>CP070717.1:5109862-5129382 GCA_020350445.1 Acidobacteriota bacterium | reverse complement strand
GGACTGTGGTTCGGCTCCATCTACGGACGCTACCACTTCGTCATCGACGTCATCATCGGCGCCTTAATCGGCCTGGGATCGGTGTTTGTGGCAGATGCGCTGATATTGAACTCGTGAAGCACTAAGGTCCAAATTTCAAATTACAGGCAAATTCTAAGCATCAAGCAGCAAGGTTCAAACGGGGAGGCATAGCTGCTCAACCCTGGGTTTGAAACCTTGGCTCTTAGAATTTGATGATTGTAAGTAATTTGGTGCTTAATTACTACTTGAATTGTCTCGGCACCTTGGTGAATTCCCTTCGCAACCGAGACGGTTGCGTTCCAGTTCTCCGCCACGGCCGCGTCAATCGGGGTACCAGCGATAACGGGCCAGATCCAACTGACCCCTTTCGTTGAATTCGATGCCTTCCCGCTCGAGCAACGACTGTTGAAGTCCGGTTTGAAGATGGGCGATTCGATCGGTCGAGCAGGCCCCTCGCGAGTTGACGACACGCTGCCAGGGCACATCTTCGGGACAGCAGTTCAGGGCCCATCCGACAGCTCGGGCACTCAACGGTTCGATGCAGAGGGCGATCTGCCCATAGGTCATCACCCGGCCAGGGGGAATCGACCGCACGAGGTCATAAACCGCGTTCCAGGCGTTCTCACGGTGACTGCTACCCTCCGTCCGTTTCGCCTTCTTCGCCATTACCACTTACTGATCGCACTTTGAAGGAGGCCCTGTCAAGGCAGTGTCTTTACTCCTCTCCGTAGCTGATCTCCATCTGCCGGATCTTCAGCCCGGCGATCACGAGAACAACGAGGGTCAATCCGAGGAGGCCGGGGACCGCCAGCCAAAAGGGCGCTGGTTCAGCCAAAATCGTAACTGGACCCGAAGGAATCGGTACGGGACACAGAGACTCCAGATAGTAGATCACGGAAATCTTCTTGAGATAGGGCGGCAGCAGGAAGTTGATGTACTCCCAACCCAGAATGACCGATGCGGGAACGATCGGGTTCCTGAAGAAGAGCCCCATTAAGAGGAAGACGGCACCATAGCCGATACAAGCGAGAAAGGTCACCCCCACATACGAAAAGAGATGGCCCATCCCCGGTCCCTTGAAGACAAACTCCTCCACAGTCACCCAGCCCGACGGCAGGTAGAGCAGGAAGAAGGCCACAGCGACACTTCCTCCAAAGATGATGAAGTTCAAAAGGACGCCGGAGATGTACTTTCCAACAACCAGGATCTCTCGCCTGACAGATGTGAGGAAATAGTAGTGCAGTGTCTTCTCGAGTACATCTCCCCGGAACAGGCGCATGAAGACTCCGACACACCCAAAGAAGACGGCGAGTCTCAAGTAGAAGGCCCGGAAAATGATGGCAAACATCACATTGATTCCGCCGATACCGTCGAGAATCTCTTGTTCTGTCGGAAAGAAGAGCCGGAGAGACAGGAGTGCGAGCGGGGCGAGCGCCAGCAGGTAGACGAAGGGAGACCGCCGCAGGGTAAGACTCCGTCTCAGCTCAAACAGGATGATCCCCTGCACCTGGCGTATCCACAGAACCCAGGGTAACTGCTTTATCTTTTGAACATGCCCGCTACTCATGAAGTCGAACCTCCGTTGGATCCGATCAGGTACTGGTAGACCGAATGAACATCTTCATCGGCCGGAGCGACTGCTTCGATGTCCTGTCCGGTCTCGAGAATCGCCTCATTCAGCCGCAGGTAGAACTGGTCCGCATCCCGAGTGCGTATCAGTAGACCTTTCTGATCCGCCTGGATCTTCGCTTCGACGACATGGTCCATCTGGAAGAGTCGGGACGCGAGACGGCCGGGATCACTGCAGCGAATCAGCACCTGGATCGGATGTTCCGGCATTTCGCTCCGGACATCCTGGATCTCACCTTCTGCCACAACATATCCTCCGTTGATCATGATCACTTGATCCGAAATCATGTCGACCTCGTGGAGGATGTGGCTCGAAATGATCACATGCTTGCCGTCCGCCGAGAGTTCTCGAAACAGGGCAATCACCTCAGCCCGCGCCATCGGGTCGAGACCGTTCAGCGGTTCATCCAGAATCAGGATGCCCGGATTGTGAGCGATCGCCTGGGCCAGTTTGATTCTCTGCCTCATTCCCTTACTGTAGGCGGCGATCTTTCGGTCGGCGGCCTCCGTCAATTTGACACGGATCAACGCCTCCTCGGTCAATCGGGTTGCCTCGGCACCTGTGAAGCCATGGATTCGAAGAAATGATTGAATGAAATGGAAGCCCGTCGTCCCTCTCGGAAATGCATCGAACTGCGTGCAGTAGCCCACGTTGCGGAACAGGTGCTCCGGATCATAGGGACTGAGTCCAAGAACTGAAACCTTCCCTCGAGTGGGTCTGAGCAGTCCCGTCATGAGATTCATCAGCGTGGTCTTTCCCGAACCATTAGGACCGACCAGGCCGGTAATCCCCGGTCGAATCGCCAGGGAAACCCGGTTGATTCCCAGAACCTCACCGTCGAACTTTGAGACATTTTCGAACCGAATTTCGCGACTTTCCATGAAAGGTCTCACCGAACAACTTCATATGCCCGAATCCGCCTTGAAAGCAGGAACAGGCAGCACAAACCTATAACGACGAGTGCCAGGCAGGCACTCCAGACCGGAACCTGGCCCGCAGCCAGCCGATTCACAGTCTCTCCAGTTTCACTGGCTCCTCCAAAAAAGAGCCATTCCCAGATGACCTGCATCATCGATGAGATATTGAAGAGACTGCCCCACTTCGTGTTGAAGAGTGCGCTGACTGTCTCGCCAAAACCTGCACCGACGAGAAATACCCCGAACATCAATGCCCCGGCGATTGCCTTCCATCGAACCCAGGCCGATATCGCCATCGCCAGAAGGGAGAGCAGAAGGATCCAGACGGCGGAACCGAGCAGGATCGCGACCAGAATTCGGGTATTTGCGGAGATCCAGTTCCCCTCGGCCAAACTGGCCTGCAGCAGGAACAAGACACAAAGCGGGACCCAGGTGACACATGATTGCAGGATCATCAACACAGACATCTTCCCGACGACATACTCGGTCCGGGAGAAGGGACGACTCAAGTAGAGGGGCAATGCGTTGTTGACCAGATCGGGCGATACCAGGCCAGGTCCAACGAAGACCGTCAAGAGAAAGGCAAAGGATCCCTGGATCTGGATTACCCATTCAAAGAAGGTTGCATTGATCGGCAGGATGGCATCATCGGGGATATTCATCAGATCCAGCGCGCCAATGTTATGGCGCAGATAGATCAACAGAGCAGCCCCCAGCGGAACGATCAAGCAGATCACGAAAAAGATCAGGAAGAAGCGGGATTGAAAGACCCCTCGATAGGCATAGCGCGGCAGAACCAGCAACCGCTGCCACCGAGCAGTCAAGTCCCCTTCATAGCGTCGATAAGAGTGTTTATAGACTGCCATTCTCGTTTCCCATCGCCTTGAGGAAGATATCTTCAAGGGAATCGCGTTTGAAGGTGAATTTCCGCAGCTGAACCTCGTGCTCTGAAGCCGCCTCGTAAAGCTGAGAGATCTTGAGTCCTTCCGGAAGAACCATCTTGTAACGTCTTGGAGCCGACTGAGCCCATTCACATCCGAATCGCTCAATGGCATCGATAAAACGCGAGGTATCCCCCCGCGTCTCAAGTTCGACAAACTTCTTGTTCGACCGTCTTTCCTCTTCCAAATTGCACTGGACGGCCACCTCTCCCTTCTTGAGAATCAGCACCTCTTCACAGCATTCCTCGACGTCCCGAAGAAGATGAGACGAGAGCACCAGGTGCATCTCCGCGTGCGCCGTGATCTCGCGTATCAATCTCAACATCCGGAGGCGGGCCGGCGGATCCAGTCCATTCGTTGGTTCATCCAGGAAGAGGAGGCGGGGACCATGGACAATCGCCTGGGCGAGCTTGACCAGCTGCTTCATGCCCTGCGAGAAGGTTTCTACAGTCCGGTATCGCGCCTCTCCCAGCCCAACATAGAAAAGAGCTTCATGGGCCCGTTCCAACGCCGCGTTCGCCGGGATGCCCGTCAATTCAGCCATCATTGCCACAAACCGAACCGCGGTCATTCCGGCGATGAAGGAATCATTCTCAGGCATATACCCGATTAACGCCTTGATCTCCCGGGCATCCTGCACGATGTCCTTTCCGAAGATCCGGGCACTTCCCCCCGCAGGAGGGTAGAAGCCGAGCAGGGTATGAATCATGGTGGTCTTCCCTGCTCCGTTCGGGCCAAGCAAGCCAATTGAGCGGCCTGAGAACCGGCCGCTCACATCCTTGAGCGCTTCGAGATTCCCGAAGCGCACTGTCAACTTTTCGAACTCGATTACGGGGTTCATAAGCAAAATGCCGCGGGCCGGTAATTACCGGACCCGCGGCCGATTGTCAACAACTACTGGGTAACCATCTGCCCTTGCAGAGCCTTGGAGATCCCTTCAGGCCCGCCCAGCGCAGACAGTGTGCTCATGTTCAACAGCATCGTCTCGAGATCTCCTCCCGAGGCCACAGTCATCCGACCCGGCTGACTGGACAACGAAACCAGCATCGGTGGCGTGCTTCCGATCAGAGAGCTCAGAGAGGCTTGCCCTTCCGGACTCAGCTGCGAAAGGGATGCACCCAGCGGACTGTTCAGAATCGGTTCCACCAGCGGAGCCAGATTGTGATAGAAGACCGCTGACACACTGACGTTGGTGTCCTGTGGGAGCAGCGAGGTGAAGCGCGGCGAATTCGCCAGGTTCGTCTGCGATGCACGGTACTGCTCGGCCTGGGTGATCAACGCTGGATCGGGGGCCATGATCATGTACCCATCCACGAACCGGTAGTAGAAGGACATACCGGTGGCATCCACCCGGATGGAGTTCATTCCGGCCACCTCATCGTGCCGGAAGGATAATCCAGGCACTCCCTCCTCCATCGCTTTCCGATTCACTTCCTCGATGGCGAGAGCAATGGTGCGTTCAAAGGTCGTCGCATCATACACTTCCACGATCACTTTCCAGGAAGGTGTCGGCAACATCGGTCCGTCCAGTGCGAAGATGAACTCCCCACCCAACGGAGCAGCGATATCCTGGCGAATGTTCACACCATGGTCGAGTTGGAACTGGACCAGGTCGGCCCAGGCGGTTGCATCATTCTGCTCGACCAGGTTCAACAGGTCATCAACGAGTCCAGCGGGATCGCTCAGGACAAAGGCGGTTGCCAGGTTGGCGTCTTGCGAGACATACTCCAGGCCACCCATCGCCCCGGGACTGGCCAGCCAGGAAGCCAGGCCCGAGCCTGTTCCCGCGTAGGTCAGAACAGCCCTGTTCTCAGGAACACCTTGCGCCTGCTTCCGTTCGACGACGAGATCCTGTACTTGAGTGATCCCGAAGTAGCCGAGACTCATATCCTCCGCTTCAGCGGCTCCTTCTGGATCGCCAAGCGTCTTCAAGGTCTGCATTCTCTCCATGTTGACCGCAAACAGCCAGTCGACACCGCTGGCATAGCTCGAAGCGACCGTCTGGAAGAATCGCGACGCTTCAAAACCACCATTGCCGTCAACGATCTGTCGGAGCAGCGGCACCGAGGGAGAAACGGCCATGAGATCGGACTGAATCAGGATAAAGACTCCCTTTGCGTCTTCCGCCACAGAGTAGGGATCGTCGATCACGAAGACCACCGGATCAGCCTGAATCTTCGCATTGACGGCATCCACTTCAGCCTGGGCCAGGGCTCGCAGAGTCTCGGCATTCAAGACTCGCGCCAGCACCACCGGTCCAGCCTCACCTTCCGCCGTACCCGGAACAACCGCAAGGACAATCTCGTCACCCAATTCACCACCCAGAGCACTGACCTTGGCAAGCAACTCTTCGAGCTTGGCCGGGCCATCTTCCTCAGCCATCGCGTCCGCCCACCAACCCTGCAGTGCCGGGCTCGCCTGGACCCTGGCGAGGAACTGCTGATAAAGATCATCCAGATTCGAACTGATATTCGGAAAAGCCGCATAAACAACCGTTCCCTCGGGTAACAGCCCGGCTAGATCGGTCGTATAGCGCAACTGCGCGCCATAGGTGGCTCGCTGAATATCCTTATTGAGAGCCGAGAGCTCACTCAAAAGCGCCAGATGCTTCTCCGCCTTCTGGCTCCAGGCAAAATCTTCGGCCAGGGCAACCGGGGCCAGCCTCTTCTGAGAAGCGTACTGCTGTCCCGGAGTCAATACCGTGTTCTCACCGCCCTTTTCGACCCAGACCTCGCCTTCCAGTACTGAAACCCGAGAACCCTGGACACCATGGGCCACGGAGAAGACGGTCCCCTTAACAGCCACCCGGCAGTCGCCGGTGGAGACAAAGAGACGTCCGCTTCCCTGATCCGCAGCCTCGATGATGACATTTCCACGCTGCAACTGGATCGTCGTACCGGACCAGCCTGCGACCAGGGCAACTTCCGTCCGCTCTGCCAGTTCCACGCGGGAGCCATCGGTCAATTCGAGAACGGCACCCGACCCCTTGGCGGTTCGGACGGTCTGACGAACATTGATCGCTTCTCCCGCAGCCAGAGGCTTGAGGGCATTGTCATCCAAGGTAAAGAGTTGACCGGTATAGCCATCGACTGAAGCCATTACACTCGAAACACCGGGGAAAAGACCGGAATAGATCCCCCACTGGACCAGCACGGCCGCGAGCATTATCGTGGCCGCCACACTCCCCCACTTGAGCCAGGGGCTGAAGGACTTCCGCTTCCGCTCGAAGGCAACCTGCTGCACGTTTTTCGTCCGTGCCGCCGTCATCGCCTTCCGGCAGGGAATGCACTCGCGCGTATGGTCTTCGAGCAAAAGGGTACGTGCCTGTGACAGCTCTCCCTCGATGTAGGCCGGGATCAAAGCCTGAAAATCGGCACATCCACGGATTCGAACCGACTCATGGGTCGATTCCCCCGCATCTTCCGAAAGCCGGTTCCACACACGATCTGCGATCTTTTGAACCTGTTCGGGCGCAAGTTCGTCGGCGCGAACAGCATCGATCGCAAGGTCTAGAAGTTGTTCGTTGTTTCGTTTTTCGTCACTCATTGCATCCCTCCAAGGAACGACTGGAGACTCGCCTGGAGCTGGGTCCGGACGCGATGAATCGTCACAGCGACCGTTCCGGGTGAGGTTTCCAGAAGATCCGCGATTTCCTGATTGCTGGCCCCCTCGATGAATCGAAGGGTGAAGATCTCAGCGGCGCGGTCATTGAGGCGGGAGACCGCCTCACGAAGCCAACCTCTGAGTTCCGCAGCAGAACGGACTTGATCGGGCCGTTGCGCCCCTCGGTCAACCAGAAAGTCAACCACCGATTCCAGCGGAACCGAAGCTGCCTTTCTGGACCGGACAATATCCACTGCGGCATTGACAGCAGCACGACGCAGATAAGGGCCGGAACCCTCAGAGAGGTCCGGCAGGTTATCCCGCTTGATCAATCGCATGAATACCGTTTGGAGAACATCCTCAGCGTCTTCGGCACGGCCGGTCACTCGGTACGCCGCCTGGATCACCATCCGGTGATGCTCCTGGAACAACTTCGATATGACCGCTTGATCTTCCATGCCGGGTGTGTAGGTCGCTAATACTTGCACGGCTCCAATCCTTCCGTTTTGCATCCACTATCAAGAACGGATCGAAGAGGAGATCATTAACAAGTTATTTCACAAAAGAGATCGGAATGCCAAGCATTTCGCGACAGCGAGGTCAGGACGCCGCCAGGCGCAGCAGGAAGGCACAAAGCAGCCCGCCATAAGTGCCGACCAGGTAGCCCATGACACCCATCAGCAGCCCAACGGGAGCCAGGGCTTCGTAAAACGCAGAGGCAACGATGGGGGCCGTCGCAGCACCTCCGATGTTCGCCTGGCTACCCACTGCAACCAGAAACAGCGGCGCCCTGAGGAGACGCGCTGCCGCAAACAGGAAGATAACGTGAAAAGCGATCCAGACCGCTCCGACGAGCAGCAGAATCGGGGCCGACAGGAGGCCCGCCAAATCCGCTTTTGCCCCCAGAGAAGCAAGGAACAGGTAAAGCGCGGCATAACCGATCTTCGACCCACCACCATCTTCAACCCGGCGCAGTCGGGTGAAAGACAATCCAATGCCCAGCGTTGTAATCAGAATGACCATCCAGGTGAACATCGAGAAGATCGAAGCCAGGCTCGGCGCTATCCCCATCAGCACCGGATCGGTCGCCTCGAAAAGCCACATGCCCAGCTCACGGCAGAGGACCGCACCCAGAAAGCCCAGCGCAACCGTCGCCAGTGCATCAGCGACACGGATCGGCCTCGAAGTCCTCTCCTGAAAGGAAGCCAGCCGTTCGTTGAGTTCGGCAAAGATCGCGGAATCGGCCCGCAGCCAGGTGTCAAAGCGCTTCTGAAAGTTCACCAGGAAAAGGAGAATCCCCGTCCACGTGTAACCTACCGCGGTATCCACGATGATGATCGGCCCGATCGATGCATCAGAAGCCCCGACCGACTCCTTGATCGCGGCGAAGTTGCCGCCTCCCCCAATCCAGCTTCCGGAAAGAGCTGCCAGTGCCTTCCAGGAATCGGGGTCGAGCCAGCTCTTGAAGATCAGAAAGGCAATCGGCCCCCCAATGATCACCCCGAGGGTCCCACTGAGCATGACCACCAACGCTTTCGGGCCAATTCGAAAGATCGCCCGGACATCGGCAGTCATCATCAAGATGAACAGACTCGCAGGCAAGAGATAATCCCGCATCCAGTCGTAAACCGGGGAAGATGTCGGAATGATCCCGAATGTCGTCGAAAGTGTGGGCAGGTAATACACCAGCACCACCGAGGGAACGACCCGGTAGAACGCCTTCGCCCAATCCTGCTGTGCACTCCAGAACACAAGTGCACACAGGAGTGCACACACCGCAAACACCGCCATCGGGTCTTGGATCATGCTCATTCCGACGGTTCCCCAGCCAACTCTTCACCGTGCTCCTTTGCCGGATCAAGCTGCAAATAGGCCGAAAACCAGCGTACTCCCCAGTAAAAAGGGACCGTATCGAGAAGCGCAGCCACCACCTTGAAAATATAGCCGGAAGCGACAAAGAAGAGGAGTTGCGGCCAAAGATCACGCTCCGGATCGACCGGAAGGGCCTTGGCGTAGAAGTGAGTAATCAGGATCACCGAGACCGTATCCACCAACTGGCTGACCAGGGTTGACCCGTTGTTCCGCAACCAGAGATGGCGCCCACCGGTCAGATTCTTCCAGAAATGAAACATGTAGACATCGCAAAACTGGGCCGAAAGATAGGCGATCATCGATGCGGCAACCGCACCGAAGGTCAGGGCCCGTAGTTCAAAGAAGACCGGGAGCCTTCCCGCCGCATCGCGAATAATCTCCCCTGAACCAGGGTCGACCGGCTCAAACCCCGGCAGTGATCCCCCGACCCAGAGGATCAGAACGATCCAGAGGTTCACCATGAACCCCATCAACACGACATAGTTAGCTCGCTTCCTACCGTACAGTTCACTAATAAAGTCGGTGCAAAGAAAGGTGAGGGGATAGGGGAGAACTCCGACAGCCACGGAGAAGGGGATGGTCAGCGATCCCACCGAGAAGCTGAGATCGACAAATCTCGAGATACCCAGGATATTGAGCATCGCAAGCGAGCCGATGAACAGGGAGGTCAGAACCAGAAAGACTCGCTCACGTCTCTCGTGCAATGCATCGTTGATGTACTCGTAGGGTAACGTCATCGTTTGGAGGCTTCCATTTCCCCCCAATTCATAATCTCATCGATCGTCCGTTGAGAAATTGGATGATATCGCGGACGCGCGACACGGTAGACCCGAGCCGCAAATTCCCTTCCTTCAGGAGTTTTGACAAGTTCCTCGTAGAGCGGCTTCAAGAACTTTCTGCGGCCCTGCTCCTCCAGGAATCTCTCCAGCCTGGGGAAGGCGGGCTCGTACCAACTACTGATCGCCAGCTGCGACCACAAGGCTGTGATCTCCGAGTTTCCCGACTCACTCAGATCGAACCTGGCATCGAGTGCTTCCATCAGCGGCGGATCGATTTCACCTGAAAGCCCGCCCAGGAAGATCAGCCAATGCTGCGTCATCCAGCCTTCAGGATTCAGATCGTCGACCTTTCGGGTCGCCAACACGGCCCTCCGCGACTTCTCGACCTGGGTCAGGTCTTCGGATTCGATTCGGGGACAGTTCTCCGGCAACCCCGTACCGTGGACCCACTGCTGGGCGTTCACTTCTCTGAGCGCTTCAGCACTGGTCGATCCCAGGTGCTCTTCGAGATAAGCCATAAACTGCCCCGTGGTGACACTCTGAAAAGCGAAAGCCTTGAAATATCCTCTTAAGAACCGATCCCATTCCGCTCTCCCGACGGCCTGTTCCAGCGCTCTCAGTAAGAACTGTCCCTTGTCATAAACAATCTCACTGACCTTGGAATCGGGATCGCGTCCCTCCAGGTCGAGCTGAAGGCGCGTGTCGAGGTGATCCCGCCCCAATTCGTCCACCTTCTTGACCAGACCATCCAAAGCCAGTGCCGCCAGCATCGCCTCGACGTCCCTCCCGAACAGTTCTTCCATAATCCGCTGTTCGATATAGGAGGTGACGCCTTCATTAAGCCAGAAGTCGTTCCAGTTCGCATTGGTGACGAGATTCCCCGACCAGGAGTGGGCGAGTTCATGGGCAACGAGCGAAACCAGGGACCGGTCCCCGGCAAGAATTGTCGGCGTCAGAAAGGTCAGTCGCGGATTCTCCATCCCTCCGTAAGGAAAGCTGGACGGGAGGACGATCATATCGTAGCGCTCCCACAGATAGGGACCGTACAGACGCTCCGCCGCATCGATCATCTGTTCGGTATCGGCAAATTCCCAGGCGGCCTTCTCGACCACGGACGGTTCTGCATAGACTCCGCTACGACTCCCCAACTCCCGAAACTCCAGGACTCCCGCCGCCAGCGCGATCAGGTAGGAAGGAATCGGCTGAAGCATCTTAAACCGGTACCGTCCATCCTCCGCGACCGTCACCGGGTTCTCGGCACTCATCAGGGCCATCAAACCCTGAGGGACCGTCACTTCAGCGGTATAGGTCATCCTGACCGACGGGGTGTCCTGGCAGGGAATCCAGGTTCGGGCCAGAGCCGGCTGTGACTGGGTCAGCAGAAACGGGGCCTTCTTATCGGTGGTCTGCTCAGGGGTCAGCCACTGGAGAGCTTCCGCTTCCGGGCTGGTGGAGTATTCGACCTCGACCCAATCGCTATCCTCCGTCAGTTCGATCGAAAGTGGAGAACCCAGAACCGGACGGCTTTCCCCGATCTGGTAGGAAGCCGGCTCCGCTGAGCCTTCCCCGGCCCCTCGGGTCACAGAATGGATTTCCAGCCCGATGATATCCAGCACGACTTGATCGGAATCCGCTCTCCGGTCCAACTTAAAGTGCGCGGTCCCCCTCATGACCTGGCGTTCGAAATCGAGATCTAGTCTCAGGTCGAGATGTTCAACAGCGACCTCATGCGGCCGGGAATAAGAATGAGGATCCCTGGCTGTGTCAACGGTTCTTGCCATTCTGTTCCCCTTTCGTTCCTCGGGGGCAGTCACGCAGCTCAGACTCAGAATGAGGAGCAGCCATCCCGCGAGTGTTCTCATTGCGGATCGCTTCCCGCAGCCGTTGAGGTCTGCACCGGTCGATTCTCAATCCGGCACTGCTCGATGACCTGCGGCTTCCGGGGCATGACACCACCCACGTCATTTACGGCGTTCCCGGGCTGCTGAGCGATTTCTTCGACAACTTCCATACCCTCGCGTACTTCTCCAAAGGCGGTGTATTTACCATCCAGTTCAGAATCGGCGGTCAGCATGATAAAGAACTGAGAACCCGCCGAGTCGGGCGAACCTGAGCGGGCCATCGAAACCGTTCCGCGGGAATGATGCCGCCCGTTGAACTCAGGCTCCAGAGAAGTCCCCGGTCCGTTGTGGGAGTATCCGCCCGTTCCATCGTTTTCGGGGTCGTCGTCACGGCTGAGAGGATCTCCCCCCTGAATGAGATAGCCTGGAGCCACACGATGAAACATGGTCCCATCGTAGAAACCCGTTCCGCAAAGGCGAATGAAGTTCCGGACGTGTTCGGGGGCATCCTCAGCGAGGAAGCCGATCGTAATGGCACCCCGGCTCGTTTCAAGAACGGCGACCGTTTCCATCCCGGGCTCATCGGTATATTCCAGGTTCTCCGGGCCGTCACCTGTTCCAGAGCAGCCGGCGAACAACAGGGTGAGAATAGTTAGAAAGCACCCGAGCAGCCGGACGAACCGCTGGTCCAGGTGAACGGACTTCACCGTGAGGTGCATGGGTCTTTGATGATCGGATTTTAATTGATTCGACAAAACAGCGTCGTATTTTACCCCAAGCACCTGTAGCGAGCGGTTTCGCACCTCTGAAAGAGAGGGATTTCTGATCGCCGCGGCCCATGATAGATTTACCCTCAATGAACGAATCAGAACTCTCTTCCCAGTTCCAGGAATTGGCCACCCAGATCCGTGGAGAGGTGATGACGGATGAAATGTCCCGCCACCTCTACAGTACCGACGCGAGTCTGTACCAGCTCAAGCCGCTGGCCATTGTCACTCCGAAAGACGCGGAGGATATCATCAAGACGGTCCAGTTCGCAGCCCGCAACCGGATTCCATTGATGGGGCGCGGCAGTGGAACAAGCCTGGCCGGGCAGACCGTGACAACAGGCATCGTCGTCGACTGTTCGAAATACATGAATGGGATCCTCGAGTTGAACTGTGAGGAACGGTGGGTCCGGGTCCAACCGGGTATTGTCCTCGACAACCTGAACGATCAACTCGCAGCTAAAGGGCTCTTCTTTGCCCCTGATGTTGCCACCAGCAGTCGGGCAAATGTCGGCGGGATGATGGGAAACAATTCTTCCGGGGTCCGTTCCGTTCGCTATGGAAAGACCGTCGATCATGTACTCGAGATTTCGGCTGTACTTCCAGATGGGCATCTCTACACCTTCGGGGCTCTCGATCGGGATGGACTCGAGGTGAAGTGCCAGTCGAAAAATGGAGAAGGGAAGATCTATCGAGGAATACGACAGATCGTCTCACAGAATCGTGAGCGGATCATCGAAAAGTTCCCCAAGGTGATGCGTCGGGTCAGTGGATACAACCTGGATGAACTGCTGGACGAGGACAAGTTCAACCTGGCCAAGATCCTGGTGGGCTCAGAGGGTACTCTCGCCGTGGTCACCGAAGCGAAGCTGAACCTCGAGCCGATCCCGAAGAACCGGGCGCTGGCGGTCCTCCACTTCGATGACCTGCTGACAGCCATTCGAACCGTCCCGGCAATTCTGAAGCACTCGCCATCAGCTGTGGAGATCCTGGATCACTACGGACTCGAACTGGGCAAGCAGAACCCAGTCGTTTCCAAACTGAGCCGCCAGTTCATCCAGGGGAGTCCCGAAGCGGTCTTGATGGTTGAGTTCGCCAGTGATAGTGGCGAAGAACTGAAGACCCAGTTTGAAAACATGAAGGCCGATCCGATCATTCGAGACAAGGTCTTTCACGTCCATGAAGCCTGGACAGCTGCCAGCCAGCAGGTCGTCTGGCAGGTACGCAAGAACGCCCTGGGGGTGATGCTCGGGATCAAAGGGGATTTCAAACCTCTCCCCTTCATCGAGGACTCGGCAATCCCTGTCGAGCATCTGGCCGACTATATCGCTGAAATCCAGGCCCTCTGCAAACGCCAGAACCGCCAACTCGCGATGTACGCCCATGCGAGCGTCGGTGTCATCCATGTTCGTCCGCTGCTCAACCTGAAGCAGAAGGAGGATGTCGAGATCATGCAAAGGATCTCGAATGAGACCTTCAAACTCGTCCAACACTACGGTGGTTCCTGGAGCGGGGAACATGGTGACGGCCTCGTGAGAAGCTACAAGATCAGAGAGTTCTTCGGCGACGAACTCACCGAGGCCTTCGGCCAGGTAAAGGCGATTTTTGACCCCGCTGGGATCATGAATCCGGGCAAGATTGTCAACCCGCCTCCGATGACCGAGAATCTGAGGATCAATCCGAACTACAAGACCCACTTCCCCAAGACCTTCTACCGGTTTGGTGAAGAAGGTGGGTTTGATCTGGCAATCGAGATGTGCACCGGCGTCGGCCAGTGCCGGAAGTCGCTCGCTGGAACCATGTGCCCCTCGTATATCGCAACTCGGGACGAAGAGCACTCGACCCGGGGAAGAGCAAATGCCTTGCGATCCGCGATTGCCGGTGACCTGGGGCCTGACGCCTTCACCAGCAAGCGGCTGCACGATGTGCTCGATCTCTGCCTGGAATGCAAAGCCTGCAAATCGGAGTGCCCGTCCAATGTGGACATGGCGAAGATGAAAGCGGAGTTCCTGGCACATTATTACGGCAAGCATGGCTACCCTCTCGAAAAGAAGATGGTTGCTGCGACTCGAAGGAGTTCAGAACTGGGCAGTCGATTTCCCCGGTTGGCCAACGCTCTGATCAACAGCAAACCGGTCCGCTGGTTCCTCGAAAGAAATGCCGGCATTGACCGGCGAAGGAAGCTGCCCGAACTGGCGGTGACACCCTTGACTGAGTGGTACCGGAGGGAGTATCGAGCCCCGGCTGATGCCGATGGAACAGTGATTCTCTTCGCTGATACATTTGTTAACTTCTACGATCCAGAGGTTGGAAAGGCCGCGATTGAGATCCTCAGCGCTCT
The DNA here is from genome assembly GCA_020350445.1 of Acidobacteriota bacterium. GTDB lineage: Bacteria > Acidobacteriota > UBA6911 > RPQK01 > JAPXNP01. The sequence goes on along the minus strand of CP070717.1, from coordinate 5,114,670 downwards.
CAAGAAGAAGGTCAGGCTTTTCCACCAGGGCTGCTGTGGCCGTCCATTGATCTCAGCTGGAAAACTGGCTGAAGCCAAGGAAAACGGCAATCATTTCCTCCGTGAACTGGAACGGTTTGGCAGCGAAGATGCCCCGGTGATAGTTCTCGAGCCCAGCTGCTTTTCGACCTTGAAGGACGATTACCCCGACCTCGTGGATCCGAAGGAAGAGGCTCAAACCCTGGCCCAACGAGTCACCACACTCGAGCAGTATGTTCTGAGCGATGAGAACGGAGCCAGGCTCGCCGGGCAGCTTCACGATGCCGGAGGGCGTTTTCTCGTCCACGGACACTGCCAGCAGAAGGCATTGATCGGCTCGGATGGGCTCAAGCACCTCCTCCAGCTCGTCCCGGGAGCTGAGCAGAAGGAAGTGCCCGACGGCTGTTGTGGAATGGCGGGATCATTCGGTTACGAGAGCGAACACTATGAGCTTTCGGAGAAGATCGGCGAACGGCACCTGCTGCCGGCCGTCCGAAACGCCGATCCTGATCTTGAGATTGTCGTCTCCGGATTCAGTTGCCGCTCCCAGATCGAACATTTTGCCGGGAAGAAGGCCCTCCACCCCGCCCAGGTTGTGGCAAAAAGGCTGAAGAAATAAGAGGTTCACCACTAAGGCGCCAAGACGCAAACAATACTGGGTTGGGTCGGGAGGCTCTTGTTCAGTTCAGGTCCCGGCAGGAGAATCCGCCTCGATCCAAACCCTAATGACCGATTGGCGTCTTTGCGCCCTCGCGGTTCTCCTTACTTAATCGGCAGTCGAACGATGGTCTTGATCCGTTCGGGCGCGGTTCTCCTCGGGTCGCTGAGATAGACCTCGTGGGCCGCTCCGTTACAGGTCAGTTCATTCTCGATCATGAACTCCTCCATCTTCTCGTAGGTGGGACCCACTTGATCGTACGGACCGAGATGAAGGATCTGGATCGATCGCCCTTCCTTGAACTGTTCGAGCTTGACGTCCGAAGCATCCACACCCTTACGATCCTTCAGATCGGCTTGGGCTTCAGAGAGATGGTTCTGTTTGACCGCGTCGGGCACCCGTACCATCATGCGCCAACTCCATTCCTCCATCGAGACTTCACGAGGATCGTCGAAGTAGAGTCCTTCCAGGCTACAGACGGCGAAATCCATGACACCCGCGTGCTTCAGCCCAAACTTCAGGGTGTAGACCGTTCCATAGAGTTTCTGCATCGCCCCCTCAAAAGCCTCGCCACCCGGGGCTCCCTTGCCATCAATCACCAGGAACTTCCCGGTACCTGCATCGACCTCCTGGATCTTTTGTGTGGCCCTGTAAAGATGTTTAAGTTCCTTCTTGAAATCCGTCTTTTCCATCACTGACCTCCTCGACCAAGAATTGAATCTCGGTCAAATAGTTCTTAGGGTTACCTCGAAAGATCACCCCAGGGCCCTTGAGGTAGATCTCCCGGATGGGACAAATAATCTTCAGACCGTTCTCGTGCACGTACTCTGTCAATCGCGTGTAGGGAATCTCGAGCTGGTCATAGGAACCGCGAAAGACCAGGCTGACGCAAGGACCCCCTTGAAGCTGCCGGACATTGAGACCGTCGATTGAAGAGATCCCCGGCCCCACGACAACACAGGACTCGATGTCCGCATCGTCTTCCTTGAAGCACTCATCGTGGTAGAGATTAAACGGCTTGCTCTTCGCGTGACGGTAGGCACGCTTGAAGAGCCGCGAGAAGGCAACGCCCGAGTCCGCATACTTCCCCTTCCAGCGCACGCTGGCAATTGTCACGTCTTCGAGGGTCCTTTCTTCGGCCACCCTGTCCTGATTGAGGGCCACCGCCCGGGACTCCCGTTCCCGCGCTATGATCTCGTCAATCGAACGCTGAACGCTGCGCAACTGGCTCAGCTGCCTCTCGATCCTGGCCCGATGTGTTACCAGGGAATCGAGGAGTTCGGCATCGTCCGTGAAAGAGCCTACAATCTCACCGATTTCAGACAGCGGCAGATTCAGTTCTCGCAGGTATCGAATCGCGCGGGCCTGTTCAACGTTCTCGGTGTCGTAATAACGATAGTTCGTCCACTCATCGACCCGGCGGGGAATGATCAGCCCCTTCTCGTGATAAAGCCTGATCGTCTTGATTGTGAGGCCCGTAATCCTTGAAAACTCCCCTATGGTGAACATCTGGCCTATCTCCCTCAAGAAACAGCCTAGAGGCTCCCCCAAGGGGAGAGTCAAGGACTTTCTTTCTCCAAAGCCCCAGAATCGGGATTCGAGCGCTACTTCCCGCTGTAGGGAATCCCCTTACTCAGCCATTCGGGAGCAGCCTCGCCCTTCAGGTAGTGGTCCAGGTACTCCTTCATCTTGATCGCATAGTCGAGCTTGTTCGGATACTTCGCCGGATGATGCCCTTCCCCTCGATACTGCAGGAAGACGGCGTCCTTTTCCAGGCGCCGGAGAGCGAGGTAGAGCTCAATTCCCTGGTACCAGGGAACGGCGCCATCTTCATCACCGAACATGATCAAGAGCGGTGTATTGATTCGATCGGCAAAAAACAGTGGAGAGTTCTCCAGGTAGCGCTCGGGGTATTCCCAGAGACTACCCCCCATCCGGCTCTGCGTCTGTTCGTACTGGAACTGGCGAGCCAGACCCGATTCCCACCGTATTCCTCCATAGGCAGATGTCATGTTCGAGACGGGAGCTCCGGCAATCGCTGCCCTGAAGCGGTCCGTCTGCGTGACGACATAAGCCGTCTGATACCCGCTCCAGGAATGGCCGTGCAGAGCGATGGCATCAGGATCGGCAACACCCATATCGATCAGCTTCTGGACACCGGGAAGCAGGCTCTTGGTTGCGGAGAACCCGGGCCGGCCGATCTCAAAGTGAATGTCGGGCAGGAAGACGGCATAGCCGTTGCTGGAATAAAGAGGAAAGCAGGGTCGATGATTGACCACCGGTTGATTGAATTCATACAGTCGCTGCGAGTAGAAGCGATAGTAGTAGACCAGTACGGGATATCGCTTCCCTTCTTCGAAGTTCCCCGGTTTGATCAATACGCCTCGAAGTGGAAAGCCATCCGTACTCCTCCACTCGACCTGTTCCGCCTCTCCCCAGACAAAGTCTTTGATCTGGGGGTTGAGATCGGTCAACTTCCTGGGCTGGCTGAACTTTTTATCCGCGACCCAGGCATCGGGGAACTCGTTGTAGTCTTCCCGGCTGAAGATCAGCCGGTCAGCCTCTTTAGCCTGGCCAAGAAAGACAAACTTCTTCTCTTCTTCGAGAAGCCTCTCCACACCTTCGCCCTCGACCGAGCCCGAGTAAAACCCATGATTCTTCTCGAGGTCCCGATAACTGGACAGCAACAGCGTCTGTCCAGCCTTCAGCGATTCCTGTTCTGGATCGGTCTTGAGAATACGGAAGATGATCTTGTTCTGCCGGCCATAGCCGCCGGTCACGTTCGTGGCCGGATCACCGTTGGTCGGAAAGCGCCAGAGGTCAAACTTGTCGTAGATCAGAACAGCAGAATCATCCTCGATCCATCCCGCCACCCCGTAACTTGGAGCAGCCCGCGGTCGGTCGTGGTCCTCGTCAGCAAAAGGTACTTCCAAACGGGAGGTCAGGTTCACAATCTGACTGCTTGAAACATCAAGCAAATACCAGTGTTCATTGTCATAGAAGACAGCGTATTTGCCCAGCGGAGACAGGGAGGGCCGTTCGGCCAGGTGCCGGGCGAACGACAATCGCTTCCCATTCGCGAGTTCCACAACATAGGCATCAAAGAACCGCCCGGACCACGTGACTTCCTTCTGATACGGGACATCCGAGGTACCCAGAGCCGTCGTTGGATTCTCACTGACCTGGACATCCGGCAAGTCCTCGTCACCCAACGAGACAGACTGCCCGGACGCGACATCGAATACCGCCAGGTAGGTCTTCTCCTTCACCTCATCCCAGCGCTTCTTCTGGTGCGAAATTATCAGGGGATCATTCCAGTGCCAGACATCGACTCCTCGATCTTTCAGAATGGCATCCCGGCTGTAGGCATCCGTCGCTTCTTCCTGCTGATTTTCCCCTTCTTCGACGGGACGGGATTCCTCGGGGCCCTGGGGCCTGATCCCGAAGAACAGCCGCTCCCCCCTTCGGGTCCATGTCAAATCGTTCTTCCCCGGAATGATCCAGCCCGGGTTCAGCTGAGGGCTCACCGTCCCCACAGAACCGACCCCATCCCAGGTGCGGATTCTGGCTGGTGACTTCTCCGAATCGGCCTCGAGAAACCCGAAGCGGCTACCTTCCTTACTCCAGGTCAGGCAGCTGTAATAGCCCCCCTTCCGCTGGGCCAGCGCCTTGGGGCTGACCCCATCGTCCGCAAGTTCGAGCAGGTAAACTCCGTTCGCCTCACCATCCTCCATCCGAACCGCATAGGTCAGAAAGCTGGATCCGGAGTCGAAAGAGAATCCGGTAACACCTGCCGTCTCGAACTGATAGCCGTCACTGAGCCTTCTCAGTACCAATGTCGTCCCCGGTTTGGAGCGATCTTCTCTCTGCTCGTCCTCTTCATCGGTGTTCTGCGTTGGCTTCGCCTCGGCGAAGTGACGGTAGGCAATCCACCGGGAGTCCTTCGAAAAGGCGTACTCTTCCACCCGTTCAACGAGGATCCACTCCCCTCCGCGAACGTCTTTCCAGGCGAGACCGGGCCGCGGTTTCCTCTCTTCCTTGCCCTTTCCGCTGCTGCTTTCCCACTTTTCAAGTTCCAGGAACTCGGGAACGACAGTAAATGCAACCCAGGAAGAGTCCTCACTGAATGTTG
>CP070717.1:5107154-5109762 GCA_020350445.1 Acidobacteriota bacterium | reverse complement strand
TCCGTTCTTGGAACTTCCCAGACCTTTCTTATGTGCCATGGTTATTCTTCCTGCTTTTCTTCAGCTTTCGCAGTCTTCTTGGGAGCCTTTTTGGCAGCGGGCTTCTTAGCGGCCGGCTTCTTGGCTGCCTTCTTTTCCGCCTTTGGAGCCGTTTCGGCCTTTGCTTTCGGGGCCGCCTTTGGAGCCGTTTCGGTCTTCGCCTTCGCGGCCGCCTTCTTCGCGGGAGCGGTCGAGCCAGCGGCTTCGATCGATTCGATCTTCACCGAAGTCAAGAGTTGGCGATGTCCCTGCTTCTTCCGGTACATCTTCCGGCGTTTGAACTTGAAGACGATGACCTTGTCACCCTTCTTCTGATCAACGATTGTTCCCAAAACCCGGGCGCCCTGAACGTGCGGTGTTCCGACAGCGGCTTCTTCACCGCCTCCCAAAAGCAGGACGTCTTCGAAAACGACTTCGTCGCCGACGGATCCATTGAGCCGTTCGACGTTAATCACGTCGCCTTCGTTCAGACGGTACTGTTTACCACCAGAATCGATAACTGCGTACATCGAATTTCCTCGTATCTTCACTGGCGCGACTACCGGCCAGTCCTCTACCTACAGAAATGCTGTAACCTACGAAAAGACGGAATTATACCCATCTCAGGGGAATCGTGTCAAAGTCTACCGGTAGTCATTTTCGCCAAAACATCGGTGTCATTATTACGAAAACGGTGTAGAACTCGAGCCGGCCGGCGAGCATACAGAAACTCAGTACCCATTTCGCCAGAGTAGGAAGGTGATGGTAGTTCTCGGCGGGGCCCACCGTCCCCAGTCCCGGACCGATGTTGAACATCGATGCAGCAACAGCCGAAAACGCGGTAATCAGGTCCAGGCCGAGGGCTGTCAGACAGATGCAGGCCGCGAAATTGATGATAAATGCGAGATACACCAGGTTGAGAACGCTTTGTACGGTGTTTTCCGAAACCGCTCTGCCGCCGAACCGGACCGCAAAGATGCCGCGCCGTTCGGTCATTCTCTTGAATTCGCGCCCCACGACTCTCAGCAGCAGGGCAATTCGAGCGGTTTTCATTCCTCCTGCCGTCGATCCTGTACATCCTCCGATGAACATCAGGACCAGAAGGATGAAGGTTGCAAAGGGGGTCCACTGTTCAAAATCGGTCGAGGAGAAGCCAGTCGTGGTGATGATGGAGGCAACCTGAAAGATGGAAAGGCGAAATGCATCAACAATACTGGCTTTTGAGCTGAGATAGAGGGAGACCGTGATGGCGGCTGTAGACAGCAGGATCACCAGTCCATAGGCACGGATTTCGGCGTCGCTGAAAAACGATCGAGGTTTCCGTTCCACCAGGAGCCTGTAATGCTGGGTGAAGTTGATTCCGGCAATGATCATGAAGACCACGATGATGGATTCGATCAATGGACTCTGGTAGGCTTCGATACTGATCCCACGAGTCGAGAATCCTCCGGTTGCCATCGTCGCGAAGGAGTGACAGACCGAATCGAATGCGGACATTCCCGCCAGTCGCAAGGCGACGTATTCGGCTAGCGTGAATGCAACGTAGATCTTCCAGAGCGAAAGGGCGGTTTCGGCGATACGGGGCTTGAGTTTTTCGGAACGGGCTCCTGAGAATTCTGCCCGGTAGAGTTCCATACCTCCGGTTCCGACGAGAGGCAGGATCGCGATCCCAAGAACAATGATTCCCATTCCGCCGATCCAGTGAGTCATCGCACGCCAGAGGAGCAGGCTTTCGGGGACGGCCTCGATATCGGTCAGGATTGTTGCCCCCGTGGTGGTGAAACCCGACACCGATTCAAAGATCGCATCGGCGAAACTGTCGACATGGGGTGAGAAATAGAGAGGGAGCCCTCCCACCGTCACGGCGGCAACCCAGGCCAGTACGACGAACAGGATGCCTTCCTTGCGTCCGACCTCATAGACCTCGGTCCGGATCAAAAGTAGACTGCCCGAGCCCAAAGCGGTTCCGATCAGGAACGACCAAAGCAGGGGAGCGGCACCGGCATCAGCATGGAACAGGGCGTATCCCAGGGGGATAATCAGACATGCCGAGACTCCGAGGACGAAGAATCCCAGGAGCTTTGCCATTCCGGGCCAGTAGATCACTCGTGTTTCCTAGTAAATGAAGGCTTTCTCAAGCTTAGGGATCACGTTTTCAAGGCAGAAGAAGATGACTCGGTCATCCAGGCTGATGATCGAATCGCCACGAGGGATCTCGACTTCGCCCGAAGTCCTGACAATTGCCCCCACAATCGATCCCCTGGGCAGGTGCACATCCCGTAGGGCCTTGCCTACATATTTCGATCCCGGTGTTGCCACCAGTTCGATCGCCTCGGCTTCCTCTTCTCGAAATGTCGTGACCGAGACCACATTGCCCTTGCGGACATACTGCAAAATGCGGTCACCGACAATCAGTCGCGTACTGAAGGTCGCATTGATACCCAGCAACTGAGCCATGGGCAGGAAGTCGATCCGATTCACAAGCGCGACTGCCTTGTGTGAACCCATTCGCTTGGCCAGCAGTCCGGCGATGATATTGACCTCGTCATCTCCGGTCAGGGCAAGATAAGCATCGGTGCCCGAGACGTTT
>CP070717.1:5095505-5107054 GCA_020350445.1 Acidobacteriota bacterium | reverse complement strand
ACGCCAGATGCGATGGGGCGAGTCGCTGCCGATTTCCGTGCACCCGAAGCTTCCGCGAAGAGCATTGAGATCCGTGACAGATGCGGCAGCGAGCAAAAGTGAAAGTGCCGCTAGAACAGCCAGGTTTAGATCTCGAAATCTCCGTCGGTACATTGTCAAGTGTCCTCCTCCCTTTGTTGACCGAGGTTCTTCCTATCCTTTATCTCTCAGCTTCCTGAGCTCCTCCAGACTCAGTTGGATCGATTGATCGGTATCGATGAGCTCTTTCAGGATTTCATCCCGGCTCTTGGCTTGCGGCTGCCGCGTTTCTTCCCATTCCAGGAACGGCCATAAGCGAGTCCGTATCTCGGATGGAAGAACACGCTCGAGATACTCCAATGCAGTGCCCCTGAGGTTACGATCGTGGGAGTGAATGCCCCGATAGGCGATCGTGAGAGGATCGCGTGGAAGGACCAGTGAGAGTAAGGTAAAGACATGTTCCAGGCTGCGGTTAGCGCGATCCTTGACCAGTTCGTCCACGAAGAAGTCAACCTTTTCGCTATCCCCCTCAATCTGGTCGAGGAGATGGTGGCTCTGCCAGACAGCCTGCTTCACGTGAACCTCATTGAGGACAGCTGCGTAAACGCGGTCCTGCTGCAGCCGGATGGAAGGGTTTTTCTGGGTGATGTATGCCATCGCCCGGCCGCACTGGAAACGGACTTCAAACTTCGGGTCGTCCATACCCAGCAGCAGGCCTTCGGCAGAACGCTGCGTTAGGCTGCCCCCGAGAATGCGGGGAACCCTTCTTCGGACCGCTTCGGGCCGACGCCGGTCAAGCAGGGCATCGAGAAGTTGACCGGTGCATCGATCCGCCTGTTTCCTTAAGCCGCGGATCACTTCCAGGGCCAGTTCGTCGCGGGTCAGCAAATCGATCAAGGGTGGGATCAATGCACGATCGATCTTCTCCTTCCTGAGGGCATCGGTAATAGCCTTCCGATTACCTGCCCGAACCTGGATGAACAGATCGACGACAGGGTCGAGTTGGACCTGTTGGCTTCGGTCGGGTGAGATGTCTTTCGGCACTGAACCACCGATGGGGCTGTTGAAGACAAAGGACTGGTCCAGATCGGCGTTGGCAACGGAGAGTACGACGGTTCGAGTCACGTCGTCGTCGACTTCTGAAACACTGAGTTCCACCGCACGATTCTTGAGATTCCGTTCCAGTGTGCTGATGTACCCGCGGTTGAGCGCATAGGCAACGAGCAGCGAGACGGCTCCGATCACGGCGGCAATTACGAGCATGACCGGGTGAGCAATCGCTGGTCCGAGGAGCAGCAATCCCCGGATTAAACCGCCTCCCAAAGCGTCACCGAGTCTCTCAAAACCGACGTCGATCAGGGTCTTCGTCGGACGCTTTTCCCGGTTGGGAAGAGGCGTGTAAAGCAGTTCATAGGCAGAGCGATAGAGGGAATTCCGGGTGATGACCTCAGCAGCACGGGCCAGAATAATCGATCCGAGCCCGGGCCATACGAAGGCTCCCAGGGCGGTGAGGCCAGTTGCCGCCGGCAGGGTAGCGACGGTCTTGACCAGGCCGAACCGCTGCAGGAGGAGTTTGCTGATCCAGCCCTGCAAAACCACGGTGAGCAGGCCTGCCCCGGTATAGAAGACTGCGAAGAACCGCAGCAGTGATTCTCCAGACGTGAATGTGGAACTGGCCTGCGCTTTGAAGACGTAGTCGATCAGGGTGGCGCCGACCGTACCCAGGAGAACGAGTGCCGCCAGCAAACGCAGGTAGGGTTGGGTCTTCAGGATCTGCAGACCAGACCGACTCGGCTTTGCGGCGGATGTCCGGATTCGTCGACCGGATCGAGCAACACGAAGGTGAGGAGAGAGCAGGAGAAGGAGAGCGCAGATCAGATGCATCAGCGCCAGGACGGGCAGCATCGCACTGATAGTGAGGAGAGCTGCTACCCGTTCGGCGACAACTCCGCCAACGAGCCCTCCCACGGTGGCCCCGGTCGCGATCTGGCTGAAGATCTTTTTCCCGGTGCGGGGATCGAACTTCTCATTTATCAGTGACCAGAACGAGGACACGAGAACTGATCCGAAGACTGCGAAGTGGATGTAGACGGCGATGGCGGCGGCGCCCGGAAGTCGAGCGGCCAGCACCCACTGACCCAGCAGCAGGATCGCACTTACAGCGAACGCGGTCGGGACGAAGGCTGGCGGGCCAACTCTTGTGATCAGTCGAGCGAAAAGAAAGACCGCTGCCATCGAAACGATCGAGGCGGCAATGATCAGCAGCGGTAGAGACGTGACATCGAAATTCGAAAGGAAGAGGGCGTCGCGGGTAGCCTTGCCTGCAATCTGGTTTGCAATCATCAGGAAGGCAACGGCGGTGGCTGTCGCCACCAGAGGCTTCGTACCTGTTGGATTGCCAGCATTCATGCTCAAGTCTCAGACCTAGGCCGGGTCGGGGTGACAGCAGGGCATCCGATCTCCAGCCTCCTGCGCAACCAACCTCGCGTGTATTGCCCTCTAAGTCTACTTCCCTTCGCCCGGGATTCAAAGAAAGAAAACCGTGCAGATCAGGTTCAAACCGCCAACATCTTTATAATGGTTCGAATCGCAACGAACGGACTGAACCTTTGGATGAAGAGGGAGGGCGGATTCCGCATATGCAGAGCTACGAATCTCCTCGCGAGAAAGCAGAGGAATACCTGGGAGTTTCCAACGAGTTTCGACTCGGTGACCTCCCGACTGAACAGTCACATCCGGAATCCAGAAACCTGTCGAGGCTGGCCTCAGTCGATCTTTCCGAGGCAATCAGGATTCTCAAGCAGATCGATGACAGAGCCCTCGAAGTTCTGCCGGCACGCCTTGACCGACTGCGACTCCTTGCCGAAAGGATCCAGCAGACACTAGAGTCGGGGCATGACGTTTATCTGTGCGGTTGTGGGGCCACGGGGAGGTTGTCGCTGACGATTGAGACGTTGTGGCGGCAGCAAAAGGTGGGGACCCCTATGGAGAACCGGGTGTTCAGTTTCATGGCCGGCGGCGACGTTGCCTTGATCAAATCGATCGAAGGCTTCGAGGATTTTCCCGAGCATGCTGAGAGGCAGCTTGTCGAAGCGGGGTTTGGTGCCGGGGATCTTCTGATCAGCTGTACCGAGGGCGGAGAGACCCCCTGGGTGATTGGAGCGACGGAGAAGGCCCTGGAGCTTTCGGAGAATCCCCCCTTCTTTCTCTATTGCAATCCCGATGAGGTCCTGTCGCGTACGGTCGAGAGGTCGCGGCGCGTGATCGAGAACGAACGCATCGAGAAAATCTGCCTCTCGGTGGGTCCGATGGCCATTACCGGCAGTACGCGAATGCAGTCATCGACGGTCCTGATGGCTGCTGTCGGCGTTTGCCTGCTCACTGATCGGAAAAGGCCGCAAGCGCTGGCGGCATGGATCGACGAGTTCATTCGTCTTTGGCGCGTCCTCGAAGTTGGGTTCCTGGACGCTTTTATTGCTCGCGAGTGTGAAATCTATCGACAGGACGAGTTCGTTCTCTATGAAGCTGATCCCGACTTCGGGATTTCGGTTCTGACGGACACGACGGAACGAGCACCAACCTTCAGCCTGCTGCCTTTTGAGAGTGTCGTTGAGACTGAGCGGGCCCTTTCCTGGTGCTATCTCTACTTCCCTGCAGCGGTCGACAGCAGCGAAGCCTGGCAGATGCTTCTTCGGCGGGAGCCCAGAACCCTGGAGTGGAGGCAGATCAACGGGATCGCGTCAATGAACAGGCTTCTGGGATTTGACTTCAGCGCCCAGCTTCTCACGCGGCGATCCAGGCGTTCCACACCCGATGCGCACCATCGTTTCCATATTGAATGGATTGATGAGGGTATCCGTTTCCAACTCGACGAATTGAGTCATCACGTCAAACTGGGCGATGTGGACCGGCTGACCCGGCATCTCGTGCTGAAGATGTTGCTCAATTCACTGTCAACACTGATCATGGGTCGTCTGGGGAGATACCAGGGGAATGTGATGACCTGGGTGAGGGCCAGCAATAATAAACTGGTTGACCGGGCGATCCGTTTCGTTGAGCTGCTGTTGGGGAGCGAAGGGGGCTCGAACTCCTACAGTGAAATCTGCTACCGGGTCTTCGAATTCAAGGAGAAACTGCCGGAAGACGAGGCGCTGGTACTGGCCGTCGTTGACAGCTTTCGATCCCAGCAGGCCCGGCCCTGAACGTGGGGTTTGACTTGTTCGGAGTCCGCTTCTACCATTCTCTCGTTGCAGATTGGAAGGGGCGCCATGAAGTATTCTTGCGTAGCTTTGATTTTCGTAATGGGACTGATTTCTTTGAATTGTGCTGAGGAGCCTGTGAATCCGTTTCTGTCGGAATGGCAGACACCCTTCGGGGTTCCGCCTTTCAGCGAAATCGGGGATGCCGATTATCTCCCGGCATTCCGGGAAGGCATAGCGAAACAGAAAGAGGAGGTCGAGGCCATTGCCTCAAATGTGGAACCAGCCTCCTTTGAGAATACAGTTGTCGCGCTCGAGACGAGCGGGGAACTTCTTCGGAAGGTTGGTGGCGTCTTCTTCAACTTGAGGTCGGCTAATACAAATGACCAGATCCAGCAAATCGCCAAAGAGCTTTCCCCGATGCTTTCCAAGCATAACGATGAGATTCTGCTGAATGCACCGCTGTTTAAACGGATTGAGGCGGTCTATGAGGCTCGGGAAGGCCTGGACCTCGACGTTGAGGATCGGACGCTTCTCGAAGAGACCTATAAGGAATTCGTTCGCGGCGGGGCCAGCCTGGACGAGGGGCAGAAGGAGCGGTTGATCAAGATCAATGAGCAGCTCGCTTTGCTTTCCGTCGAGTTCGGGGAGAATGTTCTGAAGGAGACGAACGAATTTGCGCTGGTCATCGAGGACCGTGAGGGACTGGCGGGTCTCCCGGACTCGGTTGTCTCGGCTGCTGCCGAAGCCGCTGCGGAACGCGGGATGGAAGGGAAGTGGGTGATCACCCTGCACAAACCCAGCTTGATTCCGTTTCTGCAGTACTCCGAACGTCGGGAGCTTCGCGAGAGAGCTTTTCGCGGCTACACCGAACGGGGCAACCAGGGGAACCAGTACGATAACAATGACATCGTTGCCCGTACTGCGGAACTGCGTGCTGAGCGGGCTGGGATGCTCGGCTTTGAGACGCATGCCGATTATGTGCTCGACGAAAGCATGGCGAAGAAGCCCGAGGCAGTCTATGAACTGCTCAACAAGCTTTGGGCCCCGAGCCTGGAAATGGCCCGAGAGGAAGCGGCTCTGCTACAGACTCTGGGGCGGGAAGACGCCGCTGATTTCAGGCTCGAACCCTGGGATTGGTGGTTCTATGCCGAAAGGGTCCGCCAGCAGCGATACGAACTCAACGAAGAGGAACTTCGACCCTATTTTCAACTCGAGAAGGTCCGTGACGGGGCGTTCGAAGTCGCCAACAAGCTGTACGGACTGACGTTTCATGAGAGGGACGATCTGCCGACCTATCATCCCGATGTGCAGGCCTTCGAGGTCCAGGAGGCCGACGGCAGCCATGTCGGGGTTCTTTACCTGGACTACTTTCCCCGGGAAAGCAAGCGGGGCGGGGCCTGGATGAATTCCTACCGCAAGCAGTCAGGGTCGGGAGGCGATCAGGTGACGCCGGTCATCTGCAATGTCTGCAACTTTTCAAAGCCCACCGGCGATGTTCCTGCCTTGCTGAGTCTCGAGGAAGTGGGAACGCTGTTTCATGAGTTTGGCCATGCATTGCACGGATTGCTCTCCCAGTGCCGGTATGAAAGCCTCTCGGGTACCGCTGTCCCCCGTGACTTTGTCGAACTGCCCTCGCAGATCATGGAGAACTGGGCAAGTAATCGCGATGTTATGAAATCCTTTGCCCGGCACTACCAGACCGGCGAAGCCATTCCCGACGAACTGATCGACAAGATCGAGGCTGCAAGGCAGTTCAACCAGGGATTTGTGACTGTCGAGTATCTGGCGGCCGCGTTCCTCGACATGAACTGGCACACGCTGACCGGGCCCGCCTCGAAGAGTGTGGGTGATTTTGAGCGGGAGGCACTGGATCAGCTGGGGCTCATTCCGGAAATTGTGGTTCGCTACCGCAGTCCCTATTTCAGTCACATCTTTTCCGGCGGTTACGCGTCCGGATACTATAGCTATATCTGGGCGGAGGTTCTCGATGCGGACGCCTTCGAGGCGTTTAAGGAGCGGGGACTCTTCGATCAGGAAACTGCCAGCTCTTTCAGGCAGAATATCCTGTCGCGCGGGGGAAGTGAGGAACCGATGAAACTCTACCTCAGGTTCCGAGGATCTGAACCGCGAATCGAACCGCTGCTGGAACGCAAAGGGCTGATCAGCGGCGAGTAACGAATCGGATTTGAGGGAGATAGAAGATGCACCATGATGCCATTGCTGTCATAGATTTCGGAGGCCAGTACGCCCATCTGATCGCCACCAAGGTGCGGCGCCACCATGTGCTTGCTGAGATTCGGCAGCCGGAGGATCCAACCGAGGAATTCAAAGGGTACAAAGGCATCATCGTCTCCGGTAGCCCTGCGCTCGCCTCAAAAGGAGAGGATTCCGCTTACAACAAGGGGATATACGATCTGGATATCCCGATTCTAGGTCTCTGCTTCGGTCACCAGGAGATCGCCCAACACTACGGTGGAAAGGTGGTTCACGGCGGACGGGAGTGGGGCCACGCCGACATGCATCTCACCGGAGATCATCCGATGTTTGAAGGCCTGGGCCCGGTTGAACAGGTCTGGATGAGCCATTTTGACTCAGTGGCCGAAATTGGACCCGAATTCAAGGAACTCGGCTATACCGTGCTCGGTTCGGGGAAACAGCATCGCTATGCAGCGATCGGGTCCGATACCTTGAAAAGGTACGGCTTCCAGTTTCATGCCGAAGTCGATGACACACCGAACGGCGATCGCATGATTGCCAACTTCGTTTTGGGGGTTTGTGGCTGTACGCCCTCCTGGTCGATGGATCGCTATATCGACGAACAGGTACAGAGGATTCGGGAGCAGGTCGGCGGCAATTCGGTCTTCCTGCTGGCTTCGGGCGGTGTCGATTCAACGGTTGCGGCAAAGCTGTTTGCGAATGCGCTGGGTCCTGATCGTCTGCGACTCCTGCACATTGACAACGGCCTGATGAGAAAGGAAGAGAGCCGTAAAGTTGTCGAGATGTTCAAGCTGCTCGATCTGGAAAAGAGCCTTCACTTCGTGGACGCCTCTGAGGATTTTCTCGAAGCCTTGCATGGAGTGGTGGAGCCGGAACAGAAGAGAACGCTGATCGGTAATACGTTCATCGAGGTTTTCGAACGCGAGGCGCGACGGCTCGGGATTGAGGACCACCTGCTCGGGCAAGGGACAATCTATCCGGATACCATCGAAACGGGTGGTACCAAGCGGGCCGATACCATCAAGACTCACCATAATCGCGTGCCGATCATTGCGGAGATGATGGCTCGAGGACGAGTTGTCGAACCTCTGGTTGAACTGTACAAAGTCGAAGTACGGGAGCTGGGAGAGAAACTCGGCATCCCGTCGAAACTGATTTGGCGGCACCCGTTTCCCGGACCTGGCCTGGGTGTTCGCCTCCTCTGTTCTGAAGGCCTGGAGGATACCGCCGCCTTGAAAGAGCTTTCTGCTGACGTCGAATCGGCGGCATCTTCGTTTGGGCTTTCGACGACGGTTCTGCCGATCAAGTCGGTTGGCGTGAAAGCTGATGTCCGCTCTTATGAACATCCGGTGCTGATCACGGGGAAGGCCGAATGGGGAGAGATCCTCGAGGCGTCAGGAACGATCCTGAAGGAAGTGGCAGGGATTAACCGATGTCTGCTCAATCTTGTTTCTGAGACTCCTCAAGCGTTGAAACCTCTGGCGGCGACAACGACACGGGAACGTCTCGACCTGCTGAGAGAGGCAGATGCTATCGTCATGGAAGGGTTGAGACGATACGGTCTGTATGACTCGATCTGGCAGTGTCCGACTGTTCTGGTTCCGCTGGAGATTGACGGAAAGGGCAGGGAGTTGTGCATCATTCGACCGGTTCATTCCGAGAGGGCAATGACCGCTTCAGCCGCCCGACTGCCGGAGGAGTTGTTACAGGAACTCAAGAGTCAGATCCTCGCTCTGCCCGGTATTTCGGGTGTCGCCTTTGACCTCACGTCAAAGCCTCCCGGCACGATCGAGTGGGAGTAGAGTCCGCGCCCGGGAATCGATAACTGCCGTCTGAAGCCGGTCTCGATTCACCTCACTCAGATGTTTTTCGAGCTCCGCACAATGGAGTTCCCCGAAGGTTACATTCTTGGGAATAGCTGAGTCTCCTAGTGCCTCGTCAGGTTGACGGTGTGAGAATAGAAGCTGAAGGCAGCCAGGTGTAGGAAGGGTGCTGGTCCGCCAGTCGTCGATGGGAGAAAAGCTTATGACAACAAAAGAGAAGTTGGGAAACGCAGGACGTTCCTACGCCAGGGGAGTGGTGAGCGAGAAGATGAGCGGAATTGACAAATCCACGGAGAATTTCAAGGGAGAGGCTGCCAGCATGATCGAGTCGGTGGCCGACCAGATCAAGGATCTCGGCCGGCAGTTCGATCGGGGCGCGGAGGCCGCGGGTGTCGCGCGGCGATTGGAGAAGACGGCGGACTACATTCGCTATCGGCCGACAGCCGAAGTGGCAGGTGATACCTGGGAGGTGGTGAAGAAGTACCGACTCTTGTGGATTACCGGAGGTCTGCTGGGAGGAATCATCATCGCCCGGTTGGCGCAGAGACGGCTCAAGGACAGCGTGGAGAGGGTGGAGTATCCACCGCCGCTCTAGGCACTCCATAAGTAGCGGAAGGTTTCCCCGGATATGGTCGACGAGTCGTAACGAAGGAGTCATTAGAGGATGTCGATGAAGGACGCGAAGGAAAGCTGGAAGATTGGGCGCAGGACGTTTCTGAAGAGCTCCGCAGGTGGAGCCTTAGTAGCCGCCTCGGTGGGTCCAGCCTGCACCCCGGAGGAACCCTCATCGAGTGAGGTCAAGGCCCCGGAAGCAGGCGATTTCGTGCTGGATGAGAAGTCGATTGCTGATCTCCAGGAGGCGATGAGCCAGGGCGATCTCAGCGCGCAGGAAATCACCCAGTTGTACCTTCAGCGGATTGATGAAATCGACCGGAAGGGACCGGAACTGAGAGCACTGATAGAGGTCAATCCTGAGGCGGTGGAGATTGCCGCGGCATTGGACCGGGAGCGGAGGGAGAAAGGCCCTCGTGGGCCGCTTCACGGAATTCCGATAATTCTCAAGGACAACATCGATACCCACGATCAGATGACGACGACAGCCGGGTCTCTGGCGTTGGAGGGATCGATTCCTCCGCAGGACTCGTTTGTGGCTCAACGGCTGCGGGAAGCCGGTGCGGTTCTACTTGGCAAAGCTAATCTGAGTGAGTGGGCTAACTTTCGATCGGATTACTCCTCCAGTGGTTGGAGTGCTCGGGGAGGACAGTGCCGCAACCCCTATGCTTTGGACAGAAACCCCTGTGGTTCGAGTTCCGGATCGGCTGTGGCGGCATCTGCGAACCTTGCCGCAGCAACGATCGGCACCGAGACGAACGGATCGATCGTCTGCCCGTCGAATGCCAACGGTGTGGTTGGACTGAAGCCGACGGTAGGACTCGTGAGCCGTTCGGGTATCATCCCGATTTCGGCGACTCAGGACACGGCCGGACCGATTACTCGTACCGTTTCCGATGCGGCCATGGTTCTCGGAGCATTGACGGGAATCGACGCGCGGGATGGGGCAACGAAGGCGAGCGAAGGGAACGGCTTAAAGGACTACCGAGAGTTTCTTGATCCCGACGGGTTGAAGGGGGCGAGGATTGGGATCGCCCGGCAGTATTTCGGCTTCAATCCCCGTGTCGACGATCTGGGAGAGGAAGCAATCCGCCTGATTGAAAAGGCCGGAGCGACGATCGTGGATTCAGTCGAGATCCAGACCCGTCGACAGATGGGCGGCCCTTCCTATACGGTCATGCTGTACGAGTTCAAGGCAGGTCTCAATGCCTATTTGGCCAGTCTGGGTCCCAATGCGGGGATGCGGACTCTGGAAGACATCATCGCTTTCAACGAGGCCAACCGGGATCTTGAAATGCCGTTCTTTGAACAGAACGTCTTCCTCGAGTCACAAGAGAAGGGAGAGCTCTCCGAAAAGGAGTATGTTGACGCCCTGAGCGCGGTTCGTACGTTATCGCGCGAGAAGGGACTCGATCTTGCGCTGGGCGAAAACGATCTCGATGCGATTATCGCACCTTCGGGAGGGCCGGCATGGATGACCGACCATGTTAACGGGGATCATTTCTCGGGAGGGAGTTCGAGTCCTGCCGCGATTTCAGGTTACCCGAATATTTCCGTTCCGATGGGTTTGATTCATGGCCTTCCGGTGGGACTGTCTTTTTTCGGTTCTGCCTGGAGCGAATCCACGCTGATTCGCTTTGCGTTTGCTTTTGAACAGGTCTCCAGGGCCCGGAGCAAACCGATGTTTCTGAAGACACTTGAAATCTGAGATTCTGGTGTGGAAGGCCCCACTCCTCCTGCGCGGGTAGCGAAGGGGTTTCGCTGGAGGGCCTTTCGTATGAGGCGTCTTTCAGTAGTCTCGAGCTGATTGGAGCTCGATATGGATATCAGCGATCTTCGCGAACAACATACGCAGAATGTGATCCTTGACTCATTGACTGAAGGTGTTCTCACGGTTGACAGCGACTGGCGAATCGTCTCCTTTAATCGGGCTGCCGAGGAGATTACGGGTGTTGAGAGAGAGTGTGCCGTGGGAAGGCCCTGCTGGGAAGTCATGCGGTCAAGCATCTGCGCCAGGAGGTGCGCCTTGCGGAGCACCCTCGAAACCGGTCGACCGAGTGTCTCGAAGCGCATCTCTGTGATCAATGCCGAAGGCCGGCGAATTGCGATCAGCATGTCTACCGCCGTCCTGCGCGACCGCGATGGAAAGGTGATTGGCGGGGTCGAGAGCTTCCGGGATATGAGCCTCGTCGAGGTACTGCGGCGGGAGTTGGAGGAGAAGTACAGCTTTTCCGATATCATCGGCCGGAGTCCAGCCATGCGCCAGCTCTTCGATACCGTTCCGACCATGGCTCAGAGCGAGAGTACGATCCTGATTGAAGGAGCCAGCGGAACGGGTAAGGAGTTGTTCGCCCGGGCTTTGCATGATTTGTCACCCCGGCGAGAAATGCCTTTCGTCGCAATCAATTGCGGGGCTCTACCCGATACGCTGCTCGAATCGGAACTCTTCGGCTTCAAGGCGGGAGCTTTTACCGATGCCCGACGGGACAAGCCGGGCAAGTTTGTCGCGGCGAATGGCGGGACCATCTTTCTTGATGAGATCGGCGATGTTTCACCCGCGATGCAGTCGAGGCTTCTGCGCGTGCTTCAGGAACGGGTGGTTGAACCTCTGGGATCGGTGGCCACGACCCGAATCGATGTTCGAGTCATTGCGGCAACCAACAAAGGGCTGGAGCAG
>CP070717.1:5085949-5095405 GCA_020350445.1 Acidobacteriota bacterium | reverse complement strand
GAACAGGACCCTCCGGCGCGCTTCCTCCTCCAACCGCTCCTGGCTTTTCTCATAAGAACTCAGAGAGAGACGAAGAGACGAGAAGACCATCCCAGCCAACAAGGCCAGAATGGTGAATGCGACGATCAACTCGAGCAGGGTAAACCCCCGCTGACCGTAATTCTTCTTCACTCGCGGACTCCGAAAAGCTGCTGAATCGGATCTATTCCCATGGGTCCCTGACCCGGCCCGGGGAGGGTCGAAACAGCTTTGAGACACGCCGCCCGATAGATCTTCCCATAAGGATCATTCTTGAAATGGATATCAACTACAACGCTGAGCAACTCCATTCGCTGCTGAGTCAGATCCAGCTTGAGCCCTCGATCCTCCGGAGGTTCCCAGTACTCGACGTCCGCCGTGTACGAGAACTCCGGATCCAGGTCACCCGAAAGGTTGGTTGGACCAATGATCTCCTGATTGGTCAGGATTTCACTCATGACGTTCTCCGCATGATTCATCGCCTCATGCGCCATGCGGATTCTGTAGACGTTTTTCAATCCCCCACTGAAGATCTGCATCGAGACTCCAACGCCCACGCCCAGAAGTGCGACAGCGACTACAATCTCCAGTAACGTGAATCCCCGGTTCTTCACAGGTCTGGATCTCCCCTGCGAAGCTTCCCAAAACCTGTAATTGGGTCAACATCAATGATCAGGCCCTTTCCCTTTTCACTGACCAGTGAAACCGTTCCTCCGGAACTCCGGCCATTTGGATAGAAACTGATTTCGCCCGTCATTCCCTCCTCCTGAAAGCTGATACCGCGCGGAAGAGAGAACAAATCAATCTGCTGCCCATAATCATCCGCAAACACGTACCCGTCAGTGGAGTAGGGATCTTCAGACTTAAAAAAGATGATTCGTCTGACAGCCTGCTGAGTCACAGCGTCAGACCGCGCCCTACGCATGTGGGTGATCAGGTCCCGAGTACTGGTCTCGAGCTGAATGCTGCCGAACCCGGCGGTAAACGAAGTCACAACGACGGCCGAGGCGGCCCCGACCAGAATCAACACCACCAGCAGTTCGAAGAGCGTGAATCCCGTGGATCTACCACGAGGTGACGTCTGCATTGTCTTCATCGCCACCTTCCATGCCGTCGGCGCCCAGACTCAAAAGGTCATAGTCGCCGTACTGGCCCGGTGAGCGGTACAGGTAATCGCGAGCCCAGGGATCCTTCGGGAGGGTGTTCTTATCGAGATACGGCCCCGACCAGTTGTCCACGCCAGGGTTCTGGATCAACGCTCCCAACCCTTCCGATGTGCTCGGGTATCGCCCAACGTCAAACCGAAAGAGTCCAAGGGCCCCTTCCAGCTGGTCGATCTGGAGCTTGGCAATCTCAGCCTTTCCCCGTCCCAGCCGGTCCATCACTTTGGGGCCAACAACCGTCGCCAGAAGACCCAGAATCACCAACACAACGATCAACTCGATCAAAGAAAAACCACGATCGCGCCGGACTTCTCTTCTCTCTCTCTCAACCTTCATATACCTACCTCATCTCAAACTGTGGGCACCGCCCGCCTTCCCACCTATAAAGGCACATCATTAATACTGAAAATGGAATAGAGCATCGAAACAACCATCAGGCCTATTACAAGTCCCATGAACAGGATCATCGCCGGCTCAAAGAGGGCGATCAAACGCTTGATGGCAGTCCGCATCTCACGATCGTACGTATCCGCGATCTGCAAGAGCATGTCGTCAAGCCGGCCCGTCTCTTCACCAACCTCCAGAAGGTGGACAGCAAAGGCGGGAAAAACTTCCGAGCGTTTGACCGATCGAGCTAACCCATCCCCCTTCTTAACTCCCTTCACCACGCCTTCCATCGATTGGGCGATCACCTGATTGTTGACAACCTCCCTCACGATGTTGATCGACTGAATCAGGGGAACTGCACTCTTGAGCAGTGTTCCCAGGGTCCGGCTGAAGCGGCCGACCTCGATCTTGCGCATCAAACTTCCCAATAATGGAAAGGAAAGGATTCGCCGATCCCAGGACAAGCGTCCCTCCTCAGACTGAATGTACCGCTTCCACATATAGACGGCACCTGCAATCGCCAGCAGGATCAACCACCAGTAGGAGGTCAGGATCCCACTGATCCCCAGCATGATCTTCATCGGCAGAGGGATTGGAGCACCTGCGTTTTCGAAAATCCCGGCGAACTTGGGGATGACGAACGTCACCATTACGATGATCGATCCCGTCCCGACAAAACCGAGGATCGCGGGATAGATCAGAGAGGAGATGAAGTAGTTGCGAAGTTCCTCCACATTCTCCAGATAATCCACAACCCGTAAAAGAATGCTATCGAGCGTTCCACTAATCTCGCCCGCACGAACCATATTGATGTAGAGCTTGGGGAACACCTGCGGATACATCGCCAACCCTTCGGAAAGCGACTTTCCTCCCTTGATCTCCCGTAAGAGATCTTCTCCGATCTCCTTGAGATAGACGTTGTCAGTCAAGTCCGCCAAAATCGTCAGGCTGCGATCCAGGGGCAGTCCAGCTTTCATCAAGGTCGCCAGTTCCTGGGTGTAGAGGAGGAGATCGGACTGAGGCACCCGTTTCCTCTGCCAGGGTAGCTTGAATTCCGAGCCGAAAAGGCCCGCTTCACCCTCGGCTGAGACCTTGATCGGCATCTGGCCCTGCTCTTCCAACCGCGCAATGGCAACCGATTTGTCTGACGCCTCGAGGGTCCCTTCGGTGACTCTGCCGTCCGGAGTGACAGCCTTGTACTGGAAAAATGGCATATCCTTCTCGCTGCTACGATTCCTGTGTAACCCGAATGACCTCGGCGATCGTGGTCAACCCATGTTTGACCTTCTCAAAACCGTCCTGACGCAACGTGATCATGCCGGCGGCCTGCGCAGCCTTTCGGAGCTTACTCGAGTCAGAATTCTGGATCGTCAGTTTGCGGATCTCATCATTCATCAACATCAACTCATAAACCCCGATCCGGCCTCGATATCCGGTATTGGCGCAATCCTTGCACCCCCGGCCCTCGTAGATCTGGTCGCCGAAATCGATCGGAAAGCCCACTTCCTTGAGATAAGTCGGGCCGAGTTCCGCTTTCACCCGACAACTCGGACAGATGATTCGCACCAGACGCTGAGCAAGCACGCCCAGCACAGAGGAGGCAATCAAATAATCTTCAGCGCCCATATCCACCAGTCGCGCAATCGCGCTGGGCGCATCATTCGTATGCAGAGTGCTGAACACGAGGTGCCCCGTCAGAGCAGCACGGATACCAATCTCGGCAGTCTCGAGATCACGCATTTCACCGACCATGATGACGTCGGGATCCTGCCGAACGATCGACCGAAGCCCCGCCGCAAACGTCAGACCAATCTGTGGATTGACATGGATCTGGTTGATCCCATTGATCTGGTATTCCACCGGATCCTCGATCGTGATGATCTTCTTGTCAGGCAGGTTGATCTTAGTCAGGGCAGCATACAGCGTCGTCGTCTTCCCGCTACCGGTCGGTCCGGTTACCAGGATGATTCCATGAGGCCGACTGATCAGCGACTCGATGCCGGCCAGCATGTTTTCGCTGAATCCGAGACTCTCGAGATCGTAAATCTGGGTATTGCTCTTGTCGAGGACCCGCATGACCACGCTCTCACCATACATGGTGGGCAGGGTCGAAACGCGCAAGTCGATGTCGTGTCCCAGGACCTTCATCTTGATCCGTCCGTCCTGAGGAATTCGTCGTTCCGCAATATTCAACTTCGCCATGATCTTGACCCGGGAAATCACGGCAGCCTTCAACCGCTTGGGAGGTGATTCGACATCGTAGAGAACGCCATCGATCCGGTACCGGACCTTCAGATCCTTTTCAAAGGGCTCGATGTGAATATCGGAAGCACGGGCCTCGATCGCGCGGGAGATAATCAGGTTGACCAACCGGATGACGGGGGCTTCAGAAGCAAGATCCTTCAGATGTTCAATATCATCTGACTCATCCCCCAGTCCGTCCGCTCCATCTTCCCCGATTCCTTCAACGATGCGCCCCAGACTTGAAGCCTGATTGCCATAGAATTTTTCGATCAGGTCGAGGATCTCACTCTCCGGCGCCAGGACGATTTTCAACGTCTTGAACTTGGAGTAGAGGCGGACTGCATCGAGGGTCGACCGGTCCAGCGGATCGGCCATCGCCAAAACCAGTTCCGATTCATCGACCACACCGATCGGAATGAACCGGCATTCCCGCATGAACTTTACCGAAAAGGTGTTCTCCAGAACCGGGACGTTCGGGAATTCCTCACTCGTGATCGAAGGGATACCCAGATATTCACTGAGATTCTTGACCAGATCCGCCTCGGACATCGTACCCAGATCGACCAGAAGCTTACCGATTTTCTCGTTCGTCCGGCCCATAAGGCTGAGCACCGTGTTGAGCTCATCCTGGGTTATCGCCCCCTTCTCGACGAGAAGTTCTCCGAATCTCTTTCGCTTCGCAAGCTGTTCTATCTTAAACATCTGTACTAATACTCAATGACCTCAACCCGTTGTCGAAACTCGTCGGTGTCAATCTTTGTGGCCGAATAGGCATCTATATCCCCCTTGGCAACACTGATCACCAAGTCGGTCCGGTTTTTTGCCGGATCCAGTTCATTGCGATCCTCAACATGAGCGCAAATCGCCAGCCGGTCCGTCGGCTGCAGACGCTTAATCGCACCACCGTAATCCCCCAGCGCCTGAACCATGAGTCGGCGAACCGTCTCGATCTGCTCCCGCTTCGACCTCACATCCGGAGCCACGGGACTTCGGACTTCGCCGTAGAAGCCACGGATCGTACCCCGGTTAATCTTCAAATGATAAGAAACTATGAGCCCGTATCCCTGAATATAGGCCGCCTGAGGCGCGGCAGCAACAGCAAACGGATTGTCAAAATTCTGCCGGAGCACCTCCGCGATGATGCTCTCAAAAATGCGAGATTCCTTCTTAATCTGCGCAAGCGTCTCCGGTTTGACGGCGGGTTCCGCGGCAACCGAAACCCCTCCGAAAACCAGAGAAACCAACAACACAAGTATATACCACATGCTCTAAACCCCTCAGCGACTGATCAGGGTCCTCATCCGCTGGTTGTTCTCCTCGAGGGCCTGCACATAACGCTGTTCCAGGCTGTAAAGATCCTCGTAGATCCCACGCATCTCCACTCGATTCTTCGCTTCGATTTCTTCCTTGAGATTGAGCAAAGCGGAACCGATCACCTTCCAGTCCTCCACCTGCCGGGCCACGACGATATCGTGAACCATTTCGGCCAAACGGTCCTCCGAGATCCCTGTCGCCGGCCTCGACCAAATCCCCAGTCCCTGCAAAACAGCTAGAAGTCCCGCCAGGATCAAAACCGTCGCCGCAACCTTCTGGAGCAGGGGCCACCACGCAATCCGGTTCCCAAAACGGCCCGAAACGATCCTTGCATCGTCACCGAAGCCGGACATTTCCGCTCCGTCGGGCACCCACTCGGCGAGACGTTCACGTGTCTCGGTTAGTTCCAGGTACTCCGTCTCACAACTGGAACAGGCACCCAGGTGCCGGAAGAACTCCAGCATAACCCGGGGTTCCAGTCTTTCACCATACAAAACATCCACCAAATGCGCCTGGCACTCCTCACACTTCATCTCGCTCCTCCATGAGCCGCCTCAGGGATTTCAATCCCAGATACATCCGCGACTTCGCAGTCGAAAGAGGAATATTCAGAATCTCCGCAATCTCATAGAACATCAAACCCTGGTATTCCTTCATCAGGATCACTTCTCGCTGTTCACGCGGCAGGTTCTCAATGGCCTGTCGCAAACGCTTCACCCGTTCTCGCGCTTCGAACGCAACGTCCGGGGTATGTTCATCCCGGTCGATTCGCGACAATTCCTGCTGGCTCTCCTCGAGAGAAACGGAATAGGAGCCCTTCTGGCGTCGAAACCCCATCCGACATTCATTCAAGGCAATCTTGTACAGCCATGAGGAAAACTTCGCCGGGTCCGAAAGACGCCCGAGGTTCTTATAGGCTTTCGTAAATGTATCCTGGGTCAGGTCACGGGCTTCTTCGCTGTTGCCGACATACCGCCGGATGAAGCCGAAGATCTTCCGCTCCCAACGTCTTACAAGCTCGCCAAAGCTCGAACCATCTCCCTGGAGAGCCAGTTCCAGCAAGTACTCATCCGTCTGATACATCGTTTTACCGGGTTCTCTTTGATGATGCATCGGTCAAAAGAAAAGTCTAATCACCTCGTCGCTTTCTCGTTCAACTCACCGGAACCAGTATCAGGAAATCCACCCCACATGGGCACTTTCTTTTCTCAGGATTCCAACACATTCCATTCTCTCGAAGTATTCATCCAAATACAAAGGATTGAAATAACAGGACTTACAAACTCCACCCGATTGGAACACTCCTTGCTCTGTCCGGAGTGACACGCGAGAACCACCCGAATGGGAAATCCAACAAGAAAGGAGTCTTCGTAAAAACGGGCTTCTGGAACCAGCACAAACCTATTCGGGTGGTTCCAACAGGCCAATGCTAGAGAGAGTCTTGGAAGAACCGGAGGGGATTCAAAGCCTGATTCTGAAGCCGGACTTCATAGTGGAGATGGGAACCCGTCGCCCGACCCGTCGCCCCAACGTAGCCGAGGATATCGCCTTTCCGTATCCGTTGACCCGCCTTGACCGTATAGCGGTCTAAATGTCCATACCGAGTCGAGATCCCGAACTTGTGTTCGATCGTGACCAGTTTCCCATAGCCGAGGCGACGCCCGGCAAACACGACGAGCCCATCAGCCGAGGCCAAGACCTTCGTTCCTTTGGGAGCTGAAATATCAATCCCCGGATGAAAGTCCTGCAGCCCGGTGAATGGGTCATTGCGCCGGCCAAACCGATCACTGGGATAACCTTTGACCGGCATCAGCGAAGGAGTCGATGACATCAGGATCTCGCGGGTCGTGTAGTAGTCCTGCAACTGACTGAGTTCACTCTGTAAGCTAATCCGCTTGCGATCCAAGGACCTGAAATGCTTCGTGAGATCCCGCTGGCTCAGACTGACAATAGGATTGACCTTACTTGCCGGTCCACCGACACCACCCAAGGCATCTTCATCGAATCCGGCTACGATCTTCAGCTTCTGGGCCATGACCTGAAGAGCAGCGATCTGATCATTCAACTGCTTGGCTGAAAGCCTCACACCCTCGTCATACTTGCGTAAGCGGTCCACTTCCTGTTCCAGCCGAACGTAGTCTTCCGACTGCATCCACATCTGGTAGTAGTGAATTCCAGAAAACATGAGGGCGGTTAAACAGGAGAGGATGACTATTGACGCACTGGCCAACAGTCTCAGCGAGATGGAAAACGCTCGACCCTCCGAGCGCCCTTCTCGCGAAACCGTGATCTTAAAGTCACCCAAAGAACTCACGAATACTTCCTGACCCCAATCCAGCTTACGAATAACGTCTGTAAAAGACTCTCTAGCAGATGACTAAAAACCCCTCGGCTTCAAACCGTGAAAGTATATGGAAGCCGCAAAAGAATTGTCAAGACTGGAGATCACATACGAGGAATTTTCACACCGAACCCTGCGTTGGGGGCCATCACCAGGGATTGGTGGAGGCGGCGGGAATCGAACCCGCGTCCGAAAGTCTTCACCAGCAGAATCTACATGCTTATCCGTGTTTCAAAAGTACATCAGACAGGCAAAATGAAACCGGCAAACCGCCCATCCAACGCCTCGCGATTGTGTTCTCGACCAACCGTCCACGAGAAAAACCGTCAATCGAAAAGTCCGCTAAAGTGACGCCTCGCTCCACCCCACGGACCGGGTGGGCAAGCCGGCTGCGAGCTTTTACGCAGCTAAGGCTAACTCATCGTTGGCACTTATCAGTGTTGCCGATTTTTACGAGGTTCAGCGCCTCGACATGCATCTACTGCCTCAATTACTCCCGTCGAATCCAGTGCGCCCCCAATAAGAAAATGTGAATCGTCAGACCCTAGAGATGCCGCAGGCCCATCAGAGTTTCAAGAAATCTTTCAGGCCGATCGTCGCTATTTCTGAGCCCGACACCTATAGCATAAAGTGAATTCCTTCTTCTTGTCGAACCGGTCCAATGCATGACACAGGACCGGCAACAGAAAACAGAAGAACACAAGACAAAGTAACTCGACCGGAAACAACAGTACCCGCAGGATCGGATGCAACGAAGGGAACACCACCTTCGGGATGAAGGTGAGCCGATTCCCCAAATAGTCGAAATACCCTCCTATCGGCTCGATCTCAAATTGCTCAAATCCTGCTTCCCTAAACATCTTCTCGAGCGCGAACCGGGTGAACCGATAGAAATCATTCGGCTGCTGGTGCTCGTGCCAGCCCTGGGGTGCGGTCAAAAACAGCGTCCCCCCCGGACGCAGAACCCGACCGAACTCCTGGATCACCTGCCCCGGGTCCTCCACATGTTCAAGAACCTGCAGGTTCAAGACACTATCGACCGTCGCTGTAGCAAAAGGAATCCGCTGGAGGTCTCCGATGACATCGATACCCGAGTAATCCCAACTCTCATCCCCGATCCCTCGATCGAGTCCGATGTACTGGGCAGAGGGAAACCACGCTCGGAAACGTCCCTCCCCGGCTCCAGCATCCAGAATCCTTCCAGAACCGACTGCCAGAACGGCTTCTTCAACAACTGCTCGAACACCGTATTCGAGAGGGTTGATCCTCCGTTTCAGGAATTCCGGAAAGCGTTGGTAGACCCCAAGATAGAAGCTACTCATCGAAGGTCCATGCTATCATCAGCAGGGCTGAATTGACGACAAAGGCCACGAGTTTACTTCGGAAACCTTGCTGACAGGAATCGCTATGACTATCGCCCGTTATTGCCTTCTGACGTTCCTGCTAACGCTCATCTGCTCCCCCTCCTTTGGCAACGTCCTGCTGTTCACAATTGACTCCTGCCGGGCGGACCGGTTCGGTGTCTACGGTGCAAACCCCAGCAACACTCCGAATATCGATCGCTGGGCCAAGAGTGGGACTGTCATCGCCAGAGCCCATAGCACGTCGGCATGGACAGCTCCGGGCCTGGTCTCGATTCTGACCGGCCTCTATCCCCCGGCCCACGGGGTCAACAATCGCGACCGGATGGGCTCTCCAGAACTGCAAACAATCCTGAAACTGGCCAGAGATGCCGGATACACAGTGCC
The DNA here is from genome assembly GCA_020350445.1 of Acidobacteriota bacterium. GTDB lineage: Bacteria > Acidobacteriota > UBA6911 > RPQK01 > JAPXNP01. The sequence continues at coordinate 5,086,190 of CP070717.1, read as the reverse complement.
GAATCTGAATTTTTTCACCTTTGCCCCCTACTACAAGAACCTGGGACTTCCCGAGATCAATCGAGAGTATTTCGGCGAGCGGGAGGAGTCTCCGCTGCTGAACTGGCTGGACCAGCACTTGAAGGACTCTAACACCGAAAACCCGTTCTTCGTCTGGTTCCACACCACGATTGTTCATCAGCCTTACCGGCCTGCGCCCGAGTCACTACCTGACACACTCGAAAACCTGGAAAAGCGTCCC
>CP070717.1:5054296-5085849 GCA_020350445.1 Acidobacteriota bacterium | reverse complement strand
TCGCCCTGACGCTCCGCCGCCTTTCCCAGAGCACCGCCTTCGTTAAGGTCTCTCGGAAGATTGATGGGCGCCCCTCAAACCCGAGGTTCCGCTACGCTCCACCGTCGGGCTATCGAACATCGCCCCCTTCCGGGGGCTTCACTGCTGGGTTATTGGGAGCTCTTCCGGAAGCCCGTCAGGGCCGTTGGGTCATAGCCCGACGGCGCGGCCGAGCCGAAGGCGTGACCGAGCCTCGGGTCTCCGGACGCGCAGCAACCGACGATCCAGCCCCCGAAGGGGGCGTTGCCCCCGGCTCGTGGCCGGTCTTGCTTTGCGGTCCGATTCGGATTATCCTTCTGAGCAATCTTTTCCTGAAGGAACTCATTTGATCGGTCAGACTATCGGACACTACGAGATCACGGCGAAGCTCGGCCAGGGCGGCATGGGCGAGGTGTATCGAGCCCGGGATACCCGTCTAAACCGGGACGTTGCCCTCAAGGTCCTGCCGGAGATGTTCTCCGGGGACGAACAGCGCATGGGGCGCTTGAGCCGGGAGGCCCAGGTGCTGGCCTCTCTGAATCATCCGAATATTGCCTCAATTCATGGGCTGGAAGAGTCCAAGGGCCAGCGGGTTCTGGTGATGGAACTCGTGGAAGGGGAGGATCTCTCGGAGCGCATTGCCCGAGGTCCAATCCCACTGGATGAAGCTCTGCCGATGGCCATCCAGATTGCCGAGGCCCTGGAGGATGCTCACGAGAAGGGGATAGTTCACCGCGATCTGAAACCGGCCAACATCAAGCTGACGCCAGAAGGCAAGGTGAAGGTCCTGGACTTCGGCCTGGCCAAGGCGTTGGAGGATCCGGTGACCGGTTCCCCGTCGGGTGCCGGTCTCTCCCAGTCTCCAACCCTGTCGATGGCCGCTACCCAAGCGGGCATCATCCTCGGAACGGCCGCCTACATGGCACCAGAGCAGGCCCGCGGCAAGATTGTGGACAAGCGCACAGACATCTGGGCATTTGGCGTCGTCTTGTTTGAGATGCTCTCTGGAAAGCAGACCTTTGAGGGAGAGGACCTCTCGATGGTGATGGCTTCGGTCATGATGAAAGAGCCGGCCTGGGACGCGCTCCCCGAATCGCTGCCCAGGATTGTTCGGACTCTTCTGAAACGCTGTCTAGAGAAAGACCCCGGGAAGAGATTGCGCGACATCGGCGAGGCCCGAATCCTCATCGACAATTACCTCGCGAACCCCATCCCGGCCGATACTGTGGGATTGGGCGTTGAAGAAAAACCCGCACCACGCCGCCGGGAAGTCTTGCCCTGGGCCCTGTTTGCTTTAACGGGAGTCCTGTTGTTTGCCGCCCTCTGGTTCCTCTGGTCTCAACCGGCAGGTCCATCCCAGGTCCGCCGCCTGGGTATCGATTGGGGAGCCGACGTAGTCTTGGATACCGGTTCAAGGGGCGTTGGTGCGGTTTTCTCACCTGACGGCAGGGCAATCGCGTTCATCGGGAGAGCCAGCGCCGGAGATGCCTGGCACCTTTACTTGAGAGATCTAGACCGCTTGCAGGCCGTGGCACTTCCGGGGACTGAGGAAGCCATTCAGCCTTCCTTCTCTCCCGACGGCCAGTGGATTGTCTTTAAATCGGGTCGCTACCTCAAGAAAATCTCGGTAACGGGCGGAGCTCCGGTCACCCTTTGTGAGACGGGAAACAGCCGTGGCATCAACTGGGGAGAGGATGGGTCGATCGTTTTTTCCCCTGGGGCGCGGACAGGGTTGTACCAGGTTCCCGGCATCGGCGGAATGCCGCAGCCGATTACCCAGCTAGCGGAGAGAGAAGAGACTCACCGCTGGCCTCAGATGTTGCCCGGAGGCGACACTGTTCTCTTCACTAGCCACACTGATGTTTCCGACTTTGACAGCGCACAGATTGTGGTCCAAAGTCTGCCAGATGGGGAAAGGAAGGTCCTCTGGCAAGGGGGGTACTTCGGCCGTTACGTTCCGTCCGGGCACCTTGTCTTCGTTCGGGAGGGCACCGTTTTTGCGGCCACCTTCGACCTGAACCGCTTAGAAATGACAGGAGAACCGCGGCCCGTGCTGGAGGGTTTACTGTCTGTTCCCGGCTTTGGGTTAGCGCAGCTCTCCATTTCAAAGACCGGTCAGTTGATCTATTTGACAGGAAATGAATCGGAACAGGCTCTCGTCTGGGTGGATCGAAACGGAGTGGAAGAACCCCTCACCGATCGACCCGGAAAGTACGACCAGCCCAGGCTGTCTCCAGATGGTCGGCTCCTGGCGATGGAAATCACGGGCGACATCTGGGTCTACGATCTGGAAAGGGCTACAAGCACGAGGGTGACCTACGACGGGGGCAATCGACCCGCCTGGACCCCGGACGGCAAGAAGATCGTTTTCACTCATTCCAGCGGCCTGTCGATCGCACCCATTGACGGCAGCAGTCAAGCTGAGCAACTGACTGAATCGGAACTCCATCACAGCAATGCCGTCTCTCCCGATGGACGGACTGTGCTGCTCCATAGTCACGAGGCGGGAACGGATATCCTCACCCTGGATTTCGAGAGTCGCGGGGAACCCGTACCGTGGCTGGCCAGCGAGTTTTCCGAGGACGGGCCGTCATTTTCACCGGACGGCAAATGGATCGTATTCGTTTCCAGTGAATCTGGCGGGCCAGAAATCTACGTACGGCCTTTTCCCGGTCCGGGAGGCCGGACCAAAGTCTCAACCGACGGCGGCGACCAGCCGCTTTGGAAGCCGAACGGCGAGATCTTCTATAAGGAGAACAATCGGATGATGGCAGTCCGGATCAGAACCGAGCCGGAGCTTGTGATCGGCCGCCCCCAGCTACTTTTCGAAGGTGACTATCTTTACGGTAATGCCGGGCCATTTGCCTCCTTCGATGTCACTCCCGACGGACGCCGTTTTGTCATGTTGAAGGAGACTTTGCAGTCCAGATCAGACCAGCAGCAACTCGTCCTCGTCGAGAACTGGTCCGAAGAATTGAAAGCCCCCGATACCGCCCTGCGCTAGTGGATACAGGCTCGCAACCGAGGTAATCCCATCGTCCAAGGTCGATCTGAAGGGTCTCTTCCTGGGACTCCCCGCTGCTGCTCCCCCAACTCAGAAGCAACAGATCATCCCCTTGGATTACGAGTTTGATCCAGGTGCAGGTATCGGCCGTTGGTCGGGAGCCTTCAGGCGGAGTCGCAAGTCGTTTCCGATGGGGACTCTGTTTCGTCGCCGACGGCTTCAGTGGGCACGACACGCCTGAGCCGGCGGCTCCAGAAGTAGTAGGCTGGCAGCCCCGTCGCGACGACCGTAAGGCCTCCGACAGAGGGTCCGAAGTTGTTCACGATGTTGTTGATTACAAGGGCCAACGCGGCCAGCGCGAAGGTGATCGGGACAACCGGATAGCCCCAGGCACGGTAAGGCCTCTCTCGGAGGGGATCGCGTTTCCTGAGCACGATGACGGCTGCTGCACCCAGTCCATAGAAGATCCAGGAAACGAAAATGACAGCATTGAAAAGCACTTCAAAGGTCCCGACCCAGGTCAGGATCGAGGCCACGCATCCGACCATGACGATCGCCGCCGTGGGAACGTGATAGCGAGGTGAAACGTAGGCGACCTTGCGGAAGAAGAGGCCGTCAAGTGCCATCGCGAAGGGCACGCGGGGGCCTCCCAGAATGTTGCTGTTCATCGCACCGGAGATGGAGAGGACGATGGCGATCGCAACCACGAACCCTCCCGACGGCCCGATGGCCCGTTCCATCGCTGCGCTGGCAACCTGGGCCGAAGCCGTAATCTCCGCGAAGCTGAGCATGTGGAGGTAGGCCAGATTAACCAGCAGGTATAGAGCGGCGACTATCGCGGTCCCCAATAGAAGCCCACCGGTGAAGTTCCGGCCCGGGTTTCTGACTTCACCGGCCGCTGAGGTCACCAAGTGCCAGCCGTCGTATGACCAGAGAACAGCGATCATGGCGACGCCGATTGCGGCGATTGGCGGAAAACCAGGCACCTCTCCTTCACCCGCCGCGACGTTGGGGGCGGAATGATCGAAGATGAAGAGAACGCAGGCGATTCCGATGAGCGAGGCCACCTTGATGACGGTCAGCAGGTTCTGGGTTCGGGCGCCTGCCTTGATCCCGAGGCAGTTCAACGTGGTCAGGACCAGCACCAGAACCACCGCGAGCAGTTTGGCGCCCCATAATGGGATTCCGACAAGGTATGCGGTGTATATGGCGAAGGCGTTGGCCAGAGTAGCGATGGCGCCGGGAAGGATCACAAGAAAGAAACACCAGCCGAAGAGGAAGGCAACGAGCTTGCCGTAGCACTTTGCCAGGAAGACATAGATTCCACCGGCTTCAGGGTACATGGCCCCCAGCTCAGCATACGAAACGGCTCCACAGAATGTCAGGATTCCTCCTGCGATCCAAATCAGCAGGACCGATTCAACATTCTGCACGGTTCTGGCGATGATGCTCGGAGTCAGAAAGATCCCTGAACCGATAATGGCTCCCACGACCAGCATCGTGCAGTCGGTCAATCCCAGGGCTCTTGTCAAACGGGGTCGGCTTCGATCTTCATTCTCCTGCATGCGTTTTCCTCAGAACTCAGCCCGGCTTAACCTCGGTCGTGATGAAGTCGTAAGAGGCCTCAGGTGCTGTCGAACAGGCGACCTCCAGGCGAATGAAGGCCAGTAGAATCAGCACCGGCGATTGGACAGAGAGAGGTCGACGGAGTGTGCCTCGCCTCTCAATTCTTGGGTATTCCAGCCTAATGGATCTCGCCGTGCCCTTCGACGACCAGGCCGAGAACCTTGTCGCCCAACTTGACGGCCAGGGTCCACTGGTCCATGTCGTTCTTGACGATCACCGGTTCAGATACATCGTCCCAGATGGGAAACAGGGCGAGAACTGCGGGGTGAGGCACCCCGGAGGCCTGACTGCTGCCGGTCAGCAACTCGACCATATCGAGCGCACTGGCCGGATCGGTGTCAGCCGAAGGATCGATCAGCATCAGGAAATCCCGGTAAGTCGAAACACCCATATGGTTTCCATCCGCAGGCATCACGCCGTAACGCAGCGTGTAGGTCCCGGCCGGAATCGGGTTCATCTTGTAATCCGACCACTGACCGAGAATCTGGATCACGCCTACCAGGCTTCCCGCCTCGATACTTCCGAAACTGACCCCCAGTTCAGTGGAAGGGTTCCCGGCCGACTGCAGTTCACCGCGCAGCCAAATGTTGGCGATTTCTGCCTCCCCGGCCGATACGACCAGGGCCTGTGAACCGACCGCCGCCCGAATGGCTTCACCGACAACTTCAGGTACAACAATCTCTTGCTTCTCAACCGTCGGCTCAGCGGCCAGCACGATCGAGATAGTCAACACCAACAAGCTCAAAAGAATCAGCGTTCGGCGAATCATGTTTGGACCCCTTCCCTTCGAATATACTCCCGGAATCAGTGGGAGAATGTGCCGATAAAGGCATTCCGCTTCAGCGGCCAGCTCCACTTGGTTCCCAATCCCTCACCGTCAAAACGATTGGCTAGAGTGAAAGCCGGAGAAGCCTCAACGACTTGCGTCAATGGTTCATAGTAAACCGTTTCGTTTCCACAATGCATATCGTGGTGATGCAGCGACCGGGTCTTGAGTTCCGCCAATTCACCCGCCTTGAGGTAGGCAAATCCTTTGGCGCGCTTCACTTCGAACTCAACCGGAGCCGACTTGACCCAAACGACATCGGCAAGGAGTTCCCCGCCCATCTCTTGGACCAGTTCCACCAAGGCCTCACTTTGCTCTTTCGAGGCCCGATTGTCAACGATGATCCCGGCCTTTGCCGGCAACGGATCAGCAAACGGATCTCCCAGTGTGGCCGATGCGCGCAGGACAGCGACAACCTTCAAGCCATCAATCTGGACACCTTTCCAGTCCCCGGTGCGAACCGACCAGGCCAGCAGCGCCTCCTTGCCTGTCAGATTGACCTCGCCATTGGCAAAGCAGGGTCCGGTCCAGACATCGGCCGTGCGGGCCTCGACATAGTCACCTTCGACCCGCGTCGGCCTCACAGCAGCGGGATCGCTAGCCTGCAAGGTTGCGGCGCACATTAAAAGAACGAAACTGTAGATAGACTTCCTCATCTCGAATTGAAAACCTCCAGAGAAATTGTTTGGAATATTTCCACTGCGGGAAATATGATTTTCTCTATTATACCGAGATACAAATCCGCTGGGTAAGTTTCAACTGATTAGAAAGCTTAATTCGGGATCACGCGACAAACAGGAGAGTGCAGGATAGGGGGAAACCAAGGGGGGTTCAGGGCCGGAACCCGTCGGATTGCTCCACGCATTCCGGCCAGTTTTTTACAGACTTACCGGGATTCGAAACACTCGCGACCCGCTTTGCACTTTTCCTTCTCTGCCACGCTGCCATCCGGCCCGAGACAGTTCATCGTGTGAGTACACCAGAAGAAACCATCGCTGGTGTTCGGGACCGTCGGATCGGGTGCTGATTCGATAAACATCCCTTTCGTCCGAAGACGCTTGCAGGCGTCACGTCCGACTTTTTCAAACGACATCGTTAAACCTCCATTCCAGCGGCCCGCAGGACGGCCCTTTTGACGGCGACTCGAGCGAGCTGGATCTTGAATCCGTTCTTACTGAGCGCCTTGGCGGACTTGACAGCCGCATCGCCAGCGGCAGCAGCGCTCTCGGCCGTAACCTGCTTACCGGCCAGAGCGGCCCCGGCCTCAGCGGAAACCCAGGGAACCGGGGCAACATGTCCCAGAACAACCTTGGCAGCCGAAACCTGGTCGCCATTCATTTCGATAGCGACGGCAGCGGCAGTCAAAGGCCAATCCAGAGCCTGCTTTTCGCGGATCTCATAGGTGGCAACCTTCTTACCTGCCGGAGAAGGGATCGTGATGGCGGTCAAGATTTCGCCCGCCTCGAGTTTGTATTCCTTCTCCTGGTCGCTGCTTGGAGTCTGGAAGAAATCGGCGAGAGCGACTTCTCTCGAACCCGACTTGCCGACAATCGAGATCTTCGCATCCAACGCAATCAGCGCCGGCGCCAGGCTCGATGGATTCACGAAGAGTGCGGCTCCATCGTTACCGAGGATCGCGTGATACCGGTTGTCGCCGTCCCGGGCGAGTGACTTTCCGTCCTTCATGGCCGTCAAGCCGAATCCATTCCGGTAGTACCAGCAGCGGGGTCTCTGGCAGAGATCTCCTGCGACTGTACCAACACTCTGGATCTGGGGGCTTCGGACACCCGCCGCAGCTTCAACGACTGAAGGGCAAAGCTCTGCCAAATCAGGACTTTCAAGGACTTCTTCCAGAGTCACCAGCGCCCCGATTGTCACGGAGCCGTCCTCTCCGACATTGATCCCCTTCAATTCATCTATCTCTTTTATATTGACGACTCGCTTCGGGGCGACAAGACCTTCCTTCATCAGGCTGAGCAGATCGGTTCCACCAGCCAGGATGACGGAGTCGTTGTCCAGCACCTCGAGCGCTCCGGCAATAGTTCTGGGACTCGCATATTCGAAGCTGTTCATCAGGCAGCCCCTCCTTTTCCAAGTGCTTCAAGGACACGGTCGGGTGTCAGCGGCAGGTAGGGGACCCTGACTCCGATCGCGTTGGCGACGGCGTTCGAGATGGCGGCTCCCGGTGAAACCACAGGCGGTTCACCCAGACCGATCACACCCCGTTCATCGTAGCCCGGTCCCGTCATCATATGAACGACCAGTTCTCCGACATCTCCGATTCCCGGCAACTTGTAGAATTCCATGTCGCCATTCAGCAGGGTTCCGGTAACCGGATCCATGACCCGCTCTTCAGCGAGCGAGTAGGCAATCCCCATGATCAGGGCGCCATGGACCTGGCTTTCGGCGGTCATCAAATCAATGATCAGACCACAGTCCTGGACAGCAACCATCTTATTGATGCTGACGACACCGGTTTCAGTATCGACCGAGACATCGGCCATCTGGATACCGGCAACTCCACTGTCGTCCAACCGGCCGGGTCCGGGATGCTGGCCCGTGGCCGTGATCGTCGAGACGCCCAGCAGCGCGGTCGCTTCCTTCCAGCTGAGAGACTTCGAATGATCTCCCTTGACCCGAATCGTGCTGTTGATGACCTCGAGGTCCTCCGGTTTCGCCTCCAGTTCGGGCGCTATACGCCCCAGGAGCTGTTCCAAAGCGACCAGGGAGGCCCTTCTCGCAGCGGAACTCACACCGCCGACCGTGGTACTTCCACCGGAGGCACCCGAGGCCGGGTAACGGCTGTCGCCGATTCGTACGGTGATGTCATCTGCCGTCAAACCAAATGTATCGGCGACGACCAGGGCAATGACAGTCCGCGTACCGGTTCCAAGATCCTGGCTGCCTAATTTGATTTCGACGGATGAATCGGCATGGATCACCAACTCACAGTTACTCTGGTGCCCGCGTCCACCCCAGGTGTGCAGCGCAAGACCGAGTCCCCGCTTGACTGGACCGTCACCGGCCTGTCCCCGCGGATGCCAGTGATGCTTCCAGCCGATCAGGTCGGCGCCGATCTTCAACTCATCGGCGTAGTTCTGCGATCTCGTTCCCGTCAGGGCGATGTTCTTGAGCACGAAATCGAGCGGATCCATCCCAACCTTGGCGGCCAGGTCTTCCAGCGCCGACATCGTCAAGAAACAGGCCTGTGGATGGTTCGGTGCTCGCCAGGCCCTCGAGGGTCCGATATTCGTCGGGATCGAGGAGTGCTGGTGACGCCGGTTTGGAATCTGCCAGACATAGGGAACCGGGGGGCTTCCCGTCCCTGCGGGACCTCCGGTGCCCCAGCTTTCCGATGCCCAACCGACGATGTTGCCGTCCTTGTCGGCAGCGGTCTTGATCTTCGCATAGGAAGACGGGCGACCACCGGCCACATGGATTTCAGCATCCCTTTCGAGCATCAGCTTCACCGGACGACCGGCGATCTTCGCCAGCCTGGCACATTCAATACCCCAGCGATCGGCACTGAACTTACTTCCGAATCCCCCACCCACGTGCTGACAGATGACGCGCACATTCGCTGCAGGTATGCCGAGTCCATCGGCAAACTGTCCCGGCAGACTACTCACAGCCTGGGTAGAGGCAAACACGGTCAGGTGTTCATCGTCATCCCAGACAGCGACGTCTCCATGCGATTCGAGACAGGCATGGGCAATTACTCGGGCTCCGTAGAAGCCTTCGCTGACAAATGCGGCGTTCGCGAAGGCAGCATCCGGATCACCGGTCACTTCTTCCTGAGCCGGATTGACAACCGGTGCAGCATCCTTGTTTTCGTCATCGACAAAGTGATCGAGGACTTCGTATTCGACCTTGATCGCCTTCAGCGCATCGCGCGCGATATCTTCGGTCTCAGCCGCGACAGCGACGATTTCATCGTCTGCCCATTGAATCTCGGCTCCCGGTTCCTGGATCATACGGATAGCCTTGACGCCTTCCATCGCCTCCGCCTGCGAAATGTCTATACTGACGATCTTGGCGTGAGCGTGCGGACACGTAAGCATCTTGGCATAGAGCATCCCGTAGAGTTTGACGTCATAGGTATACTCCGCCTTCCCCGTAACCTTAACCGGCCCATCAAGCCGGGTCTTTCGATTCCCGATTCGAGAGCGTTTCTCTGCTTCTGGCCAATTGTACTCAGGCATTGATCCCTCCTTCCGCGGCGACCTGCTTGACGGCCTTCTTGATACCGTCATAGGTTCCGCATCGGCAGAGGTTGCCACCCAACCCCTTCTTCAGATCTTCGATGTCGGGATTGGGATGTTTTTCCAGAAAGGCGGCACAGGCTACGACAAAACCCGGTGTACAGAATCCACACTGCTGGGCGTCGTTCTCAACGAACGCCTTCTGAACCGGGTGCATCTTCTCGGGAGTCCCGAGCCCTTCCACCGTGACAATCTGCTTGTCCTGAGCTTCGACCGCCAGCACTGAACAGGCGTAAACCGGTTTCCCGTCCAGCAGGACCGTACAGGCCCCGCAAGTAGACCGATCACAGACTTTCTTGGCTCCCGTTACATCGAGCTCGCTGCGCAGGGCATCCAGTAAAGTCACTCGCGGTTCCACTCTCAGACGGCGGGTCTTTCCATTGACGTTGAGTTTGATGCCGACCTCACCAGGTCCGAGAACCTCTACACTCGATCCTTCTCCATGTACCCCCGAAACGAGAGCCGTTGAAACGGCACCAACTGTGCTGCTCTTGAAGAAGTCACGACGAGAGATACCGGAACTGGTCTGTTCCGGCTGCTTGGGTTTGGGCATATCTCCTCCTCGCAAAGCTTTGGTTTGAATGCGATATTACTTAATTGGCAACTACTGCTAACTATATTCAGCAAAGCCCGCTCAAACAAGTCCAAATTAACGGTTTGAGCAGACGTGGATGAGTAACTAGCTGAAAAAGCTCGAGATGGGCATGCCCTCCCACTTCGACTACCATCCGGTATCCTTGACACTTCTGGCGGCTTCATGCTTTTCTAAGCTTGACGATGGAGATTCGAGTCGGGGTGTTTCGGACAGACAGCCAGGCGGCGAGGGCAGAAATACCTCGCATGATAACTGGGTGGCTGCAGACTGGGTGGTATTCGACCTATGCGTTCGCGTATACGAATCTGGGGTGAATTTCAGTCCATTTACCGAGCGGTTCCGGATTTTTCCCTTTGTCGCGACTTTCTTTCGGGCTCACTGCGTAGCTCTTCCCTTTTTCTCTTTGACTTTACTGGAGCCAGCAGGATGATTCGACGCTTCATGCTCTCCTTTTTTCTTGTCCAGATCCTGGGGGTCAGTTCCCTGTTCAGTGCTTCATCCTTGAGTGAACCAATTATCTTCACTCAGATCCCGGACACGCCGGCATCGCGATCCAACTGGGAGCAAGGTTTCAGCCAGGCAAAGCTGATGGTGCTGGAACCTGGGGGAAAGATTCGGGTTCTCAGCGAGGGTTTCTCGGCTGCAACCGATCCCGAAGTCTCTTTTGACGGCGGGAACGTCCTCTTCGCAGGCAAAAAGAACCCCACGGACAGCTGGGAAATTTACGAAATCGGCCTCGATGGGTCGGAGCTGCGCAAGATCACCGAGCAGGCTGGCAATACCCGTCATCCGATCTACCAGTCAACCTTCTACACCATTGTTTCGAACGAACCGTGGTACCAACTGACCTTCGTCAGTGACCTGGCTGGTGAGTTGGCAGATGCCCGGGGGACGCCGGCCAAAGCGCTCTACTCGACTCGCCTGGATGGCTCGGAACTGCGGCGGCTCACTTTTTCGCCGGGGCGTGTTGCAGATCCGGTCATGATGGAGGACGGAAGGATTCTTTTCTCGGCGGAACAGTCATCCCTGCTGCGTCTGAGCCCAACGGGCAGGATGGCCCTGTTCACCGTCAACACGGATGGCGCTGATCTGGCGGCTTTCAGCACCGATGAAGGACTGCCTTTCAAGCGGATGCCGGCACTGACAACGAACCGGCTGTGTGTTTTTGTAGAATCGGAGGAGCCGACCCTGGACGGCTCGGGGACCCTTGGGTCGGTTCAGCTGCGAAGACCGTTGAAAAGCTACCGACCAGTCACAACACCTGCCGGCAGAGTATTTCACTCCCCTGCTCCCGCCCCAGGCGGAAAGGTCCTGGTCTCTTCCCGAGACAGCGAGGGCGGAGCCTTCGAGCTCACCCTCATCGATCCGGCGACGGGCAGCAGTGAAACTCTCTACGCCGTTGCTGGCCAGCATTTGATACAGGGCCGCATAGCGGCTGCGCGAACAGAGCCCGACGGTCGCTCCAGCGTGGTCAACGAAGGACATCCGAATGGGCAGTTCTACGGGCTGAATGTCTCGATCACAGACCTCGATCGGGAGCAATGGGAATCCGCCGCGGTCAAGCGGCTGCGCGTACTCGAGGGGATCCCCTATTCCGAGGGAACCCAACCTTCCTCCGCTGCCGCGGTCGCGACGATGCATCGCCGGCTTCTCGGGGAAGTCCCAATCGAGTCAGACGGATCTTTCTTCGTAGAAGTCCCCGCCAATATTCCCGTTCAACTGCAGCTGCTCGATGAGGACTCGATGGCGATCCGTTCCTGCAGTTGGATCTGGGTCCGCAACAAGGAGCCGCGGGGCTGTATCGGCTGCCATGAGGACGGAGAACTCACACCCGAAAACCGAATGGTTGCGGCCGTGGAGAAGCCTCCCTTCAAATTGATACTGAATGCCAGACAGAGGCGGACGATCGATTTCAGCCGCGACATCATGCCAATCGTCGCCGAGAAGTGCTCCACTGCGGCCTGTCACGGCGCGGGAACCCATGGACCCGACCTCAGTCGCGGGAATCGTGAAGCAGGAGAATATGCTGCCGCGGTCTACGAACGTTTGATCGAGCCGGTCCCTGCCCATGAGAGTGGCCTCCTCGGCCGGTATGTCAACCGAGGGGAAGCGCGCACCAGCCCGCTCATCTGGCATCTGCTCGGAAGGAACACGTCAAGGCCATGGGACTCGTCGGTTGATTCCTCCCGCCAGGTTTTTGCGCTGGAAAGTGGAATCCTGACCGACTCGGAACGGAAAGCATTTATCGAATGGATCGATTTCGGGGCCCATTTCGAAGGATTGCCTCCCGAGGAGGCCTCGACCTCTGATTCAATAGACGCAAGGGGAAATAGATGAAGGGCAATCGAACTCTTACGCTCTCACTGACCTTTCTGCTGCTGATGGGGTTTCATGCCGGAACCTCTCTTGGCGCAGAAGGTGGACTGCCTGCCTTTACCGACGTAACAGCGGAAGCTGGAATTAATTTCAAGCACAGTTTCGGCGACATGGACTTGACGAACATCGTCGAAGGCACAGGTTCGGGTGCGACCGTCTTCGACTATAACAACGATGGCTACGTCGATTTCTATTTCCCCAATGGAGCCTGGCTCCGAGCGGTCAATGACAACCGCGGCCGGAGGCTCCGGGACAAGCTCCAGAACCAGCTGTTTCGCAACAACGGCGACGGAACGTTCACGGATGTCACCGCTGATGCAGGAGTCGGGGACAAGAGCCCGAGCTTTGGGGCTTCCACCGCTGATTTCGACTCCGATGGCGACCAGGACATCTATGTCCTCAACTATGGCCCGAATGTGCTCTACCGCAACAACGGGGATGGTACATTCACCGATATCTCGGCAGCCTCGGGCCTGGCCGATCCGAGCTGGAGTCTTTCCGCCCCCTGGATCGACTATGACAACGACGGAGACCTGGATGTCTTCGTTGCGAACTATCTTCAGTACGATGACGGCAAGTTTCGTGCCTACTATGCCGCCGCCGGCTATCCCGGTCCACTGAGTTACGCTTCTCAAGACGATAAGCTTTACCGCAACAACGGCGACGGAACCTTCACGGATGTCTCCCGGGAAGCGGGAATCACGGGCCTGAATGGCCGGGCGATGAGTGCAACGGCTGCCGATCTCAATGATGACGGTTTCATCGACATCTACGTGGCCAACGATGCCACCGAGAACTTCTACTACGAGAATACCGGCAAAGGCACTTTTGTCGAGAAGGGGCTGTTTCTCGGTCTGGCCTTCGGTGAACATGGCCAGGGTGTCTCTTCCATGGGGCCCTATGCCGGTGATATTGACCGCAATGGCCGGCTGGATGTTTACGTTCCCGACATGGGTTACAGCAGCGTCCTGATGAACCAGGGGGAGTACTTCGAAGACCAGACCACGCGTTCAAAGGTGGCTTTGGCCTGCGGCCAGTACACCGGCTGGGGCGGCTTGCTGTTTGACTTCGACAATGACGGGTTCCTCGATCTCTTCGTCTCGAATGGAAACGCCCACCATGAGTACACGGAGGAAGATGTTCTGCTCCACAATGACCGGACCGGCGTCTACGTCGATGTCTCACGGCAGTCAGGGGCCTATTTCGAAGAGAAACACGTCGGCCGTGGGTCCAGTTTTGCTGATTACGACAACGACGGAGATCTGGACCTGATCGTGGTTAATCTCAACGATTCGGCGAAGCTGCTGCGCAACGACGGAGGCACTCGGAACAACTGGATCATCGTCGTTCCCAGCCTTTCCTCGCCTGATCGGTATGCCGATGGCGCAAGGGTCACGGTCACAGCCGGCTCGCTGAAACAGGTTCAGGACGCGGTACCAGTTCGGGGTTATCTCTCGCAGGTAGACCCCCGTTTGCATTTCGGCCTCGGTTCAGCGAGCCAGATCGATTCAATTGAAATCAGGTGGCCGGGAAATGTAGTCGAACGCCTCGAAAATGTCCCTGTCAACCAGATTCTGAAAGTCACCCGTAAGGCCAGGTAGCTCTGGAGAATCTCAATATGTCCCGAACATACGTTCTGCTTTTCATTACAGTCCTGACCTTTTCCCTCATGGCCGTCAGCGCCCAGGAGGCGATCGAACCGGTTTATGTCGGAGCCAGGGTCTGTGCGACTTGCCATAACGGTCCCGAGATGGGTCATCAGTTCAGTCGGTGGCTCATGACCAAGCATGCCCGGGCATACGCCATACTTTCGGAGCCCGATGCGGAAAAGATCGCCGAATTGAGCGGTGTGCCTCAGGATCCCCAGGAATCGACCCTCTGTCTTGGCTGCCATGCCACTGCGGCCGATGCCGAGGAATGGGAACTCGATGAGACCTTCCGGATTGAGGATGGGGTCCAGTGTGAGAAATGCCACGGTCCAGGTAGTGAATACATGGATGCGGAAGTGATGAAGGACCGGACAGCCGCGGTTCGGGCCGGCCTTCGGATCCCCACCCGGGAAACCTGTACGGTCTGCCATCATGAAAAGGGATCGCATGTGGCGGTTCACCAACTTCCCAAGCTGGATAGGGAGGAAGCCTGGAAAGAGATCGCCCATCCTGCTCCCGAGTCACCCAAATGGGAGGAACGGCTGCTTTCGGCCCCTGATCCGGAACCCGATTCTGCCCGTTCCCGGATCGTTGGGGTCCAGGTCTGCGGTGAATGCCACACCGGGAAGGACAAGAGTTATCAGTACTCCCGATGGAAACTCACCCCACATGCGCGGGCCTATGCCGTGTTGGCAACCCCTGAGGCCTATGAAATGGCCCAGGCGGAAGGTATTGAAGGCAGCCCCCAGCAGGCAGAACAGTGTCTCAGCTGCCACACCACCAATCGAGCGAACCAGATTCCAGCAATGGCTTCCTATTCCATCGACGAAGGGGTCGGCTGCGAGAGCTGTCACGGTCCGGGCAGTGAATACAGCTACGAAGCGATCATGATTGACCGTACTTCAGCCGAGTCAGCGGGACTACTTCAGCCGACCGAGGCGACCTGCCGCCCCTGTCACGAAAACGCTCATGGAAAGCCCTTTGACTACCAGGTGGCCTGGCCCGAGATCCTCCATAGTGCTGAACAGACCCAGATCGCGGAGAAGATCCGGTACAAGACCCCGCTCAACCTCGCTCTTTCTCCCGGGGGCCGAGAACTCTATCTGGCCTGCGAAGCATCCAGCTCCGTCGTGGTGGTTGACGTGGCTACCCGAAAGAAGGTGGCGGAGATCCAGGTCGGTGGCCAGCCCCATGACGTCACATTCAGCCCCGACGGCAAGCTGGCCTACGTCTCGAACCGTCTGGACGACACCATCTCGGTTCTCGATGTGGCTTCGCGCACCCATCTGCGGACTTCGGCCGTCGGCGATGAGCCCCACGGCGTCCTGACTGACCGAGAGGGCAAGCACCTGTTTGTTCTCAACACTTCGGAAGACAGCATTTCGATCCTCGAGACGGAGAACCTGACAGAGATCAAACGGCTGAGCGCCAGTCGAAATCCCTGGTCGCTTTCCCTCTCCCCGGATGGCTCCACTCTGCTGGTCACGAACACCCTTGCCGAGCTCTCGGCATTCCGGACCCCCTCCGTCTCAGAATTGACGGCAATCGAGGTCGAACGGGGGATTGTGAAAAGCCGTCTGCGGGTCCCGGGTTCCAACCTCCTCCAGGGAGTTGCCTGGCACCCGAGTGGCGAGTTCGCCTTCTTCACAATGAACAGGACCAAGAACCTTGTCCCAATGACCCGCCTGATGCAGGGCTGGACGATCACCAACGGACTGGGAATCGCCTGGGCGAACGGGCGGGTGGATCAAGTCCTGCTGGATGAGCCCGACCAGGCTTTCCCCGACCCCGCAGATGTGGCCTTTACCCCCGATGGAAAGCTGGCCCTCGTGTCCAGTTCAGGCTCGAATCGGATTGCAGTCGTCGATGTGGAAAGGTTGATCGAGATCCTCCGTTCAGCTTCGGATGAAGAACGTGAGACGCTCCTCCCGAATCATCTCGGGACTCCGACCGAATTCGTGATCAAACATCTGAAGACCCGGCACAGTCCAAGGGGAATCGTCGTGACACCCGACGGATCAACGGCTTTCGTGGCCAATGCACTCGACGACACGGTGACGGTCATCGATTTAGCCAGCCTCGAAACGGATGGCACGATCGATCTGGGAGGCCCCAAGGAGGTCACCCAGGTACGATTTGGAGAACAGGTATTCCACAGCGCCAATATCGCCTTTCACCGCCAGTTTTCCTGCCACACCTGTCATCCGGATGGACACGTAGACGGCATCACCTACGACATTGAGCCGGATGGTGTCGGCGTCAGCCCTGTCGATAACCGGACCCTGCGAGGGATTCTCGATACTGCGCCTTTCAAGTGGGAGGGGACCAATCCCAGTCTCCAGCGCCAGTGTGGGCCCCGGCTGGCCGTGTTTTTCACCCGGATCGATCCCTTTACGCCGGAAGAACTGGCAGCGATTGATCTCTACATCGCCACTATCCCCCGTCCCCCGAACCGCTATCGTCCTCTCGGCAGTCCCCTTTCGCCCGCTCAGCGCCGCGGCAAGGTACTCTTCGAGCGACGTTTCACCAATGACGGCCGTCTGATACCGGCCGAGCAGCAGTGTCAGACCTGTCATCCAGCGCCGCTCTACACAAATCATCAAGTGGTCGATGTCGGCACAAAGATGACCTACGATCGAGACGGGCGCTTCGACGTCCCTCACCTCAACAATATTTACGATTCGGCACCCTACCTGCACAACGGCATCGCGCACACTCTGGAGGAAATCTGGACGGTGTACAATCCGAATGACCGGCACGGGGTAACGAATGACATGACCAAGGATCAACTCAACGACTTGATCGAATACATCAAGACTTTCTAGATCAGAGCCGGAAGGCTCGAGGAGCTAACGAGTATGAAGGTCTCTCTGGAATTCGGTTTCTATGGGAAGTCGATCATCACTTCCCTTCTCCTGGGTGGGCTCATCAGTCCCGTTGTTGCCGAGGAGGCCAGTCCAGATCCCGCCGGAATCGAACTGCCTTACGTCTACACAAACTGGAAGACTTTCACCACCAAGGATGGCCTCCCCAATGACCATATCTTTGCCGTGGAAGCCGTCGGCCCCGAGGTATGGATTGGCACGGAGAATGGCCTCGCCCGGCTGGACAAGAAGACTGGAGAGATTCAGTCCTGGACCGAGAAGGATGGGCTTCCCTGGAAGGTGATTTCAGCTCTGGCCTACAGCGAGAAGACCGGAGAACTCTGGATCGGTTTATTCGGAGGTGGTCTGGCCAGGTACAGTGCGGGTCGTTTCGATCACTGGCATCAGCTCAACAGCGGACTGGTCAATGATGTCGTCTATGGCATCGCCCTCGAAAACGACAACGTCTGGATCGCTACGACAGCAGGTGCCAGCCGTTATAACACCGTGACAGGCGAATGGGCGATCTTCACCGAGAAGAACGCCCCGATGGAGGAGATCTGGAATTACGGCGTCTCCTACAACGACGGCAAGGTCTACCTCGGAGTCTGGGGAAGCGGCGTACTCGAATACGAAGTCGCTACAGGCAACTGGAAGGACTACCTCGATCCCGATGGAGAGATGGAGATCGACCTCTATCGCGATGACGGGATCGTGCACGTCATCACCACGGGCACGAGTTACATTGACGGGATTCTCTGGGTTTCGACCTACTTCGGGGCGAGTCGCTATGATGGCCGGCACTGGAGAGGCTACTTCGCCCACGAATGCGGGCTGCCGAGTGATTTTATCAATGCCATCCAGGGGCGCAGTGGAACCGAGGCCTGGTTTGCAACTGACAAGGGAGTCGGAGCGCTTGCCGACTTCGAGACTGATACCTGGGTGACCTACACCCGCGATACACAGACCAATGAAGGTCTCGCCATCGTCTCGCGGGGACCCGAGATCCTGAAAGAAGTCAGATCCGGGATCAACATCCCGCACAATTACACGCTCTGGACCGAGATGGATGGCAACGATGTCTGGATCGGAACCTCGAAGGGCCTCGCCTGGGGTATTGGAGAGGGGTACTACCGCGGTCTCAAGGCCGCGACGCCCGCGAAAGCGGATTCCGGTCCCGGGACAGATGAACCGAATACCACGCCGGTCAGGAGGTAGGGGAAGATGAAACGTATCTATCTGATGATCTGTCTACTGCTTTTGGTCGTTTCATTTCAGATTCTGCCCGCACAGGAAACGACTGATCAGCCTGGTGTTCTGAAGCTCCCGCCCGAGGAGTATCTCCCTCCAATGCATCTTGATGACCCCGCCCTCGAAGAGGTCTTGAGGAAGATCAACGGGGTCGATCCCTACGAGGTACCCGACCTGGAACTGAAAAGGGATAAGACCTACGCTCGGACTGCTGAGGATGTCGAACCCTACTCGGGTGTGGTCCCTTTCAAGGAGCACTTCCTTGAACAGATGCCCTATACCGGGCCTGGCCGAGCCATTCCCGAACCTGAACAGGTCGACACGGTGAAACTCGGTTTCATTGGTCCGATCATGTCGACCGTCTCGGTGGCGACCGGTGGAAAGAGCCACGAAGAACCGCTCGGAATTCAGATGCTGAAGGGCGCCAGGCTGGCGATCGAACAGGCCAATGCCCGGGGTGGCTACAAGGATCGGAGTATCCCCTTTGAACTGGTCGTCACGAACGACAACGGTCTCTGGGGTGCATCTGGTAACGAGATCGTGACCATGGCCTACAAGGATAACGTCTGGGCCATTCTCGGAACAATCGACGGTGCCAACAGTCACATCGCCATCCGGGTCGCACTCAAGGCCGAGATCCCGATGATGAACACCGGCGATACCGATCCCACCTTCATCGAAACCAATATCCCCTGGGTTTTCCGCTGTATCAGTGATGATCGGCAGATGGGCTACCTGCTGGTGGATTATCTTTACCGGAAGATGGGCTACAAGCGGGTGGGACTGATTCGCGCGAGTAATCGTTACGGCCGCTTCGGAGTCCGAGAGGTCAAGGATGGCAGCCGCCGCCTGGGCCAGCCGATTGCCCTGGAAATGGCCTACACCCTGGGGACTGACGACTTCGGACTGCAGCTCGACCGCCTGGTTCAAGCCGATGTCGAAGCGATCGTCCATTGGGGGAACGGCGGGGATGCCGCACGTATCCTCAACCAGATGCGGGCCAGGGGCATGGACCAGCCCTTCTTCGCTTCCGATCGGGCGGTCTCCGAGGAGTTTGTCCAGATCGCCGGAAAGAACGCCGAAGGGGTAATGTGTCCCTATCCGTGGGACCCGGAACGAACCGACGCCAAGCTCGATTACTTTCGCCAGGCCTTCCGCGACCGTTTCGGTGTGGAACCCGACACCTATGCAACCCATGGCTATGACGGGATGAACATGTTGATCTGGGCCACCCAGGTCGCCGGACTGAACCGCGCCAAGATTCGTGATGTCCTGGCCTACCGAACCAAGCCCTGGCCCGGCGTCAGTGGAGATATCTACCTGACGGCGGCGATGGATGACGTCGGAGAGGTCTCGATGGCGCGATTTGAGAATGGCAAATGGTCCTTTTACACCCGTGAAGACCTTGAGGTCCCGCAGGGTTTCATTCCCGCGAGGGACAGGATCAGCCGTGAAGCCACCGGGGATCTTGAATAGCTCGAGTCCGGCCGTCCTGACGCTGCTGGGACTGCTCTTGACGGCTGGAGCGCAGGCTCCCCAGGGCCAGCAGCCGGACGCACCCTACTTTGAGGCCCGCGAACAGCTCAGCGAGTATCATGGACCGGGGCGCGACGATCCAATTCCTGGAGACCTGACCGAGATCCGCATCGGCTACTTCGGCCCCTCCGATCCTGCCGATCCAGTCGCGGGCGACCTCTGGCTGGCGGCCCAGACCGCCATCGAGGAGATCAACGCGGCTGGAGGTTACGAGGGTCTTCCCTTCCGGCTTCTCCCGGCATGGTCGGCGGATCCCTGGGGAAGCGGGATCCGTCAAGTAACACAGCTGGTTTACCACGACCAGGTGTGGGCCCTGATTGGATCAATCGACGGACCGTCAACCCACCTGGCTGAGCAGGTGGTCGCCAAAGCCCGACTGACGCTGATCAATCCCGGCAGTACAGACAAGACCGTCAACCTGGCCAATGTTCCCTGGATGTTCTCCTGTCTGCCCGGCGAACACCTTATTGTCCCCGCTCTGGTCGATGAACTTCTCCAAGGTTCTCTGCACCGTTCCTATGTCCTGATATCTGGGATTGACCATGATTCGCGGGTTTTTACGGAGGCGTTGCTGCAGGAGTTGGGACGTCGCGGTAGTTCCCCCCGCCTGCATCTGCAGTTCAGCGCCCGGGCGCCCGGTAGTTTCGATACTCTCAGCGCGATTCAGGATGAGACTGTGAGTGCCGTTATCGTCGCTGCTGACCCTTTCGAAAGTGCACAGATTGTCCGTTACCTCAGTTCACTCTTCCAGGGTCAGCTCTTTGGCGGCCCCTCCTTTGGCCGCGGCCCCTTCCTGCAGCGAGCCGGCACTGCAGCCGAGGGAGCGATCTTTCCTCTTCCCGCCTCGATCCGCCAACCCAGTCGGTTTTCAGAGGAATTCCAGAGGTTGCATGGAAGACTGCCCGATTTTGCAACCCTGCAGACCTATGATGCTGTCCATCTGCTGGCTCAGGCCATCCGGGCCGCAGGTCTGAACCGCGCCCGGATCCGCGATGCCGTTCGAGAAGGGATTCCATGGTACGGTGTCAACGGCGAGATCAACTGGGATCCCACCGGACAGAACCGGCGCCCTCCAATCCTGCATCGGATTCGAGACGGTCAAATCGAAGCGCTTGCACTGCAGACAGGGACAACCGAGTGACGAGTAGAGCGAACCCCGTTCGATTGAAAATTCCTCAAGAACATCTCATTGGCAGGATCGACGGCCTGCACGAAGGGCCGGCCCTGATCTGCATAGCTGGTCTTCATGGAAACGAGCCATTGGGGCTGAACGCTCTGCTCCAGGTATTCAGCGACCTCCGGCATCTCCAGCAGCGGATGTCGGGCAGTTTCGTCGCCCTGGCCGGCAACCTGGCCGCACTCCGGGCCGGTCAGCGCTTCCTCGATGAGGATCTCAACCGGATCTGGAAAGAGGAAGATCTCGAGCGTTTGAAAACCAGCGCGCCGTCGTCGGGTTCGGAACGCCGGGAACAGGAACAGCTGTTCGGGCTCCTGGACCGCCTTCTCTCCGAGCCCAACGGTGAAAAGTACTTTCTCGATCTACACACATCGTCAGCGGCCGGTTCGCCATTTGCAATCTTTTCAGACTCACTGAGGAACCGCGACTTTGCCCGCTGGTTCCCGTCTACCAAGATCCTCGGACTCGAAGAGCTGCTCGACGGGCCGCTACTGGATTATGTCGGTAGCCGCGGGGCCGTCACCCTGGGCTTTGAGGCCGGTCAGCATGAAGATCCCCAGTCTGTCGAAATCCATGCGGCCGCCATCTGGGTCGGATTGGTTACCGCCGGCCTGCTGTCGGCTGGCGACTGCCCCCAGTACAAAAACGGACTCCGAAGGCTGCTGCGGGCCGCACGACCGGGACCACGCATCGTCGATGTCCACTATCGCCACCCTGTAAGGGTCTCCGATCAGTTCCGGATGATGGCGGGCTTTTCGAATTTCCAGCCCGTCAAACGCGATCAGGTGCTGGCTGGAGATTTCCGAGGCCCGGTCAAGGCCCCCCGGGAAGGCCTGATTCTGATGCCGCTTTACCAGGAACAGGGGCAAGACGGCTTCTTTCTGGTCCGCACAGTGTCCCCGTTCTGGCTCGGTGTCAGCCGTCTGCTCAGACACCTTCCCCTGGATTACCTGCTTCGTCTCCTCCCGGGTATCCATACGGTGGCGAAACGGCCACACGCCCTGGATGTCAAACCGCAGACACTGCGCTGGCTGACGCTCGATCTTTTTCATCTGCTGGGTTATCGAAAGCGCCGACGCAATGGAAGCTTCATCCGCTTCACGAAGCGGGGCTTCGACCTCAAGTCTCCCTTTCAACCATCGAAGCCAAAGCGGGAGCGATAGCTGCGGAACCGTTCGGCGACCGACTCCGCCGTCTCCCCAAACTCCTCGTTGGAGTATCGGTGGATCCCGTGCTTCCCCCTCGGATTAATCGCCAGGAACGATCCGGCCTGCTCATCGAGCCGGTCGCACCAGTCGAGCTGAAACGTGTCGTAGATCGTGCGCACAACTCCAATCGGGTCCCGCATCAGATCGGGGAAGAAGACATCGTGGATCGGCGGTCTGTGTTCCTTCCTGTAGCGCTCATTCAAACGGTCTTCATGGAGCAGCATCTCAAGGTTGGCCCGCGCCATCTTCCGTGGTTCGACGCGGTCGGAAACCACGCGATGAACCGAGGCAATCAGGCTGTTGAAGCTCCCGAGAACTTCGACGGGATCACGGTGGCACTGGACGATCAGTGCTTCGGGGATGGCGCTGAGCAGGGCCTGTACTGATCCCGTATGTGAAGGGGCCTTGAGTAGAAGCCGTTTGCCCGGCTGCTGACTCTGAAAGTACTCGAGGAGTTTTCGGTACTCGCGATACGCCCGGGTCCTGTCCGTGCAATTGAGCCAGTCAAGGTAGCTGTAAGCGGGTGCCGCTACCCAGTAAGCGTGGCTGACGAAGGTTAGATTCAGCAGCCAGATACACTCTTCAGGAGAATCAGCGCGGATGAAGTGCTTTCGGTCGAGATTCGGATTCATCCTCAATCGTGTTTCGAGGGCCCGAGCGACCCTTTCTTTCCTCTCGTCCGGGTCTTCCGAGCCGGGAAACGGCCGCATCAATTCCCAGAACGAAAGGTACCGGAATGCCTCATTTTCAGCGATCAGTCGATGGAGGAATGTAGTACCCGAACGGGGCATGCCCAGAATGATCAAGGGCGGAATCAACTGAACCTCCCGCGAGACATCACGCCGCTGCTGTTCGACAAATCGAAGTCGATTGGTTAACTGGGTCAGAATCATCCCGCGCATCCCGAACCGGCCAATCGGATGGAGGCATGCTTCGTCTTCCAAAGACTCGAGCAGTACGGCGAGCCCTTCCCGGTATCCCGGATCCCCAAAATCACTGAGTCCGGTCAGTGCGAAAGCTTCCTCCGACAGCGGTTCCAGATCGAAACGAGCACGCTTCAGACGACTGGCTCCCAACCACCTCCCAACCTGGTTCGCAAGCCGGAAGCGCCAGGGTAATCGCTCGAGATTCATCTTTGAATTCTCACATAGAAACGTCAGGCCTGACGAATTCGGCCCCTTCCCCGAGCGAAACAGATTGGAAAAGGGGCAGCGAGTACCTTGTGTCTATTCAGCGCGCCCCATAGAATTCGATCCGAGGAGATGAATCACTGATGAAAGAACAAAAGACGGGCATGTCGAGACGAACCTTCATCGCGGGCTCGGCAGGTGTGACGATGGCAACCGCAGCCTCCCGCAGTCGAATCCTCGGTGCAAACGACCGAATCCGGCTCGGTGTCATCGGAAGCGGTTCCAGGGTACAGTCCCTATCAGGTCAACTGAACAGGGTTGGTGGAAGTGAGTGGGTCGCTGTCTGCGACATCTGGGCCCAACGTTGCCTCCAGTGGGAGAACCGGGTTGGGGCAAAGGTCGACAAGTACTCTGACCATCGGAAGTTGCTGGAACGGAATGACATTGACGCGGTTCTTATCGGGACCTTCGACCATGTTCACGCCCCAATTACGATCGATGCGTGCCGTGCAGGAAAGGACGTCTATGTTGAAAAGCCGATGACGTCTGTTCCTGAGCAGGGCCCCGAGGTTGTCAAGGTTGTGAGGGATACCCAGCGAGTCGTCCAGGTGGGGATGCAACAGCGGAGTATTCCCTACTTCGTTGAGGCGAAACAGCGTTTCATCGACACGGGACAGATCGGCGACGTCCACATGGTCCGTACGATCTGGAACAAGAATGCCGGTTATACAGTAAAGGTTCCGCCGGGAATGGAGCAGAAGCCGGATGATCTCGATTGGGAGGCCTGTCTCGGTTGGCTGCCGCAGATTCCCTGGGACCCCAAGCGGTACTTCAACCGGTTCGCTTACTGGGACTTCTCCACCGGAGGAATGACCGGAGGACTCTTCGTTCATATGGTGGACGTTGCACACTGGTATCTCGGGATTCAGAAGCCGGCCTATGCCAACGGTCTGGGGGGGATCTTCCACTTTGACGATGGCAGAGATACAACCGACAACATCAATCTCACCCTCCAGTATCCGGAGGATATCAACATCACCTTCGAGGCAACGATTACCGACTTTGCCGGACGTGAAGTCACCGATATCGTATTCATGGGAACCGGAGGCCGACTGTCGATCTTCCGAACCGGTTACACCTTCCTGAGTGCCGGGGGAGACGAAGAGATCAGCCACCACGGCCCCTACGGGAACAGTGAACAGCACCTGGCCAACTGGCTCGACTGTATCCGCAGCAGGAAAGACCCGAACGCCACTGCCGTCGATGGTCATTACTCTTCGATGGCTTGCCATGTTGGGAACCTTGCTTACAAAGAAAAAAGAACGGTCCAGTGGCAGAGTTCCTGGGATGTCTGATTGGGGTCTCCCCTCACTGAAAATGGTTGTCCGCCCAGAGGTGTGCTACAGTACGAATACGTCTGATTCCGGAATCGCCCGTGATCGGACGAAGTGGAATTTGAGTATGAGGCGGTCCGAACGTGCGTTTCCTCTTGGAAGGGACCACGAGTTCGGATAGTTGGAACAAGAAATCAACGGTTGCATTCCTCCGAACGAAGGGTTCTTTGGAAGGTTAGTACGCATTCCTGAATTCCGGTGCTTTTACGGAACGCCCCCGGGAACGGGTGTGTTTCCTTTGCAGCAAGCGGAACTGGGAGCGGAAAAACCAGGGAAGGAGACTCTTCGACCGGTTCTATATACGCCGGGATAAAGGCTGGTGGTTCGTAACCCGAGTCGGTCGTTGAAGAGACCATTGAAGGAGCCCTTGTCGTAATGCGCATCTTTCTGATCAATCCGAGTGATCTCTCTTTCGGAGTCGGGGTCATCACCCCCAGGTGGCTGTACGTTCTGGCTGCGGCGACACCTTCCAAATACGGAGACCCCGTAATCATTGATGAGTGTCTCGAACAGTCCGATCCTGACGAGTTCCAGCCTGGTGATGTCGTGGGAATCGGCATCCATACAGCAAATGCATTGCGTGGCTATGAAGTCGGAAGAAAGGCGCGCGAAAAGGGCGCCTACGTTGTATTTGGAGGCATCCACGCGGGCCTCTATCCCGAAGAAGCCATCGCGTATGGTGGAGCTCATGCCGTTGTCAAAGGCGACGGCGATCAGATCTGGGCCACCGTTCTGGCCGATTGTGCCGCAGGATCCCCTAAACAGCACTACGAGGGCGGTCACGCGCAGCCCGGCGAGTTCCTGAAAGCCCGCTGGGACCTGATGCCTCGCGATAAGTACATGTGGGCCTCCGTTCAGACCGTACGCGGCTGCCCGAAACATTGTTCCTTCTGTTCGGTGTGGCGCACCGATGGCCAGAAGCCTCGTCAGCGGACCCCCGAGATGGTGGTTGAAGAGATCGTTGACCTGAGGCGAAGAGGTTTCCGCTTCATCGCACTGGCCGACGATAACTTCTATCCCGTGCCGCTACGGGATATCGAGGTGGCCGACCGCAGAGAAGACAAGACCCGTCGGGATCAACTGCAGGCGATCCGGGATGAGCGTTTCGCGCTGATGCGTCTCCTTGAAGAACTGCCCAGCGACATGATCTTCTTCACCCAGATCACGATGGAAGCCGCTGAAGACGTCGAATTCCTGGCGGCCATGCGTCGCGCGAGAATCCGGGGTGCTCTAGTCGGAGTTGAATCGGTCACGGACGAAGGTCTCAAAGCCATCTACAAGGGATTCAACCTGACCGGCGCCGATCTCGTCAGCCGGCTCAAACGGTTCCGGGAACATGAAATCTATATTCTCGGCTCCTTCATTTTCGGTCTGCCATCAGACAGGCCCGACAGCTTCAGGGCCACAGCCGCACTCGCCGAAGAAGCCGAACTGGCCTTCGCCCAGTTCGTGATGCTGGCGCCCTTCCCCGGAACCCTCGATTTCCGAAAGTGGGAACAGGATATGGAGGATGATGAGCGACGCATTGAGGGTCACCCTCTGACCCGTTACTGGCTCATCCCGTCGGCGCAACGACCCAAGATGTACATGCCGCATCCGACGATGTCATCTGACGAGATCCGGGAAAGGACCCAAGGTGTCTGGGACCGCTTCTATGATCTCAGCTCCATCTGGAAACGATCCCGCCTGACACCCAATATGAAAGCACGACTGGCATTCCTGCTGATTTCAAAGCTGTACAGGCAGATGTATGCCAACACCGGGATCTCGACCGACAGTGCCAGGACGAACCGGGCTGCGCAATGGGCCCGACTTATCGCCCGTCCCTGTCGCCGACTGTTCCACGCTGCACCGATGCCCGAACTGCAGGTTCCCAACCTTCAGGGCCGCTAGTGCGCGTCGCTCAGCGCCACTGTGACTTCTGTCAATGCGTCGGGCGCAGTCCGCATGCTACCTTAGTGGCATGAGCGAACTGATTGACAATACGGCTCGACGGAAGGAACTGCTCAAGCATGCAATGCTGGAGTTGCACAGTGGTAATGCACCCGAAAGCGTTCGTGCGCAACTCGAACGTCTCATGGGAGAAATTCCCTACGAGATGGTGGTCGAGGTTGAACAGGAACTGTTAAACGACGGACTGCCGGCGGAAGAGATACTGAGTTTCTGCGACATCCATGCCAAGGTCTTGAAGGGCAACCTGACCCACGCGAAGGGTCCGGCGGTACCACCCGGACATCCGGTCCACACCCTCCGCAAAGAGAACCAGGCCCTGCAGTGGGAACTCGAATCGATCAAGAAACTGCTGGGAACCGACGAGTCTTCACCGCCGATGCCCGCAGACGCGAATGAACGTCTGGATCAGATCAAGGCCCGGTTCAATAACCTGGCTGATGTGGAAAAACACTACGAGCGAAAAGAACATCTCCTGTTTCCATTCCTCGAGAAGCATGGCATTACTGGCCCCCCAAAGGTCATGTGGGGAAAGCATGACCAGGTTCGGGGACAGCTGAAAGCAGCTATCGAGACCCTTCAGTCGACGCCGAAGGCCAGTTCCGAAGAGCTGGAGGCGGTCGCAGAACTTGTCTTGCTGCCTGCCGTCGACGGACTGGAGGACATGATCTTTCGCGAAGAAGAGATCTTCCTTCCCCTCTGCCTCGACACCTTCAATGAAGAGGAATGGTACGAAATCGCGCGTCAGAGCAATGCGATCGGCTACTGCCTGTTCGACCCGGAACAGGAATGGGTCCCTTCAGGCCTCGATAGCCTCATCGGCCTTGAGGGTGCCCCCGAAGACCGGGTTCAGCTCCCCTCCGGCAGTCTCACGCCCACTGAATTGACAGCGATACTCAACACGATCCCCTTCGATTTAACCTTCGTTGACGCAGAGGATCGGGTACGCTACTTCACACAGGGCCGTGAGCGGATCTTCACGCGCACGCGGGCCATCCTGGGTCGCAAGGTACAGATGTGCCATCCCCCTTCCAGCGTCCATATCGTCGAACAGATTCTCAAGGATTTTCGGTCGGGCCGCCAAAGCCGGGCCCCCTTCTGGATCAATATGAAGGGCCAGTTCATCCATATCGAGTACTTCGCCCTGCGAGACAAGGATGGTAAGTACCTGGGAACTCTCGAGGTCAGTCAGAACCTGACCGAGAAAAGAGGTCTCGAGGGAGAACAACGACTGCTGAACTATGGCGACTCCGAAGACGAGGACTGAGATGAAAGAGATCACACCGGAGATGAAGGTCGCTGAGCTGCTGGAATCCTACCCATCACTGGAACAGACGCTGATTGAGCTTTCTCCGTCGTTCAGGAAGCTGCAGAACCCCGTCCTGCGAAACACTGTAGCTCGCGTTACGACGCTCGGACAGGCCGCCCGGGTTGGAGGCGTTCCCCTGGGGGATCTCATCAACCGGCTGCGCGGGGCCGCGGGACAGGCCGGGACGTATCAGGTTGAGGCGGCTGAAGACAGTTTGACTTCAGAGGAACCGCCCTGGATGACCGAGTCTCGGGCCGCACACCAGATCGATGTCCGGCCCATCCTGGAACGGGGAGAGAAACCGATCGCGACGGTCCTGGCTGCACTGAATAACCTCGAGTCGGGGCAGACACTCGAACTCACCGCTCCCCTGCTCCCGGCTCCCCTGATCGATACTGCCAAGTCAAGGGGCCTCGAGACCTACGTACGCAAGGAAGGCCCCGAACTTTTCCGGGTCTACTTTCATAAGCCGGTGTAGTTTCGATCGTGGGTTCTTCGCGCTGCTCCCTTCACATACTTCCCGTAACACCCCGGAAACGGTTCTTTACCTGCTTCCCCAGCCATTTCACGACGACCCGGTCATCGTAACAGTGGCCGACGATGGAATTGAGGGTCGAAAAACAGTGCCGGTTGCACTCGGTCTTCATTTCGTCGAGCTGTACGAGATCAAAATCAGGTGACTCCGTCAGACCCCAGTCGTGAGTGGCACCATACATCGGGAAACAGGGAGCCAGCGTTCCATCTTCCCGGATAATCAGGGTGTTCTGACCCGCCCGGCAACGCCAGGGCTCCACGTGGCCCCGCATCATGTTCTTCATATTCGCTATCTGTTCGCGTGGATTAGCCATGAGATAGCCCGCTCCATGCCTTTCGAGAATCCAGTCGATCAAGGCATCGACCTGCTCCCAATGCTCCCTGAGGATGAACGTTGTATTCCCTCTCTGGTGCTTGAAATCTGACTGTTCCATCATCGGCGATTCGTTAATGTGGTAGTCAGTCGCAATCCGGTAGGTTCGAGCGATCTCGGTCAACTCCTTGACGTCCTCCAGGTTGATCGCCGTGATATTGATGTTCAGAAAGGCGGTATAGCCGTAATAGCGCTGCATCTCCACCAGGTACTCGAAGTTCTCCCAGATCGGTTTAATCGCCTTCGGTAGTTCGGGGCGCTCCTCAACACTGTCAACGGCCAGGTTGAAAACAGCGATTCCAGAGTCACCCAGGCGGTCGATGACCTTTGGACGCAACAACCGTCCATTGGTCGCCAGATAAACGAAGAATCCCTTCTTCGCGGCATACTGGGTCACCTTGTGAACGAATGGCCAGCGCAGGAGAGGTTCACCTCCCATCAGTGCCAGGACTCGACAGCCAATCTCCTCGAGCCAGTCGATCGATCGTCTGGCCGTATCTTCCGTCATTCCCTTGATCTTGTTGTTGTAGGCCCAGCAGTAATGACAGTCCAGGTTGCACTTATACTCGGTGAACAGGTACGCAACAATTGGCCGCAACTGCCCGGCATACCAGCGCGATTTGAAATAGGGGACTCCCCAGGCTTTCCAGCCTCGCCATCCGTTGAGACGGCGGTACTCCCCTTCCGTCATCCGGTTCACCTTGAGCTCTGGACGAAGCGGGAAGACCGCTTCGGGAAGATTCAACGGTTCCGATCGGGGGCCGAGTCCACGGCGGCGTTCCTGCGAGACCCGTAGTCCGTCCTGCACTTCTGAATCCATACGGTAGGTCTTCTGGTCGGTAGAAGGAGATCCCAAATCCTGTGCGGCTTTCATCCTGTAACTCCTTTAGCAACGGGAAATGTGATTCACACTGGAAACTTGCGTTCTGTCGCTGTACTGCGGTTCTGCGCCTCTCCTGTTGAACGGTTACACCCTAGTGTATCCGATGCAGCCGCAACGCAGAAGAGCAAGGTCCATCGACTGCTTCACTTCCTCTAACAACCACCGTCAAAAGAGAGTAGGATTGTGGCTCGAAAAACTTGAACTTTGACGTCTTGGACAAAAGGACTATCGGATCGGGCGAGTTCGTCCTATCCTGATATGCCGCCACCACAGGGTGGGCATAAGGAGGTTCTGGAATGGATAAGGAAAAGGTGGTCCTGGCCTATTCAGGCGGACTCGATACATCTGTAATCTTGAAGTGGTTGCTGAATAAGGGTTTTGACGTGGTCTGTTTCATGGCCGACGTCGGCCAGTTGGAAGACTTTGAGAAGGCAAAGGAAAAGGCGCTCAAGGTTGGCGCTTCAGCCGTCCACATCGAAGATCTAAGAGAGGAATTTGTCACCGACTACATCTTTCAGGCTCTCAAGGCAAACGCGACCTATGAAAACCGTTACCTCCTCGGAACCTCTCTCGCTCGACCACTGATTGCAAAGCACCAGATTCGACTGGCTCACGAGGTCGATGCACACTATGTCTCTCACGGAGCGACTGGCAAGGGAAACGACCAGGTCCGATTCGAATTTGCCTACTACGCTCTCGATCCACGGATTGAAGTGATTTCGCCCTGGAAGGACCGTGAATTCTTGAACGAGTTCCGCGGTCGCACCGACATGCTGAACTATGCAGAGAAACACCAGATTCCAGTCTCGGCTACGTTGAAGAAGCCCTATAGCGAGGACGACAACCTCATGCATATCAGCCACGAGGCCGGAATCCTCGAGGATCCGTCCGCCGCAGCAGCCGACGAGATCTATTCCAAGACAGTTTCTCCGAAGGATGCACCGGATGAGGAGACGCTCATCCAGATCAGCTTCAAGGATGGCCTCCCCACAAAAGTCGTCAACCTTTCCAGCCAGGAGACCGTCACCGGAGCTCTCGACCTCTTTATGTACCTCAACGATATCGGCGGACAAAACGGAATCGGACGGATGGATATCGTTGAAAACCGCTTTGTCGGTATCAAGTCCCGTGGGGTCTACGAGACCCCCGGAGCCACGATCCTCTGGGCCGCGCATCGCGATATCGAAGGGATCGCCATGGACAAGGAGGTCATGCACCTCAAACAGATGCTCGAGCCAAAGTTCGCCGAATACCTCTACAACGGTTTCTGGTTCGCACCGGAGATGGATTTCCTGATGGCTGCTTTCAACCAGTCGCAGGAAGCCATCGATGGGACAGTGACCCTCAAGCTCTACAAGGGGAACGTCATGGCCATTGCACGGACTTCCCCCACTTCGCTTTATGACCAGGACCTGGGGAGCATGGACGTCGCCGGCGGCTTCGATCAGACCGATGCCAAGGGATTTATCCGTCTGAACGCAATTCGCCTGAAAGCGCACAACGTGATACTCGACAAGAAGAAGATTGGGCTCTATCACGTGATTCAACCCGGAGAAGAAGCTTAGAAGATGGCTGGGCTCACCTGGAT
>CP070717.1:5048185-5054196 GCA_020350445.1 Acidobacteriota bacterium | reverse complement strand
CACTGCCGCCCTGCTTGAGGAACTTCAGTTCCGCCGGTTACCCCCCCTAGGTCGGACAGGTCAGACGAGTCAGACAAGTCAGACAAACGTGTCTAATCAGGGTGGTGCGACGGGAGTCAAACTCCCTCAGTCAAAGCGGCAGTGGGACTGCCGCACTCCAAGCAGCTCTAATTGAAGCGGAAGATTCGAATCTCCCCGGTGGATAACTTGACCGGGTTCAGTGAAGCCCCGCTTCCCGTTTCCAGGTCAACAGCATCCTGAATCGGCAAGGTGACAGCAGCCTCCCGCTCGGAATGATTGAACAGGTACACCAGGTTCCCCTCGGAACTTTCGAGGAGCCTGATCTCGACAATATCCTCAGGCCCCACGCCGCTGACGTCCATCACTGGTTCGACACCGGCTGAAGCGGCCACACCGATGAAGAACCGCTCAGTCGTTTCGCTGACCTCCTTGAGGTTGGCCATCCCCAGAAACGATCCCACCAGGTAGGCTGTACCCGATCCGAACCGGTTGCGTGTGATTGCGACGCTCCCATCGCTAAACTCCGCCAGGCTTTCGGTGCCCTCCTGGGGGAGCAGCTGCTCGATGATCCCAAGACCGGTGATCTGGTCGCCGGGTTCAAGGCCCGCAACCGTACCCGAACTATCCTTCCAGCTGATTGCGACAGAGTCCTCCATCTTGAGGAAACCTTCCCGAACACCAAATACCTCGGCCAGGCCAAACCCCGGGATCAGGTCCTGGGAATAGCCGCGGTCATCATTCCATCCGCAGCGGGCTTCGGCCACCAGGGTCCCACCACCACGGACAAACTCCTTGAGTTGGGCGGCAGAGTCCGCGGTCAGCATTAAGGGATAGGGAAGGTAGGCTACCTTATAACCCGAAAGCTGGCCCGCGGCGACATCCTTCAGATGGAGGAAATCAGTCGCGATATTCTTCCGCCAGAATGCCTGATAAAGACCCTGGAGTGAGTCGCGCACGACACTCCCGGAACTCAGATGCTGTTCCCCGCCCACCAGATAGGACAGCGGGTTGTAGATCAATGCCACATCCGCCTTTTTCGGCTGGGCCTCGAGAAAGAGTTCCTGGTTCTCGTCGACCATCTTCGCCAGTTTGCCCATCGCCCGGGCCCGCGGAGTGACCGAACCGTCGAGGTTGATCAGCCCATACCCTCCCGCCTCATAGCCACTGTTCATCGGGTAATAGGCGTAAACATTGATCGCACGGGCTCCCCGGGAGAGCATTCCCAGCACCCACAACCGCTGATCATCGGCCGTCACGGGATTCCCCACGATCGTCCCGCGAATACCCATGCCGGCCTGGAGTTCTCCCACATAAAAGCCCTTCTTCGAACGACCTGAAGACCGGACGAAGTCGATCAGGGAGGTCACGGTCAACAGGCTCCAGTGACGATCGGGAAAGGAATGCTTCGGGTAGATCGAGGTCCCCCAGTAGTCGGCGGATTCGACCATCAGCCAATCGTCGGGAGCCCCCACGCCCCAGCGCGGCGAGGTGTACAGACTGGGCACAGCGGCATGACTGGTCGTAACCTTCGTCGGATCCACACTCTTGACAGCATCACTCTTCAGTTTAAGATCCTCGGCCAGTTTCTGTTGAACGAACATCCGCCAGTCGATGTAGTCGGTATAGGAGAGGATGGTCCCGAACCGGGGAGGCTCCACCTGCTCCCATCGGGTAAACGTCCGATACCAGGCCCGGTTCAACCCGTCGAGGGATCCATAGCGTTTCTCAAGCCAGGTGCGAAACCGTTTCATACTCGACGGGCAGTAACAGAAGGTGGCATTGGGAACGTAATCGATAATCGCCCAGTTGATGATATGGGGTTCGCTCCAGAGGTCCCAGCCGACGAAGTTATCATGACGTTTGGCGACCTTGGCCGCCTCGCGATAGAAGGTCAGGATCTTACTCTGCACCTCGGGATGGTCAAAGCAGTAACCGGGTGCGGACTGCGAAGGGACGACTTCTCCACTCTGGGCGACAAAACGGGCATCCGCCCACTGCTCCCCAACCCAGTCGGGAGCCGAATCGGTATAGACCTGGACGAAGAGTTTCAGGCCGGCTTCCTCGGCCAGTTCCGCCAGGAGTTCCAGGTTCGAGAAATCATACTCGCCGAGCCGGGGCTCGTTGGCTGTCCACTCGACCCAGGTGCGAACGGTGTTGAAACCCAGGGCCTTGATCTGATTGAGATCCTTCTTCCAGATCTCTCTGCTCTCGTCGGTAATCGGCTCGAGCATCGGGGCCCGCGCCTTCCCCCCGCTGTACCAGACCGAAAAGGGAAAGAACTCGCCGGCGAACGCTGGTGAACTCCCAAACAGCAGGATCGCGCAGATTAGAATCAGGACCCATCGCCCGGTTTGTCTCCCGATCCCGGTGTCAGTGTTTGGTCCCCTGCTCTCCCTTCGAACTCGATTTCCCATTCTGTCCCCCATTCCGCACCACATCCATGAATGATGACACGGAAAAAACAGCCTGCCCAATTCCCGGAACACCATAGCCGGGAGGCGCCGGCAGGCCATACTTCTCCAAGGTATCTCTCCATACGCGAAGCAAGCCCACGTGGTACTCCAGAGGTGCTCCGCCGGCATTGTCCTTTCCCAGGACACTCAACGGCTCTGGACACCAGGTCGTAAATCTCGGAACGACTCCGTGGGACATAAAGAAATCAAGCCCTTCACCGGTCGAAGCCAGCGCTTGTTCGACCGTCTCAAAACCGTTCGGCCGGGACATCTCGATCCCGGCGACGAAGTTGGGGATGACATGTTCGGGGCCAAACACCCCGGCAGCATCCAGTATCCTTCGAATCCACTCACTGCGCCCGATATAGCGGGTCTTTCCAGCACAGAAGATCTCGAACAGACGTGGATCCCAGACCTCGTAGTTCGGATGATAGATCTGCACACCCACATCCTTGAAACGCTGCACCTGTTCCCGGGGCAACGCCTGAACCACGACCTTGCTGATCCAGCGTCCGGGAAAACGCCTCTCGATCGCTTCGGGGTACTGGGAATAGAATTCGACCTCATTTTTCCCCTGTAACTCCGAAGTCACACTGCCACCTGTCACGGTGTAAGCCCGACTGTCCGAATCGGTCTCGGCAATGATCTCGAGCGCCTCGACGATCTCTTCGGGTGATTTCACACCGGTATAGGAACGTCCACTCTTTTTCTGCTGACGATAATTCTCGTTGATATCGCAGAACTGGCACTCCTCCTGCCTGCCGAAATACTGGCAGAGTCTGAAGACTGTCAGGTAAAGGAGGTAGCCCCATTCGATCGTCGGAGCGATATCGGTCACCGGCTTTCCCGAGGAAAGCTTGCGACGGTAGTATTCCGGGTACTCGGGATAGACGACGTCAGCCACCTCTTCGCCTTCCAGGCAGAGCACCAGGCGGCCATCTCGGACCTCGACTCGGTAGGGTGAACTGGGATTAACCCGGACCGAAACAATCACCCGTCGAAACGCTTCTTTCCCACCTTCGAGCGCGATTTCCTCCGGGACGCGGAAGTTCTCCCGGGCCGACATCTCGGAAATCGGCACGAGATCGAAAGAGAAGATGAAGTAGGCCTTCGGCTTGAATCCCGAAGCGATCAGCAGGGAATCCTCAGAGAACCCAATCCCCGTCCTCAGCATATCTTCTTTGTAGATCGCTTCAGCAGGCAGATCGGGATACTTAGCCTTTAACTGTTCGATCTGTTCAACTCGAGAATCCATCGGGCCAAGCCTACCAGAAAACGGAATGAATCGGCCATCTTCGGCTGCTGGCCACTGGCTATTGGCTATTGGCTATTGGCAATCAGCATTTAGCATTTAGCATTTAGCATTTAGCTTTCAGCATTCCCTCAAATCACCGCTTCGATCAGGTCGGATCCCTGCTTTCTCAGGATCCGTCGGACGATTTCCTTGAGGGTTTCCTGAACCCCCTGGTTGCGTCCGGCGATCGCCTGGAAAACGGGTTCGGATCCAATCCTGAGGTGCTCGGTCAGGTAGGAGACCTCGTGAATGTCGGGCAGATCCCGTTTATTCAGCTGGAGTACATAGGGAAGGTCACGGCTCTGAACACCATAGAACCTGAAGTTTTCTTTCAGATCCCGGATCGCTTCGAGATTGGCATCCATCCGATTCCGGTTGGAATCGGCAACGAAGACTATTCCATCGGCTCCTCGAAAAACCTGGCGTCGCGTCGCCGCGTAACAGACCTGCCCTGGAACCGAGTACATGTGGACACGCACATTGAAACCCGAAATGCGTCCTAGATCGATCGGGAGAAAGTCAAAATACAGTGTACGTTCGAGTTGGGTGTAGAGAGATACGAGACGGCCCCGATGATCGGGACGGGCTGACCTGTAGAGCTGAACGATATTCGTCGTCTTCCCCGACAAGCCCGGGCCGCAGTAGACCAGCTTGTAATTCACCTCACGGCGCGCGTAGTTAACGAAAGACACCTGTCCCTAACTCCCTAAGATCGCTTCATCATACCCCATGGAAGCCACGGAAAGTGTCAGAAAGCCCCCTGGCGGGCATATCCCGTCATTCATCAGTTTCACTGTCCGTGGACTTCGTCCCGTTCCCTCCGACATGGTTTCGTTTCTCCAGCAGATCCTTCAACAGGAGCAGGACGTGAGGAACCTGTTTCAAACCTTCCCTGTTTTCCCTCTCGTTGCCCAGAATCAGCAACAATAACGCCAGTTCACCGACCGGCATCAGGATCATGCTCCGTTTGCGTCCCTGTTGCACAATGCGGCTGAACTCGCACTCATCGATCAATTGGGCCAGCCCACTCGTGGCGGCCAGGTTTCCAGCGGCCAATGAAGCCAGTGCCTGGCGGTCCCCAAGAGAATCTACTCCTTCGAAGGCCACTTCCTGTCCGCTGCGACTGATCAAACACGCCGAGGCTGAAGAGAATCCCGCGACGAGTGAAGAAAGGACCACCTGTATCTTCTCCGATTCCTCGGGATGCAACTTGAGACTTGGGATCTCCATCGTGTCTTTCCGGTCCTCCCGAATTCCTGCTCCCCAGCCCAGAAAGGCTCCTCGAGCTGGTTCGACCGATACCTCAAGGCAATATACAACACTAAGGTGCGGAGAAATGGTGACCAGGAGCTCAGCTTGACCTCACTGATACCTTTTTTGATAATAGTGACCCGGTATTCAGGGATGCGGCAGGTAACCCAATCCCGCAGGCATCCCATTTGATAGGCTTGTTTTGAGGAGAATTATGGCTGCTGGCAAGACCAAGAACACAGAGTCGGCGACGCGTGAAGTTTTTGTCGTCTATGAAGAAGCCCTGAAAGCGTTCCACGGCACGAAGTATACGAATGCCCTGAAACTTTTTGGGAAAATCGAAGAAGGCTTCCCCGAAGAAACCGAGGTTCTGGCCCGCATTAAGTCGTTCCGGAAAATCTGCGAGCGCCAGCTTGCCAACAACCAAAAGGATGGCTTAGAGGGAGAGACGGCTGAGGCTATCTTCGACCTGGGTGTCTACTACCACAACAATGGCGACTTCGAAAAAGCCCTGGAACTCTACGCCCAGGCCCTGTCGAAGAGCAAAGGGAATACCGATCACGTCCATTACGCGGTCGCTGCAACACTGTCCAGGCAGGGCAATGCTGCCAAGGCAGTCGAATCGCTGAAGAAAGCGGTCGCCGCCAACTCGAACTGCCGCTTCCACGCCAGTCACGATCCCGATTTCGGCCCTATCGCTGACGACCCGGGATTCCGTTCCATCGTCGGCGACGCCTAAAGGGCGCCGGGCGGAACGCGACCGTCCCGGTTGCGAAACGGACCTGGCAACCACAGTTGTCCTGGCAAGCGAGACGCTTACCTTCCGGAACGCGACCGTCCCGGTTGCGAAACGGACCTGGCAACCACAGTTGTCCTGGCAAGCGAGACGCTTACCCTCCGGAACGCGACCGTCCCGGTTGCGAAACGGACCTGGCAACCACAGTTGTCCTGGCAAGCGAGACGCTTACCTTCCGGAACGCGACCGTCCCGGT
>CP070717.1:5030840-5048085 GCA_020350445.1 Acidobacteriota bacterium | reverse complement strand
TGGGGTTTTCAGCGATTCTGTTGGCTGTCGGCGCCTGGAAGGATCGTCCGCTCGCCGTTCCCGGCATCGATGAATATCAGGACAGGGGATTCTATTATCAGAACCCGTTCGTTTCCTGGTTCAATCAGAAGCATGATCCCAACTTCGAGGGATCCCAGATGGAGATCGTTGACGACGCGATTGTAGTCGGTGGAGGCCTCGCTTCGCTGGACGTGGTCAAGATCCTCATGATTGAGACAACCCTCGAGGCTCTTCGGAACCGGGGGGTTGAAGCTGACTTCTTCGCCCTCGAAAAGAAGGGGATTCCGAAGGTCCTCGCGAGCTTGGGCCTGAAGTGGGAAGATCTGAACCTGAAAGGCTGTACCCTCTATTACCGGCGGCGGGCGAAAGATATGCCCCTGGTTCCTCTCGATGACAATGCGGACGAGGCGAGACTTGCTAAGGCGGAGGTCGTGAGGGAGAAGCTGCTTGACAATTTCCTCTCCAAATTCCTGTTTCGTTTCGAGCCCTGTACGCTGCCGGTTGAAAAGATTGTGGAAGGAGAAAGACTGGCCGGGTTGGTCTTGCGAAGGACAGAAGTCAGAGATGGCAGGGCGCGGGAACTTCCTGGGACCGATTTTGAAGTGCGGTCACCGCTGGTGATTTCGTCGATCGGGAGTCTTCCAGACCACTTGCCCGACCTCGAAATGGATGGGAATTTCTTCCAGGTCAGTGATCCTGAAACGGGGAAGCTCGATCCTTTTGAGAATGTCTTTGCCCTCGGGAATGCGGTGACGGGCCGGGGAAACATCCGGGATTCGCGGATTCATGCGCAGCGGGTTGCCCAGTTCGTGATGGATAGTTTTCTGGAGTGGAAAGAAGACGACTATGCCGCGCTCCAGGCGGCGGGTGAGGAATCTGAAGTGGACAGGATTCTTCAGGAACGATGTTTGAAGACGGTGGATGAACTCCAAGAAATCCTCTCCTGGGTGGCCGATCGCCAGCGAAGGGTCGGTTATGATGGGAATTACCAATCCTGGGTGGAAAGGCATATGCCGGTTCGCCTGGAGTCGATGACCTAGACTCGAGAACTCAAACCAACATGGAAAAGACGATACCAACCGCACCCGATGGTGCCGATTTGCAGAACCTGCCGTCGTCAGTGCGGCGGATTGAACTGGGCGGAAGAGAGATCTTTCTGGTCGGGACGGCCCATGTCTCCAAAGAGAGCGTTGCGGATGTTCGCAATGCGATCGAGCTCCTTAAACCGGACACCGTTTGTGTCGAACTCGACCAGGGCCGTTACGAAAACATCACCGATCTGAGTCGGTGGAAGAAGACCAATATCAGTGAAGTGATCAGGAAGGGCAAGGCAATGCTGCTGCTCAGTTCCCTGATCATGAGCTCGTTCCAGCGCAGGATTGGGAAAAAACTGGGCGTCATGCCTGGAGCTGAGTTGCTGGAAGCCGTGAAAGCGTCCGAAGGCGTCGGCGCTGAGGTCGTTCTGGTTGATCGTGACATCCAGATAACCTTGAAGCGGACCTGGGCTCATCTGGGGCTGGCTGACAAGTTCAAGATGGCCATGCAATTGAGTGCCGCTCTCTTCGTGACCGAAGAGATCGACGAGAAAACCGTCGAGG
Organism: Acidobacteriota bacterium; assembly: GCA_020350445.1. Lineage (GTDB taxonomy): Bacteria > Acidobacteriota > UBA6911 > RPQK01 > JAPXNP01. The sequence goes on along the minus strand of CP070717.1, from coordinate 5,046,466 downwards.
AACTCAAGCAGGAAGAGAAGTTGAGTGATGCCCTTCAGATGCTCGCGGACGAGTTCCCGATCATGAAGGGCACCTTGATCGATGAACGGGACCGCTTCATGGCGCAGAAGATCCGGACGGCACCGGGAGAGAAGGTCGTCGCCGTCGTTGGTGCCGGACACGTGCCGGGACTCCAACGAGAGATGGAAAGGGAACAGGAGTTGGCCTCTCTTGAACAGGTGCCTGCCGCTTCCCCGGTCGGCAAGATACTGAAGTGGGGAATCCCTGCTGCGGTTATTGCACTTTTCGTTTACGGATTCTTGAGTGGTGGGGCGGAAGAATCAATGGATTCGGTCTATATCTGGTTCTTCGTCAATGGAACCCTTTCCGCTTTAGGTGCAGCTGTTGCCCTCGGACATCCATTGACCGTCCTCTCCGCGTTCCTCGCAGCCCCTCTCACCAGCCTCAATCCGATGATTGCCGCTGGGTGGGTGAGTGGATTGGTCCAGGCGTTTGTCAAGAAACCGCAGGTACAGGATCTGGAAGACCTCCCGGAAGCGATCACGACGGTGAAAGGCTTTTGGATGAACCCGGTGAGCCGAATTCTGCTCGTTGTGGTGCTCTCGAACCTTGGCAGTGTTGTCGGGACGTTCGTTGCGGGGAGCTGGATTGCCGCTCGCATCTTCGGCTGATCGGGCCCTTCGAATCCGAGATAATCAATCGTCCGAACTGGTTTCGACGAACCGGTACATTGGCAGGACAAATTGGATTCCCTGATCCCCCCGGGCGGGGTCGGGAAGAGAGATTTTTCCCTTGAGCGCATGGATGATCCGCCCAGCAACTGCAAGGCTGAGGTCAAACCTTTCTGCGCCCTCCTGACCAGCGCCAATCAGTCTGGTCCCCGGCTCATTGAACCCGATCTGGTAGTCGATTGAACACTCATCGAGCGTCTCTGTCCGAATCCGGGTGGTGACAATCAGAGGGGCTCCGGGTCTCGAGCGGACAAGTTTCTTGAGCAACAGGGTCAGGACCTGACAGATTCCAGACTCATCACTCCAGAGATCAGGTGGTATGCGAGGGTCGAGTTCTAGCGTCAATGAGCTGTTCTGCAGCGTTCCGTCGCTCTTCCATTTCTGAAGCTGAGTCGTCAGCAATTCGTGCAGGTTGATTGGCCCGTATTTGGCCTGCCAGCCTGTGGTTGAGATCTCTGAGTATTCCAGCAGTGATGTCATCGTCTCGAGAAGGGTCATCCCACTCTGTTGAATTGCCTCGACCATTTCTTTGTGGGCCTGTTCAAGATGATCTTCCAGCAGGAGGACTTCTGACATGCCCAGGATTCCGTTCAACGGAGTCCTGATCTCGTGATGGAGTTGGCCAATGAAACGAGATTTCATTTCTGCAAGAGATGAACTGCCGGGTCTTATAAGAAGGGAGCCGTCTTCCTGGGTTCGACCGGATAGCTGTTCAGTAAGATTTCGAAGCTCCTTCAGGCAACTTCCCATCTTGCTTGATGCGAGAGTGGCGAGCGTCTGAATTGTCTCGAGGTGTAACGGTTCATAGAAGGCGGGGTCAGGATGCTCGGAATCGATCACCCCGACTACACGACCATCGACTGTGATCGGGACCGCGAGTTCCGACAAGCGCATTTCATCATCGAGAATGTAACGCCGGTCACTCCGGGTATCGAGGATCAGTTCAGGCTTTCCGGTCGCAGCTACCGTCCCGACGATCCCTTTTCCCATCGGGATCAGAATCGGATTGAAGATCTCGCGATGCTGGGGATTCTTGGGTCCGTGGGCGGCCCGCTGCACCAGAGTCGATGAGGCAGGATCTACCAGGTAGACCACGCAGTCCTCCAGACCCATCGGGGCAATTCCTTCTTTGGCAACCAGCCAGAGGACATCCTCCACGGAATTCGCCTGCGTCAATGCCTCCGCAAAGTGTCGGATCACACGAATCGACTTCAGTTCTGAAAAGGTATCCCTTGTCGGCATAGACAGAAAACAGGCCTCCACGGGCCGATATTGCAATTGGTGTGCCAAATACGGTGGGGTCACTCATCGCGGGCCGATAGCGCATTCTTGGGCGGTTCCATTCCCCTTCGGAACGCCGGTGACAGCGTTGACCTGTCTCAGATCTGTCTCAAGGGATCCCTGCGCAAGACACTATGAGACACTGATTCTCAGAACCGTGGGGTCAGGTCAGGACTTCGATCACCCATTTGCCCTCTATCTTGAAGGGCAAGGTCGATCAGGACGAGTGCCGTCATCGCCTCAACAATGGGTACGGCTCGGGGAAGGACGCAGGGATCGTGCCGACCCTTTGCGGCGAGTGTTACGGTTTCGCCTGAAGCGGTAACGGTGGACTGCTCCTTGTTGATCGTCGCCGTCGGTTTGAAGGCAATCCGAGCAATGATGGGCATCCCGTTCGAGATGCCGCCCTGGATACCGCCACTCTGATTTGTCCGGGTGCGGATCTGGCCGGCTTCGATGAGAAACTCGTCGTTGTGTTGGCTACCGGTCAACGTCGTACCACCAAAGCCACTTCCGATCTCAACTCCCTTGGTGGCCGGAATCGACATATACGCATGGGCTAGAAGGGCATCCAGTCGATCGAAGACGGGCTCTCCCCACCCGGCAGGACATCCGCGGGCGACAACCTCGATGACTCCACCGAGCGAATCGCGCGACTTCCGAGCTGCATCAATGCAGTCGTACATCTTCTGGCCAAGGTCGGGATCGGGACAGCGGACAGCGTTCTGTTCAACGTCGTCGCGCGTGATCCCGGCGTAGTCCGGCTCCGAGAGAACCAGTTTGTGGACCTGACGGACCCAGGCGACGATCTCGATGCCGTAGGTATCTCGGAGCCACCTTTGTGCAACGGCTCCCGCCGCGACCCTTCCGATCGTTTCCCTTGCACTCGAGCGACCGCCCCCCTTCCAGGCCCGGCGCCCATACTTGAAGTCATAGGTCATGTCGGCATGGGATGGACGATAGACCTGCTGCAGGTCTGCATAGTCCTTGCTTCGGGCATCCTGATTCTCAACCAGCAGCGCAATTGGAGTGCCGAGACTGACTCCGTCGGAAACGCCGCTGAGGATCTGAACCTGATCGGATTCCCTTCTCTGGGTCGTCAATCGGCTCTGACCGGGTCGCCGCCGATCGAGCTCTGCCTGGATCTCCAGTGGATCGATCACCAGGCCGGGAGGACACCCATCGATAACGACCCCAATCGTCGGGCCATGACTCTCTCCCCACGTCGTGATTCGAAAAAGCATTCCAAAGGAGTTTCCCGCCATGCTTTTATGATTATCACGAATAGGGATGGCAATGATACGATGCCGGTTCTCGTAATCCCTGAAATCTGACGCAGGGTTGTTGAGTTGGAGTGCTTGAGATCCGTCATCGAGTTTTCGGATCGGGAGGTCGAATGCTATTGAAGAAGTCCTTAACGTTGAAGCTCTGGCTGGCCATCCTCGTTCCTGCAACCATCTGCGCCCAGGACCCCGCGGAGTTCAAACCCCTGATGAACGGGCAGAATCTCACGGGTTGGATCGAGATGGGTGAGCGGGGTGTCTACTCGGTCAGCGACGGTGTTCTGACCGCTGAGAAGCCGGCAAACTATCCCAACTGGCTTCGAACAGAGAAGGAATTCGAGAACTTCACCTTGAAACTCGAGTACAGGGTCCCGGGCTGGTGTGAATCAGGGGTTCTGATCCATGCGCCTCTCCATGGGCGCCTGTCTCGAGCAGGCTTGAAGATCCACCTCCGTCACAATGACCTCGACGAAGGGGATCGCTCGGTGGGTTCTGTCTACGATGTCCTCGCTCCGCTGGTGCGATCACCGCGCCAGCCCGATGAATGGAATGAACTTCAAATCACCTCCGATTGGCCGAAGCTCGAAGTGATCCTCAATGGGGAGACGGTTCAGGATGTCAACATGGAGCTGGTCCCTGAACTGCGTCATCGACTGCGACGTGGTTACGTTGGGATTCAAGATCTCAACTGCAAGATTCAATTCAGGAACTTCGCCATCCGGGAATTGCCAGACAAGGAGCAGTGGAGGAATCTTTTCAACGGTCAGGATTTTGGCGGCTGGGAGGTTCGAGGGCCGGCTGAGTGGAGTGTTGAAGAAGGTCGAATCATTGCTCGTAATGGGGACGGCTATCTGATCACTGAGGACTCCTTTGGCGCGTTCGAGTTTCAAGTCTATGTTCGGGCCTCGAGTAAAGCCAACGGAGGAATCTTTACGCGTTGGCATAGCCGAGAGGATCGCGGGTACGAATCGCAGATCTACAATATTGCAGATGCGACCAACCCCACCGGCAGTATTTATGAGGTCGTCCCCGCCAGCGACCTTGAATCCAGGGACGGAGAGTGGTTTCTGGTGCAGATCCTCTCAGACGGACAATACGGTGCTGTCTTCATCGACGGTAAGAAAGTCGCGGAATCGTTCGAGCTGAGTAAGCCCGATTTCGGGCAGATCGCCCTGCAGATGCACAGCCGGGGGCAGATCGAGTTCCTCAACCCGAGGATCAAGCCCCTGCGCTGATCCCGGCAAGGCGTGACTACTTTCCGGATAGCCGCGTGATCAGAAGGTCGAGGAATCGCTCCTCGTCGATGCTAGTCGCCACATGAGTGTTTGGTGCGAGAGGTTCGACTCCCTGGAAGGTCAGGTGATCGCCTTTGGGCACCTTCCGGTTAAGTCCGTTCTGCCGGTTCCCGACCGTCTGTGCCCGGGTATATTGTCCACAGAGCTCGACGTTGACGTGCATGAACTCGGTAGCAATCAGCGTTCGATCAATAACAGCAGCCAGGGCGGTGGCATCGTAGATGGGGGTTCCTTCGTAGCCCCACTTCCTGCTTGATTCGATACGGTAGGCGAGCAGATCCGAAGCGAAATCATTTAACGTTCCGTGGGTCTGCCTGAGACGGGCCAGATGTTCTTCCTTGAACTGGGACATCCTTCCGATTTCCAGCCCCACCATTGTCAGCGGCCATCCCGCCTGAAATACGATCTGGGCAGCTTCCGGATCGACGTAGATGTTGAATTCCGCGACAGCGTCGACGTTGCCTCCTGTGATCGAACCACCCATCAGGACGACTTCCCGGGTTAGCTTAGCGATCGAGGGATCCTTCGAGACAGCGAGGGCCAGATTGGTCAACGGACCCATCGGTACGATTGTGATTTCCCCCGGATACTTGTGAACGAGTTCGATGATCAGATCTGGCCCGAATCTTGAATCCTTTTGTTTCTCAGGGCTCGGGAGGTCGACATTTCCCAACCCGGTTGTCCCATGGCTCTCAGCTGTCACCAAGGTCTGGATCAGGGGTTTGTGCGCACCTGCGGCAACGGGGATGTCGGTTCGGCCGGCAAGAGTGACCAGCTTCAAGGCGTTTTCCAGTCCCTGGGCGCCGTCCACGTTTCCCGGAACCACCGTCAATGCCTCGACGATCAACTCGGGCGATGTCAGGGCCAAAAGGATCGCCATCGCATCGTCAGTCCCGGGATCGGTATCAATAATGATCCGCTGGGGAGAAGCGAAGGCACTCGAGGCGATCACACCTGATGAAAAAAGGAATATTGCTGCAGTTAGGACTCGCCTCCAGATACTCATCTGAGTTTCCTTTCAAGGCGGGGGATTTAGAGATGTCTCGAACCAGAAGGGACGTCTTCCGCCTCTGACTCAGAGATCCTACGTGAGGGTGGAATCTGATTCAAGCGAGACACTCCTCTGGCCGGTGCGGGTGTGCTTCCCTTCCTGTTCCCGGAGCCATGGTAGATTAGAAAGATGTCAAACCTAAGATTTCCAAAGCCTTGGGACATAGTACCCGCCGGCGAAGTTACCCCTGAACAAACCTTTCTGGACCGCCGATCCATTCTGAAAAAACTGGGCTTTTCAGGAGTCGGTTTGCTGGGTCTACTGGGAGGGCGCTTCGAGAATGTCGAAGCGGCGAGTTACGGACCCTATGGGCATGTCCCGGAGTTTTGGGTGAAACAGTGGGCAGATCTCTTTCCTGCGGTCAGGAACGAGAAGTTCAAGGTCGATCTCCCGATTACCGATGAACGACTTTTTGCTGCCTACAATAATTTCTATGAATTCACCTTGATCAAGGAACGGGTGAGAATGCTCGTGGAGGGGTTTAAAGCCGATCCCTGGCAAGTCGAAGTCACAGGGGAGATCGAGAAGAAGGGTAAGTACGATCTCGATGACTTGATACGGATCGGGAAGCTCGAAGAAAGGGTCTACCACCATCGGTGTGTTGAAGCCTGGTCAGCAAACGTGCCGTGGACCGGCTTCCCCCTGAGGCAGTTGATTGAACATGTGCAGCCCACCGACCGGGCCAAGTACATCCGTTTCATCACTGTGTTGCGCCCGACCCAGATGCCGGGTCAGCGAGATCGAAGCTACCCCTGGCCCTACTACGAAGCCCTGACCATGGAAGAGGGGATGAACGATTTGGCGCTCCTGACCTTTGGGGTCTATGGGCACCCGTTGAATAAGCAGAATGGTGCTCCGGTGCGGATGGTCCTTCCCTGGAAGTATGGTTTCAAGAGCATCAAATCGATCGTTAAAATCGAGTTCACCCGGCGGCAGCCGGGAACACTGTGGAGTGACAGTTCCCGCGAGTACGGATTCTATGGAAATGTGAACCCCGGGTTTGACCATCCTCGTTGGAGCCAGGCCAGTGAACGCTTTCTGAACACGGGTGAACGTATTCCAACTCAGATTTATAATGGCTACGCCGAACAGGTTGGGCATCTCTATGATGCTTCTGAGCGAAAGTACTTCTACTGAGACTCCATGCGAGAAAGAGGTTTTCTGAGAATCCGGCTTTGGGCTATGTTCATGGTCAGCCTTCTGGCGGGATGTACTTTTGAATCCCCTGATGGCACGCTGTTCGATCTCGAGGGGCGCAGCCTGTTAAAGCCGTTTGAATTGAGGACCCTCGACGGCCAGCCCAGTACACTGTCGGACCACCTGGGTTCCCTAACTCTCGTGGCCTTCTTCTTCCCCACCTGAGGGCCCTGTAATGTGGAGTTGTCACATTTGCAGGAAATCCTGGATATCTACGGGGAACATGGACTGAAGATGGTAGCCATCAACATACTTCCCGAGCAGGATGAGTCGGTCCCGGCCTGGAAGGCATCGAAAGGCTTCTCGTTTCCGGTCCTGGTCGGCGCCGAAACCGACAGTATCATCGAGGACTATCATCTCATCGCGACGCCTCTGAGCTTCCTCCTCGATGGTGAAGGTGGAATCATCCACCGGTGGGACGGGTACTATCCCGGGGCCGAGGTCGAGATCGAGAAGAGTGTTCGTGAAGCACTCCGGTTGAACTAGGCTTGCGCTCTCAGCATTTGAAGAAGGCCCGGCAGGTCCGCGATGGAATCGATTTTGAAATCGGCTCCAACCTGGTCGTCACCGAAGAACCCGAAGTTGCAGTAAACGCTGCGAACTCCCGCTTTCCTTGCCATTTCGATATCAGGTGAGTGATCTCCAACGACCAGTATCGAGTTGCGACCGATCCGGTAGCGATCCAGGAGATAATCGATCGCCATCGGATCGGGTTTCTTGCGTTCAAACGTATCTCCACCCGCGACATAGTCGAACAGATGAGCGAGTTTATGCTCTTCCAGGATCGCTTCGACGAGGGCCGCCGGCTTGTTCGAGATGATTGTCAGTGTCTCATTGAGTTCGCGCAGTGTTTCGGGCACCTGGGGGTACGGCCGAGCATAATCGGAAGGATGGGCTGAATAGTAGCGGACAATCAGTTCCTGTCCACTGGAAGGCTCAACCGAGGTGTTTCGGAAGGCTCGCTCAGCCAGAATTGCCACTCCGTCGCCGACCATCTGGGTCACTTCTCCGAGTGTCAGTTCTTCCAGGCCGTACTGGTTCCGGGCATAGTTAACCGCTGCCGCGATGTCTTCGCGGGTATCGAATAGGGTTCCATCAAAGTCAAAGACGATCACTGAAATGCACATAGTTGTCTCTGCTGTTAGGGGTCAACCGAGTGCGATCTGACAAGCACTCAAATGTTCGACAAGTTCATCCTTGAGCCAATCGTGGCAGGTGAAGAAGAGAATCTGGCGATTCCGGCTGACTTCTTCGAGAAGCGCGTAACCTCCTTTGCGGCGATTCTGATCCCAGTTCACCATCACCTCGTCGAGAAAGATCGGGAGTGGCTCTGAGGTTGCGTCCAGATGCTCCACGAGCGCCAGGCGCAGAGCGAGATAGATTTGGTCAAGGGTCCCGCGGCTCAGGGGTTCGCCAATCGTGATGGGGTGGGAACCCCCAGACGGAAGGACATAGAAGACGTTACTCTCGTCGTCGAACCCGATTCCGGTGTACCGGTTCTCCAGAATTGTCGAAAGGAAGTGCGACGCTCTCTTGAGAACATCGGGTTGGTGTTTCTCACGAAACCGTTCGTCGGCATACTGAATGACTGATGCCAGGAGCGCTAACTGGTCTCTGCGCCGCGAAGTGTCGACCTTTTCTAACCGGAGAGCCTCCATTTCGCTTTCGATGTCCGAGGCAGTCGGCTGTTCCTGCAGATGCTTCAGCTCCGTCTGCGTTTCACCCTGCTGGATACTCAAGGTTTCCATTTGGTCGCTGATCTCTTCGAGTCGTTCGTTGAGCTCCTCCCTTTCACCGGGCAAGACATCCTGAAGTTGATCCGCCGTTTCAAGTTGGCGGATCTCCTCTTCGATTGCTTTCCAATGCGGGTAGTCCTGATCGAGCGTCTTGGTCAGTTGCCGGGCCTCCTGAAAGGCCTCCCTTCGCTTGGCGACCACAGCGAGCCCGGCAGCAAGATCCCCTTCTCCCAGTGCTGCTAGCTGTTCTGAGAGTTCCCTTTGGAGACTCTCCTTCAATTCCATTCGATCACTGGTCTCGGCGATCTCCTCGGCGAGTTCAGTCGCCCGCTCTTTCGCCGATTCGGCTGTTCTGACTCGTTCAACAGCGGCAGCACATTCGTCCTTCAGTTTGCGGTGAAAGGCTCGGGCATCGATCTTGGAACCGGGTGCTGCAAACTGCTGTGCCCACTTGGTGTACTCCTCGACTCCCGCATCGATACTCACTTGCAGTTGCTGCAGAGCATCCCGTTCTTCTCCAACTTCTCGCAGGCTTCGCTGTAGATCACCAAGGTCACCCACCAGGTAGGCGTCGGGTCGAGCAATTCTTGCCTTGGGGAGTGGGATCGGCCCGAGTAGGCGATGGACGTCGTTTCGGCTGGCATCGAGTTCGGCTCGAGCGGCAGTGAGCAGAGAATCTAGTTTGCTCTTTCCTCTCCTCCAGGTCGGCCAGAGCAGGAGAGCAGAGACAGCGCCAATCGCGGTCAGCGCCAGGCCCGGTACCAGGAATGAGGAGGAACTGAGGCCGAGAGCACAGAGCAGGATACCGACGGCTGCAGTTGAGATGGAGGGGATCAGGAACCTCAGCACTCCTGCCGAAGGGTCATTCCGCAGGGCTTGTTCGGCGTCTTTGAATTCTTCCGTCGCCTCGTCAAAACGTTGCATGGCGGCCTTGAGTTCGGGCATAGACAGGTCGATCAGAAACGTCTCAACTCCCAGGTCGATCTCAGCGGTGAGGAGATCTCTTTTCGCTTGGCTGAGCCCCCGCTCCAGCTCCGCCAGTTCGGAGGTCATTCGCTCCAGTTCCGACTGGCGTTGTCCCGAGCTGATCAGGGTGTGATCACGTTCGTCAATATCAGGCTTGAGCTGAGCCAGGACACGATCCGCTTCAGAACAGGCCTGAACCAGCTGCTCAAAATCGCTGGCGCGGCGTTGAAGTCTTTCCCTTTTCTGTCGGGCCTCGAGAATCTCCTCCTCCAGCGCACCTAGACTGGCGGCCGGATCGTTGGGGATCTTTGACAATGCACTCGGCTCGCCTGCAAGTTTGAGACTCTCCTGGATCCTTTTCTTAAGGTTCCGGACCGGAAGGACCTCCCCGATCTGCCTGTCCCGTTCCTTGAGCCTCTTCTGTTCACTCTCGAAAGTCTGTTTCCGCTCCCCGAGTTCGTGCACCTGGCGATCGAGATTACGAATGGACTTGTCTCGTACCAGGGCTGCCGTCCTCTCCTTTCGCAGGGCACTGATGGCCTTTTCGAGGTCTCTGACTTCCTGATTGCCACGGCCGGTTTCTCTCCACAGGGATCCGGCCTCGGAATTGAGGTCCGAGATCACGGAGCGTACCGGGCGGAAGACTTCGAGCCCAACCGTTCCGAGCAGCCGCTCCTGGATTTCATTCCAGGGACGATCTTCCAAGGCAGCCATGTCGGCGAGGGACAGGGCATAGACGGCATCGAAAAGCTCCCTGGAGATGTGGGATGCGGCAGGGACTGTCTGATTTCTGATGCTTTGGATCTGAGAAGTGATCAGCTTTCCATCCGGGGTTGCCAGAAGGCGGCGACTCACTGTCATCTCCTGGCCATCCGCCGTTCTGAACTGGAGCCTCCCTTCGATTGTCCTGCCCGACCAGGGTACGTAGGGGTGCTGCTCCTTACTTGTAGGGTAGATCCCGTAGAGCATCGTCTTCAGAAACTCAAACAACGTACTTTTGCCCGCCTCATTGGGACCGCGAAAGACAACGACAGGATGACTGAGGCCGCTTAACTCGAGATCGGTGAACTGGCCGAAGGCCTCGATGTTCAACGCTTCAATCTTCATGGCGATCCCCTACAAAACGGCTCACCGCCTCGATGTCCATGCCGGCCAGAAGATCTCGGAGGTAGGCGGGCAGGTCTTCGGGCTGTTCCTCGAAGCCAATCAAGTCGCCAGGTTTCAAGCGTTTCAGCAGGTTGTCATCGGCCTTTGCCTGCTCCAGCACATCCAGAACCTCCCCCAGTACGTGGGTCTCGCCGCGAAACTTGTCCACTGGGATGTTGGGAAAAAGATTTGTTGTCCTGAGTTCCAGATGCCGGACCCCCAGTTCTTCGGTGAGAATCCGTGTCAGTTCCTCGGCTTCGTCCGTTTCAGCGAGTTGCCGTGCCAGGGGCGATCGGCCACTCAGTTCCAATCGCAGCAGCAGCTCATCATCGCGAGTAGGATCTGTTGATTCATAAGCCCGGATGGCTTCGCTCTGAAACTCGGCAATGCTCTCGATGGACTCCAGGGTTTTGAGTTGAAGCGTTTCCCATCGGACCGAGGAGAAGGCATGAAACTCGACGTCGGCACTTCCGCTGTCATGAACCGTGACAACCAGGCCGCCCTTTTCACCCGATTCCTTGAAATTCCTTCCCTGCAGAATACCCGGGTACCATGCTTCAACTGCTTCATCGACCTTCTGCCTGACATGGATGTGACCCAGGGCCCAGTACGCATAGCGCTTCCCCTCCAGGTCCGCGACCGTAGAGGGGGCATACCGATCGTGAGATTCTACGGACTGAGCGGAGGTCACAAAGGTATGAAGCAGGCCGATGAAGGGAATTGGCCCATCCGCCTGCGGGAAGTTCCGAGCCAGGTTCTCTTCAACCGCTTGCGATTCATGACCTGCGCCAACAACGTTTGCTAGGAGAGCTCTGTCGGAATTGTAGATCGGGATGATTTGGGGGGACCCTTTCAGAATGCGAATGAAGTTAGCTGGCCATTCAACCGATCTCAGTCGTGAACGACTACCGCCCGGATCGTGGTTCCCCGAGGCGTAAAGGCAGAGGATCCCGGCTTCACTGAGGCGACTAATCTCGGCTCCCAGGAACCTTTCGGTAGCGAAGCTGAGTTTGTCAGCGTCGAAAAGGTCGCCGCTGATTGCGACGAAATCGAGTTTCTCGGTGATTGCGTACCCTATTGCGCGGGACAAGGCCGCTCGCTGAGCGTCTTTCAGCATTGCACGCAACGAGGCGGAGCGCCCCAAAACCTGCGTGTCGAACTGAATGTCAGCCAGCTGTAGAAATCGAACCATGCGCAACAGGTAATGGTAGGCGCATCCCCTGACTGCGGGTGCTCAGCGATGTTTCTTTAGAGTCCGTCCTTGACGCCCCAACACTCGCGGCTCCTAAGGTCAGCTCGTCTGCAAAGTCTTGGTTAAGACTGACTGCTCCGCCCGGCCTTTACTCTTTGCGAGGAGTTCGACCTTGAGCTGTTTTCCATTCGTGATCGAGAAAGGTAGCGGGATGGTCACATTCTGATCGATTCCAAGATCGGCGGCCTGGGGGAGGTCAAGCGACACGGGTTCTCCCACCTTCTTTCCCTCCACCGGAGCCAGAACGAGTCGATAGGTCGTCTCGGGACACACCTGGAGCGGATGTCCAAGCTTCAAATTGGTGATCGATAATGCCGCAGATTCTCCCGCACCCGTCAACTCCAGGGACAGCGCATCGCTGATAGACTCGTAAAGGCTTTCAGCGAAGTAGTGTTCACCCACTTCGCGTCTGGGTAGATCTTTAAAGCTGCGAAGTTGAACCAATCGGCCTTCTTTCCTGGGCATATGACAGCTTGAGCAATTGGCGGTCTCATTTGCAAACGTGACTGCCCGGTTTCCGCTGTGGTGGAACTCGTCTCCGGGATCCGTTCCGCCCGGGAAGTAATCGCCGGCATCCCGGCCATGGCAGGCACCACAGAGTCGGAGAGTCTTGAACCCGGCCGTCTCTCTGCCAGTATGTCCTGCTTCGGTATGGTAGGGGCCGACAAAGTCTTCTCGTTTGCCCGCAGGACTGAACACCTGAATCAGGTGGCAGGAACCGCAGGTGACCCCTTCATTGACGTCGGCTTCACGAGGCGCCGGTCGTTCGACCAGTTTGGGATCGTAATCGACCGGTGCAGCGGCCCGTTGTTCGACGGCTTCCTGATAGGTCTTTGTCTCGAATCGAGTATCTACTTCCTCCCAGACCGACAGAGGTGAATGACATCGGCCGCAGAATTCCGCGTTCCCGTACTTGGCCAGCTGGGACTGGAAGCGTTCATTCTCCCAAGCCATGGCATGAGGCGACCCTTTCCACTGTCCCATGTGGGAAGAATGGCAGACGCCGCAGGCTTCGGCCCCCTGCGCAAGAACGGGTATAGAAGCGGCTAGAAAGACAGCGAGATACACAGCGAACGATCTCATGGGGAAACCTCCTTCCCAGGAAATCAATGTATATGTATTCTTACTCTATAAGTTTACAGTAATACTGGACTCTAAGGGAGATACAAATCTTCTTTTTGAGCAGGATTTTCGGGGCGGGAGTCCCGGGCGAGGAAGGCTGGCAGAAATGGAGAGAAGCGATACTAATCGCCAGCCGATGTATGGTCGTGGATGATCTTCCAGCCATCCTCGAAACGGCGAACCAGCAGCGTAAAAAGACCGCCGGCATCGGGCTGCCCCGAGCGGGAAAGTGCCCATCGACCCCTGACGAAACCGGCCTCTTCACCGAGGAGTTCAATCTCGATTTCCGAGAATGTTACCCGCCCCATCTCCTGCCCTTCTGCCTGGTACCTTTTCCGATAGCGATCCAGGGTGTTTCTCCAGCCCTTGACCGGTTGGTCACCAGAAAAGAAGGTGAGGTTCTCGGAGTTCCAGTAGGTCTCCATGAAGGTCTCCAGATCGCCCTTGTTCCAGGCCGAGGCCTGGGCATCCAGTACTCGGCGGATCTCGTCGCGGACGGAGCTCTGGGCAAATCCGGTAGCGAGCGCGCAAAAACAGATCATCGAACAGAGAAGACTGAGCGTTACTCTACGCATGGCTGAGATTCTACCAGTGACAATCGCCCTGCACGAAGGGCCGATGCCCTTGAATTGAATCGGTGGATTGACCGTATCGGTCTCATGAACGAACGGTTTTCAAAGAATTTACCGAGGAACTCTGCTATTCTCCAAGGAAATCATGGACGAAAAAAATATCTTTAACATTGACATGGGTGAGTTCCAGCCGCCCAAGATTCCAGCGAGGACGATTGTCACTGCTGTTGCTGCCTTGTTTGTGGTGATCCTCCTCTTTTCGAGTTTCTACCAGGTTGAACTCGAGCAGGTTGGAGTCGTTCTGCGGTTTGGAAAGTATGTGCGGCAGACCGAACCGGGCCTTCATCTCAAGTTGCCCTTCATCGAGGAAGTCCTGAAAGTGCCGGTACAGCGGCAGCTGAAGCAGGAGTTCGGTTTCCGAACTGCAGAAGCAGGTATTCGGACCAGGTATGCGGAGAGTCGCTTTATCGAAGAATCCCTGATGCTGACAGGGGATCTCAACGTCGCGGTGGTGGAATGGATTGTCCAGTATCGGGTGACTGATCCTGAGAAATATCTCTTCAAGGTCCGGAACGTAACGGAGACCTTCCGCAATATGAACGAAGCCATTATGCGCCAGGTCATCGGAGACCGGACGGTTACCGAGGTCTTGACCGTCGGTCGTCAGGAGATCGAAAGTGACGTGCAGGTCAGCTTGCAGGAGCTTTGCGATCAGTATGAGACCGGTATCAAGATTGACCAGGTCGTACTCCAGGATGTCAATCCGCCCGACCCGGTTAAGCCTTCCTGGGATGAAGTCAACCAGGCCCAGCAGCAACGCGACCGGCTGATCAATGAAGCCAGGGCCGAATACAATGAAGTGATTCCCCGAGCCCGTGGTGAAGCGGAACAGGCTGTTCTTCAAGCGGAGGGTTACGCTGTGGATCGCACCAACCGTGCCGAAGGTGAGGCGAGTCGATTCAAGGCTCTTTACGCGGAATACCGCCGGGCTCCCGAAGTGACCCGGAAGCGCCTCTACCTGGAAACAATGCAGCGGGTCCTTCCACGTGTAGGCGGGAAGCTGTTCCTCGATGATAGCGCGGATGGAGTCGTACCGATCGTTCCCGTTGAAACGCTCAAGAAACTACTCGATTCGACGGCCCGAGGGGAGGTGAACTGATGAATCGGAGAAAATTACTTCCCATTGCGATCGGCGCGTTCTTTGCTCTGATGATCCTGAATGACGGGATCTTCAAGGTGAGCGAGGTGAACCAGGTCATCGTGACGCAGTTCGGGCAACCCGTCCGACCTCCGATCACTGAGCCGGGCCTCCATTTCAAGCTTCCTTTCATTCAGAAGGCCAGTTACTTCGACAAGCGTTTTCTGGAGTGGGACGGAGATCCGAACCAGGTCCCGACGAAGGACAAGCGATTCATTTGGGTAAACACCTATGCCAGGTGGCGGATCAGCGATCCTATGCTGTTCTTCCAGCGATTGCGTGACGAAGCGGGGGCCCAGTCCCGGCTGGACGACATTCTCGACGGTGAAACCCGAAGTGCAGTTGCCCGGCAGAATCTGGTTGAAGTTGTGCGCAGCACCAACCGTGAAGCAGATGCGGTACTGGTTGACTCGGATGAGGAAACCGCCATTCTCGAGCAGATCGAAATGGGTCGCGAAGCCATCACGCGTGAAATACTCCAGCGGGCCCAGGAACGAGCGGCGGGGTTGGGGATCGAACTGATCGATCTTCGTCTCAAGCGGATCGCTTACGTCGATGAAGTCCAGAAGGACGTATTCGACCGGATGATCGCTGAGAGAAAGCGTATCGCTCAGCGCTACCGCTCGGAAGGTGAAGGTGAGGCGGCCCGAATTCGCGGAGAGAAGGAAAGGGATCTCGCCCAAATCGGGTCTGAGGCCTTCCGAACCGCTGAGGAGATCCGGGGTGATGCCGATGCTGAGGCGACCCAGATCTATGCTGAGGCCTATAATCGGGACGTGACCTTCTACTCGTTTCT
>CP070717.1:4997353-5030740 GCA_020350445.1 Acidobacteriota bacterium | reverse complement strand
GCCGCCCTGATGAGTGGCAGGATGGACTCTTCCTGGACCCGGATTACCCGAGTCTGGACCCTGATCAGTTGGGTCTTCTTGACGGTCGGGATTACGCTGGGTGGACGCTGGGCCTATGAAGAACTGGGTTGGGGCGGTTACTGGGCCTGGGATCCGGTCGAGAACGCGTCCTTTATGCCCTGGCGGGTGACGACGGCATTCCTGCACTCGATCATGATCACCGAGAAGAAGGGGATGCTGAAGCTTTGGAATTTCGTTCTCATCATCCTTGCTTTCGAGTTGTCCATCTTCGGGACGTTCATCACTCGAAGCGGAGTCATCTCATCGGTACACTCCTTTGCCCTGTCGAACATCGGTCCCTTCTTCGTGGGATTCCTGTCCGTCAGTTCCTTCTTTGCCCTGGCCTGGCTCTTCTATCGTCAGGATTCTTTACGAAGTGAGCTGCGGATGCAGTCCTTTCTTTCGAGGGAAGCGACGTTCCTGCTGAATAACTGGCTACTGATTTCGATCTGCTTTGCTGTTTTCTGGGGAACGGTATTCCCGATCCTCTCAGAGTGGTATCAGGGCGAAAAGATTTCCGTTGCAGCCCCGTTCTTCAACCAGGTGAGCTGGCCGTTGGGGCTGGCGCTGCTGATCTTGACCGGTATTTGTCCTTTAATAGCCTGGAGAAAAGCTTCCTGGAAGAACTTTCGCCGGAACTTTCTTTACCCGGTGGTGGTTGGGCTCGTGACCGGAATCGGTGTGGTGGCAATGGGGATCCATAATTGGATCGCCGTGGCGTTCTTTGCCTCTGCAGCCTTCGTGTTAGGCACCGTGGTCATTGAGTTTGTCAAAGGTGCGAAGGCCCGGCAGACGATTCGACCTGCCAATTTCTTTGTCGCGATGAAAGACCTGACCCTGATGAATAAACGCCGTTATGGGGGGTTTATCATCCATGCGGGGACGGTCCTCGTCTTCGTCGGTATCATCGCCAGTTCCTTTTTCAATTCGGATCAGATGTTTACCGTTCGAAAAGGCAGCTCGTTCGAGATCGAAACCTACACGGTTACGTTCGATGGGCTTTCGGAACGGAAGGACCCTGAAAAGGACGTGGTCTTTGCGACCCTCGTGGTAAACGAAGGCGGGCAGGAGATCGGGCGGCTTTATCCGCAGAAGCATTTCCATCACAAGAGTGAGCAGCCGGCAACTGAGGTCGCGATCATGTCACGACTGAATGAAGACCTCTACGTCGTACTCTCAGGTTCGGATGAGGCCGGAAATGTGACCTTTCACGTCTTTGTGAATCCGATGGTCCAGATGATCTGGCTGGGGATCGCGATCATGGGCTTGGGTGGACTGTTTGTCATGTTCCCCGACAAGAAGCCTGTGATGAGCCATCGTGAGAGCGCTCGCGAATCGGCGGCACGAAACGAGGCTGCCTAGCGACTGAACCTTTCCTCGTGATCGAAATCGGTGGGGGATTCCCCCTGGGCCGGCACCCTGGAAGCTTTCAGGCCGGGGCCAGGCATTTCGGTACGAGATAAGTGGAGTAGGAATGGAATTCGTAGTTGCACCGATAATTCTGATAGGTCTGGTCCTATTCATAGCCTGGCCTTTGGTACAGGACAAGACAACGCCTGAGGAACTGGACGAGACTTCCGAGCTGGAGATCGCCACAGAGGAGAAAGAGAATGCCCTGGCCAATCTCAAGGATATTGAGATGGACTATCGGATGGGCAAGCTTTCCGACGAAGACTATGCCAAATTGAAGGAAGACTTCGAGGAACAGGCTGTCGCAGCGCTTCAGAAGCTCGAAGCGGTTCAGAAGAAAAAGAAGCGAAAGTAAACTCACGTTATGAGTTCGACTCAGGTGGCACCTCTCCTGTCGATTTCGGGACTCACCAAGAGATTCGGTGTTGTCACCGCGCTCTGGAATGTGGACCTCTCGATACTCCCGGGCGATTTCGTGGCGATCTTTGGTCCAAATGGGGCCGGGAAATCAACTCTCCTGCAACTGGTCGCCCAACTGTCCAAACCGAGTGAAGGGAGCATTGAGTTTCCGGAGGCGGCCGATTCCGGCAGGGAAGAGGTGGGCTATGTTTCCCACATGAGCCTGCTTTACAACGACTTGACAGGTTTCGAGAACCTGGTCTTCTTTGCCCGTCTCTATGGGATCGAAAAGCCCGTGGAACGAGCAAATGAATTACTTGAGAAGATGAATCTGAAGCAGGCGAGGAACCAGTTCGCCGGCAGCTACTCGAGTGGGATGAAGCAGCGCCTGAAGATCGCCAGGGCAATGCTTCATGAGCCGCGGCTACTCCTGCTCGATGAGCCGTACGCTGGCCTGGATCAGCATGGGAGTCGCCTCCTGACGGGACTTCTCAAGCAGCTCAGGGAAGAGCAGCGGACTGTTCTTCTGATTACGCATAACCTGGGTGAAGGCCTCGATCTTTCGAGTCGGATTGTGATTATGAATCGCGGGCAGGTGGTCTATCGAGCGGCCCGGGATGACGTTGACGAAACCGGTTTTGAAAGCCTCTATTTCCGTACGGTTGAGGGTTGAGATCACCACACTGTCGAGGTTGGGAAGACGATGAATGCACTCCGACTGATAGGGATTCTGGCCGCGAAAGATCTCCGGATTGAGTACCGGTCCAGGCATGCTTTCCTGACAACACTCTTCTTCGCGCTGCTGATCCTGATCATCTTCAATTTCGCTTTCGATCCGGGGAACCAGTCGATCAAAGACGCGGCCCCGGGGATCCTCTGGGTCTCCCTTCTGTTTCCGGGTGTGATCCAGCTGAATCGGTCGTTTCAGTCCGAGCGTGAGGAGGGGACTCTTTACGGCCTGATCCTGGCGCCGATCGATCGAGGTGTTCTGTTCTTTGGCAAGTTCTTGGCGAACTTCTTCCTTCTGGCGCTGGTGGACCTGTTTGTTCTCGGTTCGTTCTTTATCTTCTACAACCTGACCTTCTCGACTCGTTTGGGCTGGCTGTTCCTGTTGATGCTCCTGGTCGGAATCGTCTTCTCCTCGGTCGGCACGCTCTTTGCCGCAATGGTCAGTAGTGTACGGGCCCGCGATGTACTGCTTCCGATCCTACTGTTTCCGATCCTCGTCCCCGTGGTCATTGCAGCCGTGAACGCGACCCGTGAAGTGCTGGGAACCGGGGAACTGGAGTTCTTCTGGCAGTGGTTGAGACTACTGGTTGCCAGCGATGTTGTCTTCATAGCCGGTTCCTTCCTCGTGTTCGACTACGTCGTTGAGGAATGACCGACAAGAATCTAAATTTCTGCATATAATTTGCCCAATGCAACAATCTGCGACGAAATATCCTGAACTCGCTACTGCTGCCAAATGGCTCCGCGCAGCCTGGTGGCTGGAGATCCCCCTGCTGCTGGCTTTTCTCGTTGCCCTTTGGGGCGCCTTTGTCTACGCTCCGACGGAACGTGTCATGGGTGAAGTTCAGCGGATCTTCTATTTCCATGTTGGGTCCGCTGCGGTAGCGTTTTTTGCATTCTTCATCGTCTTCATCGCGGGGATCCTCTACCTCGTGCGTCGAAATGTCGTCTGGGATCAACTGGCGGCGACGTCGGTCGAAGTCGGTGTTGTCTTCACAACCATCGTTCTGACAACCGGTCCGATCTGGGCAAAACCCGTTTGGAATACCTGGTTTCCCTGGGGCGATCCTCGGGTGATGACAACGCTGGTACTGTGGTTGATCTACATGGCATACCTCATCCTGCGGTCGAGTCTTCCGGAGGGCGACAAGAAGTATAAGTTCTGCGCTGTGTTCGGCATCATCGGCTTCATAGATGTCCCGATCGTCTGGATGTCGATTCGATGGTGGCGAACGATTCACCCTGTCGTGATTACCTCCGAAGGGGCGAATCTGGAGCCGAGAATGTCCCAGGCGCTGTTGATGGCGATTGCCGCCTGTATGTTGTCGCTGGCGGTGTTGACCCTGCTGAGGGGTGCAATGCGTTTGAATCAACTCGTCGTCGATCGAATGGCGCAAGATGTGATTGATAGCAAGAGGAGTGTGGCATGAACTGGTACCTCTTTTCCGGATACGCGGTCTTCTGGGGTTTGGTCTTTCTGTACGTTCTTTACATCCACCGTAAGCAGTCGAAGTTGAATAGGGACCTTCAGGTCCTCGCCGATCAACTCGAGGATTAATCCACGATTTGAAGCGGATGAAGAGAGCCCCGTGGGCTATAATGAAGCCGATGCGGGCACTCTTCATCGTCCTGTTTGTTCCCCTCGGGTTAACTGTCCCCTCCTTGTTGCGGGCCGCTGAGGCAAAAGAAGCCCGGTATCTCTCCTTCTCAGTCAAAGGGGAGCACGACTTTTATCTCCGCGACCTCGAACTCGAGGAGATCGAACTTCGGCTCGACGATGAACCCGTTGAGATCCGTTACCTGGGTTCCAGCGGCGTCTCGACCTCCTTTGCGTTTATCCTCGAAAATAGCCCCCGGACCGCCATGTATCCGGTCAGTCGGCCACGGATGGGGCAGATCAACCCGATCGATCACATTCGGTACAACATGTTGTTCGACTTTTTTCGGCCTTTGACCGAGAAGGGGCCGGTCCTGCTGGCGCAGTTCTTCGAGGAGGTGGAGGTGCTGCAGGATTTCACCGAATACGATGATTCCCTCACCATGGCGATGAACGATTTGCAGCCTGAGTTTGCCGGGATTGTCATGAACCAGATCGAGGTGGGACGGGCAGTCGGAAGAGGCGTCGACCTACTGCGGAACCGGCCCGAGAGGCGTAAAGTCCTCGTTCTCTTTACGACAACCGTCGATCGTGAGTCGTATCAGAACCTCGAAGAATACCAGCTGATGCTGCGGAATACCGACATCGATCTGTTCGTGCTTTCGTTTGCACCACGAACGGCGTTGGGCTCGACCTATTCCTTTGAAGAAAAAATGAACACCTTCTTCTTTCGTAGACTCGTTTCAGAAACCTCCGGTTGGGCCTATATCTCGGGGGAATATGTTTACGTCGACGAGTTTATGACCGATCTGAAGGCGCGATTGGGTCACAGTTATACCGTGGGATTCTATGTCGAGCCTGAAGACGAAGTAGCGGAACACGAGATTGAGATCAAGGTGTCTCGCAAGAAGTCCGAAGTCACCCACCGCAAGTTCCTGGTCTATTAGACAGCTGGGACGGCGAGAAGAGTTTGTCACCAGCCTTTGACCGCAGTGATCGCTGCCTCTCCGGCGAAAGCCGGAAATCTTGTCCTTCCTTCCTTGACAGGTGCTGGAGTCGATCTTATATCACCATAGCGGCGATTAAGTCGTTGAAATACTGAGCTTTAGAATTTGAAAATTCTGGACTTATAGATTCTGCAGTGTATGAAGGAGGCTTTTAATGGCAAAGATTATCGGGATTGACTTGGGTACCACCAACTCGGTTGTAGCCGTCATGGAAGGTGGTGACCCTACTGTCATCACCAACCCGGAGGGTGGCCGGACCACACCTTCGGTTGTTGCTATAACCAAGAGTGACGAGCGTTTGGTCGGCCAGGTTGCGAAGCGACAGGCTGTGACCAACCCTGAGAATACCGTCTATTCGATCAAGAGATTCATGGGACGGCGGTTTGGTGAGGTCTCTGAAGAAATCACCATGGTCCCGTACAAAGTGGTCAAAGCAAACAATGGTGATGCAGCGGTTGAGATCGCCGGCAACGTCTATTCTCCGCCCGAGATTTCGGCTCGGATTCTGCAGAAGCTGAAGGAAGCAGCCGAGGATTATCTGGGTGAGAAGGTGACGCAGGCGGTTATTACTGTCCCTGCTTACTTCAATGATTCGCAGCGGCAGGCGACAAAGGACGCCGGCAAGATTGCCGGCCTCGAAGTGCTGCGATTGGTGAATGAGCCCACTGCTGCCGCCTTGGCCTACGGCCTGGACAAGAAAGGTGACGAGACGATAGCCGTCTTCGATTTTGGTGGAGGCACCTTCGATATTTCGATCCTGGAAGTTGGTGAAGGGGTCGTCGAGGTCAAGTCCACCAATGGAGATACTCACCTTGGCGGTGACAACCTCGATCAGCGGATCATCAACTGGATTGTCGATGAGTTCGTTAAGGATCAGGGGATCGACCTCTCACAGGACAAGATGGCACTTCAGCGCCTCAAGGAAGCGGCTGTAAAGGCGAAGATGGAGCTTTCGACGGCGCAGGAGACCGATATCAACCTGCCCTTCATCACTGCGGATTCCACGGGTCCGAAACATCTGACGATGAAGTTGACTCGTTCGAAGTTCGAGCAGTTGGTTGATGACATCTTGAGGCGGACGCTCGAACCATGTCAACGGGCTTTGAAAGATGCCGATATTGATCCCGCGAAGATCGATGAGGTGGTCTTGGTTGGTGGTTCGACCCGGATTCCGAAGGTTCAGCAACTGGTTAAGGAGTTCTTTGGCAAGGAGCCCCACAGGGGTGTGAATCCTGACGAAGTTGTCGCTGTCGGGGCGGCAGTCCAGGCCGGTGTTCTCGGTGGGGATGTGAAGGATGTCCTGCTGTTGGATGTCACTCCGCTGTCACTGGGTATTGAGACCCTGGGTGGGGTTTCCACGGTATTGATTCAGCGTAATACGACGATCCCGACCCGAAAGAGCGAAGTTTTCTCGACTGCGGCCGACAATCAGACGTCGGTGGAAATCAACGTAGTCCAGGGGGAACGTCCCATGGCCAGTGATAACAAGTCGCTGGGCAAGTTCCACCTGGTGGGTCTGCCGGCTGCTCCGCGGGGAGTTCCCCAGATTGAGGTGACGTTTGACATCGATGCGAACGGCATCTTGAGTGTCCATGCCAAGGACCGGGGTACTGGTAAGGAGCAGAAGATCACGATCACTGCTTCTAGCGGTCTGTCCGACAGCGAAATCGACGACATGGTGCACTCTGCGGAGGCGCATGCTGAAGAGGATAAGGCCCGCAAGGAAGAGATCGAAGCCCGGAACCGGGCAGACAATCTGGTCTACCAGAGTGAAAAGCTCTTGCGCGAAAACGCCGACAAGATTAGCGAGTCCGACAAAAAGTCGATCGAAGAAGCGATCGAGAAAGCCAAGCAGGCGATCCAGGAAGGTGGTTTGGATCGTATCAATAAGGCGGTTGAGGACTTGACGCAGGCGTCGCACAAGTTGGCGGAGGTGATGTACCAGTCAGCCCAGGCCGATGGGCAGGCTGCTGGTGGTGCCGGTCCTCAGACCGGTGGCTCTACCGATTCCCAGCAGGATCAGGATGAGGAAGAGGTCATCGATGCCGAGTATGTCGATGTAGACGAGAAGAAATAGACCACCAACTCTTGGGGCTCTTCGTAAGAAGGGCCCCGCTTGCCCCCTGCCTTGCCTTCTGCCGGGACTATACTCCGGCCCCCTTTCAGCCACCGTTTCAGTCTTGCAGTTCAATCGCCTTGAGTCGCGCTCGTATCCTGCGGAATAAGCGCGTGGCCCGCTCTCGCCGTATCTCCGGGGAATCCGCTCCTTCCTGGTTCAGTTGCTCGATCCGCTGTAACTGGTCCTCGAGTTCAGGGACAATACTTGCCGTCTCCGCAGGATTGTAGGGAATCTCAATGGCCGCCGCTCCCAGCTTGGCGAAGACTCGAAGATACCGGGCGGTCACCATATCGGGGCAGGTAATCCTTCTTCTCTGGAGTTTCAGTTCATAGCCCAGAAACCCTTTGATGATCTGGGGGTCACATTTTCGCCCTAGCAGCTCGATGCGACGCGTCCGCGTGGCGAGGACTTTTTCGCTGTAAATTGATGTAAATGCTTTGATTTCGGCTTCTATTCCAAGGTTCATTTTGTTGACTGTCACCTATGCTGCATGGTACTTTTAACCGTCTTTACCGTCTGCTTCTGACCTGTATTTTACTCGTTGTGCACTGATTGAATGTGTCGCAGCAGGGCGACGCGAACGGTCATCGTTCGTCGGATCCGTGTACAGCTCTTCGGGCGGGTGTTTGGAGACGTGCTGTTGAATCAGAAATCGGGTGGGGCGGGCAGGTTGCTGCCGTCTTCCTCGTTGACTTGTTGTAGGCGAGACTGGGTCTCCATACATTTCAAATGGATCTGTCCCGGAACTGTGCGGTGGATTTGAGTGCCAAGCTGGTGAGAAAGGTTGCGTCTGAAGCATTGATTTCCTGCAGTCGACGGGATCTCCACTCTCTATTCCAGGAGCCTGGCTTCAATTTGGTAACAAGTACAGAGATCCTTTATACTTGAATAGAACAAGCTGGGATTTTGCCTTAAGTTGTTGAATATAAATATTTTCGGTTCTTATTCCAACGTTCTGTTGGATCGATAAACGCAGGAAATTTGCCCACATCAGTTTTTTGGCACTCATTTTGCTAAGTAGCTGGTGTGATGGCACGGACAGGAAAACGCATTCATGTTGATCGCATTGGGGAAATCCCTGACGGACTGGTTGCATGCCGTGGGAGCCTTCCTGTACGGGCTTGCCGATACGATGGGTGGTCCGGGGCTCATGTTGATTGCCTTGGCGGATTCGTCGTTTCTTTCTGTCCCGGAGGGGAACGATCTCCTGATCGTTGTCCTTTCAACGGGGAAGAGTTGGGAAACGATGGGCTATTACGTCTTGATGACCGTGATTGGCTCAGTGATTGGTTGTTCAATCCTGTACTGGGTAGGCAGGCGTGGAGGCCGTTTCATGGAGAAGAAGGCGAGGCGGCAAAAACTCGAACAGATGCGGGAGACCTACTCTCGATGGGGAATCTGGGCTATCTTGATCCCCTCCATTCTGCCGCCGCCGACTCCGTTCAAGGTCTTCGTCTTGTCGGCGGGCGTGTTCCGGCTCCCATTTCAGAAGTTTTTGCTGGCGACTGCTGCCGGCCGGACGGTTCGCTACCTCATGTGGGGAATACTGGCGGTGCTCTATGGAGAAGTGGCGAAGGAGTTCATCGAGCACAATCTGAGCATGGTGGGATTGATCCTGGTCGGTTTCATCGGGCTCTCGGTTGTCACGTTCATGGTGATGAAGCGGATGAACCGCAAAGGCGTGGAGCCAGAGTCGGTGTGATATGACGGTGGTGAAACGAACTTTGAATTCAGTTGGTGTTCTGCTGGTGATCCTGGCTGGGATCTCGTGCAGTGCCGTGAAGGAGCGCCGGGTCTTCGAGGCCCCTGTGGCCTACACCGAGGCCCAGACCGCGACGCTTCCGGAACTGGTCGAACTGGTTAACCAGCGCTATTCCGGGGTTGACAGCTTGACCGTTGCGAAGTTCCAGGTTGAGTTCACGGGTGGTTCGATTGAAGATGGGTACCTGGAAAAGTACCGCCAGGCCAAGGGTTATCTGGTCGCCGAGGCGCCCGGTTCGATCTTCGTAAACATATTGAATCCCTTGACCAGTTCTTCTGTACTGGTCATGGCGGCCAGGGATGAACGTTTTCAGATCTGGATTCCGTCGAGGAACCAGTTTGTGACCGGACGGACGGACGTCGAACCGGATGAAGAGAATCCGGTCTACAACGTACGACCGTCGCATATTCTCGAAGGTATTCTGATTGAACCGGTTCCTCTGGATGGAGCTTCTTACAAGTATTACCTTGAAGAAGAGCAGGACAGCCAGTACAAGTATTACGTGCTGGGTGTATTGCGACTTCAGGAGGGGTCTCCGGTACTCGAACTGGTCCGGAAGGTCTGGATCGAGCGCAGTCGTATGGAGATCAGGAGGCAGCAGTACTATCACGGCGGAGTGGTTTCAAGCCAGATCCGATATGGGACGGCGTTCCCTGCCGGAGAGAAGCAGGTTGCGAGTACGGTCGCCATCGAGCGTCCCATCGAGAGGTATACGATCACGTTTCAGATCGATCCCGAAGGGGTTCGCCTGAATCGTGAACTGAGAGCAGATGCATTTCAGGTCAAGCAGCCGGCCGGTTCTGAACTGGTCGTAGTTGAAGATAGATTGAAGAAGTAGTTGATAGTCATGATTAAACATATCTATTCGAATCTCTTGCAGCGACCGACGCGGACAATCGTCAGTATGCTGGCGATCTCGGTAGGAGTCGTACTCATCCTGGTCAGTGTTGGGCTGACTTATGGACAGTTGACCGATACCGCTGAGCGGACCAGGCGGGTTGGTGGCGACTTCATGGTTCAGCCGCCCGATGCGTCATTGATCCTGGCGCTCAATAGCGGAACGCTTCCCGTCAAGATTCAGAAGGTGATTGAGACGGTCGATGGGGTGGAGGCTGCGGCGCCCATCCTGGTCAAGTTCCTCAATGACAAGTTTCATATCGTCTTTGGGATCGAGAAGGAGAGCTTTCTGAGCGTCAACACCACTCTGCGCTTTGTGGATGGTGAACTCTTTACTGAGCCGAAGCAGGTGGTGGTGGATACGATCTATGCTCGTTCGCGAGCCGTGTCCGTCGGCGACACCCTGGAAATCCTGGGGAATGATTTTGTGATCTCAGGAGTGTTTGAGCAGGGTACCGCCGCGCGTGTTTTGATGCCGATGCAGACGCTCCAGGAGATGATTGGTGCGCCGGATAAGGCGACGATGTTCTTTGTTCGGGTCAAGGATGGCGAATCCTCCGAGGAAGTGTTCAAACGCTTGAATGAACGGATGCCCCATTACAAGATCACGAAGACATCGGAATTACAGGAGATCATGGCGGCGAATACGCCGGTCTTCAAACAGTTCCTGACGGCGATTGTTGCGATTTCTGTTGTGATCAGTTTTCTGATCGTCCTGCTTGCAATGTACAGTACAATTACGGAGAGGACCCGGGAGATCGGTATCTTGAAATCTCTGGGTGCTTCTAAAATGTATATCGTGCAATCGATCCTGAAGGAGTCGATTCTGATTTGTGTTTTAGGTGTTGTATTAGGCTTTATTTTGACTTTCATAGCGATCCAGCTTATTCTGGTGACCTTTCCGAGTATGCCGGTCTATATACCCGCCTACTGGCGTTTGGCGGCTGCAGCTCTGGCATTGGCGGGAGGGTCGTTGGGTGCATTGTATCCGGCCGTAAAGGCCGCACAGCTGGATCCGGTAAGAGCACTGGGTTATGAGTAAAACTATTGGCATGAGCCAGCGAAAAGATATTGTAGTCACCGAAAACCTGCAGATGGTTTATCGGGTGGGCAAGGTTGAAGTTCCAGCCCTTCGCGGCGTCGATATGACGGTCAAGGAAGGGGAATTCTTCGCGGTCATGGGACCCAGCGGATGTGGGAAATCAACCCTCCTCCATCTCATCGGTGGACTGTTAACTCCGACAACCGGATCGGTGAAGATCGAAGGTGTAGACCTGGCGAAGGTCGGTGATGCCAAGCGGACCGAGGTTCGCCGCAAGAAGATCGGGTTTGTCTTTCAGCGGTTCAATCTTCTTCCTACGCTGAGTGCGGAGGGGAATATCGAGCTTGCCCGGCGTATTCACGGGAATGGCCAGGGACGGGGAAGTGATTCCACCGTGCGTGAGATCCTGGAGATGCTCGGTCTGGAAGGGAAACTGCACCACAGACCCTCCGAACTGTCGGGTGGTGAACAGCAGAGGGTCGCGATTGCCCGCGCGGTGATCAATCGGCCCGCGATTCTGTTGGCCGATGAACCCACAGGTAATCTGGATTCAGAGAACTCCCAGATGGTTCTCCAGATGCTACAGGACCTGAATCAGAGATATAAGCAGTCGATCGTGATGATCACCCATGATCCCGAAGCGGCATCGGTCGCCTCTCGGATGATGGAGATGCGGGACGGTCGCGTGCTGAATCGGGTCAAGAATCTTGTCTATCCAATCGAGCAGACCACGGGCTGATATGCAAAGAGGCTTTCTCCATGCAGTCGGAAGGGTCATTTTCTGGAGATACCAGCGGGGAAGTTGGCAGTACGATATCGCCTG
Source organism: Acidobacteriota bacterium (assembly GCA_020350445.1). Taxonomy (GTDB): domain Bacteria; phylum Acidobacteriota; class UBA6911; order RPQK01; family JAPXNP01. The sequence goes on along the minus strand of CP070717.1, from coordinate 5,018,895 downwards.
TGCTGTAATCCTGGCCTTCATATTTCTCACTCCGAAATCGGTTTTCGATGGATCCTACTTCGAACAAGCGCCCGAAACGGAGAGTCGTCTCGAGAGTTCTGTAAAGGGGGAAACGGCTGTCGCTCAGGATCCTGAGGGCAGTGACGTGGTGAAGCAGAGAGCTCAACTGGACGCTTCCAACCCCCAAAAGCCGGATTAGGGCCGCAACAATTCGTTCGATCATCAATCTAAAAGAATTAGTGATGCAAAACTTCAAGGTAAGAGTCGGTTGGATCTTCGTTTGGTGCCTGGTAGTGTTTTGCGGGTCTGTCTCCGGCGCTGATCTCGATCAGATCCTCAGCAAGATGGAGGCCGTGGGAAAGACGCTCAAAAGCATGAAGGCCGATATCCAGCAGAAGAAATGGACTGATATCATCGAGGAGTATGATGCGGGCGAGGAGGGAACACTCCTTTTTCTCCGGGCCGAAACGGTCTATTTGCGGAAGGATATCACCCGACCCACCAATAATTCACTGGTCATTCGTGAAGGCGAAGTCACATTCTATGAACCCGCCATCAAACAGGCCCAGCGCTATCAACTGGGTAAGCATGGTGATAAAGCGGAATTCCTGCTGCTCGGATTTGGATCGGATTCCGCGATGCTCAAAGAGACTTACGACATCGAATACCTGGGTGATGAAGCGGTCGAGGGGACGAACTGCCATCGCCTGCAGCTGAAACCGAAGTCTGACAAGGTCGGGGCTTTCTTCACTCGAATCGAGCTCTGGATTGACCCCGGTATCTGGGTGCCTGTTCAGCAGAAGCTGGTTGAGCCAACCGAAGATCACCTGTTGATACGCTTTTCCAATATCGAGCTCAATGCGAAGATCTCGAAGGGCTCTTTCAAGGTGAAGTTGGACAAAGACACCAAGATCATCGGAGGCTGATCTGGCTCGGAGAACCCCTTCCGGCTAGCCTTCGTTTTCCACCCAGTTCACCACCGATCTCTTCCCTTTCAACTCGGCCCGCGTATAGAGGATGCGGTGAACGACGGTCCAGTTGGAGATTACAGCAATCACCCAGAGAATCGGGTCCATGAAATAGAAGGAGCCGATGAGAAGCAGGACGATCCGTTCCGGTCGTTCCAGAAAGCCCACCTTGCACTTCGGGATCAGGCATTCAGCCCGAGCCCGGGCATAACTGGTCAGAACCGAACCCATCATGACGATCCCCACGAGGACAACATAGTTGTTCCGCCCGGCCTGACCGTAGTAGATCACCAGACCAAGGTACATCACGAGATCGGAGTAACGATCCATGATGGAGTCAAAGAAGGCTCCAAAAGGAGTGACTTCCCCGAGCTTGCGAGCCACCATGCCATCCACCATGTCAAACAGTCCCGCAACGATTAGCATGACTCCGGCCAGCTTGAACTGGCCCGTCGCGAAGATGTAGGCCACCACGATGCTCATCAAGAAACCTATAAACGTCAGGTGGTTGGGGCGGATATGAAGAAAGATCAAAAAGGAGATGATCTTTCGAAGGAGAACTTGAGCACCATCACCAATTTTTTCCGATATCATGCTTATCTGTCCTAGAAGAGTTCAAACTTGATCGTCAGGAATTTCTTGGGATCCTGTCGAAAATCGTAGAGTAGTTTAACAATCTCGGCCGAAGCATCGTTGATACTGCCGTAGAGTTTTTCATCCTTGGCCAGCTTCCCGAGCGTTCCTTTCCCGTCTTGCACATCTTTCAGAATTGCCGACAACTCTTCTGTCGATTCACGCAATGACACGTAAAGGCGATCATCGGTCGAGAGCTGCCCGAGGGTGCCTTCACCCGATTTGATACGCCGGGTGACCTCGCTGACATCGGCAATCACCTGGTTGGCATTGTCATAGATAGAGGGCTCGTTGATCAACTTTCCCAAGGTCCCCTCCCCCGCGTTGATCTTTGCGAGGGTACCTTCGAGATTGGCCACCGCCGAGGAGATGTCCTGATAGAGCTCTTCATCGTTTATGAGTCGGCCCAGGGTTCCACCGCCGTCACCGATGTTACTGGTCAGCGAGCGGATGCTCTCCATCGTCTTGTTGGCGTTCTCCACCGTCTTGTTCAGGTTGTTGTAGAAAGAGGGGTCGGTGATGAATTTACCTACCGTTCCCTGGCCGAGTTCAAAACTGCGCATAATGTCCTGGAACTGGTCGGAAAGTGTTTCAAAATTAGCCAGGATGTCATTTGCCCCGGTGATCAACTCTGCGAAAGATGCCTGCTGGGTACCGGTCACCACAATCACGCTGACGTCGGAGTCTCCCAGCCAGCTCTCGACCAGGATGGTGGTCTCTGGGGACGGCTCATCGGTGCGTCCCATCGAGATCTCAATGTACTTGTCACCGAGCAGGCCGATGGAACCCAGCGAAATACTGCTGTCGGCCCGTATCCAGCTGCGATACTCGGAGTTGATGCGCATCAGGACTTCAATGTTCTGGAGATTCGACATCTCGTTATCGATGTCTCTCTCGAACTCGGATATGTCATCTTCCTGTTGACGTGTCTTCCTTTCCAGGTCCGTAATGCGACTTCGGATTGGAACGAGCTCCGGTGCGGTATCCGGCACCTGCTGCAGTCGTTGCTGGAGTTCTGTCCGTGCCTCTTCGAGGCGTGACCCTGTCTCGGCTAACGCGGTCTGAAGGATGTCAATTTCGGATCGATACTGTTGAACACGACGCAGAATCTGGTCATTCCGGGCCGTACTGGGGATTTCATCCGAAAGTGTGATCCGGACCTGGTCAACATTTCCCACCTCGACACCACCCAGAAGAACGACGTCCCCCGGCTTGAGGCCTGAGATGTTGTTGAGATATGTGATCGCTCGAAACTGGTGTTCGAACAGGCCGACCTGTGAGCCGATCGCGAAAATAGCCAGTGCGAGAATCGCACATGCCACCACCACGAATATGCCAACCCGGAGTTCAGCTAAGCTGGGGCCTTTTCTGGCACTCATTCGCTAGTCCTCAATCTAGAAATTCCCTGATATATGTATCATCGGTCCGCTCAAGGTCGATTCGTTGACCTTCGAGCAGGGTCCGACCACTCTCCAATATGATAAAACCCGTGTTGCCATTTGATCCGTTCGGTGTTCTCCGAAACTGCACTTCACCGTTTTCCTCCCGGAACGCTTTCTCCGAGGCCATCGTCATCGCTGATTTTAAGTCATGAGTCACAAATATCGTCGTGACTTGCTCGAGATCTCGAAGTCGCATGACCAATTCACAGATCGTCCGGCTCGTGATCGGATCGAGCCCCGCAGTGGGCTCATCGTACAACATGATCGAAGGGTTGCCCACCAGGGCACGAGCGATGGCTACACGTCGCTTCATCCCTCCGGACAACTCCGAAGGCATCCTGTCGATCGCATCCCCCAGGCCGACAAAACCGAGTACCTCCTCAGTAATCGCCCGGATCTCTTCCTCACTCCCGGACTTCTGTTCCCTCAGCCGGTAAGAGACATTCTCCGCCACCGTCAAGGAGTCAAAAAGCGCGCCTTCCTGAAACACCATGCCAATCTTCGACCGCAAGGGCATCAGCTCTTCTTCATCCAGTTCATTGATCGACTGGTCACTTACCGTTATCGATCCACTGTCGGGTCGAATCAGTCCGAGGACCATCTTCAGGATCGTTGACTTCCCCGAGCCACTTCCGCCCAGGATGATCTTCATCTCGGCTGTTTCCACCGACATCGAAAACCTGTCCAATACGACCTGGTCATCGTACGATTTGCTGACTGTCTCGAATCGAATCCCGTTCAAAACCGTAGCTCCAGGATGATCTTGCTGAGGAAGAAGTCACAGACAATCACGGTGATCGAGGCGAAGACAACAGCCTGCGTCGTCGATTCACCCACTCCTCGGGTGCCACCTGTCGTTCGGAGGCCGAAGTAGCAGCCAATCATTCCGACGATAAAACCGAAGACGATCGGTTTGAGCAGTCCTTCGAGTGCATCGATGTACTCGATTGAGCGCAAGGCCGTACTCCAATACAGGTTCGTATTCAGCCGGAGAGTGTAGAACGCGACGATCCAGCCTCCGATCAGGCCAAAAAGGTCCGCCATCACAGTCAGGAGGGGTACCATCGTCGTACAAGCTACCATTCTAGGAGTTACCAGCTTCTTGGTCGGATCCGTACCCAGAGCGCGCATTGCATCGATTTGTTCGGTGACGATCATGGAGCCCAGCTCTGAAGCGATACCCGATCCAACCCGGCCAGCGATCATCAGTGCTGTCAAGACGGGACCCAGCTCCCGAATCAGGGACAGGGCCACCAATTGCCCCGTCAGGTTGACTGCTCCGAATGACTGGAGTGACTTCGAAGACTGGAGGGCCAGTACTCCACCTGTGAAGAATCCCGTCAGGATGATGATCGAAAGGGAACTCACACCGATCGCATCCATCTGCTGAAAGGTATCCTGGAAATACCTTGGAGTCTTGAACAGGTTGGAGATCGACTTCACCGCCAGCAGCGTAAAATCCTGAATCTCCTGAAGTGCGCGATAAAGAGGTTGCATTAGTTCGTTTCCGAAACTACGTCGAGACAGTGGAACGTTTCCGCAAGAGGACTGCTCGAATTCTTGAACTCTGCAGGATTTTATCAGAGAACAGGGATTCTCCTAAGGGCGGCGCAAGAAATTAGCAGCATTAAGGCCCGATATCGGGGGAAGAACCTGTGTGACCTTGGGGTTCGAAGAGAACTTAGCCTTCAAAGAAACCAGTTTGTCAAATTCGTCATCCTTGTAAATGGAGTTGGTGGGAGAGGTCTTCAAAACCCGGTGTTACAATACCGTTTCAGAACTGAGACGCCGCTTTCTGCGGCTGGATAGACTTAAGGACAGAGAATGATCAGACCGATTGTGAAGTATCCCGAGCCCAGCCTCGAGGAGAAGTGTGTTCCCGTCGAGGTCTTCGATGAGGAATTGAAGAACCTCGCCCGCGACATGCTCGAGACGATGTATGCTGCTCCCGGTATCGGATTAGCTGCTCCACAGGTTGGGGTAAACATCCGTCTGATCGTGCTCGATCCGACTGCGGGTGATGAGAACGGACATCAGATGGTTCTGGTCAATCCTGAGGTTGTCGAGGTTACTGGGCGTCAGAAGGAAGAGGAAGGGTGTCTGAGCCTTCCAGGGCTTACAGCGGTCGTGGAGCGCCCCTTCTCGGTTCGGGTTAAAGCCCAGGACCTGGACGGCAATCCGGTTGAGGTTGAAGGGGCCAACCTGATGGCCCGTTTGCTCTGTCATGAAATCGATCATCTGGATGGAGTCCTGTATCTGCAGCATCTTTCGGCTCTCAAGCGAGACTTGCTCAAGCGCAGGATTCGGAAACTGATCCGAAATGGGGAGTGGTGATGCGGGTTGTCTTCCTGGGTACCCCCGAGTTTGCCGTTCCGTCGCTTGAAACTCTGATCCAAGACCCTTCCGTTGACGTTGTCGCCGTGATTACTCAGCCCGATCGGAAATCGGGACGAGGACAGAGACTGACTCCGCCTCCAGTCAAGGTAGTGGCCGAAAGGTACGAGATCCCCTGCCACCAGTTCCAGTCGTTGCGCAAGAGCCCCGAATCCTTGACATTAATGCGGAGCCTGTCTCCGGATGTGGCTGTCGTGGTTGCCTTCGGCCAGATCCTGATTCGGGAGTTCTTTGAGATCCCACGGCAGGGCACGGTTAATGTTCACGCCTCGATCCTGCCGTTCTACCGTGGTGCCGCACCCGCCGCGCATGCGATCTGGAATGGAGACTCCGAAACCGGTGTCACCATCATGAAGATTGATGAAGGGATGGACACCGGAGATATCCTGAACATGGAAACCCTTCCCATTCCCAATTCAATGAGTACCGGGGAATTGGAGGTAGTGTTGGCTCAACGGGGTGCTGAACTGCTGATGCAGACACTGGGCGGGTATGTCTCGGGAGATATAGTTCCAGTTGCCCAGGATCATTCGAAGGCAACCCTCGCTCCCAGGATAAAGAAGTCCGATGGTCGGATTGACTGGACGCGTACGGCGGACTCCCTTCACAATCAGGTCCGGGCGATGAACCCCTGGCCGGGTTCGTTCTTTACCTGGAAAGAAGTTGAGGTGAAGTTCTGGAAGAGTGCTGTCGAAGCCGGATCAGGTGACTCTTCGGTTGATCCTGGACAGGTCGTGGCAGCCGAAGGCGACAACCTCTTGATTTCCTGCGGGAAGGGATCTGTTCTTCGCGCTCTCGAACTGCAGTTGCCGAGCCGGAAGCGGGTTTCGGCAAAGGACTTTCTGAACGGGACCCAGTTGAAACAGGGCGACCGCTTTAGCTGAGCAAAGCACGATGTCTTCAACCAATGACGGTGTCACCAGCGGGTCGCCTCGTGCGTTTGCCGTTCGGATCTTGATCAACCGGTTTGACCGTTCGAGCGGGTTTGATGCCCAGCTTGCTTCGGAGGCGTTTCTGGGGCTCGAACCCCGTGACCAGGTGCTGGTCAAGGAGTTGATCAATGGGACCTGCCGCTGGAGGGGGACAATTGACTTCTTCATTTCGGCCTTGTCCCGCAAGCCTCTTTCCCGACTCGACAAAGAGGTGCTCTGGATTCTGAGGACCGCCATTTATCAGATCGTCTTTCTGCGCGTACCCAACCATGCTGCCGTCAACGAAGCGGTCAGTCTGTGCCGGCACTTTCGGAAGCGGTCTGCCGCCGGGTTTGTGAATGGACTGTTACGATCTTTCCTGCGAGGGCGGCCCGAGATCCCAGAGGACCACTCGGTCGAGAGTCTGGCTATCCGCTTCAGCCATCCTTCCTGGTTAGTCGAACGTTATGTCAATCGCTTTGGACTCGCAAAAGCGAAGCGGCTGCTTTCGAGAAACAACACGGTTCCCGAACCTGTGGTTTGGGTCAACCCGTTCAAGACGACGAGGGAGCTTTTCCTCGAGAGACTTCGGGCGGAAGGCATCGAGGCGGCGCCTTTGGGGCAGTTGCCAGCGGCAGCCGTGATCAAGGCTCCCCGCTTCCATGAGCATCCGCTCTACCGAGAGGGCAGTTGCTTTTTCATGGATCCCTCGAGCCAGAGAATCGCCAACCTGGTAGATCTGTCCCGGTGCGAGTGGGTTGCGGATGTCTGTTCGGCCCCGGGAGGCAAGGCCATGATTCTCGCTTCGCAGTTGAGGCCTGAGGCTCGGCTGATCTGTGCGGATTCCAGTTGGCGACGGTTGGACCAAATGAAGAAGCGGTTCGAACATCATGGGGTCCGTGGGGTCAGTCTGGCGCTTGCCGATCTGACGGGGCAAGCCCCCTGGCGGGCACAGTTTGACTTTGTTCTTGCCGATGTCCCCTGTTCGGGGCTGGGAACGATTCGGAGCAATCCAGACGTTCGTTGGTCGGTCCATCCTGCGGAGTTGGATCGCTACCATATCCGACAGCTTCAGATCCTCCGAAACGCCTTCGCCGGCCTGAAGCCGGGTGGAGAGATGGTTTATTCGACCTGTTCGACAGAAGTGGAGGAGAACGAAGAGGTGGTCAATGCATTCCTGCAGTCGCAGAAGAATGCAGCGGTCTTTGGTGACTTCATCCGGACCTTTGCAGAGGAAGCGTCGGGGGATGGTTTCTTTGCCGCCCGAATTCGACGGCTCTGAGCCGCCTATGTTACTTTAGGCAAATTGGTTCGAAGGATGAGAAGGGTTCAGATGCGAGGGCAACAGAAAAGCGGTTTGCAGTTCCGGTTTGTCACGTTTGGGAAGGGAGTATTGCTTGCCGGGATCCTGCTCGTCGTTTTTGTGTTCAGTGTGATTATCGGGATGCGATTTGCCGTCAGAGGCAAGGTCCTCGAGGCCCCGACGCTGGTCGGGATGTCGCTGGAGGATGCGCGCGGACTCTTTGACAGGCTGGAACTGAAACTCGTGGTCGATGGCCGTCGCTACGATTCTTATGCCCCGGCAGATACGATCATTTCGCAGTCGCCGGAACCGGGAGTGGGTATCAAGGCGGAACGCGATGTTCGGGTTGTGGTCAGTCTGGGAAGGCGGGTGACCGCCGTGCCCGATTTGAAGGGAACATCGGTTCGGGCCGGGCGTTTACTGGCGGAACAGAATGGATTTGGTATAGGTGTCGTTACCGAGATTTCAGGTGTGGGTGAAGATGAGATGGTCCTTGATCAGGTGCCTTCACCTGCCTCAACGGGAACTCTGAGTGATCAGATCGATCTTCTGGTTCAGAAACAAAAACGAATGTCCTATGTAATGCCCGATATTACGGGGTTGAATTTCAACCGGGTTCTGATGTTCCTCAAGGAGCACGGCTTTGAAGCCCGGATTTTTTATCGTTCTCATGGAGATGTTCGGCGGGGCACCGTTGTTCGCCAGTTTCCCGAACCGGGATATATGTTGAGAGAGGATGAATCGATCAACCTGGAGGTCGCTCGATGAAGCCGCGGATTGCTCCGTCAATTCTGGCTGCAGATTTTGCCAACCTGGAAAGGGATATCACGCTCGTGGAGCGGGCCGGTGCCCAGTTGCTGCATGTCGACGTGATGGATGGTCATTTCGTACCGAACTTGACGATTGGACCTCCGGTTGTCCGGGCGGTCCGGCGGGTGACGTCACTTCCTCTCGATGTTCACCTGATGGTGTCTGATCCGGAAGCTATGATTGATGATTTCCTGGATGCAGGTGCCGACTACTTGAGTGTGCACTACGAAGCCTCCCGTCACCTGGATCTGATGTTGACGAAGATCAGGTCCCGTGGGGTTCGCGCCGGGGTGGTTCTGAATCCGCATACACCGGTTGGAGTCCTGGACGAAATCCTGCGAAAATCTGATTTTGTCCTACTGATGTCAGTCAACCCCGGGTTTGGTGGACAGGAATTCATTTCAACTAGTTTCGAAAAAGTGCGAAAATTGAGGGATCTTATTCGCTCGCAGGACATTCAGGTTGAGATTGAGATAGATGGCGGTATCGATTTGAGTAATGTCGCCGACGCAGTTCAGGCGGGCGTAGATATTGTTGTGGCAGGGACGGCCGTCTTTGGAACGAAAGATCCAGCGGTCAGTTTTAGGCAGATGCAGGACACTGCATCCAGGGCCGCTATTTAAAGAATTTGAACAAGATAGATCGAGGTTTTCTTATGAGGTGGATGAGGAGTATTCTGATCCTGGTTTTTGCGGCGCTGTTGCTGTCTGGTTGTGGACAGAAGAGTGCTGGCCTCCAGGAGGGTGCAGCAGCCCCGGATACCCAGTTGTTTGAAAACGGGATGGAGTATTTGGAGAAAGGGCAGTACATCAAGGCACGTCTGTCGTTTCAGACATTGATCAACACTTACCCGGACAGCGAGTACACTCCAGCATCCTTTCTTGCGATCGCTGATTCCTATTATTCAGAAGCTGGAACGGAGAATCTGCTTCAGGCCGAAGCCCAGTACAAGGACTTCCTGATCTTCTATCCCACCCATGAAATGGCGGATGACGCTCAGTTGAAGATTGCGGCGATCAACTACCGATTGATGAGGCCCTACGATCGGGATCCCACGAATGCCAGAAAGGCCGAGACCGAGTTCAAACGCTTTCTGCAGAACTACCCCGACAGTGAGCTCTCACCAACAGCCACTGAAGCGCTTCGCGAAGTCGAAGAGAGCCTGGCTCGACATGACCACACAATCGGGAGTTTCTACTACAAACGGAATTCTTACACCGCTGCTGAAATGAGGTTCAAGAACGTTCTCGACAAGTATCCGAACTTCAGTATGATGGACGATACGCTGTTCAAGCTGGGCAGATCACTGGAGGAGTCTGGCCGCGTGACCGAAGCTTCGGTCTACTATGCGCGAATCGCAGCCGAGTACCCCTTCAGCGAATATTTTGACACTGCGAAGGAACGGCTGATTCTTCTGGAAAAGGATGTCCCGGTTGTGGATGAACAGGCGGCGGCCATACATGCTTCGAATAGGATTGAGAAGAACTTCTCGGTATGGGATCCTTTCAAGAGTGTGATGCAGATCTTTACGGGGCGTCCCGATATCTACGAGGTAGCGCGGAAGCGGGCTGAACAACGTGAACTAGCAGGAGAAGGATTGCCTTCTGATTCGGAGGGAAATCCTTAATCAACCGAAGATGTACCACCTAGTACTGGCCGACGACAGCAAGACGATTCAGAAGGTTGTAGAACTCTCATTTGCCGGTGAGGATTGTGAATTGTTCTGTTTCGAGAATGGGGCCAGTGCCCTCGAACATATCCGGCGTCGAGGCGCCGATGTCGTTCTTCTCGATCTTTCCCTTCCCGTTCTCGATGGCTATGAACTGTGTCGCGAACTGAAGGAAGATCCCCGAACATCTTCTTTGCCGGTGATATTTCTGGCCAGCGCCTTTGAGCCTTTTGACGAGCAGCGGGCGGCTGGCATCCCCTACGAAGGCTGTCTCACCAAGCCCTTCGAAACGTCGCATCTGGTGGAGTTCGTCCAGAACGCGGTTCGACGAGCTGAAGAAGAACGGGAAGAGGCTGCCCGGCCACCCTGGGAGCAGGTTGATGAGAACTTCCTCGATCTGCCATTACCGGACACCGATGCGGAGCTTCTTTTCGATTTGACCCTGGAAGAGTGTCGCCCTGAGATTTCCAGTCTTAACCGGAAGTCGGTGGTCTCAGGTCCGGCTTGGGCGGAAGGGCTTTCACCGGAGCAGTTCAGTGTTTTGATCGGTGAAGTTTCCCGCCGGCTCCCTCTCGCATTGCGCGAACTCCTTCCTGAAGTTGCCCATAAGGTAATCAAGGAATAGCGCCTTTACGTACCTCGACCCTTGGCCTGCCCCTCTGTGCGATATAATTCGGGGCTTCGTTTACGACAACCTTGACAGGAGTTCCTTGTGGCGATTGAGATTTCAAAGACGTACGAACCGACTGAAACGGAAGAGAAGCTCTACAACTGGTGGGAATCGCAGGGTTTCTTTGAAGGAGATCCCGACGCTGGAGGAGAACCCTTTACGATGGTGCTCCCTCCTCCCAACGTGACCGGTTCCCTGCACATGGGGCACGCGCTCAATATTACCCTCCAGGATATCCTCGCCCGATGGAACCGGATGAGAGGATTGAATGTTCTCTGGGTCCCGGGAACGGATCACGCTGGAATCGCAACCCAGAACGTCGTTGAGCGCAGACTGGCGGATGAAGGGAAGAAACGCACCGATTTCAGCCGTGAGGAGTTCGAGCAGATCGTCTGGGATTGGAAAGCGATCGCCGAGGCGAACATTCTGAAACAGATTCGGCGGCTGGGCTGTTCCTGTGACTGGAGCCGGAAACGCTTTACGTTGGATGAAGGCCTTTCTCGAGCGGTTCGAGAAGTCTTCGTTCAGCTTTATGAACAGGGACTCGTTTATCGCGGTGAGTACCTGGTGAATTGGTGTCCCCGTTGCGTGACAGCAATCTCCGATCTCGAAGTTGAATACGAGCCGGCCAACGGGCATCTTTGGCACATCCGTTATCCGGTCGCCGGTTCCGATCGATTCGTCACTGTCGCCACGACGCGGCCTGAAACGATGCTCGGAGACACCGCTGTGGCCGTCCATCCAAATGACGAACGATATTCCGATCTCAAGGGGAAGACGATCCTGCTGCCCTTGATGAATCGGGAGATCCCCGTCATTTTCGACGATTTTGTCGAGACCGAGTTCGGAACCGGAGTCGTCAAAGTGACTCCTGGCCATGATCCGGCTGACTTCGAAGCCGGACGCCGGCACGACTTACCGATCATTAAGGTTATCGGCGATGACGGGGCGATGACAGAAGAAGCGGGAGTTTACGCCGGTCTTGACCGGGATGAGGCAAGACAGCGCGTGGTTCAGGACCTGGAGAAACTGGGTCTGCTGGAGAAGGTCGAAAAGCACAACCACAATGTGGGACAGTGCCAGCGCTGTCAGACGGTGGTTGAACCGCTCGTCAGCCGCCAGTGGTTCGTCAAGGTTAAGCCGCTGGCAGATCAGGCGAACCGTGCCGTGGAAGAGAAACGCACGGTCTTCGTCCCACAGAACTACGAGAAGATCTATTTCGAGTGGATGCGGAATATCCATGACTGGTGTATCAGCCGTCAGCTCTGGTGGGGACACCGAGTGCCCGCCTGGACCTGTGGCGGCTGCGGACATCTGACCGTTTCCCTTGAAGACCCAAAGGAGTGTTCCAGCTGCGGTTCGACACTGCTGGTACAGGAAACTGATGTTCTGGATACCTGGTTCAGTTCGGGGCTCTGGCCGTTTTCAACCCTTGGCTGGCCTGAAAAGACCCGGGAACTCGAGCTCTATTACCCCACATCAACGATGGTGACAGGTTTCGATATCATCTTTTTCTGGGTCGCCCGAATGATGATGATGGGGCTCCGGTTCATGGATCAGGTGCCTTTCGAAAAAGTCTTCATCAACGGACTCGTACGGGATGAAGACGGGCAGAAGATGTCGAAATCGCGAGGCAACATTATCGATCCCCTGGGCATCATCGATGACTACGGGACCGACGCTGTCCGGTTTACTCTCTCGGTGATGGCGGTTCCCGGCGCAGACATCCCGTTTTCGGTTAACCGGATGGCGGGCTATCGGGCCTTCTGTAACAAGATCTGGAACGCCGCCCGATTCCTGCTCATGAATCTCGATGAGACCAAACCGGTTGGAGCCGAGGAAGTCGAAGAACTGCTCGAGTCCGGGCAACTGAAGCTCGAGGAGCGGTGGATTCTGTCCCGTCTGCATCAGACGATCGCATCGGTCGAAAAGGACCTTGATCGATTCTTTGTCCACGAAGCGAGCAATACCCTCTACCACTTCTTCTGGCATGAAGTCTGTGACTGGTACATCGAGTTGATCAAGGCAGCCTTTACCGGCGAGGACTCCCCAGATCGGCGCAGAGCCCAGCGTGTCGCTGTTTATGTTCTGGATACGTCATTCCGCTTGCTGCATCCGTTCATCCCCTTTATCACGGAGGAACTCTGGCAGAAGCTGCCGCATGAAGGTGAAACGATCATGCGGGCTGCCTTTCCAGTTGTCCGTGAGGCCTGGATTGATGAGAAGGCCGATCGAGATCTGGCCCGGTTGCAGGGGCTGATTACAGCGATGCGGACAGCTCGTGCCGAAAACAACATCGATCCGCGGCACGCACTGGATGTCGTATTCCGCTGTTCCAGCGAGGGAAGGCAGTTTGTCGAGTCGCAGTTGCACCATGTGCAGAATCTCGTCAAGACTCGTGCGGTCGATTTCGTCACGGAATGGCCTTCTGGAAAGATCCTGCTCCAAGGTGTTGCGGGAGACACGGAATTCGGCCTTTTGCTCGATGATGTGATTGATGTCGATGCTGAGATGAGCCGGCTCGAAAAGGAGAAGAAGCGGACCCTCGGAGAAATCGAGAATCTGCAGCGCAAGCTCTCGAACGAGAGTTTCCTGAGTAAGGCGCCGGATGCTGTTGTTGAGAAGACCAGGAACCGTCACCGGGAGGTCCTGCAGAAGCTCGAGAAGATCGAGGATCAGCTGAAGGTCCTGGTCAGCGCAAAGGGATAGGGGCCCAGGTGGACCGCGGCTTGTCGTGACGCAGCAGGAGTCTCCTGTGTTTGGACAGATGGAACTACTCGATTCGGTTGAGTCCACGAATGACTACCTGAAACAGTTCGTGGAGGAACTGGAACCTCGGATCGTGGTGGCTCGTGAGCAGACCGCCGGAAAAGGGCGTTTTGGACGGGTGTGGAACTCCCCGGCCGGTGAAGGACTGTACCTGTCATTTCTCTTCTACCCGGACTGGAAGATGGCGAATACGGAGTTTCTCAATGTCATATCGAGTCTCTCCGTTGCCCACGCTATCAGGGCCGTCAGCGATTCAGCCCCGGTTGTTGCCGTCAAGCATCCGAATGATGTCTATCTCAACGGGAAAAAGGTTTGTGGGATTCTGACCGAACTGGGTTCACAAGGTGACCGGATCACCTGGGCGGTGATCGGAATCGGAGTGAATGTTTATCAGTCGCAGTTTCCACCGGACCTGGATCAGAAAGCGACCTCCCTGAAACTGGAAGGGATCGAGATTTCGGATATCCTCTTATTGGCTGAGGATATCGTGACCCGGCTGGAAAGGTTGCTGGAATCCCTCAGGGCCGGCCAGTGGGAAAAGCTTGAAAAGGAATACAGGCGCAGCTTGCTATGAGTATTTTCAATTACAAAGAGAAACCGGGCTACTTCAGCCGTCTCAAGAAGGCCCTGGAGTCGACCAAGGAGGATATCTCTCAGAAGATCGGTGAACTCACCGGCAGTGGGGAGAGTCCGGTTACACCGGAGCAGTTGGAGAACCTGGAAGAAGTCCTTCTGGCCGCTGACATAGGGGTTCAGACGACCCTCGAGATTATCGAGAAGATCCAGGATGAGACGCGAGGGAACCGGTTCGTAACGAGCTTTCAGGTGAAGAGACTTATCCGTGAGGAACTGGCCACAATTCTTCAGGATTCGGGAGCCCCAGACCTGAAGGTATCCGATGGGGGCCCCTTCGTTATGTTCGTGGTGGGTGTCAATGGCGTTGGAAAGACCACGACGATTGGGAAACTGGCAAGCTTGTATCGGTCTGAGGGATCGAGTGTTTTGTTTTCGGCGTCCGATACGTTTCGAGCTGCCGCGATCGAGCAATTGACAATCTGGGCCGAGAGAACAGGTGCCTCCCTGGTCAAACAGTCTCCTGGTGCCGATCCTGCGGCTGTCCTTTTCGATGCTATCCAGTCCGCTAAGTCCAGGGCCGTCGACGTTCTCATTGTCGACACTGCCGGACGACTGCATACGAAGAGCAACTTGATGCAGGAACTCGAAAAGATGAACCGGGTGGCTGCTCGTGAGGTCGATTCGGCCCCCCACGAAGTCCTCCTGGTCCTGGACGCGACTACTGGGCAGAACGGTCTTGTTCAGGCTCGGGAGTTCCACAAGAGTGCTGGTGTCACCGGGTTGTTGGTCACGAAACTGGATGGGACGGCAAAGGGTGGAATTGTCGTGGCGATCGCGAAGGAGTTGGGAATCCCGATCCGCTTTGTAGGGGTCGGAGAGAAAGCCGACGATCTCCTGCCTTTCGATCCGCAGGCCTATATCGATTCGCTGCTGGGGTCTGACAAAAGCAGGTAGATTCTAGCCCGGAGGTGTCGCGGCTAACGTCCACCCCAGGAATAGCGCTGTACGGGGCGCTTCGCAAAGATTCCGATCAGGATCATACCGGCGACGAAGCCACCGATATGGGCCCACCAGGCGACTCCCCCGACCTCTCCCGTATCGACTGCAGCCGCGACCGCTCCATTGATCAGCTGAAGCAGGAACCAGAATCCGAGGACGAGAAGGGCGGGGAGCTCAACGACTGGCCAGAAAAGGAATAAGGGGATAATTGTCAGGATCCGAGCGAAGGGGTAGCTAAGCAGATAGGCGCCCAGGACACCGGCAACCGCCCCACTTGCCCCGATGGTCGGAAGGAGGCTGTCAGGGTTGAAGAAGACGTGCACGCTGCCGGCGACCACGCCGCTGATCAGGTAGAAGAACAGAAAACGGCTATGCCCCATCCGGTCTTCAACGTTGTCACCAAAGACCCAGAGGTACCACATATTTCCGATCAAGTGGAGCCAGCCACCGTGGAGAAACATCGAGGTCACGATGCTCAAGGGGACGCTGACCGGATGGGCGGTCAGCGACTGGCCGACACTGAGCAATTCGGCCGGAACCACGCCGAACTGAAAGATGAAGCGCTCGAGCTCCGGCGGCGGCAGCGTCAGTTGATAGAGAAAGGCCCCGAGGTTGGCCAGGATGATCAAGACAGTGATAACCGGGAACTGCTTGGCCGGTACATCATCACGAAAGGGGATCATTGGCTATTCACTCAAATGTCCCTCTGACCTTCTTCGACATCCTGCCCCTATTCGCTGAGTCGGACGATTCGTGCGAACTGAACCGCGTCGATCTCTCCGATCTGCTCGAGGACCTCTTCAGAAATTCCTGAATCGGTGTTGACCACACCGACAGCATGGTCATGGCTGTCGGATCGACCGAGCACGAAGGACGCGACGTTGATATTGGCGTTACCCAAAACTGTCCCCAGCTGGCCAATGACACCGGGAGTGTCGTCATTGCGGATAAAGAGGATATGGTCTCCCAACTGGGTTTCTGCCGAGATTCCATCGACGGAGACGAGGCGGAGATTTCCCTCGCGCAGAATGGCCCCTTCGACCCACTCCATCGAATCCTGTCCCCGGAGTTGAATACTGATCAGGTTCGAATAGGCCCGTTCCCGGTTGCTGACGGTCTCGATTATTGAGATGCCACGATCTTCAGCCATCTTGCGCGCATTCACCGCATTGACTTCCTCCGACAGCACCGGAGCCAGAATCGACTTCAGAATGTAGTTGCCCAGGGGTTTGTAGCTCATCTGGGGCAGGTCGCCATAGTAGCGGAGCCCGATCTCGGAGACACGGGTCCGACAGATCTGGCCGACCAGGGAACCCAGTTTCTCTCCAAGGCGGATGTAGGGTTCGAGGCTTGCCATCTCAGTCGTGGACATCGACGGGAAGTTAACGGCATTGACGATTACATCTTCCTTGAGGTAGTTCGTGATCTGGACGGCGATGGCGAAACCGACCTTTGCCTGTGCCTCGAGGGTGGATCCAGCGATATGGGGTGTGAAGATGACGTTGTCCGTGTTCCGGAGAGCTTCGCTGACATTGGGTTCATTCTCAAAGACATCCAGGGCAGCTCCGGCCAGCTGGCCGCTTTCGAGCGCCTCGATCAGATCGGCCTCGTTGATCAATCCACCGCGAGCGGCATTCACGAGAATTGCCCCACCCTTCATCTTTGCCAGTGTTTCCCGGTTGATCATATGCTTCGTCTTCTCGTTCATCGGAGAATGCAGGCTGATGAAGTCAGACTGGGCGTACAGTTCGTCGAGGTCACACAGTTCGACTCCCAGGTCGGCCGCATAGGATTCCGAAATGAAGGGATCATAGACGAGGACACTCATTTCAAAGCCCAGGGCCCGTTTCGCCAGAACGGATCCGATCTTGCCGGCGCCAACGATTCCCAGTGTCTTTCCCTGGAGTTCAGAACCCATGAAGGCCGCCTTGTTCCACTGGCCCGACTTCAGTGAAGCGTGTGCGAAGGGGATCTTGCGAGCCAGGGAGATCAACAGGGCGAACGCATGTTCTCCGGCGCTGACGCTGTTACCCCCCGGGGTATTCATGACAACGATTCCGCGGCGGGTCGCTGCTTCCAAATCAATATTGTCAACTCCGGCTCCAGCTCTTCCCACTACACGAAGGTTCTTGGCCGCGGCAATCACTTCGGGCTTGACTTTGGTCTTGCTTCTGACAATCAGAGCGTGAGCGTCGGCAACCTCTTTGAGGAGTTCGTCGGGATCCATCCCCGGCCGGTTCACGACGGTGAATCCAGGCTGGCTTTCCAGAAATTCAATGCCTTCCGCTGACATCTTGTCACTGACGAGTATCTTCATGATTGTCTGCCTGCTTTCTTCAGGAGTGCATGAGCCCCATCACCCCCAAAATGATTAAAACGAAGTGCCCTGGTCCCCGGTTCCGAAGGCCCCCCGAACCCCTTGAATTGAGCCTAATCCATTCTCCGGAATCATAACACGGACGTCGGAAAAATTCCCCGGGTTTGGCATCCTCGGAAACCTCATTCAACCTGGCTTCGAAAAAGCCCCTGAAGAGATCTCTAAAGTCAGGGGCAGACCGGTGTCGCGGAGAGTGTAAACTTGACCCGGATCGGACATTCTCCATATCATTTGGAGCTTATGACCAAGACTGCTATAGCCTGTGTTTTTGCCTGGCTGGTCCCCGGGGCAGGGCACTTGTTCCTCAATAAGTGGAAGCGGGCTGCCGTCTTCTTTGTCGGCGTCTTGCTACTGTTTGCTCTAGGGCTTTACATGGAGGGGAAACTGTTCAGCCTCGAAAGCGGTTTCTTCGGTTTCCTGCGTTTCTTTGCAGATGCGGCGATCGGGCTTCCGTACATCATTGGAAAGGTTCTTGGCTGGGGACAGGGAGATATCCGGTCGCTGGGTTATGAATACGGGAACACCTTTATCTATACCGCCGGACTGATCAACATGCTCCTGGTCCTGGATGCTTTCGATATCGCGCAGGGGAGGAAACAGTGAATCATTTCCTGGGTCTTCTGATCCTCTCCCTCTGCATTGCGACAGTATTCTCACTGGTGAATCGGTCTGAAACGACCGAGCGAATCAAGTACTTCCTCACCCTTATGGGCTATATGGTGGTGGGGTCTTTGCTGTTCGCCTGGTTGATGTACCTGCTGGCGTAATGAGGGATTTTCTTCACTGGATTCCGACGCTCGTTCTGGCTGTCGCGATCTTTACTGTTTCGCATAAGAGTAATCCCCCTGGAGCCGATCTGGCCCCGGATTACGTCGCTCATTTTCTGGCATACGGGCTGTTCGCTCTGACCCTGGTCTGGGGCTGGACAAAGGGTTTGAAGGGGCAACTGGAACTCAGAGTGGTCCCCTGGCTGTGGGTCGCAGCGACCCTGTATGGTGTCCTCGACGAAGTCCACCAGGCCTTTGTGCCGAATCGGCATCCGAGTTTCCAGGACGTGCTGGCGGACTCGGTTGGCGCGCTGGTCGCGGTTCTAGGATCCTATTGGATTCTCAGGGTCTGGAAGAACCGGCCAGAAGCATGAGCGACGGGCATCACTTCAAGCTGATCCAGACGGTTCTCGAGCAGAAGCCATTCCGGCCACATCGCCTTCTACCGACGGGGCATCTTCAGACCGTGATTGGCGCCCGACAGCGCAGGACCTTCGACTGGGGCTGGAAGTCGATTCGTCAGGAGAATCTGAAGCTTCGAGACGACTCTACCGTGCAGGTAAAGTATGCCGCGGTTAAGACATCGGCACCAACGGTGGTTGTCATTCATGGGATGGCGGGTTCGAGTGAGTCCGCTTACATGCTCGGCCTTTCGAAGAAGGCCTATGTTCGAGGCTGGAACAGTATTCTTCTCGATCTCTACAATCATAATCCCGATCGAGTCCGGCCTAAGGTCTTTCATGCTGGATGCAGTGATGAAGTAGCGGAGATCCTCGAACTGGTGAGCAACAGGTACACGTTGCAGAGCTTCTTTCTCGTCGGTTTATGGATGGGGGGGAACATCCTGCTGAAACTCCTCGGCGAACTGGGTGCCGAAGCTGCCGGTCGAATCGTGGGGGGCGCTGTAATCTCTCCTCTGGTGGACCTGACAGAGAGTTGGCCCGTGTTTGACCATTGGTCGAACTGGCTCTACAAGAACTACTATCTCGGTCGTCTGCGAAGACTGACCCTGCAGAATCCGGGTTCTGTTGAAAACTGGGTCGATCTGGACCATCTGGCACGGGTTCGGACGATCCGGGAGTTCGATGAAGTCGTTACCGTGCCGCTCGGGGGCTTCTCAACGGTTGATGAATACTATCGCAAGGCCAGTTCAGCTCCGCTGCTGGACAGGATTGCAGTCCCCACGCTGATCATTCACTCCCAGGATGATCCGCTATTACCGTCCCGCCCGCTCGTCGAAAAGGCTTCTGGAAACCCGAACCTCTGCCTTCATTTGACCCCGCGGGGAGGGCATGTCGCGTTCGTAGAACGCCGGGGGATCGACCGGGACCGCTCCTGGGCCGAGAACCGGGTGATCGATTTTTTCGAAACACTCGGAACCTGACCTGCTTCGACCGGGTTCGCAGTTTTCCCAACTCAGACGTATATGGAGAGGTGAAAGAAAGGAGTTTCCATGAGCTGTGTACGTACGAATCTTGTTGAGTTGGGATGGGATGGTTTAAGTGACAGGGAGCTGTTGAGCCTGGTTATCTCACCGGGGATGTCGGAGTCTGCTGCGCGAAGTTTGGCAGGTCGTCTTCTGGAGGCGCTTGGATCACTGCGGCGTTTGCAGGAAGCCGGCTTCCATCAACTCTGTCAGGCAGGCCTCGGAAAGAAGCGTGCCCTGGCGCTGGCCGCTGCCATCCAGATGACCCGTCGAGGGCGGCGAGTTGAACTGAGACCGAACCACTCCTTCCACTCGAGTGCGGAAGTCTTCTCCTATTTTCGGCCCCTTGCAATCGATCTGGGTAAAGAGTGCTTCTGGGTACTGCTTCTTGATGGGAAGAACCGGGTTCTGCGAATTGAGCGTGTATCTGAAGGGTCTCTGACGCGGGCTATAGTTCATCCCAGGGAAGTGTTTCGTCCGGCCATTCGAGAAGGGGCCGCCTCGGTGCTGTTCGTTCACAACCACCCGAGCGGAGAACCCCGGCCCAGCAAGGAGGACCGGCAGATTACCCAAAGGCTCGTCGAAACGGGGAAGGTGATCGGGATCCAGGTTTTGGACCATGTTATTATTGGCCGCTATCGCTACTTCAGCTTCGCTGATGAAGGGGAACTCTGAAGGGGTCCAAAGAAAGAGCACCTGATGGACATTAAACTCTTGGATGACGTCTACTTGGAGCTGGACCTGCCGGCTGGCCGTCCGTTTCAGGTCATTGGGTTTGGTGAGAATGCCGTCGACTGGGTCTGCCGTGTGCCTGAATATCCGCAGCATGACACCAAAGTTCGGATGGAAAAGATGTTGCGCATGGGCGGTGGACAGATTGCGACTGCCTGTTCGGTCTGTGCCCGCTATGGCCTGAAGACCCGGTATGTGGGCCGTGTCGGAAGTGATGATCTGGGTGACTTTGTCCAGCGGGACCTGGGCCGTGAGTCGATGGATGTTGTGCTTGAAGTGGTCTCGGGTGCGACCAGCCACCATTCACTCATCATTGTTGACCGTGAGACAGGGTGTCGCACAATCATTTGGGACCAGGATGCCAGGCTTCGCTACGATGAAGGCGAACTGAATCGAACCCAGTTGATCGAAGGACAGATCCTCCACGTTGATGGAAACGATTTGCCAGCCTCCACGCAGGCTGCGGCCTGGGCGCAGGAAGCCGGGATGGCTGTCTGCCTCGATATCGACAAGGTCCCCTATGGGGTTGAACACCTGATAAAGAACGTCGACTTACTGATCGCGAGTCTCTCTTTTGTTACCCAGTTTGCGCAGACCGAGGACTGGAGAAGCGGCCTCATTGAGGTGGCGAAGTATTGCCCCGGCTTCGTGGCAGTCACTCTGGGAGAAGAGGGTTCAGCGGCTCTTGTCGATGGCGAAGTCTTCCAGTTTCCAGCATTCCCGATTGAGCCGGTTGACTCCACCGGGGCAGGCGATGTCTTCCATGGTGCCTTCATCTACGGGGTCCTGAGTGGGTGGCCGGTCGGACGCTGCATGCGGTTTTCCAATGCCGCCGGTGGTTTGGCGTGTACCCACCTTGGAGCCCGGGCGGGAATTCCGACTCTGCCCGAGGTGCTGCAGCTCGAATCCAGCCGCTGATCGTATGCCTGATGGGTTCACGGCGATGCCCAGGTCCGAATTCGCCTGAGGGCAATTGAATCCGGCCAATGGATCGGAGAGAATCCCCATCGGAGAGAACGATGATCGATCTGAGAAGCGATACTGTAACCTGTCCGACTCCCGCAATGCGCCAGGCGATGGCGAATGCTCCGGTCGG
>CP070717.1:4965844-4997253 GCA_020350445.1 Acidobacteriota bacterium | reverse complement strand
ACGCTGATCTTGCTTGCCTCTCGCTGTCCTCGGTAGAATCTCCCTGGTGACGGTGATATTGACCGGCAAGTGGGCGACTGCTGAGGAGCGTGAACGTGATTTCCAAGACTGTTACGGACGAGTATATCGAGAGGGATTTTGAGTATGGGGCCCGTAATTATGCCCCTCTTCCAGTAGTTCTTGAACGCGGTGAAGGTGTCTGGGTATGGGATGTCGAAGGCAAGTGTTACTTCGACATGTTGAGCGCGTACAGCGCGTTAAACCAGGGGCATAACCACCCGCGAATCGTGGCCGCCGCCAAGGCCCAGATGGACAAACTGTCACTTACGTCTAGAGCTTTCCACAACAACGTTATGGGGGGCTTCCTCAAGAAGATTTGTGAACTCACGGGGTTTGAAAAGGCTCTGCCGATGAACTCGGGAGCTGAGGGCGTCGAAACAGCTATTAAGGCGATGCGACGCTGGGGGTACATGGAAAAGGGGATCCCCGCGGACCGGGCAGAGATCATCGTCTGCGAAGAGAACTTCCACGCCCGGACGACGACGATCGTTGGGTTTTCAACCGATCCTGAAGCTAAGACCGGGTTTGGACCTTCGACACCCGGGTTCAAGGTCATTGCCTACGACGACATCGAAGCACTGGAAGCGGCGATTACACCGAATACCTGTGGTTTCCTGGTAGAACCGATCCAGGGAGAAGCGGGGGTCAAGGTGCCGAGTCCTGGTTACCTCAAAGCCGCTCGCGAAGTTTGCAGCCGTCAAAACATTCTGTTCTGCGCTGATGAGATTCAGACCGGACTCGGGCGGACTGGGAAGCTGCTCTGCTACCAGCACGACGAAATTCGGCCGGATATCGTGATCTTGGGAAAGGCTCTCTCGGGCGGGCTCTACCCGGTGTCGGCAATTGCCTGCGATGATTGGGTCATGAAGGTATTCGATCCAGGTTCACATGGGAGCACCTATGGAGGGAATCCCCTCGCCAGCGCGATTGGGATCGCTGCTCTGGATGTCATCGTGGACGAGAAGCTGGCTGATCGAGCCGCTACAATGGGCCTGTATTTTTTGGACAAGCTGAGGAGCTTGAAGCACGACAAGATCAGGGAGGTGCGGGGCAAGGGGCTGTTATTGGCGATCGAGTTCACTGAACCGATTGCCAAGGCATTTTGCAAGAAGCTCAAAGCGGAAGGACTTCTGGCGAAGGACACCCATGCGGTAACCGTTCGATTTGCTCCCCCGCTCGTGATCACGCGCGAGCAGGTCGATGAGGCGTTTTCGCGCATCCAGTCGGTACTGAAAGCGTTTTAAAGAGAATCCGGTTGAAACGAACTTCCTGAAATGACGGATATTCCAGGTCAAGGTTCGCGCTCGACGAAAGGAAGAAACTGTGAGCATCCATGGACGAGACTTTCTCACTCTGAAAGATTTCACCCCCGCCGAAATCCGGCAGATCCTCGATTTCGCCCTCGAAGTGAAGCGGAGACAGAAGGAAGGTGAACGGTACCATCCAATGGCCGGCAAGATGATGGCGATGATTTTTCAGAAGCCGTCATTACGAACGCGCGTGTCGTTTGAAACCGGAATGTTCCAGTTGGGTGGAGCGGCGCTTTACCTCGGTCCCTCTGACATCGGACTCGGGAAGAGAGAAACGGTGGAGGATATCGCCCGGGTACTCAGCAGCCAGGTCGATGTCATCATGGCTCGGGTTTTCGGGCACGACATCGTGGAGGACCTGGCACGGTACTCCGATGTTCCGGTGATCAACGGCTTGAGCGACTTCACACATCCCTGCCAGGCACTCGCTGACTTTCAGACGATTCTGGAATCGGGTAAGCGGCTCAAAGGGATTCGTTTGACCTATGTCGGAGATGGGAACAATGTTGCCAACTCGCTGATATTCGGCGGGATTTTGTTGGGAATGCATGTTGTTACGGCCTCGCCTGCCGGCTACCAGGTGACCGAATCCGTTCAAGCTTGGGCTCGAGCCAAGGGAAAGGATAGCGGAGGATCGCTGACGGTAACCGAGAGTGTCGAAGAGGCGGTCACGGGCGCGGACGTCCTCTACACCGATGTTTGGGCAAGCATGGGGCAGGAAGAGGAGAGCGCCAAACGGAGCAAAGTCTTCCAGGGGTATCAGATCAACAGCAAGGCACTGGCCCTTGCCAGGGAGGATGCGATCGTACTGCATTGCCTGCCTGCCCACTATGACGATGAGATTACGAAGGAGGTTGTCGACTCACCCAACTCGAGGATCTTCGATCAGGCCGAGAACCGGCTGCACGCACAGAAAGCGCTGATTGCTCTCGTTGCGGGGGAGTAGTCGGGGCTAAGGTCTATTCAATCCGAGGTGATCGTTGTTCCCGCCTCGCCCCGGATTGCCGCGGCAATCCGGTCTGGTGCGGCGATGATGACCCGGTCTCCTCCAGACTCGATAAAACGGATCGACGCCTCAATCTTGGGGCCCATCGAGCCCTCCAGAAAGTGCCCCTCGTTGAGGTAGCGCTGTGCCTCTGAGACGGTCATCCTGCTCAGATTGACCTGCTGCGGCGTATTGAAATTAAGTGCGACCTGCTGAATGTCCGTAGCGATGATCAGTGTATCGGCTCCGACATGGTGACCGATCAGGCTGGCTGTGAAGTCCTTGTCAACCACCACGTCTTGCCCCTCGAAGTCACCGTTCGGTTCCACGACGATCGGAATGCCGCCCCCACCCCCGGCGATGACGATAATCCCGGCTTCAACGAGCATTGAGATCGTATCGTCTTCAATGATCCGCACCGGGCGCGGCGAGGGGACCACGAGGCGCCAGCCTCTCCCTGCGTCCTCCTTCATCACCCAGCCCTTATCGTTCATGAGTCGCTTTGCATCAGCTTCGGAGAAGAAACGGCCGATCGGCTTTGTTGGCTCGTAAAGGTGAGGGTCGTTTTTATCACAGACGACCTGGGTCAGAATTGTCACTACCGGCTTCTTCAGCTTGTTCTTCCAGAGCACATTCTGGAGACACTGCTGGATCATGTAGCCCATCCCACCTTCTGTGTCAGCGACGAGGACACCGAGTGGCAATTCCGGAACTTCCGAAGCGGCCAACTGCGACCGAAAAAGCTCATTGCCGACCTGCGGTCCATTCCCGTGAACAATGATCAGCCCACTACCGTTCTGAACCAGACTGACCACCCCCTGCAGCACCCTTCTGGTGTTGGCAAACTGGGTATGGATTTCCCCCGACTGCCCTTTTCTGATGATGGCGTTACCGCCAAAAGCGAGAATCGCGAGACCGCTGTCCTTCCTCTTCGACTTCGTCATCCCTTGCGCCCTCCAACAGTAGCGAAACGTCCATTCTATCCCCGAATGGAACAACTCCTCAAATTGATGTAAGAGCCCGGAGAATCGGTTCATCAGGATGCCGAAACGTCTTTCCTGCGCTATGATGGTACCCTGACCTGGAGGCCCGGTTGGCTCGGGGGATGCTAAGAGTCGAGAGGGGTCTCCAATGGTCCTTAGTTTGCCCGTATTTGGGGCGTGGGGAAGGGGCACATACCCTGTTTTATCAGAACTTGATTCGCGAGGCACGCGCCTGGTGTTGTTGTCGCTAAGGAGACTTGAAGTATGCCGAACCTGAAGGATTCTCTTCCAAAGATCAAACCGGTACTCGATCCCGAGTTTGTTCCGATTGCGCTTTGGAATCGTGCCTTTCACAAGAAGATTGCCGAGAGTCGAAACGGAGAGTATCTGGGTGTCGCTTTGGAGCGGGGTGACGGTTCGACAACGACGATCGAGACCCAGGTATTGCCCCATCGTGGAGAGGGGATCCAGCTGAATCAACGCTACGTGGAACGCCTGATCAAGTACATGCTCTGGCAGAAGGGGGGCTACAAGGTCTACCTGGCTGGTGACCCTGCGATTGCCGCCTATATTGCGGAGGTCTATTCGCCGCAGGGTGAGCGGGCCTTTGACCATGAGTTCATGGGAGATCGTATCTATGGGAAGCCCTTTTCGGTCGTCCATGTAAAGCGGGAGGATCTTCCGGAAGGGCGGGAATCCACCCAACCGCTCGGCGGACACTGGGATGGATGCCGCATTGGGTTCGACCTGGGCGGCTCGGATCGCAAGTGTGCTGCTGTGATTGATGGAGAGGTCGTCCATAGCGAAGAGGTGGTTTGGGATCCCTATTTTCAGAAGGATCCCGCCTGGCACTATGCCGGTATCAACGACTCGTTAAAGCGTGCGGCGGCAAAGCTGCCCCGGGTCGATGCCATTGGCGGAAGTGCGGCCGGCGTCTATGTCAACAATGAGGTCCGGGTGGCCTCGCTTTTCCGCGGCGTCTCGCGGGCTGATTTCGATTCGAAAATCAGCCGGATGTTCCTGAAACTGAGGAAAGAGTGGAACAACATCCCCTTTGAAGTCGTGAATGACGGAGAAGTGACCGCTCTGGCTGGGGCGATTTCGCTCAAGGATGGAGCTGTGTTGGGAGTCGCGATGGGGACCAGCCTCGCCGCCGGCTATGTAACGTCAGGTGGTCATTTAACCAGTGGTTTGGATGAACTGGCATTCGTTCCCGTGGATATGCGGGACGGCGCTCATGTGGACGAATGGTCGGGGGATCCTGGAGTCGGTGCCCAGTATTTCTCCCAGCAGGCAGTTGGCCGGTTGGCACCGGTAGCGGGAATTGACTTGCCCGCCGAGATGCCGTTGCCGGAGCAACTGGTTGAAGTGCAGAAGTTGATGGAGGCGGGGGACCGGCGAGCCCATGCGATCTACGAAACGATCGGGACCTATTTTGGCTACAACGTCGCTCAATATGCCGCGATGTATGAACTGAGGCACCTTCTTCTGCTGGGGCGCGTCCTGACGGGAAGTGGGGGTGAATTGATTGTCGAAACCGCAGGGAAAGTCCTCGCTGCGGAGTTTCCCGAATTGGACGAACAGGTTGAAATTGTGACGCCCGGTGAAAAGGAAAAGCGACTCGGTCAGGCGGTTGTAGCTGCCAGCCTGCCCAGTCTTTAGGAATCAGGGAGAGTACTCATGAAATTCAATAAGGCCACCGCCGATTTCTTTGTTCCCGATGGGATAGACCCGGTCTCAGCTTTGGATCGAACGACGCACTTAACGGTTGGCGCTCACCAGGACGATATCGAGATCATGGCCTACCACGGGATCGCCCAGTGTTTCGGGCGGTCCGATAAATGGATGACTGGAGTCGTCGTCACAAATGGCGCCGGAAGCTCGAGAACCGGAATCTACAGCGACTACACTGATCTGGACATGCAGAAGGTTCGACGCTTCGAACAGCGAAAGGCCGCGTATGTCGGAGAGTATTCAGCCCAGATTCAACTCGATTATTCGAGCTCAGAGGTTAAGGACCCGTCGAATACGGCCGTGATCGATGACCTTTTCAAGATCTTCGAGGCTGCCAAACCTCAGATCGTCTATTTGCACAATCCGGCCGATAAGCACGATACCCATATCGGAACTCTGGTTCGGGCGATTGCCGCCCTGCGGCGACTGCCCCTTGAAGACCGGCCCGAAAAGGTTTACGGATGCGAAGTCTGGCGAGACCTCGATTGGCTTCCCGATGCCAATAAGACGGCTCTCGCCGTTTCTGAATTCTCGAATGTCGCGGCCGCACTAGTGGGGATCTTCGATTCACAGATTTCAGGAGGGAAGAGGTACGATTTAGCCACCGCAGGTCGTAGGCTGGCAAATGCTACCTACTTCGACGCCCATTCTTCCGATAATGAGACTGCGATGACCTGGGCTCTGGATCTGACGCCGCTGATTCACGACGATACGATGTCAGTAGCCGAATTCACACTGAAGTTCATTGACAAGTTCAGAGAGGATGTAGAGAGCAAGATCGCTCGGCTGAGCTGAAGAACGCCGAGCATTACCGACCACCAATGGAGTCAATATCGCGGTGACCCGCTGATGGGGAGAGGACCGCTGAGACGCAACCGGAGTGCGGAGGAGTCTATGTCTGAGGCGACAAGAGTGATCATCATGGGTGCGGCAGGCCGCGATTTCCATAACTTCAACACCCATTTTCGCGGGAACGGAGCGGAACGGGTTGTTGCTTTCACTGCCTACCAGATTCCGGGGATCGCCGGACGAACCTATCCCGCGGAATTGGCAGGCCCTCGATATCCCGAAGGGATCCCGATCTATGACGAAAGTGAACTGCCCCGATTGATCCGCGATCTTGCCGCGGATGAAGTGGTATTTGCCTACAGTGATGTGGCCCATGAAGAAGTGATGCACCGTGCAGCGCTGGTCAACTCGTGCGGTGCTGATTTCAGGCTTCTCGGAAATCGGCACAGTCAGATCAAATCGACTAAACCCCTGCTCTCAGTGGGGGCAATCCGGACGGGTTGCGGTAAGAGCCAGACCTCGCGCCGAATTGCCCAGTTGCTGCATGACCGCGGTAAGAATGTCGTAGTCATCCGGCATCCGATGCCCTATGGCGATTTGCTGGCGCAGCGATGTCAGCGCTTCGCCACTCTCGAGGATCTCGATCTGCACGAGTGCACCATCGAAGAGAGGGAAGAGTACGAAGAGCATATCCAGATGGGCCACACCGTCTATGCCGGAGTGGACTATGAAGCAATTATCCGATCGGCCGAAAAAGAGGCCGATGTCATCCTGTGGGATGGTGGAAACAACGATACTCCGTTCTACGAATCTGGACTTCACATTGTATTGGTCGATCCGTTGAGGCCCGGACATGAAGTCCGCTATCACCCCGGCGAGACCAACCTGAGGATGGCTGATGTCATTCTTGTTTCGAAGATCAGTAGTGCAACGAGCGAGGATATCGCGGCAGTTAAGGCGACGGCAGCCGCCCTCAACCCGGGTGCCCAGATTATTGAATCGGATTCAGTGATTTCGGCCAATCATTCGGCTCAGATCAGGGGGAAGCGTGTACTCGTCGTCGAAGACGGCCCGACTCTGACCCATGGGGAGATGTCCTACGGTGCCGGACATGTTGCAGCCCGTAAGTTCGGAGCTTCGGAAATAGTCGATCCAAGACCATACGCTGTGGGCTCCATTCGTGACACCTTTGCGAAGTATCCCCATGTCTCGGAAGTACTGCCCGCGATGGGATATGGCGATACTCAGGTCGAGGAACTCCGGCAGAGTATCAACGCCGTTCCCTGTGACCTCGTTCTGGTTGGGACTCCATTTGACCTCGGCAGACTGATCAAATGTGATAAACCGCTGGTCCGGGTCCGTTACGAAATGGATCAGCAGGGAACCGAGGCCCTCTCGAAGCTCCTGGACCGTTTCCTGGCTGAGAAGTAGGTTCCCTGAACGCACCAACGCACCAACGCACTAACGCGCTAACGCACTAACGCACCAACTGCGGTCGACGTGCCTCTACTGTTAGGTTCTCAACGTACCGTCCCCGAGGACGAAAAACTTCTTGGTCGTCAGTTCGGTGACTCCCATCGGGCCGTAGGCGTGGAGTTTGTCGGTACTGATGCCGATTTCAGCACCGAGTCCGTAGACTCCTCCATCAGCCAGCCTCGAACTGGCATTGACCATGACCGAGGATGAATTCACGACGCGCAGGAATCGACGTGCGGCTTCGATCGAGTTGGTGACGATCACGTCCGTGTGATTGGAGCCAAATTCCTGGATATGGGCGACAGCCTGGTCAAACCCCTCGACCACTCGGATGTTGCAGGTCAGATCGAGATATTCGGTGCGAAAACTCTCCTCGGTCGCCGGGTCAGCATCTGAAACCCGGGACACAGTCTCAGGACAGCCGTAGATCTGCACTCCCTGGTTTATCAGCTCTCGGGCAATCCGAGGGACGAAGACATCGGCAACCTTTTCGTCCACCAGCAGGGTCTCCATCGCATTGCAGGTTGAGGGGCGCTGAACTTTGGCGTTCACCGCAATCCTGACTGCCATTTCGAGATCCGCTTCGGAGTGAACGTAGACGTGGCAGATGCCCTCGTAGTGCTTGATCACCGGGATTCTGGACTCTTCAGTCACTTTCTTGATCAGCCCCTTTCCTCCTCTTGGAATGATCAAGTCAATTGAATCAACCTGTTTGAGAAGTTCTCCAATTGCCTCCCGATCGGTCGTCTCGAGGACCTGTACTGCATTCGGGTCAACTCCAGATTCTGAAATAGCAGCCCTGATTACCGTGGCGATCGCCAGATTCGAATGGAACGCTTCAGATCCGCCTCTCAGCACCGTGGCGTTTCCGGCTTTGAAGCAGAGCGCCGAAGCATCGGCCGTTACATTGGGGCGAGATTCATAGATCATCCCGATTACCCCCAGGGGAATTCTGACCTGCCCGACCTCGAAACCTCCGGGCCTTCTCCATTGAGAGACGACCTCTCCCACCGGGTCCCGCAGCAAGGCGATCTCGTCGATTCCAGCAGCCATCTGTTCGATGCGGGTGTCGGTGAGTGCGAGTCGATCGACCATGGCGGCACTGAGCCCACGTTCGCGGGCTCCTTCGATGTCCCTGGCGTTTGCTTCCTGAAGCTGCATTCGACTCTCTTTAAGACGCTGTGCCATCGCCGATAGTGCTGCCGTCTTGATCTCCGAATCCAGGGCTGCGACGGTCCTCGATGCCAAGCGAGCCTGGCGGCAGATTCGTTGGATGTAGGTTGCTGTCGTTTCCGGCGGCCTGTCAGTCATCACTCTGTTCTCCAGTGAGAATCACCATGTCGTCTCGATGGACTACCTCGAAGTTCTGTCGCTCACCGACGAGCGATTCGATTTCGTCACTTCTGCGACCCTGGACAGCGGCAAGCTCCTGGGCTGAGTACTGGGAGAGGCCCAGGGCGATTTCCTCTCGCGAAGGACCCAGGATGTGGATAAGGTCGCCCCTTCCAAATCCTCCCGAGACCTGTACGACACCCGAAGGAAGCAGTGATTTTCCCCCGTGAAGCAGGGCGGCGGCGGCTCCGGAATCGATGCGGATTCGGCCTTCACCCGGGCGTTTGCCCAGTGCCAGCCACCGTTTTCTGGCAGAGATCTTCTGTTCATTCGGTTCGCACCAGGTCCCGACAGCGTCACCGTCCAGTACCCGGTGCAGGATATTGGGGGCTCGTCCCGGTCCGATGAAAGCAAGGATTCCAGCCCTCGCCGCCAACCGAACAGCCGTCAGCTTGCTGCGCATTCCCCCCAGGCCAAATGATCGGGCTCCACCCTCTCCGATCTCCACAGTGCCGTGATCTTTCAGCGCCAGGAAGGGAATTCGACGGGCTCCCTGCTCTTCCGGGTTTCGGTCGTAGATACCGTCAACATCGGTGAGCAGAACCAGCAGATCGGCCCCAATCTTTCCGGCGATCAGTGCTGAAAGTTGATCGTTGTCGCCAAACTTCAGTTCCTCGACTGCGATCGTGTCGTTTTCATTGGCGATGGGGACGATTCCCCAGTCGAACAGAGTATCGAAGGTGTTTCGAGCATTGAGATATCGCTCGCGCTTGTCGAGACTGTCCCGTGTTAAGAGAACCTGGGCCACGGTGACGTCATGGCGCCCGAATGCCAGCTTGTAGTGTCGCATCAGCCGGGGTTGGCCAATCGCAGCTAGAGCCTGTCGCTGACTGGTTTCAGTGGGAGGGGTGTCGAATCCCATCGCATAGGCTCCCGCCCCAACCGCACCGGAGGAAACCAGAAGCACCGAGATCCCTCGGGCCCGGAGTTCGACGATCTGTTGGGCCAGGGCGTCCATGAATTCGAGATTGAGACCCTCACCCGTACCTCTTAAGAGGTTGGTCCCAACCTTAACCACGACCCGTCTGACGTCTCTGAGCCGTTTCGCTACGATTGCAGGCGTTTCCAAGAGTGTCCCCAGTTCTGCACAGTTAGAGCCTTCAGAAATAACGTGGGGAATTATCCCACGAAACGGTTAACCACAGACGGTACAGTGCGTCCGTGCGGTTGAGCCGATCAATGAACGAGAACAGGGATCAACCGCTTTGCCTACCGACTCGTCAGGCGTTCGGCTGAAAGCCAATGCCGTTTTCGGGTAGCGAGAGTTTTGGATCAAATTCCTCCGTCGACTCCATCATCTCTTCCCAGGTCACGACGGTGTTCCTGTAGGCGGCCATGCGACCAAGAATTGCCGTCAGGTTGCTTTCGACACTGGGCTCGACCGTATCGAAAAGCGGTTTCCCATCGGCGACACTCGTGTAAAAGTCCTTGATGTTGTTGACCGTGCCATCGGTGTAGATACCATCGGTTCGGCCGCCTTCCCACGGGTGGTCCCCTGTGATCGTAACCGGTCCCCCATAATGTGAGTCCACAGTTCCTTCCGATCCATACACCCGAATACAAAGATCATCGTAGCCGCGGAGATACTGTCCGGAACTGAAATCGACCAAAACATCGTTGGGATACCAGAAGGTTGCGACAAAGTGGTCCCAACAGTCGCCAACATCGGTTCGGGCCTTCCGCCCTCCGGTCCCGTATGCCTTCAGAGGATGTGAATTGAGATACCAGTTGCCGACGTCCAGGACATGGATGTTCTGTTCGACAATGATGTCCCCTGACAGTTGGATGTCGAAGACCCAGTTCAAGAGGCGGGCCATATCGGAATCACCCTTGGCTTTGACCCCGAGTCGGCCGGCCTGATAGTAAACATGTCCAAGGACGGGATTGCCGATCGCCCCTTCGAAAACCCGTCGGACCGCTTCACGAAACAGGGGGTGATTACGGGTTTGGAAATCGACGAGTTGACTGACCTTGCCTTTCGACTCGCGGCAGGCCTGGAGAATCTTTTTGCAGCTGGGGACATCCACCGCCAATGGCTTGCACGAATAGAGGTGCTTCCCCGCCTCGAGTGTTGCCAGGATTTGATCGGTGTGGAAGTAAGGAGGACTCATGACGGCAACTACATCGACATCCTTATCCATGAGCTGACGATAGCCTTCCAGTCCCGTGTATCGTCGTTCAGCAGCAACGTTCAACTTATCGCCAAGACTGTTGACTCTTTGAGAGAAGTAATCGTGCAGCGCAATGACTTTTGAGTTCGTGTGCTTTTCAAAGAGAGATCCAACGAAGTCTCCACGGTGACCACAGCCGGTGATACCGATCGTGATTCGCGAGTTCGCCTGCGAACCCCTGACAGCCGTGGCAGGCACCACCGTCAGTCCTGCAGCGGTTCCGGCCGCAGTCTTCAGGAACTGTCTTCTTCCGTATCGTTCAGAATTCTCACTCATAGTCTTCCTCCAGTTTTCTCTCACGTCCCTCAGTTCATCATCGTTCGACGACCGGAAAAGTCAAGGCCAAAACTTGGATTGTGACGCTTGCACGAAGAAGCTAAGATGGCGAGTATGCGTGTTACTAGAAGAGGTTTCTTAGGTTTTTCCGCCCTTTCGCTGACTTCTGCCGCAGCCCTGAACAGCAGACTGGTTGCCTCGAACTTCGAGACGGGTGGGATCAAGATCGGGATGTGTGACTGGAATCTGGGGCCGGCCTGTGACCCCGAGATGATCCCCAGGGCCGAGGCAGCACACATTGCCGGGATTCAGGTCAGCGTCGGGACCAACCCTGACAACATTCCACTGCGAGAGGCTTCTGTCAGGAGTCGATACCTTGAGCTGGGGAAGAAGCACGGCGTTGTGGTGAATTCCGTTGCTGCTGGAGGGATTCTGAATAATATCCCGCTGAAATCCGAGCCGCAGTCGGCAGTCTACGTAATCGATGCTATCGAAGCCGCCGCGGCACTTGGGGCGAAGAATATTCTGATGGCGTTCTTTGCGGCAGGTGACTTGCGCCTGACCGATTCGACAGGTCAGTTGAGGAATGTCAGCAAAGGGAACTTCGCATCTTATGAACTCGATGCCCGAGGAGTAACTCGAACGGTCGAAGTGCTGAAACAGATTGTCCCTCGGGCTGAAGATGCAGGTGTCATCCTCGGACTCGAGAACACCCTGACAGCTGAACAGAACCTCGAGATTATCGACCGAATCGGATCGAAGATGGTCCAGGTTTACTACGATGTCGGCAACTCGACTCACTACGGCTACGACGTGGCAAGTGAGATTCGGCAGCTCGGAAACGAGCGGATCTGTGAGATCCACCTCAAGGACTGGGAGACTCCCTTGCTCGAGTCGGGCGAGGGTGAGGTCGATTTCGCGGCGGCGGCTGCCGCCTGCAAGGAAATCGGCTTTGACAAATGGTACGTCTTGGAAAGCAGCGGCCGTGAGAACCGCTTCACCGAAGATACCCAGGCCAATGTGGCCTTCTCAAAGAAGTTATTCGGCTGAGGTGGAGTCTTTGAAGTCCCGCTCGAATCGGGAAAGATCGAACTCCGAAAGATCAGCGTAAATCGCATCCGCCGAGGAAAGATCTTGAGGGGCGGCGCCGTTTCGCTTGAGGGCGATGCACCAGGCGCCTGCTCGTTTCGCTGCAACGACTCCTGCCGAGGAGTCTTCGAAAACCAGGCAGTTTTGGGGGCTGACTTCGCATTTCTCAGCTGCCAGCAAATAGCAGGTCGGATCGGGCTTGCCCGGCGAGTAGTCCTCGGTTCCCAGGTA
The DNA here is from genome assembly GCA_020350445.1 of Acidobacteriota bacterium. Taxonomy (GTDB): domain Bacteria; phylum Acidobacteriota; class UBA6911; order RPQK01; family JAPXNP01. The sequence goes on along the minus strand of CP070717.1, from coordinate 4,984,757 downwards.
AAAGGAGACGTCATCGCTAATTTCCATCATCTCGATCCCTGCGGCAATGTCTTCTCGAGGTGACCCCGACACAATCGCGACCGGGAACTCACGGGACAGGTCTCTCAGAAGTGCAATTGAACCGTGAATGCGGATATCTCTTTCCGCCTTGAGGGCGTAGAAATGCTCTCTGATATGAATCCCCATGTCGTCAGTACTGGTGTAGGAGCCAGGAAAACGCCGCACCGTTTCCAGGAAGATGTCCTGGGCACTTATTCCGTAGACCAGCGCCTCAGATTCCTTCTTGGTGAGATTGTACCCCTTAGCTCGGAGGGCATTGCGTACCGCTTCAACGTAGATCACTTCCGAGTCAATCAGTGTTCCATCCAGATCAAATAGAAACGCTTTCAGTTCAGCCATGACATCCTTTTGCCCGTCAACGTGTGCCGGTTGTTTCCCTTAAGCCCTTGTCAAATTCAGTCTATGAGGATATATCAGATCGGACGGCCTCTGCAGTTTCGGCTGCAGTTGGATCAATTCTTCCAAATCCTGAGCAGGAGGTAGCCATGCTGAATAGAGTCGTTGTCACAATCTTCGCGATCGTGAGCGTTCTGTCCGGGGCAGTACTCGCCCAGGGGGTCGATAGCGCCCTGCTGGATCTCGCGAAACTGCAAGATGATGTCAAAAGCAAGCGCATCAGTTCCTTCGACCGGTCCGGCGGCAATAACGATCGGTTCGAGAACATCCCTGATGGTGAACGTCGGACCTTGTTTGAAGTGAGTGGCGCGGGAATGATCAACCACATCTGGATCACGATTGCTCCTCCACCACCCGATCTGAGCCGGAACGACATCATCTTGCGCATGTACTGGGATGGGAGCTCAATCCCATGCGTGGAATCTCCGATCGGCCCCTTCTTTGGCCAGGGGTGGGATGAAAGCTACAACTTCTCTTCTCTCCCGCTCGCAGCTGGGCCCCGTGACGGTCGAGGGCTCGTCAGCTACTTCGTGATGCCTTTTGCCAAGGGTGCGCGAATTGAAGTGGAGAATGATACCGGACGTAAGATCGACGCTTTCTACTATTACGTTGACTATGTCGAACTCGAAGAACTGCCGGGCGAAATGGGGCGTTTCCATGCCTGGTACAACAAGGAAGTCACCGAGGCCCTTCCCGATGGAGAAAATGAATGGAGCTTATTGGGACCCCAGGGGAAGAATACGACCGGCGAGAACAACTACCTGATTGCTGATCTCGAAGGAAAGGGACATTACGTCGGGTTCATATACTTTGTCATCTCTCCCAGTCCGATGTGGTACGGCGAGGGTGATGACATGTTCTTTATCGATGGGGAATCCTGGCCATCGTCTTTGCATGGAACTGGAACCGAAGACTATTTCAACACCTCCTGGTCGCCGAACGAACCCTTTACCCACCCCTTCTACGGGTATGGCAGGGTCAACGATGACATTGGCTGGCTGGGTCGGACCCATGTGTACCGGTTTCATGTGACCGATCCCGTTTACTTCGATAAATCTCTTCGTTTCAGCATCGAACATGGGCACAACAATAACCTGACGCTCGATCTTGCTACGGTTGCCTACTGGTATCAGAGTGAGCCGCACAAGACATTCCCGCCGATGATCGATAAGGAGCACCGGAAGCCGATGCCTTCGATTGAAGTCGTCGACATCCACCGTTGGCGTCATGAATGGCGGAAGAATCGAGGGAATGGTGCGAAACTGTGGGGTAATGAACCTGAGGAGTAGGTCCTTGCAGATCGAATGGGAGGCGGCATGAAACCTGGCAGGTGCTGGCCGATTTCACCGTTAAGTGGAATTCTGACTGTGTTCGCCATTTGGACTCTGGCTTCGGTGAGTCTGATGGCGGTGGATTACCGGATCGAAGCAAGCCTGGATACGAAGAGTCGGATGATTTCCGGGCAGGAGACTCTAAGCTGGAGGAACGATGCGGAAGTCCCCGTATCCGAACTTCAGTTTCATCTCTATTTCAACGCCTGGCGCGACAAGAATTCCTCCTTTCTCAACTCCAACCGGGTCGAGGCAGCCGATTTCTCCGACTGGCGCGACGGGGACTGGGGTTCCTGTGACATTGAACGGCTTGAAGTCCGATATCCAGATACGGAGCAGTCAGGCGAGAAGGAGGCCGTTGATCTGACTCAGCAGATGGAGTTCATCCAGCCCGACGATTTCAACCCACAGGATCGGACTGTTGTGCGTGTCATATTGCCTCAACCTGTTCAGCCCGGCGCAGAGCTTTCCATTGCTGTTGAGTTTCAAACCAAGGTTCCCCGGCCCTTTGCACGGACCGGAGTGCGAGGCGACTACTACTTCCTTGCTCATTGGTTTCCAAAGATCGGGGTGGTCGAGGCGGATGGGGCATGGAACTGCCATCAGTTCATTCAGACCGAGTTCTATTCAAACTTCGGAGATTACGACGTCGAACTGCGGCTTCCGTCCGGATGGAAGGTCGGAGCGACAGGTCGTTTGACTGAGACGCGGCCGCAGGCTGATTCAACCGTTATCTACAGGTTCGTTGAGGAGCAGGTCCATGAGTTTGCCTGGACGACCAGCCCGCACTTCCTGGAGTTCAGTCGGAGGTTCGAGCATTCTAGCCTGCCGGCGGTTGATATGAAGTTGCTCCTGATGCCTGATCATGTCGGGCAGGAAGATCGTTACTTCGCTGCAACCGAAGCGACACTGAGACTTTACGGAGAGTGGTTCGGAGCCTACCCGTATGGACATGTTACGGTCGTTGATCCTGCGTACGGCTCGAGAAGTGGGGGGATGGAGTACCCCACGCTCTTTACCGGCGGGACCCGGTGGTTGAATCCGGCTCAGTCGGGGTCTCCTGAAGGCGTAACGATTCATGAGTGCGGGCATCAGTTCTGGTACGGATTGATTGGGAATAATGAATTCGAGGATGCCTGGCTGGACGAAGGCTTTGACACCTATTCCACCCGCCGCGTGAGAGAGGCAGAGTTCCAGCCCACTTTTCTCGTTCGCCGTTACTTCGACGGGTTCTTCCCCGTGATCTTCAGGGATCTACCGGCATCGCTGAGGTCTTTTTCGGGACTGGGAGGTTACTATTCGACACTGAAGCTGGATGAAATGTCGAAACCTTCCTGGAAGTATGGGCCGGCCTCATTTCGACAGGATTCGCTGGGGGATGGGCGGGTTTATCGGGGAGGTGCGTATGGGGTCAACTCCTATACCAAGCCAGCGATGATGCTTTTGACGCTCGAGCGTTACCTTGGCTGGGAGACGTTTCAGAAGGGAATGTCGACCTATTTTGAACGGTTCAAGTTCAAGAGCCCCAAGCCGGAGGACTTCTTCGGCGTTCTCGAAGAGGTCAGTGGAGAGAATCTCGACTGGTTCTGGGAGGAGACTTACAGGAGTTCCAACATCTTTGACTACGCAGCTGATTCTGTTGGAGATACCCTTGGGACTCCGTGGACAATTGTCCGACGGTGGGGTGAAGGTCGTTTCCCGGTCAAGGTTCAGGTCGAGTTTGCCGACGGTGAAATCCGGTTGGAACAATGGGATGGACGCGACCGATGGCATCGGTTTGCCTACCCTGGGAAGTCGGAGATTACAAAGGTCATTGTCGATCCCGACGAGGTTCTCGCCCTCGATACGAGACGCGTCAACAATACCTGGGTGAGGGATTCGGAAGAGAAGTTTGCCGCCCGGAAGTGGGCAATCAAGTGGATGCTTTGGCTTCAAAACACCCTTGAAATGTTTGCCTTTTTCAGTTGAGCATCCTTCCGGAGTGGGGTGGTCCGAGCCTCTACTCTTCGAGGATCGATAAAAGGCAAACGAGTTTGAAAGGCCTTGGAGGGCCCTGGCTTATTTGGAGAGCTGCTGACAGATTCAGTTGAGTGGTAGACCATCTGCCGTATCAGCAAGTTGGAGTATCTATGAGCGTTTTCGAGTCGTTGCAGAGAGGAATTCGGTTGGCAAATCGGTCCAAGCGGATCATCGTCTGGATCTTGTTGGCCAGTCTCTCGCTTGTCGCAGTCCCGACACTGATTCTCTCGGCTGCAGTTGAAGACTCGTTGGGTAAGTCGGAGGCAGGCCAGCAGTTGGCAGAAGGCTACAGTGATCGCTGGTTCCAGGAGTATAACGAGCAGGCTTCCGGGTTGGCAGCCACCTTCTCCCCGACGTTAACTGGAATTGGAGCGGTCCTGGATGGCTATGACGGAATCGTGAGCGAGGGGGTTTCTACGGGGTCGCTCGCCGTCTTGGGGATTGGATTAGCCTATTCTCTGCTCTGGGTCTTTCTCGCTGGAGGCATACTGACGGTCTATCATGAGGGAATCGGTCCTTCGTTCGCTCAACTCTTGACCTTTTCCAGTGAGTATTTCGGTCGGTTCCTTAGACTGTTCATCCTGACCGGGATTACCTACCTGTTTCTCTACCGAACCTTGGCGCCGGGCCTGGACTGGCTCGTAGATGAGCTCAGCCGCGAAGTGATCGATGAGCGTATCGCCTTTGCCTGGACATTCTTGAAGTGGATCCCTCTGTTGGGGGTGGCCCTGGCGACAAACCTGGTGGCCGATTACACCAAGATCCTGCTCGTACTCGAACGGAGGCGCAGCGTGCTGCTTGCGCTTCTACGGGCATTGCGATTGGTCTGGTCTAGCCTGGGGAGAGTCGTCTTGCTGTATGCGCTGCTCTTTCTGATAGGGTCGCTGGGGTTCTTCCTCTACTGGCTTATTGCGCCCGGTGTATCTGATTCCAGCTGGATCGAGGTGCTGGGAGTCTTGGTCCTGGGCCAGCTGTTCATTGTCTGGCGGATTTGGGTCCGATTGACCTTCTACGCGTCCCAACTGGAGCTTTGCCGGAGCTTGCGGTAGGACTTCCTGCATCTCTTTCTTGTGGTGGAACGATTAAACACCCTTTCGGGATGAAGATAAGAAGCAGTATTGCTACCATGGGAAGCTGTTTTCCTGCGGAAGTATCAGCAAAATTGAGGAGGGTATAAATGTCGCATAAGAATCAATCACTGGGGCGGCGCGACTTCGTGAAGTCGTCAGTTGCCGCAACGAGTTCACTCCTGCTGGTCAAACCAGAAACCGCTTTCGGCTATGCTGCCAACTCGACCGTTAGTATCGGTCTGCTGGGTTGCGGTGGCCGAGGCGGAAGTGTCGCCAGCGACTTTGTTAACAATACCGATTCCCAGGTCACTGCGTTGGCCGATATGTTCACCGATCGTCTGGAAGCGACACGGGAGCATTTCGACAAACTGCAGGCGGAGAAGGGGAGAAAGAAGGTCAGTAAGCTCTTCAAGGGACCGGAATCCTATCTGGAGATCGTCGACAGCGATGTCGATATGGTCCTGATTGCCTCTCCACCCTACTTCCATCCGCAGCACGCGAAGGCTTCGATCGATGCCGGGAAACATACCTATCTCGAAAAGCCTGTGGCCACGGATGTAAGAGGTTGTATGGAAGTTGCCGCCCTGGCCGCCAAGGCTGAGGGGAAGGTCAATGTGCATGTGGGTTTCCAGATCCGATACGGGAGTCACTTTGCTGAACAGACCCGGCGCATTCACGAAGGCGCCCTGGGAGATATCGCCTGCGTGAACGGGTTCTATTTTGCAGGTGACCTGGGTCGTCGATCCGGTGAGGGGATGTCTGCCGCCGAACTGAAGCTTCGAAACTGGGTCTTTGACCGAGCATTGGGTGGTGACATCATGGTGGAACAGAATATCCACATCATCGATGTCTACAACTGGGTGCTCAATGCCCATCCTCTCCGTGCCGAAGCGACCGCAGCTCGCAAGGTCCGGACCGATATTGGTGATGTCTCCGACCACTGGATCGTTACCTATTATTACCCGAACGATGTGAGAGCCAGCTTCATGGGAACCCAGTTCCTTCCCCAGTGGGGCAGTGTGGAATGGCGGTTCTTTGGACCCAAGGGATTCTCAGAAGCGGCCTACTCCGGAGGGTTGAGGATTGTGGGCGAAAACGCCTGGGTTGCTGGAGCGGATGCGGCCGCTGGTGACAAGGCCCCTGAGATCGATCCCCTGGGGGATGCGACTCCATTGAAAGCGCAGGCTTTTGTCGACGGCATCAAGAACGGGAAGTACGACAATCAGCTTAAGCAGGGAGCCGAAAGTACGCTGAGTGCTATCCTGGGACGGCAGGCTGCCTATGAAGGTCGCGAGCTTTCCTGGGGTGAACTGCTGGCGTCGGATCAGCACTGGCAGACCGATGTCGACATTGCCAATCTGGGCTAGTTTGAACTTGGCAATCTGATCGATTCATAGCCCACCGTGTCCGGCTGATGCTCCGTGACAGAAGTCCTCTGTTGAGAGCGGAGCAGGTTAGTTCAGTGGATGCGGTGGGCTGATTTGCTTTCCCCCAGAACGGATCAGCCCTCCGCCGCAGTCAACGCTGCAAGTTGCTTCTGTATTTCCGGAGCAGCAAGCAGTTCTTCCGCTGTAAAGAGTGGAAAGAACGGGTAGTCACTCAGCGCTTCCGCGCCTCCCTGCTGGCGGTCGACCAGGCAGACAACCGCGACAACCTTGTAACCCGCTTCTTCAGTTCTCTTAATTGCCTTCAGCGTGGAACCCCCGGTCGTACAGACATCATCAACGATGATGACCGGCGTGTTCGGTTCGGCTGTGAAGCCTTCAATGAACCGCATTGTCCCATGCTGCTTTGTCTCCTTCCTGACGATGAAAGCGGCAAGAGGATCGAACCTCTTCCTCTCCACCCAACTCACCGCAGCGACGGCCGAGACAATTGGATCAGCTCCGAGAGTCAGTCCGCCGATGGCGACGGCCTTGACGTTCCGTTTGGCGAGTTCTTCGAGTAGCAGAAGGGAAGTAAGATAGCTGCCCTCGGCATCGAGCGTTGTGAATTTACTATCGAAGTAATAGTGACTTGTCATCCCCGATACCAACTTGAAGGTACCGATCTTGAGTGATTTTTCCCGGAGGATTTCTAGTAGTCTTTCGCGGCTGTCATTCATTCCCAACTTCCTCACTGACTCCGATAGTTCGTGAACTGCATATCGATCTGGAAATCTTTCTCCCGGAGAAGCGCTATGACCTGCTGAAGTACGTCGCGGTCCTTCCCCGATACCCTGACCGTATCACCCTGGATCGAAGCTTGCACCTTGAGCTTCGTGTCCCTGATGAATTTGCTGATTTCTTTGGCCTTCTCGGTCGGAATTCCCTGCTGGATCGAGACTGTCTGGCGAACGCTCCCTCCGGCTGCCGGTTCAACCTTTCCCGGGGACAGGGCCTTCAGCGAGACCCCTCTCTTCACCAGTTTCTGTTCCAGGATTTCAGTCAGTGAACGAAGTTTGTAATCGTCGTCGGAGTGGAGGACCAAAGCTGTCCCCTCTTCGATATCGACGTTGCTGCAACTTCCCTTGAAGTCAAACCGTTGTCTAACTTCCTTGACTGTCTGGTTTACAGCGTTACGGACCTCATTCAGGTCGGTCTTCGAAACAATATCAAACGAGTTGCTTTTTGCCATAATTTCACCTCGAAACCTTTAGAATTTACCACGTCCGCTGCCGTGTTGCCTTCAAACGGGCTGCGAAGGGGGTAGAATAGAGCCGGATTGAGTGAAAGGGGTTTTGTCAGTGAAGAACGTGTCTGTGAATTTGTGTTTGCTCTTCTGGCTGGGTTCAGGAATAGCAGTGTCTGGCGAGGATGTCGATTATACCCGCGATGTAGACCTGTCGCGCTGTACCGGGTACGCCTGGTATCAGCACGATAAGATCCCAATCTTTGACCCGGTTTATACGCCGGATCAGCCGGAGATCAAGCAGACACTGGAACAGGTGGATGTGGAACTGCGTGAGGCCGTCGAAGGAGAGCTGGCGAAGAGGGGTTGGTCCAAAGTGACGAACTCCACGCCGACTTGCCGACTTCGGTACGCGTTGCTACAGGAGATCGATCTGGAGATCGCCCCTTACGGCGAAGGCCAGATCAACCCGACGGCAACCGATGGCCTGGGCGAAGGATTGGGCCGTGGATTCGCCTCAGATGTGAAGCGGCGAGGGACTCTGACGCTCGAAGTCCTGCCTGTCGATTCCGAATCCTGGCTCTGGCGCGGGTCGATCGCGGATTCCCTGGGAAAGCCGAAAGACATCCGGAAAAGGGCCCGAAAGTGGGCCGAGAAGATTGCCGAGAAGATTCCGCGTCTGAAGTAGTTTCCAGGAGTTCACCGATTCCATTCTGTCTCGCATCTGGTAGGATTCACCGATGCGTCTAATCATTGCTGCGCTTGCCATGGGCCTGGCTTGGGCTTTGCGTGGTCACTTTGGACACGAGCATGGCGCCGCCTGGGCTGGAGCTGTTGGGACTTTGGCGGTACTGATCGTTGTCCGTCGTTCCGACTGGAACCGCCGCCTTCCCGTTCTCGCTTCCCTTGGAGCACTGGGTTGGTCCATCGGCGGGATTATGAGCTATGGAATCGTCGTCGGTTATGGGCGCGGAACCGACTTTCTAAACGTTCTCTATGGACTGGCAATGCTGTTTGTGATCGGGGGGCTGTACGGCTTTCTCGGGGGTGGCTTCTTCGGCTTGGGGCTGGAGACAACTTCACAGCGGCGACCGGCGTGGCACAGCCTGGCCTGCGAGATGGTTGTCGGCGCTGTGCTCATTTGGGGGATTCTGGTCTATCAGTTCGAATGGCTGATGACACCACCCCGCTCTGAGCTCTGGGCAGCCTGCCTGGGCGCCGCGATGGCTCTGACTTGGTTCCTTTATCGGAATGGATTTAAGCGGAGCCTGGTTCTAGCTTGCTATTCGGGGCTCGGTGCGGGTATAGGCTTCAGTTTCGGAAACTTTCTCCAGACGCTGGGTACGGTGTCCGGGTATGCCCTCAACTGGTGGAATCTGATGGAGTTCACGCTCGGGTTCTGCGGGGGGCTGGGAATGGGTTACGCGGTAACCCGAACAGGCTGGGAGGAGTCCGACACCGAATCGAAGGCTTCGAATCTCATCGGTGCGGTCTTCCTCTTGATCGTGATTCCAATCGTCAATCTGATCCAGTCCTTTGAATGGGAGCGTCTTGTCTCTCAAGTTCAGCGGCTGAACCTGCCAGGTGTCGCCGAGATAGCGGCCACTCAGCGGGTGTTGGGTTGGGCAGTGCTTGGTGCCTTCCTCTTGATCGGTATGGCGGTACTTTGGCGATTAGGGGCTGAAGCAGCAGGCACTAGTCAGGCGGTGGTCTGTGTGTTCGGTCTCATCTATCTGTTGGAATTCATCGTCTTCAGCTTCGTCAGGAAGGCCGTCTACGTTACCGGTTTCAGCACTCAGCCCGAACAGTTCATTTACTGGGTGTTCTTACTTCTGCTCACGGGATTGGTGTTTCTGCTGTTCCGCAGGAACCCGCCCGCCAGGCTCGCACCCGAAGTGCTCGTCCCAATCCGCTGGGACCTGTCAGGGGTGGGGATCGCGGTTCTTCTTGTCGCTCTGGCCTGGCTTTCAGTCAATCTGCACAATGGTCTGCCCGGAGCGCATACACGGTTCTAGGGCTCGCGTCCCGCAATCCGAAACCGCGAAAGACCGACCCCCTCAAGTTCTCGAACCACTGACGATCCCTCCAGAGCTCTCGACTCTCAGATCCGCTGTGGCTCCGACTCCCCACGCGCTACTGCGCCGGCCGCCAGTCGACCGTCCGCTGGCTCTGTTCGCCCAGGCCTTCGACACTGAGCCGCATTGTCTGTCCGGCTCGCAGGTAGACAGGTTCCGGCTTCTGCCCCATCCCAACACCGGGTGGAGTGCCCGTCGAGATGATATCGCCCGGGTGCAGGGTCATGAACTGACTGAGATAACTGACCAGTTTCGAAACCGGAAAGACCATGCGGGAGGTACTCCCATCCTGTACCCTCTTTCCATCGACCTCCAGCCAGAGGTGAAGGTTCTGAGGTTCCGGCACTTCGTCTCTGGTCACCAGCCATGGTCCGATCGGCGCAAAGGTGTCGTGACTCTTCCCTTTGACCCACTGTCCTCCCAGCTCGAGCTGAAACGTTCGCTCTGAGAGATCGTTGACGACACAGTAGCCCGCTACGTGATCGAGGGCGGACTGTTCCGAGACATACTTGGCCGTCTTTCCGACAATGACACCTAACTCGACCTCCCAGTCTGTCTTGACGGAGTTCTTCGGGATCTCGACGTCGTCGTAAGGACCGCAGATCGCACTGGTTGCCTTGAAGAAGACTACCGGCTGTTCTGGGACCGCCATTCCTGACTCTGCGGCATGGTCTGAGTAATTGAGCCCGATACAGATGAACTTCCCCGTGTCTCCAACACAGGGGCCGATTCTGATGGAACTGTCTACCTTTGGCAGGGAAGTGGTATCCAGTTTTCTGAGTTCCGTAATCCTCTCGGGGAACAGGTTCTCGCCAGCGATGTCCGAGACGATTCCCGATAGATCGCGGATCGTCCCGTTGCTATCCAGTAAGGCAGGTCTCTCTGAACCCGCGGGTCCAACTCTCAGTAACTTCATAGGATGCTTATCATAGTGTGCCTGCCGGGAGAATACACCTCAAAAACGCAACTGGGGAACTCATTAGGTGAGTTTGGTATTGCATATGCAGTGAAATATAGCTAGAGTAGTTAACACTTAGTCCTTTCGAATGCTCTGAAGAATCTTACTGTTAAGGAATTGGCTTTGAAAAGATCAGCGCTTCTAGCGGTAGTCCCTTCACTTCTGATCGCTGCATTCAGTGTCATCGTGGGGATGGTGCTGACTATCACCCTCATCGGATTCTTAAACTACGCCCAGCAAATCCTGGTTCATGTTCCCATGGTCACCACCCAGGCACAGGCCAGCGATAGCCTGCAAGCCGGCGGGGATCGGGTGCCGAACCGAACCGGAGGGTGTTCCTGTCTAAAGGAACATCCGTTTTGGGGAATGGCGCTGGAAATGTTTGATAGCCAAAGAATTCACCAGTTTGCTCACCGCCAAACTGACTGTCACTGCGGAGTTATGAGCGAGGAACCGGCTCCGAGTCGGGCGTTCGCAGACTTCAGATAGGACACCAGACATCAGACAGGGCATGATCTCGGATCGCTTGTTCTGGTTGTTCGCCCGTTTCAGAGTATTCCCCGCCGAGACCTGCCGTCTGATTCGAAGAGTCTCCAGTTGGTGACAGGTGCCCGGTTATTCGAGCTTGCTGATTGGTCCCAGAACCGTTAACTTCAGATCTGCTCGGAAACCTATCGAAAGGAGTCGCTATGCTCGAGTTGATCTGCGCGAGTACGTGAGGGATTTGTCGAAAGGCGGTCGCCTTACTGGAAGAAAGAGGCATATCGTTCAACTATCGCGAGTATCGGAAGAATCCCCTGGATCGGAGTGAGATTGAGCAGTTGCTTGTCAGGCTCGGCGTCGCTGCCCGGGAAATCCTGCGTACCCGAGATAAGGCGATGAAGGAGTTGACGCTGACCGGAGAGGAACCGGACAGCGTTTTGATTGATCATATGGCGCAGCATCCCACCCTGATGCAGCGTCCGATTGGCGTCCTTGGTGATCGAGCTGTTTTGGGGCGTCCGGTTGAGCGGTTGCTCGAGTTGATCAAGTAGCCGCTGGCGGTGAACCGCAGATGAGTTTTCAGCTCACAGCCATCATTACTCTGGGACTGTTCTATGCGCTCTTCCTGGTTGTCGGCGTCGTAGTGAGTCGGACCGGGAGAGCTCGTGGGATCGACGAGTTGCTGCTGGCCAGCAGGCAGCTTCCCTTGGCCGTTGGGGCCTGCACGATGGTTGCAACCTGGGTGGGTGGCGGTTATCTGAATGGCACCGCCGAGGCGGTTTATGATTCAGGCAGGGGGCTGGTTTGGGCGCAGGCACCATGGGGGTACGCTCTGAGTCTCGTCCTGGGTGGGCTGTTCTTCGCCGGTAGGATGAGACGCCTCGGATTTCGCACCCTGCTCGATCTGTTTGAGCGTCGGTACGGCAAGCGGGTCGCGGCGGGTCTCTTTGTCCCGGCCTTGATGGGGGAAGTCTTCTGGAGTGCCGCCATCCTGGCCGCCTTGGGAACCACCCTGGGCACAATTCTTGGATTCGACTTTCGGCTGAGTATTCTGGTGTCGGCGGGGGTGGCGATCGGATACACATTGGTGGGAGGCCTGAAGTCGGTTGCCTATACAGATCTTCTTCAGCTCTTTCTGATTCTGTTTGGACTGGGGATAGCTATTCCGGCCGCCGTAGGCCATGTTGGCGGTATCGAAGACGTTATGGGCCAGTATGTTGCCCAGTATGGTTCGGCAGCCTCACTCGTCCCGCCTGCTGATTCCTGGAGTCTGAACGGAGGATGGGGATGGCTCTGGGGGGACTGGGCCCTCCTGCTCATTTTTGGAGGAATTCCCTGGCAGGTCTACTTCCAGAGGGTTTTGGCGTGCAAGGATGAAAGGAGCGCTGTCCGCCTCTCGATCATTGCGGGGGCGGGATGTCTTCTGCTCGCGATTCCCGCCGGAATCCTTGGTGCCGTGGGAGGTGTGGTCGACTGGAGTGCAGCCGGTGTTCAGCCACCTGCGCATCCTGCGCTGATTCTTCCCTGGGTCCTGCGCTACCTGACGCCATCATTGATTGCCATTCTTGGACTGTCGGCGATTGCCGCAGCGGTAATGTCATCTGTGGACTCTTCGATCCTGTCGGCCGCATCGATGTTCACCTGGAATGTTGTTCGCCCATTCCGAAAACGGGAAAACAAGAGACTCTTGCAGAATGTCTTGAGGTTCTCGGTCGTCTGTGTTGGAGCATTGGCATCGGTTCTAGCTCTGCATGTGGGGAGTGTTTACACACTTTGGGCCCTCTGCGGAGATGTCGTCTATGTCCTGCTCTTTCCTCAACTGGTGCTGGCGCTCTTTGATCGGAAGGCGAACTCTACAGGGGCAATTGCCGGGGTTTGTGTCGGCCTCTTCCTGAGGGCCGGTGGCGGTGAGAGTAGCCTCGGTATCCCCGCCCTGTTGCCCTATCCGATGAACGATCCTGAACTGGGTCTGCTCTTCCCCTTTCGAACATGTGCGATGCTGGCGACTCTATTGACCATCTGGCTCGTTTCGCGTTTGACCGCCGAGAAGGATCCTCCCCAGCCCATTGAATTGGTCGAGGAGAATTAGGATTTTGGAATACAACTCCAGGGGCGGAAGATTATCGGGAGGTTACATTTGAGATCGTCATTCTCAAGGGGACAGGTTGTTGCCGCTTACCTGGCCCATATCTATACTGCGAGTGGTTTGGTCTGGGCCGCTCTGAGCGCGTTCGCCATTGTCGAAGGGAACTACAATGCGGCCTGTCTCTGGATGATGGTGGCTATGGCGGTTGATTCCACCGATGGTTTCCTGGCTCGAAGGGCAAAGGTCAAGGAGGTCGCACCTCGCGTCGATGGCCGCAAACTCGATGACATCATCGACTACCTGAACTACACCTTTCTCCCGATCATGCTCCTGGGGCATTCCGGGTGGCTGCCCTCCCCAACGCTGCTCTGGATAGCCATTCCCCTTGTCTCCAGTATCTTCGCCTTTGTCGATCGAGGGGCAAAAGAAGAACAGGGCGGTTTCTTCCTTGGGTTTCCTTCCTACTGGAATGTGTTCGTGATGTACGTTGTTCTCTGGCTTCACGCCTATGATGGTATTCCGATTGTCCTTCTAATTCTTTTTCTCAGCTTCTTATCTGTAATTCCCGTGCGCTTTGTCTATCCGAGTCATGCACCCCGGTTCCGACTGTTCTTCAATGGTGGCGCCGCTGTCTGGATCTTACTACTCTGCTACCTGTTGTGGGCCTCCCCAGGTTCGGGATCTGAGTTCCTGGTCTGGCTCTCCCTGCTGTACCCGGTATTCTACGTCTTGCTCTCCATCTATCTGGATGTCGCCGACCGAAGATCAACCCCCGAGAAGTCATCAACCATCCCACCGCCCAAACAGTGACCCCCACCCAGCAAAGGGACAGCCTGTTCCCCCATGATCTCGTTGACGGTGGAACGTGAACGTCCCGGTTGCGAAACGGGTTTGGCAAGCGGGCCTTTTTCAGGCCATCAGTTTGTCCGCTGGGTTTATTTGCGTTTGCATAAATAAGTGCGATATAGCAATCTGTTGTAATGTCTACTCTGCAGAGAGTTCTTCTCATTTTTGTTTTGATCGGCTCTGTTGGATTCGCTATTGTGACGCCGTCGGAGGTCGTTGCTGAGATGGAACATGGGGTCCATCACCTGCTCGGGTCACTTGATCATCATCAGAGGGAGGCAGCCACCTTCACGTTCGATGATGAAGAGCGCTACAACTTTCACTTTGTTCCTCGGGAGCGTAAAGGCGTTGCGCTGAAGGCAATGAGTCCGGCTCAGAAGAAGATGGCGCAGGCCTTGCTGGCGACGGCGCTGAGCAGTCGGGGGATGAGGACGGTTGAGTCAACAATGTATCTCGAGCAGATTCTCTATGAACTCGAGAACCAGAATCCCATCCGTGACCCTGACCTTTACTTCGTGTCTATCTTTGGCATGGCCGGTGCGAAATCCTGGGGATGGCGCTTTGAAGGTCACCATCTCTCCTTGAATTTCACCATTCACGAGGGGGAGCTGGTTTCGGCCACGCCCGCTTTTTTCGGTTCGAACCCTGCTGAAGTCAGGAGTGGGGCTCACCAGGGTCTTCGTGTGCTTGATGATCGAGAGGATTGGGCCCGTAGTATTCTCAGCTTTCTCGATCAGGATCTCCTTCAGAAAGTCGTGGTTAACGCGGAGGCTCCCAGGGACATCCTGAGTGGTGCTCAGAGACAGGCCGCAATCTATCGTCCACCTGGTGTTCCAGTTGCTGAGTTGCCTGTTGCTGCCCGGGAGTCATTTCGAAAGTTGTTGGCCGCCTATTCCAGCCAGTTCACCGATGAGATCACTCGAAGGCTTTTCTGGGAGCGGGTGAACTCGGAAGGGGAATCGGGACTGCACTTCGCCTGGGCTGGAGGTGTCGAACGGGGCGATCTTCACTACTATCGCATCCAGGGCAAGAGTTTCCTGATCGAGTACGACAACACCCAGAACGGGGGAAATCATGTGCACAGTGTCTGGCGTGATCTGGAGAGGGATTTTGGCGGTGACCCTCTTGCCGAACATCTGGAACATGAGCACTAGGTAGTGGGCTGTTCTCTCCCACCTCTTCATTTCACCCAGAAGTGGAGACGTGACACTCTCAGCCATGGGTTGCTGAGCCGAGACGGGCCTGTCTCACTCAGGAATCGGATCGGTCAGCGGTGGGTTAACCAGTGATGAGAATCCTTTCTGACCTGCCAGAACACGGTCTTGTCCAACTCTCTCACGCATCTTCCGGAGTTGTTCCTGCTGCCACTTCGGCTCGAGCAGGAAGGGGTAGCTCTCTGCGACATGCTTCAGGAAATCAGGGGGGGTGTTTGCTGTTGGCGTCTTCTTCTTGAGAAAGAGAACGGTGATGAACGAGACGCCCAAATCTCTGAACTGGACGAGGGCTAACTCCAAGTCGTTCCAAACACCGAATGGGCTGAGTGTCGGAATGACGAAGATCCCTCGTTCCCGAAGCTTCTTGATTGAGGTCATCCTCTGTTCAAATGTTGGTGTCGCCCGCTCCCAGGAGTGGATCAGGTCGTTGCGGTCGGTACCGATGCTAAAGCTGATGACCACTGACGGTCCGCCGTCCGAGGCCGTTGTTGTGTTGGCGTACTCAGCAATCAGGTCACGGTCACG
Source organism: Acidobacteriota bacterium (assembly GCA_020350445.1). Classification (GTDB taxonomy): domain Bacteria; phylum Acidobacteriota; class UBA6911; order RPQK01; family JAPXNP01. The sequence continues at coordinate 4,969,084 of CP070717.1, read as the reverse complement.
GGCGGGCCTGTACCGGCTCTGAATGACGATTCGACGAGGCCTCAACTCTGTCGGGACGGCATTAAAGGTCTGCCAGACAGCCTGGGTGACTGACCGCCTGATCGCATACGGATCGGTCACTCCGCTCCAGTAGACGGTCCGATCTGCCAGCTCCCCCCGGCTCAAATGCCGGGCCAGTTGGCTGGGGATGTCCTTCTTGACTCGAACTTCGAATCCCCACCTCTGCCGGACATCCGCCGGCGCCAGCCTGGGGGCCGATGAAACATAGCAGAAAAGACAGCCACCGGGACAACCGACCTGCAGCTGCATCGTGTAATCAAAACCCCCAAGAAAGCCCCGACTCCGGCTCAAGATTCGAGCACTGCTATCCGTGTAGAGGACTTCTTCGGGCTTGGTGCGCCCCCGGATCATCCGGTAGGCGCGATCGTAACGGTCAACCTTCGATTCGAAGTACGCTTGCGTCATCTCATGGACTCTCGTGCTCAGATTAGAAGCTTATTATTGCACGCTGCTCAGGGGTCTTGCGGGTGTGTGAAACCGGTCGAATTCGTCTGTTAAGTAAAGCGAGACTTGCAGATCCTGTCGCATTCGTAATAATTAGGCCTCACAAATCTCAGTGATAGGAAGGATGTTACATGGCACTTAATTCGCTCGACTGGACAATTATCGGAGTCTTCTTTGTTGTTGTTCTTTCAATCGGTACGATCGCTTCGAGGACTGCCGGGAAGAACACAACGGAGTTCTTTCTCGGAGGCCGAGGGATGCCCTGGTGGTTGCTGGGTATTTCGATGGTGGCCTGTACGTTTTCAGCAGACACTCCGAATCTGGTTACGGGGATGGTCCGGGAGAACGGTGTTGCCAAAAACTGGGCCTGGTGGGCATTTCTGATCACGGGTATGGTTACTGTCTTCATCTATGCCAAGCTCTGGAGGCGGTCGCAGGTCATGACCGACCTGGAGTTTTATGAACTGCGCTATGGCGGGAAGGCGGCGTCTTTCCTGAGAGGTTTTCGTTCGATCTACCTGGGCCTCTTTTTCAATGTTCTCATCATGGGTTCGGTGACCCTGGCGGCGATCAAGATCGGCGGAGTAATGTTGGGATTGAGTCCTCTGGTCACTGTTGTCGGGGCATCAGTCGTCGTTGTGATTTATGCTTCACTGGGAGGGCTTAAAGGTGTTATCTGGGCCGATTTCTTCCAGTACGGAATTGCAATGTTCGGTTCGGTTCTGGTTGCAGTTGTTGCCGTAAACCAGCCGGAAGTGGGTGGCCTGGCCAATCTTCTGGCGCACCCCGCTGTACAGGATAAGCTTGCGGTCATTCCTGACCTGACTGATCCTTCGGTCTATGTCCCTCTTCTCTTGATCCCGATTGCTGTCCAGTGGTGGGCAGCCTGGTATCCGGGAGCTGAGCCGGGTGGCGGTGGTTATGTCGCGCAGAGGATGCTGGCCGCCAAGGACGAGAAGAATGCCATTGGAGCGACACTCCTTTTCAACTTCGCCCACTATGCACTGAGACCTTGGCCCTGGATCGTTGTGGCCCTTTGCTCCCTTGTGGTCTACCCCGATTTGGCGTCGATCAAAGCTGAGTTTCCAGCGATTGCTGAACAGTATTTGAAAGATGATATTGCCTATCCCGTCATGCTATCTAAGCTTGGAGCGGGTTGGCTGGGACTGGTCGTAGCATCACTAATCGCTGCCTATATGTCCACCATTGGGACCCATCTCAACTGGGGATCGTCTTATGTGGTCAACGATTTCTACAAGCGGTTCGTACGCCCGGATGCCGGAGAGAAGGAATTCGTGCTGATGGGGCGTGTTTCAACGATAGTCTTGATGATTCTTTCGGGGTTCTTGTCACTCACGCTGCTCGACAATGCGACCCAGGCGTTCAATATCCTGGTTCTGTCTGGCGCAGGCACCGGTTCGATCTACCTGCTGCGCTGGTTCTGGTGGAGGATCAACGCCTGGACAGAGATTGTTGGAATGTTCGTGGCGACGGGATTGGCTATTATCCTGGTTCTCTTCGTCGATGACAGTAGCGTCGCCTTTGGTGTGTTGGAAGGTTTTGCGGTGAAGTTCCTGCTCAATGTCGGGATTACCACCGTGGCATGGATAGTGATCACGCTACTGACCAAACCTGAGTCCGACGAGACCCTGCGTCGATTCTACCGCCTCACCCATCCCGGCGGTCCGGGATGGCGGAAGGTGGTCGAAGCAGCGCGCAAGGACGGGGATGACATCGCCGTGAAGGAAAAGGGACAGGCATGGGAAATGCCCATCCAGATCCTCTGTGTCTTCATTGGCTGCATCGTGATCTACGCCATGCTGTTCTCCATCGGGAGCTTTGTCTACCAGCAGCCCGGGATTGGCTTTCTGTTGGCGGCTATCGCCGTAGCCGGTACCGTGTTTCTGTTCAAATCTTTTGGCAAGTTGAGAACCGAATAGACGAGATTGGTGCACGGGGAGGAATACCGAAATGAGAGACATTCGTGTTGCCTCTGTTCAGTTCGAACATCAGGCCGGAGAACGGGAGGTGAACTTCAGGAAGATAGAAGCCTTTTCGAGCGACGCTGCCCGGAAGCAGGTGGAAGTCCTGGTTTTTCCTGAATGCTGTATCTCGGGATACTGGTTTCTCAGGCACCTTTCCCGGAGTGAACTCGAGACTCTGGCCGAGCCTGTCCCCAGCGGGCCTTCGACTGTTCGACTTCTGGAGTTGGCCGGCGACCTGAAGATGACGATCGGAGCCGGTCTCGTTGAGATCGATCCGAAGGGTACACTTCACAACACCTATGTCGTGGCAATGCCGGACGGCACTTACCGCAGGCATCGGAAACTCCATACCTTTGTCAGTCCGCATATGGAGTCGGGTAGCGAGTTCACGGTGTTCGATTCTCCGCACGACTGTCGCCTGGGAGTGTTGACCTGCTATGACAACAACCTTGGTGAGAATGTCCGGATTACGGCACTGAAAGGAGCGGAGATCCTGATCGCTCCCCATCAGACCGGAGGATGTACCTCGAAGAATCCGAACACTATGGGGCTGATCGAACGGAAGGTCTGGGAGAATCGGTTCAATGATCCGGGGACGATTGAAGCGGAGTTGCGAGGGCCCAAGGGGCGCGAATGGCTGTTGAGGTGGTTGCCCACGCGAGCGCACGATAATGGAATCTTTCTGATCTTCAGCAATGGAGTCGGAGTCGACGATGATGAGGTGCGGACTGGGAACGCGATGATTATTGAC
>CP070717.1:4931280-4965744 GCA_020350445.1 Acidobacteriota bacterium | reverse complement strand
GGTTTGAGGCTTGCTTTACGAGGGAAGGCGGGGGCGGTTTGGCGGAACTGAAGTTCCTCAAGGAAGGCGGCACCGAAGTGCCGCACTCCAGGAAGTCTCCTCGATCAGCGATTCGCGATTAGCCATCAGCCATTAGCCATCAGCCATTAGCGATCAGCCATCAGCCATTCCACGCGGGTCGGTGTTGACATATACCCTACCCGGGTATAGTATATAGAGAGATTGAATAACAGAAGAGGAATACTATGCACCCGGATCATAGCGGAGAGTTAGCCAGTCTGAATCGGATTGAAGGACAGGTTAAAGGCATTAAACGAATGATCGAGGATAGGCGCTACTGCGTCGATATCCTGACTCAGATCAAGGCGGCCAAATCGGCCTTGCATCGGGTCGAGCAGTCGATTCTCAAGTCGCACATTCAGGGGTGCCTGAGATCGGCGGTGGAGTCACAGCAGGAATTGGAGATCCAGCAGAAGATCGACGAAGTGATGGAACTGCTGAGTAAACGCGTCTGAATGCTAGAGAGACGATCAATTATGCAAGCCCAAGATCAAAATGAGGTCAGTTTTCATGTCGAAGGGATGACTTGTGCCGCCTGTGTTCGACGTGTCGAAGACAGCATCAAGGCCGTTGCGGGAGTCCAATCGGCCGTGGTGAACCTGGCGACCGAGAAGGTGAGCATTCAATACGAAGGACCGGCGTTTCAACCCGATGCGGTCCGGGAAGCTGTTCACCATGCAGGATACCGCCTCGTCTCAGTGGAAGAGGAAGGACTGCCGACACAGCAAGAGCGAAAGAGTGCGGAACTCCAGAGACAGTTCCGCAGTCTGGTGACAGCCCTGTCCTTTGCTGTTCCACTTGTCTTCCTGGCGATGGCTGAGATGTTCGGGATCAGGCTTCCCGAGCTAATCAGTCCTCACCACAATCCTGAAATCTTTGCACTACTTCAGTTACTGCTCGTCATTCCGATTCTGGTTTCCGGATTCCATTTCTATACCCATGGATTTCCCGCACTCTGGCGGCTTGCGCCGAACATGGATTCTCTGATTGCCGTCGGGACAGCCGCAGCGGTTGGCTACAGCGTCTGGAACACCTGGCTCATTCTTTCCGGACAGCCGGAACTGGCCCTGCACCTCTACTTCGAGACGGCCGGCGTCATCATTGCCCTGGTTAAGGTCGGTAAATACATGGAGGGAGTCAGCAAAGGGAGGACCTCGGGGGCAATCCAGCAACTGATGAGTTTGCAGCCGAAAAAGGCGGCCATCATCAGAGACGGTCAGGAGTCCAGGGTTCCCATTGAAGAAGTCGAGGTCGGAGATGTACTCATCGTCCGGCCGGGTGAGCGTTTCGCCGTGGATGGGGTCGTACTGGAAGGTTTCAGCACCGCCGACGAGTCGATGCTGACAGGCGAAAGCATTCCCGTCGAAAAGACGGCAGGATCGTTCGTGGTCGGGGGCAGCATCAATCAGAACGGAACGCTGCATTATCGGGCCGAAAAGATCGGTCATGAGACCGCCCTGGCACGGATCATTCAGGCTGTGGAAGAAGCCCAGGGAAACAAGGCTCCGATCGCTCGACTCGCGGATGTGATTGCCGGCTACTTTGTCCCGATTGTCATCGCAATCGCGCTCATCGCAGGGCTCATCTGGTTCATGAGTGGAGCCGGAATCGAATTCTCCTTGAAGACCTTCATCGCGGTTCTCGTCATTGCCTGTCCCTGTGCTCTGGGGCTGGCGACTCCGACAGCGATCATGGTGGGAACGGGGCGGGGAGCCTCCCTGGGAATCCTGATTCGAGGGGGCGAACCACTCGAAATTGCCAATCGAATCGACACGGTCGTATTTGACAAGACCGGGACCTTGACGCAGGGGAAACCGGTGGTGACTGACGTTCTATCCCTGGGCTCCCTGAGCCGGGATGAACTGCTGACATACGCGGCCTCGGCAGAACGCTATTCGGAGCATTCCCTCGCCGCGGCTATCATCGCAGCCGCAGACGAAAGAGGTCTCGAACAGCTTAAGGGTTCGGACTTCATGGCTCTTCCGGGACGCGGCATCCGGATCGAAATTCAAGATCGGCGGATCCTTCTCGGCAACATCAAGCTGATGACCGAACAACGTGTCCTCTCCGAAGAACACAGTCGATCGGTCCGATTATCCGAGGAGGGAAAGACCCCGGTGTACCTGGCGATCGACGGCAGGCTCGAGGGAATCATTGCGGTAGCCGACGTCTTGAAGCCTGACAGTCGAGAAGCGGTAGCTCACCTCCATCGACTCGGCCTGAGGACGGCGATGTTGACCGGAGACAACGCTCGCACAGCCCAGGCGATTGCCCGGCAGGTTGGGATCGACCTGGTCATCTCCCAGGTCTTGCCCGAAGACAAAGCAATTGAGATTCAGAAGCTGCAAGCCTCGGGCCGGCGTGTTGCAATGGTCGGCGACGGTATCAACGATGCCCCGGCACTCGCGCAGGCCGATCTCGGCATTGCTATCGGCTCGGGTACGGACGTGGCAATCGAATCGGCTGGAATCGTCCTGATGAGCGCCAGCGTGGGTAGCGTAGCAACCGCGATCGAACTCAGCCGGGCAACCCTCAGCAATATCAAACAGAACCTGTTCTGGGCTTTTGGCTATAACACAGCTGGGATCCCGATCGCGGCGGGAGTACTCACTCTTTTTGGAGGACCCGCCCTGAACCCGATGTTTGCGGCAGCGGCAATGGCGCTGAGTTCTGTCTCGGTGGTCGCGAATGCCCTGCGGCTCAGACGTTTCAAACCGAAAGAGACCGACCTAACGGTCGAATACAGTTCAGAACCCCAGGAAAGGAAAAGCAGCATGAAGACCGAAATCTCGATAGAAGGAATGAGTTGCCAGCACTGTGTCCGCAATGTCACCGAAAAGCTGAACCAGCTGGCAGGAGTCTCAAATTCAACGGTCAATCTCGAACAGAAGCAGGCGATTGTTGAATCGACTCAACCGCTGGATGAAGCCGAGGTCGAAAGCGTGCTGATACAGGCCGGATACAAGGTCAGGTGGGTCAAAGAACTCTAGCCGGGCCTATAGTGAGCGGGGCTGTATCCCCTCTATTCCATTGCCTTGGGATGGCCGTGCCAGATGAGGCGTATTGAATCGAGGCGAACGCGCGCCGCCTCGATCGCCCCACTCAACTCGAGCTGCTGTCTGCCGAGCAGGTCGAGTTCATCGGGTCGGACATGGTCGTTGACGTCCATCAGGCTCTTCAAGCGAGCCTGCTCGTAGCCAAGTTCCCTGTTCATTGCTTCGAGAGCCGCGGCAATCAGGCCTTTTGATCGCTTTCCGGCAATCTTGCCCGCTGAACGAATCATCGAAGGGAGCAGCTGCTGAGCAATCACGGAATTCTGGATCAATTTATTGGGAGATCCGGACACCAGCCTCTCAGCAAAGGACTCAGCCGAATGATCATCGGTAACGTCACGCCGTTTGAAGTTGACTACAACCCGCAGCGGTGTCGCCGGGAGGAATCGATCCACGTGGAGACACCCTTCGGCGACAGCTTCCACAACGAACGTCGCCTCCAGAAGTAGCGTCTGTTCATCGGGATCGGGCAAGATTCCGAAGCCACTGTTACCCCGCTCCTCTCCCAGAACCAGGTCCATGGCTCCGGTCACCATCGGATGATCCCAACTCAAAAAGGTCACGTCCTCTCGGGCCAGGGCTCGCTCCCGGTCGAACGTCACCGCCATCCCATCTTCCCGGAGCGATGGGAACGCCTCAACCGTTGTCCCCTCGAGCGCTAACCGGTAAGTCGAGGGACCAATCCCGTCATAGGTCACGCCAAATCGTTCGAACACTTCGATCATGTAGGCTTCGAGCGTACCCTCCTCGTCCTCGGCTTCGATTGCGGCAACCAGAGACCGAGCTGACTCAGGTCTAAAGGAGTTCATCTCGAGCAGACGATCGCGGCCCTCATCGATCTGCTTCCGGATTCGGGCCCGAGCCTTCGCTGTCTCTTCAAGCAGTACCTTCAGGCTACTCTCAAGGACCTCGTCAGCGGTATCACTTCCATCAGTCTCCAAAGCGATCGTTCGGACCTGACTGGCAAATTCCCGCAGTAATTCATTCCCGCCCACCAGGTTAGACTCAAACAGGTCGAGTCCTTCGTGGTACCAGCGTGCGATCACCTCCTGCGGACTACCTTCGAGATACGGGACATGGATCTTTATCTCTTCTCTTTGACCGATCCGATCGAGGCGGCCAATCCGCTGCTCCATCAATTCGGGATTCAGAGGCAGGTCAAACAAGACCAGGTGGTGTACAAACTGGAAGTTGCGGCCTTCCGACCCGATCTCGGAACAGATCAGGAGTTGAACCCCATCGGGCTCGGCAAACCACGCAGCGTTTCGATCCCGTTGAACAAGAGTGAGCCCTTCATGAAAGACGGCGGCCTTCAAATTTGCCTGCAGGCGCAATACTTCTGCCAGTGCTGCGACCGTCTCCCGATGACGACAGATCAAGAGCACCTTTTCCTGCCCAAGTTCCTTCAACAGGGCCATCAACCAGGCCACACGAGGGTCCTCGCCAAACTCAGTCAGATCCCCGAATACCGGACGACCCGATTCCGACTCAAACTCCTCGACCATCCGCGCGATCCAGGCTGGCTGGGGCGAAGGCGCCTTCAAGGGAGCCGAGTGGAGCTTCCTGGGAGGGAAACCACTCATAGCTGCCCTGGTATTGCGGAATATCACTCGTCCGGGGCCGTGCAGATCGAGCAGTTCGTCAACCAGTTCCAGGCGAGCTTCCTCATCCAGGTCACTGAGAGTTCCCAAGACCGACTCCAAGCGTTCCGCCACTCTCGGCAGTTTCCTTTGCAGAAGGGACAGTGTCTTCTTGGGGATCTTCTTTCCTTCCCGTATCCTGTCGACAATCTCCGCCAGCATGCGGAAATCAACAGGTTCGGCAATGAATTTCTCGAAATCGGAGTACCGTTCGGGGTCCAGAAGTCGAAGCCGGGCGAAATGACTCTCTTCACCCAACTGCTCAGGCGTCGCAGTCAAAAGCAGCAACCCTTCGGCTCTCCGGCTGAGTGTCTCGACCAGCTCGTATTCGGGACTGCTGATTTCAGGGCTCCATTCCAGGTGGTGCGCTTCGTCGACGATCAGCAAGTCCCATCCCGCCTGAACGGCCTGCTGGCTTCTCGCCGGCGATGAAGATAAAAAGTCCAGACTGCACAGGATCAACTGATCATCCAGGAATGGATTGGCCTCGGGATCCCCTTGCTCGATTGCCGCGCACCGCTCCTCGTCAAAGATGCTCATCTTGATGTTGAAGCGGCGAAACATTTCAACAAACCACTGATGGACCAGCGATTCCGGCACGAGGACGAGAACACGTCTGACCCGCTCACTGAGCAGCAGGCGATGCAGGATTAAGCTAGCCTCGATCGTCTTGCCCAAGCCGACTTCGTCTGAAAGAAGGACCCGAGGAGCCTGCCGGGAACTGACTTCGCTGGCAATGTACAGCTGATGGGGGATCAGATCGATCCGTCCGCCCAGGAACCCTCTCACTGGGGACTTGCGCCTGTCATGCCGGTGAATCAGCGTCTGCTGACGCAACCGATAATCGGCTTCGGTATCGACCTTGCCCCTGAAGAGCCGGTCCTGTGGACGATCGAAACTCGCCTTGTCACTGAGATGAGCTTCAGGTAACTCCCAATCCTTTCCACGATAGGTAATCAGGCCATCGACTTCATGCACGCTTTCAACGGTTAAGACCTTCTCATCCTTGCCCTTAACCGTGTCGCCTTCCCTGAAGCGGACCCTCTTTATCGGAGCATGGGCCAATGAGTACTCGCGAAGTTCACCGACAGCAGTAAACAGGATACTCACACGGGCACTGCTACTTCGAACCAGGGTTCCCAACCCGAGTTCAGGCTCAGATTCGCTGATCCAACGTTGTCCCTCACGATACTCAACCGATTGCATTACTTCCGTCCATATTAGATCAAGCTCAACCCGATCCTTCACACTAGCTTTTCTGTGGGAATAATGGGTCACCCAGAGCGCATCAGAGAATGATGCGGCTTTGAACATAACACAAGTCGCCTCTGGCTGGTCTGGTCTGAGCGGCACAGGAAACAGCTAGGAGACAGCGAGTATACGAGTTAACTCTTTACGATTCAATCTGTCGGAACAATGCGTTTCAGATCATTGAACCAGTTAAAGATCATCCGCCCATGGGTCTGTGCGGAGGTACCGTCTACCCCACCGTAGCGGCGGAACAGAATTGTCTCTCCCGAAGGATGGGGGTCAAAATCGAGAATGACTCCGGTGTCGTTAACCATCGTGGGATTCCCGATTTCCAGTGAGGATTCTCGGGCAGTGATCTCGGCCTTGTAGAGAGAACCTTGAAAGCCGTAATAGATTGCCTTCCCATCAGGTGACCATTTGGGGTAAAGGCCTCCCAAGGTCGATACCTGCCACCGTCCTGCCCCTTCAAACCTCTGCACGTAGACCTCAGGTCTTCCCGATTCAATCGAAGAGTAAGCCACCCAGCGACCATCCGGGGAGAAGGAGGGACTAAACTCTGCGAAGGGGCCGGCAACAAGGTCGACCATCTCCCCCGAGTCGATGTTCAGCACGACGATGTCCCCCGCATTGTCATCGCCCTCAACCCCGTTCCGAATCACACCGACCAGAAGGAACTTACCGTCCGGGGAGATATCGCCTGGGTATTGATCTGCCTCCTCGTCTATCAAGTTCCTGATCTCTCCCGACCCGTCGGCTGAACGGATCAACAGCGCATCGGTCTGACCATTGTCCTGGGCAAAGATGATCTCCTTTCCGTCAGGTGTCCAGACGGGGTACCTTTCTCTTCGCGAGTCAAATGTCAACCGGGTATAACTGTCTCGCTCAACATCAAGAACCCAGATATCAACATTCCCCTGTGTCTCGCTGGCAAGAGCAACCTTCTTGCCATCAGGGGAGTAGGCGGGGTCATAGTAGATCCCTGTCTGATTAGAAAGTGCGGTCTGATTACCAGCGAGATCGGCGGAGAATAGACCGACCTGACTTGTCCCTGACGGCCCGCTCAAGTAGATGATCTCGCCTTCATCGGAGACGCTGAACTGGGCGCTGCCATGTTGCTGAGGATTGGCAGAAACACCTTCGAGAACGGGAGCCGGGATTCCCGTGACTGTCATTGCGTCCAAGTCAAAGGCTGAAGCGAAAAGTGTCCCCTGCCTGACATAGACGAGATGCCCACTCGTCAGGTATTGGCCTTGACTGCCGCCGCGATGAACCACCTTTCGTTCACCGCTCTCCAGGTCCATAAACTCGATTGAAGCATCATCGAAGTTGCTTGATCCGGTATGGGTAGTGAAGAGGACAAACCGCTCTCCCGGCAGTATTTGCGGCCACCGGTGAGTGTATTCGCCCTTCTCCTCGTCGAGTTCGGTGAGAGGCTGGGGTTCACCTCCGGCCTCGGGAATCCAGGAGAGACCAGAGTTGGGACCTGCGGCAAAGATGATCCGGCCATCCCGGCTCCAGGTCGCACCCCGACTCCGGAGCAGGTCGCAGAGCGTCATCGAAGCACCGCCTATGACCGGGACCTTCTTCAGAGCCGTACGGGTTACGAATCCGATCCATTCCCCATCGGGAGAAAAGAAGGGCTGGTAGCCTCCTTCCGTCCCAGGGAGAGGTTTTGGATCGAACTGGTCGAGTTCCCGGACATAGAGCTCGGTGTTCGGCCAAACGCCTTCCACGTAAACGATCCGGTTTCCGTCAGGGGAGATTACTGAGGAAGTTCCGTAATCCGTCATCAAACCCCCTCCCGTCAATTCGACGCTCAATCGAATCGGCTCCGGCGACGCTGCCCAGGGGCTGTCGAGCACCCAGCCAAGGCCAAACGAAACGAAAGCGAGTATCGCTGCAATGGGAAGCAGCCACTTCCAGCGGCCGCGGGGGTTCGCCACTTCGGTTTGCGGCTGGATATCCTCGACAGGGTTTTCAAGGAATTCTTCGATCTCGATTCGGGCATCACCGATTGCCTGGAGCCGCTTTCTCGGATCTTTGCGCAGACATCGCCCCAGCAAGTGTCGAATCTTACTCGGGACATCGTCCGACAATTCGCCCCAGTTCGGCTCTGTCTTGAGGACCTCAGCCAAGGTGTGCGAAACGGTCTGGCCAGAAAACAACTGCTTTCCCGAAAGCAACTCGAAGAGAATGACACCAAATGACCAGATGTCGGAGCGGCGGTCCGCACTTCCGGCACTGGCCTGTTCCGGCGACATGTACGCCGCCGTACCCATGATGATTCCCGCCTGGGTCGCTGCCATCGTCAAGGTCGGCGAATTAGAGGCGTCCGGACTCTCCGCCACGTCTCCCTCCAAAGCCTTGGCCAACCCGAAATCCAGGACCTTGACCGTGCCGGCCGGTGTCAACTTCACGTTTGCCGGCTTGAGATCGCGGTGGATAATCCCCTTCTCGTGAGCACATTCCAGCGCTTCGATGATCTGAATCGCAATTCTCAGGGCCTGCTCCAGGGGTAGTGGTCCGGAGGCGATTCGCTCCTCGAGAGTAGGGCCCTCGACGAGTTCCAAGACCAGACATTTGGAGTGGGTGCTCGGTGTTGGATCCTGAGTGCTGGGGATTCCCTGCTGTGCACCGCTAGCGGAGTCTGAATTCGAGGAACCTGAAGAGGCCGAGCCGGTCATCTCCTCGAGACCGTAGATCGCAGCGATGTTGGGGTGATTAAGCGAAGCCAGCACCTGGGCTTCGCGGGCAAACCGGGCCATTCGCTGGCCATCCTGGGCAAACTGGGGAGGCAACACCTTCAGAGCGACCTCACGATTCAGTTTCGAATCAGTCGCCCGATAAACTTCGCCCATACCGCCTTCACCTATCTTGGCAGTAACCCGGTAATGTGAAATCGTCTGTCCAATCATGTGTTGCCTACCTAACCGAAATACCGTTGATCAGAAGAAATCCAGGATGAAAAAGGCCCCAGATGACCACCAGAATAGCTGTTGACAAGTATCTCTTTATATTATCTCTTCTGTCAACGAACAATGGCCTCTTCAGGCTCTCCACGGCACCTGCTAATGGGTTCAAGTCGATCGGGACGGCTGATACGACAGGGGGAACCGGAGAACACACTACACCTCGGCAGAGCAGCCCACTCTCACCGGCAGGAAGCTTCAATCAGACTGAGACTTCGACTTGGAATAGAGGGTCGCTATGACATCGAAATCGACCTGTGTCCCCGAGGAGGAATCGGAGCGGCTCGCCAATGCGGATCGGCTGAACGCAATCAGGGAAGGATCGAGCTTCGCTGCCTTCTCCTCGACTGATTTCAAGAGCCCCTCGACGTCGTTCTCTTCGCAAAGCCAGTTCACCAGGCCGGACTCCAGCGCCGATCGCCCGTCGATACGTTCACCGAGAAAGATCATCTCCCGTGCCTTCGATTCCCCAACAACCCGGGTCAGGCGGCTGAGCGCACCCCATCCGGGAGGCCAGCCAAGTTGAAGTTCCGGAGCCGAAAAGGAGGCCGCCGGGGTCGCCAGACGAAAATCGCAGGCCAGGGCCAGTTCGAGCCCGCCTCCGAAGGCAAAGCCATCGATCACCGCAAGGGTAACCACGGGAAGAGCGGCCAGACCGTCGAAGAGCTGCTGACCAAGGCGAATCCATCGCACAGCCCCAGGCGAATCCAGATTGCGAAACTCTTTAAGGTCTCCCCCGGTTGAAAACGACCGCTCCCCGGCTCCGCGAAGAACCAGCAGCCTGAGATCGGGATCTTCTTCTGCCTCCGTGACGGCTCGGGAAAGTTCTTTCATCATCTCCCAGTTGATACAGTTCAACTTCTCAGGCCGATTCAGGGTCAGTGTCCAGGTCGAGCCTCGTCTTTCGATCAGAACCGTATCAGCCATGATCTCCCCTCTCAGTCCCGCGTGATTTGAACCGGTCCCGTAACTGCAGGGGTTGATCGGAGAAGAACCCCGGACTCATCGGCTTCAGATCATCGGCAATCTCGGGTACAAAGTCCATCATCGCCAGGATATCCCTCTCCAGGTCAACCCCCGGGGCGATCTCCTCCAGACGTAAGCCTCCCGGGATCAATCGGAAGACAGCCCGTTCTGTGACATAGAGGACTTCCTGCCCCCGCTCGAGAGCGTACTTCCCACTGAAAGTGATCTGCTCGACGTTCTGAATGAACTTCCTCTTTTTCCCCGGGTCAGTGACCTCGATGCGATCTCCATGCATGATCACCTCTCCCTTCACTGCAAATGAGCCACAGAAGACGACCTTCCTGGCGTTCTGGGAGATATCTATAAACCCGCCGCAGCCGGTGATGTGGGATCCAAATTTGCTCGAGTTGACATTCCCCTCTCGATCGATCTGGGCAAAACCCAGGAAGGCGATATCGAGTCCCCCGCCATGGAAGTAGTCAAACTGGTAACCATCGTCCAGGATCCCCAAGGGTTGATACATGGCGCCGAAGTTCAGTCCCGTCGTCGGGATTCCGCCGACAGCTCCCTGCTCGATCATGAAGATAAGCGAATCGATGACCCCTTCCTGCTGAGCAACGATCGGCACACCGTCGGCCATACCGAAACCCACGTTCACAAAGTCTCCGGGACTCAGTTCCTCGGCGGCCCGCTTCGCGACCGTTCGGGGAATCCCGGTCAAGGTCAGGCTCTCCGGTTCGAAATCGGCATCGCGCCGGATCAAAGCCGGCTCCCACGGACTGAGAAAAGTCATTCCCTGATCGGGTTCAACGATGACAGCATCGATAAAGACCGCTGGGACGTGCACCTGGTAAGCCGGGGTATGCTCCTGCTCCCGGACTCGCTTCACCTGGGCGATTACCAACCCCCGATTCCGTTTGACGGCCTGGGCGATAGAGAGCATGGCAAACTTACCCACTTCCTCTTCCATGGAGAGATTGCCCTCGCAGTCGATAGAAGAACCGCGAATGAGCCCGACATCGATCCGGGGCGAGGGGAAGAACAGGTACTCATTTCCCTCGATCTCAATGAGCTTGACAAGGTCTTCCGTCGCCTCCTGATTGAGTTTTCCCCCCTCCACTCGCGGATCCACGAACGTATGGAGTCCGGTTCGAGTGATCACGCCGGGAGCCCCGGATGCTACGGCGCGAGTCAGGTGGCTGAGGACTCCCTGGGGAAAATTGTACGCTTCGATCTGGCCGGTGCGGGCGAGTTCAACCATCTTCAGGGAATTCCCCCAGAATCCCCCGACCGCCCGCTTGATCAATCCCGGCCGAGCCAGGTGGCTCAATCCGCGATCGGCAGCATCACCAATCCCACAAGGATGAATGACTGTCAGGTTTCCGGGGGAACCCGCTTCTGCGAATACCTCCCCTAACGCCTGCATGATTCGGTCGGGAACAGCATGACCGGCTCCGCCTCCGCCAATACACACCGTTGCTCCACTGGGGATCAACCGGACAGCCTCTTGGGCCGAAAGAATCTTCGCCTGCATAGACCTCCTCTCTCATCTGACTCGCGATTGCTGGGCCAGCGCCCCTTCAGTCTAGAGCGGAAAAGGACCATCCTCAATAGCCAGAGTTTCCTCAGCTCGCTTGCCCCCCGTTTGAATAGTCCCGATTGGATTCGCTAAACTGGCGCCAACAGGATTCCTGGATCAGCTTCGAACCTGAAGCTGACATTCCGACCGAATCTCTCCAGGACAGTCAAATCGAAGGAGGACCAATGGCAACCGTCTTAATCACAGGAACCAGTACTGGTATCGGACAGGCAACAGCAATTCATCTGGCAAGAAAAGGCTACAGCGTCATCGCTACGATGAGGAATCCGGACGGGTATCCGGAACTCGCCCAGATCTCAAAAGAAGAGGATCTGGGCATCAGGATTCTACCGCTAGACGTCAACAGTGCTGAATCTGTCTCGGAAGCATTTCTGAAGGCAGGACCGGTCGATGTTCTGATCAACAATGCGGGGATCGGTCATGTCGGGCCGATCGAGGAAGCGCCGCTCGATCAGGTACAGGCGGTGATGGAGACTAACTATCTTGGAGCACTCCGCTGCATTCAAGCGGCCCTTCCATCGATGAGGGAGCGCCGAGAAGGAACAATCATCAATATCACCTCGGTAGCTGGGCGATTGGCCAGTCCGGCTCACGGGATCTATGCAGCATCCAAGTTTGCTCTCGAAGCGGCCAGTGAGGCGCTTGCCGCCGAAGTGGTTCAATTCGGGGTTCGTGTCGCAGTAGTCGAACCCGGAGTGATCGCCACGCCCATCTTCGGAAAGGCGGCGGAGCCAGAGACCCCGACCCACTACCCCCACGCTAGGAGGATGAAGGCCCTGTTCGAGGCTTCTCTCGAGAACCCGGTCTCCCCATTCGTTGTTGCGGAGAAGATCGAGGAAATCCTCCAGAACGGCGCCGACCAGTTCCGCTACCCGGCAGGCCCCGATGCGGCCCCTCTAATCGCCTGGCGAAACGGGATTTCCGATAAAGACTGGATTGCCAGTGGAGGCCTCGACGACAAAGCCTGGGTCAGCGAAATGAAAGCGACCTTCGGGCTGAATATCCAGCTGGACTAAGGCCAGGCTTTCTTCACTCGGCCTGCCCCAGCGGCACCGCCCGCCTTTCAGTTAGATCAAGGCGCTCCCGCCAAGGGTCTTTGATCGCAACCGGACCGGCCTCGGCGAAATCGAGAAGGATATCCTCGGCTCGAGAGTAGCGAGGCCATGCGGGCAGCCCTTCACCGTTGGGGTTTCCTGTTCTCGCGAAGTTGACCCAATAGGCATTCGCGGCTTCGGCAGTCGTCTTGTCAGCCTGTTTCAGGTCATCACCATAGCGGGCTCGAACCGTGTCAAAGACGAATGGGATTTCAGTAGCATGAGGCGCCCCTTTCCACTTCTCACGCATCGATTCAGCGACGTATGAGAACCGAAACTCATAGGCCGGCTGCCCCAGTTCAACTATCCTACGCGCAAAGAACCGCGCAGGTTCGACCATCCATGCATCGGCTGTAATCCGGGAACCCACAAGGAAGACGTTGCCGGTGTTCTCAGGATCGTACAGCGCACGGGCTTTCTCGGCATCCGCTCCGAAGGGGGCGACGATCGCTTCCATCGTCCGGCCCAGCGGAAAGCCGATGTCGTTATTCGTAGCGCCAATGATCAACGGCATCGCAAAACTCGGATCTTTTGAAAGAACCTCTATCGGAGTTCCGACCACGACCTGACCGTCAATCATCGGACCGGCGTAGGTGGGCGTCATCATGGTCGCCATATTCAATCCCGCCACAATCTGCTCAGCCGGAAGCGCCCGCAGTTCCTTCAGCGCCTCGGGCCCAGTTCCACTGACTCCCGCCTTTTCCGCAAAAGCTACACCGACCGATTCCCCTGAAGCGTTACCCGTAGGGCCTTCGCGATCGACATAGCGCGGTGGGAAAACACCCTCACGGCCCCCGCCCGACTGCACGATCGCCTTGTGGAACAGCCCCTTGGCCATCGGTGAAGTCATCATTGCCAGGACGGAGCCTCCGCCCGCCGACTCACCGAAGAGGGTGACATTGTCAGGATCACCACCGAATGCGGAAATGTTGCGCTGAACCCATTTCAAGGCGGCAACCTGGTCGAGATAAGCATAGTTGCCAACGGGTTCCGATCCGGCCTCATGAGTCAGCGCCGGATGGGCAAAGAATCCAAACCGGCCCAAACGGTAGTTGAAGCTCACTAAGACAACGCCTCGCCTGGCAAACTGAGACCCATCATAGACGTCAGGCGAACTGCCGCCATTCACGAAGCCTCCGCCATAGATCCAGACCATGACGGGACGTTTCCCGGCACTCTCCACCTCGGGAATCCAGACATTTGCGTATAGGCAGTCCTCGGCAGGTTCAATGCCGAGCGGTGCCGCATCGCCCGGGAAGGGCAACTGCATACAGTCCGGTCCAAACTCAGCAGCCGAACGCAGCTTCTCCCATCCCTCCACCGGCTGGGGCGGGCGCCAGCGCAACTCCCCTACGGGTGGAGCAGCATAGGGAATCCCCTTGAATGCGATCACACCATCGCTGGCCACTCCCTTGAGTGGTCCGCTTTCGACCTCGACTTCATCACCCGAGGCACGCCCCCCTGAAAACGACAACATGAACGCCAGCAGGAGGAATCCCATTTTCGGCTTCATCTCAGCAAACTCCCTTTCTTTGATCGCTACCTGGCAATATGGGAACCCTTTTTCCCGTGCGGTCCTACAGTCTTCAAAGCTGATCGATCTTAGCGGCGAGAATGAAGTCATTCTCGGTCAACCCATCGACGGCGTGGGTCCACAACTTGATTTCGACAAGCCCCCAGGACAGGTAGATGTCGGGATGATGTCCTTCCACCTCTGCTAGCGCGCCCACCTGATTCGTGAAACTGAGAGCCTGGGCGAAGTCTCTGAAACTGAACCTGGCCCTGAGGTGATGGTCCTCCTCAACAGTCCAAACCGACGAAATCCGGTCCTGGTATGTGCGGATTTCCTCCCCGTTCAACGCCGGGATGCCACCTTCACAGGGAACACATTTCTTTCGAGTCAGATCTGAAGTCATGATGAACTCCTCTTCTTTTGAACCCCAAAGTAGCAAGAATGGTATCTCGCGCCAGGACTCGAGTCTACAGGAGCACCCAAGGTGCCCCTCACTGCCCCGCGGCCCGATAGATGTCGTCCTGAAAGCGGATGTCCCCAGAGACTGAAACGGATTGTGGGGGAAACCCTTCGCGGACCCGGGTATCGAAGTTCGCCGTAAACGTTACCATCCCTTCGGCCGAACGATAAGACGCCCTCTGGACCAGCCGGTCCCCGGTCAACCAGTCAAACCGCTCGAGCACTGCCGTCGCCAGGCGTTCATGAAGCGGTCCCCAAAATTCCAGATGCTTGCGGATACTACCCCTTCTTTCCGGCCAGACTCCCCGATTCAGGTGGTACATCGGAGGCACCATGTAGAGGATTTCCATCAACTCTCGAATCACGGCGACATCACTGAACTTGAGCGAATCGAAACTCCAGTGATGGGTCGCGACTATCTCGTCTCCGATCGCTGCTCGGTAGAGCGGAATTCGAACACGTGGATCGAAGAAGGGAGAACGTAGGGATGGAACGACGGGAACCGGTTGAAACGATTGGGCAGGCTGGTCCGGCGGCCAGTACCCACCAAGAAAGTAGGGGCTCTTCCGATCTCGAAACTGGGGATCGAGATGTCCCAGGTAAGGTGTTTGAACCCCATGTCCGTAGTGGATTAAATCGGAGAACAGCACCGACCCCTCTTCGCTGCCGACAACCATTCCCCTCGTAGTCTCGAGCCACTCGAGGCGCTGCCGGCGGGCATTGATATCATCGACCCGTGTCGCCTGACGCCCGGGGCTGAAATCATCAAAACACTCAGCAGTTGCATCACAGTCGACGAACCAGGTTGAATACCCCACGGCATCCGCAATCCGGTCGACTCGTTCCCTGACGTAGGGCCAGGCCGCAAGGGGCGAGAAGTGGTACCCCCTTCCCCGGAACCCTGAATGTCCTGTCCCATCCTGATTGAGCACCCTTCCATCAACATAGGCCTGACGATCGAACTGGGCCGTTTCCCATGTCGCATCGGGATCAGCTTCTGGGGAATGGACCGAGTGGTATGAATCGTAAGGACCGAGGAGAAAGCCCATCTGGCCGGCCAGGTCGGCAACATCTGGCCGCGGCGATGCCTGATACAGATCACTCAGAACGAGCAGAGCCCTCTCGACTCCACCTTCCTTCAGCGCTTCGAGCATGGGAATCGAGAGCCCGTCACCCCAGCTTCGAGGTGGATTCAAAAGCCCGGGAAACTCCGATGCCAACCCTTCACAGTTCTCAGCTACTGCCCTCCCGCGCGATGCCCGCGGGATTTCGGGCTTGCGAACGCTCTCAGCCAACGCCGTATCCATAGCGCCCGCGACCAGGACCGTCAAGTATCGGGTAGGCCATTCCGACTCCGCCAGTTGATCCAACGCTTCTCTCTGCGTGTTCGAAAAGCGGGACACGATTGCCCCTCCGAAGCTTTCCGGTTCCGAGTCCCTTAAGCGCCGGGCAAACTCGGTCCACTTCCCTTCTCGAACATCATGTCGACTGAACAGGGCAGGCCCCCACAAATAGAAGTGGGGGGCACCAAACAGCCGCGCGACCTCCGGCAGCGCCTCCCTCTTCTTCTCAAGGTTCCGGACGGCGGGGATAGCTCCGAGGTCCTCAGCTGAACGGCGCCAGCGACGGAAGACACGGGCGACCTCTAGAGGGTCTTCCGAAACATCGACTCGAGCCACAATACCCGACGGCGTTGCTCCCTCACGACCTTTCGGAAAACGGTAACGGATTTCGATCGGCTCCGCGATTGACAGCTCTGCATAATGCGGCCAGGGAACGATCACCGTCAGCATTCGGTTTCCGTAGACCGCCCCCAGAACGGGCAGTTGGCTCAGCGTCCAGGGCCCCTGTTCCCGGAGCCATCTCATCATCGAACGATCGGAAGTCTCGACGACGATTCCAGCCGCGATGGGAAGGATCAACCTGGAAGGATCGGAGGGCAGCCGCCAGGTGTAGACACCCGAGCCGTCCGCCTCGAGATCGAGCGCCTTCGGCTCTGAATCGATTTCGCTGAGATCCAGCACCTGCACCACGTCGGCTGAAGCCTGCAGGCAGCAAAGAATGAACAGAAAAGAGCAGAGCAACAGGCGCCTCATACACAGATGCATCCAATCATTGTCTCCCATCATCCCACCGCCCGGAAGGTAAGCGTCCCCGCTTGCCAACCCCCCATCGCAACCGGGACGGTTACGTTCCGGTGCCAGCAGCCAACAACCATCCACGACCGGGACGGTTACGTTCCGGTGCCAACAGCTAACAACCAGCAGCCAACGACCATCCACCACCGAGCCGGTTACGTTCCGGCGCCAGCAGCCAACAACCATCAGCCAACAACCATCCACAACCGAGACGGTTACGTTCCGGTGGGGTCAGAGTCCGTACATTTCCGACGGACCGAGTTCTCTGGGATGACGGCTCAGCAGCTGTTTGCGGGTCTGATAGCAGAGATGGCAGGCATCGTTGAATCTGCCTTCGGATGTGAGACCTGATCGTCTGGCCAATTCATGGGGGCCACCTTCAAGCACGGGCCCAACGATGGGGTGCTTTGCCGGATCATACTCCCCCGAGATTTCAGCCAGGGGCTTCTCGAGCAGATTGCCGATCACGATCCCCTGGCACACATGGAGGTTCCCATACGGGTCGATATGAACACGATCGGGCTGGCCCAACTCTTCATAGGGGCACTCCCGATACTGTTCGGACTCCTCGCCCTTGTCCATGGAAACCAGTTTCTCAGCGGCCCTTCCCCGAAACCGCACAGTCGAAGGATCTATACCTTCTCCACAGGTATCAGGCTCCTGAGGGTCGAGCGGCGAACAGACGGAGATCATATTGAACGGAACTTTCAGCTCCTCACAGGCCTGCCGGACAAACCGGGACTGAGGGCTCACCATCTGGCTGCCGTGAAACAGGTCACTCGATACGGTGAGATCCTCGACAAGGCCCTCGAATGGCCGAAGGCTTTCCCTCGCATCTTCCAGACTTGTTGCCCAGTAGCCGTTCGAGACGACACCCACCTGGAATCCTGCTGCCGCGGCCTCTCGAACACCCTCGACCAGAGCAGCATAGTAGAGGAAGGGCTCCCCTCCTTCGAAGTAGATCCAGCGGCAACCGTCGAGTTCCTTTCCCTGCCGGATGATCTTGCGGATCATTTCCAGCGTCATTGTTGCCGACTTCTGGGGACTTCCCCAGACAAAGCAGTGATCACACTCGTAGATACAGCGTAAGGTCAACAGCAGATGAAGGCCCGAGAGTCTCATAAAGAAGCATTGTACTCGCCCAATACAATGAAAGCTCCCTGGAGTGCGAAACTTCTGTTCCGCCTTCCTTAAGGAACTTCAGTTCCGTCAAGTTGCTTCTAAAAGACCTCCACTACCACCAGACTGGCTCGTTAGGGAACTTGACTCCCTGCCAGGGGATGGGCTTCCGTGAGAAGGGCGGTGGCTGGGGCCACCGCACTCCAGGGGGTGTCAGTTTGAGACTGAGATGCTCGTCACGCCTTCGACACCTGAAACCGTATCCTTGACTCGAATTGTCCAGGACCCGGCAGGATCGTTCAGAGCGGTCCGAAACGAGAGCCGGCCTGTCCCGTCGACGATGTCCAGGTTTCCGCCGTAAAGCGGGATCTCCCTCCCTCGAGGGTCGACAACTACAGCCGTCCCAACCGAACGGTACTGGTCAATACCCAGGACTCGAAGACTCACAGTCACTTCCTCTCCCAGCTGCGCAGCGTCAGGCGATTCCAACTGAATCTCCTCGACCCTGCCGTCAACAAAGGCAAAGAGCTCCGGTACTGCCGGCTCAATCTCGACTGTGAACGAGTCAGCGGTCGTAAGGTATCGACTACGGCGCACATCGTAGATGGTCTTGCCTGTCTCCAACCCGATCCGAACTTGCGGGGATCCCTGGCGCTCTTTATCTGGTACCAGCCCGTAAAGTTGAGTAGTCCCCTGGTCGAACAGGTAACGGGCACAGCCAGCTACCGGTTCATCCTCGACGGTCCTCAGGTTGACCTTCGGGCCAATCCCCGCTGCATCCAGGACAATCTTCATCCGTTCCAGGGCAGGCCGCTCCCGCCCTTCGAGTTTGTCCTCCGGATATCCGTCCAGGAAGAAGTTCAGAAGAAAGGCCTGCCCCTCTCCTACCCGGTGCCTGAGAAGAATGGGCTTCTTTCCAGCCTGAGCCAGTGCCTCCGCGCCTCTGAGCTCCACCGCAGGCTCTCCTTCCATCGCCACGACTGTCTCGGTTGACACCGGTCTCGCTTCGATGCCCAGCAACTGTTTAATCTGCCGATCGGACCGGAACACCGAGTGTTCATCCATCACACCGGGCAAAGCGTCTGCGATGACCGTTCCACCCTGCGAAACGAACTCTCTTATCGCCACAATCTCTTCGTCGCTCAACGCGAGACTCATCGGCAGAACCAGAGTGTTGTAGCCTTTGGAGATCAGCTTGCCCTGCTCGACGTCGCCATAGGAGATAAAATCGAACTGCAGTCCTGAATCCTTGAGAATCTTCACCCATCCATCCCGGTTGTCATTGAAGGCCCGCAAGGTTTTACTACTGGCTCGATAGACGACTCTCTCTTCGATCGTACCGTCAACGATCCAGGCCGCATGAATGCTGGGATAGGAATAGTGGACAGCAATCCCATGGTTGTCAGGTTGGGCAAGACCGACAAGTTTCCCAATTCCTCGCCCTCGCAGCTCGCCAAACCCTTCTTCCATGTCCAGTCCGCTCTGGCTCATTGACAGATCGGGATCGAGCGTTGAGTATTGCCAGAAGATGTAGGCCCCACCGTTGCTTCCCTTGAACAGGTTGCTGTAGAAGTCGTAGAAGACATTCTTCCCCAGCACTCCATACCCAGCCCCACTCGACATTTTGATGTCGGGATTGAAGGAGCGATGGAAGTCGAGCTGGTTTCCACCCTCATAGGCATTCAAATGCCGTGTGTAGTTATTGATCTGACTGTAGTCACACCCGTTGTGGGCCCCTGACACCTGGGTTCCCGAATTCAGGAGCATTCCCTCCGGGTCAATCTTCCGCAGTTCATCCAGGACAAAGGCAAAGAAGCCCGCATAGGTCTTTTCCATGAAGGTGCGGTGATCTGTCCAGGAGGCATAATTCCCCCGGGCCTGAGCTTCGTATGTGTCATCGGGCATGACGTCGTCCCACCGTTCGAAGTCTGTCCCCCAACGACGATTCAACTCATCGAGCCCGTTGTATTCAGCCTTCAGCCACCCCCTCATCTTGGTCATGCAGTGATCCGAGAAACAGAGGTCGAGATCGTCGGCATAACAGGTCAGGGACGGTTCCTCGTAGACGTAGTAAGACAGCGGCGATAACGGGGCCCATTCCCCTGCTTTCTCCCGGATTTCCTTCTTCACCAACTCATGGTAGGCGGGATCGTTCATACAGAATTCTCGGACCAAACCCCGCTTGTTCCGACTGTTCGCATACTCCTTCTTCATCGCCACGTAGTAGTTACGTGCCGGCCCATCCGGCGATTCCTGGCCGCTGATCCGTGTCTGGGCCTGGATGTTGTAGTTGGCATGTTTGCTGTGACTCAGCGAATAAGAGGACAGGGTCGTCACGTGCAGACGCCGCATCTGCTGATCGATCGCAGGCCAGATCCCGGGAATCGGATCGGGTCCGAACCGGTACATGACGATATCGTAGTCATCCCACTTCCTCGGCTGGATGACAAAAATTTCCGAAGTCTTTCGATCACTTCGGCGCCCCCCAACCTTCACCTCACAGTCGATCCGAGCGATATGGGACAGGGCACCGGTTGAATTCAGCGAGATGGTAAGTGCTGTCTCCTCATCGACCTGGACCTCCTGGATATTCTGGTCGACCAGCCGGTCGTAGTTGTCATACAACCGAACGGTCACCTCTGCTTCGGTTGACCGGCTCGCAGACAGCCGCAGCTTCCCGCTGACCCGTTCTCCGACCTGGATCTGCTCAGGGATCTCCTCGATGCCGGCGATTCTGACATCAGACTCCAGGTTCACCTCGGCACCGGCCCAGTCGAGGGTCGCACCATCTCGGATAAGCCGGAGGTTGACAAAGTGACGCCCCTTCCCGAGATCCTTGGGGACTGCCAGGTTCACTCTCTCAGCACCTGCGGGAACCTGAATCGAAAGCTGGGCCTCCCGCTCGCCAAAGTCACTTCCAACAGTTGCTTCCACGGTTGCCCCGTCCGTCACCCCGGAAAATTCGACCACAACCTCATCACCGTTCTGCTCGACTTGAACGATCGCTTCCACGGGTTCTCGACTGGCCGCCCAAACCACAGACCGGGCCACCAGCGACCACATGTACTCGTGATAGGGGTAGTGCAGACCGGTTTCAAAAACCTTATCGATCTGAGGGATCATCCCCTTCTCCGGATACGCGAAGGCGACGACCCGGCCTTTTCCCACCTGTCGCGTGGCCAATACGGGAGTCCCCTCCTCGGTCTTCAGCAGGATCTCACCCTGGACGTCCGATTCGACAACCCCGATCTGGCCCCACGGGAAGGCCTCGAAGGGAATCCCACGGGTGATGTAGTGATCCTTGCCGGCTGCCCACCGGCTCTCATCCAGGACCGGCGTAGTCATGCCAAACTCTCCCCCAAGGGCCTTCTCGATCACTAACGGAGAGAGGTCGCGGAGCCCTCCGGCTTCCGAGTCCTGCGTCACGGGATAGAAAAAGACGAGACCGGCTCCGTTCTCGACACGCCGCCGGATCTCATCGCGAATCTCTCCTGGAAAGCTTTCCCAGGGATGCAGCCCCGGCCAGAGGATCACGTCGTAATCGGGACCATATAACAGGTCACT
The DNA here is from genome assembly GCA_020350445.1 of Acidobacteriota bacterium. Classification (GTDB taxonomy): domain Bacteria; phylum Acidobacteriota; class UBA6911; order RPQK01; family JAPXNP01. The sequence continues at coordinate 4,944,318 of CP070717.1, read as the reverse complement.
GGCGATATAGGTATGAATCAAGCTATAGGGGTCAGCCCAGAACTCTCCACCGCCGCTGCGCTGTTCGTAGAAATCACCAAAGCCCCACTTGTTGATACCCGGCGAGCGCCCGAGGGTCACAGCTTTCGGTGTCAACTCCAAGCGCTGAGCCAGTTCAATTACACCACGGCCATTGGCCACATCGGCAATCGCAAACGCTCGAATCGTCCCCGTCTTCAGTTCCCTGCCCCAGGGAAAATGATCGGTGACTACCTGATTTGAATAGTTGACATCCCAACGCCCCCGTTCCACGAGTACTGGATGAAACCGGTCAAGGGCAAAATAGTCGAGGAATACGGTCTGCGCCGCAGACGATTCCAACACGACAGCCTCCATCGCCCCCAGTTCCAGTCCATTCACTTCGGAAAGAGGCAACTGAACATGGTTCGCACCTCGCTGAAGGGCAAAATCCCGGCTGAACTGATGACTCTCCTGGTCCTGGAGAATTACCCGAAGCGCGTTTTCCTCATCGCTCCAGACGAAAAAGAGAAGCGACCCCTGCCACCGCCAGTCAGCAGGAACCGACTCGAGCCTTACCCTTCCCCCAGCTTCGGGAAAGACGACTTCGAGAGAGTTCTTTCCAAATGCGGGAAATCGCTCCGACGACTTCAGTTGCACTCCCTCAGAGTGCTCGAGGCGATTCACCTCTTCAGCGAGTTCAAAGGTGGCAAAGACATCCGGTTCGGCGAATGCGAGGATACTCGGACAGCTCAATAACAGGAAGAAAGCGAACGCTGCGGATCGAAAGAGAACGACCGGTCGAAAACTCATTATGGCCCCTTTTATAGTTGACTTGGTTTGGGAAGTCACCCCATTGAGTTCATTTGACTCAGCCATTAACCTTGCAACCTGACTCACCCAGCGCTGGAGCATGGGGATGAGTCATGAGGGATCAAGATGAAAATACACGCGAGAGATGTTGGCATACGTATTCCAGGGGCACTTTCTCTAATTTTGCTACTCGCCATTACAACGCTGGCTTTAGGTGGACAGGAAACGCCGGCTTCCAGTTCCGTTCAGATCATCGAAGGGAAGTTGACCCTTCCAACCTACACCTTCGCCCGCTCACTCACCCTTGCCCCGATCTTTCGATCAGAGACCAGTCCGGGGCTCTACCCGTACTCCACGTTTGACCGCGAGTCTCTCAGCTCAAGCCCGGAACCGATCGAATACGAGTCGATTACCCTGGAGAACGATTACTTGAGAGTGGTCCTCCTTCCCGAGCTCGGAGGAAGAATCTGGTCGGCGTGGGACAAGGCGGCTAAGCGGGAACTCTTCTACAACCCCGGTGTCGTCAAGCCGAGTTCCTACAACCAGAGAGGTGCCTGGCCCGCCGGCAACCTCGAGGTCTACGGCCCCTACGACGCTCATATGCTGACCTGGCCCGGTGAGCCCTGGAATTGGGCATCCCGCTCGTACGAGGATGGGAGTGCCGAAATCATCCTCTCCCATATCGAACACTTCTTCCGCAACAAGATCTCGGCACGGATACGACTCCACCCCGGACGAAGCTTCATCGAATTGACAGTACACCTCCACAACCGAACGCACCTTCCCAACCGCTACTTGCTCTGGACGAATGCGGGGCTGCCCGCAACCGAGGGAACCCGCTTCGTCTATCCGATGACGAAGACCATCGGTCATGACAGCGCTGAATTCGGGACCTGGCCCACCTATAACGACGTCGATTTGAGCTGGTATCGCAACAACCAGGTCATGTTGGGGGTCTTCGGCCTGGATATCTACGACAACTTCATGGGGGCCTACGACTACGAAGCCGACTCAGGGACACTCTGCTTCACTGACCGCAACATAGCCAAAGGAATCAAGACCTGGACCTGGGGAGTTGGACAGGTCGGCCTGCGCCACATCGAACAGTACACCGACACGGGAGTCCCCTACATCGAAGTCCAGAGCGGACGTTTTGTCTGGGATGGAAATTACGAGTTCATCGGCCCCGGCCAATCGGATGGCTGGACGGAGTATTGGTTCGGGGTCGGAGGTCTCGGCGGCCTGACGACATCCACTCGCGACCTGGCAATCTCACTCGACAGGATCGAAGGCGACCCTGCGTCTGCGACGCTGCACCTGACTCCAACCGGCAATTTCCCGCAGGCTCTGTTGAACTGGTCCATTGACGGTATTGAGAAAGGCCGGGAAACACTTGATCTGGCCGTCGGAAAGGCTCTTGAGAAGAGGATCGACCTGGGCGACCACAAGCCTTCGTCTGAGGTTCGGATCTCCGTCACGTCCAGTACGACGGTGCTGCTTGATCACACCCAGCGACTGGATGGGACGCCTCCCGAGGCCCAGGTCGCGACGGAGTTCATCCCCCGTGAGTTCGGACCGTCTGATGGCCTCTCGACCGAAGAGCTGTTTCAAAAGGGAATCACACTCGAGAAACTGGGAAGGCTGATCGAAGCGGAACAGGCCTATGCCGAGGCTATCGACCGCGATCCCCAGATGATTGGACCCAATATCCAGCTCGGCCTTCTTGCCTGGACAAGACTGGAACCGGAAAAGGCCGTCACCCACCTTGAACAGGCCCTGAAACGGGAGCCTTTTAACGGTGATGCGCTCTTCTATCTGGCTGTCATCGAATCTGAACGGGGAAACCACAATCGGGCCGAGCAGCTCTACTACAAGTTGCTCCCTTCTTCAGACAAGTTTCTTCAGCGCGACTATGGCCTCGGCGTGCTGGCACTCGAGAGAGGCGATTTCCAAAGAGCCCTTCAATTGTTGGAATCGGCTTCCGGCCAGCGACCTCAACAGCTTTCCATTAGACAGGCCCAGGCTCTGGCACTCAGGAGGCTGAACCGGGAAAGTGTGGCGGCGCAGGTCCGTTCAGAGCTCCTCTCGATCGATCCTACCAACGCCTTCTCACACGCTGAGAAAGCTTTTGCTTCGAATTGGGAGGCATCGGAGGTGGAAACTCTGAAAAAGGCACTGGCGCGCCACCCACAGGGTTTTCTGGAACTGGCCACGGAGTACATGACCCTGAGCGCATGGGAAGAGGCCGAAAAGCTCCTGGCCGCGGCAGTGCTGGAAACTCCGTCGGGGTCAGGTCTTCTGCCGGCCTATTACCAGATCTATGCGTTGAGTAAGCTCGGAAGAGAGGATGAGGGGAGAGCCTTGCTGGACGAGGTTGCTCAGGAAGAGATTCCAACCGCTATCTTCCCCTTCCGCCACGAGACCGTGAGCGTGCTGCGGAATGCTCTCAGACTGAAACCTCACGATCCAAATGCCGCTTCCCTTCTCGCTATGCTCCTCTACAACAGAACACATCGTGAGGAGGCACTACAGCTCTGGACCGAGGCAGTGGAGGAGAACCCTTCCCACTTTACCTCCCTGCAGCACCTCGGCTGGGCTCTGGTGGATGAAGGCAAGACCGAGCAAGCTCTCACCATGCTGCGACAGGCCTCGGAGGTCCGGCCCGAAGACCTTGGGACAGCGATCGGCGTCTCCCGACTGCTGGCCCGAAGCGGGCGACCTGAAGACGCCCTCACCACAGTCAGGAGTTCACTGAAGGCCAACCCGGCTAGCGATCAGCTCATCGAATTGCAGATCAAGTTTATGGCGCTGGCCGGCGACTACGATTCAGCGCTGGAAATCATCCAGGGGCACCGATTCGGAGTCCGGCACCAGTCCTACTCCCTGCTGCGTCTCTTCCGGGCCCTGCATCTCCTGAAGGCGTATGAACTTGTCGAGAGTTCCTCCTACTCTGAAGCGCTTGCACAGATTGCAAGCGCCGGAAGGCCTCCAGAGAGTCTCGGTTCGGACGATTTTGCGACCCTGAAGAGCAGCCGCTTACTCCTTTTTGAAGGCCTGACCCAGGAATTGGCGGGTAACCCCGACGCCGCCGAAGAAGCCTGGATTCAAGCTTCGATGACAACCGATCAGGACACCGATGGCGAAGGCCTCTTCCGCACGATCGGTCTCCATCGAACTGGCCGCCAGGAGGAAGCCGAGCGCTGGTTTGCTGAATTCGAACCGGTACACCGGTTGCGCAAAGCGGATAACGATCTCGATGTCAAAGTCCACGCCTACTATCTATCGGCGATCTACTCGATCTTCCGTGGCGATCAGCAGCAGGCACGTAAAGACCTCCAGACTGCCCGAGAGACCGACGAATCCGATCTCTTTGTCCGTCACGCCCAACTCTGGCTCGAAGCCGGGCTGTTCCGCCCCCTTGCGCCCTGAAGTCAGGTGCCCGAACACGGAAGGTAAGCGTCCCCGCTTGCAGCCAACGGCCAACAACGAGTAGCCAACAGCCATTCGCAACCTAGACGGTCGCGTTCCGAGGCCGGTTACGTTCCGGCCGACGATCCCGTTCCGGCAGACGGTCGCGGGCGACCGCTTGCAGCCAACGACCAACAACCAGTAGCCAACAGCCATCCCCAACCGGGCCGGTTGCGTTCCGGTGCATCTCTCAATGACTTCGGGTCTTTTCAACGATGGCAAACTGCCCTATATTTTGAACCAAGGGGGTATCATGACTCTTACATTCAAAGAATGCCCAGGATGCGGTGTGAGTCTGGCCAGGAACCAGCTGATCCACAGTCCTGAAGTCGAGCTGGTTGGTATGAACATCGAGTCTTTCGATGGACGGATCAACCACTACCATTTCAAACACCAGGTCGACGGCTGTGGCGCAGTCTTTCGAATGTCGGTGCTGGAGTTTGTTGATCTGATCCCTGAACCGGTTCCCTCAGCGATTAACTTTGGCAACGAAAGCTGTGAGAAGCACTGCCTCGACCTGAATGACCATGGTACTTGCTCTCAGCGTTGCCGCTGGTCTCCTTTCCGACGTTTCATGGATTTCATCCTGTCTGATCCGGACAAGTTGCAGGCTCAAGATATATTCAAGGATTCCAGATCATGAGCAGTAAATCGTCGCGCCGTGAGTTTCTCAGATCGTCCGCCACGGTCGTCGGAGTCGCTGTTGCGCTGGGCTGCGCTTCATCGACCGGTACTGTGTCCACCTCGGCCGCCCCAACAGCGAAGCTCACAAAGGGCATTGTCTGGGGGATGCTCCCGGAAAGGCTCTCCTACGAGGATCGCTTCAAACTGGCTGCCGATGCCGGTTTTGAAGTTGTCGAAGGGTACACGAATGAGGATCAGGCCGATGCCGAGCGACTCAAGGCCGCGGCTGACAAAGCCGGAATCCGCATCACCTCGGTGATGAACCAGGCTCACTGGCCCTATCCCCTTTCCAGCGATGACCCCGCCGTAGTTGAGAAGAGCATGGAAGGAATGCGGACCTCACTGCGGAACGCAAAACTGTGGGGAGCGGACGCGGTCCTTCTCGTTCCGGCGGTCATCGACGAAAAGACACCCTACGGGGCTGCCTACGAACGCTCTCAGAAGCAGATTCGGGAACTGATTCCCCTGGCGGAAGAGTTGGGAGTGGTGATCACGGTGGAAGAAGTCTGGAACAAGTTCCTACTGAGTCCACTGGAATTTGCCCGTTACGTCGATGACTTCAACAGCCCCTGGGTACAGGCCTACTTCGACGTCGGCAATGTGGTGATATTCGGCTATCCGCAGGACTGGATTCGAACACTCGGAAAACGTATTAAGAAGGTCCACCTGAAAGATTTTAAGGTGACCTCCGAGGGCTTCAGCCCCTTCAACGCCGAGTTCGTCAACCTGGGTGACGGCGACATCAACTGGCCCGAAGTTAAGAAGGCGCTGGATGAAATCGGCTACGAAGGCACGGTGATCGCCGAACTCGACGAGGGCGGACTGGATTACCTGACCGACGTTAGCAAGCGGATTGACAGACTCCTCTTTTAAGCCTTGAGACACCCTCGGATCTCGGTTTGCGACGCAGCCGTCCCAGCTGCGAAACAGTCTCGGGGCGTATGTCGTGCCGCAGCCGTCCCGGCTAAGTTCCGGAAGGCACCGTCACCCGTTAGAATGGCTCTTCAGCAGCATGCTACTTGACGGTGAACGGGTCACTCATCTCAGACACCCTTCCTGGGGAACAGGAGAAGTACTGGAGGATTCTTCCCAGGAATCGGCTCGAGTCTTCTTCGAGTATCTCGGCAGAGCCGAGGTCGATCTTTCGGACCTACGGGTCATTGAGACAGCGGGAGCCTCCCACCCCATCCTCGATGCCCTGTTGAGCTCACGATCGCGAGGGCGAAGAGCACGGCACAACATCTACGTCGTCCTTCTCGACTCCGAGGTCTTAAACCATGGGAAATTCCTTCGAGCAAACCCTGAATTCAGAGGCTCGAGACCTTGTGTCTATGTCGGGATGACCGGTCTCGATCCAGCGGATCGGTTTCAGAACCACAAAAGAGGGTACCGATCCAACTCGTACGTTCGCCGCTATGGCAAGCGGTTAATGCCCGAATTCTTCGAGAACTTCAACCCATTGCCCTATCGCGTCGCTCAGGTTATTGAAGTCGAATATGCCCAGCATCTGCGATCTTCAGGTTTCGCAGTTTGGCAGCATTAGCGAATAAGGAATCGAACTGGAGAAGGTGACAGCATGCCTTCTTGCAAGGAGTAGGGGGACAACCTAGAATCGCCTCCGACAGTCAACTCGTTCATCATTCTCTTGTCTTCGGACAATCGGAGGGGAGTCAGTATGCGGTTTCTCGGTCTGGTTTTGATCTCTCTTGCTCTTCAAGTCGCGAGTCCGTGGGCTCAGGGGTTACCCCGATCCACACCCGAACAACAGGGGATGTCGGGTGAACGTCTCGAAAGGATTGCGCCGGTCATGGCTGACTACGTCGAGCGAGGAGTCTTTCCGGGCATGACCGTAGCTGTCGCCCGATATGGCCGGCTGGTCTACTCCGAGTCTTTCGGCGTCTCCGATCTCGACAGAGGGAATCCCGTTCAGGAGGATTCAATATTCCGGATCTTCTCGATGAGCAAACCGGTAACTGCCGCTGCCCTGATGATCCTGTACGAGGAGGGAAAATTCACCCTCGACGAACCGGTTTCGAAGTACATTCCGGCCCTCAAGGATGTCCAGATTTACCGCCCTGAAGGATCTGAAGAATCCACCAAACCCAGCAGGGAAATGACGATCCGCGACCTGGCAAGACACACTTCCGGGCTCGGCTACGGTTGGTCGGATGATCCCGTAAGTAAGAAGTACCAGGTAGCCCGGCTTCTGAATCCGGAGTTCACCCTCGAAGAGATGGTCAACAAACTCGCCACCCTTCCTCTCTACTTCGATCCGGGGACCGATTGGCGCTATGGTGTCGGCATCGATGTCCTGGGACGCATCATCGAGGTCATCTCGGGGCAGACGCTGGCCGAGTTTTTCGAGCAACGACTCTTCAAACCGCTGGGAATGAAGGACACCGGCTTCTCTGTTCCCGACGATCAGGCCGGACGGTTCACGAGTTGCTACAGAATCAATGAAGATGGGAAGCTGATTGCACTTCCCTTGGGCTACCCATCTTATTCTCCGGGCAAGAATCGCCTTTATTCCGGCGGGGGAGGCCTGGTTTCGACGACTGCTGACTATCTCCGATTTGCCCAGATGCTGCTTAACGGTGGCGAGCTGGATGGAGTCCGGATCCTGGGGCCTCGAACTGTCGAACTGATGAGCATGGATCATCTGCCGAAAGGAGTCACGGCCCCCTGGGACAAGCTCTACGGTCACGGTTACGGGCTTGCCGTCAGCGTCCTGACCGATGTTACCGAAAGCCTCGGCATGGGTTCCGTTGGCGATTACGGCTGGGATGGCGCAGCCTCAACTTACTTTCGGATCGACCCCCAGGAGGATTTGGTCATCCTCCTGATGACCCACCGGATGCCCTGCGATACGGAGATTCAGGTCAAGCTCAAGACCCTGGTCTACCAGGCCTTGATCAACTGACGCTTCTCCCAGGCATAAAGCAGCAGGCAGAAGTAGAGGAGGAACTCTTGGAACTCACCCCAGGGGAGGAGCGCCCCGAGAACCGGGAAGCTGTTGAACGAGGTGAATACAACCGCGGCGAAGAAGAATGCGGGGTGGGGTAAAAGGAGCTGCCACAAGGGATTTCGAAGATCACGGGTTCGCTGGATCACCGAAGCGACGGTCACTAAAACAAAGCTCAAACCGAACATCAGGTACAACGGTGAGAAAAGATCGTTTAGCAGATTATGCAGATTGGTCTCATTTTGAGCGTTGACTCTACTCCAGGAATCGGGAGTCTCCCAGCCAAGAATTCTCTGTCCCCAACTGATCTCCTCCATCAAGACCAGGAGGGCTCCGGCGGCCAGCAAGCCCAAAAAGGTCGCGGCCAACCTGGAATATTGTAGATTCAGAGAAACCGCCCGAAAAGACGTCATCGCCAGGATCAGGGCCGAAATCCCCAGCAAAACCAGTTGCAGATTCTCGACCCAGGTATCCTCCAACCTCGATTGGTCGGGATTCCCTAACAGGAAACAGACTCCAACTCCCAGGAGAACTGAACCGATCACCAGGATTAACGTTCGGAAACCTGATAGCCCCTTCAAAGAGCCGGGATCATCTGAGAAGACTGTTACAAACCACTCGGCAGGGGAACATCGGAGTAACGCGATCCTGTAAAGTGAAACAACCAAAGCGATCGCGACTAGCGAAGCCGAATAAAGGCTGCCGCTCAGATTGTGAATCCCAGCTTCTGAGACTTCTCCATCTAAAGAGAACCACGGTCTACCCAATTCAAGGGCCCAATGCAGGAGATCGGAATGAAAAACGGCACTCAGGCATCCACCCAGGACGGAAAGGATCGCAAGGCTCTTCAGCAAAACCCTACCCATCCCTGTCATATAGCTCCACCCGGCTGATAGTTCAAGGAGAATCCTGAACGCTCTTCATCCCGACCTCGGCTGTCAGAAACTCCCAACAGGCAGGTGAGGATGCCGCCTGGCTGCATCCAGACGAGTTCAACGACTGGAGAGATCCAGCTAGCGATTCTTGAGTGCGGTCGAGATTTCACCCAGGATCTCCATCTGCGGCTCTGCAAGGCTGCCGATCGGACCCTGACTGGAATCCCAACTGGGTCCGGAATCGAAGCTGATGACCCCTCCACCCGAAACGACCTTTTTGGCCCACTCGGCCCATCGTTCCGCCGGGTACCGGACATCCCGCGCCGACCAGTGAGAACCGAGGTAGGTGAGCGCCTGCCACTGTGAACCGTCCAACCAGCGTGAGGTCGGTATGAAGTCGAATGGCTCCTGCAGTTCTCCCGCTGTGTAGTCCTCCGCCTGGGTATGACGCACGAGTTTGATCCCGGGATTGAAGGTGATGATCGACGATGGATTCCCCGCACGGGCGGCTTCGGCGTAGATCCCCGCAATCTCCTCGTTGAACCCGACATGATCGTAGCCTCCATCGAACCACCAGCCAGAGAGTTTGTCGCCGTAACGTACGGACCATTCGCGAATCACTCTTGCCCACTTTCGGGCAGATTCAATAGCGATGGGCTGGTCCTTCTTGCCGACCGGAAAGCCGAACGCAGCTTGCGCACGACCGTCTTCGTTCGGGGTCTGAGAAGGAAGATAGAGCATCAACCGTATTCCCTTCGATCGCAAAGCCTCAAAAAGTTCCATCGGCAGGTCTCGAGTCGAACAACGCTCACCCGGCCGGTAGCCGGTTGCAGCATCATAGGACGAATTCGGGGGATTGAAATAACCCGAGTTCTGCCCCAGCGTCAGGATAAGATATCCGGCCCCCACCGATTCCAGTTGATCCGCCAGGTAGCCCACATCGAAATCCTTCACCTTGGCGAAACTGGCCTCATCATCGGGTAGGAAATGGATGAAGACACCGTATCCCGCCTTCTGAAACCAGTCGGTATGCGGTGAGCGATCACCGGCGAAAAGCGGGAATGTGAACGTTAGAACCAGGGTGAACAGAATCAAGGGAATCGATCTATCTCGCATCTGTAGACTCCTCTTCAGCGACCCAGCGTGACATGCCGGCGCCCAGAAAGATAGGGGGCAACTTCCCTGTGCTTTTGTCCGAAAGGACGCTCTGAGCCCGGACTATTCTCTAACCAGCTCGGCGAGCTTACTGACCGTGTTCCAGTTTCGGGCAGTAACGGGTACACCCAGGCAGGGTTCGATCCTCTTGAACAGCTTTGAGCGGGCGACTCCATCGGGAGCGTAAAGATAGAAGACCGTTCCATCCAGCCTGTACTCTTCGGTTTCGGTCTTCACGGTCGCCAGCGCTGTCAGGTCGGGTTCAGCCGGTTCGGAATCGAGGAAGAAGAAGTGAAGGAATTTCCCGGTTTCCGTTGGAAACGGATTGCCGTCAATCGCCTGCTGAAGCTGAGCCTCATCCAGTACCATCACCGCCGGTTCGAAGCCGTATCGCTCGAGGATTTCCGCAGCCAGGATTCCTCCAATGCTGGTTTTCTCTCTTCCCGAATCGACAAAGACGACATTGCCACTCTGGATATAGGTCTTCACCTCCCGGCAACCGAGCTTTTCGAAGATCTCGACAAGCTCCCGCATCGGCAACAGATGCCTTCCTCCGATATTGATTCCTCTCAGCAAGGCGATATAGCGGCGCATTCTTGTTCTTCGGGCAGTATAGCGGATTCCTTCGGGAGCCCGAAAACCGCCCGGAGGACTTCTCTCGGCTTCACCTCACCCAACCTGTCGAACTACCCGAACTGAAACAGCAGTGGTTAAAGGCGCTCGAAGACGCGGCCGAGTTCGTCCAGTCGAGACCTCCTCACCGCATCGGTCCAGGGTTTTCACCTCTAGACAAGACCCTGCCTGCGCGCCATTATTCAGAAAGTCTTTGCGGAAGGGGATTTGCGGACATGTGTATTTCAGCTCGATTCCTGACGGTCAGCTTTCTTTTCCTGATTGCCAGCCCCCTGGCTGGGGACTCTCCATTGATTCTGCCGGTCTGGCCGGGAGCTGTCCCAGGAGATTATGGGGAAACCGGTCCAGAACGGATTCGCAGCGCGGAGGAAAACCCCACTCAGACCGCGATTTGGATCACCAACGTTACGCGTCCGACGATCTCGGTCTTTCTTCCGGAAGAATCGAAAAATACCGGAGCTGCTGTCATCATCTGTCCAGGCGGAGGCTACTGGAACCTGGCCTGGGATCTCGAGGGTGAAGAGGTCGCCGGCTGGCTCAACTCGATCGGTGTGGCGGGAATCGTCCTGAAGTACCGGGTCCCGCGGCGTCCGGGACAGCCCGAACCGGAACCGGCACCCGGTCCCCTGCTGGATGCCCAGCGAGCGGTCAGCCTGGTCCGCAGCCGGGCTTCGGAGTGGGGGATCAACTCCGAGCGGATCGGGATCATGGGGTTCTCCGCCGGTGGCCACCTGGCAGTAATGACGGCGACCTATTTCGATCGGCGCTCCTATGAACCGCAGGATGCCATCGACGAGACGAGCTGCCGGCCCAACTTTGCCGCGGCCATCTATCCCGGCTACCTGCTTCCCGAGGATGTCGACACCGATGTCCTGGCTCCCTACATTCGAACTCCCGAAGGCACTCCACCGATCTTCCTGGTTCACACCTTCGATGATCCCGAATCGGGACCACAGCACAGTCTGGCGATGTACCTGGCGTTGAAGAAGGCCAACGTACCCTCCGAACTCCACATCTACCCAAAGGGCGGTCACGGCTACGGCGTCCGGAAAACCGACCTTCCCGTCAGCAACTGGCCCGACCACTGCGCCGCCTGGCTGAAGGATCTGGGAATGCTAAAGTAAGACAAGCTTCCAGCTTGTCCCTCGGAATCCAGGCTCCCGTTCACCCGAGTACCCGGTACCTTGCCGGAGACAAGCTGGAAGCTTGTCGTACGACAACCCTCCGGGTTGTCTCTCGGAAACCGGTCTCCCGCCTCAATCGACATCGAGCCCAACTCAGCAATTCTCTGGTTCCCTTCGCAACCGAGGCGGGTGTGTTCCAGTCCTCCACTTCACCAGCAAGGTGCGGAGCACAAGCCTCACCAGCGCCGTCAGGCGCCTCACCTGCAAAGTGCGAAGCACGAGCCTCACCAGGCGAGCAACGCGAGCCCTCACGCCCCAAGAGACAAGCTGGAAGCTTGTCGTACATTAATGAACCAGATTCACGGTTTTACGTCTAACTAGAGGTAAATCCAAGAAACGGAGGATAGTGAGATGAGAAGACTTTTCATCATCGCTATTGCCGCCACAATCGTCTCGCTCGGGCTGTTCGCACAGCAGCGAAACCGCCTTGAATCGACCCGGCGCGTAACCGAACACCGAGTTTCGATTCATATCTACCCCGAAGAGCTGAACAGTCGGGACCAGCTGACAGACGGTGATACGGAGCGGCTTTTTCGACTCGACGACAACACCCTTTTAATCTGGGTGGATCTGGAACCTGGGCTTTTCTTTAGTCACTCGACTGCCTACGTGCTGATCTCCTCCGAGGGGGTCAGAGTGGAAAGAGGCAACTGGTGGCCTGTGTTGAATGGTCACAGGATTCTCTACGGTCAGCAAAACCGCACGCCGGTCATTTCCCCCTTCTCGATCTGGTCTGAGGCGGAACCGGTCAATGTCCACTTCTACTCTGAGGTCCTGGACCCGAGTAACAATCTCTCTGACGGCACCGATGACCCCATTCCTCTGGAGTCGAGGACATTTCTGGCCTGGGTCGATCTCCATCCCGGACTCTTTTTCACCCATCAGACGGCCTACCTGCTCATCGGCGCAGACAAATCGATTACCGTCATTGACGGCGGTTGGTGGCCCGAGTTGAACGGAAAAACCGTACTCTACAACAACCAAAACAAGCACGGAATCACTTCACCGTTTGAGCTCCGTGGCGGTCCGGGCCGCTGAGTCGGCCTTCGCCGTAAGGAACGGTTACATTCCGGAAGGTAAGCGTCTCGCTTGCCAAACCCCCATCGCAACCGGGACGGTTACATTCCGGAAGGTAAGCGTCTCGCTTGCCAAACCCCCATCGCAACCGAGACGGTTACGTTCCGGAAGGTAAGCGTCTCGCTTGCCAAACCCACTTCGCAACCGGGACGGTTACGTTCCGGAGGCCGGTTACGTTCCGGCCGACGAT
>CP070717.1:4925199-4931180 GCA_020350445.1 Acidobacteriota bacterium | reverse complement strand
AAGCAGATTCGAAACGATATCCGACCCGATATCTACCCCTCTTCGAATCTCTCCTGAGCCGGAGAGTCTAATGATCATTAAGGTGGAGGCACCGTAAGGACGCCTCCTCTCCTTCTCTCCTTTTATAGCGAGCCCTGCGGGAATACCTGGGGATCGTCGTCTACCGCATGCGGGGCTGGATCGATTAAGGGCAAGCGTGCCGACCCTGCACATTGGACAATCCACCAATCTTTGCGGGACACTGAACTCGAAGGGAAAGAATATGGTCGTTCTGCAGTTGAATGAAACTGAAGCGGTCAGCCTGAAGGAAATCCTGTCGAGTTACCTGTCCGATCTGCGGATGGAGATCGCCGACACCGATTCCATGAATTTTCGTGAGGGTCTCAAGAAGAGAGAACTCTTTCTCAAGGACTTGATCGGGCAGTTGTCCAAGCCTCATTCCAAATCTTCTTCCTCCCCAACGTACCCGGTCTCAGGCTGATCTGATGTCGATTCAACACCAGATCCACTGTCCGTGGGTCTGGCCTGCCGACGCAGCTCGTTTGAGATGATCCACTAAATGTAAATTAATTACTGGATATTTAGAAGAAAGCGTATAATCGTTTGGGTATGAGGTCGCAGTCGGAGCGGTTCGATGAGATTGAGAAACGGTATTCGGCTGTCGAGGCCAGGGACAGTGATCTGCTGGGTTCTTATGAACGGGAATTCGCGGTTGGTACGCGGAAGGCGGGCCGTTGGCTCAAATGTGCTCCCGGATGCACGGAATGCTGTACGGGGCCAAAACCGATTACTCAATTGGATGCGCTCCGTATGCAGGTCGGATTGGTACGCCTGGCGAGAGACTATCCAGACGAAGCCAGAGACGTGCAGAAAAGGGCGGAACGGGCTTGGAAGATTCAGAAGCAGAGTTTCCCCGGTGATCCTGAGACGGGGATCCTGTCCTCAGATGATGACAGGATAGCGGTCTATGAATCCCGCTTCGGTTTGACAAACTGCCCTAGTTTGAACCCAGCGACTGGCCTGTGTGAATTATATGAGTACCGGCCACTCGATTGTCGGAGCTACGGGTTACCGTATCGCTTCGACGGTGAGTCAGGAGATCCTTGCCGACTCTGTTTCCGGGGAGCAGATGAACAAGTGATCGAGCTCTGCCGGATCGAGCCCGATCCTGAGAACCTTGAAGAAGGCCTGTTGGATGAGGTCGAATCTGAAGTGGGTGCTGAAACCCTGATTTCTTATGCCCTCGCGACTGTCCCGTTGGACTAGCGAACGGGACTTCCGGGGCCTCCAGGCTGTCGTTGAATTCGGAACTCAATATAGATACCCTTAGACCAGTTGAAAGAATAGCTTGGGGGAGCTGGGAGCTCAGCTGAGAGGATGCAGCGCATCGACCCCTGAACCTGATCTGGGTAATTCCGGCGAAGGAAAAGCAATCAGTAGCTCAGCCTGACTCCCCACCTCATCGTGTTGACAGCTAGGGAAGGTAACCAGTGGATAAGCGATCGAAAGAAAGAGTCCCTTCATCAATAACCTGCGAACCGTTTCCGGGTTCATCAAAGACATACGTTCAGGGGGCTCGGCCTGATATCCGGGTCCCGATGCGTGAGATCTTGATTTCGCGCGGCCAGGCGGGGAACGGCGGGGGAAAATCCGCGCGGCCAGGTTTCCTGGTCTACGATACCTCGGGTCCCTATACGGATCCCGAAGCCGTGGTTGACATCCAGGTGGGACTTGCAAAATCGCGGGCCAAATGGCTCGAGGAACGGGGCGATGCCGAGCAGCTGTCAGACTTCTCGTCGGCCTACACACGGAGACGGAACCAGGATACAAAGCTCGACAGAATCCGATTCCCTGCGATCTCCCGTCCCTGGAAGGCAAAACCAGGCCGTAATGTCACGCAGATGCACTATGCGCGCCAGGGGATCGTGACGCCTGAGATGGAATACGTGGCGCTGCGGGAGAACCAGGCCCGCGAGATCCTCGAAGAACGTTTTCAGGGGGACCGGCGCCTTTTTCAGCAGCATCCCGGGCAACCGTTTGGCGCCAGGATTCCAGCCCGGATCACCCCCGAGTTCGTGCGGGACGAGGTGGCTGCAGGGCGGGCTATCCTTCCGGCCAACATCAACCATAGTGAACTCGAACCGATGATCATTGGCCGGAACTTCCTGGTGAAGATCAATTCCAATATCGGGAACTCGGCCGTGGTCTCTTCGATTGAAGAAGAAGTTGAGAAGATGGTCTGGTCGATACGCTGGGGTGCCGACACCGTCATGGACCTTTCAACTGGAAAGAACATCCATGAGACCCGGGAATGGATCATCCGAAATTCCCCGGTCCCGATTGGCACCGTGCCGATTTACCAGGCTCTCGAGAAGGTGGAGGGCAGTCCCGAGGAACTGACCTGGGAGCTGTTCCGCGACACGCTCATCGAGCAGGCGGAGCAGGGTGTCGATTACTTCACGATTCATGCCGGCGTCTTGTTGCGCTATGTTCCAATGACCGCGAATCGGGTCACCGGGATTGTTTCCCGAGGCGGTTCAATCATGGCGAAGTGGTGTTTGGCCCATCATCGCGAGAACTTCCTGTACACCCATTTTGAAGAGATCTGCGAAATCATGAAGGCCTACGATGTCTCGTTCAGCCTGGGAGATGGGCTGAGGCCCGGCTCGATTGCTGATGCGAACGATGAGGCCCAGTTCGGAGAACTGAAGACGCTGGGTGAACTGACCAGGATTGCGTGGCAGCATGATGTTCAGGTGATGATTGAGGGGCCGGGACATGTTCCGCTGCACATGATTCAGGTCAATATGGAAAAGGAGCTGCAGGACTGTTTTGAAGCGCCGTTCTACACCCTGGGACCCTTGACGACCGATATAGCGCCGGGGTATGACCACATCACGTCGGCGATCGGCGCGGCAGCGATCGGATGGTATGGATGTGCCATGCTGTGCTATGTCACGCCGAAAGAACATCTCGGTCTACCGAACCGGCAGGATGTCAGGGACGGGGTAATCGCCTATCGGATAGCGGCTCACGCAGCCGATCTGGCGAAAGGGCATCCGGGTGCGCAGGCAAGAGATAATGCCCTTTCCCTGGCCCGCTTCGAGTTCCGCTGGGAAGATCAGTTCAACCTGTCACTCGATCCCGAGAAGGCCCGTTCATTTCATGACGAGACCTTGCCTGCAGACGGTGCCAAGGTGGCCCATTTCTGTTCCATGTGCGGACCGAAGTTCTGCTCGATGAAGATCACGCAGGAGGTTCGGGACTACGCGGCAAAGAAGGGAGTGGACCTCGACCACGCCGTCGAGGAAGGTCTAAAGGAAAAGGCGGAGGAGTTCGTCGAAGCGGGAGCCGAGATCTACCGATAGGATGAAGAGGTACTGGGGTAGCCTTAATCTTGTGACGAATATCTATTTATGACCAGAACATTTCCTTCCGGTTCTGACCATCGTTGCTCCTGGTGTTTGAGTGATCCAATCTACATCGATTATCACGATCAGGTTTGGGGTGTTCCCGAGGTAGATGAGAACCGTCTGTTTGCCAAGCTTCTGCTCGATGGGGCCCAGGCGGGATTGAGCTGGATCACGATTCTGCGTAAGCAGGAGGGTTATTACCGGGCTTTTGACCAGTTTGATCCCATGAAAATGGCTCATTACGATGACCCTAAGATCCAGGTGCTTCTACAGGATCCTGGCATTGTTCGGAATCGGCAGAAGGTAGCGGCCTTCGTGCAGAACGCCCGTTGTTATCTCGATATGAAGGAAGCTGGAATCGATTTTTCGGCTTTTCTCTGGGAGTTCGTGGAAGGACGGACCCTCCAGAACAGTTTCGATGAGCTTTCTGATCTACCGGCGCAGACGCGGGAATCTCAGGCCATGAGCACTGCCCTGCGCCAGCGGGGATTCAAGTTTGTGGGTCCGACGATCTGTTACGCCTTCATGCAGGCCGTAGGTATGGTCAACGATCACCTGACTTCCTGCTACCGTTGGGAGCAGCTGCGTCAGATTGACTGAGGGAGCGGGCTGAAGAGCTCGGGAAGGGACCTGTGGGGCCCCAGAGTGCTTCGAGCGGTTTGCCTCGAATCCCGTCTCGGGGTAGATTGGAAGGGTTGAGGAGCCTCATGGTCGCACGACTGCTAGCCCTGTATTCGATCTTTGTTCTCTCTTGTGCCCCGCTCGAGTCCCACCAGGTGGGTGAGAACGCGTTTGAACAGGCTCGGGAGCGGATGGTGGCGCTCCAGCTCAAAGATCGCGATATCGAGGATCCCCGCGTCTTAAAGGCGATGGGTGAAGTTCCACGTCACGAGTTCATTCCCGAAGGGATGCGACACTACTCCTACTCGGACTCGCCGGTGCCGATTGGGCTGGATCAGACGATTTCACAGCCGTACATAGTGGCGCTCATGACGCAGTTGGCCCGGCCGAAGGCCACCGATCGGGCGCTGGAAATCGGGACGGGTTCGGGTTACCAGGCAGCCGTACTTTCGAAAGTCGTGGCCGAAGTCTATTCCATTGAAATTGTCGATGAGTTGGCGAGGCGGGCTTCCTCCACTCTCAAGCGTTTGGGCTATGAGAATGTCATGGCCCGTCAGGGCGATGGCTATGCCGGCTGGCCAGAGCATGGGCCATTTGATCTGATTTTGATCACTGCCGCCGCCCCGCGCATTCCGGAACCCCTGATCGAACAGCTCGCGGATGGTGGACGACTGGTGCTCCCGGTGGGACCTCCCGGTGGATACCAGGAACTGATCCTCGTCGAGAAGAAGAAGGGCAAGGTAGCAAAGAAGACCGTCATCCCCGTCCGTTTTGTCCCGATGACGGGCCAGGTCCAGGAGTGAAACGGCCGTGAAGGGGGAGTTTGGAAAGCCTTAACGCAGCCGTCCCCGGATGCGGAACGAGCCAGGCTGCCAACCTCCGGGTGGGCAAGTCTCTCAATTTGAGAGCCTAGAACCGGTACAGCCGGTTGTTTCAGAGTAGCTGCTGAGTGTTCGTCGAGATGGTCAACAGGATGCCGGATTATGTCAGATGCGGAGAACTTCCTGACTTCGGAGCCCGATGCTGGAATCGGTGTACCGTTGGTTCGTGAGAAGGCCAAAACGTTCAAATTACCTCTTGAAGGGGCTTGAGCCCGAATCAGGTTGAGTCTGGACTTCCGAAATTCCCGAGGTTGGGATTGATGTCTATGTTGACTTAATTCGGCACTCATTTGATTTCAGTCGATACCAGTTTGGACTGACTAGGCAAATATTGGGAGACGGTCGGAGCCTGTTTAAGGGGACTGTCTCGGTTTGTCTCGAGCCGCTTGATGACTTTTCTGTCGACTGAGGGGTAGCATTCCCGGGAAGGAAAGGCGGTTTTTATGGTGAAGGTCGGATTTAAGTGGTTGCCGGGAGCATTCGGTTTGGCGAATCTCTGTGGTGCCCTGGTGTTGTTCGGGCTTACTTTCTCAATTCTCCATCTAAGCGAAGTACACTCCGATCTTGAGGGGAGCTTGCAGCTTCTGGCGGAGTCGCAGGAGAAGGCTTCCGAGAACCTCGAGGCCTTGCGGGCTGAAGCAGAGAGGTTGCGGCTGATCTACGAGATCGCACTCGAATTGGAACTCAGTCCGCGGGTCGTCGAGGCCTTCAACTCCGAGGCTGAACGGGTTGTTTATGCCGACGATGACAGGCGAACTTGGCGGTTTACGCCGAGTGCCGGGTACTTCACCTACATGTTGTGTAGTCTGGCGGCAACGGAGTCCAACGGCAAAGTGAAAGCTGTTGGTGATGGAGGGACTTCTTTCGGCCTGACCCAGATGAAGCTGGCTACTGCCAGGGAGTATGATCCCGAACTGGACAAAGAAGACCTGCTCGAACTAAGGTCCCATGCACGAGTTGCGACTGCCCATTATGTGGACTTGTTGAGGGAATCCAACGGCAACCACGGCCGTGTCGCCATCAAATGGAATCGAGGGCGAAGTGTGGAACGACTGTTTGCGATGGG
>CP070717.1:4911660-4925099 GCA_020350445.1 Acidobacteriota bacterium | reverse complement strand
TCGAACCGGAGATCGATTCGCCCTTTCTGTCCACTTAGTTGCTGCTCATACCGATACTCGAGCCCGCCCAGTCCGACGTTGTCGACTCCAACAAAGCCGAGAATGTGAGCGGCGAGTTCCTTGTTCGGGTAGATCCGTTTTGTTTCCTCCTGAGCAGCGATCCCTTTGAGTCCCAGCTGAAGGGCTTCTTCCGCCTTCTTGGGGGGGATCTTGCGTTTGAGGTAGACAAAGGGTGATTTCGATGTCAGTTTCCGGAGCAGGGCATCGGTGGGAATCTCCAGGACCGGTCCCAGCCTCTGGGCAGCGGCAACGGCATCTTCTATCTGGTGCGGATGGGCATAAATGGAATCGGCCCGGGTGCTGATCGCCAGATCTTCGAGGTGGCGATCCAGGATGTCACCCCGCCTGGGACTGAGTTCGACAAACCCCCACTGCTGCCCGTCAGACTGAAGACGGAATTCCTCCGCTTTGTATCCCTGCAGGAAAACCAGCCGGGCGAAAATGGCCAGAACCCAAAGGAGACTGAAAGCCAGCACGATGAGGAGTCGGCTGAAGACAGCGGATTTGAGGCTGTTTCGGTCCGCTGAAGCTTTCATTCATGCAAGACCTCTCGCGGGATTTGGGACTGGGCGATCTGGCTTGGAGCGGGGGTGTAAACCCGGTCGGCTTCCAGAATCAGAACCTTGCTGTCGTTGGCGCTGATCAAACCGATTTCCTTCGCTACCTCTTCGATTTCAGCAGGAGTCGCGAGTGACCGGTACTCAATTTCCAACAACTGGTTCGCCTCATCGAGTTGGGCGTTCGAACGCTTCAACTCTTCAATTTCGTAGCGCAGCGAGAGAATCTCATTCCGGATGGATGTGGAGACCACGAGAAGAGCAACCAGGACTCCCACAACGGCAAGAAACTTGGCTACCTCGAAGACGGTCGTCCCATCACTGCCTTCGAGCGCTTTGTTAGGAATCCTTTGAGAATAGAGATCTACCATCAGGCTCCTCCTCTTCCTGAAGTCGATACTGGGTTTAAGCGTTTCACGATTCTGAGCTTGGCACTTCGTGCGCTGGGGTTGTGAAGCAGTTCCGCATCAGATGGCGTTATCGGTTTACGAGTTAGAATCTCGACCCTTTCCACTCTCGGACAGGTGCACATGGCTCCCGGCCGAAAACAGATGCAGCGTCCGGCTTCCCGTTGGAATGTCTTCTTGGTGATGCGATCTTCCAGGCTGTGGAAGCTGATGGCGGCCAGTCTCCCGTCGGGAGCCAGGAAATCGATAACCCGTTCCAGGAAACGATCCAGCCCTTCCAGCTCCTGATTGACTTCGATACGGAGTGCCTGGAAGACCTGGGTCGCCGGATGAATCCCCTTGCGGCGGCTCTTCCCTTTGGCCTGGGCCACCACGTCGGCGAGCTGTGCAGTCGTGCGGATTCGTTCCTTCTGCCGGGCTGCGACAATGGCACCGGCGACTTTGCGGTGCTGCGGCTCCTCTCCGTATTCTTTGAAAATCCGGGCCAGTTCTTCCTGCGGAAGCCGATTCACCAGGAGTTCAGCCGTGGTCTGCTGTGATTGGTCCATTCGCATGTCGAGAGGACCTTCCTCGCGGAAACTGAAGCCACGTTCCGGGATGGTGAGCTGCCTCCTCGAAACACCCAGGTCGATCAGACATCCGTCGATCTGCTGAATTTGCAGGTTGCGCAGGATCAACGGGAGATTCTTGAAATTCTCATGGTGAAACGAACAGTGGGGATGCAGTGGTTGGATGCGCTGTCGGGCGATCTCGAGCGAGTCTTTGTCGCGATCGATCGCGATCAGGGTTCCGCTGGGACCAAGTAACTGGACAATCCTTTCTGAATGTCCCCCCAGTCCCAGGGTGCAGTCGACATAGATTCCTCCCGGACGGACATCCAGTCCATCAATCGTTTCTTCCAGCAATACCGGGAGATGGTCCGTTTCCACAGCTATCATTCTCAGAGTCCGGCTTCTGACAAAGCCGCTTCGTCCTCTTCAGTAAAGGGTTCTGTCTCGAGCTTCCGCTTCACTCGGTCCTTATTCCAGACCTCCAGGTAGGTCAGGTTCCCGATGATGGCCACTTCTCCATCGATCTGTGTGTCGGCCCGGAGGTGGGGTTGAATGACGATTCGTCCCTGCTTATCCATCGAAGAGGCTTGCCCGTAGAAGCTCGTGACCCGCATGAATCTCTTCTTCTCGAGACCGACTCCCTGGATAGACAGGAGCTTGGCTTCGATCTCCTCCCACTTCCTGAGGGGATAGATACGGATGCTCTCTCCGTCTGTACTGGTGACGAAGACTTCCGCTCCAAACTCAGTCTCCAGCACCTTGCGATGTGCGGTCGGAATCTTGATCCTGCCCTGCACATCGATTTTGGCGAGAGCGTTTCCCCTCAAAACCACAGTTTTTCCCCTTTTGCCAGGTCAAAGGCTCCATCTGAAACCTATCTGGTCCTATATGATCCTAAATGCTCCTATAGCGGACCTATTTATGTCAAGAACAAAATCGGGGAAGGCATCGGATGGGACCGATCGTCCAATGCGAGTGGGAAGCCGGCAGCGAAGTGAGGGTGTAGCTCGTTTGCCTATTCCATCGAAGCCTTTTCTACGGGAGAATAGCGGGCATGAAGAATCGATTCGCTTTACTGTGTCTCATGATCGGGATGGTTTCCGTTTACACCTTTGCGGAGGGGCCTTCGATCGAGTTCAATGCCGTCCCGGATGGTGATGGCGTCGAAGTGTGGATGGACGGAAGCTTGTTTACTGCTTATCGCTATGGACGAGGTTTTGACCAGAAATCATCCTTTTACCCGGTCATCGCCCCAAACGGTGTCGTTGTCAACCGGGAGATTCCCTTTGACAATGCGGAACTGAAGAAGGCGCAGGACCATTTCCATCATCAGTCGGTCTTCCTTGGATACGGAGACATCGACGGGCTCGATTTCTGGAGCTCGGCCCATGGTGAACGCATTGTGCATCGGGCGTTTCTCGAGAATCCGCTGGAAGGGGACAAGGGGCTTCGGGTTCTGCTCGACTGGGTCGATGCTTCGGGTGAAGTCATTGTCCAGGAGATCCGCCGGCTCGAGTTCGGCGGAGACGCAGATGTGCGCTGGATGGATCACGCGATTGAGCTTTCCTCCCTTGGGAAGGATCGGGCGTTCAACGATACCAAGGAAGGAATGTTCGCCATCCGTCTCACCGACGAACTGCGTGAGGACAAGGGAACGGGGCGCTACATCAATGCCTTTGGCTGGGAAACCGAGAAGGAGATCTGGGGCAAGAGGGCACCTTGGGTCGCGCTGAGAGGATCCGTCGGGGAAAAACCGGTAACGGTGGCGATATTCGACCATACGTCGAGCGCCAGTTATCCCGCTTACTGGCATGCGAGGGCCTACGGTTTGTTCTCAATCAATCCTTTTGGAAGAAAGGACTTTCAGAAAGGCTCGACCCCGCTGGATACCAAACTCAAGGCCGGGGATTCGCTGAAGTTCCGGTATCGTATTGTCATCTACAGCGGCCAGGTGGACAAGAAGCGGATCGACCAGGACTACTGGGATTACATCAACTAATTTTTGGAAAGCTGGGAGGCTCGAACGGCGAGCCTCCCAGATGAAGTTTAGATGGGGTAGTCGTCGAGCAAGCGGCTGACTTCTTCGACGGCCTGATCGGCTTTGACCACGAGCCCTGCGCGATCCTTCCGTGAAAACAGCTCCACTTCTCCCTCGGCAAGTTTTCTTCCAATCGTGATCCGGACGGGGATACCGATCAGTTCGGCGTCCTTGAATTTCACTCCGGGACGTTCATTCCGGTCATCCAGCAGGCAATCGATCCCTTTGTCCTGCAGCGCCTGGTAGTACTCTTCAGCGACCCGTAAGTGATCGGGATCGTCTGGCTTGAGGACGGTGATCACGACCTGGAAGGGTGCAATTGTGCGGGGAAGGACCATGCCGATTTCGTCGTGGTAGAGTTCGATCGCGGCGGCAAGAATCCGCTCCACGCCGATACCGTAGCTCCCCATCACGATTGGCACATTCTTTCCATCCTGGTTGAGGACGTGGGCTCCCATCGAGGTGCTGTACTTCAGCCCCAGTTTGAAGATGTGCCCGATTTCGATCGATTTCGTCACCGAGAGCCCGGCTCCACACTGGGCACAGGTATCTCCCGCCTGAATCTCTCGAATCTCGACCCACTCGGGTTTGAAATCGACGTCCGGGGTGACATTGCCAAGATGGTAGTCGTCCTTGTTCGCCCCGCAGACCATGTTGCTGCGTCCCTTGAGGGCCTGATCGGCGAGGATTGGCATCTGATTGACGCCAACGGGTCCAAGGCTGCCGGGATCGGCACCGAAGACCCTTCGGATTTCCTCTGCGGTAGCCGGCCGGAATGTCTCGGTACCCAGCACCGCCGCCATCTTGATCTCGCTCGCCTGGTGGTCGCCCCGTGTCAGGAGGAGCATCGGCTTGTCATCGACGATGTAGACCAGGGATTTGATCTGGCGATGCTGAGGGATATCGAGAAACCGGCTGACTTCCTCAATCGTTTTCTGGCGGGGAGTATGGAGTTCCTGGGGGCCCGTCGAGGAGGATTCCGAATCTTCAATGGCTTCGACCCTGGCGGTGGCTCGTTCAACATTGGCGGCATAACCGCAGGAGGAGCAACTGACAACCCAGTCCTCTCCCGCGCTGCTGAAGACGACGAACTCTTCCGACTCACTGCCTCCCATTGAACCGGACATCGCTTCGACGACGAGGAACTGAATCCCGCAGCGTTCGAAGATCCGACGGTAGGCCTGATCGTGCAGGTCATAGCTGTGATCCAATCCTGCTTGATCGACATCAAAGCTGTAGGAGTCCTTCATCGTGAACTGCCGGACACGCAGGAGGCCCGACTTGGGCCTTGGCTCATCCCGGAACTTGGTTTGGATCTGGTACCAGATCTGAGGCAGGTCGCGATAGGACCGCAGTTCATCGCGTGCGATTGCGGTGAAGACCTCTTCGTGGGTCATCCCCAGGCAGAGTTCTCTTCCTCCCCGGTCACGCAGGCGGAACATATTATCGCCCATGGCCTCCCAGCGGCCCGACTCTTTCCAGATATCGTCGGGATTAAGTGCCGGCAGAAAGAACTCCTGGGCTCCGATCCGCTCCATTTCTTCACGAATGATCTGTTCGATCTTGAGCAGGGAACGTCGGGCCAGGGGCAGGTAGGAATAGATTCCTGCGCCCAGCTGACGGACGTAGCCGGCTCTCAGAAGTAGTTTATGTGATGGGACTTCGGCATCGGCCGGATCGTCTCGAAGTGTCGGTATGAATAGATTTGACCAGCGCATAAGAAGCTATGCTTTTACCGGTTTGACCCCTGCAAGTCAAGTGGGCTAAGATGCCCCGCCTGAGCTGTTTCCAGCCTCCTGGCCGCCCCTGGAAACCCATTCGCTCATCACTGTGCGACACCGAGGGGCGGTAGAATAATGAGCGATTGAGACGTGAAATGAAACCGGGGTGGACCCGACAACTTGGAACGCCGGACCGATCGGACATTTTTGATTTTTGAGGATGATCAACCATGAATCGACCACTGCATGAGACTGACCCTGTAATTGCGGCCGCTATTCAATCTGAAATCCAGCGGCAGGCAGGTACGCTGGAACTGATCGCTTCGGAGAACTTCGTTAGCGATGCGGTAATGGAGGCAGTGGGTTCGGTCTTCACCAACAAGTATGCGGAAGGTTACCCGGGTAGACGTTATTACGGTGGCTGCGAGTTTGCCGATCAGGTTGAACAGCTTGCCATTGACCGGGCGATCGAATTGTTCGGCGCTGAGCATGCCAACGTGCAGCCGCATTCGGGTACACAGGCGAATATTGCAGCCTACCTGGCGCTGCTGGAGCCGGGGGACAAGATTCTGGGTATGAATCTTTCCCACGGGGGACATTTGACTCATGGTCATCCATTGAACTTTTCGGGGCGGTTCTTCGAAGTGGTCCCTTATGGGGTAAACGAGAAGACTGAAGCGATTGACTATGATGCGCTCGAGGCTTTGGCAGAGAGCGAAAAGCCACGCTTGATCGTTGCCGGGGCGAGCGCCTATTCCCGGATCATCCAGTTTGATCGACTGTCGGAAATTGCGCGGAAGGTCGGTGCCTACCTCATGGTCGATATAGCCCACATTGCCGGCCTGGTTGCCGCAGGGATCCATCCCAGTCCGGTGCCTCATGCTGACGTCGTGACGAGTACGACGCACAAAACGCTGCGGGGTCCCCGTAGTGGTTTGATTCTCTGCAGGGAGGAGCACAAGAAGGCGATCAACCGCAGTGTGTTTCCCGGTAACCAGGGGGGACCGCTGGTACACGTTATCGCCGCCAAGGCGGTCTGTTTCAGGGAGGCGATGCAGCCCGGCTTTCGGGAGTATCAGGAACAGATCGTCCAGAACGCGAAGGCGCTGTCTGGTGTGCTGGCCCAGCGTGGCTATCGGATCGTGTCGGGTGGCACTGACAACCATGTCTTCCTTGTCGATGTCTTTTCGAAGGGGTTGACCGGGAAGCAGGCCGAAAAGGGGCTGGAAGAGGCTTCGATTACGGTCAACAAGAACACGATTCCTTTTGACCAGCACCCGCCGATGGTGACGAGCGGGATCCGCGTGGGGACCCCGGCATTGACCACGCGGGGGATGAAGGTCCCTGAAATGGAGCGAATCGGCACCTGGATAGCCGATGTTCTGGATGATATTGAGAACGAGGCTGTCAAGCAGCGGGTGAGAAACTCGGTGAAGGCGCTGACTGCGAACTTTCCGCTCTATGCCAACCACCTGACCTAGGTGTCGACCGGTTCATGCGAATCGAAGGGTTTTCCTTAGAGGAGGTGTTTCGTCCCGGAGGGATCCTTGACCAGAGTCTTCCGGACTACGAATTCCGCCCGTCTCAATTGGAGATGGCCGGGGCTGTTCTCGATGCCCTCGAGAACTCAGGACATCTCTGTGTCGAGGCGGGGACGGGGACCGGAAAGACGCTGGCCTATCTCCTGCCGGCACTGCTTTCTGAAAAACGCGTCATCATCTCGACAGCCACGAAGAATCTCCAGGAGCAGTTAGTAACCCGGGATATCCCGTTCCTTCAGTCACACGTGATACCCAATATTCGTGTTACCTGCATGAAGGGGAGGCAGAACTATTTATGTCTGCGTAGGTTTGCTGAACGCCGTCGCCAGGGGGTTCTGGATGTTGGGCGCCATGACTTCGATCGGAAGGTCGGCGAGTGGTTGCGGGAAACGGAGACGGGAGACCGGGCTGACTTGACCTGGTTGAAAGATGACGATCCGCTCTGGTTTACGGTGGATGCCCGAAGTGACACCTGTATAGGTCAAAAGTGTTCGGATTTCTCGGACTGTTTCGTGACGCGCATGCGGCAGCAGGCTTTCGAGTCCGATCTCGTCATCGTCAACCATGCCCTCTTCTTTGCGAACCTCTCTCTGGAGACCGATGAGATCGGTTCGGCGCTACCCGACTTTTCGGTTCTGGTCCTCGATGAGGCCCATGAAGTGGAAGATGTGGCCGCAGATCATCTGGGCCGCAGCCTGAGTAACTTCGTACTCGAAGACCTGTGCCGTTCGATCGGAAAAGCTTTTGGCTCTCAGCAGTCGGTTCTTCGAAAGGTCGACCGACTGCAGAGAAGTGCGGACCGCTTCTTCGGTGCCT
Organism: Acidobacteriota bacterium; assembly: GCA_020350445.1. GTDB lineage: Bacteria > Acidobacteriota > UBA6911 > RPQK01 > JAPXNP01. Next base: position 4,917,408 of record CP070717.1, on the reverse strand, counting down.
TCCCACCGGACGAAGGGCGGCATTCCCTGAATCTGTTCCGGCGTTCGGGCGCTGAGACGGTGGACTTGCGGCTGGAGCTCGGAGCGGTTCTCGAAAAGCTCATGGATCGGCTGCAGGAGATGTATCACGCCATGGAGGCGGTCAGTGAGCGCCCCGATGAATTTGATGCGCTGTTGCGTCGAATGGATCGAGTTCTCGCGGATCTAGACGAGATATTCAACCTGGATAATCCGGATAACGTTTACTGGTACCAGCGAAGTGGACGGGGACTTTTCATTCACCTGACTCCCATTAGCGTGGCGGGTGTCCTGAGAGAGAAGCTCTTCAAGCGTGCGGATACCGTGGTCTTGACCTCCGCGACATTGACGGCCCAGGACAGCTTTACTTACTTGCGAAAGCGACTGGGCGTCCCGGAGTGTGAGGAGCTGATTGTCCCTGGGGAGTTTGACTACGAGGCCCAGTCGGCGATCTATATCCCATCCTCGATGCCGGAACCGAGAACTCCAGGCTATCCGGAGAGGTTACGGGGTGAGTTTGAGCAACTGCTAGAGGTGACCGACGGATACGCTTTCCTTCTGTTCACCACTTATCAGCAGATGCGGTGGGTGCACGAATCCTTGCGGGCTCAGGACCGGTTTCCTCTGCTGCTTCAGGGTGATATGCCGAAAACCCTGTTGCTCGAGGAATTCCGTTCCACGCCGCGTGCTGTCCTCTGTGCAACGGCGAGTTTCTGGCAGGGTGTGGATGTCAGGGGAGATGCGTTGCGGTCCGTCATTATTGACAAGTTGCCCTTCAAGGTGCCGTCAGAGCCGATTGTGGCTGCCCGTCTGCAGAGACTCGAGCAGCAAGGTGTGAACCCTTTTATGGAATACTCCGTGCCCGATGCGGTCATCACGTTGAGACAGGGATTGGGCAGGCTGATTCGCTCCAAAAAGGACACGGGGATTCTGGCAATTCTGGACAGTCGCATTCGGAGAAGAAAGTACGGGAAACTCTTTTTGAATAGCTTGCCAAAATGTTTGGTCACAGATAACATTGGAAACCTTGAAAACTTCTTCCGCGGAAGTGTATCTAGGTAGGTAGGGGCTGGGGAATGGGGTCCTGCTGGAGCCTGGAGGGGGATAAGTGTCATGGACCTGAATGCCACACGGTACGGATTAAGGAGTTCCAGTCACCCGGGTGTTTTCCCTCGATATCCAAATTGGCGATCAAGATCCTTTTGTTTTCTCGGTGAGAGAAGGGGTGTGTAATATGAAATCGAAGTTTTTCGTGTTTTTGATGTTGGCCGCGTTGATGGTTATAACCTGGCCGACTCAATTGGCTTTTGGGCAGCTTGGTTTTCTGTCCGGTTCGGTGAAGGACTCTGAGGGAAACCCGATCAAGGATGCTGAGATCCGGATCGAGGGGATGAATATCACGAAGAAGTACAAGCTGAAGACCAACTCGAAGGGTGAGTACATTCATGCGGGTATCAACCTTCAGGGAGTCTACCGGATCATAGCTGAGAAAGAGGGCTTTCAGGGAGATTATGTCGAAGGGGTGAGGCCTGGATTCACCCGCAACGAAGAGCGTTCGATCACTGAATTCGTGTTGACTGCGGGTCAGGCACGGACCTTGGCGTTTGAGATGACCGATGAGGATCGTGCCCGTCTCCAGCAGCAGCAGGAGGAGGCTGCCAAGCAGGCAGAAGCGCTCGAGAAGGTGAGAGACGACTTCAATCAAGGCGTCAACTTCTACAACCTGGGTCAGTACGAAGAGGCGGCTGTGGCGTTCAAGAAGGTTCTGGACATCGATCCCGGCCAGTCCTCGGTTTGGGCAAATCTGGGTAGTTCCTACATGAAGCTTGACCGGAACGAGGAGGCGATCGAGGCCTTGAATAAGGCGATTGAACTGGAGCCGGATAACGCGACCTACTTCCAGAACCTGGGAGGGACTTACGCCGCTTTGGGCCAGACCGACAAGGCTCGGGAGCTGTATGAGAAGGCGGCTGGGTTGTCAGCCGAATTGAATCCCAGCGATGCGGCCGTCAACTATTACAATATGGGTGTTACCTACATCAATACTGGGAAAAACCAGGAAGCTGCCGAGGCGTTATTGAAGGCGATTGAGCTTGATCCAAACCATGCTGAATCACACTACCAGCTGGGGATCACGATGCTGGGCCTTGGCCAGATGGAAGATGCCATCAAGTATCTGCAGAAATATGTTGAGATCGATCCGGCTGCGGTGAATGCCGAAGTCGCCAAGGCATTGATCGAACAGTTGAGTGGCAACTAGCAATTCAGTAACGGGAGGAGCAGGCTCTGGCCTGGTCCTCCTATCTTTCCAACAGCCGATTCATCAATTCTTCCGCTCGTTGACTGCCCAGCTGGGAGAGACTTGCCAGTGAGCCTGCAGCGGCAGAGCTGATTTCTATCGGACCATTGAGGATCATCTTGAAGACCCGTTCCAACAGGGGTGTCGGCGCGGCACTCGGACGGTGCCAGTATGCGAGGCACAGTTCGGTAATGGCAACCTTCTGAATCAGGATTTCGGGACTGTCGAGTAGATGAAACAGTTCCGTTTCTGCAGCCTTGACCTCCTGTTGAGCCAGCTGCCCCAGCGCACTGACGACGAGTTCTCTTCGGATCGGCTCCTCCGCTTCAGCCTTCTTTTCCAGTTCGAAAATCTCGAGCAGCGCTTCCACGGAGAGGGCGGACGGAATCTCCCCGAGGGCGGCAATGATGGCCGCAGGGAATGAATCAGTACCGTCTGACGCACGTGAACTCGTTTCGAAATAGGCAGAACGGAGGCGCGCGACTCCCTTCTCATCCCCCAGGCTTCCCAGCGCTGTCGCCGCTGCTGAACTCAACTCGGAATCTTCGCTTTCCAGCAGTTGAATCAAGGGTTCGAGGAGTTCTTCGGCGCGCAGGATACGAATATGGGGGATCACTTCATACAGTTCACTGGGTGATCCGTTCTGAACGATTTCCAGGCAAGTCGCAAGAAGCTGGCTGCGGCTTCCCATGTCTTTGCCTCTATATAAGCTCATGACGGACGATCTTCTCTGCTCTTGCCGCAACCAAAATACTGTATAAAAACTCCGTCCTTCGAGCTCCGAAAGACGGGCTTATGATAACATACGGTTCCCGTGAATCGTCAACATATAGTCATTGGAATAGTTGGTGTCTTGGTCGGGTTTATCCTGGGATTTTTTGTGGCAGTTGGCACGCAGAAAGCGCCTTCGGCAGGGGCTATGCAGCAGGCTGCGGGTGGTGAACTGCCGGAGAACCATCCCTCTCCTGAGATCATGCAGTGGCTCGAAGAGACCATAGCCGTGGCGAATGCGGAGCCGGAGAATGCGGAGGTTCGAGTCGCACTGGGGGATCAGTTCTACGACATGGGGCGTTTCGATGCCGCCATCCCCTGGTATGAAGCGGCTCTGGCCCTGAATCCCGAGAATCTACACGCCTCGACGGACCTGGGAACCTGTTACCTCTATACGGGTGACTTCGAGAAGGCGATGGATCGCTATCAGAAGTCGCTCTTGATTGAACCGGATCATCCGCAGACCTTGCAGAATATGGGTGTTGCGAAGTTCTCTGAGGGCGATAATCAGGGTGCGATTGATCTCTGGAACCGACTCCTGAGTGTCCATCCGGATTATTCTCGAAGAGACGACGTCCTGCAGCAGATTCAGTCTGCACAGAACCACTTGGATGCTGCTGAAGCGAATTAAATGGTCAGTTGGCTGCTGAGGTTTCTCCTCTTCCTGATTGCGTTTGTGTTTCTGAAACGGCTTTTCTCCCGGATTCTGGGTGGAAAACCGCTCAAAAAAGCTGGCGCCCGGAAACAAGGCTTTCCCCGATCGCCAAAAAGGGAAATCCAGGGAGAAACTGTGCGCGATCCGGTCTGCGGGATGTATGTCGCTAAGAGTATCGCCGAGCCCTTGAAGACCAGGCAGGGGACACTTTATTTCTGTTCCGAGAAATGCCGGGACGATTACCGGAAGGGCGAGGCGCGGGAGTGACGGGGTAGCGATGAAGCTCGGCTTGTTTGCCAAGACGCATCGAACGGATTTCGCCGAGGAGTTCCGAGAGATCCTTCAGTGGCTCGAATCAACCGGTTGCACCCCTCTCGTTGCTGAGGATGTGGTCTCCAGTTTCGGGTTGTCGGAGATCAAGGGTGTTGCCCGCGAGCGGATTCCTCTACTGGCCGACGCAATCATCGTCTTCGGAGGCGATGGGACGATGCTGTCTGTAGCCCGTCTGATCGGGGAGCAGAAGTGTCCGATCCTCGGGGTGAATCTCGGCAGTCTGGGATTCCTAACCGAGGTTACGCTGGATCGACTCTACACCGATATCAAATCTCTGATCGAAGGAGACTACGAAGTCGAGGAACGCTGTCTCCTCCAGGCCGAGCTGCGGACGGTGGATGGTGCCTCGCAGCTGTTTCATGCACTCAATGATGTCGTCATTAACAAGGCGGCCCTGGCCCGGGTCGTGCGAGTTGATGCCTACTTCAATGAACAGTTCATCGCGAGTTTTGTCGCCGATGGAATGATCGTTTCAACTCCCACTGGATCAACTGCATATTCTCTTTCCGCGGGAGGCCCGATTGTCTATCCTTCGCTGGAGTCGATCCTGATTACGCCGATCTGTCCTCATACCTTGACCAACCGGCCGCTGATCATTCCGCCTGACCACCGGATTCGCTTCATACTTCGTTCGGGCGAGGACGTGATGCTGACGATTGACGGACAGGTGGGGGTCGATTTTACTGAGGGTGACGAAGTGATCTGCACTCGTTCTCCGTATCGCATCGAATTGGTGCGGCCGAACAATCGAGGCTTCTTTGATGTGTTGCGCGAGAAGTTGAACTGGGCCAAGAGGTAGAGGGTTTGATGAGCCAGGAGAGGTTGGAGCGCTTGAAATCATTGGTTGCCAAACGTCCCGCGGAGCCCTTTCCCCGGTATGCCCTGGCACTGGAATACCTGAAAGAGGAAGACGGGACGTCGGCCATCACCCTTTTTGAGGGCCTCATCAATGACCATCCTGAGTATGTCCCTACCTATTTCCAGTTCGGACAGGTCCTAATCGATGCTGGAGATTCCGATCGAGCCCGGCAGATCCTCGAGGCAGGCGTGGCTGTTGCCCTGGAACAGGGTGACGACCATGCGGCGTCGGAGTTGACCGCCGCTCTGGATTCGTTCTGACTGCCCACCTTCTCGGGATTCTGTCAGGGCACGAGGACCTGCTGCGGGACGGCCGCAAGGTAAGCATCCGAACCGAAGAGCTCGAAGGCCATGAGAGGTCGGGTTGAACGGATGCGGATGAATCCTCCGACTTGGTCATCGATACCCGGGATCCACTCGTTGAGCAGCAGTGCCTGCTTTGAGTTCCCTTTCAGAGAGGTTAGCCGTCTTCCTGTCAGTTGACCATCAGCCGAGAAGACCTCGATGCTGAGCAGGGCCGAGTGCGCCTGAGGGTTTAGAACCGTGATTCCGGTGTAGATATCGTCTGTCTGGGCCACATGACCAAGCACTGATTCCCGTGCCCCGGACTCCTGCAGGGGAAGAGCTGCCAGCTTGCTCCCATCGGTCGAGGCGAAGGTCACACTTCCAATCAGCTTTGCCGTTGCCGAAGAGACGCGAATCCACCCGACGAATTGGTCCCGAGGGAATTCGAAGAGTTCGGCTGCACCGACCTGGAAGACGCCGCCGTTCGGGATGGAGTGGACAGCACTGCTGACGCTCCGGCCCTCATCATC
>CP070717.1:4901405-4911560 GCA_020350445.1 Acidobacteriota bacterium | reverse complement strand
GAGTCGACCCTGGAATTGGAGTTGGAAGAGGGTGAAACGGCCCGGGACCTCTTCCGTAAATTAACTCGCCGCTGGCCCGAACTGGATCGTTACCAGGCGATTTGCAGGGTAGCCGTCAATGAACAGTACGGGAGCTGGGAGCGGGTCCTGAAACCGGGGGATGAGGTGGCATTCTTTCCCCCAGTGAGTGGAGGTGCCCGTTGATTGAACTGACCCGGGAGCCGATCGACCTGCAACGTGTTCTGGACGCTGTACGCTCTCCTCGAGCCGGTGCTGTTGTCACGTTCGACGGTCGGGTTCGAAACCACTCTGGTGGAAAGCAGGTCCAGTTTCTGTACTACGAGGCCTATCCGCCGATGGCGGAACGCGAGCTGGAACGAATCGCCGAGGAAGCCCGTCGACAGTGGCCCATCGAGCAATTGGCGGTTGTTCACCGCTGGGGTCGTCTCGAGATCGGAGATGTGAGCGTCTTCATTGCGGTATCGAGTGCTCATCGAGCCGATGCATTCTCTGCCTGTCGTTACGTGATCGAGGAGATCAAGAAATCGGTACCGATCTGGAAGAAGGAGTATTTTTGCGACGGGGAGGTCTGGGTCGACCCTTCTCCCGACAGTGATCCCAGCCGCGAGAAAGTCTAGGTAGGCAGGGCGAGCTCGGGTTGATCGGCAGTATGTTCAGACCAGAGTAGTCTTCCCGGGCCGGTTCTGCCGTTCGGCAGGTGGAGGACAGGATCTGAGTCAGTCGAACCGGTCAGCATATCTTGCTTCTTCAATACCACTGCATTCGAACGGTTCGTGCTGTCAGGGGAGTAGTACCAGGGTGTGTACCGGCCGACCCGGCAGAAATGGCAGCGGCTTGCCCTGTTCCCAGGCTTCGTGACCTGCCCGATAGAACGGGGAGAGGGGATGGCCCGACTGACCGGCTGGCATATGCAGGTAGCCTTCTTCCTCACGGCCCGGGGAAACCGAAAACCGCTCTGAGGCTCCGAATCTCTGGCCCTGCGCCCGTGGCATGTTATCGTCACCGGGGAGCTGGGTTGCCGGCATGTCGAGCCAGCGGGAGAAAAGGGGAAGGGCTTGACTGAGGGGATGTTGGATTCTCGCCGTATTCTGATCGCCCCAGGTCTTATGCTTCAGTTGATCAGGACTTCCGAAAAGCTCGATTGTCTTGTCCACGATCAGCAGTAGGGCCTCTTCCCAGGAGGGATAACCCGAGTCCAGCAGGTGCATGGGTCGCTCAGTCACGAGCGTCCAGAGGGGGGCTTCCCACTGGTGAAGCGAGTAGACACTGAAACGCTCATCCGCTTGTTTGCATGGAGCTGTCAGCCAGCCAAAAATGTTTTCGAAGGCCTGCAGGCGAAACGTTCGAGTCAGTCGGAAGCCGACGGAATCGATGGAGGCCCGGCCGCTCCATCCGTCTGCAACGAGTCGGCGGAATTCCCGGCGTCCTGGACTGCCGGCGAGGCTGTCCTGATCGAGAAGTTCCAGGATCAGATTGCGCCAGCGCTCCAGAAAGAGTGCGCGGTCATCGAGCTGGATCGCGAGCATGTCGCTCTCGGAGGCGCGTTCGAGGCGACGAAGAGCATCCCGAATCTGTCCGGCACGAGCACCGATATCGAAACCACTGACCCCGATCCTGGTCAGCATTTCTCCCCCGACCATTCTCGCGTTTGCGGTCCAAAGCAGGCCTTCTGAGGGATCGACCAAGCGCGGGTATTCTTCCGGAGTCAACCAGCCGTCCCAACGGTGGGTTCCATCGGACCACGAGGTGGGCAGCCGGCCGCTAAAACCGATTCTTCGGGGAATCGCTCCTTCGATCGTCCAGGCAATCCTCCCCTGAGAATCAGCGCACACAAAATTCTGGGGTGGAATACCGCTCTGATTGGCAGTCTCGAGAGCCTCCTCGAGGCTCTTTGCCCGGGCCATCTCAAAGTGCGTCAGATTGGCGGCACCAGGAAGATGGGCTGTCCAGCGAAGTACGCGGGGATTTTCGAGGTGATCCCGGTCCAGCACGGGTCCCCAGATTGTCGACTGGATTTCCAGGCGGCGCGGATCCTCACCGCTGACCTGAATCGTTTCTTCCCGGATTTCGAAAGATCGGAAACCCTCCGGTGTCAGGTAGCGGGTGGAGTCCCTCGGGTCCAACTCCAAAGTGATGAGATCGGACCAGTCTCCGCCGCTATTCGTAAAGCCCCAGGCGATGGAGCCATTGCTTCCGGCTGTTACTCCGGGAGTCCCGGGAAGGGTCACGCCAGTGACCCGGATCGAGTTACCCTCCTCCTCCCATTCGAGTTGGCTCTTGAACCAGGTATTGGGGACGGAAGTTCCGAGATGCATGTCGTCGGCGATCAGGGCCCGTCCATCGAACGTTCTCGAACCGGCAACCGCCCAGTTGTTGCTGCCGACAGAAAGCTCCTCAACGGCCGCCCTTTCAACGGCGGACAATGCACTCGCCGTCTGGCTCGAACCCGTCCGCGCGTTCCAGATCTCTGGTCCAGGTACGGGTGGGTGTGCAAGGGTCTCACCGGTCATTGAAGCGTCCCATTCCGTTCCTTCGGGGGATAGGAAGGCCGCCAGTTCAGGCGGCAGTGTCTCGAACAGGACTCCATTGTCCGATTCACGTCTCCCTGATTCATCATTGAGCACGAAGAACATTGAGAAGAGCACGAGAAGAGAATCCTCGGGTCGCCACTCCATCGGTTCTGACCGCAAAATCAGGTATTCAAAAGGCTTTTCGCTCAGGAATTCCAGTCCCTGGTTAACACCGGATGTGTACGCGTTGAGTTGTTCCCGGAGTTTGGGAGGCAGGGAAGCAATTATCTCAGCTGCTCTGAGCCGAAACTGGTGGACCCGAGCTGCCAGGTCGTGCTCGAGCAGCGGCTCGCCCAACAGTTCGGCGAGCTCTCCAGCGGCCTGTCGCCGCATCAGGTCCATTTGAAAAAAACGCTCCTGGGCATGGAGAAAGCCAAGTCCTCTCGAGACACCGGTTTGCCGTCCTGCTCGAACAGTTGCAAAACCCCTCTCATCCCGTTCAATAGTGACCGGATCAGAGAGGCCCCGGACCAGGATCTCTCCATCGAGTAAGGGAAGACTCAGCCAGACCCTCCAATAGGCGTATCCCCCGGCCAGTACGACGAGAAGAATTGCGGCTGTCAGGGCGAAAAGCCCCCCCTTGAGCCAACGCTTGGATTTGAAGGGGCCCATAAGGAGGAACCTCTACTTGTTTCGGCCGGGCAGGAAGGCCTTGAGTTTGCCACTTCGCGAAGGGTGGCGAAGTTTGCGGAGCGCTTTACACTCGATCTGTCGAATTCGTTCGCGCGTGACGGAGAAGCGTTGTCCGACCTCCTCAAGGGTCCGCTCACTTCCATCCCCGATTCCAAATCGCATCCGAACGACCTCCGCCTCTCGTGGGGAGAGACTCCGCAGGACCCGGCTGGTCTGCTCCATCAAGTTCAGATTAACGGCCGCGTCAACCGGCGAACGGACATCGGCGTCTTCAATGAAGTCTCCAAGCTGACTTTCCCTCTCCGAGCCCACCGGTGCCTCTAACGAGACCGGTTGCTGGGCAATCTTGAGGATTTTCTGAACTTGGGCCGGAGTGATGCCCATCTTCTCGGCGACTTCATCGTCGGTCGGTTCTCGTCCCAGTTCCTTCGCCAGGGACCGCGAGGTTTTGAAGCACTTGTTGATGAGTTCCACCATATGGACGGGAACCCGGATGGTCCGAGCCTGGTCGGCGATCGCCCTTGTGATCGCCTGTCGAATCCACCAGTGGGCATAGGTAGAAAACTTGTACCCGCGCTGATACTCAAATTTGTCAACGGCGCGCATCAGGCCGATATTGCCTTCCTGAATCAAGTCCTGGAATTCGACACCCCGGTTGTAATACTTCTTGGCAATCGAGACGACGAGGCGCAGATTTGCCTCGACGAGTTCCCTCTTGGCAAGTTCCGCTGCCCGGTTGCTCCGGGCAATCAGGACGAGCGATCGTTTCAGGCCGGCGATATCGGAAAGTGACCCATCTTCGATCGCCCTGCGCTGCACTTCGATTTCATCTCGCCGCTGCGCAAGTCGTTTCTTGGAGTCCCGATCAATAGGTAGGGTCAACTGCTTTTCAATCTTTCGATCTTCTCGATTGAGTGCCACGATCTGCTTGACCGCATCTTCAACGGCCTCAACCAGGGCATCGCGAACGACCTCGGGGAGGGCGAGGTTCTTGATCTCTCTCGCCATGGCAATTCGCAACCGGGCGAATCTCCAAAAGAGCACGCGCTGCCCGGATTCAGCCGCACTCGTCGACCGCAGTCTGGACCAGAGCCCTGAAGCGTCCTGTCTGAACTGGCTGATTCTCTCGAGGGTGGCAATAATCTCCTGCCGACGCTCCTCAATCTCTTCTTCCCCCTGCTCCTCACCATTTCGGCTGATCAATGCTTCGACATTAGGTGTGCCGTCACGTTGCGGAGCGAGGAATTCAAGGATCTCATTGGCTACGATGCCCGACCGGGCAAGCGCTTTCAGCAGGGAGTCCTTGCTTTTTTCGACACGCTTGGCAATCTCAACTTCATCCTGACGGGTCAGTAGGGGGACCGTCCCCATTTCGCGCAGGTACATCCGCAGGGGTTCCAGCCCTGCCTGATCTTCAAGATTGGGGCTGCTCGACTCCGAGTCTGCCGCCTGATCCTCTTGCGCAGAGTCTGAGTCCACATCTTCTTCATTATCAGAGGGCTCTTCGGAATCGGGATCATCCAGTAATGACCGATCGCCATTTCGCGGAAAGGGACGATTACTTGTCAGCTCACTGTCGGCAAGAAACTCGTCTGAGTCCTCCCGATCAGACCAATCCGAGAGCCCTTTAAATTGTTCATCTGTAGGCACCGATAGGATGCTCCTTTTTTGCTTGCCCTTTGCGCAATAGCATACCAGACCCCGGTGTTAGGTAATGACACACCGGGAGATTTGAACTTCGATCGAATTGTTTTGACTCTTCTCGGATGTTGAAAAGCGAACTTGGGCGCTTTCGATCGTTGGCGTCCCGACCGCCGGTGACCCCCTCTTGACTCCCATCCTGACGGCCAGTACTATCCACGAAAGTTCACATATGAAAGCGGAGCTTTTGATTGAAGAGTTTAGCAGGGGGAGGGCCGCCGTAAGGTCTTCCTGTAAATGAGTTTGTTCGTCAAAGGAGGCGCAGGTCGATGAGTGGAGAGAAAGCCAATTCCAGGATGGAGCCCCGGCGGGAGTTTTTGAAGAAGACGTCAGTGAGCGTTGCTGCAGCGGCGGCCGTATCTCAGTTTCCATTCATTCGGAGTGTTCACGGGGCCTCCGACTTGGAGATCAAGATCGGGCTCATTGGCTGTGGTGGCCGAGGAACCGGGGCCGTTCTGGATGCTGTAGGAGCTGCGACGAAGGTGATCTATCCGCAGAGTGGATATCACACGGAGGACGTGGCTGAAGGCGCAAGCATCGAAAGGGAAAACATCCAGGTCCTGGCCCTGGCAGATCTTTTCGAAGACCGGCTGACCCGAAGCCGGGAGCAGTTGCAGAAGATCGGGATCGAAGTCCCGAAAACCCACTGCTTTACCGGTATTGACGCTTATAAGGAAGTGCTGGCCGACCCCAACATTAACTATGTCATCCTCGCGACACCTCCTCATTTCAGACCGACCCATTTGCTGGCGGCCATCGAGGCCGGGAAGCATGCCTTTATTGAGAAGCCTGCGGCCGTCGATGCTCCGGGCGTACGAATGATCATGGAGGCCGGTCGGCTTGCCGAAGAGAAAGGACTGGGTATCGTTGCTGGAACGCAGCGCCGGCATCAGCGCAGCTACCAGGAGACGATCAGGCGAATTCACGATGGAGCTGTAGGAGACATCGTTTATGCCAAGTGCTACTGGAACGGTGGGCAGATCTGGGTCATCGATCGCCAGGCCGGTTGGAGTGACATGGAATGGCAGCTGCGAAACTGGAACTACTTTACCTGGTTATCCGGTGACCACATCGTTGAACAGCATGTGCACAATCTGGATGTAATGAACTGGGTACTGGGAACCCATCCGATTCGAGCCATCTCGGGCCTCGGCGGTCGACAGGTTCGGACCGGAGAAAGACACGGCCATATCTTTGACCATTTCGCCGTGGAATATGAGTACCCTGGCGGGGTTTCAATGTTCAGCCAGTGCCGGCAGATCAACGGCTGTCAGAACATCGTGGCCGAAGAAGTCGTCGGTTCCAAGGGAACCACGAACTGTCGGGATCGAATTCTGCCCCGCGAAGGGGAACGCTGGCGCTATCGGCAGCGGGATGGCAGCCCCTACCAGCTGGAGCATGAAGATTTGATCGAGAGTATTCGCCAGGGGAAACCACTCAACGAAGCCCAGGCTGTCGCTGAAAGCACTATGACGGGAATCATCGGTCGCGAGGCGGTCTACAGTGGACAAGCAGTTGAGTGGGACAAGGCGATGCAGTCCGAGGCCCGGCTGGGGCCCGACAAATACGACCTTGGTGCCTACCCGATCCCGGAGATTGCGATGCCGGGTACGTACAAGCTCAGTTGACAGCGTGGCTGACGATTGACGACTGACGATTGACGAATGGTCTTCTCAGAACGGGATGAGGCAGAGTCGACTCATCCCGGTTCACCAGCTTTCCGGAGCCAAAATTATGTGGCGGAAGCGGGTACTGATCTCGATTGTCTGGATTCTCGCCTGTATGGGAACCTCTGCCGGTCAGGCGAAGGAAAGCATTCTGTTCCGGACCGAGAATCTCACCGTTCCCTTTGACGCCCTGAACCGTTGCCTGCAAGTTGGGGTGTTCTTAAGCTACCGGGGCAGTGAATCCAGGGACTGGAGTGTCGTCAACGCGACACTCAGCTACTCCTCACCCCACGGCTTGTTGCGGGGTGCACCCACCGTTCAGTTCATCTCGGCCGAAATGCGCGACGACGCCTCCCCAGCCTCAGCGGCAGGACCAGGAGCAGGGGATGCTTGCGGCACTTCGGAGGTCCTGAACGGCAATGCGCTGAGACAAACTCCAGCGGTCTTCTTCTCCTCCGAGAGTTCCACGTTGTCCGTCTCAGAACGGGTCAACCCGATGACCCGCAGGATCGAGTTGAGCGCCTCGGCTTCGGATCTGCTCTTTTCGACCCCTCGAGGCGATGAGTTGCTTCTGGCGGTGATCACGTTTCCTTTAGCTGGAGCAACCTACGGCAGCCTTCAGGTGAGTTTTCTCCCTGATTCACTGATCCGAGACGGCAATGTGCTGGTCGATTCAGCAGGTAATCGCCTGACTGCCTTTACCCTCGATGGAGACGTCGAAATCAAAGCGCCCTGGTATATCCTGAGTTCGAGGCAGTGGGGCCTCATCACCTCTCTGGCAGGACTATTAGCCGGGTTGGGAGCTCTGCTGAGATTCCGCGCCCTGGGGAGAGTCGAAGCCTCATCCGTTGGCAGCCGGCGCTGGGTCTGGCTGGCGATCCTCCCGTTCTGTCTGCTTTCCTCGGGACTCGTTTCCTTCGTGACATTGAAGGATTCTGATGAGCAGACCGATCAGATTTCCGAACCAGTTGGCCGTCCTACCTACGGGCCGGCAACGCCCTATCAACTCGATCTCGGGGAAATACGGATTCCGGGTGCCCACAGGTGGGAGCGGAGGCTTCCCGAGGTCTCGGTAGATGCTGCCGTCAACTACCTGGAACTGGGAAACCAGGTCTGGAAACAGAAGTACAAGTGTGTCGGTTGCCACACGACGGGTACGTATCTGCTCGTGCGGCCGATGCTGACGAGCCTGGGACCACCGCCTTCTGAAACCCGCGAGTTTGTACTCTCGACCTTTCGCCCCCACTTTTCCGAAGAAACCCCCAGGGTCCTGATGACTGGACATAGGAGCGCCCAGGTGGTTTACGCAGCTGCCGGTCTTTCTTCGTGGGACAGATACGTCACCGGGAAAGTCGATCCCGAAACAGATCAGATGCTGCGACTGATGTTTCGCGTGCAGTCACAGGCCGGCGACTGGAACGTACCAGCCTGCTGGCCACCGCTGCAGTCAAACTCCTACCAGTTGGCGACCGTCGGCGCTCTGGCCGTTGCGCTGGCTCCGGGCTGGGAGGAGAGCATCGAAGACCAGACGATCAGAGCGGGTGTCCAACGACTTCGTACTCTGCTGCGAACTTCAGATCCTCCCCACGACTATGCCCGGGTGTGGCTGCTTTGGGCCGGCAGCCGGTTGGAAGGGCTGATCGATCGTCCAGCAGTCGAGGAACTCGTTGACATGATCTGGGATAAGCAGAGAAGCGACGGAGGTTGGTCACTTAGATCATTCGCTGGAAGGGATCAGTGGGGAGATGGCAGTCGGGTGGAAAAGCTGGCTGCTGAACGGGAGTTCTACTTTCCCGAAAGTGACGGTCACATGACCGGACTTGCCCTGATCGCACTCCGGGCAGCCGGTGTTTCCCCGGTCGACCCGCGCATTCTTCGAGCTGTCAACTGGCTCGAGCGCAATCAGAGGGCCTCCGGGCGCTGGTGGACCGCTTCCCTCAATACCGAGCAGTACCATTTGATCACCTACAGCGCGACCTGTTTCGCCCTGCTTTCCCTTTGGGAATGCAACGTTTTATCACGTCCTAATCCATAAGTTAGTGTACTATCGGCTCAACAAGTATGCTGAAACGGCCGCTGATTTTCATTCGCTTCATATTGGGTGCGTCTCCCGTCTGGTTCTTCATTCAAACTCTGCCTGCCCAGAGTGAAGCTACCCTTCCTGACGCGAGGAGTTTCCTGCAGAAACCTGCTCCAGAGGATGCCTATGTCCGGGTCATGACTTGGAATGTCCACCTGGATTCGATCTTTCCGCCCGAGGGAAGGCGGAAAGACAGTTTTCGGAGAATCGTTCGTGCCGTTGTTCCCGATGTCATCTGTCTTCAAGAAGTCTTTCTCACTGATGCTGCTGACCGTGTCCAGGCCCTGCTCGAAGAAATCCTTCCCCTTGGCGAAGGCCGCGCCTGGCAGACCTATGGCGCCAGTGACGTAGTGATCGCGAGCCGGTTTCCCTTCAAGCGGTGTGATACTGGAAATATCATTCGGTTTCCCCTCATGCGGAGACCGGATTTCTACTTCGGCCAGGGAATGTGTCTGATCGATCTGCCTGAAACGATGGGTGAACCAGATCTTTACCTGATCGGGACCCACTTGAAGAGTCGGGCAGGTGCTGAAAACAGGAAGATGAGACGAGACCATGCCGATGCGATCGTCCAATGGGTCAGGGACCTGAGGACTGCGGGAGGTGAAATCGATCTGCCTGAAGGGACACCTTTCGTCATCCTCGGAGACTTCAACGTTTATCGTGGCGATCCCGATGATGCCGCCTTACACCTGGTAACTCTCCTGACGGGTGATATATCCGGCGAAGAACGCTTCGGACCCGATATCAAGCCGGACTGGGATGAGACGGATCTGATCGAAGTCAAGCCCCGCCACAATGCAACGGGTAGAGAATTCTATACCTGGCGAGCCGATGACTCACCGTTCGTCCCCGGGGCACTGGATCGAATACTCTACACGGACAGTGTTCTGACTGTGGCCCACAGCTTTGTGTTGAACTCGACTGAAATCGACCAGGCGTTACTGACGAGCAGTGGGATGCTGGCTACCGATGTCCTTCTCAGCGGCGAGCCGGGCTATTTCGATCACCTGCCCTTGATTGTCGATTTTTCGATTATAGGGACGCTCGGCGATTAAGGGCTGCACCTTGGAGTACACTGGGCCGGTTTTTTATGACTAGGAATGGTATGGGCGACGGTCAGAAAGCTGAGACAATTCGCTATCGAGTCAATTCGGATTGGGTTATTACCTGGCACCTTGATGAGTCGAGCGGAACCGGGATAAATCAAAGACCGAAGGGCTCGGGCTCGAACTCATTCGTTGGAATGAGTCTGAGAGAATTGATCTTCGATTCAGAGACGTTGGCACTGTACATCGAACTCGCAAATCGGGTCAGGACGACGGGATTGCCAATCTCGTTCCCCTATCGGTGTGATTCCCCCGACTGTCGCGGTTTCATGGAGATGAAGATCTCTCCCTGCTCGGCCAATGAAATCGAGTTTACGAGTACTTTGATCAGGGAAGAGTATCGTGAGAGGCAACCTTTGCTGGATGCTGCCGTC
>CP070717.1:4874365-4901305 GCA_020350445.1 Acidobacteriota bacterium | reverse complement strand
TCTCTCCTGAGATGGTACCCAGTCTGATTGAGTCAGTGATCTATCGCGGAGAAATCGTGGCGCCCCTCTGGCGTGGCCGCCGGGGCTTGACTATCGAAGAACAGAAAGTGTTTGCCGAGAACTTTGCGAACGTCACGAGCCTGGAATAGCCGACGGGGACCTCACCACCGGTTTCTCGACAGCACCTGATCCCCCTTCTCCACCGAGGTCACTCCATATGCTATAAATGGGGCATGATCCTAGGACTCACCGGCAGGAATGCCTCGGGAAAGGGCGTGGCCGCAGATTTCTTGCGCACTAAGGGTTTCTACTACTATTCCCTTTCGGATGTTATTCGAGATGCAGTTCGGCAGCAGGATCTCGAGATCACTCGAGAGAATCTGATCCAAACCGGAAGACAACTTCGCGCGACCTTTGGCACGGCTTATCTGGCGGAACAGATCCTTTTGAGGCTCGATCCCGACAAGAACTACGTGGTCGATTCCTTTCGTCACCCCGACGAGGTGCAGGCATTCCGGCAGAGACCTGATTTCCATCTATTGGCCATCGTGGCTGATTCGGAGACCCGCTTTGAGCGAATCAAGGCACGAAACCGGGAATCCGATCCAAAAGACCTTGCCGAATTCCAACGACTCGAAGCCCGTGAGGAGACAGGTAAGAGCGCGGAAGGTCAAGACCTGAATGGCACCGAACTCCTGGCCGATTTCACCTTTCCGAATAACGGTTCTCTAACCGAACTTCACAAACATCTCGGTGAGCTCTTGCAGAGGCTCCTGGCGAATATCAATCGTCCGAGCTGGGACGAATACTTCATGCAGATCGCCCAGGTGGCGGCCCTTCGGAGTAACTGCGTCAAGAGAAAGGTAGCCGCGGTAATCGTCCGTGACAAGCGCGTGATTTCGACAGGCTACAACGGAACACCCCGCGGCACGAAGAACTGTTACGAGGGGGGCTGCCCCCGCTGTAACAGCCTGGCTGACAGCGGGACGAAACTCGAGGAGTGCCTCTGTTCGCATGGTGAGGAAAACGCGATCACCCAGGCCGCGTACCATGGGGTCAGCGTAAAGGATGCGACACTTTACACGACCTTTGCGCCCTGCCTGATGTGTACGAAGATGATCATAAATGCTGGTATTCGGGAGGTCATCTACAACCTTGACTACCCGTTAAATGATTCCTCATTTGCACTTTTCAAGGATGCAGGGGTGATCTGCCGGCAGCTCGAGGTGAAATGAAGGTCCGATGTTTGAGTTGGATTACCCCAGGTTACTGGCACTCTTCTTCTTCACGGGAGCTTCCTTCGGCTTCATCTATTTCATGACCCGCTATCCAAGGCATTCTCCTGTTCGAAGGATTGGCATCCGTATCTGTCATGCCCTGGGCTTTGCAGGCGCCCTGGTCCTTTACATCTCGAACAGTAGTGATGAGCGAGTTGTCGTCATGATCGCTCTCTCACTGCTTTTCTCCCTGATCGGGTTCGAGATCTCGACCCGCTTTCTACGCCGATTCTGAGTCACCCTGGCCAGGGAATCCAGGGACAGGTCAAGTCTGGACTCGAGCGGTCGAGGCTAGAGTCGAATGACGGACTATTCATAACGAAGTGCTTCGATCGGAGACACCAGAGCCGCCTTTCGGGCAGGAAAGATTCCGAAAACAAGGCCAACAGGACATTCATGCTGCCAATCCCACCGACGATCAGGGAGGTCAAGGCAACAGACCTGACCAAACAACCTCTTCTTCACACTCCATGAGTCGGTTTCACAAACAACGAAACCCGAAAACGGAGCGTCGGCGATCAAAGCAGGAATGCAAGACCCAGCAGGCGTTTAACCGCGTGTATCCCCTCGAAAAGCAACCCTTTTTCACTTCAGACGAACCGCGGCGAGTGTTCACTCATTGACCACCTTCGACGTTTACACAGCCGAAAAGTTCCGCTTTCGATAGAAATTACAGCTCTTGCCGTAGAATTAAATATCGGAATTCTTTTATAATAAAATAGTAAAATGAATTTCACGCCCTGCTGTTTCGATCGGTGTAGTGTTCGGATCAGTGGACGGTTTCAAAGTCAGGAGTCCAAAAAATGCCATATCCAGAAGAGTGGGTGAGCCCCGCCCGTGAGGAACTTGTAAAGATCGGAGTTCGAGAACTGAAGACTGCCGCTGAGGTAGACGAGGCTTTCGCAAAACGTGGTGTAACCACATTGGTCGTGGTCAACTCGATTTGCGGCTGTGCCGCTGGCAGTGCTCGACCGGCGATTGCCGATGCACTGAGTTCGGGACCCGTCCCGGATGAACTGACCAGCGTTTTTGCCGGACAGGACCTGGAAGCGACCGAGAGAGCACGCGAGTACTTCCGGCCGCAGCCGCCTTCATCGCCGTCCGTAGCACTAATGCACGACGGGAAACTTGTTTTTATGCTGCACCGCCAGCAGATCGAAGGCCGGGATCCGGCTTCAATCTCGAAAGCTCTCAAAGAGGCTTTCGCAATGTACTGCGCATAGCCCCACGATTCGTCAGATTAGACACTGACAGACGCAAAAAGGCCCACAGGCAGGCCACCTGGATTTCTCCGGGTTCCGGCTGGCTGTGGGCCAGGTTAACTCATTTTCTAATTCAGCCTACTTCACTGCTGGGGTTAATTCCCGCTCTCCTCGTACTGTTCCTTGATCTGCTCGAGGACTCCAGGATCGGCAAGCGTGGTGGTGTCGCTCATGATCTGACCCTCCGCGATATCACGTAACAGCCGCCGCATGATCTTGCCGCTCCTTGTTTTGGGCAGTTCATGGGTCAGGAAGAGCTTCTCTGGACGAGCGATCGGTCCGATCTTCTCCGCGACGTGCTGCCGCAGCTGCTCGATCAGTTTCTTATCCCCTTCAATTCCCGAGACCAGGGTTGTAAACGCTGCGATGGCCTGCCCCTTGATGGCATGAGAGATACCGATGACAGCAGCTTCGGCTACAGCGGGATGGCTGACGAGAGCACTTTCGACTTCCATCGTTCCAATCCGATGTCCGGCAACATTGAGCACATCATCGACACGGCCCAGGATCCAGTAATAGCCGTCCTCATCTCGCTTTGCACTGTCGCCTGTGAAATACATGCCCGGGAAACGACTCCAATACTGGTCATACCAGCGTTCCGGATCTCCCCAAATGGTACGGGCCATAGCTGGCCAGGGATTCTTCAGTACGAGGTACCCGCCACCGCCAAAGGGAACCGTCTCGCCCGACTCATCGACGATATCGGCTTCGATCCCGGGAAAGGGGAACGTTGCGGAACCCGGCTTTGTCTCGACCAACCCCGGGAGGGGAGTGATCAGGGTCATACCTGTTTCGGTCTGCCACCAGGTATCGACGATCGGAGTCTTATTCCCTCCGATGAACTCCCGGTACCACATCCAGGCCTCCGGATTGATCGGCTCTCCAACCGTTCCCATCAGTCGAAGTGAACTGAGATCGTACTGTTCCGGGAACTCCTTACCCCAGGCCATAAACGCTCGAATCGCGGTCGGAGCCGTATACAGGATATTGACCTGGTTGCGCTCGATGATCTGCCAGAATCTACCTCGATGAGGATGATTCGGGGCACCTTCGTACATGACCCCTGTGGCACCGTTCGACAGGGGACCGTAGACGATGTAGCTGTGCCCAGTTACCCAGCCGATATCCGCAGCACACCAGTACGTATCATTGTCCTTCAGGTCAAAGACATACTTGGTGGTGGTGTGTACACCGACGAGGTAGCCTCCGGTCGTGTGGAGAAGTCCCTTCGGCTTCCCGGTTGTTCCAGAGGTATAGAGGATGTAGAGCGGGTGTTCTGCGTCGAGTTCCTCGGGCTTCACAACGGTGTTGCCGCTGCGATCCATTTCACGATGCCACCAGACATCGCGGTAGCCTTCCATCTCGACGTCACGGGCATCAACACAGTGATTGACGACGATCACCTTATCGATTGTCGGACAGCCTTTGAGTGCTTCATCTGCATTCTCTTTCAACGGGACCCGGTTCCCGCGTCGCCAGGCTCCATCGGCGGTGATCAGCATCTTCGCACCGCAGTCGTTGATCCTGTCTCGCAGGGCATCGGGGGAGAACCCGCCAAAAACTACGGTATGCGGGGCACCGATACGAGCGCAGGCAAGCATGGAAATCGCCAACTCGGGGATCATCCCCATATACAGGGCGACCCGATCTCCCTTCTGAACGCCCAGACGTTTCATCGCCGCGGCACATCGATTCACCTCTCGGTACAGATCCTGGTAGGTCAAGACCCTCCTGCTGTGCCTCGGCTCCCCTTCCCAGATAATCGCCGCCTTGTTCTTTCGCCAAGTCGTCAGATGACGGTCAACACAGTTGTAACAGACATTGGTCTTTGCCCCAGAGAACCACTTGAAGTTCGGACTCTCCCCCTCGAACACCTTGTCCCAGGGCTTAAACCAATCGATCTGCTGGGCCATCTCTTCCCAGAACGCGAAGATATCCGAAGAAGCCTTCTCATAGATCGACGGGTCCTTCCAGTTTGCATTTGCCGTAAATGACTCCGCAGGAGCAAAACGACGGTCCTCGTGAAGTAATGCCTCGATTCTTCCCTTTTTTGTTTCTTCCATCAAAAATCCCCTTGGCTACTCGCCGGACAGGCCCAGTTCATCTGCCACCCTGGTCATGGCGGCGATGACAAAGCCGATATGTTCGCTCAAGTCAACACCCAACTCTTCAGCACCGAGCCGGATATCGTCTCGATTGACTGTCCGGGCGAACGCTTTATCCTTCATCTTCTTCTTAACCGACTTCACTGGAAGGTCTGCCAGCCTTTTGCCCGGGCGAACGAGCGTAGCCGCGGTGATCAATCCGCACAGCTCGTCCACGGCGAAGAGCGCCTTATCCATCAAGGAATCCCGGTTCACCCCGGTAAAGGTGGCATGCGACAAAACCGCTTGAATGACATCGTCAGGGAATCCTCGTTCTGCGAGAATCCGGGCTCCCTTCACAGGATGCTCATCCGGGTACATTTCATAGTCAAAATCGTGGATCAAACCGACGACGGCCCACTTCTCAGCATCTTCACCAAACTTCTCAGCGTAGGCTCGCATCGAGGCTTCAACAGCAATCGCGTGCTTTAACAGATTCGGGTTTTCCGTGTATTCAGTCAACAGTTCCCAAGCCGTTTCACGGCGATGCTGCATCTCAGAACCTCCAACATGGCTGCGGGGCGACACCTGGGCTTTACAATGGGCTTCATTGGACTACCGAATTCCAAGGCCCAGGGCTCTATTATCGTGCTACGGACTAATGGCAGATTATAATAAACTAACTCCTAGCCGATGCGAAGAGCCAAAATAGTCGCTACAATCGGGCCAGCTTCAAGAAGTGCCGACACGATTCGGAACCTCTTACTGGCCGGTGTGAATGTCGCCCGACTGAACTTCTCTCATGGTTCGCATGAGGAACATCTAGAAACACTCCACCAGCTCCGTTCAATTTCGGGCGAACTCGGGATTCCTCTCGCCATTCTCCAGGACCTTCAGGGAGTTAAGATCAGAACGGGCCGGTTGGCGGGCGGCGAGCCCATAGCACTGACAGCTGGACAAGAGCTTACCGTGACGACTCGATCGGTTCTCGGTGACGTTAAGACGATCTCCACTTCATATTCGAATCTTCCCTGCGATGTCCGCCCCGGCGACCGGATTCTACTCTCAGACGGACTACTGGAACTCTCGGTTAAGGCTATTGAAGGCCCGGATATCAGGACGCAAGTAATTACCGGGGGGAAACTCGCCGAAAACCAGGGAATCAACCTTCCGGGTACAGTGGTCAGTGCTCCGGCCCTGACCGAAAAGGACCTCAGCGACCTCGAATTCGGTGTTCGAGCCGGGGTGGACCTGATCGCCCTTTCCTTCGTTCGAACAGCGGAAAACCTGATCAGGCTGCGTGAACACATCAGTGCCCTGGGTGCCGGCACCCCAATCATTGCGAAGATCGAGAAACCCGAAGCGATCGAAAACCTGGAAGAAATCATCGGAGCATGCCAGGGCGTCATGGTTGCAAGAGGGGACCTCGGTGTCGAGATGTCTCCCGAGAGGGTGCCCGTGATACAGAAGCAGGTCGTTCAGAAGGCAAGGGAAATGAATCGAGTGACGATCATTGCCACCCAGATGCTCGACTCGATGATCCGACATCCGCTTCCAACGAGGGCCGAAGCTTCCGATGTGGCGAATGCCGTCTTCGATGGTGCTGATGCTCTGATGCTTTCAGGCGAAACGGCAGTCGGGACCTTTCCTGTGGATGCTGTGAAAATGATGCGCAAGATCATCGAACAGGCGGAACGGGAACCCCTGCGGATCCAGATACCGGAACGGATGTTCTCGGAATCGCTGGAGGTACCGGCGGCCGTATGCAGAGCTGCTAATCACGCCGCCAAGGCGATCGAAGCAAAGGCGATCATCGCCTTCAGTCAGAGTGCATTTACCGCCAACCTGATGTCGAGCTTCCGCCCCGAGACTCCCGTCATCGCGTTCAGTCCCCACTGCTCGGTGGTGCACCGAATGAACCTGCTTTGGGGTGTGAGTCCGAAGCTGATGCGCGAAATCCGGAGCATCGACGAACTGATCGATGAACTGGAAAGAATCTTGATCAACGAAGACCTGGTCGAGAGGGGCGACAAGGTGGTGATCATCTGTGGAGCGCCCATTGTCCAGCAAGGGATTACAAACCTGATGAAGCTCCACGAAATCGGCGATTCACGCCGTTCGTCGGGATCCTCCTAAATACCTTTAAGCGTTGCCACGAAAGGCAGGTTTCGATAACGCTGCTGGTAATCCAGGCCATAACCGACAACAAAGCGGTCGGGGATCTCGAAACCAAGGAAATCGACGGTAACATCGATTGCCCGACGGGCCGGCTTTGAAAGAAAGCTGCAGACCCTCAGGGACCGAGGCTGGCGGTTGCGGATGTTCCCGAGCAGATAGGACAGCGTCAGCCCGGTATCTACAATGTCTTCGACCAGAAGAACGTCGGCTCCCCCCACGCTGGTCTCCAGGTCCTTGATCAGCTTAACTTCGCCCGAATTCCGAGTCGCATTCCCATAACTGGCGACAGCCATGAAGTCGATACTCAAGGGGAAATGTAACTCCCGGATGAGATCGGCATGAAAGACTGAGGCACCACGCAGCACCCCGACCACAACCGGGGCCCCATCGGGGTAAACCTCCGAGATCTCCCTGCCCAGTTCCTTCACTCGCTCGCGGATCTTTTCCTGGGGTATCAGTACTTCTCCAAGTTCAGAAGCCCAATCCAGCATGCCGGGATCATAGCATGCCAATGCTGACCCCGAACCGATTCGACGGCCTGTCGCACAGCCGCTGCTCACCCTGGGGATGATCGTTGATTTACAGCGCCAGGATCTTCTCTATACTGGGAGTCTCAAATCGAGATTTAACGATCGGTCAGGTTTTTTACTGAAGGGAGAAAGAGATGCGCAACTTGATGATATGCGGAGTCTTCGTACTCCTCGTTGTTCCATCGGTCTTGGCCACTGCAGCCGAAGAGGGATATGTCTCTCTCTTCGACGGGAAGACGCTCGATGGCTGGACACTTTCGAAACAGCGAGGTCCGGGCTACACCGTGGAAGACGGGATGATCGTCTGCCCGAAAGGAGGCGGCGGAGACCTCCTCACCGAGAAGGAATACTCCGATTTCAGTTTCCGTTTCGAGTTTCGCCTCGAGTCGGGATCGAACAACGGTCTCGGAATTCGAGTTCCAATGGGTGCAAAGGACGCCGCCTATGATGCGGTCGAATTGCAGATCATTGATGATTCTGCTGAGAAGTACAAGGATCTGAAACCCTGGCAGCGTCATGGGTCCTTCTACCATGTCTTCCCGGCAAAGACAGGGCACCAGAAACCGGTGGGGGAATGGAACCAGCAAGAAGTCATAGTGGTTGGAACCAAGTACAAAGTGATTCTCAATGGAGCGACAATTCTCGATGTCGACACCGATGACGTCACCGATCCAGAGATTCTGAAGAAGCATCCCGGCCTGAAACGGACTTCAGGCCATATCGGATTCCTCGGACACAACGATCCCGTTCAGTTTCGCAATATCCGCATCAAGGAAATGACGAAGTAGACAAAACGAGCCGCCCATCTTTAGCGGAGTCGGGCGGCTCGAAATTTCCCGTCAGAGAGCCAATGGCCGTCAGCCTTCCATGCCCCGAGAAACCTTCGGCAGTCTCACATTCGCGACCCACTTGATCAGCCAGACGATGCCTCGACCGAGATCGTCCATGTAGGAATAGACCGAAGGAAGGATCACCAGGGTGAGAAAGGTTGAAGTGGTCAACCCGCCAAAAACGGCCAGACTCACCGGTGCCCACATGCCCGATCCGCCTCCCGTCCCGAAACTTTCCGGGAAGACAAACGGCAGGGTCAGGGGCAGGAGGCCAAACAGAGAAGTACAAGCCGTCATCAAGATCGGCCGATGACGGTCCTTGCCGGCCTGGATAATGGCCTCATCCCGCGACATTCCGCTCCGGCGCAAGATGTTGATGTGATCGACCAGGATGATGCCGTTGTTTACGACAATGCCAAACAGGATCAAGATGCCAAGATAGGCGGTCTGACTGAGGCTGGTTCCGGTGAGATAGAAGATGAGGGCAACTCCAATGATCGAAAAGGGCACAGTAAAGAGAATGGTCAGTGGATGGATGAAGTTCTCGAACAGCGAGGCCATGATCAGATACATGAAGACCAGAGCCAGGATGATGGCGAAAAAGCTCTCCTGCTCGCCTTCCCGGGCCATTCGCCAGTTCCGCCCCATTGACCAGGAGTAGCCGGGAGGAAGCCCCATTGCGTTCAATGCCTGCGTGGCCTGTTGCGAAACGAAGAAGGTTCCGCCGGTCTTGGTGTCAGCAGTGACGTTGACGATCGCCTTTCGGTCTTCCCGTCGGATTGAAATCGGCCCCTTCTGATACTCAAAGCTCACGACGGAGTGCAGTGGAACCAACTCACCGCGCGTGTTTTCGAGATCGACATTCAGTAACTCGGCGAGACTCACCCGATTTGCCCCCTGCAGCTGCAGGATGACATCGATCTCACCCGAATCACCCTTCAAACGCGTGGTAGCCCGAGTGCTGAGTGCAGATGATATGACCCGGGCAACGGAAAGTGACGAAAGGCCAAAACGCTCCAACTTATCCCGGTCAACTGAAAGGTGAAGCTCATCGTCACCGGTTTCGAGTGTGGACTCGACATCGGAGACACCGGGCAAGCCCTCCAGTCGGTGCTTCACTTCATCGGCATAAAGGGCCAAGACCGCAGGGTCATCCCCCTTCAATTCAATGGTGACGCCCATTTCGCTTCCACCACCGAAATGACGCATCCGCCCCGGCTGGTACTCCACCCCGGGCAAATCCGGCAGGGCCGCTTTGATCTTATCCCTCAGTGCCATTGTCGGTGTGTTGCCTTCCGTGTCGGTCAGGAACAGATTGAGGTCACCACGATACTGGCCACGACTCGTCGATCGAGTCTCGAAACGACTCGAAACTGAGGCGATTTCAAACTCTTCCTTCCGCTCGAGAAGCAGATTCTCGAGATTCGTAAACAGCTCCTGCATTTCATCGACCGAGAATGACCTTTCCATCAACACGTTGAACCGGAGCTGCCGCTCAGCTGACGAAGGAAAGAACTCCCGTTCGATCGAATTGAACAGTACATAGGATCCATATCCGAGCAGCGCCATCAGGATCAGGGCGACGAATCGCCAACGCAACAGGACCGACATGATCCGGCCATAGGTCTCCGTCAACCAGACAATCAGCCGCATCTTCGGACGTTCCTTGCCCGTGAAGAGGCGACTCGAAATCATCGGGACGAGGGTCAACGCAACGATGAGGGAAGCCACCAGTGAGATGGCAACCGCCGTACCGAAATCGCGAGTCCATCTCCCTGAGACAGAGTTCGGAAGAAAGATGAAGCTGGCAAAGACGGCGACGGTTGTGGCGGTTGAGGCGAGGACAGCGACCCCGACTTCACTACTGCCCTTGATCGCTGCCTCCCGGGCCGAGAAGCCCTTGTCCTGCTTGTAGCGGAATATGTTCTCCAAAACGACGACACTGTTATCGACTAGCATTCCGACTGCCACCATCAACCCCATCATCGAGATGATGTTCAGACTGATGCTCGATCCCGCCAGCACTCTCAGAAGGTACATGAACGCACAGGTGAAGACGATCGAGACCGGGATTGCCAGCGAGATGATGAGTGTCGATCGGAACTTCAATAGGAAGAAGAAGAGAACCAGCATGGCGAGCAAGCCACCATAGATCCCGGCGGTCTTGAGGTCGTTCAGACTCGTCAGAATCTGCTCCGACTGGTCATCGAAGACCTGCACCTGGAAATGCCCCGCCAGATTCGGAAGCTGTTCAATCGCTTCGAGTTCCTTTCTCAGGTCTGTACAAACACTGACAACATTCGCGGTGGAAGCCTTGTAGACCATGACGGTCACGGCTTCCTTCCCGTTCAGCCTCGAATAGGAATCCCGTTCGGGAAAATCGTAACGAACGTCAGCTACATCCGAGATGGTCAGATTACCCCGAGCCAACGGCAGAGCCGCAATCTCCTCGGCAGTCGTCAGTTCCCCGATCGTGCGCAGCGTGTACTTCCGATCGCCTTCAATCACGTAGCCACCGGACAGGTTCACATTGTTTGAACGCAGCGCCTGCCCGAGGTTGAATACATCTACGCCATGGGATTGGAGTAACTGGTCATTGAGTTCGACAATAACCTGCTTGGCCTCCATTCCCCGTATGTCAACATTGGCGACACCATCAACCCGCTCGAGCCTCCGCCTGACAATGTCCTCGATGATTCGGAAAAGCTCTCCCCGTTCACCGGTCCATGCGACGGCAAAACGGAGAACCGGCATATCGGTCGTCTGCCAGCGTCTAATCTGGACACGTTCGACATCTCCCGGCAACTGGTTACGCACCTGGTCGATCCGATCCCGGACATCGAGAGAAACGAGATCCATATCCATCCCATCCTTGAACTCGAGCCGCACGCTCGAGCCCGAAGAAGAGGAGGTCGACTCAATCTGTTCCAGACCGTCTAGCGTGCTGAGATACTCCTCCAGAGGACGGGTGATATTTCTCTGGACTTCTTCCGGCGACGAGGAAGGATAGCTGACCATCACGCGCAGGTTTGAGGACGACATCTCGGGCAACAAGGTCAAGGGAAGCCGGACCAGAGCTATGTACCCCAGAACCAGAATAGAGAGCGTCCCCATCAGAACAGTGATCGGACGTTTAACCGAGTACTCTGAGATCTTCACGACTGCTTCTCCCGAGCAATAATCGTGTAAAGAACCGGAACCAACACCAGTGTCAGAAGTGTCGACATCATCAGTCCTCCGATGATCGTAACAGCCAGCGGAACCCTCAGTTCAGCGCCTTCACCCCAATTCAATGCCATCGGCAACAGGCCGAGAATTGTCGTGCTCGTTGTCATCAGGATCGGACGCAGCCGAACGGAGCAGGCTTCCCTGACGGCGTCAAACTTGTTGACGCCTTGATGACGAACCTGGTTGGTGTAGTCGATCAGCACAATCGAGTTGTTAACTACAATGCCAGCCAAGATGACAGTGCCTATCAAAACCACAACGTTGAGCGGCTGCTGGGTCAAATAGAGGGCCAGCGCCACACCGATCAGTGCGAACGGAATGGCAAACATGATTACGAAGGGTTGAACCAGTGATTCGAACTGCGAGGCCATTACGAGATAGACCAGGAATACCGCCAGCATGATAGCGAACTGCATACTTTCAAACGCAACCGACCGCTCCTCACTCTGGCCACTGACGAATGCAATGAAATCGCTGGGAAGAGGGAACGCGGCCAGCGATGACTTGATGTCCTGGACAACACTTTCCAGGTCACGCCCGGCAATTGTCCCCGTGATGACCGCGGCCCTCTGCGGACCAATTCGCCGGATCTCTGTCGGACCTTCTCTCAACTCGACTTCAGCAACCGACCTGAGGTAGACCGAACTGCCGTCGGGTAGACTCAGGGCAAGATTCCTGAGGGCCTCGATCGTTCTTCGGTCCTCTTCGACGACCCGGACACGGATATCAATCTTCCGATCGCCTTCATTGAATTCGGTGGGGATCTCTCCCTGCACCTTGTTGCGCACCAAGTTAGCCGCTTGACTGACATTCAGCCCGTACGTTGCCAATCTTCGCCGGTCAAATGAAATGTGTACCTCCGGGTTTCCACCCTCGGTACTGGCTTTGAGATCCCTTAGCCCATCGATCGAAGCGACTTCCGTCTTCAGACGTTCAGTATGGACCTTGAGCGCATTGAGATTATAGCCCTGGACCACAACCTCAATGGGAGTCTTGAAACTGAACAGAGTGGGACGCGAGTACTTGTATTCCAACGCCGGCAGGTCGACAAGCTTCTGCCTGATTTCCTCGACCACCTGATCTTCCAGTTCATGCAGCAGGCCGGGTTTCAGTCGGACCAGGGTCTGCCCGATATGCTCCCGTTCCTCGACAGCCGAAACGCCTGTCTGATTGCCGGAACCTACGATCGTGTAGAAGGTCTCCACCCCACCCACTTCCCGCACCAGTTGCTCGACTTCCTTCAAGCGCTCTGACGTTTCCTCCAAGGCAGTTCCCGGCGGCAGCTGATAGTCGACCAGGAACTCCCCCTGGCTGATTTCCGGGATCAGTTCCGCTCCCAGCTGCGATAACATCCAGAGCGATCCGCCGAACAGCCCGCACGCCAGAACGATCGGGACTAACCGGGCTTTCAATGCCAGATTCAGCACCGCCAGATAGGGACGAACCAGGAAGAACCTCGAGGCGGGCCTGGCCGACTGAGTAGGTGCGGAACCCTCCTTGGAACCGAGGCTCGAGAGCATCGGAATCAACATGATCGCCACGACGAGAGAGGCCCCGAGAGCAAATGTAACGGTCAACGCCTGGTCGGCAAATAGCTGTCCTGCGACCCCTTCAACGAAGACAATTGGCGCAAAGACGCAGACCGTGGTCAGGGTACTGGCCACAACGGCCTGCCCCACCTCGCTCGCCCCCTTGTCGGCAGCTTCCCGGGCCGTGTACCCCATCGAGTGATACCGATAGATCGACTCCAAAACTACAATAGAGTTATCGACGAGCATCCCGATGCCGAGGGCCAACCCGCTCAAAGACATGATGTTGAGCGAGACGTTCGACGTGTACATCAGAAAGAAGGTCGCAACGATCGAAATGGGGATCGATAACGCGATGATCAGGGTACTCTTGAAGCTGCGCAGAAAGACCAGTAGAACCAGGACCGCCAGGATGCCCCCGATGAGCGCCGTGTTCAGCACTTCATCGATCGACTGTTTGATGAATTGCGACTGGTCAAAGACGACCTCGAAATCGAGCGGATCACGCTTTCCCTTGTAATCAGCTTCCAGTCGGTCCAGATCCGCCCGTACCTGCTGAGCAACGGATACCGTATTCGCATCAGCCGCTTTGAACACCGCGATCTCGACACTCTCTTCGCCATTGATCCGAGTGATGATCTCTCGTTCCTTGTATCCCGAGTAAGCATCCCCGACATCTTTCAAACGGACGGGAGCTCCGTTTCTGAGAGCAATGACGATCTCATCGATCTCATCAACTGTCTGGAATTCATTGAGCGTACGGACGAGGTACCGGCTCTCTCCCTCCCTCAGGGTCCCCCCGGTCAGGTTGATGTTCTCCTCCGCCATTCGATTCGTCAGACTACTGATCGAAATCCCCAGGCTGGCCAACTTCTGCTCGTCAACTTCTACAAAAATCTCTTCTTCGAGGCCCCCGGTCACACGGACCGCGGCAACACCCGCGATGCTCTCGATCTCCGGACGGATAAACTCCTCGCACAGGTACCTGATCATGGCGAGGTTACTCGACCCGGTAACACTGACCCGCATGATCGGGTCGGTAGAAGGGTCGTAGCGTAAGAGGATCGGTTTATCGGCCTCGATCGGGAGTTGAACAAGATCGAGCTTCTCCCTCACATCGAGGGCCGCAAAATCCATCTGGGTATTCCAGCTGAATTCAATGATGACATCGGAAGTCTCAGGCTTCGATACAGAACTGACGCGGACTACGCTGTTGACCACACTGACAGCATTCTCGACTGGACGACTCACCAGGCTTTCGATTTCAGCAGGAGCCGCCGCTTCGAGTCGTGTCCGTATTGTCAGTGTCGGATACGAGATTTCGGGAAGCAGATTGAGAGCCAACTGGTCATAGGAGACGATGCCGAAGACGGCGATTGCGACAAAGAACATCGTCACCGTGACCGGACGCCGGATCGAAAACTCAACAATCTTCATCAGTTTTGCGATCCGCCTCTGGTCTCGGCCATGATCTCTCTGAAAAATGCCCGGCGCTTCTGAGGATCGGTCGCCAGCGCGGGATCCTCCTTCAACCGGGCCTTATACTTCTTCTTCACCTCGGGATCCTGCATCATGCGCTGGAACATCTCTCCGCCCCGTCCAGAACCAGCCCATTGACCGGAACGACCTCCCTCCTGTCCGGGTCCGCCCCACTGCCTCTCTCCACCCTGTTCGGAGGCACTTTGGGCCTCACCACCGGGCTGAGGCGGAGCCTGAGCCTGCTGATTCTCGACTCGCTGAATCGAATCGGGAGTCGCCCCTTCATAAGCCTGCACGGCAACCAGATATCCATCGCTCAACGTTTCGACACCAACCGTAACAATGGTTACATCAGAGTCCAGCCCCTCGACGATTTCAACCCAGTTCTCTTCGGAGAATCCAGTCCTGACCTCCTGCCGAAGCACCTTGTTGTCCGGCTGGACAATGAAGACGAAGTTTTGATCCCGCTCTCGCAGGATGGCCTTCTTCGGTACGACGACGGCGTCCTGATGGGTTTCGGTCGCAATATGCACGGTTCCAAACATGCCGGGTCTGAGAATCGAAGGAGGCTGGCTCAGCTCAATTGTCACCTTCACCGTTCCAGAGGTTGCATCGACGGTCGGGCTGATCATCTTGATCCGCCCGTGAAACTGCCGCTCGGGATAGGTTTCGAGCTTCAAGCTGGCGACCTGGCCGAGACGAAGCTGCGGCAGAGATTTTTCGGGGACGTAGATACGCGCCCAAAGTGGCGGAAACTCCTGAATGCCAAAAAGTGCTTCATTCACGTTGACCCTGTCCCCGACATCGATCAACCGCTGTGTCAAGACACCACTGATCGGCGAGAGAATCGAGGTGTACTCCAGCTGAATCCGGGCTGCTTCAAGCCGGGCCCGGGCCGCTTCCATCTGCTGCTGGGCGTTATCCAGCGCCAGTGCATCGGTCCGGCTCGCAAGTTCAACCTGGTCGAATTCTTCACGGCTGGTCAACTTCTGCTCGAACAGAGAGGCCGCCCTGTCATAGCTGGATCTTGAGAGTTCCGCCTTCACTTCCGCCTGTTTCACAGCCAGGCTTGCCTGATCCAGCGCGATCCGCGCCTGCTCGAACTCATTGCGAATTTCCCGCTCGTCAAGCTTTAAGAGCTGCTGCCCCTCACGGACAGCGTCTCCTTCCTCGACATTCAGTTCAGAAACATTCGCATTGAGCTTTGAATAAACGGTGATATCTCGAATTGACTCCAGAGAAGTATTCGAAATGATGTAGGTCGATATCGGTCGACGAGTGACAACGTAGGCCCGGACACTCAGCGCCCGCTCCTGACTTTCCTGCTGCCACCCACCCTGCGGGCGTCCACCCCGGCCTCGACCCTGTTCAGGCGATTCCTGCGAACTACAGCCCACAATCAACATCACCAAAAAAGCCGCGCACACTAATCTAAAAGTAAACATCATTAAAATAGACCGCCTCTTTGTCTCCCGACTTCCACCAGATTCCTGTCAGAAACCATACGCGATTTCTTCCAACTTGTTTCAGGATCAGGATATTCACCCACTCACTGATTCCACAGCAGCGCGATTATTCAAACAGTTTCAGGATTGCCGCATTCCTTCTAACACACATTTGATGCTAAACTTCCCTCCTATCGCGCCAAATTCAAGGAGGTTTGCCCAGTGGCAGTTGGAGTTGAATACGTAGAAAAGGTCTATAACCGCTATTCAAAATTCTACGATCTGATCTTTGGCAAAGTCTTTCACAGTGGGCGTGAAATGGCTCCCTACCTGCTGGACTTGAGGCCAGGCATGCAACTCCTTGAGGTTGGTGTTGGGACGGGGCTATCCCTTCCCATCCTCCCCCGCAACATCCGGATTACTGGGATTGATCTCTCGCAGAAAATGCTCGATCAGGCCCAGCAGAGACTCAAAGACGAAGGGCTGGAGGACATTGAGCTGTTCAAGATGGATGCTACCCATCTCGAACTACCTGACAATAGCTACGACCGGGTACTCGCGGCATATTTCATTTCGACCGTACCGGAACCGGTGAAGGTGATCAGCGAGATGAAACGCGTCTGCCGTCCGGGGGGATATCTCGTCTTCCTCAACCATTTTCGAAACGAGAACCCTGTCATCGGATTCTTCGAGAAGATCCTGTCGCCACTGTTTTACCGTGTCGGATTCAGAACGGACCTGGATGTCTATCGCCTGATGGAAGAATGTGGTTTGGAGATAGAAACCCTCGAGCGGATCGACTTCCTCGGTCACTGGAAAGCAGTCCGCTGTATCAATCCCCTTAAAGAAGAGTAATCGACCGGCTGCCTTCAGTCTCCGGCAGCAAAGGTCTCGGGAGTCGTCATCTGTCCGATCACTTCCGATTCACCGGTTACCCTCGGGGAGTATTTCTGCGATAGCTCATACCGGTAGGTCAAAGCTTCCTCGAGGGTATGAAATGCAGCCAACTCGACCTGTTCGATGGTCTTCGCATCTGCACCGCCCGATTCATCCACCTCTTCCACCCTCAGCCAAACCCGATAATACTTCTTCAGCATTCCTCGATACCCCCTTGGGAGTCGCTTAAATGAAGCCGCCGGCGACCACCGGTTCCAGGCCAGCTCCTCCGACCGATTACGAATTAAGGAAAAACAGTCTCTCCTATTAGGATAGCTGAGCACGCGGCATTCCACCACCCGGCAGGCATCCTCTCCAAATCACTTCCAAAATGACAGCGTCACCTGGCGGACAGGCGACAATTCCGCCCAATTGAGGTTCCTTCTGTGTTAAGGAATGTTAAAATCCAGCCCCTTCTAATACGATTTGTTCTCGCGACAGGGGATTCCTGGACATGTTCGATTCTTGAGTGTAACAACCCAAATTGGGGCAATTGCCCCTAGGTCATTCGCCCCGGCAAAATAAAGCCTTCATTTTAGGGCGACACGGTTTCGATATCCTATGGTCACCCGGGCGAACCGGGTCCGGGAATTCGTTAATGCAAATAAGCCGACGGGCTAATTCGGTAAAATACAGCCGGAAAAGGCGTGAGCTGGTTTCAGACTTTAAACACGGCCCAGGCCTCTGGAATTGACAGGACAACTGGTACAGATGTTGCGTAAGATAAGAACTCGAAATAAAGTATGCCGGAAAACCGATTCCAAAGAATGGATCGTTTCAAGACTGTCTAGCAAAAATTTACTCCGACTCAAAGATTAATAAAAGATGAAACAATCTGCGATCGAACCTAAAGAAGAGAGCCGACCGGCCCCGACTGGCGAAGGGGCCATAGAGGTTGAACAACATATTATTGAGATCGTATCCGACTCCGGTGAAGGAGCGCAGACTTGCGGCCAGATGTTTGGAACCATCAGCGCCAAGATGGGAAACGGAATCTGGACGGTTGAGATCATCCCAGCCGAAATCGAACCACCGCATCGGTCTCGGGCCGGCGCCAGTGGTAATCGCATCCGCATCGGATCCAAACCGGTGACAAATGCCGGGGATACAGCGGATGTGGTTGTCGCCTTCAATGAACAGGTGCTTTACAGCCGCATCGACGTCGGAGCGCTGAAGCCTGGAACCATCGTCTATCTCGACAAGGTCTGGGACAGCAGCCCACAGGATGAGGTTCGCGAAGCTTACCGCGCTGCGGTTGAGGATTTTCGGCGGATGGGATTCCACGTCGCCGA
This sequence comes from Acidobacteriota bacterium, assembly GCA_020350445.1. Classification (GTDB taxonomy): domain Bacteria; phylum Acidobacteriota; class UBA6911; order RPQK01; family JAPXNP01. Next base: position 4,883,235 of record CP070717.1, on the reverse strand, counting down.
GATTCCGCTGGAGGAGGACTGCCTCAAATACACCGACGAGCCCCGGCGCGGCAAGAATATGTGGGCCCTGGGAATGCTCTGCGCAGTCTATGGACGCGATATGGATGTGGCCTGTGGGGAGATCAGGAAAAAGTTTCGTCGTAAAGGAGAAGTGGTCACTCAGACCAATCTGGACCTGATCAACGCCGGGTACAACTGGGCGCTGGAGAATCTTTCGGAACGGTTCTTTGTTCCAGCCGTCAAGGATATCGGCGAGATGGTCGTCATGAACGGGAATACCGCCATAGGCTTGGGTGTTATGGCTGCGGGTATGGAAATCTGTTCCATGTACCCGATTACTCCAGCCACTTCAGCCTCCCACTACCTCTCGAGCGTCTATCACACGGTCGGTGGCTTTGTTCATCAGGCCGAAGACGAGATCGCGGCCATTGGATTTGCTCTGGGGGCTTCATACTCCGGCAAGACCGCGGTGACCATCACCTCGGGTCCCGGACTTGCTCTCAAGACCGAGTTTGTCGGTCTCGCAGTCATGGCTGAGATCCCGCTCGTGATTGTTGTTGTTCAGCGGGGAGGCCCGTCGACCGGGTTGCCAACCAAGATTGAACAGGGTGACCTGCTGGCAGCTCTCTTCGCGTCTCCAGGCGACAGCCCCAAAATCATCCTGGCCCCCGCCACGATCGAAGAATGCTTCCATTACATGGTTACGGCCCGGAAACTCGCTGAGCAGTTTAGAGGTCCAGTCATCGTACTGACCGATGCCAATCTGGCGACGGGACAGCAGCCGTTTCAGCGACCGGTTCCCAAGGAAGAGTGGCTGGCAGCCCCCATCGTTCAGTCGGATTGGGACGAATCAGTACCGCCCTTCGCCTGGGACTCTGAAACCGGCTTGTCCAACCGGCCGATTCCCGGACAGCGCGGGGGCGAATATGTCCTAACCGGCCTGGCCCACGATGAAGAGAGTCATGTGGCCTACGAATCGTCAATCAACCAGCGCACGATGGCCATGCGCAGTCGCAAACTGGCTGTTCTTCAGAAGTCACTGAAACCGCCGAAGATCCATGGCGACCCGGAAGGTGACCTGCTGGTTGTGACTTGGGGATCGACACTGGGTGCCGCAATTGAAGCGGTTGACCGGCTTCGGAAGGATGGCTACAAGGTGTCATCAGTTCACTTGCGATTCCTTTCGCCTTTTGAACCGGGACTGAAAGCGATATTCCAGAAGTTCAAGAAGGTGATGACGGTAGAGATCAACTACTCGGATGATCTGCGAATGCCTTACATCAACGAGGAAAATCGCCGACCGGCACAACTGGCTCGCCTGCTGCGAGACCAGACCCTTTTGGATATAGATTCCTGGTCGCGTGTACCGGGAAGTCCCCTTCCTCCCGGAGCCATTGAGGAAGAACTTCGGCGTAGACTTACAGCGGAGAAATAGAGGAGCCCTATAAATGTACGGTTTGAAAAAAGACTGGGTACTTGAGAAGAAGCCGAGAGTCTGCGTTTTAGAAGACTATATGGGGGCGGAAGCTCGCTGGTGCCCCGGATGCGGTGACCATGCGGTGCTGAATTCGGTCCAAAGAGTCGCCCGAGACCTTCAACTGGCACCCGAAAGAACGGTGGTGGTTTCAGGTATCGGATGTTCCAGCCGATTCCCCCACTACATGAAAACCTATGGCTTTCACGGATTACATGGAAGAGCGCTGCCGGTGGCGTCGGGGATTCGAAGCCGTCGACCCGACCTCGATATCTTCGTGGTTACAGGAGACGGAGACTGTTGTGCCATTGGAACGGCCCACTGGATCCATGCCATCCGCTACAACATGAATATGACCGTCCTGCTGTTGGATAACAATATCTACGGCTTGACCAAGGCCCAGACATCACCGACCACCAAGATGACTGAACGGTCGAACACACACCCAAGAGGCTCCTTCTTCGTTCCGATCGAACCAATATCGGTAGTTCTGGGTATTCCCAATGCGTCGTTCGTCGCGCAGACAGTGGACTGGAATCCGCCGCACCTCTATGAAACGATCCGAGCGGGTCACGAGCATCGCGGTTTGTCGTTCATCCGGATTCTTCAGCGATGTCCCCACTATACGTCCCACGTGTTCGCCGAGGCCCAACGCGACACATCTCGAATCCTCTATATGCGGCATCCGGAAGGGATCAACCTCCCCGATGCAATGAGCAAAATCTTCAAGAACCAGGTTGAGCACGATCCGTCGAACATCTCCGAAGCGAGAGATCTCGCTCGAGAGGACGCGGGCGTTCTGCCAATTGGTCTCTTCTACAAGAAGCCGGATGCATTGAGATACGACGAAGTCACTGCCGAAGGTCTGAAGATGTCGGCGGCAGAGAAGATCGAGGCGATCAACAATGCACTGGATCGCTTCATGGTCTGAAGAACGCCCTGAGGAATTCCCAAAGGCAAGAGGTTAATCAATTATGGCTGAGTTGTCCGAAGACATTCAACGACTGCCCAAAAGTACCCGCCCCAAGAAGATCGATCGCGTCGTAGCCAATGGGTTGACCCTGATCAATGATCTCGAGAAGGAGATCTGTGGACCAGGGCTGACCAATGCTCCGTCTCAGTCAGAAGGGATGGCCATGGCCGGCGTTCGGACGGCAGTGGCGCCACACCTCGGCACAGCCAGGGCGGACCTTCGTCCCCTGCCCATGGTGGTTCATGTGGTGACGCAGTCAACGGACTCGGAACTACCAGACGCACCAGTCCAGATGGTTGCTTCAAGCCATCAGGATGCCGTTGATCAGACGCTCGCTGCCCATCTGATCTCCAGCCGGATTAAAGCTCCGGTTGTGGCCACGGTCGATGACTGGATTGCCAGCAGCCTCGGGACAGTCACGTCCCTGGAGCAGACATCTCTGAGAAAGCTGCTTGCCGTTACGCCAGCATCCGCCGAGGTCGAGGAGCAGGATCTGCAGGATCCCGAGTGGATCAGCGGACAGATCGAAGAAAGTTTAAACAGCCTGACTGAGATTGCAGGAAGAAAGTGCGCGGCTGTCAACTCACGGATCGATTCCGACTGTGACCGCGTCTTCATTTCGGCTGGAAGCACTGCAGCCCTTCTAACCCGGCTTCAGAATCCAGCAGGAAAGGCAGGCACGATCACTGTCAATGTTCTCAAGCCCTTTCCGACCCAGGCCGTGGCCGGTTTGATCCCCGCAGGCGCAGAAGTCGTTGTTGTCGGCCAGATCGGCTGTGCAGTCCATGACAGTCTTGCCGAATCGCTGCAGAACGGCTTGGCCTCAGGAGAGATTCAGGCAAAGGGGATTGTCCAGATAACCCTAGACTCAATCCCGGAAAGTGCCCGGGCCTTGAGCGCCAGGCTCGAGAAGGAGATGCCAGGACTGGACCTCGAGTTGGTTGGGAAAGCCCGGCGTGAGACTGGCTGCTGCGTCGGTGTATCCCCTGCGGGAACGTGGGCCAGGGAAATCCTGAGTTCATCGATCTCGCAAAAGGAGGATTCGGGGCTGACCATCGTCGAACACCATGGGTATTCCGTTCTGACTGCCGGGGACGATTCCGAACTGGAAGCCCTGATCCTGATTCAAACAGAGTTTTCCTATCCGGCAGCAGCTCTTCATAAGATCAAAAAGGGTGGTCAAGTTCTCTACCTGAGCCCCGACAAGAGCCCTGCAGCCGCACTTTCCTGGATCCGGACTTCCGATCTCGAAATGCTCGAAGAGAGAGACGTCGAACTCTGGTGGGTGAGTTGCCCTCCGGGGATGGAAGTGCTCCCTTCGGATGTCTCCGAACTCCTTTCTACAATCCAGTCCAAGGATGTCCAGGGAACAGGCATCGTCTTTACCGGTTCGACCCTCGACACTCCACGCCCGTTTCAGCTGGAGAAACTGGATACCGTAGGGTTGCAACCCCTGCTCTCAGGTGCTGTAGCGATCTTCGACAGTCCCGTCGAACTCCCGATTCTCACCGATGACAAACCGGTTGATCAAGAACGCTGGCAGAACGGATTGCGGGAGTTTCATTTGACGGGGGATTCAGCCCTCAGGCAGGCCTCACTTAGTCCCGATGTCCCCTTGCTTCCTGCGGCGTGTCGCGAATTGTCCAAGTCCGGACTCTTTCAGAGGGCATTCCCGCTCTTCCTGAGCGACTCAGGTGAAACGGTTCTCTCTCTCGACACACTGTTGCGCGAAGCGATCCAGGACGGGGCAGACGATGGCATCGATTTTGCGATCCTCAAAGTCCAGGTTCGGACCCTGGTACATCTTGTCGAATCCGCTCTCACAGAAGATTTGATGGGGATCGAGACCATTCATCAGACGCTCGATCAATGCCTGGATGTTTTTGATGTCAGTGAGCACGGGCGATCGAAACTGGGTCAGGAGGTGGCCGCTCTTAAGGAACTGCTACCCAATTCGGGAAAGCTCGTTCGTTTCTCACCAACAGCCTGGTTCCCACTTTTAGGCTGGGCCGTCAGCAATGGTCGGGCCGAAGCCAGAAGACGGCTACTCCAAGACGTCCGCGATCTCCTCTTCGAGATGGATAGCATTCTCAAGGCCGATCAGGGAATCTCTGAGGAAGCCCAGTCGTCCGGAGCCCTCTCCCTCGCAGTTGGAGAAAGTGACTTGATCGATCCGACGGCATTGGCCTCGGTGATTCCAAAGGCTCGGGGTCCAATGGGCCTCTCGAAAGAACGGCGTGATCGCATTGGCGCGGCCAAGGACTCGCTCGCACAATTGCTCAAATCCCTCGAAGCGATGCCGGCCCTGTACACGGTCTCCTCATCGGAAATTGATCTGCCCGCTGATTCGGATATTGAGACGATCACACATCCCGAGCCGTTCCAGGTCGCTCTCGGCCTCTATGACGGGACACTCGAACGCAGCCTTGAAGCGTTCAAAGCGATGAGAATCGCCAGGCTCGAGATCACGGATGATTACAGTCCGGAGGCCCACGACGCGATCTTGAAGCGAATGACCTGGGAAGCCTGTTCAGTCGATGAACTCCTCGCACTTCCTGCCATTGTGGTCTGTGAGCCTTCCCCACGACTGGCTTCGAAGAGTCTCGGTGACTTCAACCATGTCCTGCACTCAGGCAGGCCCATCATGGTTCTAGTCACGAATCCGCACCCCACGCTTGACGATCTACTGGGACAACCCACAGATATCGGATACCTGGGCCTCGCCCATCGAGAGAGCTATGTGCTGCAGTCTTCCTTCGCCGTCCCTGACCATCTAATCAAGGGTCTGCGCGAAATGTCTGGCCTCATGCGGCCCGCCGTTGCCGTCCTGGCCGTACCCGATCCCGATTCGACTTCATGGGAGTGGCGCCGATCAATCGTTTCCCAATATTCAAGGTCCACCCCGGCCTTCTCGTACAACCCGTCGCTGGGGGACAGTTGGGCAGACTGCTTCTCACTGCAAGGTAACCCGGAGCCGGAGAGTACCTGGTTGTCGTACGACGTCAATTACTCCGAAGCAGATGGGAGCCTGGGTCTGATCGAAGATCGGCTGACCTTTGCCCATTTCGCTGCACTCGATCCACATTTCCGGGAGCATTTTCTGACCCTTCCTTCTGACGCGTGGGCCGAAGAACTCGTTCCGCTGGCCGAGTATCTCGAACAGTATCGCAATACTCCGCCCGCAGGGATCCCCTTTATCTGGGTTCTCGACGAGCAGCACAGTCTGCAGAGAGCGATTCTCACTCGGGAAATGGCACAGGCCTGCCGAAACCGGCAGCGCGCTTGGCGGATTCTGCAGGAACTCGCAGGGCTCAACAACAGCTATGTAGTCGAGGCGGTCGAAAAGGTTCGCGCCGAAACGAAGGCTGAAGTTGACGAGTCCAGAGCGGCCGAGCTTGAAAAGGCCCGGTCCGAGGGTGCCGCATTGGCCGTTGAAAGGCTTGTTGCGATCTTTACGGATCCTGCTGCGGCCCAGACTCTGGCCCCTGCTCAGGTTCAGCCGATTGCGCAAGCGCCGGCGGTGCCGGCCAAGGCTCAAACTGCCGCCCCTGCAGTCCCACAGGAGGTTCCCCCTGAGGTAACGGAAGAGGAAGAAGAGGAAGAGGTGATCCTCGAAGAGGCTTACATTGACTCTTACCTCTGTTCGAGCTGTAACGACTGCATCAACGTCAACCCGTTGATGTTCAAATACAATCAGGAAAAACAGGCCTATATCGCCGATATAACGGCGGGGACCTACGCTCAGTTGGTCAAGGCTGCTGAAGGATGCCCAGCCAGTTGCATCCACCCTGGGGCTCCACGACCCGGAGATGAAACCGCCAGTCAGGAACTGGTCGATCGCGCAAGAACTTTCCAATAGTGAAGGAGTAGACCGTGGATGTTGTTATCGTAGCTGCAGTCATTATGACCGGGCTGGGCATTGTATTCGCCTCAATCCTTGCCACAGCCGACCACTTTCTTCGAGTCGAAGAGGATCCCAGGCTCGAGGAAGTTGAGAACCTGTTGCCCGGAAACAACTGTGGCGCCTGCGGAGAACCGGGCTGCTCGGCCTTTGCCGGAAAGCTCGTTACAGGTGAGACTTCACCCGGAAAGTGCACCGTAAGCAACGAGGAATCGCTCGTGCAGATTGCAGGGCTGCTGGGCGTTGATGTCGGAGGTGAGGAGAAGCAGGTTGCCCGCTTAAAGTGTGCCGGCGGGGAAGGATTGGCCGGAGAACTCGCCGACTATCGAGGGATTTCATCCTGCCGGGCGGCTGTCGTCGTCGATGGTGGTGGGCGGGCTTGTACCTGGGTATGCCTGGGATTGGCCGATTGTGAAAAGGCCTGCACCTTCGATTCGATCACGATGAACTGGGAAGGCCTGCCCCAGGTCAATGTCGATACCTGTACCGCCTGCGGCGACTGTGTCGATGTATGCCCGCTTGATCTCTTTACCCTGGTCCCAATGTCGCAGCAACTCTTTGTCCAGTGCAATTCTCCGTTGACTGGAGACGCGGCAAGGATGCGCTGCAGTGTTGCATGTGATGCCTGCGGAAGATGTGCGGCTGACGCACCTTCCGGTGTAATCGATATGGTAAACGGCCTGCCTGTGATCCACTACGATCGTGCCGAACAACCCAGCCAACGTTCGACCTGGCGATGTCCGACAGGAGCGATTGTCTGGCTGGAAGGTGAACAGTTTACCGAGCCTATAGCTGAAATCAGTAGGGAGCGAATCCGTGCTTAGTCTCATTTCGAAATTCAGATTAGACCGCTTAAGAGAAACCCTTTTCGGGAGCTCGTCCGATGCCGCGGAAAAGGTTATCCATGGCAAGCCGGCACTGGTCGAAGTCCAGGAAGCCATCGCCCTTGTCGAGAGCCTCACCTGTGACGCCATCGCTTGCCAGAGTACAGCTGGTCCGAATGGCACTGCAAAGAAAGCCCTCACGACCCGGAATGCTTTCGGGAAGAAGATCCTGACTTCGAACGTCGAAACCGTCTCAGGAAGTATCGCGACGGGTATCGGAATGGCACTGACGGGGCTCAGAACCTCGGTGTTTGTTTCCGGAGACCAGTTGACCGATGGGCTGACACAGCTTCAATCGCTGTCACGCCGTCCGATTCCACTGCTGGTCCACGCCTTACTGCGAGGCGATTCGTCAGTCGGCAGCACGCATGCCGCCTACCATGCAGCCAGTGACTTCGGGCTATTCCAGGTGATGCCCCACAACACGCAGCAGGCGATCGACTTCACCTTGCTGGCTCGCTGGATCAGTGAGCGTTCCCTGGTGCCCGGACTGATCGGCCTGGATCGGCGGACCCTTCAAAAGGTCTCTTTACCATCAGCTGAACTGGTTCGGGAATTCCTCGGCTTCCCGGATGAATCGCTGGCATCCCCGACCGCTTCCCAGCTCCTTCTCTTCGGATCCGAACGACAGACCATCCCCGGCTGGTTCGATGTTGACAAGCCGGTCTCCCTGGCCTCCCTCCAGGGGGCAAATGACGGCGCCAGTTCCGCGATTGGCCGACAGGCTATGTTCTTCGATCACCTGACGGATTTAGCTGTTCAGGGGATGGATCGCCTCTCCAAGCTGACCGGACGAGACCTCTCCTTCCTCTCCAAGAACGAGGTGGAAGGGTCGGAAATCGTCATCGTCGCCCAGGGAACGGCCTACCAGACAGCCCTGGCTGCCGCCTCTTACCTCAGGGCTGAAAAGGGATGGAAGATCGGAGTCCTCGGTCTGACATGGCTGAGGCCTTTCCCAACCGAAGAGGTCACCAAAGCCCTCGCCAAAGTTTCAAAGCTCCTGGTTCTCGAGTGTTCGCCGGCGGCTCCCGCCCAGGGCGCACCGCTTACCCGGGAGATTCGTGACTGCGTCCCAGCCAGTCGGAACCAGATTATGACTGCCCATTTCGGGATGCACGGCCAACCCCTTCATGTTGGACAGCTGGTCCAGGCCCTCAGCGAACTCAGAAACAAAGGTTCAAGATCAAAGGTCCTGCTTGGGATCACTACCGGAAAGGGGAAGCTCGGGGAGTTCCCCAAGCGAGAAGGCCTGCTTCGCGCTGTTTCAAGCGACTACCCCGGTGCCCGGGAAGCGATCGTTGATGCGTCTGCACCGCTGGTCTCTCCCGATGCCTCAGCAAAGACAATTCAGTGGATCGGGCCGGCGACCTTCGAAGCCTCAGACGTCCTGACGCGCCTGGGGGAGAAGATCGAGAGCGCTGCGAATCCTCATATTAGAGGAGGAGCCTGGTCACCCGAAGCCGGAGTTCTCGCGGCTCGAGCGCAGGCCACCGCAGCTCCTCTGCCGGGAACGGAAACAGGGGCAGTCGTCGATGTTCTCCTGCTCAGCCGGGTGGGCCTTGACCTGATCTACAACCCCCTCGCCGACCTGGGTGAAGGCGGCAAGGTAGTGATCGATTCCGACCGGACTCCCCAGGA
>CP070717.1:4864983-4874265 GCA_020350445.1 Acidobacteriota bacterium | reverse complement strand
CGACGATCAGTCCGAAATCGATCGCCCCGAGACTCATCAGGTTCGCAGAGATGCCAAAAGCCAGCATGCCCACGAAACCCACCAGCATCGAAAGAGGGATGATGGCAGCAACGATCAAGGCGGCTCGGATGTTCCCGAGGAAGAGGAACAGGACGACGATCACCAGGGCCCCACCTTCGAAGAGATTTGTCTTGACTGTCCGGATGGTCCGATCAATGACTTCGGATTGGTCGTAGAAGGGTGAGATCCGCACACCTTCAGGTAACGAGGCCGTGATTTCCTTCAACTGGGTTTTGACCCGGTCGCTGACCGACTTCCCGTTCGCTCCCTTGAGCATGATCACCATTCCCGAAACCGTCTCTCCGTTCCCATCCCGCGTGACGGCACCCTGCCGTGGCATCGGCCCATCGATCACCTCACTGATATCGGAGAGGTAGACAGGTGTCCCCGCATGGCTGGCAATGACGATCCGGTTCAAGTCCTTCGCTTCCTGGGCCCGGCCCAGTCCACGAACCGTGTACTGCTCATTGGCATATTCGATGAAGCCTCCGCCGAAATTGTCGTTGTTGTCGCGGACGCGCTCGTACACGTCACGAAGAGTCAGTCCATAACTGCGGAGGCGCTGGGGCGAGACAATGACATGCAGTTGCCGGGTCAGGCCGCCCCAGGTGTTGATCTCTCCCACTCCGGGGACCGCCCTGAGTTGATACTTCACCTGCCATTCCTGAAGCGTCTTCAGGTCCATGGCGGAGTAGTCTTCCCCTTCGATCGTGTACTGATAGATTTCGCCGAAGGCCGTGGCCACCGGCCCGAGTGTGGACTCGAGGCCATTGGGGATTCTCGAACGAGCTTCCGCCAGCCGTTCATTCACCAACTGCCGGGCAAAATAGACGTCGACCGAATCTTCAAATACCACCGTCACGATCGAGAGTGCCAGCTTGGATATCGATCGAACCGATTCAGTCCTGGGCAGACCCATCAATGCGGATTCGATCGGAAAGGTCACCAGTTGTTCAACCTCAACGGGTGCCATCCCGGGAGCCTCGGTGATCACGGTGACCTGGTTATTTGTCAGATCTGGAAAGGCATCGATTGAGATTTGACTCAGGGCCCAGAACCCGAGAGCGATCAGACCGACCAGCCCAATCAAGACAAAGAAACGGTGGTGCAGGTGAAAATCGACAAATCCGCGTAAGGACATTACTCCTCCGCAATCCGGCTCTTAAGGGCTTCCGACTTCAGCAGAAAGCTCCCCTCGACCGCGACAATGTCTCCCAGTCCGAGTCCCTCTGAGACCGCCACCAATCCCTGAGCGGAATCGCCGCTTGTGATCCTGCGCATTTCAAACTGAGTCGCGCCTGTCTGCACAAATACGACTTCGCTATCATCGACCGTCTGAATCGCACCGAGCGAGACCGCCAGAGAAGGCGTCCCCTGCCCCAGTTCGAATTCCGCCGTTGCATACATCTCAGCCCGCAAAAGGCCTTTGAGATTGCCGCAGACGCAGCGGACCTGTACGGTCCGGGTTGCCGGATTCAGAACATCGCCCACATGGTCCACCTTTGCTTCAAAGACCTGATCCGGATAAGCATCCACCCGAATATGGACGATCTGGCCGCGTTGCAGGAAAGGAAGATATTCTTCGGGCACCTCAGCATGGACCCAGAGAAGACTCAGATCGGTCAGGATAAACAGATCGTCGGCTGGACTCACGACAGATCCGGGGGTTATCAGGCGCTCGAGCACGGTTCCTTTCTGGGGAGCAGTGACTCGAACCGTCTCAAGGTGTTCATAACCTTCTTCACTCTTCTCTTCCGAATGACCGTATTCTTCGAGGGCTCCTTCGATCGACAGACCGATATGCTCCAGGTGTTCCTCGAGGCGTCCGACTTCAGCCTGGGCAATCTTGACCTGTGTTCGAGCCCGGTTGAGTTCGGCTTCAGCCCGCTGGAGTTGATCGAGTGACCCGGCCTTGATCTCCAGCAGGCGGGCGGCCCGATCCCTCAACTGTTCGAGGAAACGTACATCGGCCTCGGCGCGGTCCCGCTCGGCGACCGCCTTGGCATACTCCGCTCTCGTGTCGTCTACCTCGTGACTTGCCAGTTCAGCGAGTACCTGCGAGTCTTCGACCCGATCGCCGACCGAGGCAAGAATCCGGGTGATCCTCCCGTCAAGCAAGGCTCCCACTCGAACCGTCCGATTCTCATTGACGCCAACGCGGGCAGCCACGCTCAGCGTGCGCGGCAAAAGATGTTCGGTCACAGTCTCGAGCTGAATCCTTCCCAATTCGAGGGCTGACGGATCCACGACAACCAGATTCGGGTCCGCCGGCCCATCCCCTTGAATCGGGGGAGACTCGACCGCCGGACCGCCATCCGTGCAACTCACGGCCAGCGAGAACAGCAGCATCAGGGCGAGTCCAAATGCATTAATCCTTGAGTTCTTCACCTTTCACCAACTCCAGGCCAATCTGCAGATTCTCCACGCCGACTGAGGCTTCCAGCTTGACTCTCTCAATTTGAAGTTCCAGTTCGGCCCGATTGTGCAACAGTAAAATATCGTTTCTGGAACGCTGGGCATCGATAAGACGAAGCAGGTCTCCCGCGCCTTCGGCGTACGCTGCCCGTGCAATACTCCAGGATTCCTCGGCCTGATCAAGCATCCCACTCTCTAATTTGACCAGCGTCCGATAGCGCCGCTGCACCCGAGAAAGGGCGGCGAGGACTTCGGCGTCGACAGTGACGGCCCGCTGTCTCTGCATCGCTTCGACCCGATCGACCTCACTGATCCTGAACGCAATATTTCCCTGGTTCTTGTCAAAAAGGGGTAGCGGAATTGAGATTCCACCAAGCAGGGTGTCAAATCCCCCGGTCCGCTTGTAGCCCAGAATCAGGTCCCAATCCTGCCGTCCGTTGGCCTTTTCCAGCTCGACTTCCGCCCGAATCACTTCGATCTCGGCCCTGGCAACCTGGATTTCGAGACGCTTGACCCGCGCCAACTGGCGGATCTCCTCAAGGCTCGCGCCCCCGCCTTCCACCTTGCTCAGCGGCTCGTCGACGAGTAGGAAATCAGCGTCTCCGGTCTCAAACCCCATCGCCGCCGTCAACTCGAGCCGGGCCGTTCGGGCATCCCCCGCAGCTGCTTCTTCCATCAATTCGAGACGCCCCTGTTCCAGCTGAATGCGCACCAGATCGGCTTCGGGAATCACACCCTCCTGAAACAGGGACTTATGGTATTCGACAACACTCCCGAAGAGCTGGGTGTTCTCCCGGATCATGGCAAGCTCCTTCTGGGCCAGCAGCGCCTTCCAGAAGGCCACTCGAACCTCCTGTCGGATCATCCATTCCGTCTGGACACGGCGCAGTTCGAGAACCTGCTGACGACGTTTTCCCACTTCAACCCTGCCCGACCGCTTCCCACCCCGTTCCAGCGGTTGGGTAACGTAGGCAAAGATATCCACGTCATCGGAAAAGTCGAGTGAAGGATCACCGGTAAAGCGAACGTTCTCCATCTGAAAGGAGAAGCTGGGATTGCGGCGCAAGGCGCCCTGATCGATCAGGTGCCGGCTCCCTGAAACCGACCTTTCCGCAACGAGCAGGGAGGGGTGGCCCTCCCGTGCGATCCGGAGGGCGGTCTCCAGCGCTACCTCATCCGGAAGTGTGTCGGCCGCAGGGTAGGCTGAAGTGGATGCCAGGAAAGAGATGGCAAATAGGAAGACAATCTCCTGTAGCGGCACGAATCGTCCCATCGAGAGACACTCCTTCTCGTCTGCATCGACTTAAAGGATTTATACCACTATCGGCGCGTGTATCTACAGGAGAAAAAGCAGATTTTTCCGGGAATCAGGAAGAGCAAGTACACACGCTTCCCACACTCTCCTCAGCGCTATCGGAGACTCGAACTCGGTCCTAGCCCCACATCTCTTCTTCGAGTTGCTTGGCATACTTCGAATCGACCGTCCGCGCTTTGCCGGGATCGGCTGCCACCGCGGCCCGGGGCCGCAGTTTCTGAATCACGAGCAGGGCGACGGCAGCACCAAGGACCAGGAAGATGACCGGCAGGACGTAAGCGAAAGCACCAAAACCCTCTGCCGGAGGCTTTGCGAGAATCCGTTCGCCATACTCAGCCACGAACTTGTCGAGAATCTCGGCACGCGTCATTCCGCTGGCCAGCATCTGCCTGACTTCCGCCCGAACCTCGTCACTGGCCGGAGAAAAATGCACCGAAACCGGCTGCCTCCAGCAGCACGGAGAGATCAGCAGTCCCTCGATCGCCTTGGCTTCCGTCTCCACCTTGGGATCGCCCACTTCATCAGCCGAAACCGACAGTGAAAAGCACCCCAGGATGGCAACGACTATCAGCAGTGGGAAGAATAAATTACGAACTCGCAGTATTGACCAGTGATTCATATCTCAACCTTTTTCGAATTCACGTGAGCGAAAGAACCTCACCCCATTATCGCACGAACTGCCGCCCGTCACCCCATTCGACGCTTCGAGGCCAGGTGCAGAGTCGCGATACCGCCGGTCAGAGGGTAGGCGACGACTTCCTTGAACCCAACGGACAACAGCATTTCCTTCAAGGCTTCGACACTCGGGAACTCCTTCACCGAAGCCGGCAGATAGGAGTAGGGGCCGTCTTTCCCCGACACGAGGGCTCCAATGCGAGGCAGGATCTTCGTGAAGTAAAAAAGATACAACTGCCTGTAAACCGGCCACTTGGGGATCGAAAACTCCAGAATCGCCAGATAGCCCGTGTCGTTCAGAACCCGATACATCTCCCGAATCCCCGTCTCGTAATGCTCCAGGTTCCTCAAGCCAAAAGCGATCGTGACGGCATCGAATCTAGCCGAAGCGAAAGGCAGCTGCAAGGCATCCCCTTCGGCGAATTCGATACGGTTCGCCAAGTCTTTCCGAAGACTCTTCTCAACGCCTCTCACCAACATCGGGTGACAGAAGTCGCATCCGATGACCGCTGCGATCCTGGACAGCTCGATCGCCAAATCCCCGGTCCCCGTGCAGAGATCGAGAATGACCGATCCGCTTCCCAATCTCTGGTCAAGCTTCCGCCGGGTAAAACGCCTCCACAACTGGTCGATCGAGAGGGAAAGCAATCGGTTCAGAAAATCGTAACGGTGTGCAACGGAGGCAAACATCCGTTGAATCTGGTGGGATCTCTTATCCAGCATTGGACCTACGAATCGGATGTGGGAGCTACAGCCTGCGTCCAGACCTCTTCCAGGAGGGCATTGTCGAACCCGGAGGCGATCAACGTCTGACCGATCCTCTTCAAGAGAACGAACACCGTCTGGTCCCCTTCCCTCTTTTTGTCATGCCGAATCGCGTCGGACAGCATCTGAAACGGAACACTGCGTGCTTCGGGAAGTGGGCCGACGGAACGGATGGCATCACAGATTCGATTACAAGTGGCCTGATCGATCTGCCCATGCCGTTGCGATAAGTGGGTCGCTGCCATCATCCCGTAGGCAACCGCCTCTCCATGTTTGAAGCGACCGTATTCCGTTGCAGCTTCCAGAGCGTGTCCCAGGGTGTGCCCGAAGTTGAGAATCCGTCTCAGATCAGATTCCTTTTCATCCAGAGACGTCACCTCTGCCTTGATCTCACAACACCGGCTGATCAGCGTTTCCATCGCTTCAGGTTCGCGCCGTCTGATCGAATCAAGATGCTCCACCAACCAGTCCCAAAAGGCTTCGTCGTAGATCAACCCGTACTTGAGTACCTCATAGATCCCGGCAAAGAACTCCCGTTCCGGCAAGGTGGACAGCGAATTCGTGTCAACACAGACCAGGTTGGGCTGATAGAAAGCACCGATCAGGTTCTTTCCCAGTCGGTGATTGACACCGGTCTTGCCACCGACGGAACTGTCCACCTGGGCCAGCAGCGTCGTCGGGATTTGAATGTAAGGAACCCCCCGCATGAAGGTTGCGGCAACGAACCCGACAATATCCCCCGTGACTCCACCTCCGAGAGCGGCGAGCGTCGAACGCCGGTCCGCCCGCTGAGCGATCAGGTAGGTATAGATGTTTTCGACGGTATGCAGGTTCTTACACGGTTCTCCGTCGGGTATCAGGATATGGAAAACGTCGAATCCCCCATCGGTCAGGCTCTGTTCCACCACTTCGCCATAAAGGTCATAGACCGTCGTATTGGCGATCAGGAAAACTCTCTTGCCGACCGACTGCTGCTCAAAAAGCCTCGATGTCTGAGCAAGCAGATCCTGTCCGATCAGGATGTCGTAACTGCGGTGCCCCAGGTTGACCGTAACTTTTTTCATGACTAGCTCAGAGCGCCTTCCAACGGACTGCTTGCCGTAGCATAGAGTTTCCTTGGGATACGACCGGCCCGAAAGGCCAGCCGGCCTGCCTTGACCGCGTAATTCATCGCGGTCGCCATCGCCACGGCATCCTTTGCCCCGGCGATTCCCGTATTCATCAACACGCCATCGACCCCTAATTCCATAGCGATCGCTGCATCGGACGCCGTCCCGACGCCGGCATCAACGATGACCGGGACCGATGCATTTTCGAGAATGATTCGAATGTTATTCACATTCTGAATTCCCAGGCCCGAACCAATCGGCGCTCCCAACGGCATTACTGCGGCAGCACCGGCATCTTCCAGTTTCCTGCAGACGATTGGATCATCGTTCGTATAAGGCAGAACGACAAAGCCTTCCTTGACCAGTTGACGAGTCGCGACGAGCAATTCCTCGTTATCCGGGAAAAGGGTCTTTTCGTCTCCAAGTACCTCGAGCTTCACGAACTCGGAAAGGCCAGCCTCCCGGCCCAGACGAGCGTAACGGATCGCATCCTCCGCGGTATAGCATCCCGCCGTATTGGGGAGGATCATCATCCGGTCTGTATCGATATAGTTCAACAGAGATTCCGCGCTTCCACTCAGATCGACACGGCGTACAGCCACCGTGACAACGTCAGCCCCACTGGCCGCCAACGCTTCCCGCATCAGCTCAAAGGTCTGGTACTTCCCGGTCCCCACGAACAAACGCGATTCGAACTCTCGCCCACCAATTATGAGTTTGTCTGACATCTTGAAATGCTCCCGCCACCCACGAAGTGGACGATTTCAATCGAGTCACCGTCCTGAACGACACAACTCGACCATTGGTCTCTCTTTACGATTTCGCGATTCACTTCAATCGCAACTCGCTCCGGCTTCAGTTTCAACTCGTCGAGAAGATGTGCCAGCGTGATCGCAGCACGGATCTCCTTCTTCTGACCGTTTAACTGTATCTCAATCATCCTTTCAAGATCTTATCGCAGTTAGGCCCCGAAAGCGCTCAAGTCGAGACCCTCCAGCAACTGCCCTCACCCGGGTCTCGGTCGGGCCAATCGATCTTATGAGATAATCGCGGGCTAAATCTGTCCACCGGACAGCGAAGCGAATAAATGGAAAAGCATTGATGAGACAGATAGTTACGCTAGCAATAGTACTGCTCTGGCCGGCCTGGGCCCTGGCGGAATCACGACTGACATTCACCGACGTCACCTCCGAAGCCGGTATCCAGTTCACGCATGAAAACGGTGCTTCCGAGGAGAAACTTCTGGTTGAGACCTTCGGTTCAGGCGTCGCCTGGATCGATTATGACGACGACGGCTTGCTCGATCTCTATTTCGCCAATGGCGCCAATCTCTATACGAAGGCCGAATCCCCTGGGAATTCCCTCCTGAAGAACAATGGAGACGGAACCTTCAGTGATGTCACGACTTCCGCCGGAGTCAAGGGACTTGGCGGGTTTGCCACGGGTGTCGCCGTCGGCGATTACGACAACGATGGCGATCAGGACCTGTTCATCTGTTACTACGGACCCAACCAGCTCTTTCGAAACAATGGGAACGGGACGTTCACCGACGTTACCAGTCAAGCCGGAGTGGCAGGAAACCTGTGGAGCAGTAGTGCGGGTTTTTTCGACTACGATCGTGATGGCGATCTCGATCTCTTCGTCGTCGATTACCTCGACTACGACCTGGCGAACAATCCCTACTGTGGACTCCGCAAGGAAGGCTACCGCGCTTACTGCGACCCCCGTATCTTCGATGGCACCGCGGATCAGCTTTTTCAGAACAATGGGGATGGAACATTCACCGATGTTTCGGAAGATGCGGGCATCTCCAATCCGATCGGAAAAGGCCTCGGAATTACCTTCGGAGACTTCGACCTGGATGGGTACGTCGATGCCTATGTCGCCAACGACCTGGTTCGAAATTTCCTCTACAACAATGCCGGCGACGGCGGCTTTATCGATATCACCTACGGAGCTGGAGTCGGCTATGACCTGAACGGAAAACCCCAGGCAGGGATGGGGACCGACTTTGGAGATTTTGACGGCGACGGCTTACTCGACATCTTCGTCACCAACTTCTCGGAAGAATTCAATACCCTCTACAGGAACCGCGGCGAACAGGAATTCGAAGATGTGTCGGAAGAAGTTGGACTCGGTTCGGGCTTCCTCCCCCTGGGTTTCGGCACCAAGTTCCTGGACTTCGATAATGACGGGGATCTCGACATCTACATCACCAACGGCCATATTGCCGACAATGTCTCGTTGATGAACCCTTCCCTGTCCTACGCTCAGACGGACCTGCTCTACGAGAATGTCGGCGGAAAATTCCAGGACATCTCGGCCTCCAGCGGTTCGGTCTTCCAGCAGAAACATGTCGGCCGAGGGGCGGCGGTGGCCGATTATGACAACGATGGTGACCAGGATATCGTCATCGCCAACTGTGGTGGCCGGCCGATCCTCTTGCGCAATGACATTGGAAACCGCCAGAACTGGCTGCTGATCGCTCTCCAGGGAAAGCAGAGCAACTCTCACGGTTACGGGACCAAGATCCGGCTGACCTCAAATCAGCAACTCCAGTACAAAGAGGCCAATCCCGTCGCCAGCTACCTCAGCAGCAACGATACCCGGGTCCATTTCGGCCTGGGTGAGGCAACTTCGGTCGAGTCGATCGAGATCGAATGGCTCAGCGGCAAGAAGAGTGTTCTGAAAGACGTCAAGGCAAACCAGATCCTCGTAGTCGAAGAGTAAGACAAGCATCCCTGCTTGTCGCTGATTGCTGATCGCCAATAGCTAATCGCTAATTGCTAATTGCTAATTGCCAATAGCCAATAGCCAATAGCCAATAGCTAATCGCTAATTGCTAATTGCTAATCGCTGATTGCTCGTTTGAACCTTGGGGTTTATTGCCTGGTGCCTGTCTGAGATTTGGTGCTTAGCACCTTGGTCAATTCCCTATAGGAC
>CP070717.1:4857925-4864883 GCA_020350445.1 Acidobacteriota bacterium | reverse complement strand
TTCCGGGTTTTCTGGAGACTCCATTTCCCGAGAGGCTGGGGTCATGACTGAGATCTTCCGAGTTTCTGACCCTATACCCCAGACCCCAGACCCACAGAATCCCATCCAGACCTGGAAGCTTATGGAGTATCTGAAAACCAGTTAACCAGTTAACCCGTTAGCTTGATATTCTGTTCCGAACCACTCGGCTCGGAGGAGGGGACGGATTGTGGCTATCGTGTCAAAATCACGATCTCGATGGAGAAGGACCACATCATGCTCGATCGCCAGTTGGGCGATGCAGCAGTCGATCGGACTTCGCACGGTCTTCCCTTCCCGCCTCAGGTCAAAATAGAGTCTAGCCGCTGTCTTCCACGTCGAATTTTGACACTCAAGATAAACCTGAGACTCAAGGTATTCCTCAAGCCGCTCCCACTCGGTGACGTCAGCCGATCCCTGCAATAGTTCCAGCTGGTTGAAGCGTGTCAAAACATAAGAACCGTCCCCAACGCGGGTCCGCAAACGCTCCCCCAGTTCCGGTTTGCGAAAGACGGAAACCCAAACCGAAGTATCAATTAGAAAGATCGGCCCCACAGGAAAAGGGGGTCGCCTTCCCCCGCTCACTGCCCTATCTCTCGCAAGGCCTTGTGATCATAGTCGGGATGTAACTTGACCTGGCCCGACAGCTCCAGCAGATCCTTCCTCCTTTTGAACCGCACATACAAACTTAGCGCTTCGTGAATGACATCCTTCTTCGTCGTCGAGGAGGAGAGAGCCATTGCTTCTCGCATCAGATCATCATCGAGGACAATGTTCGTTCTCATGACCCAATGGTTGCATACACATGGGATACACATCAAGACGGGAGAGGAAGCGTTGGTAGACTCGTTAGCGCGTTAGAGCGTTAGCGGGTCAGCGCGTTAGAGAGTTGGCGGGCTTTTCGGGGCTGTTGGGTTCTTTGAGTTCATCGAGTTCTTCGGGTTCGTCGCGTTCTTCGGGTTGGTGGGCTAGTTGGGGAATCGAAGAAGGATTTCACCGCAAAGACGCGAAGCGGATTATTCTTTTCCACGTAGGGCTTCTTGACACTTGGTCAAAGATTGAAAGGGTGAAGAAGAGTTCTTACCGCAAAGACGCAAAGGCGCTAAGCGGATGATTCTGGTTCCATGCAGGGCTTTGCGGTAGGCTTTCGAACCTTGAAAGGCTGGAAGAGAGGATCACCGTTGAGACGTGACGGCGCTAAGCGGTTCTTTTGTTTGTTCCAGTAGGACCCTTTTTTCAGATCGCCATGACTTTGAATGAACCCGGCCCTGCCTCGATACCCTACATGGAAAACACAAAGAATCCGTTTGGCGGCTTGGCGCCTTAGCGGTTTGTTTTGAGTTTTCGAGTTCGTCGCGTTCTTGAGAAATTGTCAATAGTTGTGTATGGGAAAGAAGTGAGCGCATCCTCCGGTCCTAACGGTTCGGCCACCTTCCTGAGTTCACCATCGACGAAGCGATCACCTCGCAGAACGTGTTCGATCAGACGATACCCTCGGAGCCGACGCCAGTTCTTCTCCGCCTCAGTGCCCAGCTTGTAGACCATGCTCAGTGTCGCCAGTCTGGATCCACAGCCCTTCGTCTGGCGGGTCCGATGACGAACCGTGGCGAAGGTCGATTCAATGGGATTCGTCGTACGGAGGCTTTGCCAGTGTTCCGCCGGAAAGTCATAGAAAGTCAGCAGAAGCTCCCGGTCTCGAGCCAGGCAGTCCGTAGCCTTCGGGTACTTGGCCTCATACTCTTTCAAGAATCGGTCAAAAGCCCGCTCGGCCAATTCCCGTGTCGGCGACTGGAAGATCTCGTGCAACAGACTCTTGGCGTGAATCTGTATGCTTTTGGGCAACTTGTTGAGCACGTTCTTGACCTTATGCACCCAGCAGCGTTGACGACGACTGGCCGGAAACTCTTCGGCCAGAGCCGCCCAGAACCCCAGCGCTCCGTCTCCGACTGCCGTGGCCGGTCCCTGAGTCAGTCCCCGAGCCTTCAAATCTCTCAGCAACTCCTGCCACGACAGCTTGCTCTCCCGCACGCCGTCGTAGATGGCAACCAACTCCTTGCGTCCGTCCTCGAGCGTCCCCATCACGATCAGCAGACAGGGGCGCTCGTTTCCCAGTCTCACCTGAAAGTAGAGCCCGTCTACCCACCAGTAGACGTAACGCTTGCCCCTCAGATCCCGTCGCGACCACTGGTCATATTCTTTTTGCCAGGCCGCTTTCAACCGAACAATATTGGTCGCCGACAACCCGGCAGCTCCCGGTCCCAGGATCGCCTCCAAGGCGGCACCGAACTGGCTCGTCGAGATCCCTCTCAGGTAGAGGGCAGGAATCAGATTGTCCACGCTCGGCACGCGGCGCAGAAAGGGCGGCAGAATCGAACTCGTGAACCGTTCCCCCTGGTCTCGGCGACGCACCCGCGGCTGGCTGACCTTCAGCGGTCCAACTCCGCTGACCACTTCACGGGTAGGCAGATAACCGTTGCGCACCACCCCCTGACGTCCCCGTTCATCCCGGGATTCCCGATGTCGTGTAATGAACTCCTCCACCTCTAACTCCAGTGCTTCCTGTAAGATGCGCCGGGCTCCTTCCCTCACCAGTTCGTCGAGTGCCGAACGAGAGCTTCGCAGGACTTCTCCTCGAAAGGAAACTACGGTATCTTTGTTCACAGTCATCTGCGTATCCTCCTCCTTTGGCCGGCTGCTACCGGCTGAAAATGTTTTCGAGGAGGATACGCTCATCTCTTTCCCGTACACAACTTTCGGTTATATCTCTCTCTTCCAATGCGCCCCCGCGAGGTAGGGCGTTAACGCGTTAGAGGGTTAGCGCGTTGGCGAGTTAGAGCGTTAGTGCGTTAACGCGTTAGGGCGTTGGCGGGTTAGGGCGTTGATGTTATGACTTTGAGGATGCGTCGACTCCTTGTCGCTCGGGGATCGACGGAACTGAAGTTCCTTCTGGAAGACTGAACTGAAGTTAAGCACTCCAAGGGGTTCGATTGTCGATTCCTTGCCTGCCTTTCGCAAGACGCAGTAACCTACCTAGTGTCCAGGGCCAGAAGTCGCTATGCACCCGTTCGCAGGTGGATTCCACTTGCTGACTCGGGAAACTAGAAACGGGAGGCCCCAATGTGGCCCTCGCTTGAAAGGTTGGGTGACTGGTTGTTAGACCTTCGAAAGCTACCGAGGGCGGCGGTTTTGGCGGCGGTTCTTGTGGGCTCGATTTCTCCTCGTGTAGCAGTCTGCACAAACGAGAAACAGTGGGAGGGCTTCCCGGTCCCCCCATCAGAGAAACCGGTCTTGATCGAACGATTCCAGTACAACATGCGAGGGAGTGTGCGCCTGCTGTTCTTCTGGATTGGCAAAAGCGGAGTGGGCGGTGGGTGGATCAGCAGAATTCGAACGTCCGGAGAGCTTTCTGGTGCCTGGTTTGATGGCTGGGAAGTACTTTTCGGGTCGAATCCCGAAGCGGTTCCAGGTAGTCACAATCGTTGGGGTTATGCTCGGGAACTCGCCTTTTGGGGCAGTCCGGAAGGATCCTCGTCCCGGCCGGTCTTGGAGAAGACGACCTTTGAAGGGTTCATGACGCGGTCGGGGGAGGAATCACTCACAGATGTCCGGGAAAGAGAAGGCGTAGCTTCCGGCGGGACGGCATTCGAGGGAACGGAGAGTCTGGTTTTCAGAGACCGGGCATCGGTTGAGATCCGTCGGTTCGTGACCGAGTCTGATGTTTCCTACGAGGCCCCAGCCGAAATCGGGCAATTGTATCTGGAACTTCTACAGAGCCAGAACCCAGATGAAAAGAGGACTCTCTCCTTGCGTTCTCCTGCCGATCGCCCCTACGGATTCCTGACGGCGGTGGACTCTTTTCTCCACGATGCCGTGCAGATTGGGAATGACAAGGCGCGCTGGGAGGAGCTCAAGCGCCAGGTAAGACAGTACAGCTACAATGCCAGGCACTACTCACTCGAACTCAAGAAGATCAAGCATCACGATGAGGTTGAGTTCGAAGATGAACTGAGTCTCGACGACGTCCTCGAGATTGATTTCGAAGCCAGGAGAACCGGGGCAGGAAACGGACATGACTTTTCCGTCTGGACATCCTGTTCGGGGCCACTCGCCGGAATTCCGATCAAGATCGTGGACAAGCCCCGTTGGTGGCTCAAGGTGGAACTTACCTTAAAAGATCTTCAGCCGGCCAAAACCGTCATCGGCCCGGCGGCCCGGTGAGTCTGCATGGGCCACGATGGAGCCCCTGAATCGTCGGTCGCAATTGTGCGGCAAACGTGCGTTCAATTCGTGTCTGAAGATTGTGCGACAACCACGATGCCTCTTTCTGTCACGTGGTGGAGCTGTCGATCTTCATGGTCGTCATGTCCGACTGACACCTCTTCAGCCACGGTGACGCCTTCATCCAGAATTGCCCGACGAATTCTTGCGTTTCTTCCGACGACACAGTTGTCGAGAACGACCGAATCCTCGATGAGCGCTCCGCTGCTGATACGGACGTTTCTCCCAACGACTGAATTTCGGACGGAACCCCCCGCTACAATGCAGCCTCCTGAAACCAGGGAGCCGATCACCTGGCCCGCTCGCCCCTCGTTGTCAAAGGTGAATTTCGCGCAAGGGTCAGCATAGCTGGCTGTTCGAATAGGCCACTGTGGATTGTAAAGATTCAGCGCAGGAAGGGGGCTGCAGAGGTCCATTTGCGCATCGTAATAGGCCTGCAGTGTGCCTACATCCTTCCAGTAGGAGCAGCTACCAGGTGCTTCCCCGGGCACACAGTTGGCCCGAAAGTCGTACGAATAGACCGGGTTCGTCTTGAGTAAAACGGGCAGAATGTCCCGGCCAAAGTCATGAGTACTACCCGTTCGCTCGGAGTCGGATCGGAGTGCTTCTAGAAGGGTCGATGCCGAAAAGAGATAATTGCCCATCGATGCGAAGACCCGATGGGGCTGACTGGACATTCTGGGAGCGTCGATCCGCTTTTCATGGAATCCCATGATCCTCCCGTCCTCAGCAGCTTCAATCACACCAAAATCTGCGGCTAATCGTTCTTCAACCGGTAGGGCGGCAACCGTAACGTCAGCCCTCTCCATCTCGTGAAAACCAACCATCTGGCCGACATCCATTCGGTAAATGTGGTCTCCGCCAAATATCGCCACGAGTTGGTCGCTGACGTTGTCGATCAGATTGAGGTTTTGATAGACGGCATCGGCCGTGCCTCGATACCAACTTCCATCGGGCGAGTCCTTCTGGGCGGGAACAGGGATGATGAATTGATCGCTCAGGATATTTGCAAACTGCCATCCTTGCCTCAAATGTCGCAATAAGGACTGGCTTTGAAATTGGACGAGAACATAGATCGAGTGAATGCCGGAATTGATCAGATTACTCAAGACGAAATCGATAATCCGATACTTTCCCCCGATAGAAATGGCTGGCTTGGCTCGGCCCTTGGTGAGCGGAAGCAAGCGCGTACCTGAGCCTCCCGCCAGTACGAAGGCGATGATCTTCCGTTGCATGGAGGTGGCCCTTAGGAGCGAATTCTCTTCCTGGATTTCCTGGAAGCCGGTTGGGAGGCAAGATAGGCAAGCATTTCATCGTCGGTCAGTGCCCTTCTCCACACTGAAGCTTTGGTCTCAACTGACTCCAGGAATGCAGCCTTGACGACCTCCAGAGAAATCGCCGGGCCTTCCTGGATCCCGATTCCGTGTCGTCGAAACAACACGATGTCGACAGTGACAATTGCCTCCTGGTTCTCTTCGTGCGGACTCCACGCCTGGAACTTGTACGAGCGGATGTTATCGATCTGCTCGAAACCCAGATAGCGGATTTCTCGGGGATTGTATCGATTTTCGGCCGGTGACTCACCCTCTCCTTTTGGACGGACACTAACGGCGCGTTCGGGGCTACCTCTCTCCAGTTCAAAACTGACGAGCTGGCCCGTTGTCAGGCTTTCGGGTATCCCGATCAGGTGGTGATAGGAGAAATGGAACCGACTCGTTCCACTGCTCATCACAATGCGGCCCAGTTTGTCCGGTGTCGCCAGCTCCGCGATACGTCCAGTCATCTAACTCTCCTTTGCCGGCAATACCGGCTCAGCAATCTTGCTCTGGTCAGTGGGCAGTCAACCCGTGAGATTATGACGGTTACTCAGGCCCAGCGAAGGAGGTGACTTGGAGTAGGCGGGCACGTCAATCGTCCACCTCCAGTATAGCACGCAGGGGAAAATGGGCCTCTTGTGCGAGTGACCTTCCCTTCCGAGCTGTAATCGTAAGATTCACCGGTGATTTACGCCGAGGCACGGTCGGGCCACCGGCCGGCCCCCCTCACTCCCGACTCACCCCCTGTCCCCTTGCATTTCCATCTGCTTTGCAATTATTCTTGCGGAGATTCTTACCTTCTTGTAAAGAGGACGGTTAATTTGATCGGACAGTCAATTGGGCATTACGAGATTACGGCCAAACTCGGCCAGGGCGGGATGGGCGAAGTCTATCGAGCACGGGATACGAGACTGAACCGGGATGTGGCTCTCAAGATTCTCCCCGAGATGTTCGCCCAGGACGAACAGCGCATGGGACGCTTCAGCCGGGAAGCGCAATTGCTGGCTTCGCTGAATCATCCGAATATCGCCCAGATCTACGGGATTGAAAGTGTCCTAGGCTCTGGGACGACGGTCGACAGTCGACGGTCGACGGCCGACGGCCCAGAACCCAACACCCAGAACCCAACACCCACTCGATGTCTGGTCATGGAACTCGTCGAGGGGGAAGACCTTTCGGAACGAATCGCACGGGGCCCGATACCGTTGGATGAAGCGTTACCCATCGCTCTGCAGATTGCCGAGGCACTGGAAAGCGCTCACGCCAAGGGAATTATCCACCGGGACCTCAAGCCGGCCAATATCAAGGTCACGGCGGACGGCAAGGTCAAGATCCTGGACTTCGGC
>CP070717.1:4855168-4857825 GCA_020350445.1 Acidobacteriota bacterium | reverse complement strand
CTTCGCTGGAAGCTTTGCGCTGTGGACAGGAGATCGCCGCCGACCAGGGGGTGGCTCTTCACGCCGTTCTCCTGGGTAAGGATCTCGCTTCGGTTGCTGAACAGCTCTCCCGAGTGGATCTGACCTCGGTTATCTGTCTTGTCGAGGATCAACTGGAGCATTATCGGCCAGAGTCCTTCTGTGCCGCGCTGGCAAGTCTGTTGCGGGAAGATGATCCGCAACTGCTGCTGATGTCGCATTCCTACCAGAATATCGATCTGGCCCCGAGGCTGGCCGCCCGCTTGAAGGTAGGCCTCGTCACCGATTGTGTTGGATTCAAGAACGATGGACAGGGCCTGGTTTTTGTGCGCCAGATGTTCCGAAACAAGCTCAATGCCGACGTGGTTGTCCAGTCTCCGGCTCCTTGGCTCGTCTCTCTGCAGGCAGGGGCGTTTTCCGCTGAAGAGCTTGTTGGGGGCAATGCTGAGATTGTGGAGCGCACCGTCGATTTGGCTTCAGTTACGCTGGAGCGTCAACTGCATGAACGGGTGGGAATGACCCGTGACCGGGTCGATCTATCGAAGGCTGAGGTGATTATCGGAGTCGGCCGGGGGATCAAGAAGGAAGAGAATCTCGAAATGATCCGGCGCCTGGCTGAACTGCTCCACGCCGAGATTGGGGCGAGTCGTCCTGTCGTCGATAGTGACTGGTTGGAGAGGGATCGACAGATCGGCAGTTCGGGGCAGAATGTTGCGCCAAAGCTTTATATTGCGCTCGGGATATCCGGCGCGATCCAGCATGTTGTTGGGATCAAAAATTCCGGCTGCATCGTTGCGGTCAATTCGGACCGGAACGCACCGATCTTCAATGTGGCCAGTTACGGGATAGTCGGTGACCTCAACGAAGTCGTTCCGGCACTGATCGCGCGGCTGCAGAACCTGGCAGGCTAGCCGGGAAGCTACTGCTTGATTACCGTCCCGTCACGCTTTCGGATTACGCCCCAACCTCCGTTGAGCTCTCGCTTTCTTCCCGACTCACCGTTTCCGAAGGGGTACTTACGAGCCAGTTCTTCGTTGACTTCGATCCCCCATCCCGGTTTCTCGGTCGCGTAAAGGTAACCATTCTTCATTGTCGGGCACCCTTCGAAGACCTCCTGGGCCGCTTCGGAGAAACCATGGTATTCCTGGATCCCGAAATTGGGGCAAGCCAGATCAAGGGCTAGGTTGGCGGCATGGCCGATGGGAGAGACATCGCCCGGTCCGTGCCACGCCGTACGGACGCCGAGTATCTCACCCATAGCCGCAATCTTCCTGCAGGGCGTGATGCCTCCGGCCTGTGAGATATGAATTCGGATGAAATCGATCAAGCGTTCTGCAATCAGTGGAGTCCACTCGTGTGGACTGTTGAACAGCTCTCCCATGGCGATGGGTGTTGAAGACTGTTGACGCAGGAGTCTGAACCACCCGATGTCTTCCGGGGAGACCGGATCTTCCAGGAAGAAGAGCCGAAACGGTTCGACGTCTTTGGCAAACTGGAGGGCGGCATTGGCTGGGATACGTTCATGGATGTCGTGCATTAGTTCCACTTCCCAACCCAGTCGGTCTCGGCAGGTATCCAGCATCCGGAGCGCTCGACGCATGTAGGCTGCAGGTTCGAACACTGGTTCGTCATGCAGGGCTTCCACGCGGACGTTTCTTCTTCCCGCTCCATATCCCGCCATTCCGGGGACCCCGACCTGCACACGCACATGTCGGAAACCCTGTTCCATAATCTCCTGCGCTCTTTCAACGACCTCAATGATCTCCGCCCCACTTGCATGGGAGTAGCAGTCCGCTGCCTCCCTGCACTTTCCGCCGAGCAGTTGATAGACCGGGAGCCCAGCCCGGCGTCCATTGATGTCCCAAAGCGCCTGATCCACTCCACTCAAGGCGTTATTCAGAACGGGACCATTCCGCCAGTATGAACTGTTGTAGGCCAGCTGCCAGATATCCTCGATTCGGTCGGCTGCCCGTCCCAGCAGCAGCGGTTTCAGATAGTTCTCGACAGCGGGAATCACCAGGTCTGCACGCTGGGTGAAGGTGGCACAGCCGTAGCCGTAGAGTCCCGCCTGATCAGTTACGATCTTGACAACAATGAGGCGGAGCCCTTCCGGGGCTGTTGCGATGACCTGGACATCCTTGATCCGGGGAGAGGGTAGACCACGGGTGGCTTCCTGTGTTTGGGCGGCAACCGTTTTCGACACGGTGAATCCTCCCAGGCTGGCCAGGCTGCCAGTTAATGCGGCTTTCAAAAGATTTCGACGTTCCATGGGTGGTCTCCTGTGATGCCTCGACGACGCGGTTTCGGTCTTCGTACTAGCGTAGTTGTCCAACCGCCTGCGGTCTAGTGGAATTCTTCACTCTCATTGTTTAGTCCCGCGGAAGGGCATCGAGTAGAATCGAAGTTGAGGCCTTTGGGGGTATCCCATCATGATCGCCAGTTTATTGAGACTCGCACTAGTTTTGACCTGTTCCCTGATCTTCGACGTCGCACTATTGGCCGGGGAAGTCTACGAGTTACGAGGGAAGGTGTTGCTGGAAGACGGAAGTCCGATTCGAGAAGTGGTCCCCGTGGTCTTTCTTGAGCAGTCTTTGTCGCCTTTCACCCTGCATGAACTGGTGGATCGCGGAGGTAATTTC
>CP070717.1:4844748-4855068 GCA_020350445.1 Acidobacteriota bacterium | reverse complement strand
GGATCGTGCCCGGTGGTGGTGTGGCCTTTCTGAGAGCGTCGACGGCCCTGGAATCAATGAAGCTGGATGTGGCAGACGAACAGGTCGGAGTCAATATTGTGAAGCGCGCTCTGCAGGAGCCGGTTCGCCAGATCGCAACCAACGCAGGACATGAAGGCGCAGTGATCGTGGGCAAAATCCTCGAGAAGAAGGATGTCAACTACGGTTTCAACGCTGACACCGAAGTCTTTGGCGATCTGGTCAAAGATGGGGTCATCGATCCCACGATGGTGACTCGGACGGCGCTGCAGAACGCAGCTTCCATCGCCAGCCTGTTGCTGACGACCGAAGCTCTCGTGACTGAGATCCCCGAGAAGAAGGCACCGGCTCCGGCTGGTCCTCCTCCGGGAATGTACTAGACTGCGGCGGGTTTTCCGTAGATTCGAAGGGAGAGGGGCTTTGTCTGAAGCCCCTCTTTTGCTTTTGAGGGAGGTTCAGTTTCCAGAACGGGGATTGAACTTCGAGATGTTGGCCAACTGCCGCAGCAGCGCTTCTTCCTCCCGGGTTAACTTCTTTGGCAGGGCAATCCTGATGCGGATATAGAGATCGCCCCGGGAACCGTCTCTCCTGCGAAGACCCTGCGACCGCAGGCGCAGATTAGCTCCCCCCTGTGTCCCTTCCGGAACGGTCACTTCGATCGATCCGTCCAGCGTCGGGACTGGGATCTTTGCCCCGAGCGCTGCCTCCCAGGGGGTCACGGGAACCTCGACTCGGAGGTCGTCAGTTCCAGTAATCCTGAATTTTGGGTGCTTTCGGATTCGAACTCTCAGGAAGAGGTCTCCTGCCGGACCTGCCGCCGTCCTCTTCTCCCCCTTCCCCGCGAGTCGGACCACCGAGTTGTCTCGGGCTCCTGGAGCAATGTTGACAGTCAGTCGCCGAGGTACGGCAATCCGTCCCAGTCCGTTACAGGCCATACAGCGACCTCTGCCCATCATCCCACTCCCATGGCACTGCTGGCAGATACTCTGGGTCTGCAGTGACAGGGTTGGACGACAGCCCCGATGAACATCTTCGAGGCTGAGTTCAATCTGCGCTTCAACATCGGCCCCTTTTGAAGCGGCTCGAGGCGAGGAACGCCCCCGGGCACGGGCTCCACCAAAGCCGCCAAAGATCGATTGAAAGAAGTCACTGAAAGCCCCGCCCCCGCCGAACAGGTCTCCGAGATCGCCGACATCGCCGAAGTCGACCCTGGTCCCGCCCCACCCGGGGGGTGGTGTGAAATCGGCTCCGGCCTGCCAATTAGCTCCCAGTTGGTCGTAGCGGCTTCGTTTCTCGGGATCGGACAGGACCGCGTAGGCCTCCTGGATATCCTTGAACTTCTCTTCAGCCGCCTTATCCCCCGGATTCACGTCCGGATGGTATTTCCGGGCCAGCTTCCGATAAACCTTTCGGATCTCTTCCTGACTGGCGCTTCGGCTGACTCCCAGAGTCTCGTAATAATCTCGGTATTGAATGGTCATTCAGGTTCCAAAGTGCTTTGAATGGAAACTCTCCTATTCTAGAGGGTACTTTCCCAGCGATACAAGATAGCCCGAAAGGAGGTGTTGGGGATTCAAGTGAGGTAAAATCTTGTGGAGCGTTATGGCCACCGCAAGGCTGGGCGCCAATTCGACGGCACAGATGAGAGATATTCATTTGAAAGTAGATCATTCGTCCCTGCCGGGGCCGCACAAATTCTGTCTGGCCCAAAGGATTCCCCGCCGATTCCACCTTCTGGCTGCGAAGTGTTTCTGGGGGATTCTGCTGATTTTGACCTGCTCCCCTTCTCTTGGCCTTTCGCAGGGGCTTGCCTATGAGCACCGAAGGACCCTTATGCCCTGGGAAATTCATATTCTCACGGTGGATCCGACACAGTATCGCGTCGTTGCGGAACGGGCCACGGGGAAGGGTCTGGGGCGAGAGACCGTAAGTTCGATGGCGAAGCGGAGGAATGCCGTTGCCGCAATCAATGGGGGCTTTTTCAGGATCGGAGGCAAGTTCGATGGAGAACCGGTTGGAATTCTGAAGGTGGATGATCGCTGGTATTCCGATCCGGGGTTGCCGAGAGCAGCACTGGGCTGGAACCTTGACCAGACCTGGATGGCGATCGACCGTCTGTTGATGGACTGGCAGGTTCGGATTGGCGAGCTCACCTATCCGGTGGATGGTATTAATCGAGTCAGAGGTGCCACTGAAACCCTTTTGTTCACCGCGGCCTTCAATGCAACTACTCTGGCCGGCGGCGGAGGCTGTGAAGTTGCAGTGTGGCCCAGTGGAAGGCGCCAGGTTTTCCGTGAGGGCAATGCTTCGATTCCTGAAGAGGGGTTCGTTGTCTCGTTCGGATCGCGTTCCGGGATCGACGTTGCGGAAGTGCCGCCGGGAGCACCGGTGGAAGTGACCTATCGTTTCCGCTCTGAGACCGGACAGGCGGATGCGGATGAGGAGTGGAAGCGGGCCGACTTCATTGTCGGCGGAACGCCGATTCTGCTTAGAAATGGGCAGTTGATGGGGCAGTATGAAGCTGAGAAGGTGAAGGAGAGCTTCATTACGACGCGACATCCCCGGACTGCCGTCTGCCGAACGAGCCAGGGAAGTTGGATCTTTGTTGTGGTCGACGGCCGGCGTCCCCAGACCAGCGTCGGGATGACGCTGGATGAGTTGGCCGGCCTGATGCTCGAACTGGGGTGCGAGGACGCGATGAACCTGGATGGCGGGGGATCATCGACCTTTTACCTTTACGGCTCGGTCGTCAACCTTCCTTCGGATGTTCTTGGCGAACGGCCCGTCTCTGATGCCATCCTTATCCTCAATCCCGATACGGAGTGAACCGGTCTAGCTGCGAGCTGCCAGATCTTTCAGGATCGCAGTAACGAGTCCGTAAAAGCGGTCAACGGAAGCGACATGAACCCTCTCGTCAGGTGAGTGCGGAAACTCAATCTGGGGACCGATCGAGACCATATCCATTTCAGGATACTTCTCTTTGATGATCCCACATTCGAGCCCCGCATGAACCGCTTCGACCTTAGGCTGACTGCCGAGGACCGTTTCATGAACACTGCAGACGACCTTCAGGAGAGGTGAATCCATATTCGGCTTCCAGCCGGGATACCCTTCCACCCATTCCGTAGTTGCACCGGCAAGCTGGGACACTGCATCGGTCTTCCGCATGATGGCGTCGAGAGCGGAAGCAACCGAGCTCCGCGTGCTGACATGGACATCGAGTGAGTCGGAACCGAGTTTAGCCGTGGCCAGGTTAGAGCTGGTTTCCACGAGGCCCTCGATGTCGTAGCTCATGGCGGCAACACCATGCGGGCTCGCATACAGTGCCAGCAGGGCACGGTTCCCACTCTCGGATGACAGAACGGTCTCGAGTGGCTCCGATGGAGAAACTGCGAGTTCCATTGCCGGTTCCGCCGGTTTGATCTCGAGCGCGATGGCACTGAATGAACTTCTGAGTTTCGCCTCTGTCTTTTCGACGAGTTCCGCCTTCACCCCAATGACTGCGGAAGCTTCGCGGGGAATGGCATTGCGCATATTCCCCCCTGAGAATTCAGCCAGCCTGAAATCTCCCTCAACCTTCAACTCCAGAAGCATTCTGGACAGGATCTGAATCGCATTCCCCCGTTGCAGGTGGATGTCAATCCCGGAGTGTCCGCCCTTCAACCCTCTCAAAACGACTCGCAGACCGACGAGTCCCTTGGCGGGAGCCGCCTCGACCGGGATCGAGATGTTCATCCCGGCCCCTCCCGCACAACCCACGCAGACAGACCCTTCCTCTTCACTGTCGAGATTCAGAAGTTGAGTTCCCTCGAGGAGCTCTGAACTGAGGGCTGAGGCACCGGTCAGTCCCGTCTCTTCATCGACTGTGAAGAGACACTCCAGAGGTCCGTGTTCAATCTCCTCCGCTTCAAGTAGGGCCAGGCACGTGGCCATTCCAATCCCATTGTCCGCACCCAGGGTTGTACCGGATGCTTTGAGGTATTCGCCATCTTTCAGCGGGATGATCGGGTCTTTGTCAAAATCGTGCTCCACGTCATTGTTCTTCTCGTTCACCATGTCGAGGTGGCACTGGAGCACAGTGATCGGCGATGCCTCATAGCCCGTTGTGCCAGGCTTGCAGACCACCACGTTGCCGGCTGAGTCGACCTTGGTTTCCAGGTTGTTCTTTTTGCCAACAGTAACAACGTATTGCCGGATGGCCTCTTCATTCTTCGAACCTCTCGGGATCGCCAGGATAGCGTCGAAGTGTTTCCATAGGGCTTTTGGCTGAAAATCCGATACAAAACTCACGGTGGTCTCCTTTAACGGGTGAATCCGTCCCCTGCGGGTGCGGTACAGTTTGAACACTTGCAGAGGCTGCGCAGGAAATCGAAGGAGTAGATTCCGTGCGAATGACCGTCGTTCCAGTTGAACTGAATGGCGTAGTTCCCCACCAGGCTGGCACCAACCAGAGCGATCGGC
Organism: Acidobacteriota bacterium; assembly: GCA_020350445.1. Taxonomy (GTDB): domain Bacteria; phylum Acidobacteriota; class UBA6911; order RPQK01; family JAPXNP01. Next base: position 4,850,589 of record CP070717.1, on the reverse strand, counting down.
TGGTCGTCGAACAGTTTCAGTGGGTCATTCGCTTCCACGACCTTCGGCGGCGTCTTTCGACACTCTGCACAGGGACAGTTCCGTCTCAGGTCTGCCAAGCCTATCTCGGTCCGGTGGCCATCCTTCCATTCGATCTTCAAGACGCTGTCAATTCGTTTGACTGACACCGGGGTAATTGACATGGCTGGAACGTCGCTCCCTTTACTCTGCTTTCGAGCCAGCAGTTTATCAAAGACCCAGGGGCTCCGCTTCAGCCCCAGCAATTGGAGGTAAGCCGGGGGGCATCGAAGTGGGTGCCGGGAATCGCAGGAGTTTTCTCGGCTTGGATTTCGTTAAGTGTCATCATTAAATGGTTCAATAGGCGAAATAATCAGTAACGATTTGCACAAAGTATGAGAAAAATGCAGAATATGTCATTCGTAAAGTGTCAAACGTCTATTACAATTCGATCGGCTTGCATATTTCTTAGATGCGGTAGTGAGATCTTGAAGAGATGCCCGTAGGGAAGGCCATACCAGAAGTTCAGAATGATGAAGTCCGTCGCCTGGCGTCACTCCTGGAAGTCAGTAAGTGCTTGACCGATACCATCCACCTGCGGAAATCGTTGCGATTTGCGCTGGAACTGCTCGGTGAGGACGACAGTGTGGATGAGGTCTTCATTCTTCTCGACACGGAGGACGCGGGGAGGGAACTGCTGACGCAATATCCCGAAGAACCTCCCACGCTGATGTCGCGTGCCCGTTCCCTGGGGAAGATCGCCGATCGTGTGATCGAGAGTGGGAAACCGGTGATTGTCCCGAAGGCCAGCCTGGAACCGATGCTGGGAGGAAGGTCTCGCGTGCCGGCCAAGGAACGCAGTCTGATATTAGTCCCACTAATTCTCGCCGGGAAGACATTTGGAATCCTGGCGATGGAACTTCACTATGACGGCGAGAGGCATTACGAACGGGCCCTGCACTTCGTCCAGGTCGTCGCCTCACTGGTTGCCCAGGCTGTTCGGGTCAACCAGTTGGCTGAAGCTGAGAAAAGGTCCCTTGTCGCGGAGAATTTGCATCTCCGAGAGGAGTTGAAGCAGCGCTACGACTTTTCGAACATCATCGGCAACAGCAATGCGATGCGGGAAGTCTACGAAAGGATTACTCAGGTGGCTCGTGCCGACACCACGGTTTTGATCCGCGGGGAGTCGGGGACAGGGAAGGAGCTGATTGCCCACGCCATTCATTACAACTCGCATCGGGCGGAAAAGCCCTTTGTCCGGGTCAGCTGCGCGGCTCTTCCTGAGACCTTGATTGAGGCTGAATTGTTCGGTCATGAAAAGGGAGCCTTTACGGGAGCGCAGTTCCAAAAGCAGGGCCGGTTCGAACTGGCCAGCGGGGGGACGTTGTTTCTGGACGAAATCGGCGAGTTGCAGCCTTCACTGCAGGTGAAACTACTGAGGGTTCTCCAGGAAAGGGAGTTTGAAAGGGTCGGGGGAACTCAGACGGTCCGGGCCGATGTCCGTCTAATCGCTGCGACGAACAAGCCGCTCGAGGATGCGATGAACGAGGGGGCGTTTCGTGAAGATCTCTACTATCGATTGAACGTTTTTACAGTCTTTGTCCCTCCACTTCGTGAAAGACAGTCAGATGCCTTGCTGCTGGCCGATCATTTCCTGGAGAAGTTCTCTGGAAAGCATGGGCGCAACATCCGCCGGATATCGACTCCGGCGATCGACATGCTGTCGAGCTATCACTGGCCGGGCAACGTCAGGGAACTGGAGAACACGATCGAACGGGCTGTCCTGGTATGTGATGGGCATGTCATCCACGGGCATCATCTGCCACCCACTCTTCAGACGGCTGAAGCTTCCGACACTTTGACGACGGTGGACCTGGCCCAGGCGGTAGCGGCATACGAGAAGGATCTGCTGCTGGACGCTCTCAAGAGCACGAGGGGCAACCGAGCGAAGGCGGCCCGGATCCTCCATACCACTGAGCGGATCATTGGGTACAAGGTTAGCAAGTACGGAATTGAATGCAGTCGGTTTCGCTAGCGCCTGCGACGGGCTGCACAGCCACGGGAACTCTTCTCCTGCTTCAACAGAAACTTCGATGAAATGAAACCAAACGGGCCCAAGATCCATCGAAGTAGGTATCCGAATGCATTAAGATGTATTCCAAACAGCCATTAATTGCAGGAAGTAAGGAAACATGGATATTGATCGTGATGAACTCCGTAGGGCCCGTCTTGGGGAGCCGCTCCAGACGCCGTCCAAAGTAGAAAACGGCTCTAATAGCGCTTCGTCAGACAGTTCGGGAGGGTCAACTCCCTCCGGGACGGGACGTGGGCCGCTGGTGCTCTCAGTCCTGGGTCTTATTCTCGGGATCGTTCTGGCCGTCTTTGTCTATCTTGGCTGGAACCAGCAAGCTGAGTTGATCCGGCAGGTCTCGATCTTGAATCAGCAAACTGCCAGCCTGGCGGATTCGATTAATTTGATTGCCGATCAACTTGAGGACGACCAGGATCAGCTGAACTCGATCAACTCGGATGTAGCGCTTCTGCAGAACAAGCTCGGGGTGACAACCAACGAGTTGAATCGTGCCCGGGCATACGCTGAGAAGCTCCGTGAGGAGCAGGAGCGAAACGTCGAAGTGCTGACTGATCAGATTCGCGAGAAGGCTGATACCGAGCATTTGGCGGACCTGGGCCAACGCACGGACACCAAGTTCGAAGAGATCGACCAGGAAATCTCTGTCGTCAAAGAAGACGTGACGTCGAGCCGCGAAGAGATCGAAAAGACCTGGAAGGAACTCAGCAGCCTGGGTCTTCAGGTGACTGAGCAGGGGAACCTGATCGCGACAAATGCCGATGGCGTCGCCGAACTCGTGCGACGGGGTGAGCGCGACTACTTCCGGTTCGACGCTCTGAGGAAGAAGCGGATGAAGGTCGGGGACATTACCTTCGAACTACGTAAGGCCGATACCAAGCGGCAGCGGGTGGACTTCAAGCTTTTCTATGACGATCGTGAAGTCGAGCAGAAGAGGGTCTATACGAATACGCCCGTAACCTTCTACGTGGGACGTGACCGGATTGTCCACGAGTTAGTCATCAACGAAGTCCGTAAGAACGAGGCCTCCGGCTATATCAGCGTTCCGAAGGGATCGATTGCGACCGCACCGGTCATGGGAAACAGTTCCGATTAGTCTGGGCGGCAACAGAGAGTCCGGCAGGTGATTTCGCTCCGATGATCGAGACCGGCCGCCTTGTCCAGTAGGGCAAAGCGGTCAGGGAGCTCGACGGAAAACCTCCAGTCTCTCAACTGGGCACCGGAGGGCGAGAGTTTTTCACTCCACTCCTCCAGCCAGGGGGTGACTTTTCTCGAGATTGGTTCAATGATCAGAAGCGTCGCTCCATTGCCGGCAGCACGTATCAACCGGGTCAGGAGCCGCTGGCGAGGACCCGGTTCGAGCTCATTAGCCGAGAATGCCAGGAGCACTCCTGTCCCGGGCTGTCCCCACTTTGCCCTGAGGAGATCACCCTGCACGGCCTCCCCCTTGAGTCCGAGACCCTGGTAGACCCAGCGGGCTTCAGCAATCGCCCAAGCGTTCTGGTCGAAGCCCTTCAAGCTGACGGCTGATGTGCATTCACGGGCCCAGGCTGCCCCTGAGGTCCCGGTCCCGCAGCCCAGATCGAAGATCGTCGAGATTGGCAGTTGATCCAGCCCGAGCTCTCGGACGACCTCCCTGACCTGGATGAAGTGCAAGGTGCCGTAGAAGAGCGCAAAGGCGGCCCGCTTGCCTGCCGTGTCCAGTCCGTGGCCCCGCTGCAGTCTCCCGCGCCTCTGAACATAGAGACTGGAAAGTGCTTGTAGAGCTCTGCGGACTTCCTGAAAGGTCATCTTTTCGAGGTGCCGTTCTTCGAGCGCTGTGTAGAGCTGTTCAAGGGATCGCGGTGTCATCGGGGTAGAGCATAAACCATACGGCTGGTGTAGAGTGGGGTCCGTGAGTGATTTCGATGCAGCTGGTGCGGAGTATTTTGAGGTTGTCGATGTCTCTGGGAATGTGATCGGGAAGGCGCTCAGATCCGAATGTCATGGGAACCCTTTGCTGGCGCATCGGGCCGTTCATATCTTTGTTAGAAACGCGGTCGGGGAGTATTTCCTGCAGAAGCGGTCGGCAGCCAAAGATATCCAGCCCGGCAAGTGGGACACATCGGTAGGCGGGCATCTCCAGCCAGGTGAATCGTACGAGGAAGCTGCCTTGCGGGAACTCGAGGAGGAACTGGGTGTGCGTCTGGATCCTTTGGAGGGCCTGAACCGCTTGTCCCGCAGGCATGATTACATTTGGCGGACGGCGGTTGAAACCGAGCATATTCGGACCTTTGAACTTGAACATGAGGGTCCTTTTCGACTGCAGTTGGAGGAGATTGACGCGGGGGCATTCTGGTCTCTCTCGGATCTGCGCGAAGCTGTCGGCCAGGAGGTCTTTACGCCCAATCTCGAGGAGGAGCTTCGCCTTCTCGGTCTCCTGGAATCGTGAATAGTGGTTTTGTGCGAATGAACCGTTTTGCGGTACGTTGGGTCTAGGTAGGGGGTTTCTGTATGAAGAGCGGTCGATTTTTTTGCAGAAGTTTTCGATGGCTTCTCGTCCTCTCGATTCTCCTGTCTGGTGGGGCTGGATTTCTCTGGGCAGAGGATGTGGATGAGCGCTTCTATGTAAACGCGACGTTTACGACCTACGACGGTCGTCCCCTGACAAACATCCGCCCGGAAGAGGTTCGAATCACCGTGGACGGTGAAGCGGTCCAGGTCTTGAAGTTAATTGAACCCGATGAACCTTTCAATATTGGCCTTCTGATGGATGTCAGCCCCAGCAAGGAGGGTGAGGTGGACGGTATTCGTCGGGCGACGGCGGATTTCGTTTCCTGGTTTCCGCTGGACAATCCAATCATGATTCTGACCTTTGATAGTGAGATCTATGTCGACTGCGACTGGACTACCGATCGAAAGAAGGTGGATGAAGCGATTTGGGAGTATGGTCTTCACAAGCCCGGAGGCTCGACCATCTTGAGAGAAGCGATTGTGGCCGCGGTCGAACAGAAATACGATGAGAAGAGGCCGCGAACCGCGATGATCCTGTTTACCGACGGTGTGGACACCGGCAGTAAGGCAATAGACGAGGACGAGTCAGTCGAGTTCCTGCGGCAGGCCGGTGTGGTGCCCTACGTCCTGCAGCACTTTTCAATTGAGCACCAGATGCGGGTCCAGAATCCGTCTCCTGAGAATCCCGATCTTTCTAGAATGCCGTCTCCGCGTGGGACGAAGATGGGTCCGATCTTCGTCGGAGGCCGGTCCTCGGAGCGCGACTGGGCTGAATACAAGGTCAACCAGATCCATGAAACCGCGGTTTCCTATCTGGGCAAGGTTTCTCGTGCCGGCGGTGGGATGCACATTCAGATGGCCTCCGTTGGGGAACTGGGGAAGGCCTATGAGCGGGTCGCTGCGGAGTTGACAGATGTCTACACGATCTACTATGCACCTCCCAGCCGGAGCCTGCCGGGTGCGCTTCGACAGGTCCGGGTCAGCTGCAGTCGCGATGATGTGACTGTCCGGGCAAGGCCAGAGAGCTTCCAGCAGGCGAAGTAGCGACGGTCGCTCTGCGCTTAGGGCTGTCAGTCGGCATCGGTTTGCTGTTTTTCCGGATTGGCATTGACGCAGCGGATTCCCTCACCCCGCCGGGTTGGCCTGAAGCAACCGAGGCAGGACTGGCAAGAGGCTCGCCGCCGGTCGCCCCTTGCCCAGCGTGATGGGAGATCGGGTTCCCGAATGAGTGGACGGGACATCGAGAAGTAATCCGCCTCACC
>CP070717.1:4836682-4844648 GCA_020350445.1 Acidobacteriota bacterium | reverse complement strand
GGAAGGCAAGAACCGTCGTTGGATCGAGTATCGCAACCTGTTTTCCATCACTGACAGCCTTGAAGGTAGCCCGCATGGCGACTTCAGTCTTCCCATAGCCAACGTCTCCGCAGATCAGGCGATCCATGGGCCGGTTCGATTCCATGTCCCTCTTGGTCGCATTGATCGCTGCCATCTGATCCTTGGTCTCGATGTATTCGAAGGCTTCCTCGAATTCCCTCATGAGTTCGTCATCGGGTGCGAAACCGTGTCCCTGTGCGAGTTCCCTCTTGGCATAGAGTTTGAGAAGGTCCTCGGCCAGGACCTGCATCGACTTCTTGATTCGCGCTTTTGTCTTTGTCCAGGAGGTGCCACCCAAGCGGTCGATGGGAGGGGTTGTCACCCCTGAGGATGAGTACTTCTGAAGCAGGTCCAGGCGATCAACGGGAAGATAGAGTTTTGACGCCCCTTGGTATTCGAGGATCACGAACTCGGCCGTTTCGGCTCCAACCCCGATTTCCTTCAGTCCTCGGAAGCGCCCAATGCCATGATCGACGTGGACGACGTAATCGCCCTCGTGAAGGTCCCGAAAGTCGGAAAGGAAGACTCCTGCAGCGTCTGAGACGGGAGGACGGAGTCCGGCGCGCTTGATCTTGGCTTCGCCGAACACGTTGTCCTGGGAGAGGAGATGAAACGCCATTGAAGGAGAGTGGAAGCCCGAGGAAATGTGCCCCTTCGTTACCGAGCAAGGCTCATCCAGCATCCGGTCCGGAGTCACCTTGGGTAGCAGTACATCGTACTCCCGGAAGATCTCGACAAGTCGTTCTGCCATTCCTTCAGTCGACATGACGAAGGCGACGTGTTCACCATCGGCTCTCCATTTCTGGAGGTCGTCCAAAAGATTCTTGATGTGGTTGTCGTACCTTCGTTCCGGGCGAAGGTCAAAGTGTTCGGCCTCTTCCGCTTCGCTCAGTCGTTCCACGTCGATCACGCGGTGTCGCTGCAGGAACCTTTCGATCTCTCGCCTGTTCCAGAGCAATTTCTTCGGAGGGAGTGCCAGGATGCCTTCGAGGCTGCAGTCTTCATAACCCCTGTCAGCCTGCTCGATCCTCCTGACCAACTCCTTCTGGACTTCGTCCGGCTCTGACACGAAGATGGTCGCCGACTGGTCGGGAAGGTAATCGAAGAGACTGCTGTCGGTGGGTACCACGAGTGGGAACAGGTATTCAAATCCGTTGAAGAGCTCGCGGTGTTCAGTGAACTGGAGGATTTCACTGAGCGCGGTTCCATAGCGGACCTCGTTCCAGTATTCGGGTGCAGCAGTATGCCACTGATCGATCTCGGAATCCCGGACGATCAGGTCCCGAATCGGGACGATCTCGCACCGGTCGGTCAAGCCGACGGATCGCTGCGTTGACGGATCGAACTCTCGAATGGAGTCGATCTCGTCGCCGAAGAAGTCGAGCCGAATTGGATAGGGCCGGGAAGGAGAGAAGAAGTCGACGATTCCGCCTCGAAAGGAGAACTCTCCCACCTCGCTGACTGGGTCCTCCCGAAGATAGCCCATTGACCGGAGTTTTGAGATCAGTTCATGGCGAGGAATCTGGTCGCCGAGGTTCAGCTTCAATGAACGGGAACGAAACTCTTCTGGTGCGAGCGTCCTGGTGATTAATGAAGCGACCGAAGTGAGCAGGATCCCTTCAAAGCCAGACGAAAGCTGCCACAGGACCTCTGCCCGGCGCCTGGAGATGGCCGGATGTGGGGAAAGGCCACGATAGGGATCGTTTTCGGAGCCCGGTAAGACCAATACCTGTTCACGCGCTTCCGAGGGCAGGAAGACCCCGAGGTTTTCTGCGATCTCATCTATCCCCTGGTTCAGGGGGCAGACGCAGAGGAGCGGTCCACCTTTGAGTTCGAAGTACGCCGCACACAAGAGTGCGGTTCCGGCAGGACCCAACCCGTCCAACTGTTTGGCGCCTTCAAGCTTTGCGACAAGTGCTTGAAAGAGCTGCCTCCGGCGGGAAGGAACTTCAGTTGGACTGAGACTCCCTGATTCGTTCGATGATGTTTGTTGTGGAGTACCCTTGTTCAAATTCTATTGCAAATACTTCGCCGCCGCGTGCTTCGACGAAGTCCCTTCCGACAATTTGATCTTTTGTCCAGTCTCCGCCCTTTACGAGCGTATCGGGTCTGACCGCCATGATGATCTCGAGTGGCGTGTCCTCGGAGAAGATCCCAACGAGGTCGACACAGTGGAGGGCCGCGACAAGTTCGCTGCGAGCGTCTTCATCCTGAATCGGTCGACTCTCACCTTTCAATCGCCTGACTGATTCATCACTGTTGACTGCGACGACCAGTAAGTCGCCCAGGGACCGGGCTGTTTCGAGGTAGCGGATATGCCCCGGGTGGATGATGTCAAAACAACCATTGGTGAATACAATCCTTCTACCTTGTTGCCGGGCTGCATCTACAGCTTCGACAAGTGCCTGTCTCTCTTTGACTTTCTCTCGAGCAGTCGACACACTCCCTCTCGGTTTCACGATAGACCATAGTACAAGATGCGCGAAAGGCGTGTCTAAAAGGTCACTTGAATCTCGGCCGGTTCGATCGATTCACTTCTGACCAGCTCGGCATAATTGTCGGGAATGACGAGAACGGGAGCCAACTCCACGCTCCCACCGGCGAGCACTCCTGTAGGGGGAGTAATCAGTGCATAGAACTCGCTACTATCCAATTCCTCGGTAAACGAGATTGGAACAGAGACCGTTGCCCGAACGGTGCGGCGGGAGATCTTCCCCTGTGGTTCGCCTGACGCGACCCGGACAGGGACTCGGATTTCGAGCGATTTCCTCTCCTCCTCAATAAACACGAGCACATCGACCGAGGAGATATTCTCAATCCGCAATCGCGGGTCCACCAAGTCGAGGTAGACCGTTCGAGTGAAGCTTTCGACCCGCCCGCTGATATCGATCGATTCCGTTGCCGCGGTCGAAATGTCCTCGAGTCTTGATTCCGGTCCACTGATGACCACTTCGCTGGGGCTGAGCCGGACTTCACGTACCTCGAAACCTTCGGCCGCTTTTCCTACGATTTCCGGCTGGATGCGGACAATCTTCCTTCGGGTTCGCTCCAGTAGAAGCCGAATCCGGCGCTGCTCGATTCCAACGATCTCGACTCCCGACGGAACATTACGAAAGTTTCTTTCGGTCAGGGGGATGACGTTTGTGCCGGCTTCAACTCCGCTGAGGTCGATCACGGCAGCGACTTGCCGTTCATCCATTTGCACCGTACTGGGAGTGGAAATCAAGATATTGACTGTCTTGGGGTAATCGTTGGTGATTTCGAGGCCAGATGGCATGCTGACGAATTCCAGCGTAGCCGCTACATTCCGCTGAACCCGTTGCTGACCGGCGATCTGCATCCAGAGGAGAAAGGCCAGCAGGGTCGATGTCAGCTTCAGTGTCAGGTTCTCGAGAAGAAGTCGGCGCAGTAAGCTCATGCCGCTTCACCTGCCTCTCTCTTCGATCTTGACTTTGACTCGCGGGGTTTCTGAGACTCAACCTCGCTTTCCATGACATCGGCCAGAAACCGCAGCAACCTTGGGCCATCGAGGTTGCGGTTAATTTCACCTTCGACGACTGCGGAAATGTTCCCTGTCTCTTCTGAAACGACGACTGCGACAGCATCGGTCTCCTCCGTGATACCAATCGCAGCCCGATGGCGTGTTCCCAGTTCCTTACTGAGATAGGGGTCAAGGGTCAGGGGGAGGAAACAGGCCGCTGCACTGACGCGATCCCCCTGGATGATGACGGATCCATCGTGTAGTGGGCTGCTTGGATTGAAGACGGTGACCAGTAGGTCGTACGTCATGTAGGCGTCGAGCCGAATCCCGCTTTCCACATAGTTTCGGAGTCCGATTTCACGTTCAAGGACGATCAGTCCACCGGTCTTCTGAGAGGAGAGAGTGGTTGCGGCGAGAACGACTTCTTCGAGGATATTCCGCTGTTTGTGATGGACGAAGCGGTCAAAGATCCGTCCTCGACCCAACTTGGCCAAACCGCGACGAATTTCCGACTGGAAGATCACGATGACTGCAAAGACGAAATAGGTAAACAGATTCGCAAGGAGCCATTCAACTGTCCGCAACTCAAGGAAGCGCGTAATGTAGTAGAGCATTGCCAGGGAGATGATCCCCAGCGTCATCTGCCACCCGCGAGTACCTTTGATGAGTAGAAGAAACTGATAGATGAGGACCGCGATGATAGTGATCTCGATGAGATCCCTAACGCCCAGACGCTGTAATACCTCCAGGAGTCCCTCAATCATCCAACTAGTCTTTCGGAAGTTATTGCATCGACAACCCGGACCACCTGCCGGATCTCCGCGACATCATGTACCCTCAAAATATGTGCTCCTCTGAGTACCGCCACAGCCGAAGCACCTGCTGTACCGAGAAGCCTCTGCTCAACGGGCAACCTAAGGACATCTCCTATGAATCGTTTCCGAGAGAGTCCCACCAGGATAGGTAATTCAAACTTCTGGAGGAAAGCCAGCCGATCCAGAATACGAAGATTCTCCGCTGAATTCTTCCCGAAGCCTATCCCTGGATCAAGAACAATTTTATCACGCACGATACCTGAATAATACGCTGTGTTTACAGAGACTTGCAGGTCGCGTTCAATCCCTCCAAAGAGGTCCCTGCTGGGTTCGAGAGTTGCCATCGTCGCGGGGGTACCCCGGCAATGCATCAGGATCACCCCGGCTCCTGAATCGGCTACCACGGCACTCATTTCGGGATCGAATCGGAAGCCACTGATATCGTTGACTATATCGGCTCCGAACTCCAGAGCCTTAGCTGCGACATCAGCCTTGTAGGTGTCGATTGAAATCAGGATTTCGGTCTTCGGACGGATGGCTTCGAGGACCGGAATGACACGGGAAAGTTCTTCCTCGGCTGAGACCGGCTCCGCACCGGGACGCGTCGATTCTCCACCGATATCCAGAATATCGGCACCCTCAGCGATGAGACGGAGAGCATGTTCAACGGCTCGACTGGGATCGAAGAAACGGCCTCCATCGGAGAAGGAATCGGGCGTGATATTGACCACACCCATCAAGCGCGTAACCTGTCCCAACTCAATCTCTCGATTGCGCGTTTTAAGGGAATATGGCCGCCTCAACTCTCTGATTCCTCTCTGGACCTCTCCTGGGCCCGATCGAACTAAACGGGTTCTTCTTACTTAGAGGCAGACTCCTCGGACGAGTTGCAAATCTTGCTCACACGACGCGAGGAGTCCAAAAGAAGGGGAAAGCCTCAGGCCGTCGCCGGGCGCTCCTTTGGCTTGACGAGCGGGGGAATTCCTTCCTCGGAATCGGCGACCTCTTCCACTTCGGGAGTCTCTTCAACCTCCGCAGCGGGCTCGTCGCAGCGGATAGCCTCGCCTTTGAACACCTTGTCGATTTCAGCCGAATCAAGGGTTTCGTATTCCAGAAGCGCTTCGGCTAACCGAACCAATGCTTCCCGGTTGTCTTCCAGGATCTGTTTTGCCCGCTCATAGGCTTCGAGGACGATGCGCTTGACCTCTTTATCGATCTTGATGGCCGTACTCTCGCTGTAGTCCTGATGCTGGGCGATCTCGCGGCCCAGGAAGATCTGCTCTTCCTTCTTCCCGAAGGTAATCGGGCCGAGTTCTTCACTCATTCCCCATTCACAGACCATCTTGCGAGCCAAATTGGTGACTCTCTCAAGATCATTCGATGCTCCGGTCGTCGTACTCCCCAGAAAGATATCTTCCGCCAGCCGCCCGGCCAACAGAATCGTAATGGAAGCCTCCATGTACTCTTTGCTGTAGTTGTACTTGTCCTCCTCGGGGAGCTGCATCGTGACACCGAGGGCACGTCCCCGCGGAATAATCGTCACCTTGTGCAGTGGGTCCGACTCGGGAATCATATAGGCGACCAGGGCATGGCCGGCTTCGTGATAAGCCGTATTCCGCTTCTCACTTTCGTTCATCACCAGCGACTTGCGTTCTTTACCCATCAGGACCTTGTCCTTGGCTTCCTCGAAGTCGATCATGATGACCGACTTGCGGTCCTTCCGGGCAGCAATCAAAGCTGCTTCATTGACCATGTTGGCCAACTGAGCCCCCGAGAATCCCGGTGTTCCACGGGCGAGAACCGAAAGGTCGACATCCTCGCTAAGGGGGATCTTTCGGATATGTACTCTCAGGATCCCTTCACGACCCTTGATATCGGGCAGTGAAACCGTAACCTGTCGATCGAATCGGCCGGGCCGCAGCAGTGCCGGGTCCAGGACATCGGGACGGTTGGTCGCTGCAATCAGGATGACGCCTTCGTTAGATTCGAATCCATCCATCTCAACGAGCAACTGGTTCAGGGTCTGCTCTCGCTCGTCGTGGCCTCCGCCAAGACCTGCGCCGCGGTGCCTTCCGACAGCGTCAATCTCATCGATGAAGATGATACAAGGGGCGTTCTTCTTGCCCTGTTCGAAAAGGTCACGTACCCGGCTTGCACCGACACCGACGAACATTTCCACAAAATCTGAACCGCTAATGCTGAAGAACGGAACGTTGGCTTCACCGGCGATTGCTCGAGCAAGCAGTGTTTTACCAGTTCCCGGGGGTCCCATCAAAAGGACACCCTTCGGGATCCTGCCACCCAGTTTCTGGAACTTCTGCGGTTCTTTCAGAAACTCGACAATCTCCTGTAGTTCTTCCTTCGCCTCCTCGATCCCGGCGACATCTTTAAAGGTCACCTTCTTCTGCTGACTGGTGGAGAGGCGGGCGCGACTCTTGCCGAACGACAGCGCTTTGTTGCCGCCGCTCTGCATCTGACGCATGAGGAAGATCCAGAATGCAACAAACAGGATAATCGGGAACCAGGACGTCAGGATCATGTAGACCCAACCTCCCTGGTCATCATCGGCAATCTCTACTATCAAACCCTTGGCGACCAGCGCATCGGCAACGTTTTCCTCTGCACCTTTCGGGATCAAGACCTCGAATTTTCGCTCGTTTCCGGAATCAACGTAGATCCCTTCCACCTTGTTTCCAGTGATCAGGATCGGGTTGCTGCGAGAAGTTCGAATTTCTCCCTTTTCAACCAGTTGGGTAAACTCCGAATAGTTCACTTCATCGATGTTGGCGTTCTTGAAGTTGTTCAAAAAGTTCCACAGAACAACCACCGCTACAACGATTACTATCCAGAGAAAGACATTTTTCGCCGTCGTATTCAAAATGGAGCCTCCGGTCCGTCTATCTTAATTATAAGCGATACAACTCACGAAGCCATAAGAATGGACCGTTTCCTAGGCTTCAGTATCTCATCACGCCGAAGCGTGGTATCCGTTTCAAACTTTCCTAAGCTATTAGAAGGTTTTTAAGATCGAAAAGTTTCGTTGACAAGGTGGATGTCATACCTTTTTGCTTGTGGGAAGTGCTCATTGAGCGGGTCAGCAGAAGGAAATCCTTCGAGCCAGACAATTTCCCCTTGGCATTCGATGACGATCAGCCGATCCCTTCGATGCTTCGGCACTTTCTTTTCGAGAAACAACTTCTTCAAGGTCTTCGTGCGGGCCTTTGGCCCAGCGCGAAACCTGTCCCCAGGCCTTCGATTTCTCACGATAACCCTTTCGCCTGGGATTGTCACCCCTTTGGATCCGACACTCGCTTCAGCGAAAACGATTCGTTTGCCGACTTCACTGATCTGGATATCCGCAGGCACTTCAACTTGATAGAGGAATTCGATTGGTAAAGGGTTCAGGCTGAATCGCAAAGCATCGAATTCACGGGTGATAACCATCCCTCCAGGGAGGGTTACGGATCGCCCGCTCTGTCCGGTCATTAGTTCGAGAACAGAATCAATATGGCCCTGATTTACCCCTCGAAGAGTCCCTGAAATATCCCTGAGTACGTGACGGACCAGCTGTTTCCGCACGATCGGCAGGAGGTTCTCCAAGTCGGAAATC
>CP070717.1:4832469-4836582 GCA_020350445.1 Acidobacteriota bacterium | reverse complement strand
CCCGGCAAGCCCGGAGGTGGGGGAACAGATCCGGAGGAACCTCCAGTGATCGATTACAGCCAGGGATTCGAGTTCAGCGATGTGAATCTGATCATCGGTGAAGCGGAAAGGGTGACGATTCTTTCAGGGACAGTTGACGAACCGCTTGCCTTGAACTGGAGTCAGGACACTCAAGACAATGCCAGTACCAGAAGCGTCATCACCGCCAACCTCGACGGAGCAGGCAGCCCCGAGATCGTTGTCTCCAGGTACTGCGGTGCCGGCAAGGTCAAAGGCCAGGCATACTATAAGCTCTTCATCAATGTCTTTCATGAAGAAGACCCCTCCTACACCCGGTCTGTTGATCCCGACAACACCTACGGGCTCTTTGCAACCACGTATACCAGCAACCCCATCATCGATATCATGAGTTACCCGGCGAAGGTCGCTGCTGGAGACCTCGACGGAGATGGAGATGATGAACTCGTTGTGGCTGGGCGAACACAGGTGGCAGCATTCGATTTCGACCCGACCCCTGATTCAGGGGACGTCCTGAATGAAGGGCTGAAACTGCTCTGGATCAAGGAATTGTCCATCAACCCGGGCGATCCGGACATGGACATGTGGACACGGGACGTATTAGTCGCCGATATCGATGCGGTCTACGCAGACGGAGATGCAGGAGCCGAAGTCATCATCGGCAGCAACGCGACAAACGATCAACGCCACTACACGGTTCAGCCCTACCTCCACGTGGTTTGGGATCCACAATTAACGGACCCCTCCGTTACCCCCATTCGAGTTGGAGAGGCCTGGGTCCACAATCCCAGTCTGGATCGGCTTGCTCTCGCTCGCATCGAAGGGAACGTCAGTGTCGTTGGGATGTTCCAGTTGAATTACAACGGCTGCTTTCATCTCGACTTTCCGATACCGGAAACCTCGGTCGCGGTATTGGATGTCACTTCGGCTGCTGCACAAATCGATCTTGTCCCATACGGACTCGGGAGCGACGATTATCTCTGGCGGGTTCTTGAAATCATCGGGGACCTGAACGGTGATGGCCAAGACGAGTTTGTTACGACTCGGCACATAGAAACCATCGATCCGCAGCAATCGTACTTCAACGACATCCTCGAAATCTGGGAATTTGGCGGCGACGGCCCAGTGTTCTCGTATGGGTATGGTCCCCAGGGGACGCTACCTCAGGGCACTCTGAATCAGAGCGCGAGCTTCGAGGCCATGCTCAGGCCCGTAAGGGTCTCTGACATGAACAAGGATGGTCACCCGGAGTTGATCGTCGGAGGGGATCTCCGGTCTGCCACCAGTGAACCTTGGACTCCGTATCTCGAGGTGTTTGAAGTGGGGCGCGACGATTCCGGATCTATCACAGGACTGACTCCGTTGAATGGGAATTTGGGTTCGAGTTTGACGGCAACCCCGAGAGAGATCGCGATTTATGTGAAGTAGGGAGCCGGGCTAGTGACGCTGTGACGCGGTTACCAGTGACGCGGGCTTGGGTTGAGAAGCGTTTGGCTCACCTCTGAGCGGCGGGACTGAAGTCCCTTCAGGAAGGCGGCACAGAAGTGCCGCACTCCAGGAATCACCGGCAGTGTGCGAAGTAAGGGCGTCACCAGCGCGAGCGCAGCGAGGCGCCTCACCAGCCATGTGCGCAGCACGAGCCTCACCAGCCGAGCGCAGCGAGGCCTCACCGGCGAAGCGCGAAGCGCCAGCCTCACGGCGCGCGCAGCGCGCCTACTGAATCTGGCTCTCCCCCGGCGCCGGCATGTCTTCCGGATGGACGTTCTTGTTGATGTAATTGTCGAGATTGATGACGTAGGTCTCAGGAGCATCGAGCAGCACCGGCGAATGGGTGGCGGCGATGATGCGCATGTTGCGCTGATCGACCAGTTCCTTGAGCATCATCAGGATGCGACGCTGGTTCGACTGTGAAAGCGCCATCTCGGGTTCATCCAGCAGGAGAACGGTTCCTTCGGGCAGGCTGGGAAACGCTTCCTTGAACATGGTCAGCATCACCTGGCCATGGCTGGCCATCGAGAGGAATTCCTGCATCTGCGGGTTGTCGCTGAACATTTCCAGCTGGTTGCGAGGGTTGTGCTGTTCAGCATCGAACAGAAAGACCTCCGGATTCTTGGCTCCCTTGAGATCCACCCGGTAAGCGTAGTGGTCGACCTGCTCGTCCTTCAATGCATAGTAGATGGAATGCAGCAGAGTCGACTTTCCTGACCCGTTCTCTCCGGCCAGCATCACCAGAGGGTGAGACAGGTCAACGATCATCGGCATGTGAAAGTTCAGGTTAATAAAAACCGGATGGGTCAATATCTTCAAATACATCAGGGCTCCTTACGATGCCTCAAGTCTCATTTAGTTCGGGTGGGACAGAGCTGCCCACAGATTTCACAGAAGGTTCAGATTATCGATCTACCAGCCGAAGAATCCCCCTGGTCCACGCTCGAGGGCTTCGGGAGCCAGCCATCTTAGTCTATTTGGGCCGTCGCTGTCATATTCGGACCCTGTTTTAGACAAGATCTCGTGGCCCATGTTAGATTCGTTTCCCGAGGTCGATAAGGAATGCCAAAAACGAATACGAACCCACTGAGTGGAACGCGCGATTTTCTCCCGATCGATGTCCTGCGGCGGAAATATGTCGTTGATATCGTCGAACGAGTCTATCAGAAGTATGGCTTTGAACCGCTCGAGACACCGACGATGGAACGCCTCGATACCCTGCTGGGAAAGTACGGGGAAGAAGGCGATCAACTCATCTTTCGGGTCATGAAGCGCGGCGACAAGCTCAGCCGCATGCTCGAGGGAGATCCGTCGGAAAACACTCTTGCCGACTCGGGTCTTCGCTACGACCTCACGGTCCCATTGGCACGAGTGGCCGCTGAATACCAGGCTCAACTGCCGCGGGTCTTCAAGCGCTACCAGATTCAACCGGTCTTCAGAGCGGACCGTCCGGCCAAGGGCCGTTTCCGGGAGTTCTTCCAGTGCGATCTCGATATCGTCGGGTCCACCAGCCAGATCGTTGAAGCTGAGGTGTTGAACGCGGCGGCTGAAGTCTTTCACCTTCTGGGATTTGAAGGCGCATCTGATTTCCGGTTTCGGTTGAACCACCGCTGGGTATTACGAGGATTGATGGCCGTCGCCGGCGTACCGCACGACCTGGAAGAAAGTGCGATCGTTGCCATCGACAAGCTCGACAAAATCGGGATCGAAGGAGTCCGCAAGGAACTGCTTGGGAGGAGCGTTCCCGCATCAGCGATCGAGAGCCTCGAACAACTTCTGGACGAAGCTCCCGAGGGAAATGATGCGGTCCTGGACTGGCTCGAGGAGAAGCTCAGCGATTCCGAGGGTGGCAGTCGCGCGGTCTCGGAACTGCGTCAACTGGTCTCCTACATCGATAACGGACCCTCCTCGGCACATCTCTTTGTCGATCCCTACCTGGCCCGGGGACTGAGTTACTACACCGGACCGATCTTTGAAGTGGAGTGCGCCGGATTTCGTGGATCCGCCGGAGGCGGTGGCCGTTATGACGACCTGATCGGAATGTTTGCCGGACGAGCGATTCCAGCCTGCGGCTTCAGCCTCGGCCTGGAGCGCGTCTTGCTGATCCTCGAAGAACGAGGCCTCTTCCCTGAACGTCTCTCGGGACAGCCCCAAGCCCTGATGACCCTATTCGCCGAGGAAACGGTAGCCGCCAGCCTGCGCCTCGTTCAACGACTGCGGGCAGCAGGCCTCCGGATCGATGTCTATCCGGAATCGGGTAAATACGCCAAGCAGTTCAAATATGCGGACCAGCGCGGCATCCGCTACGCCCTCCTCCTCGGACCTAGTGAAATCGAACAGAAAACGGTGGGCGTGAAAGACCTTAAGACCGGTGATCAACGAACCCTCACCATCGATGAACTGCTCGACTTCCTGACCTCGCAAGCCTAAGGCGGGGCGTAGGGCCTGGGGCGACACCCCCCGCGCGCGCGTCTCGTCGATATTCAGGTGGGGGGGCCGGGGGGAATTGGCGGGACTGAAGTCCCTTCAGGAAGGCGGCACAGAAGTGCCGCACTCCAGGAATCACCGGCGATGTGCGAAGCACGAGCCTCACCAGCGCGAGCAGAG
>CP070717.1:4825009-4832369 GCA_020350445.1 Acidobacteriota bacterium | reverse complement strand
GCCACATGGCTCTGTGGTGACCCCGGGCTGCAGTTTTCCAGTACGATCAATGATTGGCACACGGCTCCCAACTCCGGACCAATAAACGGGTGTAACCCCTGTTCAGAGTATGTCTTTCTCGACAACTCGGCCTGTAACCTCTCATCGTTGAATCTGATGAAATTTGTCGATGACGACGGGCACTTCGATATCGACTCGTTCAAGCATGCAGTCCGCGTCTTGATCACTGCACAGGAGATCATCGTCGACAACTCCAGTTATCCCACGCCACAGATCGAAAGGATCAGCCATGAGTATCGGACACTCGGGCTGGGCTATGCGAACCTGGGAGCTCTGCTGATGGCCCGGGGCCTGCCATACGACAGCGATCGGGCTCGCAATCTGGCGGCTGCCATCTCGGCTCTGATGACCGGTGAAGCCTATCGGACCAGCGCCGAGGTTGCCGAGGTACATGGTCCATTCCTGGGCTACGATTCCAATCGCATCCCGATGATGCGCGTCATGCACAAGCATCGCGATGCCCTCTCGAAGATTGATTCCGCCTTGGTTCCGATGGGCTTGTTGCATGCAGCAATGGAATCCTGGGACGAAGCGATAACCCGCGGGACTGACCATGGTTTCCGCAACGCGCAGGTAACCCTGCTGGCCCCGACCGGTACGATCGCGTTCATGATGGACTGTGACACGACGGGAATCGAACCCGACTTCTCACTGGTGAAAATGAAAAAGTTGGTCGGCGGTGGAACGTTAAAGATTGTCAATAACACGATCCCGCTGGCACTGAGTCGACTGGGTTACGAGGAAGCCGATATCCTGAAGATCCAGGAATACATCGAATCGAGTGAAACGATCGAAGGCGCTCCCTCCCTGAAGGCGGAACATCTCCCGATCTTCGATTGCGCAGACCGCACGGCGAAGGGGACCCGCTCGATCCACCACATGGGCCATATCCGCATGTGCGGCGCGGTTCAGCCCTTCCTCTCGGGGGCGATCTCAAAGACGGTCAACCTTCCCAATGAAGCCTCTGTTGAAGACATTCGGGATGCCTACATCGCGGCATGGAAATGCGGCATGAAATCGGTTTCTGTCTATCGCGACGGATGTAAAGCCGTACAGCCCCTCTCGAACAAGGAACACGACAAGAAGAAGGATGTTATCGGCATCGGGCACCGGAACATGCCCAAGGAACATCCGGCCGTGCAGCATGAGTTCAGGATCAAGGGTTTCAAGGGTTTTCTAACCATGGGCACCTATCCTGAAGACGGCCAACTCGGTGAAATCTTCATCAACTTCTCGAAACAGGGGTCCACCCTGCAAGGGCTGGCAATGGCTTGGGCGATGGCCCTCTCGATGGGCCTGCAGCGAGGGGTGCCGCTCGAAGACTACATCCGGATGTTTTCCCACATGAGCTTTGAACCGGCAGGTTTCACTGACAACCCTCAGATCCCGTTTGCCAGTTCCATCCCCGATTATGTTGTCAGGACCCTGGCCTCCAAGTTTCTGAGCGAAGAAGCGCAGACCGCACTGGGAATCCACAACGTGAAGCCAAATGGCTCCGTACAGGAAGGCGTTCAGGTCAAGTTTCCCGAAACGTCCGCCAACACGTTCGACAGTGACGCAGCGAAGCGGCTGGTCTCGGATGCAACCAAAGGGGATTCACCTACCTGTTTGGCTTGTGGGAACCTGATGCAGCGGAATGGCAGTTGCTACGTCTGTACCAACTGCGGGTCCACTTCGGGCTGCAGCTAGGCCACAGGGCAACTGGAGGAAACTGAGCGGAGTCCACCCGAGCGGGTTGGCTCCGCTTTTCTATTTATTGGGTCGTGGGGGCCCGAACAGGGATTCGCCCTGTTCAGACTGATTCAATGGAACTAGTCAAATTGCGGGAGCGGGAACTCCTTGGTGATCCCAAAACTGATTCCGGTCGAGGGGTCGCTGTCCTGAAAGCCAAACAAGGCCGAACCATCCCAGTACAGGCCGGCGGCCTTTACCTGGACACCCAGTTTCAGCAGGGTCTCCTCTTCAGTTCCAATCCCCCCGCTTCCGGCAAGTCCGTGGAGGTTGGCTACCACGTCAAGCTTCGGCGACACCGAATAAGCCACGGCCGCACCGTAGATCAGGAGGTCGTCCTGAGCTCCGCCTGAGACCGGGTCACCCAGAATCGCCAAGCCGACTTCACCGAACAACCTCAGCTTCTCCCAACCCTTCTGTACCAGGACACTGTTATAGAACTGCGTCTCATCGGTACCCAGACCACTTTCACTTGAAGTGTTCGGCAGTTCCACCGAAAAGCGAAAGCCGAGTCCGGGACGCTTTCCTTTTTCGGGCACCAATTGCACCTTGGTACCAACCATCACGTTACCGATATCGCTGGTCGAATTCCCCGAAAAATCGAGGTTGGGGGTATTCGGAGCGTCGAAACGCCGGTTGACATTCAGGAATTCCTGGGCGGTCCAGAAAAGCTGAAGTTCGACGCGTTCACCGACCCCCGTTCTGAGCCCAAGTACGCCCAGGCGCGTCAGGTCCCCCTCCAGGCCTGAGAGGTTGTAAACCACATCCTGTTCGAAATCGAAGCCGAATTCGAAGCGGCCCTTTCCCTTCTCCACCGTTTCGACGGTTTCGGTCATCAGCGGCCTATTCTGGGCTCCGACAACAGTATTCAAAGCAAGCAATAAAAGGATTGAATTTAACCAGATGGGCTTCATTGGGCACGAGTCTAGAGGTTCGAAGCAGGGACGTCAATCTACCGGGTCTGAACCTGAAAGATCACCGCAGGTGAACTGGAGAACAGAAAGGGCGACAATTGCCGCAGTCTCCGCCCGGAGGACTCTCGGTCCCACCTTGACCCGTTTGACACCGGCGCGCTCAAAACTGGCTCGATCACGCTCATCCCAGCCCCCTTCCGGACCTATCAACACCATCAGACGGGAACCCTGTATCTCTGAAACGACCTCAGAGAAGCCGACATCACCACCCTCGTCGAAGGCGATCTTTTCGCACTGCCCGAACTGCTCGAGAACGTCCGAGAGGCGCTGAGGAGCCCGTATTCCGGGGATATGACTTCTACCGCACTGCTTGACAGCTTCAATCAGAATACGCTGCCATCTGACCAGTTTCTTTTCCGCACGGCCTTCGTCCAGTCGGATTTCGGTCCTCTGCGTCACGGTCGGAACAATCTCGCTGACACCCAGTTCCGTCGCCTTCTGGAGAATCCATTCGAACTTGTCCTTCTTGATCAGCGCCGGGGCGAGGATCAGTTCCAGGGAAGACTCGTGAGCTTGCCCCTGTTCCCTCTCAATCGATCCATACCAGTCAGATCCATCTTGACACAGGACACAACTGAGTCTGCGGCCATCCTCTGTGACAGCTTCGAAACGGTCTCCGGCACGGAACCGGCGAACCCTGATCAGGTGGTGGAGTTCCGCCTGGCTGAAGAAGGCTCGAACTCCGTCGATTCTTTCAATCAGGATAGTGGCCATTGCTGCAGATGAAGACAAACCCAGCCGTTCGATTCGACCTGTTGCTCAACTCGAAACGGGTGCTGTTTACAGAAGCACTCCACAACCAATTCGACCTGGTCCTCCGTGAAACCCGAGACGATGAGATCTCTAGCTGTGAGTCGGACGAGGTCAGTATCGATCCGGCGAAGAATATTACAAGTCAGGTTTGCAAGCACAACATCAAACTGGCCTGAAATGACCGCAGGCCCTCCAGGGAGAAGCTGGACCCCGGCAATCGAATTCTGCCTCAGATTCTCCTCGGCAGACTCGAGGGCCAGTCCATCCACATCACAAGCGGTTACCTGAAGGCCAGGCGCCAACTTCCTGGCTGCGATCGTCAGGATCCCACTCCCCGTGCCCACATCCAGCAGGCTTTCCGCATTCTGCAGGACCTTCGGCAAGGTCAGCAGCACCAACTGGGTGGATTCATGGGTGCCGGTGCCGAATCCATGCCCGGGATCAAGTTGCAGGTTGATCGGGTAATCCGGATTCGGCGAGGACCAACTCGGGTAGATGAAGTAGTCCCGGCCGATATTGAATGCTTGGAAGCTCTTGCTGTATTCCACGACCCAGTCATTGGGATCACACTCCATCGATTCAACGGAGCAGGAAAGGGTTTGACACCCTGTAGACCCCAAGGCCGACAGGAACGCCGCCCTCAAGTCGTCGGCAGGCTGATCTTGAGGGAAATAGGCTGCGATCTTGAGCTGTGCATCGCCGAGAGAAGTCTCCTCGAAGCCCAAGGTTCCCAACTCCCAGAGGACTTCTGAGCAGCGATCACGAAGCTCCCGATCGATGCAGACTTCGAGATGGATGAAACTCTGTATCTTTGACACGAGCCTGGACTATCCGAAGATGTCTTTAACCTTGTCGAAGAAGCCTTCGGTTTCTTCATTCTTATGGGCTGAAGGCAACTCCTTTGACAGTTCTTCCAGCAGTTCACGCTGCCGTTGGGTCAGGTTCTTCGGAGTGGCCACAACAACGGTTACGATCTGATCACCTCTGCCCATCCCGTTGATACTGACCACACCTCGACCCCGAAACCGGAATGTTGCCCCGGTTTGCGTCCCTTCTGGAATCTTGAGCTTTTCCTCACCTTCAAGGGTTCGAATGCTGATCTCAGCTCCAAGTGCAGCTTGAGTGATGGAGACAGGGATCTCGATGTAGATATTGTCCTGCTGCCGTTTAAAGTAAGAATGCTCGGCAACCGAGATTACAACGTAAAGATCACCCGGAGGACCTCCATTGAATCCAGATTCTCCCTCGCCAGATACACGCAGACGCGAACCGGTTTCGACTCCGGCTGGAATTCGCAGTTCGAGGACCTTATCCTTCTGGATCCTACCCACTCCACGGCACTCCGAACAAGGCTTCTTGATCTTCTGGCCGGTGCCCTGACAAGTGGAGCAAGTCCGGCTAATCGTGAAGAAACCCTGCTGAAAACGGACCTGTCCATGGCCAGCGCAGGTTTCGCAAACACTTGTCCCATATTCGGGGTCCGCACCGGACCCGGAACAAGTTCCACAAGCCTGCGCCCGAGGGATCTTGATCTTGGCCTTGGTTCCGAAGACGGCCTCCTCGAACTCGATCCCCAGATCGTATCGCAGATCCGCTCCACGCTGGGCATGGTTACGTCGTCGACGGGAGGAGCCAAAAATATCTCCGAAGCCAAAGAAATCGCCAAGAACGTCGCTGAAGTCCGCGAAAATGTCGGGATCGAAACCGCCGAATCCACCACCAGAGAGGCCCGAGTGGCCAAACCGATCATAATGGGCTCTCTTCTCTTGATCACCCAGGATGGCGTAGGCTTCCGCTGCTTCCTTAAACTTGTCCTCAGCTTCCTTGTCGCCGGGATTCCGATCAGGGTGATACTTAACGGCGAGTTTTCGATAGGCGCTCTTAATAGCCTGCGAACTCGCGCCTTTCTCTACCCCCAGTATCTCGTAATAGTCTCTCTTCACCAGTTCTTCTCCAAAGTGGCACCCTTTTCGGGGAAACCTCCCAAAGGATTCTCTCCGCGAAACCCACTATTCTTCCGGCCAGACGGAAACCTTAACCTGTGCGGGCCGCAGCAGTCGATCGCCAATGACATATCCCTTTCTGAACTGCTCGACGACTTCATCTTCTGCGTAATCCTTCGAAACATCCCGGATTACAGCTTCATGGACATTGGGGTCAAAAGTAGACCCCACACCGGGGACTTCCTCAACGTTATACTTCTGCAGAATCGAGAGGATCTGTCGCAGCAACAGTTCATACCCCTCGATATAGGAATCCTGATCCAGTTCTCCGAGATGGGCCTTCAGACTATCAATTCCAGCTTCACAAGCATCTAGAACCGCTAGCAACTCACCCAGAACCTCGGCCTCGACACTCAGACGCAATTCCGTCTTCTCACGGTTAATGCGCTTCCGGTAATTCTCGAATTCAGCCTGCTTTCTCTGGAGAAGATCCTGAAATTCATCCCTCTCGTTACGGACTGCTTCCAAAGGATCGACTACCTGTGAAGCTTCGACCTCGGTGGTGTCAGCTTCGACCTCGACATCGAGTCCATTCTCGACGCCCACTGCGGATTCGATCTCCGGCTCTATTTCATTGGATCCAAGGATTTTACTCTTTAACTTACCCATTATGCTCTGCTGTCTCCCAAGGGAACGATTCTTCACGTCAAACATACTTCGGCCAAAGTTTTACCCACCTGAAACCGATTCCTCGTGAGACATATAAGATGAAAAACTTGAAAGGCAAGTTTCCTAGCTCAGCCTTGACGAACAATCTGGCCAAATAGCTTCGCCACGTAGTCTACCAAACTGATCGTATGCCCGTATTCCATCCGGGCAGGACCGAGAATCCCCAGGCTTCCGGTGGCTTGTGAATCCAGGTTGAATGGACTGACGATCAGAGCCCAGTTCCCTAGTTCGGGAATATGGTCCTGCAGTCCTATCGTCACTGCCGGACTATCCGCGGAACCTTTGAGGCAGGCATTGATAATCTCGACGAGCAAAGTCTTCTGTTCAAGAGTCCGAAAGAGCGCATGCAGGAGTTCGAATTCAGGAGCATCTATCCGCTCGAACAGTGAAGATGTCCCGCCCAGGAACACCCTCGATTCAGTTGAGGTCTCCTCTTCCTCATCGGTCAGCGCCTGCGTGCCCAAAACAACCGCATTCTTCAGAAGTTGATCGTAAGCTTCCTTTTCCTCGGCCACGAGATTGACGAGTCTTCGCCGAATCTCGAGAAGACTCCAGCCGGCAAAGGTTTCTACGAGATACCGTCCCGCCTGATCCAGCTCAGCCTGGATGAAATCCCGACCCAAATGAATCAGGCGATGCCGGACAAGTCCCGCGTGGCTGACAAGCACAACCAGGACCCGTCTCTTGGACAACCGAACAAACTCGACGTGCTTCAGGCAGACCTGGGAAATAGGGGGAGAAAGTACGATTCCTATGTTGTTGGAATACGCGGAAAGAATCTGTGAGGCCTTGCTCATCAACTCGGCCGGATCAATCTCCGCCTCGAGCCTCTTTCGGATCTCACCAGACTCCTTCGACGATAGACACCGGTTTTCGAGCAAGCCCTCGACATAAAAGCGATAGGCCGCAGCCGTCGGCACCCTTCCGGCCGATGTATGCGGCTGACTGAGGTAACCGAGGTCTTCCAGGCTCGCCATCACATTGCGCAACGTCGCAGAACTCAAACTCTCTCGGTAGATCTTGGCGACGCGCTGGGATCCAACAGGTGCACCCAGGCGAACATACTCGTCAACGACAACACGCAATACACTGCGCTCCCGTTCACTGAGTGTTCGACTTTCTCTATCTCGGATCATGTCGCCAAAGAACAGCCCTCGTTCTAAACACGAT
>CP070717.1:4814571-4824909 GCA_020350445.1 Acidobacteriota bacterium | reverse complement strand
GAGCATCGATCACGTAGGTCGGAACAGCGTACCCGGTAGTGTGGCCCCGCAGGCCTTCGATGATCTCGATTCCTTTAGAAACCGGAGTACGGAAGTGGCTGGATCCCTGAATGGGGTCGCACTGATAAAGGTAATATGGGCGAACGCGGAGCTTGAGAAGTCCGTGCACCAACCGCTTCATTGTCTCGACATCATCGTTTACCCCGGCTAATAAGACCGTCTGGCTTCCCAGCGGGATACCAGCATCAGCCAGCAGGGAGCAGGCCCTGTGGACCTCCGGCGTGATCTCATCCGGATGGAGGAAATGAATGCTCATCCAGAGG
Organism: Acidobacteriota bacterium; assembly: GCA_020350445.1. GTDB lineage: Bacteria > Acidobacteriota > UBA6911 > RPQK01 > JAPXNP01. Next base: position 4,824,586 of record CP070717.1, on the reverse strand, counting down.
GGATGGTAGCGGCGCAGCATCTCGGTCAACTGCGGCGTTATCCGCTGGGGCAGGACGACCGGTACCTTCGATCCGATTCGGAGAAACTCGACATGCGGGATTCTGGCCAACCTCGACAGCAGCCACTCCAACCGTTCGTCACTCAGTGTGAGCGGATCGCCTCCCGAGAGCAGGACATCTCGGATCGCTGGAGTCGCCTCGATGTAGTCAATCGCCTTCTGCCATTGGGAGACATTGAACTGGACTTCGCCCTGGTTCCCTACAAGTCGGGCCCTCGTACAGTAACGGCAGTACGTTGAACAGAAACCGGTGACGAGGAAAAGGACCCGGTCGGGATATCGGTGGACAAGTCCGGGGACAGGGCTGTCATGGTCTTCCGCCAGCGGATCAATCGATTCTCCGGGATTGAGCAGCCCTTCTTCCGGTAGGGCGATGACAGTCTTACGAAGTCCCTGGCCCGGATTGTCCGGATCAAGCAGACTGGCATAGTAGGGCGTTATCCCAACCGGTAGTCCGCGTTCAGTTCCTGCAAGAAACGTACGTTCCGGTTCCGAAAGGGTTAGAATCCGCTCCAGGCCGGCTAGGTCTCGTATACGGTTTCTAACCTGCCATTTCCAGTCAGACCACTGCTCGTCGGAGACCTCGGCGTAATGGAGCTCCCTGAAGCGCTGGCTCCTAGTCGCTTCTCCGGAAAGAGGCTGCACCGGCGATGGATACACAATCCCCCCCGGCGAGAACTGTCCGTTGGCTGGCAGTTCAGCAAGCACAGTCCGTTTATCTCTGACAGGGAGAAGAGGAGTCGCGGATTGATTGTCAGTTGAATTGTCGCCGATCCCGACAGGACCCAGCGACATACTTGGAGGCTCGTCGTCCTCCGGAATCTCAATGTTTTCTTTAATTTGCGGTAAAACGGTAAACATGTTTCAGCCTACCTTTGAAAGGGGTTAATCGGTTCAAGCCCAGAACCAACAACGGTGACGATGGCGGGATGTTGAGTCTACATTGGAGTTTCACTTGTCGGAGATACACTTTTCCCCCGACATACACCATATTTCAAGCACAATATCCTGCTTTTTGGCGCTGAATGTCAAGAGGAATTTTTCGAGCTGACGATTGCTCGAATACTCCTAGAAACTACGGGCTTCGGTTGCCCTGTCAGGGCCTCCTGGAGCGAAGGCCGCATCGGTGTAGCTTCGTATCCTGGCATCGAGTTCCCGACGAAGCTGCTTGACGAGAGGTTGGTGTTCCGGCTTCATGGCGAGATTGACTGTTTCGGCGGAATCCGTCTCGAGATCGTAGAGTTCCTCCGGCGCCTCAATCAACCGGTATCGGAAGTACTTCCATCGGGCCGTTCTGATACCTTCGCTGGAGGGGATCTCCGGAAAATCCCAGAGATGTTCAACCAGAATCTCTGTCCTGGCTGAAGGGTGGTTTCTGTTCCTTACATAGGGAACGAGACTCTGGCCCTGGTACTCCGGGGGGGTCTCGATTCCTGCCAGGTGCAGAATGGTCTGAGGTACGTCGAGGTTGAGAACCAGGGCCTCCACGTCGTGATGGATTCCGGCTCTGGGGTCGAACAGGATCAGCGGAACCCGCAGGGAGTTGTCATGCATCAGCCACTTCCCGGCCAACTGGCGTTCTCCCAGATAGTAGCCATTGTCCCCCATGAGTATGATCACAGTGTTGTCGGCCAGACCCATCGACGACAGTAGTTCGCGTATCGAAGCCAACTCATCGTCTATTTCACTGATCATGCGGTAGTAACCCTTGACACTGTGCTGGTATTTCTCGGGAGTATCGAAGCGCCAGAACCAGCGGGTCCGGTTGAAACCCTCCCGGACCTCACGGGGGAGAACTTCGAAATGCCGGGCCTCGCTCAGTGGAGGAGGCGGTATCGTCACCTGTTCGTATCGTTGATTCGACTTCTCCTGCCAGATGTACTGTTCTGGTGCGCTGTCATGCGCATGGGGTGCACTGAAGCTCAGTGACAGGCAGAAAGGACGGTCTCGGGGCGCCTGCCGGATGAACTCCTGGGCCTGGTGGCCGGTATAGCGGGTCAAGTGCACCGTTTCATCACCGATGGTCTTGTAGAAGTAACCTTTACGGTTCGGCTCCTGGTTGTTCCGATCGTAGATCTCGGCGACATCAAACAGGTTCTCCGCATCGTTGTAATTTACCCCAAACTTCCCAAAGAATCCCGTGTAGTAACCGCCTTCCCGCAGCTTCACCGGGTAGGAAATGCGCATGTACGGAGCTTTGAGATCCCCCTGTTGAAACGTGTAGCCATGGGTGCGCTCATGGAGTCCGGTCAAGATCGAGGCCCGGCTCGCGGCGCAGATCGGTGTTGTGACGAATGCCTTCTTGAAGTAAGTGCCCTCTGTCGCCAGTCGATCCATTGCTGGCGTTTCCAGGATAGTGTTTCCTGCGTATCCCAGGGCATCCCATCGCTGGTCGTCGGTCAATATGAAGATGATGTTAGGTGGTTTCGCAGGCTGATCGCTGGGCTGCAGGGAACATCCCGTGGAGAGAACGATAAAGGCGAGAAGCCTGTTGAGAAACTGCATTCCATTACCTCGACCTGTTTTATCCTTCAGATAAGATGCCCTCCTGCAATCGGGCTTAGTTTGCCTTCTCAGGATCTGCCTTTCGTTGGAAGAGTACTTTGCCTCCTGACATCCGTTCTTCCAGCATAGTTGGATTGGTGATGAACTCAAGCGAAGGATCATTCTCCCAGTTCCACGTCTTTCCCAGAATGAGGTGTTTCACGGGAAGGCGGGGTGCCTTGATGGTGACTGAGTCAGTGACTTGAGAGATGACTTGAGCTCCCATCAGGTCTGAAGGCCGCTCGAGTTTAGAGATCACCCACAGCTCTTCACCGACGACTCGAACTTCCTGGATCGTTACACTCCAGGCTGTATCAGGTACCTCGAGAGTCACCTTGATTTCCTGGACCTCCAGGGGCGGGCAGCCCGGTGTGACAAGGGCGATGGTTGAGAATAACAGGGTTCTGAGCATTTCATTCCTCCATGTCAGCCCGCTGCTGAAGAGCCTGGGTGCAGTCTCCGGGATTCACTGGCGTAACCGGCAAGGTCGCGAACTGCTTTGGGAAACTGACCAAGGCTGTTGCGGTGAGGTTCTCCTCTGAACAGACCCGGAGCAGTCCGGTGAACACTGTCAGATCGATTTCCGGATCCCACGTGTACTGGGTTACGAAGCGCGCTGACTGGCCCTGTTGCGGGACTTGGCCCGAAGCGCGAGCGACGACTTCGCCGGAGGGATCCAGGAGTTCCAGCTTCAGGTCGGCCTGCTCACTGTCGAGATTCATGACGGCAATTCCAGTATCGACCCCTTCAGCAGAGTCTCGTTCGACCGGAATGATGAATCCGTTAGTCGTGGGAGAACTGCTTCCGACTCCGGCCGAACCGACTGTTCCCGAGAACAGGACAATACCGCCCAGAGTCTGCTCGGTCTCAACGGAAACAGAACCCACTTTGAGTTCTCCCTCTCTCCCAGTGCTCCAGACACCCACACCCAGCGGTGGGATAGTAACCTCTAACGCCCCTTGGACCTCCTGCCCGTTTAGCTTGACGGTCATGGCTTCTCCTTCCGAGGTCTTCAGCCGGATCAAAGCCTGACTTGGGCCAGTGGAATCCGGGTTCACAAGAATCAGCTCACTTTCCAGCACCCCTTCGGCCTTCGCGAAATGCGGAAAGTGGAGTGACTTCGATGCCGTTGCCTGGGGATGTAGAGCTTCTTCTGCTGAAGAACCTGATGGATCATTTGAGGGGGCCAGGGCGGTCACCGGTAAGGTCACGAATTCTCCGGGGCGGGTCTGGAGGGCAACCGCTGTGACCGGGCCCGAGGAGCGAACAACCAGTGTCCCGAGGAAACTTCCTTCCACCCGCCCTCCAGTCCAATCGAATTCCGTGATGAACTTGGCAAGATGTCCCTGACCCGAAATCGTTTCCTCCGAGGTCGCCCGCAGACTCCCTCCCGGGTTGCGAAGTTCGAGTCGAATCTCAACTGACTCTGCGACTCCGGCCGCAATCGCTACTCCCGTATTTACTCCCTTGGATGGGCTGTACTCAACCGGCAGGATCAGGCCATCTTCAATCACGGAACCGGCGCCAACGCCTGCAACTCCAACCGGACCGCCGAACCGCAGGATACCGTCCAGCGGGCCATCCGAGAGAACCCGGGCGGAACCGGTCACGAGTTCGCCCGAGCTTTCGGTGTTCAGTCGAATACTACCGGCGGGCGCTAGTGTGAACCCGAATTGCCCCGTCGTGTCTTTACCGTTGATCTCAATCTGAACCGGTTTCCCAGCGTCATCTGCAATTTCGAGTCGACCGGTACGGGTTTGATCGATCGAAGGATTGATTAGCGTAACTTGTGACGCCAGTAGATCGAGGCCCTTTGCAAAGTGGGCGAACTGCAGGTCACCAGCCGCCTGCATGGGAGCGATCAAGGTTGTCAGTGACTGTTCCGATAGGGTGACTTCGACCGTGCCGTCAATCACCGGGAGAGAGCCGATCGCTGCAAACTCTTCACCTTCTGACGTTCTCACGCCTAGAAGAGAGACCGTGGAGGCTGGCAGGCCTCGCAGCTTGGCTGTGCGAGCGGGTCCGAGGTTGGCAACGTGAATGACGAGCCTGTCCGCGGCGTCATTTCCGAGCAGCCGGTCTTCAGCCAATTCCGAAGACGAGGGGGAGCTTGCCGCAGCCCCACGGAATCCCAAGGCCCAGACCCGGGTGTCCGAAGTCGTTACGTCGATGTATTCCGCCTGGGGTGGCGTCAGGTTAGCCAGGTGTTTGACAAAGAAGAAGCGCTTACTCGTGCGCACCGAATTACTGCCTACGTCGACCAGGGGGTAGTCACAGGTCAGTTCCCATTGCAGAGCTGATCGGGGACGAGAATGGGTCAGGAACTGCATGTAGTTCTCGAGGTCGTCCAGAGCATAGCCGTAGGTCCAGAAAATCGCAGGGTAGTGGTAGGCGGCTGGGTCGGATCCGACTTCGGTGACCAAAAGAGGAAGATTCAGCGTCTTAGCCTTTACCCTCCATTGGTTGAGTAATGCCTGGGTAGAACCATTCCAGGAATGGAAAGCCACTGCTCCCGCATACTTCAGCGCCTCGGGGTCGCTCGCTCCCGCATCGACATAGCCGGGGTTCGAGGCATTGGCCGCATCGCCCAGCAGGAGTTTCGTTTTGAGTCCGAGCGAATCGAAGTAGCTGCCAAATGTTTTGATCGCCTCGGCATGGTCTTCTGCTGAGAAGAGAACGTAGATTCCGAGATCGGGCTCGTTGAACGAGAAGAAATCGGGTTCGACTCCGTAGTGTTCTTTCGCGTACAAGAGGTAGGACCCCACCATCTCTCGTAACTCGGGCCATTTGTCTTTTGGGATGGATGTGCTTTCGGTCGGCTGCAGCCAGGTAGGCAGCCACCAGATCGAGACAATATGGGGTATCCCTCGGTCTTCCAAGTCCCTGGCAGCCCTGAACTCTCGATCCAGAGTGCTCCCGGGTCGGGCGCGTGATTCGTAATAACTCCAGTTGATCGAATCGGCAGAATTGTTGTCATTCTGGGGCTCCCAGTCCCGCATACTCATTCCGCTCCGGGCCCAGGCCACACGAAGCTCAGACAGCAGGTAGTCGACCTCTGGTTCCGTGTTGCAGAAGACAAAATTGCCGCCCCAGCCGTCAAAGAACTCCTCTGTCGTTTCGGAGTCGATGGTGACCTCGACTGGTCCCGTCTCCACGGAACCTGTGGTTTGGATCGTGATCTCGGTCGAGACAGAGCCGCCGAATCCCAGGTTTCCGCTGTGGAAAGGGTAGAAGAAGGTGAAGTAGGGTTCTCCCCATGCCCGGTTATCCTGGATTGTCACGGAACGGGAGCGATCGAAATCGACTCCCACCCGGTACTGTTCGAGTTCATCGGTGAGTTCAATCGCGGTTGAGGCGTTGTTTCCGAGATGAGGCTGTCCGGGATAGATGTCGGGTAGCAGAATCTCGTCAACCACGCTTTGGCCACTCAGGAACCTGAAATCCCCCTGAGCAAAGACGTTCACCGGAAACCGCAGGAAGAAATAGACCCCTTCGATGTCGGCACTTGTCCGCGATGTAACTCGAATGCCCCAGTGAATCTTGCCGTCAGACTCGCGAAGGGTCTGTCGATAGTCAAACGACGGGCCACCTGGAACCGAAACCCGCCCCGTCCAGATCTGTTCATCTCCTGAGCCGGTTGATGTGACATTGGAGACATTCCAGAGATCACGGGTTCGGGCAGTGGCCCCCCAGCCTTTCGCCGGCATCCAGACATCGGTCGCGATTGACAGTCGCGTGCCTGAAATCCTCAGTTTCCGAATGTTGCCAGGGCCGTCGGTTTCCGCGATTTCGGCGAAGCTCGAAGAGACTGAGAGGAATAGGGCAATCAACTTGATTAGAGACGAAACTCTACTTCTTCCGGACATGCATCAGCTCCCCCCTTATTATGCAGCAGAAGATCAATGTTGAACTCTCTTCGGCTGGGGACATCGTGACTTACGGGATCGTCCTTCCTGGAGTGTGGGGCGCCCCCGCCCTTTCCAGGCTTTCCTCGAGCCGGACGAGATCCTGGGCGACAATCTGTCGGTATCGCGGGTAGAACACTTCCCAGTCCCCCTGCGCAATCTCAAGGTCCCTTCGATGCGTCTGGGTCGGACCGTATGTGGTCTGCCAGTGACCGCGGGCAATCTGTCGGAGCCGGTCGATGAATCCCGGGGATCGAGCTTCTGAGAGTGACCGGCGGACTGGATCTCCATCGAGCTGATCCTTCAGGTCTGCGATCGCCACTTCGATCCGTCGGGCTTCCTCCATCAAGTCTGGAGGAGCTTCTGGAGTACTCAAGAGGGCCTTGCGAATGTGTTTGATTCTCGTCTCTGCTTCATCGACCGACTTCTCCGCGGCGAGAGCCCGCCGCATCAGGTCCGCTGTCTCCAGCTGGAAATTCAGAACGGACTGTGGATCCTGGACTGGAAGTGTTGATCCGCCCAGCGCTGCGACGTCGAATTCCTGGGGAGGGCTGAGGGGCTCCAGCTTGCCGTCGACCAGCTTTGACAGCGTGACATTGTAGCGCCCAGAGAGCACCAGGGGCCCCGAGCTCGGACGGTTCCAGGAACTCTGTGAATCCTCGTCGAGTTGGATCGGTTCTATGCCGGGATATCGGAGGTCCCATGCGACGCGATGGAATCCACGGGTTGAGGGGCCGGGAAGGTGGCGAATCATATTCCCTTCGGAATCGGTGACGGTTAAGACGATTTGGGGGGATTCTTCGCCCCGCTCCGCGAGCAACTCTGTACAGCCAGGGAAAGGTACGTTTCCGCCTTCCTTGCGGATTGCTTTTTCGCGGTCTGCCCGTATCTGCTTCATGGTCTGGAGTGAATCGCCAAGGTAGTAGGTGAAGACCGCGCCGAAAGGCGGGTTCGGAGCCGTGAAATAGCTGGCTCCCTGATCGGCCTTCTCTCCGCCGATCAGAGGGGATTCTTCGATGTAGAGAAGAGCTTTTCGCGTGGGAAACAGGAGGCCCTGCTGGTGCAGTTTCTCCTCGCTTAGATCGCGAAGAGCAGAATAGTCGTCGAGAATGTAAAAGCCGCGTCCGAAGGAAGCCCCGCCCAGGTCGTTCTCTCGCCTCTGGATCTAGAGATCGCGGAATGGGATTGGCGGGAGACCTCCCTCGAACTTGATCCAGTGTTCACCTCCGTTCAGGGTGAAAAAGATACCGAACTCCGTCCCCACGAACAGCAGTTCGGGATTGACGTGGTCCTGGACCACCGACCAGACGAGATGCCGCTCGGGCAGGTTCCCAGTGATTGACGACCAGGTTTTCCCCCGATCCGCGCTCCTGAACAGGTAGGGTTGGTAATCGCCAATTTTGTGCTGGTCCACAGCGACGAAGACGGTATCGGGATCAGTGACCGATGCCTTGACTTCGTTGACATAGAAGTACTCCGCGACACCGGGAAGCGAATCGATTCGGCGCCAGTTCCGACCGCCGTCTTCGGTCACCTGGATGAGGCCGTCGTCCGTCCCCACGTAGATCAGACTTTCAACCAGAGGGGATTCGGAGATACTCGTTGTTGTGTTGTAGATTGACATTGCCGAGTGGTCCCAGAGCGCATTGACGCTCCAAACGCGGCCGGCGATAGGGAGTTCATAGCGGTTTTGGTTTCTTGTCAGATCCGGGCTGATCGGCGTCCACGAATCTCCCCGGTCGTCCGTTCGCCAGAGACGCTGAGAACCGTAGTACAGTCGTGTGTGGAGATGAGGGCTGATCAGAATGGGAGCGTCCCAGTTCCAGCGCTCCGGATCATCACCCGGCTGTGGCCGCGGTTGGATATCGAGGCGCTCGCCGGTTGCGCGGTCGAAACGGGCCGGCCGGCCGGATTGCATCTCGGAATAGACGATATTCGGGTCCTCTGGATCGATCTGGCTGCCGTGGCCATCCGCGCCCAGGGTAATGATCCAGTCCTGGTTTCGGATGCCGTGAACCGTCTTGGTTCGGCTGGGACCATGCTGCGAACTGTTGTCCTGGGTTCCTCCAACAACATTGTAGAAGGGCAGGGCATTGTCGAGGGCCATCTTGTAGAACTGGGTCACCGGTAGATTCGCGATGAAACGCCAGGTCTTGCCGTGATCGAAGGTCTCGTAAATACCTCCGTCGGTTCCGCAGAGGAGGTAGTCGGGATCATTGGCGTCGAATGCCAGGGCGTGATTGTCTGAGTGCTTGTTCTGCTCTCCCAGGGGACCGAATGTCTTGCCCCCGTCCTCGGTTATCTGCATGCGGACATCCATCTGGTAGACCCGATCGAGCTTGTGCGGTGAGGCATAGATCTCCTGGTAATAGTGTGCGCCCGTACCCCCACTGATGTACGCGTTGCGCTTTTCCCAGCTCTCGCCACGATCGGTCGAAAGATAGAAGCCCTTTTCCCGGTCCGAAGCCTCGATCGTCGCGTAAACGTGTGAAGGGTCGAGAACGGAAACCGCCAGGCCGATCTTTCCCATGTCGCCTTTGGGGAGCCCCCGTTCGATCCTTCGCCAGGTCTTGCCCGAATCGGTACTTTTGTAGATCCCCGATTCCGGTCCGCCGCCGAGAAACTGAGCGACCGTTCGACGCCTTTGATAGGCTGCGGCATAGAGTGTCTGGGGATCATCCGGAGAGAACTCCAGATCGGTGATTCCGGTGTCTGCGCTGATCTCGAGAACGAGCTCCCAGGATCTTCCTCCATCTGTGGATTTGAAGACCCCGCGCTCTCCCCCCGCCGTCCAGAGTGGCCCTTCAGCGGCGACGTAGATGGTATCGCCATTCTTCGGTTCAATCAGGATTTTGGCGATATGTTCCGATTTCTCCAGCCCCATTCGGGACCAGGTTTCACCCGCATTCAGGCTCTTGTAGACTCCGTCCCCAAAACCGACATGCCGGCCGCTGACGTTCTCCCCAGTCCCGACCCAGACAATCTCAGGATTGCTCGGGTCGAGGGTTACGCAACCGACCGAATAGGCGGTTTGATCATCGAAAATGGGTGTCCATGTTGTCCCCCTGTTCACCGTCTTCCAGACGCCGCCGGAGCCGACCGCCACATACCAGGTGCTCTTTCGGATCGGGTGAATGGCGAGATCGGCAATTCTTCCCGACATCAGTGCCGGTCCAATCCCTCGGAACTCGAGTCCTTTGAACGTAGCGTTCGTCAGACGTGGCTCACTCTCCTCGGCACTTGAAAAGAGTGTGACGAAACTGAAGATGAGGAACAGGATGATTGGAGGGCGGAAGCGGTTCTGCATTTTGAGTTCTCCTGGTTTCAAAACCGTCTGCTAGAGGGCGGTGACATCCTTAAGACCCGCTTGAATTCTAGTTTGGGGGTTGAAAGCGATCAAGACTTGGAATCGCCACACCTCAAAGGTGCGTGACAGGGAATAGTCACCTCAATTCAAGTGACCACTTGAAGTGACATAAGAAGAAACCCTCAGAAGAAAGACGAATG
>CP070717.1:4807749-4814471 GCA_020350445.1 Acidobacteriota bacterium | reverse complement strand
ACGGTTGCCTGACGGTTTACTGGCTGGAGTGCATATAGTCGATGCCCCAGGAAACACGATCGGCGGCAAGATTGGGAACACCATCTACAGCAACCTCTTTGGCATCTGGATCAAGTCGGCATCGAGCCCAAACGCAGCCTCCGGAAACGAGATCCTCCGCAACTCTATTCTGATCGGCTGCGGCAAAGAGTACCACTCCAATATGGCCGGAGTATTCATAGACGCAAGTGAAAATCTGCTCGGGGGATCGGCAGAAGAGGGGAATAAGTTTGTCTGTTGTAAAGACGCGGAGGAGCCTTTTGAAGACAGGGGGATCGGAATTGCCCTGGCGGGGAAGTCTAGCGGAAACCAATTACTCGGGAACACGATAGGGGGTGGTTTCGGCTTTGGCATTGTCATCGCTTCGAAGGCAATGAACAACCAGATCGGCGGTGTTTCGGACCAAGGTTCCAATATTTTCAAAGACAATGGTGTGGGCATCTGGATCAACAGTGCAGATGCCGACCGAAATCGAATTCTTTCTAATCGCTTTTCCGGGCACTTTGGGTTGGGTATCAGCCTGACGACTACAGCTCCAATTCAAGGGAAATCTCCCGTCCCGGATCAGTTTCAGCCAACGCTGAACGACCGCAAAGACCTGGATTCCGGTCCGAATCAGGGTCAGAACTATCCTGTCTTCGCAGAGATGAACCTCCCCTTATACCTGCTTTCACACTTCGCGACGAGAGAGGGGGAAAGCATTCTGGCCAGGTTGCAGTTGAACAGTACTCCAAACGAGGATTTCGATATTCGTCTGCATGCAGGTTCTTTGGCCGGCGCGAAGAATATTGGGGGGAAGTTCTTCTGCGAAGGCAAGAAGCCTATCTTAACCAGGACAATTCCTACGAATCTCGTTGGGCGAGGGTATGCGACGATACGCTTCCCTGCGAGTCTCATGGCAGGGTTTGACATGCTGACGGCGACGGCCACCGATCCCGACGGAAACACCTCTGAGTTCTCGCCCTGTGCGCAGGTGATTGACGACCAGGATAGCGACGGCCTGCCGGACATCCTGGAATCAAAGGAAGGGCGTACAGAGCCGGCTACGGTCAGAATTCCGATGAGTACATTCTCGAAGTTCGGGAATCCGATGGTCGATCTTACGACTACGGCGGGTTCAATCTATATCCGCGAGGTCTTCAGCCCCCTGGATGCTGAAGAGAACTTCCTCAAAACGCTGGGCGAGAGTAAGGCCCTGTTCTGGACCCACTCCTCCCAGACCCTTTCTGGAGGAACGTCGGACCAGAGAGAGGCGCTCGGTGATGAGGTGCCTCTGCAGACAGGTTCTTCCGTTGTGACCTATCGGTTCGAGGGGGACTGGCGTTTCAGCAGCTTCTACAACTACGGCCCTACACCCGACAATCCAACGGCTCACCTCTATGAGTTCCTGTTTGACGGAACAACGGGCGCGCAAATCTTTGAAGACCGCATCGTAGTCCATTACGTGGATGGAGCCCGGGGAGATCATGATCTCACTGTAAACGGAGCGATCGAAACACTGGGGGGGCCGGTGATCACCTCCTCCAAATTCTACTTCCCGCAGATTGGCGACGGGCTGGCCGGAAACATACAGTTTCAGAGCAACCTGGTCTTTGCCAACAGTGGTGGTATCAGCCCGCTGGAGATTGATTTGGCCAACTCCGATGGAGACTTCCTCGATTTGGAACTGGGCGAACTCGGAACCGACTCGCTCTTCGAACTCGGGATGGTACCCATGGAATCCCTCTCAATCGAAACACCGGGACAGGATTCGCTGAAGATCGGCTACGCTGAAGTAACCGCCGCGGAGGGCGTCGGAGGGACGGCCGTCTTTAGCCGCACCGACGCTTCCACCGACGTTTTGCTCTATGAGGCAGGTGTCCCCGCATCAGGCACCTTGACTGAGTTCAGCCTGTTCGTTGACTCCCTTGGAAGCCGGGATACGGGACTGGCGATCGTCTATCCGGCCGATCCTGCGACGCTACAGCCGGATGCAAACCTCACCCTGCGGCTTTACGACAAGACCTTCTCACCCTTGAGCACCCGAAATGTGACGCTCAAACCGGGACAACATCTGGCCAGGTTCATTCGGGAACTCTTCACGGAGGTCAGTTCCCAGGCCTCTGAAATGGAGGGCGTAGTCACGGTGGAGAGTGACCAACTGGTAACTGCCATCACGCTGCGCCAGAACGATGATCCGGCGACGGGATTTCCCCAAGAAGTTCCCACTCTGACGACATTCCCGGTTATTGAGTGCCGGGCTGACGACGGATCTTCAACCGAAGGGGAGGAGACCGTCTTCTATTTCCCCCAGGTGGGCAATGGGCAGGTTGGCAGTATCGGATTCCAGACCAGCATGATTCTGGTCAATACCGGAGCCGGGGCCAATCTACGCATAGAACTGTTTGACTCAGCGGGGCAACCGATGGTTGTCGACCTTGGTTTGGGCGCCGCTAACAGCCGTTACGATCTACTGCTGCCCGAGGGGCAGGCGATCGCCTTGAATACGACCGGTTCAGGAGAGTTGCAGGTCGGTTATGCCCGTGTGACAACTTCGAGCCGAGTTGGAGGAACTGCGGTCTTCGGGAGAAGGCACCTTCCGGCGGGGACCTTGCTGTATGAAGCAGGGGTCCCGGCATCGGAACCGTTGAATGAATTCAGCCTGGTGGTGGATACGACGGGTGACCGAAACACCGGATTGGCGCTTGTCCGGGACGATACGCAGGGGGCAACGGCGGCTCAACTTGTCGAGGTAACACTCCGGCTCTTTAGAAAGGATGGGGGGTTACTCGACGAACAGAAGATCGAGTTGGCGAATGGACAGCACTCGGCCCGTTTCATCACGGAGATCTTTTCGCAAGTTGAGGGAATCACGGAAATGGAAGGCATGCTCGAAATTACCAGTCCGGTTCCACTGGCAGCGATAACGTTGAGACAGACCGATGCACCCGGAAAGGAATTTCCCGCGGAGGTTCCAACCTTGACCACATTCCCAGTGATTCCAGGACAATAGGGGAAATATGACCAACAGGAGAGACTTCTTCAAGACAGGTGCAGCCGCCGTAGCAGGGGCGGCGCTGAGTCGGACTAGTACGCGAGCGGAGGTGCCCGTTCATCGCTGGGACAACTACGATTTTGGCCCGGGTCCGACAGTCCGCAATCGTCTTAACCAGGGTCCCTTCGGAATCGACCAGGATCAGGGCTGGCGCAATATCGCCAATACCACGCCCGCTGTAGAACCGATCCGGAATTTTGGCACGGGACTTGTCGGCTACACCTGGGAGGAAGGGGGGCCGTCCCAGGCGGCACGCCGGGGTGAAGAGACCCTCGAACAGCATGTCGAGAAACTCGCGACCCTGCCCTTTGTCGACATTCTCTACATTCGTTGTGACTGGCGCGATATTCAGAGTCGGCCGGGGCGACTCGACCTGCACCCCATCTGGAAGCTGACCCTGGACGCGGCGAAGACTTACGGGTTAAGGATTGGTTTCCGCATCCAGCTTTCCAGCCCGAATATCCAGCCCGAGAAACTCTCCCTTCCCGACTTTCTCCATGAAAGAGTGCCTATTGTTACGATTGGAAAGGGCAGCCGTGGAGACACGGAGTACCGTGAACCCCGCTACGATCATCCGGAGTTTCACAAGGCGTTCCGTGAACTGAACGAACTCCTTGCAGCCGAATTCGACAGCCACCCTCTGTTCGAATACATGGACCTGATGATGTACGGCTTCTGGGGCGAGGGGCATACCGGAGACATCCCCAACCCCTTTCCCGACTATTTGACCGCTGAACGGACAATGGTCGAGATGGCCGAGTTCCAGATAGAAACCTGGAAGCACCTGCCTCTCGCAGTCAACACCCAGCCCGACATCAGCAAGACGGGCAATCGTGAAGTGCTCGATCGCTGCGTTCGAGCCGGTTGCTGGCTCCGCTCTGACAGCATCGACTTGATCGAAGAATCGATCCAGGTGGAGCGCTTGGCGAACCGGCCGCCCTGGCTTGCGGTGGTGTCGGAACAGGGCAACGATCGCCACTACGACATCTCTCGCCTGCCACTCGATGAAGGTGGAGTCAACCGCATGGAGTGGGCGCTGATGCACGTTCTCGATCTCGGAGCCAACTACTGGTCACTTTGGACCGAGGCCGATAACCTCAGGCATTACAACGAGCGGTATCCCGAGGGCTTCACCGCACTGCAGCAACGGATGGGGTACAAGGTCCGGCCTTCCTGGATCTGGCAACGCAAACGCTACGCTACTTCCGAGGTGATCGTTGCCTTCGCCAACCACGGCGTTTCCGGGGTGCCGGGCATCCTGCGCGCCTTCGCGGAGAGTGAAGATGGCAGGATCAGTATCGGAGGAGGCCTCGATGCCGGACATCCTTACGGCGGCCGAATTCGGCAAGCGTCCTTTATTCTGCCTCAAGGCATGGAGGGGCAGCGTATCCGAATCCGCGGAGAGATCGAGACGAAAGGTATCATCCGCCCGATTCGATGGGCCTGTCGACAGCCCCTCAATTCCGATGGTTCACTGACTGTGCAACTTAGGCGATTCGATGAGCCGGGGTGGCGTAAAGGGATCTGAACATCTTCCCGACTCCAAGAACGGAAAACTATCGTGAAGAAGTTGACCTGAAAGTTATATTATTTCATCATAGTTTATTATGAGTAAATATCGCAGCGACCTGCCACAACTCAATGGCAATGTGTACCTGGCCGACGGAGGCCTCGAGACCGATCTGATCTTCAATCATGGGATCGAGATCCCGGAATTTGCCGCTCATACCCTTTTGAATGATGAGGCAGGCCGACGAGCACTGGCCGAGTATTTCCGGCGATTCCTTCGTCTAGCCCAGACGTTTGAAACCGGTTTTGTCCTCGATACCCAGACCTGGAAAGCACACGTCCACTGGGCGTCGGACCTCGGCGTTTCTGAAGAGGAACTGCGCAAGGCAAATGAAGATTCGGTGGCGTTCGTGTCATCCTTGCGGGACGAGTTTCACACAAACTCCCAACCGATCGTCCTCAGCGCCATTGTCGGTCCGCGAGGAGATGGATATGCTCCTGAGTCTCTGCTCGAAACAGAGGAGGCCGAGGAGTACCACTCCAGGCAGTTGGGCTGGCTGGCGCAGACGGAAGTGGACATGGTTGCCGGTGTTACCTTCAACCAGGCTTACGAAGCCGCAGGATTTGTAAGGGCTGCAAATGCTTCCGACTTGCCCGCTGTCATCTCCTTCACAACCGAAACGGATGGACGACTTCCCAGTGGGCAGCCACTCCAGGAAGCGATTGAGACGGTCGATGAACTAACGGATCGAGGTGCAGAGTATTTCATGGTGAACTGCGCCCATCCCGATCATTTCTTTCATGTTCTGGACGATGCTGGGTGGTGCCGCCGGATTCGAGGTCTTCGATGCAACGCGTCGCGCCGAAGTCATGCCGAACTCGATTCCTGTGACACGCTTGATGCCGGAGATCCGGTCGAATTGGGAAACCTGTATCGATCGATCCTCCAGAGGATGCCGTGGCTCAACATATTTGGTGGATGCTGCGGTTCCGACTTGAGGCACGTGACCCAGATTGCTCGAGCCGTACTCTAGTCCTCATCGCTGGCTACGATGGAGAGTGGAATCCCTGGACCACCACGGCGCGGAACCGCACCTCCGCGTTCATCCAACCAGCCTAGCCATCTAATAGCGGCATTCTGAAACGCTCGAGAAAATCGTGAAAGGCTCGACTATTGGTCGGCTTTTCTGGACTGAAGAATAGATGGGTGGCACAGTCGCAGTCTGAAGACCCAAACCCTGCAGCATGAGGGGCCAGCAGGTCGGAAAGCGCTCGTGCAACTGAGCATTCTGCACGTTTCGACGAACGGATCGGAAGAACGGAAACCTTGGCAGCCTGGTTTCTTAGATAGTCGATATGCCAGTGAAACTTCTTCCGTTTTCTGAGATGCCGGTTGATTCGGGCCGTCAGGTTTTTCATCGCCGATCCGACATAGATGTACCATCCGGCCGGGAAGGCGACCGGGCCCAACCGACCGACATCAAACAACTCTTCATGCTCGACCTTCATTAAGACCAGGTAGGCACCGGAGTCACTGACTTCGCGGCTGAGGAATTCCCAGGGTACAGGAAGCTCCTCAACCTTCTCCGTTAACTCCAGGGTCCGAGTCCACCCAACGGAGACGGGAATGATCCGCACGCGGTCACGGACTTCGAGAAAAGCGCGGGAAAACTCGAGATCGGTATGGTAGTCGGGCAGGAATCGGTCCACCCGACTGGAATGAATGAGGAAGAGTACAACGGGCCGTGGTAGCCCCTGTTTGATCGCCTCGTCTCCGAGTTCCGCCAGTTTAAGAATGTGATGTCGTCCCCTCTCCGTTACCGCATCGGGGAAGAGCGCTGCTCGATTTCCGAATAGGGTGACCGACTTAACCTCGAGAAAGAACTCCTTCCCCTCTTCCTCCATCAGAAAGTCAAACCGACTCCGCCCATAGGGAACCTCGGCCCGGAGCACCTGGGCGGAGGCCAAACTGGGGATCCGGCGCCGTTCGAGCAGGTGCCGGACAACTGCGTTGGTCCGATGCGTGTGCAGCAGAATCGTCTCCCCATTTCTCTCCACCGCCCAGACGGTGAAACGTGTTCGTCGAGTTGGGCGCTTCTTTCCCGCCCCCCGTTTCGGATTCGAATCAGCCTCGGCAATC
>CP070717.1:4799464-4807649 GCA_020350445.1 Acidobacteriota bacterium | reverse complement strand
GGGTGAACCGAAACAGTTCTTCCACTCCTATCTGGTCGCCTACCTCTTTGTGGTGACCATCGCCGTCGGTGCACTCGGATTCGTCCTGATTCAGTTCGTGACCCGTGCGGGCTGGAGTGTGGCGGTTCGCCGGATCGCAGAGAACGTGATGGGAACAATCCCCTTCTTCGCGCTCCTCTTCATTCCGCTGACGGCGGGACTCGACCAGCTCTATCCCTGGCTGGACAGTGCCCACGTCGAGCATGATCCAATCCTTCAGGCCAAGGAACCCTATCTGAACGGGACGTTCTTCTATATCCGAACGGTCATCTATCTCGTTGCCTGGTCTGGACTGGCATTCTGGTTCAGACGGCAGTCCGTCGCCCAGGATCAGGTTGGTGGAACAGCGATCACCAGGCGGCTGCAGACCGTCAGTGCCCCCGGAATCGTCGTGTTTGCCATCACGCTCACGTTTGCCGCTTTCGACTGGATCATGTCATTGGATCCACACTGGTATTCCACGGTATTCGGTGTCTATATCTTCGCCGGAGCCTTTATGTCGAACCTGGCCTTCCTGCTCCTGCTGGTCCTGATTCTCCAGAGATTTGGACTGCTGACCAACATCGTGAATTCGGAGCATATCCACGACCTCGGGAAACTGATGTTTGGCTTCGTGGTCTTCTGGGCCTATATCGCCTTTTCTCAGTTCATGCTGATCTGGTATGCGAACATCCCGGAAGAAACGCTCTGGTACGCTCACCGCTGGCACCATGGATGGCAGTACGCCAGTATCCTCCTGGCAGTCGGACACTTCTGTTTTCCGTTCTTCCTGCTGTTGAGTCGCAGTGCAAAGCGAAACCGGGGTGTCCTGGTTCTCGCCACGATCTGGCTCCTGTTTATGCACTATCTCGACCTCTACTGGCTGGTCATGCCCGGGTTCCAGACTGAAGGCCTTCACCCTCACGTGCTGGATTTGCTGACCTTCGTCGGGATAGCTGGACTGTCGTTTGCCCTGGTTCTGCAGCTGATGATGAAACCTTCCCTGGTACCAACCCAGGATCCGCGACTGGCAGAATCGTTATCCTTCGAGAATATGTAGGGTGAACCTGGATTGCGGAGGCGCGATTCCGCCTCCCCTTCCCCGCCTAGGCGAAAGCCTGTGCCAGCAGCAGATCGAGTTCCTTGCCTGAGGCAGGTATACAGGCCGAGATCAGCCCGGCACGCTTGGCAACCCAGGGATCGGTCCCATCCGGGATCTTAGGATGCTCGGTCAGGCCAATCAGGCGTTGCCATTCCGCCTGCCAGCGGGACTGGTGATCATTCAGGAACTCCAACCCGGAATGCCCCGCCAGCACAGCTGCGATTGCACTCGAGAGGGACTGCGCTTCCCGGAGACCTACATTCATACTCTGAATTGCAATCGGCAGAGCGACATGAGCGGCATCTCCGATCAACCAGACACGACCTTCCCCGAAGTGTTCGGCTAAACGCCGTTCGAATCGGATTGCAGCGGACCAGACCACTTCAGTTGGAGTCGCTTCGAACCAGGGGGCCCTCTCCTTGATCAACTGCGACAGGCGTTCGTCGGTCACATGGGGATAAGCTTCATCCCGGAACTGGACGAGCAAACGGCTCTTGGCCCGGGGATCCTGCGTTACCTCTTTCGGGTCTCTCTCGAAACTCCAGCGACATCTGCCCCCGGTCATCGGCCAGAGAACGCTGAGCCGGTCTTGATCGATAACGACTTGAAGCTCGTCTCCCGAAGGGGAGTCCGTCAGGAACTCAAAGACTTCAAAGACAGCGGACGAGCCAAGTTCCGGAAACTCGATTCCGGACTGCTTCCTGACGGTAGAACGATGACCATCGGCACCGACAATGAAGCCTACCCGACCATGAATCGTCTTGTCGACGACCCACTCAGTGCGCGTCACACTGTACCCCGTTGACTCCTTCGTCAGCCTCTCGACTTCGACCTCGACACCCTCCTCATCCTGCTTGAAATGGGCTAATCGATGATTCCAGTGCACTGGGACCTTCCGCTTCTGCAGTTCACCAATCAGGACTTCTTCGAGCGCCTGCTGAGGGACAACCGCCACAAAAGGAAAGTCAACGGGAAGGTTCCTGAACTGGAGTTCTTTGCGTCGCAGCCGGTAGTCGTAGAGTCCCAGCCGATCCACACAGTTTCCCTGTGAAACCAGTTCCTTCGCAAACCCGAGGGAGCTGAACAAACTCAAGCTTCTCGGGTGTAAAGCCAACGCGTAGCTCCGCGTAGCCGATCTCCACTGCTCTTCAATTACCTCAACCTTAACGCCTTGCTCGACCAAGAGGAGCGCAGTGAATAAGCCGACCGGGCCCGCACCGACAACCAAGACATCTGTTTTCTGCGATTTAAACATCTACCCTTCCTTTTTCCACTTTCGACGGGGACTCTGATCCCTCCTGCAACCATCGATGACCAAAACGCCGGACCTCACGGTAGTCCTGGGCACTCGACCAATCAGTCCGGGGAAGATGCAGGGTCAGTGTAGCCCTGACAATCCCGAAGGGTCAAGGACAGCCAAACCATGATCCGCCTTCAGCCAAGGCCTAAGGTCATCCACCGCGGATATAATCTTGACTCGACCAAAACGAATAATTATGAAACTTGAAGGTGGTTTCCTAGAGAGCCGTGTCGCCCGTCGCATCTTCCTCCTCTTTCTGGCCAGTGCAATTGTCCCTGTCCTCGCCTTCGGGGCCTACTCCTTCTTTCATGTTCGGGACCAGCTTCAAGAGCAAAGTCTGGAACGGATAGAGGAGACCAGTAGACGGTTGGGGATGGCACTGGTTGAGAAACTCCAGTTTCTCAGCATTGAGATGGATCTCGTAGCCAATCAGTTCACCGCGGCGCCCGACCTGGACCCCTCCTCGCTCGTGTTTTCCCGGGAACGTTTCTCCGCCTTCTGCGACGAGCGAGAGGGAGTGCTGGAGTGCTTTCACGGGAGCATGACGGAACCTGGAGCACTCAGCGAGGACCAGGTTCAACATATCCAGAGCGGAGAGCCAACTCTGGTCACGATCCCTGCGTCTGAATCGGTCCCGGGCCGGTTCATATTCGGGTTGGAGCTTCCCCTAGGGGAAAACCCGGTTACGCTATGGGCTGAGCCTGACCTGAATGCCCTTTTGAATATCGATCCGGGCGGGAGATTCTCGACGAACCTGGAGCTGTTCGTTCTCGGTGCCAATCGCGAGTTACTGTATACCTCGCTGGAGTTGACCGAAGCCGAGAAAGCAGTCATACAGAGCCACTTCGCGGAACCGCACTCGAACGCCGCCACCTTGGGAATCGGAAACGCCACCTACAATACAATGCTTCGCGAGCTTCCCCTGGGAAGACAGTTTGGGCTTCGATCCATCGCAGTGGTTGTAGCACAGTCGGAAGATGAGGTGCTGGCTCCCGTCCGACAGTTTCAGAGGATTTTTCCCTTCTTCCTGCTCGCCAGCTTGCTTCTGGTCGCCTTCCTCAGTAGCAACCAGATTCGCCGAAGTCTCGACCCGCTGGAAAGACTTATGGACGGAACCGCGAGAATTGCCCAGGCCGATTTCTCAACCCGGGTTGCGGTCGACAGTCGTGACGAGTTTCAGGATTTGGCTGAATCGTTCAACAGCATGGCGCTTCAGATCGGCATTCAGTTTGACACCCTCGAAGCTGTCGCAGAGATCGACCGGGAGATCCTTTCAGCCTTCCACACCGACGATATCGTTCTGACCGCCCTGGGGAGAATTCCCGCACTAGTCGGCAGTTCCCAGATCTGTGTCGCCATCACCGATTTCGACAGACCCACTCAGATTTCGGTCTTCGCCAGTAACGGGCTGCCGAACGAAGAAGTGGCCGCAATCGAAAAACAGATGCCAGCATCATTCTGGGACCGCCTGCAGGGAAAAAGCGAAGGAATCCTTGTATCAGCCGACGATCCTCTGACTCCGAGACAACTTGCCAATCCCCGCCTTGAACCCTGTGAGGCTCTGGCGGTCCCGATCTCGGTGAAGCAGCAGGTCGTGGGGGCACTCATTCTCGGTTTCAAGCCGGATGTGGTGATCGAACCAGAGATGCGGCGCCGGGCAGCACAGTTTTCCAACCAGCTCGCCGTCGCACTTTCGAACGCCCATCTTCTCGAAGAAATGGACGAGCTGAACCTCAGTACTCTGACTGCACTGGCGAGAACCGTTGATGCAAAGTCCCCCTGGACCGCTGGACATTCCGAGAGGGTGACCCGGCTCGCAGTTCAACTCGCCCGAAAACTGGGCGTTCCCCAGACCAACATCGAACGGATCAATCGAGGAGGCTTACTGCACGATATCGGGAAGATCGGTATTCCGGCCGAAATCCTCGACAAACCGGGCCGTTTGACACCGGCTGAGTTTGCGGTGATGAAGCAACATCCCGTGATCGGAGCGAAGATCCTCGAACCCGTGAAAGCATTCGCCGATGTGCTACCCATGGTACGTTCCCATCACGAGAGGATTGACGGTAAGGGGTACCCGGATGGCCTGGCCGGCGACGCAGTTCCCTTCGACGTCCGCATCCTGACTGTTTCAGATGTGTTTGATGCCCTGTACTCAGACCGTCCTTACCGTGGGCGAAAGGGATTTACAGACGTTCTCGAAATGATAAGGGAGGGGGCCGGAACCCAGTTCGATCCCGTTGTCGTCGACGCCTTCCTCGAACTAGCGCAGGAACAGCGCCATTTTCTCGTCAACAGCTTTACAGCGGAGAGGGATCGCCAATACAACATCTTCCCTACCTGAAACACCGCTCATTTCAGTCAGCAGAATGAGCTTGGGCGAATAAGTAAACTGTCTGTTCAAAGATCATGAAGTTCGCTAAAGAGTACATCGAAACCGTTTTGGCTCAAAACTTTGAAGATGCGAAACGGCTCTTCTTTCAGCCCTTGATGGATGTCCACTACGCCCACCTGATCATGCTGGAGGAGGTGGGGATCCTGACACGTCCGGAGGCGAGGGAGCTGGTCCTGGCGCTCGACCGGATCACCTTCTCGCGCATCGAACCGGTGGCCTACGATGGATCCTTCGAGGATCTCTTTTTCTATATCGAAAGACTCCTCGAGGAAGACTGTGACGCCAACGTTGCCGGCAAGCTGCATACGGCCCGCAGCCGCAATGACATCGACACGACGATCTACAGACTGCGCTGGAGGGAAGAAATCCCAAAGGTCCAGCAGGCTGCGATCGAACTGCGCGAGACCCTGATCGACGTCTGCCGTCGTGAGAAGGCCAATATCTACCCGATGTACACCCATACACAGGCCGCACAGCCTTCGACCTTCGCCCACTACTTCCTCGGCGTCATCGAACACCTGGAACGGGATCATACGAGGCTGACGGCTGCCTTCAACGGGATGAACCGCTCGCCACTCGGATCCTGCGCAATTACCGGCACGGGATTCTGCATTGATCGCCATCTCACCAGTGACCTGCTGGGTTTTGATGGACCAACTGGGAATACGCATGCCAGCATCGCCGGAGTTGACTACCTGCTGGAAGCGGTGGCCGCTCTCCAAATCCTGATGACAACTCAAGGAAAGGTCCTGCACGACCTCCTGCTCTGGTCAACCACCGCATTCAGCTTCCTCAGGCTGGGCGATGGCTATGTCCAGTGCAGCAGCATCATGCCGCAAAAGAGAAACCCCGTCTCACTCGAACACTCGCGCGCTATCTGCAGCCGGGGGTTTGGTAAGGCGTCGGCAGTCTTCCAGATGCTTCACAACACTCCGTTCGGAGATATCGTGGACTGCGAAGATGATCTCCAGCCCTTGGTTGAAGGCGTATTCGAAGACTGCCTGGGCCCGCTTCGGATTCTTTCCGGGGCCCTGAAAACGGCCACCTTCAATTCGCAAGGAGCCTGCTCCAAAGAGGACCAGTCCTGGATAACAATGACTGAACTGGCCGACACTCTGGTCCGGACCGAAGGAATCTCATTTCGTGCGGCCCACTCCATTGCCGGTCAGATGGTCAAGGACCTGTCGGCCCAGCGTGTAACCTGTCACTCGGAAGCACTGAAACAGGCCAGCCTGAACACGCTCGGCCGTCCAATTGAACTTCCTCCGGAGAGATTGCGCGAGATTCTCGACCCAAGTCACTTTGTCGCCGTCAGAAGAACCCTGGGCGGCCCCTCCATCGAGGTGGTGGAGGCCGCGATCGAGGACTCCCAGAGAAAACTCGACCAGGACAGAGAAGAGCTGGCCGCGATCCAACACCGGCTTCGCACTTTCCGGGAGCTGCTGCAAAAGCGGGCTTCTGACCTCTGACGATTCCAGCCATGCTGTCTCCTTGACAGGCCTATTCGAGGTGCCGTACACTCACCCTCCATTTATTTATCAGGTGACGACTGAGTGTTCGGGAAGTTCGGTTAGAAACCGACGCTGCCCTCGCAACTGTGAGCAGTGATGGGTCCCAGCTGATGCCACTGTCTCTTTGAGATGGGAAGGCCTGGCGGCTTGGATACTGCGAGCCAGGAGACCGGTTCAGTTCGTTCCTCAACCGCTTCCGAAGGGGAAGTTAGGAGGGTTCTATGACCAGCGTTCTTCTCGCCGCACTGCTAGCAATCAGCCTGTCGATTGATCCTGTTATGAGTTCCGAAGCCGAAGATGCTTCAAGCGATCCAGCCGCCCAACAGCAGGCACGCAACCCGAAACCGGTCCCCCCACCTCACCATGAGGTGACGGTCACAGCGACAAGGACGCCCACCGAGATCCGCCAGCTCGGCCGCTCTGTAACCGTGATCTCAGCCGATGAAATCGAATCTCGAGGCCTGCGGAATGTGAAAGAAGTTCTCGAGACCGTACCCGGCATCTCGGTGGTTTCGGCTGGCTCTTTTGGAGGGCAGACGTCGGTCTTTGTACGGGGTGGCGAAAGCAATTTCAATCTCGTCATGATCGATGGAGTGCCCGTGAATCAGCCCGGGGGAGAATACGACTTCGCTGACCTGAGTACGACAAACATCGACCGGATAGAAATCGTCAAAGGCCCCAGTACGGTGCTTTATGGGGCCGATGCTGCAATTGCCACCATTAACGTCATCACCCGCTCGGGGACGGATGCCGACCCAACAGGACATCTGCAGATCGAAGGCGGCACCTTCCGCTCCTATAACCTCAGCGGCTCGGTGACAGGCGGATCGGACCGCTTCCAGTACTCACTCGGCGCCCTGCGCTCCGATACCGATGGAATCCATGATTTCAACAGCCAGTATGATCGGACCGACCTGTCAGGAAAGTTCTCCTTCAAGGCCGCAGCAGGCTCTACGATTTCGGGGCTCGTGAGGTATATCGACAGCAGGCAGCACTACCCCACCGATGACAGCGGAGCGATTGTCGATCCGAACGATTACCGCGAGACCGCCCAGTCCACTTACTCCGTCTGGTACGATCGCGCGATTGCCAACCGATACGGAACACGGTTCCAGTACGGGTATCACTACTACGATTCCACATCGTATACCGTTGAAGACAACGTGACCGACTTTTTTACCGGATCGTTCGAGACCGAGAATTCCCGCCACTTCGTCGATTGGCAGAACAATATCGCCCTGGGTGAAAACAACCTGGTAACGGCCGGCCTCTCATTCAAAAAGGAACAGAGTCTTACGGCCGATCTCGATCGCAGAAGCATCGGGTTCTTCGCCCAGGACCAGTTCTCGGTCAGTGAGCGTGTCTTCGTGACAGCTGGAGTACGTCACGACAACAACAATCGGTTTTCAAACTTCACGACCGGTTCGCTCGACACGGCGATTCTTCTGACCGATCAGTGGAAGTTGAGGGGAAGTATCGCGAACGGTTTCCGGGCTCCGGACTTCGGAGAAATCATCGGTTTTCCTGAGTTTGGCATCAACGGGAACAGTAACCTGAAACCCGAAAAGAACATCTCGAGCGATCTGGGAGTCGACTTCTTCCACGCCGGAGGGAGGCTGCGACTGACCGGAACATTCTTCTACAACCAGTTTAGTGACTTGATCGAATTCACCTTTCTGACCGCTCCCGGTGAACCGAATTTCATCAATGTCGAGCGTGCGCGGAGCGCCGGTACCGAGATCGAGGTGGCTTACAACCTCACCGCAACACTCTGGACCGGTTTCAACCACACCTATACATCGACGCGGGTGACCGACGCGGGAACCGTACCGGGGGGGAACTTCGTTGAAGGGGACCGG
>CP070717.1:4779654-4799364 GCA_020350445.1 Acidobacteriota bacterium | reverse complement strand
CAACCGTTGGATCGAGCGGGTACCGCCCAAACTTCTTCCCGTAGACGGCCAGGCCTCCGGCGTAGGCGGGATCGACTTCGAGACGGATCACGAGTTCACCCTGAGAGGCCGCGCGGGTCAGAGCCTCGGGCGGAATATTCAGCGAGGTCAGGTAACCGTAAGACCCCGCTTCCCTCAAGAACCGGTCTTTCAACTGAGCATGCCAGGAGAGAATCCCGCGATGATCGGCGGGGTCGTCCGCCAGATACGCGTCCCCGGCCGCGATCCCATTGACCCGGACCCGAACCCTGGAGGGGTTCAGGCTCGTATCGGTCATCGGATAGGCATTTCGATTGAGACTGGGGTCGTGGGCCCCTTGACCCCGCATATAATCTCCTCCGATCTTCGTATCCCCTGCCCGGTCCTTCCCAAACAGTACCTTCGCACCCAGCTCCGCCAGGAACACCGCTTCACTCACAGCGCCAGCCTCGAGACCTTCGGGCCAGACGATGCGGTACTCGAAAAAGCCGGAACCGGCCCCGTTCACCTTCAGTCCGTCGAGCACTTCCCAACTCTTCAGGGTCCACTCGCTCGCTGAGGCCTTGTCTGGTGGAATCCGCAGCAGTTGGACCGAACGGCCATCGATCATCCGCTCTTCATTCTGCGGGTTGGAATCCGCTTCGACGACGAATGTTGTGAAGTTCCGATGGTGGACCCTTCCCCCGGCATCCTCGAGGATGAACTTGGCGATGACGAGAGCGGGAGAGTTGGGCATATCGAACTTGAACGGGCTCAACTCGCTTGTCGTCCAGGGCTCCACAGTAACCGTTCGGGATACCTGCCCCAGGCTGATCGGCCTGCCCAGGTCGTCCCAACCTGACAGATCGGCATTGATCCGGATCTGCCGATCGGTAACGCCTCCGAGACCCTGGGTCGACAGTGTCAACGGGACCTCAACCGAAGTCCCCGGCTGAACGGAGAGGCTCAGATCGATCCCCGGAGAGAGATACATCGCCGAATGAAGATCATTCAGAGTCATCCCCGAAACGAGTTCTCCCAAACCGGTCTCCTTCTCGCTCCGATCATAGCGATAGTAGCCGTTCCACTCATTGATCACGTCGTGATGCTCGGTATAGAGCCAGCCCGAAATCTTGGGATATCGACGGAATGCATTCATCATGCGGTGATAATCCCAGCTCCAGTCGACATCACCGGTACTTCCGCTGTACCCCCAGACATTGCCGCATTCACTGTTGAAGAGCGGCTGATCTCCCTGCTTGTATCCTTCGGCGAAATTCCATTCCGACCCCGGATAGGTATTGTCAGAGATCTCCTTGAGTTTCGTTTCCCACTCCCAGCCCGGCAGGTAGGAATGCCAGGAGTTGATATCGGTGATCGTATGATCTTCACGATGCGGCGAGTTGTCTTCGACCAGTCGTGTCGGGTCGAGCTCGCGGGTCAGTTGAACCATTGACTCGACCCATCGCTGGGTCTCTTTCGTGTAGCTTTTCTTGCCGTCACTCGCCTTCGTATCCAGGCCCCAGGTTTCATTGAAGATCACCCAGCTGAAGATCGAGGGATGATTAAAATCTCGTTCGATCATTCCCAGAAGCGCCACGTCCACTTCGCCCTTCATCTCGGGTGTCGGTTCCCCCCAGCTGTTCGGGATGTCTTCCATGATCAGCATTCCCAGCCGGTCGGCCCAGTAAATCTTGCGTGGGATTCCGATCTTGACGTGAATCCGCATGCCGTTGAGTCCGATCTTCAACGAGCGCACAATCTCGTCTCGCATGAACTCATCGCTGGGGAAGGTGTAATACCCCTCGGGATGATACGCCTGATCGAGCGCCATCCTGAGATAAACCGGTTGATCGTTGATCGCGATATAGGGATACCCCGAACCGGGCAACCTCACCACACTGATCTTCCGCATTCCAAAGTAAGTGTCCAGGTTGTCCGTGACGAGATCAGCCCCGCTGACCGACAAACTCACCTCATGGAGATAAGGATCTTCCAGTGACCAAAGCCGGGCATCCGGCATCGAGATCTCGAGTTCAACCGTCTTCTGACCAAGCTGGATCGGAACCGTTACGGGTGTGTATGCTCCACTGGCAAAGGAAATCGTCAGCGCCGCTTCCTTCTGGCAGGGCTCGAGCAGGGTGACCCGGGCATTGACTTTCGAAGCGTCGATATCGGGAACGAACCTGACGCCCTTGATGGGAAGCGTTCCCCGGGCTTCCAGATACGGTGTCTGCCAGATGCCTCGAGCCGCACCGTAGCCCTGTTTCCCCTCAAGTTTGAACGGATGCGGAGAATCATCGACTCGAAGCACCAGGGTCTGTTCTTCCCCGAATCGCACATCGGATGTCAGTTCGAACTCGAACGGGGTGTACCCCCCCTGGTAAGTCCCCACCTCCTTGCCTTCGAACCAAGCCGTGGTTCTCCAGTCCGAGGCTCCGACCACGAGAAAGACCCGCTTCCCCTCCCATGTGGGAGGAACCTTGACCTGCCTCCTGTACCAGGCGATATCCGCTTCATTCCCGACTCCCGAAAGAGGCGAGCCCCAGGAAAAGGGGACCAGGATCCGTTCCCCGAAATCCTCCGGGTTCCCGAGTCCCCAGTTTCGAGTACCCCCTTCATCTTTTTGATCGAAAGCGAATTGCCATGTCCCATTGAGATTGACCCACTCCTCGCGCATCAAATCAGGCCGGGGATGCTCCGGCAACGGGATAACGCCGCCCTCTTGAGCTGCCTCCATCGAAGTGAATCCAAAGGCTGCCGAGAACCCCGCAACCACGCACAAAACACCAGCACAGCAAGCAAGTCTGATTACTCCGTATCGCATGGTCGACCATGATAACCCTTACGGCTTGAACCCAACACCCATAACCAGAACCTATCCCTCGATCCGCACATAAAATCCCCTCCAAACTTGCCTTTTACATCAACCCGAAGTATTTACGCAAATCGACATCCCCGGGGACGCAACAGTGTTAGACTGCTCATGTTATGAACGTTCTTGTACTTAATTGTGGTTCGTCATCAGTCAAGTTCCAAATCATCGAAACTGACCTCGATCTGATCGCTCAAGATGCCGACAGACGCATCGCCCGAGGCATCCTGGAACGGGTGGGGTCACATGCTCTCATCACCCTGCAGGCGGAAGGACAGGCCCCGGTTAAGAAAGATATGCCGCTGAGGAATCACCGAGAGGCTCTCGACCTGATCCTGCGCTGGATCATCTCTCCCGAATCCAGGATCGAATCGATCCGATCGATCGGTGACATCCATGCCATCGGCCACCGCGTCGTTCATGGTGGGGAACAGCTCAGAAAATCGGTCAAGATCGACGCCGATGTGATCTCGAAGATCGAAGACTGCATCGAGCTGGCCCCGCTGCACAATCCTGCGAATCTGCGCGGGATCCGGGCTGCATCTGAGATCTTCGGTGAAGGTATCCACCAGATCGCGGTATTCGACACGGCCTTCCATTCCACGATGCCTGAGACCTCGTACCTCTATGGTGTTCCTTATCAGTTGTATCGACGCCATAAAGTGCGACGCTACGGATTTCATGGAACGTCGCACCGCTATGTCGCCTATCGGTATCGCACCATGTTGGGCCTCGTTCCAGACGATGTGAAGATCATCACGATGCATCTGGGCAACGGGTGCTCGGCCTGCGCCATCGAAAAGGGGGCTTCGGTCAACACATCGATGGGCTTCACTCCTCTCGAGGGGCTTCTCATGGGAACCCGCTGCGGGGACCTGGATGCTTCGATACTGGAGTTTCTGACCCACAAGGAGGGGATGAGTTTCACCGAGATCATGACCCTTCTCAACAAGCAGTCGGGGCTCCTAGGGCTTTCCGGCCTGACCAGTGACATGCGCGAACTGCTCCAGGAAGAAGCCGAGAACCAGGATCGGCGTGCCCGCCTGGCAATCGAAATCTACTGCAAGAGAGTCCAGGCCTACATCGGACGCTATTTCGTCGAACTGGGAGGACCGCAAGCGGTCGTCTTTACGGGTGGAGTCGGTGAGAATTCTCCCGACATTCGACGTCGTGTCTGCTCGGGACTGGAATGCCTTGGGCTGCACCTGGACCAGAAGGCCAATGAAGGCGTCATCGGAGGCAAGAGCGGTCTGATCTCGACAGAGGACAGCACGTTCAAAGCCTACGTGTTTCCTACGAACGAAGAACTCCTGATCGCCCGAGACACGATTCGGGTGATCGAGGACGTGCCGAGACGCTGGTAACCTGTGAACCGGTGGAAACCTCCGCTGGCTCATGAATCCATCGGGATTGGTCCGGCAATTGAATCCTCGGCCGGACCAGCCCGCAAGCACGCTTCCCCCCCACGAATGGGTGTCCTTTCGTGTCTACGTACTTTCTACTGAGCCCCGTTTTTGAAAGATCCGGCAATTTGCCGGATGTTTGCCCCTCCCTACTCCGAACATAATTGGGGACAAGAGGAAAAGGGGACAGCACCCCTCTCAACATGGTCCATGCGCCCCGTAGACGGGGCATAGAAATATAGATCATCCAGAGTCTGACTGGGATTCTAGGGACAAGCCACTCGGCTTCTCCCGGAAAGCGAAATCCCGCCAGAGCTGGTGGCGCAAGGCATAGACAGAACTGGGTTTATCTGGGTTCGACGGTCGGGCTCGTGATCCAAAGGGAGGGACAGGCATGAAACTGACACTCAGTTGTCTTTTGACAATGGCGGTTATGCTGTCGTTGACGACAGGATGTACGGAAACGAATTCCAACGCCGACAATCATCCAAAACTTGAATTTGTCGACGGGGAGCTGATCCCGGCCGAAGCTTGTGGAACCTGTCATCAGGACATCTACTCATTCTGGAAGGGTTCGGTTCACGCGACATCGGCTCAGAACGACAACTTCCTGGAAACACTGCAAGAAGTGACATCGCTTGCGGGAGAGGAGAAAAAGGCACTCTGCCTGACCTGTCACGCTCCCTCCTCTGTCCTGACCGGGAACCTCGATCTGGATGATCCACTCAACGCTGAAGGCATCGGATGCGACTTCTGCCACTCCCTGACGGGCACCGACCTGGCCCAAACCGAAAGCCCCTTCGTTCTAGAAGTTTCTGAGGTGAAATTCGGTCCGGTCAAGGACGCGTCTTCAACCGGCCATGAAGTGGGCTATTCGGAGTTCCACAACGACTCACGGCATTGCGCCGGCTGCCATGAATACACCACGCCGAATGGTGTGAGTCTCCTGACAACCTATACGGAATGGGAAGACTACAAGGAAGGCGGGGGAACGAAGAGTTGTCAGAACTGCCATATGCCCCTGGTGATGGCCAATGTGGTCGATCCGAAGATCAAACGGGTCGAGCACTCATTCGTAAATCTACACAGCATGCCCGGTGGACACTCGAGAGACCAGTTGACCAAATCGCTTCGCCTTAAGATCATGGAGATGACAAAGGGTGAGAAGGGTCTCGCAGTGAAGGTCCAGGTCACCAATGAGGGAGCCGGACACATGGTTCCGACCGGCAGTCCCTCCCGCAAGGTCATTCTCACCGTTTCAGTAACGGCAGAAGGGGAAGAGCCAGTGGCCGAGGAACGGGTCTACCAGCGTATGGTTGCCGATGCCGATGGTGAGCCGATTCGAACCGATGCCCGGCTGTTTCTCGATAGCGCTTCGGTAATAGGCGATACCAGGATTGCACCCGGTGAAGTGAGGGCCGAAGACTTTCTCCTCAAGGTAGCTCTGGAGAAGAACCTGGAAATTCGCGCGACGCTGAAATATGTCTTTTCACCACATGATCGACCAGAAACGGCGACTGAACTGAGCTTCTTCTCGGAAACACGCCGCATGATGTCTTCATGGACCCGCTACTGAACAGCTCGCACCACAACGAAGAAACGAACTGAAGGAGGCTTAAGTGGAGAGTAAGAACGCTGGGGTAGGGAGAAGATCATTCACAAACTGGTTTCTGGGCCTTTCGCTGGGCGGCCTTATGACGTCCATTGTCTACCCGGTCTTTCGGTTCATGAGCCCTCCCGACGTACCGGAAGCGGCCACCAATGAGGTCGAAGCCGGCCCCGTGAATGATCCCGAACTTGTTGAGAAAGGGTTTAAGATCGTTCGTTTCGGAGCTGAACCGGTGCTTCTGGTCCAATTAGGACAAAAGGAATACCGCGCTTTCGCGGCAACCTGCACGCATCTGGACTGCATTGTCGAGTACCAGAAGGGCGATCAGCGGATCTGGTGCAACTGCCATAACGGTGAGTACGACCTGAACGGTCGAAATGTAGCCGGCCCCCCTCCCAAGCCTCTTGAAGTCTTTGCCGTCAACTTGGTGAACGGAGGATCTGGACAGCCTGAAACCATCGTGATCTCGAGGAGCTAAGCGATGAAGGAAATCGGCCAAAAATTTTTCACGTGGCTGGAAGACCGCCTTCCGTTGGCTCCTCTCCGGGAAGCCGCCGAGCATAAGACGGTCCCTGTCCACCGCTATTCGATCTGCTATTACTTCGGCGGGATGACACTCTTCTTCTTTGTCGTCCAGGTCATGACCGGGATCATGCTGATGCTCTACTACCGGCCATCAGCCAACGAAGCCTTCGAATCAGTAGAATTCATCATGACCACCGTCCCCTTCGGCTGGTTGATTCGATCGATCCACTCCTGGTCGGCGAACCTGATGATCTTCTTCGCCTTTGTCCACCTTGTTACCGCCTTCTTCATGCGTGCCTATCGGCAGCCAAGAGAGATCACCTGGATCACCGGGTCACTCCTCCTCTTCCTGGGAATGGCCTTCGGGTTTTCGGGTTACCTGCTACCCTGGAACCAGTTGGCCTTCTTCGCCACGAATGTCGGAACAGACATCGCGGGCGCTGTCCCGGTTGTCGGTGAATATGTTTTGCGATTCCTGCGCGGTGGAGACCGGGTCACCGGCGGAACCCTTTCCCGCTTCTACGGGTGGCATGTAGCGATCCTGCCGGCAATTACCACAGCTGTACTGGGAATTCATCTTCTGCTCGTCCAGGTGCTCGGGATGAGTGTCCCTCCGGGGAGAAAAAAGGAGGCCAAACGGCGACGCCCGATGCCGTTCCTGCCCCACTTCCTGCTTCGCGACCTGTTCGCCTGGACACTGGCCCTGGCCCTCCTGGCGACTCTGGCAGCCCTCTTCCCCTGGGAGTTGGGAGAGAAGGCCGATCCGTTCGCTCCAGCCTTTAAAGACATCAAACCGGAATGGTACTTCATGTTCATGTTCGAGACGCTCAAAGTGGTTCCCGGCGGGGAAATCATGGGTGTCGAATACGAAGCGATTCCCATCATGCTGTTCGGACTGGGAGGACTGATCCTGGTCCTTGTTCCCTTCCTCGACCGAAAAGAACTGGATGCCGAACAACCGCGTCTTCTCAGGATAGCCGGCGTCATCACCGTCATCTACATCATCGCGTTGACAGCCTGGGGCTACCGGAGTGTGGTGCCCGTCCTGATCTCTGCCGCAACCGGCCTGCTGATCCTGCTTCTGGCGCCACGAAAAAAGAGCGATTCCGGGAGGGAGGAAAAATGAAGTTGTTGAAATCGTGCCTGCTGTTGCTCCCCTTCCTCGTGTTCTCGGCGGTCGCTGCACCAGCCGAAACCTCCTGCACGAAGTGCCACGGCGATCCGGAATTCCTCGGCGAGGAAGCTGCACAGGTCGTGACCGACTTTGCCAAAGGTGTCCACGCCGCGGTCGGGCTCTCGTGCCACGATTGTCACGGCGGAAACCCGGCCCTCGAACATGCCGAAGACATGGATGCCGCGATGGACTCCAACTTCCGCGAGAACCGGTACATTGGCAGCCCCATGCGGACCGAAATTCCCTCGAGATGCGGGTCCTGCCACTCAGATCCCGCCTACATGCGGACCTTCCGGCCCGACGCTCGCGTCGACATTGAACAGGAATACTGGACCAGTCAGCACGGAATCGCACTGAAGTCGGGAGACACCGCGGTCGCGACGTGTACCGACTGTCACGGCGTCCACGGAATCCTTCGCGTCAATGAAGTGACGGCACCGGTCTATGCCACAAACGTAGCCAAGACCTGTTCCACCTGCCACTCCGACGCTGAGAAGATGGCCGGACGGACCACGCCGAGTGGAAGTCCCATCCCGATCAACCAGTTTGCACTCTGGGAGGTCAGCGTCCACGCGAAAGCACTGCTCGAGAAAAACGACCTCTTCGCCCCGACCTGCAACGATTGCCACGGCAACCATGGGGCTACACCTCCCGGCCTGGCCTCCATCTCATTCGTCTGCGGACAGTGCCACGGTCGTGAGGCTGAGCTGTTTAGAGACAGTGCCAAACATGATGGTTTCCTCGCCCACAACGAGTTCCTAGCAGATGCAGGTGCCGGACAATGCGAGATGTGCCACGAGTTTGAGTCCGTGCCTCCATTCCTCGAAAACCTGGCCTCCTTCAGTGAATGTACCTCCTGCCATGGGAACCATGCTGTACTGCGTCCAACGACAGCAATGCTCTCACCGCTTCCCGATTCGCCCTGCGCTTTCTGTCATGAGCAGGTCGTCGACGAGGCAGAGCCGGTTACCCTGGAGATTCCGGCAAGGTACGAGGAGATGAAACAGACCCTCTTCCAGGAGGCAGCATCGCTCCAACTCGAAGGAAATGCCCGCTTCGACTGGCTGGTGGATCAGGCCCTGCTTCTGCCCATGCATACCCAGCTTGCCGGAACCGAAGAATCCGCCAGACTACGGCCGGAATTCGCTCGACTTTTCGAGAAGTTCCGGATCGGGCCAACGACGTATACCTTTAGCGATCCGACGACAGGTGAAGCGGTCACTCGGGACGTCATCCGTTGCGAGACCTGCCACCAGGTAGGTGAAGAGGGGTCAGAATCGGCCGTCATGTCGCAGCATTACCTCGATCGAATTCGGGAATTGACCGCCACCACCGCCACGGCAGAACGACTGCTGCTCAGGGCCAAACGCGGCGGAGTTGAAACCCGCGAGGCGCTGACTGAAATCGATGAAGCCGTCGACACTCAGATCGGACTTCAGGTCCTGGTCCACTCCTTCTCGGTTGATAAGGAAAGCCAGTTCATCGAGAAGCAGCAGGAAGGACTCGAGCGGTCGAGCCGGGCTCTGCAGATCGCCGAAGCAGCGATCCAGGAACTGCAGTTTCGACGCGTCGGTCTCGGAGTCTCACTGATCTTCATCCTTCTGGTCCTCGTGGGCCTCTGGCTCAAGATCCGCCAGTTGGGATAAGCAACCGCTGAGAGGCTGCGCCTGGGATCAGCCTCTCTCCGAATTTCCAAGCGATCGGCCAGGATCAAGGTGTCTGACTTGTCCGACTTGTCCGACCTGTCTGACCTGTCCGACTTGTCCGACCTGTCTGACCTGTCTGACGTGTCCGACTTGCTGAGCGGCGCGAGTAGAACTCGCTTAGAGAAGGCGGCAGTGTAACTGCCGCACTCCAGGAAACCTCCCCGATCAGCGATCAGCGATTAGCGATTAGCGATCAGCGATCAGCGATTAGCGATCAGCGATTCGCCATCAGCGAAGCGCCCACCAACGCTCCTGGTTGATCAAACAGGACCACCTGCTCACCATGAGCCGCGATAAGGACGTCCAGCCGCTCCATCAACCGGTCCACTCTTTTCAGCAGCGCTCGCACCTCGCGGGGGGTCAATAGACCTTTCATCGCCTCGGCGACTTCACGATCATCCAGTCGATCGAGCCGCTCATAGAAGTCTCGATCACAGCGCAGAAACTGGTCCGGATCTCTCAGTTTTTCGAACGGACGGAAGGCCCGGGTCGCGTCGATAAACCAGAGCTTCCAGTCCGGTCCGATCAGGATGTTTCCCTGATTCCGGTCATCATTGAAGATCAGGTTGTCGAAGACCGTCATCATGTGCCGCTGGCGGGCCCAGGAACGAGCATCGGGAGGTCGAATCCCTCCCTTGAGCCGATGCTTCTCAGTCATCGCATTTTCAACCCAAACCTGTACAGTGCCCCGTCGGGCAGGAAGCTCCTTCAAAAGAGCCAGATCCAAGAAATCCTCTTTCGAAAAGTCTCGCAGTACGACCGGTGGCACGCAGTCCATCCCCAGGAGCCGGGTCAGACGATAGGACGCCAATTCAAAGACCGCGGCATCGCGATATTCGAACCGCATCCCCTGCAGCGTCTGAACCTTTCGAGCTTCGATGTCAACGTAACGGAAGATTGCATGGAGTTGTACGCCATCTTTCTCGAGTGTCAGTTTTCTCGGCTTGGTGATCCCATCCGAGATTGATTTCACCGCCGTCACCCGGGCAGTTTCGAGAAACTGCTCGATCTCGAGATAGGAGCGAAACGGCATCCGCTCCCCATCCGGACCGATCCAGTGTGCATCAACATCACTCGACTGCACCGCCTGTCCAGCCACTGCCAGGTGGGAAGCATGGATCATCAGAAGCACCGTCAAAGCCATTTTCAGCAGGTTCTGTCTCACTGGAAACTCCTTCGCCTTTCCATTACTGAAATGTAAACGGAACAAGGCCAGTTTTTGTTCGCTCGTCTTTCAACAAGAGGATGGTGGAAAGAGGGCTCGATGGTCGATTGAAATCCGACGAGCGGACAGGCCAGGGCGATGAACGGTCGATCAACCGGGGTTTCTAAAGGTCTTCGATACTGCGGATCACCTGCTCGACAACGTGTCGATCCGTCTTTGGGTTGAAGAAGACCGCCTTCCAGGCCGGCACGCGCACACCGTGAGGTGAGTAACCGATCGACGAGGTGAAACTGAGACGGGCATCTTTTCGGATATCCATCGACTCACTGCGCTTGTCGAAGAGATGTTTGATCTCGGTGAAATACCGCTTGTACTCGTTCTCAGAGAGCTTGCCGCTGACCAGGCGATCATAGATCTTCTTGGCATCCCGTCCCTTGGGCAGGACCCACCACAATACCGTGGCGCCAATCGTATCCGCATTGAGTACCTTGCAATAGTCGAGTTCATCGATCTTCTTGCGGGCAAAGTGGGCAATCTCCAGCGAATGGGCCACGAGCATCTGGTATCCCTTGAGACCGATTCCATTCAAGCTGGCCATCACGGAGTAGGGGCCGATCGCAGGACGGGAACACTCCAGGGTGAATAGCGCCGGATCACGGCGGTACTCGGCTTCCGAAAAGTAAGGAACACTCGACTTCGTCCGGAACAGATAGCGCAGATCAGTCCGACGATTCACGATGAAAGCGCTCGAAGGGTAGTGCCCCCAACCCATCTTGTGAAAATCGATCGTCACTGAATCGGCATCCATCAAGCCCTTCGATAGTTCCTGGGCTCTCAGGATCAGGGGGATAACGTCCTCGTCAACCCGGAACGGGTTTTTCGCCGTGTCATACTCGGTCAGCAGAGAGAGTACCCATCCCACGGCAGCATCGACATGAAGCTGTGGAACGGGTTTGTTGTACTGGCTGGCTTTCTCCTCGATGATCTTCCGAATCCGGCTGACGTCGTCCACTCCTGAAGCGTCGGTACTCCCAAACGTGGCGATCACGAAGGCGACCGTCTTCTCTTCCCCGTACAGGCGGTCCAGCAGTTCCTCTAAATGATCGAGTTGCATCGCAAAGGACTTGTCAGTGGATACGGCGTGGAGATTTTCCGTGCCGATTCCAAGCCAACCGGCCAGGGTCCGGTTTGAGTAGTGGGCCGCCTCCGAAACGATTCCGACCAACCGGCACCCCTGCAACCCCTTTGCCATCGCACCGGGACAAACCTTTTCAATGCCGATCTTCCCGCCGTAGAGATTGGAAATCGTTCCCCCCATCGTGAAGACCCCCCAGGGAGAATCGGTGTGATAGAAGATCAGGTTGGCCAGTGACGTTGCTGCTTTGACTTCGAGCTCATTCGACCGCTGGCTGTAGGTGTCGACACAGAGGTTCGGGTTCTTCAGTAAACAGGCGATCGCCCCTATCAGTGACGCATAATTTGCCGGACCTTTGACATTTTCCAGGTGCAGCCGCGAAAACCACTCATCGGTTCCCCAGAAGAAGGGAAAGATCGCGTCTCGAGCATCCTTGAGATTACCGGGAATCGTGTTGATTTCCGGATTTGCCTGGGCGGTTTCGTAGTTACGCGACATGAGGCCCCCTGGAGCAAGGCTCATGTCGGCCTCCATCACACTCAGGTACTCGTCGAAGATCGCTGTCAGTTCCTGTCGATCACAGGTGAAGAAGTCTTTGATCAGCTTGTCAAATTCGGGGCAATCCATGGTCGCACCTCTATCCCGGCTTGTGAGAGACCCTATACCCGTCGCACCATCTACTACTTTAACGGGTTATTCGGATTCCGGTCTACCGACTTTCAGATCTCCAAATGTGCGAACCTTGCCGCCGTACATAAGGGAGAATTCCAGGGCATCTTCGGGAGACTTGAAGGCGATCAGGCTCGGAAGGCAGCGATCCCATGTCATCTCATACTGGGCCCCTGAACGATCCATCTGTACCCCCTTGTGATCGCAACAAGGGTGGACCTGGCTGCCCTCGACATAAACCGCACCGGTAATCGGGAGTTTCTCACCGCTGTAGAAGTCGCTGACTTCCGTCGACTTCACATCGTCTCGGGCCTGTTCGAATCTCATCGTACAACGGGGACAGCACAGCGGGACCACATCACCCTTGACCAGGGTTACCGTACAGGTCGTCGCGTCCAGGATCGGACGGTTACAGATACTGCAAACCGGCGCCGGATCATGGAACATGAGAAAGACCACACCGCCAGCCAGTAGAAGAATGAACGCAGAAACCAGAACGCGGGCGACCATTTCAGTTACCTCACAGGTACCAGTTTACGCCTTAGATGATAATAGAAATCGGGATCAAGAGGTTCCTTGAGTTGAAACCGAAAGCGGCGGGTCCTCAAGAGATCGCCTCCTTCCCTCTCATAGACTTCGAGTTCCAGATCGAACTTTCCCACGGACCAGACGCCCACGATCGCGCTTCCCATCCGCCAGGTTCGCGCATCTTTCGCATGGGAAGTGTCGTAGACCACAACATCGGGCCCGAACCGAAGGACACCTTCACAGCCTCCGAACGTGTGCAGGTGTTTGACATTCACTTCATAGTCCACCCGCTCGACCTCCTCCGGCAACCGATCCACCACCGGTCTCGGCAGGTGGCTTTGAATCAGACCCAGGATCGTGTCATCCATCCCGCGACCTTCCAGAACCGTGAAGTCGAAGGGCCGATCACGCCCCAACAGGAACTTCTGATCGGCGTAGCTCAGAATTGAAAACTCAGATTCGGATCTTCGATCAACTGTCTGGATATCGGTCCAGCCCCAGCTCCAGTTGTGTTCCTCTTTCTCGGAACTGAAGACGATCCCATTCTCTGAAAAGGAGAGCTCACCGACACACTTACCCCAAGGATCGTGATCGTGGCGCACCTTCAGCGTCTGGGCCCCCGCCGATGAAAACGTCAGCAAAGCCGCCAAAACGACTATCCACCTACTCATGTTTGAGTCTCCACCCTTTCCAGATGTAGTAAATGACCGGATAGACAACCAACTCCATGGCAACGGAAGTCACCACCCCGCCCACCATCGGAGCAGCGATCCTCTTCATGACATCAGCTCCGCTCCCGTGGCTCCACATGATCGGGAGCAATCCGGCCATGATGACACTGGCCGTCATGATCTTTGGCCTGACCCGGTGCACCGCTCCTTCATAAATCGCATCCACGAGGTTTTTCAGATTCAGCATCTTCCCGGCCTTTACTGCCTTCTTGTAAGCGCCATCGAGATACAACAGCATTACGACACCCGTTTCGGCGTCCAGCCCCGCCAGAGCGATGATGCCAACCCAGACGGCTATGCTCATCTCGTAACCGAGCCAGTAAACCAGCCAGAAAGCGCCGACCAGCGAAAACGGCACCGCCAGAAAGACGATGAGCGTCTCAAAGACCGATTTGGTGTTGATGTAGATGATGACGAAGATGATGACCAGCGTCATCGGGATCACATACATGAGCCGTTCCTGGGCCCGGATCATGTACTCATACTGACCGCTCCAGGCGATGTTGTATCCCGCAGGGACTTCGACCTGTTCGGCGACAGCACGTCTCGCCATTTCGACATAAGTTCCGACATCGATGTCCGAAAGATCCACATAAATCCAGGCATTCGGCCGAGACCCCTCGGTCTTGATCGCAGGAGGTCCCTTCTTGATCGTAATATCAG
Organism: Acidobacteriota bacterium; assembly: GCA_020350445.1. Classification (GTDB taxonomy): domain Bacteria; phylum Acidobacteriota; class UBA6911; order RPQK01; family JAPXNP01. The sequence continues at coordinate 4,785,184 of CP070717.1, read as the reverse complement.
TCAGTTGGCCCATCGGAATCTGCTGCCCCATCGGAGTCGGAACCATGATGTTTCGCAGATCCTGCAGGTTCGACCTCAACTCACGGCTGTACCGCAGATTGACAGGGTATCGTTCCAGGCCTTCAACCGTTGTCGTGATATTCATCCCTCCGACAGCACTCTGGATGACATCCTGGACATCGCCAACTGTCAGGCCGTAACGCGACAGCGCTTCCCTGCGAATCTCAAAGTCCAGGTAATTCCCTCCCATAACCCGCTCGGAATAAACAGAAAGTGTGCCGGGAACCTGCCGAACAACGGCCTCGACTTCCTTCCCCAGTTCCTGCAGTACATTGAGGTCGGGGCCCGAGAGCTTGACTCCTACAGGGGTTTTAATCCCGGTTGAGAGCATGTCGATCCGGGTTTTGATCGGCATCGTCCAGGCATTCGTCAAACCGGGGAATTGAACGGCCTGATTCAGTTCGCTGATCAGTCCCTCGGGTGTCATTCCAGGCCGCCATTCCGATTCCGGTTTCAGCATGATCGTTGTCTCAATCATGCTCAACGGAGCCGGGTCGGTTGCTGTATCCGCCCGGCCGACCTTTCCGAACACCTGTTCCACCTCGGGGAACGAAGCAATGATCTTGTCGGTCTGCTGCAGGAGCTCTCTCGCTTTGGTGACCGAGATACCCGGCAGCGTGGTCGGCATATAGAGGAGATCCCCTTCCCATAAGGGAGGCATGAACTCAGATCCGATCTGGCTGAACGGAATCCAGATCGATGCGACAACCAGCACCGTGACCAGCAGGACCGTCCACTTCCAGCGGAGTGAGAAATGGAGTACCGGGTCGTAGATCCAAACCAGGAACCGGCTGACCGGATTCGCTGCCTCGGAGCGGATTCGACCCCGAATCCAGTAACCCATCAGGACCGGAACGATCGTAACCGCCAGGATTGAAGCAGCCGCCATCGAATAGGTCTTGGTGAATGCCAGCGGTTTGAAGAGCCGCCCCTCCTGTTCGCCCAGGGTAAAAACCGGTGCGAACGACACCGTGATCACCAGCAAGGCGTAGAACAGGGTCGGACCGACCTCCTTCGAAGCGTCGGCGATGATCTGCCAGTGGTCCTTCTTGCCCTGATCCTGCTCGAGATGCTTGTGGGCGTTCTCGATCATGATGATTGCCGCATCCACCATGGCACCGATCGCGATGGCGATCCCCCCCAGCGACATGATGTTGGCATTGATCCCCTGGTAGTGCATGACGATGAAGGCGATCAACACTGCCAATGGCAGCGTGATGATCGCCACCAGCGAAGATCGGAAATGCAGCAGGAAGATGATACAGACCAGCGCAACCGCCAGTCCTTCTTCGAGGAGCTTCTCGATCAGGGTTCGAACCGATCGCTCAATCAACGTCATACGGTCATAAACGGTCAGGATCTCGACATCTTCGGGGAGGCCCTGTTTGAGCTCGGCGAGCTTCTCCTTGACCCGCTGGATGACCTCGTAGGCGTTCGCCCCATAGCGTACGACGATGATTCCACCGACGACCTCTCCTTCGCCGTTCAACTCAGCCAGCCCGCGGCGCATCTCGGGACCCATCTGGACAGTCGCTATGTCGCGTACCAAAACCGGCGTCCCCTGGGGATCGACTCCGACGACGACCTTCTCGACATCCTCGGGATTCTGAATGTAGCCGAGGCCGCGGATCATGAACTCCGTTTCAGCGATCTCGAGGACCCTTCCCCCGACATCGTTGTTGCTGCGGCGCACCGCGTCCCGGATCTTCGAAATCGGAATGTTGTAGGCACGCAGCTTGTTTGGATCAACCGTGATCTGATACTGCTTGACGAACCCACCGATACTGGCGACTTCAGAAACTCCCTCAACCGAGGTCAGTTCATACTTCAGATACCAGTCCTGGATACTGCGAAGATCGCCCAGGCTGCGTTCCTTTGACTGCAGGGAATACATGAACGCCCAGCCGACTCCAGTGGCGTCCGGGCCAAGGGTTGGGGTTACTCCACGGGGCAGTCTCGCGGAGACATAGTTCAGGTACTCCAGGACCCGGCTGCGGGCCCAGTACATATCGGTCCCATCCTCGAAGATTACGTAGACGAACGAGAATCCGAAGAATGAATAGCCCCGCACCACCTTGGCATACGGGACTGCCAGCATCTGTGTGGTGATCGGGTATGTGACCTGGTCCTCCACAACCTGGGGGGCCTGCCCCGGAAAATCGGTGTAGACAATGACCTGGACATCCGAGAGATCAGGTATCGCGTCCAGCGGAGTGCGTTGAATGCTGTAGATTCCCCAGACAACCGCCCCGATCGTCGCTAGAATGACGAGGAACCTGTTATTCAGTGACCAGCTGATAAGTTTCTCGAGCATCGTTATTCCTGCGCCTGGTTCCGCGTTTCAATCATCTTTTGAATCGCTTCTCTGAGGTTGCTTTCGGAATCGATCAAGAACTGTGACGAGATGACGACCTTGTCCCCTTCTCGAATCCCGCTCTTGACCTCCCATACCTGCTCACCGTTGACGCCAAGTTCGATCTCACGCACCTGGAAAGCGCCCTCACCCCGGTCGAGAACGACAACATTTCGTCGCCCAGAATGGATCACAGCACTCTCAGGAACTGTGAGGACTCCCCGAGCAGAAGGGATCTCGAAGAAAACATCGGCATACATGTCCGCCCGCAACTTATGACTCGGGTTGGAAACCTCGATCGAAACCTTCATCGTCCGTGACTTCTGGCTGAAATAGGGATAGACAAATCGTATCTGCCCCAACAGCCTCTGTCCCGGCAGCGCGGGAAACTCGAGCGTCGCCCCCTGACCCAGCTTCAACCAGGGCAACTGGTGCTCATAGACCTCCGCATCAACCCAGACTGTCGACAGGTCAACAATCCGATAGAGATTCATCCCAGGCCGGACGTACATTCCTTCGAGGGCCTGTCCCATCTTCTCGAGAACTACCCCCGACACCGGCGAATACACTGTCAGTGTCCGCCTCGGTTCACGCGTCTCCGTCAGTTCCCTGATCTGGTCGTCGGTCAAATCCCAGTTCCGCAGCCGTTCGCGACTGGCTTGAACCAGCGCCCGGGCACGGGCCTCGATGTCCGGATAGGCACCCGTTCCCAACCGATCCACATAGTCCAGGGCTGCAAGATGCTCTTTCTGGGTGGTCACCAGCTCAGGACTGTAGATCTCAAACAACTTCTGCCCTTTTCGAACAGCTTCGCCAACATAATTGGCCTGAACATCTTCGATCCAGCCCGAGTACTTGGTATTGACCAGGTAGATCTGCTTCTCGTTGTAATTTACAGTCCCGATGGTCCGGATTTCGAACGGGATATCCTGCCGGGTAGCCACCACGGTCTGGACCCCGAAATTCTGTACATAACCCGGATCGATATGGACTACACCTGAGTAGTCTTCCTCCTCCTCTTCTTCGTAGACCGGAATCAATTCCATCCCCATCGGGGAGGTTCCAGGCTGGTCGGAGATATAGGTGGGATCCATCGGTGCAACCCAGTGCTTGATCTTGCGTTCCTTCGCCGGTTTCTCCTCTCCGGCGGCGCCTCCCTCCTTGAGCGGAGTCAGAGCCATTCCGCAAATCGGACAGCTCCCAGGACCGTCTTGAATCACCTGGGGATGCATTCCACACGTCCAGAGCTGCCCCTCAGCCCCTTCAGCGTTCGAAGCCTCATGTCCCGGATCAACCACAGCCAGAATCTGATGCTGGATCGGTCCGATCCAACCCCAACCGAATGGATTGATCAAGAGGGCCGTCGCCAACAGCAGGCCGACTATCAGGAAAAACAGCCCGAAAAACAGTCGTTTAAACATTTCAAAAACCTCTAGCTCACAGGAAACTTCGTTCCTACCGCCCTCTCCAGGTCCGCCAAAGCCCTCATGTAATCTGTCCGATACCGCTCGCGCAGTAACCGGGTCCTCAGCAGGAACCGCTCGCTGTCGAGTAACTCGAGAATCGATAACTGTCCCGTCTCATAACCTGCCTCCGTCGAGCGAAGGGCTTCCTCCGCCTGAACCAGGAGCACCCGGTCATAGAGCTCGATCTGCTCAACAAGAGTCTGCATCCGAACCACCTGATCCCGAATGGAAAACTCCATCTCATTGAGAATCCGGCTGTATCCCCGCCGTTCCGCAATCCCTTCCTCGGTGGCCTGAATCACCCCGGCTCGATACTTGTCTCTCCAAATCGGAATGTTGACTCCAACGGTAAAGCTGAATGCATTCTTCCCGTTGTCAGGAGGCGGCATCAATATACCCGCCAGATCCTCCCGGTCTTCAACGTTGATCAGGCTCGCTCCCACCGTCAGATCGGGCCAGTAATCCTTCTTTGCCAGCTCAACTGAACGCTCCGACTTCTCGATCCGTGCCAGTGACGCCTTCAGTTCCTGCCGATTCTTTTCACCCAATTCATACAGCACGTCGAGATCCAGCCTGACCTCCGGGAGATCGATTCCTCTGACCGATGGGATTGCCTGCTCCGGAGGGCGATCCATCAATGTGTTCAGACGGGCTACCATCGTCTCCCTCTGCTGATTGAGAAGATTGACCCGGTTTATCACCTGCGTAATCTCGGCCTGGATCTTGATCACTCCCTGCTGCATTCCCGAACCCTGGCTGTAACGGGCCTGCGCCAGAGTTTCGTAATGGGAGAGAAGTAGTTCCTCTTCTCGCAGGATATCCAGTGTCTGATCGACGTATCCCAACTCGTAGAAGGCCCGCTTGACCTCCGCGATCACCTGCCGTTCCTGTGCCTCATACATCTGGAACATCGCCGACGATTCCCGCAGCGCAATCTGCGCTTTCAAATCGAGCTTTCCAAACCAGGGGAATCGCTGGCTGATCATGGTGATGTTCGATTGAGGGCCAACCCGGGTCTCCGGGCTCCGAAGAAACTGGGTAAAGGTCAACGTCGGATCAGGTAAAGCCTTAACCTGCGGGATTCGCTGGAGACTCGCCCGATACCGGGAAAACGACGCATGGAGCTCCGGATTCTCGGTTAAGGCTGTCCGGACATACTCTTCGAGTTGCGGATGGCCTGTGTAGAACTCAGGCGAATTCCCCGGTTCACTCTGGGCTAGCCCCGACAGAACCGCTACCGTCAGAATCCCATACAGAATCCAGTATTGATGACTCCTAAGCCTATTCGTACGCATATCCGCCACCTACCACTGCAATTCACGATCCAAAAAAACCCGAAAGGTGTAACCTCATTGATTCTCAATATTTTACAGGACTTGGACTGAATCCGAACGGTCTCAACTGCCAAAAAAGAAACAGCGGCTGTTGGATATGCCACACCCCAGCCACCTTCCCACTGTCCCACTTCGCACTTCTTTATTCGAAGTCAGACCTTCCCGTTATCGTTACAGTGCGGGTTTGGGCGTGTTCCGCAGGGTTGGGATCGGACTTCAGGCTGGGTCAGGCGCGTGAAAACACTGAATCAAAACTTCCAAAAGCTCCTCAGTCCAATAGAAGGTGACCGTCAACAGCTGCTGACAACGGTCACGGC
>CP070717.1:4775868-4779554 GCA_020350445.1 Acidobacteriota bacterium | reverse complement strand
ACACAGTCGATGAAATTGCGATGTTCACCACCCTGCCAGTTGTCCTGTCGCTTCACAATCTCACTGGGCCGATAGATGTGCCGCTCCTCGGGTCCGATCTTCGAATCGAGGATCTTCGGATCGCTGGCTTCCAGCGGCCCCCGCCAATCGGTGAATCCAATCCAGCCGTCCGATCCTTCGAACCGGATGCCCGGTCCTTCACTGTCAATCTGCATCGTGACGCCATTCGCGTAGGTGTAGTGCAGCCTGAACTCGTAGGCCGTATTGAAGAGGTCACCCTTGGCGGGAAACGTCCCAACACCCTCGACCTCGACCGGACCCGTGGCCTGGGTATCATTCCCGATCTGGGCAAGATCAATCATGTGCGCCCCCCAATCGGTCAACCTTCCCCCGGAATAGTCGTTGACCCACCGGAAGCTGCCATGGCAGCGAGCGGGAACATAAGGGGCCAGCGGGGCCTGTCCCAGCCACATGTCGTAGTTGAAGCCCTCGGGAACCGGAACCTCGTCGCGATCCGTGAAGTTCTCTCCCCGGCTTTCATTCCCCGAAGGAAGAGAGACTCGAATATGGCGCAGTTTTCCAATTCGACCATTCAGAACCAGTTCACAGAGTTCGATGTAGGTGTCAATTGACCGGTTCTCAGAAGCCGTCTGGAAGATCCTATCCGTCTCTCGAACGACCCGAGTGACGATTTTCCCTTCCTCAACCGTCAGTGTCAGGGGTTTCTCACAGATGACGTCCTTTCCAGTTTTCATGGCCATGATCGCCGGAATGATGTGCCAATGATCCGGTGTACAGTTCGCGACCGCGTCGATGTCCTCGCGCCGGATCAGTTCACGAAAGTCCTCGTACCCGGCACAGGCCTGATAGGAAGGGCCGAATCGCTCCGAGTAGAACCGATCCACCTTCTCCCGCGCACCCTCCTTACGCGCGGCATCCACATCGCAGACTGCTATGACTTGTGAATCTGCATTTCTGAAGATCTGGTCCAGATTCCAGCCGGCTCCATGCGAGCCACAGCCGATCAGTCCCAGCGTAATCCGGTCACTCGGGCTGACGAATCCGGACCGACCCAAAGCCGAAGCAGGAATCAGTGTCGGAGCTGACACGGCAGCGGCCCCGATCGCTGTCCATTTACAGAACTCACGGCGATTCAAGTACTTCTTCGACATCTTCTTAACCGGCCTCCTCTTTCAACGCCGTACTTATTTCATACTTAAACGACAGGGGCAACCCGATTTCGCCCCCGATCTGCAGGACCGGGAGACAAAAAGAAAAGCTCTCTCCTGGGTTCCGTCCCAGTACATCCGACAGGCCTTTAGGTTAGACTCTAGCGAAACTTAATGAGCATCATGTCGAAATCCCTCAAGATCAAGCGGATACAGAAGCCGAAAGGCCCGGGTTACCTGCTGCGAAAGTTCAGCTTCTTTTTTCAGGCGTTTTCCCTGATTCCCCTACTGGTCCTTGTGTACCTGTATATGAATCTCACGCCTGGAGAACCGGGCAGGGGCGTGAGCCAGGGACAACTCGGCCTGATCATTGTTTTGCTCGCCTTCGTCTCGCTGCTCGGGTTTGTCGGAATGAGGCGAATTCTGGGTCGGGTTTCCTTCTTTTCTGAGACCGTAAGAGAGGTCCTTTCGGGCGATGAGCCCTATCAGGCCGTACAGGAACTGACGAAGGAGGAGGGTGAAGTTGCCGAGCTGGCGGAGGCCTTTGGGAACATCATCGAGCAACTCAAGACAAATGTCGAAGAACTGAAGCACACGAAGAGCACTCTCCAGAATACGCTGACGAAGGTCGCGGACGTGGTTTCATCGACGGAAGATGTCGACGTCCTCTGCCGGCTCGTCCTCGATACGGCAGTTGAAGCAATAGCAGCCGAACGAGCGGTCATTTTCTCCTATGATGGAGAGAACTTTGTTACCCAGACCCATACCGAGATTCAGCCGCGCCTTCCCGAGGAACTTTTATTGGAAGCCGAGCCCTACCTCGCGCGCCTGATGTCAGAAGACCAGCTCTTCTATGAAAAGCCGTCAGAGGGTGAAGCCGATTACCGATTCCTGTCGGCACCGCTGATTTGCTGTCCCTTGAACTATCGGGGCAGGTTTCGTGGAGGCATCTGCATTAGTGGAAAACGGTTCCAGCACGGCTTCTCGGAAGACGACCTGAAACTAATCGCGAATCTGAGCCATCAGATTGCCGCGCTGCTGGAAAACGCCGAACTCAACGACGAACGGGAACAGACGTATTTCGAAACAATGGCGGCTCTCGTCCACGCCGTCGAAGCGCGAGACCGGTATTCGAGCGGTCATTCGGCCCGCGTTGGGGCCTATGCGATCCAGATCGGTGAGACTCTCGGCCTTTCCTCCGAGGACTTGATGACAATCGATCATGCATCGAAGCTGCACGATATCGGAAAGATCGGGATTTCCGATACGATCCTGCTCAAGCCGGGTCCGCTGACGACGGCAGAGGTCGAGATCATGAAACGCCATCCCGTCATCGGGGAGAACATCGTTCGGCCTTTGAAAACCTTCCGCGCCCTGCTGCATCCCATCCGGCATCACCATGAGTTTCTCGACGGATCAGGTTATCCCGATGGCCTGAAGGCGGATGAGATTACGGAGATTACCCGGATCATGGTGGTTGCGGATGTCTTTGACGCGTTGACCACAGACCGGCCCTACCGACCCGCTATGGCACGTTCAGACGCTGTCAAGATCCTGCTGAAGATGGTGGCCGATGGGAAGATTGATCACGAGGCTGTAGCGGCACTGAAGGGAGTCATCATTGACCAGAACTTCGTCCCCTCCAGTGATCTCCTTTCGCCTGGGATCGCACGTGAACGCTCCGACGAACGAGTAGCAGCCGGTTAACCGGTGAGCTTATCCACTGAAGAGATCCGTCGGGCCACTGAATTTCCAGCGTTACCTCCCCTTCGAAGCTGCCCAGTCCAAAGTGAGCCGTTTCCTCACTCTGGTTTCCTTCTCCGGTGGCGCTTTCAATCTGTCTGACCTGGATTTTCGGTCCGTAGCGTAACGTGATTCGTGCACCGAAGGCGGATCTTGACCCTCCGGTCCTTCCATCGAGGCGGACTCGAAGCCAGTTGGAGTCCCCCAGTTCATTGCGCCAGAGCCTTCCCCCTGAGACTAAATCGAGATCTCCGTCATTGTCGAAGTCGGCGCAGGCCGCCTGGTACGTCTCGGCTGTCCTGATCCCGGAATCCTCGGTCAGATCCTGGAACCTCCAATCGCCGAGATTCCGATAGAGAACGCTGTGATCGTTCCGATAGACCGCTGTCAGGAACAGGTCCAGCAGGCCGTCATTATCGAAGTCTCCGAGAACAGGTGAGGCATAGCTTTCCTGCCAATTCAGGGCGGCCGCTTCGGTTCTGTCCGAGAAGCGAAAGCCCTCCGCAGGACCGAGATTCTTCAGAAATAGCGGTGGGTCCTGACCGGCGCGGGGATGGCTGAAATTGCCCACGAAAAGATCCAGGTGTCCGTCGTTATCCAAGTCCCCCCAGGCCGAGCCAATCGTATGACCATGCTGCGGTCCGGTTGAAACCTCGATACGCTTTTGGACTTCCCCTGCCTGAAACGTCCCCTCACTTGAGCCTATCCAAAGCGAATTCGGCTGCAGACGATAGTTCGAGACCAGGATGTCGAGGTTCCCGTCTTCATTGAAGT
>CP070717.1:4766034-4775768 GCA_020350445.1 Acidobacteriota bacterium | reverse complement strand
AGGGGCAAGGGTCTAAGCCTGGTTGCGGAGGTTCAGAATCAAACCCCTGCCGCCTCGTTCCGCTTCGAAGTTTACTCAAGGTGCCTTGGAGCATTTGTGAGTCCCGTCACACCCTTTGAGATTCTCAAGCGTTTTCGGCAGTTAATCTCGACGACTTGGCAACGCAGATAATATTGACGCCTGTGGTCCTCCTGCGCAGCTCCTCAACGATGCTGTCGAGACGGGCGACTGAGAGCGGCTTGATCGGTCTTGCCGGGTAATCGACTCCCTCATGGCTCCCCCTGCTGGCGAGGTACCAGGAATCCGGATAAGGCCGCGTCGGAGTATTGACTTGAACCTCGTCCGGTTTGAGCCTGTGCAGCATGGCGGCAAAGGCATCCAACTCTTTCTCGTTGGAGTGAACGAACATCATCTGGATGCCGAGATAGCCCTTGAACTCCTCTCGGAAGCGGCTTCCGGCTTCGACAATTCCCTCGAGTGTCACCCCTTCCACGGGCCTGTTGACGCGCTGCAGCACTGAATCCGAGCAGGCATCCAGTTTGAGGTAAACCCGATCCGCAGCACACAGCTCGGACCGCACTTCGGGCAGGTGGAGAAGGGTGCCATTGGTCAGGATCAGGACAGGCTTACCCGTTCGGTGCCGGATCTGCTCGATACTCTCACCCAGGTTGAGGGCCAGCGCCGGCTCCCCACTGCCTGAGAAGGTGATGATATCGGCCTTGCGCCAGTCGCTTTCTTCCAGATCGCGCATGACCTTTTCCGTCGGGACGAAGAGTCGGCGCTCGTTGGTTCGGACCTGTATATTGCCCAGTTGGCAGTAGGTGCAGTTGAAGGAACAGACCGAGTTGACACAAATGAGATCGACTCCAAGTGACCAGCCGACCCGCCAGCTTCGAACCGGCCCGTAGATCGAGCTGACCTGCTCGAGTGCGTTTGTCTGTTTATCCGGTGAAGTGTGCTGATCTTGTCTGTCTTCCATTTGGCTCATCCGTTCTACCCCAATCGGCATTCCCTTGTGGCAAGGATGAATCATACTCGAACCCTTCAGGGGCTGCAGGATCAGCTGGTGATTTCTCTGGTCAATCTTCTGCGCTGAAGATAATCTGAAGGCAGGCATGAAGGTATCGGACCATGGCTTTTTCACTACGACCCAGTGGACGATGGTGCAGGCCGCCGCAGCACTCGAGACGACCTCGGCTCAACAGGCGCTTTCCTCCCTCTGCGAACGGTATTGGACGCCACTTTACTTCTTTGCCCGCCGGCACGGGCTGAGCGAGGATGCTGCACGGGATTTGACCCAGGGATTCTTCACGTTCTTCCTGGAGAAACGTGTCTTTGAGCGGGCCGATCGGGAACGGGGGAGATTCCGGTCATTTTTGTTGACGTCGTTCAAGAATTTCATGCGGAATGAATGGGATCGGGAATCGGCAGTGAAGCGCGGTGGAAGCTCAACTCTTCTTTCCCTCGAGTTCGAACGGGCAGAAAGCCTCTATCGCATCGAACCGATCGAAACGAGGACTCCTGAGCAGGTGTACGACGAACAGTGGGCATCGACCCTAATGGACCGGGTCCTGAGGCGCCTCGCAGATGAGATGAGACGAGCCGGCTATGGAACCCGGTTTCGAGTGCTGCGCAGATTCTTGACCGAGAGCACTCGAGGTGAGGGATACCGGGAGGCTGCGATCGAGTTGGGCATTTCCGAGACAGCTGTCAAAGTAGCGGTCCACCGCCTGAGGAAGCGCGTGGGGCAGCTGCTGCGAACGGAGATCAGCGATACGGTCTCCGATCCCAGGGCAGTGGACGATGAAATTAGATGTTTACTGGAGGTTCTAAGCGCACGGTGATGCCATTTCTACTAGAAGTCGGGTTTCCGATCATCAATTGTTTCGTAGGTCCGGGGAGAATCTAGATTGAATCGACCCCAGACCTGTAAGACCTGCGGATATCAAACCAGTGACTCGGTAACAGAAGGCCTGTGTCTACGCTGTCTGCTCAGCCTGGGCCTGGAAGAGCCGGATCAGGAGGATCTCGTCGGTTCTCTCGTCGATCACTATCGGATCATCGGCACCCTCGGCATGGGAGGGATGGGGGTGGTCTACAGAGCGGAAGATGTGCGCCTGAATCGTGTGGTTGCGATCAAGTTTCTCACCGAACGCTCATTGACCGATCAGCTGGCTCAGAAGCGGTTTGAAAGGGAAGCCCGGGCAGCTTCACAGCTGAACCACCCCAACATCTGCACGATCCATGATGTGGGTAATTTTGAAGGGCAGCCCTATCTAGTGATGGAGTGCATCGAAGGGAGCTCTTTGCGCGCACGGATTCGGGAAGGGTCGTTGTCGAGCCAGGAAATCCTGAAGCTTTCAGTCCAGTTGCTCGATGCACTCGAAGCCGCTCACGAAGCGGGGCTGCTGCATCGTGACATCAAACCCTCGAACATCTTCGTCACCTCGAGGGGTGATGCCAAGATCCTGGACTTCGGGCTCGCCCGTCCCGTTTCAGCCGGCCGAGAAGAGGACGTGGAGACCTGGTCGGATGCGACCTCCGGGAGAGGCGTGATCGGAACGCTCCCATACATGGCCCCAGAGCAGTTCGATGGCAGTGGGGAAGACGCCCGAACCGATCTGTTCTCACTCGGGTGCGTTTTCTATGAGATGGCGACTGGTAAGGCGGCCTTTGTTCGAGACACCCCGGCGGCGACGCTGAAGTCCGTTCTCGATGAGACACCCGAACCGGTCGGGGAATTGAACCCGGCGATGCCGCAGGCATTCAATCAAGTTACCGCACGAATGCTTCAGAAGCGTGCGGAACGGCGCTATGAAAGTGCGGCGGAGGCTCGCAAAGATCTGGAACTGCAGGCGGCTTATTACCGGCAGGCTTCAGCCATGTCGAGCTGGCGAGGCCGAATCCTGATGCTTTTTCTGGTGCTCTGCGTTCTGTTTCTGGGTATTCACACCTTGAACACCTACTTCGAGCAGCGGGAGATTGAATCTGTCGCAGTGCTCCCATTCGAAAGCCTTGCGGGGGATTCCGCCAAGGAATACCTGGCTTTGTCAATGACCGATTCGCTGATTCAAGGTCTCAGTCCAATCGGTGGTCTCAGGGTTGCGTCGTGGTCTTCCAGTGATCTCTTCCGCGATTCCGGTGCCGAGCCGGTGGAGATCGGCCGGAGCATGGAGGTCGATGCCGTCATTTGGGGTTCTGTCGAACAGCGAGGGGATGAAATCACCGTCCGGGCAGCACTGGTTGACGTGCGCACGGGAAAAGAGCTGTCGGCGCGCGAGGGGACTTCTTCCTCCAAGGAGTTCGGGAACCTGCAGAATGGGTTTATCCTGGCTTTCGCCGGCGTACTGAGGGGAAGTCTGAGTAGTGCCGAAGCTGACCGCCTGGTCAGGCGAACGCCTGAGGACCCGGAGGCTTTTGAAGTTTATTCCAGGGCGCTCTACCTGCTCAGAAAGCGTGAGAGGACAGACCTTGCGGTCGACTACCTGAAGCAGACGCTCGAGCTGGCGCCCGGAAATGCCCTGGCCAATGCGTACCTCTCCCATGCTTATCTCATGCAGGTGGCTTACGAGAATCATCGTCCCCGGGATGTCATGCCCCTGGCCCGCTCAGCCGCTCAGACTGCATTAAACGAGAATCCCAACCTGCCTGAAGCGCTGCTGGCGCTTGCGATGGTCAAGCTTTCCTACGATTGGGATTTCGCTGGGGCCTATGAGCTGATGTCGCAGAGTCTTGAAAGCGACCCGGATCTGCCGACCGGGCTGCACTGGTTTGGACTGTATTACGCGGCTATGGGAGATCTCGAGACAGCACACGCAATGATTTCCCGGGCCAAGAGTCTCGAGCCTCATTCTCCGGTTGTGATCACTGCTCTGGGCCGCATCAGCTACTACCAGCGAGATTATGTGGAGGCGATGAACCAGTACCGGCAGGTCTTCCTCCTGGAAGAAGGATTTGCCCCGGGGCACCTCGCCGCGGGACTCGCACTGCTTCAGTTACGGCAACCCGAGGAAGCGCTGTTCCAGTTCAGGCAGGGCTTACAGTTGGGGCCGGAGTGGAGCGAGATCTTCGATGCTTTCGATTCGGGGATCTCGGGTCGAACGGAGAGACTGAACCAGGCCCTGGAACAGATCCGACTGGAGAGCGAGTCCAAATACCTGTCCCCCTTCTATATGGCAGTCCTGCACACGGTTCTCGGACGTCGAGACGAGGCCTTCGAATGGCTGGACAAGGCGATCGAGGATCGCTCGGAGTATCTCGTCTATCTCGAGGTAGACCCGGTCTTTGACCCGCTTCGAAGCGATGCCCGATTCGAAAGTGCTCTGGAACTGATTGGACTTGCCGATTGACCGGGTCAGCAACGACCGTTCAGATTCAGCCCGACGTCGATGCTTAGCTCTGTTCGCACCAGGTACGGGCATTCTGGAACATTCGCAACCAGGGAGAAGCCTTCAGTTCATCCTTCCAGATCTCGGGCATCCAGCCCCACTGCCACTTGAGGAAGGCGCGTTCCGGATGGGGCATCATCGCGAGATGCCGGCCATCGGGTGAGCAGAGTCCGGCGATTCCGACTGGAGAACCATTTGGGTTGAACGGATACTCTTCGGTAACCTGGTTGAGGTCATTCACATACCGGACCGGGGCGAGACCTTCGCTGCGGACACGTTCGAGAATCGAGGACTCTGTGAAGAACGCCTGGCCTTCGCCATGAGCAACCCAGACCCCGAGACTCGAGCCTTCCATGCCCCGGAGCATGATCGAAGGACTCGGCTTGATCGTCAAGGTCGAGAAGCGTGACTCGAAGCGGCCCGACCGGTTGTGGATGAAGCGGGGACTCTCAGCATCCGTGATGCCTCTCCAGGGAACCCAGCCGAGCAAGGCCAACAACTGGCAGCCGTTACAGATTCCAAGCGAGAATGTGTCTGGTCTCTCATAGAACGCTTCGAACTGATCCCAGAGGTTGGGATTGAACCGTATGACCCCGGCCCACCCCTTCGCCGAGTCGAGGACATCGGCGTAGCTGAAGCCACCGACGAAAACCGCCCCGCGAAACCGGTCCAGCGTGACTCTTCTCGCGAGCAGATCAGACATGGTCACATCCCAGGTCTCAAAGCCTGCTGAGTAGAAAGCCGACGTCATCTCTCGATCGCCGTTGCTGCCCTCTTCCCGGATGATTGCCACGGGGAGTTTGTCCTCTTTCGCGAGGATTGCCGGGGCTGTCGGTTCGGGCTCAAACGTGACGTTGTAGGGTGGAATCTGACGATTCTTCAGGCCAGCCCACTCCTCATCAACACAGTCTGGGTTTGCCTGAAGCCGGTCGAGCTGGTAGCTGGTTTCCTCCCAGTGGTCCCTGAGTCGACGGGTATCTTCCTTGAGGACGAGTTCGCCTCCGATACGAACCGCGATATCCGGTTCTTCCCAAGTGGAAGCGACCACGGTGAAGGGAACGTCAAACTGATTGAGTACCTTCTCGACCTCATCACGTGCACTGCGGGTCACTTCAAGGACCAGCCCCAGTTCTTCGGCGAAGAGCTGGGCCAGCATATCCTGTCCCGCGGGACCCGGAAGGTCGATTTCCAGCCCACAGTTTCCGGCGAATGCCATCTCGAGAAGCGCCGTGATCAGGCCGCCGTCCGACCGGTCATGACCGGCAGAGATCAGCTGTTTTCGAATCAGCTTCTGAACGGCGTTGAAAGCGCGGCGGAACAGATCGTGGTCATCGAGATCCGGCGGTGTTTCACCAATCTGGCCAAAGGCATGCGCGAGCACCGATCCGCCGAGTCGATTCCGGCCACAGCCGAGATCGATCAGGAGAATCTCGCTGTCTCCGGGAAACTTGATGTCAGGCGTAACCGTCTTTGTCACATCGGGGCAGGTGACGTAAGAGGAGATAACGAGCGTGCCCGGCGCCTTGACGGTCTCCTGACCCTGCTCTCCGGGGGCCAGGGCTGCCATTGAAAGGCTGTCCTTCCCGCCGTCGATTCCAATGCCGAACTCGAGCAGGCTGTCTTTGAGAGCGACGGCCGCATCGTAAATTGCAGCGCCTTCGCCCGGGAGTTTGGCGGCCCACATCCAGTTGCCCGAACATTTGACGTCCTGCAGGGCACTGACCTGTGCCCAGACAAGGTTGGTCAGGGACTCAGCGAGGGTCATGCGTGCCATCGCCTTCGGATCGAGCAGTCCGATGACCGGCTGTTCACCGATGGCGGTCGCCGCCCCGGTCGTCGCAAAGTGACTCTGGGCGATAACAGCGACGTCCGAGACCGTTAACTGCAGGGGTCCGGCACACTGTTGACGAGCGATCAGGCCGGTGACGCTGCGGTCGACTTTGTTTGTCAGGAACCGTTTCGATCCCACCGACAGCTGTCGCAGAACGCGCTCGAGGGCTTCCATAACAGTTAGGTCGGGATCGAGCTTGAGCGGTTCGCTTTCCGGTTTGATCCGCTGACTCTCGAACGTCTTCTGCGGCATCTTTCCGAGGACATGTTCGAGTTCCAGATTGACCGGGGTCGAGTTGTCGAGAGAATCGAACAGGACGATCTTTCCATCTCCCGTGATCCGGCCGACAAACGCAGCGGTGACCTTCTCACGTTCGCAGAGGGCCCGGAAAAGGGGCTCGTGTTCGGGTCGCAGGAGCAATGCGTCCTGCTCCTGATATTCCGCCCCCCAGATCTCCAAAACCGAGAGGGTCTGATCCCCCAGGGGAATATCTCGGACATTGATCTGGGCGCCTGCCGGGCTGACGATTTCCTTAAGGACGTTGCAGTTACCGCCGGCACCCTGGTCATGAATACTGACAATGGGATTGAGCTCTCCAAGTTCGACGCAGGCCCGGATGACACGATTGGCCTTCTGCTCCATCTCGGCGTCGCCACGCTGGACTGCGTTGAAATCGAGTTCGGCGACGTTCTCCCCCTGGACCATACTCGAGGCCGCGCCGCCACCCATTCCAATTCGATAGGCGGGACCTCCGATCTTGACCACCCACATGGAGACTTCGGGTTCACCCTTCTCCGTATGGGAGGCATCCATCTGGCCAATACCCCCGCTGAACATGATCGGCTTGATCCACTCCCGTCTCTCTCCATTGGGCAGGCGGAGACCGAAGGAACGGGTAAATCCCTGGATCAGGGGTTCACCAAACTTGTTTCCGTAGTCGGAGGCACCGTTGCTGGCTTCGATTTCGATCTGCAGAGGTGAGGCCAGGTTGCCCGGGTACTCGAATTCCCGGTCTTCCCAGGGCTGCCGGTATCCCGGAATGTTCAGATTTCCAACACAGTAGGCAGCTGTGCCGGCGACGACGAGGGAGCCACTACCCGTCGCGTGCACATCCCGGATCCGTCCGCCCGTCCCCGTTTCCGCTCCTGGGAAAGGGGCGACGCCGGAGGGAAAGTTGTGGGTTTCCGCGGTAAAGGTGACATCATAATCCACCTTCTTGAGCTCGAACGGTCCCGGATGACCCGGTTGGGAAGGGACAATCGTTTCAACCGGATATCCTCGAATCGCACTCGAATTGTCTCGGAATGCGATGGTGCTGTTGTTGGGGTTGGCCGCCAGCGGCTGCTGTAGGAGCTCGATCAGGTGCTGCGGGATCTTCTGGCCGTCAATAATCAGCTGGCCTTTGAAGAACCAGTGCCTGGAGTGTTCGCTGTTGGATTGGGCGATGTCAAAACACTCTACGTTGGTGGGATTTCGCCCGACCTTGTTCCGAAACAGATCGGTGTAGTACTCGAGGTCCCATTCGTCGAAGGCGAGACCGGCTTTGCGGTTGATTTCTTCGAGTGCTGCACGGCCCTCTTCCATCACCGGTACCTCGACGACGGGTTCAGGTGTTACACCGGGGTCGAAGGACTGCAACGGTTCGGGATAGACGCATTCGGTCATCCGGTCATGAATGAGTTCAAGAAACCGGCTCTGCTCCGTGCTGGTCCACTGCTTGGGGCCCCGGATCAGGTAGCGGCGCGAGCGTTCGATTCGGGTGACCTTCCTGAGACCGCAGGCATGAAAGATGGAGACCGCATTGGTACACCAGGCCGTATTGAAACTCAGCCTCGGGCCCACCTCGATAATGAGTCCCTGGGGAAGTTGCGAATAGCGGGCAAAGCCAGCAGGTTCAAATGTTTCTGCGAGGAGCCATTGCAGCAGCTGTTCCTCCGAGTCGCTGAGTGGACCTGAGAGTTCCACATTGAAGCAGTACTCAGTTTCGATGGAAGCGATCGAACGTGTAACGCTTCGCTGGCTGCGATGCAGCAGATGCTGGCGTTCTTCGGCTGAGAATCCCGGGGTTCGGTAATAGTGGAGTAAATTCATAGCGTCCCTGTGCATGAGGAGTATTCTGTTTGGAGAATATGGATTCTAATTCATGCTCCTGAAGTGAAGCAAGGAGGCGAGGCCGGCAGTCAGCCTCGGTTGTTAGGATCTTGACCGTGAATGTCGTTTGGGTTCCTCACAATCCTTCCGCTGAGAAGGTCGAGAATCTGGTTTTGGAATTGGGCATTTCCAGGCTCCTGGCCAAACTTTTGGTCAACCGTGGAGTCGATGAGCCCGATGAAGCCATGGAGTTCCTCGAGCCGGATCTTTCGAGTCTCCATGACCCCCACCTGATGAAGGGAATGGATCAGGTGCTGGCGCGGGTGACCGAGGCGATCGGACGCAGAGAGCCAATCCTGGTTTATGGCGATTACGATGTTGACGGCATCACGTCAACTGTTGTGCTTCGCCGGGCGCTTGAAATGTTGGGCGGTCAGGTGGAGTACCACATCCCGATGCGACTCGAAGACGGGTACGGGATGAAGAAGAAGGTGATACGAGATGCCTTCGACCGTGGCGTGAAGCTGGTCATCTCCGTGGATTCAGGAATCCGCGATTTCGAGGTCTGCGAGTATGCGAAGACACTGGGCCTCGATCTGATTGTGACCGATCATCATCTCCCGGCTGATGAACTGCCCGATGCGTACGCGATTCTCAACCCGAAACAGCCCGGCTGCCATTATCCCGAGAAGGACCTGGCTGCTGTCGGTGTGGTACTCAAGCTGGTGCAGGCGCTGTTTGAACGAGAAGGTCGCTCCGAGGTCATTCCCCATTTCCTGAAGGTGGTAGCCATCGGGACCGTAGCCGATATGGTTCCGCTCAGAGGTGAGAACCGGGTCATTGTAAAACATGGACTCGAAGCGCTGTCTGACCCGAAGAATCTGGGTCTGCAGACCTTATTGGCCGGATCAGGGGTTGGAGCGGAGGTGACCCATGTCGACATTGGATTCAGAATCGCGCCTCGTATCAATGCCTTTACCCGGATGGGTGGAGGCGGAGAGGTGGTCGACCTGTTTTCCTCCCGCGATCCTGCGGCAGCTGTTGAAATCGTCGATGAGATGAATCGCAGTAACCGGGCACGAAGGCAGGAGGAGGACCGAATCCTCAGGGAAGTTGAAGAGATGGTCCACCAGGAGCCGGGGATACTGGATCGGAACTTCCTGCTGGTGACCGGCGAGGGATGGCATCGCGGTGTAATTGGCAACGTCGCTGCCCGCCTGGTTGAGAAGTATTATCGTCCGACACTCGTTATTTCACTGGGGAAGCGTCGTTCCCAGGGATCCGGCCGAAGTATACCGGGGTTCCATCTGTTGGAAGCATTGGACCAGGTAGCCGGAAGCTTCGAGAAGTACGGAGGTCACGCTCAAGCAGTGGGCTGTACCCTGCGGGCCGAGTGCCAGAAGCCGTCCGACATCCGGGAAATG
>CP070717.1:4761211-4765934 GCA_020350445.1 Acidobacteriota bacterium | reverse complement strand
CTTGACTTACAAAGCAACAGGGTCAGGCCCGCACTACATCGCTACGGGCGACTATCGGCATCAATCCGTATTGTTTACTCCTGGCCAGGTTGACGGTGATGGTTCACCAGGTCGAGTCTCTGCAGAACCGAGAGCCTCAGCGGATCTGGCGTAGACCAGCTCGCAGGAGTGTATCGTTACGACCGTCTTGCTTTGCTGTGCCGATTGAACGACCCTATTAAGCTCTAACAATTCTAGAGGATAGGATGCCGGGTTCAGGAGTTGATCCAGTCGTCCGAGTGAGGTCCTCTTGAAACAGAAGGGTAATACCAGAGATGAAGACCAGAATCCCCGTTCTTACCTTTTTCTTCTTACTTCTTACCTCGGGCAGTGCCGCTGCCCAAAGCAACGATCAGCGGCCCCTGGAGCTGGCCGACGTCCTGGGTTGGCAAAGTATCCGGTCTGAGGTTGTTTCCAATGACGGCGAGTGGTTTGCCTATCGCCTGGTGCCGGGAGAAGGCGATGCGCAGGTCGTCGTTCGCCAGACCCGGGCTGAGAAGAGCTTTATCTTTCCGGCCGGTGAATCCTCCGATGGGAAAGTCGCCATTTCAGACGATAGCCGGTGGCTGGCATTCTTTGTCTATCCGACCCGCGAAGAGGCGAGGAAGTTGAAGCAGGGCAGGAAAAGTGTGCGCAGTACAGTTGCTCTGGTCGATCTTGCAACAGGGGAGAAGACCGACTTCGAGGAGGTCGAGGATTTCTCATTCTCAGGTAGGAATCCGAAGTGGCTGGCCCTCCACCGTTTTGGAGCCGAGGAACGTAACAGTGGAGCAGGGAATGGGAACGTAAATGGAGACGAGCAAGGCAAGGCACGCGGTCGCGATCTCATAGTCCGCGAGCTCGAATCAGGACGGGAGTGGAACATCGGAAATGTGGCCGAATACGAATTCGACAAGTACGGGCGCTGGCTGGCCTGGACAATCGATGCCGAAGATCAGGTGGGCAATGGAGTCTTTGTGCGGGTACTCGACAGCGGTGTCGTGCGATCGCTAGACAGCGACAGGGTTCGCTACGAGAGACTGGCCTGGAACGAAGACGGAGATGGCCTGGCGGTTCTCAAGGGTGTTGAAGATGAAGACTACGAGGAGCTTCTCTACAGCCTTCTTGGGTTCAAGAGTCTGGACTCGGCTGATCCGGAGGTGGCCGAGTACGATCCCAAAAATGACCAGGATTTCCCTCAAGGCATGACCATCAGCCCTGACCGAGATCCGCTCTGGACCGATGACCTGGATGGCATTCTGTTCGGAATTCGGGAACTGAAGCCGAAGGAGAAAAAGAGGGGCAGTAATGGAGGCAACAAGTCGGCCAGCGGAGATGACTCAGGAGAGGAGGAGATCCCAGGCCTGGTGATTTGGCACTGGCAGGACAAGCGGCTGCAGTCGAAGCAGCAGGTTCAGGAGCGGCGAGACAAGAACTTCAGCTATCTCTCTATCTTTCGAGTTGGCGAGAAGAAGTTCATCCGGCTGGCTGACGACGAAGTTCGTGACGTCGAACCTTCTCCGAAGCATCGTTGGGCCATCGGGATGGATGATCGCCAGTATGAGCGCCAAGGCAATCTGGACGGCCGGCGCTTCCAGGACATCTATACCTTTGATCTGACGACAGGCGAAAGAAGATTGGCTCTGGAGAAGTGCCGCTGGTTCTTCGGTCCTTCACCGGAGGGTTCCCATCTGCTCTTCTATTCGGACGGCCACTATTCAACCTATGAGATGGCCACCGGATTGACCTATCGAATTACTGAAGGGGTTTCGACCAGCTTTATCGATGAGGAGGATGACCACAATGTTGTAGATCCGCCCGTTCGGCCCGTAGGGTGGGTGAAGGACGGGATCTCTGTTCTCCTCTACGATAATTGGGATGTCTGGAACGTTCCGGTTCACGGCGGCCGGGCCTCCAATCTCACGGCCAATGGCAAATCGGATCAGATCCGTTATCAGAGACGGTTTCGACTCGATCCGGAGGAGAAGGGGATTGATTTGTCCAAGCCGGTTTACTTCGGAGCCTATGGGGAGTGGACCAAGAAGTCGGGAATTGCTCGTTTGGAGCCAGGGCAAGGACAAACCCAGATGCTGCTTTGGGATGATGGAAGTTATTCTGACCTGCTGAAGGCCCGTGACGCGGATCTCTATCTGTTTACCCGCTCAACGCTTGAAGAGTTTCCCAACTTCAGGGTTGCAGGAGCCGGTCTGGCTGATTCAAGTCAGATTACAGATGCGAATCCTCAGCAGGAGGATTTTTCATGGTCGTCCGGGTCGCGGCTGATTGATTATCAGAGTGACAAAGGGGACAGGCTGCAGGCGGCACTTTACTTGCCCGCTCATTACGAGGAGGGAAAGAGCTATCCCACGGTGGTGTACATCTACGAGGACCTTTCCCAGAATCTCAATCGATATTCTGCCCCTTCGGCCTACGGATTCAACAAATCGGTCTACACCAGCAACGGATACGCGGTCCTGATGCCGGATATCACTTACCGCGTAGATGACCCGGGGATGTCGGCGGTCTGGTGTGTCCTGCCTGCGCTGAAAGCCGCAATCGAAACTGGAATCGTCGATGCCGAGAAGGTCGGTCTTCAAGGGCACTCCTGGGGAGGGTACCAGACCTCGTTCCTGATCACCCAGACCGATGCCTTCAAGGCAGCTGTCGCAGGTGCTCCACTGACCAACCTGATCAGCATGTACAGCTCGGTTTACTGGAATACAGGATCTCCCAATCAACCGATTTTCGAGAGCAGCCAGGGGAGGTTTCGAGGAGGTTACTGGGACCAGACTGAAGCTTACGTCCGGAACTCACCGGTTTACTTCTCCTCTCAGGTCAACACGCCCCTGATGATCCTCCACAATGACAAGGACGGGGCTGTCGATTGGAATCAGGGTATCGAGTATTTCAACACCTTGAGGCGTCTTGATAAGCCCGTCGTGATGCTGCAGTACAAGGGGGAGAACCATGGCCTGGCCAAGATGGAGAACCGGAAGGATTATACGGTTCGGATGCGGGAGTTTTTCGATCATCATCTAAGAGGGCAACCGGCGCCCGAATGGCTCCAAGAAGGTGTCGCTCATCTGGAAATCCAAAAGCATCTCGAGGGACGTTCGGAGATTATTCACCCGGCTGTTACGAAGTTTTCCGAGTCGCTGAACGAGCCGCCGGAGGGATTCAAGAGCCTGTTCAACGGGACCGACCTGACAGGCTGGCATGGGATGGGGCACTTCGATCCCCGTCAGTTGGAAGAGACGAGCGGTCAGGAACGGCGGGCGAAGCGGGCAGCCGATATGGAAGAACTCCTGAAACACTGGCATGTCGAGAACGGAGCGATCGTCAATGATGGACAAGGTCCCTATCTGACAACGGATCAGGAGTATGGCGATATCGAGTTGCTGATTGAGTATAAGACCGTGGCCAAGGCCGACTCGGGTATCTACCTTCGCACGACACCTCAGATCCAGATCTGGGACTACACGGAGGAGGGCGGCAAGTGGGATCGGGGAGCGGACAAGGGATCCGGAGGGCTCTTCAATAACAGCCCGGGATCTCCCGGAAAAGAACCGCTGGTTTTGGCCGACAAACCCTTTGGTGAATGGAACCAGTTGAGGATCATCCAGGTGGGCGAGCGAACGACGGTCTATCTGAACGGTCAACTGGTCGTCGACTTTGCCCGAATGGAAAACTACTGGGACCGCAGTAAGCCGCTACGGCGCAACGGTTACATTCAGCTACAGACGCACGGCGGAGAGATCCGCTGGCGGAACATCTTCCTGAGGCAAATCGGATCCGATGAGGCGAATCAGTATCTGGCCGAACGAACGGCGTCCGGCTATACCTCTATCTTCGATGGGCGTACTTTGGAGGGTTGGGCTGGTCCCCTGGATAACTACCAGGTAGTCGATGGAACCGTCCAGTGCAAGACAGGGAAGGGCGGTACGATCTACTTCAATCGGGACCTCCGTGACTTTTCCGTCCGCCTCGAGTTCAAGCTGCCCCCCGGCGGTAACAATGGCCTGGCCATTCGCTACCCGGGTACGGGGAACACTGCCTACGAGGGCATGACCGAACTGCAGGTCCTGGACAATACGGCCGAGCGCTACGCGGAAATTGATGACCGCCAGTTCCACGGATCGGTTTACGGGATGATCGCAGCCGAAAAGGGCTATCTCCGTCCGGTCGGGGAGTGGAACTACCAGGAAGTCACAGTGCTTGGCTCGCGCATCCAGGTTGAATTGAATGGAACGGTAATCCTGGATGCCGACGTCGCGACGGTGACTGAGTTCATGGGCGACCGGCCCCATCCCGGCAAGGACCGGACATCTGGTTTCTTCGGATTCGCCGGCCACAGCGACCCGGTCCAGTACCGCCGGATCTACATCCGAGAGATCGAGTGAGGTAGGAGCAGGCTTCCCTGGGGTCGCGCAGAGATCTCTGAGTATTTGACACGCCAAATGGCCTAACCTGAGGGGGTGTTGGCCGGCATGGTACTTATTCATGTTTGCGGAATGGATCCGCTATCTCTTCGCCGCGGTGTTCCCCCGCAGAGTCTTCTTCGGGCCACTCTTTTCCGATGCGTTGACTGAAACCTATGACAGTGAGTTTTTTCTCTCGCTAGATAGGCCCTGCCATTATCCGCCAGACCGAGTCCACGCAGGATTTGCTTACCGTGCTTTCCTTGGGCAGAGTGTCAACCTTGACT
>CP070717.1:4739563-4761111 GCA_020350445.1 Acidobacteriota bacterium | reverse complement strand
CCCCGACCCACATCATGTGCAACTTGCCCCTGTCCAGGCTTTCCCAGGCCGTTCCACGAAGCGGTTCCCTCAGGCGCGAGCTTAGGCAGGCTTCCAGAGAGCCCTGGCTGACTCAGTGGACTGAAGAACCTGCTGAGTTTGAGCATTTCTTCACCCACATGCACGTGCCTTTTGTTACCAGACGCTTCGGTCCCGACGCATCCTACTACGGCCTTCACAGACTTCGCAGAGTGTTTCGATTTGGAGGACTGGTCCAACTGCTGGACAAGGGGAGAAGCCGAGCGGGATTGCTTTGTAGACGAGCGGGGCATACGTTCGAATCTCTAGTCTTTGGTGAAACCAATGAATCCTCCTCCATTCTTCACGCAGGAGGAACCAGCCTCCTCAACGAGGCCTTCGTTCGCCGGGCCGAAGCATTGGGATGCTCAGAGGCTTCTTTCGGCCTGGCTCCGGCCCAACTTCAGAACGGACTCTTCCGGTACAAGAAGAATTGGGGAGTTCGAATCACCTACAGTCCCTATCGACGGGCGGATTACTTCATGCGCTGGGACTCTCTGAATGAGCCGGTCTTTCAGTTCCTGGCAAAGACCGGGTTCATCTTCACTCTGGCGGGACGTTTGTCGGCCCTGTCCGTGACGGACACAAGGATTCCTACTGAAAAAGCCCGTGCAGTCAGAGGCCTCCTGCTGCCCGGTTTGGAGAGGCTTTTCCTGGTCCATCGCGAAACCGCTCAGCATGATGCGCGGACCGATCACAAAAGGGTCATCACGATCCCCTTCGGAGCTTTACGGGGGCAGGATTCTAAAACCCTGAAGCAGGTCTTGAATGCCTACCTCTCTCACTCGGCCGAGGGCTGAGAGTCTCCGGCCGGCGATGGCCAGACGAACCGCTGATTCGGATAGCTCAGCGACCTCTCCTCCAGCGCCCGGGTGTATTCCCCGGCCGCTCGATAGTATTCCGCCTCACGATCCTCTCGGCCACTCAGTCGAATCGGATCGCTCAGCTCCACTCGGTATTCGTTGCTCCCTTTTGAGTAGCAGAAGATCGGGATGATCGGGGCGCCTGACGTAGCGGAGAGAGAAAGCATCCCTGTCGAGATGTGCAGCACTCCACCCAGAAAACCAAATTCGATCCTCCTCTGTCCGTGGCTTCCATCCCCTGCAGAGCAAATGATCTGATTCCGCGCCAGGCTCTTCGACATTCCCCTCAAATAGGCAAGTGACCCGTCGAGAGGGATCTCGTGCAGTTTGCTGATGAATTGGTACTCCCACTTGAGCAGGAATCGGCTCGCGAACTGTGAAACCCAGCGGGGAACAGGCAGGCTACTGCCGAGGCCCAGCAGGTGCCCCTTGAGATGTACTTGTTCCAACTGGTATCCATGGAGGGCGAGGACCTGTTTCGCAAGGTTCCGTCTACCGAACGAGTTGCTTTCCCAGAGGATACAACCCCGTCCTTCTGCGAGAGCATTTTCCAGATGATCCAGTCCTGCGATCTCAACCCTCCGCAATGAGGCTGTCTCCGATTCAAAGCGGATCGTTTCAACCACATCCCTCCAGAACGTTTTGAAATGCGCGAGATTGGTCTGCCGGATCTCGGCATCACTCAAGCGACCCTGGAAATAGCTTCTCAATGCCCTTTCATTGCGTCGGCGCTTCGGAACAGAGGCCAGATAGGCGGTTCGGGCAAGCAGGGAAACGGCCCATTCTCTGACGGCTGGGCTCTTCGTGTAGTACACCCCTTCGAGCAAGATTGGGGCCGTCAGAAGAATCACGGATTTCGCAACTTGCATCTTCAGTCCAGCAGCATCTTCTTTCGGATTTTCCCCGTCGCTGTTTTCGGTAACTCATCCCTGAATTCGATGACGCTCGGAATCTTAAAATCAGCAATCTTGCCGCGGCAGTGGTCAATCAATTCCACCTCCTGGCAGGGGGTCCTGCAGATCACCACCGCTTTGACCTTTTCGTCCCCAAGTGGTGTGGGGACACCGATCACAGCAACCTCAGCCACCGCAGGATAAGTTTCGAGAACCTCCTCTATTTCGGCTGGGTTGATTTTGTAGCCCCCCTTGTTAATGAAGAATTTCTTGCGGCCCAATAGAAAAAGTGTCCCATCTTCTTCCTTCCTGCCCAGATCGCCAGTCAAGAAGTACCCCTCTCGAAACGTCACCCGATTGAGCTCCGGCAAATCGAGATAGCCCCCGACAACGCCAGGGCTACGGACCCCGAATTCTCCCATTTCGCCCGGGGCCGCCAGGCTGCCATCGTCCAGGTAAACCGACACTTCAACTCCCTGGACCGGCTTTCCCACTGCTCGGAGGGACGGTTCAGGATCGTACTCGAGGTTGGCACTGATCGAACCGGTCTCGGTCGAACCATACAACTGCCGGACGTAGAGCCCGAACTTTGCAGCGAAGTCCCTGTTGAGGTTTTCAGGCATGGGAGCGCTCGCCGAGATGCAGAGCCGTAGAGCGGAGAAATCGGGCCTCCCGGACAATCTCATCTGGGCGAGGACGCTGAACATGAACGGCACCGCGATAAACACAGAAATCCGCTCATCAACGAGGGCCCGAACGGCACGCTGTCTCTCGAACTTCCTCAGGGGAACCAGTGTAGCCCCGCTCGTCATCGAAAGCAGCATCGTTCGAACCAGGCCGTTAACATGCGAAAACGGTGCCACTCCCAGGAACCTGTCCTCCTTTCGGATCGAAAGAGTCTTTCTCAGGCTGTCGAGTTCGAAGAGCAGGTTTGCATGAGTCCTGGCAATCCTCTTCGGTGCCCCCGTTGAACCTGACGAGAACTGGATCATAACGGGCGCGTCGGCTTCCATCGTGATCGGTGAAAAGCCTGCCTCAGTATCGGCAGACCGATTCAAGCCACCTGTCTCCGCGGTGGTCACCACGCCCGGTTTGCAGGCAGACAAATGCACCACTTCCTGACAGAGACTCAGGTTCCCGGCCTCAGTGATGATCAACTTGACCTGCGACTCATCTACTGCGAAGAGGATCTCGTTCAGTTGATACTGTTCATTCAAGGGAACGACCACCGCCCCCGCCCCCAGGATTGCAAAGTAGGCAACGACAAACTCGAGAGAGTTCGGCATCAAGATCGCGACTCGATCGCCCCTGCCGACTCCGCGTCGTCGAATCTCGAGTGAAGCAGTCTGGACCAGTCGATTCAACTGCTTGTAGGAGATGGGCTCCCCATCGATAACAGCCGTTCGTGTGGAGCCTTCCGCTGCGGTAAGGGAGAATGCTTCAAACAGGTTAGTGGGAATCCTGGATTTGTCTTTCATTATGTTGTTCACTCCGTCGCAGCCAACTTGCTCATGATGTAGGTGCCGAGAGTCCTGAGATCCGTGAAGAGGCTGATCCGAAGATCCTCGTCTGGGACGGAGATCCCAAACTCCTCCTCAATTCCGGCGATCAGAGTCAGCGTCTCCATCGAATCGAGGCCGATTCCGCGTCCTACCAGGGGTTGGTCAGGGTCGCTCTGTTCAACGGTTGTTTTGGAGACGTGGAGTTTTGAGATGAGGATCATCTTCAGCCGCAGGATTGTCGATTCCAGATTCGCTTCAGGGTTCATAGACAGTCTTCCTTGCTCATTGAAAAAGGACTACCAGTCCTCCCTGTCGAGAAGTAGGACGCTTTCCGCCAACATGGTCACACCGGTCTTAATGTCAGACGTCTTACTGAATTCATTTGGCGAGTGACTGATTCCTCCTCTGCTTGGAATGAAAATCATCCCAATTGGAACTCGATCAGCCAGGTTTTGGCTATCGTGACCTGCACCGCTAGGCATACTGAGATAGTCGACGGAGAGACCGCGCGCCACTGTTTCGAGAAACTCTCGGACCTTACGGTCGGTGAATGCCGCCCGAGTGTCCGCATCAATCGGCGAAAACTCAAACGTGGTTTCTGTTTCCTCTTCGATATGAGCAGCGGCTTTCTGAAGGTCCTTGAAGATGGCGCCAATCTTCGCTTCGTCCAGATCGCGGATTTCGAGGCTCATCGTAACCTTTCCAGGAATCACATTCGGTGCGCCCGGTTCCGCCCGGATTCTGCCCACCGTTGCCACCTGCCGGCCCGGAGTGTCTAGTGCGGCCGCCTGAACAGCCAATACGAATCGCGATGCCGCTACAAGAGCATCCCGTCTTCCCTTCATTGGTGTTGTGCCCGCGTGATTGGCCACACCTTGAACGGTAACGTCCCACCAACGAATACCCACGATTCCTTCAACAATCCCAATCGTGGCGCCAGCGTTTTCGAGGACTCCGCCCTGTTCGACGTGGAGCTCCAGAAAGGCTTTCGTCTGGTTGGGGCTGAGAGCTGCTGAAGAGAGTGCTTCGGCGGTACCTCCAAGTCTCATCAACCCTTCTTTAACTGTAAATCCCGACTGGACTCTGGTTTCGAGGATGCCGGCGTCAACCTTTCCTCCCATTGCACGACTGCCGACCATTGAACCTTCTTCGTCTGTGAAAACGATCACCTCAATTGGGTGGCGTGTCTCAAGATTCAACGCGTTCATTACTTCGATGACTTCAAGTGCACCGATTACACCCACAGGTCCGTCGTAAAGACCCGCTTCGGGAACCGTATCGATGTGGGATCCAAGGGCAATGGCAGGAAGGCCTTCACTGGTCCCAGGTCTTCGGCCGATCAGATTGGCTGCGGCATCGAGGCGGACTGAGAGCCCACTCTGCTGCATCAAGCTTCGAATGTAGTCACGAGCTGCTACATCTTCATCGCTGAAAGCCTGACGGGTCACCCCGCCATCTGAAAGGGCCCCGTATTGACCCAGTTCGCTCAGCCTTTCGGAAAGGCGGGATTCGCTCACAACGTCTGCCACAGACTGAGTAGTTACCGGCTGGAAGAGTATCAATGACGAAAGGAATCCGAATACAAACGACATGAGCATACCAGCAAATCTAGCAAAGGCCGTAGGATCAAAGCAAAATGTCGGTTAGTAAGGCCTTGGCTGGGTCCCCTTATCGCTGACACTAAACAGGTTCGTGGTGAGCTGTTCCGGGGAGAAACAAGGGCTCTGGTTAACACTGGAATTTAATTGCTTATTGTGGTTTACTTTTGAATTAATTCCAAGCAACCTGCAAAACATAATTCAGTTCTAGAAGGAGGAACCATGCCAAGAGTCATATTCTCACATCGAGTCAACGATCGTGATCATTGGGCGAGCAAACATTCGGAGCGTGTCGCGGCGTTTGCATCATGGGGATCGAACGTCGTCGATTATCTCGGCGCTGATGGCGGCGACGAGGTTGCCGTGGGCGTAGACGTTCACGATCTGGCGGGAATGGAGGCTGCACTCGCCTCACCCGAGCTCGAGGCGGCCAAGCGGGCTCACGGTGTTCTCGAACCGGTCAAGGTACATGTTGAAAAGGAGTGAGGAACTCCCGCCAATGCACCCTCAGCGTTCTGGCTAACGGGTGCTGTCCTTTCTTCAGGCGCAGCTCGGCTGGTGTTGGGCTGCGTCACCCTCTTCCGATTCTGGCCAACGGGCTGCTGGCTGGCCATAGCCGCGGCAACCACCAGGGTCGAGCACTTGCGCGTATCTGCTCGCCGCAATAAATTGCTTCCATGATTTGGAAGCGCGACTCATTCTTCGACCGGGTTTTGATTTTCCGGAACTGGCCGGCAGTAGGTTTCAGCAGCCGGAGCCTTCTCTTTCTGGCGGCTGGTCTGCTGGCGATTTCACCGGCCTGTCGTCCCTCTATCCTGATCTCACCTAACCTTCCTGGTGTGGAAGACAGCCTTCACTTCGACACGCCTTCTGAAACCTGGGACGAAGCGATCCCTTTAGGAAACGGGATGGTTGGCACTCTCCTCTGGGGAGACGGAGCACCCCTTCATCTCTCCCTTGATCGGGCTGATCTCTGGGATCTGCGCAAGGTTCCCGAATTCTACTCCGATGAATACGATTTCGAAACCATGCGCCGCTGGCATGAGGAGGGAAACATCGAAGACCAGCTTAGGGTCTACGAACAGCCTTACAACCGCCCGGCGCCGACAAAGATCCCTGCCGGGAGGATTGAACTCCTCTTTGGGAAAGCAGAGCCAAGCTTCAAGGCAGCGGAACTCAGGCTCATTGACGCAGTCGCGCGGGTGGAACTGGAAGAGGGAACCTATCTGGATACCTTCATCCATGCGACTCGACCTGTCGGTCTTATCCGCTCCAACAATCAGCCGGAGATCCGGTTGGTAGCTCCTGATTTTGCCGGTGAGGTCGAACGACCCGCTTCAGGTGGGATCGACGCCGGCGATTTGGCCCAACTTGGATACCCTGCTCCCCAGTTCGTCCAGGAATCGGAGCGAATCGCGTTCTTCCAGGAGGGGGCCGAGGGTTTCCAGTTCGCGGTGGAAGTCGGGTGGAGGCGGGTGGATGCCGGCTGGCTTGCCGCTTGGAGCATTGCCTCGACCTTTGAAAGTCCCAATCCCCAGGTCATGGTCCGGAATCGAGTTAGCGCAGCGTTAGAACAGGGGTGGGACGCACTTCATTTCAGCCATTCCGAATGGTGGTCACGCTTCTGGAAGGCTTCCTCGGTAGCGCTCCCCAATCCCCAGCTCGAGCGGCTTTGGTTTCTGGAACAGTACAAGTTTGGGTCGGCCAGCCGCCGGGGCGCGCCACCAATCAGCCTGCAGGCGGTCTGGACAGCGGACAACGGCGGCCTGCCTCCCTGGAAGGGCGACTACCATCATGACTTGAATACCGAACTGAGCTACTGGCCCTGCTATACCGGAAACCATCTAGAGGAAGGTCTGGCCTACCTCGACTGGCTCTGGGATACGCGGCAGGAAGGCATCGACTGGACCTCGAGGTTCTTCAAGATGCCGGGGCTCAATGTCCCCATGACGGCGGATTTGATGGGGAGGCAGATCGGGGGCTGGCGCCAATACACGCACTCAGCAACGACGGCGGCCTGGCTTTCCCAGCATTTTTACTGGCATTGGAAATACAGCAAAGATCACGAGTTCCTTTCCTCGAGAGCTTATCCATACCTGAAGGAGGCGAGTATCTTTCTTGAGGCCTTCACCGATGGACAGGACGAGCACGGAAAACGTACCTTCCCCCTGAGTTCGTCGCCTGAGATTAACGATAACCGTCCCTCGGCCTGGTTCCCCAAAGCGACGAACTACGATGTGTCTCTTTCCCGCTGGCTCTTCGCGGCCGCGGCAGAACTGGCCGCTGAACTGGGCCTCAACGAAGAAGAACACCGTTGGCGGAAGGTCCTTGCCGAGCTTCCCGAGTTAGCTGCCGGCGACGAAGGGCTCCTGGTTGCACCCGGCTATCCCCTGCAATCCTCACACCGGCATTTCTCACACCTCATGGCCATTCATCCCCTGGGTATGATCGATCCGTCCAACGGAAGCGAAGAAGCCGGACTTATCTCCTCGAGCCTGCACAATCTCGAAACCCTGGGGAGCGACTGGTGGACAGGGTACAGCTTCTCGTGGCTTGCCAATCTTCAGGCGCGAGCGCGAAACGGTGAGAAAGCTGAAGAGGCACTCGAGATCTTCACCCGGGCCTTCACCTTGCGCAGCAGCTTTCACTGTAACGGCGATCAGTCGGGAGAGGGCTTCAGCCGTTTTACCTACCGCCCTTTCACATTGGAGGGAAACTTCGCGGCGGCGGCAGGAATACAGGAGATGCTGCTGCAAAGTCACGGCGACACGATCCTCGTGTTCCCGGCAATTCCCGAGGCGTGGGAGGATGTGGCCTTTTCAACCCTTCGAGCGCAGGGAGCCTTCCTCGTATCCGCTTCCAGGAGTAAGGGACAGGTTGATCGGATCGAGATCCTGTCTGAGAGGGGTGGCAAACTGAGAATCGCGGTGCCCCCATTTGAGAAGGTGATCTCAAGGGAAACAACGCCGGGAGAGCGGATCATCCTGGCGGGTCCGAGTGCGCTCAACTCTTAGACCGTAGATTGCAGGTTGTCCGTCCCTGTAGCACAATCGTTGCACAAACAAGAAAGTGAGGCTGTGAATGAAGAAGAACTTGTTGGTAGTCGCAACCCTTTTGGGGTTGGTCGGTTGGACACTATTTGGAGAGACGGCCCCCGATGGTTTCGCTTCAATCTTTGATGGAAAATCGTTCGCCGGCTGGAAGGTCCCCGTAGGAGATGGTGGGCATTGGAAGATCATCGACGGTGTCATTGACTATGACGCCGAGAGCGAGGCAAAGGAAGATAAGAATCTGTGGACCGAAAAGGAGTACAAAGACTTTGTGCTCTACGTCGACTGGCGTATCACAGCAACTCCCTGGAAGAACCCTCGTGTCCCGATCATCCTTCCGTCGGGTCTGCACAAACGTGATGAGAATGGGGATGAGATTCAGATTGTCGTACCCGACTCTGATTCGGGCATCCTGTTCCGAGGCCGGGGAGCGCAGGTCAATATCTGGTGCTGGCCGGTCGGATCGGGGGAGGTCTACGGATATCGTATGAACCCCAACATGCCACCTGAGGTCCGGGCCGGTGTCACGCCGCGCGTCCTGGCCGACAAGGACATCGGCGAGTGGAACACATTCAAGATCACGGTGAGAGGTGAATACCTGACCGTGGTTCTCAACGGCATTACCGTAATTGAGAATGCCCACCTCCCAGGACTCCCGGCACAGGGTCCGATCGGGCTGCAGCACCACGGATCGAAGCAGGACCGGGAATGGAACAGTCCGCCGAGCCTGGTCCAGTTCCGAAACCTTTACATCAAGGAACTGTAACACCGACCCAGGATTGGGCACATCGAGCGGAAGGGTTCTCGCCGCAGACGGCCTTCGGTACCGACATGTCTCCTCTTTTGAGAGCGCATGTCGGGCTCTGCCCACTGCAGGTGCAGGGCGGCCCCGCGGAGACGTCGAGTCGCGTCGTCGGTGAGTAGGTACTGCGCAACTAGTCTGGGCAGCCTGGACAGGAGGTGTCGCTTATCCGTAACGACCCTCAATGTAATCGGCGGTCTCTTTATGCTCCGGGCTGATAAAGACATCTTCTGTCAGCCCGTGCTCGATCACCTTCCCCAGCAGCATAAAGATGCATTCGTCACTGGCGCGTCTGGCCTGAGCCATGTTGTGGGTGACGATCAGGATCGTGAAGTCTCCCCGTAATTCCCAGATCAGCTCTTCCACCGCTTCCGTTGCCCTGGGATCAAGAGCAGAACAAGGTTCGTCCATCAAAAGAACTGCCGGCTTAACGGGGAGCAATCGCGCAATACAGAGTTTCTGCTGTTCTTCCAGGGAGAGATGAGTCGCGCTGTGATGCAGCCGGGAACTGACCGTGTCCCAGAGGAGGACACGCTTCAGTGCGTCTTCGACGATCTGGTCCTCATCGGACTTTGTGATCTTCTTGCCGGCATTATGCGTTCGGAAGCCAAACAGGATGTTCTCCCGGATCGACAGGGGAAGCGGATTGGGACGTTGGAAGACCATTCCCACGAGTTTTCTCACCTGGATCAATTCCACTTCAGGGGCGTAAATATCGTGGCCCAGAACTTCGATCGAGCCTGTCGTACGAACGTATCCGAGGCGCTCGTTGATCCGGTTGATGCACCTGAGGAACGTTGTCTTTCCACATCCCGAAGGCCCAATCAGTGAGGTGATCAGTCCCGATTTGATCTTGAGGTTGACATCGAAGAGGGCCTGGAATGTGCCATACCACAGGTTAAGGTCTTGGGTGTCGATTGCCGGAGATGGTTGCCTATCCAAATCGACCCTCCAAATAGGCTTGGGTCTGGGGGTCTTCGGTCTTACCCGAAAACATCTGTTCTGTTTCCCCAATCTCCACACAACGGCCACTCAGGAAAAACGCTGTGCGGTCCGCAAGGCGTCTTGCCTGCTGGACCAGGTTGGTCACGAGGATAATCGTGATCTCCTTCTTGAGTTCTTTCAGGACATCTTCAATCCGCATAGTTGTTACCGGGTCAACGGCGATTGAGAACTCGTCGAGCAGCAGCAACTGTGGATTCTGGGAGAGCGCTCGCGCGATGGTAAGACGCTGCTGTTGCCCTCCGGACAACAGGCTTCCCAGGGAGTTCAAACGATCCTTGACCTCATCCCACAGGGCCGCCCTTCGCAGGCACTTTTCGACGATGATATCCAGATCAGCCCTCTTCCTGATGCCTGCCAGACGGGGGGACAGCGAGACATTGTCATAGATGCTCAAGGGAAGGCCGACAGGCAGTGGAAAAACCACCCCAATCAGCCGCCGCAGTGCATAAACGTTGCGCCATTTAGAGATGTCGCGGCCACCGAAGAGGATCTGCCCTTTAACCTTCATCGAAGGTACGAACATTTCCATGCGGTTGAGCACTCTCAAGAACGATGTCTTCCCACTGTTTGCGGGGCCAATGATCCCAAAGATCTCGTGTTCGCGCACCGTGAGGTTGATGTTCTGCAGCGCAGGCTGGTCGCCGTAATAGATCGACAAATCGCGAACTTCCAGTTTCGTTGCCTGATTGGGCGATTCGGTTGCGCCTACCACTTCTTCTTGCCCCTGAGGTAGATTCTGAACGCGATCGAGATCGAGTTCATTGTCAAGACGATTGCAATGAGGACCAGGGCAACACTGAACGGCAGTTGCTCTGGGACGCCGGGAACCTGCGTCGAGACTACAAACAGGTGCAGGGACATGGCCATGGTCTGGTCTAAGACAGTCTGAGGCAGGAAGGGCAGGAAAAAGGCAGCACCGGTGAACATGATCGGTGCCGTTTCACCAGCCGTTCTCGAAACCTCGAGAATCACACCGGTCAAGATGCCACTTACGGAGTTTGGCAGCACGACATGCCGTATGGTCTGCCAGCGCGTTGCCCCCATATTCCAGCATGCTTCGCGAAAAGCCTGCGGCACTGCTTGAAGCGCCTCTCGAGTGGAGACGATGACAACCGGGAGGGTCATGACGGCCAGGGTCAAGCTGGCGGCCAGAATACTTGTTCCGAATCCAAAGAAGAGTACGAATGCGCCGACACCGAACAGTGCATGCACAATCGAAGGCACCCCCGCCAGGTTGATGATGGCCAGGTTAATAACACGAGTCAACCAGTTATCCCTGGCGTACTCGCTCAGGTACAGGGCGGCCGCCACCCCAATCGGGACCGAAACCAGCAGTGCGACGATGACGAGCCAGATCGTCCCCACGAGCGCAGGGAAGATTCCCCCTGCAGTCATCCCATCCTTGGGATCGGTCAGCAGAAAATCGACCGATATTAAGGGGCCTCCTTCATAGACGAGCACCCCGAGGATAAGGATCACTGGTATCACCAGCAGAATCGTCATCAACAGAAAAAGGAGTTTTACCCGGCGCTCGATCTTCTGATTCCGGATATTCAACTCGGTTGCTGTGAACATTCCTTACTTTTTCCTCACTCCTTTGACGATCAAATCTGCTGTCAGGTTGATCACAAACGTTACCAGGAACAGGAGTATTCCCAGGGTAAAAAGGACCTGGTAATGCTCCGAACCGACGGCTGTCTCTCCCAGTTCGGCAGCGATGGTGGCTGTCAAAGCCCTGACGGAGTCGAAGACACTCGTAGGCAGGTTAATCGAGTGCCCACTCGCCATCAGTACTGCCATGGTCTCACCGAAGCCCCGGCCGACGCCGAGTAAAATCGCTGCGACGAGTCCATTCTTGGCAGCGGGGAGGACAACCCGGAACACGACCTGCCAGCGGGTTGCGCCCATAGCCTCGGCCGCTTCCCTGTAGGTGTCGGGTACCGCCTTGAGGGCATCCTCGGCAATTGTTGTCATGATCGGAGCCGCCATCAGGCCCAGGATGACCCCGGAATTGAGAACGTTCAATCCGATCGGAACCCCGAAGGTCTCGATGATGAGGGGGTTCATGATGCTCAGTCCAATAAAGCCCCACACGACAGAAGGGATCGCCGCGAGAAGTTCAACCAGAATTTTGAGTGCTTCCCTTACCTTACCGCTGGCGAACTCGGCGATGAAGATCGCGGCACCTATCGAGAACGGTACTGCAAGGATCATGGCCAGGCCGGTGACACTGGCTGTGCCTGCAATAAGAGCCAGAATCCCATAGGTGGGGTTATTGGATGTTGGTCGCCATTGAATGGAACCAAAGAATTCGGTGAACTTGAAAGTACTGGTCAGGAATCCGATACCTTCAGAAGTCACGAAGACAAAGATACCGATGATGAAGATAATCCCCGAGATCCCGCCGATAAAGACCACGACTTGTACGAGTTTGTCGACCAGCCATGCCGCGTCTCGCCGATCTAATTTGGCCGGATCTATACTCTGCGGCCGGTTAGTCCCGATCATCATTCAATTCTTCCGTAGTTCTAATTGGTGCTAGGCTGATTTCGAGGAGCGGAGAACTCTTGCTCTCGGAACCAGCCGGGAATTGCTGCTCTGGTATACCTGTCTCCTTGGCAAGCTGGAATGCAGAGACCTATCGCCTGACCCTCTATGACTTAAGGGCAGTCGACAGTCCGCACAGGCGCATAACCCTTCGATTGGATAATACACTGTCCTTCGTCGCTAAGAATCCAGTCCAAATACTCTTTGGTGGCACCTTCTGGTTGGCCCCTCGTGTACATCAAAAGAGGTCGGGCAATCGGATAGCTCCCGTCGATCGCTGTCTCACTTGAAGGTGTTACACAAGGCGAATCCGCGTCCTTTGAAATGCACGGCATTTTGACCTCGGGAGTGGTGTAAGCCAGTCCACTGTATCCGATCGCGCAGGGAGTATGCGCCACGAGGTCGACAACATCCTTTGAGCCGTGCATGTCGCGGGATCCGAGTTTGTATTCCCGTGTATCACCCAGGACCGCCTCTTTGAAATAGACGAAAGTACCGGAATTGTTCTGCCGGCTTACTCGAACGATCTCATCACTTTCACATCCCGGAATCTCAAGCTGCAGTTGACTCCACTTCTCAGCTACTCCGCCTTCGCCATAAATCGAGGTCAGCTGTTCGAAGGAAAAGCTTTCTGCCGGGTTATTCGGGTGGATATAGACAGCGAGTGCGTCGTAACCCACAACGAACTCGACCGGTTCGACGCCATTGGCGCGAGCAGCGTCGAATTCCTGGGACTTCATCTTGCGGCTTGCATTCGCTATATCGACCGTCCCGTTGATCATGGCCGAAATACCTGTCCCGGACCCTCCGCCGGAAACAGCCACAGCAACCTGGGAGTTAACTTCTTTGTAAGCTTCTGCCCATGCCTGGGCAACGTTGACCAATGTATCAGACCCTTTATTCTGAATGAGTACCCGAGAGCGCTGCGAACCGCCTCCACAGGCTGCCACCCCAAACGAAATGAATAGGGTTAAAACTATCAGTCTTCTCACTTTATAGTCTCCTTCTGGGATTCGTCGTAATCTGAACACACTTCGCCCTAATTGGCAATTCGAGCGGATTCTACCGGGCCTCTGTAAAGGGCGTATAAAGAGATTGTAAGGTTCCGCATATTTAACCCAGATTGAGTTCGTTCGGTGCCTCTCAATCTTGACGAGTTTCTGAACTCCCCGTCAAGGTCTGCATAAGAGGTCGCATTTTGGATTCCAGGATGGAATAAGCGCTCTCATAGTAGTCTTTGGTGTTCGCCTCGCCTTCAATTTGAAGATCCCAGTCGAGCAGGACGATGTGGTAAGGCACCCTACCGAGAAATTTAGCGAGTCCTCTTTCGAGAGCGATGATCACGTTGTAGTGCGAGAGAGCTCGATTATCCTTTTCCAGCTGTACCGGTCCTGTCTTGCTGAGGTCGTGGCCCCGTTCAGCCATGAACGCGACCAGCCCTGGGTCGAGCTCCCGGGCCGCCACCCATCCGGCGCTCGAAAACTCAGCAACTCCCTGGAAGTTCTTCTGGGCGATCCCCAGTGCAATCTGACTCAACGAACTGTTACGCCGGTCAGCGAACAGGATTCTGAAGGCCTTCGGAGGCTTCGTTTCCCCCAGGGCCATGAAAACAGTCTCTTCACAGATATTCTTCGACTGGTCACAGACCCGGCTCAAGCGGTTGAACACCAGAAGTAACGCAAAAAGGTCTCGAACCGGGACCGTACGTTCTTCGCCTTCCTCGACAAGGTCGGCGAAGGCAGTATCGAAGGTCCGTCCCTGTTCAGATGCCATTACCTTTGTTCCTCGAGCCAGGTCGGCATTCGAGCCAAGAAAGGCTTCAAGTCCTTGCCGCAGCGTCTGGATCGCCAGGCCGACAGTGATTTCCAGGTCGCGGAGCACTCTTTCGTGAGGGCTCTGGCTCAGGCGGGCGGATTCCCGGGATATGGTTACGGCGTAATCACCGATTCGTTCCAGTGAGATGCTGATCCGCAGTACCGAAGATATAAAGCGTAAATGTCCGGCACTCGGCGAATGTCTGACCACAAAGGCGTGGCAAAGATGATCGATCGACTGGGCCAGACGGTTCACAACCTGATCTCTCAGGATGGTCTCGGAACAGAGAATCTTGTCATCCGTTCGAAGAGCGTCAGTACTGTCCTGTACCGCTCGAACCACGAGACCCCCAAGACGACGTATTTGACCGCGAATCTCCTCAAGATCATGCTGTAGGCGCTCTTCATAGATGCTCATTTCAGATCACTTCCCACTCTTAATGATGTTTTGTCCCGTTTACCAACAGAATCCGGACCTGGAGAAACGTCCCGAACCAACGCACCGAATCAAGACTCTGCATGAGTATATCAGGGTCTCCCCCCATTTTTGTCGTGTTGAAAAGCAATAACAGAAGGTTGAAGAAGCCTCAACCCTTCTTCTCGGGCCTACCCCTTCAGCCTGGGGATCGCAAAAGAGAGTCCCTAAGCAATCGGGGGCGTTCGAACTCCCAGTGAGGTACGCGGCAGTCGTTGACGCACATTTATATTCCTGTATGATACTGCCCAAGTTTGTCAACACCTCTCCTGATCGACGGTTTGACCGTCACATGTGAGCTATCCCCGAATCTCGGGCCCTGATGTGAGGAAGCCAGCTTGGCTGAAATGACCAGTTTGTCTCAACGATTGCTCGGCTGGGTCGAGCGCACCGGAAACCGTCTGCCTGACCCGGCGGTCCATTTCCTCATCGCGATGATCCTGACCTGGGTTCTTTCCGCCCTTCTCGGCAATGTTGAGTTTGGGGAAATCGACCCGAGAACCGGAGAACCCTTACGCATCATCAATCAACTGACTGGAGAGGCTGTTACAGCATTCCTCTCAACCCTGGTCACGAGTTACGTGGGCTTCCCACCGCTTGGGGTTGTGCTGGTGATGGTTCTTGGCGTTGGAATCGCTGAACATTCGGGGCTTGTCGGCGCCGGTCTGAAGGGAATGCTCGATCTAGCTCCTCGGCGGTTACTGACACCGATGCTGGCAGTTGTCAGTATCGCCAGTCATACAGTTGCCGATGCCGCGATGGTCGCTGTAGTGCCTCTTGGCGGGACCCTTTACTACGCTGCAGGGCGACATCCTCTTGCTGGTCTGGTGACTGCCTTCTGTGGAATCGGGGGAGCATTCGCGGCAAACTTTCTGCCTTCCGGTCTCGATCCCCTGCTGCAGGGTTTCACAGAACAGGCTGCTCAGATCCTTGATCCAGCTGTTCGTGTGAATCCACTCTGCAACTGGGGATACATGGTGTTTTGCAGTGTTCTTGTTGTCCTCGCAACGTGGTGGGTAACCGATCGAGTAATCGAACCGCGATTGGCTTCGGTAGCTGTCGACGGTGACCCTGAGCAGTTACCCAAAGTGCACCCTCTTTCGGGGCGTGAAAGGAGAGCTCTCTGGCTCACCCTCGGCGTTGTTCTCGCCATGAGCGTGGCCTTGGTGTTCGTGATCTTGCCGTCCGATTCGTCTTGGCGTGCCGAAGATGGAGGGCTTACATCTCCAGATGCTCCGATTATGCGCGCCATTATTCCACTCTTGTTTCTGTTTGCGGCAGTCCCCGGGATCGTCTACGGGTACGCGGCGGGAGCTTTCAAGACACACAAAGATGTAATTGAGGGAATGAGCCGCGCAATGAGCTCCATGGGCTACTACATGGTGCTGGTATTCTTTGCCGCCATCTTTACACAGTCTTTTGCCGACTCGAATCTCGGAGCGCTCCTCGCACTGAAGGGTGCTGCCTTTCTGAAGACGCTGGGTCTTCCGGCGTTTGTTACGATTCTCGGAATCATCTTTCTGACGGCCGGTCTGAATCTTCTCGTGGGTTCAGCGTCCGCTAAGTGGGCGATGCTTGCTCCAATCCTGGTGCCAATGCTCATGGCAGTTGGAATCTCTCCGGAGCTTACCCAGATGGCCTATCGAATCGGGGATTCGCCCACCAATGTCATTACTCCCCTGCTCCCCTACTTCCCCTTGCTCGTAGCGTTTGCCACTCGCTATGTGAAGGGAACGGGAATCGGCACACTCATCTCACTGACCCTGCCCTATTCAGTGGTCTACCTTGTCGTCATGGTCCTTTCCCTGGCGTTCTATTGGGGACTGGGTTTACCTCTCGGGATTCAAGCGGGTTACTACTATCCTTAAGAAACCCCTTGCGGAAGGGCGGCGAACTGGAGAGTTCGGGGGAACTCCACTCTACAGGCTAATGTCGCTCCGCCAACTGCCGCTCAATCGACTGCCGGAGGGAGGGCAGATGACGCAGAGCGTTCTCGTAGTAGACCTTCCGTAAAACCTCATCGGGCAGTCCGATTCCCGAGATATTCCAGCGTCCGTGCCCGGGAGAGCCACCTGGAGTGCGAACTTGCGCGGGATGGTAAAAGTACTCGTCAAAGGTCTCGAGAAACCGCCAATGGGGGGTCCAGAAATCTTCGGGTTCCCGATTCTGACTCCCATCAGAGCCCATCAGGATTCGGTCCTGGTACTTGATGAAAAACTCTCGCCACAAGCGGGGAGCCCGGCCGAGATCCTGGACAGCAGCTGAAATCTCGACATCAGCGTTTGGATAGGTATCGAGCAAGTGGGCGACCTTTTCGGGATCGTAGTACATCATCGACATATGTGCGTTGACGAAGCGGGTTCTGGGGTGTTTCGCATGCATGTTCAAGAGTGCCTGCTCAATCACCTCGCGCGACGGTCCACTTTGAAAGTAGTTACCGGACGTATCTCCAGGCTGGTGCCACAGACCTGCCTCGAAGCGCTCGTTCTTCGGTCCTATTGGATAGTATCTCCCGACCGAATCGCTGAGGTGGATCATAACCGGCTTGTCATGCTTGGCTGCCATCTCCCAGATCGGGTCGAGCCGGGGATCATCGGCCTGAATAAAGCTGCCATCAGGATTCTTCGCAGTCAGCCCAAGTCGCTTCGAAACCTTCAGGCCGAGCGCCCCGGCCTGAAACCCACGTTCCATCTCGGCTGCAAAACGCTCGGACCATCCGGGCTCGTTGATGCCCTCGTGGCTGAACGTTACGAAATTGGCAACCCGGTCACTGTAGGCCTGGCCAGCCTCGAGCACTGCATCAAGTTCTTCTCCTGTTCCACCGTTGAGGTTCACGATGGCTCCCACTCCAATCCTGTCGAGGAGGTCGACCAGTTCCTCGTAAGCCTGAGGGGTGTTCAAGCGGCGTCCATGCACGTGGAAATCGATCGCTGGGTACCTGGCACGGGTGATGTTGGTTCTTGGCAATCGGAGTAACGTCAACGGCATAGGTGGTGTTTCCACTCCGCTGGGGGCCCAGTCCGGAGGGGGCGAGATCTCTTCCATGGCCGGCATAGGCGGAATCCACACCTCTCCCTCGGCCACCGACGGCGGCGCCTTTGGAATGACCGGAATCTCGGGAGGTGCTTCGGCCAAACCCTGCC
This sequence comes from Acidobacteriota bacterium, assembly GCA_020350445.1. Taxonomy (GTDB): domain Bacteria; phylum Acidobacteriota; class UBA6911; order RPQK01; family JAPXNP01. The sequence goes on along the minus strand of CP070717.1, from coordinate 4,743,362 downwards.
CCCGACTCGGTTCGGCAGCGGACTCAGATTCGGAGGGCTGCGAACAACTCAGGAGGAACACAGTGGAAAGACCGGCGAAGAGGACCCAGGAGGCAATTGCTAAACGGCGCATAGTTTCGCTCCCTTCGACTATCCTGGCGACACGAAACACCACCACCGAAACAGTTTCGACATGGCTTCGGGTCGAGCAGTCTCGCGATGGAAGTGGACGTTAGCATGAGGCCATGCGCCTGTCCAGCGAAGGCCAAATTAAGCGCAGATTGCCAGTCAAATCCGGGGGGATGTGCACACGGACAGGCGTTGTGGGCGGGTCTCTGCCTGTCCCTGTTGAGTGAAGTCGGTTTTCCGTTGCCAGGAGATGTGGCCGTCGGATATCCTTTAGGCAATTCTTTCAAGTCAGTTGAATCATCAAGCTGACAACCCTGCAATCTCAGGAAAAGAGCTGGAGTCTGATTATGGAGACTGTCAAAATGAATCGTGGCCACATTTTCTTTTTCATCATCTTTGCTGCAGCCACACTTTCCACGGGGAGTTCGTTTGCCGAGGAAAGTCAAGCCTCGAAGGTTTTTGAAAGACTGAAGGGCCTCGAAGGAACCTGGACCGGCTTCGCCCGGCAGACTTCGGGAGAACCTCACCATGATGGAGCCGACGAGGAAATGAGCGTCTTGCACGAGTTCCGGGTCTCGGCTGCAGGCAGCGTCGTCATGGAGATCATGGGTCCGGATTCCCCGTACGAAATGATCAACATGTATCACCTTGACGGCCAGGACCTCGTCTTGACCCATTACTGTGCGGCGGGCAACCAGCCAACCATGAAGCTGAACCCGGCAGCCGGCAGCACCGATAATCTGGTCTTCGAGTTCACAGGGGGGACAAACTTCGACCCCGATGTCGACCATCACATCCACAGCAGCAGGATCATCTTCAGCGGAGAGGGTACTCTTGAGAGCTACTGGACATCATACCGCGAGGGGCGCCAGGAGGCTGAGATGCAATTTTCACTGAAGCGTAGCACTGACCAGTAATGCAGCGACGCAACCTCAGGGGCAGCCAGGAAGCCCTCCTGACACCGCTTTTCTAAGCCTGGAAGATGATCTAAGGTAGTCCTTCATGGGACCCTCGACCGTGAATCTCATTGATTCCAGTCTTTGATGGAATCTTCCAGGGTTTCTGCGGCATCTCATGTTGGGTAACGTAGCACGATGGCATATAGTAGCGTTTCTCAGAAGTTTACCCAATGAAAGGAGGAAACATAATGGATCAAAGCAGCAAGTGCCCGTTTACGGGAGCGAATCAGAAGCATACGGCGGGTAGAGGCACATCGAACCGAGACTGGTGGCCGAACCAACTGAACCTGAGTATTCTGCATCAGCATTCCTCGTTGTCAAATCCGATGGGCGAGGGGTTTAACTACGCTGAAGAATTCAAGAAGCTCGATTTTGCAGCCCTGAAGAAGGACCTCTACGCTCTGATGACAGACTCTCAGGACTGGTGGCCGGCCGACTTTGGTCACTACGGGCCGCTCTTCATTCGAATGGCCTGGCACAGTGCCGGTACCTACCGAATAGGTGATGGCCGTGGTGGCGGCGGGGCTGGGACCCAACGTTTCGCTCCTCTCAACAGTTGGCCGGATAACGCGAATCTCGACAAGGCTCGCCGGCTCCTCTGGCCGATCAAGAAGAAGTATGGCAAGAGGATCTCGTGGGCTGACCTAATGATTCTCGCCGGCAACTGTGCCCTCGAGTCGATGGGCTTCAAGACCTTCGGTTTCGGTGGCGGAAGGTCAGATGTCTGGGAACCGGAAGAAGACATCTACTGGGGTGTCGAGTCGGAGTGGCTCGGCGACAAGCGCTACTCCGGTGAGCGAGATCTCGAAAATCCCCTCGCAGCCGTTCAGATGGGCCTGATCTATGTGAATCCGGAAGGGCCGGATGGCAATCCAGATCCGCTTGCAGCTGCGAAGGACATCCGCGAAACCTTCGCTCGCATGGCGATGAACGACGAAGAAACCGTCGCACTTATCGCCGGTGGGCACACCTTCGGCAAGACCCACGGAGCGGGCGATACCTCTCACGTCGGACCGGAACCCGAGGCCGCTGCCATTGAAGAACAGGGTCTCGGGTGGATGAGCAGCTACGGTACGGGCAAAGGTGGCGACACGATCACCAGTGGATTGGAAGTCGTCTGGACAACGACGCCGACGAAGTGGAGCAATAACTTTTTCTGGAATCTTTTCGGCTATGAATGGGAACTGACCAAGAGCCCGGCTGGAGCTCATCAGTGGATCCCGAAGCATGGTGCAGGAGCAGGAACCGTGCCGGATGCGCACGACAAGTCAAAGCGTCACACCCCCGCCATGCTGACCACGGATCTCGCTCTGCGATTCGACCCCGAATACGAGAAGGTTTCCAGGCGTTTTCTGGAGAACCCGGACGAGTTTGCAGACGCATTCGCCAGGGCATGGTTCAAACTGACGCACCGTGACATGGGACCCCGCTCACGTTACCTGGGGCCCGAAGTTCCGGCGGAAGAACTGATCTGGCAGGATCCCATCCCGGCAGTCGATCATGACCTTATTGATTCGGCTGACGTAGCGAAGCTGAAAGCCGAGATCGCTGCCTCCGGTCTCTCGGTTTCTGAACTGGTCTCTACGGCCTGGGCGTCGGCCTCAACGTTTCGTGGGTCCGACAAGCGGGGCGGTGCCAATGGGGCCCGCATTCAGCTTTCGCCTCAGAAGGATTGGGAGGTCAATCAACCGGACCAGTTGAAGAGCGTTTTGAATACGCTTGAGGGAATCCAGAAGAAGTTCAACAGTGCACAGTCTGGAGGGAAGAAGGTTTCGCTGGCTGACTTAATTGTCCTGGCCGGCTGCGCCGGTGTCGAGCAGGCTGCAAAAAAGGCTGGCCATGATGTCACCGTGCCCTTCACCCCAGGGCGAATGGATGCCTCACAGGAGCAGACCGACGCCGATTCCTTCGCCGTTCTCGAACCGGTTGCAGATGGTTTCCGCAACTACCTGAAGGCGAAATATTCGGTCCCGGCAGAGGAACTGTTGCTCGACCGCGCACAGCTGATGACGCTGACCGCGCCTGAGATGACGGCGCTGGTGGGTGGTCTGAGGGCGCTCAATGTCAACTTTGGGGAATCCCAGCACGGTGTCTTTACCGATCGGCCCGAGACGCTCACCAACGACTTCTTCGTGAACCTCCTCGACATCAGTACGGAGTGGAAGCCGACCGCGGAAGATGACAACGTATTCGAGGGTCATGATCGCGCAACGGGCGAACTGAAGTGGACCGCCACGCGGGTGGACCTGGTTTTCGGTTCGAACTCCCAGCTCCGGGCGCTCGCAGAAGTCTACGGATGTGAGGATGCCCAGGAAAAGTTCCTCAGCGACTTTGTGGCCGTGTGGAGCAAAGTCATGAATCTCGACCGCTTTGATCTGGCTTAATCGTCGATTGAAGCTGTTCTGATCTGGAGGGCGGTGGTTTTCACCGCCGCTCTCTCCCTTCAGCCCGGGAGGTCTCCGTCGCCTTCCGCTATCCGCCCTGCCCGTATCTGAGAGCAGCCCACAAACACTCACGCAAACACCAATGGCCAGGAGTTAGAACACCTCACCACCGCTGATATAGGTCGCGCTGCTGTCCTTGCCCCACGCAAAGTCAATGCGCAGGTTGACGTGATTCTCCCGTGCCACCAGAATCCTGAACCCGAAGCCTCCTCCTGGTAACCAGTCGCCAGCCTGAAAGTCGCTGAAACTACCGCCGACCTGGCCGACTCCAAAGAAGCCGACAACGCT
>CP070717.1:4711976-4739463 GCA_020350445.1 Acidobacteriota bacterium | reverse complement strand
GGAGTGAATGCAATGGCCGGTTTCTCAGAATCCTCAATTCCTGCGGCGTCAGATCTTCTTTCTTGTGCAGAAGGCCCGCAGGAAGTCGAACGACTCCGACTTCGTGAATCAGTCCGGCCAGACCAACACGGGCGTGGAATTCTGCCGGACGATTGCCCAGCACTCTCGCGACACAAACCCCCAGAATGGCCACGTTGACACTGTGAGCTGCAATGGAAAAAGGCTGTGTTCGATCGGTTGCCAGCTGGAGCAGTGAGAAACTCTTCTCGAGTGAGCCCTTGATTTGCTCGATAATCCGGCGCCCCTGTATGGGATCGGGCGCTTCACCACCGCGGACCCTGTCCAAGGTCTCGTTGACCCAGGCTTCCGCTTCCCTATAGAGGCGCTCGGGTGATTGCTCGTCTTCGGCACTGACGGTTTCCGTGTGCGGTGAAACGGCGTCACTCGATCTCTCCACAGGCCTTTCAATCAGGTCCGGGTCGAACGTGATGTCTCTCGTGATCTCCGGACGGTTCCCGCCGAGTCGTTTCGCCGCCGCTTTGTGTGGCTCGGGCTGAACCGGGTCAGCCGGGTTCTCGCCTTCTGCCGTCGTGGTGAAGAAGTTCTGGAGAATATCGTCGATGATCGGAGAAGACGCGACAGCACCTCTGAATACTGATCCTGACCTCACCTTGTCCCGATACTCCTGACGAAACTGTTCCAGTATCGCAAGCCCACCGGAATCTCCGAACGAAGGACTCGAACCCGAAGGCGGGTTTTCTTCGGCAACGGGCGTTGATCCGGTTGCTACCTCAACCGTTTCCTGCTCTTCTGTAACATTTCGATCTTTCTCAGTATCCGAACTCATCCATTGCCCCTTCGAGGCCTGGCCTTCCTGGCGGTGATCCTGGGTCCCAGCCTGCGGTGACCGGAGACCGTCTTCCTCAGCCTTCCAGCTCTGCAGAGGCTGGTCCTTGAGCTGAAACTGCAACTCTCCGAAACAGTTCCCCAGTGCCGCCAGCAGTTGTTGGATCTGATCCAGCAACTCGGGAAGGCCTTTCGGCTCCGGTTCAGTCTGAAGATTTGTCACGGTCGAATTCTGGGCCTGCTCTGTCTCGGGTTGAGGTTCGAGCCCGGAGGGGGGCTGTATCCCGTTCTGCCTGTTCTGGTGTTGAGCACTATTCACCCTCGAACGCTTTGCCAGGCGGAGCAGGGCGTTAACGCGGAAATTGAAGTCAGGGACTGAGATCGGTTTCTGGATGTAATCGTGAGCGTAGGTTTCGTGGCCGATAACCTGATCTGGAAACTCGCCCGAATCAACGATGAACATGATGGGAATGCCCTCGGTTGAGTGAGCCTCCCTCAGCATCTTCGAAAGCTTGTATCCATCCAGTCCGGCGAGATGCAACGAGGCTATCACCAAGAGGGGGTTGTGCTCGTGAATCAGCTGTAATGCCTCGCGCCCATCTCCCGAGGTGTAGACCTCGTACTTGAGGTTCCTCAGGATAGTTGCCAGATGAGCGCATTCAACCGGGTCACTCTCGGCGAGAACGATGGAACCCTTCTCTACGTCGACAACGGCGGCCGCAGCGGGGCTCTGCCTTTCCGGGGTACGAAGTTCCCCGAACCTTCGGAGCAGAGAAGTGTTAGTAAACTCCATCAGGTCTTCCATCAGACTATGTGCTTGAAGATCTCCCCATCAACTTGTGGACTCTTTCGCGTGGCCCCTTCCAGCAGGCACAAATCGGCTACATTATTGATCCTTCTGGGACCTCCATTCGAGATCTTGTGCAGCAGGTACAGGGCCTCTTCGCTAAAAATCTCCCGTTCACATCCCGCTACCCTGAGACGGTGTTTCACGTAAGCCGCAGTGTTTTCGTGGTCGAACCGGTGGAGGTGGCACTTGATTGCGATGCGCTGATCCAACTGTGGATAGAGCATCGTCTTTTCTCGAAGCTCAGGCTGTCCGACCAGGAGAATGTTTATCAAGAAGCGATCCTCCAACTGGATGTTGAGGATCAAACGCAGCTCCTCGAAGACCTCAGGATCATCGATGATCTGGGCTTCATCAATAATCAGGATGTTCCGCTTCCCATGGGTGACATTCTCGTAAAACAACTGTGAGAGATCACGAAACAGTTCGACTCGACTCTTATCGCTCGAATCCATTCCAAACTGATGGACAACCTCTTTGAGAAAGGTGGTTCTGTCAAAGAAGGGATAGTTGATCAAAGCGATCTCATAGTTGTTTAGATCGAGCTCGTTGACGACAGTACGGACCAGAACAGTCTTGCCACATCCGTATTCGCCACTGAGCATTGCGCAACCTTTTTCGCTGCTAATTGCGTAAAGGAGTCGTTGCAGTCCGTCCCTATGGTTTTCGGACGGGTACAGGAACCGCCGGTCCGGCGTGTTTTCAAACGGCTTTTCTTTAAACTTCCAGTATTCGAGATACATCCAAATCTGCCCTTTCCGGACCTCCGGCAGAACAACGTGATCAAACCCTTTTCGCAGCCTTCCCAGGAGAATGCAAGCGGACCCTAAGCACAGTCTTTATAACACAGCCTCCTGATATTCCCACCCCTCTTCGGATGAACCATAATCCGCCAAGAACAGCACCATTTTTAGCGTAAACTCAAATCAGCAATCGTATCGACCGGGATCGCTCGCGCGATGTAGCGTTCCGGTTCATCCGTCAGTTCGAGCTGTTGAGGCGAGTCAACAGCCCGTCCCTGCTTGTCGTAGAGAATCTCGACCAGGGGCCGGGACAGGTTGTCCCTGTTGATTTCCATCACCCGGGCGATTTCACCCGTGTCCAACTGGACATATTCGTTATATGGGTAGAGGGAAAGTGCCTTGATCAGTGCTTTCACCACCCGCTCGGGAAATCGATTGGCGAGCTCCGTCGTCAATTCATAAAGGGTCTGGTAGCCGGTCAGTGCATCACGATACGGTCGCTTGTGGATACACGCATCGAACAAATCAGCGATCCCGATGAGCTTGGCCCTCTCCAGGATATCCGTTCCCTGAAGTCCAAGCGGGAATCCCGAACCGTCTTCTCGCTCGAAGATCTGGGCCACCGTGTCTGCCAGCCAACTCCACTTGGAATCCCCCTGGAGGAATACCTGATTCGTAAGCAATGGGCGTTTTCTTAGAGTCTTGATCTGTTCCGGCGTGAGTTTCCCCGGCTGATGCAGGAGGTTCTCAGGTAGCCGGATGACCCCGATTTCGTGCAGGATCGCTGAGATTCCCACCCGGTTCAGGTCTCCTTTCGAATAGCCCAGCAACTTGGCCAGCCGAAGGGAAATAATCGTGACATTGACACTATGGGAACTCGCGGCAAATTCCTGTTCTCGTCTCGTGGCGGCGAGGAGTAGTTTCGAGTCGGTTTCCAGAGCTGCCAGTATTTGATCGATCAGACCCTCGGCCTCCTCAATATCGGGGAGAATGCCGTCCCTCGCCCTGCGAATCGACCGCAATACAAACGCAACGGCGGACAGGTAGAGATCCGCCTCGTCGACCCCGGTTTCCTGAGCCTCCGATTCCGAACCCCACACATCCTGATCGGGAATCGCCACCATGTGATCCAGGAAAGCCTGGGAGACCGATGTCTGTGCATCCTCCAAATCACGGCTTTCAACACTGGATTCGGCAGCTTCCTCGACCTCTTTGGGGGCAGAATCCGGCTTTTGCCGATGATCCTCGAAGCGCTCTTCCGTGGTTTTTTTCAAGTCCGACTCAAAGAACTCGTCGAAGAGATCCTGTGGCTTTGCGGTCGATCTGGGAGTATCGCGGACCGGCACTTCTTCTTTTCGGCCCTTGAGCCTCTGAAACTCCTTCAGATAATCAGTAATCTTTTCGTCGGGCAGTTCACCAGAGCCGGGTCGGCTGACCGCCCCGACTGACGCGGATTCTCCAGACTCTGAAGGGGGTGCAGGCCCGGCCACACTGGCTGCTCGGCCGGTTTCTACCCGATCCTGCCGCCCTCTTGAACCGATCTTACGCAGGCCTTTGAGGATCGCATCGGCGCTGGCCGCATCCCCATTCCCCGGAATCCAGTGGGATTCAGAAGGGATCTCGGAGGCGGGAGGGGCTTCGACCGACTCGGCTGGGGGCTCAGCAAGGGTCTTCGCAGGCGGAGTCGAGGCTTCGAAGCTATTCGAGGAGTCCTCGGTCGGCTTCCTCAATTCCGCTTGCAAGTCCTCTTCTGCCTGTTCGAGGATTTCGCGAAGAGGGACCTGCCATTGAGACGACTCGACAGGTTTGGATTGCGACGGGCCGGATGTGTCAACCTTCTGCCTGCCAGCCGGATCCTCTACCGGCCTGGCCAGTTCTGAGAAACGCTGCAGAAGGAGCTTACTACGGAAGCTCATCTTCCCCCCCTTAGACGATGTGTTTGAAGATCTCTCCGTCGACTTCCTTGCTCGAACGTTTCCATCCCTCGAGCAAACAGAGGTCGGCTACGTTGTTGATTCTTCTGGGAACGCCGTTTGAAAGCTTGTGAACCAGGTAAAGTGCTTCTTCAGTAAATATCTTGCTCGCCGAGCCGGCGACTTTCAGGCGATGTTCAATATAGTGTCCCGTATCGACATGATCGAAACGGTGAAGATGGCATTTGACCCCGATCTGCTGGTCCAGTTGCGGGTAGAGCATGATCTTCTCGCGGAGTTCCGGCTGGCCGACAAGCAGGATACTGACCAAAAACCGGTCTTCGAGCTGCATATTCAGCATCAGCCGGAGTTCTTCGAAGACCTCGGGATCATCCATGATCTGCGCCTCATCGATAATGAGGACATTTCGACGACCGCGGTTGATGTTGTCGTAGAAATGCTGAGAAAGCCCTCGAAAGAGTTCGGGCCGAGCGTCGGTTGCCGTGGTCGCGAAGCCAAACTGATGAAGGACGTCTTGCAGGAATGAGTTTCGGTCAAAAACCGGGTAATTGATCAAGGCAATCTCAGTTGAATCTGGGTTGAGTCCTCCGATAACGGTTCGAACCAGGACGGTTTTCCCACAGCCATACTCTCCGCTGAGCATGGCACAGCCTCTCTCCCCTCTCAGGGCATACAACAGTTTCTGAAGGGTTGCACGATGGTTCTCGGAAGGGTACAGAAAGCGACGGTCCGGTGTATTGTCAAATGGCTTTTCTTTCAGGTTCCAGTGTTCCAAGTACATATTTAGAAAGCCTCATCCAGCCCGGTCGTTGCGACTATGATCGCACGGTCGAGTGTCACTCACAGAAAGGCACCGGTGGGATCCTGATTCCAGCGCATTCTGTGACCCGGGTCCTCCTATCGATTCATTCTCCTGACCTTTCCTTCCCTCGTCAATGTGAATCCGTCAGGTAACGATTCTTCGACTGTCGGGCGGCACCCTTTCACGGTCCAATCGGTTTCAGCGAACCTTTCCAGGATCTGCAGTCGGACCCGTGGGCGATCTTCCGATTCGAGGTAGCAGTTCAGGATTGACTCACGCCCGTCCTCCTCCGGTCGCGAGAAGAGATACTCCGCCGCAGCCAGACGCACGTCATCGTTTTCATCCTCGAGAAAGAGAGCCACTACTTCTACCAACTCAGGTGTGGACAGAGTGCCCAGCGAGCGAAGAAGTTCCGCTTTCGGAATGGCGGTGGCGGGAGGGTACTCCCAGTGAAACCGCAGCAGTTCTATCATCTTCCGCGCCAGGTCTTCATCACTGAGGATCTCACGCAGCGCCCTTGTCGGCCAGTAGACCCATCTCTCGTTCCTCAGGAAAGAGGTAATTGCCGGAACAGCCCGATCCCCGAGTTGAACCAACCAATAGAATACCTGCTCTTTCTCCTGCTCATCCTGGACAGACGGGGAGACAGAGATTGTGAACCGCTCGAGCAGGGCCCGCAGCGACTCATCGGTGCCCATTTCAAAGAGACGCTGGGCCGCATTTTGCCTCGGCGCTGGATCCCCATGCGGTTCTTTAACTTTCTTCCTGAGCTTCTGTATTTGTCGTTCCGGGGATCCCCGGAAAAATCCAAGCAAGTCCATGTTTACTCTCTATAATTCGTCGGTCGAGACAACTTTACCACGACCGGAAAGCCTTGCAAGCGCCAACCTTGGTGCAGTAAGTCGTCCGTGCGATATCATGACGGGATGCGAGCGATTGTCTTTTCAGATCCGGGTCCTCCGGAGGTGCTCGGTTTCAGTGAAGTTCCCGAGCCTGTGCCGGGGAAGGGCGAATTGCTCGTCCGGGTCGGGGCGGTGGGGCTGAACCGGGCGGATCTCCTTCAGCGAATGGGCCTCTACCCTCCCCCCGCAGGAACCCGCTCCGATATCCTGGGCCTGGAGTGTGCCGGAACCGTCCTCGAATCACATGACTCGGCGAGTCGATTTAAACCCGGTGACCGGGTTATGGCGATCCTCCCCGGTGAAGCCTATGCGGAGCAGGTCGTCATTCCCGCAAACCAGGCGCTGCCTGTTCCCGATTCTCTGAGTATTGAAGAGGCCGCGGCGATTCCCGAAGTCTTCCTCACGGCCTATGACGCATTGGTCGGGCGTCTGCACCTGGCCTGCGGAGAGTCCCTGCTGATTCATGCCGTCGGCAGCGGGGTTGGGACAGCAGCGCTCCAAATCGCCCGTATCCTGGGTGCCAGGGTGTTCGGTACCGCCGGGTCCGACGATAAGCTGGATGGTGCCAAAGCTTTCGGCCTCAATCTTGGAATCAACTATCGGAACGAGAGTTTTTCCAGGGCCCTTCTCGAGCAAGGCCTGCAGGTCGACACGATTCTGGATCTGGTCGGAGCCCGTCATTTCTCGGAGAATCTTGCTGTTCTCAGGTCGCAGGGAAGAATGGTCGTCGTTGGACTCGTATCCGGCAGAAAAGCCGAACTCGATCTCGGCTTACTGATGCAGAAGAGGATCACCCTCATTGGGACAGTGTTACGTTCCCGTTCAGAAACTGAGAAGGCAGCGCTTTCGTTGGAATTCGAACGGACGATGCTGCCCCTCTTTCTCGAAGGCCGCCTGCGTCCAGTCGTCGATAGAGTCTTTGACTGGAAGGAGGCCGCCGAGGCCCACCGGTACATGGAAAGGAATCGAAATTTCGGGAAGATTGTCCTGACCGTTTCACGTGGGTAGGACAAGCTGGAAGCTTGTCGTACGACAACCCTCTGGGTTGTCTCTTCCGAGATAGCCCGGGGACAATCTGGAAGCTTGTCGTACGTTAGTGTTTGAGGGTGAGGGAGGCGACGGCTTCGATGTGGTAGGTCTGGGGGAACATATCAACGGGGCGGACTCTATCGACATGGTAACGGGTGCGCAGGATTTCCAGGTCCCGTGCCTGGGTGGCCGGATTACAGCTCGAATAGACGATGCGCGGGATTTCCAGTTCAAGGACTCGGTCCACCAGTTTCCGGTCAAGACCGATTCGGGGCGGGTCAAAGACAACAATTTCGGGGAGTCCATACTTCTGCAGGAAGTCCGGTGAAAGGGCCTCCAGGGCATCGCCGACTTCAAAGTCGCAATTCTCGATCTGGTTCAGTGCCGCATTGGCTCTAGCCATCTCGATCGATTCCGCCTGCGCTTCGATCCCGACCACTCTCCGGCAGGTGTTGGCAAGGAAGAGCCCGATAGCTCCCAGCCCACAGTAGATGTCGTAGACCGTTTCATCGCCCGATAGCTGAGCGAACTCGCGGATTGTCGAAAAGAGGTTCTCTGCATTCTTTGAATTGGGCTGAAAGAATGAAGTTGGACTCAGCCGGTATTCAATCGGTCCGATTCGTTCGCTGATGAATCCGTCGCCATGCGTAAGGTAGACCTCGTCGCCGGCTGGGACCGGAGAGCGGGTCGCATTGATCGTATTCAGTATCGTCGTGATTTCCGGAAACTCGGAACGGAGAGTCTCGGTAAAGAGGGCGATCCGTTCAACCTCGTAGGACGAGGTCACCAGATTGACCATTAGATCACCCGTCAGCACCCCTCGACGAATCACCAGGTTACGTAGATATCCCGCGTAGGTCTTCGTATCGAGGGCCGTCCACTTTTGTTCTATAGCGAGCTGCCTGACTCGATTTACGATGCGGGGGCTAAGTTCGCCCTGCAGGAAACACTCCTCGAGGTCGAGAATCCTATCGAATCGCTTTGGAATATGGAGTCCCAGGGCGAAGTCTCTTTTGACCGGGGCTCCCGTTTCAATCTCCTCCTGGGTCAGCCAGCGGCTGGCCCCGAAGGAAAACTCCATCTTGTTGCGGTAGCCATAGATATCAGGAGAAGGGCAGGTCGGTTCGACTTCGACCTGTTCCAGTTTCCCAATGCGTCTGAGCAGATCCTCGACCTGCTGTCGCTTACTCGAAAGCTGAACCGCGTACCGGGTACTCTGAAGCTTGCAGCCCCCGCACGTTCCGAAATACTTACACTGTGGAGAGATCCGGTCCGGGGACGGTTTCAAGACTTCGAGGAGTGTTCCCTCGGCGTACTTCTTGCGTTTCCGGTTGATTCTGACTTTGACTCGATCACCCGGAACGGCGAACGGAGTGAACACAACCAGCTTCTCAAGCCTGCCGACCGCAGCCCCCTCGAACGCGGCAGACTCGATTTCGAGTTCAACTTCATTGCCTCTTTTGACCATGATGAGTAAGCGGGGTTGCCCGGATCTGCTACTGGAGCCAGTCCTTCATCTGGGCTTCCAACGCGTCCTTGCTGTACGGTTGCCCGAACTTCAGTCCCCGATTCTGCATCCAGAACGTCGGGTCTGGCATCGAACCTCCCCAAGTCAGATGGGGCTTGTAGAAGGTGAACATATCCCAGGCATCCAGTTCGGGGATTCCGAGCTGTTTCGAAAACGTTCGACTTCCAAACTTCCAAAGATCCCAGAAGTGACGAACCCTTGGGTCTCTCAGGTAAGCCGATGCCCGCTGGGCTGTAGCCATGCTGTCACGTTGAAGGTAGGGAGCCCAGAGGACGATGACCTCGATTCGTGCCTGGGGATACTTTCTTAAAATCTGCTGAACTTCAGAACCCGCCTGAAGACAGTGGCCTCATGTGGGGGAGAAGACAGCTACCAGGCGCGATCGATCACTCGCGGAATTAAAGGCCTCCTGAAATCGAGTGGCCTGGATATTCAGTGTCGGAATCTCAAGATCAGAGATTTGCTGAACCGGCAGAAAGCCGAGCAGCAGTGGTAAGAACCATTTCATGACAACAGAAGATACTCAATCCGCTTTGATTAGTGCAACCTTGCCCGGTTCAACAAAGGTGCATTTTGGTTGAACATTTCGATTCCGGTTCTCGTATTTTCTATACGACAGATCGTTGATCTGCAGGAAGGAATCATTGAGTATGCTTGAACTAGGTTTTCTCCTTTTTTTGCTTCTGTTCGTAGGGGCGATCGTTCTGCTGGTGAAACTGGGACTGTTTCTCATCGTGATTCCAGTGAAGATCGGCATCGGTTTGGGAAAGCTCCTGTTTGGGCTCGTTTTGGCTGTCCCCTTGCTGATTGTCGGTGTCGTGCTCTTCGCCGCCGCAGTGCCGGTGCTCCTGGTTCTCATCCCGTTGCTATGCGTTCTTGCCTTGCCGATCCTGTTCCTGAAGCTGATCTTCTGATCGGGTAAAGGCGAGTTCGACCAGGTCACTCAGGTTGCCAGCAGCGGTTGCGGCCGCTCCAGCCCCTCGCCCCTGGACCACCAGGGGATTGCTGAAGGTACGGCTTTCTACCTGGACCAGGTTGTTATTGTTAAGCAGCCGACCGATTGGACTCTGCGAAGCGACTTCCATCAACTCAACGGTTCCCCGGTCTGGTGTGATTTCCACACCATGCCGCAGTACAGCGCCCTCTTGGCCGCATTCTCGAGTCTTTTCAAGAAAACCCCGGTCCAGTTCAGGCAAGCGTTGAAGGAATTCCGCTCTTCCGAGTTCACAAAAAGGCCCTGGAAGTAGCGGAACCACCTTGATCTTACTCAAGTCGAGGTCCCACCCCGCCGTCCGAGCCAGGATGAGAGCTTTTCGGGCCTGATCATGGCCCAGCAGGTCCTCCCGGGGATCGGGTTCTGTGTAACCCAGCTTCATGGCTCGCTGGAGAGATTCACTGAAGCGCTCTCCTTGCTCGATCTGGGTCATGAGATAGGACATCGTGCCACTCAGGACCCCCGAGATGGAGGCGATATGATCTCCGCTGGCCGTCATCCGGTTCAGAATTGAAATGATGGGCAGGCAAGAGGCCACCGTGGTTTCCCAACGGCAGGCTGCCGGGGATGCCGTCAACTGCTTGAAGACGGAAAGCTCGCCGACGAGGGGTTTCTTGTTCGCCAGGACTACTCGGCCTCCGGTCTTGATCAGTTTCAGCAGGAGTGGTGTTGTCTCTTCTGAGGCCGTGCAGTCGATCGCGATCAGTCCCGGCTCGGCCTGCTGAGCAATCGATTCGAAGGAGGGTGTCCTGATCGCGGATTCCCGGGAGAAGTCTGTGAGGGAGCCGCCTTCTCTCTTGATGGCGATGATGCTTTCGAGGTCTTCCTTGCGAAACCCGTCCACGGGTCGGGAGATACCCTGGGTGGAGTCACAGACGCTGGTGACACGAAACTCGAGACCATACCGGCTCCGGTAGTATGCGTCATCCTTGATTAGCCGGTGTAGGAGCTCTCGTCCCACACGGCCCGGCCCGATCACTGCGACCGGGACTACCCTGGTGGAGTCTCTCCCACTGGACATGCCCGTTTACTGACCGGAAGGAAGCGGCGGTTTCAGGTCATCTGGAATCGGCGGCTGGTAAGGTGAATCCTTCGTTGCTTCCTTGAAGGAATCCATAGCCTGTTTCAAAAGGTCTTTGTTGGTCAAAAGATCGATTCCTGTCGCGGCAATGACCTTTGCAGCCAGAATGGCCCCTTTCCGACTTGCCTGGGTTCCATGACAGGCGGTTGTTGCCCAACTGTGCCACGGAATTCCCGCTGCAGCAGTCGTCACCGAGAAGCCGGCAGTCGGAGCGAGGTAGCTCACCTCAGCGACATCGGTGGACCCACCCTCGGGTTCCTCGAGGCCTTCCTTCAGCGGGTGAATGGTCGAATCGTAGCCCTTTTCCTCGACCTTGAGGAATCGTTGCAGAGCCTTCGCGAATTCCTGATCAGCGGCAACGTAATCAACTGGGCCAATCGCTTCGAGATTCTTTTGAAACGTTTCCTGGATGGGGCGATTGGGCAGGTACTCGTGGACCCCGGTAATCAGGGTGACCTTGTGTGTCGTTTCGGTTCCCAGGGCTGCCCCCTCGGCAATCTTTAAGATCCGGCCATAGTACTTCTGGACTTCTTCCCGATTGATATCCCGGACGTAATACCAGACTTTGGCATATTCGGGGACGATGTTGGGAGCGTCTCCACCACTGGGGATGACGTAGTGGATACGAGTTGTCGGCTTCACATGCTCGCGCATCAGATTGACACCGTAATTCATCAACTCGACCGCATCGAGAGCGCTGCGACCGTTCCACGGGTCGGCCGCACCATGGGCTGCTTGACCAAAGAACTCTACCTGGAAGCTGTTCATAGCTCGTCCGGCGTCGTTCGAGACCTTGGTTTCCAAGCCTGGATGCCAGTCCAGGACAGCATCGAGACCATCGAAGACTCCGTCCCGGGCCATGAACACTTTACCGATGAGGGTCTCTTCAGCAGGTGTTCCAAACAGCTTGACGGTGCCGGCAATCTGGTGCTTCTCCATCATGCGTTTGATGGCCATGGCTCCGCCGATACTGGCCGCACCGAAAAGGTTGTGTCCGCAACCCTGTCCCCCCGTGACCCCATCCGCCCGGGGCTTTCGTTCGGGGACCGCTTCATTCCCGATTCCGGGTAAGGCATCGAATTCGGCGAGAACGCCAATCACCGGATGACCACTGCCCCAGGTCGCAACGAAGGCTGTTGGCATGCCGGCAACCCCTCGCTCTAGAGTGAAACCCTCCGCCTCCAGTTTCGCCGAGAGAAAGGCCGCCGATTGAGTTTCCCGCAGAGCAATCTCGGAGTAGTCCCACAGGCTAATCGACATCTCGTCGATCAGTGGCGCCAGGGTCTGGACTTCGTCAATTGCGGCTGAATTGAGATCCTCAGCTCCGAGCTGAACGGAGCTTGTGAGCAGGCACACCCCGAAAAGAAACGACACACTCTTCATTATCCAGAACCCTCCAAATTCATCGTCTGGCCGGCATCGCTAACCAGCCCCGAAGTTACCCGGGAAGACCCGGCAAGATTGTCCTTGATTTCGCCTATAGTATCGTGGAATGTTGAGATTATGTGTAGTTCTGGTGTGTATCGAGTCAGCCGATCGGTTTTGAGTATCATCCTTCTGCTGGTCTTCCTCGCTGTGGGCTGTGCGGAGCAGGGGCCCAGGATCGAGGTTCCAGACCGGCTCTTTGAAGTTCCCTCCTTCAGCCTGACGAATTGTGACAACCAAACGATCAGCAATGACGACCTGAAAGGGAACGTGTGGGTTGTCGATTTCATCTTCACCCGGTGCGGCGGTCCCTGTCCGCTCATGACGCAGAGGCTGAAGTCGGTACAGGATGCGTTGCGTGAGAATGGTCTTCTTGCACCGGAGGCGAAGGTTCGACTGGTCTCGATCTCTGTTGATCCGGGATACGATTCTCCGGAAGTACTCTCTGAATACGCCCAGACGTGGGGGATTGACCTGGGAAGCTGGTATCTTCTGACCGGACCAGAGAAGGAGACGCTCGAGCTCATTCGTGAGGGCTTCAAGATTACAGCCACGAGGCAGGGATCGGGAACGGAAGAAATGGCTGCCATGCCGAGCATTGTGCACAGCACCAATTTCCTCCTCGTTGATCAGGAGGGATGGGTGACAAGGATCTTTCACCTGGATGACGAGGGTCTTCGGGATAAAATGGTCCAAGCGGTCGAGGCCCTTCTTTGATAGGGGGAGACGCTCAGGCCTGCTGCAAAGCGTTGACCAACTCCTCGATCGCTCGATCGTAACCTGGCGCCACCTCCTCCCAGGCGTAACGCCGGACTGCCCGGGCCAGTTCAGTGGCGGTGGCCTGGGCAGACCTTCGCTCAGTGAGGGCCCATTTCAGCCGATGCCTGAGCTCCCTCGGGGAGTTGTAGAGGCATTGTGGGTGGAATTGGGCTGGGATCAGTTCCGGATAGCTGAGCCGGTCAGGCAGAATCGGGAAGGTATCCCGGCTGATCGCTTCGAGGATCGAGATGCCGAAGAACTCATGGTAGGCGGTGGAGATCACGACCTCCGCTTGTCGCAGGAGCTTTTCGTAGGCTCTTCGGTCTGCATGGCCCTCATGGATGATCCGATCTCCCAGTTTCGATGTCGCGGCTGCAAAGGCCGCCGGCTTGCGTTGAAAAGACTCGCCGCAGAGAGCGACTTCGAATTCGAGGTTCTCTCCGGCAGCCTCGAGGAGAACCTCCAGGAAGAGCTCCGGGTTCTTGTCGTATTCCCAGCGCTGATTCCACAGTACCAAAGGCGTGCCACGAAGGTTCCCCGCCTTTGCCGGTTCGCTTTCAGGCATCTCCACTCCCACCGGCAGGACCAGACTCTTACGCTCGAGCTCCGCTATCCGACCGAGTTCACGATGCTCGGGGAACTGCTTGAGGTAGGTGGGGAGGGCGTTAAAGAAACTGGTCCGATGAAAGGATGAGTTGAACCAGATCGCGTCCGCGACGAGCATTGAAGTGAAGTTCACAAAAGCGTAGTGGTGGTCGCGTTCGGTCTCGCCATCGTTTGCTCCTCGGTGATCGTCTTTCTCGGGAAGGGGATAGGTCAGTTGGTTCTCATGCATGTAGAGAACCGTCGGAATCCTCGCTGTGGTCGTTCGGGTCAGAGCAAGAAAGGTCGTCAGATCCAGCATGTCAGTGGCCAGCAGTAGATCGGGTTGGAGACCTGACTTCATATATCGGCGAGCCAGTGTGATGGCACCTCCGTGCATCCGCCACTTCCAGAAGCGCCCGGGCAGGTCGAGCAATCTGACTTCATGAGAGCTGTGCCCCCGATAGCCTTCCGCCCATGATCGGTGACTTCCAGAATGGTGGGGAGTAACCAGCAGAATCCGCACGCCTTCATCAGTTTAGCAATCGAGAGTCCAGGTTTCCTGCCCTTTCGCAGGCTGCCGGCGAGATCCCTTGCGCCGGCTCCGTTCGATTGGGGGCATTCCCGATCGTCTCGACTAGCTCAAAGGGGACGAAGAGAGTTATGCTATCCATTCACGGGCAGAGAAGGGACTTCAGTTTTCCGCAAAGAAAAGCGAATCTCAATTCGGGGAAATTGAGAAGGAGATTCGTAATGACCGTTACTCTGAAACGACTCCAGGGCCACATCGAGCAGAGTTCAGATGATTCTGTTCTTGGCCTTTATGAAAACCTCGCCACCGTCATTTACGATAGCGCCACCGCCGAATTCCTGCAGAGTTTTGACGTTGAGGCCCTAGCCGCAATCGTTCGCAACGCCGTGGAATTCATGTCCTCCAGGGGAGGGAAGTCGACTGCGGTCAGACTCTACAATCCGACGGTTGAGCAGGATGGTTGGTCCACGGCAATGACAGTGCTCGAGATCGATCTCGACGATCGTCCTTTCATCGTCGACTCGATCCGGACGGTCTTGAGACGGGAGGGGCTCGAGTTACACCACCTGATCCATCCGATCCTCAATGTCGAAAGAGGGGATGACGGGCGGCTCAAGCAGATCTTTATGGGCCATTCCGCCGGGGCCAGGGCAGAAGCTTACGAGCTCTTCTTCGTCAACCGGATTGACGATGCCCGGCGCCTTGCTGAGTTGGAGGCGGATGTCCGGGCGGTCCTCCACGATGTCGTTTCGGCGACCGATGACTACGAGGATATCCGCGAGAAGTGTCGTCAGACCGGCGAATGGCTTGAAACGCTGAAGGATCGTGTCGGGACACCTTCCTTCCCTGAATCCGCTTCCCAGTTGCAGGAGTATCGGGACTTCATCGATTGGCTGGATGACGGAAATTTCGTCTTTCTCGGATACCGGGAGTACGAGATCGGGGACTTCGAAGGGTGCCGGTCTGCGGCCGTCGTCGGCGGGTCCGGCTTGGGGATTCTGCGCGACTGCAGTGAGAGCAGTTTCTCGCGACCGGTTCCTGTCAGTACGTTGTCTTCTGATTTGCGTTCACGAATGGTGGGCCCACCTCAGTTGATCATCACTAAAACCAACACTGAAGCGACTGTTCACCGGGCGGGGCGAATGGACTACATCGGCGTTAAGGCGTTTGATGAGTCGGGAAACCTGGTCGGCGAAAGGCGAATCCTGGGGCATTTTTCGACTCGTGCCTATTCCCTCGGTGCCGATCGGATTCCAATCCTCAGGCGAAAGCTTCGTAAGATCCTGGAACTGGCTCGGGCCAAGGTGGGATCTCACGATTTCAAGGAGATCGTGAACATTCTGAACTCGATTCCTCTGCCCGAACTCTTCTGGGTGAGCACCGAGGAGTTGTACCAGGACATCCGTAAGATCATGAGTGTCGAGCAGGAGCGAGGGGTCCGGCTCGTGCGACGGATCGATCCATTCCAACGAGGCGTCGGTGTCATGGTGATCATGCCTCGAGATCGATTCAATTCAACGGTGCGTCAGCGCGTCCAGAAGTTCCTGGCGGATCAGTTGGAGGCCACCCACGTTGATTACCAGTTGGCATTGACTGGAGATGATCAGACTCAAGTCCGGTTCCATTTCTTCTTCTCCACTGCGCTTGATGTAGAGCCGATCGATTTCAAGGAACTGGAACAGGAAGTCATCGAGATGACTCGCACCTGGGATGATCAGCTGCTGGAACTGATGGTTAGCAGGTATGGACCGGACGCGGCTGAATTGGCTGCCCGTTATTGCCGGGTCTTTTCTGATGGATACAAGGCTGAGATTCCCGCAAAGAATGCGGTCAAGGACATAGGCAATCTGGAAGCCTTGAAGGACTCCCCATTTCGGGTTGATTTAATCAATCCGGAAAGGACGTCATTCCCTTTCAAGACCACCCATCTGCGGGTCTATCACCCCGGTACGATCGCTCTGGCCGAAATCTTCCCGATTCTCGAGAACCTCGGCCTCAAGATTTTTGAGCAGATCTCCTATCAATTGGCTGATCCCAGTGGAACGAAAGGCCGGCGCTTGTCCATCGAAATCTTCCGGGTACTGGACGGTGCAGGAAACCGGATTTCGATCGAAGAGGATGGTGCCCGTCTGAGCAGGGCGTTGATCTCTGTGCTGAACGGGCAGGCGGCGAGCGATCCACTGAATCACCTCGTTTTGAGTGCGCGGTTGGATATTCGCGAGATCGCCTTGCTGCTCAGTTACCGTGGACACCTGTTCCAGCTTTCCCCCTCAACCAGTTTGACCTTCATCACCAGGACTCTTCGGGGGAACCCAGGTTGTGTGTCGCTGCTCTGGGAATACTTCAGAGCCAAGTTTGACCCGGGGCGGGACCGGCAGTCCGATCAGGCGCTGAAGGATGCGGAAGAAGCTTTCCTGAACAGTCTCTCGGCTGTATCTTCACTTCCGGAGGATGAGATCCTGAGGTTCATCTTCCATCTGATCGTTGCGACCGTACGGACCAACTACTTCCTGGATAAGCCCTACCTCAGTCACAAGGTGGAATCTTCGCGCCTGGAACGGATCCCTGAGCCGAAACCTGTCTTTGAGATCTTTGTATCGAGTCCACATGTCGAAGCCATCCACCTGCGGGGAGGGCGGATTGCCCGCGGCGGACTGCGCTGGAGCGACCGGCCCGACGATTTCCGAACGGAAGTCCTCGGTTTGATGAAGACCCAGATGACCAAGAATACGCTGATCGTGCCGGAGGGCTCGAAAGGTGGATTCGTCCTGAAGAATCCCCCGGGTGACAGGGGCCTGCTCAAAGCACACGTCAAGCAGCAGTACAAGGTCTTTATTCGGGGGTTGCTCGATATCACTGACAATATCGTTGAAGGAAAGGCTGTCCATCCGGAGGGCCTCGTCGTCTACGATGATCTCGATCCCTACCTCGTTGTCGCTGCGGATAAGGGTACGGCGACATTTAGTGATACGGCGAACGAGGTGAGCAATGAGTATCACTTCTGGCTTGGCGATGCGTTTGCTTCAGGGGGATCCCATGGTTATGACCACAAAAAGGAAGGGATCACCGCCCGGGGAGCCTGGGAATGCGTCAGACGGCATTTTCTGGAAATAGGGGTGGATGTCTTTCGGGACGAGTTTACAGTTGCCGGGATTGGGGATATGTCGGGAGATGTCTTCGGTAACGGCCTCATCCACACCGATAAAGCCCGGCTCCTCGCCGCTTTCAATCACCAGCATATCTTCCTCGATCCGAGCCCTGATGCGGCGGCAAGCTTCCAGGAACGGGTCAGGTTGTTCAATGACCCCAGTCTCAACTGGTCCAACTACGATTCCAGTTTGATCAGTCCCGGAGGAGGTGTTTTCGACCGGCATGCCAAAGTGATTCAACTGTCGACTGAGGCCCAGAAGTTACTCGGAGTCGAGGAAGCTAAGCTCAGCGGTCGCGAAATCGTTAGCCGGATCCTGCAGCTTCCGGTCGACCTGCTGTGGAATGGTGGAATCGGAACCTATGTGAAATCGTCGTCTGAGAGGAACGCCGATGTCGGAGACCAGAGCAATGACAATGTCCGGATCGATGCTTCCCAACTGAGCGCGAGGATCATCGGCGAGGGTGGGAATCTTGGACTGACCCAGCTTGCCCGAATTGAATACGCTCTTGGAGGAGGTCGCATCAATACGGACGCCCTCGACAATTCGGGTGGCGTCGATATGAGTGACCACGAGGTCAATATCAAGATCCTGCTTCAGCCCGAGGTCGGCAGCGGGGAACTCGCATTCGCCGAGAGGAATCAGCTGCTGGAAGAGATGACGGATGAGGTCTCGGAACTGGTTCTCAAGAACAACTCCTCCCAGAGCCTCTGTCTTTCAATCTCTCAAGCCGAAGGTGTTCAAGGGTTGTCGCGCTACGAAGCGTTGATACTTTACCTGGCTAAAGAAGGACGCCTGAAGCCAAATGTGGAGTTCCTCCCCGGGGCGAAACCGTTGGAAGTCAGGCGCCGGAACCGGCAGGGATTGACCCGGCCGGAGCTGGCGATCCTACTCGCCTACACCAAGATGGGTTTCAAGCGTACCCTGCTGAGCAGCACACTGCCGGATGAGCCGGGGCTGGCTCATTATCTGCCGGAGTACTTTCCGAAAGTTCTGCGGTCCCGATTTCAGGCACAAATTGAAAAGCACCCGCTGAGAAGGGAGATCATTGCGACCCAGTTGACGAACCACCTGGTGGATCGCCTGGGCCTGGGCTTCCTCCATGGGCTGATCGAAGATAGTGGCGCCCGGGCTGAGGATGCCATGCAGGCCGCTGTTGCCACCTACGAGATTCTGGCGCTGGAGTCCTTTTTTGAATCCCTTCTGAATGGAAACGGGACTGTCCCGGTGCAGAAGCAGTACAGCGCGATTCGAGAAATCTCACTCGCAGCCCGCGGAGTCAGCCTCTGGCTCTTAGTCAGTGGTGCGAACACTCAGGATGTCAGTGACCTTGTTCGAATCTATCATGATGCCCTTCTGAAACTGCGGGTGAACCTGGTTGAGTACCTGCCCGCCGACAGTGAACGTAAGAAGTTCAAGCGCAAGCTTCAGAAGAACCTCGATGCGGGGTTTTCAGAGGAAGTGGCCACTCACCTGGCTGCGGCTGACTACCTTCCCAGTTGCCTCGGGGTTGTCGAGATCAGTCACGTGACGGGTGTCCCGCTCGAAGAAGTCGGACCCAGCTTCTACAGCATCGGCGATGTTTTCAGCCTCGGCTGGATTCGGGACGAACTGAGTCGAATCGAAGCTGAAAGTCAGTGGGAAGCCATCGCGCTGACCGGATTGATCATGGATCTCCGCTACGTCCAGCGTGAACTCACTGTCGAGTACTTTGGTCAACGCTCTTCCACCGGGAAGAAGATCCGGAAGTTTCTCGCCGGTAAAGGAAACTTCTTCCAACGTGCCCACTTCACGGTGAAGCGCTTGCGCTCTCAGCGGAAGGTCGACCTGGCTTCCGCGAGTGTTGTCACCCGGCAGATGCTTCAGTTGTTGAGCCCCGGTTCGAGTCGAGTCGGGGTCTGAACTGTCCCGGCGCTGGTGTCGCGGGATTTCTACCGTTTCGTCCACTCGTCGAGCCACGAGAGGACCGTCTCATGCCACAGGATGCTGTTGTGGGCATTCAGGACCCAGTGGTTCTCGTCGGGAAAGTAGAGGAACTTGCTGGGAATGCCCTGCCGCTGAAGAGCGGTGAAAGTTGCCAGCCCCTGTTCCAGCGGAACCCTGAAATCGAGAGCCCCGTGAATGACGAGCATCGGCGTCTTCCATTTCTCGACATGGTTCACCGGGTTCCACCGCTCATGCTCCTCCTTGGCTTCCCAATAGGTGCCACCACTTTCCCATTCCGGAAACCAGAGTTCTTCCGTGGCGAAGTACATCGATCTTTCATCGAAACTGCCATCATGGGAAACCAGGCAGCGGAAGCGATCGGGCCAGTTCCCAGCGATCCAGTTGATCATGTATCCGCCATACGAGGCACCGAGCGCGGAGACCCGTTCTCCATCCATCCAGGGGTACTTTGCCAGTGTGGCGTCGAGCCCCTTCTGCAGGTCGATGAACGGCTTTCCTCCCCAATTTCCCGTGATCGAGTCGGTAAACGACTGTCCGTACCCGGTTGAACCGTGAAAATCAACCATGACGGCCGCATAACCGGCACCCGAGTAGGTCTGAGGATTCCAACGATAGTGGAAATGGTTGCCAAAAGAGCCTTGAGGGCCGCCGTGGATGAGGTATGCAACCGGATACTTTTTTGAAGGATCGAAGTCGACCGGCTTGACCACGTACGCATAGACCGTTTCGTCGTTCCACCCCGGGAAGGTGAACTGTTCAAAGTCTCCCATCCGGGTGCTGGCGAGGCGTTCTTTATTGAATTCGGTCAAGGCTTTCGGCCTCTCTCCATTCAGATCAACGGAGTGTAGTTCGACCGGTGACTTCAAATGGTCATAAGCGAAGACAATCCGTTCCCCTGCGATATTCACCGAGGAGACTGTCCCCTCTTTCACCACGGTCTTAAACTTCCCGGTCTCCACTTCGACGGCAAAGAGGGAGGTCTGCCCAAGGTTGCCGGCTGTGACGTAGAGTGTCTTTGAATCGGGCGACCAGGTCAGTGAACCGGCTGAGCGGTCCCAGTCTTCGGTCAGGCCCCGGAGATCACCATCAGGCCAGTTCCGAATCATGATCCTGAACCGGTCCGCCTCGAATCCGGGACGTTCCATGGCCAGGTAGGCCAGCATCTTTCCGTCAGGCGATACCCGAGGCTGTGTATCCCAGGCCTTGTTTTCAGCTGTCAGGTTGCGGGGAGGACTCGAACCGTCAATCGGAGCCAGGAAGAGGTCCAGGTTCGTCGACCAGGCTTCCTCTCTTCCCGCATCGCGTGCGGTGAAGATGACACTTTGACCGTCTGGGGTGATTGTGAACTCCTCTTTTCCGCCGAAGGGCTTTGACGGGCTGTCGGCATCCATCCCAGCCATCAAGTCAACCGGGTCGCCTTCGCCC
Organism: Acidobacteriota bacterium; assembly: GCA_020350445.1. Lineage (GTDB taxonomy): Bacteria > Acidobacteriota > UBA6911 > RPQK01 > JAPXNP01. The sequence goes on along the minus strand of CP070717.1, from coordinate 4,718,938 downwards.
GGCTGCCAGGAGAAGAGGTGCGAACGACGACCGTCCTTCCAGGTGTCCCAATGACGGATGAACAGGCGGTCGAAGAGCTGGCCGGTTGACTGGCGATCGGCTTCCTTCTTCAGGCGATCGGTGGTGCAGGTAATCGTCTCGCAGCCCGGAAAGACCTCGAGGGAAAACACAAGAGTTCTGCCCCCGGGCGCGACGCCCAGGTTCCCGACATCCAGTGGGAGGTCAGAAATCTGCACCGCTTCTCCACCCGAAGTGGAGATCTTCCAGATCTGGCTCGAGCCCGATCGGCTCGAAAGGAAGTAGACTGATCCTCCTTCCGGGGCCCAGCACGGACTGGAATCAGAACTCTGGACAGCTGTTAATCGTCTCAGTCCGGATCCGTCGGCGTCGATCAGCCAGAGGTTTGTAGAGACACTGTTTTTTTCAATATCAGCCTGCCGAACGACAAAGACGATGGAGTGGCCGTCAGGCGAAACAGCCGGACCGCTGATTCGGTCGAAGCGGACCAGGTCCTGCACTGAGAAGGGACGGGAATCCGCGGGATCCCGGGCTGCAAGCAGAGAAATTGAGAGCCCAATCAGCAAAAAAACAATAAGTGTCCTTCTCATCACAAGTCTCCTTCCGACCCTGATGTCTTTCGATTCGCAGGGAGGCTACTTCAACTCCCGAAGCTTGATCGAGGAAAACAGCACAACATCAGTCTTGTGGTGGTTTTGCAGGGCGATATAGCCGGGTTTGGCAAAACGGTTCTCTGGATCTGTCCAGTCGAGTGTCTTTTCACCGTTGACCCAAACCTGGATCCGACTGCCTTCGATCCGGGCCCGCTGGTGAATCCATTTGCCCTCATGAACGTCAAAGAAGGCCCCCTGTTTCCAACGTCCAAAACCATCAACCAGGAGGTTCCCTGCCGCCATGCCATAGATGCCGCCCGTGGGATTCTTCAAGTCATAAGGGTCGACCTGGACTTCGTAACCCTGCGGGTAGTTTTCGCCGGTCTTGATTGCTCGAAGAAAGACTCCGGAGTTTCCAAAACGCCTCTTCGGGACAGCAATGTCGTAGGCACAAAGGTCCCACTCGACTTCAACATCGGCATACTTATTCTGGGTGAAAAGATGCCCGGGGCCGTTGGAACTCACAATCATTCCGTTCTCAACCCGCCATTCGCCCTGGTCGTGTTCCCATCCAGAGAGGTCGGAACCGTTGAACAACAGTACCCATCCATCAGCCTTTTCGTCGGCTGAAAGCTGGTTTACGGGTCCTTCCGGAGCATTGGTGGGGAACTGGACCTTTTGACCAATTCCAAACACAATGCAAGCTAAAGTAACCAGTAAAACCATGAAGTATCGTTTTTTCACTTCGAAACTCCTTTCGACAGACAGGATCCACTGTCAGTTATCTGAAACCTCGATTTCTATCACAACTCCGGGATTCTCGGAAAGGTAGCGTGTCAAGGCTCCCCAGTCCAGAGCGAAGTGGTACGGATCGATTAACGAACTGTAAATGTTTGTATGGTTTGTTAACAAATCCGGCTCTGCCAATAGTTAGATCGAGGAGAAATTTAGGCTATCATGGCCCTCGGTCGTCGGGTTTTTGAATGTGTAGATTGCTTGGCGGCAGTCTCGAAGTTGAAGGATGGACGGAGCGGAAATGGAACGTTGGTCAGCGAAGTGGAAAGAAGCCTCAGCGATAGTCGCGACCCTGGGGCGTTCAGCGATAGTACTTCTTGCAGTGGATTTTCTGTTTCTGGGGACCGTTCTGCCTGCGCAGGATTTCGATTTTGCCAACTATTACAAGAGTCTCAAAATGCGGGCAGCTCGAACCGATACACCGATTGAGATAGACGGAGTTCTGGACGAAGCCGCCTGGGACCTGGCGGAACCGGCGACAAACTTCATCCAGAAGCTTCCGGCTACAGGGAAGCCGGCAACCGAACAGACAGAGGTACGCCTGCTGTACGATGAAGACAACCTCTATGTTGGGGTCTACTGCTGGGATTCTGCCGGGAGGGCCGGCATCGTTGTCAACGATATCAGCAAGGATTTCTACACCCTTGACAGCGATGGTTTCCAGATCATCCTCGACACTTTCAATGACGATCGGAACGCGTTCCTCTTTGGCACCAACCCTGAAGCCGGAAAGTTCGATATGCAGATCCGGCAGGACGGGAATGGAGGAAACTCGAGTTGGGACGGTATCTGGTTCGTCGAGACGAAGATCACTGACAAGGGTTGGCAGATCGAAATTGCGATCCCATTCAAGACGCTCCGCTTCACTTCGGACGAACTGCAGGTCTGGGGGGTGAATTTCGAACGCAGGGTCCGGCGCAAATTCGAGGATTCTTACTGGTCACCGTTGCCGCCCCCGTATCGCCTGGGAAGAATATCTCTGGGTGGGGAACTGGAAGGCATCCACGGAATCAAGCAGGGCCGTAATCTTTGGATCAAGCCCTACGTCTCGGCCCCGATTATCAAGCGAGAAGGAGACGACTGGGACTTTCAGCCGGATGTTGGCCTCGACGTCAAGTATGGAGTCACCTCCGAATTGACCCTCGACCTGACAGCCAATACCGATTTTTCGCAGGTTGAAGCGGACGAACAGCGTGTCAATCTCACCCGTTTCAGTCTTTTCTTCCCCGAGAAACGAGATTTCTTTCTCGAGAATTCCGGAATCTTTGATTTCGGCAGACGGCAGCGTGGGATGCACCGGGCTCCCGATCTGGTCCCCTTTTTCACACGTCGGATCGGTTTGACCGATGACGGGGGAATTGTGCCCATCCTGGGTGGGGCCCGATTGACCGGGAATGCCGGCGGAATGGCGATCGGTCTGTTGAACATGACCGAGTCGGATTTTACGACCAGGGCCGACGATGACGAGCCGGGTGACTACCTGCCCCAGACGAATTACACGGTCGTCCGTCTGCGGAGAGATGTACTCCGGAAATCAGATATCGGAGGCATTTTTGTCAACAAGGATCTGTGCGGGGAAGGTTTCAACCGAACCTACGGATTCGACGGCAACTTCAACTTTTTCAACTATCTTGACCTGACAGCCTATGTCCTGAAAACCGATTCGCCCGGGCTGGTCGGGGGCGATTACGCAAGCAACGTTGAGTTTTCCTGGGTCGACAACTTCTTCGAAGCCAGCGCCGGGCATTTGAGAATCGGTGAGAACTTCAATCCCGAGGTGGGGTTTGCACCCAGGACCGGAGTCTATAAGACATCTGGGGAATTTGGAATCACTCCGCGACCGGAGGAAAAGATTTCATGGATTCGTGAGTTCAATCCACAGATCCAAACGTCCTATATCACCGACATCGACAACCGCCTCGTGACACGAATCGTCGATGCCAGTTTTCGAGTGACTTTCAGCGATAGCAGCTTCATCCGTTTCGCGCGGGAAAGCAACTTCGAGCGCCTCGACGAAGAGTTTGACATCCAGGACGTCATCATTCCGGCAGGGGACTACAACTTCGCCGAAAACCAGGTCTTTTACCGATCAGACCGGAGCCGGATGCTCGGATTTAGCGGACGTTGGAACAACGGTGGATTCTACGGTGGGGACAGGAACGGATATGGAGGCGGGGTGACGTTTACCCCGAACTACAAATTCTCGACCGAAGTCGAGTGGAGTCGCAACGATATCGAGTTGCCTGGTGGTGCCTTCACGACGGACCTCGTTGCTGCCAAGCTCGAGTATTCCATTTCGAATGAGATGTTCCTGAATGCGCTCATCCAGTACAACACAGCGGCCCAGGAACTCAGCAGTAATGTCCGCTTCAATTTTGTGCACCGCCCATTGAGCGACTTCTATCTGGTTTACAACGAGCGTCGCTCGACAGGGGGGGAAGTAATCGATCGTGCGATTATCGCGAAGCTGACCTACCTGTTCGCTTTCTAGGAATCGGCCGAGGGGGGCGCGATCACATCCTGCCGGACATAACGGACGCCGGGCTCTCGCAGCAGGGTTTCGAGTTCCTCTCGATTCATGTCGTCCCGGATCAGGAGTTCGACCGGGCCTCCGTAGAAAAGCTTCTTGTTGACGTGATCCATATAGCTGTTCAGGCGAATGAAGAGGTTTGTGCTCGACCTGTCGGCGATCACTGTCACCAGGTTCTCGCGCACTGTGACCGCCTGAATCTCCGGAAGCTTCGAGGCCTTGTTCGCAAATCGCTGAATCATCCGGGCCTTCCGATTGCGGATAAATCGGTACACGGGAACGCCGATCAGCAGCAGGGCAATGACAGAGCCGACCTCGGCTTCGGAGAAGAGCAGGTATCCAAGCAGGACGCTGAAGATAATGACGGCCGCGATACCCGGCAACCCGAACGGCATCGAAAACCTCAGCCATTCCAGGGCATCTTCAACGCGGTCGCGTAAGGTCAGTGTCGTCTGTGACCCTGTTTCCAGGTGGCTCTTGAGTCGCTTGAGATCTTCGACCAGCTTCTGGGTCGATTGGTAGCGGTCTTCGGGCCGCTTGCGCAGACAGCGGGAAAGAATCCGCTGGACTTCTGGATGGACGTCCCTTCGTATAACTGTGACCGGACGGACTTCCTCGAAGGCAATCGCGTGCATCGTATCGAGAGGACTATCCCCCTTGAAAGGGAGTTCGCCCGTCACCATTTCATAGAGGACGACCCCGATTGAGAAGATGTCGCTGCGATGATCGAGAGTCTTCCCTCTGGCCTGTTCGGGGCTCATGTAGGCTACCGTTCCCATGACGGTTCCGACCTGGGTCTGAGCCATTGTTTCGATCATCGAAGGATGGGCGTCGCTGCTCTGACCCGTGTCAAGCAGCTTGGCCAGGCCGAAGTCGAGGATCTTGGCATGGCCCTGGCGTGTAACCATGATGTTGTCCGACTTGAGATCGCGGTGCACGATGCCCTTCTCATGGGCCTGCGACATGCCATCTGCAGCCTGGATCGCTATTTCAACAGCACCGAGGACATCGAGTTCTCGATCTTTGATCAGTTGCCGGACTGTCGCCCCTTCTACAAACTCCAGGGCGATAAAGAGTGTCCCGTCCACTTCGTCGACGTCATAGACCTGGGCAATTGCGGGATGTGTAACCGCTGAAGCTGAACGTGCTTCGTGGAGGAAGCGCTTCTTTCGATCGGCGTCCGAGGTGATTTCTTCCTTGAGGACTTTCAGTGCAACAGGGCGCCCCAGTCGAATATCTCGGGCACGGTAGACGACACCCATTCCCCCTTTGCCTATGAGCTCTTCAACCTCGTAATGCTTCAGCTTCTTTCCGATCATCTTTCGTTCTTTAATACAGTACACTCTCCGTCTTTTAGAAGACAGAGAAGATTCGTGTCCACAAATCTGGTCTGCAAGAGGCGCTTGAGACATTCATAAGCAAAACGGATGAACGGCCATGAATGTTTCAAGGAATCTCGATCTCTACCTTCGGTCTTTTTCCCAGAATGTGCCTGGAATCCGGGTTAAAAGGGAAAGAATACGGGCACGAGCAGGACCATGATGATGATTAGAACTATGGTCAACGGTGTCCCGACCTTGATGTAGTCCATCGACTTGTATCCACCGGCTCCCATCACCAGAAGGTTCGCCTTGTGACTGAAGGGTGTCATGAAAGCAGCCGATGCCGCCAGGGCGACACCCATCATGATCGGGTAGGGATCCAGGCCCAGCTGTTCAGCAGCGCCCGTCACAACCGGAGTCAGTAGAACAACGGCAGGTGCCCCATCCAGTCCCTGGCTCAACAACGACGAGAGAGCTACCATCGCGCCGAGCACCGCATAGGGCCCCAACGGCCCTGCCACAGCCGTCACGCTGTCGGCGAGCAGAAGGGCTGCTCCCGTACGTTCCATTGCAATCCCGACGGGCAACACTGCAGCCACCAGGAAGATCGCCCTCCACTCAATCGCCTGGTAGGCCTCGGTCATCTTGATCGCACCGGTCAGAATGACCAGTGTGGCCGCTGTGAAAGCGGCGACATGGATCGGCTGAAAACCGCTGACCACCAGCCCGATCATGACAGCGAGGCCGAGGAGGGCAAATGGAGCTTTGTTCAGCCTGCGCTTTGGCCTGCCCCGGTCACTCAAGACAATGAAGTCGACATCCTTGACCAGTTCTTCGATCTTGGCCCGTGGACCCTGGAGCATCAGTGCGTCCCCGAAGCGGAGGGGAATCTTCGGCAGTCCCGTCCTGACCAGGTTTCCTTCCCGCCAGAGCGCCAGGACCTGCAGTCCGAACCGGTCCCGAAAACGGAGCTCGCCCAGGCTCTTCCCGGCAACACGTGAACGCGGTGCTACCAAGGCTTCAGCAACTCCGATCTCTTCGGACTCCAACATCGGTTCCGAGATGTTCGAGTCCAGCTCGACCTCACCCACCGAAAGAAGCTTGAGGACCCTCGACGGTTCACCGGCAATGAGAAGTCGATCACCCCCCTGGATGGTTTCTTCGGGACTGACCGCTAGACGTGTTTCCCCTTCGCGGATAATCCCCGCCACAGTTACCCCAACCAGCTCTCCGAGACGGCTCTTGGCAACGCTGACGCCTGCCAGATGCGAGGTCTGAGGGATACGCAAGAGGTACAGGTAGGCTTCGAGTCCCTGGAGAGCGGATAACCCCATCTTGCTGTTGGAAAGATCGGGAGCGGTTGAAAGAGCTTCCAGCTTCTCAACTGGGCCAACCGCCAGGATTTGATCATGCTCTTCGAAACGTTCATTGCCCAAGCTGTCCTTGAGAATCTCGTCTCCCCGCACGATCCCGACGACTACGACTCCGAAACGCTCTCGGAACCGCACCTCACGCAGGGTCCGGCCGATTAACGGGGAACTCTCTTCGAGAATCGCTCGAAATCCGCTGACTCCTCGCATCGGCCTGGGAATCTCTCGTGGCTCGGCTTTGGAAACATCCACCGTCTGGACCTTGAGCAACTCTTTCAGGTCCGCGAGTCTTCCCCCTACGAGGAGTACATCTCCCGCTCTCAGAACAGTCTTT
>CP070717.1:4706722-4711876 GCA_020350445.1 Acidobacteriota bacterium | reverse complement strand
GGCGGGGCTACTACCAGTCGCCCGTGAGATTTGAAGCCGCGAATTGGTCGGGCAGACATTTTCAGTTGTTAGAGAGTGGCTCAGCGAAGACAGCAGTGGTGGAGAGGCAGGCGGAATCAGCGTTCCCAGCTAAGTTGACCTGTTTCAAGATCAATCTGCAGAACTTTCAGTCCGAGTGAGGTCCACCCGAGGTTTCCCGCTGTATTCCCGTTGTCGCTCTTCTGATTGCCAATCAGATACCCTGAAACTTCCTTCCAGTGAGACTCTCTCAGCGACACTTCTCGAAGCAGAATCGTCTCCCTTCTCGTCTGGCCGCCAACGTGACCACGATGCTCAAAACGGTTGGTATGGCGAACAACAATCTGACCCTTGATCGCCTCTTCGAACAACACCAGGCCGCACGCACCGGTATCCAGCCTCAAACGAAGAGCTTTCCCTGCGACGTTCATCGTCAGGGGAATAAAGGGGAGTTTGGAGTAGAAACGGAGACTGTTCTCAAGCGGTCTGGCACTCCCGAGGGGGCCGATCCTTACGACCGGCAGAAGCGTCACACTCAGGTCGTTATTCCCAGAGGTAATCGTTACCGTCCGAGTATCGGGCAGCCAGCCTGAACCTGCAATGCGTACCGTAACCTCTCCACACCTGGTGCCCTGCTCTTGTGCCAGGAATGCTGTCCTCCATTCTTATAAAGCCGTTGCGATTAACAGTTCTCTTGGGTCTACATTCATGTTTTGCCAAGGAACATTCGGCAGGATCAAGTCAATAAACTCTGCCTTGATATTGGCTTCACATTCTCGACTCTTCCAGTCCCGCCGTGATCCTCCTTGCACAGAAAGCAATTTCTATCGGTGTCGAGTCCAGATTGATCGTTAGTGGAAATTCTCCATCAGCATAATGTTTGAGTTGCTGACAGCTTGAGTGGGAACGGCCCAGGTTCCATCCGGTGAGATACTGAAATCCTCGCAAGAATCCGGGTCCCAGTCGGGGAGAGAGATGCGAACGGAAACCTCGGAATTGGCAAAGCTATAGAAACCCAGGGGCGATTCTGAACTCCGGTCCACAAACCAGATTCCCTGATCGGTTGCCCCCCAGCGCTGTTGGATGTTCTCTCCCGTTTTGAAAGCCGGCGCGGATGGCCCACCTAATACGGGCATCCGCCGGATGTCGAGTCTATTGGCAGGTGCGTCACAGTAGTAGAGATAGCCATCCGGTCCTTCAATCGCCTCGAGGCCTCCGTCCTGGGTGACCTGAGATGCCTGGCCTCCTTCGAACGGTGTTTTCCAGATCTGCCAACTCCCGCTCCGGGTCGAACCGAAATAGATCCAACGGCCATCTCTGGAAAACTGAGGCCGTGCTTCCTCCGTCGGATCGGCAGTGACGGTCCGGACGGGTCCTCCTGCAGAGCTGATCAGATAGACATCCCAGCTACCGGACATATTGCTGTCGTAGACGATCCATTCGCCATCGGGTGACCACTCCGGGCTTCCGCTGCTAGCACCCTTCGAATCGGTAATCCTAACCGGTTCTGTCCCATCGCTTCCGCAAATCCAAAGTTCCCGATTACCGGTGGAATAGGAAGCGTAGACGATCCTTTTGCCGTCCGGCGAGATCTGCGCACCTTCATCGGCGGCAGCTGTTGTGATCAGAGGCTTTAGTGGGACCTCAGCCTCAGGTCCATTGCCCAAATCGATCCTCCAGATATCAGAGTCACGAAAGAATGTCTCGTAAACAAGCCTGTCTCCGGCAATCGATGGCCAGGATGCACCCTCCCCACGGGTGGGAACCCGTTCCGGCTCTCCACCTTCGAGGGCGACTCTCCAAAGTGCGTTCTCTCCGGCCATGTCCGGCGCGGATGTGTACACAATCGCTCGACTGTCTGCAGTCCAGGCAAATGCCCACGGGCCGTAGCGGTCGGTAACCGGTCGAATGGCTCCCCCCTGAAGGTTCAAGACTTGGAGTGCGCCTCTTTCTTGCGCGTAGCCTGACACTTCCCGGCTCCGGCGAAAAGCGAGAGATTTCCCATCCGGAGAGTAGACCGGGAAATGGTCTCCAGTCCTGGCAGGCGCGGAAGTCATTTTCCTCGTCTCTCCTGTTTCCACTGTGAATTCCCAAATACTGAACCTGGACCCTTCCGTTTCTCTGGCCACGTATGCAATCTTCCGCCCATCAGCCGAGAAGCTGAAGGTCGCTTCGGCGGTTCCGACCAACTTCTGCTCTCCTCCGCCGAGAGAACTCATTGTGTAGAGAATACTGCGACCTTCTTCCAACCTGCAGAAGGCGATCTGCCGACCATCGGGGGACCAGACCGGGTAATCTTCTTGTGCCGGGTGGGTGGTCAAACGATGAAACCCGGCTCCATCGATTTCCTTAATGTAAATGTCCCGGTTGTCACGGTTCTCTCCCTCCCAGGAGAACGCCACCAGGCGGCCGTCGGGAGAAATCGAGGGAGTCTTCTGACCGCCTCCGAAGGTCGTGATGTAAGCGAATCGAGGAGGTTCGGAGGGAGGCTCCTGTATCCGTGAAAGCAGCCCGATACTCCCGGCAGCGAGCGCGATCAGACAGGCGAACCCGATTGAGTATCGGACCACTCGAGTTCTTAGAATCCCTGAGGGAATCCTTCCCGAGCCTTCTACGGCCTCCTTCAGAGCGTTCCGGGCCTCCCGAGTCCGCTGGTATCGCTCTTCGGGGGATTTCGAGAGTAGTCTCTCTAGGATCTGCCGTACCAGCGGAGGAGTATCGGGCCGGAGCGTCTCGATAGGTGCAGCAGGTAAGTTGAGGATCGCTCCAATGGTTTCGGTCTCTGAGGCCTTTCGGAACGGATTCGCTCCTCCAAGCATCTCGTACAACACGACTCCCAGGGAGAAAAGGTCCGAGCGATGGTCAATGGGAGCGGCCTTGACCTGCTCAGGTGACATGTAGGCGGGGGTTCCCACTATCGACCCTGTCCGTGTCAACTCGGAGGTGATGTCCTTCTCGGTACTCTGGCCGCTGAAGATTCTCTTTGCCAGTCCGAAGTCCATGACCTTGGCGTGGCCTTCCGCGGTTAACATAATGTTGGAAGGTGTTAGATCGCGGTGGATGATTCCGACCGCGTGGGCCTTCTCCAGAGCCTCGGCCACTTCCAGGGCTATGTGAAGGGTTTCCGAGAGGGGCACAGCACCCTCGTCCAGACGCATCCTCAGAGTCTGCCCTTCGACGTACTCCATTGCGATGAAGCTGCGGCCGTCGAGGATCCCGGTATCGTAGATCTTACAGATGAAGGGGTGATCCAAAGCCGCTGCCGAGCGGGCTTCCCGTAGGAAGCGTTCGCGGGCCGTCTCGTCTTCCTCCAGCTCCGGCAGGAGGAACTTCAAGGCCACTTTACGTCTGAGCAGCCGGTCCTCAGCCAAGACCACCTCGCCCATGGCTCCCCGGCCGATCGGCTCGAGCAGCTGATACCGGGAAGGCGCCAGCTCGGTCTCCTGAGCGACGGGAGCAATGAGGCGGTAGCCCCGCCGCGGGATGGTCTCGAAGAAACTCGGATTCTTGGCGTTGTCCCCCAGAGCCTTGCGCAACTCGCCGATCGAGTACTTCAGGGCGTCGTCCGTAACGAACGTATCCGGCCAAACGGCTTGCAGGAGGCGCTCCCGGGACAGGACTTCATTCGGGTGGCGGGCGAAGTAGCAGAGGACCTCCATCACCTTGGGTTCAAGGTGATGCACCTCCGCCTGACGCTGAATCTGGTTGAGCTGGCGGTGGACCAGCCACTCTCCGACGCGAAATGCCTCTCCCGGAATCATGGCGCCCTCACAAACTAGCTGCTAGTTTATCACCCTACGCAAGGACACCCCCACAGAGAGTCTGTCTTGATGTTCCCAGCTCAGGGTCTGGTATCGGAACTCAAAGTGAACTCGGTTACGCCTGAGAATGGCAAGAATGAGTCCCCCCTCTGATTGTCCCCCATGCGCTGATCAGTGGGAAGTCTCCTGCCCACCACTTCCTCGATTCAAACCGTTACGTTATCGAGGTGAGGCGAACGCCTTGCACGCGACTGTCAAACCGTGAGACCAATCTAAGTTGTTGAATTTAAGCGAGATGTGATCCTTACCATTCCCTCGCCAAAATCTCGCTTAACCCGCTCCTTATCCTCCTGACTCCCTCACCAGCCGGCGGCTATTCCTGTGGCCATGAACAGCGGAGGAGCCGCCATGAAAACGACAGTTGCCACCTTTTTAGTGGGGTTGGTGGGGATTCATCTCTCCGCTTTCGGTCTCTCGGCCGAAAGACTACAGGGAGTAATCCCGTTCGAGATGCATGAACATTTGATCGTAGTCAAAGTGTCTTTCCAGAACCAGGGTGCCTTTCATTTCGCGATCGACACCGGATCTTCTTATACGGTTATCAGTAATCGGCTGGGAAAGAAGCTTCGCTTGCAAGGCGAAACCATCCAAGTGTCGTCCTGGGGAGAATCGATTCGGTGTCAGAAGGTGACGCTTCCGAACCTGGAACTGGGTAACGTTCACTTCGACCAGGTTGAGGCCCACATCACCGACCTACCGGCAATTCGGGGCCTTGAACTGGACGGGCTAATTGGTTTGGATCTTTTGAAACGAACCACGATCACCATTGATTTCCAATCGAAAGCGATTCGCTTTGGGCAGGTAGACAGGCTACAAAATTCGGCGAGTTTCTACCGCGGTTTACCCTTCTTGCCCATAACCTTAGCTGTCGCGGGTAAACCGTTGAGAGTCATCTTGGATACAGGCTCTGCTGGATTGGTGCTTTACGAGGAAGCGGTTCGCGGACGCATTGAATTCAAAACGAATGGGAAGACCGAATACCGACCCCATGCCGGTGGACGAGTCAAACTGAAACAGGCCAGCGTTCGTCAAGTCACTCTCGGTGAGACCCTCTGGGACGAACTGCCGGCTCTTCTTTTGACCGGAACGAGGAGTGGAAATCAACACGCGATGGGTAACCTGGGCGTTACTTCCCTCCGTCTAGCCTTATTGCACCTTGATTTCCAAGCCGGTCGGCTCAGTTGGGAAAGGTAAACAATGGCCGCGGTCAAACTGAATCGAACCGGCGATCTCGGCTCCAGAACAACATCAGCTGCGGCAACTGTCACGAAGAGTGTTTGCTGGCCTTTCCCTACAAGACCCGCTACTTCTGTCC
>CP070717.1:4696134-4706622 GCA_020350445.1 Acidobacteriota bacterium | reverse complement strand
CCTTGCTTCCACCTCGATCCAGGATATCGTCAATCGCAAGTTCCGCGAAAACCAGATCATGGATTTCCAGATCTAACCCCAAGAAGGGACAGGCTGCTTCACCTCTTCCCGAAGAACCGACAAAGGGAGAACCGACAAAGGGACAGGCTGTTTTACGTCCTGCCGCGAGCAATGGGACGTGGTTTTCATCTCAACGGCGGCGTGCAATCTTGTTGAGTGGCTCTACTTGCGGACGAGTGAGGGAAAGCCAGTCAGTTCAACGTAGCGCTCCCAGGTATCGATGTTCTCGACTATCCCCTGGTCCTCCACCGAGACGTAATTCACCGCACTCCGGTTCTTGCGGACGACCCACCGGGCTCCTTCCGCCAACGGTGCGTGCGTAAGTTCGGAGAGGAACCGATGAGGCAGCAAAACAGGGTGTCCTTTCTTGCCGTGGTAGGTGGGAACGAGGATACAGTGCCGGGTACGCCTGTAAGCGCCTATAAGAGCCGACAGGGTGCTGACCTTCACGAGCGGGTGGTCCACTGGATGAAGGAGCAGGAATTCGGAGGTCTTGAAGAACTCAATTGCACAAAGGAGGCTCGACAGCGGACCATCCTCGGGTGACGGGTTGATGAACAGCTGCGTGTCGGACAGGTCGACTGATCGTTGGATTTCAGCGGAGTTGAAACCGAGTACCACCGCCACCTTCTGGCCAAGGGAACGATGCTGGGCAACGATCCTTTCAACAGCGGTGATTCCGTCGAACTTCAAGAGTGGCTTGGAGACGCCCATTCTTGTAGACTGACCGGCTGCGAGAATGACTGTAACTGGCGCAGATTGCATCATAGTTAAATCCTTCTACCAGCAGTATAGAGCGAACTCCGAGCGATTTCTGCAAAACGTTTTCAGGAACTCAACTCCACGTGTAAGATTCGGTGTTGCTCACTCCAAGTGGTCTATTCGAAGCTTCCTGTCTAGAAGTGCTGGGAATCTTGACCATTCATGAAACCAACAAAGGATCAGTCGAATCTTATCCTTGCGAAGGAACGTACTTAGGTTAGGAAGAAGCTCAGGGCTTGTTACTTTAAAGGAATCCAGAGAATGGCAATCATTGTCACCGAATCTGCAGCAAACAGGATCAAACAGGGACTAGCAAACGAAGGCTTTTCCGAGGGCGGGCTCCGTCTCGGGGTCAAGGGAGGCGGTTGTTCCGGGCTGAATTATGTCATCCGGTTCGAAAAGGCCAAGCGAGCGGGCGACAAGATCTTCGAAAAGGATGGCGCCCACGTCTATGTCGACCTGAAGAGCCTCCTCTACCTCAAGGGAACAACCCTCGACTGGAGTGGTGACCTGATGCAACAAGGCTTCACCTTCTCCAATCCGAACGCAAAGAAGACCTGTAGCTGCGGAATCTCCTTTACTGTTTAGGTCTTCTCAGTTCTGGATTCCCCCAGTTTCACGACAATAAAGCCGATCAGGGCAAAGACGAAGAACACCAGCAGCAGCCAGGCTGCCCCCTGCAGTGTCCCGATCACCGTTCGGTAAACCTCAAGGACCCAGCGTTCGGTATTCAGCACAAGCGGCTCGAGTGTTGTTCCGGCGCCGGTTCTAGGCGTGATGTACTTCTCCAAATCCCAGATCCGGACCCCGCTCGAGATCCCGACCACATAGATCGCGAACATAAGGTATCGCACCCAGGAAGAGTAGATCGGATCCATTAGGATTCGTTCGAGAATCCGGTTGAGGGCAGGTTTGAAGACGAGGGCGATCACGGTCGAAACTCCCAACGCGATCAGAAAAGTTGTCAGCAATAGTGATAGGAACATGGGAATCTCCTTTTTAGCTTTGGCTTAGAAGTCCGTTTCCAATCTGTGTTTAAAGGATTCCCGAGAAAAGGTTACAGGACGCTTACCTTCCGGAACGTGACCGTCCCGGTTGCGAAACGGGAAACCCGCGGAACCAGCCTGTCCCTTTTGAACCCGATGGGGGCGCTTGTGTCTCTATGGATTGCTCTGCCTCGATTGAGTCATTAACATTAGATATCCATTTGTGAACCGAAATCTGAGGGAGATTCATGGAATCAATTAAACGCTTTCACCAGGTGTTGAAGACGCGGAAGCCGATCATCGCGATGGCACATCTGCTGCCGTTGCCCGGGAGTCCGCTTTACGACCACGCAAGTGGGATGGCGGGGATCAAGGACGCCGTCGCCCGTGATGTCGAGGCCCTGCAGGCCGGCGGTGTGGATGCCATCATGTTCGGCAATGAAGGGGACCGTCCCTACGTGCTCCGGGCAACTCCGGAGAGTGTGGCGGCGATGACAGCTGTTGTTGCTCAGCTCGTATCGCAAGTGAAGATACCGTTCGGCGTCAACTACTTGTGGGATCCCGTGGCGAGTGTGGGAATTGCGCATGCCACCGGCGCTCAGTTCGTTCGCGAGGTCTTTACCGGCGTTTATGACTCAGACATGGGTCTGTGGGCGCCCGATGCCGCAAGTGCTGTGCGCCTGAGATCAGCGCTTCGTGAAGAGACTTTGCTGTTCTACAACATCAATGCGGAGTTTGCATCGCCGGTCGGGAACCGATCCAACAAGGCCCGGGCCGAAAGCGCCGTGTTTTCGAGCCTGGCCGACGCTGTCTGTGTCTCGGGTCCGATGACGGGGCAGGCTGTCGAAGCCTCGGTACTTCAGGAAGTCAAGAGCGTCCTGCCAGAGACCCCAGTCATCGCGAACACCGGGGTGCGCATTGACAATGTGGAGGAAATCCTCAGCGTCGCCGATGGTGTGATCATCGGTACAAGCCTGAAAATCGATGGCAATACATGGAATCCAGTTGACCCCCATCGGGTTGAGCGATTCATGGACAAGGTCCGCAGCTTGCGAGGTAGTTAGAAAACTCGCCTGAGCATTCAGGCCGGAGAATCATGCAGAAACATTTTGGATCGATATTCAGTTCGCCAGAAGATGCAGCCCGAGTACCGAAACGGTTAAGGGATTCGATTACACCGGAAACGATCGGACGAGTTCTTTCTTTCATCCTCCTCTTGCTTTGCATCGGAATTAGTCCTTCCTGTAGTCCGGCGGATCGGACCGACAGCGACAGCACCGCGGACTCCCTGACGATTCCGACCGTTGTGAAGTTGATTGGGGTTCAGTGGTTCAACCGGATGGAAGTGGGAATTCAGCGTTTTTCCGATGAGACCGGGCACCACACTTTCATGTTGGGTCCTCCCCGGTCAGATGCCGCTCTCCAGGTTCAGATTCTGGAAGACTTGATCGCCCAGAACGTCGATGCAATCACCGTTGTCCCCTTCTCCCCAGAGTCATTGGAGCCGGTTCTACAACGCGCCATGGATGAAGGGATTGTGGTGATCACCCACGAGGCCTCGAACCAGCAGAGTTTCGATCTCGACCTGGAAGCCTTTGACAATGCGGCTTATGGGGCGCATCTGATGGATGGGCTGGCCGAGTGTATGGGAGAAGAGGGTGAGTATGCTGTCTTTGTCGGTAGCCTGACCTCCAGGACGCACAACGAATGGGTCGATGCTGCGATCGCCAGGCAGAAAGAGGCCTACCCCCAGATGAGCATGGTTGGATCCAAGAACGAATCCTATGACAACCAGCAGAATGCCTACGCCAAAACCGGTGAACTTGTCAGAACTTATCCCAAGCTGAAAGGCTTTCTCGGCAGCGCCTCTACCGACGTGGCCGGTGTAGGCCTGGCAGTTGAGGAGAAGGGACTCGAAGACAGAACCTGTGTCTTCGGTACGAGTCTCCCATCCGTCTCGGGCCAGTATTTGAATACGGGGGCGGTGGACCGGATCAGCTTCTGGGATCCTGCCGATGCGGGCTATGCCATGGATATCCTGGCACTGAAGGTCATTCGTGGTGAAAAGGTCGAGACCGGAGACAGCCTGGGTGTCGATGGCTACGAAGATGTGGTGGTACGAGACTCTGTGGTCTATGGTCAAGCCTGGGTCGACGTTACTCGAGAGAACATGAGTCAATACGACTTCTGACGCAGGTTCGAATACTTCATGTATCAAGACTTCGACCAGAAACATATCCCTTCCGAACTGATCAGGATTGAGGGGGTATCGAAGTCTTTTTCTGGTGTCCAGGCCCTCAGAGAGGTCTCATTCTCTATCGCCCCGGGTCAGGTCCACGGGTTGGTGGGCGAGAACGGTTCAGGGAAGTCGACCTTGATCAAGATCCTTGCGGGAGTCCTTTCCCCGGATCGAGGCGCGCTCTTCTTCGACGGACAACCTTTTAGAAGTGTTTCCCCGAAGAGAGCAATTCGGAAGGGAATCCAGGTCATCTACCAGGACTTCTCACTTTTCCCCAACCTGTCCGTGGCAGAGAACATTGCGTTAGTTTCAGAGGTAGCCAGAGGTGCCTGGCGGGTGGACCGTCGACGGGTTCGAGAGCTGGCGACCCGAGGAGTACGACTTCTCGGAGTCGAGTTGGACCTGGATGCCCTCGTCGAGAACCTCCCAATCTTCCAGTGGCAACTCGTGGCTATCGCTCGTGCGCTCGTTCAACAGGCCCGCTTGATAATCATGGACGAGCCGACGACGGCTCTGACCCGTATCGAAGTTGACTCGCTCCTGAAGGTGATCCGGAGTTTGAGGGACTCCGACATCGCTGTCCTCTTTGTCAGCCACAAATTGAATGAGGTGTGCAACGTAGCAGACCGTCTCTCTGTTCTGCGAAACGGCAGTGTTGTGGCGAATCTCGATTCCAAGCCATTCGATCCCCTTGGCGTCGCAGAACTCATGACAGGACGGCCACCGGGCGGACGAACGGTTCGTGATCGTCCTGACGATCGCAGAGTTCTGTTGAGTGTGAGCAACCTCGCTCGCCAGGGGGCTTACTCAGACGTCAGCTTTGACCTACAGGAGGGAGAAGTCCTTGGGATAACGGGCCTCCTGGGATCGGGGCAAACTGAACTGGCGATGGGCTTGTCTGGATTGCTCCCCGCCGAGACCGGAAGGATTGAACTCGACGGGAAAGATGCCGTTATCGACGGGATTCAGTCGGCTCTCGACCTGGGGATCGCCTACGTTCCAGAGGACCGCCTGAGAGAAGGACTGTTCCCCAAGCACTCCGTTCTTGAGAACTTGCTGGCCGCGTCTGTGGAACGCAGTTGTGGCTTCCTCTCTTTTATCGACTTTCAAAAGTTCAAGGGGATCGCGACAGCCTGGGTTGAACGGCTTTCGATCAAGACGAGTTCCCTGGACCTGCCGGTTGAGACCCTCTCGGGAGGAAACCAGCAGCGGGTTGTTCTGGCGAAGTGGCTCTCAACCGAACCCAGGGTCCTGGTTTTGAACAATCCGACAGCGGGAGTCGATGTGGGTTCCAAGACAGAGATTCACGGGATTCTGCAGCAGCTTGCCGAGCAGGGCTGCGGGATCATTATCGTTTCCGATGATTTGCCTGAGCTGCTGGAGAATTGCGATTCGATCCGCGTGATGAGTAAGAGCAGGTTGTCCGAACGACTCACAGCTGAAGCGACAGGAGAGGACCAATTGTACCGGATGCTTATCGGAGAGGTTCATTAGGACGGGATGGCTTTGCTGAACTGGAGAAAAGAACTTCCGCTGTTTGGTGCAGTTCTTGGCTTGATTCTCATTCTTGGTGTCGGAAATGCCGCCTTCTTCAGCCTGGACAACCTGGCCGATCTCCTTCGGAATTCGATTGTGATCGGGATTATGGCTTTGGGTGTTATGGTCGTCATGGCATCGGGAGGGATTGATGTTTCCTTTACCGCCATCGCGATCTTCAGTGCTTATGCAACGACGAGGCTGCTCCTGGAAACGGGTGGCGGGGAAAGCATCGTTCTAGCATTCGTCTCAGCTGCTTTCCTGGGCTCTATCCTGGGTCTGATCAACGCCCTCTTCATAGCGTGGCTTCGCTTACCGACCCTGATTGTGACACTGGGTACGTTAAGCCTGTTTCGGGGTGCGATGCTGACCTTTTTGGGAAGCGAGTACATCACCGCGCTTCCGAACAGCATGGTCGCTTTCTCTCGTTGGGACCTGGTCACCGGTCTGACCTCCGGTGGATCAACGTATCGGGTTCCGGTGGCCTTTCTTGCGCTGCCTCTAACGGCGGTCCTCGTTTCGTTGCTACTCAACCGAACCTACTGGGG
This sequence comes from Acidobacteriota bacterium, assembly GCA_020350445.1. Taxonomy (GTDB): domain Bacteria; phylum Acidobacteriota; class UBA6911; order RPQK01; family JAPXNP01. Next base: position 4,700,491 of record CP070717.1, on the reverse strand, counting down.
ACGAGGGATTTATGCGATCGGTGGGGACCGGGAATCAGCGGAACGAGCAGGATTTGCAACGGCGGGGCTGCAGACGTTCATCTATTGTTTTGTTGGAGCCCTTTCCGCACTGGCAGGGATGATCCATGTCACTTTGGGACGTATCGCGAATCCGTTCGACCTCGTCGGAATGGAACTCAACGTCATCGCTGCCGTTGTCCTGGGAGGTGCAAGGCTCACTGGGGGCTACGGCTCGGTAACGGGAACGCTCCTCGGGGTCGCATTGATCGTTATGATCAACAACAGTCTGATCCTGCTTGGTGTTCCGTCGTTCTGGCAGAGAGTGGTAGTTGGGCTCCTGATCTTGATCGGTGCAGGAACAACCGTGGTTCGGGGAAGAGCCCTTCGAGGAGTGCGTACGTGATCAGGCTGAAGGTTAGCGACCCACATACCCGGCTCCTGATGGCAATGACCGTGGCCGTCTTTCTTGCAATGTCACTGCTGAAGCCTGGCGTGTTCTTGAGCTGGAATAACCTTCGCTCGATCTCATTCCAGTTTCCTGAATTTGCCCTGCTCGCACTCGCTGTTTCGGTGACCATGTTGACCGGTGGAATCGATCTCTCCATTGTGTCAACGGCGCTGCTTGCCGCCAGTGCAGGAGCGATCCTGCAGACCCAGGTGTTCGAGAACCCGTCGAGTCTGGCAGCGACAGGTCTGGCCGTTGCGGCTATCTTCGCTGTCGGAGCTCTGTGTGGGGGTGTCAATGGGGCTCTCATCGTGCACCTGCGGATTCCTCCGATCCTCGCGACGCTGGGTACTATGCAGTTGTTCAGCGGACTCACGATTGCCGTGACCGGGGGGACAGCACTTTACGGTTTCTCGGACCGCTTTCTCTTTCTCGGAAACAGTTCAATCCTGGGGTTGCCCGTTCCGCTGGTCATCTTTGTGCTCTTGGCCGGGCTTACCGGGTTGCTTTTGACGCGAACGGGCTTTGGCTTCAAACTCTACCTTTTAGGCGGGAATCCGAGGGCGGCACGGTTTTCCGGAATCAACTCGGCGCAGATACTTTTGAGAACCTACATACTGAGCGGCGTTCTCGCATCATTTGCCGGTCTGATCATGGCAGCCAGATCGAATTCAGTTAATGCTGATTACGGGGCCTCGTACCTGCTGTTGTCGATTCTGGTCGCAGTTCTCGGAGGAATCAATCCGGACGGAGGTTTTGGGAGGATTTCCGGATTGGTCCTGGCGGTGCTCTCGCTGCAGTTCATCGCCAGCGGTTTGAACATGCTTCGTTTCAGCAGCTTCGCGAAAGATCTGGTTTGGGGTGGGCTTCTTCTCGTAGTGCTGGCAGTGCATCAAGCTGTGAAGAATCGCAGAAACCGGGCGACAGGCCCGCTTGTGGCGGAGGATAAAAGGTGACAGGAATCAAAGAAGACTTTTTTGCGCTACTCAAAGATATGACTCTGATACCCGCTCTGTCAGGCTATGAGGAGCCGATGGCCCGGTATCTCAAGGATGCCTTTGCACCATCAGTTCGAGAGGTATCGATCGATACGGCCGGAAATGTGATCGCAAGGATTCCCGGTTCAGATGCTGCGGCCCCCCGGTTAATGGTTTTTGCCCATATGGATCAGCTGGGGTTTGTCGTACGCCGCATCCTCGAGGGCGGTCTGATCCAGATTGAAAGGTTGGGGGGAATTCCAGAGAAGGTGCTGCCGGGTCTTCGAGTCTTGATCCAGGGGGAAAAGGGACAGGCTGTTTCAGGTGTGATCGGCGCCAAGTCGCATCATGCGACCAAGGCCGAAGAAAAATACATCGTCACGCCCTACACGGAGCTGTACGTCGATATCGGCGCCAGTTCGAAGAACGCTGTCCAGAAGCTTGGCATCGAGGTCGGCTGCCCCGTGGTCTACCAGCCTGGTTTCGAGAAGCTCCAGGGCGATCGGGTCTGTGCCACTTCTGTCGATGATCGCGGTGGCTGTGCAGTCCTGATCAAGCTCGCCGAGTACTTTGCAGAACATCCGCCGAAATCGACCCTGTACCTCGTCGGAACGGTTCAGGAGGAATTCAACCTGCGAGGTGCGATGGTTGCCGCAAGCCGGATCAAGCCCGATGCAGCGATCGCTCTGGATATCGTCATTTCCTGCGACACCCCCGAGCTGAAGGAGAGGTCTGATCTCTGTCTTGGGGGAGGCGCCGTTCTCGGAATGTACAGTTTTCACGGGCGCGGCACCCTGAATGGCACGATCCCGCACCCTGCTCTGGTCCGGCTTTTCCGAGAGGTTGCCAGAAAGCAGGCGATACCACTGCAAAGAAGCGCCAATCTTGGCTCGCTGACGGATTCATCCTATGTACAACTTGTCGATTCTGGAATCCCCTGCATCGATCTAGGCTTCCCCGCACGTTATACCCATACACCGGTTGAAGTGTGCGACGTGAACGATCTGGTGTCACTCTACAAACTCCTCGTAGCCGGCCTGGGCGAGGTAGGGACAGGCTTCGACTTTTCGCGAGTTGTCTGAATGGAGGAGGATTAGCTGTAATGGCAGAGGGCTATCTCCTGGGGATTGATATTGGGACCTTCGAGTCGAAAGGTGTCCTTGCAGCAGTTGATGGCCGAGTCGTTGCAGTTTGTACGAAGCCCCACGACTTGATCGTGCCACAGCCGGGCTGGGCAGAACATGATGCCGAGCGTGACTGGTGGGGCGATTTCTGCCACCTATCGCAGGAACTCATCAACTCTTCTGGTATCGAGGCTGGCGAGATTCTCGGGATTGGGTGCAGCACCATTGGTCCCTGTGTGCTTCCGCTCGACGGAACGAAGAGACCGCTGAGAAACGCGATTCTCTACGGAATCGATACCCGGGCCTCGACTGAAGTCGAATGCTTGAGGCAGGCCATCGGTGATGATCAGGTCTTTCAATGTACGGGTAATGACCTTTCGGCACAGGCTACTGGACCGAAGATCCTCTGGATCAAGAACCATGAGCCTGAAATCTTTCGTCGGAGCGCGAAGTTTGTTCCAGGATCAACCTACCTCGTCGGAAAACTGACCGGTCGCTGGGTTGTGGACCACTATACGGCGTCGACCTATGTCCCCCTTTACGACAGTGGGCAAGGCTGCTGGAGTGCAGATCTCTGCGAGGGGATCGTCTCGTCGGGCCAGCTTCCGAAGATCGATTGGACCTGTTCGATTGCGGGAAAGGTCTCACCCGAAGCCAGTGCTGAATCGGGTCTGCTCACCGGGACTCCAGTGATTGTCGGTACGGTGGATGCGGCCGCTGAAGCCCTGAGTGTGGGTGTGGTCAAGCCCGGGAAAATGATGTTGATGTATGGTTCGACCGCTTTCATGATCCTCCCGACCGAGGGCCCGGTGAGTGATCGCCGGTTGTGGTCCGCACCGTTCCTGTTTCCGGGAACAAATGCACTGATGGCGGGTATGGCGACGACCGGGACATTGACTCGTTGGTTCAAGGATAATCTCGCGAAGGATCTCGTCTGGAAGGAGCAGGGAAGTGGCCGGAGTGCGTTTGAAACACTGGCTGCGGAAGCTTCGCAGGTAGATCCCGGCGCGGACGGCCTTCTGGTGCTGCCGTATTTCAGCGGTGAACGGACACCGATCAATGATCCTCTGGCCAAGGGAGCAGTCTATGGGTTGAACCTGCTTCATACCCGGGGCCATCTCTACCGGGCGATTCTGGAATCGATCGGGTATGGCCTTCGCCATCATCTCGACGTCTTCTCCGAAATTGGTGAGTCGGTCGATGTCTTCCGCGCCGTTGGGGGAGGAGTCAAGAATCCACTTTGGCTCCAGATCGTGAGCGATATCTGCGAGGTGCCGCAGGAGGTGACGCAAGTGAGCCTCGGAGCCGCCTATGGAGATGCTTTTCTTGCAGGTCTGGGCATCGGTCTTTTCGAAGACCCGCAAGAGATTGATCGCTGGGTCCAGGTAGAGCGAATCGTTCCGGCGAATTCAGAACACTCCCCGGTCTATCGCGACCAGTATCAACGGTTTCGGCAGTTCTATGAGCTAACGCGACCGCTCGAGCGTTCATCAGACTGAACGACCTATGTCCTTCAACCAGCCTGTCCCTTGCTTGGCGTGCTTGCCCAGGTGGTTTGGCAAGCGAGGACGCGCGGCGGAACGTAACCGTCCCGGTTGCGAAATCGGTTTTGGATAGCGAGGACGCTTACCTTCCGGAACGTAACCGTCTCGGTTGCGAAGTCGGTTTGGCAAGCGGGACGCTTACCCTCCGGAACGTAACCGTCTCGGTTGCGAAATCGGTTTGGCAAGCGGGGACGCTTACCCTCCGGAACGTAACCGTCTCGGTTGCGAAGTGGGCTCTGCAAGCGGGGACGCTTACCCTCCGGAACG
>CP070717.1:4659456-4696034 GCA_020350445.1 Acidobacteriota bacterium | reverse complement strand
CATCCTCGAGTCACTCAGAATCGCTCAAGAGATTGACGATTCCAAAGCAATTGTTCGAGCACTGACCTTGCTGGGAAGATCGAACGATTTCCTGAGCCGGTATGATGATGCGATCCGTAACTATCAGAACGGAATCGAGCTCGCCGAATCCCACGGATATCCAGCAGAACTGATCCTTCTTTATCACCGCCTGGGAGTCGTTTATGCCATTACGGGCAAGAGGGGGCAGGGGTTGAGCCTGTGCCTGAAGGCAGTCGCCCTGGCAGAGTCAACTGGCGACCAGGCAGGTTTGGCAGGGGCTTTGGGACAGGCCGGGGTCATCTACCTGCTGAGCAAAGACTACGAGAGGGCCCAGGAGACCGTTTCGCGTGCTCTGGCGATCGGTCGCGAGCTAAATGATCCGCAAGGAGTTGCCGGGGCACTGAGTAACCTCGGCATCATCGCACGGAATCAGGGACGCCTGGCGGATGCATTGAATCATCAAACTGAGGCGCTCGAATACTATTTGGAGTTGGGTGAGACAAGAGCCATCGCCTCAGCTTACGACCGGTTGGGAAGAATCCACTCCGATCTCAACGAACCCGACAAAGCCCTGGACTACCACCTCAAAGCTCTCGAGCTCAAAGAAAGCATCGAGGACCGCCGGGGAGTGGCCGCAACTCTCGCAAGCATTCGAGATATCCACCGGGGGCAAGGTAACTTCGAGAAAGCTTTGGAATACTTTGATCGTTACTGGATCGCAAGCCAGGAGGTCTTCAACAGCGAGAACCGGAAACGAATTGATGAACTCCAGACCAGATTCGAGGTTGAGAGCACCGCACGCGAAAACAGCTACTTGCGTCGATCCAATCGGCTACAGCTCTACGCTTTCCTGGCCTTCTCGCTCTTGTTGATCGTGATCGCAGCGACTATCTTCACTCATTATCGACTGAAATCGCGTGCCAACACCCAGGCCCTTTCGCGTCAGCGCTTGAGGGGTGCGATCGGCGAGATGCGAAGTGCACGAGACTGGCCCTCCGTTGCGAGGACACTGGACAGCCTGCTCGAGAAGACGCTCACCTGCGAACACTCCGCCTTTCTTCTGATGAACCTCCACGGAGGGCAATGGGCACTGTTCAGCGTCGGAGGAACATTTGGAGAAAAAGCCCTTGAAAAGCCGCCATCGTCCAGACCATTGGAATACCCCAACTGGAGATTAACTCGAGCAGATCATCCCTCCGGGCTGGGGCAGTGGAGTGAGCTGGCGCCGGCTGGGACGAAGACGCTGCTGACCGCCCCCTTCCGAGGTGGAGTACTCATTGTCTCCAGTCCACGGAAGAATGCGTTTCGAAAGACCCAGTGTCAGAGCATCGCCGACCTCGCACAGATTCTCTCCATTGCACACCAGCGACTGGAAGATCTCAAAGAGATCGAGAATCGTCAAACGATGCTCAGGCAGGCCCAAAGGATGGAAGCACTCGGCTTTCTGACCACCGGCATCGCCCATCATTTCAACAACCTCATGCAGGTCATTCTCGGCAATCTATCCCTGCTCGAAAACAAGGTGGCACTCGAGTTCTCCCCTATCATTGCTGACATGAGGACTGCAGGCGATCGGATTGCGGCCATGGTAAATGAGTTGATGATCTTCTCGAAGCGGTCCCACAGCCCCAGACCCCGGCAGATTGCCCTTGCCGACATCATTAACCGGGTCGTGGAAAGGGAAGACAGAATAGACTCGTCGCGGGTACAACTGACGACCCAGATTAGTAGCCAGCCAACCGTCTGGGGGAATGCGCAGCAACTCGAGCAACTCCTGCGCAACCTGATCACCAACGCAGAAGAGGCAGTCGAGGAATGGTCCCCGGCCTCGCCGGCAGTCACGGTCACTCTGGATACTGAAGCCTGCCCTCCAGAGAGTACCGGGTGGTCAACTGGAAATGATTATCTCGCAGTCCTGAAGGTGGTCGACAACGGTGTCGGGATGGATTCCATTACTCTTTCCCGGGCCTTCGATCCATTCTTCACAACCCGGGGGCCAGATCGCGCCGGACTCGGGCTATCGACAGTCTATTCACTTGTCGAGCAACTGGGTGGCAGGGTAGAACTCAGCAGTTCTCCCGGAAAGGGCACCGTCATCAAGGTCAGCCTTCCTGTCTGGGCCCGTGATACCGGATTGAAACGTACGTTTGAATCAGACACACTCCAATAAACCCGGCAATTGGGAAGAAGAACGCCCCTCCCGGCCCGTACCAGGAAACGACAAGCCCAGCCAGCCAGGGCACCAACATCCCACCGATTAAGGCGATGCTCATCAGCGCCCCAATCACCGTACCCGAGAACTTCGGATAACGGCCGGAAGCCTCTCCCATGACCGTGGGAAAGATCGGTGACATGGCAAATCCAATCAGTCCGACGACTGCAAAGGATAGATAGCGATCGGGGAAGAGTAACAGCAGTATGACCCCCGCAGCGGCGCCAAGTGCTCCCCAACTCACCACTCGTCCCGCCCCGAGAACTCTCAGGAACCATCCGGAACAGGCCCGGCCAAGGATTACCATCGCCCAGAATGTGGAAAGGTAGAAAGCGGCATTTGAGGTTGAGATCTGCAGTTCTCGGACCAGGTAAGTCGTCAACCAGCCACTGGTCGTCATCTCGTTTCCCGACTGAAACAGCAGCAAAATTCCCAGGAGTAGAACATAGGGTTTCTTCAAAAGCTCGACCGCTTCACCAACCGGAAATGTCTCCGCATGCTTTCCCTCTGGAAAACGCAGCAACAGGAAAAGAACTCCCGGGATCAGGGCCAGGCTTCCCGAAAAGACCAGGACCCCACCGACTCCGAGCGATTCCAGCAAGATCCCGATGAAGAACGGAATAAAGAATGTCCCTAATCCGAAGAAGATACCGAGACGGTTCAAGGCCACCGTCTCACCCGAAGGATAGAGATCAGAGACCAGGGCGTTAGCGCCTAGGTTCAACCCGCCCCCGCCCATTCCGAGGAGAGCGCTAGAGAGTACCAGCGTCGGGTAATCCACGGCAGTGGCCATCAGCCAGAGCGCTGCACAGACAGCCAGCGAGCAGACGATCAGGATCAGGCGATACCCGATCTTGTCGAAGACAGGTCCGCTAGAAACCGTCACGACAAAGGAACCCAGACTCAGGAAGAGGAACAGGCTCCCGGCCTGTGCCGGGTCGAGGTTCGCCCGCTCGAACAGTGCGGGAAGGAGTCCGCCCAGCATGGCGATGACAACTCCAAACATGAAGATCGCAGCATTCCCTGCCCAGGTGAGAGGATCCGTCCAGTAATGTCTCGACATACTGTTGTTCTCTGGCTTCTCAGCTCCGGCGCCGGGTCTTGAGCTGATACTGCTCAAAAACTTTGAGGTTATGATCCGGAGATACTCCTTCGACGTTGGGGGACACGAACGTCGTCAGGTGCACGCCCCGCTCCTTGAGCACCCGCGCCGTCTCAGCAACCAGAGCCATTGAAATGACGATCACCGCCAGGGTCGAACCGGCTCCGACCTTCTCGATTTGACCCACATCGACAAGAGAATCTTCCAGAGGGACCGAATTGTCGATGACAACGTCGGCGGCATCGGCCAACTTCATGCCGCTACTATGCCTGGCCTCCGCTTTCCGGTGATTATCCATTGAAGTCACCGCAATCACCTTGCAGCCTTTAGCCCGGGCATATTGGGCGGCCTCGATCGGGGCAGCGTTGAGCCCCCCATGAGAATAGACCACCATCGAATCCTTGTCGGTGATGGAATAGGTCTTCAGGAAGTTGGCGATATAGCCTTCCTGGCGTTCGAGCCAGAGCAATTCCGGGGCGCCACCCGGCCCGATCACGTTGAACCACATCAGCCGAGGATCCATGATCGGCTTGTAGCCCACATAACTCCCGTACCGGGGATAGACATCCAGAACCGGTATAACCGAATGCCCGCTGCCGAACAGATAGACCCAGTTATCACCGGCGATGCTCGACGCCATCAATTGAGCAGCATCCCTTATCGCGTCTCCCTGGGTTGCCTCAATCTTCTCGAGCAGTTCCGCACTCTTTCTGAAATACTCGGCAGCACTCATAACTCTCCTCCATTCAATCCTCTAACTGCAGCAGCGGCACCTAACACTCCCGCTACCTCTCCCAACTGGCTCGCAACGACTTCGACTTCTTTGACCGAAAGGGGTTGGCTCCATTCCACCATCGTCTGCCCGGCCGGATCCTTCAGGAGGTCCCAAATATGACTCACTCCCCCTTCAATGACAATGACCTCGGGATTGAAGGTGCTCACCAGCACGGAAAGTGCCTGTCCGATGACGACGCCCACCTCTTCCAGGAGTCCTTTCGCTGTCACATCCCCCTGCCGGGCCCGTCGCGAAATCGTCGCAAGATCCCCAACCAGTCCCAGGTCGCTGCCCAACCGTTCAATCGCAGGTCCCGCAGCTACTTCTTCGAAATGGTGCATCTCCTGGCGGAATGTGACGGGAATCCACCCCACAGCCCCTCCGATCTCACTCTGTCCCCTGACCAGATGTCGTCCGGAGACAATCCCGGCACCGATTCCGGTACCGATAATCAGGGCGATCACATCCCGACGTCCCCGACCGGCACCATAGAGCAGTTCAGCTAGCACCGCTGTATTCCGATCGCTTTCGACAGCGAAGGCCACCTCAGGGAATCGCTCCAGCAGCAGAGAACTGAGAGGCAACTGATCCCAGCCGCTAATATTCGGTGCCCACACCGTCCCCTTTCGCTGATCGGCGATACCGGGGATCCCAATCCCCACTCCCGCGATCCTGCCATGGTCAAAAGATGCGATCACCTTCTGCAGTTGCTCGAGCGCCGATTGGTCGGAATCCTGCAGCGTCGGCACCTTGGAATAGCCTTCAACCTGCCCCAACTCATTGACGAGCCCAGCGGCAATCTTTGTCCCCCCAACATCGATACCGAGATAGACTCTCAACCTCTTCCCCCTTAGAAAAAGCGCAACGCATAGGAGAACCGAATCCCCCTGCCGATTTCGGGAGCGAACTCCTTGATAAAGGAGAGATGGTTTCGATACAAGGCATTTCCGATATTGAGGAGCGAAAACGAAAACTGGTGGGCGACATGAAGACGCGAGAACGTATAGGAGGCCTTCAGATTGCCTACCGCATACCCCGGCGTGGGCGCCTCGGTTAAGAACACCTGGTCCTGAGCCGCAGCCATGGTCAGTTCAGGACGAATGCTCAAGCCTCCCAGCCGGAGATCCAGCCCGATCCTTCCACGAACCGGGGGAATGCGCGGCAGCGGCACCCCGCTCTCCTTCAGTTCCGCATTGACCAGATCCATTCCAAGGTTCAACCAGAGCGCGTTCACCAACGGGAAGTCCAATCCAAACTCGGCGCCGTGAAACCGGCTATCGGCCTGCTGGTACTTCGCCTCGATCAGGCCATCAACCACATCCCCCGTCGGCGCCAGGAAGATGAAGTCACTCATCAGGTAGTAGAAGAAATTGGCTTCAGCCCTCAAATTCTCAGAGAGGTGCCGCAATGAGAGATCCAGGCCATTGCTGCGCTCTCCGGAAAGATTGGGGTCACCGATCTCAAACGCCAGGTTCCCAACATGGGGCCCATAATTGTAGAGTTCCTCGAGACCGGGGGACCGATATCCGGATGTGAAATTCGCAACAAGGGCACCTTTCCTCCAGAGCGAAACCCGGCCTCCAAGTCCCGCTGAGAACCCTTTGAAATCACGGGGCGGAAGAAACACGAGATCACCCTGGCTGACAGCTCTCAGGAGCTGATGGTCATGATCTTCGGATCGTTCGACCCCTGCTGTCGGTTCATACTCGGTCATCTCGAACCGGGCACCGAACTGCAGTCTCACCGCTTTCAGGCCCAGCTCTTCGAGACAGAAGAGGGCGAAAGAATTCTGATCCACCGGTGGAGAGAGAGCCTCTTCACCGACCGCTCGGTAATCACGATTAAGGCCCCAGAATCCGAAACTTCCCTTGAGCTTTCCTGCCTCACGCTGTTCAAAGACACCTCGAAAGATGAACTGTCTATTGTCGAAGGCGGTCCCCACCGTCTCACCGCCTGCAGGAGAAACCTCAATCTCTTCGTGATGCCAATCGGTGTAGCTCAGGACACCGCGGAAGGATTCGACAAAGGTTCCCAGTTCTTCCACACCTCCGTCGAAGCGGAGTGAGTGATGGCGGTAGTCCAGGTCGACCTCTCCCTCTTCTTCCTCCTCGTCCTCTTCCTCTCCGTGACCGTGGAACTCTCCGGCATAAGGTACTCCATACCGGCCATCATTGAGGGTGTAACCCAGTGTCAGATAGCCGGAACCGGGAAAGAACCCGAAACCACCACTGATATTTGAAATCCGCGATCCCGAGTTTTCGACAACTTCAGCTGGGGTTGAATAGTCGCCAGTCGACTGCCCACCTCCACCGGCCCAGAACATCCAGCGACCTTCCCCGTACTCAACACTTGCTCCGCCGCCGAGATGCTCGTTATTGGTTCCTCCAACCCCCGAGACGTGTCCCCTTGCCCCCTCGTGGCGATGCTTGTGCATCTCGTGGTGCCTCGAGATCGCATTGACGACTCCGCCGATTGCGCTGCTGCCGTAGAGCAGGGTAGCAGGGCCTTTTACGACTTCGAGACGTTCCAGACCGGCAGGATCGATCGGTTCAGCATGATCACCCGACTGGGACCCAATCGAACCGACGGAGACACCATCCTTCATGACGAGTACCCGGTCACCGTCAAACCCCCGGACGACGGGCCGAGAACTGCCCGGGCCGAAGCTGCGTTTGGCAATCCCAGCTTCATTCTCGAGTACCTCGCCGATCGTTGGAGCCATCGATTCGGCGAGGTCAAAGCTGTCGAGAGAATTCACCGACTGAACGGCTTCAAACGTTGTCTCATGTCTTCCACTTGCAGTGACTGTGATCGATTCCTGAATCGGCGACAGCTGCAGGACAAAATCGATCGTCACCGTCTGGCCCGGGTTAACGTCGACGTGCTGGGCCTGGGAAGTGAACGCACTGGAATATGCCACCATGTCGTACCGACCGGGTTCAACTGAGGTGAACGCGAACCTGCCGGTTTCATCGCTCTCTGTCTCCTGCCCGGTCTCGACGATCAGGACCAAAGCTTCGTGAACGGGAGAGCCGTTGGGCAGCAGAACCACCCCCTGAATCCGTCCGGGATCCTGAGCTGACAAGGGAATGGAAAACCAAAACAGCAGCCCGGCTGCGAATATGCTGATCTGCCGAAAACCCTTTGCAGCCCAGTTTCGCCCCAGGGGATGCATCGCCGGAAAAGCCGTCGCAGACTTGACGGGCGGATCGATCAACTTCCAGAAGGATCTGCGGGTGCGCACAATGCCCCCTTTTAAAACGTCTGTTTCCAGTTCAGCGTCGCCAGGTAAAGATTATCTCTCCTGGAGCTGGAAACCAGAATGGCCAAGTTTGGATTCACGAGATGGAATCCCTCCAACTCGTCTTCTGGAGCCAGATCAATGACTTCGACGACAGCTTCCCTGCCCGATTCGAGTGAGCGAGCGAGGTCCACAAAGGTGATCCTCCAGAGCAGGCCTTCGACCTGGTTCTGCACCAGGGCGAGCACACCGCGCTCATCAATCCAATGAAGGGACTGTACCCACGGGCTGCAACGGAACTCGGCCAAAAGGACCCCCGGCTCGCTCGTGCTGGAAGCAGCCCGCAGCTGTTCGGGGTCATAGATCCTCACGGCGTTGTTCTGATCACCGTAATCGGCCGTGGCGATCACCCATTCCTCGCCCGCTCGGACAAACTCGGGTCGCGTCCCATTGACGGCCAGATCATCCTCGGTGATATTCACAATGGCGTTATCCAACGAACCATCGGCCAACAGGGCCTCCCAGTCGAGCGTGTAGATCCGTCCCCGGCCCGAAACGGTGTCACCGAGGAATGTCCCGAAGACCACGTTCTGAGTCAGACCCGTGGGATGCGCGACTTCATCTTCACCTTCAACCGTTAACTGGAGTTCACGTCCGGTATATTCCAGACCCGGGACATCGGTGACCTTGTACTCACGAATAATCCCGACCTCCCGGTCACCGTAAAGATAGACCAGGCCATCACGGAACTCCACACCCTGTGCCGCCCCGAGACCATCAATCGTCCGAGGCTCCCCGATTTCGACGTTCAGCACCCGAGAGACCGGTTGGATCTCTGATTGCTCAGGCTGAAGACAACCCGCCAAAAGAATGGGCGCGCATAGAAGAAGCGCAAGGCTTCCGATACGGTCCGGACTCACCGCCTTAGCGAACATCACATAGTCTCAATTCGGGAACTGAAGACAGGCTCCCATGGGCGTTATCAGGCATCCAACGGGTCCCAACCCAGAAGACGGGCTGCATTGTCGTAGTAAACCTTCTTCAAAATCGACTCATCCAGATCCACGCCATAGATCCGCCACCGTCCCTGCGGTGGGATTTCGGCCGGAGCGTAGTCGAAGTACTCATCATCCGTCTCGAGAAAACGGTAGTAGATCTCGTAGAGCTCTTCACCGAAGATCTGCTGCGGTGTCTCGTACCCATTCGGGACGGCATCGGTCCCAAAGAGGATACGGTCCTGGTTTTCCTCAAAGAATCGCTTGGACCTTCTGGGCTGGCGGCCCAATTCACCGACGCGCGCTCCCATTTCAACAAACATGTTGGGGCACTCATCGAGGCATTTCGAGACGAAATCGAGATCCTCGGCAACAGCGATATGCAACCCGACAAAGGTGGTCTTCGGATGCCGCTTCATGACCCGAAGGCGAGCCTCCTGAAGCTCCTGATCGGGCGGAAAATCACCGTAGAAGGACCAGTCGGGATGAGCACTCAATTCCTCCTGTCGTTCATTGAAACGGTCTGTCGGAAGAAAAAAGGCCAGCGGATCCGAAGTATGAATTGCCACGGGTAGATTGTAAGCGCCGGCAACTTCCCACATCGGATCGAACCGCGGATCATCGACCGCAACCAGCGGCCCCTCCTTCCCCCGTTCACGGAGAAACAGACCGAGGGTCTTAAGGACCTTGACGCCTTTTGCACCTGCCTTGGCAGCTTTTTCGATCTCATCGGCCAGGATCTGTGAGTAATTGGCTTCCTGGATTCGGCTAAACCACGGTTCCGCAAATACCGGGAACCGCTTCGGATGAGGCTTCTGCCAGACATTGAGCGCCTCTTCGAGGGCAGGACCATAGCCGCCCGTCAGATTCACCATGGCGGCCACGTTCTTCGCGTCCATAACCTTCAAGGCCTGCTCAGGCGTTATCTCGGCTTTGGCCCTGAGGGATCCATCCTCTCCCCGCCTGACAAACGTCAAGTGCGTATGAAAATCAATCACTGGAAAACGTGATCTCGGAACCCGCGTCTCTTTAACCTTCAACATGCTTCGTGGCTGGAAATCCTTGAGAGCGAGCGCGCACTCTGTATCTGTACTCTTACTCTCCCCGGCTTCTGGCCCTGCTTCAACAATTTCTGACCCGGCACCCACTACAGCTGCGCCAGCGACCCCAGTCATCCACTCTCTCCGATTCCAGTTCGACACCTGGACCTCCTTTGACAGTTTTCCTAGTTTTCAAGGCGAGTTTAGCATAAGGATAATTCTGCGACTCGACCACAATCCTCGAGATGTGAAAAACTAACTGGGAACTATCAGGGAGCCATCGAAATCGAGATATGGGGATGTCAAACAAGAGCCGAATCGTGATCCTTCTAGCGGCACTCCCCCTGGCGCTGCTTTGCGGGTGCCGGGATGAAGAGGGTGCCCGTGCGCACTCAGCCACATCACCCACCCAGCTGAAGATCGAGATCCTCGAGGAATACCCGCACGACACCGGCGCCTTCACTCAGGGACTCCTCTGGCACAACGGGTTTCTGTTTGAGAGTACCGGACGATATGGAAGGTCTGAAATCCGGAAACTCAGGCTCGAAACCGGTGATGTACTCCTCAGGAGGTCACTTCCCCCTTCATTCTTTGGCGAGGGGCTCGCACGAATTGGGAACAGACTGACCCAGATCACCTGGATGGAGCAGACCGCCTTCGTCTATGACCTTGGTACCCTCAAGGAGACCGCAAGGATCCAGTACTCCGGAGAAGGATGGGGGCTCTGTTTCGACGGGAACTGGCTGATCATGAGTGACGGTTCTTCGAAACTGACATTCCGGGACCCGGCTTCACTGGCGGTCTGGAAGACAGTCGAGGTCACGCTCGATGATCGTCCGGTCAGTAACCTCAACGAACTGGAGTATGTCGAGGGCCGAATCTACGCCAACATCTGGCAGACCAGCCTCCTCGTCGAGATTGATCCGGAGTCAGGGATCGTCACAGCTCAGATCGATACCTCCTCTCTGCCCTATACCACCAGGCGGGCCGGCGAGGATGTATTGAACGGCATCGCCTACCGCCCCGACAAAGGGACTTTCCTGTTAACCGGAAAGCTTTGGCCTTCCATTTACGAAGTTCGTTTCATCCCGCAGGATTGATCGGCCGAAGAGGATTCCGCTGCAGTCCCGGTGCATTTCGAGCGAATCCTGCTACAATCTCCACCATTGGGAACAGGCCCTGCGGCAATCGGGTCCTTCAACGCCCAGGCCAGGGCTCAGATTCCGGATTTCATATTCATGTCTGACTTAGACGTCGAAGGTGGTGACCAACGATGAATGCCCTGTTGTTGATGTTGATCTGTGGTGCCGGATACGTAATTGCCTACCACACCTACGGGAAGTTCCTCGCCAGAAAGATCTTCGCACTGGATCCTGCGGCGAAGGTCCCGTCCAGACAGTTCGAAGATGGCATTGACTACGTGCCGACTCGAAAGGGAATCGTATTTGGACACCACTACACCTCAATTGCAGGCACAGGACCGATCGTCGGACCCGCCATTGGGATCATCTGGGGCTGGATTCCCGCCGTCTTATGGGTTCTTTTCGGCTGTATCCTGATGGGCGCTGTCCATGATTTTGGGGCGCTCATCGTTTCGATGCGAAACCAGGGCAAGAGCCTTTCGGAGGTCGCCGCGCGCTACATCAACATTCGAGTGCGCTTCATTTTCTTCGCGGTTGTCTTCCTCACAGTAATGATCGTCATAGCGATTTTCGGTGTCGTCATCTCGGCAGTCTTTACCCGGTTCCCTTCCGCGGTGGTTCCAGTCTGGCTCCAGATTCCGATTGCCATCGGGCTGGGATACGCCATCTACAGGAGAGGGGCGAACGTGACGGTTGCCACGCTGGTTGCTGTCGCTGCGATGTACGCTTCCGTTGCCCTGGGCAGCTGGTTTCCCATCGAGGTTGGTGACACCTTCGGCATACCGGCGAGCGGCTTTTGGGTAATCATCCTTTTGATCTATGCCTGGATCGCATCGACGCTTCCGGTTCAGACACTGCTGCAGCCGAGAGATTTCATCAATGCCTGGCAGCTCAACGTTGCGATGGGCCTGCTTGCAGTGGGCGTTATCGTGGCTGCTGCAACCACCGGGCTCTCCATGTCAGCACCTGCGATCAATCCTTCGGTACCGGCCAACACCCCTCCGATCTGGCCTGCCATGTTCGTCATCATCGCCTGTGGAGCGATCAGCGGGTTTCACTCCCTGGTGGCTTCGGGCACAACTCCCAAGCAGGTCTCGAGCGAAACGGACAGCCTCTTTATCGGCTATGGGTCGATGCTGCTCGAAGGCTTTCTCGCTGTCCTGGTGATCATCTGTATCGGGGCGGGCGTCGGCATGCTCCTGCGACTGGAGGACGGTACCGCCCTCTACGGGACAGCGGCGTGGAACCATTACTACAGCACCTGGATCGGGGATTCGGGACTCTCCGATAAAATCGCCCCTGTTGTCGAGGGAGCTGCCAACCTCATGGGAGCCGTGGGGGTCGGAGTCACCCTGGGAATCACAATCATGGGAGTCTTCATCGCCTCCTTTGCAGGGACCACTCTCGATACCGCAGTCCGGCTGCAGCGTTACGTCATCGGAGAACTCGCAACCGATCTCGGGTTCAAGTCTCTATCGAATCGTTGGGCAGCGACGACGATTGCCGTACTGACTGCTGCCGGGCTGGCCTTCATGACGGGAGTTGACGGAACCGGTGCTATGCGGCTCTGGCCACTGTTTGGAAGTGCCAATCAGCTGCTGGCCGCCCTCGCCCTGCTCGTCGTCACCATCTATCTGAGAAGACTCGGAGGCCTCAAGTACCTGGTCACCGCCATCCCCTGCCTCCTGATGCTGCTGATTACGAACTGGGCCATGGTCACGAACGAGATCACATTCTTCAACACGCAGAACTGGCTGCTGCTTATTATCGGAGGCTGCATCCTGCTGCTGTCGATCTGGATGACGATTGAAACCGCCGTGGTCTTCTTCACCGCGCCTCTACCGGCAAAAACAGCGAGACAGACCGCCGCGGCTTAGCTTAGACCTCGCCGAAACGGGCTTCGGAATCGCTCACTAATCTTGCTTCGGCAGGACAACACGCGGAACATTCGCCGCTTCGACGAACGTCTCGAAGTCTTTCACCTCGGAACTGAGAACGCTGTCAAGTTCCGCCAGATGTCCCTTGAGTTCCTTTTCAAGATCTCGCAAGCGGACCGTCGCTCCCTCCGTAGGACGTGCGGCCTCTCCGGAAACATAGCCGTACAGAGCAACCAGCTGATTGTCCAGCATGGGAGGAAAATTCAGTGGGTCCTGACGGCTTTCATTCTTCGGCTGCATCAGCCTGGCCTCAATTTCATCGAGTTTCTCAGCAATCCCCCGAGCCCTTTCGCCCGCTTCCTCACCGAGGCCGGCCGCATTCATGCGATCAGCCAGGCTGTTGACCTGCTCCCGAACCGAACGCAGTTTCCTGACTGCGTCATAAAGCTCGTTGATTCGTCCGCTGATCACTTCGAGCAACTCGAACTGCTCTTCGAGATCGGCTTGAGTCGCTGCAACACGCGGGTCCTTCACGACGGGCAACTGGTGGCTGGCGGAAAAATCTCCACGGCTGAGACGCACCTCATAGGTTCCCGGCAATACCAGTGCACCTCCCGTGGATCCCCACAGGACCGCATCCTTGACCTTGTTCAGGGCGGAAAGCCTGAGATCCCAGACCAGCTTATTCAGTCCCTTCTCGGCAGGAGCCTGGGCAACGGTATCCCCCCCTCCGCCAAAGCCATCGTCCTCCGCCTCCCCTGCTTCAGACTTCTCAGAACTCTTGAAAGTCCGGATCACATTCCCCGAAGGATCGACGATTTCCAAGGTCAGGACATCATCGGATTCGGCTGGCAGAAAGTAGTGGATAACCGCCCCGTTCGGCGGGCTGGACTTCTCCCGGTTTCCCTGTCTTTCTGAGGCTTGGCCAAAGAATGCCAGCGAGGTCTCTTTCGGGGCGAAGAGTACAGGGGCTTCGAGATCCTGCCCGGGGGCGAGACTGCGAATGACGTTGAGATTATCGAGGATCCAAAAGGAGCGTCCCTGTGTGGCAACGACCAATTCACCCTGATGTACCACCATGTCAGTCACCGGGGTAACCGGCAGGTTCAGCTGAAGACTCTGCCAGTGAGCGCCGTCGTCAAACGATACATAGAGTCCGAATTCGGTCCCGGCGTACAAAAGACCCTTTTTTTCTGGATCTTCCCGAATCGCCCTCACGAAATGATTGGCCGGGATGCCATTCTCGCCATCAGCCAGGGACTCCCATGTCTTTCCATAGTCGTTGGTCCGGTAAAGGTAAGGGAGGAAATCGTCAAACCGGTAGCGATACAGGGCAAGAAATGCCCGGCCGGGCTCGTGAGCCGACAGTTCAATATCATTGACGGTACTGAACTCCGGAATCCCAGGGGGTGTGATATCAGTCCAGTCTTTCCCATCGTTTCGCGAAATATGCAGAAGCCCATCATCACTGCCCGCCCAGAGCACCCCCTTTTCATGAGGTGATTCCTCGAACGCGAAGATGGTCCCGTAAACCTCAACTCCCGTGTTATCCAGGGTAATTGATCCACCGGCCCAGTCCTGCTTCGTCTTGTCATTCCGGGTCAGATCGGGGCTGATATCTTCCCAGCTGTGCCCCTCATCGGTTGACCTGTGTACGACCTGAGAAGTGTGATAGAGGATGCCCGGATCATGCGGCGAAAGCCGGATTGGAGCATTCCACTGGAAGCGGTACTTCAGGTCCCGGGGTGCCTGCCCCAGCTGCAACTGGGGATAGACCAGGATGTTCTGGCTCTGCCGGCTCTCCAAATTACTACGGCTAATGTATCCCCCATAGCAGCCGGCATAGACGATATTGGGATTCCTCGGATCGACGGCGATATGTCCACTTTCACATCCACCCACATTGAGCCAGTCCCCATCCGGTGTCAGCTCACCGGTATTCCGGCTGTAAACCGAGATCGTTGAGTTATCCTGCTGTGAGCCATAGATTCGATAGGGAAACCGGTTGTCCACGGCTAATCGATAGATCTCCGAGGTAGGCTGGTTATTCAACGTCGACCAGGTCTTGCCCCCGTTCAAGGTGACATGTGCGCCACCATCGTTGGTCTGGAGAATGATCTCTGAGTTTTCAGGGTTGACCCAGAGATCGTGACAATCGCCGTGTAACACGCGGATGGCCTCGAATGTCTTTCCGCCGTCGACCGACTTGTAGAAGGACGTGTTCAGCGCATAAACGGTATTCTCATCCTGGGGATCGGCATAGATCCGGCTGTAATACCAAGCCCGTTGGCGAAGCTTGCGCTCCTTGTTCACCCGGGTCCAGGTCTTGCCGGAATCATCAGAGCGAAAGACCCCGCCTTCTTGAGCCTCGATCAGAACCCAGACACGATCCGGGTCAGCGGGAGAAATGGAGACTCCGATCTTTCCGACAACGCCCTCGGGCAATCCGCCCTGCAGTTTTTCCCAGTTCTCCCCACCATCGACAGTCTTGAACACACCGCCCTGCTCGCTGCCGCCTTTCAAGGTCCAGGGCTTTCTTTCCACAGTCCACATCCCGGCATAGAGGATTCTCGAATTTGTCGAATCCATCGCCAGATCCACGGCACCCGTAGAATCATCGACGTAGAGGATCTTGTGCCAGGATTCTCCACCGTTCCGCGATCGAAATACGCCCCGTTCTTCATGCGGACCGAAAATATGTCCTAAGGCAGCAACATAGACATCATCGGGATCGGTCGGGCTGATCCGAATCCTGCTGATTTGACCGGCCTGCTCGAGCCCAATGTGCTTCCAGGTTTTCCCGGCATCGGTTGATCGATAGACACCGATCCCAGCTGACACATTTCCGCGCGGAGCATTCGAACCGGTTCCGACGTAGAGAACATTGGGATCCGACTTCGCTACGGCGATTGCCCCAATCGATCCCGCCTTGAAGAAGCCGTCAGAAATGTTGACCCAGCTCTCACCGGCGTCATCGGTCTTCCAGACCCCTCCACCAGTGGTCCCCATGTAGAACGTAAAGGGCTGGCCGGGAACACCCACGCCGGCAGTGGAACGCCCCCCTCGATAGGGACCGGCAAGCCGGTACTCCAGTTTCGAATAGAGTTCCTCCGGTACGACCTGGTTCGAATCCTCTGGTTCGCCCTGGGCCCAAACCAGGGAACCGGGCAGCATCAATGCCGGCAAAAGAAACAGACACAAACGACCAAATGCTCGGGTAGTGGAAGACATCTTCTGCTCCTCTCTTAGCTCAGACTGCCGACGATACCGGAAGTCAGCGAACCACGGCAAGTTAGAATAATCCCTGAGAGCGATGGCTTGAAGACGGGAGCCACACACAGATGCCCCAGATCAGGAGGGGCCTGCCTGCTGGGCTTTCAGGCTGATCGAAACAGTCGTACCGACACCAGGAGTGCTCTCAAGGTTCAGCTTACCGCCCAGCCGATCGATCAGTTGACGAACGATAGAAAGACCCAGCCCGGTCCCCATCTCACCGGTCGCCTTCGCAGCCTGCCCGCGGAAGAAGCCATCGAAGACCCGCTCGATTTCATCTGCCGCGATACCGACTCCGGTGTCTCTTACCTCCCCAAGGCACTGTCCCTGCTCAAACCGGCATTCCAGGGCAACACGGCCTCCACTGGGAGTGTACTTGATCGCGTTGTCCAGCAGGTTCGAGAAGATGCGCTCCAGGTCCGCCGCTTCGACGTTGACGGTCACGTTTTCCGGGGGAAGCGTGACGTTAAACTCCACATTCTTTCCTCGTGCCCTCTCCTGGAACGCATCGACAACCTTCTGTAAGACGGGCGCAATGGCCGTCGGTTTAACCCGGCGATCCTCCGGAGGTCTCTGCGCCGCAGCCAGATCGAGCAGATCCCGAATCGTCTCGAAGGCATCTTCAATCCTCCGCCGCGCTCGATGTATCAACTCCCGCTGCTTCTCACTAAGATCACCGGCATAGGGCACGGCATCGAGTGTTGCGCTGATGGCCGCGAGTGGACTGCGAAGCTGGTGATGAGTCATCCGGGCGAACCATACCCTCTGCTCGTTCAGTGCCTTCAAATTGGCATAAGTGCGCGCGTTCTGGATTGCGACAGCACCAAGGTTTGCCAGATTCATCAGGAGATGCTGTTCCTGCTCTGAGAATTGGTGGGGTTCAGCTGAGTAGACCCGAATCACGCCGAGTACCCGGCTCTTGGCTGAAACAGGGACACAAAGCACCGATGCCAGACCTTCAGCCCGGGCTTCCTCACGGTACTGGAACCGCCGGTCCTCGGTCACATTCAAAACCTGTACAACTCCCCCCCGCAGGGTCTCTGAATCGATCAGGCTCTTGGAAACCTCCACCGGCCCCTTGTCGATATAGGCCTGGCTGAGACCATAGGATCCCCCGATGAACAGGTACTTCCCGCTGTCATCAAAGAGACGAATAAAGCAGGCCTTCATCTCCAGCAGCTTGGTGGCGTGCTCGGCAATCAAACCGAGTACTTCGTTCATATCCAGGGTCGAATTGACCGTCTGTCCCAGTTGGTGCAACGCCTCCATCTCACGGTAGGCGTGACTCAGTGCTCTCTCGCTTGAGGAGAGGGCCTCTTCCTTCTCACGCAGCTGGGCCGTGATCGAAGTTACCAGGAATGCCGTTACGAAAAGAATTGCCGTCAAAGCGAACCAGACGTAAAGACCCGAGATCGAATCTGCAAATGCCGAATGGGGAGAAAGAGCGCTGGGAGGTGCCAGCCCGCTGGCGAAATCGTCGAGACAGACCGAAAGAAGCAGTGCGGCACTCGCAATCCCGGCCAGAAGAAAACAGGTCCGCTTCGAGAGCAGAATCGCCCCGATGATGAGGTGGAAATTGAACGCCAGTGCAATCGGGCTCCAGATGCCTCCCGAGTAGAAGATCAATACCAGCAAGGCGAACCAGTCCAGTCCGATTTGCAGGAAGACGGTCCGCTTCAAGGAACGTGGCTCTGCCTGGATCCTGAACCGGATGCGGTGGAAAAAGATGTTGTAAAGGAAAACCACCAGGCCGACCGACCAGAAGGGTATCGGAGAGACCTCCGGAAAGACAAAGCTCGAAACCAGCCAACCTCCGAGCAGAATCCCGACCACGGCCATCCACCTCAGGCGGATAAACCAGTGCACACGTTCTCGAAGCTCACTTTCAATCGGTATCAGAACCGGATCCCCCAACGGGACCATTTACCCCTTCCTCCCGCAGCAAATGGGCTCTTCCTCGGAGATTCGCGAGCGGAAACGACTGCGCTCCGGCCGCAGGTACTAAAGAGAATCACCTCGTCAGCGACGAAGCTTGGCCTTCAGCAACGCCAACAGCATATCGGGGTTGATCGGCTTCTGAAAGACCCCCGTCAAACCCAGCGCACTGTAATCCGTAGTTGTCGTCAAACTGTCTCCGGTCGAACTCAGCATATAGACAGGGGCTGTGTTTCCCATCGCCTTCAGCTCTCGAACAAACGACGTACCCGCATCGATCTCTTCCATCATCAAATCCACAATCACCAGATCTGGGGGCTCTTCCCGATACGAACGGAGTCCGGCCTCACCACTTTCGGCTGTTGTCACCTCGTAGTCATTCGCTTCGAGAACGATCCGCAGAGATTCAAGAATGTCCGGATCATCGTCAATACATAGAATCAGGTACTTCCCGTCTTTCATCTAATTCCTCCCTGTCACCGACTACCAGCGAACCCGTTCAGCCCTCTGAGTCGAATCCACCACCCGCTCAGCAAACTGGGCAAAGAAGTCGAGCGCTGCCGAAAGGTTTTCCTTCGCCCTTTTGCTGAGAGCTTCACCGAAATCTTCGAAAACGTACCCACGGATGGCCAACACGTAACCCTTTCCCTGCGATCCAAACAGCTCCCGGGCCAATCCCAGCACCTCCTCGGGGAGGATGGAGTGGGTCGAGAATGACCGCGAAGCGCTCCCTTCGATCACTCTAAAGTCAAAGGGCTCCGGGCCCACCACAGCTGCATCAACGAAGACTACGGCGTCATGTTCTGCGATTCGAGCAGCGTCCTCGATCATCAACTGGTAATTCACTTCGACCGTCACGCCTTCCGGGGGCGACTTCTCGACAGCCTCGGCAAAGGCGGCCCCCAGTCCGTCATCCCGCCTCCCGGGGTTGCCATAACAGAGGAGTAACAACCCTCCACTCATATCCTTACCCCTTCTGCAGGGAATCCACAACATTCCCGTCCATGTCTACTAGTTCCACCCGCAGCGGCATCTGCCCCAAGGCGTGGGTAGCACAGGATAGACAGGGATCGTAGGCACGAATCGCCACCTCAATGCCGTTCAACATTCCCTCAGTGACCTCCGGGACTCCGTCCAGGGTATCCTCTGCAACCTTTCGGACAGCCTGGTTCATCGCTTCATTATTGCTCGTGGTCGAAACAATCAGGTTGGCCATCGTGATCTGGTCGTTCTCGTTAATCCGATAATGATGAAACAGGGTGCCTCTCGGCGCTTCAATGATCCCGACCGCTTCTTCACGCCGCTCTCCTTCGACGACGAGGTCCTCGCCCTGCAGATCGCTGTCGTGCAGGAGCTCCTGGATCTTCTCGGCCGAATGCAGCATTTCGATCATTCGGGCCCAGTGGTACGCCATGGTCAGGTTGTTGGGTTTTCCCTGGGTGAGTTCCATGAATCCTTGCCGCTCGCGTTCCGCTTCGGGTGTGTCAAAGAAATCACAGTTATTGACTCGAGCCAGCGGGCCGACTCGATACCACCCAAGCTCCGGCCCGATTGACCGGATGAAGGGAAACTTCATGTAGGACCAGGAACGGACTTCTTCGGCGATGTACCGGTCGTATTCCTGATTGTCTACCTGGTCGAAAATCAGCTTTCCCGCGGCGTCTCTGGCTCTCAGCAGGCCGTCGTAGATGCCGTAGGCCCCATCGCTTCGGACAATCGAGAGATGGTTTGAATCAAAGGAACCAAAAGGAGCCAGCCGCTCGAGGTTGTCGAGCGTGTATTCCCTGGCCAGCCCAAGAGCTGATCGACTCCAGCCGAGAATCTGGTCCATTTGCCCCAGAAAAAGATCGCGCTCGGCTGGGGAGAGGTTCTTGTTGACACCGCCCGGGATCGCTCCCGTCCCGTGAATCTTCTTTCCTGCAGTCGCCTGGATGATCTCCTGGCCGAATTTCCTGAGCAGAACCCCCTGTTTCGCAAGTTCCGGATAGCGTCCGGCAACCCCGATCACGTTCCTTTGGGCAACATCGGAGTCAAACCCAAACAGCAGATCGGGCGAGCAAAGATGGAAGAAGTGTAGAGCATGCGACTGCAGAAACTGCCCGTGATGCATCAGGAGTCGCAGTTTCGTTGCCGTCGGTGTCAGTTCATCAGCTCCAACGAGCCGGTCGACGGCTTTCGCGGCAGCCAGGTGATGACTGACAGGGCAGATCCCGCACAGCCGCTGCACCAGGACTGGAACCTCCCAAAACGGGCGTCCCTGGATGAAGCGCTCGAAACCTCTAAACTCGACAATGTGCAGGCGGGCCTGAGTAACACGATGTTGCTCATCGAGTTGGATGGTTACTTTCCCGTGGCCCTCCACCCGGGTAACGGGCTCGATGACAATTCTCTTTGAACCTTGATTGGCATTCACGACCTCATCTCCTGGCCTCAGTCATACTTGATCAACTCATAGGAGAGTTCGATTGGATTCCCCTTCAGCAGGGCCCCCAGTGCCTCCCACAACGTATCTGCAGGTGGAGGACAGCCCGGCAGGTGATAGTCGATCTCAACCACCTCATGACAGGGATAGACCTTCTCGAGTAACAGGGGTATTTCAGGATCATTCGGAATCCTTTTCGACGGGTTGAACACGGTTGGACCGTTCAAGTATGCCTCTTGAAGACATTCCTCGAGCGGAACCAGGTTCCTCATCGCGGGGATACCACCCATAATGGCGCAATCACCGACGGAGACCAGGATGTCGCAGTTCCTTCTGAACTCACGAAGAACCTTGACGTTCTCCTCATTGCAGCAGCCACCTTCGATCAAGCCGACAGCGCAGTGCTGGTCAAAGGCTTTAATATCGTTGATTGGGGATTTGTGAAACTCAACTAATTCAGCGAGATCCAGAATCCTCGCATCGATATCCAATAGCGACATGTGGCACCCGAAACAACCCGCCAATGATGTCGTGGCGATTCTTGGCTTCTCCATCGACTTCTCCTCTAAACCGCCGTTGGACCGGCTTTGCCTTCAATATCGGAACCGATCGGCTGGTGGTCGAACTTCCTCTTCCCAACCGGAACCCTGAATCCAACCCGCTTCCGTAAGATTGCCCCCACCGGACAGACCTCGATGGCCTGATCAATCACCGCCGCGTCCGTTTTGCCCAACCCGCCGGCAGCGTTAACGGCGATCCTCTTTCCCGCACCTCTCCCCCCGAACTGAAAGACATTCTTTCCATCCACGTCCCGTGAAGCCCGCACGCAACGTCCACACTGAATGCAGCGGTTCCGATCGAGGAGGATGTAGGGATGCGTGGCATCGACCTCCCGTTTGGGAAAGAGATACGGATACCGAGGCGCCGTGATGCCGAATCGATAGGCCAGGGCCTGAAGTTCACAATTGCCGCTCTTCTCGCAACACATACAAAAGTGGTTTCCCTCGACGAAGAGCATTTCAATGACCCCACGCCTGAGTTCCCGTACTTCAGCTGATTCACTCTCAACAACAATCCCGTCGGCAATCGGCTGGATGCAGGAGGCCTGGGGGCGTCCGTTAACCAGGACGGTACAGACCCGGCAACTCCCGTGCGGGGCCAGTCCCTTGTATGCACAAAGCCTGGGAATGTACTTCCCTGCGTCCTCAGCAGCTTCAAGTATCGTCTTTCCGGGGCTCCCCTCTATGACTTCTCCATCCAACAGGAATATGACTGTCTTGTTCACTGTGAATTCTCCTTAAGGGTGCAGATGGGCCGAGGTACGTCCGGCAATTCGGGCGGCTTGAGAGACCGCCCTGGAAAGCTCGAAATCGTGCTGCAGGCCGGCTTCACCTGCCACCAGAACCTCTTCATACACCGACCGGAAATTCTCGAGTGTCGATAGAACCGGGTTGGGTGAGGTCTGCCCGAGCCCACAGCGACTGGTCTTCTTCACGGTCTCGGCCAGGCTCTGCAAATAGGCCAGGTCTTTCTGCGATCCTTTCCCTGAAATCAGCTTCGCCACAGCCTTCTTCAGCAGGACATTGCCCACCCGGCAGGGAGTACAGTATCCACAGCTCTCTTCGACAAAGAATTCCAAAAAGGCATCCACCACTTCCAGAATCTTGCGTTTCGGGCCGAAGACCATTATCGAGCCTCCCGTGGACAGGTCGTCGTAACAGATCGTGCGGTCAAAGGCGTCCGGTCCCACCATCTGGCCGCTGGGCCCTCCGACCTGTATGGCCTGCGCATCTTCTGCCCCGGCAAGTTTCAGAAGCTCTCTGAGTGGGATACCCAGCGGAAGTTCATAGACACCGGATCGCTTGCAGTCTCCGGAAATACTCAGGAGCTTTGTGCCCGCACTTTGTTCCGATCCGAGAGCCGTAAACCATCCGGGTCCATGCTCCATGATCCGGGCAACACAGCAGAGAGTCTCAACATTGTTGACTGAGGTCGGCAGGCCGAGATACCCCTTCTGTGCAGGAAACGGGGGACGGTTCTTCGGATCCCCTCGCACTCCTTCACACGAGCTCAGCAGGGCCGTCTCTTCCCCACAGATGTAAGCTCCCGCTCCCATCTGAATTCGAATATCGAAATCGAATCCCTCGAGGCCACAAATCCCCCTCCCCAGAACACCCTCACTTCGACGTCGATCGAGAACCGATTCAAGGAACCTCTTCAGATAGGCGTACTCGGCACGCAGGTAGACAATTCCAAGGGAAGCTCCGATTGCATAAGCTCCAATCGTCATACCCTCGAACATCAGATCCGGACACTCCGTGAGAATCACCCGGTCCTTGAAAGTACCCGGCTCCCCTTCGTCAGCATTGCAGACGATCACCCGTTCTGCCGCACTCCCGGCACGAGTGAACTCCCACTTCATCCCAGTGGGAAAGCCAGCCCCTCCTCGTCCGCGCAGACGCGCAGTCTTGACGTTGCGGATTACTTCGGCCGGTGTCATGGCCAGCGCCGTCTCGAGTCCCTGGCCAGTGGCGGCACGGGAAAGAATGACCGCTCCCCGATGGCGAATATTGTTCTTCACCATCGCTGAAACCAGTTCACTGGCGTTGTTCCCGTCGCCCAGATTCTTAACCAGCAGGGCAGGATTCCCATGCTGTTTGAGTTCCCAGACAATTTCTCTGGCGAGATCCGATGAGAGATGATTGACCACCACATCATTAATCAGTGCCGCCGGGGCCTGGTCACTCATTCCGATACAGGCCGTCGTCGTCAGGGTGATCTCTCCGTCGGGTGTTGTCTCACCAACCCGGATACCCAGTTCTTCTTCGAAGGCCGCGAGCACTCGATCTGCGCCATGCATCCTGTCGATCACGTCGTTGCAGAGTCGAATGACCACCTTCCCCTGTCTCATCTCGGAAAGGAACGCATAGAACGACACGACGCTCTCGACTTCAACCCGGTGAGTCTTCAATTCCCGGGCTATCAGTTCCATCGCCTCCCCCGAGACATTGCCGTACCGTTTCTGGACCTCCCTTACAACGTCGATCATTCGAGACCTGTCAAACTCGACCGAACGACACACTTCTCCCACGGTTTCCTTCAGCGTCTCACTCATAAGTGAATCCTATGGTTTGCCTACCCGAAGTCATACCGATCTCCAGACCGGTTCACACGTTGCCATCTAACCCAATGGGTCATTCCGGATTGCCCTTCCCCGACAAAATCCAGACGACTTCAAGTTTATTCATGAAGCAGTTCTCATGCCAAAGGCTGTCTGCCCCGCCAGATACAAGAAATGGCCTGCCCGGCTCCCACATTCATCGGCCCGATTCAGCCCCACAAACTGCGCAAATTCACCCACACTCAGGTTAAATGAGGCAACTTGACAACTTGCCATTCAGAAGAAACATTGCGCTTTTCCCCCGTATAATGGGAGAGATGAAGTGGAGTCATCCCCTCCTTGAGGACTGGCTCTGGTGGAGTGGAACAATTCTCGCAAGGGAACTGGATTATGGCGATACTTTTAACACTCGTCTTAATCGCAGGCCTCTACCAAGAAGGCCCGGAAACCTTCAACCAAGCCGGCCTCGAGAGGTTTCACACATTTGATTTTGTCGGGGCTTCCCGTGAGTTTCAAAAGGCCCAGGATCTCGATCCCGACAACGATATCATTATGATGAACCTGCTCCTGTCGCAGTTCTACGCTGGCTCGCTCGATCAGACCGATGCGGAACTCCATTCTCTCCTGGATATCGAAGAATTAGATCCTCATGCGAATTTCCTGGCTGGATTGATCGCTTCTCGGGAAGGTCAATTCGAAGAGGCCGCAAGACATTTTGAAGAAGTGCGCAAGGTCGATCCAACTGATGCCGGAACCTTGCATCAGCTCGGCCTGATCGAGTTCCACGAGGGACGTTACCAAGCGGCTGTCGATCTGTTCAGACAGTCGATCGATCTGGATAATTCAAATTCCGCCTCTTTCTACAATCTGGCGCGCGCGCTGATTATGCACGGCGAGCACCAGGAGGGTGAGACCCAGATGGAGCGATTCAGGGCGATGCGAAAGAAACAGCCCATGCCGAGAGGGGGAGGCATGGGAGACCCTTCGATCACACCTGGAAAATACGGACAGCCCCGATCGCTCGCCAAGGACAGCAATCGCTGATATCTCTCAGCAGTTCCCATTGGCTTCCTGTGCAAAGCTGGTTTAACCTAAAGCTATGTCACACGAACTTACGCGCAGAGACTTCTTGACAGCAACCGCAGTTGGGGTCGGTACAGCAGCCAGCCTGAAGGCCGGCGCCGCTCCCCTGATTCCTCGCCGCGTTCTCGGTCAGACCGGGGCGGAAGTGTCAATCCTGGCCTTCGGTGGCGGAAGCCGTTTCCTGATGTTTGAAGACGAGGAAGAGGCTCTCCAAGTATTGAACGGAGTCATAGACTCAGGGATCAATTACCTCGACACAGCTCAAGCCTACGGCAACGGAGCAAGCGAGACGCGCTACGGAAAGGTCCTGAAAGACCGGCGCAAAGAGGTGTTTCTCGCAACCAAGCTTTCCGATCGTAAGTATGACGATGCGATGAAAACGATCGAAGCCAGCCTCCAGCGATTGCAGACGGACCACGTCGATCTGCTGCATATCCACTCCCTCGAAAAGATGGATGACCTGGCGGCGATCGAAGCTTCCGACGGTGTTTTGAAGGCCCTCTACCAGGCCCGGGAAGAAGGAATGGCCCGCTTCATCGGCATGACTTCTCATTCGGACGCGGAAACGATGAAGACGGCGATCGAACGCCACGACTTGAACTGCGTGCAGATGGCCCTCAATGCCGCCACCAATTCAGGTTTCTCGACTGCGTTTGAACGAGTCGCCCTTCCCGCCGCCCGGAAGAAGAACCTGGGGATTCTCGCAATGAAGATTACGGGACAGGAAACGCTGGTAGGCAATGAGCGTGGAAAGGCCGGCATACGCGACCTGCTCTACTACTCCATGAGTCTTCCCGTTGCCAGCTGCGTTGTCGGAATGCCCAGGAAAGAGTTCATCAGCGAGAACATTCAGCTGGCACGTGATTTTCAGCCGCTGGCGGAGCCTGAGAAAGTGCGGATTCGAAAAGAGGTCGAACCTTCAGTGGCAGCGTTCAATCACTTTATGATGAACCATTGCGACTTCCACGCGTGAGCATCCAGAGGACCGTTACGACTGCCGCAAGCAGTAGGACAAAGAAGATCGAAATCGCACCCCACTGAGGAACTGTCCAGGAAGCTGGTTCAAAGACACTGGCCAGAGCCGCCTGGCGAATCTGATCACGCACCAGGATCATCGCTATCAGGGTCAGCGCCAGGATTGCGCTTCCTACCGGGATACCTATTCCCGGCTCAGGACGCTGGGAATCAAGAAACACAACAGCCAGGGCAATCAGTCCCAGGATAATACCCGCCACGAGCGGGAGCAGCGCCGCGGCGCCCTGGCTCATGAATGCCCGCAGAACCACGGCATCGTAGGAAAGCAAGAACCAGGTCCCCACCAGGAAGTTCAGAACCGTGGCTATCAGGAACCAGAAACCGCCCTGTCGCATCATCCAGATTGCATTCTCACCGCAACTCCGGCGACAGCAGTACCCGGTCAGGGCCAGCGCCATCCCGCTCACACCGATTGAACCAATCAGCATGTGCAGGTATCGGGGGATCAGCGTGGGGTCACTCCAATTCAGATTCCAGCCGCTCGGGTCAGCCCGATAGATTGAAAGAAACTGCTCGGGCCTCAACATCAGCGACATGTTGTTGCTCAGGGTGAACCCTATCAGCAGGAATCCTGCGGCTGATCCCAATCCAACCCAGCGCAGTCCCCTTCCCTTCTCGCCGGATCGAAACGCGCTGTAGTAGACGCCATAGTACGCCAGGATCAAGACCGGAATCACCAGCCACCAGGCCCATCCGATCAATACTGAACTCGTATAGAGTAGCCTTCCATACAACACCTGAACGAAGAGCAGGGGAGCCACACCGAAAGAGACAGCCGCTGCCACAACGACCGGAAACCACTTCACAACCGGATTCAATGCAGACGACAGTACCTCCCCGCCGCCGCGGAACCGATTGACCACCAGGATGACACTTCCACCCAGGACCAGGTTCATCGGGATTAAATGGAGAAAGAACGTTAGCAGCAGCAGCCCCCAGAAGAGCGTCGGCGGAGCCGCCAGTGGTACGGAATCCGGTAACGGAATCACAGTTGTCAGCGCGGTTTCCATTATTGAACCTTCCCTGAATCGACACTTACCAGTTCAGCCAGATACTGGGACAGGGCCAACCGGTCCTCTTCGGTTCCTTCAAACGGTGGCATGATCGGACTGATCGTCGGCAGCCGGCCAATTCGCTCGTAAAACTCCGGGGCATTGCGTCCGGGCGCCAATCTCACCATCGCCCAATCCGCTTCATTGCCATGACAGAATACACAGCGTCTCTCGAACACCTGCTGACCCAGAGAAACCTCGGCTGCCCCAGCAAGTGATCCATCCAACGAATCCAGGTAGAGAGCCAGCGATTGCCGCTCCAAATCCGAACCGGCGAACGGAGGCATTCTCCGACCGCGCCAGCTCCGGATCTTCCTCGGCAAACCAGCCCAGTCGGTATCTTCACCCGACTCGGACACAGGAACCGCCAGGCGTGCCACGACACTCTCGATGGTTTCTGACGACTGCCCTGCAACCAGACCGGTGATTCCCAGATGCCCCTCCGTGGTGTGGCAAGTCGAACAGAGCAGGCGAAAGACTTCCCGTCCACGTTCAATCGAAACCTCTTCCCCAGAGGCAGGGGACGGACCCCGTAAGGCCGGATCGGTCCAGCGGGAAACGGGCAACACCCCGGTTTCTGAAAGCCCGGGCAATGAATAGACAGAAGCGATCGTCTCGTGATCCTGGCCGGTTCCCGGAGAAGAGCTCTCCGAAGGAAGCAACGCCCCATTCACGAACATGATCTGTCCCAGCACATACGGCTTTCTCAGGTCTTCCCGCACAAACTCACCGCCCCCAAAGGCGAGCAGGCCCAGTACCAACAACGGAATACTCACCGCGGGACGAAGGTATTTCGGCATTGCAACACCGACAACCAGGGTCGCGATGACAATCAATATCGAAGCAGCAAGCAGGATGAAACCTCCCAGTTGGGCCATGGGATAACCACTCGACGGATCCCTCAGAAAGACAGCTGCCAACCAGTTCCACCAGAAGCCTCCGGCGGCGCCCAGGACCTCCGAGACAGGAACACCTGCATCATCGGCCGCCGAGAGGAACCAGAGCAATGCTGGCGGCAGGACCACCATACTGGGAAGGACCCAGCGCAGGGAGGCATAGCGAGCGACCGTTTCGCGCAATGAAACATCCTTCAGCCAGGATGCGGTCAACAGGGCATACAACCCGGCCAACCCCACTGCCACCATGGTTCGCGAAACTAGAGCAGGCCAGAACGTGGGATTGAAGAATCCATCAAGCAGGGAACGGGTGACGATCCAATCCCCCGGAGTCAGCATGAAAGTCAGGATCCCATTGATGGTGAAAAGGCTCATCCAGGCGGAAACTAGATAGATCCAGCCAATCCTCTGGTGCGTCTTCGGCCCCAGATAATCCCATCCATAGAAATAGACCATCGCAGCCGCAATTTCCGTAACGAAGAATGTCCATTCCATCGCCCAGACCCAGACAAACGTCTGAATCAGCGTCGATGTCGCCTGCGGATGGACCAGTCCGATGGTGAACCAGATTCCCACACCCGTGATCGCCCCTCCCACGAGTGTCAGAAGAATGAAGAATTGCGAGTGCTTTCTCACATAGTCGAGCAGAGGCTCATGGCCGGTATTTCGAGCCCTCCATTCCAAGAGAACGAGAAAGAGTCCGCCTCCTACCGCAAAATGCGAGATGAAAACGTGGACGATCGCAACGCCGGCGATCAACAGCCCACTCGCCGGGAGGTCCCAGATTGGATAGTTCATAGCCTGACTCCGCGAACTCGGCAAAACCTACAGGTCGCGAGAATACCACCGCCCATGCGAAGTGAAAACCACCCGGAGTCGAGAGCCCAACGGTATCCCCCTCAGGCATTGTGTAGAATGACTCGCCAATCCTATGCTTTTTCAGATCGTTCACGTAAATTAGGTAGTCGAAACCGGATGTTCACTCAGAAACAACTCAGCGCACTATCTGAAGTTGCAGAAATCAAAAGGATCTATAGCGTTGTCGAAAGACAACTAAGCGGCTTCAAAGGGCCGAGCTGTGTCGTAACGAGCGCTGAAGCTCAAGAGGGCAAGACCTCCCTGCTGACCTTGCTGGCATTGACAGCAGCGTCATACGGAGAAAAGAAGGTGCTGGCCGTCGATTTCAACTGGTATCGCCCCTGCCTCCACCTGACCTTCGGAGTCGAACAGGAATTTGACCTGCCAGCCCTACTCGAAGGCCAGGAACTTGAAGCGCAGGTACAGAAGACCCCGTTTCCTAACGTCGAAGTAATCACCGCTCCGCAAGCAGATCAGGAAACGAAGAGCACAGCCGCCGCGGTAGTAGCCGGGGCGGTGAAGATTCTAAACGAGGCAAAAAAGGTCTACGACCTTGTGCTGGTCGATACCGCGGCTATCTACCCCGCAAACCGGAACATGGTCGACCCAGTTGTTATCTCAGCCGAAGCTGACGGCGTAATCGTTTCAGTCCTCGGTGGCGTTTCCCCACGACAGCAGGTCAAAAGGTCGATCATGGCTCTTGAAACTGCAGGAGCCAACGTCGTTGGAACAGTTCTGAACCAGTGGCGAAATCCAATCTTCTAGGTAGCGACAGAATCGAATTATGAAGTTCATACTGCGACAGTACTGGGCGGGAATAAAGACACGAAAGAGCTTCCTGGCACTCATCGTTATTCCTCCCGTCCTGTATCTGCTCATCGCAGCGTACCTACCGAGTTCCTACCTGATCACCCAGGATGTCGAGATCGATCCCGAAGCCCCGATTGCGGTAGCGGCCAGTCCAGTTGATGTCAAAAGCGTGAAGGAGACCGCCCGTCAGTACGAAGGATTCTTCCGAAACGTGTTTGCCGCTCTGGAACTCGACGAACTCATCGCGAGTTCAGAACCGAATGAGAATCTGCGCGTCCGATCGTTACTGGCTCTGGTAGGGCACCATATGAGCATGGAGATTCCCGAAACCGGAAGGGTGCGCATCCGGTACCTTGGGAAAGATAAGGAGACGGGGCAGCTACTCGTCACTTACTACACAGAAAGACTGGTACAAAAAGCATCCGAGGGTCAGGCCCGAGTGCTCCGCCAGACTACTCAGACTCCTCAGCCAGGAGTTGCTGTCACTGCCGAGCCGGTAATTCATGAAGTCCAGATCACCCCACAGAAAGAGATTTGGAACGACAGCCGTCTCAGCCCTCTGATCTCGGTCGGCATTCTGTCCCTCATGGCAATCCTCTGCCTGATTGGGATCCTGGAAATGAGTGACCCCTCCTTTAAGTCGGAACGCCAGCTGGCCCAGTATCTGAACTGCCCCTTTCTCGGTTCTCTTCCCGATCTCTCCAACCTGGCAGCGGCACTGGATCGCAGAAGGGACTGACGTCCCAAGGGATTGCTCATCCCCTCAAAGAAGCTAGCTGCGAGCTCGGAAGCGGTCGCGCACCAACTTCAGCACCAGAAGTAGAACCGGCCAGGAATGCCAGAACAAGTCGAAAACATCTATCGGCCTGGTCAGAGACCCTTCCCAAAGCAGCTGAAGCTTTTCAACCAGGTGCGGCCTCGGAGTCAGGGGCATTACACCCATAACTAAAGCCAGTCCTATCAATATCTTGTAAGAAAAATACTTATCCAGCATAGGCTCCTTCAGACCTCCTTCGTCAGAAATTTCGACCCATTCGTCTCCTCCGGCGTCTAAGACATTATGGCGCCTTTATCGGCTGCGACAGAACCATTCGTTAACGTTTTCCGTTCTTATACGTTAGTAAGAGAGATGAATGCGCAACAGACAATTTCCAATCCCTTGAAGGATATGAATTGGAGACCAATATGAGTGTTAGGAAGAAGACCTACGGTTTCCTGGCCCTGGTTGTTGTGTTTGCCTTGACTGGTTACTTGGCATTGCCTTATCTCTCATCCGGCGGCGCGGTTTCAAGTGCGGATACTGAAAAGGAAGAAGCGAAGAAGAAGGAAGAGTCCAGTATCCCTGTCGAAATCGCAATCGCGCGAAAGGGCGCGATTTCATCGTCCGTTGGATCGACGGCAAATCTTCGTCCAGTCCGTGATGTCATCGTAGCGGCTCAGACTGAAGGCCGGGTCGAAGAAGTGATGGTCGAAGAGGGTGACTGGGTAGCCAAAGGGCAGCTTCTAGCCCGCTTGGATGACTCCCAGTATCAGATTCGACTCCAGACCGCAAAGCAGAAACTCGCACAGGCGAAGCTGCAACTGGAGAAAGCCCGGATCCTGCAGGACAAGTCAGATGTCCAGGTCGTCAATACACGAGAGGAACTCGACCGCTACCAAAGTCTATACTCTGAGCGTCTGGTCAGCGAAAGAGAAGTCGCTCAGATACGCTACCGCATGGATGAACTGCTCCATGACTTGCGTGTTTCCGGTTCGGAATCACGAGAGTTGAGCCATCGGGTCGAAGAACTCGAGGCGGAAATCGAACAGGCCGAGTTGGAGATTGACCGAACTCGGATTGAAGCTCCGTTTGCAGGGTTTATCACCGACCGCACGGTGGAACGGGGCCAGACGATCCGCAACATGGACGGGCTGTTCAAGCTGGGCGATTTTTCCCCCTTGATTGCCGATGTATTCCTGTCCGAGCGTGAGGCCTCCGAAATTGCTCCCGGACAGTTGGCGACTCTCTCCTCCGGAGTTGCCGAGGAAAGCATCGTCGGGCAAGTCGCCAGGATCAGCCCCGTTGTCGATCAGTCCACGGGTACGGTCAAAGTTACCGTTGAGGTTACCCAGCCCGGCAGGCTCTTTAAGCCGGGAGCTTTCGTGCGGGTGGAAATCCAGACCGACACCCGGCAGGACAGCGTCCTGGTTCCAAAACGGGCGGTCGTCGAAGAGGATGGTGAAAAGTACCTCTTCGTCACCAACGAAACCTCAGCTCACAAGATCAAAGTGAACCTGGGCTACGAGAATGGATCGGACATCGAAGTCCTGGAAGGTGTCGCTCCCGGCGATGCGGTGGTTGTCGCCGGCCAGGGTGCACTGAAGGAAGGCACCTCGATCAAACTGGTCGAGAGTGGAGCCTCCGCCTAGATACTTGCTGTGAGTCCCTTCCGAAAGGGGACCTGATTCATTCATAGCATCGGGAGGGACAGCCCCTGTTCCTCCCGCCTACTCGGGTTTCGAAAACCCTACGCACGGGGTCTGCCATGAATCTTATCAAGACAGCCATTCAGCGTCCGGTGACTGTATCCATGTTCGTGGTCGCAGTCATCCTTTTTGGCCTGGTATCACTCGATCGCCTGGCCCTCAACCTACTGCCGGACATATCGTACCCTTCGCTGACCATCCAAACCGATTATGAAGATGCGGCTCCCGAAGAAATCGAAACCCTGATCACCCAGCAGATCGAGGAAGCGGTTGGAGTCGTACCCGGACTCACGAAGATGACTTCGGTATCCCGGTCGGGGCAATCGGAAATTGTCATGGAATTCGGTTGGGATACCGACATGGACATTGCGAGCCTGGAGGTTCGCGAGAAGCTCGACTTCATCAGTATTCCCCGAGACGCCGAAAAACCGGTAATCCTACGCTTCGACCCTTCATATGACCCGATTCTTCGAATCCGTATCTACGGGGATTCCAGCCTGAGTTCGCTCCGGTATCTGGCCGAGAAAGAACTCAAGAAGTACCTGGAATCGACAGCGGGTGTCGCCGCAATCAAGGTCATCGGTGGGCTCGAAGAGCAGATCCGGATCGAAGTGGACGAAAAGCGGCTCGCCGAATTGGGAATTCCAATTACCGAGGTCACGGAAGTGCTTCGGCAGGAGAACCTGAATCAGGCGACCGGGAGCCTGTACGATCAAGATGCCAATTACCTGGTGCGCATGCTCAACCAGTTTCGCTCCGTCGAGGAGATCCGGGGGATCACCGTTCGTGAACAGGAAGGTCGTCGAGTGGTGCTCGGAGACGTCGCCCGCGTCTGGAGAGGGAGTAAGGATCGCGAGATCATCGCCCGGCTTGAAGGCAAAGAAAGTGTCGAGATGGCGGTCTACAAGGAAGGGGACGCCAATACGGTCACCGTTGCCAGGCTTGTCATCTCTCAACTCGAGTTTCTGAAGAACAAGGACCGTTTCCCTGAAGGCGTCGACTACGAAATCGTCTCTAATCAGGCCACCTTCATCGAGAACTCGGTAGACAACGTCCTTTCCGCTGCCATCATCGGAGGAATTCTCGCGACTTTGATCCTGTTCATCTTCCTGCGGGATCTCCGCAGTACGCTGACCATCGGATTCTCGATACCGATTTCTATTATGGCCACCTTCGCCCTGATGTATCAGACCGAGATCACACTCAACATCATGTCCCTGGGAGGTGTTGCCCTGGGGGTTGGGATGCTGGTCGACAATTCGATCGTCGTCCTGGAAGCGATCGATCGCTACCGCAAGTCTGGCACCCGGCTGGCCCAGGCTGTCTATCAAGGGACTCGGGAGGTCAGTCGAGCCGTGACCGCTTCCACCTTAACAACGGTTGCGGTCTTTCTTCCCCTGATCTTTGTCGAAGGCATAGCAGGCCAGCTGTTTCGTGACCAGGCACTGACCATCACCTATGCCCTTCTCGCCTCGCTCCTTGTGGCAATGGCGGTTATTCCAATGGCCCTGGCCCGAACAGCTAAAGAGGGCTCTCCTCCGGAGGAAACGACAGGCACCACGACAACCGACCTCTCCCAGGTGGGACGTTTTCGGCGCGGATTCAGAAAGGTGCGCTCGTGGGCTACCCAGATCCTGTCCTTCCTTTTCATCGAGATGAGCCGGGTGGTGTTGACCGATCTCCGACGCCTGCTGAGACTGTTTGGACGCGCGATTCTCGTTGTGATTTCCCCGCTCCTCAATGCATTTGACCGAGGCTTTAACTGGCTTTCCCTTCTCTATCCGAAGGGACTGGCCTGGGCCCTCAATAACAAGTCCCTCGTCTTCGCCCTGGCCCTGGCCCTGGCCGCCGGTTCCGGTTGGACCGCACAGAAACTTGGGGCGGAACTGATTCCTCCCCTGACCCAGGGAGAGTTCTCATTTGAAATCAAGCTTCCGGAGGGCCGTCCGCTCGCCCAGACCGATCAAACTCTGGCAAGAGTCGAAGAAACAGTGGAAGGGTACCCAGAGGTTGAAACGGTCTATTCGAGTATTGGAGGGAGTACGGAGAACCAGTTTGCGCGCAATACCCTGCAGGAGAACGTCGGCCAGCTGTATGTTGTCATGTCCGACAAACGCGACACGATTGCCGAAGAGAAGGTAATCGCCCAGATCCGCAATGAACTCAGTGAGATTCCAGATATCACCTACAAGTTCCAGAGGCCCACACTGTTCAGCTTCCGGACCCCGGTGGAGGTCGAAGTCTACAGCTATAACCTCACCAACCTGCGGACAGTCTCCGAACAGGTCGCCGGGCTTCTGGCCGAGATCCCCGGTCTCAGTGATATCAAGACCAGTACGCGGGCAGGAGATCCAGAGATTCACGTCACCTTCGACCGGGCCAAACTGGCCCGCCTCGGTCTCGAGGAATCGCAAATCTCGGCAGCCCTGAGAAACAAAATTCGTGGGGATGTCGCTACCCGTTACCGCGAAGAAGAAAAGCAGATCGACATTCTGGTTCGGGTCGAAGAGGCTGACCGCAAGACGGTCACCGATCTACGCAACATGGCGATAAATATCCCGGTCACCAACCCAGGCCAGAGAGCCGCCTCACAGTCCGCGGCCGAACAGACTTCAGAGGAAGGATCCGTTGCATCCGATACCATCCCGATTCGCCTGGGGGCGGTTGCGGATATTCGAGTGGATCGAGGCCCGAGCGAGATTCGGCGAATCCGTTCTCGCAGAGCAGCCCTCATCTCTGCCAACCTGAGCGGGAGAGACCTGAACAGTGTCGCCCAGGAGATTAACGCTCAACTGGCAACGATCGCCGCCCAGATTCCTCCCAACACCACAGTCAGCCTCGCCGGACAAAGAGAAGAACTCGATGCTTCGTATCGAAGCCTGGTCTTCGCTTTTGCCCTGGCGGTTTTCCTGGTCTACCTGGTAATGGCATCCCAGTTCGAATCGC
This sequence comes from Acidobacteriota bacterium, assembly GCA_020350445.1. Classification (GTDB taxonomy): domain Bacteria; phylum Acidobacteriota; class UBA6911; order RPQK01; family JAPXNP01. Next base: position 4,661,732 of record CP070717.1, on the reverse strand, counting down.
TGATCCATCCGTTCATCATCATCTTCTGTGTCCCCCTGGCGGTAATCGGAGTGGTCTTCTCGCTCGCTCTTACCGGCACCACAATCAGCGTGATGGTCTTCCTGGGGGTCATCATCCTAGCCGGGATCGTTGTCAATAACGCCATCGTCCTGATCGACTACACGAATCAGCTTCGGGGGGAAGGCTATTCAAAGCGGGACGCCCTGCTGCTGGCAGGGCAGGTCCGGCTGCGTCCGATCGTGATGACGACGCTCACCACCGTCCTCGGGCTGATTCCAATGGCCCTGGGCTGGGGAGAAGGAGCCGAGGTCAGGGCACCAATGGCAATTACCGTCATGGGTGGTCTGATGTTCTCCACCCTGCTGACCCTCGTCTTTATCCCCGTCGTCTATGAACTGGTTGATCGCAAGGCTTTCGTCGGCGAACCACTCCTCGATGACGATGAGGAAGCTACTCCAGGACATTCGGTGGCAGACGGCCTGACGCCTTTCATCGGGGGATCGACAAATGCCTGAGTCCAGAAGGAAACAACAGAGCCTCGATTCAATCGATAACCAGGGGCAGGCGTTCCGGCTATCGGAGTTCTCTATCCGGTACCCGGTGACGATCTGTATGATCCTGATCTCGTTTCTGCTGCTCGGACTGGTCTCGACCTTCAAAATTCCACTCGTGTTGTTTCCCAGCATTAACGCACCTCAGATTATCGTGATCGTTCCCTACCCGAACTCCACCCCGGAACAGGTACAGGAGACAATCACGAAACCTCTCGAGGAGGCTCTCAGCACCCTGCCCTACGTGGAACGCATTACCTCCCGCTCGAGTGCCGACGAAGCCTTTGTCCGGCTGACCTTTCCCTGGGACAAGGATGTCGACCTCCTCCGTTCGGAAGCCCGTGAACTAGTCGATCGGGCGCGAAAGGATCTACCCAGCGACATCGATCGAATCATGGTTCTGAACTTCAGTACCGACGACATCCCCATCATGGAGGGACGGATCTCGTCTGGGATGGATCTCAGAGGCTCCTACGATCTGCTCGACACAAGAATCAAGAAACCACTCGAAGGCGTACCCGGAGTCGCTGAAGTCAATATCGGTGGAGTCGAACCGAAGGAACTCGATATCTATCTCGAACTCGACGCGATCAAACGCTACAACGTCGATGTCGACAGCCTCTTTCGGCGTCTGGATGGGGCTAACCTCAACTTCTCACTCGGTAAGCTGAACGAGGCTGGAAATCGATACCGAGTCATGAGCAAGGGAGCCGTAATCTCACTCGCCGATCTACGTCAGTTTCCAGTCAACAACCGTGGCTTGGTCCTGGACGATATAGCCGAGGTAATGCTGCGGGAACCCGCTCCAAGCTATGGCCGGCACCTGAATGGTGAATTCGCCATCGCTCTCGAAATCAGAAAGGCCTCCGACGCCAACACCGTAGATACCGTCGCGAACGTTCTAGCCCAGATTGACAAGCTGAATGAAGATCCCGCTCTCGAAGGGATCGAAGTCCTGATCTGGCACGACTCAGGCGCAGAGATCACCAAGTCGCTTTCCGGTTTGCTCAACGCCGGAGTCGTCGGAGCCATTCTCGCGGTCCTGGTGCTGTTCCTCTTCCTGCGCCGGATCGGCCCGACGCTGCTCATTGGCCTCTCAATCCCCTTCTCGATTGTCTCCGCCATCGGCTTTCTCTACCTGATGGACTACACCCTGAACGTCCTGTCAATGATGGGGTTGATGCTCGCGACCGGTATGCTCGTCGACAATGCCGTTGTCGTCCTCGAGTCGATCTACCAGAATCTCGAAAAAGGCCTCAGCCGCTCTGCTGCCGCCTGCGTCGGAACCCAGGAGGTGATCCGCGCCGTTATCGCCGCGACCCTCACATCGATGATCATCTTTGTCCCCCTGGTCTTCGGACAGGAAACGAATCTTACGATCTTCCTGGGGATCACCGGTGTGGCGATCATGATCACCCTGCTCTGCTCGCTCTTCATCTCAATAACCTTGATTCCACTCGGAGTCGCTCGACTCTTGAGCCCCAAAACTCGGGATTCCCGGATCGCGACCTGGATGGCATCGACCCTGAAGGACGCTCAGGCCGCAATCATCAGAAAGAGAAAGAGTTCAAAGCCTGCCCCTCCCACAACGGAAACGTTGCGCCATGGGGTGGTTACCGAAAAATATCTCAGATCGATGGAATGGACGCTGCGTCACCGCTACGTTGTCGGACTGCTGCTCGTGCCAATCATCGTGGTCGTTTCGTTCCAGGTCCTGATGCAGTT
>CP070717.1:4641865-4659356 GCA_020350445.1 Acidobacteriota bacterium | reverse complement strand
GCGGGGCAATGAAAGGAAGAGCTCGATATGGCGGCCAACCGTATCTCGGAGTGTGTCAAACGGACTGTCGATGACGAGGGCCGCGACCCCCGGGAGATCCTCCTGAGCTGCTCCGATGCAGGCCACAGCACCCAGGGAAACGCCCGCGAGGACGATCCCTTCAGCCTCCTTCTTCTGCAGCAGGAAGGCTTTGGCCGCCAGTACGTCGAGGCGTTCCCGCCCTCCCAGCGTCACCTGGCGCATGGAGCTCCTGCCGTGGTTTCGCAGGTCGAACACCAGTGCCGGATAACCGAGAGCATTCAGGCGGCAGGTTCTTTCCAGGACCTCGAAACGGTTTCGAAAGAGGCCGTGAGTAAAGAGGATCGTCGGCTTCGTCGCTTCTCCCGGGAGGAACCACCCGCTGAGTTCGACCCCGTCGGAAGAGGTAAACCGGACCTCCTCAAATGCTCTTCCAAAGTCGGAGGGCTGCTGCGTGATTTGCTGGTCCTGCGGCCGTGTTGAAGCATTGGCGATCAACTGCGAGACGAGCAGGGGAAAGAGGATGAACAGGGCGAGGGGCAGGAAGACCAGGTACGCAATTCCGGTGTACTTGGCCGTTCGACGACCGTGTCCGCGCTTCTTGAACAGAAAGAGAATCAGCCAGATCAGACCCCCAACCAGGGCAAAAAGAACAGCGATGACTGAGGAAAGCACTAGTGTAGGCATTGGCTTGTGTTAGGCTTTTCGCAAGAGTATACACGACCTTGCCGAAAGGTATTGTTGAAAGGACGCTGACTGGGTACGCCGTCGGCGGGGCTCGAGGATTTGGCTAAATCCCGTGTGTGGATTTGACGCACAGGGTAGTGTATCTTCTGCCCACAATTCTCAAATGGAAAGGTGATTCGATGTTGGAGAAGCCCTGGCAACAGTTCTACGATCAACAAGTCCCGAAATCGATCGACTATCCCGATCTGAACCTCTACCAAATGTTTCAGATGGCGGTCGAAGACAATCCGCAAGGGATAGCAACGATTTTCTTTGGTGCAAAGATCACCTACCAGAAGCTGAATCAGTTGGTCAGTCAGTTCGCTGACGGGCTTGCGGAGCTGGGTGTCAAGAAGGGTGATCGAGTTGCGCTGTTGCTGCCCAACCTGCCCGGGTACCCGGTGGCCCACTTCGCGGTGACGAAGCTTGGCGGGATACTCGTTCCAACAAATCCTCTTTACGTAGAAAGGGAGCTACAGCATCAGCTGAATGACTCGGGAGCAGAAACAGTCGTGACTCTCGATGCGCTCTATCCCAAGTTGGCGGCAGTGCGATCCAAAACCCCGGTAAAACGAGTGATCGTGATGGGCATCAAGGACTTCCTGCCCTGGCTGCTGGGAAAACTCTACGGGCTGAAGAACAAGTCAACGGTCAAGAGCGATGAGAGCCACGGCATCTACCTCTACTCGGACTTCATGAAGCGGAAGTATCGTTCAACCCCCGGTATTCATGTCACCCAGGACGAGACGGCGATGCTGCTTTATACCGGCGGAACGACGGGTGTTTCGAAAGGTGCTGAACTGACCCATGGGAACGTCGTGAAAAACGCCTACCAGACGCGGCACTGGCTCTGGGCCCTGAACGAGAAAGAGGAGGTGATCCTTGGGGTACTCCCGTTCTTTCACAGCTATGGGATGACCACCGCTCTCCACCTGGCGATAACCATCCAGTCGACGATGCTGCTGCTTCCCCGTTTTGAGTTGGCGGACGTTGCCAAGGCGATTAAGCGGTACCGGCCGACGGTTTTCTGCGCGGTTCCTTCGATGTACAACGCCGTTAATCGATATCCGCAGCTTTCGAGTGACGATGTCTCATCGATCAAGCTCTGCGTGAGTGGGGGAGCGGCGCTGCCTGGTGAGATCCAGCGGAAGTTCGAGGAGCGCAGTGGAGGCCGACTGGTTGAAGGCTATGGTTTGACCGAGACTTCTCCGGTGGCGTTCGTCAATCCGACGCATGGACATCGGAAGAACGGCACGATCGGAGTTCCCGTCTCAGATACGGATGCCCGCGTGGTGGATCCTGATTCCAAGGAAACCCTGCCGGTTGGTGAAGTTGGCGAATTGGCGATCAAGGGCCCACAGGTCATGAAGGGATACTGGAACCGACCGGATGAGACGGCCCTGGCCCTTCAGGATGGATGGCTCTTTACAGGGGACATGTCGGTTGCCGATGAGGAAGGCTTCTTCCGGATCGTGGATCGGAAGAAGGATGTGATCATCAGTGCCGGGATGAATATCTATCCACGGGAGGTCGAAGAGGTCCTGCACCAGCATCCTGCGATTGTCGAAGCCGCGGTAATCGGCGTTCCGAGCAAGGTGAGGGAAGAGACGGTAAAGGCCTATATCGTGGTGGAGCCGGGAACGGAGCTGAAGAAGTCAGATGTTGTCGAGTTCTGCCGGGACAAACTGTCGAAATTCAAGATCCCGAAGCAGATCGAGTTTGTTGAACAGTTGCCGAAGAGTGCCATGGGCAAGATCCTGAAGCGGGTACTGAAACAGGAGCTGAAGAAGTAGGCGGGATTCGATGGCTGAATGTGTTGAGTTTTTACAGCGTCTGATTCAGACAGAGAGTCTTCCCGGGCGCGAGAAAGCGCTCTCGGAACTCGTTCTCACCGAGATGGTCCGTCTGGGATATGACGAAGTGGAGCGTGATGAGGTCGGCAATGTGATTGGCTGGATTCGAGGTGAAGGCCAGGCGCCCCTCGTCATGTTCAATACCCATCTCGATCATGTGGATGTGGGTGATCCTGGGCGTTGGCCTTATCCACCCTATGCCGGAACCATTGCGGAGGGACGGGTTTGGGGAAGAGGTGCGGTGGATATCAAGGGCCCGCTGGCTGCACAGGTTCATGGAGTAGCCTCTGTGCTTTCGAATGGGCAGCGTCCACTGGGAGATCTTTGTGTTACGGCAGTTGTGCAGGAAGAGGTCGGGGGGCTCGGGGCGCGAGTGCTGCGGGAAAGCCTCAAACCTGAGCTGGTGGTTGTCGGAGAGCCGAGCAGCAACCAGGTTCGGAGAGGGCATCGAGGCCGGACCGAACTCGTTGTGCATATCCAGGGGCGGAGCGTTCACGCCAGTGCACCCCATCGAGGAGTGAATCCGCTTCACTCTCTCTCCCGGTTCATCACTGAACTCGAAACCGTTGAACATTCTTCAGATAGGGAGTTGGGATCGAGCTCGGTCGCACCAACTTTGGTACGAACCGACCAATCGAGTGCCAACGTGATTCCGGGAGAGGTGTGGCTGACATGTGACTGGCGGAATGTCCCGGAAGAGAGTCCCGAGGTGATTTGCGGACGTCTTCGCGATCTGCTCGATCGTTCGCTCGGACCTGAAGCGGTGGGGGCGGTCTCGGTTGCGGAGTTTAAACGGACGAGCTACACGGGCTATCGCGAGGACGTACCCGCATCGCATCCGGCCTATATTCTCTCGGCCTCGGATCGGGCTTTGAGGAGCTTCGTCTCTGTTGTTGAGGCTGCCATTGGAAGCCGGGAAGAGGTTGGCATTTGGAAGTTCGCGACTGACGGAGGCTACTTTGCACAGGCAGGCTGTAAGGTGATCGGTTTTGGACCGGGGGATGAAGGCCTCGCTCACACCGTGCGAGAGGCAATCGAGCTTGAGCAGCTGGAGGAGGCACGCTGCGCTTACGGGGCGCTTGCGGTGGGGTGGGCCTCCGAGTATCTGGCGATGAACTCAGACTGAGTCGATTGAGGGGACCGCGTTCTCGATCGATCTGACCTGGAGGGAGTATGCGACTGTTCAGGGTGACAACCGGAGCAATCATCGAGAAGGACGGGAGGTTCTACGAAATCCAGGATGCAGTCTGGGACGATCTGTTGAACCGGGACGACCTTCCTGGGTACCTGGACCGGCTGTTGTCAGCCGGCGGGAGCCAGCTGACTGAAAGGTCGGAGCTCCCGCAAACGCTGCTGCCACCGGTGGGGAGTCAGGAGATCTGGGCGGCAGGTGTGACCTACTTACGAAGTCGTGAGGCGCGCAAGGAGGAGGCCGAGGAAGCGGGCGGGGGAGACTTCTACCAGCGTGTCTACGAAGCTGACCGGCCTGAGCTCTTCCTGAAAGCGACACCCGGCCGGGCGGTTGGACCGGGGCAGCCTGTCCGAATCCGGCGCGATTCAACCTGGTCGGTTCCGGAACCCGAATTGACCCTGGCGATTTCCTCAAGCGGCAAGATCGTTGGTTTTACGGTGGGGAACGATATGAGTTCCCGCGATATAGAGGGGGAGAATCCCCTCTATCTGCCTCAGGCTAAGATCTATGACGGGAGTTGCGCACTGGGTCCTGCCATCCTGGTCGCAGAAGGAGATCTGCCCGATTCGACAGCGATCCGGCTCGAAATCGAGCGGGGTGAAGAGACGGTCCTGGATGAAGTGACCACCCTTTCAAGAATGAAACGCAGACCCAGGGAACTCGTCGAATACCTGCTTCGAGAATACAGCTGCCCCAGCGGCTGTTTTCTGATGACGGGAACAGGCATCGTTCCTCCATCGGATTTTACACTGGCGGTTGGAGACCAGATCCGGATCACCATCGAGCCGATTGGTACCTTGGTTAATTCCGTGAGCGCATAGAAGGAGACGCGATGTTTCACTCTCATCAAGTCGTAAAATCAGTGATGGAGCATGTTCCGGGAACAGGTCGTTGGTATCTGATTGACCGCGGGAGAATCACAGTCTTCCTGGTGTTGCTCCTGCTCTTTCCGATATGTCTTGCGGGCGGGGTCAACGAGACCGCATCGTTTTCTTCGGCCGAGCTCTTTGCCCCGGTTCAACAGCACGTGCATGGCTCCACGATCGTAGAACTACCTGATGGAGACCTTCTCGTCGCCTGGTTTCAGGGGACGGGGGAGCGAACGGCCGATGATGTCGCAATTCTCGGAGCCCGACTCGAAAAGGGCCAGGATCGATGGAGCGAGCCTTTCCTGCTCGCCGATTCCCCGGGTTTCCCCGATATCAATCCCGTTCTCTTTATGGATATGCGTGGGCGGTTGTGGCTGGTCTGGTACACGGTCTTGGCCCACCAGTGGGATACATCCCTTTTGAAGTACCGGATTAGTGAAGATTTCGAAGACGGCGTACCCGTCTGGGACTGGCAGGATGTTTTGCTGGTCAAACCGGGTGATCCACCGGGATACGGAATTCAGGAGGACGACCGTTTCGCCGCTTCGGTCAGCCGTCAGCTGGATGATTACGAACGCTACCTCGAACAGCTTCCCGGAGCTTCGGAGAGACGGCAGGAATGGAACGATTGGAAAGCTGCAGTTCTGGGCAATGTGCGAGGTCAGAACTTTGTCCGCCGTGGAAGCCGAATTGATGAGGACGGGGTGAAGACCGAGCATTCAGTGGGGTATCCGTACTACCGGAGAATGGGTTGGCAGACCCGGAACAAGCCGTTTGTCCTGGATGGACGGACCCTCATTCTGCCGCTCTACTCAGACGGACTCGACTTCTCACTGATGGCATTGACCGACGATCTGGGGGCGAACTGGTATTTCAGTAGTCCCCTCGTGGGTCTGGCTAACATCCAGGCCAGCATAGTCCAGAAGCGGAATGGCAACCTTGTGGCCTACATGAGAGACAATGGGCCTCCACCCAAGCGGCTGCAGGTCAGTGAATCGGATGATGGCGGGCTCACGTGGTCGAATGTGCGCGATTCCACACTTCCGAACCCCGGTGCGGGGGCGGATTTCGTGACCTTGAAGAATGGCCACTGGGTTGCTGTCTACAATGATTCAGAACGCGGCCGGCAGAGCCTGGCGGTCTCGCTCTCACTCGACGAGGGTGAGAGTTGGTCTCATACCCAACATATCGAACGCGATCCCAGGGATTCTGACGTTGCTCTCCGGAGTCACTATCCGGCTGTAATCCAGGGCGCTGATGGCTTTCTTTATGTCAGCTACAGTTACCATGGGAATGACTCGAAGGGAGAACCTTCGAAGACGATCAAGTGGGCGCGGTTCAACGAGGCCTGGATCAGTCAGTAGACAGCGCAGGTTTTGACCGTTCATCCTGCTGACCATTTTCAATGACTCTGGCGGGATCGGAGCCGAGACATACAGGGGGCAATTCAGTCGCTGTACCGCCTGGATCTGGTCGAGGATCATGCCAGGCGGTATGATTTCACTCGGTGAAACGCGAAAGGTTCGAGCAAGACGATCGAGAAGAGCAGACGGTCCTTCTTCCGGATGGCAGGGTGTTGGGATTCGCCGAGTATGGGGATCCGGGCGGCTGGCCGGTCTTTTTCTTTCACGGCGTACCGGGCTCTCGATACTTCTTCCGCCTCGCCGATGATGCTGCGAAGCGTCAGGGAGCCCGCATCATTGCTCCCGAGCGTCCCGGGTATGGCAGGTCTGAGTTCTACTCTGAGCGATCCCTCCTCGATTGGCCTGATGACATGCGGGTTCTGGCGGAGAGTTTGAGCATCGACCGGTTCTCAGTTGCAGGGATATCGGGCGGAGGCCCCTATGCATCGGCCTGCGGGGTCTTCCTGCGGGAACATATTGAATGTGTCGGGCTGATCAGTGGAATGGGACCGATCGATCACCCTGAGGTCGAGCGGATGATCACATCCCGTCAGAAGCTCGCCCGATTCCTGTTCCGGGATGCCCCGGGATTCGTTGCTGGTCTGGCATTTGCCCTTTCATTGCTCCTGCGGATTGCGCCCGGGATTGTTGTCAGGATTGCCCGGCAAGTCCCCGAACCTGGTCGAGAGGTGCTCGAGAACCCGACGACGGGCCGACAGATCTGCGAGGGGTTCTCTGAAGCATTCCGTGGGGGAACTCGAGGCGTGGTTCTCGATATTCGATTGCTGACCCGTCCCTGGGGCTTCTCACTGCGGGAAGTAACGGTTCCGGTATTTCTGTGGCACGGCGAGCAGGATTTCGACGTCCCGGTCCTGTTGGCCAGGCTGGTGGCTGAAACACTACCCGAGGTAGAAGCGCAATTCCTGCCGGGCGCGGGACACGCCTGGATTATCTCGAACTTTGAAACCGTTTTGCGGAAGCTTGTTCCGCGGAATAGCGAGGAACGCGGCCGACAACTCCGGGTTGCGGCACGTCTCGATCAGTGAGGGGGAGCGAGGCTGGGCGCAGGGCGCAGACGTTCGATTTCGGTGATCCGCTCGAGGGCACCAATAGCATCCTCCTTGATTCGCGCCGTCTCCGCCCCTTGAGCGAGGGGGGTGAAGATTTCCCGTGCGGAGGGGAAGTCGCGAAGGGCGATCAGGCAAAGGCCAACCGAGAAGAAGACCTCTTCCTTTAACTCGGTGTCGTTCCTGTCGATTTTTGTGAGCACTATCTTCAGGTTCTCTAGCGAGGCGAATGGATTCCCCGAGTAGAGGAGGTATTCGGCCCGACGCCTCAGAACCTCGACATCTTCCCGGTCTGAAAGCTCATTTCTGTATACCGGATAGCCGGCCGCTGCGGTCCGGGTCCGCTGCAACAGGATGCGAGTCGGCGTCCGGCCGACCGAACGCATGATGACTTCTCCGTTTTCGCCGAGGACCAGGGTGGTTGGGAGCGTTCGGATGCCGTAACGTGCAACCCAATCCTTCTCCACGTCAAAGTCAATGCGGGCGAGGACGAACCCCTCCAGCACCTGGCTGAAATCGGGAGTCCTGAATGCCGCCTCAAGGTCCTTGCAGTATCCACACCAGATCGCCCAGAAGTCGACGAAGACGGGCTTACCCACCTCTGCTGCCTGGGTCAAAGCCTCATCGAGAGAAGTCATCCACTGGGCTTCTCCAGTCGCTGCCTCTTCGCTTGAGGCGTTCAGGGGTGACATCAGAACGCAGAACAGGAAGAACGGAAGCAACCCTGCGAATATGGGATGGATCGTGTAGTTCAAGAGTAAAGACCTACCAGCGCTGGTGAACCGCGTCTCGAATCAAGCGGTCGTAAATAGCCCTGACCCCGCTCATCGCTTCCCCCGAAAGGGGAGGAAGGTCCACAGCCCGGGCATTCTGCTGGGCCTGGCTCGGGTTCTTGGAACTGGGTATCGTGCAGGTGACTGCGTCAAACATCAGGATCCAGCGGAGGGCAAACTGTACCAGAGTCGAGTTCTCACCGACCAGATCCCTGAGTTGTTCAACCGCGTCGAGACCCAGTTCATAGGGGACACCCGAAAATGTCTCTCCGACGTCGAAGGCCTGTCCGGCCCGGTTGTAGTTGCGGTGATCGTCCGCTGGAAACTGGGTTTCGCGGCTCATCCGGCCGCTCAAGAGCCCACTGGCGAGCGGGACGCGGGCCAGGATCCCGACCTTCTTCTTCTGGGCCAGGCCAAAAAAGAGCTCGGCCGGCCGCTGGCGGAAGATGTTGAAGATGATCTGTACCGACTGGATGCCTGGGAACTGCAGCGCTTTGATGGCCTCTTCGACCTTTTCAACACTGACGCCGTAGTGGCGAATCTTGCCGGCTTCCACCAAACCGTCGAGGGCGGAGAAGACCTCCGGTTGGTAATAGACGTCAGTGGGCGGGCAATGGAGCTGTACCAGGTCGAGGGCATCAGTTTCGAGATTCCTGAGACTCCGTTCGACAAACCGGGTCAGGTTTTCTCGGTTGTAACCAGCGGCGGTGTGTGGATCGAGTCGCCTTCCCGCCTTGGTTGCGACGATGATTTCCTCGCTCCGCTCTTTGAGGAAACGGGCGATGATCCGCTCGCTGCGGCCATCCCCATAGACATCGGCAGTATCGATGAAGTTGATGCCCTCATCGGCCGCTGCGTGGAGGGCGGCCAGAGCGTCACTTTCCGGGACCTCTCCCCAGTCTCCACCTATGGCCCACGCCCCGAAACTGATTTCTGAAACGTTCCATCCGGTTCTTCCCAGGCTCCTGTATTTCACCGTCTTCCTCCGTCTGCAACCCACAGTCTTTTGACATCAGCTTATCGGCCCCGAGACGAGGCCTCACTTGATAATGCCATAACTGCTCGCTGAGAGCATTCCGGATGCACGGGGCGGCGGCTGAGATGCCGGCCTGGGGCCGGCAGATCTGTTACTCGGTGCTCCGGGCGTCGAGGCCGAAGTCCCGTTCGACGCTCTCGTACCAGGTGTCATCGTCCGCAGCACCCCAGTCGATCCACTGCTCATCGGTCATTCCGGAGCGCCACTGGAGGAAAGGTTCTGCGTCGGGTCCCACGGGGTGGCGCAGCTGCCAGGTACCGCTCTCGATGACGTGGCGGATCTTCTCTGCGACGAAGTCGGGAGAAGCTGGGTTCTTAAGGGTTGCAGCGAAAAGACCGGCCATCCGGGATGCGTGTGGGTATCGCGATCCGTTCGTTTCATCCCCCAGGCGCCTGGCCATGTCGGTATCGATTATTCCGGGCTGAACGACGGCCACTCGGACATTGAACATCTTCGCCTCCTGAGCCAGAGCCTCGCTGAGGGCCTCTAACGCAAACTTCGATGCCGTGTAGGGGCCAAGAGGGGAGGAAGAGATTCGTCCGGCAACGGAAGAGACGTTGACGATGCAACCACTGCGGCGCGAACGCATTTGAGGCAGGACCGCCTGAACACAACGGATGACGCCGAAGTAGTTTGTCTCCATGACGTCGCGAAACACTGAGAGACTGAGCTCCTCGATCGAGCCACGCGACTCGATTCCGGCGTTGTTGACAAGGACATCGATCGGACGCTGGCTCTCAGCGATCGCCTTGAATGCCTCCGAAACCGAGGCATCGGAGTTTACATCCATCGCGAGCACTTCGATCGGTAAGCCCTCTTCGGCCGCTATCTGGGCGAGTTCGGGTGCGGCGTCTGGATTCCGCATCGTTGCAAATACTGTATGCCCGGCGCGCCCAAGAACCAGCGCAGTGGCCATGCCGATACCTTTACTTGAACCAGTCAGTAGAATTGATGCCATAAACTGTCTCCTCTCTGAAGGACTGTGCGTCTCCAATATCGATGTTTTACGAGTCCTGGTGTTTATCTTCGGGACCTGCCCGTTCCGGGGAGCTAGTTGGACTTGTGTGCTTCCAACTCGATCTCAATCTGAAACTCGGGTAATGCGAGCCCTTTGACCTCGACCCAGGTTCCCGTCGGGAAGTTCTTGGTGTAGATCGAACTGCGATAAGCGGCGACCTCGAGAAACTTCGCCATGTCGGTGGTGTATATGTTCTCAACGATCACGTCGTCGAAGCTGTATCCGTAGTGTTTGAGAACCTTGTCGAGATCGGAGTAGGCGTTCCTCATCTGCTGCTCAAGATCACCGACAGCCGTCGGGTTGCCCTGATCATCCATGCTCACAGCGCCAGAAATCTTGATGTCCTTACCGATCTTGATGGCATGGGTGTAGCCGTAGGCCCGTTCTACTTCTGGGCGCAGGAGGAAGTACTCAGGTGTCTCCGTCACCTGTTGATCCTGTGAGGCGGCTGTCTCATCGACGGGCTCAGGAACAGTGCAGCCAAATAGAAAGGTTGCGGTTAACAAGGTCGTAGCGATTAGGCCGTTTCTCGTCATTTTCTTTCTCCTCGTGTCGGTTCGCTTGGGTTCACCAACAGATACTCTCAGCCCATACCCTGCACAGATGTAGGCATCGGTACACTTCGGTCGGCCATGCCGCGGCCGGAACTAGAACGCATCTTTCACTGGAATGCTGGTGAATTCAGAAATTGGTGTGATTCTCTTACAGGGTGACCCTACGAATCAAGTCACCCGGGCAAAAACCGGAGTTCCGGACCCCTGACGGACCCTTTTCAACCGAAACCACAGTGACCGCCGAGCCCCTCGATTTGCCTGATGGTTATCGATCTTGGCAGAATTCACTCTAACCGATGGATTGGGAAAGCAGGATCAGATCACGTCTGGAAGGGTTTGAATGCCGTCGTCTTGAAGGATCGAACGGACGGCAGGCCGCAGTCCTGATGTCGATTGTTCAAAGGGATGGGCGGCCCCACTTTCTCCTGACACGCCGGACCGAGACAGTTGCAACGCATAAAGGACAGATCTCTTTTCCGGGCGGAGTCAGGGAAATGCAGGACAGCAGTCTGGTGGTAACGGCTCTGCGCGAAACCGAAGAAGAGATCGGCTTATCCAGGGACCGGGTCACCGTCCTCGGGGAATTCCACGATTATTGGGCGATCACGGACCATGTCGTCCGGACGGTTGTCGGGTGGGTTCTTCCTCCGGCCGAATACAGACTCCACGAAGAGGAGGTCGCCTACGTGCTTGAAGTGCCGTTCGACTTCTTCATCGGAGCCGAGCCCCGGGTGGAGAAGAGGCTCCACCGTGGGGCCTGGCACAAGGTCTATTACTTCGACTTCAACGGAGAAAACATCTGGGGTCTAACGGCCCTGATGATCAAGGATTTCACCGATTTTCTGTTGCTCGATGAAGATCCAAAGGGCTTCAACTACTGACCAGGTTCCTGTTTCTCGGGAACAAACGTGATCTCCAGTGGAATATCGACTGCCATCCCGACGTCGGGGGCAACCAGCAGGTTTTTGACGGTGTACTGCAGATGGACCGTTTCGGTACCGCTCCGCTCTTCCGATCTTCCGGCCACTGTAAGCAAAACGGTCTTTCCTCCCTGCAGAATCAGTTCTCGATTGGTTCCCACCCGCGGGTCTTCTTCCCTCTGGACGAGTTCATAGTCGAGATCCGAATCGTTCTGGATCTGGATCAAGGCCCGACCGTCTCCCACAATTTGAACCTGCGGGTTGATCACGGTAATTGAGTTCTGGAAGATGGGTTGCAGGAAGGTCTCGCGACCGATCAATCGATTCCCGGTATACACAGCCGTTCTGCGATCAAAGAGAGCTTCACGGATTCCTTCGGAGCTTGCATCCTTGGAGAACACGAGAGTGAGGGGACGATGATCCCCGTGGTGAACGTGATAATCGAGATTGAGCGGGTTGTGGACGTCGGAGTTGGAAAGCATCGTGAGGTTTTTTTCCAGACACCAGCGATGGGCTTCAGGGTAGTACTCGCGAGCATTGGCGACTTCGATTCCGTGGAGCAGGTCTCCGTCGACGAGTTCGCTGTGTTCAGAGTACCAGCGGGCGACGTTGTCGGGCTGCTGTCCATCCCAGCCGGGATGATTCCAGAAGAGAAAGGCACCCTGGGCGCGCGCCTCCTTCAAAGAATCACGCCAATCCTCTGTATCGAGGGGGGTGACGCGGTCAAGAAAGATCGCGTTGATGTGGCCGGGAGGCATTTCGCGGGTCACCTCTGAACCTCGAATCACGATGATTCGAAGCTGGTCACCATGCGGTTTGGCGATTTGGTAGGACCGCTCGTGGTTGGTTGGGAGGTCGTCCTTATGAGGCTGATACTCAATATGATCGGTGATGGCTATCGCATCAAGACCTTCACGCCAGGCCTCTTCGGACCGGATATCGGGCCACACTGAACCGTCGGAGAAGACAGTGTGGATGTGAAAGTCACATTTCAGAGTCCTGTACTCGAGGATGTCGGGGATCTGAACCGCTGTGCGGGCTCGGGGATCGTGGCCCCAGAGAGAGGGAATCGCTGACAGAGTGAGTGCGAGAGTGAGCAGCAGGTGAATGTAACCGGTCTTTTTCATACAACCTCCAGTTTGATGGCGACGGACGTATCTGCAAAATCAGCGAGTAATCTTACCCCAACAATTCGCTGAGTGAATCGGATCAGGCTCGCAGGACTGATCTGAGGTGGCCGCAGAGACACCCGATTCTCCCCGGCCCGATCGAATTCTGGAGACCTACCTGCTAGAATCCGGAGCAAATGCCGCAAGCTCCATTTGAAGTGACGAAGGAATTAACGGGCTGGTCGCTGTTTTGGGCCGGCCTGAAATTGAGGTCGCCCGATTCCTGGTCGAGTGAACAGCTCCGGGAAATGGTTGTCCAGGTGAGCCGTGATGCCAGAGACTCTTACAGAATAGCGGCCCTGGCGCAGGTTCCGACGGTGGCTGCGTTGAGGAAGCTGTTCCGCGAAGCCGGATGTGACCCGACTCGCTATCGTCCCTCTTCGGAGGCGCTGCTGCGGAGAATCCTAAAGGGTGGGGACATTCCGCAGATTCATCCCCTCGTCGATCTCAACAACTGTCTTTCGGCGCGACTGGCCGTTCCATGCTGTGTGATGACGGTCGGGACATTTCAGGCTCCTTTCGTCTTTCGCCAGGGCCGAGCGGGGGAGCATTACGAGTCTTTGCGCGGTCCGTTCAACCTGGAGAAGAAGCCGTTACTCGTTGATACCCTGGGTCCTCTGGATGCTCCGATCACGGGCAGTGAGAGGGTTAAGGTGACTGAGGAAACGCTGGAGGCCTGGCTGGTGGCCTATCTCCCGGCAGCCGAGGTGTCGGGGGAGGAAGCGCAAGACCTCTTATCGGGCTATTTGGGCCAGGCCCCTGTGGCCGAACTGAGCTTCGCGCTGACCACCTAGGCAACTGGTTCGGTTGGGCGGACTGATATCGGAGGATATCGGGAGAGGAGTTGGGGCGGCCCCGGAAGAGTGCCGCCACCTTTGACGCATCTATCTTAAAACTTCTCCCGCTCGGGGCGAAAGAAGAGGTGGGTCGTGGGGAGTGGGAGGGTTGCGATGAGTTTGGAGGGCCAGGCTGTCGTGAAACAGCCTAAGGAGGACCCACTCCCCACTGGTGCTGTGTTGGGGTGCTTCGGCGAATGACCTACTTGGGTTTAGGCATTCGCCAGGACGTTTTTCCTATCCTTCCGTCCTTGCGTGATAGGTAGTTGCAGGTACCGTGCCAAAACTCGGAGAGTGCGACATTTTTTCTGTAAGTAGCTGTGAATTAAGGACGTTTCAGTTGGCTACAAATCTGAGTTCTTGTTCGAACTCGCTCCCTGCGTCTCAAACTGTGTCGCAGAGCCTCCCGGGGTGAGACAAAATGACACATTTTCAAGACACCGACCTTTTGGGCCAGGGGCCGGTGATGGCAAAGGTGAGTCCAGCAACCATGTTACTCAAGAAGAGGACCTCTCCATCCGGAGAGAAACAGGCCCCACTGAGTTCCGACTGATCTCGGGCATTGCGGGCGAAGGGATAGAACTGTCCTCGCGGGGTCATCCCGAGAAGGTACTGGTCATTCTTTCCATCTTCGCAGATCAGAAGATCTCCCCAGGGTGCCGTAGCAAACTGATCTGGGTTTTCGAGAACCTTCGAATCATTGGGCTCGGCGACCAGTTCCAGGAGGCCGCCAGCCCGGCGGTCGGGATCCTGGTCTTCAGCTCTATCTGGTGTGTACCGCCAGACCTGTCCGAGTCGACGGGCTCCACCTGATGTGCAGCCGAAGTAGACTGATTCTTCGAGTCGACAGATTCCTTCACCACGGGCAAAGCGGGCACCACCTGATCTTGCCCCGCGGATTCGGAGGTCATCCTGCTCGCTTTCCACATCATCCAGATTGATCCAATATGTTTGCAGCGATTCGCCCACCGTTACCGGTTGACCGACCCAGTTCCTTGTGTCCAGACGGGGCCGGCCCTGAATAGCGAGGCATTGGAGTCGACCGCCTGCGGTCAGTTGCCCTGGAACCTGGGGAAGAAAACGATAGATCAGGCTGTCGGCTTTGTCTTCCGTCATATAAACGATTCCCGAGACTGGATCGATGATCGCACCTTCCTGAACGAATCGTCCGAGAGCGGGCAAGAGGACGGGGGGTTGAAGCCCTGGCGCTGCAGACGGGGTAACCTCGAAGACATAACCGTGGTTCCTGGCGTAGCGGCCTCCAGCGTTCTCACGCGACTCTTCGCAACTCAGCCAGGTGCCCCAGGGTGTCACGCAACCAGAGCAGTTGGTCATCGTTCCGGCGAGTGAGAGGAATTCCCTGACGGTCTTACCCTTTTGCGGGTCATAGACCAACGTCGTGACCGCTCCCAGACAGGGTCCGTCTCCGGTGCCAGCGTCATAGTAGAGTTCGGCGGGGATCTTCTCTGAGAGCTTCTTCCTGCCTTTGAAGGCGCCAATCGATTTGTCGTTATCTTCGCGATACTCGTGATTCCGGAGGACGATGATCGATCCGTCGGGCCCGGGAAAGGTTCCCATACCATCGAAGAGAGCGGGAACATAGTTGCCGTCGGCCATCTTCTTGCCCCACCTGGAGATGATCCGGTGGCGAAACCCCTTGGGCAGGTCGAGGAGCCGGCTGCGATCAGACCGGAGTGGACCGAAGGGTGATTGAGCGGTAAGGCTTTGGGAACAGGCTTCGTTAGAACAGAGGATTCCGGCCTTTCCAGCAGCGATTCCCAACAACAGCTGACGGGTGAACTTACGCCTCGAGAGCTGCACGTTCCCGACTCCTCCCAAAATAAAAAAGCGCTACCCGTGACAGAGAAGAAGTTCCTCAGTCAGGGTAGCGCAGAAAGATCGGGGATGAAACGTCTGTCTCAGTCCTGTTTTCGCAGACGCAAAAACACAATACCACTTCCCACGGCAAACAGTAGGGCAGTTAGAGGTTCCGGGGCAGCCGAAACCGAAGAGACAGCGTCATGTAACTGGTCATGGTCCTGACTCTTACCCTGGCCCTGATCATGCGGCGCGAACACCATTCCGCTCAGGTTGAGAAGAACTGCTGTGAGGATCAGGACCTGTGTAAACTTCTTTATCATGAATTTCGCTCCTCGAAATCCGGTTTGATGCTTCCAAAGAACAAGAGCCGGCCTTTCGCGTTAATTGATCTATATAGAGATTCCACAAACTCGTCGAGGGATTCAAGTTTTTTCGATCTTTCGAGTCTGGGACCGTCTTCTCCGTAAAACTGGTCGATTCGAATCAACACGATCTCCCGGGGCTCATGAAGGATCCCTGCAAAGAACTGTCGGAGCTTGAGCCACGGAATATCGGAACTCTGCTCGCCTTCGAGGACCACCCAGTAGGCGCAAAGCGCATTTACGTTGGAACGAGGGTATTCCCATTCCATCAGGGCGGACGGCAGCTCAGTTGAGTTTCCCAAATGGATAGTGTGGTCGGGAAGCAGATGCACCGTATCACCACGGGTGCGATGGCAATCGTCCGGCAGGTGCATCTGGTAATGTCTCCGGAAGTCCGATCCATACTCAATGGACAACACAACCGCCCGGCCGTCCTCGTCGATGAAGACTCCTTTGTAGAACTCGTTGAGGTAGGCAAAAGGCGGGGGCTGTGTTGGGTCATCGATCTCTTCGAACTTCCAGGGGCCGATCTCTTCCGGTACGAACTCTGCGAGCCCGATCCTGTTGAGAGGGGCGTGCTTTTCGCGGGTACTCCAGAAGTGTGGCAGCACAATTGGAAGAACGAGCAGGAGAATAGCAAACTTGTGAATCTGGGCGGGTACATTCATCATCAGGCTTCCTGTCCTAGGCTCAAGGGCTGCTTCACAATCAGCCAGTCGAGAAAAAACAGGACCAGCAAGACCAGACAAAACATTACCAGTCCGGAAGCCCCATGAAAAAACCCGTCGCCAGCTTCGGGACTGATAAAGGTGATGAGGAGGACGGTGACGATGACTCTGGCGAAGTTTCCAAGAAGGGCCAATGGAACCACAGCCAGAAACAGGATCACCTTGTACTGAAACAGGGTCTTCCGAAAGAGCAGAAAGAGGCCAAATACGGAAAGCAGGGAAAAAAGCGATTGGATTCCGCTGCAACCCTGGACGATCTGCACCTCATGAAAGCCTGAAGCAATCTCCAGAACGAACGAATTCCCCCATCTGGTGTAGCTCAAGCCCGAGATACTCAGAAAGTAATCGGTGACTTCCGCGGTGGCGCCCAGCATTGGTCGGGTGAGGTTATCGATCACGAACGTTGGCAGGGGAATGATCATGATGATGAACAGGATGGGAAAGAAGAGTCCGCGAACCGTCTGAGCCGAAAAGAGGATGAGGACAACGCCTAGCAGAATGGGTATCAACGAGGCCCCTCTGAGGATGGCATAACCCTCGATCTCGGCATGAAGCTTGATGAGCACCCCGAGGATCAGGATTCCGTAACCGATCCAGCGGTTCATGTGGGGCCCAGTCGAAGCAAGCAGGAGATCGCGACGTTTCCAGAGAACGATCAGCAGAGCCACCGCAAGGAATGGAGCCATGGAATACAGCCCCCCCAGCGCATCGGTATTCCAGTAGGTGACAGCATACATCTGAAAGACGTCAAAGAATCCCAGGCCGAGGATGAGCCCGAAAACGAGAGCCAATCCCAGGTTCAAAGTCCGTGATGAGTCACCTAGCTGCCAGAACATACCATCTCCATGTGGGCTCCCATTCTAAATCAAAGACCTGTACAAGGCGATGGTTTCGCTCCCTTGAGGGCTCCTGTTAGAATTTCACGCCAATGAACGAGACAGAAAAGGGTTTAACGACTGGCCTGCCAGAGAATGCTTACCGGCCTCTGGCGAAAGATGAGAGATACGTTCCCCTGATCCCCTCCGGGACCATCGTTCCGGAACTCTCCCTGCGAGCAATTCTGCTGGGCTTCGGGATGACGATTCTATTTTCTGCCGCAGCCACCTTCATTGCTTTGAAGCTGGGGCAGGGGATCGAGACGGCGAT
>CP070717.1:4636823-4641765 GCA_020350445.1 Acidobacteriota bacterium | reverse complement strand
AGTGAACAGTTGTACGATGAGACCGATCATCTGAATCGAGTGCACCAGATCAAGACGGAGGAGTTCGATTTCAAAACATTGAAGAGGCTTCAGCGAAAGGCCTATCTTATGTTCTTCATGACGCGATTTCGGTTTCTGCGCATGTTGCCGAAACTGTTTCGAGTGCGATCCAGCCTGAAATACCTGCGGGCGATCGAGCGGAACTTTCTGCCCGCTTTTCTTCAGCGCCAGGCCTCCCGTATCAACTGAGACAAGATGTATCGCTATCCCGAGTTTCCCGATCACGTCTACGTTGAACTGACCAATATCTGCAACGCCCGCTGCACGATCTGCGCGACTCCCGGGATGAAGCGACCCCGGGAAATCATGTCGGCCGAACTGTTTCAGAAGATTGTTCGCGAGTGCGGAGAAAGGGGCGCCAAGAAACTCCTGCCATTCCTCCATGGAGAGTCCCTGTTGGTACCGGGCGTCCTGGATTACTTCAGAGAAGCCCGTCGCCTCGCTCCCCAAACCCATATCAATCTGACCACCAACGGATCGAAGCTTAGTGAGGAGTTGACCGAGGCGTTTCTGCAGGAAGAACTGCTGGACAGCCTGATCGTTTCAATCGATGGAGGTGATAAGGAAACCTTTGAGGGGATTCGCCTTGGACTCAGCTATGACGAGGTCCGCAGCAATGTGCAGTACTTCCTGAAGCGGCGTGATGAACTGCCGGTAAAGCGTCCCAGGGTCTCAATCTCCATGGTGACCGTCGATGAGAACAAGCACAGCCGGGAACAACTCCGACGGGAGTGGGAAGGGGCCGATGAGGTCCGTTTTTCCGTCTACTTCAACTGGGCGGGAAAGTTGGAGAACAGAGGCCGCACACCGAATAAGGTAAACTTCTGCGAGAGGCTCTATCACTATATTACGATTCTAGCCGACGGAAGAGTGGCGATGTGCTGCTTCGATTCCGAGGCGGATTATTCCGTGGGAGATGTCCGCACACAAACGATTGCCGAGGTCTGGAATTCTCCAGACTTTGACGAGAAGCGCCGGTGGCTCTTCAATCGGGAGTTTGACCGGCTCAAGATTTGCGGTGGATGCGACTACGTGAATCATCCCAAATGGCTGACTCCGATGTTGCGCTTGCGGTTCCCTCTGGAGGAAACGCTTCCCGGACTGGTCGGCTCCTTGGGAAACCTCTACAAGCGGTGGTTGAATCGTTGAGTCGGAGCCGGACTTGGAGGATTTGAATGTCGTACCCGCGCATGCGCAGAAGAGTGAAGGTGGATCGATGAGTGAGTTTCCTTGGCAGCGTAGTGTTGACCAGGACCTCGGCAAGGTGGTTCTGATCTATCCGAATACCGGGATGGATGTCTTTGGGATCAACGTGGGCCTTCCACTGGCCTGCCTCTACCTCGGAACCGTACTCGAAGAGGCAGGTTACCGGGTTGAAGTGCTGGACGAACGCATCACCGCCTCATTTGAAGACGATGTCCGGGCCTCCATCCGAAAGGAACGGCCCATCTTCGTCGGGATTTCCGCGATGACGGGAATGCAGATCCGCGGCGGTCTGGACGCTGCCCGGGTCGTGCGCAACGAGTTGCCAGAGCTGCCCATCGTCTGGGGAGGGGTCCATCCCACTCTCTGTCCCGATTCCACCCTCAAAGATGAACTCTGCGATATTGTCGTCAAAGGGGAAGGGGAGATCACGATTGTTGAACTGGCAGATTGCCTGCGTGAAGGAGGGGATCTCAGTGCTGTCGCCGGGATTGGCTACAAAGAGAGCGGACAGCTGAAATATGGCCCGTACCGGCCGATGATCGAGGATCTCGATGTGATTCCTCGGCCGGATTACGATCTGATTGAGATGGAGCACTACTTTACCCGCGCTCCTTCGACCGATGAAGCCCAGCTGCAGATCGTCACCAGCCGGGGTTGCCCCTACGATTGTGAATTCTGTTACAACCTGAAGTTCAATGAACGGCGCTTTCGACATCACTCCGCTGAGCGGATCGTCGCAGACATCAGACACCTCGTTGAGGAATTCGAGGTAAACGCCATCTTTATCGAAGATGACTACTTCTTTGGACATCCGGGACGGGTCGAACAGATCTGTGACCTGTTGATCGAAGCCGACCTCGATCTACTGATTCAGGTACCCTGCAGGATCGACTACCTCTACAAACGGAGTCCGGAGATGCTCGACAAGCTCTACCGGGCGGGCTTCAAAGAGCTCTGGGTCGGGATTGAATCGGGATCCGAGAAACGACTGAAAGAGATCATGAAACGAACCACCTTGAATCAGGTTCGTGACGTGAACCGGCTTCTGTCGGGATCCGATGTGTACGTTAAGTACGGTTTCATGGCCGGCTTTCCCAATGAGGACCGGGAAGAAACCCTCGAAACGGTCGACTTCATGTTCGAACTGCTGGGTGGGAATTCCAACGCCGGAGTGGCCCCCGTAGCGGTCTATACGCCCTATCCCGGAACCACGCTCTACGACAAGGCCCGTCTGGTTCATGGCGCCGAGTTTCCCGAAACGCTCGAAGGTTGGAGTCGTTTCCATTTTGCCGAGAACAACAACCCGTTTCTGTCACCTCAACAGAAGAAGTTCGTCAGCAAGATCAATACCGTGAGCCGCTTTTTCGAGAGGCGGGCTTTCGAGCGCTTCTGCAATAATCGATTCAAGCCGCTTTTAATGTCTCTCTACAGTCTCTATTATGGATATTTGCGGCTGAGATTGCGTTGGAGGTTCTTTGGACTGATGCCGGAAGTTCCGGTCATCCGATTCCTCGAGAAGGTCTATCTCTCGATGTTTCACAGGGCGCAGCTGTCGAAGGCACGGAGAAATCCAGGGAGTTACATTACAGGTTAGTTGAGAGACCAGCCTTGGGGAATACACGTAAGAACTTGGTGATATTTCTGGTTGTGGGGGTGCTCTACCTTCCCTTTATCAGCCAGGCTTTCCACATCGATGATCGGATCTACCTGGAGATTGCCGGGACCGCACTGGAGAAGCCCTTCTTCCCTTATGACTCTCCGACGCTTTTCGAAGGTCTGATTGCACCCGATGGAGCGAGTCACAGTCATCTGCCGCTGACATCCTATTACCTGGCCCTGGTTCGCTTGCTCACGGGGGCAGAAAGCGAATGGGTTTTTCACCTGGCTTTCCTGGTATTTCCCCTTCTGGCCGGGTTTTCCTTTTATGACCTCGCCAGGCGCTTTGTCCGTGTTCCCCTGGCAGCGACAGTGCTGTTACTCGGGGCTCCCGCGTTTCTGGTTCTGGGACACACGTTGATGCCCGATGTGCCTCTGCTGGCTTTCTGGCTTCTCGCCTTGAGCCGGTTTCTCAGGTTGGCCTCGGGCGAGGGAGTGATGGCCGATCGAGTGATCCTTATCCTGGCAATCCTCGGTGCAGCGTTCATCTCGATGGTCAGTGCCGGCCTGGTTCTTTTGATGGCTGCTTATCTGGTTCTTGACCGCCGGAAGCCTCCAACTGCACCGTCGACGGGCTTCTGGATTGCGGTTCTACTTTCGCCAGTCCTGCTCTGGGTGATGTGGTATCTGAGAGCCTATCTCTACTATGACCGCTTTGTCCTCGTAAACACCCTGCTTCACATGGATAAGCGCTCGATTTTCGAGCTGAACCTTCTCGGTGCCAGGCTCTTGAGCTTCGTGCTGAATGTGGGAGGGCTCTTTCTCCTGCCGCTGGCCGTCTGGGTTGGGTTCTCGGGCAAGTTACGAACCCGGTTTGCCCTCGCCGTTTTCCTGCTCTCGCTGATTCCAATACACTGGATGGCTCCGGAATGGGAATGGGTACACAAAGGGCTGCTCGCCCTCTTGCTGACCACCGGGTTTCTCATCTTCTGGGAGTTCATCCTCGTCGGCCTGGACTGGAGGCCCCATCAGCTCTTACCCGTCTTCTGGTTCTTCGGTATCCTGGCAGCCTGCCTGGTGCTTTATTACGCCGGATCGGTCCGGTACTCCCTGCTGGCGCTTCCCCCTGTGATTCTTGTTTGGATAAGGCGGGTAGAGCTTTCGAACTGGAAGCCGCCCCAGGCGGTCCGCATCATCTGGATCGCTACGGCGCTGACCGTCCTCTACGCCTTGCCGATCTCCTGGGCGGATTATCGTTTCGCCGAGACTTACAAGGTTGTTGCCGCCCGACTGGTCGATCAGTATGAGAGCGCTGGACACCGGGTCTGGTATGCGGGGGAGTGGGGTTTCCGCTACTACTTCGAGAAGAATGGAGCCCGGCCGCTTCCGAGAACCTCGACCGAAGCCGCATCCGGAGACATCTTGATCAAGCCCTATGTGGCAATGCCCTGGGTAACCCTCTACGACGGAGAAGGCTACTCCAAGCTTTTGGAACAGCAGGTCCTTCAGGAATCGTTCCCTCTGCGCGTGCTCGATTTCTCTTCACATGCTGGCTTCTACAGTACCGGTTGGGGGCTCCTGCCGTTTAGCATCAGCACCGGAGCTCCGTGGGAGTGGTTCAACGTCTATCGAATCCAGAAGCGATACGACGGACCGATTCCGGAGGAAGAATCGCACTGGTAGGCCGCGGACACTGAATCGTTCTATGGTTCTCCATAACTCTTCAGAGACGTCCTTGCCGACTCCTACAGGGGAGCAGCCGAGGTCCCCTCGGGGGGCTACCGGTTCGGAGACCTCCCGCAGCCATGTCCGAAATGCAACGCTGCTGTGGGGGAGCGGATTCATTTCCATTCTCCTCGTTCATATTGTCTGGCTCTCTTTGGACAACGCCCCGCCAGTCTGGGACATGGCGCATCATCAGATGATGGGATGGCTCCACCTCAAAGCGTTTGAACAGGGCGTGTTCTTCTCCAGTGTGGCCAGCATCAGTGACTACTATCCGCCCCTCTACTACCTTCAGGAGGCGGTTCTGCTGGGGCTCATCGGGCCGTCGCGCTACTTTCCTCTGATCACAAACCTG
>CP070717.1:4625484-4636723 GCA_020350445.1 Acidobacteriota bacterium | reverse complement strand
CTTCGCCCCCGTCGGTGTGGGCGGTTGTGCTGTGAAGATCAATCCTCCCTTGACGATCCAGGAAGATGCGCTGGCTGAAGGGCTGGCAGTCCTCGCGGAGATTGTGCGAAGTATCTGACGGAAGGCAAGTGTCCCGGTTGTCAGGCTCCGAGGATTAGCCAGTCGCGATCAGCGATTAGCGATTAGCGATTCGCGATTCAAGAGCGGCGTCCAGGGCCGCCGCACGCCAGGGGGTTGTCTTAGCTGAACAGGAGGGCCCTTGCCTCAGCGGGACCGGCGATTGGCCGGGCCAGTTCATCGGCCAGGCGGACCACTCGTTCGACGAGATGGGCATTGCTGGTGGCCAGTTCCCCTTTTCGGTAGTAGATGTTGTCCTCGAATCCGACCCGTACGTGTCCTCCTTCGAGGATCGAGGCCGTAGCCATCGGAAGCTGGTGCCGGCCGATTCCGGCAACTGACCAGGGTCTTTCCGCTGGCAGGGAGTCTCGCAGAAAGAGCAGGTTGCGAAGCGAGGCCTCCATTCCGCCCGGGACACCCAGGACGAAGTCGAAGTAGAAGGGGACCTTCAACAATTCTTTCTTGAGCAGGTAGCGTGCCGTACCAAGCATCCCGCTGTCGAAGATTTCGAGTTCGGCTGGAATTCCCAGTGTATTGAAGCGGTCGACATATTGCAGCACCATCGGCAGAGGGTTCATGAAGACGTCGCTGCCAAAATTTACCGTGCCCAGCGTCAGGGTCGCGATATCGGGCATCAAGTCGAGCCCTTCAATGCGCTCCTCGGCACTCATCCCGACAGCACCGCCCGTTGAGAACTGGACAAGGATATCGGTTTCGGCGCGGATCGCTTCGAGAATCCGGCGAAAGGTCTCGCGGTCCTGGGTTGGAGTTCCCGTGGGTGTTCGTCCATGGACATGTACGATCGAGGCTCCTGCATCGCGGGCACGACGGGCTTCGGCCGCAATCTCCTTTGCAGTGATCGGCAGGGCCGGGCACTGCTCCTTGGTAACTTCCGCTCCATTCAGGGCTGCTGTGATGATCAATGGTGGTGACATAGGCTGTTTCCCCTACAGTTCTCTGGCGACACAGGTGCCGCGGGCGGTCGCTACAACGATTGGCGGATCGAGGACTGCCTGCCGGCTGATTACTTTGCGGGCGACGAACTCCATCTCCCTTGAACTGTTGCCGAAGCGAACGATTCGCCCTTCAGCTTCGATGTAGTCACCGGCATAGACTGGGGCGAGAAAATCGACCTGGCTGTAGGCCCGAAAGAGTCCCTCCATCCCGTCGTTGCGGATCAACAGCTCGGTAGCGACGTCACCGAACAGTTTGAGCATGTGGGCGCCATCAACGAGCTCGCCTTCGTAATGGGCGTCGGTCGCACTCATGCGGACTCGAATCATTGCGACGAGTTCAGACATCTCTCCTCCTCAGGAATTCATTGACGATATAACCAGCGACTGCTTCGGGAATCGTCCCCCTCCCGAACCCGGCATCGAAACCCAGTTCTTTGGCCAGTTCCGGTGTAATACTTGGCCCGCCCACAATCACGATCAGTTTGTTGCGCAGGCGCTCCGCGTCGAGTAGATCGACGAACTTTGTCAGGTTCCTCAGATGCAGACCCTTCTGGGTTATCGTCTGCGAGATCAGAACGGCGTCGGCATTGACCTTCTTGATCCTGCGGATCAGCCGATGAAAGGGGACCTGGGCGCCGAGGTTGTGCGTTTCGAAGCAGAAATAATGCTCCAGGCCGTAATGCCCGGCAAATCCCTTCATATTGAAGATGGCATCGAGTCCGACAGTATGGGCGTCGCTCTCGAGGGTCGCTCCAACAACCACCAGGGGCCGGTCGAGCTTTGCTCGTGCGAGCTTCAGGATTTCGTAGTAGTCGAGCGTTGCGTCCAGTTCGACTTCACTGGCCAACTGCTCTGCATCGACTGAAAAAGTGGTTTTCGCGTAGGCCAGGAAAAAGGTGAATCCGGGTGCAATTGAACGGCTTTCGACAATCGAGATCTCCGTCAGATTCATCTTCCTGAGCGTTTCCATGGCCGCGCGGTGGGCGACGGGCCCGTTCTCGAGTGGCAGGGTGAAGCTGAGCTGGACCATCCCGTCGCCGAGACTGTCGTAATAGGGGCGGACTTGTTGGGAGTCAATTTCTAAGCGCATCTTCAAATGGGTTGTAATAATCTGCAGATTTCTGAATTACACCTTCCCGGCCCCGACCCTCCCTTCGTCCTCGCGGGATCCCAGCAAAGGTACCTTTTTCCAGGGTGTCGAAGAGTGACTCGGCGGCGATCTGCTCGAGAAGATCGTGACATTCTCTGAGAACCTCCGACGCGCGGCGTTCGAGAATGCCTCCCGGCTTTACCTGAAGTTCCTCTCCCAAGTGGCGCATGTTGCCCACAATGTAGCGAGCGTTATTCAAAGCCAGTTCTCGATCGTGGATTCCCGGGGTCTGGGCAGCTTCCGACAACATGCCCAGCAATTGGATGTGCTGGCCACTCAGCAATGAAACGATGTTGAACAGCCCGTCCTGGAGAAACCCTTGAAAGATGTCTCCGGTCTTGTAACGCGTCGGAGGCATGTACTTCAGGGGAGCGTTTGGGAAGATCTGGCGAGAAAGCAACGCCTGGGCCAGCTCGAACAGGAAGCCATCTTCGAGGGAAGGGTCCAGTTCAAAGGCGTGTCCGAGTCCCATTTGCTCTTCCGGGACCCCGCTTTGCGCCGCGAGTTGTTCATTGATGAACTGAGATGCCAGAACGGTATGGGCTGCCTTGAGCCCTTCATCGGTCTTCAGGTAATTGTCTTCGCCGGTGTTGATGATGATTCCTGCATAGCCATTGATCATGCGGGAGAAGCGCTGATCGGTCAGGGTACGGACCATGTTGATATTCCGGAAGATGATCCCGTACATGGCATCGTTCAACATCATATCCAGGCGCTCGAGAGCGCCCATCGCGGCTATTTCGGGCATGCATAGCCCCGAACAGTAATTGCAGAGGAGGATGTATCGCCCCAGTTCCTCGCCCACTTCGTCCAGGGCCTCGCGCATAACCCTGAAATTCTCCTGGGTTGCAAAGGTCCCGGCGAATCCTTCCGTCGTCGCCCCGTAGGGTACGTAGTCGAGCAGGCTCTGAGCGGTTGAACGGATAACGGCAATCACCTGGGCGCCTTGTCTGGCAGCAGCCTGGGCCTGAACCGCGTCTTCGTAGATGTTTCCCGTAGCCACAATGCAGTAGAACCAGGGAGGCTTCGAAGGGGGCAATTGGGCCATCTTCTCAGCCCGGTCGACCCTGCATCGATCAATCCGCGACGCTCCCTTAGCAGCCAGATCTTCGATCGGTTCCTTCCAGCGCTCATGTCGGCGGAAGGCAGCGCCTTTTTTGCGTTGGAGAATCCTGGCGACGGCACTTTCGAGGTCGCAATTCTCCGCCGCCATCTGACTTCCCAGCCAGAAACTCACCCCACGGTTGAGCCGCTCATGACCGAGGGATTCCACCAGTGCGTTCGGGAGTGGTACTTCATCGGCGTCAACTCCGTCGAGCCCGAGCAGCCGAAGGATCGTCCTTTCGATCGATACAGTTGTCAGGCCTGAAACCGTTTCGTTGACCTGTGAGGCGATCTTCTCAGAGGCGTTTCGACATCTCTTGACGAGTTGGTGATCAATTTTCAGCTCCAGCACGGTCGAACCACCCTTCCAGCTTGAGATCGAAGACAGCCACATTCTGACAGAGTTCCCGCACTCTGTTCAAAAGAGCTTCCGCGGACAGTGGCGACAGGTGTGGACGAAAGGTGTTGAGGAAAATGGCTTCCAGCTTGAGCTGGTGTCGGACGTGGAGCTGGATCTTTCTTCGGCCGACCCATCTCCAGGCTGCCGGACTGATCAGACAGGCTGAGGGATCGGGGAGAACAACACTTCGGCCCTCCAGTTCAGGAAGCTGTTCATCGGTGAGCGCATTGAGTTGAAGCAGGTCGGGCTGGTCATCTGTCGGGACAGAGACCTCAGGAAGGTGGTAGCGGTTGAGGTAGCCTTTCAACTCGCTGATCACTTCATCAATGCTTGATCTTCCCGCACTTCCCACTACCAGAACCACTGCATCAGCGAGCCGCGAACTACCGGCCGCGACCCGGTCAAAGGCTCCATCGAGATAGACAGCGTGCGCCCCCGCCTCTTCCAGCAGGGTCGCCACGTTGCGCATACCTTCAACATCAGAGGGGCCAGCGAGCTCGACCGTGCACTCCTGCTCAGCACGGGCAATGAGGACTCGGCCGAGTGGTGTGACCGCTGACGTTTCAGCGAGAACTGTCCACCGTCCTCGACTCCGCTCGAGCGATTCGGACGCCGTCGCAAACAGTGTCCCCGACTCGAGAGAGATCGATGGCTTCGCGACCTTCTCCACCACATCGTAGGGTTCGCCGTCTCGACCGATCGAAGTCACTCCGACGGTTCCAGAGACTCCATGCTTTAGGATCGCGTTCAGGACGGTGGTCTTGCCTGCGTTCTTACAGGTTCCAAGCACCGCTATGCGGCCTCTGCATCGCTGAAGCTGCTCGAACCATCCTTTGAGTTCTTTAGACGCCATAACGCTTTTCGAAGTGGGCGAGCAGGGCTGGGTCTTCCCGGATCAATTTGAACGCATAATCGGTCCAACCCCGGGTGTAACCCGATCCCACCAGCATCTCAACATCACGGGCGAGCCCTTCGGCCGTGAGTGCGGCCTGTGAAAATGACGTGGCCATACTGAAGAAGTAGATCGTCCCCCCGTCGCGCGTCGCAAGAATCGAGGCGCCTTCGGTGTTGGGCTGATTGACGACGTTGATCGTCAGGTCGCAGAGCCGCCGGGCGGTCGCTTCCCGAATACCATCGAAAAAAGCGAGGGGACTCCGCCCGTCGAGAACCTGCCAGCTGTCGCAGAGCTTCAGGGTCGACATATCCTCGAGAGGTGCCGCTGCTACATCGACCGCCAGGATTTCTGCTTGCCGGTTTTCCCGGCGAACCGCCGCGGCTGACAGTAGTCCAGCCTTTCCGGCGCCCATGATAAGGATCTGCTCCTTCTGACGACAGATCTCAGCGACCCGTGCCGGAGCCCCGGCTACATCCATTACCGCCAGCGAAACCGCTTCTGGCAGGTCCGCCGGAATCTCGGCGTAAAGGGTCCTCTCAAAAAGGATCGCGGTTCCCCGGATATAGACCCGCTCGCTTGAGTTGTCGATGCTGAGAATCTCGTCGATCTTGAGCGGAGTGAGAGAGAGTGAGATCAGTGAGGCTATGCGTCTCCCGTCATCGGTGGTCCCCAGCAGAACGCCTCCGGAACCGGTCACGGGATTGTGCATCTTTCCGCGTTCATTCACGATCGCGAGAATCAGTTCCGAGAGAGGTCTGCCCTCCTTTTGCGATTGTTCCTCGAGTTGCCTGAAGGAGGAGGAGTCGATATTGAGAACCTCGACATCGACCCGAGTCTCACCTTTTCTGGGAGTCGGGTCGTTGTCAATTCTCCAGCAGTTCTGGGGGAGAGAACCCGGAGGCTCGACTACTCGATAACAGCCGAATTCATCCCAGCTTTGACTATTCATGGATCGCTTCCAGTGTGCCTGCCGCTTTCTTCAGCGCGGCGGCAACGATATCTCTCTGCTCGGCAGCCCGCTCGAGATCCCCGGCAACGATCGCCTCGCGAATTCCAGGAAACGTCTCTGCCTCGTAGCTCGGCAACGGGGCATAGACCAGGTGCTTGAACCAGGGTCTTCCCGGGATTCCTTCCGGGTGCATGAAGTCGCGTTCGACCTGCATAAGACTTCGGTTGATCCGTTCCTTGAGCTCCTGGGAGAAAGTCTGTCTCGAAACCGCCTGAATCCTCTGGTTCGCCTGGGCCGACGAGGCAGTGAAGGTGTCGATCGAACGGAACAGCGGACCCAGGTCAAAACCCGCCGGGGCAACCTTCGCCAGGTCTTCGGCGTAAAGCTTCAGGTCTCGGCCATATTCAGCGTAGTCGAAGGGCAGAATGTCGGCGTTGGCGAGCCGGGTAGCCATGACTCCCCAGAGTGTCACCATGGCGGTGTGGTAGTGGAAACCCGGGTCTCCGAATTGCTCCATCCAGTAATAGCTGTCGTACTGCGAGTGATAAACGCCGTAGGGGCCATCGAACAGCATGTCGAGGGAAGGAATTCCAAGGTGATTGAAGAAGACCGTATAGTCGGAGCCGCTTCCCAGGATTCCGATGTCGACCGGACGGCCGCTTTCGACCGAGACTGCGTAGCCCCGGATATTGGCTTCATCCGAGGGCTTGACCCAGGAATCGTAGACCGAACCTTCGGCTTTCGGGTCTTTCACATCCCGCGTGGCCGAGATGAT
Organism: Acidobacteriota bacterium; assembly: GCA_020350445.1. Lineage (GTDB taxonomy): Bacteria > Acidobacteriota > UBA6911 > RPQK01 > JAPXNP01. The sequence continues at coordinate 4,630,377 of CP070717.1, read as the reverse complement.
GAATTCGCGGAGACTTGGAACGGCGCTCGCTGCAAAGGTACTGCCCGATGTTGACGCATCCACGTTGAGGCAGACCACTCCATCTTTGGAGAGGCGCTCGGCCCGCTGCTCTCCCCACTCGGTTGAACCCGTCAGAGTGAACTCTTCAGCATCCCAACTGCCGAAGACAATCGTCCGTTTCGGCTTCCAACCCTCGGCTGACAGTTCACCCAGGACGCGGGCAAGTTCCAGCATCGTCGCCGTACCGCTGGACGGATCGACCGCGCCGTATACCCAGGCATCGTGATGATTGCTGAGGATGATCTCTTTCTCGGGCTCCTCGCTTCCCTCAATGCGCCCGATGATGTCGTAAATCGTCCCTCGTTCCCGTGTGATATCGAGCTCGAGCCGGACCTTTGCCGGACCAGGGCCAACGTGGTAGGTAAAGGGCAGTCCACCTTGCCAGCCTTTTGGGACCACCGGCCCCGACAGGTTTTCCAGGATATGAGTCGCATCGGCGTAGGAGAGAGGGATCGTCATGATCTTGGGGAGAATCTCGCTTTCCTCGATCTTGATTCGCCTTGCCTCAGGAGTTGACGGCCATCCCGGCGTCAGGGGATCGCCCGGGACTTTGAAATCGTAGACGTTGGCTCCCCGCTGAACATGGGAGGCGGGTCCCCAGGGACCCTTCGGGTAGGCATCTCCCTGGACGTAGCCGTCATCGATCGGGTCGGAATAAATGATCAAGGCTCGGACACCCCTTGCTTCAGCCTCCATCGACTTGCCCCCCCTGTACCCCTTGAAGTATTTGACGATGGCTATTTTGCCGCGGACATCGATTCCCATCGCCTCGAGCCGATCGTAATCCTCGGGGCGGCCATAGTTCACATAGACGACGTCTGCCGTGACTTCGCCGCTGGCGGAATAGGCATGCCAGGGGGGATCAACACGGGGGTCCTGTGAGTCCTCATCCACGCTGTAGCCCGCCTCAGGATTGGCCAGCTTAACCTTTTCCGGTTCGATCAGTTCCAATTCGACCTTCCGGGGGCGAGACAGCAGAACATCGTATTCGACCAACTCCGCTTCGAGTCCGAAGCGCTTGAACTCTGAATAGATGAAATCGGCTACCTTCTTGCTCCCAGGTGTTCCGGCAACATGTGGGTCGGCGGTCAAGATCCTGTGAAACTTCCTGGAGTTTTCGGTCCTGGGCCTTTCCTGGAGTTCCTCTTCGAGAGCCCGCTGTTTGCGGCTGCCTTCCAGAGAGAATCCCGGGATCCCGGAATCACTCTGGGCCGACAGATTCCAACCAGCCGGCACAGCGATCAAGATCAGGAATGCTGTTCCCAGGGTGAGCAATTTCTGAACAGGGGAATGACTGCTTTTCAATGAACGATTCCTTTCTTGAACCAACAAATCTCCTCGAACCCGTCCACTGGCCTTGCCGGGTGCCGGTCCGAGATCACGCTCGATTAGTCCGCCTCTTCCAGTAGAGATACACCGGAACTCCCGACAATACAATCAGGCAGCCCCAGAGACTCTCCCAGGGGCGTTCCACGAGGGAATTCAGCAGGATCAGGACCGTCGATCCAACGTAGAGAATGGGGGTTACGGGATAGCCAGGCGTTTTGTAGGATCTTTCGGCATCGGGATACTTTCTGCGCAGGATGAACACGCTGAATCCGGTTGCTCCGTAGAAGGCCATTGCCGCTACCATCACCATGGTGAACAGCTGGTCGTATGTCCCCGATAAGGCAAAGATGATCGAGACTACTCCCTGGATCAGGACCGCGCGCGCAGGTGTTCCAAACCGCGGGTGGATCTCGGCGAGCCCCCGAAAGAAGAGGCGGTCACGACTCATCGCGTAGTAGATTCGGGGGCCTGTCAGAATGCAGGCGTTCACACTGCCGAGAGTGGATACGAGAACCGCGAGGACGATCAAGACGGTGGCGGTGGGGCTGAAGATGGCAGAAATGGCCGCCTCGGCTACACGCACTGTTCCGGCCAGTTCCTCGAGCGGCAACGCCTTCAGATAGACGTAGTTGAGGATCATGTAGCAGATCGTCACCGTCAGCGTTCCCAGGATCAACGCCCAGGGAAGGTTCCGGCGGGGGTTCTTGATCTCCCCCGCGTTGAAGGTGACACAGTTCCAGCCGTCAAATGTCCAGAGGACGGCAATCATCGCGACTCCGAAAGCGCTCAGAGCAGGGAACTGTGCTCCGGGGGCCTGGAATGCGAACTTCTCCGCTTCTGGACCCCAGTTCAGGAAGTATATGCCGGCCCCCCCGATAGCGAGGATCGCCAGGATTTTTGCCGAGGTCAGGACATTCTGGACCAGGCTGCTTTCCTCCACTCCTCGGTAGTTGATCCAGCTCAGAATCAAGGTGACGACGATTGCCGTTCCCGCGGCGGGCAGGAAGGGGAAGAAGTAGCGGAAGTACTCGCCGAAACCCACCGCAATCGCGGCAACAGAGCCGCTCTGTACAACGAGGAGGTAGGTCCAGCCGAAGAGGAAGCCCGCCAGGTCTCCGAACCCTTCTCGCAGGAAGACATATTGCCCTCCCGCTCGGGGCATCATCGCCCCAAGTTCGGCAAAGGTCAGGGCTCCGCAGAGCGAAAGCAGACCCCCGATCCCCCAGACCGCAAGAATCCAAACCGGGTTGGGGAGACTCTCGGCCATGATCCCCGTCGTCAGGAAGATTCCTGAGCCGATGACCATCCCCACGACAATCATGGTCGCATCAAAGAACCCGAGACTCCGCTTCAATTCGGAAGACTCAGAGAATAACTGATCAGTTCTGGTTTTATCGGGCATGTAAAGTTAGGGCGATGATACACGAAAGCAGTAGGAGAAGTTGAATGGTTCCAAAGGAGTAGAGGACGACGGAACGAAGGGGGTCGGTTTTGGAGTCCGCCATTTCGCTTGTTCGAGAAAGATGGCAGAATCAAGCCCCAACGATGCAGAAAGACACTCCCTCTGGCCGACTGGTCTCTTTGGATGCCTTTCGAGGATTGACGATTGCCGGAATGGTTCTCGTCAACAATCCAGGCAGCTGGGGCAATATCTATCCGCCCCTGGAGCATGCTGAGTGGCACGGCTGGACCCCGACCGACCTGGTCTTCCCGTTCTTTCTCTTCATTGTCGGTGTGTCGATGGCCTTTTCGCTGGGGAGGCGCCGTGAGGAATCAACTCGGGCAGCGCTCTACAAGAAGATCCTCTGGCGCGGTTTCGTGATCTTTGCCATTGGCTTCTTCCTGGCCAATTTCCCCGAGTTTTCGGCTGAGCGGTTCAAAATCACAGGGGTTCTGCAGCGTATCGCTGTCGTCTTTGTGCTGGCTTCGATGCTGGTCCTCAATAGCGGTTGGAAGACGCAGCTGAAACTGACGCTTGGGATACTGCTTGGTTACTGGGCTGCCATGACCCTGATTCCCGTACCGGGGTACGGTCCCGGTGTCTTAACCATCGAAGGGAATCTCGCCTCGTATGTCGATGGGATCCTCCTCCCGGGCCGGCGCTACCACGGGACCTGGGACGCTGAAGGGATCTTGAGCACCTTCCCCGCGTTAGCGACCTGCCTGATGGGATACCTCACGGGAACCTTCATCCGCTCCGGCCGAAGTCGCTCAGAGATTGCCGGCTGGATGTTTGTCGCCGGTTGGGGCGCGATTCTGATCAGCCTCTTCTGGGATATCTGGTTCCCGATCAACAAGGGGATCTGGACCAGTTCCTATGCGGTCTTCACGGCTGGAGCCGCACTCGAGTTCCTCGCAGTCTGCTTCTGGATCATCGATGTGAAGGGTTATGGCCAGTGGTTCAAACCTGCCGTCGTTTTCGGTATGAACGCGATTGCTCTTTATGCGCTGTCCGAGATGACGACGTCGATTCTCTTTACGATCAAAGTGGGAGAGACCAGTCTCTATACCTGGTTGTACCAGACAATTTTTCTCAGCTGGTTGCAGCCGCTGAATGCCTCGCTTGCCTTCGCACTGACCTACGTGCTGATCTGGTACCTGCTCATGTATGTGCTTTACCGGAGAAGGATCTTCATCAAGGTCTGACCTGGAGTGCGGTGGCCCAGCCGGAGCGCGGCTTCACGGTCCATATCCCCGCGCTCCGCGGCCCTCATCTCCCAAGGCGACACCAGGGAGGCCCCCTCCAAAATATCTGGGAGGCCATCGAGCTCTATCTCGAACCCGCTGCAGAGGAACTCGTCCAGTACGAGGGCGAGCGGGTCGAGATAGCGCTAGGAGGCTCCCGAGGGCCGCAATCTGTTGTCCCGGAGTCCTGCACCAACATCTCTGGCGGCTTCGTTCAATAGAAGTTGATTAAAGATAAATAAGTGTGCTAATATGAACAAAACTAGAAACTGTGATCGGTTTAAGATGCGAGGATAAGGACAGTCCACTGCTCTCTTGCACTGTTTCTGGCTGTTGCGTGGTGTGGCCACCGTTAAACCTGTGGAGGCTCGCCCTTGTCAATTTGCTTACTGGATCTTCCAAGTTCGCTTTTCTCTCAGGTTGCCTACCTTGCTGGAGCGTCCGAACGCCCGTGTTCTTCGAGTAGCCAATCAGCTGTCAACTCGCCTCTTTGAGGCCGGTCAGTACTGTTTCTTGCGGGTTTGAGTACCGAGATGGACGGAGGCATGATGCCGACGTGGGTCTCGTTTTCCCAAGGGTTCAGAGCCCGTAGAATTCAACAGCGAGGTGGTTCGATGGTCGGCAAACCAGATTCAATGGAGCAAGAGTACAGGCTGTGCGAGGAGCGGGGACCTGGCGGAAAGGTAGGCCGAGGCGAGGCAGGGGAGAACGAAGATGACAATCGCGTTCCGACAATCCTCCTTGAAATGCTGAAGAGCTTTCCGTTCGGGGCGCTTCTTTTGAGCGCCGACGGGCGCCACTGCTGGATAAACGAGAAGT
>CP070717.1:4618063-4625384 GCA_020350445.1 Acidobacteriota bacterium | reverse complement strand
TGGATCAGCCCAGTTGTTTCAAATCTCTTCCTGACATTTCTCGTCGATCCAGGATGTTGAGCTTCCGCTGCGACGGGGGTAAGATTTATATCATATGAATGTCCATTCATGAGTTAATCAGAATATCTGATTTTACCGATGCGTGCTGTGCCGGCAGATGGAGGTGTTCTGGTGTGGAGCCAGGTAATTCCACGGCTGTCTTGGGTAGTGTGGTTGGTACTTCAATTCGGTTTGGGTTCAACTTCAGCTGTATTGGCGGGATCGGTTGAGGACGGAAGACAAGACGTTTCACCCGGCGAAATGAGCATCGAGTCCTCCGCCAGAGGGAGTGTATCTGGGTCGGTTCTGAACACGCTCGGAACCCGGTTACCCGGCGCGTTGGTGGTAATCACGAGTCTGGAAAGTGGCACGACGACGGAAGTCGTCTCCGGGGAGCGAGGCGTGTTTCATGCGGGGAGGCTCGCGCAGGGGAAATACTCACTGCGAGCAGAATCTCGGGGTTTCAAGGAATTCGCGCTCCCGCTGATTGAAGTGTTTCCTGGCCGAGATACTGCTGTGGTGGTTCATATGGATCCTCTTGTGCGAGTTGAGGAGCAGGTCACGGTCATTGGAGTCGCCCATTCCAATAGTCTCGAGGCTGTTGAAATCCGCGAAAGTATGGTCCCCGACTTAGGTGAGGCCCTCGGAGGGATGCCGGGAGTTTGGAAGATCAGGCGTGCGGGTATTGCTGCAGATTCGGCCGTGCGAGGTTTTCAGGGTAGGAACGTGACCGTGTTGATCGATGGCCAGCGTGTCTATGGGGCCTGTCCGAACAGCATGGACCCCTCCGTGTTCCATGTCGATTTTGCCGAAGTGGAACGCGTGGATCTTTTGAAGGGCCCATTTGACATTCGGAGCCAGGGCGGAATCGGTGGGGCTTTGAATGTTGTCACCCGTAATCCAGTTGATGGTTTCTCGGGTGGGGCAAACCTGGCAATCGGATCCTTCAGATTCTTCAATCCGGCATTGGACCTGTCCTATGCAGGGGATTCGATCTCGGTACTGGGAGGGTTTTCATTTCGAAGTGCCGACCCGTATCGGGATGGTTCGGGTGTGCCATTCACGGACGCCGTTGACTACACCGAAGAGGGACGTCGGCAGGATGCGTTCGAAGTGGGCACTTTTTGGGGTAAGGCGGGTTTTCGTTTGGGGGAACGGCATCGGTTCAAGCTCTCCTATGCGAGGCAGGAAGCCGACAACGTTCTTTACCCTTACTTGAAGATGGATGCCGAATACGACAACACGAACCGAATCGGTCTTCGTTACGAGTTGGGCCGTCCCGTGGAGCGCCTCGACCGCTTCTCGGTTCAGCTCTACTACACTGAGGTTAATCACTGGATGACCGACCGGTTTCGAACCACCTCAGCCATTGGGCAGCGCGACTACGGAATGGGAACGATGGCGGATACGAGGGCAGTCGGGGGACGGGTGGAGGCCGGTTTGGACAGTTGGACGTTCGGATTCGAGGCCTATGGACGGTTTTGGGGTGCCTTCACCGAACTTGCGATGATGCAATACCGTCCCCAGTTTTCGATTCCTGATGTATCGACCTCTGGGTTCGGAGCTTTCGCTGAGTATCGGGAACAGCTTTCCGAAAAGCTGACTCTGAGCGGGGGCCTTCGTGTTGATCGGGTTGAAATGCAGGCAGACTCGAACCGTGCGAATACAGCTCTTTACCGTGCCTACCATGGCAGGGAGGATCTCTCGCAAACCAATCAGTATCCGTCGGGGAACCTCAGGCTTGAGTATCGCTTGGCCGATCAACTCGAATTCGGCATTGGTTTTGGCAGTGTTTCCCAGGTTCCTGAACCCTCGGAACGCTACTTCGCGCTGAAGCGGATGGACACCGACTGGGTGGGGAATCCAGGTTTGCAGCCGACTCGCAACAATGCTGTTGAGGCCAGTGTACACGTGCATCGCCCACGTGTTTTGATTGAATTCGCGGGGTTCCATTATTGGCTGGGCGACTATGTGATTCTCTACGACCAGCAGAGACTTTCGATGGAAGCCGGCGTTCTGAATCAAATGGCGCGTACCTACACCAATGCAGTCGCTCGAATGCATGGGGCCGAGGCCCGCCTGGTTGTACCGCTCGACGATCGATTGCTCTTTGCCGCTGACCTTTCCTATGTCCGAGGAGTGCTGGAACCTGTCGCAGAGAAACAACTCGCATCCACGAACATGGCCGAAGTGCCACCACTCCGTTCAAGACTGGGACTGAGATTCGACAACCGGCACTTCTTCGGGCTCTTTGAAGGAGTGATCTCCGCGGCGCAGTCGAATGTGAACGCAGAACTCGGAGAGGAGAAGACGCCTTCCTGGGGAATCGTCAATCTGCAGGGCGGCTTCCGTCACGGGTCCCATCGTGTGACGCTTGGGGTTCAGAACCTTTTGAACCACACCTACTTCGAACACCTGTCCTATCAGAGAGACCCGTTTCGTTCGGGTCTCAGGGTGAATGAACCGGGACGCCGGTTCTTCGTTAATCTGACAGTGGGTTTCTAAGCGCAGTCGCATCGCGGGGTTCGACGCCGAACCGAGACAACCCACGCCTGAGGTGGTTCCAACCGATGCTGTGCGGCCTCTAGGCTTGAAACAGATCTTTGGTCGAGAAATTCGGCTCGCTCGTTAAGTTGACTCCCAGGCGATTGAGTCCCGCCTCGTCTCCGGGGCTTGGGATGTGGCTCAGATGAACCTCGCAGCCCTTGAGTTCCTGCAGGCGTTCCATCGCAACTTGGGCGGTAGGACTTGTCGCCGCACTGATGCTCAGTGCAATGAGTACCTCCTCGAGGTCGAGACTCATGGTGCGAGCGTTCAGGACATTCTTGAGGGTTCCTATCGATTCGATGATGTTCGGAGCCAGCAGGTGGATCTGATCGGGAATGCCCGCCATGGTCTTGATGGCGTTTAGAATCAGGCTCGACGTCGAGTGCAGGAGCGTAGAGTTCTTTCCCGTAACGATCCTCCCATCGTGGAGTTGGATCGCAGCTCCGCAAAAGATGCCCTCGTTTCCCTTGTCTGCAGCCTGAGCGGCGTCGGCCGCATCTCTGGCGGGCTTAACGACAGAGCGTTTCATAGGATCGAGTTCCATCTCCTCCATTAGCAGCTCGGCCCTCGAGACCGTTTCCCGCTCAGTGAAACCCATGGCGTATTCACAGGCGTAGCGGAAGTACCGGCGGATAATCTCCTGGCGTGCGGCCTGCTGGACGATTGTATCGTCGCAGATTGCGAAGCCCGCCCGATTGACTCCCATATCGGTCGGAGAATGGTAGATCGTATCGCCCAGGATGCGGCGCAGAATCCGCCTCAGAACGGGGAAGACCTCGACATCGCGATTGTAGTTGACAGCGGTCTCACCATACTTTTCCAAGTGGAACGGGTCGATCAGATTGACATCGTGCAGGTCCGCGGTTGCCGCCTCATAGGCGACGTTGACTGGATGCTTGAGGGGAATATTCCAGATCGGAAAGGTCTCAAATTTTGCGTAGCCTGAGCGGACTCCATTCTGATGATCGTGGTACATCTGCGAGAGGCAGGTCGCCATCTTGCCACTTCCGGGTCCGGGTCCGGTTACGACAACAAGGGGTTTTTCGGTGACGATCCATTCGTTCGCTCCGTAGCCTTCGTCGCTGACGATGAGATCGGTATCCGTCGGATATCCCTTGGTATGACGGTGGGTGTAGACCTGGATTCCCCTCCTTTCGAGCTTGTTCTTGAACAGCTGGGCAGAGGGTTGATCGGCAAATCGCGTGATGACAACGCCTCGGACACTCAAACCCCAGTCGCGGAGATCATCGATTAGCTTGAGAGCATCGACATCGTAGGTGATTCCGAAATCTGCTCTCACCTTCTTACGTTCAATGTCACCGGCGAAGATGCAGAGGATGATGTCAGCCTGGTCCTTCAGTTTCTGGAGGAGGCGCATCTTCACATTGGGGTCGAATCCGGGAAGTACTCGAGAGGCGTGGTAGTCAAAAAGGAGCTTCCCGCCAAACTCCAGGTAGAGCTTGTTGTTAAACCTCTTCACCCGCTCGAGAATGGCGGCACTCTGTTCGGAAAGATATAAGTCATTGTCGAACCCGGTACTGGCTTGAGAATTGGATCCGGCTGGCTTTTTAGAACTCACAATGTTGTTGGATTTCATCTGTATTCAGGCGGTCGTCGTCGTTGGTCCGAGCTCAATCTGGATTATAGTTAATGCCGTTTGGCCTCACCCTATGGCGGGAAGGTAGGATATCCTCAGTTTCCGGCTTCGTCAACATTCCCTCAGAATTCCGGGTGCACACCCAACCTCCGGAACGCAACCGTCTGGGTTGCGAAGAGAACTTGTCACAGAAGTAGATCCCAACTCCCAAACCAACCTTGACGCACGAGGGCCCAAGGCCTCAGGCTTCAGGCTTCAGGCTGGAATGACCAGCGTTCGCCTACTTTGTGTAGGCCACCTCGGGTGTCACGATGTCTTCCGGGGCATCAGGGTCACCGTCCGCGGGCCCGTACCAGACACTTCCTCCAAAGGTTGTGACGTAGATCTGGTTTTCGAAGTAGGGATCGACAACGACCCGGTGTCCCCATTTGAAGTTATAGCCTCTGATCCGGGACCACGTCTCTCCCTTATCGGCCGATTTCCAGACCGAAGACTCGAACCCGCTGGTGTAGAGGACGTTGCTGTCCCTGGGATCCACCGTGACGCTGTAAAGGTGCTGATTCTGGTCGAGAGTCCTTCGCCAGCTGTTTCCCTGATCCTCCGAAATCCAGATCCCCCCTCTTTTGTCCTGTTCGCTGGTGTTTCTTCCCCAGGCAGCCAGGTAGAGGCGGTTCGGATCCGTGGGATCAGAGTTGAGTTCTACTGGGCCGTTCAGCCCTTCGGGCAGGGGCAGTCGGGTCCAGGTGCCCGCTCCGTCAGTGGATCGGTAGATTGCCCCATCCTCCGGGCCGCCATAGCTCCCGTCGGTGCTGCGCCTGGCCACAACCAGGTATAGCGCTCCATCGGAGTCGAGATGAAAGCGCCAGGCGAAGGGTTCCTCACCCTCGATGCCATTGTTCCTGAGTTCCCAGGACTGGCCGCCGTCGACCGACTTGAAGACACCCTTTCCATAGCCGGCTACGTAAAGTGTTCGGGCTGACGGGGGGCTTTCGGGATCAAGCAGGATGTGTGTTGCTGCAGTTTCGGGAATACCTTCGCGGCAGGCCTCCCAACTTAGTCCTCCATCGTCGGAACGCAGGACTCCTCCGTTGAAGGACGCCACGGGCTGGCGGAGCCACATTTTGGGTCGGGGAAGGTCATGGACGCCGCTCATGACCGCCCACATCCGCCCCTGGATCTCAGGGTCGAACTCCAGCCAGTAGGTCGTGTTGACCCACCTTCTGGGGACCCCCTCCATCGTCGAACTTGTCCAGGTCGTCCCTCCGTCCTCGCTTCTGAACAGTCCGATATCGGTATAGGAAATGAAGATGCGCCTTCGGTCAAACGGATCGAAATGAATCCCGTAGTTCGTGGTGACATCCAGTCCGTTGGTCGAAAAGAATCCGGGTGAGGTCTCCCGTGAATAGACCGCTTCCCACGTCTCCATGCCGTTGACGGTCCTCATCGTTCGACCCCAGTCGGTACCGTAGCAGACATTCGGATCGTTGGGTGCGACTCCCAGATTGAACGGGCTTTCCGGCCAGCCTCGACCGAATCGGCGGCTGATCCAGGAGTCGACGAGGTTGGGTGCAGGATTGTCGTTGGAATCCATAACGGCAGCTTGCCAGCTCTCTCCCTGGTCCGTGGTCTTGATGATTCCGAAGTAGGTTCCCTCCGTTCTCTGAAGCCCGCGAAACGATGCATATGCTGTCGAAGGATCGGTCAGGCAGGTGGCTACAGCGACAAATCGCGGAGGATTCGGGCTTTCCTCGAAGCCCCCTTCGATCGAACCGAGGGCCCTGCTCCAACTCTTTCCTTCATCGCTCGAGATGAAGAGCATCTCTTCGGTCGCGTTGTCAGCCGTGGCGGCGTTCGCTGTGGCATAGAGGATCGGTCCGTCTGATTCCGACGCGAATCCCGCAGCGATATCGGTGAAACCCTCGATGCCTCCACCGGCCCAGGTGGTTTCGATGGCGGACCCGGTAATTTTCGATACTGACTTGGCACCGGCAACGTAGATCGTCCGGGTCTCGGTTGTGCATCTTGGGTTGACGAAGACCTTCTGGGTGCTGTCTTCGACATTGGCCAGCACTTCCCAGCTCAATCCTCGATCTCGGCTAACAATGACGGTGGACCCGTCGTCCGTGTTCCGGGCCCCGTAGAGGGTATCCCGGTCGCAAGGATCAACGGCGAGGCCTCTGAGGGAATTGTGTCGACCTGCTTCTGTGAGGATGGCGTCTCGAGCGTGGTCACCCAGTGCCTCAACGCTTTTGACTGCATCAGGTTGGGGATCGACCAGTTCCCAACTCTTGCCGTGATCGGTGCTGCGGAAGAGCCCGATGGACTGAGCATAGATGGTTGCAGCATCGTGGGGGTCGAAGACAAAGAATCGAATGGGACTTCGCAGGTTGAACATCCTCCAGGACTGACCGGCGTCCCGAGTGATGTACGCCCCGGTCATGTCACAGCGGACCAGGACCGTATTGGGATCATGCGGGCTGATCGTGACGGTGAATTGGGATCCTCCTCCCCCGGGGCCAATTACCTTCCACGAGTCAAGCCGTTGCGCCGCATAAGGGGATTCCGGTTGGAGAGGTTCCGGGCCGGCGCAGGAGCCGAAGCCTAGAAGCGTTACCACGAGGATGAGTGCCGTTACAGGTGTTTTCATTACTGCCTCTTTACGAATGGAGATGTTTCCTCAGTCCCACGCCGGGGATTCGAGCAATTCTTGATAGAGCTTCTGAAATGCGTCGTTGTCACGCGTGTAGTCGAGTACGGCAGGGATCATTTCCCGGGCGAGACGCTCGGCCAGCTCTGGATCTCGTTTCGCGAGTTCAACCAGGAGTTCATAGTCTTCGATTCCCTCTCGCATGACTGCAAGACGGATTGAACTGTAGATCGACAGCTTCTCGGGATTGGGATAGACGAGCGCATTGTCTCCGGGTGGAAGCAGCGTCCGGCCGTCGTTTATCACGGGTTCCACGTTCTCAAAAGGCTTGTCCGACCAGTAATTTCCACCCCAGTGAAGGTAGCCGTTCAGGTTGTGGCGAAAATTGAACCAGTGCAGCAGGCGCATCTTCAGCAGGCTGTAGTCGATGAACCGGTTTAAGTATCCACCCTGAGGATTCACGCAGGTGTAGTACCACGTCTCCCCACCTT
>CP070717.1:4585666-4617963 GCA_020350445.1 Acidobacteriota bacterium | reverse complement strand
TACACCGTAGCGGAAGTGGATATGACCGATCTCGTCAACTACCGCTCGAAGATCAAGCAGAGATTCAGCCAGGATCACGGTTTCAACATCACCTACACTCACTTCATTCTCCACGCTACGGTCCAGGCACTCAAGGCCTTCCCCCTGATGAACAGTTCGGTGGAAGGCGACAAGATCATCCAACGGAAATTCATCAATCTGGGCGTCGCTGTCGCGCTCGATTCAGGTCTGATTGTCCCGGTGATCAAGAATGCCGACGAGAGGAATCTGCTGGGTCTTGCCCGCACCGCTCATGACCTCGCCCAGCGGGGTCAGAAGAAGAAGTTGATGCCCGAAGATGTTCAGGGAGGAACCTTTACGGTCACCAACCCCGGCGTCTTCGGAAATATCTTCGGCTTACCGATCATCAATCAACCCCAGGTGGGGATTCTCGGAGTCGGGGCAATCAAGAAGAGACCCGTGGTTATCAATGACGCGATTGCGATTCGATCGGTCATGTACCTTTCGCTCAGTTATGATCATCGGATCATCGATGGTGCTGTTGCCGCACAGTTTGTACAGGAGATCCGGAACGGACTCGAGAACTTCGATACTGAACAATCTCTATAGAAAGAGGTCCGGACCGGCCGGCCCGATAAACCCAGGATCTTTGCAGGTATGAGGAAGGCGAAACTCATTCTCGTCGACGATGACAGGAATCTGCTCCGGGTCCTGACCTACCAGATCAAGGAACTCGGCTTCTCAGTCGTTCCCCTGTCTTCGGGAAAGGAAGCCCTGCAGCGGCTTCGAGACGACAGCTACGACCTGGTGATCACGGATCTGCGGATGCCCGAGATGGATGGGCTCGAACTGCTGCGCCGGATTCGGGCCCTCAGCGAGGATATTCCGGTCATCGTGTTGACCGCCTATGGATCGATCGACAAGGCAGTCGAAGCAGTTAAGCTGGGGGCTTCCGACTTTCTTTCGAAACCTTTCGAGAAGGTGGAGATTCAGCATGCAATTACCAAGGCGCTGGAACTGGCCGACCTGAAGCAGGAGAATCGCCGACTCTCCGAGGCAGTCAGTCAGCGCTTCGAATTCGATGGGTTGATCGGCTCCTCGAAAAGCTTCCAGGAAACGATCGAAATGGCGACCCAGCTCGTCGACTTCAACTCGACGGTGCTGATCACCGGAGAAAGCGGCACGGGAAAAGAATTGATGGCCCGTGCGGTCCACTACAACAGCCGTCGCAGGAACCAGCCCTTTGTCGTAGTCAATTGTGGAGCGATCCCGTCCGAGTTGATGGAGTCTGAACTCTTCGGCTACCAGAAGGGCGCCTTCACCGGTGCTGCCACCAACCGAAAGGGGAAGTTCGAAGTTGCCAGCGGGGGCACGGTCTTCCTGGATGAAGTCGGGGAGCTTCCTCTGAATATGCAGGTCAAGCTCTTGCGCGTTCTCCAGGAAAAGGAAATCGACGTCCTGGGTGATCCTCTTCCCCGGGCGGTCGATGTCCGCATTGTCGCGGCAACCAACAGGGATCTGTTCACACTGCTGCAGGAGGGATCCTTCAGGGAAGATCTCTATTACCGGCTCTCGGTCGCACCGCTCCACATTCCACCTCTGCGGGAACGGGTGGAGGATATCCCTCTGCTCACCCATTTCATCATGGGAAAGCTGAAGCAGCGGCTCGAAAAAGAGGTGGCCATCGACGAGAAGGTGATCGAAGCCTTTCAGCGTTACGGTTGGCCGGGAAACGTCCGAGAACTCGAGAATCTCCTCGAACGGCTCGTCGTCTTCAATCGTACCGGCACCATCACCAGAGGAGAACTCCCTGCACATCTACGACAGCCCGTCGAGGTAATGGGAACAGTCCAACTGCAGTTACCAGACGCGGGCTTTTCGTTGGAAGCGCTCGAGAGGGATATCCTGCTGGCGGCCCTGAAGAGGCACGACTGGAATCAGAGTCGGGCGGCACGTTACCTGGGCATCACTCGCAATACACTGATCTATCGAATGCAAAAATTCGATCTGAAAAAGGGGGGGTCCCACGAAACGCTGGATACTTAAAGGGGAGCGGGACTCTCTCAAAGTGGCCCTGATCGCAACGCTGATCGTTGTGGATTCCGCCCTTCACTTCGGTACGAGCACTGAGTATCGTTACCTTCACGAGATTTACCAGCGGGTCTACTACATCCCGATCCTGCTGGCGGCCTTCTGGTTTGGCCCCTTCATCGGCTTCTGCACTTCCCTGGCGGTCAGCCTGATCTACAGCATCCATATTCAGCTGCACTGGCATCACTTCCCAACCTACACGTTCAACCAGTACGCTGAGATCTGTCTCTATCATGTCATCGCTCTCGTCATCGGATTCCTTTCTCTCAAAGAGCGCAGGCAGAGGGAGAAGGTCGAACTCACCTCTCAGCAGCTGTCTTACGCCTACGACAAATTGCAGGAGACCTTTGAACAGCTCAGGCGGGCGGATCGGCTCGCTGCGCTCGGGGAGTTGAGTGCCGGCATAGCCCACGAGATCCGAAACCCACTGGGGTCGATCAAGGGTTCGATCGACATAATTGAGGGGGAATTCACCCCTCAAAACCCCAAACGCGAGTTCATCGAAATCATTAAGGAGGAGACAGCTCGCCTTAACAATATCGTCAGCGGGTTTCTGAAGTTCGCTCGTCCACCGAGTCCGGCGATCAAGCTGACCTCGATTAACCGCCTGATCGAATCGATCCTCACCCTGCTTCAAAACGAGGCTGAACAAAGTGGCATCGAGATCAGACGACAACTCGATCCAGACTTGCCCGAAATCGAGATCGATCCAGACCAGATCCGGCAGGTTCTCCTCAACGTCACGCTCAACGCACTGCAAGCCATGCCGCAGGGCGGACAACTCGAAATTGAAACAGTTTCCTCCAATGAGATCCTGACGATCGCAATCAGGGACTCCGGTGACGGGATTCCGGAAGAGAAGCTAGAGCAGGCTTTCGACCCATTCTACTCAACTAAGCCCGACGGCAGTGGCCTGGGCCTTTCAATTTCTCACCAGCTGATTGAAAACCATGGCGGCTCGATTCACCTGTCCAACCGTGTCTCAGGTGGACTGACTGTGCGAATCGAACTGCCACTGAAGAGTGAAAGCAGCAGCAGAAACGGGGCAAAACCGACGCAGCGGCCCAAACTGGCTCCACGACGGTAGCCTTCGACGAAAGGGCGCCAGAGAAAAGGGGAGGCCAATCGCCTGATCCATTTGGATGGGTCCCTGTAAAAGACCCCTGCGATCCTCCAGGACAGGTAGGAGTCGATCAGCAGACCTCGCCGCAGCTTCCGGTAGTACCAACGCAGTCCATCGGAGGGCTCCGAGTGGGACGCGATCGCCCGTCCGGCAAGCCGCCCACTTTCAAGCGCGTAGTAGATTCCTTCTCCAACGATCGCTTCGGCAAGACCTGCAGCGTCTCCCACGAGGTAAACCGGACAACTCGGCCGCCGCATTCGATAGCCCCCCACCGGATAACGGTGGGCTTCAAAACTGTCCAGCGGGTCCCCCGAAACCTTGAGCCCCTTCTCTAATATGTACTGCAGAAGTCTCCCTCGAACACCTCTCAAACCTTCCGCAAGGGTGTAGAGACCGACCGACCAATGATCCGCTTTGGGGAAGACCCAGCCGTAGCCCCGGGGCAGATAGCCAAAGTCAAAACAGGGAACCCTCTCTGTCGTCCCACCGACCCGATGATTTGGCAAGACTACTTCGACCGCCGTCGCCTTGCCTTTCGGTCGGGCCAGGTCAAAGATCCGATTCACACGGCTGTAGGCCCCATCGGCACCCACCAGGTTTCGGCCCACCACCTCCCGCTGTTTTGTCCGCACCCGGAATAAGCCATCCCACTCGATCGATTCGACCGGCTCGGCGGAGTGAAAACCAAAGGCCGTATGGTTTAGATTCTGCTCGACCAGCCAGTTATCGAAGTGGGGACGATAGACAAACTGAAGGACCGACCCGGTCTGTTCGAACCGTACGGCGGGCCCTTTCCAGGTGGAGAATTCAAACGCCGGGGCTCTTCCCACCAGTGTCGGTGCCGGATCGTAGGGTGCACAATGCAGGCTTCTGGCTGTCAGGCCTCCCGCACAGGGCTTCACCCGGGGGAAGGACTCAGCGTCAAACTGTACGACCGAACGTCCCGAGCACAACAATTCTCTTACCGCACTGCTACCACCGGGGCCCGCTCCAATGACAACAGCATCAAAGATCTTTCGAGTATCGGTCAATACTTCCAGCCCAGGAGGTTCCAGTAATTCAGCTGCCACACGAGTACAATCGCCGCAACCGCAACCAACGAGTAGTGCAGTCGGGCCAGAATCGACCAGTACTGACCTTTCCAGGCAACGATCGCCACCACAGTCAGCACAAGCGTCAGGACTGCCCCGATCACTGGAAGCACCAGTAAGAAGGCCAGCGAGGAAGGAATGTCATAGACGATTTCCAGAGGGTTCCGCAGACTCACAACGAGCCCCACCAGAAACACAGTAAACAGGAGCGTGACGACGACGGCAAGCCAACGGGCCTTCGTATGACGAACACTGCGCCTTGCCAGAAGACTCTCCTGTTTCCGCTCAAAGAAGAAGGCCAGCACCGGAAAGACCAGTGTTGACAGAAGCATCAGCCAACAGATCGCGAGCACAGTCAGGTGGAACCGCGGGCTTTCGTACCAGCTGAGCATCTCAAAGCCAAAAACGGGAAGACTTCCCAGGAAAGCGAGCATCCGGCCTGACGATTCATCTACCCGAAAGACCAAACGGTCCCATCCCCCCTTCTCGACAAAAAGAAAGGGTTCAATCTCGACCCACCGAGTGTTTCGTGGACCGGCACCACTCGTCACCAGTTCACCGGGGAGGTCAGACCAGACATCAAAGCTACCCATCAACTCGGCGATCTTATCGATCGTTGTCTGCGGCCGCCGAGATGATCGATACGATCCCGCAATCTCTGCTACTCGTTCCTCGAATCCCGCACGAGGGGCCGCCATCGGCTGATCGATGGCAGGGAAATAGCGTTCGAAGAACGCCTCGAGAAACTCCGTCCTGGCTCTCCCTCCATCTTCACTGTTATAGGAGACGAACAGACCCAGCTCATGCGCGGGTAACAGCGAGAGGTTGGAATGAAAGAAAAAGGTATCTCCGCCGTGACCGACCACCCGCTCTCCATTGAAATCGTTCAAGATGAAACCACGTCCCAATCCAGCGATCCGGGGATCTGGGGTGAAGAGCTGCTCCTGCATGAGTCGAATCGATTCGTCGCTCAGTATCTGACCTCCCTCAGACCGATTAGGCGCCAGAAAGGCCAGCATGAACCTCGCCATGTCATCTCCACAAGCCGACACCGAGCCCGCAGGTCTCGCAGGAACGAATTCAAAGCCCTCCTCTGCAAGCCGGCTGCCATCCCATCGATATCCTTTTGAGAGATCGGGAAGGAGGGCATCGGGCACGGGCTGGCGCACCGTCGAATTGAAAATCTGTAGCGGATCGAGAATCCGTTCCTGTACATAGTCCTCCCAGGAGAGACCCGAAACGTTAGCCACGATCAAGCCTGCCAGTGCGGTGCCATGGTTGGAGTACGCAGGAATCGTCCCGGGTTCCCGCACGCGGGCGGGGAAATCTCCCCGCAACACCTCTGAGAGTGGCTGCAATGCGTCTGGTGTACGGGCGAAGAGCCGAATGTAACGGTCTTCGAGACCCGGCGTATGCGTCATCAGGTTCTTAATGGTAATCGGGGATTCGAAGTCCGCAGGGATCTGAAACTGGTCCAGGTACTGATTGACATCGGCATCCAGTTGGACCTTGCCTTCCTGGATCAGCTGCATCAGTGCCGTCCAGGTGAAGAGTTTAGAAACCGAGCCAATTCGAAACAGGGTCCGTCCGGGGTCGACCGGCTTCCTGTTCTCCACATCAGAAAAGCCGTATCCTTTCGAGAGCAGGACTTCCCCATCCCGAACGATGGTAACGACAGCTCCAGCCAGACTGTAGGCTTGAAACTGGGCGCTCATGAGACCGTCAACGAAAGCCTCGACTTCGGCCGGATTGTAAGGGCCGACAGGCTCCGTCACTTCGGACGGTTCCTGAACGGATTGAGTTTGACCCAGCGTGAGGACAAGAAAGAATAGGAAGGCAGGCAAGATTAGAACAGCTTTCTTCATAGCACCCCCGCGATTCGGTTTTCCGATTCAGCTGCCCATCAGCCGCGGAACCTCGTTTTTCGAAGGTCCCTCCTCCCCTTGGGCTACACGTACACACCGGACGCAGTCTTAATCCGGGTTGGATAGGCGCTCTTAAGTATAAGGGGTCAACCGAAAAGGGGTCCAGTTAGAAGATTTAATCTTATCTCTTGTCGGGCCAATCGGAGACACCGCCAAGATTCGAAACCTGGGTATATCCGGCACCCAGCAGAATCCGCTTGGCACGAGCGGCTCTCACGCCAGCCGTGCAGTAGACTACGATCGGCTTTTTCCGGTCTCCGCCAGCCAGAGATTCGATCTCCTGGAGTCTCTGAGGGAGTTCCTCGATCCAGACGTTACGGGCTTCCGGCAGACCGTCCTGAGCAAACTCCTGCGGCGTCCTCACGTCCAGCAGCAGGGCTCCCTCGTCATTGACAAGCCGGTAAGCCAGTTCCGGGTCCCCGTCCGGCAGTCCCCCCTCAACGTGAATGTCATGGAGACAGCCCGACAGGCAGACCAGAAGCAGCAGACTCGCAGAAAGCAGTATTCTTCGCAGAAGTTGGCTCATCATTTCCGTTCTCTCTTGAGAATGTAATCATACCGGAAATGAGTCCGGCCAACCTTGAAGATAGATGGCCAGCTGACTATGAGGAAGCCGGGGCCGGAGGCGGACCGGAGGGCGATCCCCATTCCTTCGCTTTCTTGTCGAAGTCACCGAACTTCTTCGAAACCTCGCTCAATCGGTTACTCCACTGAGGATCAGCCACCTGCCCCCTGATAGCCTCATGATAGTTCACGATTACGGAAACCAGGGCAAATGGGTCCATGAAGATGAACTTGACCAGCAGTCCCAGCCCCACAAAGATCGCGGCAATCGCCTTGCCGAAGGGCCCGATGCCCAGGTAGGCAAGCAAGACGCCCGGCGCTGCAAAGACACCCACAACTACATAGCTGATCAAGGCCAGAATGAAACCTGAACCCAAAACAGTCTTCCAGTTCTGAACATAGAGGATCAGGCCATCCTTGGCGGAACTCCACGGGTTCCTCTCCGGCTGGGTCAAGGTATAGCTCAGGATCGCCTCATCCACGTATCCGAGGCTGTAGTCGAGGACCTTCTGGAAGAAACCCTTCAGATTCTCAATGCCGGGAATGAAACCGATCAGCTTGAACACGGAACGGTTGAATGCGCGCACGACGACACGAACGAGACCGTCGACGGCAAACAGGATTGAAACCCGCAAGAAGTGGTTCAGAATGATGTCCCGGCCAAATGAGAACTGGTTGGAGCCTGCAGGTAGCCGCCCATTCCGGACCAGTTCGGTAATGACCCCAATATGTGCGGCCTTGACCAGGTAGAGGACATAGTTTCTGACCAGCGAGGCCCCTTTCCCATAGAGGATCCCCCCGATCACCCACGCCAGCCAGGGAGGACCCGGGAACGGCCAGTCAATAAAGAGGAACCAGATGCCGGCAAACCAGGCAACCGTAACAAAAACGGCAGCCACATAAACCAGGAGCCGAAGGATAACAAAGGGGTAGGTCTGCCCGAGAATCGAAACTGCTTTGTCAAAATGAAAGTTCATTATCCCCCCTAAGAGGATTCAACGGAGTCCGTTCCAAAACCGCGGGCCCAGAGAGGTTCAGCGATGACCCGGCGAACCTCTGCCACGAATCCTGGAACCGTTTCTTCGATTTCACCCTGAAAAACAAAATCCGCACTGGCCGTTATACGAGTCTCCTCGCGATTAAATTCGAATACGCGTCCGCCAGAGTGTCTTACCTGGTCCGGAATTCCACCACTGGGATAAACCTGGGCCGACGTCCCAATGACCAGCAGAACCGAGCATTCGGAAACCAACTGACTGACGGCTTCAATCTCCCGGACCTGTTCACCAAACAGTACCACACCGGGCTTCAAAGGAAACCCGCATTCCAGGCAATGGGGAATCCCGCCCGACAGATCAACCGGCAGGAATTCACGGCTAACACCACAACGGAGGCATTCCAAGCTGCGGTGATCCCCATGGACTTCGAAGACCCTGGTGCTGCCCGAGTCCTGGTGGAGTCCATCGATGTTCTGCGTGATCAAGCCAGCAAGAAGTGAAAGCGCCTCGAGTTCAGCCAGCGCTCGATGCGCCCGAGTTGGCCTCCTCCCCGCTAACGTCTCGCCCAGGGAGCGATAGAATTCCCATGCTTTCTCCGGCGTTTCCAGAAAGGCTTCAATCGTGGCGAACTCATCCGGCTCGAACCGACTCCAGATACCACCCGGACTACGAAAGTCGGGGATACCGGCCGCTACCGAAATCCCCGCACCGGTCAAGGCCAGCCGATGCTCCGATTCCACGAACAATTCAGCCGCTTTCCGGGTCACCGACGCGGCTCCTACAGGTTCGTCCAAAAACCCACCTCACTTGAGTATCGTCCACTCTGAACTGTAGGAACAGCTTACTACGGTTCCTCTTGGCTTGAAATCACCCCTCACTCTGTGCAAAATCGGCAACTGGTTTTTTTGGTGCAGGCGGGTCAAGGTACCCGGATCGGACCGAGGGGCCGGCTCCTGCGAAGAGGAACTGTTAACCTCACGGATACCAACTTGGAATTTAGACTCGGCTTGGCATTGGTGGCATTCGTCTCGGTCATGTATGGCCTGGCATTTTGGTCCCGGCGTCGCATCCACGACGAAGTCGATTTTCTGGTGGCCGGACGACGACTACCTCTGATGCTTTCCGCTTCAACTCTGCTGGCGACGTGGTTCGGAGCGGGAACGATGTTGACCGCGACCGACGAGGTCCGTCGTGTCGGACTGAGTGCGACGGCGCTGGAACCCCTGGGGTCGGGTTTCTGCCTTCTCATCGCTGGTTTCTTCTTTGCCGCCCCGCTATGGAAGATGAAGTTGTTGACTCTCTCCGACTTCTTCGGCAGGCGGTTCGGTTCCAGTGCCGAAATGACCTCGGCATGTATCCTGGTTCCCAGCTATTTTGGCTGGATCGCTGTTCAGTTTCTGGCACTGGCCGCCATGCTCGAGTTGATCTTCGGGCTTCCTCTTCACTACGGAGTGGTGGTCATTGCGGTTGTGGGTACTGGATATACCCTGTTGGGCGGCATGTGGTCAGTCACCCTGACCGACGCGGTCCAGATTGCGATTCTACTCGTCGGGATTGTGATTCTCGGTTTCTCGGCACTGGTCAACATCGGAGACGGAAGTCTGCTGGCTGGATGGAATGCGCTGCTGACGGAAACTACACCGGGGTTCCTGACCTTTATCCCGACCGATCGGTGGACCTCCCTGCTGGACTGGTTCGGAGTCTTCTGCATCGCGGCCCTGGGGAATGTCCCCACACAGGACTTGACGCAGCGAATCTTCGCGGCGAAGTCCGCCACCGTGGCACGGCAGGCCTGCTGGATTGCCGGGATCTGCTACATCGTCTTTGGACTTATACCGGTCATCCTGGGGCTGGTCTCCAGGATCCTGTTCCCCGAGGCAACCGATCAGGCGATTCTCCCCCTGCTTGCCCGGGCCTTCCTGACCCCAGGGATGAGCATCCTGTTCATCCTGGCACTGAGTGCCGCCGTTCTTTCAACAATCGACAGTGCAATCCTCGCTCCCGCAAGTGTTCTCGGCCAGAATATCCTGCCCCAACTCTTGCGAAGACGCTATTCAACGCTTTTTCTGACCCGCATTTCCATCGTCGGGGTCAGTGCGGCCAGCGTGGTTACCGCCTTCCTGGGTCACAACGCGTACAGCCTGCTCGAAGAGGCCTATGCACTGACCCTGGTCGGTCTCCTTGTGCCTCTGACCTTGGGAATCTACAGTGCTTCTAAAGGGCAGGGATCGGCGATGGCCAGCATGATTGTCGGCTGCGCGAGCTGGGGGCTCCATTTCGTGTTCAGCTGGGAAGCCTTCCTCGAACCGCTACTTGAACCCTACGGGATCCTGCTCCCGCCGGCACTGAGTTCAGCCCTTCTTGGCCTGCTGGCCTACCAGGCTTTTCCGACGCGGGAGAGTAGCGAAGCGAGATCCAGCGAGACCGGCCTCGCCTAATTCACCGTGTTGGGAGTGATCGTCACAACAGGTGGCTCCACGAAATCAGACCAATAGGGACTCACCTCGGAGATTCCTGGTTTCCCATCAAAGAAGATGTACCGGTAACGTGATTCGATGCGATCTCCCGGCTCAAGTTCAATCTTCCCCAACCGCACCGGCGAGAAGGCCGTGTAGGGCATTTCAGGATGAATCCGCAGGGGCTGAGGACTTCTCAGATTCTCAGGGTCACTGAGAATGGCCGTCCCCTGAGCTGCTTCCTCCGAAGCCCCACCGATGATAATCCAGTCCGCCCGGGAATCATCTCCCTCGATTCGCTCCTTGCCCTCCGAGGTCAGAAACCAGGCCACGTCAGGCGTCCATTCCCGGGCACCCCGAAAGGCCATCCCTCCATAATGGTACTCACTCAGCGTTAATGGACTGTCAGCGACCACGGTCTGTACCGACTCGAGATCCATCAGGTAAAACCCCCTGAACTTCCCGCCAACGGAATATAGACGGAGAGTCCAGATCTCGGATAGGACAGCCTTCTCCCCTTCCGGGGCCGAAAGATCGACATGACGGTGCCGGATCTTCAGTCGAGAAAAGACCGGTCCCACCTCCTGGGCATCAAAGGCTTCGAACCGGACCGTACCCGTTCCATCTCCCAGATTCCAGAAATCGGGATGCCGGCCTTCAAACTCTGTCTTCACCCAGGCATTCCAGATCCCTCTCTGGTGCAAATGATCTGGATTGAAATCATCCGTTACGACAATTCCACGAGGAGTCCAAACCGGATGGATGTAGGCATTTCGGGCTTGTATTTTCGGAGTGGATGGATCAGGCGGTTCGACTGTTCCGTAGTTGTACCTCAGGACGGGGGCATCGGAAAGACGAAGCTCGAGATACTTGCCTTCCTCATTGAGCATCGACAACTTGCTTGAACTCTTATCGCTGTTCTCGCCCCCGACAAACAGCTCAAACCGCCGGACTGTCTCCCTGGGGGTTTCATCGGTCAATACGAAGTAGAGCCGATTCGGCGTCCCCACCTCAATCTGAACAGGGGTTGGCCGACGCAAGCCCTGGGTCACTTCAAATAGATGGACCGGACCGGAGATGCCTTCGAATTCAACGGAGACGACCGCGTCGACCCTATCGAACCTCCCTGAATCGACCTCCAAAATGTAATCTGCGACCGGTTGCGGTGCAGACTGACAGCCCAGTAAGAGACCCCATCCCAAGACCAAGATTTTGCGCATAGAACAATCCTCTCCCAATTTAAGAAGCAGAGATTACCATGGGATCGATTGAAGTTCAGGAGGGCAAAAAAAAAGCCCTTAAAAAAGGGCGGCCGAGAGATCAATTAAACAGGAGGACAAATCTCTCGGCCTTATGGTGATCGGCTGATTGGAATTATCGCGCTTTCGGTCGTTACCTGTCAAGTGAATTTGTTGTTTTTTGCACTTTCTTTTCAGATTTGAACATTGTGCTCACAGTTTCGGCATCACAACTCACTATCCAATTGATCTACCTGGCTTGCGTCAAGCTCTTTCCGCGGCCAATCTTCCTCTGATACCGAACCGGAGAATAGAATTTTCGACAGCTTCAATTCGCTGCTCTGGTCAACCGAAGAGAATGACGGATTGACGGAATTGATTTTGATCAGCGAGAATTGAGCGGGGATTTAGGTTTCCGGTTACTCGGGTGGGTTGGGTTCTTCTTGGCCCACTTAAACTATCAAAGCACCTCTTGAGGAGTTAGGTTATGAAGAATTCAAGTCAATCATCGCGCCGGGACTTCCTGAAGCTTGCGGCTTCGACGACGATGGCTGCTTCGGCAGCTCCAACGATTCTCAGTCTGAGATCGTCAGCGCTGGCTCAAGGAGTCTCTGCCAACGATCGCATTCAAATCGCTACTATCGGAATGGGGATCATCGGCTTTGAAGATACCCAGACGGCGCTGAAGGTTCCTGGCGTCGAACTCGTCGCAGCGGCTGATTGCTACGATGGTCGTCTCGCGCGAACCAAAGAGGTTTTTGGAAGTCACGTCGCAACGACCAAGAACTACAAAGAGATCCTCGCACGCCCCGACATCGATGCGGTAATCGTCGCGACGCCTGACCACTGGCATCAGCAGATGGGAATTGAAGCGATGGAAGCCGGCAAGGCTGTCTACCTCGAAAAGCCGATGGTCCAGAAGATCGATCAGGGTGCCGACCTGATCGCTGCCCAGAAGAAGACCAATCAGGTACTTCAGGTTGGAAGCCAGACCGTCAGTTCCATCGTCTGCGAAAAGGCCAAGGAACTCTTCGAACAGGGTGTGATCGGAGACCTCAACATGGCGGACATCCTCATTAGCCGTAACTCCGCCCTTGGAGCGTGGCAGTATTCGATTCCGCTGGATGCCTCCCCCGAGACGATTGACTGGGACAGCTTCCAGGGAAGCGCTTCGAAGAAGCCTTACGATTCCGATCGATTCTTCCGCTGGAGAAAGTACTGGGATTACGGGACCGGTGTTGCCGGAGACATGTATGTTCACCGTTTCTCCGCGCTGCATTACATCATCAGCTCGCTCGGCCCGACGAAGGCCATGGCTACCGGCGGTATCCGCTTCTGGACTGAGAATCGGGAAGCTCCCGACCTGATCCTGGGTCTCTATGAGTATCCGAAATCAGCCCACCACCCCGCGTTCACTCTCCAGCTCGGTGCGAACTTCGCCGATGGTGGACATGGTGCCACATTCGATCTGATCGGAAATGAGGGAATCATGTCGATCGGAGAGAACTCGATTCGCGTCCGCCGCAATGTTCCCACTTCGGCCGGATTCGATGAACTGGTCTACGGATACAATTCAGTCCGTACCTTCTCCGAACCCCAGCGGGATGCCTGGATTGCGGAATACAGGAAGACCCATGTCGGTGAGACAGCGCCGCATCTCGACAAGGTCGGAGGAGACCTCGAGTTTGCTGCTCCCGATGGCTATGACAGCCGAATTGACCACTTCCGTATCTTCTTCAACGCGATCCGCGGCCAGGGGAAGGTCGTCGAAGACGTCGAATTCGGGCTCCGGGCCGCAGCACCTGCAGTTCTGGCCAACGTCTGCTTCCTCGAAAACCGCATCGTCGAATGGGATCCGGTTGCAATGAAGCTGAAGGGATAGTCTGTTCCGAACGGGCTTAGAAGGGCCGGCAGACCGCTTCCGCAGCGGGTGTCGGCCTCTTCTGTTTTATCTCCTGGTCCCGGCAGTCCTGGATAGACTCCTTTCCTTCAAAAAGTTTGCCTTCCAGTCGCAGAGGGTTGTGAGACAATCCGATCGGAGCAAATCAGATTGGCTGAGAAAAGAAGATACCACCGTTGGGAGTGTTCCCTCCCCTGTGAGTTTGAAGATGAAGCTGGACGCTTGACTGTCGACGCAGTCGATATTTCCTTCGATGGGGCTTGCGTGGCAGAACCCACGGCATCCCTTGAGGAAGGTTCAGATGTCGTTGTCACCTTCACGAATGATGAAGAACTCATTTCGCTCAAGGCACACGTCATCTACCGGCATGAGGAAGGAGGACTGTTTGGCATCCAGTTCTACGGAGACCACGACAGGAAAGCAGAAGTCCTACTCCCTCTCTTTCGGAAGTACATCGAGCCTGAGAGTTAGGCCGGCCCAAGATTAAGAGATGTTGATTCAAAGCGCAGCCGGACTAGCCGTATTCCTCCTCATTGCCTGGGCCCTGAGCGAATCTCGCCGCAAGGTTTCCTTCCGCTTGGTGATGGCAGGCCTGGGGTTACAGCTCCTCCTGGCACTGATTCTGCTGAAGATTCCTGTCTCTCGAGAGCTCTTTCTCGCTCTGAATCGGCTCATACTGTCTCTTGAGGAATCGACCCAGGCAGGCACGGCCTTCGTTTTTGGCTATCTTGGCGGAGCGACGGCTCCTTTCGAAACGATCACCCCGGCCGCAAGCTATGTGCTCGCCTTTCGCGCCCTGCCCCTTCTGCTTCTGATCAGTGCCCTGACGACCCTGCTCTTCTACTGGCGCATCCTGCCGGTCGTTGTCACATTCTTCTCCAAGGCCCTGGAGCGGACGCTAAAGATCGGAGGCGCCGAGGGCGTGGGGGTCGGAGCCAACATCTTTATGGGGATGGTTGAATCGCCCCTGTTCATTCGGCCGTACCTTGCCAGCCTGACCCGCAGCGAGTTATTCACGATCATGACCTGTGGCATGGCAACCATCGCCGGAACCGTGATGGTGCTTTACGCAAGCTTGCTCTCCGAAGCGGTCCCAAATGTTCTGGGCCATATTCTCACCGCATCAATCCTGAATGCCCCGGCCGCTGTCGTGATTTCGAAGATCATGATTCCCCAGATTGGCGATCCGACTCCAGGTAAACTGGTTGCACCCGAAGAGATCCACAATGCGATGGACGCCATCACCAAAGGGACAGTTCGAGGCGTTCAACTCCTGTTGAATATCGTCGCCATGCTCATCGTACTCGTTGCGTTGGTGCATCTCGCGAACCTGATGCTGGCCTTGCTGCCCGAGTGGGGCGGCAGCCCGCTAACGTTGCAGCGGATCATGGGATTGATCATGTTTCCGATTGTCTGGCTGATGGGTGTACCATCCAGTGAGGCGATGGTCGCCGGCTCACTGATGGGGACGAAGACGATCGTCAATGAATTGGTGGCTTATCTGGATATGAGTCAGCTCCAGCCGGGCGCCTTGAGTGAGAAGAGCCGGCTCATTATGATCTACGCTATGTGTGGTTTCGCAAACCCCGGGAGCTTGGGCATCATGATCGGCGGCCTCGGGACGATGGCTCCCGAGAGGCGCGACGAGATTGTCGGCCTGGGATTTCGTTCAATTGTCGCCGGCACCCTGTCGACTTGTCTGACAGGGGCCTGGGTGGGGCTTCTGGGTGTCAGTTAGAATAGAGGGCAGTTGCATCTGATCTGAATGAGGAGATAGGACATGGCAATCTGGGAATTTCTTAAAGGCGAACTGTTAGAGATCATTGAGTGGACGGACGACTCCCGTGACACTCTTTCCTTCCGCTTCCCGGATGAGGACAAGGCGATCAAGAATGGGGCCCAGTTGATCGTCCGGGAATCGCAGACCGTACAGTTTGTCTACCTGGGAGAGTTTGGGGACACGTTTGGACCCGGCAAGCATACACTGACGACCGATAACATCCCGATCCTGACCCGTCTGAAATCATGGAAGTATGGTCTCGAGTCCCCGTTCAAAGCTGATGTCTACTATCTGAATACAAGACTGTTCACCGGGAACAAATGGGGCACCTCAAATCCGATCATGGCCCGGGACCAGGATTTCGGCATCGTCCGATTGCGCGCGTTCGGCACCTACGATTTCAAAATTGTCGACCCCAAGCTCTTTCTCAAAGAGGTCGCCGGTTCGGATCATAACTTCCGGCTGGACGAGTTCAGCGAGACAATGAAGTCACGAATCGTCAGCATCTTCAGTGATGCCCTGGCTTCATCAAACATCCCCGCACTCGATATCGCTACCCGGTTCACCGAGTTGGGAGATGCCCTGCTCCCCCTGATCAACCCTGTCGTCGGAGCCAAGTATGGCCTTTACATCTCGAGCTTCATTGTCGAAAACGTCTCGGTACCGCCCGAGGTTGAAGAAGCGATCGACAAGCGCTCGAGTATGGCCGCTGTTGGAAACCTCAACGATTACGTCAAATTCCAGTTGGCTGAAGGTCTCGAAACGGGCGGTGGCGGCGCCGGTGGAATGGCCACGGAGCTCGCAGTTGGAATGGCTGTTGCCCAGCAGATCATGCAGCAGCAGGGGGGTGGACTCCTGGGTGGGACTCCAGCACAGCCGGCCGTCGGTGCCGGTGGGACTCCCGCAGCTGCGGCAGCCCTTCCGGACCTCTTGTCACCCGGCCAGGTCGCCGAGCTGCTCGGCGTCTCGGAGACCGATGTCATTGCCGTGATCGAATCAGGTGAACTGCAGGCGAAGAAAATCGGGTCGAGTTATCGCATCAAACGCACTGCGGTGGATGCTTTCCTGGCTGACTGACGGCTGTACCTGAGCAGACCTCTCCAAAACGATGAGCGAATACACCGCACTCGAGAAACATTCTTGTGTTGCCTGCGGAGCACAGGCGGAATGGCATCCTGAGAAGCAGCAACTGGTCTGTCCCTACTGTCATACGGTCAGCCCCTTCGAAGTGGACGCGGCGACGGGAGAGATCCGTGAAATTCCGCTGGTAGCCACCCTGCGGGAGATGTCAGACGAACTCCGCGGCTGGAAGGCCGACAAGAAGACCGTGCGCTGCCAGAGCTGCAATGCCGTCTCAGTCTTTGATCCGGAACGGGTCGGCCAGAACTGCGAATTCTGCGGATCTCCCGCTTTGGTTGACTACGAAGAAATCAAGGCACCGATTCGACCGGAATCGCTGCTGCAGTTCAAGGTCAGTCAAACCATGGTCCGTGACGAGATCCGCAAATGGTATGCCTCTAAGTGGTTTGCGCCGGGAAAACTGAAGAGCAAAGCCCTCGTGGACACAGTCAGAGGAGTCTACCTGCCCTATTGGACCTTTGATGCCGACGCAGACTGCCCGTGGACTGCCGAATCGGGGTATTACTACTACACGACCGAAAGTTACAAGGACTCGAACGGTCAAACGAAGACACGCCAGGTCCGGCATACACGGTGGCAGCCGAGTGCCGGACGTGTGCAACACTTCTTCGATGACCAACCGATCCCCGGGACTCGCGGAGTCGACACTCGGTTACTGGCCCAGATCGAGCCTTTTCCCACCGAGGAACTCGTCCCCTACGATACTTCCTACCTGTCAGGATTTGTGGTCGAACACTATCAGGTGGTGCTGATTGAAGCAGCCGAACAATCCCGCCAGCGGATGGAACAGTCCCTCTACCGGATGTGCGCATCAGAAGTTCCCGGCGATACTCACCGCAACCTGCAGATCTCGCCCACCTTCTCCCGTCAGACTTTCAAACACATTCTGACGCCGGTGTGGCTGCTGACCTACAACTACGGTCCAAAGACGTTCCAGGTACTCGTCAATGGATACACCGGCAGCATAGCCGGCGAGTATCCGAAGAGCTTCTGGAAGATTTTCCTGCTGATCCTCGCCATCCTGACGGTCATCGCGGTCGTTATCCTGCTCTCGGAGTAGATAGCGGCTCTGACGCCTGAGATGGCCGGTCCTGCTTCAGAAAGCGGGAACGATCTCCTCGCGTCCGGTAGAGCCCTCCGCAGAAAGCATCCAGTAGGGAACCCAGGCCAACGCGACAGCATCCACCTCGACATCACTTCGCCGCGGAGAGATGGGGACCTGGTCAAACTGAGAAAGCACCTCGTCCCAGCGAGTCGTGATTTCGGCAACCTGCTCTTTGAGTTCGCCTTCCAGGGCTTCGACTTCGCGCTGAATGGCTTCGACCTTCTCTTCAGCTTCCTGAACGGCGATCTTCGCCGTCGACTTCATCCGATACTTGCCCAGTGACGAGGAGGCCCCCCGGAGGGATCTCCTTCCCAGAAACATCCCGAGAACCGATTCCCCCACCGATACCAGAAGCTCGCGGTTGCGCGCCTCGGCTGTCTCCTCCTTCTTCAGAAGAGCCAACTCCGCCCGCTTCAGCTGATCCTGCAGCTTCTGAAGCCTCCGCTCGTATTTGTCATTGAGCTTGTCGACCTCGTCATCCCTTTCCTCACGCGCCAACTGGGACAGCCGCAGGCGAAAATCGCGCTCGTTCTCTCCAACCTGGGAGTATTCCTTGAGAACCGGGCTATAGAGCAGGAGCAGGCTCCGACTGCGATAGAGGTGATCGGCCAGATCCTTTTCCAATGCGCCCCATTCTTTGGCTTCATTGGCCATCTCGGGCAATTCATCAAAAAACGCTTCGGGCCCCGGGGCATACTGCTCCGCCACCGACCGATCCAATTCCGTCGCCTCATCCCAAGCGACCAGGCGGCTTTCCGTTGGCAACTCCACCAGTAACCGAAGTTCCTGGCATTCTTCAATCCTCTTGCGACGATCGACAAAATGAACCCGACCCGTCGCGTAAGCTGCCGATCGATAAATCAGTGTTGGATTCAGTCCGGCTGTCGACCCCGCATGGCGAGACTCCCTGTCCAGTAAGGCCGAGGCCGCAGGCTTCCGAACGGGAAAGTACACCTGTCGTATCGAAGGGCCCAGGTTGGGCGGGGTATCCGAATACCTGTCCAGGGCGGTTGCCTCAGCCGGAGTCACAGCGGCTACTGGCTGAACAACCGGAGCTGGGGCGTCAGTCAGAGTTCTCCCACTCTCGACTCGATCCTTCATCAGTTCGCCAATCTGCTGCCGCGTCAGCGGACCTCTCAGGTAACTCATCGCCCATCGCGTCTGAAATGTCGCCGGAGCATCTTCGTTGACGTTGTGGAGCAGAAACACCCGCTTCCCCAGGTTCGAAATCAATCGATCGAGTTCCCCCCGGTCCATCCCTCCTCCGGAGGCACTCTGTAACCCGTCGAGAACGCGCGCCTTATCCCGGTCGGTCTGAAGCCGACCGATGAACCAGGTTCCCGCATTCGTCAGGGCCTTGTAATCGAGATCGATCGTGTTCTGCGTCGCCAGTAGCAATCCGACACCATAGGCTCGCGCCTGCTTCAGCAGGGTCAGCATCGGACGCTTGCTCGGTGGATTGGCCACCGGCGGGAAAAAACCGAAAATCTCATCCATGTAGACGATCGCCCGGAGACTGGTCGTTCCCGGCTGTGCACGCATCCAGCTGATGACCTGGTTCAACAGCATGGTGACAAAAAAGACCCGCTCACTTTCATTCAAGTGGGCCAGATAGAAGATCGAATGCCGCGGCTTACCAGAATCTGAAGCAAGGAAAGTGGGCACATCCAGCGGCTCTCCTTCCAACCAGGAGGCAAATGACGGTTAGGCGATCAGGCTGTTCAGTGTCATCGCCAATCCAAAGCGATCATTGGGTGGAAAGAATGTGTCAACCTCAAACACACCCAGCTGCCGCATCGGCGGGGTCTGAATCGAGAGGATGAGCTTTCGGAGATCCAGGTCCTCTCCATTCTTCCAGTAGTGTTCGAAGATATTGGACAACAGGATATGTTCCCGCGATTTGACGGGATCGGCATCCACTCCGATCAAACCCAGTAGAGCACTGACCGTTCCCTGGATCCGCTCACGAATCACCTCGGCATCACTCCCCCAGTCGAGTAAGGGGGCGGCGAAGGATTGCAGCAGGGACACACCGATCCCGGCATCGCTCCCAGGGGTGTAAATCCTGAAATCCGCCGATTCAGCCAGATTCCGGATTCGTCCACCGTCCTGTCCCCACTGTGCCAGGCCATTCCGCCACAACTCTGCCTGACTCGAGGCGAACTGGTCCATACTCTGCCCCTTGCGCCGGGCATCATCACTGTTGATCCAGGGCCGGAAATCCTCAGGCCTCAGTTCCGGAAACTGGAGCAGAAGGTTGGTGATATCCCCCTTGGGATCGATGATGATTGAAGGGACGCGATCGATAGCCGCCTCTTCGAGCAAGTCAATACAAAGGCCGGTCTTTCCACTTCCCGTCATTCCCACACAGACGGCATGCGTCGTGAGGTCCCTCGCATCGTACATCAACAGCTGATCGAGTAGGGTTCCGCTCTCTACGTCATAATGCTTTCCTAAATAGAACGATCCTAACTTCTCAAACTCCATCGAACTTCTCCCTTACTCTCCGTAACACCCAGTGCACTGAACCTACATCCTGCCCAGTACTTCGTCCAAATTCTCGACCACAGAAGCGACATCGTCGCGACTGAAGACGAGAGGAGGCTTAATCTTGATGACATTATGATACGGGCCATCGGTGCTGAGGAGTATCCCCCGCTCCTTCATGAGTTCCACCACCTGTCCGGTCTCGGGGCCAGCGGGTTCCAGAGATTCCCGGTTGCGGACCAGCTCAACGCCGAGAAAAAGACCCAGGCCCCGGACATCCCCAATGAGGGAATGCCTCTTCTGCAATTCTCCCAGTTCCTTCTTAAAATGCTCACCGACCTCGAAGGCGTGCTGCTGCAGCCCTTCCATTTCCAGCACCTCGAGTACGGCCAGGCCAACGGCGCAGGACACCGGATTCCCCCCGAAGGTGTTGAAATACTCCATCCCGTTGGCGAAGGCATCGGCAATTTCACGGGTCGTGACGACAGCCGCCAGGGGATGACCGTTGCCGATCGGTTTTCCCATGGTCACAATATCGGGAACCACTGCCTGGGTCTCGAATCCCCAGAAATGACTCCCCACCCGGCCAAACCCGACCTGGACTTCATCGACAATGCAGACTCCACCAGACTGACGTACCGGCTCAAAAGCGGCTGCCAGATACCCGGAGGGTAGCACCACCTGACCGCCGCAGCCTACGATCGACTCAGCAATGAAGCAGGCCGGTCGCCTCCCATCGGCCGCCAGTTTCGCTGTCTTCTCGCCAACTTCACGGGCATAGAGAAGCCCCAGTTCAGGTTCTCCCCAGCGATACCGGCCCCGGTATCCATCCGGAATACTCAACTGGTGAGTAAAGACCGACGGACCAGGCCCTCCGGGACCGTTGTACTTGTAGGGGCTGATCTCGATCAGATCACCGGTGTGCCCGTGATAGGCATGGTCGATCACGAAAACGTCACGCTCACCAGTGAAGGTCCGCGCCAGCCTCAAGGCCAGATCATTCGCCTCACTCCCCGAATTGACAAAGAAACAAACCTCCAGGGGTGCAGGCAGACAACTGGTCAACCTTTCAGCAAAGTCGATGATATTGGGGTGCAGGTAGCGCGTGTTGGTATTGAGCTGCGCCATCTGGCGAGAAGCAGCCTCGACGACCCGGGGATGGCAATGCCCCACATGGCAGACATTGTTGACACAGTCGAGATAGGCCCTCCCCCGCTCGTCGTACAGATACTGTCCTTCACCGCGAACAATCAAGAGAGGTTCCCGGTAGGAAAGGCTCAATGACTTACCGATCAAATCCTTCCGCGCACTGAGTATGCGAGCGTGATTCCTTCCAGTCACCTTTCCCTCCGCTTCATTCAGGTCAGACCCCTGCAAGAAATCGGTCCCTTCCAAGATCCGTCATCTCCCGCAAGAGCTCCCAGGCCGGTGATTCCGATACCGTCAGATAAAGGTTTTCCGGAGCCAGCTTCTTCTGCCGCGCAGCGTTCGAAACACTCAGGCAGAGACGGGCCACAATAAACTCATAAAGGACTTCGAACTCCAAGTCCGTCAACCGAAACGTTGAATGGTATCCCTGAATCAGGTGTCGCGCCACCTGGATCGGGTTCCCCTTCCTCATCATCGCATAGGCCCCTGCATTCGCGATCTCACAGACCGTGTAAGTCCGAACGATATCACCGAAGTCAATGATTCCGACAATCTGGTCGGGAGAGGAAGCCCGGTTGACGAGAAGATTCAAATCATTAGCGTCATTGTGGATGACACTTTCTCGCAACTGGCCAGAATACAGCCCGAGCAGTTCTTCAAATCGAGAGGCACCGGCCCGTAGGAGTTCCCGGTCAGGGCGAGACTCGACGTAGTCACAATTCGCCGAAACCGTTTGAGGGGCATGCTTGGAATCCCAATAGAGATACCGGTCCATCTGGGGATGCTGAAAGGTTTCCAGGCTCCGATCCAGTTGAGCCAGCCTTTCGCCCAACCGGGTCCACAGACTCAGGTCTTCAGGATCCGCCTGGCCGAGCGGCACTCCCTCGACAAAGGTCAACAATCGCAGCCAGTGGTGTGAACTCCCACTCTCAAAGGGTACGAGTTCTTCATTGCCTGCAGAGATCACACGGGGATAAACAGATGCCTGAGGGGAGCCGGCCAGGCAGGAGAGAACCTTGTTCTGGAAATCCAGCACTTCGACCGCTTCATCGGGATGCGCAATCTTAAGAACGTAGGCCGTTCCATCCCGATCGCGGACCTCAAAGTTCTGGTCTCGCTCGCTAGGCAACTCCTCGACGAATTCCGGGAGCACTCCGAAGCGGGCTCGGAGGACCTCTTCGGCGGTACTGACTTGAAACCTTGGCTTTTTACTGACTTGCACGTCCGGCCAGAGATCGCGCCAGCACCTTCCTAGGGGAAGATGCCCAGCTGCATATAAGAGACTCCAATGCGGTTGATTGCAAGAATAAAGGCTGCGACCCTCAGACTATCCACCCCATCGGTTGTCTTGTAGATGTTCCGGATCTCGTCATATGAATTGATCATCGTATCTTCCAGGCCCGAGTTGACGAGATCTATTTCGTCGGCTCCGTGGACGACAAGCTTCTTCTCTTCCGGAGACAGAATCTGTCCGGTCAGACGTTCGACCGTGTTGACCAGGGCAAGATTCGAAGCCTCTTCGAAACGCTTGCTCATACGGCCAAAACGGACATGGCTCAGGTTCTTCAGCCACTCAAAATAGGAGACCGTGACCCCACCCGCATTCAGATACATATCGGGGACCACCAGGACCCCCTTCTTTTTCAGAATCGCCTCACCCTCTGCGGTAGTCGGGCCGTTGGCTGCTTCACCCACAATCCTTGCTTCGATCCGAGGAGCATTTTCCGCGGTGATCTGATGCTCCAAGGCTGCTGGAATAAGAATATCGCACTCACACTCGAGGGCATCGCTGCTACGATCCAGGCTGTGGGAACCGGGAAAGTCCAGGATCGAACCCGTTTCCCGACGGTGGGCTTGAACCTTGTCAGGATCCAAACCTTTCGCCGAGTAGATCGCCCCGTCGTACTCGGCAATTGCAATCACCTTCGCTCCTGCGTTGTGGAAGGACTGTGCGGCGTAGAACCCGACATTTCCAAGTCCCTGGATCACTACCGTTTTACCTTCAATCCCAGTGGTCAAACCCAGCTTCTTCATGTCATCGGCATAGGACAGTCCATGCCGAAGTCCGTAAAAGACCCCTCGCCCTGTTGCCTCGGACCGACCTCGAATACCTCCCTGCTGGACCGGCTTTCCGGTGACGCAACCAAGGGCATCGATCTGTCCGGGGTTCAAAGCGGAATAGGTATCGACCATCCAGGCCATTTCCCGGGCACCGGTCCCATAATCAGGCGCTGGAACATCGACTCCCGGGCCGATAAAGTTCTTCTTGACCAGTTCTGCGGTGTAACGCCTCGTAATCCGCTCGAGTTGCTCAGCCGTGTATTTCCTGGGCTCGATCCTCACGCCCCCTTTTGCCCCGCCAAAGGGCAAGTCAACCACGGCGCACTTGTACGTCATCAATGCTGCCAAGGCCTTGACTTCATCTTCGTTGACCATTTCGCTGTAGCGGATGCCGCCTTTGACGGGAAGCTTGTGGTGACTGTGCTCCACCCGGTAGGCCTGTAGAATCTCGTACTGCCCGTCTCGATGCTTCACCGGAAAACTCATCTTGTAGACACTGTTGCAGTACTTGATCTGATCAAGTAAGCCAACCGGGTATTCCGTGTACTTCGAAGCCTCGTCAAAGAAAGCCAGAACCGTTTCAAAGAATGAGAGTTTGCTCTTGTTCATAGTCTCCTCTCCGGGTCATGACACCATTGCCCGTGGTTGCTAGCGAAAGCTTAGCACATGGTCCCGAACCTCCCCAGTGCTCAGGAATCACGGCGGTCAGATCTCAGGGTTACAGCACGGGAATTCACCAAATCCAGGAGAGGATCTGGCGTACGTAACTCAGAGCGATCCCCAGAACGGTCAAATAGCCCAGGCCGGCAAGGATGTTGAGACCCAGTGAATTGGCATTCTCTCCCATGATCTTCCGATCGGCCGAAAGCCTCCAGACCAGGAATCCGAGTACAGGAAACGCGACAACCGCCAGCGCCTGGGCAACCCGAAGCAACTCAATCGGGGTCCCCCCGAAAAGAACCGCCACAAAGGTTCCGAAAATCAGGATTCCAGCTGCGGAAAGCCGGAGCGGTCTATTCTTCAAATCGGGTTCCCTGCCGATTCCATCCACGAGCAATGTGGCTCCCACCAGGGGATTCACAACCAGTGAGGAGAAGCCGGCAAAGAAGAATCCGACAGTAAATAGAATAAACGCAGCCGGCCCCGCGACCGGTTCCAATTGGCGTGCCATGGTCTGCGCGTCAAAGACCGGCTCAGCAACCTGACGTATGACCCCAGCACTGACCAGCAGAATGACGACCGAGATTCCGCCCAGAATCCCAATCCCGACAAGACTGTCGAGACCCTCGGTAGAAAGCTCGTCAGGCCCCCATCGCTTTTCCTTCATCAGGTAAGACTGGTAGGCTGCAGCGGCAATTGAAAAGGTCGTCGCTGCCATACCAAGACTGAGAAAGACCGCATCATTGTCCGGGAACGACGGAACCAGCCCCCGAAAGGCCCCGGAAAAGTCGATCCCAACTGTCACGAGAGTGCCGGCAAACCCGACTATCATCAACCCGATCACTACCTTTACCAGGATCTCGAGCTTCCGGTAGAGGTCAGGGAGAAAGAGCAGGGCCAACGCCGGAAACAGGAAGCCAATCGACCAGAGACGCGCATCCATCCCAAAAAGCGCGTTCCCAGCAAAGCCGACCGCTGCGCTGTTGCCCGCCTGAAAGGCCAGGATCGAAAGGAATCCAAAAACGCCACCCCAGGTCGCAATCGTCGCCCCGTACTTTCGTCGAGCGACATCGAAGAGACTCTGGCGGCTCACCAGGGCGATTCTCGCCGCCATGACGGTGAAGACAACCATGAATACAGTTGAGACGACGGGAACCCACAACAGCTGATAGCCATAGCGGCTGCCGGCGATCGTCGCCAGAGTGACACTTCCCGGCCCTAAGACAACAGCTGCGAGGATGAAGGCCGGCCCAATCTGTCGAATCCGTTTCCGAAAGTCACTTAACATGTCTGGTGCAACACGCTAAGGCCAGAAAGGACTCACGTCAAGAGTGAGTCTCAAGGTTGCTTTGACCGGAAGCCCCGCTTGCAAGGTCGGGACGGCGGGGATCAAAGGTGAGGTATTCCCGGACCGAGGGTCTGAAGCCAACCAGGAAGACAACGGCAACGATCATGGCACTGCAGATCCCGTAAATCAGGGGGATGTTCTTGCCGCTCAGATCTCCCAGGATCCCCCCGACAACCATCCCCAGGGGCGAGGCAGCGTTCGTCAATGTCATGACCAAACCCATCACCCGTCCCCTCAATTCGCCTCGCGTGGCCACCTGGAACACCGTCATCACATTGATGCTGAAGACCCCCAGGAACGCTCCTGCCAGGATGATGGTCAACAGGGCCAGGATACGCACCTCGATAAACCCGAGAACGCCAAACAGGGAGCCACCGGCGGCCAGGAATCCGAGCAGAACAAGACTCCTGTACCTGGGTGACGGGGTGAATGCCGCGGCCGAAGCGTAGCCGATGATCGAACCTCCGCTGAAACCGGCCATCAGGTATCCGTACCAGTCCGACCCTCCGCCCAGACGGGTCTCGACAAAGAAAGGCATCAGCACAATGAACGGCATTGCGAAAAAATGCACCAGGCTGACCAGCAGCATAAAGTCCCGCATACCCTTCCAGTGCCAGACATAGCGCAACCCTTCAATCAATTCCCGGTGCAGCGAAGAAAGTGTACTGCTGAGACCCTCGGCGCGCTCAACCCGATGCTGTGGAATCCGGATAAAGGATTCGCTGATCCCGGAGAAGAGAAAAGTGAGTCCATCGATCAGGAATAGGAGGGGTGCGCCCAGGAATGCATACAGAACACCGCCGGTACTCTGGCCCAGGACAGATGAGAACTGGAACGAGAACTGGTTCATCGAATTCGCAGCGGTCACCTTCTCAGTGGGAACCAGGTCTGGAATCGCCGCCAGAATTGCCGGCCGGAAAAACGCCTGAATGACGCCGTTGGTCACCGCGATCAGAACGAGGCCCGTCAAGAGCAGATTGGTGTGCTCTGAGGCGTGATAGAAGAGGAGCGCAACAGCCACCACGCCCACTCCCGCGATCAGATCTGAAACGATGATAATGAACTTCCTCGAGAACCGGTCCGCAACCGCCCCTCCCAGCGGAGCCAGCAGGATACCCGGCAGCATCGACAACATCATCAGGACACCCATCAACGTTGCCGAACCCGTGGCCTCCATGGTCCAGTACATCATGGCGATCACGAAGGCCTGAGTGCCGATCTGGCTTACGAACTGCCCCTGCCAGAGCAGTAGGAAGTGAGGATTGAAGAGCTTCCGCGGGCGGTCTTTCATCTTCCGAGGCAGTCTTCCCCGATCATCTCAGGTAGTGGAGCGATCCCGAATTCATCCAGGACCCCGACGGTTAGATCTGTCAGCGCGGGTCGATCGGTCGTGATCTTGAGATTGGTCAGCAAAACCCCCGGGACTTCTCGACTGTCCATACTGTGGTCCCCACTCCACGGATCAGCGTTGTCGATGAAGACATCCAGCGGATAGGCACCCAGAGGACTCTCCCACGAACTCCGGTACCCCCAACTGTAGCCAACGATCAAATCGGGCCCCGAAGCGTTGAGCGAGCCGGCGAAATCTCGACTCGGCCGGGTCACCAGGCTAACAGGCTTACGGCCGGTTCGCGGGTCCACCATATTCAGTAGATCCCGCTCCAAGACACTCAGAAGACGCTCGTAGCTCTCTCCGGGGTCGACCATCCCCTGGCGTTCACGCCCCTTCAGATTGAGGTAGATCCCGTTGAGACCCAGGGCATAAGCCCGTGTTCGATTCCAGTCCACGTTAAGAAAGAACGAGTCATCCCGGTCACGAGGATTCAGTAGAGCGGCATAGCCGTTGTGCAACAGCCAGGAGTTGAGATTGACGCCCCAGTAGAAGGGAGCAAAGCCATGGTCTGACATCACGATGAGAATGGTGTCCTCATCGATTCGGTCCATAACATATCCAAGAGAATCGTCGATCTCCTGGTAGAGAGTCCGAATCGCATCCTTCAGACCCAGGTCATCCGGATGATAAGGGTGTTCTGGATCCCGGTCCCGCCACAACATGTGGCAGCCCTGATCAACACTCGAAAAGTAGAAGAACAGCAGACCTTCCTCATACTCGTCGAACAACCGTTCCATGATTCGGCGGTTCTCTCGATAGACGAACTGGGACTGCTCCCAGAATTCCTGGCCCGAGAAGATTCCGGCAGAGTAAGCCTTCGTATCTTCGGGGAGTTCCTGGGTATAGAAGTTTCCGAGTTCACCAAACAGTTCCTCCGCCCAGTCCTCCGGCGTCGAAAGGGGCATCGCCGGGTCTTCAGGACTGATCTGAAGAGGGCTCAAATAAAGCTTGAAATAGGGCCGGACCTGCTGAAGATAGAAACGACCGATTGCGCTGACCCCAACGACATAGGGAAGCGCTTCAAAATCAACCCGCACCCAGTCACTCCACTCCCCCTCCTTCAGGATGAACTCATCGTCCTGGACCACGAACTTCGCGACCGCCTCATCCGGGTCAACATAGACGTCGAACCCGACCTGCATCTTGGGGTGAGACGGTCCCTCCCCTTCTTCATCCGAAGGGAGCTTCCGAAACGTGTTCTCAGGCCCGACCAGTCGGGAACTGACATGGAAATCTTCCACCGCGACTCGGAAGATCTCCCCACCGGAGACCTCACCCGCTTCCCTTCCCGGATCATCCGTATAAAAGGAGAACGTCCCCGATGTTCCACGAATATCAGGTGTACCCATGCCCGAGAATGAACGGCCAGGAGACTCGACGGGAGGGAAATTGGCCGGAATCCGGAAGACGGTTGTGGGGATGCCCTCCTCTTCGAGCATCTGCCAGAAGGCTTTTCCCTTGCGCAATTGTTCGATCTTGCCACCCGAAAGAGGGATTGAATAGGATCCCAACTCCAGGGTCCAGTCCGAGGGTTCAGCTTTCGACATGGAAAGTTCGGGAATCATTGTCTGGGGATCACGATGAATGAAATCGTAGATACCGTGCCCCCCCGGGGACATCCCCGAAATAAAGCTGGACCAGGCAACCGGACTCAGAGGAGGCATCGTGGTCTCGAGCGTACTGAAGTTGCCCGCTTGGATGAACTTCTCGAAATTGGGCAACTCCCCTTCAGCGACAAACTCCTGCAACAGACGCGGATCCAGGCCATCGACCCCGAGAATGACCATCTTGGGATGGCTCGCTGTCGACGGGACAGCTGTACCAACGAGCCAAATTGCCACCACTAAACCAAGCGCTCCAACAATTGCCAGGAGCAACACCTTCTTTATTCCCAAGCCTTCCTCACGCAAACTGCTTCATTTATCTAAAGTCTTCGCTGCTAAAACCCTACATTGTATCGCGATGGCGCCCGGGCTGTTTGCCTGCTTGCTGTATCCTAAAAGTCGAACAACCGTATGGAAAGCTTCCTGGGACGCTCTTGGCCCTTTCTGATCATGATTTGCCTCGGCATAACAACCCTGCCGCTCTTTTCTGAAGAGCTTTGGGAGAGGGAAACCTCCGCCGAATGGACCCTGGAAGATACACAGAAGATCCTTTGGCAATCCCCCTGGGTTAAGAGAAAGCCCTACTTCTTCTACAACGCACCCCGTTCACGAATGGAGGTCGAGTTCTTTGTAAGAATCCAGTCCGCCGAACCTGTCCGTCTGGCGCTGGCCAAATTTGCCCAATTCCAGCCAGAACGCAACATAAGGGTTGTCGGTCCGGTGGATCCTGATGAAACCCGGAGACGGGCAGAGGAGATGAGGTTTCCAGAAGAACTGGTCGTAGCCGTTGTCGGTTTCCCTCCCAGTTTCCACTACGACCTGAACCGTTACTCATTGCGATTGCTGCAACCCTATACGTCAGTCCAGATCGGAAAAGGCGAAGAGATCCCACTGAAAGCATTCATTGCACCTGGGGATTCGCAATACGGTGAAGCCCTGTACCGATTCCCCAGGCCGACTCTTTCTGCCCGTTCTTCGACGCTTCGCTTCAGGACAGCCCTCTGGATTCCCCACCGTGTCGATCTCGAAGTGAAGTTCGATATCGATAAGTGGAAGGCCG
The DNA here is from genome assembly GCA_020350445.1 of Acidobacteriota bacterium. Taxonomy (GTDB): domain Bacteria; phylum Acidobacteriota; class UBA6911; order RPQK01; family JAPXNP01. The sequence continues at coordinate 4,588,790 of CP070717.1, read as the reverse complement.
GAAGTGAAATCATCTATTGAGTCCAGAGATCGTCTTCCACGACCTTTCCCCCGGAAATCCAGCAGAATCTCCCAGTTGGCAGTCACCCTTCGATCAAGATATGGTATTAATGAGGAAAAACTGAGAAACCCATACCTGTTGGATATCAATGCAGAAACTGTTTTTCAAAGCTCTACTACTGTTCACCGTCACAGCTGGAATAGCGCCTCTCCTCCAAGCTGCTGAATATATCCAGATCACCCGGGAGAAGGCCAACATCCGCTCGAGTGCCTCGACCAATTCCACGGTCGTTGGCTCGGCAATTCGAGGCGATATCTTCGTCCTCGAAGCGGAGGAGAAGAGCTGGTACAAGATTCATATGTTCTCGGGGGAGTCTCGCTACATCTACAAGAATCTGGCCGAGATCGTGCTCTTCAAACCCTCATTGCCCGAAGATGAGGCCGTAGCGCGCACAATCTATAGTCTAGCTTTCGAGATGGATCGTAAAGCGGACGACGAGGCCGAAGCACGCTACCCTGCGGAGAAGCGCCCGGATCGAAATCGATCGTATCGGGAACTCCTCAAGGATCGTTACCTGCTCGAGATGATGCACGAGTTCCTGGTCCCTCCCGCTTCATATCGGAGAATTCTGATCGAAGGTAACTTCAAGGGTTGGCCAAAACCCTAGCTACTGCCCTCGCAGAGGACGACATCCTGCCGGGTCTGGAAACTCGGGAGGCTATACCCCAATCACCCTTCGATGGACTGCGTCACCGAGTGCGAACGAATCCTATTCGAAACCTCCTCGAAGATGTCGCTCAACTTCAGGATTCCGATAATTTCGTCTCCCCGAGTCACTATCAACGACTGCCACTGTCCCATAATCAATTGATGAATGGCTTCGTCAAGGTTTGCCGACTCGTCGATATACTCGTTCTCGGTCAGGATATGCATGATGTCAGAGACAGGGAGCTTGGCGGCCTCTGCACAGACTTCATCCAGGGGACGCGACCAGAAGGAGAAGTTGTTGAAAATCGACTTCACAAAGTGGGGGCTGAGCCCAAGACCCGATAAACGCTCGAGATCACCGATCTGAGCGTACTTGTCTTCGAGGGCCATCAGCATATCGAAGAGTCCCAGTTTTCCAATGACGCGGTGTTCACTGTCGTAGACGAGAACAGCCCGATGTCCATAATAACCCTGACTCTTTGCATGCGCCTCATCCAGGGCAACGATCGCGTCGTAAAGCGTGGCCTCATCGGAAACCGTCGCGTATTCCGTGAGTGCTAACATCAGGTCCCTGACCAAAACAGTCTTCATTCTTACCTCCAAGCAAGCTATCTTACAACGGAAAGTAATCTGAAATGCCTTAATGACATCAAGCCACAGCGATTTCTTACTGAAAAAGGCCGCTAATCCAAGCAGAATCTCAGACTTCGCGGCTCTGGCCTGATTCACAAGTTCTTGGGAATCGTACGGGCCAGTGCTAGAATCGAGTTTGAGCACTGGAGGGATCTGATGTGTGAGCAATGTACGAAGGTTCATGAAACCTGTGTTGAGCCATACCAGCCGGAAGAGGATGACTGCTGCGACTACTTTCCGGATGATATGGAAGATGATCCAGACGGGCTTGTCTTTTTCTGTCCGGAAGAACCCCGCTATGTGGTAACCGAAACCTACGTCGAGGACCACCTGTGTGACCGTCATGCCGGGCAGGAGGCTGAAGAGATGGCTGACGCCGAAGCCTTTCTCGAGTATGTCGGCCTGGGTACGGGGAAGGTAGTCCCAATCGAGGCGAAAGGCGACACCTGTGAGTTCATCGACTTTCTCAACCCGGGGGCTCCCCCCTGTGAAGAGCCTGCCTCATACGCTTCCATCGTGACTCAAGAATTCCTTGTCTGCGGAGAGCATCTCCACGCCTTCGCAAGCGAGGAAAAGGTTCACAAAGTCCATTAGGTGACCCGGCTGGATCACCCTCCAGGAGAAACTCCCTGCCCAATTCGACAAGAGACTCGCGCTTCGACGTTACAGGCATCGGTTCGATCAGTATCGACTTCATCGGTACTGCTGAAGCGTGGCCTCCACCCGGCGGCAAAGTCCCCCTTTCCTCCTTCTCGGTGCAGGGTGGAGGAGTGATCGCCACCGCTCTTTCGGCGGTTTCCCGCCTGGGAGGATCGGCCAGGTTCGCCGGGGTCCTCGGCTATTCGGAAATGGCCGTTCAAGCTCTCGAAACGCTCAAACGGGATGGAGTCGATACCAGCCTCGTTCTCCGACGCGCCGGCGCAGAACCGATTCGAGCATTCGTCTTCTCCGATACCACAAGTGGAGAACGAACGATCTTCTTCACACGGGATGGTGTTGAGTATCCGGACCCTGAAGAGTTCCCTGACACCGACTGGTTTCGCACAACAAGGACACTCCTGGTCTCAGCGGGGGCAGGAAACAGCGGATTGAAAATGGCCCAGGCCGCCCAGTGCGAAGGGCTCCCGGTGATCCTCGATGCGGAACATGTCACGCCTCTGTCAAAGGCCTTCCTGCAAGCATCCGACTACATCGTCGTACCCTGGACCTTTGCCTCGGCTTACACGGGTTCCGTTGATCTCGACGAGGCCACCCAGGGCCTGTGGCTACGTCCACGACAGTTCGTTGTGATCACCCTGGGAGACCAGGGCTGCTCGACCTTTGACGGAAACATCCTCCGCCGATTCCCTGCGATTCCAGTAGAAACGATCGATACGACCGGATGCGGTGACGTCTTCCACGGCGCCTTCGCTCTCGCTGTAGCCCGAAAGGAACCGATCGAGCAAGCTTGCCGCTTTGCGTCTGCTGCCGCCGCGTTATGTGCAACCCGATTGGGCGGTAGAGCGGGGATCCCGAACCGGGAGACTGTCGAAGACCTTCTCCGCAGGTCCAGTGGTGGAGAGACTGGACACCAATCACAATAAATTCGCAGCTACTTTTTTCTTTTTACAACAGATTTCACTGCAAAATCTTGAATTTCGCCAGCCTTGCCTGTTAAAAGAGGGGCATATGGTGAATAATGGCCGGGCTTCTGGCTCCAAAGATCGGCTTTTGGAGTCTTGGAAGGAAATTGCAGCTTTCCTGAAGGTTTCAATCCGAACTGCTCAAGCTTGGGAGAAGCAAA
>CP070717.1:4582690-4585566 GCA_020350445.1 Acidobacteriota bacterium | reverse complement strand
ATTTCACGATCAGAAATCCACCGATCAGCAGAATCACGAAGACCACCGTCAGCAGGTTGAAATACCGATCGATATACGTCTTGATTCCAGGTCCAAGCCAGCGGATGAGCCCGGCCACCAGAAAGAACCGTGCCCCTCGGCTCACGAGGGACGCCACCATGAAGGTAACGAAGTTAATCTGAAAGGCCCCTGCGGCAATGGTAAAGACCTTGTACGGAATCGGCGTAAATCCCGCGATCCCAACGGCGATGGCATCATACTGTTCGTAGAGTGCCTTGACCTGGGCATATCTATCCGCCGCCGAATAGAACTCGATAATCCGGCTCCCGATCACTTCGTAAAACTCGAGGCCGAGAAGGTATCCAACGGCTGCCCCCAGGACCGAGCCGACAGTCGAGATCGCGGCGAAGCGAAAGGACCGCAGCGGCACCCCGATACAGAGTGCAATCAGTAGAACATCTGGAGGAATCGGGAAGAAGGAAGACTCGGCAAAGGCAATCAGGAACAGTGCCCAGGGTCCGTAAGGACTCTCGGCAAAGCTGAGTACCCAATCATACATTCTCCGAACAATATTTCCCTTCATTCCATTTTCCCGTCGAAATTGTGCAAAGTTCCCATGAAGACGAATCCAAAAACGCTCGCCCTCATCTATTTAATGACGGCATTGAGCGCCGGAATTATAGCAAGTCTCGACCAAGTCAGACCGTGCAGATATTCCAAGCGATCACTTCCAGCTGTCGTCGACGGAGAAACTGGGGAGTTTCACCCACTTTCAGGTTGAAATTTGATGCAGCAAAAATAAGTTCTTAACACGACTAAAGAATCCGCTCCCAAAGCAGCTCAGTCGTGATATTATTTGCAACTCCAATCTGGTAGTTAACTTGAAAATATACTGATTCCTGTAAGCAGCCATTTAACTAATTAGCAGAACTGCTTTAAGGCACAACTGTTTCATCCAAGCGTAAATTTACTGGTCAGAGTCTTCGTCCTCGGCGGTGCAATCCTGGCGGCTGGCCTCGGCTGGGCGTATTACGAAGGGTACTATTCATCGTACTTCAGTCGAGTCGATGTCTTTCGTGAACAGCCGATCATGTTCAGCCACAAGCATCATGTCGATGGACTTGGCCTTGACTGCAGATATTGTCACACCTCAGTGGAAGTGAGCGCTTCGGCGGGAATTCCCCCCACCCACACCTGTATGAGCTGTCACTCACAGGTCTGGACGGAGGCTCCGATTCTGGAGCCTGTACGCGCCAGTTACCGAACCGGTAAGCCACTGGAATGGGTACGGGTCCACGACCTGCCGGACTTTGTCTACTTCAACCATTCGATTCACGTGAAGAAAGGGATCGGATGTACCACCTGCCATGGCCAGGTCGACCAGATGCCCCTGATGCGGCAGGTCAACACCCTGTTCATGGGCTGGTGCCTGGAGTGCCATCGAAGTCCGGAGAAGTTTGTCCGTCCCCGGGACCAGGTCTTTTCCACGGACTGGCAGCCCCCGTCGAATCAACTCGAAGTGGGCAGACAGCTCGTTGAAGAGTACAACATTCAAAGTAAAACGTATTGCTCGGCCTGTCACCGATGAGTTCAAAGAAGAATAAAACAGAAAAGCTGGACCTGAAGAATATTCGCGAGAAGCTATCGCAGCGCAGTGGCCCACAGTATTGGAGAAGCCTCGAAGAGATAGCTGAAACCGACGGTTTTCGCGATTTCCTGAAGCATGAGTTCCCGAAGAATGCCGATATCTGGCCTGACGGACTCGAGAGACGGCACTTCCTGCAGTTGATGGGTGCGTCTCTGGCTTTGGTTGGATTCACCGGATGCACCCAGCAACCGGAAGAGCGGATCGTTCCCTTTGTCAAAGCGCCGGAGGAGTTGATCCCGGGAAAGCCGTTGTTCTATGCCACGGCGATGCCCTTTTACGGCTATGCGCAGGGGTTACTCGCTGAGAGTCATGACGGCCGGCCGACCAAGGTAGAAGGAAACCCGCGGCATCCCGCCAGCCAGGGAGCGACGAATCTCTTCGCCCAGGCCTCGGTTCTTGACCTGTACGATCCGGACCGGATCGACGTGATTATGCAAGGCGGCCGGGTCCGGACCTGGGAAAGGTTTGTCGCTGAACTCACCTCTGAGATCGAGCGCCAGAGAAGCACCGGCGGAAAGGGATTCTGCCTGCTGACCGAAACGGTCACTTCACCGACGCTGGCCGCTCAGATCAGTCAATTACTGGAAAGACTGCCGGAAGCCCGGTGGGTTCAGTATGAGCCGATTTCGCTTGACAGTCTTCGAGCCGGGGCGCTCCAGGCTTTCGGTGAGCCCCTGAATACGGTCTACCGTTTTGATAAAGCCGACGTCGTCCTGTCACTGGACGCCGACTTCATGTCTTCGGGTCCGGCAGCGGTCCGCTACGCCAGGGATTTCTCGGCCCGGCGTAAGGTCGAGTCCAACGGGACTCAGCCCAACCGTTTCTACATGATCGAGAGTGCGCCGACGGTGACCGCCACGCTGGCCGACAACCGGCTGGCTGTGCGGCCTTCCCAGGTAGAGAAGCTGGCCATTCAATTGGCTGTCGAACTCGGAATCGAGACCGGCCGGCCCTCAGGTCTCACTCCTGATGAATCGGCCTTTGTCGCCGCAGCGGCGAAGGATTTGAAGTCGGCAACTGGAAAATCACTGGTAGTCGCCGGGGAGTACTTGTCGGCATCGATCCATGCACTTGTACACTTGATCAACGAGCGGTTGGAGAACCATGGGCAGACGGTTGTCCAGACGGAACCGGTTGAGTTCAAACCGGAAAACCAGCTCGACGCCCTGCGTGCTTTGGTCGAGGACATGAACAGCGGGCAGGTGGAAACGCTGCTGATCTTCGGAGG
>CP070717.1:4556361-4582590 GCA_020350445.1 Acidobacteriota bacterium | reverse complement strand
TCATCCCGAATCAGGTTCAAGCCCTTGAGCGCGCGGTACGCCACGACAGAGTCATGAGTATAGAGTGCGGCGACAAGCACTCCTCGAGCGGAACTGCTGTCGATCTGACTTAAGACACTGGGGATCTCGCGCTTGATCGCAATGTCGACTTTGGGATTGCGCAGCTGGGTCAACATGGTGCTGACGATCTTCTCTCCGTAGCGTGTCAGTGCCTTGATGGCCGCTCTTCGACTCCAGTTGTGGGCAAGGAAACGCATCAAGGTATCGATGTCTTGCGGCTCACCAAACTCGCCGAGGGCTCTCATCGCGGCTTTCTGGAGATTGCGATGAGGGGAGTTCAACCAGTCTCTGAGCGTCAGAACGTAAGTCGGGTTGCGGGTCACTCCCAGGAGAAAGGCCAGGTTGACACATTGTTCTGGCCGGGCGACCCCGCACCAGTGGAGCAGATACTTGGATCGCAGGAGTTCGTTGGGATCTTCCGCGTATTCCTGCAGATACGTGAGGTAGCGGTCTTCAGGGACTTCCGTTGATTGCATCCTGGCGACAAGACGCTCGAAGTGTCCCGGCACCTTGTAGGTCATCATCAGGTGAATCGCGACCGCTCCTACCCTCCGGTCAGCGTGTTCGGTCAGTGGCTCGACGTACTTCAACCAGCGCGGGGCCCGACTCGAGAACTGGTAAATCCCCGAAACATCCATCGACAGGACCTCTCCACTCAAGTCGTTTGACGAGATCTCCTGCAATCCGGGCTCAGCATCCTGGAACCTGAGCTGTTGAAGTGCGAAGTGGACTTTGTTCGAGTTCTTGCTCTGCAGAGCTCCGACGAGGGTGTTTTCAGCCACTGCTTCACTGATTTCGAGGGCTCGACGAACGGTCCTTGAATCCATGTCTTCGAGACTGCGTCGCAGCATCTTCGAGTACTCTTCGGCAATCTGCTGACTCGTAAACAGCCAGACGATGCAGACCAGCAAGACCACGATTCCAACCGCCTGCAGAGGGGGACTGAAGAAGCTGGCGACCAGGAGGAACAGGGCTGCGCCCAGTCCGTCTCCGACTCGCAGTATGACCAGTTCAACGAAGCTCTTGACCGGAATGCTCTCACGTTGGCTGAGTGGAACGTAGAGGAGTTCAACACTTGTCTGTTCGATTGAGGAGCGCAGGGAACCGTCAAAGGTCTTTGCCGTCACGACGGACCAGAAGTTGGCGGTGAACATCATCCCGAGTGAACCCGTGATCAGACCCAGCGGAAGGATCATGAGGCCGAGGCCGAGTCCAAACCGATGGAGAATCTGGCTTGTTCCAAAAAGCTGAACCAGAGCGGAGAGCAGGTAGATCGTCCCCTGGAGTCCTCCGACGAACTGCGTGATCGGAATCTCCGCATCCGTAAAACGGTCATCCAGTGACCAGTTGAATTGAAGATCGATCAGCGTACTGACGAGACCGGTCAGCAGTATCAGGCCGGCCAGGTATCCGAGGTGACGGGATCTCAACACTGCCTGGAACAGTTGGGGCCGTTCGCTCTTCTGATCCGGGCGAGCACCTCTGGACGAGCGAAGGCGCTTCTTTTTCCCATGCCAGAACACTCCGAGCAGGACCGCCTCCATCAGGGCCAGCAGGACGAGGACGTGGATGAAAAGGCCGTTGGCAGTGAAGAAGCCCGCAACCGCCGCTGTGTAATACCCACCCACGACCCCACCGAGAATGCCCCCGGTTCCCATGATGACAAATGTTCTCTTCGCCTGCCTCGACGTAAAGAGATGGTAGGAGAAGATCCATCCCTGGGTGGGAACGAGAACCGAGAAGACGGCCGCCCAAAGATAAAAGGCGTGGTAAGCCCAGCTCTCCGCATGATTCCGTCCGAGCATGAACAGCGTCATACCCGCTCCGAGAATGAGCAGGGTGAATGTCGTAATCAGAATATGGGAGTAATGACGGGCCAGATAGCGATAAAGGAAGACGATTGGACTCGAGAGCAGGGCCAGGACGAGATAGAGGGCCGGCAGCTGCCAATCGAAGCCAATGGTTCCAAGGTAGATTCCCTTCTGCAGTGACTTGACGATCGTGACAGAGGTCAGGGCGAAAAAGAAATAGGCCGTCAGCAGCAGCGTCAGAGTCCTGTCGACCCTTCTGAGCCGTAAAGCCCTCATTAGAGCGTTTTCACGGATTGCTGCATGCATCAATAAGTCTCCAAAACGAACCCCAGACCCGTCCTCTCGCGACGCTCTGCTTCGCCAGCGTCGTTACCCGACACTTCAGGCTATCCGTTCAGCTTCCGTTCCTGCCAAGAAACGAGGCCAGGACCAAACAGGCCCACCCTGCGATCAACGCGGTTCCACCGATTGGTGTCACCGCTCCCAGCCATCGAACTCCGGTCAGTGTCAGAATATAGAGGGAACCGCTAAAGACGACAATCCCTGTCACGAACAACCAGCCCGCTGCATTCACAAGAGGGTGAGGGAATCGTGAGGCATACCAGGCTACTGCGAGCAGAGCGAGGGCATGATACATCTGGTATCGAACCGCTGTTTCAAAGACCTCTAAGAGTCGTTGATCCAGACGAGTTCGAAGGAGGTGAGCCCCGAAAGCTCCGGCACCGACTGCGATAAACGCGAAAAGAGCTCCAAGTCCAAAGAAGAATCGTACCATTCAGAGAGACTATAGCAGCCTCTCGAGTCGAGTGCAGGGAACATTCCGCCTGAGGGGACTACGAGCTATTTGCCGTTCTCTTCTGCGGCCTTCTGACGAGCCTGTTCCTCCTGCTTGAGCTTGATGACCATGTCCCGGTGGTAGTCTCCAGATGCAGTATCTTTCTGCCGGTAATAGATCATGGCCAGCGCAGAGTGGACCTGGGGGAATTCCGGAACCTGTTTGACCAGTTCCACGAACAGGGTTCGAGCCGCATCGAGGTCTCCGGCATACTGATGGACACTGGCCAGATGATAGGTGGCGTAGTATGCATCGGGGCGCAGATCGTGGGCTTTTCCCAGGTAGGTGGAGGCCTCTTCGTATCGACCTTCCACGCCGAGCAGGTAGCCCAGGTAGAAATTGGCCTCGAAATCGTTCGGATTCAACTCGAGTTCTTTCGCAAAGGCTGCTTTGACTGCTGTCGGATCCTCTGGCAATCGCACCTGTCCGATCAGGGCCGCATTTCGGCTCAGTTGGTCCATTCCATCGACCGAGAAGAGTAACTGGCCGAGCAGGGTATAAGCCCCCGGCAGCTTTGGGTTCAAAGTGATGGCCCGGTTCACTTCCTCAGTTGCAGAGGAAACATCCCCCACCATTCGATGAACCGACGCCAGCATGAGGTGCGCTTCAGGGGAAGCTCCCCGGCGGAGTATCAGGTCCACATATTCCTGACCTTCCGCGGTGTGGCCTTCCCGGATCAGGGCTGTTCCCAGCAGATAGGCGAAGCCAGCATCTGTCCGCATCTGTTCCTGGAATGGGCGAAGAATAGAAATGACTTCACCATACTCCCCCATTCTGAACTGGCAATCAGCCATCAGAAAAGCCGCCTGGTAGTTTCCAGGGTTGGCGGCCAGTACGCGATTGAACTGCTCCATGGCCACCGGAAACTCGGCCCGTTTGTAATAGGCTAGCCCCAGGTTGAGAAGGATTGGTTCACTGTCTCCGAAGAGGATCAGTGCCTGGTTGTACACGCGGATCGCGCCAGCGTAGTCGCCGATGCTGGCATAGGAAGCTCCGAGGTTCGCGTAAATCCCAGGATGGGAGAGACCACGGGACAGGGCGACTTCGTAGTCTTCGATCGCGGCTGCGTACTCACCGGCCTGCTGATGCATCACGGCTTCTCTGGCCAATGAGGCCGCCTCTTCGACGTTCTGTCCAGAGAAGACCGGGCTCTGGGAAAAGACTGCACTGAGGACCAGAGAAGCGAAGTAGATCCGCAGCTGTCTTCGCCTCAAATCTCCGTCACCCAATTGCCACCTTTCCATAGACCTACACTGCATTGCGCAGATCTAATTATAAGGGAAATCACTTGGGGGGAAACACCTGCATCGGGTTTTGGAGTCGCTGCGACTGGGGCAGCCTCAGCCTCCCCGCCTCAAACGTCAGGATCTTCTCCGCAACCGACGGCCTTCGAGTTGGAGTTCATCGGCGCAGACGAGGCGCAGCGCCTCGACATAGGCCTTGTGTTCTTCCTTGAGGATTCGGTGAGAGAGGGCCTCCCCGTCATCATCGTCCAGCACGGGTACGACCTGCTGCAGAATGATCGGGCCATGATCCAGTTCTTCATCGACGAAGTGGACCGTACAGCCGCTGAATTTGGCTCCCCAGGCGACGGCCTGTCCCTGGGCATCCAGACCGGGGAAGGCGGGGAGGAGCGAGGGGTGGATATTGAGAATACGCATCGGGAACTCGCGCACGAAATAGGAACTCAGAAGCCTCATGAAGCCGGCGAGACAAACGACGTCGACCCGCGCTTTCTTGAGTTCGGTGACGACCTCTCGGTCAAAGACCTCCCGTTCCTTCCCTTTTGAAGGGATGAACAGCGCTTTGTACCCACGATCCCGCGCATGTTGCAGGCCGGGAGCCTCGGCCTTGTTTGAAACCACAAGAACGATCTCGGCTGGAACGACACCCGCCTCGATCGCATCTGAAAGCGCCAGGAAATTCGATCCTCTACCGCTGAGGAGAATTGCTACTCGTTTCATGCGTAAACCACCTTTCCAGTCCCAGGAATAACCTGGCCGATCTGGTAATGGATCTCCTTCTCCTTTCGGAGGTGGCCCAGGACCGCGTCGAGCTTTTCATCGGGAACCACAAGGATCATGCCAATTCCCATGTTGAAGGTACGATACATTTCGGCCTCGGCGACATTGCCCCTGTCCTGAATGAACTGAAAGATGGGGTTGATCTCCCAGACGCCCTTCTTGACCTGGGCATCTGTTGACGCGGAGAGAATCCGGTCAAGGTTCTCAGTGATCCCGCCCCCGGTGATGTGGGCAATTGCGCGCAGGCAATCCTGTTCGATCAACGGCCGCACGGTCGGCAGATAGTTGCGGTGGGGTAACAAGAGCTCTTCGCCGATCGTCTTCTGCAGATCGTCGACATAGGAATCTACCGTCAGGCCTTCCTGTTCGAAAACGAGCTTTCGGACCAGGGAGTATCCGTTTGTATGCAATCCCGATGAGGGCAGGCCGATCAAGTGGTCGCCCACCTGGGTTTGCCCCGGTTTGAACAGCTTGTCTTCATCGGCGACCCCGACAATGAAACCGGCGAGGTCATATTCGCCGGGGCTGTAGAAATCGGGCATTTCGGCGGTTTCACCCCCGATCAGCGCACACTGCGACTGCAGGCATCCCTTGGCAAGCCCCTCGACAATCTCGCCGATGACATGGGGTTCGAGTTTCCCGGCTGCGATGTAGTCCAGAAAGAAGAGCGGGATCGCGCCATGCACCAGGATGTTGTCGGTACAGTGCGAGACGATGTCGATCCCGACGGTGTTGTGAATCCCGGTCAGGAATGCGATCTTGAGCTTCGTTCCAACCCCATCAGCACTCGAGACGAGGATGGGGCGATTCATTTCAGAGAAGTCTGCTCGGTACAACCCCGCGAACGCACCGATGTCACTGATTACCGACGGGCCAAACGTTGATCGCGCGAGGGTCTTGATGCGTTTCTTCGCGATGTTTGCCTGGTCGATATCGACGCCGGAGTCGCGATAGGTGAGGGAAGGCCGATTGCTTTTCGAACTGGGGGTCTTTTCAGTCATCTTACACCTTCAAAAGAACAGGATCATGTTAGTACGGGCAGGTTGTCGAGACAAGGCTCTCCCCGATCGTCGGACTCAGACCGTTTCCGGTACCGGATTCTTATCGTCGATCTGAAAGAGTCGTTTCTGCGTAGCTTCCTTCTGCAGTGGAATCGGATACGTCAGATCGAAGCAGGCGCTGCAGAAGTTGCCATCGGCCTCGACCGCTTTCCTCAATCCATCGAGGGAAAGGTAGGCAAGTGTGTCTGCCGTCGTGAATTCCTCAATTTCCTCGACCGACTTGTTGTTGGCGATCAACTCGGAGTTCGTCGGCGTATCGATCCCGTAATGGCAGGAACCGATGGTGGGAGGTGAGCTGATCCGCAGATGGACCTCGCTGGCCCCTGCCAGGCGAACCATTTCTACAATCTTACGACTCGTCGTTCCCCGCACGATCGAATCATCGATCAGGATGACACGTCTGCCTTCCAGGATATCCTTCACAGGGTTCAGCTTAACCTTGACACCGAAATGCCGGATCGACTGCTTCGGCTCGATGAAGGTCCGACCGACGTAGTGATTTCGGATCAGCCCGAAGTCAAACGGGATTCCTGACTCCTCCGCATAACCGAGTGCCGCCGTGACACCAGAGTCAGGCACCGGAACCACCACATCCGCCTCGACCGGGCACTCCTGGGCGAGTTGACGTCCCATTTCATGACGGCTCTTCTGCACGCTGCGGCCGAAGACCAGGCTGTCGGGTCGACTGAAGTAGACATGTTCGAAGATGCACTGAGCGGCAGGTGAAGCCGGGTTCATCTGGTACGAATGAAGGGTCCCTCCCTCGATGCGCAGGACTTCGCCCGGTTGGACATCTCGAAGATACCTGGCACCAATGAGGTCGAAAGCACAGGTTTCCGAGGCGACGACATGGGCTCCATTCAGTTCCCCCAGGCAGAGCGGGCGCACTCCATGAGGGTCGCGAACGGCGTAGAGTCGTGAAGGGGTGATCATCAGGATCGAGTAGGCACCGCGGACGAATTGGAGAACATCGATCAAGGCTTGATCCAGGTCCTTCTTCTTCGATCGCGCCAGCAGGTGCAGGATGACTTCGGTATCGGATGTCGACTGAAAGATCGCTCCTTCCAACTCGAGCGTTGTTCGCAGTCGGCCCGCATTGACAAGGTTTCCGTTGTGGGCAATCCCGATCGGACCGCGCCAGGACTCGGTGAGGATCGGCTGGGCGTTGACAGCCGTGCTGTCTCCGTAGGTGGAATATCGAACGTGGCCAATGGCGAGATCTCCCGCCAGTCGTTCCAGTGTTTCAGTCTGGAAGACATCGGCAACGTAGCCCATGCCCCGGGCACGGTGAAGGGTCTCCCGGTCACTACTGACGATCCCGGCGGATTCCTGTCCGCGGTGCTGGAGTCCATAGAGCCCGAGGTAGGTGTGACGTGCAGCATCCTGATGCCCTGCGATTCCGAAAACACCACACTCGTCGCGAAACTTGTCTTGTTCTGTTAGCACTGTTCGTATACCTCGAGTTGGAAAGGAGAGTAATTCCGGCTCCGAGATCGATACGTCTTTATCGTGGTCCGTCTTGGTTAAAGAGGGATTATAACAACTGGAGACGGCGGAAAAAGAACCCGGGGTGCTTCGGGGCCGGGCGAACCGGCACCCGGGAAGCAGGCTCCGGACAGGGGCGATTCTTGAAATGGGCCATAGCGGCTGTTATCATCCGAGCGCCGAACGTCCTTCGATTTTTCAATATCCATTTCGTTTCTTATTTAGAGGAGAAGAGAAAATGGCTGATCTTGATAAGGTGAAAGAAGCCAAGGAGTTCCATCTCGACAAGCCGGTTGAGAGCAAACCTTTCTTTCTGAAGGGTGCCAATTCACTGGACTGGGGGATGCAAAACCGTTTTTCCCGAATCTTCAACCCCGAATCGGGGCGGACCGTCATGCTTGCGATCGACCATGGCTACTTCATGGGACCCACCACGGGTTTGGAGCGGATCGACGTCAACATAGTTCCCCTCGTGAAGTATTGCGACGCTCTGATGCTGACCCGTGGAGTTCTGCGGTCGACGATTCCATCGGCTTTTGGCCGCGGTGTGGTCCTCCGCGTTTCGGGTGGACCCAGTATTCTCAAAGAGCTTTCCAATGAGCAGATCGCGGTCGACATTGAAGATGCCATCCGGCTGAATGTGGCGGCCATGGCTGTCCAGATCTTTATCGGAGGAGAGTACGAAACGCAATCGATCCACAATATGACGCGGCTCGTCGATATCGGTAATCGGTACGGAATCCCCACTTTTGCGGTGACTGCCGTCGGAAAAGACATGAAGCGCGATGCCCAGTATTTCAGACTGGCCTGCCGGATGTGCGCCGAGTTGGGAGCTCAGTTCATCAAGACCTACTATGTCCCTGAGGGGTTTGAGACGGTCGCAGCCTCCTGCCCGGTTCCTCTGGTCATGGCCGGCGGTAAGAAGCTGCCCGAACTGGATGCCTTGCGCATGGCCTATAACGCTGTGGATCAGGGTGCGTCGGGTGTCGACATGGGACGGAATATCTTCCAGTCCGATGCGCCGGTTGCGATGATCCAGGCAATCCGTGAAGTGGTTCATAACCAGATGAAACCTGAACAGGCTCTGGAGCTCTACAAGACACTGCGGGACGAACAGAAGTAGCGTCCGTTTAATTCAATTCGGGGCTCCACGGCCAGGGTATGAAATCCGGCCGTGGTGGCCCCTTTTTTGGTTTTGAAATAATGAAGACGATAGACAAACTCCGTCAACTCTGCCCCACAATCAGTGTGGGTGTCCTGACCGCCGACTTGATGAACCTCGAAGATGAATTGAATCTCCTGGAAGGTACAGGGGTTGAGATTCTGCATTTCGACGTGATGGATGGCTGTTTCACACCGATGATGACGGTGGGCCCACCCTACGTCAAAGGAATCCGGACCAAGCTGTTGAAGGACGTCCACCTGATGGTGACGGAACCACTGGAAAAGGTGGCAGCCTATGTTGCTGCCGGAGCCGACATCATTACGGTTCATGCCGAGTCCGAACTGCACATTCACCGGGTCTTTCAGGCCTTGGGATCAATGGAGAATGTGAACGATCCCGAACGGGGACTGGTCCGAGGCGTAGCGCTCAATCCTGGTACACCGCTCTCGGTTATCGAACCGGTACTGGATGAAGTCGAGATGATTACCCTGGTGGCGATCAACCCCGGGTGGGGCGGACAGAAACTGATCCCGGCCACATTCGACCGGCTTCACCAGGTCAAGGAACTCGTGGCTGCTTCGGGACGGCAAATCCTGACCTGTATCGATGGTGGCGTCACTCGAGCGAACATCGGTGAAATCGCCGCGCATGGTCCCGATCTTGTGGTTACCGGAAGTGCGGTCTTTGATGGTAAGGCTCCAACTGAGAATGGCCGCTTCATGCTCGAGGCCTTTCGCAGCAGGGATTGAAACTGATTACCGAGGTTTTGGCATGCAGAACAAGTGGAATGACGAAGAAGCAAAGAGTTTTGTAGCCCGTTACGGGGACGGGTGGGGTGAGGAGTTGGCCTTGCGGACCTACTCGGCCAGGCTGTTGGGAGGTGAACCCAGCCTCGTTCTACATGGCGGAGGAAATACTTCGGTCAAGGTGCTACAGCCCGACACATTCGGCAACCAGCAGGAGGTGATCTTCGTCAAGGCTTCGGGCTATGACCTGGCCAATATCGAACCGGAAGGACATGCTGCGCTCGAGTTGTCGTACCTCAAGCGCCTGGAAGTGTTTGACGCAATGACTGACGAGGAGATGACCCGGCACGTGCGAGGGCGTCTGCTCGATTACCGGGCACCGAATCCTTCAATTGAAGCACTCGTCCACGCGTTCATTCCGGGAAGGTACATAGATCATACCCATGCCGATGCCGTTCTGGCTCTGACCAACCAGGCAAATGGCCGGGAACTCGTGGAGCGGGTCCTGGGAGACGACATCATCGTAATCGACTATGTGAAACCGGGATTTGGCTTGGCGAAAGCGATGGCAGAGGCTGTTAAGCAAAAGCCTGAATGCCGGGCGGCAGTCTGGATGCTCCATGGAATCGTGACCTGGGGGGAAACCGCCCGAGAGTCGTACGACCGCATGATCGAACTTGTCAGCCGGGCGGAAAGCTTTCTCAAAAAGGCAGCGACCCATCCTCTTCAGGTAACCGTACCGACCCAGGTGGAGACCGCTCAAAGTAGATGGAGGCGACTGGCCCCGATTCTGCGGGGTGTCCTTTCCGAGCGGACTGAAGACTCTGATCGTCCGGTTACACCGGTGATCCTCGCTCCGCTGGTGGATCGGGCAACGCTCGACTTTGTGGATTCGGACCGGGGAAAGCAACTTGCCCTGACCCCTCCTCTGACATCGGATCATTTGATTCGCACCAAACCCTATCCCCTGTGGGTGGATGGCCTGGACTGGGAACAGCCCGAGACCTTCCGTAGTTGTCTGGAGGGGGCCGTTGAGCAATATCGTCGGGAATACTCCGAATATGTCGAACGCTACGCTGCACAGCGAGAAGAGGGCCTGGCCCGCTTCGAGACAGCTCCGCGAGTGCTCCTGATCCCCGGCCTGGGTGCAGTCTGTGCGGGACGAAATGTCGAGGAAGCTGCGATCTGTCGTGACATCACTTCCCAGACCCTCCAGGTAAAAGCGGCTGTGGCCGCGGTGGGGGAATACCGCGGGATGAGTGAGGCGGATCTCTGCGCGATGGAATACCGGGGATTGCAGCACGCCAAACTCCGGTCCAGTGAGAAGTGTCTCGAACGGCGCGTTGCGATCGTGACGGGAGCGGCCGGGGCAATCGGGTCGGGTGTTACCCGGGTCCTCCTGGAACAGGGGTGTCATGTGGCGCTGACCGACCTGCCGGGCGATCATCTCGACAGTCTGACCCGCGATTTCGAAGCCGAATTCGGAGGCCGGGTCCTGGGCGTCCCGATCGATGTTACTGATCCCGCCTCGATTACCGCCGGGTTCGAGGCAGTGTCTGAGCGCTGGGGAGGTGTGGATCTCGTTATCGTCAATGCCGGCCTGGCGATGGTCTCCTCACTGGCGGAGATGGACCTGGAGAAGTTCAGAAGGCTCGAAAAGGTCAATATCGAAGGGACCCTGTTGATGCTGTCCGAGTCGGCACGGCATCTGGAACTCCAGGGGATCGGGGGCGATATCGTCCTGATTTCGACCAAGAATGTTTTTGCTCCGGGCGCGAAGTTCGGGGCCTACAGCGCGACCAAGGCCGGAGCCCATCAGTTGGCCCGGATCGCGAGTCTAGAGTTAGCGGGTATCGATGTCCGAGTCAATATGGTTTCGCCCGATGCTGTTTTTGAAGATGGTAGCCGGAAGTCGGGACTTTGGGCCACGGTTGGTCCGGATCGGATGAAGGCCCGCGGGCTGGACGAGCGCCAGCTGCAGGAATACTACCGCAGCCGGAACCTCTTGAAGTCTGGAGTCACGGCCCGCCATGTTGGCAACGCCGTGCTCTATTTCGCGACGCGCCAGACGCCGACAACAGGGGCCACGATTCCAGTGGATGGGGGACTTCCCGATGCGACGCCGCGGTAGTTCGCCGGATGCCTCTTCTATAATTCGGTCTGCATGATTGCCCAACTGAAAGGAATCCTGTCGGAAAAGTCGGCAGATCGGATTATTGTCGATGTCGGTGGTGTCGGGTACGAGGTGTTGATTCCTTTTTCGACCTACTATGAGCTCGGGGACGTCGGTGAAAAGGTAGTGCTCAAGATCTACACCTATGTCCGGGAAGATACCTTCTCACTTTTTGGATTCCAGACGGCCAAGGAAAAGAAGCTCTTTCTGCAGTTGATCCAGATCTCCGGCATTGGCCCGCGATTGGGAATTGCAATTCTTTCGGGCTTGCCCGTAGATGAATTCGTCATTGCTGTCTCAAACAGTGATGTCGCCCGGCTGGGGACGATACCCGGAGTCGGAAAGAAGACAGCTGAGCGGATTGCGCTCGAGATGAAGGACAAGGTTGCCGATCTCGTTCCCGATGGTGTTTCAGTCGCTGGCTTTGGCCCGCTGGGAACGGTTCAGAAGGATGTCGTCTCGGCATTGGTCAATCTTGGGTATCCTCGAAACAAGGCAGAGACCGTGGTGTCTCGTTTGACCAGGGATGGGGATGATGAAGGTTTTGAAGTCATCCTCAAGAAATCGCTGAAGGAATTCTCAGGTTGAAATGAGTGAAGAGCGGGTAATGGATCCCGGTCATCGGGATGACGAGATCACGTTTGAGAACAGTCTCCGGCCCAGGGCTCTCAAGGACTTTGTCGGACAACGGAAGGTCAAGGATAACCTGGCGATTGGGATAGAGGCTGCCTTACAGCGGGGAGAGTCACTCGATCATGTCCTGCTGTTCGGCCCGCCCGGCCTGGGAAAGACCACGCTGGCTCAGATCGTGGCCAATGAAATGAATGTCAGCTTTCGCTCGACCTCGGGACCGGCGATCGAAAAGCGAGGCGATCTGGCCGCGATCCTGACCAACCTGTCCGAAGGCGATGTCTTGTTCATCGATGAGATTCACCGGTTGCATCCGGCCGTGGAAGAGATTCTGTACCCCGCGATGGAGGACTTCCAGATCGATATCATTATCGGCGAGGGTCCCGGAGCCCGTTCGATTAAGATCGATGTGCCCCGCTTTACACTGATCGGGGCGACCACGAGAACCGGGCTGTTGACTTCTCCTTTGCGGGCCCGCTTTGGAATTATCCAGCGCCTTGATTTCTACGATGCAGCCAGCTTGACCTCGATCGTCAAACGGTCGTCGGCGATCCTGGGCGTTGAAATCGATGAGGAGGGTGCGGTCGAGATCGCCCGGCGCAGTCGTGGTACCCCCAGGATTGCCAATCGCTTGCTGAGGAGGGTCAGAGATTTTGCCCAGGTCAAAGCCGACGGCGCGATTACCCATCCGGTCGCCTGCAAAGGTCTTGAACTAATGAACGTGGACCGGTACGGGTTTGATGAGATCGATCGAAAGCTGCTGCTCACGATTATTGAGAAGTTTGGAGGAGGGCCGGTCGGTGTCAGCACCATCTCTGCTGCCATCAGTGAAGAGAAGGACGCAATTGAAGATATCTACGAGCCTTATTTGATCCAGATAGGCTTTCTGAATCGGACTCCGAGGGGGCGGACTGTCACTCCTCGGGCCTATGAACACTTTGGGATTCCCATTACCGGACCGGGTCAGCGGGGCCTCTTCCACTGATTTCGGGACCGGGAAGGGCGGATCTGTTTGAAGAACAGGTCCCTTAAAACGTATTATTCGAACGTGAAACAAGCTCTCAGTCATTCGGCGGTGTCCCAGCGAATGGGCTCCCTTCTAGCCTCGATTGAGCAGGTGATCAAAGGGAAGACCGAAGCCGTGGAGTTCGCCATCGTGACCCTTCTGGCTCGAGGTCATCTGCTGATCGAAGACGTGCCAGGTGTGGGAAAGACAACTCTAGCGTATGCGTTGGCGAAGTCGTTCGACTGCACGTTTCACCGAATTCAGTTCACCAGTGATCTCCTGCCATCCGACCTGATGGGTGTCTCGGTCTACAATCAGCGTAACGGGCAGTTCGAGTTCCGGAAGGGGCCGTTGTTCGCCAATGTTGTTCTGGCAGACGAGATTAATCGAACGACTCCGAAGACCCAAAGTGCCCTTCTCGAAGCGATGAGTGAGGGGAATGTCTCGGTTGAAGATCAGACCTACTCGCTGCCTCAGCCATTTGTTGTCATCGCGACGCAGAATCCGGTCGAACATCACGGAACCTATCCGCTTCCCGAATCTCAGCTCGATCGCTTCCTGATGCGTATCCGGATGGGATACCCGGCGGAGGAAGATGAAAAGGAAATCCTGCGGTCGGGTATCAGCTTTGAATTTGCCGATAGTCTTCTCCCGGTGATCAGTGGGGAGGAGATTCTGGAAGCCCAGGAAGCTGTCGACAATGTGCGTGTGGATGAATCCCTTCTGGACTACCTGATGGAGATCGTCAAGCGGACCCGGAACTGCGAATACCTGGAACTCGGGGTCAGCCCGAGAGGTGCACTGGCGTTGTACAGATCTGCCCAGGCTTTCGCGCTGCTGAGAGAGCGCGATTATTGTGTTCCTGACGATATCAAGCAACTGGCGGTTCCGGTGATTTCCCATCGTGTCGTCGTCAGTTCCAAGTATTCTTCCCCACTGCAGGTGAGTGAGGAGGCCGAGCATATCGTTCGTGAACTGGTCGCTGAAATCGAAGTGCCGGTTTGAACTGAGACCGGTTGAATACGTTTGTTTTCCGGAGCGAGCCGTCGCATGTTTGCCAGTCGCCGCATCTCAGCAGGGCTGAAGGACTTCCTTTGGGCGGCCTTCTTTCTGACTCTGGCCCTTTTTGCAGCCATCTCCAGTTCCGTAGCCCGTCGGAACGGCCTGCTCCTCGCAGCCGTCATACTCTCGTTGATCGCTTTGTCGCTGGCCGCTGTTGTAACCCTGACCGCGGTCCCCAAGCTGATGAGAAGAGCCCGAACCGACCTGTGGAGTGGATTTCGCTTCTTTCGAGTGACGAGACGGGGCCTGTTCTTCGTTCTGCTCGTTTTCCTGATTGGCCTGTCCACCTTCAATACCGGAAACAACCTCTTGATCCTGGTTCTCTCATTTCTCCTGGCAGCACTACTGGTGTCGGGAATGGCTTCGAATCTGGTCCTGTCGGGATTAAGAGTCCGTCTGACCATTCCGGAGGCGATCCATGCCGGCCAGAAGACCGCATTGGTGGTGCACCTGCGCAATCTCAAGCGAGGGATCCCTTCATTTGGGTTGAAGTTGAGGGGGAGAAAGAGTGCTGAGATAGACCAGGCAGGTACAACATTCTTTGCCCAGGAAGCTTCCTTTCCCTATCTGCCACCGAAGGGATCGGGAAAGACCCGACTGGAATGCGAGTTTCTCTTCCGAGGTGTCTATCCGGTTGAAGGGTTCGAGGTGAGAACCCAGTTTCCTTTTGGCTTCGTCGTTCGTGGCCGTGAGGTCATGGCTGAGGGGCAGATCACCGTGTACCCTGCTTTGATCGACCTCAACAATCTACTCCTGAGGTTCCCCTTTCTCCAGGGACCCGAGTTGCAGAATCGGCGAGGTTCGGGAAGCGGTCTCTATAACATCAGAGACTATCAGCGGGGAGACGACGCCCGGTTCGTGCACTGGAAATCGAGTGCGAAGCTGTCGAGACTGATGATCAAGGAGTTTGTCGAAGAGCGGGATGACTTCATGCAGCTAGTGCTCTCAACTTGTCTGAAGGATCCGACGCCAGACGCAATGCAGAGCTTCGAGAAGGCCCTGTCGGTGATCACCTCTCTCAGCGTGCTGTATCGCAAGAGAGGACAGAGCTTCTCCTTCTATTCGGGTGAGTTCAGCGTTCAGGTAGATTCGAGACGGGAGACGTTCGATGCGTTGATGGGCTACCTCGCCGTGGTTCAGCCCAGCAGCGAATCGCTGCTCGATCCAAAGATGATCCGTGAGGGTTCGGTTTTGTTCTGCGCAGGTGAAAGCGGGATGGTGCGCGGCGTCCCGAGCATCAATTATCTGGACCTATGAGCTTTGAACGCACCTTCCAATTCTCGTCCTACCTGGCCCTGCTGGCTGGATTTGCGGCGATCTTGACCGCCGGCGGAATCGGACCCGTGGGCGGGATCGTCTATCTGTTTCTGCTGGCGGCAACCTGGCTGGCCGGACCGCGCAAGCTCTCCAGACCCTGGCAGGTCCTCTTCGTGATCGGTGCCTTCGTGGCTTTCGGCCTGGATTATCTGATCCTCAGGCAATTTGGAGCGGCAACGATTCGTCTGTTACTCCTGCTGAGCCTGTACAAGGCCCTGTTGCGGGAGAAGCCACTGGACTACCTGATCAACTACCTGATCTCCTTTTCCCTCCTCCTGATCGCTTCGACCTATACGATTTCGATCAGCTATCCATTTACCTTGGTTGCCTATTACTTCTGCTCGGTGTTTACCTTCATCCTCTTTGAGAATCGGTCGGCCTATCTAGAGAATCGGGATGCGGAGTTTTCACTGGGGGCCTATGTGAAAGCGGCTCTCATCATCACTGTGTTGACGATGGTGCTGGCGGTCCCGATCTTTCTGGCTGTCCCGCGAGGCTCCTTTGGACTGTTTGGAGCAACCGATTCCAATGTTTCCGGGTTCTCGAGTTCCGTCACCCTGGGTGAAATCGGAACGATCCTTCGGAACCCGGATGTCGTCATGCGGGTTAGTGTTGATGCGGAGGTGGAGGCGCTTCCGGCAACCCTGCGGTGGAGGGGAATCGCCCTCGACTACTTCGACGGGCGGGTCTGGAGTAATACCCGGCGAATGGGTGATCGTCTCGAGGCGGATGGTGAGGGGCGCTACCTGGTCAGCAGGAACCGCCGTCAAAATGAGCGCCTACTGGAGCAGACCTTCTACCTCGAACCTTTTTCGGATGTGGTCTTTGGCACGACGGATGTCGTACAGCTCTTTGGCTTGCGGCAGCGCCGCAGAAGCATCTGGAAGGACGGTAATGAGGGGTTCTTCGTCTTGCCCAGACCGAGGACAGCCCAACGGTATTTCGTCCATTCAGATATCAAGACGCGGGCTGAACAGCTCAGGATGATCACCGAGGGAAGGGTCGAAGGTGTTCGGATGGGGACCTATCTCCAGTTACCGGAACTGGATTCACGAATTCCAGGGCTCGTAGAGCAGTTGACGGCTGATATTCCAACCCCGGTTGGAAAGGCGTTGAGGCTGGAGTCCTACCTTCAGCACGAGTTCACCTATACCCTGGACAATCCGGTCGGCGGAACAGCCGATCCACTGTCCACCTTCCTGTTCGATGTCCGGTCGGGACACTGTGAATATTTCGCGACTGCCCAGGCCGTGATGCTGCGGGTTCTCGGGATTCCGAGCCGGGTCGTGAATGGATTCCTGCGGGGTGAATACAACGAGTGGGGCGACTACTTCATTGTCAAGCAGTCGGATGCCCACAGCTGGGTGGAGGCGTACTTCCCCGGAGCCGGCTGGATCGAGTTCGACCCGACCCCTCCGGTCTATAGCAGTCCCCGGCACAGCCTTCTCGTTCGATTGGGGCGTGCCTTCGATGCTTTGAACATCCTCTGGGTTGAAGTCGTCACCTTTGATCGCTTCAAGCAGGCGGGTTTCTTTCAGTCCCTGAGGACCCGCTTGGAAGATTCCTGGGACCGGGCTTCGCAAACGGCCGACTCTCTGTTACAGGTACGGTTGCCGCGCCTCGCAGGGTTTGTCGAATGGCTTCGTTTGCGCCGTAATGAGCTCTTCTTATTGGTAGCTGCACTCCTTTCGCTCTTCCTGATCTATCGCTACCGCCGGTATCTCAAGATCTTCTGGAAGAGGAGGATCTTACGCGAGACGGGGAAGGAGATTGCCCAGGAATACTATCGCGAACTCCTCGAGGTGCTCGCGCGGAGAGGTTATCCGAAGAGCAGGTACGAGACAGCTTTCGAATTCGGCTATCGTGTCGGGGACTCACTCGACACTGAGATCCCGCTGCAGATCATCCAGACCTATTACCGGAACCGCTTCGGGGGCCATGAGGTCGCTGAGCAGGAGCTGGCCTTCGTCTACAGTTCCCTGCGGAAGTTGAAGCGATAGGCACCGCTGGCGAGAGTTGCCGGTTGCGAGTGTATAATGAGGCCTTTATGGCCAAGATTGGATTCGTCAGCTTGGGGTGCGCAAAGAACCTCGTCGATACTGAAGTGATGTTGGGGAAGCTGTCCGTTAAGGGGCACGAGTTAACGGCATCCCAGGAAGAAGCTGACATTATTGTTGTCAATACATGCGGATTCATTGACCGGGCGAAGGAAGAGTCGGTCAATACGATTCTGGAGATGGCGGAACTCAAGACGACCGGTTCCTGCCAACGCCTTGTTGTCGCCGGGTGTCTCGTTGAGCGCTATCGGGCTGAGATCCTGGAGAGTATTCCGGAGGTCGATGCCGTTATTGGCATCAACGAGATTCCGAAGATCATCGAAGCCTGCGGTCTGGAGGAGGCAGTGCCTCCTACTTATGAAGCTCGTGAACTCTATCTCTATTCAGATCAGGACGAACGGGTTCTGACCACGCCGCGACACTGGGCGTATGTGAAAATTGCCGAGGGTTGCGATCATCCCTGTACCTTCTGCGTAATCCCGAAGATGCGGGGCCGATTTCGGAGCCGACCCATCGATTCGGTGGTTCGTGAAGTACGGAGTCTGGCAAGCGGTGGGGTTCGCGAAGTCAATCTGGTGGCCCAGGATTCGACCATGTATGGTTGGGACCTGGGTGATCGGAAGGGTCTCGCGAAACTGTTGCGCGAGCTTTCCTCGATTGACGAAATCGGCTGGATCCGCTTTCTTTACGCCTACCCCAACAGTATCTATGATGAACTGCTGGAAGCGATCGCGGAGAGCCCGAAGGTCTGCAAGTACATCGACCTTCCGTTGCAGAATGCCTCGCGCAATGTCTTGGCCAGGATGAAGCGGGGAGGAAACCGCGGATCCCTGACCCGCTTGCTCGGAAGAATTCGGGAGGCTATCCCCGAGGTTACATTGCGGACTACAATGATCGTAGGTTTCCCGGGAGAAACCGAGTCCGATTTCAGGGAACTCGTCGAGTTCGTCGAGGAGATCGAATTCGATCGACTCGGTGTGTTCACTTATTCGGATGAAGAGCACGGCGAAGCCTATAATCTGGATCAGAAGGTTCCGGATGAAGTCCGCTCCGAGCGATTGGACCGATTGATGTCGGTACAGCGCAAGATTTCGAAGCGGAAGAATCGGAGCCTGGTTGGGCAGACGCTCCCGATTCTGGTCGAAGGCCTTTCGCAGGAGAGCGATCTGCTGTGGGAGGGCCGGTTACCGGGGCAGGCGCCGGAGATCGATGGGGTCGTCTATTTGAATGATGGGGTCACAGAGGAAACAGTGCCGGGAGAGATCCACCGCGTCCGGATCACGGAAGCTCACGAGTATGATCTGGTCGGTACTCTGGTGACATGAACAAGGGTCTGAAAGCTAGAACAGTGAAATGTCCGAAATGTGGCAAGAAGGTTGCTGCATCCGGGCAGTGGATGCCTTTTTGCAGTCAGCGCTGTCGTATGTTGGATTTGGGAAGTTGGATTGATGGGGATTTCAGGATCGCTGGGGAAAAAGCAAGTCGAACTGAAGGCGAGGAGTAAGGCTGCTCTTGCTTCCGCCCAGTTCATTTCAACTGGGTTTGGGCTCGGATACCTGCCGCTGGCTCCGGGAACCTGGGCATCTGCGGCCGCGGCGGTCTTCTGGTACGCTGTCTATCAGCTTCCGATACCCCACCTCTTCATCTTCCATCTCGTAGCTGTTGGTCTCCTGATACCAATTGCCTGGATCTCGGGTTCGGTCTTCTCCGACCATCTGCGTTCGAAGGACCCGTCGATCATCGTGATCGATGAGATCCTGGGGCAGTCCTTCTGCTACCTCTTCATCCCGCTGAATGCGGCCTACTTCATTGCCGGATTCCTGCTCTTTCGATTGTTCGACATCGTCAAACCTCCCCCGGCACGACAGGCCGAACGCCTACAGAGCGGGTTGGGGATCATGCTCGATGACCTGGTCGCAGGCTTCTACGCGGGTGCTTTGATCTGGCTGTTCCATGCGAGCTGAGATCATTGCCGTCGGTTCAGAACTGCTGTCGTTCTCCCGGACTGAGACGAACTCACTGTACATCGCCTCGAAGCTCAATCCCTTGGGGATCAAGATTGCCCGGAAGTTTGTCGTCGGCGATAGCGAACAGGAGATTCGTGAAGCCCTTCAGATTGCCTTGAAGGCTTCGGAGATTGTCGTGATTACGGGCGGGCTGGGTCCAACCAACGACGACATCACTCGCGAAGTCGTGGCGGACTGTCTGGGGAGGGAACTGCACGAGTCGAAAGAGATTCTTGAATTGCTGGAGAGGCGGTACTCTCGCTTTGGGATTCGGCTGACATCGAACAATAGGAAACAGGCCGATGTTCCCGAAGGGGCGGAGATCCTGCCGAATCCGCATGGAACGGCACCCGGTCTCTTCCTGACTGAAGGGGAGGCCCTGATCTTTCTGCTGCCGGGTCCGCCGCGGGAACTTTACCCCATGGTCGAAAACCAGGTGGTTCCCCGGATCCAGAAGGTGAAGGCGACGTCACAGCGGCTGATGCGCCTGCTCAAAGTGGCCGGTGAGGCGGAGTCGCGGGTCGATGCCCGGATCGAATCTATCTACAAAGAGTATCCCCTCATCGAGACAACAATTCTGTCCTCTCCCGGCGTGATCAGCCTGTACTTCGTTTGGAACGGAGTGGATCAGTCGGAGGCAGCCACTCAACTCGATGAGCTGCAGGGTCGCGTGGCAGGTGCGCTGGGACAGTCCGTCTACTCAGATGCCGAAATGAGCCTGGCAGAAGCACTCGGTGCAAAACTGACCGCACTGTCGAAGACAATAAGTGTCGCCGAGTCATGCACCGGTGGGATGATTGGATCGATGCTGACGGAAGTCCCGGGGAGTTCTGTCTACTTCGAGGGCGGCGTTATCTCTTACAGTAATGCTGTCAAGAGTCGCCTCCTGGATGTCGAGTCAGGCGTTCTGGAGGAGCACGGCGCCGTCAGTGAACCTTGTGCACGGGCCATGGCTCTGGGGGTGCGGCGGCTGCTCGGTACCGATATCGGGTTGTCAGTGACTGGAGTCGCCGGCCCCGGCGGTGGCAGTGAAGAGAAGCCGGTGGGGACGGTTTTCATTGGCCTGGCTCATGGGGGGGATTGTGAGGTTAGAAAGCTCCACCTTCCCGGCAGCCGCGATGCGATCCGGTTGCGGACGTGCAATCTGGCGTTGGACTGGGTCAGACGGGTAATCGAATGATGCGTACATTTGTAGCAGTTCCACTTCCCGAGCCGATTCGGAAAGGCCTTTCAGCAGTCTCGAGAGAGCTCAAATCACTGGATCTCCACGCTTCATTTCCCCGTCCAGAGTCGATGCACCTGACGTTGAAATTCCTCGGGGAGATCGCGGAATCGAAGGCTGTTGTCGTGAAAGAGGCCTTGGACAGACTCGGAGATCAGTGTAGTGCGTTTCAGGTCGAAGTGCGGGAGTTGGGTGTCTTTCCTCATTTGGGGAATCCAAGGGTTGTGTGGGCAGGTGTTGGGCGGGTGGATCCGTTATGGGATCTTCAACGCCGTGTTGAGCAGGAGTTGAAACCCCTGGGCTTCAGCCCCGAAAAGAAGCCCTTCCACCCGCATTTGACGCTGGCCCGAATCAAATCCAGGAAGAATATTGTCCGACTGATCGAATATGTCGAGCAGCAGGGCAGGGATGTAAGGATCGGCGAGTTTGGCGTCGCTGAATTCCATCTGTATCAGAGCTTTCTGAAGCCACAGGGCGCAGAATACCGGGTCCTTTCCACCTGCAGGCTGAAGGAGGAATAGGTCACGATGCCGGGAAGGCGGATCCTCTTTGTTCGTCTGAGATCGCTGGGGGATACCGTTTTGATGACTCCCGCTCTGGAGGTGGTCAAGCGTTCTGAGCCGGACAGTCTCGTCGCTGTTGTCTGTGAGGAGCCGTTCCATCAGGTTCTCATCGGAAATCCGAATGTCGATCTGTCGTTGACCGCCCCTCGTCGGGCCTCTTTTCGGCAAAGGCTTGAGTTGGTGCGACAGGTCCGGGCTTTTGGTCCGGACGTGGCAATCGATCTCCATGGTGGGACCACCGCAGCCTTCCTGACAACAGTCTCTTCGGCGAAGCTGCGGGTCGGATATGCCCAGTCGCGAAACTCGTACCTCTACAACAGCACCGTTCCCAGTTCCAAAGAGGTGTGGAAGAAGGAAAGCCTTCATACCGTTGAACACCAGCTCACTCCCCTGCTGCATCTTGGGCTCGAAGTGCAGCCGATTCCGCGGTTGAGGGTCCCTGTCGGAGAGGCCGAACTCAGTCACGTCGATCGAAGATTGGCGGAACTCGGAGTGGTGCCCGGCTTCCTTCTTCTCCAGCCAGCGGCGGCCTTCGATACCAAACAGTGGCCGGTCGAGCATTTTGCAGGCCTGATAGAGCGGATCAGGAGCAAGGGGCAGGAGGTGGTGGTGACCTGTGGACCCGGAGAAGAGCACCTGCTCGATCGTCTGAACTCCTTGTGTGGGAGCGGTTTGAAGACGGTTCCGCCTGGTTCGGTGTCGGACTTCAGTGCCCTGGCTCATCGCTCCCGCGGATTCATCGGGAACGATACCGGGACCACACATATTGCGGCAGCGTTGGGAAAACCGGTGGTGGTGATCTTCGGATCGTCCGACTGGAAGGTCTGGGCGCCGTGGGGAGTTGACTACGAGTTGATTCGGGCGGACTTGCCTTGTATTCCCTGTCCCGGCTATCACTGTCTCGAGTTCGAGCGGCCGAAATGTATCCTTTCGATTACTGAAGAGGAAGTGTTTAGAGCCGTTGAACGACTGTTGCTGTAGAATCCTCTACCATCAGTATCGGTAAAAAGACGATGAGTGATTCATTTGAAAAGGTCCTTGGAGCGTTGGCAGGGCGGAAGGTGGCCGTGATTGGTGACCTGATCCTGGATGAGTTTGTCTGGGGCAGGGTCAAGCGGATTTCACCTGAGGCTCCGGTTCCCGTTGTTGAAGTGGAACGTGAGACGGAACGGTTGGGAGGAGCCGCCAACGTTGCTATGAATCTCGCCGCATTGGGTGCTGTCCCGCTGACCGTAGGCCTGATCGGAGGTGACTCGGGGGGACGACGATTTCTGGCGGCTCTCGATCGACTCGGAATCGATGGCCGGGGTATCATCACTGAAGCTTCTCGGCGCACGACGATCAAGACCAGGATCATTGCCCATCATCAGCAGGTGTGCCGGACCGATCGGGAGTGTGCCGATCCGGTTTCAGCGGCGGCGCGGGAGAATCTCCACAGCGCCGCTCTCCAGATGATCGACGAAGCGGATGCCGTAATCCTCTCGGACTATGCCAAAGGTGTCCTCAACCATGGAGTCAGTGCCAGGTTGATTGAAGCCTGCCGGGAGAAGGGTAGATTCGTCGCAGTTGATCCCAAGCAGCGCGATTTTTCAGTCTACGCTGGGGCATCGATCATCACTCCGAATTCAAAGGAAGCAGAGACGGCGTCTGGGCTGGCGATTACGGGCCGTGAAACACTGGAAGCAGCCGGTTTCAGGATTCTTGAGTTTACGGGTGCTGCCTGTCTTCTGATCACCCGGGGTGAGGAGGGGATGACCCTCTTTCACGATGGCACGACAACCGATATTGCCACCGCCGCCCAGGAAGTGTTCGATGTGACCGGGGCAGGCGATACCGTGATATCGACATTGACCGCAGCCGTCGCGGCAGGAGCTTCAGTTCGCGATGCCGCTATTCTGGCGAACCATGCGGCCGGTGTCGTCGTTGGAAAACTGGGGACGGCAACCGCTTCGATCGAGGAGATCCGGAACTCGCTGCAGCGCGGTCGATAGTGCTTACCGAGGAACAGGCGTGAAACTGGTTAGAAGAGAATTCGGGGTTGACTACGAGAATTATCAGTTCGGCTATTCGCTCTGGGCGTTTCTCGAGCCCGACGACGCGCTCGCCGAAGTATACAACCAGGGATTCCTCCCCTATTCGGGACAGCCGCCGTCACCGCTGACCTTGTATATGGCACGGAGCGTCCGCATTGTACTCAACGACTGGAAGCCGAACAGCGAGAATCGCCGAATTCTTCGGAAGGCTGACTGGGATTTCACCCGCGAATCTGTTACCACAGCCAATTTTGACTTGCAGGACGAGAGCTTTCTCCGCTTCTGCAACGGCTACTTTCTCGACCGGCACCAGAAGGATATCCAGGATAGCGGCAAGTTGTCGGCTGTACTGGAGTCCGGATTTGTCTCCGAGGTGGTGACTTACCGGACTGTGGAGGGACAGGTGCTGGGCTACGTTCTCCTCGCCGGAGACCAGTGCATGAGTCACTTCTGGTTTTCGTTTTACGATTCCTCTTTGGCCAGTCAGTCGCTGGGGATGTGGCTCATGATCCAGGAGGCCCGGCAGGCCCAGGAGCAGGGAAAGGACTTTCTTTACCTGGGTACATGCTACGGTCCCAGTTCCGTTTACAAGACCAACTTTGACGGGATCGAGTGGTGGTCCGGCTCAGATTGGTCGACCGATAAGAAACGGCTCAAGAGCCTCGCCCGGGCAGAAGCCTAGATTCCGACGCCTGGCGTATTTCCAGTTCTGGACTTCTGTTATAGACTGAGGCTAAGGTCCAGAAAGCAGTTTATTCGTTTGCTTGGTTGAAGGAGACCTCGCCATGAATCAGGATGTTTCTCGTCGTCGATTCCTTTCAACCGCAGTGGCTGCTGCCTCTACAGCTGCGGTGCTTTCCCCGTCCACATATTCCCGGCCGGTCCCGAATGGGAGGATGAAGATCGGGATCTATACGATCACCTATCTGGGGATCTGGTACAAGGGAGACGCCATCCCGCTCAAGGAACTGATGCCCCGCGTAAAGAAGGAAGGCTGGGAGGGAATCGAGTTAGACACCAAACGTCCCCATGCGGCGCCGATGGATCTGTCGGCGGATGACCGCAAGGAGCTTCGGGATCTGGCCGGCGAACTCGAGTTGCCGATCAGCGCAGTTTCCCCGAATTGTGACCTGTCCAGTCACATCCCCGAGCAGCAGGAAGCCATGATCTGTTACGTCAGGGAATGTATCAAGCTGACGAAGGACCTGGGTTCCCCGATCTGTAAGATCTTTGCGGCCTGGCCCGGCGTGATCGTACGGGACGGCCTGGCAGCCTACGAACACACACGGGAGCTTCCTGACCCCTTTCCCGATTGGACCACTGAGCGCTGGGAGAATGTTCGCAGCGCCTTGATTGAACTGTCGAAGGTCGCTGAGGATGAGGGAGTCTGGCTGGCGTTGCAGAATCATGAACCGGTGACGAAGGATGAGGATGATGTCCTGAAGTTCATCCGTGAAGTGAACTCGCCGGCTCTGAAGGCCTGCATGGATCACGGGACCGCGGAAACGGTTCGCAAGACGGGAGACCTTCAGGTGCATTCGCACTATAACGGAGAGTTCCGCAAGAATTCCGAGGGACGGCTGGTCAGCACCCATGAGGTGGGCTACGAGGAGTTTGTCAACGCGCTGGTTACCTCCGGTTACGATGGTTTCATGAATTGGGAATTCTGCCATCCCGCCATTCAGTTCGGAAAACGGGCGGGGATCGATTACGTGGATCGGACCACGAGGGAAGCTTTGGAATACATGAAAATGCTGCGCGCGGAGGCTGAGCAGCAGTCCTCCGGGTCCTGATCGGTCCGGTTAGCCGCAATGTGGAACTCACTCTATCGACGAGGTCCTGCACAGTGGAGAGCTTTGTTCCTGGTTCTGTGCCTTTCTGTGGCGGCTGAATCGAACTGGGTCTCTGGTGCCTCGTCGTTGATAAGCGCGAAGCTGGAGTCCTTCCGGGAGCGGCGGTCCCCTATCTATTGTTCCTGCAACAACATTCGAGGAATGGATCTCGTTTTCGACTTGACGATCGAGAACCGGGGAACGGTCCCGGTGACCCTCTTCGCCTTTGTCTGGGCGACAAACGACGATGTGGATCCTCCCGAGAGGGGACTGTGGCCCTTGGACGCGGTTGAGGAGTCTCTGACCGAGAGGGGTGAGCTGCGTGTCGGGGATCCGACTGTGGGTCATGAGCTTACACTCAGTGGGGGCGAATCGCACCGGCTCGAGTCACTGTCGATTCTTCAACCGATCGGCTGGTACGAGGGTGAGCGAGTCCTTTTCAAACAGCTGAAGGTCGAACTCTGGAATGCCGACGGTCAGCGCCTGCTGGAAGAGGTTTTCTCCGCTCCTGCGGCAGGCCAGCTGCCCTCCGAATGAAGCCGGCTCCTGCTGTGGAGCTCAGTCTGCTTCGCTGCCCGGGCCGGCCAATTCCCCCCAGCATAGAGCGTCGGAGCCGCTTTCAGCCGGGGGAAGCCCCGAGTTGTTGAATTCGATGCAGAATAGTATGCTCCCGCTTTTCCAGAGACTTGAAGTGACGCAGCGGTTGACTGGACAGTGTAGGTGGATCGCGACAGCAGCAAATGAGAGATATGCACAAGGTTGACAGAATTGAGTTACTCCCTGCCAACGCTTTTTCCATCCGAGCTTTAACAGCTATATATAACCAGTCCCGGGCCGATTACCTGGTCGCAATGCCGATGTCCGAAGCGCAGCTGCAAGATTATCTGGACTTGTATGACATCGACCTTGCCTGCTCTGTTGTAGTCCGCAGAGGCGAGCGCTTCCTGGGGCTTGGTATGCTGGGGGTGCGGGACGAGCATTCTTGGATTACGCGCCTGGGTGTGCTGGCCCAGGGCCGTCGCACCGGTGTAGCGAAGAAGATTGTGAGCTATCTGCTGGCTCAGGCCATTGAACTGGGCCACAGGCAGGTACTGCTCGAAGTTATTCACGGTAATGCCCCGGCCCGTCGTCTATTCGAAGG
>CP070717.1:4544029-4556261 GCA_020350445.1 Acidobacteriota bacterium | reverse complement strand
CGACTCCTGAACTCTTGAACTTCCTCAGGTTGACCGTTCATGGCATCGCCTCAGGAATGAAGAGCACAGGGTAGACGGGATGTTGCTCCTGGATCGATTTTGCCGCTGGACTCTCAAGCGTTGGGACCGGTCTGTTTGGCGCCTTTTCACTGGCTTTATCCTGCTGGCCGGGCTCATGTCCAGTACCGGATGTTCAGACCTGCCGCCAGCAGCGAGTCCAGTACCCGGTCCGACCTTCGAAACGTTCGGATCCGAAGCGCTTTACGACTCGTACGCGGCGGTCCTCGAGTGGGTCGATGGCAGCGGACTGGTCAACTATTCAGGCCTGAAAGCACATCGACAGGAACTCGACCTCTTCGTGGAGAAACTCGCCTCCTTCGATCGAAACGCCTACGAAGCGATGTCTCCCTCAGAGCAGATTGCCTTCTGGATCAATGCCTACAATGGATCGACCCTGCTCGCAATCGTCAACCACTATCCGATTCAGCCGACGTTAATCGGCTCGATCCGTTTTCCTGCAAACAGCATTCGGCAGATCTCCGGAGTGTGGGACGAACTGCGATTTCAAGTGATGGGAGAGCCCCTGACGCTCGATCAGATCGAACACCAGATTCTTCGCAAAGACTTCAGTGAGCCCCGCATTCACGTCGCCCTCGTCTGTGCCGCCCTCAGTTGTCCCCCCCTTCGCAATGAGCCTTTTACGGGTGAACGTTTAAGGGAGCAGTTCGACGATCAGATTCGCAGATTCCTCAAGAATCCGAACAACTTCCGAATCGATTCAGCCGACGGCACTGTATACCTATCGGAGATATTCGACTGGTACGGTGAGGACTTCATCGCCGAGTTTGGGACGAAGGAGGTTGGGGCCGATCTTTCCAGGTCGGAAGTAGCTGTCATGAACTACATAGCACCTCAACTGAGTCCGTCCGATGCCCGGTACCTGGCGGAGGAACCTTATCGGGTGCAGTATCTGGACTACGACTGGACCTTGAACGAACAGCGCCGAGATTGAGCAAAATGAGCGATTCGAAACAGACCACACTGCCGCAGGCTTCCAAGGCTCAGAGCCGAACTGGAGTATGGCGCCCGCTGATCCTGGTAGTTGTGATCGTGACGGTTATCATCCTGGCGAGAGTTTTCCATGTCGCTCAGTACGTGGACTCGCTTCGCGACTGGATCCACGACCTGGGCCCCTGGGGGCCTGTTGTCTTCGTCCTGATCTATGCAGTCGCCGTGGCGGCGGCACTTCCAGGCAGTGCGCTGACGATCGTGGCCGGAGCCCTGTTCGGCTCCCTTGTCGGAATCGTTGTTGTCAGTATTGCCGCGACGCTTGGCGCAGCCCTTGCATTCCTTATTGCACGCTATTTTGCCCGGGAGGCAACGGCCCGCTGGCTGGCACAGAAAGAGACGTTCCGCAAGCTGGATGAACTCACAGAACGGCATGGTGCGACGATTGTTGCACTGACCCGACTGGTCCCCATCTTCCCCTTCAATCTCCTGAACTACGGTTTTGGATTGACGCGGGTACCCTTCCTCACCTACGTCTTCTGGTCATGGCTCTGCATGCTGCCGGGGACATTCCTTTACGTGGTCGGGGCCGACGCCGTCACACGGTCGATCTCCGAAGGGAGCCTTCCCTGGGGACTGATTGCGGCCGTGGCCATCGCAGCGGTTGTCCTGGGCTTTCTGGTGAGGTTTGCCCAGCGGCGTCTCAAGGAACGAGAGAAGGATCGAGGCTGAATGACACGTTTTGAAGGTTTGCTGACGCAGGACAGGCATGACCAATCACTTCTCGATCAAGTCCATCCGACAGACTGGGTCAACCCCCTGCCTCAGTCACGCTACAACCTGG
Source organism: Acidobacteriota bacterium (assembly GCA_020350445.1). Taxonomy (GTDB): domain Bacteria; phylum Acidobacteriota; class UBA6911; order RPQK01; family JAPXNP01. Next base: position 4,554,409 of record CP070717.1, on the reverse strand, counting down.
TCGTCATAGGTGGCGGAACGGCAGGGCTGGTCACCGCGGCAGGGGCGGCTGGTCTCGGAGCCCGAGTCGCCCTCGTTGAACGCCACCTGATGGGGGGCGATTGTCTGAACTTCGGATGCGTACCTTCCAAGGCGTTGATCCGATCATCGCGGGGAGTGGCCGATGCCCGATCAGCCGGAAAACTTGGAGTTCGTCGAACGGAAGCTGCCGTAGCCGACTTTCCCGCAGTTATGGAACGGCTGCGTAGCATTCGAGCGGGAATCAGCCGGCACGATTCAGTCCACCGGTTTTCTGAACTGGGCGTTGATGTCTTTCTTGGTGAAGGCCGTTTTGCAGGTCCCGATCGAATCGAAGTGGGCGACCAGATTCTCCGATTCAGTAAGGCGGTCATCGCGACAGGAGCCCGGGCGTCAGTGCCACCGATTCCAGGTCTTGTTGAAGCGGGCTATCTGACAAACGAGACGATCTTCTCCCTGACCGAACTTCCCGCAAGGCTGGCAATCGTCGGAGGCGGGCCGATCGGCTGTGAGTTGGCCCAGGCGTTTTCACGACTTGGATCAAAGGTGACTTTGATCGAGCTGGAGAAACGGTTTCTGCCCCGCGAAGACCCCGAAGCGGCAGAATTGTTGAAGACAGTCTTTGTCGAGGAGGAGATCGACCTCCGCTTGAATACGCGGCTGTCTAGAGTTGAAAACTCTGCAAGTGAGAAGCGGCTTGTCCTCGAATCGGACGGAAACGTGGATTCTCTCGACGTCGATCAGATCTTGATCGGAACCGGCCGTTCCCCGAACGTCGCGGGGCTCAACCTGGAGCGGGCCGGTGTGCACTACAGCACGTCCGGTGGTATCGAGGTGGATGATCACCTAAGGACCACCAACCGCAGGATTTTTGCGGCCGGTGACGTTGTTATGCAGCATCAGTTTACACACGCCGCCGACGCCTCGGCCCGGATTGTGATCCAGAACGCACTCTTCCTGGGCCGAAAGAAAGCGTCCCGACTGGTCATCCCATGGTGCACATACACGAGCCCCGAAATTGCTCACGTCGGGCTTTCCGAATCTGAATCCAGGGTCCGAGGGATCGAGATCCGAACCTTTAAGACGAAGCTTTCATCGGTCGATCGCGCGGTCCTGGATGGGGAGGAACGGGGTTTTGTGAAGATCCATGTCGGGAAGCGCAGTGACCAGATCCTGGGAGCGACGATCGTCGCCACTTCAGCAGGTGATATGATAAGTGAAGTCACGCTGGCGATCGTTGGCGAAATCGGTTTGGGTTCTCTCGCTTCAGTTATCCATCCCTATCCGACACAGTCCGAAGCGATTCGGAGAACTGCTGATGCCTATAACCGCACGCGTCTGACGCCGACGGTAAAAGCATTGTTCGAGCGTTGGTTGAAATGGACCCGCTGAGGCAGCTGTCTAGCTTCGCGGTTCCCAAGAGAGGAAGGAAATGAAGCGTTGATCAAGTCACTCAAAGCCAGGCATCATTCGCTGGCATCACCACTTGTCCAACTCACGGTGCTGCAGGGAAACGGGAATTCGATTCCTCGATTCGAAACAAAACTCCAGGAAGCCGGGCTTGATCCACTTCAGCCGACTTCGATCGATACCCTGCAAATCAACCTCGGGCGAATGTGTAACCAGACCTGCTCCCATTGCCATGTGGATGCCGGGCCCGACCGGCAGGAAATCATGACCCGAGAAACGATGGGGGATTGCCTGGCAGCCCTCGGGGCTTCAGAAATCGCCACCGTCGACCTGACCGGTGGAGCGCCGGAGATGAATCCCCATTTCACCTGGTTCGTCAGCCAGGTCAGGGCTCTCGAGCGGAAGATCATCGTCCGCAGCAACCTGACAATCCTGACCAGTGCAGCCAGGTACAGACAGCTTCCGTCCTTCTTCGCTGAAAACCAGATTACCGTGGTTTCCTCCCTTCCCTGCTACACCCAGGAAAATACCGATAAGCAGCGAGGTGATGGAGTCTTCAGTCGCTCCATTGAAGCCCTTCAGATGCTGAACGCCGTCGGATATGGGGTGGATGGATCTGGATTGGAACTCAACCTGGTCTACAATCCTCTCGGGGCTTTCATCCCGCCATCACAGGAGAAACTCGAGCAGGACTACAAGCGGATCCTCAAAGAGCAGCATGGCATCGTCTTCAACCATCTGTTCTGCATCGCAAACATGCCGATCAGCCGATTTCTCGAGTGGTTGATCCGAACCGAGCGCTACGAAGATTACATGCAGCTTCTAGTCGATACATTCAACGCCTCGGCAGCCCGGAACGTCATGTGCAGAAACCTGGTTTCAGTCGGTTGGGACGGCTCTCTTTTCGACTGTGACTTCAACCAGATGCTGGATCTGCCATTGAACGATCCAGCACCGAAGAACATTAGGGACTTCAACCAACTGCGCTTGCAGAACCGAAGGATCAAGCTCAACCGACACTGCTTCGGATGTACCGCCGGCTCAGGTTCAAGCTGTGGAGGAGAAATCGCATAGATGAGTTCAAGTTACCTGGAGACCACAAAGGATTTCTATAAAACAGCAGCGATCTCCCCCATGGAGGGCCTCTGCTGCACGACAACCCCCATCTGGCGCTTTCCCGAACTCGAGATTCCAAGCCAGATGCTCGAGATGAACTACGGCTGCGGGACAACAGTTCATCCTCGCGATCTCGTGAACTCACCCAAGGTACTCTACGTCGGCATTGGAGGCGGTCTGGAAATCTTCCAGTTCTCCTACTTCTGCCGGAAACCGAGTGGTGTGATCGGAGTTGACCCGGTTCCCGAGATGCTCGAAGCATGTCAGACCAACCTTTCACTGGCAGAGCCGAGCAATCCCTGGTTCCAGCGCAGCTTCATCGAGCTCCGCCAGGGAGACGCGCTGTCGCTGCCGATTGCCGACGAATCCGTTGATGTCGCCGCGCAGAACTGCCTCTTTAACATCTTCAGGCAGAAAGAGTTGAAGCTGGCACTCGAGGAGATGTATCGAGTATTGCGGCCGAACGGCAGGCTCGTTCTTTCAGATCCAGTCTGTGAAACGCAGATTCCCGAGACCCTGCGTTCGGACGAAGGGCTACGAGCTCTCTGTCTCAGTGGAGCTATTCCCCTGCGGGAATACCTGGAACTCATCACTGAAACGGGCTTCGGAACGGTCGAAGTTCGAGCTCGACGCCCCTACCGGGTACTTGACCCCACGCACTACCCTGTCGATGAACTGATCTTCATCGAAAGCGTCGAGGTCTGTGCCATCAAGGATCCTGTCCCACCTGACGGGCCCTGTATCTTCACCGGGAGGACCGCGATCTACTACGGTACGAACGAAGTGTTCGACGATGGTCACGGCCACAGCCTGATGAGGAATCAGCCCCTTTCGATCTGTGACAAGACAGCCGGCGCTCTCGAGTCACTGGGACGACAGGATATCTACATTACCCCGTCGACGTTTTTTTACGACGGAGGCGGCTGCTGCTGAGACGATCGCGACCCAGACGATGCCGTGTTCAATGGCCCTGGTCCAGTTCCACCAGATTGAGACGAAATTGTTGTATTCGTAGAAGAAGCTGAGGTAGTAAAGCCCGAAAGAACCGGAGAGCAGGGCAACAGGAAAACCTTCGGCCCTCGAAGCCACCAGCGTTCCCAGGCAGATGAGAGGTATCGCGTACCAGGGGAATGGCGTCGGTATGAGCAGGAACCAGACGAGTAGAATCCAGAGATAATCGATTCCGAGATCCAAGACTGTTCCCCCACCCCGAACCAGGGGTATGAGTACGGCCAGAATCCCGATCAAGATGGTGACCGCGGGCCGGGGATGGGGGATGAAGCGGGCCACAAGGGCGAAGACACCTTCATTCATAATCCAGCGGTCTGCATAGGTCGTCACTCCTGCTGTCAGTCGCTCGAGACCTATCCCGAGAAACGGTAGAAAACCGGTAACAAAGACCACCACCACCAGGAAACAGAAACCGACGAGTACCGGCCAGCGGACGCGGGACCTCCCCAGCCAGAGCAGTGTCCCCGGTAACAGAAGAAGTGGATAGAGCTTCGACAGTGCGGCCAGACCCAGCAAGCCCCCTGCCGGTACCAGCAACAATGCCCGGGAGGTCCGCTTGAAACGCTCCAGACAGACGAGACTTCCCACGATGAATAGACCGACCAGGATATCCACATGACACGAGTTTGCGATTTCCTTAAGGATTAATGGGTTCCAGGCATAGAAAAGTATCCACGCCCGGGGAAGCGACAAGGCGCGCAATAGCAGGAGCAAAAGGAGAATCACCAAAAGGTCGATCACCAGGAAGACCCAGCGCTGCCCCTGCCAGTCCCAGCCGCCCACCATCGCACCCAGGGCATACACCACCTGCGCAGCCGGCGGATAGACGGTTGGAATCTCGGGGTATCCAATCCGACCCAACGCAACCTGGGCTACAACGCCCCTCAATGATGCCTGAAGAGCCGGGCTGCCTTCCTCGCGAATCTGGCTGGGTGGATGCTCATAAGGGTTCTCTCCATGAAGCATCACCTGCCCGTCCAGGACGTACCGGTAAACGTCGTTCTCCTGTATGAGACCCGATGGCAGGAGAATGATTCGGGCCAGGACTGCCACCGCAAGGATGAAGCGCAACCGGATCACAGTTCCTGCCCGGACCAGAAGCAGCCCCATGGCATAGCCAGTCCAGGCCACAAGGTAGCTAGCAACAAAGAGAATGATCGGGCGCTCGGTGTGCCCTTCTCCGTAGATGAATGCTCCACTCAAGAGCGTCCAGGCAGTGATCGAACCGAGCAGAATCAGGGCCGCCACACCCCACCGGATCGAAGGTAGAAAAGCAGTCACCCCCTCGGGTATCATCCTTGCAACTTGCTTCACCATGAAAGATCCAGATCGACAAAGACCTGCTGTTCTCAGCTTAACAGCCAGGCGGTATCATTCAGCGTGATCAGACCAGAGATATCCGTGATCATCCCCACACTCAACGAGGAGGACAACCTCGGAGCGACCCTTCAGTCCTGCCTGACCGACAATCCCCATGAGGTTATCGTGGTCGATGGCGGAAGCCAAGACCGAACGCGCGACATTGCCCGGGGCTTTCCCATCAGCCTCTATGAGAGTTCCCCCGGAAGAGCACGTCAAATGAACGCAGGGGCTGCAGCCGCGCGGGGAACACACTTACTTTTCCTTCACGCCGATACGCTCCTGCCTGCCGCGTGGGAAAATGAGATCAGACGGGTTCTGGAGATTCCGGGGACCGTGGCTGGCGCCTTTAGGCTGCAGATCAATGGGGATAGGAGGGCACTGCGGCTCGTCGAGAGCATTGCCAATCTGCGCTCCAGCCTCCTGGGACTCCCGTATGGAGACCAGGGACTCTTCCTGACCCAAGACCTGTTCATGGATCTTGGTGGCTTCCCCGATCTCCCGATCATGGAAGACCTCGAACTGGTCCGTCAACTGAGTAAACGAGGCAGCATCCGGCTATCCAGTTCCTCTATCGTTACCTCCGGCCGTCGGTGGCAGCGGCTCGGAGTATTCAAAACCACCCTGATCAACCAGTTACTGATCTGGGCCTACCTTGTCGGGATCTCACCGACGCGTCTTGCAGCGATTTATCGAAAAAACAGAGCGGCATAAACTGCCGTCATGTATACATTTTCGGTATAAAGAAAAAAAAGGTTGCAAATTTGTTGAAACTCCTTCAATGTTAATGACGTCTATAGCAAGTGTAAAGGCAAGATAATGAGGGAGCACCCCCTCCCTCACTCCTCCTCCCCTTCGTGGGTCCGTTCCCCAGACGGACCCACGCCCTCTTCTAAACGCCACAGCCGAAGATGTCTGGGCCATGCAGCCGCCCCAAACGAACGGGAACGCAACCGTCTCGGTTGCGCAGGGAATTCACCAAGGTGCCTAGTTCTAAATCCCGACGGGCACTGATTTTCAAGGTTCAGAGGGGACGAACCTCGTTAACCCTACGAACCTTGAGAACCTGAGAAACCTCACGAACTGAAATTCCCTGTCCGTCGAAAACCCTGTCCAACAGAACACAGCCAAAACCAGCCGCCAGGAGCCACCAGCCGACCCTAGACCGCCGAGAGTTTCTCGATCACTTTCGCCAGGGCCTGTGTCCCTGCTCTGCCGTCGCCAGCAGCCTGGGCTGAATTGAAGAACTGATGGACGAGGCCCGCCGCCGCCAGTGCAACCCCCGCCTGATCCCCTGCCTCCAGGACCAAACGGAGGTCCTTCTGCATCAGATCGATCATGAAGCCCGGGGCAAAGTCCCGATCGACAATCTTGGGTCCCAGGTTCGAAAGCTGCCAGCTTCCAGCGGCTCCTCCTGCGACAGCCTGGATCATTGTCGCGGGATCCAGTCCGTTCTTACGGGCAAAGGTCACCGCTTCGCTCACCGCGAGGAGGTTCACAGAAACCAGAACCTGGTTGCACAATTTGGTCAACTGTCCATTACCGACAGGTCCGCAGTAGGTGATCGTCTTTCCCATCGCTTCGAACAACGGCAGAACACGTTCGAAGGATTTCCGCTCACCGCCGGCCATGATTGCCAGCGTCCCCTTAATGGCCCCGATATCTCCCCCCGAAACGGGTGCATCGACCAGCGAACAGGACTTCCCCTGGAGTTCTTGATCGATTCTTCTTTCTACGGCCGGGGAAATCGTACTCATATCCACTAAGATCGAGCCGGGCCGGATACCTTCGATAACACCATTGGGACCGAGGACGACCGCCTCGACATCAGGGGAATCGGACACGATTGTGATGATGATATCGGAGGCTTCGGCTACTTCCGCAGGAGACTGAGCAATCCTGATCGTGGGTCCTTCCAGCTGTTCTGCCCGACCCGGAGTCCGGTTATAAACCGTCAGCTCAAACCCTGCCTTTGCCAGATTTGCCGCCATCGGAAGGCCCATGATTCCCAGCCCGACAAAACCCACCTTATCCTTCGTCATATCTCCTCCTTACAGATTCATCAATCGACCCATGAACTGGATTCCCAACTCCCGGTTGGAATAAATCCCCTCTCATCATAGAATCTGAAGAGGAACGATTCCAAATACTGAAGTAGAAAATGACACTCCGAGACTTGGAGAACCTTGAATATGGGTAACAAGAAGTTCTGGATTTTGCTGATTCTGCTGTTGACGGTCGTCGTGTTAGCGATTGCGGTTGGAGCCGGCTTGTTATGGATCCTCAACCTTCCCGTCAGTATAGATGAAGGCAGTACCCTGGAGATCGTACTGTCCGGCGGTGTTGCAGAGTTTCCAGCTCAGGATCCTTTCGCTGAGCTCTTCTCTTCCGGAGGACGCAACATCTGGGAGATTCGGGAAGCCTTGAAGGGTGCATCGACCGACCCCAGGATTTCAGCGCTGCATCTGCAAGTGTACCCAGTGATGGCCCTTTCCTGGGCCCAGATCGAGGAACTCCGCGAGATCATCGGGGAGTTCAGAGAGTCGGGTAAGAAAGTCTACACCTTTCTCGCGGTCGACATGATCACTGAACGTGAGTTGTACCTGGTTTCGGGGACCGATCACATCGCGGTCAATCCCACCTCAGGACTGATCCTGAACGGACTGATGACTGAGGTCGTTTTCATGAAGCGCACGATGGACAAGCTTGGGGTCAAACCGCAGTTTATCCAGTTCAAGGAATTCAAGAGCGCCGAGACGTACACCCGGGAGAGCATGAGTCCTGAGATTCGGGGGATGCTCGAAGCGATCCTGCGGGAGCTCCAGGACCGCTTTGTCGAGACGGTAGCGGAAGACCGCTCTGTCGCCTCGGAAGAACTGTCCACTTTCATGCGGGTGGGACTGGGAACGGCCCAGACAGCGGTGGAAATGGGACTGATTGACCAGGCGGCCTACCGAGGGGATGTGATCAAGACGATCGAAGAAGCCGAGGGTAGCGACTACAAGTCCATCTCGCTGGATGATTACCTGGATTCCGACCCGACCGCCTACGCCTCCCCGAAGGCCCGGATCGCCGTCGTGGGAGCTTTCGGGATGATCACTTCGGGACGCAGCGACGCATTTTCCGGAATCATGGGTGGAAGTACCGTCTCCAAAAGACTCCAGGAACTGAGGGAAAACCGGCTGATTGACGGCGTCATCCTGCGGGTCAACAGTCCGGGCGGCTCGGCAGTCGGCTCAGACATGATCTGGGAAGAAGTGCGCAAGCTCGAGGAGGCGGGTAAGCCCGTCATCGTATCGATGTCCGGGGTCGCCGGATCGGGCGGCTACTACATCTCCATGGGGGCTCGCAGGATTGTCAGTCAGCCATCGACGATCACGGGATCCATCGGCGTGATCTTTGGGAAGTTTGACCTCTCGGGCCTTTACGAATGGCTGGGAATGGACATCGATCGGATCAAACTGGCCGAAAACTCCGATCTCCTTTCTGTCTATTCCTCTCTGACTCCGCTCCAGCGTGAACAGGTCGAAGAGTGGATGTCTCATACCTACGAGACCTTCGTCGAAAAGGCCGCCCAGGGCCGCGGAATGGAGTATGACGAGCTCGAGCCAAAAGCCCACGGCAAGATCTACACTGGGAACCAGGCGCTCGCTGAGGGGCTTGTTGACCGGCTGGGTGGCTTCACGGTTGCCGTCGAAGAGATGAAGTCCGCGCTCGACCTGCAACCGGAAGACCGCATCAAGTTGGAGATCTACCCAAAGCCAAAGACAGCCTTGCAACTGTTAGCAAGCGGTGAGTTGTTCGAAATTCGGATGGCACCTTCTCTGCTCGAGAACATCCGGCAGGAACTACAGAGTCTGGAACAGCCTCGGATCTGGCTCCTCAGCCCGGAGATCAGCATCGACTGAAGAGTTCTTAATCGGCGTTACCCATCACCTGAACGGCGACTTCGCGGTTTCTCGACCGGTTGTCAAAATCGATCACGACGATCTGCTGCCAGGTCCCGAGCCGCATGCGGCCATTTACGATCGGGATCTGGATTGAAGGCTTCAGGAGTGACGCCCTGATGTGGGAAAACCCATTCCCATCCTGCCAGGTGCGTTCGTGATGATAGTCCAGTGTTGGAGGAACCAGGCGGTTGAAGAGCTCCTCCAGATCATTCACCAGGCCTGGCTCGAACTCGACAGCGGTGACTCCGGCAGTGGCGCCAACGACAAAAACGGTGACCAGACCACTACGGATTCGGCTCTGAGCGATCTTCTCCTGCAGCTGAGGCGTCACATCAATCACGTGGCAGAAACCCTGTGTTTCGAGGGAAAGGGTATAGTCCTTAATCTCCATAGGCCTGAGTCTAGCACAGAACGGCTCGAGGACAACTACGGCTGAAAGCGGAGAGAATCCACTACCGGGTTTGACAACACGGGCAGTAATGCGAGCTCCTCTGGGAGATTACGATTCTCTGGATCGGCTGACCACAGTGGTAGCAGGGTTGCCCCTCCCGCCCATAGACCTGGAGGTTCTGCTGATGGCTGCCTGATTCTCCGTCGCTGTTGACGTAGTCTCTGAGCGAAGTGCCTCCGAATTCGATCCCCTTCCTCAGGACAACGGGGATTACCTCAAAGAGTCTCTCCTTCTGATACCGTCTGAGGTAGCGGACCCGCGTGGCCGGATGGATGGAAGCCTCGAAGAGTGCTTCATCGGCGTAGATGTTTCCCACCCCAGCAACGAAGCGCTGGTCCAGAAGAAGTGACTTGACCCGCTGCTTTCGATTCTTGAGGTACTTCAGAAATGGCTGCAGTTGATAACTGTCATCCAGGGGTTCCATTCCCATGTGCGCAAAGAACGCTGCAACGGCTGCTCCATCGTTTTTCAGGAGATGCACCTTACCGAACTTCCGAACATCGCGAAACATCAGCGTTCGGCCATCATCGAGGAGGATCTGCAAATGGGTGTGCTTGTCGGGCGCGTGCTGACGGATTCTCTGAAGGCCCGTGGTTTCCTGCCTGAGGAAACGGCTGGAATCGGCCGACCCGGGGTCACGCAGTGTAAGCTGGCCGGTCATACCCAGATGAATCACCAGGATTTCGCGCTTCATGACCACCAGGAGGTACTTACCTCGCCGTCCCAGGCTCGTAACCGTCTGGCCTTCGAGTCGGCAGAGCTCAAGGAGATCGAACTGGAAGACCTTCAGATCACCCGTTTCAAACGCAGTGAAGGTCCGCCCTCGCAGGTGGGGCTCGAGTCCCCGCCGAATGGTTTCAACTTCAGGCAGTTCCGGCATGGCTCTCGATTGTACCCGAAATCCACCTGCCGACCTTCACGGGCACGGTTCTGTATGTTCGAACCGTCTGACGAGTTCCTGAAAGACTGGATTGTCGCGGAATTGGGTAAACGCCGGATGATGCAGAACGTTTCTGACATTGAGACCCGCCTCGAGTGCACGGGAAAGCAGGTCCAAGGCAGCCTC
>CP070717.1:4530928-4543929 GCA_020350445.1 Acidobacteriota bacterium | reverse complement strand
TAGGAGAATCTTTTCGAATATCTACCGCCACATCGAGCACTGAACCATGCATCACTCGTACGAGCTTACCCTGAGCGTAGGGGGGATTCTGAAAATGCAGGCCTCTTAAGACACCCTTCTTCGATTTGGACTCATTGTCCTGGACATAGGAGACGTCAATTCCGGCCGCGAGGAACTTCTCGCGGTTGTAGGATTCGAAGAAGTATCCCCGTGTGTCCTCAAACACGGTCGGTTTGACAATCAACAATCCTTCGAGGGGCGTTTTGACAATTTCCATAGTTCTACTCTCTTGCCTGGGTTGCTCTGCCACCCCGGAGAATTCAGGATTCCGGGATGAGTGAATCAGGATACCACTCCTCGAAGCGATACGGGTAAACTCAAGGATCTCTTCTCACCCCGTCCGCCGATTACCCGACTACCACAGCGGATCTTTCTGGTTCGTGAATTAAATCTCCAGGGCCGTCCCTCCCGCACCTGGTGATCTCCCCTTGGACTGGAGGAAACCTTGACGAATCAACATGTTTGGAGGAAACTGGCAATTATGGCTTTCCCGAGGAATTGGATCCGGGGGAGGATCCACGTAAAGAGGATTCTCAAGATGCCGCTATCGTAGCCTTCCTTGGGAAGGGGAAGGCGGGCCTCAGCCAGAGTTTCAGACACGATAATCGTTGGGAGGAAGAGTGCCACCTTCCCAAGTACCGCCCACCTTCCGGCCCGATTAACTAACTACGCCATTCAAAGCTCCCTTCCGTCGGCACAGAATCCTGACCTCTTCTCTTTCAACAGTACCGGCCTCATTGGCCTGAAGAGGTTCTGAAATGAACACGTATCCAGGCAAGCAAGCCTTCCTTTCCCTAACCTTTCTACTGGGGATGATCGGTTTCAGCGCCACCATCGTTTCAGCGGAATCGAATCCTCACGAGGAACTCGCTCAACGAATGGAGTTCTTGAAAAACCCCGCTTTCGGGCCTGATGTCAAGTACAGCATCAACCCCAGAAGTCGAATTGTTTTTCCACACATCGCAAACGGAGGGGACAGTACCCTGAGAATCGCCACCACACTGTCGCTGACTAATGTCGGAGAAGAACCGATTACAGTGATTCTCGAATTCTTCGACGAAATCGGAAACCGACTCGACTTAGAGCTGATCAACTCCGAGACCGGGGCAACACTCAATCCTCTCAGTTCCGGCTTCTATCATGTGCCCATCGAAGGGTATAAGACGGTATTCGTCGAGACCACCGGCACCGGTCCTTTACAGGCAGGTTGGGCCCGGGCCTGGGCCCGCTGTGAGAACCCACTTTGGTGTGATCAGAGCGAGACCTACCTCGTGGGGGGTAACCTTTCGTTCCGAATGATCGACGGTCCAAGCGGTGAATACTGCTCGATCGTCGGAATCGGCGCCAGTATCGCAACTCCGGCCTTCAGTACACCCGTCGTCCGGGATAGTTCCAAAGAAACGAATACCGCGATTGCATTCGTCAACAGCTCGAATACCACGACCTACATGGAGGTCTTCCTGATCGGTAACGACGGTAGTGGCCGACAGGGGATGGTGGAACTCGAACCGGGAGTCCACATCGCCAGGTATGTCGATGAGCTGTTCCCGGGCCTGGGAGACCCGTATCACGGTACGCTACACATCTTCCAGGTCGATGAAGAGGGTAACGTCGACCCTCGCTTCGATGTCCATCCTGTCTCGCTCCTCCTCGTCTGCGGAATCATGACCTCTGTACCCGTCACCAACCTGCTTCCATTCTCCGAACCGCTGGACCCAGACGACGTCTACACCCCTCCGGACCTGCTGTGGCCGAATCTGGCAATGTACAGGCCACAGGGCTGGTCAGACAGTATTGTCGTTTCGACGACCACCGGGACGACCACCGATAGTGCTAGTTTCACCACTGAAGACACCCTCTACGTGGATCATGCCATCACGAACAACGGAGACAGCGACATCGAGGTCGAGTTCCATACTCAGTTGCTGGTTGATGGAGTCCCGAAAGCGTCCTGGTACATGGAACCGCCTTTCGAAACGGGGATGTGGGGATCCGCCCGTGATTATTCGATTGGCAAACTCGCAAAAGGCACCCATACGATCACGATCAAGATCGACTATCTTGATGAGGTTGCGGAGAGTGACGAAACGGATAACACCTACACGAAGACGATCGTCATCGGTGATGATGCGGGTGGCACCTCCTATGATGGAACCTGGTCGGGAATGACGGGCCAGCAGAGACCCCTCGAGTTTGAAGTCGAGGATAATCACGTCACCATGGTGACCCTCGACGTCCGAGTCCAGGGAACGGGTTGCTCCGTTACGGTTTCCGGTGGAATCGGGGTTAGCCCGGGAGCTCTGATCACGAACGATTCCTTTACCTGGTCGGCTTCCTCAGGATTCGGGGGTACGACACAGACCCTGACCGGCACCTTCAGTTCCTATTCTTCGGCGAGCGGCACATTGACTGTCACCACCGGTTCCCCCTGTGCGGGAACTGCGACGACTACCTGGACCGCACAGAAAGACTGAAGCTTCGTGAATGATGGAACGGGCGGCATCCCTTCAGTCCCCGGGGACGGGCCGATGCCGGACTGGCTGAGCGACAGGGGTTTGGTAGAATCACCTCCGTGAGCGCGCGCTTTAGTTGGGCCTATCATTTTCTCTATCTTCCGGTATTGACGGTGCTCCCACGTCCCTGGGCCCAGCGCTTTGCCCACCGGTTGGCCGCTCGCTCCGTCTTCCACCATCACGAGCGCTCCGGTGCAACCCTGGAGGCTCTGGGTCGGGCCCAACTTCCGGATGAGCCGGATTATGGATTGGAGCAGATCCGGCAAAGTGTCTTTGAAACCCAGGTCTGGGAAGACGCCAGCGCCTATCGCATGCCGTTCTGGAATGCGGAGAATATCGACAGGACCATCCGCTTTGAGGGTCTCGAGTACCTTGAGGAGGCTCGCCGCAAGGGTCAGGGCGGACTGCTGATCGGCGCTCACTTCGGACTGCTCTGTGGGGGCCTCGTTGCCCTGCATCTCAAAGGCTATCCCGTCAACTACCTGGCCAATAACACGCCGGAAGACCCCAGCTTTGATCGAGCGACCCGTAGCCATTCACGATTCAAGATCTACTGGATGGAGCGCAAAGGCGGCCAGTTCATCAGCTTCGACCTGGGGAGAAATCGCCAGTCGTCTGCCCTGGCGGTGGCGGAATCCCTCAACCGGCTGCGCAACAACGAGTTTGTTGCGGCGATGGTGGACGTGGTACCAGACTTCGCGACGAACAACGCTGAAGCTCAGTTCCTGGGAACGACCGCGCGCTTTCCGACCGGGTTTCTACGGCTGGCACAGTACGCCGGTGCCGCAGTCATCCCGCACTTCACCATCCGTCATCCGGCGGATGGAACACACACGGTGATCATCGAAAGACCGGTGAGCCTGAAGGGCGTGCTGACCCAGGACCTGCAGTCCTGTGTCGATCGGATGACGCAGCGGATACAACAGTCCCCTGGACTCTGGATGGGGTGGGAAACTCTTGCAGCGTTCCAGAAGCGATGAAGGTAGCATTGCCTCAGGGAATCACGATAACCTAATCCTGAATCCAGACAGCACGATCGCTGCAGCAGGATAGAAACGACCCGGTTTCAGGTAGTCGAACTGAGGAGACTGGAATGACTAGACGTGAGCAGGTGAATGAAGCGATTCTTGCAGCCGTCGACGTTCTCAACGAGCGTCTGCCGGAAGACGAGCGGGTGGCTCGCGATCTCGGGACAGAGGTCTTGGGGCCCTCCCGGTCGGTCGACTCGCTGGGGCTTGTCGAGTTGGTCATCGAGATCGAGATGGCCATCCGTGACCGCTTCGATGTCAATCTGAATCTGGCCAATGAAAGCGCCCTGTTGACACGTCCGGAAGGAACGATTGAAACCGTTGCCAACTATATCGACGGGATGCTCGAAAACCTGGGTAAGTAATGGACTACGACCGAAAGTCCCTGTCAGAAGTCGGCAGCCACTACGATTCCATCACGGATGGCTGGCGCCTGATCCTGGGGAACAACTTTCATTTTGGATACTTTGAACGGCCCGAGCAGGATCTCGATTCGGCAACCCGAAACCTGATTATTGAGCTGGAGAAGCTGGGACCGGTCCCCCCAGGCTCCTCGGTCCTGGATGTCGGCTGCGGCATCGGTGAGCCGGCCCAGATCCTTCACGAGAGTCTCCAGTGTCGCGTCACTGGCATATCGATCAGTCAACGCGGTATTGAACTCGCCCGCCAGATGGCTCACCGGAAGGGCCTTTCCGGGGTCCTGAACTTCGAGGTGGTTGATATCCTGAACAACCGGATTCCCAGTGACACCTACGACATCGCCTGGGTCATGGAATCCTCTCACCTGATGCCCGATAAGCTGCATTTGACTCGTGAGCTCTTTCGAATCTTGAAGCCGGACGGGAAACTGCTGCTTTGCGACATGGTTCGCAGGCGAGATCTGACAGCCTTTGACCTGATCCAGAGAGCTGATCAGTTTGCAGCAATCGATCGGACATTTGGAAAGGCCAAGACGGAATCGCCCACCTTCTACCGGGAAGCCCTGCAGTCCGCCGGGTTCGGTGCGATCGAGTTTCGGGATATCACCGAACAGGCAGTGCCGACACTTGCGGCATGGAGGCGGAACCTCGAAGCCCGCCGAGACGAGGTCATTGCCAGACTCTCGGAACCCCGGATGAGGGATTACCGGGACTCCTGTGATCACCTGGAAGACTTGATGCAGTCCGGAATCCTGGGATACGGCCTGTTTGGGGCAGCAAAGCCTCTCAGTGCGTAAACAGAGGTCCACATTATGTTCCAACTGAACGTCAGCGCTATCTCCTATGCCCTCCCTGAACGGAAGGTCACGAACGCTGATCTCGACGCCGAGAATCCCAGCTGGGATCTGGTCCGGTCGTCTCATCGCATCGGGGTTGAAACACGCTACATCGCGGAGACCGGTGAGACTTCGCTCGATCTTGCAGTAACCGCGTGCGATCGACTGTTCAACGAGGTACCGGGGATCGACCGGAACGAAGTGGACGGTCTGATTTTCTGCACTCAGAGCCCTGACCACATCATGCCTCCGAACTCGGCCCTGCTCCACCGGGAGCTGGGACTCCAGGACAGTGTTCTGGCATTCGATTTCAATCTCGCCTGTTCGGGATACGTTTACGGCCTGGCGATTGCGGAAGGCTTGCTTGCCTCAAAGCGGGCGACCAGCCTCTTACTGGTCAATGCCGACACCTACTCGAAGTTCATCCACCCCGGTGATCGTTCGACACGGGCCCTTTTCGGCGATGGCGCTGCGGTCTCCTGGCTGACGACCAGCCAGACGGGCCCCGCCCTGGTGGATCTTCTCTGTGCCACCTGGGGTGGTGGTGCTGACAAATTCATTATCCCGGCCGGGGGCTGCCGCCAACCCCGCTCTTTAGAATCCTCGCAACCTCACACGGATGAGAGCGGAAACACTCGGACCGCTGAAGACATCCACATGGACGGAATGGGAATGGTCTCTTTTGTCTCGACCAAGGTTCCTCCACAGATCCGTCAACTGCTGGAGCGCAATTCGCTCACG
The DNA here is from genome assembly GCA_020350445.1 of Acidobacteriota bacterium. Classification (GTDB taxonomy): domain Bacteria; phylum Acidobacteriota; class UBA6911; order RPQK01; family JAPXNP01. The sequence continues at coordinate 4,538,332 of CP070717.1, read as the reverse complement.
CTCGAAGACATCGACCTCTTCATCTTCCACCAGGCAAGTGGACTCGTTCTCGATACGTTACAGCGGTTTCTGCGGATCCCACCGGAGAAGTCCTACCGCACGCTCGGTCGGATGGGGAATACCGTTTCCGCTTCGATTCCCATCGCGCTGAGAGATGCCTTCGATGAGGGAGAGATTGCCCAAGGCAGTCGTGTCTTGATCTCAGGTTTCGGTGTCGGACTCTCCTGGGCTTCCGCGATCCTCCAGTATTGATCGAACAACCCGCCGTCGGCCGCCGCACTCCAGATCATCGAACAAATCGTCGTCGGCCGCCGGCGCCCAGGAAGTCGTCAGACTTTGTCGGGGGTCGGGACTTCGTAGCCTTCTCGACTGGGATCAACCAGCATCGCATTGGCCTCGTCGTCACCGACAAACTTCTCGGTCTCGGGATCGAAATCGAGGAAGGTTCCCCGCCGAAACGCGGTATTCGCCACATGGGCGAGCGCCGAGGAGTAGTGGGCCGTCTCTACGGGACCGTGCAAATCGGCAAGTTTTCGACTCCGGACCACGTCGATGAAGTTCTCGTAATGAAGCGTCGGGGCTTCACGGCTCGGACCCGGCTCATTGCCTCTTCCCAGAAACACCTGGTACTTGTTGTAGCCGCTGATGACCATGTGTCCCTTCGAACCGTAGAAGATGTTTCCATTGGCCTCCTCCGCTTCATGGTTCGAGCACCAGAAGCGAACGGCGATCTCGGCGTACTTCTTCTCCTTCTCGAAATGACACAGTGCGGTCAGCAACTCAGGAGTTTCCCGGTGATCTTCCCAGAGGTATTTTCCACCCATCGCGGCAACCCTGGTTGGAAGCTTGACACCCAATCCCCACTGCAGCAGGTCGAGCTCATGGACACCCTGGTTCCCGATTTCTCCATTCCCGTAGTCCCAGGTCCAGTGCCAGTTATAGTGCACATGCCGCTTGGAATAAGGCCGCCACTTGCCGGGGCCCACCCAGAGATCGTAGTCCAGATCAGCCGGTGGCTGCTCATCGGGATGCTGCTCAAGTGCCGGGCGCCATTTGAAGATCATCGCCCGGGCCATGTAGACGTCACCGATCACCCCATCTTCGATCATCTGCATCGCCTCACGAATCGCAGGGGAGCTGCGCAGCTGGACTCCATGCTGAACGATTCGGTTGTACTTCCTGGCAGCGGCAATCATGCTCCGACCCTCCGAGATCGAGTGGGTACCCGGTTTCTCGACGTACACGTCTTTACCGGCCTGACAGGCCCAGATGGTGGCCAAAGCATGCCAGTGATTGGGTGTTGCGATACTGACAACATCGATCTCTGGATCGTCGAGAACTCTTCTCATGTCCTGAATCACTTCAGGCCGACGCCCATACTTCTCTTCAAACTCAGCCGCCCGTTTCCGGGCCACCGCCAGATCGGGATCGACGAGGGCCACAACTTCGACATTCTCGAGTGGCTGAAGACCGCCGATATGGTTCCTTCCCCGGCCGTTTACACCGAGGACTGCGACACGGATGGTCTCGTTTGCACCCAGGATCTTCCGGCCGGCCGCAAGAGCGATTGCCGGGGCTGCCGCTGAGGTCTGAATAAAGGTTCGTCTGTCCATCTAACTCTCCTTCCCGAATACACTGTTTCACCCTTTCCGGACTCCGGTGAAGCAACCCTGGGCCGAAAAGAATAACTCCCGTTGTTTGGAATGAGCCCTATGATCCTGATTCTCAGAAAAAACGCAAGTCGATCCTGCGTCCGCCTTGGGACCTAAAAGCGGCCCGACGTCTTCGAGATCACCTTCGCCAGACGCTGGACATCCTCGGTGAGACCATCCAGAGAAGACTCCGAAAAGGCTCCGAGAGCCACGCTCCCTCCTAAGCCGAAGAAGGAATCCACCCGGGATCGCACCTTCCGGGACAGCCGACTGAGTTCTTCCACCTGCTCCTTGAACTGTTCCGGAGTCCTCGCTCGAGAAAAGGCCACCTTCCCATGGTTCGACATGGGATCCAGAAACCCGACCGACTGGACTCGGCTGCTCAGTCTCTGAACCTCTTTGAGTTGTTCCCGCATCTGCCTTGCAAACTCGTCGGCCCCAACCTCACTTCCCTCGCTGAAATAGCCTTCAGTCAATCGAACCGTTTCATCTGCCGCCAGGACCAGCCGATAAGCGGCCACCCGAGCCTGGTGAGCCATTTCGTTCAACTCAGCCAGTGCATTTTCGGCCGAAGTCTCTACATTGTTCTCGAGGTACTCGAAGGTCCGGTCAATCTTGCCTGGAGGACTCGTCTGGCCAAGCAGAGAAGACACAAATCCAGTTACAATACAGGCGAGGCACGTGAGCCGTAAGACGCAGCTCATAGTTCCACTATAGGCTATTCCGGCGCTTGCCTCAATTCCCAGCGGCCGGCATTCTTGAACTCAACCGCTTTGGCCCCTATACTCGGCCGAATAGAGCAGACGCAACTCGCACAAAATAAAGGAGATCGATCATGAGAAACGGAATCGCCACGGTACCTGCGGCTGTGAACGAACCGATCAAGGATTACGCACCAGGCAGCCCCGAACGCGCCAGCTTGAAGAAGAAGATCCAGGAGCTGAAGGAAACGACCTTCGAGATCCCGCTCATCATTGGCGGCAAGGAAATCCGGACGGGAAGCCTTGGAGAATGCCGTATACCCCACGACCACCAGCACCTGCTGGCCACCTACAACCAGGCCGGCGAGAAGGAGATCGAGTTGGCGGTTGCCGCGAGCCAGAAGGCCTGGAAAGACTGGTCGGAGATGCCCTGGGAAGACCGGGCAGCGATCTTTCGCCGCATGGCGGTCCTGCTGGCTGGACCCTACCGGGATCTGCTCAACGCCGCGACGATGCTGGGGCAGAGCAAGACGGTCTATCAGGCTGAAATTGACTCCGCCTGCGAACTGATCGACTTCTACAACTTCAATTCAGATTACATGGCCCAGATCTACGCCGATCAGCCGCCCCACAACCCGACCGGAATGTGGAACCAGCTGGAATACCGGCCGCTCGAAGGTTTTATCTTTGCCGTAACACCGTTCAATTTCACCTCGATTGCGGGAAATCTGCCTACATCTCCGGCTCTCATGGGTAATGTCGTCCTCTGGAAACCAGCCTCTTCGGCAGTCTACTCCGCCTACTTCCTGATGAAGCTCTTCCAGGATGCCGGTATCCCGGATGGCGTGATCAACTTCATTCCCGGTTCGGGCTCAAAGGTCGGACGTCCCGTCCTCGACAATCCCCTGCTGGCCGGTATCCATTTCACCGGATCGACCGAGGTCTTCCAAAACATGTGGTGGACCATTGGAAACAACATTAAAAAGTATGGTGGGTATCCCAGGATTGTCGGAGAGACTGGAGGCAAGGACTATGTCGTTGTCCATGAGTCCGCCAACACCGACGAGGTTGTGACGGGTCTCGTCCGCGGCGCATTCGAGTACCAGGGCCAGAAGTGCTCCGCCGCTTCCCGTGCCTATATTCCCGATTCGCGCTGGTCTGAGATCAAGGAAAAGTACGTCGCCATGGTGGACTCGATCGACATGGGTTCTCCCGAGGACTTCCGCAACTTCATGGGAGCAGTCATCGACAAGGACGCCTTCGACAGCATCACCGCCTATATCGACTACGCTGCGGAGAGCGCTGATGCCGAAATCATCACCGGTGGCAAGTATGACGAGTCCCAGGGCTACTTCATCGAACCGACGACGATCGTCACCACCGATCCTCACTTCAAAACGATGGAAGAGGAGATCTTCGGTCCTGTCCTGACGATCTATGTCTATAAAGCCGATCAGTTCGAAGAAGCATTGAAACTCTGCGATGAGACCAGCCCCTACGCGTTAACCGGGGCAATCTTCGCAAGGGATCGCCAGGCAGTCATTACCGCCCGGAAGGTCCTGGCCCACAATGCAGGAAACTTCTACATCAACGACAAACCCACGGGCGCCGTTGTCGGCCAGCAACCCTTCGGCGGTGGACGTGCATCGGGTACCAACGACAAGGCTGGTTCCCCACTGAATCTCTTGCGCTGGGTCAGTGTCCGGACGGTGAAGGAGACTTTTGTCCCACCCACCGACTACCGCTACCCCCACATGGACGCCGAGTAAAACCTCAGAGGGCGGCGGCTAGGGCCGCCGCCCTGTGAGGCTGCGCCTTTTAGGCTGCGCTGGTGAGGCTTTGCTGGTGACTGAGCGGAACTGCCGCGCTTACCACCGCTCCCTCCCACCCGGTCACTCGGTCACCCGGTCACTCCGTCCCCGGTCACTCGGTCACGCGGTCCCCGGTCACCAGTTAGTAAACGACCCGTCCGTGCGTTCCAGCATCGGAATCGGCCGGGAGGCTTCGGTGATCTCGAGCAACAGCTCTGCCTTGGCGGGATCGAACTCGACACCGAGACCTGGACGATCGTTCGGCCAGACCTTGCCCTCACGGAAATCAAAAGACTCCGGCAGATGGGGCTCGTCTCTCGGTTTATCGCGCAGGATCTCCATCATGACCGGCCCAGGAAAGATTCCGCAGACGTGGGCCAGCGCTGCCGTTGCTACAGCTCCAGTGAAATGGGGAACAAGGCCCACGTAGTGGGTGTCGCAGAGAGCGGAGATCTTGAGAAATTCCGTTATTCCGCCGCAGTTTGGCAAGGTAACCCTCGAGTAGTCGATCAGATCATTCTCCACCAGTTCATTCAGGTCCCACCGGTCTCCAAACTGCTCACCAACCGCAATGGGTAACTTGACCTGCTGGCGCAGTGTTCTGTAGATGCCCGGGTTTTCGGAACGCACAAGGTCTTCGGCAAAGAAGGGCTCGAGTTTTTCGATCAGCGAACTCAGCCGGACGGCATCGGCAAAGTCGAGCCGGGTGTGATAGTCGATCGCCCACTCTCCTTCTCCGACCCCTTCCCGGACCTCCTGGCACGACTCGAACGTTTTCCGGACCGCCTTTCTCGGATCGAAAGGCTGTCCCCTACCGAGATCGACGGCCGAGACCCGGTAGGCCTTGAAACCAGCTTCAATGCAGGCGGCGGCTGTCTCACGCTGACTCCCCTGCCAGGGAAATGCCGTTGAGTAACACTCGATGAATTTGCGGGTCAGTCCACCGAGGAGTTCATAGACAGGGACGCCCAGTCTCTTTCCCCTGATGTCCCAGAGAGCTAGATCCAGTGCACCCAGTGCGTGGAGCTTCTCTCGTCCGGCCGGGTAGAAGTAGCCCCGGTACATCATCTGCCAGAGATGTTCCGTACGGGCTGCATCGAGTCCGATCAACATCGCACCGCACTGCTCAATCATGTCCCGGCTTCCACCTTCACCAATCCCGGTGATGCCTCCGGCGGTTTCCACGGTCACGATGCCGTTGTTCTGGTTGAAGGTCGGATTGTGGTTCGGTGAGCGGTAGTAACGAATCCGTGTGATGGTCGAGTCGGAACCCCTTCCCTCGACACTGGAGGTGGCTCCCAGGCTCCCCCCCGCCATCACAATTGCAGACTGAAGAAAGTGGCGGCGTTTCATGAATCCATTCTAGACGGCTGAGACTCAAACCGAAAGGTCGATCCTACTCCGAATTCCTGGAGTGCGGCAGTTTGCTGCCGCCTTGATTGAGGGAGTTCCACTCCCGTCAAGAACAGGCGATTTTGGGAGTGGGGGGAGCCTCTTGGCGGAACTGAAGTTCCTCGGGGAAGGCGGAACAGAAGTTCCGCACTCCAGGGAGTTGCCCTGGCGTGCCACCCCGGATTCCTGGAGTGCGCTGGCCCTAGTGTACAGACCGGGGACATGGGTTACACCTGTTACCTATCTACCGAGTCTGTACACCCTAGACAGCGCCTTTCTTTCGAGTGGCCGGGCGCGTTGGAGCGAGTTCGCGGGCTCGCGTGAGAGCGTTGACCGGCGCGACAGTTCCGCTCAGTCACCAGCGCAGCCTCACCAGCGAAGCCTCACAGGCGAAGCCTTAAAGGCACAGCCTAAAAGTGCTTTTCGAACCAGGTCAGGATGTGGACAACCTTTGCCATCAGGTTGCTGGGACGACGAGTGATGCCGTGGGAAGCCTCTGGAATCCGGACCAGGACGGCGTCGATCTTTTGCAGCTTCAGCGCCTGGTAGTACTGCTCCGATTCGGAGATCGGTGTCCGGTAATCGGCTTCCCCGGTCAGAACCATCGTTGGAGTCTTCACGTTTCCCACCAGTGAAATTGGAGAACGCTTGAAGTAGTGTTCCGGCTCTTCCCAGGGATAGGCGGGAAACCAGTATTTCGTAAAGAAGACGGATCGGTCTGCCGTCAAGACGAATGAAAACCAGTTGATCACCGGTTTGGCAACGACAGCTGCCTTGAAACGATCGGTCTTGCCAATGATCCAACTCGACAACACGCCGCCACCGCTGCCCCCGGTTACATACAGTCGAGTTTCATCAACGTAACCTTTCGCGATCACCGCATCGACACCCGACATCAGATCATCGTAGTCCTGGCTGGGGTAATTGTGGTGAATCAGGTTCCCAAACTCTTCGCCGTAACTGGTGCTGCCACGTGGATTCATGTACAGAACTACATATCCAGCCGCGGCATACAACTGCATCTCTGCTGCAAAACGATCCCCATAATCGGCAAATGGTCCGCCATGGATTTCGAGGATCAACGGATACTTCCGGGACGCATCAAACTCGGGAGGCTTGACGATCCAGCCCTGCAGATCACGTTCGTCGAAAGAGGACTTGAACCAAATCTCTTCGACCTCTCCCAGCTTCTTATGGCCAAACAGGTCTTCATTCAGCCGGGTCAGCCGCGAGACTGCCCCGTTTCTGCCTTCAACGACAGCGACATCCGCCGGGAAATCGGGGCGGGTCAAGGTGAAGGCAACCCGGTCATTGTCCGACACCGAGAAAGAACCTCCTTCGTAGGGTCTACCAAGAGAGGTTCCGCCCAGGTTCCCTGCGACTTCCGTCTGCTGCCCGTCGAGGCTGACATAACCGATCTTGCCATTTCCCCGGTCGGTGTAGTCGACAAAAAGTCCCTTTCCGTCGGCAGACCAGGAGGGTTTTCCAACGCTGCGATCGAAGGTACAGCTCAGGCAGCGGCTTGCTCGACTCGCCAGATCCATGACATAGAGCCTGGTCAACTGGTAACCCTGGTAGCGATCATCCAACCCGGTGTAGGCTAGCTGCGTTCCATCCGGCGAAATGGCGGGATCGGAATCAGGTCCCACGCGATCAGTTAAGACGACCAGCTCATCCGTTTTCACATCCAACGAGTACAGTTCAGAATTACGAGGCTCGTACTCCCAGTCTTCATACCGGTTGGCGGAAAAGAAGATCTTCGCGGAATCGGGCGACCAGGAAATTCTGCCCTGATGGTGAAAGTCTCCGGTGGTTAATTGCCTCGCCGAGCCGCCTTCTGCTGACAGG
>CP070717.1:4518609-4530828 GCA_020350445.1 Acidobacteriota bacterium | reverse complement strand
GGCGCATCGAACGAGAACGCCCACTGGAGATCGGCCGCCCAGTCTCTCGATGAGATTGAGACTCGAAACTGGCGAACCCTGCGTGAGCAGGTCCGACCGAAAACCCGGGTCTTCGAACTGGCAAAGTAAGACAAGCTTCCAGCTTGTCCCCCGGGCACAGCGTACGACAAGCTTCCAGCTTGTCTCTGGGCGGTTCAGGAAGAGACAACCCGGAGGGTTGTCGTACGACAAGCTTCCAGCTTGTCTCTGGGACCGAAGGTCGGCGGGTCATTGGGTGAGGTCGAGGAACTCGAAAACCACCGTTTTGAAGCGCTCCCGTTCCTCAGCTGGGGCAAAGTGACCGCTGGCTTCGAAGACAACGAATCGCGAGTTAGGAATTCCCTCTGCGATCTCCTCGCTCCTCGAAACTGTGATCAGATCGTACCGACCGGCCAGGACCAGACTCGGAACGCTGATTCGCTCGAGCCGATCTCGAAAGTCGAACGATTGGGTTTCTTTCTGGCTGTAGAAAGCGTGACGCCAACTAAACTCTGAATGACCGAACAGACTTTCGATGATCCGGGAAGCAGATTCTCGATCAGCGCAGGAGATTGGAAAGAACTCCTCCAACCAGAGTCTCTTGAGCGATTCGTCCTTCTCGGAATCTGATAGCGCCGGATCCTCCATCTGCTGGAGAAACCTCTGGTAAGCTTCCACCAACTGTGGTTGCTGCCGGGCAAAGTACTCGTCGTCCTCCGCCGTATTCCTGGCGGTTCCGTGCAAGAAGATTGCCGTCGACAATGTTTCAGGGTACTCACTCGCGAGCTCAATCAGGTTCACTGCCCCGTTTGACCAGCCAATCGCATGAACCCGTTCCTGCCCGAGAAAACGCCTCAGGGCCTGGAAATCGGAGCGCACGGCCTCCAGCCCCATATCCGAATCGGTCTTGATCGGGTCGGAGGCTCCCATCCCGCGGGGCTCAAAGTAGGTCACCGTCAGCCGTTCTTCGAGAGGCCGATAGAGCTCCCGGAGCCCGCCCACCGTGATCCCCCAAGAATTGGGAAGCACCATCAACACCGGTCCATTCCCGTGGATCTCATAGTGGATCCTGAAACCGTTCAAGACCGCTGAGAATGACCCATTCTCCAAGGCGGGGGCCTCAGCCGGGCCAGGCACCTTATCCGGGCCGGTACAGCTGACCAGCGCCAGGATCACCAAGAAAACGGGAGCTACCGTTCGGACACGCATAACGACTTCCGTTGCTGCCTATACCTTCAATTTAACCCAACCCTGCTAACAAGAGAAGCCGAACTGGGCTTTCCAGCTTTCTTCGCAACCGAGACGGTCGCGTTCCTGGGGTTGCGGGCACCGTTTGCAGCCAATGGCCAACGACCAACAACCAGTAGCCAACAACCACCCCCAACCGAGACGGTCGCGTTCCGGTTGGCTTTTTCAGCTCGGCCTATTCAATCTCCGATTGAAACCGACTATACTCGGCCGGACTGGACTCAAGAACGCTTTCAGATCTATTCCGAAACTAGGGGTGAGTACATTGGTCGTTCGAATCTACCTCTTCTGCTTGTTTCTTCTGGGCTCTTCCTCGCTACTCTCCGCGCAGTCACTCACGAATACGGCGGACCTATTGGGCACCGTCCACGATCAGACTGATGCGATTCTGCCCGGAGCCGACGTCACCGCGGTCAACATCGCAACTGGCCTCGAACGGGTGACGCTCAGCGACGACGAGGGCCGCTACCGGATACCCCTGCTGCCACCGGGACAGTACGAACTGACAGTCGAGTTGTCCGGATTCAATACGACTGTCATTCGCGGAATCACTCTGACGGTCGGACAGGTTGCCGAGCTCGATGTCACACTTCAGGTCTCGGCGGAGGGAACCGAGGTCATCGTCGAAAGTGATGCCGATATCATCGAAAGACAGAAGACGGTCCAGGCTTCAACACTCTCTGAAGCCCAGATCGATAACCTCCCGATCAATGGGCGAAACTATCTACAGTTCTCCCTCTTGACGCCCGGGGCGTCAGGGGACAGCCCGTTGATCACCTTCTCGGCCCCCCAGGTTCCCTCATCGGGCCTTTCCTTCACCGGCCAGGATCCGCGCAGCAACTATGTCACCATCGATGGTGTCGACAACATGGACGCGACTTCAGGTGGAGTCCGATCAACCTTGAGCCAGGATTCGATCCAGGAGTTCCAGATCAGTCGAAATGCATTCTCTGCCGAGTTTGGCCGGGCCAGGGGCGGCTTAATCAACATCGTGAGCAAGTCGGGTACCAACCAGTTCCACGGCAACGCATTCTTCTTCTTTCGAAACAATGCCCTGGACGCCAGAAACACCTTCGCGAAACTCGACGATCCTCCCTTCAGTCGAAGGGAGTTTGGAGGCACGTTGGGTGGCCCGATCGCAGAAGACCGGACCTTCTTCTTCGCCAGCTACGAACATCTGACAAGAGAAGAATCGAACTTCGTGACGTTCCTCGATGACCCATCAATCTTTGAACCAACGGGTTCACAGCTTCAGCTTTTCGACTTTCTGGGTTCCACCGGAATTCTGCCCCTGCAGTTAATGTCCGCCGCATTCATCCATCCTCAGTTCGGAGTCTTGAGAACACTGGAGACGAACTTCCCTGCTACGATTGCCCGCTTCGAGAATGAGAGCGGCATCTTTCCCTTCGACGCGGAACTCGATACCTTTTCGTTCAAGCTCGACCACCAGGTTTCTGCCGCGAATCGTCTCTTCGGCCGTTTCAACTTCACCGATTCCTCTGACGAGGGGGTGGAGTACGGTGCTCTCCAGGCAGTCAGCAACGGACTGAGTATCGCCGCCAAGGACTTTTCCTTCGTCCTGTCCAACACCCACGTGTTTTCCCCTCTGACACTGAATGACCTGAAGTTTCAGTTCGGAGGCCGCGATTTCACGGCCGAAACCAACGATCCCACTGGACCTGAACTGATCCTTTCGGGCGTCGCCGAGTTCGGCAGAGAGTTTTTCAACCCCACGGCGTACGAGCAGAAACTCTTCCAGATCACTGACACGGCAACCTTCGTGCGAGGCAACCATACCCTCAAGGTAGGGGTCGACTCGAACCAGGTCGATATCGGCGGTTACGCCAAGGTCTTCCTCGGCGGCCAGTTCAGCTTCGGCGAGGCGATTCCCCTCGGAATGATCATGGACTCCCTCCTCGGATCGGGAACCGCACAGGGGCTCATCCGTCAACTGCTGACTCCAGAGTCGGCTGGAGGTCTTGGTCGTCCTGACCTGGCCGGCAATGTTCTGCAGCCGATCACTTCCCTGCAATCGTTCAACTTCGGTCTTCCGATCACCTTCTTCAAGGGTTTTGGAGATCCGAACGTCGAGGTCGACTATTACCAACTCGGTATGTTCATCCAGGACTCCTGGCAGATCGCGCCGAATTTCACGGTGAACCTGGGGCTTCGATACGATGCCGACTGGAGACCGGAAACACAGAGTGTGGCCTCTGGTCCCCCATTCGAGTTCAAGTATGGGGCCGTCAATGACCACAACAATGTTTCTCCCCGAATCGGGTTCGCCTGGGACCCGTTCGGCGAGGCCAGTACGGTAATTCGAGGGGGTTACGGGATCTTCTACCAAAACTACCTCCAGGGGATTGCCTTCGTGTCAAAGGTCCTGTCGGGTCAGATCTCACAGGTCTTCCTTCCGATTACAGGACTCCCGGGACTGGAGGCTACATCGGCTGACGTCTACAAACAGTACCTGGTCACGGGGCGCATTGATGAGGAAGCCCTGGGGAATCTCGGGATCGTCCCGGGAGCCACACCTTCGGTCATCCTCCCGGGGGCTCCTGATTTCACGACACCCTACAGCCAGCACGCGAGTTTCGGCATCGAACACGAACTCCTGCGGGACTACTCGATCTCGCTCGATTACCTGTTGAATAAGGGCTCCAGCCTGATCCGCTCCAGAGACATCAATGTCCGGCAAATTGGAGACAATGAGTTTGCACTCCCCGGACTCGATCCCCGCTTCGTCCAGATCAACATGATCGAGAGCAGTGGCTCTTCGATCTATCACGGATTCACAGCGGCCCTGAAGAAGCGCTTCAGCCAGTCTTTCAGCTTCATGGCTTCTTACACGATCGGGAAGGCGATCGATGACACCACCGATTTCATCTCCCAGTTGCAGCCGAACAATCAGACCGATCTCAAGAGCGAACGAGGCTTGTCGGCCTTCGATCAACGGCAGCGTTTCGTCTTCAGCGGCGTCTGGATGAGCCCGTACCGTCTGCACACCGCCAAGGGCTTCGGCAAGAAACTGCTGGCAGACTGGACGTTTTCTCCGATTATCACGATCGCCTCGGGTCGTCCGTTCAACCTCTTCCTGGGCTATGATCTGAACGGAGACACGCACGAGGAAACCGACCGTCCGGTCCTCTCAGATGGGACGATCGTCGCCCGAAACTCCGCCACTGGACCGAGCTATGTCGCCACGGACTTGCGCCTCTCCCGGAAGTTCTATTTCAGCGAGAGTGTCAATTTCGAGTTCCTGTTCGAGGCGTTCAACCTCTTCAACAACGTGAATTACACGGGAGTCAACAACATTGTCGGCAACCAGCAATTGACCACTGGCAACGTTGTCGGAAGCGCGAACATCCCATCGAACCAGTTCCTGGGATTCACCTCCGCCGCCGCACCACGACAGATCCAGTTCGGTTTCCGCTTTACTTTCTAAAGTACGACAAGCTTCCAGCTTGTCTCCGGCAGTTCTGAAAGAGACAACCCGGAGGGTTGTCGTACGACAAGCTTCCAGCTTGTCTCCGGCAGTTCTGAAAGAGACAACCCGGAGGGTTGTCGTACGCAAGCTTCCAGCTTGTCTCTGGGAGGGCCTGAAAGGGAAAGACCTCCAGGCTGAATCAAGAACCCAGAAAGCTGATTTCATCTAGCCGATTGAAGCTACTCCGCTTCGCACACATGTTCACTGCAGTGCATCACCATCTGCATCCTCTCCAGAGGGCGGCCGGAACCGTCAAACCCCTGGAAGAAAACCGTCAAGGCGTTGCCGTCGTCCTGGATTTCCATGGTTGTGAACCGTTGCTCCTTCTTCAGCCAGAGCAGGTTCCAACCGGCAACGGTCCCTTTACTGTAGGGACCGCCCTTGGTAGAGGGGTAACGATCCAGCGGTGCCGAATGCACGACAGGAAACGCTTTCTCTCCAGCTTTTCGGTCACTCGCGTAGTTTGAATAGCTTCCATCGTCCATGGCGACCATGTGGGCGTCACCACTCAAGACAACCATCCGGGAGGTGATTCCCAGCTGCTTGAAATAGTCTGCCAGTTCCGTCCGTTCCCGCGAATAGGACTCCCAGCCATCCTCTGCTTTCTTATTCTCCCAGGTGATCCAGGGAACCGAGTTCACCCAGGCGATCAACGCGTAGTCTTCCTCAACAGCGGTGGCCAGCCGGGTTTTGAACCAGACAACCTGATCAGCGCCAAGCATCGTCTTTCCTGGGCCATCCGGGTCGGTCTCGGGTGACCTGAAAGAGCGTCCATCGGTCATGATGAAGAGGACCCGGCCGATAGAAAAGGCCTGCTGTATCGATTCGGCTCGGCCGGGCTCTCCGGTCAAGGGATAATGCGGTACAACCTGCTGGTAGGTCGCCAGGGCAGCCGGTCTGCTCGGAGAAGTCCTGTCGCTATTGTTTGGCCCGTAGTCGTGGTCATCCCAGATGTAGGCAACTGGGACAGATCGATAGAGCTCGGCCTGCCGGGGTGAACTAAGCACCTTGTCGAAGGCGTCTCGAAACCTCTCCGGGTCGTTCTTCGCAATGTTTTCGTAGTGAAAATCTCCCAAATGGATGAACAAGTCCGGATTCGCCTGCCGGATCCGCGAAAAAACTCTATGATTCGAACCGGTACTGGCGCAGCTGCCGAAGGCAACCTTGAAAGAAAACGCTCCGGCAGAAAAGGTGCCGAAGCCACCGGTCATTTCCCGAGTTCCCTCGACTTCGATCCAGTACTGATACTGCGTTCCCGGCTGAAGACTCTCCAGTGAGAAGGTGACAATCCCGGCAGCATCGGGGATCGTAAAGCCTGAGGTGGGCGAGTGGGACTCCGCCCCGCCCTTTCGAGCCTGTATTACCAGGCGAACCTGCCGAACCCCTTTGTCCACCCTGGCCTTGACGACTGCCGTCTCGGAGGTGACCGCACCCGACCAGACCCAGTGGACCTTCGCACGGGCGGCCGACACCATGCCAAAGAAGCCGGCCGCTAATAGCATTCCAACGATCCAACTCGACCCGCTTCGCCGCCGGCGGCCGCGGCAGGAAAAGAAGCCTCGCGTCGATCCGTAAGCCCTGGTCGAAGGGCCAGTATCTGGAAACATCGATCCTTTCCTTCGCAGTGCCCCGTCAGTAGATCTGCGGCACGAAAACCTGATCGGTCAATGGAGGCCGCATATAGGCGTGGTCATCGCGTCTCGGCGGAAGTTCAATCGGAGGTGGAGTCAGATCTTCGTACCTGATCATGCCGAGCAGATGCGAAATGCAGTTTAACCGGGCCCGCTTCTTGTCATCAGCATGGACCACCCACCAGGGAGACTGCTTCGTATCGGTGTAGCGAAACATCTCATCTTTCGCCATCGAATACTCGAGCCAGCGGGCACGGGATTCAAGATCCATCGGACTCAACTTCCAGCGTTTCGTCGGCGCATCGATCCGGGCCTGGAATCTCTTCTCCTGCTCCTCATCCGACACCGAGAACCAGTACTTGATCAAGATTATCCCGGACCGAATCAGCATTCGCTCGAATTCGGGGCACGATCGCAGGAATTCGCGATACTCCTCGTCGGTACAGAATCCCATGACGCGCTCAACACCAGCCCGGTTGTACCAACTGCGGTCGAACAACACCATCTCACCAGCAGCCGGAAGGTGCGGGACATACCGCTGGAAATACCACTGAGTCTTCTCCTTTTCCGTGGGAGTTCCGAGAGCGACGACTTTACAGATCCGCGGATTGAGTCGCTCGGTGATGCGTTTGATCACGCCCCCCTTGCCCGCTGCGTCACGACCTTCGAAGATCACCACAACCTTCAGACCTTTGGCTCGGATCCATTCGTGCAACTTAACGAGTTCAACCTGTAAACGAGCCAGCTCTTTACCATAGGACCATTCCTTAGGTGGTGCAGCCAGTTGGACGAAGTCCTCGCTCTTCTTTCCGGTTCTCTTCTTCAGTGCCTTCTGGTTCTTTTCCTGCTTCTCGTGCTTCTGATTCTTCTTCGCCATGTTGATCTCCAAATACAAATGTAGCAATTAGTTTACGATGAAGGATTGAGCCAGGCGAACAAAAAGATGATCTAAGAGTTACCGATCCCAGCCCGTGGATTTCCAATTGGAAATGCGTCTTCAGAGCCCTCTGTACTCAGAGGGCGTGCGGCCAAACCGCTGCCGAAACCTGCGCGTGAAATGGGAAACACTCTTAAAGCCGACACCGTAAGCAATCTCACCGACCGATCCGGTTCCACGAAGGAGAAGCTGGGCTGCGTGCTGCATCCGCACATGGATGATCATCTCACCCGGAGACAAGCCAACCAGATCCCGAAGCCGACGGTAAAGGTGGATACGACTCATTGCAACTTCACCGGCGAGTTCTTCAACCCCGAAATCCTCATCAGATAGGTTCCGCTCGATGACCGAGACAATCCTCTCTACCAGGCTCCGATCCGCTTCGGCAGAAGGAGACTTTTCAAAGCCGAGATCACTGAGAGCAGTCTTACCCATGAGCCGATTTCGCAACCGATGCCGGAGTTCGATCAGGTTGCGGACCCTGGACTGCAGCTCGGCCCGGCTGAAAGGCTTGGTCAAGTAATCGTCCGCTCCTCCGTCCAGCCCCTTCAGCCGATCCGCCTCAGCAGCCCGTGCCGTCAGTATAACCACGGGAACAAAATCGAGGCTCGGGTCGTTACGAACGCAGCGGCAGAGCTCAAAGCCATCCATCCCAGACATCATTAGATCGCAGATGATGAGGTCGGGGACACTGGTCCGAGCCAGTTCGAGACCAGAAACACCGTTGACCGCCTGAATTACCCGGTAATCATCTGTCAGGTAGCTTGCCACCAGTTCCCTCACTTCGTCGTTGTCTTCAACGATTAGAACTGTCGTGGCGTCGGAATCAGCTCCCTCCAGCTCCTCGTCCTGGATTCTCTCTGTCGCGCCCGGTTCGGCTTCACCCAACACAGGGAAAAGATCGATCGCTTCGGTTTCCGCCTGAAGGGTCTCCTGCGAGGGGACAAACTCAATACCACGGCCGCCAAGGTGTTCGACTCCCGTCTTGAGTTCGACAACGAACGTCGATCCTGACCCAGCATGACTCCGCACCGAGATCTCTCCCCCATGCATTTCGATCAACTCCTTTGCCAGGGCCAGTCCGATTCCCGTCGATGCATCCGCATGAAGCGGGGGCTTCGCCCCGCGAAAGAACCGATCAAAGACATTGGGCAACTCCTCTTCCGCGATTCCAAGACCGGTGTCTTCGACTTCCACTCTCGCCCTTCCCGATTCCTTGAGATTCTGGACCGCCAAGGTAACAGTTCCCCCTTCGGGCGTATACTTCATCGCGTTTGAAAGCAGGTTTGAGAATACACCCAGCAGTCGAGCTCTGTCGCAAAACACCGGGATTGCACTCGACGGAAAGATGGTTCTGAACTTCAGCCTCCGTCTTTCGGCCAAGGGATGAAAACTCGCCGAAAGCCGCTTCAGAAGAGCCACTAGATCCTGCTCAGCAATCTCCAGTCTGAGCTTGGAACCTTCGACCTGGGCTAGGTCCAGAAGTTCATTGGTCAACTTCAGGAGACCCTCAGCTGCGTTCTGTGCGACCCGGATTCTCTCGAGGGCATTCTCCGGAATCTTACCCTGAAGGTCCTGGCTCAGATCCTGAAGTGGTGAGAGCATGAGCGTCAGAGGTGTTCTAAACTCGTGAGAAAGGTTTGAATAGAGCTCCGATTTAGCGCTGTCGAGCTTCTGCAGCAACTCTGTTTGAGTCTCGAGCTGGTCGAGAGCCTCTTGGAGTTCGGCCGTCCGCTGCCCGACTTCCTCTTCCAGCAACTTCCGCTGCTGACGAAGGTTTCGAGTCCGCAGCCTGGCAACTCCGTAAACTAGGGCAACAATAGCCAACCCGACGAGGAGGTAGAACGGAACCGTCGCCCAGAATGGAGGCTGAATCCTGAACTGGATCACTGACGGTGTTTCAGCCTCGCGCCCGTTACTCGCCTTAGCAGTAACCTGAAACATGTATTCTCCCGGGTCCAGATTGGTGTAAACAGCGCTTCTTGTTGATTCCCCCTGCCTCCAATCGGCGTCAAAAGGATCCAGCCGATACTGGTAGCGAATTCCCTGGGGATCCGCATACTGAAGACCGGCAAATGCAATGACGAGGTCGCGCTGGTCATAAGACAGTAGAATTGGTGCCAAACCGATTCTACTGAGAGCATTCTGGTCATATACCTTCAAATCGGAATGCTCACCCGACCGAGAGCTGATCCGCAGTTGATTGATCAAGACCAATGGAGCATGGGGATTCTCTCGAAACTGTCCAGGGAAGAAGTGATTTAGGCCCCTGACTCCGCCAAAGAACAACTCTCCATTCCACCCCCTGTGATAAGCACCGGAGTTAAACTCGAGTCCCTGAAGCCTGCGCTCAGGTCCATACTGCTTGAAGCTGCCCGACCCGGAAATATAGTGGATCAACCCGCGATTGGAACTGATCCAGAGGCCCCCTCCCTCTTCCGGAAGGATTCCATAGATGGAGTTGTTCGGCAGATCTCCACTCTCTCTTGAAAAGTGGGTAAAGGTCCCGGACAACCGATCCATCCTCGCAAGCCCACGGTCGGCTGTCCCAATCCAGAGAAGTCGAGGATCGACAGGGTCCTCGCAGAGGGTCCGAATTCGATTACTTGGAAGTCCCGTACCATCCTCACGATACTCGAAGATCTGAAAGCCTTGAAGATCCCCGTTGAGGAGGGCTAAACCGTCTTCCGTCCCGACCCAGATTCGAGCGTCTGAGGTCTGGTAAATCGTCGTCACTCGATCATTCGGAAGTCCACTTGAATCGTCTTCTCGGCGACGGAAGTGCTGAAACGTCTGAGCCTGTTCTTCAAGGAGGTCCAAACCCTGTCCACTCGTACCCAGCCAAACCCTACTCTGCCGGTCTACGTAGATGGTCTCGATCCAGTTGGATGAGACTGTAGCCGGATCGTCGGGATCATGCTGAAAGGACCGCCACGTCTTACTTTCCGGGAGCCACTGGTGAAGGCCTGATCCAGCCGTTCCGACCCAGATGGCGCCACTGGGATCCACCGCGAGGGAACGAATCTCAAATTCTTTCAGGGCCAGCGGGCGCTGAGGGAAGTCCGGCAGGCTTCGGACTTCACCCGTTTCCCGGTCAATCAGGTCGAGTCCAGCCGTGGTCCCAACCCAAAGGATTCCAGACTGGTCAAGGACGACGGACCGAACAAACGGGGAGCCGAGCAGACCTCCTTCGGCGCGAGAGGAAATCAATCCGAAGCTGTCAGAAGACAGATCACCATAGAACAAACCGTTTCCACTGGTACCTACCCATAAGACATTCCAGCGATCACAATAGAGAGAAGTGGGGAGCGGGCTTCCAAGCGCATAAGTCTGGAACACACCTTCGCTATCATCCTCCGGATCTCCGGACAATGGATTCATTCGATACAACCCTGTGGGCTCAAAGGGACGG
The DNA here is from genome assembly GCA_020350445.1 of Acidobacteriota bacterium. Taxonomy (GTDB): domain Bacteria; phylum Acidobacteriota; class UBA6911; order RPQK01; family JAPXNP01. The sequence continues at coordinate 4,520,095 of CP070717.1, read as the reverse complement.
CCCAACTCATCACGACCGATTAACCAGAGAGCCCCCTCGCGATCAAAGACCATGCACTTGATAAAATCCGGCGCTCCCTGGATGGGGTCCATTAAACGTCCCGTAGCAGTCTCTAAACGCCGAAGTCCCCTTCCCCAGGTTCCAATCCAGAGATTGCCGTCTGGACCTTCAATCACACTGGTCAGGCTTTCAGAGTAGCTCTCTGCTGATTCAGAAGGAACTCTCAGAAACTCCTTCAGCTCTGAATTCCACAGAAACAGGCCATACGGCGACACACCCAGTTTCTGAATATCGACCGGGTAAATCCCTGTCCCGACCCAAAACCTACCTTTGGAGTCATTCAAGAAGCTCAGGACCGAAGGATGGCCGCCTGGGTGGGAGAGGAGAGGATCAACCACAACAACTTCAACACGCCCGGTTCTGGGATCAATCCGATTGAGCTGCGAAGAGACCGCCCACAGCCAGCCTTCAGAATCGCTCTGAATTCTGACGACAGCCCCCGCAGCGATGGAACCAGGGTCGGCCTGATCATGGATAAAGTGTGAAAACTTCTCCGTGCGCGGGTCGAAATGATCCAGCCCATTCTCGGTACCTACCCACATCCCCCCGGCATCATCGAAGTGAAGGTCATGGATGATGTTACTGCTCAGTGAGTCCGGATCGGAAGGGCTGTGGCGAAATGAGCGGATCTCATGACCGTCAAAACGATCAAGTCCATCCGCCGTTCCAATCCAGGTATACCCAAAGGCATCCTGGACCACAACGCCCACATGACTCTGGGAGAGTCCGTCTTCAGGTGTGAGAGTCCGGAACACAGGCTGGGGAGGCTCGCCGAGGGCGATCAGACTCAGAAGCAGCAATACAAAACTGAGAGCTCCTACCGATCTCTGAGCATCGACCACCTTGAGCATTATCCATATACTAGCTGCAAACTCCGAACCTCGTCATCAGATGTTTTGGAAACGCTTCCCATTGGCCAGATTGCAGACAGACCCGGGCAGTCTTCGCTAGAACTTCGACAAGCGACTTCTCCCAGGCCCGCTCAGCCGGAATTGAAGCAGAGGTTCAATCGGTCAATGCGAAGGAAAAGAGGCAGGCTGCTCGATCGCATGGGTGATCTTCTTTCCGTTCTTCTCCACGAAATGGAAAATAGACGTTCCAGACTTCTCGCCGTGCTGCTTCGCCCAACCCCCAAGATCTGTGAGTTTGTCTCCAACCTTGACTGTCGTGTCTTCGGAAAGATGGACTACGTCAGTGGCGCCTTCTTCAGTCTTGACTGTCACGGTACGCGCCCCGGCATCGACCTTTTCAATCACACCTTTCCCGACCTTCACGGCATTGGGGCTCGCGACGAGCGACACCACAATGTAAGGCAGAACCGTCATTCGCAGCAGCTTAATGAAAGCATCGGCGAAGAACTGGAGATGGCCGGCCGGTTCATCAAAGAAGAGGCCCAACAAGGGCCCCCGAGAATAGGCCGGCCAGG
>CP070717.1:4510489-4518509 GCA_020350445.1 Acidobacteriota bacterium | reverse complement strand
CGTGGATTCGAGCTTGTCTTCGAACCATTTGTTGAGGCCTTCGAAGTGGCTGCGATAGACATGTCCGCCGTACTCGAATTCGATCTTCTCTTCGAGGCCTCCCACCAGGGCTGTCAATACCGGTTCGGGAAGGGCGCTGAATGGTGACTGAACGGGGAGGGAGAAATGCCGCAGCAGGGCTTTGAGAGCTTCCGTGAACAGGTACTCGAGGTCTTTCCCGGAGAGGGCCAGGGAGACTTCGAGGGCGGGTAGACTCGGATCGACCACCAAACGGTCGAGATTGACCTGCAGTTTGGAGCCGAGCCCTTTGCATCGAGGGCAGGCTCCAAAGGTACTGTTGAAGGAGAAGCTGCGAGGTTCCAGTGTGGGAATATCGATTCCGCATTCGACACAGGCGGCCCGTTCGGAGAACAGGATTTCCTCGCCGCCCCGCACAGCGACGGTGACCAACCCATCCGTGATCTTCAATGCCTGGCGAACGGAATCCTCGACTCGGCCCCGCATTTCTCCAGAGGTTACGAGTCGATCGACGATGATGTCGACGGTGTGATTTTTCTGCTTTTCCAGTTGAGGAGGGAATTCCAGGTCGATTGTTTCTCCATCGACACGAGCCCGAATGTAGCCTTCCTTGAGAAACCGTTCGAACAGGCGCTTGAATTCACCTTTGCGAGAGCGGATTACTGGTGCGAGGATTGAAACCCGACTGGCTTCGGGTAGTTGAAGAATCCGGTCGACGATATCTTCAACGGATTGCTGTGAAATGGGTGTGTCGCAATTCGGGCAATGGGCTTCTCCGACGCTCGAAAAGAGCAGGCGGAGGTAATCATAGATCTCGGTGATCGTGCCGACTGTCGAGCGAGGACTCCGCGAAGTTGTCTTCTGTTCAATCGAGATCGAAGGAGAGAGTCCATCGACCGAGTCGACATCAGGTTTCTCCATCTGTTCGAGAAACTGCCGCGCGTAGGTCGAGAGCGATTCGATGTAGCGGCGCTGTCCCTCGGCGTACAGGGTGTCGAAGGCGAGACTCGACTTTCCCGATCCGCTAAGACCGGTGATTACGGTAACCGCGTTCCGAGGTATCAGGACATCAAGGTTGGCCAGATTGTGCTGGCGGGCCCCCTGAATTCGAATGTCGTTCATTGGGAATAGGGGATTTTACTGCAAGACGATCTTCTGTGTCAGGAGGGTGCCTTCTCGAACGAAGCGGACGACGAAGACTCCATCCCTGTTTTCTCCGACAACTTCGGTCAGTTTGTGGCTGGAAGCGAGTCCAACGCCATTGATCTCTACGAGGATATCTCCGGCGCTGAAGCCAAACTTTTGAGCCGGGCTTCCCTCGAGCACTTCTTTGACGAGGAGACCATGACTCACCGGAGATTTGAGGAACTTGGCCAGTTGGGGTGTGACTGGATCGACATCGAGTCCAAGATCGAGACGCGTCGGGATGGGAACCGGGTAGATTCGAACCTGCTCACTGCGGGACTGGCTATCATCGGCTTGCCATACCCTGGGTATTTCGAGCGCCATCGCGAAGCTCGCTTTTTCTTTCATGGGGTATGGGATGAGTTTAGCCGAAAGTTCCTTGATTTCGTCGTCGCTGGCAACACTAAACCGTGCCGTCCCTCCGGCCCCGGTCCACTGCAGGGCCCGGCGAAAGTCCAATGAGCGCTTTATCATCATCCCGTTGATCGATCGGATATAGTCTCCCTGCCGCAGGCCGGCCTCGTAGGCTGGCGTTCCCAGGACGACACTCTGTACACGCACACCGGTTCTGACTTCGGGATCTGTGATGATTCCGAGATAGCCCGCCAGAATGTCTCCCTGCTTCTCAGTGACTTCCTTGACAGATTGATGGACGATTGGTGCCGGCAGGATGGAGTAAGCGGCAAGGTTGGGGTTCAGGGCCGCTTCCTGCGATTCTGTTACAAACCCAAGGAAGCGGTATTCAGGGTCCCACACTGAGCTGCCTGGAGAGACCTTACTCGAACCTGTTGCCGCAAGGTTCCGGGTTTTGATCCTGATATCCGGAAGTGTGGCCTCTGTGGCGAGATTCAGTACCTGGACACCGGTTGACTGGAGCCGCCCCTCTGAATTGAAGGAATACAACTGCAACTGTTTATCAGCCAGAGACTTTCCAAGGACGGCCGGTTTGTTCTTCCCGAAATCGGCCTTCAAGACAATCAGCGAGATCCTCTGGTCCACACCCACCAACTTGCCGGCGAACTGTTTGCCGTCTCCGGTTTCGACGATAAGGCTCGAACGGGGATCGCCCAACTGTCGCCAGTAAGGCCCTGCATAGGACGCGACAAAGCCTCGTGAATCGACAAGGACACCCATGTACTCGTTGACCGCGACCAGCTTGGGCTGAGCGATGAACTGTCCTTCATGAACGAGGCCTGGAACGCTGTATTTCAGCAGGACTCGAACAACGGACTGCTGAACCTGAGACGGTTCGGCCTCAACACTTCCCGTTCCAACCAGGGCGACGAGGAGCAGTGGGACGAACAGACGCCTCCAGGCAAGAGGCCTCTCAGTGACTGACTTGATGAAGGTAGAAGTCCTCATGGAGTTCGGTTTGACGAATGACAATTTCTGAAGGCAGGCGAAGGATCAACTCTCCGTTGACAGGGTCATCAACGGTTATCTCGATGTAGGTCGGTTGTTCGTCGGACGACTCCAACCCAAAATCTCCATCGAAAACGACACTCTCGAACGGATCGAGTTTCACCGGTTCGTCAACCTGTTCGGATTCTTCCCAGGTTGAAAAGAACCCAACCGATACAACAAGTAGGACAAGGCAGGCAGCAAGGACTCTAAAAGGGGAGAGGAAAGCAAAGGGGGATTTTACATCTGCAACCTTCTCAAGAATCTCTGACTTGAAGTCACTGGGAACCCGGCACCGGTCTCCCAGGGACCTCGCCAGATCTTCCAACTCAAGAAGGTCTTCGCAGTGGGTCCGGCATTCAGGACAGTTCACCAGATGATCGGAGAACGACTCCTCGAATCTCCATGAACTGTCTTCGGCAAGCCGTTTCTGGACTTCTCTGCAGTTCATAGGACCCCTGCCAGTTTTTCACGTAAGAGCAGCTTGGCTCTATGAATTCTAGATTTCACTGTTCCGAGAGATATATTCAAAACATGGCCCGTTTCTTCGTAGGACAAGCCCTGGACCTCTTTGAGGATGAAGGCCAATCGATATTTTTCAGAAAGCGAGTCGATCGCAGTCTGGAGTTTTTCAGACTTCTCCTTCTTGTCGAGAGCCCGTTCGGGGCAGTGGCGAAGGTCGGGCAGCGGAATCGACTGCTCACCTTGCTGGAACAGGTCGATTACGTTGTAAAAGAAGAAGCGACCCTTCCGTTCCCTTCGGCGAAGTTCATCGATTGCCAGGTTGGTGGCAATCCGGTACAACCACGTCGAGAACTGATACTTTCCCTTGTACTTGCTGGCGTTCTTGAAGACCCTGATAAAGGCTTCCTGGGATAGATCGACCGAGCGATCATAATCATGCAGGATGCCATTGATGTAGTTGGCCAGCTTATCCTTGTAGCGAAAGACGAGGGTCTCAAAAGCGTAATCGTCTCCCCGGAGATACGCTGCTACTAAGGCGTTGTCCCCGACCCCAGCTGAACGTTGTACTGCTGCTGTGCTTGCCATAGTCCTACACGGTTACACGCACAACCTTCGGTTCCGTTCCCGAAAATATCAATTTGGACGCGTCGCGACTACTATTTGGCTTCGTACCAACTACTGCCCGTCGACAAGTCTACTTTCAATGGTACCTGAAGAGAGGCGATGCCTTCCATCCCTTTCCGCACCAGGTTCGTGGCCGCATCCACCTCAGATTGATGAACTTCAAGCACCAGTTCGTCGTGGACCTGAAGGATAATACGACTCTTACACCCTTCTTGATTCAGCCGGTGGTGAATTTTTACCATCGCCATTTTGATCAGATCGGCCGCCGTCCCCTGGATGGGGGCGTTAACGGCGGTCCTGCGGGCGAACTCCTGCAGGTTTCGATTCTTGTTGTTGATCTCTGGGATCGGCCTGATTCGGCCGAAAAGTGTTTTCACATAGCCATCACGGCGGGCTTCCTCGACAACTTCTTCTGTCCAGCGTCGAACCCCCTCGTAACGCTTAAAGTAGTCATTGATGAACTGCTGGGCTTCGGCCCGGCTGATCTTCAGACTCTTGGCCAGTCCGAAGGCACTGAGCCCGTACATGATTCCAAAATTGATCACCTTGGCCCGGCGTCTCAGTTCATGCGGGTCGATCCCGCTGTCCGTTCCGAATACCTCCGATGCGGTGCGGGAATGGATGTCCTCGCCGTTTCGAAATGCCTCGATCAGGACCCGATCTTCTGAGAGATGCGCCATGACGCGAAGCTCAATCTGAGAATAGTCCGCAGCCAGGATGGTGAAGCCCTCTTCCGGAATAAACGCGCGTCGCGTCTGGCGTCCCAGCTCACTTCGGATCGGAATGTTCTGCAGGTTTGGATTCGACGAAGAGAGCCTTCCTGTCGCCGCGACCATCTGGTTGTAGGAAGTATGAATTCGACCCGTTTCGGGATTGACCAGCTTAGGCAGAGCATCAAGATAAGTGTTCTTCAGCTTGGTCACTTCCCTGAATTCGAGGATCTTCCTGGCGATGTCCTGGGTCTCGGCGAGTTCCTCTAGAACTTCGACCCCAGTGGAGTAATGGCCCGCCTTGCCCGTCTTCTTGGGTGCGGGAAGTTTGAGCTTCTCGAATAGCACGTAGGAGAGCTGTTTGGGAGAATTGACGTTGAAATTCTCTCCAGCCAGAGAAAAGATCGCAGCTTCCAACTGACTGATGTCAACCTCCATTTCTGCAGACATTCGGGTAAGGCGTTCTGTATCGACTCGGACCCCCAAGGCTTCCATGTCAGCAAGGACAACGACCAGGGGCATCTCGATCTCGTGAAAAAGCTTTTCGAGGCCTTTCTGGGCCAGTTCAGGCAACAGCTCTTTCGCCAGTCGAAAGATAGCCTGAGCCTTCTCACAGAGATGGGAGGGCCGGTCACCGCCGATAAGGGAGTACTCCGCCTTTTCCAGTTTGATCCCCAGCAGTTCCGTACAAATGCGCTCCAGCGAGAAGTCTTTGTTGTTTGGATTCAGCAGGTAGGCCATCAGCATGGTGTCCATGCAGGTGCCCCGGGGAAGCCAGCCCCGTTTCCGAGAACCGAGTACGAAGCTCTTGAGGTCGTGGAATACCCACTCTGTCTCCAGCGAAAACAGGTCTTTCAATATTTCTGCATTCCCGTGGATCAACTCCTTGGAGATGAACCAGCAGCGCTGATCGCCCTTGTTGAAGGCGATCCCTTCGATCGTACCTGCCCCGTGCCCATCTCCCTCGTGCCATACCGCTACGGCGACCCGCGAGCCCTTGAATGTGGAAGCCAGGTCCCGGATCGCCTTCCCAGATTTCACAGTCACCAACTGGACGTCAAATTCCTCCTGGGGTGTGAATTCCTGGAGCAGACGTGTGAAGTTCAGCTCTTTGAATAGTTCCTGCAGCGCAGGCTGATTTGGAGTCGAAATCGCCAGCTTGGGCAAATCGAGTTCAATCGGCAGGTCGGTGTGAATCCGAATCAGTTCCCGACTCTTCAAGATGAGACTGGAGTTCTCCTGGAGGCTGGTCCGATAGCTCTTGCGTGAAACCTCTTCACTCCTTTCGAGCAGTTGATCGAGAGACCCGAATTCTCCGATCAGGTTTCGTGCGCCCTTGTCTCCAATTCCCGGGGCTCCCGGGATATTGTCCGACGCATCTCCGATCAGACTCAACAGGTCAACCACCTGGTCCGGACGGACATCCCATTTCTCCTCAACCCCTTTGGGGTCGATCATCTTGTTGGTCCGGGTATCGAGAATCGAGACCTTGTCGTCGACGAGTTGGAACATATCTTTGTCGACGGTCACGATCACGACCTCGAGTCCCTGTTCAGCAGCTTTCTTCGAGAGGGTACCGATAATGTCGTCGGCTTCGAATCGTTCCAGTGAAATCACCGGAATCCGGAAGGCTTCACAGACTCGATCGATATAGGGAAGTTGCTCAACGAGATCTGCCGGCATCTTCTCTCGTGTGGCCTTGTACTCTTCGAACTGCTAGTGCCGGACGGTTGGTCCGAACAGGTCCATAGCGACGCCCAGGTACTCGGGTGATTCATCTCGAATGAGCCGTCGAAGCATCGAGACGAAGCCGTAGACCGCATTCGTCGAGAGCCCTTGATCGTTGGTGAGTCCTTTGATGGCAAAGTAGGCGCGGTAGATATGGGACATTCCGTCCACAAGGAATAGTCTGGCCACGCCGGTATCTTAGCATAGGGGAGTTCTCCCCTCTCAGGACGTCAGCGGCCAATCAGCCGCAGGAGGTAGGCTCCGTAGGGACTCTTCGCCATAACCTTCGCCCGTTCGTAGACTTCGTCGCTGTCCAGATATCCCATTTTCAAGGCGATTTCTTCCAGGCAGGCGACCTGTAATCCTTGCCTCTGCTCCAGGGTCTGAATGAAATTCGAAGCTTGAAGCAGCGATTCCGGTGTCCCAGTGTCGAGCCAGGCGATGCCGCGTCCGAGCTTTTCGACATGCAGCTGGTTGTCTTCCAGGTAGGCCTTGTTGACATCGGTGATTTCGAGCTCGCCCCGGGCCGAAGGCTTCATATTGGCGGAGATGTCGACGACGCGATTGTCGTAGAAGTAAAGTCCCGTGACAGCGAAATTCGACCGGGGCTTGGCCGGCTTCTCTTCGAGGTGGATCGCTCGTCCCTCTGCATCGAAGTCGACCACACCATAACGCTCGGGGTCGCGGACGGGGTAAGCGAAGACTGTGGCACCTTCCGTTCTCGAGGCGGCACGGGTCAGCGATTCGGGAAGACCATGGCCGTAAATGAGATTGTCACCGAGAACGAGGGCGACTCCATCATTTCCAATGAAATCCTTGCCAATGATGAATGCCTGGGCGATGCCTTCAGGACGGGGCTGAGCAGCGTAGGAGAAATGAAGTCCGTAGGCACTGCCATCACCCAGCAGATTCTGGAAGCTCGCCTGATCCTGTGGGGTGGTAATGACCAGGATGTCGCGAATTCCTGCGAGCATCAACACCGAGATCGGGTAGTACACCATCGGTTTGTCGTAGACAGGGACGAGCTGTTTGCTGACAGCGCGCGTCAGAGGATAGAGTCGCGTCCCGGATCCGCCTGCTAGTACGATTCCCTTCATTCCTTCATTCTCCCGATCAAGCCCTGCCAGGGCAGAGAGCCCCTGGATGGACGTTTTGAAACGTTTCTGACTGTTCAGTTAAGGGGTCTTCAACCCCAGTCGCTCTCTTCGATAGCCCTTCGACTGAACATTCTCACACCAGTCGAGGTTGTCGAGGTACCACTTGATTGTCGAACGCAAGCCCGATTCGAGATTATGTGCGGGACGCCAGCCGAGTTCACTCTCGACCTTCGAAATGTCAATGGCATAACGGCGATCATGTCCGGGCCGGTCTTTGACAAACGTCTTCAGGTCCCGGTAAGACGATTTTCCCGCCTGGATCATCGCCTGATTCTGGGCGGCGGGGCGGTACTCTTCCATTACATCGCAGATCAGGTGGACGATTTCGAGATTCGTTCTTTCCGTCTTCCCACCGAGGTTGTAGCTCTGGCCGAGTTGTCCCCGTTCGAGTACTTCGAGAATACCGACGCAGTGATCTTCGACATAGAGCCAGTCCCGGATGTTGCCTCCGTCGCCGTAAATCGGCAGGTTCCTGGCCTCGAGACAATTGAGCACCATCAGTGGGATCAGCTTCTCCGGAAACTGAAAGGGGCCGTAATTGTTGGAGCAATTCGTGATCAGCGTCGGCAGGTGAAAGGTCTCTCGGAACGCACGGACAAAGTGGTCTGAGGAGGCTTTTGACGCTGAGTAGGGGGAATTCGGAGCGTAGGGAGTGGTCTCCTTGAAGAGTCCTGTCTCACCCAGTGTCCCGTACACCTCATCGGTTGAAACGTGCAGGAAACGGAACTGCTT
>CP070717.1:4499650-4510389 GCA_020350445.1 Acidobacteriota bacterium | reverse complement strand
GTTGTCATGGCGATGCATTACGCAGGAACTCCGTTCGGTTTTCTGGCCAGTGTGCACTGCGCCGCTGCAACCGAAAACTTCCTCTGTCTCGAGCATCACGGCGTGGATACCGATTTCTGGGAAGATCTCGTTGTGGGTATTGAGAAGCCGATCGTGCAGAACGGCTTTGTCAATGTCCCCGACACTCCCGGTCTCGGTGTCGAGCCCAATGAAGAAGTTATCAAGGAGCATCTCTACGAACCCGGATACTTCGAGCCTACACCTGAGTGGAATGAAGAACGGGCGTGGGACCGGCTTTGGAGCTAGAGAGAAAGACCCAGGTATCAAATGAAGCATGTTGGAATTTTGGGTGGGGGGAATATCAGTGAGACCCACCTCAAGGCCGCTCTGGAAATAGAGGACGTCGAAGTTGTCGCGGTCTGCGGCCAAAATCACGAGAAGACTGCGAAGCTTGCCGAAATGGCCGGGGCCCGGGCCTACACTGACTTAGAAGCCTTCCTGTCCCATAAGCCGATGGACCTGGTGGCGATAGGGAGCCCTTCAGGGGTTCACACGACACAAGGGATCGCTGCCGCGCGCCGCGGTTTGCACGTCCTGGTGGAGAAGCCGATCGATATATCAACCTATCTGGCTGACCAGCTGATCGACGAATGTGCCAGCGCCGGCGTTAAGCTGGGAGTGTTTTTTCAGGACCGAGTGGCCGATGATCTGAAACAACTCAAAATGCAGGTCGATTCGGGAAAACTCGGCCGCCTTCTCCTGGTGACTGCGCATGTCAAGTGGTACCGGCCAGCTGAGTACTACGGCGACTCGAAATGGCGAGGCACATGGGCCTTTGACGGGGGTGGAGCGGTTATCAATCAGGCGATTCATACCCTCGATCTGCTGCTGTGGCTGTGTGGTCCGGTCCGGCGGGTCGTAGCCCTTACGAAGACCCAGCTTCACAAGATCGAGACGGAGGATACGGCGGTGGCCATTCTGGAGTTCGAGAATGGGGCACTCGGAACGTTTGAGGCCGCTACCTCCGCTTACCCCGGCTTTCCGAGGAAGGTGGTCCTCTCTGGAAGCCGAGGATCGGCAACCGTCGAACATGATCGGATTGCCAGCCTGGACTTTGTCGGAGTTGAGAAGGCATCCGGGCAGGAACTGGCCCGGGACCGGAATGCCAGCGAGTCGTCTGCTGTGGTGTCGAATGTCTCGGGTCATCGACGACTCCTCGAGGACTTTATCGCCGCCATTGATGAAGATCGGAAACCTCTCTGTGATGGCTCCGAGGGTCGACGAAGTATTGCCTTGGTGGAGGCAATCTACCGGTCGGCTCGAGAAGGAGGACCAGTCAATCTGAGGTAGCACGTTTCGCGAAATCAGTTAATCGATTACCGGAGGAAGTGTATGTCTGAAAAGAGTGCTGGCCTTCCAATGACGGCCAAATGGGATCCTGAGAAGCTGCAGCAGGAGGAGGCTTACCTCGCTGAAGTAGAGAGTAAGCCCTTTTTCGGCCGGATCAGAGGTTATATGAAGCTTACCGGTCCGGCCTGGTTGCAGAGCGCGATGACGCTGGGCGCCGGAAGTGCTGCCGCATCGGTGATAGCCGGGGTCTCATTCGGGTACAAGCTGCTCTGGGTGCAGCCTCTGGCCATGCTGCTGGGAATCGCGATGCTGGGAGCCCTGGGAAACGTAACGTTGACCAAGGGCGAGCGGCCCTACCGCTCCATCTCGCGAGAACTGGCTCCCTGGGTCGCTTTCCTCTGGGCCCTGGGTTCCATTGTGGCCTCGATTATCTGGCACTTTCCGCAGTATGGATTAGTCGGGGGGGCTGCAGCGGATCTTGCCCAGCTGGCCGGTGTCGCTTCTGATTCAGGTATCGCCAACTATGTCGCCAAGTTTGGTGCGGGCGCGATTATCTTGAGTCTGAGCATATTGGTCACCTGGAACTACGGATCCAATACTCGAGGGATAAAGATTTACGAAGGCTTCCTTCGCTGGACAATCCGGACGGTGATTATCGCTTTCCTGCTGGTCGTTCTCTACACGGGTGTCAACTGGATTGAACTGTTCAAGGGATTCTTTACCTTTCAAATCCCCGATGTGGACGGTGTCTACATGGTGATTCTCGGTGCCTTCGGCGCAGCGGTTGGAATCAACATGACGATCCTTTACCCCTATTCCATTCTGGCCAAGGGGTGGGGCAAAACGCATAAGGGGCTGTCGAGGTTTGATCTGTTCAGCTCGATGTTCGTTCCGTACGTGATCGTCACCTCGCTCGTGATCATCGTCATGGCTGAAGAGATCTACGATCCGGCTCTAGCGGCTGGTGTCCGGACCGATCTGAGACCAGTTGACGCAGCCGCGGCTCTTGGGTCGGTGCTGGGCTCAACACTCGGTCGTGTGATTTTCGATTTGGGCTTGATTGGAATGGCCTGTGGGGCGATTAGCACCCACATGGTTGTTTGTGGATTCACCTTCTGCGAGATGTTTGGCCTCGAATACACCACCCGGCGCTATCGACTCTTTACCCTGGCACCGGCGATCGGAATCCTGGGGGTTGCTTTCAAGTACCCGCTCTGGATGCCGGTTGCTGCCTCCGCGATCTGTCTGACACTGCTCCCAATTGCCTATATCGCTTTCTTCCTGATGAACAACAAGCGGAGCTACCTGGGAGATGCAGTCGGCAGTGGTGTGAAACGTTTGGCCTTCAACGCGGTGCTGGTCATCGCAATTGTAGCCGCCTGCGTTGGGAGCGGGGTCTTGATCAAAACTAAGGTGATCGATGTGATCTTCCCATGATCCCGCATGAGTTTGACAGGGGTCTCGACGGGCTATCGAGACGACTGGCATTTCGTGACAATGGCGCTATTCATTTCGGCTGGTTAGGAGACTCGTGATGCGACGTCTAATGTGTCTCTTGCTGCTCCAGTTGGTCTTCGTCTCTGTCTCGGCGGCAGAACGGGAAGCACCGAAGCTGGTGGTTGTTCTGATCGTGGATGGGCTTTCTCAGGACTTCGTGACCGAAACCCCGGATCTCCTTACCCGCGGAGGTATCAGGAAGTTCCTTGAAGAAGGTTCGTGGTATGCCGATGCCCGCTATTCGCATTCGACGACGTTCACCGCTGTCGGACATGCAACAATCTTGACCGGAGCGCCGCCATACAAGAGCGGGATTGTCGGGAATGACTGGTTCAATCGCGAAGGGAAGGTGGAGGTCTACTGCGTCGAGGATCCCGACAGTCGATTACTTGATGAAACAACCTCAGCTCACACAGGGACCTCACCTCGCAATCTCAAGGTGACAACAGTGGGGGATGAACTGAGGCTGTCCAATGGGATGAAGTCGAAGGTCATCTCGGTGTCGATCAAGGACAGAGGGGCTATCCTGCCGGGCGGAAAGACCGGGACGGCGTACTTCTACAGTAGTTCCTCAGGGCGCTTCATCACGAGCTCCTACTACATGGAGGATTACCCGAAGTGGTGGCACATGTTTCTGGGGGGACGGCCTCAGGATGAGTGGATCGGCCAGAACTGGGAACCATTGCTGGAGGCAGCCGCCTACGAAGCGACATCTGGAACGAACCAGCCGACGAGTGTGGATTACAAGGGGCTGGGTAGGGTATTCCCCTATCGCTTGAAAGGTCATGCCGAATCCGATCGTTCTGCCTACTATTCAAGGTTGACGAGGACTCCGTTCGGGGTAGACCTGACCCTCGAGTTCGCCAAGGCCGCGATACAGGGCGAAAACCTGGGGAAGAATTCTGCACAGGTTCCCGATATGCTCTGTATCAGCCTCTCTCCGCAGGATTATGTCAATCACAACTTCGGTCCCGAAAGTATGGAGGCCCTCGACGCGTACCTTCGACTGGATCGGTCGTTGGCGGAGTTCTTCGATTACCTCGATGATTGGCTGGGATTAGAGGATGTAGCGCTGGTTCTGACCGCCGACCACGGGTTTGGAAACGTCCCTGAGTATTTGGAGAAGCTGGGAGTCGAAGCCGGACGGATCGATTTAGATCATCTCATCTCAAGCTTGAATGAGGCTCTCGAGCAGGAGTTTGGTGCTGAAGGGTTAGTGGAAGGCTTCTTCAGCCCGACGTTCTATCTCGATTGGGCCCGAATCGATTCGCTCGGGCTTTCCCGGGAAAAGGTCGAGGATGTTGCGGCGGGCTTCCTCCGGAAGTATCCCGGAATCAGTCATGTCTACACTCGGAGCCAGTTGGAAGAGGGGGAGATGCTCCTGACCGAACTCACCGGTCTTGTTGCACGGTCTTGGAACGCTGAAATCAGTGGGGACCTGTTTGTCATCCAGCAGAGCGGATGGTATCTACTGAAGAATACGCCGGACCTCGCTGCGACCCATGGCTCCCCCTGGACCTATGACACAACGGTTCCGCTGATGTTCCTGGGGCAGTGGTTCAAGCCGGGGAAGAAAGGGAATGCCGCCAGAGTCGAAGACCTGTCGGCCACTCTGGCCTATCTGCTGCAGGTTCGGTCCCCCAGTGGATGCGAAGGCAGAGTGCTGTTGGAGTCGCTGGTGGAGTGAGGAGCTATTTGAAATCTGGTTGGATAGGAGGCGGATCATGCGCTGTACGCTCAACATTGTTTCATTGATCCTTTTCGTTTCTGTGGGGTTGGGCGCGCCAGGGAACATCGTTCTGTTCGTTGCGGATGACCACGGGCAGGATGCAGGTTGTTACGGAAACCCTGTGATTCAGACACCGAGCCTTGATCGCCTGGCTGAACAGGGGACTCGATTTACGAATGCATTTGCTACAACCGCCAGTTGCAGCGCTAGTCGGTCGGTCATTCTGACCGGCCTGTACAATCACCGCACCGGTCAATACGGCCATCAACACGACTACCATCACTTTGTCTCTTTCGAGAATTTGGGTAGCCTGCCGACCCTCCTCGAGAAGGGAGGGTATCGAACCGCTTCAGTCGGCAAATACCATGTAGCTCCCGAAAGCGTTTATCATTTTCAGAACTACATCTCGGGCGGAACTCGGAACCCTGTTGAAATGGCTGGCAACAGCCGTCAATTCATCAAAGCTGACTCCACGAAGCCCTTCTTCCTCTACTTCTGTACCTCCGATCCTCATCGCGGAGGAGGGAAGGTCAGCGAATCACCAATGGCTGCCGATCGCTTTGGCAACCGGGATGCAGGGTATGCCGGGATCAAGAGTGTCCAGTTCCGTCCCGAGGACGTTCTCGTCCCGCCCTATTTGCCCGACAGTCCGGTCTCCCGGCAGGAGTTGGCGCAGTATTATCAGTCGGTCGCGCGTCTCGATCAGGGAGTCGGGCGCTTGATTGAGATCCTGAAAGAAGAAGGTGTCTGGGAAGATACACTGTTCATCTATATCTCCGACCACGGCATCGCATTTCCAGGCGCCAAGACGACCACTTATGAGCCGGGCTTGCGATCCCCCTGCATTGTCCGAAGTCCCTATGCGAAGCGCCGGGGAGTCGAGAATCACGCCCTGATCAACTGGGCCGACTTGACCCCAACCATACTGGAGTTTGCGGGAGTGAATCCTCCTGAGTACGAAAACCAGATCGGTCTTGAAGAGTTACGGTCCCAGGTCCCGCAAAAGCATGGATTTCATGGGAAGTCGTTCCTGGGAATCCTGGAGGAAGAGGATCCAGACGGTTGGGATGAGACGTTCGCCTCACATACGTTCCATGAGATACAGATGTACTACCCGATGCGCGTGGTGCGGACCCGGCAGTACAAGCTGATTTGGAATATCGCTTATCAACTTCCATTCCCTTTTGCCTCAGATCTCTGGGCCGCATCGACCTGGCAGGAGGCGTATCAGAAGGGGCCGGACACCCGGTATGGGCCGAGGACGGTCAATGCTTACATCCATCGTCCGGAGTTTGAGCTCTACAATGTTGAGAATGATCCCTGGGAATCAACAAACTTGGCGACCGACCCCGAGCATGAACAAGTCCTGAAGGAGTTGAAACAGAAGCTGCAGGAGTTTCAGAGACGAACCTCAGACCCCTGGCTCCTGAAATGGTCGTATGAATAACCTCTCTGAACAACGGCCGTATCGAAATCGCTCATTCTTCAGACTTCAACTGAAGAATCAGCGATTAGCGATTAATCTCAGCGCCACCTTCATCCCTCGCCGAGCGTCCAGGATTCGTGATGCCGCCTTCTTATTCGAGGCGATCTCGTAGTAGCCGCTGCTTCCCAACAGGAACAAGAGTTCCCCGTCACCACCTTCGGCATAGCAACCGACCTGGCGCGTGATTTCGCGATCATTGAGATTGAAAGAGCTGCCTTCCTGGAGTCCACCAAGTTGCGCGATCGACGTTTCGGAGAAGCTGGTAACGATGTTCCCGAATTTGTCGATGTGGAGGACGAACCCTTCAAGGACTCCCTCGCCCACCGGCTTCGCTCCGGGAAGCGTCAGCTTCTTATAGTCGGTGATTTCGGGTCCGAAGGCCGAAATGTCGAGACCCTTGGAGATCCAGCCGGCAACAGGCGCAAATATGTCGCGGCCATGAAAGGTCGGGGAGACCGGTTTCCGGTAGTGATGATCGGCTTCAACCGCAATGACCCTCGACACCTCTTCGCGCTCGAAAATGAGCGAGAGAAGCCCGTTGTCAGGAGCGAGGAAGATGTGCCTGCTGGTTTGGACGACGAGCGCTCTGCGATTACTGCCAACTTCTGGGTCGACCACCGCCAGGTGGATGGTGCGGAGGGGGAAGGTATCGTAGTAACCGGCCAGAACGAATGCTGCTGTCAACAGGTCGTGCGACGGAATCTCGTGACTTGTATCTACGATTCTTACTTCAGGATTGACCGACAGGATCGCTCCTTTAACAGCGCCCACATAGTATTCGCGGGTGCCGAAATCACTGGCGAACGTAATCAAGGGATGGCTTGGCATGATAAAGAAATCATATCAAGTCTCCCTCACATTCTTTGAAGGGTTATTCCCGGTGTGGCTTCGTCAGTCTGTCTTGAAAGAATGAAGGGCCGTGAAGTACAGACTTGGGTTGCTCGTGGGTTTGGTGCTGGTTACCGGAGCCTGTGGTAAGAAGGCCGCAGTGCAGGTTCCAACTGCCTCGATCGAGAGACGGCAGGAGGGTTTGGCCAGCTGGTATGGGAAAGGTGACGGTTACCAGGGTAAGCGGACGGCAAGTGGTGAAAAGTTCGACAGGAACAAGCTGACGGCTGCCCATTACAGTCTGCCTCTGGGCACCAAGGTGCGGGTACTCAATAAGAAGAATGGGCGGAAGGTCGTTGTGAAGATCAATGACCGATTCCCAATCGAGACTCTTCGCAAGGGGCGAATCATAGATCTCTCGTACAAGGCCGCGCAAAAGCTTGAAATGGTGAGAGATGGAGTTGTTCCCGTACTCCTCGAGGTGCTATCTCTGCCCGACAGTTAGCATTCCTGGACCTGTCCCGGCCCTTCGTGGGAATTAGCCGATCTTCTCAGCGATTTCAGCCTGATAGCGTTTCAGGGTGGCTTGGTCTTTAGCTTCGATTACCACTCGCATGATCGGCTCGGTGTTCGAAGGCCGAAGGTGAATCCATCCATCAGGCCGTTCGATTTTGAGACCATCGAGGTTGTTCGTCTCTTCATTCGAGTAGATGACGGCGAGGTCGTCAATCAGGTTGGAGATCCGGTGCGGGTGAATTCCGAGGGCGGCTTTGTCCATCCGGTAGGCCGGGAAGAGGCGGGTCAATTGCGACACTGTTTGCCCCCTTTCCCTCATCAGTTCCAGGATCAGCGTCATCGCGACGAAGCTGTCTCGCGCCATGTTGACCCTCGGAAAGATCACACCACCGTTTCCTTCTCCGCCAATCAAGGCATCGGCTTCCAGCATCTTTTCGGTTACATTTACTTCACCGATCTTTGTTCGTAAGACCGGACATCCGAACCTGCCCGCAATATCATCGATCATTCGAGAGGTAGATAGATTACAGGCAACGGTTCCGCGTTCGTGACTCAAGATATGGAGAGTGCAGAGAGCCAGGGTATACTCCTCGCCAATAGCCTCACCCTTTTCTGAAACGATCGCGAGCCTGTCCGCATCTGCATCCTGGGCAAAGCCGACATCGGCCCGGTGTTCAATTACCGCCTTTTTCAAGTCGGTCAGGTTGGCCGGAACCGGCTCAGGAGGCCGGGGAAAGTACCCGTTCGGCTCGCAGTGCAGTTCAATCACTTCACAGCCCAATTCACGCAGGAGTCCGGGGCTCATAACCGAGCCGGCACCGTTGCAGCAGTCGACCACTACTCGCAGTCGCGGCCCAGAAGCCGGACGAATCCTCTCCTTGATCTCCCGTATGTGGTCCTCAATGGCATCAGAGTAGTGCTGAAAAGGCCGGATCTTCTCGGTTCCAACTTCGTTGAATTCTTCCTGATGATACAGGGCCAGCAGCTCTTCGGATTGGTACTGGTTGAGAAAATGGCCTGAACCCTTGATGAACTTCAATGCATTCCATTGAGCGGGGTTGTGACTGGCCGTAATCGCGATGCCACCGCGACATCTTCTGTTCTTGACAGCCAACTGGATGGTCGGGACGGGACAGATCCCCACCGTTGTTGCTGACATGCCCGAGGCCAGGAGTCCTGCTCGGACGGCATACTCAACCATTTCACCCGACCGACGCGTGTCCCGGCCGATGACGATGTCTCCTTTGCCGACGTAGGTAGCAAAGGCACGAGTGAACCTGCAGATCAGTGAAGGCTTTAAGCTGTCACCCACGACGCCTCTGACACCCGAAATACTAACTTTCAAAGTCCGAATCGGTTTCATTCGAGTATTTGACCTTGGGCAAAGGAGTGGAGTTCCTGGGCGACTTCTTGAGTTACTGCCTCAGTAATCACTCGCAGGATCGACTCCGTAGATGAAGCACGGACATGGATCCAGCCATCGGTTCCGGTGAGCCGCACTCCATCCAACAGGTTCAATTCAAGATTCGGGTATTGTCTTTCTGCCTCTGTCCGAAAGCGCTGTAGTTTTCGGTAGAGCAGGTTCGTCGGTAACGAGATGTTCTCTTTGATCATGTGAAAGCGGGGAACTGTTCCCACCAGTTCCGTCAGGCTCTGCCCGGTTTTGGCCAAATGTTCGAGAATCAGCATGATCGCCGCGATGCCGTCGGGACCGCGTTGAAGGTCTGGCAGGATGACACTACCGCTGCCCTCTCCAGCAACGCAGGCTTTGAGTTGAAGCGCCTTTGCCGTCACGTGGGCAGGCCCGATTGGGACGCGATGGACGGCCACTCCCCGTGCCTCTGCGATCTTTTCGGCCATCCAACTGGTTGACAGGCTGGTGACGACCGGTCCTCGCACCTCGGAGGCTGCCATCTTCACTGCTGTACTCAGAGCGAATGTGTACTCTTGATGCAGTGCCTTTCCTTCTTCGGTGACCAGGCCCAATCGCTCACCTTCCGCGTCATGGGCAAAGCCGATATCCGCCCGAGCAGCCTTCGACAGGCTTTCCAACTGGTTCATATTGTCCGGAGTCGGGTTCGGGTAACGGGGAAAGGGGCGCCGAATATCATCGTTCAGGACAACGACCTCGCAGCCAATCTCCTCCAAAAGTCTCGGTGTCAAAGTCGAACAAGTGCCGTTGCAGCAGTCGATTGCTACCTTGAACTTGCGCCGGGCGATAGCCTGACAGTCGAATCTGGATTTCAGGGTCTCGATATGCCGAGTGGCAGCAGAATCGTCCCGTTCCAGTGGCTGGATCTGTTCCCACCCTGCCGATCGGAATTCGGCGTGGTGGTAGATCTCGAGAAGTTCCTGACCTTGCAGGGCGGTCAGATAGCTGCCGTCAGAAGCCAGGAACTTCAAGGCATTCCAAGGCTGTGGATTGTGACCGGCGGCAATGATGATACCGCCGTCGGCCTTCAGCAATTCCATCAGGTTGCGAACTGAAGGGGACGGACAAACTCCAAGGTCGATGACACGGCAGCCACTGGCGAGGAGGCCTGAGAGTACGGCTGACCGCATCATCACGCCAGAAGGCCGGGAGTCCCGGGCTAAGACTATGATTCCACCTTCGAGGTAGGTCGCAAATGCCTGCGCAAAGGCCATTGCGACCTCGGCACTCATCCCAGCACCGACTATTCCCCGGACTCCAGCTGATGAGACCTTCAGAACTTTCATCGTCGTCAGATTACTTTTGCAAAATACCATGAAACGGGAGAAACTATCGATAGGTCAAAATCTGATAGGGCTTTCGACCAAACGAAGGACCCCCGGTATACTGTTTGGAGGCGGTTTCCGGAGGCTTCGCAGGGTTTGGGTGGCTGGGATTGGCTTGAGACCGTCCTAAATGAAGGGTGTCTTTCTTGACTGAAAGAGAAGATCTGGAAAAATGTCCCAATTGCCAGTATGTCTTTCTTGAGAAGGTCAGCCGTTGCCCTTACTGTGGGGAATGGATCACCTATCCGGGATGGATGAAGGCCGGAGCGTGGATACTCTTGATACTCATTGTTTATGGGCTAATCAAATGTCACGTGCGCATGCTGGACGGGTTTGAAGGGATCTGAGAGGACGATGGCTGAACGAATTCGTTGCCTGGGAAAGACTGACCGGGGCTTGGTGCGTGCGAATAATGAAGACAACTACGTGACCCTCGAGCGCCGGGGATTCTTCGCGGTCTGCGACGGGTTGGGAGGACATGCGGCCGGTGAGGTGGCGAGCCGGATTGCGGTTGAAACCCTGCAGGAGCGGATCGGAGAGGGTGACGATGAGAAACGGCGGCAACTCTCGGAAGCG
>CP070717.1:4475325-4499550 GCA_020350445.1 Acidobacteriota bacterium | reverse complement strand
GACACCGGTCAACGCCAGCACCAACCGTTCCGACGCCAGGTCGGGGCCGAACAGAGTGTAGGGAACTGCGACCAGCCAATAGGAGAGAGGCGGTTTGTTGACCCGGGGACGGCCGTTGAAGGTGGGATGAATCCAGTCTCCAGATTCCACCATTTCACGCGGTGTCTGAGCGTAGAAGGCCTCGTTGGCGTCCCAGACCGTCGAACGAGTGACCTCGACGAAGAGGGGACTGCAGAAAAGCACCAGGAGCAGCACTTGGACCCCGAGACTCAACCGTTCCGGTAAGATCGGTTTGCGGACATATTCAGCAATCGCCATGCGAACCTAGAAGAGACCCTTCTGCAGGTCCGAGAAGGTGTCGTCAGGTACGGTGGAGGAGCGCTTGCGACCCGTGAGATTCAGCTGCTTGCGTTCCAGTCGCGTCAGCACCTCGCGGGCCCGTTCGATGACTGCCTGGGGAACGCCGGCCAGCCGGGCGACTTCAATCCCGTAACTCTTGTTTGCGATCCCGGGCATAACGCGGTGGAAGAAGATGATATCTTTTCCGCCTTCACGCACAGTTACACAGTAATTCCTCACGGAATCGTAAAGCTCCTCGAGTTTTGTCAGTTCCTGGTAATGGGTTGCAAACAGCGTGCGCGCCCTGCGGCTTTCCTCGTTCACCAGGTACTCGGCAACCGACCAGGCGATCGAAAGCCCGTCAAAGGTCGCCGTACCCCGACCAACTTCATCGAGCAGGATGAAGCTTCGGCGGGTGGCGGTGTTGAGAATCTTGGCCGTCTCGATCATCTCAACCATGAAGGTGGAGCGGCCTCTCGCCAGGTTGTCACTCGCTCCCACTCGGGTGAAGATCCGATCAACCAGCCCGACCTGTGCCTCGGCAGCGGGGACGAAGCTCCCGGCCTGGGCCATGATGACGATCAATGCGTTCTGACGAAGATAGGTCGATTTCCCACCCATATTCGGCCCTGTCAGGATCAGCATCTGCTCATGGTCGGCATCGGTCAGTAGATCGTTGGGCACGAAGGGGTCGTTGCCCTGCAGTTCGAGAACGGGATGCCGACCACCCTGAATGCGCAGGATCGTCGACTCATCGAGCTGAGGTCGTACATAGCGGTGTCTTTGCGCCGTCTCTGCAAAGGCCAGGAGGACATCGAGCGTCGCGATAACGCGGGCCACCTGCTGTATCCTCCCAGCTTGATCGGCCACAGCGGACCGGACCGCGACGAAGAGTTCCCGTTCCAGCGCGATAATGCGCTCTTCAGCACCCAGCACCTTGTCCTCATACTCCTTGAGCTCAGGAGTGATGAACCTTTCCGACGAAGCCAGCGTCTGCTTGCGGATGTAATCCTCAGGCACGGCATCGAGCCGGGTTTTCGAGACCTCGATGAAGTAGCCAAAGACGCGGTTGAATTTGACCTTCAGAGACGGGATTCCCGTCCTGTCCCTTTCCTGGGACTCGAGCCGGGCGATGAAGGACTTGCCCGAGCGTGAGATTTCGCGCAACTCGTCGAGTTCTGCGTTGTAACCGGAGCGCATGATGCGCCCTTCATTCAGGGTCACCGGAGGATCATCGGCGATGGAGCGGTCCAACAGATCCAATACATCTTCGAGATGGTCGATCCGGGGACTCAGCCCGCTGGTTTCGTAGGCGGCCAAGGCCTCATCCAGTCGGGGCAGGGAACGCAGCGATTCACGAAGGGAGAGCAGGTCCCGGGCATTCGCCTTTTCCATCGTCACCCGCGACAGGAGCCTCTCGAGGTCGTAGATATCATTCAGGATGCCACCCAGCCGACTCATCCCCATGACCGATTTCGTCAACTCGTCAACCGCATCGAGTCGTTCATTGATCTCGGCGAGGTCCAGGCTGGGCCGCAGGAGCCAGCGGCGAAGCAGCCGGGCCCCCATCCCGGTCTTGGTCATATCGAGGGTGGCCAGAAGCGTCCACTTCCGGTTGCCGTCGATCCCCTGAACGAGTTCCAGGTTTCGGATCGTGGAATCGTCCATCTTGAGGAACTGCGCCTGTTCGATCAGCGTCAGGCCGGTGATATGGGTCAGGTGAGTCTTCTGCGTCTCCTTGACGTAGTTGAGGAGTCCGCCGGCAGCCGACATGGCATGAACTTCACCATTCAAACCGAATCCGTCAAGACTCTGAACCTGGAAATGCTGAAGTAAGACCCGCTGGCTGTAATCGAGATTGAAGACCCAGTCAGCCTGCGGTGTCCGCACCGCTCCGAGACTGAAACAGGCCGCCAGCGACTCCTCCAGTTCTTGCTTGCTCGACTCTGGAAAAATGACCTCTCGCGGCTGGAATTGAAACCACTCCTGTTCCATCTTCTCGCAAGCCAGTTCTCCCGAGAATTCCGTGACCCAGAACTCTCCCGTGGAAACATCCAGAAACGAGGCGGCCAGCGCGTCATCGCGTTTGACCAGGCTGGCAATAAAATTGTTTTCCCTTGTCTCGAGTACCCCCTCCTCAATGGCGGTGCCCGGTGTCAGAATCCGGGCCACCTCGCGCTTGACGATCCCCTTCGCCTGGGAGGGGTCTTCGACTTGCTCGCAGATGGCAACCTTGAAACCTTTTCGCAGGAGTTTCGAGACGTAGGTCGTGGCGGCGTGATGTGGAATGCCACACATCGGGATCGGCGCACCCTTGCTGTCCTTGTTGCGGGAGGTCAGTGTAATCTCGAGCTCACGGCTCCCTACAACAGCATCCTCGTAAAACATTTCATAGAAGTCGCCCAGCCGGAAGAAGAGCAGGATATCCGGGTGTTCCATCTTGATCTTGTGGTACTGCCGCATCATCGGCGTGAGCTTTTCCATCGTAGTTAGACTACTTTAACAGGGAACGGTGAACAAAGGAGAATCGGTGGATCAGGTTCGGATGGTCGGGAAACTTACACTTACTATGAGGCTTTAGATATTAAGTTGTAAAATTTTATTAAAACACGGAAAAATGCTTTTCCAAGGAGCGAAGAATCTGTCGCCCTTCGGAGTTTTTTCAGATACGGGAGCGGTTCAGTCGATTGGATCGACCCGACGGTGAAGCCTGGGGAATGGAATTGCTGGACGGCAGGACTTAAAATGTCGGGGAAACCGAATAACGCCTTCGGGAATGACTCCCGATTCTAGATTTGGAAGTGAAGCACGGATTATGTATTTTCTAGCCCTGGATACGGCGACCAACAGCGGTGGAGTCGCCCTGGCCCGCAACAGCGAAATCATCGGCCTGGCGATGTTCAAGACACCACTGAAGTATTCGGATCGGATCATCCACTACATCGATTTCCTGCTTCGGCAGCTCGACCTTCAGCCGGATCAAATCGACTGTTTCGTCACCACCACCGGCCCGGGATCATTTACGGGTCTGCGGATCGGACTGGCGACTGTCAAAGGGTTCTGCCAGGGGTTGGATCGACCGGTGATTGGAGTTTCGACACTCGAAGCACTCGCCTACCGTTACCGTGAAGTCTCCGAGATTGTGGCAGCAATGATCGATGCGCGACGGCAGCAGGTCTACGGGGCTGTCTACGAAACGGATCAGAAAGGTGTCAGGGAACTCGTCGCGGGCACTGTTCAGCCGCCTTCGGAGTGGCTCAAAGGACTGCCGGATGATCTCGAGTACCTCTTCGTCGGGGATGCGGCACAGATGTACCATCAGTCGATTCTGGCGCTGCGGCCGAAGAGTCGGTTTCTACTGACGGATAACTGCGTTTTGAGCGAACTCTGTCAACTGGGGTACTGGCGCTATACCCGTGGAGAGGCAGGGGATTCGGCCGCGCTCGAAGCGAATTACATCCGTCCTTCCGATGCGGAACTGGGGATTTGAGTGAGAATTCTGCCGGCCCGAGTGGACGACATCGAGGGGATCATCGCCTTGAATGACCGGGCAGGGCTTGAACCGTGGAGCCGGCGGTCGTGGCAGTCCTACATTGACTCGGACCCGTGGGACCTGGAACTGGCCAGGGTGGGTCTGGAGACGGTGATGGTGGGTTTCTTCCTGGGATTGCAGTCCGGGCCCGACTACGAACTCTTGAAGATTGGTGTGGAGGAGGGTTCCAGACGAAAGGGCATCGGGACCGCACTGCTGAATCGCTCACTGGAAAGGGCAGTCCTGCGTGGCTGCAGCCAGTGTTTCCTCGAGGTGCGTGCAGAGGACGAGGGAGCGGTTTCCTTCTATCGGAGGAATCGGTTCGAGATCCGATATCGGCGGCCTGCCTACTATCGGAATCCAGTGGATGATGCCCTGGTCCTGAACCGGGGCCTGATTGAATCGATGGGGGGAGAACGTGCGGAATGAAGCTGGAGTCATCGCGGTTCTCTTCGGCAGTCTCTTTCTGGCGACGGTTGACAACCAACTGTTGATCCCACTGCTCCCGACCCTGAATGGCGAGTTCGGGATCCCGATAGGGCAACTGGGCTGGCTGTTCAGCCTCTATGCCTTGTCGGCGGCAGTGTTCAACCTCCTCATCGGCCCACTCACGGATCGCTATGGCCGGGTACCGTTCCTGTTGTTCGGGCTTCTGACCTTTGTGGGGATCAGTCTGTTGATGACCCAGACCCGGAGTTTTGCCGACCTTCTCGGCCTGCGTGCACTGGCTGGATTGGCGGGTGGGATGCTGTCAACCTGTACCGCTGGTCTTGTCGGAGACCTGTTCAGCTATGAACGGCGAGGTCGGGTGATGGGGTTCGTCCTGAGTTCCTACTTCGTCGCGCTGATCCTGGGAATCCCCCTGGGATCCTGGATTGGCTCTAGTTTTGGCTGGAGGAACATCTTCTGGTTTTCCGCAGGGGGAGGTGTATTACTTCTGCTGCTGAGCTCTCTGGTCTGGAAAAGGGGAGGGAGCCTCAAGCGGGATTCCAAGGTCGAGGTACCGTTTCGTCTGCGCGACCTTCTCGCCAGTCGAAGTACCGCCTCCGGCCTGGTGATTTCGTTTCTTGTTTCCGGGGGGACGCTCGCCTTCCTGACCTTCATATCGGGACACTTGAGTGAAGG
This sequence comes from Acidobacteriota bacterium, assembly GCA_020350445.1. Taxonomy (GTDB): domain Bacteria; phylum Acidobacteriota; class UBA6911; order RPQK01; family JAPXNP01. The sequence goes on along the minus strand of CP070717.1, from coordinate 4,494,554 downwards.
GTTCGAACTCAGTGCAGTCCAGATTTCGTCTGTCTTTCTGGTCGCGGGGTTGGCTGCCGGTGTTGCCAGCCCCATATCGGGCTGGCTGAGTGACCGGTGGACCAAGCGCCGTGTCTTTCTGCTTTCGAATACCATACTGGTACTGCCGCTGGTGTTACTCGACCGGTTGGGGTGTGGCGTGCTCCTTTTCAGCAGCCTGTTTCTGATCAGTCTTTGTATCGCCTTCCGTCAGACGGCCCTTCAGACCCTGCAGACCGAACTGGTTCCGATGCCCCAGAGGGGGACCTACCTGGCGATCCGGAATACCTTTTCCCAGTTAGGGATCTCGGCCAGCGTCTTTCTGGCCGGTTTCCTCTATGGTGATTTTGGCTATGGCGCGGTGACATGGCTGGCTGCGGCGCTAACAGTGACAGCTTCGCTGGTCCTTTTTTTCCTGGTGCCGGAACCGGGCCGGACTGAAGATTCTCGGTAGGATCTTTCAACCGGTCTTTCCGTATAATGATTGTATGTCTCGGAAGGAATTCGTCACCATTGTCCTGGCCAGCAGCCTGATCTCGGCCGCACTGGTCATCTTCCTTACACGCTGGCCATCACCGCCGCCGGCCAGAGCCGAGTTTCAGCAGGGGCGGACGGTGTCTTTCGACACGAATCTTTCCGAGGATGAGGCCGTCAATATCCGTATCTATAAGGAACTCAGTCATGCGGTCGTCAACATCACCAGTACGCGTCTGATGTTGAACTGGTGGATGAATGTCGTCCCGGAGCGGGGTACCGGAAGCGGATTTCTGATCGATAGTGAAGGGCATATCGTCACGAACAATCACGTGATCGACGACTCGGACCAGTTGGAGGTCACGCTGTTTGATGAGTCGACAGTGGAAGCTGAAGTGGTCGGAAGGGATCCGATCAATGACATTGCGATCCTCAAGATCGAGTGTCCGGAAGGGAAGTGTGTGCCGATCAAGCTGGCGACCTCGCCCCAATTCCTCGTTGGACAAAAGGTCCTGGCGATTGGGAATCCCTTTGGCCTCGAACGGACGCTGACGACCGGGATCATCTCGTCGCTGGGAAGGAGTCTGGACACCGAGTATGGCGTTCTGGATGACCTGATCCAGACCGATGCCGCGATCAACCCGGGAAACAGTGGTGGACCGCTTTTGAACACGCGTGGGGAAGTGATCGGCGTCAATACCGCCATCTACTCGAAGACCGGCGAGAGCGCAGGGATCGGCTTTGCGGTCCCGGTAACGACGATTAATCGGATCATCAGCGACCTGATCGAGCACGGCAGGGTTTTGCGGGCCTGGATCGGGATCGAAGGCCGGCCACTGGGCCGGCGCTTGGCGGAGTACCTGGACCTTCCGATTCGCGAAGGACTGCTGATCGAACGCGTCGCCGAAGGCAGTTCTGCGGATGTGGCCGGGATGCGGGGCGGGAACCAGAGAGTCTTCGCCGGGAATACGCCGATTATCATTGGAGGCGATGTCCTTGTTTCGATGGGGGGAAAGCCGATCAAATCGATTCGTGACTTCCTCAGGGTCCGCGAGAGTACCCGTCCTGGTGATTCGATGGAGTTTGAGTTTTACCGGGGCCAGGAGCGGATTACGCGCACGATTGAACTGGTGGGCCGGAACGGGGAAAGTCGCCGCTTCCGCTTTTGAGGGGCAGCCCGGAGTCGGGGTTGAAAAAAAGCCCCGAAGCACGGTCGTTGCCTGGAGACGTAGCGGACCGGGTTCGAGGCTGGTTCGGTACAGAATCGGTTCCTGCCGGGAACCGGTAGCTAGAACGGGATATCGTCGTCGGTGATCCCGGCTTCCATCGAAATAGGCTGACCCATGCCGCCCTCATCGGCGACCATACTCTCGGCCGCGGCCCGGGATTCGAGCATCTGCATATTCGACGCCACGATCTCAGTCGTCCTGCGTTTGTTGCCATCCCGATCGTCCCACTCGCGGGTCTGCAGTCTGCCCTCGATAAAGACGAGCCGGCCCTTCTTCAGATAGGAGCCGCAGATCTCTGCGAGCTTGGACCAGGCCACGATTCGGTGCCATTCGGTCCGTTCGTTCTTGGCGCCGTCGGCATCTCCGTAGCGCTCCGTCGTCGCCAGTGAGAATGTCGCTACAGCGGTCCCTGAAGCCGTATGCCTGAGTTCGGGGTCCCGCCCCAGCCGGCCGATGAGCATCACTTTATTTACCATGTCAATCTACCTCCGAAAGTTCATCCAACCCGTCAGCGGGCTACTCGCGCCAGACCATTCTAAGACGCATTAACTATAACGTCTGAGTCCGAAAAAGTGCGAACTCGCTCGACCTACTCGACCCCAAGCTTAATCAAATCGTCGTTTGCCAACTGCGCTTCCGGAGCATTGGGAAACAGCTGCTTGAGCGCTTTGAGGGTTTCGATCGCCTGTTCCAGCCGCTGGAGTTCCTGCAGTGCCTGGGCCTTTTTATAGTAGGCCACCGCAGTCTTGTCCCCCTTGGGATAGAGATTGATCACCTGTTCAAAGGCCTGGATTGCGAGGTCGAGGCGACCCTGCTTGAAGTAGCAGTCTCCCAAGTAGTAGGCGGCGTTATCCCCGTATTCGCTGTCGGGAAAGTTGGCCAGGAAGTCCTGGAACCCGTTGACGGCGAGCGCATAGTTTCCCATCAGATAATCGTTGAAGGTCGCCGAATAGATGCGATCCGGTTCTATGTCGTCTCCGACACTCTGCTCGACTGTCCGCAGCGACTGAATCTGCACCTGGTTCTCTTCCAGTTTGCGGTGGACGGCTGCGACGCGGGTATTGGTTTCATCGAGCTTGGCGCTCAGTACCCTGAGTTCTTCCTGGACCGACTGGACTGTCCGGTCCAGTGAGGAGGACTGGGCCTTTGCCGCATTGGTCGCTGTCACCAGTTCCTGAAAACCGACGTTGCCTTCTGCGGCCTGGTCATTGAGCTGTTCGAGAAGCGAGATGATCATCCCGTTTTTCTCGTCTACATTCTTCTGCAGGACTCGAATCTGGTCCTGCAGCTGCAGGATGTCACTCTGCAGTCGAATGATCTCTTCCTTGGTTCCTGCCGACAGCGGCAGAATTAGAACCGTAAAGCAAAGAGTCAACAATGTGAAAAGCTGCCTCATTTTGTCGTCTCCAAATATAGTTTTCTAAAGCAGTCTCATCAGACTGGGCGTTTCACGAAGGGGCGGAAGCCTCCATACATCGTCCGAGTTCATTCTATTTTATCAGTACCGGGTATGAAAAAAGGGGCGCCCATCAATAGCGCCCCTCGAATCCGGCAAGGATCAAGACACCAGGTTAACGAACGACAAAGTGGGCCCGACGGTTCTTGGACCAGGCACTCTCGTTGCTGCCCTGTACAAATGGCCTCTCTTCACCGTACGAAATCCCCTCCAGCCGATCGCCGGGGATCCCGAGTTGAATCAGGTAATCCCGGGCCGACTGGGATCGGCGATCTCCCAGCGCAAGGTTGTACTCCTCGCTGCCTCGTTCATCACAGTGTCCTTCGACGATAATCCGGGCTCCGGGATACCGTCGGAACCATTTTGAATTCTCCTCCAGGATCTCCTTGGCTTCTGCCGAAAGCTCGGCCGAATCGTAGGCGAAATACACCGGGTTGACCAATCCCTCATCGATGGCCTTCTGGAGAGCCTGGACATCGGTCTCAATGATCTCAACGGGGCCTTCATCCCGAACAACAGTGATACGGGCACTGGCCTTGGCCTGACCACCAGAGTTCGAAGCGGTCACGGTAAAGGTCGTAGACTCCAGTGGAGCTACGGTGACGGTTCCCTGTGTCGCAACATTGCCGACACCGTTATCAATGACGATCGAATCTGCGTTGGTGCTCTTCCAGCTGAGTTTCGATTCCTCCCCCCGCTTGATGGTGGTCGGAGCAGCGTTGAGTTCGACAGTGGGCGAGGCCACTGCAGGAGGCGGACCGGAAGGTTCATCCGTAGAAGCTACGGGGGCGCGAGCAATCGGAGTGCTCTTCTTCTTGCACCCTGCGCCGATCATCAGGGTGACGGCAATTAGCAAAACAAGTAAGGCGTAAAGGCTCCGTTTCATCAAATTATGACCTCCGACTAAATATTAGTTACTGACCCAGTCGATTCGCCTCTACATAGGGCGCCCAAGCTGGACTCTCGTTTATACCATAGGTGGTGACCTGTTTTAAGTTCCTACCATCGGCGTTCATGATGAAGATCTGTTTGGTCCCAGTCCGAGTGCTCTGGAATGCGATGTGGCGCCCATCGGGAGACCAGTGGGGACTCTCATTCGTTCCAAATCCAGAGGTTAACTGAAAGAGTTTCCCGGTGGCGACTTCAGCGAGGTAGATGTCATGCTTCCACTGCCTCGGTGCCTGCCATGAGTAGAGGACGAACCGGCCGTCAGGTGACCAGTCGGGACTGTCGCAGTGGCCCCCTTCGGTGACGAGCTGCCGCAGGTTCGATCCGTCGGCGTCCATGACCCAGACCTGGGGTCCTCCGGTTCGGTCTGAGATGAAGGCGATCTGGGCCCCGGTCGGACTCCAACTCGGAGAAGTGTCAATGCCCCGGGCGTTGGTGATGTTGCGGGCGGGTCCACCCCCGGCTGGCCGAATGAAGATATCGGCTTCCCGGCTGCTCTGGGTTCGGGAAGAAAAGGCGACCCGGCCATCGCGGGCAAAGGCCGGAGAGGAGACATAGCTGCTCGTGACCTCAATTTCCGTCGGACGTCCATCCACCTCGTGCAGGAAAAGCTGCCACCGGTTGACCGTCGGGAGCTTGGCGACATAGACCAGCATCTGGTTGTCAGCCGACCACTCCGGAAACTTGTTGATCCCACCATTAAATGAGATCTGACGCCCGTTGGCGCCGTCATAGTCCATGACCCAGATTTCCTTGCTGTCTCCCTTCAGAGAAGAGAAGGCGATCCGGGATTTGGCTACGCCCTGACTCGCGCCGGCCGACAATTCGTAGACCACCTGGTCGGCAAACTCGTGAGCGACCCTGCGGATCAAGGTTGTATCCCCGATCGTGTACCGCTTACCGATGACCTGCTGGCGGGTCTTCACATCGTAGACGTAGGCTTCAACCACCGTGACCGTTGCATCGACCTGCACACTGCCGAAGGCCAGGAAATCGATGTCGAGAGTAGGTACCTGCCAGTTCTCGAAAATGACATCCTGCGGCGTGCGCAATGGTTTCAAGGGATAGAAGCTCTTGGAGGGCAGCTCGAAGAAGGCTGAAAACTTCAGATCATCCAGCAGGACCTGGTTGAAGACGTTCAGGGCCGTCTGGGTGTCTGGAGTGGATGATGTTTTTGGGGTGAAATCTGCGACGGCCAGCCGGGTCGGTGTTGGTTTCGGGAAGATCACCGCATCGGGATCCTGCGCCTGCAGGAATCCGCTGCCGAGCAAAATAAGAAGGATTAGAAACTTCGCTTTCATGAACAACACCTTTCTACTACCGAGGTGGATACTCAAATACCGCCTGGAATTTTACACGTCTTCCCCGCAGTTCATAGGGTAATCGGGGGAGGGGATTGCTGGCCTGGATTGCGCGTTGAACGGCAAGATCAACGCTGCGAATGCCACTGGACTGATCCAGGCCGATTTCGGAAATACGCCCGCTGGGCTCGACAACAAAGGAGGCAACGGCACTCACCCGCTTGTCCAACTGCCCGAGAGAGGTCTGCAGCCAGTTCTGTCCGACACGCTGCTCCACCTGCCGGATATACCAGGACTGGATCGCTCCCTCATCACCTGAACCGGAGCCGATCTTGACGCCCTGTCCCGAGCCGATGCCGCCACCCGAACCTCCACCCGACCGGCTTCCCTTGCCAGGATCGGGTGTCCGGGCGATCTGACCCGGCTGAGCTTCCTTCTTCGTTTCTTCGCGGGGCCGCTCGCGATAAGGCTGAGCCGGTTTTGGCTCCTTCTTCTTTTCGACCTGGGTGAAAACCTGCTGCTCCGGTTCCGGCTCCGGCGGCGGAGCCTCTTCCTCTTCAACAACTGGAGCCGTCTCGGCGCGGGGGGTGATAGGGGCTTTGTACATGCCTTCACCGCCTCCGGCTTCAGCCGACAATCCAACCGAGACGTAATCGCCCGAACCGCCTCCTTCACCGAGTCCGATCGTCAGCGGCTGGGCGGAAGGGAAGAAGCCCAACCCAAAGGTGAAGACGAGGACGATCGCCGTATGAGTGACAACCGAAGCGATCACCGAGTTGCGGTAGCGACCTTCGTCGATATGGGGATGAAGGATTCCCTTCACTACGACCCTCCGCCTCCCTCACCCTCGTAAGGGCGGGTCACCAGGTTAATCTTTTCATATCCCGACTGGCGGATCTCATCGACAACAGCCACGATCGTCTTCCAACGAACATCCTCATCCGCCTGCAGAAAGATCGGCTGGTCGCTTTGCCCGATATCCTTTGCCAGCTGCTCTTTCAGAAGATTGAAATTGATCATACTCGATCGATAGAACAACATCTCATCCCGGCTGATCGTGATTACGACACGCTGTTCGGGATCAACCGCCTGGACGGTCCGAGTCCGGGGGAGTTCCACTTCGATGCCAGTCTGCAGAATCGGTGCGGTCACCATGAAGATGATCAGGAGCACCAGGATGACATCGACAAGAGGTGTGACATTGATCTCTGACAAGGTCGGCCGGGTTCCATCGGTTCCCATCTGAAATGCCATTGATGTTTCTCCCAGCGCCTCTAGCTGAAACTTCTCTCAATCAAGTTCAGAAACTCGGCCGAAAAATCGTCCATCTCCGCGCCGAACTGCCGAAGCCGGTTGACGAAATGGTTATAACCGATGACTGCCGGAATTGCAGCAAAGAGGCCGGCAGCCGTGGCTACTAGTGCCTCACTGATACCGGGAGCAACCGCCTGGATCGTTGTCGTTCCACCCTCGCCCAGCCCCTGAAACGCGTTGATGATACCCACAACCGTTCCGAAGAGGCCGATGAATGGTGTGACCGAACCGGTCGTCGCCAGCCAGTTCAAGGATCGCTCCATCTCCAGCATCTCAGACATCGCCGCTTTCTTCAGCGTGCGCTGGAGACCATTAATGGAGTCAAAGACCGCCTGTCGTTGAACCTGCCCACTCGATTCACTCTTGGCTTTGGCCGTCTGGACCCGGTGTGTCAGTTCCTGGTAACCGCTCTTGAAAATCCCCGCCAGCGGAGAGAGCGGAAAGCTTTCGCATTCCCGATAGATTTCCGACAGGCTGGAACGGCGCTGGAACTCTTCGTGAAACTCGACGGACTGCTGCTCCACTTCTTTGTAGATGCGGTATTTCTTAAAAATGATCGCCCAGGAGAAAACTGAAAAGAACAGGAGAATGAGCAGTACGGCCTGCGCCACCGGACCGCTCTGTAAGATCAGCGACCAGAAACTGCCGAAACTCCCCTGTGCCAAGACCCCAATCATCGCTCCACTCAATTCAACGACCTCCAGTTCCAGCCACAATCCATCGTGGCGATCCTTTCCAACTTCAGGAGAATCCCGGCCCGTCTCTCCTCTGGCGAACAGCCCCTGATAACTGCCCGCTCCACTCGCGAGCGGCGGCACCAGAGGAACTCGCCCCGAGCCGGTATCGGTTCACCCCTCTCTGCGTCTCCTCCCGGGTTCCGGACACAAATACCCTGTCCCCCGCCGGGAGCAAAATGACATTTCGATTGTAACCGAACCCTCTGGCCGGATACCATTACAGGGGATCGGCGCCGGAAGGATTAACCGGCCCCGCTCGCTGTAGATTGCCCCGATTCGGAAAACGAAATCAATGCTTCGCTTCATCTCGATAGATAACTTTGCCCTCATCGACCATCTTGAGGTCGAGTTTGGCTCGGGCCTGAATCTGATCACCGGTGAAACCGGTTCTGGAAAATCGATCCTCGTCGATGCCGTAGGGTTGCTGGTTGGAGCCCGGGCGTCCCAGGAAATGATCCGGCAGGGAAGTGAAACGGCGCGCATCGAAGGCTTGTTCAGCCTCGAAGGTTCCTCCTCTCTCGATTCAGTCCTCGCCGAGCAGGGAATCGAGATGGAGGGGTCCGATCTGATCATCCGCCGTGAGGTCTCGCGGACGGGCAGTAACCGGATCTTTGTCAACGGACAGCTATCGACACTGGCGTTTCTCGCCCGGATCGGCCGGGAACTGGTCGACATCCATGGCCAGCACAGCCAGCATCTGCTGCTGAATCCCTCGAGCCATCTCGAACTGCTCGATCTGTTCGGCCGGAACCAGGATGCGCTGGCCGAACTGGCACGACTCTTTGGCGAGTTCCAGGCACGGCGGGCCGAACTGGAAACGCTGCGCGGATCGGAACAGGAACGCCTCCAGCGGATCGATCTTTTGCGCTTTCAGGTCCAGGAGATCGACCGCCTGAAATTGAGTCCCGGTCTGGATGCGGAACTCGAAACCGAAAAGGAACTTCTGGCCAGCGCGGAAGAACGACTACAGCTGGCGACCGGTGGCTATGATCTGCTCTACGATCGCGACGACTCCGTCCTCGCGCAGATCGAACAGGCTTCGCGGCAGATCGAGGAGCTGTGTCGCCTGGATGCCAACTTCGAATCGCCCCTGGCCCGACTCCAGGAGTCGAGATACCAGCTGGAGGAAATCGCTTTCCAGTTGCGGGATTACCTCTCCGATATCGAATTCAACCCCCGCCGTCTCGACCAGGTTGAGGAGCGGATGGCAGAAATCGAGAAGGTCCGGCGCAAGTATGCCGATTCGGTCGATGGTCTCCTGGAGTACCGCGACGAGATCGAGACAGAACTGCGTCGCCTGGAGGACTTTGACCAGGAATCGACGCGTCTGGCGGCGCGGATCGAACCACTGTTTCAGAGCTGCCTCGAGCAGGCCCGACGCCTCTCGGATAAACGACGCGCCGATTCCGAAGCGCTTTCAGCCGCCGTGGAAAGGGAACTGGCCGATCTCGCAATGGGGCAGACCGTCTTCAGGGTCCTTCTCGAATCGGACCCGGAACGCCTCTCTGAAGAAGGATTCGACCGGGGCGAGTTTCTCATCAGTCCCAACCCGGGTGAAGAGCCGAAACCTCTGTTGAAGATTGCCTCGGGGGGAGAGCTTTCCCGGCTCATGCTGGCTCTGAAAGCAGCGCTTGAAGAGAAGCGCTCGACCAAGAGCCTCGTCTTTGATGAGGTTGACAGCGGCATCGGCGGCCGGACCGCGACCAGCCTGGGTCAGAAACTCCTTAAGGTGTCGGCGGAAAACCAGGTCTTTTGTGTGACCCACCTTCCCCAGGTCGCCCGATTTGCCCACTTGCATTACCATGTTGGTAAGCAGACCCGGAATGGTCGGACGATCGTCGAAATCACCCGGCTGAGCCAGGAAGAACGGGTCGAGGAACTCTCACGGATGATGGCCGGCGCGTCAGTTACTGAAACCACGCGGCGGCAGGCTCGGGAGCTTCTGGAACTCCAATCTTGAGGGGGCCAAAGGGGCCGCTTCCTTGTTTGGGATCCAACGCTTCCTTTAGAATTAACACCATTGATAGATATGGATAGGACGTTTTACATAGAAACTCACGGCTGCCAGATGAATGAACACGACTCGGAGAAGATCTCCGGGTTGCTGTCTCACCACGGCATGACAGCCGTTGACTCGGTCGAAGAGGCCGATCTCTACATTTTGAATACCTGTAGTGTCCGCGAAAAGGCCGCTCAGAAGGTGTACAGCCGGCTGGGCGAGTTGAAATCACGGAAGCTCGAGGACCCGGAATTTGTCATCGGCGTCGTTGGATGTGTCGCGCAGCAGGAGAGTGAACAAATGGTGAAAAAAGCGCCATTTGTTGACCTCGTCGTCGGGACGCATCTCTATCACTGTATCCCCGATCTGATCGAAGAGATCCGCTCACGGCAGGAACAGTCGCCCGAACTCAATCCGGCAAGCCGCCGGGTAGTCACCCGGTTTCTCGAGGATAAGACTCCCGTTGAAGTGGAACGTGTTGCGCGGACGAGTTCTTTCCGAGCTAACGTCACGATCATGGAAGGCTGTAACAAGCACTGTGCCTTCTGTATCGTGCCCCATACCCGGGGGAAGGAGCGGAACCGTCCGGCCCGGCGCATCCTGGACGAAGTCGCCAGGGCCGCCGATCGCGGCTATGTTGAACTCCAGTTGCTGGGACAGACGGTCAACAGCTACAAGGATCCGGAACAGCGGGGCTACAAGTTCGCTGAGCTCCTGGCCGACGTGGCACAGATCCAGGGAATTCAACGCATCCGCTTCACCTCGCCGCACCCGCGTCACTTCGATGATGATGTGATCGCGGTGATCGCCGAAAACAGAAACATCTGCAACCAGGTCCATCTGCCGCTGCAGTCCGGTGCGGACCCGATTCTGAAACGGATGAGGAGACAGCATGATCGCGAGTGGTACCTGGAATTGCTCGACAAATTTCGCGGGGCAAGTCGGTCGATCGCGCTTTCAACCGATATGATCGTCGGCTTTCCCGGTGAGACCGAGGCCGATTTCGAAGACACCTTGAGTCTGGTCCGGATCGCCCGATTCGAACAGATGTTTTCCTTCAAATATTCGGTGCGGCCCTTTACTGAAGCCAGCGAATGGGAAGATGATGTATCCGAGGCCGACAAGACACGGCGCCTGATGATACTCCAGCGCCTGCAGCGCGAGATTCAGCTGGAAATCCACAATGAGCGCTACCTCGGCCGCGAGTTTGAGATCCTGGTTGAAGGGACCGCTCGCGATGGAATTAACCGGTTCGGAAGGACGACGACAAACAAAGTTGTGAATTTTCCAGGAAAAGAGCAACCGGGAAGCTTCATCGACATCCGAATAGATAGAATCGGACCGAACAGCCTGTCGGGTCAGCGCGTCGTTGACGTTGACCTGGCGGATGCCGTCTAGGAGGCAACATGGAACGTGAATTCAAAATTAAGGGCCTCATGATGGATCCCATCACGAATTCTCCAATCGTGATCCTCCAGGATATCGAGAAGAATACGCTGTTGCCGATCTGGGTTGGAATCTTCGAGGCAAATGCCATCGCGCTGCAGATCGAGCGGATCGATACACCGCGTCCGATGACACACGACCTCCTGAAGAATGTCCTGCTGAACCTTGATGCGGAAGTTGATAAGATTGTCGTCAACCAATTGCGGGACAACACATTTTTCGCATCGATTCATCTCAGTTTCGCGAATTCAGTTATCACCATCGACAGTCGTCCCAGCGATGCAATCGCATTGGCTCTCCGTACCGATGCACCCATCTTTGTGACGGAAGATGTGATTCAGAATTCTCGCAATATCACGCTGGACCGCGAGAAACTCGAACCCGATGAGGTTCGTGAGTGGCTGAGCAATCTCAAGCCGGAAGATCTCGGCAAGTACGAGATGTAGTGAGCGAACCGGATCCTCCTGATCGCCGATAAAACCCGCAGAACCGCGTGGAAAAGGCCTGTGTAGAAGTAAAACTTAACATAATATATGTTATGCGACATTCTAGAAATGGCGCGGATTCCGGCTTGCGGTCGCTTCAATTCGCGGTGAGATGAGGAGGGTCTCCCCTGCTGGTGGATCCCGGGGAAAGTCTCAGAGGGATGGAAATGCGGCCTGCGGACTGGAACCCGTCTAATCGCCAGGAATGCGGATTCCAGCCGGGCGCATCAAATGGTCGAAGTTACTTGACCGGCGGAAGATCGGTCGCTTCGACGTCCGAAGTGAAACCCACTCTGTTGTGGGCGCCGTCGCAAAACGGTTTGTTCTCGGAGGCACCGCAGCGGCACAGTGCAATCTGCTTACGGCCGCCCAGGCCAAAGCTCTTTCCAGAGCTGTCCTTGAGTTCGATTTCACCCGCGACAATCAGCGGTCCATTCTTGTTGCACTTGATTCCACAATTAGACATTTCGGCACCTCTTGGTTTGGAGTTGGTCTAAAGGAGACCTTTTTCTTTCAGAAAGGCTTCCATAGCTTCGATGTGTTCCCTGAAGGTGGCAAAGTCCTCTACGGAAACCGTGACACCTTTCTTGGTCGGCTTCCACTCACCTTCATCGTCCTCGTAATAGATTCGGACGTTTGCGTATGTCTTGCCCTTATACTCACTGACGCTGAACATGATCTTCTCATTCCAGCCCTTTTCCATTTCAGCGATCACTTCCATTGAGACTCTCCCCTTCTTTTCACTTGATGTTGTCCCAGATCAAGGTGTCGATGGTAAGACAAACAGTAGCGGTGTTACAAGTCATCGGAAGTAGATTGCAGGGCATTCAGGCCCAGGAGAGCCAGCAGCGCCGCCCCCTGGCAGACGACATCGGTGCGCAGTCGGGAACGTTCGAAGCGTGGAGGGGCGAGTTCCACGATCGGGGGAAAGGCCTGCTCGAGGGTCCGGTTCCGGACCAGGTCGAGGTATTGGGGATTGTCCTGCATCACGCCGCCTCCAAAGACGATGAGATCGGGTGCGAGAATATTGACAACCGGTGCGAGGGCCTGAGCCATGTAGTCGGCGGCCCTCTGCACAATCAGGGTGGCCATCTTGTCACCGGCCCGGTATCTCTCCATCAGCACCGGTCCGGTGATCGGTTCGTCGAGATACTGGCCGCTGAGTGTAGCCAGGCCGGGACCCGAGCAAAGGGTTTCGAGACAGCCCTGGTGCCCGCACCCGCAAAGAGGCCCGGAGGGTTCGACAATCAGGTGACCGATCTCCCCTTCTCCGACCTCACCCAGGCGCAGAGGGGTTCCATCTCGAACGATGCCGGCGCCAATCCCAGTCCCCACCGTGACATAGAAGAGGGTGCCCTCGAGGAACTTCCATCCCACGCGGGCCTCGGCAAGGGCTGCGACGTTGCAGTCGTTCTCAATGAAGACCGGAGCGCAGAAGGCATCGGTCAGACGCTGGTGAGCATCGACGTCACCCCACCCGTCTTCGTGGTAGCAGAACAGCGGCCGCTGGTCGGAACGGCTCACGGTTCCACCAAAGCCGAACCCCACGGCATCCACCTTGCGGCCTTTCAGGAGTTCCCTGCCGGCCGAAATCAGCTCATCGAGTGTCTGTGAGGCTCTCTGCGCCTCTGCTCTAAATCGGACGGTCCGGCCCAGCAGCCGACCGCTTTCATCCGCTTCTGCGACGACCAGCTTGGTCCCACCGCTTTCGAGACAAAGTACCCGCATCCTTCACGCTCCTCATGTTTTGGGTGAGCAAGATGACTATGGTATAAAAGTGGCCCCGCCTCGTCACCCGCTGGATGTGGAAAAGGGTGGAAATAGGGGCTCTTAACGAGAAGGAATATCAAGGTGCACATTGGACTATATTAAAGGTTATAAGAAGGCCACGCTCGAGGTCCTGCAGAGGATTCCCGAGGAGGCCGTTGCGGCATTGATTGAGACACTTGAAGCTGTTCGATCCGAGGGGAGACAGGTCTTTATCTGTGGGAATGGAGGCAGCGCGGCTACGGCGAGTCATTTCGCCAATGATCTGGGTAAGGGAGCTTCCTACGGCCGGCGCGAGCGTTTTCGTGTCATTTCCCTGACCGACAACGTTCCCTGGATAACGGCGCTGGCGAATGATACCGACTATTCCCAGGTGTTTGTCGAACAGCTGAAGAATTTTGCCAGGCCCGGTGACCTGCTGATCGCGATCAGCGGCAGCGGAAACTCCCCGAACGTCCTCGAGGCGGTTACGTGGGCCAATGAGAACGGGCTGGAGACCGTTGGCATGACGGGCCGTCCCGGCGGTGGGCTGGGGAAGTCCGCCCGGCAGGTAATCTTTGTCGAATCGTCTCACATGGGCTTTATCGAAGATGGGCATTTCCTCATTCAACATCTGGTGGGCTACTACTTTATGGAGGCTGGCAGTGCAGAGTAAGACGAGAGTGTTGTTGTTTTTGTCTGGACTTCTTGCCCTGGTATTCCTGTTCTCGAGCCCCTCGGGATCGATGGCACAGGCCCAGGTCAGAGGCGCAGAACTCGAGAAGCCCCGTCTCGTCCTCCTGATTTCAGTTGATCAGTTTCGCTCCGATTACCTGACGCGATTCCATACAGCGATGACGGGCGGTCTTGCACAGCTCGCCTCATCCGGCGTGGTTTTCTCCGAGGCGCATCACAGCCATGCGGTGACCTCGACCGGGCCGGGCCATGCCACGCTTTCTACCGGCGCCTTCCCTTCCCGTTCCGGAATTGTAGGCAACAGCTGGTTCGAGGAGAATGGGAGTGTCGATGTCTACTGTGTCGAAGACGAAAACTCCCCCATCGTTCGCAGCAGCAAGGCAGCTTCTCTCTCGAAGAGCAGCAGTGGACGTTCACCGCGGAATCTCCTGGTGACCGGCCTGGCGGACTGGATCAAGGAGAGCGATCCCGAGTCAAAGGCCTTTTCGGCAAGTCGGAAGGACCGGGCTTCGGTTCTGATGGGTGGTAAGAATCCCGACGCCGCCTTCTGGTATGACGCCTCGACGGGTCGCATGGTCTCGAGCAGTTACTATATGAAACAGCTGCCCGAGTGGCTCGGAGAGTTCAATCGAGAGCCCTATCCCCTGCGCTATTTCGGTGAATTCTGGAAGCGCTCGGAGACAGATCCGACAGCTGCGATGGGAATTGAACAGGTCGATCGGGGCTGGTTTCCGGCGACCTTTCCCTATTCAATGGGAGGCGCCACGTTCGGTCCCACGTCGAGCTTCTTTTCCGATTTTGGTGGAACGCCTTTCATGGACGACTATCTCGTCGAAATGGCGAAACAGATCGTTCGGGAGGAAGGCCTGGGGCTGGACGATCATACCGATTATCTGGGTCTCAGCTTCTCGGCTCTGGATTCAGTGGGACACAGCTTTGGACCGCACAGTTTCGAAGTCTTTGACACCATTGTTCGTCTCGATGCATCCCTGGGGGAACTCTTCCGTTTTCTCGACGAGACGGTTGGCATGGACCGTGTCTGGATCGCCTTCTCGGCCGATCACGGAGTCATGGATCTTCCCGAAGTGCGGCGCGCACACAGCCAAGGCGGTCACCGCTTAACCGATGAGGACATCGCCTGCGTTCAGAACAGGGGGCAGGAGTTCCTCGTTCAGTACGCAGCTGAAGAGGACTGGTTCCTGAGTGGCTTCTACCTGAACTATGCAGCGCTGGGCCGTCAGAACCTCCTGCGCTCGACCGTGGAGAAGGATGCCGCCCGGCTCCTGGAGTCCTGTGACTGGATTCGGAAGGTCTGGACCAAGACCGAACTTGAACAACCTTCCGACGACCCGTTTCACGAGCTGTTCCGCAACAGCTATCATCCGGAACGAAGCCCCGAGCTCCTTGTCCAGACTGAAGAATATGTTCTGACTTCGCGGGGAACGGGAACGTCACACGGTACCCCGTACAGCTATGACACGCATGTGCCAATGGTCTATCTGATCCCCGGTATCGCAGCCGGGGGCATCAGCGAGCGGGTGCACACGGTCGATGTCGCACCGACAATCGGTTCACTCCTGGGGCTGAGTCTGCCTTCAACAGTAGACGGACGTGACTTGTCGGGGCATCTTCGCAAGAGTAGTGATTAGAACACGTTGAACAACCAGGGGCCGCCCCTCCCGAGGGCGGTCCCTTCCCCTGCCCCCAGTTTTCCTCCATTCGCCTCCAACCCTGCGATTCCTCGCCCCCTTTTCCTTCAGGACTGAGCTGAGTTCAAGTGTGCGTTGCTTCGTTCTGCCGCATCTCTGTCACTGAAAAGCTGTCATTGTGTAATTAAAAAAATGTTCAAGTGTTCAAAAAATAGATTACGAAACGAATAAAACGGTGAATCAGTTGACAAAGTGTCGGTAAAGAATGGCATAATTGCGGCTTGAGTGAGGACGCTCAATAGCATTCGCAGCAAATTCACCCTAACCATCAAGAGAGGAACAGAGACATGGACGCAAAGGAGATCCTGAAATGGATCAAGGAGCGAGAGATTCAGGCAGTTGATATGCGGTTTTGTGATTTGCCGGGCTTGTGGCAGCACTTTTCTGCCAATCCGTCGATGATCGACGAGGATACCTTCGATGAGGGCCTTGGCTTCGACGGCTCGAGTATCCGGGGATTTCAGGAGATCCAGGAAAGCGACATGCTGCTCTTCCCCGATCCCAACACCGCTTTCGAGGATCCTTTTACCCAGGCGCGGACGCTGGTGTTGATCTGTGATATCGGGGATCCGGTGACGGGAGAGCGGTACACCCGCGATCCACGCTATATCGCGATGAAGGCTGAGAACTATTTGTTGACGACCGGTATTGCCGACACAGTGTACATGGGGCCGGAACCGGAATTCTTCGTTCTCGACGACGTGCGTTTTGACCAGACCCCGAACTCTGGATACTACTTCATGGATTCCGTCGAGGGTGGCTGGAAAAGCGGCCTGGAAGAAAACCCGAACCTGGGTTACAAGCCACGCTACAAGGAGGGCTACTTCCCTGTTCCTCCCATGGATACGCTGCAGGATATGCGGACTGAGATGATGCAGGTCCTGGAGCAGGTTGGAATCACCACCGAGATCCATCCTCATGAAGTGGCCAGCGGCGGACAGTGCGAGATCGACATGCGCTTCGACAAGCTGACGAAGATGGGTGACAACTTGTTGAAGTTCAAGTATGTCATCAAGAATGTGGCCCGCCGGCATGGCCGGACGGCGACACTCATGCCGAAGCCGATCTATGGGGACAACGGCTCGGGAATGCACGTCCATCAGAGCCTCTGGAAAGATGGAAAGAACCTGTTTTACGGAGCGGGGACCTATGCTGATCTGAGCAAGATGGCGGTCTACTATATTGGCGGACTGCTGAAGCATGCGGCTTCGCTTCTGGCCTTTGCCGCCCCGACAACGAATTCCTACCGCCGGTTGGTCCCGGGCTATGAGGCCCCGATCAATCTGATCTATTCGATGCGGAATCGGAGTGCCTGCGTACGAATCCCGGCTTACTCGCGCAGTGAGAAGGCCAAGCGGATCGAGTTCCGTCCGCCTGACCCGTCAGCCAACGGCTATCTCGCATTTGCGGCGATGTTGATGGCTGGACTCGACGGCATTCAGAACAAGATCATGCCGCCTGACCCGATGGACAAAGATCTTTATGATCTGGCTCCGGAAGACCTGGCGAAGGTGAAGAATACACCCGGAGATCTCTCGGTCGCGCTGGATGCGCTCGAGCAGGATCACGATTATCTACTGAAGGGAGATGTCTTCACAAAGGATGTCATTGAGACTTGGCTGAAGTATAAGCGGAAGCAGGAAGTCGACGCCATCCGCCTGCGGCCTCATCCCTATGAGTTCGCGCTGTACTACGACATCTAGAATGGGGTGAGGAATCGCATTCCGATTCCTTCCCTGCAGTGCTTCAGGCCCCGGACCGTACGTGAACGCCCCGGGGCCTTTTCAGATTCGCCGCCCCTCAGCGGAAAGACCGAAGGGAGCGAGAATCTGATTCGGCCGGGACTGTTCGCTGTATTTCGATCATAATTCCGATAGAATCCTGCTGGAATGGAGCCTCGCGATCTGATCCTGTCGGCCGAAATTGACCCCAAGCAGGTCTACGATTACCTGGCTTCGCGAGGTTTTGAAGACCCTGAACGGGCCGATCAGGATCTGCAGAGGATCGTTGAAACGGTCGGACTTCCCGAGCGGGTAGCCGGGCTTTTGCCCGCCTTGCTGGTGTCACTCGAGGCCTCGGTTGACCCCAACGCCGCCCTCTCTCATCTCGAGTCTTTTCTGGAAGCTGTACCGAGTCAGCTGAACCTGCTCTCCCTGCTCGAAGACAATCCGAGAGCGCTCGACACGCTGACCGGGATTCTCGGAGCCTCCCCTTTTCTGACCCACCTGCTGCTGCGAAATCCGGAGTATTTCTACTGGCTGATCGAACAGCGGCGCCTGGACACAGTCTGTGATGCGGGCTATTTCCAGAGGGCTGCTTCGGATGCGGTCCGTCCCTTTGACGAGCGCAGCGCTGCCTTGAATGCATTGCGCCGGCTACGGCGTCGGGAGGCGCTGCGAATTGGAGCGCAGGACATCCTGGGGCTCGTCCCGATGGCTCAGATCGTCTCCCAGGTTTCGGCTCTGGCCGATGCTCTGCTACACAAGGTGTTCGAATTACTGGCGGCCGAAATCCTACCCGAGCCGAAGGGATTCGCCGTTCTCGGAATGGGCAAGCTGGGAGGTGGAGAGCTGAACTTCAGTTCCGATGTTGACCTGATCTATATCTTCCATCTCGATGAGCAGCGCACACTGATGCATCGTTTCGCCCGGGAATACTCGAAGGCGCTGACCGAGTTTTCACCGGAAGGACACCTCTATCGCGTCGATCTGCGGCTGCGCCCGATGGGAAAGGGCGGCGAAATCGCCTACTCCGAAACGGCATCGCGTCAGTACTACCAGACTTGGGCCGACACAACTGACCGCCTGGCGATGCTCAAGTGCCGGGATGTTGCAGGAGATCCCGAACTGGGCGAGCGCTTTGTCTCCTTTATCCAGGATGTGGTCTACAAACGCTACCTGGACTTCGCGGCAGTGGAGGAGATCCGGTGGATCAAAAAGCGCACTGACCTGGACATGAAGCGGCGCAAGGAGAGCCTGACGAATGTCAAGCTCGGCCTGGGCGGGATTCGTGAAATCGAGTTCTTCGTGCAGTCGTTCCAGATCCTTTACGGAGGAAGCCAGCCAGAGATCCGTTCGCCAAATACACTGATCGGCTTGCAGAAGCTGGTCGACTTCGGTTTCATCCCGCTCGACGACTATCAGAAGCTCCGGGAGGCTTATGTCTTCATGCGGGACCTGGAACACAAACTGCAGCTGGTGCACGACCTTCAGACCCACAGTCTGCCCGGTGAGATGAGGGAACTCGTACGCTGTGCCCGCCGCATGGGCTACCGCGCCACTGGTGATAACGACCCCAGCGCGGTGCTGTCGAGCTTTCAGAAGGACCTCGAAGCCCACAACCAGTCGGTCAGAAAGATCTTCGAATCGTTGCTTGCCGATCGAGACAGCCAGGGTGGACTCGAGGAAATTGTCTTGAATCCCTCGATGGACCCAAGAGAGGCCATGCGAAGGTTGGAGGCGCTTTCTGTTCAGGACCCCGAAGGATTCTTTGAAGGTTTGACGATCCTTCTGGAAGCCCCGGCCTATCCGCATTCTCCAACCCGGGTCAGGAACCTGTTGGCGAACCTGGTGCAGGTTTTCGTCGAGAATTCCCGTTTAGCGATGGAGCCCCGTCAGCTGTTCACCCGCGTCGACCGGTTCTGTGATGCTCTCGGATCACGGGCCTCGTTG
>CP070717.1:4445161-4475225 GCA_020350445.1 Acidobacteriota bacterium | reverse complement strand
CCCCAGTTCTTCGGAAAGTTCGTCCATCGTGACCTTCTTGAAGCCCTCGGCGAAGAACTTTTCCCGGGCATGAAGAAGAATTCTTTCCTCAGTAGCAGTCGTCATCTCGCAGTCACCTAAAAAACTATTTTCGTATTTCTAGTTTCCTCGAAAAGACTCCGATGGTCAAGTCCCAAAACTCGTCGACCGGGAGAAATTTCAGGTTGTGATTCGGGTCACCGGCATATCAGCAGGGTTTCAGCGACAATAACCCGGTACTCCAAGGCACTTCTGATGCCTATGCCAGTATGTCGCGAAGAGCGATTCGAGTTGCGGAGGATTTGACAAGTGACAGAAAAAGCTAAACGGCTATTGCCAAAACCCAGTTTCCTTCTGATGCGGTTTCGCCTGCATGCGCTCGTGCTCTCGTTGGTTCCGATCTTGGTATTGACCTACCTTGTTACAAGGCTGGACTGGGAAGGACAGCACATAATCGTTACGCGGATCCAAATGCTGACCCTGACAGCATGCGTTGTGATCGCCGCGTTGCTTTCATTCATCCGGATACATACCCTGCTGGCCAAATTCGTAAAACTCACCCGAAAGATCAGGGGTACGCAGCTTGATGAGATCGACGACAAAGCCCTCGTCGAATGGGTCACTGAACCTGGAGAAATCGGCGAACTAGCCCGCTCCGTCAGCGAAGCTTATTCCGCTCTGTGCGAAACGCAAAAGCAACTCGAAAAGGCGCACGGAGCGGTCAACAACCCACTTTCCAGTGTGTCGAAGGCGATCAACTTTTGCACGAATTTTGAGACCCTGACTTCACTGACCCTGGAAAAGGTAATGGATGGAGTTCAGGCCAAAGGCGGAGCAATCTTCAGCTACGGTGAGCAGGGTGATGGGCAGTTTCGCCTTATCTCGAGTGTCCCGCAGGGGGTTCTCGAAGACCGGGAAGTTCACTCCTCCCTGGATTCTTACCTCAAATGGATGGTCAAGGAACAGCGGCTTCTGGTCCTTCCCGCACTCGAGCAATCACAGGTCAGCCGAGTCTTCAGTCCCCCCCTGGTTTTTGCACCGTTCCTGGCAGGCGGAAAACTTCTAGGGGCGATTTGTATCAGCGGGAACCACGCAGAACGGAACTTCAGCGAAGAGGAGATCCGGCTCTTCTCAAAGGTCAGCGTGCAACTCGCCGCTGCTTTCCAGAGCTTTCAGACTGCAGGCAAGCATGACCGCACGTTCTTTGAAGCGCTTTGTGCCCTGGCGATGGCGACCGAGCTCCGGGTCCCCCACCTCCGTGGACATTCCGAACGGGTTGCCAACTATGCGGTCGGTGTCGCTCGCCAGCTCTGCCTCGATGAGAGAACGACCCGGGTCATCTGGGATGCCTCACGCCTGCACGACATCGGCAAGATGGGGATTGATCCGGCGACCCTTGAAAAGGCGAACTCACGAGAAAGCGGTGACTGGGATGTCGTCTCACAGCATCCCCGTATCGCCGAACAGATGATTCGGCCTCTCGGGACGGTCAACGACGTACTCGATCCCGTGCGGCATCATCATGAGTTCCTCGATGGCTCAGGGTTTCCCGATGGGATCAAGGCTGGAGCCATTTCACAGCCCACTCGAATCCTGACCGTTGCCAACATCTACGACGGGCTGACCACCGATCGTCCCGACCGTTCGGCAATGATTGGAAAAGACGCTGTCAAACTGATGCGACAGATGGCGAAAGCCGGCAAAGTCGATGCCCAGGTCGTTGAAGCCCTTGCCAAGAATGTATCGGCACCGGCAGAACAAAACCAGGTGAGGCTGAAGCTGGCGAACTAGTCAGGCAGCCTGAATGCTTGCATTCATCCAGGAATCCCTCTATTCTCGGTCTCAATTCCAACGACATCTTCTTTCCGGAGGGCATATTCTTGGCTGAGAGAAACATAGGGCACTTTTCTATCATCGACAAACTGGGTGAAGGAGGCATGGGAGAGGTCTACCGTGCCCGGGACACCAAGCTCAACCGAGAAGTCGCACTCAAGATTCTCCCTGAAGCATTCGCCGCTGACAGTCAGCGTATGTCGCGCTTTGAACGCGAAGCCCAGGTACTGGCTTCCTTGAATCATCCAAACATTGGACAGATCTACGGGCTGGAAGACTCTGACGGAAAGAAGACGCTCGTCCTTGAACTAATCGAAGGTCAGACACTGGCGGAGCGGATCGAGAAAGGTGCTCTCTCACCCCAGGACGCCGCAGGAATCGCTTTGCAGATTGCCGAAGCGCTTGAAGTCGCCCACGACAAGGGGATTGTTCATCGAGACCTCAAACCAGCGAATATCAAGCTCACTCCCGACGGGAAGGTGAAGGTTCTGGACTTTGGACTGGCTAAGGCCCTGCAAACTGAAGCGGCTCCCCAGCAGGACCTGACACAATCCCCGACCCTTACCATGGCCGCAACTCAGGCCGGTCTCATTCTGGGAACCGCAGGGTACATGAGCCCGGAGCAGGCCGCCGGACTCGAGGTCGACCGCAGAGCTGATATCTGGGCATTTGGTGTAATCCTCTACGAGATGCTGTGTGGAAGGCAACTCTTCCGGGGCGAAACCGTCTCCCATACCCTGGCCGCGGTGCTGCGGGAGGACGTCGACTGGAATGAGCTTCCGGCAGGCCTTCCCCCCGCAATTCAAAAGCTCCTGGGACGCTGCCTGCACCGTGAGGTCCGCAGAAGACTCCAGGCCATTGGTGAAGCACGGGTCATCCTCGAGGACCTGAAGAACGGACGTCTACAGGAAGCCACGGAGGTGGTTCCAGCAGTTTCGCAAGAACAGGCCCGGCCGATCCTCACCTATGCCCTGGCCGGACTCTCGGTCGTTCTCGCCGCAGTCGCTGTCTACGCATTTGTTGCCTGGCCGGCAGAACCGAAGATTCCGCTCCGCAAATTCGAAGTCAGTTCCGAAGACCTGAGTGTGTCTCTGACCAGAACTCCCGTTATCTCACCTGCCGGAAACCGCCTCGCATTCCCGAGCTCAGAGGGGATTACACTCAGGGAGATGGACCGAATCGATACCACTCTCCTGGCAGGAACGGAGGGTGCCTCGCACATCTTCTGGTCGCCGGACAGCACTCAACTCGGGTTTGTTAAGGATTCGAAATTGTGGCGGATGTCTCTCAACGGCGAACGGACGTCTCTCATCACCAGCTTCCAGGACGAGATCGGCTCCGGCGGAGGTTTTCTCTGGATGGAAGACGGGACGATCTACTACACCACCGGGAGCAGTGGAATGCTGAAGGTTTCGAGCATGGGAGGCGACCCGGAGATCCACTCCACCATCGATACCGAGAAGGGAGAGGAGGACTTCCATGGGCCAACCGCCCTTCCCGATGGGAAAGGCTTTCTGGCAGTCCTTCACCACAAGGAAGGATATGACACGATCGAAGCCCATACTCCTTCGGGCCGCCATAAGGTCCTTCAGCTTCCGGGAGACCAACTCTCGGATCCACTCTATTCTCAGAGCGGGCACCTCATCTACCATCGTCGCGGCCAGAATACGGGGTTATGGGCGGTCCCCTTCTCCTTGGCGGATCTCCAAACAACGGGTGAGCCGTTTCTAATCAACTCGGATGCCCGACTGCCCTCCCTTTCGCGGGACGATACGCTCGTGTACTTCACGGGCCGAACAGGAGATGAGGGTGAAGTCTACCTGTTCGACCGTTCCGGAAAACGCGCTGAACCGATGGATCGTCCCCAGACCAACCC
Organism: Acidobacteriota bacterium; assembly: GCA_020350445.1. Taxonomy (GTDB): domain Bacteria; phylum Acidobacteriota; class UBA6911; order RPQK01; family JAPXNP01. The sequence continues at coordinate 4,471,498 of CP070717.1, read as the reverse complement.
GCTGCAACCCAAGTTCTCACCGGATGAGACCCAGTTCGCTGTCTCTCTCGGCACCTTTCAGACCTACGGAGTCGACATCTGGATTCATGACACCCAACGGGGAACCTCCACCCGGCTGGTCTTCGAAGAAAAGAATGAGGTATTTCCCCTTTGGTTTCCGAATGGCGAGGAGATTCTCTTTACTGCCTTCGTCCAGCAACAGTCGGACGGGGTCTTCCGCCGTCGGACAGATGGTACGGGTGAACCTGAAGCCATTACTGAACCTGGGGTTTTCGCAGTTGACCTCTCGGAAGATGGCCGGTATGTCATTCTGGTCAGACGAGAAGACGAATCGAAGGCGGACATCCTCTACCTCGATCTGCTGGAAGGGGGAGAACCGGTACCGCTGTTCAACCAGGTCTCGGGATGGGGCTCCTTTGAGATCTCTCCGGACAATCGCTACATCTCCTTTTCGTCCAGCGAATCGGGAACGAGCCAGGTCTATATCCGGAGGTTCCCCAGCGGACAGGGACGTTGGCAGGTCTCAGTCGATGGCGGCAGGGGCGGAATCTGGTCGAAGGATGGTCGAGAAATCTTCTTCAGCAACAATGCAGGGGACCTGTTTGCCGTCCCCTTCGAGGAAGGTCCCCGCCTCGGCACACCGGAGCTCCTGTTTCAAGGAAGGACAGTCGACGCAGAGTTTAATCGAGGTCTGGACGTGACCCGGGATGGACAGCGATTCCTGGCGGTCAAGTCCGGTGGGCAGCGGAGACGTGCCCTGACCGTAACCCAGAACTGGTTTGCAGAATTTCAAGGGGAAAACAACTAGTCATCCTGGCCAGTTCAAGACAGAAAGCCCCCGTTGACTCTCGGAAGGCACAGCAATAGACTCGCGTCTGTTAGAGCCACTACTCGAAACGGAGGCAGTCTATGCGCCCGCTCAGTCCTATCCTGCTTGCAGTCCTTTTGATACTCATCGGTTGCAGCGGTGCACCCACCGAAACGGAATGGAGCCAGGCTTCACCCGACGGCCGAATCACAGTTACTGTAACCTCACCTGGATCAGCCGCAACCGGGGAATTCCCGCCCAGCGAGGAACATCTCCACTATCGGGTCGACATGACTCTTGACCACGCCGATGTCAATGTCATCGGCTGGTCGCCTTTGGGAATCCAGCGGGCCGATGCGGACTTCTCGAATGAGCTCTCCTTTCTATCCAGAGAAGACGCCCAATTGACCGAGAAATACAGGTTAATGCACGGCAAACGAAGCGATATCGAAAGCCCGTTCAATGAAATGACCCTCGCGTTTGAGAACTCTTCGAGCCAGCCTGTTGAGATCATCTTCCGGATCTTCAACGACGGTGTCGCCTTCCGGTACCGCTTCCCCGAGACCGGTGACGCCGAGCAGAAGACCGTGCTCGAGGAAAGCACCGGTATTCGAATCCCAGAGAACGCCGTCGGTTTCCTTCAACCCCACAATGATCCGTCAAAATACACCCCCGCCTACGAGACGTTTTTTCAGACCGATGTCGCAGTCGGGACTTCATCCCCAAATTCAGCGGGCTGGTCGATTCCAGCACTCTTCTCGCTCAATGACGATCGTCAATGGGTTCTCTACACAGAAGCCGAACTCGACGGCAGCTACTGCGCAACCCGGCTGGCTCAGAATGCCCCGAAAGGCCTGTACCGGGTAAGGTTTCCCGATCCAGCAGAAGGTGAAGGGATTGGAGAGGTCCATCCGACCTCTGTCCTTCCCTGGAGTACGCCCTGGCGCGTCTTGATCATCGGCGAATCCCTGGCCACCGTTGTGGAGTCTACCCTCGTCACGGATCTGAGTTCCGAAAGGAAGGTTTCGAATACCGATTGGATACAGACGGGCCGCTCGGCCTGGAGCTGGTGGTCTGACAACGACAGCCCCAAAAACTACGACCGGATGACACCCTTTATCGATCTGGCCCAGGAGATGGGATGGGAATACTTCCTGGTCGATGCCAACTGGGACGAAATGGGCGAGGGGGCGATCGAACGCATCGTTGAGTACGGGAAAGAACGCAATGTCGCTATCTGGCTGTGGTACAACTCCGGCGGTCCTCACAATGTGGTGACGGAAAAGGTTCGCGACCGGATGCTCGACCCGGAGGTCCGACGTCAGGAAATGCAGTGGCTCAGCGATATCGGAGTCAAAGGCATCAAGGTCGATTTCTTCCAAAGCGACAAACAGGACCGCATCCAACAGTACATCGATATCCTCGAGGACGCCGCTGAGTTCCAGATCATGGTGAACTTCCACGGTTGTACCGTCCCGCGCGGCTGGACGAGAACCTATCCCCACCTTCTGTCGATGGAAGCGGTTCGAGGAGCAGAGAGTTACATCTACGACAAGTCCTATCCAGAAAACGCGGTCTGGCACAACACCGTTCTACCGTTTACTCGCAATGTCGTCGGGCCGATGGACTACACCCCCGTCACCTTTTCAGATAACACCTACCCTCGTTTGACAACGGCAGGTCACGAACTGGCTCTGTCCGTCGTTTTCGAATCAGCTGCGCTGCATCCCGCCGATGCGGTCCAGTCCTACCGCGGGCTTTCCAAAGGCCCCAGGGACTTCTTGAGAGGGATTCCCGTGACCTGGGATGAAACCCGACTTCTCTCGGGTCGCCCGGGAGACTCTGTGATCATCGCTCGTCGAAGTGGAGAAGCCTGGTATATCGCCGGTCTCAACGGCAGAAGAGAAGCCCTCACAATCAGTCTGAGTTTCTCCTTCCTCGGTGAAGGATCATTCCAGGGTCAGCTCATCAAGGATGGCCCCTCGCGCGACACCTTCGCGGAAGAATCCCTGGCAATCTCGCCCGCCGACACCCAGGAAATCGAACTCGCCGCCGCTGGTGGGTTCGTACTGGTGGCAATGCGCGAATGATGGTAGCATTGCCATGAAACCATGATTAAGACGAAGGCTCAATACGATGCCCGGGCGGAGATCGCAAAGGCACTGTCCCACCCCACGCGTCTGCTCCTGCTGGATGCGCTGGCCGAACGGGATCTCTGTGTCGGAGAGCTGACTGAGATCGTGGGTGCGGATCAGTCCACGGTCTCGAAGCATCTGGCCGTGCTGAAAGATGCCGGCTTCGTGGAGGTGGAGAAGCGCGGGACGATGAGTTTCTACTCCATCCGCTGTCAGTGCCTGGACCAGTTCTTCGGTTGCATCGAGTCGGTCCTGCGACAGAAAGTCCGGGCTCAGCAGGACTTGGTAGAACTCTGAAGAACGCCGCTCTTTTTTTGGACGCATTTATGGCTATATGACCATAAAGAAGTAAATCCTCAATGAAGAACGAATTCAAGATCTTCGGAATCTTCGCCGGTGTCTTCCTGCTGGCCTACTTTCTACCTCTATCGAACCCCAGGATCCAGTCCGCCATACTCGAGGCCTTTCGGATGCTGCAGTGGTACGCGAGAAACCATACCCTGGCCTGCGTGGTCCCCGCTCTGTTCATCGCCGGGGCCATCACGACGTTCCTCTCCAAAGAAGCCGTCTTACGCCGCCTGGGCCCCAGGGCGAGGAAGGCTGAAGCCTATTGCGTGGCATCGGTCTCCGGAACCGTTCTGGCGGTCTGTTCCTGCAGTGTTCTTCCGATGTTCACAGGGATCTATCGTGTTGGTGCAGGACTGGGTCCGGCGTCCGCCTTTCTCTATTCGGGCCCCGCCTTGAATATTCTCGCGGTCTTTCTCACGGCCCGTGTCCTGGGATTCCAACTCGGTCTCTGGCGAGCCCTGGGGGCTATCGTTTTCGGGATTCTTCTCGGGCTGATCATGGCTACGTTATTCCGCCGGGATGAACAGAAACGACAAGCGATCGCGATGCAACTGCCGGAACCGCCGCGGGCGAGACGCCGGTCCTGGCAGACAGCCCTCTACTTTGCGGCGATGATGGCCTTCCTCGTGTTCAGCGACTGGTACAACCCGGGTAACGTGACCCTTCAGCTCTCTGACGGCCGTTCGTTCAGCGCCGTCATTCTCCAGGAAACCGTTCAAGACATTGTCGTACAGGTCGACCGGGCGACGGAGCAACTGCCCCTCGGGCAACGACTCACGATTCCAAAATCGGACATCCTGGTGCAGGAAGCGACCGCGAGCTGGGTGATGGACGTCTATCGGGTGAAATGGTATCTCGCCGGCTTGATGGGACTCGCGGTCCTGGCCATGGCTTGGAAATGGTTTGACCGAACTGAGATCCACGACTGGATGACCAACACCTGGGGATTCACCAAACTACTGGTGCCTCTCCTCTTCGGGGGCGTCTTTGTGGTTGGCTTCCTGAGTGAGCTGATCCCCGGCGAGCAGATCGCCAGCTGGGTGGGGGACAACGGCATCCTGTCAATCTTGATCGCATCGGTGATCGGCTGTCTCTTCTACTTTGCCACTCTCACGGAGATTCCGATTCTGCAGGCCCTCATCGAGCATGGTATGGCCCAGGGACCTGCCCTCGCTCTCCTCCTGGCCGGTCCCGCTCTCTCCCTGCCCAGCATCCTCGTGATCCGTTCTGTTCTGGGAGTCCAAAAAACAATCGCATTTGCATCACTCGTCATCATCATGGCGACAGCAGCAGGGCTGATCTACGGTCTGCTGTTCGAAGGAGGCGCAATATGAAGATCGAAGTCATGGGGCCTGGCTGTGCTCGATGTACAGCCCTGGCCGAAAACGTGAAGACCGCAGTCAAGTCTCTGGGGCTCGACTGTGAAGTCATCAAAGTGACAGACATGAATGAAATCGCCAGCCGCGGGGTGCTGATGACGCCGGCTCTGGCCATCGATGGGTCCCTCAAGACGATGGGCCGGGTGACCAGGGTCCCGGAGATCGAAGAACTGCTCTCCTCAGCGGCCCGCTAGCAGACGGTCCAGAGCCAAAGGAGATTCGACATGAAGACAGAAGTTTTTACCCGAGTCGGCTTTATAGGGAGCGGTCGAGTGACCCGCTTTCTCGTCGAGGGTTGGCAGCGAGAAGATGCACTTCCTTCCGAGGTCTGGGTCACCGATCCGAACCGTGAAGTTGTGGAGCGACTGCAAACCGACTTCAGTGCAGTCCAGTCCGTGGAACTGTCACAGGTGGTTGAGAGTCCCTTGATCATCCTGGCCGTGCATCCACCCGACATCAAGACGGTCTTAAGCAGTATTGCACCGCGGCTCTCGACTTCGAACACCCTTCTCTCCCTGGCACCCAAGTTCACCATCGCATCGATACAATCGATGTCGGGCATTCGACAGGTTGTTCGGATGATTCCCAACGCCCCTTCAGCAATCGGCCGAGGCTACAACCCGGTCGCCTATGCCAGTGAGGTGACCAGGGAGACCGTTGCTCAACTGCAACCTCTCTTCTCCCCCTGGGGGAAATCTCCCGAAGTCCCGGAGAGGGATCTGGAGGCCTATGCAATTCTCTCGGCGATGGGGCCAACCTACATGTGGTTCCAGTGGCAGACGCTGCGAGACTTGGCGGTTAGCTTTGGGCTTTCCCGAGAAGTTGCGGATGGAGCCCTTCTCGCCACAATCTCCGCCTCCGCCGAACTCCTTCTCGCCCACGGTAAAGATCCCAATCAAGTCATCGACATGATCCCGGTCAAACCGCTGCAACCGGATGAGGAAGCCTTTCGAGCGGCCTACTGCGACCGGCTGAGCGCTCTCTACGAGAAATTGAGCGCCAGGCAGATGTAAAGGAAACAGGTTGGGCCTGGGCCAACCAGATGAAACTCCCGTAGCGGGTTGAAGGGACGGACAAATCAGGGAAGGAACACGAGATGGATGACAGACACCGGGCAAAAAGTCGCACCTCAACTGGGAAGCAGATTGGCTTTTTCGAAAAGTACCTGTCCCTGTGGGTAGGACTCTGTATGGTTGTGGGGGTCATCCTGGGACAGTTGGCTCCATCCCTGACGAGCTGGCTGCGTGGAATCGAGTTTGCCGAAGGAAGCCAGGTCAATCTCCCGATTGCGATCCTGCTCTGGCTGATGATTACGCCGATGATGATGCGAGTCGACTTCGGGGCCGTCAAGAATGTCGGACAGCGCCCACGGGGTCTGTTGGTGACCTTATTCGTCAACTGGCTGGTCAAGCCCTTCTCCATGGCTCTGATCGCAACGATCTTTTTCCGCTGGGTCTTCTCGATGTGGATCGGTCCGGGAGAGGCCGATCAGTATGTCGCCGGCTGTATCATCCTCGCCGCAGCACCCTGCACCGCCATGGTCTTTGTCTGGAGCTATCTGACCGACGGCGATCCGGCCTACACCCTGGTCCAGGTCTCCGTCAACGATCTGATCATGCTCGTGCTCTTCGTACCGATCGTCCAGTTTCTGGTCGAAGGGGCATCTACTCTGATGGTCCCGTTCAAGGTCTTGATCTATGCCGTTGGGGTTTTCATCGTGATCCCGCTGGTGGCTGGTGTGTTCCTGCGAACACTATTGATCCGCAGCCGGGGGAAGCAGTGGTTTGAAGAGGAGCTTCTTCCAAAGTTTGCGCCGGTCACGATCACCGCCTTACTGACGACGCTGGTCTTCATCTTTGCCTTCCAGGCCGATAACATCGTCAACAGGTTCTGGCATGTCATCCTGATCGCGATACCGATCATCGTCCAGGTCTACTTCAACTCGTCTCTGGTTTACGGGCTGATGAGGTTCTTCAAGGTGGAGTACGCGGTTGCCGCTCCCGGCGCGTTGATCGGAGCGAGCAACTTTTTTGAGCTTGCGGTTGCCACAGCCATTGCCCTCTTCGGCCCCGAGTCGGGAGCGGCTCTGGCGACGGTTGTCGGCGTACTGGTCGAGGTGCCGGTGATGCTTTCGGTCTGCAATCTCTGCAATCGGACCCGCCACTGGTTTCCCAAGGCAACGACGGCGTGATAAGAAGTAGAACCAGGTGGAGAACCACCGGGATAGCTCCAGTCAGAAAGCGAGAGGAATGAGACGACAAAAAGAAGTTCGAAAACTCAAAGTCCTGTTTCTGTGCACCGGGAATTCCTGTCGAAGCCAGATGGCGGAAGGATGGGCTCGACACCTCAAGTCCGCTACGATCGAAGCGTATTCGGCCGGAATCGAAACCCACGGAATGAACCCGAACGCTGTCAAGGTGATGGCGGAAGCGGGGGTCGATATCAGCAGCCAGCATTCCAAGAATGTCGCCGACCTGCTGGAGATCCCGTTCGATTATGTGATCACGGTCTGCGGCCACGCCCATGAGACCTGTCCGGTCTTTCCCGGCCAGGCCACAGTCGTTCATGTCGGCTTCGACGACCCTCCAAGACTCGCTCAAGGGGCAAGATCGGAAGAAGAGGCACTGGGGTTCTACCGCCGGGTTCGGGATGAGATCCGTGCGTTCATCCAGGACCTGCCCAGTTTTCTAGCCCAGTCATGACCGGCTGCCGATCATAGACGTTTGAATCAGGCCAGATCCGAGAGTCGAAAAGGTTTTCCACTCCTCTGGCTCTCGTGAGCGGCCTGCATGAATGCCATAATCTCCAGGGTCTCTTCGGGAGCCACGGGCGACTTCCCTGTTCTCGAGAACTCCACGATTCTTTTCAAAAGCTCCGCGTACATCGAAGGGTAGTAGTTCCCGGTCCGATCCGGAACGGGCGCCGCACCCCTGCTGCCGAAGAGAGCCGCACCAAAACCGCGGCCGTAGCTCTTCAGAGCTCTCAAGGTTCCGAGCCGGCCATCTGTCCAGCGTCCGACGACAACGTCCTGATCGCTTCCCGCGTAATGCTGCACTTCCTCACAACCAGTCCCCAGGATCCGGTAAAGAAACTCGACGCCGTGGATACCGTAAAAGAAGAGTCCCGGATGCCCCGGCTCGACCAAAGCCCCGGTCCACACATCCGCACCGCGGATCTCTCCAATCCTCTCCTGTTCAGCTACTGCGTCAACATCGGCGTAATAGCGCACACTGGAGGCACTGAATACAGGAACACTGCTTTCGCCGGCAAGCCGGTAGATCTCCTTCGCGTCACGGTAGCTGGCGGCCAGCGGCTTGTCGACAAAAAGGGGAAGCCGAGCGGCGATTACGGGCCGGGCCTGTTCGAGGTGGACACGACCATCCACGCTGGTCAGTAACACCAGATCGACCTGCCGGCACAACTCAGGAATCGAGTCAAAGAGGCGAACCTGCCACTTCTGTTCGAGTTCTCCGGTGAATCGTTCAATTCGAGAAGTGCTGCGCTCCATATCGGGGCTACCGCCTTTGTACCCCGCAACAACCCTGGTTCCCGGCACATGGTTAGGGTGGTTCGGATCGTTGAGAATCTCGGTGAAAGCTGTGACGTGCGAGGTGTCCAGCCCGATCATTCCCACCTTAATGGGATCATTCTGCGCTGAAGCTGTCGAGGCCAGGCAGAAAGCCCCCTGCAACGTACCTTTCATGAAAGAACGTCTGTTCACTCAGGACCTCCTTAGGATTGCGACTGAGTCGCAGTATACCCCCCGCCGGAGGGCGCGTCATCAGCCAACGTTTACGGCTCACTGGCCTCAGTCCATCAGCCTGCGGTATCCTTCTGCCCGAAAAGGAGAAGTAGATGTCCGTAGTACCAAGAATGAATCGACTCTTCGCGGCCGATCGAAAATGTGTCGCTTTAGCAATTGATCATGCCCAGTTCAACGAAGTTCATCTGCTCGACGGAGTGGAAGACATAGATGCCCTGCTTGCGCGGGTCGCCCGTTCCAAGGTAGACGCGATTCTGCTGAGCCTGGGGAATGCGATGCGTCTCCAGAAGCTGCAACTCGATCAGAAGCCCGCTCTGATACTGCGCTGTGACGTCACGAACGTCTACAGCTCTCCCTGTCCCAGCTATGGCTTCAGCCAGATGATCGAAAACCCGGTGGAACAGGCCCTGGCACTCGATGCGGCCGCTGTCCTTCTGAACTTCTTCCTGATTTCAGACGACCCATTGGTCTACCACCACTGCATCGAGAACGTCTGCAAGATCAAGGTCGACTGCGAGCGTTTTGGAATGCCGCTCATTCTGGAACCACTGATTCTGGAACGAGATGCAGAAGGAGGTGCTTACGGCATCTGCGGTGATCTCGACCGGGTTCGGGCCTTAACCCGACAGGTCGTTGAACTCGGAGCCCATATCGTCAAGTCCGATCCAACCGACTCACCCGAGTCCTACCAGAAGGTCGTCGAGGTTGCAGGAGGAGTTCCTCTTCTTCCCAGGGGCGGCGGGAAGGTGGGTTCGGAGGATATCCTCGAGCGGACGCATCAGTTGATCTCCGGCGGTGCCTCCGGCGTCGTCTACGGACGCAACATTTTCCAGGATCCCAATATTGATGGGATGATCAATGCGATTCACTCCCTGGTCCATGGCGGAGAATCAGTCGAGGGAGCCAGGGATTTCCTGGCGGGCTAAGGGTGCAGGTTATCGAGGGTTGTGGCGAGTAAATCGAGCTTGTGGCTGTAGCGCAGGCGTCCGGAATCGTCGGGAGCATACTTCCGGGCCTTCTCGAGGTGTTCGAGCGCTTTGTCGTTGTCACCCAGTTTGACGTAGGTTCGCGCCAGGGCGTAATGGAAGTGGTGTTCCTTTGACTTCCTCTTCAGTGCATCGCGATAGTGCTTCAGCGCCGCCTGGTACAGGCCTATCTTGTAGGCTTCTTCTCCCTGGCTGTAGTGGAAATAGGGATTCTTGCGGCGAAAATCGTCGGCTTTCTTTTTGAGCTTCTGAGCTTCCTTCAGGTTGCCCATCTTCTCGTAGAGGTCAGCAAGATTGCCGATCGCCACCATGTTGCTCTTATCGAGGGAAATCGCTTTGCGGTAGGAGTCTTCTGCTTCGTCGACGAGTCCGAGGTGACTGAGTGCCACGGCGTAATTTGCCCAGACAAAGGGCGCATCGGAATCACTTTCCAGCGCGCGCTCAAAGCAATGCAACGCCAGCTTGGGACTTCCACGGCCAAACCATTCAGCTCCCAGGTTGTTGTAATAGTGCGCTAATCCCCGGGCATCCGAAACGATGCGACCACCGACCTCGATGCGATCCACTCGGGGGAAGAGGTCGATCAGGTAGGAACTCCCACCGATAACGGCAACGGAATTCACATGCCGGTTGAAGACGACTACCTTGCCCCGCTTACTCCAATTGGGAGCGATCTCGACTTCGCGGAACCGGACATCCAGATCGAGGTGCCGGGCTACAGCGATGAACAGGTTGGTGAAAGAAAGGCAGTCACCCGAAGCATGGCGGAAAGTGTCTTCGGCATTGCGGGTCCGTGTATCGTAGCGGAAACCGAGCCCGTCCTTCTTGAACATCACATCAACAAGGATCTCGAGCCGCCGCAATTCGGGATAACCCCGCTCCACTCTCTCATCGAAGAAAGATTTCGCCTCATCAGAAAGTGCGAGGGGATCGGTATCGAACGCAGGAAGATCTCCGATCGGTATCGAACTAAATATTACGAACAGCACAAAGCCAAACAAGCTAGTACCTCACTTCGAAAGAATCGATCGACTATAAAAGCTTCCCCTTTCTTAGACGATCATGACCCGATGAAGTTCTGTACTTTCAAGTATTGTCTGTTCGCGCTCAATCTTCAAGTAAAGAGGGGTAAGCTGAGGTATCCTTGGCGGGGAGAATTGGAGATGACTCGAACACTGATCCGTACCATTGGAAATATTTCAGCTGGTTTTTTGGGTGGGATGCTCTGTTTCTGGCTCTTGCAGCCTTCCAGCGCAAATGCCCAGGAGGAGTCTCCAGCCGACCGCTTGAATATCTCAACTTCAGCTGAGTTCCGTGTCCTGAATCCGGACGGTCTGATTAGAACCGTGATAGGCCAGACGGGTATCTACATGTACGACTCGAACCAGCAGCTTCGGGTGCAGATTCAGGCCGAGCCAAAGACAGGTGTCCACTTGCTTGATGAAGCGGGAAGGACGCGGGCCCAGCTGTTCATCTTTCCAGAGGGTGGAACCCACCTCTATCTTCACGATCAATTGGGCGGGATCAGAACGGTGATCGACGAAGGAGAGACGGCCTTGATCGATCCGTCGGGTGAAGAACTCGTCCTGGCACAGAATCCTCAAGCCCCCAGAGAACTCTGGCTTCGCTCCAGGGCCCTGGCCGGTCCCTTGCTGGTTCTGCAGGATGGCTCGGGTAGAAAAGTCGCTGAACTCGGTAGACTGAGCACGCAACTCCCCAACGGTGAATGGAGTGTCGAGCCGGCATTACACTTCTATGATGAAGCAGGCCTCCCGGTCGAAGGCGAACCGAACCCGCCACGGTCCGGCCAGAAACCGTAGGAAAAAAGGATCATTTCTTGATCGAACAAGCCTCAATTCGATAATCTGTCTACGTTTATCTTGAACAGAACTAAACAGCGTTTTGCTGGATTATCAATGTAGAAACAGCCTCTACGAAACCGCCAGAGGAAGAAAACCCCATGAAAGTCAAACAAGCCCTCGTCATCGCGGCAGTTGTTTCCCTCGTTCTTTCGGGAGTCAACCTGATCGCCGGATCCAATGTCATCCAGGTCAAATGTGTAGATTCAAACGGATCCCTACTGGAAAAGGTCCAGGTTCAGACCCAGGGCCTGCAGCAAAACAAGGTCAAGGATGAGAAAAGCAAGAAGACGGGAATCGCCGAGTTCAAGAAGCTCGACGACGACGTCTACCGCATTTGGGCTCACCACGAAGGTTTTGCGCCGGCAATTGCCGAGTTCTATCACCTGACCGATGGAAAGACCGAGACCATCACGCTGACCTTTGAGGCGGGAGCGGACAAGCTGTTCTACTTTGAAGACCCGACAGTCCTGCAGCAGGCGAGCCAGTTGCTGATGCAGGGTGGCCAGGCGCTCCAGATGCAGCAATTCGAGAGGGCTCAAGAAGCCTTGGCCCAGTCTCTGGTGCTCAACCCTTCAGAGCCCAACACCTACCACAACATGGGTCTGCTGGAAATCCAGACGGGCAAATTTGCCGAAGCCACGGCAACACTCACCAAGGCGGTGGAACTGCTCGAGATCTACCAGGTAGTTCAGGCCAATCCTCAACTGGGGAATCAGGCAACCGAAATTCAAAACCTCATCGATTCGATCCCTTTGCGTGAGGCTGCCTACAGGGCCGATCAGGCCATGCGGGAAAGGGACTTTGAAGGGGCTGAACAGCACCTGAACACGTTGATCCAGCTCAACCCTGAGAACGCGAACGCCTACTACACTCTGGCTATCGCCCTGACACAAAACAAGAAGATGGAACAGGCTGAAGAGGTTCTCGATAAGGCCATCTCCATGGATCCCAGCAATGAGGCCTTCCAGAGCCTCAAGAACCGCTTTGCCGAGATCAAGGCAAAGGCCGAAGAAGACCGGCAGCGCGGTCTGGTTTCCAAGGTCCAGATGCTCAACCAGGAACAGAAATTCGCCGAGGCCCTCGAGGCTGCCGACGTGGCCATGGAGCAGGTGGATGCGAGTTTCCATCCCACGATTTGGGCGGAACGTGCCAATGCATACATGAGCCTCGAGAAGTATGTTGATGCGATCTCGGCCTACCGGAAATACCTCGAATATGGTGATGCGCCCGTTGATCAGGGGATCTTCGAGCTTGGAGAACGTCTGAGCCGGCAGGGCAAACAGGCCGAAGCACGAATCGCCTTTGAAGAAGTCCTCAAGATCAACCCCGAATATGCAGAAGCCTACTACCAGATCGGAATGGATTCATTCTACGAGCAGGGCGATCCGGTTCATGCGAAGGAACTGCTGACGAAGTACCTTGAAATCGGCAAGGACGAGGCCAACATCAACAACGCCAACAATGTCCTCGCCGTTATCGCTATGCAGGAAAAGAAGTAGGGTCGCAGCACCCAAGTAGAGGAGAGCTCGATGGATCGAAGAAGATTTCTTGGTACGGGTATCGGCGCAGCAGTCGGTGCGGCGGTTGCGACAGCCGGTTCGACCTCTGCGGCAGCCCGGCACACCTTCAAGTTGAAGTATGCGCCCCACTTCGGGATGTTCAGGAATCTGGCGGGCTCCGATTTGATCGACCAGATCAAGTTCATGGCCGATCAGGGCTTCCGGGCGATGGAAGACAACGGCATGAAGGGCCGCGACATAGCCACGCAGGAGAAGATCGCGGCCGAATTGACGCGGCAGGGGATGGAGATGGGGGTCTTCGTTGCAACGGGAGATTTCCAGAATCCAACCTTTGTCAGCGACAAGAAGGATGTCCGGGAGAAGCTACTCCAGGACATCCGCGATTCGGTCGAGGTGGCCAAGCGGGTCAATGCCAAATGGTGTACCGTTGTACCGGGGCACCTGGATACCGGGCTCGAATGGGACTATCAGACGGCGAATTGCATCGACAATTTGAAGCGTTGTGCCGAGATCTGTGAACCTTCGGGATTGGTGATGGTCCTCGAACCTCTCAACCCCTGGCGCGATCATCCCGGGCTGTTTCTGTCGAAGATCCCGCAGGCCTTCATGATCTGTGAAGCGGTCGGCAGTCCCTCCTGCAAGATCCTCTTCGACATGTACCATCAGCAGATCACTGAGGGGAATATCATTCCCAACATCGATCGGGCCTGGGATGAGATCGGCTACTTTCAGATCGGTGACAATCCAGGTCGAAAAGAGCCCACTACCGGTGAGATGAACTATCGGAACATCTTCCGTCACATCCACAAGCGGGGGTGGGAAGGCATCCTGGGGATGGAACATGGGAACTCCAAACCCGGTGCCGAAGGTGAGCAGGCGCTGATTGACGCCTACGTCTACAGCGACAGCTTCGAGGCCTAGGCCGGGGTATCGGTCCTTTCCTTTCACATTCAACTGGGGCCTTGCAGTTCTGACTACCCAAGGCCCCGCCTATCTAATAGAATCCCAAGGCGTGACTAGACTGAATCGACGCGCCTTTCTTCAGACCGGTCTCGCAGCGACTATCGGAGCGATCCCGGCTACACGTTCTTTTGCTTCCGTACAACCCCGGTTTGATCTTCTCATTCGAGGAGGGAACCTCCTGGATGGCACCGGAAACCCCGCCTATCCGGCCGATATCGGGATCATCGGGGATCGAATCGCCGCGATCGGAACGATCTCACCGGCACAGGGTCAACGTGTGATTGAGGCAGGAGGAAAGACCGTCACCCCCGGTTTCATCGACATCCACACGCATTCCGACGACAGCATTCTTGTCTATCCAAATGCCGACAGCCGGATCCACCAGGGAGTCACCACCGAAGTGACTGGGAACTGCGGATCCTCCGAAGCCCCGGCTCCCCGTGCGACCGAGGATGAACGGGCCAGAAGACTCGAGGAGGAGGCAGGTGTCCACCTGCCCTATTCCAACGTTGATTCATACCTGAGCGCCCTTTCAAAGCGCCAGATCGCGGTGAACCAGGCACTGCTGCTGGGCCAGGGATCGATTCGCGAAATGGTGGCAGGACCCGATGATCGAGAGCTTTCGGCGGACGAACTGAAACAGGTTCTACGCATCGTCGAAGAGGGACTGGAGCAGGGCGCCTTCGGGATTTCAACCGGCCTCGAATACACTCCAGGTCGCTTCACCCCCACAGACGAGATTGTCGCGATGGCGCGGGTGACTGCGCGCTACGGAGCCCTCTATGCAAGCCACATCCGCAATGAAGAACTGAGGTTGCTCGAAGCTATCGCTGAAGCGATTCATATCGGACGCTCAGCTGGAGTCCGCGTAGAGATTTCTCATTTCAAAGCGGCAGGCCGAATGAACTGGGACAAGCAGGGACCGGCCCTCGACTTGATCGAGGCCGCCCGGCGTTCGGGCATCGAGGTCCTGGCGGATGCCTATCCCTACCCTGCTTACTCCACAGGACTGTCCATCTTCCTGTCCAGTTGGGTCCTGGATGGCGGTTGGGAAAAGGCGGAGGAGCGTCTGAAGGATCCAGCATCCGTTTCGAAGGTAATCAGCGAGATTGGGCAGCGGGTGAAACAGGATCCTGGCGGCTTCGACCGGATCGTCCTGAGTCGCTTGCGCGAGGAGTCGCAGCGGGATTTCATTGGGAAGCATGTCGAAGAGATCGCCGCTGGGTGGCGCATCTCGCCCGCGGAAGCAACAGTCAGGCTGCTGCTCGAAAACCAGGGATCGATCGGCTTCGTCGGGTTCGGGATGAGTGAGAGCAACGTCGAACAGGCCCTGGCCCATCCTCTCGTGATGATCGGATCGGACGGCAGTAGCATGGCGCCGACAGGTCCCGCCGCGGGATCCCGTCCCCATCCTCGATCTTATGGGGCCTTTCCCCGCGTCTTGAGTCACTTCGTTCGTGAACAGAAGGTTATGGATCTGCCGACGGCAATCAAGAAGATGACCAGCCTACCTGCCGATCAGGTTGGGTTGAAGGGCAGAGGCCGAATCGCCCGGGGAATGTTCGCAGACCTGGTCGTCTTCGATCCGGAGAGTATCCGGGATGAAGCGACTTTCGAGGATCCCCACCAGTTTGCATCGGGGATTCAGCATGTACTGGTCAATGGGAAGTCCGTCATCGAGGACGGCAAGTCGACAGGCAACCGGCCCGGGCTGGCCCTGCGTCGTGGCTAGACTTTCGTTTGACTTGAGGTCGCCTACTCGAATTCGCCCAGCCAGTTCTGAACGATCACGATTTCGGAACCACCTGGCGAGATCTCCCGCACCGCCAGGATTCGGTTCCCATCGGGATGAAGATCAAATCCACGCACCAGTTCAACTCCCTGGTCGGAACCGTCGAACAGCTTGCGCGGGGGTCCGTAGAGCAACTGATGAGTGGTTTCAATCTCGATGACCATCAGGGCCGAGCCCGACCGGTAAAAGAGCAGCCTCCCATCCGAAGACCAGAGCGGAGACGTCCCTCCATCAAACGTCAACTGAAAACGCCCGTCGCCCTCGGGAAACGGGCGGAGGTAAATCTGTAATTCCCCCGACTCATCCGAACTGTAGGCGAGAAAGCTCCCATCCGGAGAGAGGACTGGATCCGTTTCCCTTGACTCTGATTCCACCAGCATCACCGGATTCTCCCCCGAATCCACCTTCCAATAGGCAAGGTCAGAGCTTCCGCGAACATCGGTCACCCTGAAGAACAGCAATCGGCCATCCGGACTGAACGAAGGGTTCGTGCCCTTCACGGGGAGAGCCACGGGGCTGCCCCCTTCGGTCGGTGAAATCCGGACGAGGTCAAATGCAGTTGACCGCTCACTCGAGACGGCAATGATCTGCTCTCCGTTGGCCGACCAGACCGGTGTCCTGAGCTGATGCGTCCCAAAGGTCAGGCGCCTGAAGTTTCTCCCATCCAGATTCGAGACCCACAAGTCAGACTCCTCCTCTTCCTGGACCCTGGATGTGTAGGTTAGGTACCGTCCATCGGGAGAGATTCTCGGCGATGCCAAAGAGAGCTGTGCGTCCCCGATTTCACCCAGTATCTTGCCTTCCAGATCGAGCCACACGAGCTGTCCCCTCACACGTTCACCCGCCCGGGTTACATAGGAAAGTGTCCCATCATTGGCCAGGCTGGGACCGAATGCCGTTTCTGCCACCAGGAAGCGTTCACCTGCAGGCGCCAATTCCGAGAGGTCAAAGGGAAGAGCCCACAACTTCGCATCCTCATCGGCATAGACCAGATACCCGTCTGAGGACAGGGAGCTCATCCATATCTCGCTTCCCCTATCGAGCCGTCGCAACTGACCGTCCTCGAAAACAGCCAGCGCATTGTCATCGTCCTGCTCATGATGGATGTGAACCAGAATCCTGCCACCACCTGGAAGAGCTGTTGGAGAGTGCAAGTCGACTTCCCCTTCACCGGGCTCCCAAACGAGCTCTGGATCTCCCCCTCGGGCCGATACCCGATACAGCCCACCTCGCCAGCGCGAAATGAAGACTTGATCTGTCTCATCCCAGGTGCAGTCCAACACCTGCCCGGGAATCACTGCGATCTCAGTGGCCCGACCGCCGGCTGCGGGGACGATGAAGATCTTCTCTTTCAATGAAAAACCGAGTGATTCCGAGTCAGGGGACCAGAATGGAGTTCTGGCGGCAGGATCGTCCATCACCAACACAGGCTCCAGTTCAGTCCAATCCCGGATCCAGAGCTTCCCCTCACTGGTGTAGGCCAGACGATGACCATCCGGTGACAAGATCGGACGGTTGCTGTAATTGACCCTCGGCTGATCGACTGGAATCTTGAACTTGCGAACCGGAAGATCACCGCCGGATCGAGCCAGGAATAGGACGAGTGCGACGAGACCAAGGGCGAGAGCCACTCCCCAGGGTACGAGCCGAGTCAAGCGGGTCGAACCAGGCTCGGCCGAAGCCGGCTTGTCCACCCCCGATTCAGGCTCTGACAGGGCGGACTGAAGCTCGAGACGCGCATCGGCGATATCGTGGATTCTCCGCTTCGGATCATCCTGAAGACAGCGCCTCAGTAAGCGCAGCACCTGGCCGGGAAGTCCTGCGGGCAGAGCCCCCCAGTCCACCGCCACCTTGAGGACAGAGGCCAGAACGTCTGATACGGTCCCCCCTTGAAAGGTCGGCTTCCCCGACAACATCTCGAACAGGATGACGCCGAACGCCCAGATATCGGACCGCTTATCCGCTTCCCTTCCCCGCGCCTGCTCCGGCGACATGTAACCGGCTGTCCCAAGGATCATGCCAGCCTGGGTCGCCGCAAGTGTAAGAGTCGGAGAAAGGGACAGGCTCTGATCATCGACAACTTCGGAACCCTCAAACGCCTTTGCCAGGCCAAAGTCGAGAACCTTGACCTTGCCGTCGGGAGTGAGCTTGATATTGGCTGGCTTCAGGTCGCGGTGAACGATCCTCTTTTCGTGGGCGTACTCCAATGCATCAGCTATCTGCAAGGCCAGACCGATGGCTTCCTCCAGGGGCACCGGCCCCTTCTGGATACGCTCAGCAAGAGTCTCTCCTTCCACCAATTCGAGGACCAGACATTTCGTGGCGGACTGCTGAGAAGCAGGGTCTCGCTTCTCGACCTCTTCGATGCCATAGATCTGGGCGATATTGGGATGATTCAACACCGCCAGTACCTGCGCTTCCCGCTCAAATCGTCCCATCCTCTGGGAATCGCTGGCGAACTCCTCGGGAAGGAGCTTCAGGGCAACCTGCCTCGCTAGCTTGGTGTCACGGGCCCGGTAGACATCTCCCATTCCTCCCGAGCCGATCTTCCCTTCAACAAGGTAGTGGCTGATAGATATCCCTAACATCTTTTCTGATTCCAACACTCAATACTCCGGCGTCGTGGATCCACGGACTCCCCCGCGGAAGCCTCATCAATGTCAATATTCAACGAAAGTAGTCAATCCTGGAGAGGTGTACTGAGAATAGGGGAGACGAAAACGCAGTTCAACCCGAGAACCCTTTTTTGACTGGGGTTTGCCGGTCCCGCGATCCCCCCGAAAGGGAATTCCCGGGACCGGCAGTAGGTTTGTCTAATGAACCGGTTCAGCGACGACTTCCCGGCTGGAGTCAAACGTCAGTACGCCGTGTGTAGAATCGACGTCCACCAGAACACTGGAACCGTCGATAATCTGTCCCTGCAGCAAACGTCTGGCCAGGGGGTTCTCCAACTCCTTCTGGATCGCGCGCTTGAGCGGCCTGGCTCCGAAGAGCGGATCGTATCCGACTCTGACCAGGTGAGCGACTGCCGCATCGGTCAACTCGATCGAGATTCCGCGATCAGCAAGTCTCTGCTCCAGCCGACGCAACTGGATCCGAACAATCGTCTTGAGATGCCCTTCGGTCAGTGAATGGAAAACAATTGTCTCATCCACCCGGTTCAGGAACTCAGGTCTGAAATGAACCCTGAGTTCCTCCATGACTGCTCTCTTCATGCGCTCGTAGCCATCGTCGCCGAAGGCTCCCTCGAATTCGAGAATCTGCCGCGAGCCGATATTGGAGGTCATGATGAGAATCGAGTGTTTGAAATCGACCGTCCGTCCCTGTCCGTCAGTTAACCGGCCTTCGTCGAGTATCTGGAGCATCGTATTGAAAACATCGTAATGCGCCTTCTCAATCTCATCGAACAGGATGACAGAGTAGGGCCTGCGACGGATCGCCTCGGTCAACTGTCCACCTTCTTCATACCCGACGTAGCCAGGCGGAGCACCTATCAGGCGCGAGACGGTGTGCTTTTCCTGGTATTCCGACATGTCGATCCGCACCAGCGCTCGCTCATCATCGAAGAGGAATTCGGCGAGAGCTCTCGCCAGTTCGGTCTTTCCGACACCGGTTGGTCCCAGGAAGATGAAGCTTCCCACGGGACGGTTGGGATCCTTCAACCCCGAACGAGCCCGCATCACCGCCTCGGATACCGCCCGGACAGCTTCATCCTGCCCGACCACACGTTTGTGCAGTTCCTCCTCCAGGTGGAGCAGTTTCTGCAGTTCACCTTCCAGAAGTTTGGCGACCGGTACCCCAGCCCAGCGGCTGACAACTTCGGCGATATCTTCCTCGCTGACTTCTTCCTTCAGCAGCTGACTCTGATCCTGCTGCGCTTCGAGCTTCGCTCCCTGCTGCTTGAGCCCGGACTCGAGAGTGGCCAGCTTTCCATAGCGGAGTTCAGCCACACGGTTCAGGTCGTAACTGCGTTCCGCCTGCTCGATCTCGATCTTGGTCCGCTCAATCTCCTCGCGGATCTCTCTCAGATCTTGTACTGTCTTCTTCTCCGCCTGCCACTGGGCCTTCAAACCGTCAGCCTGGGAACGCAATTCAGCCAGCGACTGCTCAATCGTCTCCAACCGTTCTCTCGAAGCTGCATCCTTCTCTTTCCTGAGGGCCTGCTTCTCTATCTCGAGCTGCATCACCCTCCGCTCGAGTTCGTCGATTTGTGTGGGCATCGAGTCGATCTCAGTTCGGAGCTTGGCTGCCGCTTCATCCACCAGGTCGATCGCCGTGTCGGGGAGGAAACGATCAGAAATATATCGATCCGAGAGGGTCGCGGCCGCGACGAGCGCCGAGTCCTTGATCCGAACTCCGTGGTGCACTTCATAGCGCTCCTTGAGTCCCCGGAGGATGGAGATCGTGTCCTCGACACCGGGTTGACATACCAAGACCGTCTGAAACCGTCGTTCCAGAGCCTTGTCCTTTTCGATGAACTTCCGGTACTCATCCAGCGTGGTGGCACCGATACAGTGCAGTTCGCCTCGAGCCAGCATCGGCTTGAGAAGGTTACCGGCATCCATGGCCCCTTCCGCTTTCCCAGCCCCAACGACCGTGTGCAGCTCATCGATAAAGAGGATGATCTCGCCGTCGGAGTTCTGGACTTCCTTTAACACCGCCTTGAGACGCTCTTCGAATTCACCCCGGAATTTCGCCCCGGCAATCAGGGCACCCATATCGAGGGAAACGACACGTTTTCCCTTCAGTCCTTCCGGCACATCACCTCGAACAATCCGCTGAGCCAGTCCTTCAACAATCGCCGTCTTTCCGACTCCGGGATCACCAATCAGGACTGGGTTATTCTTGGTCCGTCGCGAAAGCACCTGCATCACCCGCCGGATCTCATCGTCACGGCCGATGACCGGGTCCAGCTTCCCGGAAGAGGCCGACTGGGTCAGATCACGCCCGTACTTCTCCAGCGCCTCGTAAGTCGATTCAGGATTATCGCTGGTCACGCGCTGACTCCCGCGAACATCCTGGAGGGCGAGCATCAACTGTTCCCGGCTCAGTCCCGATTCGCGCAGAAGCCGGCCAGCTTCACCCTGGTCTTGAGTCAAAGCCAGCAGGAGGTGCTCCACCGAAATGTACTCGTCCTTCAACTTGCGGGCCTCATCCTCGGCCCTGGATAACAGCCGATTGAGCCGACCGGAGAGATAGATCTGCTGCGAATCCTCTCCAGGGCCCGAGAATCGGGGCAGTTTCTTCAGACTCTTCTCCAACTGGACGGCCAGGCCGGCCCGGTCCACTTCAGCCTTGTTCAGGATCGATATCGCCAACCCGTTCTCCTGGAGAAGCAGGGCCATCAAGAGGTGCTCAACATCTATTTCAGTGTTCCGAGTCTCGTAGGCAATCTTCTGGGCCGAACTCAGAGCCTCGCGAACCTTTTCAGTAAACCGATTTGCATTCATGGGCTTGATATAAGATCTGGGCCCCCGCGAGGCAAGTCGTTTGATTTCAAGCCTCCCTTCCAAGTAAACTCTCCGAACTTAACAGTCGCAGCATAATAAGGAGCCAAGTTAAATGAATCGTCAATTTCGCTTCCCTTCCCTCGTTCTGTTCCTGGGAGTCATCGGGTCCATCACCGTTGGCACGGCTCAGAATCCGGTTAACGACATCACGCTGCCGGAACCTTACGCCACTCCCCATGCCCGCAACAGTCCGCGGGTCATCGATCGCCCTGAAGACGCCAGCCTGGCCCTCCCCGAGGGTTTCAAGATTGAGGTTTGGGCAGAGGACTTCGAACGACCGAGGTACATGCTGCTCGGTCCGGGCAATGAGATCATCCTTTCGGACTCGGCAAATGAAGGAAAGGTCTGGGTCCTTCAGGATAAGGATCACGATGGAACGGCGGAGACCCGCCACGAGCTCATTTCAGGAATGTACCGGCCATACGGGATCGCCTTCTGGAAGGACTACATCTACATTGCGGGTACGGTCGAAGTGAAGCGCTGGAAGTATGATGCTCAAACGATGACGGTTGCGGGCGATGGCGAAGTCGTGGTGAGCTGGCCGGAATTCGAGAAGGGTCACTGGACCCGTTCGATCGTGTTCGACAGCGCCGGGGAGAAGATGTATGTCTCGGTCGGATCTGCTTCGAATGTCGATGCCGGCGAAGATCCGAAGCGCGCGGCGATCAACGTCTACAATCCGTATGGATCGGGGCACGAGATCTTTGCTGAAGGTCTGCGAAATGTCATCGGAATGGATTTCTATCCGGGCACTGATCAACTCTGGGCCGCAGTCCAGGAGCGAGATGCCCTCGGAGACGAACTGGTTCCTGACTACTTCACGACGGTGAACCGCGGTGAATTCTTTGGCTGGCCCTACGCCTACATCGGTCCGAACGAAGACCCTCGAAGAGAAGGTGAGCGCCCGGATCTCGTTGAGAAAACACGCAAGCCCGAGTTTTTGATCCAGTCCCATTCCGCCGTGCTCGATGTCGAGTTCTACACCCATACCGCCTTCCCGGAGAAGTACCACGGCGGTGTCTTCCTCGCCTACCACGGATCATGGAACCGGGCTGAGAGAACCGGCTACAGTGTGACCTTTGTCCCCTTCAAAGATGGCCGACCGACCGCAGGACCCGAGAACTTCCTCACGGGTTGGATGCTCTCTCCCTCCGAGAAAGAGGTGTGGGGCCGTCCAGTCGGAATCCTGCAGCTCCCCGACGGCTCTCTCCTGGTTTCAGATGATGGAGGTCGAAAGATCTGGCGAATCTGGTACGCTGGCTCCTGATGAACGTACCTTCGAAACTGTTGATCCTGGGGCTGGGCATCTGTTGGATGGCTGGCCCGCTCCTCGGCCAGGAGTTCGATACCCAGCGAATCGCAGAACTCAACCTGTACTTTTCTCATTCCCGGCACCTCAAGGCACTCGATCTCGAGTGTACCTTCTGCCACAGCCGGGCGACTGAGAGCAGTCAGTCAACGGACAGCCTGCTCCCAAGCAAGGAGACCTGCGCCATCTGTCACGAAGTGCAGGAGTCCAGCCGGTGCCTGACCTGCCATCCCATGCCAGAATCGGCACATGCGCTGGTAATTGAGCAGCATCCGGTCCAGTTCAATCATGAACTCCATGCGGCCATACCCGATCTCCCTTCCACCCTGAAGCAGGCGCTGGATGATGGCACTTATCCGGAATCCGGATTCATTGAGCTGGCTGCACTGATTCGGCCCGAGAGAAACTGCACCGGCTGCCATCGCGGGATGGAAAACGCCGAATTCGGAGGACCGCAGAACTACCCACGAATGTCGGACTGCATGGTCTGCCACCAGACGGACTCCGATCCGATGAAGGACTGTGTGACCTGCCACCCGGACGAGCCTTACAGACGTCCTGTCAGTCACATGACAGAGACGTTTTTCGATGACCACTCGGCCGAGGAGGGCAGCCACGACAGCCAGTGGTGCCGTCAGTGCCACATGCCACGCTTCAATCCCTGCATGCAGTGCCACTGAGGGAACGGATGACGAGGGTTCGAGATCAGGTCAGAGCCGACGGTTCGAAAAGGGCCAGACCGTCAATTGAAACCGCTATCTGACACCTCGCTCCCGCTCTCAGACCGGTCCGGTCCCAACTATCGGTAGGGACGCGACCTGTCAGAGATAGCCCCTCCAACAGATCAAAAACGACAAAAGAAAGGTCTGGCCGTTTGTCGACACTCTGGACCGTTGCCTGCTGGAGATTCAGGCCGAGGCTGGTGGGCAGTTCAACTCCCGGCTTGACGATCTTAACCGCACCGGTACGGATCATGAGTTCGACCTTCTGCCCCCTCTCCAGGTTCCCCATATGGGGCACCTGCCAGACAATTTCGGAGGTTCTGACCCGCCAAACACCGGATCGCTCGTCCAGGACACTCCCCTCGAGTAGATTCACATTCCCAAGCAGGCGGGCGATCTCTCCGGTTGCCGGTTTGAACAGGACATCCGAAGTCGTACCCGACTGGATGATCTCCCCGCGATCCATCAACCAGATCGTCTCGGCGATTCGGGCTGCCACATCAAGATCATGTGTGACGAGGAGTGTAATGATCCGGTGGTGGCTAACGGTTTGTGCGAGATCATTCATCAGTTTCGTCAGTACAACCTGATCGAGGTGGACGAACGGTTCGTCGAGCAGCAACAGGGAAGGTTCAAAGGCCAGTGCTCGAGCGATAGCGGCTCGCCGCTTCTGGCCTCCGGAAACTTCAGAGGGAAGCCGGTTTCCCAAATGTCCCAGCCCCATTTCACTGAGCAGGCTTCGGGCCTTGTCAAGGGGCTCGAGACCCCTCTTCTCCAGGGGGTAACAGACATTCTCGAGCAGCGTCTTATGCGGGAACAGCGCGCCATCCTGCACCACGTAGCCGATCTGTCTCGATCGCGGCTTGAGATCGATCCTGGGCTGGCCCGGAAGCTCACGGAAGAGAACTCGCTCTCCCAGGCGGATCAATCCACGATCCGGCCGGGTCAGTCCCGAAATGCACTCGAGGGTCTGAGTCTTTCCGACACCCGATGGACCAAAGAGAGCGTGAATACCTGTCCCAACCTCCAGTTTCACATCGAGGCGGAAGCCTGGAAAGGATTTCTGAATCTGCAGGCTCAAGCTTTCCATGGAAGCCCCTGCCCTTCGAGTATCCTCAGCAAAGCCACAACGATCACAATTAGTCCGGTCAGGACCAGCACAATTCCAAAAGCTGTGGTCTGGTCACCCAACTGAATCGCCTCGTAGAGGGCTATTGACAGCGTTCGGGTTCGCCCCGGAATACTTCCCGAGACCATCAGTGTCGCCCCAAACTCGCCGGTGGCCCGAGCCACCGCCAGCAACATTCCGGCGGCGATCCCCTTACCCGATAACGGAAGTGTCACATCCCAAAAGACCTGGAGCTCAGAGGCCCCCAGCGTCCGCGCCACATCCTCCAACCTGCGGTCGACCGATCCAATCGCTGAAGCAGCCGTCAGCACCATCAAGGGTAATCCGGATACCGCACCGGCCAGGGCTGCGCCGTAAGGCGTAAACAACAGTCGCAGACCCAGCACTTCCACAACGGGCGATCCATTGCCCAGCATAATCAGCAGGAGGTAGCCGACGACCGTCGGCGGAAGCAGCATCGGGAAGAGGAGGGAGATCTGTAGAAAGTACTTCAAGCGGGTCTGCGCCCGGGCCAGGTACACAGCAAGGGGCAACCCGGCAACGAGAATCAGACAGGCAGCCATCAGCGTCACCTTCAGCGACACGAGCACTGCACCTGTAAAAGCCAATTCAGTTCTCCTTACCCTGCCGGGGGAATCCAACTCCAGCCCGGCAAATCCCCGTTCCCTGTTCGCGGTTATTCTGCCACAGCCGCTCCCGATGCACCCCCGGGCAATTCGTTCGGAGGGCCAAAACCCAACTCGGTCAGCACCGCCTGCGCGTGGGCTCCAGCCAGAAATCGGGCAAAATCCTCTCCCCCAGCTGGGTTCTCACCTGAGACGGGAACTCCCAGGTACTGCCGGATCGGTGAGTAGAACCGGGGAGGGACAACCCGGTAGGGAAGCTTCCGTGCTTTCGCCAGCGAGAGCGGGAGAAAGCCAAAGTCCACGTTCCCCTGTTCAACATAGGCCAGGATGTGGCCCACGTTCTCACCATATACGACTCGATCCTCCAGGTCATCCCAGCACCCCAGCTTCACAAGCGCATCCCTGGCGGCGCTTCCATACGGTGAGAGGAGTGGGTTGGAAACCCCCAGTCGCTCCAGTTGTACCTTCGCCAACTGTTCGAACGAATCGAGCCTTCCCGGTGCATCTGGCGGGTAGGCGAGGACGAGGATTCCCATGGCATAACACTCGACCGAGCTTTCTCTCAACAGCCCGGCGGACTCGAGTTCTTGAATCCAAGCTTGATCGGCGGAGCAGAACAGATCAATGGGCGCTCCCTCTCGGATCTGTTGGGAAATTGAACCCGATGCGCCAAAGGAAAGGATCACCTGCCTTCCGGACTCCTCTTCGAAGAGTTGGGCAATCCGGGGTAGCGCAAACTGAAGAGATGCAGCCGCACTCACATAGACGACATTTGGTGATCGGGAACGGGATTCTTCTCCCGACCGACAGGAAGCCCCAGCAAGAATCGAAGTTGCCAATACAAGTGTCCAGAGGAATCTCAATGCCAACCCATCCTACCTCAAAGCGCCCTTCGAGGTATCGTACCCGAAAAATACCCTAATGCATCGCAAACAGGATTGAACAAAACAGATTCATTCTACGTTATTTAAAGCAGATGGAACCATGTTAATCGGGTTCTGTAGTGAGATAAGGAGAGTCTGAAATGATTGCATTCCTGCTTTGGTGCATCTTGTTTGTTTTCTGCTGGCCTGTCGCCATTCTAGCCTTGATCCTCTATCCGATCGTCTGGCTCTTGCTACTGCCCTTCAGGCTACTCGGAATTGCAGTAGGAGCAGTACTCGATCTGTTCTGGGCCGCCATTACTCTCCCCGCACGGCTACTCAAGAAGGTCGCTGCATAAAGCTAGCGAATCTAATATTAGAGCAGTACAAAGTGTAGTAGGCCTAAGTAAACAACGCTATCCGCATGCTCCCATCCCTGTTTTCTTAATTGTCCCATTCAACTATACTGTTATACTTTAGTGAGTAACCTAACTTGTGTGAGTATAAGAGATATTTGCGGAGGTAAACAGAGATGGGAAAGCTGAGACTGGAGCCAAAACTTAAACCTCTTCTCAACGCAGAGGAGTATGAACAATACAATAGTGTTTTGCAGGAAGCATTG
>CP070717.1:4436392-4445061 GCA_020350445.1 Acidobacteriota bacterium | reverse complement strand
GGAAGTATCGAATTTGCCGGCAATACGGTTATCGAGGACGAAGTTCTCGAGGCTGCGCTCGAACTCAATAAGGAACGTGGTCCGATCACGATGTTCAAGGGAATGGACAAGTTCATTCCCGACAAGCTGGAGTACGATATCCAGGTCAACCTGCTGAACAAATACCGTGAGGTGGGTTACATCATGGCCAAGGCGGGTGAACCCGAGGTGGAAATCGTCGAAGGCCCCCGGGGACCGCTGATCGGCTTCCGGAAGACCAAGCAGCAGTACTACATTACGATTCCGATTGAAGAGGGAGAGCAGTACCGCGTCAGCGGTTTCGAAGTCATCGGTGTCGAAACCTTCGATCGGGAAATCGTGCTGCGCAGCTTCGCCGTGCGGGAAGGCGATGTGGTCAACTACACCGGCCTGAGAGACTCGACCGACAAGCTCAAGGAACTCTACTCCACACTCGGCTATCTCGATATGGATGCCCGGCCCGAGATCAATCCCGACATGGAGAAGAAGACGGTTGATGTCAAGATCAACGTCACCGAAGGCAAGCGCTACATCATCAACCAGATCAATTTTGCCGGGAATACGAAGACACGCGACAAGGTCCTGCGACGGGAGATGCTGATTGAAGAGCAGATGGAGTTCAACGGCCAGTTGCTCGATATCTCGATCCGTCGGTTGAACCAGTTGGGCTTCTTTGAGCAGATCGAAGAGAAAGATTACGACGTCATCAAGAAACCGGATGAAGGTGAAGTCGATCTCCTCGTCAAGGTCAAAGAGCGGAGCCAGCAGTCGATCGGTGTCACCGGTGGTGTCAGCGGAATCAGTGGAAGCTTCTTCGGGGTCAACTATTCGACCAATAACTTCCGTGGACGTGGCGAACGGATCGATGTCCAGGCTTTGGCCGGAACCCGGAGTTCCAACTTCAGAATCGGTTACACGCAGCCGTACTTCCTCGATACGCGGATCTCGATGGGGTTGTCGATCTTCAGCCAGCGATATCGCTTCGATACCTATACGGCCTTTTTTGGCCTGATTGCCCCCGATCAGAGCATCGAACTGTACACTCGCCGCAGTACCGGGTTCACGCTCTCGGGAAGCTATCCATTGGGTCGTTGGACCCGCGGTGGTCTCCGCTATACGCTGCAGAATATCCGGATCACCGATATCGCCGATATCTATCAGGACTACGCGCTCAATCAGTTGGTGGGATTCACTCCCGGCGGAAGTCTCGAGGACGCCCGTGAAGGGATCATTCGAAGTGAGGTAACACCCACCTACGTCTACAATTCCAAGAACGCCTATTTCAACGCGACCCAGGGTTCGCAGTTGACGGTGGAACTGCCCGTTTCGGGTGGTGTTCTCGGCGGAACATTCAACATTATTCGGCCCTACGTCGAGTACCAGCACTTCCGTCCCGATACGATCATGAGCGGCGGGCGGAACACCTTTGCGTTCCGGTTCCGCGGGGTCTACATCTTCCCCTACGGCACGCTGCCTTCGGGTGCGCCGATGTCACCACCGTTCTTTGAACGTTCCTTCGGTGGAGGTGAGTTCGATCTGCGTGGGTTTGATATCCGCTCGGTGAGTCCCTGGGCTTTTACCCGGGTTCCACGGCTCGATGCCAATGGAAACCCGTTGATCAGTCCGGGAACCGGTTTGCCGAATATTTCGGAGCGGATCATTCCTGTTGGTGGTGATACCAGTTTGCTGGCAACGGCTGAATACCGAATGGTTCTTGTAGGACCGGTCCACCTGGTCGGCTTTGCTGATTTCGGAACCTCAGCAATCATGAATGAGAAGCGCCTCCTGCTGTTCGGACCGAGTACCTATGTTGATCCCCTGGAAAACACGAACTGGGTCTGGAGAATGTCTACAGGCGCGGAAATTCAGTTCCTGTTGCCCATGATTAATCAGCCATTCCGATTGATTTTCGCGTACAATCCGTTGAGATTGGATACCGATATTGTTTATGGCGGAGTCAGACTCCCGCTCAGAGAGCCTGATACGAATGTCAAGTTCTCTGTTGGCTATAATTTCTAGTAAGTACGAAAAAGGAGCTGTGGAAAGAGGATGAATAGGATCAGCCGGATTACTCTGGCATCACTCGTGATGCTTTTGGCTTTTTCGGGTATTGCCCTGGCTCAGGGCGGAGCGAAGATTGGTTTCGTCAACAGCCAGGAAGTGCTTTATGGAACCAACGAAGGTAAAGAGGGTTTGGAGCGACTCGACCAGTTTATGGCCTCGAAGCGGACCGAGTTTGAAGCCCGTAACAAGGAACTGTCGGATCTCCAGTCTGATTTTCAGACCAAGCAGAGAACCCTCAATTCGGATGCTCTCATGACGATGGAGCGCAATATCCAGGTGAAACAGCGCGAGCTTCAGCGCTTTGAAGAAGACACCCAGGCCGATTTCAACCAGCGGCAGAATGCAATGCTGCAGGGAATGAGTGCCAAGGTGCAGGCTGTGATCGAAGAGTTCGCCCAGCAGAATTCTTATGTGGCCATCTTCATGCGCGACAACACGCAGGCGTATGTTTCCCCGGCTCTGGATGTCACTCAGCAGATCATCGTGATCTACAACGAGAAGCATCCGGGAAGCGGCACGGCAGCTGCAACCCCCGCACCCGCGCAGTAGGCGATTCAGCCCCAAGGAGAGTTAGGAAAGGAAAATGAAGATTACTAGGATGACTTCAGTACTTCTTTTGCTGACGCTGGTGCTGTTCTCCGGTGCCGCTGTAGCACAGGAAATCGCGACCAAGATCGCCTTTGTCAATACGACAGAGATCTTGCAGGGAACTGCCGAAGGGAAGGCAGAACTCGCAGCGATGGAGCAGTACGTTAGCAGTACGCGATCTGAATTGGGCGGGCAGAATGCTGAGCTGGAAGATCTCAAGAAGACGTACAACAGCCAGATGCGCATGCTGAATCCGGATACTGCGGCGGAAATGCAGCGGCAGATTAGTGAAAAGGAGCGAACGCTCCGACGCGCCCAGGAGGATCTGGAACTCGAGGCCACTCAGCGGCAGAACCAGTTGCTGAACAAGATGAGTCAGAAGATTCGGGCCGTCATTGCAGAGTACGCTGAGCAAAACGGTTATGGGGCAGTGTTCTTGGATTCTCCTTCCATGCCGTTTTATGCGGAAACGCTTAATATCACCGGGACCATTATCCAGATCTACGACCAGAAGAATCCGGTCGCTGCGCCGGCGGCACCTGCGGGACCGTAGCCTGCACGTTTAGACACGAAGAGCGATTCAGCGGCGGAATTGCGGCCTTTGATGGCCGAAAATCGCCCGAATGCGCTGGACGGGTCTTCGACTCAGTTTCTGTGGAGAGAGAACAAGGGGCCTGCCAGTGGCAGGTCCCCTTTGCTTTTGCGGACCACAGGAGGCGGAAAGAGACAGCACGAAAGAGAAGCTCATGGAAAAGAATCAGGAGATCTTTAACATCCAGGACATCATGGGGTTCCTCCCCCATCGCTATCCCTTCCTATTGATCGATCGAGTGATCGAATTCGAAGAGTTGGAGCGCATCGTTGCCTTGAAAAACGTAACGATGAACGAACCGTTCTTCCAGGGACATTTCCCGGGGGTCCCGATTATGCCCGGAGTCCTGATCGTCGAAGCCATGGCTCAGGCCGGTGGCGTCCTCGTCTTCAAGACGCTGCCGAATCGGCACGAGAAACTCGTGTTTTTCATGGGAATAGAGAACGCTCGGTTTCGCAGACCGGTTCGTCCGGGAGATCAGTTGAGGATCGAGATGATCGCCAAGCGGATCAAGAGCCGTGTCGGACGGCTCGAGGGAAAGGCTTATGTGGACGGCGTTGTGGTCGCTGAAGCCGAAATCATGTTCTCCCTTGTCGATCGCGACAGCGTCTCTTCCTGAGGTTGGGAAAGGTCTTTGAACATGAAGCGCTTCGACCCTGAAAGGGTCCATCCAACTGCAATTATCTCTCCTGAAGCACGGTTGGCCGATGATGTCAGGGTCGGTGCCTACAGCATCATCGGAGATCGCGTCGAGATTGGGGCCGGAACCGTCATTGGGCCGCAGTGCAGGATTGAAGGGCCTACCGTGATCGGGCAGGGGAATCAGATCTATGGGCAGGCTTCGGTCGGCACCGATCCCCAGGATCTTAAGTTCGCCGGGGAAGACACGTTCCTCTTTATCGGCGATCGCAACAAGATCCGAGAATTCGTCACGATCAATCGGGGAACCGTTGGCGGTGGCGCTCGCACCACCCTGGGCAGCGATAACCTCTTGATGACGCAGGTCCATATCGCCCACGATTGTCACGTTGGTGACCGGGTTATCCTGGCGAATGCCGCAACCCTGGCCGGACATGTGGAAGTGGCTTCCGATTCTACGGTGGGAGCCTTCTGCGGGGTCCACCAGTTTTGCCGGGTTGGAGTTCACGCCTTCATCGGTGGCTACAGTGTTGTCACCCGTGACGTTGTACCTTTCCTGAAGACCGTCGGAATTCGCAACGATGCCAAGACCTACGGAGTGAATTCGATCGGGCTGGAACGCAAGGGGTTCAGCAAGGAAGAAGTCGAGGCGCTGAATAAAGCTTACCGTACGATCTTCCGAAAAGGTCTGAGGCTGACTGAAGCGATCAGCCAGGTGCGTGAAGGTGGCGTCACGACGGACGGCGTCCGAGTTCTGATCGAGTTTCTCGAATCATCTGAACGCGGGTTCATTCGCTAGGCGCGACGCGCAGCATTGCTGGCGAATACCTGAAACCGTGGGCCCGTTCGTTCAACGGAGCGAAAGGATACGAAGAGGTTGAGTGAAGCGGATCGTGGGCATTCCGAGGAGATTCGACGTCTCGGGCTCGTCGCCGGAAACGGCCCTCTCCCCCTCCTCGTTCTCGAAGAAGCTACCACGGCCGGCGTCGCGGTAACCGTAGCCGCCATCAAGGAAGAAACCGAACCGGAAGTCGATGACTGGGTCCGAAGGCCGGGATGTGATGTCTCAGTCCATTGGATCGGCCTGGGGCAGTTGGGAAAGCTGCTGAAAGCCTTCAAGTCGGAAGGCGTCAGCCAGGCCGTCATGGTCGGTCAAGTCAAACATGTTCGCATCTTCGCCCCCGGCTCAAAATCCCCTTTTTCGCAGATCAAACACCTGCCGGACTGGCAAATGATCCGCTTCCTCTCGAGTCTGAAGAAACGGGATACCGGATCACTCATCGGCGGCATAATCGACTTCCTGGAAGAAGAGGGGATCCGTTTCATCGATTCCACGGTCTATCTTCAGCGCCTGCTCGCCGAGAAGGGCTGTATGACGGGAAGGGAACTGACCGAACAGGAGGATGCGGATATTGCCTATGGACATCCCGTCGCCCGCGAGATCGCTCGGCTCGACCTCGGACAGACCATCGTGGTCAAGGACCAGGCCGTTGTTGCCGTCGAAGCAATGGAAGGGACAGATGCCACCATTCGACGGGCCGCTGAACTGGTTCAGGGCGAGCGTCTGACCGTGGTCAAGGTCAGTCGGCCCAACCAGGAGATGCGCTACGACGTTCCCGTCACCGGTATGCGAACGCTCGAGGTTTTGAGAGAGTGCAACGTGTCTGCCCTCGCGATCGATGCCGGGAAAACCCTCATGATTGACAAGGAAGAACTGCTTCGGGAGGCCTCCGCCTCTGGGATCGCAATTGTTGGAGTCTGATTATGCAACCTCTGGCAGTAGGTGTGGTGGGAGTTGGATCACTGGGTCAGCATCATGCACGGATCTACTCAGAATTGGAGCACGCGAACCTGGTGGGCGTCGCCGATCAGAATGGAGAGCGCGCCAGCGAAATCGGCCTGCGCCTGGGCTGTCCCGCAACGGCTGACTATCGAGACCTGTTCGACAAGGTTCAGGCGATCAGCCTCGCCGTTCCAACTGAAGCGCATGCCGCCATTGGGGTGGAGTTCCTCAGGCGGGGTATCCATGTCCTGGTGGAAAAACCGATCGCTTCGACCCTGGCCGAAGCCGACCAGTTGATCGATGCGGCCGCACAGGGGAATGCCGTGCTGAATGTCGGCCACACCGAGCGTTTTAACCCGGTCACAGCAGCGGTCAGGCCCTATATCACGACTCCCCAGTTTTTCGAGGCACACCGGTTGGGTGTCTTCGTGCGGCGAAGTCTCGATATCGATGTCGTCCTCGATCTCATGATCCATGACCTCGACCTGGTGCTTTCAATGGTTGCTGATGAACTCGTCGATGTTCGTGCTGTCGGTATCCCCGTACTTACACCAAAGGTCGATATTGCCAACGCCCGGCTCGAATTCGCCAATGGCTGCGTGGCCAATATCACCGCCAGCCGGGTTTCCCGGGATAAAGTCAGAAAGCTCCGGCTCTTCCAGCCGAGCGATTACATTTCGATCGACTTCAACAACCGTTCGATTGAGATGTACAGCCTGTCAACCGAGACCGGTCTTCCGCAGATCCTTGCCCGTCAGCCCGAGGTCCAGGAGGGAGAACCGCTCGCTCTCGAGTTGGCAAGCTTCCTGGCCGGAATCAATGGCCAGTCCGGGCTGCCAAACTGCGACGGCCAGCAAGGCCGAAAATGCCTCGAAGTCGCCCTCCAGATCCTCCAACCAATGTCCCCAAGGTAGAACAAATCCCTCAACGTACGACAAGCTTCCAGCTTGTCTCTTAGACGGATTCGGACTCGCCAGAGACAACCCAGAGGGTTGTCGTACGACAAGCTTCCAGCTTGTCTCTTAGACGGATTCGAACTCGCCAGAGACAACCCAGAGGGTTGTCGTACCCATCTCCGGCCCCACGCCCCAGGCCCCAGGCCTCAGGCTGCCCCAGGCCGCCGCAGGCAATTGTCGTGCGGTTGCGAATCGGGTCATACGCTGTGCGTAGACTATCAGCGGATGAGTGTGTTTTCGGTTGATGGGAAAGAGGTGCGGGTTGAAAGGATTCAGGCGTTTGCCAAAGGTATGCGCTGGATTGGAACCGCCCTGTTTTTGATCAGCTGCTCATTGATCTTCAGTTCCTGTTCGGGGAAGGATCGGCGATCGACCACCATTCCCCCACCGCCGCTGCCCGCGCCTCCACCTGCCGTGGTTGAAAAGCCTCCGGTGAAGATCCGGATTCTCTTGGCTGAGAATTTCTCAGAGGCAGTCATCGACGGAAGCCGGGAAGGCCTGGGACTTGGGGACGGGAAGGTTATTGTGACCTTTGCAGGGAATGACGAGGTCGGACTTTTCAGCGAAGAGGCCGGAGAACGACAGCTGCTCCGGCGCGGTTCCGGGTTTCGGCTCGAAGCTGCGGCCGGCTGTTGCCTGGCTTTGAATGGCCGCCCCTACCGCGGCATCTTCGAGGTATTCGTCAATCCTGTTGGCGTCCCGGTCATCGTCAATGAAGTCGAAGTCGAACAGTATCTCAGGAGCGTGGTCCCCCGGGAACTGGGGCCAAAGAAATTCCCCGAAGTGGAAGCTCTCAAGGCGCAGGCTGTCGCGGCACGGACCTTCGCGGTCGCTGGACTGGGAACCTGGGTCCGCTACGGTTTTGACCTCTATAGGGACAGCAGGTCCCAGGTCTATGACGGGATCGCTACAGAGATCGGACTGTCGGACGAGGCGATTGCCGAAACCGACAGGGAAGTCGCCATCTATGAGGGGGAGCCGATCCTGGCGCTCTATTCGTCGACCTGCGGCGGAGAGACCGAGGATTTCAGCCTGATCTTCAAGGGCGGGCCGATCTCTTATCTGAAGGGCGGGGCCCTGTGCTCCGATCAGGAGAGCCCCTACTACAACTGGCAGGAATCGATCGATGTCTCCTCGATTCAGTCGAGTCTCGATCAGTATGCCGGTGTGGGCCGTTTGCTGTCGCTCGAACCGCTGGGAAGGGGAGTATCGGACCGGATCGTCAAGATGCGTTTCACCGGAGAGGATGGATCGGTCGAGTTGAAGGGCAATGACATTCGCTTTGCCCTTGGCCTGCGCAGCAACCTGATCCTCAACTTCGAAGCCGATCTGGATGAAGAAGGCTTCATCACCCGTCTCGATGTAAGCGGGCGCGGTTGGGGGCATGGCGTCGGGATGTGTCAGGTTGGTGCCGTGCACTACGCGCGGGAGGGCTGGGACTACGAGCAGATCCTGAAACACTACTACGATGGAATCCAGATCGAACAGTGGAGCCGGTAGTCCTCTACGCGCGGATGACCTCGAGTTGGTGCCCCTTTTTCAGGGAAAAAACTGAACTCGAATTCGGCGGATCCAACTGATAACCTTCCCCTGTGAGTCACTCCGAGCAACCTCTGCTGCTGATTATCGCTGGGCCGACATCTTCCGGGAAGAGCAGCCTGGCTCTCGGCGCGGCTCGCGCTCTCCAGGGCGAGATCGTCAACTGCGATTCGATGCAGCTGATCCGCGAAATGGACCTGGGAACCGCCAAGCCGAGCCAGGAAGAGCAGGAGGCCGTTCCACACCATTTGTACGATCGAATCAACCCCGATGAATACTTCAGTGCCGGAACCTATATGGCGGAAGCTCGTGATATCTGCAGCGAGATCACCGGGCGGGGAAAGGTCCCAATCGTCGTCGGGGGGACCGGACTCTACTTGTCTGCGCTACTCTACGGCGTGTTTGATGGACCCGGGAAATCCGAGGAGCTCAGGGCCCGGCTTTCCAGGGTCGAAGAGGGCAGGGGACTCGATTATCTCCACCGCTGGCT
>CP070717.1:4426754-4436292 GCA_020350445.1 Acidobacteriota bacterium | reverse complement strand
TTTCCGGCAGTTGAATGACAGCCGCTCGAACAGTCTGGAACGAGGTGAGTTCAGTTTCAGTGGTGCCTACTCGGGTCAGGCCTTTGCCGACTTCCTGCTGGGGCGGGCCGACGAGGCGACGCGAGCCCTGGGGACTTCCCGGCAGGATCTGCGAAGCCGGGAATTTGAACTGGGTATCAGCGATGAGTGGCGGATTCACGAGCGTCTTACCCTGACACTTGGCCTGGCCTATCATTACTATGGGCCCTTTCGCTCGACTCGGGGAAATATCTCGGTCTTTCGGCCCCTACTTTTTGAGCCTCCGCCAGACGGCGGACTCGTCGATCTGGGCAGCGGGAATTCCGAATTGGGTCAGTCCTTTGTCCCGACGGTGGTGGAGCCGGACCGCAACGACTTTGCACCCCGGATCGGGTTGGCTTATCGTCCCTTTGGGAGCGGCAGGATCGTTCTCAGGGCCTCCTACGGGATCTACTACGAACCGATCGCATCCTGGCTCTATGAGAATTACATGGGCCGGAACTATCCCTACTACTATCAGCAGAGTTCCGAGGCATCGATCGACAGCGTCGGCCTCGATCTGGGCTCGCCATTCGAGACGGCAACTCCAACCGAATTGACAATCCGGGACATTTCCAGCGACTTGAGCACTCCCTATGGCCAGAATTGGGATATCCGGCTGCAGAATGAGTTGACCGATCACTGGAACCTGGAATTGAGCTATCGAGGACGCCGGTCGGTTCATCAGGTCCGGATTATTCCGGCAAATGTACCGCTGCCGGGGGCGGGTGAGATTCAGCGGCGTCGGCCGAATAGCGAGTATGGTCGTTTCTCGATCGTGACCGGGGGAGGATCGTCGCTCTTCTACGAGTTTCAGACCGATCTTCGACGCAGATTCGAGAACGGCTTTACCTTCGATGTGGCGTTTGAGTGGCGCAGGGCTTTCAATGACAGCTTCGATGACTACCCATCGAATCCGAGGGACTTGCGGGCTGAATGGGCACCCAGTGAAGGGATGAGGAGTCGTCGGCTCCGATTCAACTATATTCTGGAGTTACCCTTCGGAGAAGGCCGGGCCTTCGGAAAGGTGCCCGCGGTCGACTTCCTACTGGGAGGCTGGCGATTCTCGGGTATCGCGGAAATCATGAGCGGACAGGTGTTCAGCGTCTTGCTGCCGGGAGATCCCAATAATGACGGACTCTCGAATGATCGTCCCGACCGGCTCAATACCGGGAACCTCGAGGGGGGGCAACAATCGATCGATCGATGGTTTGACACCGAAGCGTTCGGCTATCCCGAACCGTACGGATTTGGAAACGCAGGTCGTAACATTCTACTGGGTCCGGGGCTGCATAACTGGGATATGAGCCTGATCAAGGACTTCGTACTCTCGAATGACCACCGGTTCGAGATCCGGTTTGCGTTCTTTAATGCTTTCAATCACACGAATTTCGAGAACCCGGACAGCGTGTTCGGAACCCGCACCTTTGGGGTGATTTCAGGGGCCGGGCGTGCCCGGGAAATCGAAATTGCTCTCAAATACTCGTTTTAGGTGTCGCCTGGCTTGTCGTCACCTTTGGCCTCTCCGCTGATCCTCTTTATGTCGAGGAGGAGTGCGGGGATCATGACGAGCAGCATTGCCCCACCTGTTGTCGCTCCCTGCACTATGCCGAGTGACACCAGGCGTAGAAGCATGCCACCGCCGACTGCGACCCCGGCGCAGAGAATTGCCCACCAGGCCCAGACGGCACCCTGGCGGTAAGGCCCTATCACGACGAAGAGCAACAACAGGCCATAACCGAGGCCGAGCGCCGCTGCCGTGCCGCGTCTTCCCCTGAGAGCCAGCGCGACGTCATCAGAGATCTCGAGATCGGACAGCTTCGTCGTGCCGGTGATTACGTCGGCGTCTGAGCTGCCGAAGTAGGCAATCCCCAGCGAGGCAGCACTGCCTAGCAGCATGAGCAGCGTGACGATCAGCAAGATGATCCAACTGACAGTTCTCATCCAAGTCCTCCCTATTCTTTTCGCTTGCAGGTCAGCGAACCCTCGAACATTGAGTTGCCCACGCTTCCATCCAGAACGGCATCGACCAGTTTTGCCTCGAAATCGATGATACCCACTTCGGGGCTATCGATCTGGAAGGTAAGCGTTCCTTCCGAAAAGGCAGCCTGGGTGAGCTCTGACGAACCCATGTCGCTGGCCGTGGAACCAGTGAGTTTGCCTTCCGCTTCAGTCAGTGACAATTCGAACGGGTAGGTCATGTCAACAACAGCCTCGCAGTCCCATTTGCCGACAACTTCGTCATTCCCGGCCATGAGTGTAGCGGCCGCGAACGTGAAGACCAGTAACAACACAATAGACTTCTTCATAGATTGAGGGCTCCTTCCAAGTTAGACACTGAGTATACGATCTTACCGACTAAACGCGACTGGCCCGACCAGTTCGCTGAGCCGCGCGATTCAAATCCCTGTCACGCCGCCCTGTTCCGTTCCTTATACCACCGGAAATGGGAAACTCCAATGGCTTAGTGACCGGTGTAGAAGTGAGTCGTCACCTCTTTGATGCCTTTGCTTTCCCCATCCGGAGTACCCTGCCGGAGCTAGCCCACGACCTTCCGGTTCTCGGCATCCCAAATCATCGTCTTGCTCTGCCGATAAGACTCGACACCAAGCTTGATGCCAACCATGGTGGCGGTACCCAGATCGACGTTACAGAACGGGGTTCCTCCGTCGCGGATACAGTTGAGGAAGTTTCCTCTCAAATCCGGCCTTTCATCCGTCGGAATCGTCAACTGGCTGTAGCCGCCGTTCTTCTCACGGAATTCCTTCACGAAATCTCCGTTTCCTGAAACCTTGATACCACCGCCAACCTGCCCGGCGCGATCGGCATCCGGATCGATATCGATCGTTCCGTACTGGCCATAAATCCGCGTTGGAACCGGAGTGTTGTTGGTCAGAACACTCGTCAGGTTGACCGTGAATTCACTGGAATAGTCGATGTTCATCAGAAAGACATCGGGAATGTCCCTGCCATCCTTCAGGAGGTACAGTCCGCCATTGGCATTGACCCGGTGGGGGAACTCGCCGTTGTTTCCAGCGATCGAGATCAACAGGGGAGCCAGCATGTGGTAGAGCAGATCTGTTGCAACTCCACCGTTATAGGGCCAGTATTTCCGGAAGCGAAAATAGTGTTCGGGATTCCAGTTGATCTCCGGGGCGAGCTTCCATTCCGTACCCAGCCACATCTCCCAGTTAATGTGGTCGTCGCCCGTCTTGTCCGGACCGGCTGTTTCATCGATCTGGAACCATTCATTGAAGGCCCCGCCCCGCACGTTGCGGTTGTATCCACCCTGAGCCCAGGTGACTTTTCCCAGTTTCCCAGCCTTGATGAACTCCTGGGCCTTCCAGAAGCGGTCGTCTGCCGTGCGATTGGGGCCGACCTGGAACACCTTGCCGTACTCCTTGACCGCAGCCTGGACCTCGAAGGCCTGCTCGACTGTCAAAGTCATCGGCTTCTCGCAGTAGACATGCTTTCCGGCCGCCATGGCGTCGATGCTCATCTTCGAGTGCCAGTGGTCCGGCGTGACGATCCAGACAGCGTCGATGTCGGGTCGGGCGAGAAGCTCCCGATAGTCTTCGTAACCGTCTCCACCGCAGATCTCCTTCGCCCGGTTCAGTCGTCGACGATAGACATCGCAGACGGCGACCACATTGCACTTGTAATCGTCGGCCCGCTCGACGAGTGCGCGGAGATGGCCCATCCCCATTCCCCCCACTCCGATGATTCCAACATTGATTCGATCATTCGCTCCAAGCACACGGCTTCGACTCGCAGCGGCAAGGACTCCGGCCCCCACAGCGGACGTTTTAAAGAATTCACGGCGTGTCTGTTTCATCGTTTCCTAATCTCCTTTCGGAAGGTAAAACCATCCGGGAACTGAAAGTGACCACTCGGATTCCGCAACCCTAAGTCGACCCCGGGTAAGAGTCAAGGGGGAAATGGCTGCCAGCTCCTGGCCGTTAGTCCGTTCACCTAACGGCGAGCAGCAGACAGGTTCAAGTGCCGGCATCCCCGCAAACCCACTAACGCTCCAACCCTCTAACCCACAAACGCTCTAACCCGCAAACCCTCTAACGCTCCAACGCTCTCGTAGTGACCCCCTGAAAGCAAGACACTTTTAGGCGGCTTTTAGGGATGCTTGTTCCTGAGCGAACTCCATCGGCGTTCGATAATCGAGGGCCGAGTGAATGCGTTCTTCGTTATAGAAACGGACATAAGCATCGATGGCCTGATGGGCCTCCGCCCAGCTTTCGTATTGATTCAGCCAGACTTCCTCTTCCTTGATCGTCCGAATGACACGCTCAACGAACGCATTATCATCGGGCGCGTTGTATCCCGTGTATTGTCCCCTGATCCCGACGCTGGCCAAGTACTCCACAAAGCGCTTCGAGCAGGGCTGAGCTCCGTTGTCGGAACGCAACACCAGGTTGGCCAGATCCCCTTGCTGCTGCCAGCCTCGTCGCTCCAGTGCCATGCGGACGGCACTGACCCACTCGGCGGCCCGGCAGCGTCGGTCCAGTGTCCAGCCGACAATCTCCCGCGTAAAACAGTCCGTGACCACGACTAGAAACAACGGCGTCAGATCAGCCAACTGGAAACTCGTCATGTCGATCTGCCACGACTCATCGACCCGGCTGGGGGCCATCTTCTCCACCCGCTTGGGCCGGTAGGGCCGATGCCACACCTTCGGCCGTGACCACCCCTTCTCCCGCATGATGCGAAACACCGTCTTGCGATTCACGGTCCAACCGCGGCGCCGCAACAACGCCCAGATCCGTCGATAGCCGTAACCCTGATAGCGTTCTTCCAGACACAGTTGCTCAACCGCCTGCCGAAGCTCCGAATCGCCGCTGACCGGGCAACTCCTTCGTGGGGCTTTACTCTGCTTTCGCGGCCCGATCCAGCGCCCCACCCGAGCGGCAGGCAGCTGAAAACTGCACGCCAGGCGACGCACGCTCAATCCCGCCTCCTGTCGAACTCCCACAACCGCTAGCTCCAGCCTTTCGTTTTTTTTAGAGCCCGGATCGTCAAGGCCTGGTCGCCGGCCAGCTGTTCCAGCTCTCCCACTCGCTGCTCCAGTTCCTTCTCCCGACCGCTCGGCTTCTCCACCGCATGATCGATTCCCTGTCGCAGCAACTCCAGGGCACGATCCTTGAGCTTGTAGGCGTAGGTGGCGCTAATCCCATGTTTCCGGCACACCTCCGCATGGGACAGCTTTCCTGAGATCAACTCCAGTGCGATCTCCAGTTTCTGTTCCTTCGTGAACTTCGACACCTTGGGCATTTCTTTCTCCCGGTTTGGCGGATGGGAACTGGCTCCGGCCTGCAACCTCCGCCAGTTCCCATCCAGTTCTCATTCTTACCCTAACAGGTGTCTCACTTCCTAAGGGGGGCACTATAACGACAACCCTCCGGGTTGTCTCTGGAACCCACCCGCTTGCAAGAACACCCCCGCATCTTCAGCCAGCCTCCCTGAGTACGACAACCCTCCGGGTTGTCTCTGGGCAACCCCTCCGCTTGCAAGAACACCCCCGCATCTTCAGCCAGCCTCCCTGAGTACGACAACCCTCCGGGTTGTCTCCGGGAACCCCTCCGGTCGCAAAAACACCCCCGCATCTTCAGCCGACCTGGCAGGCGAGCCGCTTGCCTTCCGTTTCCAAGTCGCCATCTAAACCTTTTGGGCTTCTCGATAGTCTTAGATAGAGTATTCGACTAGTCCGTGGAAGCTCCGAGAAGAGGATTTCGTGAACAGCAACCGGATGATGGATGGTGATCTGACAGGGCAGACGATCTCCCACTACCGGTTATGCCAGGTCGTGGGAAGGGGCGGGATGGGAGTCGTATACCGCGCTGAAGATACGAGACTGGGCCGGGAGGTCGCTCTAAAATTCTTCTCGGACGAGTATTTTCATGACGAGGAAGCGCGCCAACGTTTCGAAAGAGAAGCCCGAGCGGCATCAGCCCTGAACCATCCTTCAATCTGTACGATCCACGATATCGATACGCACGGGGGCCGCCCCTTCATCGTAATGGAATACATGGAGGGCAAGACCCTCTATGAACGACTGAGTCAGGGGGCCCTTCCTCCCGACGAAGTTCTCGACCTTGCCGTTCAGATTGCAGACGCGTTGGATGCAGCACACGAAAAGGGCATCGTACACCGCGATATCAAACCCGCCAACATCTTCCTGACTCAGAACGGCAGGGCAAAGATCCTTGATTTTGGCCTCGCCAAACTGGTCACGGATCCGTTGGACTCTACTTCATCGATGCCGACAGCGAAACAGCCGAGGAAGGGTTTGACCACCCCCGGAACTGCGATGGGAACCGTGGCGTTCATGTCCCCTGAACAGGCCAGTGGAGAGACGCTCGACGAGCGCACCGATCTATTTTCCCTCGGCGTGGTCCTCTACGAAATGGCCACCGGAGAACATCCGTTTGACGGGAAGACCGCTCCAATTGTCTTCAAGGAAATCCTGACGAAGAATCCCGCGCCCCCCTCGAGCCTCAACCCCCAACTGAATCCTCTCCTCGACCAGATCATCCTCAAGGCTCTTGAAAAGGACCGGGAGGTCCGTTATCAGTCTGCCCGTGAGATCGCAATCGACCTTCGACGCCTTAAGAGGGAAATTGACTCGCAAATATCGGTGTCCGCCGCCCGCGTCGAGCCGTTGCCGCCAGCTTCGCGTTCGTGGATCGGTCGGATAATCCTGCTGCCAGGCCTTTTTCTCCTTGTCGTTCTGGCGATCGGTTACCTCCTTTGGAACTCGCCCGGCGAACCCATCCGAGATCGGTCTGTCGTCGTGCTTCCCTTCGAAGTCCTGGGCGACGAGCCGGCATCCGATCAATTCTCAAAAGGATTCACTTACGCGGTCATCACCCAGCTCTCACGCTCAGGAGCTCTCCAGGTTACTTCTCGGACAACCTCGATGTCGCTTCAAAACTCACCCCTGACAGTCCGGGAAATTGCCCGGGATCTCGGGGTTTCTACGGTTCTGGAAGGAACGCTGCAGAGGGCCGATGATCAGGTTCAGGTAACCGCACAGTTGATCGATGCCGAGTCGGACACCCTCCTCTGGGCCGAGACCTACAATCGTCCGCTGGCCAACCTGATCGCCGTTCAAAACGATAGCGCAGCCGAGATCGCGAATGCCCTCCAGGTGGAACTCCTGGTTTCGGATACCTCAGACAAAGCACTCGAACAGCCAGAGATGAGCGCCTACGACTACTACCTCATGGGAAAGAGCTATCACAAACTGGGACTCCTCAACGAAGCAGAGAAACTCCTCAAACGGGCTAAACTCGAAGACCTTGAGCACGAAATAGCTCCGCACCTCGCTTTGGCCCGCGTCTTCGAGGACTCCAGCCGCTTCCAGGAAGCCATTGATGAATTAGATGAATTCCTCGAGATCCATCCCGACTCGGAAATGGCAGAAAGCATCCATCTTTGGAAGGAAGCGCTCGAAGGTCGCAGGAGTCCGTTCTGATATCCTAGGATCTTCGCATCATCGAGGATCCTTATGCACAAAAACAGTTGTTTTCTCTTCCTCCTTGTCACTCTGATAAGTGGAATCTTCGTTTCCTCAACTGCCGCCCAGGCCCCGATTTCCTGCGGGCAGAACATCGTTGGCGAACTTGCTGAACCAGGAGAAGAAGATCGGTTCAT
Organism: Acidobacteriota bacterium; assembly: GCA_020350445.1. GTDB lineage: Bacteria > Acidobacteriota > UBA6911 > RPQK01 > JAPXNP01. Next base: position 4,428,570 of record CP070717.1, on the reverse strand, counting down.
CTTCTCAGGGTCCGAAGGCGAATCGATCCAGGTGGCAGGAGAAACGACCGATCGACCGCTGCAGGCTGAAATGGTGATTCTGGACCCCTTCGATAACGAGATCGGGATCAAGTCCATCGCCCGGACACGAACGGGCTCAATCCCCCTGCAATACACTGGTGACTACACGATCCTCGTACGCGACTTCAGTCATATCAACACGGGCCGTTACGTCCTCAGCCTGCAGTTTACGAGCGGACGCTGCGCCCGGGAGATCACCTGTGGTGCCACGGCAAGCGGCGACGTCAACCAACGGGCTGAGCAGCATGCTTACCGCTTTTCAGCCAACGAAGATGAAGCGATCCGAATCGCATCTCTCCTGGAGGGGAACCCCAACCGATTCCCGACGGTGGAGGTCTTCGACCCTGCCGGCGTTTCAATCGCTTCCTCATCACAGGCCAGCACCGACAGCGTCAGGCTCCTGGCTTCGGGTCAGTACACTCTGATCGTCAGTGACTTCTTCTCGTTCTTCGAATCAACCCGGGACGATGTCTTCGCAGTCAATCTCCAATTCTCGACAGGTCGATGCGGCTTGGCTGTCGTCGATAATGAACCCGCCGAGAAGAGAGTAGAACAATCGATCGAGCAGGACACGTTCTCGTTCGAAGCGGAACGAGGCAACTGGATCCACGTTGAACTGGAGGCCCTTGATTACGCCAATTGGACCCCTGAGGTGAGTGTCTTCGATCCGCTTGGGATCGAGGTCTCTTTCGAAGCCGGACTCGGGGCCGACTTCCTCGTCCAGATGTCAGGTCAGCACACACTCCTGATCACGAACAGCCAACAGATCGGGCGACGCTACCGGACACGAGTCGACCGCCTGGGTCTCGCACAGTTTCCAGTAACAGACGCCCCCTACAAGACCCCTGTAAACGGATCCGCGGCCGCCCTCAATCCGAACAGCGGTGAAATCTTCGTCGTCTACTCACTAGACCGGTCGGGTTTCGGAGACTTTGAGATCTATGGCCAGAGGATTGATGCCGCCAGTCTCAACAGGATTGGTGAACCGGTCCGCATCAGTCAGATGGGACCTGAACTGAATCCAGACTTCGCAGCCCTGCAGCCCGATGTCGCTTACAATGCCCAGCAGAACGAATACCTTGTCGTGTGGTCGGGTGACGACGCCACAGACGGAAAGTATGAAATCTACGGGCAGCGGTTGGACGCTACTTCCGCAACCCCAATTGGGACCAATGATTTCCCGATCAGTGCTACGGGCTCAGCATCAGCACCCGCCCTGGGCGCTCATCATCCCAGAGTTGCCTACAACGAATTCACGAACCAGTATTTTGTTGTCTGGCATGCGGATGCGCAGAGGGACAATGAATTCGCTATCTACGGACGGCGCTTTGATGCAGCCGGGGTCGCACTCTCCTCGCAGGCGAAACTCAACAACGTGGGGGGCACCGGTTCGGTCGCCCTGAATCCAGACATCCTGTTTGACTCGAATCGAAACGAGTATCTCGCTATCTGGCAGGCAGGCTCCGCTTCGAGTTCGACAGCTCAGATCTACGGGCTGCAACTGAATGGAAATACCGGAAATCCATCGCAGAGCCAGGAATTCAAAATCACTTCTCGAACGGACACTTCCCTTCCCGAGAGACTGACACCGGGCGCCTCCGTGGGAGCGAACCTGTCTCAAGGCGAATACATCGTTGTCTGGGCCGGCAGTGACGGCAGAATCTACGGTCAGCGATTCGACTCCGCCACCGGTCAGATCGTTGGTCCTGCTCATCTTCCGATCAGCCTTTCAGCTCAAGGGTCGCTGCCTCAGGTC
>CP070717.1:4407198-4426654 GCA_020350445.1 Acidobacteriota bacterium | reverse complement strand
ATGGCTTCGACCTCGGAGCCGGGGCAATCCATTTGCTGGTGGCAAAAACCGAAGAGGAACGCCGCAGTGTGATTGCTTCGATTGGACCCGTCTGGGACGGCAACGAGGTCTGGCTGATCGCCGGAGGCGGTGTCCTCTACTTCGCCTTTCCCACTCTCTACGCGTCGAGCTTCAGTGGCTTCTACCTGCCACTGATGATCGTCCTCTGGCTGTTGATCCTGCGCGGCGTCTCAATCGAACTCAGGAACCACATCGACACACCAATCTGGAAGCCATTTTGGGATGCTGTTTTCTTTGGGGCCAGTACCCTCTTGGCCGCCTTTTTCGGGGCAGCACTGGGCAACGTCATCCGCGGAGTCCCGCTGGAGCCTTCCGGCTTCTTCTTTCTCCCTCTCTGGACCGATTTCGGCTTTGGTGAAGCGGGCCTTCACAGTGCACAAGGCGGCATTCTCGACTGGTTTACGATTCAAGTCGGATTGCTGGCGCTGCTTACCCTGGCTGTCCATGGAGCCCGCTGGGTGATCCTCAAGACAGAGGGAGAAATCCAGCATCGCTGCAAAGCCCTGGTGTCTACGCTCTGGTGGGGCGTCCTGCTGATGGTCATACTTGTCACAATCTCGACCTGGCTCATCCAACCCCAGGTCCTCGAGAACTTCAATAGAGCACCCTGGGGCGCAGTCTTCCCCGTACTGGCACTTCTGGGTCTCGCCGGATTGAAATGGTTTCACGAGCAGGAGAGACTGGGATTTCTCTCATCGGGCCTCTTCATCGTGGGGATGCTGACGAGCGCCGCCTTCGGTATCTTTCCCTATGTCCTGCCGTCGAGTACGGACCCCTCGCTCGGACTGACGATCTACCAGGCCGCGACTGAACCTTACGGTCTCTGGGTCGGCATCTGGTGGTGGATACCGGGTATCCTCCTGACCACTGGATACTTCGTCTATACCTACCGGCAGTTCTCAGGCAAGGTGCAACTGAACCAGGAGGGACACTAGGCCCCTCCCGGCTTGCTTTGGATCAAGGGATATCGTTGTCGAGGATGATCCGATAGCGGGCATCTCCCGCCTCCAGGTGGGTGAACGCATCATTGGCATCAGACAGGGAGAATCGTTCGACGATCGGCCCGATCTGATGAAGGGCCGCAAACTCCAGCATCTGAGCCGTTACCGCCGGACTCGCAACAGGCGAGGCAGAAATCGACTTCTGCCCGACGATCAGCGGGAACACAGAAGCGGTGATCGAACCCAGCGCCCCGACGACATGGAGCGTTCCCCTCGGTTTAAGGGCCGCGATGTAAGCATCCCAGGGAAGGTCAGCATTAACGGTCACTAAAATCAGGTCGAATGATCCGGCCAGACTCTCTATCGCTCCCTGCTGCTTCGTATTAACGAACCGGTGAGCACCGAGATGCAGGCTGTCATCTTCCTTCTCGGGACTGGTTGAAAACGCATACACCTCACATCCCCAGGCTCTCAAGAAGCGCAACGCCATATGCCCCAGGCCGCCAACCCCGATGACTCCGGCTCTATCACCGGCCTGGATACCCGATTCGACAATCGGGGTAAAAACGGTCGCCCCTCCGCACATGAGGGGTCCCGCCGTCGAAATATTCGCCGAATCGGGCAGGGGTATGACCCAGTTCTTATCGGCACGGACCTTTTCGGCGAATCCGCCGAAGCGTCCGACAATCGTTCCCTCTGCACCGGCACAGAGGTTGTGGTCACCTTGCATACACTGCCGGCACTCCATGCAGGAGCGAGAAAACCATCCCAGGCCGACCGACTGCCCAGGTTTCAGATGCTTGACAGAACTCCCTACAGCACCGATCGTTCCGACAACTTCGTGACCCGGAACAAAGGGAAACTGGGTCATACCCCAGTCGTTCTTCCACATGCTGAGATCGCTGTAGCATATCCCACAGTGCTTGACATCTATTTCGACCTCGTTGGCACCTAACTCACCGACCTCGTACTCGAACGGGCGTAACGGGTGCCCGGGCTCCACTGCTGCATAGGCTCGAATTCGCATGCTCATCCTCCTTATGTAATGTGCCTTTAGAACCGCACAGACTGCCACTATGGTACATCCTTTGGCGGACACACGCCGCAGACAGTCCCATCTCCTCGCCAGAGTGGAAAGAACAACGGGAGGTTCGATAAGCTAGCGTTCTTGAAGAGGCTCCGTAGGAACTTGGCTCCACGCTTAAAAGGGAGATGCTCAGCATGAAGATTCTTCTTTTCACCCTGCTCATGGTTTTCATGACAGGATTGAATCCGATCCAGGCCCAGAAAGACTCGAACGTCTTTCCCTTCGAATACAAGAAGGTCCAGTTGGAGAACGGATTCACCGCCTACCTCATCGATGCGGGAGGACCTGGACAGATTGCCTATCTAACCGTTGTTCGAACCGGGAGCCGAGATGAATGGGAACCCGGACGAAGCGGATACGCCCATTTCTTCGAACATATGATGTTTCGAGGAACCGAGAAATACCCCGACTTCGACGCGGTTACCACGCCGATCGGGGCAGATATGAATGCCTTTACCGGCAGCGATTTGACCGCCTATTACCTCGTCACTGCCAACGATTCGCTGGAACAGTTGATCGACTTGGAGTCCGATCGGTTCATGAACCTGGACTACAGTGAAGCGGACTTTAGAACCGAAGCCGGAGCTATCCTCGGCGAGTTCAACCAGGGACGAGCCAATCCCTTCATGTTCCTTTATGAGAAGCTGAGGGATACAGCCTTCGATCAACACACCTACAAACACACCACCATCGGATTCGAACAGGACGTCCGGCAGATGCCGGAAGGTTTCGAATACAGCCGGTCCTTCTTTAAGCGCTATTACCGCCCCGAGAACTGTGTCCTGCTGATTTCTGGAGATTTTGACCTCCAGAAGGCCGAAGAGTTGATCCGGAAGTATTACGGGCCCTGGGAACCCGGTTATGTCGCGCCCGAAATTCAGCCGGAACCCAGACAGACAGTTCCCCGTCAGGCGGAAGTCGAGTTTCCCGGGCGAACCCTGCCGACAATCTCAATCAATTACAAGGGACCGGCCTGGAGCGCCACAGACCGGCTGACCGTGGCCGCCACGGTTCTTGGCGAAGTCGCCTTCGGAGAGAATTCAGAGGTCTATCGCAGACTCGTCCTCCAGGAGCAGAAGGCCCAAACTATCTTTGCGGATTTTGAACCGTTGAGAGACCCCTACCTGTTGGATATCAGTGCCATGGTGAACTCCGAGGATGACCTCGAACCGGTCACCCGGGAGATTCTTGCCACGGTTGAGAAGTACCGAGAGGAACTATGCGACGAGCAGCGGCTCGCCGATACGATCAGTGCCCTTCGTTACGGATTCCTGAACCAGCTCGAGACGGCCCGTGGGACAGCCTTCGCACTGCTCAACTATGTCGTGAACACCGGCGGGATCGAAGCCGTCGAGGACTACTATCAGACCCTCCAGACCATTACTCCCGATGACCTCCGCGAGGCAGCACGGACCTACCTCGTTGAAGAGACCAGAACCACCGTCACCCTCTTACCCGCAAAGGAGGGAAGGTAAATGAATAAGAAACTCACGTTCCTACTTCTAACGGCGGGCCTGCTCCTGAGTGGCTGTGCAAAGGGGCCCTATGACATCGAGGGGACGGTGACGGTTGCAGAGCCGGAATCTCCCTTCGTCTCTTTCAACATCTGGCTCAAGATCGGATCGCAGAATGATCCCAAAGGGAAAGAGGGGCTGGCGGCTCTCACCGCAGCGCTACTCGACAGCGGATCGACAACGGCAAACAGTTATGAGCAGATCCTCGAAAAGCTCTACCCAATGGCTTCCGGTTACAGCGCATCGATCGATAAGGAGATGACGAACTTCACGGGACGGGTCCACGTCGACAACCTCGAGCCCTTTTACGAACTCTTCAAGGAGGCTGTCCTTTCACCTGCCTTTGTTGAGAATGACTTCAACCGGGTGAAGACACAGACCATGAACTACCTGCGCCAGATGCGCCGTTACTCGAGTGATGAAGAACTCGGGAAAGAGCTTCTCTTTCGCGAAATCTTCCGCGGGACCCCTTACGAACATCCCGAAGAGGGATATGTCAGCTCAGTCGATTCCCTCACCCTCGAGGATGTCAAGGGCTTCTACCAGTCACACTACCTCCGTGGCAATGTCGTGGTGGGCCTGGCCGGCAACTACCCTGCCGATTTTCCGCAGAGGGTACGCAATGACTTCGACAGCCTTCCCGAAGGGCAAACGCCAGAAGTTGAATTCCCAATGCCGGCTCCGATCGAGGGTGTCAACGTGCTGATCGTTGATAAGCCGACCCAGGCAACAGCTATCAGCATCGGGTACCCGATTGCCCTGTTGCGCAATTCCCCCGACTTCCCTGCCATGATGCTCGCCAACTCCTGGCTGGGAGAACATCGCAAGTCTTCCGGTCACCTCTACCAAGTCATCCGGGAGACGCGCGGGATGAACTACGGGGACTACAGCTACATCGAGGCCTACCCGATGGGACACCGGCGCTCCCTGCCCCCGACAAACGTCAACCGGAGACAGCAGATCTTTCAGATTTGGATCCGGCCCATCTCGATGCAGAAACCCGGAGACCTTCACGACCGGGCTCTTTTCGCCACCCGGGCGGCTCTGAGGGCATCCTCCAAGCTGATTGACGGCGGACTCCCTACCGAGGCCCTCGAGATTACCCAGGGGTTTCTCCGCAGCTACACGGTCAACTTTGGGGCAACCCTCAGCGATCGACTTGGCTACCGGATCGATGATCAGTTCTACGGGATGCCCGACCCAGGTTACCTGGAGAGCATTCGGCCTTCCCTGGCCCGACTCACCCTCGATGAGGTGAATGAAGCAATCGGCAAGTATCTTCAGAATGAAGACATGTGGATCGTCTTCATCACAGCGAACGCTGAGGGATTCAAGCAGAAGCTTTTGTCAGGAGATCCGACTCCGATTGAATACGCTGGCGAAAAACCGGAATCAGTCCTCGAAGAGGACAAGGAAATCATGTCTTTTCCGATCCCCGTTTCAGAAGACCGAATCCAGATTATCGGGATCACCGACGTGTTCGAGAACTGACCCCCAAACGTAACCTGAGGCGTGCAGGCCGGCAGAACTCCCGCCGCACGCCTCGATTCTCATCAGCCATTGAGCCGTTCGATCACACGATCGGCGAACTCGTCGGTTCCCAACTCGCCCCCCAAATCGCGGGTCTTGCAGCCATCCGACAATGCCTGGTTGTAGGCGGCCTTGATTTTCCCACCGACCTCACGAAGTTCGGGTTCATGCTCTTTGTCCGACATGTGGTTCAGCATCATGACCGCCGACATGAGGAGGGCCAGCGGATTCGCCACGCCTTTGCCTGCGATGTCGGGAGCCGAACCATGGACCGCTTCGAACACCGCTTCCCGGTCACCAATGTTGGCACCGGGGATAACGCCCAGGCCGCCCACCTGCCCGGCGCAAAGATCACTCACGACATCCCCGTACAGATTTTCGAGAAGCAGCATGTCGAACTGGGTAGGATCCTGAACGAGCTTCATGCACCCGGCATCAATGATCACCTCTTCATACTCGATGTTCGGATAGTCGATGCGATGGACCTCCTCCGCGCACTTGATAAAGAGCCCGTCCGTCATCTTCATGATGTTGGCCTTGTGGAAGACACTGATCTTCTTTCTCTTTCGTTGTGTCGCGTACCGAAACGCCCACTTCGCGATGCGGGAACAGGCCCCCTCGGTCGCTACCTTCATGCTCATCACAACCCCGGGAGTCACTTCATTTTCGACCCCGCTGTAAAGCCCTTCGGTGTTTTCCCGGATGATAATCAGATCAACATTCTCAAAGCGGGTCTTGACACCCGGGAGGCTCCGAACCGGACGAACTGCCGCGTAGAGATCCAGCCGTTTCCGCAGTTGGACATTGACGGAGGAGAATCCCTTTCCGACCGGTGTTGTACAGGGGCCCTTCAGTCCAACCTGGTGCTCCTGAATCGCTTCTATGGTCTCCTCGGGCATCACCCCGGAACCATCGGCGAGCGCCGCAATGCCGGCCTTTCGTTCGATCCATTCGATTCCAGCTCCCGCCGCACTCAAGACCTTCTTAACCGCGACCGTAATCTCAGGTCCTATCCCATCTCCCGGAATCAAAACCGCCTGGTACGTCTTCATAAGTCCACATCCTCGCTCATCCGATATCAGCAGGTCTCCCCGGGGGCCTACACCGTGCACTCAAGGGGATTTGTTCCACTGAACATTTTGGTAAATAACAGAATTCCGCAGTGACACAGCGATTATACAGCGAGCCAACCTGTCTCTCCACCCGATCATTGTTTGACATCGTGCTGCAGAGGTATTAGATAAACCTTCATGAGCAACGATGAAAAGGTCACCCCAGAGGCCCCCGAAATAGTCGAGACACCGATCGAGGAAACGATCGAGGAACCGGAAACGGAATCGAGCCTGATACTTGCTGGAGAACTGCTGCCGCCGACTCTCCCGATTCTGCCGATCCGGCCGCGGCCGTTTTTCCCAGGGATCCACATTCCGATGCAGGTACCCGAAAACGAGATTCCCATGGTGGAGCTAACGCTCGATTCGTCACATCGGACCCTGGGACTGATCCTTCCCCGCGACCTGGAGGCCGAAGATTCAATTGAGAATCTGCACACGGTCGGCGTGGCCGCCAAAATCCTCAAGGCATTCAAGGATGATGACGGAGGCGCCCACATCCTGATCGGCTGTCTCGAACGGTTCACCATTCAGGAGTTCACCGAGGCCGAGGAAGGAATCTACGCCAGGGTCGAGTACCATCTCGCTCCTTCCGTGGAATTGTCCGAGGAGATCAAGGCCTACTCGATGGCTGTGATTTCGGCCCTCAAGGACCTCATGAAGGCTAGCCCACTGCAGTCTGAAGCCATCAAGATGTTTCTGAGCCGCTCCTCCCTGGACGATCCGGGTCGACTCGCCGATTTCGCGGCCTCGCTTACGACTGCAGACGGCCAGGAACTCCAGGAGATCCTCGCAGAACTCGATCTCGTCCAGCGAATCGACAAGACCCTGCTGCTCCTGCAGAAGGAGTTGGAAGTCTCGAAGCTGCAGCAGAAGATCACCAAGCAGATCGAAGAAAAGATGTCGAAGCAACAGCGGGAGTTCTTCCTGCGCGAACAGCTCAAGGCCATCAAGCAGGAACTGGGGCTGGAGAAGGAGGGAAAGACCGCAGAAATAGAGAAGTTCCTCGACCGCCTGAGAACGTTGAAGCTCAACGATGAGGCCCGGAAAGCCGTCGAAGACGAACTTCAGAAGCTTCAGATCCTCGAGCCCTCATCACCCGAGTACAACGTGACCCACAGCTACCTCGACTGGCTGACGATCCTCCCCTGGGGAAAGAGCAGCAAGGATCACTACAACCTCAATCGCGCCCGCAGGATCCTCGACCGAGACCACTACGGCCTGCAGGATGTCAAAGACCGGATCCTGGAGTTCATTGCAGTCGGCAAGATGAAAGGAGACATTGCCGGTTCGATTCTCTGCCTCGTCGGTCCTCCCGGAGTCGGAAAGACCTCGGTGGGGATGAGTATCGCCGATGCACTGGGCCGGAAGTTCTACCGTTTTTCACTCGGCGGCATGCGTGACGAGGCGGAGATCAAGGGACACCGTCGAACCTACATCGGGGCGATGCCCGGTAAGTTCGTCCAGGCGTTGAAGACGGCTGGAACCGACAATCCTGTGATCATGCTCGACGAAATCGACAAGATCGGGGCCTCGTTCCGAGGGGATCCGGCATCGGCTCTCCTCGAGGTACTCGACCCGGAGCAGAACCCTTCGTTCCGCGACCACTACCTCGACGTCCCCTTCGATCTTTCAAACGTTCTTTTCGTGACCACGGCAAACCAGCTCGATACCATTCCAGGACCGCTGCTCGACCGCATGGAGGTGATCCGCCTGTCGGGCTATATTCTCGAGGAAAAGGTTGAAATCGCCAGACGGTACCTGATTCCGAAAGCTCTCAAACAGCACGGCCTGGAAAAGGGCCAGGTCCTGATCCGGAAACCCGCCCTGGTCCGGATCATCGACGGGTATGCGCGCGAGGCGGGTGTCCGGAACCTCGAGAAGATGATCCGCAAGATCATGCGGAGGGCAGCTTTGACATTCTCGACGGGCTCCGAATCCAAACTGATTGTCAACGCACGGCAAATTGAAGAGTACCTCGGGAAACCGGTCTTTACCGATGAGGACCTGCTCGAGAGCAATCCCGGCATCGTGACCGGCCTGGCCTGGACCAGTCTGGGAGGAGCCACGCTTCAGATCGAAGCTACAGCCGTTGGCAGCAAGCAGAAAGGATTCAAACAGACCGGACAGCTCGGAAACGTCATGGTGGAAAGCTCCGAGATCGCCTACTCCTATGTGATGGGAAACCTGGAGGAGTTGGGTGGCCCCGACGACTACTTCGACAAGCATTTCGTCCACCTGCATGTCCCGGCCGGTGCCACACCCAAAGACGGTCCCTCGGCCGGTATCACGATGGCAACCGCCTTGATTTCGATGATGCAGGGGAAACCGATCCGAAAGAAGCTGGGAATGACCGGCGAACTGACCCTGACGGGCCGGGTGCTGCCGATCGGGGGCGTCAAGGAAAAGGTCATTGCCGCCCGGCGGGCGGGCCTGGAAACACTCATCTTCCCTGAGGCAAATCGCAAAGATGTCGAGGAACTCCCCGATTACCTGCGCGAGGGGATGACTTTCCACTTCGCCCGTGACTACCACCAGGTCCGGCGGTGGGCCTTCAGCGGCTGATCTTCAGACCAGGCTCTGAAGGGTCTCCAGCTTCGTCCGCTGCCGCCGAAACGACTACGCCGGGCTTCACTCACTCCCAGTGGCTGCGGCCCAGCAGGACCGGGCCGGCACTGCCCTGTTTGCGGATAATGTGATCCACCGACCGGCCATTCGAGCCTGCAGCACCGGGACGGCAGTCAACTCTCACCTGGTCTCCCGGCACCGCCTCCTCCCGGAAATGGACAACCAACTCCCGGAGGCCGGCCGAAGAGTCAAGCCGGTCCAGTGCTGAATCGATCATCCATCCGATCAAAGCGGCATGATTCACGTGCCCATTGATATCGGTGTCCGCCTCACGCACTTCAAAGGACGAATTCTGAATAGGAAGATCGACTCCCAGTTCGAGGGGATTCAAAATGGAGTCCTCGAATGACCGGAGAATTCCCGCAGGCACCCTCTGTCCGAAATCTCTGGGCAGCCGTACCGGGCGACGTGAATCGATCCGCATCATCAGCCAGGCCGAGTCGGCCCGGGCCAGCTCTCGCCCGTCAGCATCTCGTACCAGGTAATCCCTCATTGCGTAGATCCGCTCGATCGCCGACGGCCAGGTCTCCACTGCCACGGTCTCCCTCCAGGTGGGAAGCCTGACTATTCGAATCCTGAAACGCGCCAAGACCCAGGCCAGGCCCTGCTCAGCCAGCTGCTGCATTGAAACGCCCAGATCAGCGGCATGGCGGGCGGCCGCTTCCTGCAGGTACAGGACCAGGGCGGCCAGCTGCATTCGACCATCGCGGTCCACCTCATCCGTCCGAACTGGAAACTCCACCGTCAGCGTCTTTGGCCCGATCTCTCCCTGTGTCACGGTTCCTCTCAATACCATTTCCCGCCCCGCCTGTCACCCGAAATACACCCCGCTCCGCTTCTCCACTCCTCTACAAAAGCGATCTCCGCAAAATATTTGTTGCGCATACTGTTTTGCACACAGTATAATGTGACACACAACAATGAAGAACACACAGGCTACACTGACAGATTCTCTCAAACAGGAACTCCGGCGCGGTGCCGTTGTCCTGGCGGCCCTGAGTCAACTGGATACCGAGCAATACGGTTATTCCCTCAAACGCCGCCTCGGAGACCGGGGGTTGAATATCGACGAGGGAACGCTCTACCCCTTGTTGCGCCGCCTCGAATCCCAGGGGTTGCTGAAAAGCGACTGGCGGGTCGAGGATGGGCGTCCGCGGCGGTATTACAGGCTCAGCACATTGGGCCAAAAGACGATGGAGGACCTTTTCGCCGAATGGGAAGGGCTGGTTAAAACGATGGAAGGTTTAATGAAATGACGAAGCAGCAAGAATCCTACGAACTGGTTGAACGATACATTGCCGAGGTCGGACGCCATCTTCCCAGGAACAACCGGGAGGACGTTCAAAAGGAGCTGCACACCCTGCTCCTCGATACCATTGAAGAGCGGAAGGGGGGAGACGGTCCCATTTCCGCCGGGATCGTCGAAGAGGTCCTCGAGGAATTTGGTGATCCCACGCGAGTCGCAAGAAACTACTCCGGAAAACCGAACTACCTGATCGGACCCTCCATCTACCCCGTCTTCGTAAACGTCCTGAAGATCATCCTCTGCGGTTCCCTGGGTCTCTCTCTCCTGATTTCGGTGGCTCAGGTCATGGCAGGCAAAAGACAATTCCAGGATCTTACTTCCCTGGCCGGGCTCGGGGGAGTCGTCGACCATGCGATCACCCTCTTCATCTCTTTCTTCATCGTGGCCATTATCATCTTTGGTCTCATCGAGCGATTCGGAATCGAAGATCCCTTCGACATGGAAAAGGAGCCCTGGACGCCATCGAAGCTTCCACCTCTCGAGGAATCCGACCAGCCCACCTTTGCCGGAACCTCGATCAAGATCTACGCAACGGTGCTGATCATGCTGCTGTTCAACTTCTCTCCCGACTGGTTCGGTGTCTATTTCTTCGAGTCGGGGGAAAAGACCCGGATCGTCCAGCTTGAAGAGATGGGCTTCCACTTTCCCCTCCTCCTGATGAATATCTGGTGGGGTCTGGCACTCCTGAAGAACTTCATCCTGCTGAGACAAAAGCAATGGTCCCGGTTGACCCGGTGGATAGAGTTTGGCCTCGGTCTCCTGGCGATTGTCATCCTGGGCCTGATCCTGGTGGATTCCCAGACGGTGACGACATCGCCACAATTCGTGACTGCAATCGGTCATGACGTTGTGGCCCATGTCCTCGGTCGCACACTGCTCATCAGCCTGGGCATTGCAATCCTGGTCAACGTGGGCCAGGCGGGTTTTCGCCTCTACCGGCTTCTCAAGCCCCGCAATGTGCTGGCGATGAGTTTCTAGCGATTACTAGACGCAGGCTTCATACTTTCCGGTGGGGTGGGCAGTCCAGCCTTCCCCACCCCTCCGTCCTCCCCGCCTTCGACTGCTAGATTCCTGAGACAATTGTCAGGGAACTTGCTAGAATCTCAGCTTCCTTTTTGAAACAGATGACTGATTTCCAGATTAGCCGGATCGTCGAATTCATCGATTCCGGCGTGTTGAAACTCGGACTCGTACAGGGCGATGCAAAAGGCAAGCTTCAGGTACGCGATCAGAACGGTCGACAGCACAGTGTTGCGCCCAAGCATGTCCTGATCTCACACCCGGCTCCGGAAGACTCGTCGGATTGGCCAGGTTCGGCCCAGCGGCTCCTCGAGAAGATCGCTGAAAAAGAAGAGGAAATCGACGTCGAACTGCTTTGGCAGTCTGTTCAAGGCGAAGCTGATGAATTCAGTCCGGCCGAACTCAGTGAAATCTACTTCGGTCAATCAAACGCCGTCAATGAGTCGGCGATTCTGCGGGTCGTTCGCGCGGGGGACACCTTCTTCAGGCTGAGAGCGGGGAGAATCACTCCACGAACCGAAAGCCAGGTTGAGCAGATGTTGCATTCGGTCCGGAAACAGCGCGAGAAGGAAGATTTTCGGCTGCGGGCTCAGACGTGGTTCGAGGACCTGTTGGCGGGGAGCGCCGAGATCGATGAGGAACTGACCGAAGAACAAGAACTGATTGTCCGTCGGTTGAACGATTTCGTAAAGAACCAGCACGATGAAGAGGTCGGGCGGATTCTGGCCTCGACGAGTTCCGACCAGTCACCGCGGGTGGATGCCCTCGAAATCCTGCGTGTGCTTGGGCGCCTGCCGGAACAGGCGGATCCATCGCTGCTGGCGGCTGGCATCAAGCTCGAATTCAGTTCGTCAGCTCTCCGCGAATCGGCCCAGCTGCAGCCCTTTCAACCCGGTTCGAGCCGGTTCCAGATCGAGTCTCCCGTTCTGTTTACGATCGATGATGCCGAAACCGAGGAGATCGATGATGCGATCTCGATCCGGATGGATGAAAACGGAACACTGGTCGGGATCCACATTGCCGATGTTGCCCACTTCATCGACAAGGGAACCGCTCTCGATGCGGAAGCCTACGGTCGAAAGTCGACGATTTACCTTCCTCAGCAGGAAGTCCGCATGTTCCCCGATCGTGTGGGCTGTGAACTGGCCAGTCTGAACGCCGCCCGTGTACGCCCGGCCATGAGCTTCCTACTGCGGTTTGACACTGCGGATGAACTGATCGACTGGGAAATCAGGCGAACCGAACTCGAGGTCCGGGACCGCCTGACCTACGAATCGGCCGACATGCTTCTGAGTCCAGAGACGGCGACTCCAATCGCCCGGGCGCTTCAATACCTCGACCGCTTGACCTTGCGGAAGCTCAAGGAACGCAAGGCACGCGGAGCATTGACGCTTCAGCGCCCGGAATTGAAGATTTCAGTGAAGGAAGACGGCATTCACGTCGATGTCTGCGATAACCAGTCTCCCAGCCGGCGCATCGTCTCGGAACTGATGATCCTGGCCAACAGTCTCGCCGCGAAACTGGCGGTCGAGGAGAACATCCCCTTCATCTTCCGAAGTCAGCCTCCGCCAAAGGGCGATATCCAGGAACCCCTCGGCTATGACCCGGTCGCTCTGAGCGAGATCTTCAGCAAGCTGGAACGCAGCAAGCTTTCGATCTATCCCCAGAAACACTCCGGGCTGGGCCTGGACGCGTATACGCAGATCACCTCACCGATTCGCCGCTACCTCGATCTCGTGCTGCAACGACAATTGACAGCGCGGATTACGGACCAGCACCTGCCCTACCAGTTGCAGGAGATCATGGAGATCCTGGGAACGGTGCAGAGTGCCGAAGCGGACCTTCGGGGTGCCGAGCGCAACGCCAACCGGCTCTACCTGCTCCGCTATCTGGCCCAGAGACAGGATAACGGGAACCTCGAAGCGATCGTTCTCAAGCCGGTCTCGAACGGCTATCTCGTGGAAACGACCGACCTCTACGCCCGGGCGTTCCTGAAGACTCCGCTGGATTACATCGTCGGCGAGATCCTTCCGGTCAAGATTGCCAAGATCAATCCCGACAAAAACGTCTTCATCCTGGCCGAGGCGTAGGTTGGAACGGCGTCAAGGTACCAACTGATCGGTGAAGAACCGCCGCATCGCCGAAAAGGCTTCCAGGCTGAACGCATGCTCCCCCGGTGGACGGTGAACCGACAAAAACTGCAGGCCATTCTTCCGGCGGTAGGCCGGCTCCACGGCGTTTAGAAATGATTCGACACCCGAGGCAGGCATCCCGATATCCTGAAGTGGAGCCCAGATCATCAGCGGTCGAGGAGCCATCGCAGCGGCGAAATCCCCCTGGTCTCCCCGTGTCAGCATATCTGGAATCCACCAGTAAAAGCCGTGATATCCCGGCGAACCTTCCCGCAGGAGAGTCTCCACCGAACCGACGCCTCCACAGATGGACGACACCGCCGCGATCCGATCATCCGCCAGCCAGGTGTAGAAACTGGTGATTCCGCCAAAAGAGAGTCCGCCGACCCCGATGCGGGAGGGGTCGACATCGGGCCGCCCCTCGAGGTAGCTGATTCCCTGCCGAATCTCCTGAACAATCTCTCCCATGAGGGTGCGTCCGTGAACCAGAACGTCCTTCGCCCGGTCGTTGGTATTCGGAAGCCGGTGATCGAGACCCCGCTGCGTGATCGACAGCGTGACGAAGCCGGAACGCGCCAGCTGCCGGGCCCAACCGAGCAGACGCTGATGAGTGACATCACTGCCGAAACGTTTCCAGTCTCCAATCCCGAAGGGCTCAGCAATCATTGATTCCCGGCTTCCGCTGCTGCCGTGCAGGCAGATGACGGCCGGGAAAGGCCCCTTCCCCTCCCGCGGGCGGATGAGGTAGGCGGGGACCTGTTCCCCATCGAGAGAGGCCCAGCTGAGATCCTCGAGAATCACGTCTCCCTGGGGCTCGACCGAAGTGGAAACCGCGCGACAGGCGGGCACCTCGGGCGGAATCCTGAGGAGCCTCGCGAACTGCTGCATCGCCTCTTCCGGCCCGTTCAAGGGTTCGACCTGGGCCTGGGCAATTTCCAGGCTCAGCAGGACCCCAAAGAGGTAGCAAGCCCACAGGATTCTCATCTTCAACGTCCCCTCCTTCGACTTGACAGCCCGCCGCTCCCAGGCCAGTTGGTCAGCCCGTACTTCCCTCAGGGTTCGACCACATTCAGATCGAGCGCGTCATCCAGGACAATTCCCTTGCGGTCAAAGGTCCGTCCGACAGCCTGGTCCAGGAGAGCCAGGCTCTTAATCAAATCGGTTCGCGCCCGAACTTCCGTCGATTTGGTCTGCAGCAGGTCGCGCTGCGCCTCGATCAACTGCCGGGTAGTCCCCATCCCGACCTCAAACCGCGCTTCCTCTCCCTGGAGCCGCTCGGAGGATGCCTCGACGGCAGCCTGAGAGGCTTCCAGCCGGGCCTCGTTCATCTGGACCTGGGTCAATGCATCGCGGATCTCGAGGGCCACCTGCTGGCGGAGCGTTCGTTTTTCCATCTCGCCCCGCGTCAAGTTGATCTGAGCCTCGGCGTTCATCGCTTGGGCCGCGCTGTTCTTGATCGGAAGCTGCAGGCTCAAACCCACGACGTATCCACCATAATCTCCACTCAGCAACTGCGCCAGTGAATCTCCGATTCCGCCGGGGACGACCGCCAGAACGGGAGCATTGAAAAAGCCCTGCGAATAGTCCCGGTCGATCCGGGTACCACCCAGTCCAAACCACTGATAACCGGCGAGTGCCTGCAACCCGGGTCGCAGCTGATCCCGAGACTTCTCCAGGTTGACCTCGAGGTTCGCAATGTTCAGATCCGCTTTTTGCAGTTCGGGTCTCATCTCCCCCGCGATGGACAGCAGATCCTCAAAAGGCCGCGTCTCACGAACCAGTTCCTCTCCCGTAGCAACCGGGACCAACTCCCCTGTGAACGTCTGGGGATCTTCGAAATCGCTGATCAGTCGGACCAAGGCATCCTGCACCCGCCGGTAGGTGTACTGGGCACGAATCAGCTCCTCTCTGCGCGAAGCCACCTCGGCCTCCGCTTCGACCACCTCGAGTCGTGAAGCGGTCCCCACCTCGAAACGGGCCTGGTTCTGCTCGAGCACGGTCTGAGCATATTCCAGCGACTTCTTGCGGACCTCGAGATCATTCAGCGCAAACTCGAGTTCCCAGAAATTGTTCTGCACCTGAACGATCGTGTCGGTTGCCTGCTGCCGGAACTCTTCGGCACTGATGTCCAGATTGTTGCGGCTGATCTCGATGTCGTATTCCGCCGCGGCCTTGCCAAAGCCGCGCAGCAGATCCTGGCGAATAATGATCTGCGCTTCCGTCCGAATCGCCGGAATCAAGCTCGAAAAGAAGTTGGTTGACCGGTTGCGGTTTCCTATGAATGTCGCATCGATCGACGTGCCCCACTTGAACGGCTGCTGGTAGCCGAGATTGTAGGTCGTCAGAATATCGGTGACGGAGGTTCCACCCTGGAGCACACTGGCCGACGGGTTGGTCTGCCGATCCCAGTTGAAACCGAAGGTCCCCTGGGGGTCGTAGTACGACTCCCGCTGGCGAATCGCCCAGTCGCTGACCAGAACCGCATGCCTCTGGACATTGATCCCCAGGTTGTTCGCCAGGGCCATCTCAATCGCATCCCGCTCGGTCAGGTAGAACCGGCCATCTTCGAGCTTACCAAGGACGCGTCGTTCCAGTAGTTCGACACGCTGGACACTGACATCCCGGTGGTAGCGGGAAAACAGACTCCATCCTTCAGCCAGAGAAGTCACGCTGAGGCTCCACAACACAACAGCTAGTACACCGACACTCCAAACACGCATCATCCGATTCCTTCTCATTGCTGCATTCAACATCACAGCCCTCATCGGGATACCCCCTTCATAAACAGTTCAAACAACTGTACTTCCTGATTTCGGTCCCTGACCGGGTCATCCAACCGGCAAAACTGATCGAAGTAGGCTCTCAAAATGCCTTCCAGGGCCAGGACCATCAAGTCGGGATTCAAGGTCTGGAATTCACCCCGCTCGATACCGTCTCTGAAGATCCCGGAGACATACGCCACCATCCGGTCATAACGCTCCAGGGAACCTGAAACCAGCTGCAAATCCGCTTCGCTCATTGTCCCCAGCGGCCCTCCCAGGAAGATCCGATGAAATGGCAGATGCTTCCAAAAGAGTTCGACCCGGCACCAGTAATATGCCTGGATCTTGTCACTCGGCCCGTCAGCCTCGCAGATCGCATCCACGACAACCTGTTCGAGAAGAATAGTCCTGCGCAGCACTGTCTCCCGATAAAGGTCCGCCTTGTTCTCAAAGAACTTGTAAAGCGTCCCCACGGCAAACTCTGACCGCTGGGCAATCTCTTCCATTGTGGCCGAAACATAACCCTTCTCAGAGAAGACACTTTCCGAAGCTGCCAGGATCTCGCCTCGATGGCGTAAGAATTCCCGCTCTTTCCGATTGAGTCCATTCGAAGAGTCCAGATCCATACAATTCACCTCGATAAATCACTATAAGGACTTACGGAATGAATTTCAATTCATGTTTTGAATCCTCATTAAAATTTTGAATATTTGTTCAAAGCGCTCTTTTAATCCTCTGGGAACTCGTGGATAATGGGGAGTCCTTGTATGATCGGCCCGCCTGGCGGGGCGAGGAACTCAACCCTAAAGTGAATTGGGAGAAGACAAGCATGCGCAAGACTCTTTTAATACTTACCGCACTGATTGCCCTGTCAACTTCGGCAGCATTTGCAGGGAACGCCGATGTCGTTGGAGCGTGGGACTGTGACGCCTATGTCGATATCATCGGTGAGACTTTCACCTTCGTGATCACGGTCAAAGAAGAAGAGGGTGAACTGGTGGGAGACATGAGTGGTCCTTCCGGAAGTTACGATATGCGGAACGCGAAGTATGCCGAAGGCAACCTGACCTTCGACATCATGCACGAAGAAGCCGGCCGCATCGATGTCAAGCTCAAGATCGAGGGCGATTCATTCTCGGGAACGGCCGGAAACTATGACTTTACGGCCACTGTGAAGGGCGCTCGCAAGAAGTAGCCCGGCCCTTGATTCCAAGGCCTTTCCAGCGGCGGGAGCGGTTCCGTCTCCCGCCCTCCTTCCCCACCCCGCTCCAACCATCCCCGGGGCCAGTCGAATCCCCTTTTTACACGGTTTATCAAAAGGGCTAAGCTTCCTTTCTGACAGGAGAGCACAATGAGAGATTCAGACGTCCGCCTCGCCTCGGGTCATCAATCCTCCCTCTTCCTGCTGGCCTGTTTGATCGCCCTCATGACCGGGTTTTCCTGGGCGCAAGCCCCGGATCTGGTAGTCGACAGCCTGCGCTGCGAATACCAGGAAAACCCCTTGGGAATCGACAGCACAGCCCCTCGGCTCAGCTGGAAACTGCGCTCCGAAAAGCATGGAGTGATGCAAGCGGCTTTCCAGGTCCAGGTCGCCGGATCGCTGCAAGACCTCCTCGCGGGATCGAACCTGCTGTGGGATTCGGGAAAAGTGGCTTCCGATTCGTCGATCCAGGTGCCCTACGCAGGCTCTCCACTGATCTCATCGTCCCAATACCTCTGGAGGGTCCGGGTCTGGGACGAGCAGGATCACTCCACTGCCTGGAGCCCGGTGGCTTCCTGGGAAATGGGGCTGCTCCAGCCGGGAGACTGGAAAGCCCGGTGGATCAGTGCCCGTTCGCCCGAAGCGGAGGGACGCCGCCCGAGTCCGTTGATGCGCAAGGACTTTTCTATCTCGAAGCCACTGGCTTCGGCCCGAGTCTACGTGACCAGTCGTGGACTGTACGAAGTCTGGATCAACGGCGTCCGCGTCGGGGACCAACTCTTCACACCTGGCTGGACGAGCTATAAGACGCGCTTCCAGTACCAGACCTACGATGTCACTTCCCTGCTGCAGGAAGGGGAAAACGCGCTGGCCGCCCTCCTCGGCGACGGCTGGTACCGTGGATTCATCGGTTTTCGCGGCCAGCAGAATTACTACGGGGACCAACTGGCCCTGCTCCTGCAAGTCCGGTTGGAATTCGCCGATGGGACCACGCAGTTCGTTACGAGCGATGATACCTGGAAATGGTCCACCGGCCCGATCCTGAACTCCGACATCTACATGGGTGAAACCTATGACGCCCGGCTCGAGATCCCAGGCTGGGGTGAGGCGGGTTTTGACGACGCCTCCTGGTCGCAGGTCGACCTCGCCGAATATCCGACTGACAATCTCATCGCACCCGCCGGCCCGCCGGTCCGGATCATGGAAGAGGTCCGTCCAGTGGCCATTTTGACGACTCCCGAGGGAGATACGGTCGTCGACATGGGGCAGAACCTGGTGGGCTGGGTGAGGATTCAGGCGGAAGGTGAAGCGGGCACCGTTCTCACCCTGCGCCATGCCGAGGTGCTCGACAAGGCTGGAAACTTCTACACCGAGAATCTCCGCTCGGCAGCCCAGGAGACCGTCTACACCCTGAAGGGTTCGGGCGTCGAGTCATTCCAACCCCATTTCTCCTTCCAGGGGTTCCGGTACGTCGCCGTCGACGGTTATCCGGGAGAACTGACGATCGACAAGCTGACCGGAGTCGCCATCTATTCCGATATGGAACCGACCGGGACCCTGAAGACTTCGAACCCACTGATCAATCAACTCCAGCACAACATTGTCTGGGGGCAGAAGGGGAACTTCCTCGATGTTCCGACCGATTGTCCTCAGCGGGATGAGCGCCTGGGCTGGACGGGGGATGCACAGGTTTTTGCGAGAACCGCCGCGTTCAACATGGATGTGGCATCATTTTTCACCAAATGGCTGGGGGACCTGGCGGCTGATCAGCGCGAGGATGGAGCGATCCCCTTTGTCGTCCCCGATGTCCTGAATGGTTTCGCCTCCGCCGCCTGGGCCGATGCCGGAGTGATCATTCCCTGGACCCTGTACCTGACCTATGGAGACCAGAGAATCCTCGAACGCCAGTATGACAGCATGAAGGCCTGGGTTCATTACATGAAGACTCGCGCGGGAGAGGATCTCATCTGGGACGAGGGCTTTCACTTCGGTGACTGGCTGGCCTTCGCCACGACGCGTTCCGATTACCCGGGAGCCACGACCGACAAAGACCTGATCGCAACCGCGTTCTATGCCTACTCGACCGGCCTCCTCTCCAAGGCCGCAAAGGTGATCGGACGGGCCGAAGAAGCCCGGGAATACGCAACCCTGGCCCAGGGGATT
>CP070717.1:4378818-4407098 GCA_020350445.1 Acidobacteriota bacterium | reverse complement strand
ATCGGCACGGCAGCCCGGCGGGAGGATCTCCCGGCAGTTGCCCCGGAACCCGAACCGTCTACCGAGGCGGCCGTGCCGATCGAATCCGAGTGGCTTCGGAAGCTCTTGATAGTTTGTTCGACTCCATCCTCAAACACCTGGAATTCATCGATCCTCAAGTCTCGAATCGCACGACCATTCTCGTCGCGGACGATCACATCCAGGAGCACCGCATCCACTTGGGCGCTCGATGTTGGCTCGAGCAGTTCGCGTTCATCTTGAGAGGCAAGGACCTCCGGTGTGGTCAAGGTAATCATCGCGAGGTAGCTCGAGAGGAAAACCCGGAATGCCTGCCTCCATCTCAACTTCATAGAATCCCCCAGAGTACGTCGTGCGAGTTCCGAGTAGCGTTCTGTCGGTCGGAAACTGAATCATCGAAAAAAGGCAAAACCATCGGCAGTCGATCATAACGGTACAGATTAGAATTCGACCGGTCAAGGGCATACGCAAGGATCGGCATCACCCGTTTGAAAGGAATGCTTAGTTGTTTAAACGGCTTAACTAGTGGTGACGGCATGGTAGTATGATTCTTCTTCAAAATGGTTCAGTTTAGGTTGTTCCAGTTAGTTTAGCATTGTCTTTTTATATGAAAGGTGGCCCGAATTGCCTACGGATGGACTGAAGACAGAAACAATCTCGGGAAGGAGTGTCAGCCTGCGAATCGGTGTGGACCTCGGAGGCAACGACATCAAGTTCGGGGCTACCAATTTGGATGCCTCGAAGATTCTCGTGCCTGAACTCGTGAAACGCCCCAGTCTGACGGGTGAAGGCCCGCAGAAGACAGTGGCTCAGACCGTAGACGGGATTGAAGCCGTGCTGGAACGGTTGGGGGCGACCTGGTCTGATGTGAGTGATATCTCGGTGACGGTTCCCTGCCCCTGTAGCCCTGAAGGTGTCATCATTGAGGCTACCAACATTGGTACTCCCGAGACCAAGCAGTTGTGGCAGGTTCCTTTCGGCGAACTTCTTGCCGAGGCAGTGCATGAGGTCGCAGGATTGAGACTTCCGGTATTTGCCTGCAACGACGCCGATGCGGCTGGCCAGGATGATGATTTCGTTCGATTTGGACTGGATACAGGCCGGCGTACCAGTGTTTTTGTCACCACGGGAACGGGGCTCGGCGGTTGTGTCATGATCAACGGAAGTGTCCATTACGGGCGCGGCCAGGCCGGTGAATTGGGGCATGTCAAAGCGAGCATCCCGGCCCAGTATGCTGCTCGTTTCGCAGTAGACACCAATCCCAAGTGTGGTTGTACCGGCTACCAGTGCACCGAGACTCGAGCTTCATTGCAGGGGCTTGTTCGCCGGATTTCCTGGGCAATCTCGGAGGAAGGGGCCGCATTCATTCAGACCCGGCTCGAGGTGAGAGGTGAGACGCTGAACTTGGCGGTGCTCGAAACGTTGCGTGAACTGTCAAAGGAAGGCGCCAAGCGCGCTGCCTACGAAGTTCGGACCTTTGCAGATCGGGATCAGGACCCGTTCTGCAGATGGCTGCTGGAGGATTGGGCGGTCATGATCGGAGTCCTTTTCGCCAGCATTGCGCCGATTCTTCATCCGGACCTGTTCATCATTGGTGGAGGCTTGACCGAGATGTCCGAGAAAAGCAAAGACTGGTTCATCGGAGTGGTCCGGCGCGTCTATGGTGAAGTCAACGCTCAGAAGAGTTTTGACCTAGGCCCCGGTAAAACCGAAGTCGTCTGGAGTGTGAGTCAGGATCAAGGCTGGCGTGGAGCAATCCTGATGGGAATGAGAGCGCACCAGTAGACGGCTTTATTCCCTTCAGTTCGTTCGCAGATCAGGCCATCCAGGGGCGGCGCCTTTCCCAGTCTCCCGAGAAGATGCCGGTGATCGTGTTCACATTGTCGACGATCTGGAAATCGAACATGCCGACACAGGCGAAATCCGCCCCGTTCTGAAATGCGAACCGGAATCCATCTTCGGGAGCGATTGCCCCAGCGGCCAGGACTTTGTAGGCAATCCAGGGTTTCCCGACCGATTCCATGTAGCGGATGGTCTCCTCGGGTGTCATCTCCCAGTAATTGTCGTCTTTGTTCGTGATGACATCATCCTGCTGGTTGTCACGTCGAGCCGACCAGTAGTCATTGTGATGCAGGGTTTTCATGTAGAAGTCGGTCGGAAGTCCGGCATCTTCAATGGCCTGAACGGTCGAGATGGCATGGGCCGCAGAGCCCGCGGGAACACCACGGCTTCGAATATGATCGACGGCCTGTTCGACGAGATCGAGCCGCCCATCTTTGATGAAAGAATCGGCGATGTTACCTTGAACAAAGGCCCCAACCGCACCATTGTCCAGGGCGAAGTCGATGTTTCCTTTTACGTCATCGATCTTCGGATAGGTCTGGGCCAGCCACTGGATCTTCCCACCGCGTTTCCAGTATTTACCCAAAACCCTTACCGTGTCCTCATCGGTTCGAAGGATAGCTGTATTGATGCCCGATGATTCGCAAAGCCAAAGCGTCTCCATGACCTTCTCATCGGTAAAGTAGGATTTGAGCAGTGGAGAAACATAGATCAGGTCTCGCGCATGGGCAAATCCGCTGATCAGGTTTCCCCCACAGATCAACCGACTGACCTTCAGATCTCCGAGTGTCCCCTGTGGGGCCAGGGCTTTGAGATCATCCAGGCTCGAGGCACTCACCGTCTTGATCGATGCCTGGCTCGTGGAATCGACGCCGGCGAGGTTTTCCTCTTCATAGCTTCTCCATCCATGTCGACGAAGGGCTGCGAGGACAAAACCGCCGAGTACCGGCACGACCGTCAGATTCTTGAGCATTTCACGTCGACTCGATAGTCCTGCGAACCCGAAACTAAAGCTGTTGTCTTCGATGGGGACAGCGGCTTTGGTTCCACTAGCGGCGATCGCTGCCTTCTTGCTCTCGGACCAGAATGCAAGCAGTCGATCCAACCCGATTAAGGCTTCTCTCGGGAAGAAGCCGAGCAGGCAGAGGGCGGCCATTTCGATCAAGGTTTTGTTGACACCCAGATAATGGCCTTCAGCTAGACCGAACTGAAAACTCTGAAATGGTGGATTTGCCACGTAGAAAAGCAGCAGTAGTGCCGAGCCGGCGAAGCAGGAGATTCTCGTCAGAAGACCGAGCATCAGGCCGATTCCGACCAGAAGCAGTAAGGCGATCGTGAGTAGATCGACTGCTCTGAGCAGGGCTGGACTTCCTGCAATTCCATGGAAGAGGTCCGAGAACAGCCACTTCGACTGCATCAGGTAGGGTCCGGAGGACCAGCGATCGTCAAATGCCTTGACGAGACCTTCGTAAAGGAAATGCCAGCCAATCAGCACCCGCATGATCATTGCAAAAGCACGAACTGGAAGATTCTGGGACAACTCTTTGGACGCCTCACTCATTCGCAGTCTCCTTCTTGGTTTCTCGTCAAGGTTATTGCGAATGGGATCCTGTCGCAAGTCGATTCCTCAGCCACTGAGCCTCAGGAGGCAACATGAGTTGTTGAGGGAGCCTATTGTGACGGTAGAAAGGAGGGGGTAGCATGGTCATCCTGAGTGGAAAGCTAGGAGGATGAATGAAGAACAATCTGTCCAACCCTGTAAGCCGTAGGGTCTTCCTTGGCGCGGGGTTTACCTTGGGGAGTGTGCTGGCAGTGGAACAGGCTCTGGGTTCGAGTGGAGCGGAGGCGTTGGAACTGGAAAGAGGTGTCACCGTTCTCTTTCAGGGCGATTCAATTACAGATGCTGGAAGGGATCGCCAGACTATGGATCCCAACAGTCGTGAAGGCCTGGGAAGAGGGTACCCGTATCTGCTGGCGGCCGCGTTACTTGCCGACCATCCGGCGTTGGGATTGAAGGTCTATAACCGGGGGATTAGTGGCAACAAGGTCCCGGACCTGGCTGCACGTTGGCAGGGCGACGCGATGGATCTCCGCCCGCGAGTTTTGAGCATTCTGATCGGCGTCAACGATATCTGGCATAAGCTCAACGGCCGGTATGACGGTACGGTTGCTCAGTACGAGGAAGGTTACCGGGTACTGCTGGGGGAAACACTCGACGAGATCCCGAAGGTCCAGGTGGTGATTTGCGAACCGTTTGTTCTTCGATGTGGTGCCGTGGATGACCGATGGTTTCCTGAATTCGATCAGAGGAGGGCTGCAGCCCGGAAGCTCGCAGATGAGTTCGGACTGACTTTCGTTCCATTCCAGTCGATGTTTGATCAAGCCGTAAAGGCCGCCCCTGCCGAGTACTGGGCGGCAGATGGAGTGCATCCCACTTTGGCGGGACATGCGTTGATGGCGAAGGCGTGGCGTCAAGTGACGGGGCTTTAGAGGAAGCCACTTTACGCTCTCCCGAGTCGATCCAGTTCGTCAACTGCCCAAGCCGCAAGCTGTTTTGACAGATGAATTCTGGGGGTTGTAATGAAGATTCGCTTCGAACTCGTCTTCTTTCTTTTGATTGCTTCGCTGCCAGCTTGTACCAGCCAGGCGGAGCACGACCAGATCTTGCTCGACGATGATTTCTCGGGGCTGGAGGTGGGGATGCTCTCTGCGCCGGTTGGACCCCACACCGAGTACCATTACCTCCCTGAGGCGGCTCCGAAGGGGAACTGGGCAGTCACCAGCTTCACTTGGGAAGCGGGTTCCCAGAGGGCCTGGCACGTGATCGAGGAAGACGGTCGCAAGCTGCTGGCTCAAACCTTTGACAGCCTTGAGATGGTGCACACGCACCCGTTCCTGGTTGCGGGCGACCCCGACTGGCAGGACTATACGCTGTCGGTCCGTTTCGCTCCTGAGTCGGATCGTGATCAGACGGGTGTCGTTTTCCGGTATCGGAATGATCGTTGTTACTACTTCTTTGGCTTGGACGGTCAGCGCGTTGTTCTAAAGAGAGTCCGCCATGCCACCGGGTTCCATCAGCCGGAGGAAGTCGTCTTAGCCGAGCAAAGTCTGACCTGGCAGCCCGGCCAGCTCCATCTGGCTGAGGTTCGTGTGGAGGGTTCCCAGATCCGAGCGTCAATTGATGAAACCGTCGTTCTCTCGGCTGAAGACTCATCATTCGGAACGGGCGGTGTTGGCCTGCTGTCCGATGTGCCGGCCCGTTTTGAACGAGTGCTTGTCAAGACCGGCCGGCAGGGGTTGGAGAGTTTCGCAGCGAAGCAGAGCGAGCGACTGGAGACAGAGAAGGCATTACAGGCAGCCAACCCGGCACCTGTCCTCTGGAAGAAGATTCGAACTGAAGGGTTTGGGGCGGGACGGAATCTTCGTTTCGGGGACCTGAATGGTGATGGGCAAATTGATGTACTGATCGGGCAGGTGGTTCATCATGCCGCACCCCGAGATAGTTACAGCGAATTGAGCTGCCTGACGGCGATGACCTTTGACGGTGAAATTCTCTGGCAGGTGGGAACGCCTGACCCTGAGAAGTGGCATCTGACAAATGACGTCGCATTCCAAATCCATGATCTCGACGGGGATGGGAAGAGCGAAGTTGTCTACACGATGAATTTCGAATTGATCGTCGCCGATGGCGCAACGGGAAGGACCAAGTACAAGAAGCCGACTCCGAAGGCGAAGGCTCCCGCTGATCAGTACGAACGCATTCTTGGAGACTGCCTCTACTTCTGCGATTTACGAGGCAGTGGGCGCGATGCCGATATCATCATCAAGGACCGGTACTGGCATATATGGGCTCTCGACAGCCAGTTAAATCCACTCTGGGAAGGGGAATGTAAGACGGGCCACTATCCATTCGCCTTCGATACGGATGGCGATGGCAAGGATGAACTGGCGATCGGCTATACCCTCTTCGATGATGATGGGACGAAGCTGTGGAGTCTCGACGACGAGGTGGAAGATCACGGGGATGGCTTAGCCGTCGTAGACTTCTCCGCGAACGGTTCAGCTGACCCCCTGATTTTAGTGGCCGCCAGTGATGCCGGACTTTTCTACTCCGATTTGTCTGGTCAGATCGTAAAGCATCACTGGATCGGACATGGCCAGAATCCTGCTGTGGCCGATTTTCGTCCGGACCTTCCGGGTCTCGAAGCGCTCTCGATCAACTTCTGGGCTAATCAGGGCATTATCCATTTCTACGATGCTTCAGGAGAGATCTACCATGACTTTGAACCGAACCAGTTCGGCAGTATGTGTCTGCCGATCAACTGGACGGGAGAAGCGGGGGAGTTCTTTGTTCATTCGCCGAATGTAACGCTGGGCGGGATGTACGATGGCTGGGGCCGGAAGGTGGTCGTCTTTCCAGAAGACGGGCACCCCGACCTGTGCAACGCAGTTCTTGATGTCACGGGGGATTGCCGGGACGAGGTGGTCGTCTGGAATCCGAGTGAGATCTGGGTTTACACGCAGTCGGACAACCCGAAACCGGGTCGGCTCTACCGGCCGATCCGAAATCCTCTGTACAACTATTCAAATTACCAGGCGACGGTCTCTTTGCCCGGCTGGTCTGACTCGGAACCTTAGATCAATTCGGTCTTCCCCGGGACTAGGACAGGGTAGCTTCCATCGGGCCCGAGTTTGACCGGCGGTTCGGTCTCTTCGTTGCATTCCTCGGGTTTCGGAGGGAAGTAGTAGTCCGATGCTAACAGTTGTTCCCAGGTGATTTCCTGTCCGGTGTAGCAACTGAGTTGGCCCATCATACCGATCAACGTGCTGCGAACCATGTGGTAGCCGCTGTCGATCGTCTCCCCACTGCGAATCGCACTGAAGAGAGCCGCATGTTCGAGTACGTAAGGGTTCTGGTCCGCGGAACGACCGGGCTGTTCCCAGCTGTTTTCTCCAGTAATCCTCAGTCTCAGCAGGTCGCACTGCCCCTTCGATCCGAGGATCAGGCTGGAGTTCTCGTTGTAGCAATTGTCGATTGTCCTGCAGATCGCGTAGACCCGGACACCTTCGGGAAACTGGTAGACAACCGAATGGTGGTCGAAGACATTGCCATAGATTTCGCCCTGCAGCGTTGAACGCCCGCCCATCCCATAGGCGCTTAAGGGGGCGGCGTCATGAAGAGCCCAACTTGAGCGGTCGAGGTTGTGGATTAGAGTCTGCGGGACGTCATCGCCTGACAGCCAGTTGAAATGGTACTGGTTGCTGGCCTGATGCAGGATTTCTTTCATCCCAGGAACCCGTTCGCGAAGGACATAGGGAGGTCGAAGCCAAGTCTCCTGAATCGCAATGATGTCCCCAATGGCGCCGTCGTGAACCCGTTTCATCGTTTCCTGGTAGCCCGGATGGAACCGGCTTTGGAGACCTGAAACGACACATAAGTTCTTCTTCGCGGCCAGGTCGCAGGCTGCCTGGACCTGTTTTGCGCCGAGCGGGTCAATGGCATGCGGTTTTTCGACGAAAACGTGCTTCCCCGCCTCGATGGCCGCCATCTGGTGCATCGGATGGAACTTGGCCGCGTTTGCAATCAGGACAACGTCACTAGCTTCAATCACGCTTTTGTAGGCGTCGAAACCTTCGAAACAGTGATCATCCTTGACCTGAGTTTGTTCCGGATACCTTTCGCTCAGTCGACGGCGGGCTTCATGAACCCGGTCCATGAGTACGTCACCGAGTGCAACGATTTGCAGGCCCGGGTCGGCAGCGAGAGCATCCATTGCGGCTCCGGTCCCACGTCCCCCGCAGCCAATAACACCGACTCGAATCGTGTCACTTCCCGCGGCATAGGCTCCGGCCAGGAAGGGGATTGCCACAGCTCCGGAAGAAGCTTGAAGGAAGGAGCGTCGGGAGACTTTTCCGGTTTTGATCTTCTGACTCATTACACTTCTCCTTGTAGTCCTAGTCGATTCGGCGGGCTGTCCATTTGACGGCGTTCTCTACGAGTTGCTGGAAGCCCGGATTTCGCATGGTCGAGGCGGAGTGACCCAGTTGGATATAGACCGAGCGGATATTCGGATGAGGTCCGACGTAAACAACGGGAGGGTCGTTGCCTGGATGTTTGGTTTCCATAAGGACTTCGATTCCCGGGGAGAGGAGCATCCCTTTGTAGACCTCGTCGTCAACCCAAAGCGGGCCGACACCGCTGAGGACGGGATGGCGTTCTTTCCCTCGTACGGGAGTTACCGAGAACTCCACATCGTGCTGATAGGTGCTGGCGGGATGATCTCCCAGAGGTTTCTCGAAGTACTTTCCACCGATCACTTCTTCATACCACCAGGGCCAGTCCGTGTAATTTACGATGGCGTGGTGAAGGGAGACAACGCCTCCTCCAGACTCGACAAAGCTTTTCAAAGTCTGCCGTGTCTGTTCGCTGGTTTCATTGTGCATATCATGGTGCAGGACAACATCAAACCGCCCTTGGAGTGACTGGCTGAAGGCTTCCGAATGGGTGAGACCATGGCTCCACGTGACCCCTTGAAGGCTGTCGAGCATCGAATAAAACGCAACGGGATAATCATGGCCGCTGGTAACAACGAGCAGTCGGACGTCGTCTTTGGCCGGACCGCCGAAACCCCGATCGATCGGTTTCAATGTGACCTTGCCGCTTGCTGCCCATTCGACACCTCGGGACAGGAGGTTCGCCATGCCCGGTTCGTACCAGGCGAGGGTGTCGTGTCCGAGAGTTGTGTAAAAGACGCGCCCCTTGCCGTAGTTGTTCGTCCAGATGAGGGGTTCTCGTTTCCCCGTCCCCCCGAGATCAGCTGGGCTCATGGCATCCGCTAAGACCTCAACTCCCTCGTGGAGGTCGAGCTTGTGGTAGAGCTCATCGTTTGCCATGAATGATGGGCTCAAGCCGGCAGCAACGGGATGAGATTGGTTCATCCAGTCGACTTCGAAGATACAGCGGCGAGCATGTCCAATGTTGGCCGGCTTCCAACTTGCCCCGATCATCTTCGGGAACTCTTTCCATCCAGCATCCTCAGGGCCCGGATACCATTGCCCATCCTTGATCTCATGACCGAAAAACCTTCCGTAACTCGAATGGTGGAAGGCGAACAGCCCACCTCCGGAATGTACGAAATCAGTGATCGCTTCTTCAGTTTCACGAGGCCAGCGGAGTCCGTTGTAGTTGATGATGACCGCGTCGAACTTCTTCAGAATCGTGGCATTCACGGTGCCGGGTTCCTCAACCAGGCGGGTTTCGAAACGGCCAGTTGTGTCGAGGATCTTTCGGATAGCCCCCGTCGTTTCCCGCCAGAAATGCCAGGGCAGGTCGGCCTCACCTGTGATGATCAAAACGCGGATCGGTTCCTGGGCCTGAGCCTGCAGGACAGATCCGAAGACGAGAAAGGTAATCAGGGGAAGCAGCACAGTAAGACGTTTCATCATAGTACCTCGCGAATCCACGAAAGACTCTCTTCAAGCATTGGACCGCCTTGCCCCTCACACTCGAGGCTGAGAACACCTGAATAAGCTGTCTCCTTGAGCAGGCTTAAGCAGCGCAGGATGTTCTCCTTGTTGACTCCCTGGCCGATTGCACAGTGACTGACAGCGATCCCGGTGAGTTCTCCCCGGGATTGGGCCGCCAGGCTTTGACTGACGTCCTTGATATGGACATGGCTCGTACGGTCCCGGAACCGTTCCAGGAAGGCAACCGGGTCCTGTCCCGCGATGAACGTATTGCCAGTATCCATATTCATTCGAAGGGAAGGCGAATCACAGAAGGAGAGGATCTCTTCCATGAAGTCAGGCTTCGTGGTGTAGTACCCGTGGGGTTCGACATTGATGGTGATATCGTAGGTTTCAGCGACCGGAACGATATGCTGGTAGATCTTCTTCAGGTGGGCCAGCACTTCCAGGTCGGTCATCCCGGCGGGACGATTCCTGTCGTCAGTTGTATCGATGAAGGAACAGCCGGCTAGCTTGGCCCAGCGGATGGTGTGAAGGATGTACTCAACCCCCAGGGTGGCACCCTCTGGAAGTGAAAGCGGGAAGGCCGCGTCGACTTGGGAGAACTTGACCCCGTAGGATTCCATCTTGCGACGAACTGCCAGTGGATCTTCCCAGAGGGCCAGATGAGGCTGGTAGCCCAGTCCGTGGATCCAACTCACCCCATCAATCGTGCCGCATTCGATGTACTCGACCTGGTTCTTCTGTGCCCAGCCGAGGCACTGTTCAAAGTTCCAGTAGCTTGAGTTGAAGGCATCCGTGTGAAACCCGATCTGCATTGTTCTCCGGTCCCCTTTCCCGATCGCTTAACACGCTCGAAGGAGACCTTTTTACCACCGTTGGATTGCCTCCACAATGGACAAAGCCTGAAGGCCGGACCTAGCCGATACCCTCAGACTTCCATTGAGCCAACTGCTGTTCGAGTTGCAGCCTCTGAGCTTCGGGAACCTGATCGGCGGGCATGAGATCCAGGTACTGACGCAGTTCAGACGCAGCATTTCGAATCTTTCCCTGGTTCGCGTGGATCACACCGAGCAGCAGGAGGCCAAAGGGATAAGTCTCGGCGTGGCCGGCTTCATAGACCTGGCCCAGGACTTCTTCGGCGCGTCCGAATTCATTCAGGTAGTAATGGGCCATCCCGTTCCAATAAAGTGCCTGGTGCTGCTGCTCGTCGATCTCGATGGCCTTCTCGGTCCAGTCGCGGGTTTCGAGCCAGTTACTCTCCTGGACGGCAATCTGGGCCAGACCCAGATAAGGTGTGATGAACTCGGGTTCGGTCTGAGTCGCCTGAATGAACGCCTGCCGCCCTTCCTGGGACCTGCCCTGGCTCAAGTGGACCCGGGCGAGCAGATCCCAGGCAGCAGCGTATTCCGGATACTCTTTTGTGGCTTTTTCGAGTTCTTTTGCAGCTTTCTTGAGGTTGGGCTTCGGTTTCTTGAGCTCTTCGTCGGCCTTGTTGAACGCTTCGACGGCCTTTTCCGGTGCGCCGAGGTGACTGATGCTGACAGTGGCCACTTCGGCGGAAGTCATCTCGCGGATCACGATGACTCCGATGTCGGGGTTCTCAAAAGTATTCAGTGTGCCGAGAGGGATCACGTTGGAAGTCTTGCCGGGCTGGGGCTCGACACGGACTTCGCAGCCACTCAAGTTGACACGTCCTCTACCCATCGAAGGAACCGCGTCCAGAGCTCCACCCCCGCCCGGACTGCGCACTTTAACTGAACTCTCGGGCGTTCCCCCAACACTGCCTCCAGCCGAGGGATCGAGCCAGTCTTCCGTCCGGCCCTCACTCAAATCGAAGGTGAACACTCCGTTCTGATCAGTCAAGGTCTGCAGGCGGTGTCGTCCGCTGCAGACTACGTTCACCTGGATGAGCTCTTCGAAGGGTTCACCTGCCTCGTCGAGTATCCGCCCGGTAATGAGTACGGTTGCGACCTCCGACTTTCTGCGTTGAAACCCCTTGGCGGGTGAGATCATGAACAACAGCGCAAAACCTGTAAGGAGCAGGATGACAATTGAACGAATACTCAGTTTTCGGGATAGCATTAGCCGTACTCCTGGCACAGTTGAACCTTTCAACCTTTCAAGCACCTGACATATATCTTCTAAAATACGGTTTGCAGAGGCCAGTGTTTCAGACCCTGGGTTTGACTGATGCTGCGTGAGAAAACGGAGAAAATCTGACAGAATACTCGCACATTGGCAAAGCGCGCGTATCAAGTGAACAGACTGTCTCTTCTGGACCGAGCCTTTCGGTGGGTCCTGCGGTTGTGTCTGGCGTCGTCGCTCGGCTTCCCCAAAACGGTTGTATCGATTGCCGTGATCCTGGCTGCCTGGGGAGGTTACCTCTACTTCTTCGACTTGCCGATTCTGACCGATCGCGATCAGTTGCTCAACAGCGAACTCGAGTTGAATCGACTGCGGCAGGTCTATCGCGAGAAGTTCGGAGATGATCGCTACCTCGTGCTGGTAGTGACTCTGGCGGAAAAGGACTCTGAAGGTGGCTTACCTTCAGTCCCTGGAACTGATGACCGCGACAGGATGAAGCAGGTGGCCCGGGCCTGGGTCGATCAACTGAGCTCGCGGCCCGATCTATTCCCCAAGGTTGTCGATCGAATGGATTGGGCGGAATTGCGATCGTCGGTCCTGCTCTACCTCCCGGAGGAAGATTTCAAAGCGACAACCAGCTTTCTTGGCGAGCATATGCCTTCCTGGCGGGGTTGGCTCGAGCAACCCTCATTGCAGAGTCTGGCAGCGTTTGCTGATGAGGTGCTGGTCGCAGCGGCGGCCACGGGTGAACAGGAGCGCGGGAATCTTGAAGTGTTGATTGGAGGACTGGAGGAGTTCCTTCGATCGGTCAACGGACAGTTGCAGAGTGAACTACGCGTCGAAGAGGCGAGGCTCCCAGGCAGTGTCCGGTCAGGTACTGTTCAGCAGGAATCGCTGCACAGTGTGGTGGAACGTTTTCGACGTGAACTGGTCTTCGAGATGAGCCGTGGAAGAATGGATGCCGAGGGTGCGCTGTTTTTTGCGGAAGGCCGGATCTTGACTGTCTTTGCGGATGTCAGGGGAGATCCAGGGCGCCAGAACCGGTACGCGGAAGGCGTTGAGTTTGCTCAAGCCCGACTGGATGAAGTTATGGCCAGTCACGGGACTGGGCTCGAGGCCGGGCTGGCTGGATTTCCCGCCCTGGAATACGAGGAGATGAGGACTGGACTGAAGGACATCTCCCGGGGAACCCTGATCACCCTGGTTTTGGTGACAGGCCTTTTCATCTGGGGCTTTCGAAGCCTGATTCGTCCATTGCTCGCAGTCCTCTGCCTCTGCCTGTCGCTGGGTATGACCTGCCTGCTGGTTTGGATTCTGGTGGGGCACTTGAATCTGATCGCCATGGTGTTTGCGATCATCATGGTGGCTGTAGGAATCGACTTTGCGATTCATGTGACCACACACTATGAAAGGTATCGTTGGGAGGGCAGGTCGGCAGCGGAGGCCATCGAATCCACGATGTTCAGTCTTGGAGGTGCGATCTGGTTGGGGGGTATCACAACCGCCGCCGCCTTCTTTTCAGCTTATTTCACGGAATTTCGAGGTCTTTCGGAGTTGGGACTGATTTCCGGGGCCGGCCTGCTGATCTGTATCCCCTGTATGTGTATTGTTTACCCGGCCCTGCTGCAGCTAACGGATCGGGAGGAAGTTTCACCTGCTGACCGGTTACTTAAGAAAGGTGCGGGAAGGTACCAGCTGTCGGTTGGTGTACGTCCCTGGAAAGTGACGAACCTGGCGGCCGCTCGGGCTCTGATCCTGGTTGCGGCAGTGCTGGTTGCACTCAGCTACTCCTGCGGGCAGTACCATGTCGATACCAATCTCCTCAATCTTCAGGAGGAGGATGGCGAAGCGAACCGGTGGCAGCGACTCCTTCTGACAACCGATGACGTGGCAACCTTCGGAATTGCAATCTTCCAGAACCGAGCAGAACTCGAAGAAGCTCGGGAACGGCTCGAATCATCTGAACTTGTCCGGAGGACAGAAAGCCTCTATCCGCTTCATGAACAGATGAAGCGTAATCTCCTCGAGCCTGTCTGTGCTGCAGTCGAACAGTTGGAGCCTCTCGAGGAATCGGTGACCGATCTGAGCGCCAGCCGGCGGCAGGTGTGGAATCTCCGCCAGCGGATTCGGAGGTTTGGAAGTCGGAGCCAGGAAGCGCAAACGCATCTCAAGGGAGTTGAAACGGAACTGGCGAGTCTGTATCGAACGCTGGGTGCTCTCAGTTCGGAGCATCATGGTGCCGGGGTGAATTCTCTCGATCGGGAACTCCACGATCTTTCGGCTGAGATGAGGACCGAATTGCGCAGTGCCGTGTGTCCTCCCCTCCTCGATTCAGGCAATTTACCCAGCCTGTTGGTTGATCGGTTCCTGGGTAAAGACGGGAGCCTCGCTCTATTTGTCTATGCGAAGAAGAATGTCTGGAATCAGGATGAACTGGAAGAGTTCGTCGACGAAGTTCGGGGGATTGTTCCCGATATCTTTGGTGAGGTCATCAGCTTCTATGAAAACGGACGTTCTCTGATCAACAGTTTCCTTCAGTCGGCACTCTATGCACTCCTGGCCATTGTCCTGTTGTTGCTTCTCTGGTCGCGCTCGATTCGAACCACCCTGTTGGTGATTTCCCCATTGACTGCCAGCGTCGGCCTGCTGCTGGGCTTGATGAAATGGGGCCCCTACGATGTCCCCTGGAACTATGCCAATTTCTTCGCGCTGCCGATCTTAATCGGGATTGGAGTGGACAGTGGAATCCACCTGGTCCGAGCCTGGAACTCAGGGATTCCTTTAGCCTTTTCCAGTGCGTCGAAAGCTGTTCTGTTGAGTTCTTTGACGACGACCATCGGTTTTGGTGTCCTCGCGACAAGCGACCATGTTGGTGTCAGTTCTCTCGGCTATATACTTTTTTGGGGGATCCTTTTCAGCCTGATCTGCTCGTTGCTACTGTTGCCGACTCTATTGGGGGTATTCGCGCGGAGAACCTATGAGAGCGAAGACTAGAATTCCGCTGCCGCTCAACTGGGTACTCGTCCTCGCTCTGGGTTTCTATCTGACCGCTCCGGGACTGTCCGCCCCAGTTGAAAGCGGTTTTCTCGTGGTCAAGTACGGGGATGAGTCAGCGAGTCCAGAACTTGCTGCCGAGTTCCTGGAAAAGCTTGCGACCTTTCTTGGGGCCCCGATTGATCGGGGACCTCTCAAGGGCTGGATTGCAAACACTCCGGCTGAGGCAGCCCGAATCCTGAGGGATGCGCACCCTATTCTCCTCTTAGGGCCTCCTGGGCTCTACCTGGAGCTTGAGCTCCAACAGCAGCTTCCGATGGAGGTCCTGGTGCAGGTTCCTCGTATGGGCGCAACATCGGAAAGGTATGTTCTCGTTGCCCCAAAGAAGTCCGAACTCTCCGTAGAGAATCTTCGAGGTGAGCTCGTCAGGACCGTCTTTGCCTTTGATCGCACTTATTTGGAGAGGGTGGTATTCCCCGCAAGCTTCCAGCCGGGTGTGGACTTTCAGCTGGAGCCTTCTACGAACATGGCGGACGAGATTTTTCTGCTGCTGGAAGTGCCTGAAGAGTCTGCTGCATCCGCGTTACTCCTGGATACCGAACTTGCCTTGTTTTTCCAGCAGGACGACATGGTTTGGCCGGAGTTGAAAGTGGTCTGGCAGTCCGAAGAGCTTCCGAGGGATCTTGTAGTGGCTGTGGGCTCAGAATGGACGAGCACAGAAATACAGAGGCTCAAGAGGCATCTGTTGGGAATGAAAGATGATCCTGGAGGAGCGGAAATACTGGAACTGATGAGTTCTGACGGACTGGTGCCCTGCAATTTCGAACTTCTCGAGCGGGCGAGAGCGAAGTACCGTCGAAGTCCCTAGGAGGCCCTGAGTGTCGGGAACGTCGATTGCGAATCTTCGATCTGGGGCGTTTCGGGGCCTGATTCATAGCTGTCTGTTCACTGGTCTGGCTTTGACCTGTCTCTACAGTAGCGCGTGCATCAACAAGAAGACGGTCCTGAAGGCGGGCAGTGGAGAAGTGAGTGCAGGGGAACTCGAGCGGGAAGGCGAGCAGATATTTGCGCAAATGCCTCGAACGGTGGATTCGGCTCGTACAGCGTACGAATTAATGGTTTCGGCCGCACGGGTGAGCCGAAGCGAAGACCCTGAGCGCTTCTTCAGGCTCCATCGGGCCGCCTGGTTCGGCATTTGGGCGACACATCACGGAAGCGGAGACTGGAAGTCCTCCCTGGCCCGGGAGCTGATCGTTCTCTGTAACACGGCTGTCGAGGAGCACCCTGAGAGGGTGGAGGGCTATTACTTCCGGGCGATCTCCATCGGGCTGTTTGCTCAGGAAAACAAGCTCTACGGTCGGGACGCGATGCAGGAGTTTCGGGCCGATGCCCAGAAGGCAATTGAAATCGATCCTCGTTATGATTTTGGCGGACCTCATCGGGTACTGGGTGCTCTCTATCTGCGCGCACCAGGTCCCCCAGCCGGTATCGGAAGTACTCAGCGAGCCTATCGGCAGCTGCTGATCGCTCATGAGATTTCCCCTGATTACCCCGAGAACCTGCTTTTCCTGGGAGAGGTGTGCCTGCGACTGAACAGGCCGGAGGAGTCCCGAAGCTATCTCGCCCCGCTCCAGGAGGCGATTCCTCGCTACGGTGATGAGGCCGATCGGGACGACTGGAGAAGACGTCGTCAGGCACTGGAGCAGGCACTCGCCAAGTAGGTTTTCTGTTCAGTTCTCCCTTCTCGGATAGAAGCCGCAACCCAGATACCGGGCAGCTGCCGGAAGAGTGTTGCGCACTCTCTCTATGTAGACTAATATGTCAAGTTGGCAAGTGGTGAGTTTTTGATCGGTATCACAAGGGAGGGCAGCATGAAGCGGTGTCAGCGGTACCCTTGTCTTTTCGTTTTTGGTCTCGTCATTTCAGCCTTTTTCGGGGAAGTCTTCGGGCAGACGGGATTCGTCTCTTACGCCCCCCCCAGGGACTATGTGGAGCAGGGGGCAAAGACTGCGGCGCTGGTCTTGACCATGCTGGCAGCCCTTTTGATCTTATACACCTTGGCGCGCTACCGTCAGCGTCTCTTCGAGTATCACTGTCGATGGATGCTCTTTCTCGGGTTATGCATTCTGCCTCTGCCCATCATGTTGATGAGCACTGGTGTTGGGCTTGAACAGGCGAAGGACGTCGAGTTCTGCAATTCCTGTCATGTCATGGGTCCCTTCGTGGAGGACATGGAGGACCCGCAGAGCAATCGGTTGGCTGCGGTGCATTTCAAGAACCGCTACATACAGGAGGACCACTGTTACGTCTGTCATACGAACTACGGTCTATTCGGAACGGTGGAGGCAAAGGTAGGCGGGTTGTCTCACATCTGGCAGGACACGACAGGGAGTTACCGTCTTCCAGTCAAAGTGCGTGACCACTATCGATTTACGATCTGCCTCAATTGCCACGGGCAGTCGCAGAAGTTTCAGAGTGAAGCTTCCCATCACGGCAGCGTTGAAGATGTCCTCTCGGGCCAGGGGGGATGTACGGACTGTCATGAATTGAGCCATCCTCCCCGGGAGAACAGGAGTTGACAATGAAAAGCAAAGAACCGGTATCTCCTCACGAGAGGTTCCTTTACCTTGCAGGCCTCTTGACCTTGAGTGGCTTGGCAACTGCTGTTGTTTACACCCTGAGATCGACTCCATACACGATGATCCTGTTTCTTGGGCTGGGGCAGACGCTGATTGTCGCTGGGATTGTTATTTTCGTTGCAGTGGTTGTCTCCGATATTCGAAATCGCCTCCAGAGTGTCGTCGAAAAGAGGTTCCCAGCCGGTGAGACTATCTTTGAACAGGGTGATTTTCCTGATCGGCTTTACCTGATTGGATCTGGCCAGGCGGACGTCATTCGACGGGATGGAAATGGAACTGAGGTGTTACTCGCTCAACTGGGACCGGGTGAGGTTTTTGGTGAGATGGGGGTACTGGGAAATGTTCCCCGGACGGCGACGGTCAGGGCCTCAACTGAACTCGAAGTCCTGAGTATCCACCGTACCTACTTCAGTCCACTGATTTCTTACCTCCCAACCTTCAGGAATCAGATCCTGTCTGAATACAGGCGCCGGACGGAGGCTATGGGAAGACCAGTTCCGGAGTAGTCCTCATTGCGGGCTGACCAACTCGCCCTCGGCCAACTTTCTGAGCCGGATGTTGCGGAACTGTACCTTCATGGGAGGTCCGACATGTACTTGAAGTGCCAGAGTTCCCGTCAAAGCCCGGGCCTCCTGTTGGTGATCGGTGATTTCAATGGTCGTCTTCCCGTTCAGCTTGTGAACCAAGTGGTTGCCCCGGGCGATCAAGGTGTATTGATTCCAGTCCGGGAGCGAGGTCTCGGTGATATCTCCGGTTGACCCCGTGATCCGAATCTCCCCATCAGGATCGATTGTGACTTGCTGGCCGTGTTGAGCGAGGATTCCACGCCCGCGTTCTTCATAGAGCATCGCATTGTAGGGAGGGTTGGGATGAATATCGAGCTGGTATCCCCCGATCACGAAGTCTCCAGCGTCGGGAAGGCGTCGACTTCGGTACTGGATTCCCGAGTTATTGTTACCGACCAGCCGGACATCCAGGGTGAGTTCGAAGTTGTCGAAGGGCTCCCCGGTCCAGACCAGAAACTGGTTGTATCGAAGAGGATTGTCGGCCGTGGTGGTACCGGTTATTGCCCCCTCCTCCACCGACCATAGGGACGAGTTTCCCTCCCAACCGCTGAGGGACTGGCCGTTGAAGAGTTCGATCACTTCACCTTCTTCGGCTGCGATCAGCCAACTGCCGGGGCCAAATAGAACGAGTAGGCTGAATGTGAATTTTAAAGCTGTCTTCATGATCCTGGCTCCTTGAGAGGGTTCGGTGTAACGGTGATTTTGGTCTTCAGAGTTCCCAGCCGGGGCGATACGAATAATGTAGGAATTCGTTCGCTTCGGGGACGTTTGTGACCTCGAGTTTTTCACTATCCCATTCCAGGCGCTGTCCTCCGAGCCGGACCGATATCGTTCCCAATAAGAGAGCTTCTGTCAGTGGTCCGCCAAAAGTGAAAGGCGACGCCGTCTGCGTATTTTCTTTGCAGGCTCGGATCCACTCCATGTAGTGGCCTTCTGAGCGCGGGAGTGTCGGTTTTGGCTGTGTGTATCCGCGCATTCGAGCTTCTGGAATAAGCATAGGTGTGCGTCCCCCCCAGCCTTCGATGAGAATCGTCCCGCGGTCTCCCACGAGGATGACTCCGTCCTCACGATCAAGTTGCCGGTGGGGTTCGAGTTCGGTCGGCCGGGCGGGAATCAGCCCACCGTCGTACCAGTGCAATGTTACGGGAGGCATCCCACCCCGAGCCGGGAATTCATAATGGACGATCGATGCGAGTGGAAGTGCATCCTCGGTGGGGAGAGTTGAACTGGAATGGACTGCAACGGGTGCTGTCAACTTCAAAGTGTCGAAGACGGGAGCCAGATTGTGGACTCCCATGTCGCCCAGTCCACCTGATCCGAAATCCCACCAGCCTCGCCAGACAAACGGGACGTAGGCGGGATGGTAAGGGCGGTACGGGGCAGGTCCCAGCCAGAGATCCCAGTCCAGGGTAGCGGGAACCGGCGGAGTTTCCTCTGGGCGCTTTATGCCCTGCTGCCAGAACAATTGGCCTTCGTGGGTGGGGCGATCGCTCCAGGCATGGACTTCTCGGACCTGCCCAATTGCACCATCCCAGAGCCAATCCTTGAGCAGTCGGTTTCCTTCGAATTCCATACCCTGATTCCCCATCTGGGTTGCAACCCCGGATTCCTGCGCCACTTTAGCCATCATCCGCGATTCGAACACCGTCCTCGACAGAGGTTTCTCGCAGTAGACATGCTTCCCAAGTCGCATGGCGGCTATCGATGCAACAGCGTGGGTATGGTCCGGTGTCGAAACCACGATCGCGTCGATTCCCTTTTCCTTTTCGAGCATGACGCGAAAATCCTTGTAAAGAACGGCTTTTGGGTACCTGAGGAAAGCTCCCTCAGCCCGCTCTCGATCCACGTCACAGAGGGCGACGATGTTCTGGCTTTCCACCCCCTTCAAGTTGTCAATCGCCCGACCTCCGGCGCCGATCGCGGCGATGTTGAGTTTGTCGCTCGGTGATACCTGAGATCCCCTGCCGAGCACATTTGCCGGGACAATTGTCAGTCCAGAAGCCGCTGCTGCCCCACCAACGAATTCGCGACGATTGATCTTCTGAGAGGAACCGTTCTTAGCCATTCTTTCCTCCGTCGAGCTGTTGCAAGAGTTTCCTGAGGCTACCCTGCCCCAGATACTGTCTTTCGGGGATTGGATCCGGCAGGTCCTTTGGATGGGGTGGATCTCCGGGTACCTCGATCCAGTAGACACTCAGCCCTGCTTCGACCGCAGGGGAAATGTCTCTCGCCCAGTCATCGCCCACCATCAGGCACCGTCTGGGGTCGCAGCCCAACACCGCTGCAATTTCCTCATAGTATGCGGGATGCGCTTTTGTCGCATGCGAGTTTTCGTACGAAGTGACCCGGGCGAATCTGAATTCTGAAACTGGCAACTTTGCCCATTCCAGTCGTTGCTGGATCGCGGTGAGAGGATAGAGCGGATTGGTTGCAACCACCGCCGGGATCCCCTTGGTCAAAGTCCATTCAACGATTTCGACCGCCCCTGGCAGCGGACGCGTATAACTCCTCAACTTTCCATACTCTTCGGCATAGAAGCGCTCGAAAACGGGACCCAGGGCCTCCTTGGTCGACCCCAGGCCGGCATAGAAGACCGCGTCAAACGCCTCTTCATTCGTGGGGCCGGTCCCATCATTGGCGTCCATTGCCTTGATTCCTCTCAGAAGCTCTGCGACCAGAAGCGGGGAGTCTACCCGGCCCTCGAGATAATGGCTCAGAAGTTCGAAGTAGGCTGGGATTGATTCAGCGACAGGGTTTATCAGCAGCGTGTCATCGAGATCGAAGAGAATCGCATCGAACATTTCAAGCGAATCTTACGATGGATTGGCCATAACTGGAAATGGGGCATTCCTTTCGGAAAGGAGAATGAGTGCGGTTGGGAAGGGTGCCGGGAGACGATTGGCGATCCGGGTGTTACCATCGAGGGGGAGGTACAGATGATTCGAAAGACCAGCGTGCTCATTCTCCTTTTCTTATTGGGGGCCTGTTCCACAGACGTACGGGAGCGTCAGGATGACTCATTCGGGAAAGTTGATCTGATAGCTCGAGCTAAAGCGCTGGAACTGGATACAGTGTGGGAAGCCCCTCCGGGTGAAGCCATCGTGCACTCTACAGCAGGATTTGCCAAGATTCTGTGTTCCGCGGTGTTCATTACGGGACTCGACGTGGAGCGGGCTGTCGAGAATGTCGGTTTCTTCACCAGTCCGCCTGAAGATCGAAAGGCCGTAGTGGATATCCAGGTGGATTCGACTGGGAAGTCCGTCCACCTGACCTTGGCCGACGGGCTGGTCCGAACCGCACGATATCTCGGGGATCAGGGTTGTGTTGCTCTCCCGATCGGAGTTGATGAGCCCTTTTTCGCACCCGTGGAGGTTCAGTCGGAGCTTCCCGATCCGGGCACGACGGACTGGCCGATGGGAGATCGCTTGCCCGATGAACCGCTCCCGAGTGAACTTGATGCAGAGAAGATTGCGGCGGCTGTAGATGCGGCATTCTCACCGGCTGAAGCCATGACTGGGGCTTTTGTCGTGACCTACAGGGGGAGAATCGTTGGTGAGAGGTACGGTGAGGGAATGGATCTGCACACGCGGCTGGAAAGCTGGTCGATGGGTAAGAGCCTGACCGCAACGTTGATGGGAATCCTGATCCAGCAGGGTGTATATGAGCTTTGGCAGCCTGCTCCAATCCCGGAGTGGCAGTCTGAAGGCGACCCAAGGTCCGGGATCCGGATCGCCGACATACTCCATATGTCTAGTGGATTACGATTCCGGGCTCCACAGGACCCGGATTACGATCCTGCGCAGGGCTATCCCGACCATCTCTATGTCTATACGGGTACGGTGAATTCCTTTGAGTGGGCGGCAACCCGGCCCCTGCAATGGCCTCCAAACACGGTCGGGCGGTACCGGAATTCCGATCCGGTTCTGACCAACTACTTGATCCGGTTGGGGGTCGAAGGCCGGGATGAGGAGTACCTGACATTTCCTCAGCGTTCCCTCTTCGATAAGATTGGAATCCGGAACTTCGTGGCTGAAACCGATCCCTATGGGAATTTCCTCTTACAGGGATACGAACTGGGAACTGGTCGCGATTGGGCCCGTCTGGGTAACCTCTACCTGCAGGATGGTGTCTGGAACGGTGAACGAATTCTGCCGGAGGGTTTTGTCGAATTTGTCAGTACCCTGGCGCCTGCATGGGAGGCCGATGGACGGCCCATTTATGGGGGATTCTTCTGGATCAACGGAGACGGAGCCTTTCCAGTCCCTGAAGAAGCGTACTTCATGGCGGGAGCTGGAGGCCAATTCACGATTATTATTCCCTCCCACGAACTGGTCGTGGTTCGGCTCGGCCTATACAAGGGTGTTGGAGCTGGCCAGGAGGCCCTCGATCGGGCTCTCCGACTGTTGATGGAGGCGGTCCCCTCGAAGAGTACGAAAGAATAGGTCTTGCGATCGAGAGGTCGATTGATGTTACAGCGAGTAATCCTTACAGTTTTGGCCTTCTCGGGTTTGGCGGTGAGTGGATCGGCGGCTGGCCCGATTCGGGCGACCGACCAGTTTGAGTCGGGTAGTCTCGGTGAGTTCAGGATCGAGGATGAAACCCGGCTGATCATGGTCCCCCGTACCGACCGGGATCAGGATAGGGTCAATTCGGCAGTCACCTGGTTCTATGGACGGTTGGAGAACGTTCTGAACCGGCTGGTGACAATCGAGCTCGAGAAGCTTGATTACACCGTCTACAATGGCAAAGTCGGAACGATTCTCCCATTTGAGCGCAATACCGTTCCTGTCTATTCCTATGACGGAGAACACTGGGAGCGCTTCTCGAACTGCCGCTTTGAGAAGGAATCGCGTCGGTTCGTGATTCAGCAGATCTTCAGTCGGGACTCCGTCTGGATTGCTTACATTCCGCCCTACACGTTGTCCCGGCTGGAAGAGTTGGTCAAGCG
Source organism: Acidobacteriota bacterium (assembly GCA_020350445.1). Lineage (GTDB taxonomy): Bacteria > Acidobacteriota > UBA6911 > RPQK01 > JAPXNP01. The sequence goes on along the minus strand of CP070717.1, from coordinate 4,384,536 downwards.
ACTCGAGACACATCCCGCTGTCACCGTTGATCTTCTGGGAGAGTCGGCTGAGGGACGTCCACTCTACCTGGTGAGTCTGGAAACGGAGCCCCACGGGAGTACTGAGAAGCCAGTGGTCTGGATTCAGGCGCGGCAGCATGCGTTTGAATCCGGGGGTTCCTGGGCCGTTGAAGGGCTCTTGAGGTTCTTGACTTCCTCGGACCCCCTGGCCCGGAAGCTTCTGGAGAGGCTGGTCTTCAAGGTTTGTCCGATGCTGAATCCCGATGCTGTGGTAAATGGGGGGACCCGATTCAATGCAAAAGGTGTTGACTTGAATCGGCACTGGAATGCCGAGGACCCTTATTCAGCGGACCTCCAGTCGGCTCCTGAGATAGGTCTGGTAAAGAGGGCGTTGCAACAATTGAAGCAGTCCAGACGTCTCGATCTCTGGATCAATATTCATAACAACGATATGGTCTGGAACGAAGATGGGGACTACATCAATTTCGCTCCGAAAGAGCGGGAGGCAGAAGCGAGAGAATTGGAAACCCTCTTGCGCGACTGGACAATCTTTACCGGTCCTTTCGAGTTGACGGAGAACGGGAACGCCACCGAATCGGTTGTGGCCGGCGCGACTGGAGCCCTGAGTTTGTTGATGGAAATGAAGACCGGGTTTCTCGAGGAGCAGGGGCGCTGGACCGGTGTTGATCTATTCGTGGCCTATGGTGAGTCCCTGGCAAAAGTGTTGGGTCGGTTCTTTCGAATCGATGCCCAGTTCCAGGTTGGCTCTGGCGACAGGACAGGATGAGCCGAGTAACCGTTGGGGGGCCTTAGCCCCCCCCCTGGAATATTGGGAAACCGTTACTCTAGAATCTGGAAGGTTCCGGCAGGGATCATCGGATTGAGCTGAATTTCCGCCACTTTGACTTCCCAATCGATCATTGTGGTGCCTTGTTCCTCGATGGTCAGCCGGATCTTGTAGTCCCTTGGAAGGGTGATCCCCTCCTGGGTCTCGAACTGGGCGTACTCTTCAACTAGTGTGTAGCGGCGTTCATTTGTGGCGGTGTTACCGCGACCGATCCGAAATGAGTCGGCCGACATGGTCAACCGGTATTCGGTCCGAACGTGTCGATAGGTTTCGGGTTCGAAAAAGATGCGAATCCTGAAATCGGATGACTTCTTCGGTTTGTAATCCAGTTGGTGTAACTGGATCCCATCAACCTTTTTCAATCCCTTGTAGCTGCCTTTTGCCTTGATTTCCTTGAACCGGGTAAGGGCCCAGCGCGCAGTGAGTGCACCGCCAAGGAGACCTTCTGTAATCGGACGGTCCTGAACGTCTAGTAGTTGGCCGAGTGGAGAACGGGCGCCGGGGCTGATCTGAGCGACTCGAGCGTCTTCACTGTCGAAGGCGATGCGTTCGAACGGGTAGTTCGGCTGGCCGAAGTTCATGTCAATCAAGGACTGACTTGGCTCGGTGGTAGAGAGAATCCGGATGGGGCCTTCCATGTGACCCGAACCGCCCCTCCTGGGAATAGCCGCTACAGATCCCGACACCTGTAGTGAAGTGATTCCCTCTCGAGCTTCCGCCGTGCCAATGGAATTCAAGTGATGCTCGATGAGCTGTTCAGGCTTCAGTTTTTCTTTGGCGAAAATCATGGATCCCGTCAAGCAAACGGCAAGAATTCCGATGAAAAGGGACAGCCCGACTGCCCTTGAGTCAGGGCGTTCAGCCCAGCGATGAATATCCTTCATTTTGCTACTCCAATCTGGATGTCTCGGCCGAGCCGGAGGCAGTCGACTCGCCTCCATTGGCTGGGTCGCCGCAGATTTCATCTATCCGGCTCTATCGAACCGGCCACCTTTATGAGAATCCCCTGATTCCAAAGAAGTGTCAACGTTCCAGGTGAAATTCGAAGGTGGCTGCTAAAGCCCATTACGCCTTCGGATCAGGCTGATGACTTCTTCCGCGGTCTCTTCAATGGGTCGGTCCGTTACATTTACTGCCGGAAACCCTCCCCGACGAAAGACCAGTTCAGCCATACGGAGCTCTTTCTCGATGCTGGAAAGATCGCTGTAGCCCGAAGCACCCCGTGTGCCGAGATGACGCTGGCGGCGCTTGCGGTGAGTCATCAACTGGGCTGTGTCGATAGTGAGGCCGACAACACGGCTGCTATTGAGCTGAAACAGCTCATCCGGAGGGGGAATCTCGGGAATGAGGGGAACATTAGCCACTTTCCAGCCTGAAACCGAGAGATACATGCTCAGTGGCGTCTTGCCTACCCGAGAGGGGCCGACGAGGACGATTTCCGCCAGAGGAAGGTCGTTGGGCCTTTTACCGTCGTCATGATTCACGGCGAATTCGATGGCCTCGACTCGGTTGAAGTAGTCTTCACGGAGTTGACGATACAGGCCGGGTTGGCCGACTGGCTCAAATCCCAGGATGCTCGTCAATCTGGCCAGGAGAGTCCCAAGAAGGTCGATCGTGAAGACATTGCGTTCCCTCGCCAGTTGAATCAACTCGGTACGGTGCCGACCATTCACGAGGGTGTGGACGATGGTCCCGTGCGAACGGGCGGCTTGGTCCACAGCATTCTGAAGGTCGGCGGTCTCTTTAACGTGAGGAATTACAATCACCGGGACATTCGCTTCCGAGAACTGGGCAATGGCAGTCTGAGCGAGTTGGCTTCCACTTGAGCCGAAGCCACCGGAGACAATGATCAAAGGAGGGGCGGGAGTCCCTGGTTCGTGAGTCTCTCTCATGTTTTCGATCCTCCTAATCCCATAGTAGAAGACTCCAGCTCAATCTCCAAAGATTGCGGCTCTCGAAGCGTCGAGCTGACAGGGGGAGACTTGCCTAAGTCCTCCCTGTTCTGTTAAAAGATTGTTAACCTGTTTTTTGTAAGTATCTCAGAAAGTTAACTACGTATGTCATCTCAGGTAAGCACCTCTCGGAAGGGCAGGGATCGAGGTGCGAAAGCCCGTAAAGGAAGATCGGAAGCCGGTGGGAGTCCGGGAGGGCTCGATACTCCAATTTGGCTCCGGTGGATTCGACGAATCGCTGTCGCTGTCTTCCTGGGGCTGATTGCATTCTCAGTTGTCCAACCACAATTGGCTGGACGAGTCCTCTGGACGGTAGCGATCGCCGTTCTGCCGCTGGTCATTGTCCTGATTGGTTACCACCGCTGGCGAATGATCTGTCCTCTGGCAACCATAGCTCAACTGCCGACACGCTGGGGCCGATCTGGACAGCGTCGGGCGGGCACTTGGTTGCAGAACAACTACTACTACGTCGTCTTCTCGATCTTTCTGTTCTGTCTTTGGTTGAGGCTGGTAGCTACGAATGGTGATGGTTATGCGATTGCCATTTTCCTGGGCGGAGCGTCGGTCGCCGCGGTACTCGTGGGATTGGTGTTTACTGGAAGGTCCTGGTGCCATTACGTTTGCCCTGTCTCGTTCGTCGAGAAGCTATATACGGAACCGAGAGGGCTGCAAGAGACGGAGAATTCCCAGTGCCCGAAGTGTACGGCTTGTAAACGGACCTGTCCTGATATCAATGAAGAGAACGGTTACTGGAAGGAGGCACTGACTGATCCGAAACGCTTGGTCTATTTCTCCTTTCCAGGGGTGGTCCTGGCCTTCTATGTCTACTACTTTCTTCAGGCTGGGACTTGGGACTACTATTTCGGTGGCCGCTGGACGGGGGAAGTGGGGCTTTATCGTACGGCGTTCTTGCCGGGTCATGATGCCGCAACAGCGGGATTGTATTTCTGGCCCCAGGTTCCTCGGGCGATTGCTGCGGCGGGGACGTTGTTGGTGGGTGGGTTTACGAGTTGGACCCTCTTCTCTGTTTTGGAACGCTGGTTGGGTCCAATCGTGCAGCGCCGCAGCGCGACCGACGATGAATCACGCAGCCGGCATATCTTCTTAAGCGTCTCGGCGTTTACGGCCTTTGTTTGTTTTTACTCCTTTGCTGGAGCACCAACTCTCCGGTTGGTGCCTGGGTTGCCCCATTTCTTTCTGATTGCCGTCGTGATTACTGCAACCCTGTTCATGGTCAGGCGGTTCAATAGATCGCAAGAGATGTTTGCCGAGGAGACGCTGGCGAAGAAGATCATTGCGCGCTGGCAGTGGACGGATCGAGAGCCTCCGAAAGACTTGCGCGAAGCGTTTCTCATTCATACGATTCGCTCCGAATCGCGGGCAGAGGCCCAGGCCGAGATGCTCGGACTCTACAAAGACGCTGTGAGGGAGGTCGTTGAGAGTGGAGTTGTCGAGCGCACCGAACTGGAACGACTCGAATCGCTGCGAAGCAAGTTACATATCAGTGCGGCCGACCATGAACGGGTGATGGCCGATCTCGATGAGGAGCAGCGGGCGCTTATCAGTGACACCTCTCGACAGATTTCGCCAGAGAAGAGGCTGCAGCTCGATACCTACTCGCAAGCTCTGGCGGTTATCTTTGAGCGGGCGCAGAAGAACGGTGGTGTGCTTGATGACTCGGCGATTCAGCGCCTGCAGCAGGATTTCGGTGTGACCGCGGATGAACATACGGCAGTATTTGAGAGGTTGATGAGTTCCCGAGAAGGTATCGCCGAGCATATGTTCGAGGCACCTGGGACCATTGAACGGGCCGTTGAGACGATGCGACAGTTGAGTTCGCACGACGGTGCCCCTGCGACCTATCTTTCCAGGCTGCTCCGTCGGAGGTGGCAGCGCGCAGCGGAAGGGCTGTATCAGTCGCTCGGAGCCTCGGTGGGGGAGGGGTCTCGACGGGATGAGGGATTGTTTTCGCTCGAGACTGAACAGAGGCGCGAAGCGCTCGTACGGTTATCGGGCCGACTTGCCGACTCGAGTGCAGAACGCCTGCTCGCGGCACATGAACGTGTCCGTGTTGAGCAGCAGGCGCGTAGCTTGGCAGATAGTCTGAGGGGACATCTTCAGAGCCCCGACCCATACGTGAGAGCCGTGACCCTCTACACACTTTCAGCCCTCGGCCTGGCTATGGAAGGTGACAGGAGAGTCCTCCTCGAGGATGGGCATCCACTCGTGTCCGAAACCGCCGCTGCGCTGAGCGGCAATAGCCATGAAGCTATCGAGCGGAAGGCCACGACGGTGGAGAAGATGGTGGCCTTGGGCTCGATTGGGATCTTCGATTCGCTGCAGCCCGAAGAGATTTCCAGGCTGGCTGAATCGGGACAGGAATGCAGGTTCGAGGCAGGATCGACCCTTTGTCGGGAAGGGGATCACGGGGAGGAGGTCTTCGTACTACTCGACGGGGAAGTTAAGATCTATCGGTTCGACGGGAACGAAGAACGTCTCCTGGGTATCGAGCGCAGTGGAGGGTGTATCGGAGAGCTCGCCGTGATGGATCCTGCCCCCAGGGCGGCGACGGTGATTGCCGGAGAAAGCGGGGCCAGGGCGCTGAGCCTCGATGGACAAGCGTTCAAGAACGCCTTGGATGTGAGTCCGGCGGTTTCGTATGGGATCATAAGAACCCTCGCCCAGCGTCTGCGGAACGTAACGATAGGGAGCTAACGGGAGATAGTGATCCGTCGAAGAGAGATCGCTTCACTTTGCTGGTCAGGTAGCGCCCGTATTTGAAAGCATGATGTATGGTGATTCGTGAAAGGAACTGGAATGAACAAGATTCGATTTGCGATGGTCTGCATCCTGGGAATACTGGTGGTGTCCTCCGTTGTAGCGGGGACTGAACAGGGCGATTCTGAGAAGACACTCTAC
>CP070717.1:4373344-4378718 GCA_020350445.1 Acidobacteriota bacterium | reverse complement strand
TCTGCTTTGGAGGTACGAAGAGGAATCGCCTGTTCATGACAGCGAGCCAGTCACTCTATGCGGTTTATGTCGGTACGCGAGGGTCGCACGTCTTGGGAATGTGACAGGTTTGCAGTCAACAGCACAGTTGAGCCTGGGTTCAAATTGGCCGAATGCGATCTAAAATGTTGTTTTTCTTTGAGATGGATCTGCGGTCAGTCGAATTTTAGTGCATCCTTGTTTAATTCTGTCTTAATATTTCATTTAGGATATTAGATAGAAGATGGAGGCCCGAAGGTTTGGGGGATCCCTGGTTGCACCCCTCCTTCCGAACGATAGAGACAAGGAGAGAGGACGTGTTTGTGAAAGCGATGCGCTTTTTTAACCTGGGTATTCTTGCATCTATTCTGATTCTGTCCATCGCTTCCTCCATGGGGCAGATCACGCTTAAGAATCCGGAGACAGTAGATCTTCGTTCGATCGGAATTTCGCGCCCTAAGGGCATCACCTACCACCCCGCACGAGGGACACTGTTTATTGCCCGGCGCGGAGCAGTGTTTGAAGTGAGTCTCGAGGGTGAGCGGCTGAACCGGTTTGATATTTCGTACATGACAGAGGATAGCGAGGGAATCGTCTACGATCACCGGACCGAGAGGTTGTTGATCGTGGATGGGACCGACAACGTCTACCAAGTCAACCCGGATGGGAGTCGTGCTCCGCGGAGGGTGTTCGTGAGACTCGACGGAAACCCGGAAGCCTTTGGGATCACCGTTGAGCCATCGGGTGCAATCTGGGTTGTGGACAGGCATACGGAAATGGCCCTGAGGTACAGCCGCCACGGCCGCCTGCTGTGGTCTTTTTCCTGTCGTGACATTCTCCACAGTTTTGAGGACCCGAAAGGTGTCTCCTACTGGAACGGCAACCTGCTGATGGTGGATGACTCAGGTGGTTCTCAGTACCTTTATCTCACTTCGGTGTTTGGAGCGATGCGCCAGTTCGTGGCGGATACCACCGAGTATGGAGCTTCCGATCCGGATGGTGTCACCGCCGTAGGCAGCGATAGGCTCTGTCTCGTCAGCAGCAACGACAACCTCCTTCTCTGCTTTGACGTGGAGAAGAGTCTGATCCCCCAGGATTTTGTCATCGCACCTTTCTCGGTGAAGGCACCCGAGGGGTTCGTGGGGCTGGCGGTCGTGAATCGGATCGATGCGGACAACCCTGTCGAAATTCAAGCTCTGAATCACGAGGGCGATACGGTAGACCGCTCACGGCTCTTTGATCCCATTCGAGGTTCGGGGCAGGCCGCCTTTATTTCTACCGAGGCTTCAACCGTGCGAGACCTGAAGACCTTGATTTTGCGTGGGACCGCCGGTCCTATACAAGGCTTCAGCATGGTGGGGAACACCTCGTTGACTCACATGGATGCTATAGCGGGTCACGGTGATCCGGAGACGGAAATGTACTTCCCTGAGATTCGTTCGAGTGCTCCGAGTCCGGCTTCCGGCGCCTTCTTCCGTCAAGCCGGTACGACACAGCCCAGTGAAGTGACGTCGGTGTTCCTTTTCAACCCGAACACGAGCCAGTCCACTGAGGTGACCGTTGAGGCCTTTGACCTCGACGGAGAGAAGGTGGCACAGGGCAATCTGGAATTACAGGCTTATGGGAGCTTTACCGGACGTCTGTACGAGATCCTCGGTGACGATTTCGAATTGGCGGACGGTTATGCGCGGGTGACCGCAGACCGGCCGATTCTGGGATCCTCCTACATCTGGAACGACCTCAACGCTGTGAGTTTTATAGGGCGCTCAGCGACTACCAGTGGGACCCTTTGGGCTCCCCACTTCTTCGGTGGTCAGGCGCCTGATGGAACCATCCTGCGCGTCGTCAATCTAGAGGACAGAGCCATGTCTGCAGACGTATACCTCTATGCAGATGACGGTTCGGAACTCGCGTCAAGTCGGATTACGATCGAGGCGAAACAGGTGTTCTCGGAGCTTCTGGACGAGATCTTCGATTTCGACGGCTTGGTTACCGGGTACATGAAACTCGAAATTGAACCCAGGGATGCATCGACCAGTCCCGGACGGAGTGTCCTGGCTACCTTGACTTATCTTGGAAACTCCTCGAGGACTGCTTCCGCTCTGAGATTGGTGGCTGGCCCCGAGCAGACGGCCGACTTCCTCCAGGTGGCGCAATCGGAGGTGTTGGAGATCTTTCAAGGTCTTGCAATCGCCAATCCAAACGACAGCGAGGCGGTCGTTGAGGTTCAGGTCTTTGATAGGCAGGGTGAGATAACAGCCTCCGCGACGGTGATCATTCTTCCGGGAGGCCGGGTGTCAGGACTGCTGACCGATGACATCTGGTTTGGAGACGGTTTTGAGCAGATTGGTGGGCATATTCGAGTCACCAGCGATCAGCCGATTCTGGCCTATTCTCTATTCGGAAACCCCGACTACCTGGCGGCGGTTGAAGGAGTGCCGCATATTCCCTAGCCGATACGCTTCATTATCCTGATTAAGAGGGGCCGGGCCAGCCGATTGCTGGCGCGGCCCCTGTTCCAAAACCCGCGCTTTCACCTTTCTGCCAGAGGATTCCCGGTGCCTCTTCATCTGTCAGCACCGCGATTCCAATCCCAGATTCGCACTTGATCTCTCGTCGATTTGACAGCAGTGCCTGCTGGGACTAAAATCCGATCCTAAGTTGATTCCTTTCTAAATATGTTGATCGAAGTTGTCATTAATGGGTAGTCTCACGAGACTGCAGGAGGCGACGTGGGTATGAGCTTTCTTGAGGCAAGGTGGGGGCGTGTTTCACTGCTGAGCGGATTCCTGCTCGGGGCGTTGGTGTTTGTTGCGGGCTGCGGAAGCAGTGGGCCGGAATCTCCGGCTCTCCGTCTCGTTGAAGAGTTCGGGGATGCTGCCGTCAGTGGTACTCCGACTTCAGTTCCGAAGGTCCTGGCCCCCCGCTGGGGCGGCGGCGATTCGAACGAGGAGATTGGGGACTGGAAGGCTGGTATAGGCTTCGTTAGTTTTGAACTCAAGGAGGGTCATCTCGTCGGAAAGACCAAGACGAAAGTCCCCTTGATCTATGTCGCAAAGCCCGAGTCAATGAATCAGGATGATTCGATTCATGCACTCGAGATCCGCATGCGCGTTTCCGCGGGGTCGAAAGTGGAAGCTGATTTCACCAGCCAGGAGGAAATCGATTTTGAGGAATGGGCGGAAGATGCTGCTGACTCCGATGCCAATCCCTCAGACATGAGTACAAACCTCATTCCGGGAGACGATTTTCAGACCTACCTGCTGACTCAGAGACCTGCACCTGCCGGATCAACTGCCAGAATCCAGAACGTCGTCGTTCGGCCGACCGATGAGGAAGGTGCGGACGTTGAGATCGAGTCGATTCGTGTCATCTTCAGGAAGGAGCACCTCCTGAGTACTCCGACCGGCGTGAGTTGGCAGGGGCTTTCGAATGTCTACCGGGAATCCCTGGTCAGTCGGACGCCGGAACGGATCGTCTTCAGTCTGGACCTGCCTTCGCGGCCGTGGTTGGACCTTTCGCTGGGTACCGTCGAAGGTGGGCCCGTCACCTTCCGGGTCGCTGTCGAAGAGGGTGATTCACGCGAAGTTCTGCTGCAGAAGACCGTCACGACTCCCCACCACTGGGTTCCGGTTCCCATCGAGCTGGAGGACTTTAGCGGAAAGAACGTTGATCTGAGCCTCGAACTGGAGGGACCTGAAGGTGTTTCTCTTGGAATCTGGGGCGCTCCGGTTATTCGGAATCGCGGACAGGCGCCTGTCCAAAGCGCCGCAGCTGAATCTTCATCAGGTGGGTCCCCGCGCGGTGTGATCTTGATTGTTGGCGACACCTTGAGACGCGATCACTTGAACCTGTACGGCTACGAAAGAGAAACGGCACCAACATTGGCCAAGCTGGCCCACGACGGTGTCCTCTTCACAGACAATCAGTCGCAGGGGGCTTGGACGAAGGTATCGGTCCCGTCGATTCTGACCTCTCTTTACCCCACGACCCATGGGATCGTGAACATCCAGGACCGCATCTCCGCCACTGCCGTCACGGCAGCCGAAGCATTCCAGAAAGCGGGATATGCCACCTGGGCGAGTTCATCAGTACCGTTTTCAGGCCAGTTGACCAACCTGCATCAGGGTGTGGAGGTCCTCTACGAACGGCCTTCCGTCGAGGAACCGGGAGCCAAAACAGCCCGTCCCTTTATCGATTACCTGCTGCCCTGGCTCGAAACGCACAAGGACACGCCATTCTTCATCTTTCTGCACGTCTTTGATCCCCATTCTCCCTTTGAACCGAGGCCTCCTTACAATCGGATCTGGCTGGACGGGGAACGGAGAACCGAGTACCTGGAATGGGTGGAAAAGGCCAAAGAAGGGATCGAAAGTGACCATATGAAGGGGGATGGACTCCCGAGCAGCGACGAGTTGCAGAAGGCGGGAATTGAGCAGGAGCCCTTTGTTAGGGCCCAGCATGATCTTTACGACGGATCAATCAAAGGGATGGATGATGAAATCGCTCGCGTCCTGGAAGCGTTGGAGCAGTTCGGAATCAGGAACGACACCATGATCGCCTTCCTCAGTGACCACGGAGAGGAGTTCCTCGAACACGGTTATCCGTTTCATGGCCTGACGATCTACGGCGATATGACGAATGTTCCGATGCTGATCAATTTTCCGGGTCGGATCAGTGCGGGAACCGTCGTTGAAGAAACCGTACAGTCGATCGACCTGTTGCCGACCTTGCTCGAACTGTCCGGCCTCGAGATCCCTGAGATCTTTCAGGGAAAGAGCCTGATTCCGCTGATGCAGCCCGGCAGCAATCCGGAAAGGGAAGAGGAACTCCGCGGAAGACCGGTCTTCTCAGAGCGGCGAGCCCCGGCATTTTCTGATCACGAACACGAGAAACGGGATGCTTTCGCAGTGGTTCAAGACGGGTGGAAGCTGGTCTACAACACCTTTACGAATAACAAGATCCCGGAATATGAGCTCTTCGATCACCAGAACGACCCGATCAATCTGACAAACGTTGCTGATCAGAACCCAGAGATCGTTGAGCGGATGGCGAAATTGATCGATCAGTATCTGGAAGAAAGCTCAGCGGTCAAACTCGCTCCGGAAGCGGCCACTGAAGGCCTCAGCGAGGAATAACTCCAGCAACTGAGAGCCCTTGGCTACGTGCAGTAGGGTCGTGGGTTTAGGGTCTGGGGGCGTGGGGCGGGCGTTTCTGGAGTGTGAAACTCCCTGGAGTGCGGAACTTCTGTTCCGCCTTCCTTAAGGAACTTCAGTTCCGCCGCATCGCCCCCCCACCCAACGGAAACAAAACTCCCTCGAAGAAAGCGGCCTTCAAACCGCCGTCGGCCAAGAGG
>CP070717.1:4356730-4373244 GCA_020350445.1 Acidobacteriota bacterium | reverse complement strand
CGGGATCTGCGGTTCGACGAGTACAATGTTCACCTTGGACCGGTCTCCTCTGTTTCACTTAAGATACTCAACCCTGCCCCACTCCAAACCGGACTTCACGAATCCTCTCTTCCAGGACCAGGCCAGCTGACGGGTTTTCGACTTGCAGAGCTGCCGGCCAGTTGGGTGGCAGCGAATCGGCCGGGGCGTGACCGATGATTTCACTGGAATGAACGGAAACATCCAGTTCTCGAGCTTCCTTCAAAACCCTGTCGAAAACGGTTTTAAGGGAGGTTGTCCTGTAATCGACGAGATTCATTGAAACCTGGGCTCTCTTCCTGCTCTCAAGGAAGAGACCGAGCGCCTTGACCCCCGGGAGCCCCCCATTGCTCTCACGAATCTGGGCCGCGATTCGACGGGCCGGTTCCTGATCCTCTGTTTCCAGGGCCACATTGTAGGCAACGAGGATCTTCCGGGCTCCCACAGCAGATGCGCCGGCTGTCGGATGGAGGGTAGGGGGGCCGAAATCGGGCCGCCGGTCCGGATCGGATGTGATCAGTTTCCTCAGTCCTTCGAACTGGCCCTTCCGGATAGTCGACAACTCGCGTCGTGACGGATGCCGGGCTGATTCCTGGTAGAGATAGACCGGGACCCCATAGCGGGCGGATGCCTCCTGCCCGAACCGGTCAGCCAGAGAGACACACTCCTCCATCGTCGTTGAACCCAGTGGGACAAAGGGCACGACATCCACAGCCCCGATCCGCGGATGGATTCCCCGGTGGAGGTTCATGTCAATCCGCTGAATCGCAGTTTCGAATGCGGCCAATGCGGCCTGATAGATCGCCCCGGCACTTCCTACGAACGTGAAGACCGCTCGATTGTGATCAACGTCGGCCGGAAAACTCAGCAGGGAAGCGCCGGCAACCGACTCGATCGAGTCTGCGATCGCCTCGAGTGTCTCGGCGGCCCGCCCTTCACTGACATTCATGACACATTCAATCAGGTCTTGCTTCATTCCTGGTTGATTCTAGCGGGTGGAGCGGGCCGCGTTAATGGGTTAGTTCTTCAGGCTGGCGTAAACGATCTTGAGGAAGTTGTCAGGATTCATGAAACCTTCGCCCCATTCTGCAGCGAGGTCAGCCAGCGGCTTGGCTGCCAGGACTTCCTCTTCGCTTTTACCGGCTTTGATCAGCGGTTCAACCCGATCCTTCACGGCCACAAGCATGTCGCGGTACTGGGCCAGATCCGCTTTCGAGCCCAGTTCACCATGGCCTGGGATGATCTTGGTCTTCTCGTCGATCAGGTCGAGGAGGCGGTTCGTTGCGGCTATCATTCCCTGGATTGAGCCGCCACTGGAAAGGTCAATGAAGGGATACCTGCCATTGAAGAAGAGATCCCCGGTGTGGACCACGTTCGAACTCTTGAAGAAGATCACCGAGTCGCCGTCGGTATGGGCCGGATCGACGTGCAGTGCATGGATCTCTTCGTCGTTGAGGTGAAAGGTGACGGTATCATTGAACGTGACCACGGGGAGGGCTGCCTTGGGAGAGGCCGGAACGGTTCGGTTGAAGGCCTTCATGAACTGCTCACTGCTCATTCGCTTGCGAACGTTGTCGTGGGCCACGATCAACGCTCCCATCTCCCCAAGATTCTCATTTCCACCGGTGTGATCGCCATGCCAATGCGTGTTGAAGACAAACTTGATCGGGTGGGGAGTAATTTTTGCGATTGCCTCTTTGATTTTCTCAGTCAAGGGAGCGAACTGGTCATCGATCAGGAAGGTTGCGTCTTCACCGACGCAGAGGCCCAGGTTCCCACCTGACCCAGTCAGCATATAGATCCCGTCCGCCACCTGGGTACTTTCGATCTGGACCGACGAGAAATCCTGCTGAGCCAGTAATTGACTGGAAAGGAGAACTGAGCATACAGCACCAAGGATCTTGATATTCACTGAAACCTCCAATTGTTAAAGGGAAGGGCCCGGGAATGCTGGCCTTCCGAAATTTCCTACTTGCGGCTGTTGGTTAGATATACGCCAGTACAGACGAGTAGGGTTCCCGAAATCAGGGAAGGAGTGATCGGCTCACCAAGGATCAGGTAGGCCATGATGACGGCTGAAACCGGAACGAAGTTGATGAACAGGCCTGCCCGGGTCGGTCCGATTTGCAGGACACCCTCGTAATACCAGACGAAACCGATAACTGTTCCACAGATGGCAAGATAGAGCAGGCAGAGTATCCCGACTCCGGTCATCCCGGAAACTTGTCGGAGCAAGCCTTCTCCCAGTGCAGGCGGCAGCAATAGGATTGTTCCAACCAGGGAGGCAGCCGTCACTGCAGTAAGCGGGGACAGCCGGTTGATGACATGACGTCCAATCAGGGTGTAGGTACCCCAACTGCCAACACATCCCAGAATCGCGGCCTCACCCCAGCCGAACCCTCCCTGGAAGAGCGAGGCTGGGCTACCGCGAGAGATGACGACGATGGCCCCCGAGACGGAGAGGAGAACCCCCAGCGCCCTCAGGGGCGAGAGGCGTTCCTTGAGGAAGATCGCAGACAGTAGGGTGATGAAGATCGGATTGTTGGCGATGATCAAGGCTGCCCTTCCCGCATGGATGAGGCGCAGGCCACTAAAGAAGAAAACGTTGTAGAGAAAGACTCCGGTCAGACCGAGAAGAATGATCGGGACAATCTGCCGGCGGTCGATTCCAGGGAGGCGTTTCTCCCTTCGAATGGTCAGGAAGCCCAGGAGCAGAGAGGCCAGCAAGAACCGGAGGAAGGCTGCCGAGTAGGGTCCCAGTTCCTGGACTACGGTTCGTCCGGCGATAAAGGTTCCGCCCCAGAAGACTGCTGTCAGGAACAACTTGAGATAGACCATCGATTTTGCAGGCGACGGGGAAATCTTGAATCAGCTCGAGTTCCATGGCCAGAGGAGGGCTTCCCGGATTTCGTTCAATACCTCACGAAACTGTCGCTTCCGACTGAAGACCTCGAAATCAACCATGTTGCCGTTATTCTGACTTGGCTGTCCCAGGTAGTAATCTTCCCAACGCCGGATGATCTCTGCTTCGGAACTGGTACCCATCAGGAACTCGTTCCAAGCGTAGCGGACGAGTGCGATCTGAACCGGCGACAGTTTGCCGGCTTCGCCTCTCCTTGACCGGTAGCGAATCCTGCTTCGAATCGGTTCGGGGATGGTCCGTTCATATGCGCGGACCATCTTTTGCCAATAGGTGAGCTTTGCGCGTTCAATCGGACTCGGCCGCTTGAGTGTCATCTTCACGGCATAAAACTCAAGAAGTACGGCGATGTACTGATCCTGAAAATCCGGTTCAATCGTTTCGTTATGCATGGCGGCCCGTCAATTATCGCATTAAGGCCTGGATTCTAGCCTTTTGAACACGAGCAGGAAGCGATCCGTTTCCCCACTCCACGGTTGCACCCGATCGATCAGGTCGAATCCCTGGGCGGTCATTTCCTCTACGACGGTATCGGGTTCGACACCATGCCCACCTCTGAATTCCGGGACGTTGGAACGAGGGAGATTGTTGCCCGGTGTGAAATCGATTACTGCGACCCTTCCTTCAGGGCGCAGTGCATTCCATAGGTCTGTGAGAATCTCTTCGGGCTCTTCAAAGTGATGGTAGACAAGTCGGATCAGGATTGCATCACAACAGTCTGCCTCGAGTCCGGTCCGGTTTTGTTCGCCAAGCACGACGGAGATATTGGCTTGATCGGAGAAGCGGGAATTCATGTCATTCACCAGGTCTTCGTCCACCTCGGTGGCGATCACCCGTCCATCTGTCCCGACCGCTTCCGCGATGAGGAGGGACCAGTCGCCGTTACCGGCTCCGAGATCTGCAACCGCTGTCCCCTGTTCGATAGGGAAGTAGCGGTTGAGTTCAGTGAACTCCTCTGCGGACTGCCCCCAGAGACAGGCAACTCCAGAGGTGACCAGGAGTAAGAGGACTGCGAGGCGAACGTTGCTTCTTCTAGTCATTGATGCTTCTCCAGGGATAGTGTGATTCTCGAGGTGTGTTCCGCCGCATTTTGCCTGGTTGCCAAGGTCAAATCACGGCCGGCATGTCTGTGCTGCGATAGACTCGGATGTCCTTGATCCGGGTGGTTGTAACCGAGTTACCGAAGCCGAGGAACAAGCCCTTTGCAGCGACGATATCGCTCTTGATGGCATTACCGCCCCAAGTACAGCCGTCGATTCTGACGTTGTGAGGCGAGATTCCTTCCCGGTCAAACCAGCCGCCCGAAACCGAGTAGGTGTCTCCGCCCAGTGCGCAAATTGAGTACACTGAATTCTTGGTCGTAACCAGTACCCAGTCTCCGGGGCTGAGGTCAGTCTTCAGAACGCCCTCAGTCCGGTCCGCATAGGACGCGATCGCGTCAAGGGTCCGTCCATAGGGTCGCTGGTGGATACCGCTCTCATCCACCGATCGAAGTGGACCACTGACGGTCTGCCCCCGGGTTTTTTTTGCAGCGGGCTTCTCAGGGATGGAGGTCGAGGGGAGTGCCGATGGAAAAAGCTCGACGATGCGTCGCAATAATGCTTTTAGCATGTGACGTCCCCGCTTCTAGTAGAATAAAGCCGGTTAAGACCTTTCGTCAATTATACAGTTTCAGGTGTTACATTTTGACTCAAAGATTGCGTGACGCCGAAATTGCTAGTCGCCGGGAGTCTTGGAATCGATGGGGGCCGGATAGAAGTCTGAGCCGGATTGAAGGAGGGGCGCTTCAGTGGTGAACGTAGGAGTTCTTGGGTTTGGGACGGTTGGGACAGGGGTTATTCGTTTCCTGCAGTCAGGTGCAGCAAAGCAGTTTGGGATTCGGGTCACGGAAGTGGCTGTCTCGGATCTTTCGAAACCGCGGGGTGTGGAATTCAACCGGCTGACGAGTGATCCATGGAAGATCGTTCAGGACCCCGATGTCGACATCGTCGTGGAGTTGATCGGTGGTGTGGAGCCGGCCCATGACTTGATCCGGACTGCCATTGAGTCGGGAAAGAGTGTCGTCACGGCGAACAAGGCGGTGCTTTCTCGAAATCTCAAGAGCCTGTTCGAACTGGCACGTAGAAACTCAGTGGATCTTGCGTTCGAGGCTGCCGTGGCGGGATCGATCCCGATCATCCAGGTTCTACGAGGCTATCGCGGTCAGCGCATCCGGCATCTGACCGGCATCATGAACGGCACCTGTAATTACATCCTCTCCCGGATGGGTGAGGGGCTCTCCTTTGAGAAAGCACTGAAACAGGCGCAGGATAAGGGTTTTGCCGAGGCTGATCATATTCTCGACACGGGAGGCTTCGATGCTCGAGACAAGCTCGCTATCGTTGCATCTCTGGCCTATGACACGGTTGTCGATCCGGAGTCGATTTACTGCGAAGGGATCATTGGCGTCACGCCGATCGATCTCGATTTTGCCGATAAGTACGGGGTTGAGGAAGGAGAGCCGGGATACACGGTGAAATCCCTGGCTTCTGCACGAATGACCGAGGAGGGACTCGCACTCAACGTTTATCCGGCGTTGATCAGTCGACGTCACCCCCTGGCTTCTGTCAAAGATGAAGTCAATGCCATCTACATCGAAGGAGAGCTCTGTGGTCCGCAGCTCTACCAGGGGCGAGGCGCCGGTCGAGATGCAACGGCCAGTTCCGTCATATCCGATCTGCTTCGGCTGGCACGCAATGTCAGCGAAGGTATCATCGATGATTTGCCGACCCTATCGTCTGACGTGCGCTTCGCCGATTCTGAGGAACTCCAGCGCAGAGGGTACGTTCGCATGAATCTGGCTCATTTGCCAGGCAGTATCGCGGAAGCTTCGCGAATCCTCGGAAGCCATGGCTTCAATATCGAAGATTCGATCCAGCGGCGCCGATTCCGCACCGAGATCAATGGAGAGACCTTCATTCCCGATATCGTGACCGGGGAACCACTTCCGTATCGGACAGTCCGGACGGCGCTGGCCGATCTGAAAGATTCCGATCGGATCAAGGGCGATCCCTTCTATTTGAGAATCGAGGCCTGAGTTAATTGATGCAGAGGCGCAGGACCGCTGGATTTCCAGAGCCGGTAGAGAACGTTCTTTGCTCCCTTTTCGTCAATTTGTGCGCTGATGTGGTCGAGCAGTAGGGTTCTTCGAGCGAGCAGGCTCGCGATTTCGGATTCTGTCAGGTAGGGGATCAATGTTTGCCGAATCGACTCATCGGAAAGCGTTGAAAGCCGCTCGAGGAGAGTTTGCTCGCAGAAACGGATCGATTCTGGTTTCTTCAGGAAACGGAATCGACGGAACGCCCGGGTGTGGTCAATCATCCAGAGTCTCCATTCCGAATCGATCAAGATATTCTCCTGGGTTCGATCCTCATTGTAGATCAGCACATCGAAGAGCCGGATCACCTGCAGCTGCATGGCCCAGTTCCAGGGATTGGGTGGGGGGATCTTCTTCTTCGCCCGTTGCCTCTCCATCATGCAACCATCGACCCAGAGCTGAACACTTCCTTTCTTCCCCCTGTACTGACGCTTGACTGTCGGAGGAAACGTCGGGATTCCTAGCAGTTTCGCCAGTTCATAGGCAGCCACCTCAAATATGGCATTGTCACGAAAATCAATCTTCGGAGCCTCGCCTGGGAACTTGGCTGTATGCTTGAAAACGTTCACATCCCGGAAGCAGGCGTAAGCTTTCGTTTTGCCCTTTTCCAGAAGGAGTTTTCGCACGCCGGTCACTCCCGTGCCGACCGATTTTGAGGCGAGAACCTGGGCCGTCAGGAGAAACTCTTCAATTGCTTCGACGTCCTGGAAAGGAAGTGGTTCACCGGCACTATCCTTCCAGACGGGAAGTGAAACCTTGAGGCGTCCTCCAGACACACCCTCGCATTCTCCGATTAGAACGAGGGGAATCAGGATTAGCCATGGGCTGATCACTCGATAGAAGGGGGGGGATCCACGTCTGGTCATCATAACGCTGCCTTTCAACCTTAATTAAGCGGAAACGGGAAAGGATCGATGTCATCTGGTGATGCCTCCTGGGTTCTTTGCGGTGCTATAATCCAGCTCAGGGTCGGGAGGCGATTTTTCGATGACAGTACCTTCATCAAGGGAAGTCACAAGGCTTCTGAAGGCATGGAACCTGGGCGAGGATGACGCTTTTCATCAGCTTGTCCCGCTCGTGTACCAGGAACTGCGCCGACTGGCTCATCGACACATGAGGAAAGAAGGGCAGGGCCACATCCTTCAGACCACAGCACTCATCAATGAGGCCTACATTCGCCTTCAGGACCTGAATCAGATCAACTGGCAGAATCGAAGTCAGTTCTTTGCCATCTCGGCTCAAGTCATGCGGAGGGTGCTCGTTGATTTCGCCCGCTCGAGGAAGGCGCGCAAGCGGGGTGGCGGTCTCGATCGTATTACCTTGAATGAAGAAGTCCTCGGTACAGATGGGAAGAATCTCGATCTGCTCGCCCTCGACGAGGTTCTCGAACGTCTATCGGGTTTCGACGCGCGGAAGGCTCGGGTCGTCGAACTGCGTTTCTATGGGGGATTCAGCGTTTCGGAGACCGCCGAAGCCCTCGGAATCTCCCCTGAAACGGTGATGCGGGACTGGAAATTTGCCAGAGCCTGGTTGTTCAAAGAGATGTTTCCCCAGTAGGGAAAGACAACTGCGGGTTTCCGGCTTTGTCAGCAACGGCATCGAATGATGAAACGTCTAGATCAGGTCCAGGAACTCTTCGAGCGAGGATTGGAAGTTGATCCTTCTGAACTGGAGACCTTTCTGGATCGGGCTTGCGGAAGTGATACTGAACTCAAGATGGAAGTAATGGCGCTGGTAAACAGCGACCGGGACTCCGGCGGGTTCCTCGAAACACCTGCCCTGGACATCGAAGCACGGAAGCTCGCCGAGGAACGGGCTGGACTGCAAGGTACCTGCCTGGGGGATTACGAGATCCTCGAGATGATTGGCGAGGGGGGGATGGGAACAGTTTACCGGGTGCTCGATCTTCGTTTGGGTGAGCCCCGGGCAATCAAGGTGCTGCCCCATGAACTGGCGGAGGACCCCACTTGTATTCGACGGTTCGCACGGGAAGCGAAAGCCGCGATGGGGCTTTCCCATCCGGGAATTGCAAAGGTCTTTGATGTCTGCGAAATCGAGGGCTATCACTTCATCGTGATGGAGTTGGTCGAGGGCAATCCGGTCAGTGAGTTGCTGTCTGAAGGAGCCCTTCCCGTGGAGCAGCTTCTAGAGATTGCGGTGGGATTGGCCTCAGGACTCGCCGAAGCTCATTCAAAGGGAGTAACTCACCGGGATATCAAGCCCGCCAATGTGATGGTTTGCAGGGGCGGTGGTGTGAAGTTACTCGATTTCGGACTCTCAAAGGTCTCTCGCAAACAGCGGAGCAGCGGACTCTTCGATATGTCAACGGAGTCGCTGACACTGCCTGGTGCGGTCGTCGGGACGATTGACTACATGAGTCCCGAACAGATTCTGAATCGGGGAATCGACCATCGGTGCGACATCTTTGCGATTGGAACGCTCCTCTATCAGATGGCAACGGGTCGGTTGCCTTTTACCGGTGGCTCTGTGCCCGACACCCTGGATCGCATCTGCCACCGTCATCCCTATCCGATTGCCCGGTTCAGCCCGGAAGCCTCCGACAGACTCGAGGTCATCGTGAGGCGCTGTCTCCAGAAGAATCCAGAGGATCGGTACCAGTCAATGGAACTACTCCTTTCGGATCTGAAGAGGGTTCGGGCGGGTGACGTGGTTCCGACCGGCGAAGCCAGCGGACGTCAGAGTAATGGCTCGGCGCGATCGATCCTGTATGGAGTAGCCGCGGTTGTGTCCCTGCTACTCCTGCTGGCTCTGTTGTGGAAGTTGGCGTTCGATTAGTCGTCGCGATCGAAGTGATTCTCGAACAGTGGCATTAGTAATCGCATCTTGTCTTCCCACGTGCCTGAGAATTCTATTCCGATTCGTTCCAGTCCCTCTTGTTCGATGACGTAGACGACCCGTGCTGGAAGGGAAACGCATGGATCGGAATCAATCTGAATCGTCAGACTTTCGCCACAGAGGGGGAGTTCCGACTCGACTTCCACGCAGGCCCCGTTGAAGGATAGGTTTCTAACGTGCCCTGTAAACCTGTCATCCCCTTTGTCGACAAGACAGGGAAAGGAGCAATTCCAACGTTGATACTCTCTTCTGTTTTTCACTGTAGTTGCCTCATATATGCACTGTTAAAGGTCAGACTGAAATAGTCTTTTCTGCCATGACAAGGATCTTCGAGCGCAGTTCATCCCAGATTTGCACCGGATCGGCATGTAGATCGCGATACTTGGCCGGATGGGCTCGGAGTTCGTCGGCAACGATCTTTCCGGCCAGCCGCATTCGGGATCTCGGGTCCTGAAGATCGCATAGGGCAAGGAACACCGGACGCGGTATTTTCCAGTCGTCGGTGATACTTACAAGATTTCGCCCATTCTGATCCTCCCCCGGGGGCATCTGTCGTTTCCCATTCTGAGCAGCCGTTGCTGATGGTGCCGTTGGTGATACCAGTTCGTTTTTCAGATCCTGCGGCGGGTCTGCACTCCTGTTGTCCACCTTGCTGGGAGCGGCAGTCGCAGGCCCTGTCAGGTGCTGGTCTGGTAGCACGACGTGAGGAGGCAGGTTGCCGGGGGCATCCTCCCGTTGTTCAACCGGCTTCGCCATCGTCACTTCCTGGAACTCAACCGGCTCGACGAGGGTTCGATCCTCTTTCTGTGTGTCGGTTGGGGTTTCAGAGCGCCTCTTCCTGGTCTTGAACCGGTCATCAATTCGAGTGATCAATTCACCCGGAACGGTCGCCAACTGATTGGTTTCGGCCGATTTGAGGGCGAGCTTGCAGAGCCGGTTGATGAGCCTGGGTACACCGCGAGAGCGTTTGAAGATCACCTCATAGGCGGAGGGTTCAAACACCTGGCGTTGAATTCCCGCCCGTTCAAGACGATGATCCACATAGTCCTGAACCGCTTCCACAGAATCGAGCGGCTGCAATCGACAGTACACACCTATCCTCTGAAAAAGGTTCTCTCTGCGGGGGTGCTTGAGCATCCGGGCAAGCTTGGGCTGGCCGGCGATCACGATCGTCATCAGATTGCGATCGTCCTCCTGCATGTTGGTCAGCAGTCGAAGGCTCTCCAGGATGGGGCCTCGCATCGAACTGCCTTCATCGATGAAGACCAGGACCTTCCTGCCCTGGTCTGCCGCTTCAAACAGATGCTGGTTGAACGCTTCAAGGAGGGTTTCCTTATCCCGGATCAGGCACTTCTCCCCCTTGAGCTGCCCGACAATTTCTCTCAAGAGTTGAACAAAGGTGAGATCGGGATTGGTGATGAAGGCGATATCGAACCGGTCGATGTTCAGTTCATTCAGGACGACGCGTAATGCCATCGTCTTTCCGAGTCCGACCTCACTGACAACAACCGCCAGGCATTCATTGCCTTCGTCGATAGCAAACAGCAACTCCGCAACGGTACTCTCAACTGTACTGTGAGAGCTGAAGTACATGGTTGGATCGGGGACGCTGTCGAAGGGATTCTTATCGAGCCCCCAGTATTCCAGGTAACTCATCGCAATCCTTTCTCAGTACCCACGCAACACAGCAGGAAGCGGTTGACCTCGTCTGGGGCAAAGCGAAGCAGCCGGCCGATTCGCAGCGCTTCCAGTCGGGCTTCCTTCACCAGACGGTAGACACACGATCGGCTGACGCCAAGAAGTTGCGAAACTTCCTCGGAATTCAACAACTTTCTCGTCTCAGGTGGGGACTGCTCTATCTTCAGAACCAGGATGCCATCTGCTCCTTGCCTCAGTTGGGCGGCCAGTTCGACGCCCGTTCCCGGCTTGGATATTCGATAGAGATCATGTTTTTGTTTTGGGTTCAGCGGAAATACCAGGTCGGTACTGGTCCTCGGTTCTTTCGTCTCGATCACTGGGATCGGGGCATCGGTCCCTCTCTGCCTGGCCCGCGCCTCAGCCACCGTCAGATCATGGCTCTGTCTCAGGTCGAGACGCCTTTTAACAATGTTTACTTTTGCCATCTGTAGCCTTACTCCGGAAAGCGCTCCGGCCTTGGCCCATCATTTCGACCCTT
The DNA here is from genome assembly GCA_020350445.1 of Acidobacteriota bacterium. Taxonomy (GTDB): domain Bacteria; phylum Acidobacteriota; class UBA6911; order RPQK01; family JAPXNP01. The sequence goes on along the minus strand of CP070717.1, from coordinate 4,362,138 downwards.
CTTTCACTACCCTGCAGAACCTTTCTCCAGGATTCACATCCAGGGCTGTTCATAGTCTAGGCGGGTTGTTCATCTGCGGCTGTGAGAGGTGTCACAATTTCCGCTCGGCACAGTCGGTGATCGCGGTTGGAACAGAGGAGGAATCTACCTTTCTCACTCCGCGCCTCGGAGAAGCGATAAGCCGATACCCTTCGTCCGGAGACTGCTATATAGTGGCTCGTGCCGGGAAGCAAGTCAGGGCGGGTGACACTTCAACGGAATTCCAGTGACCTGACCCGCTGAGAGAACGGGGTGCCCGATGAGACATTCGCGACTTGGATTGTTTGCGCTTGCCTGCTTAACGTTACTCTTTATTCAACAGCCTGCGTCTGGAAAGGATTGGCTGCCGGGAGGGACTTACGATCCATCGGTCCCCAGTCCAGCATCGGTGTTGGGTTACGAGATCGGCACCCACCTGACCGACCACCTGCAGATGGTCGACTATATCCATCGACTTGCCCGGGTCAGTGATCGCGTTCAGGTCATCAAGTATGGCGAATCGGTGGAACGTCGGGTGATGTATTTGCTTTTGATCTCCAACCCCGAGAATCTGGCTCGGCTCGAGGAGATCCGAACGCGAATCGAGAGGTTGAAGGACCCCAGGCGGATCACTGCCGAAGAGGCCGAGCAGATCATCCAGAGTACTCCTCCAATCGGCTGGATCAACTTCGGAACCGACGGCGGCGAGACGGCCGCGTTCGAAGCCTCGATGCTGCTGGCCTACCAGCTGGCGGCTGGTTTGGATCCGTTGACTGAGAAGATCGTTAACCGGACGATCACAATCATTAATCCGGTTGCCTGTCCCGACAGCCATCAGGCCTTCGCAACCTGGATGAAGGCGGCAACGATTGGCCGGGAAGGGACCGCAGACCCCTTTGCAGCTGAACATGAGGTGCCCTGGTTCATCAGTTCCGATGGAAATCACTACCTGATCGACTTCAACCGCGACGCCTTCGCTCAGACCCAGATCGAGAGCCAGCAGCTTGCCCGGGCATTACAGCGCTGGAACCCACAGATCTGGATCGATAATCACGGGGAACCGGATGAGTATTATATGGCCCCTTTCTGCACCCCGATGAATCTTAACTACCCCGCCGAACTGAGGGAGCGAGCCGTCCAGATTGGAGAGAACGCCGCCCGGTACTTCGACAAGTTCGGATGGACCTATGCCAAGGACGAAACCTACGACCTCTACTACCCGGGATACTGGGATTCCTACCCCGCCTTCAACGGAGCCGTTTCCGCGACCTACGAAACCAACGGTGGCGGCTGGAAGAATCTTTCATGGGAGAAACCCGACGGAACCCTGGCGACCCTGAGCGAAGCTATCCACACCCACTTCATCGCCGATATGGCCTCGCTCGAAACTCTTGCCGATCACCCCGCCACGTTTCTGCGCTACTTTGCTGGTTTCTACCGGACCGGGATCGAAGAAGCCGAGCAGGAAGAATTCAAGACCTATGTGCTCTTTGAAGATCCCGATCCCGGTAGGGCCGCTGAGCTGGTCACAACACTGATGCGTCACGGCATCGAGGTCTATCGAACCAGTGTCGAGGCCTCTTCGGATCGAGGGCAGACCTATTTCGACCGTTCCCCGAAAAGTCTGAACATCCCAGCCGGCAGCTACGTGATTCCTGTTAAACAGCCTAAAAAACGGGTTCTCGAGACACTACTGGAGCCCGATCCCAGGCTGGAACAGGCCTTTCTGGAGGAGATCGAGTCCGCCCGGCGGAGGAATGAGAAGCTGGGGAGCGATGTCCCGAAGGAACGAGCCGGTTTCTATGACGTGACTGCCTGGGCCTTGCCGTTGACCTTTGGAGTGCAGGCGGCGTTCACTGAGGAGGCGATTGCGGTGAGGACTGAAGACCGGTTGACCAGTGCGCCCGAACTTCAGGGAGGTCTAGTCGGGGGGGCAGCTGCTTATGCTTATCTGTTTGTCAACGACAGCGCGGCAGCCGGTCAGTTGGCAGGGAGACTGCTGCAGGAGGGATTCAGGGTCGCGATCACGACAAGAGACTTCAAGAACAGCGGGCGCTCCTTTCCGGTTGGGACCTTTGTTGTCCGGGTTGGCCGTAACCCCGAAACCCTTCATCTCAGGATTCGGGAACTCGTTAAGGCAACTGGAGCCACCGTTCATCCTGTTGACACCGCCTGGGCCGAGGAGGGGATTTCCCTCGGATCGAGGAAGATCATCAACCTGGAAACTCCCCGGATTGCCGTGCTGTCAGATGAACCCACTCGGGCCGTGGCCTTTGGAGGCGTCTACACCCTTCTCGAACAGCGCTTCTCGTTGCGATTCACGGCGCTGAGAGCGGTATACCTCGAGAGTGTCGATCTTTCTCGATACAACGTCTTAATTCTTCCCGATGGTTCGGCGGCGGGCTATCGGCGCTGGATCGGCAAGGAGGGTATTGAGAAGCTGAAGAGCTGGGTGCGCGCCGGGGGCGTCCTGATCGGGCTCAAAGCCGGGGCGGAGTTTACGACTTTGGAGGACGTTGGTCTGGTCGAGGACATCCGGGTCATCGATGAGATCGAGGTGTCGGGCAATGACGAAGCGGTTGAGTCAGAACTGGTGCCTATCGAGTACCATCCCGGTTCGATATTTCGTGCCACTGTGAATAATGACTACTACCTGGGCTACGGATATCCCGAGGAGATTGCGGTTCAGTTCCGCGGCGACAAGGTTCTTTCAGCCACCAGTAAGGGAGCCAATGTCGTTCAGTTTCCCAAGGATTCGTTCATCCAGGGTCACCGTTGGGAGACCTCGGAGGATACATTGGCAGGGAAGGTTTACATGGCGGACGTGCCGGTCGGCCAGGGCCACGTCATCCTCTTCGGTGATGACCCGACCTTTCGAGCCTACTGGCAGGGCCTCGATCGTCTCCTGATAAACAGCATTCTCCTGGCCCCGGCGTTCTAGTGGTGATCGACCCCGGGGGGCCAGTAATTCCCCAGTGTATTCACAGAATCAGCCTGGGGTAGGGAAGAACGCGGAGGAAGGGGGGGCAGTTCTCGAGGATTAGGAATGATTCAGCTGATCTCGAGTTGGCTGAGTTCTTGTAGCTTCAGCCCCCTTGATCTAAGATCAGAAGAGGTCCCCCCCTCAAGTAGGGGGAGGCTCGATGTTCGGTCAGTCATCTGTTCCGCATCCTTAGGAGGACGTGGATGTTTTACCCGGGCACGACCTTTACCGCTTTTCTGGTGTCGGCGGTCTGTCTGATGCTGGTTGTTCCCGCTCAGAGTGAAGAGTTCAAGCGGGTGGTTGTTTCGGAAGTCGTTCTTCCCGCTGATGAAGGCGGACTTGAAGCTGCGGAGTTCGATTTCCAGCGGCTGATCGTTCTAAGGCTCAGCTTCCAGCAGAGTTCCGCCGGGGATACAGCGTATGAACCATATCCGATTCATTCTCAGAAACAGTTGATGATTCGGCTGCAGGACACCTATCCGGACTACAGCCAGGTTCTCTATCCCGATTCGATTCGCAGGATCAATGAGCACGAGTTCTATGTGACTCTTCCTCGCATTATGGATATTCCGCAGGGTGTCGAAGGCTGGTCCTACCTGGTGGTTTCAGACTTTGAGGACGTGGATAAGACGGTAACCCAGGTCTTCTGGTATCGAGCTGCTGACCTTCTGAGGTGGTAGGGTTCTGTTCTCCCGAAGGGAGCAAGGATGAGAACGACTCAGGATGTCAGCGGATTCTAGTCTGCAATAGATTCCTGGTGCGAGAGGGGGGACTCGAACCCCCACACCTTGCGGTACTGGATCCTAAATCCAGCGCGTCTGCCAATTCCGCCACTCTCGCAGTCCGAAAGGTGTCTTTATTCTAATTCAAACTCCGCCATGATGGAAGTAACCGTGGCGGTGAGGTTCGTTGGGATGGGTGAATGCTTTGGGGAAGCTGCCTGCGGAGAGTCTGATACAGCCAGCTGTTGGGTTACTTCTGGCCTCCCTCGTAGTTTCCGGGAGTGGATTGCAGGAGGCTGCGTGTCGACGAACCGCGAAAGCCCATTCGAACCTGCAGACTGCCCTTGGGCCAGCCACGCTTCGTATCGGGAAGGTATGGGTTGTCACTTTTCTTGTGCTTCTTCAGGTTCGGGCTCATTCTAATTCACCACCGTATGACAAGCTTCCAGCTTGTCTCTGTCTTCACTTCCAACTGCTAATGGATCGCCTGCTCGCGCATGAACTGCACAGCCTTGGACAGCCCTGTCTGCAGGGATCCTGTCCACTCCAACTCTTTAACCAGTTCGCCGTCCCGGTTGTAGATCGTCACGCACCACCGGGAGTCGGGATCTTCCACGACCAAATCGAAATCCGCCTCGTAGTGACTGGAAGCGTCAAGGACGCACTCGGAACAGAGCCGAGTGAAGTCTTCTTTCAGTTCGGGTAACTGCAGGGCAGAAGCTGGGAAACAGTCCTCTGCCGGTTTCGCTTCAAGGTTGACGACGATTGTATTGGGAGCAGCCAGAAGCGCTGAAGTGCAGAAAGCGATGATCGATACCAGAATGGTTGAAATAATGGTTCGTTTCATCTCGATCCCTCCTCTCTTTTCCCTGACCCTCACTCTTAACTACGTCGTTTCACTGCGAAATGTTCAACTTCGGTTCGACGTAATTAAAACGACGAAGGTCGCCCTTTATTAACAGACTCCAAAAGGGTCCAGAAAGTTGAGAAAAATGGGATAGAGAAAAGCGGTGGAGGGAGTTGCACTTAATCTGGTCGCAAACCCGTGCTAAACTGGCGCTCTCCAACGAGATGTCGGGGCATGGCGCAGTCCGGTAGCGCGCCTGCTTTGGGAGCAGGATGTCGGGGGTTCAAATCCCTCTGCCCCGACCATTCTATTTTCCGAGGGCCTATTGCCCAGATGGGCTTACTGGCTGCCCGACACCCTGCCGGTGGAAGGCGGGTCTCCAGGCCCGCCACGTACCGCTTCACCAAGGCGCGAAGCTGGAGCTTCGCGTTCCATCCAACCGGAAGCCCGGAACCCGCCGGACGGCCGGTGCACGGATTCGGTCAGGCGATGAACGTTCGCAGGAATTCGGCGGATGCACCACCCCGGTGGGGTTCGGGGATCGGTGTTGCGGGCGGTCAAAACCGAGGGTGAACCCTCGGGCTAATTCCCATCGCCCGTTTCACGGGCTCAACGAACACGAGGCCGCCAACTCACCCAGCCACCCGTGGCTACCCGGTCACCCGATCACTCAGTGTCCGGAGTCCCGTGTCCCAGGTCCCGGGCCACACGGCACGCATAATCACCAGCTTGGCACGTCTTTCCATCCCGGAAACGGGCCGACCTCGATCTTCCAGCCGCCTTCGGCTTCCGGGTCGGGGACGGCGCGGAGGTTGGTCAGGGACTTGAGCTTGGCGAT
>CP070717.1:4352991-4356630 GCA_020350445.1 Acidobacteriota bacterium | reverse complement strand
TTCCAGCTTGTCTCTTGGCGATCAATGGAGAGGACAACCAGGATGGTTGTCGTACGTTGCTTCCAGCTTGTCTCTTGGCGATCAATGGAGAGGACAACCAGGATGGTTGTCGTACGACAAGCTTCCAGCTTGTCTCTTCCCCACGCCCCACGCCTCACGCCCCAGGCCGCAGGCCCCAAGCCCCAAGCCCCAGGCCTCAGGCCCCAGAGGATGGGCAGGCGAAAGGTTTTCTACTGGAATCCAAATACGCGCGGGAAGATAACAACCACGATCCAGGCCCAGATGGCATAGACGGGAAGGTAACGGGTCTGCCAGCGTTCCAGAGCCTGGAACGTGGCGCGTCCCTTCAGCAATCGGGCGTAGAGGAACGCCGACCAGGCCAGGTTCACCAACAAGACCAGGTTCTCCCCCAGTGCGGCGACTCGGTTCGGGCTGAATCCAAATTCGGAGATGCGGGCAGCGATCGCCCAGAGGGCAAAGGCATCCACCAACAGGGCGCAGGTAACGAGCAGAAGCTGTAACCCATCGAAGAAACCGGGGGGTGCCATCGGGTCACGAGCCGAGATCGAATAGAGGATCAGGCCGAGAACGACGACCAAGAGCAGGTCAAAAGTGATCAATACCTCACGGCGCACATCGATCCCGCTGCCCGTCCAGAGCATCGTCCCGAGAAAGACCAGCAGCATGATCGTGAAGAGCGGGGTAAAGAGACGGGTCAGGACCGGAGCCATGTTTTCAATGACTGATTGCTTTGCTTCGACCAGCCATGCGGCGATGATGACCGCCCCGACAACTCCACAAGGTAACACCCACGATTCGATCAGAGGTTCCGCCTTTAGGCCGATCGCTTCGAAAACCGCCACGGTACACCCGATCAGGACTCCACCACCTAGAGCGATGAGCGTGTAGTAAATGAACCACTCGCCAGAGAACCGGATGAAGTTCATCCGCTGGTCATGGTCCCGCCAGCGTCCGCCGACATAGGCGAAGCCCAGGGCTAACCAGAGCGCGATTGGAAGATGGAGGGCGGCCAACCTTTCGGTGTGTCCATCCGTCTGAAAAGGGAAGACATTGATGAAGAATGCCGCCAGAATGAAGGGTGCCGCCAGCCGCCATTCGTCAGCCGAATCGAGCTTTCGTCTCCAGGCAAAGAAGAACGCCAGCAAAGGGAGAACAAACAGACTGAAATTGCGTAGGTAGAATGAGTTGGCGCCACCCGATCCGGCCAGGTGCAGGCCGAAGAGCTCCGGGATCCTGATCGCGATGGCTGCGGCGATGGCGAAGCCGACCGCCACGAGAGCTTCACGGTTAGACGCAGCGACGGTTCCACCCGCGGCCGGAGAGACAACCAGTTGCTTCCAGAGCCTTTCCGAATACTCCCGGGCGAATTCTCTCGACAGGGTATCGAGATCGCCCAGTCGTTTGACCGCGACCAGAAAGGCTTCATCATCTTTCAGGCCCATCTCTCCCAGAGCCGTTACCTCGAGTCTCAAGTGGTCTTCTAGCTCTTCTATGTCAGCTGACTGGAGACTCGGACGGCGCCGGAGATAGCTGCGCCATTCCGCAATGTATTCCTCGAATCCCGCGTCTTGTTTCCGTTCTTCCTTCTCCACATCTACCCCCGCGTCTCCCGCCCGTCGTCAATCACCAATCGTCCTTTCCTCTATCGTCAATCGTCGTTCGTGAATCGTCAGTCGCCCCTTCGTCAATCGTTTGTCAGCAAACCGCATCAGCCGCAACGAGCCAGACTCCCCGTAAGGTTGAGTCCACGACCTTCCATTCGCGCTGCTGCTTCTCAAGGTGTTCCCGCCCCTGCGTTGTCAGGCGATAGTATTTGCGCCGTCTACCCGTCTCGGACTCCCTCCAGGTCGCCTCGACGTAGCCATTGCGTTCGAGGCGATGCAGCAGCGGATAGAGCATGCCATCGGTCCACTGCAACTGGCTTTCGGAAAGCTCGCTCACGCGCTGGATAATGGCATAGCCGTAGCTTTCTCCCTCGTGAAGTATCGCCAGCACGAGAGGTGTCGCAGAGGCAGCAACGAGATCTTTGCTGATATTCATGATCAATTCTCCGCGTCCCAGCCGGGCCGCACATACATAGAAGTATCATACATCGAGGTTCTATGTATAGGGAATTGCGAGAAGAGCCCCCCAGCCAAACGGGAGTGAGAGGCTGCTGGTCACTGGTCACTGGTCACAACCAACAACAATCCAGAAGCCAGCGACCAACAACAATCCCCTACTACTGGCGTTCGAGAGAGGTGGTGAGTTCATCCGCCGTTCGCAGCATGAAGCCTGGGATCCAACCCATATCATGTACATCCATCAAGCTGTCGATCTGCCGGTCTTCGGCGGGGATGGCCCATCCTGTATAGGCATTGCGCACGCGGCCGTCATCGGTGAGGTTCTGTTTCACGAATTGCCAGGCCTGCTCGACGGAGCTTGAGAATTCTGTGGACAACCATCCCTTCCGAATCGCTTCGTGGACTCCGGCTGCATACATCGCGGCCCCAGTCGTCTCCAGCGGTGTTTCCGGCTCGTCGAGAAGAACGCGAAAACCTCCGGATCGATCCTGGACGCGCGCCATGCCGGACGAGAGTCTTTCCAGGTCTTCCAGGAAGCCTTTGCGGGAAGTGTCCGTTTGAGGCAGGTGACGCAGCACGCTGGTGATGGACCACAGGAGCCAACCCGACGCGCGGGTCCAATAGGTATCCCCCAGCTTGTCCCCGCGCAGGACGGTCCGAGCGAGCCCGGTCTCGGAGACGAGGAAGGTATCGATGTAACTGCGCAACTGGATGACCGCTTCATCTCGGAAAGCCTGGCCCGATTCGGGTGCGAGAGCGTAGGCATCCATCAATGCTTCGGTGGCGAAGAAGCAGGTGTCGGGAATCGCAAAATCGGCTCGATCGTCATGTGCGACGAGTCCCAAATGGTTACGGGTAGTCCGGTGGAGGATCATCCTGGCGATTCCATCGGTTACTTCGGCCGCCCGGGCATCCTGGAACTGTCGGGCCATTTCATAACAGGGGAAAGCGAGTCCAAACTGGCCAGCGTAGGTCGTGACCCGAATCCCACCAGCGCTGAACTCGCGTGATCGAGGCCCGGAATACCGGCTGACCTGGCCTGAATTGAGGTGGTGTTTCAGCCAGTCCAGAGCAAACGGACGCACTTCCGCAATGCCACGGACATGCCACCTCAGGAGACCATCCAGAAGGATTGTCCCAAACCAGTCGGTATTGAGCTCTCCCGGAGCCCTTTTCAGGGTCGATTCAATGATGGCAGCAACTCCAGCGGGTAGCTCATCGGGAAGACGATGCCGGATCGACTGCGCACCGAGCCCGTGGGATCGAGCCAGATGAGCCGTGACGGCCATCGCACCAAGAAATCGGCGGCGACTGAACAGAAGCATCGTCCCATCTTACTGGAAGGTTTTCTGAGTTGGGAGTGACTTGTTCAACCATCTGCCCAACCTCAACTGGCCCCAACCTGTCCCAACGTCAGGGGGAAGAACTGATCCTCCTCTAAGGTTTAAGGTTCATGCCTATAACGACTTCCGTGACAAATCGACCCCCCTCAATCATTACGCTCGCGCGAATTCGGCTTAGTATTGGGTATCCTATTCCCAGCAGGAATCTGAGT
>CP070717.1:4314681-4352891 GCA_020350445.1 Acidobacteriota bacterium | reverse complement strand
CTAAGGGCTCCTCGAGCCAAAAGCGCCTGATGACTTGATGTCCTCGTGGAGTCGCCTGCCTCTCGATCTCGAGACCCATCTTACCGGCACCGATAAGTCCTATTCTCATTCGAGATTCCTCCACTCAATCCTTTCGAAGCTTAACTCTCGCGCCCACGACTCAGCATCCTTCCGAGTCGAATATAATGCCGAACCGCCTCTTCCAATTCCACCGCCTTGACCTGTTCATTGTCTCGATGAGCATACTCGATCGAGCCGGGTCCCATCATCAAAACCTGGCCAATGGAGTTGAGAAACGGCGCATCGGATCCGAACGAGACTACCTCACTCTCAAAACCTGAGGGGCAGAACAGTTCGAGTGGCTCCGCTTCACTCACGACACTAAACTGCAAATCGTCGGTAAGGTAGGGTTCAATTTGCTGCTTCACCTCCTTCAATGAGGTGCTCACCCTGAATATCCCTTCGACAACCACTTCGGGCGCAAAGACATTGGCTCCGACGCCACCGTGCATTGTGCCAAAGTTCAGTGTCGTCAGCCCCATCTTCGGGCTGGAGCCCCAGTCATGGTCGATCCAATCCTTCATCAAGGGGATGAGCCGATGAATCGCCGATCTTCCAAATTCAGGATATGCGGAATGACCCGCAACCCCTTTGGCTGCGAGACGGAAGACCAGGGTTCCCTTCTGACCAGCGGCCAACCGGTTCTGAGTGGGCTCTCCCAGAACGATGTAATCGACACGGAGCCCAGACGCTGCCGCAGCTCGAGCACCATCCGAATTCGTTTCTTCACCCACGACAAACAAGACCCCGACATCTTCGATCCCAGCGCTTTTCAGCTCGCAAGCGGCCACTAGCATTGCAGCCATTGCGCCCTTGGCGTCACAAGCTCCACGCCCGTAAATGACACCGTCCTGTTGGGAACAGGGTAGATGGGGACGGACGGTATCCATGTGAGTACAGAAGAGAACAGTCGGCTCATCAGTTCCGGTTGCCAGGACATTGATTCTATCTCCGTCAACTGTATCGGTCTTGACCCGAAAGCCCTCGGCCAGAAGTCGGGAGGCGAGAACGCCCCCTATTTCTGCTTCCGTTCCCGTTGGCGAAGCGATATCCATCAGGACTTCGAGAGTTCCAACGACATCTCTGCCAAAAACTGATCTACTGTGAGAGTCATTCATGGGGATCCTAGTTCGTTATTTCTGTTTGCCGAAAGTATATCGTATAGCGATGTGATCGCTTTCCACCTCTACGCCCGCATTTCGCACGTTTCTTGGAACACTACTTGCATTTCTAAGTTAACATTGATGAAGGAAGAGCCTCTTACGAGGCCAGGTCTTTTCACCTGAAAGACCGCAGAGGCAGGAGACTGAAGGAAAGTCATTTGCTACAACCACGGAGCGACTGACAGCAAGTGTTTCCCCTGGTGGGGGATTTACCCCCGCTTCTGGTTCAGCTGGCACAATCGGTGATTCTGATGAGCAATTCCCAGTTCTCATCGTTCAAAATACTGCCGGTCGATTCCCCACCGCGAGGTCATCGGCGATGATTGAGGTACGCTTCCATGGGAGAGGGGGCCAGGGAACAGTTGTCGCCTCGGAGATCCTGGCCTCGGCATTTTTCAGTGAGGGGAAGTTTGTACAGGCATTTCCCACGTTTGGGGTGGAGAGGCGAGGGGCACCGGTGGCCGCGTTCTTACGCTGCTCCGATGCTCCCATCCGCCTGCGCTGCCAGATTGAAACACCCGATCACGTGGTGATTCTAGATCCAACGTTGATCGCCACCGTTGATGTGACGGCGGGTCTAAAAACGGCAGGCTGGATACTGGTCAATTCTGATCGGAAACCCGACAGGTTTACCCAGTTTGAAAGAGGCGGCTGGAGAGTCGCCACCGTTGATGCCGGAAGAATCGCCTTTGAGAACCACCTTGGGAGCCGTACCAATCCAATTGTCAATACGGCAGTCCTGGGGGCGTTTGCCAGGGTGACTGGACTGTTGAGACTTGAATCCGTTCTCGTTGCCGTCAGGGAAGGTGTCCCCGTTCGACCCGAAAAGAACGTAAATGCCGCCCAACAAGCCTTTGAGGCCGTTGTCCTCCCAATCGTTGAGGAGGTTGGTGGATGAAGCAGGACAGGGCATCTAAGATTCCCCGGCTTTCCGAGCCGATGGCGGCTTCCACCGGAACCATGGCCTTCAACCAGACCGGTAGTTGGCGCTACATGAAACCGGTCATTTCCGAGAAACTGGCGCCCTGCCGGGGACGCTGTCCCGCTGAAACCGACATTCCCCGGGTACTCGGGCTCGTTGCTGAGCGGGATTTCGAAGGTGCTTTCCGCAAGATTACTGAGTGCAATCCTCTGCCGGCCGTCACTGGCCGGGTCTGTTATCACCCCTGCCAGGGATTCTGCAGTCGAGCGGAACTGGACACGGGCATCTCGGTGCAGTCGGTTGAGCGGTTTGTCGGAGAGTTCTGCATCGATTCGAAGTTCCCGAACCGGAACCGTACCCCTGCCGAGTGGCACCATTCCGTCGGGATCATCGGTTCCGGACCTGCAGGTCTTAGCTGCGCCTACTTTCTCCGCTTGAAGGGCCACTCGACTGTCGTTTACGAAGCCGAGTCCGACGCAGGGGGGATGCTGCGGATGGGGATTCCCAGCTACCGCCTCCCACGCGAATTCCTGGATATCGAAATCAGCCGGATCCGCGAGTTTGGTGTCGAATTCGAACTGGGATGCACGATCGGCAAGGATCTTTCCATCGTAGACCTGAGAAAACGTCACGAGGCCCTGTTTGTGGCGACGGGAGCACACCGGAGTAAATCACTCAAGTGGTTGGATCATCCAAAGGTCCAGACCGGCCTGGGCTTCCTGGAGGAAGTCAATCGAGGTGACCCTGTCAAAGTCGGCCGCTGCGTCATCATAATCGGAGGCGGCAATACCGCCATCGACGCCGCCCGTACCGCATTGCGGCTGGGAGGTGAACCAGTCATCGTTTACCGGCGGACTCGGGACCAGATGCCCGCACATGACGACGAAATCCGGGCGGCCGAGGACGAAGGTATCGATTTTCTTTTCCTGGCATCTCCAACGCGGGTAAGGGAAGGCGGCGCTCAGCTCGAGGTGGAGTTTCAGGAGATGCGCCTTGATGGCATTGGCGAAGACGGCAGGGCGCGACCGGTACCAGTTGGTGAATCTTACTTCACGCTCGAGGCGGATAACCTCATTGTCGCCGTAGGCGAAATGGCTGACCTGTCGTTCCTCAGAGATTCCTCGGATCCAGCCATCTTCATAGGAGGGGATGCCGAGACGGGGCCAAGTATGGTTATCCAGGCGATCGCTTCGGGGAAGTTGGCCGCGGAAAGAATCGACTTCTACCTTGGAGGCCTTCGCTCAGAAGACTCTTTTCAAGGCTCCCCCTTCGAGCCATTTCCTCGTGAAAGCCTCAACCTCAGCTACTTCGAACCAGCCGAGGGGATCCTCACCCGTTCACTGCCGGCAGCTGAAAGGTCGTCGGGATTTGCTGAAGTTCACCTGACGATCGGCCCAAGCGAAGCTGTCCGCGAGGCGAATCGCTGCCTTTCCTGTGGCGTCTGCAATGAGTGCGGAAACTGTTGGCTCTTCTGTCCTGAAGCAGCCGTAGCGAAGACCGAGAGGGGCTTCGAGGTTGACCTCACTTACTGCAAAGGATGTGGCATCTGTGTCGAGGAATGCCCCCGCGGTGTTGCCTCTCTGATCGAGGAGGACGCATGAGTGCAGTCGCCGCACACCAGCAGGTAGTGACAGGGAATCACGCCGTTTCGCACGGTGTTCGCCTGTCCCGGGCCCAGGTCATCTCAGCCTACCCGATTACGCCGCAGACGCAGGTCGTCGAACTGTTGAGTGAGTTCTGTGCCAATGGGGCCCTGGACGCAAAGTTCCTGAAAGTCGAATCGGAACACTCTGCCATGGCTGCACTGGTTGGCGCTTCCTCTACCGGCGCACGCTGCTTTACAGCAACTTCCGCTCACGGGTTGGCCCTGATGCACGAGATGCTGCATTGGAGCGCCGGAGCCCGGTTGCCAATTGTGATGGCAAACGTAAATCGGGCGATGGGGGCTCCCTGGTCGGTCTGGACTGACCAGAATGATTCACTGGCGCAACGGGATACCGGCTGGATGCAGTTCTATTGCGAAAGCAATCAGGAGGTACTAGATACGGTGATTCAGGCCTTTAGAGTTGCAGAAGAGCTGCTTGTGCCGGCTATGCTCGTCCTCGATGCTTTCGTGCTCTCCCATACCGCTGAAGCGGTGGAATTCCCCACCCAGACCGATGTGGACAGGTTCCTCCCGCCGTTCAACCCGAAAGTGCGGCTCGACATATCTAACCCACGCGCTTTCAACGGGCTGGCAACGCCAGAGACATACATGGAACTGCGTTACGACCTGCAGGAAGCCATGAACGAAGCCGTTGAAGTGATTCGGCGCGTCGATGCCGAGTTCGGCGAACAGTTCGGGAGACGCTACGGGCTCATTGAGACCTACCGCACCGACGGGGCCGAACTCTTACTGGTGACATCGAGCACCATCACGAGTACGGCCCGCGTTGTAATCGATGAGCTCCGGGATGAGGGCAGGCGCGTCGGCCTGATGAAGATTCGCACCTTCCGCCCCTTTCCATCTGCCGAGGTTCAGCAAGCTGTCGATGGGATCAAGAAGGTTGCGGTTATCGATCGTAACCTCAGCTATGGGGCAGGCGGCATCTTCGCCCAGGAGTTGCGGGCGGCTCTCCACAACCACTGCAGCATTCCCGTGTTCGGCTTTGTCACCGGGCTCGGAGGTCGGGACGTCACTCCGGCCATGATCCGTGAAACGATTGATTACACAACTGTACGGGACGAGCCTGAAGACCTGATCTGGATTGGACTGAAGAGATGAAAAGCCCGGCCTCCATGCTTCCTGCCGAAGAGTACATCACCTCGGGCCACCTGGGCTGCCAGGGTTGTGGCGCAGCCCTGGCGATGCGCTATGTACTGAAGGCACTCGGTGAGAAGACCATTGTCGTGATGCCAGCCTGCTGTTGGTCGGTCATCGCCGGACCACACCCCTTCTCAGCCCTGAAGGTCCCACTTCTCCACACCGCTTTTGAAACAGCTGCAGCCACCGCTTCGGGAGTCCGGGCGGCACTGGATTTGCAAGGGGACCGGGAGACAGAAGTCGTCGCCTGGGCCGGAGATGGCGGCACCTTCGATATCGGCCTCCAGGCACTTTCTGGCGCGGCCGAACGCAATGAGGACATCCTCTATGTCTGCTACGACAACGAGGCCTACATGAACACCGGGATTCAGCGAAGTTCAGCGACACCCTGGGGTGCCTGGACGACGACTACGCCCTCAGCAAAAATGGAAGTCAAGAAGGACATCATCCAGATCATGGCCGCCCATGCGATCCCCTATGCCGCGACTGCCTCCGTCGCCTATCCGGACGATCTCTACAACAAGTCACTCAAGGCAAAACGCATACAGGGTACTCGGTTCCTCCACATCCTTTCTCCTTGTCCTCCAGGGTGGAAAATCTCCTCGGAGCTCTCCGTCCGCTTTGCACGGCTGGCTGTCCTGTCCCGCGTCTTCCCCCTGTTCGAAGTCGAGAACGGCTCGAGCTACCGCTTGCACGAGATCACGGACCCGGTTTCTGTCGAGGCCTATGTCCAGGCGCAGGGTCGATTCCAGAACCTGGACCGGAAGGCCATCCAGCAGTTTCAGGAGAATGTCGATGCCCGCTGGACGAAGCTGCAGCGGCTCTCGGAACATCGAGAAGGGGACCCGGCGCAGAGCTACGCCGCAGCCCCTCGATGAATCAGCGCTCCCCGAAGCCTCTCCCTTTAACAAACATCTTCTGAAACTCACTCGACGATAAGACCTTTAGGACTCCGTCCTCCATGAAGAGATAGCAGGCTGCCACTGCTTCCCGTTCTGCCCATTCGAGTCCGTCCTTCGGCCCCATGACGAAGAGCGCTGTCGATAGGGCATCCGCCTGCAGAGCCGACCGATGCCAGACCGCGACCGACCCAAAGTACTTCGCCGGTATCCCAGTTCGTGGATCGAGCAGGTGCCCGATTCGCCTGCCCTCAACCCACCGGTCCCGAAGCAAGCTCCCACTTGTCGCGATCGATCCCTTGCTGAGCACAATCTCCGCTACCGTGGATTCACGGTCTTCCGGTGAAGCAAGCTCCACTATCCAGGGCGCATGCCCCGGTGCCACCGAAACGCGGACTTGACCGCCAAGATTGACCTGCCAGGACGAATTCTCAAACCGGGAGCCTATTCCATCCAATCGATCGAGAGCCTCACCCTTTCCAAAAGCTCCAGCATCAATGGTTGTATCAACGCGGCGTACCACCTCACAGGATGCTCGGCGAAAGTCAAAACCCTTCAAACCACCTCGATCCAGGAGAGGCTTGAGCTCAGTCTCGCCCGGTATGCGACCCTGCCCTTGGAGATCCCATACCTCAATCAACCTGCCAATGGCGGGATCAAACGCACCTCCCGTTCGCTGGCTGAGATCGAAAACGCTTTTGAGCATCTCGCAGGTTGAGTCCGAGAGAGCGAATTGTGCTCCGATCTGCGCTTGGTTCAAACGGCTGAGCTCACTCGACCTTCTCCATGTACTCAACTCGTCCTCGGTCCGCTCGAGCGAGGTGATGAGGTCGGCGGCCAGTTTTCGGCGGGAGGATGGTTCGGCGCCGCGCACTTGAATCGTCGCAACGGTTCCCATCAGGAAGACTTCACGAACCGTGACTTCCGCTGCGTCGAGTTCCTCTCGATGCGACTCTTCCTGAATCTCCACCGGCCGACCCAGCGCTGCACAGTGAATAGAGAAGAACAAGAAGAGTGCAGGGAGCAGCCCAGAACGCAGAACCTTCCGGAGCGAGGCGGGTGCCCGCAAACCGGAGATGTCAGGCGGCAAGTTTCTTCTCCACCTCTCTCAGTCCCGCCTTCCCTGTCCGGCGAAGTCGAATGCTCCGGATCACGTGGCCCAGGAAGAAGGCAGCAAAAAGGGTGCCCGAAACCAGGTGGAGAGCAAGGCTGACCTGGTACAGCGTTTCGTTGGTTACGACTTGAAGCAGGTAACCCGAAACCGACATGGCAGCTATCATCCAGAGAGTAATCAGACCGCTCTTACGATTCCCTCTGTTGGCCTGCTTCAGTTTCGGTCTGATATGCCCTCGTACCAGCATCCCCGAAACAAAGAGAAGGAAAGGTGCGGCCAGGAGATGAAGGTCCAGAGCGTAGGGCTGGAATGGGTGATTCACCAGTGCAAAAGGATCATCCGTCTCCATCGCGTACTTCATCACCAGGTAGGCAAATCCTGTAATTGAAACGATGAAAGCCAGTGCGTTGAAGATCCGTCTCTCACAAGTAGTCATCGGGATCCTCCCGTCGATTTCTTCTCGAGCACCTCGTCAATCGCCAGAACCCTCCGCACCGCAGCCGCGGTCGTCATCGAGGTGAGGGTCGCTCCGGCCACGGAACGAATGTCACGCTGAAGTCTCAAGTCCTCAGACAACATCCGCCCTTCGTACTGCTGGTACCAGACGTCGGGGACGAGATACTCCGGAGGCTCCAGGAAGGCGGTGACTTCGATTCGCTTGATCGCTCCGTCTGCGGCGAGGCAGATGAGAACACTCTGCTTCTTGGTACGAACGATGTGGGTATCCACATAGGCCCGGCCGACGACCGCCTGGTCTTTCTTGAGGACGTACCGCGCGATCAGCGGCGAGGGAATATCGACTCCGGCCTTTTCCGCAGCCGTTGACTGTTCAGCACTTGTCAGAAAGACGCGTTCGGCCGCTATCACCGCCGAACCATAGACTTCCTGCAGCACTTCTTCTCTGGAAGGATAGGTCGCCCCCTGGACTCCCGAGGTGACTGAAGAAAGAGGCCAACTCACGAGCAAGATAAGGAAACCTGATTTCCAGATTTGTCTAATCATGTAGTCGACCTCTTATTCCCTCATCAACCTTAGAAACTGTATCCCAGTCCGATATTGAACTGATTCAGGCCAGTCTTCGCACCATTCTGCAGCCACTGATAGTCTGTTTTGATCACAATGTTGTAGATCGGTTTGAATTCGAATCCCAGGGTATGAAAGTCCTGGTTGTTGGCTGGATCGGAGAAGAACCCAACCGGCATCTTGTGCTGGGTATCGACCGACTCAAAACGGTAGTACGGAGTCAAACCCATCGATTCGTGATGACCGGAGAGGAGATTGTAGCCAAGTTGGAGATAGCCACCACGCATCGATTCAGCAATCCCATCGCTCCCAGACAAACCCTTCAATTCGTTGAAGAGGCCCGCGTTCTGAAGATGGCTGCCAGCGAGCAGACCCCTGAGGTCCCACCCGCGGAACTTCGCTTCGCCGTGGACTTCCCAAATCGTCGTCCCTAAATCGAGCTTTCCGATGTCTGTCTTAAACTGGCCGTGATCTGAGCCGCCATGATAGATCGATCCACCAATGACGATACCCGGTGTCGGGTTGAGATCCCCCCTGGCGACAAATGCCATATCACCCGCCTTGGCTTTCGAGCCTTTCTGGCGGCCGCCTCGAAAGCCTCCCGCACTGAAACCACCGGCATCGAGTCCGTTGACAAGATAGGTCCGGAAGTTGAGAGGCCCGTACGAACCGGTTACGCCGAAGCCGTTTTCTCTCCAGGTGGTTGGCATAATGACCTGTTCTGTCCGAGGCCGTAATGCCCCCAGAAAGACGTTCGGTTCGTGAAACTCATTGACAAATCCCATAGGTACCAGGAGCATTCCGCCGCGAGCCGTCAGGTTCTTGTTGATCAAGTACTCGACATAGGCGAACTCTACGGATGCACTCCCCGATTTATCGGTCGTGGCGTGTTCAACCTCGATTTCAGAGTTGAACAGGAACCGGTCATTGAAGCGATAGCCGGCATAAAAGATCGCCCGCAGAAAGTCCAGGTTCGAGATTTTGTCAACAGGGGTTCCCGACTGATTCTGATCGGCGAAGTTGGAATAGAGCATTTCACCATAACCCGCGATCGACACACCACTCTGCTTCCGATAGACACTCGCAGCTGAAGGGCCCAATCCAAGGGAGCTGGCCCTTTCCTGAGTAATCTCGACTCCTTCTTCACCACTGCGCATCTTCTCGACTTCTTCCGCCAGAATCCCTACCTGTCGCCGTAACTCTTCGAGTTCGACCGTCATCTCTGATTTCTCTGTCTCTTCAGCCTCAACAGCTCTCTGTTGTTCGCGCTCTTCCAACGCCTTGAGCCTCTTTTCGAGTTCGCTCAAACGGCTATCTATAGTTTGCTCATCAGCGGCATGTATGGCCGCAACCTGTAGGAACAAGGCCATCGTCACAGCTGCAAGAACTCTTCTCATTCCAACCTCCTCAATGCGTGTAAGACATTAACAGGAGGGCGTTTGACTGCCCCAATGGGGGGTCCTATACTAAAACCTGCGTTTTACTCGACTGCAATCGAAACGCTACCGGGATGCGCTGGCTGCAACTGGCGCATCCCCACCCCTCATTCTCGCCCTCTGAAACCCCAGACCCAAGAACGACCCCTGAATCTTGTTATTGATAATGAAAATCATTTTCAATAAGCAATGTAAGTATGCTCGCTTACGGCCTTGTTGTCAAGCCTCAAGCGGGGTTCAGACGGAATGAAACGCTGAGCAGATGAGGCAAGAAAAAAGGCGTCCGGTTCGATACCGGACGCCCGAAAAGACCCGGGTTGGTGGCTAAGTCTCGTTAGCCCTTGCGGACTACAACTCCGCCACTCGTCACTCGAATATTGATGGGGACTCGGGTGGGATCAGAAGCGTTGATTTCAACCGACGTCGAGAAATTGAAACTTGGCAGTGAGAGCGTATAGGATCCCGGAGGAATACTCACACTGGCCATACCCGTCCGGCCCTGGAAGTCGATGCGGGAACTGCGGTACGAGTTGCCCGAACTCCGCTCCTGCAGAACAAACTGTAGGTTCGCCATCTTGTAGATGTCGAAGTCAAAGTTGTTGTCTTTCGAGACCCGAATGCTGACACTGCGCGGCTCTGCAGCCTTCTTCAACTCTTCCTGCCTGGTGGAATAGCGGACTGCAACATCGTCGAGCCTCGTTCCCAAGTGTTCAGTTCTGAGGCTTGCGAACCGGTCTTCGTTGTTGAACTCGGCGATGATCTCGTTGACCAGCTTCAGGAGTTGAGCATCACCCTTCCGCATGGCAACTGCCACTTCCAGCGTGCCCAGCGTCTCAGGATAGATTTCCATGTGAGAAGCCCCTGGTGTGGTTGCCAGCGAATAGGCGGCCATGAGTTTGTCATCGATCACGGCGTCGACTTCGCTGCGCCGCAACGCGAGGACCGCATCATCGAGAGTTCCAAACTTGACCAGCGTGCTCGATGGGTACTTTGAAGCGACAAAGGCCTCCACTCCCGTTCCCTCGCGAACACCGATCTTCCCACCGCTCAGCCCATCCGGTTTCAGATCCTTGTGCACCGGGTTGATGATCAACACCAACTCCGAGGTGTAATACGGATCGGAAAACTGAACCTGTTGTTTCCGTTCGTCCGTAATTGCCAGGACACCGAGCGCCAACTGGATTTCTCCGCTTTCAATTGCCGGTATCAGGCCCGAATAGGTTCGGTTGATCCAGTTCAACTTGACGTGACTTCCTGTCGCCGATTCCCGGGCTGCATCGATCCGCTCCACAATCGCCTGCCCCAAGGCAGCATCCGGACCGACCAGCTCGGCCCCCGCCTGGTACATCAGCGGAGGTTCAAACGGAACCGTCCCGAAGTATGCGAACTTATCCCTCTGGATCTTGGTGATCGCACTTTCGGAAGATCCGCCGCAAGAAGTCACAATCGGCAACAACAACGGTAAAGACCAAACAAGCAGTTTTCTAAACATCGTAATCTACCCCAAACATATCTGGCGGAATTGAAAGACCTATATAAGGCAAAAACTACAGGAATGCAAACCTCAGCAGTCCCTTAGGCGTAGAAAGGCCGTTCCCCAGAAGAGTGATCGGTCGTGTCAATTACCTCGGTGATCTCGGGGATCAACTCCCGAATACGGGCTTCGACACCCTGCTTCAGCGTTACATCAACCATCCCACAACCATGGCAACCTCCGCCAAATGTCAAATACACCTTATTGTCTTTGACACCGGCCAGAGTGATTCGGCCCCCATGGGCTGCCACCGCAGGGTTTAATTCCGTCTCGAGAAGGTGCTCGACCTTTTCCGCTACAGATCCGGTCAAATCCCCTCGAGGCCCTGAACCCACTTGTGGAACTTCAGGTTTATTCGGGTTATCGAACTTGAAACCGCTCCGTACGACCCTGTCTTCATAGTCGACGGTTACGCCATTCAGGTTCCGGGCACTGGCAGGATCGACAACCACTGCAAACCCACCGACGTCCACCACCAGATCATCCGGCTTGCGATCATCGGTCCCAATCAGTCGCATGCTGTAACTGAACTGGGGTGTGCCGTTGGCCTTCGCTTCGATGCGCAGCCCTGTCTTATCGGCCTGCCCATCTAAAGCCGCCTGCACTTTTTCCTTTGCCAGATCGGTTAGAGTCAGCGAAAACTCGTCCATCAATTCGGTTTCCGTATGTTCCATAGGGAAAAGTTTAACAATTGCAAAGTTTTCCTGTAAATATTGGGTGCAAAAGCGAAGGAGCTTCTTCATGAGAAAAGTCACCGTCGAATCCACCCCGAGCCCTTATACACTCAAGATATCGACAGACGCACACCAGTGGAGCGGTGATGAACCCGCCGATCTGGGTGGCGCTGACAAAGGCCCCTCACCCTACGAGTTGCTTCTGAGTTCGGTGGGAGCCTGCACCGCCATCACCGTGCAGATGTATGCCCGTCGCAAGGAGTGGCCCCTGGAATCAATCTCTGTCGAACTCGATCATCGGAAGATGAAGGCTGAAGAATGCCCCGACTGCACCAGCACCGCGGGCTTCGTCTCAGAGATCTCCCTGAAGATTTCTCTCAAGGGGGATCTTTCAGAGGAACAGCGGGAACGGATCCTCTCGATCGCGGAGAAGTGTCCGGTTAAGAAAACGCTGGAAGGCGAGATCAAATTTCGACCGACCCTCGTCTGACAAGGAGCGCCCTGTCTTTGAAGTTTCTGACGCTTTCTCTGATGCTGTACCTCCTGCTGACTTCCACCTCAGCAGGCGAAGCCGACGACGAATGCACCTACAGTCTCGAGCAACACCCAGGTACTTCTATCAATCTCGACGGAAGACTGGACGAGGAGGCTTGGAGACAAGTTCCGAGGGAGGATCGGTTCGCCTTTCCCTGGCGAGAAGAGCTGACTCCCGCAACCAGTTTTCGGGCCTTCTTGACGGAGCACACCCTCTATTTCGCATTCGAGGCTGAAGATTCCCAGGTCACGAAGGGAGAAGGCGAGGGGGAGCGAGCAGTGGAAAGGGGGGATCGCGTCGAGATCTTCTTCTCACTCGATGCGGAGCTCGAAAGATACTTCTCGGTGGAAATCGATCCGTGGTCTCGAATCCTTGATTATTCCGCCAGCCACTACCGCCAGTTCGATCAGGACTGGGACCTGCCGGGGCTGCAAGCACAAGCAGCGATAGGCCCAGGTGGTTACACTGTGGAGGCCGCGATCCCTGTTTCGAGCCTGACTGGCTTTGGTATCGAAGCGTTGCGCAATGGAAGTCACATCATTGCAGGTCTCTTTCGTGCAGAATTCAGCCCCGGAGCCGATCAACAGGTTCTTGAAAAGTGGATCTCCTGGTGTACCCCTGCGAGCGAGACGCCCGATTTTCACATCCCGTCGGCATTTGGGGTATTCGTCGTTTCCGGGGAGCAGGACTAAACGATGGAAAAGCTCAGCCTCGGCATGATCGAAGAGGCTCGTTCCGCCCTCGCCGGAAAGATCCGACAGACACCGGTTGAATTCTCGCCAGAGCTTTCCCAGCAGCTGAAGGTACCGACCTTCTTCAAGCTCGAATCTCTGCAGATCACAGGATCGTTCAAGCTGAGAGGAGCGCTGTACCGGCTCTCTTATTTGGAGGATGCCCAACGCGAAACCGGCGTTGCGACTTGCTCTGCCGGAAACCACGGCTGGGCGCTCGCCTACGCTGGACGGGAATTGGGGATTCCCGTCACCGTCTATCTCCCTGCGAGTGTCGACGAATCGAAAAGGCAGGGGATGCTCGCCCTCGGAGCCAATGTTATCGTCACACCATTCCCCGGTTACGATGAGGCCGAGAAGTACGCCAAGGCAGAGGCTGAGAATCATGCGCTTCCCTTTGTGTCTGCTTTCGATGATCCCCGGATCATGGCAGCTAACGGCGGCACCATTGCAGCCGAGATCCTGGAAGAGATTCCCGATGCCCAGTCCTTCCTCTTTCCAGTAGGGGGTGGCGGCCTGGCAGCAGGGGCCAGCTACCTTCTGGCACAGCGAATCGGCTCGCCAACGCTGATCGCTTCCCAGCATCGCGACTCACCGGCACTCCAACTCTCCCTCGAACGAGGGGCGGCAGTGACCGAACTCCCGCCGATCCAGACGGCTGCAGGGGGTGTCGAAGGTGGTATTGGGCTGCAGACCTTCGAGGTTATCCGTCGGTTTCTGAAGCGAGTTGTTCTCTGTTCGGAAGGCGAGATCCTATCGGCGGTTACCTGGTTTCTAGACAAGCACCACTACTTGATCGAACCTTCATCGGCAGTGGCAGTGGCTGCAGCTCTTTCGGGAAGACTCGGCCCCCTGCCCCCAGAAAAACCCTTGGTCATCATCATTACCGGGCGCAATGTGGCACTCAAGACGGTGGCACGGATTCTCCAGGCCACGACCCCGTCCAACTGATGAAGGTTTGACTCAGTTCCAGTTGCTTCCCTGGGCATTCGGTGGTATGTCTGCTTCTGGGAAGTCAGACTGTAAGATGGCGCGATCTGGTTGCAGCCACCAAGAGGTTTCCGAGGCTGCGTGCTATAATCCGCGCTGTTGATAGGAGAGCAAAGATGGAAGTCGATATTCGACAAGTTGATGATGTCATCATCGTTGATTTGGACGGACGGATGATCGCCGGAGTCGGGGAGAGAATTCTTCACGACGTCATGAATCAGCTTGTGGCCGACGGATGGAAGAGAATCCTCCTGAACCTCTCTGGGGTCGAGTGGATAGATAGCTCTGGCATCGGTGAACTCGTCGCCAGTATGAAGATGGCGAAGCGTTTCGGGGTCTCTGTGAAATTGCTGCGGATGGGCGACAGGGTCAAGCATGTGCTTGCCATCAGCCAGATCCTCCCGCTTCTCGATGTTTACGAAAATGAGGCCGACGCGATCCAGGCGCTTCGGGATGCTGTTGTGCCCGAAGGAATGTCGTAACCTCTCCTAAGCCCCACCTGAACGGCCACCCGGTATTGGGTGGGGTCCCGCTTGCCGAATTGAATTCCAGGTTCTCTTCCTGACCGAAAACTGCTAAAATCCTCCTACGAAAGGTACTTATTGCTTTCGGTCTGAATCAGGAAAGTTTGGGATGTCAATAACGCTAGGCCACGCTATAGCCGGAGTGCTCGCCTCGACCGTTGTGTTGGTGGTGCTCGCCTTTCTTGCTCTCCGGAACACCAAGACCGTTCATCCTGTCCACTGTGTCCACTGCTGGAAGTACGAAGACACCGAGACACTGGTTGCCTACTCGGAACAGCCCCACCAGTGGGCGATCTGCACTCGCTGTATCGATCACTATTGGCGCATCGGAAGGCCTGACCAGGAGTAGGCCTGGCGGTCTTTTCCCGCGCTCCAGAATTAACTGCCCTCGATTGATCATCTGTTCCCATAAACCTTTTACAGTTGAGCTCCGTATCTAACATTGAATGACTGAGCACCAGCTGATGAAGGCGATTGCCGCTGGAGACTCTCGAGCCGCCGATGAGCTCTATGCGCTCTATCGAAGGCGTGTCTTCAAGTACCTCCTCGGCAGCCTTCACAATGAGGATGACGCTCTCGAACTGACTCAGGATGTCCTGTTTCGAGTCTGCAAGAAGGCTGGAAGCTTTGATGGACGAGCCCCTCTGGCGGCCTGGATCTTCCGCATTGCCAGAAACCGCCAGGTGGATCATTTCCGAAGCAGGCACTTCAAAGCCCAGCAGTCGAGTGTCGAGATGGGTGAGCACATGATACAGCTTGTGGAAGGCAGCGGATCGCCGGAACGGGCGATGATGCAGGGAGAGATATTTCAGAGAGTTCAGGCTGCAATTGCCGAGCTTCCTGATCGCCAGCGGGAGGTGGTCCGAATGAGGCTCCTTGGTGAGCTCAAGCTCGAAGAAATTGCTGAGACGATCGGCCTGACTTCCGGAGGAGTTAAGTCGACTTTGCACAATGCCCTGCGCTCGCTTCGACTGAAGCTGGCCGACCTTGAAAGGGAAAACTATGTTGCCCTGTAAGAGAAACGAAGAACTGATCGACCAATTCACGTTAGGAGAAGTGGGCCTGGCCGATCTTGACCAGGGGCATCTCGAGGCCTGCGCCTCGTGCCGGCAAGCCCTTGCAGAAGCCCGGACTCTTCGGGCCCTGCTGCAGGAGTATGATGCGCAGCTCGATGAACGAGCGGACAGAATCCTGGAACGCAATCCGGCAAGACTTCCCGGCCAGGCCGCGGAAAGGTCCCCCTTCAAGCAACCGCTTCCCTGGCTGGCTATCGCCGCGAGTCTCATTATCGCCTTCCTGCTCGGATGGCTCTGGAAAGCCCAGAGTGTCCCTGAAGTCAACCTGGCCTATTTCCAGAGTCTCGACAAGCAGGCGACTCGACTCGAGCTACTGACCTATCTGGGTCGCAGCCAGATGTTTCTCCTTTCTCTCTTCGACGGAACAATCGACTGCTCTGAAACCGGGTTTGACCTGGAGCAGGAAGTGGCCAGGAAGCTTGTCTTCCAGAAGCGTCTTCTCGAGCCCAAGCTGAAAGACGTACGGTTTGAAGATCTAAGACCGATCCTGAATGAACTGGAGACTTTACTACTTGAGATCGCGAACTCTCCCGACTGTATGCCGGAGGATCTCATGCTTTGGAGACAGGTTATTGAATCGCGCTCCACGCTCACAAAACTTAAGCTCCTACAAATGGAGAATCGCATATGAGCAGACGCTGCAGACTAAGAAACATATTCATCCTGTTGGTCCCGCTATGCCTGAGTCCGACACTGGCATCGTCAGCCGAGAACCTCTTCCAGGACGCGAAGCTGGCGATGTTCGATCAGCGGTGGGAATATGCACTCGATCGGCTTGATGAACTCCAGCGCGACTATCCGAAAAGTGGCCTTATCCCACAGTCGCACTTCTACCAGGCACGGGCGCTCGAAAAGCTTGGCAGAAAGGAACCATCGCTTCTGCGCTATGAGTCCTTCCTCTCTCTCGGCCCTTCCATCACCGCGCTCGAAACAGAGGCGAAATACTCCGTCGCCCGGCTCAGTTGCGAGCTCTACGAAGCGGGGAACAGGGCGTACATCGATCGCGCTTATTCGGCACTTGAAGACCCGAACTCCGAACTTCGGTTGGTCGCCGCCGTTCAGCTCAGCTACGTCAGCGATTCAAGGGTCAACCGAAGAGCGGTGCCGATTCTTCAGGAATCAGTCAGCAACAGCCGGGACTCCGAGGTGCAAAACCAGGCAACGCTCGCGCTGCTGCGGATTGATCCGAAGTTGCTCGGAGAAGACCGTTCGAAAGGTTCAGCCGCGAACTCCTCCAAGCGACTCCACGTGGTGATCTCGGAAGGGGGGGCTGAGTCTTTCAAGATGTCGCTGCCCCTTTCATTGACCCAATTGCTGATTTCGGCCCTGCCCGACGAGGCCAAGGAACATCTCCGAGCGAAGGGACTGAACCCTGATAATCTGCTGGATGAACTCAGCAAAGCTGACGAAATCCTGGAGGTCCGGGACGGGGAAACCTCGATCAAGATCTGGGTTAAGTAGGACTGCTCCGACCTCTTCCCAGAGGAACCATCTCGTCAGCCCCATGGTTAAAACTAAAGGGGTCCGTCTGATCCGCCTGCCAAAACCGGGCTAAACCGGGGCAGGACTGTGCTAAACAATCATAGCGAGGTGGTTCCGGCATGCTCACAATCGTAGGCCTCGTCCTTCTGCTGGTCCTTTCGGCAGCGGTCGTTCTGATCTACAACTCACTGGTCAAATTGAGAATCTTGACGACCAATGCCTGGTCCGATATCGGAGTCCAGCTCAAACGACGTCACGATCTCATCCCCAATCTGGTCAACACGGTCAAAGGATATGCAGCCCACGAACGCCAGACGCTGGAGTCTGTCGTTGAAGCCCGCAGCCGGGCCCTGACTGCGACCGGTCCCGGTCAACAGGTGCAGCTCGAAGGCGAACTAGGAAGGGCTCTCAAGTCACTCCTGGCTCTCGCTGAAAACTACCCGGAATTAAGGGCTTCCGAGAATTTCAAGGAGCTGCAGTCGCAGCTGGCCGAGATTGAAGAGGCTCTCCAGAATGCACGTCGTTACTACAATGCTACGGTGCGTGACCTCAACACGAAGATTCAACAATTCCCGTCTAACATCCTGGCCGGAATCTTCGGCTTCGAGGAGAAGGAATTCTTTGAAGTCGAAGAGGCAGAGCGGGCCGTGCCGAAAGTTCAGTTCGAATGATTAGAAGGATCTTCTCCGTTCACGGCAAGAAGCTGCCGACCAGTCTCTTCCTTCTCGGGCTGTTTCTCGTTCCAGCGCTGGCCCGGTCCCTCGAAATCAGCCATTTTCAAGCCGAGATCTGGGTCGAGAACCAAGGTCAGATCCTGATTACCGAGACCATCGAAGCAGATTTCAAAGGAAGCTGGAACGGCCTCTACCGGTTGATCCCTGTGGTCTACCAGACTCCCCGCGACCCCAACTTCCACCTCGACCTCGACATCCTCTCCGTGACCGATGAATCCGGCCGAAAGCTCGAATGGCAAGATTCCCGCGAAGGTCGCTTCAGAAAGGTCAAAATCTGGGTTCCGGGTGCACAGGATCAGAAGCGGACGATTGTGCTGCGGTATTCGGTCGGAAACGCTATCCAGTTCTTTGATGAACACGATGAACTCTACTGGAACGCAACCGGCGATGAGTGGGAAATCCCGATCAAATCTTCGCGTGCTGTTGTTCATCTTCCCAAGAAGGCCACTGGCATTCGTAGCGCAGGGTACACCGGTCCCTATGCCTCACGGGAGCAGGCTGTTTCCATCTCAGTTCTTGGGCCCGATATCACGTTCTCCACTCAACGGGAACTCGGCCTGTTTGAGGGGCTGACTATCGCAGTGGCCTGGGATCCCGGTGCGGTTGAGCGACCAAGTCTTTCCGTCCGGATGACTCGTTACCTTTTGAGGAATTGGCTGTTGATCGTTCCCCTGCTCGTCTTTATCGGGATGTACCTCGTCTGGAGCAGCTGGGGACGGGATCCGGCGAAGGGGCCACTCGTTCCAAGCTACCAGCCCCCCGCAGATCTCTCACCGGCCGCAGTGGGAACCCTGGCCGACAATACCCCCGATCTCCGGGATGTCACTGCAACAATCGTCGACCTGGCAATTCGGGGCTTACTGAAGATCGAGGAATCCCGTCAGGAGAAATTCCTGGGTCTGTACTCTTCCAACTTCTACACCTTCCACCAGACTGAAACGACTTCGTCCACGGATCAGCTGCGGCCCTATGAAAAACGGATCCTTGACGCCCTGTTCGATGACGGGCTGCGTGCCAGCGTTTCTCTGAAGGATCTCGAGAACTCCTTCTACAAGGAACTTAAAGAGATCAATAATCAGATCTTTGCTGAACTGCTGGTCCGAAAATACTACCGCCGGCGACCCGATAAACTTCGTCAACCTGCGCTGATGACAGCGATAGGCATCGGGATATTAACAACCGCCGGCATGGGGCCATTCGCTGATCTACTCGGATTCGGGGTACTTCAGTTTGCCCTGGCCGGGTACTCTTCTGCCCTGATCATTGGCATCTTCGCCTTTCTTCTTCCTGCGCGCACCCGTCTCGGGGCCAAGGTCTTCGATCAGATTCGGGGGTTCGAGGAGTTCCTGACCCGGGTGGAAAGTGATCGCTACAAAAAGATGATCACAGGCCCCGAAATGTTTGAAGCCTACCTCCCCTTCGCAATGGCCCTTGGAGTCGAGGAGCGGTGGGCTCGGGCGTTTGATGGAATCTACTCAGAGCCCCCACACTGGTATTCCGGTTCCCATGCCGGGGTATTTCGGCCCAGTCAGTTCGCCGGAGCACTGAACCAGATGTCGCTCGCGACGGGAACCGCTTTGAGTTCTTCACCTCGATCCAGTGGTGGTTCCTCCTTCAGTGGAGGCGGAGGTTCTAGCGGCGGGGGTTTCGGGGGAGGAGGAGGCGGCGGATTCTAAACCGTTCGTTCAGACCCCAATCCTACTGAACCTCGTTAGCCCGGGTAACAAATTGCAGGTTGATCGTTCGAGATTCGCGACCGCGATCAAGAATGTCAACGATTCGGTCCAGATCTTCCTCTGACCGGACGTTGCCATAGACTATGATTTCCCGATCAGTCACCGACAGACTGATCCCATCGGCCAGTTTCCGCGCGGCGAGAATCTGCAGCAGGATTCTACTGACCTCACTGTTAGAGACCTGGTTGGACGGCACCGTCTCTTCAGCCGGTTCCCCTTGATTCTCAGAAAGACCTGGCGCCGCTTTGCCGGTGGTTGCCGAAGGTGCAGGGGGAACGGGGGTCCTGGGCTCAGGTAGATTCTTCAGATACCCCAAAGGGTTGCCCTTTTCGGGTTCCTGGAAAAGGAGATCGTTTGTCACTGGATGAAGGTAGGCAACACCTACGATCAGCACCAGGATCGCAGCCAGCAGTCCGACTCTAAACTTCACGCGCTGCCCTCACAGGAATCCCAACTCAAGCTTGGCTGCTTCAGACATCCGCTCCATCGTCCAGGGGGGATCCCAGACGAGTTCGACCGATACATCGTTGACCCCTTCAACCTGCCGCACCTGGGTCTCAACCTCACCCGGGAGAGAGCCCGCCACAGGACAGGCCGGCGAGGTCAGGGTCATCTGGATAGCGACGTTGCCGGAATCGCTGATCCGCAGTTCGTAAATCAGACCCATTTCGTAGATATTGACGGGGATTTCGGGATCATAGACGCTCTCCAGGGCGGAGATCACATGTGCCCGCAGTTCTGTATTCTCAGCGCCTGAATCAGGCCCGCCCTCCAGCTGATGTAACCGCTCGTCTCTTCTCTCTGCTTCGGACATCTTGTTTCCTATTCCGTCGAAACGGCCTTTTCTTCCTTCTCCAGGGCTGAGAGGAGCGCATGCCAAACGAGCGTGGCGCATTTGACTCGGACGGGGTAGTCACTCAGGCGATGGAAGACAACCAGTTTTTCGAGGTCCTCATCATCCATTTCCATATCGAGATTACCCATGACCATGTCACGAAACTTCTCAAACAAGACCCGCGCCTGGGCGAGGTTCTTCCCTTTGAGCGTTTCGGTCATCAGCGATGCAGATGCTGTGGAAATCGCACAGCCGGCACCGACGAACTTCACGTCCTGGATGACATCACCATCCCGTTTGATATAGACCGTCACCCGGTCGCCGCAAAGCGGATTGTAGCCTTCCGCTTTCTCAGTTGCGTCCGGGAGATCGCCGTAGTTGCGGGGCTGTCGATTGTGATCAAGAATCACTTCCTGGTAAAGTTCGTTCACGAAGCTCATGTCAGCGAAATACCTCTATAGCCTTCCCGAGGCCTTGCACTAGGATATCAATTTCCTCGCGCTTATTGTAAAACGCGAAGGAGGCCCGCGCTGTTGCCGGAACCCCATAGAAATCCATCACCGGCTGTGCGCAATGGTGGCCGGTTCGGATGGCGACTCCTTCTCGATCGAGAATTGTGCCGATGTCGTGCGGATGCACACTCTCCAGCACAAACGAGACAACGCCGGCCTTCTTCTCTGCAGTTCCGATCAGCCTGAGGCCCGGAACTTCGAGAAGTGCTTCATGCGCATACTCGACAAGCCCCTCTTCGTAACCGGCAACCACATCGAGATCAAGCCCCGCGAGGTACTCCAGAGAAGCTCCCAAACCGATCGCGCCGGCAATGTTCGGAGTGCCCGCTTCGAACTTGTGGGGGACTTCGTTGTAGGTCGTCTTCTCAAACGATACCGAGCTAATCATGTCTCCGCCACCCTGGTAAGGCGGCATGGCTTCGAGGTGTTTCAACTTGCCGTAGACAGCTCCGATCCCGGTTGGGCCAAAAGCTTTGTGCCCCGAGAAGACAAAGAAATCGACATCGAGCTCCTGCACATCGACCTTCAAATGCGGCAACGACTGGGCTCCGTCTAATACAACCGGGATTCCCCGCTCATGCGCTAACTGAATCATCTCTCGGGCAGGATTCACCGTTCCGAGAGCGTTCGAAACATGAACAAACGAAACCAGCTTGGTCCGCGGTCCCAGTAGCCCGGCGTATTTCTCGATGAGCAACTCGCCCCGATCGTTCATCGGGATGACCTTCAGCCTGGCTCCCATCTGCTCGCAGACCATTTGCCAGGGGACGATATTGGAATGATGCTCCATCGCCGAGATCACCACTTCATCTCCTTCAGCCAGACGGCTCCGGCCAAAGGTTTGAGCGATCAGATTGACGCCTTCCGTCGTCCCGCGGACAAACACGATTTCTGAAACCTTGCGAGCATTCAGAAATCGCTGTACGGTTCGACGAGATTTCTCATACTCATCTGTTGCCACCTGGCTCAGGTGGTGGACACCTCGGTGGATGTTCGAGTTGACCTGCTCGTAGTAATTGCGCAGGGTCTCGATCACAACCGCTGGTTTCTGTGTTGTCGCCGCGTTGTCCAGATAGACGAGGGGCTTGCCGTAAACCGTCGAACTCAGAATAGGAAAATCCCCTCTGAGCCGATCGACATCAATCCGACAAGGCCCGGTCAGTCGATCACTCACAGTCGCTTCAGCTCGTTCGATGCTATCCATGCTCTTCCCCGTCTTCGGAGATCCCACCCCTCTCGGGGTTAGAATGCCTCCCGCACAACTTCGCCCTTGGGCAGCCAGCTAAACAGGTATCGGTCGAGTTCCTCTCGCAGTGATTCAACCTTGATACGACCCACAACGTCAGTCGCAAATGCGTAAATCAGCATACTGCGCGCAGCGCTTTCCGAGATACCGCGCGAGCGCAGATAGAAGATCGCCTCCTTTTCGAGCTGTCCGATCGTGGCACCATGGGTGCACTTGACATCATCGGCATAGATCTCTAGCTGTGGCTTAGTGTTGATCAACGCTTCATCCGAGAGCAGGAGGTTGTTGTTCGTCTGCTTCGAATCGGTCTTCTGAGCATCCTTTGCGACTACGATTCTGCCGCGAAAGACGCCCGAACCCTGCTCAGAGAGAATTCCCCGATAGACTTCCCGGCTGTCACAGTGCGGCTTTGCATGCTCGATACGCGTGAAGTTATCGACGTGATGATCCTCCCCAACCAGGAAGAGACCATTCAGCTCAGCCCAACCCCCTTCTCCGCCGAGTACGGCATTCGTCTCGTTGCGAACGACTGCCCCGGAAAGGGTAACCGTCATGGTTCGGACATTTGCGTTTCGGCCCTGATGAGACTGGAACGTCGCGATATGGAACGCATCGGAGTTCTCCTGCTGGACTTTGTAGTGATCCACTACAGCATTATCCCCAGCCAAAACTTCCGTCACTCCATTGCTGAGATAGGGATGACCAGGAAGGCCGAGGTGTGATTCCACCAGGCTAACCTGCGAATTGTCCCCGCAAACTGCCAGTACTCGAGTGTTGATGAGCAAGGGGCCATCCGCCGCACGATTCACAAACAGCAGATGAATCGGCGACTCGACCACACAACCGGGATCAACCTCAATTACCGCTCCATCCTGAAAGAGGGCCAGATTAAGGGAATTGAAGGCCTCATGCTCAGAAGTCGCATACCGCCCAAGGATAGGCTCAAGCCCATCGGCATCCTGCTGCAAGGCAGTCGCCAGGCTACGGACTCTGATGCCCTTCGGGAGGTTCTTCGATGAGAGCTCTTCCGCAAAATGACCGTTGAGGAAGACCAGCCGGTCCTCACCAAAGGTCGAAAAGGACAAGTCCGAAAGGTCCACACCGGGAGAAGCGTCGGCGACGGCCGGTACAAACGGCGTCCTCTTCAGGACCTTCGTATCAGTGAACCGCCACGATTCATCTCGTTTTGTCGGCAGGCCCAGGTCCTCAAAACGCTTGAGGGCCGCGGCCCTACGTTCCTTCAACCAGGTGGGCCCAGAGAGTTCCGCACTCCGGCCGAATTCAACCATCGCTTCAAACAGATCGTCTTTCTTTTCCATTACCGCTCGGGTCATCGGTGCGCCTCTCCCTTACTGGCCCACCGGCTGGATTTCGGGTTTGCCGTTCTGAAGCCAGGAATAACCAGTCTTCTCGAGTTCACGTGCAAGGTCTTTGTCGCCTGACTTGACGATCTTCCCTTCGTAGAGCACGTGCACGAAGTCCGGAACGATGTAGTCCAGAAGACGCTGGTAGTGAGTGACAACGACAAAGGAACGATCCTTATTCCTGAGCGCGTTGACACCATCAGCGACTATCTTCAGCGCGTCGATATCCAGACCGGAGTCGGTTTCATCCAGGATACCCAGGGCCGGCTCGAGAACTGCCATATGGAAGATCTCATTGCGCTTCTTCTCCCCACCCGAGAAACCTTCGTTCACGGGACGGCTCAAAAGGCTCTGATCCATCTTGAGTAGCTTTGCCTTCTCGCGCACGAGCTTCAGGAACTCCATGGCATCCACTTCTTTCTCACCGCGATGTTTGCGGACCGCATTGAGTGCGGCGCGGAGAAAGTAGGTGTTGCTGACACCGGGGATCTCAACGGGATACTGAAAAGCCAGGAAGACACCTTCCCGTGCTCGTTCTTCAGGATCCATATCGAGCAGGTCCTGATCCCTGTAAATGATCTCACCCTGCGTTACTTCAAAATCCTCCCGGCCGGCCAACACGTTTGCCAACGTACTCTTTCCTGAGCCGTTCGGACCCATGATCGAATGCACCTCGCCGGGCGCCACTTTCAGGTCGATTCCCTTCAGAATCTCCTTACCCTCTGCTCTAACATGTAAGTTCTTTATCTCAAGCATTTTGCTTCTCCATTCATCCAATTGCTCTAGCCGACACTGCCTTCCAAGTTGACGCTCAGCAGCTTCTGCGCTTCAACCGCAAATTCCATTGGTAGTTCTTTGAAGACTTCCTTGCAGAAGCCATTCACGATCATCGAAACGGCATCTTCAGCCGACAGACCCCGCTGCTGGCAGTAAAAGATCTGGTCTTCGCCAATCTTCGACGTTGATGCCTCGTGTTCCATGTGAGCCGTACTGTTACCTACTTCGATGTAGGGGAAGGTGTGTGCTCCACACTTGTCACCGATCAACATCGAATCACACTGGGTATAGTTGCGGGCATTGACCGCTTTCTTCCCTATCTTCACGAGTCCGCGGTAGGTGTTCTGGCCTTCACCAGCCGAAATACCCTTGGAAACGATGTTGCTGCTGGTGTTCTTGCCAAGGTGAATCATCTTGGTGCCGGTATCAGCCTGCTGTCGCTTTTTCGTCAACGCCACCGAGTAGAACTCGCCGACTGAATTGTCCCCAATCAGCAGACAGGAGGGATACTTCCAGGTAATTGCAGATCCGGTCTCGACCTGAGTCCAGGAGATTCGTGAGTTCTCACCGAGACACTTTCCCCGCTTGGTGACAAAGTTGTAGATCCCGCCCCGGCCTTGATCATCCCCGGGATACCAGTTCTGGATCGTGGAATACTTGATCGTGGCGTCCTTCAGGGCAACGAGCTCCACCACCGCAGCGTGAAGCTGGTTTTCATCCCTCATCGGTGCAGTACACCCTTCGAGGTAGCTGACGTAGCTCCCCTCGTCGGCAACGATCAGGGTCCGTTCGAACTGACCGGTCTTCGCCGCGTTGATGCGAAAATAGGTGGATAACTCCATCGGACAACGAACCCCTTTCGGGATGTAGCAGAAGGAACCGTCACTGAAGACCGCCGAGTTCAAAGCGGCGAAGAAGTTGTCCGAGTGAGGAACAACGGAACCGAGGTACTGCCGAACCAGATCAGGGTGCTCCTTGAGAGCCTCACTCATCGAACAGAAGATGATGCCCTGTTCGGCGAGCTTCTCCCTGAATGTCGTCGCCACCGACACGCTGTCGAAAACCGCGTCAACGGCGACACCGGCCAGGATCTCCTGCTCTTCCAGCGGAATACCCAGTTTCTGGTAGGTTTCCAGAAGCTCGGGATCAACCTCATCAAGACTCTTGGGACCATCGGCCTGCTTCTTGGGCGCCGAGTAATAGACGATATCCTGGTAGTCGATCTTCGGGTACTTGAGGAACGCCCACGTAGGCTCTTCCATCTTCAGCCACTGGCGATATGCCTTCAGTCTCCACTCCAACATCCAGCCAGGCTCCGATTTCTTCTCGGAAATCAACCGGATCACGTCTTCATTCAGACCCGGAGGAAGAGCCTCGGATTCGATATCGGTATAGAAACCGTACTTATATTCTTCTTCAGCTAACCTTTGCAGCTCTTCAGTTTCGCTAGCCATTTGAATTCACCTTTCCTAAACTCCAAAATCACGGAATACAATCACTGCCGATGGGAAGGGGTCTCAGTCTCCCCTACACCCAGAGTCACAAGATGATCGGGAAGCGGTTCCAGCATATCGGCGAGGGAAATCGCATCCAATACATCCTGAACGGCAAAATTGATCCGTTCCCAATTCGTTCTAACCGGACAAACGGACTCCTGTTTGCAGACACTGGTTGAATCGAGACACTCGGTCATGGCAATTGGCCCTTCGACCGCTGTGAGGACCTCGGCAACGGAGATCTTCGCCGGACTCCGCGACAGGCTGTATCCGCCACTGGCTCCCCGATGGGAAACCAGTAAACCCTCTCGTGTCAACGCCTTGAGTACCTTGCTCACCATGGGAAGCGGAAGGCGGGTCTGGCTGGCAAGCTCCCGGGCACTCAGATTCTCTTCAGCCGAAGAAGCCCGAAGAAACTGCGTCATCAAGACCAGACCATAATCTGCAAACTTACTCATTCGAATCATAATTCACTCGCGAAGAATTAAATAGTACCAGCGCGGTCCTATTTTAGCAAATGTTTGATTTCAGGTTGAAAGTTGCCTGGCTTTCACTGGGAAAAGCGCTGGGGTACGTTCAAGCGAAACTAGTTCGCTGTGGACCGCGTGCGGTCGGCGAAATAGCCCTGGCGACTTCGTACAACGATCCCGCCCCGACCCACTTCGACATTGATATTGCGCCAGGTCCCGTCCTGGGTTGGATTGGTTGGGATATAGGAGAGGTAGTACTGGTTCTTGAGTTCTTCTGCCACCTGGGCATAAACATCGGTCAGGCTGTTAAAGGCCTTGGTATCCAGCACCTTGCCGCCCGTGAGATTCGCCAGACGCGAGAGGGATCGCTTCATTTCGAGAATGTAGTCGTCGGTCAGTTCCCTGGGCATGATCGCCACTCGGGATCGAATTTGCTGCCGCTGGTAGATCGCATTCGCCCAATACTCTTCGAGCTTTGAAACCACATAGACCATCGATTCCGATCGCAGGGCGAGATCAACCGATTCATCGAAGCTCACCATACTTCCCGTATCGATTCCATCGGTTAAGAGAATAACGGCGGATTTACCATCAGCGCCGCGAAGCAGGTCGTCGAACGTCACATAGAGGGCATCATTCAGTACGGTATTGCCCTTGGCATAGATGCTTTCGAGAGCGAGCTGGATCTTGGATTGATCGTTGGTCCAGTTGAGGATCAGCCGGGGCTGGTAGTTAAAGGTGATCACCGCAACCTGGTCTTCCGGCTCGAGGTTCTCTGCGAATTCTAGAGCTGCCTGCCTGATTTCGGTCTGATTGTGTCGGGTACTACCGCTCGCATCGATCAGCAGGACAACCTTGACCGGCACCTGTTGACTGTAGAAGTTCACAATCCTCTGGAGACGGCCATCTTCAAAAACACGAAAATCATCACGGGTCAGGTCCTTAACGAACCCTCCCGAAACAGAGCGGGCGTTAACCGACAGGAAGACTTGATCAACGGCTACTCCAATTCGGAAACCGCCCTCATCGGGCGGGACTTCCGTTGACGGCTGGCTCTGGGGCGTCTCCTCGACGGGTTTGGGCTCTTCCTGCTCCTGGGCGGAAAGCGGCCCGGTGATTACAATGAAGAAAGCAAGCAGTAACGTGCGACAGATTCTCACAGGTTCATTATAGCGAGGATCTCATAGACTGTTTCTCTGAGGAGCAGCGGCTTCGCTCAGGGGGTGTCGCTGACGACAGACCCTTTTTCCTTGCTGAGTAAGCGAATCTCGCCAATTTCGATGCTCTTGTCCACCGCTTTACACATATCATAGAGGGTCAGTGCGGCGACCGAAACAGCTGTAAGAGCTTCCATCTCGACACCGGTTGCCCAGCGACAGGAGACTTGGCTGGACACCAGGAAGAATCCTTCGCGCAACTCGATGGTGACATCGACGAAATCGAGGTTCAGGTTATGACACAGGGGGATGAGACGGGCAGTATCCTTAGCGGCTTGAATCCCCGCCAAACGAGCCACTTCGAACGGGTTCCCTTTGGGCAGACCGGCGGAAAGCACGGCCTCAGCGGTCGCCTGCGAAATGAAGACCTTTCCCTGGGCCGCTGCTCGGCGCTCGATGCGCGGTTTCGTGCTGATATCAACCATCCGGGCCCGGCCCTGTTCATCCAGATGAGTCAGCTTCACCGTCTGCCCTCCAGAACAAACTGTTCGAGAAGAATGACATCGACGCTGGAATCCTTTGGGATGTGTGAGGTTTCCGGGGGAACGATGATCAAGGCGTTGGCCGCTGCAAAGGCAGCCAGATCGGCCGAACCTTTCGTCTCAACGGGCTTGACGATTGCTCCATCGGCACCAAACCGAAGGCGAGCTGGCTTGAAGAATCGCCTTCCCGGTTTCTGGGTCACATCTTTAGTGACTCTGGCGCTCAGTTTCGGCAGCTCCGCGCCAACAAAGCCCATGACTCGACGCACTGCGGGCCGGACGAATAGTTCGAAGGTGACAAATGAAGAGACGGGGTTTCCGGGAAGACCGAATATCATCTGGCGACCGCGGCGGGCAAAGAGTATCGGCTTTCCAGGTTTCACGGCTGCGCCGTGGAAAACAATGGTGGCGTCCATTTCCTTCATCACCTGGTGGACGAGGTCCCATTCTCCAGCCGAAACACCTCCACTGAAGATGAGGACATCAAGCGATGAGGCGCTTTCAATGAGGCGCTCCGTCGCCTTGCGGTCATCCGGCAGATGGGGGAAGAGCGAGGCTCGCAAGCCGAGGTTGTGGCTTTGGGCGATCAACATGGGTCCGTTCGAATTGCGGATCTGGCCTGGACCTGGTCGCTCGGAGATTTCGACGAGCTCTGAACCGGTGCTGATGACTGCGGCATTGAGCGTTCGGAACACGTCAACCCTTGCCTTGCCGAAGATCGCCAGTGTTCCAATGTGAGCTGGGCCAAGCACCTGTCCTGCTTGAACAACAAGCGCTCCCTGCCTGACCTCGCATCCAGCGGGGGAGACAAACTGGCCGGGAGTTACCTTCTCCAGAATCTCGATCTTGGTTTCGGAGAGAAGGCGCGTCTTCTCGACCTGTTGGACGGCATCGGCGCCGGCAGGGAGCGGCGCGCCGGTCATGATCCGGGCCGCCTGGCCGGCTTCCAAGGGTCTGTCAAAGACGGTGCCCGCGGGGATGTCTCCCGCGAGATCCAGGACAAAAGGTACGGCTGGGACATCAGCCGAACGAAGCGCAAAGCCATCCATGATCGACTTGTCGAAGGGAGGCACCTGGAGATCAGCGTAAACATCGGTTGCGAGAATGCGCCCCAGTGCCGACTGCAGATCAACTCGCTCTGGATGTGGAGCGGGAAGATGGGTCAATACGAGTTCAAGCGCCCGTTCGTAGGAGATCAAGGGATTTATCAAAGTCATAACAATCTACTCGAAAAAGGTTCACCTTACAAACAGCCCAATCTTCGCGGATATCTTTGGCTTAACTTCGACAGGGTTGAATAGCCGCAGCCAACGAAACGTAACGGTGAGTGACAGGTAAGGAAACTTTTGGATACACTCATCCGTAGTAATGGAAAGGTGGCGATGAAACATGGCTGCTAAGAAAAAGATTATCATTATTACTATTGCTCTTGCTGTACTCGCGGCCATCATCGGCTTCAGCGTCAATGCTCGGCGGAAAGACACGGTAGGGGTCGAAACTGGGCAAGTGGAACGCAAGGCCGAGCTGATCTCGATCGTGACAGCTACGGGCGAGATCAAGCCTAAGGAGTATGTTGAACTCCAAGCCGAGATTTCGGGTGTAATCACCGACCTCCTGGTCAAAGAAGGGGACCGGGTTGAGAAGGGTAGCTTGTTGCTTCACATCGACCCGATCCAAACCAAGGCCGAGGTTACAGCACAGGAAGCAGTCCTCGCTTCCACTGAGTCAGAGGCCCGCAACCAGAAGGCCGGCATCGCTGTCCAGGAGACGAATGTCCAGCGGGATGAGGCCGGGGTCCGGGTTGCGGAGGTAGAGCTTCGTAAGGCCCAGCAGAACTACGAACTTCGGAACAGGATCTTCGAGCGCAAGCAAGAATTGTACGAAGACAACCTGATCTCGAAGGATGACTATGAGCTGGTCAAGAATGATGTGATTAATGCAGAATCGGCCCTGGCACAGGCCGAGGTTTCGCTCGAGCAGGCCCATTCCCAGCTGGCGGTGTCACAGGTGGTTCTCCAGCAAGCTCAGACCTCCTACGAGAGTGCAATTAGCCGTGTCGCCCAGCAGAAGGCTTTCCTCGAGCGGTCGCAGGACCTCCTTTCAAAGACGACAATCCGCTCGCCCCTGGCCGGCGTGATCACCCAGTTGAACGTCGAAGTGGGTGAGCGCGCGGTCCCAGGCACGCTCAACAACCCGGCAGCCACGCTCATGGTGATTGCGGATCTTTCTGTCATAGAGGCAGAGGTTGAGGTCGATGAGACCGATATCGTCGACCTTGAAATGGGACAGAAGGCCGTGGTCAAAGTGGACGCTCTGCCCGACAACCCCCTGGATGGGATTGTCACGGAGATCGGAAACTCAGCGATCCAGGCGGTTGGACAGACGCAGGAAGCAAAAGATTTCAAGGTTGTCATCCAGCTCGCCGAGCCTCCCGCCTCACTTCGACCCGGTTTGAGTTGCACGGCTGAGATCACGACTCGGACTCGAGCGGATGTCTTAACTATCCCGATTCAGGCACTCACTGTGCGCGAGTTCAGCCAGGACGAGAATGGTGCTCTCGTTCGTGATGACGATAAGAAGAAGACCGCCACTGAGGAAGAAGAGAAGGAAAGCACCAACGATCAGAAACTAGAGAAGAAAGAATTCGAGGGCGTCTTTGTCCTTACAGACGGTAAAGCAGTTTTCACCGAAGTGAAGACCGGTATCGTCGGTGAATCCAACATCGAGGTCGTTGAAGGTCTCGAGGAGGATCAGACGATTGTCACCGGCAGTTACAAGACGCTGCGGACCCTGAAGGATGGAGACCCGGTCAAGGCAGAAGAAAAGCAAGGGGGATAGGCTGTGGCAGATTCATTGATCCGAACTGAGAACCTCTGGAAAACCTACGAAATGGGATCGGAGAAGATCCATGCACTTCACGGCGTCTCGTTCGAAGTGAGAAAGAACGAGTACATCGCCATCATGGGACCCTCCGGTTCCGGCAAGTCCACACTGATGAACTTGATCGGTTGCCTGGATACGCCATCGCAGGGTGACTACTACCTGAATGGCAAGTTGGTCAGTGACATGGACGATGATGAGCTAGCCTATATCCGAAATCGGGAAATCGGTTTCGTCTTTCAGACCTTCAACCTCCTCCCTCGAGCCACAGCCCTGCAGAATGTTGAATTGCCGCTCATTTATGCCGGTGTACCGGCTGCCAAAAGGCATGAGAGGGCGATTCGGACGATGGAACAGGTCGAGTTGGCCAATCGGATGCACCACCGGCCGAGCGAACTCTCAGGCGGTCAGCGGCAGAGAGTTGCCATTGCGCGAGCGCTGGTTAATACCCCTTCGATCATTCTGGCCGATGAACCGACCGGAAACCTCGATTCAAAGACCGGCCGAGAAATCATGACGCTGTTCGATAAGCTTCATTCAGAGGGCAACACCATCGTCCTCGTTACCCACGAGGCTGATATTGCAGCCAACGCTCATCGCATCGTCTACCTGCTGGACGGCAAGATCAACAGTGACGAGTTGACACCACGCGCGCATGAAGCGGCACTCGCCAGCTCAGCTGTTCAATAATCAGGCGTTCGGTCAGACTGCGGCCCAATGCTCCGGACCCACTTCGCGCAGGTCGGCTTGCTCATAGGCCGGAACATTTCCGGGTAGAGCGCTGACATCGGTGATCGAGGCAGAATCCAGGAGGAAGCGCGTATAAACGTGTCGTGGGTTCTGAAAAATCGTCTTTGCGTTAGCGATTTCCACAAGTTTTCCACAGTGCATGATGGCGACACGGTCGCACACTCGCTGCACGGCCGCCAGATCGTGGGATATGAACAGCATCGAGAGGGAGTATCTTTCCCTGAGGCCGGCAAGCAGGTCGAGGATTCTCTCCTGGGTGTTCGCATCGAGCGCAGAGAGGGGCTCATCGGCGATGAGGAATTCGGGGTGGGTCATCAGGGCCCTTGCTATTGCGATTCTCTGACGCTGACCTCCGGAAAACTCTGCCGGTTTCCGGCTGGCATGGTCGGCTTCAAGGCCAACAACTTTCAGCATTTCTCGAACGTGGACTGCTCGTTCTTTACGGCTTCCAATCTGATGGACCGTCAATGGTTCTGAGAGGATTCTCTCGATCCTCATCGTGGGATTCAGAGAGGTGAAGGGATCCTGAAAGACCAACTGTATCTTCCGCCTGAGATTGCGCAGCGCCTTCCCCTCAACCCGAAGCCAGTCGTGACCACCGAATCTCACGCTGCCCGATGTTGGAGGGATCAGTCGCGCGAGGCAGTAGGCGAGGGTTGATTTCCCACATCCCGATTCCCCAACCAGACCGAGTGTTTCACCGCGGTTTACCAAAAAGGACACATGGTCAACCGCAAGGTGTGGCTCCTCTCTGCTTCCAAACACCTTGGTCAATTCCAAGACTTCCAGGGAACTCATCGCTCTCCTCTGGTTTCGATTGAACCGGCAGACTGTTCGCTTGGCTTGACTAGCGGCAGAAGGCGGCCATCGCGGAGGGTCAGCACTCGATCAGACACTAGCTCTAGAGTGGATAAGTCGTGGGATATGAATAAGATAGCGAATTTGTGAACGCGTTGCAACCGAACCAGGAGCGCGAGAATCTGATTGCGGACGGCCACATCGAGAGCACTGGTTGGCTCATCGCAAATCAGTAGTTCCGGTTCCAGCGAAAGGGCAGAGGCGATCAATACTCTCTGGCACATCCCGCCTGACAACTGGAAGGGGTAGGAATCGAGAACGACCTCGGTGTTCTGGATTCCAACCTCGAGCAACAGGTCCTGGGCCCTGGTGCGGGCTGTCTGCCGATCATGACTGTAGTGGTGAACCATCCCTTCGCAGATTTGCGTTTCGATTCGCATCACTGGATTCAGGGCAGCGGTTGGTTCTTGAAACACCAACCCGATCCGTCGTCCCCGAACTCCTCTCCATTCGGACGGTTGGAGCGCCAGGAGGTTTTGACCTCTCAGAAGGATCTCTCCGGTGCGCACGACGGCGGAACCCGGAAGTATTCCCAGCAAGGTATGTGCGAGGGTGGTCTTGCCGGCACCTGACTCACCGACGAGGCCAACCGTTTCAGCTTCTCTGATATCGAGGCACAGACCCGAAAGCGGCGCGTGCTGCCTGTGATCCGACCGGTAGGAAACCGTGAGATCGCGAATGCTGAGAAGTGTCCCTTCTGGGGCTTTCAAATAGCGACAGTCTCCTTGTGTTCTCCAAAAACCTTCCGCAGGGCGTCTGCAATTTCACCAACGGTCGCCTGGGCCTCAGCCGCCTCGATGATGGGAGGCAGCAGATTCCCGGTTCCCGAAGCGGTATTCCGGACCTTCTCCAAGGCGGCAGCCAGACGGGGCCGTTCCTGCATTCTGACGCCTTTCAAGCGCTCCTTTTGTCGCGCCTCGACCCCTTCCGGAATCTTCATAGTCTGTATGGCCGGACGCCCCTTATCATTGAATCGGTTGACCCCGACAACAGTTCGAGTCCCCGATTCGACTTCCTTCTGGAAGCGGAACGCGGCTTCCTGAATCTGCCTGTGAAAATACCCCTGCTCCAGGGCCGAAAGCACACCCCCCAATCGATCAATTTCCTGGAGATAAGCATCGATCTTGCTGGCAAAGTCCCCGGTCAAACGTTCCAGGTACCAACTTCCCCCGAGCGGATCGGCGATCTCAGCCGCCCCTGATTCGTGAGCTATGATCTGTTGGGTTCGGAGAGCCAGGGAAACGGCTTCCTCAGTCGGCAGCGCCAGTGCTTCGTCCTTACTGTTCGTATGCAGCGATTGGGCCCCTCCCAGGATCGCCGCCAAGGCCTGCAGGGTTACTCTAACCGTGTTGTTTTCCGGTTGTTGAGCGGTCAGAGTGCTGCCTCCAGTCTGGGCGTGGAAGCGTAGGGCCAGGGATCTGGGATTCCGCGCACCCCGGGTTTTCATACGCTGGGCCCAGACCTTCCGGACGGCCCTGAACTTTGCAATCTCCTCGAAGAAGTTGTTGTGCACACTGAAGAAGAAGGAGAACCGAGGAGAGAACTGATCGATATCCAAGCCTGAATCGAGGGCTGCCTGAAGGTAGGTTTCGGCGTTGGCCAGGGTAAAAGCCGCTTCCTGGAGAGCGGAGGCGCCTGCCTCTCGAATGTGGTAACCGCTAATTGAGACCGGGTTCCAGCGGGGAACATTTGCCTGACAGAAGGCAATCGTGTCCGTCACGAGGCGGATTGAGGGTTCGGGGGGATAGATGAACGTTCCCCGCGCTACATACTCCTTAAGAATGTCGTTCTGGATCGTGCCCCTCAGTTTTGACCAGTGGACGCCTTGCCGGCGGGCCACAACGAGGTAAAAGGCCAAGAGGATAGCCGCAGTCGCATTGATCGTCATTGACGTGGAGACGGCATCGAGGGGGATATCCTCGAACAGTTCTTCCATATCCGCGACACTGTCAATGGCGACGCCCACCCTTCCGACTTCTCCGAATGCGCCGGGGTGATCCGAATCGAGGCCGATCTGCGTCGGCAGGTCAAACGCGACGGAGAGGCCAGAGGTTCCCTGATCGAGGAGGAATCGGAACCGCTGATTCGTCTCTTTTGCGGTTCCAAATCCGGCATATTGGCGCATTGTCCAAAGACGGTTGCGATACATATCTCGGTGGATACCGCGGGTAAAAGGGAAGGTGCCTGGAGATCCGAGATCTCTTACGTAGTCAAGATCTTGAGTGTCATCCGGGCCATAGAATCCAGGCTGATCATCCTCCAGGCCCTCATCTATCGGGGAAGAGCGGTCATCTGTCATTCTAGTTACACCCGTTGGGGGACTCTGCTATCATGGCTCTAGGCGAGAATACCACCGCTGATGGTAGCAGACCCCCAGGGGCCATTCAATGTTGGACGATCAACTGAGGAACCACAGAAAGAAGCTGGAAAAAGCGATCAATGAAGCGCTGACCGATTCCCCTCATGTTGCCAAGGTGATTCGGGAGATTCGCGAGGACGGTTTCGACGTTTTCCTGATCATCGAAGCGACGGTGGGGTTCAGTCAACGGCAGGAAGTCGCTGAAGAGGTTCGACAGTTGCCGGCTGTCCGCCTGGAACTGACGACAAAAGACGAAGACTTCCTTAAGTCCCTGAAGATCCGTCCAAATTGACTTGTCGGCTTGGATCCTGAGCTTCAGGCACCAAAGCGGATACTGACCGCCTCGGCTTCGCCCACTCGCCCAATCGCAGCCCCAGCAAGCCCCCGGGTTCGAAGAGCGTCCAGATAGGCTTCGGCCGCTTCCTTCTCCAACGCGACGAGAAGACCGCCGGAGGTCTGAGGATCCAGCAGGATATTTTGCATCAGATCCGAAACCCCGGACCAATCGACATGGTTGCCAACATAATTACGGTTTGACAGGATTCCGCCCGGCAGCATCTTCTTTTCGGCCATTCGCACGGTACCTTCGATAACGGGGACGCTATCGGGATCCAATACGAAAACAACTCCACTACCTTTCGCCATTTCGAAGGCGTGGCCGATCAGGCCAAATCCGGTGATATCGGTAACTGCGTGGACTTCGAAGGGCTGCAGAGCCTCGGCCGCCGCCCGATTGAGTCGCAACATGACTTCAACCGCCCGCTCTTCCGTAGCTTCATCAATCTTCTTGAACTTGACCCCGGTGCTGATGATCCCGAGTCCAAGCGGCTCCGTCAAGACCAGCACATCGCCTGGTTTGGCTCCGGTGTTTCTCCAGATTCTTTTGGGATCGACCTTCCCAGTAACACAGTAGCCGAACTTAATCTCACGGTCCTGGACGGAATGCCCACCGATGACCGGGACACCGGCCTCGGCCATCTTCAGGCTTCCCCCGCGCACGACCTCAGAAAGAACGCTGGTCTCGAGCTCTCCCTCCGG
Source organism: Acidobacteriota bacterium (assembly GCA_020350445.1). Lineage (GTDB taxonomy): Bacteria > Acidobacteriota > UBA6911 > RPQK01 > JAPXNP01. Next base: position 4,317,171 of record CP070717.1, on the reverse strand, counting down.
GAATCCGAGCACGGAGAGGGCAAAGAGCGGCTGTGCTCCCATCGCGTAGAGATCACTAAGCGCGTTGGAAGCGGCTATCTGACCATAAGTTGACGGATCGTCGACGACCGGCGTAAAGAAATCGACACTCTGAACGATCGCAAGGTCATCGGAAAGCCGATAGACTCCGGCATCGTCGGCCGTGTCGAATCCGACCAGGACGTTAGGATCGACGACAGGTTCTATTCCAGCGAGAATCTCTTCCAGCACCTCCGGTGCCAGCTTAGAGGCTCAACCGGCGCACTTCACCATCTCGGTGAGACGTTTCTTTCTATTGAAAATCATGCTGCCATTATACGCGCAAGTCCGACGCAAGCGGGTTGAAGGCGCTTCTGCGACTATAATAGGCAGCGATGGCGGTTGAAATGTATGAAGTTATCGTGATCGGCGGAGGCCATGCCGGCTGTGAAGCCGCGGCTGCGGCCGCCCGCCTGGGCGCCCGAACGGCGTTGGTGACGATCAACCGTTCAATGATAGCCCAGATGTCGTGCAACCCCTCGATTGGCGGAATCGCCAAAGGCCACCTGGTTCGAGAGATCGATGCCCTCGGCGGGTTGATGGCCCGGGTTGCGGATCGAACGGCAATCCAGTTCCGCCTACTGAACCGGCGGCGGGGTCCCGCAGTCCAGGCTCCCAGGACACAAAACGACAAGACCCTCTACCGCTCGGCCATGCAGCGGGAACTGGAATCGATCGCAGGGCTCGACGTGATCGAGGGAGAAGCGACCGGTTACGTTCTGCAGGGTGGCCGCGTGGCTGGTGTGGACCTGGGCGATGGGACGCGCTTGGGTTGCCGGTCAATCGTCCTGACGACCGGGACCTTTCTCAATGGGCTCTGTCACATGGGAGAGCGCAAGTTTCGGGCGGGCCGTTCAGGCGAGAAGGCCTCGATCGCGCTCGCAGAGTCGATCTATGGCCTGGGTTTCAGGATGGGCCGGCTCAAGACCGGCACGCCTCCACGGCTCGACCGACGCAGTATCGATTTCTCCCGCTTTGACGAACAGGCTGGCGACGACGAGCCAACCTACTTTTCCTTCGCCTCTCAGGGGCGGCCCGAACTGGAACAGGTGAGTTGTTGGATTGCCTACACCAATCAAGCGGTCCACCAGGTGATTCAAGAGAACCTTCATCGGAGCCCTCTCTACGGCGGAGAGATCACCGGGATCGGCCCCCGTTACTGCCCTTCCATTGAGGACAAGGTTGTCCGTTTCAGCGAACGCGACCGGCATCAGCTCTTTCTGGAGCCGGAGGGTTTGGAAACCGACGTCATTTACGTCAACGGCCTCTCGACCAGTATGCCCGTCGATGTTCAGCGGAATGTTCTGGCTGGAATCGCGGGGCTGGAAGAGTCTTTCATGATCAGGCCGGGCTATGCCGTTGAATACGACTACGTGCAACCGTCAGAACTGTATCCGACGCTCGAAACCAAGATGATTCCCGGCCTTTTCCATGCCGGCCAGATCAACGGCACCACGGGCTACGAGGAGGCCGCCGCCCAGGGCTTGCTGGCCGGCATCAACGCTGCCCAGCGGGCGCTCGATCGACCCGAGCTTCATCTCAGCCGGCGAAATTCATACATCGGGATCCTGGTGGACGATCTCGTCACCCAGGGTGTTGACGAGCCTTACCGCATGTTCACATCGCGCTCCGAGTATCGCCTGCTCCTGCGAATCGATAACGCCGATCGGCGGTTGATGCCCACCGGCTTCGAGCTGGGCCTGGTACCGACTGACCGGTTTGACCATCACCAGGCCCGCTGGAACCGAGCAGATGGCGCAATCAAACTGTTACGCTCAACACACCTCAAAGCGAGCGAACCTCTCTACAACGAACTGCGCAACTTCGGCGTTGAGCCGGGGACACCCCTGATTCAGGTGGCGAAAAGGCCCGAATTTGACCTGAAGGATCTGGATCACCTGCTGCAGGCCAAGGGGATGGCGCTCGACGAGGAGGAACTCCGGTCCGTTCAGATCGAACTGCGCTATGAGGGCTATATCGAGCAACAGCGGCGCGATGTGGAAAGACTCGAGCGCATGGAGGCACAGAGAATCCCGCCCACCTTCGATTACCAGCAAATCCCGGGGCTCTCCACTGAGATGGCACAGCGTCTCGAACGCGTTCGGCCTCTCGATCTTGCTCAAGCCTCCCGAATCCAGGGCATCACTCCCGCGGCCCTCTCCGTTCTGCATATCTATCTCAACCAAAGGAAGAGTCCGAGATGAACAGCGAAGAGCGAAGCCTTCTCGAAACGTCCTGTGGCGTGACACTGAGCTTGGAACAAGAGGAGCAACTGGACCGCTATCTAGCCACGCTCCAGGAGTGGAACCAGCGGGTCAACCTGACCGCAGTGCGCGAAGCCTCCGATCTTCTCCGTTTCCATTTCTTTGAGGCGCTCTGGGCGGCCCGGAATTTCATGACACCTCGAACGCACCTCGCGGATATCGGTTCCGG
>CP070717.1:4302423-4314581 GCA_020350445.1 Acidobacteriota bacterium | reverse complement strand
GACTCTGGTCCCAGAGAATGCGCACCAACTTGAATTCCAAAGGTCCGAGTTCGGGTATTGTCGGGAGTTTTGCCATGATTTCCTGCCGAATTTCTACGTCTGTAGATAATCTACTACGTGCGTAGAAGCTGTGTCAAGAAAACTTCTCGGAGGAGGGGAGAGCATCGACGCAGAACGACGGAAGATCGATCAGAGACTCTAGATACTCGCGATTTCTCGAATGAGAGACTTATCCGCTACGACGATAAACGATAGCGTAGATGTTCCGGAAAGGAGTCACGCAGAACATCTCCACCAGGTTCTTCGAAGCCTGCGGACGGGCAACCAGCTTCGCCAATGTTTCGCCGTTGAGCCGAAACGCCAGACGCATGATGTCGGCCTTGCCTTCACGGAGCTCCACTTTGAAGGCCTCACCAAAATCTGAATCCAGTTGAAAGACTTCGCCGAAGGAAAACTTCTTGAGTTCGGCGGGAGTAGGAACCGGGGCAAGCCCTTCACGCGTGTAGTGTTCGGAAAGCCTAACGCGGAAGTCCTCGATATCGAAGTTCTCAACCTTGTTGTTAGCACTGACTTCGATCAGGATACTGTCGCCATCCTGATAGGACCGGAGACCGTAGGTGAAATCGAGATCGTCTTTGCTGAACTTGATTCGATGGCCGCTGCTGTCGTGGAATCGCTTCAATTCCTCTTCCTGCGTGATGGAGGGATCCGCAGCGATTCGTTCGGCGGTGATGTAGTAGCCCGAGACCTTCTCGTACCACTCATCGATGATTATCTTAAGGATGTCTTCAATCGCATTTTGAACTTCAGTAGCATCACTCATTGTTTTACGTCGTGAATTTTAACAGTTTTCTGCAGTTAGTAAACATCGGAAATGTCTCGGCAACAACCAGATGTAGAATCTGAGGGACGATTCCTCAGGGCTTGGGCGCTTCTTCAAAAAAGAAAAATCTCACTCTCATTCGATAGACTGTGGCCTCAGGACTGGCTGAAACCTTAACGGGCCCTCGGGCCGGCAGGAAATCGAATATGAAGAAACTCGTTCTCCCGATAATTGTGCTCTCTCTTTTTGTCAGTGGACTGGGCAACGATCTTTCGATTGTCGTTGGCGGTGCTCCGACCTCCGATCTCGAGATCAACAAGGAAACGTTCACCGACATTGAGCTCAAGAGCTTTACCGTCTTCGGCGTGCGGTTTGAGAAGGGGCTTGTATCGATTCTTGGCTGGGAGAACAACTTCCTTTTCTCCACGAACGTCATGACCCCGAAGGGATTGAGTGGGGAGAACGGGCTGTCGATGACCACCAACCTGGTGCTGAATATTCCCGCTTCCGAAACGGTTGTCCCCAATTTTGCCGTCGGTTTCGGCTTCTTACATCGATTCGGTGAATCATTCCCCAACATCGGGTCGAGTTTCGTGACCAGTTGGGGCGGTGGCTTGAAGTTCAGGGAGGTAATTGGCCCGGCGGGTTTTCGATTCGATTACCGTAGGATGAGGATTTACAGCGTTGAAGACTCCAGTGTCATCGCCAACGAGCTGACTGGTGGTATCATGTTTTCATTCTAGGGGAGGAATGGAGAACAGGCTCAATGCCCGATTTGAGCAGGATTCACCGCCTTTCTGACACCGTTTGGGAGTTGCCCCCAACCTACCGTCCAGGTATGCGTGTACCTGCCCGGATCATCGCCACAGAGAAGTTGCTGCAGTGCATGGACGATGCCGTCTTTCGCCAGATCAGCAATGTTGCGACCTTACCAGGGATTGTGGGAAACGCACTCTGTATGCCCGATGGACATTCGGGATACGGCTTTCCGATAGGTGGGGTGGCAGCAACCGATCCTGCCGAAGGCGGGGTGATCTCTCCCGGCGGAATAGGCTTTGACATCAACTGCGGGATGCGCCTGGTGCGGACCGACCTGACCCTCAAAGAGGTGATGCCGCGGATCGAAGATCTTGTCAACGAACTATTCCGCAGGATTCCGGCCGGGGTTGGAAGCCAGGGGGCGCTCAAGGTCTCCTCTGACGAGTTCGGAGAGATTCTCGAGCAGGGTTCGGGATGGTGTGTCAGAAGGGGGCTGGGCTGGCCAGAAGATTTGGAACTGACCGAGGAGAGGGGGTCTCTCTCTGGTGCTGATGCCTACAAGGTAAGTCGCAAAGCGATCGAGCGGGGCCTTCCCCAGGTGGGGACCCTGGGTTCAGGAAACCATTATCTGGAGATCCAGGTTGTTCGGCCTGAGAATGTTCATGATCCCGAGGTGGCTTCCCGGTTGGGCCTAGACATTCCCGAGCAGATTGTCGTGACCTTTCATTGCGGAAGCCGGGGTTTTGGGCACCAGGTCGCCTCGGAGTACCTCGAACTGTTCCTGGGAGTGATGAAGAAGAAGTATGGGATCGAGATTCTCGATCCCGAACTGGCTTGTGCGCCGCTCGATTCGCCGGAAGGGAGAGACTATTTTTCCGCGATGAAATGTGGACTTAATATGGCCTTTGCAAACCGCCAGGTGATTCTTCACCACATTCGCCAGGCTTTTGCTTCAGTATTTGGCCGCTCGGCCCAGGACCTTGGGATGCGGATGGTTTACGATGTTTCGCACAACACGGCGAAGCTTGAAACGCATGAGGTCCGAGGCATCCAGAAGCAGCTTCTGGTTCATCGCAAGGGTGCTACGAGGGCTTTCAAAGCAGGTATGCCTGATGTTCCGAATCTCTACCGAACCCTGGGGCAGCCCGTTATCATCGGTGGAAGCATGGAGACCGGGTCCTACCTTCTGATGGGGGTCGATGGAGGGAAGGAGACTTTCTTTAGCACGGCACATGGTAGTGGCAGGACGATGAGCCGGGCAAAGGCCCGAAAGAAGTGGCGGGGAGACAAGCTGCAGCGGGAGTTGATGCACCGGGGAATCTTCGTGAGAGCGGTCTCCCTCAGGGGACTGGCTGAGGAAGCAGGGGGTGCCTACAAGGACATAGACGAAGTTGTCGATGCTATCTCACGTGCGGGGATTAGCCGTCCGCTTGCCCGACTGGTCCCGATCGGGAATATCAAAGGCTGACAGAGAGTGCCTTTAACCGCAGAGCACGGATCCCCCATTGACATTGACGATCTCCCCCTGGATATGGTCCGACAGGTTCGACGCGAGGAAGAGGATCGGGCCGGCGATATCTTCCGCAGTGGCGATACGTCCGAGCGGAATCCCTTCTTCGATTGCTCGGCGCTGATCGGCATCCGACATGACCTCCGTACACATATCCGTCAACACCCAACCAGGCGCCACCGCGTTGACGCGGATGTTGAATGGGCCAAGTTCGGCCGCCAGTGATTTGGTCATGGCGATGATGGCCCCCTTAGTCGCCGCGTAGTGCGAGTAGTAGGCTTCACCCCGTTGTCCAGCCGTTGAGCTGACCAGGATAATTCGACCGCTTCGTCGCGGCTTCATCTCGCGGGCGCTCATCTGACACGTCAGGTATATCGAGTTCAGATTGACATCGACAGTTTCCTGCCATTCCGTGTCCGACATTTCATCAATCGGGCCACGCTTCCAGATACCGGCATGACCCACGACCACATCAATGCGACCGAAGCGGTTGCGAGTCGTTTCAAACAGTTGCTCCACGACAGTTCGGTTCGAGAGATCGCCTTCCACTCGAATGGCCTCGCCTCCCATGGAATGGATTTCACTTACGACCTCTTCGGCGGAGGATCGATCGTGGCGATAACTCAAAGCCACTCTGGCCCCCGCTTTTGCAAACAACAGGCAGGTAGCCCTCCCGATGCCCCTGGAACCCCCTGTAACGATAGCTGTCTGTCCCTTCAGATCGATCATCTTGCCGGTCCCTTTCTTTTCAAACCGGTTTAACTTTACTATCTTTTCCAGCGTGAAACTCTCTGATTTCGAATATGATCTTCCGCCGGACTTGATCGCTCAACATCCAGCTGAAAGACGTGACCTTTCTCGTCTGATGGTGGTTGATCGCGCTTCGGGGAAGATCGAGCACTCGCAATTCTCGGAGCTGCCTTCCTTCTTGCGGCCTGATGACCTCCTGGTATTGAACAATACGAAGGTGCTCCCGGCACGCCTGTTCGGACGGAAGGCTGATACAGGTGCACGGATTGAGGTGCTCCTGCTCACCGAACAGAAAACGCATGTTTGGGAGGCCTTGGTCAGACCGGCACGGCGGTTACGCCCCGGAAGCCGGATCGTCTTCGAAGAAGGGACGCTCGAAGCCGTTGTCGAGGAGGGGACGAGTCCTGAGAAACGTATCCTGGCCTTTACCGTGCGGGGTGACTTCCTGGAATCGTTGGGCAGGGTGGGTCACATACCGCTACCCCCCTACATCCGAAGACCATCAGCCGAGTGGGAATCGGTCGACCGGGAGCGGTATCAGACGGTCTATGCGCGAACGGCCCGATCCGTCGCCGCCCCTACAGCCGGCCTGCATTTCACCCGCGGCCTCCTGCAGAAGCTGAACTTCTGTGAGGTGACACTGCATGTCGGATACGGGACGTTTAAGCCGGTGACAGTCGAGGAGGTGGAAGCCCATCAGATGGATGCAGAGTTCTTCACGATCGAGGAGTCCTCTGCGAAGCAGATCCAGGAGCAAATTGAGGCGAACAGACGGGTGATCGCGGTAGGAACAACGGCCACAAGAACCCTGGAACATGTTGCCCAGCGGGCAGGGCGGATTGACAGCCAAAGCGGCTGGACCAATCTCTATATCTATCCGGGGTTCCAGTTCCGGGCAATCGGGGGATTGATCACCAATTTTCATCTCCCCGGATCGACACTGCTCTTGCTTGTTTCGGCCTTTGCCGGACGTGAACTTGTTCGCAGGGCGTACGAAGAGGCTGTCGCAGAACGCTACCGGTTCTACTCTTACGGGGATGCTATGTTGATACTTTGAGAGGGAATCGGAAGGGGGAAGGGCAGCTTCAGGCTACCCTCCCTTGGTCTAAAAGATCTATTAGCGGGTCTTCACTCGGTAATCATCTTCGTGACAAACCCAGTACATACCACCGGGGCTGTAGGCGGACCGAATAACCTTGGTCGCAACCATCGGGTTTCCGCACTCGGGGCAATGCCGGCCAGCACCGGCAGCTCCGCGTTTTCCGAGACTAGCCCTCGCTGTTTTGCTCAGTTTTTCTGCCATGTCAAATGCCTCCTATCGAGATTTTTCGAAATTTACAAAAAAAGCCGCGCCCAACCCCAGAGCGGGCGCGGCAGAAAATTTCACGCACATACTAGCTGCATTTTTTCGAATGTCAAGAAAAAAGTGCAGCTGAGTTTACCAGCTCGTCCCAACTATTGATGGGCTCGACAAGCAAAAGGTTTCAAAGGAGTTTGCAGTATTCTGCAGTTCTGAACAGTGCTCAGCCCAGCATGGCGAATTCGACATCCTTCACTCCCTTGAGCGCCTCTTCCATGTAGGACTTGATCTTGTTGATGAGGGACTTCTCACTGAGCCGGATAGCCTCGCGGGTCACGCCATATTCGTCTGCAATCTCCTGGAGGGTCTTCGGCTCATCGGTGAGTAACCGCTCATGGAGAATCGACAGTTCACGGGGACTCAACTTCTTGGAAAACTCTTTGAGCTTCCGGTTGAATAACTCAGCCAACTCGCCTCGCGCCAGCTGATCATCCACTTGCACATCGGAGTTGCGCAAGGTGTCAACAAATTGTATCCCTGAATCCTCGCTCACGTACGAATCCAGACTGAGGTCTCCCGACTCTATGTTGGACTCGACTGCCCTGACGTCCTCTTCAGTAACCTGAAGGCGGCTTGCGATGAGGGCCGGTGTCGGCTCAATCCCCTGCTGACGGAGTGCCTCCTTCTCCTTACGGAGGTTGAACAGGAGTCGGCGTCGTTCATTGGTTGTCCCTACCCGAACAATTCTGAAGTTGTCGATGATGAACTTGATGATATAGGCCTTGATCCACCAGGATGCGTAGGTGGGCAACCGGTTCCCCTTGTGAGGATCGAAACGTTTTACCGCCTCGATCAGACCGATGTTCCCCTCCTGAATGAGATCGATAACATTGTGATAGACCCGGTTGTAGAGGCGGGAAATCTTGACCACGAGGGAGAGATTTGCGGTCACCAGCCGGTATGCCGCTTCCTGGTCACCCTCGTCCTGATATCGGACCGCCAGGCGGTGTTCCTCTTCGGCGCTCAAAGGTTCGAAATGTTGTATTTCCAGAAGATAGCGTTGCAGGGGGCTGAGCTTGGAAAGGCTCGTTTCGGGACGGAGAATGATCTCCTCGTGCTCCTCCTCCTGCACTTCAGCCGGAATCTCTTCCGGTTCAATTACTTCCGGGTCGATGTCAGGACTCATCAGGGTCATTCTAGCACTTTGGCCGTGAGCCCCCTGAGGTGTAAGCCAGGGCGCTCCGGCATGAAACTCACTCCTTCCTTTTCGGAGTCCTTCGGTTGCGAGGAACCTGTTTCAAGGGAGGCTCAGAGTTGGAGAAGCTCTCGAATTCTGTCCTTGTCGGCTTTCATCTGAATCGGAGCGTTGGAAAACGTTGATTCGATCTTTCCCGAGGTTTCGACCAGTCTAGTCTCGGACTTGGACCGTTCGAAGAGCCGATCGAGATTGTAGTTGACCGTGTAATCGGGATCCTTGAGCTGGTGCCCTGTCAGGATAGCCACGATATCTTCGTCAGCACTCACGGAAACCTGGTCGCCGTCGGTCCGGCCAAGGTCAAACATCTTTTTGAGACCTGCCAACGTAGTAGCCGAAGCGGGCTCACAGCCGATTCCATCGCGACCCAGCACCGATTTTGCGTCGGCGATTTCCTGTTCGGTGACTGATTCACACAGGCCAGCGGAGATTTCGATGGCTCGAATAGCCTTCTTCCAGCTGATCGGAGATCCGATCTTGATGGCTGAGGCGAGTGTAAACGCATGCTCAACGGGGATAAGCGTCGACGACCCGGCTCGCAGGGTCCCGTAGAGGGGAGCTGCACCGGCTGCCTGTACGATCGTGATTCGCGGAACCTTATCGATAAAGCCCATCTCCTTCATCTCGATCAGGGCCTTTCCAAAACTGGAACTGTTCCCGAGGTTTCCTCCTGGGACCAGGATTCGGTCGGGAATCTCCCAGTCAAGCTGCTCGAAAAGGTCGAACATGACAGTCTTCTGGCCCTCGAGCCGGAAGGGATTGATCGAATTCATCAGGTAGAGATCAGTTTCATCCGAGAGTTCTTGAACGAGCTGCATAGCGACATCGAAGTCGCCCTGAAGTTGAATCGTAAGAGCCCCGTAATCGAGTGTCTGGGAGAGTTTTCCATAGGCGATCTGCCCATCTGGAATGAACACTACGGGCTGAAGGTCCGTTCGTGCACAGTAAGCGGCCATCGAAGCGGAGGTGTTTCCAGTCGAGGCGCAGGCAACGACCTTCGAGCCCAACTTCCGGGCCTGCGTGATCGCCGCGGTCATGCCGTAATCCTTGAATGAACCGGTCGGGTTCCAGCCCAGATGCTTGACCCGAAGTCGTTTGACCCCGGCATAGGCTGCGGACTTGGGGGCATCAACAAGAGTATTCCGGCCTTCCCCCATCGTCACCGCGAGGCGCAGGTCCTCTTCGGAGAAGGGCAGGACCTCCCGGAATCTCCAGACTCCACTGAGATCGAGAGGATGATTTGAAAGCCGACGACTGCGGAAGACCTGTTTGAGGTCTACCGTTTCATAGGGATCGAAGTCGTACCAGATATCAAGAAGGTCGGCACACTTAGGGCACCGATAAAGCTTCTCCAGGGTGGAGAAGGTTGACCCACACTGATCGTTGATGCACTTGAAATAGGGACGGCTGGCTACTCGCTTAGCAGTGCCAGTACATTCGCCTTGATATCGGGCGTGTTCCACAGTCGTGCTCCCTGATGAAAATGAACCAGCTTTCCGTTCTTGTCAAAGATCAAGGTCCAGGGGATTGAACCAATCCTGAGCCGGGCTGCGAGTTGGGCTTCTGTATCGACCAGTACCCTGAACGGATAAGGGGATCTCTCCAGGAACTGACCGACGATATCGGGGTGCTCATCACTCACAGCAATGATTTCGAGTCCCTTGCGCGAAAGTGATTCGTGCAGGTCTGAGATTGATGGCATTTCAGCACGGCAGGGACCACACCATGTCGCCCAGAAATTGAGGAAGACAACCTTGCCGGTCAGATCGTTCAGGCGGATTCTCTCTCCGGTCACCGTCTCAAAGGTTCCCGACAGGTCGACCTTGATACGTTCCTCCTCAGGCAGCCAGGGGGAACTCTGCGCGTGGGCGGAGGCGATAGCGAGGCAGAGGAATAGAGCGACGAGTGGACAGATCCTCACAGCACTCAACTCTTTGGTATTCCCTCGGGCAGACATCAGAAGGTTCGAATCTTACCACAGGCTGTTCGCTGCTCTTGTTTAGGTGAACTTTCCATTCTAGAGTTAGTACGATGTCGCAGATGAACGTCTCATTTTTCGCCACATGTCTCGTTGATCAAGTCTATCCACAGGCAGGATTGGCGGCGATGGATCTGCTCGAACGGCTGGGTGTGGCGGTTGAATTCGATCTCCGGCAGACTTGCTGCGGACAGCCGGCATTCAACTCAGGCTACCGGCAGGAAGCCTGCAGGGTTGCGCGTTCTCTGCTCGAGATCTTCTGTGAGTCAGAACGAATCGTGGTCCCATCGGGTTCCTGTGCCACCATGATCAAGTGTTATCTTCCATCGCTTTTCTCAGAAGGGAGTCCTGAGTGGGAATCCGCCCGGGAAATTGGAGCCAGAACGTTTGAACTCTCCGACTTTCTGGTGAACATCCTGGGGATTACAGAGACGGGAGCCACCTTCGCGGAGAAGGTGACGTTTCACGATTCCTGTCATCAGCTCAGGGAACTGGGGATTTCTCAGCAGCCGAGAACGCTGATCAAGCATGTGAAGGGAATTCAGTTCGTCGAACTCGAGGACGCCAATCGGTGCTGCGGCTTCGGCGGTACGTTCGCCGTCAAGTTCGATGAGGTTTCAGCCGCGATAGGGAATGATAAGGTCGGTCGAATCAGAGAATCTGGAGCGGACTATGTTGTCGCCAATGACGTCAGCTGCCTGATGCATCTTGACGGGCTTCTGAAGCGGCAGGGAATCGGGGTCAAAACAATGCACCTGGCCGAGCTGTTAATCAAATGATTGAGATCAAGCCGAATATTCCGGGCGCCCTGGCTAACCAGCAGCTGCAGCGCAACCTGAAGCATACCCTGACCGGTTCGCTCGAATCGAGGAATGCTGCCGTCGCGGCTGTTCCGAACTGGCAGGATCTCCGCAACCACGCCCGTCAAGTCAAGTTACATACCCTGGAACGCCTCGACCTGTACCTCGAGCGTCTCGAGACCAAGATTGAAGCAAACGGCGGGAAGGTTGTCTGGGCGGAAGATACGGCGGCGGCGGTAGCGGCGATCGTGGAGATTGCCCGGTCGCGGAGCGCTCGCAAAGTGGTCAAAAGCAAGAGTATGCTCACCGAAGAGATTCACCTGAATCCCGCGCTCGAGGATGCCGGTCTGGATGTGGTCGAAACCGACCTGGGTGAATATATCGTGCAGCTCTGCGGGGAAGTTCCTTCTCATCTCGTTACTCCGGCGCTACACAAATCGAAAGAAGAGGTGGCCGAGCTCTTTATCGAGAAGCTTGGTATGACTCCCACGGACGACATCGGTGAACTGACACAGGCTGCTCGCCGTGTCCTGCGCCAGCATTTTCTCAGCGCCGATGTGGGGATCAGCGGTGTGAACTTTGCGGTTGCGGAGACCGGTACCCTGGTGGTTGTCGAAAACGAGGGCAATGCCCGCCTCTCGACATCGGTTCCCCGGACCCACATTGCGATTATGGGGATTGAGAAGGTGATTCCCAGGGTCTCGGATCTTGCCGTCTTTCTGAAGTTACTGATCCGGAGTGCGACGGGACAGAAGGTCACCAGTTACATCAACCTCATTTCAGGCCCCAGGCGCGCTGGGGAGGTGGATGGGCCCGAGGAGTTCTACCTGATTCTGGTTGACAATGGTCGCACGAAGGTCCATTCCGATCTCCACTTTCGGCAATCCCTTGCCTGTATTCGCTGCGGGATCTGCCTGAATGTCTGCCCAGTCTTTCAGAAGATTGGTGGTCACGCGTACGGTTCGGTCTACCAGGGGCCGATCGGCTCGGTTTTGACTCCCCAGTTTCTCAGTGAATCGGTTGCTCCTCAGCATCCCTTTGCTTCTTCGCTCTGTGGAGCCTGCAAAGAGATCTGTCCGGTCAAGATCGAGATCCCGGATCTCCTGCTTGAGCTGCGGCAGCGCGTTCAGGAAAAGACCACCAAGGGGCGGCCTTTTGGCGAGAAGGCGGCGATGATCGTTTGGGCCTGGATGATGACCTCCCCGTTCCGCTATAAGCTGGCTTCCTGGCTGGTGACCCGGATCGCGAGACGTTTCATCTCAAAAGGTAAGCCGCTTCTAAATTTCCCACCCCTGTCAGCCTGGCAGAAGAAGCGCGATCTCCCGCCCATCCCGGCGCGGAGCCTGAAGGAATTGTACCGAGCGAGGGGAGGGCGAAAATGAGTCGTGAGACGATATTGGCGCGCCTGCGTAGCAGCGGGCGTTCGGAATCGATTGACTTGCCAGAGACGCTGCCTGACTTCCCCGCTTACGACGATCCAGTCGAGCAGTTCCGAGTTGAAATCGAGAGGGTTGGAGGCGTCTTTCTCGATGCCCGTCGGGCGGACAGCCTGGTGGAATGCCTGTCCGGAGTGCTGGCCCAGCGAGGTGCTGAACAATTCGTTTGGGAAGGTAGCGCGGTCTTCGAACGCCATCAGATCCCCGTCCGCTACCTCGCAGAGCAGGCCTCGACTGAACACGGATTCCTAACCTCAATGCACGCAGATTCCAGCGTCAGCCTGCCGATCGAGGTTTTGCCGGCCGGTGACCTCGATCTGCCAGCCGTTCAAGTGTCGGTCAGCAGCGCGGTCTGCGCGATCGCCGAAACCGGATCGATTGTGGAGAGTACAGCGGTGGCGGGAAGCCGGGTCTTGCCGATCCTGGTCCCACATCACGTGGTCCTGGTGTCGAGTTCAGACTTCGTCCAGAATTCGGCGGAGTTCTTTGGCCAGCTCGAACCCGGGAAGAGGGAGAGCGCGCAGATCTTGATGACGGGCCCGAGTCGGACCGCTGATATCGAAAAGACGCTGATCATTGGCGTGCATGGTCCGCAGAGCCTGACCGTCATTGTGACTGGCTGACTTTCCTCGAAGCCGCCTGAACGTTTAAACTGGGCAGACTGATGTATACCGTCGTCAAGCGTCTTCATTTCTGTTACGGGCACCGCCTCCTCGACTACGACGGCAAATGTGCCCACCCGCACGGCCACAACGCTTCCGTTGAAGTGGTCTTGAGCCGGGACACACTGGACGGTTGTGGGATGGTGATCGACTTCGGAGATATCGACCGAGCCCTGGAAGAGTTCATTGATGTCGAACTGGACCATCGCATGCTGTTGAGACACGATGACCCGTTGGTCGAGGCTCTCAGGGGAGTTGGTGAGGAGCCTTACCTCATGGACTCAAATCCAACGGCCGAAAACATCGCGGAGCTGCTTTTTCAGCAGGCAAAGAAGAAGGGGTTGCCGGTGGTAGCTGTACGGTTGTGGGAGACCGAGCAAGCCTATGCGGAGTATCGTGAGTGAGGCTGAAGCCCCACAACCGGTCCCTTTTGCCGGCTGTCTCGCCTCCCCTGACCAGGAGGATTCCTGTCGCATCGTTCTGCTGGGAATTCCAGTCGATACCCAGTCGTCATATCTGCGGGGATGTGCCGGCGCGCCGGATGTGATCCGTCAGGCCTATGATGGCCGAAGCTACAATTCGACGACTGAACTGGGTGTTGACCTCGCCGGGTGTGTCTGCGATTTGGGCAATCTTGAGACGGAGTCGAGTTTCAGAGACTCCCTGCCCGGTATCTCCCGACGGGTTGCTGAGATTGTGGCTCAGGCGAAAGTCCCCTTTTTTCTGGGAGGCGACCACTCGGTAACGATTCCCCTTGTCCAGGGATTCGAATCCCACGGACAGCCGATCCACGTGATTCAGGTCGATGCTCACCCAGATCTTTATCCCGAGTATGAAGGAGACCGGTATTCCCATGCTTGCACGGCTGCCCGACTCCTCGAAATG
>CP070717.1:4296363-4302323 GCA_020350445.1 Acidobacteriota bacterium | reverse complement strand
GACGGGGAAACCCTCGAGGAGGTCGTGGAACGGGCTCCCCTGACCGAGAAACGGGTAATCGAGATTGCGCTCCAGGTGGCCCAGGGGATGGCCGCTGCTCACGGTCGCGGGATCGTGCACCGCGATATCAAACCGACCAATATTTTCATCACCGAGGGCGGATTTGCGAAGATTCTCGACTTTGGCCTGGCGAAGGTCCAGTCCGACTTTGTGGATTCACCCGAAGAGTCCCCGACCGAACTGACTCAGGATGGAGCACTTGTTGGGACGGTGAAGTACGTTTCGCCGGAACAGGCGCTAGGACGTGTTGTTGACCAGCGCAGTGACCTCTTCTCTTTTGGCTTGGTCCTCTATTTCATGGCAGCAGGAAGATATCCGTTTCAAGAGGAAAACGGAGTCGCCATCCTGAATGCCATCATCAATGCCGATCCTCCGCCTGTCCGAAAGGTCCGGCCAGGAATTTCGCGGGGTTTGGAGCAGATCATCTTGAAGCTGCTTTCCAAGCGGCCTGACGATCGCTACGAGAGCGCTCAACAAGTTGTCGAGGCGATTCAGCGTCTTTCGGACCCGGAGGCACCAGGAGCCGCCCACTCGACGGTCCCGCGCTGGCTGGGTGTAGCTGCCGGGCTTGCGGTCCTGTCGGTTCTGCTGGTGCTGGGCTACTACTGGTGGGCGCCGGACCGTACAGCGAGCTCTCCTGCGGTCAGTAACCAGTTGGTCTTCCTGAGGTTGGAGTACAGCGGTCCGCGGGATAGAGAAGCGGTGGCAAGCATGTTTCCCGCGCTCTTGTATGAGTCGATGCGGTCGAACAGTGCTCTTTCGGTTGTTTCTTTCGCCACGAGTCGAAGCTATGATCCCGATGCGGACTATAGCCGGGTTGCAGGGGAGCTCGAGGCCTCGTGGGTTCTCAGGGGTTCGGTGGGCTTCGAAGGCACCGAGTCTCGCATTGAGCTCAGGCTGCTGGGGCCCGGTGAGGGTACGCTCTGGGAGAAGAGTTGGCAGGGTGAAAGCGAAGGCCTGTTCGTTCTCGCTGAAACGGTGACCCGGGAACTGGGGGAAGCACTTGGCCGGTTCGATGTCGCCTCACCGAAGGCGCTGAGCCAGAATCCCGAGGCGATTCGTGCATACCTGGAAGGGCGCAGTTTCCTTGAAGGGTGGGACGTCGAGGAGAATCATTCCCGGTCGATCGAGTCCTTGAAACAGGCGATTGAATTGGATCCTGGCTTCGGCCAGGCCCATGCTGCGTTGGCCCAGGCTTACTGGACCGAGTGGACGGCTTCCAGCGATCCCGGGGCCGTTACCCAGGCCCTCGAGCAGGCAAATCTTGCGGTCACCCTGAACCCGACGAATGCCGACTCCTTCCTTGCTCTCGGTGTGGTTGAACTGGGAAGAGGGCGTTTCGATCAAGCGATCCTGGCGTTTGAGAAGGTTCTCAGTCTTTCACCTGACGACGATGCCGCCTGTCGCCAGATCGCCGAAGCCTACGAAGGTCTGGAGAAGTATGATGACGCCCGGAGGATGTACCTGAGGGCGATCGAACTCCGTCCGGAGTACTGGGAGAATCAGTTGAGTATGGGAAACTTCCTCTTGTACCGCGGGGAATTCGAGGAAGCGAAAACCTACTATCGGAAACTGGTCAGCCTGCGGCCGCTGAGTGACATTGGACATAACAACCTGGCCCTGGCTCATCTCAGCCTGGGTGAGATGGACGAAGCCGAAGCCCACCTGCACGCTGCCCTGGCGATCCAGCCCAATTCGGCCGGTTACAACAACCTGGGGTTCATTTACTACTCGGCGGGAAAATACAGTGAGGCGGCCCGGCAGTTCCTGAAAGCAACGGACCTTGGCGGCAATCAGGATGCCTGGATCAATCTCGGAGATGCCTATCGCCAACTCGGCAAGCAGCAGGAGGCGATCGAAGCGTACCGCAAGGCCGTTGAACTCACCCAGGTCTCGCTAGACGTGAACACATCGGATGCAGGGGCATACGCCACCCTGGCCTATGCACTCGCCGGTGCGGGACGCTGTCAGGAAGCGGCTGATGCGGGCCTGGCATCGGAACGGCTGAGTTCACAGAACCCGCTCAATTCCTACTACCTCGGTATCGCAGCTGCCTTGTGCGGTGACGAGGAAGCGACCCTTCGAAACCTGCTTCAGGCGGGAAGGGGTGGGTTGGTTGCCGATCTGAAGACCAATCCCGATCTTGAACGCTACCTGGTCCACCCCGACCTTCAAGAGCTGCTTGCGGCGGAGTGACAGGAGAAACCTAGCGACCCCGAACCGTTACGATCGGATCGAGCTCATATCTCTGGCCGCCGGCGGTGTCCCAGATGATGTTGTATTTCCATTCGCCCTGTTGCGCAGCCGGTTGGGTCCGGATCCGGTTGTTCGCCCGACTCTCATAGCGGCCACGTGTCCGGTTGTCCTCTTGATTGGAAGCTTCAAAGGGTCCGCGTACTCCTTCAGCTGTCGCAAAATCGATCATAACCGTGTCGCTGGAGTCTCCTTCAATCCGCCATTCGACACGATCCTGTACATAGATCGTTATGTTCTCTGGATTGACCAGAATCTGCGGGGGATCCTGTCGTTGATCGAGAGAAATACTCACCTCGACCGTCTGAGGCGGCTGAGAGTGAAGGGGTGTTAGCACGATTCCCGCCAGCAGCAGGAGAATACCGGTATAGATTCGCCGCATTGAAAACCTCCAAGGTCTGGATGATAGCCAGATCACAGATCTTACAAAAGAATTCTGACCACTATAGATGGAATGAAACCGGAAAATCAAAGCAAAACGACTCCTTCGCCTGTCGTCTGAGTTAAGATGCGGGGACGATTTCTTGGAGGGTGTTTAGATTGAAGATTATTCAGCGCTTGATCATTTGGACCTTGTTCACTCTAACGCTGGCTGCTCAGCCGGTTCCTTTTCTGGGTTCTGAGGAATATGACTGGATCTCGAACGAGATTTCAGGTGATGCCGCCTTTGAGCATATCCGGGTCCTGACCCAGTATCACCGCCCGGGAGGCGGTTCGGAAGGCCTTATGGAAGCGGCACGTTATGTCGAGAAGAAGGCCCGGGAATACGGGTTGGAAGATGTCCAGCTGATTCGACAGTCCTATTCACGCAGGCCCTGGAATGCGAAGCTGGGCGAAATCTGGCTCATCGAGCCTGAGTTGAGACTTCTGGCATCGACCAACCAGGTGCAGATTCATCTGGCGGACTATTCAAGGACAACCCATCTGGAGTCGGCTGAGATCGTCGATGTCGGTCGGGGAACGGAGAGTTCGGACTACGAAACGCAGGATGTCAAGGGGAAGATCGTCCTGGCGTATGGCAGTAACAGTGAAGTGATGCGTGAAGCGGTCTGGCTTCGTGGGGCCCTGGGAATCTTGAACTACCCGGATCCAGGAATCCCCGATTATCCAGCCAACGCATTGAGCCGGCCCGAACAGATTCACTGGAGCCGAATTCCGGCTGAAGACCGTGAAGACGAGGTAAGTACCTTTGCCTTTCAACTTTCATCTCGACAAGCTGTCGGGTTGAAGAAGTTACTGACGGAAGGGGAGGCTGTCAGGGCCAAAGTCGATATCGAAGCAGTTTTCGGCAAGAAAGCGGATGCCTGGCAGGTGATGGTCGAAGGATACCTGAAAGGCACCGAGATCGATGACCAGGACATTGTCCTGACCGGGCACCTGCAGGAAGAGAAGTTCTCGGCCAACGATGACGCCAGTGGCTGCGCCAGTCTATTGGAGATCGCGCGCTCGATGACGCGTCTGGTCAGGGAAGGGAGGATTGCTGCTCCGCGGCGCAATATCCGGTTCTGGTGGGTGACTGAGATCAGCAGTCAGCGGCAGTACTTTGCGGATAACCCCGAGGCTTCGGCCCGGATGCTCGTCAATATCAACCAGGACATGGTCGGTGCCAACCAGGCGCAGGATGTGATGAGGGTGCAGAATATCACTCGTGTACCTTTCTCCCTCTTCCATTTTCTGAATGATGTCGCTGAAGCGATCGTGGAGTTTGTGCAGGAGGGGAACCGCTCCAACCTGTCGGTCCTGCAGGCCGGAATTGAAGACTTCTATCCTCGGCCGATCCTGTCCCGACTGGGATCCCGTCATCGGTACAACGCCGCCCTCGTCCCATTTCATAACAATTCCGACCATATGCCCTTCAATGAGGCGCCGATCGGTGTGCCGGCCATCTCCTTTACAAACTGGCCCGACAACTTCATCCACACTTCGGATGACGACCTGTGGAACATCGATCAGACCCAGCTGCAGAGGAATGCCTTTATCGTTGCCGCGATTGCCTACGTCATTGCGCGGGCCGGGGATGACACCTTTCCGGAGCTCGCCTCGCAGGTTGCCGGACGTTGCTCTGGGCGTCTAGGTGAAGACTACCGGCTGGCTCTCGATGGAATACGGGAACCTGGCAGCGACTACTGGGTTGCCCGGGATCAGCTGGAACAGGCCTACCTGCGTGAGCTGAGAGCTTTGCAGTCGCTCGAAACGCTCTCCCAGTCCCAACGCTCCTCACGGATTCGCGAAGGCCTCGAGCAGGCGCTGTCAGAACAGTATAAAGTGATGGAATCGGCACTGGCGCGGCATTGGGAGACGGTCTCGGGCTCAGAGGTGCCCGAACGAACCCTCAACGAATTCGAGGCCAAACTGGACGAGATCGTACCGAAGATCTCTGCCGGGCCTACCGCGTTTCTCGGACGCCGTGGAGAAATCGGGTCAGTCAGTGGCTTGCATAGCGTGATGGCCTCTGAAGTGCTCAGTTTCATCGACGGTCAGCGCACCGGGTTCGAAATCTTCAGAGCCGTCCGGGCAGAAGCTCGCAGAGCGGGTAGTCACTACTACGGCGAGGTTGAGGCTGAGGCTGTGTTCAAGTACTTGGAAAACGCTCGGAATGTCGCTGTAATCGAGTTCTGACTGTTGCAGTTCGCCGACTCGGGCGGGAGCACTTAGCACCGAATTCCTGCTTGCCAAGGATCCGGCGACCTGATAATTGGTGGGATTATGAGTTTAAAAGAACAGATTTCTTCAGATATCAAGAAAGCGCTCAAGGCGGGTGAGAAGGAACGCCTGAGTGTCTTACGAATGGTCAATTCGAGGGTTCTGGAGAAAGAGGTCGAACTCCGGACCTCGAAGGGGCGGGACTACAAGTTGAATGATGACGAAGTCATCGATGTGATCACCAGCTATGCCAAGCAGAGACGCCAGTCGATAGAGAGTTATCGCAGTGGCGGTCGGGAGGACCTGGCTGCAAAGGAGGAAATGGAACTCGAAATCCTGCAGGACTATCTTCCCGCCCAGCTTTCCGAAGAAGAGGTCAGCCGGATCATCGACGAAGCGATCGCCGAAACGGGTGCCTCGAGTCCAAAGGACATGGGAACGGTGATGCGGGTCGTCATGCCCCGGCTGAAGGGCGCTTCTGACGGCAAGGTCGTCAACGCCCTCGTCCGGCAAAAGCTCTCGAGTTGACGGTTGCAGCGCAACAAATCTGAAGGATCGGATCGATCGGCCTACAAAAATGTCGGATCGGTCCGATTTGACCCCGGATTTGCTGATTCAGGATGGCTTTGAACCCCGAGGCCTTCGTTTTTCCACACTCGGCTCTCGCCGGCTGACCTGGCCGGTCTCGCTGAATTTCCCTACATTTTTGTCACTTCTTAACCGTTGTCTTGACATTTTTGTCGTTGCCAGCGGAATTTCTAGAATCCTCTAAGTTATGGATTAAAAAGGAGATGTGATTTTATTAATAGCCCACTTTCGGTCTGGTACGGATACTGCAAATCCTTTCTGCGAGGGAGAGAGCGGGCCATGGGTCCGGTTCTGAAATCAGATTACTAGTAAAGGAAGGGTAGAGATCCAAAATGAGTGTGGAAACCAAAGTTGCATTGGATACATTGTGGGTCGTTCTGGCTGCCTGTCTCGTATTCTTCATGAATGCGGGGTTT
>CP070717.1:4287823-4296263 GCA_020350445.1 Acidobacteriota bacterium | reverse complement strand
TTCTTACCAATCAGGAGATCATTGGCCCAACGAACCTTGCGGGTGATCTGGATTCGGACTTTTCATATACGGCGGATGTGGAGTATTGGGAACCTCCGGAGGATCGGGGGCTCAAGTTGGATCTGAATCAGCAGCGAATGGAGTTGCTCAGCGTCGTCGTCGATATTCATTTCAAAAACGATCGTTATGGGAAGATCTATCGGGCGGCATGTCTCAAAGCTGTTTCGACCCTTCCCGGGCCGGGGCAGGGACCCATGGGAATAGATCCGATTCAACAGCTGTTCGGAGTCCGCGAGTGAAGAAGAAATACGGTCAGCGGGGTTTCACCCTGCTCGAATTGATCGTCGCATTCACCATTCTGGCGTTGTTGGCTGGGATGGTCTTCTCGTCTCTTCGTCTCTCTCTGAGTTCCTATGAGAAGAGCCAGGAGCGGTTGGAGGAGGAAGCGCGCCGGAGGGTCCTATTCGACCAACTGCGACGGCAGATCGGGTCACTCTATCCCGTGAGGCCGACTGGCGGTTTTCTCAATTCTCCGTTCAACCAGGAGGCGGCCAACCCGGTCGAACAGATCGCTATGGCGCAGGCCCCGCTGTTCTTTGGGGATTCGGAATCGGTTACGTTTGTTACCGTTGCGCCCCTCTTTCTCCAGGAGAATCCGGGGCTGACCGTCACGCGATACGGTCTGGCCCAGGATGAATTAGGCCACTTCTATCTCGGGGCTATGGAGACTCGGTACACGGGGATGGAAAGTTTTCTGGCCATGGTCGGGAGTCCGTCTGGGCGGCCGCTGCCGCTGGTCGAGTCAGTCGAGGCGCTGGAGTTCTCCTATTATGGATTCGACCCGCAAGCGCAGAATTATACCTGGCTGCTTCGGTGGAGTGGTGATGAGATGCTGAGTGTCCCGGAGGCCATTCGTATCGGTTACAACGATCGAAATGTGATCATACCGATCAACGCCAGTTCCGTGGCTTCGGATCAATTAAGGCAGATGAACCCGACGGTAGGCTTTTGATGAAATCGGGAAAAGAGGAGACGGAGTTAGACTTGCCGGTCGCGACCGCATCTTTAACTAATATGAGGGAAGAGCGAGGCGCAATCCTCATCGTTGTGCTCTGGATCGTGCTGGCTGTCAGCATGCTGGCTTTGAGCTTTTCAGCGTCGATTCGCACCGAGGTCGATGCAGCTCGAAACGTGATCGTTCAGAAGCAGTCCTACTACATGGCCCGGGCAGGAATCGAATACGCCGTTTACAAGATCTTTGAGTCGCAGAGTGCTTTTGCACAGAGCCAGCAATTGCAGAATCTCGAGTTAGATGCGGTGCCTGAAGCGTTGACGGGCAGGGTAACACTCAATCTGGGTTCTGGTGCTGCGGACGTTGAGCTGATTGATGAGTCGGGAAAGATCAACCTGAACTTTGCCCCAGAACACCTGCTGTTTAATCTGATGATCATGATTGGGATTCCTGGTGAAGTGGCCGATGAGATCACGGAGTCGATTGCTGATTGGCGGGACCCGGATGAATTCCCCCATGATTTTGGGGCTGAATCAGAGTTCTATTCTTCTCTCCCGCAGCCTTACCGTATCAAGAACAGCTTTTTTGATCTTCCCGAGGAGCTGTTGTTGGTTAGGGGGGTGACACCGCAGATTTATTACGGGCGGAAGAGCCTGACTGAAAACGGTGACCGGATCGAGCTTTACGGCCTGCAGAACTACTTCACAACGTTTTCGAATGTGAACCGGATCAATGCCAACTCGGCTCCGGTTCCAGTGCTGGCTGCTATCCCTGGATTGGACTACTCGACCGCTTTGATGATAGAAGATCTGAGAAGCCAGACCCCCTTGAGGGATATCAGTCAGATCTCTGAGCGGATTCCTGGGATTAGTGGCGAAATGATGGGTTTTCTGGCAGTTTTGAGATCTAACGTGTACACGATCAACAGCCTGGGCCGGGTCGGTGGCTCCAATGTGGTGAGCCGGATTCGTGCGGTTATCCGGGTAGATGGGACTGGTCCAAAAGGGTATGCCGTTCTTTACTGGAACGAAGCCAATGTGGAGCTTTAGAGAGACTGAAGAGTCGGTTCTCAAGTTTTTGAAATGATAAGTCTGGATTCAGCATTAGGTGTGGAAGTCACGGTTGATGCACTCGTCCTTGTCTCGGTCAAGAGAGGGATCAAGGAGTATGCCGTTGCGAGCCATTTGAGGATTCCGGCGTTTCGCGATCTGCCGCGTCCCGAGTTGATTCGGCGAGTCGAGGAGTTTCTATCGGGAAACGGTTTCAATCGCGAAAACGTCTTTGTGTGTCTGCCGCGAAGTAGTGTCATTGTGCGGGAACTGCAGCTTCCTCTCGAGGTCGAAGAGAACCTGGATCAGGTCCTGGAGTTCCAGGTCGATAAGCTGGAACCTTTGGAAGAGGGCGCGTCCTACTTTGACCACCTGGTCTTGAAGCGTGATGAAGCTTCGAAGCAACTGCTTATTCAGGTCATCATGGCCCGCCCAGAGGAAGTCGAGGAGCTTCTTGAGCTGTTCAAGGAACTCGGAATCTATCCGGCTCAGATTGGATATGCGAGCTGGGGATTGCATCAGGTGCTACATGCTCACTTGGATGGCCACCCCAACGAGGCTGCCGCGTTGATTCTGCGGTGCGGGCCGACGAGTACGGAATTCATTGTTCTGACCTCAGACCGGCAGATTTTTACAGATTCAGTCGAGTATTCAGAGCTCCCCGATGTCGATTTTTTGCTGACCGAGGCGGCATCCTTTGTTTCTGGTCTGGTTGATCCAATCAAGGAATTCTCGAAGATCTATCTGACGGGGGAGTGTGCTGGAGAAGTATCCGGAGCACTGAAGGAACGGACCGAAGATGTCGCGATTCTGACAAAGGGGCTCAAGCTCAACTTCTTGCAGGGCCTCAAGGCGGAACGAGATGCGATGATGCCGGCGGTGGGCCTCGCGATTTCGCGCATGAAGGAATCGAAACGCAGTCATAACCTGATTCCGAAGGAAAAGCGCTTTGTCGGGGGACAGCCGAGCCTGGTGCCCACGTTTCTGCTTGTTGGGCTCCTTCTTGTTTTGGCGGGAGGGCTGTTTACGAGGGATTTCTTTCAGAAACAGCGACTTGTAGAGAAGGTCGATGCAGAGATTGCATTGCTTCAGCCTCAGGTGGATCAGGCTCTGCGGCTGAGAGAACAGGTGGCTGCCCGGGAGAAGGAATTGACCGACCTCGCTGATTTGCTGCAGGACCGACAGGGGGCCCTGCTGATTCTGAAGGATCTCACGGAGAGGATTCCGGAGGAGACTTATTTGCAGAATTTTCAGATTCAGGGAGACCGGGTGACAATGCAGGGTTATTCCGACCAGGCCTCAGGTTTGTTGCCCCTACTGCTCGAGTCACCTTACCTGGAGGATGTAAAGACTAACTGGATTACACAGGATGCCCGCAGCGGCGGGAAGGATCGTTTCAATTTTACGGCGACGGTTAAGAAATGAAGAAGCTGTCAAAACGAGATAGACGTGTACTGGTGTTCGGTGGGGGATTCGCCGTTCTGGTCATCCTGATCGTCTACGTCATGCTTCCTTTTTACGATTCGGTTTCTCAGGTCGAACAGGATTTGGCGCAGAAGGAGAGGATGCTCGCTCAGTCGGTGAAGGCGATCCGAGGCCAGGATGACTACCTGCGGGCTTTGTCAGAGGTTGATGGGGAACTGCAGGGCTATCGGGTCCTGCTTTTGGATGCTGTCAATGCTTCGATTGCGCAGAATCAATTGGAGAACATGGTGAGAAGCCTTGCGGAGCAGAATGGAGTGACGATCTCCAGAAGTACCCCTCTGCAAGCAACAAAGGTCGGCGAGAGGTATTCAAAGATTACGGTTCAGATTAACCTCCAGAGTGGCATGGTGGAGCTCGCCAACTTCATGGAAGCGATCTCGATGCATCAGAAGTTCCTGTTGGTGGATGACTTTTTCATGAACGTATTCCGTGTTCGGAATAAAATGCGGCTCCAACCCCGGATGAATGTTTCCGGCTTTATTCGGCTTTCTGAAAGCTGAGTGCATCTAATGTTTGGTTGATATTTGTCATGGTTGCACGACGAATTCTATTTATTAATGTCCTGGTTTTGCTGGGGATTCTGGTCATGGCCTGGTCCCTGGTTTCCAACTGGCGCGGTTTTGAAGCGGAAGAAAGCCTGGAAGGGATGGTGGCCCAGGTCAGAGGCACCACCTCTGCGGAAGGAATGCCGGCGATTCCTGAAACTGGCGCACAGGACACCTTGTTTCACGACTTCTTTGTGATCGCAGATCGCAACCTCTTCAGTCCCGAGCGGCGTCCTGAAGCGGATGAGGATCAGGAAGCGGAAGCAGTGGAGGAAGCCCCGGAGTTTCCGAAGCGTCCCGAAATGAACGGGGCGGCCACGCTGGGTGGGCAAATTAGGGCGTTCATGACAGTCTTTGAATCCTCCAAGGCCCAGGGATCCCCGCTGACGGTTGGGATGGGCGATATGGTTCAGGGTTATGCTGTGGCCGAAATTACTGAATCCACGGTGACCTTGAAGTGGAATGACTCGGTGGAAGTCATCGATATGATGGATGCAACCCCACCTCAGCGGGCAGGAAGGGCCCCCTCGAACACGGCTGCAGTCAATATCATTCGGATTGGATCGCGAGTGGCGGCCGTTGAAGCGACGACAACAGAACCGGGTGCCGAGGAGGGGGGACGAGCTGGGCAAGGTGTGCCGGCTGCTGGTCCCGCAGTGCGAGGGCGAGTGGGGAGGGGCGGGCCTTCTCCACAGAGCCGTCTAGGGCGGTCAGGGCGACCAATACCTAACCGGCCCGTCGATGACGGTGTTTCGT
The DNA here is from genome assembly GCA_020350445.1 of Acidobacteriota bacterium. Classification (GTDB taxonomy): domain Bacteria; phylum Acidobacteriota; class UBA6911; order RPQK01; family JAPXNP01. The sequence goes on along the minus strand of CP070717.1, from coordinate 4,291,416 downwards.
CGGCGATTGCAGCCTCCGGCGCAATTATCCCTCAGGTGGACAGACCTCAGGAACGATGAGGCAGCGTGATCGGAAGTACAACGCAAGCTTAAGGATAATGATGAAGTCGATAATCGCTTCTTTCTTTGTGATCTTTCTCAGCGGCATTCTTTCGAGTGTCACAGCAGCTCCAGTGGTCGCTTTTCTCCAGGAGGCTGGCACGACCGGACAAAATGCAGCTGGAGCAGTGATCGGTGGAGGTGTTGTTCCGGTTGCCGGGCAATCTGCACCACCGCGGCGGACTGTGAACCCGAGTGGTGCACGAGCCGTACCGTCTCAGACTCCCGCCTCGGCGGGGAGAGTTCAGCAGTCTGGGTCCGCATTGGTCGGGACCGGTGGAAGTGTTGGTGAGACGAATACCTCGTTTGGCGCTCCAATATCGAACGGTGGAGCGAACGGAACCTCGAACATAGTGTCGGGTCCCGGGATCAAGTTTAACTTTAAGGATGCCCCGATTGATCGAGTCATTAACTCGATCATGCAGGAACTGGGCCTCTCCTACGTCATCGATCCCCAGGTTGACGGGACGGTAAGCATCTTCACAATGCGGGAAGTCCCTCGGGACGAGCTGTTTGGTGTTTTGGAACGCCTGCTGAAGATGAATGGCCAGGCCATCATCAAGCAGGAGGACATGTATGTGATCCTGCCGATCAATGAGAGTCCTTCGATCCCTCATCAAGTCCTGATGTCCCAGTCCCAAAGTGCTGAGGTGAGTGAAGAGGGGGGGCAGGAGGAATCGCCGGCGACTGAAAGTGAAGAGAGCACTACGCCCCCGGGAACCGAACCTCAGTCGGGGCCTGCTCCGGAGGGAGCGGCAGGTAGTACGCCGGCCCCAGGTTCTGGGCAGTCTTCAGTTGAAGCGCCGGAAGTTGTCCATATCTCTGAACAGACCAGTTCATACAAATTGAATGAAGAGGGGGTCATTACCTACATCATCCCTCTCCACTATTTCCCATCGGATCAGATGATCCAGATGGCCCAGGCGTTCCTTTCTCCCGGAGCAACCGTCGTCGACTTTCAGCCGGCGAACATGCTTCTGTTGACCGACTACCCTGACAATGTCGAACAGGTCCTGAATCTTGTCAATATCCTCGACACCCAATACTTCCAGGTGAATTCAGTCGATCTGATCCCGATTCGCTACAACCAGGCGACGGATGTGGCGGAAGACCTGGGGAAGATCTTTGCCCCCGGCGATACGGCTACGGGTGTCCGGATTGTAGCTATTGAGCGACTGAACAGTATCCTGGTTGTGACCAGGTCTGCTGCCGTCTTCCAGGAGGTGAAAAGCTGGTTGACGAAGCTGGATGCCCCTTCGTCATCTTCGAATCAGAAGACCTATGTCTACAACGTGGAGAGGAGCACCGCCGTTCAGATTGCGATGATCCTGGGTGAGCTGTACCAGGATGGCATGGGGCTGCCTTCGAGTGAAACGGGGGAGGTCCTCAACGGTGCCGGCGGTACCCAACGAGGCCAGGCCGGAGCCCTGGGACAGTCTCAGGGAGTTGGGCGGGAGGCTGGTTTTGTCCGAGGTGGTGGCGGCTATGGCAGTAGTCGATACGGTGGTGGCTATGGCGGCGGTGGCTACGGCGGTGGCTATGGCGGTAACTATGGCGGCGGCTATGGCGGTGGTTATGGCGGTGGCTATGGTGGCGGCTACGGTGGTGGCTATGGCGGCGGCTTTGGTGGCGGTGGGGGTCTTGGGATGCGGGAGCTTGGACCGCAGTTCAACAAAAGTTCCTATTCCAACATTACCGCGATCTATGCCGGAAACGTCAAAATCGTAGTCAACGAATTCAACAACTCGCTGATTATCCAGGGCACCGAGGCTGACATCCAGTTCATCCTCGATACCGTGCGTCAACTGGATACCCTTCCGCGCCAGGTAATGATCGAGGCGAGGATCTTCGGTGTAGAGCTCAGGGATGAACTGAGTTTTGGCGTTTCGGCCTTTTTACAGCAACGGGGCACAGCTGAGGGACCCGCGACAGCCGGTGCGATTTCAGCCCCAGGGGAGGGGAGTACCGGGGGGGCCTTTAGCCTGAGCACTCGGGCGATTATTGGGATGGAGCGCGAATTGTTGGCTACGATCAACGCTCTGAGGGCCAAGACGAATGTCGAGGTACTCGACGCTCCACGGGTTCTGGCTTTGGACGGTACGCCAGCCTCGATAAATATCGGTGCGGAAGTCCCGGTTACATCGGCTTCCTTCGGTAACCCCTTGCAGTCCGGAACGACAAACTTCGTCAACTCCATTCAGTTTCGTCCGACCGGTACAACCCTGCTGATCGTTCCAAGGGTTTCGGCCAGTGGTGTGGTCACCATGGACGTTGTACTCGAGGTCAGCGATGCGACTGGTCCCGCATTGACTCCGACAATCAACCGAACTTATGTCCAAAGTTCCTTCATTGTTCAGGACGGGCAGACGGTGGGCATTGCCGGGTTGATGACCGATTCTTCCAGTATCTCCAAGAGTCGTGTCCCACTGCTCGGAGACATCCCGATCCTCGGGGCCTTGTTTGGGCAGACGGATAGAACGGCCAGGCGTCGTGAACTGGTGATCTTTATTACCCCGAGCGTTGTCCGGACACTTCCGACCATTGCAGAATTGACCCTGGATTTCAAACGGGCATTACGCCACGGGTACGATTTCATCAATAAGAAGGAAGAGGAGCAGAGGGAACTGCTCGAGAAGCGGCGCCGGGAGGAGGAGAGCAGTTCGGTGGGCTCTCCGAATAATCCCTAAGTCGGGAGGTCGGTATTCCGTCTTATTGAAGACTGGGGCGGCTGAATCGGTTGGGACCGATCGGCCGCTCGAACTCCCCTGAGAATTTCAGCACTCCTTTGATACCCCCCTTATGGAACTGGGTGGGAGCCCTTTCTGACGTTTCAACCACAGGCGGGTGATTCCTCTGGGGATGTGGGCTGGGTTTTGGCAAAAGAAGAGGGGCGCCGCAGGTCAATTACCCACGACGCCCCAACATTTGAACCTTAAAGCGCTTGAAAAGTCAGACTTTTCGAAGCTAATCGTTGAGTTCCTGCGCCTGTCGATACATCTTGACAGCGTCCTTCAAGCGTCCTTCCTGCTTGAAGACCTTCCCCTTGATCATTAGCAACGTGAATTGGTTTTCGCGTTCCTTGGCCAAGGGAAGGAATTCATCGATGATTTGGTGTGCTGTCGAAAAGGCATCCAGTACCATTAGTCCGTTCGTCACGACGCCAACTTCCTGGACCACCAATCGCTCGTCCTGCAGTCCCAAATTCACAATCTTGCGGAATTCGGGCAGGACCCTGTCAAATTCACCTTCTTCAATCAGGATGCTAATAATTTCGTGCTGAGTCGCAGCGAAACGAAGCTTTGCTTGCTCATCCATTGGACGTTGAGCTACAGCAACCGCCGAAAGCAACAGAAGCAACAACAATGAAATTATCGCTATTCGCTTCTTCATTTCTTAACTCCCCCAACTCGGAATGGATTTCCTTCTCAATCATCTTCAAAAATAAAAAACGGGTTCTCGTCGCTCCCGTTGATCAGGAAGGGGTTTTCACCAGCT
>CP070717.1:4276760-4287723 GCA_020350445.1 Acidobacteriota bacterium | reverse complement strand
TTCAATCATTCGCTCGGCGGAGACTTCAATGTGCCAGCCGCTGGAGGGTGGGAACACCTCTCGGAGCAGCTCCAGGGTGTTGGGCGCTCGGGAGGGTATGAAACGGTCGACGCTTCAGGCCATTCAGCACGAGCGGACTCTGACCGCAGGTTCATGTTCGGAGGCGGGCCGGCTCGAAGGTTTGTCGCCGAGATGAATCCATCGGGGATCGAGGCCTATCAGATCATTCCCGGGGGGTACGGGGGTGACTCGGCCGCAGCGGCGGGTACTGTCCAATTGGGGCGATGGTTGACGAACCGGTACCGGCGCATCCCGCTTCAATTGAGTGAGATCGAAGCTCAGCAGACCGCAGAGTTCACCCTGGTGCCGGACTCCTACGGGCTGCAGTTTCCCTTCTTTCAGGGCGACAGCCAGTTCTTTACAGCCATTGCCGTTGTCAACCGCGTTGCCTCGAACCTCGAAATGGAGTTCACTGCGTGGTCCCCCTCGGGAAGCCTCCTGGAATTCCCTGAGAATCCGAGGCTCGTCGAATTGCCGCCGGGACGCCAGTGGGCGCGTCTGGGAGGCGAGATCTTTGGAATTGCCCCGACCGATCCTCAGAGTGGATGGATTGAACTGAAGTTGACCTCCAGTGACGGAGAGCCCCCGTCGGTTGGGAGTTTCACGCAGTTTGGGGACTTCGAGTTGAGGCAGTTGGATGGCGCAACCGCGGTGCAGTCGGCCTCGAGACTCCTGTACTTCCCCCGGGTATTCGAGGGCCCAGCCGCCGTACTGGGACAGGCCAGTGGGACGTGGATCAGTGTCGCGAATCCGGGCGTCGGACCAGTGCAGATGACCATTGAGTTCGTGCCTCTGGAGTCCACCGGCAGCAGTTCCCGTGAACGGCTTGCGGTCGACCGTGAACTGAATTCCAAAGGTGTGCTGTTCGAGCGGTTGAGTGAACTGTTCGACGTCGCCGAACTGCCCTTGGGCTATCTCCGCGTCGTTGTCACAGAAGGTGAGGGAGTTGTCGGGTTCGAACTGATCCGGCTGTTGGAATCGGGAACGCTGATCGGAGTTAACGGTCTTCCCAGTGGGGCAACGAGAAAGCTGTATTCGGCTCAGATGGCGATCGCTGAAACGGTCTTTACAAATGTCAGCCTGATCAATACCAGTGAGTTTGATCGAACTGTCGGTTTGCGCTTCCTGCCCCAGGGCGGTGGAGGGGCTCTGGAAGCCAGTCCACTGCAACTGTCACCCGGTCAGTCCGTGCAGTTCGATCCTTCGGCCCTGCTTCCGATCGACAGTGTGCCGCAGTCCGGATCCTCGCCCAGCAGTGTTCCGCTCGTCGGTTCCCTGGAGATCCGGATCGATGGCCCGGGGGTGATCGGTGATGTGCTGTTTGGAGATCCGGATACCCTCAAATTTGGGGCGGCACTCCCGCTGCAGAGCCAGCCGTTCCAGGAGGCGATCTTCGGGCATGTGGCCAACCTCGGGCAGTTTTTCACGGGTGTAGCTCTGTTCAACCCCAATGCAGAGACGGCTGAAGTCAAACTCGAGGTCTTTTCCTCGGAAGGGGAGCTCAAAGGTACAAAGAACCTGTCACTGGCCGCTGGTGACCGGCTCTCCCAAGTCCTGACCGAATTGGTCTCAGAAAGTGCCAACCAGGCCGGAGGCTACATTCGGGTGACTTCGGATCGCGGGATCATAGGCCAGGAACTGTTCGGAACCATGGACCTGAGACTGCAGTCGGCGGTCCCACCCACGGTGGAGAAGTAGAGGAAGGAAAAGGTCTTCGAGGGTGCATCCCGGCTTTTAATCTCTATTTGCACTGAAGTCCCGGCTTTCTCTAAGATAAACGGACCTGTGCTGAAGGATAGTTACGGTCGAGAAATCTCAGATCTCCGCGTTTCGATTACGGACCGCTGCAACTTTCGTTGTACCTACTGCAAGACCGCCAGGGGCGTGAACTACGTCGAACGGGGAAAGCTGCTCTCCTATGAAGAGATAGAGCGCTTGTCCTCTATCCTGGTTGGGCTGGGAATTCGGAAAATTCGCGTGACCGGGGGGGAACCGATGCTGCGCAAGGGGCTTCCGGACCTGATTTCCCGGCTGGCAGGCATCCCCGGGGTTGAGGACCTGGCGCTGACGACGAACGGCTTCAACCTGTATGAACGGGTTGATGTGCTCAGGAAGGCCGGGTTGCAGAGGGTGACGATCTCACTCGATTCCCTGAGGCCGGACCGGTTCTTCGAGATCACGCGAAGCCGCGATTTCGAGAAAGTCCTGCGGAGCATTTCGGCGGCCCGGGAGGCCGGGTTGAGACCGGTCAAGGTCAACTGCGTAGTGGTTCGTGGCGTCAATGACGACGAGATTCTCGACTTTGTTCAATTCGCCTGGCAGCAGCGCATTGATGTCCGTTTCATTGAGTTTATGCCGATCGACGAGGATGAAGGATGGCAGCGGGAAAAGGTGGTTACCGGGGCGGAGATCCTCGAAACGATCAGTCCACATTTTGAGCTGATACCCCGTGAGCCGGCCAATTCCAGTGAGACTTCGAAGAATTTCACGTTTGCCGACGCAGGTGGGGGAGTCGGCTTGATCACCCCTGTTTCCAGACCATTCTGTGGAGAATGCTCCCGCATTCGAATCACTGCGGACGGCAAGATCCGCACCTGCCTTTTTTCCCATGTGGAGCACGACATCAAGACGTTGCTGCGCAGTGGAGCCTCTGATCAGGAGATCGCCGACTTCGTCGTCGAGGTCACTCTCAAGAAGGAACCCGGGCATCGAATCAATGAACCGGACTTTCGGGCACCTTCCCGGACGATGTCCTACATCGGCGGCTGACAATAATTGAAACCGATCCTGCGGTCGTCTCATCATTGGGTGGGAAGGAGATAATTCGATAATGTTGACTCTGACTGAAAAAGCTGTAGACAAGGTAAAGGAAGCGATTGCAGCCCAGAAAGATGCCGAGGCCATTCGTGGGATTCGGGTATCAGTTATGGGGGGAGGCTGTTCCGGCTTTCAGTATGGTATGAAGCTCGAGCGAGAGCAGGTTGAAGGGGACCCGGTGGTGAACGTCGATGGTTTCGAGGTTCTTGTCGATGAGCAGAGCATAATCTATCTGGACGGCACCGAGATCGACTTTATCGAAACGTCTCAGGGCTCTGGGTTCCACTTCAACAACCCCAATGTGACCTCGACCTGTGGGTGCGGGGAATCGTTCAAAGCTTAGCCTCGTTTCTATCTACAAAAAGACATGGTTCGTGAAGTTTCCCCGGCTGAAGTCGCCGAGATGCGCGCTTCAGGTCCGGTTCAGCTGATAGATGTGCGTGAAGATTCCGAAGTGGCGATCTGCCGGATTGAGGGGGCGGTTCATTTGCCCCTCTCCAAGGTGGTTCCAGGAGACGACCTGACTCTCGATCCAGGGCAGAAGACGATCTGTTACTGCCACCACGGAATCCGCAGTATGTACCTGGCGCAGTATTTGAAGCAGATCGGTTTCGAGAATGTGTTCAACATGACCGGCGGTATCAACGCCTGGGCTCTCGAAGTCGACCCGCTGATGCAGCGCTACTGATTCGAAACGGAATTAAGTTGGGAGAGGCGTTCCAGGACCTCTGCCAACTTCTTCTGTTCCTCGCCGTAACCACTCCAGTTACCTTCCCTGAGCAGACGCTGGCTTTGCCGGTAATGGTCCAGGGCCTCCTGGATCAACCTTTCGAGTGATTCGGACCCGGGTGCAGCGATAGCCGGTCCGGAAGAAGTCAGGTCGGGCATGAGTTCGGGTACGACCCCTGGATCCACTCCTAGAATGGCCTTCGTCAATGCTCCTTCGAGTGTTTCACTGAGCGTGACCTGACCTTCATAGACGACGATGATCCGTGTCAGTTCAGGTATCTCGCTTTTCTCCGCCTGCAGATACAGGGGTTCGACGTACAACAGCGATTCTTCAATGGGGATGACCAGAAGATTGCCTCGGATCACCCGGGACCCTTTCTGGCTCCAGAGCGTGATAAGTTGGGAGATCTCAGGGTTCTGGTCGATGCGGGCTTCAATCTGCATCGGGCCATAGGTCAGTTCCTGTTTGGGAAACTGATAGAGGACCAACTTCCCGTAATTCTCACCATCCGATCGGGCTGCCAGCCAGGCCACCATGTTGTTCTTGTTTCGAGGCGTGAAGGGGATCATGAGAATGAATTCTTCCTGTGGAGACCCGGGAAGACTCATGATCACGTAGTAACTCTCCATGACCTGCTCGTTTCCGCGGTAGATCTCGGTGGGAACTTCCCAGACATCTTCCTGGTTGTAAAAGACGGTGGGATCCGTCATGTGATAGCGGCCGTACACATGGCGCTGCACATCGAATAGATCAACCGGGTAGCGGATATGGTTCCTCAGCGAGGCAGGCATGTCGTCCAGGGATCGAAACAGCTCGGGAAAGATGCTCGTATAGGTCCGGATGATCGGATCCGCAGGGTCGACAACGTAAAAGGTCACATCTCCGAGGTAGGCATCGACGACAACCTTGACCGAGTTCCTGATGTAGTTGAAGTGTGCTGTCTGCCGGTCAGGGAAGGGTTCAGAGTAGGGGTAACGATCGGTCGTCGTGTAAGCATCGATCACCCAGAGCAGGCGCCCTCCGTCAACGACGAGGTAGGGGTCTTCGTCGTAGCTCAGAAACGGGGCCAGACGCGGCACACGGTCCTGGATTCGTCGGTGTAGTAGGACCCGGCTGTCTTCGTTGAAGTTCCCTGTAAATAGGATCTGATAGATGCCCAGTTCCCAGCTGAACATCAGGCGCATTAAGAAGGAGTCGATCGGGATACCCCTTTCAGCCTGATAGGTCGTCGTTGCGTTCTGATCGCCCAGAGGGTAGTCGAATTCCTCGAGTTCGGTGCGAACGAACACCGGGTAATCGGTCTTTTCCCCGAAATAGATTTCCGGTCGTGAAACGCCGAGATCGATGCTGGATCGAGGAGGGATATCCTTGATGAAGAATTCGGGCAACCCTTCCGACGTGACCTCATTGACAGGGCTCATACAGAGTCCCTGGCCGTGAGTGTACTGAAAGTGCTGGTTGATCCAGTTCTGGGCACTTTCACTGATCTTGCTGAAATCGAGTTCACGGGCTGAAAGCATGACCTGTCGATATTGGTCATTGATGACATATCGCCCCACATCGGCATCTTCGAATTCATAGTAGAGGCGGATTGATTGCAGTTGCCCGTAGGCGTCTTTGAGCGGTCGCCAGTCCCAGAGTCGAATATTGCGCAAGGTCGTATCGTTCTTCCGGAGATCCGATTCCGTGAGGCGGCTGTCATGGGCGAAATCATGAACTTCGATTTTGTCGAGATTGTAGGCTTCCAGCGTCGCGTCAATGTGGTTCCGGATATAGGGTTGTTCTTTCTGGATTTCATTCGGCGCGACGATGAAGGTCTGCAGGACTGCGGGGTAGATGTTCAGACCCAGGTAACAGACGACAAAACCCAATCCGGTTGCCGTTGCGAGTTTCAACGTTTTTGCCGTGAGCGAAATCAGGAAGAGGAAGCCTGTGACCAGAGCAAGCAGGGTCAGCAGCCAGAAGCAGGGAATCCAGGCATGGATGTCGGTGTACCCGGGACCGAAGACTACCCCGTCCCGGCTGTACATGATCGAGAATCGCTGAAGCCAGAACCGTAAGCCCAGCAGGAAGAAGACTGCCGAAATGAGGATGGTGAGGTGGCGGCGGGCATATCCCGTCAGGCGAAACCGATCCTCGAAACCGAGGTGCCCGTGCAGGAAATAGTTCACGGCTGACATGACCAGCGAAATCAGCAGCACGGCCATCGCGTAGTTCACGGCGAGTTCGTAGACGGGCAGGGAAAAGAAATAGAACGAGAGGTCGAAGCCGAAGATTGAATCGACCCGTCCGGCGGGGACCTGGTGAAGATACTGCAGCATCATCATCCACTTGGTCTGAAGGACGATGCCCGTAATGAACGAGAGGCCGACTGAGACTAGAAGGAACAGCCCTCTGGCGCTTTTCCCCGCCAGTTCGGCAAATTCAGGCTTGAACCAGTAGGTACCTCCAGGACTGCGGAAGGAAAGCCAGTTGTTCAAGCTCAGCACGCTGAGGCTTATGAGGAACCCGGCAAGAAAGAAGGTGAAGCGAGCTGAAACCGAGGTCCGGAAGACGCTCCAGAAGCCGAGAGAGTCGAACCATCGGCTCTCAATGAACAGACTGATTCCTCCGGTCAGTGCTACCCAAAGCAGAAGGGCGGCTGTCAGGATCAAGTATTGCCAGAATCTTCGCATATCGATGCTCCAGAGGGGTCGAGGATAACTCACTCGGGCAGAATTTAGAATGTAGACCGAATGTTACCGGGTTTCCCCCGGGCGGAGCAATCGCGGGGTTGGTATATAATCGTCTCTGTTCTGAGTCGGTTCGAACTCGAACTTCCAGGCTTTTTATGACAATGCGACGTTACCTTCCATTCATCTTTCTGACGCTGGCCCTTCACTGGACCCCGGTTTTGGCCCAGGAACGGTCGGATCAGTCCGCACTTGCACAGGAGGAGTCTGCCGACTACTTCCGGAAGTGGCTGGATGAAGATGTGATTCACATCATTACCGAAGAGGAACGCGAGGTCTTCGAGTCGCTGACAACGGGCGACGAAAAGGAGCAGTTCATCGAGCAGTTCTGGTTCCGCCGCGATCCGAGTCCCATGACGTCTGAGAACGAGTTCAAGGCTGAACATTACCGGCGGATTGCTTTTGCCAATGAGCGGTTCAGTGCCGGACTTCCGGGTTGGAAGAGTGATCGAGGCCGGATCTACATCATTCACGGCGAACCCGCCGAGATCGAATCCCATCCGGCTGGCGGCCACTATGAAAGGCCGTTGAGTGAAGGAGGGGGCAGCACGACGACGTTTCCCTTCGAAGTCTGGCGGTATCGGTTCATCGAGGGGATGGGGAACGATATCGTGCTCGAGTTCGTGGATCCCAGTCTCAGCGGAGAATACCGGCTGGCTCTGCGTCCCGAGGAGAAGGACGCCATGTTGTATGTTCCTGGCGGGGGTGCGACCCTTGCTGAGGGGATGGGTTTGGCGACAAAGGCCGACCGGCCGTATTTCTCCCCGGGTAATCGAGACCACTACCCGATGATGGTTGAGACGGCCCGGGACAATCCCTTCAACCGCTACGAAACCTACGCACAGGTGCAGCGGCCGCTCGAACTCAAGTACCAGGATTTGAAGGAGATGGTTTCTGTCAATGTCGGCTATGCCTCTCTTCCCATTCAGGTGAGAGAAGACTACTTCCGTCTGAATGACCGACAGGTACTGGTACCCGTGACGTTCCAGGTGCCAAACAAGAATTTGAGTTTCAAGACCGACGGGAATTTCCAGACGGCGAGGGTCGCCGTCTATGGAATAGTCACCAGCATGTCCAACCGGGTTGTGAATGAGTTTGAAGACGACCTGGTTGTCTCCTACCGTTCAGAACAGTTTGAGCAGGGGCTTTTGAAGCAGTCCGTTTATCAGCGGATCATCCCCGTAGATGCCCGGATGCGATACAAGCTGGATTTGATCGTGAAGGATCTCAACAGCCAGCAGGTGGGCGTCCAGCGCAGGGCGATTGCTCCCCCAAAATTCGAAGGTGACACCCTGCAGACGAGTTCAGTGATTCTTTCGCAGTATCTGCTCGCGCTTGATGCCGTGCCCGAGCGGGATGAGATGTTCGTCATTGGAGACGTCAAAGTGGTTCCGAATCTCGAGAGCAAGTTCGCTCCGGAGCTTCCCCTGGGGTTTTATCTGCAGGTCTACAACTTTGGCATCGACCAGACGACGTTGAATCCCTCTCTTGACATCTCCTACCGTGTCATTTCCGAGGGGAAAATCCTTCGGCAGACCAACGACACATCGGGCGAATCGATTCAGTATTTCTCCGGGCGCCGCGTTGTCTTCGTCAAGTCGATCGCGATCGACGAGTTGGAGCCTGGAACCTATCAGGCCGAAGTGGAAGTCCACGATCGCCTGACCGATCAGAGAGTCCGTGTCGATCGGTCATTTCAGATTGTCGGTGTGGACTAGTCCTTATCGATCCCAACGAGTCGGGCCTGATTTCCATTCCTGTTCAAATATCCCTTCTTAAGCTCCTTTCTGCCGAAAAAAGCTGGTCTGAGTTCGCACTTTTTCGAAGTCAGCCGTTATTAGGGGCAAGGAGAAGAAAAATGCAGGAATCTTGGACCATGTTTAAACAACCCGACACCGTTGAGAGCGATGCAGAACTCAAGGAAATCTTTGGCGAAGAAGCGGTCATCAGCCGGGTCGGCAAGTTCAATCTGATTCACCTCGATCACCCCTCTGAGGACGAGATCGAAAGGAGGGTTGAGGAATTTGACCCGAACGATCTCTTGGAAGATGATTGTCCCCTTTGCAGGATGTTGAGAGATCAGGGAGGAAACGTCGTCTACGATGACTACTGAAGCCATGTCGGAAGAGGAACTGCAGCACTGGATGGGTGTGGCTCTCGACCAGGCGGCCAAGGCCTATGCGGAAGGTGAGGTTCCGATCGGAGCTGCCGCCGTTCTCGATGGAGAACTGATAGCGGCCGATCACAATCGCAGTATCCAGCTGAACGATCCAACCGCTCACTGCGAGGTGCTCGTTTTGCGCGAATGCGGCCGAAAGCTGGGAAACTACCGCCTCAATGGCCTGGTGTTGTTCACGACTGTGGAACCCTGTGCGATGTGTGCTGGAGCCCTGGTCTGGGCCCGGATATCGACCGTGGTGTTCGGAACCCGGGATGAGAAGAGCGGAGCAGTCGTCTCGAAGGCCTCTCTACTCGATGAAGGGCTGTTCAACCACAACGTGAAGGTCGTCGAAGGAATCCAGGCCGAGGAGTCCCGTCTTATTCTGCGCCGCTTCTTCGAAGATCGGAGAGGCCGTTAGAGAAGGCAGCGGAATCCCCTGGATCGGCCTCCGGCTCCAGCACGGATTACGGTGCGAGGCGTCCCGGCATATCGGCCAGGATGAAGCTCATCACTGCGATGGAAGCCAGGCTGGCTCTCAAATCCTCGGGCCTGACCTTGTCCAGCGTGTCGGCATGGGTATGGTGCCAGTCGAAATAATGGGTTCCCACCGTCCTGAGGCCCAGCCCGGGAACTCCAAGCCTCATGATTGGGCCAATATCGGCACCACCGCCGCCAGGCTGCACTTCATCGGTTCCGACCCGTGCCAGGAGGCGACCGATCTGCTGGACAGCGGTGAGAGCCCGTTCACGTTGTTCGGGACTGACCGACGTGCCTCTGAATCCCAGGCCGAAGCCTACGGGTTCTTCCGCTCCGGCATCCATTTCGATGGCAGCGACATGGTCTTCGATCACGTCTTTCACGCGGTCGGCATAGGCTCTTCCTCCTCGCAGGCCGTTTTCTTCGTTGGTAAATAGAACGGCTCTAATCGTTCTGCGGGGACGAAGGTCGAGATCTTTGAGCAGCTTGAGGACTTCCATCGAAACCGCCACCCCTCCCCCATCATCGTGGGCGCCCTGTCCCACATCCCATGAGTCGATGTGTCCGCCGATGACGACGACCTCTTCAGGGAGTTCCGAACCGACGAGTTCTCCGATCACGTTGGCTGATTCCGTCTCAGCCCTCGTTTCAGCCTCCATATAGAGTTCAACCGTTACCGGTTCACCTGAAGCCGTCAATCGGGAGAGCAGTTCGGCGTTTTCGATTGTGATGGCCGCTGCCGGGATCTGGGGGATTCCTTCAGCGTAGTTCAGAGCGCCGGTATGCGGGGTCTGAAGGCTGGTGGGTGTGACTGAGCGAACCAGCACCGCAACGGCTCCGAATTCTGCAGCACGGGATGCGCCGCTGGACCGGTAACGAACGGTCTTTCCGTAGCCCTCCCAGGGAGCGTTATAGACCACAATCCTGCCTTTGACCTGGTCCTGACCCAATTGCTCCAACTCTTCGAAGTCTCTGACCACAACGACTTCCGCTCGAATCCCAGCCGGACCGGTACCACAACTTCCACCCAGGCCGAGCATGCTCAGTTCGCGGCGAATCGGTCCCAGGATAGAGGCCCATTCCCGTCCTCTGACCCAGGTGGGAACCATCACAGGCTCGCTTCGCACGTTCTCCAGGCCATCGGCCTGCATGGTCCGAGCCGCCCACAGGGTGGCCTGTCGCAGACCCTCCGATCCGGCCAATCGACTGCCAATGCGATCGCACAGATATTCGAGCTTTTTCCAGGCCCCTTCATTTGCAAGAGCTGCATCGATAATCCGGTCTGAGATCCTGGCGTAGTCGTTTGCATCAGGATCTGATGGCTCCTCCGGCGTGCCGCCGAGAAGAAGGGAGGTTAGACAGACGAGGACGATAATGAGCGTTTTGGTTGTTGGCATGCCGACCGATTCTCCATCAGTGGCCCCATTAAGTCCAACAATGGGTCTCCAAATCGGGCGAATTATGGCCAGAGAGTCATCGGAGTCGTGGATCGCACGATGCGCATCCCTGCGGAGGCAAATCGTTTGAAGGCAGCCTCTGCTTCTTCTGAATAGTCGATCACCCCGGGAACAACAACCGGGGAAGTGCAGTCCTCCAGCAGGTAGAACCTCTCGGCCAGTCCGCTTCGACTGACTTCGGGATCATCCAGCAGGTCCTGGATGGTCCAGGCGACACAGTGGCTCTTGGCTTGTCCCGCGACAATGATCCGATCAAAACACTTCAGTTTCTCGATCAGGGCCCGGTTTCGTTCTCCGATCGGTGTCTGTCCGGGGCCCTCCGTCACCTCCGGCCCGAAGACTGAGTAATGCTCCGTCAGGGGATTGAGTCCCTTGATCTGGAAATCGGGCTGCGAGTACCGGGTCAATGAGTGGAAGAAGATCGCTTCCTCGGCGGCTGAGACGAGTGCGTGTCCGATACCTCCGAGCATCGCGTGGATGGGCCTAAAGGTCCAGTCGTACTTTCCGGAAGACTTGTGCGTCTGGCTGT
>CP070717.1:4268701-4276660 GCA_020350445.1 Acidobacteriota bacterium | reverse complement strand
GATAAAGAAAGCGAGAAGAATCATCCAGAAGTTCTGGACCAGGAGACCGAACAGGCCCAGGAAGATGGCCAGGATCTTGCTGACGCCGGCAGCAATCTGGGTCGCACGGACGAACGAGAATTTTAGAGCCAGTAGCGAGCGAAAGATCCTCCCGCCATCCAGTGGGAGGGCCGGGAGAAGGTTGAAACCTGCCAGAACCCAGTTCATGAACATCAGGTAGGCGAAGACAAACTGGAGGGCAGGCAGGCCGTCGGGAGTAGCCCGAAGCAGGATCCAGGAAACGAGTCCCACGAGCAGACTGGTGACGGGACCGGCCATCGCCATGACGGCTTCAGTTCCTTTCCTCCTGGGGATGCTTTCGAACTGAGCCATCCCACCGAGAATCCAGAGCGTGATGCTGCGAATCTTGAGGTGGAACTTCTGTCCGACAAAGGAGTGTCCCAGTTCGTGGATTAGCACACTCAAGAAGAGTCCGAGGGCACAGAGAAAGCCGATGAGATAGGACGCGACAACGCCCCCAGTCCGTCCTTCGACGGCACGAAGTCCAAAGGCTTCACTCAGGCGATCGATTTCACTTCCGATCAGCCAGGCAAGCAGAGGAAGGACGAGGAGAAAGGTTAGATCGAGTTGTATCGGAATGCCCAGTAACCTGAAGGGCAGCCGGTAGATGGTCTGCATCATCCGCTCACGTTCGCCGTTGTAAATCCTTCCGTTTCATGAGTATATACTAGCCGGTCCCGAAGCGGGAACAATGGAGTCGGCCAGCGCGTCGAAGACGCACTGCCTGACCTAAGACTGAGCTTTAGAGGTTTTGTTTTATGTATGCTCGAAAACTAGGAATTATACTTCTCTTTGCCGTTCTCTATCCGGCTCTTTACGCAGCGGATTCAGGTGACCGGATCAGTCAGCAGATGGAGCGGCTCTTTTCTGACCCGGCCTTTTCGCGAGCCATCTGGGGCATCAAGGTTCAGTCGGTCGATAGCGGAGAACTCCTCTACGAACAGAATGCGAACAAGTTGCTGATGCCGGCTTCGAACATGAAGCTGGTGACCGGTTTAGCCGCATTGGAAAAGCTGGGGCTCGACTACCGGTTCCGGACCGTCGTCTTGACCGACGGAACGATTTCGAAGGGAACGCTCAAAGGCAATCTGGTGGTTCGGGGGAGTGGAGATCCCAGTCTCGGTGCGAGGGTCTCCAGTCCTGATCCACAAGACCTGACGAAAGGGGACGCAAGAGCGGTCTTCCAAGAGTGGGCGGACAAGTTGAAAGAGCGAGGGATTCGCAAGATTGAGGGTGATCTGGTCGGAGATGACCGTCTTTTCTCCAAGGTCCCACTGGGTGAGGGCTGGTCCTGGGACGACCTGGCTTACGGATACGCAGCCGAGATCGGGGCGCTGCAGTTCAATGAGAACCTGGTTGTCCTTCGGATCGAGGCGGCGTCGCAGTCGGGATCTGTGCCGCAGGTCTCCGCGTCCCCCGAATCGGGGTACTTCAAGATCGAGAACCAGCTGGAAACGGTTGAGATTCATGAGGAACTCGAACTTGCGATTGATCGGGAACCGGGTAACCGGTTCGTAATCAGGGGGCAGATTCCAAAAGGAAGAGACGCGTTCTTTCAGACGATCGCGATCGAGCGGCCAACGCACTACTTCTTGACCGTTCTGAAGGAGACTTTGGAGGAGTCGGGCATCGAAGTGAAGGGGGCAATGGTCGATGTTGACGACTGGAATGGAAAGGTCGAAGATGCCCGGACAGAACTCCTGGTGCATGAGTCGCCGCCCCTGAAATGGATTTTGGAAGTCCTGCTGAAGATCAGCCAGAATCTCTATGCGGAAACGTTGCTCAGGATGATCGATCTGCATGAAGCCGGCAAGTCCGCGGAAGGGGGAAGGGAAGTTGTCGAAGGATTCCTGACCCGTATCGGAATCCCCGCGGAGGCGTACGTTCTGTCGGATGGTTCAGGACTGTCGCGGTACAACCTGCTGACACCTGAAATGATCGTCCGCCTGCTGCGGCATGCCGCCCACAGCGATTACCGGGAAGCCTTCGTCGAGACTCTACCGATCGGGGGTGTCGACGGCACGATCCGAAGCCGTATGAAGGGGACCGCCGCCGCCAACAATGTCACTGCAAAGACCGGGGCGATTGCATTCGTTCGGGCCTTGTCCGGATATGTACAGACGAAAGACGGAGAGACGCTGGCGTTTTCGATGCTGGTCAATCACTTCACCGATTCGCGGAGGACGGCGGAGTATTTACAGGATACCGCCCTCGAGATTTTGGCCAACGTGTCCAGAAAGCCTTGAGCCGGCCGCTCTGACTATTTCTCGGGCTTCTTCGATGAGCTTTTGCGCAGTTCCTTCCGCAGGCGCTCGAGCTCTACGAGACGTTCTTTGAATGCCTTTTCGACGCCCTGTTGCTTTGGATGGTAGTAGCATCGTCCGCGCAGGTTCTCGGGCAGGCACTCGAGATCTGCGACACCCGCTTCCTCCTGGTGCGCGTAGCGGTAACCTTCGCTATAACCAAGGTCTTTCATCAATCGTGTCGGAGCGTTGCGGAGCGCGAGGGGAACGGGATCGCTTCGAGTCTTTTCAACGTCGGCACAGACGCTGCCGTATGCGGTATACAACGCATTCGACTTGGGGACCATGGCGAGGTACGCGGTGATTTGGGCCAGCGCGAGTTTTCCCTCGGGAAGGCCAATGAAGTGGAATGCCCGCATCGCATCGACGGCAAAGCCGAGTGCCTTGGGATCGGCGAGACCGACATCCTCAGAGGCGAAACGGACTAGACGGCGAGCCACGTACATCGGGTCTTCTCCGGCCTCCAGCATCCGGCCGAGCCAGTAGAGAGAAGCGTCCACGTCACTGTTTCTCAGGGACTTGTGCAGGGCGGAGATCAGGTTGTAGTGCTCCTCGCCGGTCTTGTCGTACAGCAGTGTTTTCTGCTGGAGGGCTTGTTCGACCAGTTCCACGGTCAGATGCGGAGCCTCGCGGTTGAGCTGGCGGGCGAGCTGGGCGGCGATTTCCAGTGAGTTCAGCGCTGAACGGGCGTCTCCGTTGGCGTAGAGGGCGATCTGTTCCAGGACCCCTTCGTCCACCTCGATCTGCCAGGTTCCGAGGCCGCGATCCGTACTGGCCAGGGCACGGCCGAGAATCTCGATGACGTCAGAGTCGGAAAGGGCATTGAGTACCAGGACGCGACTGCGAGACAGCAGAGGCGAGATGACCTCGAAGGATGGGTTTTCCGTAGTGGCACCGATCAACGTGATGGTTCCGTCCTCGACATGGGGCAGGAAGGCATCCTGCTGAGCCTTGTTGAACCGGTGGATTTCATCGACGAACATTATCGTTCGCCGGCCAAAGGCCTTGAGGTCATACTTGGCCTGGTCGATCACCTTCTTGACCTCTTTGACACCCGAGAGAACCGCACTGATCGCTTCGAAGCTGGATTGGGATTCCTCGGCGATGATCTTTGCCAGCGTTGTCTTGCCGACTCCCGGCGGACCCCAGAGGATCAGGGAGGGGATCTCGTCGGAACGGATCGCTTCGTAAAGGAATTTTCCCTTTTCTAACAGGTGTTTCTGCCCCACTACCTCAGCAAGGGTGCGCGGGCGGATTCGATCGGCCAGAGGCTGATTCACGGGAGTCTCATCGGGCTGACGTTCGCCGGGACCGAAGAGGGTTGCGTTATCCATTCGAGCTTCTCCTCCGGACAATCTCGTACATGATCAGCGACCCCGATACCGCCACGTTCAAGCTTTCGACACCGGGTTGCATCGGGATCCGCACGGGTTTCAGGCGGCCCTCGACTTCCTGGCTGTCCAATCCGTGACCTTCGTTACTCAGGATGAAGGCGAGTGGCTCCGCCAGTTCTACATCAAAGTAAGCAGGGCCGTCATGTGGACTGGCGACGCAGCATTCGAAGCCGCGCCCTTCGATCTCGGCCAGTTCCAGACCCTCGAGGAAGGGTACGGAAAAGAGACAGCCGGCGGAAGCCCGAATCACTTTGTCGTTGAAGAAGGACACCGTCCCTGGGGAGCTGACAATCGAGAAAAGCCCGGTCGCGGCAGCCGTACGCAGAAGCGTACCGAGGTTGCCGGGATCCTGGACCTCGTAGAGGTAGATCAGCCAGGGCGTGAGTTCATCCCAGCTCCAGGTCGGCTTCGAAAAGAAGGCAATGGCTCCCTGGGGGCTCTGAACCTTCGAGAGTTTCGAAAAGAGCCGGTCTGGTAAGAGGACACAGTCCGCTGCACTTCGGGCCAGTTGCCGCATCTCCTGGGCCGAAGAACTGGACAGGAGCATCAACTCGATTGTTCGATTGCGACTGAGATCGCTGATCTGCTTGACTCCCTCGATCGGGATCCAGGGACATCCGGCGTCGGCAGGCCGCTGAATAAACCGGCGCCAGCGCTTATAATGTGGATTCTGATCACTGGTGATCTGGGATTGAAAGGGTAATTGCACGGACGTATTTTAGCGAGTCAGGCGATGTGGGTCGAATTGGACAGTTCAGAAGCGGAATGTACAAAGCGGGCGGCTGAAGTTGTTCGCCGGGGAGGGGTTGCGTTTTATCCCACCGATACCATCTATGGGCTGGGGTGTGATCCCTTCAACGAGAGAGCTGTTGAGCGCATCTTCGACATCAAGAAGCGTCCCGCTGAAAAGGGTGTTCTTCTGTTGATTTCAGGCATCGAATGGTTCGAACGTCTGAGTGCGGAGGTCAGTCTGGCGGGCAGGGAACTCGCGCAGCGTTTCTGGCCGGGACCCCTGACGCTGATCGTCAAGCCGAGGCCGGATGTTCCACCCTGGCTGCTTGGCCGGGAAGGGAAGCTGGGAATGCGTTGGCCTGCTCCGCCTTTTTTACGGAGTTGGCTCTCTGAACTCGAAGGGCCGCTGGTTTCGACCAGTGCCAACCTTTCTGGCGAGCCAGTCCCGTCTACTATTGAGGAAATGCGTCAACTGTTCCAGGACAAGGTCGATTTATTCATCGAAGCCGACCTGGAAGCGGGGCCCGCATCGACGGTCGTCGATGTTACGGTAGAACCGGCCCGAATCGTCCGTGCCGGCGCGCTGGCGGAGGAAATCGGGAAGGTGCTCAGGATTTGAGCGCTTTCTGTTCGGAACCGAGTCCGGCCAGAACCTTCATGATGAACTCCTGTTTCGAACTCCGTTCATGACGGCCCTTGCGGATTGCAATCAGTTCAGCCACCACACTGACCGCGATTTCTTCGGGCGTTTCCGATCCAATTTCCAGGCCGATCGGTGCGAAAAGGTTTTTGAAGTGTTGAGGCGTAAAACCTTTCTCAATCAGGGTTTCGACGATCAACTTGATCTTGCGGCGGCTGCCGACGAGGCCGACGTAACGTGCCGGGGTCTGGATTGCCGTTTCCGTCGCGATCAGATCATGTTTGTGACCCCGCGTAACGATTAGAATGAAGCTGTTGGATCCGAGTTCTAAATCGGAAAGGCCCTGAGCGAATTCTCGGACCAGGACTCGCGTCCCGTCTGGAAAGCGCTCGGCCGATGCAAAGGAGGCGCGGTCATCGATGACGGTTACGTTAAAACCGACGTTGACTGCCAGTTCGGCGGTTGCCTTGCCGAGATGCCCCGCGCCGAGAATCGTCAGATTTGGATCACTCATAATCGGCTCCAAGAAGATATCCACCCGGCCACCACAGATCAGTCCCTCGTTCTCTGCATCATCCTCATTCAGTTCATAGGAAACGAACCGGGGCTGGCCCGTTTCCATCACCTCATGAGCTTCCTGCCAGATCTGTGCCTCCACGCACCCACCGCCAACTGACCCCACGCTGCTCCCATCGTCGAGAATCAGCATCCGCGCGGCATCCTTGCGGGGTGCACTTCCGACCCGGCGCACAATCGTTGCCAGAGCCGCCCTGCGGCCAGAGGCCCGGATCTGAACGATCTGCTCGAAGATATCGACCGGCCTATTCTTCAATGCTCAGGCTCCTGGAAAAGAGGGCCATCAGCCCTGCTTCCCGCCATTGAAATATTCGCGTGTCATCTTCGCCACAAGACCGGACAGGAAGAGAAGACCGATTAGATTTGGAATCGCCATCAGGCCATTCAGCAACGTTCCCAGGGCCCAGACCAGGGGAACCGAGACAACCGATCCCACCATGATCAGGCCAGTGAAGATGAAGCGGTAAGGAACAACCATCTTGGCACCGAACATGAATTCGAAACACTTCTCGCCGTAGTAGCACCAACCGATCAGCGTGGAAAAGCCAAACAGAAAGGAGCAGATCGCGACGATCAGGCTGGCGAACGGGATTGAGGTGCTCAGTGCGGCAGCCGTCAAGTCCCCGCTGGCATTCTGATAGGCCACGTCAGTCCAGAGCCCCGATGAAAGGATGATGAATGCCGTCATCGAACAGACGATAATGGTGTCGACGAAGACCTCGAAGATTCCAACCACGCCCTGTTCTGCCGGATGATCGACTTTGGCGATACCGTGAGCAATCGGGGCGCTTCCCATTCCCGCTTCATTCGAGAGAACACCACGGCTGATGCCGGCGGCAATGGCGGTCGAAACACCCGCTCCGACAAATCCACCGACTGCGGCGGAGGGGGTGAAGGCATGACGGAGGATCATCGCGAAGACTTCCGGAATGTGGCTGACGTTAATGACGATATAGATGATTCCCGCGATCAGGTAGAGGATCAACATACTGGGAACGAGCTTCTCGGCGACGTTGGCAATGCGGCGAATCCCGCCCAAGAGGACAAGTCCGACAAGAATCGTGATGCCGATCCCGGGAACCCAGTAGGGGACATCGACATCGAGAACCAGCTTGGCCGCCTCGACGAATGTCCGGGCAATGGTATTGCTCTGGGCCATGTTGCCAGTTCCGAGCATCGCGGTCGCCGCGCCGAAGAAACAGAACATGTAAGCCAGGAACTTGGCCAGCCGTTTCCAGGGGAGTCCGTTACTGATGTAGTACATCGGACCACTGGCCAGCTCACCCCGTTCAGTCTTCACTCGATAGTGGACACCCAGTACAGCTTCGGAGTACTTCGTCGCCATGCCGACGGCAGCGCAGACCCACATCCAGAAGATGGCACCCGGTCCTCCAACCAGGATAGCCGTCGCGACGCCTCCGATATTGCCGTTCCCTACGGTTGAGGCCAGGGCGGTCGAAAGGGCTTGAAACGGTGTGATCGTTCCTTCACCACTGAGATCCTTCTTGAAGGCCCCCTTGGTCACAAACTTGACAGCGGTAGGGAAGCGCCGGATCTGGACCAGGCCGGTTCGAAAGGTCAGCCATCCTCCGATGGCGACGAGAACGATCGGCAGCGCAAAAGGCTGGTAGAGTTGGTTCGATAGCTCTTCAATGTGAGCTGTAAGGACTTCGACTAGCGACTGCTCCATGCAATATCCCCTTGCAACCCAGCCGGGTTGCGGAGTTCAGGTTGTTCAACTGAGAGGCCAAGTTCTGACCGTCGACTACAGCGGTGTCTCCCAACGATACGATACATGGTACCGAGACTGGGAACTGGACGGGTGGAAGGATAACCGATCGAAGCACGGTCTGACAACGGTTGAGCCTCAACGTTCATTGCCAGTACTGTGTTCCCTTTCCCTCAGAATATAGGTCGGCTTCCCTTGTGCTTCGTGATATGTCCGGGTGATCAGTTCAGCCACCAGGCCGAAAAGAATGAACTGCACTCCCACAATCAGGAAGAAGATTGAAAGCAGTAACAGGGGGTTCCTGTGGGCCTTTACGCCTTCTGCGAATTTCTGGAACAGTGTGAGGGCGCTCAGCAGTCCGCCGATAGCGAACGATCCAAAGGCGAGTCCACCGAACAGATACATCGGCTTCGTCGAAAAGCTGCCGAGGAACTTCACCGTAATCAAATCGAGCAAGACCTTAAAGGTGCGAAACAGGCCATATTTCGACCGGCCGTGTCTGCGCGGATGGTGTTGAACAGCGAT
>CP070717.1:4257012-4268601 GCA_020350445.1 Acidobacteriota bacterium | reverse complement strand
ACTCTGAGAACAGCTCTACATATCTCCGATTCGGCAGCGTAGAAACACTTCAACCCGATTCTCTATCTCGAGTACATCCAAGATGCAGGCCGACTCCGCTTTACTCCAGGACCAGGTCGTCCCCCCCGCAGCCGGAGTCCGTCCACTCTGCCAGGCATACCGCTTGAAGTTCTCAGTGAAGTAATCTGTCACAAACTCCTGAGAATCCAGGGAAATCTGGTACACATCAATCTCAGTTGAGGTAATCGAGAAGCCTTCGCGGTAAGGTCGTTCCAGCACCGGTATGTCGGCCGGTAATAGGCTGCGATCGGATGCTCCCTGCCCCTTCTCACTGGAAGAGGAACCCAGGATCTCGGGGTGTTGCCCTCCCACTAGATCGCTCAGGACCTCCCAGGCCGGGCCGAGCCAGGGATACTCCACCTGCAGTTCTGCACTCTTCTCCTGGAGATAGGGCACAAGGAGAAGATAGCCAGCGACGCCCAATCCAACCCCGAGGATCGCGCAGACGAGTAGCAAGATCAGGCAACCCCTGAGGCAACCGCGTTTCTTAGGAACGGCTGGTACCGGAGTCCTGGGGCTACTCATTGCGTCCCTCGATTTCCAGTTCACCCTGATCGTTGCGTCCGACCTGAACACCGAGCCTTAGCAGAGCCCCCGCCGCCTGTTCCCTAACTGGATAGATCGTATAGGAACGCAGGTGCCCCTGGGCGCTCACGACCGCTGGATCTTCCAGGGCTCTTTCGAGTGCCTCTATAGCTTCTCGATAGTCCAGCAGTCCCAGGACCCGGGCCGCCTCCATCCGGATGGCGACATTCTCACTTCCTTCTAGTAACTTCAGGATCTCGGCCGAGACACTCTGATCACCGGCATGACCCAAGGCGAGGATCAGCCGATCTCGGGCTTCACCGGAAGCCTGGTCCAGCGACTCTCTCAACGTCTCCCGGGCGTCCCTGCCCAGTTCTCCAAGGTCGCGGGTGAGATGGACCCTCACGATGTCGGTTGCACTGAGGTAGGAACCCTCGGCCCGCAAGGGATCCTGGATCGTGACTTCATGGGCCAGCGCCTCAGCGAGGATTTCGATCCGCTCACCTGAGGGGATGTCATCGCGGGTCTTCATCTGGCCGACCGCGGCCAGCCTATCCTCCCAGCGTTCACCTCTCAGCGCCGCCTTCAACTCTGCGATTGAGAACTCTCCCTCCGGTGCAGCAGCCTCTCGCCCGGGAGCTCCACAATAGCTGCATCCTGAGACCGAGACGGCTATGGCTGCCAGCAATGTGAGCGCGCAGACTTGCAGTTGCTTCATCATTCCCCACTCTGCTTTCCGGGGTTGGCCCAATCCTCTTTATCCGCCGAACCGATTACCCAGGTATTGTCCTGGAGGTAAGCCGGATACTCGGAATCCACGTAACCCAGTCCCAAGGTGTCCTGCAGGATCGGACTCAGGCCATAGCCTGCCTCTCGATCGTCAGGGATGTCGTCGTCATCGCGATCTGAAGCCGCCCGATAGCCTCCTTCTCCCCACCAATCCCAGTAGTTCTCCAGATGCGTCCATTCGTGGAGAACAATGCGACCGAACAGATCTATTCCCTCAAAGGTCCGACTGGTCAGCATGTTCGAGCCCGTGAAGTCGACATTCCCCAGATTGCAGATGTAGATGGTCCGGGCCAGGGCCGGGTCGACGTACCCGTTGTAATGGCCCAACACTTGCCTGTCCTCGGAGTTTGTGCAGTTCGGGTCATACTCCATCGCTGCGGCGTGCCCCTGTCCGGCACGCGTCTGTTTCCAGTAATAGAACCAGTTCGGGACGTCACCGTCGGGATTGTTCATGGCTTCTCGGGAGTAGAGGAACCTCAACTCTTTCTTCGGAGGATCTTTGCACTGATCACCCAGGGTCTGGAATTCAGCCATCAACTCCTTTTCACCGAATGCATTATTGTCTGCGGGAAGGCCTTCGAAGCGGGAGTCGACAAACCACCAACCGTTTGGATCTCCGGGATCGAGTGTCCGCCGGCTCCCGTCAATCTCTGGCATCGTCCACCCCAGGTCCGAGCCAAAGTCAAAAGGTGTAACATTCAGGTAAGAAGAGACCTCGAGCGTTCCGGTGTCTCCCTCGTCGAAGGTCATGAGCCCTTCCTTCGGTTCCTCCCAGGCGGCGCCACATTCGTAATACAAGTCGTAATCCAGAGTGGCTTCGGAATCGCTAATCGTCCGCCAGACCTCAATCCCGTTCAGGCGGTGACGGCCGCTCTGAGCCAGATCGATCCCCCAGTCGAACGGCGTATCGTTGATCATCAGGGGTGAAGGAAATCCAACCGAGGTTAGCGGTTTTCCAAGGGCTTCGCCCGCCAGACTCATGATCCCTTCCTTCGCGTCCATCGAGATCTTGAAGATGTTTTCAGGACCCGACCAGGAAGACTCTCCATTCAGGGGAAGAGGATGTCTGAGCGAGATGAGGAGCTGCTGGCTGGGAGGTTCACTGAAGACGTCGAACCTCAACTCGATCTTGTCCTTCGCGGGGTCGAGGACGTAGGTTCCCTGCCCTGAGAAGGCTTCGTTCATCTGGGCCCCGTTGTATGACAAGTTCCCACTTCGCTTGGCCCCCCAGCGAAGCCTCCCGGAGGCCAGCTTGAAGTTTGCTCCATCCCCTTCCAGATCGAATTCCAGCTCCGCCCAATAGTGAGAGCTGATCGGCAGCATCTCTGCCAGATTCACTGGGATGCCCTTGTTCATCCATTCTCCGGCTTCTTTCATCCCAGATATATCCTGGGTCTGCGGAAGCTCGAGAAGTAGAGTCAGGAGGTTCTGTAAACGGGCGATGTAGACCGGTGCCGCAGCACCCTCCAGGAGCGACATGACGCCGCCGGGAACCGCGCTGGGACCGACCTCCCGATAGCGGATGCGCCCATGAACAACGTTCACCTCGTCCTGAGCGAGGATTTCGGGACTACCGCTCCGTGGCACGAGAACGATGAGCAAGAGCAGCCCCATCCGGCGCAAGCTTAGAAATCCCACAACTGGCTCTCCTTCCAACTCCACTGAAAGATTGAGCAGGTTGAACACCTCTCCACGAAACGCAGTCTAGCAGCTACCCTGTTTCCAAAAGAACCGCAAAGCTACCAGCGCTACAACAAGAATAGAGGATTCGGCCTGCGGTAATCTCGAGGCGTAGAGCTTGCGGATCGCCCTTCAGTTCAAGGCTTCAACCATCGTCTAACGGACCCTGCTGCGAAGAAAGGGTCGCTACCGAGGGCCTCGTCGAACCGTTCAATCCGTCAATTTCTAGCTTTGCTCCTTCATAAAGTCCAAATACGGCCCTGTATCAACAAGTGCTTTCAAAAACACTTGAGATTCAATGCACACTGCTGTAAAGTCTCCTCTAGCCGATCACCATGGGCCGGGAGACCGATCCTCCTGTATAGTTGGTCTCTCGGCCACCCTTGGCATTGACTTCATTTTCACCCCACCCTATCGTGAAATCTGGTTCGTACGTTGACGTATTCAGTCATCAACGCAACCTCTCAACAGGCGCTCTTCGACAGGGCTTTGTCGAGTCTCAAAACCGTCAATGCGATGCTTGTGCTAGTGGACAGGGAAAGAATAATCACATGGAAGCGCGACTTGGCCTGCGGACGAGCTCTCCCGGTATGGATGACTCCCACGGGGCGTAACACGTACGCTGAAGTAGTCCTGAGAATGGAACTAGGTCAGGCAGCTTTTGCGGAACAATTCAACACGTTATCTAAGGAAGAAGACTATGGCCCGATTCGCACTGCGACTGAAACGTTCCCTCTTGTTCGTACTCATTGGAGCCCTGCTTTCACTGCCCACTCTGGCGCAGATGCCGGGTGCCCAGGGTCCGCAGATCAATTCGCCAGAAGTGTTGTCAGGCGGCAGGATCACCTTTCGGATTCTCGCTCCGAATGCCGCGAAGGTACTGCTTGGTGGAACCGATATTCCCGGGATCTTTCCGGGTAAACCGCTGACTGAAGGCGAACAGGGCGTCTGGGAGATCACCGTTGGCCCGCTTGAGCCGGGTGCTTATCGATACAACTTCAACGTTGACGGGGTTCCCGTAATAGACCCTCGGAATCCGGTGACGAGCGAATCGAATGAGAACACTTGGAGCATGGTGTATCTGGACGGAGCCGACTTCATGGAAACGAAACAGGTTCCCCATGGGGCGGTTTCGGAAGTGACCTATTACTCCACGACTTTGAAACGGTTCCGTAGGGCCCACGTCTACACGCCGCCCGGTTATGAGTCGGGCGAGGGCAGATTCCCGGTTTTTTATCTGCTTCACGGTGCCTTCGACTGTGACGACTCCTGGTCCACTGTTGGACGGGCGGGGTTCATCCTCGACAACCTGATTGCGGAGAAGAAAGCAAAGCCGATGGTCGTTGTCATGCCCGACGGCCACACCGGTCCGTTTGCGTTCGGGTCTCCTCTTCCCGTTGATGAGTTTCTGAATGATTTCCGTACCGACCTCAAACCCCTGGTGGAACAGTCCTATCGGGTCTACACCGACCGGCAGAACCGGGCCATGGCCGGACTCTCCATGGGAGGAGCCCACACGCTTGGGATTGCTATTCCTGATCTCGAAGAATATGCCTACATCGGAGTCTTCAGTTCCGGGATCTTCGGCATAGCCGGCGGCCCCAGAGCGCCGGAGGGGCCTTCATTCGAAGAGATTAACCAGGAGATCCTGCAGAACAACGATCTGAAGAAAGGTCTCAGGCTATTCTGGTTTGCAACCGGGAAAGACGACTTCCTCGTTCGAACCTCCCGGATGACGGTTGAAATGTTTAAGAAATACGGTTTCGACGTCATCTACAAGGAGACCGAAGGGGCCCACACCTGGGATAACTGGCGCAAGTATCTCAATGAATTCGCACCTCAGCTCTTTCAGTAGACAAGCTTGCAGTGCGAGTTTGGCTTTCTGCAACTCAGGCTGCTGGGACCCGCGGGATCCGGCGTCGTTTACCCTTGCCCGCTCTCTCTGGGTCATTGAGGGTGGCCGGTACCCAATTCAGGATCGGATCAACGCTCGATGCGAGCCTCAGGCACCGGTTGAGCAAGGCGCACGAGTACCCTGTCAAAACGGTTTCGGAGTCGTAACTTCCGGGCAGGCACTACCTGGGATTCAGGTAAAACAGGCGGGTACGCCAACGGCGCGTATGGGCGAGATAATTGAGTGTTGAAGAGCTATTGGCTCATCAAGTGTGATTTCCGTTTGTCGCTGCCAGAAGGCGCCCGGCAATCAGGCGCAGCGAATAGCTTGTCCGGGAATTCGGGTTGGCAAGAACATAGGGCTCGAACCCACAGAGGGTTTCTTCCACGGCGGGATCGTAGGGGACTGCGCCAAGGAAGTGCAACTGGACTTCAATCCACTCGTTGACAGCATCGACCATCATTCGGCCAAGAACCTCGGCGGCTTCCCCCTTGGCCCGGTTGATCACAAGGAAGAGGCGCAGGCGTTCGAGTTCGCCAGCCAGCAGGGTTGCAAACTCTGAGTCCTTCGAACGGACTTCCTGCAGCAGTTCACGAATCGACCTTGGTCCACCGTGGCGGGCGCTTGTGACCTCCAGTAGCTGCCCAGTGTTCCGCAAAGCTCGAACCCGGAACTCAAGGACTCGGAGTACCGTGGCCCTTAAGAAGTCATAGGCACTTTCGACAGAAGCCGGATCTGGATTGGCGACGATGATCCCGATGTCGGACTCTCTCAAGAAGTCCAGAGTATTGAAGTCGGCCCCTGCTGCCAAATCCAGAACAACGTGGCTGCCCTCGAGACGTTGAATCTGATTGATCAGCCTGCGTTTTTGACCATATTTCAGGTTGGCCGTGAAGAGGTCGTTCTTCGAGCCCGGGACAAACCGAAGCTTTGGAATCGAGGTTGGTTCAACAATGTCAGTCAGCTTGGGGACGCGGCGATAGACGAAGTCCCCAAGAGAATGCTTCGGCTTGCGGACGCCTAGATGGGTGTGCAGGTTTGGCGTACCGAGGTCAGCGTCGACAACGGTCACATCTCCCTTCTCGTCGGCCAGCAGAATACCGAGGTTTGCGGATAGAAATGTTTTTCCTACGCCACCCTTGCCCCCACATACACTCCAAACCTGGGTGTGGGATTCCTTAGTTGTATCTTTTCTCATTCGAATCCATCCCTTCCGATTCAAGCAGCCCGGCGACTTTTCTCAGTCAGCCGAACCTCGCAGGGGGAGCCGGCCTTGCCGATGCCTCTCGGGGCTGACCAGTTCCGGATCAGGCCTGCACAGACACTGTTCTACTCGACCGCCATTCCCTTCTTTGGGGCCGGTTCTTCGGTTATCTCCAAGGCCCCCGTTCCTCGAAAGCGGGAACGCTTCTCTTCCGAGTCTTTTAGCAACTTGGTTGAATCGTCAACAACTCCTCTGATTTCTTCGATCTGTCCTGCGAGGACTCGCTGAACGCGAGCTAACCAAGCGAGTTCCATACTTGCTGCGGAACCGTCCATTCCGCCTGCCGGGAGCGAGTTCACGCTCTCTTGCAGCGTTGTGAGGAGGCGGGACAGCGTTTCCCTGCTCTGAATCATCCTTGAGTTGAGTTCCCGCAATTCCAACAGCAAATCATCCAGACAGTCAGCCAGGGTTGCGCCTGAGTTGGCACGATCGACCTGAATGCAACGATCGTCCCACAGGACCGTCATTCCGAAGTCTTTTCGGTCAGTGACTTCCAAGTTGCCGAGGTCGTGAATCCTCAACCATCGCTGTACCGTTCGCTTCAGAAAAGGATCAACTGCCCGGGCAGTCACGACTTTAACGGACTGGCCGTCCGCCAGCCAACAGCGGACGCGCTGCATCATGTCCGGAACCGGTTCTCCAATATGATTGGGATTCTTGCCCGGTTCGTAGCGGGCCAAAGTCCCATCGAGATCGACCCCAATCCAGGGACGGTTGAAAGTGCCCTTCTTCTCGTTTTCTCCAACACCTGATGTCGGACTGCTGTCGGTTTCGATGCGGTGGTTCCTTCCCCGCAGGATCGACATCCAGGTTGGCGATGGCTGTTTCGAAGAACTTGACTCTCCCTCTCTCGACACAAAGCCGTGGTCAACTTCGGCATGGGTCCCATCAGAGGACTTCCGTTTCAATACAGTCGACAACCATGTCAGGAACTTGTTACGCGAATACAGGTGACCCCCCTTTACAAGTCAGCGGATTTCCTTTGTGTTCGTCCGAACCGGTAAAGTGTTCCGGCCCGAAACAGGTTGGGGACGGTCTGTCGCTAATCATGAAACAACACCTCATTTGCTTACAAAACGGCATGGATAAGATGCCCCGGAACCGGATTGGAGAAGAAATATCCCTGGAATCTCGTACACCCGTTCTCTGTGAGGTAGACCAACTGCTCAGTTGTCTCAACACCTTTCGCGATCAGATCCAGACCCAGGTGTCGTGCAATCTCCATGGTGGCCCTGGCTATTGTCTTTCTTCGCTCATCACTCGGCAGTCCACTAACGATGTTTCGAGAAAGCTTAACCGACTGGATCGGCGCTTCAGCCAATTGGCTGATAGATGAATAGCCGGTGCCAAAATCATCCAGCAGGAACTGCACCCCGTGATCTGCGAGGTCGTTGAGAACGTCGCCAGCGTCTTCCTGCATGAGAGTCAGTTCCGTGATTTCTAGAATCAGGGAATCGGGAGCAAGGTCATTCTCTGTCAGATTCTGGCTCACGATCGTAAGGAGGTCCGTACGAAAGAGTTCAGCCTTTCCGAGATTGATAGTGATTGGCCACTGAAGCGTTCCATCGGTCTTCCAGTGTCGGGCCTGTTTGCAGGCGGAACCGATCACCCATTTGAGCATCTCCGTCTCCAATCCCAACTCTTCAACTGCCGGGATGAAGCGTTCGGGAAGAAGTGCGGGTTTTCCATCGATCCGCCATCGGATGAGCGATTCAACGCCGATGGTCAGCCGAGTCCCCCAGTCGACCATAGGCTGATAGAGCAGAAAGAACTCATCTTTGGCAAACCCTTCACGAATCCGGTTGGCCATTCTGACTCTGTTCCTGGCGGCCTCCCCTATTCGTTCAGTCCAATGCGCAAAGCTTCCCTTGACACCCTTCTTAACCCCCAGCATGGCCTGATCAGCTCGTTCAATGAGTTGCACCGTGTCCCGACCATCTTCAGGGAAGACGCTGACCCCGGCACTGACGGTCACATCAAGCGTCAGGTTGTCTAATTGAAACGGGCGGCGCAGAGTCGTGAGGACCTTCTCGGCGATGGGACCGGTGAACCCGGCATCACCGATGTCGGGAAGGAGCACGATAAACTCGTCGCCCCCAACCCTGGCAACGGTATCACTCTCACGAACACAGCCCTTCAAACGTCCAGCCACTTCCTGGAGCAGCTGGTCACCTGTGAGGTGTCCAAAGGTATCGTTCACCTGCTTGAAGTCATCCAAATCGAGGTAGAGCAAGGCAAACTGAGTTTCTTCGCGCTTGGCCGTGGCCAGGACCTGCTTGAGTCGCTCATCGAGTGCGAGTCGATTCGGAAGGCCAGTCAGCGGATCACTGGTCGCTGCAGATGCCTTCGCCTGTGCTTCTTCCAGCAAGCTACCGAGCCTCCGTCGACTGTGCATAAGCGGGCCGATGTGTCGGCACGCACGGTCGAGCACCTTCACTTCATGGTAGCTCCAGGCCCGGGGATCATTCGTGGAGAAAAGGAAGAACTCCAAGAGTCCTTCCATCTTGTTGACTGCCATCGCCACCAGGGCCGTGATCCGATGTCTCATGAGTTCGTCAGCAAGACTAGCGGTGAACTGCACCGAAGCGACATCCTCGATCACTAGAGGGTCTCCCTTTTCGAGTTCTGCCACAAACCCAGGGACCCTGCCGAAATCGATATCAAGACCCTCTTTTGGAATTTCCTCTTCTGGACCCAGGGAGCGGACGACATTCGCGTGGAGGTCAGATTCGAGAGTGAGGTGGCTAACAGCGATATCTGGAAACTGCCGAGCCAGAACATCGAGAGCATCGGTGAGAATCTCCGAGGGGGTTCGGCTCATGTCGATCTTCTGCACCAGTTGATCGAAGTACTCTGCTCTGAGCAGTGCATCGTTCTTGGAAAGGGAACTCACTCGCTGATCGGTAACATCGCGGCCGAAGAAATAGAAGCCCGACACAACATCCGAAGTTCCGACTTCGGGGATGAGGGTCAAGCTGAGCCACCGAGTTTGCGCTTCTTCCAGAGTAACCGCCAGTTCCAGGGAAACCGGAGTTCGAGCGAGCGCCTGCTCAAAAGCTTTTGCTGCGAGAGGATAGACGTCTGGCCCAAGCACTTCTTTCATGTGCCTCTTTTCATAGCGGGCAGCTGGAAACCATCTCGCGAATTCGGCGTTGGCTAACCTCAAACGGTTCGAAGCATCTACGCTAGCAACAAGCGCGGGAATCCTCTGAAAGAGCGTCGAAAGCCCAGAACCCGAAAGCAGATACCTATCTAGAAGTCCCAGTCGACCTCGAAGCCTCTTCGATTCCCGAAGGACCACATCCATTCGGTTCCGAAGGTCCGGTACAATCGAGGACCTATCGACTTCGCGGGGCGGACTGACAAAGGCTGCTCTTCCCAGGATTCCGAGGATCTCGCTGCCCAGGCACAGTGGCTCGAGACTGAACAGAACTGGGACTCGCCCACCGTCCCTCCCTATCAGCTGAGTTTCCCACTGTCCAGAAGGCTTCCGGAGGGCGATCACCTGTGCCATTACAGCCTGGGTCTCGGACTCTGCCGCCGGTTCTAGAAACGACGACAGGCGCTTGCCCAGGAGTTCTTCAACCTCGAATCCAGCGGCGGCTGCAGTCCCCGGACTGACATACCGCAAGTTTCCTTCTAAATCCGAGATCCAGAACGCATCCGCCTCAGACGGAACCAATCGCCGAAACAGGTCCAGTAAGTCCTCAAAACAGTCTTTCCTCGTTAACGTGAACCGATTGGCATCCATTGTTTGAAAGTGTGTCTACCGAGCGTGTGAACAATCTGTGACAACCTTGAGTACCCCTGTTTCAGTTTGTCCTTCTTCCTGCGTCTCGATTCGAGTTCATTGCTCGGGACGATGGGAATCGACATCCCGCCCAATTCGATGTAAAGAGCCAAACTGCGTACAGCTGAAGATGTAATTGCGCTGTCCTGACCACACTTCATCCAACGTGCTCTGAACACCGCACGCCAGGATAAAGATCGAGGACCAGGTGGCGGGGCCGAGACGGGCATCACCTGTCAGCGGATCCTTCCAAGCCTGGGATCAGTTCCTACCATTCCGTGAAACCTACACCTTCAATAATCAGGGGCGCATACCTAGGCCAAATCGCTTTTGCTCGACAATCAACCGGTCTAGGTCCTCCCGGTCGAACAGGAGGCGACGCCCAATCTTGACGCTTGGAATGCGTCTTCTTTGTGCCCAAGAGTACAGGGTACTCTTCCGCACAGCTAGATACTTGGCGGCCTCACTGACACTGAGAAGTCGTCTTTCCATCTCTTTGTCTTCCTGGGCTTGAGTTTCCGAGCCGTACTTTTCGGGTTTAGGAAGCACTCTTCCTCCACTCATCACGGCACTCTCTCAGGCATTTGTAAACTAGAGTCTGTGCGTATCATCTCGATACCTCCGCATATTTGTTTCGAAGGCATCTTCCTGCCTCCGCTCAGGGGGAATTGAACGGGCACCTCTGAACAATCCCGACTCCAAGACTTAGCAAGAGCCTGGACAGGACTACTCAGGCTTGCGCCTCGGGGAGGGCTGCCGGCGTCTACTGGGGCTACCTCGACCTCCACCGTCCTTGAATTGCTCCCAATATTAATCTGGGTCCCGCGCTGGAGTATTCTCACTGACCAGCCTCTCCTGATTCGTTGACGCTTTGACGATCGACCCATTCAGCAACACCTGAATAGCTTCGCCCCGTCACTTACGGTTTTTGTGTGCTGGTGAGGAAGTTCAATGTGACCTGCCTTCCTCACCATACAGAAGTCTAAGCGTGAGGCAGGGGACGGTCTCAGCAGAGATTGGGTAGTTTCCGACCGGATTTTGGAATGATGCGTCTTAGATTTGTGTAATGGTGCCAGATCATGTTGATCCAGCAGCCTGTGGAGGAATTAGGCTAAGTTCAACAAACTTGAGCTAAACCTAGATCGAAGGGTAAGAGTGCCGACATTCCCCGGCCGCAGCCCACCTTGTCCCGTCTCCAACGGTCAAGTTAGGGTTGACGCAGTTCCACTCGAAACGGATTCTTCAGGTGCATTGACTGGGTGACAGGAGCTGGCGCTGAACGGATCTGCCCAAGTGACGCTCCCTGCGGGGAGGGGCAAAGAACTCGACTTCACTCATGAAAATGGGGCGCTGGAATCGCCTGGAAACCAGGTCCGGGTCGGGAAAGCCTTCCCTCCACAGCAAATCTGATGGGACCCACTAAATTCGTGGGTTC
Source organism: Acidobacteriota bacterium (assembly GCA_020350445.1). GTDB lineage: Bacteria > Acidobacteriota > UBA6911 > RPQK01 > JAPXNP01. Next base: position 4,257,164 of record CP070717.1, on the reverse strand, counting down.
CTTCCCTACTGAGTCGGCTCGTTTCGGATCGTCTATAACCGGATCTACAAAGGAGGGTCGGCCGAATCAAAATGCCTGACGCAAAGTTCCCAATTTTCGCTGAGACCTCTGGAGTCAATCTCCTTAGACTCATGGGCAGAGAGGGCCAGGTC
>CP070717.1:4254229-4256912 GCA_020350445.1 Acidobacteriota bacterium | reverse complement strand
ACAGCCGGGACATCCTTCACACGGTTGGACAACAGATCGATCGGATCGGCCCCTCCCCGATCCTGTTGAGGGGTGGTGCACTGGGCCGTAAACGCTGCCAGCAACCCCGATATGAGCAGGTCTCTACGCTTCATCCAATCGACTCCTCTCGAGGTCCGCAGACTCTCTCTCAGCTGGAATTGAAATTCAAAAAACCGTTCAAATACAGCAGTTTAAGGACATTCGTGTAAAGTAGCAAAAACTCCGAAAGTTTTTTCCGGAAACCCCATTCGCTATGCTATTATATCGCGGTGGGTTTCAAAGGATTCTCGAATGGTTCTCAAGGGGTAAAGAGAAATCAACCCGACTTCCGCTCTGAGCGAAATCTCGCTGTCGCTATCCTCAAGCAGGCTTGGCACGAAGCTTCCATCGACCTCTGTGCAGTCAAAGAAACTTCACGAAAAGACTACAGTTTGCTTAAGAAGAAGGCGATCGAATGGATCTCCAGTGACGACGATGGATTCCCGTACTGGTGCCAACTTGCGGATGTCGACTACACGGCTGTTCGACAGAAGTTGAATGACGCCTTAAGGACTCAACACCACCCGGTACGCATACCGATGGTCTGAGCTCCCGAAGTTCGTTTCCCTCATTTGGGGAGAGGGATAGCCTTTCAATTGATTGTTTTTCGGTGCGTCCTGCACAGGACTGCCGTACCGCTTGGGGCCAATACGAATAGAGCAGTTCACACTCCTCCAGCGGGTGTCTTTCACCCGGTAGGAGTCCGTGTTTTTTCTTTCGATCCGATTTGCAGCACGGCATTCCTTTGATCTATAATCGTGCTTCCTTCGACCGAGCGGGGTCGTAGTTCAGTTTGGTTAGAACGCCGGCCTGTCACGCCGGAGGTCGCGAGTTCGAGTCTCGTCGGCCCCGCCATTTCCTTCTCTACTTACACTTTCATCCCTGGACACTTCCAGCAAAGTTTGTCGTGGGGCCAGCCAGGTCGGAAATCGGCGGCGTGTTTGACCCAGGTTCCGTTCTGTATCCAGCCCCCCTCAGTGCTCCCCTTCGAAAGCCCCCAGGCTAGGAGGGAGAAAGGTCGGCAGAGAATTCCCCTCAAAATCCCTTCCACCGTTTCCCGAGATTGCTATCCCTACCCCACTGGCTGGCGAACCAGGCTGCAATCTGAACCCTGCCAGAGAATCTAGACCTGGTCCAGCGGACTCGGGAGAAACAAACAGAGGGTCTCCCTGGATTGGATCCAAATCACTGGGTCCGTCGTTGTGAACTCCGTAATAGAGATTCCGTTCGAACACGTGATTTTTGCTTTCACCCCAAAAGTAGCGGGTTTCACCTTCAACATAGAAGATGTTGTTGGCAAACCAAGTGTCTTCAGGCCATGGACCGCCCCAGTTATCCATTCGGATCATCGTTCGATCGATGTTGGGATCAGGCTTGGCGGGGACATAAATCACATTGTTGTAGATCTTCGTGTCCTTGACCGGACCACTGATGTGAAACACCGGAGAGAAATAGCCCTCCTGTCGGGTCTCATGGGCTCTAAGACCATCATTGACACTGATGTTGTAGCGCACAACCGTTCCAGTGTTGATCCCCATGCTCGGACTGGCCCCTCCATTGTTGCAGATCAGCAGAAATCCACCCTCGTTATCGTGACTGTAGTTGTACTGAATCAACGTGTTACGACAATCCCAATCGGAATCAAACCCCTGGGCATCCCAGGGCGCTTTGTGGTCACTGACCTCATTGAACTGGATCACCGTGTTGTCGCTTCCCCAAGGCCAAATGCCCGCCGCAGCATCCCCCTCCGGAAGGAGACGCGTGCAATCACGCATCACGTTCTGTTCTACCAGGGCCCCTTCGCTGGCAATCGGGACGATTCCATCCCCCGGAACCTCCTCAATCAGGTTCCCACGGATGATCACGTTCAGACTGGGGTACCAATCGAGACCCCGCCGGACGGGCCCAGAGCCCATGATCCCATCGCGCTCGCATCGAACGATCCGGCAACCCTCGACCACAAATCCGTTGAGGCGGGATCTCTTCGATTCTCCAGACGTACGCCAACGGATACCTCCACTCGCCCCGTCGGCTTTGCGCGTCGTTCCGTTCACATCGTGAATGTAGAGCTTCCGCAGATAGATGTGGTGGGCGGTCCCGAAATCCTCGACCTCAACGAACACCCCTTTGCGCCTGGCCTCCGGAGATTCCCCCTGATTCGTCAGTTCAAGATTGCTGAATTCCCAATACTCGATATTCCGGATGTGTAACGCGGCTTCAAAGCGACCTTCGGCGTCGATTCTCGGCATCTCTCCTTCGCCGTACCGGTCGACCAGGATCGGCAGGGGGTTGCCGTCCTTTAGAGCACCCGACCCCTGAGGTTTGAGTTGCCCTTTGTAGACTGTACCCGCCCGAAAGAGAATGCGATCTCCCGGTTCAAAGACTGTTTCGTTGAACTTCTCCAGGGTTTTCCAAGCCTTGTCTGGGGCCATTCCCGAGGTCGCATCATCGCCCGAGGAACTATCCAGGTAGAAAACCCGCCCCGTCGGCGGAAGCTCCTGCTCGAGGCGGTTTTCGCTGCACGACAGTGACAGTGCGAGCATGAGGGTTGCGACGGGCAGCCCGAACGATTGACCTGAGAACTTGATTCTGAACCTTCTACTCATCACGATCTCCAATTCAG
>CP070717.1:4248551-4254129 GCA_020350445.1 Acidobacteriota bacterium | reverse complement strand
CCGAAGCCACTTCCGCTGGCCCAAGACCCAGATGCGGGGCCAGGATTCCATCGTGAAGCAGGCAGACATCGAGTTCCCGGCTTGGACCTGAGACGGCCGGCATGAAGTCCGAGTCTTCCGTCTGGCCAGGCTTGAGCGTCAACGCATAATAGCCCCGAGGTGATTCGGTCACCAGACCTATCGTGTGCTCCTTTTCATCGACTTGGGTAAAGACCATGTCCGCATCCTCGCAGGGAGTCACTTCGAACGAAGCACGTAGATCATTGAGCAGCTTGTTGACATCGAGATTCGACACATTCCGGACAGCACGGTGGGTTGCGAGAATGCGCATCCCCTCGGAATCCATGTTGAACAGTGCAATCATGCGTTTGTCGAAGGACTCTACGCCGCTAGGCTTGAACCCTTGATCGAGCAGTTCCTGATGGTAGGAGACGGATGTCTGATAGCGGTGGTGTCCGTCCGCAATGTAGAGAGCTTTCCCTTTCATGAGGGTCTGGATTCCTACAATCAGATCGGGATCATTGATCTCCCAGAGTCGGTTGGTCACATTGAAGTCGTCACGGACCTCCAGAACGGGGGATTGAGCTTTTGAACACTGTTCGAGTACACGATCGACGCTGAGGTCTGGGTCGGAGAAGAGGGTGAACACGAGTCCTTCATTGGCCTGGGTAGAGCGGATCAGATTGAGCCGGTCTTCGAGGGGCTTATTGAGGATGTTCTCGTGACCTTTCACGGCGAGGTCATCGTCGTCAAGCGAAACCAACGCGATAAAACCGAGACGGGTCAAGGTCTTCTCTTCGAATTCGAAGACCTGTTCGTAGACGTAAATGGCGGGCTGTGAATCCTGGACCATCACTTCCTGGCTGATCCATGAATTCAGATAATCCGCCGCCTCTTTATAGTCCGAATTCTTGATCACCCGGACAATGTTGTGCGGACTGCGGTCGAGATAATCCAGCCGCAGAGCCTCGGGGATCTTGTCATAGGGTTGGGTCACCACACTGGATACATCGCCGACTTTCTGTTTGTTGTACCGGAAACCCTTGAATGCGTAGATTGATGCCATTGGGGCATTTTACAATGTTCTTCTCGAAGGGCTACGATTTATCGATCGATTCTCGAATCGAGATCGGACTCTTTACCGCACGGTAATCGAAAGGAAACGAGATGGTTTTGAAAGGAAAGAAGATCCTTCCCCCGAAGGTGGAGGGGAGTTTGACAGTTGCCGATCTTGTCGACGACATTTTTCAGGCGTACAACTCGGCTCGTCTGAGAGAAGGATGTCAGCTGTTTGCTCAAAAGATGCTGGAAGAAGAGGTTACCGTGGGATTGAGCCTCTCCGGAGCCTTGACGCCGGCCGGACTGGGGAGCTCTTGCCTGATCCCGCTGATAGAGAACGGATTCGTCGACTGGATTGTCTCGACGGGAGCAAACCTCTACCACGATTCCCATTTCGGGATTGGATTGTCACTGCATCGGGGGAGTCCCCAGGTCAGTGATGTCGAACTTCGGGAGCAGGGTGTTGTCAGGATTTACGACATCTTTTTCGACTACGATGTTCTGCTTTCCACCGATCGGTTCTTTCGTGAGCTGGTCAAGGCTGACGAGTTCCAGTGCGAGATGAGCACGGCGGAGTTCCATCACAGGGTCGGCAGGTACGTCGATGAGCGAGAGAGAGTTTTGGGTCTCGGCCAGAGGTCGGTGCTAGCCGCTGCCTATCGTGCCGATCTGCCAGTCTATACTTCTTCGCCTGGCGACAGCTCCATCGGGATGAACGTGGCCGCTCTTCAACTGGAAGGGAATGGGCTGCGCCTCAACGTCTCGTCCGATGTCAATGAAACGGCTGCAATCGTTCTCGGGGCGAAAAGATCAGCGGGGAAGAGTGCCGTTTTCATATTGGGCGGAGGATCTCCGAAGAATTTCATGCTTCAGACGGAGCCTCAGATCCAGGAAGTGCTCGGGATTGATGAGAAGGGGCACGACTACTTTCTGCAGGTTACTGATGCAAGGCCCGATACGGGCGGTTTGTCGGGTGCGACTCCTTCCGAAGCAGTGAGTTGGGGCAAAGTGGATCCCAGCCGGCTTCCAGACGCGGTCGTCTGTTATCTCGACTGCACCGTCGCTCTCCCAATCCTCACGGCGTATGCGCTTTCAAAGAGGCCTCCACGCGAGTTAAAACGGCTGTACAAACGTTTGCCGGAACTTCATGGAGCGTTGGAAGCCGAGTATGAAGCATCTGAGCGATAGGGTAGGCGTTCAAGCGGGAGATCAGAGGGCTGCGAGTTCAGCTTGACTCCTGCAATGCTGAACCCGCAGCTTGGACTAATCGGGCAGTCTGATCGCAGCTGCCCGAGGACTCCTGGTAGCTTACTTCTCGAGGCTTCCGACCGGCAGGCTCGAAAGTACCAGTCCTGCGCCTGTTCGAAGGACTACAACGGCCAGAGGCCGGTCGCTGACAACACGAACGGTTCCTTTGAAGTCCAGATTGGCAATCTGGGGGAACAGCTCTGACAGGAACGATGCCTTATGGGAGTTCCCTGCAAGTGGGAGGTCAGCAACACCTGCACGGTTGCCGTTCTCGCTGTAGAGTTCGATCGTGCCCTGCGCGGGCTGGTCACTCGTGTTGACCACGGCGAGACCGCTGTCAAACGCGCCCTCAACCTTTTTCTGAACAGCTGCGACGGAACCAAAGGTGCCGCGATTCGAACCGACACCCGCTTCGGTTGTCACCGTACCGTCGTCGTTGACGATGCGAAAGACTGCCGTGCCTTCGACCGGTCCTGATGTGCTGATCTGGGCATACCCAACACCGACAGGGGAGCTGGTGCCCGAAGTATCAAAGGCCTTTGAACTGAAGGGCGGGATCTCAAGCGGGAATACACTGCTGTTTTCCCCTCCAATATTCAGTACGAGCGGTTCCCCTGCACTGTTAAAGAAAGCCAGTTCGCCCACCGTAGTAGTATTGGCAATGTTTGAGACGACGATCGTTGTTTGGAGGAAACTGCCCGAAAGAGGGCCATCTCCAACCTGGGCCAGGAACGTCCTGTAAGCAGGCCGGGTCACAAAGTCCACGCGAAGATCATCGAGCTGTTCCGGATTCTGATTGTCTCCATAGGAAATCAGCAGCTTCGAAATACCAGCCGCTGCACCGGAGGCCACGCCGATAAAGGACGGAGCCGAAAGCCCTGTTTTATCAACCTCTCCGATCAAATTGCCTTCGGCGTCGAAAGCCGCAATCGAAATGGAGGTGTCAGAGGCGAACTCATCCAGAACGAAGCCCACTCGGCGCACTGGCGCAACGAAGTCCACCACCAGAGGCTTGTTCGCCGAAGTGCCTGAAGCAGGCGTGTTGCTGACCACACCATTCGTGCTTCCTACGGCGAAGATCTGCTTAATTTCGGGAGTGCCGAAGCTGCCTTCGGTGAAGAGGACTCCCCAATCGGAAATGATTCGATTCGCGCGGGATCCATCGCTGAATCCGGTGAAGTCAAATGTAACGGTGTCGATACTAAAGTCACCCTGGCCAACTTCAGTCAGTTGGCCAAATGCAGGCACTGCGATAAGCAGTAGGCAGGGCAAAAAAACTATGCTGCAAAGAGTTTTGGAAATCTTAGGCATTTCTCCTCCAGAGAGATTCATAAGTTGTTTCCTCGCGGAAACCGCATTCAGATACCATGAAATGGTGATTATTATATATCGACTCCGACGTTCGGAGTGACCGACCCTGAACCGTGAGTGAAAGGATGGAATATGCAACTGGAAGGGAGATCCGCGATTGTTACGGGAAGTACGAAAGGCATCGGCTTTGCCGTCAGTGAAGCCCTCCTTGGACAGGGTGCAAACGTAGTTGTCTCAGCTCGGAATCAAGCTGAGGTGGAGGGCACGGTCAAAGCGCTCTCATCGAAGGGTTCGGGGCGGGTCGCCGGCCGGACCTGTGATGTCCGTGTCGAAGACGAGGTCCGAGAACTGGTGTCCTACGCGGTATCTGAGTTCGGTGGACTCGATATCCTGGTCAACAACGCAGGCATCGGACGCTTTGCACGGGTCGAAGAGATGTCGGCTGAGCACTGGAGGCAGACGATTGAGACCAATCTCAACTCGCTTTTCTATGCCAGTCACTACGCCATTCCACATCTCAAGATGGGTGATGGCGGGTTCATCCTGAACATTGGCAGTCTGGCAGGAAAGAACGCTTTTCCGACAGGGGCCGCTTACAACGCTTCGAAGTTTGGTTTGATCGGATTCAGCGAAGCCTTGATGCAGGAGGTCCGCCATGATGGGATTCAAGTGGCCTACATCATGCCGGGAAGTGTCGATACGTGGTTTGGAGGGACTCCTCCCGTTGGCGAGGATTCCTGGAAGATGAAAGCTGAAGATGTGGCGCAGGTCGTTGTGGAAACCCTGAGCCGATCCGCGACGTGCTTGACCAGTCGTATCGAAATGCGTCCGCCTCGGCCTCCGAAAAAGTGATGCTGACCCAGGGAGGTCGTTTTTACTCGGGATCGGGGTAGGAAACCTCTTTCGTTTCGGGGAAGTAACGGGCGAGGAAGTGTCGACTGCAGGACCTTCAGAGGCAGAAGACTTCGACAAAGTCCTTCTTGCCCGCACGCTTCGGCTCAGACTGATCCTGAACCTGAATCTCTTTGGAGTCACAGGAAACACAGCGGAAGAGTTGAGCCTGGATAGCGCTCTTCCTTTTTGACTGCCGTCGACCCCGGAAGTCCATTCCCGCTTTATGGATATCCCGGCGGAAATCGGGTCCGCTCAATTCGACCACTTCACACATTTCCATCACCCGAGAGAAAAGCCGGATTCCGAGGCGTTCCTCCAAGCTCTGTCCTGCGGCGGCCTTATTTGTGCCGAGTGGCCCCAGTTTGGAGTCTCTGAGGAGCCAGTTGGTCGTCATGATGGTGTGTTTCTGGTAGGTGTAGCGGTAGTTGATCACCATGCGGATCGTATCGCGAACCCAATCTGTGGGACGTCCCGTCCCCAAGTCATCCCAGACCAGGAGATCAACCTCCATCAATGGTGTCAGGACTTCTCGTTCCGTATCTGTCGAGTCGGGGCCATAAGAGAACTGCAGTCGACGCATGAGTTCCGCCTCATCGACAAACCGGGCGCGAAGCCCCTTCTCTTTGATCAGGGCCTTCAGGATGGCTACTGAGAGATGGGTCTTGCCGACCCCGCAGGGACCGACAAACAGGAGTCCGCGCTCTACTTTCGGGAAGTCCTCAACAAAACGCATGGCCTTCTCCAGAGCCCTCAACTGGGAGGGATCGCCAGCCATGTAGGAGTTGAACCCACGATCGCTGTAACGCGGGGGAATCCCCGATGCACCGAGCCGTTTTCCGGCCCGGATACGAGGCTCGCATTCAGGGCAACGAACAGCGGTTTCGATCCCGTCCAAAGCCTTGATGACCCACCCGGTGTTGTTACAGACTGTACAGCTGTCCAATGGTGATTCACTCCCTGAGAGTCAAGATAACATGGACTCGAAGGGCTCGGAAGGTGAACATTTGACGGCGAAGCTGTGGTACCGGTTTGCAACACATGTGGTTGCTGGAATAGAATCGAAATT
>CP070717.1:4243301-4248451 GCA_020350445.1 Acidobacteriota bacterium | reverse complement strand
GGGGAAGGGTGTCGAGACCCTCGAATTCGATTCGAGAGACCAGGTCATCACTGCCCGTTTCTCGCCTATCGGAGATCGCGAGGCGGTAGCCGGACTGGTGATCGTCTTTCATGATGTTACCGAACTGCGCCGGCTTGAAGACTTGCGGAAGGAGTTCATTTCAAATATTTCTCATGAACTCAAAACGCCGTTGACATCGATCAAGGGTTTTTCCGAGACACTCCTCGATGAAGAAGGTTTCGAACTGCGTCATCGAGACTTCATCAGACGGATTCATCAGAATTCAAATCAGCTCTCGGAGATGATTGATGATCTGTTCAGTCTGGCTCGACTTGAAACGGGTGACCCGAGAATCGAGTTCGGACCGGTAGACTTCGAATCCCTGATGACCGATCTTCGCGCAGCGTTCGCAGATCTTCTCAATCCGAAGGGCTTGCAGCTTACCTGGACGAACAGTGCGGGTTCGAAGACATTTATCGCTGGCGAGCGTTACATCCGGCGAGTCTTTGAGAACCTGATTCAAAACGCGATTCAGTATACGGATAACGGAGGAATCGATATCGGGTTTTCAGATCTCGGAGAAGAACTCCGGTTTACTGTCAGGGATACTGGAAAGGGGATTCCTCGGCAGGACCTGGAAAGGGTCTTCGAGCGCTTCTACCGCGTGGACAAGGATCGCTCAAGAAGCACCGGTGGCCCAGGGATCGGGCTGGCGATCGTTAAACATATCGTGCACCTGCATGGTGGACGGGTATGGGCTGAAAGCCAGCTCAAATGCGGTACTGCAATTCATTTCACGTTGCCCAGAAGTAGCCAGTCATCAGACTGACCGTCGAAGTATGAAGAGAGATCTGATTCTGGTCGTTGAAGACGAGATCGATATCGCCGAGATGGTGACCTACAACCTCGAGCGCTGGGGCTATGCGGTTCAGGTCTGCTCAACCGGTGAAGAAGGCCTCCAGGTGGCCAGCTCCGGGCCTTCCCTGATTCTGCTTGATCTGGGACTGCCAGGAATCTCAGGGGCAGAGGTCTGTCGACGCCTCAAAGGGAAGCAGGCGACTCAAGAGATTCCGATACTCGTCCTGACAGCCCGGGGGCACGAAACCGAGGTAGCCGCCTGTCTCGACCTTGGCGCTGACGGCTACCTTGCAAAACCATTTGGCTTGAAGGAACTGGCTTCCAGAATCCGGACAATGCTCCCCGACGATCCTGCCGGTAGGACCTGACCTGTTCGACTGAAGCCCGATCGCCACACCTAAGCCTGAGGTGCCGGTGGCGTCTGTGGCGGAGGCGTATAGTTCGGAGTCGACTGCTTCTGGAAGAGCGCCAGTCCGATGATCGATCCGATCGTTGCGAATATCACAGAGATCAGGACGTTGACTAAGAAGGAGAAGAGCGCCATCGCGAGACTGAATCCCCCTTTGATCAGGAATTCCTTCATGAATTCCCGTGCAGCTGGTGGAATACTCGGGTCGTCGAGTATCTCCTCCAGTCCTCCGAGGCCCGAAGTGAACTGAAGCTTCAGCAGGTTCAGCGGAATGTCCACCGCGGTCCAGATGAATGCTCCAATGACACCCGTCAGTATTCCGAGCAGTGCGATGTCCCCATAGCTAATCGGTCCCAATTGTTGAGGATAGTCTCTAATGTAGAGGTAGGCAGCAATCATTCCGCCCCCGATGACGAGTGCACAGCACGCACAGTTCACAAACTGGACGATCGGGAAGGCTGAGGTTACCCCAAGAAAGACTGCTCCAAAGAGAGCTGGCATCACTAATCCGGGCTTCTGCGGGTTCATAGATAACTCCTTGCAGTTGAGAGTCGAAGGTCTTCGATGGCAATCCAGACGAAGAGCGCAACGGGGAATGCTGCGACTGTCCCCGTTACAAACCGGCTCAACGCTGTATTGGGGAGGCAGAGATCAATCGCGAGTGGAATCCAAAACAGGACGAGGAGGCGCGGTCTCATCAGGAGGCGACCCGACATCCTGGCCCAGTGCGGCAGAACCACCAGACCGAGAAGGAATCCTAAGTACAGACCAAAACAGCGTGCACAGACTGCCATCGGGTGACCTAGAACGGAGATACTTCTGGCTGGAATCTGGTGGCATATTGATGCGAAAGGCGCGTAGAGGAACGGGGCTAATCCGGATTCCGCATTCCGGGCGACAGGCGCCGCCAGAACCAATGTGAGCCAGGCAACAACTCCCACGCATAGCAACCAATACCGGATCGATCCTACCCCAGGCATGTTCACTTGGATAGCGTGATCATAGCAGAATCCAACTGAATCCGAAACCATCAAGAAAGGGTCCAGGAGTTGCTCCAGTTCACGGTTTCGGTTTATCCTTTTCTGTACTTCTTGGCTGATTTGAGCCCGAAAGATGGGTTCCGGTCTCCCGCGTTAAGTACTTCACCCTCAATGACAAGGAGGAAATAGCCCGATTCGTGCTTTCCGACTTTTTTGGAGTTTAGGCTTGAGGGCTTGTAGGGTGATGGTTTCAGGTGAACGGTTCGGAACTCCAGTGAGCGTGGGTCATGAAGCTGTCTTTTGTTTCGACCGGAAAAAGTGTGTCAGACCCCATTCTGAGAATGGCAGCTACGTTTTTCAGGTGGGCGGATAAATCCTATTGGAGGGGTAATGCAGACCAAGTACATCTTCGTCACAGGGGGTGTTTTAAGTTCCCTTGGAAAAGGACTTGCCTCGGCTTCGATCGGGTGTTTGCTCGAAGCGCAGGGCTGTAGGGTAACGGTTCTCAAACTCGATCCTTACATCAATGTTGATCCCGGAACAATGAGCCCGTTCCAGCACGGCGAAGTCTTCGTCACCGATGACGGTGCGGAGACCGATCTGGATCTCGGACACTATGAACGGTTCACCGAAGCGCGGATGTCGCAGTCGAACAACTCCACAACCGGTCGAATCTATCAGGCGGTGATTGAGAAGGAACGCCGTGGCGACTACCTGGGGAAGACGATTCAGGTCATCCCGCACATTACCAACGAGATTAAAGCTGCGATCAAGAAACTCAGTGGCGAAGCCGATGTCATCATCGTTGAGATAGGCGGCACCGTTGGTGATATTGAGAGCCTTCCTTTTCTCGAGGCAATTCGTCAGATGCGGGTTGAGGTTGGGCGTTCGCACTCCATGTTCATTCATTTGACCCTGGTTCCTTACATAGAAGCTGCGGGAGAGTTGAAATCGAAACCCACCCAGCATTCCGTCCGGGAACTTCGGGCAATCGGTATCCAGCCCGACGTCCTGCTCTGTCGTACAGATCGCTTCATCCCGAAAGAGATCAAAAGCAAGATTGGATTGTTCTGCAACGTTCCGGCTGAAGCCGTTGTAACGGCCCGCGATGTCAAATCAATTTATGAAGTACCGGTCGCCTTCCATGAAGAGGGGCTGGGAAAACTCATCTCGGAGATCCTGCAACTGCCGGATGCAGAATGTGACCTGAGTCCCTGGACCCAGCTGATCGAGAATATCAAGAATCCCGTTGACGAGGTAACGATAGGGATTGTCGGGAAGTACGTAGAGTACGAAGATTCTTACAAGAGTCTTAACGAAGCTCTTGTTCACGGAGGGTTCCCCCATCGGCTCAAGGTCAACCTGAAGTGGATCGAGTCTGAAGGCCTGGTGGGCGACCACTGGGAAGGAGGGCTGGAGAATCTGGATGGGATCCTGGTTCCTGGTGGCTTTGGTACACGCGGTGTCGAAGGGATGGTAAGAGCCATTGCCCATGCTCGTGTCGAGAAGGTCCCCTTCTTCGGAATCTGCCTGGGAATGCAGTGTTCAGTGATCGAGTTCGCCCGTAACGTATGCTCTCTCGACGCGAACAGTTCTGAGTTCGACCCCGCTGCTCCTCACCGAGTCATCTACAAACTGCGGGAACTCCTGGGGGTGGAGGAAATGGGTGGCACCATGCGCCTCGGAGCCTATCCCTGCGTCCTTGAAGAGGGCTCTCTTGCCCAGAAGGTCTATGGGGAGTGCGAGATTTCCGAACGCCATCGCCATCGCTACGAGTTTAACCGGGAGTACGAGGAGATCCTGGTCAGCTACGGACTGAAGGTTTCGGGGTATTCTCCCGACAAGAACTTTGTTGAGATTGTCGAAATCCCGGAGCATCCCTGGTTCCTGGGATGTCAGTTCCATCCCGAATTCAAGTCGAAGCCATTGAGGCCGCATCCTCTGTTCACCAGCTTTATAGAAGCGGCGTTCCGGCACAAGAAGCGGCGAACAGTCCCGCTCTCGGCGATCGAAGAGTTGAGGTTTCGGGCTCTGTCGAAAGAATCCTGAACGGCGAAGTTCTTGACCTGATTTGGTCTCGGCAACCCATCCGGAATATGATGGGCTCCTATGAAAACTGTTCGCGGACTGCGGGTACGGGATCACGTGCTGGGGGGTGGTCAGAGGTTCTTCCTGATTGCAGGCCCCTGTGTCATCGAATCTGAGAGCTGTGCGCTTCGTTTGGCTGAGGAACTCTCGAAGCTTACAGGGGAGCTTGGAATCCCCTATGTTTTCAAGGCTTCCTTCGATAAAGCGAATAGGACCTCAGTCGATTCCTTCCGAGGTCCGGGGCTCACCGAGGGATTGCGTATTCTGGAGAAGATCCGGAACGAATGTGGCGTGCCGGTGCTCTCGGATGTTCACGAGGTGGAACAGGTGGGGCCTGCCGCCGAGGTGCTCGACATACTCCAGATCCCGGCCTTTCTGTGCCGGCAGACCGATCTCATCCTCGCTGCTGCCAATACCGGAAAGATCGTCAACGTTAAGAAGGGACAGTTCCTTGCCCCCTGGGATGTGAAGAACATCGTCAAGAAGATTGAAGCAGCCGGATCAGATCAGTTGATCCTCACCGAAAGGGGCGTTTCGTTCGGGTATAACAATCTAGTGGTCGATTTTAAGTCACTCCCGATCATGCGTGATTTAGGTTATCCCGTGGTCTTCGATGCAACTCACAGCGTTCAACTTCCAGGTGGATCCGGCACGAGTAGCTCGGGTCAGTCTGAGTTTGTGCCCCACCTCGCCCGGGCTGCAGTGGCAGTCGGAGTCGATGGCCTTTTCTTCGAAGTCCACGAGCGGCCGGAGTCCGCTCTGAGTGATGGACCAAACGCTTTGCAGCTCGATCGGGTGCGCGATCTTCTTTGCGT
>CP070717.1:4240599-4243201 GCA_020350445.1 Acidobacteriota bacterium | reverse complement strand
GCTATCCGATCTAGAATTGGCACACTCCACAGTCCGGCCCTTGCATCTTGGACGGTGGCCACGAGGCGCTGTCCTCCGGCACTGCTTGACACCGAAGAATATTGCTCCAGTCCGATACTCGCTCGCCGAGACGTCCTGGTCTCGACATCGAGAGACCAGAGCCACGGTCCGGCACCATCCGTATCCCGTGCACTGTAGAGTACAGTCTTTTCGTCGATCGGTGTCGGATAACGCACGTCGAGCTTTCGCCACGTAAGCTGTTCCAGATCCTGTCCGTCCGTGCGCACACGCCACAAATCCATTTCGAGGGTTGCGGGTCGGCCACGACTGATGTAGATCCATTTTCCATCCAAAGAGAAGACAGGGAAATGCTGGTGCGTTCCCGCGGGCGGAGAGAGGATCTTTCGGCTGTTTGTGCCATTGCTGTCAGCGACGTACACCGGGTCTCCAGCGAGCCGCTCATGATAAACGATCTGCCGTCCATCAGGCGACCATGAAACGTTGACAACATTCTCCCCAAGGAAGTAGCGTGTCGAACCACCCATCAAAGGTTTTAACCGCACTCTTTGCCATGGCCCACCACCCAGCCAGATCTCCGAGCCATCATGATTAAAGCCAACGCTCCGAAGTGGTGCCCGGGCGTCCTCCAGATCGAACCCGCTTCCGTCGGTCAGCAGTTTTCGAAAGTCACCGGCTCCTACCTGTCCCACGAGTACCTCGAACGGACCATCACGGTCAGAGACGAATGTAACGAACTGTCCGTCAGGCGATATGGCCGCGTCGAACTCGGATCCTTTGAAATCGGTGACCTTGCTGAATTTGGCCCCGGCGAGTGGGTTCTCGACCTGCGGACCCGTTTCAAAAGCGAATGGGTTCCAGTTGGTGAGAACTGCAGCCAGGCTCGCAATCAGGGCGATTGCAAGGACCGCGACTGCAATTCTGTATCTACTCTGGCGGCCCGGGTCGGCCGAGGGAGGAAGGTCCGGGTTTTCAAGTTGTAACCTTGCATCGGCGATATGGTGAAGCCGACTGCGTGGGTTCCGCGCCAGGCAGCGGCGAAGAATCTGTCGGGCTGAAGCCGGAGTGGCCTTTGGAAGTAGCTCCCAGTCCGGCTCCTGGGTTACGACTGCAGCAATGATGTCCGTAGCGCCCTCTCCGTGGAAGGGTGCCCTTCCGGTCAGCATTTCGAAGAAAACCACGCCGAATGCCCACACGTCAGTACGATGGTCAACCAGGCTTCCACGGGCCTGCTCGGGGCTCATATAGGCCGGGGTTCCCATGATTACACCGATTTGTGTCGATGGTGACGTCAATGTTTCTGACTCCGAAAGACGGGGTTCTTCAGGGGGTGCAGCAGCTTTGGCCAGCCCGAAATCGAGGACTTTAACTGTGCCGTCAGGCCTGATTTTGATGTTGGCAGGTTTCAAATCTCGATGGATGATGCCCTTTTCGTGGGCAGCTTCCAGCGCATTGGCGATCTGGATAGCAATTTCCACGGCCTCGTCAAAGGGAATCGGCCTTTTGGCAATCCGTTCAGCCAGGGTAGTTCCTTCAACTATCTCCAGTACGAGCACTTGGGAACTTTCTGACTCTTCCAATCCATAGATAGCCCCTATGTTTGAGTGATTCAGAGAGGCCAATACTTTGGCCTCACGGTGAAATCGAGCCATCCGCTGAGAGTCTTTCGTAAAGCCGTCTGGAAGGATTTTCAGTGCTACATCCCGGTTCAGCTTAGTATCTGTAGCTCGATACACCTCCCCCATTCCGCCTTCACCAAGTTTTTCAGCTATTCGAAAGTGAGCGATCGTCTTTCCGATCATAGGTGGCCTGTCTGATTGCCGTTAATCTTAGTGTCTTGGGCGGTACAGTTCAAACGCCAGGCCGGAAGCCGGTCAGGTGAAAGCTTGTTCGCCAGAGTAGAGTGTCTGTCGCCTGGCATCGCCAAACAGTTCCGGGTTTGGATCAGAGCTGAAATCTCGACAGCGCACTTCGGCAATTGCCAAATCTGAAGTTCTATGCCGGGCAAGATTGTGGCATTCGAAGCCCTCTGGGAAGGTCCAGGCTGTTGACCCAATCGGCAATCACCTTGGCCACCTGCTCTTCCTGTGCTGTGTACAGGTGATCAGCGTTCTTTATCATTAAGGTGTCCACACGGCTCGGGCCGCTGGAGTGACTCCGAATAGAAGTCTCCATCAATGCCAGGTCTTCCTATGTCCCAACATCTCCCTCCGTGCCAAAAAGGCAAGAATCGGGTAGCGAATCTGTTTTGCGCCTGAATTTCGAGTCTCAACACCGAAGAAGTCCACCAATTCGGGAGGAGTGTTGTGAATATCGAGATGCGTAGCAGCGCTGATGAATGAAGGGAAGGACCGATTGGGTAGACGTAACAAATCTTCGCCTCTGCCATCAGCGACCAGATCAGCGGCACGTTGCAGGAGTTCAGGGTCAGGTGACGAAGGTTAGGCCCAGATCACGCCGGACGCTAGAACCAGCCCAACACCGATAGGAGTTTGCTTTTTAAGGGAGTGAGTATATCTGGGGAGAAATGGTGGGTAAAGGCGCTTCGATGATCGGTTGGCTTTCAGGTTCAAGCAGCATCCAG
>CP070717.1:4232385-4240499 GCA_020350445.1 Acidobacteriota bacterium | reverse complement strand
TCTGGAACCCTATATCGACCAGAGGACGATGGAAATTCACCACGGAAAGCACCACAACGCCTATGTGACCAACTTGAACAAAGCCCTGGAATCTGCCCCTGAGCTAGCGGGTAAGGGCATCGAGGAACTGTTAGCGAATCATTTGGCGATTGTTCCCGAAGCGATCCGGACCGCCGTCCGCAACAATGGAGGTGGTCATTACAACCACACCCTGTTCTGGCAGTTGATGTCTCCCAATGGCGGGGGCGAGCCGACAGGCGATCTCGCGAAGGCGGTCAATAGCAGTTTCGGGAGCTTTTCCGAGTTCAAGCAGAAGTTCGCCACGGCGGGCGCCACCCGGTTTGGATCGGGCTGGGCCTGGTTGACCCGCAGCGATTCGGGTGTCCTCGAGGTCTCCTCGACCGCCAACCAGGACTGCCCCGTTTCGGAGGGCAAACTGCCGATCCTGGGACTCGATGTCTGGGAACACGCCTACTACCTGAAGTACCAGAACCGGCGTCCCGATTACATCGAGGCTTGGTGGAGTGTTGTGAACTGGGAAGAAGTTGCCCGACGCTTTGCCGGGTAAGACCGTTTTCGAGGAGCCGGTACCTGGTACCCGGCTCCTCCTTCAGTTCGAACCAGATTGCACACTGGACGGTTCAATCATCTGGGTGACGGGCCAGTGGCGGAGCGACGCCCCAGCCCGCTATGACGTATAGTGCACCGATGATTCTTGCTAAAGGATTTCGCGTCGTCTTGAAAACCTATCTCTTCGCGGCTCTTTTTGGGGTGTCTTCATTGTCTTTTTCAAATGCCTTCAGCTTGCCCTTCAAGGTAGGGGATCCATTTCCGAAGCTTACACTGCCCACCCTCGAGGGCGATCCTTTGTCGGTTCAGAGCCTGAAGGGAAAAAAGACCGTCCTGCACATCTTCGCCTCCTGGTGAGCCGGCTGCCGTGAGCACGTGCCAGGTTGGCACGAATCCACCCAGATACTCGAGGAATTGAAGGTGATCAACGTCGTCGGGATCGTGCCCGAACAGCATCCCGATCGGACCCGGCTGTTCATGCAGTGGAAACAGATGAACTGGCCGGTCATGATTGATCCCTTGAACCTGCTCGATGTGGAGGCTGTACCGGTGACGCTTCTGATCGATGAGCAGGGGAGCATTCTCTCGATCAATCCATCGGCGATGGATTTTCAGCAGTTCGCCGGTTTGGGCCAGCCTTCGTCGACGGTCAAGCCCGAGCCTGCAGTCAAACCCAGCCTCGAAAAACTCGCTCAGGACGCTGAATCGGGGACGGCCAAGGCGCGGATTGACTGCGCTGATGGACTCTTCCTCTGGGGCGGGGAAGCGCGACTCGATGAGGCGATTTCCTGGTACAGGCAGGCTGTGAAGTCCGAACCGTTCAATAGTCGTGCCCATTTCAAGCTGGGAGTGGCTCTTCGTCGAAGGGCTGAGACTGAGAAACACCAGCCGGAGGATTTCGCTGAAGCCGTAGCCCATTGGCGGCGGGCACTCGAGATCAATCCGAATCAGTATATTTGGCGGAGACGCATCCAACAGTTTGGCCCCCGTCTCGATAAGCCCTATTCATTCTATGACTGGGTCAATGAAGCCCGGAAAGAGATTATTGAGCGAGGAGAGACGCCGGTCGAGCTCAATGTCGAACCGAGCGGTGCCGAGTTCGCCTTTCCGGAGAGTGCCTTCACCCAGCATCCCGCCGAGCTCTCCGAGCCGGATCCCGACGGCCGCATTGCCCGGGATCAACAGGGACTGATCTCGCCCGAAGTTGTCGTCGTCCCAAGTACCGGCGAGGCGAACCCCTCGTGGCGGGTGCATGTTAGCTTTGCGCCCAATGCCAAGCTCGATGCTCATTGGAACAACGAAGCCGAAGATACGCTGATTTGGGTCGATCCCCCGGAGTCGGTTACCGTCGATCAGCGCGGGCACCGGGTCGCTATCCCGCCGCAGCCGGTGTCTGACGAAACCAGGCGGATCGAGTTTGAGGTCCAGCTGCCAGGGGAGGCTGCAGACCCTGTTGAGATCCCGGTTTATGCGCTCTGTTACGTCTGTGAAGGTGTGAATGGAACCTGCCTCTACCGCCGCGTTGATCTAACAGCAATCATTTCATCTCCAGAAAGGGAGGCGCCTTGATCCAAAGATTCCTGTTGCCCCTATTACTCGCCCACTCCTTCGGTTTCCTGCCGAGCGTATTGCATGCCCAGCAGGCTGTCGCCGAACGAGCCGAACTGATCAGACCGCTGTTGCCGGGGACACCGGTTCCCGAACTCGGACTTGTGCGCCTCGACGGTGAGCAATTCCCGCTACGGGAAGAGTCCCGAAAATCTCCACTCATCCTGATCTTCTATCGCGGTGGATGGTGACCGTACTGCAATGCCCAGTTGGGGCAGCTGCAGACCATTGAGTCAGAACTGAAGGGATTGGGATTCCGCATCGTGGGTGTGAGCCCCGACCGTCCCGAAGCTTTACGCGAGAGTGTTGCCAAGCTTGACCTAACCTACGAACTCGTTTCAGACAGTTCAATGGACGTGGCGAGGGCTTTCGGCATCGCCTTTAAGGTCGATGACGAGACGATTGCCCGATACAAGGAATATGGAATTGACCTCGATCAGACGGCGGGTCAGCTGCCGGTTCCATCGGTTTTCGTGATCAATACGGAAGGAAATGTGATCTTCGCACACGCGAACCCGGACTATCGGGTCAGGCTCCAGCCCGATATCCTGCTAGCTGTCGCCCGGGCAGAGACTGCCGAGTAGTCGTTCCAGCGGAACCCCGATCGAAGTAAGTCCAGGTGCCGGCGCGATCAGGCCTTGAGCACCGTACAGACGGAAGCGCAGATCGGTCCGCCAATGTTGAAGGTGGCGGCAACTCCAGCATCAGTCACCTGAAGCTCGGCAGGAACCTTTCCCTGCAACTGCCAGGCGCACCAGCCGATCATCGCGATCCCGGTCGCCCCGATCGGATGTCCTTTGGCAATCAGACCACCCGATGTATTGATCCCGCATTCACCGTCAACCGAAGCCCGGCCATCATTCCAGTAACGTGCCCCCTGACCGTAGGCCGCCTTGCCGAGCACTTCGGCTCCGATGGCGCCCATGACACTGAAGCAGTCATGGACCTCTGCAACGCTTACGTCCGCTGCTGTGACTCCGGCCCGTTCATAGGCCTGATTCATCGCCGCCAGGGCCCCTGCCGGCCGGAGGACATCCCGTCCCCCCTTCTGCAGCGGGTCGGTGGCCTGAGCGTAACCGGCGATCTCCACGCAGTCGGCCTTTTGGAGACCTATTCGCTGAAGTCCTTCTTCCGTTGCGATTATCAATGCGGCGTAGCCGTCCGATATCTGTGAGCAATCGTAGGTCTTCAGAGGGAGACCATCGACGATGTAACGGTTGATGCCTTCGATTTGAACCGCCTGGTCCAGAGAGAGTTGGACCTTGCGCATCTGGGCGTAGGGATTCTGGTTGGCATTGGCGTACTCCTGGACCGCAATCGCGGCGAGTTCCTCCTCGCTTGTCCCGTGGGCGTCCATGTAGTCGCGCATCACCTCGGCAAAGATATGAGGGAAGACGTAGACCTTGCCCTCCCGTTCAGCCGGATGGGAGAAATACCCGAGGGCTTCACCGATCCGTTTTCCGTCCATCTTTCCGTCGTCCTGGCGCATCTTCTCGTAGCCGACGGCGATACCCACCTCTCCCCAGCCCAATAGAAGTTTCTGGATCACGGAGAGGACCGCCTGGCCTCCAGAGGCACAGGCGTTTTCAACGGCCTCGATCGGCTTTCCCTGCAACCCTTCGACCTCCGCCATGAGGCCCGACAACAGCCCCTGCTGGTTGAGTGACATGTTGCAGACGGCCGCGATCGAGCCGACATCGAACACCTTCGGCGTGACAGCGATTTCGTCGCAGACCCCCTGCACAGCGCTCTTGACGATGTCGGGGACACTCAGGTCAAACAGCTTTCCGAACTTCGACTGATGATAGGACGCAATATAGATCTTCTTCATGAGACGACTCCCTTGAACCGTTACCTCTTCGATTATCCGTTTTCAGGACGATGGACTCAAGGCATTCGGCCTACCGGTCGAGCCGGATCGTTGATCCACTCACTCCAGGAGCCAGCATAGAGGCGGGCCAGGCCAAGGCCCGCATGGGCCAGGGCGACCAGGTCATGGGCTGCCGTCACTCCCGATCCGCAGTAGCAGACCACGTTCTCGATCGGGGTGCCTCCGAGGATCTGTTCGTAGCGCTTGCGCAGTTGCTGCGGGGACAGAAACGTCCCGTCCGGGGAAAGATTTCCTGCAAATGGAACCGAGACCGCACCCGGTATATGTCCGGCGACCCGGTCGATCGGTTCCTCTTTTCCCTCGAAGCGAACGGCCTCGCGAGCATCCACCAAACGGAACCGGGGATTCTGGCGAATTGTTTCGGTTTCTTCGAGTGAAACGAATAACTCCTGCCTTAGATGGGGTGTGAAGCTCGATGCTGTCGGCCGGACCGATTCGGTGGCAACCGGCTTCTTCATCGCCTGCCATCGACTCCAGCCTCCGTCGAGGATCGCCACAGCCGAATGGCCGACCCAGTTCAACATCCACCACAGCCGGGATGCGATCGCCCCTGAAAGGTCATCGTAGACCACGACCTGGGAGCTGTTGGAGACGCCCCAGGCTTCGAGTTTCGTCACAAACTCAGCGGGTGCGGGCAGCGGATGTCTTCCGGTGATCCCCGGAAGAATCGGTCCCGACAGATCCTCGTCGAGATGAGCATAGACCGCTCCCGGGATGTGGCCATCTCGATAGGCTTGTCGACCCAGTTCAGTGTCCTTGAGTGAGAAGCGGCAATCAATGATCACCCACCGGGGCTTGCCCAGGTTCCGGGTCAGTTCGTCGACACTGATCAAAGTGGTGTGCATAGGGATAATGCTAAATGCTAATCGCTAAATGCGAAAGTACGACAAGCTTCCAGCTTGTCTCTGCGTCCTGACGTCACAGCGTCACAGCGTTATCGCAGGGCATTACCGGGCGAGCCGGAGACAACCAGGATGGTTGTCGTACGGTTTGACTTTTCGGGAGCGCTGGTTGAAAGTACGTCAGCACAGTAAAGCGGAAGGGAGTTACGGGAATGACGGGTATCTTTGGGACATCCTCAATCAAGAGACTGTTGATTTCACTGGGTTTGACTGTATTCCTCTGGTCGGGCTCGATGGTGGCTGGGCTGGCCGCGCCAAACCAGCTGACGAGCGAGGAAATCCGGGAGGGATGGATTCTGCTGTTCGACGGGGAATCCATGTTCGGCTGGCAGGCGGAATCGAAGGTTGACTGGCGGATCGAGGAGGGGGCGATCGTGGCATCCAGCGGGGAGATGGGGCTGCTGCGGACCCTGGCAACGTTTGGGGATTTCGTTCTCAGACTCGAGTATCGGGCCGATGTGAAGACCAACAGTGGAATCTTCCTGCGGACGGCTCCCACCTGTACCGACCCCGGTCCTGCCGGACAGTGCTACGAATTCAACATTGCGCCTCCAGACAACCCGTTTCCGTCCGGAAGCCTGGTCAGATTGCTCAAGACCGAAGCGGCTGTGCAGGAAGGCGACTGGCATGACGTGGAGATACGAGTCGAAGGCGGCCAGATCGCCGGTCGAATCGACGGGGCGGACGTCCTCAGTTTCACAGATCCGGTTCCGCTGGGACGCGGGCACATCGGGTTACAGCTCAACCAGGGCAAGGTGGAGTTCCGCAGTATCAAGCTGAAACCGCTGGGCCTCGAGCCAATCTTCAATGGCAGAAACCTCGATGGCTGGACGGTCTATCCCGGTAATCCGAGCGTTTACTCGGTCACCGACCAAGGTGAGATGCGTGTCATCAACGGTAGAGGGCAGATCGAGACCGAAAAGCAGTTCGGGGATTTCGTCCTGCAACTGGGTGTGAAGGTAAACGGCGATGCCTTGAATTCGGGAATCTTCTTCAGGAGTATCAAGGGCGAATTCTGGATGGGTTACGAGAGCCAGATCCAGAATGGGTTCAAGAATGGCGATCGTTCCGATCCTGTTGATTTCGGGACCGGTGCGATCTATCGCCGGCAACCTGCCCGGGTGATTGTCTCGAACGACCACGAGTGGTTCTACAAGACGATTGTCGCGGCGGGCCCGACCCTCTGTGTCTGGGTCAATGGGTATCCGGTGACCGCCTGGACCGACACCCGGGAACCTGACCCCAACCCACGCAAGGGATTGCGCACGGCTCCCGGAACGATCATCATCCAGGGGCATGATCCCACCACCGATCTGCTCTTCAGAGACCTCGAGGCCATCGAACTCAGGGGCAGGGCACGGTCATCCGCGGAACCACTCGATTAACGGGCCTGCGTCTCTGAGATCCAGCGGTCGATCTGGTCCTCGAGAAGCGTTAGGGGAACCGGTCCGTTGAGCAGAATCGCGTCATGGAATGCGCGGAGATCGAAAGCTGGACCCAGCATCTCCTCTGCTCGTTTTCGCAGTTCCCGGATCTTGAGTTCGCCCAGTTTGTAGGCGAGTGCCTGGCCCGGCCACGAGATGTACCGATCTGTCTCAGTCGTGCATTCGTGAATAGACAGCGCGGTGTTTGAGGCGAGATAGTCGATCGCCTGTTGCCTGGTCCATCCCATCGCGTGAATACCGGTGTCGACAACCAGCCGGCATGCTCGCCACATCTCATAGGTGAGCCGACCGAAATCCTCGTAGGGAGTCGTGTAGATTCCAGTTTCGATGCCAAGGAACTCCGAGTACAGGCCCCACCCTTCGCCGTAGGCATTGATTCCCGAGAATCGGCGAAAATTGGGGATTCCAGTCAATTCCTGGCTGAGCGCATTCTCGAGGTGATGCCCTGGAACGGCCTCATGCAGTGTCAGGGCCGGAAGGGCATACAGCGGACGGCTGGACAGATTGTGGGTGTTCACCCAGTAGATGCCGGGTAGGGTACTCGCGGGAGGAGCCGACACATATCGACCCGACGTGTAATTAGGAGCAAGATCTTCCGGGACCGGCTGCACTGTATAGGGCTGCCTGGGCAGAGTTTTGAACAGGACAGGCAACTTTCCATCCATCCTCTTGGCGATGTAAGAAGCCTTCTGCAGCAGCTCATCCGGCGTCTGGGCATAGAATTGAGGGTCGGTCCTCAAGAAGACCAGAAAGGCATCGAATCCCCCTTCGAAACCAACGGAATCGATGATTTCGAGCATCGCGCTCTTGATTCGTGCGACCTCATCCAGTCCGATCTGGTGAACCTGATCGGGGCTCAGGTCCAGGGTGGTGTGCTGCCGGATCAACCAGCCGTAGTATTCCAGGCCTTCCGGAAGTTCCGATGCACCAAGAGAATCGCGGGTGTCAGGCATGTATTCGTTGAGCATGAAGTCAGCGAGGGCCTGATAGGCGGGGACAACGCTGTCGCGAATCGCCTCTTCGACCTCGCGCCGAATTCGGTCCTGCTGGTCGGCCGGGATTGATCCGGGAAACCGCTTGACCGGACCGCAGAACACACTGTCGGAAACGTCTTCGACAACGTGAGCCTCGATCCCACCCGGGATTCCAGTTACGACCACCCTCGACAGGGTCATCCCCTGCTCGAGTCCCAGGCGCATCAGTGCCGTCTGCTCAGTGAAGTAGCGGGGGATCTGGCGTAACCGGCTGATGTAGTTGTCGTAGTCTTTCACAGTCTGTGGAGACAGCCTCTGCGGCAGAAAGGCGATCGACGTGTGGAATCCGGAGTCGGAATTCATCGGGACTCTGTACTCGCCGAACTCGAAACTACGGATGCTTTCCTCGAGCTGCTTCCGGAAGATCTGAGCACTGATCTGCTCTTCACGGGAGAGCTTGCCCAAGTCGAGCCGGCTCAGCTCGTCGAGGAAAGTCCGCGACTCATCAGCCTGGCGTTGCAGGTTCTCCAACGTCATATCGGGAAGGCGGTCATCATAGTCTTTGACCCCTACCCATGACGCATATAGCGGTGAGTCTTCGAGCCGGCTGTCCCATTCCCGCTCAAAAAGGTTCTTCAGCTTTTCAGATTCCGTCGGCCGGCCACATGCCGTCAGAACGGTCACGATTACCAGAATCAATGAGCCATGGAATCTAAACTTCTTT
>CP070717.1:4215671-4232285 GCA_020350445.1 Acidobacteriota bacterium | reverse complement strand
ACCTCCAGAGTGCAGTTGGAGGGCGATATATCCCTCCAGCGCATCGGGGTTCGGGTTGGTGTAGTCAAGCACCTTGATACCGTTGAGATAGCAGACATAGTGGTTACCAACAACCTGCATGTGCATATCGTTCCAGTCATTCGGGCGAATCACGCTCTCGAACTCGGGGGCCGGCCAAGCCTGCCAACCGCGGCCATCGCCGTAGATGCCCGGTGTATGGTCACCAACATTCTGGGCGATCTCAAACTGGCGACCCTGGCTTACATCAACTGTTCCCGGTTTGAAATCGGTATGGAAGTAGACTCCGCTGTTTCCGGCAGCAAGGCATTTGAACTGGAGTGACAGGTAAAAATCGGAATACTTCTTCTCAGTTCGAAGGTAACCGTAGGCATCGGTGATTCCCTGTCCATGGATTGCGCCATCGACCACTTCCCACTTTTCCTTGCCAACTTCGACCCAACCCGTCAGGTCCGTGCCATTAAACAGCTGTTCCCAAGACGTACTCGGCAGTTTCTGCCGTTGGGCGACGAGGGTGAAACCCAAACAGAGCATAACAGCGACCAGCACCAACAGTTTTGCGTATTTCATCTATGCCTCCAGTTCAGTTTGACTCAATTTGTGAACTTCGTTCCAAACTCCGGATCGAATCTCCAAATCCGGTTCGGCAATATTGAAACGATTCCTCACTCGATGCAAGAGAAGTCGACCAATTCCCACCGAGTTTGTATCATAAGGAATCACTGGGAAGAACGATCACCAATCTTCCCCGCAGAGGAGGAATTAAGGAAATGAACAATCGGGTCGACAGAAGAAACTTCCTCAAGAGCACCGCCGTCACTGCGGCTGCAACGGTTGCAGCCCCTTCAGTAATGGGGCGACGTGTCCTGGGGGCAAACGATACAGTCCGGGTTGCCGTGCTTGGAGTTAACGGTCGAGGTCGCGATCACATCCGGGGTCTCATGGGTGTGGATAAGGTCGAGATCGTTACACTCTGTGATCCCGACAAAGAGCTTCTCGCCAAACGAGCGGCTGAGTTCGAGGAGAAGTACGGCAAGAAGGTCCACATGGAACAGGACCTTCGCAAAGTATTCGACGATCCGAATATCGATGCCGTGACCGTTGCGACACCCAACCACTGGCACGCCCTGGCCACCATCTGGGCCTGCCAGGCGGGCAAGGATGTCTATGTTGAAAAGCCCGGCTGTCACAACATCTGGGAAGGCCGAAAGATGGTAGAGGCGGCCAAGAAGTATGACCGGATTGTCCAGCACGGAGTGCAGCTGCGGAGTTCACCGGCCATCCAGGAGGCGATCCAGCACCTTCGAAGTGGACTGATCGGAAAGGTCTATATGGCCCGTGGGCTGGTCTTCCGCTGGCGCGCCGATATTGGGAAGAAGCCTCTCGAACCCGCTCCTGACTACCTTGACTACGATCTTTGGCTGGGCCCGGCACAGGAGCGACCGTTTTCGAGAAACTTCGTCCACTACAACTGGCACTGGCACTGGGATTTCGGAAATGGAGACGTCGGGAACCAGGGAATTCATGAAACCGATCTCTGCATGTGGGGACTCGATGTCGGGCTGCCGGAGAAGATCACGGCCATGGGCGGCAAGTTTCTCTGGGATGATGCCAAGGAAACACCAGAAGTACTGACTTCCTCCTACCTCTATCCGAGTGAGGGCAAGATGATCGAGTTTGAAGTCCGTCCCTGGTGTACGAATCTCGAGGATGGCGCCGGTGTCGGGAATATCTTCTACGGTACGGACGGCTACCTGGTGGTCAACGGCTATGGTAAGTACGAGACCTTCCTCGGCCAGCAGCGCGAACCAGGTCCGGCCCGTGAGGAGGAAGGCGACCACTATGCCAATTTCATCGAGGCTGTCCGCAAGCATGACACCTCGATTCAGAATGGCCCGGTTGAATCGGCCCACCTTTCTTCTTCACTCGCGCACCTGGGGAATATCGCTTTTCGCCTGGGACGGGTACTGGAGTTCGATCCCACGTCTGAACGCTTCAAGAATGATGCGGAAGCCGACGCGATGCTGACCCGGGAATACCGGGCACCTTACGTGGTTCCAGCCAAAGTCTGAAGCCGAATCAGCATTCGAGGGAGTGTTTCCGTTCCAGGGACACTCCCTCCAGTCAGCATACACTGCGAAACTACCAGACCCTCAACCCCATCCGGGCTAGGTAGATCGGAAGCGACCGGTACGATCTTCGGTCCAACTCGGCGAGAAGCTTCCGCTTTTGTGACATGTTTCCATCCGTCAGGATAGTCAGTGAACCCCCATCGCCTCCGGCGCCGTTGACCTTGCAGCCCAGTACTCCAAACTCACCCGCCACTTCGATGATCTCCTCAAAACTCGAACAGACCAGATCGGGATGGAGCTGTCGCTGAACCTGGGTGTTCTCATTCATGACATCCCCCAGATCTTCAAAACTCCCAGCCAGAATCGCATTCTTGGCTGCTGAAGCCAGCTCTCTCAACCTCAGAAGCTCTGGACTGCTGGCGGCATCCGCCCCGAGACGATCAATCACTTTCTGGTGGATTTCGCTGGACTGATGGGGCGCTCCAATGTAGATCAACGCTAATCGATGTTCCAGTTCCCACCAGACACGATTCGGAATCTGCACAGTCGAAACCGAAGCATGAGGATAGCTGAACATCTCAATGAAGTTGATCCCCCCATAAGCGCTGGCCAACTGATCCTGAATTCCGCACTGTAGCCCCAGTTTCTCCGTTTCGATACGCTGGGCCAGCAAAGCGACTTCATGAGCCGTCAGGTGTCCCGGGGTCAACGAATCGAGCGCGCCAATCAGGGCAACGGAAACCGCGGCCGAGGTACCAGTCGAGGCGCCGGGAGGTGCATCAGAGTAGATATTGATGTCAAAGTCCCAGCCTTGGGGCAATTCCATAATATCGACTGCCGCTTCGAGCAAGGGATGCTTGTCGTAGCGGATCCTGGCCGGATCGATCGAGTACTCATCATCAAAATTCTCGACCGCGATCCTCACCCTCCCACCACCCTGGGCTTCCCGGGTACGGACCTGCACTTCGACGTAAGGGTAGACACTGATGTTAAAAACAGCACCTTGCCCGGCAAACCAGGTATCGGTCCAGCCTCCAATGTCACAGATCCTGATTGGAGCAACCGCCTTGACGAGTGATTTCATCGATCGTCTCCTCGGCTCGCCTTAGACGATCTCCTGCCGCGCCTTGTCCCAACGTACCTTTCGCCCCTGCTTGAACGACTCATAGGCCATCAAAACAGTCACGATTTCTTCCCAGGCGGTGTCGATATTACTCCGCGTCCGATGACCGTCTTTGATCGCTCGCAACCAGTCTCCGACATGACTCGCTTCCTCGAAAGGCACCTCAGGCTCGATGACTTCGATTGGCTGGCTATAATTCCATGAGGGATCCGCATCCCGGAGTTCCTTCACCTTCTCCCGGTACTTCGTGGAGAACTGTTCAGCATAAAGCTTCGCATCGCTCCAGCCGATTTCCAGCGCTCCATCCTTTCCCATAATCTGGACGCCGGACCCAAAGTGATCCGACATCGCCACGTGGGCATAGTTGATCGAGATACCCCAGTCCGGATAGTCAAATACGGCATTCCAGGTATCCGGCGTTTCCCGGCCATCGCGCCAGTAGTAGAGTCCTCCGGTTGCAGCGCAGGTATCGGGAATGCCCATTCCGAGAACAGCGTTGATCTGATCGAGCGCATGGCTCTGTAAATCTCCGGCGACGCCATTCGTATAGGCCCAGTAGCAGCGCCAGTGGAAGAACCGGTAGGGATGGAATGAATGCTTCTCAACATTCTGCTGGAACCGATCCCAATCGATGTGCTGGGTATCGGCATCTTCGGGCATCGTGAAATTGTTATAAAACCCGTACCAACGCATGTAGGGCTCGATGCTGTTGCGATAGTGCTGCGCCCGCACATGGACCACGTCACCAATGGCTCCCCGGCTGACCAAATCTCGTGCCTTCCAGACGGCCGGACTACTGCGAAGATTGTGCCCCAACTGGAAGGTTATCCCCTTCTCCCGAACGGCCTTGACAACCGCCTTGGCCTCATCAAGCGTGTTGGTAAAGGGCTTTTCGAGATAGATATGCTTTCCCGCGGCAATCGCCTCGAGGGCGATTGGGGCATGCCAGTGATCGGGAGC
The DNA here is from genome assembly GCA_020350445.1 of Acidobacteriota bacterium. Taxonomy (GTDB): domain Bacteria; phylum Acidobacteriota; class UBA6911; order RPQK01; family JAPXNP01. The sequence goes on along the minus strand of CP070717.1, from coordinate 4,228,112 downwards.
TGCAATGATAATTGCATCAACATCTTTGTCAGAGATGACATCCTCGAAACGCTTGGTCCGCTTAACCGCTTCATTGCCGGCGCGTTTTGCGCCCCGCTCCAGAAATCCGTCATAGAGATCACAGACGACACGGTACTGATTTCCCGGTATCCGCACCGCTTCGCCCATCAATTCGTATCCCCGGACACCCGATCCGATCTGGGCGAGTCCGATGACTTCGTTGGGACTCCTCTGCGACAGGATTGCGGGAGCCGCATTGGCTACGGTTACCGTTCCGACTGCCGATGCTGTTGACTGGAGAAACGCACGACTACTAACTGCCTTATTGGTGCTCATAACCGGATAGTAGCACCAGCCGAAGAGAATTTGGAGCCCCAAGAACTTGCCTCTTTCGCTGGACCTCGATCAGAAATCCTGCCCGGTGGAGGGCGAGAACAGACTTTTGAGTTATCCTCGAAGACCGAGGGGCAGACATGCAAACTAAAGGGGAACATCCAGGACATCGCTTGGAAGAGAAATCAGTCTCTTCGACTGTGAGCTTGTACTTCGAACTCTTCCATCTGAAGCAGCTGTACCGGCAGGGCTGGCTTCAAAGGGGCATCCCGGAGGCGCGTTGCGAAACGGTCGCCGAGCACAGCTTCGCTGTTGCCATGCTGGCGATGTTTGTCGCCGACCAGCACTTTCCCCATCTTGATTCCGAGCGGGTCCTCAGAATCGCCCTGATTCACGATCTTGGAGAGATCCATGCCGGCGACCTGACACCCGCCGACCAGGTTCCCAGCGCTGAGAAGCACCGTCAGGAACGGGAATCCCTGGAACAGGTACTGGAACTACACCCCGAGAAGTCACGCTACCTCGAACTCTGGGAGGAGTATGAGACCGGCAGATCGCCCGAAGCCCGGCTGGTTCGAGAGATCGAGAAGCTCGAGATGGCACTCCAGGCAAGCGTCTATGAACATGAAGGGCTCTCCGAACTGCAGGAATTCTTCACATCGACCCAGGAAGCAGTTTCCGAACCGGTCCTCCGGGAGATTCTCGAGGAACTCAAAGCCCTCCGCAACAGCACGAAATGCTGAACAGGGCCTTCGGGAAACGAACCTCCAACCGGCTGTCAAAACATGTTGAATAATGATTCACGCCGGACCGTACCTGCTGACAGGAAAAGGAGTTCAAAGATGATCGCAGCGCAAGAGAAGAACGATGTTGACCCCGTCTGCCCACACTGCAAAGCCACGATCCGCCAGGTCTGGTTTCGGGAACTGGGGGGTATTCTCGGCAAGCGCTACATTTACTTCTGCAGCGCCTGCCGGGCCTGCCTCGGCATTTCCCACCGAAAAGGCTTCTGGATGGGGTAAGCGGCCTTAGGCCTCCCACTTCCGGAAGAAAAGTGACTGCTTCTTGACCGGCTCGGTCTTGGCATAGATTTCTCCGTGCTGGTCTTCATTCAGCGGAGTGAACTCGCTGGCAATCTTTACATTCTCCTCGAGCTGTTCGACATTGTCGCACCCGATGATGACGGTACTCACCTGCAGTGAGAGAACATATTCCAAAGCTTCCTTCATCACCAGAGTTCCGCTCTGGTTCCCGCCCGCCCAAGTCTGCTGGTCCGGAGGCGGCGGCGTCCACGACGAGAGGATCCGACCCCGTGCCGGGATCTTCATCCCGATGATCCCCAACTGCTGTTCCAGGGCGAGTGGAAGCAGATGGTCGACAAAACTCAGGTGGTGCCGGTCGGCGGCATTGACTGCCATCAGAATCGTGTCGAAGTTGAACCGCTTCAGCCCATCCGCCAGAACAAACGGATCAGCATGCCCTGTAATCCCAAGGAAGCGAACGATTCCTTCAGATCGCGCCTTTTCCAGGGCATGAATCGCACCATCCTTGGCGAAGATCTGATCCAGCTGTTCGGTACGGCTGATGTTATGCAGTTGCCAGAGATCCAGATGATCGGTATTCAGCTGCTGCAGGCTCGACTCGAGCAGACGCATCGACTCGTCATAGGTCCTCCGATGTGTCTTCGTCGCCAGAAAAACCTCGTCGCGGCGGTCTTTGATCACCTTGCCGATATACTTCTGGCTCCACTGATCCTCGCCGCCATAGGCCGCGGCCGTATCGATGTAGTTCACCCCGAGATCGATGGCCCGATTGACGATACCCATCGATTCCTCTTCCGTGCCCGGCTTTTCGATCGTAGCCTGACCTCCCAGACTGAAGACTCCCACCTTGTAACCCGTCTTGCCCAGATTCCGCATCGGCATAGCCCCATGCGTCCTTGGGTTGTAAGGTGGCGTCACTTTCTCTGCTGCTGAAGCAGAAAGGGCCGCCGATCCCCTGCCGATTCCAGCTCCGACAGCGCCGGCCACACCTGTCTTCATGAAATCACGGCGCGAAGTCTGCACTTCAACTGGTCTTCCCTGTTCCTTCTTCATCTCGTTCTACCTCCTAAAAAGGCTTGAAAAAGCTCCCCTATCCCGTTTTGATGTGTTTCAGTTGAAGTCTAGATACCGCTCGTCAGTCGAGTCAAGCACTGAGCCGCTGGAATAACCCGGGGCAGGTTAGCGTATTACTCCATGGAAAGAGAGAAAACTATGGCAACAATGACCAATCATAAAACCGTCCTGGGGGCACTCTTCATAGCGCTTGGCATCATGGGAACGATCGGAATGCTCGTGGTGCTCATGTTCTTAGGATTTGGAACGGGCATTCTTGGAGTTGTCGCCACACAAGACCCGGAGCTTCCCACTCCCGTCGTATTCCTGCCCGCAATCTTTGGGACGGTTCTCCTGTTCTTCATCGGGATTTCGACAATCCCCTGCCTGATTGCAGGCTTTGGACTACTCGCTGAGCGAACCTGGGGGAGTATGGCAGCTTTGATAGCTGGGGTTGTCAGCTTGCCGTCAATCCCGATCGGGACTGGTGTCGGAATCTATGCGATCTGGTATTTTCTGCAGGACCATCGGGTTGGGAACCCCTAGCGGTCCAGGTTTGGGAGGGGCACACCGGATGTCCCGGATATGCCCCTGATTTCTAGCTGGAGACTATGCGTCGCCGGGAAGATAGGCCGGACGCGGTCCGGGGTCCACAATCTGTTTCGAAGCCGGATCAAAGGCAAAGACCTTCCCCTGCCGATAAGATTCGACTCCCAGCTTGATCGCAACCATCACCTGATATCCCTTTAGCACATCGTAAACGGGCTGCTTCCGTGAACGCATGCAGTCCATCCAGTTGTCGATGAGATCCTCACTCGGCTCGGCATCGATCCGGACTTCCTCAGCCCCACCGTTGGCATCCATGAACTCCTGCCGGAACTGTCTTTCCGGAGTGATCGCTGCAAATTCAACCGATCGTCTCCGGCGGCGAACATTGTCTCCCATCGAGTTATCGGCGTTATCCGCCTGGACAACCTCTCTGCGGACTTCCAATGTCGCCCAGTTTCCATAAATGGTCAGAGGCGCCGAGGTCGCATTCGCCATGCAGGAAATCATGTTGACGGAGTAATCACCCGGGTATTCGACCATCGTCATGTAGGTATCGGGAACTTCCCGGTTCTTCTGGACATAGATTCCACCGGCGCCGGTTACCCGTGTCGGGAACTCAAAGCCCAGCATGGTGCTCATTGTTCCGAGACGGTGATACAGAAGATCCGTCGCATTTCCGCCGGAATAATCCCAATACTTTCTCCATCGAAAGTAACGTTCGTTGCTGAACGGACGCTTGGCAGCTGGTCCAAGCCACATATCCCAGTCCAGATTCGCCGCACTGACTTCAGCATCGGGCCAACTCATCCCTCCGATACCCGGCATCGGATAGTCCCACATACCGGCATCGGTATTGCGGTTGTAGCTGATCAGGCCCCAGAGAATCTTTCCCATCTTCCCGGAACTGATGTAGTCGTGAATCTGCCAGTTCAAACGATCGGCCGGACCGGAACCGCCCACCTGGAGAACCCGTTCGGTCGCGTGGACGATGTCGGTCAGTTTCGCCGCTTCGTCAATCGTGTAGGTCATCGGCTTTTCGAGATAGACATCCTTCCCCGCTTCACAAGCCTCTTTCGCCATCTGGAAATGCCAGTGATCGGGAACCGCAAGCACAACACCATCAATGTCATCCCGGGCAATCACTTCACGATAGTCGCGCGTCGTCGACTCGGCTCCGGTCAACTTCTTCGCATTATCGACCCTGGGCTGCCAGACGTCACAGACAGCCGCGTATTCGAAGTCGCCCTTGTTCTCTTTGCGCGGGTCAAATCCCCTGCGGAGTAAGCCCTGGAATTGCATTCCGCAACCGATGAAGCCCAGGTTGATCCGATCGTTGGCACCCAACACGCGCCCCGTCACCTTCGGCATCGGCCGAGCTACAGCCGGGGATGCCGCGGCAGCGAACAGTGAGGCAGAAGCCACTGTTCCGGCCGCTTTCCCCAAGAAGTCTCTCCGTGTCGGCTTGGCCTCCTCATTAAAACCACTCTTTGACTCAGTCTTCATTTACCATCTCCTTGTAACTCTTTTCAGTAAATAGTGACGGAGAAAACCTCCACAAACAAGCCCTCGTTACCCTTCAAAGTTGCTCAGCAACCTCGATCGAACTCAGAAATGATCCAGGGTTCTGTCACTGGGAAGCGCGGGAGAATTTGATTGTGAAACTCTCTTTGCGGGACACTTGTAGAGAACAGGTTCAATTTCCCGCAACCGTATCTCATCCCATCCATTTGGAGGTAATCCAATGGCACGAGAAGATGTCTTCAATACCGCCAGAAACTATGGAACATTCCTGGGGATTTTCTTCAAGCAGGTAGCTAAAGAAGTTGGGCAAGCCCGGGCCCTGGAACTCTACGGCCAGTGCGGTACGGACCTCGGCGCCATGAGGGCGAGGCTGATCCAGGAAAACCCGGGGAACCCTCAGGCCATTGCAGGCAAGCTAAAAGTCTTGTACGAAAGCTTCGGACTGAGCCCCGAGGTTACCACCTTCGACGGGCGGATCCAGACGACATTCCGAGAATGCCCCATCTATGAGGGGCTGCAAACCGCTGGATTGGAGAGAAGCACCATCGAAGATATGTGTAAGGCCCTGACCGAACAGGAAGGGCAGGCCGTGCGCCAGCAGTGTCCCAACTCCGACTTGCGCCTGACACGACTTCGATCCTCAGCTCGAGATAGTTGTTCCGAGGAAATCGTTCTCTCCACGTAGGCCTGCGCTCTCGGACAAGAACCTCACCGTTTATCGCCCTTACCCGGGGGAGATGGCACCCCAACCCGGCTGGCGATGCCGCAGCAGTGTGTTCTAGCTCCACAAGGATAAACTCCGGGGAATCGACTCCCTACGCACCTCAAAACTTGGCAGTGATATCATTCTTCGACCCAGATTCTGGATGAAGCCTGGGGATTCTTCACCGGCAGCTGCGAAGGGAGACACCTATGGAAACTCAATCACTCGAAATGGTCTTGAACGAAATCCGGACAGCCCTCGAGCGAGATGACTATCCAGCAGCAACCAAGGTGCTGGAAGGCCTTCTCGCACCCGACAAGGCGGAACTCTTCCTCGAACTCAATGAAGAAGAACAGTCGAGCCTGCTGCCAAACCTAACCCCTGAGCATTCAGCAGAGATCTTTGAAGAGATCGACGATCAGCGGGCGGCTGAACTCGCCCAAATCCTTACCGATGATGCGGTGATCAAAATCGTCGATGAGATGGATCCAGACGAAGCCGCAGACTTGCTGGGAGACATCCCGCCAGAAATGGCCCAGACGGTCCTGGAGGGAATCGAGGCCCCGGAAGACATCCTGCCCCTGATGATCTATCCAGACGACAGTGCCGGAGGACTGATGACCTCCGAATTCCTGGTGCTGCGACGCAACACCTCGGCCCAGGATGCCATTGAAGCCATCCGACACTGGTCACCCGACTCGGAAATGATCTATTACCTGTTTGTTGTCGACCGAGACAAGAAACTCTGTGGGGTCGTGAGTCTGAGGGAACTTATCACCGCCTCACCAAAGAGTAAGGTTGGAGAGATAATGAACCCCGACGCCCTCTCGGTCAGTCTCGAAACTCACCAGGAAGAGGTCGCCCGTCTTCTGGCACATTACGACTTCCTTGCCCTTCCGGTTGTCAACTCGGAAGGTGTCCTCGTGGGAGTCGTCACCGTCGATGACGTGATCGATGTCCTGGAAGAAGAATCGACTGAAGACATCCAGCGATTCGGGGGAACGGAACCCCTTCACAGGCCGTACCTGGATACACCGGTCCTCGAAATGGCCCGAAAGAGAATTGGATGGCTGTTTCTGCTCTTTATTACAGCAACACTGACCGGTTCGGTCATGCGCCTGTTCGAAGACGAGCTACAAGCCGTCATCGCCCTCGCCATCTTCGTTCCCCTGTTGATCGGAACCGGCGGAAATGCCGGCTCGCAGACGACAGCCATCATCATTCGTTCACTGGCAACGGAAGATATCACCGCCAGGGAAGCATTACGGGTCTGGTGGCATGAGGCCCGCGTTGGATTGCTGCTAGGTCTCGGCATGTCGATAGCGGCCTATGTCCGGGCAATCACATGGGATACAAGTACTTCCCTGGCGATCACAGTTGCGATCTCCACTCTGGGAATCGTGCTCTGGGCAACCGGCGTCGGGTCACTTCTCCCTCTGCTGGCAGCCCGCTTCGGAATCGACCCGGCACTGGTCTCAGGGCCAGTCATGAGTACACTCGTCGATGCAACCGGTCTTCTCATCTATTTTACGATTGCCGGATACATCATCGGGATCTAATAAGCCCTATAATTAATGGCTTTGGGGTTGGTTTAAGGAGCAAGTGAATTGAACCATGTCCGGCATCATCCAGGCAGCCCTGGAATCCAGCTTCAGATTCAACGTCAACCAGATGATGAGACCTGTGGTCCAACCTGTCTTCACTCGGTTTACGATTACTACGGGCACGCCCTGTCCCTGGAGCAGGTAATCGCGGAAGTCCCTCGGTTGGAGAGTGGTGGAACGCTCGCGGTCATCCTGGCCAATCACGCCCTCTCTTTAGGTTTCAAAGCGACGATTTACACGTATAACCTCGTTGTCTTTGATCCGACCTGGTTCAAAGACCCCACTACCGATATCGCCGCAAAGCTGAGAGATCAGATCGCTGACAAGTCTGACCGGAAACTGCGCCGGGCGACCGAAGAGTACCTGCGTTTCTTAGAACTGGGCGGGGAGATTCGATACGAAGATCTGACTGCCGACCTGCTGTGTCGCTTTCTCAACGACAAGAAACCGATCCTGACCGGGCTGAGTGCAACTTACCTGTACGGTTGCGCCCGCGAATACGGTTCTGATTACGACGATGTCCGAGGGAAGGCTACCGGGCATTTTGTTGTGCTCTGCTCCTATGACGATTCTGACCACACCGTTCTGGTCGCCGATCCGTTGCTGCCAAATCCGGTATCGCCGACACAGTACTACGCCGTCTCGATCAATCGGGCTGCCTCAGCGATCCTGCTGGGAATCCTTACCTATGACGCCAACCTGCTAATTCTGGAACCGAAAGGGTGACACAACGTGCGTAAGACACTCCTCGTGGTCGAGAATCCCGCCAACTGGCCGCTCCAAATCACAGGAGTCGAAGTTGTCGCGGCACGCTCATACCTGGCCGATGAACGCTTTAGCAAGATGCGAAGAGCATTCATCATCAACCTCTGCCGCTCCTACCGCTACCAGAGTGTCGGGTATTATGTCTCGCTCCTGGCTGAAGCCCGGGGGCACCGGCCGATCCCGACAACAACCACAATTCAAGATCTGAAGTCTACGGCGATCTCTCGCGTCGTCTCCGGCGACCTCGACAGACTGATCGAGCGAAGCCTGGCTCCAATCAAGTCGAACGAGTTTGTCCTCAGCGTCTATTTCGGGCAGAACGTCGCCAAGAGATATGAACGCCTGAGTCAAAACCTCTTTCGACTCTTTGATGCCCCCCTGATGCGGGTAACATTCCGCAAAGAGGAAGAAGAGTGGGAGATTCGGAGCATCACAGCAATTGCCGCCAGCGAGATTCCCGAAGCCCATCGGCCGTACGTCATCCAGTTCGCAGAGGAGTTCCTGACTCGTAACCGGAGAGCTTCCTCCCGACGAACCGTCGCCCGCTATGACCTGGCCATCCTCTGGGACCCGAAGCAACCTTTGATGACAGCGTCCGACGAACGGGCAATCCGTCGTTTCACCCGGGCAGCCGAGGCCCTCGACATGTCTGTCGAGATCATTACGCGCGACGACTACGGGAGAATCGCAGAATTCGATGCCCTCTTTATCCGGGACACAACGAACGTGCACCACTACACGTACCGCTTCGCCCGAAGGGCATCCGCCGAGGGCCTGGTGGTTATCGACGACCCCGAGTCGATCCTGCGCTGTACCAATAAGGTCTACCTGGCTGAGCTACTGAAACGGCATCGGATCCCGATTCCAAAGACGATCGTCATCAACAGCAGCAACACCGAAGAAATCGCAACGGAACTGGGGTTCCCCTGCATCCTGAAACAGCCCGACAGTTCCTTTTCCCAGGGGGTCAGTAAGGTTTCAACCCGCGAGGAATTGAAGACCAGCCTCGAACAGTTGCTCGACAAGTCGGAACTGGTGGTGGCACAGGAGTACATGCCCACTCCTTTTGACTGGCGCGTCGGTATCATCGATGGCGAACCCCTCTATGTCTGCCGCTACCACATGGCTCGAAAACACTGGCAGATCATCCGCAATACTACGAGTGGGAAAAGTGAATCGGGACGTGTCGACACGATGGCCGTATCGGACGCTCCAGTTCAGGTCGTGCGCACAGCTGTCAAAGCAGCCAACCTGATCGGCAAAGGGTTTTACGGGGTCGATCTCAAACAGATCGGCAAGAAGGTTGTCGTCATCGAGGTCAATGATAATCCGAGCATCGATGCCGGATACGAAGATGCCGTTTTGAAGGAACAGCTCTACTCCAAACTCATGTCTGTCTTCGTCCAGCGCCTGGACCGTATCAAGAGGCAACGCAATGTCTGAACCGCTCCACTTGTTTGAAGGTTACGGAGTTGAACTCGAGTACATGATCGTCGATCGAGACAACCTGGATGTACTCCCGATTTCCGACGAGATCATTAAGGAAGTTGCCGGTGAGTACACTTCCGAGGTTGAACTGGGACCGATCGCCTGGTGTAACGAGGTCGTCCTGCATGTCCTCGAGATCAAGACGAACGGCCCGGCCAGTTCCCTGGTCGAACTTCCCGAACTCTTCCTCGAGAATGTCAACAGGATCAACCGCCTCCTCGTTTCTCGTAACGCATTCCTCATGCCAACAGGTATGCATCCCTGGATGAATCCTTTTACCCAGACGAAGCTTTGGCCCCATGAATACAGCCCCGTCTATGAGTCCTACAACCGGATCTTCGGATGTAAGGGACATGGATGGTCAAACCTGCAGAGCCTGCATCTCAACCTTCCATTCGCCAATGATGAAGAATTCGGCAGACTCCATGCTGCGATCCGGCTCGTCCTTCCCATCCTTCCCGGCCTGGCTGCCAGTTCACCAGTGATGGATGGAAAGCTGACGGGCTTTCTCGACAACCGCCTCGAGGTCTACCGGGGTAACCAGAGGAAGATTCCATCAATTACCGGCTCTGTGATCCCTGAAGCAGTGTTCAGCCGGGAACAGTATCAAGAGCAGATCCTGAACAGGATCTACCAGGATATCTCCCCCTACGATCCCGATGACATCCTGCAGTATGAGTGGCTCAATTCCAGGGGAGCGATCGCCCGGTTCGAGAGGAATACGATCGAGATCCGCGTTCTCGATCTTCAGGAATGCCCTCTCGCTGACCTCTCCATTTATGCCTTGATCGTAGAGGTCCTCAAAGCCCTGATCGAGGAGCGGTGGATCTCTTACGAGGAGCAGCAGAAATGGCAGGTTGCCCCGTTGGCAAAGTTGTTCGAAGACTCGGTACGAGAAGCGGGAGAAGCGCGAATAGACTCGGCAGAGTATCTGCGGGTATTCGGCCAGCATAAGGTCGAGAACTTGTCGGTCCGGGGACTTTGGAAGCATCTGTTCGATGAACTGATCGGCAACCCCGGTGACAGCCGTTGGACCCAGCCCCTCAGCCATATCCTGGACCAGGGGTCCCTGGCCTCCCGAATTCGACGATCTCTCGGGAATGGACATTCACCGGCCCAACTCAAGAACGTCTACGCTTCACTGGTCCAGACCCTCGAACAGGGAGAACTCTTCGGTGCCACCGACTGAGACTCTCATCACCTGCGAACACGCCGATAACGGAATCCCGCCGGAGTATGAGTATCTCTTCGAGGCGGCCAACTCAGTGCTCGAGAGCCATCGAGGGTTCGACCCAGGCACCGAAGAACTGGGAATCCGGTTAGCGTCAACACTGGATACAGAGCCGATCATCTGCCGGATCAGCCGGTTGCTCATCGAGGCCAACCGCTCACTCCACCATCCCCGCCTCTTCTCTTCCTACACACGCGGCCTTCCGGAGATGGAGAGACAGAAGATAATTGATCGCTACTATCTTCCGCATCGACACCACGTCGAGCGGTCCGTCAAACAACGGACTATCAGGGGAGCCTTTGTCCTCCACATCTCCGTTCACTCTTTTACGCCAATTCTGGACGGGGAAGTCCGTAACGCCGATGTTTCCTTCCTCTATGATCCCCGGCGCCCACGGGAGAAAGAGATCGCCACAGAGTGGAAAAAGCAGATTCTCCGTATGAATCCTCAGCTCAGGGTACGCTTCAACTACCCCTATCTCGGAATCGCCGACGGACTTACAACTCACCTGCGCCGAATGTATTCCCCCGGTGAATACGCCGGACTGGAAATCGAGATCAATCAACGATTCCCACTGGGTGCGCCGCAAGAGTGGAAAGAAGTACAGGAAACCGTGATCGAATCCTTAGTGCGCCTCCTACCGGACCTGCCCCCGAATGACTGAAAAGCGCCTCCAGTTCCAAAACTGGGCCGGAATACGGGAAGGAATCGTTCTCTTTTTGCTTGCCTGACTCCGGAGAGTTGATTAGCATCGGCCTCAACCATCATGAAATTATTACCGCCTCTTTTCCTACTGGGACTGCTGTTCCAGCCATCAGGTCAGTACGACATGTTGATCAAAAACGGGCACGTGATCGATCCCAAGAACGGTATCGACGGCAAAATGGACATCGCGCTGAAGGAGGGTCTGATCGCCGCTGTCGCTGAGGAGATCCCCGAAGCATCGGCTCAACAGGTTGTCGATGCGTCCGGTCTCTATGTGGTGCCCGGTCTGATCGATCTTCACACCCACGTCTTCCATGGAACCCAGGAGGATGCCGATTACAGCAACGGCTACAACGCCCTGCCTCCAGATGGTTTCACCTTTCGCAGCGGTGTAACAACCATTGTCGATGTTGGTGGATCGGGTTGGCGGGACTTTCACCAGTTCAAGCGGCAGACGATCGACCGCGTCCAGACCCGGGTTCTCGCCTTTCTAAACATCGTCGGCCATGGAATGAAAGGAGGCCCGATCGAACAGGACCTGACCGATATGGATGCCCGGCTGACCGCCATGCGGGCCAGGGAGTTTCCCGAAATGATCGTTGGAATCAAGGTCGCCCATTACGGCGGACCCGAGTGGGATCCGGTGAAGCGGGCGGTCGAAGCAGGCGAGATAGCCGGGGTTCCCGTGATGATCGATTTCGGCCGCCATATGCCACCTCTATCCCTGAGCGACCTCCTGCTCGTCCATCTCAGACCCGGTGACATCTTCACTCATGTCTACGCCCACGTACCCGAACGCCAGCCGATCGTACAGGACGGGAAGGTAGCTCCCCACGTCGTTGAAGCACGAAAACGAGGTCTCCTTTTCGATGTTGGCCACGGTGCCGGAAGTTTCGTCTTCCGACAGGCAATCCCCGCCATGGAACAGGGGTTCCCCCCCGACACGATCAGTTCCGATCTCCACATCCGCAGCATGAACGCGGGAATGAAGGATCTGTCGAACGTCATGTCGAAGTTCCTGAACCTGGGGATGCCCCTTCAGCAAGTGATTGAAAAGACCACCTGGAGATCCGCCCAGGTCATCCAGCGAGAGGACCTGGGACATCTCAGTGTCGGGTCTCCGGCCGATGTCGCCGTCCTCCGCGTCCGCAACGGAGAGTTTGGCTTCCTCGACGTTGAAGGTTCCCGACTATCCGGCGATCAGAAACTCGAATGCGAACTGACCTTGAGAGAAGGGAGAGTCGTCTGGGACCTCAATGGCCTGACCGGCCAGGACTGGAAGACCGTCCCTGTTCCGTTTTAAATAAATGCGTTAGCGGGTTAGTGGGTTAGTGGGTTAGTGAGTTAACGGGTTAGCGGGTTAGCGAGTTAGTGAGTTAGCGGGTTAGCGGGTTAGCGAGTTAGCGAGTTAGCGGGTTAGTGAGTTAGCGGGTTAGCGAGTTAGCG
>CP070717.1:4203753-4215571 GCA_020350445.1 Acidobacteriota bacterium | reverse complement strand
CAGGGAATCGGGATGGAAGAGAGCCGACGACGGAGTCCACCAATCGAGGTATCGCGTCGTGACGAAGTAAAGGATCACCTCGTAGGCGAAGAAAATCCCCACGAGCAGAAACCCGGTGAGGGACTGCCCCAAAACCGTGGACGTATTGGCCGAGCCCGCCGACCAGGTCTTCCAGAACTGGAGTTGGCCTGGAAAGGCCTTCCGTGTCAACGATTCTGCGGCCATAAACGAGATGGTCATGATCAGTCCCATCATGAGAGCCGACCCGGCGATCCTCACGATCTGATCGATCAGAAACCCCTGGGCCGCAACCGCTGTGTCGTACGACATCCACATCAGTGGCAGTTCGTTGAGGCCCGACAGAAAACCGAGAAAGGCGATAAAGCCTCCCCAGAGCAGCGGTGCCTTCCAGATCACCCAGCGAGCGCGCATTAACACAAAGAGTCCGAAACAGCAGCCCCCTCCCATGAAGAGAATGCCACCGATCAGTGCGGCCGCACTGGCAATCGAATTAATGAATGACCGCATCTCTTCGTATCGGCGGCTGAAGCTCTCGGGAATCTTGATGAAATGCATGAGCCCGGAAAGTCGATCACCCGAAACGGTCAATCGAAGCCGGTACTGTCCCTCCCCAATCTTCTCCTGGGTGCGCTCATAGACGAAAGAATGGTCGGTTCTGCCCCCAAGTCTGAGTTCCTGGGATTCCTCAACCAGGGCAAAGGGGGTCAGATCGATTCCCCAAGTAGAAGTAGCAGCTTCTTCGGCGATTGTTCGGGCTTCCGCTACCGGGAGACTGGCGCCGGGTTGATCTTCCGGAAGTGCGTGCCTGAAGCCGTAGGGCTTACCAGCCGGCGTGAACCAGAACATCGTTTCGGTGGTCTCGCCTTCCCGGTAGTGCCGCACGCTCCAGGTGAAGGGGGAATAAAGATCGCCCAGGATCATCTCGGCAAATGCCTCCGTCCCCCCGGCTTCGAGTTCGACAAAGGTCTGGACCGCACCGTTCACCCCAAAGCTGGCCGCCTGGTCGAACTCGTCCGGTCCGAATCCCTGCTCTTCAGCCAGCGATCGGGCCGTTTCCAGGGCCAGGGACCGATCCATCTTCAAGTCGAGATTGACGATCGGGAATGCGGAGGAGAAGGACTGGTAGGCAAAGTAGGTGCAGAGAAGGGAGAACAGGCTGAAGCCTATCCAGAATACCGGCTTTCTAAGCATAGTGACCTATTCGGGTTTTCGGGCAGACTGGTGAGCTCGCAGCTGCCACTGGCCGTTGTTCTTGCGGAAGACGTGGAGGGTCTTCAACGTCGCCTTCTGTCGGCTCCCATCGGGTGCCTTCGTCTCATAAATGGCAACGGTTGAGGCCAGAGCCGTCTCTTCATCAATGATCTCCGCCTTGGTCGTCTGGATATCGAGCGCGTAGTAACGAGCCTTACCCGTTTTGAGATTATCGATGAAGGTTCGCTTCGTATCTTCGACGAAGTTTGAATGCGAATAGTAGAGATCGTCGTCGAAGAGCTTTTCGAGAGCGTCAAAGTCATTTTCCACAACGGCCTTTGCACAGGCACGTTCAGCTGCTTCGACTGCGGCCTCCTCCCCCGCTACGACGAAGGGAACGAGCAGGAGCAAACAGACTGTCATCAACTGGAGTTTCTTGGTCATAGACTCATTTTACCTGTCAGCAGCAGAAAAAATAGTCCTGCTTCAAGGACAAGCTAAGCATTGAGTCTCCGTGCTCGTCGGGCTATCTTAGAGACCTACGGAATGAACACTGTTTTGTCGGAGAGGTTTGGTTGCCCCTTTCGGGCACTGTTGCTGCAAGAGGAGAAGAGATGAGTTCTGGAAAAACGTCTGATACAGGTCGTCGGGATTTCCTGAAAGTCGCTGGAGCGGGTGTAGCAGCCGCTACTGTATTGAGTGGTTCGGCAGCTGCCATGAGCCGGGCATTGACCGACCAGGAAAAACGTTCGCGGATTGCCTCGAGTTGCTGGCCCCCCCGGCAGCTCTTCAAGGGGCGGGGCGGCCGTGAGCCGCGGCCCGAAGTCGTCGAAATGAAGAAGAAGTATGGGGAGATCACGATGCTGGATTTTCCTCAGTGGACGAAGGATACCTATCCTGGTGTCTACCATATGGATCTATGGTCTTCGGTCTTCGGCGATGTTACCGACCCTGATCAATACACGGAGAGTACTTACACCCGGAACGGCCAGACTCGGACTGTGCAGCGCTGGGATCCCTCGCAACCGGCCTCAAAAAAGTGGATCGACAAACTGGCCGATATTCAGGTCAAGACCGGTACGAAGTGCTGCCATGTCTCGAACAATGCACCGCAGTACATAGCCGATCCTGACGAGGAGAAGCGTCAAGAGGGAGTCCGGGTTGCGAAGATCTGGATGGATGCATGCTCGGTGCTGGGCGCCAAGACGATGCGGGTCAACACCGGGATTACGGGAACCCGAATCATGCCTGAAGCCTCGGCCCACGAATCGGGTTATCCCCGAAATGACAAGATCGTCGGCTACCTCGACCAGTGCATCAAATCATTCAAAGAACTGGCTGAGTATGGTGAGACGGTCGATGTTCGGATCACGATCGAGAACCACTGGGGGCTCTGTGCCAATCCGATGAACATCAAGATCGTCATCGATGAAGTCAACCACCCCTATTGCGAGGCAACTCCCGATTTCTGTAACTGGGAACACGAGTACCACCTTTTCCATGGCCTCGAGATCTTGATGCCCTATACGCATCATCACGTCCATGCCAAGTATTGGGACCGTTGGAAGACACCCGAAAAGGACTGGAACGATGTCGCCCGCTCGGTTCGGATTCTCAACGCCCATAAGTTCAAAGGGACGATTGCGCTCGAATACGAAGAGGGCCCCTGGGATGGTATCGAAGGCTCCAAGCGCCTGATGGACGACGTCCTCGCTGCTCTGTAGCTGAACCGGTTTACCGGGGATTCAGCCCGCGGAATCCAGGGAGAGGAACGTCTGGGAGATCCATTTTGCCGCTTCTTCGGCTGAGAGGACAGAGGTGTTTACCCTGCTGTGCGCCGCCGCTTCGTAGAGCGGGGCCCTCTCCTCCAGAACCTGGATCACTTCCTCTCTCAGGCTCTGCGCCTCTGTCAGTGAAGGGCGTTCCTTGTCACCTGTGATCCGCTCTAGAATGTCCTCGAGCTCGGCTGTGAGCAGGAACACGTAACCGGACCGGCGCAGGCGACTGATGTTGGCTTGACGCGTGACCACCCCTCCTCCGGTATCGATAACCTGGTGGTCCTTTTCTGAAAAATCCCTGGTAACCTCTTCCTCCAGATTCCTGAAATACCCCCAGGAATGCTGGTCCACGATTTCTGGGATGCTCATCCCCGCTCGTCGGACGATTTCGGCATCGAGGCTGACGTAGTCGAGTTTTAGGATCTCGGCGACCCGCTTTCCGATGGTGCTTTTGCCGGTGCCCCTGTATCCCACCAGTACCAGATTCATGCGTGTTCTCCGAGCGCCGCCTTCACCGTCTCTGTCATGATTTCGACCGGCGCCGATTGTCCAGTCCAGAGCTCGAACTGAATTGCAGCTTGATGAACGAACATTCCAAGGCCGGGAACGATGACCGCTCCCGCTGCCTTTGCTTCCTTGAGAAGTCGGGTCTCGAAGGGGGTGTAGACCGCATCAAAAACGGCCAGCCCGGAATGTAACAAGTGTGACGGTACCACCGTCTGATCGCTCTTGGGACTCATTCCGACAGGCGTGGCATGGCAGAGAATCTCAGCTTTCCCCAGCGCCTCCTCGAGACTGCCATCGGCAAGGTAACTGGATGATATGTCGAGGGCTGTCTTCGATCGAAGGTCACGACACAGCTGCTCCCGTTCCTCATCTTCAATGCCGAGAATCGTCAGGTGGGGCAAAGGTTTGACCGTGGCCAGCGCGAACGCGATCGCTCGGGCCGCGCCTCCGGAGCCCAGCAGGACTACCCGGCGGCCTCCCACTTCGACCCCTTCAGCCTCCAGGGCGCGCAACGCCCCGTGCCCGTCGGTGGAGTAACCGAGAAGCCGGCCCTGTTCATTCACGACGGTATTGACTGAACCGACATTTCCAGAGACTTCATCGGTCTGATCGAGGTAAGGGATGATATCGATCTTGTGGGGGATCGTAACGGACATGCCCCGGATTCCGAGTGATTTCACCCCTTCCATCGCCCGCTTCAAGTCTCCCCGTTTGACGTGAAACGCGACATAAGCGTAGTTGATTCCAGCCGAACGAAACGCGGCATTGTGAATCTGGGGTGAAAGTGAGTGTTCGACCGGATCGCCGATGACTGCGCAAATCCTGCTCGCTGCATTGATGTTCATATGAATTCCGCTGACCTCTTCAGCCTCCCCCATTTCGGTTTTCGTTTGCGATCCTTCCATGGACTGGAAAGGGTTGTGGGGCCAATCTGATACCAGATTCCAGAGAAGGGGTCAATGCGATTGCGGTGTGCACCCTGAATGAAGGGGTCGGGTTATCATACGGAACAAGAGACGTGAGTCGTCGAAAAGGAGAACGAATTTGCAGAATCTGATCGAACTGAACGCTCATTGCCGGCGAGTTTTAGGAGCTTTGCTCGAGAAAGAGCAGACGACTCCTGATTACTATCCACTGACACTGAATGCCCTCATCACCGCCTGTAACCAGACCACGAACCGAAACCCGGTGATGTCGATGGAGCGCTACGAGGTCCTGCGTGCCCTGCATGCGCTGGAGCGAGAGCATCTAGTGCAGCGTGAAACCGGACCCCGGGCCGACCGTTGGAGTCATCTCTTGATCCAGCCTCGCTACAGCCGGCCCCCGGCAAAGGCTCTGCTGACCGTTCTTATCCTGAGAGGCAGCCAGACGATCGGGGAGTTGAAAGCCAGGACCGATAGAATGCACGCCTTTGAGTCACTCGAATCGGTTGAGGAACAGCTGCGGGGCCTCGCGGAAGGTGATCCACCCCTCGTTCGAGAACTGCCCAAACAGCCTGGCCAGAAGGAATCCCGCTGGCAACTGGCCCTCGATGCGGACGTTGATGACGAACTGCCGGTCCCAGTCGTTCGCAAGCCCGAACCAGTCTCCCCGGAATCCGGCGGGGAAGAGTCGTTGGAAGATCGAGTCCGGAAGCTAGAGGAACAGGTGGCCGAGATTCTTCGCCGCCTGGAATAAAAGCCAGCCTCCTTTACCCAAACCTCCCGCCGCACCCCCCTTGGAGTGTGGAACTTCAGTTCCCCCTTTCTTAGGAACTTTCAGTTCTGCCCGGGGCCGCCACTTTCTGCAGGCGTGATGCGCTTGATCTCAGGAGAGCCTTCCGTAATCTGGATGAAGCTGTTGATCGGGATATCTCGGTAGGTGGTCTCTTCCCCGGAGGGCCACCAGATTTCAAGTGAGTCGATCCTGGTCCGTTGCCCCAGTCCGAAGTGGACATGGGGAGTGGAGGAGGAGCCAAAGGCACCACCGGCGGTCTTTTCCAAATACAGGCTAGAGTCTCCCGAACGCACGGTGAGCTGCGCTCCGACACCCATGCGGTTACTGCGGGTTCCGACCAACAGGACCTGGAGCCAGTTATTCCTGTTTCCCAGTTCATTTCGATAGAGGGCGTTGTTCCAGAGGTCGCCATGGACAAATCCTCCCTGGGGGGCATAGAGGTCTATATCACCGTCAGAGTCGAAATCGGCAAAGGTGATGCCGTGCCCTTTTCCCAGGTGCCCCAGTCCTGTGTACCGCGTCAGATCGACAAATCTGGCGTTGCCTTCGTTGATGTAGAGGGCGTTGGACTCCATCCGAGGCAGCCAGGGGTCACCGGTTCCCAGGTAGAAGTCGAGGTTTCCGTCGTTGTTGACGTCAGCGACATTCGCTCCCATGCTGCCATGCGCATAGATCAAACCGGAAGCCTCCGAAACATCTTCGAATGTCCATCCATCACCCTTGCTGCGAAAGAGTTTGCTGGTGTAGAGATTCGTCAGGCGGGTCGGTTTGAACCCTTCGAGCATTCCTTCGATGGTCATTCCGAAAGAAGGACAAAGCTTGGTCAGGAGGATGTCTGGCCAGGTGTCGTTGTCGAAATCGTTGATAAACCCAAGGTAGCCACTGGCCGGAAACCTTCTGCCGTCGACTCCGGCAAAGGTAGCGACATCGGCGAACTTCCCGTTGCCCTGATTCCGATACAGCCGGTTTCGTGATCCCCAGCTGTTGACGAAGATATCGGGCCAACCATCCCGGTTGTAGTCCCCGATTCCGAAACCGATCGTCTGGATTCCAGGCCGTTCTCCCAAGCCGACTTCCAGGGTCACATCGGTGAATGTCCCGTCGCCGTTGTTGTGATAGAGGCAGTTGACCGATCCATCCTTGGTGATTCCATTTGCCATGTAGAGGTCGAGCCATCCGTCGCGGTCAAAATCGGCCCAGCCGTGGACAAAGGTCGATCCGGGGTGTCCTACCCCCGCTTGCTGGGTGACATCTTCAAAGGTTCCATTGCCACGATTGCGGTAGAGTGAATTGGCGGCCGGACCACTCCAGCCATTCCGACCGACGTAGAGGTCTACGTCACCATCATTGTCGTAATCGGCAAAGGTAGAACTGAAACCGGAGGCTATGTTTTCCAGGCCCGCTTCCCGTGAGATGTCGGTGAAATGGTCGCCATCGTTGCGATAGAGGATGCTGAAGGTGTCGCAGCCTGAAACGTAAAGGTCGAGATCGCCGTCGTTGTCGACATCCCCCCAGGCGCTCGGACCGGCACCGTCATACTTGTCGACTCCGAGCTGTTTCGCTACATCGACAAACTTCAGGGTGCGTCGATGCTCTTCAGTGACCGGCTCGGGACGCAGAGTAAGCTGGGGGCCTCCCGAAATGTGCTGATACCAGCGAATGATCGGATCCGAATTGATTTGCTCACTCAACGTAAATTCGGGTAGAGCCGCCGCACGGTCATCCAGCCGCAGGTGTACGACTCCGAGGTTGAAATGGGCCTGCCACTGGACCGAGGTCGATGCTCCCGGCTGCTCGGCAACGATCCGATAGAGCTGCACTGCGCGATCGAAGTCTCCCATGTCACGGGCGACATGCCCGAGATGCAGCAGCGCCTGATGGGCCGCCTGGGAGTCGAGTGGACTGGCATCGAATGCCCGTTCGAAATAGACCTGCGCGATATCGAGAGTGATCGAGGAGTCCATCGGCGGAAGATTGGGATCATCGACCAGATCGAAGCGGATCTGAGTCATCAGGAGCCAGCGACCATGGTCGATCAGGATGCCGACCAGGCCGGGATAGTCATCGATCAACCGATGAAACGCCTGATCGGCCTTGAGACTGTGATCGAGGCCAGCCTGCGGACTGATCAAGGCCCCCTCGCGAAGCGCATAAGCCTGGGCATATCGAGTGATAGGAGACTCAGGAGTCGCCAAGAGCTCCTGGCTTCGAGCGAGGAGGGACCTCTTGGGGTCGGCACCCTGACCGGTTCGAATCCATTCCTCGATCTTCCGGTCGAAGTCTCCGAGTTCCCCGCAGATTCTTCCTATCTCTGCCCGGTGCAGTTCAGCGGTCGCCGGATCGGCGAGGGGTCCGTCAGGGCCATAAAGTGAAAGCAGGATTGAGTGGGCTGCCAGGATATCGGGATTGACCTGGACTGCCCGTGTTAGCAGACGGGCAGCCTCTGCGGTCTCTTTCTTTCGCAGGGCAATCCTGCCCCTGTGGAACAACGCCTCGGGATGGTCTGGCACGATTTCCAGGGACCGGCTGAATTCAGCTTCCGCCCGTTCCACCTGGTAGATCAGCAGCAACTCGAGGCCCTGACGCATATGTGCCCGAAAGCTGAGTTTCTGGGAAACGGGCAGCCGTTCGAAACGTTGATCGATTTCTTCCTGATCTGGAGGTGGATTGCCCTGACTCCAACTCTCCAAACCGAGTCCGGCTACGGCGAGCAGTGAGGAGAAAGCGATGAGCCACATCTTCTTCAGGTTGTAGGATCTTCCGGCCAACCTCACCGTGCCACCTCTTCAATAATCTGTCCGTCAGAGAGAACAACCCGGCGGTCTGCAAAATCCAGGACCGCTTCGTCATGAGTGGCAATCAGGACGCTCAGCCCCTCGGTTTCTGAAAGATCCCTGAAGATGGAAAAGGTCTGAAGTGTCGCCTTTCGATCCAGATTGCCCGTCGGTTCATCAGCCAGGAGACAGACCGGCCGGTTCGCTAGAGCCCGGGCGATCGCAACCCGGTGCCGTTCCCCACGGGACAACTGACGAGGTAGCCGGGTGAGATAGCCTCCCATACCGAGCCGTTCGAGTAAGGCAGTTGAGCGCTCCTTACTATCCCTCGTGTTTAGCAGAACCGAAGGTAGCCGGGCGTTATCCAGAACCGTCAAACCGCTCATGAGGCAGTCGTCCTGGAAGACCATCCCAATCTGTTCCCGACGCAGCCGATTGAGGGCCGTTTCACCAAGGCCACGGATCGACCGTCCGTTCCATAGAACCTCCCCCTCACTTGGGTCATCGATTCCTCCCAGCAGATTGAACAGGGTCGATTTCCCCGAGCCCGAAGGGCCCATGACCGCCAGGACCTCCCCCTTTCGTACTTCGAGGGAGACTTCACGAAGGGCATGGACGATCTCAGTACCGATATCGAATCGCTTTGAGATTCTGTTCGAACTGATCACGATCTCGTGTTGATCGTTCAAGGTCTATTCTCCATAACGCATCGAAACGACCGGCCTCATCCGGCTCGCGCGAAAAGCTGGATAAAGCCCGCAGCAGACTCCCACCGTCACCGAAACCAGGAGGATAGCCCCGAGGTCAATGGGGCTGAACTGCAGAACAGAACCTGCTGGTGAAAAAGGCAGCATCGCCTGGACCAGACGTTCTGCCCCCTGCTGAAGTGAAAGCGCGAGGATGCTGCCCAGCAGGGATCCAACCAGGGTCACCAGTGCTGTTTCGAGGCAGACAATCAGAAACAGGTGCCGGGTCTCGCCTCCTACCGCCCGAATGACGCCGAATTCCCGGGTTCGCTCGAAAACCGACATCAGGACCGTGTTGATCAGGGCGACTGCCGCGATCAGGGCTGCGCAGATTCCGATCGAAAGCATGACGCTGCGTGTTGATTCCACCAGCCGCAGCAGTGTGCCCTGGATCTGGGCTGTGGCGATGACCTGAACGGAAGGTAGATCGTAAATGTCTTCGACGAAACGATCGAGCTCACCCAGGTCTTTGACCCGGATTCCCAGGCCTGTCAGTTTGTTTCGCTTGTCGAACAGCTTCTGAGCCAGCCCCAGGGGTAGAAAGATTGTCCCGTCGTCCTGGCTTCCACTTCGATCGAGAATTCCGACGACACGAAGCGGCCGCGGGAACCTCCCCAGCTCAAACGTGTCATCCAGGTCCTTCTCCAGGAGGCTGGCTGCATTGAACCCGAGGATCACCTCATCGGCCTCAGGACTGGAAAACCATCCCCCTCGCTGAAAACTCAGCCAGGGTTTCATCTTCAAGAAGGTATCTTCAACACCCATGAAGAAGTTGAAACGGGTCCCGTCATCGCTGGGAACGGTCTGGAGAAACAGCCGGGTGATAAATTCGACATTGGGGTGAGCCGCCACCTTTTGGTAGATCTGCTCATCGATATACATCGGGATCTGGCCGCCGCGCAGAATCAGGGTTGCCGCTTCGTAGGGACAGCCCTTTGCAGTCACCAGGACGTGAAAGCCCATCATCTGGATGCTTTCCTGCAGTGAGCTCCGATACCCTCGATAGAAACCCAGAATGCAAATCAGAATGGCAACCGCGACACCGATCCCAACAGCCGTCAGAAGATTACGGATGGAATGATTGCGGAGATTCTGAATCGCCCACCTCAGATAGAACCCAAAAGTCATCAACACCCGTCCTGCCTGGCCCGTTTATCCCTTGAATACACGGATTCCCGTCGCGATCAACGTTAGCCTTCCATCCTTTTCTACCAGCTTCCCTTCGGCAAGACAGCGGCTGCCCGCAACCTCCGGCGGGAGAGAGAAGGTGAGCATAGTGACATAGAGCCGCTCCTGACCGTCGGCAAGAATACACCAGCATCCCGCCGTCTGGCAGACCTCAACGATTTCGCCTCCCACGGCCACTTCCTGGTCGAGAAACTCAGCTGATCGCTCAACCAGATTCTGAAGCGTTTCGACCGGTCTTTCTGAAGGGGAAGTCCCATAGTCGATCTGCGAGGGACCGCAGCTCGCGAACAAGACAAACAGCGGCAGCCAGAGTCTCAGGTTACAGAGGGGGCTATTGATCCACTTTGGCATCGTTACAACGTCCGAAGCACCGGTATATCACAGATTTAGGAATTCGGTGCTCTTCACAGTACTCGACACTCAATCGATTGTCTTTGAAGAAATTGCCCACTCAATCCGTCCCTGTGCGGGGTCAGCCTTGAGCCTCCACCGCTCTCCTTCTGGTTCAACTTCGAGTTCGTAAAGGGATCCCCCCGGACTGGCAAAGAGTCCGCGAGATGGGGATCCATCGGAGTTGAACACCATGAGTTCAATCCTGTTCCAGTCAATCGCCCCGGTATGCTGTGCCACTCCGGAACGGGGGATCACCGCTTGATTGCGAGCCAGAACAATGATCGGGATCTCCGCCGTCTGGATCTGATGCCAGGAGCCACCCTCAAACGTCGCCCCTGACTGGTAGTCGATCCAGGAACCGGGTGGCAAATAGACCTTGCGTGTTCGGGCTGCACTGAATAAGGGTGCGACCAGAAGGTCTGATCCGAGCATGTACTGATCCTCGATCATCCAGCTCGTCGGATCTTCGGGAAACTCGAAAAACAGGGCCCGAAGCATCGGCCACCCCTGCCGCGCAGAACTCACAGCCTGAGAGTAGAGGTAGGGCATCAATCGGTACCGCATTTCAACCGCACGCCTGAAGTCTTCGACAAAATCCTCACTAAAGGCCCAGGGTTCTCGAGGTGGGGCTCCGTGGCAGCGCGTGTGGGACGTCAGCAGTCCGAAGGCCAGCCACCGGTGGTAAAGGTCTAAGGGCGGAGCCTGTACGAAGCCTCCTGCATCATGGCTCCAGAAGCTGAAACCCGATAGTCCAAACGAGAGTCCCGCCCGCAATGTTGCCGCCATCGCCGAATCGGTGTTTTCGGCGTCTCCACCCCAGTGAAGGGGATATCTCTGGCTGCCGGCCCAGGCACTGCGGGCCCAGATGATCGACTCACCCGTCACCTGGCGCGTGATATCGGCTATGGCCTTGTTGTAACGCAGTGGGTACAGGTTGTGCTCATAGAACCCGCTGCGACCCGAAGCATAGAGCCCCCTGAATGGCGCGTCCTCTCCGAAGTCCACCTTGATGGCACCGACACCGAGCTTCAGAAGATCGGCTATCTTGCCCTGGTACCAGTCGACAGCTTCCTGATTGCTGAAGTCAAAGATCGCGTCCTCGAAGGGCCGCCGTCCTCCATCATCCCGGACGACGAAACCCTTCGAGACGATCTCATCGTAGATTGCGTTCTTACTCGTGAAATAAGGCAGCTGCCAGAGGCTGATCCTGAAACCCAGTTCCTTGAGGTCGGAGATCATCCCCGGGGCATCCTTGAAACGGCTCTTGGAAAACTCAAAGTCACTGCGCCAATCGGTCTCGAACCACCCGGTATCGAGATGAATAACGTCAGTTGGAATCCGGTACTGGCGCAGCTTGGCGGCGACATCCCTCACCTGTTCCTCGGAGTTGTAGGTGATGCGGCTCATCCAGAGACCGAAGGACCAGAGGGGAGGGACCGGACTCCTTCCGGTCAAGGTTGTGTATTCAGTCAGGACTTCCTTCGGCCCCCCGAGGAAGATGAAG
>CP070717.1:4200679-4203653 GCA_020350445.1 Acidobacteriota bacterium | reverse complement strand
GGGACTGACCCAGAAGGGCTCGACCCTGGGCACACTGGCCTACATGTCTCCGGAGCAGCTGAAGGGCGAGGAAGTGGACACCCGCTCCGATCTCTTCTCATTCGGTGTGATCGTGTATGAAGTCTTGACCGGTGTAAATCCCTTTCGTCGCAAACAGTCGATGGAAACGGCTTCGGCAATCTTGAACGAATCAGCGCCACCCCTGGGACGCTATCTGGCTGACGTGCCCTATCGACTCGAGCTGATCGGATCGAAGCTCCTGTCCAAGGAAAAGCAGCTTCGTTATCAGCTGATTCATGAGGTCAAGACAGATCTGGAAGGTATGAAGCGCGAGTTGGAGTCAGTGGGCATAGTGGGTTATCCGTATGCGTTATCCGGCGAGACTCGGGCTCTGAAATGGCCGCAAATTGTACCGTGGGTGCTGGTGGGAATCCTGGGTATGGCTCTGCTGGCGACACTGTGGTTGGGGGAACCTGGCGATCCTCTGACCGCACATTCGCGCCGCTTGAATGTCGACCTGGGAGCTCGGGTGAGGCTTGATAAGGACGAAAGCACGGCGGCTGTCTTGTCCCCTGACGGGTCGATGCTTGCCTTTCTGGGATCCTCCGAGGAGGAAGGTCAAACGCGGCTGTACCTGCGGCGCCTGGACGAGCTTGAAGCCAGAGCGCTCCCGAACACTGAAGGTGCTGCTCAGCCCACCTTCTCGCCGGATGGCCAGTGGATTGCCTATCGGTCGGGTCAGGAGTTGAAAAAAACTGCTGTGTACGGCGGTACCACCGTCACGCTGTGTGAGACAGGCGCCAGTAGAGGTCTCGACTGGGCGGAAGACGGTTCGATTGTGTTCGCGTCGAACAATTCAGGTGGCCTGTCCCGCGTGTCCGAAATGGGTGGTCATCCGGAAACATTGACGTTGACCCAAGGGGAGTCGACGCAGCGCTGGCCGCAGGTTCTTCCGGGAGGTGGTGCGGTGCTTTTTACCGCGCCCGGGCAGGGGAGCTTCGATGATGGGCAGATTCTTGTTCAGCGGATTCCCAACGGAGAGAGAAAGCTTCTGTTGCAGGGGGGCTATCATGCCCGCTATCTTCCGACGGGCCATCTCGTCTATATGAATCAGGGAACGCTCTTTGGCGTCGCCTTCGATTTGGATGCGCTGGAAGCCCAGGGGAAACCGGCACCGATTCTGGAAAACGTGGTTGGAGACCCGGACATCGGGGCAGCTCAGTTCTCCTTTTCCGAGGAGGGCAGTCTGGTCTATATGAGCAGTGAATTCACCGGAAAAGAGTCCCTTCTGGAGTGGCTGGACCGGGAGGGCAACCGTGTACCCGTGCCGCTGCGGCCTGCTCGATATGGAGACTTCCGGCTGGCTCCGGACGGACGACGACTCGCCGTTGAGATCTACGACGGCCAGCAATGGGACATCTGGCTTTACGACTTTGAACGGGAAACCAGTACCCGGTTGACATTCGACCCGGCTGACGACAGGCGGCCAGTTTGGAGCCCATCGGGTGAGAGCGTCTTATTTGCCTCCAACCGGCACGGAGGCAGATCGAACCTCTACTGGAATCGAGCAGACGGTCGCGGTTCGGTCGAGAGGCTGACGGACAGTCCAAACGATCAGTGGCCCTGGTCGTGGCATCCTGGAGGCCAGTTCGTTGCCTTTTCTGAATTGACTCCCGAAACGCAATGGGACTTGTGGATTCTGGGTTTGGAAGTTAACGACAGCTCAGGCTGGAAGGCGGGCGAGGTGACAGCTTTTCTGAGGGCACCCTTTATAGAACTCGGGGCCCAGTTTTCTCCGGATGGAGCTTGGATCGTCTACTTTTCCAATGAATCGGGCACTTATGAGGTCTTTGTGCTCCCGTTCCCGGGACCGGGTGGGAAGCAGCAAATCTCCAGTGCAGGGGGTGTGGAGCCGCTCTGGTCGCCGACCGGAAAGGAACTGTTTTACTCTCCTCCGGCTGCGACGATGATTCTGGGGGGATTTTCCCTTTCAGAAGCCCGTCGGCAGCTGAGCATAGTCAAATACCGGGTCGAAGGGGGCAGTTTTTTGACAGATCAGTCCGAAAAGTGGGAAGCGGGAGTAGTTTACCGAATGCCTTTCGTCGCAAGCGTGGCCTTGCATCCCGATGGGCATCGTCTGCTGGTTCGAAAAAGCCTTGGCGAAGAAGACTTAGACCTCAGTCGGGTTGTCCTGTTTGAGAACTTTTCCGGCTTCCTCAATGAGAGGATTTCCAACGACTGACGGCAGGATTGAACTGACGAAATGGCTTCCGATTCCGGGCCTCACATTCCGATTCCGCGGGGCACGATGAGTCAATGCACAAAAGGGTAGAGATTTCCGGATTATCTGGCAGAGTGCGATTCAGCAAGCAGACCTCAAACCATCCATCAGACGCGCTGCTACTAGATTGTCCCAAGAGGCGCCAGATTCCAAAGGGATAGAAGTGCAGCCCGAGAAGACAAAAGAACTTTGCGTATTCCCGCGGCGGCCGCCCTCGGCTTGGTCTTGGCGTTTGTTTCTTGCACGGTTCGGGCTAACCCGCCATCGATCGGCGGTTTGCCTCAATGCGCCCGAGACATTAAGATAGGGGGCAACTTTCACTCGCTTGAGACCCATGATCGGACAGCGGATTGCGCATTACGAGATTACGGCGAAGCTCGGCCAGGGCGGCATGGGTGAGGTGTTTCGCGTTCGGGACACCAAACTCGAGCGCGACGTGGCGCTGAAGTTTCTGCCCCCGGAGCTGGAGCGAGACGAGACCGCCCGCCTGCGCTTCATCCGCGAAGCCAAGGCGGCTGCCGCCATCGACCACCCGTACATCTGCTCGATCTACGAAGTGGGGCAGACCGACGAGGGGGCCGACTACATCGCCATGGAGTAAGTGGCGGGCCAGACCCTGCAGGAAAAGCTGGAAGACGGTCCGCTTCCCCTGGAGAAAGCCCTGCCGATTCTGATCGAAGCCGCCGAAGCCCT
>CP070717.1:4191947-4200579 GCA_020350445.1 Acidobacteriota bacterium | reverse complement strand
TACCTCGAGCTCAATCGGGTCCAAGTTTGGGCTTTCCTGGGCAAAACAGGGAAAGACTAATGTGATAACAAGTACCGTGGAGATCAGAGATTTAACAGGCATGTTTCCCCCATATAAGAAGAGTTATTCGTTGGACTATCTTTAACCCCTGCAGTCGATCTGCATCTCAGTCGAGCAGGGAAGGCCAGTTGGTGATGACGTGCATCCGGGGAAGACGCCCCTGGGTGACGGGCACCTTCACGAGAAAGCGCTGACCGTCCGAACTGATCGCGTAATCATCCCACCAGGTTGCTGAGAAGACTGGAAGTTCGAATAGCCTCGTCGGCAAATCGACTTCCGGGCGACCTTCTCGCACGCGGAAAAGGACACTCATCAAGAAACCGTCGGCCGAAACGAAGAAGAGCTCTCGTCCATCGCTTCGCCACTTGGGCTGGCCTCCGCCCTCGATCGAGACCCGGAGTTTCTCACCCTCGCTTGAGAAGGGTTGAACATAGACCTCTTGCTGCCCCGATTCTTGGGAGAGGTAGGCCAACCATTTCCCATCGGGTGAGACCTGGGGTTCGTCGAGTTCGCCCCCCTCAAGCACGACTTCCGGCTCTCCGCCTGGTTCGAGTGACACCTTCCAAATGCTCTGGCGGGCCTTACCCGCAGAGTCGCTTCGAGCAACCAATAGCAGATACCGACCATCCGGCGTCACACTTTCAGGGTACTCGTTCAGTTCGCTATCAAAGAATACGGCTCCGGCTTCGCCACTCGACAAGCGTTTCCACCGCAGGTCTGTCTTGCCATCCTGTGTGGAATCGTAGTAGAGGCTCTTCCCGTCAGGCGACCACACCGGATTCCCTTCGTTCCCAGATCCTGAGGTAACCCTGAGCGCAACGCCGCGAGCAACTTCCACGGTCCAAAGATCGGAGCCACTGTCAGCACTGCGCATCTCGACTGCAACATGCCGCTCATCGGGCGATAACATTATTTGGCCGTAGTCTCCAGGATCTCCCAATGTCCCCAAGACTTCGCCGCGCCTGCCGACCCAGGTAAGTTGGACTCCACTACCCGACGCACCTTCATCCATGAACGTGAGGGTTCCCCCCGGCGAGACGTCAAACCACGCAATGCCCGGATTCCCGGGCATGGCACCCACGGATGGTGCGACTGAGACCGACTCCCCGGACAGGGTCACGTTCTTCAGGTCGAAGGGGCGTGCAATTAGTGTATTCCCCTCCACGAAGAAAGCGTGTCGATCGGCAAGTCGCACACGAAGAAACTCCTCCAGAAGGAGCTGGCTCTGCTCCGGCGCGTCTAGAGAAGCAATATAGAAACCAGCCTTCTGACCTGGGACAGTGCTTGTGAATCCGATCAACTCTTCGCCTTGCAAGAATTGAGGCAAGCCCCTGATCGACTCTTGAGCCGAGTTTTCGGGAGGAGACAGGTGCCGTGCGTCCCCTCCGAAAGCCGGCACTGTAAACAACGACACAGGCTGTAGACTCCTCGGTCCAGCAGCGAAAATGATCGTTCCGTCCCCTCGCCAGTCTGCACCAAATGTCAACGGCGCTGGCAATGCACAAATCCGCTGAACTGTCCCCGTGGAAAGGTTGATCTTCCGGAGTTCACCTCCGGAAACAAACCCCAAAGATTGACCATCAGGAGACCAGAACGGGTGTTCCACGCCCTCCGTTCCTGCCAGCATTCGTGGAGACAGCGAATCCAGAGGACGAGTCCACAGCGTCATCACTTTGTCCTCCTGTTCGCTGCTCCAGGGAGTGTCTTCGGGGACCGCCCTGAACGCGATTTGGCTTCCATCTGGTGAAGGAACCGGCCAGCCCCAGCTGTGAAAACGCCAGCCCTCGGGAGGGTCTACGATGAAGTGCCCTACAGCAGGTTTCGGCGGCGCCACCTCGGAAAAGTGTACGAAAGCAAGGACGGCTGCCACCAATCCCATCGCGACCGCGGCGCCAACCCAGAGCCAGCGCTCCTTACTCGAGCCCGCGCTCCCACCAGTGATCTTTGCAACTCTCGAGTCCAAGGCCGGAACCTCTCCTTCCCGAGCATCCAACAGTTCGAGGCGGACCGAACCACAATCAGGAAGGCGGAGGGCCTGGTCTTTTTGCAGACAGCGGCGGAGCAAACGGCGAATCGGAACGGGCGTCTCTCGGGGCAGCGCCTCCAGTTCCGGGTGCCGCATCACCACAGCTGCAATCACATCGGTAATCGTCTCTCCGGTGAAGAGTGACTTCCCAGTCAGCATCTCCCAGAGAACGACCCCAAATGCCCAGATGTCGGCCCGCTTGTCGACCGGCTTCCCCTTGGCCTGCTCCGGACTCATGTAGGCCGCTGTCCCCAGGATGATGCCCGCCTGCGTCGCCGCCATGGTCAAGGTCGGAGACTGGCTCAGGCCAGAGGCTGGAGACTGGAGGCCGGAGACTGGGTCTTCCAGCGCTTTGGCGAGGCCGAAGTCCAGGATCTTGACCTTCCCGTCTGAAGTAATCTTGATGTTGGCCGGTTTGAGGTCGCGATGAATGATCCCTTTGTTGTGAGCAGCCTCGAGCGCTTCGGCAATCTGCAGTGCGATCGGCAAGACTTCATCCAAAGGGATTGGACCGCGGGCTATACGTTCCGACAGATCCTCGCCTTCCACGAGTTCCATGACCAGGCACTTCGTGACAGTCCCGGTTCCCGAGTCCCGGGTCTCGAGTCCGTAAATCTGGGCGATATTCGGATGATTCAACGAAGCCAACACCTGTGCTTCGCGGCTGAAGCGTCCCATGCGCTGTTCGTCCTGGGCGAACATCTCGGGGAGAATCTTCAAGGCCACATCGCGATTCAGACGGGTATCCCGGGCTCGATAGACTTCACCCATCCCCCCCTGGCCGAGCTTTGCCGTAATCTCGTAATGTCCGATTGACTGTCCGATCAATTGACTCGTCCTCTTTACAATAAGGTAAGCGTTTCGAGAAGGATAAGAGGAAAGCAAGCTGGAATGCAAGAGGGCCTCTCAATCGCGGCCCGAACCATTTGGACGGCTAAACTTCAGTGCAGCCGTACTGAAGGACCCTCGGTCCCGCCGGTCCTTAACCGAATCAACAATTCAAAAGATCGCGACTTCACTGCGTCACTGGTTAACCGGTTAACTGGTTTCTGAACGGAGTGGGGATTCGGCGTCGCGTTGGATTTGGTGTACGATTCCCGGCAAGAGGTGAGCCTATGAAGAAGGGAGATCCCCCCATCATTGTTGAACAGGACTTCGGTCGATCGGTTTCCGAGGTGTGGAAAGCGATCACCGAACCCGATGAAATGCGCCAGTGGTACTTCGAGAACCTGCCCGATTATCGGGCCGAAGTGGGGTTTTCGACCGAGTTTCCGGTTCGGTCTGGAGAGAGGACCTTCCTGCATCAGTGGGTGATCACAGAGGTCGAGCCCAAGAGGAAGCTCGTCTGCAACTGGAGGTTCAAGGGAATCCCAGGCGATTCATCCGTCGTGTTCGAGGTTTCGGGTGATGACAGGTCCGCTCGATTGGCGGTCTCGACACTAGTTCACGAGGACTTCCCCGAGGACATCCCAGAATTCCGTCGAGAGAGTTGCATCGGAGGCTGGACCTGGTTCATCAAGGACCGTCTGAAGTCCTACCTCGACGGCTAAAGAGAAATATGGAAAAGCATCGTTCAGGCTCTTATCACCTGCAAAGAGAAACGACTACCATCTCACAAGGGCCGGAGCGCAGCAATCGGCCCCTCACCAGCGGAAACCGCCTCACCAGGGCTGGAGCACAGCGAACAGCCCCTCACCTGAACAAGCCAACCACCAACGAACAAATGACGAGGAAAGCTCAATGAAAAGGTTACGATATTCGATCACGATCAATTCGCCAAAGGAGAAGGTCTGGAAGACGATGCTCGAGGATGCTACGTATCGCATCTGGAGTGAAGTCTTCATGAAGGGGTCTCACTTCACCGGTGACTGGAGTGAAGGGAGTAAGATGCTGTTTCTGGCCCCGGACGAATGCGGAAAGACGTTTGGTATGGTGAGCCTCATTCGAAAGAACCGTCTGTATGAGTTCATTTCGATCGAGCACCTGGGTTTTCTGAAGGATGGTGTTGAAGACACTACCAGTCCAGAGGTCAAGGCTTTTGCCGGCGCCCAGGAGAATTACACGTTCACTGAGAAAGACAGGAGAACCGAGGTCTTGGTCGAGCTCGACACAGTCGAGGAATACGCGGGGATGTTCGAAGATACCTGGCCCAGAGCGTTAGAGAAGCTCAAGGAACTCGCCGAAGCCTAATCCTTGTTGACCACACCTGGGCAGCAGCTCTAGATAAAGCTAAACCCGAGCCAGGGAGCGGAAAGACCCGCAGTTTCTCCGTTTGCGCCTCCGTGCCGACGCTGTTAGCATCGATCCCGGTTTTCGACTCAATCCGTTTCTAAGCAGCGGGAGGTAACAATGAAAGAGGGCTTGAAATCCCAATCCACACGTCGCGACTTCCTGAAGACCTCGGCGGTAGCAGCAGCCGCGGCTGGGGCTCATTCCACGGTTCAGGCGTCTGCCGCGACTGGTCAACCGGCACCGACAAGTAGTAAGGACCCCTATGCACTGGCGGCCCGGTTCAACAAGTTTCTACGGGTAACCGATGTAGTCGATGGTCTCGATGCGGTCGGTCGTGCTGACCTGACATTGATGGATCCTTCCATCCGTCCTCTCTGGATGGGAATGCGCTTCTTCGGTCCGGCTGTGACCATGCGGGCAGTTCCCACAAACCGCCGGATGCCACTTGTCTCCCGGGAGGATGCCCTGAAGCAGCACAGCATCTGGGGCGAGATGGGGGGCTGGAAAGTCCAGGTCGAACCACATCTGAAACAGGGCTGTGTCATTGCGATGTCTACCGGAGGCGCCAAGGAGTGTGGCTATTGGGGTTCGAACAACAGCCTCGACATGATGAGCCGAGGGGTTGCGGGAATCGTGACTGAGGGAAATTGCCGGGACACCGATGAAGTCATCCTTCAGGAGTGCAACGTTGCCTGTGCCGGGATCGGCAGACCGATTATTCCCGGGAGAATCGAACTGGTCGACGTCGAAGTTCCAATCGGATGTGGTGGCGTGCTGGTCCGCCCCGGAGATATCGTCGGCTGCGACTGGGACGGCTGCATCGTCGTTCCGATCGAGGTGGCCGAAGATGTCCTGGCGATTGCGGCAAGGATTGCAATCGACGACAAGAAGTCACGCAGACGTCGCTGGGAGCGCCTCGGCAGGACACCCGACGAAACGATGGACTGGGAAGCCGCTGCCGAATTCTTCAAGGATCTGCTCTGAGACAGATCTGCTGACGAAGAGAACAGCGACCATCGTAAGATCAACCCGACCTGGATCGGGAAAGGGCCGCCCGAACGGACCCGAATTCGCGCATTATCGACAGGAAGCGATTGGGAACGGGTGCGACTAAGACCTTGCCTTGTCCGCTGAACGTATTGACCAGGCCTTCACCCGAAGTCATCGAACCCAGGAGCGACTTGGTGACGCGCTCAACAGTGAAGTTGACACTCGCCGTGCGGGCCACGGCAAAGCCTCCATCAACCACCAGGGTCTGCCCGGCAAGATCAACGGTTTCGAGCGGACCCTGGGCGAGCACCAACACCTTTCCATGGCCGGAGACACGGGTCTGAAAGAACCCTTCTCCGCCGAAAAGGCCGGTAAAAGCCTTATTGGTGAACATACCCAAGTCGACGGTCGGTTCACAGGCGGCGAAGGCTCCCTTCTCGACAATCCACTCCTCACCCCTGAGGTCCAGGACGTGGTACTCACCGAGCGTTGGTTCGAGATAGATCGTTCCTGTCCCCCGATACCTGGGACGGACCATCTTCTCCTTGGTCAATGCCGACTTGAGTAGCTTGCCGACTCCGGGAACGCTCGATTGGACTTCGATCTGCCCCAGCATGTAATGCAGCGCACCCGCTTCCAGGACCACTTCGGCATTGTGCAGAGTGATTTTAGGTACCTTGAAGTACTCCCTTTCAGTAACTTCGAAGGTGACGGTTCCGGAAGCACCGGCCGGGACAGGAGGCTTCTCCTGGCTACAAAGCCCCGGAAGCACTTCACTGACTGGCTTCCATTCGGCCAGTCCTTCGAACCAACAAAAATCGCTCTCTTTGATCTGCCCGGATCCCAGCATCCCCCGAGCAGCGGGTTCGTCATAGGGTCCGACTTCCTGGTTATTGATAAAGAAATAGATCTGATTTGGCATTCACTCCTCCAGTTGAACAGTACCCACAGTACGACGCCGTACTCATCCCCACCTGGGTCTAGGCTTCAGCCAGGTCAATCGCCACGACCTCGAGATCGAGCACGGAGGGGACGGTCAAGGTCAACGCACGGTCATTCTGCTGGTACTCAGGCCGGCTGCCGCTGATGAGCAACTTGACCTGATCGGCTCGAACACCTTCTGGCAACTGAATACGAACGGTCTGCGGACCGACAGGCAGAAGTTCTCGGATCGGTCCTTTCATCATCATCGGGTTGGTCAGATTGACGAGGAAGACCGTCATCGAATCCTGCTGACGCCAGACCGTGACATCGAGTAATCCGGCCCCGTTCACTTCGGCTGGAGAGGGTTCATTCAGCGCCCACTTCACCACGTTGCCCAGCAGCTTCCCGTGATCGACATTCAGGACCTCCCAGAAGGTCCGATCGATATCCCAGGGGATGTAGGCTACTCGGCTCGATCCTGCTTCGCGAAGGTAGACCTCCCGGATTCCGGTCTCCGGCTTTCGCGGATAGACGTGTTCCATCGGCAGATCGGGATAGGTCGGGATCAGCGTCACCGGTGCCGGGAACTCCTCACGAGGACGCACCTCCAGCCGCCAGATCCCGTTGATGATCCGGTAGGCATCTTCGAGGCCGTCGAGCACCGGATGGAAGTGCCCATCCTCACCTTCAGCCTTCAGCCGGAGATAGGAGTTCTGCATCGGACCTTCGACACGATCTCCATAGGAAACGCCAAACAAGTCCGCCAATCCGAAATCGTTCCGTCGACGCCCCGTTTCGTCGTAGAGCGAGCTTTCGAATGTTGCCAGTAAATTCCCCCCGGCTCGGACAAACTCCCTCAACTGCTCACACTGGCTCTCCGAAAGCATCGCGATATTAGGAAGGATCAGCAGCTTGAAAGGATTCAGGCGATCCGGTTCCAGTAGCCGGTCATTGACCATTTCAAAGGGGACCCGGGCCTCAATCAGCGCATGGTACATCCCGCGCTCATGGTCCCCCAGGCGTTCCTGCCACGGTTCAGTCCCATAGGAACCGACCGGTTTGTCCGAATAGACTAGTCCTACACGGGCCAGGGGGGCAGTATTCCTCAAATACTTTTCGGCTTTGAAGTGCCATTCATAGATATCCTCGACCGTCTTGAGCCAGCGTCGGTCGTAGATCGTTCCCGAGAACTTCACGAACCATGGTCGGTAGCCATTCGCGGTTCCCTCGGCTACCCAGGTGCGGATCTCGGCATCACTTTGAACTGAATCCTTCCAGCGATACCGCTCCTCCACGCCAACGCTGAAGATTCCGCCAACCGGTTTCATCCCCATCGTGGCCCGCAGCCGTTTCGCCCCCCTCCCGTTCGACCAGGGAGGAATGTAGCCGCGCCGCGCCTGATGGTCGGTGAAGAAGATGTCGGAGAGTTTCCCGACCTCAACTCGATCAGGAAAACCATTGGGGATGTAGCGGGAGGTCGGCTTGCTTTCCCGAATGACCTTATCCCACAAAAGCCAGAGCTCTCGAAGCCGTCCAATCTCCCAGACCTGATACTGCTGAAAAGCCTTATCTTGAGGGTTCTCCTCTCGCGGCAGTTCCATCCCGCAAAAGGCGTTGAAGTTCCTGACACAGTGTTCGCAGTAGCAGATTCCATGCCCCGCCCACCGGTTCGAAAAGATACCGTCGACCTGGTAGCGATCCATAATCTCCCGGTGGACATCGGTCATGAACTCGAAATTGTGCGGACCCAGAGCGCAGGTGACCCACAGCTCGGGGTTCGCCCAGTGCCGGCGCTTGTTGCCGTTCACATCGACGGCGATGCGATCCGGGAAACGTTCATACACCTCGGGCCAACCACCGTGGGGATCGGTTCGAGCAATGACCGCCATGTCCATCTTGCGACAACCTTCCACCAGGTAACCGAACGGGTCGGAATCACCCAGCCAGAGGCTGCGGTGATGGGTGGGGACATCGGTTGGATAATAGGCGACGGTTCCTCCAGCGCTCAGACAGGCTCCATCAGCGTGAACCCGCTTGAAATAGTCCAGCCAGAAGTCGGGATCGAACTGTCCCGGATCGTTTTCCACCAAAACCAGTTGCGCCCACCGCATCGGCCGGTCGAACCAGGGTAGGTCGACTCCCTGAGCCCCGCCCCAGGAAAATCGGGTCAAAGCGTATACACCACTCGTTGCCGCTGTAGAAAACTTCAGAAAACTCCGTCGATCCATCGAGTCACCTCTCGATCTTCATGGACACCAGTACCGTTTTTCCCACGTTTGATTCATAACTGAAATGGAATGGCCAGGCAACCGTTACCTCTTCCAGGTCTGCTGGGTTACACTTGGGTTTCTCGAATGAGGGAAGGAGGCTCGCCATGAAGAAAGTCATCCTCATTGCCTT
>CP070717.1:4144901-4191847 GCA_020350445.1 Acidobacteriota bacterium | reverse complement strand
CATTGAAGCTGTGGTACGGCCTGTAGTCTGCCTCATTGTCGGACCCAACCGGCATCGTCCCTTCGGGAATAAGGTTGATTTGACGCAAATTCCCTGAGTTGTTCGATGTCAGCTGATGACTTGACGTGTTCCCCACATATGACCCTTCAACAAAAATGTCGTAAGGGATGCGCTGTGAAACGGTGAAACTCCACGAATATGTGGCTGGATACGCGTCGTTGTCCGGCTCCAATACGTTGATACTGCTCTTTTGGAAAGCAGGTTCCTGCGTATCGGGCCAGCCAACGTCGAAACCGCAACAGAGGTAGACGTTAAACGCGAGCGGAGGATTGTTGATCGCTCCGAGCGAATCGGCGCCACGACCATGATACCGATAAATACCGGCACCACCGCGGATTACGGTTCGACCACTGCCGCTCACGTCATAGGCGAAACCTAGACGC
This sequence comes from Acidobacteriota bacterium, assembly GCA_020350445.1. Lineage (GTDB taxonomy): Bacteria > Acidobacteriota > UBA6911 > RPQK01 > JAPXNP01. The sequence continues at coordinate 4,191,404 of CP070717.1, read as the reverse complement.
GGAGAGAACAAGAACCCCGGAGTCTTCCACACCGACTTTGAGACGTCGTGTCCCAGATAGTTGGCGACTAATCCTGAGAACTCGTCCAAAGCCGCATCGGGGTTATAGGTTCTCGGATCAAATCCGGCAAGCCTTCCCAACCTGTCAATGTTGTACCCGTTGTGTTCGAACCGGGCACCCAGATCCAACGTCAGGCGGCGACTCGCCTTCCAGCTGTCCTGGATAAATGCCGAGAATTCATGCCTTACCAGCTGACCCTCGACATTAATCGTCGACTGGCTGAAATCCGACATCCGACCCATCAGGAGATCTGCATACGCGTTTCCGGTGCCATTATCGCCCCAACTCGAGGTGGTAAAGATACCGATATCGTAGTTCGTTGTTGGCTCATCGTTAGTGGTCATCCCCCAACGTCCACCGACCTTCAACGTATGCGTATCCAGAACCTTACTGAAGTTGTCTTCGATACTGACCAGCATCTTGTTTCCATAAATGGTCGGGTTAACCAACCCGCCCGCCTGGTGCAGAGTTGCGAGTCCCGAACTCCAGCCAGTCAGACTGGGCATCATATCGACGCCATTATCGAAAAGCCCCTTGTGCGGGTAGCCAATATTGCTTGAGGCCACCGCATCCGGATTGGTCAATTCGTGCGGCATGCTCCAATAGGTGTACGCCACAATGACTTCATTGGTTGTTGTCGGGCTCAACACATTGGCCAAGCTGGTCGACAGCGACCAGGTGTTGTAGTTCCCGTCCAGATTGCTGGGATAGGGGACTTCCTGGTCATTGGTCCACCAGAGCGTGTAGGGATAGTTTGTTCCCTGGAACTCGTGGTTGAACCGGGTATACAACTTGGTGTTATCCGAGATGCTCCAGTCCAAACGGACCAGTTCCTGGTCACGGTTCTGGCTCTTGATGATGTTGGACGTGTAGTTCCAACCATCGTTCAGCGCCGGATCCCTGTTGGGCAGCGGATACATATTCATCAATGCCTGTCCACCAGGACTGATGATATCGGGATCGATGATACCGCCATCGAGTCCTTCGAAACCAGGATCGGTCCAGTTGCCCCAGAAATCGTTGACAGGACATCCGTTGTAGCCTTTCAGCGACAAGCTCCCGTCACAGACCGCACTGAAATCACCCTGGCGCATGGCCTGGGTCGGTACGACTGCAGGGATATCACCTTCGGTGAACTGCTGCCCCATGTACTCGAAACCAGCGAAGAAAAACACTTTGTCTCGGCCAGGGGTTAACGGCCCACCAATGTTGAATCCCGGAAAGTAGTACTGCTCTTCAGGTTTTGGACTTCCAAACCGGTTGGCACGCCAGTCCTGTGAATTCGTGGCGTCCGTTCTCCAGTAAACATATCCTTCGCCGTGGAACTCGGAAGTTCCGGCCTTGGAAACACTCTGGAAAACCGTCGGACCCTTGGCCTGATCGGCACCAAAACTGGCAACCTGGACTTTGACTTCCGACACGAGGTCGACGTTCGGCGTGACAGCAGCTCCGCAGTCACAACCCGGGTCGATAACGTCGGCACCGTCAGACAGGATGGCGACACCACCATCTCCACGGCCACCGGCGACGTGGTAGGAACCCAAGCCCTGGTTAAATTGCACAGTCTCACCAGGGAAGCCTTCACCCGTGAAGACAACACCCGGCAGAATCTTCATCAACTCGACCGCGCTACGACCGACGATGGAAAGATTCTGGATCTCCTTGCTGGTAATGATCGCAGCCTTCTCTCCACTGTCCGTCGGAGCGATGGTATCGGATGCCGATGTGACTGTGATTTCTTCATCTGCCGTTGCAACCTGCAACATGATGTCCGGAATATTGATCCGGTCAGCAACACGAAGCGTGATGTTCGTGCGCTTCCAGATCGCGAAACCGGGCATTTCAATCTGAATGGTATAAGTACCTGCAGGAATTGCGGTCAGACTGAAGAAGCCCTCGTCGTTACTCACGGTCCGCCTCGTATCCCCTGTACCTTCATTGGTCAAGGCAATATCAGCACCAGGGATAACCGCTTGGGACTCGTCCATGACAGTTCCCGTAACGGTTCCCGATGCGGCCTGACCTAGCACAAGGCCACCGGAGAGGACCACGACAAGGAAGAATGCAAGTAAAGTTCTCGGCAAGAATTTCACTTATTAACCTCCTCCTCAAGAATTGAATAAACACCCAGAAATGACGATATGGCACCAACTCTGGCACACCCAAAAGCAGAAAGCAAAGGGTTTTTCGACTGATGGGTACACGCCAGATAGAGAACCATACCTGGTTATTATTGCAACTTCCTTACCAATGCGAGCAAAGGAGACAGGATTCCAGGATACTCTTCCCGACAACTCGTCATCCAGCAACAGGTTACAAAAACCGATTTACCGGCAACCGAGAAGGGGAAAAGACAGCGAAATCCAAAAAAATGGAAGCCGTTTCGGGAGGATTCAATCTTTTGAATGCTCTGAGAAGCTCGAATTGCTACCCGGTTGGAGCAGTCAGCTTAAACGTGTCTGAGATCAGGATCTCCTCATTCTTGATCAGATCCTCAACCCGAACTTCGACCCGGTAATCCCCTGGCTCGAGTAGATTGACTTGCAGATCCCGAATCAGGATGATCCGCGACCCTGAGAAGAAGTGGACCGATTCTCCACCATCGTCCGTCAGTTCGAGGACGGTACGGCTTCCCTTGGATACCTTGAAGTGCGCGGTGATTCTGGGTGTCAATGAAGATTGATCAATCCCAAAATTGTAGAGCTGGAAATACACCCCAAGAGACTTGTCCACGGAGAAAGCCTTACTCATACTCGGGCGAATCCAGATATCACCCAGGACGAACATCTGATCCTGCTTGGCGAAACTCTCGTCTAGCTTCTCGATGAAATCGGCCAGAAGCATTGAACTGGCCGCCAGTCTCTCTGCTTCAAATTTCGGTGGAATGATCGCCTGACGAATCGCACCGATCTGCCCCGAGCTCAAATCCTTGACGACAATGTCGAGCTTGTAGCGCAAATCCATGTCCAAAACCAGGACCTTTTGGTACATTGAACGCCCCAGGAGAGCAGCCTCCAATGTGGGCGCGTCGACTCGACCACTGACTTCGTCCTCGAATTCGGAAACGATCCTGTTCTGCAGACTCGTCACCATCCCGTAGACACCGATCCGTGACGCAAACCCTCTTCCGTCCTCTTCAAAAGTGAGGTCCTTGTTCTTCCACTCAACGGTGATTGGGACCAACACCTGCTTGTCGTTTAACCTGAAAAAGTCCTGCCGGATTTCGAAGGGAAGATTGTTGTACTCGATATTGACGCTGACGATCTCCTGCAAATCCTTGTACTTAACTTCGGTGGGCCGTTTGACCGCCGCGAAGGTCTCATACCGCATGAAAGGATCATCCTTCCCCCTCTTCCACATCAGCGGGTAATTGACATTCTGGGGGCTGAAGAACGGGCGGTCCTCCTTTCTGGCGACCCCCATCTCCTCGGCCAGAGTGGGGCCGGCATCCTGGACATGAAGCAGGGCGTCCTTATAGTTGGGATCCAGGGCCAGCTTGTACTGATTCCCCCCATTTCTATCCACAAACTCCAACTCGACGTCACTGCCCACACCTTCCATGTACCGATACCACCAGACCTCAAAGGGATAGGTAGAAGTCTGGCCACCACCTTCATGCATCTTCCGGTAATAGACGCCGCCGTTGGGATGGGACTCGATCTGATCCGGCGGTCCATGAATGATGTAGACGCGTCCACGGTCAGTCATCCAACCTGGCTCACCACTGTGAAAGGTCTCATTCGCATAGGCGATCCGCCTGTAGTGTTCCTCTTTGAACTCATTCTGAGCGGTTAACATATCGGGGTCACGCCGATACCAGAACTGCTCGATGAACTGCTCCTTCTCTTCATCCGTTGTCAGTTTTCCAAAAACATCTCGCTCGTCCGGCATGATGATGTAGACCACATCTTCCTTGAGCCATTTCTCGAAATAATCAGTGGCTTCCTCGGATCGGAGCTGATCGTCATCCTGTGCCAGCGCCTCTTCCAACCCGGCGTTAGACAAAACGGCAAAAAGAAGCAACACCAGCAAGATGTAACGCTGGAACATCTTCATAAGACCTGAAGTCCCCTTTCAGAGCGCTGAACGTGTTATCAGCGCCAAAGACTCAAAACCACCGAAAGACTTTCTCCCAGTGATCATTGTAGTCGATTATACCCAACCCTGTCCCAATCAGCTCAATCCGGGCTAATCACTCTCCCGGCGACTCCTCCTCGCTATCGATCGACGGGATCATCGGAGTACCCTCCGCTTCTCTTTCTCGGACCTGTGCGTCAAGCCTCAGGAATTCTTCCCGCGAACGCCTCGCATCTTCCTTACGCCCAGCCTTCGTATAGGCCCGGGCAAGGGCAAAATGCATCTGTGGACTGGTAGGCGCCAGTTCCACTCCCTTTTCCAACTGTTCGATCGACTGATCAACCAAGCCCAGTTCCAACAGGATCCTTCCCAGGGCATTCCTAGCGGCGAACGAACTCGGCGCGAGTTCAACCGCTCGTTCGGCATAGGGCCGGCCTTTCTCTGGTTCCCCCCGCTTGAGATACTCAAACGAAAGCTGCAGACGCGCCGGCACATGGTCAGGAGAGAGTTCCAACTCCTTCAAGAATTTGCCCAAGGCAGAAGGAGGGTCATACTGGAGTGCAAATACCCCGAGCGCGTAATAGGCGCTCGGAAATGATGGATAGCGTTCCTCCAACTGGCCATAGCCCACCGCGGCCTTCTCGAGATCATTCACCGCCCAATGAGTTGCGGCCCGACCTGCCAACAGCACCGGTTCCCGGTGATCGGGAGGCAGTTCGAAAGGGAGATAGGGCAGCCTCAGAATACTCAGGCCCATCGCTTCGATAATCTTGGGGTTGTCGGCGTGTTTCAGACAAATCTTGTTCAGTAGCACGATCGCCGCCTCGAATTCCTCAAATCGATTCAGAAGCAGCGCCGTGTGGTAACGCGTCACATACGTCAACTGCTCATGGTTACCCAGTCCGAGCATCAGGCCTTTCTGCAGGCTGAATAGCGCCCTGTCATATTCTCGAGTCTGATACTCGTTCAGTCCAAGCAGCGCCCAGGCTGGTCCGTTTTCCGGTTCGAGCTTCAGGAAGCGTCTGAACGCATCCCGCGCCTCATCATAACGGTCGCTGTCATACAGGACCGTAGCCAAGTTCCACCACCCCTCCACCCAGTACGACCGGGCCTTCAGAATCGTCTGATACAGCTCGGCAGCCTGATTCAAATCCCCGGAATCTCGCGCAGCCTGAGCCCGAGTGATCAATTCGTCAACAGGGTCGCCCGAGTAGTTCTGGAACCCCACTGCTCCAATGAGACTCGGGCTGGAGCCCAAAACAATTACGAGCCAGACTAACAGGGGCCGCCCTTTCAAGAATCTCTTCGTCATTCCCAATCCTCAGCGACCCTCCTCGAGGGGATCGACTTCCTTGACAGTTGCTTCATCCTTCTTGGCACGCAGCTCCTCAACAATTTCCCGATGCTTTTGGGCATCTTCCCTTCGTTTCAACCGATAGTACAGTCGGGTCAGGGTGACATGCCCTTCCAAGAAGTCAGGAGATTCCTCAACAACCTTCTCGACGATTTCGAGTGCCTCATCGATCCGATCAGTCAAAACGTACACCAATCCGATTTGAAACCTGACCTCGAGCGCTCCTGGACGAATCTGAAGGGCTCTATTGAAAAGCGCCAGTGCGGCTTCATAGTTCTGCTGCCGCTTGTATTCGTAGACCCCAACGTACAGGAGCGAATCGAAATCAAGCGGGTTGATCTCGAGCTCTCTCTGAAAGAACTCGGTCGATTCATCAACTCGTCCCATCTCCCGCAACGTCTTCCCCATGAAAGCGTTCAGCGAGGGGAGCCTGGGATTCAATGACAGAGCACGCTCGAACTCTTCGAGAGCCTTAGGGATCTCCCGGGCCATCATGAATGCGGTACCCATCATCATGTGGGCTTCGGCAGATTCACCGTCCCGGAGAATCCGGTCGACGAGCACCTGCCCGCGAGTCACGTCTCCGGTTCGGATCAAAGCTGTTCCCAACAAGTATGCCAGCGCTTTGTCATCGGGAGAGGTTCCCTCGAATGCTTCAAGAACCCGAATGACATTCTCGTATTCATCCTGCCGAAGATAGGAATCCGCCAGTATCAGCGCAGCCTGTTTGTTCGCTGGATCTTCGGCTAAGACCTTCTCGAGTTCCCGGGAAGCGTCCCGGAGTTGAACCGTCTTGTAGTAGGCCAGTGCCAGATTGAAGCGCAACGCATTCGGATTCGTCGCATTCCCCAGTTCCAAGGCCCGGAGATACTGCTCGATCGCCTTGTCCAGCCGCCCCAGGCCGACGTAGGCGGCTCCCAGGTTTGAACGGATATCGGCCACATTGGGATGGATCTCGAGAAACCGAAGGTACTCAGTTACAGCGGCGTCGTAATTCCCGGCTTGATGCAACTGAGTTGCCCTGGCCACAATCGCCCCAGCATCGGTCTGTGCGCTGAGTGAAGCAAAGCCCGCCAACAGCAGGAAGAACGCTGCCGAAACGGGCCCCGCCTGAGTTGCCACCCACTTTCGAAACATCGAAAAAATGGTAGCATAGGGCCCGAAAATGCGGCAAATAGCCTCCCCAAATCAAGCGAGTTTCCCAGGTATGCCTGGAATAATGTGGAAGTTCGTGAGGAGTTTCCCTTTCATCTATGCCCCCGGTCTTTGTTCCTATAGGGCTGAGACGCGGCAGCGGGGTCATGTACTCCAAAGACGGTGGCGGTTCTTCTGCTTCGCCGTGACCGCGCTGCTTCTGCACCAGAATCTGGCAGTCGGAGAATCGGATACTTCTTACGGAGCGGTTCGCTATACAGATATCGCCCCGGCATCCAACATCCAATACGTTTCGAACAACGATTACTCGGGCCGCAAGTATTTTCCCCAGCCCATGTGTGGGGGAGTCGCGATCTTCGACTACGACCAGGACGGCCATCAAGACATCTATTTCACCAACGGGGCGAAATTGCCCGAACTGAAGAAGACCGACCCCTCGTTTTACAGTTGCATCCTCCGGAACCGCGGCAACGGAGAGTTTGAAGATGTCACCAGTAAGACGGGCCTGACCGGAGAACATATGGACTTCTCTTTCGGCGTTGCCGCCGGTGACTACGACAATGATGGGGACACCGACCTTTTCGTTTGTAACGCCGGACCCAACACCCTTTACGCCAACAATGGGGACGGTACGTTTTCAGACGTAACAGCCAACTCCGGTCTCGACCTGAAAGCAAAGGACCTGCTCAGCGTCGCAGCGGCGTTCTTCGATTACGACAAAGACGGCCTGCTCGACCTTGTTGTCTCCCAATACACGTTCTGGAATCCCCAGACCGACAAACCGTGCATGATGGCGGATGGCACAGAATTCTACTGCAATCCCCAGACCGTCGTGAGTGTGCCCCACACGCTCTATCACAACCTCGGAAACGGGAAATTCGAGGATGTGACCCAAGAGTCGGGATTCGACAAAGCGCTAGGAAAGGGGATGGGGATCGGGATCGCCGACTTCAACCGGGATGGCCGACTCGATGTATTCGTTGCCAATGACACCGTGCAGAACTTCCTGTACCTGAATGAAGGCGACGGCATTTTCGACGAGGTGTCCCTGTTCTACGGTGTCGCTTACAACGCCGAGGCCGCGCGCGTCTCGGGAATGGGCTGTGATGCCAAGGACTACAACAATGACGGCTTCACGGACATCTTCTACAACAACCTGAAGAACCAGATCCATGCGCTCTTCTTGAATCAGGAGGGCGAGTACTTCGATTACGTCAGCCCTTCCTCGAATGTAGCGACCTTGAGCCGGCAGTTCTCGGGGTGGAGCAACGGATTTATCGACCACGACAACGACGGCTGGAAGGACATCTATTCAGCAAACGGCGATGTCGACTACCTCGGAGCCGACTCCGCCCAGCACGACACCATGTTGAGAAACATCGACGGATCCCAGTTTGAAGACGTTTCTGAGAAGTTGGGTCAGGACTTTCTCTTTGAAGGATACCAGCGCGGATCGGGATTTGGGGACCTGAACAACGACGGATTTCAAGACATCGTCGTCACTTCCCTGAATCAGAAACCGCGTATTCTGATGAATTCGGGAGATAATGGCAACCACTGGTTGATGCTGGACCTGGAGGGCCGCAAGAGCAGCCGGGATCCGATTGGGGCCTACATCAAGGTTACTCTGGAATCGGGTAGAGTGCTGCACAATCACATGGCGGTTTCCGTCGGGTTCATGTCGACGTCGGACAGAAGGGTCCACTTCGGGTTGGGGAAAGAGACCGGGATCCAGTCGATTGAAATCAACTGGCCCTCCGGAATTAAACAGCAACTCGAAGGTGTCAAAGTGGATCAGATTCTGAGAATTAAGGAACCTGAAGAATAGGACTGGCAAAGAAATGCTTTCATCCTCAGGCACAAGACGGGCTGGTTTGTTGGGAATTCTGCTGCTTTACTACCTCTCCTTCACCGGCATGGCAGCGAACGACGATGAATTCCAGCCGATCATGTTCGATTTGATCGAGAACAGCGGCCTCAGTTTCGTGGTCGAACCCAGCCGGACCGACAAACGCCATCAGCCCGAAACGATGATCTCGGGAATTGCTGTCTTCGATTATGACAACGACGGCCTGCTCGATGTCTATATCGTGAGCGGGGCGACAATGCCCGGACTCCAGAAGACACTCGACACCCACACCAACCGCCTCTTTCGCAACCTCGGCGACTGGAAGTTCGAAGATGTCACCACCAAGGCGGGCGTACAGGGTCGCGGCTATACCAACGGCACTGTCGTCGCCGACTACGACAACGATGGCGATCAGGACATCTTTATAGCCGGGCTGAGGGAAAACATCTTCTACCGAAACAACGGTGACGGGACCTTCTCGGATATTACAAAGGAAGCGGGCTTTGGGAACCCTGATCCCGATTACGGCACCCTCTGGTCGGTCGCGGCAGCGTTTCTCGACTATGATAACGACGGTCTACTCGATCTCTTCGTCTCGAATTACTGCGTCTGGGATCCGGCCACGGAGCCGGTCTGCGGGCCCCAGAACTCTCCCGACTATTGCCACCCGCAGCATTACGATGGGCTGCCGAATTCACTGTTTCACAACAATGGGGACGGGACATTCACTGACGTTTCGAAGAAGTCTGGCATCCGGGATCATATCGGAAAGGGCATGGGCCTCGGCGTCGCCGATTTCGACGATGACGGCTGGATCGACATCTATGTAGCCAACGACACGGTACCTGCGTTCCTCTTTCACAATCAGCAGGACGGGACCTTCCAGGAGATTGGCTTCGAAAGCGGCACTGCCTACACCTACTCAGGGGCCGCCGTCTCAGGAATGGGTGTCGATGCGAAGGATGTCAACAACGATGGTCGAGTCGATCTCTTCGTCGCTGCAATGACCAACGAGGCGATGCCCTATTACGAAAACGCCGGCGACATGATGTTCGATGAGATGACGGCTTCGAGCAAACTGGCCATGATGACCCGCGACAGGACCGGCTGGAGCAACGGCATCTTCGACTTCAACAACGACGGCTGGAAGGACCTCTTCATCGCGAGCGGCGATGTCATGGATCCCCGAGGCAATTTCGGGGAGAGAGTACTCCAACCCAACACCCTGTTCGTCAACCTCAAGAACGGCAAGTTTGCTGACGCCGCACCCCAGGCAGGGGACAAGTTTCACACTCTTCGGGCAGTTCACCGGGGAGCCGCATTTGGGGATTTCGATAACGACGGGAGAATGGATGCGATCGTCTCAGCTCTGAGCGACCCGGTTGAAATCTGGCGCAACGTCTCTCCAACCCCAAACAACTGGCTCACACTTTCCTTCACCGGAAAGTCTTCCACACGGGATGCAATCGGAACCAAGGTCAAAATCACGACCGCCTCAGGATCGCAGTGGGGCCACGTCAACATCGCCGTCGGGTACGGTTGCGCATCGGATAAGCGCGTCCACTTCGGCCTGGGCAGTGACCAGTTGGTCGAGGAACTGCAGATTACATGGCCGAACGGACTTGTCGAGAAGAAACAGGACGTGAAACCGAACCAGTTTCTGTCATTTGTCGAACCCTAGTCACCGCATTCGACACTGACTGGCGGCTGCTGCAGGCAGTTCCGGGTATTACTCATACCCGATGTCACCTGAGCGCAGGCGTTCTCGGTGGCGGTCCGCACAGCACTTTCGCGATCTTCTCCTGACGCGGTCCGGCACGCCTCCGCACCCTGATACTCGATACAGACCGTACAGGTCACCTTACCCAGGCTCATAGTGCTGTAGATGACAAAGGCGACAAACGCCAGGAAGATAATTGGGAGAATCCTCTTCTTATTCATTCGTTCCTCGGAAACAGATCGGGATTATCGGTAAAGACGGCATCGACGCCAAAGTTATAGAGAAAATGCTCCATCTCGCCGGCAACACTGGTGTAGGGTTCCGATACCGATGACGATCGAAAGGTATATGGAGTGACGGTCAGGCCAGCTCGATGCGCCCGCTCAACCAACCCTGGGTCGACTTCGATCAGCCCCTTTGCTGGTCCAATGCCGCTGGCGAACTCAGCTATTCTCCGGAGTTGCTCAAAGCCGGTCCATTCGGCGCCTTCCCGATTCGAAAGGAGAAAGACCAACGGCAGATCACTCTGCAGTTCGTTCCGGAGTTTCTTCAAACTCTCGGCGCTAAATGACTGGACGATAACGGGAGTACTGGGATCGGCCTCTGCCCGGTCAAGCCCGAATGCCTTCAGGTCTTCGACCAGCAGCGCTTCCATTGAAAGCCCCATTTCACGGTAGTCTTCAGGACTCTTCGTCTCGGGATAGAGCCCCGCCTTTCCCTTCACCAACTCAATCGCCTCGCGGAAGGTCGGAACCCGTTCTCCAGCGAAGCGGACATCGAACCAGGAACCGGCATCCAGTTGCTTGACCTCGGCCAGAGTGAAGTCTGAAACATACCAACGCCGATGAATCGACCCATTGAGGACCTCTTCACGAAATCGATCGGGAAAGACCTCTTCGACGTTGGTCGTTCTCTCGAGTGTCGAGTCATGCAGGCAGACCAGCTTGCCATCCCGGGTAATCTGAAGATCCTGCTCAACAAAATCAGCGCCCTGTTCAATAGCCAGCTGATAGGAAACCAACGTGTGCTCCGGTCTGTAGGCGGAAGCCCCCCGGTGGGCAACCAGTACTTTATCGCTTGGACTGGTGGCCCAAGCCAGCAACAAACCACCGAAGATCATTGGGAAAAATCCTTTCAGCATAATGTACCTTCTCGCAAAACCCGGGAAATACGGCTGACGAGACTCTGGAACATCGTACCGCAGAATTGAACCTGAAGACTGATTGCCCTCTCTTCCCCTCATTCCGGTTCAATCCCAGGGAGTTGAGCCAGTCAGCACGCGGAAGCTATAATCCTTCCCGCATGAGGGAACAAGTCCAGAGAATTATTGACGAGAATGGCAAGGTCATCGACGGTGCCCAACTTCCTGATTTGAGCGAAGATGACCTTATTCGCCTCTACCGCCTGATGCTCTTTAATCGCCGGGTTGATGAGCGCATGACAAAACTGCAACGCCAGGGCAGAATCGGCTTCTATGTCGGCTCCACCGGGGAAGAAGCCTCGATTATCGGCAGCGCATTTGCTCTGGAACCGGAAGACTGGATCGTACCCTGCTACCGCGAGGTAGGGGCCGCGTTCGCACGGGGCTATGGTTTGTTCGATTTTCTCTGCCAGATTTATGGGAACACACAGGATGTGATCAAAGGGAGGCAGATGCCCTGCCACTGGGCGTCCCGTGAGCTTCGCCTGGCAAGTGTTTCGAGCCCTGTCGGCACCCAGATTCCTCACGCCCTCGGAATGGCGATGGCCGCCAGCATCAAGGGGACCCAGGAGGTCGCTCTTACCTTTTTCGGAGATGGTGCGACATCCACGGGAGACTTTCATGTTTCCTGCAATTTCGCCGGGGTGTTCAAAGCTCCAGTCATCTTTCTCTGCAGGAACAACCACTGGGCGATTTCGGTACCGGTGGGCGCACAGACCGCGCAGCAGGACCTTGCCGAGAAGGCGAAAGCCTATGCAATTGATGGCGTTCGGGTCGACGGGAACGATGTACTGGCAATGTACGCAGCGACCCGTCAGGCTGCGGAAAAAGCCCGTCGAGGTGAAGGTCCGACTCTGATCGAGGCTCAGACCTACCGGCAGGGTGCCCACACAACTTCAGATGATCCACGAGCCTACCGTGATGACGCAGAGGTCGACCAGTGGCTCGAAAAAGATCCGATCTGCCGATTCCGCACATTCCTTATCGAACGGGGAGTCTGGAGTGAAGAGCAGGATTCGGCCCTCGAAGAGGAATTCCAAGAAGAGATCCGTGCCGCCATCGAAGAGGTCGAGAAGATCGGACCGCCAGATTTAGACACGCTGTTCGAAGATGTGCTCGATGAAGTACCTTGGCACCTCGAAGAGCAGCGCGATGAGTTGAAAAGCCTCTCGGATCAGTAACGAACGAGAAATACACTATGCCAAAAATGAACATTATCCAGGCGATCAACGACGCACTGCGAGTCGAGATGCGCCGAGATGATAGAGTCGTAGTCTTCGGTGAGGATGTGGGGAAGTTTGGAGGCGTCTTCCGAGCGACCCAGGGGCTGCAAGACGAGTTTGGGACAAAGCGTTCGTTCGACACCCCCCTTTCGGAGACCGCGATCGTCGGTGCTGCAATCGGTATGGCCATCAATGGCCTGATCCCCGTTTCCGAGATTCAGTTTGCAGACTTCATCTATCCAGCATTCGACCAGATCGTCAACGAAGCGGCCAAGATGCGCTATCGGTCGGGCGCTGAACTCTCCTGTCCCATGGTAATCAGAACCCCCTATGGAGGCGGAATCCGGGGTGGCCACTACCATTCTCAAAGCCCTGAAGCGCTGTTCGTGCATACACCGGGGTTGAAGGTTGTGATCCCATCGACCCCCTACGATGCCAAGGGATTGCTGATTTCGGCTATCCGGGACCCCAATCCGGTCATCTTCCTGGAGCCGAAGCGGGTCTACCGAGCTGCTCGAGGAGAGGTTCCGAACGGGGATTATCAGATTCCGCTCGGCGAAGCCAAGGTGCTGGTGGAAGGCGAAGACGCAACGATCGTCACCTATGGTGCCATGGTGCATACCGTCATGGACGCAGTTGACAAGATCTCAGCCTCTGACGGAATCACCGTCGAAGTGATCGACCTGCGCACCCTGCTGCCCTGGGATGTAGAAACGGTCTTGAGTTCAGTTGAGAAGACCGGGCGCGTTGCCATCGTCCATGAAGCTCCCCGGACCTGTGGATACGGGGCGGAAATCGCTGCGACTATTGCAGAGAAGTCCCTGTTGAATCTCCAGGCACCCGTTCTACGCGTGGCGGGACTCGACACGCCCTTCCCATACACACTGGAGCATGAGTATCTGCCGAATGAGAAGCGGATTAGAAAGGTCTTGAACGACCTGATTAACTACTAAGAAAGAACCCAACGAGAGGTGAACCATGGCTTTCGAGTTCAAGCTTCCCGATATCGGTGAAGGAGTCGTCGAAGGGGAAATCGTCCGCTGGCTGGTGAAGCCTGCCGATGAAGTGGAAGAAGATCAGCCCATGGTGGAGATCATGACTGATAAGGCTACGGTCGAGATCCCCTCACCGGTCAAGGGTGTCGTCCTGGAGTGCCGGGGCGACGAAGGTGATATTGTCGACGTAGGGGAGACCCTGGTCGTCATCCAGCAGGAGGGCGAAACGGAAGCTCCGGCACCTGCTGAGAAACCAGCAGAGGGGAAACCGGCGGAGCCGGCCACACCTCCGGTTAGAAAGGCGCCTGAGGCCCCAGCCCGGGGGATTCTCGCCACTCCGGCTGTTCGCAAGCTGGCCCGAGAAAAGGGGATCGACTTGAGCAAGATCCAGGGTTCGGGTCGCGGTGGCCGGATCACTCCGGAAGATCTGGAGAAGACTCCGTCCGCAGAAGAAGTGAAAAGCCCCGCACGCACCGCCGCAAAACCTCTACTCGAGATCGAAACAGTCCCGTATCGCGGCTTGCGACGAAAGATCGGGAAACACTTGATCATGGCCAAACAGGCGGCCGTGCATTACACCTACGTCGAGGAATGTGATGTCACCACCCTGGTTCGGCTCAAGAATGAATTTGCCGAGCAAGATGGCTACCAGAAACTGACCTACCTTCCTTTCATCATGAAGGCTGTCGTTGCCGGGCTCAAGAAGTACCCGCTCCTGAACGCCACGCTGGATGAGGAAAAGGAGCAAATCCTCCTCAAGAAGTACTACAACCTCGGATTGGCGGCAGCAACCAATGAGGGGCTTGTCGTCCCCGTAATCAAGCACGTGGAGGAGAAGGACATTCTCGAGCTTTCGGCGGAAATCCAGCGACTCGTGGAAGACACTCGAGCCGGAAAGACCAAGCTGGAGGATTTGCAGGGGGGAACGTTCACAATTACCAGCCTGGGACCGCTCGGCGGACTGATGGCGACACCAGTCATCAACTATCCGGAAGTCGCGATCCTCGGAATCCACAAAATCTCGAAGCGTCCGGTCGTTCGAGATGACCGCATCGTCGTCCGCCAGATCATGAACCTTTCAGTCACGCTGGATCATCGGGTCGTCGATGGGATCGTAGCAGCAGAGTTCCTCCACTTCGTGATCCGCTGTCTCGAGAACCCCGGACTCCTCATGCTGCATCGATAGGGGACCGATTTCAGATCGAAAGATGAAGAAGAACACGAGCTTCAAGTGTGCTTGGTTACTGGCGGCCCTGCTAACCCAATATCTCTTGCAGCCGTACCTGGACTTCTTCGGAGGGTTGGGGATCCCTATCCTCAAACGCCTCGGCAGCGAGATGTTCTCGATTCTCCTCTATAACTTGACCCTGCTCGCTGCAATCTACGCCACTTCGTCCGATCGTCTGCGTGTCTACAAGGGCATCTCCCTCGTAATCCCTGCCATGGCCTGCAGCTGGCTGACAGTCCTCTATCCCGGGGTGGGTTGGCTGGTGGCGGCGAAGGCGTTCTTCATCCTGCTGGTTCTCGGTTACACGATCGTCTGCCTGCTGATCTACATCTTCACGAGCCAAGCGATCTCACTTGACCAGATCCTGGGATCGATCAGCATCTACTTCCTGCTCGGTCACGGCTTCTCGCTGACCTTCTTCTCGCTCGAGACGCTCGTGCCCGGTTCCTTTGCAGGACTTTCCGTGGACTCGAAGGGGCCCGACCTCATGTATTACAGCTTCGTGACCCTGACCACACTGGGTTACGGCGATATCCTGCCGGTATCCTTGCAGGCCCGTTCGCTGGCCGCCCTGGAGGCCGTCACCGGGGTCCTCTACGTCGCCATCCTGGTCGCTCGTCTGATCGGCCTCTACGAACCTCACAGGCGCTGAGCGGGGTGCTTCGCATGATTCGAAAGTCTCACTCTCGGGAACCCGGTGTGATGTCGAGCGTGAGCAGTTCTCCGTTTCTCTGAACCACAATCTTGATGGTCTGCCCGATCTTCAACGCCTCGATGGCATAAGTGTAATCGTAGATATTCTCGATCTTTCGTCCCGCCAGTTCGACGATTACATCACCCCCGGCCAAACCTGCCGCTTCAGCCGGGCCTCCACCAATCACGCCGCTGATACTGACGCCGACGACGTCGCCCTGGGCATAGTCGGGGATCGTTCCGAGATAGGCTCTCAACCGCGCGCGACCTCCCGATTCAGTTGGCCGTTTCATCTCCTTGTAATCGGGAACCGTCTCCGCAATCGCCACCGATCGCGTGATCAGGCTCATCAGCCGGGCGACTTTCTCCATCCCATCGTAGTTGAGCGTGTCCGCGGTATCCCTCGGACTGTGGTATTCCTCATGCGTTCCGGTGAAGGCCGCCAGCACGGGAACCCGTTTGAGATAAAACGAGGTCGAATCGGTCGGCAGGTAACTGTCATTCTGGGTGACCACCGCCAACCCGATCGGAGCATTCCGCTTCTCGATCTCCGAGGTCCAGACCGAACTGGAGCCAATCCCCTGAAGGATCAACTCGTTGTTCAGGCGGCCGATCATGTCCATGTTGAGGTAAGCGGCCACACGGCTGCTTATATCGGCTTCGTTTCCGATCTCTTTTCCAATCTTCCGGGCGAATTCATTCGACCCGAGCAGGCCCAACTCCTCACCAGACCAAAGCGCAAAGATAATGTCCCGCTTGAGAGGCAGACGCCCTTCGTCCTTCAGGCTGACGAGGTATTCGGCCATCTCCAAAAGACCCGAAACCCCTGATGCATTGTCGTCGGCCCCATAATGAACCTGCTCCCTCTCATCTTCCCGGGCCAGGGTAGACATCCCGACTCCACGACCGAGATGATCGTAATGCGCCCCCACCACTACAACAGGGGCCTCGTCGGAGCCGCTTCTCAGCCGAGCCAGGACATTGTTCCCCACCTTCGTCTCATAGGCGATATCGACGGCCACCTCGAGCGAACGATTCGAAATGGCAAAGCCCATCGAAAGCTCTCCGGAATCCAGTTCATCCTGTAACGCCTGCAACTCCTTCCCATCAGCCGAAAGCAACGACTGAGCAAGAGCGTCACTAATCGAAAGCACTCCGAGACTCGTGGTCGCCGAGGACGCATCGAACGAGAGGGGAACCAGCTGATTCTCAACCTGAGAGTTCGGGCCACTTACGACGAGAAGACCTTTTGCACCCCGTTCCCGGGCGGCCATTGCCTTGTAGCGGATTCCGGAATAACGAGACAGATGCTGCCGCCGTTCTGGGCTGATCTCCTCCGGCATATACCGGAAAACCATCACCCACTTGTCTTCAACATCGAGATGGACATAAGAATCGTAACCCTCATGATCACCCTCGGTCGGAGCCACGATTCCGTAACCTGCGAACACGACTTCAGACGAGCCGAGATCTCCCCCTCTGGAGTAGGCCAGGGGCCTCCAGTCGACATCGATCTGCCAGTCTTCCGGGGCGGCACCTTCACCTTTGACAGCCAGCCTGTTCTCCGACCCCAGGCTGACCCCAGCGGTAAACTCGAAGGGCTGTAGAAACGTGCTGTCCTCACCCGCCGGTTCGAGACCCAGTGCCTCGAAGATCCTTATTCCATAGGCCGCAGCCTTCTTCGCACCCTCAGTTCCTGTCAACCGCCCCTCCATCTCTTCGGATGCGAGCGTTGCGACATGGGTCCGGAGGTCTTCAGCGCTAACCGACGGGTCGGTCGCCAGAACCGTGCCCAGTCCCATCAGTTCCCGGGCCGCGTCTTGATTCCAGTTGGCGAGGAATATTTGAGACTGCTTGCTCGAAGTCCGATTACTGGTCCAGGCCAGGCGATTCCCATCCGGCGTAAAGGTGGGAAGACCGTCAAAACCTTCGGTGTAGGTCACCCGGACAGGTTCCTTCTGCCCGGCGCTGTCGACCATGTACAGCTCGAAGTTGGCGAACCCGTGCTTGTTGGTTGCGAAGATCAGGTATTCACCTGACGGATGGAAGAATGGGGCCCAGGACATCGCACCAAGGTGCGTCAGTTGCTTCTGATCACTCCCGTCGAGATTCATGGTAAAGATCTCGGCCGTGAGCCCATCTTCCGAGAAGCGTCGCCAACAGATCTTCGCTCCATCAGCGCTGAAGAACGGGCCGCCATCATACCCGGGAACATTCGTCAGACGGCGCACATTGGATCCGTCCGCATTCATGATGTAGATTTCCATGAAGTAGGATTTGTCGGTCTCGAACAACCTGGCGTCCTTCTCAGACAAGGAGTCGGAATAGGCATGTCGATTCGAGGCAAAGGCAATCAGCCGGCCATCCGGAGACCAGGATCCTTCAGCGTCGTATCCCTTCTCGGTGGTCAACTGGTGAATCGCACCGCCGTCGAGTTCCGCCTCGAACAGATCGTAGTATTCATCATAATCCCAGGAATACCGTCGCTCCTGCCCGGAAGCCCGGAAGTCGAGTTCGTCCTTTTGCTTCTTCAACGCATCGGGATCCTTGTGAGTCGAGGCAAAAAGGACCTTCTTGCCACCGGGATGCACCCAGGAACAGGTCGTCTTTCCCGAACCGGGCGAGACGCGCTGAGTGTCTCCAGTCTCGAGATCCATCAGATAGATTTGAAAAAAGGGATTGGCGGGATCCCTCTCACTCTGAAAGGTAATCCGGGTCCCATCCGCACTGAAATAACCTTCCCCCGCCCGCAGTCCTTCAAACGTCAACTGCCGTACGTTTGAAAGCAGCGCTTCTTCGCCGGCTGCATCCTCCGCTGCTGCGACCAGACCCGCTGCAGAGATCAGTATCGACAGTAAAACCAAGACTCGAATGGCTCTCATACGCTTCCTCATGACTACCTTCTTGAGTTCAAAATTCGTGAAAAGACTTGAAAAGATTATCCAGCCGGTGTGGGTGATTTCAAGTTTACCTCCGTTGATTTGACTTCGGACGAAGGCGCCCCTATTCTCTGCCACATGCCGGTCAAACCCAGTTCTGCCCAGATAATTAGGGCCCCGTTCTTCGAAGGAGAATCGGTCGTCATTATCGAACCTGAGGGAAAACGCCATGTCGTGAAGCTCCGTCAAGGTGAGAAGTTTCACCATATCCGGACCGGACATATTGCACACGACGATATCATCGGACAGCCTCCGGGGGTGCTGTTGCCCAGTGTCCTCGACAAGCCGGTTATCTGCCTCAGACTGACCTTCGAAGACTACATCCTCAAGCAGTTGCGACGGCGGACTTCTATCATTCACCCCAAGGACCTGGCGACCCTGGTAACCCGGGGCGACCTGTACCCGGAAGCGCGGGTACTCGAGGCTGGAATAGGTTCTGGAGCTGCCTCGGTCTTTCTGCTGCGTCACCTGGGGCCCAAAGGCTCGTTGATCTCCTACGAGCGCCGTCCCGAATTCATCAAACAGGCCCTCGCGAACATCGAGGATGCCCGGGAACGGTTTGGCGATACCGGAGCGGCCCACAGCGTATTCGAGAAGGACGTTTACGAAGGGATTGATGAAAACGACCTGGACCTGATTCTTCTCGACGTCCCGGAACCACATCACTGCCTTCCCCATGCCTTTGATGCCTTACGGGCAGGGGGAACACTACTCTGTTGGCTTCCAACAGTCACCCAGGTCTACATGTTGGTACTCGCCCTCAAAGCCATACCGGGCTGGACAGAGATCGAGACGCGGGAAACATTGCAGCGTAGCTGGGAAGTTGAAGAGAATGCCATGCGGCCCTACCACCGGATGGTTGGGCACACAGGGTTCCTGATTCGTGCCCGCAAGGTGGCCTGCCCCAAAGGCCCCATTCACTACACTCGGTCGAAGCGTCGTCCTAAAGATAACGATGACCTCGATGAGTAGAGACTGCTGTCACTCGTGATCCGCTGCGCTCACCCGTCCAGCAGACGGGTCCCGCAATACTTACAATGGCGGGCATCGGACTCGTGCCCCTCGCCCCCACACCCGGGACAGGCAATCGGTTCGGGATGGATACGGTGAAGATGCGTCAATTCCGCAGAAACGATTCCGGTCGGAACGGCAATCACCCCATATCCGGTGATCATCAATAACGCCGCAATCGCCTGACCCAGGACCGTCTGTGGTGCGATATCTCCATAACCCACTGTCGTCATCGTGACGATCGCCCAATAGATTCCCCGGGGGATACTCGTAAAGCCTCCCGTAGGTCCTTCGATGAGGTACATCAGTGACCCGATCAGGACAACGACAGCCATCACCGTAAGGAGAAACACCGTGATCTTGTACCGGCTCGCCTCCAATGCAGTTCGGAGGATTCGGGCCTCCCCAATGTATCGTGTCAGCTTGAAGATCCGGAAGAGTCTCAAGAGCCGAAACACCCGGATGACCAGCAGAGTTTGTGCTCCGGTCAGGAACAAACTCAGGTAGGTCGGAATAATGGCCAGCAGATCGATCAATCCGAAGAAACTGAGAGCGTACTTTGCCGGATGCAAGACGCTAACGAGACGGAGTAGGTATTCGACCGTGAACAGCAGGGTGAAGATCCACTCGATCGCATACAAGACAGAGCCAACGTCTTCACGGATGCCGGTGACGCTCTCGAGGATAACCGTGAGTACACTCAGAACAATGGCGACGAGCAGGGCAACATCGAACAGTTTGCCACCCGGTGTATCGGCTTCGAAGATCACCTCATAAAGGGCCAATTGGAAGGGCCGCAGCGGGCGCTCCTCTTTGGCCGAATGATGCGCCTCGAGAATCGGCTTCCGGCGCGACGGATCCTCTGGCTTCTGGGAACTGCGCTTCTGATCATTCACGCACCCATTATGCCGAGGGGAAGTGACGCGCTGGAATCACTGCAGCTTTATCAGATCATTGACTGAACGCTATTCGTATCGGATCTCGTCCAGGTAAATCGTCAATCCGGCATCGTCGGGCTGGAGGCTTTCCCAGCGGACGCCAAAGACACCGGCGACTTGTCCGAGGCTGCTTTCGTCGAGGAGGAGTTCGTAGTGTTTCCACTCGGAAGTGAGGGTTACCGCCTCACCCTCCTTCAACAGTTCCACTGCCGGAGACCCGGTCTTTCTGAAACCGACGACTTCCTCACCAGTTTCCCCTCGGGCCCAGAAGCTGATCTTCTTTGCCTCCTGTACCTCGACGGTCTCGCGCACCCCAAGAGTCCGTTTCGGTTGCCAATAGATGGCACCCCACGCCTTCTCTCCGGGCTCGTAGATGATCTTTAAGCAGGTTCCGTTCGAATCAGCTTCCCGCGGTCTTCCCGAGAAGTTCGGATCGACACTGATTCGATCTGCTTCTCCCCAAAGGCTGAGTTCGAAATGCTCCATCAGGTCGAATGGTGCGACCAACGGCCCACCTTCCTCTTCCAACCCTTGCTCATCCGATCCTTCCTCTTCCTCTGCCCCTTCGCCTGCACTCCTCTGTTCTGGTTCGGTCGATACTTCGCCAGAACAGGCAGAAAAGGACAGCAGGCTAAATCCAAAGAACATTACCAAAGACAATTGCAGCAACCGCTCAGGCCTGAACATGTCTGTCAATTCCCCTACTTTGTGTTCCGACGCCAAATGGGGTCCGGACACAGGTCGACCTCTCTCACTTCCCAGATATATACTTCTACGGATTAGAGTCACAAAAGGATCCCTGGTTCCCGTGCTTTGTCCAATTGGACCCGGCTCCGTTTCCAGGCTGGAGCTACCAGGCCATCAGATGTAGGAGATCGAATTGAAAGCTGAAGACAAGATCCTGGGTGTCATACCAGCCCGCTACGAATCGCAGCGATTACCGGGGAAGGTCCTCCGCGAGATCGCCGGGAAACCAATGATCCAACTCGTCTACGAAGCTGCCTCTCGCTCACTCCTGCTTCATGAGGTCCTCGTTGCAACGGACAGTTCGATGGTTGAGGAAGCATGTCGCAGCAGACAGATCCCTGTCATGCTGACCGGACAGCATCCCTCCGGCTCCGACCGGCTTTTTGAGGTGATGCAGCGGACGGACGCGACGATTTATGTAAACATCCAGGGCGACGAACCGATGGTTCGTCCGGAGCATATCGACCTGCTCGTCGCTCCCTTCGAGAAACCTGAAATAGAGGTCAGCACGCTGAAGGTTGCCATCAGCCCCGAGACAGCTCAGAATCCGAACGTCGTCAAGGTGGTAACGGATACATCAGGCCGTGCACTCTACTTCTCGCGCTGTCCGATCCCCTATCATCGCGAACCCGACGAGGAAAGGCAGTACTTCAAACACCTCGGGCTCTACGCGTTCAGAAGACAGGCACTGGAACGGTTTCACTCACTTCCGCAGTCCTCGCTCGAAGTCAGGGAGCGCCTCGAACAACTTCGGTTCCTGGAAAACGGAATCGCAATCCAGGTCGCCGAAACCGCATTCGATACAGTAGGAGTCGACACCGAAGAGGATCTCCTTCGTGTCGAGGCGATCCTGCGAGTCGAAAGGACCTAGCGACCCTGATTCTGCTGCTCGATCTTCTTCCAGCTGTCTCGAAGAGCGACGATCCTATTGAAGACCAGCTGTCCCGGTTTGGAATCCTTTGAGTCGACGCAGAAATAGCCCCGCCTCTCAAACTGGACCTCCGTCCCCGGCTCGATTTCAGCCAGCGCGGGTTCCAGCTTGCAGTCCGGCAACACCTCGAGAGAATTTGGATTCAGGTACTCCTTGAAGTCATTGTCCTCAGAGGAGGGGTTTTCAACCGAGAACAGGCGATCATAGAGCCGGACCTCGGCATCGACGGCATGGGTCGCCGAAACCCAGTGAATCGTTCCCTTGACCTTCCGACCATCGGGAGCGTCTCCTCCCCGCGTTGCCGGATCGTACTGGCAGCGAAGTTCAACGATTTCCCCGTTCTCATCCTTCTCGAAACCGGTACAGGTGATGAAGTACGCATATCTGAGACGGACTTCCCGGCCCGGACCCAAACGGAAGAACTTCTTCGGCGGGTCCTCTCTGAAGTCCTCTCTTTCGATGTATATGACCCGGGAAAAGGGTACCTTCCGCGTTCCAGCCTCAGGATCCTCCGGGTTGTTGACCGCGTCGAGTTCTTCCTCCTGGCCTTCCGGATAGTTCTCGATCACGACCCGCAGCGGGTTGACAACCCCCATGAATCTCGGAGCCGTCCTATTCATATCTTCCCGGATGGTGTGTTCCAGAAGTGCTATATCGACAACACTATCGCGCTTGGCAACACCGATTCGATCACAGAAACGCCTGATCGAAGCCGGGGGGTAGCCACGCCGCCGGAGACCACTCAACGTCGGCATTCTCGGATCATCCCATCCGGACACAAACCCGCCCTGTACCAGTTCGAGGAGCTTTCGCTTACTCAGGACCGTGTAGGTCAGATTCAGACGAGCAAACTCAATCTGCTGGGGAGCAAAGATCTCCAAATGCTCGATGAACCAGTCGTAAAGTGGACGGTGATCTTCAAACTCCAGGGTACAGATCGAATGCGTAATCCTTTCGATTGAATCACTCTGTCCATGGGCAAAATCGTACATCGGGTAGATACACCACTTATCACCCGTCCGATGATGGCTGGCATGCTTGATCCGATAGAGCGCCGGATCCCTCATGTTCAAGTTTGGCGAGGCCATATCGATCTTGGCGCGCAACACATGGGATCCATCCGGGAACTCTCCCCGCCGCATCTTTTCAAAAAGCTCGAGGTTCTCTTCAGCCGTGCGCTCCCGATAGGGGCTGTTCTTTCCCGGTTCGGTCAGGGTGCCCCGATACTCACGAATCTGATCGGCATTCAGGCTATCGACATAGGCCTACCCATCCCTGATCAACTTGACCGCCCATTCATGCAGTTGGTCAAAATAATCGGATGCGAAGAAAAGTCGATCTTCCCAATCGAAACCGAGCCACTCCAGATCGGCGATTATCGAGTCGACGTATTCCTGCTCTTCCTTCACCGGATTCGTGTCGTCGAACCTGAGATTACAGAGTCCGCCATACTCTTCGGCGAGTCCAAAGTTCAGACAGATTGATTTTGCGTGGCCGATGTGGAGATAACCGTTTGGCTCCGGAGGGAACCGGGTATGGACCCTGCCCCCGTTCTTCCCCTTCGCGATGTCAGCATCAACAATCGTTCGAATAAAGTCTTTTCCTGGAGCCAGGTCATTCGAACTCATCCTACTACTCCCATGCTTATTACTCCGATCATGAATACTTCAATCGTTAGACGCAAGGCAACATCTTACACGCTCGTCACCTTCAAGATTAATCCTTGATCGTTCCTTTTCCCAATTTGCATGCGATCCGTTCATTGTCTACATTGAGATTTTCGGTACAGCGAATTCCGAGTTTTCTGAGGAGAAGAATATGAACCGACGAGATTTCATCAACAAAGTGGGAGTGGGTGCCGGGATTGCCGCAAGCCTGGGCTCCTCCAGAATATCAACCGTCCTGGGTGCAAATGAGAAGCTGCGCATCGGAGTTATCGGCTGTGGTGGAATGTCCAATGCCCATATGGATGCACTCCTCGAAATGAAGGACAGTGACAACTGCGAGATTGTTGCTGTCTGCGATATTTATCAGAAGCGACTGGACGCCGCTGCCGCCAAGACGGGTGGTGAACCCCACAAGAATTACAAGGACGTTCTCGCCCGCAAAGATGTCGACTATGTCTTGATCGCGACACCGGAACACTGGCACCACCGGATGTGCCTCGACGCCCTCGATGCCGGCAAGCACGTATACGTCGAGAAGCCGATGACCCATACGATTGAACAGTCCAAGGAAGTCGTCAAGAAGGTCAAGGAAACGGGGTTGAAGCTGCAGGTTGGAGTCCAGGGGATGTCGGACGAGTCCTACGAGGTAGCCCGCGACTACATCAAGAAGGATGCTCTCGGAAAGGTTGTGCAGGCTCAGATCGACTATTCCAGGAATTACGTCGGCGATTTCTGGGCCTACGATATCGATCTTGATGCAAAACCGGGTGTCAATCTCGACTGGGATGCCTGGCTTGGTCCGGCACCGAAGCGCCCCTGGGATCCGCGCCGATTCTTCCAGTGGAGACGCTACTGGGACTACTCGGGTGGCGTGGCAACCGACCTGTTCATCCATCGAGTCACGCGAATCCTGAAGGCAGCCGACCTCAAGTTCCCCGATTACACAGTGGGAAGCGGCGGAACCTACAATTTCCCGAACAGTGTTGCGGAGATTCCCGAGACCTTTAACATCATGGCCGACTATCCAGGTGGTCCGACAGTTGTGTTGATTGCTTCGATGGCTAACGACACACCGATTCGCCACGTCATCCGGGGCCACAAAGCGACCCTCGAGTTCACTCGGGAAGGCTTCGAAATCAGTCCTCAGCGGGCCACCAGCGCCGACGTGATCAACCCGGCTACCGGTGCCGCCGGAGGAGAGATCATCAAATACAAGAAGAAGGGCGCCGAGGACGTCACCCTGCATCACCGCAACCTGCAGCAGGCAATCCGCTCGGGCGAGGAACTGCGCTGTGATGCCTCGCTTGGATACTACGGCGTGGTCGTCACCATGATGGGTGTCGATTCTTTCCGCGATCGCGCCTACCTGAAGTGGAACAAGGATACCGAGTCAGTCGAACGAGCTTAAGAAAGCTGTGGACCACTAGAACAGCCCACAGACTCCACAGAAGCATTGGTCCTTCCGCGTCGAAGGACATGGCCAAACATTCTGTGGGTTCTGTGGGCGCTGCCTCAAGGGAACCTAGCCTTTCGGACCTGAGACCACCAGGCGGCGCTCACCCGGTTGAAGTTCCAGATCGATACCATCGATCAGTTCACTCCCAGTTACGATCCGGATACGATCTTCACCCATGAGATGAAGGGAGTAGTCCTGATCCTTCTTCACCGGATACCACTCGGGAAACTGGTTGATTCTCGGCCAGTCAAAGGGCAACTTCATACCCGTTCGGTGGCGATCAAAATCGAAAAACACCCGCCCTTTCCAAGGCCCCTCCGCCGCGAAACTGAGAAACAGAGTTCCATCCTGAATCGTGGCGCCCCAGCTCAGATCATCGCGCCAAGGCTTCAGGTAGACCCCGGCACTCTTCCAAAGAACATACATCAGCGTCGTTCTCGCGAAATTGCCATCGCCGTGCCACCCTTCAATCACGCCGCTCGGCTGCTGCTTCGACCACATGGTCTGGATCTGCCGGTCAATCCAGTGGGCTGAGGAATCGATGGGTTCACGGTTGTAGAGATTCAGCGCACTTTCAATGGCATCGGCATCCCCATCGGCACTCCCCTCTTCCCAGCTGTAGTCCGGATACCCCATCTCGAGGGCTTCGAGGACTTGAATCACTGCCGCCCGGTAACGTTCCACATGATCGACCAGATACACGGTGTAGTACCCGTTGAGCGTATAGCCAAAGGTATCGGCCAGAGCCTCGTTCAGAATGGTGCCATCGCGCGGATCGATGACGTTGTAGAAGAGCCCGTCCGAGTTGCGTCCCACTTCGAGAATCCGATCGAGCATTTCGTGAAGAAGGGGCTTGTATTCCTCCTGTTTCTCCGGGTTTGCCACGCTTAGTGTGGCATAGAGTTCGCACAATCCCGAAACCACTTCACAACCATGGTCCCTCAGCCTCAAGCTTTCGAAATCGCGGGTTGGATGATGATTTCCCAACAGGTAATAATCTCCGAGACGGAGCGCCCATTCGAGATACTTCTCGTCCCCGGTCATCCAGTAGATCCTCGACAGGGTCTGAAGCATCTCACCGTTCACCTCTGCGCTTTCCGAAACGATCGGCCCATAAGGCGTATCAAAGGAAGCCTGCGCCCAGATTTCATCGAGCATTTCAAGCAAACGCTTCGACCAGGGTGTGGGGCCGAGCAGTTCGGTGACAGGCAGCAAGCCGTCCTTGACGTACTCTGACGCGCCGAAGGTGATCCGATCAAGATCCATTTGTTCGTAACGGAATTCCCCTTCGGAGAAACGATACGTATCTGGAAGCGGACCCAGCCGATTCGTCAGTTTCTGCTCAGTCTCCAGGATGTCAACCATCCGGCCCCGGAAAAGAGCCTCATCGGTGTAGAAGGTGGTCAGTACCATGAAGGGATAGTTGTCGGCAGCGGAGTCGTTGGGAACCCAGAGATCGCGATCGCGCTCGAGATTTCTGGGGATCAGCCCTGTGCCCGGATCTGACTCGGCCAACCACCCTTCCACAAACCGTTGGCAGCGGCTCAGCCCTTCCCTGACGAAATGGGACTTGGACTCAGCTTCCTGGAAAGGAGCCTCCGGATACTCGGGTACACTCGAACAAGAAACCAGAAGCAGCCAGAACACCCACGGGGAAATTCTCCTCATCGGGAGAGCATACTGGCATCTTCGGGATTAATCCATCGCGGAGACACTGGATCCCGGAGAGGCTGCCCACCCAAACTTCCCCATTCGAACGCTGGCAAGAATCAAGAACTAAGCATCAGGAGTGCCGTTGCAGTCATTGTCGATCCCGTCACGACCTGGTCTGCCCTTAGTGTCATTGGCGCCAGGGAATACACTCGCGTTGTTGTCATTGCAGTCGTCCGGGACGCAGAATCCATCCCCGTCATTGTCGGTGCAACCACCACCGCCTCCTCCACCTCCGCCTGGATCTGACGTCCAGGTGAGAGCGCTGTGTGCTTGTAGCAGTCCGTGACCCGAAGTCGAGTCCACACCGGCGTCACCGACATCCAGAGCTGATTCCAGGAGTTGTGTCCTGACCTCCTCGGCCGAGGTCACGCCATAGGAGTACAGAAGAGCAGCCGCAGCTGCGACATGAGGGCTGGCCATTGAAGTTCCCTGGTAGAAGTAATACCCCCAACTCGGGGGAGAACCACCAAAGGTCTCCTGCAACACCCCGTCACCATATCCATCGCCATTCAGATCTTTCGATGTATCACCACCCGGTGCCACAAGATCAAGTCCCTGCCCCCGATTCGAATAGCGGACCACGCTGTTCCTGTAATCGGTCGCTCCGACGGCAATCGTCAGCGGATGGATGGCAGGATAGCTGACATTGTTCCGACTTCCATCATTGCCCGATGCACAGACTACGGTGACGTTACTGTTATAGGCATGCTCCAGGGCCGGATCCATAACCGGGTCACTGGTCAGAGCGAAGCGGGCGTTCGTACCGAGGCTCATATTGATCACAGAGGCACCGTTTGCGACAGCGTAGTAGATCCCTTCACTGATATCCGCAAAGCTGCCTGAACCCGAATCATCCAAGACCTTGACCGGCATGATCGAAGCCTCATAGGCCAGTCCAGCAACTCCGATCCCGTTATTCGTTGTTTGAGCGATCGTGCCGGAAACATGGGTTCCATGCCCATCGACATCCGTTGGATCCGAATCGCCATCGACTGCATCGTAAGGTGAGACGATGCTGAAAACCCCATCCGGTCCTCCCAGTCTCAATCCTGTGTCCAATACGGCCACTGTCACACCCAGCCCGCGGGTAACGTCCCAGGCTTCTTCAGCTTGTACCGCGGTGAGATGCCACTGATAAGGCTGATAAAAGGCATCGTTAGCCGTGGCAAAGGCTATCGCCTTGCGATTGAGGCCGGCTTTGAAACCGCGACGCTGAAGGCTCTGGACCTCCCCCCACTCTCGGCCGGATTCGACCTGGACGATACTGATCCCGGAAAAGGGAAGAAACTTGCTGACGGTATAGTCCTGAAGTTCGGCTGGGTCTGCGTAAACCGCGACTTCACCACTCCTGAATGGCGGGCCGCCGCTCGGGTGCCCAAAGATAAGGCCGCTCAAAAGGAGCGTAACCGTCAACAGGAAGAGTAATCTGAATCGAACTTTCATGAGGAGGATCCCCTTCTTAGTGAATTTGGCAATACGTTAGATCTTATTGGTCGATTCAGTCAAGTTCAATAACAAGTGCTGCCGGAGCACACTAGACAGAGAAAACTGCCATAATCCGATTTCTATGGAGTCCTCCGCGTCCCGATCGTTGAAGATATCGGTTCGTGCCCTGGTCGAACGATTCCTACGATCAGGCGACCTGGTTATCGATGTCTGGGACTCCACACATCCCATTGCAGCGATCCGTGCACACCAGAAGATCCAGAAGAGCCGTCCGCCGGAATATACCGCCGAGGTCCCTATCGCGATCGAACTCGACAGACAAGGTTGTCACCTGGAGATTGGAGGCCGTATCGATGGAGTTTACAGGGACTCTGATCGGGTAATCATTGAGGAAATCAAGACGACACGCCAAGACCTCTCCGAAATGAAGGAGCGGGACAACATTCGCCATTGGGGGCAGTCCCAGGTCTATTCCCACCTGTACAACCTTTGTTTTGACATTGTTCCCGTGGAGACGCACCTGACCTACTATCAGCTCGATTCACGGAAGGCATTGACGCTTAAACGCTGCTTCGAAGCGTCGGAACTGGAAGTCTTCTTCAACGCTCTGATCGATCGATACATTCTGCAGGAACAGCAGCTCGGAAGATGGGCCACGCTCAGAAACGACAGCATTATCTCGGCCGGATTCCCGTTCGGCGCTTTCCGAAAGGGCCAGCGCGAGATGGCGGTCGCAGTCTACCGGACTTTGCGTGACGGGAAACAGCTGCTCGCTCAAGCCCCCACTGGTATCGGCAAGACGATGGCCGTACTGTTCCCCGCCCTGAAGGCCCTTGCTGAAGGTTCGACGGAGGGCCTCCTCTACCTGACGGCACGCAATACAGGAAGGATCACCGCTTCAGAAACGTTCCGGACCTTCCGAGAGAAGGGAATCCATATCCGCCATCTCGAACTCACCGCTAAGGACAAGATCTGCTTCAATCCTGAGAAGGCCTGTAACGGCGAAGACTGTGGGTTCGCCAGGGGATACTACGATCGGGTTGATGCAGCAATCGATCAACTTCTCGAAGTTGAGGCACTGAACCGCGAGACAATCGAAACGATCGCTCAGAAGAACACGGTCTGTCCATTCGAGCTCTCTCTGGAAGGAACGTTGATTGCCGATGCCGTAGTCGGGGACTACAACTATGCCTTCGACCCACGAGTGACACTTCGGCGTCTTTTGCTCGAAGAAAACCGCCAGTTCACCTTCCTCATCGACGAAGCACACAACCTGGTCGACCGCTCCCGAGAGATGTTCTCGGCCGAGATCGAGAAGAGCCAGTTTCTCGGGCTACGCCGACAACTGCGCAAGCAGCTCCCGGGTCTCGCCAGGAAGCTCTCCGCCATCAACACTCAGCTGCTGAAAATCCAGCGCACACTGGAAGGATCAGAGACGACGATCACCCAGACCTCCCAACCCGATCATTTACTTCCTTCGCTTCGGAAGTTCATTCATGCCGCCGAACCCTGGCTCCCTTTCAAAGCCAGTCGTGAGTTTCCGTTCCGAGAAGCCTTGAGAGAGCTTGTTTTCACCGTCAATCGATTCCTGCGGGTGGCGGACGAATACAACGAGACCTACTCCACCATCTATACACGCGGTGGTAAAGACCTCAAGATCCGGCTCTTCTGCACCGACGCGTCCCCTCAACTCAACGCCGCCCTTCGACAAGCCCGTTCCACCGTACTCTTTTCGGCTACTCTTTCACCGGCCCAGTATTTCACCCAGGTGCTCGGGCTCGAGGAAGAATCGGATAAGGTGCGGCTTCCCTCTCCATTTCCACCCGAAAACCTGTGCCTGCTGATCGCTAACTCCGTGGCAACGACTTATGCGCGGCGGGAGAGTACCGTCGACGATGTCGCTCGAAACATCGCGGCCTTCGTGGAGGCTCGAACCGGGAACTATCTCCTGTTCTTCCCTTCCTACGAGTATCTCAACATGGTGGAAACAAGCCTTAACCGGGACTTTCCTCATCTCGAAATGCTGGCCCAGAGTCCAGCGATGGATGAAACCGAGCGGGCGATCTTTCTCGAGGCATTCCAGCAGTCCTCCGATCATTCGGTCATCGGGTTGGCTGTGATGGGAGGCATTTTTGGTGAAGGGATCGACCTTGTGGGCGAGTGCCTGACCGGAGCAGTAATTGTCTCGGTCGGATTACCTGCAATCTGTGCTGAAAGACAGCTGATCCGCGAGTACTTTGACCGTCAGGAAACGTCTGGATTTGACTTTTCCTACACCTACCCCGGATTCAACCGTGTCTTGCAGGCAGCCGGAAGAGTCATCCGCTCCGAACACGATCGAGGAGTCGTCTTGCTTATCGACGAACGGTTTGGCAGCTACCGCTATCGGAGCCTCTTCCCCCGGGAATGGAAGCCCGTTCACGTCAGGGGCCCTGAACAGCTCAAGGCCGTTGTCCAGCGATTCTGGAAAAGTCATACAATGGCTGAAAGATTCCCATGAGTATCAGCCCGGTGGCCCTCAGAGATATCGAAGTCCTGATCATTGACTGCCAGGCGACAGGACCCCACCCGGAAAAGAGCCACCTGCTCGAAATCGGTTGGGGAAAATTTAGCTTGACCGATGATGAAACGTCCGAGGACTTCCCCATTCGGGCAATGCGCATCGCTGTACCCGAGAACATCAAGGTCCCGGCCGCTGTGCAACGGGTAACGGGAATCTCCTCTTCGGCCCTGGCAAAGGGAATCGCGCAGAATCAAGTCTGGGGACTACTCGAAACCGACCTTGGACTCAGATCCACCGATCGGGACGAGCGAATGCCGACGGTGATCCACTTTGCCCGGTACGAGGAGCCTTACCTCCGCTACCTGCATCTCTCCAGCCGTGACCAGTCCCCGTTTCCCCTTAACATCCTCTGCACCTGGGAGATCTCTCGACGCCTGCTCCCCCACCTTCCTCGCCGCGGTCTTCGTGCTATCGCGGGATATCTCGGCTATTCAGTCCCTGAAATGAGGAGAGCCTACCATCACGTCAAGGCAACGGCATCGGTCTGGCGGACATGCGTCGAAATGCTCGGAGACGAGGAGGGGATCAGCACCCTCAAAGAGCTTCAGGACTGGCTGCAAGTGCCCTTTAAGAAGCGATCAACTCGAAAGGTCTATCCCATGGACTCCGAGCTTCGCTTAAACCTTCCTGAACGCCCGGGTGTTTACCGAATGCTGCGATCGAATGGAGACATTCTGTACGTCGGGAAGGCGACCTCACTCAAACGCAGAGTCAACAGCTACTTTCAGAAACAATCTCGCCATCCAGATCACATCCTCGAGATGCTGACCCAGGCGCAAAGCATAACCGTGTCACCTACGGCATCGGCCGTCGAGGCAGCCCTCCTTGAATCCGATGAGATCAAGATTCTGAGCCCACCATACAACGTGGCGCTCAGAACGGGTGAACGCAAAATCGTGTTCCTTTCGGAGGACCTCTCCTCTGCAAAGGCCAGCCCGGATTCGATCCACATCCTGGGGCCTTTTCCATCGATCAAGCCTTTCGACGTGTACGCAAATCTCGTTCGCCTCCTTGAAGATCCGGTTCAAGACCTTGCAGAGTTGTTCCCCTCCGACCTGCTGGACTTTTCGGAGGAGCAGATCCCCGATGAGGATGTCTTCCAGACCGGAATACGGAGCTTCCTCGATCGGCACGGCTCACTGATGAAACGTCAACCACCCGGCCGGGGGGTTGCCAGGATCAATGCACACCTCTGGCGCGAGCATCTCCGGCGGAGGGAAGAAGCCGCGGCGAAGAGCAGCGAGGAAGAAAAAAAGAAGAACAAGAAGGCACGGACGCCCTGGGAATGGACTCCAAAACGAGTTGCCCGGGCGATGGAAAGTGTCCTGACTCGCGGCAGCCACCTCAGGCGCCGCTCCAACTGGCTCTGCCTTTTATCCGAAAGTACGATCTGCTGGGAATCACGAAGCAAGAAGGCCCGACACGTCCATGTCATTCGAGTGGAAGGCGGACAACTTGCCGACCGTTCATCAATTGAAATGGGCAGCACGATCCCCATTCCAGCCGGAGCAGACAAGCTAACCCTCCAGCGACAGGATGATTTCGATCTACAGACCTATGACCGGCTCTGCGTTCTCACGACGGAGTTGAAGCGACTGGTCTCTCAGAATCGTAATGTCGTGGTCAGGCTCTCTGCCCGCCGTACCATCGAGTCGCATCGACTCGCCCACATTCTCCGTTGGGTCTAGGGGGGTGCGATGGGAGGCGGGTTCGTGAAGGTCGGTCCTTCCTTTTAGGGTTTTGATTGCAGATAATCCTTTCCCAAGTTTGACGATCGCCTTTTTGTGGAGAACAAAAGGAAGGACCTGAATGAGAGGAACATATCGAAAGTATCTGCCCGGGCTCGGCGTTCTTGCACTGATTCTTGCCCTAATCGGATGGATCTCGGGAAGTGTACCGGGTGCGGGAGCCTTCCTCATCCTGACGTTCGCCTGCTTCGGTGTCTACCTGGGAGGCAGCAAAAAGTACTCGGCTTTCGCTTTCACCGTCTGGGTTGCGGCATTCGTCGCAGCCGCGATGTTCTTCCCCACGGCGTTCCTGGTCTGGTTCGGATTCGAACTCAAGTCGCTAATCGTACCCCTCATCCAGATCATCATGTTCGGGATGGGAACCCAGTTGACCCTTGGCGATTTCAAAAGAGTTTTCACGATGCCCCGGGCGGTCCTGATCGGGATTGTCCTCCAGTTCGCCATCATGCCCTTCGTCGGCAAGGCGCTGGCCATGACAGCAACGAGCGACCCGGAGATAGCCGCCGGGATGGTCCTCGTCGGCTCCTGCCCCGGAGGAGTAGCATCGAACGTGATGGCCTACCTGGCCGGTGGGAATGTCGCTCTTTCTGTAACGATGACCGCCTGTTCGACCCTGATTGCCCCGTTGATGACGCCGCTGATGACGAGCCTGCTCGCCGGAACCTACGTGGAAGTCAAGTTCTGGGCGATGATGATTGCGATCATCAAGATGATTATCGTGCCAATTGTGGGCGGACTGGTTGTCAACATGATCCTAACCCGTTCGGGAAAGGCGCATCCCGGCCTGTCAAAGATCTCCACTTCGATCATGAAGGGCTTGCCTTTTGTCTCGATGTTTTCAATCTGCTTCATCATTGCGATCATCACGAGTCTCTCCAGGGACGCTCTCCTGATGGGTGGATT
The DNA here is from genome assembly GCA_020350445.1 of Acidobacteriota bacterium. Lineage (GTDB taxonomy): Bacteria > Acidobacteriota > UBA6911 > RPQK01 > JAPXNP01. Next base: position 4,157,787 of record CP070717.1, on the reverse strand, counting down.
TGTGATCGCGATCATGGTCGCTGTCGTGTTTCATAACGCCATCGGCTACCTGCTCGGTTATTGGGGTGCACGTCTCTTCAGGCTTAGCGAGACCGATGCCAGGACTGTCGCCATCGAAGTCGGGCTCCAGAATGGAGGAATGGCTTCGGGCCTCGCCATCGAGGTTCTCAAGAGTGAGTTGGCCGCTATTCCACCCGCCATATTTGGCCCCTGGATGAATATGTCGGGAGCTATGCTGGCCTCCTGGTGGAAAGGTCGCCCTCCGACCCAGAAATGACCCTTCCTTGACAGGATCAACAGGGTTTCAGATATTGTTCGAACCGGAGACGCACACGCAGTAACCTGCCTGCCGCGCCAAGAACGAGGAGGAGTCGAGATGTCGCTCAGTAGCAATGCAGCCGTTGTTGGAGCCGGGTTCATCGGGCCTGTCCACGTTGAGGGACTTCGACGACTCGGAATTTCGATCACAGGCATTCTCGGATGTGACATTGGTGAATCGCAGGATGCACGGGAGAGTTTGGGACTTCCGAAGGCTTATTCCAGCTTCGATGAAGTATTGGATGACGAGCGCGTCGATTCAGTGCATCTTGCGGTACCGAACGTCCTGCACTTCGAGATGGCCCGGGCAGCCCTTCTAGCGGGAAAGCACGTGATGTGCGAGAAGCCTCTCGCGATGAACTCGGCTGAAACTGCGGAACTGGTCGAGTTGGCCAGGACAAGGCAACTCGCGGCGGGGGTCTGCTACAACATTCGATTCTACCCGCTCAATCTCGAGGTCAGTCGACTGATTTCAGAAGGTGCGATCGGGGAGATCCACGCCATTAACGGCAGTTACGTGCAGGACTGGCTCCTCTACGACACCGACTACAATTGGAGAGTTCTGGCGGAACAGGGGGGAGAGCTTCGAGCCGTGTCCGATATCGGCACCCACTGGATGGATCTCGTCACATCGATAACCGGGCTAAAGATAACGGCAGTCTGTGCCGACCTCAGAACGGTCCATCCCGTCCGCAAGCGTCCAAAGGGGGAAGTCGAAACCTTTACGGGGAAATCGACCGAGCCGGTGGCCCGGGAAGCTGTGCCGATTACCACTGAAGACTACGGGAACATCCTCCTCCGTCTTTCAAACGGAGCAAAGGGAAGCCTTTGCGTTTCCCAGGTGACCGCCGGCAGAAAAAACTGCTTGCGCTACGAGATTTCAGGCTCGGAAAGCGCGCTGGCCTGGAACAGTGAAGAACCGAATACGCTCTGGAGAGGCTACAGGGATCGCCCAAATGAAACGTTGATTCGGGATCCTGCACTGATGCACGAATCCACCCGGCACTACACGAACTACCCCGGCGGACACAATGAAGGGTTCCCGGACACATTCAAACAGTGTTTCCGTTCCTTCTACGAGTACATCGAGCGGGGTGATTATGAGCGGCAGCCCAGCTTCCCAACCTTCTCGGCCGGTCATCGTGAGGTCGTCCTCTGCGAGATGATTCTGAAAAGCCACCGAGAAGAGAGATGGGTCGGTTTCGAGGAGTAGACAGGAGATGACCAGACTTTTCGCCAGCGTGGACCTTGGAGGCACCTACATCAAGTGTGCCTTTGCCGATGCTGAGGGAAATATTAAACGATCCGAGTCGGTTCCCACAAAGTCCCATGAGGGCGCAATCAAGGTCCTCGAGCGGATGGCGGGCCTGATTACGGATACCGCCCAGCACGTCGGGGAACATCCCCATGCAGTTGGGATCGGGATTCCCGGGGTCATCGACTTGCACCAGGGCATTACGAAGTTTCTTCCCAACTTCCCCACCGACTGGAATGGTATCCCGGTAAGAGAGACACTCGAGCCGAAGTTGGGTTGCCCGGTCTACCTCTTGAATGATGTTCGGATGGCGACCCTCGGCGAACTCACCTATGGGCATGGGCGAGAATCCTCAACGATGGTCTTTCTTGCCCTCGGAACCGGTATCGGTGGTGGGCTCGTCATCGAAGGAAGGTTGAGACTGGGTCCCAATGGTGCCGCGGCCGAGATCGGCCATCAAACGGTGCTTCCCGATGGTCCCCTGTGTGGGTGCGGAAATCGCGGCTGCGTTGAAGCATTGGCCAGTGGACCCGCAATTACGGGAGCCGGCGTCCGTCTCCTGCTCGGTGGGCAGGCTCCTGTTCTGCATGAGATCACAGGAGGCGATGTCGCAAAGGTCACGACTGAAACGATGGCGGAGGCAGTCAGAATGGGTGAGGCCTCAGTCCGCGCCGTGGTGACAAAGGCCGCCGACTACATAGGAATAGGAATCGCCAACATGGTCACAACCCTCCACCCTGACCTGATTGTGCTGGGAGGTGGTGTCGCACAAATGGGGGAAGTGCTGTTCGTGCAGATTCGCAAAGTGCTGGAAGAACGAGTACGGATGGTACCGACCGAAGACATCGCCATTAAACCATCCAAGCTGGGACCCCTGGCTGGAACACTCGGGGGAATTGCCCTGGCAATGAAGGGCGGCCTTCTGGCGGAGGCAAGACGCTAAGAGACAACAGGAGACTTGGACCATGAGCTACACATACCTGGATATAGCCAAGATGATCGATCATTCCCTACTCAAGCCAACACTAACGGCGAAGGAACTGGATGCGGGATGTCAACTGGCGGTGGACTATGACGTCGCCAGTGTCTGCATACTTCCATACCGGCTTCGTGAATGCGCCGAGATTCTGGCAGGAAGTACCGTCAAGACCAGTACGACAGTGGGATTCCCGCACGGCGGTCACACCACTTCGATCAAGGTGGCCGAAGCGGTCCAGGCCCTTCGGGATGGCGGCGAGGAACTGGATATGGTCGTCAACATCAGCAAGGTTCTCAGTGGCGACTGGGGTTACGTCAGAGACGAAATCAGAGAGATCGTCGAGGTCACCCACGCCGAAGGTCAGAAAGTCAAAGTGATCTTTGAGAACTGCTACCTCGAGGACGATCACAAGATAAGGCTCTGTGAGATCTGCGGAGAAGTCAACGCTGACTGGGTCAAGACATCGACAGGCTACGGCACGGGAGGAGCTACTATAGCTGACCTCAAGCTCATGCGCGCCCGGTCTCCGGAACACGTTCAGGTCAAAGCAGCTGGAGGAGTTCGTGACCTCGAAAAGCTGCTCGAAGTCCGCAATCTCGGGGTCAGTCGTATCGGCGCCAGTGCAACGGTCACAATCCTCGACGAATGCCGGCGTCGGATCGAGAACGTGTAACCTTGTTCCCGAATCGCTTTATATCCCCTTTGGGTACTCCCATTTTGGTTTGGAAACGCGACCCAAGGAGGTAGAAATGTCACCAACACGCAGCACACTTCTGACCCTGTTACTCGGACTTTGCTCCGCCTGTGTCCCGACCCTTTATCCACTGTATCAACCAGCTGATCTCGTTTACGAGCCCGGAATTGCGGGGAAATGGAAGGGAGAGGACGAGCCCGGTGATGACTATTGGAGCTTCACCGGTCAAGCCAGGGATGACCTCGTTTTGACCGTGTACGAGGATGGGGAGCAGTCCCACTTCAATGCACGTGTACTTGTTCTGGACGGCATTAAGTTCCTTGACCTCGAACCCTTCCCGCTCGAGGATTCCGGTTCCGAGTTCTACCGCGGCCATTTCGTACCGACCCATACGTTCTACCGGCTAGGCGTCGAGCGGGACCGATTGATCCTGAGCGGGTTGGATCTCAACTGGCTTGAAGAGGCCCTTCGGAAGAGAGAGGTGGAGATCGATTTCCACCAAATCAACAAGAATCTGCTCCTGATCACTTCTCCGACAGAGGCCCTCCAGCGAATGGCGCTCAAAGCAGTTGATTCAGGTGGGTTTTCAGACGAGGCTGTTCTGATAAGGAACGGAGAATAGACCCCGTTTGACTTCGAGGTCAGGCGGGAGATGAAGAGGCCTGCCCATCGTACAGACGAGCAGGCCTCAAAAGAATCTACTTGGTTTGAGCCTTGATAAAGGCAACCACCGAAGCGATTTCATCGTCGCTTCCCTTGATCGCCTTCTTGTGCTTCTTCCCGTTCATTTCGGATTCCTGCTTCAAGTAGGCAGCTATGGCGGCTTCGTCAGTCGCGATGTTGACCAGATCAGGGCCCTTCATTGCGGCAGACTTCGTCTTGGCGGTGATACCAGCCGTCGACACGTCGTGGCAAAGGTCACATTTCTGATCCAGGAAAACCTGTTTGCCGGCATCTGCACTTCCACTCCCCTCGCGGGCTGCGACAGGGTTGGCAGTTGGGAATGACCAGACCAGGCTCAGAACTACCAGAACTACGGCAGCGGAGCCGATAATTGTCAAAACTCGTTTCATTGATTCCTCTCCTTCTTTTGAGAATCGGACCGACCTCGATCACGTCCTCAACTTGTTAGATGGCTATATCCGTCAAATGTTACAGAATTGATTTCAGTAACATCCGATTACAGATACACAGGCTTATGGCACTCCATTTCGGAATACCCGTTAAACCTCTTCAACTTGGCTGATTGCCACCTCAAATATCAAAAGACAGTTTACCTGAGTGACCCAATCAATTCACACATCCGTCCAACTATTTATGAAGACAATCGAAACTCCAGGGAGAACATGTCGATACCTGGCTGCCGCCGCGGCTCTGCTCTTACTGGCCTCTGGCTTCTCCGCACCGCAGGCAGACGAAGTCCGGATCTATGTGACCGACAGCGACTCCTGGAGTACGTCCGGAGGCTTTGCCGGGGGAGAGGACATCGTCTTTGGCGGAACTTCAGGAGGGGCCCGGCCGCAGACAGCCGAGATCATCAAGACGATCAACGAGCGATGTCCCGAGTTCACGGTAACGATGAAGAAGGATCGGGCCGACTTTATCCTGATGCTGGACCATGAAGGCGGGAAGAGCTTCTTTCGAAAGGATCACAAGGTTGTTGTCTTCGACAACGACGGCGATGCGATCTACTCGGGATCGACTGCATCTCTTGGAAACGCAGTGAAAGATGCCTGTGAAGCAATCCGAGCAGATCGCAATCCATAGTCGAAGGACAAGTCGATCTCACTGAGCCATCTTGACCAGTTTGATGTTGCCGTTGACTGTTTTGATGGCCAATTCGGGACCACCTGAGCCCAGGGTCGCTACAGCGTGTTTCGGCCCCCACTTTCCCTCGACGGTCAGGGGAAACTCCGAATCAATCTCACCGTTCAGGAGATTCGCCTTCAGGTTCGCACTCGCATCGGCGGGGAGAGTCACCGAGACCGAGCCATTTACCGTTTCCAGTTCGAGCTGGTCTTCCCAATCCATTGAGTTCATCGAGGCGAATACAGATCCGTTCACCGTCCGGGCCCGGGCAAAGCCATTGCACGATATCTCCACATTGCCGTTGACCGTATACCCTGTCCCATCGGCATCCAACTCACTCGCGGAGACATTGCCGTTTACGGTCCGGCCGATGAAGTTCACTCCGGACGGAACCTTCACCGTGAAATCCACTTCCACGTCGTTGCTCTTCGCCCCAAGGTTCCCGCCATTTCCGGGTTCGCACCGGTTCCGAGAGCCAGGATAGACCGCACAGATGGTGACGCCTTCCCCATGCGGAACGACCTCTATCCGTACCGACTCCGGATCGTCACTCCTTCCCGTCTTCACGGCTGTAACCTCAACCTGGCCTGTCTGACTGGGGAAAGCCTGAACCGCTCCATTGACACCCTTAATCTCGATGGCCTGCCCCGGGATAATCTGACCTTCCCAGTTGAACTCCTCAGTAGCACCCCAGGCGGTGCCTGCGATCAGAACCGCAGCGACCAGAAGAAAAACAACTCTCGATAACTTCTTCATGGAATCTTCTCCTTTATTCCAGGTAAGACCCCATTGAAAGTCACAAGGTTTATCCAAATTCGGACCCGATTATGTCGCCTGTCCAGAAGAGCCGCTCATCCGCTTGAGCGACTGGAGGAGAACGCGTCCGGGTCCGGTCAGTTTCGTCATGAAGAGACCTTCTCCTCCGAACAGGGCTCTCCGCACTCCACCTACGCGCTGGATATCGTAGTCAACGGAGTCGGCAAAAGCCGCGAGATTGCCGGTACTCACCATAATCGACTGCCCACGATCCAACTCATACTCAATGAAGTCACCGGCGCCGTGAATGAAGACAACTCCCTGGCCTGAGATCTTCTGCAGGAAGAGGCCGGCTCCGCCAAAAAAGGCGGCCCCAGCTCGGCGGGTAACAATAACATCGATATCGACGGCTGGCCCGTAGGCTCCGACGAACGATCCACGGGTCGTGAGAACAGGGCCTGCATCGAGATTCCAGTCAATAATCTTCCCCGGTTCATTGGATGCCAGGATGGCCTCACTGTTATCCGCGACTGTCCGGACCCGCGTCAAGGTGACTCCTTCACCCGAAAGGACCCGTCTTGCCGCACCTCCAACCCCTCCCGGGACCTTCAGTTCCCAGTTCACCGCAGGATCATAAGCAGTCAGTGAGCCCTTACTCGCCCAGCATTCGTCGGCTTTCGAAAAACCGAGACGTACTATCTGCGCGAACTTCCCTTCAATTTCATATTCCATGTCCCCTCCTTTTGTCTAGAATGCGGACTTTTTAGGCAGCCTGCATTATTAAACTCCTGGAGTCAATTACGCCTAAACACCTTCCGTCATTCAGTTTGAGCGCTGCGGAGCTTTCTAACCTTTCGACAAGATACTCTCGATCTAAAAGGTAATGTCCGCTAACATGAAGGCAAGTTCGACACTCGGGTCGTAGTCTTCAAAGCCGATTGCACCCGACAGATAAAGCGTCTATGAAAGGGAGGGTTTAACACTGATGAAGAAATTCGCGTACTTATCTATTCTGCTTTTGATCAGTCTTCTCATCGCTTGCGCCGGCGGAGCTGAAGAAGCGGCTCCAGCAGCCGAAGAGGTGGCCGCGCCCCCGGCTCCTGAACCGGTAAAGGCTGTTGCCCAAATGGCGCCCACCGAAGGGAACAGCGTTGAAGGAACCGTGACCTTTGAACAAATGGAGGGCGGAATTCATGTTTCGGCTTCGATCACCGGACTTACGCCGGGCAGTCACGGCTTTCATATCCATGAAAATGGTGACTGCAGTGCTCCCGATGGAACCAGTGCCGGCGGACACTTCAACCCGGCCGGGGTCGACCATGGAGGACCTGGATCTGAAGTCAAACATGTGGGCGATCTGGGCAACCTGGTCGCGGGAGACGACGGGACTGCCGAATACCATGCAATGCTGGACTACCTCAGCCTGAACGAGGGAGATCCGAACTACATCGTTGGACGGGGGGTCATTATCCATGCGAGCGAGGATGACCTGACGTCACAGCCGACCGGAGCGGCTGGTGCTCGTCTCGCCTGTGGTGTGATCGAGTAAACACATTCGTATGAATTCTGTACTGTCCGGGCATCGATCTCCAGGAGACCAGGTGTTCGGACAGGACCAGAGGAAGCCTCGCCAAAACACTGGCTGTTCAGCATCCCCCGCTCTCGAGAAAATCGATCAGGTTAAAGCAGAACCAGGCCAGAAAGACCCCTGAAGACAACAACAATACGGCCAACAGGTATCCGATCCATGCTCTGAGCGTCGCCTTCCTTCCCCGGATCACCGTAACGGTCCTGACAACCAGGGCGCCAGGAGGCGGATACTGCCCTGCCCTGTGGGTTCGAAACGCGATATAAGCCAGAATCGCCGCCAGGACAACTGTCGTCATCAGGAGGGCAAGACCGACGAGTCGCAGGAGTCTCTCCATCTCCTGAACCGCCCGTTCTGGCTCATCGACCGCCAGCCCCTCCAATTTGGCAACTTCGGCTGCAACGTACAGAGAGGCCCAAATCCCCAAACCCACGAGCACCAGCATCAGGGCGGCAACAAGCCACCGCAACTTCGAACTGGCATCGACAACCTGCACCTGTTTGCCCATTGCTTTCTGTCATTACAACATACACCTCTGCAGGCAGTGGAAAGGCGGGAGATTCAAGTTCAGCCAACGAAATATCCGTAACCGACTGATTCCACGTATTGCGATTCATTCAGGCAGCTCGTACACTCGCAAGAGCAAGGATGTTGGCTTTTTGCCGTCAAGAATTGGCCTCTTAACGGCCGTTTTCTGAGCCAAAAGGGAGTTCAGCTGATGTCTTCTATCGCACATCCCGCCACTTCGTGCCTCGGTCGTATCGCTCAGCGGCTCACCACCCTCTTACTGGTTCTTTGCTGCTGCGGTGGGCTACTCAATGCAGCTTCTCCTCTCTATCTCGTATTCCCCAAGGTCGTTCAGGGAACTTCTGAGTTAACAGGGGTTGCAGTCGCGAACCCAACTTCCGATCCAGCCCAGACAATCCTCTACCTGGTAGCAGATGACGGTACGATTCTTGACGCCAGGGAGCTCCCGATTGCACCGTACAGTCAACTTGCCAGAAACTTGACGGAACTCTTCCCGAGTTATTTCTCCAGTGCTGACGAAGTGGATGCGTGGATCTTTCTCGAGAGCTCCAATATCAGCGTTGTTGGCTTCTTCCTGAGCCTCACGGGGACACCGGGACTGAGGAGGATTGACGGAATCGATGGTGCCGAGGCAGCAGTTGTCGGTCCGGCCTTTTCAGGAAGCGTCCTCTTCCCCGAAATCCTGACCGGTCCGGGAGAATACACCACTATCCAACTGGTTGCCTTCCACGATTCCCCGGTTCCCGTACAGCTCGAGCTGTACGGCCCGGCGGGCGGTGCTCCTCTTTCCACGAGAACGGTTTTCATCCCGCCAGACGGGGGACGCTACTCCGCACGAGTCGAGGAGCTTTTCGGCTCAGGCATCCCCGCCAAGAGCTTCATCAAGGCAACGGCAACGAGGGGACTGGTCGGCTACGAATCGTTTGGAAATGCACAGTACACTGCGAGCCGGAACGCAATCCCATTCACTTCAACGGCGCGGGACCTGGTCTTCTCGCTTTTTGGCCCCCAGTTGGTTGAGGGTTTCGGGATGACGTCAGAAGTCACCCTCCTGAATCCAACCAGCAGTCCGGCCTCCGTCAAACTTACCGCCTACCGAATGGTCGCAGGCAAATCGGTCATCACTGCCGAGAAGGATTTGCAGCTGCGCTCGAATACCCTGCTAAAGGAGAGTGCTGGATCGCTCCTGGACCTTCCGACCGACTTTGTTGGCTGGCTGCGTGTCGACAGCAGCATCACAGGAATTCTCGGGACGATTTCCTTCGGCGGACTTTCCGGGACCTATCTATCGTCGGTCGAACTGCAGAAGTCTCCCGTGACCGACGTGGTCTTCTCTCATGTCGCCGATGGATTCGGCTATTTCACGGGACTGACCTTTGTCAACATCTCAAACGATACCGCGAATGTTCAGATTGAGGTCTACGGAATCACGGGAACCAAGACGGGTTCCGCCTCGTTCACCCTCGAACCGTTTGAACACAGGCCACAGGTCCTGTCCCAGATCATTCCCGATTTGGATCCCCAGGTTGGAGGGTTCGTCCTCGTCAAATCGGACATCGGGATATTCACATTCGAACTCTTCGGTTATGCGCCGAAGGGTGAAGTCCTGGCCCTGGCGGCAGTGCCTCCTCAACGGGGGAATGGGACCTTTTCTGGAAAGCTCAGCGTCAGTGGAAGCAACTTTGCTTTGCCTTCGGCAGCCTCGAACGTTTTTCCGGCAAGCAGAGCGAAGGGTATTGACCTCAAAATCGAAAGCGCGTTTTTTCCGGGTGAAATCGTCGTCCAGTTTCATCCCCAGACAAGTTCGAAACAGGCAATGGATGTGGCTCAAAGTCTTGAGCTTGATCCTCTCGTTTCAGCACCAGCGGGTCTTTTTCTCATGGAGGCAGGCAAGGACTCCGGCGCCGCCCCATTGGACTCCGGGGGACCTTCAGATGGCCTTGTACTAAAACAGCGCACACTCGCTCTCATCGAGGCACTGAACCGGCGTTCGGAAGTCCTTTACGCTGAACCCAACTATGTCGTTCACGCCGATGCTGCTCCAGATGACCCCTACCTCGACCTCCAGTGGCACTACAAGACGATCAAGATGGAAGAAGCCTGGGATATTACGACAGGCTCAGCTGGAATCACGGTTGCAGTAATCGATACAGGCGTCCGGACAGATCACCCCGACCTTGCGTCCAGACTGAGCAATGACGGCTACGACTTCATCTCCGATCCTCAGCGGGCCCTCGACGGAAACGGCATCGATCCAAATCCACACGATCCGGGAACGGACCCCGAGAAGAAGACCAGCTCCTTCCATGGAACTCACGTTGCTGGCACGATCGGCGCAGTCACCAACAACCGCGGAGGGGTCGCAGGTATCGACTGGAACTGCAGGATCATGGCTCTCCGGGTTCTTGGGGCAAACGGCCGAGGGGGCAGTTTCGATATTGCCCAGGCGATCTACTATGCCGCGGGACTGCCGAACAGCAGTGGGCGTCTACCTTCGCGGCCTGCCCGTGTGATCAATCTGAGCCTGGGAGCTCCTCAGCCCAGTCAGGTCGAGCACGAAGCCGTCTCTGCCGCTCTGGCACAGAACACAATCGTCGTTGCATCAGCCGGGAACAATTCATCCGACGAGCCCAACTACCCGGCTGAATTCCCCGGTGTGATCAAGGTCGGAGCGATTGACCTCGCTGGACAACTCGCCCGGTACTCGAATTATGGCGCCAGGATCGATGTTGTCGCCCCGGGAGGAGATGTCATGCAGGATCTCAACGGGGACACCTACTCGGATGGAGTTCTCAGCCTCTCTTGGAATGAAGCGAACAATGAGCCGAACTTTCGGTTCCTCAACGGGACATCCATGGCCAGCCCCCATGTTGCGGGGATCGTCTCGCTCATGCTCTCGATCCAACCGGGTTTAACGCCCGCCCAAGTTGTCAACATCCTCAGGACAACGGCACTGGACCTGGGAGATCCCGGACGCGACGATCAGTTCGGCTATGGGCTGGTCGATCCCGTCGCCGCCCTGAAGGCAGTCGGAGGGCAGGGGGCGCAAGCCCCGAAACTGGTCATTTCAACAGAACAGCTCAACTTCGGCCTCGAGACAACCCGCATGACTGTCACGCTTTCCAACGGCGGAGGCGGAACTCTCTGGATTGACCCCATCACCTATGACACAACCGACGATGGTGGATGGCTGATTCCTCAGTTCTCGGGATCGACGACGCTGCTGGTCGAAGTCAACCGACAGGGCCTGCCCGACGGGGATTATCGGGGAACGATCGGAATTACCTCGAATGGTGGGAATACTCAGATCGTCGTGCTGATGAAGGTTGGGACTCCTGAAGAGGTGGATATCGGCACTGTTTTCGTTTTTTCGGTCGATCCCAGGACCATTGACGTTCTGACACAGGCAACGACAACAACCTCCAACGACCTCGTCTATGAGATGCCTCCGACTCCGACGGGAGAGTATGTAGTCATTGCTGGAACGGACAGTAACCAGGATGGTTACATCTGCGATATCGATGACTACTGCGGGTTCTTCCCTCTCTTTTCTGATCCGGAACTACTACGGATAGAGGCAAGCAAAGACAGGAACCCCGTCAACTTCTCCATCGGATTATTGACGTCAGGCTCCCAGTCAGTGGCATCTTCAGAACGCCGCCACAGTTTCAAAATTCAACGGGAAACCGTCGATCTTGAATGGCTCTCGACTCTGTTTTCGAGGAAACGAGGCCAGTAGGCGCCGAGGATTGCCTGACATCAGGCGAGTCCAGGATGGAAGGGCCTTCGAACCGGGGGGGGGGTCGAAGGCCCGAATCCCTAACCGAGTGCCGGTTCTACCTGTGCGGCGAGTTCCGCTTGTGATTCCCGGACCCTCTTTGCCTCCATCATGTAGAAAAGGGTGGGGATCAAGAACAGAGTGATGAAGGTAGATGAGATCAGCCCGCCAATCAGCACTCGAGCCATTGGGGACTGCAGTTCAGCACCCTCTCCAATTCCCAGAGCCATCGGAAGGAGGCCGAGAACAGTTGTCAAGGTAGTCATCAGGATCGGACGAAGACGCCGCCGTCCACCTGTGATGAGGGAATCGACGAGACTCAATCCGTGCAACCGGTATAGCTGCAAGACGTAATCCACCAGGACGATGGCGTTGTTGACGGCAATACCGACGAGCATGATGACGCCGATAAAGGCCTGCATATTGAAAGTCGTATGGGTCACGAAGAGAGCGACGATTACTCCAACCGAAGCCAGCGGAAGGGAGAACATGATCAGGAACGGGTACTTGAATGATTCGAACTGGGCCGCCATCACCAGGTAAACCAGCGCAATTGCCAGCACGAATCCCAACCTGAGGAACAGGAAGGCCTCCTGCTGATCTTCCCAGTCGCCAGAAAAGATGATCGCTGTCTCGGCCGGAAGCTCGATGTCCCGAATGCGCCCCTGCAGATCATTGACGATTGAACCCATATCCCGTGAACCGGTCAGGTTTCCGGAGACCGTCACGATCCTCTGCTGATCCCTCCGAGTGATCGCCGTGGGGCCCTCGCTCCGAGTGAAGTGCACCAGTGCCTGCAAAGGCACTACCTGTCCGCCCGGAGTCTGCACGGGGATTGCCAGGACGTCGTTTGAAGCCAGCCGGTCATTCTCTTGAAAACGGACCCGAATGTCGTACTCGTCTCCCTTTTCCCTGAAGTAACTGGCCGTCGTTCCTCCCAGCGCTGTCCGGATCGTTGTTGCAATCTCTGACACCGAAAGTCCCATCGAAGCAACTTTCTCACGATCGATGAAGATCCGGCTTTCCGGACGTCCCGTTGTGCGGTCAATCTGAGCATCCGAGATCCCCTCGGTTGTCTCCATGACCCGCTTCAGTTCGACTGCTACCCTATAACTCTCGGTCAAGTCATATCCCCGGATGTCGAGGCTCAGTTGACCGGCATCACCCTGGGCGATCCGCAT
>CP070717.1:4141470-4144801 GCA_020350445.1 Acidobacteriota bacterium | reverse complement strand
CCGAATAGATAAGGGTCGTAATCGCTCAACCAGTCGATTCCCCAGAATTCATAGGCCTCGACATCGTAGTGGAAGGCGATGTGAGGGAGGAGCCGTTCGATAGCATTGTAGGGAGTATCCAGGCACATCTGTCCGTCAGTTGTGAACCACAGTCGGTCTCCCCTGGCGGTCAACTCGCGCATCTTCGACGTGGGCACACTGCCGAACTGCCCAATCCCCCAGACGTCGAGATAGCCATCCCAGGCAGGGACATGGTCCCAGACGCTGCTGTAAATCGGAATTCGAGGATCGACTTCATGGATCATGTCGCAGAGCGCCTGCATCTGCTCGATCACGCCGTTGGTCCGATAGTGGGGTTCATCGGAGATGTACAGGACGAATCGATCCTGCCAGCCTTTCTGTTCGAGATGGTCCCAGAAGTCCCGGAGGACGGCCTGGTAGGCCTGCTTATAAGAGGGACTCAATTCGGCGCGATTAACGCCGGCGTAGGGCCACGAACCACGATAGGGATTCTCACCGAGAAACTGGACGGGCAGATTACCCCAGCCAAAGCAGTAGAAGATGGAGGGGGTGTAGAGAAACGGCAGCCCGAGGGTATCGAGTAGATAGGAAGCTGCCGGGTCGAACTCCGAGTAGTCGGCCGTTACAGTTCCATCGCGATAACTGAAAATCGGGTCGGGCAAGACCCGATCTGGTGCGACACGATGATCTGCCATCATTTCGAGCAGTTTCGAGTAGGAGACCTGGTTACTCTGTCCCGGGATCTGGAAGCGGCTGTCGGTCCGCACGTCGTAAATTGCTCCGAGATGACGTTCGGCGGGAAGGTTGAAGTCCCAGACATGGACAGTAAACGGGATCTCGGCCAGGGACTCTTCCCCGTCGACGAATCGGACGCGCCCGACGTAATTCCCGGGGATCGCGTCTTCGGGAACACGAATCGTAAGCCACACGGGCTGGGAACGACCGGCCCAGAGGTTGAATTGTGAGCCGGGAATCAGGGGATCTGGCCAGTAGCCGACCCAGCCGTCCGAACCCTGTCCGATATCGGATGGAAGCACGCCTTCCGTCCCCGGTCGACCGGTAATCACAATCCTTTCCCAGGTCTTCTGTCCGGACACGCTGTAATAGTCGCTGGTATGAGCGACGGGAACATAGTCCACAATTGAAGTCTCGATCAGCTGCAGAAACTGGCCGGAGCCCCGCTGAGGAGAGTCGATTTCAATTCGAACACCCTCACGGGAACGCTTCGACCGGACCACCAACTGAAGGGGCTCCACCTCGCCTCTGGCCGCGGAAACCATCGGTGGTGCCGGCTCGAACAGCGGTGGATCGTCTTGAAAGACCTTGATGACGGCCGGAATACTCCAGACTTGCACTTCGCCGGCCGAATCCCGCACTTCAATTGGACCCTGGACGGGATGACTGACATTCCCGACTACCAGTACTCCGTCGTGTGAAAGGGTCCCGGTTCCGTTCATCGTGAGATGGATCTGGAACGTCGTCGCTCCTTGAGGGATAGTGAACGTCCCAATTAACTGCGTCCAGCCGGTCGTCCCACTGAGTCCGGATCCAATTGAAAGGTAGGGATTGGTCCCGACCAGGTTCCCCGCTGCGTCCCTCACATGAGCATGGGCTCTAACGCTGCCCCGGACGTCATCAAGTTTGATCCAGGCGCCGAATCGATAAGTGTTGCCGGCCACGACGGGCACGTCCTGTCTCCAACCCGGCCACCCGACTATCGCAGAGTCGGAATGGGGGACTGTAAAGCGAGCCGAATATTGGCCGAACCGACCCGGGGACGTGGGACCGTATGTTGTGCTCGGGGTAGGCGCCTGAAACACCCAGTTCGATGCCCGATTACCCGACCAGGACTCGAAGCCCGGATTTGCCACGAGGTTCCCAGCGTCGTAGGGAAACTCGTCCGGAGATTGGGCGGCGGCTGAGATTCTCTGATCGCTCGAGAAATAGAGGTAATAGGTCTTACGCGAGTTGGCGGGAACAGCAGCGCTGAAGATGATTTCGTCGGCCATCGCAAACGACGGGATTACGCGGGTGCCCTCGACGATCCGGTACGAATCGGGATTGACCTCCGGCCTGTAGGCGAAGCGTCTCAGACTGACGGATCCCGAGACCTGCTTCGATTGCTGCCCGAGGTTGATGAAATGCAAAGGGACCCGGTAGTCCCACCCCAGTTCGTCGGTTGGATCATCGTCAAACCAGTCCTGTGTTTCTCCCAGGTGACTCAGTTCCAGGGACTCTGAAGCAGTTGCAGTGATTTCGAGGTCGTGGGGAGCTTCGGTCCCGACCATTTCCAGAGAAACATCATCGAACCAGGCTGTACCGTTCCCCCAGAGCATGGTTCCCACTGAAGCGCTTATCGCGTCCACCGGTGTTGTGAAGGTCACCGAGACGTTGGTCCAGCCGTAACTTCCTCCCCCGGCACTCAGCCCCCGATTGATCGCCATCGGATTTCCAGGCGTAGCCACATGGAGGTACCAGCCAGTCTGGCTGTCAACAGATACATCTTCAGCCCGGACCCAGCCAGTGAGGACATACGTTCGACCGCCTTCAATCGGGATAGAGGTCTGACGGGTTGAAATCCAGCTGTTCGCCGCTCCTGGTGTAACCTGCAGCTTTAGGCACTTGCGTCCCGAATGGGGCGATTCCTCAACCCAGGAGGCCCGATGATGGGGGTCGCCTCCATCGTGAGACCACCAGGTGGGAGTGTGGCCGATTCCCTCCTCTACTCCTCCATTGAGGAGGCCGGGAGGACGAAGGTAGTCGGGAACGAGCCAAGCCTCCGGATTGTCGAAGTAGATCCAGTAGTGTTTCGTGCCGAAGGGGGGACACTCGATCGGGAGGGTAAGCGAGGATCCGGCGGGGATCGGTCCCGACCGGACCGAGGTTCCGGAGGGCCCGGTCACATCGAAGAGCAGTTCCCTTCCAGTCGTAGCATCCACCAGACGAATCGAACGGGCCTCGGCGCCGCTCAAATCAACCTGCCCCGAACCGGTACCGACCTGGATTGAAACCGGTTTCCCATTCAGGGAGCGGTTAATGGGATTCCTGACTTCGACACCGATTCGCTGGCGCCAGTAGTCTCCACCGCTGACGTAGAGAGGATAGTGCCAGGGATCGGCGGCCATCAAGACCATCGGAATAAAGAGCCAGATCCCTGCCACCGAGAAACCACTCAA
The DNA here is from genome assembly GCA_020350445.1 of Acidobacteriota bacterium. Lineage (GTDB taxonomy): Bacteria > Acidobacteriota > UBA6911 > RPQK01 > JAPXNP01. Next base: position 4,141,604 of record CP070717.1, on the reverse strand, counting down.
CAGGCCACGAATTCTTCCAGCGACCATGCGACTACTCTACAGCAACTTCGAAAGGACCGATACGGGCGCCGAGCTTCGGAAGAGACAAGCTGGAAGCTTGTCGTACGACAACCCTCCGGGTTGTCTCTTGGGGG
>CP070717.1:4129668-4141370 GCA_020350445.1 Acidobacteriota bacterium | reverse complement strand
AGAAGCAGGTCCGGATCATCCCGGGTTTTCTCAGCCTCCTGCCTCCGATCATGGCGATCACGCTGGCCCTGATTTTCAGGCAGGTGGTGGTAGCTCTCTTCGCAGGGATCTGGCTGGGAGCGGTGTTCATCTTCGACTACCAGGTGGTCGGAGGCTTCTTTCGCGTGTTGGATCACTTCATCGTCAATGTCCTGACCGAGAGGAACCAGGTCCAGATCATTGTCTTCAGCTTCCTGTTTGGCGGCATGGTCGGAGTGATTACGCAGAATGGCGGCGCGAAGGGGATCGCGAATCTGATTACCCGTTACGCCCGAACGGCGCGGGGAGGGCAGATTGCCGCGTGGGGGATGGCCTTCTTTCTCTTTTTCGATGACTATTCAAACGTCCTAATCCGTGGAAACCTGATGCGTCCGATCACGGATCGGCTGCGGATCTCTCGCGAGAAACTGTCGTTTATCGTTGATGCAGGCGCTGCCACAGTCGCCAGTATCTTCATCATCTCCACCTGGATTGGCTATGAGGTAGGGCTGATTGAACAGGGGCTGAGGATGATCGGTTCCGATCAGAGCGCTTACACGCTCTTTGTGCGAACGATCCCTTACCGTTTTTATCCAATCCTGACGCTGATCCTGGTGCTGCTCATCGCCTGGACAGGCCGCGATTTCGGACCGATGCTGCACGCTGAACGGAGGGCCCGTCTCGAAGGAAAGGTCCTGCGCGATGGTGCCGAACCGGCGACCGATTTGCATGAAGCGGCGCCGGCGAAAGGTGTAACAGTCCGGGCCCGCTGGATTAACGGGTTCCTGCCGGTTCTGACAATTCTGCTGGTGGGGATGTTTGGTCTCTATTCAACTGGTGTGGACGCCCTGGAGGCAGAGGGGGCGACCGGGTATGGAATAGGAGAGATCATCAGTAGTGCCGATTCCTATCTGGCACTGCTCTGGGCATCACTGGCGGGATGCATGGTGGCGATCACCCTGACTCTTTCTCAGCGGTTGCTGTCGTTGAGCCGGACGATGGAAGCCTGGGTCCAGGGCCTCAAGTCGATGATGCTGGCCATGCTGATCCTGATCCTGGCCTGGGCCCTCGGTTCGGTGACGGCGGAACTGCATACAGCTGACTACCTGGTGCAGGCTTTACGGGGAGTTCTGTCTCCCTTCTGGCTCCCGGCGCTGACCTTTGTCGTGGCGGCCGCGGTCGCCTTTTCCACCGGAACCAGTTGGGCGACGATGGCGATCATGATGCCCCTGGTGATTCCACTGGCAAATACACTTGGTATCGATTCCGGTCTGGGGCCGGTTGATCTGGACCGCATTCTCCTGGGTGTGGTCAGCAGCGTTTTGGCCGGTGCCGTCTTTGGTGACCACTGTTCGCCGATTTCCGATACGACGATTCTGAGTTCGATGGCTTCGGCCTGCGATCATATCGATCATGTGCGGACACAGCTCCCCTATGCGCTCGTCGCCGCTGTCGTGGGTATTGTTGTGGGTGATATTCCCACGGCTTATGGTCTGCCACCCTGGATATCGATAGCGGTCGGGACCACTGCACTGATCGCCTTCCTGATGTTCTTCGGGAAGAAGGTAGTTCCCAATGAAGTCCACGTGGCCCGCGACTGAGGAGTCGAAAGCCTGGTTTTCCTGGATCCGCTTGAAGTTCAACCGATGGAGTCATAGACTCGCAACCCGCACAACCTTGGTTGGACTGAGCGGCTTTCCTGGATTAGTCGAAACGAGATCGAGCGATATGAAGATTCGAAAGAATGGATTGTGGGTGTTCCTGGTCTTTTGGGTGATGGTCTCTTCTTGTGCTCAAGAGGAGAAAGGTCTCCTGATGACCGAGGATGAGTCTTACGATCAGGCTCTGGCCGTCGAGGACGCTGAAGGGCGACTCGAAGCGCTGGAAGCTTTTCTCGAGCAGTATCCCGAATCGAAGCGTCGGCAGAAGGTGCTGCGCCAGATGCTGGATGACGCGATTGAGCTGGAAGAGGAAGAGGCCGCGATTAGCTACGCCGAACGCTTCCTTTCCGACATCCCTGAACGGGGGCGGATGAGGGAGTACAATTCGATTGCCTGGAATCTTGCAGAGGCGGGAATTGCACTCGATCTTGCTGACCAGTATGCGTCGAAGGCCGTGGAAATGGCCCGTGCCTCCGACAGTCCCCGGTTGGGCGGGATCCTCGATACCTGGGCCAACGTTCTGTACCGCAAGGGGCAGGTGGAGCGGGCTCTGGAGATCCAGCAGGAAGCCATCAAGGGGAATGAGACCGATGCTGAAATGCAGGCGAGTCTAGCCCTGTTTCATTATGAGGCCGGACAGCCTGATCCAGCCATGAAGGGGGCGGTCAAGGCCCTTCTCCTGGGCGCTTCGGGGGAAACCGTCACCCGACTGAAAGAGTGGGTCTCGGAAGCCTCCTCAGACTCCCGGGACGCGGCGCAACGGACGGAGAAACTGGTTCAGGAAGGTGTCGATGCGTATCTCGCCGAAGAGGATACGCCGTTGCGGCTGAGTAATGCAGCCCGAGTGATGGCGGACCTTGAAGTGTCGCTGGACCGGGCTGAATCGATGGCCCGCGAGGCCCTGTCGTCACTTGAACCGGAGGATTCCGATCTTGACCAGGCTCGGATTCGAATTGCCCTGGCAGCGGTTCTGCGGGCCCGGGGTGAATCAGCCCGGGCGTTTGATGTTCTGAAACCTTTCGAGGCGGAGGCGCCCCTCTATTTTGCCGATTACTGGTTATCCCTCGGCTCCTGCTACCAGGAAATGGGTGATTCGGCTGCTGCTCTCGACACTCTGCTCAACGGCGTGCTGCTCGAAGAGAACCCGAATGTGATGGAACGCCTGAGGGGACTCTCTTTGACGGATCAGGAGATTCGAGCGAAGGTCAAGGAGCGGAAGCAGCAGCTATTGGATTTCCATCCCGGTCGGATCGATCCTTCGGATTTGGAAACGGACCGTGTTGTTCTCGCGGAGCTCTTCACCGGCTCTGAGTGTAATCCCTGCCAGGCAGCTGACCTGGCCTTCGATCTGCTGGCTGAATACTATCCTCGGACCGCTCTGGTGATTCTCGAACATCACCTCCACATTCCGGGCGCTGATCCGATGACCAACAGGGACACCATTGCACGCTATGAGTACCACGGACAGAGTTTTGGGACGCCGACGGTGTTCATCAATGGAGTCGACCAGGTGGCGGGAGGTGGTCCCCGTTTTCTGAAAAAGATGGCATTTGATCGCTATCATCGGCCCATTCAGAAGTGGCACCTTGTTGAACCCACCGCTGAGATCTCTCTTTCTGCATCTCTCAAAGGTGAAACGGTTCAAGTCACCGCGGATGTTGAGATTCCCTCCGATGCGCCTGATACCCGTCTGCAGATCGCGCTGGTGGAAAAGAGCGTCTTCTACGTCGGTGGAAATGGCATTGAGCAGCATGCCTTCGTGGTCCGCAGCCTGGTCAATGGAGCGGACGGTATCCGCTTGAATGGAGCCGATAGTGTGGCCCGGGTGAACCAGTCGTTCTCCCTGGAAGTGGTCGAAAAAGGGATCATTTCCTACCTGGACGAGTTTACGGCCAACCCGCCGGACCGGTATGCCGGCTTTGGGGGTTGGGAGGAGCGGCCCGACAAACTGGACCGGTCCAACCTCGCCGTGGTTGTCTGGGTACAGGACCAGCGCAGTGGCCGGGTCCTTCAGGCCGCCTACGCCGAACTGTAGTGCTTTCGAGCCTACCCTCTTGACGACTTGACCGTGATGGTGTCGAGCCCGTGTGATTTGGGGCCAGCCTCGACGCGGTTGAGTTGGATCGCGAAGAATAGTCCCAGGAATCCAAGGATCGAAAAGAGCCACATCCCCAGGGCATAACCACCCGGGTTATCGGGTCCGGCCTGGGAAAAGTCGTTGGCCCAGCCGATCATGAAGTTGAAGCCACTGAGGCCGACATTCTGCAGCATCGTCATCAGCCCGTATGCGGTTCCCAGCCGGGACTCCTCGACAACGTAGGCCACCGAAGGCCACATCACCGCCGGGATCAGAGAGAAGGCAATCCCCATGAGGGACATCGGAACCCAGAGGTTGATCGGCAAATAGGCCATGACCAGATAGACGGGAAGCAGGAGAAGTGAGCCGAGAATCATCAGGTGCGAACGTTTGCCAATCCGGTCGGCAAAGAGTCCGAACAGTGGTGTGCAGATCATGGCGAACAGCGTGAGCATGCTCGAGAGGAATCCCCCCATTTCCCTTGTCGTTCCATGCGCCTCAATGAAGAATTTCACGGCAAACGTCTGGAAGGGAAAGATGGCCGAGTAGAAGGTGGCGCAAAGTCCGACGATCAGCCAGTAGGAAGTGCTGAATTTCAGGATGTCGCGAAAAATGATTTTGTCGGGTTCGTCGGATTGGCCGAGTGCGTAATTCCGTTCGGCCTGGGCTTCCAGCATCCAGTAAATAACCGCCCCGACGATACAGCTCAAACCGATGACAGTGGCGATCCAGAGGGGCCCCTGCCAGTGGCTGTAGAAGTCGCGGGCCCAGGTCGGTGAGTTCAAGGCCGCAAAGGAGCCCAGCCGGGCCAGCGTGAGGTTCAGGCCAAACGCGAAACTGAGTTCCTTACCGCGGAACCATTTGGCAAGAGCGGTGGTAATGGCGACGATCATCGATTCAGCGCCAAGGCCGAAGACCAGGCGGCCGGAGGCCATCGTCCAGAGGCTTCCTTCGAGCGTCGTAATGACTGCTCCGAGGACGCAGAGTACAGAGAAGATCAGAATCGACTTCCGCGTCCCGATGCGATCAATGATGATTCCACCGATCAGCACCATCACGACATTGGGCAAGCTGTAGATTCCATTCAGGGTCCCGATGTCGGCATCGGCAAAGCCCAGCTGATTCTTGAGGACATCGGCCAGCGGGCTGATGCTGTCGTAGATGTAGTAGTTGCCGAACATGGCCACGCTCACAAAGAAAAGCATGAGCCATCGCATCGTCGCCGGCGGTTCCAGCCTTGCAGGTGTCGCGGTCTGAACGTTCATTCTCGTTAATTTAATTCACAAGGCTGTCGCTGGCCAACAGGCAGATTCTCAATTTAAGTAAACAATCACGGTCCCTGCTTCGTCTAATAGTTCGGAGGAGGCTGATTTGAAAGGTGTCAAACCAAGGAGGTGTTAGATGCGAAAAGCCGTTGTTCTCTCAATTATTACCCTGCTTGTTCTGCTGACCATCCCCGGCCTGGCTGCGGGAGACTCGTATCGGGTCAGCTTTACGAAGAAAGCGCTGGTTGCCGGCGTCGAGATTGAGCCGGGCAAGTACAAGCTGGTGCTGAATGGCGACAATTTTGCCGAGATCTACGATGGGAAGGAACTGCTGGTCAAGGCTGAGGTTCAGGTTGAGGAACTGGGGCCGAGGATTCCCAACAGTGTAAGCCAGTCACCTGATGGTACGGTTCATGAGATTCGTCTCAAGAAAGAAAGGGTTGTGTTCGCAACATCCTAGCGGGCATTTAGGAAAGCCGACAAAGCACAACCCCAATGCCGGTCGGGCTCGGCCCGACCGGTAGCCTTTGAAATGTTCCAAGCCGTTGATACGGCAGGACATTCCCAGTCTTGTTTACTTAACGTTAATCCTTCTGGACTGGGAAAGCAATAACTTTATCGACCGAGGTCTTCGAGCGGGCTGGTCTGCCGGGATTCGCGACTATCTGACCCGCATCATGAAGAGGGTGATATCGTCGTCAAACTCGTTCGTCCCAGCGAACGTACGAGCGGCCCGCATGACTTCACGGGTCAATTCTTTGAGCGGAAGTTCATTCCTTCCCGAGACAACAGCTTCGATCCCTTCTGATCCGAAATAGTGTCCCTGCGTATTCTGAATGTCTACGAGTCCGTCGGTGAAGAGTACGATCAGGTCCCCCGACTCGAGTTCCGCTTGACCCAGCCTGTATTCAGACTCCTTGAACATTCCGAGCGGAGGCCCCCCTCCGGGAAGGGTTCGGACCGAGCCATTGTCTCCCACAACGATGGGCTCATAGTGACCTGCATTCAGGTATTTGAGGGTCTTGTCCTGCTTTTGGAAGTGAAGGAAGATCCCGGTGAGGTACTGGATCAAGTCGGCATCGAAATGAACCATCCGGTTCAACTGGTTGAAGAGTTCGCCGAAATCCTCATGCTTGACGATCTCTGATTGCAGGAGCCCGCGAAAGTTCGACATGATCAAAGCGGCGGCCATCCCGTGTCCGCAGGCATCGGCGAGGATGCACTGGACCGAGTCACTCCGATGTTCGAAGAAGTCGAAGTAGTCGCCGCCGACCACATTTGAAGAGCTGTTATAGCCGTAGATCTCGAAGCGCGAGGTACGCGGCGCCCGGTTTGGCAGAAAGTTCAGTTGAATCTGCCGGGCACGGTTAAGATCGCTCATGTCGATCAGTTTTCTCTGGTTCACCTCGAGACGAGCGGAGGACATGAAGAGGCCGAGGAACTTCGAGATGATCTGGCAGGCTTCCAGTTTGGCCTCGGTGAGTTCAACCGGTTCGTCCGTCTCAACGACAACGACCGCTTCCAGGATTTCCTTGAAATGGGCTGGGATGCAGAGAATCTTCGGATTCTTTTCGGACTGAAAAGGGGCCGTGGTCTGGAGGGCCCGCCGGACTTCCATCTCCCGCAAGCGGCGTTGCTGGGAGTAGAGCGAGTCGAACGGATAACCCTCGATATGGGTCAGCACGAAACGCCCCGTCTGCTCAAAGTAATCGACGAGATTCAGCCGCTCTGTCCCGAATGATTGGCCCACTCGCGGCAATGCGAGAGCCATGAACTCGTTCAGGCCCGAGGTTTCTATCAAGTACTTCGTGAGGGTGAGTACGAGATCGGAAGAATCTTCATGCTGAAATGGGCTCATTTCGAGTCTACCGGGAAACGGTTGCCTTCTTTAGCACGGTTCGAGCTATTCTAGCTCGCTTTGAGAGCTTCAAGAAAGGTCTTATTGTCTTTGGTCTTCTCGACCTGTCGAATCAGGGCTTGCATTGCCCGCTCGGCCTGAAAGTCGGAAAGGGCCCTTCTCAACAGGTTGACGCCGTTCATTTCAGCCTGTGTTCTCAGCAGTTCTTCTCGGCGGGTTCCAGACTTCTGGATCTCGATTGCCGGCCAGATTCTCCGATCGGCCAGTTGACGGCTCAGAACGAGCTCCATGTTTCCGGTACCTTTGAATTCCTCGAAAATGACATCGTCCATCCGTGAGCCGGTATCCACCAGGGCAGTGGCTATGATTGTCAGGCTCCCGCCTTCTTCGACCTTGCGGGCGGCACCGAAGAATTCTCGCGGTTTGGCCAGCACCGTTGCTCCGAGGCCACCCGAAAGAGTCCTGCCGCTGCCCCGACTCTCGGAGTTGTAGGCCCGGGACATGCGGGTAATGCTGTCGAGCAGGATCACGACATCCTGTCCCGCTTCGACCATTCGGCGGGCGCGCTGGAGCGTCATCTCAGTAACTTTGATATGCCGTTTCGCCGTCATGTCAGCAGACGAGTGGATGACTTCTGACTTGACCGAGCGCTGGATCTCTGTGACCTCTTCGGGACGCTCGTCGATGAGGGCCACCATCAAGTGGACCTCAGGGCGAACTGTTTCAATCGTCTGGGCGAGTTTCTGCAGGAGCATGGTCTTGCCCGTTCGGGGTGGGGCGACAATCAGGGCTCTCTGGCCCTTCCCAATCGGAGCGATCAGGTCCACGATTCGGAGCGTTGGGTCTCCGAGGGCATCAATCTGAAGGCGTTCAAATGGGCTGACACTGGTCAGTCTTGCGAACTCCGGGAGGTCTTTGTACTCGTCAGGGTTTCGACCATCAACCGAATCGAGCTCTCCAACCAGCGGGCTTCTCCGCTGACCCTTCGATCCCTGGAGGAATCCCCGGACGGTCGAACCTTCTTTCAGCCCGTACTTTCTGATCATATGGGCCGGGACGTGAGGATCCTTCTTGTCCGGCTGAAACCCGTTCTCAACTTTTCTAAGGAACCCGAACCCCTTGGGGAGAATCTCAAGCAGGCCCTCAACTATTTGTAAGTGTTCATCTTTTTGCATGTTACTCAACTGCACGAATTCAAAAAACGGTCGCCACATCTTCACGCCGGAAGCAGGCGATTCCCATGGAAATCAACCGACATCAGGGTCGAACAGGGCCCTGGTCGATCGGGAAAACGGAGCAGATCTCGCACAATTCTAGGAACTACCCCTGTCGAAAGGAGCCCTTAGCTTACCGAAAGGGCGAAGCTTTTGGCAAATCTTTAGCTTCGAATGCCCCCTGTATCGTGCCGCTACAACATTGACTTGAGTCCGCGGGCCAGAGTCTGGGTTGCAACGGAAAGGTCACGATCCGCTCGAACAATCAGATGAGCCCGGCGGCTCGAAGGTTCAACGAACTGCTCGTGCATCGGCTTAACGTTGCGGCGATATTGCTCGAGGACCGATTCGCGGGTCCGTCCCCTTTCATTGATATCCCGGGCGATTCTTCGGGCGAGTCTGATCTCGGAGGTGGTCTCGACGAAGACCTTGAGGTCCAGCAGTTCGACGACAGCGGGGATGGCCAGAATCAGTGTCCCTTCGACGAAGACGACCGGTGCCGGCGAGACGGCAATCGTCTGTTCGGTTCGGGTGTGAATCGTGAAGTCGTAGCAGGGGGTCTCGATGGCGACGCCATCTCGGAGTGACTTGAGGTGCGCCGAAAGCAGAACGGACTCCAGGGCGTCGGGGTGATCGAAGTTGACCTGCTCCCTTTCTTCGAGCGGAAGATGGGAGAGGTCTCGATAATAGGCATCCTGTTCGATTCTGGCGACCTTCTCCTGCCCCAGTTCATCGATCAGTTTCGCGACAAGGGTGGTCTTACCAGATCCACTTCCACCGGCGACTCCAATGAGGAACGAGCCTGTCCCTTTCTTCATCAGGTGCCATTCAAATGGATCTCGGTCACTTCTGTCAACGACGAAGGCTTCCCTGGTGGGTCGTCGGTCAGGGATGATGCTTGACGACGAGAACCTGGCACGGGGCTTCCCGCAAGAGGGCCTCAGCCGTACTGCCTAAAAGCACTCGGGCGAGCCCTTTCCTGCCATGCGTACCCACCAGGATCATGTCAGCTCCGTTTTCATCGGCGGCCTTCGCAATCGTTTTTGCTGGAGCCCCCTGAATCGCAAGCCGCTGGATAGCGATCTTGCCTGACCGGTTGAGCGGAATGAGATCTTCCATTCGTTCGAGCGCTTCGGCTGAGAGCTCTTCGAGCGAAGGCTTCAATAAGCCGATCGGATCGATACTCTTTGGGATCTCCAGGACATGGAGCAAGATCAGGGTGGATTCCTCGTCGTCGGGAAGTAGGTGGAATGCCGTCTCGAGAGCCATGAGAGAGTACTCGGAGAAATCGATGGCAGCGACAATTGTCTTGGGTGGGACCATCCTTTGCCTCCTCTCGGGATCTGTAAGTCGCCACGCCCTGACATACTGCCGGCGAGCGAACTTGAACCCGATTTCAGGGAAGAACCTATCTTCTATCGTAGACCACGGCATCGGTTTAGGGAAGGAGGAAGACGATTGCATCGAGCCCTTAGCGTTTTTCCCACCGGACTGCTAGACTCACGCTGGAAGGAGTAGCTGGAATGGGAAGACTGGATGGAAAAGTGGCGGTGGTAACTGGGGCAACGAGTGGCATGGGAAGGGCGATCTCCGTCCGGTTTGCACAGGAAGGAGCCTCGGTCGTCATGAACGGCAGGGATGCCGAACGGGGAAGGGAGGTCCTCAAGGAGATTGAGTCGTTCGGGGGCCGGGCCGTCTTCTGCACCGGAGATGTGGGCCAGCTCGAGACGAACTATGAGTTGGTGGATACGGCTGCCACGAGTTTCGGTGGACTCCATATCCTCGTACCTTGCGCCGGCATGCTGGGACTCGGGTCCGTCACCGGGGTCTCGATCGAGACCTGGGAAGAAGCGATTGCCACGAACCTGACAGCGGTCTTTCTGCTCCTTCGTTTTGGCATTCCCGAAATCAGCAAGGGGGGCGGAGGCAGTATCGTGGTGATCGGGTCGATTGCGGCCTTCAAAGGCTTTCCGAACCATGCGGCGTACTGTGCGACAAAGGGTGCTCTGGTTCCGTTTGTCCGCCAGGTAGCCATCGATTATGCGCCAGCGATTCGGGCGAACCTGCTGTGTCCCGGTCCTGTCGATACACCCTTGATCTGGAGTTCGGCAGCTGCCTTCCCAGATCCCGAAAAGGCGGTCTCGGATGTGGCCGAGAGAACGCTGCTCAAGCGCTTGGGGACTCCGGTTGACATCGCGTCTGCCGCAGTCTTCCTGGCTAGTGAGGAGTCCTCCTGGATCACGGGCACGAGCTTGACGATCGATGGGGGCATTCTGACCACATGAATCGGAGACCGCTGTGGGGAGCCGGCCAGAGTGCAGTCTTTTCCACGGGCGAACAGAAGAACTGAAGATTGGAGACAACGGATATGGCGACTCAGTCGATCCACACCGTAACGGGGCCGATCGCCCCGGAAAAGTTGGGAAGAACACTGATTCATGAGCATCTGCTAGTAGATTTCGCTGGAGCGAAGAAGGTAACCCGTGACAGCTATGATCGCGGAAATGCGGTCAAGCGAATGCTGCCGTACCTGAAGACGATTCGAGAACAGGGGGTCGAGTCCTTCCTGGAATGTACCCCGATGTATATCGGCCGTGACCCGCTGCTTTGCCGGGAGCTTTCGGAGGCTTCCGGAGTCCAGATACTGATCAATACCGGACTCTACGCGGCTGGGCAGCGACAGGGTGAGCCTGAACCCTATCTCCCTCAGTACGCCTACGATCTCGAAGCGGAACATCTGGCCGGGGGCTGGCTCAAGGAGTGGTACGAGGGCGTCGAGGGTACGGGGATTCGTCCCGGTTTCGTCAAGATCGGAGTCAACCCCGGGGAGATGAGACCGATTTCGGCAAAGATGGTCAAGGCCGGCGCGATAACAGCTCGCCATTCCGGGCTCTGTGTCGCGTCCCATACCGGCCGCGGGCGATCTGCACTGGAGAGTCTCGACATCTTTGAGAAGGAGGGCGTTAGCCCGAATCGCTATGTGTTTGTCCATGCTCAGGCCGAGAAGGATCTCGCTCTGCAGGTCGAGGTCGCCCGCCGAGGCGGCTGGGTCTCACTGGATGGCATCGGTCCGAAGAGCGCCGAAGCCCATCTGCGTGCGGTTCTGAATCTCCTGGAGAAGGGCTATGAGGACTCAATCCTCATCAGCCAGGATGCCGGGTGGTATCGTCCGGGCCAGCCGAATGGAGGCGAGGTAAGGGGCTTCGAATACCTGATGGAAACCTTCGTGCCGGCCATGCTGGAAAAGGGAATCCCCCAAGCCACCGTGGACCATCTCCTGATCCATAACCCCGCCCGAGCATTCACCGTCAAAACGGAAGGGGCCTGAAGCCGATCAGGGCCTGAAGCCTGTGGCCTATGGCCTGGGGCCTGGGCAGGAAGGCAAGCGTCCCGCTTGCCACCGGAGACGTGGGGCAACGTACGACAAGCATCCCTGCTTGTCTCTTCAACCTACCGCCGAAAGCCGATTAGGGCCTGTGGCCTATGGCCTGAAGCCTGAGGCAGGAAGGCAAGCGTCCTGCTTGCCACCGGAGGCGTGGGGCAACGTACGACAAGCATCCCTGCTTGTCTCTTCAACCTGGCGCCGAAAGCCGATTAAGGCCTGTGGCC
>CP070717.1:4119034-4129568 GCA_020350445.1 Acidobacteriota bacterium | reverse complement strand
AGTTGATAAAGGCGGATCAGGAGGGATCGGATCAGCCGAGCCATTTCACCATGCCTGGGTAGCCCGATCAGAAAGTAGCCGTCCGGAGATATTAAGACCTCGCGTTCTTCATCGGGTTCTCCATCAAACTCATCCTCTTCCGTCTTGGCAAAGACCTGGAGGTTCCTGGAAAGGATAGAAAGCCAGTATTCGTGATCGGTCGCGCGCAGAATCTTTCGGGCAACTGCATCCTCAGCTTCGACGATATGGCGCTGCCAATGCAGGAACGCACCGGCGCTGATTCTATCCTTTGTCCAGAGATCGAGGTCGAGGATAGCGGTCCACTGTTCCTCAGTCAGGTGGGGTAGGAGACTTACGATCTCCTGATCGTCCATCTCTTTCAGGGAGAAGAACAACTGGGTTGCCGGGAGACGTCGAATTTTCGATCTTGTTTCCGAACTTTCCAGCATCGATTGCAGATCTGCCGGGGCGTAGCAGGCCCTGTAAACCAGTTCTTCCGGCCGCTGAATGAGAGGGGAAACGGTCTTGCTGCTTTCCTGGTTACTCACCGGCCCAATTATAACGAGTTCTTTGGAGCAGCGCCGGTCCGATAGCGTTTGCGGGCACTTAGATATCGCGAGACAGGGCTTCTGAGATTACTTTATCGTGTAAACTAGTAAAATCTTTTCGAAATATTCCATGTGATTCGATAACGCTTTTCTTTAAGGAGATTGATGAAATGAAGAAGATTCTTACTGTTTTCTTTGTCGTGGGTGTTCTCTTGACCGCAGGTGTTCTGGCCCAGGATCGTGCGACCGCGAAAGTTGCGATCAATGGGAAGAACATTGAGATAGAGTACGGTACTCCTTCGCTGCAGGGGCGTGATATGTTGAGCCGGCTTCCAGTTGGTGGGACCTGGCGGATGTGCATGAACGCCGCTACCACCCTGAAGACCGATGGCGCCCTCTCGATCGGTGGCGAGACAATTGCCGCTGGAGAATACACGCTGACCGCCAAGCGCGTTGAAGAAGAGAAATGGCACCTGATCATCGCTCAGGGAGAAAGCAAGATCGAAGTTCCTCTGACGGGCGAGGCTGCAGGTTCTTCCGTGGAAACCTTCAAGATCGACTTGACTTCGAAGGGCGGGAACGCCGGTCAGTTCACCATGGCCTGGGGAAGTATGAAACAGGGGACAGGCTTTACCGTCGAGTAGATCTTGTTCCGTTTCTTGTCGATGTTTCGGGAGGCTCCCTCTGGGCCTCCCAAAACATCATGTTCTTCTCGATTGCCCCTGTCTGGCGCTGTCCTGCTTTTTTACTCCAGGTTGCCTGTCCAAGCCAGTAGCTGCTGGACGAACCGGGCATAGTGGATACCCACCTCCACCTCTTCAGCACCCTCTGCGTGACCTCGAACGCGACCACCTCCGGAAGGGTTAGGACTGTTCTGCGTGCCCCAGTCAACGAGCGGGCCAACCCAGTGAGGAGCCAGATCGGTAGCGAGGGCCGCAGTCCTTCCGGTACCGAACTTCCCCGTCACAAGGAGGGGGTCTGTATCAGCCTTCTTCAAGACAAAGTTCCCCTTCTGCCGGGAGACTTCGTGACGGACCACCTCGACTAGTGTTTGGGAACTGGGTTTGGCGGCAAATCGGTTGAAGCCCCCAATCGCAGGCGGGCAGTCGTCCCAGGGAAGCCCGTTGAGTATCGGGTGGTCTGGCTCCAGGCTCGAAAGCAGGGCCACCTGGTCGAAATTGATCCGATCATCTTTTGCCGAGATCTCGACGGGCAGAGCCGAGGCGATTGGGGTTCCCGCCCAATCTCCCCCCATTCCACAAAAAGACTCCCAACCGCCGAGCATGAGCAGCCCCGAACCGTTATCGACCTGACCGAGAATCGTTCGCTGGGCTTTCTCATCCAGCTGACGTGACATGAAGTCACTCAGGATGAAGAGGCTTCGAGAAGCTTCGAGTTGACGAAGACTGGGGAACTGATCACTGGGAATGTACTCAAAGGACCAACCTTTCAGAGTGATCATTCCGGCGAGATAACTGGCTGCCCCGTCGAGAGCCGTATCACCCATGAAGAGGATCGGGCTCTCTACCTTGTTTGCTGTGTTGTCCGGTTGATTTGGCATCTTAACTGGGTATCATAATAAACATGTTATTCCATGGAAAGCCGACCATTTCAAACCCCAGGGGGAGTGCAGAATATGTTTAAAGGTAATGCCATTATCGGCCAGTCGGGTGGCCCCACGTCCGTCATCAATGCTTCATTGGCAGGAGTAATCGATGCCGCCCTTCAGAGCCGGGAAATCGATCGTGTATTCGGGATGCGGTTCGGAATCGAAGGGGTCTTGCAGGATTTTCTCTTTGACTTAAGTGCTGAATCACGGGAGACGCTCGATCGACTGAAGACCACGCCAAGTAGCGCACTGGGCTCGACCCGGCTGAAGCTCAAGGATGAGCATTTTGAACCAATACTGGCGCAGTTGAAGAGATACAACATCCGCTACTTCTTCATGATTGGCGGTAATGACACGATGGACACGATCCACCGCGTGGTCGAGTATGCCAAAGCATCGGGCTACGAGATGATCGGAGTCGGGGTCTCCAAGACTGTTGATAACGATCTGTTTGGGACGGATCATACTCCAGGCTATCCCAGCGCTGCCCGCTACGTTGCCCTCAGTATTCTGCAGGGAGGTCTACTGGCGAGAGACATGCAGCGGGTGGATCAGTACTCCATCTTTCAGACCGTTGGCCGAAGTGCTGGATGGTTGCCGGGAGCCGCGGCCTGCGCGAAACGTCACCCCGCAGATCCTCCACACATTATCCTGATGCCCGAGATCCACTTTGAGAAAGAGAAGTTCCTTGGTGCCGTCGAACGAGCTCAGAAGGAATACGGCTTTTGCTCGATCGTCTGCGGTGAGGGTATCTCCTATGCGGATGGCACGCCGGTGAGTGCTTCACAGACCGTCGACAAGTTCGGGAATGTTGAGTTCGGGGCAATGGGGGGAACCAGCGCCGCGATGATGCTGCACAAGATGATCCAGGACCAGTTCGGTTGGCGCGGTGAATTCCAGGTGACAGAATCGTTGCAGATGTGTGCTGCGGATCGTGCTGTGACGCTGGATGTGGAGGAAGCCTACGGCTGTGGAAAGGAGGCCGTTCGCTTGGCCTTGGAAGGCGTCGAAGGCAAGATGGTGACGATTACTCGAGTGAACGGGAAGGGTGAGCCCTACCGCAGCGGATTCGGTACAATCGAACTCGGAAAGGTCGCCAATGCAGAAAGACCCGTGCCGCGTGAATTCATCAGTGATGATGGATTGTTCGTGACTGACGCTTTTCTCGAATATGCGCGCCCTCTTCTTGGTGAACTTCCGGTCTACGCCAGTTTGACCGTCAAGAAGGCGACCTGCTGAATCGAAGCGTTTACCGATATCCAACATTGAACCCGAGGCCTCAGGTGGGGTCTCAGATGGAGTGATGCTATGAATTTGACCGATGCAAAGTATACGAAGTACAACCTCGTCAAGGATATGATGGCGACTCCCGCCATTCTCGAGAAATTCGACTGTGGACAGATGGCTGCGACGGCGCAGGCGATCAAGCAGGTTGGCAAGCTGTTCATGACCGGAGAGGGTTCATCCCGCATCTTCCCGGCGAAGCATGCCATCAAGGTTGCCTTGGCCCGCGGTTACGACCTCCAGCTCTATACAGAGGCCGGGAAGCAGGCGCAGGAAGCCAGCCTCGACGATTGGGCGGTCTTCGGACTCTCAAACTCGGGCCGGACAGCTGAGGTGATCCAGTTGTTCCAGCAGCTCAAGGATTCCGGACACAGGAACCTCTACAGCCTGACCGCTTTCCAGGATACCCGTCTCGAATCGCTGGCCACGAAAGGGTATGTCCTCAGCTGCGGTAAAGAAGGCGCGGTGGCAGCCACCAAGAGCGTTCTGGAACAGGGCCTCTTCTACCAGGCACTGCTGGAGAGCATCGCCGGCGATGGAAAGCTCCCAGGCCAGTTGAAGGATCTTTCAGCAAAGATGACGGAAGCATTGACAACTCCGATCGATCCCGCCATCACTGAGAAGATCGCGAATGCCCGGTTGATCTGCTTCTCGGGCAGAAATGACGGTGTTGCCGAAGAACTCACGCTCAAAACGAACGAAATCACCCGGAAGCCGAGTGACTATTTCGAGGGCACCTACGGTGTACACGGAGTCGAGGAAGTCCTGGATTCAACGGATGTCGTGATCTGGGTTGATCCTTACAAGGACCAGGAAGAGAAGTTCAAGGAGGTGCTCGTCAAAGGGGTTGGTCTGACGATCATCGCCGTTGCCTCTCGGGATACGATCTTCCCCACAATCCGAATCCCTGACGCCGGAGACCTGAATGGTTATGTCCAGATGGCCGCAGGCTGGAACATCCTGATCGAGGTCGGAGCACAGCTCGACATCAATCTCGACAAGCCGGAACGGGCCCGCAAAGTCGGCAACGAATTCGTCGGTTGACGTAGGACACGCTTCCAGCTTGTCTCTGGGATGCGAATTGCGGAATGCGAATAGTTAGCAGTTACTTCACCTTTTTCGCTTCGCCGGCCAGTCGGTCGGCGAAGCGAATCGGTTCAGGCAGGCGATACCTGGGCGTCACGGCCAGAGCCCAGCGAATGCAATCCTCCAGCGGAAGACCGTAGCCGACTGAGACGAAGATCGGACGGACTCCGGTTCGGGTTCGCAGGACCCGGCCAACCAATCGGTTCTGATAGACCAGGTCGGAGCAGTCCCC
Organism: Acidobacteriota bacterium; assembly: GCA_020350445.1. Taxonomy (GTDB): domain Bacteria; phylum Acidobacteriota; class UBA6911; order RPQK01; family JAPXNP01. The sequence continues at coordinate 4,124,809 of CP070717.1, read as the reverse complement.
CTTCGCTGGCCCCGGTTCCTCGTAGGCCCCGCAGAGTCGCGACTTGCCAATCCCAATCGTCGGAAGTCTCAGCCAGAGCCCAAGGTGAGAGGCTATCCCCATCTGCCGGGGATGAGCCTGGCCATGGCCGTCAACAAAGATCAGGTCCACTGCCGTCTCTATTTTCTGAAAGGCCTGGAGGATAGGAGGAAGTTCCCGAAAGCTGAGGAGGCCCGGGACGTAGGGGAAGGGAGTCTCCATCCTCACCGTCGCAGATCCCGCCAGCCTGAGCTCTGGGTACTCCAGTAGGGCGACCGTAGCGATCGACTGCCCGGTTGGCTTGTCGTAGGCGACGTCGACTCCCGCGATCATCCTGGGGTTGACGATCTGCAGATCCGTCCGAATCTGCTCCCGAAGGGTGCGCTGGACTGCAATGGCTTCCCGGGGAGTCAGATCCCAGTCATGCAGTTCCGGCGGTTTACCGAAAGACTTCCCTCCGCTCTTCATAATCTCGGATTGCCGCGTCTTTTTTCAGGGTGAGCCCGATTTCATCCAGACCTCGGAGTAAGGATTCCCGTCGGAATGGTTCCACCTCGAACGGAATCTCGAGACCTGAATCGTCGCGGATGACCTGTGCTTCGAGGTCGACAGCCAGCTGATAGCCAGGCTGGGCTGCAACCTTCTCAAAGATCTGATCGACCAGAGTCTGGCTTACCTTGATTGGAAGCATCCCGTTTTTGAAGCAGTTGTTGAAGAAGATATCAGCGAACGACGGGGCGATGATTACCTTGAAGCCGTAGTCCAGTAGGGCCCAGGGCGCATGCTCACGTGAGGAACCGCATCCGAAGTTGTCTCCGGCGACAAGGATCGAGGCACCTGCGAACTCGGTACGATTGAGTTCGAATGCGGGATCGGGGGAGCCGTCTTCGAGAAACCGCCAGTCAAAGAAGAGAAACTGCCCAAACCCGGTCCGTTCAATTCGCTTGAGAAACTGCTTCGGAATGATCTGGTCGGTGTCGACGTTAACCCTGTTGAGAGCGGCAACCAGGCCGGTATGTTTGACAAACGCTTCCATTGTTAATCCCTGTCCCAATTACGAATATCGACGAAACGGCCTTCGATCGCTGCAGCCGCAGCCATTTCCGGACCGACGAGGTGGGTCCGGCCGCCCTTCCCCTGACGACCCTCAAAGTTCCGATTAGAGGTCGAAGCACACCGTTCGCCGGGTTGGAGTACGTCCGGATTCATAGCCAGGCACATACTGCACCCCGATTCCCGCCATTCGAATCCTGCCTCTCTAAAAATGGCATCGAGACCCTCGCTCTCGGCCAGGCGTTTCACCGGCTGAGAACCGGGGACTACCATCGCGTGGACGGAGGAGGAAACCTTCCGGCCTTGGACAACTTTGGCTGCTGCGCGAAGATCCTCGATTCGGGAGTTTGTACAGGAACCGATAAACACGCGGTCGATCGCGATTTCCCCGACCGGCATTCCGGCCCGCAGGCCCATGTAGTCCAGGGCACGCTGGATCGTCTTCTGTTCAACGGGATCTGATGAATCCTCGGGGTTCGGGATGTTCCCGGTTACATCGGTCACCATGCCTGGGCTTGTCCCCCAGCTTACCTGCGGGGGAAGGTCTCCAATCTCGAGAGTCAATTCCCGATCGAACTGAGCTGCCGGATCAGTTGGCAGGGTCTGCCAATAATCAACAGCCTCCTGAAAACGCTTCCCCGTCGGGGAATAGGATCGACCTTCGAGATAATCGAAGGTGGTATCGTCAGGAGCGATCATTCCTGCGCGAGCTCCGCCTTCAATCGACATGTTACAGATGGTCATCCGTTCTTCCATCGACATCTTCCGGATGGCCTCTCCGGCGTACTCGAGGACATAGCCTGTTGCCCCGGCGGTTCCGATTGTGCGAATGATGTAGAGGATGACATCTTTGGCGGTGACGCCGGGATGGAGGCTCCCATTCAGGCTGATCCGAAAGGTGCGCGGCTTTGCCTGGACCAGGCACTGGGTTGCCAGCACGTGTTCAACTTCGCTGGTCCCTATGCCGAAGGCGAGCGCCCCGAAAGCGCCATGCGTGGAGGTATGACTGTCACCGCAGACGATCGTCATTCCAGGTTGGGTAATTCCCATCTCGGGCCCGATAACATGGACGATACCCTGGCTGGGGTTGTCCAGGCCGAAGAACTGGATGCCGAAATCGGAGCAGTTCTGGGTCAGAGTGTTGATCTGCTGGAGTGAGACCTGGTCCACGATGGGTAGCGATCGGTCGGTAGTCGGAACATTGTGGTCAACCGTTGCATAGGTCAGGTCAGACCGACGAACCTTCCGTCCCGCAAGGCGCAGTCCTTCGAAGGCTTGGGGTGAAGTCACCTCATGTACTAAATGGCAGTCGATATAGAGCAACGCCGGCTGTCCGGGTTCCTGTAAAACGACATGCTTATCCCAGATCTTTTCGAAAAGAGTCTTGGCCATATTCGTTCAGTGTGAAAGGAGTTAGTCTCTTACGCCTCGGCAATTTCAGCTGCAGCCTGTTTACTGGCACGCTGCTTTTCATAGAGAGCTTTATTGACGGCGTTTACATAAGCCCGGGCGCTGGCATCGATGATGTCGACACTCGCCGCTTTGCCGGAATGAGTTCGCTCTCCAAAGTTGACATGCACGAAGACTTCTCCCAGTGCGTCCTTGCCTCGCGTAACGGAAGACACCGAGTATTCGAGAAGCTTGCCCGTCAGCCCGGTGATACGATCGATCGCCTTGTAACAGGCGTCAACGGGTCCGTCTCCAAAGGAGGATTCCACGTGAATCTCCCCGCTCTTTTCCAGTTTCACGACAGCGGTGGAGAGTTCCTGATTCCCGCCTGCTGAATGGATATACTTCAGTCTCCAGGTATCGGGGATCAGCTTGATGCCGTCCTGTATGATGGCGATCAAGTCTTCGTCGTAGATCTCCTTCTTCTGGTCCGCCAACTTGGTGAAGAAGAAGTAGGCCCGGTCCAGCTCTTCCTTCGAAAGCGTGTAGCCGAGTTCCTGGTATTTGTTCTGCAGAGCGTGCCGCCCGCTGTGCTTTCCGAGGACCAGCGTGCTGCTGAAAATCCCCACAGACTGGGGCGTCATGATTTCATAGGTGATCGCCTTCTTCAGTACCCCATCCTGGTGGATACCGGCCTCATGGGCGAAAGCATTCTTCCCGACAATTGCCTTGTTGGGCTGAACGAAGGTGCCGGTCAGATTGGTTAAGGTCTTGCTCGAGCGGAAGATTTCCTCCGAAACAACACCGGTTTCATAGGGGAGTTTGTCCCGCCGTGTTCGCAGCGACATGACGATCTCCTCCAGAGAAGCGTTTCCAGCCCGTTCACCAATCCCGTTGATCGTACATTCAATTTGTCGGCAGCCGGCTTCGACAGCAGCCAGGGAATTGGCGACACCCAGTCCCAGATCGTTATGGCAGTGACAGGAGAAGACAACCCCTTCCTTATTCGAAACCCGGCTGATGATCTCCTTGACGAAAGGTCCGAATTCCTGGGGAATCGTGTACCCGACCGTATCGGGAATGTTGATGGTACGGGCGCCCGCATCAATGGCGGCTTCAAACACTTCAACCAGGTAGGCAATATCGCTTCGAGTCGCGTCTTCAGCCGAGAATTCCACATCTTCGCAGAGATCCCGGGCGATTTTGACCGCCTCTCTGGTCTGTTCAAGAACCTCTGCCCGCGTCTTGCGGAGTTTGTGCTCGAGGTGAATGTCTGAAGTGGCTATAAAGGTATGGATTCTGGGGTGCTTGGCGTACTTGACAGCTTCGGCCGCACGCTCAATATCCAGTCGATTTGCTCTCGCAAGGCCGGCGATTCTCGGCTTGACGAGTTCCTTCGAAATGGCCCTGACAGCTTCAAAGTCGCCTTCCGAAGCGATCGGAAAACCCGCTTCGATGATATCTACATTCAGCCTTTCAAGCTGACGAGCCATTTTCAACTTTTCTTCTAGATTCATCGAGCAACCGGGGGATTGCTCGCCATCTCTCAGGGTCGTGTCGAAAATGTATACTCTCTCAGACATATTCTTCCTCCAATTGTGCTTGCAGGCAATGGCCAAAACTAGCAAACTCACCGGATCCAGTCAACGATGATCCCGTATGTCCGCTGGTATCGGTACTGATGCCTTTAACCGATTTTAGGGTGAATCGGTTGAAACCGCCTTGATTGTACCTTATACCGACTCACAACTTCTTGACGCCGCTCCCGGAAAGGAGGAAACCGGAGGCGACCGAGGCCAGGACCAGACTTAGGGCAATCAGGGCGACCGAAGGGCTGATTCTCGACGCGAGAAAGCCGGCGGTCAGGTCCCCGAGGGGCATCCCTCCCCGAAATGCCAGCATGAAGATGCTCATGATCCGACCCCGCATCTCCTCAGCCGTTGCAAGCTGAACCAGCGACGTGATGGAGGCGAAAAGGCTGATCAGGCATCCACCTGATAGGAAGAGGAGCACGCACGAGAGGATCAGGTTCGGGGAGAGGGCGAAAAGGCAGAGCAGAACTGAGAAGATGAGCTGGACCCAAAGTGCGAACTTGCCCTGCTGCAGGCGGTTCGAAATCATGGCGTAGAGAAGCGCACCTGTGATCGATCCGGCTCCTGAGATTGCCATCATGATGGAATAGCCGGTGGCCTGGAGGTCGAAGACATCTCTCGCAAAGACCGGAAGCAAGGTCAACAGCGGGACTCCGCAGAAAGTGCTGATGAAGCCGAGGACCGTGAGTTTCCAGATTTCGCCCTGTCCGCGGATGTAACGAAAACCCTGTTTGATCTGAACCAGCACTGTTTCAGTTGTCTTCGGAGGAATGAAAGTGGCGCGAATCAGCAGCAGCGAGACGATGACGGCCAGGAAGGAAACCGCATTTGCGCCAAAGCAGAACGCGGCACCCAGTGAAGCGAACGCAAGTCCGGCAAGAACCGGCCCGATCATCCGGGCCAGGTTGAACTGGATCGAGTTCAACGCAATCGCGTTCGGGACATCCTCACGCTTGACAAGCCCGGGAATCAGGGCCTGGTAAGCTGGCCCACCAAACGCCTGGCCGCAGCCAGCAACAAAGACCAGCACGAGGAAGTGCCAGATGGCAATCTGATCGAGCAGAACCAGGATGGTCAGGATTATCGCTACAGCAGTCTGGATGTACTGCGAACCGAGGAGCAGTTTTCTGCGATCGAAGCGGTCAGCAAAGACTCCCCCAAGCAGAGTGAAGAGGATGATTGGAAGCTGACCCAGAAACCCAACCAGTCCCAGGTAGAAAGCAGAGTTTGTTAACTGAAGAACAACCCAGGACTGCGCTGTCAGCTGCATCCAGGAACCGGTGGTCGAAGTGGAGGCACCGAACCAGAGGAGCCGGAAGTCTCGGTAGCGGAAGGCCTGAAAGGTCTTCAGGAGCAGGTTCTGTGGTTTTTCACTCTCACGCTCTTCCCCAGCTGGCATGGGCTCTCATTATGACATGAGTTCACCGGGCTGGCTTGAAGCCCCGGTTTGGGAGAGAAGCGGCGGTTCCGGAGGACTCAAGGTGAGAAGAGAATCTCGACAACGTCCCCTTCGCGAATTTCGTAATCCCGTCCCTCAGTCCGGACCCGGCCATGCCGATGGAGTGATTGAACACTCCCCTCAGCCAACAACTCGGATGCCTCAACCACCTGAGCGCGGATAAAGCCTTTCTCCATATCTGTATGAATCTGACCGGCCGCCTGGGGAGCCTTTGTTCCCTGTTTGATCGGCCAGGCCTGGAGCTTGTTGTTGGCTGTCGTGAAG
>CP070717.1:4106208-4118934 GCA_020350445.1 Acidobacteriota bacterium | reverse complement strand
CGAGGACTTTTGGCTTCGAATGTGACACTTTTTCCGAGCGGGTTCGTCAAGTATTGAGTCAGGGTGGCTGAGTTGACCCACCGCTTTTGGCTCCGTAAAATGGCAGTTTTCACAGGAATACTCATAGATGTCCGTTGAAGGAAAGGCTTTTCTGGAGAGATTCAGAGACTTTATCGAGGGTCTGCTTGCCCTGAAAGTCAGGGAGACCGAGCGCGTCGGTGTCGCCGATGATCCCCTCAACGTCTTCAGTGAAGAGTTCTCGAACAACCGCCCGCTGGTGGTTGCTGCTGTGCTGGCTCTTCTGCTTCACATCTTTCTCTTCTTGTTCATGTTTCCTTTCTTCGGCAGACAGGTCTTTATTCCGACTGAGGAAGTGCTCGTACTCAAGCAGTTGGCGTTGCCATCCCTTCCGAAGGGTGGCGGGCCGCCGGAGCCCGAGATTCCTCAGCCTAAACCGAAGGAGACTGTACCCAAGCCGACGCCGGTTCTGGTCCCGATTCCCGATCCGACGCCTTATGAGCCCGAGCCGATCACTCGCGACGAAATTCTGGATACTCCACAGATTCTGGATGAAATCGCCGCTGACCTGAATATCGGTGACATCACCGCACCTCCGGGTCGTGGTCAGGGCGTATCCGGGCAGGGCAGTGGGATGTCGAGCGGGGATGGACCCGCAGCCGGTGCAGGTGACGGAGTTTACACTCTGGGAAGCGGTGTCACCAATCCAATCCCGGTAACACAGACGGTACCAAGTTATACGGATGAGGCAATCAAGGCGAAGGCACAGGGTGTCGTATTGCTGCAGGCGATCATCCGAAAGGACGGTACCGTTACCGATTTTAAGGTCTTGAGAGGCCTCGGGTACGGATTGGAGGAGAAGGCAATCGAGGAAATAGCGACGAATTGGAAGTTTCGTCCCGGGACCCTGAACGGACGGCCTGTTGACGTACTGGCCACAATCGAGGTTCAGTTCAATTTGCGCTGAACCGGCCCCTCTGCGGAATCCCTTGTAGATTATCTAATGCGGATATTGTCGTTTCTAATAGGCTTTAGTGTATTTGCACTCGATCTCCTATCGAAGTGGTGGGTCAAGAATACCTTCGCCTTGCACAACTACCCTGTAGTGGACGGATTCCTGACGATCCAGTACGTGCGGAATGAAGGTATCGCGTTCGGCATGCTGCACAATCTCGAATCGGAGTGGAAAGCTACTCTGCTGGGAGCGATCGCTCTCGTTGCGGTTGGTGTTGTCGTTTACTATGTCTTGCGAACCCCCGTCGAAGAACGACTCCTGTTCCTGGCAATGGGTCTGCTCATGGGTGGAATTCTGGGCAACTTCGTCGATCGGCTCATGCATGGCTACGTCTTTGACTTCATCACCCTCCATTGGAAGGACGCTTTTGCCTGGCCGACCTTCAATGTCGCCGATGCAGCAATCACAAGCGGTGTGTTCCTGATCCTGTTCAAGACTTTCACAGCGCCGGATCCCGGGAGCCGGGCTGCTGTGCTGCCCCTCGTGGGCCTCTCACTGGCTGGCGGGGCTGAAATGTCAGAACTCGTAGCCCAGTTGCAGAGCCGTTACGACTCGATTTCGAGCTTTGAAGCGAAATTCCAGCAGCGGTTCGAAGATCACGGGATTGAATTCACCGAGAGCGGCATCGTGCTGATGAAAAGGCCGGGCCGGATGTACTGGGAGTATAAGGAACCCGTCCGAAAGTATTTTGTTGCGGATGGTGAGAAAGCCTTCTTCTATGTCCCTGATGAGCGTCAGGTACTGGTGTCTGACCTGGACCTGGAGAACAGTGATTCGCCACTGCTCTTTCTGCTTGGAAGGGGGAATATAGGGCGAGATTTCGAGGTTTCTGAGGAAATCACAGAGACCCAGCGGCCCGGTATGGTGTCCTTGCGGCTAGTCCCCAAGGTGCCTCACCCGGAGTTCGCTTACCTCTTGCTGGAAGTTTCGAGAAATGATCTCTTGATCAGCCAGCTCACAGTTGTGGAACCCATTGGACAGCGGAACGAGTACCGCTTGACGGATATCCGTTTGAATCCCAAAATCCCTGATCGAAGATTCAAACTCGATATCCCTTCTCATGTCGAAGTCGTGGAGCAGTAAGGAGAGCAGAGTGAGGAAGACTCGAGCATATATTTCGTCGCTCGGAATGTACGTGCCGGAGAAGCGCGTTACGAATCAAGATCTGGCGTCAATTGTTGAAACCTCGGATGAATGGATCCGGGAGCGAACCGGAATCAGTGAACGGCGATTTGTAGCCGAAGGGCAGAGTAACAGTGATCTGTCCACGATCGCAGCGCAGCGTTGTCTGGAAAGAGCCGGTGTCGATCCCGAAGAGATCGATCTCATCATCGTCCCAACGGTTACACCCGACATGATGTTCCCCTCGACGGCTTGCCTGATCCAGGACCGACTCGGAGCCAAGAATGCCTGGGGCTTCGACCTGTCGGGCGCTTGTTCGGGATTCCTTTACGGCCTGGCGTGCGGAACTCAGTTCATCGAAACTGGGGCTTGCAAGAAGGTCCTCGTTGTGGGGACCGACGTCATGTCGAGTATCGTCGATCCCCAGGATCGGGCTACCTGCGTTCTCTTTGGTGATGGAGCTGGAGCGGTGTTACTCGAGCCAGCTGCCGAGGCAGGAATTGGCATCGTCGATTTCATACTGCGCGCGGATGGTTCCGGGGGGCCCTACCTGAAGATGCCAGCCGGTGGCAGCCGAAAACCTCCTTCTATCGAAACGATCCAGAACCGGGAACACTATGTACATCAGGATGGCCGAACTGTCTTCAAGTACGCCGTCAAGTACATGGCGGATGTTTCAGCCGACCTTTTGAAAAGGAATGATATCGATCCTCAGGACATTAAGCTCTTCGTGCCGCATCAGGCCAATATGCGGATCATCAAATCGACGGCCGATCGCCTCAAGTTGAGAAACGAACAGATTGCGGTAAATATCGATCGGTATGCGAACACCACCGCCGCAACGATACCGATCTGCCTGTTCGAGTACCAGGAGAAGGGAAGCCTCTCGAAGGGAGACCTGGTCGTATTGGCTAGTTTCGGAGCAGGATTCACTTGGGGAAGCATCCTGCTTCGATGGGGGCTCTAATCGAAGTCCTTTTCAGGCCCCTGTAGCAGGATCACTGTGAACTAAATGAACATATCGTCGTCGTTGTATTCTCCGTCATCGACCCGCGACTGACGCCTGGAAAAGAGGTAGTCCACCCCCGTCTTGAGCCCTCGGATCAGCGAGGCTATTTCAACGACCGGACGAAGTATGTCGGACTGAATCATCCCGGTCGTCTGTTCGAATTTTGAGACCGTATCAGCGACAACTTCGTCGATGCGGTCTGCCTGACGGGTTCCCACATCGACGAGTTTCTGCATCAGGTGATCGACATCCTTCGCGCGCGCATCGAACATCTCATTCACCACGACAGCTCTGTCGCCAATCTCTTCGAAAGAGCGGCGAACGTGTTCCAGTCCGATCGTGACCTCCTGAAGTTGTCCGACCACTTGACGGACATCCCCCTCGATGTCGGCCGTAGATTTGGAGACGCTGTCGACCAGACTCTTTGCCGACTTCATTGTCCTCCAGATAAACACCGCCTGAACGAGGAACGATATGGCTGTGACCCCAACGAAAATGATCAGCAAGATGTCAACCGTCACCTTGGCTCCTCGCTATGCTATGCTTCTTCTGGATTGGACTCGAGTTTTGCCTTCTCTTCGTCGTAGGCCTTCTTGCCGGCTTCGATGGCAGAACTGATCTGGTCTTTCTGCTTTGCGATTACTTCACGCCCACGGTCCACTGTGCCACTGACCCGCTCGGTGAGGTCCTCTTTGGCATGCGTGATGTATTCGCGACCTGAGCGAACTCGACGATTGAGTTCTTCAGTACCGGTCCGGTACTTGCTTTCCAACAGTTGGCGGGTTTCTTCGCCAGTTTTCGGCGCAAACAAAAGTGCCACTGAAGCGCCCACGAAGCCGCCGATCAAAAAGTAAAGAAATTTCTCTCCACTCTGTGCCATCTTCCCTCCTACTGAAACTCAATCGGTTTCCCATTTGGAACCTGGCATATCATCCAGTTATCAAGGGCTAGAGTATCATATGTGTTGTATGGAAAACAGGTCTTCAGAACGAGCTAACATCCCGCGAGCGCTTACCATTGCGGGGTCTGACAGCGGGGGGTGTGCTGGAATCCAGGCGGACTTGAAGACCTTCGGGGCACTTCACGTTCACGGGATGACAGCGATCACCTCTATTACCTCTCAAGATACCTGTAAGGTCCATGCTGTCCAGGATCTTCCTGTCGAGCTGATCGTTAGCCAGATCCGGGTGGTAGCAGATGATATTGGTGTCGATGCAGCGAAGACTGGGATGCTGAGTTGTGTCGCCACGATCGAAGCTGTGGCCGAGACGGTCAATGAAGTTGGAATTCCGAATCTTGTGGTGGATCCGGTGATGGTTGCAACCTCCGGAGATCCTTTAATCCGTGCCGAAGCTGTCGACGCCCTGATCCAGAGACTGCTCCCTCTTGCCCTGATCGTGACCCCGAACCTGCACGAAGCCGGGATGCTGGTCGGTGAGTCTCTTCAGACCGAGCAGCAGATTCAGGCGGCGGCCGCCGCGATTGCCGAAATGGGGCCTCGGCATGTTGTCATCAAGGGAGGCCATCGAACGGATCAGAGCCGGGCGATCGATCTCCATTACGATGGCAGCAGGTTCAGTCATCTGGACGGACCCTGGGTGGAGACCACCGACACGCATGGCAGCGGTTGTACTTTTGCCGCCGCGATCACTGCCTTTCTGGCACGTGGGCGGAATGTCGGTGGGGCTCTGAGAGAGGCGAAGGTCTACGTCAGCCGCGCCCTCCAGCAGGCGCTTCCTCTCGGGAAGGGGAGTGGGCCGCTGGGACACTTCTACGAGTTCTGGAAGAGCTGAAGGCCTGACCTCATCTCAGCGCTGTGCATGTGGACACAACTCGGCGAGCGAACACTCTTCGCAACGGGGCTTCTGTGACTTGCAAGTCTGCCGTCCATGGTGAATCAAGCGATGGGAGAGGGCGATCCATTCGTCTTGGGGGATCTTCTTCATCAGGTCGCGTTCGATCTTCTGAGGTTCCTTCTGTCGGGTCAGACCGAGGCGTTGAGAGAGCCTTCTGACATGGGTATCGACGACAACCCCGTCGGCAATCCCGTACCATGTCCCCAACACGACGTTTGCAGTCTTTCGAGCCACGCCGGGTAACGTCAACAGATCGTCCATTGTCTGGGGAACCTCGCCGTCAAAATGGTGGGCAATCTTCTCAGCTGCACCTCGAAGACTCTTCGCCTTATTGCGGAAGAACCCGGTGCTGCGGATGATCTCCTGGAGTTCCTCCATGTCAGCTTGAGCGAGTTCCCCGGGTCCAGGGTAGCGGGCAAAGAGTACCGGAGTCACCATATTGACCCGCTCATCGGTACACTGCGCCGAGAGAATCGTTGCCATCAGTAGCTCGAACGCACTGCGGTGGGTCAGTGCGCATTCGGCATCGGGGAAACGCTCCTCGAGTCGTTTCAGGATTTCGCTGATTCGCTGCTGCTCTCTCTCCTTCTGGCTTGGCACCTCCCAATGATAGCATTCGGGAATCGGGTTATACTGAGTGTGGAGCAGGTTACACCCCAGGGATGTGTCGATCTGCCCGGAGACACTGATGAAACGGTACGCTACGTTATTGAGTGCAGTGGTTCTGATCGCCTCCTGTTGGTTGCTGATCAGCCTCCCCGTTGAGGGGACACTCAAGTATAAGAAGGACACCGGCAAGAAGTGTCTCTTCTGTCATTCCGGGATCCCTCAGCCGAATGACGAGGATCCCCAGCTCAATGAAGAGGGTAAGAAGTTCAAGGAAAACGGGTACCAGCTGACGAAAGAGCAGCAGGAGTTACCGCCCGAATCCGTTGCCCGAGAGTCACACGATCGTTAGAGTTCTTTCGAAGCAGAGTAGCGCCTGCGACTATTCCCGCCTCGCTGTCCAGGCTTGGACCCTCTGCGGAATGAGGCGATAACTCCGAGTACTACGATCCCGGCAACAAAGCCTATCCCTAGAGACAGCAGAGAGAATCCCTGGGGAAGTCCGGTCAATAGTCCGGCTGAACCCACTTCAAAGTCCTGTTCGTGCACTCGAATGCGATGCTGATCCCGGTTGATGAGCTGAACCTTCAGGATCATTGGCTCGACCCCGCTGGGAGACCCGCGAAGATTCCACTCCCACTCTGCCTGTTCTCGGGGAGCGATCGAACGAAGACTCTCTCCATCTACGAGTACCGCTTCGAGGTTTCCTGAAGGAGACACCCATGACAGATCAACGCTGACCGAATCTCCGAGGGCCCCATAGAGGTGGCGTTCTTCTTCACTGAACTGAACTGTATTCGGCGAATCGATCGTGACCGTCGCGGAGACTGGTATCTCAGGGCTGTCGGGAACGTTCGCGACCAGATTCCCTACCTTCTGATTGAGGAGGAACAGGTCTCCCACGTACTGTGTCCCGTCGTCCGAGGGTTCACGTCGCCCTCTCAGAACAATCGACTCTTCGAGCGATTCTGCCAGTTCCAGACTCTCCTTTTCCTGGGTGACCTGAACGTATTTCGATTCGAGGCTGTCTTTGTTCGAAGTCAAGGCCGAAAGGTTCGACTGAAGACTTGTGACTTTGCGCTGGGCCGCATCAAGGTCGAGGGTGAGACGATCGCGTTCACCACGCACTCCCGTCAATTCCTGGCTCAGTGAACTTACCTGGGTATTCAGCTGGTTCCGCTCTTTCGACAACTTTTCGAGCGTCTCAGACAAGGATGAGACCTGCTGGCCGAGCTGCTCATTGGAGTTCATCTGGACGTTGAGGTTGCCGGCGACGCTCTCCACCTGCTCCTGGATTTTGCGGTTGGCATCCTTGAGCTGATCGAGTTCCTTTTGAAGTGTGGCCTGTCGGCCCGCGATCTGGTCACGCTCCTGCCGAAGGGTCCGGTTCGTGTTCTGTTCATCTGTCAACTGCCGACGGATCTCTCGGACCTCAGTTTCCAGGCTTCCCCGGGTGGTCGTCTCTTCCTTCAACTGTGCTTCGACCGTCGCCAAGCGTCTCTGAGCCTGGTCATGTTCAGTCTTCAGCTGGTTGAAGATCGGATTCTCACTGAGCATTGCCTCCATGACATCCCGTTCAGCGAGTCCGGTCGTGTCAGTGAACTGTCGGGCCTGTCGGCTGAATTGCGTACGGACGTAGCCTTCTTTCGCAGCATCGATATCCTGGTAGGTCAGCCCCTGGGTAAAGGACTCATCCAGTGCTGAGTCGAAGTTGGGACGGCCCTGAAATGAGTGAGTCAGCGATTGTCCGAACGCAAAGATATATTTGGCTTTTCGACTGAGGTCAGTCGAGGCGACTTCAAACTCAATGGCGGAATCCTTAAAGTCGATCTTGGTAACTCGCACCTGCTCACCGACCCGAAAGGTCAGAGGACTCCCCAGGTTGGACTGGTCCGGAACCAGGATGTTGCCCCGGACATGCAGGGTCTGTTCAAGTCCACGAATCGGCTGCTTCAGAAAGACAGTCCGGTTTTCATATTGCTGCTTGTACTCGAGTTCGATTTCCTTGCTCACACCGGCAAACCCGGCAAGGCAGGCAAGCACCAAGACGATTAGGGCTGTCACCAGCCTGAAGAATATGGCTTTCATTTCTCCACTAACTCCTCAATTTTGGCCAGAATCGAACAAATCTTAGCATACCGAATTATGCTGTCAGGCGGTTCTCGTCTCGGGGGAGATTCTCTCGAATCGTCTATAATCCCTAGGTTGGACATGAACAAAACACTGGTTGTCAACGAGATCTTCTTCAGCATTCAGGGGGAATCCTCCTACGCTGGTTTACCCTGTGCCTTCGTACGGCTATCCGGGTGCGATCTGCGCTGCAGCTGGTGTGATACCGAGTATGCCTTCCATGAGGGCACTCGAATGTCGGTCGATGAAATCGTTCGAAAACTCGAAGGTTTCCCGACCCGGCTTGTCGAGGTCACCGGCGGGGAGCCGTTACTGCAGAAAAATGTCCATCTTCTCGTGACGGCGTTGCTGGATGGGCGTTGGGAAGTCCTCATTGAAACGGGTGGGCATCGTGATATCCGGGGTGTCGATTCGAGAGCGGCCCTGATCTATGACATCAAGTGTCCCGGAAGTGGGATGTCTGATCGGAATCTCTGGGATAACCTCGATCAGCTCCGCCCGCAGGATCAGATCAAGTTCGTTGTTGCTTCACGCGAGGATTACGAATGGGCTTGCGAGGTCAATCAGCGGTACCGGTTGTCGGAGCGCCACACCGTCCTCTTCTCTCCCGTGTGGGAAGGAGTCAGCCCCAGGGAACTGGCCGAATGGATTCTCGAAGATGGCCTGACGGTACGGATGCAGTTGCAGCTGCACAAAATCCTCTGGGGAGCCGATGCTCGGGGGGTCTAGTGTTCGAGCTTACCACCAGCGAGCTCGGACACGATCCAGCGCCTTGAGTCGTTCACCAAGGAGATTGAAAGACAGGACTGTCAGGAAGATCACAACAACCGGTGCAGTCAACCATCTGAACTGAGCGAGCGCCTGGAGGGATGTCGCCGTATTGAGTAGTGTCCCCATGCTGACTCCTGGCTCCTGGACTCCAACACCCAGAAAAGACAGAGTGATTTCCCCCAGGATGAACAGCGGTAGAAGAACCGACGCCTGCACGACTAGATAGTTCGAGGTTAAGGGCAGGATGTGGTGGATCAGGACACGCCAGTCCGAGGCTCCGATGACCTTCGCCGCTAAGACGTGCTGGCGCTCTTTCAAGGTCAGGACCTGTCCTCGGATGACCCGAGTCACCGACCCCCAGCCGATCAGAGTGAAGATCAGAACGATCAGCCAGAATGTGGTCGCCGTCGAGATCTCCAGTGGGACAACCGCCCGTAGGCCGAGGACCAGGAAGAGCCCCGGGAGTGAGAGGAAGAGATCACAGGTCCGCATCACCAGGGTGTCAACGATACCCCCCGCGTACCCGGCGAGCGATCCCAGGCCGACACCCACCAGCAGGGTGAACAGGATTCCTGCCAGTCCCACGCCAAGGGAGAAACGCATGCCGTACAGCAATCGTGAGAGCTGGTCGCGGCCAAGCGAATCCGAACCCAGAAGGAAGACCGGCTTCTTTGAGGCGCTCACCCCAAACAGGTGTCGGTCCCAGGTCGCTCCAAGCCACCGGTATTCAGCGCCTTCCACCCAGAACTCCAGGAATAGCTTCTCCTGCGTTGCACGATAGAGGGGACGATCAGAGATTCTCGCGTAGTCGTAAATGAATGGCCGGACTGAAAAGGAACCCTGTTCATCGAAAAAGTGCACTGCAGTGGGCGGAGCATAGAAGAAGTCGCGGGCCTGATCCTCGGGTTGATAGGGAGCAAGAAACGGGGCGAAGATCGCTCCGGCAGTGACCATTCCCAGGGTGATCCAGATAAAGAGCAGGCCGGAGCGTTTCATTGCTGCCTCACTCGCGGATCATTGATGGCCATGAGGAGATCGGCAGCAAGGTTGGCCAGGATAACCATTAGGGCCGAAATCAGGACACAGTCGATAGCCACGAAAAGGTCACGATTCAGAATTGAATCCACGGTCAGGGATCCGAGTCCTGGCCAACTGAAAACCTTCTCCACAATGACCGCACCACTCAACAATCCTCCCACCGTCAACCCGCCGAGCGAGATCAGTGGGTTGGCTGCGTTTCGAAAGGCGTGCCAGGCAATTCGATACTGTGGGAGCCCCTTTGCCGCTGCCGCCGTAATGTAAGGCTGATTGAGTGCGTCGATGAGTTCGAGCCGCGTCGTCCGAACGAAGAAGCTGGCAGCCGGCAGGGCCAACGTGAGTGTAGGAAAGACCATATGGAGGAAGGAATCCGATCCGCCAATCGGTACCCAGCGGGTCCAGTAAGCGAGGTAGAGAAAGGCAACGGCTGCCAGAACGGTAGGCAGCGACAGGCCGATCAGCGAGCCCCAGAGTATCGTCTTGTCGATCCAGCTGCCGACCCGAAGTGCAGCGATCACGCCCAGTGGAATGGCCACCAGTCCGATAAGCAGAAATGCCCCGAGCGCCAGTTGTGCCGTGCCCCGGAGTCTCTCCCAGATCAGGTCGGCGGCAGGTCTCCGTTGACTGAATGAGTAGCCAAGCTTCCCGGTCGCCAGGTTTCCCATCCAGAGGAGGTACTGTTCGGGTAGACTTCGATCCAGGCCAAGTTCCTGTCGCAGGTCGTCAATCTGCTGCTTCGAAACCGAAGGATTCAACTCCATTTCTGAGAGGTAGTCTCCCGGAATCAGCTTGAACAAAAGGAACACCAGCAGGGAGAGCAGGAAGAGTACCGGGAGCGACACCAGAAGACGGCGTCCGATGAATCGAACCATGGAGCCTCTCATTGGTCGTCTGCGTGGTAGATCTGCCAGGCACGGCTCAACGAATAGGGGAAGACTAGTGCGACTTCGAGGCCGGCAATCTGTTTCCGCTTGGCGACCAGCACGTTGCGGTTTACGAGTGGTGTGAACGGAACCTGATCTGCCAGAATGCTCTGAACCTCTCGAAAGAGTTCGAACCGCTCCTTGTGATCGGAGACCTCAACCTGGCGCCGCATCAGGTCATCAACGCGACCCTCCCATTGACTTGCCGGCCGCTCCTGGGAGGGGTTCCAGATGTGCATCGAGCCAGAGGACATCAGTACGCTCCTCATGTCAGCCGGTTCCGTCGGAAACTCCAGATTCATCAGGGCCGAATCATAGTCTCGGGTTCCCATGATACGACCGATCGCAGCGCGGAGCTCTTCCTGACGGATCGAAACCCGAATTCCGACCTCCGCAAGATCCTGCTGGATAACCGCTGCAATATTTCCAAGGACTTCGTCAGCGCGGGTCAAGAGCTCAAACTCAACTGGGCGCCCAATGCCATCCAGGAGTACCCTATTCTGTCCCCCCTCTTCCCATGTGAACCCTGCTTCGCGCAGCAGGGCCCGACCCCGCTCAGGGTCGTAGCGGAACGTTTCGAGCTCTCTGGTGAACCAGTTCAAATTTGAAGCAGGGATTATCCCGGATGCTTCAGAAGCCAGGCCAAGAAAAATGTTCCTGATAATCGTCTCGCGACTGATTAAACAGCTGATTGCCCGGCGGAACTTCAGATTTGAGAACCATTCACGCTGATGTGCAGTAGAGCCGGAATCCGCGGAGTCGACCGGGTTCTGGTTGAACCAAAAGAAGATGAGATTGGCGGAAGGACCTGCATCAACCGTATCGATGGTTGGCGAAGCTTCGAGGAGGCGCAGGTCCTCGGGCCGGATTACCTGTTCGATCAAGTCCAGGTCACCACTCTCGAGTCGTAGGATCTGCGTATTCCGGTCTTCGATATACTCAAAGACAATCTCGTCCAGGTAGGGCAGACGGCTGCCCTCACTGTCGGTTCTCCAGTAATGCGGGTTGAATCTCAGGGTTGTCCGTCGTCCCGGCTCATGGCTCGCAAGCTGGAAAGGACCGAGGCCTGCAAATCGATCCGCTGGTGTATCAAGGGTCCAATACTCCTCGATCGGACCGTCAAGCGGCTCGAAACAGTGCCGGGGGAGAAGGGGAACGGTTGTCAGGAGGTAAAGGCCGGGAGAATAGGCTTTTGGGAATCTGATCTCCGCCTCTAGGGGGCCGAGGGGTGTGACCTCGATACGGGATCCGTCAATCTGGAGCGTGTCTTTCAAGACGTTGTTGGAAGCTGGATTGAAGATCTGTTCGAAAGTAAACAGCACATCCTCTGTTGTCAGATCGACTCCATCCGAGAATTTCACCCCCTCTCGCAGGGCGATGTGCAGGGTCTGGTCCTGGTCCAGCCAGTTATAACTCTTGACCACCCCGGCCTGAATAGTCTGGGTAACCGGGTCAAATTCCAGGAGAGTTGCGTTTGTCAGATGGGAGATCAAACGAGAGCGCGACTCTCGGGCAGCGAGGGGGTTGAACGTTTCTGGTTCCCCAGGCAGGGGATACCTCAGTACACCGCCAAACCTCCCCGATACCGATTCAGGTCGGACGTCACTGGGAACCGGGTTGGTGTCGTTCCGCACGCTGCTTGAGTCGATATCGGAGCCACATGACGCCATTAGAAACAGCAAGGACAGGAAGAGAAACAGAAAGAGAAACCGGCGACTGACAGGCATTACATCCACCCCCGAGATTGGATCCTTCTCACCCGACTAACATAGCAGATGAGAATGAAAATCCGGTTTTCGCTACCGCGTCCCGGTTGACACCCCCGGCAGACTGATGGATCAGGTTCAGAATCCCTTTTCGATTCCCTGTCGACGATCGATGGTGTAGTGTTGATCGGCGGGAATACTCTTGAATTCCTCAGTCCTCCCATCGGGCCAGCGGATCTCGATCTTCTCAACCTGCGCACTGGCTCCCAGGCCGAAATGGACACGGGGATCGCTGGCCGAGTAGATTGACCCGGCCCGCTTCACTTCGCGGACCTGGGCTAAGCCGGCTGTAAAAACACGCACCTTTGTGCCGAGTCCATCCCGGTTTTTGGACGGATCGCCGCTTATCCTAAGCATGATCCAGTGATTCTTGTCTCTCCTGTCGGTCCGCAGTAGAACGGGAGTCCCGTTCATGCGAACGACTACGATATCTAGATCACCGTCATTGTCGTAGTCGCCGAAGGCGGCTCCC
>CP070717.1:4101477-4106108 GCA_020350445.1 Acidobacteriota bacterium | reverse complement strand
TCGGTCGAGGCTGGAGCGACGGCGGGTATTGTTCCCGGAGATGCTGAAACCTAGCGGTACCTGCGAGAGGTTGCTGGAGTGCAGGGGGCGATTGATTCGGTGACACCCGATCCCGATGCGGTCTACGATCAGGTCGTAGAAGTGGATGTTTCCACGCTCAGACCCCAGGTGGCCTGCCCCCACCGGGTGGATAATGTCACGGCCGTGGCGGAACAGGCCGGTAGACCGATCGATCAGATTGTGATCGGGTCCTGTACGAACGGGCGACTCGACGATCTGGAAATCGCCGCCCGAATCCTGAAGGGCAGGAAGGTAGCCGACGGTGTTCGGATGCTGGTCTTTCCGGCGACTGCTCGAATCTACCAGGAAGCGCTCAAGAGGGGATACCTCAGCGATTTGATGGAAGCGGGTGCGACGATCATGAACCCGGGCTGTGGATGCTGCCTGGGTGTTCACCAGGGTGCCCTGGGCGATGGTGAGGTGGCACTCTCGACGACGAATCGAAACTTCAAGGGACGGATGGGGAATCCAAACGGAGAGGTCTATCTCTGTTCGCCCGAGGTGGCGGCCTTCAGCGCCGTCCAGGGTGTGATCAGCGACCCGACCGAGGGAGACAGGTAAATGGGAAAGGTTGTCTACAAGCTCGCAGAAGATATTTCGACCGATATCATCTATCCCGGAAGATTCATGGCAACCGTGCTTCCTTCTGAGACGCCCCAATTCTGTTTTGCCGATGACGCAGAGTTTAACCGGCAGCTCGTCTCGGGCCAGATTGAGCGGGGCAGTGTGATTGTTGCCGACGAGAACTTCGGCAGCGGTTCATCTCGTGAGCAGGCTGCTTCGACGCTGAAGGGACATGGACTGATCGTTGTTGCCAGGAGCTTCGCCCGCATCTTCCTCCAGAATGCCGTCAATCTGGGCCTACCGACCGTGACGTGCCCGGATATCGAAGCCGATCTGGGTGACGATCTGGAAGTTGGGCCGGATTCTGTTTTGAATCGAACGACGGGAAAGCGATTCCCTGTGAAGCCGCTCCCTGCGACGAAGCAAGCGGTTGTCGACGCTGGTGGGCTGATCCCCTATGTCCGCGAGCGCGTGGTTGCCGAACGCAGCGCCTGAACAGAACGGGCGGTCACATCCCCCGGGTGGACTTCTTCAGGCGATGATCGCTTCGCTGAATCAGATGACTCCGGCCTCTTTGAAGGAGTCGACTTGGGCTTCGGTGTATCCCAACTCGCTGAGGACCTCCCGCGTGTGTGCCCCGAGTCGTGGTGGCGGCTGCTGAACGTAGCCGGGTGTCTTTTCGAACTTGGCCGTCAGGTTGAAAAGAGGGAGCTCTCCGAGCCCCGTCTCCTCGATCTGAGTGAAGGTATTCCGGTGCTCGACCTGGGGTGCGGCGAGAGCCTCTTGCATCGTCAGGATTTCTCCGGCGGGTACCCCTCGAGCGTTGAACTCCTTGACCCAGTGTTTCGTCGTCTCGAGACAGAGTCTTTCCTCGAGCAGCGGAGTCAGTTCCTTTCTGTTCTTTTTGCGGGTATCGCGCTCGGCAAAGCGGGGATCGGACTTCAACTCGGGTAGACCGACGATATCGGCAACGGCTTCCCACTGCTCCTGCTTGTTGGCAGCGATGTTGATGTGTCCGTCCCGAGTCGTGAACACCCCTGAGGGAGCGGCGGTGAAGTTATCATTTCCCATCAGAACCGGAGGCTTTCCTCCAATCAGCCAGTTGGCCGCTACCCAGCCCATCAGGGGCATGATCGAATCCAGCAATGCGACGTCGATGAACTGCCCGATTCCCGTTCTTTCGCGGTAGAAGAGCGCCACAAGAATCGCAAATGCGGCGTTGAGCCCTCCTACGGTATCGCAGACGGGAAATCCTGTGCGCAAGGGATTGAGCCGCTCATCCCCATTGACAGCCATCACCCCGGAAAGCCCTTGGATGATCTGGTCGTAGGCGGGTTTCAGCGCGTCGGGTCCAGTCTGGCCAAAGCCCGAGATCGCGCAGTAAATCAGCTTTTCGTTCGCCTCCTTCAAGACTGGATAGTCGAGGCCCAGGCGTTTCATGACTCCGGGCCGGAAGTTTTCGACCACCACGTCGGCGCTTTCAACCAGTTTGAGCAGGATTTCCTTCGCCTCCGTCGTTTTGAGATTGAGGGTAATCGACCTCTTGTTGGCATTCTGGGCAAGGAAGCTGGTACCCATCAACTGCTGATTGTATTTGGGTACATTCCCCAGCTTTCGTGCCAGGTCTCCATCGACGGGATTCTCAACCTTGATGACTTCGGCTCCGCAGAGCGCGAGGTGCAGCGTGGCGAAGGGCCCCGATAGAACATTGGTGAGGTCCAGTACTCTGACTCCGGATAGTGCGTTCATTCCTGTTCTTCCTGTTCTAAGCTTGCTGGAAACTGATCGGGCCGGTTTTGTAGACGCAGCCCGGCAGGTCATGTTCGAGCTGGTCGGCGGCTTCTCGACTCGTTGCGATGACTGGGTCCAGATCGATACCGGTCTCGATTCCCAGTCGACTGAACATGTGAACCAGATCTTCGGTCGCTACATTACCTCCGGCGACCGCTGTGAAGGGACATCCGCCCAGACCGCCGAAGGCGGATTCGAAGACTTGGACTCCTGAATCATATGCTGCCAGGCAGTTCGCTATTCCCATGCCAAAGGTATTGTGAAGATGGCAGGTACACTCGATCGAGTCTCCCCGTCTGATGACCTGGGAGAAGAGGGAAGCAACCTGCCTCGGATCGGCATGACCGGCTGTATCAGCCAGACTGATATTCTTGAGTCCCGCCTCGAGATAGGCGTCAACAATAGAAAGAACCTTTGCCTCCGCAATCGGGCCTTCAAAACCGCATCCGAAGGCCGACTGGACCGAGACTTGGACCTTCCGACCTTCCTGCTGCAGCGTCCGGGCCATAGCGAGGATCCTCTCCAGTGCTTCCATGACCGGCATCCGGGTGTTCTTCAGCGAATGGGTTTCTGACGCCGAGACTCCCAAGCAGAATAGATCCACACCACAGGCGAGGCCGCGTTCCATACCCTTTTCATTGAGAACCAGCCCTGAAAAGGTGGGGCGTTTGCCTCCCTTCGCGGTGAAATGACGAAAGAGTGCATCGGTGTCTGCCATCTGGGGGACATACTTGGGGTGAACAAACGAGCCGAGCTGAATGACCGGTATGCCAGAGCCGATCAGCCCTTCAATCCATCGCACCTTGTGGTCAAACTCAACGATCTTCTGCTCCATCTGCAGACCATCGCGCATCCCGACTTCATGAATAAGAGGTATCAGCATTCCTTCTTCCTCAAACGAAATGACGTCTCAAGCACACTTTATCAGGAGAGGTTCTAGCATGTTGTGCGCCAGACCCGCAATTGAATCCGCCTGACAGCCCGACTCCTCTCAAATGAATGTGTACCCGGAAAACTGGGGAGCGCCCGGCTTCAGCGGGCGGGGCGCCGGATCGCTGGCTCGAGCTTCCGCTCATTCCAGCGTTTCCGGACCAGCAGGGCCGTTGTTTCCGCGATGAAGGAAAAGGGAACCCGTTCCGTATTCAAGACCATATCGTAAAGGCAGGGGTCGGTGATATCTCGTTGAAAATGGTTCTTCACGAGCTTGGCCCGGGCGGAGTCTTTACGCTTCACGATCCGCAATGCCTCGTCTCTGGAGATTCGGTCGAGTCGTGCCCGATGGATCTTGAAACCGAGCGGTGCTGCCAGGCGAACGTGTACACCGAGTGGCAGTGATCCGGTAACGGCCGCACCTGCACGACCGACGATCACCACCTTCCCAAAGGTTGCCAGTGTGCGGATAAAATTGAACAGCTGGTTGATCGCGGCAGGTTGGGGGGAAGCCCGGCCCAGCAACGAGTAGACCAGAGACTCAACCTCGGTACGATACTCCTCAGACAGGAGAGAATCGATGCTGTCGCGGAGTTGAGGGTCAGCGATCAGGGATTCGCAAAGGTCGCGATCAAAGATCTTCCAGCCATGGAGTTCAGTCTCAGGCATTGCATCGAGATGTTCCAGGAGCGTCCGCGCCAAATGGTGTCCACCAGCACCATACTCTCTCGAAACAGTGACGAATGGAAAGCGCCCACGCGTGAGATCAGGAGGAGAATGCTCGGTGCCGTTGTAGAAACTGGCATCGAGAAACCGCCGCATATCCGAAAGCGTGTCGCTCATGCTGACCTCCCTTCGGAGACTCGATACGTTGGCCGGTCTGCACAGAGGAGAATGCGTTAAAGCGTTCCCTTGCTTGAGATGTTAATGCCAAAGCGCGGGGTCGGTCAATGGCCCGGTAGGTGAAGCGAGCGGGTCACGGGTCAGGATTCGTCGCAGCGGCGATGTTCGGCGGCAATGGCGAGAATCTCATCCGGGGTGGCAGTGCCGGTCGTTCCGAGCTTCTGAACGGTCACTCCCGCAGTCAGTACTGCCAGTTGAGCCGCCTCATTCAGAGAAGCCCCGGCAGCGAGGGCCGCCACGATTGCGGCGTTCGTACTGTCTCCGGCTCCCACAATGTCCAGGGGTCCGGTGAGCCGCAGGGCAGGGATTTCCGAGTACTCCACCCCATCGAAGACGCCGATTCCCCTACCACCCAGGGTCAGGAAGACCGGACGTCCCGTCCT
>CP070717.1:4092048-4101377 GCA_020350445.1 Acidobacteriota bacterium | reverse complement strand
GCGAGCTCCCGCTGCAGTGGCCCCCAGTCTGTCCAGCGGGGAGATCGAGTTTAGAAGCACTTCGCCTGGCCAATTCTGGAGACTCCGTGCGGTTACTTGCTCATGCCATGCCGGACAGGAGGGGTGGGGACAGAGTCCGGCAGGCTACTAAGGGCCCAGTGGGTACGGACCTCCACGCCCTACGCCCTACGCCAGTTGGGGACGGAGTTCTAAGCGGGTTTACGCTACCCCCGTTGGGGACGGAGTTCTATGCGGGTCTACGCCGCTCATCGGCGCTGATCTGCGAGCCTCGGTCGCTGGATGACTCGGCTATTCCCGATAGTCAAATTCGGTATGGGAAGCCCTGAGAATCGGCTCGATCGGGCCGCCGATTGCCCGGTGTGCGATTCGGATTGCGACATCGGGATTGAACAGATCACTGTTCGTGAGCACGACGACACCAAGTCCACTGTCCGGGTAGATGATCATCACGCTTTGAAAGTCGAGGTGCTGGCCCCACTGCCAGAGTGCGTCCCCTTGCCGGCTGTGCTGGATGCCTGGTCCGAGACCCCAGGACAGGTCTTCGCTCAGCTGAACCTGCGATGTTCTCAATTGCCGGCCTGTTTCTTCATTGAGAAACCTCGGGTTGGAGATCTCGACAAGGAACGTCGCCATGTCACCGACTGTCGCTCGAACCGAACTCGCCGCCCCACTGGGTACCGGCGTCCAGCGTGGCATGGGTAGATTCCGGGTCTTTATGACGAGGAACGACAGGCCGATTACCGCCAGCAAGCCCCAAGCGATCTGGACAGCAACCCGAGTCCGTTTCCGAGCCGGGAGCAGCCAGTTCGCAGCGCTTCGACCGACGATCAGAAGGAGACCGAGTGAAGCGAACAGAGCCAAACCGCTGAGGGCGATGGCCCAAGCGAATTCTGAGAGTCCCAGCCACCTCAATCCAACAAAGGGCGGCGTCATCGACACGACAAGGGCAGTAATGGCCGCGCCCAGCATGATAGGCCGGGTCGGTGTCCATCGGCCTGTCCAGATTCTCAATACTGGAAATCCGACCAGGGCGACGACTAAAAGAGCGGCGAGGTAGAGCACCACAAAGAAGAGGGAGGGGACGACTGCCGTGAGGTGCCCGCCAGCCGTGCGGGAGGTCAGTTCAGAGTCTTCATTGACATAGCTGCTCGAGTGCATGCCGAGTGGAACGAAGAGATGTTCCTGCGCGACCTCCTCAAGATCCCTGCCTGTGATCGCTTCGATGACGTGCTGCAGATAGAGATATCCCATCCCGGAATAGGAGTAGCCTCTTCCCGGGGCGAAGAGGTTCTCACGGCTGAGGCTGTTATGTCCGAGCCCTGAACTGTGCGATAGCACTTGGCGCAACGTGATGACATCCCGATAGAGAGAGGGCGGAAGCCACGGGTCCTTGAGATAGTGGTTCAGCGGGGTATCGAGCGAGAGTTCACCTGCGTCTACCAGGCGCAGGGCGATGTAGGCCGTCATCACTTTGCTGTTGGAGGCCACTTCGAAGAGTGTCTCGGAGATTACCGGTTCGCGGGTGAGTGTGTTGGTGACCCCGTAACCTGCGGACCATACAATCCTCGAATCCCGAAGCAAGGCAATCGCAACTCCTGGGATAGCCTCTTGATCCATGAACTGGGAAATGTAGCTGTCAAGGTCAGCCACCACAGCATCGACGGGCTCTGCAAGCCTCAGGTCAGGGGAGCCCTCCTCGGAAGTAGTCTCAGTGCAGAAAATCGGCCCGGTCGAAAACATTGCGCTGAAGAATAGGCTGAGAACCCTGTTTCTCATGATCGTTGGCATCCGATCTGGGATCATTTCTGAATCAACAGTCACCCAAAAACAAGAAACGAAGAGGAAGTCGACAGATTAACAACTGGTCCGAATCTTCAGAATGTTACATCCCGGATTCCTGACTGATGTTCACGGCAGGTCATCAATCCCGGGTGCGATGTGTCGTCTTCAAGTCCCCTGTTTAGAACCGTTTGGGCTGAATCGCCCGGGGGCATGCTCCGGTCAATTCCTTCTCCCGTCCAAATCATAAGAAATCCGTAAGGTGTTCGTAAGGTTTTGAGCCCGGGCGTTTGCTACGTTCCCTTCAACCATTTAGACACCGCTGGGGCTTGAAGGCCCGGGCAGCAACCGAAGGGTTTCAAACCCAAGGCAGAATCCAACAAAAAGAGAGGTTGAAACATGTTTATGAAGAGAAGTTTGATGATTTCCATAATCGGCCTTATGGTGTTCGGCTCAGTTCTGGCAGGACGCTCCAGGCCGTTGCCGGCCCGAGTCGTTTTCGCCGATGCGGCTGGTGACGCGATCCGAAGTGACGGTGGGCCCTATGTTGACGGCGAAAGCTTCGAAGGAATCCCGATCAAGGTGGGGGTCAGTTCGAGTTCAGGGGCGCTGGGTTTTACCACCTATGAATCGGTCAAGCCCCAGGATCCCTGGGTGGGACGCCCGATTCTCTATGATTTCAATTTGGGAAGTGATGGCTTACCAGCCATGAGCCCGGTAGGGACGACCTACGAAGGGGCGGTTCAGTGGATTCTGATAGTGAAAGACTCTTCGGGAACAGAGGACTGGCCTGGAGGGCTGCTGGCCATGTCGGTTGATGAGACTCTCCCGGCGAACCTGACCGCGAATTTCCGTTATGGCCCCGACAACGATCTTTATTCCCTTCGCTTTCATCACGGTTACCCCAACAGCGACCAACTCTGGGTGGCCTGTGTTGCGGAGGATTTGAGTGGCTGTATCGAATGGACTATCGCCAGTGAAGGTGTGGGTTCGCTCTGGAGTGGAGGCAGTACGGTACATGAAGGGGATTACTGGATGCCGTTCGAGGTGACGCTGAGTCTGATCACCTCGGATTCAGGAGGCGGCGACGGTGGTGGAAAGCCTGGCAAGGGCAAGGGGAAGAACCGCTAACCTGGGACTCGTTCTGAAATGGCGTGTGTCGGTCCGGACTAGCATACGCCATCCGCGAATTGAGGGTGATTAGAGTCCTGTGCGAGCGAGACGTTTATGTTCGGGTACAAGCGAGGTTTCAGCGCAACCGAGACGGTTACTTTCCGGGGCATGCGCGGCGTTTGCGTTCCTTTCGATACGGTTCAGGGGTGGACATCGGGCCAGTCGCGTTCCATGATCTCGGCCCGGCGGCGCATTCCTTCAACCCGGCTTTCTGCTTCACGCATCATCTGCTGAAACCGGGGTTCTTCGTAGAGAGGCTGCAGAAGTCCATCCCTTTCGGCGATGTCGTAGAGCAGGTAGCCGCTGTCGACGGCACGTTGCATCCACTGAAGGGCGTTATCAATCTCACCTCGAGTGGCATAGATGACAGCCCTGTCCTTGAGCAGGTCGGGATATTGGCTGCCGGCATCAATGGCGTTCTGATCGGCGGCCAGTCTTTCATTGAAGAACCTGTTGGCACTCTGTGTGTCGCCGAGGTTCCATAGTGTCTTCCCAAGGTAAGTGGCATAGGGTCTCCACCAGTTGAGGTCATCAGTGGCTTTCAACTGGTAGGCCCTTTCGAAATCGGCTTGAGCGGCAGCATTTTCGCCGTTCCACAACTTGACGTAACCGCTCACCCACCAACTGAAGGGGACTTCAGGCTGGAGGAGGATCAGTCGATCCGCGGCGACCTTAGCTTCCTGCATCCGCCCCTGCAGCAGGTGGATCAGGGAGAGAAGTCGGTCCCGGGCAGGGTGGTCCTGAGAAATCCGCGCCGCTAGCTGTTCAGCCTTCTCGTATTCCACCATGGCGGCATAACAGAGGGCCATTTGGAGCAGCGGTTCGTCGCTACCCGTCCAAATCTCACTAAACCGATGAGCTTCCTGTAAAGCGGCATCGTACTGGCCGCGATAGCGGTAGATCTCGGCACGAGTCAAGTGGACGGTGACCGCGAACATGGGATCATGGACCTTCTCAATCTCCCGGAGAGCTTCCCCGAACCGTCCTCGGCGCATCAGGAATCGTGAATACTCCCGTCGGGCGTTTGATTGTCGAGGATCGATCTCGAGGGCTCGCCGGAACTCGGCGTCTGCTCCTTCGGCGTCATCATCCCAGAAATCGAGCCAGAGCCCCATTGCCACGTGGGGTTCGGGTAGATTCTCTCCGTACTGAAGTGCACTTCGGGCGGCATCCCCGAACTTCTCCCAGGGCTCCGCACCATAGATGCTGGCCAGCATGAAATAGCACTCCGCCAATCCAGCATAGGCGAGGGCATACTGATTGTCCTTGGCTATCGCCTGCCGGAAATACTCGACGGCCTGTCTGAGGCCTTCAGGATTCTCTTGTGTATGTCTCAGGAAACGACCTTGAAGATACAGGTCATAGGCTTCAATACTGTCCGTTGGGTTGATCTCGACCTCGGTCTTCTCGGCGGGCAGGAGTTCGACCTGGAGAGCTGAGGCGACCTGAAGGGCGATCTCGGTCTGCAGGTTGAAGATGTCGGTGAGTTCCTGGTCATAGTTTTCTGACCATAGGACTCGTCCGGACTGCGATTCGGTAAACTGAGTGCTGATTCTGATCTTGTTACCCACCCTGCGTACCGTTCCCTCGAGTAGAGTGGCAACACCCAGTTCCGCAGCCTTATCCTGGGGAGATTCCTCCAATCCGCGGAAACGATAGACACTCAGGCCACTGATCTTGGAGAGTTGGGCGACGATATCCTCGGTCAGTCCGTCGGCCAACGCTTCCTGGTTCGCGTCTCCGCTCGAGTTCGAAAAGGGGATGACTCCGACCGAAGCATCCACTGGAGAGGGATCGAAGACACCCATCCACCAGGCGAGGAAGAACGCAGACAGGAGTGCCGCGATTGCTGCGGTCTGCTGCCAGCTGAGTCCACGCTGTGGTTTTGTCTTGGCCAGGGTAAGTGTCGGCGATGAGTCGGTGAGCGAACGGCCACTGTCACGAGAAAGCCTTCGCAAATCAGCCAGTAACTCGCGTGCGGACTGGTACCGGAGTTCGGGATCCTTCTCCAGGCACTTGAGGATGATGTGCTCAAGTGCGTCGGGAATGTGTGGGTTGATCCGGACTGGACTGATGGGGGCCTTGTTGAGGATTTCGTCAAAGACAGCCCCCGATGTCGTTCCCGAATAGGGCAGCCTGCCGGTGGCCATCTCATAAATGATGACTCCGAGAGAGAAAAGGTCGGTGCGGGGTGTTAACTCTTCAGCCCGCACCTGCTCGGGTGACATATAGAGGGTTGTCCCAATAGGGACTCCGGGACTCGTCTTCCGGTCGTCCGGAGTGGAGGACTGTTCTTCATTCAGTTTGGCGAGTCCGAAATCGAGGATCTTCGCCAAGCCATCATGGGTCAGGATGATATTTCCCGTCTTAATGTCTCGATGGATGATCCCCTTCTCGTGGGCCTTATCGAGCGCTGAGGAAACCTGGATGCTGATGTCGAGGATCTGCTCGATCTCAAAGGGGGCTCTCTTGATCAATTCTCGAAGAGTCCGCCCCTCGAGGAACTGCATGACAATGAAGGGCTGTCCTTCATGTTCTCCAACGTCGTGGATCGTACAGATGTTGGGATGGTCGAGGGCCGAAGCCGCCCGGGCTTCACGGGTAAACCGTTCTAAAGCAAGCCTGTCCTGAGCGAATTTCACCGGCAGGAATTTCAGCGCGACGTTTCGACCGAGTCGCGTGTCTTCTGCCTTGTATACTTCGCTCATTCCTCCCGCACCGATCTTCTTGAGGATCTTGTAGTGGGAGACAGTCTTGCGGACTAGTTCCATAACCTCTGATGTTGATAGTAGTGCGAGAGCGGTGGGAAGGCAATCAGGAATTCCCCGAAGGGGCGTCATTCAAGTTGCTTCTGACTATTCCGAATAGGCAGTGAATACCACCATTGAAGAGCAACGTTCGACGGGCATAAACCGGGATCAACTGGTATCCATCAGGGAGCTGGGCCTGGACCCGCTCAAACATTTCGTCCTCTGCCGAACCCAATCCAAAGCGGGGTATAAACAACATCTTGTCGATGAGCAGGCTGTTCGTGTAGCTGATTCCAGCCCAGGCAGTGGTGAGATTGGGGTCGCCGGCAATTCTGGGGACAAAGATCACCCGGAATCCGAGATCTCTGAGAATGTCGACTTTCTTGTCGATCGCCTTCAGATTCATCGGCTTGAAGTTGGGGAGCTGGGTTTCGACGATCGAGAGGAGGCGTCCTGGGAGCTTCTGCTCTGCCGTTGCCTTCAGTCCCGCCGAAATCCAGCGCTCGAGGAGCTCGATATCTTTCTCGAGCATCAGCGAACGTCCTTCGTGGTCCATGCAGTCTTCCGGCCGGTTGGGGCATTCCTGCTGAATGTAGGCTTCCATCTCTTCAAGGAGCCCCGCTTCAGGCAGGATCGGCCAGGACGCCTCAGCCGCTTCCTTTAGCTTGTCCCGGAGGTCGTACTTCTGTTTCCTGAACTCCTGGCTGGTCATCTTGCGTAGCGCTTCGAAATCCAGATGCTCCCAGCCGTGGCTCACAGGGAATCGCTGTTTCAGAAGGCGCAGAGAGTCCTTGGCCAGATCGAGGTTTCCGAGTTCAGGCTTCGATACAAGGGCGATATTGTCCTCCGGGAGGAAGGAGACGAAATAGTCCACGTGAGATACTAGATCGGTGAAATCAATGGCCTCGTCTGAGCCAAACTCCAACTGCAGAACGTAGCGGTACTCCTCATCACTCAGGGCGGTACCCCAATAGCTTTTGGCGCTCGAACCGTAGAAGAGGATGGTCCGGCTGGAATCCAGTGGGGATCGGACGAACTGGAGGTCACCACCTTCCCAGGAGAGCTTCGAGCGGACAAACTGCGCTTCGGAAAATGACGAGAGCATGGGTTCGAAGCTGGGTGCCTGGTCGATATTGTTCTCGATCAATCTTCGGGTAACCAGTAACCTACGTTCTGTGCCCGCCAGACCGCTCTTGAGATAATCCTGGGCCCAGGGGATGGATACGTCGGATTTGGAATTACGAGTGCTGATGTCATGTATGGTGTCAGGAAAATGGTATGCCAGTGCCGAGTCGATCCAGTGCCTGTCATTGTGTTGATTAATCCCCAGCTGGATTCGTATTGGACGGGGGACACTCCGAGCGATCTCCTTGACAACATCCAAAGTGTCACCCAGTACCTGATCTCGTTTCGCTAGAAAGCTCGTCGTGTCAATGTCGACGAAGAGTTCGCTGACAGGAAGGTTGTCGGGGTCGGCTCTAAACCCTTTCACGGTGGGCTCGTAGTAGATATGGCAGTCCCCGCTATTTGTGTTACTTCGAATTAGCTCGCGACTGAATGGAAGTTGAGCATTTGCAAAGAACTCTTCGAGTTGGCCCACGCGCCTGGCACAGGCCAGTTGGAGACTGTTCGGTGCTATGACATCCGAGAAGGCGTCTTCCAGTTCAATTGGGATTAGAGTGATTGTCGGCGCGTCTGTTTTCCTGGAGTTGGCCGCTGTCAGTGTGGAGGTCCCTGTAAGGAGTATCAAAGCGAGCAGATTCAAATAACAAAAATGCCGCTTGGAGAAAAAACTTAGTTGGAGGTTTCCGGTTCCTGTTTTCATCTTCAATTCCAGTACTTGCACTTGAGCGTGTGTTTTTGAGCGTGACCTTTCCTCGTCCGAGCATAAATACCGCGTGAAAGACCGGTTGTTTCGCTCAAGACTCCAGAAATCGAGAAACGGGAGAACTCCTCGGTTGTCGGGTGCGTAGAAGTCCGTCCCCACGAGGCGAGTGGACTGGGTTTTCGGTGGTCCTTGGGGCGTGTGTAGGGGTGCGTAGAGCTCCGTCCCCACGAGGGGGTGCGTAGAGCTCCGTCCCCACGAGGGGGTGGGGGCAGGGTGCGTAGAGGTCCGTCCCCAGCGGGTCGGGAGCCGGGTGTTTGCGGGTTGGGAGATGTGTAGACGTCCGTCCCCAAGGGTGCATAGCGGTGAGGTAGAGGTCCGTCCCCACGAGGGGGTGGGGGCGGGAGGGGGCCGCCCCCGGTGGAGGTATGGGGTTTAACAGCAACCGGGAGGGTTGCAGCATGAAACGAAAGAGGTGATCGTTCGTTTCAAGGTCAGAGCATCGTTTCCGGCTTAATGCGGGATAACGACGGTGTCGATGACGTGGATGACTCCGTTCGAAGTCTCGATGTCTGTCTTGACGATTTGAGCCGAGTCAACCCTGACTCCAGATCCCGTCGAAACTTTCAGAGAACTGCCCTGGACGGTCGCCAAAGAACTCTTGCTGATGACGTCACTGGCCATCATTTTCCCGGGAACAACATGATAGGTCAGGATAGCGGTGAGCTTTTCCTTATCTTTCAATAGGCTTTCGATTGTCCCAGCGGGAAGCTTGGCGAATGCTTCATCTGTCGGGGCAAAGACGGTGAACGGTCCGTCCCCTTTCAAGACATCGACCAACCCGGCAGCCTGGACAGCCTTTACCAGCGTGTTGAACTGTCCGGCGTTCACAGCGGTATCGACAATATCTGAAGCAGGTGCATTACTGCTCGAGCCAATTGTCATAGACATAGTCAGTGTCAGAGTCACTAAAATCATCGCCATCTTCTTCATCTTTCGTTCTCCTTTTTGGACAAATCTGTGATTTGCGACCCTATATGCGATAGAAGTTGAACGGATTCAAAAAAATAACAGATTTTTCTATATATGAAATAGACAAAATATGGACACTAATGCATTCGATGCATTTAAGACGCGATTTCATCGGTGTCTGGCGCGGGACTCAGGAAGCTAAGGATGCGAAAACTCTGTACGGCTCGACAACGGCGAAGAACAGTACTAGCATCCTGCGATGCAGAGGCGAAAGAATCTACCGAACTTCATGTTGTTTCTCCTGATGGGCTGTATCGGCTTGTTGCCTGCCTTGGACACAGATGCGCTAGCTCAGGGAACCCGGTTACTGAGGAATCCCGACGTCGGGGCGGATTCCATTGTCTTCGTTCATGCCAATGACCTTTGGCTTGTCAGTCGACAGGGCGGGGAGGCCCGGCGGTTGACGAGTTCCGAGGGAGCGGAAACGTATCCCGCGTTCTCGAGCGACGGGCGTTGGATCG
Source organism: Acidobacteriota bacterium (assembly GCA_020350445.1). Classification (GTDB taxonomy): domain Bacteria; phylum Acidobacteriota; class UBA6911; order RPQK01; family JAPXNP01. Next base: position 4,092,336 of record CP070717.1, on the reverse strand, counting down.
CTTTCACCGGGCAATACGGAGGAAATACTGATGTCTTCATTGTCCCTTCGGATGGGGGGGAGCCCAGGAGGCTGACGTGGCATCCGAGTGCTGACAGTGTCCAGGGTTGGACCGCCGACGGAAAGATCCTGTTCCAGTCGAGTCGTGATGGGCATCCAACACAGCTTTGGCGCTTCTACACGGTTCCGATCGAAGGGGGACTGCCGGCGGCACTTGCCTTGCCCCAGGCTTACGAGGGTGAGATGAGTGCTGACGGAGGCTGGCTCGCCTACCAGGAAGTGGGCTTCT
>CP070717.1:4074468-4091948 GCA_020350445.1 Acidobacteriota bacterium | reverse complement strand
CCAAAGCCGGGTGAAACCCTGCTGGGTGGCGAGTTCGTTCAGGTGGCCGGAGGAAAGGGGGCCAACCAGGCAGTAGCCGCGGCGCGGCTCGGCGCGGAGGTGTCGTTCGTCGCCCGTGTGGGTCAGGATGCCCTGGGACATCAGGCGATTGAAAACTTCAAGGCTGATGGAATCATCACCGATTTCATCGGTCAGGATTCTGAGCGCCCGTCCGGTGTGGCTTTGATTATGGTGGATAACGCCGGTGAGAACATGATCGCCGTTGCCTCCGGTGCGAATGCAGAACTGAGCCCTCTCCAAGTCGACGGGGCCCGTGGGGCGTTTCAAGAAGCTGCCGTGCTCCTGTTGCAGTTGGAGACTCCGCTTGTAACTGTCAGTCATGCCGCCAGGCTGGCCAGGCAGGCAGGGATGAAGGTGATCCTCAACCCGGCACCCGCTTGTGAACTCGATGATGCCCTGCTGCAGAATGTTTCGATTATCACCCCCAACGAGACGGAAACGGAGATTCTGACGGGAATCCTCCCAGAGAATGAGGCCGCGGCGAAGGCGGCGGGGAAAGCGCTTCGGAAGCGAGGCGTGGAAACGGCTGTGATTACGATGGGTGAAAAGGGAGCGTACATCAGCAGTCCGAAGGTTGAGGGGATGGTTGCAGCGTTGAGCGTAACCGCCGTCGATACTACCGCTGCTGGCGATGCCTTCAACGGAGCGCTTGCTTGTGCAATGGCCTCTGGCTATCAACTCGAAGAAGCTGTGAAGTTCTCGAATCGCGTGGCCGCTTTTTCCGTCACGCGGCTGGGGGCTCAACCATCACTGCCAACAAGGCAGGATTTAGACCACGGCTGAAGCGAACGGAGAATAGAATAATGGGTGTTCATGAATTGGCTGGGAAACGTGCCCCGCATCAGCTTCTGGCAGATATACCGAAACTGATCAGTGATTATTACTGCCTGACTCCAGATCCATCAAAACCTGAAGAACGGGTCGGTTTTGGGACCTCGGGACATCGTGGGTGTTCACATAAATCGAGCTTTAATGAAGCCCACATTTTGGCGGTGACCCAGGCACTGTGTGAGTACCGGGCATCGATTGGTGTGACGGGTCCGCTGTTTCTGGGAAAGGATACCCATGCCCTCTCCCAACCGGCTCATGTCACGGCACTGGAAGTCCTGACCGCCAACGGTGTTCAGGTTGCCGTCGCAAAAGAACTGGACTATACCCCGACTCCCGTAATTTCGCATGCCATCCTTACTTACAACCGGGGACGCAAGTCGGGATTGGCCGATGGAATCGTCATTACGCCGTCTCACAACCCTCCGGAGGATGGAGGCTTTAAGTACAACCCGCCTCACGGAGGGCCCGCGGACACCGATGCCACAAAGTGGATCGAAGGCCGGGCCAATGAGCTGATGGAACGGGATAATCTTGATGTGAAGCGGTGGAGCTACAAACGCGCGCTGGCCTCAGATCTTGTTCAGCGCTACGACTATGTCAGCGGCTATGTGAACGATTTGGCGGCTGTTGTGGACATGGAAGCAATACGCGATTCAGGACTCCGGATCGGGGTTGACCCTATGGGGGGTGCCGGACTGCGCTTCTGGGAGCCGATCAAGCAGCGCTATGGACTCGATCTGACGGTCGTCAATGATCGTGTCGATCCGGATTTTCGGTTCATGACCCTCGATAAGGATGGAAAGATCCGAATGGACTGCTCTTCCCCTTACGCCATGGCCAGCCTGATCGGACTCAAGGATCGCTTCGATATCGCTTTCGGGAACGACTCCGACTACGATCGCCACGGCATTGTTACTCCGTCTGGCGGCCTGATGAACCCCAACCATTACCTCGCTGTGGCGATCTCCTATCTTTTCCAGCGTCGAGGCAACTGGAATCGGAAGGCGAAGGTGGGCAAGACTCTGGTCAGCAGCAGTATGATCGATCGCGTCGCCGCCGAGATGGGACGGGAGTTGTCAGAAGTTCCGGTCGGCTTCAAGTGGTTCGTCGACGGGCTGATTGACGGCAGTTACGGGTTTGGCGGTGAAGAGAGTGCCGGAGCCTCCTTCCTGCGTTTGGACGGCACGGTTTGGACGACTGATAAGGATGGCTTCATCCTGGATCTGCTGGCTGCCGAAATCACGGCGGTCACCGGGAAGGATCCGTCCCTCCATTATGAGGCCCTGCAGCAGCGGTTCGGATCACCCTGTTATCAGCGCATCGATATGCCGGCGACCCGTGCGCAGAAAGAGGCGCTCAAGAAATTGGCTCCGGCTGACGTCTCCGCCGGCAAACTGGCCGGTGAAGAAATCCGCGCGAAAATGACGCGGGCACCCGGCAATGGGGCGGAACTCGGTGGACTCAAGGTGGTGACCGAGAATGGTTGGTTTGCAGCCCGTCCCTCGGGAACCGAGGATATCTGCAAGATCTATGCGGAGAGTTTCAGAGGTGAGAAGCACCTGGCCCAGATCATCGATGAAGCGCGTGAAATCGTCCATGCGACCGTCTCTGCTTCGAGCTAGGACGAGGGGCGCCGGCTCCTCGAAGCAGTACCATTGACCGGTGGATCTCCAGCCCTCTTTCAGCACACCCCCCTTGCATTAGTCCGTTTTAATGTTTTAACATGTTAAAACGATGGAGCGGTTGTTACAGCAGAATAGGCATCTTTGGGATCTTTTGGAAGCCATTGTTCTCCTGAAGGATTCCCAGGAAGCGGGGCGTTTCTTTCGGGATCTCTGTACTCCGACGGAACTCGAAACCCTGGCGGAGCGGTGGCTGGTCGTGAGAATGCTGGAGCAGAAGCTTCCTTATCGTCAGATCAGCCGCGAAACCGGAGCGAGTACGGCGACGGTGACCCGCGTCGCTCATTGGCTGAAGCGAGGTGATGGGGGGTATCGGCTCATGCTCGATCGCCTCGAGGAAGGGATCTGCGGTGATGGACCGCTTGATGAGGATAGAGAAGATGAAGCTCAACGGTGAAAACCTCAAGATATCGATTCAGAAGAAGGGAAGGCTCTCTCAGGGTTCGCAGGAACTGTTCAAGGCGGCGGGCCTGGATTTCGAATCCTCGGACGGCCGTCTCTTTTCGCGATGCAGCAACTATCCGATGGATGCTCTCTATTTACGAGATGATGATATCCCGGAGTACGTCCAGGACGGGGTCACGGACCTGGGGATTGTTGGTCTGAATGTTGTAGAAGAGAAGGGGAACCAGGTAGCGAAGCTCGACTATCTTGGGTTTGGGACATGCGAGTTGTGTATTGCCGTTCCGAAGGCGAGTGGTTTGACCTCGGCCTTCGATCTCTCGGGGAAGCGGATCGCGACCTCTTATCCGAGAATTACCGGTGCGTACCTGGAGAAGCGGGGTATCGATGCCCGGGTCATCGAGATCAGTGGTTCGGTTGAAATCACGCCGAGCCTGGATGTCGCGGATGCCATCTGCGACATCGTTTCGACGGGGAGTACCCTGAGGCTCCATGAGCTCATGCCGATAGAAGTCGTGCTCAAGTCCGAGGCCGTCCTGATTGCAAACCAGGAATCGTTGAGGAATCCGCGCAAGGTCGCGCTCATTGAACGGCTTCGAGCCCGCATCTTGAGTCATCTCGAGGCAAAGAAGACAAAATACGTCATGATGAACGCTCCCGAGTCGGCGCTCGAGCAGATTCGTGGGATACTTCCCGGTATGAAGAGTCCTACGATTGTGCCGTTGGCGGAGGAGGGTATGATTGCTGTACATACTGCGGTACCCGAGGATGTGTTCTGGGATGTGATTGAGGCACTCAAAGCGGCGGGTGCTACGGACCTGCTCGTCGTACCGGTTGAAAAGATGGTGGTTTAAATGAAGACGTACAACCTCGATGAGACCAGTCGGCAAGAAATCCGGCAACTGTGTCAGCGAAACCCCATTTTCGATCCCGGCCTTTTCAAGACCTGCGAAGAGATCTTCGAGGCGGTGGCCGAGCGTGGGGATGAGGCGCTCCGTGAGTATACCAGCCGGTTTGATGGAGTCGAACTCAGTCAGTTCATTGTCCAAGCCCAGGAATTCAGTGAGGCCATTGCCAGTTTACAGCCGGAGGTCACGGAGGCGATGCGGGTGGCCATCCGAAACATTCGGGCCTTTCATTCCTCTCAGCAGGTGGTGGAGAAGCCAACTGAGATACAGGAAGGGGTGACCTGCTGGAGGGCGGCCCGGGCGATCACTTCGGTGGGGCTCTACGTGCCGGGAGGAACCGCTGTTCTGCCGTCAACGGTACTGATGCTGGCGGTGCCGGCCAAGTTAGCGGGCTGTGCCAAGATCGTGCTCTGCGTTCCACCCCGTCCGAACGGGAGTGTGGCGGCCGAGGTCCTGGCGGCTGCTCAGTTGGCCGGTGTGCGCCAGGTGTTCAAGGTGGGCGGAGCGCAGGCAATTGCAGCGATGGCGCTGGGGACTTCGACGATTCCCCGAGTCGAGAAGATCCTGGGGCCGGGTAATCGCTACGTCCAGACTGCGAAGCTTCTGGCGACGTTCCGCGGTGTCGCCATCGATATGGTGGCAGGTCCCAGCGAGGTACTGGTCATTGCGGATGGTTCGACCTCTCCTGAGGTGACGGCAAGTGACTTGATCTCTCAGGCGGAACATGGGGCCGACAGTCAATCAGTTCTCGTCTCCACGTCGGCCGAGTTCATCGAAGCGGTGGAACGGGCCCTGGAATCTCAGCTCGAGACCCTGCCCCGGCGGGGGCTGGCCCGACAGTCCCTCGATCAAAGTTTTGCCGTATTAGCATCGAGCCTCGAAGCGGCATTCGATTTCAGCAACCGCTACGCGCCGGAGCACCTGATCCTGAGCATTGAAGATCCTCGCGAATGGCTGGGCAATGTTCTCAGTGCGGGCTCGGTCTTTGTCGGTCGATGGTCTCCAGAGGTCGCTGGGGACTATGCCTCGGGAACGAATCATACGCTCCCCACTTCGGGAGCTGCCCGAAATGTCTCAGGCGTATCGATGGACAGCTTCGTCAAGAAGATTACCTTTCAGGAGTTGACTGCGGCGGGGTTGAGTGAGCTTGCCCCGACATTGCAGACGCTGGCCGGTGTTGAGTCGCTGGAAGGGCATGCCCGAGCCGTGGAATACCGACTCAAGGAGATGAGCGAGGGGCTGGATGAGTAGAGAACTCAGCAGGGTGAGCCAGCTCGTCCGTCCGAATATCCGGGAACTTGAACCCTACCACTGCGCCCGGGAAAAGGTGCAGAAGGGCATCTTGCTCGACGCGAATGAGAACCCGTTTCAGCATCTCGTCGATGGAACCATTGTCAACCGTTATCCCGATCCGTATCAGAGGCAGCTCCGGGCGGCGCTGGCCGAGTATCTGGAAGTGAAGCCTGAGAATGTACTGGCTGGATCCGGTTCGGATGAAGTTCTCGACTGGATCTTCAAGGTCTTCTGTCAGCCGGGAACTGATGCCGTGGCAACGGCCGAGCCAACCTATGGAATGTACAGGGTCATGGCCGATATCTACGGTGTGGAACTCCAGGAATTCAGGCTCGATGCCGAGTTTGATTTTGACCACGAGGATTTTCTCCACCGGGTGGATCCTGCGGTGAAGGTCCTGTTTCTGTGCACTCCCAATAATCCGACCGGGAATCTGCTGTCCCGCAGGAGGATTGTCGATCTCCTCGAACGGTGGGACCGGATGGTGGTCGTTGACGAAGCGTACTTTGAGTTTTCGTCGGGAGAGACTCTGGCGTCGGAAGTAGAGAGGTTTCCCCATCTGATGGTCATGCGGACCTTCTCGAAGGCCTTTGGATGTGCAGGTATCCGGCTTGGATACGTGGTGGGTCACTCTGAGGTGGTGGAGCATTTTCGGAAGGTGAAGGCGCCGTACAATCTAAATGCGCTGACCCTTGAGCTGGGGGTCGAAGCCCTCACCGATTTGAAGGGAACCCGAGGTCAGATCAACGAAATCCTGGATGAACGGAATCGGCTGGATGCGAGATTGAGACGGATTCCAGGGATCGAGCAAATCTATGATTCAGAGGCCAACTTCATCCTCTTTCGGGTTCCGCAGGCCTCCCGAATCTGTCGGCAGCTGATTGCAGAAGGAATCGTGGTGCGGGATCGGAGCTCTCTGCCAGGTTTGATGGATTGTATACGGGTCAGTGTGGGGACACCGGAGGAGAATCGGCTGTTTCTGGACCGGCTCGAGGAGACTGTGAAGGGATTGAAGAATGAGTGAACGATTTTCTACCATTCATCGCCAGACGTCCGAGACTGAGATTCTGCTGGAGCTCAAGCTGAGCGGAAACGGGGCCAGCGAGATTTCAACCGGGGTAGGATTCCTCGATCATATGCTGACCCTCCTGGCGAAGCATTCGAGGATTGACCTGAAGGTGGAGGCCAGGGGTGACCTTGAGGTGGACGATCACCACCTCGTCGAAGATGTCGGAATCGTGCTCGGGTCAGCTCTCAGCCAGTCCTTGGGAGATAAGGCGGGCATTGAGCGCTATGGTGCGGCGATGCTGCCGATGGATGAGGTCCTGGTCGCTTGTGCCGTCGATCTGGGAGGGCGTCCGATCTTTGTCTCCGATTATCAGCCGGTATGCGAAAGGGTGGGAGACCTTTCAACTGAGATGGTGAATCACTTCTTTCGTTCCCTGGCGTTTGAAGCCCGGATGAACCTTCACTTCAAACTGATGAATCCAGGTGAGAATGAGCACCATCGGGTCGAGGGAATGTTCAAGGCCTTTGCCCGGGCCCTGAAGGTCGCCGTCGAGATAGACCCGGCAAGAGCCCGGGAGATCCCATCGACGAAAGGTGTTCTGTGAGCTGAAGGGCGGGTCTGTTCAACTCCTTCGAGTAGTGAAGTCATGATTGTCGTTATTGATTACAAGGCGGGGAATCTTTACAACGTGGGCCATGCCCTCAAGTACATCGGAGCCGCCCACAGTTTTTCGGGAGACCCGGATGTTGTCTCCCGTGCTGAGAAGATCATTCTGCCGGGGGTGGGATCCGCCAGTGCGGCGATGGATTCTTTGAGGGAGCAGGGCCTGGTGGAAGTCCTGAAGGGGATCGATGTGCCCTTTCTCGGGATTTGCCTGGGGCTCCAGCTCCTGTTCGAAGCTTCGGAGGAGGATCAGACCGAGTGTCTTGGCATCATCCCGGGGACAGTGGCACGCTTTGACCGGGAGAAGGTAAAGGTTCCGCATATCGGTTGGAATCGAGTGTCGTGGGATTCTCGGATCGATCCGCGCCTGATAAGCGGTGTGGAATCGGGACAGTTTTTCTACTTTGTACACAGTTACTACGCCCCGGTTTCCAGCGACTACAGCATCGCGCGGACCGATTACGATGTGGAGTTCGCCTCGGGGGTTTGCCGTAACAACTACTATGGGTTTCAGTTTCATCCGGAGCGATCGGGCCAGGTCGGTCTGAAGCTTCTGGAGAACTTTGCAGCAATTTAGGGGATTAGGAAATGCTGATAATTCCAGCCATTGACCTAATGGATGGTGAATGCGTCAGGCTTTATAAGGGTGATTATCAACAGCGGACGACATACGCACCCGATCCGGTTGAGCAGGCCTTGCGGTTTGAGGAGACCGGGTTTCGAAGGATTCACGTGATTGATCTCGATGGTGCCCGCGCCGGGTCGGGGCAGAATCGCCAGGCGATCCGGCGTGTGATCGAAGCTTGTCGTGTCCCTGTTCAGGTCGGGGGCGGAATCCGTGGAATCCGCGATGTGGAAGAGCTGTTCGAGTGGGGTGCACAGTATCTTATCCTCGGGACGATCGCACTGGAGAGGCCGGGAGAAGTGGACCAATGGGTGAAGCGCTACGGTGGGGAGCCCTTCATTGTCAGCCTCGACCTGCGCAAGGGGCGGCTGCAGACTGAGGGATGGCTCGAAGAGAGCAACCGGTCACTGGAGGATGCTGTATCGGCGATCGCCCGCTGGGGAATGCGGGAAGTGATCTGCACTGATGTGGATCGTGACGGGACCTTGGAGCAGCCCAACTGGACTACCTACAATCATTTGCTGGACCTTCTTTCAGATGAACAATCCCTGATCGCGGCCGGAGGCGTCAGTGCGCCGGAGCATATCCAGGAATTGAAGGAACTGGGAGTGGATGGCGCCGTTGTGGGCCGCGCCCTCTATGAGGGAGATTTCAGCTGGGAGGAGTTGCTGGGTGCTGGCTAAAAGGATCATCCCCTGTCTGGACGTGAAGAACGCCCGTGTTGTCAAGGGGATCAACTTCATCGATTTGAAAGACGCCGGGGACCCGGTCGAACTGGGACGGCGCTATTACGAGGCCGGAGCGGATGAGCTGGTTTTTCTGGATATTACGGCAACAGTCGAGGCCCGGCGAACCATGCTCGACTGGGTCACCCGTGTTGCCGATTCGATCTTCATCCCTTTCACTGTAGGAGGCGGGATCTCTGATTTGAACCAGATCCAGAACCTGCTGCGTGCCGGGGCGGATAAGGTTTCGGTCAATTCAGCGGCCGTCAAGAACCCTCAGCTGATTCGTGAAGGGGCAGCTTCCTTTGGCTCTCAGTGTATTGTTCTCGCAGTGGATGCCAAGCGGATCGGTAGCCAATGGAAGGTCTTTGTTGGCGGTGGCCGGTATGAAACCGAACTCGATGCCCTGGAGTGGATCGAGCGGGCCGAGCGGCTGGGTGCGGGAGAGATCCTGCTGACGTCGATGGACCGGGATGGGACACAGGTCGGTTACGATCTGGAGCTTCTTCGGGAGGTGAGCAGCCGGGTCAGGATTCCGGTGATCGCGTCAGGTGGAGCCGGATCCCCGGAACACCTGGTCGAAGGGTTTCGTGACGGAGGCGCCGACGCCGTTTTGGCCGCCAGCATCTTCCACTACGAAAGCTATACCATCGCTGAGGTTAAAGAGTTTCTCTCGCGCAATGGAGTGACGGTCAGACAATGACAGAGTTGAAGCCAGACGAGATCGACTGGGGAAAGATGGCGGGCCTTGTTCCGGCTATTGTTCAGGATGAGCGAACGGGCGAAGTCTTGATGCTGGGCTTCATGAATGAACAGGCTTTCGAGAAGACGCTTGAATCGGGCAAGGTGACCTTCTGGAGTCGGACGCGGAAGACGCTTTGGACGAAGGGCGAGACTTCGGGCCACTATCTCCATCTCAGGTCGATTCAACTCGACTGTGACCAGGACACGCTCCTGGTACAGGCGGTCCCCGAAGGCCCGGTCTGCCATCGTCAGACCCGGACCTGCTTCTCCGATGATCCCAGACCGGGAGGACTGGCATTTCTCGACTACCTCGAAAGACTGATCGAAAGGCGGGAGAAGGAGCTGCCGGAAGGTTCTTACACGACTCGCCTGTTTCAGGAGGGCAGCACTCTAATCTCTAAGAAGTTGGGAGAAGAGGCGGTCGAAGTGATTGTCTCGGCCAATCAGAGCCGTGAGAGGACGGTAGAAGAATCGGCCGATCTGATCTATCACCTGTTGGTCTTTTTGCGCTCTCGAGGCGTGGCACTGGCCGAGGTGCTGACCGAATTGGAGAAGAGACACCGTTGAGTTGACCGCAGGGTGCTAACTGGTCGCCAGACCGGGAGCGGCCGACGCCAGTGATTCATCGTAACGGCTTCCAGTCCTGAAGGCCTCGACGAAGGGGTCCTCTGATCCGTTGAACTGTTCAACAGATCCCTGGAAATGGATGAATCCATCCTTGAGCAGGACCAGTTTGTCCGAAACGATTTCCAGGCATTTTAGATCGTGCGTAACGACGACGGAGGTCAGCCGTTCCTGCCTGCCCAGCTTGCGAATGAGCCGACTCAAGGATTTTCCGATGATAGGATCGACGCCAGTTGTCGGTTCGTCGTAGAGAATGACATCCGGATCGATGGCGATCGATCGAGCAATGGCAACCTGTTTCTTGGCACCAACGCTGAGTTCGTCGTACATCAGTCCGCCCATGCCCTCCAGTTCCACCGCATCGAGCAGATAATCCACTCTGTCTCGAATCCAGTTCTCGTCGGTGATGCCCCGTTCACGGAGGGGGTACGCGATATTCTCGCGAACGTTGAGGAAGTCAAAGAATGCTCCGCCCTGGAACACATAAGAAACCCTTTTGCGCAATTCGAGCAACTTCGCCTCGCGCATGCGGGTGATCTCTCTGCCTTCGAAAAGAATCATTCCCGAGTCGGGTTTAAGAAAGCCGGCAATCAGCTTGAGCAGGACACTTTTACCGGTGCCACTCTTCCCGAGAATACCAACCGTCTGACCGCAGTCCACGGAAAGGTAGACCCCTTTGAGCACTGGGTGATCAAACGACTTCTTGACGTTAATCACCTCGATGATCGGGATCTGATTCGATGCTTCAGAGCAGACGTCCTCATCGTCCTCCTCCGTGGGTTCCACCGTCGTCCGTTTTCCAACGAATCGGCGGATGAGGATAGAGGACAGAATGAGGAGATAGGTCGAAAAAAGGAGTAGAAGGAAGATCTTGAAGAATTCCATCACGCAACGCCTAACAGCTTACACCCCCCACCTTCAGGGGCAAAGTGTATATCCGTTTGAAACAAATGAAACCTGCGCTGCGGACGGCCAAGACCTTCCGCCTCTTAGTGCCTGATCTGGAATCGGGTCAGCTTGCGAGCCATTTCTTTCTTCTGCTTGGCGTCGCTCTTCCTGTATTCCTGGAGCCAACCCCTCAGATCATTGGGGTTCATTTCAAGCACTTCACAAACCCAGTGAAAACTACCGGGCTGGTTTTCGTAAGCATAGAACCAGTCAAGGGCGTCCTGGCGCCACTCTTCCCACTCTTTATTAGAAGCCTTCTTGGGGGCAACGATATCGCGAAAAGCCTGCAGGAGAATGCCAAGAGCCAGGTTCCTCAGTGAAGGTTCGGGCTTCTTGGTCTGTGGATACAGACCTTCACTTTCTAGCGCTGATGTTCTCATAGTTTGCTTAAAACCGTCCTTAAGTTGAGAGTCCTTTATTGAATCCGGGAATCCGGAAAGAAGGGTTTTACCACTTTTTTTCGAAAAAGCCCAGAACTTTCTGCTCCACTACTTTGATGCAGCTGAGAGTGATAAAGTTTCGAGCAATGAGCAATTCGAGTAAAATGGCGATTCTAGGTACATTCTAACCACAAAGAACCCCAAGTTACGGAGGATGATATGAGCAAAGACAGAGTTGGTGCAGTCACTCTTAAAGGTAATCCTTTTACGCTGGTAGGACCCGAGTTGAAGGTCGGTGACAAGGCGCCTGATTTCGAAGTGATCGACTCAAATCTCGCCCCTTTCAAGCTGGCTGATACCAAGGGCGCACGCATCTTCAGCGTCGTTCCTTCGCTTGATACCCCGGTCTGTGATACTCAGACCCGCCGGTTCAACAAGGAAGCCTCTGAACTCGCCGGTGTTTCGATCTACACGGTCAGCATGGATCTTCCTTTTGCCCAGAAGCGCTGGTGTGCCGCTGCGGGTGTCAACAAGCTGGTGATGTTGTCGGACCACAAGACGGGGGAATTTGGGCAGAACTACGGAACTCTGGTCAAGGAGCTCCGCCTCGATACCCGAGCCCTGTTTGTTGTTGATGCAGAGGGTGTAATCCGTCACGTCGAGTATGTGAAGGAAATCGGCGATCACCCGGACTATGAAGCCGCCCTCTCCGCGGTTAAGGGGTTGGTGTGAGAGCGATCGTTCCAGTAATCGCTTTCTGGACGGTGTTTCAGATGGGGGGCAGTGCCCCCCTTTTTGCGTTTGGGGCTGAAGAGGGAACTGTGGTACGCGAATCCATCAATCGAAATCGAGTCGAAATCCTCGAGGAGTTGATGGAGTTTCTCACTCTCCCGAATGTGTCGGGCAATCTTGACGACATCTTGGAGAATGCCAGACATCTGCAGAAGTTGATGGAACGGCGCGGAATTCGGACTCAGATTGTCGATCAGGAGCGGGCCCCTCTCGTTATCGGCCACATCGAGTTTGAGAATGCACAGAGAACACTTCTGCTCTATGCCCACTACGACGGACAGGCTGTCGACGAATCCCGGTGGGTGGACTCGAAGCCGTTCGCTCCGATTCTGCGGGACGGTACACTTGAAGAGGGTCGGGTTCTAGAACTACCTGCAGGCGGGGAGATCCTGGACGACTGGCGGGTCTTTGCCCGTTCCGCTTCGGACGATAAATCTCCCATTGTGGCGATGCTGGCTGCCCTGGATGCCCTCGAGGAGACGGGGCAGACACCCACGTCCAACCTGATCTTTGTCTTTGAAGGCGAGGAGGAGGCCGGATCGGCGCACCTTCCCGAACTGTTGACGGAGTATCGCGACCTCCTGCGGGCCGACGCGATAATTGTGGCGGATGGACCGGTCTTCATCACTAATGCTCCGACGGTCTATTTTGGCGCTCGAGGAATCGTCACTCTGGAATTGACTGTTTACGGAGCCGCACGCAATCTCCACAGTGGACATTACGGCAACTGGGTGCCGAATCCCGCGCAGCGGTTGGCAAATCTGCTCGCTTCAATGAAGGATGACAGCGGGCGCGTTCTGGTCGAAGGTTTCTATGACGACCTCAAACCACTGACCCCGGCCGAGGAGGAGGCCCTCGAGAGTGTTCCGGGAGTTGAAGCCCGCCTGATGGAGGAGTTTGCGATCGGTTCTACCGAAGGGGACCGTACGCTGATGCGAGCGATCAATCTTCCTTCTCTGAATGTCCGGGGACTTCGCAGCGGATGGACCGGTGAACAAGCCCGAACGATCGTCCCGGATCGAGCAACTGCTTCGATCGATCTCCGGGTGGTCGAGTCTATCGATCCTGCCCGGCAGGTAGAGCGGGTCATCGAACATATACGGAAACAAGGCTTTTATGTCGTTTCTTCAGAGCCTGCGACGGAGACCCTCAGAGCTCAGCCAAAGGTGGCGCTCGTGACCAGTGCCTGGGGGTATGCAGCTCATCGAACAGCCATGGGGGATCCCCTCTGCGTAACCCTGCTGGAGGCCCTACGATCGCAATTTGGTGAAGTCGTGGCTCTCCCGACGTTGGGAGGAAGTGTCCCCCTGGTCGTTTTCAAGGAGAAACTTGGCAACGACTTGATCATCGGACTTCCCATCGTCAATCCCGATAACAACCAGCACAGCTCGAATGAGAACCTGCGGCTCGGACACTTCTACCGAGGTATCGAATCCTTTGCCGTTCTCTACACAATGCCCGGGCTGAGTGACTGAAGGACGGAATTGGCCCTTGTCAGGCTGACTGACGGTTGGCAGAATACAGCGAAGTGTCGAAGCAACCTCGCGATGATCCGCTTTACTTGAATGCGTGGCGTGAAGCCAAGCTCATTCTGTCGATCTGGTTCACTTGCCTGATCTACACGGTCGGGGTCTGCTACCTGTACGGCTATCTTTCTCATGAACCGGATCCTGCTGCGACCGGCCCATCCGTGGGTGTCTTGGCGGGTCCCCTGGATGCTTTCAACCGGGCACCCGAATCGCTGCAAGTCCCATTCGGTATCGGAATGCCCGACTGGGTGTTTTACGGCGTAGGATTACCCTGGTTGATCTGCATCATTGTGACCTGGTGGTTCTGTTTGTTCTACTTCGTTGAAGACGATCTCGGCCCCGATCTCCGGAAAGAGGAGACCCGTTGAACATCACGGAAACCAACCCGGTTACGATCGTCACCTTCCTGATCTATATCCTCGGAGTCTTCGTCCTGGCTGGTATCTCCCATCGTTTCCTTCGGACCGGAGGGTTCATGGGAGAGTACTTTCTGGGCGGACGAGGGCTGCGAAGCTGGTCGTTGGCATTTGCCTTTGCTGCGACGGCCACTTCGGGTGGAAGCTTCATCGGGTACCCAGCGCTGATCTATACCTATGGCTGGGTGCTGGCCTTTTGGATTGCCAGTTACATGATCTATCCACTCTGTGCCATGGGCGTTCTCGGAAAACGTCTCAACCAGGTCGCTCGAAAGACGGGTGCGATTACGATCCCCGACGTTTTGCGGGATCGGTTCGAATCCCCTGCACTTGGCCTCTTCACGACTTCGACCATTCTTCTCTTTACAACCTGCAACCTGGTTGCTCAGTTCAAAGCTGGGGCTATCATCGTCGAAGAGACCTTTAATCTCCCTGAATCCTGGGGGTATTCCGTTGGACTGGTGATTTTCGCAACGGTCGTGATCATCTACACCGCCTACGGAGGGTTCCGCGCGGTGGTTTGGACCGACGTACTTCAGGGCGTCGTGATGGGAATCGGGGTCATCATTCTGCTGCCGGTGATTGTCAACCAGGTGGGTGGGTTCGGTATGCTGGTCCAGAGGCTTCAGGAGCGGCCGCCGCAAGTGGTAACTTCGCTACCGGGAGAGAACAACGATCTAGCCTATTTGTTGAATCCCGATGTCGAACTGGAGGGTGTTGTCTATCGTGCTGGACCTTCCTCCCTGGTTGCGCCGCGTGTGGAGGTAGCTTCAGTCGCTGGAATGGACAGACCCGTTCTGGAAGTGCTTCTTCCACCCGCCGAAACGGTACCGACCAGAGCGGTACAAATTATCGATCTGATCGAGTCTGATTCGCGCCTTTCGAGCCTGGTCAGTTTGAAACTGGCTTACGAGAACGATGGGTCGGGCCAGTTACAGCCTCAGGCTCTCATGAGATTCATCCATCCTGAGGCGTACCTCTTCGGACCAGGGCGCCGTTCTGACGGGCTCCCGTTCCATCCCCTGGGACTGGCGGTTTCCTATTTCCTGATGTGGGCTATTACTGCGATGGGACAGCCCGGGATGATGGTCCGTCTGATCGCTTTCCGCGATAGCCGGACGTTGAAGCGAGCGATCATCATCGTCACCTTCTACTTCTCCCTGATCTACATCCCGCTGGTGTTCATATTCACCGCGGGGAGTCTGCTACTTCCTTATATCCCCGCTGAAAGTGCCGACAAAGCTATGGTGCTGCTGGCGGCGCGGGTTGTTGGGAGCATGGGCTTCGGCTACGCGATTCTGGCGGCCGTATTCGTTGCCGCCCCTTTTGCGGCGGTCATGTCGACTGTAGACAGTTTCTTGCTGATGATCAGTTCATCGATTGTCCGCGACATCTACCAGCGGACGATGAATCCGAATGTGAGGGAAAAGACGATCCGTTGGGCCAGCTACGTGACGACGACGGTGGTCGGGATACTGGTGACGGTGATGGCCAGCCGTACGATCGATTTCCTGCAGTACATCGTTGTATTTACGAGTAGTGGTTTTGCCTGTACGTTTCTTGCTCCGACGTTTCTGGGCATCTACTGGAAGGGAATGACCAAAGAGGGTGCGATCTCTTCGGCAGCGGGGGGTCTCGGAGTCATTCTTCTTTTCTTCTTGCCGACTCTCTGGGACGCCGGAAGAGTCAATCTAATGGGTTTCCATCCCGTGCTCTGGGGTTTGATCGCTTCATTCGGCCTGGGGATCATTGTTAGTCGTCTGACCGGTCCTGCCCCACGCGAGATCATTGACCGCTATTTCCACGAGTCTTGAGGAGGCGCGGTCATCCCTGTCTGTGCGCCCAGGCACGCTGGAAGAAGCTGATCCAGTTGCCGTAGAGGATCCGTTCAATATCGGGTCCTGAGTATCCCCGGCGGTCGAGGATGACGGGCAATTTCTGCAGATCCTGTATGGTTTGGAGGTCGGCCGGCGTCTGTTCCGTCCCAAATCCCCCATCGAGGTCAGAACCGATTCCGATGTGGTTCGTGTTTCCTGCCAGTTGACAAATGTGGTCGATATGATCGGCTGCCGCCTCAATGAAGACATCCGTTGGCTGACTGCTGCCACGGATCCATCCCGGCTTGAGCATCCACGCGTCAAACGCGATTCCGATGACAGCTTCCTTTTCGATGAGACGATGAATGTGTTCATCACTCAGCTGACGCTGCCCTCCGACGAGCTGACGGCAGTTGTGGTGACTGGCAAGGATGGGCCCACCGAAAAACTCAAAAGCCTGGTCAATCGCCTCGTCGGTCAGGTGCGTGATATCGAGGATAAAGCCGAGCCGTTCCATTTCTCTGAGGAGCTCGAAGCCGTCAGGCTTCAGGCCGCCTTCAGTCCCGGTTCCATGGGTGTAGCGATTCTGTCCGTAATGAGCGGGGCCGATGATTCTGAGGCCATGGAAATACCATTTTTCGAGGTGATCAGGCCCGAGGATGGAATCGGCCCCTTCCATACTGAGGATGAAGCCCAGGGGCGCTTTGAGAGGGCTTTCGTGCCATTCGTGCTTATGATTCACCAGTTCGATTGCTGTACGAATTGCCCTGAGAACCCCCTGTTGGCACATCGAGTCGTAATACTCCACTTGCTTCCAGGCTGCTTGAAAGGACTCCTCGGGGGTGGCGTAGGGAATGAACGGAGGCGTCTGATCGACGAGTTGTCGGGTGAGGATGGTCGCAATCGATATGCCGACCCCGGCAGAGCGGAGTTCGGGAAATGAGACAGTGTTTCTCCCTCTTCCGGCGCCTCGCATACCTTGTTCGCTCTTCCTGATTTCGCCAACTTCGGCTTCGAGGTCCCGTTTCCATTCCACTGCGTTCCAGGCAAGATCGAGGTGTGAGTCAAAAATCAGCATCGGCAACAATCTACCAGAAACCCGTGGGGATTCTCGCGGGGAGTCCAGCAAAAAAGGCTAGAATATGGAAATCCATTGGCAGGATTCGGAATGGGAATCACTCAAAGGTTACAGTTGAAGTTTGTTTGGTGGTGGGTGGCGATCAGTTTCGTCACAGTCGTTGCCGCCGGTGCTGACCGGGAGGCTCCGGAGGTGCAGTGGCCCCGTATCATCGGTGGGGAAGAGGCAGGTGCCGGTGAATTTCCCTGGATTGTTGCCCTGGCCTACAAACAGAGCGGCCCAGTGAATTCGAGTTATTGTGGGGGCGCTTTGATCGCTCCCGACTGGGTCATTACCGCAGCACACTGTGTTCGCGGACGCAGCCCTTCTTCTCTCGAAGCAATCATTGGCCGTCAGCTCCTCAAGAGTGAGGAGGAAGGGGAGCGGAGAGCCATTCTGCAGATCATCGATCATCCTGACTTCAATACCGATGACAAGGGATCGGATATTGCGCTGCTTCGACTCGAGTCTGAATCACAAACGGAGACGCTGAACTACTCCACGGCAGAAGTCGATCCTGCGGTGGAAGGAGTGCTGGCGACGGTGATCGGTTGGGGAAGGACAAGTCCTACCGTTGCTGGTTATCCCGACACCCTTCAGAAGGTGGAAGTCCCGGTTGTTTCAAACGAAGTCTGCAATGGCGAGTCGGCCTATAACGGAGCTGTAAGCGAAGCGATGCTTTGCGCCGGTCTCGAGGAGGGTGGCAAGGATGCCTGCACAGGTGACAGTGGAGGCCCTCTGGTCGTTCCTGTCGAAGGGGCCTGGCACCTCGCTGGTATCACGAGCTGGGGGGAAGGGTGTGCCGAACCGAATAAGTATGGCGTCTATACCCGTGTCTTTGCCTTCCGCTCGTGGATCGAGGAATCGATGCTTCTGCCCGCACCGAATCGGAACCCTGTCGCTGATGCGGGCCGG
>CP070717.1:4066509-4074368 GCA_020350445.1 Acidobacteriota bacterium | reverse complement strand
ATTACGACCGAGTCCCGATGAATCACGCGCAACAGTCCCTGCTTAACCGGATTCTGACGAGCCGGCATTATGCGAACGCCACCGCTCTCCAAAGGACCCTCACGTATATCTGCAACAAGACCAGCAACGGAGATTCTCCCCCCCATATCAAGGAATACGAAATCGCAGTTAACGTCCTCGGTCGTCGAGAGAACTTCGACCCCAAGTCTGACCCGATCGTTCGGGTCAATGTCGCGACCATCAGGGAACGGCTGGACCGTTTTTTCGCGAATGAGGGTAAAACCGAAAGGCTGCGGCTGGCCATTCCTCGCGGCCAGTACCGGGCACGATTCTTCGAGGCAGGCAGCGAGTATGGCGTACAGAAAGAATCAGGACGGTCCTTCTCGCACGTCGGCAGGTTCTGGCAATCTTATCTCGGCCGCAGAAGGGAGGTCAGCCTACTCTTTTCGAAACTCCTCTTTCTCAGTGACGGACGGGGGAACTTCATTCGAAACGTCTTCCTGAATGAACTCGATTCTGTTCGTTCCGGGATGAAGGATCGACTACCGGGACTCGAATTGGATCGATTCGAACCGACCTTTCATTTTCTCTCCTCCGGGGAAATGCAATGCATGTATGAATTGACCCGCTTTTTTGGGCAGAGGGGAATAAGAGTAACCAGTGTCGATGTCACCGACGGAATGCCCGATTCGGCGACGAAGTCCCCCATTGTCCTGATCGGGAGCAGAAGAACCAATCCTCTGGTCCACCAGTTCCATGCGGAGTGTAACTTCTTCTTGACCGATTCGAAAATCATGAACAGTCGGCCCGAGGGGGACGAAAAGGAGATCTACGAGGGCTATTACCACCCTGATGAGAAGCTGCTGAGGCGAATCGAATACGCTTTGATCACCAGAGGAAGGCTCGAGAATGGATCTCGCACTACTCTGATTTCGGGGAATCACGGCCGGGCTGTAGAAGGGGCTGGCCGGTTCCTGATCGATGAAGGCCGGATGAGCCACTGCCTGGGGCGTATTGCTCCTGGGACGAACCAGCTGCCCGATGGTTTTCAACTCCTACTCGAAATTGAAATGGTCGATCTCGACGAAGAAGTCGTCCGTGTCGACTACGTCACCCACAGAATTCCTGGCAACTAAGATTCGATGTACGAGACCCAGCTGGCCCTGATAGAACGGATTCTTAACAGTGCACATTTCAAGCGGGCACCCAAGCTGTCTGCGATACTCCGATTCATCTGTTTGCAGACAATTCCCCATGCTTCAGCGGCCGTTAGCGAGTACGACATTGCCATCCAGGCCTTGAAGCGCCCCGATAGTTTTGACCCGAGGATCGACCCCATTGTCCGTGTGAACCTTGCAAATATCCGGCAGCGTCTGGAGCGCTACTTCCTGGCTGAAGGAAGCCAGGAGGAGCTCCGACTTGAGATCCCTAAAGGCGAATATCGAGTCGTCTTCAGCGATCGGGAAGGCAAACTCTCAAGTGAGGTCTCCGCCTCGCGGACTGGGGGCACACTCGGTCTGTTCTGGAAACCCTATTTGTCGGGAACAACCAGGAACCTTTTTCTATTCACCGAACTGCTGTTCCTGGGGAATGATGAGGGGACCCATATCCGCAACATCTTCTGCAACGACGTCGACCAGATCAAATCCGCTCTGAGCAGACAGCTCGACAACTACGACCTGGGCCACTTCCGGCCTTCATTCCGGTATGTTTCAGCTGGAGATGCCCAATGCGCCCTGACACTAACCTCGATGTTTGCGTCAATGGGAGTGCTTTTGGAACCCACCAATGTGCGCTTCTCCTCCTGGAAAAGTATCTGCGACGTGAATGCCATCGTGGTGGGCACCTGTCGAAGCAACCACTTCCTTGATTCTCTTCAGGGGGATGAAGATTTCGTATTTGAACGGGGAAAGGTCGTCAACCGAAACCCTCGGGACGGCGAAGAGGCGTCCTATGGCCTGGAGTGGACGGCTGGCAACCCGCTCGTCCGCGATACCGATTACGCTATTGTCACCCGTCGGCCCAGTATTGGAAGGGGCAAGGCTCTGACCCTGATTGCGGCCAACCAGGGGCCGGCAGTAGAGGCAGTCACAGATTACCTGACTCAGGAACGTTCGACAAAAGATCTCCTCAGGAAAGCCCGTTTGAGGGGCAAGCCAGGCAGCCTGCCCGCCCATTTCCAAGTCCTGTTCAGGATCGACCGGATTTCGAACCGCAGGCCGCGGGCCAAGGCGACCTACCTCTCGAGTCGAATCTACTGAATCGAGAAACTGAAAGTTGCTTCGGCGGGTTCAGTTTCCCTCGAGTCTCTGCCGGATTGCGGGGAGCACAAAGACCCCTGATAAATCGAGCCGGCTCAATTCCCGACAGAAGATCTGGACCGTCTGCTGGGTTGTCAACTGGGTGTTCACGATGAAGACTTTCTTCCCGTGAATGCTGCAGATCCCACCGTTGAATTCCCCATTGCCCGGCCGCAACTCTATATCCAGACGACCTGCCAGCCGCTCGAGTTCGCCGAGGAGTTCCAAGTCGGTCATCCACGCCAATTTATCGCTTCACTCTGAACATTTGAGAAAACACTGCGCTTGTTTCCCCCGGTGAAACATCACAGAATTGAATTAGTCTTAAAGAGAAGAAACGCGCTGTACCTCAGCCGGGAGTGAACAATGAAGATACCGAACTGTCGGGTCCTGATCCTGGGTTGTATCTCTGCCGTCCTGTCACTGACTTGCGCTGCTGTTGCAGCGGAAGACACCAGGCTTCCAGTCAGGAAGGTCGTCCTCTACAAGAATGGGATGGGTTATTTCCAGCACCAGGGGACTGTTGATGGAGACGCAAGAATCGAGATACCGCTTTCGAGCTCTCAGTTGGACGACATTCTGAAATCACTCACCGTCCTCGACCTGGGCAACGGCAGGATCTCTGAAATCACCTACAACTCGACAGCCGCACTCAGCCGGCAGCTTGATGAACTACCGATCGATCTGCGAACGGTCCAGGGGATTCTGAGTTTCCTGAACCAGCTCCGCGGGGCAGAACTCGAAATCGAGACTCCCCGGGGTACGCTGCAGGGTCGCTTACTCACGGCTGAAATCAGGAACAGGACCACCGGGAATGCTCAAACCGAGCAGGTGATTCAGCTTTCGATCTTCGAGCCAGGTGGGACCCTGAAGGCCCTCGATCTGGACAGTCTTGGTGGAATCCGCTTTACCGATCCTAACCTGGCCGCAGAAGTGGAGAGGTTTCTCGGCCTGCTCAACCAGAACAGTCAACGCGACGTCAGGATTCTCGGGATTCGGACAGCGGGCTCTGGGAATCGAGACCTGTTCGTCAGTTACACTTCCGAATCTCCTATCTGGAAAGCGACGTACCGGCTCGTTCTCAGCCCGGGAAGACCCAGCCTTATCCAGGGATGGGCAATTGTCGACAACACTACTCCGTTGAACTGGACCGATGTCGAACTTTCCCTCGTTTCGGGGGCACCCGTCAGTTTCATCCAAAACTTGTCCCAGCCGATTTATGGGACACGACCTTTCGTCCCCGTTTCCCAAGGCATTCAGATCAGTCCCGAAGTGCATGGCGGGGCACTCTCGGTTCCGGCAGATGAGATGAAAGAGAAGGCCGCCTTCGAAATGAGAGACTCGAGCATGGCCCCCCGCGCAAGAATGATGGAGAGTGAAGCTCCCATGGCCATGATGGCCCCGGCGGCTGCACCTCTCGAGGTCGGAGACGTGATGCGTCAAAGCCGTCAACCCGTTGCCGAGGCACGGACCGCCGGTGAGCAGTTCGAATACAAGTTGCCCGGTCGAATCACGATCGGAAAGAACGAATCGGCCCTGTTGCCGATTCTGCAGTCTGAACTCGGCATCGAGAAGGTTTCGGTCTACTCTCGGAAAAACGGACTCAAAAACCCCCGCCTCGCGATCTGGGTCCGAAACGACACGGGACTGACTCTCGACGGCGGAGCATTCACAGTAATTGATACGAACACCTTCGCAGGGGAAGGTCTCTTCGATACCGTGCAGCCAGGCGAGCGAAGGCTACTCTCTTACGCGTTGGATCTGGGAGTCGAGGTCGATACCGAATCTGAGAGCACACCCAGAAAGGTTGAACGAGTCGTCGTAAATCGGGGAAATCTGATTCTGCACCGCCAGCAAGTGGAGCAGTTCAAGTACACGGTTCGCAACAACGCCGATTCGAATCGATCGGTCATCGTTGAGCACCCAGCCCGAGACGAATGGCAACTCTCTGGAGAAGCCAAGCCAGTTGAAACGTCAGCGGACGAGCACCGATTCCAGGTCTCTGTCTCACCTCAAACAACAGAGACGTTGATCGTTGAAGAGAAACGGCCGATCGAAACCGTCTATGTGCTGTCGACGATCACCACAGAACAGATTGCTTTCTGGGTACGCAGCAAGTCCATTTCTGGGGATATCGAAAACGCACTGAGGAGTATCACGAGCAAGAAAGAGGAAATCGCCCAGGTGGATCGCCAAATCACGAGCCTGAGACAGAACGAAGAGACCATCTTCAGGGATCAGCAAAGAATCAGAGAGAATCTCAACCGGCTGAGCAGAACTCCGGAAGAGTCTGCACTGAGACAGCGCTACATCGACCAACTGACCTCACAGGAGGACCAACTGGCCCAGATTCGAAGCCAGCAGGCGGACTTGGAACAGAAGCGCATGTCACTCCAGAATGAGCTGGATTCTCAAATCGGCCGGCTCAGCTACGACCAGACGATCTAGAGTCTCAGCCCCTCACTAGGCCTGGACTGCAATCAGGACGACGGTGATGTTATCGTAGCCTCCGCCATCGAGGGCGAGTTCGATCAGGTGATCCGGCAGTTCATCCCATTCCGTGTTTGAACAGGCTTCTGCGATTGCCTCATCTGAAACGCAGTCGGTGAGCCCATCGGAACACAGCAGGTACAGGTCTCCCGCTTGCACCTCGACCGTGTACAGGTCCGACTCCACCATCATCGACAGTCCCAGTGACCGTTCAATCAGGTTCTTCTGCGGGTGAAACCGCAGTTCCTCCTTTTCCAGCGCCCCTTCCTTGTACAGCCGGAAAATCGGAGAATGATCGTCCGTCAACTGATCGAGCGTTCCCTTGCGGAAACGATAGATCCGGCTATCCCCCACATGTCCGATCCACCCTTCCCCGGCCCCTTCTTCGGGCAGCCACAACGCGCTCAACGTTGTTCCCATCCCCACTCGTTCCGGGTTCTTCCGCTGATCGAACAGGATCTTGCGGTTCGCTTCCTCGATCGCTTCCGAGAGTTGCCGCCGTTTCTCATCGTCACCCTCTCCGATCCGCTCCTGCAGGGTTTCAACCGCAATCCGGCTCGCCACCTCACCGGCCGCATGTCCTCCCAACCCGTCACAGACCGCGAAGAATCCCCGGCGCTCGAGGGTCACGTAGTTGTCTTCATTATTCGCACGCACCAAGCCCCGGTCCGTCTTTCCCAGGCAACGAATTCGTTCAGCCATCGTCCTCTCAGATCCCTTTTGATCGAAGCGGTTCCTATCTGTTTACCGATTATTAGACCACATTCACGCAAGATCGGCTTTCATTCCATTCGACATTCCCTGTGCGAACTGATTAGACTCACTGCCGATGATGCAGAGACTCGCAGTATTCGCCCTTGCTGGACTCTTCCTGACCCCGGTCTGCGGACAGCCAAAACCTCCAGATAAGCAACTGTGGGTCGACATGGCCTACTCGGCCAGCCCATCCGATCGTCTCAAGGTCGCAGGGGAGATCGGCGGACGGGCTTCTATGTCAGGTGAGGACTGGAGAGTCGTCTACCTGCGACCCTCTGTACTTTTCACCCTGAATTCCCGTTTTGCGATCCAGGGAGGTGTCGGTTTCTTTCAATCGTTCCGGCTTATTGACCAACTTGAAATCCGCCCCTGGCAGGGGCTTCTGGTGCGTTGGCCGAAAGTCGGCCGGGTCTCTTTTCAGAACCTGGTCCGTCTCGAAGAGAGGTTGCTGCGATCCCGTTTTCTAGAAAAAGCTATCGTGATCTGGCGGCTCCGCTACAAACTCTCTGCGACGATTCCACTCAACTCGACCAAGGTCCAGGAGGGAACGATCTACGTACCGGCTTACGTCGAACTATTCACGGATCTCGGCGGGAACATTCCGAAGCCCAGTGCAAACCGGCTGAGGCTATCAGCTGGAATTGGCTATAAGATGCCCAGGGACTGGGCAGTCGAGTTCTCCTACATCCACCAGCAGGCTCGCGGCGGTCCGCTCGAAGAATTCCTGATGGGGGATCATGTCTTCCGCATTCAATTCAAACACTGACGGCTGCATCGCTCCTCGTTGAATGGTCAGCAAGAATCTGAACTATAATCGAAGGTGACCTGGTCGGCTCACCCACGTGAAGGCGTTCGGGATGAAACTAGTCCGGTCTATTTGCATCATCAGACTAAGTGACGATGAAGGAGATAGGAAGCATGAAAATGAGACGGCTGCTGATTCCTGTTCTGATACTGAGTTTTGCCTCGGCTTGGGCTGGCGTGAAGATCAAAATGGAAAGCCAGGTGGAAGGTCAGAAGCAGATCCGAACCGGATGGCTCTACATCGGTGACGAAAACAGGCTCAGAATCGATGCCGACGTCGATGATTCGGGTCAACCCGAAAACACGGTTGTGTTCCGGGGAGATCTCCAGGCGATGTATATGATCGATCACGGGGAACAGGCCTATGTCCGGATCGACGAAGAGCGGATCGCAGTTCTCTCGGAACGCTTTGCCCAGGCAATGCAGCAGATGGAGGAGCAGCTCGCCCAGTTACCCGAACATCAGCGCAAGATCATGCAGGACATGATGAACAAGAATCGACCTCAGAACGAAGAATTCCGGGTAGATGTCAGGGGTGTCGGGGAAGAGGATGGCTTCAACAAGTACGAAGTCTGGATCGGTGACACCAAGCGCAGCGAAGTCTGGGTCACCCCCCCGGCTGAGATGAATATTCCCGCTGAGTCGGTTCAGGTCTTCCGAAATATGAGCAACTTCTATGAGCAGTTGCTGAGTACCTTCCGAAATAACCCGATGATGCAGACGATTGGCGAGAATCCCTTCCCGGGCTTCACGCAGATGAATGGCTTCCCGGTTCGGATCTTTCACCTGGAAGAACGGCAGGAGACACGTTTCTCAAAAGCGGAAGCCGGAGAGCTGGACCCCGCCCAATTCGAGCCCCCGCCTGACTACATCGAGATGCGCCCTGATTTCCAGTAGAACCGGCTAACGGAAGTGCTGAAGTCTCGCTTCGAACTGGGCCCGCTCCTGGGAAGAAAGATTCGGATCGCGGGCGGCTTGCATCAAAAGCTTCCTGGCCGCTGACGAATTCTTCTGGCGGTCATAGACCGACCACAAAAGGCTGTAGATGGAGCCCGAGGAATGGTCTGCAGCCAAGCTGGCCTCGAGCAGACTCCGCGCTTCATTCAACTCCCCCGATTCGATCAAATAGAAGGCCAGCGTATAGGTGTATCTGGCATTGTCCGGCCGAAGCTCTGCAGCCTTGCGGCACAGCACAAGCCCTTCGGGCTCCCCGCGACCAGCCAGTAGTATCCCGAGGTTATAAGCTGCTTCGGCAAAGGATGGGTCGGCTTCGAGGGCTTTGCGCAGGTAACGTTCCGCATCCTCCAACCGCTGCTCCTCGGCTACCAGCAAACCAAGGTTGAAATTCGTTTCAGCGCTTCGGGGCTCAATTGCGAGCGCTTTCAGCAGCAGCTTCTCGGCATCGGCATTCTGGCCCAGGCGGGCAAAGACCATTGCCCGGTTAACCAGAGGGGGGACACTGTCCGGACTGATCAGGGAGGATCTTTCAAAGGCCGCGAGCGCTTCAGG
>CP070717.1:4046380-4066409 GCA_020350445.1 Acidobacteriota bacterium | reverse complement strand
GCGAGTACTTCCTGCTCTCGCTCCACTCCGTCACTTCGAGTAACGGTCGACAACACACCTTCTCGGAACAGTTTGTGAGAGCAATCGAGAAGACCACGGACTCGATCATCATCACGAACCGAGAAGGTCTGATCGAATACGTCAATCCCGCGTTCGAGTCGATCTCGGGTTACTATTCAGAGGAAGTCATCGGTCAATCTCCCCGGCTGTTGAAATCGGGCAAACACTCCGAGGCTTTCTACAAGCATCTCTGGGCGACAATCCTGGCCGGTGAAACCTTTCGCCATCTGGTAGTGAATCGAAGTAAGGAAGGCGAACTCTTTTACGAAGAGCAGATCATCACACCTGTCCGGAATGCCGCTGGGGAAATTTCTCACTTCGTCTCCACCGGCAGGGACGTCACAGCCCGCTACAAACAGGAACGGGAACAGCATGCGATCCTGACCCTTTCCAATGCGCTGCGGAAGGCGGAGGATCGCAAGCAGGCCGTCGAGATCATCCTGGAACAGACAGAGAAACTGGCTACGATGGATGCCACTGCTTTTCTGACGGTAGCGCCCTTCGAAGAAGAAGGGCGCCTCGAAAACGTCTCCGGCTACTGGAAGCGGTCCGTGTCGGAAGCTCCGGCACTCGAAGGATTTCGGTTGCGCAGCCGTTCAGTTTTGGATCGCCGGCATCCAGTCCTGTACCCCTCCGCCCGCAGGGGTGCAGAGACATCATCGAATGGCAGCGCATTATCGACCGTCGGACTCCCCCTGGTGACCTTCGACCACGAAGTTGGTGTCCTCTGGGTCGGCCGGGCGGGAAGTATCGAAGAGGACGACATACAACTGATCTCGGCTATCGGGGACATTGCATCGAATGCGCTGCACCGCATCGAACTCCACACCCGAACCGAGCAGCGACTTGAACGGCTGACGGCTTTGCACGCCATCGATAAGATCATCTCCTCAGGTGGAGACCTCCGTTTGAACCTGGAATTGCTTCTGGGACATGTCTCTACCCAGCTTCACTCGGACGCGGCGAGTATTCTCCTGCTGGACTCCGATACCCGGACCATGCGGTTCATTGCTGGGAGAGGATTCCGCAGTCGGGCTATCCGGGAGGAAGCCCTGCCGGTCGGATTTGGCCCGATGGGACGAGCAGTCCTGAACCGGCGTGTCGTTCAGGTCAAGGACCTGTCGGAGGAGGGACCCGAGAAGGTTCGTGAAGGCTCGCTCAAGGCGGACGGTTTCTCGAGTTACGTTGTGTCCCCCTTGGTCGTCAAGGAACGTGTTGAAGGGGCGCTCGAGCTCTTCATGAAAGAGGCGTTCGACCCCGATCCGGACTGGCTCTCATTCCTGGAGGTCCTGGCCACCCAGACCTCGATCGCTATAGATAACGCGACGATGTTCGACGATTTGCGCAGGTCCAACATGGAGTTGGGAGAGGCTTATGATGCGACGATCGAAGGCTGGGCCCGAGCGCTCGAACTGAGGGACACAGAGACCCAGGGACATGCGCAGCGAGTGACCGATCTGACTATCAGGATGGCCAAGACACTGGGGATTCCCTACTATAAGATCAATCATGTCAGGCGAGGTGCCCTGCTGCACGATATCGGTAAGCTTGGCATTCCCGACAGCATTCTCTACAAGCCGGGGCCACTGACCGAAGACGAGTGGCAGGTCATGCGTCAGCATCCGACCTACGCGAAGAAGATGCTGGACCATGTGGACTACCTCAAACCGGCTCTAAGCATACCTTACTGTCATCACGAGCGGTGGAATGGGGGAGGCTACCCCCAGGGACTGACTGGTGAGGCGATACCCAAGGAAGCCCGGATCTTTGCGGTGATCGATGTCTGGGATGCCCTGCTCTCCGATCGTCCCTACCGAAAGGCCTGGACGGTGGAACAGACATTTGATTATCTGAACGACCAGCGCGGGCTGGAGTTCGACCCCGAAGTGGTTGATGTGTTCCTCCACGAGATGCGCTCTTCCCAGGAAGATGAAGACAGCCCGAGCGACTAGCACCGCCCGGGCCGTGCTGTCCTGAATTGAAGCCCTTCCCTAGGAACGGAACAACTTCTTCATCTCAGCGATATATCGAGGGACGGCCTCAAAAGGATCGGTCTCTGCTTCGTACTCCAGTGCAACCCACCCCTTGTATCCGGTATCAACCAGGAGGTCCCGGATTTTCGTCATGTCAGTCGGGACACTCTCTTCACCCTGGGTGATCTCCACCTTGATCTGCACATTGACTGCCAGATGGGCCACGCTCTTGAGTTCGGCGTAGGGATCCATCCTGAAATTCCCTGTATCGAGATTCACGCCAAACCAGTCGTGCTCCCCGACCGCCTCACAGATCTTGAGCAGGTCGGTGGCGAGCGTAGTGATTCCACCATGGTTTTCCAGGCCGATAAAGATTCCCCGCTTCTCTGCATGTCCGAGAATCGCCTTGATCCCATCCGCCGTCCATCGAATCGCGTCGGCCTTGTCCGCACCTTCCGGCACGTCCCCGGCGAAGATCCGAATGTGGGGAGCGAAGAGGTCGGAAGCGACATCGATCCAGCGGATCAGTGCAGCGATTTCCTCATCCTTTTCGGGTCCTGGGGGCTTGCAGAAATCGTTTCGAACTGCGGTACCCGAAATCGTGACTCCGTTGCGGAACGCCCGGTTCCTGAGCCGCCGCAGGTAGTTGCTGTCGAATCCTTCTTCAAAGTAGTAGGAGGTCAGCTCTGTCCCTTCCAATCCCAGTTCGGCACACCAGTCGATGAATCCGAACAGGTCCATCTTTCCGCTCGTCAGCGCCCGTCTTACCGAGTAGGCGGCAAGAGAAAGCTGCATATTCCTCGTTCCAGAAGCTGCCGCCTCGGCCTTCAGTGTTCCCCAACCGGCAGCGGGAAGCACCGAGGCGATCCCCATCCCTTTCAGAAGGTCTCTTCGTCCAACACGCGTCAAGTTCGTCCCCTTCATCGTCATAAACCTTGTCTCCAGTCGTTTAAAACATCTCCTACCGTCCAGTCCTGGACCGTCCAATTCATCTCGTTGGGGCCTCAACTGGTATAGAGCACCGCTCCCCGCAGCGCAGCACGCGGTAGGTTTGACCCAGTCTCTCACACTCTCTCCGAAAGGTCTCGGGAGATTCCGTATTGAATTCAAACATCTCGAAGTGGCAGGGAATTACGGTTCCCGCCTTGATATCGAAGGCCAGTTTCGCCGCCTCTCTGCCGTCCAGGTTTCCCGATACCCGCCGTTCCGGCCGGGTTCCATTAATCGGAAGCAACGCCACATCAACCTTGAACGGTTCCAGTGTCTGCACCATATCGTCGTACAGCACCGTATCGCCGCTATGGTAAATCGTCCAGGGTCCCATTTCCACGACATAGCCGAGATAGCGACAACGGCCTTCCGCATCACGATCGACCGTCTCATGGGCGGCGGGAACCCCGTGAACGGTCAGACCGTGGATCTCGATCGACTGGTCATCGCTGAGTCCAAGCGGGAAATCGGCAGCGCAGCCCAGCCGCTCAACCACGAACTCGCGATTCGCCTCGGGGATCACCAGATTCATCCCCGGATTACTCCGCATCAGAGGAACCAGTGTCTCTCGGTCCAGGTGATCGGTATGGTTGTGGCTCGATGTGACGACATCGATGAAGTCGAGCTTCTCCGGTTCAACCAGCAGCTCGGTCATCCGCACGTGGGGCTTGTCTGTCTTGGCGTACTTCAACGTCAGAGAATCAGACAGGTAAGGATCGAAGAGGACGGTCCTGCCCTTCCACTGCACCAGGAAACCGCTCTGGCCCAACCACCAGAGATCGAGGGAATCCGACTCCAGACGTGCCGCAGCAACCGCTTCAACGAAGGCCGCTCCCGAGATGACCGGCCGGATCACAGGCCAAGTTCCTTCCGCACTCGCCTCGCCCCTTCCACCATATTCGCGAGTTTCAGTCGCGAAGCCCAGCGCGCGGTCTGACTCAGGCCACAGTCGGGCGCCAGCAGCAGTCTCTCCGGAGAAACGTACTGGAGACAGCGCTTGATTCTCTTCTGAATGTCTTCCGGGGTTTCGATGTAGTAGCTCTTGACATCCACGACCCCGACGGCGACATCGCGACGCTTGCCGATTTCAGCAATCAGCTCGAGTTCAGAAAACTCCCGACTGGCCATTTCAACATGCACCTCGTCGACCTTCATCTCCAGGAACTGCGGAAACATCGGGCCGTACTGCCGGGGCCCCACGGCCCTTCCCTTGTAATTGCCGAAACAAAGATGCATCGAAAGGCGGCACTTCCCGACCACCGGTTCAACAGTCCGATTGAACAGTTCGGTCAACCGCTTCTGATCTTCGCGGTAGGCATAGCAGCTCATCGATGGGGCATCGACAGCTATTTCCACGCAGCCCGCTGCGACCAATCCCGCCAGTTCCTGCTGTACGAAAGGCAGAAGGGCTTCCGCCACCGCATAGCGGTCCGGGTATTCTGCATTCGGAATCAGCCGGCCCGACAGCGTGTAGGGATCGGGGACACTGGCCTTCAATCGGGGCCCCGCCGGGGCCAACCGCTTGAGCCGTTCGAACTCGGCAAGGACTCCCAACCCGCGCGGAGCCCGCAGTTCTCCCGTGATCTGGTGCTTCCCTCTCTGATCGTGGGCGGGAGGTCCGAAGAGGCGGACACTTGCAGACTCGGGTTCGATCCCCTCAATGAAGGAGTAAAACGACAGGTTGAAATCGATTCGAGTCTGCTCGCCATCGGTGATCACATCGAGACCCGCCGCCACCTGGTCACGGATCGCAACCGAAACAGCATCATTCAGCAGTTCCTCCCGGTCGGCGGGACCGAACTGATCGATATGGTTCATGCTGAATTCGAGCCATCCTGGAAAGGGATAGCTGCCGACGACGGTTGTCTGTAGACACTTGCCTTCCATTTCATTCCCCTGCAATAGGCTATTCAGACCTGGATTAGTCCAGGAACCCTATGATTACCCAGGTTGTTCGTACAGTCTAGCCAGGCGCCGGCTGTGCTCGTCGTAGGCGGATTCGAAAAGCTCGATTGAGTCTTCGCGCCCGACGACCGATGCGGCGGTCAATACCCTGGGCGGGTGGCCACGATCGACCAGGCGCTGAGCGACTTCCGCTTTGAGGCAATTCACCAGCAGGCATCCGCCCACGGTCGATCCCGGCGAAACCGGAGTCCGCAGCCCTTCGACCCGGACCATCGCGTCTCCAACGGGAGCACCGGTATCGAGAACCACATCGGCGAAGTCCTGCAAACGATATCCCCCGGGATGGGCACTCCGAGACTGCTCGGAATGGGCCACACTGATAATGGCCGCCACTCGAATGCCCCGTTTCTGGAAACCTTCGGCCATCTCGATCGGAACGAGATTGCAGCCGCTGGATGAGATCACGAGCGCGGAGTCTTCTGAGGTGATAACGAAGTTCCGCAGAATCCGTTCCGCCAACCCGGAAACGTTTTCCAGGAACATAGCCTGGCGCTGGCCGTTGCATCCGACCACCAGATTGTGAAAGCTCAAGGACAGCTCAACGATGGGATTGAATCCCGGAAAGGAACCATACCGCGGCCACATCTCTTCCACCATGATCCGGCTGTGACCCGAGCCGAAAACGTGGACCATCCGCCCGGCGGCAATCGATCCGGCAAACCAGTCTGCGACCTGTCCGATCTGGGCCTGCTGGCGTCGCACCGTTTCGATCAATCCTTCGCAACGGGAAAGATAGCGTTCGCTTACCGACTGCACTTCTTCCATATTCATTCCTAGAATCCTGAGACCCCCCATCCGCCATCAATCGACAGCACCTGTCCGGTGACAAAGCGCGACTGATCGGAAAGGAAGTAAATGACAGCCGCATCAAGATCCCCCGGCAGCCCTATTCTCCCACCGTCGAGCGGCTGCTTACAGCGGATGTAGGCCATGATTTGATCGTCACCCGCTGCGCGTTGCGACATCGGGGTCTCGATCAGGCCGGGCGCGATCGCATTCACCCGGATCCCCGACGAGGCGTAGTGAGCGGCCAGTGATGTCGTCAGACCTGTGATCCCCGCCTTGGCCGCTGCATAGGCATGCGTCGCAAAGTAACGTGGCGAGGGAGAGGTCGCCAGCACCGACGTGACATTCAGGATTGAGCCCGGTCGCTCGTTCATACGGAGGCTTCTGACTGCAGCACGGTTGGAGTAGAAGACAGTTGTCAGGTTCAGCCGCATTGTTTCTTCCCACCCAGCATCGCTCAACTCGTCGATCGGGCCGTCCCCGAACCTTCTGCCACTGCCTCCCGCGACATGATAGAGGCTGTCAACGCCTCCGTATTCCGACTGGGCCAATTCGAAGACCTGATCGATCACTGCGGGATCGCGGGCGTCTCCTTCGATCACGTTGAGGCGTCTGCCGAACTCTTCGACCAGGGGACCGGCGTCCTCGGCCGATTTCCCGAGAATCACCAGGCTTCCACCACTCTCGAGACAGGCCCGTGCCGCGGAAATGCCAAGTCCCGCTGTGCCCCCGATGATCACGACACACTTCCCTTCGAGCGCACCCCCCCGGGGAGAACCCGCTGACGCGTCCTTCATGCAGCGAGGATACAGGCTACAGCTGACTGCCCCCCGGCTCCTCCGTCTCGGCCCAATCCGAGGGAGCTACGGTCCCGGCTTGACGCGAGCAGGCTTGCCCTTCAAGATCACGAGAAGAGGAGTCTGAGATGAAGGAGACACTGACCGTTTCACAGGAACTTGTCGATCGCTTAGCCGGAGGGTTCCGGGATGCCCAGGTTCTACTGGCTGCAACCCGATTGGGCGTCTTCGATGCACTCGAACAGGGAGGCCAATCCGCAGACGAACTGGCCGGCCAGCTCGATGCCGACCCGAGAGGCATGCGCATCCTCTGCGACGCGCTCGTGGGACTCGGAATCCTGGAGCGCAAGGACGAGCAGTACCGTAATGGAGTGCCCGCGAAGGAATGTCTCCTGTCGACTTCAGCTCATTCAAAAACCGCCCAAATGCATCACATGGCCCGGCTCTATGCCAAATGGGGTTTCCTCTATGACACGGTAAAAACGGGGTCCCCGGTCACCGACGAGACGATCGACCCGCAGCTCTCGCCGGGAAGGGCCGCATTTGCCCGTGCCATGGCTGACAGCGCACGGGTCAGTGCCGATCTGACAGCCTCCAGTCTGGATCTGGCGAACGTCGGGAAGATGCTGGATATCGGTGGCGGGCCGGGCGTCTTTGCGATCGAGTTTGCCCGCCGCAACCCCGAACTCGAGGTCACCATCCTGGACGACGAGGAAACCCTTTCCGTTGCCCGGCAGAACATCGAGAATGCCGGCCTGGTCGGTCGAATCAGGACCCGGCCGGGCAACGCCTTCTCGGATGATCTCGGCTCCGGATACGACTTCATCTTTATTTCGAATGTCATCCACATCTTCTCCGCTGCGGAAAACGCCGATCTGGTCCGTCGCTGTGCCGAGGCTCTCGCTCCCGGAGGAAGGCTGGGTATCAAAGACTTCTTTGTCGACCCGCAGCGGAGCGGCCCGTCCTGGGCACTTCTCTTTGCGGTGAATATGCTCGTCAACACGGAACGAGGGGACTGTTACAGCCGGCCCGAGATCATCTCCTGGTTCGATGCTGCCGGCCTCAGGTTCCGAGAGGAAATCGTGATCACCGAGCGGTCTCAACTCCTGGTCGCCGAGCGCTGATGACGGGGCAGTCCGAAACGGCGCCGCCTTCCTAGGCCGACGCCATAACCTCCTCGTAGAAGGCCTCATAGACCGGGACAATCTGGGAGGTATCAAAGGTGTGAACCGCCATGGCCCTGGCTTCCATCGAGAGCCGTTCAGCGAGCCGCTCATCCTGAAGGATTGCAATCCCCTTCTCCGCCATTCCTGCGATATCTCCGACGGGCAGCAGATAGCCGGTTTCTCCCTCTTTGACTGCTTCCCGCATCCCCCCGACATCGGTCCCGATGACCGGAATTGCGCAGGAATGAGCCTCCAGAGCGGCCAGTCCAAAGCTCTCCTGTTCGCTGGGCTGAAAGAACAGGTCGGCACAGCCCAGAAACTCTTCGATGTAGTCCTGCTGTCCAAGGAAGACCACATAGGGTGAAAGCTTGAGTTCCTTGACCAGCTGTTGAATGAAGAGCCGCTCCGGGCCTTCACCGACCAGCAGTAGTTTGGAAGGGACCTGCTGACGAATCTTCTCGAACGCTCGCACGACATCGCCAACGCGCTTAACCGGTCGGAAATTGGATGCGTGAAGGACGATCTTCTCGTCGGCCTCAGCGAATCGATCCCGCACACAGTTGTTTCTCCCGGGGCGAAAGCGTTCGGTGTCGACGAAGTTGTGAATGACCCGGATCTCCTTGGTCAGAGAAAACTCATCAATCGTCCGGCGTCTTAAGTAGTGCGAAACGGCTGTCACACCGTCCGATTCCTCGATCGCGAACTGAATCACCTTGTAGAACGACTTGTCCACGCCAACCAGGGTGATGTCCGTACCATGCAGGGTGGTTATCGTTTTCAGTCGCTTCGAACGGAGCACCTGTTTGGCCAGGTAGGCACTGGCCGCATGTGGAACGGCGTAGTGCGAATGGATGATATCGAGTCCCACTTCCTCATGGACATCGACGATCTTTGTCGCCAGAGAGAGCGCGTAAGGCGGATATCTGAATAGAGGATAAGAAGCCACCTCCACTTCATGGATGAAAAGATTCTCGTGAAACCCTCCCAATCGAAAGGGAGTCGCATAGCTGATGATATGGACTTCGTGCCCTCGTTTCGACAGGGCCAGACCCAGCTCTGAAGCCACCACCCCGCTACCGCCATGGGTGGGATAACAGGTAATCCCGATCTTCATCTTGTATAAATCTCCCCGAGTCCTCTTGCTAAACGAAGCTATTGCTGTATCCCTGACCGAAAAAAGCCACGGGATCGTTCAACTTCATCGGTTCCCTCACCAGGAACGGCTCACCATAGGCGACGCCGATGTAAGATCCATACTGCCTGGCCCGCGCAATCACCGCCTCCAGGAAACCCGGATGACTGATGTTGGTCTCCACCTGCCCTGCCCCATCCGCCGAATCACCCCCAAACTGCGACTGGTAGCAGTGGATTGCCTGAACTTTCCGCTCATGAAAGTCCGAGACATCCACGATGAAGGAAGGCTTGAACTCATAACGGCAGGGATAGAACAGGACGCGAACCGGTCGATGTGCCGGCTGTCCCGTTTCGATCCGGCTCAAACCAGCCAGGAAGGAAGCTTCGCTGACCAGCTTTGAACCGTTGGCATGATCGGGATGCCGGTCTTCCCAGTATGGCGCCAGAACGATTCGAGGGCGCAGTTCCCGGATCGTCTCGATGACCTCGCGCTTCTGCGATTCGCAACTCGACAAACCTCCGTCGGGCAGGTTGAGAATCCGATGGACACGGGTCCCGAGAACCGCCGCAGCGGCATCAAACTCGCGGGCTCTCGTCTCGACCGTTCCTCGGGTCCCCAGTTCGCCCGCGGTCAGCGACACTACCCCGGTGGCATATCCTTCGGATGCCAGCCTCAGCAGCGTTCCGGCGCACGTCAACTCAATATCGTCAGGATGAGGACCGAATGCCAGAACATCAACAGTCATCGACAGGTTCCTCTCAGAATCAAGTAGACCGCTCAGCTCAATGGGCTCCACGTCCCGTAAACACGGCCGGAATCGTCTTCAACATGATCAACAGGTCCAGCCAAATCGACCAGCGGTCGATGTACTCGAGATCCATTGCCATCCAGCGTTCGAAACTGATATTGCTGCGTCCCGATACCTGCCAGAGACAGGTGATACCGGGCTTGACACTGAGGCGCCTTCGCTGCCGGATCGAGTAATGCTCCACTTCCTCGGGCAATGGGGCCCGCGGACCCACGATACTCATTTCACCACGGATCACGTTCCACAGCTGGGGCAATTCGTCGATGCTCGTCTTTCGCAGGATCCTGCCCAGAGGTGTGACACGCGGATCGTTCCGCATCTTGAAGACGGGACCGTCCATCTCATTGAGGTGACGAATCTCCCACAGCTTGTCATCCGCGCCGTTGATCATCGTCCGGAACTTGGTGAGACGGAACTTCCGCCCGTAGAGTCCACAACGCGCCTGGCGATAGAAGACTGGTCCGGCCGAAGTGACCTTGATTGCCACAGCGGTCAACAGCATCAGCGGGGACAGCATGATCAGGGTGGTCGTTGCGACCAGAAAGTCGATGATGCGCTTCAGTACGATCGAAATGCTGTGGTCCGGCGCTGAACTGAATGTAATCAGCGGAAGAGTGTCGAGAAACTCCAATGTTGCCTGCGATGCAGGTATCGGGATGAGGTCCGCAGCCACGCGGATTCGGACGCCCAGGTCCTCGCAAAGGCGCAGTACGTCTTCATAACAGCCGACTTCATTCTTCGGGGCGCCCGAAAAAATCACCTCGTCGGCAAGTCCCTCATCCTGCAGCAGGACCGGCAGTTGTTCTATCCCACCCAGAATGTTCAGACCCTCCTCGCCTTCGGAAGGCCCGTTCATCCGAACATGGCCAATGACCTTGTATCCCCAGTCCCTTCCGGCTGTGATTATCTCGCCGACGCGACGGGCTTCTTGATCGGTGCCTACGATCAGGATGCGTATCTGGTTATGCTTGTTGAGATTACGGCTCCAAAGAACCCAGTTGAGGATTACCCGGTTCAGGGGCAGCAAGACCAGGGTAACGGCAAAAAAGGTGAAAAAGATCGGCCGGCTGATCTCAAGCTTCAGGGAAAAGGTAATGAACCCCATCAAGGTGCCCGCGACGAGGAAGAAGTTGAACAGACGGGTGAACTGCCAGCGCAGAGGGTGGCGCAGCACTGCCTCATAACGCTGGGTTCCGATCAGCAGGAAAAACCAGGCCGGCAGAAAGATCGCCAGGTACCAAAGATAATCACTGAAAGGGAGCAGCTCCGCATGAAAGAAGCGATCCAGCTCTTCGGGGGCAAACCTGACCAGGTAGACTCTTGACCAGTAAGCCAAAAACACAGCGGGTATGACCGCCAGAGCATCTGCCGCGAGCAGGATTCGTGAATAGAGTCGATACTGTCGGTCGAACATAACGAGGTCGAAGTCGGTCGCGAATCGTCTCCCTGTCTGTTTAATGAATGATAACCCAATCGGACGTCGAGCGCCTGCTTCTACAAAAGAATTATTCGATGTCCGGGGCTCTCCAGTTTGACTGAGTCGATCAGGCTCGAAATCATGTCCTCGCCCGAAAGACTCATCAGCGCGTTGAAATTAAGGGAACGTTCCTGCAGTGCGCCAGAGGGACGCAGATGACCGAGCAGATAATCCAGGTGGCGCTTTAGATCACCCTCTTTCAGGACCTGGTTGGTCACGTATCGACGGCTGACCTTATCCACCTGATACGATATTTTCCTGGAAGCGTTATCGAGCATCGCAGCCACGGTGGGATCAGCATTCTCGAGCCTTCCACGCAGCACCGCCAGCTGCTCTCCGAGGTTCTCACGTAAGGAATCGAAACCCGAAAGCGTCTCTGCCGAATCGACCTGCCGCAGCAGACGCTCGGCCAGCAGATCGGGCTCCAGGTTGAGAATCTCGAGTGTATTCAGATCATACTTCTTCATCAGACGCTGTGACTTAGGATCGACCACGGTGAATCCCACGCGGGGATAGACCACCATTTCGAGGTCCCAGTAACTGCTGAGCGCCGTGATCTGGCTGTAATAGGCCACTTCAGAGGGTCCCCCCACGGTCATGAGTGTGGGGAAGAGATGATCCTGAACGATCGGCCGAAGCAGCACGTTTGGGCCCAGCTGTATCTCGCCACTCTGGAGACGCGAAATCAGTTCCTTGTCGGTGTACCGATGTGAGCTCCTGCCCTTCTCAATGAATTGTCCGTTCCTGTATTCGAGCTTGTAACGTCTCTCACCATCCACCACGAATAGAAAGGTCTCGGCCGGGTCGGGATTCACCTGAACCGGGAAACCACGAGCTTCCAGCTGTTCGTTCCGTTTGCTCAGCGTCTCGAGGAGCCCTTCGCGCTGACGGATGACTTCCTCGAAGAGTCCCCCCAACTCGGCCCGGTAGCCCTCCAGAAGCGGATCAAAGAGGATCAGTCCGTACTCACCAAAGAGCTGGCTCAGCCAGTGCGCAAAAGCCTGCCGGAAGGTCCGGCCTTCCCGATAACTGGCACCCAGGAGATCGTCGAGCAGTCTCGGCCTCTGATCCGGTCTCGTGATCGCGGCAACCCGTTCGAGGCAGGGCGCCAGATTGTCGAGTCGAACCGTACCAGCCATCTGCTCCTTGAACTCGCGGAGATCCGGATAGTCGATCGTCTCAACCCAACCGTTTTCTCCAGTGAACTGGGTCGAGCGGACCTCGTCAAAATCGGAATCATCCGAGGCCATCCAGAAGACCGGAACGGCTGTAACACCGATCTCGGCCAGCGATCGAGCAAGACCGATCGCCGTGACTGCCTTGTAAGCCGAGTAACTGGGGCCGCCGAACAGTCCCACCTGCTGACCTGCAAGAATGGCGACGGTTGCGGAATCCTCGAGCTTGCGCAGGTTTTCGAATGTCGCCCCACTACAGCCGATCGACTCATTGAAAGGCCGCAGGAGGTCAAGGAGGAGTTTTCGCGAGAAGCGCGGATTTTCCTGAACGCGATGGAGACGCCGTAGAACCGTCTCACTCGATTGCGGGAGCGCGGGATAAAAGTCACTTACCCGGTCGAAATCATAGAGGTAGCTCAACAACAGCGGGCTCTGCCCGGGCAGCCGTCTATAGTCGATACGATCTACCTTCATAAGCTCAGAATTCAAACCTTCAGACGGCTTCCAACACCGCTGCCACTTCCCGTTTCTCCTCGGCGGTCAAGGGAAGGAGAGGAGATCGGCAGTATCCTCCCTGAAATCCCCGCAGGTCCATCCCGTATTTGATTCCGGGAACACTCAGTTTACCAACCACGGTCGACGAGATTCGATAAAGCTGCGGCTGTATCCCGGGCACGCTCCTCGCGCCGGTCGAACCGAGTCGATCGAGTTCTTCCATCAGTTCGGGGACAACACATCCGACAGCCAGTATTCCTGCCCGCACTCCCAGAGTCATCGCGAGCCCGATGGTCTCGGCATTACCACTCAGGACCTGAAAGTCCTGCCCCTGAGACACTCTCAGGACATGCTGCAGAAAGATCATATTTGCTGAACTGTCCTTCATCCCGATGATGTTCGGATGCCCCGCCAGTCGTCCCACAACGCTGGGTTGCAGCTCGATCCCCGAGAACTTCGGGATGTTGTACACCAGGATCGGATGGGGAGAAGCTGAGGCAACTGCTTCAAAGTACTCGGTTAGAGCCTCATTCCCCATTCGACTCTTGTAGTAGGAAGGTACGCTGACAAGGAGCGCATCGATTCGCAGATGCTTGATCTGTTCGATGAATTCCACGGCCAGCTTGACCGAAGGGTACGAAACACCCGCCATAAAGACCCGGTTTTCGGGAACCAGCCGCGAAACGAACTTAACGACCTCAACTCGTTCCCGATCGGAAAGGTGCACCGCTTCGCCAGTCGTTCCCAGGGCCAGAACACCCGCCAGGGGAGAGTCCACGTATTTAGTGATATTCGCCTCG
Organism: Acidobacteriota bacterium; assembly: GCA_020350445.1. GTDB lineage: Bacteria > Acidobacteriota > UBA6911 > RPQK01 > JAPXNP01. The sequence goes on along the minus strand of CP070717.1, from coordinate 4,052,782 downwards.
AAACCGGCCCAGTCGAGGTCTCCAGATTTCAAGAAGGGCGTCGTCAAAGGAGCAATAATCCCCTTGAACCTGTCCGTCATCTACGCCTGCCTTTCCTAGTTGATGTGATCTGCCTGTTCGATGAACTTCCGAACAACCACCGCCGAAACGGTCTCTTAATCTAGCCAATATCTTACTCCGAAGTCGAGTATGGGGTACGCATTGTCTCGACTCAAAGTGAGATTCCCCGCGGATGACCGTCATTCTGTGCCAGGTTTCTTTCAAGGCCGAGTGGCCCGTCCGAACCGCTCGGGTCAAGTCCGGATCTCTCGGACGAGCCTCCCGGCCAACCGCCTACCGATTTGGAGGGTTCGCCTTCTGTTTCGATTTCGGCGAACTGACCGTAACGAGATCTCGCAGAGCGAGGAACTTCTTCTCGCCGATGCCTCTGACGTTCATCAAGTCTTCGGGCCTGCGAAAAGGCCCATTCTCCTCTCGATACTCGATGATCCTCTTCGCGATCGCCGCTCCGATTCCGGGAAGGGTTTCCAGTTCAGCCGAATCAGCGGTGTTGAGATCGACCTTCGACTCAACGGCGTTGACCGGGGCCTGAACCAATAAAAACATGGCCAGGCAGACCAGCAAGAAGGGTTGGAAGATACTGTTCTTCATTTCTCATTCTCCTTTCAGACAAAGGTGTCTAACCCTACATAAACGTCTGAAAGAAGAAATCTACGAACCGCCGAGCCGATTTAGATACCAATCGAGGGCCTCGGGTCCCACTAAAACAACGGCCATCCCCGCAAATGCCAGGAATGTCCCAAAGGGCAATTCATAGCGGCGTCCCTGCTTCGACAGGTAGATGTAGAACCCTCCCACGATCGCTCCGACGAGAGATCCGAAGAGGATGGTCAACCAGGCAAACTGCCACCCGAGAAAGGCTCCCACCATCGCCATCATCTTGACATCACCGAAGCCCATTCCCTCTATCCGGCGGATTCTCAGGTACAGGGCTGCCACAGCCCACAGGAATCCTCCGCCGAAGAGTATCCCGAGCAGCGAATTCACGTAATTCGAAGGGATCCCGCCCTCTCCCCAGACGGATCCGGCGCCTTTGAGAAACACCTCTGACTGGAGGCCTGCCAGAAGCAATCCGACGACGGTTCCCCCCAACGTCATGACATTGGGAAGAATCCGCTCAAAAAGATCGATAAAGGCAAGGGCGATCAGAAGCGAAAAGAGAACGGCATTCACGAAAAAGGGAGTACTCAGCCCGAAACGGTAGAGGAGCAGTACAAAACCTACGCCGGTGAGGATTTCAACCAGAGGATAGATCCAGCCGATCGGCTGTCCACACCCCCGGCACTTGCCGCCCAAAAGGAGGTAACTCAAGACCGGGACATTCTCGATGGCACGAACCGGCCGGCTACACTGAGGACAACGAGAACGCGGGGAGATGACCGATTCTCCCCGCGGAATTCGATGGATACAGACGTTGAGAAAGCTGCCGATTATCAATCCAACGCACGCAACGTAGGCGTATTCAAATGACATGCGCTGGATTATAGACCCGGCCCCTGCACTATTGCGCCCGGGCGGTCGCGATTCCGTAGTGGAAAGGACTCTCCGTCAACGTCTGTCTGGCTCTTCTTCCTTCTCCTCGCTCTCTTTCTTCAGCGAGGGTCGCTTCAGAGTGGGACGATCATCCTTGAGTGTCGGCTCATCCCTTTCAGAACGGTCGGTATTGGTCTTACGCTTCAACGTCGGCCGCTTGGTCGTCTCACCGGAATCACCGGCACCTGGAGCCGCCAACTTGTTGTCGATCGCGATCAACCGCGACTTGATCCGCTCGAACTCCGACGTATTCAAGACATACTCTTCCTTGCCGGGCAGGAAGGTGATCTCTTCCTGCACGTCTTCAATTCGGTTGTCCACAGGGGGATGTGTGCGGAAGAAACTGGCGAACTTACCCGGCTTCTCCTTCTCCCGAGCCTGCAGCTTTTCGAAGAACGTGATGAAGCCATTGGGGTCGATGTCGCTATTCCAGACGTACTGCGTGCCCAACTGGTCAGCTTCACCTTCAGATGCCCGGGTGATTCCCAGAACCGCCAGTGACATACCCAGACCCAGACCGTTGTAGATAGCATACTGAGTCCAGTAACCGCCGATAAACATGGCCGGCAAGGTGGCAAACTGCAGCAGCTGCGACTTCGTCATTCGCTCCGTCGCATGACGGGCAGCAACGTGAGCAATCTCGTGGGCCATAACGCCTGCGAGTTCCGATTCGTTCTCAGCCTCCAGGATCAAGCCCTTGTTCACGTAGAAGTAACCACCCGGCAAGGCGAAGGCATTGACCTCGTCGGTGTCGACGACCTTGATTACGAATGGGACCTTGGCATCGGAGTTCTTCACGATCTTCTGATCGAGACGGTCGACATACTCGGCGACGACCGGGTCCTCCACCAAGCGAGCCGTCTGCTCAAAATACTGAGCATACTGAGCACCCATCTGAATCTCTTTTTCCAGCGAAATGAAATTCGGGAAGATGAGCGCGACTCTACCGTTGATATTACGATTGCCGATGTCTTCAACGTTGGCGTGTTTCCGGCCGGCAAATGCGGCACTGGTCGCCACAACCGTGACCACCAACCCAACCGCCAACAGTCGCGTCAAGTTTCGTTTCATAGCGAAAATACTACCTCTGGCTACAATTATAGCCCAACCGTCCGGCGGGCCAAGTCTCTTTCCTTCAACCCACGACTCTGGTAACGTTGCCGTTCTAAACTTCTCACTTAGCTTAGATTAGAATTTTAGCTGGAAGTTTCAGCTGAGACGGTCCAATAGCCATGAAAATATTAACCGCGCGCCAAATGCAGGAAGTCGATCGTCGATCGACCGAAGAAGCCCAGGTACCGAGCTTGACCCTGATGGAGAATGCCGGATTCAACCTGTTTCTCGCACTCGATCGACGCTTCGAAGATCTCAAGAATCAGCAGATTGCCATCATCTGCGGCAAGGGAAACAACGGTGGGGATGGTTCGGTGCTGGCCCGGCAATTGATCCAGCGCGGTGTCTATCCCGATGTATTCCTGTTGACCACCGCCGACCAGGTTACCGGAGACGCAAAGGTCAATCTCGATATTCTCCTGGCCAGCCAATACCCGGTATTCGAAATCTCCTCCGAAGAGGAGTGGGAGGTGGCCAGCGCCAGTCTCGAACTCTACGACATTGTCGTCGATGCCCTGTTGGGGACCGGGATCAACCAGCCCCTGCGGGACCTCTACAGGACGGTGGTGGCCGACATCAACCAGTGTCGGGGATTTGTCCTCGCGGTCGATATCCCCTCCGGGCTCTTCTCCGATTCGGCTGAAGCCCCCCAGGAGTGTGTCTGGGCGGATGTGACCGTGACCTTCACAGCTCCGAAAATTGCCCATGTTCTGACCCAGGCCCAGGAGGCTCTCGGCGAACTCGAAGTGGTCCAGATCGGAACACCTCCGCAACTGCTCGATACCGCCGAGTTCAACCTGAATCTCCTGACCCGGGAATCTGTCCAGGAATACCTCCTGCCTCGCCCGGCCAGTTCGCACAAGGGATCGTATGGCCATGTCGCTATCATCGCAGGAAGCCAGGGCAAGTCTGGCGCTGCCTGTCTCAGCTCATATGCGGCACTCCGCTCCGGCGCAGGCCTGGTGACCGCCCTCGTTCCCAGCGCCGTTCAAAGCCTGGTCGCCTCGAACCGAACTGAAATCATGACCGAAGGCCTCCCTTCAACGCCGGCGGGAACGTTCGATCTGTCAGCCGCAGAGCCGGCTCTCGAATTGCTGGCCGACAAGGACTGCGGCGCAATCGGCCCGGGACTGACCACTGAGCCGGCGACCGTTGAATTCATCGAACGCATTGTCAATGAGAGCAGCATACCGCTGGTCATCGATGCCGACGGTCTGAACGCCTTCTCGGACCGTATGGACCGCTGTCAGAATCGCACTCAGCAGCCGCTTGTACTGACTCCCCATCCCGGTGAGTTTTCTCGCCTGACCGGGATCCCGACGGTCGAGCTCCTGTCGAGGCAGTTGGAGATCGCCCGTGACTTCTGCGAAGAGTGGAAGGTCTGGCTCGTCCTCAAGACATTCCGGCCGCTGATAGCGACCCCTGATGGTCAGATCTACGTTTCGCCCCAGGGCAATCCGGGCATGGCGACTGCAGGTATGGGGGATGTCTTGACCGGAATCCTGACCTCTGTGATCGGCCAGTACCAGGCCGCTGGGATGACGGATCCGGAAGAACTGACCTGCGCGGTCTGCCTGGCCGTCTACCTGCATGGAACCGCCGGCGACCTTGCTGTCGCAGAGATTGAACCTTCGGCTCTGGCCGGTAATGACGTTATCGAGCATCTCAGTGCCGCCTTCAAGTGGTTGGCTGCCGAGTGAGGATATGCATACCCAGACTCATCAAACCCACAGCGAAGTAGAAACCCGCCTTCTCGGTGAGAAGATCGCGGTCCGGTTCCCCGCCCCGCAGATCATCCTCCTCCATGTACAGATGGGAGCCGGCAAGACTGCCCTGACGAAAGGACTTGCCCGGGGATACGGTCTGGAAGATCCTTCGATCGTTCACAGTCCGAGCTTCAGCTTAGTCAATGAATATCCCTTGTCCTCCGGCACCATCTACCACATCGATCTCTACCGGCTGGACTCGACTCGGGATCTTTATTCAATCGGTCTGGATGAAATCCTCTGGAGTGATCAAATCGTGATCATCGAATGGGCGGAGAAACTCAAACTCCAGTACCCGCCACCCGTGAGAATCGAGATTACCGTCGCCGAGGATGAAACCCGGACCATTACCATTCGCCCATAATTCAGCCCCCATTCGAGACTAGGACCACACGATGGATGACGCACTATTTCTCCACCGCTTCCACTTCGCCTTCACAGTGACCTTCCACTACGTCTTCGCCCAGCTGAGCATGGGACTGGCGCTCATCATCTTCATTTTGAAGACACTCGCTCTCAAACGGAACGAAGCCTACTACAACCAGGCTGCCCGATTCTGGATTCGGATCTTTGCGATTACTTTCGGTATCGGCGTCGTGACGGGCATCCCCCTAGAATTCCAGTTTGGAACCAACTGGGCGCAGTTCGCCCGAACAGCAGGCGGTGTAATTGGACAGACGCTGGCGATGGAAGGTCTCTTCGCGTTCTTCCTGGAATCCGCCTTCCTGGGTTTACTGCTCTTCGGAGAGAAGAGGGTGGGACCCGTTGGACACTGGGTGGCATCACTGGCGATGTGGGTCGGTTCCTGGCTCTCAGGCTACTTCATCATCGCGACGAATGCCTGGATGCTCCACCCCCAGGGGTATCGAATTCTGCCAGGTGGTGAAATTGTCCTGGAGAGCTTCAAAGCCCTCCTCCTGAACCCCTGGATTCTCTGGCAATATACCCATAATCAGCTGGGAGCGGCGTTGACTGGCTGTTTCGTTGTTTCAGGAGTCGGAGCGGTCTACCTGTTGCTCGACAGGAATCGGGAGTTTGGAAGGCTCTTTGTCCGCACGGGAGTCATTGTCGGGGCAATCTGCTCGGTACTACTGATCTTCCCGACAGGTGACGGACAAGGACAAAACATTGCCCGCTATCAACCGGTGACCCTGGCGGCGATGGAAGGACTGTTTGAGACAGTCGAAGGGGCTCCGCTCGCCATCCTCGGCCAACCCGACACTGAAAAACAACGACTCGACAATCCCCTCTTGCTGCCAAATGTACTCAGTTTCATGACCTAGAAGCGCTGGAAGGCCGAAGTCAAGGGGCTCGATTCGTTTCCGAAAGAGGACTGGCCAGACAATATCCCTCTTCTCTTTTACAGCTTTCGCATCATGGTTGGACTCGGCACGATCTTCGCCGGGCTGATGGCCATCGCGCTCTTCAAACTCTGGAGAAGAACCCTCTTCGATTCAAACGCGATGCTCTGGGTCCTCGCCCTCCTGATCCCCTTCCCCTTCATCGCCAATACCGCTGGCTGGATGACGGTAGAACTGGGGCGTCAACCCTGGCTCATTTACGGGCTGATGAGGACTGCAGAAGGGGCTTCACCCTACGTGTCAGCGGGGAACACGGCATTTACCCTCCTGGGGTTCATGGGGATGTACTCTGTTCTCGCAATTCTCTTCCTCTTCCTGGTCTATCGAGAGATCGATCACGGACCGGGTGAACTCACTACCGCAAGTGCACCGGCGGGGATGGAAATTTCCTAAAAGGGGGAAATCAGATGGAAATCTTCTGGCTGATAATCGTCGCACTCATGATCACCGTCTACGTTCTCCTGGATGGATAAAGTATGAAGATCGCTGTAATTGGATTAGGTCTTATGGGTCCTACATTGGCAATGGACTGTCTTTCCAGTGATGACGTAGATCAAGTTCTTTTAATC
>CP070717.1:4027805-4046280 GCA_020350445.1 Acidobacteriota bacterium | reverse complement strand
GGGGTTTCTTTGTAGAAGTGGCTGAAGGGAGTTTTTCGGGCGGCTGCCTCCCTCTTTTCCTTCTCGTCCCGATACTTCTCGTAGAGGGCGAGTTCTTCGGTTGCCCGCTCTCGATTTCCGCCCAGGGTATAGATTCGGCTGAGCTGAAAATGGACTTCGAAATCCTCCGGTATCAGTTCCGCTGCCCGCTCCAGTTCAATCCTGGACTCTTCCAGTTTTCCCTGCCGTATGTACAGCTTGCCGAGGTTGAGTCGGGCTCTGCCGTGATTTGCAGAGCGCTCGATGACCTCTTTTAAGAGCTGTTCAGCCTCCTCATTCTGGCCCAGGGAATAGGCGATCATGCCGAGGTAGAACTTTGCATCGAGGAGTTCAGGGTTCATCTTCAGGGCGCGTGTGAGGGGATCCTTCGCCTCGTCGAATTGGCTGCCGAGATACAGGACATATCCGAGCATGGCGTACCCCTGTGCATCTTCGGGTTCGAGTTCGACATACTGAGCGAAAAGACCCTGTGAAGCCTCGAAGTTGGCGAAGTGGATGAACGCACTACCCAGTTCAAAGAGAGCCTGAGCGTGGTCAGGCTGCATCAGCAGGAGAAACTGGAGGGCTGCGGCCGCTTCTCCAACCAGGTTTTCCAGCATACTGATGTGAGCAAAGTCGAAAAGTACCTGGGTTGAGTTGGGTGCCAGGCGACGCGCCTCGGAGATGTACTTCCAGGCTGCAGAGATATCGTCCTTCTGCAGGGATATGGCCGCCAGGCGACGCAGGGTCCGGACCGAAGTACTGTCCATCTCGAGGTATTTCTGAAAGGCGACATCGGCCTGGTTGAGATTCCCCAGGACTACATGGTTTTGACCAAGGAGATTCCAGTAGGACTTGGGAGCGCTGTCCGGAGAGATCTTCTCCAGGTAGGCCAGCGATTCTCGAAAGCCCCCTTGTGCGGCGTACTCACTGGCGATCTGGAAAGTGATGGCCGCTGCGTTCGGAAGGGTCTCATGCCCTCGTTGAAGGGTGGCCATCATCTCTTCGCCGCGTCCCTGGTTGCGATAGAGGCCGGCCAGCAGGAGATAGGCGTCGAGAAATCTGGGTTCGATGCTCAGGGATTTCTGAACCATCTGTTCAGCTTCCGCAAGGCGGCCCTGGCGGAAGCGCAGCGATCCCAGCAGGTAATAGGGGCCTGGGCGGTCAGGATGCTCCTGGAGAATTCCCTGAATTGTCTGCTCGGCTGCCTGCAGGTCACCCTGGTTGATCTCGGCCTGCGCTTTCTGGATTTGCTCGGGTAACGAGGCGGGCTGGGACAGGAGAATCGCAAGCAACAGTATCGAGGTCATTGGCACATTATACCGATCACCGATTCGCCGGAAAGGTGAAAAGGGTCTGGATGGGTGGCCGGCCAGATTACAAGTGATGCATCGGAGGCGTTCGGCAAGGTTGGGACTGATACCGATCGTCGAATCGGCTAGAATACTGCTCTGGAATGATGGTTGACCCTGTGACGAGACGATCGAAGTGGACCTTTCTGATACTGTTCCTCATTCTGGGAAGAGGAGTTCTTGGCTCCGGAGACATTTCCTTTGTTGATGTTACGGAGTCCGCTGGCATCACTTTCTCTCACCATTCCTCGCCTGAGAAGAAGTACATCGTGGAAGTTATGGCTGGCGGAGTGGCGTTCTTCGACTACGACAACGACGGCTGGCTCGATCTCTTTCTTCTGAACTCGCTGACGGTTGAATCCGCAACTCGACCGGAGATCGCCAAGAGCCACTTGTACAAGAACAACCGCGATGGGACTTTTGTTGACGTAACGGATGAAAGCGGTCTGGCTTTCCCCGGTTGGGGGATGGGGGTTGCTGCTGGCGACTTCGATTCAGATGGCTGGCTGGACCTGTATGTCACTTGCCTGGGACCCAATCGCCTCTACCGCAACAATGGTGATGGCACCTTCACCGATGTCGGTGAGAAAGCGGGTGTAACCGATCCTCGCTGGTCTGTCGGGGCGGCATTTGGAGATTCTGATCGGGACGGGGACCTGGATCTCTTTGTGAGCAACTATCTCGATTTCAGTCTGGATAATCTCCCGACTTTTGGAGAAGGGAAGTGGTGTCAACATCGAGGGATTCCGGTGCACTGCGGACCAAGGGGGTTGAAGGGGGCCGGGGACTCGCTGTTTCAGAACCAGGGGGATGGGACATTCAAGGAGGTCTCCGAATCAGCTCGGGTGGCTGACCCGGATGAGCGCTACGGACTCGGCGTGGTCTGGGCTGACCTGAACGACGACGAGTTCCTTGATCTGTTCGTTGTCAACGACACCGGCGCCAACTATTTCTACGTGAATCAGAAGGACGGGACTTTTGAGGATCTGGGGTTGTTTTCGGGTGCTGCGGTCAACGAGTCGGGCATGGCCCAGGGCTGTATGGGAATTGCCGTCGGGGATTACGATCATGACGGCAAGCTGGACTTCTACGTCACCAACTTTGGTGACGAATACAATGCTCTTTATCGGAAGCTGGGTCCGGGAACCTTCCTGGACACTTCCTTTGCGAGCCTGACCCCAAAATCGAGTCTCGAACATGTGGGATGGGGAACTGGTTTCGTGGATTTTGACAATGATGGCTGGGTCGATATCTTCGTTGCCAACGGCCACGTCTACCCTCAAGTCGATTTTGCCGATGTCAGCGCCCAGTACAGGCAGCCCAAACTCCTGTTCCGGAACAATGGGAACGGAACATTCGCCGATATTTCGACGGTGTCAGGGGAGGCGTTGACGGTTCGTCAGGCAAGTCGGGGGGCAGCGTTTGGAGATTACGACAATGACGGCGACATCGATATCGTCGTCAATAATCTCGACGGCAGTCCACTGCTCCTGCGAAATGATCGGACCAATGGCAACAACTGGATTCGCATCCAGTTAGTCGCGGCCGGGAACGATCGCTTCGCCATGGGAGCCCATCTCCGGATCGTTTCCGGGGACTTGATTCAGGTATCAGAGGTCTTCTCGGGTGGGAGTTACGCTTCGCAAAGTGACCTGCGGCAGCACTTCGGTCTCGGGGAACGGACAGAAGTGGATGCGATCGAAGTAAGATGGACGAGTGGGAAACAGACGTTGCTCGAAAACGTCAGTGTCAACCAGGATCTCGTGATCAAGGAGGCATCAGATTGAGCAGGGGGAATTTGAGTATTCTGAGCCGACTCGTCGTGATCTCCGGTCTGGTCTTCGGTTTCGCGCTGCATTCGAGTAACGCCCAGTCCGTCCAGGAACTGTTTCAAGGCGCCAGGGGTGCACTGGCCGACGAAGAGTTTGAAAAGGCTGAGAGCGATCTGCGGCATGCCCTGGGGCTCAGCCTGAATAGCCTGGGGCTTGCCTATGCCCGGACTGGAAATGGCGAGATGGCCGAGATAGCCCTGAAGGAAGCCGTCAGTGCTTCGATCATCAACGATCGGGCACTGCTGAACCTGGTCAAGTTCTATTTGAAGAGCGATCAGGTCGAACTGGGGACGGAAGCCGTTGAAAAGCTGTTGGAGATCAATCCGATTCACCCGGAGGGGCGACACCTGCTGGGATTACTGCACCTGGTAGGAGGAAATCCGAATGCGGCCTCGCATGTTCTTAGAGATGCCTACCTCGTGGCCTCTAAGAATCGGGATGTTGGCGTCTCCCTGGTCTCTTGTTACGTGGCGCTCGAGAATGAGGAAGAAGCACTTCAGATCATCAATGAGTTGACGGCGGAAGGATCTGGAATGGGCGCGTTGAAGCTTCGGCTGGGACGGGTCTTTCTGGAAAGGGGAGCCTTTGAAAAGGCCGTGGAATACTTGCGCGGTGCCCTGTCCGACGATTTGGTCAACCGGGTGGAAGCAGCGCACTATCTCTCCCAGGCGCTTCTGGGTGCGGGGCAGTCGGAGGAGGCTGCGGCATTGAAGGCGGAGGCCAATCAGTTCCAGAAGGCCGATGCTTCGGTCCTCTGGGAGGGTCTGATCGAGGACCCGGCCGGGAAGCCTGAAGAGATCCCTTCTCTTCGAAAGAGCTCTGCATTCGCTTACGGCAAACTGGGTGAGGTGGGTATGCAGACCGGGAGCTACCGGAGGGCTGCCGGACAGATTGAGCGTGCTCTGTTTTGGGACTCGGAGATGCCCGGTTTGAACCTTCTCCTCGGGCTGGCCCGGTTCCGCGGGGAACTGGTTGTCGAGGCGGTTGAGCCGGTGCGGGAAGCCTTGAGGCGTCACCCGGGAAACCCACAAGCCCTCCAGTTACTCGTACAGATCACGATCCGGCTGGCAGATATTGGTCAAATGACTGAAGCCCGGGAGACGGTGGATTACCTGCTCACCCAGGCGCCCGAGACGTCCTATCTCTTTGTTCTCAGAGGCAGGATTCGGGGTGAATCTGATGATGTTGAAGGTGCATTGGAAGACTTCTCGAGAGCCTTGGAGTTGAATCCGAATGTACCCGAGGTCCACTACAACATCGGCGTGCTCCACCTGCAGTCGAATCGTCTGGATGAAGCCGTCGCCGAGTTTGAACGTGAACTGGAGGTCAATCCGAGCCACGAAATGGCGATGATCCGTAAGGCGGCGGTTCTCGTTGACGGGAACAGAGGTGGAGAAGCTCTGCCGCTGCTGCAATCGGCTCTCGAGCTCGATCCGGAACTCGGCCCGGCTTACGCCCTGCGGGGGCGGATTCAGCTGAGGATGGGGCAGGCAAATGAAGCGATTGTCAGCCTGGAAAGAGCCTCGAGACTGGAGCCAGAGAACGCTGCGGTTTTCCTGGACCTCTCAACCGCCTACGGGGAGGCGGGTCGCCAGAATGACGCTGAGGCGGCTCTGGAACGCCATCGGGCGCTGATGGGAAATCAGTGATGGACCAGACAATACGTGGCAAAGCGAGTCACGTCTTTTCGATAGGACGTTTTCCAGGCGTGATACTGGCGGTCTGGCTGTTCGGCTGTCTCGCGCTACTGGTGTCGGGCGTCCTGGCCCAGCCCGAATCAGGTTCGCTGATCTCTCAGGCCCAGCAGGCTTTGGACCGAGGCCAGTTCGAAGAGGCGATCCCACTGCTCGAACAACTACGTGATCAAGATGAACAGAATCTGCCCGTTCGGCAGGCACTGGTCGATGCCCTGATGAGGTTGCGGCGCTGGGATGAAGCAGCCGCCGAGATGGATTCGCTGCGACAGGACTTTCCCGATCAGCCGCGGGTGGCGTTCCTGGCGGCAGCCGTGGCATTTCGTATGGGGCAGTTCGAGGCGGCCGCAGCACGGGCAAGTGAGGCGATCGCGCTGGATGATTCCTCACCCGAGATCTTTCGTGTTCGTGCCCTGAGTCGCTTCATGAGCCAGGACTATGAAGGCTATAAGGCCGATCTGTATGCGATCCTCGAACGGGATCCGAACAATGCGGAAGCCTACTATCACCTGGGTCGCTACCACTATGAGAAGCAGACCTTTGCCGAAAGCCAGGAGGCTTTCAGAAAGGCAACGGAACTGGACCCTCAGTTCTTCAAGGCGCACTATTTTCTCGGTTGGTGCCTGCAGGCCGCGGGCGATCTGGAGGGGGCGAAGGGTAGTTATCTCGAGGCGATCCAGATTGTCCAGAAGGCTGGAATCAACTACGGCTGGCCTTTTACCGATCTGGGTGATGTGCTGATCCTTCAAGGGCAGTATGACGAAGGTCTGGTCTGGCTGAAGCGTGCGATTGAGAATGATCCGAAACTGCCATTCTCCCATTTCCGGTACGCAGGAGCACTCCTCAAGAAGGAAGCGACTCCCGAGGTAGAGTCGGAACTCAGAACGGCGATTCAGCTCGATCCCGGATACCCCGAGGCGTACTATCTGTTGGGGACCTACTACAAGAGAGTTGGAGACCGGGAAAAAGCGCGCGAGGCCCTGGAGAAGTTCCAGGAACTGAGGAAGAACCCCACCCCGTCTCCGTTCGGAGTCAGACGGAAGTAGAGCCTGGGGTGTGCGGCTCACCCAATCTTATTGACCTGCTCCCGCTGGAGGTTGCGTGCCGACAGCCCCTTTCGAATGGCCAAAGGGAGTTTTGGCAGCAACGTGGGACCCTTGTACTTCCGTCGACGGCCAGTGCCAGAAGCGGTGGAGGCCTGGGCTTGAAAAATCTGCTGAGGTGGGGACTGGTTTGAGCGTTCGTGATGCGATATCTTACAGCTTGGAACCGCTGTGAGAAGCGGGATCGAGGTAGGAGCTGCTAATGCTGAACGAGTGGAGAGATACGATGAAGAGACTCCTGACAATAGTTTCGATAGTGGTAGTGGTTGGAGTGCTGACTCTGACGTCAAGTGGTGGTTTCGCAGCCGCGTTGAGTGCCGGTGAGTTCACTGCCGGGCAGGAAGGCGAAGCGAAGGAGAAAGCCTGGGGAACACCGACGTCTCAGGCCGATCACCACGCATGGAAGCAGATCAGCGAGACCTTTGACATCAAGAAGAAGGCGAATCTGGCCGAGAAGTATCTCAAGGATTTTCCAGAGGGAGGATACCGGCCCTACGCCCATGAGTTCATTGCTGTTGCAGCCCGGCAGGCGAATGACCTGGACAAGTTTTTTCTCCACGCAGAAACGGCATTGAAAGAGCTTCCTGACGAAGTGGGTTTGCTGGTCCCCCTTTCAGTGGCAATGACCGAAAAGCAGAACCCGGAGCCCGCCATCAAGCATGGTGAACGCGCCTTGGAACTGTTGCCGAATACCGCTGCCCCTGAAGGTTACACTGAAGAGCTCTGGGAAAAGCAGCGGAATCTTCTGATTGCAGATTGCCACTACAGCGTAGGGACTTCCTACCTGCTCAAAGCCTTCAACTCAACTTCTCCAGGAGCGGAGATGAAGAAGGCGATGGATCATCTCAATCTTGCCGTGACGATGAATCCGCAGGATGCACGGTCCCATTTCCGCCTGGGCTTTGCCTATCAGATGACGAAGAACCTGGAAGGTGCGGTCACGGAGTTCGCTCGAGCTGCCGCCATCGGAGACAACCTCGGCCAGATGGCGGAGGTGTATCTTGAAAAAGCCTACCAGAGCCTGCACGGCAATACGGACGGCCTCAACGACTTCGTCAAAGAGCAGGCCAAGCTCTTGAAGGAACAGGCTCCGAAATAGAGTCTCGCTGGAAGGTGGCCTGCGAGGACGGTTCAGGCGATGATTTCCCGGAGCTGGCCCGAGATTCCTCCCGTGTCTCGCAGGCTGGAGGCCGCGCAGCGATGACCCAGGTGGAGGCATGCCTCGACGTCGTATCCGAGGAGCCAGCCGCGCAAGAAGCCGGCGTCAAAGTTGTCTCCTGCCCCCACGCTGTCCGCAGGTTCGATGGTTTCTTCGATCTTGTAATTCCAGCGTTCGGAGCCGTGGAAAGCGAGTGCACCCCGCCGTCCACACTTGATGACGACAATTGGACCATACTCAGCCAGGCGTTTTCCGGCGGATTCAGCCGATTCTTCACCCGTTAGCGCCAGAGCTTCCTGTTCATTGGGTAGGAAGACATCGACCCAGGGCAGCAGGTCGAGAATCCCGTGCCAGAGACCGGCCGGATCCCAGTTCGTGTCAAGCGAGGTCGTCACACCCTTCTGGCGGCAGAATTTGAGCCAATCGAGCCAGGTTTCCCGCAGCGAATTCAGGAGAAAGTAGCTGGCAATGTGCCAGTGTCGACAAGATCCGGCAACTTCCGGCGTCAGTTCCTCGGGCGCTGTGGCGTCGATCGTGCCGAGTACGGTCAAAATGGCCCGGTCATCCGGCTCGGTCAGGGCAATCCCCAGTCCCGTCTTCAGCTCTTCACTGATCTTGACGAGCGAGGTGTCAACGCCACATTCAGAAAGGCGTTTGAGGGAGAGCTCTCCAAAAGCGTCATGGCCGACGTGGCCTACTACGCCGGCCCGTCCTCCCAGTTTCGCAAACTGGCAGGCAAAGATATTCGCGGATCCTCCAAGTTCGACCAGGTAATCTTCAACGAGCTGTTCCACCTGTCCGAAGCGGGGACGGACATTTCCCCACATGACGAGGTCGACACACATGTCGGAGACACAGAGAACGTCAAGGTTTCTCGCTTTCATTTTTGACCTGTCTGGCTCGGCGTCGAATCGCTTCATTCAGCCATGAGATAGATCGAAATGCTGGCTACGACAATACCAGCCCCGGTAAGAGGATGAGGCGTGACCTGCCAGATTGCGAGCGAGAGCAGGACGGTCAGCACCGGCGCCAGGGCGGTCATCGGAACGACGATGATCGCCTTCCCGTAGCGCAGGGCATATACCAGGCAGAGTGCGCCGATCGAGTTCAGGACCTGGATGAGAGCGGCCAGGTAGGGGCCTTTGAACCCCCAGTTGATCGGTTGACCGAAGTCGGTCATCAGAATCGCGAAAGGGATCAGGATGACGGCGGTCAGCATCATGTAAAAGAAGATGCTCTCGGCCTTCATGGTTTCGTTCGAGAACTTCATGACATAGGCCTGAAGCCCCCATGCCGCAAAGACCAGAAGCGCCAGGAACAGCCAGAAGTATCCTCCGACCAGCTGAGAGGTTGGGGGCTGATAGGAAAGCAGGAAGATTGCCACCAGGGCCAGGGCGATTCCGATCCAGGCACGGCGTCCTGCCTTCTCTTTGAGCAGGGTGACAGAGAGCAGCACGGTCAGTGTCGGATAGAGAGAGATGATGGGGAAGACGAGATAGGCCGGTCCCAGGCGCAAGGCCTGAAAGAGAATCAACTGCCCACCGGCGCCGAGTAATCCAACGGTACTCCCGAGCAAGATGGAGCGCCGATCCCATTCCAGCTTGCCGCCGATCACCCAAAGTGCAACCAGGGCACAGGGAATCATGGTGATCGCCCAGACCGTGTAGCCCAGTGTGGCGGGAAACCCTGCCTTCTCGGGAATCTCGATCAGAGCTCCCCAGACCCCCCAGAACAGTGTTGTCACAATTGCAAAGATCAGCCAGAGCTTCATCGTCCTACCCTCTCCTCCAGTCAGTACCGTACGTTGGATTCAACACCACGGAGGATCTTGCACCGAAACCCCGTCCTTGACAACCCCCGAACTTCTGGCGAAACAGCAACCGCTGGGACTGGAGAATGGCGACTGGCGATTAGCGATTAGCCATTAGCAATTAGCAATTAGCGATTCGCAATTACCACCAATATCCTGCTGCCACGCTCAGTTGGGGGAGGCTGAGGTTGTAGCCTGAACCGGGAGTGGTATCGAAACAGCGGAACTCGGGGCGAATGACCAGATGCCTGGTCAGTGCGATCTTGAGCCCGACACCGAACTCGATGCCGAACTTGTCGAGGTAATCTTCATAGTACTCTTCGCGGTAATCGTCCGGTCCGGAGCCGTAGAGTACCGTCACCGTACGCCTTCCCCAAAGCTTGCCGAGTCCACCGAGGACGAAGGGCTGAACCTTCGCCTGACCGAAGTGATAGAGAAGATCGCCGGTGAGGCGCTTGATATCCCCGTATTCCTGGGAAGAGGAGTCGAGGTAGGAAAAGCGTGTTTCGAGTCCCAACCCGGACAATGCTCCTTTGAATGGGCGGAAACTGATTCCGCCTCCCAGGTCCAGTCCTGTGAACTCATGGTGCTTGCCGTGATAGAAACCCTCCCAGCCGAGACTGCCGAAGATTTCTCCCCTGTAAACCCATTCTTGTGACGGGCCAGCCTGCCCGAGGACGCTCGGCGAGAGCTGGCTGAACAGGATGGGGAAAAGACAGAGCCGAAAGACAACTTGTGGAGCCTTCATATTTCCTCCTTTGCTGGTGTGTTTTGCATCGAGCGTGCCAGAGGAGGAGAGCCAGTGTTTTCGGGGAGATGGTGGAGCATCCGGACAGCCGTTGTCAGGATCTTCGGCGTTTGGTGCAGGGATTCACTGGCAGGAGCGGTCGAAACTCCCGCAAGCTGGGAGGGAGTGAGCCTTGTGTGATGAATGCTCCGGCCGATTTGTCAGGATCTTCGTAGACAGATGCTCTGGGTCGTCGCATAATTGGAGGTGCGAGAGATCTCAGGCGGCGGGTGGGATCCAGTTCCCATCTCGATTCTCCTGATCCCTTCATCAACCAGGATCGAAGGAGGTGCTTCTCATGCGATGGACCTGGAGACTTTCCCCCCTGTTTCTCATTCCGGTGCTGTTTTCAGTTTCCTGCGGCGACGTTCAGAAGGAACTGGTAACGGCTGTTCGATCTGGTGACGCAGCTGAAGTTGTCCGCCTGCTGGAAAAGGGTGCGGATCCCGACCTGGAGGTCGCCAAAACCGTCACCCTTCTCGACAGTGACAAGGGGGTCCCACTCGATGATCCCCGTGGTACGACGGTTTTGATGCTGGCCAGTGAAAACGGGTTCAGGGAAGTTGCAGGGGCCCTTCTGGATGCCGGAGCGAACCTGGAATTAAAGGACAAGAAAGGGCTGACCGCGCTTCTGAGGGCGGCGGAAAAGGACCAGGGAGCAGTCTTTCGCTACCTGCTGGAACGCGGAGCTGATCCGTCGGTTGTCGAGAACAGTAACAAGAATGCACTGATGCTGACGGCGGAACTCGGAAGTGCGACGTGTCTCGAAGCGGTCCTGGAAGGAGATGTCAACGTCAATGCCGTCGATGCGGGAGGTCGGACCCCGTTGATGTATGCGGCAATGAATGGGCATCTGGAGGTTATTCGAATGCTGCTCGAGGCCGGTGCAAATCTCACGCGCGTTGATTCAGCTCAGTGGTCGGCACTGATGTGGGCCTGCCTCGGGGGGCATGCGGCTGTTGTTGAAGCTCTGGTAGCTGCCGGCGCCGATGTGCAGGCGAAGGATGCAACCGGTCGTGATGCCCTCATGGAAGCAGCGGCGGAGGGGAATACCGAGGTGGTGGCTTTGCTTCTCGAGAATGGCGCTTCAATTGGATCCAAGGACAATGAATATCGGACTCCGCTGATGTTGGCTGCTTCGAAGGGAAACACTGATACGGTGGAGTTTCTGATCGGGAAGGGTGCCGAAGTCGGGGTCTGGACCAACGATGGGCGAACGGCTCTGATGTGGGCCGCTATCGGTGGGTATTCCGAAACGATCCGGGCGCTGGTGGATAAGCGGGCGAGTGTAAACGAGACGGACCGGGATGGATGGTCGGCCCTGACCTGGGCAGCTTCGAAGGGGCATCTTGACGCGGTTAGAACACTGCTCGAACTCAAGGCGCGTCCCAATCTCAGGGACAAGGGCGGGGTGCCGATCCTGGCAATGGCTGCATCGAGCAGTACGGTTGAAGTGGTGGGTTGTCTGCTCGAACATGGTGCCAACGCAAATCTGAAGGACTCCGAAGGAATGACCCCCCTGATGTATGCGGCCTATGAAGGTAAGGCGGATACGGTGAAACTGCTCCTTGAAAAAGGGGCAGACGTGGCGGTGACGGCCGGAGATGGTGCCACGACGGCCCAGTCGCTGGCTCGCCAGAACGAGCACAGTGAGTTGGCCGATTTCCTGCTGAATGCCGAGTAGCGGCAAGAAAAGCTGAAACCCAGCGAATCCTTTTTGAATCTGATCCATTATATTGCGGTAGTCTTGAGAGACGATCCAGACAATCAAGGAGCAACAAATATGTTTGATCATTTGCGAGTACGATTTGCGTGGGTTTTACTGGCGATCTTCCTGGGTTTCGGGGCCGTCGTTTTAGCCGGACAAGATGAGAAACAGGAACGCGAACAGTTTTCCGCCACGATTATGGGGACAATGGGACCGACGGCCGGGCGGATGATCCCCATAGACATCTATGTAGAAGGTACGACAACCGATGAGCAGGTCATGGAATATGCGGAGTTGCTGATGGAAGGAGGTCAGCAGCCTCTTCGACGGGCTCTCGAAAAGGTCAAGATCGGCAGAATCGCACCGCGCGGCCGGATCGGAAATGATATCGCCATTGTGCGTATCGTGAAGACGGACAAAGGGACCTCTTATCGAATGGTCACAGCGCGCGTCATGCCTTTTCTTGAACTGTATTACGGTGGCCGGTCAACGGATCATCCCTTCGGTGTGATGGAATTCACCGTCGATGAAGAAGGGAAAGGCGAAGGGGTGATTATCGGTGCGGCCCGGTTGAAGTTCGATGAAGACGGCGTGCTCCAGATAACGAGTTATGGGCATGGCGCCCTCAAACTGGTCAATATCCGGAAATACGACTGAGATTCGTTTTCGGTAGCATTACGCCGAGGGATGACGGGTGGAATGGTTCTGTCGTCGCCCGTCATCTCTCTTAACAATCCTGCGGCAGTAGCGGCGTTGAGTCGTACCTGGCGTCAGCGGGCGCTCTGTCACCCTCCGTACTGGGAGCCTATCGTGAAATCGAGGTAGTTCAGGTTCTTCACCTGATCCAGGACGGCAGTCTTTCCCCTCGGACCTGGAGACTCCGTTGATTCCATCAGATCGATATCCTCCAACTCCTCACCTTCTTCCAGCTGCAATCTCTCCGTGTAATTGTCGAAAGCTACCCTTGGATCAAGGGTTCCTCAGAAACTGCCGATAAGGTAAGTGTCCCGAGAAAAACGGTTGGTGACGACATTCGTTTCCAGTCGCATCAAACCGTTTGTCTGTCGCTCTTGAATGGGGCGTTGGGGAGGTATAGACTAAAGATATCCGAGGGACTATTCACCCTTCTGTGAGTGATCAGAGGGGATGGAAGTCACGATGGTTAAGAAAATAGAGCCCTCCCCTGAGCGTGGAGATATTGCCAACGGACGGTTAGAGTCCTGGCAGGAAATCGCAGATTACCTTAAGCGCGATAAGAGGACAGTCCAGCGGTGGGAAAAGGAAGAAGGCCTCCCCATCCATAGGCATCGCCGCCGGGTTCGGAGTTCGGTTTTCGCGTTTGGAGACGAACTGGAGGAATGGCTGCGGGGGAATCCCGTAACCATCGATCCGATCACGGCGCGTTCGTCGCGTCGGCGTTTGTATTTCAGCCTGGGTTTATGTTTTCTCTCACTTCTGATTGGTGCACTAGGTATCTACGTCTTTTCGTTCCATCCGGTCTTTAGCCCTGCGGATACTTCAAAGCTGCCCCGGACGGTCACGGACTTTCAAGGCCAGGAACTGCAACCCGCCATCTCCCCGGGAGGCAATCAAGTTGCTTTTGTGTGGGGCGGTGAATCAGGTGACAATCTCGACATCTATGTGCAGTCGCTGACCGACTCGCGAGTCATTCGGCGCACCACCGCGCCTGAAGTGGACTATAGTCCCGCCTGGTCGCCTGACGGGGCATCAATTGCTGTTCTTCGTGGGCTTGCTGGAAACCGTGCCGAGATCATTCTTGTTCCCGTCCTGTCGGGAGCTGAGCGGGTTGTGGGGACTGTGACTGTCCCACCCTGGGAGTGGGGTCCGCAGCTGAGTTGGTCGAGTGATGGCCATTGGATCGCTTTTGGCGATGGCGGAGACTCGGGAGAGGCCCTTTTCGGCATCAGCTTGATCAATGTCATTACCGGTGAACGGCGTCCGCTTTCCATTCCGGAAGGAAGTCAGATCGGAGATCATTCGCCCGTGTTTTCTCCGGATGGGGAGTCGGTGGTCTTCACCCGGGCGCTGACGCTGAACAGCTCGGATCTTTACCGGATGGAGCTTTCGAAAGATCTCCAGCCCGTCGACGAAGCCAAACGCTTGACGTCATTTCACGCACCGATGGTCAGGGGGTGGTGGTCTGCCTGCGGCAAACAAATCCTGGCTGCAGTCGGATCAGCGGGCAAGTCGCGGCTCTGGAGAGTTCCTGCGAAGGGGGATGGCTCCGTGGAACTGAATCCAGTGGCGGATCAGGGCATTTGCTGTCCGGTATTGCTTCCCGACCACCGTCTGATCTATTCCCGGCGCAGCGTGCGTTCGAGAGTCAGATCTTATCGATCCGGAACCCAGATCGCGAACGATCCGCTCGTGGTCTCTTCCGGATCTCTTTCCGCCCTGGCCTACTCAGGATCGAAGGATGCCGTCGCCTTTGCCTCAGACCGCTTCGGCCATGACGAACTCTGGCTCCAGTCTCTTTCTTCAAGCGGGTTGACCCGGTTGACTCAGTTTGGAAAGGGTTGGATAGGACATGCTGGCTGGTCTCCCGACGGAGCAAGGATTGTCTTTGACTCCTCGGCCCCGGGTCATTCCGATATCTTCACTGTTTCAGTCGATGTGCCTTCGCCGCAGGGGCTGGCAGAGGGGAAGTGGCTCAAGCGGATCACTCAGGATACTCACGAAGACATCTTGCCAACCTGGTCCCGGGATGGAAAACATATCTACTTCAGTTCGAACCGGGCAGGCGGGTTTCAGATATGGAAGGTTGCTGCTGAAGGAGGGGAGCCCGTGGCGGTTACCAAAGACGGCGGGCTGTTTGGAATGGAGTGCCCGGATTCCTGCTGTCTCTACTTCACGAAGTGGAACACTGCGGGCCTCTGGAAGCTCGAGCTGGAATCGGGCGACGAATTGCTGGTCGCGCCCTCCTGTTCGAAGCATTTTGCAGTGAGCTCAGACGGTATTCTGTGCACAGCCGAAGACGGCAATGGCAGGCCTGAATTCAGTATCCAGCTGTATCGGTTCTCAACCGGTCAGGTCGAGACACTACAGCATTACAGGACTCAGTTCGGGGGCGACTTCGATGTCTCTTACGATGGGAATTCGATTCTCATCTCAGAACTCGGAGTCTCTGAAGCGGACCTGCTGATCATTGATCATTTCCATTGCCGCCTTTCCGGCGGGATCTGTGAAAGGCTCCTTCCCTGGCTTGGCAGCCTGCTGGGTCTATAAGCGGGCCCTATTCCGTACTCTCTTCCAACTCCCGGATGATCTTTCGGATGGAAGGTGTCATCAGAGCGATGGCGACACCCGCGAGAACCGCTGCGGCGAAGTTGATTCCAAAGATCCCCATGAGCGGGATCTTCTCCCAGAAAGCGGCCAGGACTCCGGCTAACTTGTTTCCGATGGCAGTCGAGAGAAACCATCCACCCATCATCAGTGCTGTCACGCGGGCCGGGGCGACTTTGGAAACGAGAGCCAGGCCCATCGGACTCAGACAGAGTTCACCCACGGTGATGACGCCATAGGTACCGACCAGCCAGAGGGCTGAAACCTTGTGGAGACCGCCATGCGAGACTGCGACAGCACCGAGCATGAAGATGGTCGACAGGGCCGTGATCACCATTCCCCAGGCAATCTTGGCCGGTGTAGAGGGTTCTCTCCGGCGCTTCCTGAGCCAGGCAAAGGCGCCCACCACGAGAGGTGTCAACAGGATGATGAACCCGGGATTGATCGACTGGAAAAGCTCCGTCGAGATCAGGGTCACCTTTTCCCCTGGCGCAGGGCGCTCCTCCGGAGCAACATTTCGCCAATATGATCCCTGCGCGCCGGGGTCGGTGATCGTCTCACCGATCGTCGCATCCTGATCCAGGTAGAACGCCCGCAGCGCAGGTCCAGCCACTCCAGCTTCGCGGGTCGTATTCTCATCCGCCCAGTAGGTGAGTGTCGAACCATTTTGGTGGAAGATCATCCAGAAAACGACAACGACACTGAAGATCGCGAGCAGTGCGCCAATTGGGCCCTTTTCGTGCCGGGGGGCGCGGAGCCAAAGGAGCAGGTAGAAGATCACGACCGGAATAGACGCCGCCACAAAGGCCGCTGTGGTCGCCCCTCCGAAAATGCCTCCAAGAAAGAAGTATCCAACGGCTCCAGCCACTACAGCAGGTAGGATTACCTGGCTCGAAAGGGTGACGAGGATGCCTTTATCGATGTCGGAACCGTCACCACGGTCGGGAGCATCGGCCAGATGCTTCTGATTCAACACGAAGATCAGTACCCCGATCAGCATCCCGACGCCGGCCGCAAAAAAGGCCCAGCCCCAACCGTACTGGTTGCGCAGGAGGGCGGCAACGAAATTACAGGCAAAGGCTCCAATATTGATCCCCATGTAGAAGATGTTGTAGCCGGCATCCTTCAGGGGACTGCCCTTTGGATAGAGTCGGCCAACGATCGTCGAGATATTGGGTTTGAAGAAGCCGTTTCCGAGAATAATCAGGCCGAGACCGATATAGAATGGGCCCAGGCTCGGTAATCCCATGACCATGTAGCCGGCAGCCATCAAGAGGCCACCGATCACTACCGATTTGCGATAGCCGAGGAGCCGGTCGGCAAGAATACCACCCAGGAACGGCGTCAGGTAAACGAGAGCAATGAACGTTCCGTAGACATCGGCGGCGAGTTCCCGCGGGAATCCCAGACCTCCCGTCAGGGAATCAAGCATGTAGAGCGAGAGAATACCGATCATCAGGTAGTACCCGAATCGCTCCCACATTTCCGTGAAGAAGAGAACCTTCAAGCCTGTCGGATGGCCTTTAAACACTACTGCCTCCAGTCTTTCTCAGTACTAATATAGAAACCCAACGCTGGCCGGTCGAATTGACAATCGACGCGATATCGCTCTCTAAGATACTCTTTCGCGGCGTTTTCGATAAGTCGGCAAGCAAGAATCCCCATCCACCGGAAACTGTTCTGGGCTCGATTCACGTTGCGGCCCGGACCCAATCCTCCTAGAATCAAACTCCGGGCACCCCGTTTCACCTCGCGAACGATCGGGTCGTGCCAAACACCCGACGCAACCGGGAAAGAGGTCTTCGAATGAACACTCGCCAAGTTCTAATCATGTCAAAGCTGGAATGGTTCGGAGCCGGAATTCTGCTGATTCTGCTGGGAACTCTTATGGCTCCTCTCTCAGGTCAACCTCTGCGGATGGGTATGGCCGCTGTCAAGATCACACCAGACGTCGGTGTTCCAATGGCAGGCTACTACCATGAGAGGGGGGCTGAAGGGACCCTGGATGACCTCTTTGCCAAGGCGGTGGTCTTCGATGACGGAGCCTCACGAGCAGCCTTGGTGACGCTGGATTTGATCAGTGTGACGAAGGAGGTCACCACCGCTGCTCGAAGCAGGGTAGAGGAACTCACAGGGATCCAGGCAAATGGGCTGATGATCTGTGCGACGCACGCTCACACCGGACCCGAACTTGCGAGCCGCGGCTCTCGTAGCCAGCCGATCGGAGGAAGCAACCCGAAGGTTGTGCGCTACACCGAACAGCTTCCTGGGCTGATCGCCCAGGCCGTGGAAGATGCGGTCGCCAACCTGCAATCGGTTCAGATTGAAGTGGCCCAGGGAGTCTGCGAAGGGCTGACGTTCAATCGAAGGTTCTTCATGCGGGATGGCACCGTCGGCTGGAACCCGGGAAAACTCAACCCTGAGATCAATCTCGAGGCCGGGAAGACCGATCCCGCGGTGGGGATTCTGGTTGCCTATAAGTCAACTGAGAAGGATCCATCTAACATCCTGTCTACACTTGTAAATTTTGCGATGCATCCGGATACAGTGGGCGGTGCAAGATACAGTGCAGATTGGCCTGGAGCGCTGGCCAGAATCTTGTCCAGCTATCACGGATCAGGGCACCACACGCAGGTAACCAACGGAACCAGTGGCAATTTGAACCACCTTGACGTGCGGTGGGCGATGGCTCAGAAGGGTACGGAAGAAGCTCACCGGATTGGCGTTCTGCTGGGTGCGGAGGTTCTTCGGGCCTACAAAGACCTTCAACCGGTCGCTGCCCGTCAGCTGCGAACAGCTTCCCGGTCTGTCCTCCTGCCGATTCCCGAAGTCAGCGAGGCCGAGGTTGAGCAGGCTCGCAGGGATGTCGCAACGGCAACCGACCAGAACCGCGTGGACTTCATGCGGTTGGTCAAAGGACACCAGTTGCTGGATGTGGCGGCGCGAGAGGGAAGACCGATTGAAGTCGAGGTTCAGGTGATCACATTGGGTAATGAGATCGCCTGGGTAGCCCTGCCAGGCGAGGTCTTCGTGGAATTGGGCTTGGCTATCAAGCTGCGCTCTCCGTTTCGCTACACCTTTCCGGTTTCGTTGGCGAACGAGAATATCGGTTACATCCCCGACCGTCGGAGTTACGCCGAAGGAAACTATGAACCGGTCAGCGCCCGCTGTGCCGCAGGATCAGGTGAACTCCTGGTTGACGCGGCGGTGGACCTGCTCGCTGAACTCGCTGAACAGTAGGGAACGTAACCGTCCCGGTTGCGAGGCCAGTCGGAACGTAACCGTCCCGGTTGTGAAGCCAATCGGAACGTAACCGTCCCGGTTGCGAAAGAGAGATACCGTGAAACGAAGAGAATTCCTCTACACCGCAGCGGCTGCGCCGGCTGCGATAACGATGCAGGGCGAGGATCGGTTCCAATCGCTTTTCAATGGAAGGACGCTGGAAGGCTGGACGGTGCAGCAGGGGCCGGAGTCGGCTTTCTATGTGGCGGAGGGTGCGATTGTTTCCTCCGATTCCTCACGCTTTCCCGCCTGGCTCCGTTCGTCCAGGATGTATGAGAACTTCGAGTTTGAATGTGAGTTTTACCTCGACGGGTGGATCGACGGAGGCATCTACCTGCATGTCCCGGAGCATGGAAGGATGAACTGGAATGGGATGCAGATCAAGATCTTCCACCAGGTCGACGAGGTCCCGAAACCGAACTCGATG
>CP070717.1:3999148-4027705 GCA_020350445.1 Acidobacteriota bacterium | reverse complement strand
CTGTTGACCATCAAGGAACTGATGCGTCATAAGACCATGGCCATGACACTTCGATATGCTCATCTGTCTCCGCAGCACAAGCACACCGCAGTCGATCAGCTGACCTTTCAAGTCACCAAGAAGGGGAAAGAAGAGGCTCGATAGAGGGGCGGATTTCCCACAAATAACCCACCGTTCAATTTCGATTCAGAAACCGATGCCGGTAAGTCGTTGAAAACACTGGAGCCGGCGAAGGGACTTGAACCCCCAACCTACGCATTACGAATGCGTCGCTCTACCTGTTGAGCTACGCCGGCTCACAGGGGAAAAGGTATTATAGCAATATCGAAGGCTGTTTCCGAAATCGTGATGTAAGCGCTTAATTAGAGACGCTTTGCAGCATCCCAGAACCTGAGCAGAACCGAGGAAAAGCTGGGGTGTCAGATGTCTCTTCCGGTCGGTCAGTGAATTGAACTTTCGGTGGCTTTCACCTATTATGGCCGTCCTGTACACACGATTTCAGTAAAGCTGAACTTAACCCTTTAAAAACATGAGCTTAACACCGAATAACAAATCGCAGAAACTATATACACTTCCAGGTGACGACGTTCGTCAGATCATGTGGAGATTCGCTGAGCGTTTCGACCTGCAGATGGCTGTTCAGGGTGCGCGTTCGGTGGCACGGGGACCGGTTGCCCGGTTGGTAGCCGATGGAGCCCGTAATTCACACGATTGGACTGAAGCGAAGAATGGCCTGCTCAAGGCATTCGATGAATCTGGAATAACCTCTGTCTTCATGGATCCGGAGTTTGGCGGATTCATTGAAGGCCCGAAGAATCTGGCCCTCGCCCTGGTGGCGTTCGAACTGGCCTGGGTCGACGGTGGCTCGGCGACCTGCAGCTTGGCGGGTTGTCTTGCTCTGGCTCCAATTCACGAGCGAGGTACCCCGGAACAGCGTAAAGAGTACATGAGCCGCTGTGTTCCGGCTCAGCCCGGCGAAGATCGAGAAGTCTGGAGAGGGGCATTCAGTTTGACTGAGCCGCTGCCTTACGTCGGTGTTGATGCCAGCATGTTGGGTGGTCGAATTAGAGTCTCCGAATGGAAGGATGGCGAGGAACCGCTCATCCAGGTTGAAAAGCGGGGCCGGTTCATCACGAACATGGACTTTGCCAACTTCGTTACGGCCGCCGTCGGCAGCGATGACGAGCGGATCAAGGGATCCTGTATGGTGATCCTCGAGGAGACCGATCCGGGAACCTTCGATCGGGGGACTGCGACCAAGAAGCTGGTTCATCAGCTTTCTTCGACGCGAGATCCTGTCTTTAGTCTTACCGTTCCGGCCAACCGGATCATCGGCGGTTACACGATTCAGGATGGTGTGATCGTTCCGAATTACTCCCACGGCGAGGTTATTGAGGCGGTCTTCAAAAGGACGAGGGTCACGGTTGGATTAATGACTGCCGCGAAGTTGCTCTCGGCTATCGAACCGGTGATCCGATATCAGCGGCAGCGTTTCCGCGGGGGCACGGTGAGTGCTCCGGGTTCTCCGCGCTTCGATCTCGGTCTGCAGCAGAAGGAAGACGTGCTCCATCGTCTGATCGACGTCTGGGCCACTGGTGAAGCGGCTACCTCGCTCGGCTTCGAAGCTGCCCGCGTCTTTGACGAGGTTGATCCCCGGGAAAAGGAACGGGATGCTTACTTCGAAGCGAATGGAATTTCGACGGGCCGTGAGAAGTTAAAGGCACTGCGGAAGCTGGAAGAACAGGCTCTTGAATTCCTGAAACTTGCTGCCGAACCTGAAGGTCTAAGGGACGGAGCCCGTTACGAGGAACTCAAAGCTGACCGCATGGTTCAGTTCATGCTTCTCGACTCACAGGCCAACGTGCTTTGTCCGGCTTGTAAGCTTTGGAACACGGGGCACGGTGCCAACGTGATGCGGGAAGCGGTCAGCCTGATGGGTGGCTATGGTATTACCGAGGATTGTCCCGGCTTTCTGGGGCAGAAATGGATGGATGCTCAACTCGAGGCCACCTACGAAGGCCCCGAAGCCGTTCAGCGTCGCCAGTTGACCGTAACGATGGCGAATCGGGTGTTTCTGGCCCAGTTCAAGAATTGGATACGGGAGATGCGCAGCATCGCCGGGAAGAAGCCTGGATCGGGAGCCTGCAACCTTGCGTCGGCGATGGAGTTATGGCTCTGGACGGTTGATCATCTCCAGGTTGCTACCGATGCGGAGGGTGTGAAGCTCTACAAGGGGCAACGGCAGGGCGTGACCTTTCCGTTGGCTGATGCTTTGTGCTGGTTGCTTGCTGCTCGTTACCAGATTCTCGATGTGCTGGAACTCGAAGAGAAGGGTCCGAACAATCCGATCGTAGCTGAGGGATTGGAAGGCTATCTCAACTTTTTCACCGATCTCTGCCACGTTCAGTCGGCGGCGGCCGCTGGAGAGGTGGGACGGATCTGTGCCGAATTGGTGTACGGATACAATCGTCATCCTTCCTGGGATGGGAAGAACTCGGAATCCTGCTTCCAGCCGAGTGATCTGGCAGTGCTCGAGGGAGTCATTCCAGGGATTTCGGGTGCGGCTGAGAATTACTCGGATGTCGTTGATGAGGATTTCGTACCACGAAAGGCGGGTCCCTGTGTCCGCTTTGATGGCTATGAAGAATTTGCCCGTCTCAGAGCGAAGCTGGATGGGTGCCTGACGGGTAGTCGCCTTGCAAAGGACCGGGCCGCAGCGGCACTCGTTGATGTGATGATCCCGGAAGCCCTCGATTATCCTGAATAGACGCTAAGATGAACCCTGTGACAGAGATTGAACGGCAGAGCTTCGATGTTGACATCGTCTGTGTTGGCTTTGGCCCGGCGGCTGGAGGCTTTCTGACGACGTTGTCCCGTGAATTGTTGAATGAGGATGGGACACCTCGATATGAAAGCAAGGTCATGCCGGGTATGCCGTTGCAGATTTCCTGCTATGAACGGGCGGATGACATCGCTTTTGGAGTATCGGGCGTAGCAACGCGAGCCCGTGGAATCCGCGAGAGTCTTCCCGAATTCAATCACAACGACATTTCGATGGCCGCCCCCATCAAGCATGAGAAAGTGCTTTATCTGCTTGATCCGATCGGTGCCAGTCGGAGACCGGCTTCTCTCAAGGTTGCCGATCGCCTGCTCGGACTTCTCAAGTGGCTTCCCTTCTACGAAAGGGATGCATTTGAGCTCCCGTATATCCCGCCTTTCCTGAGGAAGGATGGAGGTTACGTCCTATCGATCGGACAGTTCCTGCAGTGGGTCGGTTCGAATCTGATGGGTTCGGGAACCGTCACCATATGGCCAGGCACTCCGGTTGCCAGTCCTTTGATCGAGGACGATGTCGTGCGGGGTGTGCGACTGATCGATCAGGGGGTCGAGAAGGATGGAACACCGACCGCTGGTTTTATGCCAGGGATGGATGTACGAGCGGCATTGACTGTCGTCAGCGACGGTCCGGTGGGTGCAGTTGGCCGTCAACTGGATGAGCATTTCGGGCTGCCGGAAGGCAACCATCAATCGGAATGGGCTGTCGGCGCAAAAATGGTGGTGGATCTTCGTGAAGATGTGAAGCTCGAACCCGGTACGATCTTCCATTCGATGGGCTATCCGGAACCTGAGATCTTCGGTTTCATGTACGCTCATTCGGAGCAGACCGTCTCGGTCGGGATCTTCGTGCCCTCCTGGTTCAACAATCCAGCCCGGACTTCGTATCGTTACCTGCAGCATTTCATGATGCATCCCTATTTCTGGAAGTATCTGGAAGGAGGGAAGTTGCGTTCCTGGGGTGCAAAATCATTGCAGGAGTCGGGCAAGAGAGGAGAACCTTTCCTGGTGGGCGATGGCTACGCTCGTGTCGGGGAGGGTTCGGGTAGTACGAATGTATTGAGTGGTTCGGGAGTGGATGAAGCGTGGACGACCGGGCGAATCCTTGCCGAGAGCGTCATGGAGATGCTGGATCAGGGCGAATCGTTTACCCGGGAGAACCTCGAGAAACGGTATGTTCAGCGGCGCAGGGCCAGTTGGGTCGAACAAGAAGGCCGGGTCGCTGAGAAATCGCGAGACGGGTTCCAGAAGAGCTTTGTGAAAGGGTTGATGGGAATGGCCCTTTCGGGATTCTCGAACGGGAGGATCAATATTTCGGGGAACAGTCATTCGGGCCGGCAGGAGCTCCCCTCAGCCGAGGCGTATTACCAGGGGAAGATTCCGGCCGAAGAAGTCCGGAAGATCCGGGAAGACTGTAAGTCGCGCGGGACCCCGTCGCATGATCCATTGATGGACCGGGCGGGTTGGCCACAGATCCCACTCGATGGGCAGTTGCTGGTTTCGCAGCAAGATGCCCTTCTGATGGGAGGTAAGGTGCAAGCTGCGCCCGGCTATGCAGATCACGTGGTGTTTCTGCATCCGGAATTCTGTGAATCCTGTGGGGATAAGGTTTGTGTCGACATCTGTTCGGGACAGGCCATAGAAGCGGACCCTGATTCAGGTGTTCGATTCGATCGAGAGAAATGCGTCCACTGTGGGGCGTGCTTCTGGAACTGTGATCAGATTGTCGATGATTCCGGACGCACGAACATCGAATTCAGGGCCGGTGCCGGTGGCCTGCACTCTGCCGAGAACTAGTCCGGCAGGTGTTTCATAGTGGCGTTAACCAAGACGAGGTAGGAATAGATGAGTGGTGGATATCACATCGTAGTGTGTGGAGGAATTGTTCCGGACCCATTGCAGACGCTCGAGCCTGCAGTCGGGCCAACGGGACCGGCGCTGAGGAATGAGATGATGCTGCCGGCGGTTCTCGATCCATGGGCGGGACATGCTCTTTTCGAGGCTGCCAATCTGGCCAAGAGCCAGCCTGGAAGCAAGGTCTGGTGGGTTTCGATGGGACCGAAAGCCAAACTCCAGCAGTTGATGATGAGTATGGGGCAGAAGGTGCCCTTCGAACTTGTAGCTTTGGATGGCTCTGCCAGTGGGTTTACCGAATCGGCCGAGGTCGCTGCGGCGCTGGCCGAAGCGATTTCATCGATCCCGGATCTGGATCAGAGTCGCTTGTTGCTCATCGGAGGGTGGGAGTCCGCGTCCCGAGGTGCCGGCTCAACGTTGCAGATCGTCGGTGAGCGCCTGGGGATTGTCGATCAGTTCCAGGGTGTCGACGAGGTTTCGGTTCAGGAGGATGGCAGCCTCAAGTTGCTTGAACGCGTGGAAGGTGGCAAACATCAGATCTCGGTTTGTACCGCTCCTCCCATCGTGGTGGGCTGGGCCACGGGTAAGTTGCCGGAGCCACCCAACAATCCACAGATTGGCATGATGAATATGAGAACAGTGATGCCGGCACTGCAGCGTGCGAAAGCCGTTCAAGTAGGGACGGGGTCACTGAACTTCGTCAGTGTCCGGCTGCCTGAGCAACGTCGCAGCACGCGGATCGTGAAGGATGCGACGGTGGAAGAAATCGCCCAGGAAATTGTTGAGTGGATCAAGGACTGAAGCCAGGAAGCTCAGGAGCATATGATGGAAAAGATTCTGTTGCTTGCATTTACAGAAACGGATGGAACGCTGGGTAAGCCTGGTCTCGAGGTCCTCAGTGCCGCATTGAAGATTCGAGAGGGGTTGGCTGGAGCCGAATTAGTCGTTGGCTTGGTCGGTGCGAAGGTTGGACCGGCTGCCGGACAGATTGTGGGGTGCAGCCCGTCACGAATACTCGGTGTGGAGGGAGAACATTTCAGCCAGTCTCGTTATGGCACGGATGCAGCCGCGGCGGAGGCGATCTGTAAGGCCGCTGAGGCGACGATAATTCTGGCGGCTGGAACAGCACGGGCAAATCGTGTTCTTTCGGGTGTCGCACACCGTCTGCAGGGCAATGCGGACACTCACGTTTGCGGTGTCGATGTTGCTGATGGTGCCCTGAAGGTGACCCGGTGGTATTACCGTCAGCGGATGCAGGCCGTTTTGCAGAGGTCGTCCAGGCCTTGGGTCATCATCTGCGATCCGTCCAGTTTTGCACCCTGGACCGGTAGTTCCAGGGATGACGCTTTCGAAGCTGTCGCAGTTCCGGTGCCGGACAGCATGAGGACAACGGTGACCGGAACGCAGGCCCCTGCATCTGGTGCGCAGACGATTCGTCCTGACACGGAAGTTCTCTTTGTGGCCGGGGCCGGTTGGACGAAGTCCCAAGCCGACGGTAAGGTTAAGGTGAATGAGGCGGAGCCCCTGATTCTGGGATTCCTGGACTTGACCAAGGCTTCCCTGGGAGGCAGTAAGTCAATGGTGGATCTGGCTGGGGAGGGGCAGCAGGTCCTGTCCTTCATGACTCATCTCAATCAGATCGGGCAGACCGGTGCAACGCCGCGGCATCCGAAGGGGCTGGCGACTTGCTGTCATGGAGAAGAACCCCACGCCGTCGGCTGGCGGTTCATCAACGAACGGCGGGCTATCAACAAGGATCCCAACTGCGGATGGGCACAGGGCAAGGCCGATGTGCTTTATGTTGAGGATGCCTTTGCCGTCATGGCGAGAGTCAACGAATTGTTGAAAGAGAGTAAATGATAGGACGGTCGGAGGGGAGATCTCGGGTGTCAGGCCGAGGAGGGCGTGATGGGCATGCTTGAAGGAAAGAAGGGACTGATTCTCGGGGTCGCAAATGACCGCTCGATCGCCTGGGGAATTGCCCAGCAGGCTGTCGCACAGGGCGCCCGAGTCGGGTTCAACTATCTGGGTGAAGCTCTCGAGCGGAGGGTCAGGCCGCTCGCTGAGACCGTCAGTGCCGAAATCGTTGAGCCTCTTGACGTCACGAACGACAAGCAGATCGACGAGTTCTTCAGCCGTGTTGAAAAGGAGTGGGGTGAGCTGGACTTTCTGGTTCACTCCATCGCGTTTGCCAACAAGGACAGTCTGAAGGACCGTTTCTTGAATACCTCTCGGGGGGACTTCCATCTGGCACTGGACGTTTCCTGTTATTCCTTCGTTGCTGTGGCGCGGAGAGCGGCATCGTTGATGAAACCCGGATCCTCCATGCTGACGCTTAGTTATCTCGGTGCCGTGAGGGCTATCCCGAATTACAATGTCATGGGAGTTGCCAAAGCGGCGCTGGAAGCCAGTGTCCGATACCTGGCCGTGGACCTGGGCGTGGATGGAATCCGCGTCAATGCAATCTCTGCTGGGCCGATCAAGACCCTGGCCGCTTCAGGAATCAGTGGCTTCAAGGGAATTCTCAGCGCCTATGAGAAGGTCACCCCTCTACGCAGAAACGTAACCATTGACGATGTGGGAAAGAGCGCTGTGTATCTGCTCTCAGACCTTTCCTCCGGTGTGAGCGGCGAGATTCACTATGTGGATGCCGGCTTCAGCGTTTCGTCCAGCCTGACACCTGGAGACTGACCCGCGTTTTCGAGAACCCGGATTCAGCCTCTGTGGAAACCCGCCGGATTTTCGGGAGCCTACTGTTCGGTCTCACCACCCAAGCGAGCTGCTTCGGCTCCCATTTCCTCGGCTTTTGCTATGAAACCCTTGGCGTTGTAGAACATCGACAGGCTGGTGTAGGCATGAATGTTACCGGGTTCGGCCTTCCGCAGACGCTCTCCGAATTCGACAGCCTTGTCGAGATCCCCCATGTGGTAGTGGCTCATTGCCAGAGCGTGTAGCGCATCTCCGTAGTCTGGATCTTTCTGGAGCGCCTGTTCAAGTGCCTCAACGGCTTCCTCGAGCCGGTCCTCCACGAACAGATCCATTCCCCTCTCGTAGTATTCTTCCTTCGACATTCCATTCTCCTTCGTCCGGCGGTTGTAAAGAGCCCTTCCACTTTGCCAGGGTCGTCAAAAGGGATGATCTTTGAATGCGAAGAGATTCAGCCGACCGACTTTCCATTCTGATCGTATACGGCTAGGGGGCCGAACTCTTCCAGGGCATTCGAAATCTGTGCAGCATCTCCAACGGCTACAATTGCAGCCTCGTCGGGAACAAAAAGCCTTTTGGAAAGTGCAGAGACCTGGTCTGGAGTGACCGCCTCAATCGCAGGAATGTAAGATCGGTAAAAGTCGTATGGAAGGCCCAGAATCCTGCGAGTCAGTTCGAGCGAACCGATCGACGAGGGACTCTCTAATCCTCTGACAAAGGCTCCATTGATTTCGGCTTTGCAACGGGAGAGCTCCTGCTCTTCTGGCGGACCGCTGCACATCCCCTCCATCTCGGCAAACGTCTCCTTGATCGCATCTGAAGTGACGTCAGTCCGGACACTCGCTCCTGCGGCCAGGAGTCCGGCCTGCCGGTAGGCTTTCAGTGAGCTGTAGGCGCCGTAGGTATAGCCCTTATCTTCCCTGAGATTAAGGAAGTACCTGGAACTGGCGCCACCTCCAAAGATCTGGTTGGCCAATTTGAACTGCGTGTAGGCCTGATCGAGTCGAGAACAGGCCGTGAGGCCGATCAGAAGACGGGTCTGCGTCGAGTCGGGCCGATGAACGAGGTGAACACTCCGCTCCCTCCGAGTTGTGACGTCAGGCAAACCGTTGTCAATGCCAGCTTCCCCTGTCCAATTCGAGAAGAATCTCTGGGACAGGCGAACAGATTCACCCAAAGAGATGGGGCCTGCAAACAGAATCGAAGCGCTCTGCGGGGCGAAGCAGTCAGTATGGCGTTCCCTGAGCCGCTCGGGTGTCATGTTGGACAGGTGTTCGATCGGGGTGCTCACCTTGCTGTAGGGGTGCCCCTCATACCAATAGAGAGAGAGCCTTTCAGAGGCCAGGAAGTTCGGATCGGAGCGCTGCGCGACGAGATGTCCATGCCAGCGGACCTTAACCTTGGTGAGTTCTTCATCCGGGAAGGCGGGCCGCAGCATGAGATCGGACAGCAGTTCGAGGCCCTCTTCCAGGTTGGGATGGAGTTGTGTCACCGACAAAATGGTCTGCTCCATCGAAACCTCGCAGCCAAAGTCGATTGCGAGATGGTCGAGGTCCTCAGCGATCTCTCTCGATGTCCTGCTCTCAGTCCCTTCTTTGAGCATCTCCCCCATCACTTGAGTAACGCCGCGAAGATCATCGGGATCGTGGGCGCGACCGATCGGCAGTGAAACGATGACCGAGGTCCGCGGCAGGTGATGGTCCTCGACACAGAGCACGGTTAGACCGTTGTCCAGCTGTGCTGCAG
The DNA here is from genome assembly GCA_020350445.1 of Acidobacteriota bacterium. Lineage (GTDB taxonomy): Bacteria > Acidobacteriota > UBA6911 > RPQK01 > JAPXNP01. Next base: position 4,018,564 of record CP070717.1, on the reverse strand, counting down.
GGATCTCAGGAAACGTCACGTTTCGGACTAGCCCTGGCGCAGGGGGATTCTTCATCGCTCCTCTCCTCTTGGCTCGACGATTATCAGAGTGCGGTTGCGATTCTTCAGGAAGCTCCGGACACATTCCTGAATGTCCTCCCTGGTGACCGAAAGGTAGTTCTCGAGTTCAGAATTGACCTTGTCTGGATCCCCATAATAGGACGTGTATTGAGCCAGCATCTCTCCCACCTGGGAGACCCGTGCCAGCCTTCCGACAAACCGGTGAGCTACTTGATTCTGTGCTTTTTCAAGTTCCCGTTCTGAGACCCCGTCCTGCCTGATTCGCTCCAGTTCTTCATCGATTGCATCGAGAAGGAGTTGAGGCGAAATCCCCTGTTGAACCTCGATCCAGATCCGGAACAACTGTGGTCCGCGATACTGATTCGGGCCGGCGAAGAGACCTGTCGACCAGTTGTTCTCGTATACCAAACGTTGATAGAGGCGTGAAGAATCTCCGTCGGACAGGATCAGTGCCGCCAGGGAAAGGGCATAGTGCTCGGGAGTCCCCAGGGGTGGCATATGGTATCCAATGATCAAGGCGGGCAGAATGGCCAATGGATCCCGCATCGTCTCGATCTTTTCCTCTCCCTGCTGGGGTTCGGCTAGATCGGGACGTTGGACCGAAGTTCGATCAGGGATGGCCGAAAAGTAGGTCTGTACTCTCTTGAGAGCTTCGGCTTCTGCAATGTCACCTGCGAGGACCAGTACGGCATTCCCGGGGCCGTAATACTGCTTATGAAAGGCTAGGGCATCGGAGAGAGTCGCCTTCCTAAGATCGTCCACCTCTCCAATGATCGAATGCGCATAAGCCCAGTTCGAGTAGGCCAGTTGATCAAAGCGCAGAAAGGCAAGCCCGTACGGTCGGTTGTCATAACTCTGCTTTTTCTCTTCGATCACAGTTTGACGCTGGTTCTCAAAATTTTCTTCCGTGATCGACAGCGATCTCATCCGGTCCGCTTCAAGCCAGAGAGCCAGGTCCAGGAAATGTGCTGGAACCGTTTCGAAGTAGTTGGTCCGGTCCTTGTTGGTCGAAGCATTCCATCGGCCTCCAGCCCGGTCGATGTGTTGTCCATGCTCGTTTTTCCGGACGTTTTCCGATCCCTGGAACATCATGTGTTCGAACAGATGTGCAAATCCGGATAGCCCAGCGGTTTCATAGCTGGAGCCGATGCCGTAATGAATGCTCAGATGCGCCAGCGGTGTTCGAGTATTCTCATGCAGGATTACTCTTAAACCATTTTCCAGCGTATGGTCTGAGAAGGCGATCCTTGGAATCTGCAATGCCATTGGTGTCCTCATTTCCTAATAGCCTGTCCCGGTCCGATAAGAATATGGGCCGATGCACTCGCGTCTCGGGCGGCTCAATTCAAAAGATCAAATTCAAAGAAGATCAGCGAAGAGTTAGTTTCGACATTCCTGATTTCCGGGAAGTACAACCGTGCTGCCGAGAGTTGCTCCATTCTCGGTCTTTCGAAGAATACCACACCGTACTCGATGCTCTGAGGAGCGATGGTCTTCTTCTTGAAGGATTTGGTCTCAAAATCCACATACATCTCCTTCTTCACCGACTGCCGGGCCTGGAGGTCCTTCTTTCCGGTCGAGTGGGAGAGTGGTTTCTTTGAGCTAAGGGTAATAAGAACATCGGGATACGAGATGGTCTCGTGTCGTCGGTTGTCGGTAGAGATCAAGTAGATGCTCTTCTCGTCGAGCTCCACCGCAAACGGGTTCCGGTTCTCGACAACAATGAGAACGGGAAGAATGCCCTTCTCATGGAGCTTCTTCGTGTCGAATAGCTCGAGTGTACATCCCAGGGTGATGCAGGGCCGGGCACCAATCGTGATCTCTTGAAAATCCTGGTGAGCTGAATACTCAGCAGCGGGAAGGAGTTGGAGGTCTCTTATCTTGTACTTGGCGGCCATTACCGGTTCGACGCCAAGCAGAATCCAAACTGAGAAGAGAATCCTCCAGGATACCCTCATGTACCCCATCATAAACTAAGTGAAGCCAGGCACATTCTACAGGTGGCTCGGATACTTTCAGGTGAGAACGCCGACCTAGCAAAAGCCCCGCTATTTTGGTGCTGCATCACCCTCGATCATTCCCATGGTCCATTTCACAGCCTCGATCCACATCTTCCGAACATCCGAGTTATCCCAGACTGCGGGTAGATGTCCCAAGCCGGAGTAGAAAACTCGACCTTTTCCATATTCGCGGACCCAGGTGACAGGAATCTCCTTTGCCTTTACTCCTTCCTTCTTCATGTCAACGGCGCCCGTATCCAGCGACATCAGGACCCGGACTCTCTCCCGGGAGAAGTTGCGCGTCTGATAGATCTCATCCTTGATTACAAAAGAACTCTTGAAATGCTTGACGGCTGGGAACTGCTGATCTTCTACGATCACCTTAGCATCGAAGATGTTCCAGGGGTGACCATCAAAGTAGCCGCCAATCATCTCCCCGTATTCCGGCCACTTATAAAACGTATCGGTCGCGTTGTGAGCTCCCAGGAATCCCTTGCCCTCGTCACGGACAAAGGCGATCAAGTCAGCCTTCTGCTGGTCCGAGAGAGGGAGTTCACCAGTCGTCATGAAGAAGACCGCGTCGAAGTCGTCGAGATTCTTTGCGTTCATCTCGAGTTTCTGCTTGGTGATCAACTCAACATCGGTTCGAATGTAGGTCTCCCAGAGTCCAGTCTCTTTCCCCAACTGGTACATCGTCGCCAGCGCATCGGAGACGGAGTCATGCTGCCAGCCCGCCGACATGCCGATTGCCAGGAGCCGCTTCTTCGGACCATCCTGCGCGCAGGAGAAGGGCAGGAAAGACAGTACAACGCAAATCAAAATGAGTGATCGAAGTCGAAGCATAAATCCTCTCTCCATGGGGCAATGATCTCACCCGTATTGGGACCGTTCAAGCCATGAATCCGAGAATCGAAAGGGTCTACGGCACCACTGCTAGACTGAGACCGAAGGGAGTAAAAGGAGGGGGAAAAAGAAAGTCCCAAGTGATATTCGCTCAAGGTATCGGATTAGCCACGTTAACCAGCTGACGCACCCATGAGAGTGTTCAGCCAGCCCGAAGCAGCTCCCCAAGTCGCCGGTTCGATCTTCTTGCGAAGACCCACCTTGCAACCCAAGGATTTAATGCCACTTCGTAACGGCTCATCACCATGCTATCGATTCGAGAGAGTATGAGCTCCTCAAACCAAAAGCCCGTGGATGAGCACCGCGGCACATCCTGAAGGCCGTCAGGAAACTGCCTTGCGGCAAGTCGCCAGACCTCAGTTCGGCGTGTGTCCGGTTCGGAGGTTTGCTTCGAACAACCTTTCGATCATTCGTTTTACCTCCGGTCGGTAGTCTCTGGGTTTACCGAGGTTAGACCCAAAAACCGTGCTCGAACCGATTCCCTCGGCACTCGAGATCAAAGACCTCGTGGCGCCGAATCCATTCGGGCCAAGCCCACGACACCAAACCGCGCTTCCGGTATTGGCTGATCCCGCTTTCGGAAGTGGTACCTCCGATTTGGATCTGCCACCGGTTGGCTCTCCCATTCGCCGAAGCAAGCGGTTGAGCCATCCTTGCCTGATCCCCTCTCCGGCTTCGCCAAGGCGTCACCATCGAATCTGACCTGGTCAAGGTCGCAACCTTCGGGGTTCCGACTGCCTATCGCGTCTACCCCTTGGGACGCCTCCAACTCTATATGGCCCCAGGGAGGGAGACAAGCGAAAAATCCCGCCTGAAAATGCGCACAATCCTTGTGCATTCGCTAGGATTATGGGCCATCTGACCAAGGGAATTACCTTTTTGGGTGATAAGGCACAGGTCTTTCACAAGGGTTTTCCACAGTTTGTGAAAACTGCGAATTTCGTCCCAGGAAAGGCGGTTTGTTTTAAGTGAAAAAGTGGGCGATATGGTCGGATCTTGGGGTGTGTTTAGGGGCCCGAAAGGGTATTCCGGGGGAGCTATCCCGGCTCCTTTGCTGCCACTCCTGAAATGAATGGGGAGACAATCTGGAGACAGAATCGAAGCCAGGGAGGGAAGGATTTGAAGGGATCAAAGGTCTCGAGATGGGAGATCCCGAACTTGGCCGCTCGAAGAATGTCCAGCGGGGTTCGATTCGGATGGCAGCCGCAGCTGACCAGGCTCCACAGCGGTTGAAACCGGTCTTGCCAGATTCCATGTTTCCCTTCTCCACGAATATGTTCCATGAAGTGAAGTTTCCCATCAGGTCGCAGTACTCGGTGGATTTCGCCGCTGACTCTTTCAGGGTCGTTCACTGAACAGAGAACCAGTGTCGCGACAACCGTGTCAAAAGTGGCATCGGGAAAGGGGAGATCCTCGGCCATTGAACAGAAGCAGGGACTGCTCTGAGAAGCTGCATTGTTTCCGGGGAATCCGGCCCGAAGCATCCCTTCGTCAGGGTCCGAGAAGAAGGCTTTAACGGATTCGTGGTAGAAGGGTCGATTGACACCGGTGCCACAGCCGATTTCCAGCAGCGAGCCACCTTCGATGGACTCCAGCAACTGTCTTCTCCTGGTCGAGAGTTCAGCCTTCTCGACGGGGGCCATGAAGCGATCGTAATGGCGGGCAAGTCGGCATTTCTTCATCGAGCTGGACTATTGAATCCAGGATTCCTGCATTTTCCCAAGTGTGTCAGCATGGATTTCGAATGCTGTTTCACCGAAGAGGATGAACCGGACGAGTCTGACAAACTGCAACTGGGGGGCCGTGCGGGCGACAGTATTCAGAGCGATCCTGGATGCTTCCTGCATGGGGAATCTGAAGATACCCGTTGAGATCGAGGGGAATCCGATGGAAGTGATCTCGTATTGGTCGGCCAGTTTCAATGCATTTTGATAGCAGGATGCGAGTAGTTCATCGGACGGCTCGTCCTGTCCATAGATCGGCCCCAGGCAATGGACGACATATTTGTTGGGGAGGTGGTGTCCGCCAGTGAGAACAGCCTCTCCCGGTCTAATCGGGGCTAGGGGTAAACATTCGTCAAGTAGTCCGGGACCTGCGACGCGATGGATTGCGCCGGCCACTCCGCCTCCTGGCAAGAGGAGGGCGTTAGCGGCGTTGACGACGCATTCAAGATCAGGTTGCCTGGTGATATCACCTGCAACCACCTCGACTTCCAAGCCCGAGAGCACGCGCTTCATAGCTGAAATCCTATCATGTGGCCCGGATCTGATCCCCTGTTCGTACGAGCGCCCGCAGCCCTTTAAAAGTCAGGGGTAATAAACCACTCGGGCCGTTCAAAGCTGGGACGTGGAGCCCCCTGAGCATAGGAGTTCGCCAGGTCAATAACAACTTCGACGGACTGCATGAGGCCTTCGAGATTAATCTTGTCGATCTCGTCCGACGGCTGGTGGTAGTCTTCATGCATTTCCGCAAAGAATTCGACGTAGGGAATTCCGAAACGGGCGAAATGGTAGCTGTCCAGAAAATAGGCGACGCGCCAGGTTGGGTTACTGTCCGGGACAATGTTGACGTTGTTGGCTTTTCCAACCTCCTGAGCTTCCTTCAGGAGCTCAGGGGTTCCAGTCGTGAATCCAGTGAGCGACCCTTTTGAACGCCCGACCATGTCGACATTCAGGTTGAGCACAACGCTTTCCAGTGGCACGATCGGGTCAGTAGCGTAGTACCCCGATCCGATCATTCCCCGGTCTTCTCCTGAAGTGAACATGATCATCAGGCTGCGTCCGTTACCCCGGGTCAAGGCCAGACGCCGGGCAATCTCGAGGAGCGCGGCGGTTCCGGATGCGTTGTCATCGGCGCCGTTCCAGATTCCGTCTTCTCCGGGAGGGACTTCCTTAAATCCCAGATGGTCGTAATGTGCTGTCAGGATCACCCATTCGTCCTCGAGTGCCGGATCTTCTCCGGGAAGAATGCCTACGACATTACTGGTCGTTCCCTTTTCGGGTTTGACGTCAATGGTGAGCTCGAGCTCGGCAGGAATCTCACGAGCCTGGAAGGTCCCCTCCTTGAGATTATTCTGCCATTCCTCGTAGGTCTTGCCGGTGGCGTCCTTGAGACAGCGATCGAAAACTGAGGGCGAGATATTGAGAACGATTCCCATTCCCATAGTGGGGCCGCCGGATCCTGAAGAGAGATAGGTGTAGTCAACTAGATTCATTTCACGAATGAATGAGGTATCGGTCGTGTTCTCTTCCAGATCGAGCTCATGGGTCACGTAGACCAGGCAGGTTGCACCTCCGACGGTCGGGCGTACTGCTTTTCCAATCACCCGGTCATAGGAGTGAGGAGCATTCATGTCGGGTTCCCAGGGAGCCCCGAACAGTGTCACCACGGCCTTGTTTTTCAAATCGACCGAGCCGTAATCGTCGACACCGCGCTCTGGAGCGAAGATTCCGTGTCCGGCAAAAACGATCTTGGACTTGATCGGGGTCTCCGCCGGGTTGATTCCGAAGGGGAGCAAGATGTACTCACCATCTCGAAGTTCGGTATTGCCGAGCCGAATTTTGTACCTGGCATCTTTCGGGTTGAAGAATCCCACTTCGAATGTCTGCAAATAGGAATCCCCGTTTCCTGGCTCCCAGCCCGCAGCTCGCAGCTCATTGAGTAAGTAGAGAGCGGCAATATCGAGTCCGCGGCCCGGGGTACCCCGGCCTTCCAGGAGGTCATCGGCCAGGAACCGAAGTGAGGCCTCGACGCGTCTTTCTGCCGACTGAGCGCCGACCTGTACTGGAAGTAGGGACAAGAACAGAAACGCAATCATCAAGTGTATTCTTCGTACCACGGCTATCCTTCCTCTGGTATTCGGTTTAGCAATGAGAATCAAAAGATGATCTCAAAACATGGGCCGGAAGAGAAGCGTCTGCCTTCATTCCAGAAACAATTCGATTACTGGAATCTCAACATCGGGTTTGGTAACGGGAAGGTATAAGGTCAAGGTGTTTCGTCCCTCTTCATCGGTATCCCGCATCCATGCACCGTGGCGCCCACGCATACGGACCTCGGAGGCATCATTCAAGAGCTGGGCGTACTTCACACGGCCGGCGAGACCGTCCAGATGGAGAACTCCCATTGGCCACTCGAGGACATGCACATAGAGCCGTTTTTCAGTGGGATTGAATGTGAGCAGGCAGTTGTCAGGTTTTTGAAGATCATCGGGTGCCGCTGTACTTCCGTAGATGGAGCGGCCATGGAGCCTCATCCAGTCGCCGATGGCTGAAAGGCGATCCAGTGCCCTGGAATCGAATGTCCCCCTTCCCGTTGGGCCGACATTCAGCAGGAGGTTTCCTCCTTTGCTGACGACTTCGATGAGCATTTCGATCAGCTGCCGGGAGCTCTTCCAAGTAGCCTCATCCCGATGGTAACCCCATGAGCCTGAGAATGTCTGACAGGTCTCCCACGGGACGCGTTCCCCATCCATTGTCACCCATCCGCGGGGCATGAACTGTTCGGGAGTCCTAAAGTCCCATCCCCAGGGCTTGTCGAGCAGGTCGAGCCGGTCATTGACAACGATCTCAGGCTGAAGCTCTCTGACCATCTGGATCAGCTTTTCCGACTGCCAGTCGTCTCTTCCTTTCCCGTCCTCACCGGGGAATGAATAGTCGGGAAAGAAATAGTCAACCTTTCCAAAATCGGTCATCAGTTCTCGGACCTGGCTGTGAAGATACTCGGCGTACTTGCGAACATCCCGATCCTTTTCCTGTTCCCTGAATTCCTTGCTATCCCGCATCGGGTGGACCCGGTCCACGGGATATTCTGGATGGTGCCAGTCGATCAATGAGTGATAAAAACCGATCCGGATTCCTTCGTCTCGGAAGGCTTCAACGAAAGGTTTCAACAGGTCCTTCCCATAGGGAGTATTCGTTGATTTGTAGTCGGTATACTTTGAATCCCAGAGACAGAATCCTTCGTGGTGCTTGGTGGTGAGAACGACATACTTCATCCCTGCGATCTTTGCCGCGCGGGCCCACTCCGTGGGATTGTAGAGGTCGGGATTGAAGTGTTCGAAATAGGGCTGGTATTCCTCATCAGTCATGCGTTCCCGGTTCTTGACCCATTCGTGGCGAGCCGGAAGGGCGTAGAGGCCCCAATGGATAAACATCCCAAATCGCGCCTCGCTCCACCACTGCATGCGGGCTTCCTTTTCCTGCGGGGTTTCTTCCAGCGGTTGTCCCCAGACGAGCGGGCCGAGCGATAAAACCAGGACGATCAGCAATAGTGTCGTTTCAAGCTTCCTTGTGAGATTCATTTCGAAACTCTTCCTTTTGGGTTGTTGTCCGGACGGTCTCAGCAGCAACCTTGGGGAAGAGGGCAACCCCGACCAGGCTTGCTGCAATTGCGAGGAGCGCTGATGCAAAAAAGACTGTCAAGAGCGCCTGAGAGAGATGTGATTCACTACCTTGATGGGAGGCCAGATTCAGATCTGGGATGTTCCCACCCAGCTTGGAGGTCAGGATCGCCCCCAGCACAGCGACCCCGATCGTACCCCCGATCGATCGAGAGAACTGCGTCATTGCGGTCGCAATCCCCCTCTGGTAGATAGGTACGCGTTCCTGGACCGAGACGGTGAAAGAGGAGATGCAGGCCCCCATACCAAGACCGTAGATGATTTCTCCGAGAAAGGCCACCGGGGAGTGATCGACTGAAAGTCCGACATAGGCCATCAGGCTACCGATTGCCACCAGAAAACAGCCAACTCGAACGAGGAAGCGAAACCCGACGCGCCAGACGAGCCGGCCGGCAACGAACGATGCCGTTGTCCATCCTGCCGAGAGTGGAATCAGTACCGCTCCTGCCTCGATAGGGCTGCCTCCCTTGACACCTTGAACGAAGAGGGGCAGGTAGCTTACGAAACCGAAGAGGACCATCCCCAGGAGAACGCCGGCGAGGTTGGCCGCCAAATGGACGCGATCCCGGAACAATTCGAGCGGGAGAATCGGCTCAGGATGTCTTCGTTCAAGAAGAATGAAGGCACCATACATCATGAACGCTGCAACCATCCAGGGTAGAAGACCGCCCGAAACGGGCCGCTGGTCTTCGGGTAATAACCCCACCAGCAAAAGGAGTGTCCCTAGCGAGAGGGTCAGGGCGCCTTGGAGATCCAGGCTGTGTTCGCGCCGCTTTCGGACTTCTTTCAGCAAAATGAAGACCGTTGCGGCTCCCACGATCCCAAACGGGAGGTTAAGGAAGAATACCCATCTCCAGGATAGGTGCAGAGCGATTGTTCCTCCGACGAGGGGGCCGGCAAGAGACGAGATGCCCCAAACGAGGGAAAAAAGCCCCTGTAACTTTGTTCGGGCAGATACTTCGAAGAGGTCTCCGAAGATCGTCATCGTCAGGGGGAGGACCGAGCCCGCTCCGAGACCCTGCAAGGACCTGGCTACGACGAGAAAGGTCATCGAAGAAGCCAGACCTGAGAGTGTCGAGCCGATCAGGAAGAGAGTCACTCCCAACACGTACACGGGCCGCCGACCGTAGAGGTCGGCCAGGCGGCCGTAGAGCGGAATACTGATGGTCTGGGTGAGCAGATAGGAGCTGAAGACCCACGGATAAAGAGCCAAACCGCCCAGTTGGTCAACAATCGTCGGCATTGCGGCGGCAACGATTGTCACCTCGATGGAAGCCAGAAATGTGCCGAGCAGCAGCGCCGCCGTCAGTGCTCGACGCCTTGCGGTAGAGATTTCAACCGGCATCGCCGAGGGAGCGGAGGCATTCGTCTTGGACTGGGAGTTTCTCTCTGGCATCGAGTTCGACCTAACTGATGACGAGGACCTCATGGTCAAGAATTGAATCGATTTCGAAGCGGATCTTCTGGTCGGTCTGCTGGGAAGGAATCTCGGATTCAGAAACCAGAGTACGCACTCGGGCGGCTTGCGGAAGATGACTTGTCGAGATTTCGACCGAGAAGGGTCCAACGCGGATCAACTCATCCGTTGGTGACCTCCAACTTCCTGCACTTGTCAGGTTGACCACGTGCAGGATGAGACGATTGGGTTGTCGGTAGAGATGGCAATCGATGAGCCCGGTCCCTTTGATCTCCAGTGGTAAAGCGGAGGTGTGGGCCCAGCGAACAATGTTTGCCAGCAGATTGCCGTGATCGGGAAAGTTGTGGAGCGCGAACCGGCGGTCCAGGTCAGCTGGGAGATAGGCGATTCGGCTCGCTCCCAGATCACGGAGGACGAGACAGGGGATATCGGTTCGAGGTTCTCTCATCCAGCTTGTTTCGGGTGGATAGATTGGAAAGTTGGGAATCAGTGTCAGTGGAACCTCGGTGTTTTCGTTGGGCCTTACCTTCTCGAGCTGCCCCCCGAACGCCAGAATGTTGGTTTCAGAGAAACCGTCCAGTACCGGATGTCGCGCCAGGGACTCGGCGGGTTCATTGCCGCTTTGGGGGCCGTATACGTCTTTCCCGACATCGGGTGTGAGCCGGAGATAACTGTGTTCGGTGCCGTCGAGGTTATCGGGTCCGCTTACGTCTTTGAGGGAGGTCACTCCGAAAAGATCGGCCAGGGCGAAATCCTCTCTCTGGTCACCCCATTCATCGAGCAGGCTGGTCTTCCCGCTGGCGATGATCGAGCCTCCATTGGAAACGAATCGCCTGATTGACTCCACTTGTGGGTCGCTCATGGCCGCGATATTGGGAAGGATCAGAAGTTTCAAACTCCGGGCATGACGATCGATGTGGTCAATGTGAACAGGAATCGAGACGATTCGTTTTCGAACCAGGGCCTGGTTGATTCCTTCGTAAGGGCGGACGACCCGGTCGTCAGAGTCATCTCGACCGTAGAAATCGGTGTTTCTCTGGGACCATACAACGCCCACGGTGGCCACTGGCTGGCGGTTGACGATGAACTGTTCGTTCTTTTCGTGCCAGAGGTAGATCGGTTCAGCGGTTTTGAACTGGCGGCGATCCTCCTGGTAGGCGCCCACATGGTGCCACCAGGGCTGGATTCCCCCGGCGATTCCCTCAATCATCCACATCCGTGATTCCGCTGGAGGAGCGGCTGCTTTGCGAAAGGTGGGACTCCGCTGATAGGTGGCCATACTTTCCGGGATCAGTTTCTGCCAGCCCAGGACCTCGTGGATTCGTTTCCCCATCTCAGCATTGGCCTGGAAACCGCCCCGGTTGCTCCGTCCCTGGTCATCAAACATGATCATCTCAGCTCGCTGGCAGATGAGCCGCGCGTCCCTGAATCGCCTGGCTTCCCAAGTCATGTTTCCGCCGATCATGCCCATCCAGATGCAGTGCTTTCCGCCGAAGGATTTCGTGACCTTGTTGTTGAGGTCCCAGAGGTCAACCCTGCGCTGATAGCTCCACTCGATCCACTTACGGTATTTGGTATCCTCCCAGTTCTTCCGGTCTGGAAGATTCTCTCCCGAGTAATCGTGAAAACGACGCTTGCAGTGTCTGCAGTAACAGATCTCGTCGCGGTTGAGACCGCTCCAGCTATTGTCGGTAAATCCCTCGGGATGATACTTCTCGATAACCTCCCGGAGAACATCTGGAATGAACTGGTCGTAGTAGGGACTGCTGACACAGGAAATATAGAGATCTCCGGCGCGATAGGGGACACCCTGCCGGTTGATGGCGAACCAGTCGCGGTGCGCGTTGAAGAATGCTTCGTGCGCTCGGTTTGAGTCCATTCGGGCGAGAACGGCGATGCCGTCGGTGTGAGCCGCCTGAACCAGTTCTCCGAAGAGGTCCCGATTACCCAGTGTGCGGGCTCGGTACTGAAGAGGGTATCGGCTGGGGTAGTAGGCCACAATGCCTCCGGCGTTGATGACCAATCCCTGGACCTTGGTACGTTTCCAGTGTTGTCGCCACCATCCGATATCGTAGCGCGTGGGATCCATCTCGTTGATATTCGTCTGACCCCATCTCACTGTCCGCCGGTACCAGGGTACTTCTTCCTGATTCTGTGCGTAAGTCAGACCAGAGGCGGCCAGAAGAGTGCCTCCCAGGCTCACCTCCTGAAAGAACTCCCGTCTATTCGTCTTTCCCATCGAGTGCACCTTTCCCAAAACGGCATTTACAAAATCCTGATCCATTATGAGGATTTAATGGGAGCTTTGCCATGGTCCGCTTTTCGGGTCTGTAGAGAACCCTGGCCGCGATGCTCTGAGGCAGTTGGATTGAAATCCTCTGGGTGTAGAATAGGATTCAGATGGGAGCGGGTTCCTCCGTTCCCGGAGCCTGGTTCAGAAACCCTGGAGGAAAGTATGCGGATTGGACAGAGTCTGGTTAGGGAGATGTTGCATGAGGCGGAGACGACACGCAAAGTGCTAGGCCGGGTTCCGGACTCATTGCTGGGTTGGAAACCTCACGAAAAGTCTTCGACCATGGGTATGCTGGCCTCGCATATTGCGGATATCACGGGGTGGACTGGGCCGATTGTCACTATGGATCAGCTGGAGATCGATTCAGATTATCAACCCTGGCTTGCGGCGAACCAGGAAGAGCTGATGGCTCGATTCAACTGGCATCTCGAGGAAGCAGTCGAGCACCTTGAAAAACAGACGGATGAACACCTGTCAGGGACGTGGAGTCTGATTTGGGGAGGCCAGAAGGTGATTGAGATGGCTCGAGTGAGCGTTCTGAGGGGAATGGTCTGCAATCATTGCTATCATCACCGCGGGCAGCTTTCGGTCTATCTGCGGTTGAACGAGATCCCGGTTCCTGCGATGTATGGTCCTTCAGCCGATGAAATGGCTTGAGGTTTAGTGACCGGCTCTCTTAGCGAATCGGAGTTGGACCTTTTCGCCGGTGAGTTCCCGCAGGGCGTCCCGAGCGATCCAGCGGGCTGATGGTGTTTCCCGGGTGAGCAGTTCGCGAGCCAGCTGAACGGCCTTTTCGTTGAGTGCGGGATTGCGTTTGCCAATTTGGCGAAGAGCCCAGTTGACGGCCTTCTTGACGAAATTACGAGAGTCATCCGCACCCTTTCTGATCAAGGGGAAGAAGGCTGTGAAGCGAGTGTCCTCTGCCTTCTTGTCATGGACGGCCAGGCTGGCGATCAGGACGAATCCGGCTCTTTTCACGAACTCTTCGTCTCGTTTTGTCCACTCTTTCGCCTTTTCCCAGGCGAAGCGAGTCTTGTCGAGGAGCTTGCTGCACAACTGATCGCAGACGTCCCAGGAGTCCAGATCGAGGACCCATGCCTCGGCCTGCTCCTCGGTGACAAGCCTGGGCTCATCGATCAAGCTGGCCAGGATACGGGCCTCATGTATCCCGGACTGCCAGAGTTCGATGGCCAGGGAATGATTCTTTCCGATGGTCTTGGCGACTTCGCGAAGCGCGACCATGGTAACGCCAAGGGTGTTCTGGGGATTGATACCGTAGCGGGCCATCCCTGCAACGTTGTCGGGGTTGGCCCGTTCTTTTAGATATTGCAGAACTTCTTCGCGGGTCAATGGTTAGCTATTTTTTGAGACCGAGAACCTTCGACAGGCTGGTCATTGGCCTTCTGACGCAGAAGTGTCCACAGGACCCGGCCTGATCGCAGGATTCGCAGGCTGTACCCTTCGTTTCTTCGGAATCGAGTTCAGCGCGCAGCAGGCCGAAGACGATGCAGCAGACCGTGATGCAGAGAATCGCAATCAGATGAGTCCACATCCTCTAAGCTCCACTGAAGAGTCCTGCAAATCCCATAAAAGCCAGCGACAGGATACCGGCGATCAGGAAAGCCTGAGCTGCCCCCTGGATCACATCAGGCAGGTCAGAGATTTCAGCCTCTTCACGGATTCCAGCCATCAAGACCAAAGCCAGGGTCAGACCTGCACCAGCTCCGAGGGCGAACGAGATCCCTTCAATGAAGCTGTAGCCGCGGTTCGTCTGAAACAAGGCGAGACCGAGGATCGCGCAGTTCGTCGTGATGAGTGGAAGGAAGATGCCGAGGGCCTTAAACAGTGCCGGACTCAACTTCTTGATGGCCATTTCGACGAACTGGACCGTACTCGCGATGACGACGATGAAGGTCATTACTCGTAAATAGGGGGCATGGATCAAAACGTAGTTGTTCAAGAACCATGCACAGACTGAAGTGATCGTCATGACGAAGATGTTGGCCAGCCCCAAACGGAAGGCCGTATCAATCTTCTTGCTGACACCGAAGAAAGGACAGAGACCGAGAAAGTAGGCCAGGGTGAAGTTGTTGATCACCATGGCGGAAGCAAAGATCCAGAGCAGGTTCCCCATTATGCGGCCTCCTTTTCCAACCGGACAAGAGCCTTCCTGGCCCGGCTCTTCTTAAACTGGGCGAAGATGATCAGGAGGACTCCAAGGGTCAGAAACCCTCCAGGTGGGAGGATCATGATGACCCAGGGTTCGAAAGACTCACCGAAGAGTGGGAAGCCGAACAGGGTGCCGCTGCCGAGGATTTCGCGGATTCCTCCGAGAATGACCAGGGCGAACGTGAAGCCGACCGACATGCCAGCAGCATCCCCGATCGCGTACGGCAACTTGTTGCGTGAAGCGAAGGCTTCCTGCCTGCCAAGGATCAGGCAGTTGACGACGATGAGGGCGATAAACGCACCGAGTTCCTTGTGGATGGCCGGAAGAAGGGCCTGCAGAGTCAGATCGGCGACGGTAACGAAGGTCGCGATGGTGATGATGAAAGAGGTGATTCGGACTTGTTTGGGAATCAGGTTGCGGAACAGAGAAACCAGGATGCTGGAACCGACGAGAACGAAAGTCGTGGCGCCGCCCATCGCAACGCCGTTGATCGCCGAGTTGGTGACTGCCAGTGCCGGGCAGAGCCCAAGCAACTGGATGAAGACCGGATTCTCTTTCCAGAGACCCTTGACCGTTTCCCTATAAAGTTTGCTCTGGTCAGCCATCAGGGTTTCTCCTCACTTTCCATCAGTGCAGAGATCAAAGACAGGTACTTCGAGTTCCCTGAATTGATTATCTTCACGATTGCTTTCGAGGAGATTGTGGCTCCGCTGATCGAATCGACTTCGTTTTCATTCTTCTTGCTGCCTGCCGCTACCGAGACGACTTCAGGCTCAATCGCGAGGTTTTCGAAGTTTGAGAGGAAGTTAAGGTCCTTAATGATCTTGTCTCCCAGGCCGGGTGTCTCGCGGCTTTCGAGAACCTGCATCCCCGTAACTCTCTTATTCTCGGGGTTATAGCCATAGATCAGCTTGATGGTGTCCTGGAATCCGGCCCCTTCGCTGGGAATTCCGAATCCCACTAACTTGCCCTGTGCGTCGAGGGCCGCAAAGACGGCATCCCCGGAAGGCAGGTTATTTCCCTGTGCGTTGAAGGGCACGAGCTTTCCATCTTCGACCACGTAGGCCTTGCGTGTTTCTGATCCCGGGACAACCTGGTAGATCGCGGCCTCGAGGGCTTTCGCCTGGTTCTCGAGGATCAACGGCTGGGTGGCCAGGTAGACGGTGACCAAAACCAGACCGGAGAAGAGACCCGCCAGTCCCAGTGTTGCAATCAGGCGGAAGGGCCCGGCTCCTTTCTTATCACTTGCCATTCTTTCAAGTCTCCTAAGCGAACTAGCCGCCAAATCGACGCGGTTGAGTGTACTGATTAATGTAAGGCGTGACGGCATTCATCAGAAGTACGGCATACATCACGCCTTCCGGCAATCCTCCGAACAAACGGATCAGGACAACCAGGAAGCCGACTCCGATCCCAAAGATCCACGCCCCTTTCGGTGTTGTCGGAGTGGTCACGGGATCTGTCACCATGAACACCGCCGCAAACATGAGGCCTCCTGAGAAGACCATGAAGAGCGGATTGGGATACTTCTCGGAGTCGATCAGGAAAAAGATGCCGCTGAAGGCGGCGACCGACAGTACTGTACTGACGGGAAGTCTCCAGTCAAAGACCCGGCGAATCCCCATGTAGATCCCGCAGAGGATCAGCAGGAGGCCGACAGTCTCCCCAATTGAGCCACCGATCTTGCCAATCATCAGAGAGAGTACATCCGTAAACTCTTTGGAGAATTTGGCCAGGCCGAGGGGGGTTGCAGTAGAGACTGCATCTGTGGCGCCCTGCAGCAAGGGGATGGCAAAGATCCGTTCAGGCACTGAGAGCAGCCCCTGGGATGGCGCTGTCCATGTCGTAATCGCCGTTGGGAACGATGCCTGGAGGAACGCCCTTCCCACCAGGGCTGGGTTGAACAGGTTCTGTCCAAGGCCTCCAAAAACGAGTTTTCCCAGGCCGATACTTGCTACGCCTCCGAGGAAGGCCATCCAGAGCGGGAAACTCGGCGGCAGGACAAGTCCCAGGAGCACGCCGGTCAGGAGCGCCGAATTGTCTCGCAACGTCGACGGGCCCGATCGGGTGAAGATCCATTCCGTACCGACTGCGCCGAGAACCGAAGCCCCGACAACCAGCAGGATTCCGAGGCCAAAGTACCAGCAGGCCGCCAGAATGACCGGCACGGTACAGAGCAGAACGTCTCCCATGATTCGAGGCGTTGTCGCCTGGGCATGAAGAAACGGGGATGTGGACAGGATTAAGTCAGGTGATCGGCCGTCTTTCATTGCTTACTCTTCGCCTCTCGGAGCATCGCTTTACCCATTCGAATCCACTGCACGAGAGGGATATTGGAAGGGCAGACATAGGAACAGGATGCACATTCAAAACAGTCCATGGCATGGTACTCCTCAAGGCTTTCGATCTTTTCGAACCGAGCCAGTTGGGCCAGCCGTGTCGGGTTCAAGAACATGGGGCACGCTTCCAGGCAGCGAGCACAACGAATGCAGGGATACTCCTGTGCGGTCTCCTGAAACACGGAGGTGAGGGCCAGGATGCCTGAGGTCCCTTTCATTACCGGGACGTCCAGGCTCTTCTGAGGCATCCCCATCATCGGTCCGCCCATGATCACTTGCCGGGTGTTTTCTGTGAGTCCCCCGCAGTATTCCACAATCGTTGAAACCGGAGTCCCCAACGGGACCATGAGGTTCCTCGGGTGGGGGATACCCGGTCCGGTGACGGTAACAACGCGTTCAATGAGCGGAACGCCTCGGTCGAACCAGTCTGCCACGGCCGCTGCCGTCCCAACATTATTCGTGAGAACCTCAATGTCGAGGGGAAGCCCACCACTGGGGACCTCACGCTTCATGATGGCGTCGATCAGCATCTTCTCTGCGCCCTGGGGATACTTCACCTGGACCACAACGATTTCGATCGAAGCAGGGGCCACTTCGCGCAGGCGCGCGGCAGCCTCCGGTTTATTCGCCTCAATCCCGATATAACCGCGATCGGCACCAAGATTCTTCATCATGATCTCGGTGCCGCGGATAACCGCTTCGGGCCTTTCGGCCATCAACCGGTCATCGCAGGTTAGGTAAGGTTCACATTCGCAGCCGTTGATGACGACGAATTCGATCTTGCGATCCTTTGGAAGGGACAGTTTGACATGGCTCGGGAACGCCGCACCCCCGAGACCGACAAGGCCCGCCTTTTGGACCTCCTCAACCAGTTGCTTGTTCGAAATGCCGTCTGGACTTGGCCGTTCGGCCGGTTCAACCTTCTGACTGGCGAAGGGATCAGCCTCGATGACCACGGCCGGCATCATCTTACCGTTGGGATGAAGCCGGGGTTCGACAGCCTTTACCGTCCCCGTGACAGGAGTATGCAGGGTGGTGGAAACGAATCCTCCCGGCTTGGCGATCTGCTGTCCCCGAAGCACCCGTTCACCCGCTCGGACTGTCGCCACTGAGGGGGCGCCGATGTGCTGTGACAAGGGCAGCACATATTCGCGAACGAAGGGAACCCGTTCAATTGAACGACATTCTGTGGCTTCCTTGTTTTCCGGAGGATGGACGCCATGCCGGAAGGTCCGGCTCACGTTTTCCTTGAATGCTGCGCTACTACTCATTTATCTCTTTCCCGGGCTACGCATTGTCCTGGCCGAAACCTGCCAGGTTTAAAAGCTTTTCCCGAAGCCTGGCCATCATCTGGCCGTTGACATCGCTCTGGATCTGACTGATTCGGCCCTCATAATCGCTGATCATGGAGTTGAATTTCGCCTGCTGCTCGGCTTCAATCTGGGCTTGTACCTCGGCTCGAATTCGATCGACAAAAGGACTGTCAACTCCGCCGAGTTCCCGGTAGAGGGCCCAGACCTGGAGACGGTGTTCTGCGTACCTTACGAGGTCCGGGTGGACCAGCAGGTCTTTTCCTGTCGAGGAATCGGTGACGGCCACAGAGTGCTGCTGCCGTGCCGGCGCGTCCATTGACAGGTACTCGCTGAGAGAAACCGTCGAAACGTCATCTTTCACCGGCGTGAAATAGGATTGGAAGCGTCTTTCTCCCCTGGCCCATTCAAGGACATCCACTCCGCCCCAGCTTCCGCCATCCGGATTGCCCTGCAACTCAAACTTGATTCCGAAGAAGCCTTCGCCCGCTGGATCGAAGATCAGGAGCGGGTGGACCCTGGCTTCAATCGCGGTTCGGGCGCGGTCGAGGGTAGCTGAAGGAGTGTATCCATGTTCTTCGGGAATCGGGACATGAATGTGGACGAGGCCGGGGCCGGGATAGTCGGCAAGTCGCTTGATCCCGTCGGCCAGGTGCCCAGTCCTTGCCACAGAGGTGGCAACGGTGAAGGCGGTCTGGTTCGCGACCCCCCAGAGGGCCGGTTCGACCGTGTCAAACTGAATCTGCTTCGAGTCGAGAATCACCACTTTGACAGGAAGGTCAGAGGACAGAAGCCGGCCGAATTCACCCATGCTCTGCCGGCCGACGAACATCTCATCTGTCAGCAGGATGATGGGGGGGCAACTTCGCTTTTCCTCATCGGAAAGCTCTGCCCAGGCGAGTTCTTCCAACTTGGCCAACTGACCCGGCATATCGGGCGGAGACTGCTTCAGGACCGCTGCTTTGCGGATCAATCGGATACGTTCGACATGGGCGCTGACGGTTGCCCGGGCTATACCCAGTACGAGTTCAATCCCTTCTGAAGAGGGTTCAACAATCAGGGGAGCCTGGTAGGAGTGATTCGGGTAACGGCCCACCCATTTGGCGATCCGTTCACTAATGACAGCGATTCCGAAGCGCGACCTGCCGAGACCGAGAGGGCCTTCGGTGAGGTTCCAGCTCTCCTCTTCCAGGAGATGCGCGGTTTGTGCCAGCTGAAGCGTCCGAGAGGGATCGATGTTCACGGCACTTCCGAGGCTTGCGAGCTTGTCACTCAACTCGCTCAGGCTGGCGCGTCGTCGGGGGATCTCCTTCAGGGCAACTTCGATCTTCTTGGGATCGGCTCCGGTCAAACCTTCGGCAAGCAATGTTTGAACGCTCTCCTGAAGGCCCTGAGCTGCCTCTTTGGCCTGAGCGGCAAGGGCTGAAAACTGCTCCTGCTGCCGAGCCTCGACAAGGGAAGTAACGAGACGGGCAGCGAGACGTTCGCCGGAGCCCGGTTCACCAAAACTTCCGACCGACTGA
>CP070717.1:3989681-3999048 GCA_020350445.1 Acidobacteriota bacterium | reverse complement strand
TGATGATGATGACGGCTAGTCTTTCAGGACACCCGCGTCACACCAATCCGATCTTAGGTGAACTCAACGATTATCTGGCTGCTTTGCAGCTCTTGAAAAGTGAGGATGAGCGGGCCGGGCAGCTGTTTCAGGAATGGGTCCGGCTCCGGGAAGCCTCCTGGGAGATTCGGAATCTCACCGAAGCTCAGGGTCATCTGATTTCGGATCCCGTCGTCGTCGCCCAGATTCAGAAGACAACCCAGTTGCGAAAAGAGTTGAGGGATCGATGTCTCGATTACTTCGATGCACTCCGCTCGTCGGCCCCCGCGGCTTCGGTGCGGGTTGGTGAAGCAGTCCGGGTCGAATGGGGAGAACGACCGATCGAGGTTCTGGTTGGGCAGAGAAAGGTTATTCCAATCGCGCTCGAGAACGAGACCGGCGAGACCGTCGATCTGGATATGGCGGGGAGAAGGGGAAGTGAAGTCCTCTTCTGGAAGCAGTCACTTGAACTCGAGCCCGGCATCCGCCGCTATGTTTTTGCCTACCTGGCTCCTTCCTCCGAAGGGCCGATGAACAATCCCATTCGGTTTTCACGAGCGAATCGTCAACAGGCAACCCTGCTGATCGAGGCGGTAGGGCGCCAGCAGGAACCGGTGGATGCAGTGAAGGTTCCCGAACAGAGAATTGAACTGAGTGCCCGGGACGCAGTCAGCGGCGATCTGCTTCCGGTTCGGGTGGAGGTGACCGACAGCACGGGGAAGTCTTACTGGGAACCGCTGTTCGGTACGAGTTTTCCGGTGACGACCGATTCTTACGGTCACTGGGAAACTCCGCTGTGGCCTTTTCAACCCGGCCCCTTCTTCTATATCGACGGGAGTGGAATCCTCGGTGTCGAGCCGAAGGACAAGGTGGTCCGATACTTCCATGGATTTGAACATCTTCCGGCCGAGGTGAAGGTGGGTGAAGACGGAAGGGCCGAAGCGACGCTCAAGCGTTGGATTAACATGGCGGAACGGGGCTGGTACAGCGGTCAGACACACATTCACACGACGGAACAGGGGCTGCCGGTCCCCTGGTTCGATTCCTGGCCGTTGATCAGTCGCAGTGAAGGACTGCAGGTCTCGCACATTCTGACCCTCAAAGGGGAATGGACGACTCATGCCGTCTATGCCAATGAATATCCTATGGGGGTTGTTCCGAGTGCCTCAGATCATAAGCATTTCATTGGGTATGGAGAAGAGTATCGCAACAATCCTTACGGCCATCTTGGATTGCTTGGACTGGAGGAGTTGATTCAACCGATCAGCTCTGGGGCTCTCGGCGAACTGGGTGGACCTGATTATCCACCCAATTCCTTCATTCTGGACCAGGCCCTGGCGCAAGGTGCTGCAACCTTCGGTGCTCATTTCGGCCTCTCGGTCCTGAAAAACGACCCCATCAAGACGCCCTGGCCCTCCACGGGATTCGAGATGCCGGTTGACGTGGCCCTCGGGAAGCTTCAGATAGCTGAGATCTATGGAAATGGAGGTCAGCTCGATGTTTGGTACAAACTGCTGAACTGCGGATTTGACCTGCCGGGTACGGCAGGGCCTGACTGGGTCATGAAAGACACTCCGAGAACCTACGTCTATCTCGGGGATGAACCGCTGAGCCTGGACGCCTGGACTGAAGGTCTGCGGTTGGGAAAGAGTTTCATGACTCATGGCCCGATGCTCTTCTTGACAGTGGATGGGCAGCGCCCGGGTGCGCACCTGCATCGCAGTGAAGCTCCGGCGGAAGTACTTGTTGAGGCCCAGGCCCTGATGCCCTCGGGATCGATCCCACTGGAAGTTGTTGTCAATGGCGAAGTTGTTGCCCAGGGAACTGACTTGAAAGAAAGCATCGTCTTATCAGACAGTGCCTGGATAGCAGTACGTTGCGAGCATGCGCACAGCAACCCGGTTTACGTCGAAATCGCCGGCCGTCCACGCGGATTTGCCAGCGAAGCCGAAGAATTCATCCAGGTGACGGAACGCTTCCAGAAGTGGGTCGAAGAAAAGGGCCTCTTCGAGAATGATGGGCAGCGTCAGACGGTGCTGCAGGTGATTGAGGAAGGCCGGGAGGTCTATCGAGGGATCGCTGAACGGGCTAGAAGGTTGGGGCGAACCCGATAGGGTGAGAGGGAACCCTATCGGGCTGGCCCCGTCTGTCCGCTATGTCGAGGCCGACAGATCTTTTGCTGGTGACCCCGTTGGGGGGAAGAACCTCAGGAGGACTGCCAGGATAACAAGGGGGAGAGCCAGCAGAACGAGTGCGAGGAGTAACCCTTCGAGACCCAGCATTTCCATCTTGTAGGTCGTCAGACCTCGAAAGCTCTTGGAAAACATCTGTCCTCCGATCACGACATTCCAGCGGACGCTGAAGATTCCCAACTGGATGAGGATGGCGGAGACGAAGTAAATGAGCTTTCTAAGTTCGGCATTGGCCCTGAAGATACGAATACCCGCGAGCATGGCGAGGGGAACGATCATTCCGAGAAGAATCTGAATCACAACCAGGCTCAAGAAGAGCTTATTGACGATTAGTTCAGAAAGGATATGGATCGATTCCTCACTCTCGTAGAGGCGGTGAATAAAGTCCAGCGCTTCGAGTGAGAAGTCAACAATCACAGCATAGAAGAGGAATGCTGCCACTCGATCGAGGCATTTCATGTTGATCTCTTCCCCACGCATCGGGGCGAGAACCATGTAGAGGATGAGGACGAGTGCGATTCCCGATACGATCGCTGAAAAGAGGAATACAATCGGCATCAAGACGCTGCTCCACCAGGGATTGGCTTTAACTGAGCCGAAGATGAATCCGACATAGCCGTGGAGGAGGAAGGCCGACGGAATACCGATAATTGTAATCAGTCGGGTTGCCCGCTTGTCGAAGTTCAGGCCTTCCTGGCTGAGGTCGTTGGAGAACAGTGAGAGTATCCTGTAGATCCAACTCAGTGGAAACTTCGTTTCACGGGCCCAGATGACCATGTCCCTCCGGTATTCGAACCAGATCTCGAGCAGCAGGACGACCATGAGGTACCAGGCGTAGACGAATCCGAACATCGCCATGGCCGATCCCAGCTGAGGGGTCAGGAAGATCTCGTAGGATCGTTCCGGGTGACCCAGGTGCAGGACGAGCGGGAGCGGGGCAATCAGGATGAACGCCAGCGCTGTCAGCAGAGACAGTCTATAGGTGGGCTGCAGTTCCCGTACCTTGAAGATCTTGACCAGTGAGGCCAGGATAAACGCGCCGGCGACGAGTCCGGTCAGGTAGGGATACACCACGATCATAATCGACCAGAGGACATCGATTTCATTTGGAAATACGAAGCCGGTCGTTTCTCTCAAGATGTTTTCTGATGCGGAAATGGCGTCTAGGTTCATCGGACCTCCCCATCGAGATCGGTGTAGAGCACCTTTGGAGCAGTATTGAGCGAAGGTTTCAGCACGTTGATCTTCTTCAGTCTCCGGAGCCGGGTTAATGGGCTCGCGGGACTCTTGAGATTGCCAAAGACTCTAGCCTGAGTGGGACACACATTGACGCAGGCGGGGAGTAATCCCTGGGAAATCCGGTGATAGCAGAAGGTGCATTTGTCGGCGGTTTTGGTCTCTGGATGCAGGTAGCGGGCCCCGTAGGGGCAGGCCTGGATACAGTAGCCACAACCCATGCAGCGTTCGTTGTCCACCAGGACCACGCCATCCTCGGTCTTGAAGGTCGCTTCAACCGGGCAGACCTGAACGCAAGGTGGATTCTCACATTGGTTGCAGAGCTTCGGGACAAAGAAGGTCCGCAGAACGTTGCGTTGCTCGTCGATCTGGGAGGAGGTCCTGTTGCGACTGTTCAAAAGGCTCACATGGACCTCGTTGTTCGAGTCAATAACGTAGCGCTCGACCCAGGTTCGCATATGCGTCGGTTCGGGAGGAACGTTGTTTTCCGCTTTACAGGCTTCCATGCAATTCCCACAACCGATGCAACGATCGACTTGGATTCCCATTCCGTAGAGGGGGAGTTCCTGTGCCGCTGTTTCCTCGTCTTGAGCGAGTAGCCTGGCAAAAGGATCGGTCAGAATTGTGAGCCCGGGTAGGGCACCGGTCAACATTTTCAGCAGTTTTCGTCTCAGCATCATGAGGCCTCGGGGAAATGGGGGTAGTGGCACTGCCAGCACAGGTAGCGGCCCCCGTGAGTCTTCAGGTCAATATGCGGGGTGGCGACTGTGTCAGAGTCTTCGGCGTGACAGCTGCCGCAGAATTCCCGGTTCGCGGGTTTCGTCGGCTTCTCCGCCCTGGGGTGGAGCATATGCTCGTTGGTCGCTTCGTGACAGACCTTACATTCCAACTGCACGTGATGAGATACCGCTTTCATCCGGGCGATTTCAGCGTGGCAGGCTTCACACGAGCGCGGCGTCTCAGGAGGTACCGGATCGTGTGGGTCATGGCACTCGATACAGGGCAGTAATGGATTATGTGCGATCGGATTGATCTGGGGAAAGCCGGTGGGCCTGGATGGGTCGTACATATGGCAGACCGGGCAGAAGTCTCTCTGCCGGGGGGCCTTGGGTTTGTACTCGAAGTCATCGATATGGGCCTGCGCCGGACCATGACAGGTTTCGCACGAGAGTGTCGAATGATAGCCGGCCGCCAGTGTCGCGGGTTCGTCTTCATGGCACTCCTGGCAAATGCCGGATCCGGCGAACTGGATCGGCTTCTCCAATTCCCGCTCAACGGCCGATTGCTTGTGGAGCTCCATATCGGTCAATGATCTGGGGAGAACCAGGAAGCGGATACATAGAACGACACTCGCCAGACCGGCAATGACGATCAGGAGTCTCACTAGAGAATCGGGCAACTTTCGCAACGGAGCTTCCTCCTTTCCGTGGCCTGTAGAAGAAGGTTGGGGCCGGTCGGTTTCAGCGACCAGCGGTCAAATCAATAAGGACCTACTTGGCAAATTTCGCGACGACGTATTCAGAGACCGCTTTGAGGTCCCCGTCACTCATCTTGCCTTCGAATGCCTTCATCTTGCCAAGACCCTCTCGCAGGGTCTTTTCCACTTCAGCCGCACTCTTTCCTTTCTTCCACTCCGCCGTATTGAGGTCGGGTGTTTTCAGCATCTGGCCGGCCTTGGTTGCACCGGTTCCGTCATCGGCATGACATGTCTTGCATTTCTTCGCATAGACATCCGCGCCGGGATCCTGGGCCTCAGCACCAGTAGGCGCGAGGGCCGGCAGGAGCAGGAAGGACAGCGTGAGCATTGACGTGATAATGAAACAGAAGGCTCGTTTTGAATTCTTCATTTGTATAAACCCTCCCAGAAACCTCCAGGCTGAAAAGGAGGTCTCTCCGTTCCCCTCAATTCTGCGTTGTGCAGAGCTGTGAAACATCCGGATAAAGAACCCGTTCTAGGGGGCAAAGCCTACGGGAAAACTACGGAGGTCGATTCTTGATTCAAGTGGCCTCCATTGCCAACAAGATCAATCGCAGGTATTGTGCCTTCTTAAACCAGAAGTTTCTGTTGGAGAAGGGGAAATTCGATGCTGCGAGTACTTCAATTATTGGCCGTCTTCTGTCTGCTGGGATTTCAAGCTGTGGAGGCCCAGATCGACTGGCCCGATGGCAGACGGGCTGCCGTCGTTCTCACTTACGATGACGGAATCGACACGCATTTGGACAACGCCTTTGCTGACCTCAAGGAGTTCAACCTGAAAGGGACCTTCTACGTGACTGGATCATCGACCTCGTTGCGGCAGAGGATGGATGAATGGCGTGAACTCGCACAGGCCGGAAATGAGCTGGGTAACCATACGCTGTTTCATCCCTGTCTGTCCGATACGGGCACCGATAAGCGGGAATGGGTGAAACCCGAACAAGATCTCAAAAACTACTCAGTCAGCCGGATTATCGAGGAGATTCGAGTCGCGAACACGCTGCTCGAGGCAGTGGACGGGGAGGCGGCGAGGACTTACGCCTACACCTGTGTCGATATGACGGCCGGCGGCCAGTCCTTTGTCGAGGGCTTAGCCGGTGAGTTTGAGTTTGCCCGGGGGGGAGGCGAGAAGCTGACCACCGATTCGGAAACTCTCGATTTCTTCCGCGTCCCGAGTTGGTCTGTTACCGGAATGGACGGTTCTGAAATGATCGGGCTGGTCAAGAACGCGGTTGAGCGTGGAGGGTTTCTAGTCCTGATGTTTCACGGAGTGGGAGGAGAGTACCTCTCGGTAAGCCGTGAAGCTCACCGGGAACTCGCCGAGTACCTGCAGCAGAACCGGGGCGAGATCTGGAACGACACGTTTCTGAACGTCATGGAGTACCTCAAGAGCCAGCGAAACGATGCTTCCCGGTGATCCGCCGTCAGGAGCCGGCCTGGGTTCCCTGGTCTTTCCAGTTCCACCACTTCAGTAGTTCGGGCTCAGGGTCCGATTCGCCGGCAAAGTAGACCGCACAGCGAAAGACGTAGAGAACGCAGCGGTCAATCCTGGAGCCCCTCAGTTCGATAAGGTCCCGATACATCTGCTCAGGATCCTGACCGCGCAGGTCGGCGACCGTATGGAATCCCAAATCTCTGAGATCGCTGCTAATGCTGGGGCCGACTCCGGGGATTTCGGTCAGAGCCTGCTTCATGCCGTCCTCCCTGAAAATGGGAAGACCGCTTCCTCGAGACTCAAACCTGCAACTTCAATTCGCTCTGGATCATTTGTACCGAGGCCGACGGAAGCCATCAGGTTCAGGTGGTTATCCCCCGGGAACGGTTTTGTCTCCGGGGCGGCAAGGGGATCGAAGCCCATTGCGGCCGTACAGACGGCATCGGTGCAGACCCCATTGCGTCCGGCAATCAACAGCTTCGGTTCGACGACTGAGACTCCACGGTTCCAGTGGCCTTCTCCACCGCGAATTGTGCGGACCCCGTCGACGATGCCCAGGTCGGCTGGCCGGGCTCCGTAGATATCGGCCGTGATATTGGGTACACGGACGAACTGACTGTTTGACTTTCCGTGCTCGAGTTCGGCGGGGACATCCCCAGAAACCGGTTTCTCACCGTTGTGGAAGATCGAAGTTCGATGCAGCAGGGCATCCTCGCTCGGAGAGTCGTTTCCATACAGAGAACAAGGAGTATTCCCGAAGCAGTTCTTGATGACACCCGTGATGCCGGCACAGGCGTGTTCTTTGAGTTTTGCCAGTGAGATCAGGACGTCGGTATCGTGGAACCTGCGGTTAAGATCAAACGCTGGAAACATGAAGCCGCCCCAGGGGACCTGGAATCGAGCATAATCCGACCAGGAGCCCCGATTGCGGATATCTTCAAACTGGACCTTGTGTCCGCCGGCCGATTGAATCGCTTTGACGTCCCAGCCGGAGTCCTCCAGGATCTCTTCAAAAGGCTTTTTCCAGTACAGCGTTTCGACAACATAGATCCGCCGGGCTCCCGCGTCATTGAGAATTGCACAGAGGGCCGCCAGTGAATGCGGGTGTGTCTGGTACGTCTCTCGAGCCGGCAGGCCGTCGACCGGCTCCCAGGTCATTCCGGTCAGGTTCACCTTGATGGTCACTGTCTTCCCCTGGACCAGGTCCCCCACACCCCCAATGAGGTCGAGACTCTTCTCGAGGCAGGTCCGAAAGGTCTGTGGGTCGTAGGATTCACACCGAAGCAGTGAGACTGGGGAAGAAGGGGCCTGAGACGAAAGATCCTGAATCGCGGGAGGGAAAGCTCTCAGTTCCAGTCCAGGACCTGCCGCAGCAACGGCCGCAGCACCCAGTGTTCGAGTCAGTATTTCGCGACGATTGAGTTTCCTTGGCATATGGGATCTCCTTGCTGAGACCCATTGTCGATTTTCGAGAGCCGGATGTCGAGGCAAAACGGTACAGGGCGTGGGGCCCTGGGGCCTGTGGCCTGTGTCCTGGGGCGTGGGGCCTGTGGCCTGAGGCTGGGTTTGGCAAGCGGGGACGCTTACCTTCCGGAACGTGACCGTCTCGGTTGGGAATGGATGTTGGCTACTGGTTGTTGGCCGTTGGCTGCAGGCGGTGGCCCGTAACCGTCTTGGTTGCGAAGTGGGTTTGGCAAGCGAGGACGCTTGCCTTACTATGCTTTCAAAAAGATCTTCTGGCGGTAGAGGAAGTAGAGGAACAGCCATTTGACGGCGAACACGCAGGCAACCCAGAAGACGGGTTGGAAGACTCCCGTGTGGTCGACGAATCCGCCGACGAAGATGCGAGCGATCGAGCCGAAGTCAAAGACGCTCTGGGCGACATAGATGGTGATCGGGTTGAGTCCGATGATGATGAATGGGAAGGCCCATTTCTGATATCTCCGCATGTCGATGACCCAGTAGAACAAGGCGAGCAACAGGAAGCTCCATCCGGCTGCGAAGAGGACGTAAGAGCTGGTCCACAGGAGCTTATTAATCGGGAAGAGCAGGTCCCACAGGAGAGCGATAACCAGGCTTCCGATCCCTGCTCCGATCAATCCCAGAAGCTTCTGGCGCTGGTCCATCGCACTTCTCAACAGGTGTCCTGCGAGGCCTCCCAGGAGGGTTGTAGCGATAGCGGGAATGGTGCTGAGGATGCCTTCGTTATCTCCAAACTGGAAGCAGCAGAACCGCCCGGGCAGGAAGAGTTGATCGATATAGGAGGCGAGATTCCCTTCAGGGGTCAGTATCCCCGCTCCAAAGCCAGGTACGGGTACGAGCGTCAAGATGGCCCAGTAGCCGACCAGGATCGATCCGGCGGCGATCGCCTGTCCTTTAATGCGGAAATTCATGAAGATCACTGCGGCGAAAAAGTAGCAGAGAGAGATCCTTTGCAGTACTCCGGCCCACCGAAAGCGATCGAAATCGAACTCCAGGATGTGGCCGTAGACCAGGCCGAGGGCGAACAGGATCAGCGTGCGCTTCATAATATGGACGTAGAGTTCCCGGCGATTGTCTCCTCTCTGAAGCCTCTTGCTGATGGCAAAGGGCATCGCCGCACCGACAATAAAGAGAAAGAGAGGAAAGATCAGATCGTAGAAGGTGAAACCGTGCCATTCCTTGTGTTCGAGCTGGTCGAGGAGGGTCAGCGCCCAGGGTGTGTTGATCAACTGGAAAAGCGCTCTGAAGAAGGCATCCCCCCCGATGATCCAGAACATGTCAAAGCCACGCAGGGCATCAATTGAAACCACCCGACCGGACGGCGCACCACTAACTGAGTTCATGAAATCTCTCTCCAACATTGCAGCTGAGGCAAGGACGGTGATCTTACAACCGTTAGGGATCGAGGTTCAAATCGAGGTACTGGTTGATTTCTAAGCAATCCGGTATTACTGTTCGGGGACAGTTCCTTGAACCGTTGTGAAGATGGAGGTAGAGATGAACCGTCGTGAGTTTTTGGGGAAGACT
>CP070717.1:3983390-3989581 GCA_020350445.1 Acidobacteriota bacterium | reverse complement strand
ACCTTCCTGTTCCTGCGCTACGGCTGGCGTTTCCTGTTACCGATACTCATCGTCCCTTCGTTCGCCTGGATGACCTCAGCTGATCCGGCTCCTTCAAACGAACTCGAGATCACCTTCCTGGATGTCGGCCAGGGGGACTGCATCCATATCGCCTACCCGGATGGCAGTCACGGCCTGATCGATACCGGCCCCAGGGTCTACACCGGAGATCCCGACTTCGTGGCCCGCCGGGTCGTGAGCCGATACCTTTGGCAACGGCGAATCCAGAAACTGGCCCATGTCGTGATCTCCCACCCGGAAGACGACCATCGAGGTGGGTATGAATTCCTCAGTCGAGCCTTCCCTATCGATCGGCTTTATTTTTATCGTTCACAGCCCGATTACGCAGAGCCTGCCATCCAGCTCAGGAGTAACAGTTCGTTCATCCATGGAAGAGTCTCGCACCAGGTTCTCCATCCCCCCGCAGAGTCTTCAATCTGGCGGGACAACAACGATTCCTCGGTCGTCCTCCTTTTGACCTTTGGTCACTTCAGCGCGCTTCTGGGTGGGGACGTCTCGAAAAGAGTCGAGGAGGGACTCCCCTCCCTGGAGAATACGGTTACGCTGCTCAAGGTCGGGCATCACGGCAGCCGAACCAGTACATCTGAGCGCTTCCTGCAGAGACTGGGTCCGAAGCTGGCAGTCATCTCTGCCGGTCGCAGAAATCGATTCGGCCATCCGGCCAACGAGGTCATGGAAAGGCTGAAGCGCTTCACCCGGGCGGTCTACAGCACACAGACCTCCGGGACGATCCGCGTTCGCACGGATGGACACCAGGTGCGCGTCGAGGGCTACCGACAGGCCGGCGGTTTCGAAACCGTCGAAGAGTTCTCAGTGAGAACACCCTAGCATCGGGCACCCGACCCACTTCAGCCACCGCAAGCGACATTCGCACTTCAGGTGTCCAGATCGAGCAGACTGAATGCCGGGAGTTCAAAGCGTTCCCGCATTCTGCGCTCAAACTGCTTCTGTTCGAGTTTCGAAAAGACATCCTTCGAAACCCGGCGCTTGTAGATCTTCAATTCCGACGCGCATTCGGACCGCAGTTGTTTTACTTCGTCTACCCCCAGGGAATCTGCGAGCTCCGCAATCAGATCCCGCCCGATCGTCCCCAGATCCTGGTCGACCTGCTCGGGGTCCACCGCCTTGCGCCGGCTCAATTCCTCTTCCAGTGCGGCCAGACGCTGACGGGCCCGGAAAAAGGGTTCTTCCTCTCGGTCCGCCAGAGATTCCTGAATCGCTCGAATGAAGCTCCTGACCTCACCGGAGGAGATTTCACTGTCGGACTGCTCTTCCGATTCACCGATCATCGATTCCTGGTACTCTTCGAACGCATCGGTAACCGCGGGATGGCAGTAATAGAGGGTACGGGGAGCTTTCTTGCGTTTCTCATCCGCCGATTCAAAGCTGCGGTCAATCCCACGAAGGACCACATGCAGCGGGATACCCTGCTCCTTCCACAACTCGATCAGACACCAGTCCAGCGGCGAGATCAGCAGGTTCCTGCCTCGCTTCTGGACAAAGTGCTCCTCAATTTCGGTGAAGTAGTTGAAGTAATTGCTCGACATAGAGAACGCAGGGACACTGAGACAACTTCATCCGTTCAAAGGCCGAAAGATCCTCTCGTAACAGATCCTCAACCCATGCATCGTCAGGTCTTCTTCGATGAAATCGAACCCGGTGTATCCCGATGAGATCAACCGGGCAAACCCACCCGTGGCCACAACGAGCGGGTTATCCAATTCTTTTCGCATTCGTGAAAGCACCCCTTCCACCAGGCTGACATAGCCGTGGAAGATTCCCGACTGCATACTTTCAACCGTTGTCTGACCGATGATGTTCTTTGGCTTCCTGATCTCGATCCGAGGCAGCTTGGCGGCCCGCGCTACCAAAGCTTCGGAACTGATCCCGATCCCGGGCGCAATCAGACCTCCCAGGTACTCCCGATCCGGGGATACCGCATCGAACGTTGTCGCTGTTCCAAAATCAACGATAACGGCAGGACAACCGTGCAGTTCGGCCGCGGCGATCGCGTTGACGATTCGGTCCGCCCCCACCTCGGACGGGTGGTGGTAGCGAATTCCCATGAGACTCTGCTCGCTGGGCTCGACAAAAAACGCGTTCACATGAAAGAACTCTTCAGCCAGATGAGCGAATGAGTCATTCAGTGGGGGGACGACCGAACAAATCACAGCCGCTTCGATCTCTTTGAACGGTACGTTCTGCAGCAGAAAGAGATTCCGACACAGGACCGCATACTCATGGGCCGTCTGGTCGCGTCGTGTGGAGACACGCCAGTGATACTTGAGCTTATCGTCTTCGAAAACGCCCAGCACAATATTGGTGTTTCCGATATCTATGACCAGGAGCATCTTTGAACCGATTCAGGCTTATTAATGACGGAAATGGCGGATTCCCGTAAAGACCATGGCAATCCCGTGCTCGTCGGCAGCTGCGATCACCTCTTCATCCCGGACCGAACCACCCGGCTCGATAACGGCGCGGATTCCACGCTCAGCCGCCGCATCGAGTCCATCGCGGAACGGGAAGAACGCGTCACTTGCCATCACGGCGCCACTCAGGGGTTCCTGCGCCTTGTCGGCGGCAATCTTCGCCGAGTCGACCCGGCTCATCTGCCCCGCACCGATTCCGACTGTCTTTCCACCTTTCACATAGACGATGGCATTCGACTTGACATGCTTACAGATGATCCAACCGAAGAGGAGATCTGCGATCTCGTCCTTAGTCGGAGTCCGCTTCGTTACGACCTTGAGATCCTTTTCAGTAACAAAGTACTCATCCCGATCCTGGACCAGTACCCCACCCGAGATCCGCTTCAAATCGAACCCGCTGTGACCCGCCTTGGTTAGAGGCATCTCCATGATCCGGATGTTCTTCTTCTTGGTCAGAACCTCCATGGCATCGCCGGTGTAGGCTGGTGCAATGACAGCTTCCACAAACAGCTTACTCAACTCTTCCGAAGTCTCGGCATCGACTTCCCGGTTAAAGGCGATGATCGATCCAAAGGCCGAGACGGGATCGCAGGAAAGCGCCTTCAAATACGCCTCTTTCGGGGTCGATCCCAGCGCCGCTCCGCAGGGATTCGTGTGCTTGATGATCGCACAGGCTGTCTCATCGAATTCCCGAATCAGCCCCCACGCGCCCTGAAGATCGAGGTAGTTGTTAAACGACAACTGCTTGCCATGCTTCTGGAGCGCCGAGACAATTCCGGTGGGAGGATGAAACTGCGAGCGGTACAGCCCCGCCCGCTGATGGGGATTCTCCCCGTAGCGCAGAGTAGCCTCCCGTTTCAGGCTGAGATTGATTACCGGTGGAAGCCCCTCTTCATCCGAGCTCACCTTTTCAAAATACCCGGAAATGGCGGAATCATAGGCGGCCGTATGGTGAAAGGCCTTCCGGGCCAGTTCCCACCGGGTCTGCTTCGAAACCTCCCCACTGCCGGCCTTCATCTCGGCAACCACGCAGGCATAATCTCCCGGATCAACCACCACCGAAATGTGGGCATGGTTCTTGGCGGCAGCACGAATCATCGTCGGACCGCCGATATCGATGTTCTCAATCGCCTCTTCCACCGTCACCCCTTCCTTCGCCACCGTCTGCGAGAAGGGATAGAGGTTCACGACCACCAGTCCGATCGGGGCGATCCCATGTTCCTCCAGCGTCGTCTGGTGTTCTTTGGAGTCATGCATCGCCAGGATTCCACCATGGATCTTTGGATGAAGCGTCTTGACCCGGCCGTTGAGAATCTCGGGGAACCCGGTATGCTCCGAAACCTTCGTGAAGGGGACACCCGCTTCCTTGAGAGCCTTACCCGTTCCTCCAGTCGACAGAATCTTAACGCCCATTTCGGCCAGGCTTCTTCCCAGCTCGACCAACCCCTGCTTGTCCGAAACACTGATCAACGCAGTCTCTATCTTCATGGGAACCCCTTTCTTGAAATGAAGAATCCTGTGTCGTGAGGCCTACATAATATTTCGGCCCCCCTTTGATGTCCAGCTTGCCTCAGGCCATTTCCGATCAACCGATTTCCACGATGGAGTACAGAAGCCGACAGCAATCGTCTATCATATCCGATGTGCCTAGCCAACACCTCTTTCGAAGTCTTCCGGCGGTGAGCAGGATCCTCGAATTCGAGGAAGTCCAAGCGCTAATCAATCAGACGTCCCAGGAACTCGTGGTTGAAGCGGCAACCGTGATTCTGGATGGTCTTCGCCGGGCAATTTCTGAGGGCACGATCTCTGAGGAGGCTCTGAAAGGGACACTGCCCGAGATTCCCGCCCGCATTGCCGCACTGGTCGACGAATGGCTCACCCCATCACTGCGACCGATCGTGAACGCAACCGGGGTCATCCTCTTCACAAACGCCGGAAGATCTCCGCTCAGTCGCAGCGTCCTCGAGCAGGCAGCCGAGGTCGGTCAGCACTATTCGAATCTCGAGTACAATCTCGAGGCCGGAGGGAGGGGTCATCGGGATCTGCATTTCGAGGCCCGTGCCAAGCGCCTGCTCGGCTGTGAAGCGGCGACGGTCTGCAATAATGCCGCGGCCGCGATCCTGCTCACACTCAACACCCTTGCCCTCGGAAAGAAGGTCCTCGTATCTCGAGGGGAGTTGATCGAAATTGGAGGCTCCTTTCGGCTACCAGCCGTCATGGAAAAAAGTGGTGCCGTGCTGAGAGAAGTCGGGACAACCAATAAGACAAAAGCAGCCGATTATCGTGATGCCATCGACGACGAGACCGCACTGATCCTTCGTGTCCATCCAAGTAATTATCAGATCATCGGTTTCACCGAACGTCCAGAGATCAGCGAACTTGTCGCGATCTCGCGGGAATCGGGCATCCCTCTCTTTCATGATGCCGGGAGCGGGTACCTCTTTCGAGGCGACCAGCCTTTCCTCTCGCAGGAACCCGTGGTTTCAGAATCCCTCCAGCTCGGATCAGACCTGGTCTGCTTCAGCGGAGACAAACTCCTCGGCGGTCCCCAGGCCGGTCTGATCCTGGGCCGCAAGGCTCTGGTCGACAGAATCCGGAAGAATCCCCTGATGCGCGCGCTGCGCGTCGACAAATTGACCTATGCCTGCCTCGAAGCGACACTTCGCGAGTATCAGACGGGAAGCTACAGAGACAGCCTCCCCATCTGGAAGATGATGTCCCTCCCGGCCACTGACGTGAAGCGACGGGCCGAAGGGGTGCTCGAGGGGATCGCTTCCCTTCCCCTGGAAGCTGAACTGATAGAGGGCTTCTCTGTCCCGGGCGGCGGTTCCGCCCCGGAAGAACAGATCCCAACCTGGCTGATCTCCATCGCCTCCAAAGGACTGACGCCGAATCAGTTGGAACAGCAATTGAGGAGATCCCCGACGCCTATTCTGACCCGAATTGAGAATGACCGCGTTCTTCTCGACTTGAGAACGGTATTCCCTGAACAGGATGCAGTGATCGTGGAGAGACTCGGGGTGATCTATCGGTCGATCGCGGAATAGGCACGTCACCGTAGAATACACTGAACCTATTATTTTTCAGCATCTTACGCCCCTATGACCCTTTCCTGGGAGCAGTGAATCGTAGGGGTGAGCCGGACCCTCCCGGATCGATTCAAACGCTGGACTTCTCAAAGGCACATCGATTGTTGTAGACTGGCACTCCGCTCGAGCGGTTAATTGGTTTTCACCGTTCGACTTCACTCCTAAAGTGCCGGAGTGGCGGAACTGGCAGACGCGCTGCGTTCAGGGCGCAGTGGGCTTTACGCCCGTGGGGGTTCGAATCCCCCCTCCGGCACCAACAAAACACAAGTGCTTGAAATTGAAAGGGTTAGTCTTTGGACTAACCCTTTTTTGCACCCCAATTGCACCCCAAAGTCTTAAAAGGGCCTGCCGAACTCTCATTCTTCCCTCAACTCCGTTCTCTTCGTTTTCATCTTGGAAATTGCCAAATTCACAGCGGGAAGGAAGGACTTCTCAAATACATTATTTCTATCATGGTTACTGCCAATGCCCCTCAGCGAGGCGCACGCTTGCTCAAGTGCTAGCAGAGCCGAGTCTAAAGGCGGGCCGAGGAGTTCGGCATCATACCCTCGGAGCTTTTCGATACTGCGCGTCTGTATCGTGTTTCCCGCTGCCGGTTCAACGGCCTTGT
>CP070717.1:3975266-3983290 GCA_020350445.1 Acidobacteriota bacterium | reverse complement strand
GACCACCACGCCATTGACGACGACGTGCTCGATGCCCTCCGGGTATCGATGGGGTTGTTCAAACGTGGCCCGATCGACCACTCGATCAGCATCGAAGACCGTGATATCCGCCTTCTTTCCAACTTCGAGCAAACCCCGATCGATGATCCCAATCTTGGCAGCATTCGCAGACGTCATCTTACGTATCGCCTCCGAAAGACCGATAACAGCGTCCTCTCGGACGTACTTCCCCAGTATCCGCGGAAAGGTCCCGTACCAGCGTGGATGGGGCTTCCCTTCTCCCAGCACGCCCTCCGGTCGGACCGCGGACCCGTCTGAGCCAAAGGAGACCCACGGCACCCGCATGGCATAGTTCACATCCTCGTCACTCATGAGGAAATAGACCGCAGGGACCGTGCCACCTTCCTCGAGGAGAAGATCGAAAACAGCGTCTGTCGGCGACTTCCCCTGCATCTGGGCGATCTCCGCAACAGACTTTCCTTCAAATCTCCGGTTGGCCTCAGAGGAAACCGAAGCAACACGGCAATTTCCCCACTCCCCCATCGCCAGGTAGTGGTTGAACCAGCCCGGGATTCCAGCATAGACATCGGCCGCCATCCGCTCGCGTGCTCCGGGATCTGCCAGCCGCTCCAGCATCGCCTCAGTTCCACCTTCCATGGCCCAGGGAGGAACCAGCGCGACGAGGTTGTTCTGCCCGGCCAGGTAGGGATACTGATTGGCTGTCACCTCCAGCCCGCGCGCTCGTGCCTCTTCGACCATGTCGCAGATCTGTTTCATCTCTCCCCAAAGCCTCTTGTCAGCGATCTTGAGGTGGATGATATCGACTGGGACGCCCGCTTCTTCACCCACTCGAATCGCTTCAACGATCGCCTCCTGGATCCCAATCCCTTCTGAACGAATATGAGTCGAGTAGATCCCGCCATATTCCCTGACCACCTTCGAGAGTTCCACGAGTTGTTCGGTCGTGATGTAGGTATTCGGAGGAACCAGGAGCGCACTCGAGAGCCCGAAAGCACCTTCTGCCATCGCCTCGGCTACGAGAGCCTTCATCTCTTCCATTTCTTCAGCCGTCGGATCCCGGCTGTCTTCACCCAGGACACAGAGCCTGACCTGTGTCGCTCCCACAAAGGAACCGACGTTCAACGAAATGCCCGATTCCTTCAGACGTTCGTAATAGCCCCCAAGGGTCATCCAATCCGCTTCCAGTCCGTAGGAACCTTCGCGGCGGGCCAACC
This sequence comes from Acidobacteriota bacterium, assembly GCA_020350445.1. Lineage (GTDB taxonomy): Bacteria > Acidobacteriota > UBA6911 > RPQK01 > JAPXNP01. The sequence continues at coordinate 3,982,055 of CP070717.1, read as the reverse complement.
CTTTGACCGGCCCCGCCGATCGGGATTCTCCCAGGATCTCGGTGGTTACCCCCTGCCGGATCTTGCTCTGCGCGGTCCCATCGACCAACAGGGCCCAGTCGGAATGAGAGTGGATGTCAATAAATCCTGGACTGACAACACGTCCCGCGGCGTTGAGTGTCTGTTTCGCTGTACCCCGCTCGCTTTCACTCAAGGCTCCCACCCGGACGATGGTGTCCCCGATGATCGCTACATCAGCCGGATATCCTTCGGAACCGGAACCATCAATCACCAGCCCGTCCAGAATGACCAGGTCGTATTCGGCTGCAGGTGACGTGCAGGAAAGGGACAGGCTGATTGCCAGAAGGAGAATGCGGAGACGGAAACTTCTTGTTTTCATGGTTTTACTGTCATCCAATCCTTGGGGTGGTTTTAGTGGGACTGCGGGCGGCTGTGGTTCGAAGGCGTTGTCTGGGGCCGCTGTAGTCCGAAGGCGGCGTCCAGGGCCGCCGCACTCCAAGAGTTATTCTTTTGAGAGTAAACGCAGGGCATTTGTGCGATAGATCTTCTCCAGCAATGACGGCTCCAGGTCAAATCCATTCATCGACCAGTGGTAGCCGAACAGCTCCTGTTCGTAGAAATGCTCATCGGCGGTCTCGAGCACCCGGAAAGTGATGCGGTACATCTCGGGATTCACACCCATGTCGGTCCCGTAGAGGAGACGATCCTGGTACTTCTCAATAAACTTCTTCACGTATCGAGGGATCGGACTCGTCTCGGCGTAGCGGGCCGAGATATCGGCATTCAGATTGGGATACTTATCGAACATCGTTCCCAGTCGCGCGAGATCGTGCGAGCAGTTGGCAAAATGGCAGGCGATGAACGTGGTCTTCGGATGCCGGGAGCAGGCGCCTTCGAGGGTCAGCAGCATCTCTTCGTGACTGAGGATGCCTTCCTGATTGTCGAGCCTCCATTCGGCGGCATTCATCAACCCGTCATTGTGCGCGTCCATCGGCTGATACATCCAGTAGGGATCAGCCACGTGGATATTGACCGGAATCCCCAGTTCGGCACACTTTTCAAAGAGCGGGTCCATCCTAGGATCATTGGCGTGGAGACCCGGGGCCGGTTTCGGACCGCCAAAGATAAAACCTTTGCCCTTGTCTCCGATTTCACCCACCCCGCGGGCGCCTTTGTTGTAGCAGCGGACCAATTCCTTGACAGCCTTGTCCGACCACCCCGGTTCGTCGGCACCTTCAAAATCGAAGCCGCACCAGATCTGGAAACGATCGGGGTAGCGTCCCGCGTGGTCATCGTAGATCTTGTCGAACTCTTCTCCGGTCGCGCCCGAGAGAATGATGGTCTTCTCGACCCCGACCTCATCCATGACCTGCACCCACCGATCAATCGCCTCGAGAGTCTTCGCATAGGTATGAGAGTGGACGTCGATTACCGGGTATTTCGCCTTCTCGACTCTCGTGATCGGAATCTTGTAGATCGATTGAGGTCGATAGTCCTTCAACAGAAACGTGTCTGCAGGAGAAGGTTCTTTCTGTCCAAACCCGAGCGAAAGGCTGAGCAGGAAGACAAAGACAGAAACTAACAGACGACAGACCGAGCTCTTCATTAACGATCCCTCCAGGCAACTTGAGTATTCAGTACGAGCACGAGTAAGAAGGTCTATCAAGGGCGGCAAAGAGTCAAGCCTGAGTTAAGTATCCTGATGGGAACCAGCCTGTCCCTTTGTCGGGTGACCGAGTGACCGGGTGAGTTTGAACCGCAAAGACGCGAAGGCGCCAAGCGGATTAGATCGTTTCCATGCAGGGATTCGAGGCAGGTTTTCCAAGAATGCCGCAGCCGGGTGTTCTACGCCCAAGCCAAAAGATAAGAACTTAGCGTCTTGGCGCCTTGGCGGTTGGTCTGATCCGGGGAGTTCACCAAAAAGAGAACCAGCCTGTCCCTTTGTCGGGTGACCAGGTCTCTGTGAGTGACCGGGTGGCCGGGTGACCGCGCAGGACAAGGAAAAAAACCAGCCTGTCCCTTACATTACCTTACATTATTCGGTCAACTGCCGGGTCAGGAGAACGGCATCTGCCATGTTAACCACCCCGTCGGCATTCAGATCCGCCCGGCTCAATGGTGACGGACCCAAGCCGGCACCTTGCAGGTAGCGCAGCATCATCACGAGATCCCGAAGGCCCACTTCACCATCCCGGTTGAGGTCGCCGGGCAGGGCTGGCTCGGGTGTTGAATCACCCAACAGCGGATCTGATTCTTGCTCGACTTCAACACCATCGTCGAAACCATCGCCATCGGAATCGGCCGACTTCGGGTCGGTTCCCAGGATCGATTCGGTCAGGTTGTCCAGGCCGTCACCGTCACTGTCCTCGTCACTGTCGGCACGATCGGGATTGAGGCCCCGGTTCGTTTCATAATCGTCAGACAGCAGATCGCCGTCGCGATCCGCCTCGAGCAGGATCGGAAGGACAGTCTCGGCAAAGCCGGGGATGTAAACCGAACCGTCAGCCGACCGCAGCTGCACTTGGAGCAGCACGTGGGATAACGTCTCAGGCCCTCTGAAGGTGACCGTCCAATCCACCTGTCGACTTGCTCCGGCAGCCAACGGAGACAGGGCCTGGCTTTCAGCGGAGTAGCTGACATCCGGTCCTTGCCCCGGGACAGCGAGTGCTGTCGAAAGGCCCGATACTGACTGGTCGCTCGCGTTGGTAATGACAGCCCGAACCGTCAGAGTGGCCGGAAGCTGACTGATAGAGGTGACACGAACACCCCCGATCGCGACCTCGAGCGTTTCAACCAGGACGGTCGCATCGAGCAGGCCCTGCCCTTCCAGGTCATCTCGCATCGCCTCGAGATCGGCGAGATAGCTCTGGATCGCCTCCCCTAGATCTGCGAGGCTGCCCAGAACCGAACCTCGGCGCCTTTCATAATCTCCCTCTGACAGGATTCCCGCTTCGAAAACGAAGCCGGTCAGATTCGCAACTTCTCTCGCCAGGTTGAGGCGCAGACTAAGCGAAGCATCGAAGAGCCCCCCAAATCGACCACTGAAGCCTTCATCTCCGACCCGCTCGGCCAGGGCGCTCATCAGGGGAGATTCAGCAACTTTGAGGCTGGCCTCAAAGTCCTCAAACAGGGGAAAAAACGTTGCTGAAAGTTGTTCCACCAATTCCTCGAAACTGTCCTCCGGGATAAGACCCGCCGCCACATTCAAGCCTGTTAGCACTTACGACGCCTCCTGATGGGTTTGCCGGGCGATTGAAGGGTGCACCCCCGCCGCACGTCGTCCATTCATCCGAAGCCCGTCTCCATAGCGGTTCTGGGGGAAACTCGAAAGTTGGAACGCCCGTGGGAGGATCATCTCCCACTCGCGCATGAGTCCGACATAGCGTCCCAGGAGTTCAAAGAACCGAACCCCTTTCACTCCCTTCTCCAGCAGTGCCAGCAAGGCCGCAAACTCCGCCATCGTAGCTCCTGCCACCAAGAGCACGGCAGCCGCCTCAGGTGCCGCGACAGCCGATGCAGCACTCAACGAGGTCGCGATGTAACCTGACTTGTTCTTGATGCTCCCACCGACACTGAGAGTCGAATCGAGGAAGCCTTCGACGGAGGCGAGTTTCTGCTGGGTTAGATTGCCCGACAAGTTGATGGCGGCCTGAATCGTATTCGCCTCATCGGGAAGCTGATCATTGTATGGGCTAAAGAACTCCGCCGTTTCGATCGCCTGCCTGAGCGACCCCTGGGTCTGCCAGGCAAAATGGGCCTCCAACAGGAGCCGCAGAATATCGGACCTCTCGCCGACGGCCTTGATGAAATCAGAGGGACGTTGATCGACGGCCCCACTTATAAACAACGTGTTGAGGAACTCGAGTGTTGCCGCATCCCCTGCACCGGCCAGAAGATTGTCGCCGACATGCCGCCTCAGGTTATTCGTGTACTTCCCATTCGAGCTTTGGGCGGCGGTCACCAGTTCTTCATAAGCGTCACCTCTGACCGTACTCCCTCGAACCGGGATACTGTCATCGGTCTTGGCAACCTGTCCCTTGATCCCCTTGGACAGTTTCTCGTTTAGCTGCCCGAGGCTCACAAGATCCGCCAGCAGATCGATAAGGACCGCCTCCAGCTTGTCACTCATTTCGCTGGCATCGTCCGCGATGCTCTGGGCTGCTCCAATGGCAAGTGAAAGGCGGTAAAGGCGTTCGTCCGTCGGTGTCGGCTCCACGGGAAAGGTCTGAGCGAAAGCGGTCACGTCATCTACTTCATCTGCAAAGGGGCCTGATCCCAATTTGTCGACAAACGGAACGTTGAAGCCAGCCGCTCGATCGACATCGTAGACGCCTAGATTGCGCAACTGGGCCGCCAGATTGATGACAGCCTGGCGCCGGTTCACGACCCCCATCTCGATCTTTGGCAGTTCCGGATCGTCGTCGGCAACGGCTGCGGCCAGCCCGGCCGGTTCCCGAATTCCCTCTGCATCTGCCGGAGGCTCAGCTTCAAAGGTGTACACGCCGGGGCCAAGAGGCAACTCGTAGATTCCCTGACTGTTCGAAAGGTCACTCATCGATTCGCCCTGAGCACCCTCCGCGGTCACCCGGACCAGTTCCAGTGGAATCTCGGGACTCGACCCCAGTATCACCACTTTCCCCTTGCGAGAGACACTGAACGTCTTTTCATCGTCCGCCAGCAGGATCTCTCCTCCCGAACCAGCGTCATACAACGATGCGATGACCCGGATTTCCGTGGCCGATTCGGGGATCACCACACGGGTGATCGGATCGATCGTACCGGAACCCCGGCTGACCTCCCATTCATAGTTGGAGAGTTCCGGAATCGGCGGCAGTACAGCTCCCGATTCGTCCTCGACATCGACGCGGATCAGCCCCCTGTTGGTTTCGCTGACCAGGTTGTAGCTGACATCCAGATCGAACGTCACCTCCTCACCCTTCTGCAGTGAGAGACCGGTGGGTGGATCCACTGCGTCGATGCGAATACGCTCGATCGAGTATTCGACGGACGGGTCGGTCAGCGTCTCTTCATCCGATCCCGAAACCAGCAACGCATCGACCGTGATGAGATTCGTGTCGTTCGGCACCGTCAACGTCACTGCGAAATCGACCGTGCCGAGGCCCTCACTGACGAATTCGAATGGCGGATCGACGAGGAGGTGTCCGTCACCGTGACGGACCTGGAGTTCCACTCGTCCCTGTTCCGCGCTTGACAACCGGTAACGGACGGTCGCCTCGACCGTTACAGTCTGCCCGCCCTCAAGGGCCTCCTGGGGGTCAGGAGAGATGTCCTGGAACTCTACCGCGTCCTCTCTAAGGTAATGCACAGGGAGAGACACCGCAGTGATATCTGCGGCTCCGTCGGGGAAGAGCATGGCGACAACAGAGACACTGTTCATCTCGTCGGTCACTCCCTAGGCAACCAGCGAGTTGAACTGGACCAGACTTCCAGCCGAGGTGACCGGCTGGGAAACCTCACCGAGAACGGAATCGATATTGTTGTCTGCAAACACGCGTACGAACAGTGTCCCCGAGTTGTCACTGGTCAGCTCGTATCCAACAGAAATACTCGAGAAGGCGATACTCCCTCCACTCGTCAACGTCGGAAATCCTCCGGCTGCATCGGGGGAAATCGAGAGGATTTCCACTGAGTCCTGCGGCCGCTCAATGCAGTTGGAAAACTCGGAGGTGTTGCCGCCAACCGGGGTCGCAGTGGCCGTGATGAAGGGTTGTCCCGAGAGTGGGGCAAAGGGTGCGCTGAATCCAACGTTTCCAGTTGCATCCGTGGCAACGGTGATCGAACCCAGATAGGTTTCACCTTCCCCGAAGCCGGTCGGATCACATGCCGTGTTGGAGAAAAACTGTAGCAGCACCTCGGTATCGGGCGCTCCCGTCACGGAGCCCTGAATCGTCTCCATGACCCCGGTGATCGAAGGCGTGGTCTTCCGGTCCTCATACTGGATCAGATCTATACCCAGGCCTTCATTGGAGAAGATGGAATTCCCGAGGAACCGGTTGTTCTCATTGATGAAGGTAGTCAGCGAAATACCGGCCGCGCCGCTGTAGGCAATCACATTTCCAAGGTCCGCCCCTTCACCGCCAACTCGGTTGCCATTTCCATAAACGTCGATTCCGGCCCCGGCATTTCCGATCGGCGTCCGTCCATCCTCGGCGATTCCAATGGAGTTCGCTGCGACCGTATTCCCATCACCATTGACAAACACTCCATCATCGCCACTGGAGACGATTACATTGCCTCCCCCACCATCTTCACCAATTCGGCTTTGGTCCGCAGCCAACCGGACGCCTGCCTTTTCATTCCCGACAGCCTTCAGCCCTGAAGCATCAGTTCCAATCAGATTCCCCAGGATCAGGTGGCCGCTCCCGTTCGATACGGATACACCGCTCCCCGTCTGGCCCGAAATCACGTTCCCCGCCCCGGGTACGGAGCCCCCAATGACCACCCGCTCAGACGAGGTCACCCTCACGCCATCACCGCTGTGCAGTGTGCCGGCAAACCCAAGGCTGGTCGATCCGTCCGCGCCGAGGCCGATGTAATTCCCCTGAATCAGATTGTCTTCAGACACCCGGCTGGTCAAGCTGAACGCGACCGTGGTCAGGATATTCCGCGAAACCGTGAGGGTTCCCCCGATCGTGTTGTTGTTGGATCCCGTGGCAATGAGACCAACGCCTTCCTCCTGCCAGGACAAACCGGTTCGTTCCGTCCCAAAGTAATTGCCCTGAAAGAGGTTCCCTGAAGAATCTGAGACGAGAACGCAGGCTACGACAT
>CP070717.1:3965106-3975166 GCA_020350445.1 Acidobacteriota bacterium | reverse complement strand
ACTCGGAACTGGGGATCGGGTGCACGGGTATGGGGCGTTCGAGCAGGCCGTACTGGAGCGCCTCTTCCATAATCGCAACGGCGAAATCGTACCAGCTGGCAACACCGCTGTCAGCCCAGTGGTAGATACCGATGAGTTCAGGGTTACGGGCAAATTCCCAGATTGCTTCGGCGAGGGTTTTTGCCCAGGTCGGAGAGCCGATCTGATCGGCGACGACCCGAAGATTTGGGCGAGACTTCATCAGGTTGATCATCGTTTTGACGAAGTTGTTGCCGTTCAACGAGTAGAGCCAGGATGTCCTGACGATGACCGCTCTGTCGGGATTCCCGGACAGCACTTCAGTTTCACCGGCGAGTTTCGATTCCCCGTATGCGCTCACCGGATTCGGCTTCACATCTGGCCGATAGGGGCGTCCCAGTTCTCCATCAAAGACGAAATCAGTTGAGATATGGATGATCCGGGCCCCCACCTCACGACTAACCATCGCCAGGTTGCCAGGACCCTTCGCGTTGATCAGGAATGCGGTCTCCTTCTCGGTTTCCGCCCGATCCACCGCCGTATAGGCAGCGGCGTTGATGATGACATCAGGTTTCAGGCTCGAGACAAATGTTCGGACCTCTTCCAGATCGGTGATATCGAGTTCGTCGACATCGTGGGCATGGATTTGGCAGTGGGCTGGCTTCGTTCTCATCAACTCGAAACCGAGTTGACCTTTGGATCCGGTAATCAGGGTCTTCATCCGCGTGTCCTTTCGTGCGTCTGGAAGAGATATTCTACTCCTATAGAAGCGGTTTCTCACAGTCTGATCCCCGATGGCGACGATCTTGCATTATTGCCGCGTGAAAGTTTACCCTCAGGTCTTCGAATGTAAACCTTGGACCTAGGTGGTTGGAATGAAAACAGAAACGGTACCTGCTGAGCTTCTCGGGATTCCTGTTAGGGGAGTGAATCTGATAGGCGAGACCTGGGGCGAGCAGTGGGGCAATGAAGCGACTCTTCTCGTATTCCTGAGGCATCTGGGCTGAATTTTCTGCCAGGAAACCGTCGAAGAACTCCAGGCAGAGATCCGGAGGCAGGAGTCTTTTCCTCCGATCGTCTTCATCTTTCCCGGAGATGTCGAGGAAGGGATGGAGTTCTTTGATGAATCCTGGCCGGAGGCTCGGGCAGTCTCCGATCCAGATGGAAGGTTGTTTGAAGGGATGAAGGTGAATCGTGTCAGCCTCAGGCAGATGTTTGGACCCGGTGTCTGGGTCCGGGCGGTTCAGGCCTGGCGGAAAGGCTATCGCGGACGCTTTCCGATTGGAAATCCGTGGCTGCTCCCCGGTATCTTCCTGGTACGAAGGACAGAGGTTCTCTGGAAGTGGCGGTTTGAGAACATTGGAGATCATCCAGAGTTCTCCAGGATTCCACACTTCAGCGGCCTTGCGGGCTCCACTCGGGATTGACTGGTCCACGGGGAGTTGGGTGTCGTGAGGGACCTCTCGGCAAGTCTCTCGCTGCCTTGACCTTGGGGGCCGCGCTTCACTACAATCTTGGAGGATACAGCGGTCTGCCAAGTGGTAGAAATGTCCGCTTGAATCGGTAGTGGGGAGGTTTGGAATGAGCCAGGAGGAGCTATTTGGACTGGTTTTTGGAGCGAGGAACCCAGAGGTGTTCTGTCTGGAACTCGCCCATCGCAACCTGACCGAAGTTCCCCCCGAGGCGGTCCGTGTTCCGACTCTGACCACGCTCAATTTAGAAAAGAACCTGATCCGGGGCTTGCCAAATGAGATTGGCAACCTGGATGAACTGCTGAATCTAAATGTCAGTCGAAACCGTTTGAGTGCCGTACCGGCATCCATCGGACGTCTGCAGAATCTGATTCAGCTCGATTTGAGTTATAACGAATTGGAGACCATTCCATCTGAACTGGGGGCATTATCCGGCCTGGTGGAGCTGAATCTGAGCCACAATCGGCTTTGCTCGATTCCAGCGGAGTTTGGCAATCTGAGGAACCTGGCCCGACTCGACCTCAGTTTCAATGGTTTAACGCATATTCCGGCGGAGATGGTAAAGCTTCGGGGATTGATCTATCTGAATTTGGAAGGGAATCCCCTGCCTTATCCCGAAGAACTGATCAAGAACTGCTACGATCCGGGAGCCATTCTTGATTACAGTGCACAGGAGGTTCAGAAGCTTGCAGAATAGACGCCGTTTTGTGAGGCATTCATGAAGAAGTTGGACGTGGCACTCGCTGCCCGAATGGCGGCCAGGGGAACAGCAAACTATGCCAAAAGAACTCCCTTGGCGGTATCTTTTGAACTGACACACTCCTGCACCTGCAACTGCCTGCACTGTGATCATGGCGGACTCAAGCCCAGAGAAGAGCAGATCACCGCTGAGGACTACAGGAAGCTGGAGCGTAAGCTGAAGCCAATCCTGCTTCAGCTTTCAGGCGGAGAGCCACTGCTCAGACCCGATTTTTTCGATATCGTTGACGCGGTCAAGGAAGACTCGGGGATGCCTTACCTGATTGTAGTCAGCAACGCGAGCCGACTGACTGAAGAGATCTATCTCAAGGCTCTTGACCACGGAGTCAACCAGTTTTCGATCTCTCTCGATTTCCCGGATGAACGGCATGACGAGTTTCGCAAGTTCAAAGGGCTTTACAACCACCTGTCCGACTTGATCCCGAAACTGACCCGTCATGGGCACAATAATATCGTGATGAATACGGCGATTACCCGGTGGAATCTCCCCTATCTCGAAGGCTGTTATGAGAAGGCGAAGGAATGGGGTGCCAACATTTCCTTTAGTGCCTACTCCGCAGAACGCACTAAGAACCAGGAATACAACATCAGTGCGCCGGAAGACCTCGAGCTGCTCCGCAAATCGATAGATCGACTCCTGGAAATCAAGAGCAGCAACGGGCGGATCGTCAATTCAGACTGGACCCTGACGGGAACCTACGAGTTCTTCAAGAATGGTGGGGCTCCGGGCTGTAAAGCGGGAGAGCGCTACATGGTGGTCAACCCTGACGGCACCATGCGGCCCTGCTCGATGTTCGATCTCAAGTTCAAGTCGAGAGAAGAGATGGTCGAGCAGTTCGTCAAAGGAAATACCTGCGGATCCTGCTACGTCTCTATTCGGGCTTACCTGAGTGAGAGCTATTGGAAGATGTTGTCCGATAACGTGCGGGAAAGAGTCCTGAAGTCGGGCGAAACCGGCTGCTAGGGATTGCGTCGGAGCTTGGAGCTTCGCAATCGGTCGGGCAGGGTGCTGACGTCTTAGTTCATACCTTTGTTTCCAGCTCGGCAAGCCTGCTGAAAACCTTCTGACAGTTGACGGCACAGTCTTGAATTGCTGACCGTCAACTGTCATCTCATCTGCCTAGAACTCGAAGATCAGATCGAGCTGGATTCGGTTCTCATCTTTCTGTCCATCCTTCGCTTCGTTTTCGCGCTGGGTGAAGAAGAAGATCCCCTGCAGTTCAATGTTGTCCTTGAGGAAGTAATTCACCGATGCCCGATGCCCGCGGTTGTTGGTACCCCCGCCATGGAAGTCGGAGTCGACAAAGACGGCCGGGAACGCAAAGTCTTCCAGCACCTGGTAGAAATACTGGACCCTCAGATCGCCCTTCTTTTCATTGAAGCCGATTTCCGCGCCAAACTGGTAACCGGAATCGCGTTCATCGTCGCCGTAGGCGAATAGATCCGCTGGATCGCTGCCTGGGAAGGCCACACCTTCGGTCCGCAGCTTGTCGATGTCGGCGGAAGTGTTTTTAATGTAGGTTCCAAAGAACCCGAGCGGCTGCTTTCCAATGACGTCTTGGATCTTGAACCTGGCGTTGAACTCGAGTGAATCCCATTCATTGAGGAGACGGCCCTGTTCATCGAAGACCATCTGCTGGCCGTTCATGTTGTTATAGCCGATGAATTCCTCTTCCAGGAAGATACCGCCGGGAGTGAGCATATTCATGTTGCGAAAGTCATAGCACGTCAGTCCGAGATCGAGGCTGGTACCGCCACCCGGTTTTGCCTTGAACGAGCCCTGGTAACCCAGCATCAGCGGGTCGCCGTTGCGGCCCGTCTTGTCATTGACTTCCTCGAGGAGGTACTGGGTCATGGTTCCCTTGAACTCTGCCCGTTCGCCCGAGTATTTGAAGACCTCGGTCAGACCCTGCATATTGACATCGGAATCCCAGACGAGTGACGAGGTCAGGAAGGGATTACTGTGCTTTCCGGCGACAATCCTGAACCAGTTGGTCGGATCCCAGGAGGCATAAACCCGATCAATGAAAATCTTGTTTCCCCGACTGAAACCGTCAAAGCTCTGATTGGTGGTGTTCTGTAAACCGTTACCCGAGGCGAGCCGGAAACCGACGCGGGTGTTCGCGGTGGGCTGCGCCTCGATTCCGAACCGAAGGCGATACCGCCCCCGTCCGCGAGTGTATTCCGAGCTCCCAGTATCTCGGAACTGAGCGTCATAGCGGTTTCTCAGATCCCCAGAGAACTTCACCTTCTCCCCGACCGTGATCGAATGGTCCTTCTGAGGAGCAGGAACCTTCTCCTGCGGAACGGTTGTGACTACATGTTTCTCTTCCGTATCGGGAGCTGCTTCCGCCACTTCGGGCTCCGCTTCCTCCTCGACGACTGCACGCAGAGCGGTCACTTCCTGCTCGTTCAGGATGCCTTTCTGTTTGAGAATCTCGAGTAACCGATCCACCTGATCATTAGCCTCTAGCGACAGACCACCGAGTGTGATGATCAGAGTTAACACAATCAGTCCGTATCGATACATAGTGTGCTCTACCTCTGGGTTGAAGATTGATGGAATCAGATCGGAACCACAGCACTATCCCGGTCCCACCGTAACGTTATCAGAAGCCTGTACAGGAACTTAAGCCCTCAAAGCGAATGTGACGAAAACGTGACAGAAGCCCTGGTGAACCGCCCTATTTGCGCTCGTCATCGAGCTTGCGCAGTTCCCGCAGGATAGAGAGAAGTGTCGGTTTCTCAGCCATCTGCTTGCGAATCTGGGTAACCAGAGTCTGGGGATCCGCCTGGGCCGAGATTGCCTCGATCTGGGCGATGCGCTGCTGGTCAGACAGGAACTTCTTCTTCAGTCTCACCTCGTAAGCCTGTTTCAGGACCTCCAGCAGTTTTTCGAGCTCGTACGGTTTCGACAGGTAACTGAAAGCTCCCAGTTTCGTGCACTCGACCGCAGAGTCAAAGGAACCGTGCCCGGTCAGGATAATGACCTCGAGGAACTGGTGCTGGCGTTTCAGGATTTGCAGGACTTCCTGGCCATTCATCCCCGGCATCTTGAGATCGAGTAGAGCGAGGTCGAACCCTCCACCTTCGGCTGCCTTGATGGCCTCGGTACCACTCGAGGCTTTTGTGACATCGAAGTCCCGGAGTTCAAGCCTGTGGGCGATCGAATCCAGGAACCTGACTTCATCGTCGACAATGAGAAGCTTGATTTGCTCAGCCATGGTCTTTTACCCCCGAAGGTCTCAAAACCCGATTATTCTCCAATACCCAAAGAATACCCAGATCCAGAGCACGAGAAAAGAAAGTACGAGTACGACGCTGCCGTGCCGCAAGAAGTCGCCGAGGGTGACCAGTTGTTCTCCGGTCAGGGGATCCTTGGCCAGGGCATAGGCGATTGCGTTGTTCGGAGTTCCGATGATCAACAGATGGGCGAAGGAGGAGGCGAAGGCCGTTGCCAGTCCGATCATCCAGGGATGGGTATTCGAAATTGCCGCCATCGGGACCGTAATCGGTCCTATGGCCGACACGGTTGCACCATCGCTCATGAAATTCGTCGTCAACCCGGTGAAGAGACTTGTCGCGATCGCCAGACCTTCACCCTGCTGCAGGAAGGAAGGCAGCGCCGCGACAAAGGCATCTGCCAGGTAGAGGGCCGCACCGGTCACGGCCAGCCCCTTACCGAGCGCTGCGGCGCTGGCATAGAGGAAGACCACATCCCAGGGAATCCCGGCGATATCTCTCCAGCGAAGAATGCGGAAGATGTTGAGCAGGACGATACAGAGCAGGACCGGGCCTCCCATGCCGAACCTGTCACTGACGGTGATCCACATCAGGACCAGAACAATCAGGGCAAAGGCCGTTCGATACTCCTTGCTGTGCATCGGGCCGATCTGCTCGGCCGACTGGCGCACGATTGTCGAAATATTCAGGTTCTTGACCTTCAGTCGCTTTCGAAAGGCGACATAGAAATAGAGGCCGCAGACGAGAGCCATTACCGGAACGAAAGGAAGTCCGTAGATCACCCATTGCCCGAAGGAGGGCGCCAGATCGTAGTCCGAAAGGATGCCCAGCATGACCGCGTTGCGACCGCCGGCGGCCGGTGAACCCGGTCCCCCGGAATTGCCAACGTAGCAGAGCGAGAGAGCGAAGAGGACAGCCAGGGAACGGTCCTGGGGGATTCTCGCGGCCCGGATCGATGAAGCGTAAACCATCATGAAGAGGGGCATGACGAAGGCAATCAGGGCATGTTCGGAAACAAAGGAACAGGCCACGGCAAACGTCGGCAGAAAGATGAACAGGAGCCGGTTCAGGGAGGTGATCGGCCCCAGCAGCAGGAGTCCAATTCGACGGTCCAGTCCTGTCTTGCTGACAGCCTGAGATACTGCCAGGACACCGAAAATAAAGATGACGGCATCCTTGGCGTAGGCAGTGGCGACTTCATCCGGGGGAAGGACATTGAGAAAGTACATTGAAACGCCGACGACGAGTGCCGTTACACCGGTAGGGACCGCACCCGTTGCCCAGAAAAGGGCCGCTACTATTAGTGTGGCCAGCATCACCTGGGCGCGAAAGGACGCTTCCTCTTTCGAGAAGGGAAGGACTTTCTTCTTCCCTTGCTCATCATACGTCGTCTGTCCAAGCTTGTAGTACCGGCCGTAAAACTCGGCAATCGTCTCCCCCACCTTCATCGAGCTGTAACCGGGATAGGCCCGGGCCACTCCGGCGGCCTCGGTCTCGGACTTTGGCGTACCCAGCAGCTGGGTCAGCCGGGCAGGAGGCGGGAGCAGGATCGCCGCAACCAGAATGAGCGTACCCAGGATAATGACTCCGGGACGGTTGTTGTGGGAGCCAAGCAACCAGTTCCAACTAAAGCCCTTGAAAATCGCCGGGATCTCATGGCGGGCCATGGCGTGCGTCTTCTCTGTCCGGGCCGATTCAATCGTCTGGATCAGCACTTCAAGGCGGCAGGGTTTCTCAAGATAGGCAAACGCATCCTCGCGTCCCAGTTCCATTGCCGACTGGAGGCTGCCAAATCCGGTCAGCAGGATGATCTGGACTGCCGGACGGAAGGTTTTGATCTCTTTGAGGACCTGGTCTCCCGACAACCCTGGCATCTTCAAATCGAGAACAACGACTTCGACATCCATGTCATGCCGGGCGATCGCAATGGCCTCAACACCATTGTCACAGTCGAGAACCTGATAACCTCGCAGCTTCAGCCTTCCAGCGAGAGACCGCCGGAATTCATCTTCATCATCGACGAGTAAAATCTTTGACATCAGGTCTTCTCAGTCCTTTTCGTTTGGCCAGTTTAGGACCCGAACCGAATGAAACATGCCTTCAAACCAGTGTCTCTGCCGGCAGAATGATGGTGAATGTACTTCCGACCCCCTTTCTGCTCTCCACTTCAATTTCTCCCCCGAGGCCTTTGATGATCCCGTAACTGACAGACAGGCCGAGGCCGGTTCCTTTACCAACTTCCTTTGTCGTGTAGAACGGCAGGAAGATCTTGCCAATCTGCTCTTCAGACATCCCTTTCCCGGTATCGGTCACGGAGATGCGGACCCTCTTTCGTCCCCTCTCAGTCCGGATCGTGATGGTCCCAGGCCTCCCTTCGAGGGCATCCACCGCGTTGTTCAGGAGGTTCAGCATGACCTGTTGAAGCTGATTGGGGTCAGTTGAGATCTCCAATGGAGCGGGGCTGTACCTCTTGTGAATGTGAATGTTTGACACCGCCAGTTCGTGGGCCAGCAGTCCGTCGACCACCTCGTCAATCACGGCTTCGACCTGGATGGGACGCAATTCGATGTTGGTCTTTCGCACAAAGGCGAGAAGCTTGTGAGTAATATCCCGGCAGCGCAGCACCGACTCCTCAATTGTGTTCAGATAGGGGATCAGTTTCTGGGGTGGTGTGGGTTCGCCGAATTCGGGATTCATCAGGTCCTTGATCAGGCCTGCCTCTTCGTTGATCACCGCCAGTGGATTATTGATCTCATGGGCAATTCCAGCCGCAAGTTCGCCGACCGAGGCAAGCTTGGAGGCGTGTTCCAACTGAGCCTGGGTCCGATCAGCCTCCCGCTGGAGCTCGACCAGTTTGCTGGCTCTATTAAAGGCGGCCAGGGTGATGAGCAAGACCAGCGGAGTTGTCACCAGAGCCAGGTAAAGATTGGAGCCCGACAGGAGATCGTAGGGGCCTTCCCGCGCACTCTGGACGATGAGGGCCCAGTCGGCCATCCTCAGCCATGTATAGGCATAGAAGATCGCCTCTCCCTCGAGATCGATCTCCTGTGTCCCCATACGGGGTTCCGTCGGCGGAACGATCGATGAACGCTCGAGCAGGGTCCCGATATGGGGTGTCACGAGCTGGTAGGCTCCGACAGTGTTGACGATGGAGAGAAAGACTTCCCCGTCACCTTCGAGTGAACGGATGTAGGCGTAAATTCGCTCCGGATCGAGTGTGGCGCGCAGAATATACTGGCGGTTGGCGACGGAACGGCGAACGGCGATCGTGAAATGAGGCCGCTGCCGAAATCCAAGGTAGATATCGGTGATTATGAAATCGTCCGCCTTGCTCTTGAGGCTCTGAAACCAGTCCTCTGAACCGTAATCGCGGTGCTCGAGGGACGGGTAGGGCCCGGCGTAGGCTATCTGTACCCCCTCTTCACTGAAGCATCCAATGTCCACAAAGGTATCACTCACCCGCACGAGGTCTTCCAGGAACACCGCCATGAGATTCGAACTCTGCGAATCCAGGAATGCCGGGCTGTGGATCAGGTTGCGCAGGTTAACGACTCGCTCGCGCAGAAAGAGGTTCAATGTGTTGGCCTGGTGCTCCGCTATTGCAGTCAGATGCAGCCTGCGGCTCTCCTGCTCGAGCCAGTGGTTCTGGAAACCGAAGTAGATGATGACAACCAGCATCGGTGCCAGGTAGGTCAGGAGAAGACGGAGAAGTTGACGGCGGTACAGCACCCGATAGTGCTCTTGCCCGGAAGGGAAGAGTTCCGCCCGGAACGGGCTCCCAACGGTAGAGTGTTCTGCCATGCGCAAACCGGCTCCCTCACCGCGTCGTGCCAACACGGTCAACACCCCCCACTAAATGTTTAGCATCGCGAAATGCGACCTGTCAACAATGTTCACACAGCGATAGCGATTCGATTTACTTGGATGAACCTGGGCTACAGGTCGAGTTTGTCTCTCCAGAAACTGGACGCTAAAATCAGCTGGAGCCGTTCCCGAGGTAAGGAGGAGGTTGATGGCCAGGAGAGGGAAAGAGTGGTACCGGAGGTTCTTTGAAGGCATCGCACTGGATGTTTGGGATGCGGCCTGCGGGCCGGATTTGACGGCTTCGGAGTGCGGTCTGCTCGAGAAGGTTCTCGAACTTCAGCCTGGTATGAGCTTGCTCGATGCACCTTGCGGTTTGGGCCGCCATGCCATCGAACTGGTGAGCCGGGGTTACCGCGTTACCGGTGTGGATATCTCGAGTGAGGCGCTGGAGCGGACAAGAGGCAGGGCCGCGCTACGGGGCGTCTCCGTTGAAACCTGGCAGGGGAACCTCACCGATCTCCCCTGGACCAGCGAGTTTAGTGGAGCCTACTGCCTTGGCAACAGCTTCGGCTACTTTGAAAGGATGCAGACCCAGGCCTTTATCGAGCGGATCGGAGCGGCGCTTCTTCCCGGAGGACGATTCCTGCTCGAGACCGGGCTGGCTGCGGAGTCGATTCTTCCGAACCTCGATGAACGGAACTGGGTGGAAGTCGGCGCCATCCTGATGCTGATCGAGAATGACTATCAGGTGGAAACCAGTTGTT
>CP070717.1:3956794-3965006 GCA_020350445.1 Acidobacteriota bacterium | reverse complement strand
AGCCTCGGTCTCGCCCTCTTTCAGGACATAGAAAGTCCGCTGCATATCTGAACAGTAGCCGTCGACCTTCACTCCGAAATCCATATTGAGCACATGTCCCCGCTCGACGAGCCGATCTGTCGGACGATAGTGAGCTCCGGCAGTATCGGGTCCGGTAAAGACGGCCGGACAGTGCTCCGCACCCCAGGCGAGTTCGAGTCCGGCTTCCTCCACAAGGTTTGCCATGAAGGCGGCAATTTCCTTCTCCGACTTCCCCGGCCGAATGAATGGATGGACTGCAGCAAAGATCTCCTCTGTCTTGTTGATTGCCCGCCGGATCCGATCGAGTTCGTACTCGGTCTTGCGGGCACGGAGACTCGAGACAACCTTTTCAGCGGAGACCAGTCGATCTGCGAATCCGATTTCCGAGAGCAGATCGACGAGCGTCAGATACATTCCGTGACTCAACCCATCGGCAATCTCGCTGGTCTTCGAGAAGTTCACCGCGATTGACGCCGGGTTGATGGCCTTCATCGTCTTCTGAAAAGGCTCCTTGAAGCCTTCGACAAAGGAGAGGATCTCGTCATAGACGCCCATATCTTCAGCCGACTGCCTCTCCAATTCTCCGACGATGGCATACGATCGACCACTCCGCGTCACGATAAAGGCGGAATGCCAGGTCACATCGGTTTCGGAAAGGAATGCCAGCATCGGATCACCTGTAATGCTGCTTTCGCGAACGAACGTCAACCAGCAATCCATCCCATACTCTTCCAGAATGCCAACCGCTTGTTGGACCTTTTCCTTTACCAGCATTGTGTATTCTCCAGAAGTAAGCTCCGAGGAGTTCTTATTCCTACTCTTCCCGTTCGGCGAATTCTCCAGCGATCTTTGTGAAAGCCCAAAACACCAGAATCCCCACAATCAGGTGCCCGGCCATCGTGAGCCAGACATACTCGGGATGTCCCTGGTCGCGGAAATGGCCATACAGGGAGGTATAGATCACTCCACTGGTTGCCCCTCCGATTCCGACGGCAAGAAAATTGGAGCCCATATAGAGGCCTGCCTTTTCCTTCGGTGCAATCCAGGTGATGTATTCCTGAATGCGGGGGGAAGAGATCATTTCACCCAGCGCAAAGAGCGCGATCCCGGCAAACACCAGGGCCGGTGCTGAAAGCTTGGCATAGGCTAGAACGACAAACCCCAAGGCAGAAATGAAAAGTCCGACCATAAAGGACGGCATCGCCTTGAACCGTTCGATCACGCCAGAGACCATGACCTGGAGAATCATGATGATGTACCCGGTGTGGGCAATCGTTTCTCCGAGCACCCGACGGGTTCCCTCTTCATCCTCGTGTGAGAAGAAATTGGCGAACCCTGCACCAAAGACGCCCTTCAAATTCAAGTACAGCTGCGCCGTATCGATATTCCGGTCGACGTAGATCGCACAAAGATTGAAGAACGCCCAGAAGGGGAGCCAGAAGAACAAACCCAGTAGCACCAGAAAGAGGGCGAACTTGAGATCGGAGAGCGCCGTTCCGATCTCCCGGAACTTCTGCCCGAGAGAGGCTCCTTCAATCTCGCGCTCCGGCTCCTTGTAAAAGAAGATCGTAATCAGCAGCATCAGGACGATCGATGCCGCAGCCGCATAGAACGCATAGTCCCAGGATATCGCTCTGAGCTTGCCGGCAACGATCGGGCCGAATGACCCTCCCACGTTGACCATGGCGTAGAAGATCCCGAAACCCAGAGTCTTGTTCGTCTTGTCAGTAACGGCGCGGACTGTCCCGGAAATCAGCGGCTTGAAGATACCGGCAGCTAACCCGATCGAAAGCATGGTCAGGGCGATTCCCGAAAACGATTTCGTCAGGATGAGCAGTAGAATCGCGGGCAGGTAGGCCACGTATGAAACGATCAGCACCTTCTTGAATCCATACCGGTCCGCGAAAGTCCCTGAAATCACGGGTACGGTATAGGAAAGCAGCAGGAAAATGCTCTGCACGATTCCCAATTGGGCCCGGGTGTATCCCAGGTATTCCATGTAGATGCCGAACCCGAAGTAGATCCCGTAATAGGCGAATCGCTCCAAGACTTCGACGGAGTTGGCAACCCAGAATACACCGGGAAAAGAAGTTCTCTTGCTCATACACATGTCCTCTTCATTACAGTCCACGAACTCAACGCTCGTACTCTTCAGCAGGCGAACAAAAAGTAGGCACGAGTCTACTCCAGTTGCCTGAGAATCGCCAATCCGCGTCCTCGGGATCCCTGATTCCAAGTCGCCGGCTGTGCTAAGCTATAGAGGGCCAAATGGCTTGGGGTGCAACCTTTCTGAGTTAATGGCGCCGTCACACAGGGGTCGATTCGACGCCGATCCAGCTAACCTTACTGGCGCTTCGAAACCGGCTTGAATACCAAGAATTAGGGAGATGAATATAGCTGAATGAGTAAAAAACGGGTCTTTTTTGTCCGACATGGTGAAACCGACTGGAATGCCGAGCAGCGCTGGCAGGGGCATATCGATATTGCACTGAGTCCGGTGGGAATCGAGCAGGCGGAAAGAGCCGCGGATCTTCTTCGTTCAGCGAACCTGGGGATTATCCTGAGCAGTGATTTGAAGCGGGCGACACAAACGGCTGAGATCATCGCGCGGCAGGAGAAGACTCCCATCATCACCTCCAGCAACCTCAGAGAAGTTAATGTCGGGATTGTAGAAGGCTGGCAGCGTGACGACATCGTGTCAGACCTGGGAGAAGCAACCCTCCTCCGTTGGGGCTCAGTTCTCCCCGAGGACCTGGATTTCAGCTTTCCCGAAGGGGAAACCAAGTCGGCGGCATTGATGCGTTCTTTGACGACCATCCTGAGCTATCTCGATCAGACCGCCCACGAGAACGTCGGCATCGTCTTCCACGGGATGATCATGCGGACGCTCCTCCACTTTCTGTTCCCGAAGCTCAAGGACCCACTGCGGATCAAGAATGCCCAGTTCTTTGAAGCCGAGTATGAGACGTCCAACCAGGTTTGGACTCCTCGAGGGGAACTGGAGAAGATTCTGGAACCTGAAGCTGTCGCCTTTGCGACGGCGGACAGCTCGGCGGTGAAACCTTCCTGGTGGTAGGGCTTTTTTTCCTGCACAGAGGCAATGAACATCGACCAACTGATCAGAGAAGCGGCATCCTGGCTCTGGGGCCCTCCGATGCTGATCTTTCTCTCTGCAGTTGGAATCTACTTCACGTTACGGCTCCGGGGCCTGCAATTCACTCAACTGACCACGGCTGCTCGAGCCACGTATCGGTACCGTTCGGGAGCGGGTAAAGGGAACATCTCCCCCCTTCAATCTCTCTTCGCAGCCCTTGGCGGGCTGATCGGAAACGGCAACCTGGCCGGGGTTGCCACGGCAATCGCCGTCGGAGGTCCGGGGGCGATCTTCTGGTTCTGGATCTCTTCCTTCATCGCGATGATCATCGTTTACGCCGAAACCCGTCTGGCGACGATGGAACGGGTTGAAGGATCCGACGGAACCTACTCCGGCGGTCCGATGCACTATATCGAGAAACTCCTCGGTATTCGCTGGCTCGCGCTTCTCTTCGCCCTGGCGATGGGATTCAAATCGCTGTTGGCCACAGCCACGATCCAATCGAACTCGATCGCTCTCGCCTCCAATTCAGCACTGGGAATCCGGATGATCTATACCTGCCTCGTGCTGGCAGCACTCACCTGGTTAGTCACCATTGGCGGGTTGAGAACCATCGCAAGAACGCTCGAGAAGATCACACCTGTCATGGTGCTGGCCTATTTCGTAACCGCTTCACTGATTATCCTAAGTCATCTGGACGCGCTGATTTCGGTTTTAGAACTCATCGTCCAGAGCGCCTTCACGCCGGCCGGGGCAACGGGAGGATTCGCTGGGGCGACCGTCATGATGGCCCTGCGCTACGGAGTCGCCCGAGGCTTCTACTCGAACGAAGCCGGAACCGGGAGTTCTCCAATCATGTACAGCACAGCGCGTTTCGACAGCTCCCACAAGATCGCGCTAATCGGCATGTTCGGGGTGGTGATCGATACCCTGGTTGGTTCGCTGACCGCGTTCGTCCTTCTCCTGACCGGTGTCTGGGCTAGCGGTGAAACAAGTACCGCACTGACCACCTCAGCTTTCGCTGATACGTTCGGTGATGCCGGCGGTCTGTTCCTTTTCATCACTTCATTTCTCTTTGGGTATTCCACACTGATCGCCTGGAGCTTTTACGGAGAACAGTGTTTTGCATACATATGGGGGCCCGGGATCCGAAAGTTCTATCGGTGGGCGTTCTGCCTTGCCATCTGCTTCGGATTCTTCGAAGCGGAGCTTCTCTGGAGTTGGGGAGACCTGCTCAATGCCCTCACCGTACTTATCAATGTCGTGGCAGTTGTCCTTCTAATTGGCTATTGCCTGCCTAAACGTCGTGGCGAATTGAGAGAATAGCGAATGGCTCGGAGCAGCGTTCTCGGGTGAAACGAATCTTTGAATCTCAAGCCGGTGTTTCATTTGCACCTTTGGAAAGTGCCCAGATAGAATCGATTGGCGGCGAGGCACATTCGAATCGGTGATCGTCTAGTGCTCGAGATAGGCTGCATTTTACAGGAGAAGCATCATGTTTAGACTTAGGTCTTTGGGAATGGCGGGGCTCGCTACCGTAACGTTGGCAGTGCTGGCGAACATAGCCTTAATCGGTGCAACTGGCCCAAGCATTCGTTCAAACCCTTTCGACTTTGGCCGACTACCCCTTGCATTTGAAGCCAACGAGGGTCAGTTCCCTTCCGACATTCTCTACCTGGCGCGCGCCCAATCTTCCTTCGTCTTCTTCACCTCTTCCGGGCTCACCATGGATTTGGCGACAGAGGATCGATCGGAAGTGATCGAGATGCGGTTCAGCGGAGCAAACAGCAATCCAGAAGTTGGGGGAACCCGATCCTTGCCGGGAAGAGTTAACTACTTCATCGGTTCCAATCCCGCCAACTGGAAGACGAAGATTCCAACCTTTGCGCTCCTCCGCTATTCTGAGATCTATCCCGGAATTCATGCTGAGTTTCGTGGAGAGGAACGGGGTCTCGAATTCGACTTCATCGTCACTCCCGGGGCTGATCCCAGACAGATTCGCATGACCTTCGACGGGAACCTGACCTCGAAGCTCTCACCCGAAGGGCATCTCATGCTCGGTTTGACAGAAGGGCATGAACTCGCCTTCCTGAAGCCCTTTACCTACCAGCAGATCAACGGGACCCGTGTGGAAGTCGAAAGCCGCTATCAGATCAACCCCGATGGGACCGTCAGCATTGCTCTCGGCACCTACAACAGAGAACTGGAAATGGTGATCGATCCAATCATCACCTTTTCGACCTTTCTCGGCGGCAGTCAAAGTGACGGTGGAGTCGCAATCGCTGTCGATGCTGCGGGGAACAGTTTTGTCACCGGAAACACGCGCTCTCCAAACTTCCCGGCATCGGGTGCCGCAATCGGAGTCCAGGGAGCCGAGGATCTGTTTGTCGTCAAACTGGATCCAACCGGACAGAACATGCTGTTTTCGACAATCATAGGAGGCTGGCGAGATGATCGAGTCTTCGATATCAAGATCAACCGCCACAAAGAACTGGTCATTTGCGGCGAAACTGGTTCGTTTGACTTCCCAGTGATTCCGGGTAACGTTCAGACTACAAAAGGAGGGGGAAAGGACGCTTTTGTAGCGGGACTCTCTCCGACGGGTGACGCTCTCAGTTTCTCGACCTACCTCGGAGGATTCAGCGACGATTCAGCCCGGGGTGTCGATGTCAACAATTCGGGCATGGTGATCACAGGGATCACCCACTCAGTCGACTTTCCGACGACAACTGATGCAATGCCGGGGGGTAAAGGTGCCCCACCTGATGCCTTCCTCACAAAACTCACCCTTTCAGCGAGGGAGTGGGTCTACAGTGGCTACCTCGGCGGCAGTGGGATCGACGAAGGTCTGGACGTGGCTCTGGATGGCCAGGGGGCTGCATATATCGCTGGTCGAACACTTTCAGCCAATCTGCCGGTGGTATCCCCGTTCCAAAAGGATCCGGGTGGCAGCAGCGATGGAATGGTGGCCAAGGTCAGTGCCGATGGGAGAACGATCGAATACGTCAGCTATCTCGGGGGGAAGGGTGCCGATTCTGCCAATCGCCTCGCCACTGACCAACAGGGGAACGTGATTATCGTGGGAACCACGGCCTCAGGAGATTTCCCTCTTCAGTTACCACTTCAGGCCCAACTAGCCGGTGGCACCGATGCCTTCGTGACGATACTTGGCCTGAAAGGGGCCGGCGCAGTCTTCTCAACCTTCCTGGGTGGGAAGGGCAATGATGCAGGACTCGGCCTGGCCCTGGACTCATCCAGGAACATCTGTTTTACGGGTGAAACCGACTCGGCAGACTTCCCCGTTCTGGGAGCCTTCCAGAATGCGCTGGGTGGAGGAAAGGACGCCTTTGTAGGCAAGCTCTCCGTGCAGGGAGGCAATCTTCTCTTCGCTTCCTACCTGGGTGGCTCTGATAACGAATCAGGTCATGATGTTGTGGCCCTTGACACACGCAATCTACTGGTCGTGGGCCAGACGAGATCAGGCAATTTCCCTGTCTCTGATGGCTTCGATAGCAGTTACAACGGTAACGGGGATGCCTTTGTCACCAAGATTTCTGAGACCAGTGATCTGTACTTTGCCCAGTTCGGGGATGGAGGAGATGCTGGGGCCTCGATTCGGAGCACAGTCAGAATCCTGAACCTGAATGACCAACTGCCCTCGAATGTCCGAATTGCAATCAACAACCAGGATGGGAGTCCGATGTCGGTTGACCTGAACGGAGAGATCTTTACAGGTCAGGCACAGTTTGTGATTCCCCCAAGCGGACTCCTCTCACTTGCAACCGATGGTGAAGGCGAACTCCAGGTCGGTTCCGTTAGCGTTACCAGCAACACTCCGGTTTCAGGCGTTACCCTCTTTCGGGGTTCAATCGGGGTTACCGGAGTCGGATCTGCAGAGCGCCTCCGTCAATTCGCCGCTCCGGCTGAAGTTGGGGAGGGAATTAATACGGGTCTCGCTGTGATGAATCTCGGCCCCCAGCAGCGCATAAGAATCGTGCTCAAGAACCTTGAGGGGGACACAGTGGCCGAAGCGCGCGAGGATCTGGAGGCCGCGAGCCAGTTCGCCAAATTCATCACCGAACTGAATTGGGATACACCACCCGATTTGTCTTCTTTCCTGGGCAGTCTTGTCGTTATCGGAAATGCTGATTTGGCAGGCACGGTGTTGGTCCTGACCCCTGAGGGTCTGACCACCCAGCCTGTCGAGCGAAAGCCTTGAGTAGAGGGGCTTCCGGCCCCTCGTCCTGCTTATCGACCCGGTGCTGCGCTTGCAGGCCGCGGCGTCAGGGTCAGTTGAATATAGAAGCCTGTAGACCGTATGGGCACTATGAGCGCGGGAATCCTGCAGAAACTCTTCGCCCACCAATGGAAAGAACTCGCCCGGTCAGTACTCTGGCTCAGGACAATGGCGGGCTCTCTCTTTTCGGGAATCCTCCTCCTGCTGCTGGCTCTGAACTTTCTCGCCATCGGACTGGGGATTCATCTCGTACTGAAGGACATCGAACCTGACAAGGCACCTTCCGAGGTCTTCAACGGCGTTCTTCTCTACTTCTTCCTGATCAGCTTCCTCTTCCGCCAGCTCTTCCAGCGAATCCCGTACCAGGCTTTGAACTGCTACCTCACCCTTCCCGTACCACGCTCGAAACTGGTTCACGCATTTCTGATTCGATCCTTCCTTTCCTTCTTCAATCTGTTCCCATTGCTGGTATTCACCCCCGTGGCATTCAACGTGGTGGCCGTGGATCACTCGATCCCACTCGCAATGACCTGGCTCGCCACTCTGATCACTCTGGTTTTGGGAAACAGCCTCCTGACGTTCTACCTGAACAAGCAGGTCGCCGTTCGGCCGCTCCTGTTACTCGCTACCGTCACCTTGGTGATACTGCTGCTGGTAGCGGACTACTATGAGTTGTGGTCCCTTTCAGAGGGTTCCCGTTTTCTGTTTTCCACACTTTTGGCCTACCCTGTTCTAATCCTGATTCCCCTGGGAATCGTCCTCGGCCTATATCTCGCCTCTTTCCGCTTTCTATTGAGCCATACCTACCTGGATGAAGTGGGCGGATCGACGGCTCAACTGGTGATCCGACCGGTTTCCAT
>CP070717.1:3943522-3956694 GCA_020350445.1 Acidobacteriota bacterium | reverse complement strand
CCGTATTCCTGGGCGGTGCGGATCTTGTTGTGCAGTTCACTGAAGCCCGAGTTCACAACCCCGTCGAACGGGCTCGCAGGGTTGTCGGCAGCCGGTTCTCCTGCGAAGATCACGACAATCTTCCCTTCGACGGAAATATCTTGGTAGTCGTTATAGCCAAGTTCAGGAGCGGTGATCCCGTAGCCGGCAAAGACCAGTGGACCCGAAGCCTTCCCACTCGCAGAAAGGGTCGCTGGGTAGAATTCATCGCCGAAAAGCAACTCTTTCTGGTCGAGTGAATTGGGAGTATCGAAACTCATTCGATTTCCCGTTCCCAGGCTTGACTGGATGAGTGTGAACTTCTGGAAGAAGGTGCCGTCATCTCCTGCAGGTTCGAGTCCCATCAGGTCGAGTTGATGCGCAAGGTAAAGCCCTGCGATCCGGTTGGCCTGGGACAACGCGTCCCGGCCTTCGAATTCGTCCGCAGCGAGGAACTGGATCGTCGATTTCATTTCCTGTGCGGTAATCGAATGGATAGGGTCATTTTCCACTGCGTCATTGGAAGCCTTGGACGCGAAAGAAGGGACGGACAATAACAGGAGTAAGACCCAGGCGTGTAAGGTGCGGTACATCATATGTTTACTCGGTAAAACTTGGACCCCGTTTGAATTGAATAGGATACCCCAACTTGGGGATCGAACCGGTTCAGGTTAGCCTCCAAAGAAGAGTTCCTTTCGCCTGTGCAGAAGCAGCCAGAGGAAGAACGGACCGCCAAGGATCGAAGTGAAGATGCCGACGGGGATTTCGGTAGGCGCCAGAACGGTTCGAGCGATCGTGTCACAAATGACCAGAAAGGTTCCCCCCATCAGAAAGGCTGTGGGCAGTAGTATTCGATGATCGGCACCCAGGAGGAGACGCAAGATATGGGGAACGATCAGCCCGACAAAGCCGATGGGACCGCAGTAGGCAACAACCGAGCCTGTCAGGAGTGAGGCCCCGAAATACTGGAGTGTCACCAGCCGCTCGACCTGGACACCACGGCTTGCGGCCCAGTCTTCACCTGCGCTCAGGACATTCAGGTAGCGAGAATAGCGCAGCAGGAGAGCGAGGCCGATCAAGATAAAGGGCAGCAGGGTCATGACGACACCGAAATCGTAGACGTCCAGGGCGCCCATCATCCAGCGCATCATCATGAACGACTTGGTGAAGTTCGAGAAGTAATGGACGAGCAGAATCAAGGCCGCACAGATGTAGTTTAGAACTACACCCGACAGGAGTAGTGTCAATGGAGAAAAGTGTCTCTGCGTTTTGGAGAGGGAGTAGACGATCAGAACAACTGTGGTAGCGCCAGCCAGGGAAGCGAGAGGGAGAAAGCTGATGCCATGAAACGATACCTCCCAGCCAAGCAGAATCGCCAGGACCGCTCCCAGGGATCCTCCCCCCGAGACACCCAGGGTAAAGGGACTGGCGAGGGGGTTTCGGAGGATCGCTTGAAAGACAACCCCCGAAACGGCCAGCGCCCCACCCACGAGAGCGGCAAAGAGCACTCGGGGGAGTCGGGCGCGGAGGAGGATTTCAGCATCCAGGCTGCTTCCGTCCGACAGGGCTGTGGGCAGGCTGAGTTCGATCGGCCCAACGAGGGGGGCCAGAAGCAGGACAGAAATCGAAAGAAGAAAGGCTCCGCCCAGGATTGTCGCGAATCGACGCCTCGTCAGGTGGGCCTGGGTCATGGCTTGTTCTCCAGCTTATCCATCATCTCTGATTTCACTCAATTCCCATAGGACAGTATGAATCGGCCAGAGGCTTCTTTCTGCGCCGTGATGCCGAAGACCTTTTCGATGAGGGGGCCGGTCAGAGCGAAGGTATTGTTTTCCTTTCGCAGGTCTTCAACCAGTTTCCCATCTTTTAGAAACAGCAGTCGATCACAGAAGTTCTCTGCCAGGTTGAGGTCATGGGTTACGAGAATGAGACTGAGGGCCCGCTCCTTCTGCAGATCGCGCAAGATCCGATAAATCTGCAGTTGGTGCCGCAGGTCGAGGAACGCGGTCGGTTCGTCGAGTAACAGGACTTGGGGCAGCTGTGCCAACGCACTGGCCAAGCCCACGAGCTGTTGTTCTCCTCCACTGAGTTCCGTGAAGTAGCGTTCCGCCAGGTGCGTACATCCTGTCAGTTCCAGGGATTCCTCGGCAATTGCATGGTCTTCGGCTCGTTCGAAAAACGCTCCGCTCTGGTGCGGGAGCCGTCCCATCAGTACGATTTCACGGGCGGAATAGGGGAAGGTGATCTGGGTTCTTTGAGGGAGATAAGCGACCTGCTGGGCAAACAGACGTTGATCCCACACCCTCATCGAGTTTTCTCGGAACGAAAGCTCCCCTTCCCAGGATTTGAGTAATCCGCCGAGGATTCTCAACAAGGTGGTCTTGCCCGCTCCATTTGGCCCTACGATCCCGGTGACCTCTCCTTCCGAGATCACGCAGTCAAGGTTCTGGAGGACCCTAAGATCGTCGAAACGACAGCTGACCTGGTTGATCGTGAAGAGAGGTGAACCCAAAGCTACTCCAATCTGTGGATGATTCTCGCCAATTGTCTCACGGCTTCGGCCATTCTTGGTCCCGGTACGAGGAAGATATCGCTTTCGACGACGTGAACCTGCCTGGTCTGCACGGCTGTCAGGGTGGGGAACGAATCCCACATCTCGAGAATCGAAGTCACCTCGGCATCGGTGAGGTCCTCTCCATGGGACATATCGATGATGACCTCAGGGTTTTCAGCCAGAATTTGTTCGATCGAGATTTTCGGGTAGGGTACTTGACTATCCTGGATGACGTTTACGCCTCCGGCTGTCCGGATCAGTTCCCCCAGGTAACCCGCATTCCCAACAGCATAGATATCGCTGAGTGATCCAGGATTCCGACCCACCAGGAAGAGTGTCCGTTTTGGCGTTCGACCGGAAAGAGCGTCTTGTACTTGAGAGAGCTCTCCACGGATGGAATCGACGAGGCGCATCGCCTGTGCCTCTCGTTGCGTAATCTCCCCCAGTCTGTAAATTGACCCGTAGACTGCGTCCACTGACTCGTGCGGCAGGATCAGCAAAGGAAGAGAGAACTGACGGAATTTCGCCTCGAGTTCCTCCCGGCCTGTCAGGATGATTACCAGGTCAGGTTCCTGGCGCAGGACCGTTTCGATATTGGGACTGGCGAAATCACCGATGATCGGCTTTGTCTGAGCCTCGGGAGGGTAGTCGCAGTAGGTTGTTACTCCGACGAGCAGGTCATCGGCCTCGATTGCGTAGAGGATCTCCGTAACACTCGGCGCCGTCGAAATGATCCTCGTCGGAGTTGCGGGAATCTCTGATACCTCGGCGGAGCATCCCGCGAAGGCGAGCGAGGCCGCGAGTAAGGAGCATCTGAAGAGTTGGTAGAGCTTTGAATCCAGCACTCGAGTCACCTACAGTCGCTCGACTGTTAGCCCTCCGTCGATCATGACGACGCTGCCGGTTGAGTAGGGCATCTGCCCAGTCGCCAGTGCTGCGACAGCCTTGCCGACATCGTCCGGCGTTCCCCAGCGCGGTTCGAGAGTGAGTCCCTCGGCAATCAGGGAGCTGTATTTTTCGGTGACTCCGGCCGTCATGTCGGTGCGAATGATCCCAGGACGAACCTCCCAGACCGAGATGCCAAACTCTGCCAGGCGTGTTGCCCACAACATAGAAGACATGGCGAGACCCGCTTTGGAGATACAGTATTCCCCCCGGTTGACCGATGCCACAGTCGCTGAAATCGACGTTACATTGATGATGGACCGGTTCGCAGGTCCTTTGCTGGCCTGCTGGTCGATCATCCAGCGGGCAACTGCCTGGGTCAGGAAATAGGGGCCCTGAAGATTGATCTTGAGTACCCATTCGAAACTTTCCTCGGTGGCATCGAGGATATCGTTGCGCTCCCGAGGGGCGACACCGGCGTTGTTGACCAGTGTATCGAGCCGGCCGAATTCCCGGCGGACTTCAGCCAGCAGGTTCTGTCTTGCGTCCGGATCGGAGACGTCGGCCTGGACATAGAGGACCCGGGCATCCTTCTCCTGCAGACTGGTCACGGTTTCGCTCACCGAATCAGGAGGCCGGACGCCACAGACAACCAGGTCGAACCCTGACCCAGCCAGACAGTGGGCGATCCCCAGGCCGATACCTCTCGTGCCACCTGTAACCAGTGCAACCGGCTTCATATATCAGTCTCCTTTGCATTCCAGAACGTCAAGTATCGATCCTTCAGGGCAATCTTATCGAGGTAGATCGCAAGCTCCCGGACGTGGTAATCCCCCCACATGCTCGACTCATTGCAGGGAACCTTGCGGCCGGGAGGAATCGCATCCCATCCATTGGGGCGATGGTACAGGGAGTGAAGCAGCAACCCCTGATGATCGGGTGATTCGCTCAGGTACGGCGAGTCGAATAAGGCCGCGGCCACGGTCAAGCCAACCTGCCAGTACTGGTTCCCTGACTCCTGCTGTTGATTCTCCTTCAAATAATGGCCCAGCCGGAGCAATCCCTGCGCCGCAATCGCCGCTGCAGAGCTGTCCACCGGCTCGAATTCATTGAATGGGTCTGCCGGGTTCTCTAGATGATCCTTGATCTGAGCCAGGCCCGGGGCGCCCGTATCCCAGTAGGGGATACCGTTTGTGGGGCTGGATTCGATGTAGTAGTCGGCTGATGCCTCAGCTGCCCGCTGCATCCAGCCCAGAACTTCAGATCGACCTCCGAAAGGTTTCAGGTCGTCACTGGGAAGAGCTGAAAGGAATTCGAGCTGTTCGGCGAAGCCGAGAATGATCCAGGCCAGGCCGCGAGTCCAGGTCGATCTCGACGAGTACCCCTGCTGGGTGCTCGGACACCGATAGTTGCCGTCGTTCATATTAAAGATGCTCTCGTGGGCGACACGGCCCCGGACATCGTACGCATCGCGACCCGCGCCGTAGTAAACCGAGAAATCGGCGGAGGCCCGGGCGTGCTGGATCAATCGCTCCAGCAGCGAAACGGGCTGATCGTTCTCTTCGAAGAGGAGATGTCCCAGCAGGTAACCCAGCGACAATATACGGAGAGACCGTATCGTATCTGCAAAGAGCGAGTGGGGGCCATTGAAGGAATAGATGTATCCTCCATCGCGATAGCGGCTCCATCGCCTGGCCTGAACGGCTGCGGAGCACTTGATCGCCAGTTCGAGATAGCGAAGCTCACCTTCCTGCTCGACGACCCTTCCGTCCCGGATCATTCGTCTCAGATTGCCAAAAGTACTGACCGTATTGAATCCGTGGTCGTGTACCCCCATGTGAGTCAAATGTGCTTCCATCCTGCCGAGACCTTGTCGGCCGATCTGGAGAAACTCCTCATCTCCGGTGGCTTCAAACTGAAGAAGAGCCGAACCGAAATGAAATCCCAACGTCCAGTCGGTCCACCCCTGGGCCTGGTATTGACCGCCGACCGTATAGACAGGGGAACCGGTCGAGAGATCGAAGGTCCTGTTGATTTCAGCGATTTTGGGTCCCGACACCTGCCAGAGTCGCCGGGTGGAAAGGGATAAATCCCGCGCAGTGATCTTTTCATTCGTACGAATCATGGTCTCTCGGAATGTTAGTCAAGAATCGCAGATTGCACAACGTGGACACCTTTTACGGGGGCTTCAAGTCACCCGTGGGCGCTTCCGGATTCACGTGCTAGCATAGGGGCGATGAAGATCTCGTTATGTAATGAAGTTGTACGTGAGTTGTCTTTTACGGAACAGTGTCAGTTGGCGGCACTGCTCGGCTACGACGGTATCGAGGTCGCTCCCTTTACCGTTGCCGAGAACCCTCTCGAGATCAGCGCTGCCGAACGATCTGAAATGCGTCGTGCGGCGAGTGATGCAGGGATCGAGATTACCAGTCTGCATTGGCTCCTCTTGACTCCGCCGGGATTATCGGTGACGAGTCCGGATTCCGCAGTACGCCAGCGCACCCTTTCGGTGATGAAAGGGCTCGTCGACCTGTGTGGCGAACTGGGCGGAAGAACACTGATCCACGGATCGCCGAAACAGAGGGAGATTCCGGAAGGGGAGAATCGCCGGACCGTAGAAGAGCGGGCTGAAGAAATCTTCGGAGCCGTTGCCGAACATGCTGCACAGGTCGGTGTCATATACTGCATCGAACCGTTGTCCAAGGCGGAGACCAATTACATCAACAACCTCTCAGAAGCCGCAGGCCTGGTGCAGAAGATTGGCAATCCGGCGTTCCAGAGTATGCTCGACACGAAAGCTGCAAATACGGCTGAGAAGGAGGGTATTCCCGCACTGGTTGACCGTTGGCTGCCTCCGGGTCTGATTGCCCATGTACATGTCAATGATCAGAATCTTCGAGGACCGGGCCAGGGAGACAATCGATTTGCACCGGTCTTTGCCGCTTTGCTGAAGCACAACTATCAGGGAACGGTCGGTGTCGAACCCTTCGATTATCAACCGGATGGTCCTGGATCCGCGGCGAGGGCTATCGGCTATATACGAGGTATCCTCGAAACCCTGACTTACGCTGAAACTGGAGACTGAAATGATCATTGCAGACCTTTCTGAGATTGAAGGACGGCGGTATCCAGCTCGCCGGAAGACCCAGAACTTGGTGGGAGGGCTATCACCGATCTCAACCGAGAGTTTCTGTATGGGATTCGTTACTCTCGAGCCGAAAGGGGGACAGGTCCCCTGGCACAACCAGGACCAGGAAGAGATCTACTTCATTGTCGAAGGCACTGGCGAAATGTGCCTGGGGGAAGAACGGCAGGAGATTCGGGCCGGGCAGGCTGTTTATATCCCGACTGGGGTCTATCATCAACTGACCAACACCGGCGAGGAGCCAATGAAGATGATCTACTGCTATGGCCCTGCCGGGGATGTTGCCCACTGGAGACAGGAACTGAGCGGAACGCTGCCGCGGGAAGGTGTCGATGTCCCGGGACTTCCCGCAGGGGCATGGCCACAATGCGTCGAAAAGCCTGAGTA
Organism: Acidobacteriota bacterium; assembly: GCA_020350445.1. GTDB lineage: Bacteria > Acidobacteriota > UBA6911 > RPQK01 > JAPXNP01. Next base: position 3,949,705 of record CP070717.1, on the reverse strand, counting down.
GGCGGAATCAAAGGGTTAAGAGGGGAAGATCATGAAAGAGCATCGAGTAGGCGTAATCCTCAACGGCGTGACCGGTCGGATGGGGAAGAACCAGCACCTGATCCGGTCGATTCTGGCCATTCGCAAGGAAGGTGGACTTGCGGTCGGTGACGACACCGTTATCATTCCCGAGCCGTTGCTCGTAGGGCGTAATCCTGCAAAGCTTTCTTCGCTCGCTGCTGAAACGGGTGTCAAGGATTGGACGACCGACCTGGACGAGGCCCTCTCTGACGGTTCGAAGAGCATTTACTTCGACTCTCAGTTGACAGCTCTCCGTGTCGAGGCCGTGACGAAAGCCGTTGCCGCAGGAAAGCACATATACTGCGAGAAGCCGACAGCACTCAACACCCGCGATGCCCTTGAACTCTATCGGATTGCTCGAGAAGCGGGTGTGAAACAGGGCGTCGTTCAAGACAAGCTCTGGCTGCCGGGAATGCTCAAGCTGAAAGGATTGATCGACGGGGGCTTTTTTGGCCGGATTCTTTCAGTTAGAGGCGAGTTTGGCTACTGGGTATTCGAAGGCGATCGAGTCACCTGTCAGCGACCTTCCTGGAATTACCGGAAAGAAGATGGCGGAGGAATCATCTATGACATGTTTCCCCATTGGCGCTATTTACTCGATAACCTCTTTGGAGGTGTGAAGGCCGTCTCCTGCGTTGCGACGACACATATCGAGAGGCGCTGGGATGAGCGCGATGAGGTCTACGACTGCACTGCCGATGATGCTGCCTACTCAACCTTTGTTCTGAAGTCGGGTGCGATCGCGCATTTCAACTCCTCCTGGTGTGTGCGTGTACGGCGGGATGATCTTCTGACCGTGCAGGTCGACGGGACGGAAGGAACGGCCATCGCCGGATTGAGGCACTGTTGGATGCAGCCGTATGGTGCCACTCCGAGGCCGGTCTGGAACCCTGACATCGAAAGCCCGATCGACTACCGGGCAGACTGGATGAAGCTCCCCGAACAGCGCGAGTTCCAGAATGCGTTCCGGGCGCAGTGGGAGCTGTTTCTGAGGCATGTTGTCCTGGATCAGCCTTTCACCTGGGACCTGCTTGAAGGTGCCAGAGGGGTGCAGCTGGCTGAGAAGGGAATGGAGTCCTGGAAAGAGGGTCGGGCTGTCGAAATTCCCGAGCTTTGAGACGCCGGGCAAGGCCTTCCGGAGTGGGTGCCCGTTCTTTGAGATGCTGCCGAGACATTTGATAAAATCGGAGTTTTTGGGAAGCGAGGGGTTCGTATGGGTAAGAGAATTGGGATTCTCACAGGCGGCGGTGACGTACCGGGTCTGAATCCGTGTATCCGATCGATTGTCGTTCGAGCGGTCGAAGATGGCGATGAGGTCATCGGGATTCGCAGAGGCTGGTCGGGTTTGCTGAACTTCAATCTCGATGATGATGAAGCTTCCCGGCAAAAGCACACGATCGAGCTGACCAAGGATGTTGTCCGGACTATTGCGCGGACCGGAGGAACCTTCCTGCACACATCGAGGACCAATCCGTCCAATGTAGACAAAGATGCCGTCCCTCTCTTTCTCCGATCATCGGCTGCGGCCCAGGCGGGTCGCGAGTACGTCGACTTCACAGGCCATGTGCTGAAGGTCCTGGATTTCCTCAAGGTCGATGCGCTGATTCCGATCGGCGGTGATGACACGCTGAGCTATGCCCACCGCATGCATACCGAGGGTGTCAAGGTGGTGGCGGTTCCCAAAACGATGGACAACGACGTCCATGGAACCGATTACTGTATCGGCTTCTCGACGGCTGTGAGCCGAAGCGTGGAATACATCACCCAGTTAAGAACCTCAACCGGTTCGCATGAACGAATCGGGATCATCGAGTTGTTTGGGCGGAACTCTGGGGAGACGTCCCTGATGGCGGCCTATCTGGCGGGTGTCGATCGAGCGATTATCAGTGAGGTGCCCTTTGATCCCGATCGCCTGGCCCAGTTCCTGGTTGAAGACCAGGAGAAGAGTCCCAGCAATTACGCGGTCATGACGATTTCCGAAGGGGCGCGCATGATCGGTGGCGAGATTCTTGAAAGTGGGCCTGCCGATGCGTACGGACATCGAAAGTTGGGTGGAATTGGCGAAGTGACTGCGGCTGAGATCCGCAAGCGGACTGGGCGGAACCTGATCTATCAGCAGTTGGGCTACCTGATGCGGAGCGGTGCGCCTGATTCGCTCGATCGGATGGTGTCGGCAAATTATGGAAGCCTGGCCATCGACCTGATTCAGAATGGTTTGACGGGGAGACTGGTCGTCCTTAAAGAAGGGCGATACGGTCATGAAGATATCGATATCGTTGCCCAGGGTGTCAAGCGGGTGGATGTCGACACGTTTTACGATATCGAGAGATATCTGCCCAAGGTCACGAATGTCCTTGGCAAGCCGATGTTCCTCTACTAGTCACGCTATTCCGCGACGGGAATGATGGCGATGAGCTAGAAGGAGTACTTCAGCGCAAGTTCGATCTCTCGTGCCCGGTCAGCGCCAAAGATCTTCCCGAACGTCGACGAGTTGAGATCGGTCACCGGCCGGCTGAAGTTCACATTGTTGAACGCGTTGAAGAATTCGATTCGAAATTCGACCAGATCACCGTCCGAGAATCGCGTCTGCTTGATCACACTGATATCCCAGGACTTGTAGTTTGGCGCATCGAGGATGTTGCGACCTGCCGTCCCAAATCCGTAAGTCGTCGGGTCGGTGAAGGCCGAGGTATCGAACCAGGCATCGATCGATCGTTCCGACGGATCGAGAACCCCAGAACCGATTCGATCAGGCCGGTCTCCCCATACACCGTCATTGTTCTTATCGCCCGAGTAGGTAATGGTGAGTGGATCGCCCTCGTGAATCTCCGTGATTCCCGAAATGCGCCAGCCCTGGAAAGCCCAGCGTCCCCAGCCCACGCTGTCGGCCAGCATTCCGAAGGGGAGTTCGATAATGTAGTTCAGGAAGAATCGCTTCTCCCTTGCCCACATGGCCTGGGCCCGCTCCGATCGGAGGCCTCTCGGGTTGGATGGATCACCCCAGGGGGCATCGTCGAAGAGCCTGTTCCATTCGAATCCGGAACGCAGTGCCAGGCCTTTGGCAAGCCGGCGTTCTGCCGATGCTTCGAGCCCATGACCTGAGAAGCTGCCCCCGTCAGTGAGTATCGAGAACTTCCCAAACTCTGGATTGGGCCTTCTCTCCTGGATCTGTCCTTCTCCCGGCAAGGGAACGTTTCCGGGTATGGTGCGCAAGGCGCTTTGACCCTGTCGCCCAACATAACTCAACTCGAGATTCCAGTTCCGGGCGACCTCATTCTGGAATGACAACCTCCAGTAGTGGCCGTGGGGGGTATTCAAGCGCGGTTCGATATCGCGGAAAGACAATTCCGGCTCAGTTCCTGAATCGAATGGATGTTCTATGAAGATTTCAGGCTCGAGATTGGAACTTTCTACCCCCTCGGTGTAGTAGAAGGGATAGTTCTTGCCGAGCGATCGGAGAACGGCCCACTCGCCCGGTGGTTCGTACCAGACGGAGTAGGAGGCTCGGAATACGAGCCGGTTACTTCCGAGAGGGTTGAACGAGAACCCCAGTCTTGGAGCCCAGTCATTGCGGTCGGGAAAGACGAGAGACCCCGGCTGAGCCCCGTCAAAACCGAGTTGACTGGCTCGCTCGGAACCTGCAACGACAATCTCTCCATCGACTGGAGGTTCGAACAGCAGGGGATAGAACCCTGAGACATTGTCGTGGATCGAGTAGAACGGCTGAAAATAGCGGTAGCTGATGCCGTAGGTAAAGCTGAAATTTGGCGTGATCCTCCACTGATCAGAGATGAAGAATTCCCAGTTCAATCGTCTGAGGTCGGATCGATCGGAGCCGATTCCCCTGTAAGCCGCATCGGGTATGCCCAGCAGAAAGTCCGCAAATCCATCTCCGGTGTAAGTGCCGTTGTACGCAAAGGATCCTCGGTGGAGGCCGTCGGAACGATAGTTGTTGAGCTGCCGGTTACCAATCTCGGCACTGGCCCGAAACGTATGATTGTTGAAGACATAAGTCATCGACGTTTCAGCCGCTATCCGGTTTCTAATCGATGTGGACGGCGAATTTCGGTCTCCAAAATCGGCATAACCCACTATGTCGAAGTAGGGGTAGCCTTCCTCGATAGGATCCTCAACAGCGACACCAGCAATTCCGATCGATTCAAGCAGTCCGTCGGAACCGGAGTTGTTGGATAGCGAGAAATTCCGGTTGCGATTGAAATTGACCCGGGAATAGGAGAGAAAGCGCTCTGAAATCGTCCGGTTGTAGGACAAGCCGACCGACTGGTGCCGTTCCTGCCGCGACCTATTGAAGGTGCTGAACGGCTGGACCATCCGGTTCGCTTCCTGGACATAGCCGTAGTCGAAAGAGACCTTTGAAACTGTGCTGGGTTCGTAATCGCCTCGAAAACGCAGCGCATCCTGATCGCGGACTACGGGGTCATTGTTCACGAAGTTCCGGTCCGGGTCATCCCGGTTGGGATCCTCAATCACACTGAGGAGCCGCCGCGAAACCGAGCTGATACGATCCTGTGGGATCTGATTGCCTGGGAAGGGTTCTCCCGTCGCGGGATCGATAATCGCCGTGTCGAGGCCGCTGAAATCTCCCGCCTTCATCGCCGCGGTCGGTACATGTGACAGAAGGGTCGAACCTTGGACGATTCTCAGGCCGTCGTAACTACCCTGGAAGTACCATTTGGTACCGACAATGGCACCCAAGGTAGCGCCAAACTGGTTTCTCTTATACTCAGGGAGCGGCTGTCCGACGGGATCGAAGAAGTTACGGGCGTCAAAATTGTCGTTCCGGTGAAATTCGTATATCGACCCACTCAGTCTTCCCCGCTTCTTCGCAGGAAACGGGTTGATCATGTCCGCAAGGGCTTCCGAATCGATCGAGGGGGCCGGGACCGTGCTGATTTCGTAGTCCCTGATCGCCTCCAGTGAAGAATCTCCCTGCTCAGGCAGAATCAGGTTCAGCTTGCGCCCCTCTCCGCTAAACAGGTTGACCCGGGCTATGTATCTTCTTCCATAGTCGTGCTTCTGGAATACATCGTACTCCCCGGATGGTAGATCGATGACAAAGATCCCCTCTGCATCGGTGCTAGTTTCGGCTTCCTCGCCGTCAGCTGTACTCACAAAGACGAGGTCGGTCGCTGGAGCGGATTCCCCGACAGCTTTGGCGAGGGTCCCGGAAATCGTATTCGCCTGCAGGGGGAAGAAGGAGAAGAACAGAAATATGGGGAGTAGCCGGAGCAGATTCATATCACCAACTCTCCCTGGACTAACATCTCTTCGATGTTGAAGGTTGCTCTCAGGATCGGATCCGCGCCCGGTACGACTAGTTCAAAGGCCACGGTCTCGTCCTCTGGATTCACGACTTTAACTCCGCCGACTATTCGTGGGAATACGAATTTCGCCCCGACACTCTGTTCGATCGGTGGAAAATAGGCTTGTATTTCCAACTTCGGGAAATCCTTTGTTGATAGAAACGCGCGGTTCTTAATTGTCTCGGTCGTCTGAGTCTCGAAGAACCGTTCCACCCGTGATTCTTGTCGAGCGTTATTCGAGCGGAACGTGACCGCCACGACAATCCAGTCAGAAAGGTCCAGATTGAGGCCGCGCTGGATCTTCTCGGCCAATCGGGTTCGTTCGCCCCGGTCGAGATCCTTGTTTTGAATCTGGAGCTGCTGGACTCGGGCGTAGGCTTTGCGTATTGGCGCCGCTGAAAGGAAGCGGACGAAGAAGGTGTTGTAGATCTCCTTTTCTCCTTCGATACCACTGCCGATTCCCCCGACTACATGGGTGAAGGTTTCCTGCCTTGCCCACGAAGAACGGCTCAGAACGTCGATCGCCTGCTTCAGGCTCCACTGCTCGAACGATTTCGAAGTCGAGGCGACTCCCGCACAAATCGAAACCAGAACTATTGAAATTGCCAGTATGCTCTTTTTACACATTTCTCCCATGACTCGGATCGGTCGAAACCCCAGAACCGCTCAATAACCTTTCTTAGTATGCGTTCCAACGCCGACACTTGGCAACCCTCAAGTATTGCGAAAGTTGATGGTATTGTGACGTTCACGAAACAGTTCTTGTATGATTACCGTCACAGTTACCAGACAGCATTAG
>CP070717.1:3940923-3943422 GCA_020350445.1 Acidobacteriota bacterium | reverse complement strand
GTGGGCATCACGTCGATTGAACGAACCTGTTCCTCAACGGTAACACCCCCGGGGATGCCAGGACCGGCCACCACCATCGGAATCCGCATCGTCGACTCGTAGATAAAGATCCCATGGGTGAACTCATCGTGCTCACCAAGGCTCTCACCGTGATCAGACAAAAGGACGATGAGGGTATCCTCCATGAGCCCGCGCTCTTCAAGGAAGTCAAAGATGCGTCCCACCTGCTCATCGGTGTAGGCGGTCTCACCCGCATAGGGGTCTTGCGCATACCGCGACTTATACGGTTCAGGCGGATCGTAGGACCGAAGGGGATCGTAGTAATGCGCCCAGACGAAGAAGGGTTTCTTCGCCTTAACGGCAGCTCTCGCCTCAAGCCAGGAGATCACACGATCCGAGACCACGTCGGCCCGGATCTCCGCGACCACACCGGGGAGCCGGTTGGTTCCGGATGCGACCATCATGTCGTCGCTGTACAGGTCAAACCCGTGGCTCAACTGAAAGCGGCGGTGCAAAACCGCGGCCCCAACGAAGGCGGCTGTGTCATACCCTGCCCCCTTCATGATTGTCGCCATCGTTGGAATCTCTGAACCGAGAACGAAGCCACCGATATCACGCACACCGTGGACCTGGGGATAGGTTCCCGTCAGGATCGATGCATGCGAAGGCAAGGTCAGAGGGACCTGGGCGACAGCCTGCTCGAATCGGACGCCTCGAGCCGCCAGCTCATCGATGTAGGGGGTGGAAGCCTTATCATCTCTGTAGCAGGAGACGTAGTCCCACCGCAGCGTATCCAGCGTGATCAATACGACATTCCGGAGTGGGACTTTCAGATCCAGCCCTGCCTCCCCGACTCCGACACCTGGAGATTCCTGTGACAGAGAGGACCCGTTCTCCTCCCGTCGTGCCTGAGACCCCGGAGCCTCTCCTGAAGGTGCCGCCGGCTCAGAACAAGCCTGGAACAACACCCCAAGCAAAAGCAAACCCAGCCCCAGTCTCCCAGTGTACGATCGATTCAAAAACATCTCGCAAACAGCCCCCTTATCACTGACAAGCTTATAAACAATACCCTATCGTAATACACGGCCTCTACTGAACGTTCGGTTGGCCCTCCCAGCGGCAGCGGTTTAATCGGGGACCTCCGCTTGTCTCACCCCCGGAATTCCCCTAGACTTGCCGGCATGATCGTCCGAGTCGCCTTCTTCGCAGCCTTGTTCGGGATGTTCAACCCTACTGCAGCTCTCCTCGGCCAGGTCTCCAACAGCCCGGTGATTGCCGGGTGCGAAGTGTTCCCATCGAACAACATATGGAACGTGCCGGTGGATTCACTCCCGGTGGATCCCCAATCGACAACTTATGTCAATACCATCGGAAGAGATCGAAACCTCCATCCCGATTTCGGCTCTGGACTCTGGCCCCCGGAAACGGGCGGGCCAATCGGCATTCCGTTCACGACGGTCCCGGGTTCGCAGGAGCGCGTCTCGGTCTCCTTCCGCTACGTTGGCGAAAGTGAGCCGGGCCCCTACCCGGTCCCCCCTGATGAACCCATTGAAGGTGGGGTAAACAGTACCGGCGATCGCCATGTCCTGGTGCTCGACACTGACAACTGTATCCTGTACGAGTTGTACAAATCATTCCTGCAGTTCGATGGAAAAAGCTGGAATGCCGACTCAGGCGCGATTTTCGATCTTGGCTCAAATGAACTCAGGCCCGATGGATGGACCTCGGCAGATGCCGCTGGACTCCCGATTCTTCCCGGGCTGGTCCGCTATGAAGAAGTGGCCGCCGGAGAAATCCGACATGCCGTCCGTTTTACGGTACCCCAAACGCGCAGGGCCTACGTGTGGCCGGCCCGGCACTTTGCCTCGAACCTGAATGGATCGCAATACCCTCCCATGGGCCAGCGGTTCCGGCTCAAGGCATCGTTCGACATGTCCGGCTTTGATCCCCAGGTTCAGGTCATCCTGCGGGCCCTGAAAACCTACGGCATGATTCTGGCCGACAACGGTTCTCCCTGGTACATCTCTGGGGTACCGGATGAGCGCTGGGACAACGACATATTGGCTCAGCTGAAGACCCTCAGAGGATCTGACTTCGAGGCCGTCGACGTTAGTTCCCTCCAGGTTTCTGCCAACTCCGGAGCGACAGTTCTCCCGGAACTCGGCACACTCCTCTTCCCCCACCTGGGAAACGGCGCCGGCGGCAACCTTCAGCTGAATTCCGAAATCGTTCTCGTCAACACCGGGAGTAACACCGAAGTCACCGTTGAATTCTTCACTTCAGAGGGGGCCCCCTGGAATGTTGACCTCGGCGACGAAGGGATCGGTTCCCGGTTCGACTTTCAACTTCCGCGAGGCCAGCAGATCGTGACGACAACGCAAGGTTCGGATGCGTTTGAAGTTGGCTATGCCCGGGTCACAGCAGGTCCCGGGGTTCGAGGAACAGCGATCTTGAGAGGCGCCGATACCGCGAATGGAGTCACCTTGTTCGAAGCCGGTG
>CP070717.1:3931108-3940823 GCA_020350445.1 Acidobacteriota bacterium | reverse complement strand
CCCGATGGAAGGAAGAGAATCCCACGGCCCAAGGCGCTGGGAACCCGATCAAGTTCTACTCCTATATCTTTATCCCAAAGGAACTGGATCGCAGTCAAAAACATCCGCTCCTCGTCTTTCCCCACGGGGGCGTACACAGTAACTTCAGCACCTACTACACTCACATCGTCCGCGAGTTGGTTGCCCAGGGGTACGTCATCATTGCCCCTGAATACAGGGGGAGTACCGGCTATGGAAAGCAGATGTACGAGCTCATCGATTACGGCGGACTCGAAGTCGAAGACGTCTACGCCGGACGAAACTACATGCTCGAGAACTACGACTTCATCGACCCTGAACGGGTCGGAATCCTTGGCTGGAGTCATGGCGGCCTCATCACACTGTTCAACATTTTTAATCATCCCGACGATTACAAGGTTGCCTACGCGGGGGTACCGGTCAGTGACCTCATCGCCCGGATGGGTTACAAGACCCAAGGTTATCGGGACCTCTATTCGGTCGACTACCACATCGGTCAGACCGCCTACGAAAACGTGGAGGAATACCGGAAACGTTCGCCGGCCTGGCACGCCGAAAAACTACAGACGCCACTCCTCATCCACACCAACACCAATGACGAAGACGTGAACGTTCTCGAAGTCGAACACTTGATCAAGGCCCTTAAGGCCGCCGACAGAGAGTTCCAGTACGAAATCTTCCAGGATGCCCCCGGTGGTCACAGCTTCGACCGTCTCGACCTGCTGAGAGCAAAGGAGATCCGGCTCAAGATTTACAAGTTCCTGGCGCAGTACCTGAATCCCTCCTCGCCCTTTGCGACGGTTGAAGAATTAGCCCGTGCGGGCTATCGGTAAAAGGACTAAGGCTTGAGCAACTGGATGTTCTGCATCAAGCCTTGCATCAGAACTTGCACTCTTGATGCTAGAATAGCCGCCGTATTTACATCTGGCATTGGGAAGTGGGACCAGGAGTCAAAAGGCTCCCTTCCTCGCCTGTATTTGTTCCCTCGCACAATTGAAGGAGATCGATGCGATGCGTAACTTGGCTTACGTGTTTGTGATGTTCCTGTGCTTTCTCAGCCCGGCGCTGGCCGAACCGGCCGAAATCTGCGAAACAGTCAACGATGTTTCCAACCTCTGGAACGATCTGGCCAACTTTCTGGACGAGCATTCCGAAACCGGCATCGATGCCGATGCTGCCGACGAGATTGACGAATTGATCGAGCTGCTCGATGAACCGACCCGCTTCCTGGGGAATGCCCTAATCGAGCTTGGCAATGACACTGAGAGTGACCTTGGCGATCAACTTCTCTATGAACTCAACGACCTCAACGAGCGGGAGAGAGGAGAGACGGTCGATTCCCTGGTTGAGATCATCGATTCCGCAGTCGACACGCTCGACGCAATTGTGGATTATTGTGATTCCGTGAATTAGCAGGGGAGAAGCGGCTGTCAGGTCGCGGCAAAAAGGGGAGGCTATTCGGAAGTTGACGAAAGAGAATAAGAAAAGACGGTTGGCCTCCCTCGACGCTTTTCGAGGGTTTGTAATCCTCACAATGGTTTTTGTGAACTACCTGCCGGGGATGCCGGGTGTTCCCGAATGGCTGCTCCATGTCCCCGCCGGTGTGGATGGTTACACTCTGACCGACCTTGTCTTCCCCGGATTTCTCTTCATCGTCGGCGTTGCAATCCCACTTGCTTTTGAACGGAGAATGTCGACGGGGATATCTTTCCGAAAGCTCGTCCCGCATATCCTTTCCCGAGGCGCAGTTCTCATCTTCCTCGGAGTAGTCATGGCGAGTTCCGAACGCTACGCTGAGGAGCATACGCTGCTGTCTCGCTCGGTCTGGAATATGCTCTTCTTCATAGCGGTCATCCTCCTCTGGAACCACTACCAGAAAGGGACCGAGCCGCAAAGGCGTCTCGCCTGGATCCTGCGTGCTATCGGACTCATGATGGTCTTGGTTCTGCTCCCGCTGCTCCGTACTACCACCGGAGACGGAGAAATCGCGTGGCTTCAGACATCGTACTGGGGAATCCTGGGGATCATCGGCTGGGCCTATCTGAACAGTAGCCTCTGTTACCTGCTGCTTCGTGGGGACAGAGTCTACCTGATGGGGCTCTTCTTCCTGATGATTGCCCTCTGGGTCGGCGATCATCACGGACTCCTGGCATTCCTTGGACCGATCCGGGAGTACGTTCATGTGGGGTCAATGTTCGGCACTCACTCGGCGATAGTGATTGCGGGCACCCTGGTCGGCTCTTGCTTCACCTCCAGTGCCAACATCTCGGAACCCAATCGGATTCGCTTCATGGCCCTCTTTGGTGCCGGTCTATGGCTGGCCGGAACTCTGATCCGGCCTCTGCACGGCATCAGCAAGATTGGAGCAACCGATGCATTTGCCCTCGTCGCCTCAGGTATCTGCTGCGTCCTGCTCCTCCTCTTCTATTCACTGATCGATAGCTTCAAGGTCAAAAGATGGGCCGGATTCCTCCAGCCAGTCGGAGCGAATCCACTCCTGGCGTACATCCTGCCGAGTATACTGGGCGGGATGATGGCACTGACGAACAGCTGGTCCCTGTTCTGGCCGTTCTGGCCCTCGGGAGGGATCCTCGGGATCGCTAATGCCGTGGCCATAACGGCGCTGGTCCTGTTGTTCACCTGGTGGCTTACCCGCATAGGGGTCTTGCTTCGACTCTGATAGCCTCTTCAGCCGACTGAAGCTCAGGCTTGACTGTTCTTGACCTACTGCCTCTCGAATCTCAAGCCTTTGACCCGGCCGGAATCGACAACAAGACTCGAAACCCTGCCAGATGGATCTCGCAGAAACCCGATTTCAAACCACGACCCTTTGAACCGATCACGAGCAACTGGACTCAAATCGACAACGGCATTCCAGCCGATGCGAAGTTGCAGACTCCCTTCATTCGCTTCGAGCCAGTAACGCGTCTCTAGTTCATCACTGAAGTAGGCCCCTTCAAACTGAGCCAGATCAGCGACTACTGGGGCTTCAGTCGAGCCCGTTGCTTCACCCGAAGGTTGATCCTCGCCGGGCAGTTCCTCGGAATACAGATCACTCAGATAGAGATCCGCCACCTGGTGGGCGAGCTTCCCAGGCTCGATATCCCCCAGGTTCGCGAGGATGATGACCGAGAATCTCTGTTCCGGGAATCGCAGGAAATACGCCCGGTAGCCTCCCAGGCTTCCACCATGAGAGACGGTTCGTAAGCCTCTGTAAGAACCATTTACGAGGGCGAAAGCGTAGCTCAGTTCTTCGCCGCTGTTCAGGACTCCCGCCACATGTGCCTTCTCGATCAGCTCGGGGCTTCCCTTCCCCAGACGGTTATCGTCAAAGTTTGCATCCCAGCGGGCCAGATCACGAACTGTTGAGTAGAGGCCCCCCGATCCAACCAGATCGAAGCGCATATGTAGTGCCCTGAAACCCCGTTCCCCCTTCTCATAGCCAAACGCGCGATCGGGAATGATATGCCCATTGTCATCGTGAAAATGAGAGTCCTTCATCCCCAATGGCTGGAAGATGTTTTCTTCGGCAAACTGATTGAACGTCTGACCGGTCACCCGTTCAACAATCAATGGGATCAGGAAGTAGCAGGAATTGGAATACAAATGACGTTCGCCCGGAGGGACGTTCAGCTGTTTCTGCCGCCTGATGATCTCGTACGCGGCCATCTCTGGAATCTCATCGAGATAGTTCCTTCCAGACATCAGCCACAACTCGAGATAGTCCCGAATCCCACTCGTGTGATAGACCAGGTGCTGCAGGGTGATGACTTCCCCGTAGTCGGGAAATTCCGGCAGATAGGTTCTCATATCGTCATCCAGCGACAGCCTGCCCTGCTCTTCAAGAAGCAGCAGGCTCATTGCCACAAACTGCTTTGAAACCGAACCCGTATAGAAAACCGTATCAGGCCCGATCGGAATCCCATGTTCCAAATCGGCCATTCCATAACCCTTTTCGTACAGCACCTGCCCATCGCGCAAGATGAGTAAGGCACAGCCCGGGCTGTCCGTAGAATCCCAACTTGAAAAGATACTGTCGACCTGAGAGGACTTCGGTTCATTCGAAGTCGATTCGCAAGCCCCCATTGTCAAAAGCGCCGATAAAAGTGCAAAGGGTAAGAGATAGCCTGACTTGAAGTCCTTCATGATCATTCGTCGCACTTGGCCTCCATCCACGGTAAACGTTCCGGTCATTATGCACAAAAACTCCGGCCATCCGATTCCTGCCCCTTCGAGATCCCGTCGATCCACTGCACACTCGAGGACTTGAATCACAACAGTCGCACCCATAGAATCCCAAACGAAAGCAATCATTGAGGTGCACATGAAGAAGAGGACTCGCATCGCTCTGTTTATTACCCTTCTCGCGACGCCTTTCTCGCTGGTCGCTGCACAGGATGGGATTTCCTTTGACCGTTATCACAGCCCAGAAGAGGTGGTGGCCTACCTGGAGGGCATTTCCCAAGTCCACTCAGGGTTCACCCGGCTGCACCGGCTCTCCAGCAGCCCGGGTGGCAGGGAGGTAGCCATGCTCGAACTGGGTCCCGAGATCACAGCTGAAGACAGGTCAGTACCCGCTGTCTTTGTTGCGGCGAATATGGAAGGGACGATCCCGATCTCAACAGAAGCCGCACTCCAGCTGATTCAGGAGATCATCGCCAAGCCCGAAATCAGGCAGGACAAGACCTGGTATGTCCTGCCGTCTGGAAACCCCGATGCCGCTGCAGCCTTCTTTTCGCAGCCCTTGAGGGTCGATTCCAGAAATGGCCGGCCCCACAACGACGATCTCGATGATCAGACCGATGAAGATGGTTTCGAGGATTTGAATGATGACGGGATCATCTCATCCATGCGAGTCAGAGATCCGGAGGGCGAGTGGATCCCCATTGAAGGACAGGACAGGCTAATGAAGAGGGCGGACTCCTTCAAAGGTGAAAAAGGGATCTATAAGCTCTACGCCGAGGGAATCGACAACGATGAAGATGGCGAATATAACGAGGATCCGCCAGGAGGAGTCAATATAGGAATCAACTTCCCCCACCTCTTCAAAGCCCATACGGCAACCGGGGGACCGTGGGCGGGAAGTGAGGACGAAAGCTACAACCTGATCAGATTCATCATGGAGCATCGTGAGATCGGTCTGGTCTTCACATTGGGAGATACCAATTCCTGCCTGGTGCCACCCAAAGGAGGCCGCAGAGGAGAAGCCGATCTCGACAAGATCAGGATTCCAGAGCGCATTGGAGAACGGTTCGGAGTCGATACCAGCCGGACTTACTCCATGGACGAGATCATTGAACTCATGCAGCCTTACGTCCCTGCGGGGATGCAACTGACCGAGTCGATGGTCGCAAGCTTTCTCGGCCTCGGGGCTGTCGTAAATCCCCTTCCGGACGATCTCAACTTCTACAAAGAGCTTTCCGAACAATACAAGGAGTACTTGAAGGAGAAGGGCCTCGACAAGAAACGGCTGGAGTCCGCAGACGCCAGAGATGGGTCCTTTGAACTCTGGGCGTACTACCACCTGGGAGTACCGTCCTTCAGTCTTGATTTCTGGACCCTGCCCGAACCGGAAAGCGGCAAGAAGGAAGAACCCGAAATCACTCCAGAAAAGCTGGAGCAGATGACCAATGAAGAATTCATCGCCCTGGGCGAAGAGAAGATCGATACCTTCCTCAAGTCCGTGAAGGCACCCGGTGGCTTTACAGCTAAGCAGGTCATCGGAGCCCTGGAAGGTGGGATGATGACCACTAAGAGGATGGCGGAGATGCTGAAGAATCGGCCCAAACCACCCGATGAAGAGGGGGCTGATCCCAGGGAGAAGGCACTTCTGGCCTTTTCCGACAGCACCCTTGACGGGACAGGGTTCCTTCCCTGGACGCCCTTTCAGCACCCCACTCTCGGAGAGGTCGAGATAGGCGGAGCACGCCCCTTCGCGGAGACGACTCCCCCCCCGGCAATGCTCAACTCACTCCTTGAAGGCCAGGTCCCCTGGATCTTCGAGATCGCTGGGAAGATGGCCCGAATCAAGATCGGCAAGACACAAGCGGAGTCCCTGGGTGCCGGTCTTTACCGCATTCGAGCCTGGATTGAAAACACCGGCTATCTGCCCTACCCCACCGCAATGGGAACTCGCAACGAGCGCATCATGCCGGTGGTTGTGTCAATAAGCGGCGAGGGTATGGAGGTCATCGAAGGAAAGCAGCGAAGCCTCATCAACTCGATCAAAGGAAACGGTACAACACAGGTCAAATGGATTATTCGAGTCAACGACCCGACAAATGTCGAAATCAAGGCCAGAACCGAAACCTCATGGTCAGATCAAGCTGTTGTCGAACTGGGAGGTGCCCAATGAAGCGAGTTCTCCTTTCCGCGATCTTTGCCGTACTCCTATCCCTAAGCCCATTAGCGCAGGCAACGGCACCCGAAATCACCGTGCCACTCCGCTTCGATTACTACTACACCTACGACATGGTGATCGAAGCACTCAATGCCCTGCACCAGGCATATCCAGAAATGACTCGCGTCGAAGTGATCGGTCAAAGCGAAGAAGGCCGGGATCTCTATGCGTTTACCTTGAACAATCCTAAGACCGGCGCCGAACTCGAAAAGCCCGGAGTCTGGATCGACGCCAATATCCATGGGAACGAACTTCAGGCGACAGAAGTCGCACTCTATCTGCTCGACTACCTGCTCGGAAAGTACGGCAAGAACGATGAGGTCACTCAGCTCATCGATAAAAACTGCTTTTACGTCATCCCGATTGTGAACGTCGATGGTCGCTTCCACTTCTTCAGTGACGCGAACACTTCGAGTAGTAACCGTGGCCTGCGACGACCCAAGGACGATGATCGGGACGGCCTCTACGATGAGGACTTCCCCGATGACCTGGACGGCGATGGCAATATCTGCCAGATGCGCAAGAAGGATCCCTTCGGCGAGTACAAGACCGACCCGGCCGATCCACGCCTGATGGTGCGTATCAAACCCGGGGAACAGGGTGAATGGACACTGCTGGGACGGGAAGGTCTCGACAATGACGGCGATGGCCGGGTCAACGAGGATGCTGAGGGCTATGTCGATCCGAACCGTAACTGGGGCTATGACTGGATGCCCGAATACGTCCAGAGCGGTGCCGGCGATTATCCATTCTCCGGAACCGGGATCAAGGCGATCGCCCAGTTTGCCAGAAAGCGGCCAAACTTGACCCTCGCCTGGACCCTCCACAACTCTGGGGGTATGTTCCTTCGGGGGCCCAGCCAGAAAGGCCAGGGGGAGTTCCCGAGAGAAGATATTGCGGTCTACGACTACCTGGGACAGCAGGCTGAACGTATAACCCCGGGGTATCGCTACATGATCAGCTGGAAGGATCTCTACTCGACTTACGGAGATTCTCTGGAGTGGATGGTGAACTGTAACGGGGCTTTCGGCTTTGTGGCCGAACTCTTTCAGTCCTCGTCAGAAACCTTCAAAAGCAGAGAGGAAGAAGAGAGAAGCGGAGCCGGGGACAGTGATGGGGATATGGACTTTGGTGAATCGAATGACATGGCCCGCGAAAGGATTCAGTTCAATGACCACCTCGTCCAGGGCGAGCTCTACAAACCCTGGGCACCATACAATCACCCGACTTATGGTGAGATCGAAATCGGCGGTTGGGTGAAGTTCAGCTCGCGGCTGCCGGCCCCATTCATGCTCAGAGACCTGGTCCACCGCAATGCCATGGCAATCATATTCTCGGCGAAACAGACTCCAGAGGTGGAACTCGAGGTCATCGAGGTCAAGGAGCTCAGCGAAAACCTGTTCCGCGTACGGACCCGCCTGCACAACTCCAAGGCGTTGCCGACAATGAGCAGGCTTTCCCAGAACCGCAAACTCTATCCAAAGGACTTCCTGAAAGCGACGGGCTCCGGGGTCCAGGTCGTGGCCGGAGGGCTTCTCAACGATGCCTTCCGTGATAACGTCACCTACAAGGAGCACCGCCCTGAACTGCAATTCACGGTTGTGCCCGGCTTTGGCAAGGTCGAACACCAGTTCCTGGTCTCAGGTACGGGTGAACTCAATATTGAATACACTTCGCGCTGGGCCGGTACCCGAACTCAGACAGTCAAGCTTGAATGAACGCACCCCAAGTACGACAAGCTTCCAGCTTGTCTCTTCCTGGGTACCAAGTGCACGGGTTTGCGGGGGGCCAGGAGACAACCCGGAGGGTTGTCGTACGACAAGCTTCCAGCTTGTCTCTTCCTGGATACCAAGTGCGGCTGTGCGTGGCCCAGGAGACAACCCAGAGGGTTGTCGTACGACAAGCTTCCAGCTTGTCCCAGGAACCCGGTAACCCTTTACGATTCTCGTCAATCGGCTAGCGTTCGAACAGTGAAAGATCGCAAAGGCTTCTTCGTCACTTCGTCACTGCTAAGATCTATCAGGAGGATCAACACATATGCGAATTTCGAGTGCTGCCGGACGATCACCGCTTCTCTTCGCCCTGGGAATCTGGTTACTTGCCAGTTGTTCAGCTCCGGATCGGGACAGGGAGATCACGGAGGCGATCGAAACGGTCGCCGATGAATCGACCACCGATACACGCTTGGAGATCTTTGCTATTGATGCCACCCGTTCAGGTTCCAGAGTTTCATTGACAGGAGACGTCGGACAGGTGGAGTGGGCCGAGTCGGTTATCGACAGACTGGAGGCACTCGGGCTGCAGGTGGAAAACCAGATCCGCGTTCTGCCCGACAGCTCGATTGGCGATCAGGTGGCCGGCATCGTGACCGTTTCTGTGGCAAACCTGAGGAGACATCCCGCCCATTCAGCCGAACTGGTCACCCAGGCGTTGATGGGTACTCGCATGACCCTGCTTCGAAAGGAGGGAGGATGGTACCTGGTCCAGGGTCCGGACCGTTACCTCGGCTGGCTCGAAGGCGCTGTCATGTCCCTCAAGAGTGCGGACGAACTGGTTTCCTGGGAACTCCAGCCTCAAGTGATCTTTACAGTACCGGCGGGCACTGTCTGGTCTGACGCTTCCGATTCCGCATCGGTGGTCTGCGACGTTGTTGTCGGCGACACCCTCGTCAATGCTGGAAAGGACGGAGACTCGTGGAGAGTTCAACTCCCTGATGGAAGGGAAGGAATCCTGCCAGCGGCCGGAGTCAGCCCCCTGCCGGAGTGGAGGGAATCCCGTCAGCTGACAGGAGAGTCTGTGGAACTGACCGCCCGAAGATTCCTCGGAGTCCCCTATCTCTGGGGGGGAACTTCGGCCAAGGGATTCGACTGTTCGGGTTTCTCCAAGACAGTCTTCGCCCTGAATGGCTTCCAGCTTCTGAGAGACGCCGATCAGCAGGCGCGGCAGGGCGAACCCGTTGACCTGGATCCGGGTTTCGGAGAACTCAAGCGGGGTGATCTGCTTTTCTTCGGTCGAAAGGCGAGCGAAACAGTTCCGGAGCGCATTACCCATGTTGCCATCTACCTGCAGAACGGGGATTACATCCACGCCACGCCTGGATTCGTTCAAATCAACAGCCTGGACCCCGACTCCCCCATCTACTCCGAAGGCAACGCCAACCGCCTGCTGCGCGCCCGCCGAATGATCCCAACCCGTACGACAACCTTCTAGCTTGTCTCCTGCCACCACAAGCCACCCCAGAGGATTGGGTACGACAAGCTTCCAGCTTGTCTCTTCCTGGGTACCAAGTGCACGGGT
>CP070717.1:3928236-3931008 GCA_020350445.1 Acidobacteriota bacterium | reverse complement strand
CGTGGGGCGTTGAACTCCGTCCCCATTTGAGCAGTTACATCCTGGAATGTCTTTCCGTTCAGGTTGCGGAAGAGCTGCGGACGCTGCTTGTAAGTGACCCTTTTTTGGACCGCCGCGATCTCGTTTTCAACATGCCCATTGACCGTCAGGATGTCGAGAAACCCGTCGAGGTCAAAGTCGAAGAAGAAGCACCCAAACGTTAAGCTCAGCAGGCTGGCCGGTCCGATTGCCGAAGTCGGAGCGTCATCAATGAAGAACCCGGAACGTTCGTTGTGGTAAAGCGAGATCATCTCATTGGAGAAGTTCCCAATTACTACACTCGGGTATCCCGATCGATCATAATCACCCGCGTCGATGCCCATCGCACCGCGGGCGACACCGTCTTCACTGAATGCGATCCCGGCTAGGACCCCGATTTCCCGAAACCTCCCATTGCCCTGGTTCTCCCAGAGTTTGTTCGGCTGGGTATCATTCGCCATCATTAGGTCAGGCCAACCGTCAATGTTGTAATCGAAGACTACAATTCCGAGCCCTTTGTTCGTGTTATCCAGCAGGCCCGCCTCCTCCGTGACTTCCTTGAATCGGCGGTTTCCGAGGTTCCGATAAAGTCTGGGCGTAGCACCCTTGTAGGGTTCCGGAGTGCAGTACGACTTGGTGTGGCCGTCCAGGGTGCAGCGGATATCACTCTCGACTGACCACTGAACGTAGTTGGCGACAAAGAGATCCAGATGCCCATCCCGATCATAATCGAGAAACGCGGCACTAGTCCCGTAGGAGGGATTTCCCAACCCTGAAGAGTTGGTGACATCTCGGAAAGTTCCATCACCCTGATTCTGGTAGAACCGGTCATTCCCGAGGGACGTTACGTAAAGATCGACATCTCCATCATTGTCGTAGTCGGCCGCCGCCACTCCCATGCCATAGAACTCAGACCCCAGGCCGGCTGCCTGGGTGACGTTCGTGAAGGTGCCGTTTTGGTTGTTGCGAAAGAGTGCGGGGAGACTCCTCTTGGAAGACTTTCCCAGATCCATCCCGTTAGGGAGGAAGATATCCAGCCAGCCATCACCGTTGTAATCGAGGAATGCTCCACCGGAGCCCATCGTTTCGGGCAGGAATTTTTTTCCGCTCGCCCCGTTGTTGTGGGTGAAGTTGATGCCCGCCTGATGCGTGACATCTCTAAAAGTCACCTGACCCCAGGTAACCGCAGTGAACTGTATTGAAATCGCGAGTAGCAGAAGTCGTTTCATAGTTGGAGTCCTCAAGCTTGACTGGACGTTGGGCTGTACTTCAGAAAGTACCCGTGGCGTGCATGGGTTTCCCCTCAATCGGAAAGCTGCGATGTTCGTGGACAGCCTGACGCTCATTATTGTCGTGCGGGTGTTCTCGCAGATATGGCCCAAGGATCGCTTGAGCATCCTCGTCCGCTTTGAATCGTAGGTAGAGTGCCTGCTGATGTTCTGCTAATTCGGCATTTCGGAGAGCTCGATAGCAGAGCATCAGGTTGTAATGGGCCTGAAGATCTTCGGAGTCAATTGCTAGAACCTTCTGGAAGAGAGTGATGGCCTGTTCAAACTCGCGCTGAAGAAAAAGGATCCGTCCGATCTGATTGAGTACCACGCGATCTCTTGGGTATTGCTCGGAAGCTATCAGAAAATGCTGCAAGGCGACTTCGTATTCGCCCTGGTTCTTGAAAGTCAGCCCGAGGAAGAAATGGGACTTAGCTAGATCGGGATTCAATTCAAGAGCTGTTTTGAGCGCCTCCTGCGCTTCGTCCGTCCGACCCTCGAGCAAGCGTGCCCGGCCCACATTGACCCATCCATCCGCATATTCAGGGCTGATTTCCGTGACCTTGAGAAAGATCTGTTCTGCCGCCTTCAGGTCTCCCTGGAGAAGGAGACCTATTCCATAATCGTTCCAGCGCAGAAGGTCCTCCTTTTCGAGAACGGAGCCTAAGTTTGGCGCCTTTAACTTGGTATCCGCGACCCTGATCTTGGTGGTCGCCTCGGCCATGACAGTAATCGGCAAATCTGGAATCTCTTTAAGCTCTCCTGAAACAGTGGACGTATCGGCTGTGAACACCCAGCCGCCAGAATCGTAACCACTGGATACCTCTGGATCCGGATCGTTGGGGTCCCTTTCGCCGGCATAGGCCCACTGGGTGTTCCACCAGTTGAACTTTCGGTAATTCACTCGGGCCGTAAGCTTGATCGTGTTCCCAATATCTTCCGGGACATGAATCCGGTAGTGCACCGTATCGGCTGCTCCCGGGGGGATGAGACGAACATAGGCCACACTTCGCGTAGCCCAGGCATTACGCTTGTTAATCGGATTGCCCCGTTCATCCAACATCCGAGAACGGTAAAAATGGGCGGAAGGATCGACAGGCCCCTTCCTTCCATGTTCATCCTCCGGAACGAATCCACTCCAAAAGAAGGTCCTTCCCGTTTCGTCTTCAGCTTTGAGTTCGACCCAGACATCGTAAGCATCCACCGTTCCACCGGGAAAGAAATGCCCAACTCCGAGGGTTCTGACTACAACGTCAACTCGGAAGTCACCCCCTCGGTGGACTTCGGCATCGATCTTGTTAATCGGGGCAATAACCTCTTGCCATTCCGTATAACCGGCTCCTCGCCCTGAGACAGCAAGTCCCATCTCATCACCTTCCGCGAAGGTGCTCGAAACCTGCAGATCGTTTTGAATCGCTGCGGCAGTTCGGCCCTCGTCAGAAGACGCTTCACTCAACGCGAATATGTCAACAGAGACCTGTTTGTT
>CP070717.1:3912760-3928136 GCA_020350445.1 Acidobacteriota bacterium | reverse complement strand
ACCCCGGATTTGCTGATTCAGGATGGCTTTGAACCCCGAGGCCTTCGTTTTTCCACACTCGGCTCTCGCCGGCTGACTTGGCCGGTCTCGCTGAATTTCCCTACATTTTTGTCACTTCTTAACCGTTGTCTTGACATTTTTGTCGTTGTCAGCGGAATTTCTAAAATCCTATTAGTTATTGAAAAAACAGGAGATGGAATTTCATTAATAGCCCACCTTCGGTCTGGTACGGATACTGCAATTCCTTTCTGCGAGGGAGAGAGCGGGCCATGGGTCCGGTTCTGAAATTCAGATTACTAGTAAAGGAAGGGTAGAGATCCAAAATGAGTGTGGAAACCAAAGTTGCATTGGATACATTGTGGGTCGTTCTGGCTGCCTGTCTCGTATTCTTCATGAATGCGGGGTTTGGGATGCTCGAAACCGGCTTTTGCCGCGCAAAGAACGCCGTGAACATCCTGGCCAAGAATTTCGTTGTGTTCTCCGTCTCGGCAATCGCTTTCTGGGCCGTTGGTTTTGCCTTGATGTTTGGCGACGGGAACTTCCTGTTCGGTACCTCGGGATGGTTCCTGGTCGGACCGGATAACAGTCCGATGACCGATCAGGGTTATACAGGCGTCTTTTCCTCCCTGGCCTGGGCAGGGGTACCTTTGACAGCGAAGTTCTTCTTTCAGTTGGCCTTCGCGGCAACCGCAGCGACTATTGTCAGCGGAGCGGTGGCTGAGCGTATCAAGTTTGGCGTTTTTATCGTCTTTTCATTCTTACTGGTGGCGTTCGTCTACCCCATTGGAGGACATTGGGTCTGGGGTGGCGGATGGCTTTCTGAGCTAGGTTTCGCTGATTTTGCCGGCTCGACAGTCGTTCACAGTGTCGGGGGCTGGGCGGCTTTGATGGGGGCGATTTTTCTGGGGGCAAGGGAAGGGAAGTTCGCGCCCGATGGGACTCCTCGGGCGCTTCCCGGTCACAACCTGAGTTTTGCGACTCTCGGAACCTTTATCCTCTGGCTGGGGTGGTTTGGCTTCAACGCGGGCAGTACGATGGCTGCCGATCCTGAGGCGATTTCGGTGATCTCGGTCAATACCCTGATGGCGGCTGCCAGCGGCTGTTTGATGGCGACGATCACGGCGTGGCTGGTCCTCGGGAAACCCGATCTAAGCATGATTCTCAATGGCACTCTCGCCGGACTGGTTGCCATCACCGCACCGTGCGATTCTGTCTCGATCGCGAGTTCGGTGCTGATTGGCATGATTGGTGGAGCCCTGGTGGTCTTCGCGGTGCTGTTCTTTGACTGGATTCGAGTTGATGATCCAGTCGGGGCCATCAGTGTACACCTGGTCAATGGGGTCTGGGGAACGCTGGCCGTAGGCCTTTTTGCCAGCGGAAGTGGCCTCTTTGTGGGGGGAGGATTTCGCCAGTTCTTCGTCCAGTTAGCTGGAATCATCACGATCGGTTTGCTTGTCGTCGCCTTCAGCTCTATGTTCTGGCTGGGGTTGAAACTCCTGGTTGGGATTCGTGTTTCGGCGGCTGAGGAGCGGGAAGGTCTCGATTTGGGTGAACATGGAATGGAGGCCTATCCGGGATTTGCACAGATGCCGGCTGAGCCGGAACTGCTGGAAATCCGCTGACGTTTTTGTTGACCTTCGGCAACCGTCAGTTCCGAGTGGATGGCGGTTGCCCTTTTCCCGAAGCGGGATCGATCTATGTTACCTTGTGCCTCGATATGCAGATCTTCTGTGACTTCGACGGCACGATCACGAACCGCGATTCGATTGTCTTCTTGACGGAGACCTTTGGTGCAGGCGAGCAGTTTCGCCTGGACATTCTCGAGGCGATCAAGAGGGGCGATATCACCGTGTTCGAAGCCATCGAGCGCGAGCTGGAAACCGTCAAAGCGACCTGGGCTGAAGCGGTGAGTGCTTTGGATGAGTCGGTTTGGATCGATCCTGACTTTCCAGCCTTCGTGACCTGGTGTTCAGAGCGGAACTTTCCTCTGTCGATCGTCAGTTCGGGGATGGCTCCGGTGGTGGAACACTACGTCGGTCGATTTGGCGTTCCTGTTTTCGCTCATCCGGTCACCGTTGATCCGGCGGGCTGGCGTTATCGCCGGGATGAGCGGAACGACAAAAAGCATCTGTTGGCGGCGGCATCGAGGGAAAAACCGCTGGTTTTCATTGGGGACGGCACCTCGGATGTCTCGGCGGTGCCCTATGCCGATATCCTTTTTGCCCGTTCAGGATTCTTCCTTTCAGAGCATTGCTCTCGGCAGGGGATAGCCCACTACACCTTCACCAGTTTCAGAGAGATCCGCAAGCAACTCGATGCCCTTCTGAGCGTAGAGGCTTGAACGGCCTTTCCGGCAGCAAACCTGGCGAAGGTTCTCCCTGGGCCTGTCTGGCCTGAAGCTCCCTTAGGCTATTTTCCGGTTCTGTGATATCTCTAAACCGACCCGAATGGTGTGCCGCAGAGGCTTACGGTTGATGAATTGTCACGTCCACGGAGGTAAAGAGAGATGAAAGGTGTCGCATCAGCTGTCTTTTTGCTGTTGTTGAGTTGGGGGTGTGGTTCCGTAGAGGTGCCGACTCAGAGCGAAGGTGAACCAGCCCCGGCATTAACCGAAGAGGCTGCCCCGGCCTGGATCGATTTGACCGCCGCTGGTCTGGCGGACTGGCAGGAAGAGACGGGCGAGTGGCTGGTGGCGGGAGATGCTGCACTCCGGTCCGATGATGAGAAGTTGTTGGCACCGAAAGAAGGGGAGGGCGTGCTGATCAACGGCCCGAACGGGATTACGGTGGATCTGCTCAGCCGGAAAGAACACGGGGATATCGAAGCGCATGTCGAGTTCCTGGTCGCCAGGGGTTCGAACTCGGGTGTCTATTTCCAATCCCGCTACGAGGTCCAGGTCTTCGACAGTTGGGAGGTGGAAGAGCCGACGTTTTCAGACTGCGGAGGCATTTACCAGCGCTGGATCGAAGAAAGCCAGGAGGGGTATGAGGGGCATCCTCCCCGGGTCAACGCAAGCCGTCCCCCGGGGGAATGGCAGACCTTTGACGTGGTCTTCCGGGCACCTCGCTTTGACGAATCGGGACAGAAGGTGGAGAACGCTCGTTTCGTCAAGGTTGTGCACAACGGGGCGGTGGTTCACGAAGATGTCGAACTGACAGGGCCGACGCGGGCGAGTACCTTCGAGGATGAGAAGGCGTTGGGCCCACTGATGGTTCAAGGGGATCATGGCCCGGTTGCGTACCGCAACATCCGGATTCGGATGCTGGAGTAGTTCCGGACGAAACAGCCCACAGATCACACAGACGCTACCGATTCCTATCCGTGCTCCAGGCGACGGCTACCGGCAGAGGGCCGTGTCCTCTGTGGGCTGAATCTCTTCTCTGGCTCTGCCCCAGGGAGGCAGGGTCCAGCCTAATTGAAAAATGGAAAGAGCTTCTTGAGTTCTTCCAGACTGGGCTGAGATCCGTATTCCGAGACCTCGAAAGCCTCAACGTGCTGAATCGACTTGGCCTTTTCTTCACCGTAGAGTTCGGTCAGCAATTCCGTGTACCTTTCAGCGTTGGACCGGCGCATCCTTCGGCTGGCCATCCATTCGCGCCGATCGGCGTCGCTCTCCGGAACCTGGTCCAGGATGTTGGCGTTGTAAGGCAGCCACTCATACATCTGAGAGGTATGGCAGTGGTACATGTCGATCTTCTTCTCTAACATCTCATCGATCGCAACGACGATATCTGGGTCAAAGGGTGAGGGCTGCGTGAACCGGTCCGACATATAAATGAAGATGGGGTTCTTCCGCAGATGGGGGACCGAGGCAACGATGTTCGGGACGGTCACCATGTAGGCAGCATCACGGACAAGCAGGCCGGTATTGCGGTGATCCGGGTGATAATCATTCGGCCGCGGAGAGATGACCACGTCGGCTTTCCACTCCCGAATCTGGGCGATCACCTTTTCGCGGTTTTCGAGGGTGGGCATGAGCTTCCCGTCGTCGTTATCCATCACGATGTATTCCGCACCGATAGCAGCTCCGGCACACTGTGTTTCCTTGTAGCGTCTCCAGGCCAGCGGGCCTCCACCCATTTCCTGGTGTCCGGCATTTCCGTTGGTCATTGAGATCAGGCGGACCTTATGACCCTGTTCAACGAACTTGGCCATTGTTCCACCGACCTTTTCCGGATCATCGGGATGGGCCCCAAATACGATGATGCGCAGCTTGCCATCGTCATCCTGGGCTAGAGAAGGAACGCTTGAGAATACGAGAATCAGGGCAAACAAGTAAAAGGCAATTCTGACTGATTTCATGGGTATCACGGTAACAGAAGGATTCGGACAAGGTCCACCAAAATTAAGACCGTTGTTCTCACTGTTGACGTGGGCTATATTCTTGGGCACGTTCGCTTCGAAATTGACACGTTAAGAGCACAATGCTCTGGAAAGGTTGAGGGGATGAATAAGCAGTTTATTGGAGTAGTAGGACTCGGTGTGATGGGACGGAATCTGGCTCTCAACATGGAGAGCCGGGGATTCTCGGTTGCGGGGTTTGATCTGTCAGAGGAAAAGCGGGGTGAAGCGCAGGATCTGTTCGCGGGAAAGAACATGCGTGTTGCCGCTTCTCTCTCCGATCTGGTGGATGGGCTCGACTCGCCGAAGAGAATCATGATGATGGTTCCGGCGGGCAAACCTGTGGATGAAGTTATCTCCTCTTTAACCGGGCTCCTGAAGCCTGGAGACATCCTGATCGATGGCGGGAATTCTTTCTTCAAGGACACGGTGCGCCGGCATCGTGAAATGGAAGAGAAGGGGATTCTTTACATTGGAACCGGAGTCAGCGGCGGCGAGGAAGGGGCACTGTTGGGACCTTCGATCATGCCCGGTGGCTCGCCGAAGGCCTGGGAACATGTCAAACCGGTGCTGCAGGCGATTGCCGCCAAGGCCGAGGATGGGGAACCGTGCTGTCAGTGGATCGGAACGGGTGGCGCCGGCCATTTCGTGAAGATGGTCCACAACGGAATCGAGTACGGCGACATGCAGATGATCTGTGAAGCCTACCTGCTGATGGAGAGGGCGCTGGGTCTTTCCGCCGATGAAATGCACGGAATCTTCAAGAGCTGGAACCAGGGCGAGTTGAACAGCTACCTGATTGAGATTACCAGCCATATCATGGCCAATCGCGATCCCGAAACCGGAAAGCCGATGATCGCCGTGATTCTGGATACGGCGGGACAGAAGGGGACGGGAAAATGGACCAGCCAGATTGCGCTGGATGTCGGTGCTCCAGCCCCCACCATCGCCGAGGCGGTCTTTGCCCGAACGGTCAGCGCACTGAAAGAGCAACGGGTGGCGGCTTCGTCCATGTTGGAGGGGCCCGGTCCAATCGAGTTTACTGGTGATAAAGCGGAGATGGTGGAGTTGATTCGTCGAGCGCTGTACGCCTCGAAGATCTGCTCTTATGCGCAGGGCTTTCAGCTAATGCGTTTTTCCTCCGACGAATTTGGTTTCGATCTCGCGTTTGGCGAGATTGCTTCGATCTGGCGGGAGGGCTGTATCATTCGGGCTCAGTTCCTTTCCAAGATCAAGCAGGCCTTCCAGCGGAATGCCGCGCTCGAAAATCTCCTGCTTGACGAGTACTTCAGCGCAGCTATCCATGAGAATCAGGCCGCCTGGCGGACCGTGGTGGCTCGGGCCGCGGAATGGGGCATTCCTGTTCCGGCGTTTTCGAGTGCCCTGGCCTATTACGACAGTTATCGGACAGCACGTCTGCCGGCGAACCTGTTGCAGGCGCAGCGGGACTTCTTCGGTGCGCACACCTATGAGAGGGTTGACCGCGAGCGGGGTCAGTTCTTCCACACCCACTGGGAAACGGTCGGAGACTAACAGAAAGAAGGACGCAGAGTTGGCTATGAAGAAGAGCAATCGGAATGTGTTCGTGGCCCAGTCAGGAGGGCCTTCTCCCGTTATCAACAACTCCCTCCGAGGGATTGTCAACGCCTGTCGGAGCTATCCGGAACGGTTCGGCTCCGTCTACGGCGGGTATCACGGGATCCTGGGTGCCTTGCGGGAGGAACTCCTGGATCTTTCTGCTCAGCCGGATGAAGAGATCCAGTTGCTCCGAACGACACCCGCGGCGGGTTCGATCGGAACCTGTCGTTACAAACTCAAAAGCAATCATCAAGAGGACTTCGAGCGGGTCATCGAGGTGTTCAAGGCCCATGAGGTGGGCTACTTCTTCTATATCGGTGGCAATGATTCGATGGATACGGCGCACAAGGTTGCCGAACTCGCTGCGGAGCGGGGCCTCGATCTGGTGGCTGTCGGTGTCGCCAAGACCATTGACAATGATGTGGGGGATTCGGAGTTCAAGCTCGTCGACCACACACCGGGTTATGGGAGTGTGGCCCGTTACTGGGCCTGTAACCTGCAGAACATTGATGAAGAGAACCGGGGATCGAGTCCGGCGGACCCGGTCATCGTCATCCAGGTCATGGGACGCAAGATTGGATTTATTCCGGCCGCTGCGCGCCTGGCGGACCCCGATCGCGAGATGCCGATGCAGATCTACATGCCCGAATCGGGCCTCGGCCTGCTGGAGCTGACCGATCGAGTGAATGATCAGCTCAAGGAAAGAGGCCGGTCAATCATCGTCATCAGTGAAGGGTTTGAAGTCGGGGATGTGGGCGCATCGAAGGATTCCTTCGGGCATACCGAATTCAGTGCCAGCCAGGTGACGGCCCAGCAGTTGGTCGTCAATCACCTTAACCGGGTGGGATTGAACGCTCGTGGATCGGCCCGCGGACAGACGGTGGGAACCGATCAGAGGGATACGATGGCCTATGCTTCGACCGTCGATCTGGAAGAAGCCTATAAGGTGGGCGAAAACGCTGTTCGGATTGCCGTTGAAGAGGGAAGCGGATTTATGTCGACGCTGATCCGGAAGCCCGGTCCAATCTACAGCATCATGTATGATAAGGTCCCGCTCGTCGAGGTGGCGAACTCGGAACGGGAATTCCCGAAGGAATGGATTGCGAAGAACAAGGTCGATGTAACCGATGACTTTGTCCGCTACGCCAGGCCTTTGATCGGGGAGGATTGGGTCAGTGTTCCTCTCCGGAATGGAATCCAGCGCTTTGCGAGACTGGAAAGGATTTTTGCTGAGCCCCGGTTGCCGAAGTATACCCCGGTGGGACATCGGTAGAATGGTTGAGAACAGAGAATTAAGGAGTGCCAATGGATCCTCAGAGTGAACTGCGAAATCTTCAACCCAGGAAGGAGTTCCTGGTAGCAATCGATTCAGATGGGTGTGCGTTTGACACGATGGAGATCAAGCACAAGGAGTGCTTCATTCCGAAGATCGTTCATCTCTGGGAACTGCAGGCGATTTCGAAGTATGTTCGGGCTGCGGCAGAGTTCGTCAATCTCTACTCCAAATGGAGAGGAATCAACCGGTTTCCGGCATTGACGATGGTCTTTGATCTGCTCGAGCAGTGGCCCGATGTCCAGCAGCGAGGAGTAAAGATTCCGGAGGCCCGGTCCTTGAGAGACTGGATCCAGAATGAGACGAAACTGGGGAACCCCGTTCTGGAGGCCCTGGTCGGGAAGACGGGTGATCCGGTTCTCGAACAGGCTTTGCGCTGGAGCGTGGCCGTCAATGAGGCGATTGCCGAGATGGTCTATGGTGTGCCCCCGTTCCCGCTGGTTCGGGAGAGCCTGGAAAAGCTTTCTGACTGGGCAGATGTCATCGTCTGCTCGGCGACCCCGCTCGAAGCCCTGCGTCGCGAATGGGAAGAGCATGGTATCGCCAAATTTACCCGAGTTATCGCCGGCCAGGAGATGGGCAGCAAAGCCGAACATCTGAAACTGGCGACCGACGGCAAGTATGACAAGGCGAAGGTCTTGATGATTGGTGATGCACCGGGTGATCGCAAGGCGGCAAACGCCAACGGTGTGGCTTTCTTCCCGGTCAATCCCGGACACGAAGAGGGTTCCTGGGATCGGTTCTTTAAGGAGGCCTGCGATCGTCTGAAGGCTGGGACCTATTCGGCGGATTATCGGGCGGCCCTGGAAAAGGAGTTCGAGAGTCTTCTTCCCTCGACACCGCCGTGGAAAGCGTAGGCTTCCAACGGCCGGGGGCAATCTGGTTTAGACTCGGAATATGAGGGTTTCAGATCTCATCCCGACCCAGGTGCGTGAACGGATCCCAGCGATCGGTTCTGATGCGAAGACGGCACTGAGGGATACACAGGTCTACGTTCGCCTCTATGACCGCAGGAGTTCCTGGAACTGGTACGTGCTCGAGTTCGATGGAGAGCGTACCTGCTTCGGCCTGATCGTCGGACGGGCGACCGCCGTCGCCGGGCAGTTCAGCCTGGAGGAGTTACTGAACCTCGGAAGCGGTGGAGGCGGACCTGATGACGGTGACATCCTTCTCGATTCCGAGTTTCTTCCCCAAACGGTCGCTGATCTGGCGCTGGTGCATCCACAGGTGAATGATGTGCTGAGTGAACCTGCCCCTCGCGAACTTCATGCCGCCGAAGGTCTGGTCTCGCTCGAAGAATAGAGGTGTGCCGGGAGGGTGAAGAGGTTCTCAGTTCCCGCGGTCCTGGTTGATCGCCCGGTAGCGGCGAATCTGCTCGATGGAAACAACGCGCGCCAGTTCAGACAGTGACGTCACTCCGGCCGCAGTCTTGGCAAGGGCGTCTTCGAGCAGTAGATGGAGGCCGCCAGCGAGTGCAGCATCCCGGATTTCATCTTCAGAACCCTGGCCGGCAATGATCCTCTGCGTGTGAGGATCGAGTTCCCAGAATTCGAAGAGGGAGAAACGGCCGCGGTAACCCTTGTTCCTGCAGGCCTGGCAACCGGAACCCTTTCGAAAGGAAAAACCTTTCGGCGGATTGCCCCCAAAGAAGTCGTTGAGCAATTCAGCTGAAGGTTCCTCCGACGTCGTGCATTTGGGGCAGTTCTTGCGAGCCAGGCGCTGGGAGATGACGGCAAGCAGCGAGTCGCCGATGGCCGAGGTGCCGACACCCAGGTTCTTCAGGCGTTGGACAACACCAATGGTATCGTTCGTGTGGAGCGTACTGAAGACCAGGTGACCGGTCAGTGCGGCGTTGACGCAGGCCTTTGCGGTTTTGGCGTCCCGGATCTCTCCTATCAAGATGATGTCGGGATCTTTTCGAAGGAACCGCCGGGCAAATTCGTCGAACGTGTTTCCTATCTGTTCATTCACCTGTGACTGGGAGACCCCTTTGAGGGTGTACTCGATCGGGTCCTCAGCGGTCAGGATCTTCTTACTGCCCCGATTGAGGTGATTGAGCGTAGAGTAGATCGTGGTCGTCTTGCCGCTGCCGGTTGGCCCGGTGATCAGAATCAGACCTTGAGGATTCTCGATCAACCTCGTGAACTTCCCAAGCATTTCTGGAGAGAAGCCCAGGGCTTCGAGGGGAAGCATTGTACTGGCCCGGTCCAGGATTCGAATGACTGCATCTTCACCGAACTGCGTGCTGTGAATGTTAACGCGAAAATCGATGACTCGGTCAGGGCCGATGCGTTTCTTGAAAACGCCGTCCTGGGAACGCCTGCGTTCGGCGATATCCAGACGGGCATCCACTTTGAGAACCGAGATCACGCTGTCGACATTCTCTTTGGTGATAGGTGTCTTGCGGGATTCGAGCACGCCATCGACCCGAAAGCGGACCTGTGCCCTGGTTTCGAGATTCTCAATATGGATATCGCTGGCACCTTCGATAACACCGCTGTAGAGAATCTGGTTGATGATCTTTCGGATGATTGGAATTTCGTGTGAGGGAATCAGGTCGAGGTGAGGAGCATTGGGGTCGTGAAGAACCGGCTGCATTTCGATCGCTGATTTGACGACGCCCTCTGTTTCGTACGCGAAGGCGATTCCCTGGTGAATGTTGAAGGGAGAAGCCATCACCGAGCGAATCTTGTGCCCGCTCTGTGTCGCGATCCCATCGAGGATGTCGCGCACATTCAGATCGAACGGGTCGGCCAGCACGACGGTCAGTTCACCTTCCGTCGAAAGAGCAAAGGGCAGGACCAGATTCTGCTCAGCAAACCGTCGGGAAACCAGGTAAGTCAGGTTGAGGTCAATTTCCGACGGTTCAAACTGTCTGAATTCACAGCCGGCGCGTACGGCCAGGGCCCGGTAAGTCTCTTCTTCGGAGATGTACCCCCGCTTAATCAGGATCTCGCCCAGGCGTTTCCGACTTTGGCTCTGTTCCGCCAGGCAGAGGTCCAACTGCTCTTCAGAAAGCAGGCCGTCCGAGACCAGGACTTCGCCCAGTCGCATCGTCGGCTGATCGTGGGTCGCCACCTGAGTCTCATAGGCCTTGCTGACCGCCTCCTTGAGGCCGTCAGTTCTGGCTGAGAGGCGGTCGATCCGGCAGCCCGAAACGGTGCGAAGTTCCCGCAGTACGTGGCTTTCAAGGAAGCCTCCGGCCGCGATGATGAGCTCATCTTCGACCAGGGCGACCGGGAGGATATTCGAGATGCGAGCCAACTGTTCAGGTATCTTCTGGATCACTCCGACCGGGACCGCCAGGGTGATATCGATCTCCTGAAGGTCCTGGAGACCTGACTCAACCAGCAGGCTCCCGATCCATTCGGCACTCGAACCCCGCAGCAGCCCTCGGCCGGCTTCGTTGCCGGGCCCGCCCATCTTCGAAGCCTCGCCGACCAGCTCGAGTAACTGGTCGAATTCCCGGGTCGATGCAGAAATGCAGTGAACCTTAGAGCCCAGGCGTTCAGCCAGTTCTCCACTCAATGCGGCTGACGGCTTCCTGGCACATGCCAGAAGATAGCCCTGGTTGATTCTCCTGAGAGGGAAGACGCCATACTCCTGTGCAACATCCGCCGGGAAGCTCGCCAGAAGGGCTGAACTGACGTAGAGGTTCAACCTCAACTCGACCGATCGATGGGAAATGCCGCCCTTCACATTCTCTCCGAAATCATATGAACCGTTACCCTCTGGAAGACCAGACGAACCAACCCCTTACGAAGCAAAACTCCAAGAGGGAATTTAGCACAGGCGACCGACTATCAAGGGCTCTTGTCGGGACCGTGAGAGGCGTGATTTGAGCTACAGGTTCGGCAGGCCCGCGTAACGCCTGAGCTGGTCGATTGAGATGACGCGGCTGAGTTCCTCCAAGGTCGTCAGCTTGTGTCTGACCTTAACGAGGGCGTCTGAGAGCAGGACCTGCAAACCATCGGTCAGCGCCTGTTCCCGAATATCATCTTCCGAGACGCCCTGGGAAATCATTTTGCGCGTCTTGTTCTTGAGTTCCCAGAACTCATACAGGCCAACCCTTCCGCGATAGCCCTTCAGACGGCAAGCCTCGCAGCCGATCCCCCGATAGAAGGTCAGGTCACTTGGGACACCGTTCGGGAAGAAGTCATTCAACAGTTTCTGACCCGGGGTGTACGGCTCACGACACTGGGTGCAAATCCTTCTGGCCAGACGCTGTGAGACGACGAGGAGAAGGGAGTCGGCAATGGAGGAATGGGGCGTCTCCAGGGCCGATAAACGCTGGACCACTCCGATGCTGTCGTTCGTATGAAGCGTGCTGAAGACGAGATGCCCCGTCATGGCGGCACTCACACAGGCCTTGGCTGTCTTGGTGTCTCGGATCTCTCCGATGAGAATGATGTCGGGGTCTTTCCGCAGGAACCGCCGGGCATAATCATCGAAGGTGTTCCCGATCGCCTCATTGACCTGGTACTGGGAGATCCCTTTCAACACGTACTCGATCGGATCTTCGGCGGTCACGATCTTCCGGTCCCCCTGGTTGAGGAATGACAGCGTGGAATAGAGCGTCGTCGTCTTTCCGCTGCCGGTCGGACCGGTAAACAGGATTAACCCCTGA
Source organism: Acidobacteriota bacterium (assembly GCA_020350445.1). Lineage (GTDB taxonomy): Bacteria > Acidobacteriota > UBA6911 > RPQK01 > JAPXNP01. The sequence continues at coordinate 3,916,257 of CP070717.1, read as the reverse complement.
GGGTTTGAGACCAGCCGGGTGTAGTTCGCGAAGGTGGGTTCATCGAAACCCAGCTTCTCAAGGGGAAGCAGGTTCTTCTGCCGGTCGAGAATTCGGATTACTGCATCCTCACCAAAGGGTGTTGCATGCACGTTGATACGGAAATCGATGAAGCGGTCCTTGCCCAAACGCTTCTTGAAGACGCCGTCCTGAGAACGGCGGCGTTCGGCAATGTCGAGGCCCGAATCGACCTTGAAGAGTGAGATCACGCTGGCTATATTGCGTTTGCTGATCGGCGTGAGCCGGTCTTCGAGCACTCCGTCCACCCGAAAGCGGATCTGGACCTCGGTCTCGAGGTTCTCGAGGTGAATATCGCTGACCCCTTCGGTTACTGCACTGTACAGGAGCTGATTCACGAGGCGGCGCATCTCGGGCATCTCACCGGAGGTCGTGAGTTCTTCGCCGGACGTGTCCGGGAAGACCGTTTCGACTTCGACCTGAGAATCCAGGAGTCCCCGGGACTGATACGTGTAGGCGATGCCCGACTGGATATTGGACGGGCTGGCCAGCACCGGACGCATCCGGTAACCGTGCTGGGCCACAATCCCCTGGAGGATATCCCTGAGGTTCAGGTCGAGTGGATCGGCCATCGCCAGAGTTAGTTCGTGCTTGGCCTTATTTACCGACAGCATCAGGACCTGATTCTGCTCCGCAAAGCGTCTCGAGATCAGATGGGAAAGCTCCAAATCGATCTCCGAAGTCGCAAAGCGCAGGTAATCGACACCCATCTGGAGAGAGAGGGTGCTGTAGATCGTATCCTCGCTGACAAACCCCTTCTTGACGAGGAGTTCACCCAGTTTTTGTCCACTCTTCTTCTGCTCGTCGAGGCAAACGTTGAGCTGCTCCTTCGTGATCAGGCCTTCACTGCTCAACAGCTCTCCCAGCCGCAATTCCTTGAGCCGCGACCTCCTGCGCTGAAGGTAGGTCCTGTCGATTGCCTCGGTGAGTTCTTCCGCGTGAACCGGGATGAGCCGGATTGGCCGGCCGGTGATCGTCTTCAATTCAGCAACGGTAGCCTCATCCAGAACGCTTGCGGATGCGAGCGCGAATTCGTCATCGGCGATCGTCAGCGGCAGCACCCCGTATTGGCGTGCATAACTCTCCGGCAGCAGTTCAGTCAGCTTCGATTCGATCAACAGTGAAGGCATGACGGACGGGTTGTTCTTGCGTTCCTGGCCAGAGAGACCCGCCATCAGTTCATCTTGTGAGATCAGGCCGAGTTCCACCAGGATCTCACCGAGCCGCCGGGGTTTGCTCGATTCCTGCTCGTCGAGAGCTGTCTGAAGTTCATCTTCCGAAATCGAATTCTGACCTTGGAGGATCTCTCCAATCTTCTGTTTCGAAGCTGGATGTTCGTAAAGGGAGCCGAAGACCTCAGGAATATCCGAGATTTGGCAGGGGATCGCACAGATCGGAATCCCCAGTTTATCGCTCAGCTCTTTGATCTTTTCCTCGTCTGGAGGGGTAATCGATCCAACGAGCATACCCCGGCCTAAACGTCTCAACGGAATGACGTTGTACTCGATCGCTACGTCTTCAGGGAACTCGCCGAGCAGGTCGGAATCGACAAGGATCCCTAATTTAACCTCGACCGAAGATCTCTTCGCTTCGCTCAATTGCCCCTCCACCAGAAATTCCGGGCTTCGTTCTGGAACAGGTTCAATTTAACACATGGGCAGGACTTGTTCACTGATTCGGTTCCTCCTCAATACCCGACCGGGGAGGGCTTTGAACCTCGCCGGTTGCAGCCCATTCCGAGCCTCTGACGAAGGTCTCGATGAATCCCGGCATCTGGACAGACTCTGGACTGTGACCGAGTAGCGTCTGAAACACTCGCCCTGACCCGTAGGAAACCGTCCACAGCAGGGGCTCGTCCTCTCCTGTTCCGCCAGATTCAAGCGAACTGAATGCTGTAGCAAGTATCCTGACATCGGTCGTCATTTTCAGGTCGTGGTACAACTCATCGGTGGTGACGAAAGAGGAAGGCATTCCCCTCGTTACCGGATGGTCCTTGTCGCGTATCTCGACTGGGAAAGAGTGATACTTTCCATGTCCGGTCTTCGGGTTGCTTTCCGTCCAGATTCCCCCGGAAAGAATGAGGAAATCCTCCCAGGGTTCCTCCCGCATTCCCGTTCCCCGGTGATTGTCGCCGAGGATCTCCATCTCCGAAAAGGCGTAACTCGCCCCGTGTACCAGCACCAGTCCTTTACCCGATCTCACAAAATCAACCAGGGCGTCCTCCGTCTGTTTTCCAAGTCTGGGACCAACATAATTCATGATGATGACATCGTAGGGGCGGAACGTCTCATCGGATGACCCTGCGGGCTCTTCAGTGACGCGTACATCAAAGCGTCCGGTATTGGTCAAAGCACTCACGAGCAACGTGGTGATCGATCGCCAGTCATGGTTGTTCCAGCCTGAGAAAATCAGGGCTCGCAGGGAACCTTCTTTGAAAAGGTGGTCCCGGGGCTCCGAGAATCCGGCCGATACAGCCAACATTGCTCCCAGGAGTACAGTTGCCGAGAATCTGAGTGAATGCCACATTACGTCTCTCCCTGAAGGTCTTCTGCAGCCAGTGCTGGAGTGATTGAACCAAACCGCTACCCGGAATTGGATTATGCCTGCTTTGGCGACTGAATTGAAGTGTCGATTGGGTGCAGAATCAACTGGTCTTTGTACTGCAATTGATAAAGCTTGTAGTAGATTCCTCGGGCGGCGAGCAACTCCGCGTGGCTTCCCACTTCTACGATCCGTCCCTTGTGAACGACGACAATTCGATCACAGTCCTGGATGGTTGAAAGTCGATGCGCGATGATCAGTGAAGTTCGGTTCTCCATGAGCCGATGAACCGCGTCCTGGATCAGGAGCTCCGTCTCGGTATCGACCGATGAAGTGGCTTCATCGAGAACCAGGATTCTCGGTTGATGTGCCAGGGCGCGGGCGAAGGCAAGGAGCTGTCGCTGACCGACTGACAGAGTCGTTCCGCGTTCATTCAGAGCGGTCGTGAATCCCTCGGGCAGGTTGCGGATGAAGGGTGCCGCGTGGACCTGCTCCGCAGCCCATTCCAGTTCTTGCCGGCTGATCGGTTTCTCCCAGAGTCGAACGTTCTCCTGGATCGAACCACTGAACAGAAAGACATCCTGAAGCACGACCGAAATTGCCTGTCGGAGTTCGTCGAGCTCGATCTCGCGAATGTCGACACCGTCGATCAGAATCTGGCCCTGATTCACCTCGTAGAAACGGCAGAGCAGGCTGATCAGGGTAGACTTTCCGGAGCCTGTTGCGCCGACGATGGCGACCTTCTCACCGGCCGCTATACTCAGATTAATCTCCTCGAGGACGGGGGTGCCGGGCGTATAGGAGAAGGAAACGTCGCGAAACTCGATCTGTCCCGACAACTGGACTGCCTTGGGTTTCTCGGGAGAGAGGATCGCGGGTTCAACGTCGAGCAGCTTGAA
>CP070717.1:3909882-3912660 GCA_020350445.1 Acidobacteriota bacterium | reverse complement strand
GCCCGAACTGGCTGACCTCCGCAGATGCTCGACGACCAGGCCGAAGTCCATGACCTTTATACGACCTCCGGCGGTGAACATGATATCGGCCGGTTTCAGGTCCCCGTGGATAATCCGGCGGCTATGCGCTTCTTCCAGCGCTTCAGTCACTTCCCCGGCCAGACGGAAGAACTCGTCTCAAGCCAGGGGTCCCCGGGCGATCTTGTCTCTGAGCGTCGTACCCGAGACGTACTCCATGGCGATAAAGTCATGGCCATCGGCATTACCAGACAAGTCAGGCCTCATCTCTGCCGACAGAATGTGGGGCATCACTGGCAAGGACCCTCTTTTTTTCGGAACAATACCGGGAGTTAGGAGTCCGATAGGGGAAGGGGATCTGCCCACCCCACATCTCGAGGAACCGGGTAGGCCCCGAGACGAGCGGAGACGGTTTCTGCAGAATGGGAACCCGTTCCAAGATTCAGGAGATAGCCATGAGATCAGTGAATTCCGCTAGGGTGAACCCCGGCTATGTTGTCAAGACTGTATTGATCGCTCTACTCATGATCCCCTTCCCTGTTTCGGCCCAGGAAGCCGCTTCGCCGGAAACTTCAGATGTTGAGCGTTTCATCACTCACCTCCGGGCCAATTTCGAAGACATCCATGAGGTCTCGATGCGCTTTCACATGACCGACCCTTCTCTGGGAGGCCTGATCGTCCTGCAGATGGAATGGAATGAGGGCCGGATGACCAACGGTAGCGTCTTGGAGAATGAGACGGGCTCGAAGGAAGAAGGGGCTGCATTACTCGAAGCGATCGGAAAGTGGAGGATCGACGGAATCGAAGGGCCCTCCAGTCTACAGATCCCTTTTCGAATCAAGCTGGTCGGAAGTGATGACCCCGCCTTTCCGCAGAGCGGCATCTTGACCGGTTCGGTCAAAAACGCATCCGGCACTCCGATCCATCGCGCCCAGATCCGGTTCATTTCGAGTGACGACGCTGAAACGACTCTCGACCCAGCCCGAACGAATCGTGAGGGGGTTTTCATTCGAACCCTGGTCCGACCAGGAACCTGGGATCTCGAGTGTTCCGCCGAGGGATTCGAGACAGCGATAATCCCGGCGGTCGAATTTGAGGCCGGAACCCATCACGTCCGGCATTTCACGCTGCAGCCCGTCAGTCAATCTCCGTCCCCACCCAGGTAGTCAAGAGGCGGGCAGCAGTCTGGGCACGAGTGACCGGGTGACCGGGTGGCCGGGTGACCGGGTGAGCGGCCTCCGGATCCAGGAACACGGGTTTCGACGTTCGAGTCAAAGGACAGAAGACGGGAAGTCCGAGACGAGAGACCGTAGATGAGATTGGGCTCGAGCGGTTCGGTGTGTTCTGCTCCAGTCCGATGGGCACCGTTAAGAGCAGCCCCTGCGACCTTTGTTGCCTGGCCGTCCTTCCCCAGATAGCCGATCGCGAGCTGGGATCCTCTGCCTACATTCCTGATCGCCATCGCCGGTGTGATTCCCGTCGCATAGAGGTGCAGCCCGAGCTGCACCGTAGGCCGGAATAGTTATTGAGAACGTAGAGAATGAGTTCTATACGTTCGATCACGATTCCGATAACATCAGCGAAATCCACAGAATGCACAGGGAACAGAGGCGGTAATATTGGTGGAAACGTGCTGAGCGTCCTCACCATTTCGGGCCGGATGAGGCGTAATGGAGGAAGAAAGATGCTTGTGCGTGTAGTGATCGCGCTGGTGGGGTTTCTGGCCCTCTCTGCTTGTTCTCCTCAGGGAACACAGGATGAGGGACCTCGCTTCGTTCAGGTGGAAGTGGGTGCTCTGACGTCCGACAGGTATAACACCGGAGGAGTTTCCTGGGCCGATGCAAACGGCGACGGCATACTCGATGCGGTGGTGGCCAACGGATACAACGTTGCGGCCGGCGAACCCTATAAAGCGCAGGAAAACCGTATCTATCTCGGCACTGCTGCGGGCGGATTTGAAGTCGCCGAGACAAACGGGCTGACGGACGCTCCCCAGTTTTCATCGGGCACTGCCTGGGCCGATGTGGACGGCGACGGCCTTGCGGATGTCTTAATCGCCAACCAGCGCGATCAAGACAATGCGCTCTACCTTGCGCGGCGAGGTGAAGACGGCACCCTGAGCTACGAACACACCCCGGCCGGAGAACTGTCCTCCGACGGAGGCTGGTCCTATGCTGCAGGTTTCGCGGATGTCGACAGTGACGGGTTGCTCGATGCCTTTGTCTCCGAGGGCGGGCTCTCCCACGAAGGACCCAACCGGCTCTACCGTAATCTGGGAGGAGGACGGTTCGAGCGGGTTACGGATACGGAACTGTCCCGACTCAGCCAGGGAACCGGCGCAGCGGTTTGGGCCGATTACGATAATGACGGCGATAGCGACCTGTTTACCGCCAGCCGGACCGCGGGAGACGGCATTCCGCTGGCGCTCTACCGGAACGACGGGAATCTGCTCTTCACACGGATGGAAGGCATCGGTCTTGTTTCCGACTTCCGCCCGGTCATTACCGCGGCCTGGGCCGATGTCGATAACGATCTAAACCTCGATCTCTATGTGGGCGGAATGTCCGGGTTCTCTGGAGGCCTTTACATCAACAACGGCGATGGAACGTTCAGACTCCGTGAGGATGACCCGCTCAGCACCACCGCGGCCAACGCCTACGGCGCAGCGTTCGGCGATTACGACAATTATGGCGATCAGGATCTGATGGTGGCCCACTGGGGCGGCGGGACGATGTTGTTCCAAAATGATGGTACGGGGCG
>CP070717.1:3894445-3909782 GCA_020350445.1 Acidobacteriota bacterium | reverse complement strand
TGAGGTGGCCGTGTTCGATGGAGGCCCCTATCCTTCGTCTGTGATTGCTGTTGAGGAATCTCATCTGCTCATGCTGCCCACGAGCGACGTTCGCCGTTTCTGCCTGGCGCATCCCGAAGTCGCCCTGGCCGCTCTCGAGGTCCTGTCCTATCGCTTGAGGAAAGCGACGGGGATGGTCGAGGATTTTGCTTTGAAGGATGTCGGACAGCGTCTGGCGGAGTACCTCCTGGAGGAAGCTGGAGAGGATTCGGATAGCGTGAAAACTCCGCTCCTGTTGCGCCACACGAATCAGGAGATTGCTGACTTGATTGGAACGGTACGGGAAGTTGTTTCGCGTGCTTTCACGAAGCTGCAAAAGCAGGGCTGGATCGACAAAGCGGGTCGCAGGGTGAGGATTAACGATCCGGAGGCTCTCGGCGATTACCTCGAAGGCGGATTCTAGACGTTACCAGGCAACCACGAAGACCAGGACGAAGCAGACGGTGTAGAGCACCTCGGTGTATCCGATTCTCCTGAGATTGAGTTTGTCTTCCGCCACGAAGATACTCCAGAAGGCCCGTACGATGACCGGACTGTAGGCCAGGATGATGAGAGGTGAGATCCAACCGGCAATGACCATCCCAATCAGGATGATGAGCACACCCAGGTAATAGCTCCCACACTGCAGGGCGCGGACTCTGAACTTGGCAGGCTTGAGGAATCGGCTGACCCTCATCTTAACGAAGAAGATCCCGCCTGCGAAGAAAAGGATGTTCAACAACCACAGCAGAAAGGCTTCGTAGGAGAGTTCCCCGCTCAACACGTAGCAGGTGACAGGAGCCGTCGCCGTCAGGCCGAGGACCCCGATCAATTCGCCGGCTACGTTGCGCTCCTTCTTCTTTGAGATCAGCAAAAGGTGAATGGCGAGCAGCACTCCAACAGCGATCCCAATCGGAACCAGGTACCAGAGTCGATATGAAATGATTAGGAAGCAGGCTCCGGGCAGGCTCAAGCTGAGGTAGATTCCCAGCCATTTCGCCCAGTGTTCCTTCAGTCCTTCAGCGACACCATGCCTCGAAATCCGTGAGAACTTTGACAGCGGTTCGTGTGCCAGAAACAGCCCCGTTATAGTGATCAACAAGACAGCCAGCCGAAGGTTGAAGATCGAAAGCGAGGCAGCCGCGACAATGAAGGGACCATAGAGGAGGGCCCATGCTCCATGCTCGCGGGGAATCGGTGTGCTGAATTTCTTAGCCATAAACCAGATGATTTTCAGTCTTTGAGGAGCCTGAGGCGATGACCTAAGTCATCTCCGTGTGCTGACCAGCTTAACACGACCGGCAGAATCCCGAGCGACCTACCGAACCCGAAGGTAAGCAGCCCAGTCCGGTTCGGGTCCTACTCCGAGCCCAGGGCAGTCGAGGGAACGGATATCCAGTTCTCCCTGCGTCACCCTGAGTTGGACGAGACCCTCCCGGCGGGTGTAGAGCCCTGAGTGAGCTTCGAGCAGTCGACTCTGTTCTTTCTCGGAGAGGTTGGAAAGCCCTCGAGAGTAGTGATGTGCGTTACGCTCCAGGTGCGTCAGTCCGATGAGTGTTGCCAGGGCCAGATCCTGCTGAACGGCAACTCCCGGCTGAGTGGTCAAGTCTTCTCCCGACATCAGGAACCTGTCCGCGCCTTCTTTCTGGTTCCAGAGGCGGCAACGGGCACGGTTCAGAATCGATCGGTAGACACCCTTGCATTGCTTGCTCGAAACACCGCGGTAGCCGAAATAGCGTGACTTTGGAAACGCATCGAGATCCTCGTCGGATTCATCGATGATCACGGGTACCTTTGAACTCAGGGAACTCACATCCTTCTCGAAGGCATTCTGCCGTTTGATCGGCTGTTCGACCATCAGGATCGATTCCCGAAAGCGTCTCAGGTCGGCAGTCCCCTCGAGCCGCTTCCACAACTCGAGTAGATCGGTCAGATCGTTGTACTGTTCATTGCCGTCCAGGGTCACGAAATACGGTTTCTCCAGGCGATCGAGAACTCGGGCGATCGAACTGAGTCGGGAGATATCCTTTTCACCATCGCCACAGAGCTTGAGTTTGTAGTAAGTATTTCCGTAGAAGGAGACAACTTCCTCCAGTGTCTCTGGAAGACCATCTCCGATCCGCTCTTCGGCCGTAACGTCGCCGGCGGTGATTGGATCGAGAAGCCCAACGGTGTGCCGGGCATGGATTAGAGGTGAAGGTCTCAGAGACCCCAGGAATGAAGCAAAATCGAAGCCTTCGAACTCCGGCAGGAAATCGGTGGCGTGAATGCCGGGCAGGTTCTCGCGGATCGCCTGGAAGAAGGAGATCCCATGGATGCGGCAAAGCGCGTCCAGAACAGCCCGGTCGAGCAGGGCCGGTCCAAATCCTGCAATAAGAGGATTCAAATGCTTTTTCCTGCAGGCTGCCAGCTGAGCTTCGTAGTTCGTCGCGAACAGGTCGAAGGGGGTGATGTAAGTCGAACGGGTCTGGTACAGGGCTGAGGCCAGGCTGACCGACTCCCGTAACTGGTCTTCATTATCGAGGTTGGTCAGTTCCGGATTCTTATCGAACCACTTCGGAGCATAAACATCGGCTGAAAAGCCCCACCCACGTCGCCCATCTTCGAGTTCGACCAGGGTCCGGACCAACAGTTCTGTCTCAAAGGTTAAGGTAATCACCCCGAAACGAAAGGGCATCCGAAACTGGACAGGACGTTCGAAAAGCTGAATCTCTTTGATTTGGAGTTTTGGCATATTTTGGTAAATGCTAATTGCTGATCGCTAATGGCCAATGGCTAATAGCCAACAACCATTTCAAGGTTTTAGCCAGTTGTCCAGGTGTTCGGCTACAAAGTTGTCGTCTGTCAAGTGCGGATAGGCTCGAGTCACCCGGTCGATCTCCTCGGATTGGCCAGGTGAAAGAGTTTCCTCTGGATTCAAACACCAGATTCCTTCGAGCAGTCCCTGTCTTCGCAGGATCTCATGGATTCCTGCAATGCACCCCTGAAACTGATTGGCTGTGTCAAAGGCGGCAGCATTGGCATCAGTCGTCTGAACGTTGAGAGCGAGGAGTTCCTGCTGATTCACACCGCTCCCTTTCCAGGAAGCTTTTGCCCGTTCGAGCAGGGCAACGCTTGTCTGGGTCCAGAAGGCCCAGTGGCCCAGCAGTCCTCCGACGATTCGGGCTGTCACCTCTTCACCTCCCGATTCAAACCGGAAGGGAGTTATCAGGTCCGCGATGATGTTGTCATCGTTTCCGGTGTAGAGGGCAATCTCATCCAGGCGTCCCGAATCAGCCACAGCACGGACGACGTCGAGCGTGTAGTAGCGATTGAAGGGGGCGATCTTGATCGCCACGACCTGCTCGATTTCAGCAAACCGCCTCCAGAAGCTGTAAGGCAGCAATCGGCCACCCACCGCAGGCTGAAGGTAGAAGCCGAAGAGAGGGATGACCTCGGCAACTGCTTCCACATGAGCGATCAGTTCATCTTCGCTGGCGTCCTTGAGTGCGCCCAGGCCAAGGAGGCCGCAATCATATCCCAGGCTCCTGGCGAGGGAGGCCTCGTCTACCGCTTGTTTTGTCTGTCCAATCACACCTGCCACTTTGACTGGGCGATGGGCCGCGCTCTCAAGCGCCCTGCACTCTTCCATTGCCAGTTCCAGAACGGGTAGGTACAGACCAACGGCTGGGTCATGGATTTCAAATTGTGTCGTATGAACCCCGACCGCCAGACCGCCAGCTCCCGCAGCCAGGTAGTAGCGCGTCAGAGCTCGTTGCCTCCGTTCATCGAGTTTCCTCGAGGCGTCCAGGGCAAGGGGGTGTGCCGGTATTGCGAGTCCTTTGGAAAGGATGGATCTGAGTTCGTCTAATCTCATCATTCTTGCTCTAGAACTTTCCGTCGCGGACCTGGAATTTGGTGGGCTTGCCAAGGGTGGGTCCTCCGATCTTCACCCAGTGGACCACCAGGTCCAGAACTTCCTGGACCGAGACTTTGGGCTCACCGAACAGCTCCGCGCATTCGCTTGCATTGTTCAACAGGGCGTTCGTTCCTTCCGTGTCTTCGAATAGGGGTTCGATTCCGAGTCTCGAACCCAGCTCCTCAGCGAGCCACCTCACGCGAAAGATCTCGGTTCCGGTCAGGTTGAGAATCCTGGCGGGACTCGAACAGAGGCCGAAGGAACGCAGGCAGATCGAGTTGGCATCGCCTTGCCAGATGATATTGACGTAACCCATCTTCAGCGAAATGGGTGTTTGTTCAACGATCTTCTGGGCCAGATCGAGGACGACTCCGTAGCGGGCTTCGACCGCGTAGTTGAGACGAAGCAGGCATAGGGGAGTGGAGTTCGTCATTGCGAAGTGTTCGAACATCCGCTCTCGTCCGAGGCAGGATTGGGCATACTCTCCAACCGGCTCCGGGGTATCGGACTCTTTCGATCCTCCCGAGCTGATCGGGACAAGCGGATAGACGTTGCCGGTCGAAAAGGCCACGATCTCGGAGTCGCGAAAGTGCTCCGCCACTCGACCGGGGAGGTACGTGTTCATCGCCCACGTTAGGGGCTGATTCCCACTCGAGCCGAACTTCATCCCAGCCATGAAAATGACGTGAGGACATTTCGGCAGCTCGGCCAGGCTCTTTTCGTCGAGCAGGTCGGCTGGAAGGCATTCGGCACCCGCGGCCTCGATCGATCTGCGGGACGCTGGGTCGGAATAGCGGGAAACTGCGATGATGCGGAAGTTCCGCCCAGCGGCATCACGGGCCGCTGCCGCTCTCTTGACCAGTGTCGGCCCCATCTTCCCTCCGGCCCCGAGAACGATGAGGTCACCGGAATACCTGGAGACGGCCTCAATATCTTCTACATAGGGAGCGGAGAGAACATTTTCGAGTTCTCGTTCGTTTGTTACAGTGTGTACTTGGAGTGCGTCCATAGAACGCGTCGCATGGTATCAGAAGGCCGGTCCGGGCAACAGGGGTCAAGCGGACCTCGTTGGCTGAGAGAACCCGGTTCCGGTGTGAGAGGGGGATTTGACCCAGTCGCGGCCAGCTTTTGGGGCGAGGCCTTCCCGTTTTCGGCGTTAGAGACTCGGGTTTCTGACGGTTCTTCGCCTCTTTTCACGCCGTCGTCGCATGGTTCGGATCTTGCATGCTTTCCTGGGGCTTTCGGGGTCCGAACTAAGGAAGGGATGACAGAGGAAGTTCGAAAATGTCAGTGCGTACGATTTGGAAAAGAATAAAGAAGCCTCTGATCTCCCTGGTGATCATCACAGCGGCCGGGTTCGCAGTAGTTTCTGTTGCCCGCATTCCTCCCCGGGTCGAGGAAGTCGTACCGAAGGAGATCCTTCCCGTGAATGTCGAGGTGATGGAGATTGTCCCCATCCCTCAGATGCCGGATGTGGTTGAACTTCCGGGTGCTCTGGCTCCGAAGCGCATTGTCGTCGTTCCGGCTGAGCTTCGTGGACGCATCGAGAAGCTGTACTGCGAGGAAGGGCAGGCCGTCGAAGCCGGACAAAAGCTGGCCGAGTTGGATAATGCGCTGCTCCAAGCCGAGTATGAGCGGTCGAAGGCCCAGTATGAATTCGATGACCGGACGCGTGAGCGTTCGCGCGAATTGCTGGAACGGGGGGTTCTCAACAAGAGTCAAGTGGAAGAAGCCGAGGCTCGGGCTGTCGTCAGCAGGGCGGTTCTGGAAGTTGCCAGGACGAATCTCGAGCGCTCCGTGGTTTATGCTCCCACCAGCGGTGTCCTCAACGATCTGCTGCGGGAGCAAGGTGAGTATGTCTCTGCCGGGGATGGTATCGCCCAGATTGTCGAGGTCGATCAGGTCAAGGTCGTCATTCAGATCCCGGAAAAGGATGTTCAGTATTTGAGAATCGGAGCCCGGATCCCGGTTCTGGTCGAAGCCCTGAGCAACCTCCGGGTTAATGGCGAAGTCACTTACATCAGCGAAGTAGCAGACGAATCGACACGGACGACCCGGGTCGAAGTGACGATTGACAATTCAAGCGGACGGCTCCGCGGCGGGTTGATCGCCAAGGCTCAGATCCCGCGGCGGGTCCTGCACAGTGTTGTAATGATCCCCCTTTCGGCGGTGATCCCGCTGGAAGAAGGACGGATCGTCTATGTTGCGAACGAGGGCGTCGCAGAACGCCGGATTGTAGAGCTGGGCCTGCTCAAGGGGAGTGATGTCCAGGTGGTCGAGGGGTTGCAGCGGGGAGATCTTTTGATTACTTCGGGACAGCGGCAGGTCGGCCCAGGACAGCAGATCAAGATTGTGGAGTCCGAATCCTGATACGGGATAGATCGTCGTGATTCTCTCAAATGCCGCTATTGATAACCGGACAGTAATCTGGGTTTTGATCGTCCTGATCGTCATGGTCGGAGGCGTTTCCTACGTTACCCTTCCCCGTGAGTCGTCTCCCGATATTCCCATTCCTTTCGTGATCATCACAACGTCCTATGAAGGCGTGTCTCCCGAGGATGTCGAATCTTCGATCACAATCAAACTCGAGAAGGAAGTCGCTGGTATCAAGGGGATCAAGGAAGTCACATCCGTCAGCTCCGAAGGGATGTCGACCGTAGTTCTCGAGTTCCTGCCGGATGTCCTGATTGAAGATGCTCTTCAATATGTCAGGGATCGTGTCGATCAGGTCCGCGGTGAGCTTCCTTCGGAAGCGGAAGAGCCGACTGTCCGGGAAATCAGCTTTGCCGATTTTCCGATCTTTCAGGTGAGCATCTACGGCGATGTTTCCCCCGTTCAACTCAAGGCGATCGCGGATGAACTCGAGGATGTCATCGAAGAGATTCCCGGCGTACTGAACTGTGATGTTGTTGGGGCCCTGGAACGGGAGATCCGTCTGGAAATCGACCACGATCGGTTTATCAGTTATGGGTTGACAGTCGCCCAGCTGCTGGCCCTTGTCCCCAGTGAGAACCTGAACGTCACCGCAGGGAATCTCGAGACGCCTGGGACGAAGCTCAATGTCCGGGTCCCCGCCGAGTTTGCCGATCCGGAGGAAGTCGAGCATCTCATCCTTGCGGTTTACAACGGCCGGCCGATCTATCTCTCGGATGTCGGAACCGTGCGTGACACCTTCAAGGATCGGTCGAGCTATTCCCGGTTAGATGGTTTCGACAGTATCACCCTGAGCATTCAGAAACGGACGGGTGCCGATATCGTGCCCATTGCAGAGGCCCTGAAGCAGGTCATCGAAGAGGCGAAGACCCAGGTGCCGGCAGGGGTCAATTTCGTGGTCACGCTCGATCAATCGAAGGATATCCTCAAGTCCGTTGCAGATCTGGAAAACAACATCATGTCGGGACTCGTTCTCGTCGTTGTGGTGCTTTTCCTGTTCCTGGGCTGGCGAACCAGTGTGATTGTCGCTATTGCGATTCCAACCAGCATGCTGATCAGTTTCGCGGTCATCCAGATCATGGGTTACACGCTGAACATGGTGGTCCTCTTCGGGTTGATGATGGCGCTGGGAATGCTGGTCGACAATGCGATCGTTATTGTCGAGAACATCTACCGCCACATCCAGATGGGATACAGTCGTATCGAGGCTGCGAAACTGGGAACCTCCGAAGTGGCCTGGCCAGTGATTACATCGACTGCGACAACCCTGGCCGCTTTCTCCCCCATGTTGTTCTGGCCCGACATCATGGGAGAGTTCATGAAGTATCTTCCGATCACCCTGATCATCACCCTGACAAGCTCGCTCTTTGTCGCGCTGGTGATCAATCCGACGGTCTGTTCGGTGATGGCCGGAGGATCCCCAAAGAAGGATAAGAGGCGTCCGCTCTTTTTGCGCGGCTATCGAAAGTTGCTGCGGACGGCGTTGGAGTACCGCGTCGTTACCCTGACCTTGAGCTTGATGTTTCTTTTCGGCATTGGGATTTTGTACAGCAAGTGGGGCCATGGAGTTCTGCTTTTCAGCGACTTTGATCCGCTAAGGGCTTATGTCGAGATCCGGACGGCCCAGGGAACGGCGATTGAAGAAACGGATCGATTGGCACGGGATATCGAGGAGCGTCTTTCTCCCTATCTCGGTGAATTGGATCACATCGTATCCAGTGTGGGTAGTGCCGGAGGTTTTGCCCTCGGATCCCGGGCATCCGGGCCACATATTGCGAATGTCAATCTGTTGTTCAAGGAATTCGAGGACCGGCCGCGACCCTCTCGCGAGATTATTACCGAGTTGAGAAAGAAGGTGGAGGGTCTCTCCGGGGCAGAAATTGACATCAACGAGGAAGAGCAGGGGCCTCCGACCGGGTCAGCTGTGACGATCCAGATCGTGGGGAAGGATTTCGGAGTACTCGAAGAACTCAGTGAAGAAGTTGAAGGGGCCATCCAGAATGTGCCGGGGTTGGTCAATCTGAAGAGCGACCATGAATCGGCTCGTCCCGAACTGGCCTTTAAGACTGATCGGCAGCGGGCGATGTTACTGGGTGTGAATACCGCCGTGGCCAGTAACTTCCTGAAGACCGCGATTCTGGGAAACAAGGTTGGAACCTATCGGCAGTTTCGGGACGAGTATGACATCACCATTCGACTCCCCGCGGATCAAAGGGTCGATGTCGATGACCTGTTGAAACTGCAGATCCCCAACATAAGCGGTGAGCCTGTGCCGCTGAGTTCGCTGGGTGAATTCGAATACCGGGGTGGCCTGGGAACAATCCGTCACCTGAATCAGAGGCGGGTGATCACGCTGACCGGGGATGCCGAAGGCCGTCTGGGGACCGATGTCCTGCTCGATGTGCAGCAGATCCTCAGCGAGAAGGCGTTCCCTGCGGGTTATGAGATTCGTTATGCCGGTGAAAAGGAAGAGCAGGATAAGGCGCAGGCTTTCCTGACTAGAGCGTTTCTCTTCGCCCTGCTCGGGATCACCATGATTCTCGTCGCCCAGTTCAACAGCCTGATCATTCCTTTCATCATCATGACCACCGTGGTCCTCTCGTTGATCGGCGTCCTGGTGGGCCTGCTGGTTGCCAAGCTGCCCTTTAGCATTGTTATGACCGGTGTCGGAGTCATCAGCCTGGCCGGTGTCGTGGTCAACAATGCGATCGTCCTGCTGTACTACACGCGGCAGCTTCAGCAGCGGGGACTCAGCTTGCTGGAGGCGACCGTTGAAGCAGTGACTGTTCGAATACGGCCCGTCCTGCTGTCGACGGTTACGACGATTCTCGGACTCGTTCCGATGGCGATTGGAATCAGCTACGACTTTCATGTGATGGAATGGGCCATGAAGAGTGAGTCGAGCCAGTGGTGGGCCAGTATGGCGATCGCTGTCATCTTCGGCCTGGGGTTTGCGAGCATGCTGACGCTGATCGTCGTGCCGACCTTGTATTACACGCTGATTCGCCTGTTTGGAGGATCCGCGGTGTCCACCACCACTTCAGAACCGTTCAGCCCGTCTGAATCGATGGGCAGCATTTAGCGGTAAAATTCCCTTGGATTATGTCGAGAAAGAAACTGAAGCGGTTTGAGGAACTCGCTACGTTTTCAAATGCTTTTACTCGGGAATCGGTCGGACCCGGCGGCAAATGGCTGCGCGACTTCTTTGGAAACGATCGTCCGATCATCCTGGAACTGGGTTGTGGAAAGGGTGAGTATTCCCTGGCCCTTGCCCGGCTGTACCCGGATCGGTCGATCCTGGGTGTCGACCGTAAGGGAGAACGGGTTTGGAAAGGGGCCAAAGTAGCCCTGGACGAAGGTCTTTCGAATGTGGCATTCCTCCGGGCAAAGATCGAGGATCTGGAAGAGTATCTGGATGAGGGGCAGGTCGAGCAGATCTGGATGCCCTTTCCCGACCCCCTTCCGAAGAAACGGCAGGTCAAGCACCGACTCGTCTCACCTGCCTTCCTCGAGATCTACCGGCGACTCCTGGGACCTTCTGGCTGCCTGAGGATCAAGTCCGATGACCGCGACTTTATTGACTATGCAGTTGAGGTCGTCGAAGCTCACGGCGGAACAGTCGAATGTCTGGATATGGATATCCACGCCGAATCGCGAGCCGATGGCCTGCTTGCAGTACAGACGACCTTCGAGTCGAGGCATATCGAGGCCGGTAGGAACATCAAGTACCTTTCCTGCCGCTTAACGTGATGTCATTCAGCCGAATCCTTACATCTGTCCGGATCTCATGCCTGCTTCCGGCTCTCGTCATCCTGGCAGTTCAGCTTTTCCCCGGATCCTCCGAGTGCAAGGGGAGGGCAGCCAGGGATGCGCTGAAACGTTTTGAGTTCCACCAGGTTCAGATGGGAACCGAGTTCAGGCTGATCTTCTATGCAGAATCGGTTGAACTGGCGCAGGAGGCTCGAAAGGCGGCGTTCTCACGCCTGGAGGAACTGGAGCAGGTACTCAGTGATTACCGGGCGGACAGCGAATTGACGAGGGTTCTTCCCCGGGCCGCACAGGGGCCGGTCGTCATCAGTGCCGACCTGTTTTCAGTGCTGGCTGCTGCCGAGGATCTAGCACTCAAGACCGGAGGCGCTCTGGATATCACCGTCAAGCCCTTCGTTGAGCTCTGGAAGATTGCCCGGTTGGAGGGGAGACTGCCTTCCCCTCAGTCGATGGCTGAGGCCCGCCAGCGTGTGGGCTATCAAAAGGTTCTCCTCAACCGGCGTCTGCAGTCCGTCCAGTTTCGTGTCCCGGGAGTGAAACTCGATCTGGGGGCCATTGCGAAGGGCTATTCCGCCGATGAGATGTTGAAGGTTCTGGAGTCGCTCGGAATCCGCCGGGTATTGATTGATGCCGGAGGTGATCTGCGTCTGGGCATTGCGCCACCGGAACAACTTGGTTGGAAGGTCAGGATTCGCGGGGAAGACCGGGATTACTTTCTGGCCGAGTGTGCCGCAGCGACGTCGAGCGCTGATCTGCAATACACCGAGATCGAAGGGGTCCGTTACTCCCACATTGTTGATCCGGCGACGGGAATTGGTCTGCAGCGCGAGTGCAACGTCACCGTACTGGCTCCTTCGGGGATGCTGGCCGATGGCCTGGCCACTGCGCTGAGTGTCTTACCTGCGGAACGAGGGCTGCGGCTGGTCGAAACATTCCAGGGGGTTTCTGCCCGTATCGTAAACCAGGTGGCGGGAAAAAAGGAGATTCTCAGGTCACCGAATTTCCCTCCTTGACCCATGAAGGCAAATCATAGACACTTGCTCTGTTTTGCGTTTGGCAATGGGCCGGATCCCGGTGGTAGTAATTCAACCGAAACGTCTAAATATTAAGATATAGAAACTGTAGAATGAAACTGAATCCCTTTAGATTCCTTAGAATCAAACGAGCAACGTTGATCGCCCTGGTAGTGGGTATGGGCTTGGCTGCAGCCCTCATCTTTTTCGGGTTCGCGACTGTCAAGCGGACTTCTACCAACGACTATTGCGAGAGCTGTCACGTCCATCCCCAGGCGACCGAGTCCTGGAAGCAGGGCCCTCACTTCAAGACACCGAGTGGTGTCGTTGTCAACTGTGTGGAGTGCCATTTACCTCCCGAGGGGGTGGAACATCTCGTGGAGAAGGGGAAGGCGGGTGCACGAGACCTTTACGGTTTTTACTTCACCGACACTTCCTTGATCGACTGGGAAGAAAAGTCATCGTTGGAAGCTGCCATGCACTTTACCTACGACGATGCCTGTTCCCGGTGCCACGTGGAGTTGTTCCCCCGAGAGCTGAACCAAAAGGGCGTGGACGCTCACCTGCATTACCGGAAGAACAAAGAAGAGCTGAAATGCATCAATTGCCATCTCAAGACCGGGCACTTCCATGAAGAGGCTGAAGAGCAGATTCTTCCTCAGGAGGAAGTGGCGGAGGAAGTGATTGAGATGGCGCCACTACTCGCTGAACTGCCTCCAAACGCTTTCGAGGATTACACGGAAGAGATCCCAGGGCTGGGTGTGAAGTTTGAAATGGTGGCGGTCAAAGGCGGTACCTTCCTGATGGGCAGTCCTGAAGCCGAGCCAGGACGTGAGCCAGACGAAGGCCCGCAGAGGCAGGTCCAACTGAGCGATTTCTGGATGGGCAAGTTTGAGGTTTCCTGGGATGAGTATGATGCCTACTATTCGCAGACTGCGACCGTCGGCAAGAATGAAGCCGGTGAGATGTCTGACGCGATTACCGGGCCGACGCCTCCCTATGGGTCTCCGGATCAGGGCTGGGGTAAACGCCTGCGTCCGGCGATCACGATGACCCATTTCGCGGCCCGCAAGTATTGTGAGTGGCTTTCGGAAGTGACTGGTCGAACTTACCGGTTGCAGACTGAGGCGGAATGGGAATATGCGGCTCGGGCGGGGAATCCGGCGCCCTTCTTCTTTGAGCAGGAGGCCGGAACACAATCCTGGTTCGACTCATTCACAGCCAAGCTCTTCGGTGGTGCACTGGTGGATGAGGAAGTGCTGGGTAGATATGCCTGGTATCGGACTAACAGTAAGCTGAGAACCTATCCCGGTCGTTCGAAGGAACCGAATTCTCTCGGGATCTACAATCTCCTTGGAAACGTGAAGGAGTTCTGTTACGACTTTTATGCTCCCGACGTGCTGGCCTCTTATCCGGAGGGTCAACCCGCTGTCGACCCGAAGGGACCGGAATCGGGTGAAGAGCGGGTGGTGCGCGGAGGATCCTATCGCAGCGAAGCGGTTGAACTTCGTTCCGCGGCACGAGATCGCAGCTATCACACCCAGTGGTTGAAGACCGATCCTCAGAATCCGAAGAGTGTCTGGTGGTATTCCGATTCAAAGGAGGTAGGTTTTAGAATCGTACGGGAGTACACTCAAGAAGAGATTGAACAAGCGATAGAGTAGTTGATTGAGTATTGGGTTGCAGATTCAACGGAACTTTGCGGCCAATTAAGTTGGGTTGAACTAAGACAGGAGGGGAAAGGAGTCAACTATGATTGATGAAGAAAGGGATCAGGAGGTTAGCCTCAGTCGTAGAACGTTCTTAGGGGCCGCTGCCGCTGCCGGTGTGGCTCTGGCTGCTTGTGCTGGTGGCGAGGAAACCAAGGTTATCAAACTCGGCGAGCAGATGGTTCCGGGTCCCAAGATCGCTCCTGATGGTCCGGTTATCAAGGCTGGTCTGATCGGCTGTGGGGGCCGAGGAACTGGTGCGGCCGGCAATTTCCTTGACGCAGGACCGAACCTGCAGGTCGTGGCTCTGGCCGATGTATTTGATGACCGGGTGCAGGACTGTCGCGGGAAGCTGAATGAACGCTACGGGACTGAGGTCGCCGATGATCGCTGCTATGTTGGATTTGATGCCTACCAGCAGTTGATCGACTCCGATGTGGATTACATCATCATCGCGACGCCGCCTAGTTTCCGTCCGGCCCAGTTCAAGGCAGCCGTTGAGGCGCGGAAGAATATCTTCATGGAAAAGCCGCTGGCCGTCGATCCGGTGGGAGCCCGTTCGATCTTTGAGTCGGCTGAAAAGGCCGAAGCCTTTGGCTTGAAGATCGCGACTGGGACCCAGCGCCGGCATGAACGCCAGTACATCGAAACCTTTAACCGGGTCATGGATGGGGCGATCGGTGAGATCGTGGCCGCCCGCTGCTACTGGAACCAGTCACAGCTCTGGTACAAGGAGCGTGAAGCCGGTTGGACGGATATGGAATGGATGATCCGGGACTGGGTCAACTGGTGCTGGCTCTCGGGCGACCATATCGTCGAGCAGCATATTCACAACATCGACGTCATCAACTGGTTCACCAACTCCCATCCTGTTAAGGCTGTCGGAATGGGTGGAAGGCATCGCCGGGTTACGGGCGATCAGTACGACTCGTTCAGCGTCGATTATGAGATGGAAAATGGCGTCCATGTCTTGAGCATGTGCCGCCAGGTAGATGGTTGCGCCAACAACGTCTCGGAATTCGTCGTTGGTACGAATGGTTCGAGTAACTGTAAGGACACGATCTACGGTCCCGACGGCGAGGTGGTCTGGACCTTTGTTCCGGAAGAGCAACCGGTCGAAGGGGAAGAGTATGACTCTGGGCCGAATTCACCCTATGTCCAGGAACACATCGATCTGGTGACCGCAATCCGTACGGACCAGCCGATCAATGAAGCTCGCAACACTGCGATTTCGACATTGACGGCGATCATGGGACGTGTTTCGGCCTACACGGGCCAGGAAGTCACCTGGGATGAGATGATGACTTCTGAGATGAGTCTCGGACCGTCCGAATACAAGATGGAGGACATCGGAATCGAAGCGGTTGTCCCTGTACCTGGGGCTGCGAAGACCTAGTCCGGTGTGACCTTCAATTACACCTTGAAAGAGGGGGTTGGGAGCTGATCTCAATCCCCTTTCTTGTTTGCCCTGAGAGAAGCTGAAAAAACTTCTCTACCTACCTTGACAGCATTCCCCGCCGATCTTATTTCACATTGGTTGGGTCGTGTAGCCGGCCCTCGAGAGCTTTTGGAGTACGGGCAGTCCCGGCGAATGCCGCCTTCGTTCCATTTTCCAGAAAATGCAGGAACGAAGGGTTTTTTCAACGATAGTTCTAGTAAGGAGCGAGGTTATGAAGTTCAAGCCTTTGGGTGACCGGATTCTTGTGAAGAGGGTTGAAGCCGAAAATGTGATGCGTGGTGGAATCGTCATTCCCGAAACAGCCAAAGAGAAGCCCCAGGAGGGCAAAGTCATCGCTGTCGGGACGGGAAAGGTGCTGGACAGTGGTGAAACCCTGAAGATGGCCGTTAAGGTCGGAGACAGCGTGCTGTTTGGAAAATACGGCGGCACCGAAGTGACAATCGACGACGAGGAATACTTGATTCTCCGCGAAGACGATGTTTTAGGGATCTTGAAGTAAGACTGAAGGAGACGTTAGATGGCAGCTAAAGAGATTAATCATGGCGAAGATGCCCGGATGGCTCTCATCCAGGGTGTCGACAAACTGGCCAATGCGGTCAAAATCACTCTGGGTCCGAAAGGACGCAATGTTGTTCTGGAAAAGAGCTTCGGATCTCCTCTCGTCACCAAAGACGGTGTGACCGTAGCAAAAGAGATTGATCTGGAAGGCCTGGAAAAGGTCGGAGCCAGCATGCTCCGCGAAGTCGCCAGCAAGACCAGTGACGTGGCCGGTGACGGAACCACTTCAGCAACCGTTCTCGCCCAGGCGATCGTTCGTGAAGGGATGAAGAACGTTGTTGCCGGTGCCAATCCGATGGCTCTCAAGCGTGGTATTGAGAAGGCCGTTGGCAAGGCGATTGAAGAGATCCGGAAGATGTCGAAGCCGGTCAAGGGTGAGATGATCGCCCAGGTCGGCGCCATTTCGGCCAACAACGACCGGATGATTGGTGACATCATTGCCGAAGCGATGAACAAGGTCGGCAAAGATGGCGTCATCACG
>CP070717.1:3882848-3894345 GCA_020350445.1 Acidobacteriota bacterium | reverse complement strand
GACAGCCGATCGGTGTCTTGCGAACGGATCGGCAGTACGAGAACTTTATCCTCCACGTCGAATGGAGGCATATGGAGGCGGGTGGCAATTCCGGAGTCTTCCTCTGGAGCGATGCCAACCCCCCTGAAGGGAAAGAACTCCCCGCTGGTGTTGAAGTGCAGATGCTGGAACTCGACTGGGTGAACCTCAACAAGGACCGGGACGGGAATCCCCGGCCGATCGCATATGTCCACGGCGAACTCTTCGGTGTGGGTGGTGTGGAGACGATTCCCGATACCCCACGGGGACGAAGAAGCAAGTCGATTGAGAACCGCTGCAAAGGGAAGGGTGAGTGGAATACCTACGATGTTGTTGCCGTAGACGGAACGATCAAGCTTTCGGTCAACGGCAAGTTCGTCAACGGTATCAGCAAGTCCCAAGTGAAGAAGGGCTACATTTGCCTCGAGTCTGAGGGTGCCGAAATTCACTTTCGGAACATAAAGATCATGGAACTCCCTCCCGGGGTCACATCTCCGGAGCAAACAGTTCCGGTTCTGGAGAACTGAAGCCCACTCGCCGGAGTGGCTGGAGATTCAGTGGCGGGAGTGTACCTGCTTCGTCGGGAAACTCCCATCCGTATCCGTGCTCGCGGCCCGGAATTAACCAGGCCAATTTCAGTCTGGAAGGTGAAGCACCAGGTTCTGCCGCCAGCGATCTGGGGGAAGAACTGCGCGTTTTCGGCCACTGCCATGCCTGCAGCAAGCCCCAGTGTGAGGAGGCCAATCAGAGGTTTCCTGCGGGCAGCTCATCCGAGCGATATCCCCTCGCAAGCGATTAGATTAAATCGCTTTAATCTCTTGCAATATGTTGCTTTGTGATTTCCAGGATCGATGATTCTGTGATTTCTCTCACAAGTGTTTTGCCCGCCTGTTCTTATACTGTCAAGCAGAAGAAGACGCTTCGGCCCGGGGGGGTGGGTGTCAACTTCAGGCAAAGACAGGATGAAGTTTTCAAAGGTTGGTAGGGCTGTGCGCAGACGTGGATTGGATGATCCAGGACGATTCGGGATTGCAGGGTTCGCCTGTTTCTTGCTGCTTACTTCATTCTCGTTCGGAATCTCCACAATTACATTGAAGTGGGAACCCCCTTCGAAGGCGGACATCGGCGGTTACAAGATTTACATGGGACACGCGAGTGGGTCGTACGGTGCCAGCTTTAACGTGGGAAAGGTGACCAGTTTCACGATCTCTCAGGTGGCCCTCGATCGAGAGTATTACTTTGTTGCAACTTCCTACGATTCCAGGGGGATCGAAAGCGAGTTCTCGAAGGAAGTGAGAGCTTTTGCAGGGGCGGAGATTTCGGTCTCCGAAGTTGCCACCCATGAGGGGGGCCCTTTCGCTGACAACCGGGCGGTTCCCGGGAGTTCCTCCTTCATAGATTCCGACGGTGATGGGATTCCGGATTCACAGGAATATGTCTACTGGGGAACTCTCTACACGGCCGACTCGGATGGCGATGGAATCATTAATGGGAACGATTATGATTCCGACAATGACGGGTTCGGAGATGGTGAAGAGATCCGGCAGGGATACGATCCTGCCGATTCCAAGTCGAGACCACCACTTCGCTATGAATTGGTGACTGGCCTCGGTCCTTATCCAGAGAACGGTGGATGGCTTGAAGTCGTATCCGTTGCTCCGAATCCAGTTACGCAGCAGCTGAAGGTAGATGCCTCATGGCTCCAGGTTCAGTGGCCCGAGTACACGTCAGTGAATGGTGAAACACGTGTCGTCGCGGGTGACATTGACGGCGACAATGAAGCGGAGATGATCGTTGGTCTCGGACCGGTGCCTGGGGATCCATCGGTTCCGGGCGGCTATTTCCAGGTGGTGGACCACGACAACCAGCATATGCTTTGGGAAAGGCTCGACTGGGCAGAGTATAACCGGATCAATGGAGAAACCCGGCCAGGACTCGCGGATATTGATGGTGACGGGGATATGGAGATTCTGATAGGTCTTGGCCAGGGGGGTGGTGGCGCCGTTGCAATCTACGACTTTAAAGACTCTAAGTTGGTTTCGAGAGGTTGGCTGACAACAGACTGGGCGGAGTACAACGCTGTGAACGGAGAGACTCGTCCAGTGGGCGCGGATGTCGATGGTGATGGTAAAGATGAAATCGTGGTGGGGCTGGGATCCTCAGTTGATGGGCAGATCTCGCCGGCCGGATTCTTCGCGATCATTGACGATGATTTGAAGAGTGTGACCTGGGGTCAGATTGAGTGGGATGAGTATAACCGCGCAAATGGCGAAACCTGGCCTGCGGCCGGTGATCTGAATGCGGATGGAAGAGACGAAATCGTTATGGGATTGGGCAGCGGGAGTGGAGGATCGTTCGCAGTCCTCGAGTATGAGAATGGTGAAATTCCGCAGGTCGCCTGGAAGAAGATTGACTGGATTGACTACGAGAGCGTTTTTGAAGAGGGTCGTCCTACTGTTGGAAATATCGATTCTGACGGTCCGGACGAAATACTGGTCGGACTTGGGCTTGGAGGCGGAGGTTGGATGCAGGCTTTCGATGATGCCAACGTTGGCCTTCAGTTTCTGGGAAGTCGACGCTTGTCCTTCAGCCAGTACAATGCAGTGAATGGTGAGAGTTGGCCGTACTATACGCCCTCTCTCAGGTCGGAATGCAGTGGTGACTTCGATGCTGACGGAGATGTGGACAATCTGGATAGAGAGAGTCTGAATCAGGTCGCGGCAGGCCCCTGTACCGGTGGCTGTTCAGGAGACTTAGATGGCGACCAGGATGTGGATCAGGTCGATTTCGCCATCTTTGAAGCGAACTTCGGACGGAGCGACTGCAGTGCTCCTGCCCCGGCCGCGGGCGAGCTGGAACCGACAACCTGGCCGAACCAGAAGACGTCGTGATTTAGCCACCTGACTGCCAGGACCTGATGGCCTCGACAGGCCGGATCAGCATCAGGATGTTCAGCAGGAGGCTGTCTCGAATCCAGATGAGAAGGGTCACCTCCAGCAACACAAAGCCAACGCTGGAAGCCCAGACCGGAATCCACATGGCCCACACATATCCGCCGGCACAGGCCAGTATATCCGCCACTGAGTTCGCAATTGTGTCTCCGTAGTAACCCAGTGAAATCGTGGCTTCCCGGTAGCGTTGAATCACACTGTTGGTGTTCTCAACGACTTCCCAGGCGGATTCAATGCTGAGGGCGATGACTGCACGGGAAACTGGCGTCACGAGCGACTTCAGCAGCGTCCAGAGGACCGCGTAGAGTCCAATCCCATGGAGAATATGGGTGAAGGTATAGGGATCGACCAGGTGTTGCGAATTATGGGGACCGTAGACTTCACCCGACCAGAGAGCCCAGTCACCGACTTCACACCACCACAGTCTTCCCATCAGTCGCAGGACTGCAACGGTTGCTGTCAGTAACAGGAGGATCGCGATGAGGTGACGGCCTGGAGTCAATTCGATTCGAGTAACTGTCTTGTCCTTTCGAGGAGTTCTCCCCCGCCGGGTCTGCCGTGCCCGGGAACGAACCATCTGACTGCTGGGTACAAATCCTCTACGGTTTTAATGGTCTCGGGCCAGGCGGTCAAATCGGCTTCTGTCACATTGCCCATGCTTTTCGAATTGGCGGCCTTCACCAGGCATCCTCCGAACAGGACACGATCGGAGGGAATCCAGGCGATGATGTTGTCGATGGTGTGCCCAGCTCCGACGTAACGGAGTTCTATTCCTTCCCCCAGTGTCAGGTGGTCATCGAACGATTGCTTTGGAACCGGCCCGCCTCGAGCGTCGGCCAGTTCCCTCGTCTACGTCAGAGACAGGGAGTCCGCCCCAGCCTGGTGGGCAGCCTCCAGGCCTCCCAGGCAGTCTTCGTGGGAATGTGTCGGGACGACGAGGCTTACCGGACTGCCCAATGTTTCCGCCGCCCAGCCCAACAGGTCTCGGGTCTGCGCATCTGTCCAGGGGGTGTCGATCAGAACGGAGGTTTCGCCGGCCTTGACCAGGATTCCGTTAGCCGCCACCTGTCCGTAGCCCTCGATTTCGGCCGTCGACACGTGAAGCCAGACCCTTTCCGAGATTTGAAGCACTTCAAGACTGTCCGAGAGTCTCTGCATCACTTTGAGTCTGGGCTCGTAATTCGCTCGGGAGTGTTCTTCCCAGAACTGCGGAATCTCAGGGGGTTCTGGGACAACTCCCCGATCATTGGTTTCAGTCATCCAGGCGTCGAGTACGGCGGATAGCTTCTCCCGAATCGACCGGTATTCAGTACTGCCCGCGAGATTCTCGGTTTCGTAAGGATCACTGACAAGATCATAGAGTTCCTCAGCTGGACGTGTCGGTGCCAGGAGCGTTCTCTGTCTCTCGGTCAGCTTTCCCCTCTCGTTGAGCTGGCGGAGGAGGGGCATGACGGGATAGGTCCATTCCTTGTAACGGTTGAGCTGAAGGAAAGGCCGTTCAGGATAGAAGTTCCGGATATAGCGAAAACGGGAATCTCGGACGGTGCGAATTCGGTCGACGGTCTCATCGCCCCGGTCTCGGCCTCCGAAAACATACCGTCTGGGAGCTGACGGATTTGATCCCAGGAAGACCCGGCCCTGCATCAGAGGGGGTGGGGTGCTCCCGGCGATTGCCAACGTCGTGGCGGTAATGTCGATGGCTGAGATGAGCCGGCTGTCCACGGTTCCCGCCGCATACTGTTGCGGTGGCTCAAGGGAAGGCGGCCAGTAGACAATCATTGGGACATGGAGTCCACTTTCATAGGGCCACTGTTTGCCCCGAATCATGGCCCGGCCGTTATCGCCGAAGAAGATCACGACGGTATTGTCTGCCAGTCCATCCCGGCGGAGTTGATCCAGGACAAAGCCCACCTTTCGATCGAGGGCCATTACCGAGTTGAGGTACTGGGCCCAGTCGTAGCGGGTGACGGGGTGGTCGGGGTAGTAGGGAGGAATCGTGACCGCCGCTGGATCGGCTTTCTGGGAGACATGTTCGTGAGCAGTGTTCCAGGAATTGCCGCGATGGGTCTCCGGGAAATTGACCTGGGCATAGAAAGGCTGATGGGATTTCAAGTCGGACCAACGGTCGGTGTCAAAAGGTTCTCCGTCGTACTGAAAGTTCCAGTCGGTCTTACCGGTTCCGCGGAAGAATCTCTCTTGCGGATCCTCGGTCAGATGCACGATGTTCGCGGTGAAGTATCCGACCTCCCGCAGTCGATCCGTCAGCAACCGGACTCCTTCGGGTAATCTGAATCCATCGTCTCGATGTGAGCGGTGGTTGTGGACACCGATCGAAGTCTGGTACATCCCGGTCATCAACGCCGATCGGCTGGGTGAGCAGACGGGAGCGGTTGTGTAGGCACTGGAAAAGCGTACTCCGTCTTCGGCAAGTTGATCGAGTCGGGGCGTTGCAACTTCGGGATATCCGTAACAGCCCAGCTCGGGTCCCAGGTCTTCGGCGATGATCCAGAGTATGTTCGGCTTTTGAATCGCTGTTGCGTCTGAGTGAACCGTGAAGAGTCCCGCCATCACTAAGGCGCAGAGACCGCCTAGAAGAGTCGGGAACGGTGAGACTCTTCTCCGTCGAACGGGCGGCTGAATTATCTCTTGCATCGGTTTCTCCTCCGTTCTTGACAGGCATTTCTCCCCTGCATACCATCGACTATTATCATGACAGGACAGACATTTTCCAATCTGACGAGACGAGGTTTTCTGAAACGTACTGTCGCGGCCGGCACAGTGGCTGTCGGGTTCCCGGCTATTGTGAGTGGTCGTTCTCCGGCATCGAAGCTCAATATTGCAGCTATCGGAGTGGGTGGAAGGGGTGCATCGAATTTGAGCAAGGTTTCCGGTGAAAACATCGTCGGTCTCTGCGATGTCAATGCGACCTACCTTGCGAAAGCTGCTTCGGAGCATCCGGGTGCGAAGACGTTCAAGGACTTCAGGCATTTGTACGACCAGGTGAAAGAGATCGATGCCGTTGTCGTGAGCACGACCGAGCACACTCATGCATTTGCGACACTGCCGGCGTTAAGAATGGGGAAGCATGTCTATTGTGAGAAACCTTTGACCCACGATGTTTTCGAAGCCAGGCTCATCACTGAGGCTGCAGAGAAGGCTGGGGTCGTCACGCAGCAGGGGACCCAGATCCATGCAGGTGACAACTATAGACGGGTCGTGGAACTCATTCAGGCCGGATCGATCGGCCCGGTTTCGGAAGTGCATGTCTGGGTGGGTCGGGCCTGGGGGTGGCAGAGCAGGGAAGAGGCTGAGGCACACAAAGATATCGTCTGGGTGCAGGATCGTCCGGCCGAAGCGATGCCGGCTCCGGAAGATGTCGACTGGGATCTCTGGATTGGCCCGGCGCCCTACCGTCCCTACAACGACGTCTACCTTCCTGGCCCCAAGTGGTATCGCTGGTGGGACTTTGGCAACGGAACGATGTCGGATCTGGGCAGTCACTGGATTGACCTGCCTTTCTGGGCTTTAGATCTGGATGCACCCCTGACGATCGAGGCGGAGGGGCCGCCGCCCCATCCCGAGATTGCCCCGGCTTCAATGCTGGCACGTTATACCTACGGTGCCCGGGGGAAAATGCCTCCAGTCGAGGTGACGTGGTATCAGGGTTCGATGAAACCGCGGATCTGGAACGAACAGGGGATTCCTCAGTGGGACAGTGGAGTGTTGTTCGTTGGTGAGCAGGGGATGGTCCTTTCGGACTATCGCAAGCACATCCTGCTGCCCGAAGAACGGTTTCAAGGGTTCACGCCGCCGGAACAGACGATTCCAGCCTCTCTCGGACACCATGAAGAGTGGCTCCATGCCTGCAAGACTGGGGGGGAGACCACCTGTCACTTCGGCTATGCCGGGCCGTTGACTGAAGCCAACCATCTGGGCAATGTGGCGTTTCGTGTCGGAAAGAAGCTCGAATGGGATTCGAAGAATCTTCGCGTCACCAATACGGCCGAGGCCGAACCGTACTTGAAGCGGGAGTACCGTCCGGGCTGGGAGCTGTAGCCTGCAGCCCGGATGAGGAAGATGGCGAGCAGGTCATCTGCTCTGTTTACTGTCAGACTTCAGGTGGGAAGAAGGCCCGGATTTCCTTTGGAGGATCTTTCAGTTCGAGGCCTTTCTCGTCCAACACCTTGAGGAACCGATCGAAGTTTCTGAAGGCAATCCCGCCGCTTTGATCGGTGACCCAAAGACAAGCACTCCTTCCATCGCGCGATCGGATGCGGAAACCCCCGCAGGCTGCGCCGGTCAGCAGTGCAGCCTGCCCGGCGGCTGTCGCTGCAGTACCCGCCGTCGCTGCGATTGGAGCCGCCAGCGTCAAGCTGATGATCAACCATTTGGGCGGCCGCTGGACCAGCTTTTCGACTTCGCTGATCTCCGAGAACAGGAAGTCCTGGTTGCCCAACCTCAGAGAAGTGATCCTGAAACGATCTTCCAGGATGATCAGGGAGAAAGCTTCCGTTTTCACTCCGTAATAGATGATCAAGTCCCCGAAGAACGCCATGAACCACATGACGAGTGTTAGGAAGAAACCCTCAGTTATGGTCTCTACGGAGCCTCCGACAATGAGAGAAGGCATTCCGAAGAGGGGGATAAAGAGGATTCCTCCGACGAAATCCATCAGGAGTAGCCTCCCGGCGGACATGTTCATAATCGAAGGGTCTTTCCGGGGCCATGGGAGAGCGATGTAGAGGACAACTGCAATCAGGAGGATCCAGAGAACCCAGCTTCTAAATGGAAAGAGGAATGAGTCGGGCTGTGGAGAAGGGGAGGTCATGAACCCGGGTGGGTCCGGATTGCGGTTGAAATAGATTCGTGCGTACCCCCCGTCGGGGTGATGCAGATAGAGTTGATCGTCCTGGCCGATCGAATCCGAGACCAGTGATAGAGGCTCTTCGTGGGGCCGGAAGTAGACCGAACCGTCATGATAGTAGTCTGTCCTAACGACCCGGCCCGACCAGTCTTCACGCAGGCTTGCATCGACCTTCCACCTTTGGAGATCTTGAAGGAAAATCAGCCAGTCCTGCCCGCTGACTTCGATCAGCTTACCCTGGGTTTCGTCGGCGATGTAATCGCCAAGCTGCATTTGGCTTCGATCTTCTTCGAACAGGCGCCTGGGCTTCTGTTGTTCAATCGCAAAATCGATCCATTCTACCTTCAGGAAAGGCTCGGCCTGTGCTTGGAAATACAACCAGATTCCTAGTGCGACTCCTCCAAACAATGCAGCGCGGCGGACCGTGGCCCACCGGACCCGGTATGGATCACTCGGAGGTGGGCTGTTGGCTCCATTCGCGGTAGATTCTTCCACGATCGTCTCCTTCAAAGGGTAGTACCACAACTGTTACAGAACGAAAACATTACAGTTTAGAGTCCTCCCTCCTAAAGTTCAGGCCAGCGCTACAGGAAACTGCTCATCGCTTGCCATCCCTGACCTGGTTCCCAGCATGTGAGTGCCAGGGTCAAGGGCTTCACTATTCCTTTGAACTGTCCTTATTCTCTTGTGTCACTGACAGTTCGAATGTTGATCCAGAGTCGAAACGAATATCTTCACCTTTTGTACTGAACGCGATGGTGAGTCCAATACCTGCACCGATCGCCGCTCCTGCCGCAGCTCCTTTGCCACCTCCGGCTAGACCCCCGACCAATGCGCCAAGGCCGGACAGAATTGCAGTACGAGTGATGTCCTTCTTCTTGGAGGACTTCCCGATCACTCGGCCTTCTTCATCGACATCCTTGACACCTTCCGAGTTCGAGACTCCGACCAGTTCGGCTTCGATCGGTACTTCGGTTCCATCTTTCAGGATGAGGCGGTCAAACCCGAAGAGTAATTCAGACTTTCCTTTCACTTTGCCGGAAGCCTTTGCCTTTCGAACTTCGCCCTCGATCTGGCCGTTCTTGTACTCGTCCGGAGAGATGACCTGTAGCGTGAATCGATCCCCCTTCTTGTTGACCGAGGCGCTCAGGGGGGACATTGTTCGGGTGACGAATGCCGTATCTTTCAGAGCCTCATCCTGTTGTGTGTTGGTTTGCCCGTTGACCATTCCGTTGGCTGGAAGTAACAAGGCCGCCAACGCTAGTATTGTTACCAACTTCTTCATTCTTCATCTCCTCTTATTCATTCGATCACTTCCCAGGAAATCGAAATGGACTGTTTAACATTGCGCGAGAATCTGAGGACTATCTTCGTGTATTGATTCCGTGGACCGGGAGCTTCTGCGATGGCGACATTGCGGTCGCTGACGGTGACAATGCAGGCAACACCGGGGAGTTCTCCAGTAAGACGCCCCTGGGTCACTTGTCTACCATTGATGGTGATTTCTTCCCCTTTTCTCGCTTCGCCGCTCCAGACGATTGTTCCCTGCCTGGGCCCACTGTAGGGGGCAGGTTCCGGCGTAGTGACTCTCGGGGGACTCGGGGGAACAACAATCTGTGGGGAATCGACAGCTGGCGTCTGTGCGGGTGGCGGACTACTTGAAAAGGTGTCCGTTTCGCTGGGAGGAGCCCCCACGACTGGATCTGATGGGAGCGGCCTTGCCGGAACGGTGGGTGCCGGACTCGAAGCTGTGACTGGAGCTGGCGGGGAGGGTGGCGAACTGGCGGTTCCCTGGGAGCCTGACGCCTGCGACGGTGGCGTGGAATCTGTCTTTGGAGGCGTTCGTACCGTCTGGGTTGCACGAGTTGTCTTAACGGGCGGATTGGAGGCTACCTGAGTCGACCCTGTTTGTTGACTAAGGGACGCGTCCAGATCAGCTTCTGTTGTGGACGGAGTTGAGGGATTCGGCAGGGGCTCCGCGCTTGTCCCCTCTGCAGGGAGTGATGGCGCCTCCGGGTCTGGGGAATCAGGTTGCAAGGCATTAGTCTGCGCTACCGTCTCAACCGGCTGAGCTCCACCTGAAGAGGGCCAATACCGGTAGATACCGACAACGATAGCCGCCAGAACTGTTCCAACGACGACGATTCCGACTAGCCAGGGGATCAGCTTGGACTGCCGAGCCGAAGACCCAGGAACTAGAATTGAGTCCATGTTTGCCTTTGGTGGGCCAACAGGAACGGCAGGAGTCGCAGGAATGCTCTGCTGCCGGAGGTGCGAAGGCGGGGCAGGCGGCCGTACACTACTTGGCTCCTGGGGTTTCTCCCCTGCCTGGGTTTTTGCCCCGCAGGACCAGCAAAAGCGAAGGTTTTCAGCGATTCGGCTCTGACAGCGCGGACATGATGTCACTGGATCCGCTTCGAAGGAGAATCCGCAGGTTGAACAGATAGCTGAATCTTCTGGCGGACTCCCGCATCCCGGGCATTCCGTTTCGCCGGCTTCCTCCGGAGAATCTTCCTCGGCTCTTGATGTGCCACAGTTCCAGCAGAAGGGCTGCTCCTCGGCAACAAGAGTCCCGCATTCGGCACAGAACATTACAGGGGATAGGTCGATGTCAAAACTGCAACTACGACAGGCGGTTCCCGGCGGTGACAGGTTATCTCCGCAACCAGGGCATAAAAGAAGGGACTCAGTATTGATCACTGCAGAACCGGAGCACCGTGGGCAGGTGTTTTCAGACCCGTTCCAGCTTTCTTGGCAAATCATGCAGTACACTAACTGTCTCCATCTGGTTGGTCGTGTTTCCCGGTTCCATGCTTGTGGTCCCGGTTCTTTGGATCTTCCATTCGAAGGTAGGGGCGTTTCTGGATACTCGGGTGATCCGAAGTGTAGAAACTGAAACGGGCTGACCCTTCGTTACAGCCAACAGTTGGAGAAGCGATTGCCAATCCGTAGTTGGGTAGTCTCTTCCACCGCCAGTCCTCGAAGATCGGGGTGATATCGAACTCCTCGGGTTGGGAAGCGGAGTCCATGTCAATCGGAAATGGGCCCAGAACAGCAGCTCCCAGCCTGGGAGCATGGTTGAAGGTTACTGTCATTTCGTCCCATGGATCAGCGATCAGATAGAAATACACGTCAATTAAACAGTTCGATCGGCAGGAAAGCTCGTGCGGGTATGGGGTTAACCCGAGGAAGACGCGCCCCTTATCCTTTGGGAGGGCAGTGACGTCAAACTGGAGATAGGCTACTCCAGTCGCCTGGTTACAACTGCTGACTGGCTGACCGATGGCCACGATCTCGGTCCCGAAGTTCGTGTCGGGTGTCGATCCGAGAGTGTAGGTTTCTTTCCCTCCGAGTTCTGATCCCTGATCAGTTCCATCGTTCCGACCCGGCGCGGGACGTAGGAGGCGTTCCTGTGGAGCAGGTAGCATCTGTTCCGATCCTTGGCCGATCAGAAGAATTAGAAGAAGGGTTCTCATCCAGGACGTGCATCTTTTCTTCGGCGGTGGATGTCGCACCTGCAAAAATGCCCTCCAACACGTTGTACGGACTGCGAATTAGCCAGTTTCCTAATGTAATAGGATGTAGCACGAATGGCATCTGGACAAGCGACAAATAACGACAGGCCCGGTTGTCGTCAAGATTCAGCGGCACTTGGCTGGCATCG
>CP070717.1:3875649-3882748 GCA_020350445.1 Acidobacteriota bacterium | reverse complement strand
AGTTCGGCCGCGCGTTCCAGATCTCCCTGCTGCAGAGCGATCTCACCCTGGATGAAATAGTCGCTAACGCTAAGCACCTTGAGGGCACTGTCCTGGTCCCAGAGAGTGTCTTCGGGAATATCTTCCATCGCTTTCAGGAATTCCGCATACTCCCTTTCAGCCTCTTCGATTTCCTTCTTTGCCGCGTAAGCGATCGCTCGGTGGGCTCGCCAGGTTGCCTTCGTGATCTTCATGAAGTCGGGCGGCGGAGCTTCTGCAAGGAGATCATCCCAGCGCCCGAAACGTTTCTGCACGTCGTAGACTGATCCCATCCACCTGTCAAACAAGTACCCCACCTCGTTCATGGTCTCGTCGGGTATGTGTTCCCACATCGCTCGTGCGGCTTTCATCGCCTCCTTCTCCCGGCCACTCATCATCGCCGCATAGGCGAGCATGTGGGAGTTGTGCACCATGTACATGTGCTGGATCTCCTGTTTGGGGGAGAGTTCTCGATACCTCGCATCGGACTCCATCGCTTTCTGGTTTTGCACCACGGCCTCTTCCCAGCGACCCGTCTTGACATGGATGTGGGAAGGCATGTGAAGCAGGTGTCCACTCGAGGGCACGAGATCGGCCAGTCGGTCGGCTGCGACCAAACCCCGATCGGGATCGTTACTGGGTTCTACAGCATGGATGTATAGATGGTTAGCACCTGGATTGTTCGGAGCTAGACGCATTGCGTGCTCAAGTACCGAAACAATCTGGAGTGTCCTTGTCTCCTCCTTCGGCTGGCCATCCTCGGTGTACAGTTGCCACGGTGCCAGCACCATCAAGGACTCCGCAGACAACGTAGACACGTCTGAGTCGTCTGGGTACGTTTCCCGGACTTGTTCCATGGCCCTGGAGTAAGCTTCATCGAGGCTGGTTCTGTCTTCTGGCCACGGCTCGGCATAGCGGTGTTTGAGCGCTTCAATCAACGCCCGTTCCACCGGTGTCGTATTGTCGATTAAATCGACGGCGTTCTTCAGCGCTTCCCATGCAGCTGATGATCTCTGTTCGGTCATAACCGGGTCGTTGTAATTGGGGCCTTCGCTGACTGCAACCCCCCACCAGGCCATGGCACAGTCAGGATCGAGTTCGGCAGCCCGTTTGAATGAGCGGATCGCTTCGTCATGATTGAATGCATACATCCAGTTCAGGCCCTGATTGAAGTACGTCTGTGCTTCTGCGGAGGAGGTCGAGACCATTCTCTGATGGGGGCCCATATCGGAAAAGAGCTGTGCCGGTGACACCCCGGGGCTCTCTGCCGGCATGCCACATGCCACCAGTAAACCAACCAGTAGCAGGATATAAAGCAGATCTTGTGGTCCTGTACCTAGCAGACGCAAGCCAGGGTTGCCACGCCTACCGGATAAATTTTGGACTTGTGCTACTGGAACAGACTCTGCAGCGCAATTTCGCATACGTAGAAACCTCATCAGATTCTTCCCCAGATTAAGAATTTACTCAAAGGACTAGAACAATGGGAATATTTCCATTAACTGTAATATCAGGTGCGCCCCCCAGTCAACGAAGAGGAAGCCTCTTCATTGGGCTATTGGCATCGCTCAACGAAATACTGCGCCCTGTGGCATAATCTGCGTTGAACGTTCCGAATAGGACTGTGGCGGAACAGGCAATCTCCTTGAACTCGCCCGCACCTCCCGGACTAAACAGCCTGAATCATGCAAACGCTTTCTCGAATTGCAATTACTGCTCTCTGGATTTCCACCTCCGCGCTCATTCTTCGAGCCCAGGTTCCACTGTCCGAGCAGGTCGTGGTGACCGCACATGCGACTCCCGTTCCGTTCAAGAGCCTGGCCCGAACGGCTCGGGTCATCTCACGGGAACAGATTGAGAACCTTCCGATCCAGTCGGTCGCCGATCTGGTCCGCTACGCTGCCAGTGTGGAAGTGCTGGCACGGGGACCCTACGGGACCCAATCCGACTTCTCGATCCGCGGATCGACCTTCGAGCAGGTACTGATCATGGTCGATGGGGTTCGGCTGAACAACCCACAGACCGGTCACCACAACGGTGATATCCCTGTCGCTCTGCACGATGTCGACCGCGTGGAAGTCCTCTACGGACCCGGATCTTCGCTGCACGGTGCCGACGCCATGGCCGGAGCGATCAACATCGTCACACGGGAGAACGATTCCCGGACTGAGGTCCAGCTCAGCGGAGGACAGTACGGGCTGGCTACAGCGTCCGGAAGCATCCACATTCCGACTGGACCGCTGCGGCGGATATCCGCCTGGGGAGAGCGATCTTCCGGGTTCACTTCAGATCGAGATTTCCGCCACCTTGGCTTCCGAGTTGACGGAGGGTTCGGCGAGACACGATTTCAGTTCGCTCATCTCGACAAAGACTTCGGTGCGAAAGGATTCTACGGCCCGTCACCTTCCAGGGAGTGGACCACGCACACAATGGCATCGGTCAATTCGCCCCTCCTTCACGGTGAGAAATGGGACTTGGAGGCCCGGGCAGCGTATCGAACCCATGGGGACCACTTCCTCTGGGACGTGAATCGCCCTGGCTTTGCAGAGAACTTCCACCGCGATCATTCCGTCGAGGGGGGCGCCGTTCTGGACTGGAGGCTGGCCGACAAATCGCGCTTGACTCTGGGTGGAAACGCAGGCGGCGACTGGATCGACTCCAGCAATCTGGGGACCCACCGATACGGACGATACGCGCTGTCTGTCGAGCTTGAGCAGAAGCTGCAGGACCGTGTTGTTCTCTACCCCGGTATCCGTTACGACCGCTACAGTAACTTCGGAGGAGCGTGGAGCCCCTCGCTTAGTGGTCTGGTCTGGCTCTCACCAACGTGGAAGCTCCGCTCATCGATTGGAGAGTCATTCCGCATACCGACCTTCACCGAGCGCTATTACCAGGATCCGAACCATCGGGCCGAATCGGATCTCAAGCCGGAGCGGGCGTTAGGAATCGAGGCCGGCGTGGACTGGCTCCCATCAGCCCATTGGAGCGCCTTCTTCACCGCCTTCTCGCGGGACGAACGAGATGCGATCGACTGGGTGAGAGTGTCCGATTCGGAGCGTTGGCGGACAGCGAACATCCGGCAAGTGCAGACCGACGGACTGGAAATCGGGATTCGCAGAAGCTTTGACGATGCCTCCCAGATAGAGCTTCAGTACACCTACCTGGACGCACAACTCGAAGCGGAGGAACTCCTGACCAAGTACGTCTCCCGTTTCCCTCGTCACTCCTTCTCGGCAGCTACCCTCTTTGCCCTGCCATTGAAGATCAGGATTGGGCACGGTCTGGCCTACAAGCGTCGACTGGACGGGTCTTCCTACTGGGTTGCCGACCTCCGAGCGAGTCATCAGTTTTCAGAGAGAGTCAGAGTATTCGGAGAGATCTCTAACTACCTGGGAACGGAATACCAGGAGATCCCGGGGGTTGACATGCCTCCTCGCTGGCTCCGTCTTGGCTTGGAGTTCCGCTGATCGCAGCCAGGGCCTTCATCGGTTGAATCCATCGAAAGCCTTTACTCACTATTCTCGCTCAGACAGACTCGTTGCCGAAGATGGGGGACTCTTTCCAAGGATCGAGTTTATCGCCTGGATTCGGCCTTGGACCCAACGATGCTCATTCCCCTCTTGGCGCCGAGACGCCGAGCTACATGGCCCTTGAGCAAATTCGCGGCGAACCAGCTGATGCTCGCAGCGACGTTTGGGCCCTCGGAGTGGTTCTTCACGAGATGAGGGGCGGGAAGCGACCATTCCAGGCTGTTCACGGAGTTGGGTGTCTCGAGTTATTCTCGAATCAGGCGATCGCCATCGCGCTTCAGCCCCGCCTTTCGACTGTCTCTGTTCCGCCCCCTCCTCCCCCACGGCCACGCCTTCTGCAGGCTTGACCAGAAAAGCCGAATAACTTATCCTTCTAGTCAATTTTCTACCCGTTATTTATCTGCATATCTAGACATCAAAAGCTGAGAGGCCGAAGTGATTGGAGAAACTCTTTCCTATTTTAGAATCACCTCAAAACTGGGTGAAGGTGGCATGGGCGAAGTCTACGAAGCAACTGATACGAAGTTGAATCGCCGGGTGGCGTTAAAGGTCCTGCCTGAAGTGTTTGCCGGGGATTCCCAGAGAATGGCCCGGTTCCAGAGGGAGGCACAGGTCCTGGCGTCCCTGAATCATCCGAACATCGCTGCGATTCACGGGCTGGAAGAAGCTGAAGGGAAGAAAGCTCTCGTCATGGAACTTGTGGACGGACAGGACCTTTCCGACCGTATCAAGCAAGGCCCTCTTCCCTTGGAGGAGGCCCTTCAAATCGCAGTGCAGATTGCCGAAGCTCTCGAAGCGGCTCACGAGAAGGGGATCATACACCGTGACCTCAAACCGGCAAACATCAAGCTTTCCAGCGACGGGAGGGTCAAGGTTCTCGATTTCGGACTTGCCAAGGCTCTGGAGGGCGATCCCCAAGTCCAGGCGAATCTGACGCAATCCCCCACGATTTCTATCGCTGCCACGCAAGCTGGCATCATTCTCGGTACGGCCGGATACATGAGTCCTGAGCAGGCCCGGGGACAGCAAGTCGATAAGAGGGCTGACATCTGGGCCTTTGGCGTGATTCTTTACGAAATGCTCACTGGCCGGGTGGCCTTCACGGGGAACACCATTTCGGACGTCATGGCTTCGGTCCTGAAGATTGATCTCGATTGGAGCCTGCTTCCCAAGGACACTCCGGCTCCGATTCTTCGGCTTCTGAAGAGATGCCTAAGAGGCGAGCCAGAGAAACGAGTGCATGATATCGCCGACTGCCGCATAGAGGTTGAAGAGTATTTGGCTAACCCTGGCGCTGAACTCTCGGCGCAGGAGATCGGTGGTAAACAGAGAACCCTTTCAATCCAGCAGAAAGCACTCATAGGCGGCGCGGCCTTTATCGCACTCCTGGCTGCCCTGCTTCTTGGATGGAGCCTCCAGCCAACCCCTGCCCCCGGGCAAGTCGTCAAAGGAGAATTCCTTCTTCAGGGAGAGGATCAGGTCTTCTTACGAATTGGCAGCTCTGCCGTGCTCTCCCCGGATGGAACGAAGCTTGTGTACACTACGGGTGATCCCGCAAACGGATCAAGCCAACTCTTCTACCGGTCACTCGACACGGTGAAAGCCCAGCCTTTGCAGGCAGCAGAAGGAGGCTATAATCCATTTTTCTCCCCTGACGGCCAGTGGATTGGTTATGTGACCGTCGGCGAGCTCCGGAAGATCTCAGTCGCCGGAGGAACGCCCCTTTCCCTGTGCGACGTGTCTTTCAGCCGTGGCGCAAGCTGGGGAGAAAATGGTCAAGTTGCCTTCGCACCCAACCAGAGCTCCGGTCTACAGATTGTCTCCTCAGCAGGTGGCCCTCCGCAGACCCTCACAGAATTGGGGGAAGGGGAACTGAGCCATCGCTGGCCACAGTTTCTACCCGGAGGAAGACAACTAATCTTCACTTCCTACGCATCAACGGATGTCAACACTGCCACGATTGAAGTCCTTGACCTGGAGACCAAGCAACGAAAAGTAGTCCATCAAGGCGGTACCTACGGGCGCTATTCTCAATCCGGTCATCTCCTGTTCGCCAACAACGGGACCCTCTTTGCCGCTCCACTGGATCTCGCGACCATGGAGTTGTCTGCCCTTCCTTCACCGGTGATACAGGGCCTGAGTATGAATGGCGATGGCGGGGCCCAGTTCTCGGTGTCTGATAACGGAACGCTGTCCTACCTTATGGGAGAGGCCGCGTCGGTCGAACGCGAACTGGTGAGGCTCAATCGGGATGGAACCCTTTCTCCTGTTACGGAGGTGAAGAAACACTACCGGTGGCTGAGGTTATCCACGGATTCGACCCGGTTGGCGGTAGAGGTTTTTGACGAGAGACAGTTCGACATTTGGATCCAGGACCTCGGGAGAGATACCCAGACCCGACTCACGTTTGACGACGGGCCGGATATTGGCCCGGTGTGGTCACCAGACGATGAGTATGTCTACTTTGGATCGCAGAGAGGTAGTAGCTGGGGAGTATTCCGTAAGCGCTCGGATGGTGCCGGCAAGGCTGAACGGTTGACCGAAGACGGGAGTACCGTCATTCCATATGGGATCTCGCCAGATGGTAAATTTCTCGCCTACCACGTCAACTCTGGAGGCCGGACCAGCATCTGGCTTCTGGATCTCGAAGAGAAGGGGTCTCCGACTCAATTATCGGAAAGCTCCTTCGATGAGTACGATGCGGTGTTCTCTCCGGATGGTCGCTGGATCGCCTACGAATCCAGAGAGTCTGGGAGAACCGAGATCTACATCCGTCCATTTCCCGGTCCCGGCGGAAAGTGGCAGGTCTCGACAATAGGCGGGCAGATGCCGCGCTTCTCCAAGGATGGCAGGACTCTCTATTACTGTGGCCTCGACTACAAGGTCTGGCAGGTTTCAGTCCAGATCGACGGAGACTCACTCAAAGTGGGAAACCCTGAACAACTCCTGGATAAGCCCGACAATCTGCTGGAGCAGGAGTGGGACGCTTCCGGCGACGGTCAGCACTTCTATCTGGTGAAGAGAACAGCTTCTGGGGCAGATGAAACCGGACCCAATCTGGTCTTGCTGACGTTCAACTGGTTTGAAGAGTTGAATCGCATGCTGACTACAACTCGTTAGCTCTCGTGTAGTCGTATTCAGATCGAGTCCCAGAGGTTTTCAATCGGAGCAGCAGAGCTTTCTTCGTCTGACGGTGGCCCCCTCACTGCTCCAGAGTTCGGACAGGCTCAGCGCACCAACATGACGGGGCACTGAGCCTGTAGCTGTCGATCCCGCTAGTTCTGACCCTTTATCGTTATCCGATCTGTCGGAAATCCACCATTTGCAAAATCCTGATTTACTGCTACAGCTACAACTGGAGCATCGCACGAGAACGTTGCACTGCCGACAAATCCATCTCGAACCGAATTGTTGAAGAAATCGACTTTTGACCCCAGTGGGTTGAGAGCAAGAGTCTCTTCAGCTTCCTTGGATCCATCCGCGTTGAAGAACTCAAGCGTGCACTCGACATCGTTGTCTCCGATGTTCTGTACCGCTATGCCAAGCCCATT
>CP070717.1:3872712-3875549 GCA_020350445.1 Acidobacteriota bacterium | reverse complement strand
ATGTACTCTGGGGTTGCATCCCTTCAAGATCCACCGTGAGAACAAGTCGGAAAAAACCTTCTCTGAAGGAAAACACTGCACTCTTGATCTCTTTGCGGCCCTGCAGCGCAATCGCCCGGCGAACGAAATCGTTGACATCCTCCTCGGGAAGCGTGAAGGTTCGACCCATCCCCGCCTCTTCTTGAAGCGATGCGATCATGTCGTCGACTGCATTTCCGACGGGACCAAGAAGGCCGGCGAAAAGAAGTGCTGTCATTCCCGGGATTTTCATAACTTACCTTTTTTGACTCATCCTGACTGAAAGAAGTTTCATTGATTTGATTTCAGAGCAGGAATGAAATGGCTGCGAAAACAGGAATCAAAATGCCCACGCTGTATGCCATGTACCCAAAAAATGAGGGCATTTTGATCCCGGACTGTTCAGCGATGCTCTTGACCATAAAGTTCGGCCCGTTTCCGATATAGGTATTCGCTCCCATCAATACGGCCCCAAGACTGATCGCGGCAAGGTGCTGCTCCATGATGTTACGGACCGGGCTCAGGTGAAGGTAGGAGAAGACGTGGTCTACAGGAAGCCCGACCGCAGTTTCGAAGAACACCACATAGGTCGGAGCGTTGTCCAGGAAACTCGAAAGTGCGCCCGTGGCCCAGAAGAAGGCGAAAGGGGTGTCGATCCCGAGACGGCTGCCCTCCAGATTGAGGATCTCAATAGGGGCCTGCATGCAGATGAAGATCCCGAAGAAGAGTGCCGCCACCTCGACGATCGCACTGTAATTGAAGCCATTCCAGATCCGAACCTGAGAAGGAGTTGTCCGCAACGAGATCGCTACGATACAGAGCATGAGCGCTTCCCGGAGGTAGTTCGGGGTTACGAAGTGAGTCCCCGGAAAGACCTTCCCAGGGACAACAAACGCGACACAGGCGACGATACCTGCGATCAGCACAATGTTGAACTTGCCCGAGAGTCTCAACGGCAGGACCTCGACCTCGTCGCGCACGATTGCGCGGAGCGGCTCGCGGGAGTACAGCACCTGGTCCCAGGCGAAGTAAATGCCTAAAAGGACCAGATTGGTGCCTGCCCAATAAGGCCAGAGGCTGAGCGTCCAGGTGAAGGGTACCCCCATGAGATACCCAAGGAAAAGCGGAGGATCTCCAATCGGAAGCAGCAGTCCGCCGCAGTTGCAGACCATGAAAATGAAGAAGATGACCGTGTGGGCTTTGTATTTCCGCTCGGAAATCGTCGCGATCAGGGGCCGGATCAGGAGCATCGCCGCGCCGGTGGTCCCGATGAAGCTCGCCAGCGCCGTTCCAATCGCCAGGAACGCGCAGTTGGTCGCCGGATGGGCCGGAAGGTCTCCCCGCAGGTTGATGCCGCCGCTGATGGTGTACAGGCAGAAGAGAAGGATGATGAAGGGGATGTATTCCGTGAAGACGGCGTTACTGAATACCGTTGTGGCGGTCTCAATACCGG
The DNA here is from genome assembly GCA_020350445.1 of Acidobacteriota bacterium. Lineage (GTDB taxonomy): Bacteria > Acidobacteriota > UBA6911 > RPQK01 > JAPXNP01. The sequence goes on along the minus strand of CP070717.1, from coordinate 3,874,078 downwards.
CGCGCGACGACTCATGGTGGGTAAAGTGGTTCGCCAGGCCGCCCGGATGGAAGACCACGTAATAACTCAATGCGACGACGGCCAACAGCAGGGCGATCAGAAACCGGTTTCTATTGTGCTCCCACCAGTGCTGCGTGGCCGGAATCAGGGGGAAGACAGCGATCACCAGGAGAAGCGCCACGAAGGGAAGCACAGCCCAGGCGGCGGGAACAAACTTTTCGGTGGGGGGCGCGGCCGCACTGGCCCCGTCGCGCAGTTCGATCTTGACGGGCTCGGCAGCGCCCTCCGGGTGGGCCGAAGGGATTAGTCCGACAACCAGAAGAGCCAGGTAGGCCAGGACGACCAGCACGATCCCAATGATCACCTTGTTCGAGGAACTTCTCATTTCCTCGAGGTGGACGGCGGAGCCCTTGTGTCGACTTTCCGTGGACATATGTTTCGATTACACCTGCATCAGCCTTCAATCCAACCTGAAGGTGAGGAAGAAAACGGAATTAAAAGGAGTCTGAATCAAGCATTCAATGGGGTCGCGGGAACCTTTCCAAGCTCGGTGGCACCGGGCATGGAGGAACGGGGGCGAAATCCCGGGAAACGAGAGACGCCGTTCAGTCTATTTTTTCCACCACCATTGTTACTTCGCGCACCTCACCCTTAACCTTGTAGTAGACGTGGACATAATCGCCAGACTTGAACTCACCGCCCCTGATGGAACTGTCCACCAGCGCAAAGTCCTGCTGTTGTCCTTTCCTGGTCTGGATAACGAGCCGGCTAGTGGTGACCTCCTCGACGGTCCCGTAGACATCGAGGACCTTCTCTTCAGGCGGCTTGCCTTTCTTGAACAGACAGGCCGATTGGCCAAGGCCCAGCGTTGTGCCCAGGAGAAGAAAAGACAGCATGACCCGACCGAGACCTCTTTGCCGCTTCATTTGCTCCTTCACGTCTTCGAAAAGATCTCCGTCAACAATTCCTTTACCCGCCGTTCGATCTCGTTCCTGACCAGCCGGAAGGCTCGAATCACTTCTGTTGGTCGTCCCCTCGCTTTCTCGGGATCGGGCAGCGACCAATGTCTGGTTTCGACCGATGCGGGTGGCACCGGACATACGTCTCGAGCCTCGTCGCAGAGAGTGACGACGTGTGAGAACGAGGCGAGATTCTTGCTGGGCAACGGGTCCGACGCCTGGTCTGCAACGTCAATTCCGGCCTCGTTCATTGCCCACTGGCAATAAGGATGTATGGCGGACTGACCCGTGCCTGCGCTCTCCACCTCGACATCGGCCCCGCCATAGTAACGTGCAAACCCCTCGGCCATCAGGCTGCGCGTCGAGTTTCCGGTGCAAACAAAGAGAATCCGCTGCTTCTTCCCCAT
>CP070717.1:3867575-3872612 GCA_020350445.1 Acidobacteriota bacterium | reverse complement strand
GTTCAACCATCACCAATGAGGCCGGTTCGTTCACGTTTCCGACACTAGTTCCAGGCAACTTCACCTTGAGAGTCGTAATGCCGGGGTTCAAGGAATTCGTCGAAACCGATATTCCCGTAACCTTGAACAACGTCACGCGTTCCAACGTTCAACTGCAGGTGGGTGCCGTTACGGAAGTCATCACCGTGACCTCAGAGCGCGCTGTTCTGCAGACCGACCGTGCTGAAGTCCGAGCCGAGATGACGGAAGAGGAGTTGGAGAATCTCCCCAATCCGCTCGGCCGGAACTATCAGAACATGTACAAGACTCTGCCGGGTTTGACCCCTCCGTCAGCGGCTCACTCCATTCAGACAAACCCGTCGCGATCGCTCAGGTTTAATGTCAACGGAGTCAGCGACAGCATCAACAACACGAAGATCGAAGGTGCCGCTTCGACGAATCCCTGGTTGCCTCACCTGACTGGATACGTGCCCTCACTGGAGTCGATCCAGACCGTTAACGTGGTCACGAACAGCTTCGACGCTGAGCAGGGGATGGCAGGTGGTGCTGCGATCAGTGTTCAGTTGAAGAGTGGGACGAATGATTTCAATGGTTCCGCATTCTGGTACTTCGCCGACCACAACCTGAAGGCGAAGCAGTACCTTTTCCCCTATCCATCGGATCTCGGTAAAGGCAAGTCGATCTTCAATCAGTGGGGCGCCACATTTGGTGGACCGATCTCAAAGGACAAGCTGTTCTTCTTTGTCAGCTACGAAGGAACCTCCGATCACCGATATGCTTCGGACCGTCGGTCAATTCCTTCAATGGTCGCAAGACAGGGTGATTTCTCCTGGTCGAGCCGAACCATCTACGACCCTTTGACCGGAAACCCGGATGGAACTGGCCGCACTCCGTTCCCGAACAACACGATTCCGGCAGACCGAATCGATCCGATCGCGAAACGCTTGATGGATCTGCTTCCGACTCCTCGGTCGGAGGGTGAAACCAACAACTACATTGGAGAAGGTTCCTTCTCGTTCGATCGGCACACCATCGACACCAAGATCGACTACACGATCACGGATAGCTGGAACATGTTCGGCCGGTTCAGCTGGCTCGATTACGACGTTGTCCAGCCGACTCTCTTCGGAGAAACACTGATCGGAAGAGGTCTCGCTTCCCACGGTCAGGGCGGAGGGAATCCGGGTACCGGAGAGGGCAATTCCTATAACTTCTCGGCTGGTACCAACTACATCTTCTCCCCGACCTTCCTGATCGACGGCCACTTCGGTTTCGCCCGCTTCATCACCGATTCGAAGAACATTCGTTACGGTGAGAACATCGGGCTCGACGAACTGGGAATCCCTGGTACCAATGGACCGGATCCGTATCAGAGTGGTATGCCTCACTTTGACCTGGATGGTTACGAGGAACTGGGCACGCGTGAAAGCTACATGCCCTACTACCGCAGTGACGACCAGTGGCAATATGTCGCCAACGTTTCCTGGACCAAGGGTAACCACGAATTCCGTTTCGGGGCCGACTTCAACCGGCAGGATATGAACCACCTGCAGCCTGAGCTGAGTGGTGGTGTCGGAACGGGTTCGAGAGGACGGTTCTGGTTCGGTCGCGGTCCAGTCAGCCTCTGTACGGACCCTGATGGCGAAGGCGGATGTAATCAGTTGAGTTCGACCGATTCGCGCCAGAGTCTCGCCACAATGCTGCTGGGGATGCATACGCGTACCGGAAAACTGATCCTGACCGAGTTCCCCTACACGACGCGTAACTGGCTAACCAGCGTCTATGTTCGTGATCGGTGGCAGGCATCTCCGAATCTGACGGTCTCGATTGGAACCCGCTGGGAGTACTATCCGATGCCGACTCGTAACAACCGCGGCCTCGAAATGTATGACCCGCTGACGAACACGATGAGGGTCGGCGGTATCGGCTCGGTTCCGGAAGACCTCGGTGTCGAGATGAGCAAGACGATGTTTGCTCCTCGAATCGGTATCGCCTACCGTGCTTCGGATGACTTCGTTATTCGTGCCGGTTATGGTTTGACCAACGACCCCTATCCACTGGCTCGACCCTTGCGGACCAACTATCCGCTACTCATCGAATCCGTGGAAGAGGCCCCACAGGACTTCCTGCCTGCAGGCACCCTCGCACAGGGAATCGAGCCGATTATCGAACCTGATCTGGGCGATGGCATCATCGATATCCCGGGCAACTACACCGCATTCTTGATCCAGAATCCGAAGTTCAAGAGAGGTTATGTCCAGTCCTGGAACCTCACCCTACAGAAGGGTCTTTTCTGGGATTTCATTGGTGAAATCGGATATGTCGCCACCCGCCAGATCCGGCAGATGGGCTACAGAGAGCTCAACTATGCCGACCTGAACGGTGGAACCGCCGGAAGGAAGCTCAACGAGCTTTATGGCCGGACCGGTAATACTCGCCTGGTTTCAGGAATTGGTGGAACCCACTACGATTCGATGCAGGCGTCGCTGAAACGGCGCTTCGCCCAGGGCTTCTCCTTCGATGCCTCGTACACATGGGGCAAATCGATCACCAATGGTGGTGAGAGCAACAGTGACGGTACGATCGATATCAACATTCCTGAGTACTATCACCTGTTGAAGCAGGTCAGCGATTTCGATCGCCCCCACAACCTGCAGATCACCTTCATTGCGGAGCTTCCTTTTGGACAGGGCCGCAAATGGGGATCCGACTGGAACGGAGTGGTCAACGCAATTCTGGGCGGATGGCAGCTGAATTCCATTATCGGTTGGTACAGCCATACACCGTTTGAGGTCAGCGCTTCGGGCGTCAACGCAAACGGCAGCTCCAACCGGGCAAACCAGGTGAAGTCAGACGTCACGAAGTTCGGAAGTATCGGAGAGGACAGCCCCTATTTCGATCCGACCGCCTTCGAAAACGTAACGGATCGGACCTTCGGGAATTCCGGTTTCAACATTCTCCGTGGACCCTCAGTCAAGAACTGGGACTTCGGACTGTTCAAACAGTTCATCATCACGGAAGGTGTGGACCTTCAGTTCCGGATGGAATCGTTCAACTTCACCAACTCTCCGCACTACGACAATCCCGACGGGAGTGTCACGAGTAGAGAGTTCATGGCAATCGACGGCGGCAGCAACGAGAGACAGTTCCGATTTGGACTCCGTCTCGGTTTCTAACCGCTTATAATCCGACGGTTGACCGGAGGGGTGGGAACTCCCTTCCGGTCTTCCGATACGAGCAATCGTAGTTCTGAGGGACCTTGAAAGAGGTCCCTCTTTCTATTTGCTTTACACCTCCGGTGCCCTCTGCTCTGGTATACTTCCTGAAGAATGATCCACATGTGTCAAGGGGTTCTGAATTGAGGAGTTCATTAATGAATCCAACCCGGTTCCTCTTCCTGCTCGGGCTGTCTGTTGGAGTCTTTGTGACATCTGCGCTTGCCCAGTCCAACAGAGAACAGATCGAAAGACAGCAGCAGGAGGAGAGTCTAGATTACTTCCAGAAGTGGCTCGAGGAAGATGTTGTCTACATCATCACCGATGAAGAGCGCTCGATCTTCACGAAGCTTTCGACTATCGAGGAAAAGGAACAATTCATTGAGCAGTTCTGGAGACGCCGTGACGACGATCTGAGAACGACGATCAACGAATTCAAGGAAGAACACTACCGTCGGATCACCTATTCAAACGAGCATTTCACCAGTGCAATCCCTGGGTGGAAGACTGATCGAGGCCGCGTGTACATCCTTCACGGCCCCCCACAGGAGATTGAATCCCGTCCCACGGGAGGCGCCTACATCCGTCCTCTGCATGAGGGAGGGGGGACGACGGGAACCTACCCATTCGAGATCTGGCGGTATCGACAGATCGACGGAGTCGGAACTGATATCGAGCTCGAGTTCGTCGATCCTACCTACAGTGAGGAATTCCGACTTGCACTGCGGCCCGAGGAGAAGGATGCCTTCTTGAACGTTCAAGGTGGCTATACGACGGCGGAGGAAATGGGACTCCGCGAAAAATCGGAACGGCCTTATTTTCGTCCCAACAATACGTCTCTCTTGAGGGACTACCCCTACATGTTTACCCGCGCGAAGGACATGCCTTTCCAGCGCTACGAGACGTATGCCTTTATCAACAAGGCTCCTGAGATCAAGTACAAGGACCTCAAAGAACTTGTCAATGTCAACATCTCCTATCGAGAACTCCCAATGCGTGTCCGAAAGGACTACTTCCGCTTGAATGACATTCAGGCGCTAATACCGATCACCATTGAGTTTCCCAATCAGGAGCTTTCCTACAACATAGTGGGGGACAACCAGGTCGCGAAGGTTGCGATCTATGCGATCGTCACCGACCTCAGCAACCGGATTGTGGCAGAGTTTGAAGATGAAATTGTGACTTCCTTCCCGACCGCGGACCAAACCAAGGGACTGCAGCGGCGTTCGATCTACCAGAAAATACTGACCCTCAACAGCAATTCCCGTTACAAGATGGATCTGGTACTCAAGGACCAGCGGAGTGGGAAGGTCGGAGTGACACGGGAGGCGATTGTCCCGCAGGCAACCAAGGGAGACCAACTGGCGATGAGTTCGATGATCCTCTCGAATGCCATCCGTCCCCTCAGCGAGATTCCTGAGAATGACCAGATGTTTGTCATCGGTGACGTGTGGGTCCTGCCGATCATGAATAAGGTCTTCTTCAAGCAGGAACCCCTCGGGCTCTACGTCCACCTCTACGGTGCAGGCATGGATCAGAGCACGTTCGAGCCGTCACTCGTGGTCAACTACCAGGTCCTGCAGAATGGAGAACCCGTTGCCGAGTTCACGGATGACAAGGGGCTGACCATCCAGTACTTCTCACCTCGTAGAATCGTGCTCATTGGCGGAGTCCCCGTCAATGACCTTACACCTGGAAAGTACCAGGTTCAGATTACCGTTACGGATTTGATTACCGATCGCATGGTCGCTGTTGTTGACGAGTTCGAGTTGAAAGAAGCCTTTCAGATGGCAGGGATGTAATCGCCCTTGCGGAAGGCCCG
>CP070717.1:3861556-3867475 GCA_020350445.1 Acidobacteriota bacterium | reverse complement strand
AGCAACGCTGCTTCTCCTGAACGGAAGTGCCCGCCGAATCGGAAAAGAGTGGAAGAACTCCCTGCCGGCCAATGGACTCCTGCTTTTGATCCTCATCCTTTATCTAGGGATAGGAATGCCGGCGTTCCTATCCTTTCTCACCTCGATACTCGAGTAGTACCACCTTTTCGCAAGCAGCCCTCGCGCTTGCAACAAAAGGAAAATGATATAGTTGTATTCACATATTGGTGTATTTAGCTGTGCGCTTGATTTCCGCCTAGGGAAGGGTTGAACGGCTGGGATACACCATACCTCTATCCGCTCGACAGCGGCAAAAGCAACAGGAGACGAATTTGATGAGTGAACAAATCACCCCGGACAGGATTATGCAGATCGGCCTTGGTTTCTGGGCCTCGAAAACACTCTTGAGTGCAGTGGAAATGGGCGTCTTTACTGAATTGGCCAAGCATCCTGAAGACTTGGCGGCGCTTCAGAACCGGCTCGGTCTCCATCCTCGTCCGGCCCGTGACTTCCTCGATGCCCTGGTCGCTCTGGGATTCCTGGAGCGAAAGGATGGGATCTACAGTAATTCAGCCGATACCGAACTCTTTCTCGACCGGGCAAAACCTTCCTATCTGGGAGGGATACTGGAGATGGCGAATCACCGGCTCTACCCATTCTGGGGACATCTCACCGAAGCTCTCAGGACCGGAAGGCCACAGAATGAAATGAAGCATGGTGAGGACCCGCTGTTTGTGACGCTCTATGCCGATCCTGCTCGACTGCAGAGCTTCGCAGCTGCCATGACCGGCATTAGTCATGCCTCGAACCTGGCGATCGCTCACAAGTTCCCCTGGAAAGATTACGGAAGCTTTGTCGATGCTGGAACAGCGCAAGGTGATCTCGCAGCCCAGATCGCTCTGGCGCACCCTCATTTGAAGGGAGTTGGGTTCGACCTACCCGAGATGGAGCCGATCTTCGAGGATTACGCGCTGCAGAATGGCCTTGCGAAACGGCTGCGGTTCACCGGAGGAGACTTCTTCAAGGAGCCGATTCCCAGTGCCGACGTGGTTCTCTTTGGCCACATCCTCCACGACTGGAACCTGGAGGAGAAGAAGCTACTGATCAGCAAGGCGTACGAGGCGGTTCCGGATGGAGGAGCCGTCGTTATTTATGATGCAATCATCGATGACGATCGGTCCCAGAATCCCTTTGGCCTGATGATGAGTCTGAATATGTTGATCGAAACATCGGGCGGATTCGATTACACCGGTGAGGACTGCCAGAACTGGTTGCGTGAAGCGGGATTCCGCGAAACCCGTGTGGAGCACCTGGTCGGCCCCGACTCAATGGTCGTGGGAATCAAGTGACACAGCCGTCCCGGTTGCGAATCGAATCGGAACGTAACCGTCCCGGTTGCGAAATGAATCGGAACGTAACCGTCCCGGTTGCGAAATGGGTCTGGCAAATGAGACGCTTGCCTTCCGTGCGAAACCGGTTTTGCAGGGCCGGGCGCCTCATTCCGCTGGGGGCAGATTCTCGATGTCTTCGAATGCGACGGAGATGCCCTCAGCCGGTCCATGGAAAACACTGCCCCCAAAGCTGGTGAGATAGAGCCAGCCGGGGCGGTGAATGTCAGGAACCGGTCGATGCCCCCATTTGAAGTTGAAGCCTCCCAAACGTGACCAGCTTTCCCCGCGGTCTAGACTCCGGTAGGCGGCGCTGTTGAAGGTACCGATGTAGATCGTGTCGGTAGCATTTGGATCGACGGCCGCCGCGTAGACGTGCTTCTCCTCTTTGAACACCTGCTGCCAGCTCTGGCCGCCATCTTCCGTTCTGAAGAGTCCTCCGCCGACTTCTTGACGATCCCTGTTCAGCGGCCAGCAGCTGAGATACATCCGTTCGGGCTGGGCCGGGTCATAGATGAGGTCATTTGGAGCGGTTACTTCCGCGGGCAGGGCCAGCGGTTGCCAGCTTTCGGCACCGTCATCACTGCTGTAGATCCTGCCGGGAATCACTTCATCCCCTTCGATGCCTCCCCGGGCGACCAGCAGAAGGAGCCGGCCCGAAGGAAGCCGTGTCAGGCGCCAGCAATTGAGGTTTTCAGGACTGAGTCCGTTGTTTTTCAGTTGCCAGGTTTGTCCATCGTTGGTCGACTTCCAGACACCATACCCGTAGTCGGTTACGTAGAGTGTCCGGGAATTGACTGGGCTCGCAGGGTCGAGAATCAGGTGAGTACAGACAGCACCCAGGCGCATGCCGTTTGCGTGTGTCCCGTCTTCCTGCAACTGGCCGAGATGCAGCAGTTCCCACCAGCGGCCTCCATCTCCTGAAACGGCGACCCCTCCCTGCTGCCGCCCATTGACCAGGTTTCCCGAGCGATGCATCTTTGGGCGCGGTAGATCGTGGACATTGGCCCAGACGGAATAGATCCGTCCGCGGACGTCGGGATCGAACTCCAGCCAGTAACAGGTATTGCGCCACTGACGGGGGATACCGGTAATTGCATGCTGCCAGGTTTTACCTTCATTGAACGAATGGAAGAGGCCGATATCGGTGTAGGTGATGAAAAGATGCTGGGGATCAAAGGGATCGAAGTGCACTCCGTAGGTCGTGGTGACATCGAGTCCTCGCGTCGTCACCGATCCATCGGGAGAGGGGCGATCGATGCACTGGCTCCAATCCCGACCGCCATTCTCACTCTTGAACGTCCGGCCGGAATCGGTCGCATAGACGACGTCTGGCTTGGTGGGACTGACTCCGAGGTGTCCCGGGTTTCTGAACCAGCCCAGATTGCGCAGAATCCAGTCGCCGTCAAAGTTCTCAGTCACGATCTGGCCGCCTGAGACGGACAGGGCCCATTCCCAGTTGTCTCCACCTGAATCGGTCTTCAGAATGCCGGAGTAGCGCTGGGGTGATCCGTTTTCGATCTTCCAGATCGCCTCGGCTGAAAGATAGACAATCGCGGCGTGTCCTTCGCTGACTGCCAGGGTTCGGAATCGGGGAGCCCGATCTGAAGCCTGACTGGCATCCACCGCATTGACCGTAATCGGTTCCCAGTTCTGTCCGAAATCGGAAGATCGGAACAAGCCACCAACGGCCGATTCTTCCTCTGCCGAACTGTCACCCAGGATATAGAGGTAAGAACCATTGGGGTGGACACCGCCTTCGGAGACCGTGACTGCTGAAACTGGCAGCGTTAATTCCTCCCTTTCGACTCCATTTCCAGAGACGCGGACGCCCCCAGCGTCAGAGATCACTACGATTTCGTCGGTTCGATCGATCCAGCTGCCCGGAAAGATCCCCAGGATTTGACGCCCTGGGACCTCCGCGAGTTCGACCCAGGTTTCTCCTTTGTCGGTTGATTCCAGGAGCCGGGCCGGTTTCCCGGTGATTCTCGACCTGGACAGTCCAATCAGCAGATGATTACTGTCAACCGGGTCCACTCGAACCTGATCGATTGAAGCATCGGGCATACCGCTCCTGGTGATGAATCGATGTGAAGCGTGATCTCCATTCATCACTTCCCGCTCGATGTCATCCGGCTGCGGGTAGATCAGCTTCCAGCTCTGGCCGCGATTATCTGAACGATAAAGACCGGTGTTGGAAGCGTAGACTGTCTCGGGAAACTGGGGATCGAACTCGAAATCGCGGACTACGCCCCGCAGGTTGAACATCCTCCAGTTTTCCCCTCCGTCCTGGGTGACGTAGGCCCCCGTCATATCGCAGCGAACCAGGACGTTCTTGGGGTCCCCAGGACTGATGGTAGGGATATAGATCGTCCCTCCACCACCAGGCCCGATGACCTCCCATGCGTCCTCGGAAGCCCCTTCGTCGAGGAGTTGATCGGGGGATGTGCCGGAGGTACAGGCGATAAAGGTCAGAAGGAGAAGGAGCGCAGCGATGCGTAGTTTTGCCATAGTGCACGATTCTATTGAGTCCGGCGGACAGAGGAAAGGGGAAGAATCAGCGAATCCTGGGGCAGGAACAGGGAACATCGAAGTGGGCGAAGACGATCTGCCAGAGTTGGTTTCTCCCGGCCCGAAACGCTCCGGCACAACTCAGCAGGTAATACCTCCACATCCGAAAGAAGCGTTCGTCATACAACTGCCGGAGCCGATCCCAGCCACGGCAGAAGTTCTCATGCCATGCCATCAGGGTCCGGTCGTAGTCCTCTCCGAAGCTGTGCCAGTCTTGAATGGTGAAGAGATCTTCCGTGGCCGTGGCGATCTGTTTGACCGAAGGAAGCATCGAATTGGGAAAGATGTACTTTCCCATCCATTGGTCGATCGAATCGACCGAACGGTTTCCGCCGATCGTATGAAGGAGGAACAATCCGGTTGGTTTGAGGCAGTGTTGGACCACGCGCATGAAGGTTCTATAGGTGCGGACTCCAACATGTTCGAACATGCCAATCGAGACCACTCGGTCGAACGATCCTTTGAGGTCACGGTAGTCCAGGTATTCGATTTCGACGGGGAGTCCCCGACAGAACTCCCGGGCGAACTCGACCTGCTGGCGAGAAACGGTGATTCCGGTGACTTCGGCACCGTAGCGTTGAGCCGCGTATTTGGCGAAGCCCCCCCAGCCGCAGCCGATATCGAGAACCCTCATTCCCGGGGTAATCGACATCTTCCTGCAGATCAGGTCCAGCTTGGCTTCCTGAGCTTCGTCGAGGCTGTTCGCCTCCTTCCAGTATCCGCAGGAATAGTTCATCCACTTGTCCAGCATGGCCTGGAACAGTCGGTTACCGGTGTCGTAATGACGCCGGCCGATTTCGAAAGCCTTCCTGCTCGATTGCGGGATTCTCAACCCGGCCAGGAATGCAGCCCAAAAATTCCGGGGAGATCTGGCTTTTTCATCCAGGTGTGCACGGAAGAGTCGATCGAAAAACCGGTCGAGGGCGTCACAGTCCCACCACCCGTCCATGTAGCTCTCACCGAGCGCCAGGGAACCTTCGCTCAGGACACGGTCGTAGAATCGATCATGATGCACCGTCGGGTCGCAGGGACGATCTCCATTGATCCGAATCCCTGCCTCGTCCAACATCCGTTCGACCACGGCCCTGCCGTCACCAGGTGTCATTGCACAACCCTCCCGATGCTATCGGGAAAAGTGGTTTCTACTTAATAGTTTACCGCAGAAACAACGATCGGCACGGTTCAGGAGTGTATGCCGGGCTGAGCCGAGCGGTGCCGCTTCGATCCCAGTTCTACTTCAGGTTGATCCGTTTCATCAGATCGGTGAACCTCGGGTCATTCCACAAGGACTCAAAGCTTCGATCTACCTTGACGTAGACCAGGCGGCTTTCATGTTCCGCGTAAGACCTTTCAAGCCAGGTCATTGCACGGTCCTTGTCCGCAGCGTGGATGTACAGGCGGGCGACGGTGGCCGGACCGACATATCGGGTGTCCGACAGAGCGATCAAACGGCTGGCAGCACGGCTCATTGCCGCTGCATAGTTCCCCTCCTGGGATTCTTGCGTCAGTGTCTCTGCCACCTCCTGGTACCCCATCAGTTCGAAGAACGTGCTTGCTTCCACCAGAGCTTCTTCGAATCGACGACTGGCAAACAGGGCGGTCCAGAGCTGTTTGCGGGCTGGAGGGGAATTCGGATTCAGGCTGCTGAGTCGATGGAAACGCGAGATCGCTTCGTCATAGCGTCCAAGCCAGGATAGGCTGGCTCCCATCTGGTGCTGGTAAAAAGGGTTGTAGGGGTCAGCCTCGAGGGCGAGTTCGATTTCCGGGAGGACCCGATCCCATTGACCTGTAATCGCCAGAAACTGAGCGTAGACCGCATGAGCGTCCATCTTGGTCGGATCGAGTTCGAAAGCGCGCTGAAATTCCCGTTCGGCTCCATCCCAATCCCAGTCATAGGCAAAGAGGATGCGGGCATGAAGATCATGTGCCTCGGAGACTGTATCATCGAGGGAGAGTGCTT
>CP070717.1:3793483-3861456 GCA_020350445.1 Acidobacteriota bacterium | reverse complement strand
CAGCAGGTCTCCCTCCAGATGAATCCGGGGGGCGGCTGTCGCTTCGGCCAACGACATTCCCCTGTCCAGGACATTGACCAGGAGTTGGACGACAACCGACCGAATCCGATTACTTCCAGCCGAGCCGGTCACTAGGACCGGTTCACCCTCTCGGGTCACGATCGTTGGCGCCAGCATGGTGGAAAGCCTTGAACCCGGAGCATACCGGTGGACTCCGGCCGGGTTCAGATCCTGTTCGCCGAGCATATTGTTCGGCATGAAGCCAAGCCCTGGAACAAAGGCCCCACATCCTTCACCATTAGTTGTCGTGACACTCGCCGCATTTCCCTCGCGGTCGATCACACTGAGCTGGGTAGTTGATCCCCGACCTTCGCAGGCGGCTGGTGGGGCCGCAGGCAGTCGTTCCAGGTACCGGTGCACGTAAGATCGGAATTCGGGACGCCTGGAAAAAGGCAACGGACCGTCGACTGAAAGCCCATCGGAGGAGTGGGTGAACCGAATCTCGTTCGCCAGGGCCATGGCGCTGATGAGTTCACCAAGTCCCGGTCTCCGTTTTTTACCAGCAGTCTCCTCGAGCAGTGAGAGAACGATCTCGATCAGCCATCCGCTCTGAGCGGGTGGTGGATTTAGAAAGACGTCACAACCTGCGAAGCGACAGTGAAGTGGACGGCGCTCGATCACCTTGTACCCGGCCAAATCCTCAAGTGTGATCAGACCACCAGCGACTTTGGACCACTCCAGTATTCGTCGAGCTCCGTCATTCCGATAGAGATAATCACTCCCCTCCTCACCCAGTCTCTCCAGAAACCGGGCAAATTCGGGCATAGCGAGACGATCCGAGGCTCTGGGAAGCCGTCCCTGCGGAGTGTAGACCTCTCTCCCCAGTGGCTCACGGGTCAGGATTGGCGCCAGGATCTTGATCAGGTAGGCCTGGCCTGGGCCGAGTACCACACCCTGTTCTGCCGCCTGAATTGCCGGTTTGAGGACTTCCGACAGAGGCAATCGACCGAGGCGCTCGTTCACTGTGACCAGTCCGGCAACCGAGCCTGGAACCGCCGTGGCTCCCCGGCCCACATGGAATTCCTGGGTCGTTGGCCCGAAGTCCACTTCGATCGGGAAGAACTCCATCGTCTCTCCCGGTCTTCCGCTGGGCATATCAACGAAGAAATCAAAGAGGATAGGATCACTCCCGGCTGGCTTCGCCAACAGGCACCCACCTCCGCCGGCACTCGTCAGGGTCGACTCCGCGATCATCGAGGTGAATACGCCGGCAACAGCACCGTCGAAAGCGTTTCCCCCCTTCTGAATCGTCTCCTGGACCGCTCGAGCGGTCACTTCATGTCCGGCGGCAACAACATTCTTCATCGAGAAATCCTGCTAACCCTTCCTTTTCAGAAACACACACCATGCGGGCGCAACGGTGGTGTCTCAGAACTCAGCATAGGTTGCAGCAATGGGGGGAATTCGTCAATTCAAGGGGTCGGTGTCGAATCGAGTTCCGTGATCGAACTGGAGACCGGTAACATCCCGGTCATCTCTCGTACCTCGCCGGCAAGAAGGCCAGCCTGGAGAGCTTCCTGCTGTAGCGACATGATCGCTTTTCGAGCTGCAGCCTCCTCCTCTTTTTGCCGCTGCACTTCGTCGAAGGTCGAGGCAATCAAGGCGTTGATCTGCTCTCTCCTCGCGCCATCCGGCTCACTGAGGTAGCCGTTCCTCAATTCGTTCATCTTGAGTTGGAGCACGAGAACCTGGTTGACCGCCATCTCAAGCCGGCCCCGGGCCTCCTGGAAACGCTGTCGCCATTCAGCCAGGACCTTGGCTGCTTCGTCTTTCTCATCCGCAGCCGCCTGGTCCGGATCCACCTCCTGAACGGCGTCTGTCTGAGACTTGGTCGGCTGGGTCGCGGTCGTCACAACCCGCGCCGAGCGCAACTGCTTCAGGTCAGCGTTCGTGATGACCCGAACCTCGGTCTCCTGCTGGGCCCGGCGTTCCTGTTCCCGCTTCGCCAACTCGGCCAGACTGGGCGTCTCCTGGGCCGACTGAGCGAACAGCCCCGTTGGTAACAGCCAAACTAACACTAATACCTGTTTCCTCATGTTCTCTCTCAATAATAGGCCAACCGACCTCGCACCAGTGTGCGAACAATCACCTTAATCAGGCCGGCTGCCTTAGATTCTGGGGATAACGACAGGCCATCCCCATCTCTAAGGATGGGACGCCCCCCTGACAGTCAGCACTGCACAACGGGCCGTCCGGACAACTTTCTCGGCAACGGAACCGAAAACAATATGCTGCCATCCGGTCAGTCCGTGTGTCGCGATCACGATGAGATCTACCTCTTCTTCTTCCGCCAGCCGGACAATCTCCCGCGCAGGATCTCCGTAGGAGACCAGCGTTCGTGTCCGGATTCCCTGCGCCACCTGGTTGGAGATGGTATCCGCCAACTGGCGCTCGGCATTCTCCCGCAGCGCATCTTGATAAGCGGGGACCTCAAAGTTGTAGTGAGGGTCGGATGGGAGCGTTGGAATCGGAGGAATCACATGCGCCACCATCAACTCCGCTCCAAAATGACCCGCCAACTCGCTTGCGTTTCGCACCGTTTCAACCGACACGTCACTGAAGTCGGTCGGGGCCAGGACCCGTTTGACTGGCAACATCGCTTCCCTCCTTGCCTTGTCTTGCCCTCCGAAAACCGATCAGAATCTCAGAAACGCTCCGACACCACCCTTGCTCGCCAGGTTCTGGGCGGCCTGATCTCTGACATGCTCGACACTGCCACCTTCTTTGAATACCCGGCCCAAGACGGGTTCAATCAGATCCTCTACTTTCCGCACTTCTCCCCTGCACACCGGACAGGCCTGAAGTTCATCGGCGAAAAGAATGTCACAAACACTGCAACGGAATCCGGAAGCCGTGCAGTCGCCGCTGTAGACGATCTGTCGGATCCGTCCATCATTGAGGGCCTCAACGGTTTCCGGGAAACCCAGCACAGCCTGATGCCTCTTTGCAGCAGCCGTCATCAGGCCATCGACGAGAGCGAGTTCGGCGGCACGCTCCACCTGCTCTTCCAACCGATTCGTCGCTTCAAGAAGTTCGGCCTCGCTGGCGTCGATTGAAAGTGCGAGCATCCCGACATGGGCCTTCTTGAGTCGTTCCGAAAGCAGGTTAAACAACTCGGCGGTCACCTCGTGCGGACCCGCCAGGATCAGCCGGTCAAACCGCTTGACAGCCGCTAGCTTATCGGCGATTTCGGCAACTCGCTTCAGGTGCCACTTCGCGTGCTCGTCGGCCTTGCGTTGAAAGTGCATCTGAGATCGCATCTGGTCCATACCACTGGCATCGAACTTCCGGACTTCGGCTTCGGCCTCGGCCTCCCGATGTTCCTCAACGACACCCAGGAAGACCGAGAACACCCTGGCCCGTGCCCGATCGGTCAGGACCACCCCGATTCTCTTGAACTCATCCCGAACCTCGAGCAAGGGTCGGATATAAGGTTTTTCCGACCATCGCGCTTCATTCTCCATGGAGAGACTGAAACTCCGGATCCAGAAGAGATCCTTTTCAGTGTCCAGAAACAACACGACACTCTTACCGTCGGGCTGGTATTCCGAAATCAACTGGGTCGCCACGCGCGCATTCTCGGAAAAGCTCCGACGTTCCGCTCCTGATTCCAACGAGCGCTCAATCCCTTGCAGTCTACTCTTCAGAGCGGCCTCGAACCCACGGTTCAGGTTAACCGCACGGCTCTGGTCTACATTCAGGTAAATCGTCAAGACGCGGGCCTGACCTGAAGAATCGTATGACAGGAGAAACTGCAAGTCTTGCCTTGTGATCATGCTTGCCCCCTTAGCCGACTTGTCTGAGAAACTTAGGTGTAGGACTTCACTTATACCTGAAGTTTAGAGCGGCCCATCCGCAGATTCAAGGGACAATCTGGAGGTCAGTGCAGTGCAGGATTCGGGTCGGGATGCTCCACCAGCAGCCCCTTGTCCAGATAGTAGTTGGTTGCGGCATACCGGGCAGCCCTGGGGTCATGCGTTACCATCACGATTGTCTTGCCAAAATCCCGGTTCAGGCTCTTGAGAACTTCGAGTACTTCTTCGGCCGAAACTGCGTCCAAGTCACCGGTCGGCTCATCGGCAAGGATGAATGTCGGGTCGGTCACGATAGCACGGGCAATCGAGACCCGCTGTTCCTGCCCGCCTGACAGCTGTCGCGGGTAATGTTTCACACGGTCCGAGAGCCCCACGACTTTTAGCGCCGTCATGACATGCTCGCGCCGTTCCTGTCGGCTGAGCGAAGTCAGCAGGAGCGGCAGCTCCACATTCTCAAACGCCGTCAGGACGGGGATGAGATTGAAGTGCTGGAAAACAAATCCAACATGATCATTCCGCCAACCTGCCAGCTGATCTTCGTTCAGCTGGGAGAGATCGGTACCGAGTACACGAGCCGTACCTTCCGTCTGCCGGTCAATCCCGGCAATGATGTTCAGCAGCGTGCTCTTGCCCGACCCGGAGGGTCCCATCAGACTGACAAATTCACCGGAATGCAGATCCAGATCGATGCCATCGAGCGCTCGGATTTCAACGGAATCTCGCTTGAAAACCTTCCCAAGTTGCCTGATCTCTACCAGAACTTCACTCATCGCTTTGCTCTTCCTTCCTCAGAAATGTGACCCGGGCACTCATCTCCGGGCGCAGGTAATCATCAGGTTCCAGCACCTTGACCTTGACCTGGATGGACGCCTTCTGTCGGTTCGCCTCGGGTGAGATCTCATCGATTTCACAGGGGTAGATCCGATCGGGATAGGCCTCAGGCGTCATCTGGCACTCCTGCTCGCTCGAGATTCGATTGAAATCACTCTGACTGATATCGAGTTCCACCTGAAGGTCTTTCAGATCAGCCAGGGCCACGACCGCGGACTTCGCACCACTGGTACCGGCAAAGCTGGTCGTGATCATCTCTCCAATCTCCGCAATTCGACGCAGAACGGTCCCACTGATCGGTGCTCTGATCTCGGTTGCATCGAGCATTACCTGTGAGTATTCGACGGCTCCTTCCGCTCTCGACACCTCAGCCCTGGCCTGTTCGATCTGTTCCTGTCGAGGTCCCAGGTCGAGCAGTTCAAAGCTGCGTCGAGCGGAGCGGACCGAGGCCTCGGTCATCTTGACCCGGGAACGGGCATCATCGACCTGCTGTTCAGGTACGACTCCCTGGCGAAGCAATCCTTCGAGACGCTCATGCTCGAGCCGCGCATTGGAAAGGTCAGCCTCTGCCCGCTTCAGCTCCGCCTCCGCCCGATCGACTTCCTGGGGACGGGTACCCGCTTCGAGTTCCTCTAACCGGGACTTCGTCAAGGCCAGTGTGGCCTCTGACTGAGCCAACTGGGCCCGGAATTCACGGTCTTCGAGCTTGACCAGCAGCTGCCCCTTTGTCACCTTGTCCCCTTTTTCGACCCCGATCCATTCAACCCTTCCAGTCACCTTTGAACCGAGCTCATGACTGTGGTGGGCAATGATGTAACCGGAGGCGATCAACACTTCCCGGCTCAACCGGATCGGTTCGGGTTTCACCGGCAAGGGGTCCGCCGAGGCGGTTTGTTCAACCGACACCGGCTCTCCGAGCAGCCCGTGACTGGACTGGACGATGTAGAACACCAGCGCAATCACAACCAGGAAGAGAACCGCGCACAGTCCGACCCAGAAACCCTTACCTCCACCACCGTTTCCTTTCCTGTGCTTTTCAATCTTCAAGGCACTCAGATCTTCTTTCATTTACCCTCTCAAAACGTCGATCAAACGCACGGATGCGGCCCGCCGCGCCGGAAGGAACCCTCCGAGGACACCCATGAACGTCGCGAAGAGCATTCCCTGAAGCAGGATGGTGGGAGTCACCCGGAAATTGAACACGACCTCACTGAAGGAGGCGAAGTTGGATGTTCCGGCGGAATAACCGTTGAACAGAGAGCCGAGCAAGCAGCCGACGATACCTCCGAGGATTCCGAGGAAGGCTGATTCCAACAGGAAGGAGGCCAGGATACTGCGACGCCGGAAACCCAGGGCGCGGAGGGTTGCAACCTCCTGCTGGCGAGACATCACAGCCCCGTACATCATGTTCATGATCGCGAAGCAGGAGCCAATTCCCATGATGATGGCAATGAACACCGAAAGCGCCTTCAGTGCAATGGAGGACACCGTCTGGTTCTCGAAGTACTCCTTCTGATTGATCGCGTCGAGCTGAATCCGCCGATCATCGGCGATCCGCTTTTGCAGCGTCTCAGAAGCTGTCGCCGACTCCGTCCGCAGCAGAATGGAAGAATAGACCGGACGTTGCCAAACCTGCGCGATATCCTGGTATCCGCCCCAGATCTCCGATTCGTTGGCCCCGTCTCCCGAGTCAAATATGCCCACGATCTTCCAGGGAGACTGATTCAAGTCCAGTTCGGTGTCCAGTTCCAACCCGGAAAAACGGTCTCTGAGCGCATCGCTGACCATCAACTCACGCAGGCCGTCCTGCGGAAGTCGGCCTTCAATCACCTTCAGTGCTGGACGCAGTTCCACACTTTTGTCACCAATACCTCGAATCGAGACGTTTGACTCGCTGCCGTCCTTGCGGTTGAGATTGACCACGACAAGGATCTCGCCTGTCGCGATCGGAACATTGTCCGCGTCTCTCTGAACGCCTTCCAGAAAGCGGATCGTATCGAACATCGTCAGGTCGAAATAACTATTGACCTCGTTTTGTGCCCCCTTGCGGACTACAACCAGGTTCAAGGGGTCACCCGATTCGATGAAGGTCATATCCAGACCGTGGACCATGGCGAGCATCACGACGACAACCGCTACAGTCAGGCCGATTCCCATCGCGGTCATGGATGTGCCAACCCTCCTAACGAGCAGGCTTCGGATACTGTATTTCACCGGAATCTTCATACGACCCTCCTCAGAGCATCTACAACCGATTTTCGAGAAGCCTGCCAGGCGGGGAACCCGGCAGAGAAGAGGCCAACGAAGAGGCCGATTGCCGCACAGAGCAACAGGGTCTCAGGCGTCACATAGAACCTCTGGATAAAGCCACCCGTGATCTGGGTCATGTTGATCGATGAATAGATCAGCCGGGCGGTCCAGGAGCCGAGAAGGGCTCCACCCAGGGAAAGAAAGAGAGCTTCCCCGACCAGTAGCATCAGGACCAGGCGCCGGGTGAAACCGAGAGCCTTCAAGATCCCGATTTCCCGCGTCCGTTCCCGAATCGACATCGCCATCGTGTTGGCGGCGACCAGGAGAATCGTGAATATCACCACCGAGACGATGCTCGTAATGAAGAGTTGAACATCGCCTAACATCGAAACCATGTTGAGCAGAAAGGACTTCTCGGTTTCTGTTTTGGTCGGAAAGCTGCTGTTGCGAAACATTTCATCGATTTCGGAGGCTACCCGGGCAAGGTCTTCGGGGGATCGGACCCGGAGGTTGAAGGTTCCAACCATATCCCACTCACCCCCCATCTGCTCCTTCATCAGCTCATTCCAGTATTCCCGCTGGAGGTAAAGAGTGGTTCCGTCATCAGATCCGCCCTGGTAGATCCCTTCGATCGTAAGTTCCACTTCGACCGGCCAGGCGTTGCTCTCGAGGAAGATCCGGTCCCCCAGCTTCCAGTCGAAGCGGTCAGCCAGTGTGCCTCCGACGATACACCCGGTCCGATTCGCCTTGAACGCCTCCTTCTGTTCGTCGGGCAGTTCGAGGTCAGAGTAGATCGTGAAGAAACCGTCGGTATCGGTCGAGAAGCTCGCAAAGAAGTTCGCTGGATCCTTGTAGACGCCCCCAAACCACATCGAACCGACCACTGCCTCAACACCCTCGATCTGGGCCATCCTGTCCAGATGAGCCTGCGGAAGAGCGTTAAACAAAGAGACCTTGTGGCGCACGATCATCCGCAGCGCTGAATCGGGTGTTTCGGGCGGATTCTGCAGTTCCGACAGAATGGTCTGCAGAGTGGCCACGAGAAACAGTGAAACGGCGATGCTCGATACCGTCAGGATCGTCCGCCGCTTATTTCTCAAGAGATTCTTCAGCAGAAGACGAACAAACTTCATCCCTCACTCTCCTTCCAGCCGGACAAGCAGTTCCTTCAACCGCCTCCGGCTGACGTCCAGAATCTTCCCTGAACGCAGCTTGACCTGCCCATGCCCCCCGACCAAGGGGATGACCTCATCGATCGCGTCGAGGTTGACCAGCGCCTGGCGGGATACGCGGAAGAAAAGAGTCCCGGCCAGCCGGTTCTCTAATTGGTTCAAACTCGGCTCCATCCAGTAGGACACATCCTTCGTCCAAAGCTGGGTCAGCCCACCTTCCGAGAAGAAATAGTGCACATCCTCACGAGCTACAACGAAGAAACGGTTGCCTCTCTTCCCCAGGAACCGGTTCGGTGAGGCCCCTTCGAACACCCGCTCAATTCCCCTTCCGGCGGCCGGTTCACGCTCGACCTTCTCGACTGCAGCGGCCAACCGAGCCCGGCTCACGGGCTTCAGCAGGTAATCGACCGCCTCGACTTCGAATGCATCGATCGCATACTGATCGTAGGCCGTACAGAAGATGACTCGCGGTCCAGCTTCCGGCAGCGATGCCGCGACTTCGATTCCACTGCAGCCGGGCATCTGGATATCGAGAAAGACGAGGTCGGGATCGAGTTTGGTGATCAGTTCGATGGCATCCTCCCCATTGCCCGCTTCGCCGACAACTTCAATCGCTTCAAAAGGCCGCAGCAGTGTCTTCAATCGCTCTCGAGCAAGCTCCTCATCGTCGACAACGATCGTGTGCAACTTCACCGGTTTTACACTCCTCTCGCTACCACCAGGGTCAGATCGTCGTGGAGGCCCTCCCCTCCCGAATAGTCCATGACCTCACACTTCAGTTTATGACAGAGTTCTGCCGGGGTATCACCGAGATTCTCAACGATACTCTCCTTCAACCGATCGAGGCCGAACTCACTACCCGCCCCATCCATCGCTTCGGTGACCCCATCGGTGTACAGGACCAGGTAGTCTCCCGGCTCGATCACGATCGACTCCTCCGCATAGCCTGCATCGGGAAAAACTCCAATGACGATACTGTTTGAGGTCAACTCCTTGACTTCCGGCTGCCAGCTTCCGTCGGGCCGCACCAGCACTGCCGGATTGTGACCGGCATTCGTATAGGTCAGAATCCGACTCTGGTCACTGTAAACACCGTAAAAAAGGGTGACGAACCTCCCACTGTCGGTCGAAGCGCACATCGCCCGATTCAAACCCCGAACGAGGTTCCCGACCGACGGTGCCGTGACAGCGGAACTCTGCAGTCTACCCTGTAAACTCGCCATCAGGAGAGCTGCCGAAAGCCCCTTCCCCGAGACGTCGGCCAGGGCCAGGCCTAACCGGTCTCCTCCAAGGGAAAGGAAATCATAGTAATCGCCTCCAACGCGCCGGGCGGGGACACACGCCCCAGCATCTTCAAGACTCTCGAGGACCGGCAGGGTCTGAGGAAACAGACGGGCCTGAGTCTCCTCAGCCCTCTGCAAATCGGGATCGGCTTCCGTCGTGCGTCCGAGCCTCTCAGCGATTCGCTCGAGACAGCGCGCCAGACGGGTTCGCGAAACCGGCTTGAGCAGATAGTCGACGGCATTCTGCTCGAAGGCGTCGACCGCATACTGATCAAAGGCAGTACAGAAAACGACCGCCGGTCGAGGAGGCATCAGGCCTGTCGCGACCTGCAGGCCATTCCGACCGGGCATCTGAATGTCGAGAAACACCAGATCGGGTTGCAGCGAAGCAATCCGCTCGATCGCCTGGTCGCCATTCTCCGCTTCCCCCACAATCTCGATTACGGCGAAATGATCGAGCAGATCCCTGAGCCTCTGACGGGCCAGGACCTCGTCATCAACCAGCAGCGTCCGGATGCGTCCGGTTCGATTCAAGCTACTCATGAAGCCACCCAATCCCGCGCGGACATCGGGATCCGGATCCGAGCGATGGTAAACCGATTCTCATCCCGCAGAAGCTCGAACGAACCACGTTCTCCGTAGTAACCCTCGAGCCGTGTCTGGATGTTCACGAGACCGTACCGTGCGGATCCGCTCTCACGAGAAGTAGATGAACGAGGTGACACACCCGGTCCGTTGTCCATGACGTCGATTAGCAGACTGTCCCCCGTTGCACGGGCCGAAATCCTGATCACAGCCCCTTCCTTGACTACCGAGACGCCGTGCTTAACCGCGTTCTCCACGAGCGTCTGAACCATCATCGTTGGGACGAGATACCCTTCGACCTCGGGATCTACCTCAATCTGGACCGTCAACCGGTCCCCAAACCGCGCCTTCTCGACCTGCAGGTACGAGCGGATGAACTCCACCTCATCCTCCACTCTCACCCACTCTTCTTCAGACCGCCTCAATGTATAACGGAAAACCTCGGCCAGTTGTTCTACAGTTTCCTCGGCGCGATCCGGATCCCGATGGGTCAAAGTCGCAATCGCGTTGAGGGCATTGAATAGAAAATGGGGATTGATCTGAGCCCTCAGGGCTTTGAGTTCCGAGCGACTCGCATCCAGTACCAGTTCCTGTTCCCGTTTCTCCTGCTCCTGTTTCCGCTGCTGCAAAGTGACATTCTGGAGTAAGTAAGAGAGGACTTCGACCAGGGCGCCCAAGAGGGCCATGTCCCCGGCAAAATAGGGCATCTCACTCGGCCGGGATCCGAGGATCACCTGGCCCGTGACGCCGTCCCGCAGGCGGAGTTCAACCGTCTGTGCCGCAGGAAAGTCGAGTTCCCAATCTCGCTCATCATCGATTAGAACTCGAGTCTTCGCCTGAAAGATCCTCCCCAGGCGCCGCTCCGCCTCAGCCAGGAGCTCACTCAGAGTGGTGCAATGCTGCACACCCTCGAGGAAGAAGGTGACCGCCTCAGTCGGCGAATAGGTTCTACCCAGCCAGACACGATCAAACAGTTCTTCCAGCCGCCGGTATCCCCAGGGTAACGCCATGGCGATCGGGAGGATCGCAATCGCAAAGATCCAGGGAGCGAGCGAGGATTCGACTTCAAGACCGGACAACGGCACATGAATCAATGAAAAGTAACCATAGAGCACGGCCAGAACCAGAAAGAAGAAGGTCGCCCTTTTGACGAAGACATCATAGAACTCAAAGCGGGACTCGTAATAGGTATTGAAAAACAGAAAGAAGAGCGGCAGCGATCTCGAGACAATCGTCAGCAGGTTGGTCACTCCGATCATTCGTCCCGTTCCAGCGACAATGACAATGACGAACACCAAGACCATACTCAACAGCAGCACGATGTTGGTCCGGCGCTGCTGGGAGAGGCCGGCCTTCTTGACCCCGGCCGGAGCGTACCGGCTGAGGAAGTAGCTGCTCAACAGGCCCGAAAAGACGAACAAGACGAACATCGACCCCATTAGCCAGCCGAGCACCCACAGGACAGACTCATCCTCGAGGCCACGAAACAGTAGTAGAGCCACCACCGCCAACGAAGCTGAAGCACCAAAGGCATAGAGGAGGCTGATCAGGATTTTCGCCCCCAAACGGGGCCCTGAAGTCTTGGTGCTCTCGAGATAAAACATGTGCGAGATCAAGGGCGGAAAGAGAAACGCGACTGAGAAGAGCCACGCCTGGCCGGCCCCCGACCCAGTGACTTCGAGCACCACGTTCAGAGCGAACCAGATCACGCAGAGCAGCAGCATGACGCCATTGACGACAAAGAGCCCTTCACGCAGCCCCCCTTTCGACGATTTCACCCAGAGGACAAAGAGCCCACTGAAGGACACCATGCCAAAGATGAACATCGACAAGGGTCCGATCAGCAGAGCCATTGCCACCAGGAATGTCGCCCAGATACGGACGAACGGCCAGTTAGTCGTCGTTCTTGCAGCTGTGGTCAGATTCATCGTTTCACTCTCGCTCCGTACCTCAATCATAAAGCCCGGAGGCTCAGATGCGAGCCCATTTCCTCACGAACGGCCCGTCGCGAAGATGAGCGGTCACTTTTTCGAAACCGGTGGAGAGATCCGGTGAAGAGTAGGAAGGATACTTTGAAGGCGGTAGACCCGGAGTACCACGGCGCGGCCTGGGACCCCACCGCAGTACTCCAATACGTTGCCGGACCGGTTCTAGATCATATCGATGTAGCCACAGGGACACTGTTCGGAGCACTTCTTACAGCCGTCGCAGACCCCGATGTTCACATCGAAGAAACGCCCTTTCGCCAGGGGATCGTCCAGACGGATGAATCCGTTGTTCTGGCAGTACATCCAACAGTTCTCACAGCCAAAGCACTTGCCACAGCTGAAACAGCGCTGGACCTCCTGGAGTGCCTGTTCGCGTGTTACCCCCAAGTCCACCTCGCCGAGCGGGTGGGCCAGTCGCTCTTCAGGAGAAAGGACCTTTCGCTCGACAGGCTGCATCGCGGCGTACCAGTCCAACATGATTCGATCAGTTCCGATCGGAGACTGCTTCGATGCCTCTTCCCATGTCCTGCCCTGCAGCGTCGAATCAATACTCTCCGCTGCTCGACGACCCTGCCCGATTGAGATCGTAGCCAGCCCCAGCCGGAGAGCATCCCCGCCGGACCAGACACTTTCCACCGGTGTTCGGCCCTGGCTGTCGATCTCGAGCCACGAGCCCGCTCCGGGAACACCGCCGAGCGCTGACCAGTCGGGCTCCTGGCTGACAGCCGTGATCAAGGAATCGGCTTCCAGGTCATAGACATCGCCTTCGATCGGCACCGGACGCCTGCGGCCGGAATCATCCGGTTCCCCCAGTTCCATCCGCTGTACGACCAGCTTTTCAATCTCTCCAGAGGAGTCTCGAACGACCTTGATCGGGGCGGCAAGAAACTCAATCCGGATCCCCTCTTCAAGCGCCTCTTCGATCTCCCGCTCGATCGCCGGCATCTCCGCTCGTGTTCGCCGGTAGAGTATGGTGACCTCGGCTCCAAGACGACGGGAAGCACCGGCCACGTCCGAACTCAGACGCAGGGAGACCCGAGCTGCGTCGATCGCCGTATCGCCGCCACCGACCACGATCACCTTCTGCCCGATGTCGATCCTCTCCCCCGAGTTGATACGGTTCAGGAATCCCGTACCGCTGTAGACCCCGACCCCTTCCTCACCGGGAATGCCCATCGTGCGTCCCTTGTGCGCCCCAATCCCCACAAAGACAGCGTCAAAGTCGCGACGCAGGTCCTCGAGGCTGATCTCTTCCCCGATGGAAGTATTGCACTTCAGTTCGACACCCAGCGCTACGATCCGTTCGATTTCCCGATCGATGACATCGCGGGGAAGCCGGTATTCCGGTATGCCGTAACGCAGCATTCCTCCCGGCTTCTCCAGAGCTTCGAAGACCGTAACGGAATAGCCTCTACGGGCGAGCTGATAGGCACAGGAGAGCCCGGATGGCCCTGAACCGACCACGGCCACCTTTTGGGTATGCGGCCCCCCGTTCTCAAGTCTGGACAGCTGTAGTCCTCGCTCCAGACCCCAGTCGCCCAATGACCGTTCGACTGAATTGATCTCGACAGCACCGTCTTTTGCGTTGCGGTTACAGGCGGATTCGCACGGGTGGGGACAGATTCGCCCCATGATCGAAGGAAACGGGTTAGTTTCCACCTCGATTCTCCAGGCGCGATCCATCGCTTCATCCAGTGACAGCCCGAACTTGTTTCGGTGCGCGACAACCGACAGCCAACCCCGAATGTCGTTTCCGCTTGGACACTTAAATGTACATGGCGGTACCTTCTCAACCATCTGCGGACGCTGGCCCGAAATGTCCCCTCCGCCCCTGCGTGAGGAGAGTCTCGACATCGCACCCTTCGACTTGCTCTTGTCTTTCTTCTTCAGGAGCCCCATCTTCTACCCTTCCTTCGATTCAGAGTCGAATGCCACACCCAACCCGGTTGCCTGAAACAGCAAGCTCGGGAACAACACCACTTTATTCTGCTATCAAGCAAGACAGTTACCAACAGAGTCCTCGGCCGTTTTCTTTATGATAAGGATCAGTCGAGGTGCCGTCTACAGGTGATTCTGGCTCCCAAACAGGACGTCTGAAGGCCACCCCTTCGATCACGATCCCAGCCACCTGCAGACCGATCGTTCAAGGGTCGTTTAACCCAGTCAGCTTGGTTAATTGCCCCACGACACCGTTTCAACGCGAGGCGGCCCGAGGGACCTCAGCCGCCCGAGCTACTGCCAGATTGCAATTTCCTGATGAGCACTCTACTGTGGCCCCTATCTTGCTTCCTTTGTAAACCGCAACGGTGTAGATCCGAGGGGACCGGAAGATCCCCTCCCACTTTGGAGGAGGTGCTTAATGAGCAAGGCCGAGGGGGGTGTAGGTCCGAATGTTGAACTCTTCGGCTCCATCAGACGACGGGCAACCGCAGACGGCTGAAGTTCGTCGCCAGAATCAAGAGCAGGAATTCGCGGCGGGTCTTCTCGTATAATGCTCATGACAGGTAATGGAGGACCCTCGGCAGCGGATTCCTGAACCCAGAACTGAAGCTGAATTGGAGCGCAAACTCATGATCAGACCGCATGGATCAGATGAACTAAACCCACTTTACATCCAGGACAGTAATCGCCGGAAAGCTCTGCTCGAGGAAGCGGCGGGACTGCCTTCACTGACTGTTTCTTCGGCAGCGGCAGCCAATGCCGTAATGCTCGGGAGCGGATACTTCAATCCCCTGACCGGATTCATGGACAGGTCGGACGCCCTGGCAACCGCTGACTCGATGCACACGAAAGCGGGCCTCTTTTTCCCTATCCCAATTCTCAATGTCGTTCCCGATGGTTCGGTGATTGGAAAAGCGAAACGGATTGCGCTGCGGGATCCGAATGTACCCGGCAACCCCATCCTCGCGATCCAGACCGTGATGGATGTCGAAGAGTTCAGTTCGGACGAGATGGAACGGATGACCGGAAAGATCTTCCGGACCCAGGATCCGAACCATCCCGGTGTCGCAGCCTTTAACAGCAGCGGCAAGACCTGTATTTCGGGACCGATCGAAGTCTTGAACTTCTCCTATTTCGAAAGCGATTTTCCGGAAACCTTCCGCACGGCCTACCAGATTCGCGCTGAAATGTCGGCTCTGGGCTGGGAGAAGGTTGTCGCGTTTCAGACCCGCAACCCGATGCACCGCGCCCATGAAGAGCTCTGCCGCATGGCTTACGAAGCAGTCAAGGCCGACGGAATCCTCATTCACATGCTTCTCGGAAAGCTCAAAGCGGGAGATATCCCTGCCGACGTTCGGGATGCCTGTATCCGCAAGATGGTGGAACTGTATTTCCCGCCGAAGACAGTGCTGATTACGGGCTATGGATTCGACATGCTCTATGCCGGCCCCCGGGAGGCAGTCCTTCATGCGGTCTTCAGGCAGAACAGTGGCTGCACCCACCTGATCGTTGGGCGTGATCATGCCGGAGTCGGTTCCTACTACGGCCCGTTCGATGCTCAGGCCATCTTCCATGATGAAGTTCCAAAGGAGGCCCTTGAGATCGAGATCTTCGAAGCTGATCACACCGCCTGGTCCAAGCGACTCAACAAGGTGGTCATGATGCGTGACCATCCCGATCACAAGAAAGAAGATTACGTGTTCCTTTCGGGTACCAAGGTACGCGAAATGTTGTCGCAGGGGCAGCCATTGCCCGTCGAGTTTTCCAGACCGGAAGTCGCTGAAATCCTGATGCACTACTATCAGTCTCAGGCGGTTTTGACATAAGTGTTTTTCACTCAGTTTTTTTGGAAAAGTTACGACACAATTCAGACTAGTAACGTACTTGTAAATGAAAGGGATCGAAAGGACATTGATTTCTGTATATCACATGAACTAGTATTCATGTGAGGGGTGCGGTGGACCGCTCGACAGGTGGACAATTTGAGTAAGAAACTCGATTGTGCGGGCAAGCTAAAGGTTCTTTCTGACCGAACACGACTGGCGGTGATGGAGGTGCTTTTGCTTGAACCCTGCTCGGTCGGCCAGTTGAGCGAAAGGCTGTTTGTCGAACAAAGTCTTTTGTCCCACCATCTCAGGGTCCTGCGCGAGGCAGGCCTGGTCAAAGGTGATCGCCAGGGAAAATCGGTGATCTACCGGGCCACCGAGAGCACCCTTGTTCCCGGGAAATTGAACGCCATCAATCTGGGCTGCTGCCAGCTCCATTTTGAACCTGGCCAGCGTCAGCGCTTCAATTCTCGAACCGCTTCCCAGGCTGAGGGAGGTCCAGAATGATGCTTTGGACCGCTCTTCAAGCCGGGATCGATCGATATTCAGTGGACTTTCCCAACTCGTCTGAAGGAAGGAATAGGCAGATCACTCTCCTCCCCCTGGAAGGTCGCCTGCGAGCCGCTATGCCGGCCAATCTCCTCCAAGCCGGCCGGATAGTTGCGCCCCCCTCTGGTTGCCACCACCAGAAATGCGCCGAGGCTCCCCTTCCTTCAGCCGATACCCGCTTGAGTTCTCCACCCAGGACGCCAGTCTCACCTCCCCTCCAACAACTGGGACCCGGAGGCTCAAGCGGGTTGAACCCTTTCGATGTGGAACTTAACCCACCATCCTGAGCCTATTGCCCCAGCATTCGGTTTTAATTTAACTCCCTCTTTAATATTCCCGGGTTTTCTACATTGCCTCTGATAGGTATGTAAATTGCTTTGAAATTAGAACGGTAACGGTGTATCCGCGGCGACTCGCAAGGGTCTCTGCGCAACGGTTTCGCAACTGGTGTCTGAAGACATTAGAACAAGACCAAGGAGGGAAGGGGAACATGCCAAGCTACGTGAATCCTGAAAAGTGCGACGGCTGCAAGGCGCTCGACAAAACGGCTTGCCAGCACATCTGCCCGAATGACCTGATGGTGCTCAATGCAGACATCATGAAGGCCTACAAACGGGATCCTGCGATGTGCTGGGAGTGTTACAACTGCGTCAAGATTTGCCCCACTCAGGCAGTTGAAGTCCGCGGTTATGCTGACTTTGTGCCTCTCGGAGCGAGTGTGACCTGCATGCGCAGCACTGACGCGATCATGTGGACACTCAAGTTTCGCAACGGAACCCTCAAACGATTCAAATTCCCCATTCGGACGACCCCCGAAGGCACTGCTGTTCCCAACGGCGGCTGGGAGGTCTCGAACGATGACCTGAATGGACCTGCACTCTTCACCGAACCGGCCTCTCTCGGTCTGTCGGAAGTTGCCAAGCTCTAGGTCCAATGGCCTATCTCGAGAGGGAATCTGACTGTCCTGCAGGACTGCAGGGTTGTCTTTGATGAGGAGAGTTTCACATGAAAGTTGCCGATTTTGAAACTGTAGAAGTCCGTACCGACCTGCTAATCGTCGGCGGAGGAATGGCCGCTTGCGGCGCAGCTGTGGAGGCTGCCTACTGGGCCAAGAAGCACAATCTCACCGTAACCCTGGTCGACAAGGCCGCCGTGGATCGAAGCGGCGCCGTGGCCATGGGACTTTCAGCCATTAACCAGTATGTCGGGCTCAAAGACGGAGAAAACACGCTCGAAGACTATGTCCGTTACGTCAAGAATGACCTGATGGGCATCACCCGCGAAGACCTGGTTGCCAATATTGCGCGCCACGTCGATTCGTCGGTCCATCTCTTCGAAAAGTGGGGACTGCCGATCTGGACCGACGAGGAGGGCAAGTACGTCCACGAAGGCCGTTGGCAGCTCATGATCAACGGCGAATCCTATAAGGTCGTTGTCGCCGAAGCGGCAAAGAACGCGATCGGCCTGGACAACATTTACGAGCGCATCTTTATTGTCGGCCCCTTGATGGAAGGAAACCGCTGTGCCGGCGCGATCGGTTTCAGCGTCCGGGAGAACAAGTTCTACGTATTCAAGGCGAAGGCGACGCTGGTCGCCATGGGCGGTGCCGTTCACGTCTTCAAGCCCAGGTCCTCGGGTGAAGGACTGGGCCGAGCCTGGTACCCACCCTGGAATTCTGGATCCAGTGCCTACTTCACGATCCAGGCAGGTGCCGAGATGACCTGCCAGGAAGTCCGGTTCATCCCGGTCCGTTTCAAGGATGCCTACGGTCCCGTTGGAGCCTGGTTCCTTCTCTTCAAGTCTCGGCGACGAACGCACTCGGTGAGAACTACATGGAGACCCGCCGGCCTGAGTTGGAGAACTGGGTCCCTTATGGAAAGGTCAAACCGGTTCCGGCCAACCTCCGCAATTACCTGATGATGCTCGATGTGGACGAAGGCAAGGGCCCGATCTTCATGCAGACGGCCGAAGCGATCGAGAATCTGTCGACCGCCGAGCCGGATGAGAAGAAGCGGAAGAGAAAGCTCAAGGAGTTGGAGTCGGAAGCCTGGGAAGACTTCCTCGATATGACCATTTCACAAGCCATTCTCTGGGCGGCGACGAATGTCGCACCCGATGAGAAGCCTTCTGAAATCGCTGCAGCGGAACCGTACTTCATCGGCTCCCATTCCGGTGCCTCGGGCGCCTGGGTCAGCGGTCCCGAAGACATGGCTCCTGAGGAGTACAAGTGGGGCTACTGCAACATGGCGACGACAGCCGGAGTCTTTTGCGCCGGTGACGCCTCGGGTGCTTCGAGTCACAAGTTCTCTTCGGGCTCCCACGCCGAGGGGCGGATTGCCGCGAAGTCAGCAGTCCGCTACATTGTCGAGCAGGGTGCCGCTCTAACTGAGGCATCGCCCGATGTCGAACAACTCAAGGCCCAGGTTCTGGCCCCGGTGGCACTGTTCGATGAATTCAGCGGCAAGAGTACCGACCCGGATATCAACCCTGAGTACATTCGACCGAAGCAGTTCATGTTCCGGTTGCAGAAGATCATGGATGAGTATGCCGGTGGTGTCTCGAGCGCCTTCAAGACGAGTGCCACGTTGCTGGAAAAGGGTTTGAGCCTGCTCGACTTCCTCCGCGAGGACTCGAAGAAGCTCGCGGCCGAGGATCTGCATGAGTTGATGCGCTGTTGGGAGAACATCCACCGGATGTGGCAGGCCGAAGCCCATGTCCGGAGTATTCTCTTCCGGCAGGAAACCCGGTGGCCCGGTTACTACTTCAGGACCGACCAGCCAAAGATGCAGGACGACTGGAAGGTCTTCGTCAACTGCAAGTATGATCCGGGCAAGGGCACCTGGGAGATGATCAAGCGTCCGATCATCGAACTGGTTCCATAAGCACCGCGTTCATCGTCTACCGCCCCGTCTTCCAGGACGGGGCGGCTTCTCATCCGGGGATGGTCTCAACATCCCACGCCGTTGAGTCCTGGGAAATGCGTCCCGAGGGAGAGGAAATGGAAGGGGAAGTTCCGACTTGTCCACACTGCTCTGAAAAACTAACCGCCTGGATACCTCCTCCCGATTCAGCCTGGAAACCCGAGAGGTTCTACGTCTGTTTCAATGACGAGTGTCCCTATTTCGTTCGGGGTTGGCAGAGGATGCGCGAGAAGTTCGATGTCTCTGCATCCTACCGGCTGAGGTTCAATCCGCGCACCGGGACGTCCGGCCCCTTACCGGTCTGGTCGGCAACGGCGCTCCGAGAATTCATTCTTGAGGAAGATGAACAGCCCGATGAATGATTCAACGACTCAGTTTCCACTCTCAATTCTCGAAGACGCACCCAGATTCAAGGAATCTGATGCTTTTGACTTTCAATGCAAGCCTGGTCTCGGCTGTTTCAATCAGTGCTGCGCCGATGTCAACATCGCGCTGACTCCTTACGATGTCCTCCGCCTCCGGACCGGCTTGAAGATCTCATCGACCGAGTTCCTCGACCGGTACACGATCCTTCCCTTCTCCGCTCAGCAGAAGTTCCCCGTGGTTCTACTCCGGATGCAGAATGATGAGCGAAGAAGCTGTCCATTCGTGCGCCCGGAAGGATGTTTGGTCTACAGCGACCGCCCCTGGGCTTGCCGGATGTATCCCGTTGGACTGGCCTCTCCGGGAGAGGAGACGGATGAACCCTTCTTCTTCCTTATCGAAGAGGATCCCTGCGAAGGGCATTCGTCCAACACCCGGCAGACCATTCGGGAATGGATCAGAAACCAGGGGGCGGAGAAGTATGAGTTCCACGGAGAGGACTTCAAGCAGATCAGTTTGCATCCTTTTTTCCTCGACGGGGGGCAACTCGAGCCGTCGAAGATGAACATGCTGGTGATGGTGCTCTACGACCTGGACAAGTTCCGTCGTTTCGTCTTTGAAAGCACCTTCCTGCAGAAATTCTCCATCGATGAGGTGACGGTAGAAGAGGCCCGCAGGGAGGATCGAGCCCTCCTGCGCCTGGGTTACCGATGGCTTCGCTTCTGCCTTTTCGGCGAAGACACCGTCGAGATCCGGCGCGAGGTGCGCAAGAGTGTCCGACAGAAAACCGAAGTGACCAGTAAATCCTATTCACGTTGAAGCGGCCGGAACCGCTGCCAACTGGCTATTTGGGGTGTAAGACGCTATGGGTAGTAGTAAACGCGTGCTCGTCGTAGGGGGCGGGATCGCCGGGATTTCCGCCGCCGTGGAAGCTTCTCAAGCGGGAGCGGAGGTGGTCCTGATCGAGAAGCAGCCCTACCTGGGCGGTCGTGTCTCTCAGATGAACCTCTATTTTCCGAAACTCTGTCCTCCATCCTGTGGCCTCGAGATTAACTTTCGACAGCTCAGGAACAACTCGAAGATCACCTGTTACACACAATCCGAGGTCCACAGCATTTCAGGAGAACCGGGGAACTACACCGTCTCGATCACCCGGTCGCCCCGCTTTGTCACTGACCAGTGCACCGCCTGCGGGGCCTGTATCCCGTTCTGCCCGGTCCGACGGCCCGACCCTTTCAACTATGGCCTGAGCCAGACGAGGGCCATCTACTTCCCTTCTCCCGCAGCGTATCCGCCGATCTTCACTATTGATCCGATTGACTGCCTGGGAGAGGAGTGCAGCCAGTGCATCGCCGAATGTCCCAATGATGCGGTCGATCTGAAGATGCAGCCTGAGACATTTGAAATCGAGATCGATTCCGTGGTCCTGGCGACGGGTTGGAGGCCCTACCCTCCCGAAAAGATTGACAACCTTGGCTACGCGTCGAACCCCAACGTCATCACCAACGTCGAACTTGAGCGTCTGGCTGCACCCGATGGCCCGACTGGGGGACAGATTCTCCGCCCTTCCGATCAAGAGCCAATCGAGTCAGCTGCCTTCATCCAGTGTGCCGGATCCCGCGACGAGAACTACCTTCGACACTGCTCCTCTGTCTGCTGCCTGGCCTCGCTCAAACAGGTCCGCTATATCCGGCAACAGTATCCCAAAGCGGAGATCTATCTCTTCTACATCGATCTCAGGGCACCAGGTCGAATGGAGGACTTCTACCTTGAAGCCCAGCAGGATCCCCTGCTGCACCTTGTCAAAGGTAAGGTTGGAAAGGTTTATCCCCGGAATGGAGAATCCCGGATTGTCGTCGAAGCCGAGAACGTGCTGACCGGCCGGCGCATCCAGCAGCCTGTCGACCTGGTGATCCTGGCAACGGGGATGGTTCCGCAGGTTCCCCGGCTGAGCGGAAATCTCGCTGCCGATGAGCATGGTTTCCTAGTCGTCGAGAACGCAGAGGAATCTGCCATCTTTCCGGCCGGGTGTGTCCGCCGGCCTGTGGGTGTCGCTGAAGCTGTCCGTGACGCGACGGCAGCAGCCATGAAAGCCGTCCAAGTCGTTCGAGGTTAAATCATGGATCAGAAGAAGATCGCTGTCTATTTGTGCGAAGGCTGTGAGATTGGAACCTCGCTGGATCTTGACGCTCTGGCGGGCGTCTGCGGAACCTATGCCTGTAAAACCCACCCCTGCCTCTGCCGCTCAGACGGGGTCCGGACCCTCGAGGATCACATCCGAGACGGTGTCAATACCCTCGTTCTGGGCGCCTGTTCCCCACGATTCAAGAGCGAACAGTTCAACCTCCCCGGCTGCCTCGTGGAACGGGTCAACCTCCGTGAGCAAGTGGTCTGGACGCATGAAGCCAATGATGAAGACACCCAGATGATGGCGGAAGATTACCTGAGAATGGGAATCGCCCGGGCGGAAAGGACGGCCCTGCCTGATCCTTTCACACTGGATGTCGAAAAGACGATCCTGATCATCGGAGGAGGAACCAGTGGAATGAAGGCCGCTCTCGAATCGGCCCGAGCCGGCTTCAAGGCGATTCTCGTGGAAAAGGAAGCTGAGCTTGGTGGCTGGAAACGGAGGTTCCCGGTCCAGTTCAGACACTCACCGCCCTATGGTGGTCTCGCTGCAACCAACCTCAACGGCGACCTGAAGAGTGTGCTGGACCATCCCAACATCGAAGTCTTGACCTCGACGACCGTCGCCTCCATCGAAGGACAACCCGGCCAGTTCGATATCAGCCTGCGTACCAACGGTACCACCCGGGTGAGTCGAGTCGGCGCAGTTGTTCAAGCGACCGGCTGGAAGCCGTACGATGCTTCGCGAATCGAGCACCTCTCTTACGGGAAGTCGCCCGACATTGTTACCAACATCGAAATGGAGGATCTGCTCAACAAACCCCAACTGGTTCGACCCTCGGATGGAAAACCGATTCGCCAAATCGCCTTTATCCAGTGTGCCGGATCACGGGATCCGAATCATCTTCCCTATTGTTCGGCTGTCTGCTGCAGAGTCTCCATCAAACAGGCCATCCAGCTGCGCGAGAAGCTGCCCGACACTCAAACGATGATCTTCTACAAGGATATTCGCACGCCGGCGCAGTACGAAGACCTCTATCGAAGGGCGCAGGAACTAAAAGGGATCCTCTTTGCAAAGGGCGAGGTTGCCGGAGTGACGCCTCGAGAAGACGGCCGCCTGAGGATCGAAGTCGACCAGTCGATGTTGGGCGAGAAGATCCTCGTCGATGTCGATCTGGTTGTCCTGGCCACCGGGATGGTTCCACGGGTGAGCGACGGCGAGGTGATTCGACGCCAGAGGGATGCTCAGGCGGTCATCGACCGCGGTGAGAAGGGCGTCAAGCTCGAAACAGCAAAGGCGACACTCGAAGAACTCAAACAACTGGACCTGGAGAGCGTTTTGAATCTCAACTACCGCCAGGGTCCGGACACCCCGACACTACAGCATGGCTTTCCCGATTCCCACTTCATCTGTTTCCCCTACGAATCGAGGAGAACCGGGATCTACCTGGCCGGATGCGCTAAGGCTCCGACAGACTTCGAGGGTGCAATCAGTGATGGAACCGCCGCCGCCCTCAAGGCGATTCAGTCGGTAGAGCTCGGCTCGCAGGGAAAGGCCGTCCATCCACGCTGGGACGATATGTCCTTTCCCGAATTCTCATTCCAGCGATGTACTCAGTGCAAACGGTGCACGGAGGAGTGCCCATTCGGGGTCCTCAACGAAGACGAAAAGGGTACCCCAAAGCCCAATCCTGCCCGCTGCCGTCGCTGTGGAATCTGCCTGGGAGCCTGTCCCGAGCGGGTGATTTCTTTCAAGAACTACTCGATCGATATCGTCTCGTCGATGATCAAGGCGGTCGAGATCCCCGATGAATTTGATGAAAAACCACGGATTCTCGGTCTCATCTGCGAGAACGACGCCTATCCGGCCCTCGACACTGCCGGCATCCTGCGCAGGCGGTTCAGCACCTTTATCCGGTTCATCCCGGTCCGCTGTCTCGGATCGGTCAACACGATCTGGATTGCAGACGCCCTTTCCCGCGGATTCGACGGCGTACTGCTCGTTGGGTGTCAGTCGGGAGACCATTACCAGTGCCATTTCATCAAGGGAAGCGAAATCATGGGCATCCGGGGCAAGAATGTCCGCGAAAAGCTCACCCAGTTGGCACTCGAAGAAGAACGGGTCCGGCTCGAAGAGCTCACGATTGCTGACTACAACCGACTCCCCGAAATCATCAATGCCTTTGCCGACGAAATCGAGGAGATCGGCTTGAACCCGTTCAAAGGCTTCTGACGACCAGCTCAGAGGGAGTAACAGACCATGAGTAATGCTGTACTGATTCAGCCTGACATCGCCTTCACGAACCAGATTATTGAACTGGGTGGCGAGGATGTCTTCAAGTGTATGCAGTGCGCGACCTGCTCGGCGGTTTGCGAACTGTCCCCTGCGGAGAATCCGTTCCCGAGAAAGGAAGTCATTTGGAGTCAGTGGGGACTCAAGAACCGGCTCTTGGGCGATCCCGATATCTGGCTCTGTCACAACTGTGGAGATTGCTCCGCTAGATGCCCCCGTGGGGCAAGTCCGGGCACGATTCTTTCCGCCATCCGCCGGCAGGCGGTCTGGCACTACGCTACTCCGCAGTTTCTGGGTGCCTGGATGAACCGGGCCGGTTTCTTACCAGTACTCATACTGATCCCCGCCGTCCTCCTCCTGCTGGCACTGCTGGTCAGAGATCCGCTCGCCGCCCTGCTGGGAATCTCCTCGGATCACGGCCCAGGAATGCAGTATGCCAACCTATTCCCCCACTGGCTGCTGATCGGATTCTTCACATCATTCCTGATACTCTCGCTGGTCAGTGTCGCCCTGGGAGGGCTCCGTTTCTGGCGGGCAGTCAAACGGTCGGACCTCCTCCAAACGGAACAGGCCCCCAGCAAGTCGCTCCTGTCCAGTTTCCTGACCGTGGTTATGGATTTCCTCACCCACAAGCGGTTTGGCGGCTGCACGGTCACCGCCACTCGGAAACGGGCCCACCTCGGGATCTTCTACGGTTTTCTGGCTCTTTTCCTGGTCTCGACCTGGGCCGTTGTCCTGCTCTACGTTCTCAATCCCTTCATGGAGACTCCACTTCCCTACCCCTTCTCCTTCTGGGACCCGGCGAAGATCATTGCGAACCTTGGAGCCCTGGCCCTGGTAGCGGGATGCCTGATCGCGATGGTTGAGCGGATTGCCAATACCAAGACGATGGGGCGAAGTACCGAGTTTGACTGGCTGTTTCTTGGAATCCTCTTTCTCGTCGGTGTCACCGGGTTGGTGACCGAGGGTCTGCGTTTCGCCGAATCCGTGACCGCCGGATACACCGTCTACTTCATACACCTGATCCTGGCCTTCATGCTTTTGATCTACCTGCCTTTCTCCAAGTTCTCCCATGCGATCTACAGAACCCTGGCGATGACCTATGCGGAGCAAATGGGTAGAAGGCGGTAGAAGACTGACTTAACGGATACAGCGTCCGGGAGGCCTGTAATGGATTTGATCTGCGTGGAGCCCGTCGAGGCCCCACATTTCACGATTCGGGTTCGCCAGCATCAGCTATCTGTTGACTATTCCCATTCCGATGGAGGGAAGGATCGAGGTCCGAGTCCCACCGAGATGCTCGTCGGCTCACTCGGGACCTGCATCGGAATGACAGTTGCCCGCTACTGTCAGACTGTCGGCTGCAGCACTGAAGGGCTGGAAATCTGTCTGACCTTCGAACTGCCCGACACCGGTGCCAGGCGGATCAAAACCATCATAGTTGATGTTGACCTGCCGGAAGGATTTCCACCGAACCGTGTCTCAGCGCTGGCCCGGGTCGTGCGGGACTGCCCCATCCACAACACGCTGACCAGTCCCCCTCAGATCGATATTGAGTTCTCTACCGGTTAATCGAGCCGTCCACCACGTCTTTCTTCAGAGCCGCTTCGAGCTCCCAGTAACCCTCGACTTCCGTGTAGAAGAGGCTGGATGCTGTCCGACCCGTCTCGAAATTGTGGTCAAACGTCTCTCCCCAGGCTCCCGGCCACGATACCGGGATCGCGAGCAGGAGGATGAATCCACCGAGCAGGAGGAATCCAAACAGGAGGTAGCCCACCCTCGACAACAGTGTCCTGTCGTTCAATTGCCCTGTCCCCGCCACAATCTCAGTCATTCACTCCCTCTTCCCTGGGACGTTCGACTTTGCATCCTTCCCGACTCAGAAATCAAGGGCGAAAAGAATCCCCCCGAAAGCGAGATAAGCCGCCAGGAGAGTCAAAACCAGGTTGAAGCTCTGGCCGACGATATAGAGCTGGATCGGCTTGCCCCCCGCCATCTGCTTTTTGAGTTCGACGAAGTTCGATTCCAGGCCGATACTGACGAATGCCAGGCAGAAGAACCATCCCCTCAAGGCCTTTGACTGGGCGAGGATTCCCCTGACTGCATCTGAGCCCATCGTGGGCTCCAAAAGGAACGAGAAGATCAACGAAGCGGCCAGGAATCCGACGATGAATTTCGGAAACCGCCGCCAGACCTCCATGGCATCGGGTCTCCGCCCGGATGGCTCCCGTTCGACCCGCGCCACCCAGAACAGCGCGATGAAGAAGGCCACCACTCCAATCAGGATGTTCTGGATCATCTTCACTACGGCAGCGACCTGTTCGGCCCGTTCACCGAGCATGGAACCGGCGGCAACCACGGCACCCGTGGCATCGACCGTCCCTCCAATCCAGGCGGCCCCCACCACGGCATCCATTCCCGAAGTCTTCACCAGGAGCGGCATTCCCACCATCATCAGGACGGTAAAGATCAGCGTCATGCCCACCGCCAGGGTCAGTTCTTCCTTCTTCGCCCTCGAAGCAGCGGCCGCGGCAATCGCGGCCGACACCCCACAGACGGAAGTGGCCGCAGCCACGACGATGACCAGGGCCTTGCTCGACATCCGGAGAACCCGTGTGCCAAACCAGAACATGGTGATGATGACAACCGGAGTCACCAGCCAGGCAACGAAGAGACCAGGAAGGCCCAATACCAGGATATTCCCAAACAGGATTTCGGCACCCAGAAGAACCAGGCCGATCTTGATGAACAACTCACTCCTCAGACCTCCCCGGAGCCATTCCGGGACACCGACCGTGTTCGAGACCAGCAGGCCGATCAGGAGGGCCCAGAGGGCGTACCCCAATCCCTTGGCGGCAATCGCCCGCTGTTCAGCCACAATGTAGGACACCACGGCGATCAGGAAGACCAGCCAGAAGCCTCTCAGGAATGTCCAGACAACGGAGTCCATAATCCAGGTCCCGACCGAAAGGAAAAGGGCCAGGAACAGACCCAGGATCAGAATGCCAACCACGAGCTCGGGGCTGACCACTTCGAATGGAGACGTCAACCACTTCCCGACCTTGGGAATCGTAAGCCCGGGCACCAGGACACAGATCAGAAGAAGCCCCCCACCAATCCAGACGGCCCACCAGTCTTCCAGCTTCAAGAGGTTCGAACGACTCACATCATCCTTGCTGTCACTGTTCTCAACCATCAAGATTCCCCCTTCTAACTCAATGCCATTCCCAATCGATGTAGCCGGGCTGGGCGTCGACCATGGCGTTGACCATCAATTCCACCAGGCCCCCGTAATAGATCCCGGCCCTTTCCCAGGCGTCGTAATAGGCAATGATGTCTCTGAGCTGACCTTTACAGTTGCTGCAGGGTGCACAGACATACTTGGGATGCTCCATATCCATCACCTCTCCTTGAAAGGCTTCGAGGACCTGTCGGAGCTTTCTTCGGCCCGAGACATGATGCCTCCAGTGCGCGAAATTGTGTCCTGACATGATGGCAAATCCGGAGCCTCCACCACAGCAGTAATTCTCGACCCCGTGCGGTTCCATTTCTCGGAACCGCTCTTTGGGAACGATCGCCTCGATGATCTCCCGCTGGGGCGAAACAATTCCCATCAATCTCACCAGGTTGCACGGATCATGCAGGGTCACCGGAAAATCGTTGCGACTCTTGTCGAACTTGACGCGACCCTCCCGAACGATATCACGCAACACGTTGATCCCACTTTCTCGCGGGATGTTGAGGTCTCCGGTTACCACCTTGTCGGCAATCACTGACAGAGCCTTATGAGCGTGTCCGCATTCTCCGATGACGATCTTCTTGACCTTCAGCTTCCGGGCCGCTTCCAAATGCAGGAGTGCAGTGCGGGCGAACTGGAAATCGTCGTACCAGACCCCGTAGTTGATCCCATCATAGGCCGCCAGGTCACTCGACATCGTCCAGCTGAGGCCTGCGGCGCTGAACAACAGTGCGAAGCCCCCTGGGTTTTCGGGCCAGGCCATGATCTCCCCGGCATTATGGATCAGCAGGATATCTGCACCTTCCTTATCCCAGGGAGTCTCGACGGCAATTCCCGTTCGGTCGGTCGTGTCTTCATCGATGAACTCCACGTTATCCCTGGCCACGATGGCATTCATCCCCGTCGAGGATCCGACCTTGAGCTGCAGCATGGAGCCTGAATCATGCAGTTCCTTCGGTACGATTCCCATTTCCTGGCTCGCCACCTTTCGAATCTCCCGCGCTAGCAAGGCGTTATCGACTCCGATTGGGCAGCTCTGAGCACAGCGACGGCAGAGGTTGCAGCGATAGGAGAGTTCGATCAAACGGGCGACCGTCTTCCAGTTCAGTTCGATATCACCGTGAACCCAGGTGGAACTGTTCTTCAGATACTTGAAGTATATCCTGCGCAGGATCTCCGAACGATAGGACGGACGGTAGTAGGGATGCCGCCCACTCTCCTCATAGATATGGCAGCCCTCCGAACAGGTCTGGCATTTGGCACAGTGTTCGAGTGAGATCATCAGCGGCTCGAGAAACGTCCAGTTGTCCTCCCGGCTGACCAGGCGTCGCAGCCCCGAAAGAAAGCTGTTAACCAGCTGCGCTTCCTCCTCCTGCGTCTCAGGCTTTGGGATGTTGACTGCAATCGTGTCATCCAGCAAGACATACTTCTTCTTCGCTTCCTCGGTCAGCCTGCGGAACAGAGGTTCTTCATCGATGTCATCAAATGGAGGAGGCAACGGCTGCTGATCCTTTTGGTTGATCTCGAAAAGGCAGTCGTCACCGCGAGAGAAGTCAGCAAACATGCAACTCGACCTCATCTGTCCTTGATCTCCCCGGGCATCGTCGTAGCCACATCGACCCAGTTTTTCTTTCCATCTCCAGCGATGTGGGAGGCAGACCAGCTGACAGGCTGGCCCAGGGCCTCCTGAATCACCTTCTCCTGCTTGCTCCCCTTCAGATTGGGAGCATCATTCCAGCGAACCGAATGGTAGGCAAAGTACTTCCCGATAAAGTGAGACATGTGGGTCAACGGGATGTAGGCGAGCAGCAGACTCATCAAGACGACAGACAGACCCACGATACCCGGGACCTGGGCCTCCGCGTGGCCAAACGGCAACTTCACAATCTGTCCGATCAGGCCGGTCAACGAAGCGAAAAACTCCACGACTCCGAGCAGGACAATCCCGCTTAGAGCAACCGAAAAAACCGCGACAAAAACCGCCAGGTTGAAGAGGTCGGCAGGAGCGCTGAAATCCTTCAACTCAGGGGCTGTCATTCTGCGGTGCAGCAGTCCTGCGGCTCCCAGCAACCCCAGCACAAGACCGGCGAGTCCGAATACAATGATCCCCATTCGAAGGACTCCCGCAAAACCTTCTGCACTCTCCCATTGGGATCCCATCAGGGCAAAGCCTCCCATGAGAACCGTTCCGGCGGTGATCAGGTAGAGGCCAAAATGAAACGGGAAGGATCGGTACCAGAGCTTTCGGTTGTGCTCGCGCAAGGCAACCAGGAACAGAATCTCGGGAACCATTACCCTGATTTCGCCCCAGATCGAGAATTCCCTCGGTTTCTTCCACCATTCACTCTCTTCGAGATAGGATCCACCGTAGGAGGCCCTTTTTCCCTCATGAGCCACAGGGTAGAGTTCCCACCGAACGTGGATCGGCATCCTTAACCACATCATCGTTCGAAGGGTCACGGAGACCAGAAACGCGAGCAGCCCTGCACAGGCGAACCAGAAAGGAACCGTTTCCATCGCCCGTCACCTCCCCTGAATCTTGAGTTCCTGAGGCATGACGACGGCAGTCTTATGTCGAATCAAGCTGTTGACCAGAGTTGCGCTGTCGATATCCCCTGCCAGTTCAATGACTCCAGACCAGCCGAGTTCCCTGGCCCGTTCAGCCGTCTGAACCCCAATGCACCAGGCCGCCTCAATTCCCTCGGCGGCCGGGCTTCCCCGCAGTTCCTCGAGCGTATCGACCTCGTCGGGCGACCCGAAGAGGAGATCACTGACCGGCAAGGCACGCAGAACAACCTCAGAAGCGGGTGTCAACCTCTGCCCCAGCGCCAGGACTTCCGCTCCCGACTCTTCCAGTTCGCGGGCGAAATTTTTTGCCGAGGACCCCAGGACAATCCGCGTCCCGAAGAGGGGCTTGCGCGTAAACCAGTCGAGGTGTTCTGCGCGGGCCACCGATGGTCCAATTGCGAAGATCGCCGGTGGACAAATACCAGCTTCTGCGGCTCGCTGCGGCAGTTCGCAAAGTGGGCTTCGGACAGAACGCTGACGCGAGGTCGTTCCCCGTTCGATGACCGCAGCCGGTGTCTGCGCATCCATGCCTTCTTCGATCAGCCGCTTCACGACCGAGGGCAGGCTCGTTACCCCCATGTAGCCAACCAGCGTGGCATGCTCATCCCGGGCGATCAGATCCCATCGCGACTGTTTTCCACCCAGCTTCCTGCATTCGTGTGCGGTAACCAGGGTGAGACGAACCGACTCTTCGCGGTAGGTCACGGGGATCCCGGCATAAGCAGACACGGCCGTCGCCGCCGTGACACAGGGGACAACTTCGAAATCGATTCCCGCGTTGACAAGCGCTTCCGCTTCTTCCCCGCCCCGGCCAAAGACGTACGGATCTCCACCTTTGAGGCGAACCACCCGTTTCCCCCCGCTTGCGAGGCGAATCAACAGGGCATTGATCTCACTCTGCGGTACCGGGTGGTAGCCGGCCTTCTTTCCAACGGGGTGCAACTCAACCTCGGGTCTGAGTTCGAGAGGCAGCACGGTTTCAGCCAGGTGATCGTAGACGATGGCATCGGCTGCCAGGAGCCTGCGATAACCCTTCAAAGTGAGTAGGCCCGCGTCGCCGGGACCCGCTCCGACGAGGGCCACCCAACCCTTTCCATTTCGCTCCCGCAAAACAGGTTCCCCCGAAGGCGTATCACAGCAATTGCAGGCTCTCAGGGGATCGAGCCAGGTGGCCTCTTCCGTTGGGTTCGGGACCCGAACTGCGAGCCGCTGCTCATCAACCGTCGAATCGAAAAACCGGTCGAAACATCGCTGCTGC
Organism: Acidobacteriota bacterium; assembly: GCA_020350445.1. Lineage (GTDB taxonomy): Bacteria > Acidobacteriota > UBA6911 > RPQK01 > JAPXNP01. Next base: position 3,830,388 of record CP070717.1, on the reverse strand, counting down.
TCGGCCGGCGAGAGATTGCTCTTCTTGATCTTCTGTCGAAAGCCGGCTGCCGCCTGGATCCATTCTGACCACTCCGGCCCCAGGGCCTTCTCGAGCATCCTCCGAATTCGACGCACGACGAACGGCGCTTCGCCGGCTGAGGCGATCGCTATCTGCAATGCTCCACGCTTCAATCGGGCCGGAAGGTGAAAAGAACAGATATCCGGGTCATCGGCAACATTCACCCAGATCCCCAGGTTTTCGCCTTCCCAGAATACCTGCCGGTTCACTCGACGGTCATTGGTGGCGGCAAACCCCAGGGCATAACCCCTCAACTCGCCTTCCCGATAGGCCCGGCGCTCCAGTCGGATCGCGCCTTCCTGCTCCAGTTCTTCGAGTCTTGCGACCGGCTCGGGTGCGATCACGGTGATCCGCGCGCCTTCGGTGAGAAGACCTTCAACCTTCCGCAAAGCTACCCCACCTCCTCCAACAACCAGGCAGGAACGGTTCTCCAGATTCAGCATGACGGGATACATACACCCCCCTTGAATGATGTCAGGCGGTTTCGAGTTCCTCTCGAATCGTCGTCGCGATCTTCAGCAGGACCGTCAGGATCGCCAGTCCAGTGGCGTAGATCCCCAGGGAAATCAAGATTTCCGGGACGGTCGGAAAGTATTCCATCAAACCACCAAGTGGAGAGGGAATAAAGCCGGTAACGACCATACCCAACCCTTTTTCGATCCAAATCGAGGTAATGACCGCTACACAGACTCCCAGCAACACCCGCTGATTCCTCCCCGAGACCGGAAGCAGTAGAAGAACGAGTGCCCCCACTCCCAGCACTTGAGACGTCCACATCCACGGCACCAGAGCATTCCTTCCTTCGAGGCCGAAGAAAAGATACTGAAAATGTTCCATGTGCTCAGGAATGTGGCTGTAGATTCCGGTGAACAGTTCGACTAGCACGAAAAAGATATTGACGGCCAGTGCGTAGGTGACGATCTGTCGAAGCTTCTGGATAGCCTTTCCCCCGATTTGACAGTTCGTCTGACTTCCCACCAGGGTACAGAGGATGATCAGGAGGGCCGGCCCACTGGCAAACGCCGAAGCGAGAAACCGCGGCGCCAGGATCGCGGTCATCCAGAACGCCCGTGCCTCGAGACCTGAATAGAGAAAGGCGGTCACCGTGTGGATACTGATCGCCCAGGGAATCGACAGGATGATTACCGGTCGAATCCAGTTCGGAGGGGCCACACCCTTCCTTTCTGCGCCAAAGGTGACCTGCGTGATAACAACATTGAGCAGCAGGTACCCTGTCATGACAACGAAGTCCCAAAACATCAATGAGTTGGGAGAGGGATACAGCATCAGGTTAAGTACTCTCAGCGGCTGGCCCATATCGACGAAGATGAAGAGCATGCACATGCTGACAGCGGCGATCGCCAGGAATTCTCCGATGACTGTTACCCGGCCAAAGGCTTTATAGTCGTGCAGATAGTAGGGGAGCACGACCATGACAGCAGAGGCGGCAACTCCGACAAGGAAGGTGAACTGGGCAATGTAGAAGCCCCAGGGGATATCCCGGCTGAGACCCGTCACCGTCAAGCCTTCGTCGTACTGCTTCAAGTAGGCGCCCAGGCCGATCAGCATGACAACCCCAAGAATGCCGAGTCCACCCCAGTAATTTGGACTGCCTTTGAGTGCTTTTTCTAACATGAAATCCTCACACCAGGTAGTAGACCTGCGGCTCAGTCCCCAGGGCCGGCTTTCTCCGAATACTGTGTCGTTCCTTCAGGGTCTTCGAAATCTCCGAATCTGGATCTTCGAGGTCTCCAAAGAGCAGTGCCTGGGACTTACTGCGACAGGCCGCCACACACAGCGGTTCTTCTCCGAAGACCAATCGCTCCGCACAGAAGTTACACTTCTCAACCACCCCTTTCATGCGGGTCGGATACTCCCGATTGAGTTGATCTCCGAGGCTTCTGCGGGGATCCTGCCAGTTGAAACTGCGCGAACCGTAGGGACAGGCAACCATGCAGTACCGGCAGCCAATGCAGCGGTGCTGGTCCATCATGATCAGGCCATCGCCTTCACGCTTCCAGGTCGCCTGTGTCGGACACACTCGGACGCAGGGTGGATTCTCGCAATGGTTGCAAAGCACCAGCACCGCCTGCTGTTTCAGCGTCGATTCGGTGTAGCGGTGTGCCTGGGTCGGAAAAGCATGCTCGTAGGTCTCTTTCCAGATCCACTTGATTTCTTCCTCAGCCTGCAACTGCGTTGGCACATTGTGCCGCGAATGGCAGGCGTCAATACAGGCGCTGCAACCCTTTTCCAGCGAGCATTTCTTGACATCCACGGCCAAAGCAAGTCGCTTCCCGGTCAGAGCTTCCACCGGTTTGCGGGTTGCTCCCGGCACCTGCGCAGCTGTCACCGGACGGACCCAACCGAGGCCCAGTACGCCTATGATCGATGAACCCGCCACCTTCAGAAAGCTCCTTTTGCGCTTATCCATTCCTATCTCGCCTCCACTCTGAGGTTGATCGGCTCAACATGACAGCTCCAGCAGTAATTCTCGCTCCCGACATAGGTGTGGCACTGATCGCAGAAGTCAGCCCGGCTGGTATGGCAACCCAGGCAGGTACCGGTGAGACTCATCTGATACTCTCGGCCGCTGGTCGAGACATAGATACGCTCTCCATCTCGTACGACGGCATCTCGCCAGCGATTGAGCAGGTCCATGTGGAGAGCCCGCATATACTCCTTGGATTCGACACAGCCTTGCTCTCCGACCGGCAGTTTCAGCTCCGGAGCCGGGAGCCCATCGGAACTCAGGACCTGATACCAAAACGGAGAAGTGCACAGGACGAGGAACCCGACGAGCCCAAGGATTATCTTTCCGTAATCACTCATGAGACACCCTCCCCTCGTTCGATCGGTTCGAGTCGAAGATTCAAGGTCCGTTCCTTCTCGCCTTCCATCACCATCGCGTTGGCGACAAGCTCATGAATTCCCGTCACCTCCACACCCGGTGCCCAGTAGTCACAAACCGTTGACAGGGTTGCCCGATCAATCGCACAGATGCAGGCGAGCCGATTGACTCCATGTTTCTCTTGAACGTAGCGGACTGCGTTTCCTCTCGGGAACCCACCCCTCAGGCGCATTTCCATATTCTCGTCGGTTCCCAGCCCTGCCCCACCGCCACAGCAGAAGGTCTGTTCCCGAATGGTGTTTTCTGGCATCTCGCAAAAGTGGTTGCAGACGCTTTTGATCACGTAACGCGGCTCCTCGAAAAAACCCATACTTCTGGCGGGATTACAGGAATCGTGGAAGGTGACCCGCAGTCCATCGTTTCGACTGGGATCGAGCCGGAGTTTGTTGTTTCGAATCGCATCTGCAACGAATTCGATGATATGAACCATCCGCGTTGATGCTGCGTTCTCGAAGACCGTTCCGGTCACCGGTGATTTCGGCACCTCGAGGAAGTCCGCCGGACCATTCATCGTGTCCATGTACTGGTGCAGGACCCGCCACATGTGGCCGCATTCTCCGCCCAGGATCCACTTGACACCGAGGCGCCTGGCCTCAGCGTAGATCTTGGCATTCAGCCGCTTGATCATTTCGTGGGAGGTGAACAGGCCGAAGTTCCCTCCCTCCGAAGCGTAGGAACTCCAGGTATAGTCCAGCCCCAGCTCGTGAAAGAGCATCATGTAACCCATGCAGGTATAGGTCCCCGGGTCCGCCAGAAAGTCTCCTGAAGGCGTGACGAATAGAATCTCGGCACCCTTTCGATTGATCGGGATTTCAACCTGGATGCCCGTAACCTCTTCGATATCTTCTGCAAAGAACTCCAGCGTGTCCTTTAACCCGTGAGGCTGGATGCCGAGGTGGTTCCCTGTTCTGAAACAGTTCGAGACCGGCTCAATCACCCAGTTGACATTCAGGCCCAGAAGATTGAGCAGTTCCCGTCCCATGATCGTAATCTCGGCGGTATCGATCCCATAGGGACAGAAGACCGAGCAGCGCCGGCATTCAGTACACTGGAAGAAGTAGTAGAACCATTCCTTGAGAACCTCGGGAGTCAGTTCACGGGCACCCACCCACTTCCCCACCAGCTTTCCGGCCAGGGTAAAATCCCTGCGATACACCGACCTGAGCAATTCAGCCCGCAAAACGGGCATGTTCTTCGGATCCCCACCGCCGATGTAGAAATGACATTTGTCCGCGCAGGCCCCGCAGCGCACGCAGATATCCATGAACAGTTTGAAAGAGCGGTACTTGTTCAGCCGCTCCCGCATTCCTTCAAAGATGATCTCCTTCCAATCCTCCGGAAGCTTCCAGTCCTCGTCCAGAGGCGACCATTCCCGAGGGTTCGCCAGTCCGAGGTATTCCAGGTGGCGAGCCTTGGCAGGATAAATCCAGCTCCCAGGCCTGAAATCCACCGGTGTTCTCATCCAGCTGGTTTGAGGAGGTGTGTAGTCGATCTGTACCAACTCCTCCTGCTTGTAGAATTCCATCTCATCCGGACGGGGCTCAGCCATTGTCTTCCTCCTCGACGGGAATTCCGGCACCGATCATCTTCCCCCTGAATTCCTCTTCGTATTCCTGGTAGGTATGGGTCTTCACCGGATAATCCCAGGGATTGACGTGACGGATTCGACGGTTGTTATTGGCGAGATTCCGAGTAGGACTCAGTACGACTCCCGCCATGTGGACCAGCTTGCTGAAGGGGAAGTAAGCAAGAAGGACCGAAACCAGGAAAAGATGAAAGTAGAACAGGACGGGCAGGCCACCAGCTTCCGGTCGAAACGTCATCAAACCGAGTACGACTTCCTTGACCCGGACAATGTCAATTTTGATGAAGTGCCGCAGGATGATCCCACTCCCCGCGATGGAAATCAGCAGGAAGAGCGGAAAGTAGTCAGTCGGGAGGGACAGGTAGCGAACCTGGGGCAGGACGATACGGCGAACAAAGAGCAACGTCGCCGCCGTCACGAACAAGAGGCTGGTGGAATAGACCACCGGGACACCCACCTGAAAGAACCCGTCAAGGCTCTGTATCAGAAGGGTGATCTGTGGCACCGGTTCTACAAAAAGCCGCAGGTGGCGCAGCAGGATAATCAGGAACGACCAGTGAAACGCCAGGCCCATGAGCCAAAGCCATTTGCTCGGACCGATCACGAGCCGGTTCTCCCCTTCCCTCAATTCGTTTCGCGTATTGCGAAACAGAGAGCGGAACAGAAAGATCTCGAGAGCCATCCGGCCCAGTACTCCGAGAGTAGTCGAAGGATTGTCTATCCTGTTCGGAGAAATCCAGGAAAGGGACCGTTGCTGACCACAGGTTGTGGTGATCCGGAACGGGACCGGAGTCCGGGCCCAGCTGATCACCCGGATCACCAGGCCGATCAGGAAGGTCAGAACCGCTGCATAGGGGATGATGACGCCAAAAAGAAACTCTAAACCAGCAATCTCAACCCCCAGATAGACGATTCCACCGAGCAGGAGCAAGGCAGTAAGTGCAACCAAAACGTTCATTGAACCTCCCCCGGGTCAGTCGGAGAGTGGGTACCATCGGAGTTTCCAGCGATCTGACTCGAACGCTTCAGAAGAAGAAAACCCGTGCGCTTCAGTTCTTTGACCCGCAGTTCAAATACACGTTCTCTGCTTCGGGCGAAAATCTCGAATGCTTCGAGCGCCACCAGATCGACCTGCCGCGAGAACCTGATCAACTGTTTCAGAGAGCCCGGATCTGAGAGGTGTTCCGCCAGAACCTCAGCTGCGGCATCCTTGAGCAGAAACACAAAGCCGACCGATTCAGCAGCCGTCAACTCCTGAACCGCTCGGATCTTGAGGATGTCCTCCAGAGCCAGGCAGAGTTCCCCGGGCTCCGCTCCATCCAGCAGTGCCGAGAACACTCGCTCCGCCCGGCTCTTGAAGGTAGTTCCTACGGGATTGGCGAACGGATTGGGATTGCGGCTCCAGAAGCTCGCCGTCTGTTCAGGATAAGACGAAAGGATCTTCGTCAACCAGGTCTCGAGAATTCTCTCTCGATGCTGACAGATCAACTCAAACATCGCCGTCCAATCCTCCCATCAAATCCGGAACGGACCCGATCCCTGTGAACATCCCCCATCGGCAGCCGGCTAGACGCAACCGGTTGGTTTCGGTAGTCCGGCGACCTTGCAGGCGCCCTTCGCCGGTCCCGATGGAAAGAGTTCGTAGATTTCCTTCAGTTTGAATCCCGTCGACTTGCAGAGCTTTCTGATCATTGGGGCAATACCGAACTCGAGGTAGTAGTCGCGCAGATAGTTGACTACTTTCCAATGTGCTTCAGTCAGTTCATCTACTCCCTCGGTCTTAGCGAGAGCTTTCGCAATCGCTTCATTCCAAGCCTCAGGCTGCTGAATGAAGCCGTCTTCATCGATATCGAGTGTGATGTCGCCAACAACAAAATCAGCCATAACTATTCTCCTTTTCTCCTAAACCCCGGCGTGGATTGGTCACGCCGAATGTTTCGACTCGGGACCGAACTCCAAGACCGTCACCGAGTCTTCCCTCGCAACACGCTCCATGGCCTTCACGAAGTCGGGATGGGGCGAATATCCCAGCCCGACGGCCCGACCCAGGTGCTCCTCGGCACCCGCTATGTCACCGGTCGCCAGCAACCCAACAGCCAGAAAGTACTGGCCGCCGCCGCGGCCCGGATCCAACTCCACAACCCGACGAAAACAATCCAACATGGCCTCGGTATCTCCGGCGTACAGATGCCCCAGGCCCTTATTGAACAGAGCCTCAACGAGATCGGGCTGCTGTTCCAAAGCCCGTCGATTTGCCTCGATACAACCCTGAAAATCCCAACGGCCCAGCCGCAGTCCTCCGAGGTTGACCCAGCCCTGGATGCAGGTCGGATCCAGCTCCACAGCACGAGCCAGCGAAGCCTCGGCCTTGCCGGCAAATCCCACCTTCATCAGTGCGGTTCCCAGCCTGAGATGGGCCCCGGCGGAATCGGGATTGGCCTCAGCCAGTTGGCGGCACTTCTCCAAGTTGACACGTTCCCTCAACCGGCTCATCGAGAGATCCTCCTTCTTCCCCGACTCAACTCCTTCCCCATTCGCTGTCCAACCTCACCAGGAAACGCCTCGGAAATCTGGCGAAGGAGCGCCTTCAACCCGTTGTGCAGGCCGGGATCTCCTGCCAGGCGGCTCAAATCGGCAATAAACGGCAGCAGAATCTCGGGCATCTCCCGAGCGACTGCGCAGAGAACGTCTGGAGCCGTCAAACCATTGGTTCCAGACTCATCATTCATCGCCCAGACCAGCCGGCGAATGACCTCCTGAACGAGTTCGGGATGGTGTTTCGCCGCGATTCCCAGTCCGCGGATCGCCAGTTCCCGATTAGAGCGATCGGGGTGATAGGTCATGCCTAACAGGTGTCTGACGACCGCCGGTTCCTTTGAGATCAACCGGACGAAATCGCCGAGATCCCCATTCTTGCCTCGATCAAAACTATCGATGAAACGCTGGCGCAAACTCATCATCTTCCTCCGGCCGCAGCCACCAGTCGCTGCGCCCATCTGTCGGAACTCAAAGCATGCAGGTGCGTATAGGAGGCAAAGACAGATCCGCATCGAATGCCATCCCGACCCGCTCCGATCCCAGTACCCCGACTCAAATCCATGACCGTTGCCAGCCGTGCACTGCCCTCACAGATCCGGGTGTAATGAAATTCATGCCCCCGCAAATGCTCTCCCAGTTCAAAGAGACGGTCCTCGCGATCGATGACCCCCTCCACGTAGCCATGGCCCTGAGGCCTGGGCAACTGCTCCACATGGACCGGCAGGGCCTGAGCCATCGGAACCGAGTGGGACCCGAGCCGCAGGCCCTCGGAGAGGTAAATCAACCCACCACATTCCGCCCACACCGGCAGCCCGTCGGCCAAGGCCCGCCGAAGGCCTTCTCGAAACCCGGTATTCCCCGCCAGCGCCTCGGCATAAACCTCGGGAAATCCCCCGCCGGCATAGAGTCCGTCAAGCTGGGGAAACTCGCTTTCACCGAGGGGTGAGACCGGCTGAAGTATCGCCCCCTCCCGCTCGAGGGCCTCAAGGTTCTCGGGGTAGTAGAAGGAAAACGCCGCGTCCTGTAGAACGCCGATCCTGACACTTGCGGGTTTCTTCTGGTACCCGGGACTCGCAACGACTGGCCAGGACCTGGCTGAGGCACCTACCTTCAGGACAGCATCGAGATCCACCGAAGACCGGATGGTTGCGGCAATGAAGTCGAGCACTTCTTCAACCTGGGGGTGCTCAGCAGCTGTCAGCAGGCCAAGATGCCGGCCCGGCAGATACTCTCGATCCAGCCGAGGAAGCGCACCCACCACGGGGATTCCGACGCTCTGCTGAAGTGACTCCCGAATAACCCTTTCCTGGCGGGCGGTCGCGACCCGATTGAGAATGACGGCCGCCAGGGGCACATCCGGCTCCAGGATCAGACAACCCTTCACCAGGGCGGCCACGGTCCGGGTCACCTTGGTGACATCAACGACCAGTACACAAGGGGTCTGGGTCACTCTCGCCAATTCAGCTGTCGAATGCGTTCCGGATGAGTCGAAGCCATCGAAGAGTCCCCGGTTCCCTTCGATGACGGATACATCCGAGCGCTCCGCTTCACGAGCCAGCGAAGTCCGGATCGCCTCGGCCGACATTAGGAAGGTATCCAGGTTTCGGCCCGGACGGCGAGTGGCTTTCTGGAGCCATCCGGAATCGATGAAATCGGGTCCCTTCTTAAAGCCCGAAACGGTCATCCCCCGTTCAACCAGGGCCCGGCAGATTCCGATTGAGACCAGGGTCTTTCCACTGTCTCCGCCGAGTCCGGCCACGATGATCCGAGGTGTATTAGGCGACTGTGCTACTGGCATGGTCATGAACAGAACGCACGGTAGGTCCCGGCCCGCTCCGAATCCACAGATCGGGCGGCACCCGGCTTCGCTGATTCTTCAGGCGCCCCTGTTCGAGACACCCCGCGAGCCCCGGCGCCACCCTCCCTGCAATTCACAGGCAGGCCACAGATCTACTCCTCTGGTGGCAGAGTGACGTAACTTCCCCCAATGTAAGAGTAGATACATCGTCCACCGTCGATCAGTTCCCGAATGGCCTTTTTACAGAGTGGTTTAGAGCACCGGTCATCGCCGAACTTCTGGATCATCGCCTTAATCAGATCCATCGGCTTCAGGTTCTTCTTCCCATGGGTCTGCTTGACCAGGTCAAACATCGCCTCAGCGACTTCTTCGACACCTACCTCTTGGCTCATTTCCTCTCCCTATTGATGCCTGAAGTGAAGTGACGTCCGAAAAGACAAACCGGCATGACTGAAGTCATCGATGTGGTACTTCGTGAACTCGAGATCTGTCATTTCGAAGAACTTCGGCCATCCAATCCGTTCAATCCACTCGCCCATGCGTTCGTACCTTCGGGCATTAGCGGCATAGATCTCGACGAGGTGCTTGACCGCATCGACTACCTCGGGCCACCGAGGCGGATTGTTCGGGAGGTATGGGATCGCCAACTTCGAGAACATCGGCTCGTGCCGGGCATTGCTGACCTTGCCGCCAACCCAAATCGATACCCCGTCCATTTCCGGATCGTTCAAGGTCATCGAAGGGCAAACGGTGTAGCAGTTCGCACAGAACATGCACTGTTCTTCAACCACTTCAACCGACTGCTTTCCATTGACGCTCGTGGGCCGGATCGCGCCCGTCGGGCAGGCCGATACCGTCGTCGGAATCTCACACTGGGTCCGAATCGTTTCATGATTGATCTTCGGAACCCGTCGGTGAACTCCGAGTACAGCGATATCCGAACAGTGGACAGCTCCGCACATGTTCAGACAACAGGCAAAGGCCAGTCGCAGTTTGGCGGGCAACTTCTGGCCGGTGAAGTAATCGCAAAGCTCATCCATGAGGGCCTTCACGACCCCCGAAGCATCTGAAGCAGCCGAGTGGCAGTGGATCCATCCCTGCGTGTGGACAGGGTTACTGATCGCCGCACCGACTCCGCCGACCGGATAGCCTTCAGCACCCAGCTTCGCGATCAGCGGATCAATCTTGTCGGGATCCGTCAGCAGGAATTCCACGTTGTTCCGGCTCGTATAGCGCAGATAGCCGTCCGAGAACTCGTCCGCCAGATCGGCGAACAGTCGAATCGAATGGATGCTGGCCAGGCGTGGTGTCGCCGCCCGAACCGAATAGAGTTTTTCCCCTGACTCGGCGGTGTGAACCAGGACGCCGGGCTTCAACACCTCATGGTACTTCCACTTTCCGTAATTCTCCTTGATCACCGGAGGCAGGAACTGTTCGTAATGCGGGGGGCCGATATCGGTAACTCTCTTCTTCACGCTAGTCGACATGGCATCTTCTCCTTTCAGATCAACTGACCTACCGGTCAATAATCCGCAGTGTCCATTTCGTAAAAGATGTAGGGGTTGGTACGCGGCTGGATGACCATCTCTGGTGCCACGTCCAGTCCGATTTCATCGCAGAAGTTGCCCAGGCCAACCCTCTGGATGAATTCCCCAACTCTCTCACGGTTCTTGCCATGTTCAGCCCAGAGATCCCAGATTGCCTCGATCAGCTCCTTGAGGTCTTCGTACGGGGGCTCCATCTCCAGGAAAGGAACCAGTACCGACGAGAGCAGCGCACCACCAATAATCGGCGCCTTCGATCCGATCAGAATGGTTGCTCCGCGCTCCTTGCCCGGAGCCAGTGCCTTCGGCATCACATTGATGCAGTGCATGCACTTCACACAGTTCTCGTCGTCAATCTCGAGCTGTCCGTTGTACCTCATGCACCCGGTCGGACAGCGCTCAACGACATCTTCGAGTACGTTCAATTCCGAGGAGTTGGCGTACTCCCTGACAGCCTCCTGATCAATCTGGATCTCATCCCTCCAAGTCCCGATGATCGACAGATCTGCCCGCGCCACCGATGCGACGCAGTCATTCGGGCAACCTGCCATCTTGAACTTGAACTTGTAGGGAAACGGCGGCCGGTGCAGCTCGTCCTGGTACTCCATTGTCAGGTCATGGGTAAGCCCCATGGTGTCGTAACAGGCCCACTCACAGCGCGCCATCCCGGCGCAACAACTCGGAGTCCGCATACATGACCCCGAGCCCCCGAGGTCAAATCCCAGCTCTGTCAATGCTGCAAAGGTCGGTTCCAGCTCTTCGGTTGAACAACCCAGGAAGATGATGTCACCGGTTGAACCATGCATATTGGTGATTCCGGAGCCATGCTCTTCCCAGATATCGCAAAGTTTTCTAAGTACATCTGACGTGTAAAACCAACCCGAGGGCTGATTTACACGCAGGGTATGAAACTCAGCGACGTTTGGATACTCGTCAGGAAGATCATTGTACCGACCAATGACGCCTCCGCCGTATCCCATGACTCCGACCAGTCCGCCATGTTTCCAGTGCCCGATCTTGTCCTGGTAGGACCGCTCAAGCACCCCCAGGAGATCCTTCGCCTTGGGGTTGTCGACGCTCTTGATTTCCTTGACAAAACTTGGCCAAGGCCCCTTCTCAAGCTCGTCTACCAAGGGTGTTTTCCGTTCCTTCTGGCTCATAGACGCACCTCGCTCCTTTCCTGTGCCCGGTTAGAAAAACCCTATATTTCGAAACTTACACCGTTGCCCCTCCGTTTACGGAGAAAGCGCATACCAAAAGCATTTTGCATGCAATTTCAGGTCCTTTGGACAGGTCGCTCGAAAGCCCCGAATCCCGAAAACCGGGCCGGAACCCCCATGGGGCAATAGACTCAATCACTGGGTGAATTACCACAAAGAACAAGTTATCCATGAATATGCATTTACTCTTGATAGCTTTCCTGGCTCGTACTTTGGCTTTCCATCGAACGTGTTCTTAACTACTTTTCGCTTTTACCTGGCGGAATTTCATGAGAGATTCGATTCCGGTCATCAATGTGCAGGAGAGAAGGATCTGTTTGGATGGTTGATCCGTTGGCAGCGGAGATTGAAAGTCGCAGCGGTTCTCGACACCTGAGTTAATCGGTATTGAGGAAGCACATGCTTGACATCATCCTGGTCATCGTTATCGTTGTTGCGGCCCTGGTTGCCTTTGCTTCAGAGAAATTTCGGGCAGACCTCGTCGCCCTGCTCGTGATGGGCCTGCTCATGGTTATCGGGTTGATCCGGCCTAACTTCCCCGATGCTGGAGAGGCGATATCTGGTTTCGCCAACAAGGCCACCGTCACCATTGCCGCCATGTTCATCTTGAGTGCGGGCCTGCTGAAGACCGGCGCGATCAATTGGGTCACCCAGCGGTTGATGCGATTCGGAAGTTCGAGTCGAAACCTGATGTTCGTACTGCTGATGTTGATCGTGGGGACAATCTCCGCCTTTATCAACAATGCTGCGGCGGTCGCAGTTTTCATTCCGATTACTCTGACGATCTCCAAACAGCAGAAGATCAGCCCATCGAAACTCCTGATTCCCGTCTCATTCGCCTCGATTGTCGGCGGAACCTGCACGCTGATCGGTACTTCGACCAACATTCTTGTCAGTTCGATGGCAGCCGACCATGGGCTGGGCGAATTCGCAATGTTCGAGTTATCGAAGCTCGGGATCATCTTTTTTGCGGTCGGAATGCTCTACCTCTACTTCTACGCCCGCAACGTGCTTCCTGAGCGCGTCGATCCGAAAGACCTGACCCAGAAATACAGCATTGGCAACTATCTGACCCGGGTTACCGTTGAGCCGAAATCCCCTTTGATCGGACGAACGGCCAAAGAGGCCCAGATTCGCGATCGTTATGACGTCACGATCCTCGACATTGTCCGCGGGGAACTGCGCTTGTCATGCGGCATTCCTGAGGCAAGGTTGAAGGAAGGCGACATTCTACTTATCCAGGGCGGGATTCAAAGCATCATCGACTTCAATACCTTCGAGGGGCTCTCTATCCGCTCTGAGACAAAGTATGGGGAAAAGGATCTCACGGCCGATGAGCGGGTCCTGGCCGAGGGAATCATCTCACCGACCTCACGTCTCGCAGGCTCGACGCTCAAGAAGGCGGATTTTAGAAATCGCTACGGGGCCTTCGTCCTGGCCATTCGAAAGCCGGGAGGGACTATCCGGGACAAACTCGGTGAGATTCCCCTGGAAGGGGGAGACACGCTGCTTCTACAGGGCCGCAAGGGTCTAATCGAGCGACTCAATGCCTCGAATGATTTCCTGACCCTGCAGGAGAAGGATTTACCCAGGGTCAAGAGTGACCGAGCGATGTGCGCCTTCCTGATTGTTGCCGGGGTTGTGGCTTCGGCTGCCTTCGGGATCTCCCCGATCCTCGTCTCGGCAATTGTCGGCTGTCTCCTCATGGTCCTGACCGGTTGTATCAGCCTGCAGGACGCTTACGATGCGATTGACTGGTTCGTCATCTTCCTTCTGGCCGGAGTCATCCCGCTCGGCGTGGTGATGGAAAAGACCGGCACCGCCGAATTCGTTGCCCAGGGCCTCCTGGGTTTGACCGATCTCCTCGGGGTGATCGTGATCATACCGATCTTCTATTTGCTCTCCACGCTCTTTGCCGGAATCATGTCACACAATGCAGCAGTGATTCTGCTCGTACCGATCGGTGTCGCCTCCGCTCATGAACTCCACGTCGATCCGATGCCCTTCTTGATGGCGATCACGTTTGCCGCTTCATCTTCTCTGTTCACCCCATTCGGCTACCACACGAACCTGATGGTATATGGCCCGGGGCGCTACAAGTTTGCCGACTTCCTCAAAGTCGGCATCCCTCTGAATGTACTTCTCTGGATCGTGGCCAGCATCTTTATCCCGATCATCTGGCCCCTTTGATCCGACGCCAGCCACCCAGTTAAAACTCGCCCTGAGTCCCGTTCTCGATTATCATCTTCGTGGCGCTGAATAATCTCAACAGATGGAACGTAGGACATATGCCAACCAGAACCAAAGAAGAAATGGAGGTTGAGATCCTGGAAAGAGTTCTTGAAGGACAGACCAGCGCTTATGCCGAAATCTTTACGCAGCATCGTGGCCGGGCTTTTGCCCTCGCCTATCAATACCTGCAGAACTACGAAGATGCGAAGGATATCGTGCAGGATGCGTTCATCAAGGCTTACCAGAACCTGGGCAAGTTCGACTTGAAACGCAGCTTTGGGCCCTGGCTTCTGACCATTGTCAGGAATCTGTCGATCGATCATCTGCGCAGGCAGAAACGCGTTTCTGCCGATGGGCTGCCGGACTATCTGGCGGATCCCAAGTCATCGGGCAAGGCGGTCCAGCAGGTTCTCCGAAACGAGATTTGGACGGCCCTTCAAAGCCTCAACGAAAACCAACGGGAGATTATCTTCCTCAAGGACTACCAGGGACACAGCTACCTGGAAATCGCTGAGATCCTGGATATACCCCTGGGGACCGTGATGTCCCGACTGCATCATGCTCGGAAGAACCTGATTGCGGCATTGGGGATTACGAAGTCATGAAATGCGAAGAAATTGAGATCTACCTTTCCGGTTACCTTGATCGAGAACTGACCCAGCAGCAGGTCCAGTTCGTTGAGTTACACCTAACGGACTGTGCCATCTGCAGTGATGTACTTGATGAATTAAAGCTCGCCAAAGAAGCAACGCGCGAACTCGAAATGCAGCAACCAACGCTACAGGAGTGGAATTCGATGGAGACCACGATTCTGGAGAAAGGGACTCGCAGCATCGGCTGGCTCGTTCTCATTGTCTGGGCAGTCGTTACAGTCGGTTACGGTGCCTTTCAGTTTGCCACCTCACCCACAGAACCCCTGTTCGAGAAGATCCTGGTGTTCGGCCTCTTCCTGGGCTTCGGACTCATCTTCCTTTCGGTGCTTTTCGAACGCCTCCGCGAACGCCAACATGACCGCTACCGAGGAGTCATCAGATGATCATTGTCACAAGTGACGAAATCCCTGGAAAAAAGATAGTCAAGACCCTGGGTCTGGTCCGTGGAAACACGATTCGGGCGCGACACCTGGGAAAAGATATCCTCGCAGGGTTCCGAAATGTCGTCGGAGGAGAGATTCACGAGTATGTCAAGCTTCTGGCCGAAGCCCGCGAACAAGCCATTGACCGCATGGTTGATGAGGCAGAGAAACTCGGCGCCAACGCTATTGTCTGCACTCGATTTGCCACGTCGGAAGTGATGTCTGGTGCGGCAGAACTGATGGTGTACGGCACCGCAGTCATCATCGAAGAGTAGCCTTCCCCCATTCCCAGTAAAAAGAAAAGCGCCCCGGACTGCATCGAAATCCGGAGCGCTCAGATCTTGCCGCCTTCGGCTCAGCCGAAACGCGGATATTCTCTAGCTCAACGCGCTGACCTCATCGACGGTCGATTGAACCGCGGCTACGGAGCGGTTGAATCCCTCCTGCTCGACATCCGTCATCTCGACCTCGAGGATCTTCTCGACTCCGGCACTCCCCAGAAGCGCCGGAACCCCAACAAAGAGGCCATCGACCCCATATTCGCCTTCGAGCAGGACACAGCACGGGATAATCTTCTTCTTGTCGAAGACGATGGCTTCCACCATCTCGAGTGCTGACAAGGCCGGCGATACGAAAGCCGACCCTACTCCCAGCAGGCCGACCACTTCACCGCCCGCTTTCCGGGTCCGCGACTCGATAGCCTGCAGTTCCTCTGCTCCGACGAACTTCTCAACCGGCATCCCGGCGATTCGACAGCAACTCCGAATTGGGACCATAGTGTCGCCATGGCCGCCCAGGACCATCGCTTCGACATTCTCCACGGAAACACCCGCGGCCTTGGCCACGAAATAGCGGTAACGGGAGGAGTCCAGCGCTCCGGCCATTCCCAGCAGCCGGCTCTTCGGAGGCTGCAGATTCTGATAGAGCCGGTAGACGATCGCATCCAGCGGATTGGCAACGGAAATGACGATTGCATCCGGACAGTTCTGACGGATCCCATCAGCAACCTGATCGGTGATCTTCAGATTCGTCGCCAGCAGTTCCTCACGCGTCGGGATCGATCCGTCCGGACGCTTGGTCCGGGGAACACCCGCTGTATTTATGACAATCTCGGCACCGGCGAGGACCTCGTAGCCCTTGGAGCCTTCACACTCGATATCGCTCCCGATCAGCGGGGTCCCCTCTGCGATATCCAAACATTTCCCCTTGGCCAGATCGGGTCCCTTGATATCCATCAACCCGACCGATTTCGACAAACGCCGCCGGGTTAGTTCTTGTGCCAGCACGCCGCCAATATTGCCGCCGCCAATCAATCCGATTTTGTTCAACATGGCTGATAACCTCCTTCTACACTTCCCCAGAATTTTCCCTAAAAGGGCGGCCTTCGGCCGCAAGGCCAAGTTTAGTCCACGAGATGGTGAGCTTCAACAGCTCGACGGGTCGGAAACGGAAATAGTTCGGATCGCAGAGGGCCGTCCCGTCTGTGGAGAGTGGAGACGAGAATGGAAAGGCGACGAATCCTGTGTTTTAATCCCTCTGAACTGGGTCCCACGACCCCACAAATCAGCTATGGAAAAGACAGCCTCGAGAGTCCTGAGTTTCCTCAACGACCGCCGTGAAGAAATGGTTGAATACCTGAAATCACTGGTCGAGATCGAATCACCTTCACTGGATCCCCATACCCAACCCCCGGTGCTCGAACGCCTGGCCGTCCCCCTCAGGGCGATCGATTACAAGGTCTGTCTGCTGCGCGGACGCCTCAGCGGCGGACAGCTCTTCGCTAGCCCGGCAAAACGCATCAAAGGGATTCCCGCCCAGCTGCTCCTCGGTCACTGCGACACCGTCTGGCCCGTTGGAACGCTGAAGACCATGCCGTTACAGATCAAAGATGGACGCATGGCGGGACCTGGTGTCTACGACATGAAGGCTGGACTGACCCAGATTGTCTATGCCCTGCTCTGCTTGAATGAGCTGGGCCTGGTTCCGGGCGTCACCCCCTGTGTCTATGTGACTTCAGATGAAGAGCTCGCCAGCGAGGACTCCCGTTTTCGCCTTCAGCTCATGGCGCGACGGTTCAATCGGGTTCTCGTTCCGGAACCCTCGGCGGAACCGGATGGCCGCCTGAAGACCAGCCGGAAGGGAGTGGGCCTCTTTGAAATCGAAGTCGAAGGAAGATCAGCGCATGCGGGGGTCGAACCCGAAGCCGGTGTGAGTGCGGTCCTTGAAATGGCCTACTTGATTCAGCGCCTGCACGAGCTCAACGACCCGGCCCGGGGCAACACCGTCACAGTTGGTGTTGTCGAGGGGGGCACCCGTTCCAATATCGTCCCCGCTCGCGCCCGGGCGCTGGTCGATGTACGCACGCAGACCGCCCGGGAGGGAGCGACAATTGAAGATGCCATCCGCGGCCTGAAATCAACACTCGAGGGAACGACGATCCGGGTCAACGGAGGAATGGACCGTCCCCCGATGGAGGCAACACGAAGGAATCAGGAACTTTGGGAGATTGCACGGGAGATGGGTCTTTTCCTCGGACTCGATCTAAAGCAGGCCCACTCCGGTGGCGGATCAGACGGGAACCTGACGAGTCCCCTGACCGCAACCCTGGACGGCCTCGGACCAGTCGGTGGCGGCGCCCACGCACCACACGAGTTCATCTACCTCGATTCGCTCGTCGAACGCACCGCGCTAATGACCCTGATCCTGCTGGCTCCACCGGTCTCTCAGGATGCATCTCTCCAGTAGAAGTGGATGTCCCCGATGAATTCGGCATCTCCCGTGAGCGCGATCTCACCGCTCCCGTCCCATTCAACCACCTGGCTGCCCGTCTCGGTCACGACTTCAACCGGGGTCTCCACTTTACCGGCTCGAATGGAAAGGAGAGCGGCCCCGCAGCAGCCGGTTCCGGAAGAGTGCGTCGGTCCGACTCCCCGCTCCCAGATCCGGATTCTGACCCGATTGCGGTCCTGAACCTCGATGAAGCTGATGTTCGTCCCTTCCGGAAAGACAGGATGCGATGTCAAGGCCGATCCGATCGCATGGAACGCTTCATCATCGGGCAGTGCAGCGCAGAAAATACCGCATTGGGGATTCCCGACGTTGACGGCCCACAGATGGACAACCCGTTCTCCCAGTTCGAGTTCGGTACCTTCGACCGCCGGGAGATCCCGGGCCAGGGTACAGGGAATCCGCCCGGGTCGGAACTCCGCAACTCCCATCGCGGAACGATACCGCCAAACCGGGAAAGACTCTTCCAGGAGGTGGTAACCCTTCGGACCCGAAGAAGTCTGGAAGGTGAGCGAATCTGACCGCGCCAGTTTCCGGTGATGAACAAAGGCGGCCGCACAGCGGGCGCCATTCCCTGACATCCCGGCTTCACTCCCATCCTGATTGAAAATCCGAATCGGGATCCCCTCCTCCGATTCCCGTCCGACATAGACACAACCGTCGGCTCCGATTCCAAAATGGGGGTCACAAATCGCTCGTGCCAGCCCTGACAACTGATCGTCCAGGACCTGGTCGGACGAGACGATCACGAAGTCATTTCCAAACCCATGATATTTCGCGGCAAAGATCATCCGAATCGCTTCTCACAGTCTACGTCCACGCCCAATGACCACATCGAGGACCTCCTGCGAGACCTCCTCGATCGACTTACCCGTCACATCGATGACCGGCCATTCCGGGTTCTGTTCGAAAACCGCTTCCACATACTCGAGTTCCCCCTGGATCCTCTCCGCATCGGCATAACTGCTCCCCTCGACACCGAGCTGTTCCAGGCGAAAGCTCCGGGCTTCAGCCAGCCGCTTCGGATCCACGACGAGTCCGACAACCTTGTGCGAATCGAGTTTGAACAGTTTGGCCGGCAGCTTCGATCCAACCACGATCGGGATATTGGCGACACGCCAACCTTCCATTGCCAGGTAGATACTCAGTGGCGTCTTCGACGTCCGGCTGATACCGACAAGAACGATATCCGCGCTGTCCAGGTCTTCGGTCGATTCCCCATCGTCGTGACGAATCGCGAACTCGATCGCCTCGACCCGGTCAAAATACTCCTCATCGACCTGGTGAAGGAGTCCCGGCTTGGAAACCGGTTTCTTCTGAAAAAAGACCGCTAGCTCTTCAACCAGCGGACCCAAAACGTCGATGCACTCGGCACCTTCTTTCGCTGCCCGATCGGTCATGTAGTCCCTGAGGATTCGGGACGCAAAGGTGTGCACAATAAGAGTATGGCTGCGCTTGACAGCTTTGACGATCTCATCAATCTGCTGTGTTTCGCGGACCTTGGCATATCGTGTGATCAAGATGTCAGAGTCAAACTGACGCATTGCCGCTTTCAGCAAACGGTAGGCCGTTTCTCCGGTTCCATCACTGACAATCAGAACGTAGTAGTTACCCATGATCATGCTCCAGCCGAAACCTCTCGAGTGATCTCTTCGAGCTTACCTTCCAGTAAACCTCGGATCTCCCCCAAACGCTGCTCCGTCACCGCCTCAAACCTCAACACCAGAGCCGGCTGTGTGTTGGAAGCTCGAACCAGGCCCCATCCGTCATCGAACAACACCCGAACGCCATCGATCGTGACCGCATCATAGTGCTCAGAAAAGAAGTCCTGGGCTCGCTTGACGACTTCGAACTTGATCGGCTCCGGAGAATCCATTCGGATCTCGGGCGTGTGGAATGTCTTTGGAAGGTCTGACAGCATCTCCGCCACACTCTCTTGAGCGCCGGCACAGATCTCCAACAGCCGGGCTCCAGCATATATGGCGTCGTCAAAACCGTAGAAACGATCAGCGAAGAACATATGCCCGCTCATCTCTCCACCGAGAAGGGCCCCCGTTTCTCTCATCTTCGCCTTGATCAGGGAATGGCCAGCCTTCCACATGACAGCCTTGCCGCCTCGGCGGGTTATGTCATCGTAAAGGGTCTTCGAGCATTTGACTTCACCGATGATCGTGGCGCCCGGATTATCCTTGAGAACACTCCGGGAGAAAAGAACCATCAGCTCGTCTCCCCAGATAATGCGTCCCTCATGATCGACAGCCCCGATCCGGTCGCCATCGCCGTCAAAGGCAATCCCCAACTCAGCCCCCGATTCCCTTACCTGCCGAATCAGGTCCTGCAGGAACTCTTCCACGGTGGGATCCGGATGGTGATTGGGAAAACGACCGTCGACTTCGCAGAAGAGAGGTACGACCTCGCAGCCCAGGCGCTCAAAGACTTCCACAGCCAGAATCGATGCGGCGCCGTTCCCACAGTCCACCACCACTTTGACGGGCCGATTCAGAGTGCCGAAGGTATCCGCAATCTCCTCGATGTACCGGTCGCGAACTGAAACCGTCTCCACCCTGCCACTACCAGCGGGAAATTCCCCTGCTTCAGCGATCTGCAGCAGGTCCTGAATCTGTTCCCCATGAAGCGACGCCCGTCCGGCCGAGACCTTGAAACCGTTGTACTCAGCAGGATTGTGGCTGCCGGTAATCATCACCCCACCATCTACATCGAGCTTGTAGAGGGCATAGTAGAGCAACGGCGTCGGGCATTCTCCAATATCGACCACATCTATTCCGCAAGAAGTCAGACCTTCGACCAGGTTGTCTCGAAGGCGCTTCGAGCTCAGCCGAACATCCCGTCCCACAGCAATCCGTCTGCGACCTTCCCGCAGCATATAGACCGCGATCGACTTCCCCAGCTTCACGATGGCCTCGGGAACCAGATCCCGGTCAGCGATGCCCCGGATATCGTACTCTCGAAAGATCTCTCTATTCATCTGTCTCCTGTCTTCGCAGTTTTAGCTTGCGCCCACCAGTCTAGACCTTCCCAAGGGAAAGCCCAACCCTATTCGCTCAAAAGTCCTTGAGGCGGTTCTTCAGCTGCTCAATCGGTTCAACGGGTGTTGGATCTTCGCTATTGAGGAGGGCCAGATAGACGCTCGCAAAGTCTCCCAACAGGATCAGTGTCCACAACCGTTCGAGCCAGCTGTTTCCCTCTGCTCTGAACTCGAGAATCGGATCGGTCCACTGTTTGAGAAGCTCCCGCGTGATGGTGGCGCGGATCGCCACCCGTCTTTCATCGTCGCGATCGCTCAAAAAAATCGGCAGAATGTCTGCCAGGGTCTCCTCAGGATGTTTCCAGCCCACAATCTCGTTGTGATTCATTTCGGGCAGGGCGCTGAAATAGGAAAGGCCCTTTCCATTCTCACAGAACTGCCCACTCCAGCGACGGGCCACATAAGCGAGGCGACCCTCACTGCCGTAGACAACGGAGATCCGGCCGTGCAACTGCCGGGCCAGCTGCTTCGCTGGATTCTCTGACTCCATCTGTTCAGGTCCGTACAACCGCAAGCGCTCACTCACCCAGGGAATCGACTGACGGACTTCACGAATCGCTCCGCTGACCAGCCCTGACTTCTCCAACACACCCAGGATGCCGACGAACGAGAATGGCAACGCTGTTCGGGGAGGCTGACCTCCCGGCAACTTGAGACAGGCAAATTGATGCTTCCTGGCCAGTTCTTCCACTTCACCGCCCGAGGTTATTGCGACTACGGAGGCACTCGTCCTGCGGGCGGCTGCAAATGCTGAAAGTGTTTCCTCGGTGTTCCCCGAGTAACTGCTGACAATTACCAGAGTTCCCTTCCCGACATGACCGGGCAGTGAATAGCTGCGCACGACCTCGAGAGGAAGCGTCAGGCGGGGACCGAGATAGGCTTTGGCTAGATCTCCTCCGATTGCCGATCCGCCCATCCCCAGCAGAACGACGTTGCGAGTGTCAGCCGGGACTTCTCCGAGCGACAGTCCTTCGGCCAGCCCGGCGGCTGCCTCCAGATGCCGATCGAACTGCCCCATAATCTCGAGGATTCCTCCCCGGTCCAGGTCCTGAATCGTCTCACTCTTGTCCAACACGAATCCTTGGCCTCCACATCCCTCGGTCTAGAGATACTTCTCGAGTTTGCGAGCCTTGAGCTCATCCACCAGCGCCTTGACTTCCTGGGCCCTGTCCTCGGCACAGATCAGTAGAGAATCCGCCGTCTCCACGACCACCAGGTTGTCGACGCCGACCAGTCCGACCAACTTGCCACTCCGGGAAAAGACAACGCAGTCCCGGCTATCGATGGGGATCGTCAGGGTATCGCTCACAATGCCCTGCCCCTGGCTGCGCCTCACGTTCCTCACCGCTCCCCAGCTGCCGACATCATCCCAGCCCAGACGGCAGGGAAAGAGGGCAGCCCGGTCTGTTCGTTCCATCACAGCGTAGTCAATTGAGATCTTTTCACAGGAGGAGAAAAGCTCGGCAGCGAGGGGGCTCGAACGACCGGCTTCTTCAATCTGGATCAGAGTCTTGTACAACCGTGGTGTGTGCTGTTTCAGTTGATTGAGGATGTCGCCGATCTGCCAGACGAACATGCCGCTATTCCAGCTATAGACACCGGAACGGAGAAACGTCTGAGCGGTTTCCAGGTCGGGTTTCTCGGTGAACCGGACAACGCGGAAGGCGGGCCGATCCAAGGCAGACTGCGAGGATACCTCTTCCCCACGCTCCAGATAGCCGTAGCCTGTTGAAGGATGGTCCGGTTCGATGCCAAACGTCACCAGCCAGCCCTCCTGAGCCAGACGTTCAGCGTCGCCCAGCAGGCGGTGAAATTCCCCGACTTCCCGGATCACATGATCGGCGGGAAGAACGGCCATGACCTCACCGGGAAAACGGCTTGCGAGATAGGTCGCAGCAAATCCGATACAGGGCGCGGTATTCCTGGGAGCCGGTTCGACGATGATCTGATCATCGCTCAGCTCGGGAACCTGTTCCCGGACCAGGGCCACATAACGCTGGCTGCAGACTACGAAGACGTCCGAAATATCCAGAAATGGCAGCAGGCGGTAGACCGTGTCCTGAAACAAGGTTCGCTCACCCGAGATCTTCAGAAACTGCTTCGGACACTGGGCCACGCTCGCCGGCCAGAACCGTGTCCCCTGCCCTCCTGCCATGATCAATGCTTTCAATTGTTCCCCCTGATAAATCGCTTCAGGGCGGATTCAACCTCACCCATTCGCATCTGTTTGAGATTCAGGACGTAATTGGTCTGGTAATCCACGGTCTCGCCGCCAAGTATCGCCTCCATCGTGTCGATCAGAAACCGATCATGATCGGCCCCGTTGATGTAAAGGTCTGTGATCACGCCGACCACGGCATCCAGAAAGACCGACTCGGTCACCGTGGTTTCGGTCAGACTGCGGATTTCAGACACGACCCGTTCAGCGGTCTTTGAGAGATCGGCCTGAGGTCCCGATATCCGCAGCAGAATCGCCCCTCCTCCGACCAGCGATTCCGTCCGCATCGACACATCGCCCAGTCATTTCTCTGTCTCCCGCAGCAGCCGATAAAGAATGCCTCCTTCACCGGCAATGAGGCGTTCAGCCAGATCGACCATCTCCAACAGGTAGGTCCCTTCCTCGGGACCGGGAAAAGCGATCGCCACTTCGCCATCCAACTCCAGCTGGGCCAGGCCCGACTGCCCTGCCTCATTCTCGGCAAATTTGACCTCGTTGCGCACAGCCTCCCGGACTTCGAGGCGAGGATCGCTCAGGCGCGAAATGAAGGCCTGCAGGAATGAGGTACCGGCGACATCACCAGAAACTACGATGTAGGGATGGACTCCACGAATGTTCTGGTCAAGCCAGCTTTTCGCATCTTCCAGTTTGATCTGCGAAACCAGTTCCACCCGATCTTTCCAGTTGAAAGCGTATGGATGCTCGCCAAACAACTGCCGTGCAACCCACCGCACCGGTCGATCCCGATCCCAGTCCACATCCAGAAGACGCTGCTTCAGCATGGCCTTTCGGGCTGATTCGAGATCCGCCTCCTCAAAGGTGGCCTCTCTGAGAAACATCACCATGTTCAAGAAAGCTTCGTTCAATTCGCGCGAAAGCATGGTCACCCGATACCCAAAGAAATCGGGTCGGTTCACGATCTCGACACGGCTGCCCATCTGCTCGAATCGGTTGATGAGAAGACCACCTTCACGACGGGCCTGGGCGGCCAGGACCGCTCGCAAAACCAGTTCCGTCATCCCGGTATTCTGGGGAGTCTCCGAGACCCGGCCGCCTGGAAAAAAGAACCCAAGATGTACGAGGGGATCGGTATGCTGTTCCCTGAGATAGATTTCAGGTCCGCGAAGCACCGAACTGCGTTTGAGGTCGGAACGGGAAAAAAGTGGCGTTATCGTCTGCGGCTTGAAACGCCCCACCCCTTCTTCATCCAGATTGGCGAGCAAGCCGACAGCCTGCCGAGTCCCTTCCGGAGCCAGAATGTCAACCGTCTCTCGAAAGGACTCCTGGTCAAATGTCCGGGCTTCGCCACCAGCCGGCAGCCATTCAATGACGGAAAGCCTCTCCCGATTCAGAAACTTTCTGGCAAACGCCTGGACTTCTGCTGGAGTGATCTCTGCGATCGACTCTGGAACTCGATCCCGTGCTCGAAAATCTCCGAGAGCCTCGAAATGGGCCAGTTGTTCCGCGCGTTTCGCAAGGTCTTCCATGGAATGGTAGAAATCGGCCACCCGCAGGGCCTTGGCCCGGTTCAGCACTGAAACCGGCAAGGGCGATGCCGCCAGCGCCCGCAGGGTTCCCAGCACACGGGTTTCGGCCCGGTCGAGAGCCCCCGGCTCAGGAGCGAATCCGATGACCAGACAGGTCCCCCTCTCTCTCACTTCTTGCCAGACCTTGACTTCAAACGCCCGCGGCTCAGGTTCCTCACCCGCCTCCAGTCGCAGCAACGCTGCCTGTCCTTCGCCGAGTAGGTAGGAGACGATTTCTCCCTTCCAATAATCGCTGCTACGGGCTTCGGGATAAGGGAAACCGAGCAGAACTAACGGAACCGGTTCTCGAAAAGTCCTCTGACCATAATGAAAGCCCTCAACGCTCGCCTGACGATCGGCCCAGTACCCGCCCTGCTTGCCATCAAACGGTGGTTCTGACTCCCCCACCAAGTCGACGAGCTTGCGCAATACCTGCTCGCGCCGCACCGCGCCGGTGACGGTCACAATGGCGTTGTTCGTATGGTAGTAGAGCCGGTGAAACTCCCGGAATGACTCGGTGGAATCCTGGGCACTCTCCAGAATCTGAGCAGATCCGCCGAAGACAGCGTCGATCAGGGGGTCCACTCGCTGCCGCCAGGAGCTCTTCTCCCAGCGCTGCGTTTTTTCAGAAATCCAGCGTTGCGAGAACTCGAGCTGTTCCTCATCCCAATCTTTTCTCAAAAACACCTTCTCGAGTTCCTCGAGCGCCTCGAGAGCGTTGTCCTCCGGTACCGTAACGGTGAATTGGGTAGAGAACTCATGAACCGAAACCGCCAGGCGACCACCCAGTTCATCGATGCCCCGCACCAGACGAGTTCTGAGAAACTCTGCGAGCACGGCAGCCTTGGTTCTGCCGTCGCTATCAAGACTTCCCACCTTCACGGTCAAAGAGACCACGGCCAGGGGTAGACTGGGATGCTCTTCCACGATGACGGTGAGTCCGTTGCGGAAGACCACGCGACTGAATCTCTCGTCCATTTCATGAGCGCGAAACGCCCGATAATACTCGGGCAACACGATCCGCCCCCCCCGCCGCTGAGCGGGCAGAAAGGATGCGGTTGCCAAGAGCACCAGGAGTCCGAGAATCCCCCATTTTCGGAGCCGCAATCTCATGACGCCATCCTACCAGATTTACCTCTGAAGATACCCGGTCCTGGAACCTCAAAGGATGCTTTGGAACCTGACATCTGTTCCGTTATGTGATAAAACGAAGTCGCTACCATGAAGACAAAAGAACTGGATCAGCAGAAGATCGTCGAAGGGCTGAAAGCTTTGGATGCCGGAGTCATCGACGATTTCGTCGATCATTATTCCCGCCCTCTGTTTGGTGTCATCCTCAACTACACCAAGAATCCTTCCGATGCGGAGGAGATCCTCCAGGACACTCTCCTAAAAATCATAAGAAAGATTGAAACCTTTCGGGAGGAAAGTGACATATGGCCTTGGATGAGGAGGATTGCAATCAACAACGGCATTATGTGGCTTAGAAAGCACCGGGCAAAGCAGGAGCGGACCATGCAGTTAGACGACATGATGCCGCGATTCTCCAGGGATGGAGAGTTTGACAACCCCGTCTATGGGTGGTCTGTTGACCCCGAAGAGGTCTACCTGAATTCCGAACTGGCCGGTGAGCTTTACGACGCCGTTCAATCGCTCCCATTCGAATATCGCGTACCACTCGCATTGAAGGATATCGAAGGCTACTCGATCAAGCAGATTTCATCTCTGCTGGGCCTGAAGGAACCAACGACGAAGACGCGAATTCACAGAGCACGATTGTTTGTAAGAGAGCGGTTGGCACATTATTTCGAAGGCAAGAGATGAAAGACTTTTTTCGATGTGAGGAATGCGTTGACTTACTGACGGACTACCTCGAAGGGAGTCTCGATTCGGAGGTCAAGGACAAACTTGACGAACACCTCGCGGGTTGTGCTCCCTGTATCAACTTTGTGAATACATTTGAGCGGTCTGCTGACCTGACTCATCGCCTTCGCGAACAGCAGGTCGATGTTCCCCTCGAGGTTCAGCAGCGTCTCAAGTCGTTCCTCAAGCAGGAAATAGTGACCCTGGCTCAGGGTTCCGAGGAAGAATAGCTCTCTGGGCTCGACGGCCCGCCGTTGAAGGGATGCGCCCCGCTTCAATGGGCGATCTCCTGTTAATGAGTTCTTGCTCCCCTCGACAGCTGTCTCCTATCATGGCCGATTATGCAACAGCAGCCCTGCAAGCCCGACATGAATTTCCTGGGCTCGTCCCAGGTCCTCACCAAGACTCGCCTCATCGGTGAGGGACCGCCCGGACAGCTTCCTCTCACCAAAGAGGACCTTCTCGAAAGACCGAGCGGATTCGTCTTTGGCATGACCCAGAACGCTGGCATGGGATGGGATCCCAGCCAGCTCAAGAGAAGCGAGGTCCTTATCCTCAGTACCCATGGCGGACTCCAGGACGCCGACGGGGCGCCGATTGCACTGGGCTACCATACTGGCCACTGGGAACTGCAGGCGCTGGTTTCCCGGGCGGCTCAAACGGTCAAAGAGCTGGGTGGAATCCCCTACGCCGCCTACTGTTCCGATCCCTGCGACGGACGCACCCAGGGCACGCCGGGAATGATGGACAGCCTTCCCTATCGCAACGACGCAGCCACCGTTTTTCGGCGGCTGATCCGGTCCCTTCCCACTCGGAACGCCGTGCTGGGGATCGCAACCTGCGACAAGGGTCTCCCCGCCATGATGCTGGCCCTTGCCGGTTCATCGCAGCTGCCTTCGATCCTGGTTCCCGGCGGCGTCACGCTGCCAACCCGGGACGCAGAAGACCTGGGAACCGTCCAGAGCCTCGGAGCCCGATTCGCCGACGGCGTTATCTCTCTCGAGCATGCCGCGACGATGGGCTGTCGAGCCTGTGGATCACCTGGAGGTGGTTGTCAGTTCTTGGGAACAGCCGCGACCTCGCAAGTCGTCGCAGAAGCGCTGGGCATCGCCCTGCCGCATTCCGCCCTCATCCCGTCGGGAGAACCGGTCTGGCATGAACTCGCGGTTCGGTCAGCCCATGCCCTCGAAAACCTCCGTCTGCAGAACCGGCCGTTGAAAGAGATCCTCACCGATCGGTCGATTGAAAACGCTATGCTCGTTCATGCGGCCTTTGGAGGTTCCACCAATCTTCTGCTTCACCTTCCCGCCATCGCGCACGCTGCAGGTTTACGGATTCCCGATGTCGCTGACTGGCAGGCCGCAAGCCGGGCCACAGCCCGTCTCGTCGATTGTCTCCCGAATGGTCCCCGCAACCATCCCACTGCATTTGTCTACATGGCCGGAGGAGTCCCCGAGGTCATGCTGCATCTCAGGGATCAGAATCTCCTGCACCTGGACGTCCTGACGGTCAGCGGCGTCACCCTTGGAGAAGTGCTGGCGCAATGGGAAGAAAGCGAGCGCCGTTCAGTAGCCCGCGACCGTCTCCGGGAAGTTGTGGGAATCGATCCCAGTGAAGTTATTCGCGCTCCCGGAGAGTCTTCGAAGACCTCGCTGGGCAGCACACTTGTTTTTCCAACCGGTAACCTGGCTCCGCAGGGCTCCGTCATCAAGGCAACGGCTATCGATCCCAGCCTGCTCAACGAGGAAGGTGTTTTCGAACGCGAAGGCCCCGCACGAGTCTTCACGACCGAGGAGGCCGCGATTCGCGCCATCAAGGGCCGTACCTCAAACCCCCTTCAGCCGGGAGATATGCTGGTCCTGATCGGAAGCGGGCCGGCAGGTACCGGCATGGAGGAGATCTTTCAAATCACCGCGGCCCTGAAGTTCATCCCCTGGGGCAAAGAAATCACCGTCCTGACGGACGGAAGGTTCTCCGGGGTTTCGACTGGTCCTTGTATCGGGCACATCGGGCCCGAGGCACTGGCCGGTGGTCCCATCTCAAAGGTACGGGACGGCGATCGCATTCGGGTAGTCGTCGATCGGTCGAAGCTGGAGGGTAAGGTTGATCTGGTTGGAACGTCACGCGGTCGGCTCGATGGAGAAGAGGCTTTTAGGGAACTCGCCGAACGTCCGCCACACCCCGATCTTGCTCCACGGGCCGGACTCCCCGACGACACACGACTTTGGGCCGCACTTCAGGAAGTCAGTGGAGGAACCTGGCGAGGGGCGATCTACGACGTCGAAAGGATCATCTCCCGCCTGCTTGACCAGCAGCGCTAAGGTTTCGAACCGACATTGAATGTTGCAGCGATTCTGCTGAATCCTCGCCGGTAGATGTCTCATCTTGTGAAGTTGACGAGGAGGGCATTTCAAAAAATGATAAAGAAACTATCTCTATTACTTTTGCTTTGTGTGACCCTTGTTTCTCCAGTCGTTGGACAGGATGCTGATCCGGCCGTTGATCCCGCCGCAGCTCCCCCAAAAATCTGGACTGGAGACTTTGGCGCCGGACTTTCACTCACCAGCGGAAACTCCGAGACTACCAACTTCAACGCGTCTTTCAATCTGCTGAGGGATCCGAAGACAAAGAACCTCATGAAGTTCACGGGCTTGTACCTCCGCGGATCCGAAAGCGATGAGAAGACGGTGGATCGGCTCCGACTCGGATTTCGTGATGAATACACCCTGTCTGACCGGGCCTTCGTCTACGGGGATCTTGGATACCTGCGCGACCCATTCAAGGAAATTAACTATCTCGTGAATCCAAACGGAGGGATCGGTTACCGCCTTTATGATACGGACCGCATGTCCCTGCAGGTTGATGGGGGTGCTGGAGCGGTCTGGGAGAACAACCTGGATCAGGACACGAGATCAAGCGGTTCGTTGAACCTGGGACAGAACCTCGATTTTGCTTTTTCAGACAGTGCCCGCTTGACTCAGAACTTCGCGGCGCTCTGGAAGATGGATGATTTCGAGGATGCACTCTACCATTTCGCGATTGGAGTCGCCGCCTCAGTGACCAAGCAGACCGAACTCAAGGTCGAGCTCATCGACGATTTCAAGAACAAACCCCCTTCAGCGGATACGAAGAAGAATGACGTCGCCTTCGTGGCCAGCTTCCTCTTCAAGTTTTGACCCGACGCCTTGACATTTGAGGCCAGATTGATAGTTTCAGGCTCCCGGCTCCGCTCCGATGGAACCGCCTCGAGGGTATCTCACTGGCGGAGACCCTCGGCGAGCCTTGACTTGTGGCCTTAGAGGTGGACACGGGAATACGGAAGGAGAGAGAAGAGATGATCAGAATTGGAGTCGTTGGCCTCGGGTTCATGGGAAGCACCCATCTGCAGGCTTGGTCCCAGGTCTCAAATGCCCAGCTGGTCGCAGTCGCCAGTGGGGATCCGCGAAAGCTCGAAGGAGATCTCAGCCAGGTCGGAGGAAACCTGGGGACTGGCGCCGCTAAGGTCGATTTCACGAACTGTGCGCGCTACTCTAACCCGGAATCGCTCTTCGCCGATCCCAGTGTGGATGCCGTCGACCTCTGTGTTCCGACTCACCTGCATGCACCTCTTGCGATTCAGGCGCTTCAAGCCGGAAAACACGTCCTCGTCGAGAAACCGATGGCTCTCAACCCAGCACATGCCGAACAGATGCTGCGTGAGAGTGAAAAGGCAGGCCGAATCCTGATGGTCGCTCAAGTACTGCGCTTCTGGCCCGACTACGTCCGGGCGCGCAGCGAGCTTGCGGAAGGCTCTATCGGGAGCCTTCAGATGGCTGTCTTCCGGCGAAAGTGTGGAGCTCCGACTTGGAATCCCTGGATTCATGATGCGAAACAGAGTGGGGGCGGAGCCTTCGATCTGCTCATCCATGATTTCGACTTCTGCATCCATCTCTTCGGAATGCCGGCCGAGGTACGCGCAACCGGCTCCGAACAGAAGGAACATGGCATCGACATCCTTGAAGCGGAATTGACCTACTCTGACGGCCCCATCGTCGTGGTTTCCGGGGGCTGGCAGCCGGGAGACTATCCCTTCTCGATGGAATTCACGTTGACCGGCTCAGAGGGAACCCTCGATTATCACTCCGGCCTAAGACGGTTATCCCGTTATCTCCCCGGCAAACCGGCTGAAGAGTTCGAACTCACGGAAGGGGATGGGTTCCGAGCGGAACTCCAAGCCTTTGCCGATGCCTGTGAAAGGGATACCCCTGACCCTCTCTGCCCGCCAAGTGAATCGGCACAGGCGCTCCAGCTGGCATTGGCAGCCGTAGAATCGCGAAGATCCGGGAGGCCGATCTCCCCGTAAACGAACACTTCGGGACCTAGAAACTCCAGCCCAGCCCGGTCGAGAACGAGTAGTCGTTCCTCTCCAACCCGATCCCGGAAGCAGGGCTGATTTCACTCTCAGGTGGCCGGCTGTCGAAGTTATCAAAGAAGCTCACGCTCCAGTAGAAGTCCTTGAAGATCTCATATCGGATTTTGGCTGAGAAATCGATTCGGACACGGCCTGCGTCGGTAAGACTGGGAAAGGTGAGAACCTGGGTAACCAGATCGAGTTTGGGAGAGTCATAGAGGAAAGACTGAAAGTTCCAGGCGAAGAATGCTTCCATTCCCGATGAATCGTTTGCTGCGCTGTAGTTTTCCTTCGTTACTGCCAGCCCGCCGCCGACCGACATCAGCATCGTATTCGACTGGATCAGAGAACGTCCTACACCGCCGCCACCCGTGGTTCTGAGATCGAGTTGCAGTTCATCATTCGTCCCTACCTGAGCCATTCCCAACGCGAACCAGCGCGGAGCGAAGCTTCGCCGGAAGGTGAACGAGACGTCGTGACGATTGATCTGGGATGAGCCTTCCTGGCTAGAAAACAGCGAACTCGCGGTCGCTGTGAAGGCGGTCTTCCTCCACTCGTACCTCACACTGCTGGACGCGTTCCACTGGGTATCCTGGTTGGCCTTTGTAAAACTGAAACCCGCGTCAACGGAGCCGTTGAACCGCCCGAGGAATTGCTCTTCGAGGGCTCCTATACGAACAACATCCGGGTGTCTCAGCTCCACTGCCCCCATCATCGTCTGAACCTCGACACTGGGCCGATCATCGAAGCTTTGCAGCGTTCCATAGAACTTTCGGCCCTCTTTCGTCTCGACCTCGAAAAGAAAGCCGCTGACAACCGATTGAATATCGTCCCACTCGATGTCAATCGTGCCCATCGCGTCCGTACTCAGGGAGAGCTTCCCCCTCTCCAGCCTCTTGATCTCGCCCGTAATTCGGTCCCCGTTTTTTAGACGGATAACATCGGTCTTCGTTCTGGCAGAGACGACAGCCAAACAACTAAGACCGACGATCAACCAGACGGCGATCCACCTGTGACCAATCGACCGCAACTTAACCTGCATAATACCGAACTCCTCATTGCGGCCAGCTGCTTGACCCGATCGATCAACCAGCCTGCTTCCGCGCGGTGCGAAATAGAATCCAACCCAATAGAGCGAATCCCACGAGCGAGACAGCCGATCCCAGGACTCCTTCAAAGGCGATCCCGATTCCTTCGGGACGCTGACCGGTGATCAGGGCGGCGACAGCAACTCCAATCCCCATAACACCTTCCCCGGCGATCAGGCCCGAAGCGAAGAGCACACCCCGATCGGTGCGTTCTTCCCGGTTACGACGGCTCTTGCTCCATTCTACAAGAGCTTTGAGACAGCCCCCGGCGAAGACCGGGGTCATCGTCGAGAGGGGCAGGTAGATCCCGACAGCAAAGGCCAGCGACGGGATCCCAAGAAGTTCGGCAACCAGAGAGAATGCAGCTCCTGTCAGTACGAGTCCCCAGGGCAGATTGGCATTCAAGACCCCATCGATGACCGTCTTCATCAGGGTAGCCTGCGGAGCCGGGAAATCGGCGCCTCCGAATCCATACTGACTGCCGAGCAGCAAAACCACTCCGGCAATCACCGAAGCGTTGACGATCGCCCCCAGCAGTTCGGCGGTCTGCTGACGACCCGGCGTCGCCCCGATCAAATAACCCGTCTTCAAATCCTGGGAGATATCCCCAGCGATCGAGGCCGCAACGCAGACAACGGTTCCGATGGTCAGGACTGTCACCTTGCCCACCGCGTCGGTCCATCCCAGCGAATAGAAAAGAACACTGGTACCGATCAGTGTCACGATCGCCATCCCCGAGGTCGGATTCGAAGTCACCCCCACCAATCCGACGATTCGCGAAGAGACGGTCACGAACAGGAAGGCGAAGACGGCGACACAAATGGACGCAATCATCCGAAACAGGATCGGGGCCCCTCCGCCCATCACACCAGGAACGAGAGCAAGAATCAGAACAACCGCGGCTGTACCAGCCAGGACAAAGCTCATTGGAAGGTCTCGACTCGTTCTCAGCTTCGCGGAGACACCGATCTGCGACCGAGCCGCCAAACCTCGCAGCCCCTCCTTAACCGAGGCCACCATCACCGGCAGCGCCTTGATGACCGCGATGATTCCGGCAGTCGCAACCGCCCCCGCCCCGACATAGCGAACATACCGACTCCAAATCTCATGGGCCGACATCTCACTGATCAACTTCGGAGTACTTCCATCCGGAAACAGATCGGGAAACAGCGGGCTCTGGAGTGATTCTCCAAAAAGAGCCATGAGCGGGATGAGACCCAGCCAGGAGAGCAATCCCCCGGCAACCATAATGGCGGAGATCCGATAACCCAGCACATACCCCACACCCAGCAGGGCTGGGGTCGGCTCAATTCCCAACAGCCCCTTCTTGAGTACCGGTAGACGCAGTTCGACCTCCCCGGGCCAGAGCTGAGCCAATGACAGGATTGCCTTGTAGAAGGCCCCCAGAATCAATCCAGTGAAGACGGGACGGGCCTTTGCTCCACCCCCGTCTGCAGCTTCGAGCACAGCGGCCGAAGCCGTACCCTCGGGATAGGGGAGGTTCTTGTGTTCCTGGACGATCAGAAACGGCCGCAGGGGAATCATGAAGAGGATGCCGAGTACCCCTCCGCACAGAGCCAGCAAGGCCACCTCCAGCCATCCCTTTCCCAGGGTCGGTGCCAGCCCCCACATGAACAAGGCCGGAATCGTGAAGATGATCCCCGAGGCCAGAGACGAAGAGGCCGAGCCCGCGGTCTGCCCGATATTCACATCGAGAATCGTGCCCCGCCCAATCAGTGGTCGCAAGGCGGCAAAAGCTGCCACCATTATGACGGCCAGCGGAATCGACGTACTGATCGTCAGCCCCACACGAAGTCCCAGGTAGGCATTAGCCGATCCCAGGATCGCTCCGAAAACAATCCCCAGGACCAGTCCCCGCCAGGACCAGTCCGCCATGGTGGTATTCTCCGGAACGTAAGGTCTGTGCTCACTCATACTTTCCTTCTCCATCGGTCCTCGTGTGGTCAATGGTTAACGGGCTAACCGGCTAACGGGCTAACCGACTAACCGGCTAACGGGCTAACCGGCTAACCGGCTAACGGGCTAACCGGTTGGCTGTACTCGATAGCTGAAAGAGACAAGCTGGAAGCTTGTCGTACTTTTGATCGGGCTCAAATCTTCCAGGTATTTCCGACGACTTCGAGCTTTTCATTATCGAGGTAGACGGCTCGTCCGCTCCCACCGGGACGAAAATCGGTGACGATATCGACGTGCTGAGCCGATTGATTCAACGATCCCAGCTTAGCGAGTTCCGCCGTCCGGGCCCTGCCCTCCGGCGAACCCGGATCCGAAATGTAGGCTTCCGGATAACTGGCCCCTATGGCAATGTGCAGGGTGCCCCCGACCTTTTCAACGAAGAGTGGGTGCCGCAACACCTTCTCAATCCCAGTGTTCACACCCAGGGCGACCTCGCCGAGACGGCGGGAACCGGCGTCGGTTTCGATCACCTTGGCAAGGGCCTCGTGCCCGACCTCGGCCGAGTACTCCTGGATCACCCCACCCTGAAATCTGAGAAAGATTCCCTGAATGGTCTCGCCCCCCTGAAACACCGGCAAATCGACGAAGATTTCTCCCTCGGTCGATCGGGAATCGGGACTGGTATAGACCTCCCCGTCCGGAAGGTTCCGGGTGCCCGTACACTTGATAATGTTCTGCCCACCAATATCCATCGACAGTTCCAGCATCTTCCCGGTTCGGGGATGCTCCGTGACAATGCGGATCGTCTGACTCCGCTCCATTGCAATGCGCAGCGGTTCCTCCACGTCGTCGAGCAACCGGGGGTCAACGGTCGAGGCTGAGACGATCACGTCGGTGTACTCTTCAAGAGACATCTCTTCGAGATCGGCAAAGCCCTTGGTTGGATACAGTGTGATGACCCACGGCTTGAGGAGT
This sequence comes from Acidobacteriota bacterium, assembly GCA_020350445.1. Lineage (GTDB taxonomy): Bacteria > Acidobacteriota > UBA6911 > RPQK01 > JAPXNP01. The sequence goes on along the minus strand of CP070717.1, from coordinate 3,795,618 downwards.
CGAATCCCCTTGTACAACTCATCGGCCCGCATGACTGCCGTTGCTGTCTCATCGGGGAGACCACCGAAGAGCTCAGGTGATTCCGCTCCCATCACTTCGATGTACTTGGTCATCGCTTCGTATCGCTGCTGCTGCCAGGCGGGTACCCGGCTGATCTGATCGACAGTTCCGTGATGGGCGATCGAGGCGCCCCAGACCTTCCCCCGATCGTTGTCGGGTGGCACCAGGCAGATATCGGCGATGGCTCCCCTGGCGAAGATCTTGTCCTGCAAAACCGACATCAACGGCCAGGCGATCCGCTCGCCCTTGACCATCACGACATCTTCAGGCTCCACGCCGCCAATCGACCAGTCCAAAAGATAGTCCGCCCATGTTTCCAAGTCTTCTCGTCGAATCTCTACACTCATTATTCCTCTCCATTCTTCAGACGCCTTGCATCGAGGTAGATACCCACTCCCAGCAAGACAAAGACAGCCAATCCCAGCCAGTTCCCTCCCCAGGAATCATTACCGAAGGAGGGGAGTTGACTCCCCGTCCAGTCCTGGACCAAGTCTGTCATACCTTGCAGGACTCCGGCCAGAGCCCCTCCGGCGATCAGACCTGAAGCCACGAGAGTTCCTCGGTCATTTCTCAGCTTCTCGGTCAGGCGTTCCCCTCCCGCGGAATGGCGAACGGCCCCGGCAACGAGCGCCCCGGCCAGAATGGGTGTGTTCAGCTCAAGGGGGAGGTACATCCCCAGCGCAAAGGCCAGCGACGACACCCCTGTCATCTCAACCAGGATGGCGATCACAGCTCCCACTCCGTAAAGGAACCAGGGGGCTTCCGCCGATCCCATCATCGAGCGAACCACCGCTGCCATCGCATTGGCCTGCGGAGCGGGCATCGGTGAGGGATGTTCCGCTGAGACGACATATCCCTGCGTTTCCGCAAAAAGGAAGATCACTGCCGTTACCGTCACACAGGCCACAGCACTGCCACCGACCAGGGCCCACTGGATTTTCTTCGGCGTGCCTCCCACCCAGTAACCCACCTTCATCAGGGTCACCATCGAACCTGTCATCGACAGCGCGGTACAAACCACCCCTCCCACGAGGAGAGTGGCAAGCATTCCCTCCTGACCTGACAGTCCAAGAAACTGCCCCAGGACGACAGCCGAAATAATGAGAGTGGTCAGCGTCATTCCAGATACCGGTGTGATCGATATCATCGCTATCGCCCAGGCCGACACGGCGGCGAACAGGCCCGAAACGATCAGGGTCATCAAAAGCGCGGCCAGGGCTTTCACGGATGCATTTTCCTGCCCTGCCAGGACGACAAACCGAAAATAAGTGCCAATCGCAATCGTTGTAACGGTTAAAAGCCCTGCGACCTGCAGCATCGGAATATCGGATTCCGTTCGTTCAGTCACAGCCGAGGCCCCTCCCTTGAACAGTTTCCTCAGTTCCCTCAGAACCTGGCCAATCGCCTGGGCCATGACCGGACTCATCTTCAGGATCGAGAGTACTCCAGCCGCAAAGATCCCGCCAATGCCGATCAAGCGGACATACTCGAAGAAGATGTCTTCAGCCCCCAGGCCGGCGACCGGAGGCAGTCCCGGAAAGATTGGACTCGCCGTAATCGAACCGATTCGGGCGACCTGGGGGACCAGAACCCAGTAGGACATGAGCGAACCGGCACAGATGATCGCTGCGTAGCGCACACCGATGATGTATCCCAGGCCCATCACCGCGGCCGACGTATTCAGGGTGAAGATCGCCTTGACATCATGCGTCAGCGTCGAGAGCGAAGGGATCAACTCCGTTGTGAACACGTCGCGCCAGCTCTTGAGCGCCAGGGCCAGATAATCCAGGACAATCCCGATCCCCATCGAGATCAACAGGACTCCGGCGGACTTGCCCCCCTTCTCGCCGGTAACGAGGATCTCGGTCGTCGCCGTGGCTTCGGGAAACGGCAGTTTGCCATGCATCTCGGCGACGAAATAGCGTCGGAACGGGATCAAGAAGCAGACCCCCAGCAGAGCGCCCAGAAATGGAACGAGGAAGACCTGTAAGAATCCTGAGCGTCCTTCTAACCCAAGCACAAAGATAGCCGGCATCACAAAGACCGATCCACCCACCAGGATTCCCGCCGTCGCT
>CP070717.1:3788803-3793383 GCA_020350445.1 Acidobacteriota bacterium | reverse complement strand
CGAGGACTCTGACTGATCCCACTCCTGGACAGATTCGAGGCCTGATCGCGCGGATAACCAAGGCGACGATTCAGGACGGCCAACTGGATGAATGTGAAATCAACATGATGGAAATCAGCAAGGTTTCCCGTGCTTTCGAGAGGGTCTTGACTGGAATGTACCACCATCGGATCGAGTATCCGGGATTCAACTTCAACCAGCAGCAGAGTGAAACAAAACAGTCGGACAATCAGCGTATTCAATAGGCAGCGTCGCCTCGCCGTTGCCACGGGACCATTGCAGGAGTTCTTGCATAAGCTCTCCGATCGACTGGCCATCGAAGGAGGATTCTCGGTTGTTCTGGTCAGTGATCGTGCGATGAAGCAATATTATTCCCGGTTTGCCGGGAAGAATCGTCCGACCGATGTGTTGTCCTTTCCGACGGACGAAGCCGATCGGGTGATTGAGCCATACTGGGGAGATATCCTGATCTCTGTCGAGACTGCCGACAGGCAGAAGAGAGAGACACTGGAAATGGAATTGAAGACACTCGGACTGCATGGCGTTCTCCATTTACTGGGTTACGACCACGAGTCGGATCAGGGCGAAATGGAGCGCCTGGAGAAGCAGTTGAGAGTGGAATTCGGACTCGCGTGAGGGATTGAGTTGATAGGTCTATTGATTGGGGCATTACTTGCCGTTCTGACAATGCTTTCCGTGGTGGAAGGGGCAATCAACCAGTTGTCGCTTCTGACTCTGCGTGTCTTTGCGGAAAGGTGGGACGAACCCCGCTATCAACTGTTTGATGAGATCGCCGCCGACCGCAGACACTTCTTGATTCCGATCCAGTTTGGGATTCAACTGCTGCTAGTCACGTTGGCTGTGCTCGTGGGTTGGGTGCTGCATGAATCAGGCTGGAGATGGCCATTGTTGCTGTCCCTGGGCTGTGTCGTTCTTATCATCGTCTTTTTCCGTCAGGTCATCCCCTACCTGATCACCGTACAGAGTCCCGAACGTGTGCTGCTGGCGCTGATACCCCGGTTTAACCGTTTCTACCGGCTGCTAAGCTGGATCAGCTTTCCCGTAACCTTCACCTTCCGGACCTTCAGAAGCAACCAGGAGCGGAGGACTCTAGCCGAGGCGGACGACGAGGATGCGACGGATGAGGAGATTCAGGCTTATCTGGACGTCGGAGAGGAAGAAGGGATTTTCGATGAGACGGGTAGTCGCTTGATTCAGTCAGCCCTCGAGTTCGGCAGCACCCTGGTGCGGGAGATCATGACTCCCCGCAGTGATATGGTGGCCGTCGACGAGAGTGCAACTCTGGCGGAAGTCCGCGAGTTGATCGTTTCGACCAAGCATTCCCGGGTCCCGGTCTACAAGGAACAAAAGGACCAGATTGTTGGGATTGTCTACGTTCGGAATCTACTGAGCCTGCTCGAAGCCGGACACGAAAATGACCCGATCACGCCGATCGTGACCGAAGTCCCGCTGGTTCCCGAGACGAAGAACGTAGCGGAACTCCTCAAAGAGATGCAGGCCCATGCCGAACAGATGGCGATCGTAGTGAACGAGTATGGAACGGTTTCGGGCCTGGTCACCGTCGAGGACTTGCTCGAAGAGATCGTGGGTGAGATTGCGGACGAAGATGAAACGCGCGACAGTGATCTCGTCTACGAGGGGGAGGGCCACTATGTCGTGACCGGAGGTCTCGAAGTGACTGAACTGGAGAAGGCCCTCGACGTGGAATATGGTGAGCACGAGGCTTCAACGGTTTCGGGACTTGTGGTCAATCATCTGGGAGAAGTCCCACCACCGGGTGAAACCCTGTTGCTGGATGGGACCATGATCGAGGTCCTCAGTTCCGACGACAGGAGGATTCACAAACTGCGTATCCGGACTGTAGAGGACTCGGAGGAATAGGTCCGAGTGAGCGGATCGAGTCCATCGAAAGAGCACCGGCAGTGGATGCAGCGTGCATTGTCTCTGGCCCGCCGGGGGCATGGGCGCGTGAGCCCGAATCCAATGGTGGGTGCCGTGGTCGTTTCCGAAGGACACGTGGTCGGTGCGGGATACCATCGCTATGCTCAGCGGTCCCACGCTGAAGTGCTGGCTCTCGATGAGGCGGGAACGGCTGCCCGCGGAGCCGATCTCTACGTCACCCTTGAGCCCTGTTGTCACTGGGGCCGAACACCCCCCTGTGCTGAAAAGATTGTCCGATCCGGCATTCGGAGAGTCTTTGTGGCCGTCGTTGATCCGAACCCGGAGGTTTCTGGGGGAGGAATCGAATATCTCCGCGCTCAAGGAGTCGAGGTACAAGTTGGCCTGTGCGAAACGGAAGCGACCCGCCTCAATGAGATCTTCTTTCATTTTGTGCGGACCGGGCGGCCTTATGTGTTGTTGAAACTGGCGCTCAGCCTCGATGGGCGACTTGCCACGGCGACGGGAGATTCGAAGTGGATTACCGGAACGGAATCCCGGAAGCTGGTTCACCGGCTTCGATTTGACTCCGACGCAATCTTGATTGGACGCCAGACAGCGGTTCAGGATGATCCATCACTCGCTGTCCGGTGGCGGTCGAGGAATTCGATTACCAAGGTGATCCTCGACTCCGATCTGGAGCTTTCACCTGCGGCGAAGTTGTTCGAATCGGGTGACCCGGTGGTTATCTTTCATCGGCAGGATGTGGACATCGAGCGGATTAAGGCGCTCTCGGCGACCGCCACGCTGATCCAGGTCGGTGAAAGAGCGGGGCGTCTGGATTGGAATGAGATCCTTGAACGGTTGGCAGAGCGTTCCATAACCAGTGTCATGGTTGAAGGGGGTGGAGAAATTGCAGGCACCCTGCTTCGCGGGGGCCTCGTGGACCGTCTTTACCTTTTTTATGGCCCGGCGATCATTGGAGATCAAGGTGTGCCGGGATTTGCAGATTTGAAGCTTTCTCTCCTCTCCGATGCGCCCCGGATAGAGATTCTGCGGCTACGGCGCCTGGGTTCGGATTTCCTCGTTGAGGGCCGGATTCCGCAGCGATAGAAGCCTCGTGGCTCAGTGACCTACCAGTACTCTCCTCAGTCCGTTCCAGTTCTCTTCAGGCCATTCCCTCAATTGACCGGGTTTCACATGTTCGGGGATGCTGCGTGACGGGGGTCCTCCGGATAGGTCATCCTGTCGGGAGAAGAGATCTCGCGAGTGATTTCCCGCCACCCTATGCTTCTGAACGGCAGGAGGCTGATCGCCATGTGAACCGATTTGCTGCGGAAGTAAAAGTTGGTCATTCCGGAGATCGTGAACTCAGGTATCCCAAACAAGTGTTCACCGTTCTCATCCTGGAGAATCTCTGCTAGATAGAGCCCCCCGATGATCGACTTGTTTGCACCCGAGATGGTGACTTCGCCGTCTCCTATCACCAGGATTAGACCATTGTAGTCAAAGGCACCACTGTACTCGAGCTTACCCTTAACGACTAGAATCCCTGATCCAGAGCCGTTTCCACTCAGTGACAGGTCGCCCATTGCAACGGTAATCTGGGGATCGTCTTCGGTCCCGAGAAGAATGTTGGATCCACTCAGACTGGTGTTCTCATCGTAACGATTGTCGGCAACCGCGGCTACTCGGTTGATGAACTGATTCAGAAAATGGGCATCGAAGACGTTCTTTGCGTCTCCGTTGGGGCTCTCACGGATCATGTCGGTCTCATCCCGGATTGAAGGAGTTTCGCCATAAGGCCCCTCGTCTCCGATGAGGTTACTCATTTGGTTTCGATCGAGGGACTCATAGACCTCTCTTAGCGATCCGGTGGCATCTCCTCCCCCGAGATCATCGTTGATCATACCCATGGCGGCATGCTCGGACTCGCCATCACGGTGATGGTGTCCTCTCAGCACTTCGTCAATCGACATCTGCGAGTGATCATAGCCGTCGATTTTGAAGGCGTTCCCGTCAAAGAAGCGGTTCTGTGACGGCCTGGCGTGAGGGCCATAGACGTTGAATGGGGTCGAAGCATCAAATGACATATCACGCTTCAGCAACTTTTCAATCTCGACGACTGAGTTCTTGAGATTGCTTCCGTACAGGGTCACCTCCTGGGGTGGGCCTGGATGGACACCAACGGAGCGGATAAAGATTCTACCGTCGTAATCCGTTAACGGATCACTGTCGCCATCATGATTGTCGGTGACCCGGGCGAAATAGCGTCCGCGGCCGACTTGAACACCCTGACTCGGGGTGAGCATTCCCGTGAGCCTGAACTGAGTCACCTGTTCTGGAGGCCGATTGAAGTCAATATCTCGGGCTTCTTCGATTGAAATTGGGTCGCGTTCTGTTTCGGGAGGGATCCCCAGATAGGAAGGGACGAGCGTTTCCTCGCGGAGCGCACGTTCCAGATCGCGTCCTCGCATCGAGGTTTCCACGGCGCCAATTCCAGCATCAGCGATGTAGAGCGCACGTTCGTGGCTTTCGAATTCATCGCTCATCGTGAACTCAGAGAGACTTGACATCGTCAAGCCCAAGCCCAGAGCCATGAGCAGGAAAGAGAGAATGACAGCCAGTAACAGAGCAGATCCTTTTTCATGCATACGGGTTATCCTTCGGGGATGACCTGT
>CP070717.1:3785471-3788703 GCA_020350445.1 Acidobacteriota bacterium | reverse complement strand
GGCCAACGTTCATCAAGTGGGCATCCCACTACCTGAAGTGACCCCCTGGAGTGCGGTGGGCCTGGACGCCGCTCTTGGATTGCTGATTGCTAATCGCTGATTACTAATCGCTAAGTGCTTGAACCTTGATTCCTCCGGGTTCTCCAGGTCTCATGCCCGCTGTTACTTGCCAAAGAAGTAGGCAGCAATCTCAGCGACGATCTCCCGCTCACGCAGGACGCCCACCAACCGACCTTCATCGACTACCGGAACATTGATCAGGTTATGGATCACCATCTTATGAATCGCCTCGATCAGCGGAGCTGACACATCGACAGTGGTATCGTCGTCAATCAGTTCCGCGATCCCTCGCTGTGCCAGAAGTTTGCATTGGGCGAGACACATCCCTGTGAAGTAGGCTGGGTGAGGGAGATCAGCAAGGTACGCGGGGACCACGAGTCGCAGCAGATTCTGAAAACGAATCATCCCAAGAAAGTGCCCGGACCGATCAAACACGAGGATGGAACGCCTCTCCGAAACAGACTCCAACAGCGCACGGACCGCAGTTTCCACGGGTTCATCGACAGTGACTCGTCGATAACGATCGACAGGGACCATCAGTTCAGCGATCGTGGTTTCCCTCAGTTTGCCCCGGCCCGCCCCTGGACGCAGGATTCTCCGGATCCTTGTGACCAGATACTCGATATCGACTGGTTTGTTGACAAAATCGACGATCTCGAACTGGATAACTTCGAGCGCAGAACGGACTCCTCCGTGCCGGGTCATCAGTATGACCGGAAGGCGGGGAGCGATTCGCCGGATTTCCTGCAGTGCTTCGATGCCACCAATCCCGGCCAAGTCGAAATCGAGAATCAGGACATCCGGTTCTCCTCTATTAATCTTCTCGACAACCTCCTGCCCGGTGGTGGCCTCATCGACCACAAAACCGCGATCGGTGAGAGATCCCACAACGGCCGTACGAGAGTCGGTTTCAGCGTCACCGATGAGCAGCGAAACGGCATCTTCATCACTTACACTCATGAGCTAGACCCTCTAGTTCGCGATCGGAGCCAATCCGGGGAACTCGAATAATGGCCAAATCAGCATGCTCAAAAAGAGCATCACCAGGAAAGAAAGGACCAGGCATGGAATCCCCACACGCAGAAAGTCCTTAGGCTCCAGATATCCACTGGCGTAGACGATTGCGTTAGGAGGCGTCCCGATGATCAGGAGATATGCCATTGATGAAGCACAGGCCGTCACCAATGCCATGAATGGAACGAGAACTGTCCCGGGTCCGGCGACGGCAGCCATATTCAACGTAACCGGCCCAACTGCAGCTGCTGCGGGGCCATCCGCCATGAGTTGGGTCATACCCGCCGTCACGATACCAGCCGCAGCAAGGAGAGCGGTACCCGAATGCAGCCCGACGTAGGCGAGACCTTCCACTACCGACCGGGCCAGCCAATAAGCGGTTCCCGTCTCATCCAGAACTCTCCCAAAGATGATTGCACCCGCGTAAAGCCAGACAACTCCCCAGTCCACCTTCTCCTGATAGTCTTTCCAACCCACAACTCCGAACAACAAGTAGGCGATCGCACCGGCCATAGCAATAACACCGATCCCCAGCCGAATTCCCAGAATCCGCGTCAGGATATCTTGTTCGGTCACCCACCCCAACAGCATGACCAGAAATACCAAAACCGCGATGACTTGATGACGGGTCCAACCTCCACGGGCGATATCGGCCTGGAGCGATTCCATGGCCGGTCTCAGGTTACGTACGCTGGGCCTGAATCGCCACTGCAGCAGTATCCACAGGAGGGGCATCATGATAATCACAAACGGGAAGCCGTACAGCATCCACTGACCATAGCCGATGCTGTACCCGAACATTTCCTCCATGTAGGTCATCATGACAACATTGCGGGCTCCCCCCGACGGGGATCCAAAACCACCAATGTTGCATGCCATCGCGATCGTCACCATCAGCATCTTCGCGAGTTCAGGATCCTGGGGGAAGCGATCCGTCAGGCTGCTACTGTAAAGGATCACACCAATTGGAAGGAACATGGCGGCCAGGGCGTGGTCTGAGATGAACGCCGCTGCCGGAGCAATGACCAGAATCAGGACAGCGGTCACCCTGCCCACATCCGGTTTAGCCAGATAGCTGAAAATCGCCAGGCAGATACGCTTGTCAATCCCGGTCTTTACAAACGCGGCCGCGAACATCAGGCTCCCCATAATGAACCAGACGGCATCTGACCAGTAGAGTGCGGCCACCTGACTCCTTCCCACAATGCCAGAGAAAACCAGAATAAGCCCGATACAGAACGCAACCCCCGGGAGAGGAATGGCTTCAGTCAAGAAACAGACCACAACGAAGATCGCCAGGGCAAACGTGACCTTGATCTTGCGAATCGCGCGATCGACCTCCCGCCTTTCCGAATCAGACAATCGATCATAAGACAACTGGGTCCGGTGAAGCTTGAAGGAATCCATCATCAATTGGCTGAATCTCTCCGCTCCCAGTAACTGCATCGATCCCTGGAATCGCAGAAAATGCGTTTCACTAACATCGACTCCGAGGGCTTGGGTCTGCTTTAAGGTCCGCCCGAGAATCCGGTTCGGCTGGATCATGCCCTGTTCAAGATTAGCGAAGAGGATTCGGCAAGTGGCTGCCTCCCACTGCTGCACCTCGAAGAAGTGCTGTCCAAAGAGCTGCCCGGAGATGAAGTCGAGTACGTAGCGCTCGCCCACCGTTTCTTCGACGGCGACATCTCTCATGCTTTCCGGGGTTGGAATAAAGAGAGCAGCAGTGAACAAGAGCACGGCCAGGCCAAACGCCTTGTAGTTCACGGCTCTTTCATAGGGGCTCGTCTTCCTGAACACCGCTATACCATTCATCTTGACTACATCCGCTTGAACAGATCACTCCACTGTCGGAAAGACTCTTACAGGCCAATTGAGATTGATCGATATATTTTCTACGATCTTACGCAGGCAATCCAAGTGAAACCGGCATGAAGCGCACTGAAGTCACGAGAGACCACAGCGGGTTCAATCTAGAGGGTTCATCGGTGACCGCAAGAACCGCAGGGCTCCTCCTGCTGGCCGGAGCACTGACATTCTACGCATTTTCGGTTATCTTCTTCGCACCCGAGAAGACACCTTTCTACGATCTCATACCCGACCCTGATGCACCCGAGTACTTTGCTGTCGCGGTCTCTATCGCAGAAGGGTCCGGTGCACG
>CP070717.1:3780587-3785371 GCA_020350445.1 Acidobacteriota bacterium | reverse complement strand
GCGTCTGCCATGCAGGCTATGAGAGCTGCTTCTTTCGCACGCTGAAGGATGGCGAGTGGGTGGACAATGCTGAGCGGAAGTTCGATCCAGACGAAGTTTACGGAGGATGAAGATGAGGCTGAAGTTGGGGATTCCTAAGGGGAGTTTGCAGGACGCAACCGTTGACCTGTTTCGTCGAGCAGGCTTTAACATCTCGGTGTCGAATCGCTCTTATTTCCCGGGCATCGACGATCCTGAAATCGAGTGCATGCTGATCCGAGCGCAGGAGATGGCGCGGTACGTAGAGGACGGTGTACTGGACGCCGGGTTGACTGGATTGGACTGGGTGCGCGAGGTGGATGCAGATGTCGTCGAAGTGACGGATCTCGTCTACGCGAGGCAGAGTTTTGGGAAAGTGCGGTGGGTGCTGGCCGTACCCGAAAGTTCACCGGTCCAAAGCGTTAAAGATCTTGAAGGGAAGATCATTGCTACAGAGCTGGTTGGGGCCACCGAGCGCTACCTCAATGAGAACGGTGTTACGGCGAAGGTGGAGTTTTCCTGGGGTGCGACGGAGGTGAAGCCTCCGGTGTTGGCGGATGCAATCGTCGAGGTAACCGAGACCGGTTCGTCGTTGAGAGAGAACAAGCTGAGGATCGTGGAAACGGTTCTCGAGTCGAACACCCTTTTGATCGCAAACAAGGTCAGTTGGAACGACCCGGCGAAACAGCGAAAGCTGTGCGATATCAAGATGCTCCTCGAAGGCGCGATCAACGCTCTCGGAAAGGTCGGCCTGATGCTCAACGTAGAAAGGAAGCAGCTGGAGCAGGTCCTCGAGGTGCTCCCGGCCATGAAGAAGCCGACCATTTCGCAGTTGAGCGACGATAACTGGTTGGCGGTCAATACGATTCTGGAAGAGGTCTCGGTACGCGTACTGATTCCGCGGCTGAAGGAAGCGGGCGCACAGGATATCGTGGAGTACCCGCTGAACAAGATCGTCGTGTAGATCGCGAGGATCGGGGAAGATGAAGCCCGCCTCGACAGATCTCTCTCACCCCCCTTTACTCGCCCTCGGATGCCCGGTAAGCTGGGTTGAAAACTGGGGAAGGAGATCTATTTCTATGCCGGAACATGAACTGAATCGAAGAGCTTTCTTGTGTTGTGGAGCCGCTGGACTCGCCGCTGCCAGTTCGATGAGCACGACGGGCCCGGCGCTGGCCCGCTCGGTCTCGACGAGCAAGACGCTGGCCGTCAACGGCGGGGATCCGGTTCGCACCAGCCCCTTTCCTTCCTGGCCACAGATTACCGGGAACGAAGAGCAGCAGTTGATCGACGTCCTAAGAAGTGGGAAGTGGTTTCGCGGCGGCGCTAATAGGGCGACCCAGTTCGAAGGCGTTCTGGCCAAGACCTTCGGGACGAACTTTGCCCTGGCCACTGCCAGTGGGACCACGGCTCTATTGACCGCTCTGGCTGCGTGCGACGTCCAGGCCGGTGATGAAGTCCTGGTCTCTTCCTACTCATTCATCGCCAGTTCTTCAGTGATCTTTCAGATGAATGCCCTGCCCATCTTCATCGACTCGGATCCGGACACCTTTCTTCTTGATCCGGAACTCATCGAGGAGAAGATTACCGATCGAACCCGGGCGATAATCCCAGTACATCACGGCGGCTACCCCTGTGATATGGACCGAATCATGGCTGTCGCCCGAAAGCATGACCTCAAAGTCATCGAGGACGCCTGCCAGGCCCATCTGGCCCAGTTCAGAGGCAAGAACGTGGGAACATTTGGCGATATCGGCTGCCTGAGTTTCCAGGTCTCGAAGAACCTTCCGTCAGGTGAAGGGGGAGCCTGCCTGGGGGACGATGAACAGTTGCTGGATTACTGCCGCTGGTACCATGACATCGGAACCGACCGGAAGCAAAACAAGGGCTACTACATCGATTACCCGGGAACAAATTTCCGCATCACCGAATGGCAGGCGGCGGTCTTGCTGGAGCAAATCAAGGGATTGGAAGACCGCGCTGTTCATCGCCAGAAGAATGTCGACTATCTCTGTGAGATGTTGGCCGATATAGAGGGTTTCGCACCGGCAAGATTCGTGGACGGAGGGAACCGCGGAGCGTTCTACAACCTTCACGCCCGTATCCACCCGGAAAAGTTCAAGGGACTCGGACGCGACGCCTTCATCCGCGCTCTCGGCGCCGAAGGCATCCCCTGCTGGGGAAGTTGGCCAAGACCACTCAACCGAGAGGCCTGCGTGGAGGTCTCGCTCCAATCACGCGGATTCCGGCGCCTTTTTCCCGCGGACTACCTGGATCAGTATCCGGCCGCACAGCACTGCCCGGTCAGCGAGGAGATCTGCAACTCGATGGTGGTCATCAGCCAGACGTGTCTGCTGGGAACCCGGACCGATATGGAACAAATCGCAGAGGCGGTCCGGAAGATCTACGACGCGGCCGATACGATCGCCTAGGAATTAGCGCGACGGGTGAGTCACCGCGAACGCAGCCTCACCGGCGCCATACCAGAGGCATAAGCCTCAAGAGCAAAGCCTCAATCAGGCAAGGTCAAAAACCGTCGCCTGCTGTACATTCCAGGGATCTTTTGAGCAGGCATTCCCGTACTTACTCGAAAGAACGGAGGCTTACAGTAATGAAAGAGTCCCTTGTTCCGGAGAGCTATCGTACTTCGAGGGGAGCCAGGATCGCACTGGCTGCTGTCATCAGCCTCCACGCAGTACTGCTGCTCTTGATGATTCCCGACTACATCGCCGATAACGACCTGGGCTTTCACGTTTCACTGGGCAGGCAGTATGGAGAGCATGGTTTCTATCCCTGGGACGACTTGAACTGGGCACCCACTGGTCGTCCCAATCTCCAGGGACCACTGCTGCATTACGGCATCGGAATCCTTGGGCGGATACTGGGCGGCGAGGGAGATGACTACGTACTGGCCTACACGCTGCTCGCGCTCAGTTTGTGGGCGATGGCGGTGTTTACGGCGGTGTTTTTCGCCAGACGATATGGCGGCGACTGGGCGGCTCTCTTTTCGGCCGCTCTGTTCACCGGCTCCGTCTGGTCCGCCGGCTCCTTCTTCGTCGGCGTCCCATCCGGCTGGGTCTTCGTTCTCACGCCCTGGGCGATTCACTTCTTTCTCGAGCGCAGGTACGTTACCTCCGCGCTCGTAACGACTGCTGTAATGTATGTCCACCTGGGCGGTTCCCCCGTGGCGCCGTTCGGAGTACTCCTGGCGGCCGCGTTTACCCGGGATTGGAAGGGCCTCCTCAAGGTGGGGGGACTCTGCGCTCTACTGGCCGCACCCTTCCTGATCCACTTCTTTTACTACTTCGACTGGTACAACGGACGTCGGGGACACGTCGCCGGAGACATGGCGACTCTCAGTTACCTGCTGGCCGTCCCCGGAGTGATTCTGCTACTCCGCAAGCCCCACCAGCATCTCTTCTTGCTGATCTGGGCGATTGCCCCATTGGCATGGTTCTTTCAGGACCGACTCCGTTTCTTCCTGCAGTCCTCCATCGTGGCGGCCGCAATTGCCGCATTGTTCTTAGCCTGGCTGCTACAGCGACTGTCCGGCAAGAAGATCCACACGATACTGGCAACCGCAATTGTCCTGGTGGCCACGATCTTCCCTCTGGGGATTCCGAGCCTTCCGATAGAAGCCGTCTGGGCCGCGGGGCTAGGGTTTCCCCGTGAATTGGACTGGGAGGAGGCCCGCACCCTGGCCGGCGTGATGGATAGCGCAGGCCTTGGCGAGCGAATCGTGAATTCCTACTACGACTCCCTGAGTGGAGGGATGGCCGTCTACTCACCGCTCCATCAGGAGTACGGTCACTGGGGCGAAGTGCGTCCCAGGGTGAATCCGGCCCAGGACATTTCCGCCGGTGAAAAGCTGTACGTTCTGCCGTTGCCTCCAGAAGATCCGTCGCTTCAAGAATTGGCCCGGAATGGATGGATTACGGTTCACGGGGGGAGCGCCCGAACGACACTGGCAACACTGCCCGCGGCGGCTCCGTCCGAAGAAGTTTTCCCGCCTTTGGCCCGAATGATCCGCGACGAATGTCGCTGGCTCGCGGAACATGCAATCAACAATCGCATGCCACCTCCCGAGAATCTGTTCAACGGGGCTAAGATCGAGGAATTCCGGCGAACAACGACGCTGCAGCGCAATCGCGCCGGTCGCATCCAGACTGCCCTCATCATCTACGCTTACTCGCTCGAAGCCGGCTATCCCGATCTGGCAAGAAATGCCCGATCGGGTGCCCGAGCCTGGGGATCGATCGCCAATTTCCTCGGCGATGAAACTGCCATCGACTACCTTGGTTACGATCGATTCGAAGTCTTCCGTGAAAATGTCGCCAACTGGGGCGACGCCGTCTTTGCCCTCAGCAAGGGGGAACTGACGTTCGAGCAAATCGACGGGCACAGCGAAAAGCTCTTTGAGGAGTTCTTCGGTTCAACAGCGATTCGCCGGGCGGGGAAATAGCCAGGAAGCTTACAGAACCGCAAAGCCGGCAACGTCGCAAACAGGCGGACTTAGAGCCAGAAACAGGCTCTAAGCCTTTTTCTCGGGCAGAGAATAGGGGAAATAGGACAAATAGGACAAATAGGACGGATGCGACGGATAGGACCGATAGGACAGGTGATAGGACAGGGCGATAGGACAGAACGATAGGGCAACACGCTAGGCCTGAGAGAGTCCCATCCGTCCTATTTAGTCCTATCCGTCCTATTTAGTCCTATCCGTCCTATTTAGTCCTATCCGTCCTATTTAGTCCTATCCGTCCTAT
>CP070717.1:3773514-3780487 GCA_020350445.1 Acidobacteriota bacterium | reverse complement strand
GGGAATCGGTCTAAGGAATCAGCGGGTACTCCAGTTCTTTGGCCGGGTACTCTGGGATCTCTATCCGGGTTCATTCCGTTTTGACAACAACTCCTATCAGGGGAGCATCGGAGTCCGTTACAAGCCATTCACAACACAGAATCTCGTAGTTGGCGTGGAAAAGCTGTTCCGGATGGGTTCTAATGCTGTTAATAGCTTCCTCTTGCGGACGCTCTATTCCTGGAGTCCGTCAGCTGTACGTCATCCGGCACTGCTTTCGAGGAGTTACACCCTCTCGTACTTGGATGCGGCTTACAGCGTGCAGACTCCAAGCTATCTTTCGTTCTATGGAGAAATGAGACAGGGGGTGAACCTGAAGCTGACCGACTCCCTGGTACTCTCTCCCCATGTAGTCGCCGATCTGAGATACCTGAATCACGAAGTGCCCTGGAACTCCTATTACGAAATCGGAGGAGGAGCTTCCCTCCGTTATTTCTTCAACGAAAACGAATACGAAACGTACCGCTCAGACCTCGAACTACTCCTGCAGTACAAGCGAGGGCGTTTCTGGAACGATTCGCACAGCAGCGAAAGAGAACCGTTTGGAGGGGTCACGTTTTCAATGCTGTTTCATTTCTAGAAGGAGCGCGGCTTTGAGATTTCCGACTCCATTGATTCTACTCCTCACTATCGCCCTGGTAAGTGTTAGTCTCTTCCCGCAGGATGCAACAGTCCGGATTCAGGGGACTTTCCTTCAACTCACCGAGGACCGGTCTTACGGTGCTCCTGAACAACTGCGGGAGATCTTCGAACACTGCCGCGATATGGGTATTTCCGAGCTAGTCATCCAGTGGACCGTTTTCGACGAACTTGCGTTCTTTGCCTCCGAGGGCAATCGGACCAGCCGAGCGCCGGTCTTTGGCCAACTCCTGGAGCTGGCTGCAGAATATGGGATCTCTCTCCATGTGGGACTGGTCAGTGATCCTGCCTTCTGGACACAGATTCAGAAGTCTCACGAGTTGACCGAACAGTACCTGGTTCGTTATCGAAGTCGCTCAAAGGCAGCGGCTCGTGAACTCGGCATGCTGCTGCGGGAATCGCCCGGTTTCAAAGGGTGGTATCTCACTGAGGAGATAGATGACATGAACTGGCTCGAGCCAGGCAGGCGGGAAGTTCTGTTCGCCCATCTATCGGCTTTGACTGGGTACCTTCGCCAACTCACTCCAGAGATGGGGGTCGCCATTTCTGGCTTCTCCAATGGCTTTGCCGACCCTTTAACGCTGGGAAGATTCTGGCAGGAGTTGGTAGAGACAACCGGTGTCACCACCGTCTTATTCCAGGATGGCGTCGGAGCCCGGAAGCTCGATCTCTTTTCCCTTCCCCTCTACCTGGAGGAACTCCAGCGTTCTCTTGCCAATCGAGCCCGTCTTATCCCGGTCACCGAACTGTTCGAGCAGGCAGCAGGACCAGAGGGAGCCTTCGGCGCCCATCCGGCGGGGTTGGAAAGGGTGAAGAGACAGCTCGAGATTGCCCGGAAGTTCTCTTCCGGACCCCTCTTCGCCTTCAGCACCATTGACTACATGTCCAGTTTCGCTGGCGAAGAGGCAGCGGACTTGGCCGAGCGATATTTGCAGCAGCCTGATCCGGCTGTTTCCCGCTGAGACGATTCATGGTTTGAGTCGCCCCTCTGACCGATCACAGACCTCTCCGGCTTGAGTAATGACCTATACTCAGTCAATAATGAGTGCTTCGGGAATCCTTTCTGGAGAGGTATTTGATGCAGTTTAGACGAGGCACGTTGGTAGCCTTACTCCTGATCGGGGTGGCTTTTCAGAGTCCGCTGGCCCAAGAGGGACCTCCTCCACAGGTTATTCGGTTGACCAGTGAGGCTGTGATCCTTGATGTTGTGGTACGGGATAAGAAGGGGAATCTGTTAGCCGACCTTTCCCCCGAAGAGTTCCATGTCTTCGAGAATGGTAAGGAGCAGAAGATCCAACGGATTCGATTCGTTGATGGATCCCAGCCGCATGAGGATGTCGGGCCGGCTGCCCCGACCCGGTACATGACTTCGGCTCCCGTCAGTGTTTTGAATCAGAACCACCTGGTGAGCCTGGTCTTCGACAGCCTTGATAATGAAGCTCGCCGGTATGCCCGGGAGGCGGTCAAAGACCTGATGAATACCGATCTCCCGGAGGACACCTATATCGGTGTCTTTGCCATCTACCATGGTCTCAGGGCGCTGTGTCCCTTCACCTCGGACATGGACCTGGTTTGGGAGGCGGTTGAATTGGCCACATCAGGCAAGTTCGATGAGATTAATAATCAGTCCCTGGAACTGCACCAGCAGCTGGTTGAAGCTTCCCGACGGCTTGAGAGCCTGACCTCGACTCCTGCCGCACCGGTAGTGACTCCGGGTGGCGGGCCTGTATCGACCTGGGCGATTGCCAGAAGGAGTCAACAGATCGCAGAACTGGCTATGTTTATCAATATCCTGGATAGCGCCAGTGCCATCCAGGGGGCCTTTCAGGGACATTCCGTTCTCGATGCTCTACAGGTATTGGTCTCCGCTCAGCGCGATTTGCCGGGCAGAAAGAGTGTTGTCTATTTCTCGGAAGGACTTTATATTCCAGAAAAACTGGTGTACCGGCTGCGCAACGTAATCAGTCGTTCCAACATCTCAAACGTCAGTGTCTACAGTGTCGACGCCCGTGGGTTGTCCCATGATTCTCAAAGTCGGTTGGGAGCTGATGCTTTGACCCACGCAGCAGCGATGAGCCGGTCTCAGGTTCAGGCTGGTGGGACCGGACCGGTATCCGCCGCCGAGGTACGTTCCCTTGAAACGGCGGAGAACAGCATCCGAATGAACGTGCAGGTCACGTTGGAGGATCTTTCTCGTTCGACGGGCGGCTTCCTGATAGCCGATACGAATGATCCGAGCCGAGCGATGCAGCAACTGGCCGATGAACTGCAGAGCTACTATGAGATTGTTTACACTCCAGACAGTGATTCGTCCGATTCGAGCTACAGGCAGATCAGCGTCAAGGTGGATCGTCCGTCTGTGACCGTGCAGTCACGGGACGGCTACTATCCACTACCTCCCGATTCCACCAATATCGTGAAGGGCTACGAGGTCCCGTTGCTGGCCCGGCTTGAACAACCGGAATCCGATTCGGAGATTCCCCTTTACAGTCGTACCCTGCATTATTCGGGTGTCGAAGGGGCTGCCGAAGAGGTGATTGCGGCCAGTGTCCCGGCCGACTCGCTGACGTTTGAAACGGATCATGTCAATTCCCGCTATTCTGGACACGCCTCAATCCTCGCTCTCGTCAAGTCGAGCCAGGGGGAGCTGATCCATAAGTTCAGTGAAGACTACCTGCTCGAAGGCCCCGAAGCTGATCTGGCGGGTCTTCGTCAGGGGAACATCATCTTCAACCGAAGCTTCGAGGTGCCGCCAGGCCGATATCGGATCGAACTTGTTGCCTACGACCATATTTCTCAGAAGGGAGCGGCTCGCCGCCAGGTCCTCGTGGCTCAGCCGCCGCGGGAACAAATCGATATCAGCAGCATCGTCCTGATTGGTGGTCTCGAGCCTCTCTCCTATGCCGATAAGCTGGTTGAGTCTCCTCTGTATTTGCCGAATCATCGGGTCATTCCTCAACTGGAGTCGGAGGTCAAACCGGGAGCCGAGAACACTCTGGCTTTTCACTGCATCGTTTACCCCTCAGCAGCAGTACCAGACAAGGCAACGTTGACCGTGGCGCTGTTCAGGGATGGACAGCCTCTTTTCAAGGGGCAGCCGGATCTCGCTCCGGCGGCGGTGGATGGACATTTGACTGGGGTCTTCACGATTCCCACTCAGGATCTTCCGCCCGGCTCCTACCGGCTTCGAGCATGGGCCGAGCAAGGGGGGCAATCGGCTACGGAATCGGCGCTGTTCACGCTCGTCAAGTAGTTTAGTGGTGGCGTCAAGACAACTCGCTCGATGCCGGAATTGCCGCAATCGGTAAACTTAAGAGATGAAGAGCGAAGCAAATTCGGTCGAAGAGTACCTCGAAAAACTGTCCCCTGAGCGAAGGGAGGCGCTGGCAGAAGTCCGCCGG
The DNA here is from genome assembly GCA_020350445.1 of Acidobacteriota bacterium. Lineage (GTDB taxonomy): Bacteria > Acidobacteriota > UBA6911 > RPQK01 > JAPXNP01. The sequence continues at coordinate 3,776,408 of CP070717.1, read as the reverse complement.
GTGATACAGGAGAATCTGCCCGAGGGGTTTGAAGAGGAAATGAACTGGGGAATGATCTGTTACCAGGTCCCCTTGGCCACATTCTCAGACACCTACAACAAACAGCCCTTGATGTACGCTGCCCTGGCTTCTCAGAAGAACCATATGGCTGTTTACTTGTCCTGTATCTACTCGGATGGAAGGCGTCGTGAATGGTTCGAGGATGCTTATCGGGCGACAGGTAAACGGATTGACATGGGAAAGTCGTGTGTTCGGTTCAGGAAACTGGAAGACCTTCCCGTGGACCTGATCGGCCAGGTCATTGGCAGGACGAGCCTCGAAGAGTTCCTTGAAGTTTACCGAAAGGCCAAGAAACGCTGAAGTTCAGGACCGGGCTGCTCGCAACTCTGACCGTTGTTCTATTCCTGCGTTATCCGACTCCGATGCTGGGAGAGGAACCCTCCGATTCCCCACTCGCCTGGGAGGCTCTTCCCGATCTTCCCGATCCACTGGGTGTCGCGGGGGCGTTTGTCGGCTCAGATAATGGGGCTCTGATAGTAGCTGGTGGGACAAACTTTCCGGTGCCATTCTGGGAAACGGAAAAACAGTGGACCGATCGAACCTGGGTATTGACTGCAGAAGGAACAGGGCGATTTGGCTGGGAGGAGGTGCCGGGACTCGAAGGACCTCGTGCCTACGGAGCCGTTGCCAGCACCCCCTTCGGGCTGGCATGCTTCGGGGGGACCGATGGTCAGGAGATCTTCTCTGATGCGTTCCTCCTGCGCTGGGATGCGGGTCTTCACAGCTTCAACAGGATCCCTCTCCCTGACCTGCCGGGACCCTGTGCTTACGGTGCAGCAGTGCTGGTCGGAAACGTTGTCTATATCGCCGGTGGGCAGTCGGGTCTCGATCTTCAGTCGGCTCTGGGAAATTTCTGGAGGCTGGACCTTTCTGAGATTGGTGAGCCGGGCAGTGTTCTTCGGTGGGAGATCCTCGAGAAGTGGCCGGGGCCTCCCCGGGCCTTCAATATTCTGGCTGCTCAGCACAACGGATTTGATGATTGTGTCTATCTTGTCAGCGGTCGGTGTTCGACGGGACTGACTGATCTCGCCGAAGCTCCTGGTAAAGCGGTGACCGGGGAGATCTTCGCCCTGCAGGATGTGTACGAATTCAACCCCCAGCGAATCGATCAGCCGTGGAGGAAGCGGGCGGCGGTTCCTGCTCCGGTCATGGCCGGGGCTGCGGTTGCTGTGGGACAGTCCCATCTCTTTTTCCTTACCGGAGACAATGGCAGCCTCATGTCTCAGACAGAAGAACTGAGGGATCAACATCCGGGTTTTCCCAAGCGTGCACTTTCTTATCATACGATTACCGATACCTGGGTAGAGCTGGGATCCGTTCCCTCGAATCAGGTCAGTATCCCAGCGGTCAAATGGAATGACCGGATCGTCCTGGCTTCCGGAGAGATCAAGCCACGCGTTCGGACGAACCGGGTCTGGTCCGCCACGGTAAAGTCGTCGGACCCTTCCTTTGGGGCGGTCAACTCGCTGCTCCTGGCGTGTTACCTGCTTATCCTTCTCGGTATTGGCTTTTACTTCAACAGGCGGAACCGGGATTCCGAGGACTATCTTCGGGGTGGTCAAAGGATTGCCTGGTGGGTGGCTGGATGTTCCATCTTTGCCACCATGTTGAGTTCGATCACCTTCATGGCAATACCGGCGAAAGCGTATGCTCAGGACCTAACCTACCTTGTCGGCAACTGTATGATCCTTGCCGTGGCTCCAGTCGCCGTCAAGCTCGCCCTCCCGTTCTTTCGGCGGATCGATGCCACCAGCGCGTACGAGTATTTACAGAAAAGGTTCGGCACCCCGGTTAGTGTCTTCTCCAGCGCTTCCTTTGTTCTCTTTCACGTCTTTCGAATCGGAATCGTTCTCTCGCTCGCGGCGCTGGCCCTTTCGACAATCACGGGCTGGGCTCCAGCAACCTGTGTCTTGATCATGGGGTTGCTGAGTGTCCTCTATTCCACGATCGGGGGAGTTTCTGCAGTCGTTTGGACCGACACGGTTCAGACTGTTGTTTTACTGGGTGGTGCAGTTCTGTGCCTCATGTGGACTCTCAGTGGTGCAGAGGGGGACGGCGCTTCCCTTATCTCAGGTCTTGTTGCCGATGGAAAACTGAACTTTGGGAATCTCCATTGGGATCCGACCAGCACTTCACTGGCATTATGGGTCGTTATCCTGGGGGCCCTGGGGCAGAATTTCTCATCCTATGTCGGAGATCAGGCGGTCGTTCAGCGCTATATGACAACGCCTGATCAACGGCTCGCGGCTCGGTCGATTTGGACGGCTGCACTGCTGGCGATTCCCGCTTCGTTTCTGTTCTTCGGATTGGGTTCGGGGCTGTATGCGTTCTATAAATCGAATCCGGAGAAGCTGGATCCGACTTACATGACAGATCAGATCCTGCCTCTCTTTATTGCCCGCGAAGTACCGGTCGGAATTGCCGGGATCATCGTCGCTGCGATCTTCGCCGCAGCCCAGTCTACGATTTCAACAAGCATGAATTCGACGGCGGCAGCCCTCGTGGTTGACTTCCTGCGGCGGTTCAAACTCGTGGATGACGACGCAGGTGAATTCCGATGGGCACGCCTCCTGACGCTGTTCTCGGGAATCGCTGGCACAACACTGGGATTGGTGTTTATTGACCCCGCTAATAGGTCTCTCTTCGATTCTTTCATCCGTGTGCTGGGCCTCTTTATGGGCATTCTTGGCGGTCTTTTCCTCTTGGGTATGGTGACACCGAGAGTCGCTGGAAAACATGCGTTACTCGGAAGTGCTGTCGGAATCTGCACCCTTTTCTGGCTTTCCTCATCTACCGGGGTGAATGGTTACCTTTTTGCACTGATCGGGATCACT
>CP070717.1:3769511-3773414 GCA_020350445.1 Acidobacteriota bacterium | reverse complement strand
GGACCAGCACACCTCGGCCGGACTTCATGGTTCGCAGCGAACTCGAAAAGACGATCACCCTGACCTTGCCACCGGATCGAACCACATCCAGATCATGCCCGTCGAGTCGGTCCCCTCCCAGCACCGCGCTGTCGGCCGTGATCGAGAGAACCGAAGGATCGAACGACAAGTCGAATTGAACCCCGACCAGCCCGTCTCCGTTTTCAAGCAGGATGGGGATCACCCCAGCGCTACCCGATGGGCTGTTGATTTCCGGTACGGTCAACACGGCTTGCGCGTGGGCCGCTGAAGATACAAATAGAAGGACCAGAAAACCCCAAAGTAACCTCATAACACTCACTCCCCCCTTTACCCTACTGTAAAGAAGAGAGGGAATAAAGGTGCAAATCTCGGCACCCTTGCAATCAGACTTTCCGTAGGGTCCTGCATGGAAACCAACAGAACCGCTCAGTTCCTTAACCGCTCAGCGGTTCACCTTCTGAGTCCTGCCCTCTCGAAGGCAGCAAAGAGAAGGCCGGTCGCGATCACGGCGACCGCACCCACAACGTTGTACCAGAGGAAGGAGATCTCGGTGGTCAGGCTGACGATCCCAACGGTGGTCATTCCTGCCAGCAAGCCGAAGAAGGCACCATTTGACGTCGCCCAGCGCGTACCGATCGCCAGGATGAAGACCCCCAGGACTGAGCCATAGAAGAAAGATCCAAACTTGTTGACGACTTCGATCAGTGAACCCAGTTGCACAGCATAAATCGCCACCCCACAGGCCATCAGACCCCAGAACGCAGTGGCAACCTTTGAGACCAACAGGTAGTGCCGGTCCGGAGCCTCTTTACGATAATGCCGGCGGTAGAAATCCATGACTGAAGCAGTCGCAAGTGAGTTTAACTCGGCGGCGATGCTCGACATGGCGGCAGCGAAGATGGCGGCGATAATCAATCCGACGACACCAATCGGAAGATAGCGGGTCACGAAGGCCGGAAAGACGTAGTTGACGTCATTGTAGGAGGCGTTGTCCTGGCTGCTCTTGACCAGTTCGACGGCACGACTGCGGACATCCCGCCGTTTCTCGAAGCTCTCCAGATATCGGCTGCGGGCGGCTTCATCCCCGGAATTCCGGGCCAGTTCCGACGAGGCAGTCCGCAGGGAGTCGGTGACGACCTCGTACTCCGCTTCAAGTTGCCGGTACTCGGGAACCCCGCGCATCTGGGATTCCGTGACCGGATTGAAGAGCAATGGTGCGCTGTTGAAGTGAAAGAAGACGAAAACAAGAACACCGATCAGCAGGATGACGAACTGCATCGGAATCTTCAGTACTGCACTCATCAGGAGAGAGGTCCGTCCCTGAGACACCGATTTCGCTGTCAGGAATCGCTGGACCTGGCTCTGGTCACAGCCGAAATAGGAGAGCATCAGAAAAAGCCCACCGAGCATTCCCGACCAAAACGTGTAGGTTTCAGAAAGGTCGAAGGAAAGATCGATCGTCTCCAGATGCCCCACGGCTCCCGCGATGCCCAGAGCCCCCGTCAGCGAAACATCCTCCGGGAGCCGACTGACAAGCACGATGACAACGACCGCCATGCCGACAAAGATCACGACCATCTGCTTCACATCGGCCCAGGTTACGGCTTGAACGCCCCCAAGCATGGTGTAGAGAACCGTCGGCAACCCGATCGCCAAAACCGTCGCCTCGAGATTCCAACCCAGAACGATCGAGAGGATCACAGCCGGCGCTGAGATTATGACCCCGCAGGACAGCCCCCGGGAGACCAGAAAGAAGAAGCTCGTCAAACTGCGCGTCTTTGCGTCAAAACGGTTCTCCAGGTACTCGTAGGCTGTAAAGACGTTGGCCCGGTAGAAGAACGGGACCACGGTCACACAGAGGATAATCATTGCGAACGGCAAGCCGAAGTAAAACTGGATGAACCGCATGCCGCTGTCGTAAGCCTGCCCAGTCGTACCCACGAGGGTGATGGCGCTCATCTGGGTCGCCATGATCGACAGGCCGACGGCCCACCAGGGGAGACTGCGATTCGCGAGGAAGTAACCTCTTACCTCTTCTGTCGCACGGCTGCGCCTGATCCCGTCAAAGACAACGTAGCCGAGATACCCGATAACAACAATCCAATCGACGAGATGCATGAGAAGCTAGACGAAGGCCCTTGAGAACCACCAGAGCAACAGGTAGACGGCGACCGTATTGACGGCAACCGCGAGATAGACCAGTTTCCAGCGGGATTCAGAATTGTCACCTCGGCCAGGGTTATTCATCAATTCCCCTGCCCTACTCCGAACCGCCAAGATACCCCCGAACGATTCGGCGCACGTACTCGACATCGCTGCGGAGAATCTCGAGACGCTGGGGAGCTTCAACCTTGCCCAGCGAATCGTCTTCGATACTGATCAAGCCGTTGTAGTTCGCATCCAGGAGGAGTCCGATCAGCTTTTCGAAATCCAGGTCGCCCTGATCAGCCGCCACTGAATTCTGCGAATACTGCCATCCAGGCTCTCGCCGCACTTCTCTCTTGTCGACTGGATGAGCCACATTCTTGACATGGAAGTGGTAGGCCCGGGGTATGAACTCCTGAACGATGGAATAGACCTCCGAACGGGGATGCCCAAACCAATAGAAGTTGATCGGGTCGAGACAGAACCCCAGTTCATCCGCCTCGAACTGTGAAAGGACGCCTCGGAGGACCTCGGGGCGATTCCAGTATACGCTGAGGTTTTCAAACCCCACCTGCACCGGAAACTTCCGTGCATGTTCCACCAGGTCATTGAGGACGAACACGGCCGCTTCGATGAACTCCTCATCAGAATACGTGGGCTTGGTGAAGTTGTCGGTGACGATCGGGAAGTAGACCAGGCTGGCACCGGCCGCCGGGGCGAATTCGATCAATTGTAGAGCCCAGGCCGGAGCCCCAGTGTTCAATGCCTCTTGCGGATCCAGTTTGAGAGGGGCCACGAGAACTGGAACGACCAGACCATGCTCGGCAGCATCACGGGCAATCTTGAAGGCATTCTGGGCATTGTCAATCCGGTACGGAGTCTGATCACCCACATAGAGACGAGAACAGGAGAGATCCGGCTCCACATGGACTTCAATCCCACTGACTCCAACCGCCTTGGCGGCCTCCCAGGTGCTTCCCATCTCAAGACTGGCGATCAGCGGGTTACACAAAAGAACGTCAAGCCGCCCCAGACCCTCCTGAGCTGCCGCCGGGAATGTTCCAAGCCACAGTGACGAAATGAAAAGGACAGCGACCAACAGCAATAACACAATTCGAGAGGACTTCATCACTCATCTCCCAATTGGCAAATGGACCACTCCATCACAATTCATAGAACCCGAAACTCAAGGTTATCGTATCATGGGACGAATGGTCATCTCGCTTATGATCAATGAGGCTTTGGGACTGACAGCACTCTTTCAATCCGGTCTCAAACTCGGAAGGCTGAGTCAGGCGAACGATTAATTCTCAGGAGGTCGGTATGCAGCGGATCGATGAGTTTTGTGAACAGAAGCGGTTGGTGAGCTTGACGCTTGCTGACCAGGAACGGGTCTTACCCTGCCGTTTTTCAGGTTTTGAGAGTGATTCTGTCACCCTCGAGGTCCTGTCTCCAGGGACTGAAGAACTGACGGGCCTGCCCTTGCCCTGCACTCTGATCTTCACAGACGGCAATGAGACGAATCTCCTATTCGGGTCAGCGAAGAGCTTCACCCGGGATCCCGGTTCCTTCCCAAAGATCCGGCTGAGAGTGGCTGACAGGATCAGCAAGACTGAGGCACGGACGTCTTTTCGTGTCCCTCTCAGTCCGACTTCGAAACTTCAAGTGACCCTCCGATCCGAAGAGAAGGAGTGGACTCCGCGGCCAGTCGATATCAGCCTTGGGGGAATTCTGCTC
>CP070717.1:3752896-3769411 GCA_020350445.1 Acidobacteriota bacterium | reverse complement strand
GAAGTGGAGCGGAACCCTTCGTGGGTGACCTGGCGATTCAGGGAGATCAGATTGCAGCACTGGGAGACCTCGCGGAGGCTGTCGGCAAAGTGGAAATCGACGTCTCAGGCCTGGCGGTGGCCCCCGGATTTATCAACATGATGTGTTGGTCAAACGAATCGCTGATTGAGGATGGCCGGTCCCAAAGCGACATCCGTCAGGGGGTAACACTCGAGGTCCTCGGCGAAGGATTCTCGATGGGCCCTCTCAACGAGCAGATGAAGCAACTGCTGCAGGAGAGACAAGGCGATATCAAGTATCCAGTGGAGTGGACAACCCTGGCGGAGTACCTTGCCTTTCTTGAGAAGAAGGGTGTTTCTCCCAACGTCGCCTCGTTTATCGGGGCCGCCACACCTCGAGTTTACGTAATTGGGTACGCAGACCGGCAGCCCAGTGCCGAGGAACTCGAACAGATGAAGGACCTTGTTCGCGAAGCGATGCTCGAAGGAGCACTGGGTGTCGCCTCCTCCCTGGTGTACCCGCCAGGGTTCTTTGCTGATACCGAGGAACTGATCGAGTTAGCCCGTGTAGCCGCGGAACACGACGGGATGTACATTTCCCATCTGCGGAGTGAAGGGGAGGAACTGGTTGAAGCAGTGGAGGAACTGATCCGAATCGCGCGGGAGGCCGAGATCCGGTCCGAGATCTACCACCTCAAGGCAGCAGGAGTGGAGAACTGGCCGAAGTTTGACCAGGTGATCGAGATGGTCGAGCAGGCAAGAGCTGAGGGCCTGTCGATTACGGCCGATGTCTACACCTACCCGGCCGGCTCAACCGGCCTGCTGGCTTCGTTGCCCCCCTGGGTTCAGGATGGTGGCTTCGAAAAGACCCTCGATCATCTGAGGAACCCAACAACTCGACGGAGAATCGCCGAAGAAATGAAGAGCTCCAGGGCCGGTTGGGAAAATATGTACCTGCAGGCCGGATCCCCGGAGAATATCCTCCTGGTTGGATTCAGGAACGATGCTTTGAAGGGTTACACGGGGCAGACTCTGGCAAAGGTCGCCCGGGAACGGGGCACTTCACCCGAGGAAACCGCCATGGATCTGATCCTCGAAGACGAAAGCCGCGTCAACACAGTCTACTTCTCGCAATCTGAGGACAACCTCCGCAAAGCCATCGCTCTGCCCTGGGTCAGCTTCTGCTCAGATTCTGCGTCCCTCGCTCCGGAAGGAGTATTTCTGCGATCGAGTGTCCACCCCAGGGCCTACGGAAGCTTCGCCCGTGTCCTGGGCCTCTATACCCGTGAGGAGAAAATCCTGACACTTCCCGAGGCAATCCGGAAACTGGCGGCTCTTCCCGCCGAAAACCTCAAACTCGACCGGCGGGGGAGGCTTCGGGAGGGATACTTCGCCGATGTGGTTGTCTTCAATCCCGAGGAGATCCAGGACCACGCGACGTTCGAACAGCCCCACCAGTATGCGACGGGAATGAAACAGGTCTTCGTCAACGGGATTCAGGTACTCGAGGACGGTGAACATACAGGAGCCACGCCGGGGCGGTTCATTCGCGGCCCCGGTTGGAAGGATCCAGAACAGCTTTCAAGCCAGCAAAACACGAGTGAGTAACCATGAGAATCGCAATTCCTTTCTTTCTACTTCTAACGGTCGTTCAGGCCCAGAATCTCACTTCAAACGTCCCCTATGCGGATGCCCATGAGCGCCAGGTGTTGGACATCTATGCTCCGGCCGGGGCGCAAGACCTGCCTGTTGTCTTTTGGATTCATGGGGGTGGGTGGCAAGCCGGGGACAAGACTGATGTTCAGATCAAGCCGCGCGTTTTCGGCGAACATGGCTTTGTCTTTGTTTCCACCAATTACCGTTTACTTCCCGATTTCGAAATGGGGGTGGTGGTAGGTGATGTAGCGAAGGCCCTTGGATGGGTCCACAAGAACATCAGCCGCCATGGTGGTGATCCAAAGAGGATCTTCGTAATGGGGCATTCCGCTGGAGCCCAGCTGGCAGCCTTGCTCTGTACCGACCATCGCCTGCTTGAAGCAGAGGGTGTGCCCTTCGATGTCCTGAAAGGCTGTGTTCCAGTCGATGGGGACACCTACGATATTCCGGCGATCATCCTGACTGTTGAAACCCGTCAAATGGTCCATGGTTTGGAACAGCCGACCTTCGGGCACCGGGTGAAATTCGGAAATGATCCGAAGAAGCACGTCGAGTTTTCGGCTGTGACTCATGTGGCGCAGGATAAAGGGATCCCGCCGTTCCTGATTCTCCATGTCGCCGGTCATCCCGACGTGACGGCACAAGCGCGACGTCTCGGGAATGTCCTCAAGGCAACTGGCGTTCCAGTCACGGTCTTCGGTGCGAGGGAAACAACACACGTTCAGTTGAACGAACATCTCGGCGAACCCGACGACCCAGCCACCCGAGAGCTGTTCAAGTTCGTGGAACCGCTCAAATAAGTCTCGGGGGTGGAAGATTTCAAGAGGCCGCTTCATTTCAGATGGTAGCACAAAGGGAGGGGTGACGGGATCACCCGTATCGGGTAAGGTGTAGAAACGGAGGTGCACTCCCATGTCGGAAAGCTCAAATCGAAGAGAATTCATTAAAGAATCAGTTGTCGCAACGGCAGCAGCGGTTGCGGTTACCCGTACCCCTGCGATCGGTGCGACTTCATCCAGGCAGCCGGTGGAGACCGAGAACGGAATACCCGTCGGAAGATTGAAGAATCTGAAGGTGAGCCGGATATTCATTGGCTGCAACCAGGTTAGTGGCTATGCGCACGGACGCGATCTGCGGTATCTCCCGGATTTGATGCGCAGCTATCAGACCGACGAAAAGGTTCTCGACACCTGGGAACTCTGCGAAGAAACGGGCATCAATATGGTGCTCTCCGATCCATTCGAGAGACCAGTGAGTTTGATGAAGAAGTACCGGAAGGAAAGAGGCGGGAAGATCCAGTGGCTCTCCGAGGTCCATCCAAGCAAGCCCTACCACGAATGTTCACTGGCAGACATGAAGGAGAATATTCGTGTGGTGATGGATAATGGGCCAGATGCCCTTTACGTTCAGGGAGGCATCGGCGACTCATTTGTCATGCGGGGTGCCGTCTCTGACTTGGGTGAGGTCTTGGAGGACATGAAGGCGACGGGCCTCCCCTCCGGCATCGGAAGTCACTCGATCGAGACGGTGAAGGCCTTAATCAAGAACGGCATCGAGCCCGATTTCTTCTTTAAGACCTACCACTCCGACAACTATTTCTCTGCCACTCCGAAGGACCAGCGAGTCGAGTTCAATGTAGACAGTGGCAGTGAAAACGACCATGACAACATCTGGTGCATCAAACCCGACGAGACTCGCGAAGTGATGCGCCAGACCGAAATTCCCTGGATCGCCTTCAAAGTGCTGGCCGCCGGTGCACTCGACCCCCGAGAGGCTTTTCGCTTCGCCTTCGAAGGGGGCGCCGATTTCATCTGTGTCGGCATGTTCGATTTTCAGGTTCCTCGAAATGTTGAAACGATTCGGCAGTTGTTGGCAGGAGACTTGAGCCGGGAGCGACCCTGGAGAGCTTAGAACCTACCAGGTGGCCTGGAGAAGTGGGGTGGGCCTTTTATGACATTTGAGCCAAAAGAACTCAGGGAACGGATCAGCGAACTCAATGATGCAGAATTGCTTCGGATGGTCGGTGAAGAAGCCGGCGAGTACATGCCCGAGGCGATCGCGATAGCGAAACTCGAAATCGAAGCCCGCGGCCTGGCTGACCAGTTGCCGGCTACTCCCGGAGAAGCTCTCGATTCCGATGCAGAAGAGGTGGACGACGAACTCCTCGGAGACGGCTTGAAATGCCCCGCCTGCGGTTCCGGCCTGCGACCCGCTTTCCTGCTGGGCGAAACCCAGGTGATCGCCTTCTTTGAAGACAATCAGGAGCAAAGATTCGTCCGGATGCATGTCTGCCCCGAATGTGGGACGGCAGACCTGTTCGTTGATTTCGAGACCGAGGTCGAGGAATAGACCGGTTGAGAGTCGGACTCGCCTTTCTTGAGTTCGAGCCCGGTCAGTGATTCCGCCTTTCAGCGCCCCACTGCGAACAGGGTATGATGACCGCGTATGTACATCATCCCGTCGGAGATCGCAGGAGTGGCCATCAGATGCTCACCGACCGGGTTCTGTGCAATCAGCTTGAACTCAGGGCCCGCCTGAATTGCGAAGATGTCGCCGTCTTCACTGGGTAGATAGATCACACCATCAGCCGCAACCGGCGAACCGCTGAACCCGCTGCCCTGATGCGGAATCCTGTTCCGATAAAGCTCTCTACCGGACTTGAGATCGTAACAGTCCAGGATTCCCTGGTTCTGGAGAACATACAGACGGCCCTCGACGATGATGGGGGTCGGCATATAGGGCCCCCTCCCCCGCATACTCCAAAGGATACTCTCGTTCGTGTTCGTCCCTTCGGGAAGTGTGATATCTCCATCCGCTCCGGCCCTGATGACAAAGATTGGCTTGACGGGGCCACGGCCACTGGCCACAACAATCAGATCATTGTCGAAGATCGGAGTGGGAGCGGTGATCTGAGAACTGCCTCCCAACCTCCAGAGGTCCCGTCCCGTATCGGGATCATTACCGCGGATGAGATTCGACGCGTTTGTGATCAGTTCTACCCGGTCCGCACCGCGATAGATCGTTGGCGTTCCCCAGGAAGGGAGTTCATCTCTTTCAACCTCCCACACCGTTGCGCCGGACTTGAGGTCAAGCGCCACCAGGACATCCCTCTGCTGAGTATCGAGCTGCAGGATGACGCTGTCCCGATAGATGATCGGCGAAGTAGCAGTTCCCCACTCATACTCCGGAGCGTCATAGGCCCCAACATCCAGGTGACCAAAGTCTCTCTTCCAGAGAAAGTGGCCCCGCATGTCGTAGGCATAGAGCCCCTGTGAACCGAAGAAGGCAACGACAACGCGCCCGTCTGTCACCGGAGTCGAATTCGCATAGGTGGCCTTGATGTGCCGCTTTTCAACAGGCTGCCCCCGATACGCCGTCTGTTCCCAGCGTAGATCTCCGGTCTTCTTGTCGAGAGCGTAGATCTTCCATTCATGAATGGACGTGTCGCCTGAGGCCGTACCATCTCCGTATAGTCCGGGCCTGAAGCTGTTGTCACCAGCGCTGCTGACCGCAGTCGTGACGAAGACAGAGTCCTGCCAGACGATAGGAGAAGAATGGGCCAACCCGGGAATCCGTCGTTTCCACTTGATGCCCTCACCGGTTTCAGCGTTCCAGAAAGCGGGTAGCTTTTGGCCTTCGACGACTCCTCCAGCTTCCGGGCCCCTGAACGAAGGCCAGTTCTGGGAAAGGGCCGTGCCAAAACATGCGACTGAGAGAGCTATAAGCAGAAGCGGCAGAGTCGAGGTTGACTTCTTCATTCCGAATCCGTCCTGAAATGGCGGGAACACCCGATCTGAGTAACAATCTTTGGCCCCGCTATTCAACCACACCCCAGTTCGAGCATACAACAGGTGACACGCTCGCAATTCGCAAATACCCCGGTGGCTATGCAGAGTGCCGAACCTGGGCTATCCTAAGTTTCTCTGTCATGTCTACAAAGCTGCCCACAGATGTTCAAGTTGTCGAGGTTGATCTCTGGTACCTTCCTGTTACAACGAGGGTTCCGCTCAAGTTTGGCCCGGAGACCCTCACCAGTGTGACGTGCGCCCGAGTCAGAATCCGCGTCGTCGATTCAAAGGGTCGATCGGCTGACGGCTGGGGTGAAACCCCTCTGAGTGTCCAGTGGGTCTGGCCCAGCGCTCTTGCTTACTCGACCCGTCACAACGCTCTGAAAGGATTCTGCAGGCTTCTTGCCCGCAACTGGTCAGAGTTTGAGTCGAAAGGCCACCCGATCGAACTGGGCTACGACTTTCAACACCAGGTTCTACCTCGCCTTCGCCAGGAGTATTCACAGCATCAGAAGCTGGAAGAAGATCTGCCATATCTGGCGGCACTGGTCTGCTGCTCCCCCTTTGACATCGCACTCCATGACGCCTACGGCAATCTGCTGGGGATCGACGTCTACCAGACCTACAGTTCAGATTTCATGCGACGTGATCTCGCCGATTTTCTCGAGCCTGCCGCGGGATCAGACGCAGACTTTTCGCGAAAATCTCCCTCCGACTTCTTAGTCCGCCGCCGGGTGGACAAACTGGCTGCCTGGCATCTGGTCGGCGGGTTGGATCCGATCGATGCAGCAGAACTCACCGGAGACGAACCTGGCGACGGATATCCTGTCCTTCTCGGAGACTGGATCGAAACTGACGGCCTCAACTGCCTCAAGATCAAACTGAAGGGAAATGATCCCGAATGGGACTACGCCAGGCTGGTCAAGGTCGGACGACTGGCGGAGGATAAGCAGGTCGACTGGTTGACCGCCGATTTCAATTGTACGGTCAATGAACCCGAGTATGTGAACGCGATCCTTGATCGTCTCAAGCTCGAATGGCCAAGAGTTTACGGGATGCTCCTCTATGTTGAGCAGCCCTTTCCCTATGACCTGGAAAACCATCGCATCGACGTCCACAGTGTCTCGGCCCGAAAGCCGCTTTTCATGGACGAAAGCGCCCACGACTGGCAGTTGATTCGACTGGGTCGTTCGCTAGGTTGGAGTGGCGTTGCCCTGAAGACCTGCAAGACTCAAACCGGCGCAATCCTTAGTGCCTGCTGGGCCAAGGCTCACGGCATGACATTGATGGTGCAGGACCTCACGAACCCAATGCTGGCCCAGATACCCCACGTATTGCTGGCAGCCCACGTGGACACGATCATGGGCGTCGAAACCAACAGTATGCAGTTCTATCCCGATGCATCGAAACCCGAGTCCCTCATCCATCCCGGCCTTTACCGAAGGCGCGGCGGGATGCTGGACTTATCAACTATCCGGGGAAGTGGGTTCGGTTACCGGCTGGACTCGATTCGCCGGGCATTACCCGAGCCCGAATCTCTCGACCTGTAAAGCCGGGCGTCGCCTTCGGAGTCCAGGTTGGGCCTGACAGGACTCCTTCGGTACAGACCATCGCTTAATCGAGCACCTGGGTTCCCGGGAACTTCCGCTCCCACTTTTCGTGTATTAGACCTGTTAGCGTGAAGCGAGGTACGCCGTCCTTTCTGCCGCGAAAACGGTCAATCTGGAGCTAATGCGAATGATGTTGCCTCACGGTGTTCTCCTGTTCGCTGCGCTTCTCTTCATAGCAGCCTTGCAGGCACAGAATCCGGCCTGGGTGTCGAAGGAGTTGCGCGGTCCCTATCTAGGGCAGAAACCGCCCGGAACTCAGCCTGAAATCTTTGCCCCGGGGATTGTCTCGACCGATTTCTATAACCACAGTTCTTTGACGATCTCGCCGGATGGTCGAGAGATATACTGGGCGATGGGTCCCCTGGATCAGCCCATCCGAATCTATGTCTCGAAATGGTTGGCCGAAGGATGGACCAAACCAGAAATCGTTTCTTTCACGAAGGACTATAATGGGGATTGTCCAGTCCTGTCCCCGGACGGCCGGAGCATGTACTTCAACTCAGACCGACCCCATGAGCCCGGGCGGATCCACGCGAGAGCGCTACTGGGTCGTTGAAAGGGTCCGGGATGGGTGGTCTCAAGCCCGTCCACTACCCCCTCATATCAACGAGGCTCATTTGCACTGGCAGGGTTCGGTTGACAGCCTCGGCAATTTCTACTTCGGATCCGCACGCGAAGGCACAAAAGGTCGCGATGATATCTTTGTGGCGTCGATCGAAGACGGGGCGGACGCACCGCCCCGAAGCATGGATTCTCCCATCAACACCGACCTCCTCGAGGGCTGCCCTTACATTTCGCGAGATGGTTCATACCTGATCTTCGACCGCGAAGGTTTGTTTATCAGCTTCAGGAAAGAGGACAGCAGCTCCTGGGGCACGCCTCAAAGCCTGGGAATCGAAGGAACCTGTCCCTACGTATCGCCTGACGGGAAATACCTGTTCTTCTTGAAAATGGGCATGGGCTACAATGATGTTTACTGGGTCGATGCTAGTTTGTTGCCCAAGAAGGACCCCGCTCCCTGAGACCGCACTGACCCTCGTTAACGAAACAACGGCCGAATGGATGGCCACAAAAGGATCCTCCTCAAGTTGATGGCTTGCCCCAAGCAGTAAAGCCAAGAGGAGAAGCGTATCCGACAGGAGAAGGTATGAAAAATGAGCAATGGCGTCTGAAATCCCGTCCAACGGGTCTGATCGAGACTTCCAATTTTGAATGGGGCGAAGAGCCTATCGCAGCCCTGCAACCCGGCCAGGCACTGATTCGCAATATCTACCTTTCCCTCGACCCAACGAACCGGGGATGGGTGAATGCTCAGGCCTCTTACATGGAACCTGTCCAGATTGGCGAGGTCATGCGGGGCATCGCCCTGGGGGTAGTCGAAGAAAGCCAGAACCCGGCCTTCGCCAAGGGGGAACTGGTCCAGGGGATGCTGGGGTGGCAGCGTTACCTGGTTTCAGATGGGCAAGGACTTTCCATCGTCCCCAGAATCCCTGGGGTCCCGCTAGATGCCTATCTCGGCGTATTAGGCCATATTGGGCTCTCTGCATATTTCGGGTTGTTGGAAATCGGAAAACCCCAGCCAGGTGAGACGCTCGTAGTGACGGGAGCCGCCGGAGCCGTCGGTTCGCTGGCCGGGCAAATTGGCAAGTTGAAGGGTTGCCGTGTCGTGGGAATCGCCGGTTCAGATGAGAAGTGCCAATGGCTGACCAACGACCTCGGTTTCGATGGCTCCATCAACTACAAGACCGCCGATGTGGATCAGGCTCTGGGTGAGTTGTGCCCGAATGGTATCGACGTTGCGTTCGAGAATGTTGGTGGACGGATCTTCGATACGGTCCTGGGGAAGATCAACAACGGAGCCCGAATTGTGCTCTGCGGACTGATTTCTCAGTACAATGCCACGCGTCCGGTCCCCGGGCCTTACAACTTGCCCAACATTCTGATCAGAAGAGCGAAAATCGAAGGGTTCATCGTCCTTGATTACCTGGACCGGGCGGCACCAGCGCTCCAGGAACTCGGACAATGGCTGGCGGAAGGGAAGCTCAAATACAGGGTTGACATCGTTCCTGGGCTCGAGAACGCACCGGTCGCTCTGACGAGACTCTTTGATGGCTCGCACAAGGGGAAACTCATGGTGCAAGTCTCTGAAGAAGTCTGACGCTGAAGCTGTTCAACCAGCTCTATCAAGCCTCGATTGGGCGGCTATTTCGTCTTCTTCGTGAACAAGCCTTCCAGTTGGGCAAAAGGTTTGTAGGTTGAGACGTTCTCCCGCTTTTTCTCCGGCTCGACGTCGCCGTAGGAGTCGGCGACCTCGAGCCGCGAGTGCTGGTTGTCATGACAGTAAATACACAGCAGTTCCCAGTTACTGCCGTCGGCTGGGTTGTTGTCGTGGTCGTGGTCCTTGTGATGGACGGTCAACTCCTGGAGCCGCTTTCCACTGAATTCCCTTTCGCAGTACGCGCATTTCCAGGGGAGAATCTTTAGTGCCTGGGCTCGGTACCCTTTATCTCTTTCGGCCTGATCACGCCGAGCCTCCGCCACAATCCGGTCAAATTTTTCCTTGTCCGCCTGGGTCTTCTTGTCCGGCATGATTAATTACTCCTGAGTACAGGTCTCAAACAATAACAGCCTTTCGAGCATTTACCGCCAAGGTACACTTGGTCGCTGACCAGACTCTGCCACCAGTGGCGTCTGACGTCAATCGCCCCGTGCAACCTGGCCACGTCAGACTATTTCGGCGTCCGGCACCTAAAGGGCATTGACTGACCTGTACGGCAAAGATAGGCTTCCCAAGAAGCTTTCTCCATGGGCGATGGATCCGTTCACAAAGGGAAAACCCGGGGATGATCAAAAAGGTCGAAGCGTTTGTGCTTTCGCATAGGCTTGGGGAGAGTTTCTTCTTCTCCCAGCACAGCTACGACAGCCGGACTATCTGCCTGGTGAAACTGACGATGGCGGATGGGCTTTCCGGTTGGGGCGAAGGATACGGTCCAGCCGGCCTGGTACGAGCGGGCATAGAGTTCTTCACCCCGTTGATACTGGACAAGGACCCGATGGAGCAGGAGACCCTTTGGCAGTCGATGTACCTCCGGTCCCTGGATCACGCTCGGGGTGGTGTTCTCCTCTCGGCTCTGAGTGCAATTGACATAGCTCTTTGGGATCTGAAAGGCAAAATACTGCGACAGCCCATCTCCTCACTTCTGGGCGGAAGGAAGAACGACTCCATTCCGGCCTATGCGACAGGACTCTATTTCAGAGACTGCGAAGAGCTCTCTGCCCACCTGGCAGCAGAAGCGAAGACCTACCGTGAACAGGGTTTCTCAGCTGTCAAAATGAAGGTGGGTCTCGGGCTCGAGCGGGACCTCGAGAACATTCGTGCAGTCCGCCAGGCAGTGGGGTCAGACATTGCCTTGATGATCGATGCCAATCATGCGTACTCCTTCAGAGAGGCTCTCCAGCTGTCAAAGAGAATCGAGGAATTCGATATCGCATGGTTCGAGGAACCGCTGTCACCAGAAGACTACGAGGGATATCAAGAATTACGAAAGCGATCCTCGACTCCAATTGCGGCGGGAGAATGCGAGCGTCTGAGGCATGGCTTCCTCAGGCTTTTCAGCGGTCGCTGTGTAGACATCGCCCAGCCGGACCCCTGCGCAGCTGGCGGGATTACCGAGACAAAGAAGATTTCGGATCTCGCCTCTGCATTTGGCGTCGACTTCGTGCCCCACTGTTGGGGTTCGTGCATTGCCGTTGCCACCTCGCTGCATCTGTTGAGTAATTGGGACTCCTGCCCGGGAAGACTTTTTCCGAAGAAGCCAATTTTGGAGCTCGATCGGACGGAGAACCCCTTTAGAGAGACCCTGGGATCCCCAAGTTTTGTACTAGATCAAGGAGAGCTACAGGTTCCGGATAAACCCGGATTAGGGATCGAGATTGACGAAGCTATCATTCAACGGTATGCCGTCGATCGATTCACGAGTGAGGAGACCTGAGATTGGTTCCCGTCTTCAGTCTGCTTTGCGCCCTCGTTCTGCTGATCGCGTCGATCACCTGGTTTCGAATTCATGCAGTTCTGGCATTGGTCCTGGCCGCCATCCTGATGGGCACGCTGACCGGGATGCCCCTGGTTATTGTTACTGAGAGCTTCCTCACCGGTTTCGGAGAGACCCTGAAATGGATTGGAATGATCATCGTTCTGGGTGCAGCCATTGGCGAGGTCCTCAAGCAGACAGGCGCAAGCTTTCGAATCGCTGATGGTGTCCTCAAACTCGTCGGAGAGAAGCGGCTCCCCCTGGCCATGACGGGTACCGGCTATCTGATTTCGATCCCCACTTTTTCTGATGTTGCCTACATTTTGATGAAACCTGTCACGGATGCTTTAGCTTCGCGCAGTGGGAGAGGGATTCTTGTCGTTGGTCTGTCGCTTGTCGCCGGACTTCTCGCATCCCATGCTCTACTTCCACCGACGCCCGGCCCCCTGGCGGCTGCTGGCATTCTTGGCGCTGAGATTGGTCGAGTCATTCTGATTAATATCCCTGTAGCTCTGTTTGCTGCCGGAGGAGGTCTACTGTGGGCGGTCCTCTACTGCAGGAAGTATCAGTTACCGTACGACACAGCCCTCCAGGAGCGCGAACAGAGCCAGAGCCAGACGCCGGAAGGTGAACGACAGCCCAATCTAGCCTTCAGCATCCTTCCCATTCTATTACCGCTGATTCTCATTGCGGCCGGCGCTTTTGTTGAGGGGTCCTCCGAAGACCGCATCGCCGCGCTCATCGAAGCGCTCGGGACACCCCTGGTTGCACTGCTAATCGGTTTTGGTGCTGCAGTCATCTTGCTGCGGAGAAAAGACTGGGGAGCATCAGCACTAGAGAAGGGGATCCAGCGCTCGGCAGCCGTTATCCTCATCACCGGAGCCGGAGGTGGTTTTGGAGCGGTCATCAAGGCGTCCGGTATCGGGCCGGAAATCGCCTCAGCGATGGATGCCACCCATTTGCCCGGACTTTTACTTCCCTTTCTTCTTGCTGCGACGCTGACGACGGCTACGGGCTCAACTACGGTGGCGATGGTAACGGCATCTTCCGTGGTTGCTCCGCTTCTTGGTTCTCTGGATCTTTCTCCCGAGATAGCAGTCGCTCTCGTGGGGACAGGCGCGACCTGCGTCATCCACGCCAATGCGAGCCTATTCTGGCTTCTGAGCCGGCTGCACGAGGTTCCCCCCGTTACTCTTTACCGAACGTTTTCGCTCCAGTCCCTGGTAATGGGTGGAGCTGGCTTCGCGGCGGTGCTTCTACTGAGGCTGCTTGGCGTCCACTGACAAAGTCAGTCGGTTACAAAACGAATGAAGTTGTAAAGCAGCTTGTCCGCTACAGGATCCACTCCGAGATTCTCCAGGATCCTCAATTGAGAGAACAGATACTGTCCCTCGCCGAAGGGAACGCGAGCCAGATCGGCCCCCCACCACGATTTACCCGGACCCGAGTAGTGCAGCTCATGTTCGGGCGAAAACCAAACGAATTGAATTGACGCGACGATTGCTTCTCCCGGTAGATTCCTGAGTGTTTCAGTAGGCCAGACGTTCTCGTAAAGATCTCTCATCATCCCCGCAACCGGTAATCCAGAGAAGATCGGATGATCGTGAACAAGGTGGGGAATGCAGGTCCAGAGCCCTCGCGCGGGATGGATCTCAACCTCAAATGGAAGCCCTTGAACACTGCCGGGCTGAGATTCCTCCCCTCCGTTGACAGGTCCGACTCCTGCAATGTAGACAGCGGTTCCGCCTGTTTCAACAAATCGGCGAAGATCGGCAGAGAGGCTTTCCGCCTTCGGATTATGCGGGTCAAGGCGGGTCACGAAGACCGGTCGAGAAGGAGGAGTGGAAGCATCAAACGCTTCATATTCAATGCCGGCTTTCTCAAGGAAAGGTGTCAGGTGCTCCGGAAAATCGAGTACCGCAATCTTCTCTTCGGGAGCTACAAGTTCCTGTTCAGAGAAGACATTGAAACCATATTGATTTTCGGCGAGGAGAGAACCTTGATCTGATCTTCCGATTGCTGTCACCGTATACGCCCCTTGCCAGTCACGAGTATCGAGTTCGTCCTTGAACAACTGGGTTACAGAGGATGAAAAGTCTCCATTGATCTCCCTGGTGTAGACAACCTGGCCATCCTCGGCCTTGATCTCCACTCGAAGTTCAAAGGGGACGGATTCCAGGTCGTTAACACCGGCAATTTCGAGTACTGCTCCATTCCTGGTGTACACATTCCGAGGGAAAACCCGGATCGGCAGGATCCGCGGTTGATTGGCGGCCTTTGTCGCCTCATAGGCATACGACTTCGGATTGCGCCAGAGATCAAGCAAACCTGCACCCAGGATCCAATCCCCGGCCGTCAATGCGTGGATGCAGTATCCGTCAACCTCGGGATTGGATCGAACGGCCTCGATCATTCGCTTGTTGGCTGCCCCGTGGATCAACTGCTGATCGAGGAAGAACTGCCTGAGGTCGGGGTACAGATTCTCAAATCCACTTTCCTTGAGTACCTGTTTCTGTTCAGCAGCCAGGCGCTGATGGTAGCGGTATGCTGGCAATAGGGGATTTCCGTTCGTTTCAAAAGTCTGGTTGCTCTCGACCAGATCCGGCAAACTTCCATACCCCAGTTCCGAAACAAACGACATCAGGCCCGGAACCACGTTTCGTCCGGGGGCTTTCCCGCTCAACTGCTTTGCCCAGCGCTGTTCGTCGGTCAGTCCGATTGAGAGGAAACCATCGTAAATCCGCTTATTGATGAAAGGTCCGGGATAGGTGTGGATGTCATTGAAACGCGTTGGTTCGGACTGGAACGGCAAGTAAAGGTTGGCACCATAAGCCCAACCACCCGATTCATCGAGGATCAAGCGCGTCGGATCCATTTCTCGAGCCAGTAAAGCCATCTCCCGCAGCATCTGTTTGAGGATTGGCCTGCGCAACTCATTGAACAGCTCCCACTGAACTATACTGGCGCGGTTCCGGTCACGAAGGATGGCCTGACGGACTTCGTTTGCCACTCTGGAGGGAAGATAGGGAGTGGAAACGGGCATATCCATGCATTCGACGGCGGGGCTGCCCACAATCATCACACCCATCTCATCGGCCAGGTCAAGCCAGGCTGGAGCCGGCGGTCGCCTCCATGGACGGATCATGTTGAAACCTGCCTCCTTGGCCAGTTGAATCTCTCGACGTGCCATCTCCTCGCTATCGGGATAAGCGACCCCAGTCGGATAAAGGCCTTCAAAGAAAGCTGCCTTGATGTAGATCGGTTGACCGTTCAGGTAGAAATCTCTATCCCGGATCGTCAGTTCACGCATCCCAAACCGGTGACTCCACCGATCCGCCTCCGTCCCCTGCAGACTGACACTCACTCTCACTCGATACAGGTGAGGATCATCCGGTGACCAGAATCGCATATTCGGAACCGTCAGCCTCCAGTCTTGCTGGTTTGCCCCAGGTCTGAGATCCCAATCCGTCCTGATTTCCGATACGGCCTGTGATGGATCCTCCGCATGCTCAATGCGAATTCCAATCTGGACGCTCTTTCGAACGGCACCCGTGTTGTTCAACTGCACTTGGAAGAGAGTCGCGCTGTCGGCAATGTCAGGTTGGATAAAGACATCCTGAACATACACACTACCGGTTGCAAGGAGCCTGACCGACTGCCAGATTCCACCTGTGAGTCCACCACGCCACTGCGGAGTCTCCATCGGTCCGATCCCGTCAATCACCTGATCCGTGAGAACAACAGGACCCAGAACACGAAGGATGAGAACGTTGGTTTCACCCGGCTTTAGCAGTTCATCAACCCGGAAATGAAAAGGAGTAAATCCCCCTTCGTGAAAACCTACCACCTCATCATTGAGCCAAACCTCACTCCGATAATTGACGGCCCCGAAATGGAGGCGAACAATCCTTCCGGACCACCCGGTGGGCACCTCAAAGGTCTTGCGGTAATACGCAACCCCCTCGTAGTCTTGCTCGAACCGTTCCCAGGCACTTGGAACCGTAACCTCTCTCCGCTCCTCGAGCCTGGAATACTGCTCATTCCGATGCCATCCGTTCTCCCGGCCTGCATTCTCGCGGTCAAAGACAATTTCCCAGGTCCCGTCAAGAGACACTTCTTCACGATCGCTTCTGAAGTCCGACAGGGAAGCCAAGACCCCCTCAGGCACCGCTAGAAACAACCAGACCAGTCCGACGGTTGGGCCCACCCACCGAGTCATAATCCACCTCATCTTTCCAGCCTCGAGTTCCAAGCTTCTTAGAAGGCTCAACCGCTAGAACCGAATCCGGTGATCTCCTTCCCCCAAGCTTACGAAGCCTGTGGTAATCGACGCTAAGTCGACTGCTTGATCATCAATGAACAGAATAGCTTCTGTTCCCATTCCGAGACTCTTCAAATCCAGTTTAACGGTCATGTCAGCGGGAACACCGAGATCCAAACCGGGCTTCTCTCCCGCTAGCTTCCAGTGGACGGAGAGAACTCCTGAGGGAGACGGTAGGGCCCCCTCAACCTCGTCCACGCCTGAATCGGGGCGCGACAGTAAGACCTCGCGAAGGCCCGGCTTGACGGGTTGCACACCCAACAGGAATTCCCCAAAGAGGGCAGGGGGAAACGCGCTCTCGGTCTGCGCGTCACTGCGGGTTCTCCCCCCGGTGAATCTACCCGACCGGCCCGTTCCGTCGAGCCACCACTCTTCCCAAAGCGTTTGATTCAGATTGGGTTGCAACATCTTTCCGAACCGAGCCTTGAACAGCGCCAGCGATTGTCTGACATAACCGGACCGGCATAGACCCTGATGAAGAAAGTAGGACATGGCTGGCGTCACCATGGTGATTCCAGCTGCGTTCCGGATGTAATCATTCGGTTCCTCAGAGAGTAGTTGCTTCGCAATCGCTTCGGCTTGTTCAGTGCTGGGGATGCTCATCGCCAACGCGAGCCCATTGGCATGTTCGCTGAACATCTCCGACTGCCTTCCATCGATCAGGGCATCAGAGAAGAGTCGCCGCTCGGGATTCCAGAATTGCTCCCTCAACGAAGCTCTCAACTGATCTGCTTTCAATTGAAAGAACGCGGCGTCGGGCTCGGACAGCCAATCCAACACCTCAGCGAAGTCCTCCAAGGTCCCCAGAAAATGCGCATTGAGAGCGAAATTTGATCCCCGACGATCCATCTGGGCGTGATCGATCCAATAGGCATACGGGGGATCGTTCAGTAGTCCATTGTTATCGGTGTAGCCAAGTAAAAGATCGAGAAGCTTTCGAGCGGAGGGAAGCAGATCCCTGACTGTCGCTTCATCCCCCGAAAAGAGCAAGTAGTTGCGCAATCCCCTCACCCACAGGAGGTTGGAGTCAAGAATCACCATATAGTCGTCACCGTTCAGGGGTGCGTAGGCCGGCATCAGTCCGTTGGCTTCCTGCTCCTGGGCAATCTG
>CP070717.1:3738633-3752796 GCA_020350445.1 Acidobacteriota bacterium | reverse complement strand
GCCGTCTGGGGTGTGTGGGCCGTGGGTGATTCTTTTGCCGAGAGGCTGTCGTATCTTCCGCGGAAGTAAAGGAGGGGGCCTTTGGAGTTCAGGGCCTTACCCGGGTACACTGCCAGAACCTTCCCGAGAAGGATCGTGTGGTCTCCAGCCGGATACGATTCAACGAGCTCGCATTCCAGTGCGCCCAGGCATCCTCTGATAAAGGGCGCTTCCTGGCCTGCGTCCGACTTGTAGTATCCCGACTCTTCGGAACGGTCTGTCCCCGGTGTCGCGAAGTGATTTGAAACCGCCTGCTGATCCTCCGCAAGTATGTTGACGGCAAACTTGTGACCCATTCTGAATCGGTCGAGTCCACTCAAGTTGTTATCGAGACAGATGAGGATGAGCTGAGGGTCGAGTGAGACGGACGTGAATGAACTGACGGTGAGGCCGTAAGCCGGTTCGCCGGGTGCCCCGGTTGTGACGACTGTAACGCCGGTTGCGAACAGCCCCATAAAGCCTTTGAAGTAGTCTCTTTCGACCGACACCGAACACTCCTTGCAGTTGGATCCCAAAGGAAATGATTATAGTATCAAACCCAAGGGAGAAGTCTGATGAACGTTGATCAAATCGTTGTTTTGGTGACGGGGGCGGCATCCGGACTGGGGGCTGCCAGTGCTGACAGACTCCATCGCTGCGGTGCTCGAGTGATCCTGGCAGATGTCAATGAGGAGGGTGCCCGGGAGAAGGCCCTGGAACTGGGGAATGGAGCCCGATCTCTCCGGCTGGATGTGACCTCTGAAGAGTCCGCACAGGAGGCGCTTGAGAACATCGTGAAGACCGAAGGAAGCCTCCATGCGGTCATCAACTGTGCGGGGATCTTGATTGGAGAGAAGATACTCGGTCGGGATGGTGTACATGATCTCGGAAGGTTTCGCCGGGTCATTGATGTCAATCTGACGGGGACCTTCAACATGATCCGGCTGGCTGCCCAGCAGATGCGACAGAATGAGCCCAATGCCGAAGGAGAGCGAGGGGTGATCGTCAATACTGCCTCGATCGCCGCTTTTGAGGGGCAGCTGGGACAGTCGGCTTACTCCGCATCGAAGGCTGGGATTGTGGGGCTGACCCTGCCTGCCGCGCGCGAGCTGGCCCGTGAAGGGATTCGGGTCTGCGCTATTGCGCCGGGGATCTTCGACACGGCAATGATCGGCGGGTTGCCCGAAAAAGTCCGGGATGCGCTCGGCGCACAAGTGCCATTCCCTTCGCGGCTCGGGAAGCCTGATGAGTACGCTGCAACCGTACAGCACATCATTGAGAACCCGATCCTGAATGGTGAGACCATTCGGCTGGATGGGGCCATGCGTATGGCAGCGCGCTGAAGCGGACTAGACGAGGCGGACCCTGGGAACATCTCCGGTGAAGAATGGGCCGGGATCGATCTCGAGCCAGTCTGAGAGAATACTGGAACTGACGCTTCTCCAGTCGGTAGTCAGTGCCAAGTCTCCCCGGCTATCCAGATGCGCCGGAGAAAGGCCGGGCATTGTTCCGACACTGCCCGCCTGAACGGATTCACCGATTAGAAGGACCGGAGCGGCAGTCCCGTGATCCGTACCGAGCGTCTGATTTTCTTCGAGTCGCCGGCCAAATTCCGTCCAGACCATGACAAGAACCTCTCTCTGGGCCCCGGCTACTTCGATCTGACTTAGGAAGTTGCTGATCCCGTCTGAAAGGATGGTAAGTAAGCGAGCGTGCCGCCCTTGACTCGGGCGCCCAGGAGTCACCTGATCGACATGGGTATCAAACCCTTCGAGCACTGCTTTATACACCGTGCGGGAAGAACCTCGACCGATCGCCTGGGCTATTCTTTTCAACTGGAGATTGAGGGAATGAGGCTGCTGATCGACGGATCTATCGAACTGGATTCCAACCGGGTTCAGAATTGGCTCCGGCATGGAATCCAGGGGGGCGTGAGGGGCCCGCAGCCGGGCCTCGAAATGGGTCCGCGGTGGATCAGGGTGTCCGACACCATGCACGACTGAGACCCGGCCCTGATCGAAGAGATCCTTGATCCCTGCGAGAGCCGGGTGGAAGCCCAGGCCTTCTTCGAAGGCGAGGACATCCTCAGGTGGAAGTGCGAGGTGGGGCCTCTTGAGACGATACTCGGCGTCCGCGAAAGGAACAATCATGTTGAGTCCATCGCAACCTCCGGCCAGTTCGATCAGGACCAGCGCACGATCTGTCCGCTCAGCTGGAAGGGGAAATCCCGATGGAATCAGCTCCTGAAACGGGACCAGTGTCGTTGCGGTCATCATTGACATGAATTCTCGTCTTCGCATGGCTTGTCTCGAATCCCCGTTTTTCGCCGATCACTCCATCACTTCTTGAGTCAGCGGATCACGAAGTGGAACCCTGTAGATGGGACCCATCTTCTCGAAAGTGATATCGGGATGTTCTATATCTCCCTTCAGAATCTCCTCCGCATTACCAACGATCAGGACGATGAAATCATCGGGGTGGATATACTTGTCAGCGGCGTCCTTTGAACTCTGGACAGTGACCTGTCTGACCCGGTCTCGATAGGAGACCCAGTACTCGTGAGGCCGTTCGAAGAGGTCATCCATCGCGTAGAGCCCGACAGTCTGAAGCGCGCTCTGGAAGCGGTTCGGGAAGGTCTGGATAAAGGACGCTGAACTCGTCGCGAGTTCGGCCTCGGATGGGCCTTCGATTCGCATCTTCTTGATCAGGTCAATTGTCAACTGAGCCGCCCGGGCACAGCTTGCCGATTTGGTCTGGAAGTAGGCACGGAACGTTCCGGGGATAGTGTTCCCGATCCCGAAGGAGGTTCCTGCGGAATAGGCGAGGCCTTCGTCGGAACGAACGCGTGACATGACCCAGGACGTGAATCCTGATCCTCCCAGAATGTCGTTGGCAATGCCCAAATCGAACTCCTCTTCCACGGGTTGTTTGAGTCCGATATGACCGATGGAAACCCTCCCCTGATTGACATCTTCTTTGTTGACGATGTAGATGCCTGGTGCGGGCTGAGTCGCCGGCTGAGGGATTGCGGGGAGTGCTTCTTCTCTGGCCTCGAGCTTGCCGAAGGTCGCGTTCAGCTTTGCCAGCATAGAAGCCCGGTCAAAATCACCGGCAACAGCGATGATCATGTTGGCGGGGTTGGTGATCCTTTGGTGAAAGGCGATCAGGTCCTCCCGGGTTATGCCACCAATCGAGCCCTGGGTAGGCAGGCGGTTCAGCCAATGATCCTCGCCGTATATCAGCCGGTTCCATTCCCGGGATTCGATATCGGATGTATCGTCGTTGCGCCTCTTCATGGAGGCCAGGAAGTCTTCCTTGGCCTTGTCCAGTCGGGACTGGTCAAACTGAGGACGCAGCAACACATCCATCATGAGTTCCAGACCTCGATCGAGATCCTTGGCCAGGAGATTCAATGAAATACTGCCCGTGACAGGTCCGACTGAAGTTGAAATCGAAGCCGCCAGAAAATCGATCTCCTCATCCAGCGCATTTGGATCGAGGTCACCCGCTCCGCCGGTTCTCCATACCTCACCCGTGAGATCGGCGAGACCGGCCTTATCCGCGGGTTCCATGTACTGTCCACCTTTGAAATAGGCGCGGACACTGATCAAGGGTAGCAGGCGGTCCTCTGAGATATATACCGGAGTCTGATTGTCGAGTTGCTCCTTCAGCTTTTCAGCGCTGGGAACATCGAAACTGAGTGGAGGGTACGAGAGGCCTTCGGGACGTGGGGGGATCTCCTGGGCTGACACGACGGAGACGAAGCAGGCCAGAAGAAGGGATAAGCTCAGAAGGAAGGTCGTTGAACGTCTCATCTTAGTTCCCTCCTTTTTCCTGAAGCGCGTCCAGGCGCTCCTGAATCTTGGTGATCATGTACTCGACAGCTGGCTTCATCTGCTGCGGGACCTGGCTGAGCATCTGTTGGCTCTGTGCCAGGGCCTGCTCCAACTGGGACGGATCTTCGATTGAATTGATCTGTTCCAGTTGTTGTTTGACCATCGCCTTGACCTGCGGAGGAAGAGCGGCCAGAACCGGATCCTCCGGGACGGTTCCCTCCTTGCGCAGATACCAGGCAACGTTCTGGTTTTGTTTCGTCAGGTAACGCTGGGAGACCTGCTGGATCTGCTCTGCGGTGACGGCCTGGGTTTTCTGTGGCGCTTCATTGATATAACTCCAATGCCAGTTGGAGTCGTAGATCAGAAGCTGAATCAGGAGGTAGAAGTTGCTCTGGAGCCTGCGAAAGGAGTTGGCCATCGCCTGATTCTTGATCTTCTGCAGTTCGCGTGGCTCGAGGGGGGCAGCCTTGACCTTTTCCAATTCGGCAAGCAGTGCGGCTTCAACTTCTTCGGGTGTCTTACCTTCTTTGACCTGAGCGACAAGTTGGAAATAGCCGCCGTACTTGTTAATGGAGATATAGGCCGCTGGTTCTCCGACCGCCAGACCCTGTTCTTCGACCAGTGACTTGTACAAGCGCCCCGTCCGTCCACTGAGGGCATCGCTCAGCAGGTCGAGAGCGTAGGTATCGTGATGGGCGAAGGGGGGGCTATGGTAGCGGAGAATGACCGTGGGATTTGTCTCAGCCTCACCGACCAGTCTCTTCTCGCCTTCCTGTTCCGTCTCGAATGTGATCATTTCGGGAGGAGGTTCAGGCCCTCGAGGGATACGGCTGAAGTACTTCTCAGCGAGTTCCAGGGCCTGATCGGGGTCGAAGTCTCCGACGAGTACGGCCGTCAGGTTGTTGGGGGCATAGTAGATGTCGAAGTATTCTTCCGCCTGTTGACGGGTGATCGATTCAACATCGCTCGCCCAGCCAATAACGGGCCAGGAATAAGGGGCCGACTGCCAGAACATGGCGTTGAAGGTTTCGTTTAGCTTTCCAGTCGGAGTCGACTCGACACGCATACGCCGTTCTTCCCTCACGACATCTCTCTCGGAATAGAACTCTCTGAAGACCGGATTGATCAGTCGATCGGACTCCATCCAGAACCAGAGTTCCAGCTTGTTCGACGGAATATTGACGATGTAGACCGTTTGATCCTCCGAGGTGAAGGCGTTCAGCATTGAAGCGCCCTCTCTGGTATAGATCTGGTCCATTTCATCCTTGATGATGACTTCCTTCTCTTCAGCGTAGAGCTTCTCGAGTTCAGCCTTGAGTTCCTTCAGTCGTGGGGTCTGGTTATCCGGGTCATAGATATTCCCGCTGATCTCACCCAAGCGCAGCTTCTCACGAAGTGCGGAGTACTCTTCTTCCATCTGCCCTCGGACTTCATCCTGGCGCTTCTGGATCTCCATCCCTTTTTCGAAGTCCTTGATACCTATCGCGTGGGTACCTTTGAACATCATGTGTTCGAAGAGATGAGAGATGCCTGTGATGCCAGGCCTTTCGTTGACGGAACCGACACGGGCCACCCAGCCGCAAGCGATGGTCGGGGCTTCATGCCGTTCGACCAGCAGGAGTTTCATGCCGTTCGAAAGGGTTGCCTCCCTGACTTCAACTTTCTGTGAAAGGGCAGGTGTGAAGGTACTGCAGAGGATACTCAGTATTATGAGACCAATTCTCATAGTGACCTCCTGTGCTCTTCTGGTGGAAACTTCGACTAGTCAACCAGACTGGCGCTCTTGATGTAGTCCAGATTCGGGAATTTCTGCCGGAGGTAGCTGTTCCCCTGGCTCGAAATCAACCCCTGCGAAGGCCCTGGCCCCATTGGGGCGCCTTCACCGTAGCCGGAGTACAGCGCGTCGACTGCTTCCATGCCTTCAACAATCTTCCCAATCGGTGAGAAGCCACTGCGATCGAGATTGGCGTTGTCCACCAGGTTGATGAAGAGCTGGGTTGTGCGTGTGTTGGGTCCTCCGGTGGCGAAGGTGAGTGTGCCGCGGAGGTTCGATGTCTTGACCGGATCATCCTGGATGATGGCGTTGGTCCAGGTGCTGGTAATGCTGGGGTTGCCGCTGATCCCAAACTGAGCTACGAATCCGTCCAGGACACGGAAGAAGGCGATATCTTCGAAGAATCCCACTTTGACCAGGTTGTAAAAGCGGTCAACTCCTCGCGGGGACCATCCCCGGTTCAATTCGATGATCACCGGGCCCTTCGTCGTTTCGAACTTGACTCGAAAGGAGGCTGGAGCCTTCTCCACGGCTTTGGAAGGATCGGTCAGGCCCGCCCTGGGATCAACAGCAGGCTCGGCTTCTGTTTCATCGGGCTCAACCGCTACCGGTTCGGCTGGCACGTCGGCGTCAACAGCTCCTTCCGTGGAGGATTCGACCGTTTCACCGGCCGCCTCGGGGGCGTCTGCCTCTGCTTCACCCGCTTCTGGGGTGGCTTCAACCTGTTCTGCCGCGCCCTCTGGTTCGTCAGGTGTCGTTGATTCCGAGCTGAAGTAGGAGCAGGAAGCCGACATCCCGAGGAGTACAGCGATGATAATGGTCGAACAGATCCTTAACGACATGGGAAACCTCCAAAGTATTCTCAGGCAATGAATTCTTGAGTCAAGAACTCATCATACCAAAACGATTATTGAATCCTCTCGAACGACAGATCAGTAATCTGCAGGTTCTTTGTCTTGATGACCTTGACCCGGTAAACCGTGGCGACCGTGACTTCGTCTCCGACCGATGCGGTCCGCCCCAGCAGGGTCATAACGTGTCCGGCAATCGTATCGTTCTCATCGTCGACAATCTGGATCTCGAGCTTCTGTTCGAGTTCTTCGATCAAGGTTCTGCCGTCGACGATGTAGCGTCGGTCTGAGAGCCTCTGAATACTGGGTTTGGGAATCTCAGAATCAAACTCATCCTGGATCTCCCCCACCAGTTCTTCGAGAACGTCTTCGAGAGCGACAATGCCCACGGCGGAACCATACTCATCGACCACGACGGACAAATGGGTCCGGCTCTTTCTGAATTCATTCAAGAGGGGTTTGATCAGCTTACTTTCCGGGACAAAGCGAACCGGTCTCATAATCGATTCGAGATCAACCTGAGGGGCAGGTTCCTGTTGCCGCCAGAGGATATCTTTTACATGAATGATTCCGATAACACGGTCGAGCGAACCCTCACAGAGTGGGTACCGGGTATGCTGGTATTTCTGTGCGATCGCCAGGTTTTCCTCTAGACTTCGTCCTGTATCCAGGTAGATGACTTCATTGGCGGGAACCATGATCTGCCGGACTGATCGATCACCGAATTCAAATACTCTTTCCAGAATCTGCTGCTCATCGTGATCGAGAATGCCTCTCTCTTTCGAATGGGCCAGCAGCATTCGGAGTTCTTCCTCCGAGTGCGCTGACTCAGCTTCTGAGGCCGGACTGAAGCCAAGAACCCTTAGAAAGGCATTCGCTGTTGAGTTGAGCGACCAAATCATCGGGTAGGACAGCTTGTAGAACAGGATCATCGGGACAGAAGTCGCCAATACAACGGGTTCTGGAAGCTGGATTGCGAGCGACTTTGGAGCGAGTTCCCCCAAAACGATATGGAGGAATGTTATCAGGGCAAACGCAGTGGCCAGGGCGAGACTATGGGCCAGGATCGGCTCGAGGAATCCGGAACGCGCGAAGAGCGGTTGAAAGAGTTCTGCGAACGCCGGTTCGCCGATCCATCCCAACCCCAGGCTGGCCAAGGTTATTCCCAGTTGCGTGGCTGAGAGGTACTCGTCCATATTCTGTACAAGTTTTTGAGCGTGAGTCGCCCGTTTCTTGCCTGTCTTGATCAGTTCCTCGATACGAGTGGAACGAACCTTAACAATGGAAAATTCGGCCGCAACGAAGAATCCATTGAGAAAGACCAGGAACAGGGCGGCAGCGACGAGTGCCAGCTGATAGTTTAGACCGTCCATATGTTTAGGCTTTATAGCACATCCCTCGCGCGTGCAGGCAGTTAGATACGGGAAGTCAGGAGGTTCTGGGGCTGCTCAGGGTTCGCGTCGATGAACCTTTCCTGCTAAACTTAACATCTAGAAAGATTATGCGTTTGGGGCAGGAGGGTCATTATGGCATGCCCAGATTCGAGAGGGAGGGGCGGATGCGATTTAGGAGACTCATAGCGGTCCTTATTTGCTTTGGCTTCCTTCCGGTGGTTGGCTTTTCGCAGCAGAGTGGTCCGGATCGGAGACCGGTTCAGCCACGCCCTTCAGGGATTCGGGTACAGCCGAGTACGACTGTTTCCAGGCCTGCAACCCGCAATCGACCCGCTCCGAGTGTTTCGGCCGGAACGGTATCGGTCCCGAGTTCTCGGAATTCAATGCCCGGAAGCTCTAGTCCGACGGTGCCGGTCCAGACCTATACCCCCCAGGGGCGGATTACCTACAACAACTGGTATCGGACTGCGATGTATATTGATCGGCTGATGCACCGCTTCTGGTATTTGCCTGGTGATAGCTACCTTTGGAGGTATGCTCAGGGGGATTCCCCATTGACGCAGCGCTCGGTCGAACTTGCTTTGAGAGAATCCAGGCAGGCAGCGGATCTGTTGTCGATGCTGGGAATCGAGTTGCAGGAACTGATCACGGAATACGAGGCAGGGCGACTGGCCCAGGCGGAATTCGAGGTCCTGGTCAAGGCCAAGGTCAAGGAGATTCGATCAGCGGCGAAGGTCATTCGAAAGGATGATTTTCTAGAGTTCATCGACCAGAGGAAGGATGACAAGGTTCCTTCCTATCAGAAAGCCGATTCATTGGTCGAAATGAAAGCCCTGGCCCAGCTGTTGCAGGATCGTATCACTGCAGTAAACCAGGGGCTCACTTCCTTTTACAACCAGGATATGAGCCGAGTTGTTGGCGTGAAGGAGTTGCAGAATCCTTCCTTTGATTCCCTAACGAAAGGGATCGACCGGCTGGCGAAAACCATTTCGAATTCGGCAAAACGGCTGTAGGCCTCAGCACCGTTCACG
This sequence comes from Acidobacteriota bacterium, assembly GCA_020350445.1. GTDB lineage: Bacteria > Acidobacteriota > UBA6911 > RPQK01 > JAPXNP01. The sequence goes on along the minus strand of CP070717.1, from coordinate 3,743,892 downwards.
GTCAACTTCAAGTTAATGCAGAATAGTCAGTCAGATTGAGGTGAATTCAAGGGCCAGCAAGAATGGATTCTCACTACTACCAAGTTCTCCGGTCAGCCGACCAAGATGATTTCTACAGTGCTATCAACGATCCAGAAGATGGACTCTATGACGTCCTCTGGGATCTATTCGATGCTCTGGTGATCGAACCGGCTGAAGTCTTTGACCCCGAGTTTCGGGAGAATAATCAATTTCGGTTCAACATTGCCGGTAACACGGTTCTCGAGTTCTTCCCCCAGCGTGAGTACTTCCTCAAGCGAGTGGGCCCAGACCCCTTTGTGGATGATGCTGATTCGGCGGGAATTCACCTGCAGTTCTTGATCCAGCCGACAATGAGTTGCCTCTTTTCAGTTGGATTTGTCGTCTGGGGGAGTGCGGAACGGCAGGCTTTTCGGAGTCTGTGGCGGACCCATCGGGCCCTGTTTTCCAGATTTTTGGGGCGGACGAAGCCGATGTTGTCGACGAAGATGCGATTCCCCGGGATCGAGCACGCGTCTGGAATCGAAGCTATGCTGCAGCAATACTTCTCCGTCCGGGATCCCAAGTCCTTCATCTGCTTCCAGTACCCTTTCCCGAGTGAGAAAGAGGCCGATACCGCGCAGGCTTTCATGGTGGTGATGGCATTTCTCTACCACGTTATTCGAGCGAAGTGCCAGGACCGGGAAGATCGCACTCTGATTGAGTATGAAGCGATGAGAGCCTATTTTTCAGGCAGTATTCCCGAACTCCCGGCGCCTCTCCCATCGGTCGAACTGGTCATCGCCGAGGATACTGAATAGGTCTGTTGGCGATTCGCCCAGCGGATTACGTGAAGCGTCTACAGGCCCGGGCCACTGTGAGGACTCCAACGAACGAGACGTGACCTTGGCGGAGTAGAAGCCGGCTGATTTCATTCGCGGTAGTTCCTGTTGTCATTACGTCGTCGAGCAGAATGACTCGGCGTTTGAACAATTGGGATTGATCATTGAGGCGGAATGCTCCGCGGAGGTTCCTCCTTCTCTCTTTCATCGAAAGACCGACCTGCGGACTGGTAGCAATGTGGCGTTTCAGCGATGTGAAGATTGGGATTCCCGTACTCCGGGCGAATCTCTCCGCAAGCAGTCGGACATGATCGAATCCTCTCTCCTGAAGGCGGTCAATGTGAGAAGGGACTGGGATGATCCAGTCGATGCCATTCTCCAGGGGCTTTTCCTGGAAGATTCGAAGCAGCAAGCCTGCCAAGGGGATGCTGAGCCGCTTGCGCCCCGCGAACTTGTAGGCACGGATGATCTGGGCCAGCGTCTTTTCAAAGGGTCCGAAAGCCCGGGCCTGGTGGAATGAAAAGGTCCCCGAATGACAGCTCCTGCACTCCGCCAGGGGTGCCGAGAGGTTTCCGGGTAAAGGAATCCCACAGACACAGCACGTAGGGTGACGGATTGGCGCGACGAGCTGGGAGCATGCAGGGCAGAGGGGGATGAAGTCGCGGTTCACGACCCAGCTTTCGCAGGCGACACAAGTTTCAGGGAAGAGGGTGGCTTGGGCGAGACATCGGAAGAATCCTTTCCACATGTCTCTAATTACGTCTCGCAGGGACGATGTGCGAATAGGGATGTGAAATAAGCACAGGAGAAGCCCCCGGGAACACGAGTCAAAGCCAGGGGCTTCTCTCAAAACAGTGGCGTGGAAGATCTAGATGCGGAGCAGGCCTTTCTCGGCGAGTTCCTGGGCTTTGATGCAGAGTTTCGCCCATGGGATCGCCTGAAGCCGTTTTGGCTCGATAGGGTCTCCGGTGTGCAGGCAGTAGCCGTATGAACCGTCCTCAATCCGCTCGAGAGCCTCATCGATCTCGTGAAGCAGCTTACGATCCGTATTGCTCATACTGAAAAGAAACTCCTTGGTGTATGAACTGGACGCTTTATCTGCAAGGTCCATCGCTTCACCCTTTTCATTCGCTTCACGGCCGTGGTCTTCAGTCTTCTGAACTCTATTCAGTACGTTGGCTTTCGCAGCCAATAGCTGTTCCTTGTACTTCTCTAGCTCTTTCTTATCCATGTATCCTCCATCATCGATGGTATGGCAGCCCTTTCAAGATACTGAATGCCCTATACACCTGTTCAAGTACGACTACTCGGGCCAGTTCGTGCGGTAGCGTCAGCTTCCCGAGGGACCACTGCCAGTTGGCCCTGCCAATCGTTTCTTTGGGTAACCCTATATGCCCTCCAACTAGAAAGGTTACTTCGGAGGTTCCACTATTCATCAAAAAGTTGAGTTTCTCCGCCAAGCCTCGACTTGTCACTTGTTGACCTCTCTGGTCCAGCACTGCCAAGAAAGTTCTATTCGAGAGCCTCTTTTGGATCCGCTGGTTCTCCTTATCGAGTTGAGAAGCAATTGTTCTTCTGTCCGACTTCTTCTGTTCTGGGATGCTCGAGACTTCACTGGGAACAAATCGATTGATCCTCTCGAGGTATGCCGTTTCTAACCCCGAGTAGAACGAATTCTTCGTGTCTCCGATCCACAGAAATCTTATCCGCACAAAAAAGTCCTATTCGTATACAGGATTTTGGAGCGTTAATCAAGTTCTCGCTTTCTGAATGGAGCGCGAGGTCAGGCGCTCAGTGCTTCAGGCGCGACAGCTTCACCATCGTTCCACAATCGTTCTATCTTGTAGAACTCACGGGCTTCAGGGGAGAAGATATGGACCACGAACGAGAGGTAATCGAGTAGGATCCATTCCGCCGTCTCATAGCCTTCGACATGGCTGGGACTGAGGTTGTCCTCCTTCTTCAGACGCTCTCGAATTTCGTCACAGATCGCCTGGTTCTGGCGCTGATTGTATCCCTGGCAGAGAATGAAAAAGTCAGCGAACGACGAAATCCGGGAGATATCCAAGATGAGAACAGCATCGCCCTTCTTCTCTTCGATCGACTCGTAGACCTTTTTGATCGTGTTCCTTTCTTTCATAGATATAGCCGATGTTTTCTGATGTAGTGAGAAACCAGCGGGTGAATGACATCATCACCCGGGACGCCGCCGCTGCGGAAAGTGTTCCTCACTTCGGTTGAACTGATGGGGGGTGGGGCCAAATTCAAGAGGAATGACCTCCCTGGGCTGAGTTCAGTGGAATCATCCGCCCCGACTTCTGAAATCAGACCTCGATATTCTGGTAATAAGTCCAAGCGATTCAACGCTATTTCGGCCCCGGGCCTCTGAATAAAGACCAGACTGTGCCTGGAAAAAAGCTTATCATAGTCCTTCCACAGGTGGATTTCGCCAAGTGAATCGCTTCCGGCGATAAAGCAGAGCTGCCCTGAAGGATCCTTCTTCTTCAACTGGGTCATCGTATCAATTGTGTACGAAAGCCCGCTCCTTGTGAGTTCGACCCCCGAAACCAGTAGATCCTCCGACTCAGAAAGGGCCAACGCGGTCATCGCGTAACGGTGGTAGGCATCGCTGATCGAGCGCGGCCCTTTGTGTGGGGGGTAGTTCGATACGACGAACAGTACCTGGTCCAGCCCGAAGACGTGCTTTGCACTCTTGGCGATGTAGAGGTGACCGTGGTGTATGGGGTCGAAGGTCCCACCGAGCACGCCAATCTTCAAACCTGGTCTTCCTTCAGGCTATTGACCAAAGCTGATTTGAGCTGGTCGAGACCATCACCGCGCACAGCTGAGATTTCAAAAAAGGCCAGGCCCCTTTCCCGACAAATATCGCGGAGTGCGTCCAGCCGGGCTGGTTCAGCTGAGTCAATCTTCGAGGCCGCAACGATTTGGGTTTTCTCACCGAGTTCAGGATCGTAAAGTCGCAGCTCTCGATTGATACTATCCATCGCCTGCACGGGATCATCCTGCCCTAACCCGCTGACATCGACCAGGTGGACGAGGAGTTGACAGCGTTCGACGTGGCGCAGGAACTGATCGCCAAGGCCGCTTCCGGAGTGGGCGCCTTCGATCAACCCGGGGATATCGGCAACGACGATACTTTCGAAATTGTCGAAGGTCACGACCCCCAGGTGAGGGGAAAGAGTCGTAAAAGGATAGTCTGCTATCTTCGGTTTGGCTGCGGATATCCTTGAAATCAAGGTCGATTTCCCGGCATTTGGATAGCCGATCAACCCGACGTCGGCGAGGATTTTGAGTTCGAGGATGACCACCTTCTGTTCACCTGGCCATCCCGGCTCATGCCGGCGGGGAGCCTGGTTCGTAGAGGTGGCGAATCGGGCATTTCCACGTCCGCCGTCTCCACCTTTAGCGATCACGAATTCCTGACCTGGTTCGGTGAAGTCGAAGAGGAGCTCGCCGGACTCGGCATCGAGGACTTGTGTCCCGACTGGAACCTCGATCAGTTTGTCCTCGCCATTCCGACCGTGACGATTGCTCCCTGAGCCGTGCTGGCCTCGGGCAGCCTTGAAATGCTGGCTGAACCGGAACTGAACAAGGGTATTGAGGTGAGGATTAACCCGCATAATGACGCTGCCGCCAGCGCCACCGTCCCCACCACTGGGCCCCCCATGCGGGACGAATTTCTCCCGACGGAAGGCGAGACAGCCGTCTCCCCCGTCTCCTGCTATCACATAGATTTTGGTTCGGTCGACGAACATGCTCAGAAGTGAAAATCTAAGGGCAGGGAGTACCCCGACGAACGTGGATGCAAGAAGGGGGATTCCCTCGAGCACCAGCCCGAGGGAAAGCAGAATCAGTTAGCGGAAACGACGTGAACGAACTTGCCCAACCGGCCGCGATCCTGAAACTTCACGAGTCCATCAGCGGTCGAGAACAAGGTGTCGTCCTTACCCCGTCCTACGTTGTCTCCAGCTTTGATCGGTGTGCCACGCTGGCGTACCAGGATCGATCCAGCCGTTACAAACTGGCCATCGAATCGTTTTACACCGAGCCGCTGGGCGTTACTGTCGCGTCCGTTCTTGGAACTTCCCAGACCTTTCTTATGTGCCATGGTTATTCTTCCTGCTTTTCTTCAGCTTTCGCAGTCTTCTTGGGAGCCTTTTTGGCAGCGGGCTTCTTAGCGGCAGGCTTCTTGGCTGCCTTCTTTTCCGCCTTTGGAGCCGTTTCGGCCTTTGCTTTCGGGGCCGCCTTTGGAGCCGTTTCGGCCTTCGCCTTCGCGGCCGCCTTCTTCGCGGGAGCGGTCGAACCAGCGGCTTCGATCGATTCGATCTTCACCGAAGTCAAGAGTTGGCGATGCCCCTGCTTCTTCCGATACATCTTCCGGCGTTTGAACTTGAAGATG
>CP070717.1:3722108-3738533 GCA_020350445.1 Acidobacteriota bacterium | reverse complement strand
TTCTGATCGGCGCCCACCAGATTTCCGTCAATCTGATTCCCCGTAGCGTTTTGGCCTTGTAACTGAACACCGACTCCAAATCCGGTAATCATGTTTTCCGGCCCGACCCTGTTTTGTCTGGCGCCTAGGAGCCAGACTCCAATCGTACCCTCTCCCTTATCCTGTGCCTCAACACCAGAAGCATCCATCCCGATGTGATTCTTCTGCAGATTGTTATCGGCCCCCCAAATCGTGATGCCGTGTCTTCCAAATGAATGGAGAGCAAGACCCCGAACGGTCGAATCCGACGTGTCAATTGTGAGTCCGTCGCTTTCGGCTCCTGCCCGTGAACCATCCAGCACGATCTTGATTTCGAAGAGTTTCCAGGGCTGAGGGCTCGTTGCATCCGGGTTTGCCCCGGGCTGGGTGAAGCCGTCGATCTGAATCGGATCGGTGATCTGAGGCAATACGCTGTCGGGGTAGATCGTAAAGGTACCGTCTGCTTCCGCTACGCTTTCCGGAATTCCAAAGTGAATCTGGTCTGCGCCTTCCCGGGCATTTGCCTCTTGGAGGGCAGCTCGAAGCGTGCATTCACAGTCTCCTTCGATGGTGGGATTACAGGGCTGGCTTGAATTTGAGAGCTTCTTCCCTGTGCTACAGATGCCGTCAAAACTCTCACCTTGGGCGTTGTCATCTGGCGAATCTCCAGTCGAGTTGACCAGGAACGGCTTAGTCGTCGACTCAGCCAGGCAGGCTGAAAACTCCGAGGTGTTTCCAGGAATCATCCCTCCGGGCGTATCTGGGTCCTCGGAGGGAATGAATTCGGTGGCTGTTGCAGTTAGATTCGCCGCTGAGGGGGCTGTGATGACCTGACTTGCCTCTCCATTTTGATCTGTTGTCAGCGTAAGGGACAGAGACTCCAGGAAGATCTTTCCCTCGCCGAAGCCGGAGTCATCACAACTTTCACTTGAGAAGAACTCAACCCGATAGGTTGCTGATGGTTTCGAGCTGAGCTGGACTTGAACGTTCGAACCTTCCCCAACCCTTATCAAGGTCGGAAAGTTCTGGAGCCCATTGGGGCCGTCGTCGATATCGCTCGCATCGTTGGGCGTGACCCCTTCGTCGCCGCAGTAACCACCTTGCAGGTCAATACCCAGTGAACCATTGAAATCAATGCTGTTTCCAAGGATAGAATTCCCCAAAGGTGGGCCCGATCCACAGATAACTACTCCACCCTTACCGTTTTGACTGATCGTGTTGCTTTGTACTTCATTCAGGCTCGACGTAATGATGTGAACACCATCTACTGTATTTGCCTCGATCGTGTTGTTGATGATCTTGTTGGAGCTAGTGCTGTAGCCATCGATCAGGATGCCATGTTCGCCGTTGAAGCGGATCTGGTTCTCTGCTCGTTTATCTTCCCCTCCGACTTCAGTCGTCGACGGCCCCTGGATCCCAATCCCATTCGCGGCGTTGGGAAGTTGATCCCCCTGCTCATTTGTGCCGATGTAATTGCCCTGAATAAGAATCCCTCGAGTCGAGTTTCCTCGAACATGGATCCCGTCGTCTCGAAGACAGGTCAACAGTTGGGGAAACCTGCAGGTTGTTTCAAAGCCATTTCCCCCAATGACGTTCCCTTGTCCCGTCTCCAGACCTCCGATCAAATGGCCTTCACCGCTGACCTCAATGCCATTCTCGCCATTCCCAAGAACCTGGCTTGCTGATGCGTCCAGTCCTATCAAGTTCCCTTGAATCTTGTTTCCACTAAAACCGCTAATGAAGACCCCTATGGATCTATTCCCCGAGATGATGTTGCGACTTTCCGAATCGGAGCCGCCGATCTGGTTGTCAATTCCTCTGATCTCGATTCCCTGCCCATTGGGGATCGCAATGGTGCCTGAGGAATCTGTCCCGATCCAGTTGCCCACTATCAGGTTTCGGTCGGCGATTGCCTTAACGCCCGAGAAGGTGGCAGAACTATTGAGTTCAATGCCATCACCTCGATTACCGGAAAGGACGTTCCCCCGGAGGATATTGTCTGAGGAATATACCGTTATGCCGTTAGCGGAATTCTCAAGCGGTACGGTTCCGGATCGATCGGTACCGATGAAACACTCTTCTACCGTATGTCCACCTGAGCGCAGGGAAATGCCTGGTCGGGGAGAACGGTTAATAACCAGTCCGAAAACTACACTGGAACCACCGCGCAGATCGATCACTCCGCCGAAGGTGTCGGCGCGCAAACCACTGCCATCAATCTCGACCTTGTCCTGGCGTTCACTGAGGCCATCGAGAATCACAGCGGATTTGATGGCCGGGAGAGAGAGTTGGGGGCTCAATGTTCCAATCCCTGCGGTGAATGTAATCTCATCCAAGCCCGGATCAACATTGGCTTCTTCAATCGCTGCCCGCAGGGTACATTGAGGGCCTGCCGCAGCCAGGTCCACATCGCATGCTCCGTCGCCCGGGTCTGCATCCTCCTCGTCCCCCTGTGAGTTAACCTTGAAGGAACTCTGCAGAGTCGTCGTGATCCAGCCCACCGTACCATCACTCTGCAACAGAACAAGGTCTTTGAAGGGATCTCGGTCGAGATTTCCCGGAAGAACTCGGATAACATCTGAGTCAAGGTTGAGAATAGCTGACTCAGGCTTGATTGCTGCTCCCTTTACGAATCGGATGATCTGAATCTGATGAGAGCCGGGAGTGGATATGACAAGATCATCATTCTGCGTTGAAGAAAGTCGAGTAGCAGCCAAAGGGATTCGAGCAGCAGGGCGATTTTCAGAATAGGCGAGGGATTGCGGTATGTGTGGCCCCGGTAAGGGAGCGGCATCCATCCTTGTCGGAGTTCCCCGTCCCTCAAACGCGACAAACTCAATCTTTCCACCCTCGAAGAGTGTCGCGATTTCAGTCCGTTCATCTCCGATGAAGTCTCCAGCCACGATTGCCCGGATTGGCGATGTGAACTCGATCCGAGATTGCTCTGGGTCTCGATTCGGGTGCCGGGTCCAAGCGGAGGTTCTCGGAAATCGCGGTCTCCCCCAGGTGATCGTCAGGTCTGTCTCTGAGCTTGATGCGATATCGTAGAGCCCGTCTCGATCGAAATCAGCGAGTGCTAGAGAATCCACGATTCCAGACATCAAGATCTCAGACTCAGCTACAGTGGAACCGCTTGGCGATTCGAAAATGAGGATTGCTGCACCTTGGGTTGATTCGATCGCAACCACCAGATCTTCAAAACCGTCTCTCCTGTTGATCTCCCCTGACACCAGAGCTGTAACTTGTCCACCGAGTGGCTGCTCACTGAGGTCTTGAAGCTCTCCGCTGTTATCGAACGAATATCTCCAGAGAGCGGCTCTTTCAGGATCGGCTGCTGTCAGATCGTCTCGGCCATCAGCATCAAAGTCGCCTGCTACTAGAAATACCGGTTCAAACTCCAATGGGATCGTCAAAAAAACCGAAGAATCGTCAGAGAAGGTCGGTTTCGGATTGCAACCCTTGCCTGCTGCTGTGCAAAATGGGCTGTCACCAATGGTTCCATACTGGACGATAAGATAACCTCGACCGTTAAACGCCCATCCCGAAGCCCAGTCCATTGCCCCATCGGCATCGAAATCACCCAGGGCGAAGCTGAGTGGATTCCCTAGAGTTTCGACCAATACATCGGAATGACTCGGAGAAAAACTTGAATCCCAAGTCAGCGGGTGTGCCCGTCCCAAATCCGCAATCCTGAATGAAGCTGTCGAACGGAACGTCTCGTCTGACCCAGGAGCTTTGGATGAGATTGCCCGAGCGCTCAAGACAGGGGGCCAAAACAGGAGGAGAAAAAACACCACCAGCAAGAACGCCGATTTCGATGCTGTCTTTGTCGAAGCAGAACAGGGACACGGAGCGAACGGTTGCATTAGACACCCCCCCAGGGAGACTCGTCCAGATAAGTATCGGTCGGTCCAGCAGTTCAGAATGCTTCTATATAACTACAACAGAGGAAAGCAAGGTACAACACGTTTTCCGCCTGGCTCCGCTCAGGGCTGTAGTCAATCGATTGGGGCCGCCTGCCCGGTTTTGAGAGGAAAGAATCCTTGGCTGAGCTTTCCGGCTTGGGCCCGGAAGAGTGGGTTGCGCTGCCTTCGGGAATTGAACGTGGCGCTACTTAACCTCGTTGTAGGCCCATTCCAGCCAGGCCGTGACCGCTTCGAGATCTGAAGCCTCCACCGTGGCACCACACCAGAAGCGCAGTCCGGGCGGGGCATCGCGATAGGAACCGCAATCGTAGGCTACTCCTTCGCTGTCGAGAAGTTGGACAAGCTGTTTGACCTTATCCGCCGGAAGACCCAGCTTAAGGCAGACGCTCGTGTTCGACCGGGTCTCAGGTTTCTCAGCGAGGAAGTCGATCCAGGAATGGGCGGCTACGAATCTTTCCCACACGGCCAGATTGGCGTCGCTACGCTTCATCAGTCCAGCCAGACCTCCGACCGACTCCACCCAGCGCAGTGCTGCCAAGTAGTCTTCGTTGGCCAGCATCGACGGCGTATTGATCGTCGATCCCTTGAAGATGCCTTCATTCAAACCATCGCCCTTCTTCATCCGGAAAATCTTAGGCATCGGCCAGGGTGGATCGTAGGAGAGGAGCCGTTCAACAGCACGGGGAGAAAGGATCAAGACACCATGGGCCGCTTCTCCGCCCAGGACCTTCTGCCAGGAATAGGTGATGACATCCAGTTTCTCGTAAGGGAGGTCCATGGCGAAGATTGCTGAGGTTGCGTCGCACAATGTGAGACCGGCGCGATCATCCGGAATCCAGTCCCCGTTCGGCACCTTCACTCCTGATGTTGTGCCGTTCCAGGTAAAGACTACATCGTTGTTAAAATCAGCGTCGCTCAAGTCGGGGAGTTGGCCGTATTCCGCCTTAAAAACCCGTACGTTTTCCAGCTTCAGCTGTTGAGTGATATCTACAGACCAGCCCTTGCTGAAGGACTCCCAGACGAAGACGTCCACGCCGCGTGGACCCAGCAGCGACCACATCGCCATTTCAAATGCGCCGGTATCAGATGCCGGGACGATTCCGAGCCGATAGTCCGCCGGAAGCCCGAGAATCTGCTTCGTCTTGTCAATCGATTCCGCCAGCTTCGCTTTGCCAATCGCGCTGCGATGAGAACGACCCAACGGCGTTCCTCTGAGCTCATCCACGCAATAACCGGGAAACTTGGAACAAGGCCCTGATGAAAAGTTAGGATTCTTCGGCTTGACGGTCGGTTTCATCACTCTCCTCCACGCATCCTGTCTTGATTCGAGTCAAATACTCTCGCACAAGCAAAACTTTATCACCCTATTTCTTCGTCGGGGAGACCCGACTTTCACAGTTTTATCGAATCGTATGCTAATCGGGTTGCGAACTGCCTGAATCGCGATGAATATCCATCGATTCATTTTGATTTCTTGAAATGTCACGAGTATAATTCTGTGTTGAAGGCGTGTTTCCAACGTGCAGGAGACAACGGAGCTTCAGATCGTTAGTACAAAACTGCTCAGGTTGGCGTACTGTAACCTTTCTCAATATTCCCTTTCTAAAACAGAGTCGAGGTGTATTGACAGAGTTTCGTTGGAATCTCACGTCATCGCAGGTGCGACCGTTGCCAGGTCCCGATGTACGTGTGCCGCCTTCATCGGTTCATTTGGAGCCAAGATAATGAAGAGTCTAAAGAGTCTTGCTTTAGTGGTTTCGGGTCTTGTTGTTTTCGCGGCAGGTTGCGCACAGCGACCGGAGCTTGAGTTGAATGCAGCACAGGAAGCGGTGAAGAACGCCGTGTCTGCTGAGGCTGGAGTCTATGCGCCTGATGAATTAAAAGCGGCGGAGGACTTGATGAGTTCTGCTGCTGCTGAGCTGAGCGCACAGGACGAGGCCTTTGCTCTCTCTCGTGACTTTGACCAGGCGAAGAAGTTGCTGGCGGATGCCGAGGCGAAGGGTACGGCAGCTGCTGAAGCTGCTCGGGCGAACAAAGAGCAGGTCAAGCTGGAATGTGAAGAGTTGAAGTTGGCTGCTGAAGCTGCCATTGCCACCGCCACGGAAATGCTGGCGAAAGCTCCGAAGGGCAAGGGAACAAAGGCTGACATCGAGGCGCTTCAGGGTGACCTGTCGGGCCTTGGAACAGCGCTTACTGCTGCGTCTGCTTCCTATGACGCCGGTCAATACATGACCGCTCGCGATGAGCTTCGTTCTGTTGTCACGAAAGCAGAGGCGATCTCGGCTGAGATCGAGACCGCCATTCTGAAGAGAGGACGCCGGTAAACAACCTGATGTCCACTCGTCTGTTGTTGACGCTCTGCTGTTTAGCAATGACGAGCTGTCAGGATCTGCCAAGTGAAAGATGGGGGCGATTGCTGGCAATGAGGGGGCAACTCCTCAGCGACCGGTTCGCCCCTTATTCACCTGAAGAGGTCATTCGGTTCGAAGAAGATTTTGCCCATCTCGGAGTACGCTACTCCAGCGCCTCAAATCAGTTCTCCTTCTTGAGATCTCCCTCTCTGTTCTATGAACTAGATCAAAGCGAGGAGTGGGCCGATCTGCTTCTCCGTCACATCAGCCGTCGCAAACTCTTTCTCTGGAAATCGCAGAAAGATGAACTGGAGACCGTCGCAGGTCAACTTTCGATGATCCGTTCCCGTCAACTCAAGAAGGATGCCCGTGAGGTCCTGACGCTGGCAGAAGTGCAGCTGAATGCAGCCAGGGAAATCTGGAGGCGAGGGGATTTCATCGATGCTGAGAACCGAATCGAATCTCTCCTGGAAACCTACTCCGTTCTCGAAGAGAAGTTGGATCTGGCAGATCGGAGATTCAGGGATCCGGTGTTGATGGAGATGTGGCACGAGTGGTTCGATCGATCGGTGCGAAGATCTGTCAAGGAAGGAATCGACACACTGGTTGTTGTCAAAGCCGATTATCGAGCGATCCTGTATCGACATGGTGTGCCAATTCGTGAATTCCCGGTAGAACTGGGATGGAACTGGATCGATGATAAGAAGATGCAGGGAGACGGCGCTACCCCTGAAGGGGAGTACCGGGTGGTCCTGAAGAAGGGCAGGGGCCGGACGAAGTATCACCGTGCGCTTCTTCTGGACTATCCAAATGCTCGTGACCGGAAGCTGTTTAAGCTGGCGAAGGAATCGGGTGAAATTGATCCAGGCGTGGGTATCGGCGCATTGATCGAGATTCATGGGGATGGCGGGACCGGACAGAATTGGACGGACGGCTGTGTCGCACTCTCAAACGCGGATATGGAAGATCTTTTTCAGTTGGCTAAGCCGGGTATGCCAGTGACGATTGTTGGGGCAATCTCGCGATGACCAGTCACAAGTTGAGCACCATCCTTCTTCTCATCTTGATCTCATCGGCAAGGTGTGGTGAGCAGAGTCCCCAGACTCAGGCGGAGGCGGAAGAGCCCGTCGATAGTGGGCAGGCCAAAGCCAATTTGGCGAAGCTGGAAAAGGAACTGGGAAGACTCTCCCCGCGGGGCTTCTATGTTGTGATCAACACAGCGGCGAACCGGCTGTACCTCTTCAAGAATGGTGAGCTTCAAATGGAGGCGGTCTGCTCGACCGGGTCCGGTCAGACCCTGATTTCCGGCGATCGCAGTTGGACTTTCGAGACTCCCCGAGGTGAGTTCTCAATCAGGTCCAAGACAGCGAATCCTGTCTGGAGAAAGCCCGACTGGGCGTTCCTCGAAGAGGGTGAAGCAATCCCCGCTGACGATGGAGAAAGACTCGAGTACGGCGTACTCGGGGAATATGCATTGGGGATCGGAAACGGGTATTTCATTCACGGGACCCTCTATACCAGGATGCTTGGTAAGAACGTGACCCATGGTTGTGTGCGCTTAGACAGTAAGGAATTGATCCAACTTGCCAAAACTGTCCCGATTGGAACAAAGGTATACATTTTCTAGCCCCTTTTTCGGAATGAAAGCCAAGTTGTTAGCCACGGCGTTTCTCCAGGCCCTCCTGTTGCTGACGGCTCCCGCCATCGCTGAGAAGGAGGAAGAGCTTCAGCTTGTCAGACTGCAGCTTCGCTTGGAGGAGGCGAAGAAGGGCGGGGTCTACCTCACTCTTTCCGAGGCAGCTTTGACCGTTAGCATCGCAAACCTGGATGTTTCTTCGCTTCCGGTCCTGTCACTGCAGAGACTGGGTGCGGATTCTCCGGTGGCTTCCCAGATCCTCGAGGTGCGTCCTGCTTCAAGCTTTACCCCCGTGGTCAAACAGGTCGACAAACTTACCGTGGACACAACCGGGGCGGTCGAGTCTGTAGACGAAATTCAGTCGGTTGAAGACATGCCGTCCACGTTTCTGATCCGGCTCACGAATGAGTCCTACATCTGGGTCCAAAACAGTGAGGGTGACGGAGTATTCGACTCATTCCGCGCCTTCCTGCTCCAGATCACAGCGCTTTCGGGGTACTGGTGGGGCGATGAAACATCCTTAGCTAGCCGGGCCTTGAGGATTGAGATGGATCCGGAAAGCGCCCGCCAGCTCTTCTGGCTGGCGCGGCCGGGCACAACGATCATTCTCTAAATGGCCCAGCCGATTTCCACCTCGTTTCTTACCTGGCTGTAGCCGTGAAACCGCGATGATCCAATGAACCGCCCGCCTCTGATGTCGAGGGCGGCCAAAGCGCCTCCCGAGGCAAGAGGCTCCTTGAAGAGCTCTCGGAAGACTGCCTCTTCGTGGTGATCCCAACCAGGATTACCTCACAGGAGCACCCTGATATAGGAGCGGTCGTCGAAAGATACATTGCCCGTCCGCATTCCCTTGGTCGATTTGGCCTTGCGAAAACGCAGTGGGTCCTCCTCGATTGCCTTCTTCAACAGTCTTTCGCTTTCTTCCAGCGTAGGAGCAAGGTGAGGATATCCGTCACTTGCCAGGACAACCTCTGTTACATCAGTGGGGATCCCAATCGGGTGGATCATTAACCTCTCAGGCAGCGGCACTCCACAGACGGCAGCGTAGCAAAACTCAGACGGTGTTTCGAGATTCAAGAATTCATGCTGCCTGCTCAGCAGTGGTTGAATGAAGTCCCGTCCAGTATCGTGCCCGAGCAGGTCCGGAATGCTTTTCCCTCGAAGGAGTTCGCTTTCCAGATAGAGCGCCCGGGCATCCGCTGCCACGGAATCCAGATTGTTTCTGTTAACGATTATGCGATCCGCCATGAGGATCTGGCAGTCGCCGACAGACCAGATTTCCCTGCGGTGCCGGCTCAACACCACCACCGAGGCAGCGATGTGTTTGCGGTAGTCTTCCCCCGGTGCTGCAGCCGGCAATGTCTTACAGAACTCCTGAATGCGGACCGTCAGGGTATGGACTGCCGTTCTAAAGTCAATGTCGAACGGGAACTGCTCGACACATTCGCAAATCAGGCCCGCGGCAATGCGACCTGGTGCCGGCCCGGGTACTAGCGTTGCACCCTTGAAGGTAACTCCATCCACCACGCAGACGAACCAATCCGTCACGCAGAGAGCGTCTTCGCAGTCTGATGCTTTGCCGGTGCGGGAAACGAGTGCCTGTTCAATTACGTTCAAAAAGCCCTATTCCTCCCAATGCCGGAATCCCGTCCTCATGCCGATAGCATCGACGTCAGTGATTGATGAAGCGTCCATCTTTACCTGGCAAGCGAGACATCGAATCCCCCTTTTGATAATCAGGTTCAGCTGTATTTAGTCCCCCCCGTTTGCTACCAGCAAGAGCACCTGCCATTGAACCTACTGGATTGTCCAGCCCCCATCAATCATCAGGGTTGCACCTGTGATCATCGACGCCGCAGGTGTTGCCAGGAACACAACCGGTTCCGCTACATCCATCGTCTTGCCAACCCGGCCAAGCGGAATCCGGTCGATGACCGACTGATAGAATTCGGGATCTTCCAACCACTTCCTGGTTCCTGGCGTGGTGATAAAGGTTGGCGCAACCGCATTCACCGTAATGTTGTACTTCGCCCATTCAAGCGCGAGACACTTGGTCAAATGGACCAGAGCCGCCTTGGTCATGCAGTAGATCGATTCGGTCGGCAAGGCCACGAAACCCGCCTGTGAACTGATATTGATGATCCGGCCATACCCCTGAGCAATCATGATCCGGCCCACTTCCTGGGCCGTAAAGAACGTCCCCTTCAGATTCACATCGAGAGTCTCGTCAAAATCCCCCTCTGTGACCTTCTCCGCCGGATTGGGCGCTCCAATTCCAGCATTGTTGATCAGTACGTCAATCCTTCCGAAATGCTCATGCCCCACACTTACCGCATCTCGAATTTCATCCAGTTTCGAGACGTCCATTTGCACGGGCAATACATTACTCCCAGTCGCTTCAAATTCCTCTCTGTCCGCGAGGAGATTGCTGTTCCTCAGTCCCAGAATGACATCTGCCCCGGCCTGGGCAAGGGCGAGAGCACAAGCCCTCCCGATTCCCTTTCCAGCCCCGGTTACCAACGCAATCTGTCCCTTCAAAGGCTTCTGATCGTGACCCATCGATTACCTCCAATTGCCGCTTCTCTCTACTTGTCTCTCAACGGACTGAGACGAGCCGGATCCGTTGTTTCCACTCAGTGTAGACCACGACCGGCCGACGATCGAGTAGATCCCAACCATCGGTCTGAGACGCTTCTCCTTAAGGTGTTTCAAATTCTTGATTTCAAATCCTTCCGAGAATTCGAGTCTATTTATATGTGAATGAACGTTAAGTGTTTTCTGGATTGACTTTCATGCTAATTAACGAAATCATAGGATTTGTAGAGTTGAGTTATCCCATCGAGGCCGATGGCAGGCTTGATTGGGAGGGCAAGGCAACGGTGTGCCCCGATAGCAACTCAGTACTAGAAAGCACGCTTGAGGTGAATCTATGCCTGAAGGATCCGGAATATTAGCGGCTGGAGCCGTTGAACTGATCAGGGGTGATATCACGCTCTTGGCAGTGGATGCTTTTATTTACTACGCTCACCCGAATCTTTCCCTCGGAGCAGGTTTCGGGACGGCGATTTCGGTGAGAGGGGGGCCGGCCATCAAAGAGCAGTTGGACGGCAGCGGCCCACTGGCGACTGGACGGGTCATCGTGACGACCGCAGGTGCCCTGCCTGCAAAGGCGATCATCCATGCGGTGGGGCCGCGATTTCAGGAACCGGAACTGGAGAGCAAGCTCGCCAACACAATTTACAGTGCGCTGAAAGAGGCAGAAAGCCGGGGGTTCGAGAGCCTCGCATTCCCCCCCATGGGGACCGGCTTTTATGGTATCCCGTTGGATGTCTGTGCCCGTGTAATGATCCCGGAAATCACTACCTTTCTCAGCGAAACGAGAGTCCTCAAGCGAGTTGTCATCTGTGTTGCCGATGCCCACGAAGAGAAAGCCTTCAGGGAGTGCATTCAAGCTGGAAAGGGTGAGTAGGATGAGCGACGTTCTGTATTTTTCCGAGCACACGCTGCAGGAGATAGCTCTGGTTTTCATGGGACTCGTCTACGTACTGAGAATCCGATGGCTACTTCGCTTCAAGGCTTCTCAGGAACGTCAGCCGACGGGGGCTCGCGACAGCCGGGCACCTCTCAAAGGTATCCTTTACTCCTGGGCCAATATCGCTATGCCCTGGTCGATGGAGAGTAGCAGGAAGCATCTCTGGATGTACGGGCAATTCGTGGTCTTTCATCTGGGTGTTGTAGCATCCATCGGGCTCTCCTTCATTATTCCCTACGCACCCAGCCTGCTCGAAAACGGGCCGCTGGTCTTGCTTCTACAGGTAGTGATCGGCGTGGCCTGTTTCGTCGGTCTCCTTCGAGTTATCCGCAGGGTGAGCAGCCCACATATGCGGGCGATCAGTTCACCGGATGACTATTTTTCCCTGATCTTGTTGACCGTCTGGTTCTTTTTCGCTTTCCTCGCTGTTCCCAACGACACATCTGCCGGAGAATGGCATCTGCTGGCGTTCTTCCTGCTGACAGCCTTCTTCCTGGTGTATGTGCCTTTCAGCAAGATCTCTCATTACCTCTACTATCCGTTCACCCGCTACTACCTGGGGAAGTCGATGGGATACCGTGGCGTCTATCCCCTGCACACAGGGTCCAAGGCAAAGGCCGTTTAACGTCCTGAGCGAAGGGAGAATCGAATGCGTGAGAACAGTAGATCTCACAAAGCTCAAGTTGTTATCGATCGAATGGGGAAAAAGCTCAGCCGGCAGATGGTAGGCTCCCTTGTCGGGTGCGTGCACTGTGGTCTGTGCACTGACTCTTGTCACTATGTGCTGGCCAACCCCGAGGATCCCACGTTTGCTCCGGCGTACAAGGCGGACCGCATCCGGCGCATATTCAAACACCACTATGACTGGACAGGGCGTTTCTTCCCGTGGTGGGTGAAGGCCGGTACCGTACTGACCGACGCTGAACTGGAGGAACTTAAGGACATCGCATTTGGGAAGTGCACCAACTGCAGGCGATGTTCTCTTAACTGCCCTATGGGTGTCGACTTCGCCACGGTCAATCGAATGGCCCGGGGGCTGCTGGTCTCGGTTGGTGTCATGCCGGAAGGGGTGGCGCATGTGAGTAAAGATCAGTGGGAAATCGGTAATCAGATGGGGGTCCTCAAGGAAGACTACCTCGAGACATTGGAATGGATGTCGGAGGAGTTGCAGGATGAAGTCGAAGATCCCGCTGCTGTAATCCCGGTGGACCAGCACGGCTGCGAGGTGGTTTACGCCATCAACCCCAGGGAAGTGAAGTATGACCCGCGTTCAATTGCGGATGCCGCCAAGATCTTCTGGGCTGCTGGGGAAGACTGGACGATGGCCAGCGAAGGCTGGGATATGACCAATTTCGGACTCTTTTCCGGGGATGATGACCTCGGAGGCGCCGTCGCCCGCCGCTTGTATGAAAAGGTCGAGGAACTGGGCGGAAAGCGGCTGGTTATCTCCGAATGCGGACATGGATTCCGCTCGACCCGGTGCGAAGGTCCGAACTGGGCGAAGTATGATGTCGGCTTCCGGATGGAGAGTTCGATCGACACCATGCTCCGTTATATCGCCGAAGGCAGGATCGAAGTCGATAAGAGCCGGAACAGTCTGCCGGTGACTTATCACGATTCGTGCAACATGGCCCGCAGCTGCGGAGTGACGGAGGAACCGAGGGAACTGCTGCGACAGGTTTGTGCGGATTTCAGAGAGATGCACCCCAATCGCGCCGAGAACTTCTGCTGCACCGGTGGCGGAGGCGCCATGTCGATGTCCGAATACACCGCGCAGAGGCTGACTTCGGCCAAGGTCAAGGCTGAACAGTTGCGCGAGACGGGAGCTGCAGTCGTCGTGACTTCATGTCACAACTGTGTGGATGGCCTGACCGACCTGATCCGTCACTACAAACTCGACATGAAGGTGACCCAACTCGTCAATCTGGTAGCCGAGGCCCTTGTTATCGAAGAGCGGATACCAGCCGTACCGGCGGTGGAAGTAGCCGAAGTCGCGGTTCTCACCGGCCGCAAGATCGTCGTGGCCGATGATGAGCCCGATCAGGTGATCTACTTGAAGAGCGTGCTGGAAGATCATGGGGCGGAGGTCCACACAGCGGAAGACGGCGATGCGGCGCTGGAATTGTCGAAGCGGCTCAAGCCCGACCTCCTCACGCTCGACCTGGCGATGCCCGGTCGTGAGGTGACTGAAATCTTCGATATTCTGCGCGGGCAGTCCGATCTTGCCGACTTGAAGATCTGCATAATTACGGGCCGGCCCGAAATGAGAAAACTGATTTACGAACGGATGGACGCACCTCCTGACGGCTATCTCGACAAGCCGGTTGAGGAGGAGGAGTTAATCCTGGCGGTTCGGAAGATCCTGGAAATCAAGGTTCACTGAAGGTGAGCCTTGGAGGGGGATAAATGGAAAACCCCTTTGAACGTTACTTCGACGCACTTCCCTGCTATCTGACTGTGCAGGACAAGGATTTCCGTATCGTCCAGGGCAACCAGAAGTTCCGGCGGGATTTCGGGAACTGGGAAGGCCGCTACTGCTTTCAGGTGTACAAACACCGCTCCGAAAAATGTGAGGTCTGCCCAGTTGAACGTTGCTTCTGGGATGGAAACCCCCATCGCAGCGAGGAAACAGTGCGTAGTCTGGACGGTCGGGAGATCTCGGTGCTCGTCGAGGCGACGCCTCTGCCCAATCGGGACGGCGAAATAACTCAGGTCATGGAAATGTCGACCGACGTCACTTTGATTAAGCGACTGGAAGACCAGTTGCGGGAGAGCCGTCGACGCTACCAGGTTCTTTTCGAGGAGGTGCCCAGTTACATCTCCATTCAGACCTCAGACCTTCGCATCACCGAGACCAACCGGGCCTTCCGGGAGGATTTCGGAGCATCATTGGGTCGCTACTGCTACAAGGCATACAAACATCGCAGCGAGGAATGCATCCCCTGCCCCATCCGCGAGACCTTCCGGGACGGGCAGGTCCGGACCCGCGAGGAAGTTGTCTCTTCCCCGCAGGGCAAACCCCTTCATGTTCTCGTCACAGCGGCTCCGATTTACGATGAAGCCGGCAAGATTGCAAGTGTCATGGAGATGAGTGCCAATATCACGCAGATCAGGGAATTGGAAACTCAGCTAACGACGCTGGGTCTTCTGATCGGGTCCATATCGCACGGGCTCAAAGGTCTCCTGAATGGCCTGGCGGGTGGAATGTATCTGGTGAACACGGGCTTCAAGAAGGGGAACATGGATCGTGTCCATCAGGGTTGGGACCTTGTCGAGAGAAATGTCGCCAGGATTCGGACGATGGTTTCAGACATCCTGTACTACGCCAAGCCCCGAGTTCCCAACTGGGAACCGCTTTCTGCCGAGCACATGGCGAACGAGGTTGCAGAACTTCTCCGGTCTCGGCTCGAAGACCTCGGAATCCGTTTGGATACCGATTTCAGGGAATCCGGAGACGAATTTGAGGGCGATGTACAGGCTATCCGTTCCCTTCTCGTCAACCTTCTGGAGAATTCCGCGGACGCCTGCAGGATCGATACTGGAAAGTCAGATCATGTAATAGTCTTTCGCACCGGAGGTACCGACACCTGTGTTGAATTCGAGATTCAAGACAACGGAATCGGCATGGATCGAGAGACCCGTGAGAAGGCCTTCAGTCTGTTCTTTTCTTCAAAGGGCAGCGAGGGCACGGGCCTGGGTCTTTTTATCGCCAACCGGATTGCCGTCGCGCACGGCGGTGTAATTGAACTGAGTTCAGAGGTTGGGCAGGGAACCCGTTTTCTAGTCAGACTTCCGCGATCTCGAAAGAAAGAGTGTCCCAAGGTCGAAGAAGCTCCGGGACAAGGAGTATCTTAATGGAACGCAAAAAGATCCTCGTGATTGACGACGAGCCTGACACCGTCCTGTTCATCGCAACCGTTCTGGAAGATAATGGGTACCGGACCGAGCGTGCTGCCGACGGCGAGCGGGCCCTTCAGTTGATCAGGGAAGAACCGCCCGATTTGATCACCCTCGACATCACGATGCCGCAGAAATCAGGTGTTGCGGTATACCGATTCGTCAAGGAAACCGAACAGTACCGGGATATACCGGTTATCATCATTACGGGTATCTCGGAGGACTTCCGCCGCTTCATCTCAACCCGCCGCCAGGTTCCCCCGCCTGAAGGCTATCTCAGCAAACCGATCGAGCCGGACGACCTGCTGAAGTTGGTGGCCGATCTCCTGCAGCAGCGGTCGGTAACCGTCAACTGAGGAAGGTGCCGCCTTCTGGCGGTCCATGCTGAGACGTCGTCTGCATCCGTCTGGTTGGGTACCACTGAGTGTCTCATCGGCCTCCCACTTGGATCGCCCCGATCTCCAACAGTGGCTCCAGCATGTTGGCGGCTCCGCCGTGCTCCACGATGCGGCCGTCAACGACCTTGTCAACGTTGACGCTGGTGATTTCGACAGTCTTGCCTGTCGGCTTCATCCCCATCCACGAGCCTTGATGCGTGCCGTGCGCTGTGACCTGAGTGACAACCCAATCACCTTCCGCGATTTGCCGCTCAACCGTCAAATGCAGATCGGGGAAAGTCTCGCGGACGCCGAGTACGTGCTTCGTGGCCCCTTCCAGGCCGAGGGAATACCGTTTGTTCACATGAACTTCGACATAATCCGGCGAAATGAATTCGGCTATGTCTTCCACGTTCCCGGTGTTCACGACTTCTTCGTAGTACCTGCGAACGAGCCGTTTGTTTTCCTCGATGGACATGGATGTACTCCCTTTTATCGGGACAGCCTAACGCTTGAGATGATCAGGTCGCTTCAGTGGTTAAGATCGAACTTCTGTTAGGCCTAATGAGTTTTCTCACCCAGTTCCTTTAGTCTGGCGGACTCTCATTGCGGTTACCTCGCCTTCTAGATGAACGGCATATCCCTGAGTGGGCTCAAATTCAGTAATGAGACCCTACCCATCACTTCC
>CP070717.1:3700778-3722008 GCA_020350445.1 Acidobacteriota bacterium | reverse complement strand
GACTGCCACCGCGGTCAAACTGATCCGTACGGGGGTCCGAGTATCGTTGAGGGCATAGAAGGTCGGCACATAGACCTTCAGGCAGCTGTAGGCGAAAAGCCCGAGGGAATATGCCATCAACGCATAGGAGGTAAACTCCGTGTCCCGCGCCAGGAAATCCCCGCGCTCGAAAAGAACATCGACAATCGGATTCGCCAGGACAACCAGCCCGACGGTCGATGGCACGGCTAAGAACGCAACCAGTTTCAGCGAGTTGGCGACGGTCTCCTTCAGTTCGTTGAATTCCTTCCGGGCAGCATGACTCGAGACCTCTTTCAAATTGACGATTCCAACAGCAACCCCAAAAAGCCCGATCGGCAGATAGATGATTCTGAAGGCATAGCTCAACCACGAAACCGGGCCATTGTCCTGCAGGAAGGAGGCGAGTTGAGTATTGACCAGTACATTGATCTGAACGGCGCTGACTCCGACAATGGCCGGCCCGAGAAGCCTCAGGATTCGACGGATACCGGGGTGTTTGAAATCGATGCTAAAGCGGAATCGAAAGCCCTCCTTACGCAACAGCGGAACCTGTATGGCGTACTGAAGCAGTCCGCCGGCCAGTGCGCCAAAGCCCATCGCATAAATCGGCAGAATGCCTCGGGCTTCAAAGGCGGGAGCAGCGAAGATTGCAAACAGGATTATAGTGAGATTGAACAGAGCAGGAGCCAGTGCCGGGATGAAGTAGTGATTCAGCGTGTTGAGCACACCCATCGCCACTGAAGCCAGGGCCACGAAGAGCAGGAAGGGGGAGAGAATCTTGATCAATGTCGAGGTAATCGCTACCTTCCCGGGAACTTCCGCAAAGCCAGCGGCGAGACCATGAACAAAGAACTCCGAGAAGAGAAACAGAACCACGGTCACGAGTCCCAGCAGGATCATGAGCGCAGTGACGACCAGGTTCGCGAGATGCCACGCTTCCGACCGACCGCCCGATTTCAGATGGCTCGTGAAAGTGGGGACAAAGGCCGAACTGAGAGCACCTTCGGCAAACAGATCGCGCATGAGATTTGGCAGTCGCAGGGCCACCAACCAGGCATCATTGTAGAGGCTGGCTCCAAAGAGTTTGGCGAAGAACTGTTCGCGCACGAGCCCCAGAACTCGGCTGATCAAAATCGCCAGGCTGACTTTGCCCGCAGCTTTTGCGGACCTTCCACCCTTGGACATCCGGAGTCGGGACCTCGTACCTTTTATCTATCCGTATTGCTTACCCTTCTCAGCCCGTCCGAACACCACCATTACCCGTTCCGTCGCTTCGGATCCGTGCCTCCCTCACCGCCCTACAGTTCTGCTTAAAGGGATAGGTTAGGTTATCATTACTCACTGTAAGGATTTTCTTGTGGAAAGCGGGGAGAGATGAAACTGAAGGACATTGCCGAAAAACTGAACTGTGAACTGCGTGGGCCCGGCGACCTCGAGATCACGGGCGTCTCGGGAGTCGAGGACGCCGGACCGGATGAACTCGCCTTCGTCTCGAATCCGAAGTACATCGGCCGGGCGAAGGTCAGCCGGGCCGGTGCGATTATTGTCGGAAAAGACACGCCCGAAGTAACCGCTCCAACACTCGTCTCAGAAAACCCGTACCTCACCTTCGCACAGGCGATTGAGCTGTTCTATGCTCCTCCAGTGCCGATCTCCGGCATCCATCCCACCGCCTCGATCGCCCGGACAGCCGTCATCGGAGACAATGCTTCGATCGGGGCCAATGCCGTCATCGGCGAAGGGGCGCACATCGGGGACCGCGCAACGATCTATCCGAATGTAACGATCTATCCGCATGCCCAGATCGGCGACGATTTTACCGCCCATTCCAACAGCTGCGTCCGGGAATTCTGTCAACTGGGACATCGAGTCATCCTCCAGAATGGCGCTGTGATCGGCGCGGACGGCTTCGGCTTCGCCCCTCGGAAAGACCGTTCCTACTACAAGATTGTGCAGTCGGGAATTGTCGTCCTGGAGGATGATGTCGAAGTTGGTGCCAATTCAACCGTCGACCGGGCGACCGTCGGGGAAACCCGGATCGCACGGGGAACAAAACTCGATAATCTGGTCCAGATCGGACATGGATCGACCGTCGGGGAAGACAGTGTTCTGGCGGCTCAGACCGGCATTGCGGGGAGCACACACGTCGGTAATCGCGTGATGATGGCTGGGCAGGTTGGAGCAGCCGGTCACCTGACAATCGGAGACGATGTAATCGCGACAGCTCAGACTGGCATCGCCCGGTCCGTAGAAGCGGGATCGAGCATCTCAGGTTCGCCGGAATTCGAGACTTCTGTCTGGAAGAAGAACTACATCATCATGCAGTCTCTGCCTGAACTGGCAAAGGAGGTCAGGAAACTCCGCAAAGAACTGGATGAACTCAAGGGCTCGAGTCAGTGATCCTACCGGAGAACTCAACCAGGAAAGAGACGGTCCATCGTAATTCGTCGTTCCTCAATCGTCAATTGTCAATTGTCATTCGACAATCAAAAGGCCCGGCACCCCATCAGGGATACCGGGCCTTTCATTTTTCTCTCCAGTGAAGGTCGACTACTTCAGGGCAGCCTGGGCAGCAGCCAGTCGAGCGACCGGAACCCGGAAGGGTGAACAGCTCACATAGTTGAGACCCAACTTGTGACAGAAAGCGATCGACTTCGGATCGCCACCGTGCTCACCGCAGATACCGACTTCCAGTTCTGGACGGGTTCCACGACCCTTTGACACAGCGATTTCCATCAACTGGCCAACACCGCTCTGATCCAGGCTCTGGAACGGGTTCTCGGGGAGGATCTCCTGCTCGACATACTCGAGCAGGAAGCGGGCTTCCGCGTCATCCCGGGAGTACCCGAACGTCATCTGGGTCAGGTCATTGGTCCCGAAGGAGAAGAACTGGGCGACTCCGGCAACCTGATCGGCCGTCAATGCCGCACGCGGAATCTCGATCATCGTACCGAACTTGTACTCGACCTCAATTCCCTTCTCTTCCATCACTTCAGCTGCGATAGCTTCCAGTGTCGGCTGGATCACCTTCAGTTCGTTGACGTGTCCAACCAGTGGAATCATGACTTCCGGTTTCACAACGATACCGTCTTTGGCCACGTCACAGGCGGCCTCGAAGATGGCCCGAACCTGCATTTTGACGAGACCGGGCATCACGATGCTGAGCCGGACGCCCCGCATACCCATCATGGGGTTGCTCTCGTGCAGGCCGCGGATCTTCTCGAGGAGGACTTCCTTCTCTTTGAGTCCTTCGGTCTGTCCCTTGATCTTCTTGGACAGGACCTCTTCGAAGACCGCTTCCTGGTCGGGCAGGAACTCGTGCAGCGGAGGATCGATCAGACGAATGATGACCGGAAGGCCGTCCATTGAACGGAAGATACCGTCGAAATCGGACCGCTGCATCGGCATCAACTGATCGAGAGCAGCCTGTCGGGTTTCCTCATCCGAAGAGAGGATCATCCGCTGAACGATCGGAAGACGCTCCTCTTCGAAGAACATGTGCTCCGTACGGCAGAGCCCGATACCCTGGGCACCGTAGGAACGGGCCCGTTCGGCATCCTTCGGATAGTCTGCATTCGCCCAGACCTGGAGTTTCCGCATTTCATCGGCCCACGACAGCAGTGTCAACAGATCCGTCTGCTCTTCAAACTTCGGGCTGACGGTTGGAATCTGACCGACGAAACACTCTCCGGTCGTACCATCAATCGAGAGCCAGTCGCCCTCTTTGATCTTTGCGCCACCGGTGGTGGTAAACACCCGCGCCTTGGAATCGATCTTCACGTCACTGGCACCGCAAACGCAGGGCACACCAAACTGACGCGCTACAACCGCGGCGTGACTGGTGGCTCCACCTTCGCTGGTCAGGATTCCCTTGGCAGCCAGCATTCCGTGGACATCATCGGGCTTGGTGAAGGGGCGAACCATGATGACAGCCTTACCTGCCTTACCCCACTCTTCGGCGAGGTCGGCATCAAAGGCGACGACACCCACAGCGGCACCAGGTGAGGCATTGACACCCTTGCTCAACAACTTGCCCTCGGCCGCGGCAGCCTTCTTGGCTTCCGGATCGAAGGTGGGGTGCATCAGGGTATCGACTTCAGCCGGCTTCACACGCTTGACCGCGGTCTTGCGATCGATCAGGCCTTCATTGGCCAGATCGACAGCAATCTTGACCGACGCACGAGCCGTACGCTTTCCGTCACGAGTCTGCAGCATCCAGAGCTTACCTTTTTCGATGGTGAACTCGACATCCTGCATTTCGAGGTAGTGCTTTTCGAGCTTCTTACAGATGGTTTCGAATTCCACGTAAGCCTCGGGCAGATCCTGCGCGAGTTCTTCGATCGGCTTGGTGTTGCGGATACCGGCCACAACGTCCTCACCCTGGGCGTTCAGCAAGTAATCGCCATAAAGCTTGTTCTCACCGTTGGAAGGATTCCGCGTGAAGGTCACACCCGTTCCCGAATTCCAACCCATATTTCCGAATACCATCGTACAGATGTTGACAGCGGTTCCCAGGTCATGGGAGATACCGGCAGCGTTGCGATAATCGATCGCCCGCTTACCGTTCCAGCTCTTGAACACGGCTTCCGTGGCCAACTGCAGCTGCATGTAAGGATCCTGCGGGAAGTGCAGGCCTTCCTTCTCGATGATGCCCTTGAATGTCGAAGTGAGTTCCTTCCAGTCCTCAGCGGTCAACTCGGTATCATCCTTGATGCCGCGCTCTTCTTTCAGCTCGTCAATTGCGTCTTCGAACAACTCATCATCCAGGTCCAGAACAACCGACCCAAACATTTGAACGAGTCGACGATAGGAGTCGTAGACAAAGCGCTCGTCACCGGTCAACTCGATCATGCCTGCGGCCGTCTCATCGTTAAGGCCAAGATTCAGGACGGTGTCCATCATGCCCGGCATCGAGAACTTCGCACCTGAACGGCAGGAAACGAGAAGGGGGTTGGAGGGATCGCCGAACTTCTTCCCGGTCAGTTCCTCCGTCCTTTCCATTGCCGCTCTCTCCTGAGCCATGAACTCGGCAATGATGGAGGAATCTTCCAGGTACGCCAGACAAGCTTCCGTTGTGACGGTATAGCCAGGAGGAACCGGAACGCCGATCCGGGTCATTTCAGCGAGGTTGGCCCCTTTACCGCCAAGAAATGCCCTTACGCCTTCCCAACTGCCGCAGAGCTTCTCGGCCGCTTCAACTTCTTCAAAGAGATAGACCCATTTGTTAGACATTATCTTCTCCCTTGTATTCGATTATGATTCAGAGCCCTGGAGGGCACTTCAGTTTAGTCGTAGTAATCCAGACCCAGATGGGTAATCTGTTCCTCTCCAGCGATATGTCGAAGCGTATTCTTCAGCTTCATCAACTGGATGAAAAGGTCATGTTCGGGATAGAGGCCAGGAGCCGTCATGGGACTCTTGAAATAGAACGAGAGCCATTCCTGCACACCAGCCAGCCCGCTCCGTCTCGCCAGGTCCATAAACAGCGCCAGATCGAGCACGAGCGGCGCGGCCAGGATGCTGTCGCGACAGAGAAAATCGATCTTAACCTGCATCGGGTAACCCAACCAGCCAAAGATATCGATGTTGTCCCAACCCTCTTTGTTGTCCTTGCGGGGCGGGTAATAATTGATCCGGACCTTGTGGTAGAAATCCTTGTATAGCTGGGGGTAAAGATCGGGTTGAAGGATGTATTCCAGCACCGACAGCTTGCTTTCTTCCTTGGTCCTGAAGGACTCGGGGTCGTCCAGGACTTCACCGTCTCGATTACCCAGGATGTTGGTTGAGAACCAGCCCGACAGTCCCAGCATTCTCGCCTTCAGACCCGGCGCGATAATGGTCTTCATCATCGTCTGCCCCGTCTTGAAGTCCTTTCCGCAGATCGGCACTTTGCGTTCGAGGGCCATCTGCTGCATGGCGGGCACATCCACAGTCAGATTGGGGGCACCGTTGGCAAAGGGGATACCCAGCTTCAGAGCGGCATAGGCATAGACCATACTCGAGGGAATGTTGACGTCGTTCGCGCGCAAGCCGGCCTCAAACTTCTCAACCGAAGCGTGAACTTCCTGCGCCTTGATAAAGATCTCGGTGCTTCCGCACCAGACCATGACCAGACTATCGACCTTCTTCTCCTCTTTGAAACGGAGAATATCTTCGATTACCTGATCGGCCAGATCCATCTTGGTCTTCCCCTGCTTGACATGGGTGCCGTCGAGCTTCTTGACGTAACGCTTGTCAAACACGGCCTTGAAAGGCTTGAGATCCTCCAGCTCAGGTCTCAACTTCTCGAGCAGGGGCTCTTCGAGCACACCACTCTTGATCGCTGCCTCGTAGGCGGAGTCCTCAAAAGGGTCCCAGGCTGCGAACTCGAGATCCTCCATCGGGACCAAAGGCACAAAATCGGCAATCCGGGGCACCCGCTTCTCAGTTCGTTTGCCCAACCGGATTGTTCCCATCTGCGTCAGTGAGCCGAAAGGCTCCCCCAGACCTTTTCGAACCGCCTCGATACCGGCTACAAAGGTGGTACTGACGGCACCAAGACCAACCAGAAGAACTCCGAGATTTCCCTCGGGCTTTCTAATCTCTATTTTCTCAACTCCCATTCTGTCCTCCTTGCTGGACAATTTCTGAAATATCGGCGATCGACATGAACACGTCGGCCAGGGAGCGCAACAGGGCAAATCGGTTGTGCCTCACCTCGACGTCTTCAGCCATTACCAATACTCGATCAAAGAACAGATCGACGGTTTCTCGAACGGCAGCCATCGCAGTCAGCGCTGCCAAAGGTTTTCTCTCTTCCAGGGACCTTTCCACCTTCGGTTTCAGGTCCAGAAACGCTTCATAAAGAAGCTTCTCCTCTTTATCGACAAAGAGTTCGGGCCGCAATGAAGGAATCTCCCGGGCATGCTTTTCCAGGATGTTCCGCGTCCGCTTGAAGGCAACGGCCAGGGCCTCCAGATTCGGATCCCCTTTCAATCGGGACAAGGCGAGCGCTCTACGGTAGGCATCGGGAACGGTACTCAGGCCTGCCGCAAAGACAGCACGTAAGACATCGGAGGGAATCCCCTCCTTCTGCAGAATGAACTGAACCCGCTGACGGAGAAAGTCCAGGACCTGGGCCCGCGTCTCTTCCGCCGGCTTCTCAGTCACGAAATTCTCCTGGGCGACCGAGACCAGCCAATTCAGATCGAGCTCAAGGTCTTTCCCGAACAGCAGGGCCACCAACCCCTGGGCCTGGCGGCGCAGGGCCAGCGGATCACTGGAACCAGTCGGAATCAGGCCGATTCCAAAACAGCCAACGACCGTATCGAGGCGATCCGCGATCGAGAGCAGCACTCCATTCTCAGACGATGGCAGCTGATCTTCCATCGATACCGGCAGGTAATGCTCATAAATCGCCTTCCAGACCGACTCCTCCAGTCCTTCACTTCGAGCGTACAGACCTCCCATCACACCCTGCAACTCGGGGAATTCACGAACCATATCGGTTGTCAGGTCGGTTTTACAGAGTCTCGCGGCCTGGGCCAGTTCCTGTCCGGGTTTCAGGGCTGCACAAATCTTTCCGATGCGCTCGGTTTTCTGGCCATAACTTCCCAGCTTCTCCTGAAAGAGCACGTGGTCGAGAGCGCTCACCCGCTCTTCCAACCGGGACTTTCGGTCGGTTTCCCAGAAGAATGCCGCGTCTTCCAGACGCGCCTGCAGCACCTTTTCGTGTCCCTTGCGGATCGTCCCTTCGGGGTCTCCGTCCGTATTGACAATGGTCAGGAAATAGGGAGCAAGTCGGCCTTTCTCGTCAGCCAGGGAGAAGTACTTCTGGTGGAACCTCATCACCGTGATCAGGACTTCTTCTGGGATATCGAGAAAAGCGGGATCAAACTCGCCGGTTAGAGCCGAGGGGAACTCGTTGAGTTGAACGACGATCTCGAGCAGCTTTGCGTCGGGGTTGACACTGTAACCTGCGACACCCTCACTCAAACCCCGCTCAATTCGGTCCAGACGTTCAGCGGAATCGACAATCACGAAATTCTTCCGCATCAGTTCGCGATAAGCATCGACATGATCGACGGCAATCTCACTTCCACCAAGGAAACGGTGACCTCGCGTGACCCTCCCCGCTGCCACCCCCTCCAGTTCAAACTCGACGACATCGGAGTTCCAAAGACTGAGAAACCATCGCAGAGGGCGGATAAAGCGGAATCTGGATTCCCGCCAGTACATGTTCTTCGGCCAGGAAATCGATGCAATCAGCCCCGGCAAAGCACGGCCCAGGATCTCGGGGACGGCGTCCCCAACGATCTTTCGCCGGGCAGCCAGATACTCACCACGCTCGTTGTGTACGGTCTCGAGTTGTTCGAGTTCCAGACCGAACTTCCTGGCAAAGCCGCGGCCGGCCGGGGTCAGATGACCCTCGTCATCGAATGCAATTGACTTGGGAGGTCCGGTCAGGACCTCTTCCCGGTCGGGACAACGATCGGGAAGTCCAGCGACCAGCACCGCCAGTCTTCGGGGAGTACTAAAGGTCTCGAGTTCGGACCACTCGACCTGATGCTCGGTCATCAGGGATTCGAAGCCTTCCTTGAGTTGACCCAGCGCCGGCTTGATCATATCGGCAGGGATCTCTTCCGTACCCAACTCGAAGAGGAACTTGTTACTCATTGGTCTCCACATAGCGGTGAGCAATCTTGACGGCAAGGTTGCGCACCCGATTGATGATGCCCACGCGTTCCGTGACGCTGATGGCTCCCCGGCTATCAAGCAGGTTGAAGGTATGGGAACACTTCAGACAGTAATCGTAAGCCGGTAAAACACAGTCTGCGGCCAACGCGTTCAAGGACTCTTTTTCATACAGGTCGAACAGCCTGAAGAGAAGGGTCTTGTCTCCCACCTCGAAGTTGTACTTGGAAAACTCGTACTCTTCCCGCTTCCGGACGTCCGAATAGGTCGATTCCAGGTTCCAGGGCAGGTCATAGACGCTGTCCTTTTCGAGCAGAAATGTCGCAATCCGCTCCAAACCGTAGGTGATCTCTCCCGAAATCGGCATCAAATCGAGCCCACCGGCCTGCTGGAAGTAGGTGAACTGCGTGATCTCGAGACCGTTGAGCAGAACCTGCCAGCCGATTCCCCAGGCTCCCAGTGTCGGGCTCTCCCAATTGTCCTCTTCAAACCGGAGATCGCTCTTTTCCAGGGGAATTCCCAGAGCTCGCAAGCTCTCCAGGTAGACTTCCTGGATATTGTCCGGTGCCGGCTTCAAGATCACCTGGAGTTGATGGTGGCGGAAGACCCGGTTCGGATTTTCAGCGTAGCGACCGTCGGTCGGGCGACGCGAAGGCTGGACGTAGGCTACCTTGTACGGCTGCGGCCCCAGGACCCGAAAGAAGGTCTCGGGATGCATGGTTCCCGCCCCCACCTCGACGTCATAAGGCTGCTGTACGACGCAGCCATACTCCATCCAAAACTCCGACAACGTATGTATGATCTCTTGAAATGTCTGCATTCTCGACCCTGTGGAGCAGTCAAGCGGGTTGCAATCATCCAACACCTGTCCCCTACCCAGTTTAAGAGCTCAGGACCAATGGAGATGTGGGTTGATAACAGCCGCGGGATTGGCTTTCCAATCCGAGGGTTCGGATAAGAGTTCGTAATCAGGCTATCGGAGCGCGCTTACACGAGACCTTCGTTCCCGACTACTTGTCGATCAATTTCCTCTGTCTACTCGCTCCTCACAATAATTCTTTCAGCATCCGCTTCGCCTTGAGCGGCTTTTCGAGATGGTATTCTATCAACTTCTCCGCAGCGGATTCTAACTGGCTCAACTCCGCCGGGCTCATCTCCACCTGATGCAGTTCAGTCGGCGGCAACTTCAACATCCGACCGGTCTTCTCAGCCAAGGGCGCTGAGAGGACAGCGGTCAACTGCGGCAACACGCCTTCGAGTTGCAGCACCCACAATTCAAAGTAACGGGCCAGGACCTCAGCTGGCACCGACTCGATTGCCCCCAGTACTGCCAAGATCAGCCGGTACAGCCTCTCGTCTTCCACCTGTTCGCGGGCAAACTCGAGAAGGACTTCAGCGAAATAACCCAGATACAGGTTCTGCTCCCAACCCAGATCATAGGCTGGAGTCGCCCGTATAATCTCACAATTCTGGATTACAGCCAAATCTTCATGTTCCTTACGCTTAACCGAAATGCGCACCTGCGTCATCGGCTCGAGAGCTGCTCCGAAGCGAGCCCGTGACTTCTTTGCACCATAGGCAACGCCCCGCACCAGACCCTGATTCCGGCTCAGAAACACAGCGATCTTGTTCGCTTCCCCGAAAGCGTAAGTTCTCAAGGTGATGGCTTCACAGGTCTGGATCATCGAATTACAGTGCTGGACCGGGAAAGTCCCGGAGAGAGGAGACCCGGACTACTTACGTTCCGGCTGCGTCACATAAGCATCTGGATGCTTTGACCGATACTTCAACATCTGATAAACCCGAGTCACCAGGCCGCTGGAAACGTAGACGACGGCTATCCCCATCAACACGGGCTCGGAGTACCAGATCACACCCGCCAGGACCAGGGCGAGGAACAGGACGTTCAAATGTGACCGTCCTCGCGTCAAGGGCAGATGCTTCATGGAAGGGTACCGTAAGGTACTGATCATCAGTAAAGCGAGCAGATAGGTCATGGCCACCAGGCAGATCTTCAGGATGTCTGATTCGGGCGGCAACTTGAACAGGTGAACCGTGGCGGCAATCATTCCCGCTCCAGCTGGAATCGGGAGCCCGGCAAAATGCTTCAGTTCCCGGGTCTGTATATTGAAACGGGCCAGGCGCATCGCCCCGCATATCAAGAAGACGAAAGCCGCCAGCCGGGAAAAGTTCCCCAGGTCCTCGAGTCCCCAGGAGTAAATGAGAACGGACGGCGCTATCCCAAAGCTGATAACGTCGGCCAGCGAGTCCAACTGGACTCCAAAATCACTCGTCGCGCCAGCCAGCCGGGCGATCCTTCCATCCAGCCCATCCAGCACGACCGCTATTCCGATGGCGACTGCAGCGTTATCGTAATCGCCATGGAGCGTGGAGATGACCGCATAAAAGCCGGCGAAGATGTTCCCGACGGTGAACATCGAAGGCAAAAGATAGATACTTCGGCGCAGCTTTCGCTCGCGACCCGAACCCACAGCTCTCACACCTTTCAAAGACGCTGTCTCCAATTCGCTAGAACAGTACTTCCCGCCCTGACACGATCTCCCTTCTTCACACGCACTTCAGCGGATTTCGGAATCAGCATGTCCACGCGGCTGCCAAACCGTATCAATGCCAATCTTTCTCCTATTCTAACGGTCTCACCTTCCTTTTTCCATGGAATGATGCGACGAGCCACCAGGCCCGCCACCAGGGCCAACGTCAGTGAGTGCTCCCCATCGATCTTGATCACCACCCGTTCGTTGTCAACCGATGCGCGCTCATCCCACGCCAGTCGAAACTGGCCTGAATGATGAACGACCGATCTGACCACACCTGCGATCGGGGCACGATTCACGTGCACGTCGAACACCGAGAGAAAGATCGACAACTGGGTCCCTTCCTCGCCCGGCTCAACGATGATCACTTTCCCATCGGCAGGGCTGACAATCGCCGTAGGATCGTCAGTAATCGTCCGATCAGGGTTACGAAAAAAGAAGGCTACAAAGGCGGCCAGTGCCATAAGAATCCCGGCCAACACCAGGAAATCGAACAGATAGGCAGCCACAGCCAGTGCGGCCAGGGGAATAATGAAGTAGAAAGCGTCCTTAACCATAATCTAGGAGGTTGGAAGAGGGGAAAGCAACAAAAAAGCCTACCGGTTAGAACGATCCTCGATTGGTTCTTACCGGTAGGCCAATGCGAGTTAACTGGCAAACCTAGTTGACGGTCTTCTCAGTCTGGTAGCGCTCGATCAAGATTTGCATCTGATCCTTTAAAGCAAGCTTCTTTTTCTTTATGACCGTCTCCTGCATTTGCTCGTCCGCTGTAAGAAAGGGCTTCTCCGTAAACTCCGTCAACATTTTTTCGAAGGCCTGATGCTGTTCAGCCAACTGTCGAAAATTGTTGTCGTGATTCAGAAGATACTCTTTGGCCGCCCTTTCATCCATTTCGCTACCTCCTCGAATTGCGGTTTTGGGTGATGATTGTAGATTCTTAACGGTCTAAATCTAACTATCTTCAATACCCAGAACAATATCAAATCGCACCACAACGATCAAGAGACCCGTGGCCGCCAAGGCCACCATTTCCTGAGGCCGCAACCGGTCCGAGAAGTGCCGGCCGGTTTCGAATTCAGACCCGATCCGTTTTCAACCGGGAACGCCTGGAGTGACGCTCGACCGCGAGCTGAACCAGCCGCTCAAGAAGTCTCGAATAGGGCAGTCCTGAGGCTTCCCAGAGCTTCGGATACATACTGATCCGAGTGAAGCCCGGAATCGTGTTCGCCTCGTTGATCCAAATCTCCAGCGACTGCCGGTCGAGCAGAAAATCGATTCGCGCCATCCCCTCCAGCTGCAGGACCTCGTAGGCGGCCACGCCCAACCGTTGAACCTCCCGACCAACCGACTCGTCGAGCGGAGCCGGGATCAGCAACTGACTCGCATCATTCAGATACTTGGCGTCATAACTGTAGAACTCGTCCGCCGGGATGATTTCCCCGGGGATCGAGACTTCCGGTGCTTCATTGCCCAGCACCGAGACCTCGATCTCCCTGGCATCAATGCCCTGTTCCACGAGAACATAGTCATCGAACTCGAAAGCTAACTGGATCGCCTTCGTCAATCCCTGCCGATCCAGACAGCGGGACACTCCCACAGACGACCCCATATTCGCCGGCTTGACGAAGACAGGCATCTTCAGTTCGTTAGAGACCTGATCCAGCACGTCCCGCGCACGGTCCCAACCCATGCGGTCAACCCTGATGGAGGGAAGCGTCGGCAGGCCGGCGGCCTGCAGGAGCGCCTTCGCATGAATCTTGTTCATCCCTACGGCTGAGCCGCAGACGGAAGAGCCCACGTAAGGCAGGTCCAGCAGTTCCAGCAGCCCCTGAACCGTCCCGTCCTCACCGTAGGGTCCGTGCAGGACGGGGAAAACCACGGTCGATTCGGATCGAGCCGAGAGAAGATAAGAGATCCAGTGATCCGCTTCGGGAAACTCAACCCCTTCAAGTCCATCTCCGCCGAATGCATCCTTCAGCTGGTCAGGACGAAAAGTCGATCCATCCCGGCGAATTCCGAGCACCTGTACGCGCCGGTCTGTCCGATCGAAATGGGTGACCACAGAACGGGCCGAAAGGAAGGAGACCTCATGTTCGGCGGATCGCCCGCCACAAAGAATGATAATGTCGAGCATCGCAACAGATTCTTTCACCCACCCCTGAGTAAACAGGAATGGACCGAAGAACCGGTCAGGCCTTCTCGTAAGCCTGAACGATCAATTGCACCAGGCGGTGTCTGACGACATCCCGATGGTCGAAGTAACAGAACCCAATCTCGGAAATGCCCTTGAGAATTCGAATCGATTCCACCAGGCCCGATTCCTGTCCGGCTGGCAGGTCGATCTGGGTGACGTCACCGGTGACAACCGCTTTGGAGTTGATCCCGATTCGAGTCAGGAACATCTTCATCTGCTCGGCTGTCGCATTCTGCGCTTCATCCAGGATGATAAACGCGTTGGACAGCGTCCGGCCTCGCATAAAGGCCAACGGGGCGATTTCAATCACCCCCCGCTCGATGAACTTCTGGACCTTTTCGGCGTCCAACATGTCATAGAGCGCATCGTAGAGCGGCCGCAGGTAGGGATTAACCTTCTCCTGCATGTCACCCGGAAGGAATCCCAAGCGCTCTCCGGCTTCCACCGCCGGGCGCGCGAGAATGATCCGACCCACCGACTTGTTCAACAGCCGGCTGAGAGCCATCGCGACTGCCAGGTAGGTCTTCCCCGTTCCAGCTGGACCTATCCCGAACACCAGGTCGAGTTGTTCGATCCGTTCGAGGTAGGCGACCTGGTTGTTCGAGCGGGGCACCACTTCACGCAGTGGTGTCCTGACAACAATCTTCTTGGGGAAGAGGTCCCGCAATCCCTGGGCAGACCTCTGCGCGATCTGGCGCAGAGCATCCCTCAGGTCACCGTTGGAAAACTCTACCCCTTCTTCGACGAGGTTGCCGAAGTCGACGAAGATCTGTTCGACCGAGTCGACATCCTGAGGCTGCCCTTCGATCGTTACCTGGGAACCCCGTGCACTGATCTTGACATCAAAGAGGGATTCGAGCAGACGCACGTTCTCGTCCCGGACATCGAAGAGGATCTCCGCACCCTTTTCCGGCAGGACAAGTTTTCTCAACGGGGGAACCTATCAGTTCGAAAGAGCCAGCTGCTTGGTAAGTCTGGACTTGTAACGAGCAGCCGTATTCGCTCGAATCGCTCCCTTCTGAGCGGTCCGGTCGATAATGGCGTAGACAGCCGGAAGCATGGACTGGGCCTGCTCTTTCTGCCCATCCTGAATCAGCTGACGGTACCTTTTGATCTGCGATCTCATCGCGGATCGCCGGCTGCGATTACGCAGGCGTCGGACATCGTTCTGACGCATTCGCTTGACCGCAGATTTAATGTTCGGCATATGAAAGACTCCTTAAGGGTCACAATCTACTGGGAAACAGGCTTACGCCTCCCGAAATTCCTGAAAACGGAGATTATACGGATCACTCGCGACAGGTGTCAATAATGACCCGCTCGAGGAACTTCTTCGGATCGATCGACGTTGTTTTCGACAACCGGTCGGCATCTCGAATCCGCAGGATCGTGTTGATAAGAAACGGCCGTCGATAGGAGCGAATCTGTCTCTCCTGATTCTTGAAACTCCATATCTTTAACGACTTCACGATATCAAAGAACTTCTCCCGCCGTTCCAGCCGCTCCTGGGCAACCAGCAGGCGACGAAAGGACCAGTAGAGAAACGCGATGACTTGCTGGGGAGCCATCCCGCCCTCATGCAGCCGGTTCAAGATCCGCAGGGCGGTATCGCGCTGCCGCTTCGCGATCGCATCAATCAGCTCGAATGCATCCCTCTCGCGAGCTTCGGCAACCACTCCGAGGACAGAATCAACCGTGACCTTCTTGGATTCCCAGCGCCACAAGATCTGTTTTTCAACCTCACTGTTCAACCGCAGGAAGTCGTTTCCCACCAGTTCGACCAGCATCTCAGCTGCCCCGGGTCCCAGGCTGAACCCTTCCTTTCGGAACCTCTGCTGCACCCAGCTGACCGCACTCGACCCAGCCTCCATCTCGATCATGGGCAACTTCGGCCAACCCTTTACCCGGCGCTTCGACTCCAGGACCAGGACCGTCCTAGGGGCAGGATCCTTGAGATAGTCTTCCAGGACCGCCCCGCCGGCCTCGGCATTCTTCAGATACGACCAGCGTCGGGGAGTCATCCAGGGCAGCATCCGTAGCCGGGCCACAACGTCAGCGGGGTTATCGGTTGCCAGATCGAAGAGGTCCCAATCGAAGGTCCGCGCAGCTTCGCTCACTCGCTCCACGCAGGCTTCGAGAACCCGGTCCTTGAGGTAATCCTGATCGGTGACCAACAAGTAGATGGCCTCAGGATCCTCCAGCGATTTGAGAAACTGACCGAAGTTCATGACAACACCGTCCGGTCCCGAAACTGACGACTCAGAAATCCTCCAGCATCGTCGCCACCAGGCTCGAGGCAAAGTCCTGCGAGATCCGGCTCAGGGCAGGGTTCTCCTCGGAAAAGAAGTTCTCGACATCCACATTGATCACGTACTGGTCCCGGAAGAGGTAACGGCTGTTGCGAAAAACGATCTCACCAGTCCGTCGATTCTTCAGGCCGACGTCCGCCGATACCGACAAGACAAAGGTCGAAGCAAAGGCGGTCTTCCCGAAGGCGACGGGACTGACCGATACCTGTGTGATCCGCCCTTCAAGCACCAGGTCTGCCGAGCCGGGCTCGTTCTGGATATCCAGATTACTGCTGGTTGCCAGTTCCTGGATCAGCGCCCGGGTGAAGATCTGCTCCACCTCGAACGTCGTTGTTTCATTCTCGAAGGTCTGGACTGCTATCGACTGGAACTTCGCATCGATCCGGTTCTTTGAAGCGACCCGGTAGCCACAGCCCACCCCAGCCAGCGCGATCAAAACCAGAACAGAATAGAGACTGACGTAACGACCCGGAATCCAGCTAAATCCCACGGAACTCTACCTTCGTTTTCTAACCAGAGACCACAATATTTACCAACTTGCCCGGGACAGCGATCACTTTGCGCACTGTCTTTCCTTCGATCCAGGACTGCACCTTCTCGTCTTCGAGAGCCAGTTTCTCCATCGCCTCCCTCGAGACACCGACTGGAGCGGAAAACCGGCCCCGAACCTTGCCGTTCACCTGGACAACGATTTCGAGTTCGTCCTCCCTGGCCAGCTCGACATCGAATTCCGGCCATCTTGCCAGGGCAATCGAGTCTCCATTCCCCAGGCGCTCCCAGACCTCCTCGCTCACATGCGGGCAGAAGGGATACAGCATCAGGGTCAGGCTCCTGACGACTTCACCGAGCAGACCCGGATCCGGCTGCTCTTCCTTGTCGACGTAGTCGTAAGCAGCGTTCAGGAACTCCATGATCGCCGCAACGGCCGTATTCTGATGGACTCGCTCAATGTCGGTTGCAACCTTCGGGATCGTCTGGTGCAGCTTCCTCTGCAGGGCGCGGCCCCGGTCGGTCAAATCTCCGACCGTCCCTGCGTGTTCACTGATCAGCGGCAGGTACCGGTCGACAAACCGCCAGTAGCGGTTCAAGAAGCGGTAACACCCTTCCAGCCCACTGTCGATCCAGTCGAGTTCACCGTCAGGCGGCGCGCAGAACTGGATAAACAGCCGCAACGCATCCGCTCCATACCGTTCGACGATCAAATCGGGGGCGACAACATTCCCCTTCGACTTGCTCATCTTGGAGCCGTCCTTAATCACCATTCCCTGCGTGAAAAGGGAGTGAACCGGCTCATCGAGTTTTACCAGCCCGAGATCGCGCATTACCTTGGTGAAGAACCGCATGTAGATCAGATGCATCACCGCATGTTCCACGCCACCGATGTAGATATCGACTGGAAACCAGTAATCGATCTTCTCACCGTCAAAGGGCGCACCCTCATTACGGGCATCGGCGTATCGATAGAAGTACCAGGAACTGTCGATGAAGGTATCCATCGTGTCGGTTTCCCGTCGAGCCGTTCCCCCACAGCCTGGACAAGTGGTCTTGACAAAACTTTCCACCTGCTCCAGGGGTGATCCGCCCAGACTGAGTCCTTCGACACGGGGCAGCTTCACCGGCAGATCGGCTTCCGGAACGGGAACCGAACCACACTCTGGACAGTGGATGATCGGAATCGGTGTCCCCCAGTAGCGCTGGCGGCTGATTCCCCAGTCCTTCAAGCGGTAGGAGATGCTCTTCGATCCAAAGCCCTGCTCTTCTGCGTGAGTGGTCATCTTTGCCTGCGCTTCCGCAGAACCAAGCCCTGAGAAAGCGCCACTGTTGGCCAGGACGCCATACTCCGTGAAGGCGGCATCCTGCACATCACCCTCGGTTCCATCGGCGGGAAGGATCACCTGTCGGATCGGAATCCCGTACTTGGAAGCGAATTCAAAGTCCCGCTGATCGTGTGCCGGAACGGCCATGATCGCTCCGGTACCGTAGTCCATGAGCACAAAGTTCGCGATCCAGACCGGCACACGTTCCCCGTTGTAAGGGTTGATCGCGTAACGTCCGGTAAAGACACCCAGTTTCTCGGCAGCTTCATCGGTTCGCTGGATCTTGTCGACCCTGCGGACCTGTTCCGCAAATTCCGCCAGCTGAGGTCCATGCTCGGGATCGTCGGTCCAGGATCGAACCAGTTCATGCTCGGGGGCCAGCACAACAAAGGTCGCCCCATAAATCGTATCGACGCGAGTCGTGAAGATCTCGAGCGGCGTACCGTCTTCAAGCTTGAATTCGACACGGGTACCGATCGACTTACCGATCCAGTTCCTCTGCATGGTCCTGACCTTCTCCGGCCAGGCCTCGAGCCCATCCAACGCCTCGAGCAATTCGTCGGCATAGTCGGAAATCCTGAGGTACCACTGCTCGAACTCTTTGACCTCGACTGGGCTGTCGTCGCGCCAGCAACCTCCATTGACCACCTGCTCGTTGGCCAGCACGGTCTGGCACTGGTTGCACCAGTTGACCTGTCCCTTCTTCTTGTAGGCCAGCCCTTTTTCGAACATCTTCAGGAAGAACCACTGGTTCCAGCGATAGTAGTCTGGCAGACAACTTGCGATTTCGCGGTTCCAGTCATAGGCAAAGCCCATCTGGATACACTGCGCTTTCATCTGGGAAATGTTGGCCAGGGTCCACTCCTCGGGAGCGATCTTATTCTTGATCGCGGCGTTTTCAGCCGGCAGACCAAAAGCGTCCCAGCCGATCGGATGCAGAACGTTGTAGCCCTGCAGTTTTCGAAAGCGGGCAATCGAGTCACCGAGCGAGTAGTTCCGCACGTGCCCCATGTGGAGAGCTCCCGAAGGATAAGGAAGCATCTCCAGCATGTAGAACTTCTTCTTGCCGGCCTCTTCGATGGCGGCAAACTGCTGCTGATCTTCCCAGCGCTTCTGCCACTTCTCCTCGATCGCACGAAAATCGTATTTGTCGCTCATCTCTTCCCTTTTTCCTCGACCTTCGACAGGACAATCCCCTTTTGGGCCTGATACTTCCCTTTTCGGTCCCTGTAAGAAACCGAACAGATCTCATCGGCTGCTAGAAATACGAGCTGCGCGATCCCCTCACCCGCGTACAGCCGAACGGGTGAAGGTCCCGTATTCGAAATCGACATCGTCACATGTCCTTCCCACTCCGGCTCAAACGGGGTGACATTCACCACAATCCCGCACCTGGCGTAGGTTGATTTTCCAGAACAGAGGGTCAGGATATCGCGCGGGATCCTGAAATACTCCACTGACTGCGCGAGGATAAATGAACGAGGCGGGACGACGCAGACCTCAGTCGTGTAGTCTTCGAACAGTTCCTGGTTAATCCTCTTCGGGTCGACGACATCCGAATGTTCTCCCCGATAGACCTTGAAGTGCCGATCCACTCGAAAGTCATATCCATACGACGATGGACCGTACGAGATGTTTCCACGGCTGACGAGTTTCTCTTCAAAGGGTTCAATCATCCCGTGCTCACGGGCCATTCGAACAATCCAGTGGTCAGGCTTGACTCCCATTTCGCGTTGCCTCCAGATCTGAAAAGCGGATTCTACCATAGCCCCGCCGCATCCCCTCCGACTGGACTCAGGCGATCAACCGAAGTCGACTCAGAGGGTTCCCGAGTTCTCAACCAAGGTGACCGGAACCGGCATAAAGGTGAGTATGAAGATCACGAGGGCGACAATCGCAGTCCACATCCGCGCCTTCCCCAGGGGCTGCCACCCGATATAGGGCCGCGGGTGGCGAAAACGAAGGATGACCAGCAAGACAGCGAAGAAGAGATACCCGTAGAAGGCGAATATGCCAAGCAAGATCAGGCCGCCGAAGGTGGCATAAGAAACGATCCGATGAACCTTCTCACCGAACAGGGCATAGACGATATGTCCTCCATCCAACTGACCGACGGGAAGGAGATTCAAGCTCGTTGCGATCATGCCGAACCAGGCTG
This sequence comes from Acidobacteriota bacterium, assembly GCA_020350445.1. Lineage (GTDB taxonomy): Bacteria > Acidobacteriota > UBA6911 > RPQK01 > JAPXNP01. The sequence continues at coordinate 3,702,281 of CP070717.1, read as the reverse complement.
CCCAGCCGATGGGGTGCAGGTTGAGCAGATACGGGTCACCCCGGTAAAACAGAGAGGCGGCCCATTTGAACAGCAGCGGCTCACCGAACATGAACATCCCTTCCAGTTGCTCGAATTCATGAAATTCGGTGGAGTAGACCATTCCCAGAATCAGGACTGGAACAATCAGCAGAAAGCCGGCAATCGGACCCGCCACTCCGACATCAAACAGTTGTTTGACGTTACGAAACTGCGACCGAATCCGGATGACCGCTCCAAAGGTGCCGAACAGGAAACCCGAGAACCAGCCGATGAAAGGAATATAGAGAACCGGTGGAGCGGGAATCAGATGAGGAAGACTCGCATTCAGACGATAGAACCGGCAAGCCAGGAAATGGCCCAACTCATGGGCCAGTAGAATCAACAGGATAGCCGCCGCAAAATCGAGCCCCTCTAGAACCTGGACAGGATGGGCCAGGGCTTCGGAGATCCGATGATAGGCCTCGACCTCCGTCTCACTCGAAAACTGAACATGAAAGATGAAGCCGGCCACCAGTGTGCTCAGAATCGTCAACACCAGAAGGAGGGCCGGAAGCAAAAGCTTCGGATTCTGCGGTTCCGCAGCGTGGATCAGATCGACCGGCAATGAAACCGGCCGATCTTCCGAACGATGTAATGGAAACTCAGTATGGTCTGCCAATCCAGGTTAGTCCGTGAAGCGGATTTCCTTGCCCGGCTTGAAACGGACAGTCTTCCCCGGGGGGATCGGGACCTCTGCACCAGTCCTCGGATTTCGGCCAATCCCACTTTTGCGGGGCTTGACCACAAATACTCCAAATCCTCTCAACTCGATCCGTTCGCCTGCCTTGAGGGCGTTCTTCAAGGCATCGAAAAACGCGTCAACTGCAATCTCAGCTTTTACCTTCGTGATGCCCTTCTGCTCAGCAACTCGACTCACTATGTCTTGCTTTACCACTACACTCTTCCTTCCTAAACTGTTAGCAGGACTATACTTTCATTGTTATTGGAGTGTCAAGAAACTCCCTTGGCCCCAAGTCGAGGCGGCCTTCAGCCCGCCCCCTTCGATTACAAAACGCACAACGAAACTCGACATGGCCATCCGAGAATTCAAACAAAGTAATCGTACAATCGCAAAGCGGGCAACGAATCATATCATTTGTCCGCATCCGCTCCCCAAAGTATTGCAGGTGGAGTGCATCCCAACCTTCAACCTCAAACTCCGAACGCCAACTGAACCCATTCGCACAGCCAGGGCAATCCACCAGAATTCGAAACATAGCGTCCCGATTCTGATAGTCAAGCCGAAAAGTGAGCTCCTCATCGCAGTAACGACAGTGTGGCGGCACCTGACTCCCGCCCGGACTCAGGTACTGGCGGATTACCGCATCCTTTTCCTGTTTCGAATAGCCCAGCATCTCGCGCTCAACTCCATTCATCTCAAAACCTGCAATCGATTCAGGCCCCCGGCGTGAAGGTTATCCATCCTACCGAAAATCACCGTGA
>CP070717.1:3696073-3700678 GCA_020350445.1 Acidobacteriota bacterium | reverse complement strand
TTCTGCGAGTGACCAGCCAGGCGGTTCCTCCCGAACCCGGTCTCTGGCAAAGGTTCACAGAATTCGTGTCCGAGTGGGTCAAACGCCAACAGTTCCCGCTTGAAGCCGCCTATGCGGGTAGCCTCGTGTTCGTGACCCTGCTTGGCGGACAATCCGGGGCCCTCTTCACCGAACTTCCGGTGCGTTTCTCAAGCAGTTTCCAAACGGTCATCCACGAACAGTTGCCCGATCCTGCTCCGAGATTGACTGGAAGCTTGAAAGCAGCCCGAGAGGAAGTCGCCTCACGCCTGCGCGAAAGATTCGAGGCCGGAGGCGGCATCGTGACCGGCTCGGTCGAGAAGATGAAGTCCCAGACTCAGGGCCTCAAGGAGTCGACCCTCAGGACCCGGGACCAATTGACGGCAAAGGCCCGCACAATTTCGCAGAAGATCCTGGCCTCTTACGAGGCGTTCTCAGCCTCAGATGACTCCCCTGCGAACGGCAACTCCCCGACCTCCCATCAAAAAAACCTATCCTCGGGCGAACCATGTTGAGTTCCCCTGCGTTTACCCCGCTGAAGACCGATTCAAACGGAATCAACGGTGCAGACCGGAACATAAACGATGGAGGGTACAAGGATGAGTGAAGCGATCAACAGACAAGAAATTGCCAACATCGAAGGAGCTGAACCCGAGGTGAAACGCGAACCAGCCAAGGCGCCCACACCGCCCGCTCAGAACTGGAATGCGTCCTACCAGGCTCAGGACTCGAGACGAAAGTCGCCGACACTGGCTGCGATCCTCTCGGTTGTTCCCGGCTTGGGACAGGTCTATGTCGGCTACTACCAGGATGGCTTTATCAATATTCTGGTTGTCGGAACAGTCATCTCGATTCTCAATATCGGAGTCGGCGGCTTCGAACCGATGGGCGGCTTCTTCCTGTTCTTCTTCTGGCTCTACAACATCATCGACGCCAGCCGGAGAGCGACGCTCTACAACCAGGCACTCGCAGGCCTCGGGCCATTTGAGCTGCCCGATAATCTGGGGAGCCCAGGCGGAAAGGGTTCGCTGTTTGCGGGAGTCCTGCTCATCGTTTTCGGAGTCCTGTCACTTGCACACACGAAGTTTGGGCTTTCGCTGGCGTGGGTTGAAGACTGGTGGCCAGTAGCGGTCATTGCTGTCGGGGCCGTCCTGATCTACAACTCGATCAAGAATAGACAAGAGAGTAGGTAACTTCACCTCTGGCCAGAACGGGCCACGAGGGCTGACAACGTCAACAAAGAGGCGCCCCACCAAGCGGGGCGCCTTACCCCACCTCCTCACCGCTCTGTCCCCCTGACAGAACCGGCATCTGATCCAAATCCGACTAAACTGCACCTACCAGAGGAGGGCGATTTTTTTGAATCGCTGCACTCCCATGGTAAAGATGCGTAAAATGGTGGCGGGTTAATTGCGAACTGAACTGTGAATCGACAGGTGATGGTGACAGGAATCAAAGGCAATCTAGCGGTACTGCAGACCCCTAAGACTATTCACAATTCCCTCCACCGGCTGGTGTGCCTGGGACTACTGCTGACTCTACTCGCATCAGCAGGCGTTTCATTATCGGGACAGAGCCTTGATGATACCGAGAAGACCTACATAGTACTTCTCAAGGAATCTTCGGTGATCGAACACCTGATCGAGTCGACACCGGCAGTCCCGTCAACTCAGAGACGTAACCTGCTCAGTACCCGGGAGGTTGAAGCCTATTCCCAGCGCGTGCAGCATAGACAGCAGGCCTTTGTCGAACGTATCGCAGGCCAGAACACACTCCGGTCACGGGGCACAGGGCACAAGGTCCTGGGGGCCCGGACACTCCTCTTGAACACAGTATTTGTCAAGGCGACTGAACAGGAAATCCGTTTGATCGAACAGGACCCGGAGGTGAGGCAGGTCTATGAAAGCCAGCTCTCAGTTCCACTCCTGGATTCAGCAGTTGAGATGGTGAATTCCTCCACTCTCTGGGAAGCACTCGGCGGCTTTGAAGAGGCTGGGAAGGGCGTGAAGATCGGGATCATCGACTCCGGTATCAACCCTGATCATGAAATGTTTGATGGGAGTGGATTGACGACACCGGCCGGATATCCAAAGTCGAATACCCCCGCAGGGCTTGCGTTCACGAGTTCCAAGATTGTTGTGGCTCGTTCCTATCATGAACTCTTTCCGAATGAACAACCCAATCGGACTCCCGAAGACGAACTGGGTCACGGCTCAAGGGTCGCATCGATTGCTGCCGGGAGGCCGGTCGATGCCCCCCTGGCACCGATGTCCGGTGTCGCTCCGATGGCCTACCTGGGCAATTACAAGGTCTTTGGAGCTCCGGGGGTCAACTCGACTGCAACTTCAGCCAGTATCATCGCGGCAATTAACGACGCCGTTGCCGACGGGATGGACGTGATCAATTTGAGTCTTGGAGGTCCCGCCCGGAATCCCGCCACCGATCCTGAGCAGATCGCAATCGACCTGGCTGTCAAGGCAGGTGCAGTCGTCGTCGTATCTGGTGGGAACGCTGGGCCCTCCACAGGGACGATTACCTCCCCGGGAACAAGCCCCGTCGCAATCACAGTGGGGTCCGTTAGTAATGCCCGTGTCTTCGCGGCAGGCATTACCTTCGAATCGAACGGGCCGCTACCCGACAATCTTCATCTGGCTTCCTATACACCCGGAGAGGGTATCAACATCTCCAACCCGATTGGCCCGCTTCCAGTTGTGCCGGTCTCCCGGTTCGATCCGACCGAGTTGGCCTGCCAGGCCTTTCCTCCGGGCTCACTCGCAGGCAGTATCGCCCTGGTAAGAAGAGGCACCTGCTATTTCCAGGATAAGGCGGAAAACGTCTTCGCTGCCGGAGCCGAATTACTGCTGGTCTACAACAACACCAGCGAAGGCCATATTGTCATGGCTTTCGAAGAAGGTGGCCCGGGGGGACCAGCACTGATGATCGACCTCAGTTCCGGTGAGGGCTTAAGGGACTTCATTAAGCAGGGTTATTCCGTCGAAGCCATGATTCAGTCCTCGACCCAGCTGTCCCGTTTCCCAGCACCAGGAAACGTACTCACCAGCTTCAGCAGCCGGGGACCCAGTATCGACGGAGCGATCAAACCCGATCTGACGGCTGTCGGCAATCGCATGTACACCGCTTCCAAGGACCCGGGCGTCTTTGCCTTGAATTCCTCTGGAACCAGTTTCTCGGCCCCGATGGTCGCAGGTGCGGCGGCGCTGCTCAAGCAACTGCGTCCCAGTTGGCCGCCAAGTGCGATCAAGTCAGCGCTGGTCTCAACGGCTGTTCAGACACCCACCTGGGAGGGTGCACCCCTCAAACTGAATCAGGGAGGCAATGGAGTTCTCGATCTGTCGAGGGCGGTGGCGGCCGAGATAGTCATCGATCCGGTCAGCGTGAGTTTTGGAACCCTCTCCGATCCGGACCTCTTTCGATCGGACATGTCCCGGATGCTGACGTTGACCAATCTCACCGAAAAGCGTCAGGCATTGAGTCTTCGGTTCGAGTCCAGTCAGGCAAATCCGTCGAGTGTCATTTCAGTCGCCCCGAATGAATTGACCCTGGGGCCCTGGGAATCTGCAGAAATTCTCGTCACGCTCGCCTTTACGGATGCGCCCACAAGCGGAGTCTTCGAAGGATTTGTCCGAGTTCTCAGCCACGCGTCCTCTTTTGAAATCAGTGCGCCAGTCGGTGGGGCGATCGCCCTCGGATCGTCCGGGGTTACCTTGAAGGTTTCTCAGCTGGGTGACGGAGACTTCACTTCGCTCGAAGATGCTCTGGACGCGGTCAATCCGGGGAATACGATCGAGATTACCGACAGTGCCACTTATCCGATTCGCAAGGTAATCGAGTTCAACCAGGATGGACTGCGACTCGATGGCCTCACCATTCGAAACAGCCCCGGCAAATCGCCCGTTCTCGACGGGACCGAGCTCTCCCAGGGGGATGCGGTGCTACACCTCAGGAACCTGCAGAACGTGACGCTGGAAGGACTCGGCTTCAGAGGAGGACGACAGGGAGTCCGGGCCGAGAACAGTTCAGTGTCTCTGATCAACAACCGAATCTCCGCCGATGACTCCTCAGCAAGTGGATATGGCGTCCTTCTGAACGACAGTGAAGCCCACCTTGTCGAGAACCACTTTTCAAATGCCGGTGGGGCCGCAGTTTCATCGACCAACAGTGAGATCCTGATGCAGTACAACCGGATCGCAGCTACAAACGCTTCGGAGAGGATCGCAGAAAACGGGATCTTTCTGAATTCGAACACCCAGGCCGGCATCTTTGACAATGTGATCCAGGGATCAGGCGCGGGGACTTCAGGCCAGGGGATCCGACTATCGGGAGGTCTGGCGCTGATCAAAGGCAATGTCATCTCGGGGACAGCGGGGAGTTTCGCTGACGGGATCCTTGTCCGGGGACAGTTTTCACGCTCGGAGGTCATCCAGAACCTTCTCGCCGAAAATGCGCGTGCCGGTATTTCATTTTTCGATGGCGCGACCGGTTCAGTCCACTTGTCACATCTTGCGAGAAACACTATCGCTGGGATGATCCTGGATTTGAATACCTCGGTTGCCGCCGGCTCGCTCT
>CP070717.1:3667592-3695973 GCA_020350445.1 Acidobacteriota bacterium | reverse complement strand
GTCTCTGGATGGTCCGCACCGGCATTCTCTTTGCCTTTCTCGTCCAGTTGCTCGGAGCCGACCCCGTTGCCGATAGGCTTCTGGAGGCCCAGCAACTGATGGCTCAGGGCAACCTCGAGGGCGCAGAGCGCCTACTGATCCGGACCGCGGCTGAATTCCCTCCCGACCCCCGGCTTTCGAACTTCCTCGGAGTCGTCTCTGTTCAGCTGGGTAAGGCGGATGAGGCGGAGCGGAATTTTCGCCAGGCGGTTGAACTGGCTCCCGCGTTTGCCGGAGCACTGCTCAACCTCGGCCGGTTTTACCAGGAAGCACTCACCGAGAATCCCGCGTACCTCGACCGGGCCCTCGAGACCTACAACCAGTTGTTGAAGGTTGAACCGCAGAACATGGAGGCCAACTACCAGAAAGCCTTCCTCCTCCAGATGAAAGGGGAGCACTCCGAGTCGAATCGGTACCTGACCCGCCTGCCGGCCGAGCACCTCATGTCGCCGCAAGCCCTGGCATTGATCTGTGCGAATAGTGCGGCTTTGGGAGAGACTGATCGCATGACGGCGGCCTGCTCCGCGCTGGTGCAACACAGCGAACTGATCGAGGAGGATGTTCTTCCGACCCTGAGTACGCTGGTGCAGGCGAAACAGACCACGGTTGGGATCGAACTAATGGAGAAGTTGGCGTCGCAAGGCAGGCTGTCTCAATCGGGCCTGGAACAACTATCAACACTTTATCTCGAAAAGGGAGATTTCCCCCGGTCGAAGCTGATTCTGGACCAGCTTGCGCCCGGCCACCCCAACCTGCCGGCCCTGCTGGTGCGCCTCGCCTGGGTCGACTTCAAGGCCGGTGAGTTCGAGGGCGCCCTCGGATACCTGGCCCACGCACGAGATCTGACTCCGGAAAATGATCGCCTCCACGCCTTTTTTGGAGTCACCTGTATTGAACTCGGTCTCGGTGCAGAAGCGATGAAGTCCTTCGAACTGGCACTTTCGCTCAACCCGGAAAACCCCTTCTACAACTATCTAATGGCGACCTCAGTCCTGCACTGGCGAGAGGCCACCGAAGCCATCCCCTACTTCGAGAAGTTCATTGCCTTGAGCCCTGATGATCCCAAAGGAGCGGCCGGACTTGGAAGGGCCCACTTCCTCAACAAGGAGTATGAGAAGGCTCGACTCGACTTTGAATCCGTCGTTGACCAGCCCGAGACGGCGGCTGAGGCGAACTTCTACCTCGGGGCAATCGATCGCATGGAGCAGAAGCTCGAAGACTCAGAAGAGCATTTGACCCAGGCTCTGACGCTGGCACCAGACAACGTGGATGCGATGGCTGAACTGGCCTGGATCTACACTCGAAACCGGGACTTTGAAAAGGCGCGCCAGTTACTCGATCGTGCCCTCGAACTCGATCCCGAGCATTACCAGGCAAACTTCAATCTCCTGACGTTCTATTCCCGGACCCGGGACGAGCGATATGAAGAACAAAAGGAATACTTCGAGAAGGTCAAAGAAAAGAAGTGGCAGGCCTATTCTGATTCGCTCAGGTCTATACAGGCCGTTCCCCACTACGTATTCCCTGACTTCCAGCTCGAGTTCAACCGGAATCAATAGGCAAGACTTATGAAATTCGCAGTCGCGCCGCATCGACAATTACAGCGGCTCCCTCTCTGGAAACCGACCGCTCTCCTGCTGTCCCTCTTGCTGGCCCCTGTCCCCGTCTCGGGAATGCAAAGATCGGGCCTGCTGCAGGAGGGTTACGAAGCTTTTTATAAGGGGAATATGGAGACGGCCAAGGATTACCTGGAGGGCTACCTCAGGGTCAACCCGAAAGACACCGAAGCCCGAATCTTGCTGGCTCGTACCCTGGCCGGGCAGGGAAAGAACGTCGGATCGCTGGTTGAACTGAAGAAGGTGCTCGATGAAGATCCACAGAACGGGGACGCCCTGTTCTATCTCTCTTCCCTGGCCGCTGCCCTGTCTCAGGCGGAGTATGGACGGCTCTATCAACTCTCCCCTGATTCTGACCGTGTTCATCAACTGATGGCAACGTCTTATGTGGCCCGCGGACTCGAGAGGGAAGCTGAGGAGGAGTACCTCAAGGCCCGCGACCGAAATCCGAAGAATCTGGAGGCTCTCATCGGCCTTGCGATTCTCAAACAGGGGATCCAGGCGTGGGCCGAAGCCCAGCGTTATTTGCTCGAAGCCTTGGAAGTCGATCCCAGTCATGTTGGGGCTCGAGTCGCTCTGGGAACAGTCCTGGTTGAACAGGGATCGCTGGAACAGGCGATACGGGAACTGGAGAAGGCTGTCGAACTCGACCCTGAAAACGATATGGCGTATTTTCAGCTCGGTAGAGCCCAGGAAGTGCGAGGAAACGACGTCGCGGCCACCGCCGCGTTTGAGAAAGCTCGCGAATTGAAGTTTCTACGACAGCAAAGGGCCCCCTAGTATTCTAGAGAGAGCATCGCGGCCGGTCTGATACCCCCGCCCTTAAAGCCTCGAGAACCTCTGAAATCCACGCTATTTGTCTATCTTCCTATTGTGGGCCGCACCCCTTTGTGCTACAAATGATTTGTATAGGTGACAGGTGTGTTCAGTTGATGGACATCTCTGTTTTGATGGGGTTTTAACATATTTTTAACCTTTTTTTGGAGGGAACTATGCAGCAACGCACTTCAATCTTGGGTGCTTGCCTCTGTGCAGTTCTCCTGGCATTCACTCCAGCCGTAGTTGCTCAGAGCGTCAACGCTTCGCTCAACGGAGTCGTCTCTGATGCAACGGGTGGCGTTATTCCAGGTGTGGAAGTAACGGTCACCAATACGGGAACTGGAGCGACACTTACCTATATTTCCGATGACCAGGGACGCTATGCGTTCCAGAGCCTTGCTCCCGGCCAGTACGAGCTACGTGCTGTGATGACCGGGTTCAAGGAGTCTGTCCAGTCGGGAATCCAGCTTGGGATCAACATGAAGGGTCGTGTTGATGTCATCCTGCAGGTGGGTGAAGTCTCGGAGACCATTGAGGTTGTAGGAGCACCTTCTCAGCTCAACTTCGAGAACGCAACGAGAGAAGAGGGTATTAACCCGGACACTCTCCAGCGACTCCCTCTCGTCCTCAACGGAACGGTCCGCTCCTCGGCGGGAATTGCTGTTCTGATGCCGGGTGTTACCACAGGTGGCAGCAACAACGCCTTTGATGCTCGTATCAACGGTGGTGTCCAATCCGGTGACGAAGCCATTGTGGACGGCGTCAGCATGCAGCAGGGCACGATGAGCCAGAGCGGCATGATCTCGATCTTCCAGGATTTCCCTTATTCGCCTGACATGGTTAGCGAAATGAAGATCGTTACCTCGAACTACGAACCACAATATGGTGGTACGGCGGGTGCGGTCATCATCGCTGAAACCAAGTCGGGAGGCAGTGATTTCCATGGATCCGCTTTCTGGTTCCATCGCAACTCGGCCTTCAATGCTCGGCAGTTCGGTGCAGCTGAACGACCGTTTAACCTTCAGCACAACTACGGTGCAAACATCGGTGGTCCGGTGAAGCTACCGGTTCTCTGGAGTGACAAGGTCAAGACCTACTTCTACTTCAACTACGAAAAGTTCCATGTCAATGGAGGAGCCACAGCTCCCATTCTGACGATTCCGACGACGAAGAACCGGATCGGAGACTTTTCTGACTGGGTAGATGGCGATGGTAATTTGATTCCGGTCTATGATCCGAACACTCTGCGTGCGAATCCGAACTTCGATCCCGGTCAGCCGACAGGATCAGGCAACCTGCCGTTCCTGCGCGACCAGTTCATGGGATGCGATGGGAATTCACCCAACGTTATCTGTCCGGATCGAATCCAGAATTCGTGGGCGTTGGCTTGGATGAGGCACCTGCCGCAGACCACCTGGGATCGTCCCTTGAACAACTTCCAGGCACCTCCGGTACCTGATACGATCCTGGCTGACACGGCGTACTACTTCTGGCGTATCGACACTAACATCGGCGACCGAGACCATTTCTATTTCTCGTCGTGGATGCAGTACGCACCGGCAAAGTACTTTAGTACTCTGCCCCTGCCGATCGCCAATGAGAGTCTCTCCGATCCGCAGAACTCCAAGATCAACCGTTTGAACTGGACACATACGTTCAGTCCAACGCTGGTCAACCACTTCGCGATCGGTTACCTCAACCGGAACGAAGGCTACGGTTCAGTTAACCAGGACTACGTGGACGATTTCCCGAAGATCCCCGGTGTTGCCGGTGAGATCTTTGGCTACACTTCGCCCCCAGCAATGTCCTTCGGTGACGGCTTTGCCACCTACGGCAACAGCACCGGTTTCAACCTGACCAACATCACCACCCGTCCGACGATCGTCGGAAACGATCTGGCCAACTGGATCGTAGGTGATCACACGATCAAGTTTGGTGCCGAGTACCGCGACCTGGGTCAGAACTTCCACGACACCGGAAACTACGCCGGTAGCTTCTGGTTCGGCCGCGGCCCGACCAGCCTGCGTGGTATCAACAGTGGTCATCCGATCGCCAGCTTCCTGCTCGAGCAGGTGAGCAGTGGTGATTCGACGTTCCGAACGGTGGATGCGTACTACGCACGTCAGAAGGCGCTGGCCTTCTATGGTGGCGACACCTGGAAGATCACACCCCAGCTGACGCTCAACTACGGAATCCGGTGGGATTTCTTCACCCCGGCAACCGAGTTGAACAATCGTTTATCCTTCTTCGACCCCTACCTGCCGAACCCGGCAGCGGGTGGACGACTGGGTGCACTGGCTTTTGCAGACGACTTTGAAGCTCGCTACGGCCGGAACCATCCCGAAGAGAACTGGAAGAACGGTTGGGCGCCTCGTGTGGGTATTGCCTACAGTTGGGACGACAAGACCGTTATCCGGACCGGATACGGAGTCTTCTTCCATCAGGCGTACTGTCCCGGTTGGGGCGGATGTATGAACCTTGATGGGTACAACACGACGCCTTCGTTCAGCGGAACTGAGGGTGGACTGGTGGCCGCGTTTAACCTGAAAGATGGTTTGCCGCAAGACTTCGCTAGACCACCGTTCCTGGATCCGGGATTCCGGAACGGCCAGGGGACCTTGTACCGTGGTTTCGAAATGAACCGCCGTGCAAACTCCCAGCAGTGGAACCTCACTGTTGAGCGCCAGGTTGGAAGCGACCTCATGGCCAGTGTGGCCTATGTTGGAAACAAGGGCTCTCGCTTGCCCTCCAACATGGCTGCGCTGAACGTCTTGGATCCCAGCCTGCTGTCGATGGGTGAAACTCTCTACCAGGAGTTCACGAGTGACGATCAGGTCATCGCCGGCGTTCACGCCGCCTACCCGGGTTGGGTGGACCAGATGACCGGATGTTCTCCCAGCGTTGCGCAGGCTATGCTGCCTTACCCGCAGTTCTGTAGCCGCTTTGTTGGGGTCAATGAGAACGCCGGTTACTCGTCCTACCACTCCCTGCAGGCCAAGGTTGACAAGCGGTTCAGCGAGGGTATGTTCCTCTTGGTCTCTTACACCTGGTCCAAGCTGATGACCACGACTGGTCAGACGAATGAAGCGGTCGGAACCGGAACCTGGAATGGTTTCGGCGGTGTGATTTCGCCGTTCCAGCGCGAGCGTATCTACTCGCTGGCAAACGACGACGTCCCGCAGGTGCTGTCCGTCTCGTTGATCTATGACCTGCCATGGACGAACATGGAAGGTCCCAAAGACTGGTTCCTGGGTGGATGGTCTTTGACCACTATCTTCCGGTACTCGTCTGGTATCCCGATCTACTTCCGTTCGGGTGACTGCAATATCCCCGGACAGTTCAGAATGGGATGTCTGCCGAATTACTCGGGTGATCCCTGGGCTCAGGACAAGGGCAGCTTTGATCCGGGCAAGGGTCCGCTCTTCAAGGCCAGCGCCTTCGAAGGTCCGACCTTCAACTTCACCCCGGGCACAGGTACGGTGGCTACGAACGAACGAGGCTTCGGGTTCATGAACCACGACGTCTCCTTCGTGAAGGACACCTCCTTCGGTGAGAACGTGAGCTTCCAGTTCCGTGCTGAGTTCTTCAACATTTGGAACTGGCACCGGTTCACTTCTTCCGGAACCTGGGGTAGCCAGGCATTCACATCCGATGTTTCGAGTCCCGATTTTGGGTACTGGAACGGTTCGGTTAGTGAGCCCAGAACAATTCAGTTCGGTGCAAGGTTGTCTTTCTAACCTTTAATCCGTGACTGTGTTCTCAAGGCACCGGTCGAAAGGCCGGTGCCTTTTTCTTATCTGCGGGTGAGTTTGAACCGCAAAGGCGCAAAGGCGCTCAGCGGATTCCTTTGCGGCTTCAAGTCTTAGCGGTTCAACCCTCTTATTCCAGGAGGGCCTTGATCCGGGGTTCCAGCTGGTTATCCTGATCGTCAATCGCACCGTTGAGCCGGTAGGCGACATTTCCTGCACGATCAATGATCAAATGGGTGGGGGCCCCGGTGATGCCGTAGAGTTCGGCGATCGGCGTCGAGTCGGGAATGACCTGGTACTTGAAATCCTTTTCCTCGAGAAAGGCTCTCAGTTCCTCGGTCGAGTCGGGGGAGAAACCGATGAAGACCACAGCCTGCTCCTCGAAAGTATCCACCAGGTCATTCAAGATCGGCATCTCAACCCGGCACGGTGGGCAGGCGATGAACCAGAAGTTCAGGACAACCACCTTCCCCCGCAAAGAATCGAGTTCCAGTGGGTTACCCTGAACCGAGGTCACTGAAAAGGCGGGTGCCGGACTGCCCACTCCCACAGCCACTCCCGAAGCCTCGGTTCCCCAGGCCAACCAGTTTAAACCAGGACCTGCCGAAATCCCCAGGTATAGCCCCAACCCGCTGGCAAGTAGTCCCTTTACAATCCAGTCTCGACTCATACCCGTAAATCCTTTCTCCAGTATTCTAGCTGGAATTTGCCTGCGAAGTTGTAACGGCAAGGCAAAACCTCGGTCTGGGAACTCCGGCAGCCCTTCCCGTATCCAATCTATAATGGGTCAGCGATCAGAGCATTTATGTAATACTAGGTGGGCTATGGCAGCAGCGCGAAGATTGAGTGGGGCTAGATCGAAAGTTGGTAGTTCACATGCCCTTTTCTGGCTATCCTATGGGTTGATTCTGCTCGGTACGGCCGTCGTCGGAGGTCTTGTCGGAATGGTCTTCGGTTACGCCGTCGAACTGCCTCGAGTCGAGGAACTCCAGCTGAACCGACCGAACGTTGTGACCTACGTCTATGCCCAGGATGGACGTGTCATCGGTCAGTTCGCAGCGGAGAAGAGAATCCTGGTGACCTATCAGCAGATCCCCGAAACGATCAGGAGTGCGATCCTGGCGGCGGAAGATGCCACCTTCTTCGAGCATCCGGGGATCGATTTCCGCCGAGTCGTCGCGACCGCCATCAATGATGTCATCAACTGGGAGATGAAGGGCGCTTCCACACTCACCATGCAGATGAGCAAGCTCCGGTTTACCAGCACCGAGAAAGCATGGGAAAGAAAGGTCAAGGACGCCCTCTACGCCATTGACATTGAGAAGACCTATTCCAAAGAACAGATCTTCACCTTCTATGCCAATCAGATTCCGCTCGGACACGGTCGCTATGGAATCGCAGCTGCAGCGGATTTCTATTTCCACAAGGAACTTGGTGAGTTAACGCTGGCCGAGTCCGCCCTGATCGCCGGAATTCTACCTTCTCCCGGACGGTATTCTCCGATCCTGCATCCTGATCGAGCACTGGTGCGCCGCGCCTACGTACTCGGCCGGATGCGGGAACTCGACATGATCACGCCAGAAGAGTTCGAGGAGGCTTCGAATGCGCCCCTCGACGTCAAGGGGCGTGACGACGAACTGACACCGGCGCCCTACTTCATCGAATGGGTCCGACAGTACCTCAACACGAAGTATCAGACGGACCAGATCTGGGAGGGAGGCCTGAAGATTTACACGACCCTCGATTACGATCTTCAGGTTGATGCCGAGAAGGCAATTCGACAGGGGCTCCGAGAATTTGACCACACCAAACGGGGCTGGGCTGGGCCGGTGACCAACATCCTGGAATCGGGTGAGACTCTCGACGAATACCGCCACTCCGACTGGGGGAGGCTCTTCTATCCCGGCCAGTTGATTCACGGACTCGTTCTAGCATCGAATCCTGAATCGGCCGAGGTCAGACTGGGTAGCTACACCGCTCATATTGGTCTGGAGGAGATCGGGTGGACCAAGAAGAAACGTGTGGACCAGGTCCTGAAGCCCGGTGATGTCGCTCTCTTCAGTCTGCAGGAGGTCCACAGGGAAAGCCGGATTATCGTCGCCGCTCTAGATCAGATCCCGGAAGTCCAGGGAGCCGCCATCACGCTGGACAATACAACCGGAGCTGTCCGAGCAATGGTCGGAGGCTTTGACTTCAACTACAGCAAGTTTAACCGGGCGACACAGGCCCTCCGCCAGCCTGGATCAATCTTCAAACCCTTCACCTATGTCGCCGCGATGGAAGCTGGTTTTTCACCGAATGACCAGGTGCTCGACAGTCCGGTCGAATTCCAGGACGCCCTGGGCCGTCCCTATTCTCCTTCCAACTGGGATGACGAATACAAGGGTCTGATCACGATCAAGCAGGCATTGGCTGAATCGAGGAATGTTCCTACGGTCCGCTTGGCGAATGCGCTGGGCCCGGAGCGGATTGTCGATGTGGCCCACCGGTTCGGCTTGAAGCAGGATTTCCCCCCCTATCTTTCAATCGCTCTGGGATCCGTCGAAGTCACGCTCAGTGAGATTGTCTCAGCCTTTTCCTGCTTTCCGAACCATGGGGTTCGCGCGGAACCTTATTTCGTTGAGCGGGTCGAGGATCACAACGGGGTGATTCTCGAAGAGCATATGCCCAGCGTTCACGATGCGGTCGTCACACCTGACGTCGCAGATAAGATGCTCTACCTGATGCAGGAAGTGGTCCGGAGGGGTTCGGGCCGTCCACTTCTCGAACTCGGACGGCCGATGGGCGGAAAGACAGGCACGACGAATGAATCGACCGACGTCTGGTTTGTCGGCTTCACACCGCGGGTCACTACTGGTGTCTGGGTGGGTTACGACGAGAAAAGATCATTAGGCGATCGTGTCTTCGGGAATACCCTGGCTCTGCCTATTTGGAAACAGTTCATGCAGGCGTGGCTCGATGGGGCCCCGGTTGAACGGTTCGACTCGGACTACGATCCGGATAGAAGTATGACCCGAATAATTGAAACCTCGGGAGGGGACGCCGATCTCATCGGTCCACTAATCGCCCCCGAAGGCGAGCAACCTGCGCGCAGGCAGAGTTTTGAAGTGGAAGATATTGCACCGCCTCCGCCCAGCAACAACTGACGGCTGCAGTCGATCTACTTCTGGCGGCTGATCACCAGATCGGGGATCCTGGTCAAGGCGTCCCGGTACTCCGAGTCGGGAATGCCGGCCAACTCACCAAGGGCTTCAGAAGCATACTGCTCGGCCAGACTTCTCAAGTCATCGAGCGTTTCGTAACGCTGTATCAACTGTAGGATCTGTTGCTTGTTCTCGGGAGAGAAGTCCTGCCCTTCGACAACGGCGCGTACGAAATCACGGTCCTCAGGTTCGGCCTTCTCCATCAGTCTGATCACTGGAAGCGTGATGTTTCCCTCTTCCAGATCCTTGAGGACGGGTTTTCCCAGGACCTTCTGATCCGACGTGTAGTCCAGGAGATCATCGATTAACTGGAACGCCATCCCCAACGACTCACCATAGCGGGCGAGCTTCTCCTCCTGCTCTCCTGAAGCTCCTGAGAGAATCGCCCCAAGACGACTGCAGCCCGAAAACAGATGGGCCGTCTTGTGCCAGCAGATCTTCAAGTAACGCTCGACCGGTGTGTCCAGTTGGTAATTCTGCTCGAGTTGAATCAACTCTCCTTCAACCATGGTCCGGGTCAAATCAATCAGGACATCCAGAATCCTGAAATTCCTCTGTTGAAGGGCAATCCAGAAGGCAGTCATGTAAAGCCAGTCACCGAACAGCACGGTGACGTCATTGCCCCACTTGGAGTTCAGTGACCGGCGTCCACGTCGAACATTCGCATTATCGATGATGTCGTCGTGAACGAGTGTTGCCACATGGATCAGTTCGACGACAACGCCCAACTGGACGGCTGGTTCCCTGTCTGCCCCCAGCATCTTTGAAACCAGAAGCAGGAGGCTGGGACGGAGACGCTTCCCACCGCTCTCATGCAGGTAGCGGTTCATCTCGCCAACGATCTTCAGTTTTGAAACCGCTTCGGTCTTCAGCCGTGCCTCGACCTCTCTCACTTCCGGTTCGATCAAACGGAAGATCTGGTGGGCTTCAACTGAGGCTTTTGACAACACTTTCATGGAGATTGAAGGCGATAGTATACCAACAACTCTCGTTAGAGACGGAAGAGAAGGCTGAAATTCCGACTTGTAATCTCGGCGATCTTCTCGAGCGAGACCCCGCGTAACTCAGCAAGCTGTTCTGCGACACGTTTCACAAAGGCGGGTTCGTTTCTCTTTCCCCGCATCGGAACTGGAGCCAGGTAGGGACAGTCTGTTTCTATCAGGAGACGATCGACAGGAACCTCCGCCGCGATCGATCGCAGTTCATCTGCCCGTTTGAAGGTGAGAATCCCTCCAAAGCCAATGAAGAATCCCATCTCGATACATGCGTTCGCCATACCGGCAGAACCCGTAAAGCAATGGATCACACCCGGCCGATCCGTCGCATCACCGAATCCTTCGCGCAAGACCTCGAGTGTTTCCGCCTCGGCATCCCGGCTGTGAACAATGATGGGCAGGCCTCGGTCGCGCGCCAGTTCGACCTGTCGTCGAAAGACGCTTATCTGCTGATCGCGCGGAGAATTGTCGTAGTAGAAATCGAGGCCAATCTCTCCGAGCGCGATCGCCTGCCGATGCCCCAGAGCCGCGAGCAGACGATCTTCAACGGCATCGTCATAACAGGAAGCATCATGGGGATGGACCCCAAAAGCCGCAAACAGGTTATCCCCCGACTCGACGATCTCAATCGCTCGCGTCTCTCCCGACTCGGCGTTCAAACAGCCCACCGTCAGGATCTGGGAAACACCCTCTTCGGCGGCACGTTGAAGGACCAGGCCGAAGTCTTCCTCGAAGCATTCTGCGTCGAGGTGGGCATGCGAGTCGACCAAGCTCATCTCAAACGAGTGCCGATAGTTACAGGTTCAGCAAAAGTCGTCAGAACCGGCTTCCCCTGATCCGAGGCAGCCACGATCATCCCGTTCGATTCGACACCCATCAACTTGACTGGCTTCAAGTTCGCTACCACTGCGACAATGCGACCGACGAGGGACTCCGGCTCATAGGCCTCTCCAATCCCGGCCACAACCTGCCGTTTCTCGTAGCCAAGGTCCACCTGTAACTTGAGCAGTTTCGACGACTTGGGTATTCGTTCAGCGGAAAGTATCTGAGCCACCCGCATATCAATCTTGGCAAAAGCGTCGATCGCAACCTGTTCAGCCTGGGGAACATACTCGACGGCAGTCTCATCAGAACCGCCCTCGCTCTGGCCCTGACCCGCTGCTGCATACTTCTCCGCCTGGGCCTTCAACTGGCCGATATCCAGGCGGGGATAGACAGCTTCCACCGGTCCGAGTTCGGACCCACTCTTCAACAAGCCCCAACGGGCGGCAGCAAAATCGAGTTCAGCAACCGATTCCTTCACTCCCAACTGCCGGAGAATCGCGCCCATTCCGTCGGGAACAATCGGACTGAGCAGAACTGCAATGATGCGCACCGCTTCGGCCGAGTTATAGAGAACTGTTCCGAGTCGGTTCCGCTTCTCACGGTCTCTGGCCAATTGCCAGGGTTCATTGGCAACGATATAGCGGTTCGCTGCGGAGATCAGCTCCCAGACAGTCTCGAGAGCTTTACTGATCTGCAGGTTATCGAAATTCTTCCGATACAGCTCCACCGTTTCCTTCGAGAAGCTGATCAACTGCAGATCCGCGCCCTCGGCCCCTGCGCTTTCAGGGATCGTGCCTTCAAAATAGTTCTGGATCATCTTGAGAGTACGGTTCGCCAGGTTTCCAATGTCATTGGCCAGATCTGCGTTGACTCTCCCGACGATAGCATCAAGCGAGAAGTCTCCGTCACCCCCGACAGGAATCTCTCTCAAGAGAAAGTACTTCACATAATCGGGCGGCAGGAGAGCCAGCAACTCTGTGGCCGTCACAAAATTCCCCCGCGACTTCGACATCTTCTCTCCGTCGACGGTCCACCATCCATTCACCAGGATATGACGAGGCGGTTCAAGACCCGCCGCCATCAAAAAGGCGGGCCAGTACACCGCATGAAAACGAAGGATATCCTTACCGATCAACTGAACATCGGCAGGCCAGTGGCGAGCGAATTCAGCAGAATCGACACCAAAGCCGACTCCCGACAGATATCCCGTCAACGCATCGAACCAGACGTAGAAGATATGCTTCGGATCCTCGGGCAGCTTGATGCCCCATTCAAACGAAGTCCGGCTAATACTGATGTCCTTGAGCCCACTTTTGACAAAGCTGACAATTTCGTTCATCCGTGTCTGCGGAATTACGAAGTCGGAATTGCTCTCGTAAAAATGCAGCAGCTTTTCTTCGAATGCGGACAGCTTGAAGAAGTAGCTCGGTTCGGTCATCTCCTCGGTTTCCCGACCACAATCGGGACACTTTTGCTCACCTTCGGGGACGTATGCCTCACAGCTCACACAGTAATTGCCCCGGTATTCACCGAGATAGATGAAGCCTTTCTCAGTGATCCGTTTTGCGAGTTCCTGGACTGCCAGGCGATGCCGGTCTTCGGTCGTCCGGATAAATGCATCGAAGTGGATGCCAAGACCCTTCCAGGCATCTTTGAACATGTCTGAATACCTGTCGGTCAACTCCTGAGGAGTCATGCCCTGTTCCCGGGCAACGCGTTCGATTTTCAACCCATGTTCATCCGACCCGGTCAGGGCGCAAACCTCAACACCGCAGAACCTCTTGTAGCGAGCCAATGCATCCGTAATGACCGATGTGTACACGTGACCCACATGAGGCATACCACTCGAGTAGTAGAGGGGTGTTGTCAAATAGAACTTCTTACTCATGATTCCAATCCGTCCAACTTCGTTTCAACGTGGCGTCTTAGCGTCTTAAGTGGCACACCCGTTTCACGGGCAATCTTCCTGAGATCTTCATACTCGGGAGCCAGATTCACCAGCTTTCCTCTCAATTTCCCGATCTTCACCCTCACGGGCCCAAACTCTGTTTCCACAGTTCGGGTTTCACGAGAAAGGGACCATCTTTCGATCCGGTTCAGCCGCACACCCAATGTCGTGGTCTCCCGAAAAATCAGTTCGGCCATCCTCTGTACGTCGGAAGGGGTGGCAAGGACTGACAGGAACATACCTGGCCGGTTCTTCTTCATCTGCGCTGGGAGGAAGAATACGTCCAAGGCGCCGGCTTCCATCGCCAGGTGAAGAAAATGGCCCGCTGTTTCACCATCCATGTCATCGATATTCGCTTCGAGAAGGACCAACTGTTCAGCGTTGATGCCTTCAATCGCTTCGATCCCTGAACGACTCCCCGAATTGTGGCTAAAGCCGAGCATCAATCTTAGCATATTGGGGATTCCTGGAATCTCCCGATCACCCGCCCCAAAACCCGATGATTCCCATTCGACAACGGGTGACGGTTCCCGCGAATCCACCAGGGTTGTGACAATCGCTGCTCCGGTTGGCGTCGTCATCTCTTTCTCAACCTCACCCAACCGGGTGGGGAACCCCCGAATCAATTCCGCTGTAGCAGGCGCCGGAACAGGCCAGGTCCCATGCGAGAACGTGACCGTACCGCTCCCCAACGTCAAAGGAGAACTGTAGAACTTCTCAATTCCGAGATAGTCGAAGCCGATGGCGGCCCCCACGATATCGACGATCGCATCAACCCCTCCGACTTCATGGAAATGGACCGTCTCCAGATCAGACTGATGAACCTTCGCCTCAGCCTTTGCCAGATTCTCGAAGATCTGCAGTGAAAGCTCCTTGACCCCCGCCTCCAGATGGCTTTCCTCTATCAGCTTCCGGATCTGCGCATAGGTTCGATGAACATGAGGTCCGGCCGAATCTCCGTGCGAGTGGTGATCTCCATGGTCGTGGTGGTGATGATGATGGTTGTGGGGGTGTGCATGATGCGAGTGATCATGGTGGTGATCGTGGCCCGAACCGTGGCTGTGATCATGGTCTGCAGGATCATGTGGATGATCGTGACCGCCTTCTTCGGGTTCGATTACTACCTGAAAGTTGATACCGAAGAGCCCTTCCCGCTCAATCGGATCGGCAACCAGTTTGTATCCATGGAGATGGATTTTGCCCAGCTCCGCCTCGAGATGGCTGAGTGGCACCCCCAGATTGATCAAAGCACCCAGGATCATGTCACCGGATACCCCATTGAATGCATCGAAATAGAGAACCTTCTTCATTACTCTCCACTGTATGAAATGGCCGTTGGAGGACTGGCCGATCACAATACCGATCCCAAACTCTCGGCCTCGTTCCAGTCCAAGACAAACCGGTCTCAGACCGGCGACCTGAAAGCAAACCAACTCGATTTCGGCTATCATACTCCGATATGTTTCGTAACCGAATCGAGCTCATTGAAACCCGAATCAGAGAGTTCCTGAGCGAGTATTATGGCATCGAACCGCCTGAACTGATAGCGGAGACTCCTCCCCAGGTTGAAATGGGGGATCTTGCCTTTCCCTTCCCGTTCCAACTCGCGAAGGTTCTGAGGAAGTCCCCTCTTCTGATTGCCAGGGAGATAGCCGAACAGATCGGAAGCGTTGATGGAGTCGAGCGATTTGAAGCGGCCGGGGGCGGATTCCTCAATATCTTCCTGAACCGGGAAAGTTTCTTCAAGGATCTCTATGAGTGGCTTTCGGATCCTGAGACTCCCGGAAAGAGTGGAAAGATCATCGTCGAGCACACGAATATCAATCCCAATAAGGCCGCCCATATCGGACATCTACGGAACGCGGTGCTGGGTGACACGTTTGTCCGCCTCCTGGTCAGTTCCGGTCGCGAGGTGGAGGTCCAGAACTATATCGACAATACCGGCGTACAGGTAGCAGATGTCGTTGTCGGCTTCCATTTCATTCGAAAGATGTCACTGGCTGAGGTGGCTGCTATCGAGGAAAGATTCGACTACTACTGCTGGGATCTCTATGCGCAGGTTTCAGAGTGGTACGACGAAGATCCCGAACGGAAGGAATTGCGACAGCAGGTCCTCCACGCGATCGAAGAAGGCCTCGAACCCTTCTTCCCCCTGGCAGAACATATTTCAATTCGGATTGTACGCGCCCACCTGCAGACGATGGGGCGTTTGGGAGTCCACTATGATGTCCTGCCTCGTGAGAGCGAGATCCTGCATCTCAAGTTCTGGGAAGAGGCTTACTCCCTGCTGAAAGAACGTCGAGCAATTGAATTCATCGAAGAAGGGCCTCATGCCGGCTGCTGGGTCATGCAGTTGCCCGGCGAGAACGGGCAGGAAGATGAAGAGAAGATCATCGTCCGCAGTAACGGAACGGTTACCTATGTCGGCAAGGATATTGCCTACCAGCTGTGGAAATTCGGCCTACTGGGAAAGACCTTCCACTACAGTGTGTTCGACGAATACGAGGATGGATCGAAGATCTGGATCACCTCGATGGACTCGAGCGGAGAAGGTGAACCCCGCTTCGGCGCAGGTGACCGGGTCTACAACGTAATTGATGTCCGGCAGTCGTATCTTCAGCGCGTGGTGGTCCAGGGACTTCGGTCACTGGGTTACAGCGACCAGGCCGACCGTTCGACCCACTTCTCGTACGAAATGGTTGCCCTTTCCCCTAGATGCTGTTCCGAACTCGGGATCGAACTCTCGGAAGAAGATCAGGCCAGACCTTATGTCGAGGTTTCGGGACGCAAAGGTCTGGGCGTCAAGGCCGATGATCTAATCGATAAGCTTTTCGAGAACTCACTCAAGGAGGTCAATCAACGCCAGGCTGACCTGCCGCAGGAGGCCCGAGACCAGATCGCCCGGCAGATTGCAGTCGGGGCCCTCCGCTACTTCATGCTCAAGTACACTCGGAACTCCGTAATCGCATTCGACTTTGCCGAGGCGCTGAGCTTCGAAGGGGAAACAGGTCCCTATCTGCAATACTCGATAGTCCGTTCGAGTAATATCTTTCGGAAATTGTTCGAACGCTACCCCGAATGGGAAGGTGATTCCTGGAAGACCTTTCAGGCCCGGCTGTGGGACTCAGGGGCAATGGCTGACCTCTTGACCGAAGACGAGGTCTGGCGCCTCGTTCTCGATATCGCCCGTATCCCTGATACCGTGGAGCAGGCCATCACGAGCCTCGAGATCTCGGGGGTCGCTCGACATGCCTTCACTATCGCTCAACAGTTCAACCTCTTCTACCACAAGCACCACATCCTTTCGGAGGAAGATGAAAGCAAGCGGGCGTTCTACCTGTCGGTTACAGATACCGCCCGGCAGGGTCTTTTGCACCTGCTTGATCTCTTGGGAATCGAGGTCCCGGAAAGGATGTAGATGTTCCGATTACTACTGTTCAGTTTGCTGCTACAAGCCGGCCCCGCAACTCCTGGCGAGGAAGTGGAGGATCGGCTTCCCTTAGAGGAAACCCTCTCAGCGAAAGACTGGCAGAAGTATCAGAGGGAGACCCGCTACCGCAACAAGATCAAGATCGTGCGGTCCGGCCTGGAGAAGAAACAGAAAGAACTCGACAGTCGGCTGGGGCAACGCAAGCTGGCGGCGATCTACCGCACGCTGGCTGAGATCCGCGGGCTCGCGCATCATGCAGCGGTCTTGTCTTCGGAAGAATCGAATCCCAAGGAACTTCAGCACAAAGAGGTCAAACGACTCGAGATCAGGCTGAGGAAGCTCTCAGAGCACCTCGAAGATCAGAAGCTCCTCGTGCCCTATGAGAACCGGTTTCACTTTGAGAATACAACGGAGATTGTTGAAGAGCTCCGCGACCAGCTACTCCGACAGCTTTTCGGGCAAGCCCTGGGAGCACCCCGGGACGAAGAAAGACCTCCCGGATCCTTCAATCTTGCTCCGAGAGTCGGGCCCGCAACATCCACATCCTCTCAGCGGCGGGGACTCTGGGATCTCGAGAAGTTCACCGAAGAAGAATTCACGGAGATCCAGTACAAGCAGGAACTTGTCAAACGAGTTGAAGCCTTCCTTCAGATTGCCGAGGTCCGGCTGAAAGAGATCGACAGGCGCAGAACCGGTAAGGAGTGGGAGGAGGAGGAACCCAACCCCCTCGAGTTCTTTACCTATGAAGACATGCTCTTCGGCTACATGAACGCAATAAACGGGGTTATGTCGAGTATCGACGACCAATACGAATCACGCCGGGCCGAGGAGAAGGATGTCAAGAAATCGTTGAAGAAGCTCAAAGAGAAACTGGAAGAGTTCCAACCCCAGTTGGAAAGCCTGGCTGACCTTGTTCGGGAGCAGCGGGACGAGGCACTCTATGACCAGTACATGGCAGCCTTGAAGGCTTCAGAGGTCGCCTACAAAGGAGCCAGCTACGGCCTGGAGAGGCTCTCGGACTAGAAGTACTTCAGACAGAGACTCCCCTCACCCAATCCCTAAACTGGACGAACCAGTCGGGAAAGCGCGTTTTCATCCCATCTCGCCGATTCCTCCACCTGGATATGATCACCCGGGTAGAGATCCCGGACGTCTTGCGGCGTCAGGGCCTCGCCTGCACCATCCTCGAAGCCGGCCAGAACAACCTTCGTCTGCACCAGTCCGGCTAGCAGTTCGGGCAGGTCGGTTGATCGCAGCAGCCTGGGTACAAAATTGGAGAAGGGATGATCATAGACTTCATGCTCGATCACGCTTCTGAACGACGCCAGTCCCCCACTCAGAAGCAGTGACTGAACCTGGGTATCGAGGACTGACGCGAACACTGCAGGGACCGTCATCGAACCCCGGGCAGCCAGGCTGATACGGCTTCCCTGGAATGCTGCATCTGACCGCAAGGCGGAGAAAAGCTGCAGCAGATCGAGAGCGCGCTGCCCAACGAGCGGGCGCCCAAAAATCAGGGAAGACCAGGCATAAGAGAGGTCATCCTGATGCCAGCTCGCATGCCGGGCCGCTCCCCTGGGATACTCGGGACGGACGTCGCCAATTCCCCTCAAATCAGGGACACAGACGGTGAACCCTTCACTCGCAAGGTTTTGATAGAGTCCCCCCTCCCTCCAGCGGAGATTTCTCCCACCCGGCTCCAGGGCAACCAGGATCCCGCCTGGAGCCCCCGAAGAACCGGCCGGCTGAAAGATCCAGCTGGGAATCCAGACACCGGCTTCTGACCGGATTTCAACTGCAACAATTTCACAGTCGCCGGACCGACGACTTCCAAACCGCACCAGTTCTGTCGACTCCGGCTGGAAATCGATCTTGAGCAGGCTGCGCAGGCTTTCCGATTCGGAAGAGCCCGCTAAGCTCTCGGCTCTCTTCAGGTTGAGGCTGAAAGGTGTTTCTCCCCCCAGGTCCCGAACGAGGTTGCCGGTTTTCGAAACCCAGAGCCGTTTACCCGGCTCCGGCTCCGTGGGCGGTTCCAATTCCACTGGAGTCTCTTCCCCCTGAAGCCAGCGGCGAAACCAGTTATAGACCTCAATCCTCATGTCGTAGGCCAGGTTGTGCGGCAGTGGGGAATCCACCCAGCGAATCTGGTCTTCAGCCCCCAAATGAGTGTATATCTGCTTCAGCTTTCCGAACTCCTCCCAGCCATTACTGATGTAGCGGGGGGAGTAGGTACCGAAAAAGTCCTTGGCGCTGACAGCAACCAGGAGAGGCTTGGGCGCCATGGGATAGAGGAGGTCCCATCGATCGAAGGCCCGGGGTGCACTGTCGATGAGGTTCTGCTCGGCATCATCCGTTGATCCCGGCGGGTTGAAGTTGGCACACGCGACATTCTCAGTGTTCCCGCAGGAGACCACAGCCGCAGCAATGCGATCATCGACCGCAGCCAGCAACATCGTCAAGGTTCCCCCTCCCGACTGCCCGGTCGAAGCCATGCGAGATGGATCGACAAGCGGATGGTCGGCGAGGAAGTCGAGACTCCGGATGGCATCCCATACCTGCAGTTGCGTGGACGTATCACCAATCAACAGCATTTGCATGCCAGGAACGCTATGCTCGTCGTCGGCCGAACTCAGCCGCGTCAGGGTTCCACCCTCAGTCGGATAATAGGTCCTTTCGCCCTGCCCCATCGGGTCGAATCCCAAGACGACAAAACCCAACTTGACCAGCCCCTGGCAACAGCGCTGGTAGGTGTCGGCCTCTTTTCCATTGAGCGAGTGCCCCATCTGGAACAGAACGGCCGGGAAGGGAGGCTGACCGGCTTTCGGGATATAGAGGTTTCCTCCGATATGGAAATTGGGCCGGCTTTCATACAGGATGTTCTGTACGCGGTATTCGTCCCGTTCAAACTCATCGATAACTTTCGCATTGAGAGGGGTCCGCTCGAACTTCCCTCCCACGACGTCCCAGAACGTATCTTTGACCCACTCCTGTCGCTGTCTGATCAACTCTGGAGAGGTAATCTCTTGCAGACGGCGATTCCGGTTCTGGTAGGCTTCCTCCGCCAACTGACGCAGGAAATCGGGTAAACATCGTGAGTAATCCCGGTACGCAATCCCCGGATACTTGCCCTGTGCCCGTAACATCGTCAGTTGAACGCCCAGCCCTGTCGAAGTCAGAAGAAACCCACGTCGATTCAATGTTCCAGCCCCTTTTCGAAATTGGATTGGTATTCCACAGGGGTGATTCTAAGGAAAGTTCCCGACAAGGGCCAGCCCACTTATTGCTGCCGGTCTATCTGCCCGGCCATCCAGCTGATTCCGGCGACTCCGACTGCACCACATTCGATACAGCGTTTTTCCGCCTCCAAGGTGATTCCACCCAGGGCAAAGACGGGACAAGACACCTTGTCACAGATCTCCCGAAGCCCCTGCCAACCAAGCGCGGGACTCGCTGACACCTTGGAAAGCGGGGATTGCACGGGTGCCAGAAGCAGGTAGTCGACACCCGCCTCATCCGCCTTCAACGCCTCCGAAAGACTGTGGACCGACTTCCCAACAAGAAACCGGCTCCGCTTTCTGGAAATCCCTTCGAGGGTTTGGACCTCGTCCTGCTGTCCGGTGAGGTGGACGCCATCGGCCCCTGCCTTCCAGGCGAGATCGAAGAACGTATTGACGACAAAAAGCTTACCAGTCTCACGTCCCAGTTCGACGCCCCGCTGAATCAGTGGAAGGTTCGACTCAGGAGACAAGTCTTTTTCTCTCCACTGGATGATCTGTGCCTGAGTTTGAAAAAGCTTCTCGAGATACTCTTCTGGAGTGAACTGAGGAAACAGTGTGCGGGATGAAATCCCATATCGAACGGGAGGAACGAATCTACCTCGGGCCAAAGTACCGGCGAAAATGGACAATCTCCCACCCTCCCAGAATGATGTTAGCGACGCCAAGACCTGAAACCGCACCGCGGAAGAATTCATTCAGGAAGATCGCCTGCAGGGAAGGATAGAGAAAAAGCAGGAGGTTCTGCTGCCAAAAGTCCATCCACGGAAAGACGATGAGAAACAGCCCCACCTCGAAGCAGTACAGAACATAAATGACGAAGAGAACTTTGCCGAGCATTCAGCTTGAGAGGAGGTCCAGTCTCGCGATACGGGCCTGGACATCCCGGAATTCTGGGTCCAACTCGAAGATTCGCCGGTAGCCCTCCAGGCTTTCCGCCAAGTCACCCAGCATTTCTAATCCCCTGGATCGATCATATTCCAGCGACTTGCTTTCAACGCCTTCGCCCTGTGAGATCTCCAATCCCTTTTCGGACCATTCCACTACCTTGCGGTAGTCCGTTAACTGCAAATACGTCGAGGCGAGCATGCTGGCAGCCAGAACAGAACTCTCCTTGTCTCCCTCGATTTGAGAAAGATCGAAGGATTCTTCAAATTTCTCGGCGGCATCCTGAAACATCCCCATTTCCCGATAGGCGAGTCCCAGGTCGTAGCGAGCTCGTGGACTATGGTCATCGCTCTCAGTGCCCGATGGCACCGCGTACGTCAGGGCATCTTCTGCAGGGGCTTCCGATTCCTCTTCGAACAGGCTATCCAGGGCGAACTCCACCTCCGATCCAAAGACGTCTCCCTCCGGCGTCAAATCGCCCTGATCTGCCGGCAGGGATGGTCCAATGCCCAGTTGCTCGGCACGCTGGCGAACTCGCTCATCCTGCGGGTACTGAACTTGTAGATTGCTCAGAATCTGGCGGGCTTCATCATTGAGATCCAGCTTCGTATAGAAATCGACCTCCTGCAGCCGATCCTCCAGTTCGTCCGCTTCGGCCTTACTCATCTCCGGTCCAGCGGAATCGGGCGCGGGAAACTGATTGGCATCGGTTATCTCGCCCGATAGGCCCATCGAAGATTCTTCATCCTCGGGAGGAACAAACTCCAGCAGGTCAGCAACGTCTGACTTCTCGACATCTTCGAACTCGAGAGCTTCAATAGACTCGCCCACTTCCTCCTGCTCGACGGGCGCTTCCTCGTCAGCGCCTGGTGCTGGTAAATCCCAGGCAATATCATCGAGCGCGAACTCGTCATCGTCCACACGGGGAGCCACTTTCGCCTCAGGAGCATCAGATTCGGGTTTTTCCTGCGGAAGAACAGAAGCAATAATCGAAGCTTCTTCGACCTCTCTCTCGTCTCCTCTGATCTTCCGGCGAAGCTCCCTGCCCTCGGTACTGGAGGGATCGATTTCGAGGGCATGGCCCACGGCATCGAGCGCGAGGGAATCCTTCCCTTTTGAGAGAAAGAGTCGAGCGGCTTTCAAGAAGGACTCGCAAGCCTCTTGCGTGAGCCCTGACAGCGACTGTAATTCAGCCAATCGAGTCAATACCGCTGGGTTTGACTTGGTCAGTTCCAAGGCACGACCCTGCCAGGCCACTGCCTTGCCCAGTTCACCGAGATCCTGGTACCTGTTGACAACCCCGCTGATAAACCCGGAGGCCTCGAAGCTCACGCCCTTTCGAACATAGAGATCCACCAGCTTCTCGGCAATCCTCTCGTTCCCGGGTTCGAGGTCAAAGATCTTCTTGCAGACAGCGATCGCCTTCGCGACGAAACCACTTTCGACATAGATCTCTACGACCCGGTGAAAATGGGAAATCGCTTCTTTCTGTCGGTTATTCTTCAGTAACAGATCGCCCAGGGTATTCAGCAGCCCGGGATCATCCCCCCCACTCTTCAGGAGTTTCTCGTAAACCTGAATCGCCTTCCCATACTGCCGCCCCGCAACATACCTCTCAGCACTTTGTAAGACCTTGAATCTATCTTGCATTGCTCAGATGTTCCAGGCGCCCATTCTATCAGGGCAGGGGTGAACGATTCCTCCTATTCGAGGCAAGACAACCTCGCCAAAGGACGGCTGATCTAGAGTCCTGATTGGAGACGAAGAAACCGATCTAACGGATCTCGCGGATACGGGCAGCTTTACCCTTGCGCGCACGCAAATAGTAGAGCTTTGCCCTCCGCACTCTTCCCCGTTTCAAACGCTCAACGCTTTCGATCATTGGCGAGTAGAGGGGAAAGATTCGCTCGACACCATACCCGGCCGTGACCTTTCGAACGGTAAACGTCGACTGCAAACCGCGGCGTTTCAGTCCGATAACGACGCCTTCGAACGCCTGGATCCGAAACTTGTCACCCTCACGGATACGAACGTTGACCTTCACCGTATCGCCGGGACGAAACTCGGGAATCTCCCGATCCATGTATTGTCTTTCAACCAGTTCAACTGGATTCATTATCATTCTCCTTCACATGCAACAGATCCGGTCGGCGGCGTTTCGTCAACTTCAATGATTGCTCTTCGCGCCAACGCTCGATTTCCCTATGGTTACCCGACAAAAGACTCTCGGGGACCTTCCAATCCCTGAATTGCGCAGGCCGGGTATAGTGGGGATAGTCCAGCATCCCGTCCATAAAGGAATCCTGCAAAACCGAGTCTCCTCGACCCAGAACTCCCGGGATCAGTCGAGAGACAGCGTCAACGATTACCGCTGCCCCGAATTCTCCCCCGGACAAAACATAGTCACCAAGGGAAATCTCCTCATCGACCAGATGATCCGCTACTCGCTGATCGACCCCTTCATAACGGCCACAGATCAGGATCAAGCGAGTCATTAAGGATAACTCTTTTGCCTTATTCTGATCAAATAATTGTCCCTGAGGCGAAAGCAGAACCACATGAGGAGGGCTCGAATTGTCTCCCATGCAGGATTCTACAGCCGCAAAGAGCGGTTCCGGCTTCATGACCATTCCGACGCCGCCCCCAAAGGGCCGGTCATCGACCGTTCGGTGTCGGTCGGTCGTGAAGTCCCTCAAGTTGATCGCCTCGATCTCCAGAAGTCCCTTCTGCTGCGCCTGTTGAATCATCCCGAAACGGAAGACCTCAGTGAAGAGATCAGGGAAGATCGTGATGATTTCAATCTTCATCGCGCCCCCGCTTCTTCCGTTCTTGTCGGTCAACCGCCAGTTCCACGAGACCGGGGGGAAGATCGACCTGAATTCGAGCCGTCTCGAGATCGATCGATCCGATATAGGCCCGAGCAAGAGGAATCATGAACTCCCGGTCATCGGATGTTCGGACAACCAGGTTAGTCGCCGCCCCGCCCGATTTCAGCAGGTCCACAACCACACCCAAACTCTCTCCCTCCTGGATAATCTCGCACCCAGTAAGATCGGAGTCGAAGTAGGTGTCTTCGGGAGGCTCTACACGTTCAGACAGGGGAACCTGGACTTCACAGCCAATGAGACATTCAACCTCATGCGGCCGATTGAAACCAGCGAACTTCAGTACAACACGTCCCTTGTGAAACCAGTGCCGCTCAAGTTCTTCCCACCGCTCACCGCACGGACCCTCGAGATGAACAGCATTGAGAGCATCGAACCGTTCCAGGAAGTCCGTCAGAATCTCAGCGACCACTTCACCGTGGATGCCTCGAGTCTTAACTATCCTCGCTACGGTTACGAACGTTTCCAAGCCTTACTCTAAGATCTCGAGCACGAAACGCTTCCGCAGTTTCATCCCTGCTGCACCGAGAATCGTTCGAATCGCTCTTGCCGTCCGCCCCTGCTTGCCAATCACCTTGCCTAGATCAGGCTGCGCAACCCTCAATTCGAGAACCGTGGTCTGCTCACCCTCGACTTCCGTTACAACCACTTGATCCGGGCTATCCACCAGCGCTTTAGCGATGCTTTCAACTAGATCTCTCATCCTGTCTCCTCCTCGCAGGCCTAGTCCGCTGCCGGAACTCCAATGCTATGACTTGTCGCTTGTCTCTGGCTCGTTAACTTGTTCTTCTGATTCTTGAACGGCCGCTTTCTCCGATTCACGTACTCGTCGGATCAACGTTTTGACAGTTTCAGTGGGCTGTGCACCGTTATTTAGCCAATAATCTACACGATCGAGTTGTAGATTGAGCAAAGCCGGCTGCTTGGCCGGGTTGTAAAAGCCAACGATCTCTTTGAAACGACCATCTCGTGGGCTTCCCTGCTCCGCTACAACTACACGATAATGCGGATCCTTTTTGGCTCCGCGTCGGGTTAATCGAATTCTAAGCAATGAATCAACCTCCTAGTAAACACTAAATTCTATCAAAGTCTCGATTCTTCCGAAAGAGCGTAACGTTACCATCCGAACTTGGGTAACCTCTTTCCGAGGAATCCTTTACTCATCTTTTTCATCATCTTTCGCATCTGAATATACTGCTTGAGAAGACGGTTGACTTCAGAAACCGGTCTCCCGCTCCCCAGCGCAATTCGTTTACGACGTGAACCGTTGATAATCTTGTACTTAACTCGCTCTTCCGGGGTCATCGAATTGATGATCGCCTCCACATGCGCGAGTTGCCTCTCATCTACGTTGATCTTATCCAGCCCCTTGAGCGGCCCCATCTGAGGCAACATCCCAAGAATCTGGTCGAGGGGACCCAGTTTTCGCAACTGCCTCAACTGGTCCCGAAAATCTTCCAGCGAGAATTCATCCCGCTGAAGCTTCTGCATCATCTGACGGGCCTGCTCTTCATCCGAAGCCTGCTCGGCCTTCTCGATCAGGGTAAGGACATCGCCCATCCCCAGAATCCGACCCGCCAGGCGATCGGGATGAAACAGTTCCAGAGCCTCGTACTTCTCACCGATTCCAATGAACTTGATCGGTGTGTTCGTAACCGCTCGAATCGAAAGCGCAGCACCCCCACGAGCGTCTCCATCGAGCTTGGTCAAAACCGCACCCGAAAGAGGCAATCGCCGATTGAACTCTGAAGCCGAATTCACAGCATCCTGCCCGGTCATCGCATCGGCGACGAGCAGAATCTCGTCCGGCTTGACATTCTGCCGGATCAATTCGAGCTCCTGCATCAGTTCGTCATCGATATGGAGCCGACCCGCCGTATCGATCAGCAGCACATCATAGCCCATACTCCGGCAATGCCGGTACGCATTCGAGGCTCGCTCGACGGCATCACCGCTCTCATCCGAATAAACGGGAAGATCGACCGCCTGGCCAATCACAGACAATTGCTGGATCGCTGCCGGCCGATAGACATCGACGGAAACCATCAGCGGACGATGACCATTCTTCGACAACCATCGAGCCAGCTTTCCTGTACTGGTCGTCTTTCCACTTCCCTGCAACCCCACCATCAGGATTACCGTCGGCGGAACCTTAGAAAAGGTGATGCGCTCCGGTTCCCTTCCCAGGAGGTTGACCAGCTCGTCACGGACAATCTTGACGATCTGCTGCCCCGGAGTCAGGCTGTTGAGAACGTCCTGGCCCAGGGCCTTCTCACGGAGACTCGAGACGAAATCCTTGACAACCTTGAAGTTGACATCAGCTTCCAGGAGAGCCATTCGGATCTCTCGCATCGACTCCTGGACATGCTTTTCCGAAACACGGCCTTCACCGCGGATATTCCGCAGTGTCCTTTGCAGTTTTTCAGAAAGTCCTTCAAGCATTGTTTCTTCCTCTGGACGAAAGGCGCCATTCTACCGATCTGCTCAACCCGGTGTCAAAGCGGGGAAAGGTCTCATCTTTCAGGTTTTGCAGGTCTCCGACAGGTGCCCCACTGACTCCCCATCGTTTTCCATTACAATATGCCCCGTGAAGAACCTGATCATTGGGACTGCCGGTCATATCGACCATGGTAAATCGGCACTCGTCAAAGCGTTGACAGGAATCGAGACGGACCGTCTTGAAGAAGAAAAGCAGCGCGGAATCACGATCGACATCGGCTTTGCCCACCTCGATCTCGCAGATCACCGAATCGGATTCATCGATGTTCCCGGACATGAGAAGTTCGTCAAGAACATGCTCGCCGGGATCGGCGGCGTCGATCTACTTTTGCTCGTCATTGCAGCCGACGAGTCGATCATGCCGCAGACCGTCGAGCACTTCCAGATCTGTACGCTGCTTGGGATTAGCAGCGGGGTGGTCGTCATCACTAAGAAGAGCCTTGTCGACGAGGAACTGCTCCTCCTGGTTAAGGAGGAAGCGGCCGACCTTGTGCGGGGCTCGTTCCTTGAACATGCGTCGGTCGTAGCCGTCGACAGCCTCACCGGAGAGGGGATTGAGGAGCTAAAGAAGGCGCTTGAAACCGAGATTCGCAAACTCGATCGAACCCGATTGACCGTTCAGCGAGACCAGCGGATCTTCCGGCTGCCGATCGACCGGGTTTTTACGATCAAGGGTTTCGGAACCGTGGTTACCGGAACGACCTTTTCAGGAAAGGTCGAACGCGATGGCACCATCGCTGTCTACCCTTCTGGGAAGAACGCCAAGGTGCGCGGCATTGAAATCTTCAACCTCAGTTCCGACCAGGCTGAAGCCGGCCAGAGAACCGCGCTGAACCTCACCGGGGTCCAGAAAGATGACCTGCAGAGAGGAATGGAGCTCTCAATCAGCGACGGGCCTCGGCCAACCCAAATCCTGGACGTCGAGCTACACCTCCTGGAATCGGCACCCGGGATTTTGAAACACCGGGCTCCGATCCGTTTTCATCACGGGAGTGCCGAACTGATCGGCCGGATTCACCTGCTGGGAGAGAAAGAGCTTTCTCCCGGGAGCCAGTGCTACGCGCAGATCCGGCTGGAATCGCCGACAGTAGTCTTCCCGGGAGACCGATTCGTCCTTCGTCGCTATTCTCCCTTATCCACGATCGGTGGAGGCAGCGTACTCGATAATGAACCCCGGAAGTTCAGGACTCGTCACCTGAAAGAGCGTCTTCCCCAGTTAAAACGGCTGGCTTCGGCAATCTCGAAACCCGGGAGCGAGGAGATTGGGGAGCAAGTCAGGGTCATAGTCGAATCGAGTGGGACGCGAGGAGCTGACCTCAAAGCACTCGTCGCGCGCACGGGATACACATCGCAGCGACTTCAGGAGGCACTCGAGTCACTCGAGGGCATCCGCCTGATTCCGCAGGAACCGCCCTTGGCTGTGGACTTGCGCGCCTTCGAGGAAGCAGCTGTCAAAATCGTTCAATTCACCCGCGAGTTCCAGAAACAGAAGCCCCTCGCGGCAGGGGTCCCGAAAGAAGAACTCAAGAAACGCTTCCTTCCCGATGGCTCGACGAGTTACTTCCAGGCTGTCCTTTCACAACTTGAAGCCGACGGCCAGCTCGATATCTCAGGTGGTTCCGTTCGACTCCAGGGATCGGAATCCCAACTGACTGAAGAACAAGAAGATATCCGAGAAGAATTGCTCAAGCTCCTTCGCCTTCACCCCTTTCAGTCTCCCGGAATCGAGGCGCTCATCCAGAAGGTCGCCGGTAGCGCCAAGGCAGTCCGCGAGGTCTTCTTCTTCCTGCTGAACACCGGTGAGATCATCCGGGTCAGTGAAGATTTCCTGATCCTTCCCGATCAACTGACTCAGCTGCGAGAAGAACTGCTCGATCGATTCCCTTCGGGAACCGCCTTTACCGTCCCGGAATTCAAGGACTTGCTCGGAATCAGTCGGAAGTATGCGATCCCGCTGCTCGAGTACCTCGATCGCTCAAGGATTACCCGCAGGGTAGGCGACAAACGAACACTGACCGAAAAGGAAACGAACAACCAGTGAAACTCTTCCCCTCTCCCTCTGACCGCCCCTCTATCCTGCTGTTCGCAGGGTTGTTACTGGCCCAGCTTTCGCCCCTTCTGGCCGAACCGGATCGAAGCCAGCTTCTCGCTTCGGTAGATGAGGTCCTCGAAGCGGTTGTCGAACTGCGGCAACTTGAACCGAAAGAGAA
>CP070717.1:3664667-3667492 GCA_020350445.1 Acidobacteriota bacterium | reverse complement strand
CTGGTTCGAGTCCCGTCCTGAAAAAGAACGGTGTAGCCATCAGCGCATAGCTGTGGGCCTTACCCATGAACCCGTGTCCAATCATCGCAAAATTGAGTTTCTTCATCGGGCCTCCTCACTTCCGCATCGAGTCGACAGTCTTTTTGCCCATCGTCTTTCGGTCATCGCCAGCCTGGAGATCGGACCTGCCTGTCGTCTCACCTGACGCCGTCGACTTCTGCGACCAGTTTCTTCAAGTAGGCCACGCTTTGCGCAACCAGCTGGTCTTCATCCTGATTGTCCTTATGATGATCGGTTTCCACCGCCAGTACACCGTCGTAGCCGCTTTCCTTGAGCGCATGCACCACACCCGGCATATCGATCAGCCCTGTGCCGACCGGTACCGATGAGAAGAAGTACCACTCTTCGGGGGGCACATGACGGCATGCATCCAGGTCCTTGGTGTGAGTGGCCACTGTGTATGGACCGAGCCGTCGCGCGGCCGCCACAGGATCTTCCATCATGCGGAGCGTATTACCGGTGTCAAAATTGACTTTCAATGCATCCGAGCCGACTCGGTCAAGGATCTCTTCAATTTCGGCCGAGGTGTAATCAATATGGTTTTCGAGGGCCAGGACAACCCCGCAGTCTTCCGCGATCCTCACACTCTCTTTCATCATCTTCACGACAGCTTCGATCTGAGGCCCATGAGGCTCGTAGCGGAACATTAGTGATGAAGCGACAATGCGCATGATATCGGCACCCATGAATTGCGCCTTCGTTATCAACTCGTTCATTTCTCGCCAGGCATCGTTGTTGCGGCCGGCTTCCAGCCCGTCCGGATGCCCCCAGGCGAGCACACGTTCCAAGCCTTTTTCGTCGAGGGAGGCCTGGATCTCGGAAAGGTAACCAGATTCGAAGTTTTCAAAGAAGCATGATTCCAGGGAGACGCCGTCCACTTCCAGTTCGGCAGCACGGTTGACGAAATCCTGGAATGTCCAGCGGATTCCCGGGTCATCCTGATCGGGATAGATTTCGCCGAAATAGCGATGGTAGCAGTAGCTGTCGATGCCAACTTTCATGTTCAGATCTCCTTAATCTCTAGTCCGAAGACTTTCCCCAGGAATCCAAGATTCACCGAATGATGCCCAACCAGGAGGAGGTAATGGTGCGAGGCAAGGGAGTCCATCAGCTTGTGACCGTTCTTGATTCTCACGACACCACCGTTGAGGCAGTGAGAACCGGGGAACTGGCAGTATCCGGTCAGCGTTCCTTCGGCAACCGTCATCTTGTCCATCGCTGGATGGAGTTTGGCCAGCGTGATTTCCCCGGTTGGCAGCTGCGCGTCAATGGCCACAGCGTTCTCGTCGACGATAGCCAGGACCTTCTTACGCAAGGTCCATTCGGTCGCAAAGGGCTGAGGAATGACGCCCATATATCCGCAGTGGGCAACCAGAATATGGTTCTCCGGTTCAGACGCCACTTCCGGAAAACTCTCTATATGTTCGTGTTTCAGTGCCGCATTACCTGACAGAAACGGGTAGAGATTGGTCATCATGATCGGCGCACCCAGCGACTTGTGCAGGATGTGCTTCGAGATCATCGACATGGTGTCAGCCTCGCAGCCCCAGATCAAACCCCGCTCCTGATAGAGTCGACTCCACGCCAGGCAGGGCGTGGTATCAGAGAAATGGGATTCGTTCAGGCAATTGATACCCGCGGCCCGGATCGCCGGGTCAGCGTCCAGGTCTCGTCTGACGGCCAGGTACAGTTTTACAGCGCTACGAAACGCTTGGTCGGACAGTCCTTCGGTTCGCTGCTGCCAGTCTTTCGAGGCTTCATCGGCTTCGGCATCCGAAATCGCCCTGGCTGCTGCCCCCAGTTCTCGAAAGCTCTTTTTCACGATCGAGATGCCGAAGGTCTCGTTCAGTCGCCTGCTGCACTCATCTTCCCACCAGTAGAACCGCTTAAAGATTGGGGCCTGGAATCCCTGGCCGGGATCATCCTGGTAGACCAGGTACTTCGTCTCCTGCAATTCCCGCTTGACAGACAAGGCGCTACACACCTTTTCGGTCTGCTCAAAATCGTAGGGGGCGATCGTCTGGACATCGTGAGATTTCAAATACTCAACGATTTCCCAATCCCACATCGAGAGAGTGCCGAATTCCGTCGTCACGATAAGGATCGGCAGGTCAATGGCACGAAAGTCATCAACTCGGCGGTAGGCCTCCCCTAACATCTGCGGAAACAATACCGCTTCCGCTTCTGGCAACGGTGCTCCCAACGGCACAGGATCCAGCAGTTCTACCCGGTCATCCAGTAGCGGTCGGAGAGCGTCCAGCATTCGATCGAAGTCCGCGTCCCGACCCGGGTCGAAGTAGAGCGGAACCAGTCGTGCTTTCATCGTGCAGTCCTTTCTGTTGTCGAGTTCACCCTCATCTGCCCCCATGAAATCGGGAATTTGGGTGTGACAAGGTATTCAGTGGCTGTCACAGCAGAGCTTCGCAGGGTCACTGAACGACAACCTGTCCGTTTCTCCTGAATACCCGTTTTGGGAACCCCTCCGTCCGGATATCCCCATAATTATGTCCCGCCTCCCCCGGATAAATGCATAACGAGGTTAATGGTTCGGTGTCTGTGTTGATCGAACGGTGTGCCCAATAGGGTGGCACATAGACCAACCGACCCGGTGTGAAGTCCTCCCATCGGCAGCTGCCATCGGGCAGTTTCATCATCATCAGGCCCCGGCCCTTAAGGCACAAATAGATCTCAGCCGTCTCCAGGACTGTGTGGTAGTGCCCCTTGGTCATGAAGCACTCTTCCCCCACCAGTCCCGGATACAGTTT
>CP070717.1:3643563-3664567 GCA_020350445.1 Acidobacteriota bacterium | reverse complement strand
AGTCAATACCGGATTCGCCTGGTCAAGCCTTTCCCCGAACGACCCATTTGAGATCACCCTGGAGCTCTATGATTCGACAGGGGTCAAGGTGCAGACGAAGACTCGGACTTTTGCCGGACACCTTGCGCTGCTCTTCACAGAGATCTTCGACAATGTGGCGGACGGATTTGTGGGTCACGTCCGCATTACCTCCCCGACCGCAGTCGGAATGACGGTTCTCCGCCTGGAAAACGTTTCCGGAGGTTTCCAGCTAACGAGTATTCCACCCACAGCTTTCGTTCCGTCCTCGTAGGGACGGACGGTACGCTTTTGCCCCGGCTCCGGTGACGCTACCGGGTCCCTTCCAGAGAATCGAGTACCGTTCTTGCACGATCGTTGTCCGGACTGACTTCAAGGTCGCGTCTTAACGACTGTTCAGCCGCTTCTTGCATCTGGAGTCCGAGCTTAGCGAGACCCGCCAAACAGTGGGCCATGCTTAGCCGGTGGCGCTGGTTGAGCTGCTCCCTGAATGACGCACCAGGATCGACGGTGTTCGTCGAATCCTTCAAGATGTCGTCCGCCAACTCTGTCAGTTCCCCAAAAATACCCTCACTTTCAGACTGTTTCCCGAGTTTCTGCAGAGCCAGTGCAGAGTAGTATCGTTGGATTGCTCCTGCTAACTGGAAGGCACCTCCCTCACGTCGACCCCTCGGAGGCTCCACCTGTGAAGCCTCTTCCCAGGCCTTGCGAGCCTGGTCGGTTTCGCCAAGGGCTTCATGGGCGAGGCCGCTCCAGTATCCGAGTTCGGCATTCGAGCCTTCGAGTCCCCGACGCTCCGAGGGCAGGTTAGCCGGGATTTCCGCTGCGTCCCGATAATCGGCCAGAGCCTCTTGATATTTTCCAGAATTTGCGTAAAGACGGCCCCTCAACAAATGGGCTTCAGTCCAAAGATCAGCGACGTTGAGCTCGCCGCCTTCCCAGACCTCGAATTCCCGGCCGGTCATCAATTCGATGGCCTCATCGTACTTGCCCAGCGTTACTTTCAAACCTATTTCACGGGCCAGTGCGTCGTCCCTCTTTTCCACAACCGAATGATTCGCCTCGAGCAGTTCGAGCCGCTTTTCCGGCTTCACGCCGGCCGCCTGGTACAGCTGATCCAACTCGAAAAAGTGGATGGGATACTTTTCGGCGAGGGCCACGGCCCGCTCCAGGCTCGAAATGGCCCGCTCGAGGGAATTTCCCGTCTCCCGGTGGGACCAGGCGATTGCCAGGTTGCGATGAACGATCGGGAACGTCGGGTCGAGTTCAGCTGAATGCTCCCAGAGCCTGACCGCCTCCTCGGGCTGCCAGTCAAAGAGCAGGTTCCCCAGATAGTACGGGGCTCTGGCATCCGACGGATTTGCATCCATCGCGCTCCTCAGGACAACCTCGACCTCGGACTGGAAGGGAAACACATAGTCCGCCGGCATCTGCAAAGCCAGCGTTCGATACTCTCTGGCCTTGTCTGAATCACCCATCCTTTCCGAAAAGTACGCCAGGTAATAGTACGCCAGCGGATTGACCGTCTCTTTGTCTGGGGCCGCATCTACCATTTGCGACAGGATCGTCGAGCCATCCTTCCAAAGGCCGCTGGACAGATACTCTGCCGCAGTTTCGAGGCCGGTGGCTGGATGCTCTCGCATCTGAAGAGTCAACATCTCGAGATCTACATCCGACCGAGACAGTAGCCATAACTCTGCCATGCTCCTGACATCCAGAGGATCCGTGTGGTGCGCCTTCGCCATCAGCAACTGGCGAGCCTCATCATTCTGGCCCAAGTGCCGCAGCAACGCCGCCTTCAGATTCAGTGCCCGGATGTTCGCAGCATTCGCAGCAACGGACCGATTGACTAGAGCCAGGGCCTCGTGAAGGTCACCGCTCTGCGTCGCGATTTCCGCAAGAAGGTAGTAGCCCGCATCCCGCCATTCAGCACTCCAGGTCGACTTGTACAAGGTTTTGAAGGCTTCGTCGTTACGACCCTGCGCTTTCAGGGTCGCCCCCAAGTAATAGATGGCTTCAGCGTCCTTCGGGACCTGGTAACGCGAAGTCAGTCTTTCGAGCGCCTTCCGCAGCAAGCCTTCCGCTTCGCTGTAACGGGCCTTCTTGAAATAGCGGATACCCATCGCCGTATTCACCCGGACATCACCCGGATCACGACGTAAAGCCTCTTCCCAGTACGGATCGGGATCAAGGTCAGCATTGTGGAACTGTTCAATCCACAGTCCGGTCAGGTACAGCTCCTCGTTGGTCGGGATCTCAGAAGGTTGGGGAGGGGTTTTCACAGGCTCGGGCAGGTCAAAAGGTTCGAGACGGATTGGCGAATACGCGACGAGCTCTCGGCCGCCAACTGAAATCGAAGCCCGCAAATCATGCCCATCGACACCCGATGGTACCGTAACACTGTTCGTATAAGGCCGACCCGGATCGATCGAGATCTTCTCCTCCAGCAGGATCTGGTCTCCCGCCTTGAGGAGAACCGTAGCCTCGGGGTGAGAAGAAGTCGTGTAGAAGCCAACAGCCGCCGACCCGTCCTTCGACTCGAGGTTCACCGCCGCTTCGAGATTCGCCTCCTTTGCACCGGCAATCTCTCTGAAGGGGTACCAGTAGATTTCAAAATCCTTTGCTTCGAAAGGAGCGAGCCAGGACTAGTCCGGCTGGTTGTCTGAGTAGGCCCCAACCATGATCTCAATGTAAGGCCCGTCTTCGTCAGTCAGAATGTGATCCCACATTCGCCCACGGGGTCCGTTGCCCCAGGTCCAGAGTTTCTTGCCCGGCACGATGTGATGATTCGCTACGGCCATGGTTCCCGCTCGCTTACCATGGTCATAACCAGCCACGAAATCATCTTCATAATTCCAGGCGAAGATTGAGTTAGCGGAGATGTGATTCTTGTACCAGCTGACATCCACCCCTTTGGTGAAGTCAGCCGAGCCGTAATGACTATCTGCAATCGGCCAATTGATGAACTCCCGCTTGTGATGATGGGTTCCAAACTGGGTGCTCGGCGGGAAGATAACCTGGTAGTCCTCATTCACATGAACGGCCACGTTAGCGAAGCAGAGCATCGTGTTGACCACCGGAGTCCTGTTGACAATCCGCAACGAGACAGCCAGATAGGACCTGCCCGGATACAGGGTGTAGCCGACGGCCCAGCGCATCCGGTGCCGGACCTCCAGTTCACCTACCCAGACTGTCTTGCTGCCATCAGAATTCTCCTCCAGACGATGCTGGACGGGGATAAAAGTGGTCGCCCGATGATGGTGGGGAATGTTCCATTCAACGCCACCCGACATCCAGGCGCCTATCAGTCCGATCAACGCGGGTTTAACGACAGTCTGCCGGTAGAAGAAATCGTAGCCATTGGTCTTATCCACTCCCGAAAAGATCCGGCCACCGATTTCGGGAAGGACCCCGATCTTTACGTACTCATTCTCCAGGTAGACCATCTTGTAGGTCTTGTTCACCTTCTTCCCTGTCAGGGTGTCATACAGAGGATAAGGATAGACCCGGCCTTCTGCACCCTGGGACATTCTTCCGAAATAGAAGATCGGATTCGGTTCGGGTTCCCCGGCCAGATAGGTGGGGAGTACGACGTCCTCCTCCCAGAGCCTGACCGTGTCAGCTGCGAAGAGACCTGCGGAGGATAAGACGAGAATCGCTAATCCAATCCAGGCCAATGATGAATTCTGTACTCTACTCTTACTCGACATCTCCAAGTCTCCTTCCCGGGAGTACCTTCGGTCACCCAGTCGCAACACCCGGGCCCTCTCTTCTTCCGCCCCATGCAGAAGGCACACATTTCCCCTGATGCGAGCCACAATTCTATACGGATTAGGGGGAATGCGCCCCCCCAAAAAAAGGAAGGTTGAGGGGAGGATCGCGTCCATCGAATTCCCACTGATGAACGGTCTCCTCGCCCTCGAAGACAATGCTGATGTCGTCCCCAGCGTAGCCGTTGCGGAAGACTGTGCAGATTGAAAGCCGGGATTATTCCCGCGATCGAAATGAGGACCTGACTAGGGCAGGTTGCTCAGATCGCGACTTAACATCAGGATGAAGATCTCTCTCTTCACGATGCTGGCTCTCAGGGTCCTGTAGAACTCCTCTGCAGCGAGTTCACCCATCTGCTCCCTCATCGACTCCCAGAAACTGTTCATTTCATCCAGTTCTGCGAACTTATTGAAGGGCGTACCCGCCATGAATCGGAAACTCGCTCCAGTCGTGCTGAAGCGGCGAATCGTCATAGGACCAGTCTCGATTCCCGCCGCCACCTTGGAAGCCCTCTGCAAGAGACTTCTGTAAGTCGCTGCCATTTCTGGCTTCACCTCAGTCCGGATGATCTGATACATGTTCGAGATATAGCGACTTGCATCAAAGTGGGTGGAGTAATCGGGCATCAACTGCCAGGTGTCCGTCTTGAATTCGGCTGAACTCATAGCCTGCAAGCCACTTTCGAGAATGGACGCTGCCTCAGCTTCACCAAACGCTTCCCCTAAGATCTGCGGCACCAGTTTCCAACCGTCCATGTCCGCCCAACTCGTAGACGGGATCGCGATAAAGTAGGTACCGGCTGCAGTTCCACTGCCCCCACGGAAGGTCATCCACTTTTGGGGTGCATCAACCTTCTGAGCAGCTTCAACAATTTTCTTGATATAGGCCTCGTACGCTCTCGCCTTAGACGAATCGACACGCACTTCATAGAGATGGAGATACTTCGACACACCCTCCTGCGCCAGGACCGGGGTTAAGCAAAGCGCCAACACCATCAAAACGACATACAAACGCACCAAACGCATGGTTCCTCCTCGGACTCGGATACCCGGATCACCTCGGGTGCCAGGTTGTTAACAGAATGAAAACTAAAGAATTGGCAGTATTCTAACGAGGAGTTGGAAGCAGGTCAACATAGTAGTATATATAGGTCGCCGCTATTACCATTAATATGCACCCAGGGCTTGGGCTGCGTACAGATACCGGGGCCCCTCAACGTAGCCGACGGAGTTTGGAAACCTTAACCTAGCTTC
Source organism: Acidobacteriota bacterium (assembly GCA_020350445.1). Taxonomy (GTDB): domain Bacteria; phylum Acidobacteriota; class UBA6911; order RPQK01; family JAPXNP01. The sequence goes on along the minus strand of CP070717.1, from coordinate 3,659,525 downwards.
GGAGATTTCGGAAACTCTCCAGACAGCGCTTTGCCGTCTCCATCGGAGGATAGGCACTCCCTTCCTGTTCGATGAGGTAGTGCTCCACACCTCCCACCTTCTCCGCAGCCTCGAAGATCCTCTTCCAATCGGCAGCACCTTCTCCAAACAGGACTTTGTACCCCTTGTCCGGATCTGAAGACCAGTCCTTGCAGTGAACTGAAGCAATCCTCCCGGGGTGACTCTCTATCCACTCCACCGGATCCCTTCCCGCTTCGAGGCAAGTCCCCACATCCAATTGCAGAACGATATCCGGCGTCGTCTCCTTAGCCAGAACGTTCATCGGGAGATCCCCTTCCACCATCCTGAACTCGGCATCGTGGTTGTGGAAGCCTGCCCGCAATCCTTCGGATTTCATCTTTGCGGCACCGTTGTTGAGCTTCTCGGCCACCTTTTTCCAACCATCCAGCCCATCAACCCTGCCGGCACTGGCCATTACGATGATCTTGCTGCCGATGATCTGGTTCAGCTCAATCGCCTTGTCGATGTTCTCAGGATCGAAAGAGCGGGCGCTGTTGTGAGTCGAATAACACTCGATGCCCAGATCATCCAGGAGGTTCCGAACGTCTTTTGCCTGGCTTGTGCTCCACTGAAAGTATGGGGAATAGAACTCTACGCCCTGGTATCCGAGTTCTGCCACGGCACGGACAGTTCCCAAAAGATCCGCGGCGAGTTGCTCCCTGACGGAGTAAAGCTCCAACCCTACGGAAACTTCCTTTGCCTTGAACGCACTGAGGAGAAGAGGAGATACCGCGACCGACCCAAGAAACGAGCGACGAGAGAGTTCCTTTTTCATGAAACGGAACATACCATAATCGATCCGCTGTTTTTACCGCCAAATCGGTGGGTAGCAGAATTCAATAGCCTGGAGCAGTCTTGCCGTGATCCAGACAGCTGGCGGCACGTTTGTCTACGGGGCTGACTTTGCCCACGGGCCACCCACTGCTTGATTCCCCTTCCACGCCAATTTAGTCTTAAGTCACCCAAGTCCGAGAGACGAACTGAGAGGTGACCTACAGTGGGAACAATGAACCGAAAGACCTTTTTGAGTACCCTTGGCCGGACTGCTTCTTCCATGGCCTTGCTTCCCTTCCTCGGTTGTGCGGAGACCAAGCCACCGACCGGAGAGAAGATGGGACTGGGAAGCTCAGCGTTGATCGGAAGGGAATCCGCCCAGGAGGGGCTGCGCCGTCTTGCTTCAGAACGCAGTTTTACGGTGTTTCAGAATGGGATAGAGCCAGCCTACCGAGTTGAGTTGGATGAAGTGATCCTGGTCGAGACTCAGCACGGTCTGCCGGGGCGGGTGACCCGTGAGGGTACGTTTCGCGAGAGCCGTCCGGATGAACCGGTCAACCCGATGACGGGGCCCATCTTCGTTGAAGGGATCGAACCGGGAGACGCGCTGGGAATCGACCTGCTCGAGATCCGGGTGAATGACTGGGGCTATGCCGGAGGACGGGTATTCGAACTCAGTGAAGGATATGCTCACTTCGATGACCGTCTCAGACTCCCTCTATCTCCGATGCTCGGAGGCATTGGGATTGTCCCGGCTGAAGGCCAGATGGACACGCGAACTCCTTGCGACACGGGTGGCAACATGGACTGTAAGGAAGTCCGGGCCGGAAGCACACTGGTCTTTACCGCACAGGTTCAAGGAGCGTTGGTGGGTCTCGGCGATGCCCATGCCCTGCAGGGTGACGGCGAAGTTCGAGGTCAGGGGATTGAATGCGACAGTGAGACGCTCCTCCGCTTTCGAAAGCTTCCTCGCCCGCTTTCACCTCGACCAGTGATTCTGAGACCCGAGTTCGTTGCGACAATGGGAGCCCACGAGGATTTGAATGAAGCCGCCTGGCAGGCGACCGGTGACATGATCCAGTTGATCGTCGACACTACCGGAAGGGAAAAAGAAGAGGCGTACGCCCTGGTCAATCTGGTGGGGAATCTCAAAATCAACCAAATTGTTGACCCATGGAAAGGCGCCAGAATGGAAGTGCCGAACTGGGTGTTCGGAGTCTGATCCATGAAGAGTCTATCGTTACCGAGCCTACTGATCCTGATGCTTGTCGAAGCAATCCTGTTTGGAGCGGAGGGAGATGTCCTCCTGCTTGAAACGGACTTCTCCAAGATTTCGCCGGGGAAGTTTGGAGAGCACACGACTCCCGCTTTCCCCGAGTACCATCACTCTCCACGTGAATTCACCGACGGATGGAACATCGTCAACAATCGGGGGCCGGAAGAGTGGAAAGTCCTCGAAAGGGATGGGATTCACACGCTCGAATACCTCGGATACAACCGGGAAGCCTGGACTCACGAATTCATCTACCCGATACTCACCAACGGTGACTCTCTGTGGCGGGACTATACACTCGAAGCGGAAATCACCCCGCTGAACCAGGATGACCTCAACGGAATCATCTTTCGCTACCAGGACGGGCGCCACTACTACCTGTTTGCCTACGGTCCGGAAGGCGCAGTCTCGCTGCGTTACCGGGACGGAGAGAAGGACTTCCGAACCGACGGCTGGACTATCCTCGCTTCGAAGCCTTATCAGATCGACCGCGCCAAACGGATCCTCATGACAGTCGAAGCCTACGGTAGGAAGCTCCGTTGCAGCCTCGACGGTGAATTGATCTTCGAAGTTGAAGACAACCGCTATGAAGAGGGCAAGATCGGTCTCTTTGCCACGACTCCGGCCCGCTTCCACAGGGTTTCCGTATCCACAACGGTCGAAGAGGAGAACACGTACCGATCGAGGTCCAAAGCCCGCCAGGTCGAACTCGACCGGCTCAGAGCTGCCAACCCCCAGCCCGTGGTCTGGAAGCGTATACAGACGCCCGGTTTCGGAGCCGCACGCGCACTTCGCCTCGGCGACCTGGACGGTGATGGCCGGCTGGATATTCTGATCGTACAGAACATCCCCTTCTTTGGAGCGAATTACAACCAGATCAGCTGCCTGACCGCACTGACCCTCGACGGCAAGATACTTTGGCAGAAGGGCAGTCCCGACCCAAACCATGCCTGGGTCAGCTACGACGTAGCGGCGCAGATCCATGATATCGACGACGACGGCAGCCAGGAGGTTGTCTACGCTATCGCCGATGAGTTCCGCATCCTGGACGGAAAGTCAGGCCGGATCGAAAAGACCTATCCGGTACCCGCTTCTGAGATCCTTCCCGGCGAGACCTCGTGGAACGAGTACAAGCATTACTATCGCCGCGACCACCTGCCCAACCTCAATGTTGACAGCATCGCCTTCGCCAACCTGCGAGGTACGGGGAAGCCACTCGATATCATCATCAAGGACCGCCACACCCGGCTCTGGGCTTACAACAATCAATGGGAGTTGCTCTGGACGAGCTCGGCCAACCTGGGTCATTATCCGACCTTCTACGACGCCGATCGGGACGGTCGTGACGAGATTCTGCTGGGTTACACGCTCTTCGACGACGATGGACGGCAGTTATGGACCCTGGATGACCGCCTGCAGGAGCATTCCGACGGCACCTGCGCTGGTGACTTCTCACTGACTGGCGAGCCGGAAAAGGTGTTCGTAGCAGGGAGCGATGATGGCGTGATCCTGCTCGACCTGAAGGGCAATCTGCTCAAACACCACCGCGTTGGTCACGCCCAGACCCCGACAGCCGGCCAATACCGTCCCGACGTGCCCGGACTCGAGTTCTGCAATATCAACTACTGGGGCGAACCGGGGCTCATCACGCTCTACAATCATGAAGGCGATGAGATCACCCATTTCGAGGTCTTCCATGCGGGAAGCCCTGTCCTTCCGGTGAACTGGAGGGGAGACGGGCAGGAGTTCATCCTGCTCTCGGCAAATGTTCGGGAGGGAGGCATGATCGACGGCTGGGGACGACGCGTCGTAATGTTTCCGGAAGACGGACACCCTGACATGGCTTACCTCGTCCAGGATTTCACCGGGGACTCCCGGGACGAAATCATGGTCTGGGACACCGATGAAATCTGGATCTATACCCAGTCGGAAGCTTTCCAGGGCGAGCGGATCTACGCCCCGGAGAGGCCCCCTCTCTACAATGAATCCAATTATCTGCCCTACGTCTCCTGGCCCGGCTGGAAGCCGCTAGAAACTCATGGAAGGTAGGCTGGCGCTCGGAAGTCCGTCTTTGGTGACAAGCGAAACCACTCCGAGATCAGCATCCGAGACAATGACCAGAGTCCCTTCGAATTCATCGGGAACCTGCCTCAACTGCGGGCTGTTCAACTCGAGCAACTCGTGGTAGAACCTCGAAAGACTTCCCATCGGGGATAGCGTCTGCTGTACCCTCTTCTGCAGAATCCGCTCCGCGTCGAACAGGTAAAGGTCAAATGTTGCCAAAGCTCCTGTCGGGTTGTTAATTGCGATAGCTGTATCGTAGCCGTCCGCAGTCTTTCTGATCGATATTGAATGGAAGGTACTGGGCTCAGCAACACCGAGGCCAGCCTCAGCCGGGAACGTGGTACCGGCATTCGGCTGGGAAAGAGACTCCACCCGATAGACGGTTCCGACCTGTGTCGGACAATGCATCCCCCCAAACATACCGGAACCTAACAAGGTCGCGCTGTCAACGACTGAAAAACGTGAGGAAATCCCCGGGACCAGTTCAACACTCTGCTGCTGAGCCGACATCCCATCCTGACCGAAGATCTGGAGCGTCGCAAGACAGGGCGCATTCCCGGAAGTGGTCGCGATCAATTCGCTCCCAGCCCTTAAGTTTTCGGCCTCAAAATCAGCGACAAACGTGATGTTGCTCCAGCCGTACAGATTAACCTTGCGCGCCTTCGACGCAGGCAAGGCATCCGAGTTCCAAGTCACATCGAACTCGGGATAAGCCCCGTCCATAGAGGCAAGCAGCGCGTTGGGAACGAGGTATCCAGTAACGGTATTCCCTTCAGCGATCCAGGTGGGATTACCCACAAGATGAAACTCGCGGTCATTGTATGGATAGATCGCTCCTTGAGCCATGATTGAACCGTTCTTCTTGGCGTACCATTCACCCAACTGGTGATAGGTCGTGTTCACCCTCCACTCGCCCAGGAACCTGATCGACACGTAATCCATCGTCGCCGGATACCAGAGGGGAAACTGAAAGGTAGCTCCACCGCAATTCGTGAAGGTTGAACTCATCCTCGAAAGGGGTGTCAGTTCAGTGTCCCAGAGTCCCTGCACATTAGAGCGGGGAACATCCGGATTCGCCTGCGATTCCTCCCGGGTCCAGAACGGTGCCGAGACGACGAGGAGAAGGCATAGCGCGCCTACCAGAAACTTCGCGAGCTTCATCATTCCCTCCCTTTTCATTTCGCGAACCACTGCAGCGAGGCAGCAATTAGCCTGAAGGTTGCTATCTAAATTCTATTTCTAGAAACAGAAGATTTCCATGTCCTGAAACTTTTTACCTATGGCGACTTTCCCTCACGATTCCTCTGACCCTGCTCCAGGAGAACCCTTATTGAGTAGAGGAGCAAAGTCAGGCCGAGGCCGGTGAAGAACAGGATGGACCCCCACTTTTCAAGATCTAGAGACTCCTCCAATGGTTTCAGCACCAGGATGCGCCCAGGGTTAACTCGGGCGTTTATCCGGGCCACTGCTTCAATGCTTGATTTGGCCACGCCACTCTCTTCGCGTTGGTCGCTGGAGAAGCCAAGGAAGTTCCCATCAGTCACGGCCGGCGGCACCCGTACATGGAGTTCACCTGGCGTCCCGCGATCGACAGGGAACTCGAGAACTGCCAACAGGAAGCCGCGGTTCGGAGGCGTTTCGAAGAGGGGCTGTTCTGAACTCACATAACCGGTGATCCGACGAAGAACCGGATTGACTGACTCGGAGAAGGTCACCTCCCTACTGGTACCGCTTACGAAGGGAATCGGATTCCCGTCACCGAGGTTCGCCACATTAAATACCGCGATTGGGTCGTCCCCGGGCTGTCTTGGATGAAAGAAGGAAAATGTACTCGGGGGATCGGTCAATCCAGGCTGTCCATTAGATGCAGCTTCTCTAAACCGGGAGAAAGTGATAGTCGGTTCGCCGTTGAGCATTCCCGGCGGAGCCTCATACTCCAGGGAAACACCAACTGAGTCCCATCGATTTGGGGCCTCGGATAGATACCGCCCGATCAATCCCAATTGAACGTAGACCACCCCTGAACCGGGGGGGACGGTGATCTGATGAACCGAGAAGGTAACCGATCCCGGGATTGAAGCTTCGAGCGAGGCCGTACCTTCAGCCCACGCCACCGACTGAGAGCCAAGAAAAGCGGCTAACAGGACAATGGATTTCATGACTGCACTCTGAAGCCGGTTCTTCATTGCTACCTTTTCAACCCCTTAGTGTCGACAGCACACCTCTTGCAGGGCAGAGTATCCGTGCCCCAATACCTCTCCGGGTCGAACCGAGCTGCCCCCTATCCGCGTGGGAATGCCCGACAGCGCTCGAGCGCCAGGATTGCATAGCAGGTTGCACTGTAGGTGATCAGGCTCAACCCGTTCTTCCCGTTGAGAGAGCGGGCCCACCAGCGACCCGATTCTCGCTGGTTCTTCACCAGCCATCCAACAGCCGCTCTGATTGCCGGATCTTCTATCGAAAGCCCCGCTTCTACCAGCGAAATGACAGCCAGCCCGGTCATGTGTCCATCGCTGGGAGAACTAGCGTAATCCTCTTCGGCCTCGAGACTCGATTTCCTCACCCCACCTCCCCACTCGGAGGGTCTCGCAAAATCCCGGAGCGCCCATCCTCCATCGGGGTGCTGATGACCCAGGACCATCTCCTTCAACTGTTCCACCCGGGCGGATTCCAACAGCCCGGGAAAGCGGGACGACGCCCAGAGAAGCCAGACCCTCTCATAATCGTGCTGCTCCGCCCGCGAGCGCAGGTACTCCCTCAGAAGCTCCACTTTTCTCGCAACCTCGGGCTGGTCCACTCGGTCCAACCACGTCGGAGCCGTACCAACGGCTATCGCGGCCAACGATGCCAGTTGAAATGGGCTGGACTGCAGAGGGGGCCAGCAGTCCGGCATAACCCAAGCTCCGTGCTCGAGCTGGATTCTGAACATCAGGTTGAGCATCTCAGCAGTCTCGGGTGAAAGCTCACCCGTGACGTTCGCGTCCCACTCAGCCAAACCCGCAGCCACGTATACCAATTGAGCAGAGTTATGGCCGATAGCAAAGATCAGGTCCAGGCCGTCCTGCCTGAGCGGCTCAGCGAGTCCAAGAAACAGCTTGCGGTCCAGGTCAGGTGGCTTTCCCACGGCAGAAGTCAAGGCGGGCCGCACGAGCATGTAACTGCCCGACATATGGCAGCCGACACAGCGGTACTTGTCGCGCCAAACCTCGTTACCCTGCTCAAGATAGCGAAGGGCCGCCTCAACCGACAGCCTCTTTCGCACAGCTTCCTCTTCGGTTGCGAGAGGGATCTGGATCTCGTTCAAGGAGAGTTGGAACGGAGCGAGTGACTCGACTTCCGCCGGATCAGGGTAGGGCAGATTCCTGTTGATCAATTGATAGTGCGCGAACCCGGCTAGAACCAGGAAGAAAAGCAGGGACGTGATCGGCCAGCGAAAGGCAGCAGGATTGCGGAGGCGTCCCAGCAGGGATAACAATAGAATCCAGGCCGAAGCACATCCGGCCCCAAACGCACATACGAAGAAAAGAGCCGTCACGCATACCCCCAGGAAAACAGCTCGCTTCAGTGACCAACAGATTACCCCCCGGTCTTGAGGGAATCAAGAGATCCACGACCGAGTTGAAATCCGCCAACGCGTCACTGTTTCACTGGCGCAGCGCTGCTAATCAGACATCCCACATGCTCTCGGGGCAGGAATTCTCATCAAGGAAAAGAGTGCCCTCTCTCTCCAGCAAAATGGAGGCGGGGAGATCGGTTGTGGGCTCCTTCAGCGCAAACAGCCTTTCAAGTATGGGACGCTTCAACGCAAGCGGGACCATTGTGAAGATCTCTCTCGCAGACATCAGGGCGGGAATCGTCATGGTGATCCCCCGCGAAGGAATGTAGCCCAGCTCTCTGAAATTGGGATCATCTCTCAGCTGGATCTTGGACTGCTCGGCCAGGTTGACCACCCTGACCCAGGCCGGATCATCGAAGTCGGTATCGAATGGCTCGTTCAACGCCAGATGGCCCGAGGTGCCAATCCCCTGGCAAAGGATGTCGATCTGTCCCTCTCCCCGGATTACTCTCTCAAACCGCTCAGCTTCAGCATATGGATCGTCGGCATCATAGCCAACCAGATGGACTCGCTTTGGACGCACCATATCGTACAACTGGGTCCGGGTCTGGTACCCACAGGTAAACATCTCCGGCATCCTCCTGTCCCAGAAGTCATCCATATTGAAACAGATGATCCGTTGCCAGTCGATCTTCTCCTCTTCCGCGAGCGCGTCCAGGAAGGTCATCTGGCTCTCCCCGGCCGCGAAGACGATTCTTATTTCAGAGTGTGCCAGAAGCAGTTCCTTGATCCGAGTAGCGACAGCTGTGGCTGCCCGGGCCCCCAACTCGACTTCGTCCTCACAGACAACTACCTTCGTCTTTCCGTATCTCATTATCATTGCGGCACCCGTGCTACTCAGCCTTTCGTAATCGAGACTTCATTCTTCTCGGCCACCAATCGCCATCAAGTGCGAGAAGGTTCGGATAAACAGAACGTCATCCGCCACAGCAGGAGTACTGTGGCTCGGTTCCCCAAGGTCGATGCGTCCGAGCAATTCGAAGGTTGAGGCTGCCCGAAACACCACCATCTCGCCGGTGCGGGAGATGATGTAAATCCGCTCTCCGACCCGGATTGGCGAGCCGAAGAAACTGCCTCCAATTCGCTCCCGCCAGCGCCGTTCACCTGTCGCGATATCGATGCAACTGGCTACCCCATTATCGCTAATGAAGAAAAGCAGACCACCATGATCAACCGGGGTGGGAACATAAGGCAACGAACCCGAAACCTCGTAGGCAACTGCGGCGGGAGTCCCGTTCCGGGAATCAGCGGGCCTGATTGCCACCAACATCTTTCCGCCACTACCCACTCCGGACTGGGCAAAGATCAGTCCGCCTGCGCCAACCGGTGACCCGACGACTCGCAGGTCTCCGAAGACATCCGTCAACTCCCAGTTGAGCCTTCCTGTCCGAGGATCGAGGCTGCTCACCCCGTTTGCGGTCGACGATGTAATCAGTTCTGAATCGCCCGCACCAGATCGAACTATGATCGGCGTTGAATAGGCCGCTTTTACCTGATTCCGATTGACCTTCCACCGAGTTTCACCCGTCCGGCAATCGAGTGCCACCATGGAACTGGGACCCTTCTGATCGTCCGAGATGACTAGCAGATCCTCGAAGGTGATCGGCGATGCTCCATACCCGTGTTCGGCTTCCCAGGTTCCCAGGTTTCGACGCCAGATTTCTTCTCCGGTCAACCGATCCAGGGCCACCGTCCATAGCCCCCCTTCATCTACCCAGGCAGCATACAGACGTTTCTCATCAACCGCCGGACTGGCGGTATCGAAGGACGTCGAGTTTCCGATCTCGAGAGTGGTCGACTTCAACTCCTTTTCCCACAGAAGCTCCCCATTGGACGCACTGAGACAGCTGACAAAGCGGGTACCGTCATCGGGCATCGCCGACGTGACATACACGGATCCATCCCAAATCACCGGGGATGAATGGCCGATTCCTTTCAACGGAACACGCCACTTGTAATCCGATTCCGTCCAAGTTGCAGGAATAGCATCCGTTTCGCTCTGTCCGGCCCCATCGGGTCCCCGAAAGCGCGGCCACCCTTCCGCTGCAAAAGACGTGGTCATCGCCAGTAACTGAATCGCCGCCAAGACAAACCGGTTCATCCTCAAAGAAGCCCCCTTCCAGGGTTACCCACCAGGACGAAAACCACACCCCAGAGGGCGGGGTGTATCCCTGTGAGAACCCACATCGAGATCGTTGTGGCCTAATCACCTGAACGGATAGACTGCGCCAACTGCTCGATCACCTCGCCAGGGATCTCCCTGCGCGAGAACCATTCATCATGTTCAAAATCGGAACGCTCGAACTGCGCACTGATAACGGTCTCCTGAAAGAGCGGAGCAGCCGAGACGACCTCGCCGAGGGGAGAAAAGATCGTCGTATCCCCGTATCCCAGCCCTCTATCGGACCAACCGACAACATTGGACCGAACAACGACCATCTGCAGATGTGTCGCCAACCCGGTATGCGTGTTTCGGACCGCCTTGCGATGCTCATCCATTCGGTCGGCGCTGATGCGGTTGTAGTGGGGGCTGAACAGGAGACGGGCCCCTTTACATCGCATGGTCATCGCGGGTTCCAGGAAGGAGGAATCGTGACAGATGATCACCCCGAACGTGAGGCCCTTCGCCTTGAAAACCGGGAGTGAGAAGTCGGTTGCGTAAATCTTCTTATCGAAGCTGGTCAGCATGGTCTTACGGTACTTCCCCAGAAGCTTCCCCTCAGACAAGACCAGGGCGGTGTTCAAGATCTTGCCACCTTCGAGCTCTGACAGGCCTACTACCGTCACCATATCATGTCTGCCGGAGGCCTCAATCAGGCGTTGGATTCTCGCGTCGGTCAGGGGGACAGCCAGTTCGGCCGTGTAGTTGGAAAGGTATGCCTCAGGGAAACAGAGGAAGTCACACCCGGCCTCTCCCCGTTGATCCATGACATTCAAGACTCTGTCCAGATTCTGGTCGAAGTCGTCCGTGCATCTCCCCTGAAATGCTGAAATCTTTAGCGTATCGGCTGTCTCCTGCTGCCGGCCGGAATGACTCTCCCCCTGTAATCCAGCCTGACTCCCTGCGAGGGCAGTGCCCAATCCACCTACAAGAAACTCTCTTCTCTTCATCTACTGGTCCCCTTCTTGCCTTGACTCCCCTTCAGCAACGTTACCGAGGCCTCAACCAGACGGATCGGCCCCATCTGCGGGTTTTAGCCTGGATTTCAGCTTCATCAGAACCACGATATTGAGGCAAATGATCCCCACACGCAACCAGTAGCTGACGGTCAGGCTGGTCCATTCCAGAGATGTACTAGTCCACTCCGGCAACGGCTCAGAGGGGGTCACGCCGAGATAATCCAGGGCCGAAGGACTCACGTAGTCCCTGAAGATGTCATGCAGACAGAGGAAGTCTTCGAGGGCGGCAAGGGCAAGGAGGATCGTCAATCCAATCGAAATCTGCACCAAACGAGTGGAGTTGTTCATGGTCGCCTCCTCCACTCACTATAGATTGGATCGCTTCAAACGCAAATTTCAGGCTGGAACAGGTCGAGCGTTCGAAACACCAGCAGTTCGCTATCCCGCTGCGTCGAAGGCCTGCCGAATCCAGGAAATCAATTCCCCGTCGACCTCGTCAACCGACGTCACAGCCACCTTGTATTGGCACATACGCCCAGGCGGTTCGGCAACGAGTCTCCCTTCGGCCTGCAGATCCTTGACATTCAAACCGACCTCCACTCTCTTCTGGGTAGGGGGCCCGATCATTGCAAACTGTTTCTTTCGGCGCAGGCTGATGTAAGCCTTCTTGGGGGCAATCTCGAAATCACCAAACTTGTTGATCTCAGCCATCAAGGCGTCATGAATCGGCCTGAGCTCAGCCTTCTTCCCAGAGTAGATCTGCTCCAACGGGTCCTCGGCACCCGCCGCGGGGCTGGTGTCTCCCTGTTCGGCCTTACGGTAGGCATGGACCAGTGTATTGGCATCGCCGTGCCCCATACCCAAATCCTTCTTGAGCATGTCACGGATCTGACCATGCTTTTCCAGGCCGCTTTTTCGAATCACTTCGAACAGTTCTTCGAGTGACTTGCCGGCTCGCGTCTGGATATTCTGCAGCTGAGTTTCGAGTGCCTTATCGACAACATTCATTGGAAAGGATACCTCCCTTAGTGCAGTTCATTGTACAAGATAACGATAAGGAGGCCCGGGACAGCGGGGGGACATCAACTGGCGTCGTGGGCTGTTACCGACATCCTGACACAGGCCTCGATAGCCTTCCGGAGCAAGGGAGGAATGCGGTCTGGTCCTCGTTCAACGGCGGCCTCAATGAGGCTCAACGCCAGGTAGGGTTTCGACGTCTTTTCGATGGCTTTATCGATGACTCGTGCGGCGGTCTGCCTACCTCTACTCCCATTCGGATAGGCAATGCGGGAAATCACGTCGTCAAACCCGTTCTCCCAAAAACAGGTTTCCATGTCGGAACTCGGCAGCCGGATGATGCCGGCAGTTTTATGTGAGCGTTCGCCGCGACCGGCGACTTTTCTCGCCGCTGCGGCAAATCGTTCCCCCGCTACATCCCCGTCAGCGATCAACTGCCAGGCAATGCCCAGCGAATCGGCCAGTTTGATGAGTGGAGCCACTCCGGCCTGCGCAAATTCGACGGTGACAATCCCGAGTTCCCCGAAGTCGTAGCCCAGGATATGGGCCAGTTCGGGCATCACCCAGAATTCGGTCTCCCCTTCGATTAAGAGCCAGCAGCGGGCAAACATCGCTGACGCCCGTCGTGACCTGACGTGGTAGTCCACCCGCCTGAGTTCGTCGGGTTCCATGATCGAAGGACCTACCGACCATTCCGTGACATGCCCCCCGCGCCGGGTCAACCTGCGCATCCTGCTCAATGAAACGTTCGCCAGCAAAAGGCTGGAATTCGTCGAAACCACCTTCTGCAGGGTCACCCGTTCGAGCAACCTCCAAACCGATGCAAGGGTCATGGGATGCAAGTTTGACTCTGGGTTGTCCAACACCAGCACCGGATGCGCCTCGGGTGAAAAACGCTGACGGACCATTTGGAGGACCGAACCCAGCAGAAGCAACATGCCGATCTTCTGCGCCGAGGAACCCACACCTCGCGCCACCCGATTGACGGAACTGGCCTTTGGCCTGATTATTTCGGCCGCCATCGCACCCATCACCGGCGCAGCGCCTGCAAAATGGCGCTTGTATTTCTCAATCACCTTCGCCGCCACTGCCGCTCCCTGTTCGAGTTCTGCAGCCAGGTTAGCGACGTTCCCAGTGATCAAGTTCCAATAGCGCAGCACCAACTCATCCAGGAGCGGATCATCTGGAGGCCCCGCCGCCCTTGCCGAAGGGGAAATCGGGTTGGTTACACCGAAGCGGAGCCAAAGGACCGGCACCAATTCCCTAACCCATTCGAGCAGTTCGGGACTCCCCACCAGTCGGCGGGGAGAGCGGCTGTCCTCCCTGAGCGACCAGCCCTGCCGGATCGAACCCTCGGTCGAGTCAAGCTGGGCTTCGAACTCAAAATCGAATTGTCTGATGCCCTGTTTAGTTGCGGGGAGATGAGTTTCAATCTCTACCGGCGGATTCCAACAACCCGGACGATTCTCACGGACTTGGAGACGGATTCTGAGGGGGCCCGTCGTGCCGTCGGGCTGCCTATGAAAGTGAACTGGTTTGAGTGCCGTCTCAAAGCGTTCCTCCGGCACACCCAGAATCAGGACAAGCGCCTCCATAATACTCGTCCGTCCGCTGTCGTTCTCTCCGATCAGCAGAGTGGTTTCATCGAGGTGAATCGAACCATCGCGAATCGCCCGGTAGTTTTGAATATGAATTGAGCGCAAGTACATCTCGTTCGTGACCTGCGAAATGATAGCAGGGTGGTCCGCTCAAGCAGAGGCTCGGGATATCACGCCCGGTCGATATTCGGCCCGTACCTCAGGATTCGATGACATCAGGACTCCACTCGCGTCAAACGGAGTGTAATAGCGCCAGTCGATGGCTGAACAACCCGGCCCTGGGACTTCCTCATTCAAAGCACACCAGCTGCCATCTCTCACTGCTGCGCTCGACGCTCTCCGTTGGATAGTTCATCCAACTCGGCTTCTCTCCATCGAGATAGGAGATCCCCAGACGAATCGACCAACACTGTGCAGGGAACTTGGAACGACGAATGGCGAATTCAATGCCATCAGAGGGATAAGCGGAGGCCGTCATGACCTCGATGGGGCTCTTGCCCGCCTGCTCGAGCCGCTTGGCCTCATCGGCATCGCGACGCTGCTCGTTGGCGTACCAACCCGGCGTAAGACCGAACCGATAGGGAGGGGCTTCTCCCGATTCCGGCAGGACGATTTCCCCGAGCTGTAACGAAACATGCAACACGTGAATGGGGCCTCCTCCAGCCGTTATCGAGAGTTCGGACGGGCCGATTCCGTTTTGCCGACGGCCACGGATACCAATAAAGACCACTCCTCGAAACTGCTTGAAATAGAGTCGAACGTGGGAGTTCAACTCAATCGATGATGCATCGGTCCACTCCCCCTCCGAGAACAGGCCGTCGGTGAGAACCGGGGTACCGTCGCCCAAAGGAACCTGCAGTGGAGTCGGAGATACCGACGATGGAGTCCCGGCGGCCCTGTTGTCCTGGCCGGCAATTCCACCTTGAACGGTTACGATCCAAAAAGCGGACAGAAGAACAAAAGGAATCGTACGAATAGCACCCATATGCCCTCCGGCTTCTTCACCGGGACGAGCTGAGACGGGCAGCGACGTCGCAAGCGAGCCGCCACCCGAGAGTACCTTACTGCTCAACCAGTTCCACGCGACGGTTCCTTGCCCGGCCTTCGTCATCCCTGTTGGAGGCAACCGGCGAGTAAGGGCCGACACCAAACGGTGCCAGCCGATCAGACGCGATCCCGTACTGACCCGTTAATGCTGCCACGACGGCTGCTGCTCGCGATTGGGAGAGCTTCATGTTGGAAGCGAGATCCCCCACGTTGTCGGTATGCCCGACCACATGGAGTTTCAATGCAGGGCTGCCTTTCAGGAGGTCCGCAATCTCCTGAAGGGCATTGGCGGATTCCGGTTTCAGGTCCGACTTGCCGGTATCGAAAAGGATGTCATAGACAGCGATATGGCCCGCGGTATCCAACCCCTGCTTCAATTGGGCCGCATTAACGACAATGTCCTGCTGCATCGCTTCCCGTTCAACGATCTGCAGACCATAGCCCCCATCTGTTACCTGCATGTAGGCCCAGACCTCCTTGCCCGAGACCATGAACCGCATCGAAACACCCCAGTTAGTGCAGGTGTTACCCAGCCGAGAGTCAAAGTCCACTGTCGCCGTACACCAGTCGGGATACTTCCCTTCAACCGTTCCCCCCGCAGCCTTGGCAGCGTTTTCAAAATTGCGCATGATCTGAACGCCGCTGACCTCTCTTGCACCTTCGTTCAACTCATACCTGAGATACGTCAGCGCACCCTCCACCTCCACCTGCTTTGGTCTCTGTTCTTCAAGCGGTGGGCCAACGGGGAACTTGCGAGCATCAAACTCTATGCTTTCGCAATCGATGATATGGTGATTCGGCATCCGGTTGAAAAGAGGGTAGTCTTTGCACCCCTCCAAATCGTCATTGGGAGATTGAGAAAAGGCGGTCTGTGCCGCCAGAAACATTGGTGCGAACAGCACAAAAAGGGCCCACAACTTTTTCACGGGAACTCCTTCAGAAATGAAAATGACACCCGACAAAATCTGGCAGGGCGCACCTCGCAGCTCCCCAGAATTGCGGGCACACAGATAGATAATACAACCGGAAATCCACCTCTTGCCAATGGATTTTTCGTAGCCGAAAAAGGCGATCTTGGGTTACTTCGGCTGTCCCAACATATCGGAAGGAAAGTTCACATTCTTGAGCTGACGCTCCTCGTCCTTCGAGGGCCGCAAAGCGGCAAGACGGACGCGTCGCAAAACTTCCTGGAGCCTGCAACCGCGAGCGAGTTCTCCTTCCGCAATTGAGAGAACCCGCGAGTGATACAGGGCACAACAGGAATGATAGGTCTCTGCCCCAGGATCACTAAAATACGCCACGGCATCCACTTCTTCGGATACGTGTTCCAGCAGACGCCCGAAGGCTGCAGGCTTCAAGAACGGCAAATCGCAGGCCAATAGGCCGACCCAAT
>CP070717.1:3639669-3643463 GCA_020350445.1 Acidobacteriota bacterium | reverse complement strand
CTCGTTGTTCGTCCCACGGATGAAGAATCGGCTCAAGTTGAGATTCAATCCATTCGGGTGATCTTTCGAAAGGAGCACCTGCTCAGCACTCCAACTGGTGTCAGCTGGCAGGGACTGGAGAATGTCTTCCGTGAGTGCCTGGTCAGTAGATCACCGGAAACAATCACCTACACCGTGCATCTACCTCCTGAGCCGTGGCTCGACCTCGCGATCGGTTCGCTGGAGGAGGGTCCGGTCACATTCGCAATCTCAATCAAAGGTTCGGAAGAAACACTACTCAGGAAGACGCTGACTACACCCCATCGATGGGAACCTGTTCCCATCGATCTCCGGAATTGGTCGAACAGAACGGTGGAACTGGCATTTCAGCTTGAAAGCCCTCAAAACGGTACGCTGGGAATCTGGGGCGCGCCGGTGATCAGAAGTCGGGCTAATACTCAGGCTCAGTCCTCACCCAGAGAAAGTGCCCTTGGTGCCCCCCCCCGAGGAGTTATCTTGATTGTTGCCGATACTCTGAGGCGTGACCACCTGAATGCCTACGGTTATGAGCGGCCAACTGCTCCTACTCTGGCGAAACTTGCCAGTGAGGGAGTTCTCTTTGCAGACAATCAGTCTCAGGCAACCTGGACCAAGGTCTCTGTTTCTTCCATCCTGACCTCCCTGTATCCGACCACCCATGGAGTGGTAAGCGGGCCTGACCGCATTTCCGCAGCGGCCGTCACAGCAGCCGAGGCGTTTCGCTCGGCGGGGTACGCGACCTGGGCCAGTTCTTCGGTGGTTTTTTCGGGGCAGTCGACCAACCTGCATCAGGGTGTCGAGGTCCTCTACGAGCGCCTTTCCGTACCAGAACAGGGATCCAAGACGGCCCGGCCGTTCATTGATCTGCTCCTGCCCTGGCTGAAAGATCACAAGGACTCCCCTTTCTTTGTGTTTCTTCACGTTTTTGATCCCCACTCGCCCTTCGAACCCCGACCTCCGTATAATCACATCTGGATGGATGGCCAGGAGAGGGAACACTTCATTGACTGGACGCAGAAGGTCAAGGACTCTATCGAAAACGACGCAATGCGCAGTCGCGAACTGCCGAGCCGGGCGGAACTCGAGAAAGCTGGCATCGATCCGGCTGAGTATGTTCGCTCGCAGCACGGGTGGTACGACGGTTCGATCCGGGGGATGGACGACGAGATCGCCCGTGTGCTGGAGGCACTGGAAGGCCTGGGGCTAAGAGATGACACATTAATTGCTTTCCTGTCCGACCACGGCGAAGAGTTTCTGGAGCATGGCCATCCCTGGCATGGGCGCACTGTGTATGGAGAAATGACCAACGTCCCGATGATGCTGAACTGGCCGGGAAGACTCTCCGCGGGGACGGTTATTGAAGACACGGTCCAGTCAATTGATCTCTTACCGACTCTGCTGGAGATCTCAGGACTGGAGATTCCGGAGCTCTACCAGGGCGAGAGCCTGGTCCCCTACTTTTCACCGAATGGGGAGTCTCAACAGCTTGAGGACCTGCAGCGAAGACCTGTATTCTCCGAACGGCGGACTCCGTCTGGAGCGCAGGAGGAAACAGCTATGCGGGATGCCTTCGCGGTAGTTCAAGACGGTTGGAAGCTTATCCACAACACGGTTCGCCCCGAAGGAATCAACGAGTACGAGTTGTTTGATCACAATAATGACCCGCTGAACCTAAAAGATGTCGCCGCGGAACAACCGGAGGTCGTTCAAAGGCTCGCTGCAGTCCTGAATCAATGGCTAGAAGAGGCGGCAGCGGCCCGACTCTCGCCCGATGAGGATACCGAAGGACTCAGCCCTGCTGAACTGCAGCAGCTCCGTGCTCTAGGTTATGTCCAGTAGAACTTCCTACTGCAAGACCGTTCAAGAACAGGGGGCGAAGCTGCCTCAGATTCGGCGAATCTGGGGAGCGGTGAAGTTCTGAGGTCCATGAGCACTAGTGGGGTCCAGGAGAAACCTCTATTTCGAAAGCCACTACGTTAGATCACTGTCGTTCCACAAAAGTCCCCCGGGTCCTGCAGGCCCGAGGGCGGAATGAGGGAGGTCTACAGCGCCCGTGACGCCAAGCTGAATCGGGATGTGGAACTCACGATCCTGGGCCAGGTTCTTGTTCATGACAGCACCCGAAACTGCTTACCCGCATCCCGCCCGATAAGGGGATACGCTGTCAGGCGCGGGGGCTTCATTCTCGCCGGGGCGCTGTCGGTCAAGCATTCGCAGGGAATACCTGGCAATGCACCCTTTTGATCTCCATTCCGAAAATCAGCCTTGGCGCTGAGAGTCCCTTTCAAGTTCTCGGCGATCTCGATTTCTGCGGACCGGGGGCCGAACCGGCACTCATGGACCTCATGACCACTGGAAGGTGAGAGTAGCACTATTCAAAAGAGATCAACTCGTTGAGCACCTCATCGCAATTAAGCTTTTCTTCGATTCTTGGTGTTGGAACCACTCTCTCGATTCACCAGGGGTGGAGAATCGGCAAGAAGAAGGAATCCCTGTTGCTCTATTCAGGTAGTTCTGAGAACCAGGGCTAGCTCACAAACAACGGTAAATTCTGACTCAATTCCTACGTCTGACAAGACGCGCCATTTACGGGTATTATGCGGTGTCACTTCTTACCTTCTTTCATCCTGTTGTTAGCCGAGGAATACTCCTAGCTGGAAAGGTCCAAACCGTTTCGCAGTAAAGAAAAGGCCCTGGATCAGGGACTTGACTACAGCTCTAACACCAGTCAATGCCCCTCAGGAATGATCCTGGCGCCGATCTATAAGGAGAACTCCGATGAAGAATCTGAACAGCAAATCTGCGCTTGTGATTTTGTTAGTTTTGAGCGGGATGCTTCTGTCTCCTGTTTCTCAAGTCCTTGCTGAAAAGGGACTTGTCTTTGAGAATCTAACGGAAGAAGTTGGAAGAGGATTCGGGAGTACCTGGAATCGCTATACCTGGTCAATGGGAGTCGACGAGTATCTCTACGTAGGAACATGGAGTAACCAGACTGATTGGCCGGCAATGCTTGCGGCAATTGCCAGCGGAGAGCTGGCTGATGTCTTCAATAGCGAGGAGAATCCCCTCGCATTCATCGGTTTTGTCGCATCTGACGGTGGCGAGATATGGAGGTTTGAGGGAGACCAGAGTTGGACTCGGGTAGCCAAGGCGCCGCCAGAAGTAACAGGCTTTCGGAAAATGCTTAAATATCAAGAAAGACTGTATGCGGGAACCGCCAACAACCAGGAAGGTGCGGAATTATGGGTTAAAGAAGTGGATCCCCTGTCTACAACAGGAGAGACCTGGTCGGCGCTGGATCCACCCTGGGCCCCTGAGAACAGTTCTATCAGAGCTCTTTGCACTTTTTCTGGTTCAGGTGATGACGACGAGAAGCTATATGTCGGCACGGAGAACAATGTGAGCGGTGGCGAATTATGGACCTTCGATGGTGTTAACTGGGATCACATATGGACATTTGATGTCCACTCTGTAGCTGAAATCGCTGTTTTCGAGGATGTACTGTATGTCGGGACCTGGACATTCCAGTTCGACTTCCTTGGGGGCACACCATCCGACACATTTCAGCTGTTCAAGAGCGAGGACGGTGTTAATTTCCAAAACGTTAAGCCCGAGTTCGATGGCCGAGAAGACCTGAGCAATGTCGGCGTCATGACACTCATAAATTTCGATGGCAGGTTATATCTTGGGACAGTGAATTACATCGACGGCTTCACGTTGCTTGCATCAAGGGACCCTTCCGACGTCGATAGCTGGGAGGTTCTCACGACCGACGG
>CP070717.1:3633054-3639569 GCA_020350445.1 Acidobacteriota bacterium | reverse complement strand
AGTCTTTCGCATTCGATCCCTGCCCTGTTTAACGCTAAAAGTAGAGTGGGCGGGCCATCACCTCAGTAGATCTGACTGGCACGCCATTTGCCTTCGGCCTTCTAGCAGATCTCATAAAAAAGCAACCCACTATGGAGGTGAACAGGATGCGCCCCGAATGCACGACCTTGACAGAGCCACCGGGTTTTCTGCCCTGGGCAATTGTGCTCGCCGGAGGAGAGGGAGAACGGATGAAACCGGCAATCAGCCGTTGGCTGGGTGAGGAAAGGCCAAAACAATACTGTACTTTCACCGGAACTCGCTCGATGCTGGAACACACTTGGGACAGATGCCGGCAGATCACACTTTCCAGCCGGATCGTCAGTGTGATCGGTTCCGGCCACAGTCGTTTTCTCAAACCGCTCAGGCAAGAGGCCACACCGGGAACGGTGATCGAACAGCCCGAAGCCAGGGGGACACTGGCCGGAGTCCTGTTTCCTCTCGCATACGTTCTGACGGAGGATCCCGCTGCCACCGTCTGCATCCTGCCCTCAGACCACTTTATATTCCCCGAAAACAGGTTCCTGGGTTTCCTTCGGGATGCCAGTACACTGGCCAATCTGAATCCCGATCGGATTGTCGTTCTCGGGGCCGTCCCCGACAGCCCGGAAACTGACTACGGCTGGATCCAGGGAGAGGTTCCGAAGGATAGAGAGACCGAATGCCGTAAGATCGTCGCATTCGCTGAGAAACCACCCGCCAGCCTGGCACGGAAACTGTTCAAGAAAGGGGGTTTCTGGAACACGATGATTCTTACTGCAAAAGCTCGCCATATCTGGAACCTTGCAACATCACTCTATCCTGAGATGATGCAGAAGTTTGACGCCTTGAGAACGGTCATTTCAGTCGTCCGACAGAAACGGGCCCCCACCTCAATGGAGTCTATTGCACTCAGCCACACCTATCGTTCAATCTCTTCATCGGACCTTTCACGAGACCTGCTTCAACAGCTGCCCGAACAGTTGTTGCTACTTCCACTGGTGGGGGTCGAATGGAGTGATTGGGGACGACCGTTTAGAATCAGACAGACCCTGGAGCACCTGGGCAAGAAACCCGGGTTTGTCTGGTAACCACTCAACCTGTGTGCCCGCCCATCGTTCCATTTGAGACTTTACTTTTGAATTGATAAGATTCATTCAGTTACCATTCAGTAATCCCTCAGGTCATTTGAGGAGAATCTAGAATTTCCGAACAGAACACTACGCACTCAACGTTCGATTCTTTGAGCTTTGGAGCCAAGGTCGTTTTGCATTGGACCATTACGGGTACCCACGAAGGTGAACTTGAGGGTTTGGCGGCGACAGGCAAACAGGTATCAGCCGATGGAGACCGGGCCAAAAGGTCTCATTACAGGCCCCGTCTTATTTCGCTGCCCGATTGGGGAAGGAATTGACTTCCCACACGCTAGCTGACAGCCCGGGGAAACAATCAAACCCAAATAGGAAGGTGGATCAAGTGTCGAGTATGAGAAATAGAGTCGCACTCATTACCGGTGCGAGCAGCGGGATAGGAAGAGCAACGGCCGAGGCGTTCGCAGCCAGAGGCGCCAGCGTGGTGCTGGCAGCTCGGCGGGAAGATGAGCTGACCTCCCTGGTGGATACGATCGAAGGACGGGGAGGGAAGGCCACCTCCATCAAGACCGATGTATCCATTGCGAAGGAGGTCGAGCAGATGGTGGCACACGCGATGGAAGTCTTTGGCCGTCTCGACTACGCTGTAAACAACGCCGCCATCGAGGGGAAGTTGGCCGGCATCAGCGATCTGACCGAGGATGACTGGGACACCGTTCTAGACATCAACCTGAAAGGCCCATTTCTCTGCATGAAGCATGAGGCCAGGGCCATGCTCGATTCCGGGCAAGGCGGTTCGATTGTCAACATCGGCTCAGTCAATTCTTTTCTTGGCTTTCCCAGCGGCTCGCCGTATGTCACCTCTAAGCACGGCCTGATAGGACTGACGTCGAGTGTCTCCGCCGAACTGGCCCCCCAGGGGATCCGGGTCAACCTTTTGTGTCCGGGAATTATTGACACGCCGATGCATCACCGCGCGAGAGAGGTAATCGGAGACGATATCTACGATAAAGACATCATCCCGACCGTTCACCTCCGGCGTGTGGGTCGCCCGGAGGAAATCGCTCGATCGATCCTCTTTCTCTGTTCCGAGGAGGCCAGTTACATCACCGGTACAACGCTGACGCCAGATGGAGGATTCACGCTAACGATTTGAATTCGGACCCTTGCGCCAGAAGCTAGGGCGCATCCCAGTGCGCGGTCACTTTCGCCCATGAGCACACCAGGCAGGCCAATCCAGGCATCGACCGAACACTCTGCGGCCGGGACCCGATTCGACAAGAGTCCGGCCGATGCCCTATTCAAACAACCCGAGCTCTACTTGCGAGCTTCGAAGATCAAGTTGAATGGAGTCTCCGTCGCTCTCCGGAACTCTGAGAACCCCGCCTTCGCTGCCACCTCTCGAAGTCTCGCCTCTCCAGCCTGCGCTCCAAGCGACATCCCACCCTCCTGGCTCAGGGCCGAAGGGGTGCAGATCACGGTTGAGAAGGAGTAGTAGACACGGCCTACCGGGTTCATGTTGTCAATCATGGCGTCCTGAGCAAAGGGCTCGACAATCAGGCACGAGCCGTCGGGATTGAGCATCTCTCGAGCATGACTCAGCGCTCCGACCGGATCTCCCATGTCGTGCAGGCAATCAAAGAAGGCCACCAGGTCATAACCGGAACCGGGCGCGTTTCGGGCGGTGACGGTCTCAAAGGCCACATTCTTACACCCGTTCCCCTGTGCCAGGGTTCGGGCATGCACGATACTCGGATGGTGGAAATCGTATCCGTGAAACTCCGATTCTGGATAAGCCTCCGCCATGACCATTGTTGAGGCCCCGTGGCCACAGCCGATATCGGCCACCTTGGCACCCCGCTTGAGCTTTTCTTCAACCCCTGTGAGTGCCGGAATCCAGGCTGAGACCAGGTTCGCCTTGTAACTCGGCTTAAAAAACTTCTCGGTACCACAGAAAAGACAGGTGTTGTGGTCTCCCCAGCTGATTCCTTCACCCGACCGGAAGGCCGCTGTGACCTTCGGCTCATCCGCAACAACCGATGCGATCGCATAGAACCCACCCGTCATGTTTACCGGACTGTCGTCATCGGCAAAAACGGCAATCTGTTCCGGATTCATCGAAAACGTGTTCGAGTCTGCATCGTAGTCGACATATCCCGACGCGGACTGGGCTGCCAGCCATTCGCGGACATAGCGTTCGGTGGTCGACGTGCGATCCGCCAAGCCTTGTGAGGTCAAAGGACCCTCCGCCGCAAGTGTCTTGTAGAGTCCCAGCTTGTCTCCCATGATCACCAGTGAAGTGCTGACGGCAGCACCCAAATCACCCACCATCTTGCCCAGAAACGCGTGGAGTCGTTCTTCATTCATAAAAAGGCCCTCCATTCTTGATTTGAATGTACATACAGAAAGGATTATTAACTCCATCGTCACACAAGGAGCCATCACTGTCAATTCCTTAAGAATCAAAGGACTGGAGAACCACCTCTTGCCCCCGCGTCAGGTCTCCGGCATCCTGTCTCAATGACACCGCGAGAGAGGATTCTCACGGTTCTCCGAGGGGAAGAACCGGATCACGTTCCCTTTGCCCCGAACCTCTGGCAATGGTTCGAATACCAGAAGATCCATGGGAAACTGCCGGCGGAGCTCAGAGACTGCGAATCGCACCGGGATGCGATGCGGGTGCTCGGTGTCGATATCTTCTCGCGGAATCTAGTGACCGATATCCGGACTCGCTGGTTCGGCGGCCACGCCAGACCGGTCTATCAAAACGTTCATGTTGAGGAAAGAACGGAGAGCGACCGTATCCAGCGCACCTACCAAACCCCAGAAGGAGAGATCTCCGAAGTTCTGCAGTTCCAGGAGGAAGGCAGTACGCTGGTACAGCTCGAATATCTCTTCAAGCAATTTGAGCAGGAGTACCCCGCCTGGTATGAGCTCTTCGATGACCTCGAGTTCTCCTTCGACTGGGATTCGTATAACCGACTGAGCGGGTCGGTCGGAGAGGATGGTGTAGTCATGGCCGGAGAAACCACCTCACCCCTCAAACAGCTCCACATCTGTGCCCGGGCCGATCAGACCACCTTCCTGCTGGTGGATCATGAACCCCAGATGATCGATCTAATGGACCTCTACGCCGAGAAGGCCCTGCAGTTGATTGAACAGATGGCTCAGGGAGGAGTTCCGGTCATCATCAGCATGGACAATCTCGACAGCACCTTCTATCCGCCACCGTACTTTGAACGCTATTGTGAAGGCTTCTTCACCCGGGCTTCGGAGATCTGTCATCGCCACGGAGCCCTCTTCTTCAGCCATGCCTGTGGACAGCAGCGCTCGATCCTGCCCCACGTCATACAGTGTGGCATCGATGGACTCGAGGGGATCGCCTTTCCTCCGCTGGGAGATGTCGATCTCTGGGAGGCAAAGAACGCGGGCGAATCTTTTATCGTCATGGGCGGTCTTTCCGCAGCCCAACTCGAGGGAGAGGTAACACGATCGGAGGCAGAGCGTTATGTCCGAGGGCTTTTCGAGCGTATGAGGCCTTTCGACCGCTTCATCTTCTCAATGAGCTGCAACACTTCGATCCAGACCCGGTGGGACACCCTCCGCTACTATCGAGACGCCTGGTGGAAATATGGCTCTCCTTGAAACTTCTGACAGGTCGGCGAAGACAGAACCGACCACGCTCACCCATTGGTTCGCCACTGTTTCTGTCAGAGATCCGTGCGAATCGGGAGAAATCCTGATACAGTCCGCCCAGTTCATATCGAGGAGAATGCACTCATGTCTAACCGAACCCGATTGACTCCCCCACGCTGGACGGCTCGAAGGCTCGTCCTCATCGCATTGTGCGTCCTGGCAGGGATTGCGGTCCTTCACCAGCCGGAAAGCGCCTCGACCCAGGAGCGGGTTCTGACTCCCCTGAATCGTTTCCCCCGAATGGTCCAGGAATTCTTCGTGGACCAGGTGCGTCGTGTTGAGACCGAAGCTGATCAGCGGCGGCAGGCACTCGCCACGAAGGAAGATGCCGAACGTTACGTGAAGGAGGTTCGAAAGAAGATCCAGGATTCTTTTGGCCCCTGGCCGGCGAAGACTCCGCTCAACCCGCGGATTACCGGAGTTGTCGAACGAGACTCATTCAAGATTGAGAAGGTGATCTTCGAAAGTCGACCGAACTTCCTGGTCACCGCGAATCTCTACATTCCGACCGGAAGAGAGTTCCCACTGCCGGGTGTTGTTGGTACCTGCGGGCACTCCAGCAACGGTAAGGCTGAAGGGGCCTACCAGAGCTTTGCCCAGGGACTGGTCAGGCAGGGCTACGTGGTCCTTCTTTATGATCCGATCGGACAGGGAGAACGGCTGCAGTATCCGGACGACGAACTCAAATCGGAGATCGGCGTCGGTGTCCGCGAACACCTTTACGGAGGAAACCAGCAGTTTCTAGTCGGCGAATTCTTCGGAGCCTGGAGAGCTTGGGACGGCATCCGGGCATTGGATTATCTGCTGACCCGGCCGGAAGTCGACCCTGACCGGGTCGGAGTGACCGGTAATTCAGGTGGTGGAACGATGACAACCTGGCTGGCCGGGCTTGACAACCGCTGGGCCATGGCTGCTCCAAGCTGTTTTGTCACCACGTTTCGGAGGAATCTCGAGAACGAGTTGCCGGCCGATACAGAACAGTGTCCCCCCCGTGCGCTGGCTCTCGGCCTGGACCACTCAGATTGGCTTGCGGCCATGGCACCGCGTCCCACCATCATTCTGGCCAAGGAACGGGACTACTTCGATGCACGCGGGGCTGAGACTTCCTACTGGCGTCTTCGCAAGCTCTATTCTCTGCTGGGGGCCGAGCAAAATGTCGGGCTTTTCATCGGTCCGACGACACATGGCTACAGCCAGGAAAACCGTGAAGCGATGTATCGCTGGTTCAACCAAACCAACAGCATATCGGAATCGGGACAGGAACCTGCCCTGGTCATGGAAGAGGATGAAACGCTGCAGTGCACTCCAGAGGGACAAGTTTCCCAAATGGGTTCCAGGCCGATTTTTGAGTTTACCCGCGATCAATCACGGCAGCTTGCAGAACAGCGCCCGCTGGATCTCGATAGAGATGGACTTCAGAAGAGGGTTCGCAGGATGCTCTCAATTCCGGAAACGATGGATTCGGGTCCCGATTACCGCATTCTGCGCGAGTGGAGTCCCCGCAACTACCCGAAACCGCGGTGGTCTGCCTACATGATCGAAACTGAGCCGGGCATATCGGCATTGGTCTATCGCCTGGGCGAGGAACGTCACCTGTCAAGACCTCATGGAGACTCGAAACGCGCGGTTCTCTACGTGTCCCATCTCTCGAGTGATGCCGAACTGAGGGAGGAGCCACTGCTCACGGAACTCATCGGCGAAGAGCCCGAT
>CP070717.1:3629928-3632954 GCA_020350445.1 Acidobacteriota bacterium | reverse complement strand
GTTGGCAGCCGACTTCAGAAACACGTCCAGACCAGGTATATCAAACTGATTCTGGCGGCGACGACAATGATTATCGCGACGAGGTATCTGACGAGTGTTGGGACGTGAGGGGCTGGGAACCTGAATTCAGGAGACAGAAGACAGGAGACAGAAGGGAGCGCTGAAGGCGCGATAGCAGGTAGCCCAGGGCGTGAGCCCTGGGGGATCGGTGATCTCTTTCGAGGCCTGAACCGCTGCCGCCCTTACAGGGCTTGGGGACTGTGGTGGTGAGGTCACCCGGGGTTTCGCTTCGCTTCACCCCGGGCTTCCATGAGAAGGCCAGTCTTTGTCAAGGCGCAACTTGGTGCGCCCCGTGGCTCCTCGGTAGTCTGTGGACGGGAATCGCCGGGCTTCCATTCGCACTCTAGATGAGTCCTTGTCTGGGACTCGGTGCATGTGGGGGTCCCTTTTGATCAGATGCTGCAATCTATTCGGCGGCTTCACGAGCCAGCCCGGGGTTCGCAGTCATCCGAGACGAGGCGTTCCACTGACCTGGGAGTCATTCTTTCATCGTTGTTCCTGCACACGGTCCTCCCGCTTTACTCTGTCTGCTGCTAGGCAGCCTCCTGGTGACGGGCGGGAAAGGGTTCATAGACTTGACCAGTCTGCAGCAGGGTCAGCATCACCACTGCCAGTTTCCGAGCCACCGCAACGGCAGCCCGCTTACGCGCGTTCTGGCCCCCTCGTTCACAGATCCGTAACCCCTGCTGCCGCAACTGGCACTGCTGTCCAAATGGTCCCAAAATGTAGTGGGCGCAGTTGACCAGCAATCGCCTCAGAAACGGATTGCCTTCCTTGCTGATCCTCAGCTGCAGACTGCGGTTTCCCGATTCGTCCTGGGCGGGACACAGCCCCAGGTAGCCCCCCACCTTGCGTCTCTGCACGAAACGCTGCGGGTCCCCGATCACCAGCACAAAGGCCAGAGCGGTGACCGGACCCACTCCCTTGATCTGGCGCAGCAATGCCGTCTGGGGATAGCGCTGCTGATTCAGCTGCTCCACCTGCCGGTCATAGCGGCGGATCTGCACGCTGGCCTCATGGATCACTTTCAACGTCGGCAAAAGCATTTCCCGCTCCGAGCCACGGAGTGCTTCGGCCACCTTCTTCGGGAAGCCGGCCGGCGTGCATCTGGGCAAGCTCTTCCCTCGATTCTTCATTAACCCTCTGACCTGCACCACCAGACACGCTCGCACACGCACCATTTCATCCCGCAGTTTGAGCACCTGCCAGTCTTCCTGGTATTGCCGATCCTTGGGCTCGATCGGGGCCAGAAGCCGAGGATCCAGTCGCACCAGCCGCGCCAGGTACTCGGCATCCATTCGGTCGCTCTTCTTCTTGTTCTCATAAATCAGCCTCAGCTTCCGACCGTTGGCCACAAACGTTTCAATCCCCGCTTGCTCGAATAAGGGACCCACCCACGGCGAGTGGGTCCCCGCCTCCAGTGCCACCCGCTGCAGACCGGGAAACGTTGCCAGTTTCCTCAACTCCTTTTCTCGCGTCCGGATGCGTCTTTCAAACTCGACTTCACCCGTCGGCTGGATGGCGACCACGTAACTGTAACGATCTCCCAAGTCAATTCCCATCACCATTCCACAGCACTCTCTGATATGCTTCTTCATGGCCAGACCTCCTTGCAGCCCCACCGTGGTGACTGCGTTTTGTTATTTCCGGCCAGTGTACCCACTGGCTCTGAGGTCTGGCCTTCTCATCCCCATCTATTCTCTTCCGCCCCTTCGGGGCTGTCATCTGTCTCCTGTCTCCTGTCTCCTGTCTCCTGATTCCAAAGTTCTGTATCACTCCGGTTAAGGCAGACGAGTCCGAAGAATCGGACGCAGGTCATCTGAGGAAAGGTCGATCGCCCTGAATCGGTAGCGAAGTCGGTATTCACGCGCGTCAAGGAGGAACTCGTCCAGAGGCGGAGAACCCATGAAGTCTGTCCCAACTCCAGATTGAGCCAGATCGATATTCAACGTGAGGTAATCGCCTTTTTTGAGATCCGGAACGTGGCCGGCTCTTGAAAGGCTTTCCAGGGTGTAGTGATGGGCGCTGACACTCATATCGTCACCTTCGACCAGGATGCCCATCCCCGCTGGATCGGTTAAGGTCACCCAGCGCGTGTCCGTTTTGTTGCCATTCTCCTGGGGATGAACGTAGGGCACGAACTGCTCCGATACAGAACCTTCGTACACTCCATACGGAGAACCTAGATTGCGATCGGAGTAGTTCTCGAAGGGACCACGGCCATACCATCGCATCTGGTCAAATCCTTGCCCCAGCTTGAATTGGGAGCCGACTCGAGGGAGAGGGGTCACTTTGAAGAACGAGTAAGCCGAGAACCCAAGGTAGAGTACCAAGCCCAGGGTCACAAGGATGAACGGGATCCGGATAAGCCAGCGCCGTGACCAGCCGGTCCTCCTCCCCACTCTTTTCGAGAAAACCCAGAAGGCGAGGGCGAGAATCGCGGCCCACTGAAGCCACCCAAGGTTATAGGGAACCCTCAATCGTCGTTCTACAACGACATCTCCTGTGCCAAAGAAGTTGAAATCAGTCTCGAAATCAAAGGCTATTCCGTCGCCTAGTAGCACTCCATAAACGGAGACCCCTACTTGCTCCCTTGAAACCTGTTCGACGGAAATGCTGTCGATCTGAACCGTCAACTGTTCCAGCCCGAGTTCCATCCAGTCCCAGGCAATCCCTTCACCGAACCCAAGACCTCCGCCCATGAGTGGTGCACTATCCCGACCGCGAACACCCCAGTCGTTGTCGACTGGTGCTCTCCAGAGGTGAACGTCTGGTGATGTACTGCCGATCTTTA
Organism: Acidobacteriota bacterium; assembly: GCA_020350445.1. GTDB lineage: Bacteria > Acidobacteriota > UBA6911 > RPQK01 > JAPXNP01. The sequence continues at coordinate 3,630,100 of CP070717.1, read as the reverse complement.
CTCCTGCCTTCTCGATTGACTGAATCAGGCCGGTTGTATCGTCGACAGCAAATTCGAAGTCGTTCCCTGTGATGCGGTAGAGACCACGGTCCTCATCTCGAACCATTTCCAATGGAGGTAGTAGTTCAAGGATTGGTTTCTCAGGTGCGTCAACATCCAGGTCGAACTGCTC
>CP070717.1:3625499-3629828 GCA_020350445.1 Acidobacteriota bacterium | reverse complement strand
CCCCTGATTCCCTTCCCCGCTGATAACCTGAGATCCTCGGCAAGCATTCGAGACCTTCGGACAGCCGGCTCGGAGGGTCTCCAACCTTGACAAGTCCGTAAAACCCGAGGGTCAGATCCTCTCGGCTTGAACATGAAATGCCAAATGTTTATCGTGGTCGCTTGAATTCTGACTGTCGGCTGCTCGAAGACCTGGGGGCAGAGCAGCCGAAATTGGCTTCTAATTTGGAGAGGAAGAGGTATGGCATCCGCAAAGATCATCTGGACACAAATCGACGAGGCGCCCGCCTTGGCGACATTTTCATTACTACCCATCGTGAAGGCTTACACCAAGGGAACCGGAGTTGAAATCGAGACCAGCGATATCTCCCTTGCGGGTCGAATCATCGCAAACTTCCCCGAGAACCTGACCGAGGAACAGCGAATCGCCGACCACCTGGCGGAACTCGGAAGCCTTGCCAAGAGTCCACAGGGCAACATCATAAAGTTACCCAATATCAGTGCTTCGATTCCGCAGTTACAGGCGGCGATCAAGGAACTCCAGGACCAGGGATACGATATCCCGGACTACCCGGAGGAGCCCAGGACAGAAGCCGAAAAACAGCTTCAAGCCCGTTTCGCCAAGGTACTGGGCTCGGCTGTAAACCCAGTACTTCGTGAAGGCAATTCCGACCGCAGAGCTGCCACTTCTGTGAAGACCTTCGCCCAGAAGAACCCTCATAAAATGATGAAGGACTGGCCCGAATCGGGGTCCAAGACACGAGTCGCGCACATGGCTTCGGGCGATTTCTACGGGAGTGAAAAGTCCGCCACCGTTTCGGCCCCGACCAACGTACGAATTGAGTTTGTCGCTGCCGACGGTTCGGTTTCACCACTCAAGGAAAAGCTCGCCCTCTTAACGGGTGAGGTCATCGACTCGGCTGTGATGAACGCAGGTGCACTTCGAGCGTTCTATGCCAAGCAGATCGCTGCGGCTAAGAGGGATGGTCTGCTGCTCTCCCTCCATCTGAAAGCAACAATGATGAAGGTCTCAGACCCGATCATGTTCGGCCACTGCGTATCGGTCTACTTCAAGGACGCCCTCGAAAAGCACGCGGAAAGCCTGGCTGGAATTGGAGCCAACGTCAACAACGGCCTGGCTGACATTCTCGACAAGCTCGATCGCCTGCCCGCTGAGAAGAAGGCTGAGATAGAAGCGGATATCGCTGCCTGCTACGAAAACGGGCCCGATCTGGCGATGGTGGATTCCAGAAAGGGAATCACGAACCTTCATGTCCCAAATAACGTGATTATCGATGCCTCCATGCCTGTCGTCGTCCGTGATGGCGGCAGAATGAGGAACAAGAACGACGGCCTTCAGGACACCATTGCTGTCATCCCGGACCGCTGCTATGCGACGATGTACCAGGCAATCATTGAAGACTGCCAGGCACACGGACAGTTCGATCCATCCACCATGGGCAGCGTCTCCAACGTCGGTTTGATGGCAAAAAAGGCCGAGGAGTACGGGTCCCATGACAAGACCTTTACAGCCCCCGGCAACGGGACGATCCGAGTTGTCGATGATTCGGGGCAGACCCTTCTCGAACAGAAAGTCGAGGAAGGTGATATTTTCCGGATGTGCCAGACCAAGGATGAGGCGATCCGAGACTGGGTCAAGCTCGGAGTTACCCGTGCCCGCGCAACTGGAGCCCCTGCCATCGTCTGGCTCGATGAGAATCGTGGCCACGATTCCGAAATCATCAAGAAGGTGAAGGCGTACCTCCCAGATCATGACACCAGCAGTCTGGAAATTCACATCAAGAAGCCTGTCGATGCGATGCGCTTCTCCCTCGAGCGAATTCGGCGCGGTGAAGATACGATCTCGGTAACCGGCAACGTTCTTCGTGACTACCTCACCGACCTGTTCCCGATCCTCGAACTGGGAACCAGTGCTCGGATGCTTTCGATTGTCCCCCTTCTCAATGGCGGCGGCCTCTTCGAAACAGGTGCCGGTGGATCGGCCCCGAAACACGTTCAGCAGTTCCTTTACGAAGGACACCTCCGCTGGGATTCTCTCGGGGAATACTGCGCTCTCGTCCCCTCATTCGAGTTGATCGCCTCGACCAATCAGAATGCGACAGCAGCGTTGCTGGCCAAGACACTCGATGAAGCGATCGGAAAGTACCTGGAGAACGCCCGCTACCCCTCGCGTAAGGTCAATGAGATCGACAACCGCGGAAGCAGTTTCTACCTGGCTCTCTACTGGGCTCAAACACTGGCCGCCCAGAGTGAGGATGCCGGGATGAGCACGAAGTTCAAACCCGTCGCTCAAGCCCTGGCAGAGCATGAAGCGACGATCACTTCAGAACTTCTCGCTGCCCAGGGTGCGGGCCAGGATATCGGCGGTTACTACCACCCCGACCCGGTCCTCTGCACAAAAGCTATGCGTCCCAGCGCGACGTTCAACGCGATCATCGACGCCATCTAACAAGTGACCTGGGGCCGTGCCGACCTTCGTCGGGTTCACGCACGGCCCCTCTCTGCTCCTCCACAAACTGCCCGCGTTTGTTGCCCACCTTTCAGTGCCTCAGGCATTTCCCATTTCGCACAGATGAAGCAGGAGTTGCGCCTTCAAACGGCGTTGCGACACTCAAGGGGACAGTCACCCGGAACCATTCCCCAGTGTTTTCGTCAGTTAGGTACCAGTCCATTCAGGGTTGCGTTGGACTGGGACCAGGGAGAGAGGATTCATCCACGGGGGTTCAACGCGATGCACCGAATGAAGTGCGCAACGGCAGTACTCTTACTCATCTGGAGGACGGTCTCGCCGGCAGAGGCAGAACTGGCTGGGGAAGACAGAGTTCACCTCACGAAGATGACCGGACACCTCTACAGAATCACCGCGGTTTCAGGCTTCGAAGTGAACTTCGTCGCTTCCATCGGACCCGACGGCATCTTACTTGTTGACACCCGTTTCAAGGATACGGCGGCTGAACTGAAAGACAAACTTCACGCCTTGGGGCAGCGAGATGTGAAATTCGTGATCAATACCCACGCTCATGTCGACCATACCGGAGGAAACAGGTTCTTTGGCCAGCAGGCGGTAGTGATCTCCCACCCCGCACTCCGAGGAAAGATCCAGAAAGGCCGCTACATCCTCGACGAAAATCCAGACCAGGCTTTACTGGAACTCACCTTAAGCGACTCTCTAAACATCCACTTCAACGGTGAGGAAATCCCGCTGCTCGCCCTTCCCGGCAGCCACGACAATGATGACCTGCTCGTCCATTTCACCAAGTCAAAGGTGGTCTACATGGGTGATCTGGCCTACGGAATGCATTACCCCACCTACGATACCGATACGGGCGATGCTGCAAAATATGCAGAGATCGTAGGTCGAGCCCTTGAGTTCTTGCCCGACGACGTCCTGATCGTGTCGGGACATGGTAAAGACTGCACAATTCCAGAAATGCGTGAGTTTCAAGCGATGCTTTCCGAGACTACGCGCATCGTCGTCGAAGCTCTCGAAAGCGGCAGGAGCACCGAGGAGATTGAGGTGGCGTCCCTCGGGAAATGGGCGAACTACGCAGGAGAATATCAGGACGCAGCAGGTTGGATCCGCGCTCTAGCTGGAAGTGTCAAGAAGCGGGGAAAGCCGTCCGTCGATTTGATCGCCCCTATGTATCTTGCGCGGAAAGCGGACGGGATTGGCGCGGCCATTGCTCGGTTCAATAGCATCCTCAACGCATCCCCCGGGGACTACCACCTCGACCTGTACATCTTCGGGAAATACCTGGTTGATCAGGAAGCCTGGAACGATGCGGCCGAGATCTTCGCGTTGGCCAATAGTGCGCATCCCGACAATCCTTATGTCTGGCTGTTCTGGTTTCTCCAGGCAGAAGCCCATCTGGCCGCCGGAGACAGTCAATCCGCCCGGGAGAAATACCAGCGGTGCTTGGAACTCAAACCCGACTATGCCAAAGCAAAGACTCGGCTAGTCGAGTTAACCGGTTGAGTCGATTCCGAACCAGACCCGCCTGACGCGGTGCCTCGGAAATACGCTTCGCCACTGGAGGAGGAGACCTCGAATGAAGATAGTCCTTACGCTAATCATCTGGCTCACCGGCCTGGGTTTCCAGATGAAGGCGCAGTCAGGAGACGCCTGGACGAACCTCTCCCCTGGCCCGTACCCCGTTGGATTCAGGCTCAATGAAGTGCAAGATCCTTCCCGATTCCTAAAGGATCTCTCCTCAGACTCCGTCACGCCCCGTACTCTGAGAACCTATCTGTGGTACCCGGGATTAGAGGCACCCGCCACACGACTGACCCTGGCCGACTACCTGCAGTT
>CP070717.1:3618215-3625399 GCA_020350445.1 Acidobacteriota bacterium | reverse complement strand
TCCGATGTTCTCCATGACCTTCCAGTAGTTCTCTCGGTCTCCTTCCAGCGGGTAGTAGTTTTCAAAGTGCTGTTGGGAGGTGCTGAACCAGTTGGTAACCTTCAAGGTCTGCACCTCGGGAACTCGGGCTTTGGACACCTTGACCGAGAAGGGGAGGGAACTCACCTGAGAAGTCGCTGATCTGATGGTGATCGTTCCTTCATAGTCTCCCGGTTCCGCATCGCTGGGAACGTAGACTGAAACCCAAAAGACCTCGGTTCGATCTGCAGACAGCTTATCCGGTATCGTCTCAAAGAGGGGATCTGGAAACTCCCCTGGCGCAGTTCGAATAAGCTCGACAGCTTCTGAGTCCGGTGTATTCGCTCTGACGGTGACAGTCCCGACCTGGTGCAGAGTTGCTTCGAATGGTGTCGGTGTATCGAGTTCAATGGTGAAGTTCTCGACCTCCTTTAGAGGGCGAACCGCGACCTGAAAACTCCCGTGGCCATTTCGAGGAATAAACAGTTCATGGGTCGTGTCTGGAGCAGTGGGAGGCAGGTCGTCGGGAAACACTTTGGTCAATGAGTCGACCACCCAGACTTCGAACGGAGCCTGCGAGCATCCCACGCAGACCAGGGCACTCAGTACAAATACAATCGCGATCAAGCGGACAAATGGCATCTTTGTAACCTCCCCAAGCTAACTCTGGAAACTGAGAGACAACCCCTTTCTCTCTCCACATGGATTCGTACCCTCTGAAGAGTTGACTGTCAACCATCGAACTTCGAGAAGTTGCTCTTCCAGGCTGTTGGAACCCCTGCCGAAAACGCCCTAACTCAGGAAGGTAAGTGTCTCGCTTGCCAGGGCTCTGAACGACCAACACAGGATCCCAGACAAAGGGACAGGCTGTTTCAAACCAGGATTCCTGATCAAAGGCGTGGACAAAGGGACAGGCTGGTTTCCGCCAATGGTTAAAGGCGTTTCCGATAAAGGGACAGGCTGGTGCTGGTAAGCCCGGCGTCTTGCTTGCCAATTACCCTTCGAAACCGAGACGGTTGCGTTCCGTAGATAAAGGGACAGGCTGGTTCCGCCAATGGTCGTGGACAAAGGGACAGGCTGGTTCTGCGACTCCTTCAGGAAGGCAAATAGAGACTGGTTGTCTCGATTTCAGATCTTGAAGAAGATCCGTCTCCGGTAGAGCCAGTAGCAGATCAACCACATGATCAGGCAGACGGTACTTCCCTGGACGGCCGGAGCAATCCCCCAGGGAAGGAACTCGAAATCTTCTGTAAAGATGCCAACCGTCTTGCTTAGCCAACCGCCTTTGAGACTGTTGTTGACCAGGTAGATGAAGATTGAGTTCATACCCACGACGATCAAAGGGAATGCCAGTCTCTCGTAGCGTCGAACGTCAAAGAGGAAATAGGCCGCCGCCGTCAAGAGAAGTGCGAATCCGGTGTGGCAGGCGATGAATGACGTGGTCCAGCACTTGTGGATGAGCGGGTTGAACGGGAGGAGAATCTGCCAAAGCACGAGACAGGCCGAACCGGTTCCAAGCAGAATCATCAGCTTGCGGTTGGGGTCGCGATTACTTCTGAGCAACTGGGTTGTCCAGGCTCCAAACAGTACAGTTACCGTGCTTCCGAGGAAGTTCAGACTGTTCCAGTTCATCTCGGAATCACGGGTGATCCCGAAAAGCATCTGGTCGATCCGAAGGCCAACGTTGCTGGTTGGTGAGAAAGCCCCTTCGGCTCCCGGGAAGACAACATAAACCAGCCAGTTGACTGCCACGAGAGACAGAGCAACCAGGACTTGCCATTTCTGCTCGAGCTGCAGAATAAAGAAGCAGCAGAAATAAGACAGCGCTAACTGAGTGAGTGTCTCAATCGGATCGAGGCTGTACCGACCTGCGTAGTAGCACCACAGCATTTGTCCGATCAGCACCATCCGCAGTGTCCGGACGGCGACGTGACGTGTCTGGGTTCCGAAGGACTGACCCAGTGCAGTTCTCTTGGCAAGTGCCAGCGGCAGCGAAGCTCCCACCATGAACATGAAGCAGGGCATCACTAGTTCCCAGGGGACGAAGCCCTCCCATTCGACATGTGTGAACAGTAACGCTGACCGGTAGCGACCAGGATCCAGGAGCCCCAAGCCCAGTCCTTCTGAACAGAGGACCAGCATCACGAAGCCTCGCGCGGCATCGAGAGCAAGATATCGTCGTCCAACCCCAGCCTTTGAGTCTTCTCCCACGTTCCGCGGACCTCCCGAGTATTCGTCTCAGTAAACTCTAACCGCCTGGCTGCAAGTTCGCAACGTCTTCGGTTGTTTCGTCAAATGGCCGTGAGACTCCTTGTCCCTCCAATGCCTTTCGATGCACAATGAATCTGTCGGCGTCAGGAGTCACGAGAGTCGCCGTCAGAGTGAACCGGACGTTCGATCAGGTGACAGGACGGTTTCGGAGAAGGAAGTTAGAGGGACGACTCTGCTACGGCAAGCGAGGACGGATGATGAATCCGGGTCTGATCAGGAATGCCATTGCGGCCGCTGTTCTTCTGTTGATTCTCTATCTCGATTTCCTGATCCTCGAGAACTTCCTCGAACCTCTGGCGTGGGCGGTGATACTCACCATCTGTTTTCATCCTGTCTTTCGTTGGCTCAATGACCGGATTCACCGGCCCAACCTGGCTGCACTTATTACCCTGGCACTGGTTACGGTCTTGTTGATTACCCCTGCATTTCTTGTTGCGGGGGCCTGCATTCAGCAGGGAATTGAGCTGTTTCAGCAGCTTGACTCCGGTTCTGCCCTCCCCAAGGTGCAGGCATGGTTGGCGGATCTTTCTTCGAGACTTCCTTTCCCGCTTCCCGACCTTTACTCGAAGATTGTCGAATTGGCCGAGAAGCTCGGAGCCTTTCTGGCCCGCTCGTCACCTGGTGTCGTAGGGCAGTTCGCGAGCTTCTTCTTCGAACTGGTGATCATGGGCGTGGCCATGTTCTACCTCTTCCGAGATGGTGAAGCGCTGATGTGGTTTCTCTTTGAAATCTCGCCGTTTGACCGCGAGGAAGGAGAGCGGGTGCAGGCGGAGATCAGCGCCGTTGTGAAGGCCAGCGTACAGAGTAATGCAGTCGTCGCGCTGGTTCAGGGGCTACTTGCTGGACTTGTCTTTTGGGTTCTCTCGGTACCTGCGGCTCTCTTCTGGGGGGTGGTTTCGGGAATCCTGGCCTTTCTGCCGATGATCGCGCCTGCCCTCGTGTGGCTGGGTGCAGCGATCGTGCTCTTTGTTCAAGGAGAACTATGGCGTGCGCTGGCGATGCTGGTACTGGGTTTCTGCGTGATTAGCGGGATCGATAACTTCCTGCGCCCCGCACTGATCGCCGGCCGGTCCCAGATGCATGGTCTCGTCACGTTGCTGAGCCTTTTCGGAGGCATCTTCGTCTTTGGGTTCCTGGGGATTGTCCTGGGCCCCTTGCTGGCGGCTGTCACTCTGGGAATACTGCGGAGCTATCGAGAATCCGCGACCAGGAACACTCCTGAAGAAGTCGGCCAGTAAACAGTGGCTTGCGCTTGATTCTAGGGTAAGACCTCGATTCGTATCCGTCTGTACTCGACCTGTCCGCGATCACCCTCCAGGCCAATTGGACCTGAAGGAGGAATCGTCAGTGCCTCTTCGAGGAGTTCTCCATTGCAGGTGGCCCTTGCGACATTCCCTTTTACCGTGACGATGATCTCGTTCCAGTCCTGTGGTTTGTAGTTCTGGAGAGCCTTGTACGGCCCGGCCAGCGCGTAGTCGCGGCACTGTAGTTGAGTCCCCCGAATGAAGATGCCGCTGTCGGCGTTTGGCGTAGCCCGGAACTCGAGTTTCAGGACAAAATCCGTATCGAATTCCTGCTGGGTCCAGAGCTGTTGAATTCTCCTGCCCTCTGAGGGGGTGGTTACAACCAGGCGGCCCGACTTGGCGAGGAATCGACCGTCGTCGGTGACCTGGCGTCCATCCAGGTTGGTGGCCTCAGTGATGATCGGCCATTCAGCGGCGTCGGGGTCGCTCGCTTGCCACCGATTCCGAGCCGCAATATCCTCTTTGGATGTTGGCCGGAATCCCCAGCCCGACAGGTCCTTTCCATTGAACAGTGGCTCGAAACCCGCTTCCGGGGACTGCTGGTCCGCTTCGGTCTCGATAAATCCAGCTGTTGCCAGGAGGGGGCGGAGTGAAGCCGCCCACTTTGCGTATCCCAGATCGTTTGGATGCAGGAGGTCCGGGAATTCTTCCATCTTCGCATCCCCCTCGGCGTTAGCAAACAGGGTCCACGTATCGAGCATCGTGACCTGTGGATTATCCCGAATGGCTTCAGCGTACAGCTTATTGACTGCCTGAATCTGTTCCCTGGGTCTCTTCTTCTCGGCAGAGCTTGGAAAGACCCGGCAAAGAATGATCGGCATCTGCGGGTTATGCCGCTTCAGTTCTGAAAGAATCAACTCAATATTACCGGCGATTACTTCCGGTGTTGCCCCTTCTTCGAGGTCGTTTGTGCCTGCTAACAGGATCAGGCCCGCCGGATTGAGGGCGAGAACGTCCTCCTCCAGGCGGATCAGCATTCCACGCGTGGTGTCTCCACTTATTCCGCGGTTTGCGGCTTTGAGTCCGGGAAACCGGCCTTTGAAGTCGTTTCCCCATCCCTGCGTGATCGAATCCCCGAGAAAGACAATCGCGTGCTGGTCAGTCTCGACCCGCGTGGACCATTCACTTCTTCTTTGTTCCCACAGTTCGCGGAACCACTGATACCGTCTGATTGGACCCGAACCCGGTAAACCCTCGTCAGTCTCCGGAATCTTGAATTGACGCAGATCCTCGGCCGCTGCAGGGGCTTGCCCAAGAGTGGGGGCGGCTTGAAGGATACAGAACAGCCAGATTGCAGTGAAAAGCATCGTTCTGGAAGGTTTCGGCATGAGATCCTCTCCTCGCTAGGGGGTGGTTTTCGGCACAGCCAGTTTACGACAAAGTTGGCCGGTTTCCGAGCCTCAGATGGGAGAGCCCGCCGTGCGGATTGGGCGCTTGAGGCCGGGAGGCTGTCACTATTTGAATGGTGGCGCTGGGCTTGAATCTGTCTGTTTTGCCTTCGGGCAGTGACCCAGTAGAATGAGAGCTGGAAGGACGACCCCCTGTTCCGTATCTTTTCGAATACCATGTATCTATTAGGAGGAAACGATGGTCAAGGAAGGACTGATTGAGCAGTTGAAGGCATCCGCTGAGTTTTTTGAACGGAGTACCCGATGCCTTGACGAAGGCGATTCCGGGTTTGTGCCGGCGGATGGAGTCTTCAGTGTTGTGAACCAGGTTGCTCACACCGCACAGACCGTTGAATGGTTTATGTCTGGGATGTTCAACGACGATGGATTCGACCTCGATTTTGAAAAGCACGAACGTGAGATGAAGTCCTGCACCTCACTGTCGGAGGCTCGGAAGTGGTTCGAACGGGCAATGCAGGACGCGATCTCGCAGATTGACGCCAGAACGGACGAGGAAGTGCTATCGCCGTTGCCGGAGGGGCCTATTCTTGGGGGTGCTCCAAGAACAGCCATTGTTGGGGCGATCATGGATCATACAGCACACCATCGGGGGGCTCTGACGGTCTACTCGCGGCTTCTTGGGAAGACCCCGCTGATGCCCTATGCGGAGTAGCCTGAGGATAGGAATCGTGTCGTCTGATCTGTGGATGCCGACGACCCTTTGAGGGGTATCAATCGAAAACCGTGCGTCAAATGACGACGGGTCACCGTGTCGTTCTTTTCTGCTTGTGTTTCATTCGAGATTATAGGGTAATTGTCTGCACATTGGGGTCCGAAATCGAGTCTGACAGTCGGTTGATCCTGACACTCTTCTTTGGTCGTTGGGATCATCCAGGGAGGCAGTATGCCCTTTGACGGTAACCTAAGCAGACGCTTGTCGATTGTTCCACTTCTTCTCGTACTGATCTCTTTCTTTCTCGTCCTTCAGAGCCGGGAACAGGGTTCACAGAAGTCCGAGAGACCTGAAAGGCAGGGGCCTTACTCACTTCTGGAATCGGTCAGGCGTCCCCTTGCCTTTGAGAGGAACGATGGGCAGTTTCCCTCGGGGGTGAAGTTTGGGTTCCGCGAACAGGGTGTGACCCTTTATATGGGACCTGAAGGTTTGGATGTGAACACCGGTCCCTCCGTCGATCAAGCAAACGAAGAGGCCGGAGGGGATTCCATTCGGATTCGCTTTTTGGGTGCGAACCCCGGGCCGGAGCTTGTTGGAGAAGGGGAGCTTTCCGGGATTGTAAATTCCCTGAGAGGCAGTTCTCGCGAGCAGTGGGTGTTGAACATTCCACTCTTTGAGAAGGTACGCTATCGGGAACTCTATCCGGGAATCGACCTGCTGATTTACGGTCGTGACGGGGAGCTTGAATACGACCTTGAGGTCGCTCCTGGCGTCGATCCTTCAATCATCGAAATGCGCGTGGAAGGTGCCGAAGGGCTGCTGCTCGGCGAACAAAACAATCTTATCTTTGGAGAGGGTAGCGGCCTTCACATGAAGGCACCCGTGTCTTATGCGAGCTCCGGAGGGGGCGTCCGACCTGTGGGGAGCCGTTTTGTCCTTATGGACGGAGAACGAGTTGGCTTTCAGACTGAAGCGGTTGCAGAAGATGCCGAACTGGTCATCGACCCGGTTCTGGTCTTCTCTTCCGTCTTCGGTGGCAGTTCCTCTGAAACCCTCTCAGGTGTAGCCGTGGATGCGTCAGGCTTTATCTACGTTGCCGGATCGACCCGCTCATCGGATCTTCCAACGGTGAACCCGATCATGGGTTGGTCAGGAAACCGTTTCAGGGACGATATCCTCGTATCCAAGTTCAGTCCTGATGGGGCTACGCTCATCTACTCTACGTATATTGGCGGAAATGAAGCGGATGGGGCCAGGGCTATTGCCGTCGATGGTACGGGAAGAGTTGCTATCGCCGGTTCGACTAGCTCGGATGATTTTCCTCTGGCCAATCCGGTGCAGACTCAGCGGGCAGGTAAAGAAGACGGATTCGTTTTGAAATTGAACGCTGCCGGAAATGGTCTCCTGTTCTCGAGCTATCTGGGTGGAAGCGAGTTGGATCGGCCCAAGGGCGTCGCCAGCGATGCAGGCGGAAATGTCTTTGCAGTTGGCCTCACAAAATCCACGGATTTCCCAACGGTCAACGCCTAT
>CP070717.1:3614180-3618115 GCA_020350445.1 Acidobacteriota bacterium | reverse complement strand
TTCCAGAGAACGCGATCATCTACGATCGGGACCGCAATACATTTGCGGAACGCTATGTGGAGGCACTCGAAGGAAAGAAGGAACGCGTTCCAATCGAGATTGGGATTTCCGACGGAACAACTACTGAAATCACCAGCGGGCTCACCGAAGGCGACCGAGTCTTACTAGCCGACACCGGGGGAATACTCTAGTTTTCGCGTTCGCGCGTGAGCGTGTTAACTCGTTAACCCGTTAACACGCCAACGCTTTGACGAATCTGCCATGTTCATAGCAACCTTTTCCCAAATCTTTCATACGCTCCGGGCAAACAAGCTCAGGTCGTTCCTGACAATGTTTGGCATTGCCTGGGGAGTCCTTTCGATCATCCTGATGACAGCTTCAGGAGAGGGGTTCCGCGTTGCCCAGCAGCGGAACATGGCTAAACTGGGGAAAGACATCATGATCATCTGGGGGGGACGAACATCCCTCCAGGCTGAGGGATTTCAATCGGGCAGGAACATCCGCCTGAAGGCGTCGGACGCAGATGAGATTCGGGCAAAAGCCAGCCTGATCCGTTACATCAGCCCTGAAATCATCCGCAGTGACCTCGTTGCCAAGACCGACATCAACTACGGCAACTTCAGTACCCGTGGGGTCCTTCCCGAATACCAGTACATGCGAATGATCACGGCTGACCGCGGAAGGGTCCTCAATCCGGCGGACAACCGCTCGGCCCGGATGGTCTGTGTCATCGGATCAGAGGTGAACGAGCAGCTCTTTGAAGGAGCCAACTCGATCGGCCAGACGATGAGCATCGATTCCCATCCCTTTACGGTGATTGGGATTCTCCCGGAGAAGGAACTCAACAGCACCTACTCGGGGCAGGACCACAGCGCGATCTTCATCCCTTACGAAACGATGAAGCGGCTATTCTCTCATCCCGGTTTGGGGGAATCGAAGGAGTTCGTGAATAACCTGATCGCCGCACCGATCAGGCATGAAGTCTACATAGAAGCCGAACGACAGGTCCGTCAGGTCATGGCTGCAAAACACCAGTTCAACGCACAGGATGAGGATGCCATCTCGATCTGGAATACCGGTAAACAGAATGAAATGATGGACATTATGATGGGGTCCATGCAGTGGTTTCTCGGGACTGTCGGATTCGTGACGCTGCTGCTGGGTGCCGTTGGGGTCGTCAACATAATGCTGGTTTCGGTACGGGAGAGGACGGTGGAGATCGGGCTGCGAAAGTCGGTTGGGGCCAGGCGACGCGATATCCTCTGGCAGTTCTTTGTCGAAGCCTTCATGATCACGATGACAGCGGGGGGCATCGGCCTGGGGATCGGATGGGCTGTTTGCCAGGCAATCAACTCGATGCCGCTCCCGGAGATTGTGTTTGCCGGAATGCTGATTTCTCCAATGATCGCACTCACAGCTTTTTTTGCGCTGGTTGTTATCGGACTCTTCGCCGGAATCTACCCGGCCTACATCGCAGCGGATCTGGACCCGATCGAATCATTGCGCTTCGAAGCGAATTGACCATTGATTCGGAGTAGTAGATGAGGCTTAGCCATGTTGATTGAGATTTTGAAGCGGGCGATTGACAGTCTGGCAAGGAATCGGACCAGGACGACGTTGACACTGACGGGAATCGGCTGGGGTGTGGCATGCTTCGTCATCCTGTTCGCCTACGGAGACGGGTTCAATCGGGCGATCGAGCTCGGGCTGGCCCACTACGGAAGCAATGTCTGTGTTGTCTGGAATGGTCAGACCAGTCTGCAGGCCGGCGGGCAGCGGGCGGGCCGGAAAATCCAGATGGAACTGCGGGATGTGGAGGATGTCCGGGCCAACTGCACGTTGATCAGCCGCGTCAGCCCTGAAATTTTCCGCGATTTCCCGATCAAGAGCGCCCGTCGATTGACCAGTACCGGGGTCCGGGGAGTCAACCACGAATACGGTGAAATGCGCGGGCACTTCATCCAGGAAGGACGCCGGATCTCTGCCGAGGATGTGCGGTACGCTCGCCGCGTGGCCATCCTGGGAAACGACATACGGGTCAAACTGTTCTCCGAGGCACCAGCCGTTGGAGAGGAGATTCGGGTCAATGGTATGCCGTTCACAGTCATCGGCGTGATGCAGAAGAAGGTTGCAATGAGCAACTACTTTCAGCCGGATGATCGCTGCATCTTCATTCCCCACACGGCGATGGCGGCCCTGACCTCAACTCGTTATCTGAGTGTCATGGTCTTTCAAACGGTGAATCCGATCTATGAAGATCAGGCGATCCGCCAATTCATGGAAGTCATGGGACGGAACCACCAGTTCGATCCTGACGACGACAAAGCATTCTGGATCAATCGCTGGAAGTTTCAACAGCAGATCTTCGGGGCCATCACGGTCGGAATGAAGGTCTTCCTGGTCGTGATCGGAATTCTCACCCTCAGTATCGGTGGGATCGGCCTGATGAATGTCATGCTCGTTTCGGTGACGGAACGGACTCGGGAAATTGGCCTTCTCAAGGCTCTCGGTGCGAGACGGAAGCACATTCGCATGCAGTTCCTTCTCGAGGCTTTGGCCATTGCCATCATCGGGGGATTCCTCGGGTACATCTTTGCCCAGGGCGTTGCCGCCGCAGTTGGAATCATCCCATTCTGGAGTACGCTTCTCGAAGATTCCACGAGACAGGCCGATATTCACCTGCTGATCTCAACCCGGGCGATCCTCACAGCCGTCATCACCCTCGGACTCGTCGGAATCATCTCGGGCCTACTCCCCGCCATCCGCGCATCACGCTTGAATCCCGTTGAAGCCCTGCATTACGAGTAGCCGAGCGTAAGACAATTGTCCCGCTTGTCTCCCCTCAAGATTGGTCCTCCCTACGTAACGGGCGCACGTACACCAGGCCGATTCTCTAGCCCCCAGGACAGGCTCCCACCTGGCGATGGCTCATGCGACGCAGGCTCGGTGATGGGCAATGAGCCTTCATGGTTATCGACACCATATGAAATCGCTGTTCACAGTCGCAGACTTGTCTGCTAGACTCCTCCGCACACGTGAGTTTGGAAAGAGAGCGACCCAGCCAAGATTTGGTGCAGCCAACGTATATCCTGACACCCTCTGACCTTCAGGGTTATGAGGAACGGGATGAATTTCGCCTGTCCGACTATTTCCTTATTCTTTGGAGACGGAAGACGCTGATTGTCCTGGGGACTCTGGCTCTGGGAATTGCGGCCTTCACGCTGAGCCAGTTTCAATCGCAGGGATATGAGGCTCGGGCGACACTGCTTGTTCAGCGGCCAACATTTACCACTGAATTGGCTACGCAGCCACTTTCCGTCGAGACCTACGAGGCCTTAGTCAACTCGGGCTATGTGATTACGTCTTTACGTGAACGCTTGATCGCCGATGCGAAGATCGGTGAAGAAGATTCAATGGGTAGTCTCAGAACCGAGATCTTCGCAAGCAGGCTATTTCAACAACCCTACAGTCCCATCATCGATCTCGTTGTTGAGGCCCCTTCGGCCGAAAAGGCCCAGCTGGTCGCCAACGCCTGGGCCGATATGTTCATCTCCGTAAACTTCGACCTTTCCGTGCAAGGAAAGGAGGGAGCAGTCGAGTTTATCGAGGCTCAATACCCATCCGCCGACCTGGCGCTCAAGAAAGAGGAGGCCCGTCTGTTAACTCGCCAGGACGAATACAGTCGGAGACTCCTTGCCCTCGAGACCTCCTGGACCGACAGGATTCTCGACTACTCTGTAGAGACCAGGCTGTTTGAAGCCCGCAAAGAAAACGAGATTGCGCGGCAGACCGCTGATTTTCACACTGCAACGCAGCGTATGGTTGAGGAGCACGAGAAGGAAACGGAACGCCTGGTCCATGAGTTCCGGCGGGAATGGCGACCGGGTCGTCTAAAGCAGGAACTCTCCGTTATTGAGTCAAAGAGGGTGGCCTTT
>CP070717.1:3605352-3614080 GCA_020350445.1 Acidobacteriota bacterium | reverse complement strand
GCCTCTGAGGCGTTGCTTCGCTGGGAGAACCCCGAAAAGGGACTCCTCTTCCCTTCCCGGTTCCTGAGGGCTGCCGAGGAATCGGGACTGATTCTCCCGATTGGCGGCTGGGTGCTCAAGCAGGCCTGTCGAGATGCCGTCGCCTGGGGAAAACAGATAGGCCAAGAGTTTGGCCTGGCGGTCAACGTGAACGTCTCGGCCCGGCAGTTCGCTGAACCAAACTTCACCAGGCAGGTCAATGACGCCTTGATCGAGAGCGGCCTCGCCCCAAAACAGCTTCGACTTGAGATCACTGAGGCAGGTGTCATGGAGACAGGTGAAGAGGCGATCGACAAGCTTCGAACCCTGAAGGACTCAGGCGTACGCGTCTACCTGGATGATTTCGGAACGGGTTACTCCTCGCTGAAGTATTTGCAAAGACTCCCGATCGACGGCATCAAGATCGATCGCTCCTTTACCAGCCAGCTCGATTCAGAGGAACGAACCCTTGGCATCAGCAAGGTGATTCTTCAGATGGGCGAAATGTTCGGCCTCGATGTCACCGCCGAAGGTGTCGAAACCGAACGACAACTCGAACTGCTGACCGATCTCAGCTGCCCGACGGCTCAAGGCAATTACTTCTGCCGCCCGATGAGCAGCGAGGCCTTTTCCGTCTTCCTGGCGCTGCGTTCCGAGAATGACCGCGAGTCGAATGTCATCAACTTCCGCAAACCTACCCCGACGGTCTGAACACCCCGGTTCAAACCGGAGACGCGTTCCAAATCGCTCTTCCAGCCGCCTGTGACATGGATTCCCCGAACCAGTCGCCCACCTGAGGGGCAACGACCGCGGATGAAACGGAAATCAACACACCGGAAGCTATCTGTTGTCAGTTCAGGCTCTATTACCGGCCTATGCTATAGAGAGTTTCTGAGCGGGTACCACCCTTCCCGTGGGCAACCCGCATGTAGATCCGGCTGTCGACGATCGTGGGTGTCGCCATGACATTCTCGCCCAGCTGGTTCTCACCCAGTAGCTTGAACTCACTGGTGTTCGCTTCGAAGATGAAGGTGTTTCCAACCTCGTTCGTTGCATAGATCCGGTCACCCACCAGCACCGGTGACGCACTGAACGTGCCGCTCAAGCGTCCTTTCCAGATCTCTTCCCCGGTCGCGGATTTCCAGCACTGGGCAATTCCGTTGTCGGTCACCAGGAAGATATATCCGTCCCGAACGAGCATTGAAGGAACGTACACCCCAACGTTCTTCTCCCAAACGAGCTCTCCCGAACCATCAGCCCGAACCGCGGCAACATGACGTTTCGGGTATCCTCCGCTTCCGAAGATCAGTTCGCCGTCAGTCACCGCCGAAGTAACGACCTCCGTCGTCGACCCTTCGACTTCCCAAAGCTTCTCACCGGTCATAGGATCCAGGCTGGTGACTCGTTCGCAACCCGTAAGAATCAGCTGATCCCGGCCCGCAGCATTCAGGATAATCGGCGACGTATAGTTCGGCAGCTTGGGTCGTTCGACCCTCCAGACCACCTCTCCACTGCTCCGGTCCAGCCCCACAATCGCCCCTCCACCCTTGTTGTCGGACGACACGATCACTAGAGATTTGTAGATCGCCGGAGAGGAACCGAAACCTTGATGAATGACGAAATCGGAAATCTTTGTCTGCCAGAGCAGCTCCCCCTCCAGACTGAGGGCTGTCGTATGCACGGCTCCTCCATTCAGGAAGTTCGCAAAGACTCGTTCACCATCTGCACCCACCGACCCGGATGCCAGGTTCGACTTCTGATGACCACCTTCGAGGAACCCTCCCCTGTGAACATCGGTCTTCCAAAGCTGCTTTCCAGAATCCCGGTCATAACAGACCACCGACTGGGTTTCAGCGTCGTAGTCCGCGGTTGCCAGGAAAATGCGCGGCCCCAGAATCGTCGGGGAACCGTGACCTTGGCCGGGAACCGGACTACTCCAGAGAATACTCTCTGTCTCACTCCACTTCAGCGGAGGATCCTGATCAGGTGCCGCGATCCCGTCCCGCCCCGGCCCTCTCCACCAAGGCCAGTCACTCGGATCGACACTCTTCACCTCACTCGATACAGGACCTTCTGTGGCCCCACTCTTCGTTTCACCGAAGGAACAGTTCGGAAGCAAGAATGCCACCAAGATCAAGAGAAAGACGCCCGTTAGACTCCGCAGGCGTCGAGACAAACCTAGTACCTGAACCATGTTCCGCTTCCCCCAGTTTCTGGACGATCCGCCTTGGACAACTGCCCCTCTATCCAGCAATCCCTCACGGCCGGAATAGACCTTCGAATCCACGGATCGTTGGTGCACCGGGAATTCTGACACAACCCGGGAATGAAGGCATCCCCCATCCCTGCTAAATCTCTCAATCCTTCCAGTAGGTGAACTCGGGTTCGAAGCAGGCGCCCTCCAGATCAACCACGCGATCCTGGAAGAATCCCTGGGCGTCTCGGATTGCCTCGTTGTAAATCACCGGGCCGATCTCCAGCTTGATGAAGTTGAGCAGCAGCCGCGCCTTGAGATCTCCGATCTCTTGCTCCAACTCATCTCTGAAGTACCGCTTGATCGACTGAATCATCTGCTGCTCAATCTCTGTCTTGAAGTTGATGGTCATGGCTACCTAATCCGACAACATCCTTCCCCGGGCCCATGTTCGCAAGACCGACTGTTCCAACAAGGATGTACCCCCAAAAACTCAACCAATTGATTCTATTTAAGCTACATGTTAACTTTCCCAAACAGACGGGCTCGTAAATCTATCTAAGAAAAGCGAGTCCTTTTCCAGTCTTCATCAAGCTTTCGTTGAAAACGGTTTCGAGGTCGAGAATGATCGGACAAACATTTTCTCACTACCGGATCACCGCCGCACTGGGTGCCGGCGGAATGGGTGAAGTGTATCGCGCCACGGATTCCCATCTCGAACGGGAAGTGGCCATCAAGGTACTTCCGGCGGAAGTGGCGGAGAGCCCCGAACGCCTGAGCCGTTTCAAGCGGGAGGCGCGCTTGCTGGCAGCACTCAATCACCCAAACATTGCGGCAATCTACGGCCTCGAGGAAGCCGATGGCAAACCTTTCCTTGCCCTGGAACTGGTCGAGGGCGAGGATCTCAAGGAACGCCTCCAGAGGGGTCCGATACCGGTTCCGGAAGCGCTCGAGATTGCAGTCCAGATTGCCGAGGCCCTCGAAGAAGCTCACGGTAAGGGGATCGTCCATCGCGACTTGAAACCTGCCAATGTCAAGATCACTCCGGACGGTAAGGTCAAAGTGCTTGATTTCGGACTGGCTAAGGCCTGGGGAGGGGATCCTTCCGAAGGAGGATTTGGAGCGTCTTCACTCTCCCTCTCGCCCACCATCGCCCACACGGAAACCGCCATCGGCGTCATCCTGGGTACCGCGGCCTACATGTCACCCGAACAGGCCCGGGGAAAACCGGTCGACAAGAGGGCGGATGTCTGGTCATTCGGGGTCGTCCTGTGGGAAATGTTGACCAGCCAGTCCCTGTTCGCTGGGGAGACGGTCACCGATGTGCTTGCAGCTGTGGTTCGAAAACAGCCCGACCTCAAGACTCTGCCCCAGTCCACCCCGCCTGCTATTCGACTGCTACTCGAACGGTGCCTGCGTAAAGATCCGCGAACTCGGTTGCCCGATATCGGAGCAGCTCGTCTCGAACTGCAGGACGTCATGGCGGGCGTGTCACACTCCTTCCAGGATCAACAGGGCTCATCCGAAACAACCTCGAAATCTGGAAGACCGCAATCCTGGGGACAACTGATATGGGCTCTGATCGCCATCGTTGCCGCCGTGATCGCGGGGGCACTCGGTTACCTCCAGATGACTGCGCTCGAGCCTCCCCAACCCATGGTGCGCTTTTCCGTTGATCCTCCGGCAGGCTCGACTTTTACCGAGTTTGACCTTCCAGCCCCATCACCCGATGGACGCCACGTCGTGCTTTCTGCGACTTCCGAAGATACCGGAAAGGTCATGCTCTGGGTCAGGTCATTAGATTCTTTAGCAGCGCGGCCTCTGTCCGGGACCGAAGGGGAAAATGCCCTTCAGGCGTTCTGGTCTCGGGACAGCCGGTTCCTCGGCTTTCCATTCGGTGAAGAACTCAGAAAGATCAACCTGGCCGATGGTTCAGTCCAAAGGGTCTGTACCTTACCCGCTCCAGAGTTTTTCGGCGGTACCTGGTCCGAGGACGGCACCATTTACTTTGGAGCAGGCCAAGGTGGACCCCGAAACCTCTACTCGGTGCCAGCCACTGGAGGCGAACCCAAACTGGTGGTGGCTCCTGACCAGGAGAAGGGAGAGCAAGGGTTCGCCTTTCCCCAATTCTTAGAGGATCGAAACGAAATCTCTTTCCTCATCCTGGGCAGCGGAGAAAACATCCCAGGTATTTACACTTTCTCCCCCGACAGCCCTGAGACGAAGCGACTCATAGCTCCGGGAACCCGCACACTCAGAATAGTCGGGGATAACGTCCTCTTCTCCACTGGCAATGCACTCCTCGCGCAGAAGCTCCATGCTGCGCAGGATCAAGTGCTTCGAGACGGGACGACCATCGCTTCTTCGCTGAACTTTTGGGCTATAAATCCAGCTTTCGGTTTCTTCGAGACTTCGTCGAGTGGAACCGTAGCGTTCTACACCGGAGAGGCTGAAACTGGAGACGTCCAGTTGGTCTGGTTGGATCGAAACGGCGGACAGGTTGGAAAGACCGGAGAGCCCGGAAGCTTTGGGCAAATTACACTTTCACCAGATGAGCGCAGCATAGCCGTCGAGGTCAGCGACACCCAGGGCCAGTTCGATCTCTGGGTCATGGATGTCTCCCGTGGGGTACCGAGCCGGGTAACGGCGACATCAGGAGACGAACGCGACCCGGTCTGGGCGCCGGATAGCGGATCTCTGGCTTTCGTCGCCCGTCGAGATGGAATCGCAGACCTTCGGATCAAGGGACTGAGAGCAGGTGCTCCCGAGACCGTTCTCCTTGATTCACCTGAGGAGGATATTCCGGAGAACTGGACACGGGAGAATCAGACGATTCTCGTTGTCCGGAGAACGAGTCAGGATGAACAGAGCGTCTGGGCCGTTTCAGCGACGGGAGAATTTGAGGCAGAGCCCATCGTAACGGGTGCCTTTAGAATCGACGAGCCCCAACTCTCCCCTGACGGTCAATGGCTCGCCTACGTGTCGGATGAGTCGGGTCAGGAAGATGTCTACCTGGAATCCTTCAGGCGAGAAGGGCAGCGAGTTCGTATTTCGGTGGACGGAGGAGGCCAGCCCAAGTGGAGGTCTGACGGCAAGGAACTCTTCTTCGTCAGCTTGGACAACCGTCTGATGGCTGTCGATGTGAAGGGCACCGACCGATTGGAGGTCGGCCTCCCAACGGAGCTCTTCGAAATGCCCACCATTCAGGGCCCCGGCTACGACGACTATGCACCAAGCGCCAATGGCCAAAGCTTCCTGGTAAAGCGCCCTATCCAAGAGTCTCGTCGTCGCCAACTACAGATCGTAACCAACTGGCCCACTCTTCTAAATTAGAGCATTGACGCGGCTGTACGGAAAGACCCGGCTGCTCTATCGAGAATCTCTTACTTATCCAGTTTGAGAGTTTGCGCGCAGAGGCAATTCATCGGACAATGACTGGCCTGTTGCTCACGGCGTTGGGAGTTCTGTGCAGACCGAATGAAGATTGAAACGCTCGACCTTGCTGTTTTTCTGATCTACTTCCTCGTGGTCCTCGGAATCGCCCTCTGGGTATCGCGTGCACCCAGGGGACACACCAGGAATACCGAGGATTATTTCCTCGCTGGCCGCGGACTCCCCTGGTGGATCATCGGCGCTTCACTCGTCGCCTCGAACATCTCGACAGAACAGCTGGTGGGAATGAACGGGACCGCCTTCGTGAGCGGAATCGCCGTCATTTCCTATTCCTGGATCGGGGCCTGCATTCCACAACTGCTTGTAGCTAAGTTCTTTCTTCCGGCCTTCCTGAAGATGAAGGTCTACAGCATGCCGCAATTCCTTGAGCTGCGCTTCGACCACCGGGTCAGTACCGGAATGGGGATCTTCTGGCTGCTGGTCTACGTCTTCGTCAACCTGACCAGTGTTTTATACCTGGGAGCTCTCTCTCTCGAAACCCTGGTCGGTCTCCCCCTGGTCTGGGGAGTGGTGGCTCTGGCGGCCGTTGCAGCTTTTTACACGGTCTATGGGGGATTGGCTCCAGTCGCCTGGACTGACTTCATCCAGGTGGCGATCCTGATCCTCGGCGGCGCGATGGTGATCGTCTTCGGGCTCGATGCCGTCAGTGGTGGAAACGGGATAATCGCCGGCTTTATCGAATTGCTCAATCGGGCTCCCGACAAGTTCCACACCGTTCTCGAAGCGAGCCACCCGGATCTACCCTGGACGGGCGTATTCTTCAGTGGACTCTGGATCGCCGCGGTCAGCTACTGGGGCTGTAACCAGTACATCATCCAGAAGGCGCTGGCGGCCCGCAGTCTCAGGGAAGCCCAATACGGACTGGTCTTCGCTTCCTTCCTTTCATTGACCGTGTCGTTCATCATCGTTTTCCCGGGAGTGATCGCCTGGGTGCTCTACTCCGATGTCATCCAGAAACCCGACGAAGCCTACCCGACCCTGATCCGCGAACTGATCCCAGCGGGATACACTGGACTGATCATCGCGGCACTTGTCGCAGCGATCATCTCGAGCCTGAACTCGATGACGAACTCCGCCGCCACGATCTTCACCATGGATGTTTACCGGAAGCTCTTCCGAAAGGATGCATCGGAGAAAGAGTGCGTCCAGACCGGCCGGATCGCTTCGGCTGTCGCGCTGACCGTGGCCTCCTGCTGCGCTCCGCTCCTGGTGAACCTCAGCCAGGTATTTCAGTTCATCCAGGAGTACACCGGCTTCATTACCCCGGGCATCATGGCGATTTTCCTGGCCGGTCCCTTCTGGAAACGGGCCACCAGTGGGGCCGCCCTGGCCGCTGCTCTATTGACGATCCCTGTCTCGGCCGCACTAAAGTTCCTCCTGCCCAACCTCGGTTTCCTCAACCGGATGGGGATCACCTTCGCACTGCTGATGGCAGTCATCGCTGTGATCACCTTCACGACCCAACCCGACCCGGAGCGAAAGGAACGTCTCGAAATGCGCGAAGCCCGCTTCGACACCCCGGCCCTCTTCAACGCCCTGGCCCTGCTCCTCCTCGGCACCATCACCGCCCTCTACCTCTACTTCCGATAACCCTGGAGTGCGGCAGTTCACTGCCGCCTTGATTGAGGGAGTTTCACTCCCGCCGATTCGCCCCCAAACTTGGCGAAAAAGAGAGGCCTTGGGATCATGGCGGAACTGAAGTTCCTTCAGGAAGGCGGAACCGAAGTTCCGCACTCCAGAAAGCTTGCGGAAATCGATAGAATGGGGCCATGAGAGCCTTCCTTCATCTGCTCGTGTTATCGTTGGCGACCGTGACGACGATAGGAGCCCCTCAGAAAGTCATAATCGATACCGACTTCGGTATCCCCCCACAGGACGATGCCCTGGCGGTTTTGCTGGCACTGAAGGCACCGCAGCTCGAGATCGTTGGATTCACAACAGTTATGGGAAACTGGAGTCTGGAACAGGCAACGGTTGACTTGTTGCGGGTTCTGGAGATCACGGAAAACGAGCAGATTCCTGTGTACGTGGGGGCGAATATGCCGTTAGTGCATCGAAAATCGGATTTTGCGGTGCAATCCTACGGAGAGTGGTATTCGGATGCCCCCCCGAAGATGCCGCCCGGCGGATTTGCCACGACCAAGGCCCGGGATGACAGCGCTTCGGATTTCCTGATCCGGGCTGTGAAGGCGAATCCTGGTGAAATCACGATCATTGCTCTCGGTCCGTTGACCAACCTGGCCATCGCTCTGCGCCAGGACCCAGCGTTTGCGGCAGCGGTGAAGCGACTCGTCATCATGGGAGGTGCCATCGCTTCCCTGCCCGATGGAGCCGGCAATCTCACACCTAACGCGGAGTTCAATTTCTGGGTAGATCCCGAAGCGGCTGATATCGTGTTGCGTTCCGGGATAGAGATGGAGCTTTCTCCCCTCAACGTCTCCCGAAAGACTCGGTTCACCCGTCAGCATTTCGAGGAACTGACCCGACCCGACACCGCGATCTCCCGCTTGTTACGAGAAACGATGGGACCGATCTACGCGAATTCAGACCGGACTTACTTCATGTATGACCAGGTAGCCGTAGCTTCCGTGATTGACCCGACCCTGGTGACAACGGAAGAGATGATCGTTTCGGTCGATACCCAACCGGGTGTCGGCTACGGGACGTCGGTCGGTGGACGGCAACCGTGGCCGGGTTCAGACGGAGCGGGACAAATCCGTGTCCAATATGATCTCGAATGGGACCGCTTCATCCGAATGTTTATCGATTCCCTCAATCGATAAGCTGCGGAGTTCGGTCAAAGTGACTCCCCCGACTGCCAGGAGCATTCATCGCCAGGCGAATTTGTGAAAAGTCACCCGGCCCCGAGTTTCCTGCTACTGATACCCTAATCCTTCAGAGGAGCCTTACCGATCCCAGGCCAGACCCTCAGCATCCCAAAAGCAGCCCGGATCAAGATCCACAGCACGGTGACCCGCCAGACCCAGACCAACGCATCCGACTGGCTCTCATCGACCAACCAGAGTCCGATCGCTCCGACTGACGAAGCGATCAGGACGACAT
>CP070717.1:3586398-3605252 GCA_020350445.1 Acidobacteriota bacterium | reverse complement strand
CCAACCTGCACGATCGCAGGAAGATCTCGAATCCAACGCCCGTATTTTCCCTTTGGCCCCATCGCCTCTCGATACTCAACGTAGCCCAGGGGATGCGATTCCTTCCACAGTTCGAACTGCTCGGGAGTCTCGCGCGGGGCCTTCATCTTGAGTTGTTTGGCCTGGCGAATCTGGATCTTCAGCGTCTTTTCAAAGGCTTCTCTCTGCCGATTCTCAGACCTCTGGTCCACAAAACTGTCATAGGCCTCTTCAGCAACATATCGAAGATCCCCCACGATGTTCATCATCTCGTGGTTGCCTAACAAAACGATCACCTCACCCCCAGCGCGCTTGGACTGCTCCTGAAGTTCGATCAGGAGATCCATCACTTCACGCACCTTGCCGCCGCGATCGGTGAAATCGCCCGTTAGAACAAAGATCGTTTCGCCACCTACCCAGTTCAGTTCAGCATCGATGAGACCCGCCTCCTGAAGAATCGAGGTGAGCCGATCGAGGTCACCATGGACGTCACCCATCGCGACAACCCTGTTCGAAAGGTCGGCAGCCGCCAGGGGAACGACCGTGAGTGTTATGAGAACCAGTACCATAAAGGCGTATAAAGAAGAATGCATTCGTTGCTCCGAATTACCCGGAAACCATTGTAATGAAAATGTCTAGGTCATATTACCAGATAAGAGCAACTCAACCGGCGCTCCAATCCAAGACCCGGGTGGTCTGCTTGAAAGATGAGGCTTAACGCCTTTCAGTTTCGAACTGGCTTATCAGGTCCGGCCTCGATCATCAGAGAAAGGTTTTCAACCTGCTCCCGAGTGCCCAGCGCGAAGACGGTATCTCCTACCTGTAAAACCGAGTCGGGTTTCAATGACGGCAGGACACCGGAACCGGGCCGTTTCAACCCAACAATAGACGCCCCGGTTGTTTCTCGAATCCGGGACTCACGCAGACTCTTTCCTGCGACGACAGAACCCGCATTGATCTGGAAGTTCTCGAGCAGCAACTCCAACGATTCATCGTGGCTGACGACGTCTATAAAATCACAGATCTCTGGGTTGAGGAGCATCTGCGCCATTCGACGCCCGACGATACTCTGGGGAAAGAGAACTCGGTCTGCACCAACTCGTAGCAACTTGGCCTCGACCTCCTCCAGATTCGCCCGGGCAACGATCGGAATGTCGTTGCGCAGGACTCGGGCGGAAAGAACGACGAGCAGGTTGGTTGCGTCATCGTTTGTCGCTACCACCAAGCCCTGGGCCCGACCGATACCGGCATCCATGAGAACGCTGTCGACTCCTGCATCGCCATGGATCGCGAGAATTCCCTCGGCCCGGGCCGCCTCGACAGCACCTTCACTACTATCGACAACGACCAACCGGCATTTTTTGCGCCGGAGTTCGTTACAGACCTGCCGGCCCATCTCCCCAAAACCGCAGATTACGAAATGCCCATTCATCCCATCGATCACTCGCTGCATCTTCCTTTCCTTGAGATACCCCCGCAACTCACCAGCAGTAATGTAGTTCGTGACCGTGGTAAAGGTAAACGTAATCCCACCGACCCCAAGAAGGATTAGAAGTGTCGTAAAGACCCGACCATCCTCGGATAGCGGGTGGACCTCAGAAAAACCAACAGTCGTGACCGTAATGATCGCCATGTAGAGCGACTCGATCCAATCCCAGCCTTCAATTGCCCGGTAACCCACGGTCCCGATCATCATAATGCCCGGAATGACCACCAGTACTGGGATTAGACGTCTGCCTCGGTTCATCAGGTTCTGCTGGGAATTATAAGACGTCTCGGAGGGGACTGAAAGATGGAGGAGGGAGGTGGTCGGGGAGAAGTCGAACATTTCGCCCCGACCAATCGAAGCCGACATCAATATTTGAGGATTCGGGATCGGAATTCATCCAGTGTAATTGCACCGGACTTGTACTCGAGCACATCCCCCTTTCGGATTGACAGCACCGTCGAACCCGTCAATCCTGCGCCGGTCCAGCCAAAACGCTCTCCCTGGTCAAGCAGCACAAGATTCACAAACTGGTCCGCAGACAACTGGTGGAGGGTATCCCCATGAGTTGCGACAACTCGGATCAGCTCCTCGATCATTCTTTCCCGCGTGACCCTGGCCTGCTCACTCTTCTCTTCCAGCCGCGTACGCGCCTCTCGCATTCGATCCTTCATTTGATCCAACTGAGCCCGCGTTCGTTCCAGCCGCTCTTTGCGGTCAGCTTCACTCGCAGCAACCGCCTCAGGTGCATCTCCCCTAACCTCGGGGGGATGAGGAGGAAGAGGTGGTGCGGGGGGAAGCGGAGGCTCAGGAACGGCCCCTTCACGCATTTGATAGAACTCCTGCAGGTCATGCCAGAATTCTTCCATCTGCCCCTGTACCAGGTACATCTGAGCCTCGAGCAGTTCGGCATTGACGATATCACTCACCTCCAAGTCTTCCAGCTGACGTTGCACTTCGCTGAAGGCGGCGCTGTCGACACTGAGGCCAGTCGGGGCTGAGACAGTGAACACCACACCCTGGCCGTGAAGGTAGAGCCCATCGACCTGGCCAATGCCACCGGAACGATCCATCCAGTCGATCCTCGACCGTGAACGGCGAGTCCCTTCCCCACGAGTCAACTCACGTTCGGCCATCTCGAGCGCTGTGTTGAAGATGCTCTTCATGATTTCGATTTCCCGCGTGACCTGACCGGAGTCAAAATCAGTGCTGGTCGCAGCCCGCTGAGAAAAGAGCACCACGCTGCAGAGACCGACAATGACTGCAATTAGAGTAAGTATTCGAATTATCTTCATCCTGTTTCTCCTATCTTGTCGTGGCGTCAGCCAACTGAACGAGGGTCGCGACGATAGCATCCGTCTGATTCGCCTGTATCCGGTTAAAGTTGGCTGACTGGTTCAACTGCTGTCGAACCGTTCTCATATCGCTCTCATGCTGGGCGATCAAAAGATTCCCCAGATTCCCGATGGTCGACTCCATCTGTCTCTGAAGACGGGCATTACGCCGATCGATCGTCAATCCAACCTGCTGTTCCATTGCACCCACTCTCTGTTCGAGTTGGACTTGACTCTCTTCCCCAAACTTCACCAGTGAAGTGCGCCATTCGCTGCGGAGTGACTCCAGGACACTCGCGTTTTCCTCCTGTGCAATCTGACGAAAAGAGCCCAGGAGTTCTTCCCGAAGCTGCTTCAAGTCGGCTTCCGTGGCCTGCTTCTCCAGCCTGCCTCCGAAGGAGACGGCAAAGGTCCCTTCCCCGTAAGTCAAGGTGACCTGGGAAAGGAGGAGAACCGCCAGGATCATGGCCGCGGCCACCGATCCCGCAGCGGCGAGGTTCCATCCGAACAGCAGAGCCTTGAGAGATTCCCAGATAGAGGCTTTCCTCTCCTCGTAGACAAAGAAATGCCGCGGCACCGGCTCTTCCTCGACAGCTCGCATGTGCAACAGGAGCTTCTCCAGAACAGCCTTCTCATTGCGACAAGAGCCGCACGAAGTCAGATGCTCTTCGAGCCGGGAGGCTTCTGCCTGATCCAGTTCTCCAGCCAACTCGTCCTTGATCAGTTCTATGAAACGGTCACATTCTCTACTCATAATGACTCCTCTGCGAGGAAGTGGAGGCGCTCCTTCAACACATCCAGCCCCGCATAGAATCGCGATTTCACGGTACTCAGTGGTTCCTCCAAAACGGTCGCAATCGACTCGAATGTCTCTTCCTGAAACAGTTTCAGTTCGACAACGGCCCGATGCTTGGGGGGTAGGGCCGCCACGGAACGGAGAATCGATCGGCGCTGCTCACCCTGCAGGACCTGCTGCTCCTGATCACCCTTCCTTGAAAACTCCACTCCAAAGCCAGTCTCACTGTCCTTGGAATCGAATGATTCGATCATCATAGGGCGCCGCCTGAGCCGGGTCAGACAGTGATTGACCGCAATCCGGTAGATCCAGGTTGAGAAACGGGCATCCCCCCTGAAACGGCCGATACTACGGTAGACCGCAAGGAAGATCTCCTGGGTCGTATCCGCCGCTTCCTCCCGGTCTCCAATCATCCGAAGAACCAGGTTGAATACCCGCTGCTCCCACTTCAAGACCAGGCGGTTGAAAGCCAACTGATCGCCGCGGCGACTGGCCTCAATCAACATCAGATCCTGCTCTGTTTCGCCCCAACCGCCAGCCTTTGCTCCGATTCCTGTCGAGTGCGTTTGTTCCAAGCTCAGCTCCCCGGTTCTCATTGCAATTCTCTTACCTCGTCTTTCTTAGACAGCGAGGCTGAGGGAAAAGTCGAACTAATTCCCGGTTGCTTGTATTCGAATCGTCCGTCGGCTATAATCTGGCACCTTCAAAAGGAGATACGGGCCTATAGCTCAGTTGGTTAGAGCGCACGCCTGATAAGCGTGAGGTCGGTGGTTCAAATCCACCTAGGCCCACCATCCCGATTCATTTCAAATTCTAAGCAGTAAACACAGAATCCCCAAGTGTGCATCGCTGAATCTCGAGTCGACTCCCAATCTGCTCTGTGATATCGATTAGGCTTGTAACTCTCGTAAAGGAGCCGGCGATGACACAAAAGCGGATCAGTCGACGTGGGTTGTTGAAAGAGACGGGCCTGGCAGCCACCGCCCTCTTCGCAGGGACTCGCCCTCTGCGGGGTCTCGCTCAAGCGGTGAACAGCCAGACACGAATTCGAATTGCCGTCGTCGGTGGCGGATTCGGCCTCGATTTTCACTGGCATGAACATCCCAGCTGCGAGGTCACCGGGGTCAGTGACCTGCGGCCTGATCGTCGAGTCGCTCTACAAAGCCGCTATCAATGCGAAACAGTCTATGACTCGCTCGAGTCGATGCTGCGAGAAGCCCGAGATATCGATGCCGTGGCGATCTTCACTGAAGCCCCCAACCATGAAAAGCATGTCCGGATGTGCATGGAACGGGGCCTGCACGTCATTTCAGCAGTCCCAGCCTGTCTGACATTGGAAGAGGCCGAGCGGCTCCGAGAAGTGACAAACCGGACCGGAATGACCTACATGATGGCGGAGACCAGCTACTACCGGCACTACTGCATCGCAGCCCGAGAGCTGTACGAGGCCGGTCAATTCGGAGAGCTTTTCTATAGTGAAGTCGAGTACTACCATCCCCATATCGGACACACGATCTCTCCTCTCTCCTTTCACGAGGGCCAACGAACCTGGCGCTACGGGTATCCTCCGATGCTCTACCCGACGCACTCGACCGGTCTGCTCGTCGGCGTGACGGGAGAGCGGTTCACCGAGGTCTCTTGTCTCGGCTGGGGGAACCCGGAGAACCCGGCGCTGAAAGACAACCACTACCGGAGTCCCTTCAATGTTGCCTCCGCCCTGTTCAAGACCGATCGCAATCACATCTGCCGCTGCAACGTCTTCTGGGACGGAACCGCAGAAGGGGAACGGGCGCAGTGGTTTGGCACAAAACTGACGTTCTACATGCCAGGCTCGGGAGGACAACCGTTTCGCCTTCAAGGCCCCGAGGCCCCGGAGTGGACTGAATTGCCCGATTACTGGGGGAGAATTCCGCAGACGCTGACTCATAACCCCGGTCATGGCGGATCACATCCCTTCCTGACCCATGAGTTTGTCCGCGCCTTGCTGGAAGAGCGTGAACCAGCAGTCAACCTGGATGCCGCCCTGAATATGACGATACCGGGAATCGTAGCTCACGAATCCGCCCATCGCGGGGGCGAACAGCTCACCATTCCCCAGCTGTAGGTGCTTCGATCAGCAATACTCTTGACATGCGCCACAGAATTCCTGTATCGTTAAACTGCTTCTTGTAGTTGAGGTCGAGAGGAAGCTTGTAATTTAGTGACCTCCCAAGTGGACATTGTGAATCACTCCAGAAATCAGTCGAGATAATACCATCCCGTCGAAATCGGCAACCGTATGCTCTCCCTTTCTCGGTGCAATTCCCAGATGAATCCAACTTGTAGAAATTTTTTTATTTTTTTAGGAAAAGAGCATGTCAGGTAAAAAGCTTTATGTCGGGGGTCTCCCCTATTCCGTTTCTGATAACCAGCTGGAAGAGCTGTTTTCGAGCCATGGTACCGTTGAATCCGCTCGGGTCATCACCGATCGGATGACCGGCCGTTCACGCGGTTTTGGGTTCGTCGAAATGAGCAGCGCCAGCGAAGCCCAGGAGGCTATCGACGCCAAGAATGGTACAAGCTATGAGGGACGGACGTTGACGGTCAACGAAGCCAAAGAGCGTTCCCCTCGCGATGGCGGCGGTCGGTCCTCCCACGGTGGTGGACGAAACAACCGCTGGTAAACCCTCGCGGTTGACTCAGAAAGACTGAGATCGGAAAGGGGTGGACTTCCCGCCCCTTCTCTGTTTCAGCACCAGTTTATACTCGGATAACAGAGCCCCTCAGAAGTCCGGATTGAACAGCTGCGAGCTGATGCTTCCGTTCTTACACCTGCAATCTTCATTCTTGGATCTTCAGTTACCCAGGAAAGATGCCACCCACCCGGAACAACGGTCGAATTACACGACTCGTAATTGACCTGATCGTAGCGGTTTACCTGGCCTTCACCGCTGGCCTACTGGTTCAGTTTCGGAACGCAATCGAACCCTGGTTCTGGCTGGTGGTCCTACACGTCACCTTAATCACCGGGATCATCGCCCTTCAGCGGGTGCAGAAACTTCAAACCCCAGTCATTGGCTTCATCCGTGACTGGTATCCAGTATTTCTGGTTTCGCCGCTGTTCAAGGAAGTCGAACTGCTGGCGACAGTTGTCGGGAACTGGAGCTTGACTGGGCACATTCAAGAGCTGGAAAGTCTCATCTTCGGAGTCCAATGGAGTCTGCAACTCAGCGAGGTACTTCCCTATCCTCTAGTCTCTGAGTATCTCCACTTCTGCTATATCTCCTACATTCTCCTGCTTCCTCTGGTGGGAGGGATCTGGTACTTCAGACAGCGCTGGGCCGAATTCGACAGGCTCATTCTTCTGGCCATCACAACCTACCTGCTGAGTTACCTCTTCTTCATCTTCTTTCCAGTCGATAGCCCGTTCTACCTGGTTCCGCCACCGGGCGAACCGCTGGCGGGACACTTCTTTTACGAACTCGTTCACTGGGTCTCATCTCGTGGTGGAGCCCGGGGCGGGGCGTTTCCCAGTTCACATGTTTCAGTCTCGATTGTGGTCTGGTTAACGGCTTTCCGGTATGACCGCCGCCTCGCATACCTCCTGCTTCCGATCGTCCTCGGGATTGCTGTAGCAACGGTTTACGGCCGGTTCCACTATGTTCTCGACGTCGTAGCGGGTGGGCTGCTGGCAATCGTGATCCTTCTCATCCATCGATTCATTGAGTCTCTGCAGGCTCGATGAATCCTCGATCACCGATGGGTTGAAAGAAGCTCCCAACGTCCCCCACTCAGAAGACTATGGTTGCGTCAGTACCGCTCCCGATCGAGACGATCTTCGTTTCACCATTGCGCATCACGATCCGAATCCGCTGGGGCTCACCTTCTCCCTTTAGATTCAGGCTGAGGTTGCCCTGTCTCCAAGAGTAGGCGACATCGATTCTCGTTCCCCGCAGCACCAGACCGGCTTCACCTGAAGACCACCCCCTGGGGAACCATGGCCGGACCGTCGCGACGGCCTCCTCATCACTCTCGAAACTGACCCCAAAGGGTCCTTCAGTCAAGGCCCAGAGAAACCCACCACAGTGTTCGGTGTAGTTACCCCAACCCAGTGTTCCCGGAGCGATCGTGCCATACATGGTGTAAGCCTCGTAGACGTTGCGGTCACGAGCGAATATCTCACTGATGCGCCGCAGCAATTTGGCCCCGTGCTCTCCCTGGCCGGTATGATATCGGGCAAGAATATCTCCGGCACCCAGCCTGCCAAACCAGGTCAGCCTGCCATGTACCGGACCAGCAAAGGCTGCCCAACTTGTCGGCACACCTTCCCGCTCAAAAGGATCTTCATCGATCCAGGACCAGATCTTCTCCGCCTGCTCCGCTGTTGCCGTTCCCAGCATGATCGCCCACACATGGTCATCCAACCACTTTTCATCGGCAATCCTTCCTCCGTAATCGATGTTCGTGACGAAGTGATCGCCGGCCCAATAAAGCCTTCTGAGCGATTTTTCGACCTGATCGGCCCTGATCAAGTACTCTCGGGCCCGGTCGAGACTGGCAAAGGATCCGTCTGCGTTCTGTCCAAACTCCTGGTGCAGGGCAGCACAGCGCCGAAGGGTGCGGACGTACCACTGATGAAAATTGAAAGTCTTCCCCTCCATTCGAGTGGGATACCAGTCCACCCAGTCAGCCCCCTGTCCAATCTGCCACTGGCCATATTCCACGAGCCGAACCAGACCGTTGCTATCCGCCCGCTCGTGAACGTAGTCGAGTGCCCGATCAGCGATCGGAAGGAATCGCTTCAAGAATTCCACGTCCCCGGTAAAGGAGAAGATTTCGTCGACTCCCAGCGGATAGAGCACCTGACTCATGACTCGCTGCGGCAGTTCTCCTTCCTCGCTGGCAGACAGACCCAGTTCCTGCCACTGCCTCTGGATGATTCCCAGGTACTCGGGATTCCCCTGTCTCCTGATTCCGAATAGACCGAAACTCAAGTCGGGAACAATGTTGCTGGATTCGTAATATCCATCACTATCCCGGAAAAGCCCCAGCAGAGAGGCATTGTGCAGGCTCTCGAAGACCGTTTCTATCCCGGCCTGAACCGTCTGATCCGCGACGCGGACCGAGGCTGGAAGAATCTTGATCTTCCCCTCCGCATGAAACTCGACATTCCGAAACGCAACCTGCCCTCGGGCACGACCGCTGACCCGCGGCCGCAGCCCTTGCTCGTAACCGCCGTAGGCAGCAAAGGCCAGGTGCAGATCAACCCAACGGGCTGTGGACGGCACAACAAACTCGATCGTAATCGAATGCCAGTCCGCATTCGCAGGAGCGATGCTTCCAAGAGGCTGGTAGCTGCCCGGCAACAGCTCCTCATCCCAAAACTGGACATAGGGACCGCCCGTCAGCTCAGCATTCACTGTCTCGAGGCCTTCCGTCCGGCGTTCCAGAGTCACGATGTAACGCCGGTTCGGTTCGACGGGAATCTTACGACTCCGAACCTCGGCAGCCATCCCCTCATCCCCGATGGAATTGATCTCCAAAAACGGAACCGCGCCCGGTTCTTTCAGCTCCATCGCTCCGTGACCCGCAAACTGCTCGAAGGTCCAAAACTCCAAGTCCGAAAGCTCCGGCAGAACAGGAGCTGGAGTCGGCTGGGCCCACAGCACCGAAGAGACAATCAGTAGAGCCAGCCATGCCGAAAGGCATCTGAACGGTCGCACCGGCAGTCTTCTAAAGAAACGGCTCTCCTTCTCCATCACACTCCTCCCAGACTCAGATGGTCTTCGGGTCAGAGGAGTACCAGACCTCAGGCAGCGTCCATCAGCGCTCCCTCGACCCTTTTCAGACCGGCCGGTTCATGATCAACCCGTCACCGCTCCAAATCAAGAGGAGGAAATCTCAACAGCATCCTTTGTCCAGTTCAAAACTGGCGGGCAAGGTAGGCGACCAGACTGTAAGCGGAAGTACGCTCGAGCAAGGGGCTTTCATGTATCTCAGAACCAAGGCCTTCCCGATTCATCAGCACAAAGAAGGTCCATTTGGGATTAAAGGCGATTCGGGCCGCAATATTCAGATCCCAGCTCCATGCTGACCCGGGGTTGTAAGCCTCCCGCCCGGGCCGGACTTCATCGAGATCAACCCCATAGTAATAGTCGACGCGGCGCTCACTCAACCACCTCGGACCGGCTCCCACGAGAAGAAGCACCTTTCCCAGAGGGGCACCGGTCACGGCCGTTAAGGCCACTTCCTGACCTTTGTTCCGACCTAGCACGTCTGTCAAAAAAGCAGCTCGAAAACCCACCGGCCGCCCCTGATAAATCAATTCCAGTCCGCCATCGATCGATTTTCTGCGAGGGTTCACCCCCTCCAGTTCCTCGCTGTCCGATGCTTCCAGTCCCTTGAACTGCATCTGTCCGAAGAGGTTCGCCTTCCACTTTTCCTGATCGATTAGCCGATAGCCCCCTCTGATTCCCTGGAAGAACCACCGCTTGTAGTCCACCCCGATTACCGGTATGGGGATGACCTTCGGATCGGCACCGACATAAGGTCGCGGACTGACCACGATCCCACCCCCCAGAGACCACTCGAGCTGACCCTCATCCGAATCTGGATCCGGAGCCGTCTGTGCTGCCAGCGTCGAAGTCATCAAAACGAGTAGGAAACCAATGAAGACACTTCCCAGAAAGGGGAAGGCCAGGAGACGTTTATGTACTTTCATCATCACCACCTTGTCTATGTACTGTCCATTAAAATAGATTCATTTCAATAGACATTTCTTACAGAGTGATGCTCTCTAATTGAACAACTCTTCGAATTGAGCGGGGATTCCGAGTCAGTGCCGCAGGCAGTTACCTTCACACCTGTTGCCGGACCGAATTCTGCCTGCTGATTACGAACGAGCGTCTGAACCGGGCGCTGTGGACAGGGTGAACTGCTCACAGGCCTGTTCGGCAAGGCCCGAGCCCGCGCGTGCAAGAAGATCAAAAGCGGCCGTTGCCCCCGCCCGCTTCAACTCATTCACCTGGTCGCGATAACGAGCGGCCGCAACGATCGGCCCCCGGTAGGGACAATCCTTCAACCGGGCAAGTGCTCGCAAGTTCTCGGAATGGGTGGGCAATGTCAGGATCACCAGTTTGAGCCCACAACGAGTGTCAAGCCCGATTCGATCCCAGAAATCGGCATCGGTTGCATCTCCGTGGATCACGTGACGCCCGGCTTTCTGATGGAGATTCACGACAGTGTCGTCGAAATCGACGCCGACGATCGGTCCGGGATAACGCTCCTTCACTTCGTCAAAAGCTCCAGTTCCCACCCGCCCCATACCGAAGATAATGACATCGACATCCCCCGGGTCGATCAATGCGTCATCCGGGTGCCGGTCGCGGGTCTCGAGCCGGTGCAGCATCTCAGACAGCCGGGCATACAGCGTATGCGGAGCGGTATTGACCGGCGCTCCGAGTATGAACGAAAGCGACAAGGCAATCGCAAGCCCGATCATCCATTCGTGAGACATCCAACCCTGCCGGACGGCAATGGCACTAACGATGAGCCCAAACTCACTGTAGTTCGACAGGGCCAGGGTAGCCAGGAATGCAGTTCTCCCCCGGAGTCGAAAACGGGTCAGGAGCAGCAGGAAGAAAGTCGACTTGATCGGTAGCAGAATCAGGATCAGTAGAGCCAGGGCAATGGCGGTCCAGGTCAGGTCTCCGGAAAGCCCGATATCGAGGAAAAAGCCAATCAGCAACAGATCCTTCAGAGAGAGGAGCGAATGGGCCAGTTCCCCCGACTTCGGATGACTCGAAAGCAGCACTCCCACCACCAGTGCCCCAAGACTGCCTTTCAGACTGACCAACTGAAACCCCGCGAAACCCACTCCCAGTGCGACAGTAAGTCCAAATAGAAGGACCATCTCCCCGTGGCCGATCCGATCGAAAATGGGAAACAGAAGGGGTCTCGAGGCGAAGAGTACAGCCAGCAGCAAGAGCGCCCAGGGGGAAGGTAGGACTCCCTCGGAAAGCGAAAGGAAAATGACCGCAACGATATCCTGGACGATCAGGATTCCAACCGCCACCCGCCCGTGCAGCGCTGAGCTTTCCCCGCGGCTCTCGAGAACCTTGACCGCAAATACCGTGCTCGAGAAGCTCAGGGCAAATGCCACCAGCAGAGCCGAACGGCTATCGACTGATTCGAGAAGTGGAATCCCAGTCTTCGGCAATGCCAGCAAAATGGCCGCAAAGATCCCGACCATCAGCGCCATATGAAGCAGTCCCCCAGCCCAGACTTCGCTGCGCGTCAGGGTCCGAAGTCGCAGCTTCAGTCCGATGCTGAAGAGAAGGATCGTGATTCCCGTATCAGCCAGTTCACGAAGGAGTAATCCCGACTCGGCTCCCGCGATTCGCAGCACGAATCCCGCCACCAGAAAACCAACCAGTGGAGGAAGTCCTACCTGCTTGGCACCGAAGCCGAAGAAAAATGCACAGAGCAGCCAGAGTGGATCCATTCGCTACATCCTACAGCTTTCGACAGCCTTAGAGTAGAGTCGAGCCGGGACCTCAAACCTGTTCAGATTGATTCTTTGATAAATACAGAGCATACTGTCTACACTTTTCTCATCAACCATGATCGGATACGCATGATTGGACGCACAGTTTCGCACTACAACGTTACGGGTAAGATCGGTGAAGGCGGGATGGGCGAAGTCTATCGAGCCACCGATACCCGCTTGAACCGTTCAGTCGCCCTCAAAGTGTTGCCGGATCTCTTCGCAGATGACCCGCAGCGCATGGGACGCTTCAGCCGTGAAGCACAGGTTCTGGCCTCTTTGAATCACCCCAATATCGCCTCCATTTTCGGCTTCGAAGACGCCGGGGACACCAAAGCCCTGGTCATGGAATTCGTCGAGGGCGAAGATCTTTCGGATCGGGTCAGCCGCGGCCCACTTCCCCTGCAGGATGCACTGAAGATCGCCTTACAGCTGGCAGAAGCACTGGAGTCGGCTCACGACAAAGGAGTCATTCATCGGGATCTGAAACCGGCCAACATCAAGATCACCCCGCAGGGACAGGTCAAGGTCCTGGATTTCGGGCTGGCAAAAGCCCTGGAAGGTGACCTGCAGGGTTCCTCTCCAGATCTGACTCGTTCTCCCACGCTTTCCCTGGCGGCTACCCAGGCCGGAATCATCCTCGGAACTGCCGGCTATATGAGCCCTGAGCAGGCCAAAGGAACAGCTGTTGATCGACGAGGGGATATCTGGGCATTCGGTGTCATCCTGCTAGAGATGATCACCGGTCAACGCACCTTCAGCGGCGATACGATGTCGGAAACGATGGCGGCGGTGATCAAGGAGAATCCCCGCTGGGAGAGCCTCCCGAAAGACACGCCCGCAGTCATCCAGAACCTTTTGCGCCGCTGCCTGCTCAAGGATCCGACCCGGCGCCTGCAGGCGATCGGCGAAGCCCGTTTGGCAATCTCCGATTACCTGGCAGATCCCGACCATGCTGAAGAGGTCGCCGCAACGGCAGCAGGCCGGGCTCTTCCAGTCAGACGCCAGGGGCTCTGGATCACTGTCACGATTGTGGCGATGGCACTGGCGGCTGCGCTGGGCTGGATGCTCCGCCCGAATCAGGAGGCAGGACCTGACCTGCATCTGAGTGTTCAACTCGAAACCGAGCAGAGACTTTTCACGGAGATCGGTTCGGCCATTTCCCTGTCACCGGACGGGACCCTTCTCGCCTACATCAGCCAGGAGGGGAGTCTATCCCGCAGTCTGCACCTCAGGCGCTTGAACCAGTTGAAAGGGAATGTTCTTTCCGGAACCGAGGGAGCCTACAATCAGTTCTTCTCCCCCGACGGAGACTGGATCGGGTTTTTTACTCGGAATGAGCTAAAGAAGGTCTCGGTTTCGGGCGGGACTCCACTCCGCCTCTGCGAAGTCAATCTGAACCGCGGTGGTACCTGGGCACCTGATGGCACGATCATCTTCGCAGCCTCTCCATCGTCCGGACTCTCCAGCGTTGCTGCCGCAGGCGGTACCGCCGAAGAATTGACCGTTCTCGGAGAACAGGAAGTCAGCCACCGCTGGCCCCAGGTCACTCCCGATGGCAAGGCCGTGATCTTCACGGTTCTCGGGTCGACCAGTCGCAATTTCGACGAAGCAAATATCGAGGCGCTCTCTCTGGAAACAGGGGAACGAAAGGTGCTCCAACGGGGTGGAACGTACGGGTCCTATGTCCCGACCGGGCACCTGGTCTACTTTCAGCAGGGAACATTGTTTGCCGCTCCGTTTGATCTCGCGAGCCTCGAGTTGTCGGGTTCCCCCGCACCGATTCTCGAGAACGTGGTGTCAGAACCGGGCGACGGCGGAGCCCAGTCGAGCATTGCAGCCTCCGGTCTCCTCGCCTACATCGAAGGGACGGCGGAACTGCCGAAGTACGGCATGTTCCTGGTCGACGATCGAGGCAGG
Source organism: Acidobacteriota bacterium (assembly GCA_020350445.1). Taxonomy (GTDB): domain Bacteria; phylum Acidobacteriota; class UBA6911; order RPQK01; family JAPXNP01. Next base: position 3,591,174 of record CP070717.1, on the reverse strand, counting down.
ACAACCCCTCTCAGTGAAGATCAGAAGACCTTCGCCGAACCCCGATTCTCACCCGATGGCAGTAAGCTGGCGGTGCAAATTACTCAGCAATCCAACACTGACGCCTGGATCTACGATCTCAAACGAGGAGTATCAACACGGCTGACCTTCGACGAAGGGAACGACGTCGTACCCATCTGGTCTCCCGACGGACGCTATATCGCCTACACCTCCGACCGGCACGGAGGCCCCGGTAACGTCTACTTGAAACTGAGTGATGGTACGGGAGAGATCGAACGTCTCACTGAAGGCTCGAACACTCAGTGGGTCTCGTCCTGGTCACCGGATGGCAAGTATCTTCTGTTCACCGAAGAAAGCGATCCAGGCGGGTTGTACACGATCGACCTCGAAGGAGACCGCACCCCCCAACCCTTCCTGGAGACACCCTTTAACGAGGCGGAAGGGACTTTTTCCCCCGATGGGCGCTGGATCGCTTACCAGTCCACCGAATCGGGCCAGACGGAAGTCTACGTTCGTCCCTTCCCGGCCAGCGGGGGAAAGTGGCAGGTCTCGACCAATGGGGGGTCCCATCCTCGCTGGTCCCTCGATGGAAAGGAGCTCTATTATCGAAAAGATGGCGGCATCATGGTGGTCCCCGTCAATCTCTCTGGAAGCTCTTTTCAGTATGAGTCCCCGCGCCAGCTGTTCGATGGTGACTTCTCATCAGTCGCCTTCCTCGGATCGGTCTATGCAGACTACGACGTCGGCCCGGACGGCCGTTTCATCATGCTGCGGAGCGAGAATACCAGTCGTACGCAGAACCAGGTGGTCTTGATTACGAACTGGTTCGATCGTCTGAACAACATGGTCCCTTCCCGGTAACCTCGCTCGTCGGTTCCGAGAGGGAAGCTTCTTCGAGGAAATGGCAAAACAGCTGGTGTAAGATCTTCGGCGGGAATTGAAGTCTGCTGCCCCAAGTCAGGAGAAGAGCCATGTTTGCCTATTGCACGCGTTTACTGAGCCTGTTCCTGCTGGCGGGGGTCGCCACGTCCGCCAGTGTCTTGGCCCAAGCCTCAGAATCCGGCTACCCACCCACTGCCGAACTGAGCGAAATCCGCCTGAAGATCGATCAGGTCTCCCCCCAGCACCCTCGCTTGCTCATCGACCGGCAGGGGTTCGAGAACCTGCGACAATCCGAGTCAGCGAGCCCGTTGAAGCTTGCGATCCAGGAGGCCATTGTCAAGCAGGCCACGGCAATGTGGGAACTACCTCCGGTTGTGCGTGAGCTTGAAGGTCGGCGGTTATTGGGGCAGTCTCGACTCTGCGTAAAGAGAGTTGTCACCCTTGCCCTGGCCTATCATCTGACCGGCGAACGGAAGCATTTGGAGCGAGCTGAGAAAGAAATGCTGGCGGCTGCCGCGTTCGAGGATTGGAACCCCAGTCATTTTCTCGATGTTGCCGAGATGACAATGGCCCTGGCAATTGGCTACGACTGGCTGTTCAATGATCTGCCAGATTCCAGCCGTTCGGTGATTCGACAGGCCATCGTCGCTAAAGGCGTCTCGCTTCCTTTTACAACGGACCATAACCGTTGGGTCCAGTCCACCAATAACTGGGGGCAGGTCTGTCATGGCGGACTCACGGCCGGCGCATTGGCGATTCTCGAGGATGAGCCTGACCTGGCAGCCCGGACAGTCCACAGCGCCATTCACAATGTCATCTACTCGATGGAACCGTTCGCCCCCGCTGGGAGTTACCCCGAAGGTCCAGGCTACTGGGCGTATGGAACCAGTTACAACGTTCTGCTGATCGCCGTGCTCGAATCGGTCCTGGGGAGCGATTTCGGACTCACCAAAGCTCCCGGATTCTCCCTGACCGGTCAGTACCTCGGCGTCGTCACCGGCCCCTCCGGACTCTTCTTCAATTACGCCGACGGCAGTGCTAATCGGGCCCTGCAACCCACTCTCTTCTGGTTTGCCGAGCGGTTTGATCGCCCTGACTGGCTGCTTGGCGAGCTCGAGCTGTGGCAGCCGACTCCCAACCAGCTGGATCAGCGCTATGCAACTTCCTCTGGGAACCGTCTGGCTCCGCTCGCCCTCCTCTGGATGGATGCCGAGCAAACTGAACCCGAGAGTATCCGGATGCCTCTGCACTGGACCAGTGGGGGAGAGACCCCGATTTCGGTCCACCGGAGTTCCTGGACTGACCCCGACGCAACCTTCATCGGTCTCAAGGCCGGATCCCCGTCCGCAAATCATGGCCAGATGGATACAGGCTCATTTGTCCTCGACGCCTGCGGCGTCCGCTGGGCCGTCGACCTGGGGGCTGAGGGCTATCACGGTATCGAGGCCCGGGGGATGAATCTCTGGAACCGCAGCCAGGATTCTGACCGGTGGACGATCTTCCGACAGAGCAACGAGGGACACAACACCCTGGTGATAAACGATCAGCCGCAAATCGTGGCCGGCCGCGGGGAGATCACAGACTTTTCGGCAGATCCCCAAGCCCCGTTCAGTATCGTCGATATGACTCGCGTCTATGAAGGCCAGGCCGAATCGGTCCGCCGAGGTGTCGCGATGATTGAGGGAAGGAACGTTCTCATTCAAGACGAGATCGCTGGTCTGCAGCCGGGTGACCGGGTGCGCTGGGGAATGATCACCCCTGCCCGAGTGGAAACTTCGGATGAATCAACGATCGAACTGCGGCAGGATGGGAAACGCCTTCGGCTGAAGATCCTTGCCCCTGGGGACACTCGCTGGCAGATCATCGATACGGAACAGCCCCGGCAGGAGTGGGATTCACCTAACCCCGGTACCCGGATGGTGGCTTTCGAGACGTCGGCTCCGGAAAACGGAAGCCTCTCCTTCGCCGTACTGGTAATCCCCTGCAGCACCGAGGCTTCGATCTCCGAAGTGAAGGTTCGAAAGCTCGATGACTGGTCTCAGCGTTCACGTTAATCCCGGGGCCGACACCATTGACTGGAGCCGCCTCGAAACGTAGGATCACGACATGATCGACTTCGGAGTCAGCGTCGGTGAAACCGTGACGTTCAGTAAGACGGTCAGCGAAAGCGACGTCTACCTCTTTGCAGGGATTACCGGAGACTTCTTTCCCAATCACGTGGACGAAGAGTTCATGAAGTCGACACCCTACGGCCGCCGGATCGCGCATGGCGTTCTCACGCTGGCTCTCAGCTCAACGGCATCCTCGATCTTCGCGAGCAGGATCCAGGAACGAGGGACACCCTACCAGGCGGTCTCCCTAGGGTACGACCGTGTCCGGTTTCTGAAACCTGTTTTCTTCGGCGACACCGTCACCATCCGCTACACCGTCGCTGAACTCGATCCCGCCAAAGCCCGTTCAGTTTCGCAGATCGAAGCCGTAAACCAGCACGGCGAACTCCTCATGGTCGCCCAGCACATCCTCAAATGGCTCGAGAGACGGGAAGAGGAAGAACCCACAGATCGCACAGAATCTCACTGAGTCTCAGAGACGTACCATAGGCTGCAATTCAAGATACAAGAATGAACTGTGAAATCTGTGGGCAAAAACTCAGATCCACTCGCCGTAGATGGTTCTGCCCTTCTCCCCACCAACTCGGCCCGGCAGTGTTCCCCCTCCCAAGAAGCAAATCCCTTTCGGTCTCGAGAATCTGGACCATTTCCTATTCAGGCACACCAGGAATCACCGGAAACGTCGTTAGAAGCGGGACCTCCTGGGGGAACTCCTGCCCCGGATGGTCGTTCTGACGTATCGTCACGGCTACCAATGGCTGATCGCTCTCCACCGTCAAGATCCCTTCCATCTCCTGCGCCTGGGATTTGACCTCCAGATCATCGAAGAGCTCGTAGACAAACCTGGCAATGTGGCGCCCAGGTGACAACGGACCCAGAGTCTTCTCGGCTATCAAGTTGAACTGCTTGTCATAAAGACGAACTGTCAACGTGGCATCCGCCAGTTCGGCGGGTGACACTCCTTCACCTAAAGGAGGATAGACAATGGCGAAACCGGTGTCCCGAACACCGAGAGAGTCCACAAAGATGGAAAACTCAGTCAACTCCTTGGAAGCTGGTACTCCCGCTTCGTAAAGCGTTACACCTGTCGTCAGATCCGTTCGCTGAAACACAACGACTCCTCCTACGCCTTCATCGGCAAAAACCCGGGCGTATCCCACCTGGAGGCGATCCTGGCCCGGGGTCTGCAGCGAGACAGACTCACCCTCGCCCAGTCCAAATTCAAAAACAGACTCGGGGCCAAGTTGTCCCAGCGTCAAAGTCATAGGATCTCCATCAGGCGTACTGAAAAGTCCGACCTGCACAGAAGTGTCTTCTCCCGTATTGACTAGGATTAGGGTGGACTGAAACTTGAGACTGCCAGCAGCTCCATCTGCGAACTGCGGAAAGAAGAACGAAGAGGTCAACACTTGCGCGGGCCCACCCGGTTCGATGATTTCGCCGTTGACGGCCAGGTCATCGTCGCCACGTTCGCCATCGACGAAATGCAATACGACTCGGTCGTCAAAAAGCTCTGCCCCTGTCGTCCCGTTAAAGCTGAACTCGTACCAGTGAGGCAGAGGCGCGCCCGGCGTCGGACCATACTTGTAGTAGCTGTCGATGTCTAGACCATCAGGCAGTAAGATCTCAACTGTCGTCGAACTTCGTGTCAAGTTGGAGAGCTCAAAGCTCAAGAGACCTAGTGGGAACAAGACACCGGCTGGAGCATCTAGCAGAGAAGGGTTTTCAGCAAAGCCCACTTGGGCAAGCAATGTGCCCTCCTCAGACGTCAGGGTGATGTACT
>CP070717.1:3564005-3586298 GCA_020350445.1 Acidobacteriota bacterium | reverse complement strand
CGACTCGAACGACTCCGTCTTTGGCGAGAAGAGAATGCCCGCGGCGGGGCCCCACTGGAGCCATCCTGGGCAGCTTGTCGCCATTCGCGTCTTAGCGGTGAACCTCTCCGGGCTGGCTCGGATAGCCGATCGGCATCAGGTAGAGGGGGACCATCTCCTCAGGCAGCGCAAGGACCTGGGTCACTTCGCCGGGACGAAAGGCCCCGATGACGACGGTACCGAGGCCCAGGGCAACTGCCTGCAAATGGAGGTTCTGTCCCGCATGACCCAAGTCCATGTGGACGTGGGAATCACCGGCATCGCCCAACTTCTCCCGCATCCGCTCGTAGACGGCGGTGAAGACAATGATCGCTTTTGCCTGACGGAGTGACTTCTGGTCAAACGTGCAGCGGTAAAGCTCCTCTCGTCGATCCCCCGTCCATCGCGATCTCAAGCCGTGGCCCTTCGGTACATAGTGGTAGAAGCCCGCCGCCAGTCCTGAGACTTCAACGGCTAGAACAAAGATCTCCAGAGGGTAGGCCGTCATCGCCGAAGGTGCCGTCCTGAACCCTTCTGGGCTCGTGATTCCGTAGGCGCTCCAGAGCAGCTGGGAAACCTGGTCAATGGAGATGGCGCGATCCGCGTATTCCCGAATCGACCTTCGCTTCCTCAGCGCTTCCTCGACAGAAACCCCACTCTTCAAACTCGGATCCGGCAAACTCAGCATCTTCCACGCCTTTCCTGATTGGCAACCCACAGATCACACAACGACCGGTTCTTCATTCTTCGATTAGAGAACCCCTTCTAATTCTGCTCATTCTGCGGGCAGTTTCAACCGTGCTTTCTCTTCAGGAGCCTGTACAGGGGTGGGGCGAGCCAGAGGGCCAGGCATATGATGCCGAGTGTTCCCGCAACCGGTCGGGAAAAGAAGTCCAGGAATGAGTCCGATTTGGTCAGGTTCTGGATCAGCGTCTGTTCGAGGCGCCCACCGAGAATGATCCCCAGAACCACCGGACCGAGGGGGACCTTCCACATCTCGAGTCCGAACCCGAGGACTCCCATGGCCAGCATCACACCGATGTCGAAGTAGCTTCCGTTGATCGAATAGGCCCCGAGGATGCAGAAGATCAGGATGATCGGCCAGAGGATCTCCCTGGGGACCCGGACCAGGAAGGAGCCGGCCTTGATGGCGGCGAAGCCAACCGGAATCAGGACCAGGTTAGCTATCAGAAACGTGATGAAGATACTGTAGACCAGGACCGATTGAGCGGGGTCGGTGAAGATGCCCGGTCCGGGCATCACATTCTTCATCAAGAGTACGCCGATGACGATCGCAGTGACAGAATCACCGGGGATTCCAAACACCAGGGCGGGGACCCAGGCTCCGGCCAGCGCTGAATTGTTGGCCGATGTCGCGTCTGCGATCCCTTCCAGCGATCCTTTTCCGTAGGTGGAAGGACCCTTCGCTGTCTTCTTGGAGGCAGCGTAGGAAATCCAGGCTCCAATGTCGGCTCCAGCTCCCGGAAGCATACCGACAAAGAAGCCGATTACACTCGATCGCAGCGTACTGAGTTTGCGTAGCCAGAGACTGGGAAGAATGGATCTCACGGCCCTTCGGAGCGGTTCGGAGGGTCCTTTGCGACCTTTCTCAGGACTCTCCCCAGCATCTCCGGAATCAGCCTGAATCTTCTCCGTTGCTGTACCCGCCAGCATCCTGAGGATCTCAGAAAAGCCAAACAGCCCGATCATTGCTGGAATAAAGTTGATCCCCGCGACTAGCTCGTCGAATCCAAAGGTGAACCGGGGAATGCTGTGGACTTCACTCAAGCCAACCATCGAGAGCAACAGTCCAATCACCAAAGCCAGTGTCCCTTTCAGTAACGAATCACTCGAGACGACCGCGGCGCAGCTGAGGCCCAGGAGGGTCAACCAGAAGTACTCGTAACTGGTGAACTGGAAAGCGAACTGAGCCAGCCAGGGTGCGAAAGCGAAGAGGATTGCCGTACCGATCAGCCCCCCGGTCACGCTGAAAGCCAGAGATGTGGCCAGCGATCTGAAATGCCGTCCCTGTCTTGTCAAGGTATAGGCGTCATCCACGTAGGCCGCCGACGAGGGAGTGCCCGGGATGCGCAAAAGAGTCGTAGGGATGTCGCCGGCAAAGATCGCACAGGCCTCCAGAGTCACGATGGTCGCCAGGGCGGTGACATCATTGAGAAAGAAGGTCAGCGGAACCACCAGCGCCACAGCCATTGTGGCCGTCAGACCAGGTGCCGCACCCATGAAAATGCCATAGACCGCGCTGGCGAGCACAGCGATCAGGACTTGGAACTGTAAGACGTTACTGAGGGCTTGCTGTAGGGTTTCCAATTGGGTGTTAGTTGTTAGCTGTTGGTTGTTAGGTGTTGGGTTTTGGAGTGCGGCAGTTCCACCGCCGCCTGGTTCAAGGCAGGCTCACTCCCCTCAAGCCGGTCCATTCCTTTAGTCCTTGTGAGCTTGTTTATGAACATGAAGATTCGCGTTCTCAAGCGAGACGCTCGCGTTCCAATCCACCTCCTCGCCGACTCAGGTTCTTGCCCCACGACCTTCGACTCCAGGCCCCAAACCCCCGACGCATGACACTCGACCCCCGACCCACCAGTGAGAACACCGTTACCATCCCAGCATCCCCCTGGGCAAAGGCACTTTGAGTGCGACTGAAAAGATCTGGTAGAGAACGGGGACCAGCAGGACAGCGATCGGCAGGCTGACTCGAAGAGCGACCCCACTTCGCAGAAAGAGGAGGAAGAGTAAAACCGTTGCAGTCAAGACAAATCCCAGTGTCTCTGCTACTAGCAAATAGATGCCAACTGCCAGGACCGATTCGGCGATTTTCAACACACTTATTCCACGACCTTTGAGCGAGAGCCTTCGAATGCCCTCCCTTTCTCGGAAGATCAGCAGAATCAGGGAAATCGCCCCGATCCCGAGAAGAATCGATGGAATCTCAAAGGGCGCGACAGGGCCCGATTCGACCTCTGAGAACGCGCTCCCTGTGAGGAGTCGGCCCAGTTCCCGGTCAAGCCGTACCAGCGTCTGCTCAAAGTCCTGCGGAGGCTGCCAGGTTACATCGAAGCCCTGGCGTGCCATCAGGTCAGGAAAGGCTACTCCTCCCACGACAACATCCCCTCGCAGAATCCTTGGAATGACCTCTGTGTAGCGCTCGACAATGCGGGAGGGGGTGCCCTTGGGAAGTCCAAGGCCCCTCCAGGCCGGACTCGTCCAGGTTATCCCGAATTCCTGGAAGGTGGGGACATCTTCGTAACCGGTCACCCTCTTATTGGCCATTACACCAATTCCCTGGACTTCCCCAGCCTCGAGTAACGTCCGTGCCTCGGGAAGGGAACAGCAGACCAGATCGACTCCACCGCTGACCAGTTCCTGCAAGGATGGCCCCGAACCGTTCATTGGAATCCACTTGATATCCGCGGGAGAAAGGCCTTCATCCTCGAGCCAGCCAGCCAGGGCCAGATGCCAGATCCCTCCGGTTGCGGTACCCGATGCCCGAAGTTGGCCGGGATTCTCGCGAATGTAAGCGATCAGCTGCCTGGGATCGGGCCAGCGTTCAGTATCGTCGCTCCGAATCAGGATCGCGGCCGCGTCGCTGTTGATCATCCCGATGACCTCGAAATCTTCCCAGGAAATGTCGGTGAGTTCGCGCCAGTGAAGCATGTTCAACTCGACCGTCATCATCGTCAGCGTGTAACCATCTGGACGGGCTCTCGACCCTCTGGAATGACCCGTGACGCCGGCTCCGCCGGTCGCGTTGACCACGTTGACGGGGACACCGAGTTCCTGTTCGAGAAACGGTGCAATCTGACGCGACATCCGGTCCGTACCCCCTCCTGTCGCCCACGGACAGAGGAGCAGGATCGGCTGGTTCGGGAATCGATCCTCCTTCTGGCATCCAGTGAGGACGAGCAATGCGACAAGCCAGATAAGTCTCATTCAGGTTGACCTTCCCAAAACAATTGACAACAGGGCTAAAGACCAGCCCCAAGGAGAGTACCCAATTGAGTCCGACACTGCAAAGGGATCTATCGTAGGACAAGCTTCCAGCTTGTTTCTTGGATTTGAGAACCGAGTGGGCGGGTGACCGAGTGGCGGGTGACCGGGTGACCGAGTGACCGGGTGAGCGGGTGGCGCACTCCAAAAGAGGAATCTTCTTATCCGAGCAGGGTATGGATCGTGATTTCTGGTGGACAGCAGAAGCGGACCGGAACCGCTGAACAGCCGGCCCCACGGCTCGTGTACCCCTGGATATGCCGGTATTTCCAGGGACCTCGCGCCAGGCGTCTCGGACAGTTGCCATTGGTGAGAACCGGGATGCCTCCAGGCAGGCAGATCTGCCCACCGTGAGTGTGTCCGCTCAACATGTAATCGAATGAAAAACTGGCCGCCTGCCGGTAGGTTTCGGGTGAATGCGACAGCAGGATTGAAACGTCTCCCTGATCGAGGTTCTCACAAGCCTGGTGAAAGTTGTCGACCTGGTAGTAGTGTGCGTCGTCGAGTCCGACCAGAATCAGTTTCGAACCGTCGCGCTCGATGAGAGCAGACTCGTTCAGCAGCATCTTCACCCCGAGATCTTCGAGTATCGGTACCTCTTCGATGAAATCGTGGTTCCCGAGTACCCCATAAACCGGCTGTTTGAGCCTGGGAAGCAGTTTGCGTGCTCCCTTCATTGCCGGGAGGTAATCTCCGTAGGTGGCTGCCCTGAAATCACCCGTCAGGACACACAAGTCGTAGTTCACGCCCTCAACCGAGGAGATCAAGGCCTCGGTGATCTCTGGATGCAGGTCCAAATGCAGGTCACTGATTTGCAGAATCCGATAGCCGGAGAATGCTTTCGGGAGTCCCTTGATCCTGACCGGATTTTGGACGACCTGGATGTCGCAGGCGTTTCGATTTCCACGGTTGAAAAGGCCACAGGCACGGAGCACAAAGTGGATGAACGCGTGGAAGAAGGTCAGGTTTTCGAAATGAAACAGGGTCAGACCCTGTCCCAGAATCCTGGAAGAGTGGTACATCTGGATGTCGAGACGCTGCCTCAAATGAGCCCGGCCTATCCTCTTTTCCAGCTGTTCGTAGTCGATTTTCTCATTCATCACGCAGGCCTCAACCATTAGCGATTCTATGGGGAGCATTCTCGAAAGGCAATCTGGAAGTCGTGACCAATTGATCAGTTCAGAGGCAGCAGATAGCTGAGTACGACGACTTCGACCAGTCCCGCTATGCCCAGGACACCCATCAGAGTGGTCCAGGTTTTCAAGGTCTCCTTTTCAGTGAATCCGCTCATCTTGCAGATGACCCAGAAAGCACTGTCATTCATCCAGGAAACGAAGAGCGATCCGAATCCGATTGCTGCATAAAGATAGATTGGGTGAAATGGGAGGTCGAAGTCTGCTCCCAGCAGCGAGGCCACCATGGCTGATGCCGTAATCATCGCGACGGTTCCCGAGCCCTGGGCGACTTTCATGAGAGATGAAAGTCCCCAGGCGAGCAGGATCAGCACCAATCCCGAGAGGGCTCCCGAGCCGGTCAGGCCTCCGAGTGCATCAGCAATTCCAACCCGTGACAGCATCTTGCCGAAGGCTCCCCCGGCTGATGTGATCAGGATGATGATCCCGGCGCTCAAGAAGGCGGGCTCAAGGCGGTCCTTCAATGCACTGAGGCTGCCTCCCTTCTGTTTGAGTAGCAGGATGAGGCCAAAGAAGGTTCCGATCAGTAAGGCGAAATTCTTATTTCCAATGAATTCCGCCCATCCGGTTATGGATTCAGAGACCGCGATGAGTTGACTGTCGACAAGTGTCTCGAGAACCGCGTTGCCGGCAATCAGGGCCACAGGAGCCAGAACCGGCAGGATCGAGAGGAAGAAGGAGGGGAGCTGTTCATCGGGGGTATTAACGATCGACTGCAGCTCTTCCTTCGAAGATCCCATCGCCTCTCGTAGTGGAATGTCTAGTCGGCGGTTCATCGTTCTGGCGAACCAGAGCCCGGTGGCGGCGGGAAGGACTCCCAGGAGAGATCCCAGGAGAAGGGCCGTACCAAGACTGAGGCCCATTGGACCGAGGTTTTCGACCATGATGAGTGGACCCGGGGTGGGGGGGACCAGCGAATGACTGACGACGGCTCCACCTGAGATCGCCATGACGTAGAGGATGTAGTTTTTCCCCGTCCGAAAACGCAAGGCTCTCGCAAGTGGAATCAGCAGAAAGAAGACCGTGTCAAAGAAGACGGGTATCGAGAGGAAGTATCCGCTCCCCATCAGCGAGATCGGCGCACGCTTCTCCCCCAGGAGCCGGAGAAACCTGCGGACGATCTTGTCGGCAGCGCCACTCTCCATCAGGCACTGTCCTATGATGGCGGCCAGAACGATCACAATACCGATACTGGCCGCAGTCGAGCCGAACTCGCGGGCTGTCAGTTCGATCGCTGCGACCTCCTGACTGCCTGGCTTCTGCTGTTCCCTTAACCGGTCCCTCGTCTGGTCTTTGAGTTGAGCGCTGCGCGAGTCAAACTCCTCCCGGCTGATCGCACCAGCCTCGTACAGGCCCTCCAGCTTGGCGCGTTCAACGGCGAGATGTTCGGCCAGGTCTAGTGGCTGAGGGGAGAGGATTCCGACGATACACCCCGCCAGGACGAGCGCCAGAAACGGATGCATCTTCAGGCCGGCAATTGCAGCGACGATGAACAGTACGCCAATCCCAAGAACAAGAAATTCCATTACAAATGCTTCTCCGGGTTACCCGCGAACCTCAGGTTTAGAACGTTTTCGAGAGCAGGCCTCCGTCGACGAGGAGAACGCTCCCGGTAATGTAGCTTCCCGCGTCACTCGCCAGTAAGAGGGCAGGGCCGGCCATTTCTTCCGGGTTTCCCCAGCGTCCAAGGGCCGTACGGTCAGAAGCGACCTTCTTCTGCTCATCGTTCAACAGGCCCAGGGGAAGCTCCGTCAGGAAGGGGCCGGGAGCAATACAGTTGACCGTAATCCCGAACGGCGCGAGTTCCAGGGCACTGGCTTTGGCCAGGCCAATGACGGCGGACTTTGTCGCTGAGTAGGAGTTCCTCCACTCTTTTGAGGCCAGCCCCATGATTGAGGAAATGTAGATGATCCTCCCCCAGTTTCGCTCCTTCATTTGCCCGACCAGGGTCCGGCTGAGGACCATTCCAGCGGTCAGGTTGAGTTCAATCGAACGGTCCCAGTTTGCATCGTCGACTTCGCCGATCGGCTCGGGTATGTTCGTGCCGGCGTTGTTGACCAGGATATCGATTCGTCCAAATTTCTCGAGCGCCTTTCTTCCGAGGGCCTCAGAATCGCTGCGCTTCATCAGGTCCGCGGTCAGGTATACACCTCGTGATCCGGTACCATCCAGAATCTCGGACAAGGCCGCTTTCAGTTCCGATTCATTTCGACTGCTGATAATGACGTCGGCACCGGCTTCCGCGAAAGCCCGAGCCATGGCTTTTCCCAGCCCTCGGCTCCCTCCGGTCACCAACGCCACTCTTCCTTCCAAATTGAATAGATTCTCACTCATTCCCATTCTCCGCTGATCGGTTGGAGATTGCCGTTTGTTTCGAAGCCGATTTCCCTCAGTTCCGACGGGTCGCCCGCAAGATCCCGGAGGACTGATTCCGAAACTTCAATCGTTGCAAGTTCGAGAGTGTTCTTGATCCGCACCATCCGGACTTCTTCCCGGTCAAACCTCTCACCCAGGGAATCGATCGCGTGGTGGAGCACTTCTCGATCGGTGGCAAAGGACATCGGGATCCCCGCCGTTACAGTGTTCTGTGAAGTGATGACGTTGCGATAGGTCGTCTTGCGGTCGAATGCGGCGACGAAACGTGCGGAGCAGAAGTCGGCGAGGCCGATCCCGATCCCATTGCCATGTGATTCCGGAGAGATACCGAGAACGGCGATCCTGCGGATGTCGGGAGACTCCTGCCACACTGAACTTCCTTTGAACCACCGCCCGGTGATATTGGGATCCATCCCCGCCCCGCTGATGTTCTTCCCAATCTCATCGAGTACCAGCAGGTCGAGAACTTCGACCGGCAGGCTTGGCATCAACTTCTTGGCTTGTACCAGCAGTTCAATCTCACCACCAACCATTTCAGCAGCTGGAAACGCCTGGATCTGAGCGGTTTCGTGATAGGCGTTCTCAACTACGGCGAGACCCAGAAGCACCTTTCCGGTTGCCAGCAGAACTTCGGCCTTCGTGCGGATGATTCGATCGTGAGCGAACTTTTGGACGGCTGAGTGAAAATCACTGGCCCCGCCGACATTCCCCAGACCGACGGCAATCATCTTCAAGAGTCCACTTTCAACTTCTCCTTTGAAATCGGTGTGGGGTTTGACACGGTTGACCAGGACAATGCCATCTGCCTGCCAGGCGGCCCGATCGATTCTGACCGGTATTCCGTCTGGTGTGGTGCCGATTTCAACCGTTTCCAGGGTGGAGACGATAGGAGCCCCCGTGGAGCGTTCTGTGATGCCATACTCAGCCAGCACCTGGACTTGCCCCTCAGCCGTTGCCCCACCGTGACTCCCCATCGCGGGAACGATGAACGGATCGGCTCCCAACCTTCGCAGGCTCTCAACGCACGCTTTGACCATCGATTCCAGATTGGCGATTCCACGGCTGCCCGCACAGACCGCGATCCGCTTGCCAGCAACTGGAGGCAGGGCGTTGGAGACGTGCTCAATCGCCTCTCTGAGGGTTTCGGCCGGGCATTCCAGCCGGGGCCGGGGAAAAGACTGTTTAAAGGTAGCTACCCTGGGAAGTTCTTTCATGCCGTTGAGATTGTAGAGCCGGCAGGACCGTGGGTCAAAAATGAAAGTGGGGAGGGGGATTCAGGGGCGAGCCGTATTGAGAGCCTTTCAGATGTTGATTACACTAAGCCTTGTCGAAGATTTGACCGGATCCTTACCGGCACGGAACCAGTGTGCTGGATGGTCTGGGCGAGAAACGCAACAGTTGCTGACCGAATAAGGAGATACGCTGGACATGAAAGGAATACTGGACGCTCTTAAGGAGAAGCCTCTCCTTTGTGACGGGGCGATGGGAACTCAGTTGCAGGCTGCGGGCCTGGCTCCAGGTGAGTGTGGGGAGGTCTGGTGCCTGCGGTATCCGGATCGGGTCCAGGCGATTCAGGCGGCCTATGCTCTCGCAGGCTCTGACTGCCTGGCGACCAACACCTTCGGCGGTTGCCGCCTGGCGCTCGAGAGGCATGGTCTTGCCGATGAAACGGTCGCCATCAATCAGGCTGCCGTTGCGGTTGCCCGCGAGGCCTTTGGAGGGAAGCCGGGCTTCGTCCTCGGAGATATCGGGCCTTTCGGAGGCCTGATGGAACCCTATGGGACCACAAAGGTGGCGGAAGTCCGGGCGGCCTTCATTGAGCAGGCTCGGGCGCTTCTTGAAGGCGGTGCCGATGCGGTCATCATCGAGACAATGACCTCGCTCGAGGAATTGGAGGTGGCGCTTCAGGCCGCCCGCGAGGCAGGTGCTGCTGTGGTGCTGGCTTCGATGTCGTTCGATGTCACCTTCGACGGGACAGATGCCCGGACGATGATGGGGGTCACGCCCGAACAGGCGGCCGAACATATGCATCGAAATGGTGCTGATGTGATCGGGACAAACTGCGGCAAGGACGTTGATTCCCTGTGGACTGCGAAGATCCTGCAACGCTATCGTACAGTGAGTGATCTCCCACTGCTGGCTCAGCCGAATGCGGGTCAACCGGAACTCAATGAGGGTGTGATTTCCTATCGGCAGTCCGCTACCGATTCAGCCGATGGACTGGAAGGCCTTTTGAATGCCGGTGCCCGTCTTATTGGCGCCTGCTGCGGAAGTGCTCCGCCCCATATCCGAGCCCTGCGGGAACGGCTGGATTTCAGACCTGCTTGATACACTAAAGGCGGCTACAAGGGGGAGATCTTAAGGAGGAGAGAGCGTTGGGGTCCTCAAAGGAGGTCTCCCTTGTCAGCCGCCTAACATTTATTATAGCACTACGTCAAATTTGAGTTCAGTCTTTTTTCGGAAATTTACATTGGGTGTAAAGAGCACAGATCAATCACTGTTTCTTCCTTACCCAGATCGGACTTGACCAGGCCATCGCCGGCAGTCCCCGGACCACACCCCGCTGCAGGACCCGGGCATAGTAAACCGAATCCTCTCGGAACGCGGTATCTTGACTGCTCCAGTTGAAGTCGAGGGAATCGGGACTCATTGAGAAGACAACGTTGAATCCCCCTTCTGAGGCACTGTAGCGAAGAATCTCCACAGTCTCGATGCTCCGGGTCCCGTGGACCTCGAGTGAAAGGAAGGGAATCGTCTCGACGGTGACTTGTTGCCCCATCTCGACCTGGTTGATCGAGAAGTCGAGAAGGATACGGGCACCGGTCGTAGCATAGGTCCTGCGTTCATAGAGGGCGCTGAAGACTCCTTCTCTCGACAGCTCCGGTGCCTTGATCGCCGCCAATCCCCAGTTCGGTTTGCCAGGCTGTGCCCGATGGTCATCCGAAGAAGCGACAGAACTGAGAAACAGTCCATAAATCCAGGCATCCTGGGCGAATGAACGGCTGGTTGAAGACCGGGCGGGTGACGTGAAGTCGCTGTTTTCAAAGGATAGGGGGTGTTCGGGGTCGAAAGCTTCGCTGAGTCCGTGAGCCGAGTAGATTTCGAAATTCCTGCGAAATGCAGGGTTATCGTGTTCCCAGTTCACAGCTGAGGGAAACTTTCCGGTGTGGTGCGGAATCGTCAGTGCTTCTCCCTCCTCGAGTTTGGCCCAGAGATCGGTGAGATCTCCTTCTCCTGCAACGAGAGGGCCTGGCTGATTTCGGAAGTAGACGTTATGGTGTCCCCAGGGGGTTCCGAATGATGCCTCGTAGGCGTGGAGCGTGACGAATTGGCCCGGGACGTTGTTCCTTTCAACCGCTTCTGTGTATTCCTTCCAGGTACCCGGACCAAGTCCCCGACTCATCCCCTGCGACGGGGAACGACTGTGATCTGTCATGGCGTAGAAGTCGAGAGCTGAGATCTGGCGGGCGTACTGGAAGGCCTGGTTCCCCACACCATCCCAGCTGTAGGTACTGTGGGAGTGCAGGTCCCCCCAATAGGTTCTCTGCTCAGGCTCCGTTTCGGTGACCCGAACTGGGTTTGAAAAAGCAGAAAGGATGCCGCCCTGGGCCGAGGCCCGTAATCGGATGATCCCCGTGGCGGTCGGAATCGCCTCGATCGTGGCGGAAGGCCCCTGCATGCTCAGGCTGCTCGGCAGCTGAATGTTTCCCTGCACGATGTCGAGTTCCACAGATTCCGCAAAGTCATTGACCGGATTAAAGAGCCGATCGACCACGGCCAGCTTGAGCAGGAAGGGTTCTCCGACGACTCCCTCGGAGGGTGCATTGAGTAGCAACTCGGACGCTGAACCGGCAAGGCTCTGAATCGTGGGACGGTCGGGAAGGAGTTGGAAATCTCCCTGCCCCAGGGAATCGACGGCCACGAGAATGGTCTCGGGCTCGGTCGAGATGACAGCCGCCTTCATTCCGCGACTGCCCTGGCTTCGATCTCCATAGATGACTTGGAGATTGTCACCCGCCTTGAGACTTCCCTCAGTGACAGTGACTCGGACGACAAAGACATACCGCTCGAGCCTGCCATCCAGTCCGGGCCGCGCCTGTTTGACGAGGTATCCCTCCGGCTGTGACTCAACCTCCACGTGGAGCTGAACTCCTGGGCGGCCTCCACGGGCCGAGATGAAGTGATCGGCTGTTGGATCGACCGCCTGCAGGCGATTCGCCGAGTTTCTCTCGCCCGCATGCCATGAGTCGGGAAGCTGAACCCGGATGCCTCCTCCCTCCTGGATTCCCTCAGGGCCGATTTCTACGGCCACAATCCAGGTTCCATATTCACCGGCAATCCCGCTGATCGGGTCGATGGAGACTTGCGAGCCAATCGCCATTCCCGTCAGGAAGAGACCGGCCAGAAAAAAGCACAGAGGGTGTCGGAGATCTGCTTTGGCCATATAGAGAGATCTTAAGGAGATCGGGCGCGGGTGTACAGCATTAGCAGAATGCGGCGGACCCGATGGTTCGCGTCTGTGGAGCTGTGACCCTGGAAAATTGACCTTTTGGGGCTTCACTTCCATCTGAACTTATTGAAAAAAGATGAACCATTTTGGGGCATCCTGCATATATCTGAAAAGACTTGGGGAATGTCGCTTGTGTCTATGTGAACTGAGGTGCAGAAAGTTTCGCCGCAGATTCAGATATCGTCTAGAGAGATTTCCCGCGCATTGCAATGATTCGGTGAAAGAAGATCGGGTTGCACACCTGAGGATGTAGGTTTTCATTCACATTTAGAGGACATCGGTGTTAGTGCAACACAGGAGGCTTTGTATGTTTCGAAAATACTCACTGATTTTTTCCCTGTTTATGGTGGCCCTGCTGGTTCCCGGTAGCGCCCTGGCCCAATATGACGATTACAAGATCGAGTTGATTCCCTTTATCGGATACACCTTCAGCGAGGGTGTTCCCGTTGAACCCGTTGACACCGGTTCAGGCACGGTGAACCGCCTGAATCCGGTCAGTGGAATGTCCTATGGCTTCCAGGTCGACATGCTTGCAAGTGAGCATTTCGCGATTGGATTCAACTTCTCCGAGCAGCTCAGCGATCTCGAGGGTAAGTTCTCGGGTGGCGGAGGCAAACAGATCTTCACGGATATGAAGGTTCGGAACTATCACGGTATCTTCACCTACAACTTTGGTGATGCGGATGAGAAGGCGCGGCCCTACCTCTTTGGTGGAATCGGTGCCACGAACTATTCTCCCGGCGACATCGAAAGCTACGATGTGGACGGATCCACTCGGTTCTCCACCACCTGGGGTGGCGGTTTGAAGTTCTACGCCACGGACAATGTCGGCCTGAGGTTTGGAGCCCGGTGGACACCGACGCACATCAATACGAGTGCGGATGGCCTCTGGTGCAGCCCCTGGTATCCCTGGGGTGGTTGCTGGGTTGTCGGTACGGCGAATTACTCCAACCAGTTTGAAATGAGCGGTGGAATCGTCTTCCGCTTCTAGGCTGGTCACGTAAGCTCCGTTGATGATTCGAGGGCCCGCAGATTTCACAGAGACGGCCCGGAGTGTTTTTCCGGCTTCTGTGGGGTCTGGGGGCCTTTTCTGTCAGCGAATTCGATTTCGCTGTTTGACCGCTTTCTCCTCGATCCCGATATTCGATCCCAAACCGGCTCCCGGCTCTCCGAAGGCAAAGTCGAATCGGATCATATCGACGAAGGGAATCAGGATTCTGAGCCCGAAACCGTAGCCATCAATGAAGTTTCCGGCACGGAACTGTGAACTCTCGTCCCAGGCAATCCCAAAGTCAGCGAATGCCGCCAACTGCAGCCCCGCATAAAACCTGAGTCCCTTGAATCCCAGGGGCCGCCTTCGAAGCAAGGTGTAACGGTACTCAGCTGTGTTGATGAACTGGTTCTTTCCCCGGCTGGCGTCCAGGTCCCATCCCCGGATCGTATTCGTTCCTCCCAGATGAAAGTTCAGATACGTCGGGATCTCTGTTCCCACCTGACCACTTCTCAACGTTGCCAGCGAAAACAGGGCGAGAGTATGCCGGTCCGCAAGGGGCTGGAAGCGCCTGACATCGAAGTTCATAACCCAGAAGTCACCGTTCCCCCAAATGCCGCCTCGACGAACGATTTCGACTTCGTTCCACCAGCCGGCCGTCGGGTTTGTCCAGTAGTTTCGGGAGTCATAGCCAAGAAAGAAAGACAGGCTCGGGATCGTGTCCCGGTTTTCAGGCGACAACGTCACACCATCCACATCGCTTCCGACAGAGAGGACCCCGAGGCGGGTTCCGATCCGTCCGTTGTTTCGGATATAGCTTCCCAGTTCGAGTTCGAAGTCGACTGTCCGCTCGTCGAAGTTCTCGAAGGCGTTCGGTCGATCGAGCAATTCAAGTCGAAACCGGTAGGAAGCGTGGTTTCCTGTAAACCAGGGGTTTTCGAACTCGGTCTTGATCTTGGTGGAGCCTCCAAACTGGGTCGAGCCGGACAGGCGGATCGCTTCACCCTTGATGTTGATCGCCTTGAATCCGGGTCCGATTGAAAAGCCGTTTTCGTCGCTGACATCAAGGCTCAGGATCGGCAGAATTGGTGAGGTTTCCTGAACCTGGATATCGAGTATGATCTGGTCGTCTTCGATCAACTGTTCGATTTCGATTCTGCTAAAGATCCGGAGCTGGTCGAGTCTTTCGGCATCGAGTTCTGCATTTTCCCGGGTGTAGGGTTCACCCACCTTGGATGCCAGTTCCCGAAAGATGATCGACTGTTTTGTCTTCCCGGATCCGCTGAGGCGGATCTCCTTCACTGTCTTGCCGTATGGATCAGATGTAGGGGACGGCTCAGCACGGACAGAGGAAACCGCCAGGGAAGTCAAACAGAGCAGGATCAATGCAGCAATGCAACTCCTCTGCCTGCGCAGCGGAAACACCCGCCTGGCGAACTCGAGGATGGAAGGCCTAGAATCCAAGCTCTTGCCTCACAAATTCACGACTCATGCGGAGACTTTCGCGCAGGGAACGAGTTGGCTTGAAATCCCCCTCATGGGCGAGTTCGATAATGGCGTAGCCTGTGAAGCCGACCTTGTCGAGAGCTTCCCGGATTCTCCCGAAATCAGTGTCGCCTTCTCCCATGGCTTCGGACCATTTCCCGTCGGCATTCTGATCCCGCAGGTGCAGAAAGACGATCTGCGATCCAAACTCTTCAATGAAATCCACCGGATCCACTTCGCCCCGAATGAGCCAGTTCAGATCGGGGCCGAGCGGTACGCCAGGGATGCGTTGGAGGGTCCCACGCAGGTCGTGCATTCCGTCGACAACTTCGTAGGTATGGTTGTGAAGATTCAGATCGATCCCGTGGGAATCACAGATTCCGATTACCTGGCGCAGCACTTCAGCCTGGGCATCGAGTTGGGCTTCACTCTTCTTCTGAGGGCAACGTCCAACAGAAGTCCCCAGGGTCTTTCCCCCAAGTTCAGCCAGACGTGAAACTACCTTTTTGGCATCCTCAACAATCGCAGCGTGCTGCTCCCGGTCCCACATCTTCGCCTCATAGGAGGTCCCGATGACTGGAAGGGAATGCTCTTTGGATAACCTGGCAATTCTCTCAACGGCATCGTCCGGCCGTAAGGCGGTGTGCATCAATTCGATACCATCGAGCCCGGCAGCACTCATGTCGGCAAAAATCTCGCCGAGAACTCCAGTGATGTCGTAGTTCGGCTGGGTTGCCGCATAAACCCAGGGGTGTGCTCCGACCGTCACCTTCCGACTCGCGGCCCTGGCTGAACCCAGACCGGACACGATTCCGGCTGCGGAGGCCATGGTCACCAGTTGGAGGAACTCCCGTCGCGAAGCGCGCGATTCGATCCCCTCTGTGATGTTGCGATGTGCCATCTTATCCATGATTACAAATGCTCCTTTCGATGTGCAGCATTATAGACGCAACGCTCGTGAAGTCCACGTTGGCAAATCCCTGTTACCCCTTATGGCCTTGAGTTCGGACCTTCTGTTTTGCCCTGTCCTGAGGAACTTCAGGTCCGTCGAAAGCGGGCTGGTTTGACCCGAGTGGAACTCGTTCAAGGAAGGCAGTGGTTGGATTCCCGCACCCCAGAAAAGCCGAGGTACTTGAACGGCCTCGTTTCGATCTTTACGATGGTGGTTATGGGTGGCTCTTCTGGGGGTCGAATTTGGGGGCGTTTTCTAGCTTTCCTGACTGCGCTGCTGCTGACTGCCTTCGGTCCGGTTCTCGGTTTTCAAAAGAAACAGGAGTTTCCCCCGGATCCCGTCCGTGTCATCAGTGAAGCGGTCATCCTCGATATTGTCGTAAGAGATCGCGATGGGAACCTGATGACCGATCTCCGACCCGACGAAATCGAAGTCTTCGACAACGGGAAGCCTCAGGAGATCTTGAGTCTCGAGTGTCGATCGTGTCTGAGTGAGGTCCTGGTCGAGCAAGCCGGCTCGGAAGCGGTTCCCGCTCCCCGGGCGATCGGTAACAGGACCGCGCAGGAGGAAGGGACTGCCAGTTCGATCGAGGATGAAATTCATCTGGTCAGTCTGGTCTTCCAGGGGTTGACTCAGCAAGGAAGAAACCTGGCTCATCAAGCCGCGCTCGATTTCCTTGGAGACGGGCTCCCGCCCAATACCTATCTGGCCGTATTCCGCATGAGTCGGACCCTGGTTCCCCTACTCAACTATACGAATGACCGGACCGCTATTGAGAGGGCTCTTGGAATCATTGTGGGCGCCGATTATGATCAACTTCCAGGTCTCACTGATGAATCCCCCGACTCTATCGGGTCCAGCGCGGCGTCGGAAGTCACTCCTGGTGGAGGGCCGGGAGGCCCAACCGGGGCGGTTTCCGGATCGGCTGCTCAGGCTGATGCGGCCCTTGCCAGCATTATGGAGGTCTCTTCCAGGGTTCGGTCGTATCACCAGGGGCAGGCGATCACCGACTCTTTGATGTCTCTGATTCTGGGGCAGCGGGCACTCGATGGGCGAAAGACGGTGCTCTTCTTTTCAGAAGGGCTTTTCGTTCCGAAGCGAACAGCCGATCGTTGGGAGATGATGATGAGCGAAGCGAACCTGGCGAATGTCAGCATCTACTCGATCGATGCGCGAGGGGTGACGCCAAGCAAGAACCTGGGCGGTGTCGCTTCAGGTCTGCAGACAGCGACTGGAATAAGTGCTCAGCAGCGAAGTACGGTAGGCGGGTCACTGGCATTCAGCGATATGCTGATGTTCGAGAATGTGGAGGACGCCATCCGGATGGATGTTCAGCAGCCGTTGAGGAAGCTGGCGGATCAGACGGGAGGAAGCTTCATCGTCAGCAACAACCCCGACGTTGAAATGCGGCGCGTCCGTGAAGATCTGACCAGCTACTGTAAGCTGGCCTATCGTCCCAGAGAGCTGGTTTACGACGGCTCCTTCCACAAAGTTGGGGTGAAGGTCTCGCGGCCTGGAGTTCGGGTGTTGACGCGCAAAGGGTATTTCGCTCTGCCGCCGGCCGGGGATGATCCGATTGAGGCCTACGAAGTGCCGCTTCTCCATACGTTGTCCGCCGGAAAGGATGGGAGGCGTTTTCCAGGAGGCACGGCCGTTTTTCACTACGATATCTCTGAGCAAGGCATCGAACACGTTGTCGCCCTCCGCGTTCCTCTGGAGAAACTCGAGTTTCGCAAGGATAAGTCCGACCAGACCTTTCTCCTCCACTTTTCCCTGATGGCTCTTATCACAGATCCAGTCGGACGTATCGTTCACCGACTGAGCCAGGACTATCCGCTTGGTGGATCACTGGATCAATACGAAGCCTACCGACGTGGGAGCGTCTTCTTCTCCCGCCGGGTTGAGCTGGTCCCCGGGGAATACAAACTCAGTGTCTTACTCTTCGACCAGCTCAAAAACGAGAGGTTCACCGAAGAGTCGATGTTGACTGTTCGAAGTGAAGAGTCTTCCGTCAGTGTGAGCAGCCTGGTAGTGGTGGATCGAGTGGAACCTCTGTCTGCTCGGCCCGAGGAAGCTACGAATCCTCTCCGGTATGGGCGGGCCAAGATCGTGCCCAACCTGAAGACCCCGATCCACCTTGGGAACCGAGGGCAAATCGGCTTTCATTACGTGATATATCCAGATCCGTCGAATCCTGAAGATCCGATTCTAGCCCTATTCATCCTTTCCGAGGGACGCCCCATCTATCAGGGGCTCCCACTTGTCCCCGCCCGCAACTCTCACGGTAATATTCGATTGGTCTCGAGCCTGCCAGCCGACCTCTTCAAGGCTGGGGAATATGAAGTCTGGGCAGTGGTGAAACATGGGGAGGAGTACTCCGAGGAGTTCGCTTCGTTTGAGATTGTTGAATAGCACAAGAGCCGCAGGTGCATCGTATTTCGGCCGCCTGACTTATACTGGCGGCAACGAATTGCCAGTTCTTTTGGAGGAGGTGGCTTGGTCGGTCAGATCGTAGCGCAGTACAGAATCGAGCAGAAGCTTGGCGCCGGGGGCATGGGAGAAGTCTATCTCGCCGAGGACACGAGACTCGATCGCAAAGTAGCTCTCAAAGTGCTGCCTCCGGACCTGCAGCAGGATCCCGTGGCGAGGATGCGTTTCCTGAGGGAGGCCAAGTCGGCGGCTGCACTGGACCATCCCTTTATCTGCAAGATCTTTGAGACGGTTCAGGAAGAGGGTCTCGACCTGATCGTGATGGAGTTTGTCGAAGGAGAGACCCTCGAGGAGAGGTTCCGACAGGGGCCTCTCGAAATCGAGGAAGCCCTCCCCATTGCGATCGAAGTTGCAGAAGCGCTCGAGAAAGCTCACGACCGAGGGATTGTTCATCGGGACCTGAAGCCTGCCAACATCATGTTGACCCGCGAAGGTCACGCCAAGGTCATGGACTTCGGACTGGCCAAGAGGCTCGATACGGGGAACGCCGGAACGGAGGCCGATCTAACCGAACTCACTCGTGAGGGCACAACGCTCGGAACCATCAGCTACATGTCACCTGAGCAGTTACGTGGGGAGCCGGTCGACGGTCGATCCGATATCTTCTCTCTCGGGATCATTCTCTATGAGATGTTTTCCGGCAATCATCCATTTCGGCGCCCCTCGCAGATGGAGACGGTCGGGGCGATCCTCCACCGTACTCCGATCGTGGTTTCCAGCTTGAACAGTGATGTGCCGGAAGAAGTCTCGCAATTGATCGAAACGTGTCTGTTCAAGGACGTCGAGCAGCGCTTCCAGTCCATGCGTGAACTGCGGAACGGATTGGGCCTGCGGCAGCAATCCAGGGTATCTGTTCCCAGCGCTACGGAAGCTGCTTCGGATTGGGTCAGGTGGGGAGGTATCGGAACAGTCCTTCTCCTCCTGGTCTGGGTCAGTTGGATTCTGTGGGAGGATTCGCCCGAACAGACTCCCCAGACGGACGTTCATTCGATTGCGGTTCTACCCTTTAAGAACCTGATGGGCGATCCGGCAGAAGACTACTTCGTAGCCGGGATGCACGATGCACTTTTGGGAGAGCTATCTACGGTTACTGGACTCCGTGTGATCTCTCGTTCCTCGGTGATGGCATTCAAGAACAGTGAAAAGCCCCTCGATGAGATTGGAGAAGCACTTGGAGTGGAATCGCTTCTCGAGGGAGGTGTTTTGAAGGTTGGGAATCAGGTCCGCATCCGGGCTCAGCTTTTTGGGCTTTCCCCGGAAAGGAGTCTGTGGGCTGAGACCTTCGAGCGGGATGTCAGCGATGTGTTCCGCATTCACCAGACATTGGCCCGAACGATCGCAAGTAAGATCGATGTCACGCTGACCCCGGCTGAGGAGCAGCGTCTGGAGCGGGATTACGAGGTCAACCCAGAAGCTCTTCAGGAGTATCTCAAGGGGTACTACTTCTACAGCAACGATTTTTCGGAAGAAGGACATCTGAAGGCGATTCGATCTTTCCGGGCAGCGATCGATGTCGCCCCGGGATACGCGAAGGCTTGGACCGGGTTGGCGCTGGCTTACAGTCGTTTGTGCTGGGCAAACTATCGGGCTCCCCGTGAGATGTTCCCAAAGGCAAAGGCGGCTGCAGAGCGTGCGCTCGAACTCGATCCGTTCCTGGATTAAGCTGAGGCGGCGTTGGCGAACATCGAGCTTTCCTATGACTTCGATCTACCTGCTGCAAAGCAGCGACTCGACCGGGTCCAGGAACGGAATCCGAGCAGTGCTGAAGCTGCCTTGAATATGGAATCTTACTACTGGTTTTCCGGGCGCTGGGACGAGGCGATCGAGGTCAATCGAAAGGCAAGGGAACTCGACCCCTTGAATCATTTCCTCGAGGAAGAATTGGGTCTGATCAACTTTCATGGTCGCCGATACGGTGAGGCGACGCGGATTCTCGAGGGCGTTCGCGAGATCCAGCCCAACTCAGTGCCAGCCAACTTTGGACTGCCGTTGGCCTACGCCGCCTGGGGGCGGCATCCACAGGCGGTGAAGGCCTGTGAGACGGCGTTGGAGATACTTGGCGATACCTTCGAATCCAACATCTACGGAGCGTGCGGTTACGCATTCGCCCGGTCCGGACAGGAGGAGAGAGCCCGGGAAATCCTGGATCGAATGATCGAGGCTCAGCGGGAACGCTACGTCCCTCCAGTCTGGCCGGCAACCGTGTACGCCGGCCTGGGCGAGACGGATAAGGCGTTCGAGTGGCTCGAAACCTGTCTTGAAGTCCGTTCTCCGAATCTGCTCTTCCTGATCAGCGGAGCACCACAGTTCGACTCCCTTCGCTCCGATGCCCGCTTCGATGATCTGCTTCGACGGGCAGGGGTTAGGGGTAGCTAGCGTTAGCCTCCCTGGCGTCGGTCAGATCCACTGACCACTCGTGGCCCTCCCGGAGTCTCAGCCACTCAATCGTCTCATCCAGACAATTGACAGGGCCAGTATCAGGAATGCCGCAAAAATCCCTCCAACAAGAGCCTCAGGATAGGCCTGAAGAATCGCCTGCTGCAGCGTTGACAGGGTCACCATCATCCCGATCAGAGGTGGAACGACACTGATATCTCTTCTCAGGATCCAATGGTACGCCCCGTAGAGGATCAGGCCTGAGACCGTGCCGCCAATGATCCAGGAGACGACGTCATCCGGCCCCCCGCTGCCCGAGACCACCAGGGCGAGCAATAGAAAGGCTGGAATCGGAAGGTACTTCGCCCAAGGCTTCCGCAAAGCGAGGTTCCGGACGGCCAAAACGGTCAGCATCAGCACCACGGATTGAAAGATCACTCCGCTCAGGGGGGACAATGCGGTCGCCAGGATCGGAATCACTGCCGCAGCCGAACTCAGATCCGGCCATTCCGGTGTCATCTGAACTTCCATCCGGTGGTTCAGGGTCATCAGGCCGGCAAACAAGGCACCGAGAGACAGCCCGATGACTGCTGACTGACTCGGGGTGGATCGATTGCCATTGCGACCGATCCACTCATGTACCATGCCCGAAAGTAGCGCTATGGTTGAGGCAAGAAAAAGGGTCCCCATCACAACGCCAATCAGGGCGATGGCCAGTTGAAGGTTGTAAGGCTGAGCGTTTGAAAAGCGGATCAGGACGCTCGGCAGCTGATTCAGGCGCAGAATGACCCCAATGCCAAACAGGACACCCAGAGTGATGAAGAATGCCCGTGTCGAAAAGGCATGACGGCTCCATCGGATGACTGCTGCAATCGCTCCCGCGACCATGATGAATGCAAGCAGAATGCTGCAGACAATTGCGATGATCCGCGAGACTGTCCTCCGATTTCGTTCGGCCCGGCCCCATTCCTCCGGAACGTGGACATAGCGGAAACCATCGAGATCGGTGGCTCCCGACAGCCCCACACTGATCCGAGCCTCACCCTCTTCGAGCGGATAGTCCGCTTGGTCTGCAAAGGTAAAGACCCAGTCCTTCCGGTTCGGGAGCTGCCGGGGCTCGGACGAGATGAATTTCAACTCCGAGACCTGGAGCCCGAAATTCTTCTCGATGAATGGCTCAACCAGTTCCCGGGCTTCCTCTTCGGAAAGTGAGGCGCCTTCCCGCGATTCGGGAAGCTGGTGAGTGAAACGCATGAGATGTCCGTCAGGGGCAACCTGGACTTCGTACTCTTCTGCTCGCT
The DNA here is from genome assembly GCA_020350445.1 of Acidobacteriota bacterium. Lineage (GTDB taxonomy): Bacteria > Acidobacteriota > UBA6911 > RPQK01 > JAPXNP01. Next base: position 3,564,604 of record CP070717.1, on the reverse strand, counting down.
CGACGAGGTCTCCCTCGAACCTTGTGCTGCGGATAATCCAGTAGGGCGGTCCGAGGTAGGTCCCCATCAGTTGGGCGTACGCTTCCTTTCCACCCTCCCGGAAGACGAACCGGTCATTCTGGTTGATCGGTACCTCAACCGTGCTCAGGGTTGACCACTCAGAACTGAGTTCGATTCCCCTCTCGCTGAAGGCTCGTTCGGCTGTGGCTAAGGCTTCGGCCCGGCCAATCTCAATTGGAGGAACGAGCGGAGCGAACTCTGAGCTCAGCAGCCAGACCACGATTCCAACCAGACCCAGGACGGGAATGATCCATCGCAGCAGAGGGTTGACCTGACCGAGGTCCTCCAGCTTTTCCGGCGTTTCAGATTCCCGCCGTTCGAGCTTGGCCGGCCGCCAGTCGGAGTTTCTCAACGAACTTGAACTGTCTGCCCAGAGTCCCGTTCGGAACCGGGTCAGCAGCACAACCCAAAGGGGAACGAGCGTCAACCCTATGATGAGCAGACGGTCGATCCAGACTCCTTCGGCCTGGGAGACAAAGACCGGCAGAGCGAACCAGACCACATCGAAGGCGAAGTGCAGCACGATGGCTGGGAGCAGT
>CP070717.1:3561032-3563905 GCA_020350445.1 Acidobacteriota bacterium | reverse complement strand
GTAATCCGTCAGTCGACTTACAGAACAGAGTCCGCGTATTCCTTCTCGGTCCACAGGTTCTTATCGCCCGTGGCTTCGCTCTCGGCGTCAGAGTCGATGACCCTTCGTTGATCTTCCAATGTCAGTTATCCCCTGAGAGGACCTTCCAGCCTTCAAGCGAATTCCCGTCAAAAACTGAAACGCAGTCATCAGCGGTTGTCGGTCCGTCCCCGAGAGGGGGATGATCAAAGCCGGGACGACCATCGGCTGATCAGTTCTCGAATCCGAGGATTCGAATGCCCGTAGCTGACAATCACGACCTCGAGCGGGACCTTATCGAAGCGTCGCAATGCGCGCTCGAGGGCTGCGATGATCCAGCCTGCGCTGTTGCCAAACGCGCCTCCTCCAAGAAGTGTCAAAAAGACTTTGTGACTTCCATACTTGCTGAGGTTCAGCACCGCCACACAGAGGGTCGCTTCGTAGGCCGCCTCGAGGACCAGTTGAGCGAATCTGTCCCACAGCTCAGCAGGAAGCCGGGAGTAGGCCACGGGCAGTGCTGAGCAATAAGCCTGAGTAACACACCGGCCGGAATCGTCCAGGGTGACCTCGGTCCCCCATTGGATTCCGATTCTTACCTTCTCACGGAGTCTGTCCCTTTCGAGTTCACTCGCTGAAGAGAGCCTTTCCGAGATGATCTGTAAACCGGAAGCCGATGCCAATGCATAGCCATTGCTCATCTTCCAAAGGCGCTGGTTACTGTTGCCCAATTCAGTTCCCAGGTCAAAAAGACAATCGATCTGGTTGCCTTCGGACTGACCGGATTGGCCATGTACCGGCGCAAAGTAGTTTCGATAGATGGTTCCGGCACCGCACGCGATCGCACAGGCGGGTCCCTGTGTCCGGTCTCCTTCGTACCTTCCAATTCCCGCCTCAGGTGTCACCGCCGGGGAAACCATCTCGAGGAGATTGAATTGCGAAGCGACCTGGAAGAGTGCCCCTTCGTTCTCAGGCTGCTGATGGAGTTGCTGAACATCGCCAACAACTTCGGCTAGGTCTAGTTTTCCCGGGGTGGTTGGCACTGCCTGCGCGAGAACCCGAAGTTCGCCCAGGGAAGGGGTCTCCAATCTCCCGCAGACCATCTTTCTGCCGTTTGCTGCGGACATCATTCGATCTCCGTCGACAGTCATCCTCGTACGCACCTGCTCAGGCGACTCCTCTGCGAACCCGGTAAGCTTCTCAAACCACGTCATCTTGAGAAGACTACGGTATTGTGGCTCTTTCGAACAGACTAGATAATCAAGGAGATAACTACGGAGTGAGTTGAAAGGGGCTTTGCCGTGCACATGACTGCAGATCAATGGAGGGAGATGGACGGGAGGCAGCCTGGAAGATGGGCTGAACTTGGTGGAAAGGATTCTTGAGTTACTTCAGAATGGAGCTAATGGACGCAGGTCGCCGAAGAATGATAAGCGCCGTCATCGTATCCAGTTGGCTCCTTGTTGCGCCTGTCTCTTGCCGGGAGAGCTTGCCGGAGAGACCCAATGTCCTGGTCATCGTTGCAGATGATCTAAATGATTGTATTGAAGGCATGGACGGCCATCCGCAGGCGTTGACCCCTCAAATGTCGAGCCTGGCGGAGTCTGGCGTGTCCTTTCGAAGGGCCTACACCAATGCACCCATGTGCGGCCCTTCGCGGTCGAGCTTGTTTACTGGAGTGTATCCGCACAATTCGAACAACTATTTCCAGGCCCCATGGTTCGACAACGAAGTCTTGAAGAATACCCGAACCATGATGGAACAGTTCAAGGCGTCCGGCTATCAGGTGATGGGTACGGGCAAGATTCTGCATCATAACCAAGCGGACATCTGGACTTCATTCGAAAACCCGGCTGATTACGGACCCTCTCCCTTTGACGGGGAGGAACAGCTACCCCATCCCGATGTACCGGCTCCCTTTTCGAATCTCGGCTGGGTCGATGGTTCGCTGGGCCCCTTTATCAACTTGGAGGGGCGTACATCACCCAACGGTAAAGCGTTGAGTTGGACAACCGGAAATGACCGGCGTGGTTATACACCGATGCGGTACATCGACGACGAGGATCGCGATCCAACGCCGGACGAAAGAAACGCAGCATGGGCAGCAGAGAAGATCAGAGCTCTTTCCAGAGAGCCGTTGGAGCAGCCTTTCTTTCTGGCGGTCGGCTTCCTGCGGCCCCATACGCCCCTGGTAGCTCCTCAAAAGTATTTCGATCGTTTTCCACTCGATCAATTGAAGCTGGCTGTCATCCGTTCCGGCGATGCGGATGATACGTATCTGCAGGTCGCATATCGGGGAGGCGACGCCCACTCGTTGCGTCTTGGCAGGCAGATGTACGAGGGAATCGCCGAGGCTTATGGAGGCGTAGAAGAGGGTTTGAAGAGATGGACCCAGGCCTATCTGGCGTGTGTGGCGGCAGTCGATGACAACATTGGCCAAGTCCTCGAGGCACTGGACGAGAGTCCGCTCCGGTCGAACACAATTGTGGTTTTGACCAGCGACCACGGTTTCCACATGGGAGAGAAAGACTACCTGTACAAGAACTCGCTCTGGGAAGAGAGTACCCGGGTCCCCCTGCTGATGCGCGTGCCGGGCCTGACCCCTCCAGGAACCCAGGTCGAGCACCCGGTTTCACTGATTGATATCTATCCGACCCTCGTAGACTTGTGCGGATTGTCCTCCCAGTCCGCCAAGAACGAGAAGGGCCATCCTCTGGACGGGCACAGCATGCGTCCCCTGCTCGAAGATCCGGCAACCCAGACGTGGAAACGGCCGGCGGCCCTGACCGTGGTGTTTGCCGGAGAAGCGTACAAAGATGAACCCACGATGCATCACTACGCGGTCAGTAATCAACGCT
>CP070717.1:3552817-3560932 GCA_020350445.1 Acidobacteriota bacterium | reverse complement strand
GCCGCTACATCAATAACGGATGGCTGCAGGAAGTCCCCAAGGCGCTCACCAAGCTGACCTGGGACAATGCGGTGCTGGTCTCACCGGCAACTGCGACGGAACAGTCCCTGCAGAACGGTGACCTGGTCAAGGTCAAGTCCTCGGGAACCGAGATTACGGCTCCGGTATGGATCCAGCCCGCTCATCCCCAGGGAGCTGTGACGATTCACCTCGGGTATGGGCGCACTGAGACCGGAAGTGTCGGTCGCGGGACGGGCTTCGACGCCTATCCGGCCCGAACGAGTACCGGTTTCTGGATGCAGAGCGGAATCGAACTCGAGAAGACCGGCGAATCCTATGATCTGGCCTGTACCCAGCAGCACTCCTCGATGGAAGGTCGTAACCTGATCCGTACGGCAACGGCTCAGGCCTACGCAGCTGATCCTGAGGTCATCTCAGAGATGGGTTTCGTGCCGACCGGCCACGAGGCCATGTATCCCCCCTTCGAGTATGCCGGAAACGCCTGGGGGATGGCAGTGGACCTGAATTCCTGTATCGGCTGTAACGCCTGTGTCGTCGCCTGTCAGGCGGAGAACAACATCGCGGTCGTCGGTAAGGACCAGGTAATGAATGGCCGGGAAATGCACTGGATCAGGATCGATCGCTACTATGAAGGTTCGATCGACAATCCCCAGACGCTGCATCAGCCCGTCATGTGCCAGCACTGTGAGAACGCGCCCTGTGAATCGGTCTGTCCCGTTGCTGCGACGGTACACAGTGACGAAGGGCTGAACGACATGGTCTACAACCGCTGTGTTGGAACCCGGTACTGCTCCAACAACTGCCCGTACAAGGTGCGACGCTTCAACTTCCTGCTCTACTCCGACTGGCAGACTGAGACGTTGAAGCTGCAGCGGAATCCCAACGTCACCGTTCGCAGTCGTGGGGTCATGGAAAAATGTACTTACTGTGTCCAGCGGATCAACTCGGCGAGAATCCAGTCGAATCTGGAAGACCGTTCGATCCGCGATGGCGACATTCGGACAGCCTGTGAACAGGTTTGTCCTACTGACGCGATCGTCTTTGGGAATATCAATGATCCGGATAGCCGCGTGGCAAAGCTGAAGGAGAGTCAGCGCAATTACGGCATCCTCATGGAAGTCAATACGAGGCCGCGAACCTCCTACCTCGCCAAGATCACTAACCCGAATGATGAGATTGGTGAAGAGGCCTAGGCTGGATCTGGAGCGAATGGCAGTGGTTTCAATGAAAAGAGTCCGAGGTTTAGGGATCGTGCGAATGCATCGAAAACGTATCACGACTACAGGGCTGATCGCTCTGGGAGCGGTCCTGTCGCTGTTCGGCGGCTGCCGGCTCGACATGCATGACCAGCCAAAGTACGAATCGCTCGAGGCGAGCAGTTTCTTCCCCGATGGTAGCGCCTCAAGAATCCCTCCGGAGGGAACGGTCGCTCAGGGGCACCTGCGAGACGATGAACTGTTGTATACCGGAAGGCTGGATGGAGCCGACTCCGAACTATTCCCCTTCCCGGTAACGCGCAAGGTTCTCGACCGCGGGCAGGAGAGATTCGACATCTATTGCTCTCCCTGCCACGACCGGGTGGGTACCGGGCACGGGGTCATCGTGCGCCGCGGGATGAAGCAGCCACCGTCGTTCCACATCGTAAGGCTGAAGGAGGCTCCTCCGGGTTATTTCTACAACGTCATCACGAATGGGTTCGGCGTCATGTTCAGTTATGCCTCGCGAATTTCCCCCGAGGATCGCTGGGCAATCATCGCCTACATTCGTGCACTGCAGCTAAGTCAGGGCGCCAGTTATGGGGATGTCCCACAGGAAGATCTGGCGAAACTGGAGAAATCGAACTAGGCGAATTGGGCCGATCGAAGAAGTTGGGCAACGAGGCAAGAGTAGATGAGTGAGAAGATTCATTCCAATCCGGAAACAGAGCACGTTCATCACGGTGGACATGAGAAGACCGACGCCGATGTAAAGCCGATCGTTCAGTTCCTGGTGGGACTGGGCGCGCTGATGGTCTTCGTTATGTTCCTGATGACCGGTTTTTACAATCTCCTGGACGACTACTTCGGTCGGTCGGAGCAGCAAGTCTCGCCCTTAGTGGATGTTCAGCAGATTCCGCCCGGGCCAAAACTGCAGGTCAATCCGGCTGAAGAACTGACGGAAGTCCGCTCATGGGAAGACGAGAGACTCGGAACCTACGAGTGGATTGATGAAGACACCGGTGTATTCCGGATTCCGATTGAAAGAGCGAAGGAAATTGTCGCCGAGACCGGACTGCCCCATCGGAGATTCCAGTCGGCTCAGTAGGTAAGCCTATTTGGCTCAAGCGTATTGAATGTTTTGGTGGAGACCATGAAAAGAAACCAGATTCTGACAGCGATGACGAGCCTGCTGATCAGTGTTGCCCTGATCGGTCCTGTACAGGGCCAGGAAGCGGCTAAACAGCCTGAGGCCCTGGAAAACGTAGGGCTGGACCAGAAACTGGGCTCCCAGGTACCGCTCAACTTGAATTTTCTCGATGAGTCGGGGGCTCCGGTCACCCTGGGTGACTATTTCGGAGAGAAGCCCGTCATCCTGACTCTGGTGTATTACGAATGCCCCATGCTCTGCACCTATATCCTGAACGGGACACTGCGGGCGATGAGAGCAATGGAGTTCAGTGCGGGTAACGAATTCGATGTCGTCACCGTTAGTATCAACCCGGATGAGACTCCCGAACTGGCGATGAGTAAGAAGGTGGAGTATCTGGAGAACTACCAGAGGGAGAGTGGTCAGAAAGGCTGGCATTTCCTGACGGGTACGGAAGACCAGATCAAGACCCTGGCCGATGCTGTCGGATTCCGATACACCTATGATCCCGCCTCGGGTGAATATGTCCATGCCAGTGGAATCATGGTTCTGACACCGGATGGACAAGTGGCTCGTTACTTCTACGGGGTGGAGTACTCGCCCCGGGATCTGCGACTGGGACTCGTCGAGGCCTCGAACAACGAAATCGGGAGCCCGACCGATCAGGTTTTGCTGTTCTGTTACCAGTACAACCCTCTGACGGGCAAGTACAGTTTTGCAATTCTCTCCATCCTTCGCGTCGCCGGAGCGTTGACATTGATCGGAATCGCACTCTTGATCACGCTTTTGATTCGACGGGAGAGAAAGGGCCCTGCACAGGTCCAGGCCAGCGCCTGAGACCCCGGGGCGTAGTTGTTTGCTGAAAGTGAAGACTGATTTAACAAGGGTTTAACTGATTTAGGCGAAGCTATGTTTTCGAACTTTCAGATATTTCCAGAAGTAGCCTCCAGCATGGCGAGCAAGGTCGACGCTTTCTACTTCTTCATGATTGGCGTCTCCTTGTTCTTCTTCACCCTGGTGGTCCTGCTGGTTACGGTTTTCGCGATCAAATTCCGCCGGAAGTCGGAAGATGAGACGCCAAAGCCGATCCTGGGCTCCCTCAAGCTGGAACTGATCTGGACGATCATTCCCTTTATTCTCTCCATGGTGATGTTTGCTTGGGGGGCAGTCCTTTACTTTGACATGTACACCCCACCGGCCGATGCGATGAATATCTATGTGGTCGGTAAACAGTGGATGTGGAAGATCCAGCACCCCGAAGGAAATCGGGAGATCAACGAACTACACGTCCCGCTGGGGACTCCGGTCAAGCTGATCATGACGTCAGAGGACGTCATCCACAGTTTCTTCGTTCCGGCATTCCGGATGAAGATGGATGTTGTACCCGGACGCTACACCACGGCCTGGTTCGAGGCCACGAAGACCGGCGAATATCACCTGTTCTGCGCCGAGTATTGCGGTACCGAGCACTCGGAGATGATCGGCACGGTCTACGTCATGGAGCCCGGGGACTACCAGGACTGGCTCGAGCGTAGTGCCGTTGCCTCGAAATCGATGGCGGAGGAAGGTGCCGAACTGTACAGCCAGCTCGGTTGTAATACCTGCCATGAGCAGGAAACCGGGGCCCGTGGCCCCAGCCTCGTTGGTATCCACGACCGTCAGGTTCAGCTGATGACCGGTGAACTGGTCAAAGCCGATGATTCCTATCTCCGGGAGTCGATTTTGTCACCGGTTTCGAAGGTTGTGGCCGGCTTTGCTCCAATTATGCCGACCTACAAAGGCCAGGTCTCGGAAGAGGATGTTCTGAAACTGATTGCCTACATCCAATCGCTTTCCTACGAGACCGCTCCCTCAGATATCGAAGCCACCGAGAGTGAAAGGACAGAGTAAGAAATATGAGTACGACAGTCGAAGCCAGTCATCATTCCGGAACGGGTGAGAACTATCTCACTGCCGGCTACGGACTCAAGTCGTGGCTCATGACGACGGATCACAAGCGCATTGCGATCCTGTACCTGTTGAGCATCAGCTTGTTCTTTGTGATCGGAGGACTCTTTGCGGTCCTGATCCGCATTGAGCTTTTGACGCCGGCCGGTGACCTGGTCTCGGCGGATTCCTACAACAAGCTGTTTACGCTTCATGGGCTGGTCATGATCTTCTTCTTCCTGGTACCGTCGATTCCAGCGGTATTCGGGAACTTCCTGATCCCGATCATGATCGGAGCGCGAGATCTGGCGTTTCCTAAGGTCAACCTGGCCAGCTGGTACGTCTTCACGATCGGAGGTCTGTTTACCTTTGCTGTCGTCCTGGCCGGGGGAGTCGATACGGGATGGACCTTCTACACCCCTTACAGCAGCACCTATTCGAAGACGGCAGTGGGTCTGACTGCGATCGGTGTCTTCATCACCGGTTTCTCTTCGATTCTGACCGGGCTGAACTTCGTGGTGACGATCCACAAGATGAGGGCACCGGGTCTGACCTGGTTCAGGCTTCCGCTCTTCATCTGGGCCCATTACGCCACGAGCCTCATCATGCTGCTGGGAACTCCGGTGGTTGCCATCTCGATTCTACTGGTCTTCCTCGAGCGCGTATTCGGAATCGGAATCTTTGACCCAGCACTCGGTGGAGACCCGGTGCTGTTCCAGCATCTGTTCTGGTTTTACTCCCATCCGGCCGTCTACATCATGATCCTGCCGTCGATGGGAGTCATGAGCGAGTTGATCGCCTGCTTCTGCCGCAAGCGGATCTTCGGGTATTCCTTTGTCGCTTTCTCGAGCCTGGCGATTGCAGTCCTCGGATTCCTCGTCTGGGGACACCATATGTTCACCAGCAGCCAGTCGATCTACGCCGGAATGGTCTTTTCGATTCTCACGATGATGGTCGCCATTCCTTCAGCGGTGAAGGTCTTCAACTGGGCTGCGACGATGTACGGTGGGTCGATCTCCTACGAAACTCCGATGATGTATGCCTTCGGTTTTCTCGGACTCTTCACAATCGGAGGATTGACCGGTCTGTTCCTCGGGGCGCTCGGACTCGATGTCCATGTCCATGACACTTACTTCGTGGTCGCGCACTTTCACTACATCATGGTCGGTGGTGCGATCATGGGATACCTTGGAGCCCTGCACTTCTGGTGGCCGAAGATGTTCGGTCGACTCTATCCGGAGGCTTGGGCGAAGCTCAGTTCGATCGTGATCTTTATCGGATTCAACCTGACCTTCTTCCCGCAGTTCCTCGTGGGGTATCTGGGGATGCCCAGACGGTATCACGTCTATCCCGATGAATTTCAGATCTTTCATGTGCTCTCGACGGCCGGAGCTTCGATTCTGGCAATCGGCTATGCCTTTCCTGTCGTCTACCTGATCTGGTCGTTGGTCAGGGGTGAGAAGGCCGGGCCGAACCCATGGAACGCCAAGGGCCTGGAGTGGACCGTTCCCTCCCCGCCGACGACGTTCAATTTCGACGAGACCCCGGTTGTTACCGAGGAAGCCTACGACTATTCCAGACCAGTGGAGGGGAAAGTTGTCTAATTTTCACGACGGCGTTGTGGCCCATCAGTTTGACGATGCCGAACAGCAGAAAGAGACTGTCAACCTTGGAATGTGGTCATTCCTGATCACCGAGGTGATGATGTTCGGGGCCCTGTTTGCTGCCTACGGCTTCTACCGTTTTAAGTATCCGCAGGCTTGGATTGAGGGGAGCAATTACCTCGACTACCTGCTGGGCGCCTTCAATACGGCGGTCCTGATCTGTAGCAGTTTGACCATGGCTATGGCTGTTCATGCGGCCCAGCATGCGAAAAGGAAACAGATCATTGTCTTCTTGATTTTGACGATCATCCTCGGTGGCGTATTTATCGGCGTCAAGGTGGTGGAATATGCGGATAAGTTCGAACACCATCTGGTCCCGGGACACAACTTTTCGGTGGATAGTCCCTTCGCCAACCAGGTTGAATTGTTTTACTCGTTTTATTTCATCATGACAGGGCTGCATGCCCTTCATATGCTGATCGGATTCGGGATCATCGCGACCCTCGTGGTCATGGCGTATCGTAATCGATTCTCAGAAGCCTATTACGCACCAGTCGAGATGACTGGCCTTTACTGGCATTTCGTCGATATCGTTTGGATCTTCCTGTTTCCTTTCCTGTATTTGATAGGTCGAGGCTAATGTCTGAACATTCCATTCCAGCAAGAATCTATTACCTGGTCTTTGCAACGTTGCTGTTGCTGACACTGATCACCGTAGAAGTGGCCTTCTATGACCTGGGTATCCTCACTTTCGGGGTTGCCCTGGGAATCGCCTGCTTCAAGGCAGCATTGGTCATCCTCTACTTCATGCATGTCCGCTACAGCTCGGGGCTGACTGGAATCTTCGTGGCCGCCGGCTTCGTATTCCTCGCCATCATGCTGACGTTCTTCCTGCTCGACGCTTCGTCCCGTGATTGGCAGTATCAGCCGGACTCGAGTGGATTCTCAATGGTTCGTCCCTCTTAGAAACAAACAGTTATGGCACAAGCAGTAATCGGATTAGATAAAGTCCAAGAGATTGATCCCATCGAACGCCGGCCTAATCTGGTAACGGACGATCCGGGTTTCCATGGGATAACCGAGGCGGTCTCTCGACCGACCGAATGGACGCCTCCTCTGGGATGGTACATCGCTCTTGGAATCTCCCTGGCTCTCCTGGGCGTTTTCGGCCTCAGTATCGGGTATCTCCTGATCACCGGGGTCGGCATCTGGGGAAACAATAACCCGGTCGCCTGGGGTTGGCCTATCGTCAATTTCGTCTTCTGGGTCGGTATCGGTCATGCCGGAACATTGATCTCAGCCGTCTTGTTCCTGTTCAGGCAGCAGTGGCGGACCTCGATCAACCGGGCAGCGGAAGCCATGACGATCTTTGCCGTCATGTGTGCTCTCGTCTTTCCTGGAATCCACACCGGCCGCCCATGGCTCGACTACTGGATGCTTCCCTTCCCCAACGAGATGGGCATCTATCCGCAGTTCCGCAGTCCCCTGATGTGGGACGTGTTCGCCGTCTCGGTCTATTTCACGGTCTCACTCGTCTTCTGGTACCTCGGGCTGATTCCCGACCTGGCCACGATGCGCGACCGGGCCAAGACGAAGCTCCGGGGCGTTCTGTACGGAATCCTGGCTTTGGGCTGGCGAGGGTCTCACCGGCATTGGCACCACTATGAAAGGGCGTACCTCCTGCTGGCCGGACTGGCGACTCCTCTCGTCCTTTCGGTCCACTCCGTGGTCTCCTTTGACTTTGCCGTCTCGAATCTTCCGGGATGGCATACGACGATCTTTCCCCCGTACTTTGTTGCGGGTGCCATCTTCTCAGGCATGGCGATGGTCATCACTCTGATGGTTATCTGCCGGGTCGTCTTCAAGTTGACCCACTTGATCACGATGCTGCACTTCGACCGAATGGCGAAGCTGATCCTCGTGACCGGCACCATGGTTGGATTCGCCTATACGCTCGAGTTCTTTATCGCCTGGTACAGTGGGAACCCCTTCGAGAAGTTCGCTTTTCTTAACCGCGCTTTTGGGCCCTATGCCTGGGCCTACTGGATCATGATGAGCTGTAACCTCATCATCCCACAGGTCTTCTGGTTCAAGAAGGCCCGAACAAGCATTCCGATCCTGTTTACTGTCTCGATCTTCGTCAACATCGGCATGTGGTTCGAGCGTTTCGTTATTGTCGTAACCTCTCTCCACGCCGATTTCATGCCCTCGAGTTGGG
>CP070717.1:3548007-3552717 GCA_020350445.1 Acidobacteriota bacterium | reverse complement strand
GTTCCGATTTTAACGATGCGACGGTCTGGGTCTGGGGTGACGAGAAAGCTGACACCTAGCGATGAAAGGCTCGGGTCATTCTGCTTAACGTTGGCTTGCACGCTCATTAATATCGCACATCCTCACCCACCAGTTCGACAGCTCAGAGTCTTATTACAGGGGCGACGCCAATTATCCAGGCAAGACATCTACGAGCCAAGTGATTCTGCTCACATCCTTTGTGTTGTGGTTCAAGCTACCCTGAAAGTGGCTGATTCCTAAAGAATGGAGACCCGTGCGACAAAATGGCTGCGGGCTGACCGGAATGGAAGGAAGGCGAGAGACTTGGGTACAGCAGTAAACAGTAGTCAGGGTGAACTGGACTGGAAGAGGCGACGTTCCCGTCTCGATGTGATGCGCGAGTTGTTGTTTCCAGCATCAGGATCCCAAGGTACGAAGGTCCTTATCTGCTGTGCGATCCTGCTGGGCATTGGCACTCTGGCCTATTCGCTGTATGGAGCAGTCGATCAGTTCGGCGTGCGCTGGCTGCCCGTCATCTTCTTGAGTGTTCTTTCGAGCAACTTCACCTTCACCTTGCCAACAACACGAGAGGATGGGCAGTCGATTTCGGTCGCCATGGGGGATGTCTTTGTCTTCCTCGCGATCATCCTCTTTGGCCCTGAAGTCGCTTCACTAACTGCAGCTGCGGAAGGTCTAACCCTGAACCTGAGGGCGAAGGTGGCAGCGGGGTACAAACAGCTCTTCAATGTTTCCATCCCGACGGTTGCAGCCTACAGCGCTGGATTAGTCTTCTACCTGCTGGCAGATGTTGAGGCGCCACTGGGAGTGGACCATCAAACCTCTCTCTACATGCTTCTCTTCCAGCTGGGACTGTCGGCCCTTCTATACTTTGCCCTCAACACGGGGTTCATTTCACTGGCGATGCTCTTGCGATCAGGTGGGTCGCTCTATCAGATCTGGAAGGAAAACTTTGTCTGGACCTGGGTTACCCAGGCCGGAGGGGTATTTGTCGTCGCCCTCACCTTCCATTTCCTGGGTGATGCACTACTGGCCGTAATTCTCGTTGCCCCGACCATTCTGTTGTTGTTCTTCGCATACAAGGTCAATGTGGACCGCATCCGCCAGACCCAGCTTCATCTCAAGGAAACTCGGACATTGCTGGCTGAGAAGACCCGGGCTGAAGAAGCTCTCCAACAGGCCAAGGAGGAACTCGAGCTGAGGGTCGCCCAGAGGACAGCCGATCTGAGTCGGGCAAATGAGCAGTTGGTGCGAGAAATCGAAGAACGTATTCAGGCAGAAGAGGCGCTGGCAGCTGAGAAGGACCGGCTTGCCGTCACCCTGCGCAGCATCGGCGACGGGGTAATCACCGCCGATATTCAAGGCCGAGTCGTGCTGTTGAACAAGGCCGCCGAGATTATGACCGGTTGGGGAATCCGGGATGCGAGAGGCCGCCAACTCGAGGACGTCTTCAGAATTTTCGACCGCAGGTCAGGGGCCCTTGTCTCGGGAACGGCCCAGAGGGTTCTGGAAACCGGGAAGGCATCTTTGCATCAGGGGCTGACCCTTCGATTAGTTTCCGCCGATCGTAAGGAACGGCTGGTTTCCCACAGTGTCTCTCCCATTGTGGGAAAGTCTGGCCGGGCCGTCGGCGTTGTCCTGGTGTTTCGCGATATCACCGTTCAGAAGCGAATGGAAGACGAACTGCTGAAGGCTCAGAAGCTTGAATCGCTGGGCTTGCTTGCCGGAGGAATCGCCCATGACTTCAACAACATCCTGGCAGCGATCTTGATGAAGAGTCAGATGGGCCTGCGTGCCCTGGACCGTGGAGCAACGGTTGGGGAGTACCTTGGGAGCATCAGCGACGCGGCCAAGGAGGCCAGTGACCTGACCCAGCAGTTGCTGACATTTGCCAAGGGTGGGGCCCCGATTAAGAAACAGGCCTCGATCCGGAGCCTGCTCATGGATTCCACGCGGTTCTCGCTCAGAGGATCTGAAGTACGCTGTGATTTTGAGATTCAGGAGAATCTCTGGGCTGCTGATTTTGATTCCTCACAGATCAACCAGGTCATGAATAATCTGGTCATCAATGCTGAACAGGCGATGCCGAACGGTGGGTCCCTTCGCATAAAAGCCTGGAACGTCTGCCTGGAGAGTGACGATCAGGCCCTCAAGCTCAAGGGCGGAGATTACGTCTGTGTCGCGGTCCAAGATCAGGGGATTGGAATCCGGCCGGAGAACCTCAAGCGGGTCTTCGAGCCCTACTTCACAACGAAGCCGAACGGGCACGGACTCGGTCTGGCGAGCGTCTACTCGATCATCAAACGCCATGGTGGCGCCATGACCGTGGAATCTGAACTGGGTAAGGGAACAGAATTCAAATTCCTGCTTCCGGCCGTTCGTCGAGCAGTCATCAACGAAGAGCCGGCGCTCGATGTCTGTTTGACTGGTTCGGGACGGGTCCTGGTCATGGACGACGATCCGATGATCCAGGAGTGTGCAATGGAACTGCTAGCCGAGCTGGGTTATGAGTCCGTGGTTGTCGCCGATGGCGATGCGGCCTGCCGGGAATTTGAAAAGGCAGCTCACTCGAACCAGCTCTACGATGCTGTCATCCTCGATCTGACGATCCCGGGGGGGATGGGTGGAAAGGATGCGATCGCCAAACTTCGCGAGTACAATCCGCGGCTCAAGGCGATTGTTTCGAGTGGGTACTCTGTCGATCCAGTCATGGCCAGACCTGCCGAGTACGGCTTTGACGCCGTGCTGCGGAAGCCCTTCACCATCGAGTCTCTCGCAACGGTGTTGAACACTCTCTTAAGCCAGCCTCTGCAGTAGCTCGGCTAACCTCGATCTGCTTCCGAAGAGCAAAAAACCGACAGATTCTTCTTTTCTGTGATGGAGATCACCAGAGATTTCTCGATCTCAAGGCATCCTTGTGCTGACAAAGCTGCGGGTGTGCGCCGGGAAGGGCCTTCTGCGGTTTCTGTTGGAAGGAAAATTCCATGACTGCGAGAAATAGAGCACAAATTGAATCGAACCGGCAGGGCAGAATTGCACGTGGAGCTGTCTTGGTAATCCTCCTGGTGTCCTTTTATGGGACAGCCTTATTTGGCGGAGCCAGCACCGTTTCGACCGAAATCCCCCAAAGAATCTCCGCGAAACTCGCTGCTGAAGTTGAGTTTCTTAAGCACCATCCTCACTATGACTACGCCATTCCAGTTATTGTCAATGTCAGTCGGGAATCCTTCGGTGCTCTGACTCGTCCGGGAGTCAAGAGCTCCGGCAACCTGGTTAAGGGCATGTTCGGCAAGCGTTCCTTTGCTGCTCGCCTGCACGCAACCGAAATTGAGCGTCTCCTTGAGTCGGAACTGGTCGAGTACGTCACGGTCGATGCCGTGATCCGAGCTGCCAACACTTCGAACGGCATGGATGGGAGTACGTTGGCCCTTGACAACGCGCTGAGTGGCGACTATCGCAAGATGCTCGGCGCGGATCAGGTCGGTGTCACCGGTAAGGGAGTGACTGTGGCTCTCTTCGATTCCGGTATCAGCGAGCACAGTTCAATGCACCTCCGCTCGAGGGTGAAGTACTCGGTGGATTTCACCGGCGGCGTTCCCGTGATTCTGAAAAGAGGGGATGGGACAGACCCCTACGGTCATGGAACCCATGTCGCAGGAATCATTGGGGCCGGTGGCGGCAGTTTTCAAGGAATCGCTCCGGAAGTTGAGTTCTTAGATGTAAGAGTCGTCGGGCCAGACGGTCGGGGCTATACGAGCAACCTGATGGCAGCTATCGAATGGGTAATTCAGAACAAGAATCGCTACGGGGTCCAGATCGCGAACTTCTCGGTTGGACATCCTCCTGTCGAAGGTTATCAATCGGATCCACTCTGCGCGTCTGTGCGTCAAATGGTCGAAGCAGGGATCGTTGCGGTCGTGTCTGCGGGGAATTACGGTAAGTCGGCCGAACATGAGAGGTTGGTCGGTGGTATCGGAAGTCCCGGCATTGAGCCGACAGTTATCACTGTCTACCCCGTCAATACCCAGGGAACTGTTTCCCATAGCGATGACATTGCGACCAGTTATGGTTCACGAGGCCCAACGGTTGATGGCATTTTCAAGCCTGACCTGTCCGCCCCTGGAAATCGGATCATCTCCTTGATGGCCGAGAATGGAGAACTCGCAAGGACGAACCCCGACCTCGTGCACGGTTCGGAGTTCCTCGAACTCAGTGGAGCGAGTATGGCGACCGGCTTTGTCTCTGGAACGGTCGCTCTCATGCTGGACGCAAATTCGAAACTCGATCCCAAAACCGTCAAACTGTTTCTTCTGGCGTCAGCGATCAAGTTGCACAAGCCGGCGATTCTTGAGCAGGGCAATGGTTTGGTGAATGCGAAGACTGCCGTTGAACTGGCGGCCTCCTTCTACGAGAACAAGGGTGAACTAAAGACTCCCGTTTCGGCTTCATGGACGCTGGACAGTGAGGAGGTCTGGGCTGGCGGTGCCTTTGCTTTCGGTAATCAGATCATCTACACAGGCCTGGTGGATCCGGATGCCAATTTGATCTGGGGCAACAGTGTGTTCTGGACCGATGGGCTCCGCTCAGAAAACAGCGAGACCTGGGCTGACAGTGTCTTCTGGACCGACAGTGTCTTCTGGACCGACAGCGTTTTCTGGACCGATAGTGTCTTCTGGACCGACAGCGTCTTCT
>CP070717.1:3545276-3547907 GCA_020350445.1 Acidobacteriota bacterium | reverse complement strand
GGTGGGTCCCCTTTTTGCAGCCGAAAAGGTCGATGTTTGGGTGGTCCCGAGTGTCGAGAAGGTCCGACCCGATGCGAGAGTGCAGACTCAGAACCTCATCTGGTCGAGTGCCGACAAGACGATTCGGGTGGCCGGGGCTGCCAATGAACATGTCCCTTTCCAGGTCGTAATAACGACGGAACCTCCCCCGAATCGATATGTAAAGCCTGAATCGGACTTCTGGGTTGAAGTCACTGAACTCACCTCCAGTCAAGGAAAGCGGATTCCGAGGGAATCAATTCAACTCTTCTTCGAGCACGCAATCCTGGTGTACGCGGAATCGAGCCCGGTCGGGGAGACCGGGTTCTGGCCTGATGCTCTGGCTCCTCTGACCGATCCATTCAGTATGGGAGCCGCGTATCGCCAGGCAGTTCGAAATCGACCCGTCTGGATCGATATTGTCGTCCCGAAAGAAACGTCCGCCGGAGACTATTCGGGCAAGATCCAGGTTTCCCAGAAAGGGGCTCTCATCGATGAGCTCGAGGTCGAGCTGAAGGTGTATGGCTTTGCTCTGCCCGATGAGACTCATCTGTTGACCTACATGGGGGTGAGTTCCAATTCGATGCGGGGTCTTCATGAGATTGGGTCGGACCCTGAGGATATGAAGAAACTGGTGCAGCGCTACCATCGCTTCCTGAACGAGCGGCGGATGGAACCCTGGTTCAACTGGATGCTGCAGCCGGAAATCGCCGTGTCGGGTGACGCGGTCGCGTTGACGTTCGATCAGGACTTGTATCGCCTGTACATGGAAGAGATGCGCACGAAGCGAGTCGTGCTCGAGGCCGTCCCCGGTCAACTGTCTGCCGAGGAGTAAGAAGAGCCGCCAGTGGATGTGGTGAAACGAGTAGAGTCGTACATTCTACAGGTCGTCCAGCAGATCGAGTCCAGTGGCTGGAAACAGCGGCTGGTCTTTAACAGTCCAATTGATGAACCGAACACGGAGAAGCACTATCAGATGACCCGATTCTGGGCCGATCTGGTTCATCGGGTCGACGCGGATGTACCCTTTCTCGTCACAGAAGCCCCGGTTCCGGATCGGGCAGAGTGGGGAACACTGACCGGCTATGCAGACAATTTTTCCGTTCACGGAAACAAACTGAATGACCTCGAGGTGAAACAGGTTATTCCACGCTTGATCGAGGGAGGAGCGGAGATCAGCTGGTACATATCTTGTGATCAGGTCTACCCGCAGCCGAACTATTTCATCGACGCTCCAGCGATGGATCCGGTCATGGTTCCCTGGATTACCTATCGGTATGGGATGAACGGGATTCTCTACTGGGCGGTCAACTTCTGGCCGCAGACTCCCGATCCATGGGTCGATCCGGTGACCTACATCAGCGGTTTTCTGTGCAGTGAAGGAGGGGTCCTCAGCGGCGAAGGATCGCTTCTCTATCCTGGAAGCCGGGTCAAGAGGAATACCGGTCAGGCAGATGTCGAAGGCCCTGTTTCTTCGATTCGTCTCGAACTGCTCCGGGAAGGGATCGAGGATTATGAGTACCTCTGGATGTTGCGTTCCCTGGGTGATCGTGCCTACGCGGATAGAATGGCGGCTGAGATGGTTATCGATGTGAGAGCCTTCTCCCGCAATGTGGAGCAACTATTCAGGGTTCGTGAGGCCATGGCTCAGCGGATTGAGGAACTGAAAGCCGCTCAGTAGAGAGGGGCACTGGGTTTTGACGGGAACAGTTAATGAGATTGAACATTCTAATGGTTTTTCTGCTTACTTGGGGGACAGTGACACCTCTTGTCCAGGGGCAGGAAGGTGCTATGGCTTTACCGGAGCTGTTGAACAGAGCCGAGAGTCAGTTGGCCCAGGGAGATTACCCTTCAGCGATTCAGACTCTGAAGGAAGTGTTGGAGTTGCAGCCTGAGCACAAAGCCGCGCGGATGGCATTGATCGATGCTCTGATGCGTAGCCAGGCTCCCGACGAGGCCCAGTCAGAGATGGAAGCCCTGCTCAATCAGTTTCCGACCGATTCACAGGTTGCGGTCTATGGGGCTGCAATGGCGTTCAGCAAGACCCAGTTTGAAAGGGCCGTGGAATTGGCGACCCGAGCCATCGCACTGCGCAATACCCCGGTTGAAGCCTACCGGATTCGCGCCTTCTCCTATTTCATGCTCGAGGATTACGAAAAGTACAAAACTGACTTGTTGCAGATGGCCGAAGTGGATCCCGAAAGTGGTGAGCCGCACTATCACCTGGGTAGATTTTACTACGAGAATCAGCAGTTTAGCGAGGGCTTGGCCGCGCTTCGAAAGGCAGTTGAAGTAGAACCCTCCCACTACAAGGCCCATTACTTCCTGGGTTGGTGCCTGCAGGCCCAGGGTGACCTGGAGTCGGCGAAGTCAAGTTATCGAACCTCGATCCAGCTAGTCGAAGCGCAGAAGATGGGTTACGGTTGGCCCTTCGTCGATCTTGGAGAGATCCTGATCACGGAGGGGAATATGGATGATGGACTCGGCTGGCTGTACCGCGCCCTGCGCAATGATCCCCAGTTGTCCTATGGGCATTACAAGTATGCCAGTGCTCTGATGAAGACAGGGCCGACACCTGAAGTGGAACAGCACCTGGATAAGGCAATTGCATTG
>CP070717.1:3535693-3545176 GCA_020350445.1 Acidobacteriota bacterium | reverse complement strand
TCCACTCTACACGGATTCCGACTACGGACTGCGAACAAGCCCTCTGGAGACGGTCTGGAAACTCGAGAAGATTGTTGAAGGGCACCCCCAGGTTTTCGAAGCGTTGGCGCGGTGGGCGGCCGAACACGAGGTAATTTTCGTCATCGGAAACCATGACATTGAGCTGTCCTACGCTGAGGTACAGAGCGCCCTGCGAGAGTGCCTCGCTGGTTTTGTTTCCCCGGAAGAACGCTCAGGGCTCACAGAGAACGTCACCTTTTGCCCCTGGTTCTTCTTCGACGGCCAGATCTACATTGAACATGGCCATCAATACGATCCGCTAAACGCCTTCCGGTCCCCCCTCGATCCCGCGCTGAGTACAACCGGGTCTTGCGGGTATGGAATCGAGCCTCAGACCGATCTCCCAATCGGCTCCCTGTTCGTCCGCTACCTGTTCAATCGAATTGAAACCGGTGAACCGTTTGCTGACAACGTCAAACCGGCGACACGCTTCCTGACCTGGTTGATCACGCGTCATCCGATCCGGGCCTACCGGTACCTGTTCACCGATGGGTTGAGTATGCTGGAACGACTCAAGAGGAACTGGCGCCGCGCCCAGGAAACCGCCGACCCGACCTATTCAGATTGCCATCAGGATCGGTTCAGAGAGTTGCGTGATCGACTGTCGAGCACTCCCGACTTGGGAGACCGCAACTGGTCGCAACTGCTGGATCAGCTCGACGCCCTCAGGGAGCCTTCGCTGATGTATCGACCGAAGGGATTCCTGTGGAAAGCGCTTCGCGCCCTGGTCGGGCCCGTCACGATTCCCATTCTCTCCCTGGTCCCACTGGTATTTGCGATCCTCGGATTCACTCTCACCATCTCCCCTCTGCTGCTGGCACTCTTCCCCTATTCGCTGAGAGGTCTGTTCGAAGTCGTCAGCGCCACTCCTTACTGGTGGGCCTTTTCGGAATCGGTCCGCTGGGTCTTTCTAGCTGAAATCCTGATCTTCCTTCTCATACGCTATCTTGCAGTCCGCGGGAGTGGCAGCCAGCCGGAGAAGATCCGGCTCCGAGAAAAGGCTAGGGAGATCCAGCGACTCCTCGGGGCAAAAGCCATCCTCATGGGCCATTCACACGACACCGATCTCTGGAGAATCAACCGGTCTTCCGAGTACTTCAATACGGGGACATGGACCAAGATTTTTGGTGCCGGCGATCCACTGGAAAGAGCTGAGAAGGAGCTGACCTTCGCTTTGATCACGCCGGAAAATACAGGGCTGAAGGTCAAGCTGATGAAGTGGGAAGGTGAAAGCTGTGAAGCACGATTAGCCTATCTTTTCGCCGATCCCTCTTAGCTCTAATTTTCCCGGATTTAGGTCTTTTAGGTCGTCAGAGCCCATGCTATGATCCGGTAGTTCCATCACGTTAACCAAGACAGTCAGTTCACGGCGATGACAGTTGATCGTACCTATTCGACCCGAGAGATTGCCCAGATGTGGAATGTCAGTGAGTCCACGGTCAAGAGGTGGGCAGATTCGTTTGGTCTGAACTGTCTTCGAACCCCGGGTGGACACCGGCGATTCCGGCTGCAAGATATTTACGAGTTTCAGCAGCGCAGGGCCTTTGAAGCGACGGGAATCCTGTCGACCGAAGAATGGGAAGACCCGAATCTCGAGGTCTGGCTCAATGCCCGGAATTTTGCCCGGGTGCGTCATCTTCTTGTCTACCTCGCGAGCCAGAATCAACGATACAAGATACGTTCCCTGCTCGAACGGCTCTATCTGAGGGGGATGCGGCTGGAAGAGATTTACGACGAAGTGATTGTGCCCGGTGGCAAGCCTCTGCAAAATTGCTCAGAGTCCGAGTTAACGGCAGGTCAGGTATTGCTCGTCTCGACGAACCTCCAGGATGCGATGGTCCAGCTCGCTCAGAAGATGATCCGGCGGCGCCCGAATGGAAAGACTGCTTTATGTGCCGCATCGAGTTCCGATTCCAGGATTCAGGTCGACACGATGGCTCGCTTGCTCGAACTGGAAGGCTGGGAATCATTAAACCTTGGGGATGGGGTTCCGGTTGAAGTGATGTCGGAAGTTGTCGAAACTGAACCCATCAACCTGGTCTGCGTCTATGCGGAAGCGGACCCGAAGGTCGACTGTGTTCGGCTCAACAAGGTAACCCAGGCCTATCGGATTCCGGTAATCGTCCTCAGTTCGGCCAATGGAGTCAAATCTGAGTTCGAACACCTGGATGTGGAAGAACGCTTCTCGAGTTTGCAGTCCTTGCGAAGCTATATCTCGAAGATCCACTGAACAGCGTTTCATCGAGACAGAACGCGTTTCCCCGCCTAGGCTTTGAACATATTCCGGAGGATGAATAGAACATTGGCCGGACGTTCCGCCAACCGCCGCATGAAGTAGGGCGCCCACTGGGTCCCGAAAGGTACATAGACTCGCATGCGAAAACCCTCCTGCCGCAGGGCTACCTGCAGTTCTCGACGGACTCCAAACAGCATCTGAAACTCGTAACGGTTTTCAGGAAGGCCGTTGGATGCAATCACCTTCTTCGCATGCGCGATCATTCGCTCGTCATGGGTCGCAATGGCCGAATACAGGTCCGAATCCAGCATCAGGTCGAGCAGACGCGTGAAGTTCGCATCGACATCCGCCTTCTTGGGGAAAGCCACCTCCTCCGGCTCCATGTAGGCCCCTTTACAGAGGCGGATATTGCAGCCGGTACCAATCAGCGACTTGACGTCTGACTCGGTCCGGTAGAGATAGGACTGAACAACCACCCCAACCCGCCTGGGCCCGTAGTGCTCCAACTGAGTTCGGAACAAGTCCAGTGTCGCCTCGGTATAGGCGGAACTCTCCATGTCGATGCGGACAAACTTCTTCAGGCTCTCGGCTTCATCCAGGATCAGCCTGAGGTTGCGATCGCACAGTTCGCGATCGAACCCGAGTCCCAGCTGGGTCAACTTGATCGAGATTCCCGACCGCAGCTGAGTTTCCTCGATGCGGCGGAGGAGTCTGCGATAGAGTCGCGCCGCATTGACAGCCTCTTCCTCCTGCGTGACTCCTTCGCCCAGCAAATCGAGCGTCGTATCAAGTCCCAGGGATTCGAGCTCTCGGATAGCGGGAATCGCCTCAGCAAGGCTTTCTCCGGCGATGAATCTGCGGGTCAGACCGGAACGTCTGCCCACCTGGGAAATCAGTGCGGCCAGCTTCGCATTCGAAGCCAGAAACAACATGAGATTACGCAGCATAACGGCAAAGGCTACTCCGCATCCTTTTGATAGCTCGCAGTCACTACGGTCTTGATCCCACCCCGCACGTTGAAATCACCGACCACCTTACAGCTCAGCGGAGCGCATGCGGCAACCAGATCATCCAGGATCTTGTTGGTAACATGTTCATGGAAAATCCCCTGATCCCGATACGAGAACATATAGAGTTTCAGGGATTTTAGCTCGACAATCTTCTGATCCGGAACATAAGTGATCCGGATCGTGGCGAAATCGGGCTGACCCGTCCGGGGACAGACCGCCGTGAACTCAGGACAGGTGATTTCAACCTCATACCGGCGGCCCGGGAATTGGTTCGGGAAACACTCCAGAATGGATTTCTGTTCACTCATCTCGCTACTCGCATCCGCAAGCTAAGCCACTCGCCGACTCGAACCGACTCAGCTGAACAGCCTACGCTTCAGGGGGGTTGTCTTGGTTGTATAGAGGTAACGCTTGATCTTTCGCGTCGTTGTCTTTTCGAATTCTTCGCCGCGGATCACGAACTTCTTGATACGTTTGAATCCAGACAGCTCTCGATTGACGGTTTTCACCTCTTGAGAGATTACATTGAGAATTTTTTCTTCATCATAGCTTGCCGCCCCGAACACCTTGTCGAAATGCTCGGTATCGGGCACGATGATCGCCTGGACCTCAGTCAACGAGGGATCCGACTCGGGCCCTCCCCAAACCAGTGATTCCAGCACGAACGGGCTCTGGTTCAGAATAGACTCGATCTCCTCCGGATAGACATTCTTGCCGTTCGGAGTAACGATCACCGACTTCCGGCGTCCATTCACATGGAGAAAACCGTCTCGGTCGAAATACCCGAGATCCCCGGTGTAGAGCCAGCCATCTCGAAGAGCTTCTTCGGTTGCCGCGGGATTCTTGTAATAGCCGAGCATCACAGAAGAGCCTCGGACGACGATCTCGTCATCAACGATCTTGACCTCCGCATTGGGGAGCGGCAGTCCGACCGAGTCATCCTTAAAAGCATCCACTCGGTTGACACTGATGATTGGAGAATTCTCGGTCATCCCGTAGCCCTGGATGAAGTTAATCCCGAGTTCCCGGTAACCTTTGGAAACGGAAGGATTGATAGCGGCTCCGCCCGAGATCATCAGCCGCAGAGAACCTCCGAACTTGGCATGTAACTCACGAAAGATCTTCCGTCGAACATTGACCCTCAAGACCTTCTCGGACAGAGAAGCCAGGCCTTTCGCCAGGGCGAACTTCCCTTTCCCTTTCTCGGCAATCCCCGCCTCAATGCGACGGAACATCGCCTCAAACAGAGCTGGGACTCCCAGAAGAACGGACGCCCGGGTCTCTCTGAGGTTGTCAGCGATACGGCGCAGGCTCTCGGCGTAACAGATCGTGGCACCCTGGTAGAGGGCTGTCAGGAATCCGGCCGTCGCCTCGTAGGTATGGTGAAGAGGAAGAACCGAGAGGACGATGTCGTGCATACTAATCGCCACATGATGAGAGGTACCCATCACGTTCGAGGCGACGTTCTGATGGGTCAGCATCACGCCCTTGGATGCGCCGGTCGTCCCTGAGGTAAAAATCAAGACGGCCAGGTCATCCGGCTTGACCGTCAGATCTGAAAACTGATGATTGCCTGCTTCAACTTCACTCGTTCCCGTTTCCAGCACCGTCGGAAAATCCAGGTCCGCACCCTGGCAATCGTCCTCCATCGAGATGATCACCTCGAGTGAAGGGATGCTGGCTCGATCATCAACCAGCAGGCGCAGATAGTCAGCCGATGCGATCAGGACTCTGACCTCGGCATAACTCAGAATATGTTTGATTTCCCTTTCATTAAGGTCCTTGTCGATTGGCACGGCGACCAGTCCCGCCGAAACAATGCCCAGATAGGACACGGCCCATTCGGGACGGTTTTCGCCAACGAGACCGACTCGGTCTCCCTTCTTCAGGCCCCGACTCAGCAGCACGGTTCCGACGGCTTCGATCCGCCGACGGAGCCCGCCATACGAGAAGCCTTGATACTTCCCGTCCCTTTTCCCCATCAGCGCTTTCCGGTCACTGTACCGGTCGGTGGCCTTGAACAGGAGTTCTCTTAATGTTTCAACAGGATAGATTTGATAGGCTGGACCATACTTCACAGGGGCGGATTGTAATCGAATGCATCAAACAGCGTCAATTTAGCCGCAAGCTCACAGGCAGAGCAAACTGGACATTCTCCTCGCGCGTCTCGAGGTTCTCGACCGCAGCACCTCGAGCTTTGAAGAAGGAGACAACCTCCTGAACCAGCCTCTCGGGGGCGGAAGCCCCGGAGGTAACTCCCACGACACGCACACCGTTGAGCCACTCTTCACGGATCGACCGGACATCACTGATCAGGAAAGACCCAGCACCATTCTGCAGGGCCTCTTCGACGAGCCGGTTTGAATTGCTGCTGTTTTTCGCTCCGACAACAAGGATCAAGTCGGCAAATCCCGCCAGTTCCTTGACCGCCTCCTGTCGATTTTGGGTCGCGTAACAGATGTCAGCGGAAGGAGGCCCCTGGATCTCGGGGAATTTTCTCCGCAGAGCGGCAACAATCTGGTTGGTGTCATTCAGACTCAACGTCGTCTGGGTCAGATAAGCCACTTTCTTGGGGTCTTCGACCTCAAGGCTTTCGACATCGGCAACTGAGCTCACCAGTCTCATGTGCGCCGGCGCCTCGCCCATCGTACCTTCAACTTCCTCATGCCCTGGATGGCCAATGAGTACGATCGTAAAGCCCTGTCGGGCAAACCGCTTCGCCTCCATATGGACCTTTGTGACGAGGGGACAGGTCGCATCGATTACATCGAGATTCTTGGCCTTGGCCCGTTTCCAGACTTCCGGGGAGACTCCGTGGGCACTAAAGATGACACGCTGACCCGCAGGGACTTCATCGAGTTCCTCGACGAAAATCACACCGCGCTGTCTCAGCTCTTCCACAACGTGTGGGTTGTGGACAATTTCCTTGCGCACAAAAAGAGGATCGTTATAGACATCGAGTGCGATCTTGACGATATCGATCGCCCGCACGACACCTGCACAGAACCCTCGTGGACTGGCCAGAATGACTCGCTCTATCATTGGTGAATTCATGTTAGCACAGGAGAATTCGAGAACCGGCGCGCCCTACTCCGACTCGAGCAGGTGGCTGACTTCTTCCCACTGAGCGTAGAGGCCTGCCAGTTTCCGGTCAATCTCGGCATACTCCTGGGATAAGTTGGCGAGCATCTCGTGATCGCCGTTTCCAGCACTCATTCGTCCCTCTATCTCTGAACGCAGGGCCTCCAGGCCTTCGATTTCGTTTTCAATGCCTTCCCGTCGTTTCTCTGCCCGCATCCGCTCGTTCTTTGACAGCTGCGACAGGGATCCTTCACGTTTTCGACTGTTCTCTTTCGGGGGACGCCTCTGGGTGTCGGCCTTTTGCAGCAGCTCGTCCGCCAGGTTATCTAGATCTGACAACTCCACGAGCCGCTCCTGCCGAATGAGAAAGAACCGCGAGGCCACCTGCTTGAGGAAATAGAGGTCATGAGACACGATGACCAGGCTCCCGGAATACCCCTGCAGGCCCGCTTCAAGGGCCTCGCGACTGTCGATATCGAGATGGTTCGTTGGCTCATCCAGAAAGAGAACGTTTGACGGTTGGGCGAACAGACGGGCGAAGGCGAGTCGGCTTCTTTCCCCTCCGCTGAGGTGGCTTCCCTGCTTGAAGATCTCGTCACCTCGAAAGAGGAAACGGGCAGCAAACTTGCGCAGCTCCTCATCGGTGGCCGAGGGGCTGATCTCGGCGAGAATATCCAGGACGGACCGATCGGGATCCTCGAGCCCTGATTCCTGGGCGTAGTAGGCGACGACGTTATTGTATCCCCATCTGATTTGTCCCTCGAGGAGTGACTGCTCACCCAGAAGGGTCCTCAGGAGCGTGGTCTTTCCGCTCCCATTCCCACCGAGGATTCCGACTCGATCACCCCGGTAAAATGTGAGATCGAGCGAGTGGACCAGCCGCTTAGACTCGAATCCGACCACCCCCTCCCTCGACTCGAGGACAATTGCCCCGCCCCGGACAGCCTCGGGAATCTCAATCCTGGGAAAGACTTCGCTGTAGACCGGAGCCTCGAGCCACACCGTCTTCTCCAGTTGTTTCCGTCGCGCCTGGGCCTGCTTCGTTTTCTGGCCCACGATATTGCGCCGGATGTAGTCTTCGGTTTGCCGCTTCCATTCCTGCTGCTCCTCAAAGTCTTTCAGCTCACGCTCAATGCGCTGAGCCCGCTGCTTGCGGGATCGGGTGTACGAGAACGGGTAGTCGAACAGTCTTCCGCCCTCGACTTCCCAGGTTCGCGCTGTCACCGCATCGAGGAAATGCCGATCGTGACTGATGATCAAGACCGCCGCAGGCACCATCTTCAAGTAATTCTCTAGCCAGAGGATTGCTGAGAGATCCAGGTGGTTCGTCGGCTCATCGAGTAGCAGCAGTTCGGCGGGTTTGAGCAGCACGCGGGCCAGCAGCAGGCGGCTGCGCTGCCCCCCACTCAGTTGAGAACAGAGCAGTTTAAAGTCCTCATTGCCAAATCCCACACCGTGCAGAACCTTCTCAGTCCTGGCTTCGTGCTCGTATCCACCGTGCAATTCGAAGATCGATTTCAGTTCTTCGTAACGGTGGGCTGTTTCTTCTTCGATCCTCCCTTCCGACATCACGTGTTCGAGCTCTCTCAGTTCGGCCTCAATCGCGATGACTTCCGCATTAACCGAAACGGCTTCTTCGTAAACCGTCTTGTCCGGTTGGAGTCGTGCGATCTGATCCACCCTCGAGATGGTTAAACGCGCGGCTTTGACGATCTGCCCCTCATCGCAGTGGAGGCTTCCGTCCAGCAAGTTGATCAAGGTTGTTTTACCGGCTCCATTTCGACCGATCAATCCGATTCGCTCACCGACATTGCACTGAGCCGAAAGATGGCGGAAGAGCCATTCTCCCGTGAATTCCTTGCCGAGATTCTCGAATTTGAAAAGCATTTCACCCTTGTATTGCTGTGATCAGTCGGCGGACCGGGCGGAGGTCATCACCTGCTCAGGGATGACTGGCCGCCGCTCCAATTCCGGATGGGAGAATCGAGATGTCGAATCTAATCTTCACGAAAGGCAATGAAGCCGGGATTGAGCACACCTTCTGGATCAAAGAACTTCTTCCACTGAACAACCTGCGGCCACATCTTACCGTAGTGCATCTTCCAGCGGGAATTATCAAAGGGCACCCAACCGGAAAGGTACCGGTTCCCTCCGACCTGCATCACCAGATCGCTGGCCTTCTGCATCAGTGAGACTGCCATTCCCACCGCCCGGTGGTGCACTGACGATTGAATTGCGAATCCCATCGTCAAATCACCCTCAGGATGGATAAAAAGAGGCGAATGGGACCTCCCGGTGGCACAGGTCCAGAGAAGGACCTGCCCCCCGGTTACCAATGCCGGAGGCAGTCCATTCAGGACTCCCTGGATATACTCGGCCGCCCTTTCCCAGGGGAGCAGCACTTCCATCCAGGGATGTGCGCGATTCCAGGCACCCGACTCCCTCCATTCCTGAAAAACCGGCTCCATCCGCCTGACGAAGTCTGGAAACCGGGAGTCTTCGCGATAGACACTCTTGTAGAAATTGAGTGAAGAGAGGATTCCATCATATGAAGGAGCGGCCGTGTCGTACTCGACAGACAACTGGACGGGGAATAACCACTCTGCGAAGGAAACCGTCGTCTCGCCCAGACGTCGCTGGCCCTGGACACACGGCGAACACCAGGCCTCGGTGAAGTCAAACCGTCCTTCCCTGGCGACTCTTCGCTGGTCCTGCATCAATGCATCGAGATCATCGTAGAGCAGGTAGAAGGTACGAACATTGGGCAAAAAACGGCGGAGACTCAACTTCGCTCGAGTGATCAAGCCAAACTGTCCCGCCCCACACCGGACACAGTCGAACAGATCCGAGTTCTCATCAGGAGAACAATAGACAAGGTCTCCCGTTCCAGTGACTACTTCGAGAGCCAGAACGTTATCCACCTGAGATCCATAGCGGTGGGAGGCGACTCCTAGCCCCCCGAATGCAAGGGTTCCACCGATCGTGACGTTCAGGTTGCTGGTCAATACCGGGGGCACCCAGCCACTGGGCAGCAGGTGTTCAACGAGATCGTTCCAGAGGACTCCTGCGTCGACCCATACCGATTCATCCTCCGGG
>CP070717.1:3514385-3535593 GCA_020350445.1 Acidobacteriota bacterium | reverse complement strand
GAGTCGCCACTTGGATCGCGAGTCCCGCGCGATACAACGTAGGATTCGCCGTGGTCCAACCGGCGATCACGACACACACCGCACCTGCTATCCCGGCGCCCATGTACGCGATTGGACCCGGGGTTACGGAACCGGCAGCGGCGGCGCATAGAATGCCGGAGGAGATCCAGGCGACAAAATGTCCTAAGTACATTCCGGCACCCGAGGCAAACCCGTACTGCCACTTCTTTGCATAACGGAAGATGGTCAAATCAGCCATCCCGATATGAAAGGCCAGGTTGCAGAACCAGGCAAAGAACATGACATGCCAGAAAGTGAATTTCGTCTGGCCGGCGACCACCGTCCCCGTCCAGATTTTCTCATTCGCTACCCTCCAGAAGTCACCGAAACCCTGCATCCCCAGCTGGGGCAAGACAGCAAGTCCGGCCGCGACAAATACCAGAAACATCCAGGGAGCACAGACCTTTCCAAAACGGGAGATCCGTTCGAAACCCAGGATGGCAAGGGTCGTGACGACACCTCCGACTGCAAAGACCACGATCACCCATGAAAGACTGCTCGGGTAGCGGTCCGAGAGTTCAGGCATCGGAATATTGAAGGGCAACCCCACGGCGGTCGCCGCAACGGAGATCATTGCACCAGCCAGAAAGCAGAGCATTACGGCACTGACAATCGAGTAAAGGTACGTGAGATAGGGACCACAGATCTTCCGCAGTTGCCAGTAAAGCGTCAACCGCACACGAACGGCGATCGGTGTGCAGAAGGCGGTCCAACTGAGAACAGCAAGGAGATTGCCGACAATCAACCCCCAGATCAGATCCGAAGCAGTCACACCGTGGACGACGAAGAGAGGTCCGATAACAAACTCGGTACCCGCGACATGTTCGCTGGCATAGATTCCCAGGAAGTTGCCGATCCCCTGAAGCTTGCTTTTACTGACCGGTTCGCGGTCAAATTCATACATCGCATCGAGACGCTGCACGAGGCGGGATTCACTGGCAGACGACATCCTGACTCCTTACACAAAAAGATCCCTGCTTGAATAGGCTCAATCCGGATTCGTAAATTGTCATCCTTTCCAGTTCTCGGCTACCATTTCAGGCTGCTCATCCGGTAGCGCGATCGAGCGGAGGAAATCGAAATGACTGAAAAACTCTACTACACCGATCCCTACATGCAAACGTTTTTTGCCCGGGTCCTGGACCAGAGGAGCTACCGTGGGAAGACCGCGCTCAGGCTCGATCAGACTGCTTTCTATCCCGAATCGGGAGGTCAACCCTCCGACGTCGGGTCACTCGGCCCTTTCACGGTTGTGGACGTCCAGGAGGACAGTGGAGAGATCCTCCATTTGATCGAAGAAGACCAGCCCGAGGAAACCTCTGAACAGCTCGAGGGTCGCATTGACTGGGTCCGCCGTTTCGACCACATGCAGCAGCATACCGGGCAACACATCCTCTCCCAGGCCTTCTTCCAGGTCACCCAGGCTCCAACCGAGTCCTTTCACATGGGAGCGGCGAGTTCGACGATCGATCTGGCAATCGAGTCCCTCTCGCGGGATCAGCTTTACGCCGTGGAGGATCGCGCGAATCAGATCATCTTCGAGAATCGTCCGATCCGAGTTTCCTTCGTCGATTCAGAGTCGCAATCTGAGATCCCGCTCCGCAAAGAATCGACCCGCACAGGAACCCTGCGGATCGTCGAAATCGAAGGCTTCGATCACTCCGCCTGCGGCGGAACACATTGCAGGCAAACCGGCGAGGTCGGATTGATAAAGATTCGCAGGTGGGAGAGAGTCCGCCAACAGGCCCGGGTCGAATTCTTCTGTGGTCGACGGGCGCTGCTGGACTACCGTTTCAAGAATCGGGAGATGTACCAGCTCGCGAAGCTCTTTTCGACCGCCGAAGGCGAAGTTCTTTCAAACATCGAGAAACGCCTGGATACTGAACGTCAGCAGCGGAAGGAGATTGAAAAACTCAGGAATGAGCTGCTGGCCGGTGAGGCGGTGCGACTGGCAAGAGATGCCGAATCAATCGGTTCCGTTCGTCTGATCTGCCAGGAGGTCCAGGGCTATGACGTCAAAGAGTTGAACCGGTTGGCCAGCATTCTGCTGGGCGATGACAGCTCCCAGATTGTGATTCTCGGATCGATGGCGCAGCGGGCTTTCGTCCTTGCCGCCAGGTCCCGAGATCTGGAGTCCCCAGACATGAACCAGCTGCTGAAGGAGTTCGGGCCCAAGCTCAGGGGTGGAGGTGGAGGCAGTCCGGAACGGGCCCAGCTGGCCGGGGCTCCCGATGCCGATCTTCCCGCAGCCCTGGCTGAAATTCGCTCCAATCTCCTATATCGTCTGAAGTGAACCAGTGTTAGCTTAGGAAGTGGTCGTTGGCTACTGGCTACTGGCTACTGGCTACTAGCTATTAGCAATTAGCAATTAGCAATTAGCAATCAGCAATCAGCATTTAGCATTCAGCATTCAGCCTCCAGGTACCGTTATGATCCGAAAATTCACTCTCGTCCTTTTCATTCTTTCAAATACGTTGCCCGCCTTCGCGGTTGAGCCGATGCCAAATATCCTGCCCCACCGCGAAAGGGCCAGAGTGATGGATCAGTGGCTTGAAAGGCGGCTCGAAACGGTTGTCCCCCAGTTGATGCGAAGAGAAGGCATCGACATGTGGATTCTCATTGCCCGGGAGTACAACGAGGATCCTGTGATGGAGACGATGCTGCCTGCGACCTGGCTGTCGGCGCGTCGACGGACAATTCTTGTTTTCTTCGACGCCGGCCCCGGGACCGGACTCGAGCGACTGTCCGTTTCGAGGTATGGTGTGGGGACGTTCTTCGAAAGTGCCTGGGACAAAGAGAAAGAACCGGACCAGTGGAAATGCCTGGCCGATATCATCGCCAAGCGCAGCCCGTCGAAGATCGGGCTGAACCGTTCCACACTGAGTGCTCATGCCGATGGGCTCTCGAGTACCGAGTATGAGTCATTCATCGATTCCCTTCCGGGGAAGTTCCGGGAGCGGATTGTTTCGGCTGAAAAGCTCGCGATAGGCTGGCTCGAAACGCGGATTCCCGAAGAGATGGAAGTCTATCCGACTCTCTGCCGGATCGCCCATCGGATCATCGCTGAAGGACTGTCGTTGGAGGGGATTACACCGGGAGTCACGACAACGGGTGATCTGGAGTGGTGGTATCGAGACCGGATCCAGTCCCTGGGATTGTCCACCTGGTTTCATCCCTCGGTATCGGTCCAGCGGAAAGAGGAAGACGATTCCACGAGATCCTTTGCGGACCGGGCTGCTGAGAAAGTGATTCGCTCAGGGGACCTGATCCACATTGATTTCGGTATCACCTACCTGGGTCTGAATACCGATACCCAGCAGCATGCGTATGTTCTGAGGCGGGGTGAAGAGCAGGCTCCGGCTGGATTGCAGCAGGCATTGAAGAATGCGAATCGTCTTCAGGATATCGTCTTGAGCCATTTCCAGACGGGCAGAACCGGCAATACGATCCTGAAACAGGCACTGTTGGAAGCACGCATGGTGGGGCTGAAACCTTCAATTTATACCCATCCCCTGGGGTTTCATGGTCATGCCGCCGGCCCCACGATCGGCCTCTGGGACCAGCAGGATGGAGTCCCTGGAGATGGGGATTACCCGCTCTATCCGAATACCGCCTACTCGATCGAGTTGAATGCCACGACCGCCGTTCCCGAGTGGGATGGACAGGATGTGCGGATCATGCTGGAAGAAGATGCCTTCTTCGACGGCGAGACGATCCGTTTCATCGATGGCCGTCAGACGCAGCTACACCTCATCCCTCGATCGATCGAAGGTCTGACTCGGGTCAGCTCAGAGCAGTGAACCGGTAAGGTTAAGTAACCGACATGCAGTCTTCTGTTCAAGCCTGGCCACGGCTGTTCGATCCGAGGTGAGGCGACGGGCGCTACGCTACGTCGCAGGTGAGGGCCGGTCGCGTTGCTCCCGGCCTGGTGAGGTTGCCCTGCCAAGATCGTGGAGAGGTCCATCGTCTCTTCCACTTGACACCGTTTTCCAGTGGGTCAAGATGGGAGAGGCCAATCGGGAACAAGCGTTCTATCCTGTGGGAGGAAGGACGGCAATCAACACAGGCTTATCGAGGTCCCATCGCGATGAAACCAGCCCATCTTTTTAAAGCGTTGTTGCCGCTTCTCGCGGTTCTATGCTGTTGTAGTTCATCCGACCAGCTACGGACCAGAGACGTAAGCGCAGCAGAACTCCGTGACAAGATCAATGGAGGTCTTCTCGGGCAGTTCTTTGGCAATCTGAACGGACTGCCACACGAAAACAAGTATTTCGAAGAGCCCGGCTCCGTTTCAGCGTACGTTCCCGACCTCTCTGACGGTGCTTTCACCGACGACGATACCGACATTGAATTTGTGTACATCTGGTACATGAACCAGGAGGACGAGATTCAGCTCCCCTATGACAGGGTCTACGAGCTGTGGATCGACCATATCAAGGAACACATCTGGTGTTCGAACGAGTATGCCCGTCGGTTGATGGAGATCGGATTCAAACCTCCTAACACCGGGAGGATCGCCTTCAATCCCTGGGCGGTTTTCAACATCTCGGGACAGTTCCTTTCCGAGCAGTTTGGACTAATCGCACCCGGAATGCCGCAGACCGCAGCTCGAATCGGCACACACTACACCCATGTTGCAGTGGACGGTGAGCCCATTCAGGCAACACAGATGTTTGACGCGATGATAGCAACGGCTTTCTTTGAAGACGATTTCATGCAGATCGTCAGCGCCGAACTGGCATCACTCGATCCCGGGAGTGAACTACACGAAATCGTCTCCAGGGTAATCGACTGGTACAACAGCCACCCGGACGACTGGAGGGCCACCCGTAGGAAGATCAAAGAAGCATACTGGTCGGGAGAGTGGGCAGGTCCGGGGGGGAGCAATGGTTACCGGACTATTACTGCGGCAACGATTGGCTCCATTCTCCACGGCGAAGGTGATTTTGTGAAATCCATCCAGCTCGCGTTCAACTTCGGCTGGGATGCTGACAACATCTCCGCGATGGTTGGCACGATCATGGGGCTGTTAAAGGGTGAGAAGTGGATTCGGGAGCAGGGCTGGAGTATCAAAGACGAATACCGGAATTCGCGCCGACCGGCACTGCCAACCGATTTAACGATCACGGAGTTTGCCGAATTACATTTCCGGTTGGCGAGAAGAGTGATTCTCGAGAACGGTGGTACCGAAATCCAGGTCAGCGGCGAAGAAGGATTTCGAATAGCGCTCGAACCACCGGCAAATATCGAGGAAATACCCCGGCCTCTAAATCGGCTCGAGGAGATGAGAGCAGAGTGGCACCCGATCATTCAACGAGACCTTGCCAAAGATTCAAATGCTCAGGCACGAGCGGTTTATGCAGCTGTCTGTTTGGGCCTTGCAGGTGAAATCGCCTTCCGATATCCGGAGGAATGGAGAGAGGCCATCACCGCATTCCAGCCACATTTCGAGAACCTCTTCGAGCACGATATGTGGTCCAGGGAAGCCAGGGACTATTTCAGAGAGGTCGTGGTGAATGGCGACCCCGGAACTGAGTATCCCCCGATTTGGCCCCATCCTGACTGGTGAGAAACAACCAGGGGCCATTAATAACCGGCGACCAGCGCAGGTAGTCTTCGGTGAGCAGTTCCGTTCCGACAAACTCGGCGAATGCAGCAGTCTTGAGTCATATGCCGCCTGTACGATCATCTTCGTTCGATTTCCCGTCGCAGGTGTTGTTGGGTGGGCAGGGAGTGCAGGTGGGGAATTCGAAGCGAAGGCGGGACGGAACAATCTGCTTGACCGCGAATTCGGCTGCCATTAGGATCGAGACCGTCATCTCAGCCAGTTAAATAGTCCTGATTTCAGCGAAATGATCTTGGAGGAAGAGGATGAAGCAATTAACTTCGATAGTTGCCTTGACGTGCGTGTTCATGCTTGCATGCTGCTTTGTCGTGTTTGGGGCGTGTTCAGTTGGCCTGACCCAGAGGCTGGGGCTCTCGGATGCGGCTTGGAGCCTGATTCCAGCGCTTTTCTTGTACACGGCTTGCCTGGTTCAGATTTTCATAGGGGCGATCACTGACAAGGCGGGGCACAAGCCAGTTGCCCTGGTGGGGTTCGTCGTGACGGCAGCCAGTATGTTCATGGTTGCGTACGCGGACTCAGTGGAGATGCTGTACGGTGCGGCGGTGCTCCTCGGGATCGGAGCAATGAGCCTGAACACCGTCGGAAACACCATCATTCCGCAGGTACTGTTCGGAGGCAAAGATCCGGCTCGTGCCAGCAACTTCGGCAACGGGTTCTTCGGACTGGGCCTGTTCTGCGCTCCCTTGATCATCAACTACACCCCCTCTTATGTCGTCGGGTTAAGCATCCTGGGAGTCCTGAATGTCCTTTTCCTCTTGCTGGCCCTGGTTTCTGCCTATCCCCAAGCATCTCTCGGGTACAAGTTTTCCACCGCATTCAAGCTGCTGGGCCATGCACCTGTCCTGATCGCAGCACTTGCGCTGCTTTGCTACGTAGGACTTGAAAACTCGATGAGTAACTGGACGGCAAAGCTGATGAACGAACTCTACACCGCGGCCGGCTCGGCGGCAGTCGATGCTGAGAAGAGTTCCGCGACGGTATTGTCGATCTTCGGCCTGGCGATTATGGTGGGCCGCTTTATCGCCGCCGGTGTCAAGAACCTGACGGCGATCGGCACCAAGGTCATCATTGCGGTCTCAGCTGTCTCGATCCTGGCTCTTCTCGGTCTTTACATGGCCACTTCGACCACGCTGGCGATTGCTGCTGTCGTACTGATCGGATTCGCGTTTGCCCCGGTTTTCCCAACGGTCATCGGAGTTACGTTCAGCAAGTATGAACCTCAGTACTACGGGTCGATCTTTGGAATCATCTTCGCTGTCGGATTGTTCGGCGGTGGGTTACTGCAGAACCTCATCGGCTCCATGGCAGGTGAAACGGTTCAGAGTGCCTTTATCGTCCTGACTGTCACGGCCGCAGTAATGCTGGTTATTGGCCTGTTGATGGGTCAAGCCAAGGCGAAGGAGATCTAGCTTCCACCGGATCTTGTTAGCGCTCTTTTGAGAACGGCCCCTGTAAGGATCAGTATCCTTCAGGGGCCGCTCTCGTTTTAGCCGTCTCCGGGCAGTTGCTCCGGGAGAATGGGTTTTCGATTTCGGCACACCGATGCAGGACTCGACCATACAGGGAGAGACGAGTCACCCGAGCCGGAATCCTCTCGACAGGGCCCCCTCATCTCAGAGATGCCAGGTAGGTCACAACCGCCTCAGCATCGGCACTCCGCAGTCGATACTGGGGCATCGGAGCCCGCGGCTGATGTCCACTGAGCCGTCTACCGGTGGTGAGGATATGTACGACTTCTTTCGAGTCCCACCCGGGCAGTCCAGCCAGGGCGGGCGCCTGAAAGGCCCAGGGGGTGCCGAAAGGCGATTCGAAGGGGATTGGAGCCCCCATCAGGAGACGGGATCGGTCGATCTCTCCTCGAGCATTTCTTGGCGAATGACACTCAATGCACCTCGCCACCTGATGGACCAGGTATCGCCCCTGTTCAAGTTCAGTTCCCTCCTGAGCGGCATCGGCGTTTCCAGGAAGAAGCATCAAAGAGGCCAAAAGGAACCCGGCAACAGCTATTCCGATCTTCGACATTCGAAATTCTCCTCTTCGATCAGAGCCCAGCAATTCCTCTGCAGCCCGAAGCTATTCCCCCGGGGTCCGGTGGCTCATCCGATCCAGGGCCGGATGAATTCGAGAAACCGGCGGGCGTAGCGATCAAGGTTCTCGAGTGAACCACCTCCACGGAGCGGTGAACACATCTCGAACCCGACCGTCCCCTGAAATCCACCCTCGCGAAGGGCATCGAAAAACGCGCCATGATCGATAAAACCTTCGCCCGGTGGCACTGCCCGAACATCGTCCAACACCCTTTCGTAGACGTTTCCGAAGGAAGGATCGTGGTAGCGGAACCGGGGCCGCTTCACATAATCAGCGATCGTCGTATGGACAGTTCGTGCTCCCACGTGACGGACAGCCTCCACGGGATCGGCATCCTGCAGCGCAACCGACCAGACATCGAAGCAGGCTTTACAGTTCGGGCGATCGACCTCGTCGATAAAGTCGACGAATGAAAGGTAGTGCCCGGCGATATCGTCATGATTCTGGACGCCGACAGTGACTCCGAAATCGGCGGCTATGTCACAAGCAGCCCTAATAAACCGGACACTGCGAGTCCACTGGCGGGAGTAGGGTTCATCGGGGGAAGCTGCACCGGTCATCAAACGGATGACGGGTGCTCCGAGCGTCCTGGCGAACTGAGCCCAGGCCTGAATCAGGTACAACTGAGCTTCTCCCAAAGGTGCAAAGGGTCCCGAGGTCACACTGTGGCCGGCCCCGGGGTCACTGTATCCCGCTATGCAGGCCACGGTCATTCCGTGGCTATCCAGCAGTTCCTTCAGCGCCTGAATGCGTTCCGAATCGTAGTCCAGAACCGAAAGGTGCGGGCGTTTCGCGGTCAACATCACTCCCCCGTAGCCCAGCTGGGCCGCATGGGGAATAAAGTCCTCAAGACTCAGACACACCTGCCCCCAGAAACCGGCATAGGAGACTGAATGCAAGACTGGCTTCATCTCAAACTCCTCTCGAAAACATCGTCCGTTGAAGCCCCGGACCAGTCTATGGAATCTGTGACGCTCCGATTACCTTCACAGATCAATCCGGCAACCTTCCGCCGCGGAGACATAGGCCGAATAGACGGCCCGAACGACCTCCAGACCCAGGTGTCCATCACTGGGTGACGGCTGATCCATGGCCACCGCCCGGACAAACTCTTCGCACATCGGCTGGTGCCCCGACGTCCAGTCCTCATCAGGCATCGGTGTCGACCAACCGGCCTTCGTCTCGAGTTTCTCCATCAGGTATTCACCGGCGAACACTCCGGCATCAGGGGCATAGGCCTGAATCAGATTGTTCGGACTCAGATTGCAGATAATGCGAGCGTTCGACATGAAGACTTCGAGCTTGCTTTCCATGCCACCGAGCATCGTATCGGACGCCCAAACGACTCCGCGGGAGCCGTCTTCAAAAGTGAGCAAAGCCGATCCCCAGTTTTCAACATCCTTCCAGCCGCGGGCGAACCACTCATCCGACTCCGCCTGGACCGAGGGAATCCGACTCAAGTCGCCGACCTCGGCCGAAACCGAAACTGGGCGAATGGGCTTACCATTGCGCGCGAGACCCTCCAGCTTCTTCAGATAGATCATCGAGCCAATCGGGTGAGCGCCCAGTCGCAGGAGAGCACCACCGCCGGTGTACTTCCAGATCTTGGAAAATGGAGAATGGGAACCGCTGTGACACTCCCCTCCTCTCATCTCAACGATCGTACCGGACGCCTCCCCCGCCAGGAGGGCCGCCTTGGCGATCGAAGGGGAGAAGATCCAGTTCTCACCGTACATCAACTTGACGCCGGCAGCTTCCGCCGCCGCCACCATCGCCTCGGCATCTTCCACGACAACCGAGAGCATGTGTCGACGCCCCTGGGCAGAGATCTCTGATTCGTCCACGTCTTTCGGAAGATCCTGGCCCACATAGGCAGTTAAAGGTTTGGTACAGACAATGTGCTTCCCGGCTGCGGCTGCCGCTTCAGTCATGGGCCGATGCAGATGATTCGGCACACAGAGATCGACCATATCGATCTCATCCATATCGAGCAGCTTTCGAAAATCCGTGACGAAGTTCGGGATGGAGTACTTTCGAGCGTATTCCTCCGCCTTCTCGGGAATCGAATCCGCTACCGCGACGACCTGGCCGAGTCCCCCACCCGCCTTGGCATAGCAACGGGCCCGTGTTTCAGCTAGAAAGCCAGCTCCCACTACCCCGATTCCGATTCGACGTTCCATAAAGCTTCCTTACCTCCAGATTCCTTCTCCATTTTAGTCAACCGTCCCCAAGCGAGACGAGGGAAAAGTCAGCCCCGAACTTGAAGCAGACCAGACTCAAGCATACAATCCCCGACATAATTTACAAGTGTTGGATCGGATGAACAGGCTCCACAGCCATCGAGCAGGAGAGGTGCTGAGTTGAGTATAGATATTGCGGTTGTTCCCGTAGCCGGTTTGGGAACCCGGCTTCTACCGGCCACTAAATCCCAACCGAAAGAGATGTTGCCGGTCGCCAAGAAGCCGGTTGTCCAGTATGTCGTCGAGGAACTCGAAGGCAACGGGATCAAA
The DNA here is from genome assembly GCA_020350445.1 of Acidobacteriota bacterium. Lineage (GTDB taxonomy): Bacteria > Acidobacteriota > UBA6911 > RPQK01 > JAPXNP01. The sequence continues at coordinate 3,525,309 of CP070717.1, read as the reverse complement.
CAGATCCTCCTCGTCACAGGACGAAGTAAGACCTCCATAGAAAATCACTTCGATTTCGATCATGAACTAACCCGGCATCTACGTGAGACCGGAAAAGAGGAATTACTCCCTGAATTGGAATACGAGCGGATGCGTCTGCAGTTCTTCTTCACCCGGCAGCGAAAGCAGAAAGGGCTGGGTGATGCCATCATGTGCGGCCAGCACTACACGCAGGACCAGCCCTTCGTGGTGGCACTGGGAGACAGTATACTCGGACTGAACGGCTCTGCCCGGGTGGTTCAGAAGATGATTGAAGCTTACGAGACCCAACGGCCGGCATGCGTCATCGCTACTGAGGAGGTCCCCATCGAATCTGTTTCTTCCTACGGGGTGGTCGCTCCCGCCTCCGACGATGAGGTCTATTCGATCGTGGATCTCGTGGAGAAGCCGTCTGTCGAGGAGGCTCCCAGCAACCAGGTTATTGCGGCCCGTTACGTCTTCTCCCCGGCAATTTACCAGGCTCTTGCCGAGACCAAACCGGGAAAGCAGCATGAAATCCAGTTGACCGATGCGATCAAACTGCTGCTCGATAGCGGCGAGAAGATCATGGGTGTCCGGGTTTCACCTGCGGAGAAGCGCTACGACATCGGCAGTTTCCAGAGCTACTTCGAGGCCTTCGTCGATTTCGCCCTTGCTGACAAGGAATTGGGATCCGAATTCGAAGAGTACTTGAGGAGGAAGTTCTGTGGAGATCATTAGGCAGTCAGCCTTTGCCCGCGTCGGCCTGCTCGGCAATCCTTCCGACGGTTATTTTGGCAAGACGCTTTCGATCACGGTTCCGAACTTCGCAGCGTCCGTCGTCCTCTATGAGTGGCCCGAACTTGAGATCATGCTCAGCCCGCAGGACCGCTGCCAGTTCGACAGTCTCGGGGAACTGGTTGAAGACGTCCGGCTCAATGGACTGTACGGAGGTTTACGGCTGATCAAAGCGGCTATCAAAGTCTTTACTGAGTATTGTCAGCAGGAAGAGATTCAGCTCAAGGAGAGGAATTTTGGATTACGCTACAGCACCACTATTCCTCGCCAGGTCGGAATGGCTGGCTCATCAGGCATCATCACGTCGGTCATGCGGGCCTTGATGGATTTCTACCGTGTAGAGATCCCCAAACCGGCTCTGGCCAACCTGATCCTTTCAGTTGAAACCAAGGAAATCGGAATTGCGGCGGGGCTCCAGGACCGGGTCTGCCAGGTCTATGAAGGACTCGTTTACATGGACTTCAGCCGGGACTATTTCGAAGCCCATGGGCATGGCCGTTACTAGAATCTGGATACAGGCATGCTGCCTCCGCTCTACATCGCTTATCGAAGGGATCTGAGTCAGATTTCCGGGGTCTACCATTCGAACCTGAGGCAGAGGTGGGAAGAGGGCGACCCGACGGTTGTCGAGGCGATGAAGGAGTTTGCGGCGATCACAGAAGCCGGACGGACCTGCCTTCTCAGCGGTGACAAGCGCGGGTTTTCAGAGCTGATGGATCGCAACTTTAACCTGAGGGCGCAGCTGGTCAAGCTCGATCCAGCCAACGTCGAGATGATTGAGCTCGCTCGGAGTTTTGGAGTCAGTGCGAAATATGCCGGCTCAGGAGGAGCGATCGTCGGGGTCTGTGAAGACGACCAGACCTTTGAACAGATGCGGGAAGCCTTTGAGCTGAAGGGATGCGAGGTCTTTCGACCCCGCATCTGAGTAAATCCTCATCGACCGCCGGTCCCGCAATATGCGGGATGTTTCCAAGTCCCTTAGGCGCTCCTGATTCCCATCTTTTTCAAGATTGTCATCAGAGGACACCAGTTCGAAAAGGCCGACTGGAACAGATTAAGCCCTACGAAAGCAGTGAATAGAAACCAGTACTCATTCACCCAGTGCCCGAGCGCGACACTGAGTAGGACAAAGAATCCGGCCACCAACCTTAAATACCTCTCCACCGTCATACTGAAATCTCCCTTCTAGAACAAAGCGGGTCGAATCCAAGACCTATTCGGATACGACATTCGCATTCGCCTGTGCAGACCGATCACCCGCTATGTAATAGAGGATCGGCACAGTCATCCGCGACAACAACAGTGACGCAACCTCACCCGCCATGAGCGAGATTGCCAAACCTTGAAAGATCGGATCGAACAGAATTACCGACGCACCAACGATGACAGCCGCAGCCGTTAAAAGCATCGGCCGGAACCTGACCGCTCCCGCATCGACAACCGCATCGGCGAGCGACATGCCCTGGCTCAACCTCAGTTCTACGAAATCTACCAGAATGATGGAGTTGCGTACAACAATTCCTGCCCCAGCGATGAATCCGATCATCGAGGTTGCCGTAAAGAAGGCCCCCATCAGCCAGTGGGCCGGGAGGATACCGACCAGTGAAAACGGGATGGCCGCCATGATCACCACCGGCGTCACCATCGACTGGAACCATCCGACCACCAGGATGAAGATCAGGATCAGGACCGCCGCGAAGGCGATTCCCAGATCCCTGAACACCTCATAGGAGATGTGCCACTCCCCATCCCACTTGAGGGACAACTCCTCGGTCATGAAGGGCTGAGTCGAAGTGTACTGTTCGAGAGAGTATCCTTCGGGAAGTTCGAGCTGGCTGATCTTCTCGCTCAGGCTGAGGATCGCGTACAACGGACTCTCTTCCTCTCCGGCCACATCCCCCGTCACGTAGACTACCGATTTAAGATTCTTGTGATAGATGCTCTTCTCCTGCACCGCCTCTCGGACCCTCACCAGTTCACCCAGCGAAACCAGGTTGCCGGTGGGTCCCTGGACATTCACCTGGCTCAGGTCGGCGACACTCGACCGGGCCTTCTCGGGAAGGCGGAGTACGAGCGGCACATCCTCTTTCTCGAGGGGCAGATGAAGGAGTCCGACAGGCATCCCGGCCAACGCAATCCGCAATGTTGACGCGATCTGTTCCACCGAAATCCCGTTCAGAGCAGCCTTCTGCCGATCGATATCGAACAGCATCTTCACCTGATCGTCCTCAACATAGGAATCGACATCCACGACCCCTTCGGTACTGGAGAAGATCTCCTGAACCTGCCGGGCGACTTCGAGTTGCCGATCATAGTCGGGTCCATAGATTTCAGCGACCAGGGTCTGGAGGACGGGCGGACCCGGGGGAACCTCACTCACCTTCACTGCCGCACCGTATTTCTCCCCGATCTCCTGCACTCTCGGGCGGACGCTCTTGGCCAGGGGATGGCTCTGACGGTCGCGGTATTCCTTGGAAACGAGATTGACCTGGATATCGGCCTCATTGGATTTCTCACGTAAGAAGTAGTGCCGGACCAGACCGTTGAAGTTGTATGGGGCCGAGGCTCCAACATAGATCTGATAATCCATGACCTCGGGAACCGTCGCGATGTAGTCGGCAATTTCCTGCGTGACAGCGGCCGTCTGCTCCAAGGTGGTCCCTTCGGGCATATCGACGATGATCTGGAACTCGCTCTTGTTATCGAACGGAAGCATCTTCACCGTTACGAGTTTGAGAGGGAAAAGGGCCACTGCCGAAAGCAGCAGGGCCAACACTACGCCGAGAAAACCATAGCGATAGACAGGCACGCTGATCAATGCGCTCATCACCCTGCGATAGAGCTGGGTGCTCCAACCCTCCTTGTCATGCCCTTCGCCATGAGCGTCACTGCTCTTCCTGAGCAGACGGACAGAAGCCCAGGGCGTGACAATGAAGGCCACCAGCAGGGAGAACACCATCGCCGCCGAAGCCCCGACAGGAATCGGTCTCATATACGGCCCCATCAGACCACGAACGAATGCCATCGGAAGAATCGCCGCGATGACGGTAAAGGTGGCGAGAATGGTCGGATTCCCGACTTCATCAACAGCCTCAACGGCAATGTCGAAGATCGACCGGCCACGATTCGCCCGCAGGCGATTATGGCGGACGACATTCTCAACCACAACGATGGCGTCATCGACCAGAATGCCGATTGAAAAGATCAGGGCAAACAGCGTCACCCGGTTCAACGTATAGCCGAGAAAGTAGAAGACCACCAGGGTCAGAGCCAGCGTCACCGGGATCGCAATCGCAACGATCCCCGATTCCCGGAATCCCAGCGTCAACCAGATCAGGATCGAGACCGAGATGATCGCCAGCAGCATGTGAAACAGCAACTCATCCGACTTTTCCTTGGCTGTCTCTCCATAGTTGCGAGTGACCGTCACTGTTATGTCCTGAGGGACCAGGCTCCCCTGTAAAGCCTCGACCTTCTGCAGGACTCGCTCCGCTACAACGATGGCATTCGTCCCTTTCCGCTTGGCCACAGAGATGGTGACCGCTGGATAGGTTCCAGTGACTGAGCCTTCCGGATCGGAAATGGAACTCGCAACCCCTTCACTCCGGCCCAGTGAGTGGACATGGTCCGCCGCAGGGCCCAGCCCGAGGAAGACATAGTCCGAGACCTCTTCCGGACCATCCACCACGCGGGCGACGTCCCTCAGGTAAACAGGCCGACTCTCATGGACCGCAATCACCACGTTCTCAACGTCGTCCACATTCTTCAAGAAGCCCGAGGTTTCGACCAGGAATTCCTGGTTGGAAGAGGCAAAACTCCCGGCCTGAAACTGCATATTGGTCTGGCCAAAGGCCTGGGCGACCCGGCCGGGCGCCAGGTTGTACGCCTTGAGCTTTGCACTATCCAGAAGAATCTTGACTTGTCGCCGCTGACCTCCGATCAGGGAGACTTCCGAGACATCGTCGACCTCCTTGATCCGATCGTGAAGCTGAGCCGCGACCCGCCGCAGCATGTAATGGTCCTGCGTCTCACTCCAGAGCGTGAGGGCCACCACGGGGACATCATCGATCGAACGGGGCTTGACCAATGGTGGGCTCGCTCCCGGTGGAATCAGGTCGAAGTTGGCATACATCTTCTGGTTCAGCCGGACGATGGCGTCTTCCTCGTTCTCACCAACATAGAACCGGACAATCGCCATGGCCATACCGGGGCTGGAGGTCGAATAGACATACTCCACTCCGGGGATCTCCCAGAGGAGTTTCTCCATCGGCCTGGTCACGCGTTCTTCAACTTCGATAGGACTAGCCCCAGGCATCTCCACAAAGATGTCGATCATCGGCACGATGATCTGCGGCTCCTCTTCCCGCGGCAGCATCAAAACAGCTCCGATGCCGAGCAAGACAGAAGCCCCGATCACCAGAGGCGTCAACTGCGAATCAATAAAGGCATGGGCAAACCTACCCGCAATTCCGATAGCCTTCATAGCCCTACTCCTACGACTGAACTTGAGCGGTTCGGTTAACCGGGACGCCGTCCCGAACGCCTGAAGGATCGAGAACGATCAGGTCTCCCACCTGAACGCCAGACAAGATTTCAACCTGTACATCCTGTTCCCGACCGGTCTTCACCAGTCGGAACTGGGCGATGTTCTCAGAGTCAAGGACGAATACGCCAAGCAGCTGCCCCCGACTGAAGATCGAGGACTCCGGAATCGTCACACAACTTCTCTCAGGTCCGGATAATCGCGCTCTTCCAAACATGCCGGTCCGGATGCCCTGCTCCTCCGGGAGGTTGATTCGGACCGTGAACTTACGGCTCACCGGGTCTGCTGTCGGAAGAACTTCAACGACGGTCCCTTCCACTTCGGTTCCGAGGGCGTCGATTGAAACAGGAACCTTCTGACCAGAAAACACCCACCCGGTCAGCGATTCATCCAGATCGGCCTCGAGCCTGTATTTCCGGGAATTCTCGATCGTCAAGAGTGGAACCCCCGGCGCCGCCAGCTGCCCCACCTCGACCATCTTGCGCGTCACCACTCCCGCGAAGGGAGCCTCGATACGGGTGTATCCCAGGTAGATCCGACTGCTTTCAATCTGGGCCTCGGCCTGTGCGATCTTGGCCTCGACCTGCGATTTGCGGGCTTCCGTTGATGAAAGCATGGCCTCCGCCCGCAGAACCTCGGCCTGCGCGCCCTCTTGCCGGGCCTTCACTTCATCGAATTCCTGCTGACTGACCGATCGCCGTTCGAGTAGCTGCTCGAAACGCTGAAAAGTGGACTCGGCCAACGCCTGGTTGGCCCTGGCAGCCGTCAGTCCCGACTCACCCGCTCGAATTGCCCGGGTCACTTCCTCGTGTGCGGCGCGAGCTTCCGCCAGGCCGGCTTCGGCCTGAGTCACTTGCGCTCGAATATCCCGATCATCAATTTCGACAAGAACCTGGCCCTTCCTGACCGAATCGCCGGCATCGGCGTGGATCGCCCTGACATGTCCCATCGCCTTGCTGCCCAGCGTCGTGACGGAAACCGACTGAACCGTGCCGGTCACATCCAGGATCTCTGCGACCCTTCCTTCGGCCACCTCAGAAACCGGAGCATTGACCGGAGTCGCCCGCTCACGAGCCACCTGTGTCTCGGAACCACTTCCCCCGCACGCAGATAGAAGTACCGCACCTGCAAATGCCAGAATGAATCTGCTATTTCCTTGCATCACTTTTTCCTTACCCCGCAGCTATTTCGTAAACGGGCTGACGTCGTTGAGCGAACCGGTCACCATCAACGTATTCGCATAACCCAGGTAGTAGTCGTAACGGGCCCCCAACAGCATCATCTGGGACTTCAACAGTGCCGTCTGAGCCCTCAAGACTTCGGTGACAGTGGTCAACCCCACCCCATGCCTATCCTGAACAATCCGTAAGGTCTCGGCCGCCTGGTCCACGGCAGATGCCGCGACTCGGAGGCGTTCCTTAGAACTCAGGAATCTTTGATACGCCTGGACTACCTCGAATCCCACCTCATTCGCTTTGTACTCCTGCTGTGCCTCAGCACCGTTCGAAGCCGCAACGGCCTGCTGAATCCGGGGAGTCCTTCCAAAATCGAGTATGTCAAAGTTCAACGCAGCACCAACGGCAAAGTCGCCACTGCCACTGGCAAAATCATGGCTGCTGTAACCGTAGTTCGCGAAAAGGTTCAAATCAGGCCAGCGGCTCCCCTTAGCTGTCCGGATACCTTCCTGGGTCCGCTGGACATCGAGCTGGAGCTTGCGATAATCGGGCCGATTCCCGAGGGCCGCTGTGATCAAAGCATCCTGCGACGCGACCTCGAACTCTCGGTCGACCAACTCTCCGCTGAGTTCCACCGGAGTGTTGACTGGCCGGGCGAGGACCGTATTCAGAGCGGCCACAGCTGTCTTCTCATCTCCCTCGGCCTGGACCAGCTGCTGGCGAAAATCGGCCACCTGGACCTTCATTGCGAGAACATCCGAAGCAACCACCATCCCCTCTTCAAACATCACTTCGATCTTCACCAGATCCGCTTCGGCTGTTGCGACGGCATCCCGCGCCACATCGCGCCGGGATCGGGCCACCAAAACTCCATAGTAGGCTGACACAACCTGCATTCGAAGCTGCTGTCGGACCCAGTTCGAATCCTCTTCGGCAACTTGCTCACCCAGTTCCGCCTGCCGGATTCCGCTCGAGATCTGGAAACGGTTGAAAAGAGGAATGCTGAGATTCACGGAACTCCTGAAGTTTGAGAAGGAGCCCGGATTGTTGAGGTAGTTCAGGTCGAAGTGCTCCATCCCGAACTTCCCCTGTTCCAACCGAGAACCGAAGACATAAACGGGATTGTTACTGGTGATGAACTTCTCATTGAAGCTGAGAGCGGGTAGTCGATTTGACCGGGCTTCCTCCAGCCCCGCTGCAGCCGCTTGCTGACCCGCCGCTGTCGCTCGGATCAACGGGTTGGCCTCGAGGGCGATCGCAACCGCTCCCTCAAGGCTCAGGCCCCCATTCGCCAGCACCCGATTCCCATTCCCGAACGAGGTCATCAACCCGAGCGAGAAGACAAATGCGAAGATCTTCAATCGCTTCACTTGCGCTTTACCTAGCATTACGATCTCTCCCCTCTGAGGGCATACGGCTCCCCTTCAATACGTACATCGACATATACGCATATATAGATATCACAGGTTTCATCTTTTTTTTAGAGGTTGAACCGAAGGGATTTGCAGGCAGTTCCATCTCCCGACCGATCTCTTCAGGTTTAGTGAGGCGCGGACCGCGCCACTCACCCCTCATGATATTGACAACTATTCATACATATCAAGAGGCGCGTTCTCTCATCTTGACAAATTTACAGGTCTGACCTAGTAAATCAGTCAATTTGTGGTAAAAGAACGGGAACTCTTGAGCTTGGACCTCACAGAACACAGATTAGGAGCATCGAATGCAGAACTACCTCGCTGAAGTCATCGGGACTATGATTCTGATCATCCTCGGAGATGGCGTTGTCGCCAATGTCAGCCTGGCTCGATCAAAGGGCAAGAACGGCGGATGGATCGTCGTGACCACAGGCTGGGCCCTGGGAGTGGCCATGGCGATCTATGCAGTCGGGCGGATCAGTGGTGCCCACATCAATCCCGCAGTTACACTCGGCCTGGCTTCAGTCGGCTCCTTTCCCTGGGCCCAGGTTCCCGGATACATCGTGGCCCAGTTACTTGGAGGCTTTCTGGGAGGGCTCGTCGTCTGGCTTGCCTACCTCCCCCACTGGGAACAGACCGATGATCGCGCCACCAAGCTTGGCATCTTCTGCACTGCTCCGGCCATTCGCAAGAAGGGCCAGAACTTCCTGACGGAACTGATCGGTACCTTCATGCTGCTCTTTGTGCTGCTCGCTATCGGGGCAAATGCCCAGGAAGCGACATCCGCCGGAGAAATCGACTTAACCGTCGTCTTCAGTGGCTGGCTCCAGCCTCTGCTCGTCGGGGCTCTCGTCTGGGCGCTCGGGCTTTCGCTCGGAGGCCCGACGGGCTATGCGATCAACCCCGCTCGAGACCTCGGTCCCCGTCTGGCACACTGGATACTCCCCATCGCGGGCAAGGGTCATTCCGACTGGGATTACAGTTGGGTTCCGATTCTCGGCCCCATCGTGGGCGGAATCCTGGGGGCAATCGCCTACACCTTTATCGGCTTTTAAGGCCGCAATCAACGATCTCTCAGAGAGGAGAACGGACTAATGGCGGAATTCGTCGGCGCAATTGACCAGGGAACGACCAGTTCTCGATTCATGGTCTTTGACCATTCAGGAAATGAAGTGGCACGCCACCAGCTGGAGCATGAACAGATCCTGCCGAGAGCCGGCTGGGTCGAGCATGATCCGGAGGAGATCCTGCGCAACACCCAGATGACGATCCAAACCGCCCTGCAGAAGGCACGACTGACAGGTTCGGATTTAGCGGCGATCGGAATAACGAATCAGCGCGAAACGACTGTCGTCTGGAACCGGCGAAATGGAAAGCCTTACTACAATGCTATCGTCTGGCAGGATACGAGAACCGCTGATATCGTCAAACAGTTGACTAATCGGGGACTCGGCGAATCGATTCGTGCCAGGACCGGCCTACCACCGGCGACCTATTTTTCCGCCTGCAAGCTTCAGTGGCTCCTGGAGAACGTGGAGGGACTGCGATCAGCCGCCGAAGCTGGTGAAGCCCTGGCTGGAACAATCGACACATGGCTTCTCTGGAACCTCACGGGTGGACCCAGGGGCGGGCTCCATATGACCGATATCACCAATGCCAGCCGCATGATGCTAATGGATCTCCGGACTTTGGACTGGGATGATGAACTGCTTTCGATCTTTTCGATCCCTCGCCAGATGTTGCCTGGCATCCTGCCTTCTTCCGCTGATTTCGGTCGCACCACGCCAGGATCGGGGCTGAGCGATTCTGTAGAGATCCGCGGGCTCCTCGGTGACCAGCAGGCTGCCACCGTGGGGCAGGCCTGCTTTCTTCCGGGTCAGGTCAAAAACACCTACGGCACGGGAAACTTCATGCTTCTGAACACCGGAACCGAACCGGTCCCATCCCAGGCGGGCCTGCTCACGACTGCCTGCTTCCAGTTGCCCTCCTCAGCCGCCGTCTTTGCCCTCGAAGGGTCCATTGCAGTCACCGGTTCAGCCGTTCAGTGGCTCAGAGACCAACTGGGCATCATCGAGCATGCCGCGGAAGTCGAAAACCTCTCCAATTCTGTTGAAGACAACGGTGGGATCTACTTCGTCCCAGCGTTTTCCGGGCTCTTTGCTCCTTACTGGAGGCCGGATGCCCGGGGAGCGATCGTCGGTTTATCCCGTTTCGCCAACAAGGGGCACCTGGCTCGTGCCACGCTTGAAGCGATCTGCTACCAGACTCGTGACGTCCTTGAAGCCATGCAGAAAGATTCGGGAATCCAACTGGATGTGATCAAGGTTGATGGAGGCGCCACAGCCAACGATACCCTGATGCAACTCCAGGCCGACATCCTGGGTGTCTCGGTTGTCAGACCAAAGGTCGCTGAAACCACCTCACTCGGAGCTGCTTATGCAGCGGGCCTCTACTCCGGCTTCTGGGAGGGTCTGGACGATCTGGGGAAGAACTGGCAGGAGGATCGCCGCTGGGATCCCGTCTGGTCAAACGATCAGCGGGAAGCCGGCTACCGTGAATGGCAGAAGGCCGTCAGCCGCACTCTCGACTGGCTGAGCTGAGAAAGGTCAGCCTCACCCTGTATGAAGTATCATGAGGTTTGGTGGGCTTGAATTTGCGACTTTCTTAACACGGCCGGTCGTTTTCAAGGAAGTAGCTTAGAAGAACTGTAATCCACATCACATGAAACCCCACCCGCATTAAGGTAGTCTTTTTCTTGAAAGGCTAAGCCGAATCGTTCGGACCTGCCTTTCACAGGGTTTTAGAATAGAAGAAGGCCGGTTCCGAAGTGCTGTGTGTGTAGGCAACAGATTCCTGCGTACAGGCTCAGTTTGAAATCACAGTGGGACAGACTTGACTGACCACGATGTGGGGAATGGCTGTCAGGAATACGGGCCACCGGCAATCCGCTTTCTTCAGTGTGCTTTGGCATCTGCTCAGTAATGAGCGTTTCA
>CP070717.1:3489767-3514285 GCA_020350445.1 Acidobacteriota bacterium | reverse complement strand
GTTATCGACCAGCACGTTGCCCACGAGAGAATCCTGTATGACCGCGCACTGCGGAGCATGGCCTCTGGAACCGGCGTCCCGAGCCAGGGGATGCTGATCCCGGTTACTGTGGAACTCGACGCCCAGAAGAAGGCGATCGCTGAGTCAATTCTGGAGCATCTCAACGAAAACGGCTTTGATGTCGAATGGTTTGGCGCATCGGATCTGGTTATTCGAGCGGTCCCGGCATTGGCCAAGGAGATCGACCCAGCCCGGGTCATCGAGGAGATCCTCGAAGAGGTGAGTCACCTCGACGATCTCGAATCGATGCGGCCCCAGGAAAAGAAACACCTGTCGAGAGTGCAGGAAAAGATCGCCATCGCCGTATCCTGCCGGGCAGCCATCAAGATCAATATGCCCTTGACGGAAGAGAAGATGCAGTGGTTGCTCGATGAGCTCTTCCGCTGTGAGAATCCCTATACCTGCCCCCACGGCCGGCCGATCGTCCTCCGCCTGGGTATCGAAGAGATCCTCAAGGGTTTCAAGCGCCTCTAGCGATCAGTTCTGACCCTGATCGACAAAGACCGCCTCGATCTGTTTCCGAATGGCGTCCATCAAGAGCCGGTTACAATCCTCTGCGCTCAAAGAGTCCTCTTCATCACCGACCCGGCTGTAATAGTCATCCAAAACGCGATTCGTAAACGCATCCCAGTCAAGTGAATTCAACCGGTCGCGTACGAGCGACTTCGCCGTTTCCGAAACCCCCGCCTGACGTCCCAGAACCATCTCAATCTTCTGCTTGATCTGATCCCTATCCATCGTCCTTCCTCTCTGTCCGTTGCCTCCCGGACGGATCATATCACCGCATTTGCAGCGAAGCCAACGAATCGGATGACACTTGAAGATTGAGGACAGGTATAACACCTCGACCAACCCAAAGGGCAACGGTGTAGATCCGAAGGGAAGGGGCTTCCCACGGAGCCTTCGATCGGTCGAGGTGTCTTCATTGAGGTGTTAGTAAGAATAGCAGTATTAAGAAATTTGTCAATACCCAAAATCACGCCAAGGCGAAATCAGGCGTCACGATGAACCGTATCGGGTGAGAAGGCTGGTAGGCAGACCGCAACGTATTCGGCGCCCTCGGGACCAGGAGTACTGTAGCGGACCCACTCGCCACGATGGGCGATCACGGCCTGTCCCGGACCTACCTCGAGCGTTTCCGATTCCGTTTCAACGGTGAGTCGCCCTTTCAGAACGAGGGTGTATTCGTCGAATTCCGGACACTGGCCCGGTTCAACCCAGCCCTGCGGACTCTTCATAAGCGCGATGCTCGTTGCCTGTGTCCCGCTATTGACTCTGCCGATGAACTCGCGAATTAGCTTCGGCTTGTTGCCCGCGGCTTCGATAACTGTTGGTTCTGAGATCAATTTGGCCATTTGAATTGTAGGGAAGCTTGCCAGACGGGTCTGACGTCGTTCTGGGACCGTTGTGATCCCGTGAAGTCCACCTGGAGAATCGCTTCGCGCTGGATGCTTTCTCGGACTACTTTGTTGCCTGGGAGAGTTTGCGGTGCTCTTTCAGAATCAGGAACGCGACCCCAAGCCAGAGCAGCACGATCCCGATATTGCCCGCGGCAAACCCGGTGATGTCCAGCCCGAGCCAGGTCGTTCCGGCAAACACGAAACCGGCTGAGAGAACATCTCCGAAGCGCACGATAAAGGTATCCACGGTCTGCTTCGCTTTGTACTTCTCTTCCCGGCTTGTTGGCAGCCAGAGAAGCTGTCTGGCGGTATTCATCACCGAGTAGTCCGTTGAGTTTTCTGCTGTCTTGGCCCACCGAACCGCCGAGAAGCCAATTCCGGCCGCGATCAGGCCATAGGCTCCCAGGGAAATGAAGGGCAGCAGCAAGAGAACGCCTCTCAGCCCGGTGTATTTGACGATTCGTGATACGACGAGCGCCTGAAGTGAGACAGCGACGATGTTGACCCAGAAATAGTAGTTCCCGTAGAAGGCTCCGATAAAGGCCCCCTTATCCGCTGCGAGTCCGGAGGCGAGGGCGGAATCGGCCTCAGAGATGATCAACTTGCCGATCAGGTACTCCCCCGTTGTATTGACGAGGTTGAGGAGGATGAACAGGAGAGCGATGTAGCGGAGATAACGGCTGCGGAGAACAAGGGCAAACCCGTTGCCCGGTGCCAGGGCCTCCTGGCTCGCTGTCGAATCGGTGACCCTCCGGGTTTCCCTCCCATTGACTGCCAGATAGAGTCCCAGCGTCACCAAAAGGAGAACGGCCGAAATGTGCAGCATGAGATGCGGAGCGATCCCATCATTGAACAACCGTTCCGCCAGAGCCGCCCCGACCGGGGCTCCGGCAGTCATCCCTATCCCGATAATCGGAAACAAGCGATTCCCTGCGTCCTTCGAATAGATGTCGTTCGCATAGGACCAGAACTGAGCGATGATCGTGAGGCTGAAAAAACCGACCCAGATAAAGAAGACAACTCCGACGTAAGCGAATTCCGCACCTACAGCAAGAGAAAAAAGCTCGATATTGAGCACAAAGAACAGAGTGACCCCGACGACCAGCTTAACGCGATCGACTCTCGACGAGAACCAGCCGTAGATAGGAATGAAGAGCATGAGGACGAGCGCTTGTCCTGCTGCTGCATAGGACTTGACTTCCGCTCCCCCGGTGGCCAGGATCAGCGGTTCTCTTATCGTCTTGATGACGTAGTAGCAGACGAGAATCAAGAAAATGTTAAAGAGCATCAGAAGGACCGTGGTGGCTTCACCCGGTTTGACTTCGCTGAACAAGCGCAGAATTCGATCCAGTACTCCTGCCCGGCGACCTGATGCAATTTCATTGTGATGCTGGCTCATTCGTTTCCCTTCTCTGTCTGTTCGGCTTTAAGCGCGACGGCGGAATCGATGTCCCATCCGCAGAAATCGTTGCTACAGAGCTTACAGCGCGGTGTGATCGAAATCCAGATGAATTCGATCGACTGTAACCAGGATTCCGATCCACCAGAGTGATCCAATTGTTGACGAAGAAAGCAGAAAGGTGAATAAAAGTTGAATTCAATGGCAAGCCCCGTCAGAATACCTCGATGGTGAATGAGAATCCTCTCCCGAGGTGGTTCCTGGTACTTTTAACCGTCTCCGCGCTGTCTTCGACTGCGCTTTTCGGCGAAACCGGGGTTGTGCGGATCGGAGTTCTTTTTGATGGACCTTCTCAGAGGAATCCTATTTCCCAGGAGGTTTTTGAAAACGAGATCCGAACGGTTCTCGGCGATGAACAGACTGTTGAGTTTCCCGCGGCGTTTCAGCTGACGGGAAACTGGACGAGAGAAGGACTCAAGGCCCCGGCGCAGAAACTGTTGACTTCGCCAGAGATTGACTTCGTTCTCGCCTTGGGGATCTTGGCGGCCCACGAATTTATCGAGACGCCCAACCTCCAGAAACCTGTCTTTGCGCCGTTCGCGCCCTATCTCGAAGGCGGGAAGATTCCTTCCAAGGTGCGGACTCCCGATCCCTCCGATCCTTACGGTGAACCTTATCGTGTCAGTGGAGTTCCCAACCTGAACTACCTGGAGCTGGGTTTGGATCTCAAAGACGATCTCACTGTCTTCCGGGAGATCGTGCCCTTTTCCCAGCTGTCGGTAATTCTGATGAAGCCTGTGGCTGAAGCGATGCCGGAGCTTGCAGGTACTCTGCCCGGTATTCTGGGTTTGACGCCAGAGGAACGGATTTCGATTCTCGCAGCCACCGACTCTGCAGCCGCAACCCTGGCGGCGCTCCCCGGTGATGCAGAAGCGGTCTATGTCACTCCTCTGCTCCACTGGGATGATCCTCAGTACAATCTGCTGATCGAAGGGCTGCGGGACAGGAAACTTCCCAGTTTTGCGGCCGATGGACGAACCCTCGTCGAACGGGGACTGATGGCCAGTGTCGCGACCGAGGATGATCTGATACGCCGGGCTCGCCGGATTGCAGTGAATATGCAGGAGGTACTGGACGGCGTGGACGCCGGTGAGATGCTGACCAGCTTTAAACGGGAGCGGGCCCTTCTGATCAACATGGAGACGGCCGCTGCTGTTGGAGTGTCTCCCCGGTTTACGACGCTGATCTCAGCGGAACTCGTTGGGGCCGCCGGAACTCAGCCGCAGCGGAGACTTTCTCTCTCATCGGTAGTCAGGGAAGCGAGTGTCACGAATCTCGACCTCGCCTCGGCTGATCGTGATGTTGCCGCCGGCATCGAATCGGTACGCGAGGCTCGGTCACCGTTACTGCCACAGATTGGCCTGTCGGGAGATTTGACCTATCGCGATCCTGACCTGGCGGAACTGCTACCCGGTGTCGGCGAAACCCGGTACGGAGCAGATATCGTGGGCAGCCAGCTCATCTATTCAGACAGGGCCTGGGCAAACTACGGCATCGCGAAGAACTTGCAGGATGCCCGGGTTGGAGAACGGGAACAGCTCCGTCTCGACACCATTCTTGACGCAGCCAATGCCTATTTGACCCTGCTTAATGCCAAGACGATCGAGCGGATTCAGAAGGATAACCTGGCGCTGACCCGGCTCAATCTCGATCTCGCTCGTGCCCGGGTCGAGATTGGTACGGCCGGTCGCGAAGAACTTTTTCGATGGGAAAGCCAGATTGCTCAGAATCAGAAAGCGGTGGTGGAAGCCGAGGCTCTTCGGGCCCAGGCCGAGATCGAAGTCAATCGGATTTTGAACAAGCGTTTAGATGAGCCGTTTGAAACGCTCGAAGCGGGACTGAATGATCCCGAGCTCAACAGTAGCTTCGACCTTCTGGCTCCTTACGTCGACAGTCCGGCAGGATTCGAGTTGTACAGCAGGTTCCAGGTGGATCATGCTATCCAGGCTTCCCCTGAGCTGACGCAGTTGGATGCCGGCATCCTGGCGAAAGAGCGGGAAATCAAGGCAGCACGTCGCTCCTTCTTTCTGCCTGACATCTATTTCCAGGGAGGCTTTTCCGCTTTCGACAGCCATGGCCGGGGCACGGAACCCGCTCTTCCTGACCGATCGGAACTGCACAATACCTGGCAACTTGGAGTCACTGCTCAGCTTTCACTGTTCGAAGGTGGGGGCCGTTCAGCCCGTCTCGGTCGTGCGAGGATCGAGCTCGACTCACTCAATCTTCAACGGGAAGCCTTGCGACAGCGGGTGGAGCAGCGAATGCGCTCTTCCCTTTTCCGGACGAATGCTTCGTTTATCGGAATTGAACTGGCGAGAAGATCGGCGGAAGCCGCCCGGAAGAATCTGAACCTGATCACCCAGTCCTACGGAGAAGGCGTGGTCGGGATTCTCGGTCTGATCGATGCTCAGAACCAGGCCCTGGTCGCCGATCTGACGGCCGCCAGTGCTGTCTACACCTATCTGATTGATTTTATGGGGGTTCAGAGAGCCTCCGGACGCTTTGATTATTACCGTTCTCCGGCAGAACGGCAGGAATTCCTTTCCCTTCTGAACGCCTTTTACCGGGACAGTGGATTCCAGTTACGCCGTCGCTGAGAATCCTGCCGCAAAACGGGCAGTTTACGCTTGAGAGATGAATCGAATGAAACGATTTGGGGAAACTGACATGAGAGGACTTCTTCAACCCTTCTCGAGAATGGTCCTACCGGCTGTTCTAACCCTGGCGGTCCTGTTCACGGGCTGCAAGGAAGAGGTACAGGTTACAACAGCGATCCAGCCCGTCAAACTCCTGACTCTGGGCGCTACCAGCGAGGGGGGATCACGGATCTTCCCCGGAAGTGTTCAAGCGGCCCAGCGGGCGCAGCTTTCGTTCCGCGTTTCTGGCCCCCTGGTCGAACTCCCCGTTTATGATGGGCAGGAAGTGAAGAAGGGACAGCTTCTGGCCCGGATCGATCCACGCGATTATGAAACGGCGGTCCGAAATCTGGAAGCGCGCCTGGCTGATCTCCGGGCGCAATACCGAGCGTTGCAGATTGCCCGGCCGGAAGATATTCGACGGCTCGAAGCAAGCCTGGCAGCAACCAGGTCGCGCTTGACCGAAGCCTCGGCCACCTTCCGGAGATATCAACGGCTCTATGAGAATGACAACGTCTCGAAGGCCGAGTATGACCAGCGGCGTGCAGCACGGGAAGTGGCAGAAGCCGAGGTGGCATCAGCGGAAGAGAGTCTCCAGATAGCGCGCAAGGGAGCCCGGCCGGAAGATCTTGAGGCGATGGAAGCCCGGATTCGAAGCATGGAGGCACAACTGCTTCTCGCACAGGACCAACTGAAGGATACAGCGGTACGGGCCCCCTATGACGGAATCGTCGCCGAAACCTATGTTCAGAACTTTGAATTCGTCCAGGCGCAACAGCCTCTACTCAGCCTGCAGGATATCCGGATCGTGGAGATTGTTGCCCAGATCCCCGAGAGTGTTGTGAGCCGAGGACGTCGTGCGACACAGCCGTTCCAGTTCCTGGCCCGCTTCGAATCGATCCCGAATCAGCAGTTCGATGCCCGGGTCACCGAGGTTTCGGCTCAGGCTGATCAGACGACTCGGACTTATGCCGTGACCTTTCAAACCCCCCAGCCTGCAGAAGGGCTTGTCCTGGCGGGGATGACGGCTGAAATCCTGGTGACGACCGCCGTTGATTCCGAGACGACGTTTACGGTCCCTGTAGCTTCGGTGATGGGAGACCCGACTGGAGAAGCCTTTGTTTGGGTTGTTAACAGTTCCATGCAGGTCGAAGAGCGACCCGTGACGATCCAGGAACTGGTCGGTTCGTCGGCCATTGTGAGTCAGGGGCTTTCAGCCGGGGATCGGATTGTGAGTGCCGGTGCCAGTTTTCTCGCCGATGGACAGGAGGTTCGCGAAATCACAGATGAGCTGAGGGAGCGAAAATGAATCTGGCCGAAGTATCGCTTAGCCGCAAGACCTCTACCTTTGTACTGACCTTCCTGCTCTTCGTCGGGGGTGTTGTCAGCTTTTTCGGATTGGGGAAGCTCGAGGATCCCGAGTTCACCATCAAGGAAGCGGTGGTGATGACGCAGTATCCCGGTGCAACCCCGGTCGAGGTGGAGAAGGAAGTCACCGAGACGTTGGAAGAGGCGATCCAGGCTTTGGGTCAGCTCTACGAAGTACGGTCTATTTCAAAGCCGGGTCTTTCGATCATCTATGCCAAGGTACAGGACAAGTACGATAAACACACCCTGCCCCAAGTCTGGGATGAGTTGCGCCGCAAGGTAGGAGACGCTCAGACTCAATTACCCCCGGGAGCCGGTCCCTCGATCGTCAACGACGATTTTGGAGACGTCTTCGGGATCTTCCTGGCGATTACCGGGGAAGGTTATTCGACGGCTGAGTTGGCCGATTACGCAGACCTGTTGAAGCGTGAACTTTTACTCGTGTCCGATGTCGCCAAGATCAATTTCTGGGGGCGGCAGAGCGAAGTGGTCTACGTTGAAATGTCGCGGGCGCAAATGTCACAACTGGGCATTACTCCGGCGACTCTCGCGGCGACGCTGGGCTATCAAAACTCGGTGGAGAACTCAGGCCGGTTCCGGGTCTCGGAAGAGTACATTCGCTTTGACCCAACCGGAATGTTTGACTCGGTCGAAGATATCGAGAATCTCCTCATCCGGGGCGGCGGTTCTCAGGAGAGCCTGGTCTATCTTCGAGACATTGCGACGGTGCGTCGTGGGCTGGCCGAGCCTCCCAATGAAATCATGCTCTTTGACGGGAAGCCCGCTCTGGGACTTGGGATATCGACGGTCCAGGGTGGCGATGCCGTCCGGATGGGAGAAGGTGTCCGGAAGCGCTTGGCCGAACTCAAATCGAGGACACCGGTGGGGATGGAACTCAGCGCTATTTCATTCCAATCCGATGATGTCACCGTTGCGATCAATGGATTCATGATCAATCTCGCCGAAGCCGTGGTCATCGTCCTTATCGTTCTGATGATCTTCATGGGCTGGCGCAGCGCCTCACTAATTGGAGGCATTCTGCTCCTGACGATCGTCGCCTCCTTCGTTTTCCTCAGCATGTGGGGAGTCGTCCTGCAGCGTATTTCCCTCGGAGCCTTGATCATCGCGCTCGGTATGCTGGTCGATAATGCCATTGTCGTCGTTGAGGGGGTATTGATCGGGATCGAGAAGGGGGAGAACCGTTTCAAGGTAGCGATCCAGACGGTGGCTCAGAACTCCTGGCCGCTACTCGGTGCAACAATCGTCGCTATTCTCGCATTCTCCGCTATTGGGGTCTCACAGGACTCTACAGGGGAATTCTGCCGTTCTCTCTTCCAGGTCATTCTGGTGTCTCTACTGCTGAGCTGGGTTTTTGCCGTAACGGTTACACCGGTCGCGTGCACGATGTTTCTCAAGGCACCCGAGGGTGCAGCTCAGGGAGACGCCTATGGCGGAAAGTTCTTTGTCCTTTACCGGCGTCTGTTGGAGGCCTGCCTTCGATTACGCTGGCTGACGCTGGCGACAGCTATGGGGCTGTTCCTGCTTTCCCTGCTGGGTTTCGGCTACGTCTCACAGTCTTTTTTCCCCGACTCGACTCGAGCGCAGTTTTACATTGATTTTTGGCTGCCGGAAGGAACCCACATCTACGAGACCCAGCGGCAGGTGGAGGAACTTGATGCCTGGGTCCGGGAACTGGATGGTGTGACCTCGACATCGGTCTTTGTCGGGCGGGGAGCCTTGCGGCTCATGCTGACCTATACCGCCGAGGACACGAACAGTTCTTTCGGGCACATCATGATCTCGGTCGATGATTACCGGAAGGTCGAGGCTCTTGGAAAGCAGATTAGCCAGCACATTGCGGAAAGCTTTCCAGAGGCGCGTGGATGGTACAAAAAGTTCGTAGTCGGACCTGGCCCGGCGGCCAAGATCGAAGCCCGGTTCCGCGGATCGGACCCCGATGTGCTCCGCGATCTAGCCGAACAGGCGAAGCAGATCATGCGCGACGAAGGAGACGCGGCCAATATTCGCGACGACTGGAGGCAGAAGGTCAAGGTAATGCGTCCGGTGTTCAGCGAAACAGCGGCTCGCATGGCGGGGGTCACGCGGGCGGATGTTGCGGCCGCTCTGAAAATTGCCTACGACGGTAAGACCATGGGCCTTTACCGGGAAGAGGATGATCTCTTGCCGATCATCAGCCGGGCACCCGAATCCGAGCGTGATGAGGTGACCAATGTCCTGAATCTCCAGGTCTTTGCCTCAGGGACGAATCGTAATGTGCCGCTCAGCCAGGTCGTTTCGAGGATCGATACCGTCTTTGAGGACCAGATCGTCCGGCACCATGACCGGCTCAGGGTCATCAAGGCGCAGTGCGATCCAACGGTGACAACCTCGGAGGATTTGCGTGCCCGCCTGGAGGCGAAGATCCTTGCTCAGATCAACCTGCCGGACGGTTACGAGTTCGACTGGTCGGGTGAATATGAGAGCTCGACCCGGGCCCAGGCCGCTCTGGCCACCAAGCTGCCTCCTGTGATCATCCTGATGATTCTGATCGTGGTTCTTCTCTTCGATCGTCTGAAACAGCCTCTCGTGATCTTTCTGACCGTCCCGCTTGCGATTATCGGTGTTGTTGTGGGCCTGCTCGTGACCAACAATCCATTTGGTTTTATGGCTCTTCTGGGCCTCTTGAGCCTGGTTGGAATGCTGATCAAGAATGCCATCGTTCTAATCGATCAGACCGACTTGAATATACGGGAAGGGATGGACCCTTACGAGTCCGTCGTGATGGCCGGAGTTAGCCGTACCCGACCTGTGGCCATGGCCGCACTCACCACCATGCTCGGTATGCTTCCGCTGTTTCAGGATGCTTTCTTTGTCGCCATGGCCGTGACAATCGTGTTTGGACTCGGATTCGCCACCGTACTGACGCTGATCCTGGTTCCCACGCTCTACGCAACGGTCTTCGGAATCCACCCGACCGATTAGGGAAACGCCAGATCTTTCAGACTTCTAAAGTTTTTCGCCTTTTTTGGTGAAACTTATCGAACAAATGCGGATCAAAATAGGTAAGACTATTTAAACGCAGTTGTTCAGGAAGCCTATGGGATCTGCACCCAATCGAGACATGGAACTGGAACACGACCCTGCAAAGATGTTTGGGAGAGGCGCCGTCTGGGAACGTGCGTCGTTGGCTCTTCCCGATCGTTACTCGGAGAGTTCCGACGGAGATGAGTTCGATGCGGCGGAGTCAGATTTCTATGACTCCGACGACTGGAGACGGAGCCCGGTCAAACGACAGTCGCGGGACTCGGTCCATGTTTACCTCCAGGAGGCGGCCAAGGTTCCACTCCTCTCAAAGGAGCGGGAAATCGAACTCGCCAAACAGATCAAGAACGGAAAGAGCCTCCTGATTCGAGCGATCTGCCGATCCCCTTACCTCGTCGGGCGCCTGATCGAGAGCCTGCAGCGGTTCCAGCAGGGTGAGATTGCGACGATGGCACTCTTTCTTTCCGCTGAGACCGGAAGCCCTGGCGAACTGGTGGATCTGAGCGTGCAACTCGAACAGATGGAGTCTCTCAGAAAGGCTATCCTGGCATCCGCTCTCGAACCATCGCCTGCGGAAGGCAAGTCGCGACAACAGGTCAAGCAACTTCGTGGCCTGGCAGAGATCCATCTAGCGCTTTGTGGGCAGGTGGAAGAGCTTGCGTTGAGTCCCGGTTACCTATCGAGCCTGGCGGAAGAATACTCTCGCAAAGTCCGCCGTCTCGAATCGTTGCGCCGGACTCCGGATGGAGCCGAGGATCTCGAAGACGGTGCTATGGCATCGACGGAGAAGGCTGCGGCAGAAGCTCTTCTGGCGGTGAGCACGACGCAGGTCAAGAGGATCGATCGAGCCATTCAACGGGCCGAGCAATACACCAATCTGGCAAGACGGCAGCTCATTGAGGCAAACCTCCGACTGGTCGTTTCGGTCTGTAAGAAGTATTCCAATCGTGGACTCGACCTGCTCGACCTGATCCAGGAGGGGAATATCGGACTGATGCGGGCGGTTGAGAAGTTCGACTACCGCCGAGGGTACAAGTTCTCGACGTATGCGGTCTGGTGGATCCGGCAGGCGGTCACCCGGGCTGTCGCGAACCAGGCGCGTACGATCCGGCTCCCGGTACACGTGATCGAGACGATCAACGCCGCTCGTCGAACGGGTCTGCTGATGCGGCGCGAGACTGGCCGCGAGCCTTCGATCGTGGAGATTGCCCGAGAACTGAAGGTTCGCCCAGCGAAGCTGCGGGAACTGTTGCGGGCTTCGGCTGATCCTGTCTCACTCGAGAGCAAGATCGGAGTCGAAGGCGACAGTGAGTTGGGTGACTTCATCGCTGACAAGGGCACCGTATCTCCCTCGCAGTCAGCCGTTGAGGTGGATCTGCACGCCCAGGTGAGCCGGATGCTGCAGAAGCTGACCCCCCGCGAGGCTGACGTCGTACGTCTACGCTTTGGACTCGAGGACGGTAAGGAGCGCACTCTGGGAGAGGTCGGAGTCCATTTCTCGGTGACCCGTGAGCGGATCCGCCAGATCGAGGAAAAGGCGCTGCGACAGTTGAGGACCATTACCAGTTCAGCGACTGCACCGGTCAAGGCCACCGGCACGGATGGGGCGGCCAAGAAACGCGCACGTCGTCGCTGAACTTCCGGGATTCTTCTTCCCTGCCCTGACCCGACTTCCACAATTCCTCCAACTCGGCGATAATCTTCCCGACATCGTCATGTGGAAGTACATTATCCAGCGGCTCGAACTGCACCACCCATTTCGGATTTCCCGTGGCGTCAGCCATTTCCGGGAGACGATCCGAGTCTCGGTCGAAGCAGACGGAAGAACAGGCTACGGCGAGGCAGCACCGAATCCCCGCTACGGGGAGTCGATTGACGGAGTGCTCGCTGCCCTCGACACCCTCAATGCTGACGCCTTTCAGCCGGATAGTCTCCGTTCAGTACTGATGAGTCTTC
The DNA here is from genome assembly GCA_020350445.1 of Acidobacteriota bacterium. Taxonomy (GTDB): domain Bacteria; phylum Acidobacteriota; class UBA6911; order RPQK01; family JAPXNP01. The sequence goes on along the minus strand of CP070717.1, from coordinate 3,502,364 downwards.
CGCAGCTGTTCCCCCAAAGTCCCTCAGCACGGGCCGCGGTTGACATCGCACTGCACGACTGGTGGGCCCAGTCACTTGATCTTCCCCTCTACCGCCTACTTGGGATCGATCCGGCCAGAATGCCTCCGACGAGTAAAACGATCGGCATAGCCGCACCCGACGAGATGGCCAGGAGGGCTTCGGAATCAGCCGAGTTCGCCTGCCTTAAGATCAAGTTGGGAACCGATCAGGACCGGGAGATGATCGAGGCCATCCGAAAGGTAACCGATCAGCCCCTTCGGGTTGACGCCAACGAAGGTTGGTTGAATCGGGAAGAGGCGATTCGACAGATCGAGTGGCTTGCCGGGGTGGGGGTCGAACTCGTGGAACAGCCGATGCCGGCTGCGAGAATTGAGGATTCCGCCTGGCTGAAGCAGCGCAGTCCCCTTCCCTTGATTGCGGATGAAGCGGTGACCAATCCCTCCAGCGTATCCGATATCCCGGAGGGCTACCATGGAATTAACATCAAACTGATGAAATGCGGGGGCCTTTTTGCCGGTCTGGACTTGTTGACTCGAGCCCGAACGGCCGGACTGCAGGTGATGATCGGGTGTATGGTGGAGACCTCCTGCGGAATTGCGGCGGCAGCCCAGATCGCGCCACTGACCGACTTTGTCGACCTAGACAGTAACCTCCTGATTTCGAATGATCCGTTTGAGGGACACCCATTGATCGACGGCACTATTCGGCTGAATAATCGACCCGGTCTCGGGGTCAGGCTGATCGAACGCGGTGTCGAACCTCTTCGATAATCCAATGCCAGTTCAATGGGAGAATCACGCACCATGAAGTCAACTGTTCGGCAGACCTCCTGGTATCTGCTCGTATTGCTTGCCCTGACCGCTCTGGCCTGTCCGAAACATCCCGATTACAGGAAAGCCCTGTTACCTCCTGGACTCGCCGGCGGGATCCCCGAAATCGATGAGTCGTACTTGCTCGAAATCGATCAGCGGAGAATCGATCTGACGAGGGAGTACCTTCGGATTCACCAGCCGGAGACCCTGGCAACCCTGCCTGCGGTCGATTCCGTTGAGGGAATCTCGTTCGTCCCCCAGATGGTGGTTGTTCACTTCACCGATATCCCGACTCTGGAAGAAACCCTCGAGTACTTTCGACCGGTTGAAATCGAGGCAGGCCGCCCGACGATCAAGGCAAACGGTCTTCTCAATGTCGGAGTCCAATTCATCATCGATCCCGAAGGACGAATCTATCGCTCCTATCCGGAAACCGTCATCGCACGCCACACGATCGGACTCAATCACGTAGCCATTGGAATCGAGAACGTGGGAACAGGAGATCTGGGTGATCGATCGAGTCTGTCACCGCTGACCAATGCCCAGGTGTGGGCGAATGTGCAATTGATCGCCTACCTGGCCGCCCGGCACCCGTCGATCCGGTACGTGATTGCCCACTCCGAATATCGGGATGTTGAGGCTCCCGAACACCCGGCGCACCGACTCTTCCTGGAGAAGTTTCAAGACTATCGAACGGAAAAGATCGACCCCGGGGAACGTTTCATGGCGGAACTGCGCAGAAATCTGGCTCAGGAAGCTGTCCGAGGCGAGCAAACTGATAGCCGCTGAGAGGGGCGCATAGCGACCTGGATCACATGCTGGAAACCCGTGAAGAAATGCAGTGTCAGCCGTCCTCAGCTGGTGCGGCCGTGTATCGTTTCCCGGATTAGCGAAATGAATCCAGCGAAAACTTCCAGGCGGTGGCTTGACCCTTGCGATTCGGAGGCATCTCTGTAAACTGTTTCTAAACGTACTTATGGGGGTTGTTATGACACGTCTCAACTCAGGACTTAACCGTCGTCGTTTCTTGCAGGCAGGCAGTATGTTTGCCGTGGCTGCTGGAATGAACCTGAGCTCCCTGCTCGCCGCCAGAAAGCAGATTCCGATCGGTGTCCAACTCTATTGTGTTCGGCGGGAACTCGCTGAAGACATGGAAGGCACTCTTGCCCAGATCGCCGCCATCGGATTTCAAGGGGTTGAGTTTGCCGACTATTTCGGCCGCTCCGCCAGGGAGCTTCGAGCTCTGCTGGACAAGAACGGGTTGAAGTGCTGTGGAACCCACATCATGCTCGAAGATATGCTGGGTGACAAGCTCGAGGAGACGATCGAGTTCAACCAGGCGATCGGTAATCCCTACTTGATTATTCGTTGGCTCGGCGAAGAGCGGCGCAACAGCAAGTCCTCCTTCTTGAAGACCGTCGAACTGATCAATGAGGTCTCCGCCAATCTCGAACCTGACGGGATGAAGGTGGGGTATCACAATCACGACTACATCTTCAAAAGCTTCGATGGAGAGATGCTCTGGAACATGTTGGCTGATGAGGCCGATTCCAGAGTCATCCTGCAGCTGGATACAGGAAACGCTTCGATGACCGGAGTCGATGCCGTTGGACTGCTGCGCAGAAACAACGGAAGGGCCGGGACCATACACATCAAGCCGTATTCGTCGAAGAGGCGGGATGCCTTTATCGGGGATGATGAGCTCGCCTGGGACACCATCATCGAACTCTGTGAGGGTCCGGCAGGTACCGAATGGTACATCGTTGAATATGAGGAGGAAGGGCACGACCCGGTCGATGCCCTCCGGCAGAATTATCTGAATTTCAAGAAGCTGCTCAGCTAGCGGAGACAAGGATTATGACAGTCGTACGTACCTTCCTGACGGTTGCCTTTTTCCTGGCTGCATCCCTTCCGGTGCATCCTGAGGGTGAGAAGGTTAAGTTGAATGCTTATGCCGAGTATCACCTGGGAGAGATCCTGGTGGTCGACGGTCAGCAGGTTCGGACCGATCGGAACACCGAGTTCAAGGGGGATAACATCGGAAATTTGCGTTCGATCCCCCTCGGGTTTGAGGTCAAGGTGCGGGGCCGGCGACTTCCTGATGGCTCAATTCTGGCGACCAGAGTCGAAGCGAAACCGAACGGTATGCAGATGTTCGAAGCGGATGTTCTAAAGGCGACCAACCTGATCGAGCGAGAGTGGGTCAAAGACGGCGTCATGTTCGACCAGGGGCAGGAAGGTGATCGGAAAGACATCGGCAAGATCCAGGAGAGAGGAAATCAAGTTTCCCGAGCTCGATTGATCATGAAAAAGCTGGTTCCACCCTACGTGGTCCAGGAAGACCTCCGAGTCCGCGTGGTCGAAACCAAGGAGTGGAATGCCTCAGCGATGGGCAACGGAGCCATCTGGGTCTATTCAGGCCTGATGAAGGATATGAGCGATGACGAGTTGGCGATTATCCTGGGCCATGAGCTCGCCCACTACACTCATGAACATTCCCGGCGTGGGGCAAAGCAACGTTTCTGGGCACAACTGTTTGGCCTGGGCGGGATGGTTGCCGCCGAAGCGCTGGACGGAAAGAAAGGAACAGCAGTCGGTATCGCTTCGCTTCTGGGGATGACCGTCTGGTCAAGTGGCTACAGCCGCGATATGGAAGACCAGGCCGACCGGGTGGGACTGCGCTACGTCAGTCAGGCAGGCTATAACGTTCATGCTGGACCCCAACTCTGGAGCCGTTTCCGCGAGAAGTACGGAGAGGCCGATGTGATCTCGAACTTCTTCATTGGAAGCCATTCCCGCGCCTCTGATCGGATCAAGAACCTCGAACAAGAGATCTCGATCAATTATCGTACCCCCCGCTGAAGCTTTGTTGGATCGACTCTTCACTGAGGCTCGGCCAAAACCGGTACAATACAGCGCTTGATGCAATATGATTTCGACAAAGCACCACGGCGCTGCGCAAGCGACAGCCTCAAGTGGAACACGTACGGCGACGATGTCCTTCCCCTCTGGATCGCGGACATGGATTTCAGCTCACCTTTGCCGGTGATCCGAGCCTTGCAGGATCGACTCGAGCATCCCGTGTTTGGATATGGGAAGGAACCGGCTCTTCTGAAGGAGTTGGTGGTTCAACGACTCGGACGTGAACAGGGCTGGAGAGTGGAACCGGAAGCCATCGTCTTTCTTCCAGGACTGGTCACGGGGCTGAACGTGACAACCCGTGGCGTCGGGTCGCCAGGTGACGCCGTTCTGGTGAACACACCAGTTTATCCACCGTTTCTTTCAGCACCGACGAACCAGGAGCGCCGGCTCTTGACGGCTGAACAGGTCGCGCGGCCCTCGGACTGCGGGCTACGCTATGAAATCGACTTCGACGCACTCGAGAGGACAGTTTCTCCGGAAACGAGGCTGTTCATCTTATGCAATCCGCATAACCCGACAGGTCGTGCCTTTTCGGAACCGGAACTGCGGCACCTGGCCGAATTCTGCCTGCGCCATGATCTCTTGATCTGCTCAGATGAGATTCACTGCGATCTGCTCCTGGGTGAATCCCGTCACCGCTCGATCGCTCAAGTCGCCCCTGAGGTGGAAGCTCGGACGATTACGCTACTGGCCCCGAGCAAGACCTTTAACATCCCGGGGCTAGGCTGCAGTCTGGCCGTGATTCCTGACGCGAGCCTGAGACGACGGTTTCGTTCCGCAGCTGCTGGAATCGTGCCCGATGTCAATCTGTTTGGCTTCGCTGCCGCCGTGGCGGCCTACCAGGAATGCGAAGACTGGCTCACCGGACTGAAGGCCTACCTGACCGACAATCGAGATTTCCTCGTCAAATTCCTCAGCCGCAACCTGCCCGAGATCGGGACGACCGTGCCTGAAGCCACCTATCTCGCCTGGCTGGACTGCCGCCAGCTTGGGCCGCAGACCGACCCCTACCGCTTCTTCCTCGAGAAGGCGGGGGTCGCCCTGAGTGACGGACGTCGCTTCGGCCCGGGGGGAGAAGGGTTCGTCCGTCTCAATTTTGGCTGCACTCGAGAGGTTCTGGCGCAGGCGCTCGAAAGAATGCGGCAAGCCGTACGGGAAGCCTGAACCAGACTACTCTATTAAAGGAATCGAATCGGCCAGTTCAAAACGAACGAGCGCATCCAGCTTGTTCTCGATCTGGTACAGGCGGAAGATCTTCTTGTTGGGCAGAACCTCTTTGAATCGGTCTATGTAGGCCATCTTCATCTGGTGCTGTTCGACCTGCACCTGAAGGTAGTCCCGGACAAGTTTTTCAGCCAATTCCTCCGACACATCTCCCCAGTTACGAGCGTATTGCCCAATGAGGTCGGCCGCCCGATCCCCGAGCTTCGACATGTCTCTGCGATACGTTCGGTACAGCCCCCAGAATCTCTCCTCCTCTTCGGCAGTCAGCTCGAGGTTCTTGGAAACGATATCCAACCGATCCGCTTCCATTACCGAACGAAGTTCTTCTACCTCCTTAGTGGTCTGGGCCCAAAGCTGAGGTATCGACAGAAGGAAGACCATTGCGACTAGAGCCTTCAAGAAACGCATAGGATTCTCCTTTAAAGCAAAAAAACAAGGTTTTCTTTCACCGAGCCGGTAACCTACGATTGTCCCATATTCTAATCTTTCAAATGATCTTGTGCTATTCACTTCTGGTGCAAATGTGCAGTCCGATTCAGAAAAATGTACTCCTGACGAAAGACTATCAACCACCGATACGGGTACGGTTCTCAATGAAAGCTGCCGGATTGCACTGATATGTCTGCATCACACCTGCCAGGTCGATCTCGACAATTCGATATCCGCGATAATTCGTCCCCCAGCTTCCGCCCATATGGCCGCTGTAGAAGAAGGCCTTTTCGTGAGTGTAGATGACATTATCCAGGTCATGGTCATGTCCATGAAAGACAGTCTTCACATTCGGGGTTTCCCGAAGCAGGTTGAGAAGCTCCGGGCATTCCACAGCATGTTTCGTGAGTCCATGCTGGCTGATATGGAGGAAGACGAAGACTCCCTGTTTGTCTCGATGCCGTTCGAGAGCGGCGCGGATCCAGTCGACGTTCGGGCAGAGATAGGCCCCCGTCTCATCCGACGTTGTCGCCAGGATGAACCCGTATTCACCACGACTGAAATCAAAGTTCTCCCCGTAACCCCAGACCTTCTGCCACAGTTCGGGTGAAGCCTTGTCATGGTTCCCCTTGACAACGAAATAGGGTACCCGCAGACGGTCGTAAAAGGGCTTCAACTCCCACAGCAGTTCGGGCCGATCGTGAACCAGATCTCCGTTAAAGATCACGAGATCCAACCCTTTGCCGTCTAATTCATCGTTCAGCCAGCCGATCATCTCATTATGAAACCGTTGGAAATCGGTCCCCAGTTCACCGAAATGCCCGTCGGAGGCCACTGCGAAACGGAGGGTGTGAGTCCGGGCTCTGCAGGGCCCCTCCAGGCCCTGGCCCTGCGCTAAGGCAACGGTTGGCAAAGAAACCACTCCCGCCTTGAGAAAGGTGCGTCTGGAACTTTTCATGGCGTCCTGTTCTACCACACTTCGTCACAGGCATGTGTGGAAGGGAAACAGGACCAACGGGCAGCGTTCCCGCAAGGAAACTCTCCGCCTCCGCTAGGACTCAGCTCATCTCTTCGTAGGTCTTTCCAATGGCGGCGATCCCACGTTCATTCTCCTCGGGAGTGAAGAAGGGGAAGGTCAGCCGGAAGAATGCCGAGTTTGTCTGGCTGCGGTAGACCTCCTTGTATCCCGGCGCATACACGTTGGGCGGCGCGAGAACCACGTCCTTCTCCTTCAGAGCCTCGACGAACGCCGTTTCGTCGCTGATCCCCGGCAAGGCGATCCCGACAAAGAAGCCGCCCGTCACATGGGGAGCTGAAACGCCAGGCAGATACTTTGCGATACTGCTGTTCAATGCGTCCATTCGTGGCCGATAGAGCCCGACCAGGTAGTTGAGATGCTGATCGTAGAACCCCGACTCGATCAAAGCATTGATCGCGGCTTGCGTTGGATAGTTCGGGTTCAGACGAGTATTGGCAATAACCGGTGTCATCTTCTCGACAACCCGTTCAGGGAAGACACCGAAGCCGCACTTGGCACCCGGAGTCAGGGTCTTGGTAAATGATCCCACGATAATCGAAGTTTCAGGACAGGCTTCAAGGTCGACCAGTTCGTTTCCTACGCCGTCATATCGGAGCTCGAAGTAGGCGATGTCGACAACATGGAGAACGCCGTATTCCGCGCAGAGCTTCGCGGCCTGGTTGAGGTTCTCGATCGAAGTCGTCAGCCCCGTAGGGTTGTGGTGATAACCGATCTGATAGAAGAGTTCGATCTGGCCCTCACCAAGTGCCTTCTCGAGTGCATTGAGGTCCACGCCATCCTCCGCCAGTGGTACCCCAACGACCTGGTGTTCGTGCCGTGCTATGTCGGCCAGAACTCGGTCATAAGTCAACGCCTCAGTCGCAACTCGACTGCCCCGAGGAAAGGCCTTCAGCAGGAGTGAAAAGGTTTCCATGCCCCCGTTCGAGCAGATCATGCGTTTGGCGGGATCACCTTTAACCTTGAATCTCTGGGCCAGCGTCTCCTTCAAGGGAACAAAGCCGTTGAAGTCCGACAATCCGGCCGTCTGATATTGGACCAGGCGGGCACCGTAGGTGTCGAGCAGGTTCGAATACTCCCTTGAGAATGCCTTTGCAACTGGTACCAGTGCTTCGTCTGCCGGAACCCCTCTTAGAAAATTGACCGTTGCCATCATGCCTCCTTATCGCTCATTGCATCAGAAGTTCTCGTCCGACGTTCCTGATTCTGCGATGGATCTCCAAGGAACGCCAGCCCCAGTTTCGATTTTTCAGGACAGCTGCCCAAGTTGAGTTTGCCCACTCTCCAGTTTTTCAGCTTTCAAACAACTTTCCAACCCCGAAGTATATCCCGTTTGAAACGGTTTCAGTAAAGCTATAGCATTAGCCTTTATGAAGGTGGCTAAACGTGTTACGCAGGTTATTGTTGGAATGTTCCCGGCTCTCGCAGTTCTCTACCTGATGACTCCTGTCACGTTGCCGCAGTCACAGGAGTCGACTGAGCGCATCTCCCTCGTCAGCGAAGCGGTGATCATCGACCTCGTCGTCCGTGATTCCAAGGGACGGTTGGTCACCGATCTGAGTCCAGGTGAGTTTCGTGTTTTTGAGAATGAAAAGGAACAGGTTGTCCAGAGCGTTCGTTTTATCGACGGTTCCAAGTCGGGAAAGTCCTCGAATCGCGGGCGGGGGCGAGATGCTGCAGCAGCCTCAGGAGCTAGTAATCCTCAACAGAGCAATCTCATCAGTCTGGTTTTTGACCGTCTCGACAACGAAAGCAGGCGATTTGCCAGGCAGACGGGAGAGGATCTTCTGAAGTCGGACCTTCCTTCTAATACTTATATTGGGGTCTTCTCCAGTGAGAAGGGCCTGCGGCCGCTGTCTCCCTTCACACAGGATTTCAACCGAGTTCGTGAAGCGATTGAGGTGGCGACCTCGGGTAGTTTTGATGAGATAGCAGAACGCTCCCGTCAGCTCTATGGAGAAGTTTCGGCTGAGGACGACGAATCGGGCCGGAGTTTCAGGGAAAAAGTTACAGCTGCAGTCCAGTCGGGCTCGCCGGAGCAAATGCAGACCCTGATTGAACGATCATTGTTACAGCACCTTATTGAGAACTCGGGATCCGTCGAGACGGAGTTTCCGGGCCTGACGGCGGTGGAGGCACTGGATGCACTCGTCAGTGGGCAGAAGGACATTCGTGGTCGCAAGAGTGTCGTCTACCTCTCCGAAGGAATGTACATCCCGGAACGATTCAGTTATCGATTTCGAAACACGATCAGTACTGCCAACCTGGCGAATGTCAGTATCTATACGATCGATGCACGTGGGTTGACCAGTCAGTCCCAGTCGAGTGGTGGCGCGGCCGCTCTCGGGCGAGCTGCATCACTCAGCCAGTCCCAGATCCAGGGTGGTTTTGCGACGCGAACGGCGGATGCGGCTTCGGGCCGGGCTGCCTCACAGTCCGGTGATCGAGGGAGGGGGCCGGTGGGGCCAGAGGAAATGCGTTCCCTCGAAACGGCTGAAGACAGTATCCGGATGAATGTCCAGGAAACCCTGGACGATCTGTCGCGAAGTACGGGAGGATTCCTGACCGCTAATACGAACGATACCTCCCGAGCGATGGAGCGGATCTCTGATGAACTCCGGGTCTATTATGAGATCGCCTATCTGCCCGAAGCCGACTACACCGATGCCGAGTACCGAAAAATCCGGATCGAAGTCGACCGGGAAGGAACGACCGTACAGGCGAGGGATGGGTACTATCCATTTCCCCCTTCGGCCGACGGACCCGCTCAGGGTTACGAAGTGCCCCTTATGGCCGCTTTGAGCCGTGGAGATCTTCCCCGGGACTTCCCCCTTTATGCCAAGGCATTCCGGTTTGACGAAGAAGATGGAAAGCGAGAAGAAATCGTCGCCGTCAGTGTTCCTTTTGACGCGATTCAGTTTGAGTTGGATGAAGCATCCCAGCGCTATAAGGGCCATTTCTCGATTCTTGCGCTGGTCAAAGATGAGGCCAATGAAACAGTGGTCAAATTCAGCCGGGAATACCCCCTCGACGGCCCCCTGAGTGAACTGGAGCAGCTCAAGCAAGGGCAGTTGCTTTTCCAGCGCTCGTTTGAAGCGGCGCCAGGCCGCTATCACGTCGAGTTCGCCGCGCACGATCATTTGTCACGTAAGAGCTCGACGCGGCGCCAGGTCCTGATGGTCACCTCACCGCGTCCAGGAATCGATGTGAGCAGCCTGGTCGTTGTCGGAGAACTGGAAGAGCTTTCTGAGTTGGAAAGGCTGATCTCTTCCCCGCTGAAGTATGGAGATCTTCGGATTGTCCCTCATCTTGGCCCGGATATTCCGGCGCAGGAAGCAGGTGAAATTGGTGTGTATTGCCGGGTCTATGCCGATGAATCTGCTTCAGAAACGGCCGACCTGACCGTTGCCGTATTCAAGAACGGAGAAGCACTCTTCAAGGGGACGCCGGAACTGGTGCCCCAGTCGAATCCCAGCAAACTTGCCGCATTGTTCGCGATTCCGACGAAGGATCTGGAACCGGGACTCTACCAGGTCAAAGTCTGGGCCGAGCAGGGCGAACGCCTCGCCGTCGAGTCTACGGTTTTCAGCTTGAAGCAGTGAGGGACGACCGGACCGTCTTCCCCATCATCCGGAAGAAGTCGAGAGGCTCCACTGTAGCCGGTGCGAAGATACCTGTTCAGCGGAGCGGTGGAGGATTCTGAATGAAGCAAAAGAAGGCTAAAGGCACCGGGGTTCATAGGGGTTGGGTCATCGGGGGTGTCCTGGTCATGCTGTTCGTCCTCGCCTGCACTTCTCCAGCGGGCCTTGCGGAATCGAAGGACCTCGATACTCAAGTTCGAAAGCTCCTGGATTCGACTTACTGGCGCGACATGAATGTCCCGGAGGTGGACGGACAGACGCTGCATGACATTATCCTGGAGAAGGGTTATACCCGGGCGCTCGAGATCGGGACCTCAACAGGCCATTCCGGGATCTGGATCGCCTGGGCGTTGAGTAAGACCGGTGGAAGACTGACTACAATTGATATCGACCGGCGTCGCCATCAGGAAGCACTCAAGAATTTCGAGACAGCCGGGCTGTCCCATCTGATCGATGCCCGCCTGGACGATGCCCATGAGCTGGTTCCCACCCTGGAAGGCCCCTTCGATTTTGTCTTCAGCGATGCCGACAAGGGCTGGTACCGAAACTACCTCGACGCTCTGCTCCCCAAGCTTGTCGTGGGTGGCTGCTACACGACCCACAACGTTTCGATGCCGGGTCGCGGCCGCGGCTGGAACGAGGAGTACACGCGATACCTTCTTAGCCTTCCGAACCTCAAGACGACCATCGACAGCCGCGGGGGTGGCATGTCAATCAGCTACAAGGTTACGGAATAGTTGGCAAAAGCAGCGAAAGTGGAGGAACGCAGAAATTGACCGATAGCGGAGATGGTCTATCCCGGAAGCTCGGCCTCTTCCCTGTCACCAGCATCGTCATAGCGAACATGATCGGGGCCGGAATCTTTACGACTTCGGGACTGCTCATGGCCGATCTTCAGAATGCGCTCCTCATGATCCTTCTCTGGATCGTGGCTGGCATCATCGCCCTTTGTGGGGCCCTCTGCTACGGTGAGGTCGGCGCGGCGATTCCCGAGGCCGGAGGAGAGTATGTCTTTCTATCCCGGCTCTTCAGTCCCGTCCTCGGATTCCTCAGCGGCTGGCTCTCCTTTTTTGCCGGATTCTCGGCCCCTATTGCCTTTTCAGCCATCGGCTGCATTGAGTATCTGACGCGGGCTTTCCCCGGTCTCCTCTCTCTCGGATTGATCGATGGAGAAGTCGAAGCTCTTGTCGTGAAGAAGGGTCTCGCGATCCTGGTCATTATACTGTTCAGCTTGATCCATACCCGCGGAATCGTTTTCGGAACCCGCATCCAAAACGTGCTGACCGTGATGAAGGTCGGACTGATCATCGGACTGGTTCTCTTCGGTCTGGCCGCTGGTTCAGGAGAATCCGGAAGTCTCTCGACGTCGGTCTCGAGTGCCCACTTTCCGGGCTGGAAGGTCATCGGTTTGTCGCTAATGTGGATCATGTTCGCCTACAGTGGCTGGAATGCAGCCGCCTACATTGGCTCGGAAATCAAGGATCCCGGGACCAATCTGCCGCGATCGCTGCTGATTGGAACGGCACTCGTGGTCGTCCTCTACGTCGCGATCAACCTGTTCTACGTCGTTTCGATCCCGGCGGGTGAAATGGAAGGAGTGATTTCTGTTGCGGGCCTGGCAGCCGGTCGGGCTTTTGGACCCGCATTTGAGACCGTTATCTCCCTGTTGATCTTCTTCGCCCTGTTTTCATCGCTCAGTGCCTTTATCATCCTTGGCCCGCGGGTCTATTTCTCGATGGCTCGGGATCGCTGTTTCTTTTCCTTTGCCGCCAGGATTCATCCCATCTACAAGGTCCCGCACTGGTCGATCCTTCTCCAGGGCGCGATCGCGGCGGTTATGGTCGTACTCGGAACCTTTGAACAGGTCCTGACCTACATGGGCTTTTCCTTGGGCATCTTTCCGATCCTGGTGGTTTTCGGAGTTTTCAAGCTGCGAAGGTCAGGAGGCAGTTCGTTTCGTATGCCCGGCTACCCTATTGTCCCACTGGTCTACATCGTGGCCAGTACGAGCATCCTTATCCTCGCCTTTCTCGAGCGCCCAGTGGTCTCCTCAATCGCCCTCTTCGTCACGGCTCTCGGTGTCCCGGTCTTCTACTTGTTCAAGAGGCGGCGTCAAGATGCTTGACAGCAACTGAGACCATCGTTCAACGCCGCTACTGAGGGTTCCGGCGAGCTGAGCGGTTCGGTCTTCAACCTTCCTGGTCTCATAAGCCTCCGGTCGAAGGTCGGAATCAGGGAACCTTTGTCACCCCTACTCGTTTCAATTGCTAATAACTCATGCGGCGATCGAACTTGCTCTCTAATTCAGGAATCCAGTCCTTGCCAGACTGGGAGGTTCTCGTGCGACAAATCTTTGTGTCGATGATTCTTCTTGTGGCTTTCACCCAGGTTTCATGCAAGTCCGAGGACGAGGTCGCTACCGAGGCCCAGAACTATCTCGAGAAGCAGGCCTACCCGGAGGCCCTGGAGCTTATCGACAGCAATATCGAGAGATTGGGCTCGCCCGACAGTT
>CP070717.1:3485536-3489667 GCA_020350445.1 Acidobacteriota bacterium | reverse complement strand
TCCAGGTCTTGGATCGGACACGGGGGTGAAGCAGCCCCATTGAGTTGATTGAGGGTCGAAGTGCAGTTCCTTCCAGTTCAGTTCATGCAACGCTCCTACGCGCCCTGAATGGAGACTCAGTCCCTCGCAGTTTCACGCCAGACGGACCCGAGTTTCCAAATCTCAAGACGGTCGACGACAAGATCGTCTCCTTCCCCAAACAGGGACACTCCGGTACTCTCTCGACGTGGGAAAATCTGAGCAGTGATCACAGCGGTCCCGTCATCGGCGAAGACTTCCACGCTCGAGGAATCCACGAACAGGTGCAGATCCAGTCCGCCATCCAAACTTCCCGACAGTGGGGCCTCAAACCGGCGCCCAAAACCATTGTAAAAACTAGCATCGCCGCTCTCCGACCGGTCCAGAAAGAGAAGGGGCCCCTCAGGTTGGACTCCAACCCGAGTCTCTTCCTGCTCGCCTTCCCTCACCGAAAGACCGAACGGTTTACGGGGAGAACCGGAGACCGACATCCGAATCTCCAGCAAGTCCCCCGCGACTCGAGCCCGCTCTATCTCGGCAGCAGCCTCCTTCCACGACTTCCCTTCCAGATAAAATGCCCCCTCAGCGATCCTCAACTGCTGCAGTTCAACCACGGGCTCCTGAGCAAGCCTCCAGTTCTCGCCCCGCTTCTTGAGACTCAAGGAACGCGGAATCGACTGCGCGCTCCTCCAAGGATGCGTCGGAATGTCTTGTGCATAGGCCCAGTTGTTCATCCAACCGACCCAGATCCGACGGCCATCTTCCGCAGGGATATCTGACCAGGACTGCGAAGCGTAGAAGTCCGGCCCGTAGTCGACCCAATGCACCACATCGATCGGAGAATCGGGCCTAAACTCCTTGCCATCAAACCCTCCGACGAAGTACTCACCACCCGAACCTCCAGCAATCGCATTCGCACCAAGGTCGACCTTGAGTACCCACCGAGTCACACCCGGCTGCCCATCGACCAGAACCGGGAACAGGTCGGGGCACTCCCAGTTCGGCTTCTGCTGCGCGCCGGCCGGGCCAAACTCACTCAACAACTGCCATTGTCTGAGATCTTTCGAGGCGTAGAACTGGACCTTCAACGCGGCGGCCATTGAAACCACCATAATCCACTCCTGACCGGGCTCGTACCAGAAGACCTTGGGGTCGCGAAAGTCGGCCTCACCCAGATCAACGACCGGATTGCCCGGATACTCCTTGAACGTCCTGCCGCGATCCTGACTGACGGCAATCGACTGAGACTGATTCCCTTCTGCCGCAGCGGTGAAGATCGCCACCAATGGGGGAGTCTCCACAGTCCCCAAACCGCTCGAGTTATTCCAGTCGATGACGGCACTTCCCGAGAAGATCATGTATCCCGGCTGCTCCGAAAGGGCCACGGGAAGGTGCTCCCAGTGGAGAAGATCGGGACTGACAGCATGGCCCCAGCTCATATGCCCCCAACGGGTCCCTTCCGGGTTGTACTGGTAGAAAAGATGGTATTCACCAGCCAGGTAAACCAGTCCATTGGGATCATTCATCCAGTTCTCGGCTGGGGAAAAGTGAAACTGAGGCCGGTAGCGCTCATCGTATCGGCTGGCCATGGGGCGGTCAGGCTTCTCGACTGAGCAGGAGATCACCAGCCCCAAGAGCAGCGTGCCAACGAATGGAGTTGCATGAATCTTCATACCGACTACCATATCAACGGAGGAGATTCCGATGAAGAAGCTCAAGAAGGAACTCGAACCCGAACAGTCCACCGGGTCACCCTGCTGTCCAGAGACCTCTCATTGCGGGCTGGACCGCAGAGACTTTGTCAAATCGGTTGGCCTCGGCGGAGTACTCGCAAACAGTTGGAACACGGTGGAGGCGAAACCGGGAACGGTTCAAGACCCGGCCTCCGCTCGCTCCGATCGGCACTACCTGGATCCCGAATGGCCCACCCTGCTCCACTACGATGAAGAGCATTTGGAGAGGATCGCCCTTCCACTCGGGGGGATTGGAACGGGAACGGTTTCACTCGCCGGTACCGGCGGACTCCGCGACTGGGAGATTATGAACCGCCCTGCCAAAGGCTTCACTCCAATACAGGGCGAGGTTGCACCCTTCTTCTGCCTGTTCGTTCAAGACGGAAACGAGACGGCCTGCCGCTTACTCGAGGGGCCGGTCCCTCAGTCAACATATGAAGGCAGTCACGGCAGCCGTTTCCCAAACGAAAACCTCCCCCGATTCGAGGAGTGCACCTTTGACTCCGCTTATCCTTTCGGGAGGGCTTCCCTTTCAGACCCAGAGGTTCCCCTCAAGGTGGAGCTGAAAGCGTTCAATCCTCTCGTTCCCGGTGATCCGGACGAGAGTGGTCTGCCGGTTGCGATTTTGACCTACGCATTGAACAACCCCACGGCTCGGCCGATCCAGGCTTCGATCTGCGGAACCCTGCCGAACTTCATCGGGATCGATGGCTCGACGAAGTCAAAAGACTGGAAAGGGGATGCCTTTCCCAGTGGCGCCCGGGAAAACAAGAACACGTTCAGGCAGACCGAGTCGATTCGTGGAATCTTCTGCTACAGCGCGGGAGTGGACTCCCAGGCTGAGGCTTGGGGGACGATGGCCCTTTCCACCCCGACTCCCGAGGAACTCTCGTACCGCCTCAGCTGGGAACAGCAGAGGTGGGGTACTGCATGGCTCGACTTCTGGGATGACTTCAGTTCCGATGGACGGCTCGAGGACCGACCCAGTCGGAAGGAAGATGTTCCCATTGCAAGCCTCGCAATCGAGACAACGATTCCGGCCGGGGAAACCCGAGAGATTGTCTTCATGATCTCCTGGCATTTCCCCAACCGTTACAGCTGGACCAGGAAGTCCACGGGCTGGGGAGGAGATGACCTGATCGGCAACTACTACACTCAGCGCTTTCAGGATGCCTGGGATGCGGCCCTGGTGGTCCACTCCCGTCACCGGGAACTTGACGAAAAGACCCGTGAATTCGTCACCGGCTTCTGCGACACCAACCTTCCGCTGGAGGTCAAAGAGGCGGCCCTTTTCAACTTGAGCACCCTCAGAACCCAGACCTGCTTCAGGACACCCGATGGCCACTTCTTCGGCTGGGAAGGATTGGCCGACAACAGCGGCTGTTGTCACGGATCCTGCACGCATGTCTGGAACTACGAACAGGCAACGGCCTTCCTCTTTGGCGAACTCGCCTGCTCAATGCGAGAGGTCGAGTTCAAATATGCAACCGACAAGAACGGGCTCATGAGCTTCCGTGTACACCTGCCTTTATCCCGTTCACAGGAATTCGGCAAAGCTGCGGCGGACGGACAGCTTGGCTGCATCATGAAAGTCTATCGAGACTGGCAGCTGTCAGGAAACGATGAAATGTTGCGGAAGCTCTGGCCAGGAATCCGTAAAGCCGTTGAGTTCTGCTGGATTCCCGGCGGCTGGGACGCCGACCGGGACGGTGTCATGGAAGGTTGCCAGCACAACACCATGGACGTTGAGTACTACGGTCCAAATCCCCAGATGGGTATCTGGTACCTCGGTGCCCTGCGGGCGGCAGAAGAGATGGCCCGCTATCTCGAAGAGACCGCCTTTGCCAGTACCTGCAGACAACTCTTCGAACAGGGCCGCCGATGGGTTGATGCCCACCTCTTCAATGGAGAGTACTACGAACACCAGGTCCGTCCCCCAAGGGATCGCTCCGAGGTCGCAGAAAGCCTGCTGGTCGGCATGGGAGCCAGCGACCCGACCAAACCTGACTACCAGCTGGCTTCAGGCTGCCTGGTGGATCAACTCGTCGGCCAGTTCCTCGCCCACGTCTGTGGACTGGGCTATCTCTTGAACGAATCCCACATCAGGACAACACTTCAGAGTATCTATCGCTACAACCGTCGAGAATCTCTCCACGACCATTTCAACTGCATGCGGACATTTGCCCTGGCTGAAGAACCGGCTCTTTTAATGGCCAGCTACCCAAAGGACCGCCCGAAAGACCCTTTCCCCTACTTCACCGAGGTCATGACAGGGTTTGAGTACACTGCCGCAGTGGGAATGCTCTACGAAGGACAGATCGACGAAGGCCTGGAGTGTGTTCGCCAGATCCGGTCTCGCTATGACGGAAAAAAACGGAGT
>CP070717.1:3482851-3485436 GCA_020350445.1 Acidobacteriota bacterium | reverse complement strand
CTGTCCCGACGACTGTACCGAGGGGTATGTTGAAGGGACCCAGGTCACTCTGGCTGCGGAGCCGGCTGACGGCTCCTCGTTCCAGGGATGGTTGGGAGGTGACGATTGCTCAACGGAACAGGTCTGTCGAGTGACAATGACCGAAAAGACTACCGTCTGGGCGACCTTCAAACTTATTCAGCCGCCCACGGTTGCGCTGGTGCAGCCGGATCATGGGTCCCTGGTGAAGGGAACCGTACCGGTGCAGGCCACGGCGTCCGATGACGAGGAAATTGCCCAAGTCAGGTTTCTAGTCGACGGAACGAAACAACTCGATCTCGTCCAGCCTCCATTCGTCTTCCTTTGGGATACGGCCACGGTTGCGAACGGTGTACACACTTTGGAGGCCCGGGCCTTCGACAATTACGGGAAGACGGCCTCGGAATCAGTAACAGTGACCGTCCAGAACCAGCTTGCTCTCACTGTTAATCGGTTTGGCAGGGGTGATGGGAAGGTCACGAGTTCGCCTTCTGGAATCGACTGCGGTCAAGATTGTGTTGGGATCTTCAATCCCGGGACAAGCGTTACTTTGACCGCCAATCCTGCTGCAGGTGCTAGTTTCGGAGGCTGGTCGGGCGCTTGCTCAGGGTATGGGAGTTGTGTCGTGGCGCTGAGCTCCGCTCAGTATGTGCATGCCAAGTTCAACTCTTTGGCTGATTCGGGCTGGAGTCAGGGGATCTCTTACGACCACGATTCGACTGGTCAGTTGGTGGCCGTGAACTACGATGACGGTAGAATGATTTCCTACACCTATGACGGTGCTGGGAACCTGGTTGAGAGATCTCTCCAGGTTCCGCTTTCTAAATTGTATTTCCCCTTCTACCAGACGAGAACCGGAACCTTTCTTGGAATCGCCGTTTCGAATTACTCAGCAGAAGCAGCCAATATCGAATTCGAGGCATTCGGCCCAGGAGGCCAGACACTTTCTCTGGGTAAGAATCCATCGGCATTTCTCATTCCAGCTCAGAACCAGCTGGCCAAAACGGCGGCAGAGATTTTCTCCGCACCGCAGCAGAATCAGAGCGCATGGATTGAACTGAGATCGGAAAATGCGGAACTGGGAAGCTTCTTCCAGTTTGGTGATTCTACATTGACGCAGTTGGATGGCTCGATTGCGCTTGATCGACACTACCGAGAGCTCTATCTGACTCGAGTCTACGAGGGGGAGTCTGGATTTCGGGGTGAGAAAGCGAAGACTTTCCTTAGTCTCGCCAATCCAACAGACGGCCCGGTTACTGTTCGCCTGTCACTTCACACCCTGGATGGGGCGAGTGACAATGAAAGCTACCGGAGCGCTTCGGCTGAAGTTTCCCAGACGCTCCCAGCGAAGGGTTTTGTATACGATTCTGTCGCGGGGATTTTTGGTGAGCCGCAGGTTTCTGGAGGCTACGTGAAGATCGTTGTGATAGAGGGGCAGGGCGTCGTCGCCTTCGAACTGATCGAACTGCCCAATCGACGAACCGTGATCGGTCTCGGTGCGAGTCCCGGAAACATGGGAGGGGAATTGTATTCCGCTCAGTTGGCAGACGCAAGCAGTATCTATACTGACTTGAAGCTGATCAATGTGAGTGATCAGGTGCGCAACGTCAGGATAACACCTGTCGGGGGAACCGGCGCGGCTTTGAGACCGTACCAGACCTTGCTAATGGAAGTCGGTCAGCAAGTAGAAGTTGACATGGGAACGTTCTTTGGATTCTCGACTCCTTCTGAACTGACGGTCGGGTCGATCCGGGTGGAAACGGATGGCCCGGGGGTGGTGGGAGACGTCCTTTTCGGGGATCCAATAGGCTTCAAGTATGCTGCTTCGATGCCTTTACAGACCGAAAAGGTCACACGCGCTGTATTCAGCCAGGTGGCAACGACCCTGGATTTCTTCACTGGGTTAGCGTTGTATAACCCCGACACGGAAGAAACCGAGATAACCATCAATGTCTACAATGCTTCAGGGCAACGTAAAGGCTCTGCTATCAAACTGTTGGCCGCTGGTCACCGGATGGCCGGCCTGATTCCTGAACTGGTGCCAAGTGCTGCAACTGTCGTGGGAGGTTACATCGTCGTTGAGTCCACTCGACCACTTGTCGCTCAGCAGATCTTCGGCCAGGCGCAGCTGAATCAATTCTCTGCGGTCCCTCCGAAGATTGTCGAGTGACTCCTTCTGGAACACAAGCACACAAAGGGACACTGTCTGCTAGCAGAGAAGCAAACAAAGGCGCAAGCAGCCAAAGGGAAGCCAAAGGGACACTCATCACAAGCAGCCAAAGGGACACTGTTTTTAAAAGGTAGGAAGGAGCAGTCGAACTGCTGCGACGAATCGACTTCGATTCAGGGACTTCGGTTGGTCGTCTGGCGTTAAGAGTGGGGCCAGCGTTCTGAGTGATAGAACTGGGACAGTTGTCCGGATAGGCTCGGAGAAAGTGGAAAGGATGAAAAGAATCCGTTTTGCGCAGGTCAATTCCCACCTTGGCTCCCAAGGCACGAGCAGAGGGCCATCCGGGCCTCTTCGTGCCGATCGTTGGGCTCAAAACCCCAGGTCAGCAGGGAATGTG
>CP070717.1:3477479-3482751 GCA_020350445.1 Acidobacteriota bacterium | reverse complement strand
CCGCTTGCCTCTGGGGCTTGGGACTGGAGACCGGAGGCTGGAGACCGTCAACCAGCGTACCTCACACCCCGGGGTTGGATCTTGAACCTTGGTGCTTGCTGCTTGTTTAAGATTTAGGATTTATCTCTTTGGTGAATTCCGTCGGCAGCCGTATCAGCTGCGGTCCAAAATGCCAGATTTCCTACACGGGAAATTAGGTCCGGCTTTCGGTTGTAACCGGCCGGGACGGCCGGGTCACGGTGATCGCAATTCCAACAGGTGCCCCTCGACTTCGAAACTCAGGCCAGCGGCACCGATCGAGAATTGCGTTAAGGTCTCGAGTTCAGCTGGGGTTTCAAGCAAAACGCTGCCATCCGCCTGCTTCTGGATCAATGACCTTTCCAGCGCTTTCACTCCATTCGACAAGACATCGAGCAGCAATGGAGTCTTCAAGGTGGGGGTCATTAACAGGAGTTGCAGCGAGGAATCGGACTCATAGACTTCACCCTCGGGGTCGGCTTCTCCATCGACGTACAGGACGAACTGCTGCGACGGTTGCAGCCTGTTTCCATCGGTCGCTTCCTCGACATATCCGCCGATATCGCTGGGCGGCATACCGGCAAACCCGGCGGTATAGATCACGATCACCAATGCGGCCACTGCCGAGACCACCAACTTCCAGGTCTTTGGCCATCGATAGATCGCCTCACGGGAACAATAGATCAGCAGCAACGCCGGGAGCAGCAGAAACAGATCCTGCCAAAAGGCCTGCGAGGCATTCCTCTGGAGAAAGACACCGAAACAACCGCAATCGAAAGAATCCTCCCGCTGACCGGTGAGCACCATCCAATAGGTCCGGGCGGTCAGAAACAGAAAGAACGCCACCATGGCACTGGTCGGCAACAGGACAATCAGATGCCGGACTCCGAGAACGAGGGCTAATCCCAGGCCCATCTCGAGGGCAAGAGCGATCAGTGCGACCGTATTCGCCGAGAAGAAGACCTCGAGTCCCTCTTTTCGGATCTGTTCAACAAACACGACCGGATCCAGAACCTTCCCGACCGTTGCGATAATCAGGATTACCCCGAGGAACACCGCTCCGGCAAGGCTGATCCGATCCCACTTCCTGGTACCTTCGAAGAATGAGCGACCCATATGCAGGGAATCCTACCGGTTTCGGTCGAGATTGAAAAGTCCGCGCTCCACGCTGTGGGAACTGGGGCATTCCGATTAATCCTTTGACTTTTTACGCAAAAACGCCACGATATTAAGCATGACCATCTTCAAAAAGATCATTGATGGCGAGATCCCGGCAGAAATTGTCTACCAAGACGAGCACTGCCTGGCGTTTCGGGATGTGAATCCCCAGGCCCCTGTCCATATTCTCCTGATTCCGAGAAAGGAGATCACTTCGATGGCGGCCGCAGGCCCGGAAGATCATACGCTGATGGGACACTTGTTCCTCAAGGCTGCCGAGATCGCACGGGCCGAAGGGATCGAAGCGAATGGGTACCGGGTCGTGGTGAATACGGGTCAGGCCGGAGGTCAGACTGTCCACCACCTGCACCTTCACATCCTGGGCGGAAGGGCCCTGATGTGGCCTCCCGGGTAAGATTCCGGGCTGAAGAAAAAGTTTAGTATTTGTGAACACCTGTCCGGCTGTTCGACGCTACGAATCATTCGGCCGAATTGTCGGAGAAAAAAACTTCGGAGAGTACTGGTATGGAAGAAACTAAGACAAAAGTGAACCCTGAATTGCTTGAAATCCTCCGGTGTCCGGTCGCGGTTCAGTCCACCGAGTACGGTGATGATCCCGGACGCCTGACCCTCGTTCACGACTGTTGGCTCGTTTGCGAGGACAACGGCTACAAGTATCCAATTCGCGACGGGATCCCGGTCATGCTGGTTGAAGAAGGGGAAAAGTGGAAAGACACGGCGGTTGCCGACTTGCCGGTTCCTCCACCTGCTGACTGAGGATGTTGGACAGCAGTTCCACCCATAAATCCAAGGCCTCAGATGTTGGCCCCATCAGTATTGCGCTGGTCACGGTCAGTGACTCGCGGACACGGGATACGGACGTAAACGGACAATACCTGGCTGAGCAGGTGGCTGCCTCGGGCCACAAGGTCGTCGCCTACCGTATCGTGCCGGATGAGCCGGACGAGATCCGTTCGATCCTGGAGGAACTGGCGGCACCGGCCAGCCAGGTCATCCTTTTTAACGGCGGGACCGGCATCTCAAAGCGTGACGGAACCTTTGAAGCGATCAGCGGCAGAATCGAGAAGGTCATTACAGGTTTTGGAGAACTGTTCAGGATGCTGAGTTTTGAACAGGTCGGATCGGCGGCAATGCTGTCACGGGCCACGGCCGGAATTTACCGGGGTACGCTTGTCTTTGCGACTCCGGGCTCGCCCAAAGCGGTTCAGCTGGCCTGGGAACGCCTGATCCTCCCGGAGTTGCAGCACCTGGTCTGGGACCTGAACCGATAGCTGAGTCGAGTCCGGTCCAAAGCCGGGCCAACTTTGACAAAGTGTCTCGACCTGAAGGTTCCACTCGGAGTTGCGCCTGCAGGAATCAGGAGTCATAGAAATCGTGGAATCCAGAAGAAGTTTTCTAAGAAAGAGTTTGGTGGTTGCGGGTGTATCTGCCGGCAACCTGAGAAGTAGCAAGGCAGAACGGCTGAGCCCGTCCGGCGCGGTGCGCCCCTTGAGGATCTTAATTCTTGGAGGGACCGGCTTCATTGGTCCCCACCAGGTCCGTTACGCACTCGACCGGGGTCACCAACTGACTCTTTTCAATCGTGGTAAGACCAACCCCCACCTGTTTCCCGAAGTGGAAAAGCTACGAGGCGACCGTAATGATGATCTCGAGTCCCTTAGAGGTGGCCAATGGGATGTCGTTATCGACAATTCGGCATCGATTCCCCGCTGGGTGCGCCAATCGACTGAGCTGTTGAGGGAATCAGCCGCCCACTACATCTACGTATCGTCGATCTCGGTCTACTCGGATAACAGCATCATCGGAATGGACGAGACCGCTCCAGTTGGAACACTTGACGACCCCACGGTGGAAGAAATCACAGGTGCGACCTTTGGACCTCTCAAGGCACTCTGCGAGCAGGAAGCTAGAAGGGTGTTCGGAGAACGATGCACCGTGATTCGTCCGGGGCTAATCGTGGGTCCAGGTGACCGTTCCGATCGTTTCACCTATTGGCCGGTCCGGATCGACCGGGGTGGAGAGGTACTCGCTCCGGGCAATCCGACCGACCCTGTCCAGATCATCGATGCTCGAGACTTGGCGCAATGGATGATTCGAATGGCCGAAGGCCCGACCGCCGGCACCTTCAACGCAACCGGGCCTGGATCCCTGCTATCAATGGCTGAAATGCTCTACGGGATCCGTGCCGTTACGAGTTCTGAGGTCTCCTTTACCTGGGTCGATGCCGCATTTCTGTCGGAGCACGAAGTCCAACCGTGGGCCGACATGCCAGTCTGGGTTCCGCCCACGGAGGGAATGGAAGGGTTTTCCCGAGTTGACTGTTCGGCTGCACTTTCCCAGGGACTCACCTTCCGGCCCCTGGCGGAGACGTCCAGGGATACAATTGACTGGTTCAAGACTCTTCCAGAAGAACGAAGGAAGGACTTGAGGGCAGGGATCGATCCGGCCCGAGAGGTCGAGGTCCTCAGAGCCTGGAAGGCGCGCAACCAAAGTTGATAGAAAAGTTCCTGCCGAAGATCGTGGACGTCAAGCCCGATGAGATGCGGGCACTGGGGTGGTCCTGCGGATACTTCTTCTGCGTTCTGGCCAGTTACTATATTCTGCGCCCGATCCGGGACGAGATGGCCGTTGCCGGCGGGGTCGAGAATATCCCCTGGCTCTTCACCGGGACCCTTCTGGCGATGCTTTTCGCCAACCCGGTCTTTACTGCCCTGGTTTCGAAACTGCCCCGACTTCAGTTCATCTCCACAACATACCGTTTCTTTATCCTGACCCTGCTCGGCTTCTTCGTCATCCTGAACTGGGGATCACCGGATCTCAATGTCTGGGCCGGCAGGCTCTTTTACGTCTGGACCGGGGTCTTCAGCCTGTTTGTCGTTTCAGTCTTCTGGGCCTTCATGGCCGACACGTTTTCGGCTGAGCAGTCTACCCGGCTGTTTGGATTTATCGCCTTTGGTGGGACATTCGGAGGCGTACTGGGTTCCGCTTTGACCGCAACGGTGACTTCCTTCCTGCCACCGGTCTCGCTCCTGATTCTGGCCGCTTTGCTGCTCGAACTGGCGGTTCACAGCATGACGAAGCTTTCCGCGTCGGCGACCGCCAATCTTTCGACACCACCAGTCGATGGCATCCAGGGGCAGATCAATGATCCTGCCCTGGACTTCGATGATGTCAGCTATGGCCGGTTCGACCGCCCGATCGGGGGAGGGCTCTTCAGCGGGATCTCCAACATCCTTCGATCGAAATACCTCGCGGGGATTTCGGGTTACATGCTCCTGTTTACGGTTACGGCGACATTCCTATACTTCCAGCAAGCCGGCATTGTGGCCGAGACTTTTGAGGGCCGGGCGCTTCGAACCTCGGTCTTCGCCCGAATCGACCTTCTCGTCAATGCTCTGACCCTGGTGACGCAGATCTTCATTACCGGGCGCATTGTCAAAAGGCTTGGCGTGGCGTTTACCCTGGCGATACTCCCGGCAATCTGCGCGGTCGGATTCCTCCTTCTCGGCTTCACCCCCACACTGCTCGCCCTGGTAATCTTCCAGGTCCTTCGCCGTGCGGCAAACTTCGCTATTGCCCGTCCAACACGCGAGACACTCTTTACGGTCTTGAGAAGAGAGGACAAGTACAAGGCAAAGAGTTTCATCGACACATTCGTTTACCGGGCGGGTGACCAAATTGGCGCCTGGGCCTGGGCATCGATGGCAGCCACAGGATTGACACTGGCTGGTGTGGCCTTCGTATCGGTCCCCCTGTCGCTGGTCTGGCTGGTTCTCGGGATCTGGCTGGGCAGGAGACAGAAGGAGACGATTCTGCGGCGGAGTAGAGCCTAACCTGGACTGCCGAGATGCAGATTCCACCAGACGGATGCCTCTTCCTTGCGCCATCCGGCTGAATCCCGACATGCGGAGAGCTCCTGGATCAAGACCTCGGCACTTTCCGGCCTGTCATTGGGATCTTTTTCGAGACAGCGGAGAATGACATTCTCCAAGTCCCAGGGGATCTCACCGTCGATACGGGTCGAAGGCGCCGTTGGAGCGGTTCTGATGTGGTCAGCCAGCATCGCAGTCGGGTT
>CP070717.1:3470349-3477379 GCA_020350445.1 Acidobacteriota bacterium | reverse complement strand
AAGACTAGTGGACCGGTTCTTTCTCTGGCTCGCGCTCTGCCTGGCCGGCTTAATGTTGCTGGTTTTCGGCTATGGACTCCTGCTGGTGCGTTACGCAAAGCAGGGATGACTTCTCAGTTGCCCTCCAGGCTTCGCCGGGCGCGGCCATAGACGAAGCGGCACAGTTAGGAAACAAGTAAACCGGGCTATTATAGGGCGCTCCTGGTAAACCGGTAAACGCCTCGATTCTGTTTGGAAATCCATCACACTTGCAGGAAATCCCTCTGTTTCTTGTCTATCATGCTGCTCCATGAAAAGCGTTTCCAGGTCGTTACCAGCACTTCTGATTTGCATCGTTCTACCGACGCTGTTCTTTTTCTCCTGTACTGTCCAGAAAGACCCCGTCGGAACGCTCGGCAACATCGTCGAAACCCGGTACGGCCGGCTTCAGGGAGCCGTCAATGAGGATAAGACGGTGACCTCTTTTAAAGGAATCCCCTTTGCGGCTCCTCCGGTTGGGAACCTGAGATGGAGGGAGCCCCAGCCTCCTGCAGCCTGGGAAGGAATCCGGGATGCCACCCACTTCTCCGCGAGCTGCATGCAGGCGGGTGAAGGTCAAGCCAGGTTGCCCTGGACCGAGGAGTTCATGAACCAGACCGAGATCAGCGAAGACTGCCTGTTTCTTAATGTCTGGACCCCAGCCAATTCTGTCTCGGAAAGGCTTCCGGTTCTTGCCTGGATTCATGGGGGTGGTTTTCGGGAAGGCTCAGGTTCGATTGATGTCTACGACGGGGAGGAACTGGCCCGCAAAGGTATCATCGTCGTAACAGTCAATTACCGGCTGGGGGTACTTGGCTTCCTGTCCCATCCCGAGTTGACAGCGGAGTCTAGCCATCACGCGTCCGGCAATTACGGGTACATGGACCAGGTGGCTGCATTGAGATGGATCCAGGAAAACATCGTCGCTTTCGGAGGGGACCCAGGAAGAGTCACCGTGTCTGGACAGTCAGCCGGTGCCCTTTCTGTCCAGGCGCTTTCCGTTTCCCCTCTGGCAAAGGGCCTCTTCCAAAGAGCCATTCTGGTGAGTGGAGCCAGGATGTCGACGATGACGCGATTTGTTCCCAGGGACCTGGCCGAGGCCAAGGGAGTCGAATTCGCCCAGTCCAAGGGGGTATCGGATCTCGCAGGACTGCGAGCACTTCCGGCAGCGGAACTGATTGCCGACTTCCGACCGAATAACGACTGGAGTTCCATCGTCGACGGGTGGTTTCTACCCGAGGCGATGGACACCATTCTCACAAAGGGCCAGCATTCTGATGTTCCCACGATGGCCGGACTGACAGCGGATGACCGGAGACCGAGGCTGAGCACGTTGGCTGAGTTTCATGAGCAGGCCAGGACCGAGTATGGTGATCGAACCACAGGATTCCTGAACTTGTATCCGGCAAACTCTGATGAGGAAGCCATTCAGATGGCAAGCAGGGCGACAAGGGACCTGGGGAGAATTGCGACCGCCGAATGGGCCGAATTCAGAGGCAACGCCTCCCAGGCACCTGCTTATACCTATTTCTTCAGCCGAGCTATACCGTGGCCGGAACATCCGGAATTCGGGGCTTTCCATACAAGCGATGTCGTTTACTGGTTCAACAATCTCAAGATGCTGGACCGACCCTGGCTAGAAGCAGACTGGAATCTGGCGGACACAGCCTCGTCTTACTGGGTGAACTTTGCCCGCACTGGTGATCCGAATGGAGAGGGACTTCCGCACTGGCCGGCTTTTGACACGAACAGTACCGAAACCCTGGCGCTCGACCTGCAAGTCGGGACCATACCGATCGCGGCTGAGAAACAGCTCGAGTTTCTGTCGGTTGAGTCTGTAAAACCTTCTGCCGGCAAATGAGGTTTTTGCCAATGAGCGCAATTGCGATCTGGTAAGATAAACGGCATTCTTTTTCTTGATCGGATCATCCTTCTTCCAGGTACAGGATTACGGGGGAGAACATCGGCTCACCAGGATGTCCACTGGCAATCCGAGAACCACCGGGACCCAGAGATGATAACTTGGGATCTCTTTAAGAATCTTCAAATGGAATCGCTTCAATGATAGGCCGAACACTCGCACATTACCGAGTTACCGCCTCGATCGGGGTAGGGGGGATGGGAGAGGTGTATTGTGCTACCGACATGAAGCTCGGCCGCGAGGTCGCCCTTAAAGTGCTGCCCGCCGAAATGGCCGCGAGTCCTGAACGTCTCGAGCGCTTCCGTCGAGAGGCCCGGGCATTGGCCGCACTCGATCACCCCGGAATCGTCACAGTCTATTCTGTGGAGGAAACCGAAGGTGTCCACTTCCTCACTATGCAGCTTGTCAAAGGGCAGACACTCGACAAGCTCATACCGGAAGGGGGAATGCCGGTCGAACGCCTCATCACAATTGCCGAAGCGCTGGCGGCAGCATTGGCCGCCGCCCATGAAAAGGGAATTGTCCATCGAGATCTCAAACCTTCCAATGTGATGGTGACAACGGAGGAGAGGTTGAAGGTCCTGGACTTTGGTCTGGCCAAGCTCGCGGACAGCGCAGAGGATCCCGACACCGATTTGACAGTCTCGACAGAGCTGCAAACTCGTGAAGGGGTAGTGATGGGCACGATTCCCTACATGTCGCCCGAACAGGTCGAGGGACGTCCCCTCGATAACCGCAGCGATCTCTTCTCGCTGGGAGTTCTCTTGTACGAAATGGCAGCCGGCCGGCGCCCATTCCACGGTGAGAGTATCGCCGGACTCATCTCTTCCATTTTGAAAGATACCCCCCCACGGCTCAATCGCCCCGACATTCCTGAGCTGTTACGGAAACTGATCGAAGACTGCCTCAAGAAGGCTCCCTCAGATCGTGTCCAGAGCGCTCGAGACATCCGCGAAACGTTGGCGAACCTGAGCTTAGCACTCATTTCGGGAAGTCTCCCCCCCTCCTCCATCACGGCTCCTTCGGGTATCGATCCTGACCCGCACCTGGACCTCCATACCGTTGGGCGACAGTCGGAGCTCGCCGCTTTGAGAACAGCACTCGAGTCGGCGCGAGTGGGTCGGAGTTCGCTGATCTGTGTGACGGGGGAGCCCGGCATTGGCAAAAGCACGCTCGTGGAAGGGTTTATCGCCGAGGCGTTGGCGAGCGGCGGCTGCGCAGTCGCCCGAGGGCGCTGCTCTGAACGGCTTGCCGGTTCGGATGCCTACTTACCCATTCTCGAGGCACTGGACAGCTTGAGGGAAGGCAGTCAGGGGGCTGAATTTGTTGGAATCCTGAAGCGGGTGGCGCCGGTCTGGTATACCCAGGTAACTCCGCTCTCAGGCGACGGTACCGACTCGGCGCTCCTGTTAGACGAGCTCAGGTCGGCTACGCAGGAACGTCTGAAACGAGAGTTCGTGGCCTGTCTCCAGGAACTCTCCCGCTTTCGTCCAGTGATCCTGTATCTGGACGACTTGCACTGGGCGGATGTCTCGACCATTGATCTGCTGAGTTTTCTCGCTGGGACGTTTGACGGGGCAAATGTACTCGTGATCGTCACTTTTCGTCCCTCCGACATGCTCCTGTCGAACCACCCCTTCCTTCAGATCAAGCCCGATCTACAGACTCGCGGCCTGTGCCGGGAACTGACACTCCGGTTCCTCGAAGAGTCCGAGATCGAGGATTATCTTGCGCTCGAGTTTCCGGGACACTGTTTCCCCGCAGAGTTTCCCACGCTCATTCACGCCAGGACCGAGGGAAGCCCACTGTTCATGGCCGACCTCGTCCGGTACCTGAGGGACCATGGGGCAATCAGCGAGGTGGAGGGCCGCTGGACTCTGGTACGCGGGCTCCCAGAGATTCAGCGTGATTTACCCGAATCAGTTCGCGCGATGATCGAACGCAAGATTGGGCAACTCAGTGAGGAGGACCGAACGCTGCTTACCGTCGCGTCTGTACAGGGACACGTGTTCGACTCTGAGATCGTCGCCCAGGTGTTGGACGTTCCAGCTGATCAACTCGAAGATCGACTGGAGAAGCTGGAGCGCGTTCACGCGTTCGTGGTTTTCAAGGGCGAGACCGAATTCCCTGACCACAGCCTGTCCTTGCGTTACCGCTTCGTCCATGCCCTTTACCAGAATGCGCTCTACTCATCGCTCATGGCCACGCGAAAGGCACGACTGAGCCGCCAGGTTGGGCAGGCCCTCGAGCGGGTCCATGGTGAGAAGACACCCGGCGTGGCGCATGAACTTGCGGAGCTCTACGAGGTCGGCCGCGACTTCGCCAAGGCAGCCGAGTACTACCTTATGGCGGCTGGCCAGGCAAGCCGGGTGTTCGCTGATCGGGAAACCGCGACTCTTGCGGCCCAAGGATTGAAATCGGTCGAGAAACTAGCCCCTTCGCCAGACCGCGCCCAATTGGAACTCGATCTCCAACTGACTCTCGGCGTAGCGCTTCGAGTGTCTAAGGGCTTCGGGCACCCCGACACCGGTAAGGTCTATGCACGTGCTCGTCAACTCTGCGAAGAGATCGGAGAGGCGCCTCAGTTCTTTGCAGTGCTTTTCGGCCTCTGGGAATTTCATCAGAACCAGGGAGAGTTGCAGACAGCCATCGAGGTCGCCCGGCAAATGCTCGCTCTGGCTGAAGACAGCAAGGAACCGGGAAACCTGGTCGCTGCCCACGGAGTCATGGCTGATAATCTTCTCTGCGTCGGTGATCCGTGCAATTCCCACAGTCATGCGATGCAAGCGGTCGCAAATTACGATCCTGGCCAGCACGAGATGCTCGCTTCGATGTTCGGATACGATCCAGGGGTGGCTGCCCACAGCATGGCGGCGCTCGCGTTGTGGCAGGCCGGATATCCCGAGCAGGCAATCCGCAGCAGTAAAGCGGCAGTTGACCTCGCAGAGGGTCTCCCCCATCCCCCCTCGCTAGCCTTCGGCCCGCTCTTTTCATCGTGGATACACCGATTTACGGGCTCACTCGAGCTTGCCCGGCGGTTGGCGGAAAGGTGCATCGCCACTGCCACGGAGTTTGATCTCGTGGCCTTTGAGGCATTCGGTCAGGTTTGCCTCGGCTGGGTCCTGATCGCACAGGGTGAAGCCGAGAAGGGTGCCGGGATCGCACGTAAGGGGGTAGACGACCTGCAGGCCTCGGGATTCATTTGGGGACGTTCATTCCTCCTCAGCGTCGTTGCTGAAGGCGATGCCGGCGCTGGGCGGATCGACGATGCCCTGGCGACCATCGAGGAGGCCTTTGAACATGCGGGCAAGACCGGTGAGCACTTTCATGAGGCCGAACTGCTTTGCTTGAAGGGCGACCTGCTGCTTCTGGCCGAACCCGACCGAGACACCCTCGAAAGCGAGCGGTGTTTCCTTGAGGCCATAGAGATTGCCCAAAGCCAGCAGGCAAAGTCGTTGGAATTGCGTGCCACTATCAGTCTGGCACGGCTCTGGCAGGGGCAGGGCCGCGGTAGCGAAGCACATGGACGGCTCCATCAAATCTACTCCTGGTTCAGCGAAGGCTTCGACACTGTCGATTTGAAGAACGCCGATGCCCTTTTGCTCCAGCTATCCTCGAAGGCCCACTAGGCTGATCCAATCCGGTTAGGCCTCACCTCCGAGGAAGAGATCTCTACCTCGGACCAGCGACTGCATCTTCCCATCGGCAACTGAACGGGGGAGCATCCAGAAGCCACAGTCCGGGTGGACCCAGCGAACGCGAGTTCTACCCAGTTTCCGAATCGCCGCTTCAATGCGCCTGGCAACCTGTTCCGGAGTCTCAACCTGGTTATCCTTGATATCGATGACCCCGACACCCAGGCTGATTTCGGGCCGGAGGTTCCGGAACACCTCGATCTCCTCGCTACCTCTCCGGGCAAACTCGAGAATGAGGTGATCACACTCCAATGAATTGAAGAAAGGCAGGAGGCTTTCCCAATATCCTTTCTGAATCGTCTGACCACCGTAGTTGCCGAAACAGAGGTGGACAGCTTTGTGCCCACACTTTTCGGCTCCGGAGAGGATGTGGTTAATCGCCCTCGCTGCCAACGCCGCGTCCTGGGGTGAACCGGGCAGATTGGCCTCATCGATCTGCAGGACCTCTGCCGGGATGTCACGTACTTGTTTTCTCAGCACCTCGGCCAGATCCAGAACCATCGGCTCAAAACTCCGGTAATGCACATCGAGCAGAGTCTTTGCCAGCATATAGGGGCTGGTGATTGTGAACTTCAAGGGAAGTGAAGCGATCTTGGCCAGTCGCTCAAAATCATCCCTCAGATAGAGGGTTCCTTCGCCGATCTGGTCGCGAACGATTCCTGCTGGCTTCTTTCGGAACTGGAATCCTGCCTGAGACCGAAACTCTTCGATCTCGAGTCGGGTAAGCCGCGTGTCGACACCCGATAGCTGACAGATGAAGTACTCGATCATCCCGTTGGTTTCCGGGTGACTTGGATCGAACCGGGAAACCTCGCCATCAGTCACAACATCGATCCCCGCTCTTGCCTGCACAGCCAGTACGACAGTAATGGCGTCTTCCAGTGCATGGGAATCAGTTTCCGCGCCTGCCAACCAGCTGGGGACAGGGTAGCTGCCCACTACCGTTGTCAATATTTCTCTTTTCATTCTGGAATCCTCTGAAACTGGAGTTTCCACATTTATACCGACAGGAGTGCTCTTTCGGCAAATCCTTCACTTGAGTCTGGCTTCAATTTAGTTGATCGCAGGGACATCGAACTTCTACTCCGCAACCGGTGAGGTTCCCTTCTACGACACTTGTCACCTGGGGCAAGGACAGCAGCGCGACCTTGATGAGCAGTGGAGGTGTTCCAACTCCGAACCACCCGCGTTCCGGGTGATTTTCTGTGGGCTGCTTTCAGATAGTGACTGAGCTGATGGCGGAAGCCGACGGAGGCCTCCCGGACTGAAGGGAGAGAGCGGCGGTGAACACCACCGCCCTCCAGATCAGAACAGCTTCAATTGACGATTAAGCCAGATCGAAGCGGTCGAGATTCATGACTTTGCTCCACACGGCCACAAAGTCGCTGAGGAACTT
>CP070717.1:3463120-3470249 GCA_020350445.1 Acidobacteriota bacterium | reverse complement strand
TGCCGCTTGCCACGGCCGGGGAGATCGAGTAACTGCCCGACCTCAGTTGGGGCACACTCCAACTGAATCGGACCGTGACAAGTTCACCCTTTTCAACTGCCGGAAGCGTCTTTCCTTCATAGGAGGTGTTGGTGGCAGTCACTTCCATCCCCATGCGATCGCGGATGGTGACACCAATGATCGGGCTTTCGATCGGCCGGTTGAAACGGGTACAGACCAGTAACTGGAGTTCTTCCCCCGCAGCCACCTCATTGACAACCTGGCCATCACCCCGATAGACGATGATCCCCAGGATTTCGGCGCCTCCATCGCCGAATCGGTTGTGGACGTAAGGAATCGTCCGGACTCTGGGGAGGGAGTGGTCTTCTTCGACCGCAACCCATCCCTCACCTTCTCCTGAAGCCTTCCTCTCCCGTTCAAAGATCAGCGACTGGTATCGATGAATCACCTCGTCAGGGATTCCATCGGCAAGCTTCCGACCCTGGTCCAGCAGGATGGCCCTATCACAGAATTGGGCCAACGCCTGCAGGTCGTGCGTCACGAAGAGGATCGTCTTACCCTCCTTCTTCAGTCGCCGTATCCGATTGATGCACCGATGCTGAAATATCAGGTCACCGACAGCCAATGCCTCATCTACCAGTAGGATGTCCGGCTCTACATGGATGGCTACAGCAAAGGCGAGGCGGACGAACATCCCGCTCGAATAGGTCTTGACGGGCTGATCAATAAACTCTCCGATCTCGGCGAACTCCAGGATTTCATCGAACCGCTCCTCCACCTCCCGCTGTGTGAGCCCCCCGATTGCCCCACTCATGAAGACATTCTCGCGGCCGGTGAACTCGGGGTTGAAGCCGGCCCCCAGTTCGAGGAGCGCAGCCACCTTACCTTCGACAAAACAGTCGCCACGGGTCTGGGTCATGATTCCGGCCACGATCTGAAGGAGGGTACTCTTACCCGAACCGTTCGGCCCGACAATCCCCAACGTCGTCCCCCGTTCAACGTTCAGATCGATATCCCGTAGAGCCCAGAACTCCCGATGAAAACGTTTCTTTCTGAGCGTCAGCATTTCCCAGAGCTTGCTGCTCGGCTTGTCGTAGATGGGATACTTCTTGGAAAGGTGTTCGAGGTGGATTACCTCCTCTCCCCGTCTCCAATCAGAGGACATCAATGAACTCCCTCTTGGTGTTTCGGAAAACCCATCCACCCAAAATGAAAAGGACTATTGCCGGCAAAAAAACGAACAGCAACTGCGATACTTCCGGCAGGCGACCTTCCAGCAGAAGGGACCGATATCCCTCAACAATTGCGGTCAAGGGGTTGAGCCGGATCAAAGGCTGCAGCACGGCGGGCACCTGCTCTACTGAATAGAAGATCGGTGTAAACCAGAACCAAAAAACCATCACAACAGACAGTACCTGAATCGTGTCCCTGAGAAAGACCTGTAACGCAGCTACCAACCATCCAAGCCCCAGGGCCAGGAGCATCAGGGCCACCAGGTAAACCGGCACAAACACGACAGTCCACGTCAGCAGTCCATACCAGAGGAGAAGTACCATCAAGATCGCCAGGCCGATGACATGCGCTACCAGGTTCGAAAACGCCAGCGAAACCGGCAGGATCTCTGAAGGGAACAAGGTCTTCTTGATCAGCACAGACTGATCAACGACACAGCCACAGGAACGGGTAACCGTCTCCTGGAAATAGAGCCAGGGCAGGATGGCACAGAAGACGAAGACAGCAAAATTGTCGGTGGCCGGGGTCAAGGGACGGACCTTCAGGATGATCTGAAAGACGAATGTGTAGCTGATCAGCAGTACAAGCGGATGGATGACCGACCAGAAGAAGCCAATGAGCGATCCCACATAGCGGCTCTTCAGATCCCGAACGATGAGGGTTCGGAGGAACTGGCGCTGGTGAAAGAGTTTACGGAAAAAGTTCGCAGAGATCTGAAGAGAGGCCGGTCTACTGAGAGAACTCATAGAACAGCTCCTCATACATATCCGTCACCTTCTCCCAGTCGTAATCTCGACGAATCCTTTCCTGCGCCGCATTCCTCAAGTCGTCAAAGGATGCACTGTCTTTCGCGATCGTCTTGATACAGTTTGCCAGTTCCGCGGTCTCATGGAAAGAACAGTAGAGACCTGTTTCCGCCAGGACTTCACGGTTCTCCGCCGCTTCATGAGAAATGACGAGCGCTCCGGCACCCATCGCTTCGAGTAATGCCGGATGAGTTCCACCAACTTCACAGCCATGGAAGTAGCAGCGGCAGTGGGAGAGCAGTTCTCGATACCCTTCCCCGTAGATTGCACCGGGCATCTTGACGTTCGCACCGGCAGCCAGTTCCTTGAGGGAGGAGATGTAATTGGGACTGTAAGGGGCATCTCCGACCACGACCAAAGGTAAAGAAACGCCTGATTCACGGAAGGCTTCGATTACCCGATGAGCATTGTTTTCCGGTTCGAGTCGGCTCACGTAGAGCAAGTACTCGCCCGGTTCGATTCCCAGTTCATCGAGAGCTTTCCGAGTCGGAAGTTTTTCGACGGGAGCACCGTAGGGAATGAAGTAACTGGGACAACCGAGCCTCTCCCGGTAATAGCGTTTCACTGCCAGAGCGTCGGTGACAACGGCATTCGGGAACCAGGTGGAGAGACGTTCGCTCAGTCGATAAAAGAGCTTTCCCGGCCGCCCCCATTTCTGGCGACGGCGCTCAATGCCATCCACATTGAGAATGACCTTTTGTCCCTTCAACTGAGGGATCCAGGTCAGGAATGCATTCGCGGCATTACAGATGAGAACAATGTCGAAGGAGCGCACCAAGGCATCCCCCGCCGAAAGCAGCGTGTGTGAAACCGTGTCGAAATACTTCGTCCTGATGGCCGGAAGCTGGCGCAGCTGTACTCCGTTGTAGGAATCGAGTGGCGCATCGGTGTAATGGTGCCTGCAGTAAACGGTAACCTGATGTCCCCTGCCGACCAGCCGCTTGGACAGTTCCTCGGCGAAGGTCTCGAAACCGCCGTAATTCGCGGGGATGCCCCGAGTACCGAGAATCGCTACCTTCAAACGCGAGTGTTCCCCGCTATCCAGCCCCTTAGCCACAACATCCCCAGACCAACTCTATTCCCTAGGCCAACCGATCCCGACTGGCCGCTTGATCAAGCCGTTCACGCTGCACCGAATAGG
Organism: Acidobacteriota bacterium; assembly: GCA_020350445.1. Classification (GTDB taxonomy): domain Bacteria; phylum Acidobacteriota; class UBA6911; order RPQK01; family JAPXNP01. Next base: position 3,467,069 of record CP070717.1, on the reverse strand, counting down.
GTGCAGTCATGAAAAAGATCAGGAGAATCAAGATCTCCGAATCCCCGAAATTGTACTCGAAAAGACCCATGAGCTGAAAAGCGGTGATGACGGAAATACTCAGGGTCGCGAACCAGCGAAGCTGTCGAGAATCGCTTCGTCTGAACCGCAAAAGGTCAAAGATGATCCAGCCCCAGACCAGCAGCCAGCTGATTAGACCCGGGATTCCCACTTCGGCAGCAATCTGAAGAAGGTTGTTGTGGAGGTGCTGGTACGCCGTACTGGGAATCGCATGCTCGGTTCGATTCTCCAGCGCGGCTTTGTACACCAACCGTGGTCCAACTCCCGTCAAGGGATTCTGTTCTATCAGGCGCACACCGGTCTTCACCAACTCGATGCGCCCACGGGTCGTGGTATCCAAAGGATCGAAACTCGAATAGATGCGCTGATGAAACGATTCCGGCAGCAGGAAGAAGCCTGCGCAGATGAGAATCCCCGCGATGATCACGAGACGAAATCGAACCATTGCCAACAGAATGCCCAGTCCCCCACAAAAGCCGATCCAGGCACCCCGGGTATAGGTCAGAACCATCGCCGAAACCATTAGCAGGAGAGTCGCCTGCAAAGAGACGATCAGCACCGTCGAGTAGTTCCGCCGGTCACCCCATACGTAGAGAAGGTATCCGATGAGCGCCAGAGAGCAGAGCATCAATTGTCCAGAGAAGGTCATCCAATGACTCATGAAACCGTCGATCCGATGCATCAGATCGACATCCTTCAGCCAGAAGAACTGGACCACACCCAGACACGCACTGAATCCAATGGCGCAGAAGATCGCTCGCAGTCCGCGCTCGACCAGGGCCCAGTCAAAGTACGTGTAGATCAGCAAGATCGAAAACAGCTTCAGAAACTTCTTCAAATAGGGAAGACTCAGGCCGGGATCGGGTGAAGTACCGATGGACAGGAGCACGAACCCGAGAAAAATGAGCCAACCGACAAAGAACGGGGGAAATCTCAAGACCAGGCGCCGCTTCAGGATACTGTCCGTCAGCCAGCAAAGGACACTCAGCCCAAAGAAGAAACCTGAAACGAAGATCGACAGCAGAGAAGTGACCACAACGGCCATCGCGATCGGGCCGACCCAGATTCCAGCGTTGAACCCGCCTGTCTGCCCTCCGCCCTCGGGACGAAGCAGGGACAATCGTTTCGAAGCCCCTTCGGGACTGTTCGACGGGACTGCCAGATCGGTCTCCTGAACCCGTGGTCGCTGCACAGACTTACTTCCCTCCGAAGAATGCCGAAACTTCACTCGCGACGAACTCCACCTCAGGATCCGTCAGTCCGGGGTACATCGGAAGGCAAAGGACTTCCCGACTGATCCGTTCAGAATTGGGGAAGTCACCCGGCTGATATCCCAGATGCTTATAGGCCGGCATCAGATGAATCGGGGTCGGATAGATAACTCGAGTATCAATTCCTTGATCTGCGAGATGACTCGCCAATCGGTCCCTGCTATCTCCAACCAGTAGTGCAAAGACGTGATAAACGTGCTCATAGCCTTCAGGAATCCGCTGGAATCGTACATCTGGAATCCGACCCAGCCTCTCGCGGTACACCCGCGCTATCTCCCGCCTTCGATTATTCCATTGATCCAGAAAGCGGAGCTTCAAGCCAAGCACAGCCGCCTGAAAGGTATCCATTCGAGAGTTGAACCCCTCCAGTTCATGGTAATAGGGGCCCGTCTGGCCATGATTTCGAAGGACTCTCACCTTTTCCGCGATCTCGGCATCATTGGTCGTGAAGGCTCCGGCATCGCCGAAGGCGCTGAGATTCTTCGAAGGATAAAAGCTGAAAGCCGCACCGATCCCGCTGCCACCTACTCTCGTTCCGACAACTGAAGCGCCATGGGCCTGGCAGGCATCTTCCAGGACAAACAGCCCCCGCTCTGCGGCTAAACGCTGCAACTCAGGCATCTCCGATGCCAACCCGAAGATATGAACTGGCAGAATCCCTTGAGTCCTGCTGGTCAGCCGTTCGGCCACCGCCGAAGGAGAGAGGGTGAAGGTCTCGAAGTCCACATCCGCCAGATCCAGTTTGCAGGTCTGACTGATCGCCTCAGCCGTCGCAATGAATGTGAACGGGCTGGTGATAACCGTCCTCGAAGCCTCTGCACCCGCAGCTAACAAGCCCAGTCGAAGCCCATCCGTCCCACTGTTGAGAGCAACACAGTGGGCCGTCCCACAGTAGTTGGCAAAGTCTTCTTCGAACTGTGTGACGGGCAATCCACCGATGAAACTGTTGGATTTCGTCAGGCTCTCGACCTTTTCCAGAAACGCGGCCGCGACTTGATTTGTCTGAGAACTGAGATCCAGGAATGGTATCTGCAAGATGGTTCCTATCGATAGCTTAGATCATGATGCCGAACTGAGTCGCCACTCCAGACACCCGGCTACACCCGGATAGCCCGCTGACGTTGAAACCATTCAACCGTCTTCTCCAATCCCTCTTGAACACTGATCGTAGGCTCGAATCCAATCACCTCTCGCGCTAGTGAAATGTCTCCCTCGGATTTGCGAACGTCACCGGCCCGGGATTCCCGGTACTCCGGTTCAAAGCTGGTCCCCAGGATCCCGTTCAGAATTGTCACCAACTGATTGAGGGTACGCTGCTCACCACAGCCAATATTGAGGATCTGTCCTTCCACGTCAGCCTCGGCCCCGAGCATGTTGGCCCGGGCCACATTCTCTACGTAGATGAAATCACGGCTCTGTTCCCCGTCTCCGAAAATGATCGGCGGAACCCCATCCAGCATTCGAGTGATGAACTTGGGTACTACGGCTGCGTAATCGGAAGATGGATCCTGCCTCGGACCGAAAACATTGAAATAGCGAAGAGAAACGCAGGAGAGGCCATAGACTCCTGAAAACACCTTGGCATACAGTTCATCACAGCGCTTAGTTACGGCATAAGGAGAAAGCGGGTTAATCTCCATCGACTCCCGCTTGGGGAGTTCCTCCGAATCGCCATAGATCGCACAGGAAGAAGCCAGCACCACATTCTTGACCCCAGCATCCTTTGCTGCGACGAGAACATTCAGCGCTCCAGTAACATTCACGCTGTTACTCATCGCCGGGTCATCGATTGAGTGCTGCACGGAAGGAATCGCAGCCTGGTGAAAGATTGAATCGGCACCCTCAACAACCCTCTTGAGCAGTTCGAGATCTCGAATATCACCTTCTATGAACTCGAACTGACCAGGTGCCGTCTGGAGAAGAGGTTCCAAGTTGGACCGTCGGCCTGTCGACAGGTCATCCAGCACCTTGACGCGACGTCCCTTTTTTTGCAGGGCCTGAGACAAATGCGACCCAATGAACCCTGCACCCCCAGTCACCAAATCGAAAGATTCCACTGTCTCCCTAAGCCTCCTCAATACTGAAAAAATAGAGTTCTGCGGCGTCGAATTCTAGCAGAACTGTGTGGTGAATGGTAACATCCCCAGACGGTGTCAGAGTCCTCAGAATTCCATTATTGTGATGATCGTCTCTTCTGCGAAGGCGTCCCCCTCGACAAGATTGCAGAACGGTATGGGACCCCGGTTTACGTCTACAGTGCTGCCTCGATTCGAGGCCAGTATCGAAGCCTGGTGGAAACGTTCAGGAAAGTCGATCCCATTGTCTTCTTTGCCGTCAAGGCGAATTCCAACCTCGCTATCTTGAACATTCTCAGCGAGGAAGGGAGTTCATTCGACATTGTTTCCGGAGGTGAACTCTTCCGCCTGATCCACTTGGGGGTTGAGGGGAACAGGATCATCTTCAGTGGTGTCGGAAAGACGCGTTCCGAACTGACGGCTGCGCTGGATCACGGCGCGTTCTGCCTGGTAATGGAGTCACTTTCTGAAATCGAGCTTCTGGCTGAGCTTATGCAGACGCGTTCAGACAGGGTGAAGATCTCCCTGCGAATCAACCCCGAA
>CP070717.1:3456187-3463020 GCA_020350445.1 Acidobacteriota bacterium | reverse complement strand
ACCTTCCCACTTTTCTAACCCTGATCGATAGAAGAGAATAGGCCGAGTGTTACCTATGTCCTGACCTAAAAGTGTTACCTATGTCCTGATTGCACCTACGCATTTCGCATTCAGCATTCAGCATTTCGCATTCAGCATTTAGCATTTAGCGATCAGCGATCAGCGATCACCTTCTAGTGCCGCCGCACTCCAGAGGTGGCGGTTGAAGAAGTCGGCGGCGGCGGCATAAGCTTCGAGCCAATTGCGATGCAGGAGGAAGTCATGCACCTCGTCGGGAAAGATTAGAAGTTCGACTTCGACACCACGGGCCCGCAGATCTTCGGTGAGCTGGATGGTCTGAGTAAAGACCACATTGCGATCATCGTCTCCATGGATCATCAACACCGGTGACCTCCAGGTGTCCACATAGGCCATCGGAGAAGATTCCCAGGCGATCTCGCGCGCTTCGGCTTCCTTCCCGGTATCCCAGCCATCGGTCATCTTTCCCCATTCCAGGTTCCAGTCGTGGACTCCGTGCAGATCAACGCCGGCAGCAAAGAGGTCGGAAGCCCTGGCCAGACCGAGTGCCGTCAAGTATCCGCCGTAGGATCCTCCCCAGAGTCCGATTCGAGCCCCGTCGACGTCGGGACGGGCCCGAAGGTAGATTCCGGCCCCCTGTACGTCGGCGTATTCACTGCCCCCGGTAGCTCCGTAGTCCAGCGCCTCACGGAATTCCATTCCATAGCCGATACCGCTGCGGTAATTGACCGAAAGCACCACGTACCCCTGGTTGGCCAGGTACTGATTGAACGCGTAGGTATTGTGGTAGTAGTACATGTAGTGCCAGCCCAGAAGCATCTGTCTCCTGGATCCGCCGTGGAAGAAGATCACTGCGGGACGCTTTTCACCGGCTTCCAGATCCCTGGGGACAAAGAGCTGGCCATGCAGCATCAAGCCGTCGGCGGCGGGAAACCGGACCTGTTCGGGTGCAACGAGTTCCCCCCTTGGAAATCCGTCGGGAATCTCGCCGGCAGCGACGTCGCGCATTTCTCCATTCGGCTGCAGAACCGCCGGGCGAGCGGGTCCGAAGGCATCGGCTCTCAGTAGTGCCAGCCCCCCTGTTGTTCCAACAGGCGCGGGCGCCCACTCGATTCCCTGCCCACTCGTCACTCGAACGGGGGGTTCCTGGGTCGAGGTAATCTTCCAAATATGACGACGGTCGATGTCATCCTGGTTCGAGCAAATGAAGAGGGTCTTTCGATCAGGAGACTGTCGGACTTCTTCCACCTCAAATCCCCCGGTCGTCACTGGACCGGCCGTTCCTCCCGCTGAGGGGACCGAGTAGAGTTGCGTCCAGCCGTCCTTTTCCCAGGGGAAGACGAGACGCCCATCCACCATCCAAAAAAGTTGCTGACGACCGGTGACCCAGCGAAAAACACTACCTTTACCTGGGTCGGCGCGCCAGACCTCACGTCCCAACCCTGTCGACAATGTAACGACGCGAATCGACCAGGGCGAACCCGCTCGACGGGCGCCGAAGACAACATTCCGCGTCCGAGCCGCCGATCGGACGAAGGCAATTTCCTGGCTGTCGGGTGACCAGACCGGGCTGAAGTCATCATCGACGGCGGGATCCAGGTAGCGCAGCGTCCGAGATCCGACTTCGAATAGACCAATGAAACTGTGGCTTCCCCGGGAACTGACAAAGGCCAGTTTCTTTCCGTCGGGAGACCAACTCAGTTCGCGACAGCTTCCCCGAGTCTTGAACATCTGGCTGGCCTTACCGTCACTGTCAAGACTCACCTGCCAGACTTGCCCCCTGCTGACGTAGAGCACGCTCTGTCCATCTGGGCTGAAGACCGGGTCCCGACCATCGGTCAACTTTCGACTGTCCCCCGAACGAGCATCCACGATCCAGACTTCCTGGGCAGCCCCATCGGGATCGAAGACAGGATTCGGGATTTCCCCTTTCGCGTTGGCGTTTCCCCCTCGAGTGAAAACGATCTTTGTTCCATCCGGTGCCCACTCCAGGCCAGAAAGCTCCTGTCCATCATCCTCCAGGAACTCAGTCAGGCGCCGAGCTTGAAAGTCCGGCCCCTCAGCGAGCCATACATTCCGCTTCCCCTGAGCATCAAAGACCCAGGCCACCTTTTCGCCAACCGGAGCAGCGGTCAGATCAGACGGGAAGGGTGCGCTGAGCACTTCTTCGAGAGTAAATGAAGGCCCCGCCTGCAGGAGCCCAAAAGACAGGAGAAGGACCAGGGTGATCGACGAGGAGATCTTCAGCATAGCCAAGCCATGTTAGCGAGTATCTCGCCAGATTCAAAGTGGGGGACCCGATGAAGGTGTCACGCCTGCGGTTTAACGTAGGGTCGAATGCGCATCAAATGTATCGCCTGTGAAGTCTTCGCCCGGCCGGTCTATGCCTGCGCCAGTCTTTCAGGAAACATCGTTGACGTGGAACTGGTCGAGAAGTCTCTGCACAATGAACCCGCCAACCTGAGGGATATTCTTCAGGAGAGAATCGATGCTGTGGATTCTGACCGTTATGACGTGATTGTCCTCGCCTACGGGCTCTGTGGCAAATCAACGGCCGGTCTGCGAGCCCGGGAGTTACCACTCGTTCTTCCCCGGGCGCACGACTGCATCACTCTCTATCTCGGGAGTCGCGATCGTTACCAGGAGGAGTTTGAACGTGAACCCGGAACCTTCTGGTATGTCCAGGATTATGTCGAACGGGATGGCGGGAAGGCCTCGGGTCTCAGTATGGGGGCGGGCTTCGACGCGGACTTGACAGCCCTTCGGAAAGAGTATGTTGAGAAGTACGGTGAAGATAACGCCGATTATCTGCTCGAAGTCATGGGTGGATGGCTGACCCACTATCGACGGGCAGCCTTTATCGATCTGGAGGTTGGAGACTCGTGCCATGCAGAGACCCTGGCCCGGAAGGAAGCAGAATCCCGGGGGTGGCAGTTTGAAAAGATCACCGGGAATCTGGACCTGCTTCACCGATTGATCGAGGCCGACTGGAACGAGGATTTCCTCACCGTCCAGCCCGGCTCCGAAGTCAGTACGACAACCGATGAACTGATCATCATGGCCGAGCCGTCGTCGACCTCAACTTGAGTCTGTCGAACTCCGCTCACGGGACAAGCTTCTGGGCTCAAGGGGCCAACGGTGAGATCCGCCCCCACAAGATCTGGTCTTGTTCCGGGCTTGTGCCGAATCTATTATGGGCAATGGCAGAAAGCAGAGAGAGTCCAAGTACTCCCAGCAGACTTAGATTTCGAGGAAGAAGAGAATGACGACTTCGCAAGTGGGTAAGGTCAGCAGACGGTCCTTTATCAAGACAGCCGGAATCTCAGCAGGGTTAGCACCCACAATCTTGCGGGCCGGTGCCGCTCCGAGCGATCGTATTCGGATGGGGATGATTGGCGTCGGTGGAATGGGTATGGATCGACTGCGGGGATTCCTGGCCCACGATGATGTCGAAATCGTTGCTATCTGTGATGTCGATCAGGCCCACATCGATCGAGCAGTCGCCGAGGTGAACCAGAAAAGAGGGACCAAGTCCCAGACCTTCAAGGACTTCAGAAAGCTCCTGGAGTTGAATGAAATTGACGCCGTTGCCGTTGTGACTCCGGACCACTGGCACGCGATCCCCCTCGTCCAGGCCTGCAGGGCCGGTAAAGATGTCTTCGTTGAGAAACCGCTCAGCTACAGCATCGAAGAAGGCCGGGCGATGGTTGAGGCAGCCGCCGAACATCAGCGGGTCACCCAGATGGGCAACCACATCCACAATGACCTGCCCAACTATCGAAGGGTGGTTGAGATCGTCAAGAGTGGAAAACTGGGAAGGATTACCCGAGTCAACTGCTGGAAGACGTCATCAACCAGAGGCCGGGGAAATCCACCTAATCAGTCCCCTCCCGCCGGGCTGGATTGGGATATGTGGCTGGGGCCCGCCCCTGCACATGCCTACAACCCGCTGCGCTGTCATGGAACGTTCCGGCATTTCTGGGACTACTCGGGTGGAACATTCATCGACTTCTGGTGCCATATCACCGACGTCGCATTCTGGGCCCTCGACCTGACTGCCCCGAAGAGTGTCTCCACGACGGGCGGCAGGTTCTTCCTGGATGATGCAACCGAAACACCCGACACACTTGAAGCTACGTTGGAGTTCCCGAACCTCAATTTTGTCTTTACGTTTCATCCCGATCCGCTCCCCGGCTTCGACCACATGGGCGGAATCGGTTGCGTCTTTCAGGGGACAGAAGCCACCCTGGTCACGAACTACGAGAAGCATGAAATCTATGTCAAAGGGGCGAAGGTCGAGGACTTTGAACGTCCCGACCCATTCATCCCCGACTCGCCCGGACACCTCAGAGAGTTTCTGGATGCGATCAAGTCGCGCAACCTCGAAACAACGTGCCGAGTTGCCTACGGACACAACGTTACGAAATCAGGACATCTGGCCAACATTGCCTTTCGTACCGGTGATCGCATCTATTGGGACGATACGACCGAGCGGATCATCGAGAATGAAAACGCCAACCGGCTCCTGGGACGGGTCTTTCGTAAACCGTGGAGCCTCTGAAACAGTAAAGGTGTGTGAATGAGTCGATCAAGAATCTGTTCCCGCCGTGCTTTTCTCGGTGCCTCCGTTGCCGCGGTGGCAGCCGCATCGGCTTCAACGGCCGGTCGGGCCGTTCCGATTGGAGCCGGTCAGGGGATGAAGGCGAAGGCATCCACCCGGGTTGCCCTGACAGCCGGCCCAGACCGGGTTGAAAATATCTTCCGTGCACTCACGCCGTTCCGGGACCAGTTGATCCGGTCGATCGGGGAAAAGCGAATCATCATCAAGCCGAACAATGTGATGATCGAAAGTCAGTTGAGTGCAACCCACGCCGACTGCCTCGTCGGAATTCTCGAGTTCCTGCGCTCGATCGGCAAGACGAACGTGATCATAGCCGAATCATCCGCCAGCGGTCCCACGATGGACGGTTTTGAGAACTTCAACTACCTGGGTCTGAGTGAGAAGTACAGGGCTCCGCTGGTTGACCTGGACCGGCAGGACGTTGAACCGGTGTACATCTTTGACCAAAGCGATTTCAGGCCGAAGCCAGTCAGAATGTCGAGGATGCTGCTCGACCGGGAAAGCAACTTCATCATTTCTGCCGCCAAGTTCAAGACCCATGATCGGGTGGTTGCGACACTGTCGCTCAAGAACATCGTTTTTGGGGCTCCCGTCAAAGACCCGGGATTTGCCTGGGGACCAGCGCGCCAGACAGGAACCAGGACCGATAAACACATACCTCATGGAAGTGGAGTCCGGGCAACCAACTATAACCTCTTCGCCCTGGCTCCCCGCCTGCAGCCTTCGCTGGCGGTCATCGACGGATTTGTCGGGATGGAAGGCGATGGCCCCCTGAACGGGACACCGGTCGAACATGGTGTCGCCGTGGCCGGTCTCGACTGGCTGGCGGCTGACCGCGTGGCGGTTGAACTGATGGGGATCGATTTCTCGACCATTGGCTATCTGAATTACTGCGCCGAAGCGGGGATGGGCCAGGCGGATCTGAGTCGGATTGAGATCGTGGGCGAAAAAATCGAAAACCACGTCCGGAAGTATCGGCTGAATCAGAACATCGAGAAGCAACTCGTGTGGATGAAGCCGGTGGAGAGTTAAACCGAAACGCAAGCGTCCCGCTTGCGAAATGGCTGAGGGCTCCCAGCCCCTGGCCAATGGGTGCTTGCGGGTCACGGCGAAGGGCAAGTGGCAAGTGGCCGAAACAAAGGACGACAGACTAGAATTCAAAGCTATCGAGGAAATGAACATGCAGACAGTAAACCGACGTCGATTCATTCAAAACATCACGCTGGCGGGCGCCGGAGCAGCGCTGAGCCTTCATGGTAGCGGATTCGCCGCTAGTGACCTTCCAATCGGAATCCAGCTCTATACGGTCCGCGGATTGAGCCGGGATGATTTCCAGGGAACCCTGGCGAAGGTAGCGAAGATTGGATACAAGAACTTCGAGTTTGCCGGCTATGGTGATCTTGCGGCCGAAGGAGTCAACTCTCTGATGGCAAACCTCGGAACCCAGGCCTGCGGAACGCATGAAGGCTTTCAGAAGTTCGAAGCCGACGCCGCAGCCGTCGTCAGCTTTAATCGAGCGATCAAGACGCCATACGTGGTGGTTCCGTCCATGCCGCGTGAAGCCCGGAGTGGTGGTGTTGCGGAAATCGAGCAGTTCGCAGCCGGCCTGAACAAGTATGGCGAGATGGTGAAGCAAGCGGGGATGCAGCTCTGCTACCACAACCATTCCTTCGAGTTCGAGAAGGCGGCCGATGGACGCACGATCTGGGAAGTTCTGATGGAGGCCTCAGATCCCAATCTGGTCAAGGCTGAAGTTGACATCGCCTGGGTTTACAACGCAGATGTGGATCCAGTGGAACTACTGGGCAAATACGGTGATCGAGTGAAGCTTCTCCACATGAAAGATCTCGATAAGGATCGCAATCTGACTCCCGTCGGAGAAGGTGAGATCGACCTGAAAGCGGTCGTCGCCAAAGCGAAACAGATTGGCGTCGAGTGGTACATCGTGGAACAGGACCGCACGAGAGAAGGCAAAGAGATCCTTGATGAAGTCGCGATCAGCTTCAAGAACCTGACCAGCCTCCTGAGCTGATCACCGTACGACAAGCTTCCAGCTTGTCTCCGGGGGGTAACCGGGTGACCGGCTGTAGGACAAGCTTCCAGCTTGTCTCCGGGGGGTAACCGGGTGACCGGCTGCAGGACAAGCTTCCAGCTTGTCTCCGGGGGGGCGTCTAGCCAAGAGACAACCAGGGAT
>CP070717.1:3447949-3456087 GCA_020350445.1 Acidobacteriota bacterium | reverse complement strand
CGGAAGGTCGGTCCATGTCTGAGTTGTCCCGCCCGGCCAGAGAACCGAAAGGACATCTACCTTTTCGGCATGCCCCAGGCCGAAGTGAAGACGGGGATCCGAACTGGAGGCGAAACTGGCTCCTGTGTAAACATCCTGCCGCTGCCGGATTCCTGACGCTTCGAGATAGACCGTAGCGCCGATCCCGTTCGGGGGTGTCATAGAATCCCCCTTGAGCTGAAGCGTGATCCAGTTATTGCTGGTTTCGAATACATTCTTCAGCAGTTTAGGTGGGGAATCGACGGAGTTGATCACGACATCCACTCGACCGTCATTGTCCAGATCACCGAAGGCGGCGCCACGGCCTGTAACAGTAACCGCGAGGCCACTCGCGGGAGCAGCCGGCACCACCTCAAAGCGCTTTCCCAGGATGTTTCTAAACAGGAGCGGCCGTTGCTTCCAGGAAGTCCCCCATTGGTGCTGGTCGACCGATGGATAGACATGGCCGTTCGCCATGAAAAGGTCCTCGAACCCGTCATTGTCGTAATCCATGAAGGCGGTTCCCCAACTGACGAACGGGATGGTGTCGTCACCAAGGCCAATCTCGTAGGATACATCCAGAAAGAAGGTGTCCCCCTGGTTCTGATACAGGGTGTTGTAATCGTCGGAGAAGTGGCTGAGATAGAAATCCACCTTTCCATCGTGGTTGAAGTCACCAATGCCGAGACCCATTCCGGCCTGAGCTCTCCCGTCCTGATTCAATGCAAAACCGGACTCGTAACTGACATCTCGAAACGTGCCATCGCCCCGATTCAGGTAGAGGTAGTTAGGGGTCGAGTCATTGGCTACAACGAGATCGACCCAGCCATCGTCGTCAACGTCAACCCAGGCCGGAGAGAATCCGTAAAAGCCTTCCCTGTCACTGACCCCGGCCTCTTCTGCGACCTCGCGAAATGTTCCGTCACCGTTGTTCCTGAACAGAAAATCGCGAGTGCCCGGGAGGCCACGGGGGCCACACATTACATCCTCCCCCCTGAATTTGCAGTAATTCTCGGGGAGGTCGACACCTGGCCTTGGAGGAGCCTCTGGATTGAACTCGGCATACCCACAGACAAACAGGTCAAGATCGCCGTCCCGATCATAATCGCCGAAGCTTGCGCCCGTGGTCAGGGCTGTGGATAGTTCCACTCCGGCGGTTTTAGCCCGGTCGGTAAACGTGCCGTTACCGTTGTTTCGATACAGCCGGTTCGTTCCGAAATTCGAAACGTAGAGGTCGACCCACCCATCCGCGTCATAATCGGCTGCAACCACTCCGAAGGCCCACTGGCGATTCTCCACGCCCGCGGTCCTGGTCACATCCCGGAAGCTGCCGTCTCGATTGTTCCGGAAGAGGCGGGAGATTCCATGCTCGGCCTCGCCAGACAGGGCTTCGAACGGAGATCCCGTCAGGAGATAGACGTCGAGCCATCCATCATTGTCATAATCGATTAGGGCCACGCCTCCGCTCTTCGTGTCGACAATATAGCGTTTATCGGGAAAACCGGCCCGATGTTCAAACTCACCGAGGCCCGATTCCCCGGTCACATCGGCGAAGACAACAGGAGCCCCCTCCTTGAGTCCTCCCAGGGTGATCGGCCGACTCAGTTCGTCCAGAATCACCTTGTGAAGCTTCCCTCCCGCGGTGCCGCCATCCTGGCCGTGTAGCTGCGGAGCGCCAGAGAGGCCAGAGAAAAGCAGCATCAGGAGACCGCCCAGCAAGGTGGTTCCGAAGAGGACTTTCAACAGCTGCGATCTTCTCATGCGGCTACGAGTTTCATGCACCGGTCAGACGCTTGTCAAATCGGGGGAATTCAAGGGAAAGGTCGAGGGGAATCCAGTCACACTGCAGCGAGAATTCTGAGGATCCCTTCCTTTGCGCCAAGTGGGAGCGAGATATCGAAGGAGTCCGGAACCTCGGGATCTCGGGGATTTATGCGGATCAGGGGAGCCTTCATCCTGTGCGCGAGATGTTCTGACATGTGTCGTACCGTCGGGACCGCCTTGCCGGCGCCGAGTTCAACGACTGCGAGCTTGCCTGCCACTTCAGGAACGGTCTCAGAGAGCCAGCGTGTGAGACGGCGGGACTGCTGATCGGTGTTCTCAGAATTCCAGGCCCAGTCCCCGAACATCAGGATGTTTGGCCTTGCCATTCCGCCACACTGCGGGCACAAAGGCAAAGGAGGAAGCGCTCTGAAACGGTCTTCGTCGATCTCGATTTCAATTGATCCAGCATCCCAGATCGCCTGGCCGCAGGGTTTGGCACATTGAAGGAGGTGAATCGAACCGTGACACTCCTCGATTCGCTCGGGGCTACAACCGGCCTTCTGGAACTGTCCGTCAACATTTGAAGTGAAGACAAAGTATTTGGCAGGAAGCGAATCGGCCCACTCGAGCAGGTTTCGGATGCCTTCATGCGGGACTGTTCGCCGGTAGAGATTGAGCCGGTGGCCGTAGAATGCCCAGGCGAGGCCGGGATCTTTCTGGAACCAGGTCGGATTCGCCATCTCGGCAAACGACAGACCGAGCTTGGCTATGGGAGGATAGGCTTTCCAGAAGCCCTGGGTCCCGCGAAAATCGGGAAGACCAGAATCGACTCCGACTCCGGCACCTGCGGTTATCAGGAGTGCATCGGCACACTTCAATGCCAGCGAAGCTCGCGTGATCTCGTGTTCCATCGGCATTGAGCTGTCCCTACACAAAACGCTTGTTCATCCAGAGCTTTCCAACTGGCTCACGCACCTTCGTGATCCCCAACGATCAGGACCACGCGCAGACCCCGTCATTCTAGACCGCCATCCGGGAGAGGTAAACCAGAAGTGAATTGGGCCAGGGAGCTGAGGACGTTCAAAAGGCACCCCTCCTGGACGCTTCCGGTTGATTGGCTGAAAAAAAACCGGAGAAATACAGTATGATTCGACTGCAGTTTGACACATTCCTGGAGAGTTCCTGCCATGATTCTGAATGCTTCCGCTCTTTTCAAGTCTTTCAACCGCCAGAACCGGAATACACGAAGGGTTTTCTGCCGCACAATGATTCCGTTGCTGGTCTGGTGCGGTCTGGTCCTGTTCGGATTCGCGGCAGAAGGCGATCTGGCCAGGCCTGTATTTGAAGAACTCCAGTTGGGGGAAATCAAGCCGGGGGGCTGGTTGGAAGATCAGTTGAGGATTCAGGCAGCCGGCTTGACGGGCCACCTGGACGAGTTCTGGCCCGATGTGCGAGACAGTGGCTGGACTGGGGGGCAGGCAGAAGGGTGGGAAAGACTACCTTACTGGCTGGATGGACTGGTCCCCCTGGCGGTCTTGCTCGACGACCCCGCACTTCTCGCAAAGTCCAGGAAGACGATCGACTATATCCTGCTTCACCAGGCCGACGATGGATGGCTTGGCCCCGAACAGAGTGCTAAAGGCAACTACCAGCGCCGCGACCCATGGCCGGTCTACGTCATCCTCAAGGTTTTGACCCAGTATTTCAGCGCCACCGGTGACCCCCGTGTCCCCGTCGCCATCGAAAGATTCCTGCGGGTTCTCGACAGCGAGATCGATCAGAGGCCTCTTTTCGAGTGGAATCGAATGCGCTGGCAGGATGGTGTCCTCACCGTGCACTGGCTGTTCGAGCGAAGCGGGGCTTCGTGGCTGCTCGCTCTGGCTGCCAAGATGCAGGAGCAGGGATATGACTGGTCAGCGCACTTTCGGGATCTCCCCCACCAGGAGAAGGTCGAACGCTGGGAGCATGAAAGCCACGTCGTCAACAATGCCATGGGGGTTAAGGCCCCGGCACTCCGCTATCGGAATACCGGCGATGATGCCGCTCGCCAGATTGCCCTCGACAGTGTCTCGGTACTCGATCAGTTCCACGGGCAGGCGGCGGGCATTTTCAGCGGGGATGAGTGCTTTGCCGGAAAGATGCCTTCACAGGGGACGGAAACCTGTGCTGTCGTCGAGTATCTGTTTTCCCTCGAAAAACTGATGGCCCTTTTCGGCCAGCCAGCCCTGGGAGATCGACTCGAGGTGGTCGCCTTCAACGCCCTGCCTGCCGCATTCAAACCCGATATGTGGGCGCGCCAGTACGTTCAGCAGGCAAACCAGCCGATTGCAAAGATGGCACAGGACAGGATCTACACCACGAACGGACCCGCTGCAAACGTCTACGGTCTCGAAACCAACTATGGCTGCTGTACCGCCAATCTCCATCAGGGATGGCCCAAGTTCGCCGCTCATCTCTGGATGAAGGATCCTGCGGGACTGGCTGCGATTGCCTATGCCCCCTCATCGGTCTCGACAAAGGTGAATGGAACACCTGTCTGGATCGACCTGGCAACGGATTACCCCTTCGAGGAGCAACTGCGGTTCGAGGTCAGGGTTGAACGTCCCGTCGAATTCAGCTTGAAACTACGGGTGCCGGCGTGGACCGAAAAGCCCGTTCTCAAGCTTGCGGGACAGTCGTTGAACCTTGAACGCGGAACATTTTTCGAACTCCAGCGGAAGTGGGAGGGGACGACCACCTTTGAGATGAATCTGCCGATGCCCACACTGATTGAACGACGTTACAACAATGCGGCCGCAGTCCGGAGAGGACCTCTGGTCTACAGCCTGCTGATTCGAGAGAAGTGGGTTCGGGTGGCCGGGGAGTTGCCTCACGCTGACTTTGAAGTCTACCCGGCTTCTCCCTGGAACTACGCCCTCGAACTCAATGAAAAGAGCCCCGAGACCTCGGTCCTGTTTCAGTCGGAGCCAGTGCACGGGAATCCATTTGATCCCATGACCACCCCGGTCCGGGCGACAGTCCGCGGGAAACTCCTGCCGGAATGGACTCTCGAAAGGAACGCGGCAGCTCCACCGCCCGTCAGCCCCGTGCAGTCGGACGAGCCGCTCCAGCCGCTGACGCTGATACCGTACGGAGCGGCCAAGCTCAGAATCACGGAGTTCCCAACCCTGTATTAAGGGTTCAGGTCTTTCTTCGCCTCTTCCAGGGCTTCCCGAATGGTCCGTTCAATCTCGGCTTCATTCAGGGCTTCCTGAACCTCTTTCAGGATTTCTGCCTTCTCGAGCTCCAGCTTCGACTGCTCGAGGGCTTCCTTGATGATCTGATCGATCTCCATCCCGTCAATGGTTACTCGGACCGATTCGGCAATCTGGGCTTGCTCCATTGCCAGTCTTGACTGTTCGAGAGCCTGTTCAACGATTTCCTGAATGTCCACCGCAGAGAGCGATTCCTGGATCTGTCGTTCGATCTCGACCTCGTCGAGCGCCAGTCGGGCGGATTCCATCGCCTGAGACACCAAAGCTTCGATATCAATTGATTCCAGGGCCTCATCAACTCTCTCCTGGATTTCCTTGGGACTTTTTGCCTGTTCGGGTTGGGCCTGAGCGTCCTGAGCTGTAGTGGTCTGAGCGATTAGAGTTAACCCAGCCATCATCGTGAGCATAGCCGCCGATACAATAACGGTGATCCATCTTTGCATTGATTTCCTCCAGTTCACATTATCAGCCAAAGCCTCGAATGAGACCCTGTTTTTCTGAGCCTCTGTTTCTTTGACGAACTCTGGAGCAGAAAAGTTTGGTGATACTCTTTGATTCTGTATCCTTGAGATTGGCTTGAATGGAAAAAACGCTGGTCTTAAACTGGTGTTTCGGAGGAAATCTGCGAATGAAAAAAGCGTCGTGTGTGAAGCATTCGGTTGTTCTGATTGCCTTGACTGTCTTAATTGGAGTTGCCCTCGCGGCATCGGGTTCGGGCTGGGTACCCGCCTGGGCCGAGCAGTTGGGCCTGAAGCTCGAGAAGACGCCGGGGCCGGCAGAGTCCTTCAGCGAGTTGAAGGCGACGGTAGAAGACCCGCAGAAGCTGGATGAACTCGGCGTGGAAGGATTGAAGCAGGGTGATTCCGTTACGATCAAGTATGCAGGAAATGTCGGCTGGAAAGCTCAGGTCGGTGATGCTGAGATTCGTCCCTGTCTCGTGAGAATCAGTACCGAGACGGGCACGACCGTTACGCTGAGTCCCGAGCGGCAGACTCTGACCTTGAAGAATTCTCCTCCTCCCTACCGAGGTTCGATGGCTAAGCCGCCTAACGGCTAATTAGGCAGAGCGGGTTCGACGGTTGTCCGGAGATCAGGGAATTCTAATCCTTACGGGTGGTCCTGCACGTTCGAAGCTGGATAGCATCCCAGAAACCGGAAACTGAGGCTGATCTCCTCAACCTGCCGTAAGACCTCAGCGACAACTGGGTCAGTTTGCTTTCCCAGGAAGTCTAGGAAAAAGAGGTAATTACCGGGATCATCCCGGTTGGGCATCGATTCGATTCGAGACAGGTTCAGTCCGGCATCAGCAAAGGCCTTGAGGACGCTGTACAGGGCTCCGGCCGTATGCCTCGTAGAAAAGACAATCGAGCACTTGTTTCCCTCGCCCGCGCAGTGACTGCCGTCCTTTGCCAGGATCAAGAAGCGGATGAAGTTGTTCTTCGTATCTCCAATGTCTTCCGCGACGATCTCGAGATTGTAGAATTCAGCTGCAAAGCTGCTGGCAATCGCCGCCGTCGCTTCGGGCCTCTCCCTCAAGAGCATCTTTGCTGAGCTGGCACTGTCGTAATAGGGGCGAGCCTCCAGGTTGTGCTTCGTCAAGTAGCCCTGGCAGTTAGAGAGAGACTGGCGATGAGAGTACACGACCCGGATCTCTTCGGGACGGGTCTCTGGAAGCGTCAGAAGGCTGTAGTGAACCAGGAGCTTCATCTCCCCGATAACCTGCAGATCGGTGTTGACGAGAAACTGGTTGACGTCGGTTACAGAACTGCCCAGGGTGTTTTCAAAGGGAACGATTCCCAGGTGTAACAAACCGCTGGATACGGCTTCGAAAATCTCACGGTACTCTGAACAGCTGATGTACATCAGATGCTGGTCGAACTGGCGGGCGGCGACCTCACTGAAGGCCCCGTGTTCGCCGTGGAATCCGATCAACCGCACTTCTTCCAGCTGGAGCCGCTTACTTTCGGAGATGATCTCGGCAAACAGCTTCTTACAGAATTCCGGCTCGATCAGGCCTTGGGAATGACTGCGAATATAGTCGATGACCTCGTTTTCCCTCTGACTGTCCGTCACGGAACTTTTAAACTTCTTCGTTCGAAGCGCAAACTCCATGCGACTGTTCAGCAGTTTCAGGATTTCGAAGTCGATCATGTTGATGCGTTTGCGAATATCTTTTAGGTCCATCTGAGTATTCCTCTTTCACAACCAAGGCACAGATTCCCTCAGAGACGCTATCATGTGAGTAATGCGCCCTTGAAGGCAGCTAGAGAATATAGCTGAAAACCGTCCCAATCTTAAAGTCTGAAGGGAATTGGAGACACTACGAATGGCCACTGAATCCTTTGTGAAGCCTGAACTTTTCGAGTTTCTCGTTGAGCTGAAAGCCAACAACAATCGGGAATGGTTCAACCGGAACAAGAAACGATACGAAAAGGAAGTCCGGGGTCCACTGCTCCGCTTCATCGAGGATTTTTCGGTTCCTCTACGGACCATCAGTCCACATTTTGTCGCAAGTCCTAAGAAGGTGGGAGGATCCCTTTTTCGCATCTACAGAGATGTACGTTTCTCAGCTGACAAGAGTCCCTACAAGACAGCAGTCGGGATTCAGTTCCGGCATGAGGCGGGAAAGAATGCCCACTGTCCGGGGTATTACCTGCATCTGGAGCCCTCGAATGTCTTTGTCGCAATGGGACTCTGGCAACCCGATAATCCAACGCTTCTCAAGCTGCGCTCCGCTATTGCCGGACAGGCTGGGGAATGGAAGTCTGCAAAGGGGGCGGAACCGTTTTGTACTGAGTTCACCCTTGGGGGCGAATCGCTCAAGAGAGCGCCGAAAGGCTTCGATCCGGAGCATCCCCTGATCGAGGATCTCAAGCGGAAAGATTTCGTGGCTTTCAAAAACCTGGAGCAGAAGGAGACCTATTCCGCGGACTTCTTCAACCGATTCGTCGAGCTCTGCCGGCTGGGCAATCCCTTCATGGAGTTCCTCACCCGGTCGATCGGGGTCCCCTGGTAAGCCGGGGACAAGCTGGAAGCTTGCCGTACGACAACCCTCTGGGTTGTTTCTTTCAAGAAAGCCGGAGACAAGCTGGAAGCTTGTCG
>CP070717.1:3443540-3447849 GCA_020350445.1 Acidobacteriota bacterium | reverse complement strand
TTGTTGCTGAGACACCCCAAGTCCTCGATTGAGCTCAGTTCCTCGAGCAGTGCGACAGCCCCTGGAAGGGGTCCCCGGTCCCAAGAGATGAATTCGGGGACGAACTCTTCTACCGCCATGTCAAAATCAAGTTCCTCGATAACTCCACGGGCAAAGGCTTCGGGTGAACAACTGCCGGTCTCGAATTTCCGCACCCAGGGTGACTCCAGCCAAAAGCGTCGGGCATCCTCCGCCGTCAACTTCTTCCTGGAATGCTTCAATAAAGGGGTGATCCCATCCCAATGAACGAATACGCCACCCAGATCAAACAGCAACAAGTCGAATTTTCCCATTCGGATAAAACCCCTTTTCAGCCAAAGCGTTCTTCACGACCGTAAGCCCCGTTCTTAGATAAACTCGGGTCCCGCTCGTCCATTCTAACGTTTGGATGGGATTCTAGAATGGGACATCCTCAATCAGCTGTGATCTCAGCCAGCAGGTCATGGGGATCCATCTGCATCCTAGTCGCGATCTCCTTAATCGTTTCATCCGGGGAAACCACCTGTCCCCTGCTCTGAAGGGCCTTGAGGAGAGTACCAGCTGAGAGACCCAGTTCCTCCTCAACCTCTAGAACTGACTTCCGCCCCAACCCGCTGATCCTGAGCCCATCTGGAGGTTTTGCAGATTTGATCTGAGAGAGAACGGAGTAGACGTCCCGCGGAGAGAGCCCGTTTGCCTCTCCAATTTCCCCGAGGGGGGCCTCTGGACCATCCGCGACCAATCCAGCGTCTCGAAGATGGATCCAGGCATCCCCCGGCGAAACTTGAAGCTGCCTCGACACTTCCGCAAGACTCAATAGCTCCATGTGCGGGATCGGCGCAGTCGAACTTTCGGTCTCCCAATAAGCCTTCACCGACTCACTGACATCCGCAACCATCGCGAAGGGAGGCAGGCCACTCGCCATCCCACCAAGAATGAGCACGACAACGAAGACAGAAAGCGACGCCTCACGAGCGTAATTGAACCCACCAGACCTAGTGCGGAGATAGTGCAGAAAAACCTTCCAGTTGAATTTCAACAGGTGAAAGAGTCCGCCTACAAGAAAGACGAGAGCTACCAGGAAATGTACCCCCTGCCAGCCTTCTTTGGACAGCCCCATCAGCGTCCAGTTGGTCCAATGTGCAACTCTCCCGGCAGGTGAAATGTAGAGGATCACGCCTGAGAAAACCAGTGCCGAGAAACTCCAAGCCAATAGAAACGAAGTGAATATTCTGTAACTGAATCTTGAAACATTCATGTTTGATTGACCTCGGCGATTCTCTCGCACTTGGCATGCCAGACAGGGGGAAATCCTGAAATCATTCTCAGCAGGCGCCTTGAACGGGCTTTCCGACGTACCCAAGTCATCCGGGAAGAGAATGGACGCAGGATTTGCACTTCAGCTCGAGGGCGAGATGCAAGGTTTGCACTTGTCCGACTTGGAATAAGCTGAGTGCGTCAGTCGAAAAGTCGAAGTTGTCCGCCCGAATCAGACGATTCCAAAGCGGAGAGTCCCACCCCAATTAATCGAACGGCCCGACTGGTTTCCCAGTACTGTTTGAGCAGCCGGGCTGCTATCCCGTAGATTGCGTCACCCTCAGAAACAACATCCCTGAAGCTGGCCTGCCGGGTCAGGGTGGTGAAATCGCTGTAGCGGAGCTTGATCGTGACGGTTTTTCCCCCAATGGCATGTCGCTTCAGGCGTTCGGCAACCTTGTGGCTGAGTCGCTTAAGAACTTCGTCGAGCACCTCGCGGTCCTTCGTATCGGTTGAGAACGTTCTCTCCTGGCTGACCGATTTCGCCTTGCGAGAGACCACAACCGGTCGAGGATCTATTCCGTTGGCCAGCCTCCAAAGGTGTCCCCCATGCTTCCCGAAACGCCGTTCCAACACACCAACGTCAAATCGGCGGAGGTCTCCGATCGTCTCGAGGTTCATCGCTTTGAGTCTTTCCTCTGTCCGCGGGCCAACACCCCAGATTCGCGAGAGCGGAAGCGGGTCCAGGAATCGCTGCAGCTGTCTCGGGGTTACGAGCACCAACCCGTCAGGCTTTTCGAGGTCGGAAGCTATCTTCGCAACGAACTTGCTCGGTGCGACACCTACCGACGCGGTCAACTGCTGTTCCTTACGAATCCTCGATTTGAGATCTCGAGCTAAGGCGAGAGCCGCCTGTTCATCTGCACACAGCCCCGAGACATCAAGAAAGGCCTCGTCAATACTCAGCGGCTCAATCAGGGGAGTCAGTTCTTTGAATATTTCCCGTATCTCCCTGCTGACGCGACTGTACTTCGCCATGTCGGGCCTGAGGTAGACACCGTCGGGACAAAGACGATAGGCCTGGCTAATCGGCAGGGCGGAGTGAATGCCGTAACGGCGGGCTTCGTAGGAACAGGCGGCGACAACACCTCTTCCGGCCCCCCCCCGGGGATCGGCTCCGACGATGACCGGTCTGCCAATGTAGGCAGGTGTGTCTCGCTGCTCGACAGATGCATAGAAGGCATCCATGTCGACGTGGAAAATGACCCTATCCATCGTTCAAGGCAGATTTTACACCCAGGAGGGTGGAACCTCCCGCTCGTTAACAGGATCGGTCAATCGTTGACTCGGATCTTCAGACGGGGTAGTTCGAGCATAACCTTCGTATTGGGGGGCACACTGCTGATGACCCAGACATTACCGCCGATCACTGAGCCTCTTCCGATGATGGTGTCACCCCCCAGGATTGTCGCACCCGCATAGATCACGACATTGTCCTGGATCGTCGGGTGGCGTTTCTTGTCCCGCATCATGTCGGCACCCTCTTTGAAGCTCAACGCTCCGAGGGTTACTCCCTGATAGATCTTGACGTAATCGCCGATATCGGTGGTTTCGCCGATGACCACTCCCGTCCCATGATCGATGAAGAACCCTTTTCCAATCTTCGCCCCCGGATGAATGTCAATTCCGGTTTCCCGATGGGCATGTTCCGACATAATCCGAGGAATCAGCGGAATCCTCAGCTTGTAAAGCTCGTGAGCCAGGCGATAGGTCGCGATCGCCTTCATTCCCGGATAGCTGAAGATGATTTCGTTGATCCCTTTCGCCGCGGGGTCCCCATCGAATGCCGCCTGGGCATCCAGCGAAAGCATCCGACGCATTTCCGGCAGTTTCTCGAGAAAGCTCACAACCACGCGCTCCGCCTTCTCGAGACAGGCCTCCTGATCAGGAGACTCTTCCTGACAGCTCTGCCAGGCTCGAAACACCTCTTCCGAAAGTAGTTCGTGTGTCTCATACACCAACTCACCAACGTAGTACTCGGCACTCGATCGGCTGACGTATTCCTTCCCGAAGAAGCCGGGGAAGATGATCGCCATCAGCTTCTCCAGGATTCGGATCACGTTCTTCTCATTCGGGAGGGGGGTCTCCCCGAGATGATGTACGCGTACCGAATCCTCTTGATACGTCTCGGAAATCTTCTGAATCAGTCCGGGCAATTCACCTCGAGTCTTGAGTATCCTAACCATATGGCGAGTCCTTTTCGGTTGTAATTAGCTCGTTCGAGTTTATGATAGTTCGATAACGTTTTTCAAAAAGGAGGCCTGCAATGATGGACGACTCCAGTTCCCGATGGCCCCTGACCGATCTCTCCGAGGAAGAACGCCTTTTCAGCGAAAGTGTCCGAGAATTCGCAGAGCAGGAGATCGCCCCACTGGCTGCTGAGATGGATGCGAAGGCGCTCTTCGACCCGGGGGTTCTTCGGCAGTTTTTCGATCTGGGTCTGATGGGGATTGAGATTCCCGAGGAGTTTGGCGGGGCAGAATCGTCCTTCTTCATGGCAATCCTTGCGGTGGAAGAGTTGAGCCGCGTCGACGCTTCGGCCGGGGTTATCTGCGATGTCCAGAATACCCTGGTCAACAATGCACTAAAGCGATGGGGCACTCCTGGCCTCCAGAAAAAATACCTGCCGAGGCTCGCTACCGAATGGGTCGGAGCCTACGCGCTGTCGGAGGCGACATCCGGCAGCGACGCCTTTTCATTGAATGCCCGGGCGGAACTCAAAGGCGACAAGTATCTCCTGAACGGTCAAAAGCTCTGGATTACGAATGGGAAAGAGGCCGAACTCTTCATCGTCTTCGCTACCGTAGATCCCACTGCGGGTTATCGCGGGATAACCGGTTTTGTCGTCGAGAAGGGTTTCCCCGGCTTTACCCTGGGGAAGAAAGAAGACAAGCTGGGAATTCGGGCCTCCTCCTCCTGCGAAGTCTTGCTGGATTCCTGTGAAGTTCCGGTCGAAAACGTTCTGCGAGATGTC
>CP070717.1:3438791-3443440 GCA_020350445.1 Acidobacteriota bacterium | reverse complement strand
CCTTGCCGAACAGCGCGATCGCAAGGCGCGAGGCCTCAATGAGGATTTCTACGACATCACCGGGTGGTCTTTCCCCTATCTTTATGATGTCGAATGCTTCGGGTCGCAGAAAAAGATCGAAGTGACCTCCGCAAACGTCAATCAGCCCATCAGTCCGAAGGGCCAGGTAACGGGCCCCGCTGCCAGTGTGGCCTACCTGGTACCCTGGAATTCGAATTCATCGGGACGCCTGCTGGCCGAAGTGATGCGCCGGGGAATCCGGATCTTCTCCACTGACGAAGCGTTCTCGATCGGTGGACAGGAGTTCCCGCGCGGATCGTTGATCATCAAGGTCAAGAACAATCCTGAAGATCTTCACTCCCAACTTGCCTCCATTGCCCAGAAGACGGGAGCCACTGTTGTGCCAACCGATTCCGCATGGGTCGATTCAGGAGTCAACTTCGGTAGTAACAATGTCCTGTTCCTGAAGAAGGTCAGAGTGGCTATGGCCTACAACACTCCGACCAGTGTCGGCTCCGTTGGCTCGCTGCGTTACCTGCTCGAGCAGGCTTACGGCTATCCGGTGACACTGATCCAGACCAGCGATCTTTCACGCTCCGACCTGAGTGACTACGATGTCCTGATTCTCCCGGACTACTCCCGCTGGGGAGGTGGTTACCAGGGAATCCTGGGAGGACGAGGTCTCGAGCGGATCCGTTCCTGGGTTGAAGCAGGTGGAACGCTGATCGCTATCGGCGAAACCTCCCGCTGGCTGACCGAAGAGAAGGTCGCCTTCCTTGCTTCTGAGGCGGAAGACAAGACTCCCGATGATGATTCAGAGGAGGGTGAGGAGGAGGACGAGGCGGATGACGTCGGGGACGAGACCGACGATTATGACATTGAAGCCTCGGTGAAACCTGAATCGGAACGCCCTGATTTAGTGCCCGGAGCCATTCTGAGAATCACGGTCGACAACACGCACTGGCTGGGCTACGGATATGACGAAGACGCCAACGCCCTCGTCGAGAGTCGTCTGGTGATGACTCCTCTGAAGCTCGACAGGGGACGCAATGTCGCCCGCTATGCGAGCGAAGACCGCCTGGTTCTCAGCGGTTTCACCTGGGAAGACTCCCGCGAACAGTTGGCCGGCAAGGCGTACTTGATGCATCAGAGCCTGGGTCGAGGGAATGTCGTTGCCTTTGCGGAAAACCCGACCTATCGGGCGTTCATGGATGGATTGGACCTGTTCGTCCTGAATGCGATCTTCTTTGGTCCGGCCCACTAAACCGGGGGCAGAAGATGCTCCTGAAACGGAGGAAGCCCACAGAATTCACAGGTTCAAGAAGCCTTCAGCTTCCTGAATCAAAAGCCTCTGAGTGAATTCTGTGGGCGATTTTCTAAACGCCGGCCTAGTCGCGCTTGAATTCGGAAACGAGCCCCTGCATCGAGGCCTTGGCGTCACCGAAGAGCATCCGCGTGTTATCGAGGAAGAAGAGCGGGTTCTGGATACCGGCGAAACCGGCGGCCATCGAGCGCTTCATCACGATGACGGTCTTGGCGCGATCCACTTCAATAATCGGCATCCCGTAAATCGAACTGGTCTCATCGTCACGAGCTGACGGATTGACCACGTCATTGGCCCCGACCACGACGCAGACATCCACCGTCTCCATGATCGGGTTTACGTCTTCGGGTTCGACCAACTGATCGTAGGGGACATCCGCCTCGGCGAGGAGGACGTTCATGTGTCCCGGCATACGACCGGCAACCGGATGGATCGCAAAGCGGACTTCACAACCGTTGTTCTCGAGTAAAACGGCCAGTTCCTTGACCGCATGCTGAGCCTGGGCAACCGCAAGACCGTATCCGGGAACAAAGGCAACGGAACTGGCAGCTTCCAGCAGGTAGTAGGTGTCTTCCACCGAGATCGGCTGCGCCTCACCCTGTTCCCCGCTCTTTCCGGCGGTCACGACGGAACCGAAGCCACTGAAGAGAACGTTCCCCAGAGAACGGTTCATCGCCTTGCACATGATGTTGGTCAGGATGATTCCGCTCGCTCCGACGAGAGAGCCCGCAACGATCAGGATGTTGTTCTGAATGACGAATCCGGCGGCACAGGCGGCCATTCCCGAATAAGAGTTCAACAGGGAAATAACCACCGGCATATCGGCTCCACCGATCGGAATAACGGCCATGATGCCGAGGACGAATGCCAGTCCGATCGCCACGTAGAAGACGGTGTAACCAGGTCCGATATCGGCTACAAACAGCACTCCAGAGGCCACGATTGCAGCGAGCAGGAGCGAGTTGAAGACCTGCTGACCGGGAAAGACCAGCGCCTTGCTGATTCCGAAGTTGCCGATCCAGATCTCCTTGAGTTTCGCCCAGGCCATGATGCTTCCCGTGAAGGTCACACCACCGATCAGGACGGTCAGGAAGATCGTCACCGCCAGGAAATTCGTCGGTTCAGTATTGGCGTTGTATTCGGCCCAACCGACCAGCAGACTCGCGATACCACCGAACCCGTTCAACAGTGCGACCATTTCGGGCATCGCCGTCATGGCCACCAGGCGAGCGGCGAGGACACCGATAATCGCTCCAACGAGGATACCGACGGCAATGAACTTGAAATCGATGATCTGCTGGTTGAGCAGCGTCACGACGACGGCGATGAACATGCCCAGTGCCGACAGCAAATTGCCCCGGCGGGCAGTAGCGGGCGAACTCAGCAGTTTGAGGCCGAGGCCGAACAAGAGAGCGGAGAGGATGTAGGCTGTATCAATAAAAATACTCATTTCTTGTCATCCTCTTTCTTCTTGAACATCGACAGCATCCGGTTGGTGACAAGATAGCCGCCAACCACGTTGATCGTGGCAAAGACAACCGCCAGGGTTCCAAGAATCACACTCAACTGATTACTCTCAGCTCCGGCGGCAATCAGCGCACCGACCATCGTGATACCCGAGATCGCATTCGATCCCGACATCAACGGTGTGTGCAGCGTCGCAGGAACCTTCGAGATCAGCTCGAAACCCAGAAAAATCGAAAGCATCAATATAAAGGCAAGAAAAACAAACTCTGCCATGACTGCTCCTTACTTAAACCGCTCGTGACAGATTTCACCGCTGTGGGTCACGAGAGAACCCTGGATGATTTCATCCTCCAGCTTCAGGGCGAAACTCTTCTGTTCCTTGTCCCAGAAGTGGAGTACGAGGGCATGCAGGTTATTCGAGTACATCAGGCTGGCATCGGCAGCGACCAGAGCGGGCAACGGTGTTGTACCCACAATCTTGACACCGCCTTTTTCGACAACCTTACCGGCTTCGGAACCTTCGACGTTACCGCCGCTATCGACCGCCAGGTCGACAATCACGCTTCCCGGCTTCATGCGGGCGACCATATCCGCGGTCACGATCACCGGGGCCTTTCTTCCAAAGACCTGCGCGGTGGTGATGACGACATCGGACTTCTCGCAATGCTTGGCCATTCCTTCCCGCTGGCGAGCGATCTGTTCCTCGGTCAACTGCTTAGCATAGCCTTGATCGGTCTCACCGGTCTCGCCCAGGTCAATCTTGACGAAGCGTCCCCCAAGGGACCTGACTTGCTCTTCGACGACCGGCCGGGTATCGAAGGCTTCGACGATCGCTCCCAGCCGTTTGGCGGTCGCGATAGCCTGAAGGCCGGCTACGCCCGCTCCAATAATGAAAACACGGGCTGGAGGAATCGTTCCTGCCGGAGTGCTCATCATCGGAAAGATCTTGCCAAGATGCTGAGCAGCGGTGATGACAGCCTGGTACCCGGCCAGGTTCGCCTGCGAACTCAGCGCATCCATCTTCTGAGCGATGGTGGTCCTCGGGATCATTTCCATGCTGATCGCACTGACACCCTGCGCAGCCAACAAATCCAGGCCCGCTTGATCGGAGAAGGGGTCGAGATAGCTGATCAGGATCGTACCCGACTTGAGTAACTTGACGTCGTCGGCACCGAGTCTGTGCAGACTCAGAACCATCTGTGAACTCTCGAAAAGTTCCTTCCTGGAAGCGGCGACGCTGGCTCCGGCTTCCACATAGGCTTCATCTGGAAGCCCCAGGCTGCTGCCCAGTCCCTTTTCGATTTCAACCGCTCCGCCAACGTCTACGATCTTCTTCACACTGGCAGGCAGAAAAGGAACCCGGGAGTCACCAGGTCGAGCTTCCTTCACAATACCAATCTTCATGGGCTTTCGCCTCCCCGCAAAATTTCGGATGACAACAGATTAAACGTGGAGAAGTTACCATTTCCTTAGTTCTCTTGTTAATAGCTGGCAGGATTTTTGGAGGAATTCAGTAGAACTCCATTGCATATCCGAGGCCTTCCATTCTAAACTTGATCTCAAGCGAAAAGGAGGCCTTTCGGCTCTTTATGTTCGAGGACTTCACACACGAGAAGTCCGGTGTATTCGAACCATTCATCTAATCCATCTTCTACTGGATTCAACTGTAAGCGAGGACACTATGCTACGCAGACTGCTCTTGCCTTTGTGCATCGCCTTCACATTAACGGGAACCGGCTTTTCCCAAATCCTTTACCGCCTTCCCCAGATTGCCAACGGCGCTGGGGTCATTAAGACAACCTTTGTCTTGTTCAATAATTCCAATCAACAGGCCCTGGTAACCCTGACCATAACTGAT
>CP070717.1:3435663-3438691 GCA_020350445.1 Acidobacteriota bacterium | reverse complement strand
TGCATGCCGTAGAGAAGTACGGCCTGGACATCACTTATCCGGAGATCGCTGAGATGTGGAAAGCCCACATCAATCGGAAGATCTGGGTCGCTAACCGGAGGGCGCGGGATTTGATGGATGAGGGCTTGATCCCACCTGACACGGGGCGCAAAGAGAACAATGAGCACTGGTTCCAGATCGATCCCCAACTGGTTAACGAAATCTGGAGTGCCTTCTACCCCGGCATGGTCAAGAAGGCTGTCGAACGGGCGGACTGGTCAGCCCGGATCACCAACGATGACTGGGGAATACACCCTACCCTGGCCTACGCCGTCATGTACAGTGCAGCCTTCTTCGTTGATGATGTCAATGAACTCGTAGAGCTGGCTTATCAGCGTATTCCCCAGGAAGGCCCCTTTTACGAAGGGATGACCGACGTCAAGAAGTGGCATCGGGAGAATCCTGATTGGCGGGTGGCCCGAAAGCTGATTCACGAGAAGTACTATCGCTACGAGAAGGATGGCTATGAGGCTCCGGTCTCGGTGGTAAGTTCACTCGTGAACGGTCTGGCCGGGGTGATGGCCATCCTTTACGGGGAGGGAGACTTCCTGAAAACGACCGGCATCGCGGTTTCGGCAGGTTACGACTGCGATAACCAGGCGGCGACCTGTGCCGGCCTGATTGCCACCATGAAAGGGACAGCCTCGATTCCAGAGCATCTGACGATGGATCTTCCTTCCCGTGGAAAGTGGAAGAAGCCGTTCAACGACCGTTACATTAACTGGACTCGGGATGGGCTTCCTGTTGACAACCGGATTTCCGACATTGCCAAACGGATCGGAGCGATTGCAGAGAAAGCCATCCTCGAAAACGGGGGACGGCTGACGGAAGTTGACGGGCAAGTCGCTTACGTAGTGGATTGCGATTTCTAGACGAGCTTTCGGGCTCCCCTCCGTTTCGAATCGGGATCGGGCGAGGTAGCACCTTATCGGTCCCGCTTATGCGCCCGAGCGACCTTCTCCTTAAGTTCTCTCTGCGTGGACAATCTTCCTCTGGAGGAACGGGAACAGTGTCAGGACAAGCACTCCCGTTCCGAAACCGGCAAGACAGGCTATCTGTGCCAGCGAAAGTGGTCCCAAAGCGGATGTGGTGCCGCCCCTGATCAGCTCGAGTCCGAATCGGAGAGTGGAATAGTAGAGGGCCCAGAACAGGAAGATCAGGCCTGGCGAATAACGATCGAGGCGAGCCGTTGGAGTCATGAAGTAGACCAGCAGGCCAAACAGGAGCAACCCCGACTCAAGAAGCGCAACTGGGTGAACCGCGAGTGATACTGATGCCTCCCAACCCAGTTGGTGCTGTGCCAACTGGTGAAAGAACGCTGGCGAGCCGGCGGGGTATTGAATACCCCAGGGCAAATCAGTTACTGTTCCGAAGTGGCATCCGGCGACGAAACAGCCGATTCTGGCAATGGCCCCTCCGGCAGCCAGGGCTGGAGCTGCCGAGTCAGCGAACTCGAGAGCGCTCCGAGGGCCCGCAATGAAGAGAAAAACCCCGAGAGTCGCTGAAAGAAAGCCCAGTCCAAAGCCCAAACTGGACCAACCCCCTTCCCAAAACAGTGTTGAGCTGGTCTCGAAGGCCGAAAACAGCCTGGCCACGATTAAGCCACTGGCGATTCCGAGAACGAATACGGGCAATGCCACACGGCGATTTTTGAGGAGCATCGAACAGACCCAGACCGAAACTCCGATCGCCGTCCAGAAGGTAGCAATGAAGAAAACTCCCGGATTCATTGAAAGATCACCGGGATGTATCGGTCAAGCTGTCGAAGCACACCATTCGATCGGTATTCAGCCTGGATGTGGACTGTGGTCCTGTCCGATGAGTTCGAGGTGGGCCGGCAGATCGAGAACTGCTCCCCTGTGATGGACGTCTGTGAAGTTCCAGGATCAACAATTTCCCATTCCACCGCACTACAACCCGGGCAATTGGGGATAGCCGCTGGCAGGGTACTCTCAAGACATTCTGAACCTGCTTTGACCTCGGAATAGCCCGGCAGCAAGGCCATTGGTGAAACGGCTTCCAGCGTGGGTTTTTCACTGGAGTTCTGGGACGGGCTTTGTGCGTTTTCAACGAGCCCATCGGCGAGGATCGGAAGAAACACGTGGAGATAGACCATCACACCCGTTGCCCATGGCCCGTCAATCTGGGGTGGACCGAGAAAGGTCCCCAGGATGAAAGGAATCGATGAGCATTGTTCATTCAGCAGGTAGGAGACAGGCTTGAATCCGGAAAGGAAGGTCAATGCAGTCAGAACAAGAACGGTTTGTCTCAACCGGAATCTAATCTTCTTCATTGGCTACGGCCCTCTCCGTTGGAGATTACTGTTCGAAAAAGCCGGTCCATTTCTGGTGTTGACCACAGAGTCAGGGTGATATCAGACTGACCAGCAACGGCCGAAGGATTGCGAAAGACTGGCTCAGTGAAATCGATTTGCATGCTGAGAGTTCCAGGTAGTTCAAACGAAAGCTCAGAGTATTCCCCGAATGGAGCAATGAGCATCACCCCGTAGCCGGTCGTAGTCGCCTCAATGACAAGGCTCGGGTCCGAATCTGGGTCCTCGGTATCAAGCCCATAGAGAATCATCCGCTCGGAATCTGACGACTCCACAACGAGATCGATCCAGCCTCCGTCTCCGAGCTCAATACCCGAGGGGGAAAGCAGGCGTGAAGTTACTGTCCCGATAACGGAGCCCACTTCATGGCCGGCGGTGATCCACTCGCCTCCTTCCGAATGGACCGCAATTGCCAATGGAGCCAGTTCACTCGATTCCTGCTCCACCGATAGGGTCAGAGCTGCATCTGCTCCAGCAGAAGTATCGGATAGGCTGACCGCGGCCCAAGGACGGAAAGGAATCGAAACTTTGTAAAGATTCGATGTTCGCCCGGCAGCCTCAACCTGAAGTTCGGATCCCTTCACTCCAGGCGGAACGAATACGGACAGTTCCGTCGCTGAATTGGTTTCCACGTCTCCGGACCCGAGCAGTACACCC
>CP070717.1:3419358-3435563 GCA_020350445.1 Acidobacteriota bacterium | reverse complement strand
TGCAATAGCCAACCAGAAAGGCGGTGTCGGTAAGACGACAACCGCTATCAACCTCAGTTCTTCCCTTGCCGCCGCCGAACTTCGGGTTCTGCTGGTCGATCTCGACCCCCAAGGCAACACCACATCTGGTCTCGGCCTCACCAAGGGGCAACTCGAGCACACCCTTTATGATGTGCTTCTGTCCGACTTTCCGATTGAGTCAGCTATACTTACGTCGGATCTGCCCGGCCTCGATGTTCTCCCGGCAAACCGGGAGTTGACAGGAGCGACGATCGAACTGCTCGATATCGCCAATCGGGAAGCAGCCCTGAGGCGCGCTCTTTTCCCGCTGCGCGAGACCTATGACGTGATCTTGATCGACTGCCCGCCCTCACTCGGGATTCTGACACTGAACGCTCTTGTCGCCGCCGATTCCCTCTTAATACCGATCCAGTGTGAGTATTTTGCACTCGAGGGTTTGTCAGACCTGATGAGTACCTTGGCCAGGGTTCGCCAGACCTTCAACCCCAGTCTACGGATCGAGGGTGTTTTGCTGACCATGTTCGACGATCGGCTCAACCTGTCCAGCCAGATTTCCGACAATGTCCGGGCCCATCTCGGTGCCAAGGTCTTCGACACCGTCATCCCACGCAACGTCCGTCTGGCAGAGGCGCCCAGTTTTGGGCAACCGATCCTCCTTTATGATGCCCGGTCACGTGGAGCCAACGCCTATCTACAGTTGGCCCGAGAATTGATTAACCGCCTTCAGACACAACCTGTTCGAACGGCCAGTTAACGGAGAAGCTAGATGAAGCGAAAAGCCCTCGGAAAAGGACTCGATGCGCTGTTACCGGAGAACCGCGAGAGTGGTGCCCTGATTCATATCGACATCGATCAGATTCAGCCCAACCCGCTTCAACCTCGCGTCCATTTCCAGTCTGAGAAACTCGATGAACTGGCTGCCTCCCTGAAAGAGAATGGTATTCTGCAACCACTCGTCGTTCGGCCGGCTGAGATCGGATACGAGATCATCGCCGGAGAACGCCGCTGGCGCGCGGCCCAACGCGCCGAGATTCAGAGTCTGCCGGCGATCGTTCAAGATGTCTCTGACCGGGAGATGCTCGAACTGGCCCTCATCGAGAATATCCAGCGGGATGATCTCAACGCGATTGAAGAAGCGCAGGCTTACAAATTGATGATTGAGCAGTTCGGCCTCACCCAGGAAGAGGTGTCCCACCGGGTTGCCCGCAGCCGCTCTGCTGTCACCAACACGCTTCGCCTCCTCCAATTACCGCCATTCATTCAGGAACTCGTGATCAACGACCGGCTCACTATGGGTCATGCCCGCGCCCTGCTGCCCCTTTCCGAAACCCAACAGCGCGCGCTGGCGAAACAGATCCTCGCCCGCGATCTCTCGGTTCGCGACACCGAGCGCAGAGTTCAGGCCTTGCTCAAACAGAAGGATGAGACGCAGCAAGCCAAGAAACTCGATCCCAATATCCGGGCTGCTGAACGCCGGCTCGAGGAATTTTGGCAGACAAAGATTGAGATTCGGCAGAAGGGTCGTCGCGGCCAGATCATCCTCCACTATTCTTCCCAGGAAGAACTCGACCGTCTCTACGAGGGCTTGCTCTCAGACTAGCCCTTCTTATCCGGTCAAGCAGCGATTTTTGCCTCTCCTGGGGCGACTCTCGCCTCGTTAAGTCTCAGAATCAGCGAGAATCCATTCTCGCCGCCGTCTACTCCCCTCCCCTTTCCGGCAACCTCACCCGCTCTTTCACTACCTTCCCGGCCTGAATGTTTCACGTGAAACACTTCTCTACTTACCGATACAGAAGCTCGAGAAAATCTGGGACAGAATCTCTTCATTCGTGGTCTCCCCTCTGATCTGCCCCAGTGCGCTCAACGCCTTCCTGAGATCGTGGATGACGAACTCTTCACTCATCCCCTTCTCGTCGGCATCCAGGCTCCGCCCCAGCCAACCCCGCGACTCCTTCAGACACTCGCGATGCCGGATATTGGTCACCACGGCCCTCTCTCGCTCAACCGATTTCTCAGGCAGGCTCCAATGTAGGATCGCATCCAGAAGAACCTTGAGCGACCGATCCTTGAGAGCCGACACCTCCACCTGCCCCGCGGCATGGTCCCGCAATCCTGAAGGGACATCCAACCTCTGTTCCAGGTCGTTCTTATTCTCTACCAGGATGTAGTCCCGGTCCCGGAGAGACTCCCAGGACCGCTGGTCCCAGAGATCGAATGGGCGGGATGAATCCAGCACAAACAGGACGAGATCGGCTGATGCCAATTGACGGATGGAGCGTTCGACACCCAGTTGTTCGACGAGGCCTTCGCCCTCCCGAATCCCGGCTGTATCGACCAGCGTCACAGGGATTCCCTCCAACTCCACGACCTCTTCCAGCGCGTCGCGGGTGGTTCCGGGAATCGCGGTCACAATTGCCCTCTCAGATTTAAGTAAACTATTGAAAATACTAGACTTACCGCTATTTGGCTTCCCTGCCAGGACCACCCGTATGCCATCGTGGAAGATCCTGCCCCTGCGATAGCTTTCTTCCATTCCCAGCAGCCTCTGATCCACCTTCAGCAGTCGCTTGCGCAGTGCCTGTCGCTCTTCGGGTTCCACCTCGTCTTCCACAAATTCCAGCCGGGTCTCCAGATGGGCAATCACATGAACCAGTTCCTTTTCGACTGGAGCAAGGGCTTCGGAAAGGGAACCTCTCAATTGTTCGTGAGCGAGTTTCGCCTGGAAGCGAGTCTGGCTCTCGATCAGGTCCTGTACCGCCTCAGCCTGGGCAAGATCGATCTTGCCGTTGAGGAAGGCCCGGAGGGTAAACTCACCCGGCTCGGCCAGTCGCCCTCCCTTCTCGAGGAGTGAGTCGAGGATCAGTTGCACGATCACCGGACTGCCGTGCGTCGAGATTTCGACGACATCCTCCCCCGTGTAGGATTCAGGTCCGGGAAAATAGGTGACCACGGCATCATCAAGTGCCTGTCCGTCACCATCGAAAAGTCTGGTGTAGAGTGGACGCCTGGCTGGCAGGCGCTCATGATTCTTTAAAAGGGTCGCAACAATCGAGTGTGCTTCGCCACCACTCAGCCGGATCAGCGAGATTGCTCCGCGTCCCGGTGGGGTCGCTACTGCTGCTATGGTGTCATCCCGTTCAAAACGCATCGGGGTCGGCTAATGCCGCCAGCCGGACTTGATCGAGACTTCAGGCCGATTCGGGTACGATCAGGACTCGCCGGTATCGACCAGTCCCCTGGCTCTCCGTACGGACTGTTTGATCTTCGGCCAGCGCCAGATGGATAATCCTTCGCTCGCTCGAGGGCATCGGCTGAAGGGAGACCCGCAGTCCTGAACTGCAAGCCTTTTCGGCCGCCTTCACTGCCATCAGTTCCAGTTCGGCCTCTCGCTCCGCCCGGTATTCATTGCAGTCGAGGAAGAAGTTGTACCCATCTTTGGACTGCCGGTAGAAGATTTGGTTGACCAGGTGATTCACGCTGTAGAGTACCCGCGCGTTGTCGGCCAGAACCAGGTCAGCATCTGACCCACTCACATCGATCTCAACACACCCGTCCGCAACCTGTGCTGAAGCGCTCAAATCGAGTCCAGCCTTCTTGAATACATCGTTGACGAATTCCGCCGCCAAATTTGCAACCTCTTCCTTCTCGAACTTCATCACCGCCTCAGACATGCCTTACTTCTTCTTCCCTTTCGCCGACTTACTCTTTTCAGTTACCGCACCCAACTCGGGCTTCAACTTCTTCAGGCCAAGCTGCAACATCATAGCAAAGACATTACTAAACAAGAAGTAGATCGCGAGACCACTTGAAACCCCCAGGAAGAAGAAGGTGAAGACGATCGGAAGCATCATCATCATCCGTCTCTGGGCGGGGTCCCCGGTTGCCGGAGTCATCTTCTGCTGAGCCACCATCGTCAGGCCCATGACCAGCGGGGTGACATAGTAGGGATCCGGATGAGATAGATCCTGGATCCAGAGCATGAAGGGCGCACCCCGGAGTTCAATCGAGGCGTCCAGCATCCGATAGAACGCGAACAGGATCGGCATCTGCAGCAGCAAGGGAAGGCATCCACCCAGCGGGTTGACCCCGTGTTGCTTGTAGAGCGCCATAACCTCGGCGTTCATCTGCTGCTTGCGGGGATCGTCCCGTTTCATCCGCTTGTACTTATCTTGGATCGAGCGCAGCTTTGGTTGTAAAGCCGACATCTTCTGCATCGATGCCATCTGCTTGTAACGGATTGGAAACAGGGCGACGTTGATCAAGAATGTCAGCAGGATGATCGCCCATCCATAGTTCCCCACATAACCGTAGATCCATGTCAGGCCGA
This sequence comes from Acidobacteriota bacterium, assembly GCA_020350445.1. GTDB lineage: Bacteria > Acidobacteriota > UBA6911 > RPQK01 > JAPXNP01. Next base: position 3,431,215 of record CP070717.1, on the reverse strand, counting down.
CGAGAAGCGGTTTGACCAGGATGGCGAACCACCCATAGTCGATGAGATTCTTTAAGGTCGGGTCAACCGCGCCCAGAACCTCTGCTTTCTTTGGGCCCAGGAAGAAACTGAACGAGGAACCAGCCGTCAGGCTCGCTGAGCCGCTGACCAATGGCACCAGGACCGGTTCAGCCCCGTCTTCACCTTCCTTCGTCCATTCCCGGCGTTCCATGCGAATTCCGGTGATCGACTCAGGCGCGATCAGGCTTATGGAAAAATACTTACTGTCGATGCCGGCCCATCGAGCAGTGGTCTCTACCGAGACAACACCTTCATCGAGATCGTCTTCGGCATACTTCTCGATCGCGCCGGCCTGATAGTACGCCACACTCGGATACATGAAATCCGAGGCATCGGCCGCTCCAGTCTCGCCAATTCCCGTTCCAAAAACTACGCTGTAAGGTACAGAACGGTTGCCACGAAGCACCGTCTGCTCCACCTCGAGGACGTACCCTTCGGCCGGCACGCGAATTCTCTTTCGGACTTCGATCTCAGCATCCCGATAAACCATCGAGATCGTCGCCGGTGCGCGCACCTGGTTTCCCGAAACATCCTCCACCTCGAAAACCGCTGCCGCTATCCTTTCATGCAGCACCGGGTCGGAAAGCCGTGTCGCTAATGGACGCTCAAAGGAATCGGGCAGACCCTGCGGAATCAACTCTAATGGGACCTCACCGCTGCCAACTGCACCCGGGGCCATCCGTGCACCGATAATGACGCCACCGACCGTGTTGATTTCAACAATTAGATCCCCCCCTTCCACGACAATCCGTCGCGCCTCCGCCTCGGTAGGGTCGACAACGACCTCTTCCTCAACTCCTTGAGCCGGTTCCACAGAGGATAGGTCCTCGGAATCGGCTTCAGCTTCAGCCTGATCCACAGGGATTGCCGGTCCGGGCGACTCGCTCACAAGTTCTTCAGCGGGGACTTCCGGTGTGGGGTAGAAGTGCTCGTATATGTAAGGGGTAACGAAAAGTATCGCCATCGATAGGAGGATGGCGAACAATAAGCGTTTTTCGATATCAGAGTCTTCCTGGGTTTTCATTGATTCTGCCCCTCGTCTTTGCGGGACGGTACCGGGTCGAAACCCCCTTCATTCCAGGGGTGACAGCGCAAGATCCTTCTGAGAGCAAGACCCGACCCTTTCACTATTCCAAATCGTTCCAATGCTTGAACGGCATATTCCGAGCAGGTGGGGTGAAACCTGCAAGCCGGCGGCAAGAATGGTGAGATCACAACCTTGTAGCCCCGGATGGCTTTCGAGACCACCCATGCTAAAGGGTCCATCACCCCCTCCAGCGTTCAACGGTCTGGAGAAAATCAGCCTCCAGAATTGAAAAGTCCGTCTCCGCCGCCGAACGCTTGACGTTGACGACGATATCGCACGGCGCTACCGCCAAACCCCTATGTTGGCGAAAGATCTCACGCAGGCGCCGCTTTATTCGATTGCGCACAACCGGCTTCCCTATTCTCCTTGAAGCCGTAACACCCAATCGATCAAATGGTAGGTCATTCCTTAGGAAATACAGGAAAAAGAACTTCGCTGGGACCTTGTCTCCCCGCTCATACACCTCCAAGAACTGTCTCCGCTTCCTGAGACGAGACTCTTTTCCGAAGGTGCAGCGGATTCTATCCACTAACGGATAACCTTTTACGCCCTCTCGCTCTTCTTCTTTTTAAGATCAGACGCCCGGATTTTGACTGCATGCGAGCGCGGAAACCGTGAGTCTTCCGACGCTTTCTATTGTTTGGTTGAAAAGTCCGTTTCATAACTATCTAAATCCTCTTGAAGTCAGGAAAAGGGGAATGGTACCAAAATTCCAAAAAACCCCGCAACTTCAACGACCTTTTCCTATCGTTCGCCGAACATGATCCACACGCTAGACATTCTCCTCGAAAGTAAGATCCTGACCCTGCTGGAACGTCCCCCCCGGAAAGACCCTCCGCCGCCCTTGGGTGGATGTCTCAGTCCTCAGGTGCAGCAACATCTGATGAGCCGATCGCCTCTCACGCTCATCGCGCAACATTTCGACATCAATTGGTCCGATCGTTATCTTCTCGCCGCTTCCCGGGGTAGCCTGACTGACAATCCTCCCATCGTAGTCGACGATCATACTTCCCCCCGGCCAGGAAAAAGGAGGGTAGTTCTTCAGGCTGGCTGCCTGGTTCGCCGCCACCACGTAGGCGATATTCTCCAGCGCTCGACAGCGGTTTACCGTTGTCCACCAGGAATTCGGTTCGGTCGCCCCAAAAGGATCCATGTAGGCAGAGACCCGAAGCAAAATCTCCGCTCCCCTCAAAGCCAGCTCCCGAAGCACTTCAGGAAAGATCCAGTCGTAACAGATCGCTGATCCCAGAGTTCCGATCTCGGTCTCCGCCACAGGAAACAAGTCTTCCTCGTATCCATCGATATCGTGAGGACTGGTATGGACCTCCCAGGGAAGCCAGGGATTCACCTTGCGATATCGGTACAGAATCCCTTGCGGCCCGACCAGGCAAGTTGTATTGAACAATGCTCCCGGATACTTTGGGTCCAACTCGAGCATCGATCCCATCTGGATAAAGACCCCGAGTTCCCGGGCCTTTCTGCAGACCGCTTCCGTATGCTCATTCGGAATCTCGACTCCCAGCCTTTCCCGGAGCTCCTTGAGAGTCTCGTAGGCAGGAGCACTATGAGCGAACTCTGGAAAAACCAGCAGGCGAACCGGGAGAAAAGGAGCATAGCCGGTGACCGCCATGTCGATCAGTTCAACAATCCGCGAAGTGTTTCGCTTCATGTCTTGTCGGCGAGCCGGGTTTGGCAGGTCGGTCTGGATCGCGGCCGCGTTAAATCTGAGGTTACTCATTTCCGTGATCCCGACTCCGGTTGAAACAACCCCGGAACAATCGCTTCACATTCCCCTCTTCGCTACCGATGCATCGCGGGGATAGCATCCCAGGACCTCGAAGACATCGGTGATCTCCTGAAGATGGTTCAGCGCATTCTGCACGCTCTCATCTTCGATGCTCCCCAGGAAATCCACATAGAAGAGGTACTCCCAGGGACGGCCATGGATCGGCCGGGACTCGATCTTCGTCAGATCGATATCCCTTAGCGCAAAGACACTCAATGACTTGAACAGCGCTCCCGGCACACTCTTGAAACTGAACACGATCGAGGTCTTGTTGCTCCCTTCGGCATTCGTCAATTCCGGCGAAAGCAAGACGAAACGGGTGTAGTTCGCCTCATTATCCTGGACCGACTCCATCAGGATATCTCCGCCAAAGACCTCACTCGCCCGTCGCCCAGCGATAGCCGCCGTGGTCCGGATCCCCATGTCGAAGATCTCTTTAACACTTCCCGACGTGTCATAAGAAGGCTTCATTTGAAGCTTTGGAAAGCGTTCGAAGAACTGTTCACACTGGCTCAAGGCCACGGGGTGAGAAATGACAGTTTCAACCTCTTCGAATTTCACACCCGGTAAGGCAATCAAGTTGTGGACAATCCGCAGGTACAACTCCCGACCAATCTTGAGACGATGACGCCTGAGTAGATCATAGTTTCTGTGGATCGAACCTGTCAGCGAGTTCTCTATCGGTACCAGGCAGAAATCTGCCCGTTCCTCTGAGATCGACTCGAAGACCTCCTCGAAATGCCGAAAGCCAAGAATCTCAACCTTATCTCCCAGTAACTTCAGTGCCGCTTCTTCACTGAAGGAACCCGGCTCCCCCTGGATTGCAACCTTCGGTTTTTCACTCACCTCGATCGAGTACTCCCGCTCTATCTCATCGCTACTAGATGGCGGAGGTACATGGGAATCGAACCCACCAACCACCGTTCCCACGGCAGTTCGACTGGTTTTGAAGACCAGGCCCGTCACCAGACGAGACGTACCTCCAATCGAGGGAATTATATCATCGGCTCTACAGCCTCTTTCCGATTACTCTGATTAAGAATTGAAGGTTTTTTTCTAGTAGTAGCCGTAGGGGCCGTGAGTATTGTCAAAATCGTCCCACCCTTCGTAAGATCATACGGTTAGCCTGTGGAAGCCCTTGTTCACTAAGAACTCCTCGAGTCGAGCATTGTGGAAAATAGACACAGGTTGGCGTTTTTCCACACCCATCCACAAAGAAGCGTTGTGGATGGCTGGAGCCGTTGGAGCCAAAGTCCAGGAAACTGAGCATTTTGAGGCGTTGAACGAACTGTTGAATTCGAATCTTTTCTCGCAGCTTCGCTATACTCGATCCATTCGATGAGAATCATTGTCAATCCAAAGGCTGGGCGAGGAAGCCTACAATCACACCTGCGAACCCTGAAATCGTACATTGCTGCGCAGGGACTCGATTGTGAGTTTGTCGAGACAAATTACCCCGGCCATGCGATCGAACTGGCCCGTGAAGCTGAATCAAGTGGGTTTGACGGTGTCGTGGCTGTGGGAGGCGATGGGACTGTCTCAGAGGTGGTGAGAGGTCTTGCTGGGAGCCAGATCCGTATTGGGATCATCGCGGTTGGAACAGGAAACGATGTGGCACGCAGTTTCCAGTTGCCAATCAACCAGCCGGTTGAAGCTTTTCGTGTCATTGAGCAGGGTTTTGTTTTCGACGCCGACATCGGTATCGATGGGAGACGGGCTTTCATTTCGGTTGTCGGGGTCGGCTTCCCGACCGAAGTGGCCGAACGGGCCAACCGGATGCGGCTGGTTAGGGGACCGGCGGCGTTCTTCCTGGCCACCTACCGCAGCCTGGTGAATATGAAACCCGTTCCTATGACGGTTGAGCTCGACGATACAACCTTCGAAGGTAGTTTTACCTCGGTCATGGTTCAGAATACCCCTTACACGGGGGGAGGGTTACTGATAGCTCCTGATGCGAGCTTGAATGATGGAAAACTGGATGTACTTCTAGTTGGGGACATTGGAAGGTTGGATCTCATGTTAAATTTCCCCAGTATTTACAAAGGAAAACACTTGAGTCATCCAAAATTCAATTCTTATCGGAGCAGCCGGGTTCGAATTACATCACCCTATCCGTTGAGTAAAATGTTTGACGGTGACATCGGTGGTGCTTTGCCGGTTGATGCAAAAGCACTCGCAAGAAACGTTAAAATATTCGCCCGGCCGGATTTCGACCGGTCAAAATGAGATAAAGATCAGCGTAAGAGAAAAGCAACCGGCGGATGGTTTGAACCGCTGAGACGAAAGACATGGGAAAAATTACTGAGTTCCTTCGAGGAAAAACCATATTCATGACCGGCGCCACGGGTTTTCTCGGCCAACCTCTGGTCGAGAAGATTCTCTGGTCGGCACCCGATGTCAAGAGGATCTATGTCTTGATTCGCCCAAAGCACCGATTTGGCGGCCGGGTGGTTGAGGCCCAGGAGAGACTCGAGAAGGAACTGTACGGTTCAAGCGCCTTTGACCGTCTACAACTTCGCCATCAAGGCCACCTCGACGAATTTCTGCGGGAAAAGCTTGTCGCAGTTGCCGGCGATATTTCAGCCGAGAACCTGGGGATCGAAGAAGAGGAGCTGCAAAGGCTGCTCGGTGAAGTGGATGTCGTAATCAACAGCGCAGCTGTCGTCTCCTTCGACGCGCCGCTCGATCAATCACTCGAACTGAATGTGTTCGGCGCAAAGCGGATGGCAGAGTTTGCAATCCGCTGTGAGAAAGCGATTCTCGTCCATGTCTCGACCGCTTACGTTTGTGGTGCTGCGATTGGAGATGTACCCGAGACACTCCATCATTCCGCCCCGGCCGACTGCCAGGAGGAGTTCCCAGTTCGACAGTTCACCGATATCGACCGGGAAGTTGAGAAGATCCGCGAGCTTGTTGAAGAGGTGCTGAAGGAGGTCGAGTCTCCCGAGGTAAAACGAAGATTCACCGAGGCGTTTGTCAAGCGGAACAAGAAGTGGGCCGGGCGCAAGCGGATTCAGCGACGCCAGGAAATAGAAAAGCTCAAGAAGAAGTGGTTGAGTACCCGGCTCTCCGAGAAGGGAATGCAGTGGGCTCGGGAGAGAGGATGGAACGATACCTACACTTTCACGAAGGCTCTCGGTGAGCAGTTTGTGAACCGCCTTCGCGGCAGCTTACCCACCGCTATTGTCCGCCCTTCGGTCATTGAGAGTAGCCTTTCGGAGCCTTCCCCGGGATGGCTGGATGGATTGCGAATGGCCGATCCCTTAATCGTGGCAATCGGCAAGGGACGGCTGCGCTCACTGCCCCTCAACCCGGATGTCAGTCTTGATCTGGTGCCGGCCGACATGGTGGTAAATGCGATCCTGGCTGTCATGCCGCTCCTGGAAGAGCGACCGGAAGATCTGAAGATCCTTCAGGTGGCGACAGGATCGAAGAACCCGATTACCCTGGGTGAGTTGTACGTCCTGATTCTTCGGTATTTCCGTGGAAATCCCATGCTTGACAAGGATGGGCAGCCGATCTTCGTCAAGTCCCTTCGCTTCCCGAAACCGGCGACATTCCGGCTCCAGCACCGTCTGCGGGATGTTCCCCTGGGCACTGCTGAGCGGACATTGGAACGACTGAAAGCCTTTGACGCCACCCAGAAGGCGCGAAGGAAGATTTCGGCGACTCGAGCCGCCTATGAAAAGCTCTACTATTACGGTGAAATCTACGAACCCTATCTCAATCTGAACTGCCGCTTCCTCGTCGATAAGACCCTTGGAATCTACTCCGCCATGGATGAAGCGGAGCAGCGCGAATTCAACTTTGATGTCACACGCCTGAACTGGCGGCACTACGTCCAGAACGTCCATATCCCGGGAGTGAAGAAGTTCATCCTCAAGATTGAGGGTACTGGGACACTGGAACTTCCCGAAGAAGCCGAAGCAGAGCGCCTGCTCCCAAGCACGATTCGTGATCTGCTCGACCGCGCCGTCGAGCGGGACCCAAAACATGTCGCCCTTCAGATGAAGGACGGAAAGAAGTGGATCCGGTACACATTCAAAGAACTCGCTGAAGCGGCCGATGACGTAGCCGGAAGACTGCTTTCTCTCGGTCTGCGGAAGGGAGATCGGGTTGTCCTCTACGCCGAAAACCAGCCGGAGTGGGGTGTTTGTTATCTGGGTGCGGCAACTATCGGTTTGACCGTTGTCCCCATTGATTCACAGACTTGGCACCGTGAGGCCTGGTCTGTCGCCCAATTCACCGAGGCCAAGGCGCTTCTGATTTCCGAAAAGTGCTTTGAGAAGCTGCCGAAGGAATCGCTGGAGCTCAACGAACAGGCTGCGAACCCGGTGTGGTTGCTCAATGTCGGAAAACTGGCACAGCCTTACGAGATTGAGGAGCTGCCTCGCAGTACCAGCCCGAAGGCAAGTTCGATACCGCCGCGCCCTGAATGGCCCGAAGTTTCAGCCGATGATCCTGCTTCGATCATCTTTACAACGGGAACTGCGGTCGATCCCAAGGGAGCTGTACATACCCACCGGAACTTCCTGAATAACCTGCGGGGAGTGATCCACTACCTGGCGGTGACCGAGCAGGATCAACTTCTTTCGGTGCTGCCTCTTTATCACGCTCTGGAATTCACCTGTGGATTCCTCGGAGCGATCTACGGCGGCGCTTCCGTTACCTATGCGACGTCACTCAAGCCTCGGGTGATCCTGGAGACCATGCGCGAGACAGGGGTGACCTGCATGCTCGGTGTACCGACGCTGTACGCGCTGATGCGTGAAGACATTGAGCGACGCGTGTTGAAGACGTCCAAGTCGACGTTTAAGACAAACTTGATGGCGACTTCGAAGCAGATCAGTCAGTCCTGGGAAAAGCGGACGGGCAAGAACATTGGTCGTCAGCTCTTCTCCAGAGTCAACGCGGAGTTTGGCGGGAAGACCCGATTCTTCGTCAGTGGTGGGTCGGCGCTCGGTGAGGATTTGTATCGAGATTTTCGATCGATGGGCATGACGATCTATGAAGGATATGGCCTGACGGAGACAGCACCGGTGCTGACGGTCAATCCACTCCAGCGCAGTCGCGAAGGGGCCGCGGGAAAACCCTTGCCGGGGGTTGAAGTCCGCCTCTACCATCCCGATGGCGACGGCATTGGTGAAATTATCGTCCGTTCACCGAGCTTGATGCGGGAATACTACAAGAACCCCAAGGCGACCCAGGCTGTAATCCGTGACGGATGGTTCCACACGGGAGACCTTGGCTGGGTCGACCCGGACGGGTACATCTACATTACAGGCAGGATCAAAAACGTTATCGTGACCGGGGCCGGCAAGAACGTTTATCCGACGGATGTAGAAGCCACGTATGGGACGTTGCCAGAGATCGAGGAAATCTGTGTTTTTGGCTTGAAAAGCGGACTGACTGAAGATGTCCATGCGGTTGTCTACCCGAACCGTTCCGTAGTCGACGGCAGCGATCCGGAAGAAATCAAAAAGACTGTGCAGAAGAGCATGCAGCAGTTGGCACGACAGCTGCCGAGCTACCATCGTCTGCAGGCCCTGCATGTTTGGGATGAACCTCTCCCGAGGGATGGAGCGGGTGAACTGGACAGGGTTGCGATTGAACAGCTGATCACCGAAGGGCGGAGTCCATCCAACGGCGCTCCCACTCGCAAACCCGGTAAGCGCCTGAGCCGACGGGAATCCTTGTTGACCGAGTTGAGTCGGCTTTCAGGCCTGGAGGTCGAGGAGATCGGGGAAGACACGAACCTTTACTCCGATCTCGGCCTGGATTCCCTGATGGCTGTCGAACTGCTCCTCTTCCTGGAGCGGGAATTTGGTGTGACGGTGTCGGATGATCGTGTTTCAGGATTCCAGACGGTTGGAGATGTCCTGGATGAGTTGCGCAAGCGGGGAGTCACATCCGGGAGGGCTGGAACGGGTCCAGCTTCCGCGCAGGACAGAAGTCTGGTGGTCAAGCCTCAGCGAGTTGTCGACCGAGCCTTGCTCGGAGCGAGTTTTTCAACCCTGAAGAGCTTTTTTCGGGCCTATTTTGACCTCACACTTGCGGGCCAGGAATTCATCCCGAAAGATGGCGCTTACATCATTGCCGCGAATCATGCCAGCCATCTGGACACTGCCGCTGTGGTGGCTTCTCTGAGCATCGCACTGGGTGTTAAGAAAGCCACGCGTCTGCATGTGATAGGTGCTCGCGACTATTTCTTCAACTCACCTTTCAAGAGCTGGTTCTTCAGCAGTTGCCTTAATGTTGTGCCGATCGAACGGGACGAGATCTCCCTGAACGGGCTGCGGCAGGTCGGGGCAATCCTGGGCGGCGGCGAACCGGTCCTGATTTTCCCGGAGGGTACACGAAGCCGTTCGGGAGAACTTCAGGAATTCAAGCCGGGAATCGGACTCATTGCCCTCGAGGTAGGTGTGCCAATTCTCCCGGCTTTCATTGAGGGTACCTACGCCGCACTCCCGGCCGGAAAAGCGGTCCCCAGGAGAAGCCAGGTCAAGGTGCGGTTCGGTGAACCGATCACACCGGAGGCCTACAGAGAATCCGCCGATGGTGTCTTGGACGAGAACTATAGGAGAATCGCCGAAGACACACGCCGGGCAGTCGAAACCCTCGGCAAGCGGTGATCAGGAAGATAGAAACTGGCTGAGTTTACGGGGATCCATGTTCCCTCCACTCAGAACGCAGACGGTCGCATCTGCCGGGACTTTGCCTTCGAGGATGGCCGCGAGCGTGACTGCGCCTGAAGGCTCAACCACTAGCTTCTCCTCTGCCAGGAGTCCTTTCGTTGCTTCGATAATTGTCGATTCCTCGACAGTGACCACCTCGTGTACCTCTTTCTGGATGATAGGGAAGGTCGTCTCCCCTGGGCATGTGACGGTCAAACCGTCAGCGATCGTCTGGGCTTTTTCAATCTTTTCCCGGCGGCCTGAATTGAAAGAGAGGAAGGTGGCGTTGGAACCCTGTGGCTGGACTCCCCACACCTTGGTCCGAGGATTCTTAAGCTTAAGAGCTACGGCGATTCCCGAAATCAACCCACCACCACTGATCGGCACGACAACATTTTCAACCTCGGGAAGGGCTTCGAGAATCTCGAGGCCGATCGAAGCGTTTCCGACCACTACCAGTGGGTGGTCATAGGGATAGATTGGAATACGGCCTTCGCTCCTGCAGATCCGATCGACTGTTTCAGCTCGGGCTTCGAATCGATCCTCACAGAAGACGACTTCTCCGCCCCACCGCCGTGTCCCGGCGACTTTGACGGGATTAGAGCTCTTCATCATGACGATTTTGGCGGAAACGCCGATACTTGCAGCTGCATAGGCTGCCGCTTGGGCAAAGTTCCCCGAACTAGAAGTGACGATCCCTTTTTCGCGCGCCTCTTCATCGAGCGCCCAGACCTGGTTCAAGGCGGCGCGAATCTTAAACGATCCGGTCAGCTGAAGATTCTCCGCCTTAAGAAAAACACCCTTCAGCAGTTTGGACGGAAGAACAGGTGTTCGCACAACCACCTGGCTCAATCTTGCAGCGGTGGTCTCGAGTTGGGGCAGCGTCATCTGAAACAGTCGAGCTGAATTCACATCTAGAATTGTAGCTGGACATACTGGCCGAAAGGCAGAGACTTTATGCAGAAAAGAAAGAGTTGGATTTACTTGATCGTATTGCTTCCAGGGCTGATCTTCTTCTTGCCATCCTGCGGGAGCTCCGAACCAGTTGGGTCAAACCCGCCCGAGGTTGAAACCCAACCGGCCGATCTCAGCGCAAGTGCGGTGCCCGGGGAACCTAGTCAGGGACCCGTAGAAGCAGATTCGGTCGGTCCAACTCAGCAAGAAGTCGAGCCTGCAGCGAATCCTCGTAATACCGGAGCGCCGAAAGCACCGAGTCGCCCCGCACAGGCACCGGCTTCCAAGGCGCGAGTGCTCGATGAGCCGCGAGCCAATCTCCAGGAGGAGCCGCCCGTCCGCAGTACCCCGGCTTCGCCTGCACCACAAGAAGCAGAAGTGGCGCTGAATGAGAAACTGGGTGAGGCCGAAGAGGAGTTCGATCCGGATCCAGAAGAATTCGAGTTTCCTGCAGAAGTCGAAAACCGGCAGCCGCGGGTTGTCGAACCCGTCGTCGTTCCAGCTCCGCCGAGAAGACACGACCCGGTTGCCATCGATTTCCCAACTGCGGAGTTGGCGAGAAACGATTCTCAGCCGGTGGGCTCAGACGACTGGGCGATCTTGCCGGAGGGTACTCCCATCAGCATACGGCTGGATGAAGAGATTTCAACTGAGTTTAGCCGGCCAGGTGATACGTACCGAGCAACATTGGATGAAGACCTGGTCGTGGGAGGCCGGATCGTTGTCCCCAGAGGGACGGTGATGCTCGGCGAAATCAAGAGTGTCTCGGAGCCGGGGAAGGTCAAGGGCCGTGCCTCCATCACCTTCGCCTTGCTGTCGTTCCGGTTGGGAGAACAGGAATATGCTCTCCGGACGAGTGAGGTCACTATGGAAGCCGAAGCCAACAAAGGTCGTGATGCCGCCAAGGTGGGTGCCGCCTCGGCGATCGGTGCAGTCCTTGGTGGCATTTTTGGAGGAAAGAAAGGGGCGGCAATTGGAGCTGCAACGGGTGCTGGTGCGGGAACCGCTGGTGTGCTTCTCTCGAAGGGTCAGCATATCCGCATCGAGAAGGAACGGTTGTTCAGCTTCCGATTGGAAGAGGATGTCGAGCTCTCACTTTGAACCTGGAACCGATGAACTCGAGGGCTCGCCGGCGAGCCGCCAAACTTGAATCCGGCGAACGTTTTGCCTATATTGGCAGTTCTCAAATGGCCCACAGCGGAGAGGTGCTGGAGTGGTCGAACAGGGCTGCCTGCTAAGCAGTTGTACCGGTGATCCCGGTACCGAGGGTTCGAATCCCTCCCTCTCCGCCATCCT
>CP070717.1:3411523-3419258 GCA_020350445.1 Acidobacteriota bacterium | reverse complement strand
TGATAATTTTGGGAGAGCATGTGCCCCAGCGCTCCGACACTGATGAAACTGGTGTAGGGGCGGTAGCCGTCGTCATTATTGGCTCCCACCGGCATCGTCCCTTCGGGAATCGCGTCCAAGAGTCTACGGCCGAGGAGATGGCTGGAAGTATTCCCGACGTAGGAAGTCTCCCAGAACAGGTCGAAAGGGAGCCTCCTGGAAAGAGTGAGGCTGAACGAGTAGGTTGCCGGATAGGCGTCATTGTACGGTTCGAGGCCTTCGAAACGACTCCTCGTCCGGTCGGGGTCCAGCTGGTCCATCTCCCACATGAAGAACCCGCAGCATTTCCAGGTCGTTGAAACCAGGGGCGGATTGAAAGAGAATCCGGCCATCGAGTTCCCGCCCCGGCCGTGATAGCGGTAGGCCCCGGCACCTCCCCTCAACACGGTCCGACCCGAGCCACTCAGGTCATAGGCAAAGCCAAACCGCGGTGAAAACAGCAGACCCGGGCTCTTCCAGATCGACCTGGGAACATCGTGGCCCAGGTACGGCGCCACCACCCCGGAATAGGCTTCCAACGGAGCATCCGGGTCATAGGTCGAGGCGTCGAAACCTGCGAGATGCCCTTCCCTGTCGTGAAAGAAGCCGTTGTTGTCGAACCGGATGCCGAGGTCGAGAGTCAGACGACGACTGGCCCTCCAGCTGTCCTGAATGAACCCCGAGATTTCGTGCCGCCTCAGGTAGGCAACCAGGGGAGTCATGGAATGTCCGAAACTTGCGGCCCTTCCCAGCAGGAGGTCCGCGTAGCCATTTCCTGTTGCGTTGTCGCCCCAGCTGGCAAACGCAAACTCCCCCTGGTCTCCCGCCCTTGGGTTTGGCGCCTCATCGTTGCTCGTGTAGGCCCAGCGAAGTCCCACCTTCAGTGTGTGGGTGTTGAAGACCTTGCTGAAGTTGTCCACCAGGCTGGTTAACCATTTTTTGGCGAAGATTCCTGGGTTGATCACTCCACCGGCCTGATACAGCATAGCGAACCCTGATGCTCCCAGCAGGCTGGGAATCATGTCGATGTGGTTGTCGAAAATACCTTGGTAGGGATAACCGGTTTCAGTCTTCGATACGGCATCCGGATTCTCGAGTTCGTGGGCGAGGTTCAGGTAGGTTGCCGCCACCACGATCTCGTTGGTCATACTCGGACTCAAGACGGATGCCAGGCTGGTTGAGCTGGACCAGGAATGATAATTGCCAAGGGCTTTGCTGGGGCTCGGAACCTGCTCGGGATTGGACCACCAAAGGGTATAGGGATAGTTGGCGCCCTCGAATTCGTGGTTGAACCGGGTATACAGGCGGGTGTTGTCCGAAATCGTCCAGTCGAGGCGGGCCAGTTCCTGGTCCCGGTTCTGGCTCCTGAGAATGTTCGAAACATAGTTCCAACCGTCGATCCGCGCCGGATCGCGGTTCGGAAGGGGGTAGAGATTAGTCAACGCCTTCCCTCCCGGATCGAACAGGTCCGGATCGATGATCCCGTTCTCCAGGCCTTCGAATCCGGGATCGGTCCAGTTGCCCCAGAAATCATTGGCCGGACATCCGTTATATCCTTTCAAGACCAGCTCACCCGAGCAAACTTCGGTGAAGTCCCCGAGTCGCATCCCCGCAGTGGGTACCACGGCAGGGATGTCGCCCTCCGTGAAGTTCTGCCCCATCCACTCAAAGCCGGCGAAGAAGAAGAGCCGGTCGCGGCTCTTGCTGAGAGGGCCGCCAACGTTAAACCCTGGAAAATAGTATTTCTCCTCCGGTTTCGGGGTACCGAAGTGATTGGCTCTCCAGTCCTGGGAGGCGAAGGAATTCGTTCTCCAGTAGACGTAACTTTCACCGTGAAATTCGGTACTGCCCGACTTCGAAACACTCTGGAAAACCACGGGCCCCTTGGCCTGGTCGGCTCCGTAAGCGGCGACCTGGACCTTGACTTCAGAGACAAGATCGACATTCGGTGTTACGGCCGCACCGCAGTCACATCCGGGGTCGATCACATCTGCTCCGTCCGAAAGGATCGCCACACCGTCGGCACGTCCGCCGGCGACATGGTAGTGTCCCAGCCCGCCACCGAAGGTAACCATCTCCCCGGGAAAGCCTGTCCCTGTGTAGACCACACTGGGAAGGATCTTCATCAGATCCACAGCGCTCCTGCCGACGATCGCCAGGTTTTGCATTTCATTCTTTGTGATGATCGCCGCTTTCTCACCATTATCAGCGGGAAACAAGCCGCTCCACGAACCGGTCACCGTGACTTCATCCGAAGATGAACTCACCTCCAGAACGATGCTCGGGATGTTGATCCTGTCGGAGACCCGAAGGACGATGCCCGTTCGTCTCCAGGCTACGAATCCCGGAAACTCGATCTGCAATGTATAAGTCCCAGGCGAAATCGCAATCAGGCTGAAGAACCCTTCAGTGTTGGCAGCTGTTATCCGGAAATCCCGCGTGGCTTCATTGAGGAGGCTGACTCCAGCGGCGGGCAGGACGGAACCCGACCCATCGTAGACCGTACCGGAGAGGGTTCCGCTCGGGGCCTGCGCCCTTAGAATAGGGAACAAACAGACAACACAGATGATCCAGCAAACCAGGCAGAATCTACGAACCCGCGTGATTCACGTCATAGCCACCCGACCCTCGGAGAATAATTCCCGTCAGCCGGACTCCCAGAGTGCCGAATTGACTAAGGCACCCCCCCTGGGAACCTGCGGTTGGCGAGAAGTTACGCCCGGAGAGCCTGCCAAGTCAATAGATATCTTTGCCCGCCAAGACTAAACGTTATCCGACACCCATTCGGAAACAGTTATTCCCTTCAACCTTGCTTTTGAGGTCGGAATGGGACAGTCTTTGGGAGGTGGAAAATGCCCAACCCAGTCGTCCTTTCTTTCAGTTTCTGCTCTTGGTCGGATTTCTGGTTCTCATCGGCTGCTCAGGGGCTCCTTCGAACGGAGACGTTGCTGATCTTGTTCTCAGAGACGGAGTCGTCTACACGATGGATGGCAACCGGTCCGTTGCGGAGTCAATCGCAGTCTCAGCCGGAAGAATCCTCGCTGTAGGGCCGACGTCTGGGATCGAGAACCTGATCGGTCCCGAGACGAGAATCATCGATTTGAAGGGCCGCATGGTGCTGCCCGGCTTCCAGGATTCGCATCTCCATCCCGTGACCGGCGGAATTGAACTTGGCCAGTGCAACCTCAACGGACTTCAGTCTGGTGAAGAGGTCCTCTCCACGGTTCGGGCGTTTGCCGAAAAGCACCCCGATGCCGAGTGGATCGTCGGAGGAGGCTGGGATCTCCCCCTCTTCCCCAAGGCCAACCCTCATCGAACCGCACTCGATCGAATCGTTTCGGACCGTCCCGTCTATCTGACTGCTGCCGATGGGCATTCAGCCTGGGTCAATTCCAGGGCTCTCGAAATGGCCGACATCACCCGGAGAACCGCAGACCCTCTCAATGGCCGCATCGAGCGCGATCCCGATGGCATTCCCTCCGGGACACTGCGCGAGTCCGCTATGGATCTCGTCTCAAAGCACCTGCCGGAGACAACCGAGGAAGACCGGATCGAGGGGCTTCGGAAAACGTTACGGATGGCCGCACGCTTCGGCATCACCTCGATGATCGAAGCGAGTGCGGACGAGGATCTTCTTCAGGCGTACCGTTTATTGGATGAACGGGGAGAGCTGACCGCCCGTGTCACGGTTTCCCAGTACGTCGATCCGGAAGGAACCCCGGGGCAACTGGATCGCCTGATCGAGCGGGCGGAACGATTCACAGGTGGACGATTCGAGGCCCACTCTGCGAAGTTCTTTGTTGACGGGGTGATCGAATCGCATACCGCGGCGCTGCTGGCCCCTTACCTGGACCGGCCCGGCGATGCCGGAGAGCTGATCTGGCAGCCTGAAAAGCTGCGGCTCGCGGCTTCAGAGTTGAATCAGGCGGGTATCCAGCTCCACTTTCATGCGATTGGTGACCGCGCAATCCGGGCAACCCTCGATCTGCTTCAGGATATCCAGCAACGGGAAGGAGGCCTTCGGAAACGCCCCCACCTCGCCCATATCGAGCTGTTCGATCCGGCCGATATTCCCCGCTTCGCTCAAATCGGAGCGGTCGCGAACTTCCAGCCCCTCTGGGCCTATGCAGACTCCTATATAACCGACCTCACGGAGCCGATCCTCGGCCCCGAACGCTCGCGCTGGCTCTATCCAATTCGCAGCCTCTTCGAAAGTGAGGCCCTGGTTGTCTCCGGGAGTGACTGGTCAGTTTCGTCCATGAATCCGTTGGACGCCATCCAGGTGGCAGTGACGCGACAGCCTCTGGACGGATCGACTCCTGTCTGGATTCCTGAGGAGAAGGTCTCCCTCGACGAGATGCTCGCCTCCTACACGATCAACGGCGCCCTCCTCCTGGGGAAAGAGGCAGAGCACGGTTCACTGGAGGTGGGGAAACGAGCCGACCTCCTCGTACTTGATCATGATATGAGGAGCGTTGCACCAGCCGAGATCCATCGAGTCCAGGTCGATCTGACCCTCCTCGAAGGAGAGGTCATCTGGCAGCGATAACTTGCTGGAGAGCGGCAGCCCCCCAGACGCCGATCTTAGGTTGCTGATGGCTAATTGCTGATGGCTAATGGCTGATTGCTAATTGCTGATGGCTAATTGCTAATGGCTAATTGCTAATGGCTAATGGCTAATTGTTGAATCTGAAGATTGGGGTGGGAGGACGGGTCTCGACACTTGCAGGAGCGATCTGTAACCGGCGGGACTGAAGGCCCTTGGCCAGTGCGGAACTCGAAGTTCAGCACTCCAAGGGGTGCGGAGAGCCGCAGATTCTTTTGAGTCCTTCGCCGTTTTTTGTAAGAATCTTCTACTACCTGAACAAGATGGAAACAGATTCACGGATTGACCAGCATCGTGCGTGGATTGAGAACCGGGCGTCAGCTGATCCCGTTCTGGGTCGGCCTGACGAATCTCCGCGTCTTCGACAGTTGGTCAGTGAGCTCGTTGGCGAAATCGATTCCTTCCAGGACCGGTTCAGAACTGAATCGGAAAGGCTGAACCAGGCGCTTTCCGAGGCTCTCGCAGGGGCCGAGGCTGAACTGGCGAAGGCCAAGGCTGAGGCAGAGGACTCGATCGACCAGCTCCGCAGGAACCCCTCACCCGAGGCAACCGCTCGCCTCGGAGACAAGCTGAGAAGTCTGACCCACCGCCTTTACTCCCGGATCCGGGGAATCGTTAACCTGAGATTGCAGGGCGTGTCGCCGGTATCGCAGGTCTTTCTGCGAGTTCAGAACGAAGAGAAGCAGATCTTCGACCGGCTCAGGAACGCCTGGCCCAGAGAGATCACACTGGTGGTCAGCAACGCCACCGATGAAGGCATTGATGGAAACCGTATCCTGGACCTCGAGTCGGAGCGCCTCTTGAACTGGTGTTCGGCCCATCGGTTTCTCTGGCTCTGCCGTATCCACTTCAGATTCGCTCGCTTCAGGCTTCGCCGGGGATACCGAATTCACAAGGTACCGGCACTCGACACCTTCAATGAATACTTTCCGGCAGGTGAAACCAGCTTCGACAGCGAGTTCAGAACGCGACAGCTCCAGACTGCTGAGAAGCTGAAGGCGACTCTCGAGGAGTCCTGGCAGATCACGCGATTCAACCTCGACCTGGCGGCGGTGACCCTTTCCGACGAATTGAACGCTTCAGGCGGTGATGGCCGCTCCGACGAACTGCTGGATGAATCCCATCAGATGATTGTTTCTGCAATGGATCGGACGGTCGGCCTTCTGCGGGAACTCAGTGTCCCCTTCTCACAGATTCTCACCGAGGCCGTTTCGGTGATGGATGAGCGCTTCGGGACGCGGCTGGGACTGATGGAGAAGGACCTCTTTGAGGCCGGTACGCTTGCAGCCAACCTGCGGTGGTACCGGAGGGCCAGCCGACGTTACGTCCGGGAAAGCCAGCACTCGGTGTCGAGGAATCTCAAGAGGTTGTTCTTCTGGGTCTTCGGGTACGCCAAACGAGGCTATTACTATCTGGAAGACCTCGTCCTGTGGTTTGGGGGCTGGCTCGGCCTCTCGATCCGATCGCGGGAACGGCTCCTCGCCCTGGCCGATCTA
Organism: Acidobacteriota bacterium; assembly: GCA_020350445.1. Classification (GTDB taxonomy): domain Bacteria; phylum Acidobacteriota; class UBA6911; order RPQK01; family JAPXNP01. The sequence goes on along the minus strand of CP070717.1, from coordinate 3,413,138 downwards.
CCCAGGGAACCGGAAGTCCGAGAAAAGCTAAAGTCATTCCCTCCGATCTATCGCCGGCTCTTCACCAGCGATCCACTGCTGAACGAGGAATTCCTGGTGGGACGCGCCCAGGAAACTGCGACTTTTCAAGAGGTGGTCAAACGCTGGGGGAATGGACGCCGCGCCAGTGCAGTTATTGTCGGGCAGATCGGAAGCGGCAAGACGAGTCTTCTCAACCATCTCGAATCGGTCCTCCAGAGCCAGCATACCTCACGGCGAGTGGAATTCGAACACCGGCTGACGACTGAAGCGGACTTGATCGCTGTGGTGAGTCGCTGGTTTGATCTGAAGAAGAAGCCGGACACTGCTGAGGACCTCCAGGCCATACTTCGGACCTTACCCCGCCAGGTCGTCTTCATTGAGGCCGGACACCACCTGATGCTTCGTTCAATCGGCGGGCGGCAGGCGGCTGAAGCCTTCTTCCGTCTCCTATTGGCAACGCGGGATCACCTGCTCTGGATCATGACTGTCCGGGAACGCCCCTGGGCCATGCTGGGATACCAGGTCAAAGCGGGGCAGTACTTCACCCATGAAATCCGGACCCGATTCAGTGAGCCATCGCAGCTGCGGGAAGCGATCATGACGCGGCACCGCTCCTCCGGCTGTCGACTTCTGTTCAGCGAAGAGGGTATCGAAGATCGCGCACTTCGAAAGCTGCGCGCCACCCAGCCACTGGAATCGGAGCCGGTCCAGTCGTTTCTGGCAGACCGCTTCTTCTCGAACCTCTACGAGGTATCGGGGGGGAATATGACAGCCGGCACGTACTACTGGCTGACCTCGATGGAATACGATTCAATCAACAAGGTGTTGAGGCTCAATCCGATTCAGAGTCCTGACCTGTCAATCTTGCGGGGCTTTGAATCGCAGTCTCTGTTTTGCCTGGGTGAAATCATGAACCATGGCGTACTCAGCGTTCGGGAATTGGCCGAGATCTTCCAGATCAACGTTGCGAGGGCTCAACTGATTCTCGATTACCTGCTGCATCTACGCCTGATCGAGATCGATCGAAGTGCGGTTTCGAGCAAGAGCACCGAGTACACCGCGAATCCGGTTCTGATCCACCAGATCAACTCGACGTTGGAGTCGATGAACATTCTCTACTGAGTGAGGCACGCAACGTGGAACAAGACACCATAAGAACACTGGCCGATCTCCTGTCATTCAGCAAGATATTCGCGTCAGCCGTTGTTGTCGTCCTCGCCTGGCTGAGCCTCAAGGTACTCTACAGCCTGATCTGGGTCTTGACAGCCCGATTCAGCCGCTACCGCCTGCAGATCACGCGGTTCACACCGGTGGTTCGTTTACTGGTCTGGACCTCCGCCGCCTACATCATCGTCGTCTACATCTTCCAACCCAAAACCAACGCGATTCTCGCCCTGGCTGCCTCTTTCGGTATCGCTCTGGGCCTGGCACTGCAGGACCTGGTCAAGAACCTGATCTCTGGGATCCTGATTCTTGTCGATCAACCCTTCCGGGTTGGCGATATGATTGAAGTGGACGGGCACTATGGAGAAGTGGTCAACATCGGTCTCCGATCCACCCGAATCCATACGTTCGACGACAGTATCGTCACCGT
>CP070717.1:3398298-3411423 GCA_020350445.1 Acidobacteriota bacterium | reverse complement strand
CTACTCGGATCGTGTCCACAGTAGAAGTTGGGTTCGGAGGAGGTGGGATTCGAACCCACGTGCCAAGCTCATCACCTGACAACCCGATTTCGAGTCGGGCCCGTTACGACCACTTCGGTACTCCTCCACAGGCCTTGCGTTTTGAAGGATAACATTAGAAGCGGGATCCTGTTTCAAGTCAAGTCGCGGGGCTGAGCAGCGAGCCCCGTTCATGGTATAGTTAGGCCTTCACAGTGACAGGTTTCGGGTCCTGTGCAACGGTCCCCTCGAATCATGTCAGGTCCGGAAGGAAGCAGCATTAAGAGGTATCGATCGTGTGCCGCAGGGTGCCCGGAACCTGACCCGATCGCCTGACGGGTCGAGTGGGGGGTGGAGCTGGGGGATTGGCAATCTGTGTTGTCTACCGCGACCTGAAATCAGTGCGACAGTGTATTGTCGGACTGTCGGAGTAATGATTGGTTGAATCGATGTCTTACCAGGTTACAGCCCGTAAATGGCGTCCCCAGACTTTCGAAGAGATTGTCGGCCAGGAAACGGTCACCCAGACGCTCCAGAATGCACTGACCAGCGGTCGCATTGCTCACGCCTTTCTTTTCTCAGGTGTCAGGGGGGTCGGGAAAACCACCGCCGCTAGAATTCTGGCCAAGGCCCTGAACTGCCAGGAGGAGATCACGCCGAATCCTTGTGGGGAGTGTGTATCCTGTGAGGAGATTCGCGAGGGGAACTGCGTCGATGTCCAGGAGATCGATGCCGCATCAAACCGTGGAATCGACAGCATCCGTGAGCTGCGGGACAGTGTCCGCTATGGTACGGCCCGAGATCGCTTCAAGATCTTCATCATTGACGAAGTTCACATGCTCACCAATGAAGCGTTCAATGCTCTGCTGAAGACATTGGAGGAGCCGCCAGCCCACGTGAAATTCATCATGGCGACGACGGAGCTGCACAAGATCCCTCCGACGATTCTTTCCCGCTGTCAGAAATACGAATTCAAGCCCATCCCGTTCTCGGCGATTTTCGATCGACTGAAGTTCATAACCAGCAGAGAAGGCGTCGAGATTAGCGATTACGCGTTGAGTACCCTGGCATCCGTTGCACAGGGAAGCATGCGGGACGGGCAATCGGCGCTTGACCAGATTCTGGCATTCAGCGGAAGCAAGGTCCAGGATGCTGACATCAAGGCGCTGCTGGGTGTTGTCGATCAGCGAGTCGTCGTTGATCTGTTCAATGTTGTCGCAGCGGCTGACCGGGGCAGCCTGCTGACTCGTGTCCACGAACTAATGTCTGGCGGGATCGCTCCCCAGATACTGTGTTTGCGGCTGGTGGAACACGTGCGAAACCTGATGGTCTGCCGGGCAGTCGGGTGGGACGAAAGCCTCCTGCAGTTACCTGATTCGGAAAAAGCGGACCTGGAGGATCAGGCCAGCAAGTTTGCCGATGTCGACCTCATTCGTTTCTACGACATCCTCAGTCAGACTGGCAATGAACTTCGGTGGCATTCCCAGCCAGCTGTTCATCTCGAGATAACGCTTCTGAAGCTCATCGAATTGGAAGGGCTCAGATCGATTGAGGAGGTGATTGGAAGACTGGAAGGGGGAGGGGGACTCCCGAGTCCCTCAAAAGGGAGAGAGGCGGGACGGTCCCTACCCGGGGCACCTCGAATCTCGCGACCCGTTCCGGCGAATGCTGCTCCTGGCCAGACAGCTGCTGTGAAGCCTGCGACACCGAAATCCGTCGTATCGACTGATGGGCCGAAACAGGAGTCCGGTGATGCTCGACCGCCGGAGAGATCAGCTTCCGCAGAACCTGCTGAGGCCGCCGTTGCGGAGGGTGCTTCAGAACCGGTGTCTCGTCTCATGACGAGTCTTAAGGAAGAGTTCATGGGGTTGTATACCCAGCTGCAGTTTGACTCTGAGATTGCCTATGTCGATGGAAAACTCAAGATCAGCTTCCCGGCCACCGGCAAGTTCCACGCCGAGATCGTGGAGGGGCAGGATAATCGTCGGCGACTGTCGGAAACCTTTGCTACGATCATCGGCGCTCAGCCAAAGATAGACATCGTTCTGGACGCGGCAGAAGAGGAAAAGCAAGAGCGGGTTGATCCAAGGAATGACCCGAAAGTTAAGGCTTTCCTGACGAAGTTTCCAGGTCGAGTAACTGTTAAGCGTGAGTTCGAGGATTGAGAGGGCGGGAGCACTGTTGGCTCAGGGCTCTTTCGCCAATTGGATCACTTCACGAGATTCTGCAGGTTTGAATCACCCGCTGGTGTTTCAAGCCTCACATTACCGAAAGAAAGGTCTTCAAGCATGAAGATGAAACAACTTCAGAAGATGATGCAGCAGGCCCAGTCTATGCAGGCGAAGCTGGAAACAGAAATGAATGAAATGACCGTCGAAGCGACCAGTGGCGGTGGAATGGTGACGGTCTGCATGGACGGTAAGAAGAATGTGAAGTCGATCCGACTCAGTAAAGAAGCTGTTGATCCGGATGACGTAGAGTTGCTTGAAGATATGATTCTGGCCGCGCTGCATGAGGCGAGTGCGAAAGTTGATGAAGTGCTTCAGGAGCAGATCGGCAGCCTTGGTGGGGGATTACTGGGTGGCCTCTAGAGGGTCGCTGCAGTAGACCGCTTGATCAGGAATCGAGGGAACCATTGCAATGGTAGAGAATCGGGATCCGATACAGTTGTTAATCGATCAGTTCAAGAAGCTTCCGGGTGTAGGGCCGAAATCCGCACAGCGGCTCGTCTTTCACCTGCTCAAGCAGCCGACGGAAGTTGGGGAAGAGCTGGCCAATGCGATCTTGAACCTGAAAGCGAGCCTGCAGCTGTGCGAGACCTGTAACAATATTACGGATGTGACCCCCTGCCGGCTGTGTACCGACCAGCATCGCGATAGAAGGACGGTCTGTGTCGTTGAGGAGCCGTTCAATGTGATCTCAATCGAGAAGAGCGGCGGTTACCGAGGTCTTTATCATGTCCTGCATGGAGTGATCTCTCCAATCAATGGAATCGGCCCCGAAGATCTGAAGATCAAGTCACTGATTCAGCGGATCGGTGAAGGCGGCATCGAAGAGATCATCGTGGCAACCAATCCTACGGCTGAAGGTGAAGCGACGGGGCTGTATCTGGCTCGATTGATTAAGCCGCTCGGCGTGTCGGTTTCCAGAATCGCGCTGGGCATTCCTGTCGGCAGTGACATCGAATACGTGGATAGCGTCACCATAGGCCGGGCTCTGACCGGACGCCGAGATTTCTGAGGTAGGGGACTGGGGGCACGATTGAAGAGACAAGCAGGGATGCTTGTCGTACGCTGGCCCCTTGAAGAGACAAGCAGGGATGCTTGTCGTACGTTGGCCCCAGGCCGTGCAAAGACAAGCAGGGATGCTTGTCGTACGTTGGGCTGGGTGTTGCTTTTGGGAAAACGGTTGTCGGGGTTGGGGTCGGGGCGTTACCATGGGAGGAGATGAAACGCTGGTTCCTACTCATTTTCCTGCTGTTCTCCGGGCTGGCGCACGGGGAGATTCTCCGGGTCGATATTGATGGTGTGATCGATCCGATCACATCGGAGTTTATCGCCGCTTCGGTGAAAGAGGCGGAAACCGTGAACGCTGAGTTCCTGCTCCTGCGGCTGGCCACACCCGGAGGCCTCGGGATTTCGATGCAGGAGATCATCCAGACGATCTTGAATTCGAAGGTCCCTGTTGTCTGCTGGGTGGCCCCGAAGGGTGCCCATGCCGCTTCGGCCGGCTTCTTCATCCTCCTCGCCGCCGATGTCGCCATCATGTCTCCCGGTACGAATACGGGCGCAGCCCACCCGGTCTTCCCTTTCGGCATGGAGAACAAGATCATGCTGGAGAAGGTCAAGAACGATTCGCTGGCGAGCCTGAGGGCGATCGTTCAGAAGCGGGAGCGCAATTACGAACTGGCTGAGCAGGGGGTACTCGAGAGTAAGTCCTACACCGACCAGGAGGCTCTTGACGGGGGGCTGATCGATCTGATCTGTGATGACGAATCGGGAGTCATTGCGGCTCTCGAAGGACTGGAGATCACCCGCTTCACCGGTGAGAAGCACCAGATGAAGGCAGAGGGAATCTCGGTGCGAACGCTCGAGATGACGCGACGCCAGCAGGTCCTGTCGGCAATCGCCAATCCGAACTTTGCCCTGATCCTGGGCGTGATCGGAGCGCTCGGACTCTACATCGAATTCACCCATCCGGGGATGATCGTTCCCGGCGTGGTTGGGGGCATTTGCCTCTTACTGGCACTCCTGGGTTTCTCGTTGCTTCCCGTCAACTACATTGGAGTGCTGTTGATTCTGCTGGCGATCGGCCTGTTCATCGCCGAGGTCAAGGTCCAAGGATTTGGGATTCTTGGTTTTGGGGGGATTGTCGCCATGATCCTGGGCATTATCTTTCTGATCGATTCTCCGTACCCTGCACTGCGTATCGACTGGTCGGTCGCATTGGCTGTGGCCATACCATTTGCGGTGATCTTCATCTTCCTGCTGCGACTGGTGATCCGGAGCCAGATGGCCCGGGTCTCAACGGGTGAATCGGTCTTGATCGGTGCCGAAGGAGTGGCTCGGACCAATCTGGGGCCGGACGGGGGACAGGTCTTCGTCCAGAGTGAGCTCTGGAGGGCAAGATCGCGCCAGGAAATAACGAAAGGTGAACGGATTCGGGTCGTCGAGGTCAAAGGGTTGGACTTGACGGTCGAATCGATCAAGAACTCGAACAGGTTCTGAAGGGTTTTGAATCGCGAGCCCCGGGAATCCGGCCGACCGGACGTCCGGTGCTGCAAACCGCTGCTTTTTTTGGGGGAAACGTCATGATTACTCCAGGGATCATTGTTATTGGAATCCTGCTCATCTACCTCTTTTCCGTCGTTAACATCCTGAGGGAATATGAACGCGCGGTCATCTTCAGACTGGGGCGGTTGTTGCCGGACGCGAAGGGGCCTGGCATGATCCTCGTATTCTGGCCGATCGATCGAATGGAACGGGTGAGTCTTCGAACGGTGACGATGGATGTCCCGGCCCAGGACGTCATCACTCGGGACAATGTAACGGTGAAGGTCAACGCCATCGTCTATTTCCGCGTACTGGATGCCAGCAAAGCGGTTGTCACCGTCGAAAACTATCTTTATGCCACGTCGCAGCTGGCACAGACGACGTTGCGGTCGGTCCTCGGTGAGGTCGAATTGGACGGACTGTTGAGCCAGCGGGAAGAGTTGAATGCCCGGCTACAGGCGATCCTGGATGAACAGACCGATGTCTGGGGTATTAAGGTATCGATGGTTGAGATCAAGACCGTAGACCTCCCGACCGAGATGCAGCGGGCGATGGCCCGTCAGGCTGAGGCGGAACGTGAACGGCGTGCGAAGGTGATCCACGCCGAAGGTGAGTTCCAGGCTGCAGAGCGCCTCCGGGATGCGGCAGCAGTACTGGCGGAAGAACCCATTGCCTTCCAGTTGAGGTACCTCTCCACCCTCACCGAAATCGGAATCGAGCAGAACTCAACCGTGGTCTTTCCTGTTCCTGTAGACTTATTCGCTCCCTTTCTCAATAAGGGGCAGGGCAAGGAAGGATAGCTGAACTGAATGGCAAGGAAACTGGAGCCGCGCGAGTCGTTCGTCATCTACGCATGCATCGTCTTTTTTGCGGCCGGATTGTTCACCGCCGGCCTCCACCTGGGGAAGAGTTATGCCAGTACCGAGCGCCCCGAGGTCCGGATCGACCCTCCGGTTGCGGGGCAGGAACCATCTGTTGAAAGTCTGAAGACGGAGCTCGAATTCTATGACGACCTGGACGAGCCCACCGTTGCTGCTCCGCCGTCTCGTCCGGAACCGGCAGTGTCGTCAGCCGAGCCTGTGGTTGAAGAGACGATCGAACGTCCGGTTGAAGTAGAGCCTCGTGCCGTTGACTCGAGTACGCCTTCGTCTGGTTCCTACACGATCCAGGTCGCTGCTCATTCGACTGAGGCCGAAGCCGGCCACACCTTGACGCGGCTCGAAGTACACAATTTCAAAGGTGAGATCGTCCCTCCGGATCCGTCGTCGGGCAACAACTACTACCGGATTTGGGTAGGACGCTTTCCGTCAGTCAATGCGGCGAGGGACGTTGAGTCAAAACTGAAGGAGCAGGGCTTCTACACTTACATCCGCAGAATCGACTGATGAATGCTGCTTCCTTCCTTCTCCCCATTGCAGCCGGTGTCGCCCTGTGGTTGTCCTTCCCCGACCCGGGATTCTTTCGAATCGGCTGGATTGCACTCATTCCATTCCTCCTTTTCCTCCTGATCGAGGAGCGGTGGAAACGTGTCATTGCCGGGCACTACCTGTTTTCACTGGTCTACCTGGGCGCGACGGTGTACTGGATTCCGGCGCTTCTCGTGGGCTACGGTGGACTTGACTGGTTCAGTTCTGTCGGCGTTTTCTTCCTGATGCTGCTGACCCTGTCGACGGTCCTGCTGCCGTTCAGCGCCATTTTTTTCAGGATCGGGCGAGAGTCTCCGCAGGCGGCCCTGGTCGCGGCCCCGGGGATCTGGCTGGCTGTCGAACTCCTGAGGAATGAGATCCCATTCGGAGGTTTCCCCTGGTCAGCTCTGGGCTACAGCCAGTTTCCCTACAAACTGATCATTCAGTGTGCCGATCTGGGTGGTGTCTACCTGGTTTCCTTCGTCGTCGTCCTGGTGAATGTCTCAATCCTGGGGCTGGTGAAGTATCGGATGAAGGGGCTGGCGGTAGCGGCTGGAACGATCTTCCTGGCGGCCAATCTGTACGGTTGGTACCGCTTGTCGATCTGGGAGGTATCGGATGATGGGTATCTGGCGGTTGGCTTGATCCAGCCAGATATCGAACTGGCCCGGGAGCGTGACTACTATGCCTCGCAGTATTTCGAGTCGGTCCCCGAGCTGTTCAACCGCGTGGCTGACGAAGGTGCTCAGCTGATTATCCTGCCGGAAGCTCAGAACCCGTACTTCTATCCGCAGAACTTCTATTTCAAGAACTTCTGGGAGGCGCAGGTCAAGAGGCGAAAGGTCTACTTTCTTTTCAACAGTGCCGCCTCGGAGGACGAGGAGTACCGGGAGTATTTCAACAGTCTACATTTGCTGGAACCGACAGGTGAGAGGTCGTATCGTTACGACAAGGTGCACCTGGTGCCATTTGGTGAGTATCTTCCCCTGGCCGATCTCCTGTGGTTTGCAGGAAGCCTGGTATCGGAGGTAAGTGCGTTCAAAGCGGGTGATAAACTCGAAGTGGGAAAGATCGGACCTGTCCGATTTGGCAGCCTGATCTGTTACGAGGCGATCTTTCCCGAGCTGAGCCGGCAGCTGACCGCCGAGGGCGCCCAGATTCTGTTCAATGTCACGAATGATCGTTGGTTTGGCCGGACATCGGCGCCAGGCCAGCATCTGGAGATGGCGGGCTTCCGCGCCGTTGAAAACCGGAGGTACTTTGTCAGGGTGGCAAACAGTGGGTATACAGCCATCATCACGCCTCGCGGGGACGTACAGCACCAGACCCGGCTATTCGAACCGGCAACGGTGACGGCACGCGTGGGATTCAACTCGATCGAATCGCCGTACACCCGATTCGGCAGTCTCCTGAACATTGGCATTATAATAGTGACTCTGGCAGCGGGATTACTGTCTTTAATTCTCCGACGAAACGAAGGAGCCCGATAACGTGCAGGACGATACACAGCAGCAGTTTGACGATCTCAAAGAGCGGACCGAGCATCTTTGGGGGTATCTTTGATGTTGAAGGGAAGAAGAAGGAACTCGCCGCGATAGAGCAGCAGATCGCCGATCCGAAGTTCTGGGACTCCCCGGATCAGAATCAGCAGATCCTGAAGCGGAGGAGGCAGCTGGAAAACACCGTGACCCACGCCGATGCCTGCCATGCTTCGCTCGATGACCTGGAAGCCCTCCTCGAACTTCAGGCGGAAGGTGAAGATGTCGCCGGAGAGATTCGAAGTGAGCTGAAGCGGCTCGAAAAGGAGATCGGGGAGACTGAGATCCAGACGCTTCTCTCTGGAGAGCACGATGCCAGCAGTGCCATTGTTACGATCCATCCCGGTGCGGGGGGAACGGAAAGCCAGGACTGGGCTGAGATGCTGCTGCGGATGTACTTGCGCTGGGCCGAGTCAGGATCGTATCGGACCGAGATCACGGATTACCAGGCAGGTGAAGAGGCGGGCGTGAAATCGGTGACCTTCCTCGTTGAAGGCGACTTCGCCTACGGCTATCTTTCGGCCGAGATCGGGGTACATCGGCTGGTGCGCATCTCGCCTTTCGATGCCGGGGCTCGGCGGCATACCTCTTTCGCGTCGGTCTTTGTCACTCCTGAAATCGAGGAAGACGTCGATATCGAGGTCGAGGAAAAGGATTTGAGGGTTGATACCTATCGTTCTTCAGGGGCGGGCGGCCAGCATGTCAATGTGACCGATTCCGCCGTTCGAATAACTCACCTGCCAACCGGAATCGTGGTCCAGTGCCAGAACGAACGTTCGCAGCACCGCAACCGGGAGACGGCGATGAAGATTCTCAAATCGAAGCTGTTCGAACTGGAGATGGAGAAGCGGAGGGAAGAACTGAAGGAAGTCGAGGACCAGAAGTCGGACATCGCCTGGGGAAGTCAGATCCGGTCCTACGTCCTGCACCCTTATCGAATGGTTAAGGATCACCGGACCAAGACGGAGCGGGGTGATGTCGATTCCGTTCTGGATGGGGATCTCGAGGAGTTCATCATCAGCTATCTGAAGGAGAAGAGCCGAAAGCGTCATAAGGTCCGAGGCTAAGCTGGTTAAGGACTGAAACAACGCGGGAAAGAAGAGATATGGCCGAAGACCAGGAAAAGATCCAAGACGCAGGGGAACAGGATTCTGAGCAGGGAGCTGAAAGACTTCGGTCGGAGGCCTCCGGGATTCGAACGCGGATCCGGGCACGTGACAGTCGGATCGGCCGACCCGATTTCCCACTCTGGAAGAAGGGTATTTATGCCATCCTCATCTTTGGCTGTATCGGCGGCTCCAGTTTTCTTCTGATCGATCGTAAACTTCGGGTCGGTATGGTGGATGTCGTGGCCTCACGATGGTTGGGAATCTACCAGGACATGTCGGAGCAGGTCATCGAACTGCCCCCGCCGCCCCCGAAACAGGCTGAACCCAAGACCCAGGCACAGGTCAGTGGAGTCTATGCCGACGGGGGCTTTGAAGGGGTTCTTTACAGTGATACGGCCGACCTGGATCTCGATTTCGAGGATGCCGACAGCGACCAAGAGGAAAGCGGGTTCGTAGCACCAGCGCGAACGCCCGGGAGTGAAGCGGGATTTGAAGCCCTCAAGGAGGCTTCCGTGACCGTCGCCGAGATCGTCGCCGGCGAACGCGAGGGTTATGAATTCAAGGAGTGGACGCCGGTCAAGAACGATCCTCCGATCTACATGATCGATCTCCTGGTGGTCCGCCAGTCAGATGGCGAAACCCTGCATCTTGTCTGGCAAGTCAATACGGACACGTCCGAAGTTAGAGCCCTCAGCCAAGTCGCCCGGGACATCGAACGCAACCGGTAAATAGGGGCCAACGTACGACAAGCATCCCTGCTTGTCTCTTTAAAGCCTAACGGCCTGGAGCCAACGTACGACAAGCATCCCTGCTTGTCTCTTTGTTCTTTCAATCGACCATCGGGTTCGCAGGCGGGACGCCTGCGTCACTCGTACGCCAAGCATCCCTGCTCGTCTCTTCCCACTCAACCTGCAGCTTCAAAACTGCTTCTTGAAATGATCGGAGGGCAGGGGATCCCGCTCGATCCACCCTTTTTCAGAGGTGTGTCCCCTAAAGGTTCTCCGAATCAGGCCAATCGGGAACAGGAGTAGATAGTAAGAGATCGTCATCAACAGCCGGGTGTTGAACTGGCCGATGGTGAATCCCACCTTCTCAAAGCCTTTTCCGATAACTCTCAGGAACTTGGGCATGGTTTCAGAGTCCTGTCGGCTGTTCTGCCTTTCTCAACACAAAGGGTCCGAGGACGAGGAGATCCATCCCGGTCCGCATGAAACAGCGGTAAGCCTGGGCGGGCGATTCCACGATCGGCTCACCGCGAACATTGAAGCTGGTATTGAGGACGACCGAGCAACCCGTCCTGGCCTTGAATGCTGCAAGTAGAGCGTGGAATCGAGGATTCCTCTCTCTATCGACGGTCTGGATTCTGGCTGAACCGTCCACATGGGTAACCGCCGGTATCCGGCCCCGCTGGTCCGCTCGTACCTGGGCCACGAGCAGCATGTAGGGACTGGGGTGGCTGAGTTCGAAGTATTCCGACATATCCTCCTCGAGGACGGCTGGCGCAAAGGGGCGAAAAGACTCGCGGTACTTGATCCGCAGGTTGACGGAATCGAGCATGTGCGGCTGCCTGGCGTCGGCCAGGATGCTGCGGTTTCCCAGGGCCCTTGGTCCAAACTCCATCCGTCCCTGGTACCAGCCGACCACACCGCCCTGCGAGAGGCATTCGGCGGTCTCGGCCAGCAGTTCTTTTTCCGGGGGCTTCGTGAAGACTGCGGAGGCCTCTTTGAGAAAGTCCTCGATAGCGGATTCCGAATACTCTGTACCCAGGAGGGATCCGGCCTGGAAGTCACAGACGTTGTCCTCTAATGGACGAGGGTTCTCCAGGTAACGGTGCCAGACGGCCAGCGCCGCGCCGAGGGACCCCCCCGCATCTCCCGAAGCGGGCTGGACCCAGATCCGTTCGAACGGTGTTTCCCGGATCACGCGTCCGTTGGCCACACAGTTCAATGCCACCCCACCGGCCATGCAGAGGTTGACCTCTCCGGTCTCCCGGTGCAGGTGCCGGGCCGTGCGAAGGACCACTTCCTCGGTCACCTTCTGGATCGATGCGGCGATGTCCTTCTGTTTCGTGGTCAATGGCTCGGAAGGTTTCCGCGGAGGGCCTCCAAAGAGCTCACAGAATTGCTGGGACGCCATCTCGAGGCCAACTTCGTAATTGAAGTAGCTGGGGTTCAGTTCAAAGGCTCCGTCATCCTGGATGTTAATGAGTTCGTCGCGAATCTGGTCCGCGTAGACAGGGCTGCCGTACGGGGCGAGTCCCATGAGCTTGTACTCGCCGGAGTTGACCTTGAAACCGAGGTAATAGGTGAAGGACGAATAGAGCAGCCCCAGGGAATGCGGGAAGCGGATCTCTTGATTCAGTTCGATGCGATTGTCTTCGCCGCGGCCGAGTGAAGTGGTGGTCCATTCCCCCACCCCGTCAACCGTGTAGATTGCCGCGCTTTTGAAGGGCGACGGATAGAACGCGGATGCGGCGTGTGATTCATGGTGGTCTCCAAAGAGCAGGGGACCGCTGAACTCAAGGCTGCGACGGAGCTTGTCCTTGATCCAGAGCTTATCTTTCAACCACAACGGCATCGCTTTCAAGTAGGAGCGAAGTCCCGCGGGCGAGTGGTCGAGGTAGGTCTCGAGGAGGCGTTCAAACTTGGAAAAAGGCTTTTCGTAAAAGACGACGTAGTCGAGGTCCTCGATTTGGCAGCCGGCGATGTCCAAACAGGCGTCAATCGCCTGCCGGGGGAACTGACTGTCATGCTTCGTCCGGCTGAAACGTTCCTCCTGGAGCGCAGCGACAGGCCTTCCGTCTTCGAGAAGACAGGCGGCACTGTCGTGATAATAAGCCGAGATTCCAAGTATGCGAGTCATCGTCAGGGTGTGCCTTCTTCCGTCGGCATCATTCCATCTGCCTCTGTAAGTTCAGTTTTCAGGTGGAGAACCCTGCGAAGTTCCTCGCCGAGAGCCTCACCCAGGACGTGGTTCCCGTCGACCGTCATGTGAGCGAAATCGAAGAAGAGCTCACTTCCTCCACCGGCGCGGACCGCTTCGCTCATGTCGAGATAGGGGAGGTTTCTTTCCTTCGCCATCTCGATCGCACGGTCAAAAATTGCAGTCGCCGCCTGGGTTCTCTGGCCGGCCTTCTGATAGAGATAGCGCGATGGCAGGATCATAAGTACGAACTGGATTTCGTTCTCTTCCAGGAGCTGGGCGGTTGCCTCGAGTGAAGTGAAAAGGTGATGCCATCCCGTCTCGACCCGCTCGCGCGTCAGCAGCGTCTGGTCAAAACCGAGTGAATAAAAGACCTGCCATCCGACTGGCCTTTCGGCCTCGGGAGAGGCGAAGCGGGCTCGAAGGTTCAGGATGCGGCGCAGGAAGTCGGTGTAAAGGTAGGTCTTTTCAAAGAAGAAACCGCCCGCCGACTGGGTTCCGAGAAGCCTTCCATCCCAACTGACCACGTACCGGCCGCCGACGACTGCGTCGGGAAACTTCTGGCCTGCGGGTATGCTCCAGTGGAGGAGAGCTTCGTCCGAAATGTCGTTGCACAGCTCAGCTTCAACGATGACCAGCCGGGGCTTCAGCTTCAGCCCAACATGCTTGAGCCACACGTAGTAACTCGAGGGGCTGTAACCCATTCCTCCCGCATTGACGATGCGGAACTCCCTTTGATCCAGACCTTTGCCGTCATTCAGGAGCCGCTCGGCGACCTTGGTGTAGTGATCGGGTGCCGGAATTCCGAGTCCAAATCCGATCGAATCTCCCAGAGACAGGATCCTGAATTCGTCGGCATCGGGAACGTCGGAAAGATTCGGCTCATCCCGAAATCCGAAGCGGTTGGTTTTGAAGTCGATTTCCCAGAAGCGGCCCGCGTAGTTCGGCTTGCTGCAGACGGGAAGGAAATCGGTCTCGATGATGTGGTCGCTCTTTTCCTGAGCGCCCCAGAGGGTGTACCAGCGCAGGCTGAGTTCACTGACCGTGAGGATGAGGCCTGACACTACCGCGAAAAGCAGGGCAACGAGACTGTAGATCTTGAGTTTCTTCACGGTCTTCTTCGCGAGATGATGGTGAAGAACCCACCTTCCCGATCTCCGGTTAACAGCATCGAAAGTTCTTTGAGGGAGCGCTCAATCGAGCCGCCGGGAGCTGTCGGCTCAAACAGTTGCTCGCTATCGGAAAGACTGGTTAAGAACTGATCACTGGGAACACTCCTGACGAAGTCGAGGCCCGAATTGTCGAGCCATCCCAAGACCTCGCTGATCGTGTGCTTCGATTCATAAGGATTCCGATACTG
>CP070717.1:3395151-3398198 GCA_020350445.1 Acidobacteriota bacterium | reverse complement strand
GCCGTAGACCTGCGTCACGTTGAAAGGCTTATCCCCCTTCGGATCAAACCAACCCTGATCGATAGCAAACGGGATGAAGTTCGCTGACCCCATGTAATCGGGGTTGTCATGGAAATTGAGCGGGATCTCATGGATGTAACCGGGGTACAATATCCTGACTTCATCAGGCCCAAGCCGCTCGGCAATCCAGAGGCCCTGGCCTCCGGCAAAGTCAATCAGGACCCAGCCTTCATTCTCATCAGCAAACATGTGCGAGTTGCCGCCGTAGGTCGAATAGCCGAATTCGTTGATCAATGCGCCTATGATTTCGACCGCCTCTCGGGCCGTACGAGCCCTTTCCATAGCGATCCTCGACAGATCGCTGTACTGCGGACCTGTTTGCGGATTGGGTGTCATTGCGACCAGTTCAGGTCGGGACGGGGACCAGACATCCCGTCCAGCGACATTGTTTTCATTCAGCCCGCCATTCGTGAGTGGCGGAGGAAAACCCTCGTATTCCGAGTAGTTCATTGTCAGGTAGCGATAGGTGTGGCCAGCTTGGGGAATCTCGATGAATCGTCCGGGCAGCTGCGCTTCCGCTGAAACTCCGACGGTGATCCGAGTGCCTTCAGGATGATCCCTGGCTGGGACCACCTCCAGCCAATGGCTCGAAACCTCGTCTCCCGATCCACCAATCAGGACACTGCCGTCGGTCGTCAGGTTCTTGCCGACGTAGATCGCATAACTCCCAAACAGAGCGCCGCTCTGCGCCACTAGAAAGGTGCCAAGGATTAGGATCCTGCGGGTCATAGTCTTCTTCCTTCCGATTTACGAAGCGTCAACTTCGGGCTGGGTTAGCCATTTAAGAATCGATAATATGACGAAGGCGCCGACATGTCAGCGAGGGACTGACGGGATGTTCGCTTCGCCCCATCGCTGGTGAGGCTCGTTCCTGCCGTACATTGCTGATGAGGCTGCGCTGATGAGGGTGCCGAGAGGGAGTGTCCCCAACTCGAGGCCCTTTGTCGAACCTCCGCTCCTGGACGAAAAGAGTGTCCCTTTGTCGGATACCCCTTGCTCGTCGACGAAAAGAGTGTCCCTTTGTCGGACACCCCCAACTCGAGGCCCTTTGTCGAACCCCCTCCGCTCCTCGACGAAAACAGTGTCCCTTTATCGAATACAAGGATAGTTTCCCCGACTCGGGTCTATTTCCCAGGGTGTCGAAACCTCACCGCGCCCGCTGGAGGTACGCTCATCCCCTTGCACTCTCCCGTAGCTTCCCATTATCCTTCTTGGCAATTCACACCTTATTCAAGAAGGACGCGGAAGTTGATTGGACAGTCAATCGGGCATTACGAAATCACGGCTAAGCTCGGCCAGGGCGGTATGGGTGAGGTCTATCGAGCTCGGGACACCCGGTTGAACCGGGACGTGGCGCTGAAACTGCTCCCTGAAGTCTTCTCCCAGGATAAACAGCGCATGGGACGCTTCAGCCGTGAAGCCCAACTCCTGGCCTCGCTGAATCATCCAAACATCGCTGCGATATACGGGTTAGAAGAAATACAGGCTCCAGCTTCTAGCCCCCTGTCTCTGGTCTCCGGTCAGACCCCCAGCACCCAAGAACCAACACCAACCCGGTGTCTGGTGATGGAACTTGTCGAGGGGGAGGATCTTTCGGAACGGATTGCCCGAGGTCCCGTACCGCTCGATGAAGCACTTTCGATCGCGGTGCAGGTTTCCGAAGCGCTCGAGAATGCCCACGACAAAGGAATCATCCACCGGGATTTGAAGCCAGCCAACATCAAGCTGACCCCGGAAGGCAAGGTCAAGGTTCTCGACTTCGGCCTCGCCAAAGCACTGGACGATCCAGCCTCCGGCCTCCAGTCTCCAACCTCCGCTGTAAGCCAGTCTCCGACCCTGTCGATGGCGGCCACCCAGGCAGGGATCATCATGGGAACTGCCGCTTACATGAGTCCCGAACAGGCCCGCGGCAAAGCGACCGATAGGCGGACCGATCTCTGGGCCTTCGGATGCGTCCTCTATGAAATGCTGTCAGGTACCCAGGTGTTCAACGGAAGTGATACCTCGGAGATCATGGCCCGGGTGATTACGCACGATCCCGACTGGAGTGCATTGCCGCCGACTCTTCCCAATCCAATCCTGCGGCTTCTGAAGCGCTGCCTGCGGAAGGAGTCTGCGATGAGGCTTCCCAGTGCGGCTATGATCCGGATCACGATCCTGGACTATCTGGATGATCCGGATGAAGTGCTGACAGCTCGGGCGAAGCACAGACCAGGCTGGCTCGCCATGGTTCTACTCGTATGCGCCGGTGTTCTTTTCGGGGTGGCGATTTCTGTTTTGACCCGCGATGGTGGAGCTGAGTCCTCGGAGGAGGTGATTCAGGTTGATCTGATCCTGGATCCTCCGGTGGAACTGACTCAGTCACCTGTCGTTTCTCCTGACGGAAAAACCATCGTCTACACGGGAAGAGCGAAGGGTACAACACAGCTTTTTAGACGGGGATTTGCCGAGAATGAATCCACGGTGATTCCCGGCACTGAGGGCGGAGTCTCACCTTTCTTCTCACCGGATGGCCGGTGGGTCAGTTTCTTCGCAGGCGGAAGACTGAAGAAGATTCTCCTGGAAGGAGGGCAGCCGATCCCGGTAGCCGTCTATGCGGGGACTGCTGTCGGAGGTGCGTGGACACGGGACGACAGGATCGTGTTCCTGTCGGGCGGAGAAGGGCGGCCCCAGGTGATTCCCTCCTCGGGTGGGACAGTCGCGATCCTTTCTCCAGATCAGGATCGGGATATCTTGCTGAAAGGGGCTCCGCAGCTGCTTCCTGGAGGCATGCAGATGCTGGTTACGGTAAAGAGCCTGGAGAGGCCTGAGGAGTCTCATGTCGGACTCTTAGACAGTGGTACCGGACAGCTGAAGAACCTGGCTGCGGGGAGTGACCCGAAAGTGGTGGCCCCTGGTCTGATCAGTTATCTCTATGGCGGGATCCTGATGATCGCCCGATTTGATCCGCAACAGGGAAGTCTCGGACCCGGTCGGGTTGCGCCGGT
>CP070717.1:3390807-3395051 GCA_020350445.1 Acidobacteriota bacterium | reverse complement strand
GGAACCCGTTGGAAAGCCTGTCCGGCGGGAACACTGGCCGGGTTGCCACGGAAGCGAAGCTGGGCTGAGGCTGGCCCGGGGAAATCCTCAACAATCTCAACGGTTCCATCAAGAAACTGTTCGTAGCCGGAGAGGACAGAAGCGGTGAACTCCCAGTTCTCTTGAGCCGGTGGAGGTTCTTCGCCGGGTTCCAGGACAGTAACCGTAACCGAACCCAGATTCTCGGGGGTTGAACGAGAGGAAACTTGCTTTGCGGATTCACGTATCTGGTAACCAAGTCCACGAAACTGGAGGAATGAACGCCAATTGATGGTTCGATCCGTGCTTATAAGCTTCAGCTGATCGTCATAGAGTTGTGTGTCTACTGCCGCGTATTCCTTCGGATTTGCCCCTTCAATCATGCTTGCGCCTGTCACTGCCAGCCGATACTCCGTGTCCGAAATCCTCTCGAGGACTCCGCCCTTGATGACCTGTCCTGAGAAGAAACCCGGTTCCGACTGTTGCCAGTCGGACAAGCTCGTCGCCTCTCGAAAGGAGGGTTGATCGGTGGGCCACTTGCTGGTGTCCGATCCGTATCGGTCGCGGTATCCGACGACGAGAGAAAAGAAATCTCCGTATATGTATTCGATTACAAGCGCAATTGCTACATACACGCCTTGCTCGGGTGTCAGTCGGTAGACATTCCCGTTTCTGAAGTAGACAAAGTCGCGATTGGAGACCTTCAGACAACAACCAGCTCCAGCCAAAGAGCGGAATCCCTGATTCGTTGTTGAGCTCTGTGGGGCAAGATTGCTGAGCGCGAGCAGGCAGAGAAGGGCAAGCAGTCTTCGTTTCATGCACCGCATTGATTCATTCCTCCGGGTTCGTCGGGCTCCAAACGGCTGCCTTTTCAATTTGCAGGGGTGACTTCAAATCCCCGGTTTCGATTGGTGTCGATCTGAGACGGGCCAAACCGGTCACTTCTCCCTGTGGAGGAAGAGTGAAGGGCGTGCCGGAAAGGGTCCAGGCTTGATGAAGGAACTCACGAAGCATCTGGGGCCTTACATCTGGGTATTGCCGATCGAGGGTAAGGCGAAGCCCAACGGTTTCTGTGAGGGACTCAAGGGTCATGAACGCGAAGGACTCAGGGTATTCATAGCTGGGTTTGAACAGTCTGATCCGTGCCTTTTCTCCATCGACTGATTCGACTTTCAGCTCGTAACGGTCTCCTTCCCATTGCTGTTCCGGTCGCCAGAGGCCATTTCCGATAAGTGTTCCCGGCGAGAGATTGGCAAAATCACAGTCTAGACCGCAGAGGTCAATCTCAAACCAATCGCCCGCGAACTGCCCCGGGTCCTGCTCGATGACCAGCTCGATTTGGTTACTGTCTTCCAGTGGTGTAACTCCTGATTCGGTCTTGAATTGTGGGGAGAATAAGGTCACGAACTCGTAGGGGTTGGAAGCGACCGCACCCTGCCAGAGAAGGATGTGACCGTCGGCCAGATTTTCGGGTGCCAGGACCTGGACTGTGTTCACTCCTGTGAACTGTGTAGCGACCTTCGCTCGGTTTCCTCCAAAGGTTGGAAATTCAACTTCCACCGGTCCGTCGTCAAAGCCTTCGCCCTTGATCGTGAGAACTGAACCAGGCATCGGAAAGACCGGCTCGACCTGGTGGATCAGAGGTCCCGCAGTCGTTATCTGAGTCACGATGTTGTGGTCTTTCGCAATCGAAGAGAATCGATCCAGGTTCGGTCGGGTCGAAACAGAGGTGAACACGGTGTTTACGGTATGTTGACCTGCGGTTTCTGGAGACTTGAGCGTTCCAGGTGAGAAATAGAAATGCGTCACCGTTGCGGACAGGCTGTACGAGTAGGGTGAGGTATACAGGTCAAAGTCAAAGGTGAGCCCCTTCTCTTCATCCTGAAAGATCTTGCCTGAGCCCAGGACGGAGATCTTGTCGAATTCACCAATCTCAACGATATCCACCTCGACAGGATCCGTGTTGACCAGAACCAGATCGACCGCCTGACTTTGACCACCACCGAGATCGTAACCGCCGCCCGGGATGTAGCCATATGCAATCTTCTGTAAGGGGGAAAGGCTATCGGTATGCAGCTGAAGCCCAGCAGCTTGTAGCGTGACGTGACGGATGCCAAAATCACCCGCTGCTTGCCGAAGCGTCCAGCGGTATGATGGCGCTTCGCCAGGCAGGTTTTGAGAGGGCACCAGCTCGGAAGTCGGTGAAAAGCCACGCTGTCGTGGCATTACCGGCAGCGCGGTCAATTTCGTGCCGGCCTGGCGGAGGCTCACGGGTGCCATGTAATCCCAACTCGAGACCCGAATCACCCCCTCGAATTCGTCGATGTCCGGGACCCATTCGAAGAGCTCGTTGAAGAAGATCGCCTTGTGCGTCATTGAGTCCAACTGGATGGATACCCCGGCCTTTCTGCCTCGGTAGTCATGGGCGTAGAGATCGAGATCGATGCTGATCGTGCGCCGTTCCGATTCAGGGATAGGGTTGACCAGGGCGATGCCGGTATTGGCCTGTCCGAGGCTGTCAGCAATTAAGATGAACTCCTGTTGCAGGGCCGCGGATGCGACACCCACTTCGGTTTGCAGAACACCCTGATCATTCTCGATGGTATAGAGCGCGGTCCCCTCGATCGGCTGATCCATCGTGACTCGGGCCCAGCCGGTCTTCAAAGTGCCGGCCGCATCTGTCCTCAGGCGGTACACCCCTCCCGCTGGGATCATGAATTCAAAAGCGGAGCCCTCGGTGCCACCGGCTGCCAAATCCATTTCATTTCCGTCGGATGCGAAGAATTCAACCTGGCCCGTTGTCGTCTCCGGCGAATTGTTGATGAGTAACACGCTGGTCCGAATGGCGAGGCCGCCGGCGTTGCCGTCTCCAATGTGAGGAAAGGCGAGCTTGGTCCATTCCGCCCCTTCTCCAGGGGCGGGTATCATTGGCATCGAAGTCAGTTGATTGCCTGTTGATCGAAGGGTGATTCCGGAGAATTCGTTCTCAGAAGTGATGTGGACAGAGCCCTCCAATTCCTGGACGCCCGGTACCTCTGCAAAGATCTCATCAATAAACCTCGCTCGATGCCCAAGAGGTGGAAGCTGCCACTGGGAGGTTCCGAGGACGTTGCCCTCCCCGTCGCTCAGTTCGATCGAAATAATGGTTGCGCTGGTTGCAGAGGAATTTGTCAACGCAACACCGGTACGGGTCGATCCGATCATGTCGGCAAACAGAGTGAAATCGCGTCCGGGGAGTCCTTCTGGGATTCCAACCTCAGTTTGAATCTTGCCCTGGCTGTCGGTGATTCCGAAGGTCCCAGCCCCGATCAGAGGCTGGCTGGCATGAACGTGTACCCAACCTGTCTTGGTCGCTCCGACACCGGCGGTTACGATTCGTTTCTGCGTGAAGGGTTGCAGCTCGAATGGAAAGGAGCTTTCGGTTTGCTCTCCCACCGTGATCATAAGCGGAGCTCCTTGATCATCGTAGAATTCGACGATCCCCTCCGAAACATGGTCGGTGTCGTTGATCAGGAAAAGGGAGGTTTTGAAGGAATGGTCGGTGCCAGGTATCTCGCCGTCGCCGATGTGGGCGAAGAGGATAGCTGTTCCCTCGGTATTCATGGAGAAAGAAGGGGCGTTTGGTGATCCCCCGTCGAGTCCCAGCTTTTGATCCACCAGCCGGGCAGAAGGGGCGAACGCTGGAACCACAGCAGCCAAACGAGCTGAGGGGTAGGACATTTCAATCGAGTGGCGAACGACATTTGGGGGTAACTTCCATCGACCTGCCGGCAGCAGAATGAGAAGCACGCCTGTCGCGAAAAGAGGAAAGATCCAGGTGAAGGATTTTCCGCTGCACATACGCAACCTCCTGTGATCTTGATAGTGCAGTACGATTAATATGTCAACATGGAACCATTAAATGAGTTAATTAATATTGAAATTTCCGCTCTTTGGATTCTTGCCGACGCTTGCGAAGACGGCGGGAATAACGCAGAGTCTGAGTGGGAACCTGAAACATCAGGAGGGCTTGTGGACTCATGAGACCGAGGCTTCTCGAACTCTTCAGCGACTACGGGGTGCCCGGATGGTTGGTGCCCGACTACTGGCTCCTGGTGACGCTGGCGATCATCGTCACCTGTCTTGGAACGCTTCATCTGTGGAATCGGGAAGGAGAAGGAGATACCGGTGCACAGGACCTTCTTCTGATTGGAATCCCCGCTGTTTTCATTGGTGCGCGGTTCTTT
>CP070717.1:3383427-3390707 GCA_020350445.1 Acidobacteriota bacterium | reverse complement strand
TGGACGATCTGGTCCGCAGCGGCAAGATCCGGTATATCGGGTGCAGCAACTACTATGGATGGCAGATCTCCCGAGCGAACGGGATCGCTGAGCGGCGGGGATTGCAGAAGTTCATCAGCGGACAGCATCTCTACAACCTGATGCGACGTGATATTGAGCGTGAGGTGTTACCGGCCTGCGCCGCGGAGGGGATGGGGATGCTGTGCTGGAGTCCGTTGGGTGGAGGAATGCTGACCGGGAAGTATCGGCGTGAGGAGAAGCCGGCGCCCGAATCGCGAGTGGGCTTGAGAGCTGATATCGATTTGCCGCGCTATTGGAACGAAGCAAGCTTCAAGATCCTGGATGAGGTACTGGCCGTGGCCCGCGAAACAGGGAAGACTCCGGCACAGGTGGCGCTCAGCTGGTTGTTGCAGGACCGGCGGGTGACTGCGGTGATCGTCGGAGTTCGAACCCTCAGACAGATCGAAGACAGTCTCGTTGCGGGTGACTGGGATCTGACCGAGGAACAGCGGCAGCGATTGACCGATGTAGTCCCCTTCGTTCACGGTTATCCTCGTGACTGGATCGATCTTACCTGGGGCAATATCGCTGGGATGGAGGAATTCAAGCCGTGGGAAATCAGTCGGGACCCTTCGGCTTAAGTGTGTCGAGGGGGGATGCCGGTTCCGGCATCCCCGCAGTTTTTCTCGAGGCTATGCCGGTGCAGTCTCAACCGTTGCAGTCAGTTGTTCGACGGAGACGATCGGCCCGTACTTTTCCCTGAGAGCCTCTAACTCGAGTTTCTGCTCGTCGTATATTTCGAACAGACGCCAGGGGACGTTGTGTTCCTTGCGGTAGGCTTCGGTTTGAAGCGCGATCCGACCGAGAATGTTGTCAATGTAAAGCGAGAAATGCCTGTCGTAGAGGTCCTTCGGATACGGTTTCCCGATCTCGTCGAACAGGGCCTTCAGGTCTTCGTATTTTGGGATGAAGCCGATAGGTGTTCGGATCGCCTCCACATCTCCATGGGCTCGACGTTCCAGCCAGGACATCCACACCCTGACGTCCCGCTTCTCCCCCAGTAGCTTGTCGCCCTCTCCTCCACGGGCACCCTCGGTCAGGAAGTAGTTCAGTCCGGCGATGACCGGTTTCCTGCGGAGCTTGTAGGAGTGGAAGAACATGAACTGGGCATCCATGTACTCGGCCAGTGACCCCGGGATAAAGGGCTGGTTGGCCCAGGGCTGTCTCCGGACTCCCGAGACTCCGACTTCAGTGGCGGTCGCCTTGGAGAGGATAGAAGCGCCAATGACAACTCCATGGTCGGGACTCTCAGCCACCACGATGGGAGGCATCGTGTCACTGTCGCGTCCGCTGTAGGTGATCACCCGGACTTCAACTCCTTCGGGGTTCTCAGCAGCAGCCTTGTTGTAATTTCCAATGACGTCGCAGGAGAGAGTACACCTTGCGTTCGGGTGAGACATCGGAATCGGTTTGCCGCCGGCGTCGGTCTTGCCCTCCCACCATTCGCCCTGGAAGTTGACACCTTTCGTGGGTGGCTCTTCTCCGTCGCCGACCCAGCGCGGCTTCCGGTTCTCGTCAACCAGAACATTTGAGAAGATGACCTCGGCCCCAGGTTCCCGCAAGGCCTTCATCAGATACGGATCCCCTTCGCGGTTGACATCCTGGACGATGCCGAAGATCCCGCATTCGGGATTGATTGCTCTTAGTGATCCATCCTTGGCAATCCACAGCTGGGCCAGGTCATCGCCGATGAAATCGGTGCCCACCATGGCGGTCGTTGTCTTCCCGCAGCCTGACGGAGCCGCCCCGGCAAAATAGGTCTTGCGGCCTCCCGGCCCGGTCAGGCCGGTAATGAACATATGTTCCGAGAGTTCAGCGCCCTTCTTGTAGTAGGTCGCCAGATCGACGGCAAAACGGTGGTTCCCCTTCTTCAGAAGCAGGGTGTTACCGGCATAGGTGCAGTGCATTGAGAATGTGATCTGCCAGCTGCGATCCATGAACACGCGGGCATTGGGCAGGTCTTCGGGCCGGTTCTGTCCCTCGGAAAGGAGGTTGGCGATGACGTACCCGGCTCGCGCGACCTCATCATCGAATTTCTCAAAGACGTTTCTGTAGAGGATGTCCCCTGAGTGCATGACGTAGGGCGAAGTGCTCATCTGCAGGGCGGGCAGAGCAGCCTGTGCACCGATCGGCCCACGGCTGTAGAACCCGATAAAGAGTGTTTTGCCCTCCGCGATACCGGTCATATGCTCTTTGATGTACTTGCAGGCATCCTCCCGAAGGATCTTGTTCGCCATTATGCTAACGTCAGCACCTTCATTGACGATGTAGTAGGTCCGGTCAACAATCCTGGCCTGTTCCTCGGGCAGGTCGTAATGAATCGTGTGTCCGTCAATGGCAAGTGGCTGCTCCGTTCCAGACTCGAGGCACATTTCACGGATCCGCTGGACATCTTCGGGTGATCCGGTGTTGACGAAAACGAAATCGGGATTCGTCAGTGCAATCGAATTTGCAATCTTCAACAGCGCTATATCGTGCTCAATCTGATTGAGTTTCTTCAGGTTCTCCTTATCCAGTCGAGATTCGAAGAGTTGATGGGCTTCGCGATGCGATGTGATCCCACCGAGTTCGAAGAGGATATTCACACCTCTTTTAAGTTGAAGCATGGTGTTTTTACCTTTCTATGTGTTCTGCTGAGTCAAGTCGAGTTTTTCCGCTCAAACCGTACTCTTGGATGCCAGAGGTGTCAAGAGGATGATCGTACGACAAGCTTCCAGCTTGTCCTCTTCCCGAGCGGGCGATCCCCCCAGAGACAACCCGGAGGGTTGTCGTACGACAAGCTTCCAGCTTGTCTCTTGCTGCGAGCCACAACCCGGAGGAATTCGGGCTAGCCGGGGAATGGAGCGGCGTCTTTCAGCACTTCCGCGACATTGGTGATCCCGACGCCGGGACCGAGAGGGACACCCAGTTTGCCGTTCCCGATGGACAGACCATCAGCAAACCAGGGAGCGTAGCGCTCGATATTTCGCTTGTACTCCTGGAACAGCCCGATCGATTTCGTGACGGCGGCAAAGTGAAGCATGTAGATGAATCCGAAGCCTCCTGAAATGTGGACTGTGGTCGGCATGCCGGTGACCTCGGCCATCTCCGCTACACGGTGGGAGCGGATCAAGCCGCCGTAGTACTGCAGATCGGGTTGGACGATATCGACACCCCGGTTCTCGATCATCCAGCGGAAGCGTGATTCGCTCGACTCCTGCTCCCCTCCCGAAACCGGGATCTCCAGGGTGTCGGTTACGGCCTTGGTTTCCTCGAGATGGTCGAACGGGCAGGGTTCTTCAAAGTAGACAGCATCGATCTCTTCGAGCATCCTTCCGATGCGGATGCCATTCTCGGCGTCGTAGGAACTGTTGGAGTCGGCATGGATGGCGATCTGATCGCCGAGGACCTTGCGAGAGAGAGGGATCAGGGCCTCGGTACGCCCGGGAAGGGAATCCTCGTTGCGGCTCATCCTTCCTCCGACACGGTACTTGACCGCCTTGGCACCTGTCTCCTCGATCAGCGACTGAAGATGCTCCACTTCCTCTTCTGCGGTTGTATCCCGGCGGCTGCTGGCGATGTAGAAATCGACTTCATTCCGAATCGGATCTCCGATGAGTTGATGAAGTGGTTGGCCGGAAATTCGGCCCATCAGATCGAGTAGAGCAAACTCGACCCAGGAGACCGGACACCAGAAGGCCTGTCCCTGGAGTTTGTAGTTGCTGCTCGACCGATAGACGCCAAAGAGGTCTTCTTCGAGATTGCGGGCGTCCTTCCCGATGAAATAGGGGATCACCAGTTCGTTCAGGATCGGGTAGAAGTGCCTGGGCCGGGAATTGGGAATGGCAATCCCTTCTGCACCGTCGGTCGAGCGGGCGCGAATGAAGAATTCGCCCTCTTTCCTCAACAATTCGATCGATTCGATGATGACTGGGGATTTCAGGGCAGCAGTCCTCAGGATCTTCCGGTTCTGCGCTTGATCGAGAGACTCCTTCAGCGGTGGGACCTGTCCGGCAGGTGGCTTACTAGCCTGCTGGCACGAAGCCACCGCGGCAGCCGTTCCAGTCAACAGCGATTTTCCAAACTGACGACGATCCATCGTGTTCTCCTTTCGCAATCCGCAATCCGCATTTCGCAATTAGCGCTTCGCATTTCGCAATCCGCGCTTCGCATTTCGCAATTTCCATTCGGCGCGACAACCTGGAAGGTCGTCTTACACTCTCAGGAATATCTTGCGTTTGTAGAAGAAGTGTAAGACGTACCAGATGACGGCCAGGCTCAGGAGCGAGTGCAGGACAGTTCCGTAGGGACCCATCGCTTCTACGACCGGCCGGATAAATGCCATGACCGCATCCTCGACCGACCCTCTGGCCAGTTGGAAAATGACGTAGGCGAAGATCGAGTTCATACCGACGACGACGAGGGGGTAGGTCCATCGTGTCAGCTTCCTCACCTCGACAATCCAGTAGAAGAAGAGGAGTCCCAGGATGACGAACCCGGCGGAATAGAGGGTGAAGGATGCCGTCCAGATCCGCTTGATGATCGGAACGAATTGTCCCATCAGCAGTCCGGCCGCGATTAAGCCGAAACCTGAACCGGCGAGAATGCGCATGATCTGCAATGGAGGTCGCTGACTGCCAACCAGTGTTCCGCACATCATCCCAATCAGAATCGTCACAGTCGATGGAATCGCGTTCAGGCCCACGTAATAACCGCCGTAGTTGCGCCCGAGCATCCAGAAGTCGAAGTCTGCACCGATGTTGTTCGTGCTCATTTCCCAGGGAGCGGTTCCCGACGCAGAAGCATAGACCAGCCAGGCCAGCGTATAGACGAGCAGGATGCCCGCAGCGGTCACCGCCTGGACGAGTAACGATGAGTTGATAACGAAGAAGGCCAGGAAGTAGCCGATGGCAATCTGATTGAGGACGTTGATAAACCCGAGACTGGGTGCCCCCTGGTGAATGGTCCCGATCGCATTGGCGATCACGATAAGCAGGAGCGCCCGCTGGATGACGTGTAACTGAGTCTGGCCCTTCGACTGCCCCAAAGCCCTTCGCTTGGCGAGGGAAAAAGGCATCGCGACCCCGACCATGAACATGAAAGCAGGCTGAATGAGGTCCCAGAAAACCATGCCTTCCCACGGCACATGCTCTACCTGGTGAGCAAGGAATCCCAGTAGAGAATGCCCTTCGAATGCAGAGAACCCGAAGCCTACGGAGATCAGGCAGATCATGATCAGGCCTCGATAGGCATCCAGTGAGGTGAGTCGCTTCGTCTTCTTGTCTTCGGTCATCAACAGTTTCCCTCCGAACAGCCCTGCAGTTATCGTCGTCGAAGGGACAAGTCGGGTCAATAGGCGAAGTTACTTCGGCGGTCATTCCAGCGGACCCGCTGTTGGCCTTGGCAAATGGTGGCGTTCATCCCGTCTAACAAAAATGTTGATTGCTTCGATACTTTCCTTGTTAGTAAACTATGAATTGATCGGCACATTTCTTTTGGGATAAAACCCTTCTAGAAAGGAAACCCCGATGCGCGTCTTACTTTCGACCTTTGTCGCGTTGTTTTCCTGGAGCATCCTGCTGGCTACTCCCACGCTTTCAATCCCGCCTGAGATTAATGCCTTGCCGGGAGAATCCACGGTTGTTCCAGTCTTCCTCGAAGGGGGAGTTGACGACCCGGACATCGCGACACTGCAATTCCAGCTCGAGTACAGTACGAACCGGTTGTCGATATCGGATCGAAGTGCGGTTCGAAGTGGAGACCTGTTGACGGAACATGACGTGATTGTCGTATTGAGTCCGGGAACAGCCGGGATCGTGATTACCCCCGGTGATGTCTGCAATCTCCAATCGAGTTGGCGTGATGGAACGCCGATGTCTGTCGTCCTGGTCACTGTTGAGGTGGATCCCTCAGCCGGTGACGAAGCGCCGATTGAGGTCAAGCTCAGTGCGGTCAGTGCTTACGATGTTGAAGGGAATCCCGTCGAGATCGCTGCCCAGTCCGGGCATCTCGCGATCAGCGACAACACCAACGTCCCGTTCGAGCGTCAAAATGAAGTCTATTATCCCCAGGTCGGAAATGGACATTTCTCGCAGCTGAGTTTTCACGTGCTCCTTGTCTTTTCCAATCCTCATGAGGCTCCGGTCGGGGCGCGAGTGGATTTCTTCGCATCGGGCCAGATCCCGATGGAGCTCTCATTCGACAGTGGAGAGACAGGCGGAGCGCTCGACTTCCAAATCCCACCCGGTGGAACGAGGGTGTTCAGAAGTGATGGCCAGGGCGATCTGCAGGTCGGCTATGCCCGAGTCATCTCAACCGCACCTCTCGTAGGAGGGATCTATTTTCAAATCACCGGATTAGGAGGGGGGAGTTTGACGGAAACGGCCACGGAGAGCCTTCCGACTACGGCTTTGAGCCGACAGTATCATCTCCCGGTTCAGTTCCGCAGAGGTGTTTACGACACCGGGATCGCCCTGGTCAATATCTATGATCAGCCGCTTGAGATCGAGTTTTCTCTTTCTGACGAACAAGGCACACCTCTGGAGACAGTCACAATTGAACTTCTGGACTGGGAGCATCGAGCCGAATTTGCCAGTGGTCTGTTCGAGTCACTGTCCGGTTCTGAAGAGGCTAATGCCTTCTTGACAATCACGAGTCCGCGCCCGTTACCGGGAATTCTGATCAAGCAGGAAGGTTTGGTGTTGACTGCCATGCAATTAAAAGCGGATTGACCGGAGACAACGAGACGAGAGAAGGAAACGGTTGTCATGAGACTGCACATGCTAACCATCGGATTGAACATCTTCCTGGGAATCGCTTTGTCAGGCTTCGTGCACGGTACGGACTGGAAGTGGTACTCCGGGGGCGGTTTTCACGCAATCGGAACGAATGCGGCTCCTTCACGGGATCAGCAGGATATCTGGTTGGGGGGTGAGGTCCTGGTTCGGGGCCGTTGGCTGGGGAACTACTGGGATTGGACCCCGATGGCGGAGGATCTGACCCTGGGGCGGCGCATCCTGACGTTGGACGTGCGGACATTTCCGGCACCGGATGGGGAAGGAGAGTCGGTCTACCTGATGGCGGTGACTGATGACAACCGAATTCTTTACTCGAGTAACGAGGGCGTCGACTGGGCTGAGTGGGCTGCACCGGCGCCGGGATCGCTGGGTGGTCTGCAGAAGGTCGTCATTGCGGGCCCTAATCTGGCCTTTGCCGCTGGACAGAACAATTCCGAAAAAGCT
>CP070717.1:3377740-3383327 GCA_020350445.1 Acidobacteriota bacterium | reverse complement strand
TTATGATTGTGGATGGTGGAGCGACGCTCGGACAAGTGACTCTTGGGAGGAGATAGACCGGGTCGGAACAGGTTTCGCGGGTTAGCAGCCTCGGTTTCCTGGGCAAGCGGGGAGAAATGTCCGTCGCCAGGCTGCAGTCTGCAACTTCCTTCGAGTCAATTACTCCAGATAAGGCTCAAGGGACCTCGTCCATCAGGTTCCGGATTTCGTTGTCGAGCCCTGTCATTTGCCACCGCACCAGTGACATCGGAATACTTCCGATTGAATTCAACTCGTCGAAGAATCGGAGAAGTGTGAACTCCTCCCCCCTCTCTTCGAGGATTCTGGCATAGTCCGCCATAGTCCTTTCGAGCAGGTACTTACCCGTGACGTAACTGGTTCCGTACCCCGGTTGGCGGAGGTAGAGATGCTGTTCGAACATCAGCAACTCCTTCTCGGTTTTCATCCAGCCCCGTGGAGTCCACTCTGTATGAACGCCGCCGGCTTCTTCCATCGTCATGAGGTTGGCATGGGCATAGAGCGAGCCCAGCCCTCGTGCTGCTCTCTGTGCCAGCATGATCCAAACAATTTCTCGGGCTCTGGGGTTGTCCTGATGAAGGCCGGCATGCATGAATATCTCCTCGACACCGGTTGCCACGCCTTCGCTACGGCTGTCGAAGATATTGTAGAGCAGGGCGCCCCGGCGGATCGGGCTCTCGTGAGGTTCTTCACGCATCTGGGCCAATTCGAACCAGTGATAAAAGTGGCAGAAGAGTGGTGTGGGGTCGTGATGAGAGCCAATGCTGAAGAAGTTACGGCTATCTTCGGGAACAAAGGAACCAAGCTGTTCACGCAGGGCCGGTTCCATATATTCTTTGACCGTAAGGATCTCTTTCTCCTCCAGAAACTGCATCAGCTTGGTTGCAGAGCGGTCTGCCAGGCGGGTGTACTCTTCGGGCGTAGAAACGGGAATCAGTTGAGGCAGGGAGCGGTTGTGATGCTCTTCCAGCTTGAGCGAAGACCAGGCACGGTCCAGTTCGCGTTTTAGAAGTCGGACTTCATCCTCCCAAGTCAGTGGAACCAGGTGGACGTACTTCAGATACCAACTGTACTCTTCCTTTCCAATTCCAGATGGGCCCGTCTTCTTCGGGGCCTCATCTTTGAGCCAGGAGACCAGGCCGTCAGTCGAACTCTTCGCAGCTTCAATCGCAGCTTTGATCTTTTCAGGAACGTTCTGTCCCAGTTTTTCCTCGATTACTGAGAGATAAGTCTTCTGCGACTCAATCTCCTGGATTCCTGTGATCCAGAGATCTCGAGCATTGCCTGTCAAGTTCTGTCTGGCTTGCTTCATCAGAGGGGGGATAACCCGAAGATCGCCAAGTAATCGCTCCTCCTCAGCAGGCGTTAGGGGAAACTGGTAGGTCCACAATTCCAAAACCGCATGATGGGTCGGCCCCTCATGTGCGGGAACGTCACTTTTTTTGAGCCAGATCGATTGATAGAACGCTGGATCGCGCTCCCAGGGTTTCAAGACTCGATAGTTGAAGTCAAAGCCATTCAGCTCTGCCCGCAGGATGTGCCAGTCGACCTGTTGGCCGATGGGCCATTCTGAGGGATCGATGGCTTGCAGCCGATCTCGCAGTAGTTGCCATTTTGGATAGGCCACTTCAAAGCGTTCAACGGTGTAATCCGGGGCACCATGGAGCACTGGGGGGTGTTCGAAATCTCTCCAGTCTTCGAACAGCTCTACGAGTTGCGAGTAATCGTTTTGCCTCTGAGACATCAGCGTCAGATTTGAGCAGATCAAGATGGCTGATGCCAGTGCGATTGCCGGGTAGAAGCCTTTGAACAAGGTATTCATGGGTCTGTTTTCCTAGGTACTTCTCTTAACCAGTCGGGGACGGTGTTTGAAACGGAGGACAATCGACGTAACTGCCAAGCCCGTTTCGCAACCGGGACGGTCGCGTTCCGGTTGACGTCCGTCCCCAGACCCTGTTGCTGCCGTTTATTGTGTTCGTCCAACTGGGACCTTAGAATCCCTGAAAGGATAATTTGGCAGAGGGGGTAGCCGCAAATGACTTTGACGGACTCGGATTTTCGAAAGGGCCTCTCCAAGACGCAGTTGTGGGCTTTGGTCATCCTTCGTGTCGTAATTGGCTGGCACTTCCTTTATGAGGGGATTGCCAAGCTGATCGATCCGAACTGGTCGTCGGCGGGCTACCTGCAGGTTTCCCGTTGGATTCTGGGCGACCTCTTCCAGTGGATTGCGGAGACTCCAGCCGTTCTAGAGGTGGTCGACCTCTTGAACATCTGGGGACTGGTGTTGATCGGCCTTGCTTTGCTTCTGGGAGCCTTTACCCGGATTGCAGCGGTCGCCGGGGCTGCGTTGTTACTGCTTTACTACGTTGGAAATCCTCCGCTGGTGGGGATGGGGTTGGAGATCCCATCCGAGGGAAGCTACCTCGTAATCAACAAGAATCTCGTAGAGATGGTTGCCCTGGTGGTACTGGCACTGTTTCCGACGGGTGCATTCGCCGGACTCGACCGGATTTGGAGCCGGAGACAGTCTGAGCCGGTACCCGGGCGGGACAAGCCGACACCGGTGCATGAATCGGCCATAGAGTCGAAACCTCTACCGGTTTCACCCTTCAGTCGACGCGAACTCATAATGACCTCGGCAACCTTGCCTTTCGCCGGGGCGTTCGGCTACGCGCTCTACAAGAAGGGGCAATGGGAGAGCTACGAGGAGAAGAACCTGGTCGATGCGATGACCTCGGCCTCAACCAAGGCACTGGATGTGGCGAGTCTCGGTGAACTGAAAGGCCCGATGCCTCGCGGTGTCATCCGGGAGACGGAATTCAGCCGCCTGATTCTAGGCGGTAACCTGCTGTCGGGATGGGCACATTCGAGGGACCTGATTTACGTTTCCCAATTGGTAAAGGCGTACCACAACAAGGAGAAGATCTTCGCGACACTGTTACTTGCCGAGAGGTGTGGAGTCAATACTCTTCTCACCAATCCGATTCTGTGTACGATCATCGAGGAATACTGGAAGCGGGGTATCGGCAAGATCCAGTTCATCTCCGACTGCGCCGGATTGGACTACGACGCGAATGGGGCGCATCCAACTCCGTACGACGAGTATCTTGACCGTATCAGACGAGCTATCGATTACGGTGCGACCGCGTGCTACATACAGGGGGAAACGGCCGACTATTACATGAAAGAAGGGAAGGCCGATGCCATTGAAAAGGCGCTTCAGCTAATTCGGGATCGAGGAGTCCTGGTTGGGATCGGGGCCCACCATATCGAAACAATTCAGGCCTGTGTTGATGCCGGTTTCGATCCCGATTTCTGGATGAAAACACTACACCACCACGGCTACTGGTCGGCCCGACATCCGGAACATCACGACAACATGTACTGTTTCAACCCGGACCAGACGATTGAGTACATGGAATCCCTCGAGCAACCCTGGATCGCGTTCAAGACGATGGCGGCGGGGGCGATTCATCCAAGGGACGCTTTCCGCTTTGCGTTCGAGAAGGGTGCCGACTTCGTCTGTGCCGGAATGTACGACTTTCAGATGGTCGAGGACTGCAATATCGCACTGGATGCCTTCAATACCAATCTTGCTGCGGTCCGCCGCCGTCCCTGGCGAGCCTAGACGGAGAACCCCTTCGGGGATTGTGAGGAGCTGTTCGCTGGTGCTCCAGCTCTGGTGAGGGCCGTTCGCTGCGCTCCGACCTGGTGAGGCTCGTGCCTGCGGCAAATTGCTTGTGAGGCTTCGCGGTGAGGCAGTTGTCTTCGACGAATTGCTGGTGGGAGAGGTACTTGGGGACGGACCTCAACGAGGCTTCAACGAGGCTCTTGGGGACGGACCTCTACGTCATTCTTGGGGACGGACCTCTACGTCATTCCTTTGACATCCTTTTGACAACCTTTTGCTGTGCTTGGGTGATAATGTCTACCCAATAGTCTGGTTTCCGGCGAAGGGTGAACGCTTTTGAATTCAACTATTTCTGGTAAGTGGACCTCCAAGCAGATTGGCCTGCTTGTGCTGATAGTGTTGATTCCGACTGCGGCACTTGCCTATCTGAGCATCCGTTCCGTGCAGTCCGATGCAATTGCAACAGAGCATCTGTTGATCGAGGGCTACGCGGGACTCGCACGGCTCGCTGCCGACGAGTTTCGGTCTGAGTTCAGCCAGGCTGGGCAACTGCTCTTCGAAGAGCTCGATCAAGAAACGATGCTGCAGGAAGACCAGCTAAGCCGAGTCATTAGCCGTTTCGAGGACGATGAGCGCCTGCGAGGCCTTGTGTTTGCAGTCGACGATGCTGGAAGGCTTGTTTATCCCCGGTTGGGTGTCGGCAGCGAGGTTGAGCCGGGCTTTAGATTCCAGGCGGCTTTCGCAGCCGCCGAGGAGGCAGAGTTAGCATCGGGTGACCTGAAGATGGCAAAACGCAGCTATTCCAAGGCTGTTCAGCTTGCTGCCGCGCCCTTCGAGAAGGTCCTGGCCTTGAATGGTCTGGCCCGCTGCGAGTTCAAGCTGAACCCGGAGTCAAGTTTTGACACCTACTCAGCGATCATTGAGGAAGGTGCGGATCACCCCAACGCGGATCAACCCTATCAGGAGTTCGTTCGATATTCCCTGATCGCTTATCTTCAGCAGGTACAAATCCTCGACACGACCGGGAAGAAGACCCAGGGAGTCAGACAGGCCCTGGAAGCCTACCGTTACTTGGCCCAGCATCGACTCGCTCTGTCCTTCGATGGGGCCGCATTCTATCAACAGGAATTGGAGGCTTATCTTGTGTCGCAGGCCGGTTCCGGAGACACCGATCAGCTCGAAGCAATCCGGACCACCTTCCAGACCCGACACGTTCCCGGCAGTGTTTGGAGCCAGGTGAAGGTTCTGGCGTCGACTGCCCTTCAGTCCGCCTTATCCGGCTCGATCACTTCGCGTACCCTCGAGACTCCTGAGGGAGTTTATCTTCTGATCTCGAATCCTCTCCCTCTCGAAGCGGGAGAACGACGAGTCCTGGTTGGCTTCTTATGGAGTGAGACCGAGATTCTGAGAACCGCTGCCAACGTCGCGAAGACAATGGGTTCGCGAACTGAGTTGCAGTTTCTTGTCTCAACCCTCGGCGGTCGAGTCATCTATCCAGCCCAGGGAGGATGGGAGAATTCCGAAGGTGTACGCTGGGTCAGTTCTGAAGCGATCGAGGGGCTCAGATTCGGCGCCTTACCAATACAAGGCACACCCCATGAGATTGCCCGGCAGGAAGTCCGGAGTCATCTTGTATTCGTAGGAGTGATTTGTGCCTTCGTTGTTTCCTTCCTGGCTCTCGGAACCTGGGCACTGAGTCGTGAGCTCACACTGTCGAGGATGCGATCAGGTTTTGTGGCAGGTGTCTCCCACGAGTTGAAGACCCCACTGTCTCTTATCCGTCTCTACGCTGAGAATCTACGTTCGGGGTGGGTCAGTGAAGCGAAGAAGAACCGCTATTACGACCTGATTACCCAGGAAACCGAACGCTTGTCGAACCTGGTCGAAAACGCTTTGAGCATGGCTCGAATTGAAGCAGGAACGCAAGCGTACGTGTTT
>CP070717.1:3368571-3377640 GCA_020350445.1 Acidobacteriota bacterium | reverse complement strand
CGGATTGCATGGGTCAGTACGCGGTCTCGGACCATTCTCCGATTGACGAACAGGTAGAGCCCGTTGGCTCCATTCCGCTGTTCGTGGGGCAGGGAAGTAAAGCCCGATACGGCCACCCCCTCCACCGAATACTCCATCGGAACCAGGTTCTGTGTGAGTGAATCTCCCATCAACTGAAAGATCCGGTCTCCGGGATTCTCAACGGAGGGTGCCTCGATCAGCGACTTGTTCTGATGGGTCAGTCGAAACTCAACACCCGGAAACGCCAGGGCATAGCACATCACGAGCCGGCTGATATGACTGAGTTCGGTAGCTACGGTCTTGAGGAACTTTCTTCGCGCGGGAACATTGTAGAAGAGGTCCTCCACCGTGACCTCGGTGCCTCGCGGCCAGGTGATCTCGCGGCTTTCCCTCAATTCCCCGGCCGCGTATGCGATCTCCGTACCCAGGGGCGAACCATCCGTCGGGCCTTCAGAGTCCACGGTTCGCAGGGTCACCCGCGCGACCGAGGCGATGGAGGGCAGCGCTTCACCTCGAAACCCGAGCGTCCGGATATCCATGAGGTCGTCAAAGTCGACTATCTTGCTGGTGGCATGATGGACAAAGGCCAGCTTTGCATCCTCGGCACTCATCCCATGGCCGTCGTCAGTGACCCGCAGAATGCGCTTTCCGCCCTCCTCGACGTAAACATGGATCTGCGTTGCCTCAGCGTCCAGAGCATTCTCAACAAGCTCTTTGACGACTGAAGCAGGTCGCTCGATCACTTCACCGGCCGCAATTTGATGGGCCAGAACCTGGGGGAGGACTCGGACTTTTGCCACAGAGCGATTATAAGGGTCCGTGCTGACGGGTCGAGATTCCGGTCTGGAGTCTAGAGGCCTCGCAACTGAACATGGAGTTCACGCAGCTGACGGTCATCGACAGGCGAAGGAGCCGCGCACATCAAATCGACCGCGCGGGCTGTCTTCGGGAAGGCGATCACCTCTCGAATCGAACTCTCCTTGGCCAGAAGCATCACGATGCGGTCGAGACCTAGAGCGATGCCCCCATGGGGAGGTGCTCCATAGCAGAGCGCTTCGAGTAAAAAGCCAAAACGCTGCTGGGCCTCCTCGGGGTCGATCCTCAACGCATTGAACACCTTCTTCTGGATTTCCTGCTGGTGAATTCTGATCGATCCGCCTCCGATTTCGAGGCCGTTGAGGACCACATCATAGGCCTTCGCCTTCACCGCTCCGGGATCGCTGTCGAGAAGTTCAAGATCTGCATCCCTCGGGGACGTGAATGGATGGTGAATTGCGGTAAACCGCTCCTCATCCTCATCCCACTCGAGCAGGGGGAAGGCATGAACCCAGAGAAAGTTGTGTTTCGTCTGGTCAATCAGCCCGTGTTTCTGACCCAGATGCAGCCTGAGAGCCGCCAGCGAATCATGGACGGTCTTCGGCGTACCGGCAACCATCAGGAAGCTCTGGACTTCACCAAGTCCCGCGAGTTCCGCCACCCGTTCAATCTCCGCAGCCGGGACCATTTTCGGCATGGAACTGCGCAACTCACCCTCTTCACGTCGGACCCAGGAGAGGGCGGGAGCGCCATACTGGCGGATGAAGTCGGCAAGGACGTCGAGATCCTTGCGGGAATACTTCTGTCCGACGGGTGCCGGGATTCCCTTGATACAGCCCCCCTCGGCGAGGATCTTGCGGAATACTTCGAAGGGAGTCTCGCTGAAAGCTTCAGAGACATCGACCAGTTCGAGACCAAACCTTGTATCGGGCCGATCCGTCCCGTAACGCGCCATCGATTCATCGTAGGGAAGCCGCATGAAGGGCGTTTCAACTTCGACGTCGATCAGTGCAAAAAGTCTCTTGAGCAGGGATTCAATCAGGGCGAAAACCGTCTCTTCGCGAGGATAGGACATTTCGATATCGACCTGCGTGAATTCAGGCTGACGGTCGGCTCGCAAATCCTCATCTCGAAAACAGCGGACAATCTGGAAATAGCGGTCAAAACCGGAAACCATCAACAGCTGCTTGAACAGCTGCGGAGACTGGGGAAGGGCATAGAAGGAACCCCGATGAAGCCGGCTTGGGACCAGGTAGTCCCGAGCGCCTTCCGGGGTCGACTTGGTCAGAAACGGCGTTTCAATCTCGTAGAAACCATGTTCGCTCAAGTGGTTTCGGGTCTCGAGAGCCACATTGTGGCGCAGGAGCATGTTCCGCTGGAGGGGCCGCCGCCGCAAATCAAGATAGCGATAGCGCAGGCGGGTTTCCTCGGATGCGGAGACATCCTCATTAATTGGAAATGGAGGCGTCAGCGAAGTATTGAGGATTCGCAATTCTTCGACGTGAACCTCGACCGTACCGGTCGCGAGCTCGGGGTTGATCGTTTCCTCGTCACGCTTTAGAAGCTGGCCCACAACCGCCACCACATATTCTGAGCGGACTGTCTTCGCCAGTTCGAGGCGTGCCATCTCCGAGTTGTCCGTGACGACCTGAATGATCCCGGATCGGTCACGAAGATCGAAGAAGACGAGGTTCCCAAGATCCCGGACCCGATCGACCCATCCCATAACGGTTACGGTCTGTCCGATAAGATCCTCGGCGATCTCTCCACAATAGCAAGTCCGTTCTAAATCACCTAACTGATGCATCAAATTCTCCCGGTAAAGACTGCACATTATAAGCGTATTCGCAGCCCAACTTCACGGTTCAATTTAGGGTCTCGCCCTGAGACGCCTCTTTCGGGGAGGCTTCTTCCCGGATTAGATCCTTCAATCTCTCAGCCATTCGCTCTCGGTGAGTTCCGCGCCAGTAGAGTTTTCGGCACCTTGGACATTCACGAAAACGGGATTGCGTTCGATAGACGTAGGGTGGAACCCTGTCTCGAAGTACTTCTTTCTCCACTTCATTAAGAATCGTGTTGCAGACCAGACAACGGATGAGCCGGGGCTGTCGGGGAACCGTGGCATCAGTCGCGGTCAGCACGATCCGGAGCTGCTCGTGCAATCGATCCTCCTCGATCAAGACGCACGCAGCGAGCCCTTTTCGGGCCGCCAGCCGGCGGTCGCGGGTCAGAACTACGCGGCTCTCGGACCGAGACAACTCGAGGATCTCATCATCGGTGAGCCGGTTGTCGTAGAGGGTGTCGTATCCCAGGATCCGGAGCCAGCGAGCCAGCGTACCGAGCATCACATCCACAACGAATCTGACCGAAGAAGGCTGGGGCCTGGATCGATTTGGAGCCGGGTTAGCGGGCGGGCTGGGCTTTTCGGTTCCCATAAGGCATTCGCCGCAAATTCGCGAAACAATCCCGGAAGAGACTGGGAAGTTCGGGAAACGACGGGATCAGGAGCTCCGGGGCGGAGGAGGCCCACCTCTCAAGCAGCCCGATCAGGAGTTTCCGAGATATTCCCCAATTCTGCGGAAGCGCTGGTAGCGGTGCTCCAACAGTTCCTCGGGGGAAAGGTCCGCCAAATGGTTAAGATTTTCAATCAGTGCGTTCTTCAACAGAGCTGCAGCTTCATCCCAGTTATCCTGAGCGCCACCGCTCGGTTCTTTGACAACCTCGTCGACCACTCCGAGGCGGTGAAGGTGTTCGGCCGTGAGCTTCAGTGCATCCGCGGCTTCCCGCGCATGTTCCTGGTCTTTCCAGAGGATCGCGGAGCAACTCTCTGGTGAGATCACGGAATAGATAGAGTTCTCGAGCATCAGGACGCGGTCTCCCACCCCAATGGCCAGAGCCCCACCGCTTCCGCCCTCACCCAGAACGACGACTACGATTGGAACCTGGATCTGAGACATTGAGCGAAGATTCTCCGCGATAGCCTGCGCTTGGCCCCGCTTCTCAGCCCCGATTCCCGGGTAGGCTCCCGGGGTATCGATAAAGCAGATGACGGGTCGGTTGAACTTCTCCGCCATATACATCAAGCGCATCGCCTTTCGATAGCCCTCGGGCCTCGGCATCCCATAATTGCGGTAAAGACGCTGCTTGGTATTACGTCCCTTCTGATGGCCGATCAGCATCACCGGCTGTTCATCAAGATAGGCCATGCCTCCCACAATGGCCTTGTCGTCGGCATAGCGACGATCGCCATGAATTTCACGGAACCCCGAGAAAATCCTGGAGACATAATCCAAGGTGTAGGGACGAGATTCGTGACGGGAGAGCTGCACCCGGTCCCAGGCAGTGACCCGTGCCTTCAGACTCTCTTCCAAGTCCCGAATCTTCTGTTGAAGCTCGGAGATTTCATCAGCAGACTCGCGAGGCAGTTGCTCCACCAGCCGACGCAGTTCCTGCAGTTCCTGATCTGTATCTTGCATCATCTTCAACCTTCCACGGCTCCTACCGAGGGATCTCAAGTATACAGGATTTCCCTCCGAAAAGGCCCTCCACTTCCTGGACGAATTCGGGGACTGGATTGATTTGGATCTTCTGGGAAGGTACGACGTGCAGGCAGTAGTTCTGTTTCTCGAAGAGCTCAAACTCGAGACTGCAGCGGCCCGGGTAGCGATGAATGATCGATTGGAACTTCGTGATCTGATCCTCGGCCAACCCAGGGACCGGAATCCGGATCTTCGCCTTCTGAACACCTTCCTCCCAGACGTTGGAAAGATCACGAATCTCGGCGCAGAGGATTTTCACCTCACCTCGCGCATCCACATCGCACTTTCCGCGGACCAGAATCGGTTTCTCCGACTCCAGGAAGTGCCGATAGGCTTCATAGGAATTGGGCCAAAGCAGAACCTCCACGACCCCTTCCGTATCCTCGAGCTGGAAGATCGCCATCGGATCTCCCTTTCTTGTCTGGAGCTTCCGGACGCCCGCGATGACCCCACCGATGGTGACTTCCTGCCCCCCGAGGCTGTCGCTGATATCTCCGGTTGAATAACGAGAGAAGCTCTTGAGTTCGGCCTGATACTTCTGGAGCGGATGTCCCGAGAGGTAGAAACCAAGCGTCTCTTTCTCAAATGCCCATTTCTCCCGATCGCGCCATTCTCCGAGGTCGGGGATCTCGCCGCCACCGGTCTCGGTCTCTTCGCCGGCCAGAGCCCCAAAGAGTCCCTTCTGGCCGCTCAAACGGTCACGCTGAACCTTCTGCCCGTGCTCGATGGCACGATCGAGAATCTCGAAGAGCGACTTGCGCCTGGGATGCAGTTGATCGAAGGCTCCTGCCTTGATCAGCGCTTCCACAACGCGCTTGTTCACCATCCGCAAATCGACCTGCTCAAAAAACTCAAAGAAATCCTTGAATTGACCCAGTTCATTCCGGCGGCGAATGACCTCGCGGATTGCACTCTCGCCAGCATTCTTAATTGCCGCCAGCCCAAAACGAATCGAACTCTCCGGTACGCCCTGGAAGTCGAGGCTGCTCGAGTTGATGTCCGGGGGAAGAATCGAGATGCCCATATCCCGCGCCTCCGACAGGTACTGGACAATCTTGTCGGTACTGGCGGTTTCGGAGGTCAGCAACGCAGCCATGAACTGGACCGGATAGTGGGCCTTGAGGTATCCGGTCTGATAGGCCAGATAGGCATACGCTGTCGAATGGCTCTTGTTGAATCCATAGCCGGCGAACTTGTCCATGAGATCGAAGATTCGTTTTGCCTTATCGGGATCGATGTCCCGTTCGCTGGAACCGGTGAGGAATGCCTTTCGCTGGGCTTCCATAACCGACTTCTTCTTCTTCCCCATGGCCCGCCGCAACAGGTCGGCTCCCCCCAGCGAAAAGCCTCCCAGGGCGCTGGCAATCTGCATGACCTGTTCCTGGTAAACGATAACGCCGTAGGTTTCCTCCAGGATCTCTTCGAGCTGAGGGAGCTCATACTCCACCTTGACCCGTCCATGCCTCCGTTCGATGAAGTCATCGATCATCCCGCCCTTGA
Source organism: Acidobacteriota bacterium (assembly GCA_020350445.1). Taxonomy (GTDB): domain Bacteria; phylum Acidobacteriota; class UBA6911; order RPQK01; family JAPXNP01. The sequence continues at coordinate 3,371,764 of CP070717.1, read as the reverse complement.
TCGGTCCCGGGCGGTACAACGCGTTCAAGGCGATCAGATCCTCGAGCTTGGTCGGTTGCAGACGCCGCAGAATATCCCGCATCCCCGCCGACTCAAACTGGAATATTCCACTCGTTCGGCCATCACAGAAGAGTTCGAGCGTCTTGGGATCGTCGAGCGGAATTTCGTCGAGTTCGAGGTCAACTCCCAGTTGATCCTTAATCTGAGCCAGACTCTGCTGAATGACAGTCAGTGTTGTCAGGCCCAGGAAATCCATCTTCAGCAGCCCCAGACGTTCGAGGTCGGTCATAGGGTACTGAGTAGTGATTTCATCCTTGTTCGACTTGTAGAGCGGAATCAGTTCGATGAGCGGCTGCGGAGCAATGACGACTCCAGCTGCGTGGGTCGAGGCATGTCGGGATAGACCTTCCAGTCTCTGGGCCACGTCGATCAATTCGGCATAACGGGGATCGCTCCGGGCGGTTTCCTGGAGTTCCTTGACAGTTTCGAGGCTCTTCTCGATGGTGGCATTTGGTGTCTGTGGCACCAGTTTCGCGATCTTGTCGACCTCGGCATAGGAGATGTCAAGGCTGCGTCCAACGTCACGGATCGCCCCCCGGGCAGCCATGGTTCCGAAGGTAATGATATGGCTGACGCTGTCCTGGCCATACCGTTGCGTCACGTAGTCGATAACCTCTCCACGGCGCAGCATGCAGAAATCAATATCGATATCGGGCGGGGTCACTCGCTCTGGGTTGAGGAATCGCTCGAACAGCAGGTCGTACTGCAGGGGATCGATATCGGTTATCTTCATGGCGTACGAAACCAGGCTTCCAGCCGCCGAACCGCGACCCGGACCCACCGGGATACCGGCTTCACGCGCATACCGTATAAAGTCCCAGACGATCAGGAAGTAGGCGGGAAAATTCATCTGCTTGATGATCCCGATTTCCCGATCCAGGCGTCCCTCATATTCCTCGATCGAGTGACTGAGCAGCCCCTGGTGTTCCAGCTTTTTCAACTGGCCGAATCTTTCGTTCAACCCCTCTCGAACCACCTTTTCGAAATAGGACTCCACCGTCTCTCCAGCTGGAACTTCGAAGTCGGGAAAGATGTTCTGGGTTGCTCCGAAGCCGAACTCACATCGATCGGCTATCTCGACGGTATTGGAGAGTGCATTCGGCACATGACCGAAAAGCTTCTCCATCTCCTCGGCCGTCTTAAAGTAGAACTCCTTGGTCTTATACATGAGGCGGTTCGTGTCACCGACCGTCTTCCCAGTCTGGATACACATCAGGACATCGTGAGCCTGGGCATCTTTCTGGTAAAGGTAGTGGCAGTCGTTCGTGGCCACCATGGGCAGGTCGAGATCCCTGGCCAGTTTCAACAGGCCTTCGTTGACAGTCTTCTGCTCTTCGATCTCGTGATTCTGCAACTCGAGGTAGTAGTTGCCCCGGCCGAAGATCTCGGCCATTTCACCCGCTTCGCGCCGCGCCTGATCGTATTCCTCACGGGTCAGGTGAGAAGCCACCTTGCCCTGCAGACACGCCGAGAGACAGATGAGTCCCTCGGAATACTCCGAGAGCAACTCCTTGTCGATTCGCGGGCGGTAGTAGAAACCCTCGAGATAGCCGAGAGAGACCATCCGAAGGAGGTTCTTGTATCCCTTCTCATTCTGGGCGAGGAGAATCAGGTGATTGCTCTGCGATGACCGGCCTTCTCTGGACTTTCGTCCATTTCGCGCCACATACACCTCACAGCCAATAATCGGCTTAACCCCATGCCGGACAGCGCGATCATGAAACTGGACGGCGCCGAAGAGGTTACCGTGATCGGTCAACGCCAGCGCGGGCATCTTCAGTTCCGCAGCGCGCCGAACCACATCGTCAATGCGGTTCGCACCATCAAGGAGGCTGTAATGACTGTGTAAATGCAGGTGACAGAAGTTCATAGAGTTCTCTGGTGTTTCGGTGGATTCCCGCTCGTGAATCTCGTACTAAACGAAGCAGGCGAAGTATAGCACTGAAGGGCGACGGGTCTTGGCCTGCCCCGAATCGCTCCGGTCCACCGCTGGATCAGGTCGCACCTTTTGCAAAGCCCTCTTCACCCGCGTATCATCCTCGATGTGGTATTTGATCCATTGCTGCAGAGTATCGTGTTGGGGATCCTCCAGGGGTTAACCGAGTTTCTGCCAATCAGTAGTTCGGCTCACTTGATTCTTCTGCCCTGGCTCAGCGGCTGGAAACCGATGGGGATCGCGTTTGACGTGATGATTCATGGTGGCACGCTGCTGGCCATCCTCATCTACTTCTGGGAAGACTGGAAGAATCTTCTGGCGACACTGTTCGACCGCCTGAGGGGACGGTCTGTGAATGTGCAGGATCGTCTCCTGATCGATTCCATTTTGCTCGGGACGTTTCCAGCCGGGATTGTCGCGCTGCTCTTCCATGACTACATCGAAGAATATGCCCGTCAACCCATGGTCACCGTAGTTACTCTGTCGGTTTTCGGCGTCCTGCTCTGGTGGACTGATCGGACCGGAGAGAAGAGCCGGAAATTGTCGAGTATCACCATCCGGGACGGACTCCTCGTCGGTGCCGGACAGGCGCTGGCGTTGATCCCCGGGGTCAGCCGTTCCGGAATCACGATCACCGTCGGGCTCTTTCTCGGGCTGAACCGGCCCGATGCCGCGCGGTATTCATTCCTCCTAGGGACGCCGATTATCGCGCTTGGAGCCCTCGACGGCATGCGCGCCCTGTTGGCCGATTCCGGTGACGCGGCAGCACTCGGACTCGGTCCCTTGATCGCAGGTGTGGTAGCGTCGTTTGTCGTGGGCTTCCTCTGCATCAAGTTTTTCTTGAAGTTTCTCGAGAGCTGGAGTTACACCTCTTTCGTGATCTATCGGATTGTCCTCGCCGTCGTCATCTTCGTCGTTTGGGCGGTCTAGATAGGGGGATCGGACCTCGGCTGGATACGATAAGATGAGGGTAGATCTATGGAATCAAAACCCGTAAAGATCGCTTCTCCGGCTATCCCTCTCCTGCCTGCTCGATCCCGGCTCGGGTTGTTGTTTCTCCTCGTCTTTATCCCGGTTACGGTCGAATTGAGCGCTCAGAGTGACACCGTTGCCATTTCACCTGCGGCACGCGAAAACGAATCTCTTCGCAGGCTGTTTCGCACCTTCTATCCCAACAGTAGAGACAGTTTCGCCATG
>CP070717.1:3361861-3368471 GCA_020350445.1 Acidobacteriota bacterium | reverse complement strand
CAACCTGGGGACGAGTGGTGCCGAGATTGGAGGCGCGTTCGGTGGAGAAAAGGAAACCGGAGGGGGCCGTGAATCGGGATCCGATTCCTGGAAGGCTTACATGCGCCGTCAAACCAATACCGTGAATTGGTCCGACGATCTCCCCCTGGCCCAGGGGATCGAATTCGGATAGAGCTTCAAGGTCGTCCAGACGTACCCTGAAAAAAGGAGAGGGCGGGTTTGCACCCGCCCTCATCTATATAAAACCTGGGATCTCTGCCCAGGGCCATGCCACGGTCTCGTCCTCAAAGACGTGCCCAGCCCCGGAAAGTTTCATCTAACCTGGGCTAATTAACGGTTAACAGCATTCTCAGGGTCACTCGATCAGTTTTCCTATCTCTCTCCAGGTCAACAACTTCACCCCGTTTTCTTCGAGCAGTCGTGAGGTCGCGTCACTCGTAAAGAAGTCCAGGTCCAGTTGTCTCCACTCGGCACCGTAATCCGGATGATCGACGGAGATGCCTCTCAATTCCTCATTATCCAGCCCCGGGTGGATAATGATCTCGGTGACACCCGGCTGCAGATTCTCAATCGCCTGTCTGTAGGCGTCTGCAAACCCTTGCGCCCGATGGGAGGGCATGAGCATAAAGAGGTTGTCAATCACGATGTCCTCCGGCCTTAGCAACTCCTTGGCAAATGGGGCCATACCGATCAACATTCTCGGCAGGAGGAGTGGCAGCTTGTATTCCCTCCCAATCTTGAGAAACAGCCCCAGAAGTTCCGGCCCCCGGAACAGTGTCCCCATATGAGAATCGAGGTGAGTAGGCTCAATCCCAACGCTTTTGGCGAGTTCGATCTGCGCCCTGATCTCCCTTTCCACCTCTTCCAGTTGATGGTTCTGGACGACCTCTGTAACACCAGCCCAGAGGAATCCGTTGGGATCCACCAGGCTCGGGACCGCACTCCTGCCCAATACCGGCCCCCACTTGTAGTTCTTCCATTCGCTGGTCAGTGTCAGATGGATGCCCAAATCCGCTTCAGGATGCGACTTCGCCCATTCCGCCACCTCGAGCAGCCACCCACAGGGAACCATGAGGCTCGATGAAGTCACCAGCCCGCGATCCAATGCGGTGAAGATCGCCTGGTTGACCGAGTGGGCCAACCCGAGATCATCGGCATGTACGATCAGCAGCTTCGCATCCGGAGGATAACCGAGCCGCGCCGCCAGCGTCTCCTCCGACTCGACCTGAGCGGTCAAGGGCAAAACTAAGAGTACAAAGAGTAAGATCGGGATCGAAATTCGCAGCTTCATGATCACACCTCCGAGAAGAGTAGGGGCCTCGACCCGCAAATACCGGTTCAACTCGGCATCTTCTCAAAGTTATGCACAAGACAGAAGCCCTATCCGTCCACAGCAGACCGCAGGGCCTGAAGAGCGACTTCCGCACCGTGGCGCCTGGCAGAGGGAAGTGATCCCAGGTTGTCCAGAATATCGTTCAGGACCAGGGCCTGACAAAACGCCAGATCCTGTCCCTCGACCATTTCCGTGATCGCGGCTGCTGAGGCGATCGTCGCCGGACATCCGGAAGCCTGAAACCGAACGACCTCGACATGCCCTTCAACCAGAACGAGATGAATCCGTACCAAGTCTCCACAGATTGGATTCTCCGCCGTTCCCGAATGCGTCGGATTCTCCAGTCCACCCCGGTTGGGCAACTCCGCAATGAGCTTCCGCACCCTCTCGCTGTACATCAATGGCTGCCTGGACCGATTTGCCGGATCTTCTCGACCGCATCGGGCAAGATCGAAAGCACGTAGTCGATATCTTCGGCGGTCGTGAACCGGCTCAGACTGAAACGAATCGCCCCTCCAATCCGCTTGTCACCCAGTCCCATCGCCATTAAGACATGGGAAGGTGAGACCGATCCTGACGTGCACGCCGCCCCCGTCGAAACCGCTATCCCTCGAAAATCGAGTGCGATAAGAAGAGCCTCTCCCGGAACATCCTCAAAGCTGAGATTGGCGACATGAGGGACTCTCCTCTCCTTCGGCCCATTGACCTCAAGGCCCGGAATCCGGTCCAGCAGGCTGGACTCCAAGCGATCCCTCAACGCGGTCGTCTCAGTTCCAAACCGTTCCAGCCCCCATTGGGCCAGTTCACAGGCCGCACCGAGTCCAACAATGCCGGGCACATTCTCCGTCCCTCCCCGGCGATTCCGTTCGTGCGATCCACCCAGCATCATCGGGTGAAAGGGACTTCCCTTTCGTACATACAGCGCTCCCACGCCTTTCGGTCCATGGAACTTGTGCCCCGTCAGAGAAACCAGGTCGAGCGGCAACTGTTCCAGGTCGACTGGAATCTTCGCCACCGCCTGCACGGCATCAGAATGAACCGTGATTCCCCGCTCCTTGGCAAGGCGGCACACGTCACAAAGTGGCTGAATTGCCCCGGTTTCGTTATTGGCATACATGATCGAAATCAGAGTGGTCTCGTCCGTTAAGGCATTCTCCAGCTCATCCACCGAGATCACGCCTTCCTCATTGACCCCGAGGTAGGTGACTCGAAATCCCTCGGACTCCAGGGATTCACAGGTGCGGAGGACTGCGGGATGTTCAATCCGGGAAGTGACGATATGACGGCCCTCCTCCCGCCGAGCATAAGCAACACCTCGGACGGCCGAGTTGTCCGATTCCGTACCTCCACTGTTGAAGACGATCGCCGAGGCATCGCAACCGATCAGGTTGGCAACCTGCTGACGGGCCAACTCAATGGCGGATTTCGCCCTCTGTCCCTGCTGATGGACCGAGGAGGCATTTCCAAAATGCTCGAGAAGATAGGGTTTCATCGCTTCGAACGCGGCTGGATCGAGAGGAGTGGTGGCATTGTTGTCCAGGTAAACGTGACGCATCGTAACGAATATTATCACAGCCCAAACTTGACAAATCGGTTGCTGTATCTTTTATAAATAGATTGGGGCTAATTTCTCGTAAATTCCTGCAAACAAAATTGTTATCAACTTTCTTGACAGGCCTCCGAGACGATCTTAAATAAACCTCGTAAGCGAGAATGCAGCAACGTTCGATCCGATGAACTCGGATCGTGATTAGACATAGAAGGAGGCAAAAACCATGTTAGTACCAGTTAGGAAAAATCGAGAAGGGTTGCTCCCCAGCAGCATCATCGACAGGTTCTTTGAGGAGCCGATTTTTAAAGTGTTCGATGACTTTCCCATGAGTGAAAGAGGCTGGAACCCAGCTGTCGAAGTATCAGAAACGAAGAACGAATTGACGTTCAGCGTTGAGCTTCCCGGCCTGGAGCAGAAGGATGTCAGCATCAACGTTGAACGCAATGTCCTGAGCTTCTCCGGAGAACGCAAGACCGAACGCACGGAAGGTCGCGAGTACATCCGCTGTGAACGTTGGTACGGCAAGTTCTACAGAAGCTTCCAGCTGCCCGATACGGCGGACACCGAGAAGATCACCGCAAAACTCGCTAGCGGGATCTTGACGATCATCGTTCCGAAGAAGGAAGAAGCCAAGCCGAAGCAGATCACCGTTTCGGTGGCCTGAGACAACACTCAGGGACAGCCGCCGTCATAACCAGACGGCTTTTACATAGATGCGGGCCGGGAAACACCCGGCCCTTTTCGTTTTCCCAACCTGCAAACCGCATCGCCAGTCCGGAAAGCCACCTACTGACTACCCCGATCAAAGATCAGCGATTAGCTATTGGCAATCAGCGATTAGCGAATAGCGATCAGCCATTCTCACGCCAGCGCGATCGCCTCAATCTCCACATCGATTCCCATCGGCAGATTCGCTGCCTGGATCGTTGTTCTTGCCGGCGGAATACCTTCAAAATAGCTTCCGTAAACTCCGTTCATTGCTGCGAAGTTATCGATATTCTTCAGGTAAATCGTCGTCTTGACAATCTTGTCGAGGGAGGTGCCCGCCTCCTCCAGGATCAGCTTGAGGTTCTGCATCGTACGATGCACCTGGTCCTCAATCGATCCTCTCAGCGGTTGGCCGGTTTCGAGCACGATCGGCCCTTGTCCCGACACGAATACAAACCCATTTGCCCGAATGGCAGGGGAATAAGGACCGGCCGGCGGCGGTCCGTTCTTGGGGAAGATTTGCTCTTTCATTTGGTAACCTCTTCACGTAATCTGAAACTCTTCAGTAACTGGGCCGATATCTTAAAAGGTCATTAACAAAACTGTCCAGCCAGATATGAACGACGAAACTACTGCCAGACTCGAACAACTGGGTGTCTTTCCGATAATTGTCATCGATCGCGCCGAGGATGCGGTACCGCTGGGCGAGGCCCTGCTCAAAGCCGGTCTTCCCTGTGCCGAGGTAACCTTTCGGACTCCTGCTGCAGCCGAAGCGATCCAGACTCTTGCCAGGGAATTCCCCGAGATGCTTGTCGGAGCCGGCACGGTCCTGTCAATTGAACAGGCCGATCGTGCCATCGACTCGGGAGCTCGGTTTATCCTTTCCCCCGGCTTCAACCCCACGGTGGTCGATCACTGTATCATGCGGGGTGTCACGATCTATCCCGGAGTCTGTACACCGACGGAGATTGAAGCCGCTATGGGAAAGGGTCTGAGGGTCCTGAAGTTCTTCCCGGCCGAAGCGATGGGGGGACTTTCTTACCTGAAAGCGATCTCGGCGCCCTTGTCGATGGTTCGATATCTTCCCACTGGAGGCGTCAATCTGACGAACCTGCCCGACTACCTGGCGTTCGACAAGATTGTCAGCTGTGCCGGAACCTGGATCGTTAAGAAGGAATGGTTGCAGGCCCGTGACTTCGATCGGATTCGGCAGGAAGCGGAAGCTTCAGTGAAAGTCGTTCAACAGGTTCGAGGAGGATAGAAGATGCCGAAAAGAGTCATTACCTTCGGGGAAATCATGCTGCGGTTGAAATCGCCGGGACACGAACGGCTTCTCCAGAGCCCAGTCCTGGAAGCTACCTTCGGTGGTGGGGAATCAAACGTTGCCCAGTCGCTGGCCAATTACGGTCTCGATGTCGCGTTTGTCACGGCGCTACCGCAGAATGCAATTGCCGATGCCTGTGTGGGGGAGCTTCGGCGCTTCAACATCGATACCAGCCTGATCAAGCGGCAGGGACAACGCATCGGAATCTACATTCTCGAGGCCGGGGCCAATCAACGCTCCTCCACCGTCCTCTATGACCGAGCAGGTTCCTCGATCGCCGAGGCCGGGCCCAACACCTTCGACTGGGACGAAGTTTTCGAAGGTGCCGACTGGTTCCACTTCACGGGGATTACACCTGCGATCAGCGGCTCGGCGGCGGAACTCTGCCTGAAGGCGGTTCGCAAGGCCAAAGAAAAGGGCGTCACGGTTTCCTGCGATTACAACTTCCGGAAGAAGCTCTGGAAGTGGGGCAAATCCGCTCCCGCCGTTATGGGTGAACTGGTGCGCTATGTCGATGTCGGAATCGCCAATGAAGAAGACTGCCAGAAGTCTCTCGGTATCCAGTTCGATGCCGATGTCGAGAGTGGGAAACTCGATTCGCGGCGCTATCGGGATATCGCTGAAACGGTGATGACGAAGTTCCCCAATCTAAAGAAGCAGGCGATCACGCTGAGAGAAAGCCAGAGCGCTGATCATAATGACTGGTCGGCGGTTCTTCACAACGGCCAGGATTTTATGGAAAGCCGCAAGTACGAGATCCGAGATATTGTTGACCGCGTCGGAGGCGGTGACTCCTTTGCAGGCGGGCTGATCTATGGGCTATTGACCTTCGAAGACGATCAGAAGGCCCTGGAGTTCGCGGTTGCCGCATCCTGTCTCAAACACTCGATTCCGGGAGATGCCAACCGGGTAAATGTCAAGGAAGTCGAAGCCCTTATGGGGGGGTCCGGCAGCGGCCGAGTACAGCGGTAGAACCCGCTCTTGATGTCGAACTGAATTCTGGTAGAATACAGGCTTCCGCATGCCGGGGTAGCTCAGTCGGTAGAGCAGTGGACTGAAAATCCGCGTGTCGGCGGTTCAAATCCGTCCCCCGGCATTTTCCTTTTCCCCCACCACATTTGGCAATTTGGTGACACGCTCGTAATTCGCCTCTAACCCATTACAAACAAAGGAAACGGCGCCGGGTCTGGCACCTATTTCCGTCACTGTGGAGACGGGTTGATGTCTACCACTGGTTTCGTCCCCTGTGGAGGCGATAGGTTGTTGTCTGCGCCCTACTTCGGTCCCTGCGATTAGAGTCCGCCAATCACAGACCCTGAGCAAGCGCGTCAACAGCCAGTTCCCGACTTCAGAAAGGATGGGTGGCACAAGATTCAATAGGCCCTTTCGGAGGATGATGTGAGGCCCGCGTCCGTGTCTACGGCCCTTCTCAACCGGAACCGCTTGCAACCCCTCCGAATCCCAGGTCAAGGACCGGTGAACAGAGCGCCCCCACACCGTCATGAGCCTCCCACTCAGGGACACTCTCTTCGCCTTGTTCTCCCTGGGACAACGTTCTTGTCTTCCTCAGTGGTAACCGTCGACTCAGCGAGGTAACCGTCGACTCAGGGACACTCTCTGTTCCCAAGAAAGGGACACTCTTCCCTCTTCCTGACGACAAAGGGACACTCACTTTTTCGAAGCAGCCGAGTCA
>CP070717.1:3358125-3361761 GCA_020350445.1 Acidobacteriota bacterium | reverse complement strand
AGGCCGCGGAATTCCGAAGCCCATGGCTGGTCGCCCATCGCCTCACACTGTCTCGAGGTCGATTTAACTGCGGGCCAGGAGCGAGATTTTGTCTTTGTTCTCGGATATGTGGAAGTCCCCGAGACTGATAAGTTCACCGCTCCTGGGATTCTCAACAAGGTTCCGGCGAAGAGAATGGTCTCCCGTTTTCCAGATAGCGGATCGGTCGACGAGGCTCTTCGAGAGTTGCTGTCTCACTGGGGTGATATGCTTTCGGTACTGACCCTGGCATTCTCCGACGAGAAGGTCTCCCGCATGGTGAACCTCTGGAATCCCTATCAATGCATGGTGACCTACAACTTTTCCCGTAGTGCTTCCTACTTCGAATCGGGGATTGGGCGTGGTATCGGGTTCCGGGATTCCAACCAGGACCTGATTGGGTTCGTTCACATGGCCCCCGAACTGGCTCGTCAGAGAATTCTCGATCTGGCGGCGACCCAGTTTGAGGACGGAGGTGCTTATCACCAGTACCAGCCACTGACGAAAAGAGGTAACGATGCGATCGGCGGCAATTTCAACGACGATCCGTTGTGGTTGATTCTGGGTGTTTCCGCTTACCTTAAGGAAACGGGTGAGTGGCCGATTCTCGATGAAATGGTCCCCTTCGACAACGATCTGGCGAACCAGGGAACGCTCTTCGAACACCTCAAACGTTCGTTCTACCATGTTGTGAACAACCTGGGCGAACATGGCCTGCCCTTAATCGGACGTGCGGACTGGAATGACTGTTTGAACCTGAACTGCTTTTCCACTAACCCCGACGAGTCTTACCAGACCACCGAGAACCGGGAAGGCGGACGGGCGGAATCGGTCTTTATTGCAGGCATGTTTGTCATCTATGGTGAGGAGTTCGCCCGAATCTGCGACATTCTGGGGAAGCAGGACGAGGCGGGGAAGGCGAGAACTCTGATTAGAGAAATGGTTGCGGCTGTCGACGAACATGGTTGGGATGGCGAATGGTTCCTTCGCGCCTACGACCATTTTGGTCGCAAAGTCGGAAGTGCGGAGAATGAGGAGGGGCAGATCTTCATTGAGCCGCAGGGTTTCTGCATCATGGCTGGAATCGGGGTCGAAGATGGCCGGGCTGAGAGGGCATTGCGTTCGGTTGCTGAGCGACTCGCCTGTGAATATGGGATTGTCCTGAATAATCCACCCTATTCGGGATACCAGCTCCACCTGGGTGAGATCTCATCCTATCCGGAGGGATACAAGGAGAATGCTGGAGTCTTTTGTCACAACAACCCCTGGATCATGATTGCCGAGACCGTGGTTGGTAACGGAAACCGGGCGTTCGACTACTACCGGAGGATTTGTCCAGCCTATCTCGAAGAGATCAGTGACCTGCACAAGACCGAGCCATACGTCTACTCACAGATGGTGGCTGGCAAGGATGCCTGGATACCGGGCGAGGCCAAGAATTCCTGGCTTACGGGTACTGCTGCCTGGAATTACTATGCAATCACCCAGTTTATTCTCGGAATCCGGCCCGATTTCGACGGACTCAGCATCGATCCATGTGTACCCGAAGACTGGGAACGGTTCCGGGTGTCTCGAAGATTTCGGGGTGCCGAGTATCGCATCGCGGTTGAGAATCCCGACGGTGTCTCGAAAGGTGTCCGACAGATTCTACTGAATGGTGAACTTCTAGAGGGAACGGTTCTGCCCGTCCTCGAGCCCGGAACAGTGAATGAGGTCGAGGTATTGATGGGCTGAGGCCGGTCAAGGCTTGAGCCGATAGAGTATTTCTCCGGCTTTCCGGACCAGAAGGCAGCCATCGCCCTGATCTTCCCAGGTTTCGGGGTTGATCTGGGCGGGATCGATATAGCCGAGCCCCAGTTGACGGCAGCGAGCTTCGGGAATTCCAGTCGCGAGAGTCACCTTGATGCGGGGTGATTCGACCCCGGTCTCGGCGTCGTACTGTCCCATCCCACGGCAATGGGTGCTGTGAGCGAGAACGCCTCCGGGGTATTCCTTGAAGCGGTCCCACTGTTTCAGGAAATACTCGGCGACATGATATCCGATCTCATCGAGCAGTTCGCCGTGCGTATAGCTGATCTCATCGATGTGGGGTGCGTAGATGACCACTTCGCCGCCGTCGGCTATGACGGGTTCCATCTTGTACATCCCTTTGGCCCCGGTCCAGATGTCGTCATACATCTTGGGCATTACTGAGAGGACACGCTTGTACGGCTGGTCCACCCACTTGATGTGGATCTGGGACGAGAGTTCGGCGGCCGCCTGGTAGGCCTCCTCAGGAGTCCCAAAGTAGACGCCTGACAACTGGTCGCCGTCAACGACGAGGCTGCAGCAGAGTTTCTGGCTATTGATCATTGAAGCGGCCCGGTTGATGACTCTTCGGACCGGCGTATCCATCGTTCCGATGATCTTGTAACTCGAGATCACAGCGCCGAGCCAGTGGGAGTAGTTGATGACCTCGGGACCGCTGATGCCGGGGAAGAAGTACTTGTTACCACCAGAGAAGCCGACAACCTCGTGAGGGAATGTCGGTCCGCAGATCAGGAGGATGTCGTAATCCAGCACCAGTCGGTTGATCGTGACCGAGAGATCCTTGACGAGTCCAACATCCGACCCCACCTTCTGAACAGCCTCCGAGGCAATTTCCCGGATCTCATCTGCAGTGATTGTCCCCAGTGTCGTGAAGGTTTCCTTCCGTTCCCAGAGATGGTTATGCAGGGTGACTTCCTTGAAGATCGTCCGGCGTTCCTCGGCCGTGATGCCGACGAGTTCGTTCATCTCGCTGTCACTCAGCGGGGTATGTGTCCCGAGAGCCACGAGGTAATCGAGTTTGGCAACGGACCCGTTGAGCAAGCGGTGAAGAAGGCGAAAGAACTTTGGAATTGGGGCTGTACGCGTGCGATCCGGAATAATGACCAGGATCTTCTTGTTCTGGACATCCACCGAGGCCAACCCCGATTTCAGTGTGCTTTCGATCTCCTGATCCGTCAGATGCCGATCGTGAAACCCTATTCCAATCATCGTCTAGACTCCACTGAACGCTTGAAAACCACCATCAATAGGAAGCACAACTCCAGTGACGAACTCCGAGGCCGGGGAAAGCAGCCAGTGAACCGCCCCGATCAGGTCCTCTGGCTTCCCGAAACGTCCCAGGGGAGTATGGTCGAGGATGGCCTGGCCCCGTGCTGTCCATTCCCCTGTCTCCTTGTCGGTGAGGAGGAAACGGTTCTGATCGGTCAGGAAGAATCCGGGAGCGATCGCATTTACACGGATCTTGGTGGAGTATTCCTGGGCCATATGGACCGCCAGCCACTGGGTGAAGTTACTGACTCCTGCCTTGGCTGCTGAGTAGGCTGGAATCCGAGTCAGTGGGGTGAATGCATTCATCGACGAGATGTTGAGGATGATCCCTGAATTCCTCTCAGCCATATGGCGAGCCACCACCTGGCTGGGAATGATGGTTCCCAGGATATTGAGATCGAAGACAAACTCGAGAGCGTCGGCTGGAAGGTCGAAGAAAGACCTCTCGGGCGAAGTCGTCGCTTTCGGGCTGTTTCCACCGGCACCGTTAACGAGGATATCGATCTGTCCAAAGGCTTCGATCACCCGTGCGAATGCTTC
>CP070717.1:3355061-3358025 GCA_020350445.1 Acidobacteriota bacterium | reverse complement strand
ACCATCAGAGTAGCCCGGTGAGTTCCCTGGCTCGCAACGTTCGTCAGCGCCTGCGCGTTTCGGTCAATCCCTCATGGACAGCCCCGTCCTACGCTCCGCGACCCTTGCGCGAACTCTTCATCACATTCCGTGGCACCTGTTCCGAAATCTCAATCCGACCGATCTCGCCCGAAGAAGCCGTTGAACAGCTCCTCGCCCTGGCGGACCAGGAGCGGAATAAATTCTTTCGTCTGCTTTCTCTATGGGGTGTTTTTCTCCCAGGAATCGGGCCATTGGTCAGAAACTGTCTGGAGATCGAACGGAAGTCACTCGGAAGCCTGTTAAGGCAGACGAGGTGCTATGTCCTGCTGCATCATCCCAAAGAGCCGTATTCGACCCTCGCCGAACAGGTCCTGAAGCGGCTTTCAACTTGAAATGGGCGTTGCTGCCTCCCCGATAAATGGCGTACTTCCTTACTAGACTTGAAGCGGGGTACGGCTCGAACAACAGTCTGTATACCTAAACTATGAGCAGGACGGTGGTCAAACAACTCTGGGAGAATACGAGCCAACGGACGGTGCTGCTGATGGCGCTTGCCGTCACTCCGGTTCTGGCTCTTTCAATTGCCAGATTCGATGTGATCTTCGTCCTCGCAGCCATCATCGCTGTCGTTGCCGCGACGCTGGCATTCCTCTGGCCCGAGCTGGCGACGATCAGTGTCACCTTTGCGGTGTTTGCGAACCTTCCGGCTATCGCAACCAGGTTCCACGGTGTGCCCAAATTAGCCTCTGCCGCCGTTGTCCTGCTCCTGTTTCTCCCACTGATTGATCTACTGATTCGGAAAAAGCAGGCAATCATCGTCGATCAGACAACGCGTCTGATTCTCCTGCTTGCGGCGGTATTTACACTTTCCGGGTTGTTTGCCATCGATTTCAGCACAGCGCTCGCTGCGGTGCTGGAGATGCTGACGGAAGGGCTGCTGCTATTCTGGCTCCTTCTCAATGTGATCCGTTCAAGAGCCACATTGAACCGCGTCATCTGGACACTGCTCATCACCGGAGCATTTCTGGGCTCACTTGCTGTCTACCAGCGCTTTACGAATTTCTCCACCGACTTTGGGGGACTTGCCCAGAGCCATACCTCCAGGTCAGTCGATCTCCCTGGTGCCGGATATGAGGAGCGAGGCGCGGAGCGCACCGAGGGTCCCGTAGGTGAGACTAATCGATTCGCCCAGATCATGCTCGTCTTGCTGCCGCTTGCCTACTTCCGATTTCGATTCTCCGAGAATCAGTTTTCAAAGATGGCAGCCGTCTCCAGCGCTTTTCTGATTCTCAGTGCGATGGCCTTGACATACTCCCGTGGTGCGTTTCTCAATCTCATTCTCCTGCTCGGAGTCGCTGCCCTACTCCGCGAAATCTCGACTCGGAAGCTGTTAATGGGAGGAGTTGCACTCCTAATACTGGTTTTGCTGATCGCCCCCGGGTATCTGGATCGAATCAAGACCCTGACAGGTGTTCAGGGAATTGTCTCGGAAGAAAGCCAGGACGAAGCCGATGGATCAATGAAGGGTCGCATGACCGAAATGCTGGCGGCCTTTAATGTCTTCATCGATCACCCCATCCTGGGAGTCGGCCCAGGACACTACATGCAGTTCTATTCAAAGGACTATCACCTAAGCCTTGAATCCGCTTTAAGATACCTCCCCAGAGAGAGACGGGCTCATAATCTCTATCTCGAGATCGCTGCCGAATCCGGACTGATCGGTATCACAGTCTTCCTGCTGATCCTGTTCTCTCTTCTTTATCAACTCTTCCAGCTCCGTAGGTTTTGGAAGGAAGAGGACCCCGAGGCGGCGGGTCTCGCCACTGCATTCCTGTTTGCTATTCTGACGTATATGGGCACCGGAATGTTTCTGCACCTCGCCTATCAACGTTACTTCTGGATGCTGCTGGCTTTAAGTGCCGTCTGTGTCCGAATCCTCAAAACTGAGAAACCTCAGCCCAAAGCCTCCTTCCAAGAACAAAGGCTGCACTAAAATTCACATGGCTCTCCGAAGAGCCCTTCGGAAATACTCAATGGCAACAGTAGCGATCGTGGGCCCAGACGGCTCAGGAAAGACAACCCTCATCAAACGGATCGTCCAATCCGACGCGAGATTCCGGCGCCTCTATATGGGGGTCAGCAGAGAATCGAGTAACTTCATGCTTCCCACCACCTGGCTGCTACGCAAGATCCAGCGATCGAAGAAGAGTCCAGGTTCATCGAAGAAACCGAAGCTGAAAGGTCTCGACGAGTTCCGTTCCAACAAGAAACGAAGCTTCTTCGGAAAGCTGGCCCGCCTTATCCATCGACTGAGTGAAGAGTGGTTCCGGCAAATACTTTCCTGGTACTTCCAGGCCAGCGGGAGAATTGTGATCTATGACCGTCACTTTCTGGTCGATTTCTCGCTCAAACCTCCCTCAAAAGAGAATCGTTTCGACGTGAGAATCCACGAGTTTGTACTTCGCCACATCTACCCCAGTCCCGACCTTGTCCTCTGCCTGGATGCCCCATCAGAGGTCCTGCTCGAACGAAAACAGGAGTTCACGAAGGAGCGCCTTGACTGGATGAGAGAAGGGTACTCTAACCTCAGTCAGTTGATTCCCAACGTCAAGTACATCGATGCGACACAGTCCATCGATGCAGTCCTCCAGGAATCCCTCCAGCACATCCGCTCGGAACTAAAGATCGGGGTTGCCCAGGCCGCCCCCGAGAACACCAATTGAGCCGAAAAACTGACACCCGCCGACGCGTCGCTTACACCATGTCTCGGTTTCCGAAGCTGACCGAGACTTTCGTTCTCTACGAACTCGTCACCCTGGAACGGCTCGGATTCAATATCAGTCTCTATCCCTTGATCCGAGAGCAGGAGTCCGTTCGTCACGCCGAGGTCGAGAAGTGGCTCAACCGGGCTCGCTTCCTGCCCTTCTTCTCGTTGAGAATTCT
>CP070717.1:3338523-3354961 GCA_020350445.1 Acidobacteriota bacterium | reverse complement strand
TACCTGCCCCATCAACCTGCTGGACGCTGATTTGGGAGCGCCCAACCTACATACCTTTCTTGGAATCAGGAATCCAACTCCCAACCTGGGCGATTTCCTGGTTCCCAATGGTCCCAGCCTTGAAGAAATCGGCCTGCCGACGATGTTTCCCAATCTCAGGCTTTTCGCTGGCCCGACTCGAGACGTCTTCCTTGAGAACATCAAGCATTTCCAGAAGTTGAAGCTCATTAATCATATCCGCAGCCTGGAGGGCATCACCATCGTCGATATTGGTGCAGGGACGTCGTTTAATGATATCGACTATTTCCTCATGGCGGACATCGGTACTCTCGTCGTGAACCCTGAGCCCACTTCGGTCGAGAGTTGCTACCATTTTCTGAGGTCGACGGCGCTTCGAAGATTGGAAAAGGTAGTGAGAATGCTTGATCTCGAGAGGATCTTCACGCAGGTGGTCGAGATGCGTCATTACCGGTATCCTCTACCTGAACTGATCTTTCAGATCTCCAAGGTCGATAGGGCGTGCGCTGAGTTTCTGGAACGAGCTCTCCGAGAACTCAATCTGACGCTGATCATGAACCAGACAGAGGACGATCGCGATGCGGACCGGCTCGGAAGATCGATGCGAGAAGTTGTCCAGAGGTATCTCGGCCTTAAGATCCGGTATGCTGGGGGCATTCCCAGGGACTTGGCCGTCAGGGCCTGCCTCACAAGATTCACACCCTACGTCCGGGAACACCCTCGGTCGGCTACTACCCGAGCGCTCAGGAGAATCGGCAGAGAGATCCTGGAGAGCTCGGCTGCAACTGAGGGTGCCAAATGAAACCCTTAAGCCAACTGGACCACTACGAAGTCTTGGACGTCGCTCGGAATGCATCGGAGGAGGAGATTCGCGCCGCTTTCAATTTCTTGCTCGAAACGTACAGTCCGTCTTCGATCGCGAACTACTCGATGCTACCGGACGAGGAACATCGGGCACTATTGGCCAGACTTCACGAAGCGTATTTCGTCTTAAGTGATGCTAATCGGAGGGCGAGTTACGATCGGGAGTTGGGCGTAGGCGTCGGAGCCACGGCTGAAGAACCAGTTTCCTCCGCTGCAGAACGGCGGGATGTTTCTCCGCTTGCAGAATTGTGGAGTAGTATTCGGTCATCAGTGCAAGACTGGATCAATGAAAGGGTCCCAGGATTTGGCTTTATCCGGAGACGTCAGCCCAATCGGACTGGGGCTGTTTCTCTATCCATGGGGAAGTACATCGAGACGATCAGAGAACAGAAAGGGCTGACCCTCGAAGAGATCGCGGAACAGACGAAGATCAAAGTCCGGTTCCTGGCCGCAATCGAAAAAGAGGACTACGGCTCATTGCCTTCCGGCGCCTACGGGGCCTTCATACTGAAGGCTTTCGTGGAAGCCCTGGGTCTGGACATTGACCAAATCAGCTCTGAATTTAACCCCGAGGAACACTTCGGGAAGAGCTGGCGGCGGTCAAGAAAGTAGAGAGCTGGTCGACCCATCTGTTTGGAGTAGCGCTAGCGGTTTGCATCTTGCGCCGGTACCGTAGCAAGCCGAACAACTCGGAGTCCCATACCCCCCACGCAGGTAAGCTCGCAGGGCGATCTTTGAGCACTACGCGATGGAGCTTTATTTGGGGACGTTATACTAATGGGAATCCGATTCAGATTCTCTGCAACAGGGCAGACTTTGGGATTCAGCATGAACACAAAAACAAGAAGATACCGTTCCTGCGTCATTTTGTGGGCACTCCTTTTTTGTAGCTCGCCACTACTTGCACAGGAGAGCTCCAGGAAGATAGGTCCGCGCACTCTCCCTCTTTCAGTGGGTGTGAGTGATGCTTTCCGCAAGTCACAGGCGGAGACGCCAGAGCTCGACCCATCAGATATGGATTTTGTGCCTGCGACAGAAGAGGAGTGGATTGAACATATCGAAGAAAAGGATGCAGGGGCTGCGGCGGTTGCGCAGTCATTAGCCGGCGCACTTAATGTCACGGTCAAGGAAGATAAGATCGCCGGTGTGAATGTATATTGGGTGAACCCTCCCACTATCAGTGTGGAGCATCAAGGTCACCTGTTCGTCTATATCCACGGTGGTGCCTATGTCTACAACGGAGGGATGGCGGGGGTGGTGGAGCCAGCACTGATAGCTCATCATCTTCAAATCGAGGTGGTTTCTATCGATTACAGGATGCCCCCCCAACATCCTGCGCCCGCGGCCACTGACGATGTGATTGCCGTATGGAAAGAACTGCTGAAGACACGATCCAATACTTCGATGGTAATGGGTGGGACATCAGCGGGAGGAAATATCACACTCGCTTCCAGTCAGCGATTCGTAAGTCTTGGATTGGCTGTCCCGGCAGCCCTCTATATCGGCACGCCTACTGTCGATCTGAATCCAGAAGCTGGCGACAGCCGTTACCTGAATGAAGGGGCTGACCGAATCCTGATTAAGATGGGAGATTTTGGTGTAGCTGCAATGAACCTCTATGCCGGAGAACTGGGTCTGAACCATCCCTATGTTTCCCCAATCTTTGGTAGTTTTTCAGGGTTGCCTCCAACATACCTCATCACTGGTACGAGAGATCTTCTGCTGAGTGATACTGTGCGTACGCACCGTGCGCTGCGCAGGGCTGGCATAGTAGCAGAGCTGCATGTTTATGAAGGCCAGAGCCATGGGGATTATATCCTCGCGCTGAAAACACCAGAATCTGCGGAGCATTACGCTGAGCTGCAACGCTTCGTGCTTGAGCATCTGTCCGCACCATTGGCAACCGAACCTGCGCTTTCCGCGGATCAGATTCCAAAAGAAATTCCGGAGTCTGTTGCGTTTTAGGGGCTCGGAGCAGCTGACCAGCGGATGCAGCGAACGGCGTGATGCGCCGACGCTGAACCAAAGAGCTAAACGATAGTAGAAAAAGGAATTACAATGGAGAAAAGACGAGAATTCGCAGAGAAGATAATCAAAGAGAACAGGTATCTAACATTAGCCTCCAGTGATGGAGGTGATCCATGGATCGCTACATTAGAATACTTAACCGATAGTGAACTGAATATGTACTATTTCTCCATGGAGGAATCGAAGCACTCAGTACAGATTGCAGGAAACCCCACAGTAGCAGTTTCGATCTTCTCGAATACTCAACCTGAGTATGAGCCTGGAAAAGACATTCAATTGGCAGGGGTTCAAATCAAGGGAGAAGTGGAAAGATTGAAAGGAGACTATCCGGAGGAAGTAGAAAACGTTATTCAATTGATCCAGCCTCCGATGCCTCCATATGCAGTTTATCGAATTCGAACAGTGGAGCTTTGGATCCCGTTGATTGAGAATGGTCTGAACACGAGAGTCAAAGTTTAAGCGAGATAGTAGACAGGGGCTTGATCGGTCATCTGGCAGTGACGCCCCTCGCTGGAGCCGACCACTCCTATGCGACAGTGCTCCGGCTGAAGGAGTTTGGCCCGCCACTGACGCCATTCCTTTCGATAGTGCTTTCGATAATGAAGCACAGTAATATCGAAACCCATGAGCAGACAGAAGAGTCACCTTCAGAAGGCCAGGGAAGTTCTGCCAGGGGGAGTGAATTCCTCGACTCGATTCAACAGAGCCCTGAACAGCCCTTTCTATGTGGCGCGAGGGCGGGGAAGCCGTGTCTGGGACCTGGATGGGAATGAATACATTGACATGAGTTGTGCCCACGGGGCCGGTCTGCTGGGCAATGCTCATCCGTTGATCGACGATGCTCTCCTTCTGGCTTCCAAACTTGGATATGTCAACTCGCTGGAAACCGAGTATCACGAAGAACTGGCTCGCAAGGTTTGCAGCCTGATCCCCTGTGCAGAGCGGGTGAGATTCTGTTCAGCCGGTTCCGAAGCGACCCTTCATCTGATCCGCGCTTGCCGGGCGTTTACCCGCAGGGACAAGATCATCCGCATCGAGGGGCATTTTCACGGTTATCATGAGTTGATCTACATCGGAGGGCATCCACCTCAATCCGAGTTTCCAGGCAACCGTGAATCACCCTTTATCGAATCGCCTGGGATCCCGCAAGTCTTTGCGGACTTGATAATCCCTGTACCGTTCAATGATCGGGAGGCGCTCGAGCAGGTCATCAGGCAGCATGGGGATGAAGCAGCGGTACTGATCCTGGAACCTGTCAATTTCAACTGTGCCTGCATCAAGCCGGAACCCGGGTACCTCGAGTTCGTCCGGAAGATCACCGAAGAGAAGGGGATCCTCTTGTTCTTTGATGAGATTCAGTCATCGTTCAAGAAGAATCCGGGAGGTGCTCAGGAAGACTTTGGAATCGTCCCGGATGTCTGCACGATAGGGAAGGCTCTGGGTGGAGGACTGCCCCTCTCGGCCTTCTGCGGTAAGGCTGAGATCATGGACATCTATCAGCCCGTTGGTCCGGTTCAGCACAGCGGTACCTTCAATGCGCACCTCGTCCCCGTTCTAACCGGGCTTGCTTTTCTGAATGAGATATCCAAGCCCTACTTCTATGCAACTCTCAGTGCGTTGGAGTCGCAGTTCCATCGGGGCATGGATGGAATGATTCAAGACCTGGACCTGAATGTTGTTGTCCCCCACTACGGCTCGAGATTCAATATCCTGCTCGGCAGGAAGACACCGGCAGTCAAATATGAAGACACCTTCTGCCATCAGAACCAGCTTTTTCTGAAAGTGCTGAGAGCGTGCTGGGAGAAAGGGGCCTATTTTCATGACTATGGCGGAGGGCCTCTTCATCACGGCTACTCGATTCAACATTCTGCAGAGGACGTGGACGAGGTCCTGAATATCCTCGAAGACGTTTTCAGAGAGTTCAGGGAAGAACTGGTCATTCAGTGACAAAGGGTTGGGACAATGCTTGATGAAAACCGCGAGAACCTCTTTGATTTGAGCGGCAAGAACGCTCTTGTAACCGGTGTGAGCCGGGGACTGGGCCAGTATCTGTCGAGAGCCCTGGCTTCGGCGGGTGCGGATCTGGTCATCACGTCGCGAGATAAGGACGATTGCCGAGGATTTGTTGACGAGATCCGCGACATGGGCAGGTCTGCTCACGCCTTTTCCCTCGATGTGAGAAGAGAGGAAAGCATTCAGAATCTGGGCAATGAACTGACAGCGAAAGGGCTCCAGGTCGATATCCTTGTGAACAACGCCGGGTGCAACGTCCGAAAACCGTCACTGGAGATCACCTGGGAGGATTGGAACACCGTCCTGGATACCAACCTTCGGGGCATGTTCTTCATGTGTCAGACATTTGCCAGACCGATGCTCGAAAGAAGGTCTGGAAAGATCATCAATATCGGATCAGCGACCTGCGTGTTCGGGATGGGAGGCATTGTTCCCTATTCCGCCAGTAGAGGCGGCGTGATGCAGCTGACACGAGCCCTGGCCGATGAGTGGGGCAGCTTCGGAGTTAATGTCAATGTTCTGGCACCCGGCTGGTTCAGGACCCAACAGAACGACATTCTGTACCAGGATGAACGCTGGTACGACTACATTTGCGATCGAATTCCCTTTGGTCGCCCGGGAAAACCAAATGATCTGGATGGTGCTGTCGTTTTTCTGGCATCGGATGCCTCGCAGTACGTGACTGGGCAGGTCCTGCTCGTCGATGGGGGTTTTACGACGGGATCGACCCGGGCAATTTTGGAGAAATAGCCTTATGCATGGTAAATTCAAGGGCAAACACGCCATTGTCACGGGTGGGGCTCGGAGTATCGGCTTTGAAATCGCGCGACAGTTCTGTGCGGCGGGAGCGATGGTTTCGATCTTCGATTACAACCAGGAAGCTCTCGAGATCGCGACAACAACTCTGACGAACGAGGGTTATCGAGTGAATCCATTTCTGGTGGATGTCTCTGATCAGTTGCAGGTCAATCTGGCGGTAGACCGTGCCGAAGAGATCGCCCCCGTAGATGTGCTCGTCAACAATGCTGGTATTTGCCTCGTAACCCCGTTCCTGAACATTGAGGCCGAAGAGTGGCAGAAGACTCTGGATACAAATCTGAGCGGAGCGTTCTACGTGGCTCAGAGAGTCTGTCGTTACATGGCCAGGAGAGGGAAGGGCGTCGTCCTGAATATGTCCAGCAAGAATGGGCTCGATGGAGAGTTCGGTCACGCGCACTACAATTCGAGTAAAGCCGGCCTGATCCTACTGACCAAGACTATTGCTCTGGAGCTGGCTCACTTGGGAATCCGTGCTAACGCGGTATGCCCCGGTTACATCAGAACCGCCATGAATACCGAGGTGGACAGCGATGAATTCGTCGAAGAATTCGAGGACCGGTATATCCCCGGTGGACGAGTCGGGAAAGTGACCGATATCGCTCCGATCTTTCTCTTTCTGGCCAGCGACGATGCGGAGTACATAAACGGTCAGACCTTCGTTCTGGATGGAGGCCAGTTGGCTGGACAGAAACCGTGGAAATGGCTCCTGGAGGAGATCAAGCTTTAGGAGAGCTTCGTCGCTGGTGAGTCGAATTCAAAGATCTGTTAAGAGAGGAAGAGCGTCGCTATGAAATCCGTCGGAAAGAACATCTTAGTAGTCATTGCCGGATTCATCGTCGGCAGTATCGTCAATATTGCGCTCGTTAACATCGGGCCTTCAGTGGTGCCGCTTCCCGAGGGCGCTGATGTCTCGACCATGGAGAAGCTGCGAGACAGCATGAAGTTGTTCACTCCGTTGAATTTCCTCTTCCCCTTTCTGGGTCACGCATTTGGAACGCTCGCTGGGGCCTTCGTGGCTGCCAGGTTCGCAGCAAGCCACCACTCAATGCTCGCGATGCTGATTGGCGTTTTCTTCTTGATAGGTGGTATCACCATGGTCAGCATGGTCGGCGGCCCGCTTTGGTTCAGCGTCGCAGATCTTGTGTTGGCGTACATCCCCATGGGTCTTCTCGGGGCTGCCCTTGCCGGTCGAACGCGATCAGGGAAGTCTTAACACGGCCCACCGGCCGGATACCGAAGGGCTGATTCTCACTGGAAAGGCCTCAACCGTACACGTTCTCTACGATTGCGAGAGACCCACTCTCGCCCGTCTGATGGGGAGAATTGTCCAGTAGCTGAGAGAACGCCAGGCCCATTCAAAGGGACCATACCTGAAACGCTTCAGCCAGCTGGGAGCTGCCAGCAGCAGCGCGATCCAGATTCCGGCAGTGATCCCGATCTGGCCCATTCGGCTCACCTGTCCGAAAAGGCCGAATCCGTGCCCGTAAAAGATTGTTGTGGCGATCAATGTCTCGAGCAGGTAGCAAGAGAGAGCCGTTTTCCCGACGGCGGCGAGGCGTGTCGTGAGACCGGAACACCAGTTGTGCTGGAAAGCAAGCATCACCAGCCCGATCCACCCCAGGGCGACCGGGATACTACCCCAGTAGTTGTACTGAGATCCGAGGAAGAAGGACGCTACATCCCAACCCTCCCCGAAGTTGCGGACAATTCCAGCACTGACCAGGGGCAGACCTACGACGACCGCGAGTACAAGGAAACTCCAATAGCAGCGTGAAGAACGTTCAGCCGAGAACACCCTCATCTTGAATAGTGCCATTCCGATCAGCATGAGCGCCGTGACCCGCCAGATAAGAAAGAAGAAGAATGCTACGGTCTGCATTCCGACTGCCGCGTCCGCCCGTTCTTCCAACTGGTCGAGCCAGCTGCCGCGGTAAGCCTGAATCTCCGCAGCCGCCATCCCCGGCGAAGGCCTCCACATGTCCTCTTCGAAGTCCCGAACAGCCTCGGGAGGCCAGGAAGGCATCGACAGGCCTCCGAGCATGTAGATCCCAGAGCCGATGCAGAGCAGTACCAGGGCGATCACCAGCAGAGTTACCGGTGGGGCCTTCCGGAACCAGTACACGAGACTCCCACAAATCCCATACACGAAAAGAATGTCCCCGTACCAGAACAGGTAAGCATGAACGAGACCCAGGATCGTCAGCCAGAACATGCGCCGGTAATGTAACCCGGTGAGGCCTTTTCCTGAGCGGGTCGCCTTGGTTGCCATCAAGATGATCCCAGCTCCGAAGAGCATCGAAAAAATTGCCATGAACTTCTGGTCGGTCAGGAGATGGCTCAGGATCCAAACCCAGAGGTTCCCCCCTTCGAGATTCCCGAACGCCGTGGGATTCATGTAAGCGGCGCCGATCATCGAAAAGGATTGGATATTCATGACGAGGATGCCGAGAACCGCAAATCCTCTGAGGATGTCCAGTGAGACGATTCTCTGGGACTCCGGGACCGGTCCCAAGGAGTCGGGAAAAGCCGGAGCGGGAGAGTTCTCCATACCCAAGAATCCTACCGCTCCCTGCGGCTTGGGAAAAGCCCCAAAGATTGGAGACTCAGGGCCCGAGGAATTGTCAAGTGAAACTGGGCAGTATGCTGCCGAGATCTGTTTATTACAGACTATTGAAGGCTATTCGTGAGAAAGTTAAGAAAAGATGGGATGAGATTGAAACAGAATCACAAAAAGAACAAACGACTGCCCAACAAGCAAATGCACTGCGAAGCCCGATAGCCCCCTGTACGCTATCGTTAGGTGTGAATCATGAATGCTGAGCTCCTAATCTATTTGGGATCCGCCATGCCGTTCTTATGGGGAGTGGCCCATCTGTTCCCGACAAGATCAGTTGTGCGCGGGTTCGGCGATATCAGCAGCGACAACAAGAACATCATAACGATGGAGTGGATAATCGAAGGCGTGGCCTTGATGTTTGTCGGGACTATCGTGGCTACCGTGACCTCCGTCGATCCGAGAGCCACCGTCTCGAGCTATGTCTATCTTGCTTCAGCGGGGTGTCTGGTGATTCTTGCAGTCGTTTCTTTGTTTACCGGCTTCAGGATCGCATTCCTGCCCTTCAAACTGTGCCCAGTGATTTTTCTGTCCTCTGCAGTATTGATCTGGCTTGGGTGGTGGTTAGTGTAGACGATGTTGTACAACTGATTAGGGCTAGCAGCTGAATGCAGTTGGACCGCCCCACCCGTCGGCCCTTGATTCGGTGTGTTTGTTAACTCGCACAGGAGGAGTTTAGGGATTCCCCCGGAGTGATCTTCGTCTGCCAGAGTCGAGGAAAACCAGGCAGAGCAAGGGAACATCATTGGGTGATTCGATCGAACACTTCGACGGGTGGTCCCCTTCAGAGATTGGAAGGCGGCCAATCAATTAGATAAGAGACTGAAGATACAGCTTTCGGGGACTCTCAAGTTCCCGGGGTGCAAGGGGATTGGAATTCGGTGAGTGAAGCGCCTTGCTGGATTTCAGATGGGACATCGAACAAGAGAAATGAACGTCACGATTAGTTCACCACCCTCGACAGGGTCTTCGCATGCTCAGCATCCGAACTACAGGGCACTCTACCGAATCGGAGGCTTCGCTGCGGCGATCATGGTGTTGCTCACGCTTCTGCATATCGGTGTGTTCTTCCTCGTGGGTCTGCCCGATAGTGTCCTCGCATGGTTTGAACTGTTCCAACGCAACCCTGTCGGCGGACTGCTGGCATTCGAGATGTTGTCTCTTGCCAATGCCCACGGACTGGCGACAACCGCAGCAGAGCGAGCTGCCTACCTGGCGGCGGGCGAAGCGACGATGGCAACCTTCAAGGGAACCGCATTTTGGAGCAGCTACCTCCTCGGTTCTATCGGAGGGATTTTGCTGTCTATCGTCATGTTGCGAACCTCTGTTTTCAGCAAGACGACAGCCTACCTTCGTCTGGTTTCCGGTGTGCTGGATTTCGGTATCTTTGTGCCGACAGTCGGCTTGTTCATCGCACTCATCTCAGTGTTCTGCCTGATGGGATTCAATGTGCTCGTGGCCCGGCGACTCCTGCAAATCGCGAGGGCTGGGTAAGTGCGCGTTCTGGGTTTCGGGAGCATGGTTTAGAATGAGCCTCTAATGACGCTGGCACCCGGAACCCGAATCGGCCCTTACGAAGTCGTCGAACTTCTCGGCAAAGGTGGAATGGGTGAGGTCTATCGCGCCAGCGATCCTCGGCTGGGCCGCTATGTGGCGGTCAAGGTGCTGCCGGTGGTGAAACCGGTGGGACCCGACAGCGCCTCCAGGTTCGAGCGGGAGGCCCGACTGCTCGCGTCGATCAATCATCCCAATATTGCGACCATCCACGGTCTCGAAGATCTTCGCGGGTCAAGCGCGATCGTGATGGAACTGGTGGACGGGCCATCCCTTGCCGATCTGATAGCCCGAGGACCTGTCAGTGTCGCCGAGGTTGTCCGGATCGCGAGCCAGATCGCCGACGGCATGAGTAGCGCACATGAGCGGGGAATCATCCACCGTGACCTCAAACCTTCGAACGTGCGGATCACCTCCGACTGCCGCGTCAAGATTCTCGATCTCGGTTTGGCCAAGATAGTGACGACCGCTCCGCAGTCAGTGCCCGATGACGAAGTGATGGAAGACGCGGAAACCGTGGCCATGGAGACCAGGGCTGGAACCGTTGTCGGTACTCCGGCCTACATGTCTCCCGAACAGGCGGTCGGGATGGCAGTCGATTCGCGCTCCGACGTCTGGGCCTTCGGCGCCTTGTTGTTCGAGTTGCTCAGCGGAAGACGCGCCTTTTCTGGCAAGACGATCCCTGAGATTCTGGCCTCTGTGTTGCGGGGAGTAGTGGACTGGGAGGTGCTCCCTGCCGATGTTCCGCATGAGGTCCGCGTGCTGATCGAAAGATGTCTCGAATGCGATGTATCCAGCCGTTTGAGCAGTTTCGGTGAGGCCCGGGAAATCCTCCTTTCTCTTCCGGACCGGCCATCCCCTGCGGTAGCAGGCGCAGGGGCTGACTCGAAGTCGATCGTCGTGCTGCCGTTCGCCAATTTGAGTCCCGATCCCGACACCGAGTACTTCAGTGACGGGCTCACCGACGAGATCATCACCGATCTTTCGCGGGTTCGGGCGCTGCGAGTGATCTCCCGCTCGTCGGCGATGCGCCTCAAAGGCGACACTCGTGACCTGGCTGCCATCAGCCGGGAACTCTCGTGTCGGTACGTGCTGGAAGGAAGTGTGCGGCGGGCGGCAAACAGTTTGCGGATTACAGCGCGCTTGGTAGACGCGCTGAAAGATGTCCAGCTCTGGGCCGATAAGTTCGGGGGAACACTCGACGACGTCTTCGACATCCAGGAGCGTGTATCACGATCGATCGTCGATGCCCTGGAAATCCGGCTCACGCCGCAAGAGGCCCAGCAACTCGCTGAGCGACCTATCGCTGATGTCCGCGCCCAGGAGTGTTACCTCCGTGCGCGGAGCGAAGTCTGGAGCTTCCTGCCGGCCGGCCCGGATCGGGCGATCAGCCACCTGGAAGCCGCGCTCGGACTAATTGGTGAGAACGTGCTGCTCTACCGTGGGCTCGGTGAGGCTTACTTTCAGAGCGTCAACCTCGGTGTCGCGGGCGGTACCGAAGAAGAACATATTGCCAAGGCCGAATGGTGTGCAGAAAGGATCTTCGCGCTCGAACCTGATTCGCCGCACGGGTACCTGGTCAGCGCCCCAACTCAACTGGCGCGGGGCGATATCCATGGTTGTGCCCGGAGCTTGCGGCGCGGCTTGAAGGCATTCCCAAAGGATGTTCTGGCGCTTCAGCTCTACACGCACGTGCTCGGCTGGCTCACCGGGAAACCGGAAGCTGCGGCGCCATTTGCTGCACGGCTGCTAGAAGTCGATCCGCTCAACGCAATGAGCTTGCTGGTGATCGCGATGGTTCCGTTGTTCGCTGGCCGATTCTCAGAGGCCGTAGCACCGGCCCGCCGCATGTTTGACCTCGATCCGGTTTCCCCGATCTGGCGCGCGAACTATGCGATGGTCCTGAGCTATGCCCAGCGCCTCGACGAGGCGGAGGAACTGACCGCGGGGGTGACGGCGCAGCCGGATTCGGACATCGGTACGTGGTGGATGGGACTCTGCCGGGCGACCTGGCGAGCAGACCGCGCAGAGGTCGTGCGACTTACTGACGGCCCTTATCGACGGGCGGCCGAGTGGGATGCGGAGATCCCCTGGGTGCTCGCGGATGCACATTCCGCTGTCGGCGCCAAGGAGGAGGCTCTGTTTTGGCTCGATCGAGCGATCGACCGTGGGATGATCAACTACCCCTTTCTCTCAGAGTACGACATCTACCTCGACAACATCCGTGAGGACGTACGCTTTCGACAGGCGATGGCACGGGCCCGACGCGAGTGGGAGCGGCTCGACGCCTGATGCCCTGGCGACAGCCGCGACGAAGGTTAAAGGCAACTCTTTTCGAGTTCCTTCGAGATTCGACGCGACAGGAAGGAAGCCAGCCAGCCAGACCATTCAAAGCCGAGGTATTGGCTTTTCCCGGTTCTACTGATACGGTTTGGACCCAAGATGATCAGATTCAACCGAAGCGTAGTTTACCGTTGCTTGTTTCTGTTCTTGCTGGGAGCCTGTGGCTGCTCCGGCGGACCTCAGATTGATGCTCAGGAAGCGACTCCACCGGCCGAGGAGGAGAAGAGTATCTGGTCCGTCGGCGTCTTGACGGGATCGTCACCATTTGAGCTTTCTGAACCACGGGAGGGCTTGAATCCCGTGTTGACCGCTGCAGACGTGACGGACTTCGATGCCGACATTGTTGCTCATCCCTTCATGTTGATCGAAGACTCGCGCTATTACCTCTTCTGTACGGTGAAGTATGGCCCGGACGACGCAGGAGGGATTGGACTGGCTGAGAGCAGTGATGGACTGGACTGGGAGTACCGGCAACTGGTGATCAAGGAGCCGTTCGTTCTCTCCTACCCCTATGTCTTTAAGTGGGAAGGTGAGTATTACCTCATCCCCGAAGCCCATACCGAAACGTCGGTGCGGCTCTACCGGGCGACCAGTTTTCCACTCGAATGGAGCTACGAGGGAGACTTGATCAGCGGAGACCACTTCATCAGTGCTTCGGTGGTCCATTATGACGGACGCTGGTGGATGTTCGTCTCTCCCGCTGGAAACGACACGCTACGACTCTTCTTCGCCCCGGAACTGAAAGGATCCTGGACCGAGCATCCCCTGAGCCCGATCGTCGAGAAGAATCGGGATATTGCTCGCCCCGGGGGACGGTTGCTGGTTCTCGACAATGTGCTCTACCGGATGGGTCAGGATTGCGATCCTACCTACGGGAATCAGGTGCATGCCTTTCGGATCACCGAGATCAGCCCGGAGACCTATCGGGAGGAAATGGTCGAACCCGCGCTGGTGAAGGCCACTGGGGAAGGCTGGAATGCCGAAGCCATGCATCACGTTGACCCTCAACAGGTTGGGGAGAATCAGTGGATCGCTGCGGTGGATGCCCTGGGTAAGGTTCACTGATTAACCCTTCAGTGGTATTCTTCCATTAACTATTCTCGTGCCTCACAGGGCTCAAGTGCATCGTCGGCAACCATTCCCAGGCGCCTGGGGCAGTTCGGGCAAGTCTCGGTGCGGGGCTTTGAATGGATGGCCGTTGAAGAGAGTGTGGTCGAAGGGGTGAGATGATCGGAAGCTCAATCGGACATTACGAAATCACGGCGAAACTCGGACAGGGAGGAATGGGCGAGGTGTTCCGCGCCCGGGATACCCGCCTGAATCGGGAGGTCGCCATCAAAGTCCTGCCCGTGGAGTTTGCCGCTGACGAACAGAGGATGGGGCGTTTTCGCCGGGAGGCCCAGGTGCTGGCATCGCTCAATCATCCGAATATAGCCGCGATTTACGGCCTCGAGTCCCGGGAAGCAGGATCCGGGACGACCGCGACCAGCTGTCTGGTGATGGAACTGGTGGAGGGAGAAGACCTCTCGGAGCGCATAGCCAGGGGGCCGGTACCACTCGACGAAGCGCTCCCGATCGCTCTTCAGATAGCCGAAGCACTAGCGGATGCTCATGAAAAGGGAATCATTCACCGGGATCTCAAACCGGCCAACATCAAGCTAACACCGGAAGGCCGGGTGAAAATCCTCGATTTCGGCCTGGCGAAGGCACTGGCGGAACCGGAGCTTGGCCTCGACTCCCCGCGCCACGATTCGTCGCATTCTCCGACTCTTTCGCTGGCCGCAACCCAGGCGGGCATCATCCTGGGAACCGCGGCCTACATGAGTCCGGAGCAGGCGCGCGGTAAGCCGGTGGACCGAAGGACCGATATCTGGGCGTTCGGGGTGGTGGTCTTCGAAATGCTCTGTGGACGGAAGGCCTTCGAGGGTGAGGATATCGCGCTGACTCTGGCGGCTGTCGTCAAGGAGGAACCCGACTGGAGCCTGCTTCCTCAGGAAGGGCAGCCGTACCGTCAGATCCTGACCCGTTGTCTGACCAAGGACGCTCGTGAGCGCTACCATCATATTACCGACGTTCGCATCGCAATCGAAGATCGGCTGGGGAATCGGGCGGAACGTGTCGGCGACAGGCCCCCGGCCCAGTCGGGCTGGCGCAAACTGATCTTTGCGGCAGCGGTTCCAGTGATTGCCCTGGTCGCTTCTCTGATCACGTGGTCGCTCATCCCTCAGCAGGAGTCCAGGAGGGTTCACTCCTCAGTACTCCCTCCAGACCAGGCCCAGTTCGATCCGAACGGAGGTCCCATCGCTCCTTCGCCCGATGGGAGCCTTCTCGCCTATGTGGCGCGGACGGCTGAGGGGAAGAGGATGTTGTGGGTACGCCCCTTGGGGAGCGGCTCAGCACAACCTTTGCAGGGAACCGAAGGCGCTATCGCACCCTTCTGGTCGCCTGACAGCCGTTCGATCGGATTCTTTGCGGATGGAAGGCTTAAGAGAATCAACACAACCGGGGAATCATTGGAAGCGCTGGGTTCCTATAGTGAAATCTCCCTGGGGACCTGGAACCAGGATGGAACGATTCTCTTTACCCCCTATTGGGGAGGTGGTATCCACCGAGTGTCGTCAACCGGCGAGGGTAGCGTACCGTTCACGGAACCCGACAGAAACGCAGGTGAGCACAGCCATAACTGGCCTTCATTTCTGCCGGATGGGAACCACTTTCTGTATTCTGCTACGAGCGTTTCCGGCGAGTCGAATAGAGTCTTTGTAAGCTCCCTTGATGGGATGGCACCCCAGTTTCTCATGAACGCCACCTCAAATGTCCTCTATGTGGCCCCCGGTTACCTGCTCTTCTGGCGGGACGGTGCCATCCGGGGGCAGCGGTTCGATCCGGAGAGCCTGAAACTTGAGGGGGCGCCGGTTACGGTTGCGACCGGCGTTCGTTTCGACACGTCGCTGGGGGGGCTGTTTGGGGCCTCGCAGAACGGGGTGCTGGCCTATCTTCCCGGAAGTCAGTCGAGGCTTTCAAGGCTGTTGTGGTTCGATCGCTCCGGCCGACAGCTCGAGGCAGTTGGAGGAGCGGAAAACCACTACTTTCCGCGCATTTCGCATGAGGGTTCCCAGATTGTAGTTGATGTGAGCAACCTGCAGGATATGGGTGATCTCTGGCTTTATGGGATCTCCAGGCCAGTCCCTTCACGGTTTACCTTTGACCCGGCCAATGATACCCGCCCGGCATGGTCTCCTGACGACAGCTCGATCGTCTTCTCGTCACCTCGGGGAGAAAGCTCAAAGAGCGACGTGTATCTGAAGCCGACCGGTGGAGGCCAAGCTGAATTCCTTTTCTCTGATGCGGTGAGAGCCGATCCGACCGACTGGTCCCCGGATGGCAGGTTCATCTTGTATGAACGGGCTGTTGGGTCCCAGAATGTTGATCTTTGGTCCTACGACGTTCACGAGAAGAAGATGGCTCCTGTTCTGGAAAGTCCCTTCATGGAAACGGATGGTCAGTTCTCCTCCGACGGCAGGTGGGTGGCCTATGTCTCCGATGAGTTGGGTCAGCGAGAGGTTTACGTGGGACCATTTCCCGGACCTGGAGTTCAGTTGAGGATCTCCCCGTCGGGAGGATCGATGCCGAGGTGGAGTGCTGACGGAAGAGAGCTTTTCTTCATCGCACCGGACAGGACGCTCATGAAAGTGGACATTCGCCTTGACGGGGAACCGGTCATAGAGGCCCCACAATCCCTGTTTGCGACGCAGATAAAGCATGGAAGTACTATGCCGACCAATTATGATGTCTCTCGCGATGGGCAGCGATTCCTGATCAACTCAGTGATTGAGGAAGGCGAAAGCCAGCCGATCACCCTGATGGTGAACTGGGCCGAGGGGCTCGATATCACGGCTTCTCGCAGCAACTAGAGAGGGCCGGAACCTGTGAAATGTCTCGTCCGGTACTTTCCTGATAACCTGATTTGACTATGAATCTCAAAGAAACTCTCAAGCAGCTCGAATCGCTCGGCAACGAAAAGGTGCGGGCACAGAACCGTAAGAGAGGTGCCGGTGACAACCAGTTCGGGGTCCGACTCGGCGACCTCAGGAAACTCGCGAAGAAGTTGAAGAGCAACCATTCGCTGGGACTGGCTCTCTGGGCCACCGGCAATATTGACGCCTGTCTTCTCGCGATCCTTTT
>CP070717.1:3324610-3338423 GCA_020350445.1 Acidobacteriota bacterium | reverse complement strand
GATCTTCGATCATCACTTTGTTGAGTACATCTACCCCAGTGGGGCCAGGCATTACGCCCAGGCAAAGCAGCAGCCTGGTGGATGGGCTCACGTGTCCGACAACGTGCATGGCACCAAGGGAATGCTGACCGTCGGTTCGGGACCATATGGAATGGGAGGGTCCGCAGACTATTCCGGAGGGGAAGGAAGAGCGGAAAAGCAGGAGCAGATGGGGAACCCCTATCGGCAGGAACATCAGGATCTCATCGACGCCATCCAGAACGGAGATTACCTGAACGATGGGTACCATGGCGCCAAGAGCAGTATGACGGCGGTACTGGGCAGGATGGCTACCTACTCCGGTGCCGAAGTGACCTGGGAAGAAGCCACGCAGTCGGAACTCTCCCTCGCCCCGGGTTTGGAAGACTTCACTCTGGCCAGTCCGGCTCCGGTGAAGTCTGATGAAGGAGGGGACTACCCGATTGCTGTGCCGGGTGAAACCAAAGCCTGGTGATCTCTGGCCGCCGGGCAGGAGTTTGTTGAGAGACCCTTGTGTGAAAGGCGGCACGGTTGCCGCCCACGGAGCTCAGCCGAGGGTCTCTCGGTGTTGCTAGTCAGCCACCTGAAGAGGTACGGATCCCGTCTGGGGACTGTTACTGACACGACCCGAATCGGGCTTCTGGAATGAGGTTCGCAGGACCTGGGCCCAGGTTCCCCCGATGACTTCGAGGTTACGGTAATCGATCCAGGGGTTCATGCCGTCTATCTCAATCTGCTCTATCCGGTTACCCATTTTTGCCGACTCGACATCTTCGTCCAGGTTGCCAATTGTGACTTTGAATGTCTCCAGTGGTTGACCGGAGACTTCTTTCGCTTTCGCATGCGCTTTGTCAGGCCAGTCTTCGCCGAAGGTTCCCTTCAGGATTGAGCCAAACATCCCCGCAATCATGCTGAGCGCAATGTTGACGTCCTGTTCCTGAGGGCTCTTTACTTTGACACCTTTGGGGATATCGAGTCCGCGGTAGGTCTTCTTGAGGCTTTCATTGCAGCGAAGCAACCACACATCTATTTGAATTCCAGGAGCATTCCCATAGATCGCCCGGCTGATCTCAGCGGAAGACGCCTGGGCTCTCCGAGTCATTTCAAAGTCTAGCTGACACTGGCCATTCAGAATCTGGCTCGCCTCCAGTGGAAGATCCGCTGCCAGGCCCAGATTGCCCAGGCAGACGAGTATCGCCACTGCTATCAAGAGAAATCGATGTTTCGACATTTGGTTCCTTTTGTCTATCAGAGTTACTTGGCTTCT
Source organism: Acidobacteriota bacterium (assembly GCA_020350445.1). Taxonomy (GTDB): domain Bacteria; phylum Acidobacteriota; class UBA6911; order RPQK01; family JAPXNP01. Next base: position 3,337,138 of record CP070717.1, on the reverse strand, counting down.
CTGGTAACTATTCTACGCGATTTGATGTGTTCGCACTCAAGCCCCCCTCGAAGGCAGAAGTTCTCACCTCTCCCCCTCAGACGTCAGGAACCGTTGAGAGTTGCACCGGTTTCTATAAATCATGCTTCGAAAAGCGCCCTCTTTTCAGGGTCGTATCCCATTCGCTTTCCTCTGACGTAGGATTCGTCAGCCATGATTCCGGCCACGGCGTGAGCATAGCCTGCCTCCATGGGGGCGTTCGGCTGCTTTCTCGAGCGGAGACAATCGAGCCAGTTCTTCATATGGTGGACGCTGGCCACCTTCGGCAAGGACATCCCTGGCTGGATCTTGTCAGGCTCGGAGGTTCCGTCCCCGCTAACGGGCCACTCGCCGTCCCAGGACCAGTCACTGCAGTCGATCGACCCACGAGTCCCGTAGACGGTGTTATAGCGGCCGCCGCCATTTCCGAAGAACTGGCCATAGCGGACGACGAAATCCTCGGGATATTCGAAGATCATCTCGACTGAGTCGGGAACGGTCCGATGGTCCTTCCAACGATAGGTTCCGAAATGGGCCGTGGCCAGCCTGGGAATGCTCGCGCCGGTGATGTAGTGAACCGTATCGATGAAGTGGAGACCCTGGGTCGTGTGAGGCCCGCGGCAAAACTCGCGATAGCCGTACCATCCTGCGTACTGATCGGGATCGAATGGGCGGTCTTCGAGGTGCATCAGGAACGCTTTCCAGTCGACATCCTCTTCTCTGATCGGACGCTCCGCATATTGAAACCAGTAAGGTTTGTACCCATTCCTGGCCTGAGCGGCTTTCAGAACCTTTCCGAGACCTCCCTCTGCAATGAACTGTTTGGCCGCGCGGGACTGGGGAAGACTCCGGATCTGGGTGCCGTTTTGCACTATGCAGCCCGATGCTATTACGGTATCAACCGCGAGGATCAACTCTTCCATGTTCATTGCGAGCGGCTTTTCGACGTAGGCATCCTTTTTCAATCGTGCCGCGGCCGTCAACTGTGTACAGTGCTGATGCTCCGGGGTGCCAATGGTGACGGCATCGATTCCTTCCATTTGGAGCAGTTCTTCATAGTGAATCAACTGGGTCGGTTCACTTCCTGTTGCTGTTTTGACCTGTTGGGCGGCCTTCTCACGCATTTGCCGCCAGGGGTCACAGACGGCTGTGATTTGAACGTTCGCCTCTTTCTGGAAGTTCAAGATGTCGGCGATATGGGAGTCGCGCCCCCGATCGCCGCACCCGATGATGCCAATAGAGATACGGTCGTTCGCCCCAAGGATTCGTGAATAGCTGGCGGCTGTTGCAGTCACAGCGATAGATGCTCCAACGAATTCTCTTCGATTGATCTTCTTGTTCATTCTTCTCCACTTCCTTCCTGGCAGGTACGGTAGTAGCCTATCCATCGATTCGCGCTGCCTCCAGGCAGCAGTTCCTGATTCAGGATGGTAAGGTTGCAGGACTTGAAAGGCAATCGAACATGAGACGAAACGGGAGATTATCGAACTTTGGAGTTCTCATTTTTGGGGCGCTGGCTGTCCTTTTCGTGAGCGCTCAAGCCTGTGTGGAGTCACCGGGGCGCCCCAATATCGTCTGGTTATCTATCGAGGATGCGAGTCCTCACCTGGGGAGTTTCGGAGACCCCTATGCCTCCACGCCGGTAGTGGATCGCCTGGCTTCGGAAGGAGTTCGCTACACCCACGCCTTTACAACTGCAGGAGTCTGCGCTCCCAGTCGGTCGGCAATCATCACGGGGATGTACCAGACGTCTCTGGGCACTCATCACATGAGGTCCGACGGGCTCTTGCCCGATGAGGTGCGTCCCTTTCCGGCCTACCTCAGGGAGGCCGGCTACTACTGTACTAACAATTCCAAAGAGGACTACCAGTTTCAGACACCCGATGACGTCTGGGATGATTCGAGCAACCGGGCGCACTGGAAGAATCGGCCCGATCCGGACCAGCCGTTCTTCGCAGTATTCAACTATACGGGGTGTCACGAATCGGGGATTGCTGACGATGAGAAGTACAGGAGCGTCACGGAAGGATTGATTCCCCATGATCGTTCCGAAGTCGCTGGAACTCTGCCCCCTTACTATCCGGATACCCCGGTTGTCCGGGAAGATTGGGGTCGATACTACGATGTTATCTCTGCGATGGATCGCTGGGTTGGCGAGCGGGTGCAGGAACTGGAAGAAGCTGGTTTGGCTGATCGGACAATTGTGATCTTTTGGTCGGATCATGGTGTTGGGCTGCCGCGAGCGAAACGATGGCTCTACGATTCGGGGATTCGTGTGCCACTCGTCGTGAGGATTCCCGAGCGCTTTCGACTGGAGGGCGAAGGGGAGCCCGGTGCCATTTCAGATGAGTTGGTGAGTTTGATAGACCTGGGTCCCACGATGCTGAACCTGGCGGGTCAGGCAATTCCTTCGGTAATGCAGGGCCAACCCTTCCTGGGAAAGAACAGGCTTGCTTCTCGCGACTACATCTATGCCGCCCGGGATCGAATGGATGAACGTTACGACATCATTCGAGCTGTGCGCGACAGACGATTCAAATACATCCGGAACTATGAACCGTTCAAGCCCTATTACCAATACATGAACACGGCAGAAAAGGGTCGAACGATGCAGGAAATCAGGCGGGTCGAACGGGAGGGGACGGCGTCGCCAGGGGTCGCACAGTTTCTGGCAGCAAGGAAACCGGTTGAGGAGCTTTACGACACGGTGAGTGATCCTCATGAGATGCAGAACCTCGCAGCGAGCGCCGATTTCAGCGAGGTGCTGGAGCGCATGAGAGAGGCACATGAGGATTGGGTGATGCAGACCGGCGATCTTGGACTCATCTCCGAAGCAGAGCTTATGGAACTGCAGACCCGCTTCGGGAGTGGCTGGGGCATTCTGAGGGCAGAGGAGAATGAGGGGTTAATCGAGCGTGTCCGAGAGGCCGCCGCCCTTTCCCTCGATGGCGAGATAGCGTTGCCGCAGCTCAGCGAACGGTTGGGTGCCCGGGAAGCTGCCGTCCGTTTTTGGGCCGCGACTGGAATCGGGAACCTGGGGAGAGAGGGACAGCAGGAGAAAGCGGCGATTGAGCTGCGTTTGGAAGATCCCTCGGAGAGTGTTCGTATCGCAGCTGCCCGTGCATTGATACGGATGGGGGATGCTCAAAAGGCTTTGCCGGTCCTGGTGGCAGTTCTTGACGAAGGATCACAGTGGGCGAGGGTCCAGGCGGCGGTGGTGCTGGACGAGGCCGATCAACTGGCCCGGCCGGTTGTCGACGACATGAAGCGCCACCTTGGACCCCGTCCAGAGCTTGTCCAGAGAGGGAAATACACGGTCCGTGTTTTGAATCGAGCCCTGAATGAGCTTTTGGGTACCGATAACGAAGTCGAGTAAAGGAAGCGAAATTGGGGTAGAATCTCCCGACCAATCAATCTTTCATCTAGGGAGTCGTTTTGTATGCAAGTTTTGGGTAAGCCGTACCGTACCATCTGGAGGAGCCAGGAGGACCCTAACATCGTCCAGATCATTGATCAGAGACATCTTCCCCATCGGTTTGTAGTGGAGGATTTGCGGACGGTTGATGAAGTAGCGATTGCCATTCGTGACATGCACGTTCGAGGAGCGGGGTTGATCGGTGCCACGGCTGGTTACGGAATGTATCTGGCCGCGTTGGAGGCCTCGTCTGCCGGTTCCCCTCAGGCCTTTCTGGAGGCGCTCGAAGAATCGGGTGAGAAGTTGATTGCAACACGGCCGACCGCTGTCAACCTCGAATGGGCGGTGAAGAGGCAGCTCGATGTTGCCCAAAAGGCACATAGTGATCTTTTCGGATTGGTCCAGCTCGCCCGGGAGACGGCCGATACGATTGCCGACGAGGATGCGGATTTTTGCCGGAGGATCGGTCAGCATGGCCTGCCCCTTCTGCGTGAGATTGCAGAGCGGAAGAATGGCGAAGCCGTGAACGTGTTGACGCACTGTAATGCCGGTTGGCTGGCGTTTGTGGATTACGGCACGGCGACTTCACCGATTTATGCGGCCCACGATGCGGGAATCCCGGTCCATGTCTGGGTGGATGAAACACGTCCAAGGAATCAAGGTGCGGGCCTGACCGCCTGGGAACTGGGGCAGCACGGAGTCCCACATACAGTGATCGTTGATAACGCGGGCGGTTACCTGATGCAGCAGGGTCTGGTGGATTTCGTCATCACCGGAACGGACCGGACGACATTCACCGGCGACGTGGCGAACAAGATTGGGACGTATTTGAAGGCTCTCGCGGCGAAGGACAACGGTATCCCATTTTATGTCGCTCTCCCTTCCTCGACATTTGACTGGGAGATGGAGGATGGAGTCCACGAGATCCCCATCGAGCAGCGTGATTCGAGTGAAGTGAAGTATGTCATCGGGAGTCGGGATGGCGAGGTGATGGAGGTTTTGATCACTCCGGAGGATAGTCCGGCTGGAAACTACGCATTCGATGTGACTCCCAGGCGGCTCGTGACCGGTCTGATAACCGAGCGCGGGATTTGTGGTGCTGCTGCTGACGAGGTGCTCCGACTCTTTCCCGAGAAGCGACGCTGACCGCTGTTCCCCTACTGGGGATCTGCCGATCTCGCCACTCGGAAGCCAATCGTGTTGATGAAAGGTAGCCACCAGGTGCTCTTCGGCAATTGGGGGTCTCCGGCCCGCCAGTCGGGTTGTTCATAGGATCGAGCTGAACAACGCAGGTCCTCGGGGAATCCATCGAAATCCCCCCCGCGGGCCACATGAACACGGCCTTTAGCCGGGCCCTGAGGGTTCTCGGTCGCTGCTTCTGCGTAGGCGCCAGGGCTGTAGAAATCGTGAACCCATTCCGCAACGTTCCCGGACATGTCGAACAATCCCCAGGCATTGGGCTTCTTTGAACCGATGCGGGAGGTCTGTTCGTTCGCATTGTCAATGTACCAGGCGTATTCGCCGAGAGCATCGACTGAATCAGTCGCACCGTAGCGGTTGGCTGTGCTGGACTTACAGGCGTACTCCCATTCTGCCTCTGTGGGGAGCCGGTATGTCTTTCCCGTCTTCTTCGAGAGCCATTTACAGAAGGTCACCGCATTGTGCCAGGTCATTCCAATTGCCGGGGTATCCAACTCTGCCCCCATCTGGAGATCTCCGTAAACGGGGGTGGGACCCGAAATCGCATCGACATCCGACTGCGCTGGTTGGGGGAGGTAATCATTCTTCTCGGTCATCGTCTCTCTGTAATAGGCGAGAAACAGGTCGAGAGGAATCTCTGTGGCGCTAAGGTAGAAACTCGAAAGGGTGACATCCCGTTGGGGGCCTTCAGTTTCGCTTCTGCCTTCTTCCCCAGCCGGGCTGCCCATCTTGAACGTACCTGCGGGGATAGTAACTATCTGCAGACGAAATGTATCGCCACTTTCGGTAACGATTTCCTCCGTGTAGTTCTTCGAAGGCCCTTGTGAAACCTGGGCGGAGACATCGGGCAGCGAGAGGAACGCTGTCAGAACGATCAGAGGGGCTACCCATTCAATCGGTCCAGTGCGTTTGTTCTCTTTGTCTGTCCCTAGCCAAAAACCTCGTCGAATCCAACGGCGAAACGCCATTTTTCCAGCTCCCCTTCCATCTTGAACCGGTTACATTCTTCTTGCAGATCCCCGCCTCTAACTCGAGACGCTCTTGGCACAATTATAGCGATGGGGCCGGGTCCCACAAGCTTTTCAATAGAGTCTTTTGCCTGGCATCTTGTCGTCGCCGCGGTGATCATCAATAATCAAAGTAGTCTTATCCAGAGGTCATGGAACTGTTGGGGAGTGTTAGGAACATGGAACAGGACAGATCAAATCGGACGTCCCGCCGAGATTTTTTGAAGAATACAACTCAAGTGGCGACGGCATCGGTTCTGGGATCGGTCAGCGTCCCTCGGGTTCATGCAGCAGAGGACAACACGATCAGAGTCGCGCTCGTTGGCTGCGGCGGACGGGGGACAGGAGCCGCCGCGAATGCCCTGGCGACTTCCAGCGGCCCGACCCGGCTCGTTGCGATGGCTGACGTTTTCGACTATCGGTTACAGACCAGTCTGAAGACCCTGACCGATGAGTACGGGACCCAGGTCGATGTCCCTGCGGAGCGCCAATTCGTTGGGTTTGAGGGGTATCGGGCGGCGATTGAGTGTTTGAAGTCGACCGACCTGGTGATCCTGGCCACCCCACCGGCTTTTCGACCCTTACATCTCGAGTTCGCTGTGGAGAAGGGCTGCAACGTCTTCATGGAGAAGTCTTTTGCAGTGGATGCTCCGGGTATTCGACGTGTCTTGAAGGCGGGGAAGGAAGCTTCACGGAAGAATCTTAAGATTGCGGGTGGTCTGATGAGTCGCCATTATCCACCGCTGCAGGCAGCCGTGCAGAAGATCCATGATGGGGCAATCGGGGAGGTGATTACCTGCTGGGCTTATCGGGAGCATGAACCGGTGGGATTTGCCTCGAAACGGGCTGGGATGACCGAGATGGCCCATCAGATTCGCAATTACAGCAATTTCACCTGGTTAAATGGGAGTTTCATCCTCGACTGGTTGATTCACAACCTGGATGTCTGCTGTTGGGTCAAAGGGGCGTGGCCTGTTTCCGCTCAGGGGCAGGGGGGACGGCAGGTCAGGCAGGAACCCGACCAGCTCTTTGATCACTATGCGGTTGAGTACAGGTTTGAGGATGGCACCCGGATGTTTGCCCAGGGGCGGCACATGGCGAGTTGCTGGTCATTCTTTGGAGATGTCATCCAGGGCGCGACGGGTTGTGCCGTTCTCGGGGAAGGTATCCGTGAGCCAAAGATTTACCGTGGTCATCTCGAATCGTCGGCGAACCTGATCTGGGAGCATCGGGGAGAGTTTGCGAACGCCTATCAGGTCGAGCACGATCGGCTGTTTGAGGCCATTCGGAATGATCTTCCTTACAACGAGACCGAGCGTTCGGCCTATGCGGCCCTGACCGGTATCCTCGGCCGAATGGCTGCCGAGTCGGGTCAGGAGGTCTCCTGGGAGACAGCGCTGGCATCTGAGGTGGATTTAGCTCCGGGCATTGAAGGGTTCACGATGGAGACAGAACCTCCGGTTTTTCCCGATGCTGAAGGGAGCTATCCGGTGGCAATGCCGGGGGTTTCTCGAAGAGTTTGAACAAGTAGGGTTTAGACCCTTGCTGCCGGGTAAAGTGTCCGGGGCTGGGAAAAGAAGTCGACTCTTAAGGAATCGGAGAGTCCAATGAAGAAGACAATCGAGTTTATGTTGAATGGTGAGGCCGTCAGCCTGTCTGTTTTGCCGTCTCGTTCACTCCTTTCAGTGCTGAGGCAAGACCTGGAGTTGACGGGTAGCAAGTATGGCTGTGGGAAGGGGCTCTGTGGCGCCTGTACGGTTCTCGTGGATGGCAACACAATGCGGTCCTGTCGAGTCTCGATCGAATCGGTCGCCGGAAAGAAGGTTTTGACAATTGAAGGGTTGGCTCCAGCCGGCGACCTCCATCCTCTGCAGCAAGCATTCGTGGAGGAGGACGCCCTTCAGTGCGGGTACTGTACACCGGGCATGATCATGCAGGCGTACGGTGTTCTACTGAAGGATCCGCAGATTACCCGGGAGGAAGTAATCCGCAGGATGGAGGGTAATCTGTGTCGCTGTGGGGCACACAAGCGAATACTTCAAGCAGTCGAGAAGGCTGCGGCTGTAATGCGTGAAGGGAGGTGAGGAGATGAAACAGGAAAAGACGATGCTCGATCTTTACGAAGAGCTCCTTGAACTCAATTTCACCGACCTCAAGGAGGTTCCGCAACTCACAGCGAATCGGCGCGAGTTTCTCAAGTTGTTCGGAACAGGGATACTCATTCTGATTGCTGCCCCGGATGCCTGGGCTTATCAGGAAGGCGGCCGCCGTCGGCCCCAACTGCCTGACGATTTCAACGCGTTCCTGCGCATCGGTGAAGACGGAAAGGTCACCGGGTTTACGGGCAAGATCGAAATGGGACAGGGCGCGATCACCTCGCTGGCCCAGACCCTGGCTGAGGAACTCGACGTCCCTCTGGATTGGGTCGAGATGGTGATGGGGGACACCGATTTGTGCCCCTGGGATATGGGGACGTTCGGGTCAATGACCACGCGCTTTTTCGGTCCGCCGTTTCGGGCAGCCGCCGCTGAAGCGAAGGCGGTCTTGATCGAGATGGCAGCTGAGAAGCTGGGAACAGCAAAGGAACAGCTCAGTACCTCTGATGGTGCGGTTGTAGATCGGCAGACCGGTAAACGGGTGACCTATGCAGAACTCGTCGAAGGAAAGAAGGTGCTCCGGCGTCTTGATGGGAAGGCTGAAGTCGAAAAACCATCGGTGTTTACGATCGTCGGAAAGCCCGTGCTGAGGAGTGATTCTGTTGAAAAGGTCACTGGCAAGGCGAAGTTTTCGGCTGACTTGAGGGAACCCGGTATGCTGTATGCCCGGATTCTCCGTCCGCCCGCCCATGACGCAAAGCTGTTGAATGCTGACCTTTCAAAGGCGAGACAGATCGAAGGGGTTCTGATTGTCGAGAAGCCGGATCTGATTGCCGTCCTGCATGAGAACCCGGATATTGCCGACGAAGCCCTGGCTGCCATCCAGGCGCGCTTCGATGAGCCGTCTTCGAAGATCAATGATCAGACCATTTTTGATCACCTGCTTTCGGTAGCACCGGAGGGAGAGGTGGTCGCCGAAGGGGGGACGCCGGAGAGCATGCCTGCGGAGTCCGACGAGGTAGTCGAGCACACGTACCTTGATGGGTATGTGGCACACGCGACAATGGAGCCCCACGCAGCCTTGGCGAAGATCGACGGTGAAAAGGTCACCATCTGGGCATCCACCCAGACTCCTTTTCGTTTGAAGGATGAAGCTGCTTCTGCACTGGGCATACCGGCGGAGAATGTACGGGTGCGGCCTCCGTTCGTCGGAGGTGGTTTCGGAGGAAAGTCCTATAACCAGCAGGCGGTTGAAGCGGTGAGGCTCGCTCAGGCGGCCGGCAAGCCTGTGATGGTGTCTTGGACCCGGGAAGAGGAGTTCTTCTATGACACGTTCCGGCCCGCTGCCGTGGTGAAGATCAAGGGGGCTACTGATTCGTCGGGTCGTATTACGCTGTGGGATTACGGTGTCTATTTCGCGGGACAGAGGGGATCGCAACAGTTTTATAACATCCCGAATCACCGGACGACAGCCTTTGGTTCGGGTTGGACTGCGGGGCCGGGAACCCATCCGTTCAAGACCGGTGCCTGGAGGGCTCCATCGAATAACACAAATACCTTTGCCCGCGAATCTCACATCGACACGCTGGCTGCTCGAGCTGGGATGGATCCCGTTGAGTTTCGGTTGAAGAACCTTTCAGACGAGAAGATGAAGCGGGTGCTCAAGGCAGCCGCCGAACGATTTGGCTGGACCCCGGCGAAGGCACCAAGTGGTCGAGGTTATGGAGTAGCCCTCGGCATTGATGCGGGGACATACGTTGCGTTGATCGCAGAAGTCGGGGTTGAGAAGAATACGGGAAGAGTATCAGTCAAGCGTGTGGTCTGTGCCCAGGATATGGGTCTGTGTGTCAATCCGGAAGGTAGCACTATCCAGATAGAGGGCTGTATTACGATGGGGTTGGGCTATGCCCTTTCGGAAGAAGTCCGTTTTGAGGGTGGGAAGGTCAAGGATCTCAACTTCGATACGTACAAGATTCCCCGATTCTCGTGGGTCCCCCAAATTGAAAGCGTCATTCTCGACGCGAAAGATGATCCTCCTCAAGGGGGCGGAGAGCCTGCAATTATCTGTATCGGTGCGATTGTCGCGAATGCCATCTTTGATGCAACGGGGGCACGGTTATTCGAAATGCCGATGACGGCGGATCGGGTGAAGAAGGCGCTGGAACGGATCTAATCGAACGAGATTTCGACTGAATGGCCCTCAATTCGAACCGTTTCGTTTGGGGAGTGCTCGGTGGGCGCCGGGTTGGATGTTGCATCCAGTTCAAGTGCGCTCACCACGCGGTTTCTACCAGATTCCTTGGCCTTGTAGAGTGCGGCGTCAGCGGCCTCGAAGATATCGCTGCGGTCTTTTCCGAATTGGGGATACGTGGCCACACCAATTGAGGCAGTGGCTTTGAGGAGTTGGCCCAGATGGTCAATTCTGAGACGCTCAATACCACTTCGCAGGTCTTCCGCGCGGTGTACTGCCTCGTTGAGACTAATCTCTGGCATGAGGACAACGAATTCCTCTCCGCCGAAGCGGCAGACGATGTCCTCGCCCCGAAGGCTCCTTCCAAGGAACTTGCCGAGTTCTTTCAAGACGAGATCTCCGGCTGCATGGCCGAAATCGTCATTGAACCGCTTGAAATGATCCAGATCGACAATAATGATACTGAAGCCCATTCTTCGTCTGGCTGCTCGTCCGATTTCCCGATCGAGTGCGTCTTCGAAATAGCGCCGATTGTACAAGCCTGTCAAACCATCTCGAATCGCTTGATCGCGGAGAATGCCGCGAAGGCGCAGGTTTGAAAGAGTCATAGCGGTAGTTTCGGCGACTGCAATCGCCGTCTGTCGCACCGAGTTTGAGTCAGAGACCCGCTGATGATTATTCGATGTCGAGACGAAATGCACGATTCCGAGCGTCTCTCCCTTCGTTTGAAGAGAAACACAGAAGTCTCCTCTCCTTTCTGCGTCTGAGCTGCCACAGTTTTCACACACCGACTGTCCGTTGCGACTTCCTCCCTGCTTGAGGCCCTCGCACTTCGAGAAGTCGATGGGTTCCTTTGTGAAATCGAACGTGCCCCAGGAAGAGTTCAGCCGGATTGATTTGCGTTCGGGCTGAATCAAGAAGACAGCTCCCGAATAATCAGGAAACAGTTGAGGCGCCAGCCTCCTGATCACAATCGAGAGATCCTCTTCGCTGTTGCTCAGCATCATCGTTTCACCCAGCCGGTTCAGGAGGTCCATCTCCTTGGCCCGGTGTTCCAGCTTGCCGACCGTGGTCTTCAGTTCGTTATTGGTTTCCTCAAGTTCAATTTCGGTTTCTCGCAGCTGACTGATATCCGAAATGAATCCCTCGAGGAAGTCCAGTTGTCCGCTTGTCCCTCTGACAAACCGGCCCCTCTCCCAAGCCCACTTCACCGTACCGCTGGAGGTGATGACACGATATACGATGTCAACGGGGCGGTTCGTTAGCAGCGCGGCCTGGATCTCTTCCTCAACGATGGGAATGTCCTCGGGAATCATGATCTGCGAGTAGGGTGTGATTCGGTTTTCTAGAACCTCGTTGGCCTGATATCCCAGAAAGCCCTGGATTCCCGGGCTGATGAAGCGCATCGTACGCAGCTTGTCCAGACTGCAGCGATAGGCCATTCCCGGGAAGTCTCGGGTCAAATTGAGTGTCGCACGCTGGCTCTCTTTCATTTTGGCTTCGGCTTCATCCCGTTTTGCCCACTCGCGATCGAGAACGAGTTGAAGGAACAGGACTGAGTAGATCAGCGTTCGAAGGAATGTAATGAGCGGAAACGGTTCTGGGTTGATTCCGAAGAGGACTTGTATCTCAAAGCCGATCGTCGCCAGCCCATCCAGAATTAGGGCTGCACCCAAGGCGATCGTGCCATTGAGTTGTGTACCCGACCATAGGCGGAGCATCTTCCCGCCGATCAGGATGAGTGCGATCCCCGCTGGGAGCGCCAGGATCAGCTCCGAACCTGGTACCAACTCGGGATGTCCCGACGTACTGTCTCTGGCCCAGCTTTCCTGGAAGAGGGTGTTCACAGTCACAAAGAGACTGATTGGAATGAGGAACACATATATAACCGGCCCTTTTCGAGTCGTTGACTCTGTGAAATTAAGGATCGCGAGAGTCAGGAAGCAGATGGCCAGGAGAGAGGAACCTTCGACGGCGAAATGGATCGCCGGAGGAAGATGGAGGTTCAACCAGGCGGCCAGATGGACCCCTGCTCGAAGACCTTCGAGTATCCAGGCCGCTGCAACCCACAAGAGAAGGGGCAGACCATGCCGCTTGCCGAAGAGCAGGTAAAGGAGCGCAACGATCCAGTTCGTCAGTAATATCGTTAGCTGGTAGGATTCATCCATCCGATCGCTCTGCCTCAGTCTTTACTCTGGAACCTGTCGATAAGCCCGAGTCTAACAAGGGCTTTTTCAGTCTTTGGTGATCAGGATCGCCAATTCTGGGATGTTAACAGAATCGGGTGATTTAACTGCCGCAGCGATAGGCGGCCCCCGGTGGAACCTGTACAACCTGTTCGTCGGGAAAGCTGGATTGAAGGGGACCAGGGTTTTTACACGCTGGCCCCACTGAACTCCACTAGTTGGGGAGAGCTCTCTCTGAGAAGGGCTCTAGCTGTCCTGAATGGATCTTGAAGAGCCGCTGATGAGTTGTTTTCAGCGCTTCCGTAAGCTCTTCGTAGGGACGGTCAGTGACGTCGACCAGCCCGATATTATAGTTCTCACCGTCGTACCGCCCCGTTGAGGGCTGGTCAACCCACTGGAACCAGTGCGCCCCGAT
>CP070717.1:3295476-3324510 GCA_020350445.1 Acidobacteriota bacterium | reverse complement strand
CTTCCCGCGAGTTCTACCTGGCCTCGGTTCCGTTCGAAGACTTCCGCTCGATTGGCCTGGCCCTCGCCAATGGGGATCTGAGCGAGACACTGACCAACCAGGTTCGTCTCGACGTCCTCTCTGCAGCGGGAGAGGTCCTGGCTTCGAAGGTCATTGAGTTGGGGCCCCTGGGCCATCGGGCCCGCTTTCTGACTGAGTTCTTTCCCGAGGTTGAACTGACCAGTGGGAAGATTGAGATCTATGCCCGGAATCCGATCTACGGGACCGCACTCAGGCTGGAGAATGGGGAGCTCTCGAGCCTTCCTCTCCAAGCTGCGCCCGTGGCCTATACCGTCCGCATGACCGCTTCGGACGACACTGTCTTCGATGGGGAGCTTTCCCTCCAGGGTGAAGGCTTCTTCCTGGTGGGTATGCTGGCGGTAACGTCGGTCAACGGCACTGCGGTTCAGAATCCGGTCAACAGCCTGGCAACGGGTCACCTCCTGGACGGCAGGATTCGGCTGGCCTTTGAAGCGAGCGGCGAGGCATTCTGGGATGAGAGTGTGCTGCTCTATTTCGAAAACGACGACTTTGTCTTCGACGATGAGGTTGTGACCGGGAACTGGGGCATGGTCTTTGTCTCAGATTATGCTTCACTGACCGGTACATTCGAGTGGTCCCGGGTCACACCATAACAATCACCAATCGTACGACAAGCTTCCAGCTTGTCCTCCGGAACGCAAGCTTCCAGCTTGTCCTCCGGAACGCAAACTTCCAGCTTGTCCTCCGGAACGTAAGCGTCCCGCTTGCGATTCTTCTGGGCTCTAACGCTTGTCCGAAAATTGGCACGTGGCGGGTTGCGGGGGCTTTCGCAAGCGAGACGCTTGCGTTCCTTCGAGACGCTTGCGTTCCTCCTTCGGCCCTTGTCTTACCCCGCAGACTGAGGCATCCTTCCTGAGGGAGTTAGAACGCAAATGGAATTGACAGGAAAGAATCTTATTGCTGGAACGCTCGGCGGGGATGGGAAGTCAACTTTCTCGGCTTTCAACCCGGTGGGAGGGCAGAAACTAAAACCGATCTTTGTAGAAGCGACGACCGACGAAGCCGATGCCGCCCTGGTTAAAGCTGTCGAAGCTTCCGAGTCGCTCAGTCGGATTTCCGATCAGGTCCGGGCCGATTTTCTGCGCGAGGTCGCCGACAGGATCATGGGCATTGGCGCCCCCCTCATCGAACGAGCGATGGAGGAGACAGGACTTCCCGAAGCCAGGCTCGTAGGTGAACGAGGTCGGACTGTTGGCCAGATTCGCCTGTTTGCCGATCTTGTTGAAGAGGGGTCCTGGGTTGAGGCGAGGATCGATACGGCTGATCCGGAGCGCCAGCCACTGCCCAAGCCCGATCTGAGGAGATACCTGGTTCCGTTGGGGCCCGTTGTGGTTTTTGGGGCCAGCAACTTTCCCCTGGCCTTTTCCGTGGCCGGCGGCGATACGGTTTCGGCGCTGGCAGCTGGAAATCCCGTGGTTGTCAAAGCTCATCCTGCTCATCCTGGGACCTCCGAACTGGTAGCCCGGGCGATCGCTCTGGCCGTCGAGGATTGTTCCATGCCTGCCGGTACGTTTTCACTGCTGCATGGAATTGGACATGAAATCGGTTCCTACCTCGTTCAGCATCCCTCGACTTGTGCGGTCGGTTTTACTGGATCGCTGGCCGGGGGAAGAGCCCTGTTCGATCTTGCTTCTCAGCGGCCGGTACCCATTCCGGTCTATGCCGAAATGGGCAGTACGAATCCGGTCTTTCTGCTGCCCAATGCCGTAAAGACCAGGGGGGTGGAAATCGCCGCGGGTCTGCATGGCTCGGTAACCCTGGGAGTTGGGCAGTTCTGCACGAATCCCGGCCTGGTGGTTGGAATGGACAGCCCGTCACTCGACTCCTTCGTGGACGAGTTGGCCGCTATCACCGCAAAGTCCGAACCCGGCACGATGCTTCACGCTGGAATCCGGGACGCCTACGAGATGAGGGTCGAGGAAGTCGGCCGGATCAAAGGTGTCAAAATGTTGGCTCATTCCAAACGTCGGACCCGGAAGAAAGACACTCAGGCGTCGGCCGTTGTCTTCGAAGTGAGCGGCGAGGACTTTCTGGCCAGTCCCAGGCTGGCCGAAGAAGTCTTTGGTCCTTCGACCCTCCTGGTTCGCTGCGATTCCGTCGATGAACTTTATGCTGTGGCGCAGCGGCTCGAAGGCCACCTGACAGCGACGCTCCAGGCGACGGAGGCGGATCTCACCGAATACTCCCGACTTCTTCATATCCTCGAAGGAAAGGTTGGACGTCTGCTCTTCAATGGGTTCCCGACTGGCGTCGAAGTCTGTCCGTCGATGCATCACGGGGGCCCCTATCCAGCTACGACAGACAGTCGCAGCACCTCCGTTGGAACAGCCGCCATTTCCCGCTTTGCCCGTCCGATCTGTTATCAGAATTTCCCCCAGGAAGCTCTGCCCGCGGAGTTGCAGGATCAGAACAGCCGCCGTATCTGGCGCCTGGTCAATGGCCGGCAGACAAGGGAAGATCTCTAATAGAAGATTCGAAATCCGAAATCCGGTTTTCGAAACGGTTGTGGGAGTGAGGGTCAGACGGAGACCCCAAGGGGACCGCGGGAGACCTGGAAGTCTACGTTCCCGAGCCTTTCATTAATGGGTACGTATTGCTGAGCGACTGTCTTCACGACCAGGTCGAGAATCGCTGGAGCGGCCTCTGGCGATTCGTCATCCAGGCGGTGATCGAAAGAACTGTTACTGATTCGGCTGGATTCAGAACCGATCGCCAGTGTCGGCACCATCGGTTTTCCCTGGCGGGTGTGCCCATGGTGCACGGCCAGAATTACCTCGACCCCAGCGGCTCCGAGCCCCGTCAAGGACTCGGTCCAGTCCCGGCTGACCGATTCCATGATCTGAAGGCCGGGAAGGGGCGGGGACGCCGCATACTCCAGTGTCGCTGAGTGCTTCCTGCCCAGAAGTGGGGTAAGCAGAGGATCATCTGACAACAGGACCACTGTGCCCCCGATGGCGAGGATGCTCTCGATCAAGGGTTCGAGCCAACCCACCCGCTGAATCAGACCGCCTTCGCCAGAGGAGATGACCCCGAGGCCAAACGGGCGGACTTCATCGATCGGTCTTCGGCCTGCGACGGGCGCCGGTTCTTGATGGAACCACCCTCGAACCTTCCTTCGGACCGCCTCGATTCCACCATCCAGCTGGATGCTGGCCCAGCCAAAGCGCTCTGCCGGTATCCCCCGCTCAGTTAGCCTTCTACGCAGGTATTCGTTATGAACCTTCTCACATCCGTGTTCGAGCAGAACTCCGTAACCGACCAGTGGGTGAAGCAGGTATCCCATCAGGATTCGAGTGAAGATTTCTTGTGAATGCCCGCCTGAAACCCCGCATCCTTCCGTATGGTCCAGCCCGACGAATTTGTAAATCGACGGTGGCGGGGATTCATTACGGTTCAATTCATCGGCAAACGTTCGGGCCACTCGACTGGAGCAGAGACTGGTAGGAAGAATGAGGCCAGAGGGAATCCTGGTGGATCGGGCTTTCTCTATTTCAAGGGCGAATCCTTCCGGCTCCCAGCCTGGGCGCTGCTCGACGTTTCCTCGATCGAGGGCCGGCGCCTTCCAGTCCAGAGGCTGGCCGGCGGGTGAGGATCCCGTTTGGAGGGTGATGAGTTGGCTCGCGTCCTGCTGCTGCCAATCCCGCCACAGGGAAACCTGGTGGTGCCGGGCCTTTTCTCCCAGGGTCTGTTCGGATGAAGCGACTCTGAGGGTCAGATCAAAGGCTTTGGATGCTTCGCTTTCCAGGGTGCTGCCTTCCAGTACCTTCCCGGCGTTCAGGTCAATATCACCGGAAAGCATCTCATAGCGCCCGGTTGTCGAAAGGACCTTAATCGTCGGAACGAAAGGAAAGTTCGTAATCGAACCGTTACCGGTTGTGAAGTAGATGATGTTCGCGCCCGAGGCAACCTGCCCGGCGATACTCTCGAGATCATTTCCCGGGCTGTTCATGAAGTAGTAGCCGGGGTGCTTGATTCGCTCTGAGTAATCAATCACATAGTCCAGCCGAACATCGGGCGGCCGTTTGAGTGCTGCCCCAAGTGATTTGATCGTAATGTTGTAAAGGCCTCGAAAACGGTTTCCGCCCGATGGGTTCCCTTCGGGGGAATGCCCATGCCAGCTCATGCGTTCTTTGAATTCCTCGACGAAGGTGAGGAAGCGCCGGGCGGTTTCCAGGTCGCGGACTCGATTCAGAACGTAGGCTTCAGCACCGACCAGTTCCGGGGTTTCTGCCAGGTTTGCCACACCGCCCTGTCTGACGACCTCTCTTGCGACCTGGCCGATCAACGGGTTTGCCGAGATCCCCGAGAAGGCATCGGATCCTCCACACTGCAGCGCCAGGTTCAGGGCCGATGCTGGTTGGTCAGACCGGCTCATTCGTCCGACGGGTTCGAGCCATCCCTGGACGATTCCGGAGCCCTTCGCCAAAGCCGTCTCAAAATCTCCTGCGGTCAGGAATCGATGCAGGACGTGTTCGATCGGATACTCGTGAGTCCGGAGGAACGCTTGAAGGGTCTGGTTTGACACCCACTCCGATCCATCGTCGAGTGCCAGTACCGCCCCCACATTTGGATGGACCAGGAACCCGGCCAGGGTCCGAACAACAAAGTCGGCATTGTTGGGACGCTCGGCTGTTCCCCCTTCGGTATGCGAAACCGCAACCACGCCATCGAGCGTTGAATCACCCGTTTCGAGCGACTCGAACCGTGTCGCGATGGCCCTGGCAAGACTCGAAGTCCTGGAGGAGGTGCCGAGTACGACAATGTAGTTTCGCGTGCCGACACCCCGGTCGCCGGCTCGATGAAAGCCCGCAAAGGTCTGAGGCGTGCTCGTTCTTTCAACCTGCTCTGCCGGGGTGAATCGCGCCTCGTCGATTTGAAACGGCTCGTATGCGTCGCGGATGTTCGGTTGATCGGGCAATTCGAAATCGAGGGCCCGCGTCCTCAATTCCGCCAGGACGCCATCGTTGCAGATGTAGTCACCGGCCTGGATCTGACCGATGGCAATCCCAAACGGCATGCCCCATGACAGGGGCGGTGACCCCTTTTCGATAGTCCGTACAGCGAATCGATGGCCCGTCAAGACGGAATGCCGGAGCTGAATCGTTTCATCCCTGCACCTGATCCGGGTTCCCGCCGCCAGGAATTGCAGGGCGACGGCACAGTTATCCCGTTCGTTCGGCAGGTATCCAACTGTCTTGAGTTCGAGAGGTTCTTTCACTGGATTGTCGATTTCAACCGGGAGTGTCGCCTTGTCCACAGGAGATTCTGCTCGGTCGGCAGTCAGAATACAATGATTGCTGTTCGAGATGTACCGTGTTTCCCCTCCAGGGGCCCTTGGAGCTTACCCATTGCGAGTTATACACTGGGACATCCGTAACTGCGGTATGGGAATGCAACATTCAGAAACAGGAGTGGATTCGCCAGATGAAGAAGTCCAGAACGATAGAAACCGATGTGGTTCATGCGGGGGTATCGGGGAAGCGAGTCGAAGGTGCCGTCGTCATGCCGGTTTTTCAGTCCTCCACGTACGAGTACACGGGCCAGCAGTCTTATGAAGATCTTCGCTATATACGGCTGAACAATACGCCGGCTCATCGGCAGTTACATCGAAAGCTGGCGGCTTTGGAGCAGGGTGAGGCTGCACTGGTGACCTCGAGCGGAATGGCGGCCATCACCGCGACTCTGTTGTCGCTTCTTTCCTCGGGTGATCACCTTCTCGCTCAGGATTGTCTTTACGGGGGAACGACTTCGTTTCTGTCCGGGGATCTGCCCGCCCTGGGAATTGGGGTGGATTTCATTGACGGGCAGCGGCCGGAACAGTGGGAAGCGCTGCTGAAGCCGGAGACCCGGGCGATCTATGTCGAAAGTATCACCAATCCGCTGGTCCAGGTCGGGGAGTTGAAATCGGTTGTTGAGTTCGCGCGGCGGCATCAGTTGACTGCCATAATCGACAATACCTTTGCCTCCCCGGTGAACTTCCGCCCTCTCGAGCAGGGCTTCGACCTGGTTGTTCATTCCTGTACGAAGTATCTCAACGGCCATTCCGACCTGGTTGCGGGAGCCGTGATTGGATCGGCGGAGCTTGTGGAAGGGGTCAACCACAAGAGCATGCTTCTCGGTGGATGTCTCGATCCGCACGCCTGTTTCCTGCTCGAGCGGGGCATCAAAACACTTGTCCTGCGCGTCCGTCATCAGAACCGGTCCGCCGAGGCAATCGCACGTTTTCTGGCTTCGCGGCCTGAGGTTGCCAAGGTCAATCACCCCTTACTCAACAAAAAGCGGCCGAGTGACGGGACGCAGGAACTTTTTGCCGGATTCGGTGGGATGTTGAGTTTTGAACTCCATGGGGATGCCGCGGTGGCTGACGCCTTTATCCGGCGGCTCGAGATTCCGATCGAAGCACCCAGCCTGGGTGGGGTCGAAACCCTGATAACTCGACCTGCGACGACCTCACACCTGGGATGGACACCGGAGGAGCGGGCGGCGGTGGGGATTTCTGACAGTCTGATGCGGATGTCAGTGGGAATCGAAGGAACCGAGGACTTGATCGATGACTTGGACCGGGCGCTCAAAGCCTAGGGCAGTCACATCAAGATTTTGAGGAGAAGGCCCGTGTGGCAAGCACTCAGTCAGAAGGTCGGTAAGATCAAACCCTTCATCGTGATGGAAGTACTAGAACGGGCATTCGAACTGGAAGCCCAGGGCCGGTCGGTGATTCACCTGGAGGTCGGAGAGCCGGATTTCGATACGCCGGAAGTCGTGCGGGAAGCGGGAGTCCAGGCGATTCGGGACGGCCACACGCACTACACGCATTCGTTGGGGATGATCGGACTCCGAGAGGCGATCTGCGAGTGGCAGCTGGCCCAGTATGGTGTCCGGGTCGATCCTGGCCAGGTTGTTGTGACCTCAGGCAGCTCAGCGGCGATGCTGCTGGTCTTTGCCGCCCTTCTCGATCCCGGTAACCGGGTACTTCTGACCGATCCGGGTTATCCCTGTTACGCCAAGTTCGTTCAGGCCTTCGAAGGGGAACCGGTTCAGATCGCGGTTCGGGAAGAGGATGCCTTCCAGTTCCCGCTTGGGAGATTGCGCGAGGAATTGACAGATCAGACGCGCGCTGTTGTCGTCAACTCTCCATCGAACCCGACCGGAACGGTCAGTGGGCCGGACTACCTGGAGCGGGTCTGCCGGGTTTCAGACAGTCAGGCGCTGGTGGTCTCGGATGAGATCTATCATGGGTTGGTGTACGAAGGAGAGGCGCATTCGATTCTTGAATACACCGACCATGCCGTTGTGATCAACGGATTCTCCAAGCTTTTCGCGATGACCGGTTGGCGGCTCGGCTATGCCATCCTTCCGAAGCACCTCGTCCGTCCAGTCCAGAAGCTGCAGCAGAACCTTCTGATTTCCGCCCCCGATTTCGCCCAGCATGCCGCGATCGTCGCCTTGCGCCAGGCGGGCGATGACGTTCGAAGGATGCGCGATGAATATGATCGGAGGAGGAAGGTTGTTCTGAATGCCTTGGCTGAGATCGGGCTCAAGATTGCCGTCGAGCCGACTGGTGCGTTCTATGTCTTCGTGAATGTCAGCAGATACACCGAAAATGTTTATGACTTTTCGTTTGAACTGCTCGAGAAGGCCGGTGTTGCCGTCACTCCCGGAGTTGATTTTGGCAGCAACGGGGAAGGTTATGTACGGATCTGCTACGCCAATTCGATGGAGAAGATCGAAGAGGGTATGACGCGGTTGAAAACCTTTTTCTCGAAGTTGGACTGAAGATTTTTTCGGAGACATTGGGGCAGGAGTCTGGATGGCGGCGAAGCGCAAGACCAGCAGGAAGAAGAGGACGGCACCGCGCCGAAAGAGTCGTCCCCACAAGCGGTTGAAATCAAAAGGACGGCGGTGGTGGCCGCTGATCCTTGTCCTGATCCTCGCGATCGCAGTGGGCGCCTACTGGTATCTCTCGACTCGCGGCCCGATACCGCCGCTGGAATTGCCCCCGCTGCCCAGCAGCGAAACTCCGGCCCAGTCGGCTTCTTTCGAGGTCTTCTTCGGCAATTCTGAAGAAGACCCTGAAAGCGAAGACTGTTCAGTGGTTTACCCAGTTGAGCGAATGGCGAAAGAGACCTCGGCTGTCGCCCGCCTGGCACTCGAAGAGCTGTTGGCGGGCCCCACGCCGGAGGAGCGGGCTCTGGGCTACTACACATCGATCAATCCCGGCGTGACGATCCGTCATCTGGCGGTCTCGGGGGGAGAAGCGGTCGTCGATCTCAGCCGGGAAGTCGAAACCGGGGTTGCAGGGTCCTGCCAGGTGGAGGCTATTCGTGCTCAGCTGGAACGGACACTGATGCAGTTCGACGGTATTCGGAATGTGAGTCTAACCGTTGATGGCGAAGCCCCCGTTGCACTTCAGCCTTGAGCTCAGAACTTTAGAGTTCCTGTAAACAAAAGATAGGTAAGTAGTTGCGTCGGAGTTGATTTGTCCGAGTTCCCACGCTTATTGTACAATTCCTCAACTCATGATTGAGCGGCGAAATAGTGTTGCAGTTCAGGTAGATAAGGTATGGATCGGAGGCGGGCATCCGGTTGTCGTGCAGTCGATGACCAATACTGATACCTCCGATGTTGAGTCAACCGTCGAACAGGTTCGAGCCCTTTACGATGCCGGGTCCGAACTGGTCCGGGTTACGGTTAATGACGAATCCGCCGCCCGTGCGGTTCCTGAGATCGTCGAACGGCTCGCCGCTGCGGGTGTCCACGTCCCCCTTGTTGGCGACTTTCACTACAACGGTCATTTGCTCCTGACGCGTCATCCTGACTGTGCCAGGGCACTTGCGAAGTATCGGATCAATCCCGGAAACGTGGGCATGGGAAGGCACTGGGATGCGAATTTCGGACAGATGATCGGGGTGGCGATCGAGAATGACAAGCCGATTCGAATCGGTGTCAACTGGGGGTCGCTTGATCAGAAGCTTCTGGCTCAGCTGATGGATGAGAACGCTGGGTCCGCTGAACCGAAGAGTGCCGAAGAGGTAATGCGTGAAGCTTTGGTCGTGAGTTGCCTGAGTTCCGCAGCCGCTGCCGAGGAGATTGGACTGGCACGGGACAAGATCATTTTGAGTGCCAAGGTGTCCTCCGTTCCGGAACTGATCAAGGTCTATCGGGAACTGGGAAGGAGATGCGACTATGCTCTACACCTCGGTTTGACCGAGGCTGGGATGGGTTCGCGCGGGATTGTGGCCAGTGCCGCCGCCCTCGGTATCCTGTTAGAGGAGGGCATCGGCGACACGATTCGGGTCAGCTTGACCCCGGAGCCGGGAGGAGATCGGACTCGGGAGGTCCTCGTTTCTCAACAGATCCTCCAGGTCATGGATATTCGTCCGTTTGCCCCGCAGGTGAGCGCCTGCCCGGGTTGCGGAAGAACTACGAGCACCTTCTTTCAGGAACTGGCGGATGAAATCGATCAACATTTGCGAAGCTCGATGAGTGCCTGGCGTATCAGATATCCAGGTGTGGAATCGTTAAAGGTGGCTGTCATGGGATGCATTGTCAACGGTCCCGGAGAGTCAAAACATGCAGATATCGGGATTTCGCTTCCCGGCACCGGGGAGGATCCCAAAGCCCCGGTCTATGTTGACGGGAAGCATTTCAAGACACTCAAAGGTGACCGAATCGCCCAGGATTTCATCGGAGTTCTGGAGGACTATGTCAACCAGCGATTCGGGGCCTGAGGTCTTTTGGGGCCCCTGACGGTCTGGGCCCAACTGCCGAATAATTGGAAAATACTAGTTATGCGCAAGGGGTGGACGAATGATCCAAGTTGAGAATCTCACGAAGCGTTATGGGTCGCGAACAGCGATCGATGGCGTGAGTTTTGAGGTTGAGAAGGGTGAGATCCTGGGTTTCCTGGGTCCCAACGGGGCAGGGAAGACCACGACAATGAGAATCCTGTCCGGCTTCTTCCCGGCAACCGAAGGTCGAGCCGTGGTCGCGGGCTTCGACGTCAGTGAACAGCCGTTGGAAGCGAAGCGGCGAACCGGTTATCTTCCGGAGAATCCGCCGGTCTATACCGAGATGGATGTGACGAGCTATTTGCGGTTCGTGGCCCGGATCAAAGGGGTTAAATCTGCCGATGTTTCTCGGCGGGCAAGCTATGCGATGGAACGTTGCGGCCTTTCCGAGCATGAAGACCGTTTGATCAAGCATCTTTCGAAGGGGTATCGCCAGCGGGTGGGCCTTGCCCAGGCGTTGATACATGACCCAGATGTACTGATTCTCGATGAACCGACGATCGGGCTGGATCCGAAGCAGATCATCGAGGTGCGCGAGTTGATCCGCAGCCTGGCCGGCGATCACACGGTGATTCTTTCGACCCATATCCTGCCGGAGGTCAGCATGACCTGCGAGCGGGTGATCATCATCAACAACGGTAAGATCGTTGCCGTTGACACTCCTCAGAATCTCACCCATCAACTGGCGGGTGGAACGCGGGTTGAAGTGGAGGTATCGGGGCCGATGGAACAGTTGTCCAATGTCCTGACCCGGATCGAGGGCGTTGGTCACTACGGTACTTCTGCGGCGAGTGGAGATCGTTTCAGCTTGTCGATTGAAGCGGAGGACCATAAGGAAATCCGTCCGGCGATCGCACGGGAACTTGTCAAGAATGGTTTCGACGTCTATTCAATCCGGATGGAAGCGATCACACTCGAAGAGGTCTTCCTCAAGTTGACGACCGAGGAGGAGACGGAATGAGGAACTTACTGGCGATCCTGACCAAGGAACTCAAATCACTGTTCGTAAGCCCGATAGCCTACGTTGTCCTGGCCGTGTTTTATGGAGTTTCGGGTTACTTTTTCTACATCATTCTCAGCTTTTATGCCCAGCAGTCCTCCATGAATCAGTTTGGACAGGCACCCTATCCGATGGATGTCCCCACGATGGTGGTGGGAAGCTATTTCGGCGTGCTCAGCACGATTCTGCTCTTCCTGTTGCCGATGGTGACGATGGGGATCTTTGCCGAAGAGCGGAAGCGGGGGACGATCGAACTACTCCTGACCTCTCCGATTACACATTTGCAGCTGATCCTGGGAAAGTTCCTGGGAGTCATTCTGTTCCTCGCGATCATGCTGCTGCCGGCCATCTTGAAGGTGCTGCTACTCTATACTTACAGCGACCCGCAACCCGCCGTCTCTCCCTATCTCATCGGCATTCTGGGAGCCTTTCTGCTGGGAGGATCGTTGATTGCGGTCGGTGTATTCATTTCCTCGCTGACTGAGAATCAGATTGTAGCTGCTGCCGCCACTTTCGGCGTGTTTATCATCCTCTGGGTCTTGGATGCGAGTGCGGACGGCACTACAACCGTGGTGAACGAAGTCCTGAGATACCTCTCGGTTTTGAACCATTACGAGGATTTCACGAAGGGTGTATTCGACACCCAGCATCTGGTGTTCTATCTCTCCTTTGTGTTTCTGGGGCTCTTTCTGACCTCTCTGTCTCTCGATTCGGAAAAGTGGAGGAAGTAACGTGTTGAGGAAATTCGTCGATAGCTTTGGCTCTCTAGGCCCGATTCTGATCCTGATCGGCTTCTTCCAGTATACGGTGACCAGTCTGTGGGACTGGAAGGTGCAGGTCTTCATCTATGTGGGTCTTGCTCTGCTCATAGTGTTCCTGGCATTCAATCTCGAGAAGGTGAAGAAAGCGCTGACCTCGCGTTCAGCACGTCTCGGAGGAACTGCCCTGGTCACGCTGATCCTTGTGGTTGGGATCCTGGCTCTGATCAACTTCTTGAACTTCAAACATCACAAGAGGATCGATCTGTCCGAAGGTGGACAATTCGCCCTTTCAGAACAGACACGAAAGATTCTCGACAACCTGGATGAGCAGATTCAGATCATCGGATTCTTCCAGGACCAGGCCGGAGCGGCCCGCTTTCAGGGTCAGGTCCAGGAATACCGGTATTACAGTTCCAAGGTCGATTACGAGATCGTTGATCCCCAGGAAGAACCGGGAAAGGTCGCCCAGAACCAGGTGACCCGAAACGGCCAGGTGATCGTAGCGGGGAGTTCTAAGCGGGAAGTCATCGAAGACATCAATGAAGAGAAGTTGACGAACGCGATCGTCAAGGTCACCCGGGAGGGTGAAAAGACCGTCTACTTTCTGACCGGTCATGGGGAGCGGTCCCTTGATGATATCGAAGGGGAGGGATACTCGACCGTCAAGGCGGAGGTTGAGAAGCAGAACTACCTGGTTCAGAGCTATAACCTGGCCCAGGAAAACCGGATACCCGAGGATGCAGAGGTGATCATCTCGGCGGGTCCGCAGGTCAACTTCTTTCCCAATGAGGTTCAGTTGCTCGAGGAGCACCTGGCCCAGGGTGGGAAGTTCTTTCTCCTTGTCGACCCTGAATCTGAGTTCGAGATGAATGACTTCCTCGCCCGGTATGGTGTTGGTTTTGACCAGGACTTCGTTGTGGACGCTTCAGGTGTTGGGCAGCTGTTCGGTTTCGGACCGGCTGCGCCGCTGGTGGCAGATTATGGCGATCACCCGATCACCGAGGATCTCGACGACACGATGAGCATCCTTCCAACGACTCGAAGTGTGCTGTCCGATGTTGGGGATTCCGGTTACGGCACCACTATTCTCGCCAGTTCGTCCCCTCAGAGTTGGGGTGAGATGAACATCGAAGGGGAGAGTGTTTCCTTTGATGAAGGCCAGGACCGGCAGGGACCTCTGGCACTGGCTGTCGCAGCTGTCAAAGTGATCAGCAGTTTCGGCGAGTCGGGAGAAATGCCCGGTGCGGAGGCGGAATCCGCAGAGGAAACCGCGGGCGACTCAGCTGAGCCCGCAGAAACGGTTGAGAAGGAATCCCGGATCGTCCTCTTTGGGGATCCCGACTTTGCCTCCAACGCGTACTTCTCGACAGCGGTCAACGGCGACCTCTTTCTCAACGTAGTCAGTTGGCTGGCCGAGGATGCCGATCTGGTGTCGGTTCGCCCGAAAGACCCGGAGAATCGCCAGGTTACCCTGACGGCCACGGAGTCCCGTCTGATTTTCTGGACAACGGTTATCTTGTTTCCCTTGGCCACGCTGGTCTTTGGAGTCGCAGTCTGGTTCAAACGGAGGTAGGCCACAGCCATGAAGAAACTGGTTATTCTGGCTGCCATCTTTGCGGCGCTGGCAGCCTTCGTATATTTCTATGAGATCGAGGGTGAGGAAGCCCGGGAGAAGGCAGAGGAACTCGAACAGAGCCTGCTGCGGCTGGGCGAGGAAGAGGTCCTTTCGGTCCAGATCTCTCAAACTGGTAAGGAGCCGGTCCAGCTGGAGAAGGAAGAAGCCCTCTGGGTGCTGAAGGGGCCAGTTCAGACAGACGCGGACGGTGGCAATGCCGACAGTCTCATCGGGACGCTGAAAGGGGCTCGACGGACCCGGACGATCGAAGAACCGGGCGAGGATCTTTCCAAGTTTGGCCTTGTCGAGCCGGTTGCCGAGGTGAAGGTCGGGACCGGTGCCGGTGAAACGACGGTGCAGGTCGGGGCCAGGGATTACACCGGGAATCTCATCTACTGCCGGATTCCTGGCGGGTCTGAAGTCTTTTTGACCTCGACGAGCTTGCTGACTTCGATTGACAAGGACCTCTATCACTGGAGGGACAAAACGGCCCTGTCTTTTGACAAGGCAGTTGTCGAGGAAATCGAAATCAACTCTCCCTCTGAACGCGTCCTGCTCGAGAAGATAGACGATGAATGGTTTCTAAAGAGTCCGATCGAGGACCGGGCGGACCAGTCGGAGATTAGCAGCCTGCTGTCTTCACTGGAGTTTGCCGAAGTTCAGGAGTTCGTTTCGGAGGATTCGGAGGAACTGGCTGTATTTGGCCTCGATGTCCCGGAACTCACTGTTCGAGTGCGGCACGCAGGTCAGGTCAGTTCACATCAGCTCGATCTGGGAGCTGTCGATGGAGAATTGCGTTTTGCAAGGAATCGGCGGAAGCCCGCTGTTTTCAAGGTGAAGGCTGAACTGGCCGATAATCTGGTGAAGGAGCTCTGGGCCTTTCGGGATAAAGAGATCGTGGATGTCGAGCAGGACCAGGTCTCCAGTCTGAAGATCGAACAGGGGGAAAGTCGCATCGTACTCCGACGCGATGAGTTAACCTGGATCATCGATGAACCTGAAGAACAGAAGGACAAGGAGGCTCTCTCCTACAAGGTCTGGTATCCGATCGACGATATTAAATTCGAATCAGTCGTTGATTCCGAAGAGTTTCCACCGGCTGGGGTGGTCTTGACCCTTCAGCTTTCAGATGGCGGCGAGAGGCGGATTGAGTTTGGCTGTGTCGAAGAGGAGTGTTTCGCCAGAAAGGTTGAAAGCGGGCGTATGGGCAGGGTTTCCAAGGCAGACTACGACAAGTTGATCGGGATCACTCCTGACTCGATAACGGAATAGAAGAGACGTTAAAGATTGCTCTCAGCAGCGGATCGACTCCGCTCGAGGGGACGTGTGTCCAGCCCCGAATAACTTGATTGGACAGGTGGCTTTCGGCACAATGGAATTTTCACTGAAGGGAAGTTTGGTGCTTCCTTATCGACAAGTTTAAGAATAGGTTGAAGAGTAGATATGGCCGATCCTGCGGGTAGTATTGTGAAGAAGGTCTCTGCTGAACTGGATTCAGTGGAGAAGAAAGAATGGCTGGACTCCCTTGACTATGTGTTCGAGGAAGGTGGCCCTGAGAAGGTCATCAACCTCTTGAGGGAACTCGAGCTTTATGCGACCCGAAAGGGCGTGGACCTGCCGTTTACGGCGAACACGCCCTATATCAACACGATTCCCGTTGCCGAGCAGGTCCCTTATCCGGGAAACCGTGAAATCGAGCGCCGAATCAAGAGCCTGGTCCGATGGAATGCCATGGCAATGGTGGTTCGGGCGAATCGGGAAGAGGATGGTATCGGGGGGCACATCTCGACCTTTGCGTCAGCGGCTACGCTGTATGAAGTGGGTTTTAACCACTTTTTTCGCGGGGCTGAACATGACTGCGGCGGAGATCTCGTCTACTTCCAGGGGCATGGTTCGCCGGGGGTCTATTCAAGGGCTTACCTGGAAGGGCGCCTGACGGCCTCCCATCTACGAAACTTCAGGAGGGAACTGGCTCCGGGTGGAGGTTTGTCTTCCTACCCTCATCCCTGGCTGATGCCCGATTTCTGGCAGTTCCCGACGGTTTCGATGGGACTGGGGCCGTTGATGTCGATTTATCAGGCCCGGTTTACGCGGTACCTGGAAGGACGAGGGTTAAAGCAGCCGACCGATGCCAAGGTTGTTGCTTTCCTGGGCGACGGCGAAACGGATGAGCCCGAAACGCTTGGTTCGATCAGCCTGGCGTCCCGCGAAGGGCTCGATAACCTCATCTGGATTGTCAACTGTAACCTGCAGCGGCTGGATGGGCCTGTACGTGGGAATGGCAAGATCATCCAGGAACTCGAGGCTGTCTTCCGGGGAGCCGGATGGAATGTCATCAAGGTCATCTGGGGGAGTGAATGGGACCATCTGCTGGAGGATGACGAAGAGGGACTGCTGGTCAATCGGATGGAGGAGACCGTCGACGGCGAGTACCAGAAGTTCAGCGTGGAAACGGGATCGTTCATCCGGGAAGAATTCTTCGGAAAGACCGCAGAGTTGAAGGCGATGGTCGATCATCTTTCTGATGAAGAGCTGAGGCGATTGAAGCGGGGTGGACATGATCCGGTCAAGCTTTACTCGGCCTTTAAGACCGCCTATGAGCATAAGGGTTCACCGACGGTGATTCTGGCCAAGACCATCAAGGGGTATGGACTCGGAGAAGCCGGTGAAGGTAAGAACATCACCCATTCTCAGAAGAAGCTCAACGAGGCAGAGTTGCGGTACTTCCGAGACCGTTTCGGGGTCCCGATCTCTGACGAGGACGTGGCCCAGGCACCGTTCTACAAACCGCCCGAAACCAGTGCGGAGATCCAGTACCTGCAGGAACGGAGACAGAAGCTGGGCGGATATCTGCCTTCACGCCGGGTGACTGCCGAGCCTTTGAAAACTCCTGCTGAAGAGTTCTTCTCTGAATTCTTTACCGGGACCGCAGGCAGGGAGGTCTCGACGACCATGGTCGTGGTCCGCCTCCTGGCAAAGCTGTTGAGAGATAAGAGCATCGGGAAACTGATCGTGCCGATCGTTCCCGATGAGGCGCGGACCTTCGGTCTCGAGGCTCTCTTTTCGCAGGTGGGCATCTATTCCAGCAAGGGCCAGCTGTATGAGCCGGTCGATGCCGGTGGGCTGATGTACTACAAGGAGGCCACCAACGGGCAGATTCTGGAGGAGGGAATCACCGAGGCGGGCTCGATGAGCTCTTTCATTGCGGCGGGAACCGCCTATGCGAACCATGGAATCAACACGATCCCGTTCTTTCTCTATTATTCCATGTTCGGTTTCCAGCGCATCGGTGACCTGATCTGGGCCGCTGGGGATCTCATGTGCAAGGGATTTCTGATCGGAGCCACATCGGGACGCACCACGCTCAACGGGGAAGGTCTGCAGCACGAAGATGGGCACAGTCATCTCCTGGCTTACCCTGTTCCCAACGTAATGGCCTACGATCCGTCGTTCGCCTATGAGATCGCCGTGATCGTTCGTGAAGGGATCCGGAGGATGTATGAGAATCAGGAGGACCTCTTCTACTACCTGACCGTGGGTAACGAGAACTATGAGCAGCCCTCCATGCCTGAGAAGGATCGTGAACGGGTGATCGATGGGATCGTTAACGGGATCTATAAGCTCAAGGCTACGAAGAAACGGCGTCCGAAGCTGCGCGTCGATCTGTTGGGCAGTGGAGCCATCATGAATTGCGTTCTCCGGGCCCAGCGGGTCCTTGAAGAGGACTTTGGCGTGGCGGCGGATGTCTGGAGTGTGACCAGTTACAAGGAATTGCACCGGTCTGGTTTGGAAGTTGATCGATGGAACCGATTCCATCCTGGAGAGAAGCCGAGAGTTCCCTACCTGACAGAGAAACTGACAGGATCCTCCGGGGTTTACGTTGCGGCGTCGGACTACGTCAAGGCACTTCCCGAATCGGTTTCGAGATGGATTCCCGGGCGGCTGGTTTCGCTTGGCACAGATGGCTATGGCCGGAGCGAAACCCGTGAAGCTCTTCGAGACTTCTTTGAAGTTGATCACCGCCATGTGACTGTGGCGGCACTATACGGACTCATGCTGGAAGGGAAGGTCGAAGCTTCTGTCGTAGAGAAGGCAATCAAGAAGTTGGGAATCGATCCTGGAAAGGTCTATCCGGTCTTTGCCTGAACAGCAGACCGTGATCCTTGACCGGCGCAGTGGATAGTGGAACGTCTGGACCGGACGTACCCGGCCGATGGGAATAGAAAGGAAGGAAACAGCAAGACGATGGCAAAGGAATTCAGACTACCCGCTCTTGGAGAGAACGTTGAGGCAGGAGACGTCGTTTCCGTCCTGGTAAATCCTGGAGATGTGATCTCGGAGGGGCAGGCGATTCTCGAACTCGAGACTGATAAGGCAACCGTGGAGGTTCCCTCTGAAGTAGCCGGGACGGTGCAATCTCTCAGTGTTGCCCCGGGAGACCATCTCGCCGTTGGCCAGCTGGTACTGACCGTCGAGGAGGGAGCTGCGGCGCCGGCAAAACCTGCCGCCAAGAAGACTCCAGAGCCTGTAGCGGAGGCCGCAGTAGAAGTCGAAGCAGCGCCCGAACCGGAACCTGAACCGGTGAAGCCCGTCGAAAAGCCGGCCGTAGAGCCGGCGCCACGAGCTGATGTGGTGGATTTCAAGAAGAAGCCCGCTGGCCCTCAGCCCCGACCGGTCGCTGCGACGAAGCTCGTCGCCGCTTCGCCGGCCGTTCGCCGGTTCGCTCGCGAAATCGGCGTCGATATTTCCCGTGTGAAGGGAAGCGGTGCCCGAGGTCGGATCACGGAAGATGACGTCAAGAATCATGCCCGCAGTCGGAAGGAAGCCGAGGCCTCCTCTCCGCTTGCTGTTACTGCGGCATTACCGGATCAGAGTGCCTTTGGAGCCGTTACGCGGGAGCCTTTCAACAATATTCGGCGGGCGACGGCCAGGCACCTCAGCAATGCGTGGCTCAATATCCCTCACGTGACCAATCACGATCAGGCCGATGTCACCGAACTGGAGGCTTTGCGTAAAAAGTACTCCCAGGCGGCTGAATCTGCCGGCGGAAAGCTGACGCTGACGGCCATCGTTCTCAAGGTCGTCGCAGCAGCCCTGCACCGCTTCCCGAAATTCAATGCCAGCATCGATATGGCGAATGAAGAAGTGGTGTACAAACATTTCTTCAATGTGGGGGTTGCGGTGGATACGGAACGGGGCCTGCTCGTTCCGGTTCTTCGCGACGTGGATCAGAAGAACATTATCGAATTGTCGGTTGAATTGAAGGAACTGGCTGACCGGGCCCGGACTGGGAAGATTGGGTTGGATGAATTGCAGGGAGGCTGCTTTACGATCACTAACCTGGGCGGGATTGGTGGCACCTCGTTCACGCCGATCGTCAATCTCCCGGAAGTCGCCATCCTGGGACTGTCGAGATCCACTGTCCAGCCGATATTTGTCGATGGCGAATTCGAACCGCGATTGATGCTTCCACTGTCGCTGTCTTACGATCACCGCCTGATCGATGGCGCCGACGCGGCACGCTTCCTGCGCTGGGTGGCAACGGCCCTGGAGGAACCATTCCTGCTCGCTCTTGAAGGGTAGACCAGCAACCGTTGGCAGATTGGACTGGCGCCGGGACGTTTGCCCTGCCATTGAGCCGATGCGCGCCCGATCTAGTGTTCTTCCGGATGGACCTTGCCGTGGTCTTCCACCGCTTCGAGATGGGTGACGACATCCGTCGGCCGGTCGAGCGATGACTGGATACGATCCTCGACGTCGGTGGCGATTCGATGAGCCTCTCCCAGGGGCCAGCCATAGGGGAAGAGAAGGTGGAGTTCGATGCTGAGACGGTGCCCGAGGTCACGGAATCGGACGCCGTGGTACTGAAAGTCGCCGCCTTCCGACATCTCATCGAGTGTATCCCGGATCTGACGGCCAACTTCGGGATCGGAATAGTCCATTAGCCCTTCGATCGATCTCCTCACCAGTTGGCTTCCCGACCAGAGGATGTTGCCGGCCACGAGGATCGCCATGATCGGGTCGAAAGGCTTCCAGTCCGTAAACCAGACCAGTAGGAGTCCAATGATGACGCCGGCGCTGGTCCAGCTGTCGGTCAAGACGTGTCTTCCGTTGGCCTCCAGGATGATCGACCGGTTCCGTTTGCCGATGCGGATTAGATACCAGCCGAGGAGACCGTTGACGAAGCCGGCCGCGGCCACCAGCAGAGCCCCCAGGCCGATATGTTCGAGCTCAATTCCATGAATCCACTTGTCTATCGCGGTATAGATGATCGTCAGTGCGGCCAGAATGATCATGGCCCCTTCAAACCCTGCCGAAAAGAAGCTGATCCTCTCGTATCCGTAAGTAAATTTGTCCGAGACGGGCTTGGCGCTGAGCCAAAGGGAGAAGGCGGCGAAGGCCACAGCAGCCAGATGGACCACCGATTCGGCCGCATCAGAGAAGACAGCGGCTGATCCGGTTAAGACATATGCCAGGACCTTGCCCGCGAACATGACGCCACCGACCGAGAGCGAGAGTTGCATCGCCAGATTGTTCTCGCGGATCGATTTTGCCGAGAGGGAGGCATGGGCATCCTGGTGCATAAAGCCATTCTAATTGCTTTTTAGAAAAACAAGAACTGGAGAACGCTTTCTTCGAGAAGCTGTCTAGCGCACGAAGTGGCCGGTCCGGCTCCACCGGGTCCGCGTAAAGAAGAAGACCACCCGTTCGGCGTATAGTTTCGCCATCTCGGCCAGCGAGGTCCGCTTGTAGGCATCGTCATCATCTTCGTAGGACCAGAAGACAATCATGGGCCGTCCGACGATGTAATCGCGTGGCAGGAATCCAAAGTAACGGCTGTCGGCGCTGTCGTCGCGATTGTCACCCATCATGAAGTAGTTGCCCTCGGGGATGGTGACTGGGCCAAAATTGTCGCGTTGAGAATCGAAAGAAAGGAAGTGGGGGTTTCCACTGCCTCGAATCGTCGTATCGCTGTGAACCTTGTAGGGTTCCTCCAGCGCCTGGCCGTTGATGTAGACCTGCTTGTTCCGAATCTCGAGCGACTCGCCTGGAAGGCCGATCGCGCGTTTGACGTAGAGGACTTCGGGCTCTTCCGGAAACTTGAAGACGACGATATCTCCGCGACTGATTGCATGCGCCGGGGTCAGCGGTGGGGTATCGAGAAAGCTGTTGCGAAACGTGAACTTATCAATCAGCAGCCGGTCTCCCACCAGGATGGTCGGCTCCATTGACGGAGTGGGCACCGTCATCGGATGCACGACGTAGGTCGTCACGAAAAGTGCGATGATTGTGCAGTAGACCGTCGCAATAAAATACTCGCGCAACGTACTGTACTGCTGCTGTTCCGGTTGTGTGGCTTCTGTGCTCTGTTTCGCCATAGCGTCTTTTTTATCCAAATTTCCTGTTTATAGCCGACACCATTCTACCCGATTTGACCGATCCGTTAATCCGGGATGCAT
The DNA here is from genome assembly GCA_020350445.1 of Acidobacteriota bacterium. Lineage (GTDB taxonomy): Bacteria > Acidobacteriota > UBA6911 > RPQK01 > JAPXNP01. Next base: position 3,303,805 of record CP070717.1, on the reverse strand, counting down.
CTTTTACTGAACGGAAGGGGGAACCCGCAGTCAACGCGGGTGACTCGCGACCGGTCGAGACATCTTTCCAGCAGATTCCGGACGGTTTCTCCACTGACCGGATCTGTGAACTCGGGGGCGATCTCAGCCAGGGGAAGCAGGACGAACCTGCGGTTGCGAAAGGCCGGATGGGGTAGTTCGAGACCCGGTTCCCGGATTGTTCGGTCGCCGTAGAAGATAAGATCGATGTCGATGGTTCGAGGCCCCTTTTCCACTGAAGGTTTCCGCCCCTGCAGACGCTCAATTTCTTTGCAGAGCGTGAGGAACTCCCGCGGATTTCGCACCGAGTCGATCCGGCAGCAGAGATTGATGAAGTCCCTCTGTTCAACCGGTCCGACCGGTTCGGTTTCATAGAGTGACGAGCAAACCTCAACGCGCCCAACCCTTTCATCCAGGGCCTGAAGGGCCGCGAAGAGGTTGTCTCTTCGGCGCCCAATGTTAGAGCCGAGGGATAGGTAGGTTTCGCTTGACTGTGCCATCTGATTCTTTAAAAGACGCTGTCCGGGCGGTTGAGTGTTCCAAAACTTCCGATCCCTTTCAGGAAGAAGGAGAAGCGGATCTGCCGTTCATCACGGTTGGTCAGATTGAATCCTCGGAGTTCGCCTGAGATGCCGCAGCAGTCCCAGAAATAGCTCACTCGTACGAGATGATTGAGCAAACGCGTCTCTTGTGCATCGTAGCTGAAGCCTCCGTAGGCTGATAGACCGCGCTCCAGTTGCCCGATCCCGATACGGGCCTGCACCTGGTTGGTGCTGCCGAGCCCTTCGATGAGGTCTTCTGTTACGAAGTAGGTCGTCGCAATGTTGAACAGCTCACGACGAAGGTAGCCGGTGACCGACAATCCCCGGAATTCACCCCGGTCGGCGTCGTAGTCGCCGCGCAGATCGACACGAAGGTCCGAGGCCGGGCTGTAGGTAACGACTGTGGTAATCGGAGAAAAGTCCCGGGGTCCGATGGCGTAGGGGATTCCCGTCAACGTGTTGAGCGGAAAGAACTGGTTGATCGATCGTTCGCGAATCGAATCGCCGAAGGTCGGATCGAAAAAGTATTTCTGGCCGATGCGGATCGACAACAATTCCCTCGTCTGCCCCCGCCTCGATCGCTTGGTGAAGAACCGGTTGACCAGTGAGTACTCCACCTCATTGGTGTTGGCAATGGCGTCCACCTCATCGAAGCGGATCGTTTCGTGGAAGTTATCAATGCCGGTGATGTAACGGTAACGGACCCTGGGCTCGATGAGGTGTTTCCAACGACTTTCCTGATCGCTGCCGTAGACCTTCGAAAGACCCCAGCCCTTCAAATCGACCGTGATATTGAGGTATTCCCTCCTCAGACTCTCTCCGGTGACAATGGTCTCTCCGTCCTCCTCCGTGAGACGGTCGCTGTAGAAGGTCTCCCTGAAGCCGATGGAAGGTGAAATCTTCAGTCCCTGAAAGAGGGGGACCGAGAAATAGACCCGGGGAAAGAGATCGAGGCGTTGTGAGACTTTGGGTGTCTCGATGAATCGATCTGAACGGTTCAACCCTTCGGCTGCGGTATCCAGATCGATAAAGAACGGAGTGTTGGGAATCCTCTGGCTGAGCAGGCGGAAGCTCAACCCGGGTGTCGTCTGGGTGACGATGTTTCGCCTCGGTGACGAAGTCTCCTGACGGGAAAACAGAAGGTTAAAGGAAGACTTGCCGAAATTGTTCGTTACGAAGAGCCGGGAACTCTCCGTCGGACGAGTGGCCATGAAGAAGTTGTCCGAAAAGGCCTGCCGAAAGCGGAAGTTCGACACCAGATTGAAATCGGCGGCTGCGCGGAACCCCTTTCCGAACCGGGTATGCCCGATTCCCGCGAGACTGGCTCCACCATTTCCCAGCTTGTCATCGACAAATTCCCCATTCAGGTCGAACACGGTGACGTCATTGGGGCGGGTTCTCAAGTCAAAGCCCCCTCCGAATCCGCGCTTGGAATAGTAGTCCTGGTTCAAGCGAATATCGGCACTGCGCCCGAGAACGAGGTAGAAGGAATTGCTGATTCTTCGTCCTTTATTGTTCGAGTTTCCGATGCTGGGAGGCATGAAGCCGCTCGACCGGTCCTTCTTGGCCGTTGGGAAGATCATGTACGGAAAATAGAAGACCGGAATCTTTTTTACACGGACCAGCGTGTTTGAAAAGCGTGCGGTGCTGTTGACATTGATCGTTGCTCGACTGATGCGGAAGCTCCACTTGGGGAGATAGTCGCTGCAGGCCGTGATATGACCCGACTCGGCGACATAGGTATCCTTGTCGACCTTCGTCAATGTCTCGGCTCGTACGTACATCTCTTCATCGGTATAGCCGGAAGCGTCGTAGATGATTCCGGTGTCGTTCTTGACGTCCAGCTCGGCCCGGGACCCTGTCAACCAAGAGGTGCCACGCTGCAGCTCGAAGGTGCCATCGATTCGCAGAATGCCCGTCTCCGGGTTGTAGATTATCGATGGAGCGTTCAAGGTGGCCTCGGTGTAGGTGGCGACCACATCGCCGCTTGCGATCAACTGGCCGTCGGCTGCGGTTTCGATCGTGTCAGCGACCACCACCAGCGGTGCTCCTTCGTGAGGAATGACGACGCGGGGACGCTCCTGGCCAAAGATTGACGGGCTGAACAGCATAACGGCAAGCAACAGCCCGGTTGGGACCACTGCCCAGTCCATTGCAGCCGATCGTCTTTGACTCGAGGTCAGCCCTGAGGGCAGCATTCCAAACATGCCCGCCTAGGATAGCAATTGCCCGAGATCTCGTGGAAGGGGTAACCGGATCGATTAACTTTACGGAAAAGCCCCTTCCTATGCTAAAGTCTTGAAGTCTATGGGAGATTCATCCAAAGTTCAGAAGCAGGAAGTGTGGCCCTCATACACCATGGTCGAAGACCGGATGAAGAGAATCTACTTCCAATTCTACAAAGAGACCTACAAGACTTCGGCCATCGATAGAAAGACCAAGGAACTCATTGCGATTGCGGCATCGCTGGGTTTTAAGTGTCACGGTTGTCTGAAGGGACATATAGAGAAAGCGCTGCAGTATGGTGCGACTCCTGAGGAAATCAGTGAGTCTATTGCCATTACCATGGGGGTTGCTGCCGCCTCAGTTGTCGATCAGACCGATATCATTTCAGAGGAACTCCAGCTCAAGCTTTTTGAGTAGCGGGGAGTCATTGACCAGGCCTCTCCTGACGTCAGTTCCCAGACCCAAGATGATTCCCGATTCCGCGCCAATGAGGTTGTGTGGAATTGAAGGTGAAAAGTCCGTATTTTTGCTGGAGGGAATAAGCGATCCGGGTGCACGGGGGGCCATGGCCCGGATCGCAAATCAGACCGTACGAGGTCAGTTTATAAGATGCAGGTTGGCGAAAAGGGTTCAGACAAATCGATGGAGCCAGACCGGGGAGGAGAACCGAGTCTTGTCGAACGGGTGAGGGGCGATCTGGAACCGTTTGTCTTCTTCCACCTGGGAGCAGATGCGAGGCTGGATGTGAATTGGAGCGAAGAGCAAGTGGCGGTCGAGATCGAGCACAGCCGGATACGTCCCATTCAATTTCGCTTGACCTCGGCCCAGATCGAGGCCTTTGGCGGAGATTTCGAGGCTTTCGAGCAGTTCATGCTCGAGCAGCTGACACGCCATCGGATCCATCGTTAACAGCAAGCAGTTGACGGGTTAATTGAGAGAGTACAGTTCGAAAGGGAAGGCCTGATGAGCGTTGCAATAGACCAGTTCATGAGTTATGTGAAGGGGAGAAACCCCGGGGAGAATGAGTTTCACCAGGCCGTGGAGGAGGTCGTTGAATCGATCTACTCGGTGATCGAAACCAGCCCGCGCTACCGCAGCGGGAAGATACTGGAACGCATTGTCGAGCCGGAACGAGTCGTGATCTTCCGGGTTCCCTGGATGGATGACGACGGAGAAGTTCGAGTGAATCGTGGCTATCTCGTCGAGATGAACAGCGCACTCGGCCCGTTCAAAAGCGGTCTCCGTTTCCACCCCTCGGTGAATCTCGGTATCTTGAAGTTCCTGGCCTTTGAGCAGACGTTTAAGAATAGTCTGACAACCCTTCCCATGGGAGGTGGCAAGGGCGGATCTGATTTTGACCCCAAGGGAAAAAGCGATGCCGAGGTCATGCGCTTCTGCCAGTCCTTCATGGCAGAGCTCTATCGCCATGTGGGGCCGAACACCGATGTGCTGGGTGGCGATATCGGCGTCGGTGGCCGGGAAATCGGGTTCCTGTTCGGGATGTACAAGAAGCTGGCCAATGAGTTCACCGGCATGATCACCGGGAAGGGTTTCAACTGGGGAGGTTCTCTGATCCGTCCCGAGTCCACCGGGTACGGGGTTGTCTATTTTGCCAGCGAAATGCTGGCGACCCGAAAAGAGTCCCTGGCTGGCAAGCGGGTGCTCATCTCAGGTTCGGGAAATGTAGCCCAGTTTGCCGTAGAGAAACTGCATGAATATGGGGCGACCGTTGTCACCCTTTCCGATTCCGGCGGCACCATTGTCGACGAGGATGGTATCGATCGCGACAAGCTCGACTATGTCATGGACCTGAAGAACAACCGGCGGGGACGGATTCGGGAGTATGTTCAGCAGTATCCCCAGGCCCGGTTCCTGGAAAACGCTCGACCCTGGATGGTTCCCGGTGAAGTGGCGCTGCCCTGTGCGACGGAGAACGAAATCAATGAAGATGAGGCCCAGTCGCTTCTCGACAACGGCTGCATCTGTGTCGCTGAAGGTGCCAACATGCCCTGTGAGCCGGCTGCTGTTGAACGTTTCCTGAATGCCGAGATCCTCTACGGGCCGGGTAAAGCAGCCAACGCGGGTGGCGTTGCCGTCTCTGGACTTGAAATGACCCAGAACTCGATGCGGCTCTCCTGGACCCAACAGGAGGTCGACAAACGCCTCAAGATGATCATGCGGGAGATCCACTCAACCTGTGTCAAGTACGGATCCCATGACGGATTCATCAACTATCTCGACGGGGCGAACGTGGCCGGGTTTATCAAGGTTGCTGATGCCATGCTGGACCAGGGTTTGGTCTGAGTTTTCGTAGACGGCCTTCTATGCCAAAGAGTCGACAGATCGCCAGCGTCAGGAGATTTCACGATCTGATCCCGTATCGGGCCCGCGAAGTCCTGCTGGTCTCGTCTCCCTACGACGCCTTCATCCTGCAGGAAGACGGTCACCTCACGGACCGCATGTTCTTTGAGTATCGGGAAATCAGTCTCTCTTCGGCGCCCCGATTCACCCATGCTTCCAACACTGAGGAGGCCTTTCAATTACTCCAGGAGCGCCGGTTTGACCTGATCATGGTGATGTCGAGTCTGGCCGGGATGGATGCTAACGCCTTCGGGAGACAGGTCAAGGAACTCAGGCCGGGGCGGCCGGTCGTCCTCCTGGCGCTGGATCGCAACGAGGTCAGGCTGCTGGCGAAAATCCTCGACCCGGCGGCAATCGATGGATTCTTCCTCTGGAGTGGAGATATCCTGGTCCTTCTGGCGATCATCAAATTCGTGGAAGACCACCAGAACGTCGATCACGACATCAGGGTCGGCAATGTCCGCGTCATTCTCTACCTCGAGGACAACGCCCGGGACTACTCCTTCTTCCTGGGATTCCTCTACAAGGAGCTGATGCAGCAGTCGCTTTCTCTCTACTCGGAGGGGATGAACGACCTCTACCGCCTGATCTACATGAAGTCTCGACCGAAGGTCCTGCATGCTCGGTCCTATGAGGAGGGAGTTGAGAAGTTTAAGAAGTACAAGCGGAACGTCAGTGCGGTGATCAGCGATATCGGAATACCGCGCGGCGGAGAACTCGATCCGGGCGGGGGATTGGCCTTCGCGCGCTACGCCCGCAGCTTTGATCAGGAACTCCCTTTGCTCCTGCAGTCGGCCGAGACTTCGAACCGGGGAAAGGCTGAAGATCTTGGGGCCGCATTTCTCGACAAGAATTTGACCAGCCTGCTGCCGGAAATCCGAGAGTTTCTCTCTTTCCGATTGGGATTTGGTGACTTTGTCTTCAGGACTCCCGACGGCCAGGAAGTGGATCGAGCCAGGGACCTGCGCGAACTCGAGGAAAAGCTCAAGACGATTCCCGAAGAACAGTTGATCTACCATGCCACCCACAACCACATCTCGTTGTGGCTGATGGCCCGCAGCGAATTTGAACTGGCCGAGGAACTGCGGCCTACCCAGGTGGGCGATTTCGACACCATTGATGACTGCCGGATGCATATCATTCGTTCGCTCCGCGAGAACCGTCTGCGCGTACATCGTGGAGTGGTCACCGACTTTCGATTGGACCACCTGGAGAGCAGTCCCTTTATGCGGATCGGGGGAGGATACCTGGGTGGCAAAGCCCGTGGTATCGCCTTCCTCTATCAAACCCTGGCCGACCTCGAACCTTCAGAATTCGAGGGTTTACCGGCTGAGATTCCCCAGACAATTGTCATCTCGACCGATGAGTTTGATACCTTCCTTCAGAGCAATGATCTGGTTGACTTTGCCCATGGGTGTGAGGACGATCGGGAGATTCAGGCCCGGTTCCTGACGGCCCGGCTATCCGATGACCTGGTCTCCAAGCTCGAATTGATCGTCAATGACGTCAAGACACCGTTGGCGATTCGTTCCTCCAGCCTGCTGGAAGACTCGATGCATCAGCCCTTTGCCGGAATCTACACAACCTTGATGATTCCGAATGAAGACATCGATTCGATCAGCCGCCTGCGGGACCTCTGTAACGCGATCAAGCTGGTCTACGCCTCGACCTTCTCCCAGAATGCCAAGTCCTATCTGGCGACGAGCGGTAACCGCATCGAAGAAGAGAAGATGGCGGTCATTATTCAGAGACTGGTCGGCCAGCCGTATGGCCGGCGATTCTACCCGGGGTTCTCAGGGGTTGCCCAGTCCTATAACTACTATCCGATCGGACCCCAGCACCCCGACGATGGAATTGTCCATGTCGGTCTCGGCCTGGGACGGATCATCGTCGATGGGGGCCTTGCCCTTCGATTCAGTCCCCGCCACCCCCAGGTAAACCCCCAGTTTTCAAATCCGGAAATGCTGCTGGAAAGTACGCAGCGTGGATTCTGGGGCCTGGATATGGATAAAGGTTCTTTCACCGAAGGAACCGAGCTCTATTCGACGCTTCGGTATTTCGATTTGCGGGAGGCCGAGGCCGATGGCACCTTGCTTCCGGTCGGCAGTGTTTACAGCGCGGCGGAAAACCAGATTCGCGACGACTTGAACCTCAAAGGGCCGCGAGTGATCACCTTCAATAACATCCTCAAGCACAAGGTGATTCCCCTACCCGAAACCATTTCACGTCTGCTGGATGTGACGCAGCGGGGCCTTGGGTGCGCCGTCGAAATCGAGTTCGCCTGTGATATGGGCGACTGGGGCAGACAGGTCCGAAGAGGAGCGGTACGTCGAAGGCCGGTCCTCTATCTTCTGCAGGTCCGGCCGCTGGCCAGCCGGTCATCGGTCGAGCAGACCAGGAGAGTCTGCTTCAGCCGCGAGCAAACGCTCTGCCTGTCCCGGGGGAGCCTGGGACATGGAATCGATCGGGAGATCCGAGACATGGTTTATGTTCATCCCGGTCGATGGGACGCCTCAGCTAACAAGAAAATCGCGACCGAGGTGGGACAGATGAATGAATTGTTGAGGGCAGAGGGACGTCCCTACGTTTTGATCGGCCCCGGAAGATGGGGAACCGCAGATCCGTGGCTTGGGATTCCGGTGAAATGGTCTCAAATCTCGCAGGTTCGCCTGATCCTGGAAGCTTCGCCAGAGGGATACAATGTCGATCCCTCCCAGGGAACACATTTCTTTCACAACATTATCGCTCAGAAGATCGGGTACCTGACGCTTCCCCCGGGAGCCTCGAAATCGGATACGGATCACGAGTTCTACTTTGACTGGGACTGGCTGCTGGAGCAGGAACCCGAAGCCTCCAGCGAACATCTTTGCCATGTCCGTCTTGCTGAGCCCCTGACCGTCGTTCTCGACGGCCGCGATGGCCGAGGTGTCATCGGGAAGCCCGGGATCGAATAGCTTTTGGCCAATTGGCTATTCGCTTCCTGCCATTAGCCGAGACCCGGACGCAGTCGATGACCAGCGGCCGGGAGCCAACAACCACCCCCTCCCCGCTCCTCGACCCTGCGGCTGACTTGGGCTAATATGCCCCCGGAGGTAGTGGTTTTGCGAAAAACGAGGTTGGACGACAGGATGAGAGCGTTGATCATCGGACTGTTCTTGGCGGTCCCGTTTCAGTCCCTTGCA
>CP070717.1:3281260-3295376 GCA_020350445.1 Acidobacteriota bacterium | reverse complement strand
CAGATGCTTGTTCTCGCACTCGGCCGGGGTACGAAAGTTGACGCGATCCTCCCTCTGATGAAAGGGCGGTCTGTCCTATCCCGGAAGCTGGGGGGACCGCCGGTCAACACGATCGAAAGCATGACCAACTTTCACAGTCACGAGTTCGACGTGATTTCCCCGGACCTCCGCCCGTCGCACGTTAGACTGGCACTGGACCACCTTCTCAAGTATCACGACTTTCATCTGCTCAGACTCGGTCCCCTGTGCGAGGAATCTCCAGCCTGGAAACTGTTCCAACTCGAAGCCTCGCGGCGCAACTTGAGCTTCACGCTGAGCGAGAGCCACAGGACCCCCTACATACCAGTCGGATACGACTGGGGAAGCTTCTTTCAGGGCCTTCCCAGGAGCCTGCGTCGACAGATCAAGAAGGCCCAGAGACTCCTGGATCAAGGATCAAGTTCATTCCAGCTTGCTCGGGAAAGCAGACTCATCACCCCCAATGCTCGATGAGATGTTTGAACTGGCTTCGAAAGGATGGGCTGCGGCCAGGGGAACCGCAATCTCGTCCACACCGACCCTGAGAGATTTCTATCGGGACCTCGCCCTGCTCGCCCAAAGGAAAGGCTGGCTCCATTTCGGCCTGCTCAGGAACAGGGAAAGACTCTGTGCATTCGAGTTCAACATCAGCTACCACGGTCGTCTCTATGGACTCAAGACGGCCTATGATCCCGCGTTCAGTTCGATCGGACCCGGCCACGTTCTGATCTGGAAGATCCTCGATTCCCTCTTTCCCGGTCCCCATCTGATAGAGGAATTCGACCTTGGAGGAACGGATGCAGCCTACAAACTACGCTGGACCAGCCTGACCCGCACCTATTCAAAGATGCATCTCTTCAACCCGGCGAGTCACTACGCCCAGTCACTTTTCCAGTTCGAGTGCCTCCTTCGAAAAGTGCAGGAAGCTCTCCCTAAAGCGCAGAAATGAAAGGCAGTTGCCGACTCGCGCTGACTGGAATACCAGGCTGGGCCGGCACCGATTGACCTGAACTCTCTCAGTTCAGCGCCATTCCTTGTCACCTCCACTCACCAGGTCACCGTTGATCAACACGGCGGTGACATGGCTGGTGTACTCGAATGGATCCCCATCGAAAAGGGCCAGGTCCCCGTCTTTACCTTTCTCAATGCTCCCAACCCGGTCATCAACTCCCAGGATTCGGGCGGCATCAATCGTGATCGAGGAGAGGGCTTCTTCGAATGAAAGTCCGTTTGCCGCTGCCACAGCAGCTTCGAACAGAACGACTCGGGTCTTGGGCACATAACTCTCATAGCCACTTTGAAAGGCGAAAGGTATACCCGCCCGGCGAAGCTTTGATGCGGTCTCCCAGCTCAGGTTTTCGGCGTCACCGAATGCTCTCTTCATGGTCGGATGCAGCACTACGGGGAAGCCCGAGGCTTTCAGCTGATCCAAGACCAGGTAGGCCTCGGCTACGCTATCCAGAATCAAACGGATGCCAAACTCGTCGGCCAGCCGAAGTGCTGTCAAGATGTCGTTGGCCCGGTCGACCGTCACGAGCAGCGGGAGTTCGTGACTGAGTACCTGGGCCAGTGCTTCCATCTCCAGGTCTCGCGCTGGAGCCTTCCCCTCTTCCGCCTGAGCGACCTTGTCACTGTACTCCTGGGCCTTCAGAAGCTTGTCTCTCAGCATCGCCACCGCTTTCGACCGAGTTCCAGGTGCTCTTCCCTGCTCACGGGCTCCGGTACCGAGTGTCGCAGCAATTGCCACAGCCGGCCGGAGCACAGCCTCGTCGACCGTTTCCCCGCCCGTTTTGGCCGCCAGCGTCTGTCCAGAGATCAAGTTCCCAGGGGCGTGCCCCGTATGGATCGTCGTAACCCCGAAGGAACGGACCCATGACACCAGCCGTTCGCGCGGGTTGTATGCATCAATCGCCCTCAGTTCCGGCTGAATCGGTGACGAGTTCTCCAGTTGGTCCTGATCCTGGTCCCGGTTCAACTGGCCCGCCAGGCCAACCACGGTATGGGCATCAATCAGGCCCGGGGTGACAACCTTCGCGTCCAGTAATTCATGACCTGGAGGGATCGTGACCTCATTTGCTGGACCGACCTCCGCAATCTTGCCATCCGTGATCACGACGACACCGTCTGCGATCACACCGGATGCCATCGTATAGACCTTCTCACCCTTCACAGCGACCTGAGCGTTGCTCAGCGAGACCATCGTCATCAGAACAAGAAAAGCAACCAGAACGGGAGTCATTCCACGCCACCGACAGGTCTTCAAGCGCTCCATCCTCGCCATTAGTGCACCTCCCCTGCAAGTACGGCATCGAATGAATTGGGCTGGTCGTGTGAGGCACCGTACCCACCCACAGCGTAGAGTCGGTCTCGAGGATCAGAACGATCAAACACCTTCTTTCCCTCCACCCAGGTTTCCAGAATCTTGGTGTAGACACTGAGAGGGTCACCGGAGAGAACGATGAAGTCGGCATCCTTTCCAACTTCCAACGAACCAATGCGCTGCTCCAGTTCGAGCATACGGGCCCCAGCCAAGGTCATTCCGTAGAGAGCTTTTTCCCGCGACATTCCGGCTCGAACAGCTAGAGCTGCTGCTCGCAGAAAGAGCCTCGAATCAGTGATGGAATCATCAGTGTTGAACCCGACCAAAGCACCTGCATCCTCGAGTGCCTTGCCGTTTCTAAAAGAGGTCTCCTTCGCTTCGAGCTTTCCGCCAGGGCTGTCGACGACCGTCAGCGAAGAGGCAGCGCCAGACTCCGCGATTTCGTCAGCCACCTTCCAGGCCTCGCTGACATGATGAAGCACCGTTTTAAAGCCAAACTCCTTCTGCAACCGAAGAACAGTCAAGATGTCATCAAAGCGATGGGTGTGGTGATGGACGACTCGTTTGCCGGTAAGGACCTCAACGAGCGCCTCCATCCGGAGATCGCGCGCCGGCATCTTCTCAGGATCATCTTCCGCTGCTTCCAGCTTCTTTCGGTACTCCTCCGCCTTTATGTACTGTTCACGGACGAGAGCCGCCGACTTCGCCCTGGTTCCCGGAAACGGCGCCTGCCGTTGGGAGTTCGTCCCGTTGGCCATCTTGATGCCTCCGGCGATGGACCCATCGTCGAGCAGGATCAGAAGATCATCGGTCAGCTTTCCATCTCGCAGCTTTAAGTAAAGCGTCTGGCCACTGAGCAGATGGCCCGAACCGGGCATCACATTGGCCGTCGTGATGCCTCCCGCCTGGGCTTTCTGAATCCGTGAATCCCGGACATTGATCGCATCCAGCACACGAACATCCGGCTGGATTGGGGCCGTTGAGTCCGCACCTTCCACCTGGGCGATATGACTGTGGGTATCCACCAACCCCGGCATCAGGACCTTTCCAGTGACATCGATTCGCTCCGCATTTTCCGGTATCGCGACCGAATTCGCGGGACCGACGGCCAGGATCTTCCCGTCCCTGACAATCAGTGTCCCTTTATCGATCTGATTCCCCGAAATCGTGAGAATCTGGCCACCAACAAACGCCTTTTCCGCACCCAATGCCGAACCTGTGGTCATCACGAGGCCCAGCAACAGGAACAGGAGGATATAACTTCTGAACATCATTACTCCTAAGCTCTCCCATCGAACTCTAAGAAGAAGTCAAAACCAGAGTTGCGCAGTCTACCAGATCGGTACTGGGCGAAGCTGCATCCCGGTGGTTCTCAGACCTTTACGTCCGCAGGGGACAAGGCCATCTCCTCACCAGAGACAACGACCCTTGAGACATCAATGGTCCCTGAACGAACCTCGAGGAAAGGCTTCCCGCCCTTCAGCCCCGCCGTGGCGTATCCTCCCTCGACCGCAAGAAAGGCCCGGAAGTCGGCGCCAACCTGGGAATCGAGATAAAGAGTCTTCTCAACAGCGTCGTAACGGAGTCCCGTCAGGCCCTGAATCAACCCGTAGCTTGCCAGCGCTCGTGCATACCAGTGCCCGCACTCGTACTCATTGAAAGGATTTCTGATGGACCCGTCATATCGCTGGCGGCAAAGCCGCACTATTTCCAGTCCCTCCTCAACCATCCCCTCGATCATCAGGTGGGACGCCACCTGGTACTCGATCCCGGTCCAGACTTCGTTGCTGTAGACAAAGGGAAGTGACAGTTCTCCCCCCTTCGGCCAGGTGCAGAGCAGCAGTCCGCCTTCTCCCCCCAAGGCGTATGAAGGCCGCTGCGGATTCGGATGATCGCTCAAATCCTTCTTCAAGTTGTATTTGTGAATCGCATTCAGGTTCGCCTTCACCTTCCCGGCATCGATGATCTCACCCAGCCCACACATCCGTGCAATCCAGAATCCTAGGATTCCGTCCGAGAGACAGCCCGTTCCGTACTGGTACTTGGGACCTTCCTGCTCGAGAAGCTCCACAGCCTCAGGTGAGTAGTCCGAGGTCCAGGAGTCCTCCGACAGTTCGACTGGACTGGCTGCATTCAGTCCTTTCCAGACAACCTTCTGGAAGAAATACTCGCCGTCAAAGAGTTCCTCCTCCATATACTGACGGCCCTTTTCCAGCAGTGACTCGTAGCGGGAAACATCGTCTCCCAGCGCCTCACCCATCCGAACCGCAGCCGCCAGCGCTCCTAGATAGAAACTCGTGCACATTCCGTCGGGACCCCAGAATTCAATGTCGTAGGTATTGTGATGAGGCTCCTCCAGGACACCCTTTTCCCTTGGGTCCCAGGTGGTGATGCAGTAGTCGAGACTCTGCCTAACCTGGGGCCAGAATGCCTTGAGCCAATCGTTATCGCCCGAAATCCTCCACTCGCGGTGTACCTTCATGATCCCACCCAACTGGCCATCCGAAGCGGAATGGAAGTCATGGCCCACGGGACGGATCGGAAGAGCGGCCCGAAACGTCTGATGCCCGGCCTCATTCTGACTTTCATTGAACTCAGTCTGCCGCAGGCTGCGTTCCAGATCGGGGAAGAGGTGCGGAATTGCCTGAGCGTAATTCCAGACATGCGTACAGGAACCGTGACAGCAGCCGCTGTTATCTGTACAACCTTCGTAACACCACAATTTACCGTCACACTGGCGCCGAACTGTCGGTGACTTGAGGATCGTCAGATTCGCCGCAATTGCCTCCACGACTTCGCTGGGAAGCGTTGTATCGTAGAAGGCCTCTGAGAAGCGTGAACTCTCTTCTCTGAGCCGGGTACCGTTTTCGCGCCAGTAGCCGGCGACCTCCTCGATCGTTCCGAAGCGACCGGCATACCAGGGGACATGGTAGGGACGCTCTGGACAACAGTTCCCTTCCTGGCACCCATCGCCGGAGGGTTCGCCCCCACCAATCCGCAAGTTGGTCTTCGGCACGTGCCAGGTGAACTTCAGAGCGATGACCTTCTCCTCCCCCGGTCCCAGGGTGAAAGGAACGAACAGTGAAGCACCCGGGGCCGTTCCTTCGACTGGAGGCCGCTCATGCGTTGCGGCTTTCTCGATGGTGTGCCAGGCCATTGTCAGTGGATCCCACCATCCGCCACGAAACCAGCAGTGGTCGACCACAACCGATTCGTCTTCCACGAACGCCGCAAAGCCTCCCTCCATCTGGGGGCTCTCCTCCGACCCCTCCTGCCAGAGCAGAAAGCCACCCTCAAAGGGCTTTATCGAATGTCCTTCCCTGCCTTCGGCCATGAAGTTCTTGGCACTGTAGGAGAAGACCGCTTCCAACGACTCGTTCCCCTGGTTCTTGAACCTGTATTCAATGGCTCCTACCGGCAAGCTCGAGTCATCCGCATTGCCCGGCAGAAACGGACTCCAACCCGTCATTGAGACCGCCATCGGGATATCGGGGTCTGTCAACCTGACAGTTGCAAAGGGACACCGGGCATCGAACTCCGCTTCCGCAAATCGAGGAAATCCAAAGCTCGTGCCGGCCGCTCCATTTCCGGTTCCCCGTGAGCCGAAGATTTTCCATTCCGGCACCGGGCCTTCGAGGATCTTACTTCCCCTTTCGAACCCCTTCACGGAGATCGCTGCGAAAGTACAAGGCTCGTGAAAAATATCGGGGTGGTTCCTCAGCGAAAAGTGAGACAGCGCCCCCGTACCTTCAAGGCAGATCATCCCCGCGCCAATACCGCCAATTGGAAACGCAATACGACGGAGTTTCTCTCTCTTGTAAGGTGCATTGAACTCCCGGCTGGAGGCCTGCTCTACACTGCCCGATTCCACACATGCCGAACTGCCTGCCGCCGTACCGACGGCCAGTCCTGCACCTGAGAGCTTCAAGAAATCACGCCTTTCGAACTTCATTTCGGTCTCCTCTCGCCCGCCGCACCGTTCCGCTGGCCCGACCCGACCGGGCAAACCTCAGTCTTACAGCCTTTAAACCAACCGTCAACGGCCTCCACCCCCCAAAGCGATGATCTGGTCTTAAACCTCTAAGGTTGGCTTCTTCTCTACGATCGGGATCCTATCGGGAGTCTAAAGCGATCTATGTCATTCGGCATCGGGGAATACCCTTTGGGAGGTGCCCTCCTGCTCGCACTCAATGACTTCGTCAGCTGGACCATGCTCGAAATCGTTGAGGCCTGGAGAATGGACCCGGCTGGCTCCGCAGGTCTTTTCCAAGGCATATCGAGGTCCGGGTTACAATCAGTCTATGGTAAAACGAGCGAAGGCACTCATGCCTTGCGCCAGTCAGTGAAGAGGAGAAGAAAATGCCGGCCCTAGGAAAGCTTATTGGCATCCTGAGTGTCTCGACCTGTTGCTTGTCCGTTCCAGCCCTCGGTCAGTCGACTGAGCACTCGAACCCCAAGCTCATCCTCCAGATTACTGTCGACCAGCTGCGGGCCGACATGCCCCGTCGAATTGAAGACCGCCTGGCAAAAGGCGGCTTCCGCTACCTCTATGGAAGGGGGACCGACTACACCAACGCTCACCACCCCCACGCAAACACCGAAACGATCGTCGGGCATGCCACGCTGGCAACCGGGGCCTATCCCTCCGCCCACGGGATGATCGGAAACATCTGGCTGGATCGGGAAAGCGGGAATCTCACCTATAACATCGAGGATGCGCGCTACCCGCTGCTCAGCGCCGATGCGGGTGTCGATAGCAAGACCGAAATCGATCCAACACAGCGGGCTGCTCGTTCACAAGGACGGTCACCGTCAGCGATCCTGGTTTCAACCTTCAGCGATGAACTCGCCCAGTACTTCAACGGCCAGTCAAAGATTTTCGGTGTCTCCGTCAAGGATCGCGGAGCCGTCTCGATGGCCGGGCATTCCGGCAAAGCGTTCTGGTTCTCGAAGCAGTCCGGTGAGTTCGTCACTAGCCGCTTCTACTACGATCAGTACCCCGCCTGGGTCACCGAATGGAATGCAAAGCGCCTGGCCTTCAGCTACGAAGACAAGTCCTGGGAACTGCTCCACGCAAAGTCGACTTACCTCTTTGGCGACCACGATGACATGGAATATGAGACCGACTTCCCCGGTTACGGTCGGGTCTTCCCCCACCCGTTTGGAAAGGCCGACAGCCGTTACTTTACGACGCTGCTGACGCTCAGCCCGGTGGGAGACGTTTTGACACTGGACTTTGCCAAGACCCTTATCGAAAAGGAAGGTATTGGAGAGGACGAGATCCCCGATTACCTCGCCGTGAGCTTCTCCTCCACCGATTACGTCGGCCATCTGTTCGGTCCGTCGAGTCTCGAAAGCGAGGACAATCTCCTGCGCCTGGACCGACTACTGGAGGAGTTCTTCGAGTATCTCGATCGAAGAATCGGGCTTGAGAGTGTTCTGATCGTTCTTTCGGCGGACCACGGCGCGGCCGAAATCCCGGGACGCCTCAATGAATACGGAATTGAGGCGCGTTACTTCAAAACGGAGGAAATCGACAAGCAGCAGGCGATTCAGGCACTCAAGCAGCGCTTCGGGATCGGTGAAGAGTTGGTCACCGGCTATTATCATCCCTACGTCTATCTGAACAGGTCGTATCTCGAAGAGAGGAATCTCGATGCCTCAGAGGTTGAAGCGGCCGTAGCAGACGAGATAGCCAAGTTTGAGGGGATTGCCCTGGCACTGCCCAGTACCGCACTGCGCAACGGCAATGTTCCACAGACACCCCTCACCGACCGGATCTTGAGGAACTACAATCCGAAACGTTCCGGCGACATCTATCTAGTCTTTGAACCCCACTGGTTCGTCAACGATTTCGATGGATTGACCGTCGCCGCGAGCCACGGCTCGCCCTGGCGCTACGACACTTCGGTCCCGATCCTCTTCGCCGGTCACTGTGTTACTCCACAGAAGGTCTTTCGGGAAGTCTCGACAGTCGATGTCGCAGCAACCCTGGCTGCCGTGATTGGCACGAAGCCCCCGTCAGGCCAGAGCGGGAACCCTCTGGAGGAGATCCTCCAAGGGCAATCGAGATGCAGAGACAAGAACTGATCCTGGGCTTTTCCTTTTGCATTATTGGTGACAACGCGGTCAAATAGAGCCGAGCTGTCATAAGGAGAAAAAGGATGACGATTTCGCGCAGGAGTTTCTTAGGTTCATCGGCCGCCGCAATCATTACAGCCGGAGCCGCAAGCCGGAATTCGGTTTGGGGGGCTAACGATCGGATCGCCCACGCTGTGGTGGGATTCAATGGGCAGGGACGAAGCCACATCAATGACATTCTCAAGGAATCGGACGCCGAGATTGTCGCCCTTTGTGACGTCGACTCGAACGTGATGAAACGCGGTGTAGATATCATTCAGAAAGCCACTGGCAAGACCCCGAAGACCTATCATGACATTCGAGAAATGCTGGCGGACCCGTCAATCGACTCAATCAGCATCGCCACCCCGAACCACTGGCATTCACTGATGGCGATCTGGGGCGTCCAGGCAGGCAAGGATGTCTACGTAGAGAAGCCGATGGCGCACAGCGCTTACGAGGGTCGGCAGGTGGTGGCGGCTTCGAACAAGTACGATCGCATCATCCAGCATGGAACCCAGTCGCGGGCCGATGCTGAACTGATCAGAGACATGAAACTCCTCCACTCCGGGTTCATCGGCAAGGTGATCCACTCCCGAGGAGTCGTCTACAAGAATGGGAATCGAAACCCGATCGGACACGGTAAGCCCGGTCCGGTTCCTGATTACCTCGACTGGACACTCTGGCAGGGACCGGCCAAAGACAAGCCCTTCATGATCAATGTCGATCGGGAGAAGCCGGGACTCTACGTCCACTACGACTGGCACTGGTTCTGGGAATATGGAAACGGCGAAATCGGAAACCAGGGCGTCCATCAGATGGATATCGCCTGCTGGGCCCACAATCGCGGTAAACCGGCCAAGGTCACCAGCACCGGTGGACGGTTCGGCTGGGATGATGATGGAGAAACTCCGAACACCCAGGCCACTCAGTTTACCTATCCCGATGGGTCACTTCTGACCTTCGAGGTCCGGAACCTGGGATCCTTCTACGAAGGAGGGCCGGAGGCTGGCGCCAGCACCAACAGCGCGTTTGGCGAAACGGGATACTGGATCCACCGTCGAGGGTTCTTCGACTACAAGAACAAGCCGATCGAAGTGACTGAACCGGCTCCTGAGGACCTGGGACGCTTCCGCCGCTTCTTCAACGCCGTCCGATCACGCAAGAAGTCCGATGTTCCGGTGACCGTGGAAGATGCCCATCTGGCCTGCCTTCTCTGCCAGCTCGGCAACGTCGCCTACCGAGTCGGTCAGACCCTGTTCTTCGACGGCGAGACCGAAACCTTCGTCAACTCCGAAGAAGGCGACAGGATGATGAAGCGCGACTACCGCGAAGGCTTCGAAGTCCCGGACTTGGCATAATCAAAGGTGTCCAAAGCGAAGACTCACTCGTGTGAGATCTTGGTGGAGAGTCTGTCGAGCTAGACAGCCCAGAGAAAGTACAGACCGGTTTCAAAGGTTGAGAATCCGGGAAGACGGTCACTTTGGAACCGGGCTTCAGGGAGGACCGGTTGAACGTTGTCAAGATTGCCTGGAGGAATGTCTGGCGAAATAAGCGGCGGTCCGGGGTGACGATCGCGGCGATGACGCTGGCGCTTCTGGTCGAAGTCCTCTATTCCGGATTGGTCGTGGGTTACATGGATGGGATGGAGAGGGACCTCCTCGACCTGGAGATCGGGGATGTGCAGATCCATGCGAACGACTACCTTGAACGACCTTCCATCTATTCGGCAATCGAGTCTCCAAACGCCCTGATCACTCAGATCGAGGCTCAAGGCTTCATGGCGGCTCCCCGTCAACTTGCGGGGGCCCTTGCGGCTGGCGAAGAATCTTCGGCAGGGGTCGCCTTGAGAGGAATCGTTGTCGAACTTGAAGCCAAGGTAAGTTCGATTGGGACCGCCGTCGCTGAAGGTGAGTGGCTCGATCCTAATGATCCGCAGGGAGTCGTGCTCGGACGGCGTCTAGCCCGTACCCTTGCCGTCAAACCGGGTGATGAACTCGTGCTCTTGACGCAGGCCTACGACGGAAGTATGGCCCACGACCTCTTTAGTGTTCGAGGGATTCTCAAGGGGATTGCAGACGGTACGGACCGGTCGGCCGTCTTGATGACAGAAGGCTCGTTCCGGCAGTTGATGGAATTCCCCGAAGCGGCCCATCAGATCATAGTCAGACGTCCAGAGGGCTCTGACCTGGACGCGACGGCTGCGGTCTTGCGTGGCATCGCACCGGAACTCGACGTAAAGACGTGGAAGGAGCTGATGCCGTTGGTCGCTTCGATGTTCGAATCCACTCGCGGCATGATTGTTGTCATCTTCCTCGTCGTCTACCTGGCGATCGCGATTCTCGTTCTGAACGCCATGCTGATGGCCGTTTTCGAACGGGTGCGGGAATTCGGAATCCTCAAAGCGATCGGGTTTGGGCCATTCCGGGTGTTCGGCCTGATCGTGATCGAGGCAGGAATCCAGACGGCAGTCGCACTTGTCGTCGGATTGCTTTTGGCTCTGCCCGGAATGTGGTACCTCTCGAGGTATGGAATCGATGTGGGGACACTCGGAGGGCTGAGTGTCATGGGGCTGGCGATGCCCCCAGTCTGGAATGGAATCTACACCCTGGATACCATCGCGGTACCGATCTTTCTATTGATCCTGATTGTCCTGATCGCAGTCCTGTACCCGGCCCTCAAGGCAGCTCTCATTGAACCGGTCAAGGCGATGCACCACCAATAGCCGTGGCAAATGAAAGGGAGTCTGATGCTTGCCAAAATGGCGTGGCGAAATCTTTGGAGACATAAGCGGCGAAGCCTGCTGACCTTGCTCTCGATAGCCTTCGGAGGTTTTCTGGCAATCCTCTTCACCGCCCTGCAGGACCGCTCGTTCGCTGACTTCATTGATACAGCTGCTCGGCTCGGAAGTGGACACGTCACGATCCAGCATCCCGAGTATCTCGAGACGCCCACCCTGAATAGAACAGTCCAGTTGACCGGCCAGATTCGCAACCTTCCAGAAAGGGACAGGCTGGTTTTACACGTCACCGAACGCATCACCGGACAGGCTATCGTCGCCACCGCCAACGACAGCTTCGGCGTCGTATTCATCGCCTACGACCCCGCTCGCGAAACGGAAGGGACACTCACCTTTGGAGAAGGCTTGATCGAAGGCGAGATGTTCAAAACGGCCAACGATCGGGGCATCATCCTCGGCACGAAACTGGCGCAGAATCTCGGAGCCGGACTGGGCAACAAGGTCGTCTACACCATGACCGATCGTAACGGCGAGATTGTCTCGGGGATGGCAAGACTGACCGGGGTTATCGAAACCGGAGCTCCCAGCCTCGACCAGGGTCTCTGCCTGGTTCCAATCAGCGCTTTGCGGGAGGTCTTGAACTACGGCCCAAACGAAGCCACCCAGATCGGAATCTTCCTCTCCGATTCACGTCGAAGTTCGCTCGTCGCCTCGAACCTCAACCGGGAACTCGGCCCGGACTCGACCGCGCTGACCTGGGATGAAGTCCAGCCCGATCTCAGTGCGTTTATCGCCATGAAGGTGGGTGGAGCGCGGTTCATGGAGATCCTCATCGCAATTCTCGTGGCGGCGGGGATCTTCAACACCCTCTTTGTTTCCGTGATGGAACGGGTCAGGGAGTTTGGGATCATGGTTGCAATCGGCTACTCCGCCGGCCAGTTGTTTCGACTCGTCATGTGGGAAAGCCTGTGGCTCGCCCTGACGGGTCTGGCAGCCTGTGGCGCACTGACGATCTGGCCCTATTACTATCTCTCGCAGCATGGGATCGACTTCTCCCAGTTAGTCGGTGGGCAGGACATGGAAATTGCCGGCGTCGGATTCTCTCCCGTCGTGCGCGTCGGGATCTTTCCTGAACACCTGATTGTAATCGTTCTGGCTATCGTCGCCGCCACCCTTGCGGCTGGCCTCTACCCGGCCTGGAAGGCTGGGAAGGTCGAGCCCGTCGAGTCGATCAGCTTAGTTTGAGGTCGTACTATGAACGCTCCAAATGGACCCGTCGTAGAACTGAAGGAGATCACTAAGATCTATTCCCAGGGGGAGATCGATGTTCATGCGTTGAATGGGCTCGATCTGACAATCAGACGGGGTGAGTTCGTCGCTCTTTGCGGGCCCTCAGGATCGGGCAAGACAACTGCGCTGAACCTGATTGGTGCACTCGACAAGCCAACGTCGGGCGAGGTCTGGCTCGAGGGGGAGCGTCTCAGTACATTGAGTCGCCAACAGTTGAGTCACCTTCGACGAGACCGGATAGGCTTTGTTTTCCAGGCATTCAATCTGATTCCCGTCCTGACAGCCTATGAAAACGCTGAGTCGGTCCTCGCGTTGCAGGGCTGTCCGGCAACGGAGCGTCGCGACCGAGTCATGTCGCTGCTGACCGAGGTGGGACTCAAAGGGATGGAAGACCGCAGACCGCACGAGCTTTCCGGAGGGCAGCAGCAGAGGGTGGCGATCGTCCGGGCAATCGCCTCGGAGCCGGCCGTTGTCCTGGCCGATGAGCCAACGGCGAACGTTGACTCGGAAACGGCCGACAAGCTGATTGAAATCATGGCGCAGTTGAATCAAGACCGCGGAATCACCTTCATATTCTCAACCCATGACACCCGCGTCATGGAACGTGCCCGGCGCCTGATCCGCCTGGTCGACGGACGCATCTCGAGCGACTCATCAACAGCTGCAACCTGAACCCAACGACGAGTTAGCCCACAAAGGTAGCCCACAAAGGGACAGGCTGTTTTCAAGCTAGCAGCAGGGGACACCCATTAGCCCAAAAAGGGACAGGCTGTTGAACATCCATCGAGCAAGGCATCGAGCAAGGGACAGGCTGTTGCAGATGACTCGCGTTGCTAGTTGAACAGCTGATCATCGAGCAAGGGACAGGCTGTTGCAGATGACTCGCGTTGCTAGTTGAACAGCTGATCAGGGAGAAACAGGATCTGGGTCGGGTTTCTCGCGAATAACCGGGTAATATAAGGGATCGGCTCTTGCTGTATGGCCTGTAGCCGGCAGTATCCTGTAACGTCATAACTGCGCAAAACTCTTGGGACGGGAAGCCGCCTCGCACGGAGGAGAAGTCAAGATGAATTCGATCCAGGTTTGGCTCAAACTGCTACCGATTACTGCCGTAATCTTTCTGAGTCTTCTTCAAGTTACCAGCTCTCAATCCACCCGACGATACATGATGGGCAAAAGCAGAGAGATCGTCTCCGCTTCCAATGGCATGATCGCTACAAGCCAACCCCTCGCCGTTCTGGTTGGCTTGGACGTCCTTCGAAAGGGTGGGAACGCCATTGACGCGGCCGTAGCCGCGAATGCGATGATCGGGCTGACCGAACCCGCTAACTGTGGGATTGGCGGGGATCTCTTTGTCATCTACTGGGATGCGAAAACGCAGAAGCTGTATGGGTTGAATGCGAGTGGCAGGGCACCACGAGAAGCCACCATCGAGAAGATGAAGGCAAGGGGTCTCTCCTCGATCCCTTCTCACGGAGCCGAAGTCTGGACGGTGCCGGGGACGGTGGACGGATGGGCAATGTTGCTCGAGCGATTTGGAACGATGCCACTGGCTGATCTTCTGAAACCATCTATTGAATATGGCAAATCGGGATTTCCGATCCGCGGCTGGGGAGATCCTGGCGAGA
>CP070717.1:3271510-3281160 GCA_020350445.1 Acidobacteriota bacterium | reverse complement strand
GAAAGAACCCAGACGACGAGGAATGCGGAATCGGTCTTGTCAAGATCGCCGAAAGCCGCCGCCACAGCAAAGAGTAACGTGATCGACCCCAGGAAGACCCAGAGGAAGAGTTCGTAATCTTCAGGGTCACCGTAGAACAAACCGCTCATTCTCACCGAGTAGAGCCCGAACAACAACGATCCGATCACCGAAATCCAGCGTTTCCGCAGCGTTCCCACCACCAGCATGACCGGACCCAGAAGCAGACAGCAACCCAGGATCGAAAGGGCCATGAGGTACTTGTCCTGCGCGACGAGTCCCGAATCACCACTCCGTTCCAGCAGCAGATAAACGGGATGGATCTGGCCATACATCAACCACGTATGGAGACACCAGCCCGCCATCATCCCCACCGGAACAAGGACCCAAGCCAACTGGTCGTAGCGCCTCTTGAGCAGACAGTAGACCCACATCATCCCGAAAACGATCCCCAGCGAGTACTTCGTCAATGCGGCCAACCCGATCAGGACCGAACCGGCCAGACAACGCCGCCAACTGCGCCTGTCGACTCCTTCGACAAACCAGGCGACGCCCGACGTCACCAGGCCAAGTCCCGGAAGATCGCGCATCAAGTTTCCCGAGACGAGTACCGCAGGACCCGTCACCAGAAAGAGGAGTGGAATCCAGTCGGGACGGTAGAACCGCCTGAGCAGTGACATCATCCCCAGGACCAACAGGAGGAAGAACGGCACCATCATCAGGTGGAGGACAACCTCGGAGGAATTCGAAATCCAGACAGCAGGACTGAGGACGTAGCTGAGGAACGGCGGATTGGTCGTTGCTTCCCAGACCGTCAACTCATGTCCGAACCAGTCGATGGTTCCCCCAAAGGGATCCAGCGGGTTCTCGAGGATCCGATTTGAAACCCTCAGAACAAAAGTATCGTCAATGTGGACCGGTTTGTTCAGGAAAGGTACTGTCGCCAAAAGGGTTAACAGCAGTGCAGCTTTCAAATCGCTTCGCATCATGGGTCCTCTTAATTTAGCGAAATTCGAAAGCAGGTAAAATAAGGCGCTTTCGGAAATCAATCTTTTTCAGATGGATTCGATACTATTTTGAGGTTAGATGAGTTGTGTTCAGCCATCGCTCCCCAAGGATGCGCGCTGGAGCACAGGAAGACAAATCCTGTTCAGGTAATATGAGTCAGTTGGTACCCCGATACACTGAAGACGACATTCGAAGTCTCGACTGGAAGGAACATATCCGGACTCGTCCGGGCATGTACATTGGCAAACTGGGTGATGGAAGCCATTTTGACGATGGCATCTATGTCCTGATCAAAGAGGTCCTCGATAACTCAATCGATGAGTTCCTGATGGGAGCTGGTAAGAAGATTGACGTTGCGATCGAGGGCGCGACCGTCACCATTCGTGACTACGGTCGTGGAATCCCACTGGGCAAGGTTGTCGAGTGTGTTTCCCAGATCAATACCGGAGCCAAGTACGACGAGGGCGCGTTCTACCGATCGGTTGGCCTGAACGGAGTCGGAACGAAGGCAGTCAATGCTCTCTCCGACCACTTTCTCGTTGAATCGTTTCGTGACGGCGAGATGAAGCGGGCTGAATTCCGGCGTGGAGACCTGGTGAAGGAAAGCCCGATCCAGCGCTCCAGTGAACGATCGGGCACTATGGTCCAGTTTGTTCCAGACGGGAGAATCTTCGAAAACTACCATTTCGAACCCCATTTCCTGGAAGAGCGTCTCTGGCGCTACGCCTACCTGAACCGTGGCCTGAAGATTCACTTCAACGGAGAGGTCTTCCACAGTGAAAACGGCCTCATGGATCTGCTCGAGAACGAGGTCGGAGACAGTGCCCGGTACCCGATCATCCATGTCGTCAGTGATGATATCGAGTTTGCGTTAACCCATACCGACAGCTATGGCGAGAGTTACCTCTCTTTTGTCAACGGCCAGTACACTATCGATGGTGGAACCCATCAGTCGGCATTTCGGGAAGGGGTACTGAAGGGATTCAAAGAGTTCTTTAACTCCGATATCGATGGCGCTGATGCTCGCGGAGGCTTTGTTGGAACCGTACTGGTCCGGGTGCACGAACCGGTGTTCGAATCTCAGACCAAGACAAAGTTGGGGAGTACGACGGTTTCGAAGAATGGCCCGACAATCCGAAGTTGGGTCGTTGAGTTCGTCCGGGACACACTGGTGCGGTATCTGCACAAGAACCCGGATGTCTCCAAGCGGATTCTTTCGAAGATCAAGCAGAACGAAAAGGAACGGAAGGATCTTGCTGGCATCAAGAAGCTGGCCCGGGAACGGCAGCGCAAGGCGAACATTCACAACAAGAAGCTTCGAGACAGTAAGTTGCACTTCGGAGATTCGAAGAAAGGCAGTGGCGATACCCAACTCTTTATCGTTGAGGGAGACAGTGCGTCAGGCAGCCTGACCAAGGCCCGGGATGTGCAGACCCAGGCGGTCTTCGCGCTGAAGGGAAAGCCACTGAACTGTTTCAGCCTTTCCAAGAAGGTAGTCTACGAGAACGAAGAATTGAATCTGCTGCAGCACGCGCTCGGGATTGAGGACGATCTCGAGAACCTGCGCTACAACCAGGTTGTCATTGCGACCGACGCTGATGTCGATGGGATGCACATCCGGTTGCTTCTATTGACCTTCTTCCTGCAGTTCTTCCCTGAACTGGTTCGCAAAGGCCATCTCCACATCCTTCAGACTCCCCTGTTTCGGGTGAGGACCAAGAAAAAGACCCGTTACTGTTACAGCGAGCGGGAGAAGCTGATCGCCCTGACGGACCTGGGAAAAAATTCCGAGATCACTCGTTTCAAGGGGCTGGGCGAAATCTCACCCGATGAGTTTGGGGCGTTTATCGGTGAAGGGATTCGGCTCGAAACGGTCGAGATTCCTCCGGGAATGAAGATCAAGGACCTCCTCTCCTACTACATGGGGAAGAACACTCCGGAAAGAAGAGACTTCATTACCGAGAACCTGGTCACTGAGCCAATCGATCTGGCAGAAAGTCAGTCAAAGCATGAGTAAGCGCAAGGACCCGCCGTCTCATCGTTCCGATTCGGAATCGACCCTGGGTGTGGAAGAGACGTTTCGGGATTATTTCCTCCAATACGCATCGTATGTCATCACCGATCGGGCGATACCCGATATCGAGGATGGCCTCAAGCCCGTACAGCGAAGAATCCTTCACTCGATGTGGGAGAACGAAGACGGGCGTTACAACAAGGTCGCAAACCTGGTTGGCCATAGCATGAAGTACCATCCTCACGGGGATGCATCGATTTACTCTGCCATGGTCGGTATCGGGCAGAAGAGACTTCTGATCGATACCCAGGGCAACTGGGGAGATCCGGTCACCAACGATGCGCCTGCGGCAGCCCGGTATATCGAGGCCCGACTCACGCCCTTTGCAAAAGAGGTCGTTTTCGCGCCTCACCTGACGAAATTCAAGAAATCCTATGACGGCCGCAACAACGAGCCGATCACGCTTCCTGTGCGTTTCCCCCTGCTTCTCGCTCAGGGTGCGGAGGGAATTGCGGTAGGCCTGTCCACGAAGATCCTGCCTCACAATTTCATCGAACTACTCGAGGCCCAGAAGGCCTACCTGAGGGGGGAGGAGTTCTCGCTTTTCCCCGACTTTCAAACCGGTGGCTTGATCGAGGTCAAAGACTACCAAGAAGGCGCCTTCGGTTCCAGGGTCAAGGTCCGTGCGGTAACTGAACGGGGGAGCGGAAAGACAATCATCATCCGGCAAATCCCTTACGGGACCACAACGGAAGGCCTGATCGACTCCATTCTAAAGGCCAGTGACAAGGGAAAGATCAAGGTTGCCAACATCCAGGACAATTCCGCTGCAGACATCGAAATCGTAGTGTCGTTTCAGCGCGGCGTCGATATGGACAAGGCCGAAGATGCGCTCTTTGCATTCACCGACTGTGAGGTCAGCCTCGCCTCCAACTGCACGGTGATCAAGGACGGACATCCGATCATGTCCAGCGTCTCAGAGATCTTGTCTGAAAACACAGAGAGAACACGAGCGCTCCTGAAGCTTGACCTGGAAATCGAACTCGACCGGCTGGAAACCCAGTGGCATCTCAAGAGCCTGGTCCAGATCTTCATCGAGAACAGGATCTATCTCCGCATTGAAAAGTGTGAGACCTGGGTCGATGTACTCTACGAGATCGATAAGGGCCTTGAACCCCATCTCTCTAACTTGCGCCGGCCCGTGACCGAAGATGATCTGGTGTACCTGACGGAGGTCAAGATCCGCCGGATCAGCGCCTGGGATTCGCAGAAGGCCAAGGAAGAACTGCTCAAGATCGATGAAGAAATCAAACGGGTCAAGAAGGACCTGCGCAATCTGACCAACTATACGATCCAGTTCATCGATCATCTGATCGAGAAGTACGGCAAGGGGCAGGAACGTAAAACCAAGATCACCAATTTTGAAGCTGTTGAAGCCGTAACGGTTGTTGAACGAACCGAGAAACTCTATGTCGAGCCGCGAGCCGGATTTATCGGCACCGACCTCAAGGATGCGCCGGAGATCGGCCCCTGTTCCCTGCTCGACGATGTCCTGGTGGTCCTGGAAGATGGCGGCCTGTTCGTAGTCAGGGTCGCCGACCGGCGTTACGTGGGTGAAAACATCGTTCACTCCGAAGTCTTCAACCTCGAGAGTCGGGAGAAGACGTTCAACATGGTCTATGAAGACCAGAAATCGGGTCGAAGCTACGCCAAACGCTTCCAGGTGGGCGGTTACACCCGGGATCGCCGCTACGAGCTGGGGAGTTCGGATAAGACCCGCGTCCTGCTGTTCACCGATGGGGAAGCGGGGATTCATGCTCACGTCAAGTTGCGGAAAAAGCCCCGTATCAAGACCGACATTTACGTGAGGTTTGATGACATTCTGGTGAAGGGTCGAGGGGCCAACGGGATCACGGTCTCGAAACACAAGGTCTCGAGCGCACGGCTGATTTCAGAAACCGTCTACCGGAACCGGACGGGTGAGGAATCCGCACCCGCCGACGAAGAACCTGAGCAAGACAGCTCACAGATTGAAGAAGAAGAAGAGTCTTCCAACAACGTGACCCCGATCTCGGACCGAACAGCCGCCCCGAAAAGTCAGCGCAGTCTCTTCTCTCCGGACGAAGAAACGTAGGCTCTGCAGACGAACGTCAAGAACGGTAGTCGAGCAGGATCCTCACCTGCCCATCTGGAGGATGGATTCCCACACGCCCTATCCCCATATCGGGGCTCGGTAATGCTCGTTCCAGCGAAAAGCCTTCTGCCGCCAGCTGTTCAACACGATCCTGCACGTTGTCCGAGTAGTAGACCAAGGCCGCCCCGCTCAGATCGGATGTCTCGTAGAATCCCAGCGTGAAGAGCCCGTCGGTCAACACAGCCCAGGGATAGGGCAACCGACTCGTCCGCTCTGTCTCGAACCCGACGTCTCGCCAAAACTTGACCGAGCGGGAAAGATCCTTAACCGGAAACGCAAGCTCCCCGAAAACCCCGCATTTCACGCAACTCTCACCCGGAGGCTGCGGGATCGACTTGGCAGCATGCTGCAGCAGGGAGATGTCGATTCCATCCGGAGCAGCTACCCCACCCCGGACCTCGGTGATCTCATCATCGTGCAGGTTGACGATCTCGACACCCGACTTTCTCAGCGTCTCGATTCGACTGTCCATATCAGAAGCAAAGTAGTTTAGAACCGGCAAAGAGGGGCTGGAAGCCTGACTCAACGTGAGAGTGATTACTCCATCCGTCAGGACGGCCCAGGGCCAGGGCTCGAGATTCTGATCGAGCTTCTCAAACCCCAAGCGTTCATAAAAGAGCAGCGTCGGACCAAGTTCGATCACACCGATGGAGAGTTCCGCGAAGTTTCCGAGTCTCATTGAGTCTCCTTCTCATAAACACCGCTTCTTGAATCCTGCAGCCGATCCAGTAAGATGAGTACTTCTTATATTGTCGCACCCGGCAGGCGAAGTTTCCACGGGTTACCGTGAGTGGGGAGCGGTAAATGGAAGGTAATTCGAGAAGGGGAAGATGCGAATCGGGACATTTGAGGATCTGTTCTCTGCCAACGATCCGATAGAAGCCCGCTGCAGTCAAAAGAGGAGGCCGTAATGAATCGACGACAGTTTGGAAAAGCAGGATTGGCAGGAGTCGTGGGCGCATCATTGACACAGGGCGCCCAAGCGGCAGGAGCTGTCTCCTACTATGAACTTCGGACCTATGAACTGAGAAACGACCTGGATGTGGGTGCAACCCGGACACTGTTCAAAGAAAACCTCTTACCGGTGTTGAAGGCACAGGCTGACGGGCCGATCGGCTGCTTCAATATCGTTTCGGGTCAGGATAGCCCCGCGCTGGTCGTCCTGATTCCCTACTCCGATCTCTCAAAAGTGCAGGCCAATACCGATTTGGCAGCCAGTTCAGCTCACCAGGAGCGATGGAAGGCCTTTGAATCGGTTGACCTTCCCTACATTCGGATGCGCTCCTCGGTGATGAAGGCGTTCGCGGGTCATCCCAAGATTGAGGTGCCCGAGGGAATCGACGGAGGGCATCTCTTCGAGTTGCGCTGTTACGAGGCGAAGAATGGGGTGAAGTCCGCCGCCAAGATCGATATGTTCAATCAGGAAGAGATCAAAATCTTCCGTGATTGTGGAATGAAACTGGTCTTTTTCGGCGAGGGTCTGTTCGGAGACCGGCTGCCGCACTTGACCTACATGGTGGCCTTTAAAGACATGGCAGACCGAACCCAGGCCTGGGCGAAGTTTGGGGCAAATCCAGACTGGAATCGCATCAAGAATGATCCCAGATGGTTGGATACCGTCTCAGTGATTCATGCCTCTTTTCTCAGTTCCACCGACTTTTCCGAAATCAGGTAAGCCCTTAAATGACGCCCGTTTCGCTCTGGAGGCGGGCGTCTTCTCCACTTCGAACAACAGTAGGGGTTTAAGACTCCACGTTTCTTACTTCTCGCCAGCGTAACTTAGGTTAGGATGTACAGTTATGTATCCCGAGTTGAAGCGCGAGGTCCGTGAACTGACCTCCTATCTTGGCCAGGTGATTCGCGAAAGAGTTGGTCTGGAAACCTTCGAGTTGGTCGAGACCCTTCGCAAGACAGCAAGAACCCTCCGTGAATCCCCTTCCCTTGAAGAACGGCATAGCATCGAACACCTGATCGCCGGTCTGGACCTGCGATCAGCCGATTCAATCGCCCGTTCCTTCACGGTCTATTTTCAGCTGGTCAACCTCGCTGAAGAACGTCAAAGACAGCGTCGCATTCTCCAGGAGACGGCCGCAGAAGAACCCTATAAAGGCTCATTGGCAGCTGGCTTCAAAAGGGTTCAGGAGCTCGCTTCTCAGAACGGTGATGGAGACGTTCTCGAGTTTCTCAGGGAACTCTCCGTTCAGCCGGTTCTGACGGCACACCCGACAGAAGCACGCAGGACCAGTGTCACCGACCACCTCCTTCGCCTGAATAAACAGTACGACTCAGTCCAGGCCTCGAGTCTTCACCCTGGGCAGAAACGCAGCGCTGAAGAGGATCTTCTGGCGACACTCGAGAACCTGTGGTTGACCGAACAGATCCGTTCACGACGCCCCACACTCGAAGAAGAGATGGAACGGGTGCTGTTCGTTTTTCAGAAATCGATCGTCCCTTCAGTCCCCCTCTTCTATCGTGAACTCGAACGCGTAACCGGGGACCGCAACATGCCCCTCGTGCTCACCTTCGGCTCCTGGGTTGGAGGAGACCGGGACGGCAATCCGGCGGTCACTCCCCGGCTCAGTCTCAGGACACTGGAGTTCCAGCACAAACTCATCCTTCAGTACTATTCCGAGGCAGTGGAGAGACTGGGCGCCCAACTCAGCCTCTCAGATCGATTGGCTCCCCCGACGGCGAGTCTGGTGGAGGAAATCGACGAAGAAATCATGTACGGACTCTTCCTCGAGCGTCCCGAGGATGTCAACGTCGAACCGCACGAGATCTACCGCCGCTATCTTCGGATGCTTTCCCTTCGGCTGGAGAATACGATCAACCGGCAGGTGGATGGTTTCCGGAGCGCCGGCGAGCTTCTTGAACTGCTGCAGGTTCTGGATGATAGCCTTCGTGCCTCAGGCGTCGTCCGATCCGCTGAAGGTCTCTTAAAAGACCTCATCTACCAGGTCAGGATCTTTGGCTTCCACCTGGCTGCCCTCGATTTCAGGGATCACTCAAAGAAGCTTGAAACGGCCTCGGTCGCCCTGCTCAAAGATCTTGGGAAGAAACCCGCTGAGTTGAAGCGCAGCCCCAGGAAGCACCTTGCCAGCATCCGGGAGTCGCTTGGCAAGCTACCACCACTGGGACACCCCGAGGGTGTCCTCGGGGAGGTCCTGGACCAGTTCCGGGCCATCCGGCGGATCCAGGATCAATACGGTCAGCATTCCTGCAGTCGCTACATCATCAGCATGACACATCGTCCCATCGATTTGTGGAATGCCATTCTGCTTGGATCGACATCCGGGCTTGTCTCCTCCAAAGGGGGAAAATGGACGAGTCGGCTCGACTTCGTTCCTCTCTTTGAGACGATCGAAGACCTGCGGCGCTGTACGAGCCTGCTCGAAGAGTGGTTTAGCGATCCCGTTTACCGCCAGATCCTCAGCAGTCGGAATGATGTTCAGGAAGTCATGCTGGGCTATTCAGATTCCAACAAGGACGGCAGCTACCTGACTGCAAACTGGGAACTGAACCGTGCCCAGCGGGCTGTCTGCGCCCTGGCCTCGAAACACAGCCTCAAGATCCGCTTCTTCCATGGAAAGGGCGGTCCGATCGACCGGGGTGGAGGTCTCAGCTATCGAACCATTCTGGCGCAACCCCACAGCGTCGCCTCGGGTGAGATGCGCATCACCGAGCAGGGTGAAGTCATCGCTAACAAGTATTCGAATCCGACAATCGCTCAGCGCAACCTCGAGCAGTTGATCAGCGCTACGCTGCAGGCATCTTCTCTGCTCAAGCTATCGGACAGATCGGTTCCACCAGAATGGGAAGCGGCGACGGCGGTACTTTCACAGACCTCGTACGACACGTATCGTGAGTTTGTCTGGGAGAACCCGGAGTTTCCCCAGTTTTTCTTCATGGCGACACCGATCGATGTGATCGAGCATCTCAGTATCGGCTCTCGTCCTGTCAAACGCCCATCGGGAAGAGGGCTCAGGGACTTGAGAGCGATTCCCTGGGTCTTCTCCTGGACCCAGTCCCGCTTTCTCCTGTCCGCCTGGTTCGGTTTGGGCAGTGCGCTTCATGGTTTCATTCAGAACGAGGGAACCGGGGGGCTGGAAATCCTGAGAAAGATGTATCGTCAGTGGCCCTTCTTCTCGAGCCTGATCGACAATGGACAGATGTCGCTTGCCAAGGCCGATCTCTATATCGCCCGCGAGTACGCGTCGCTGGTCGAACCGGCTGATTTGGGCGAGAAGAACTTTGCGAGGATTGAGAAGGAGTACGAGCTCTCCTGCGATGCACTGCTCGAGATCACCGAACAGCCTCAGTTGCTTGACCGGGCCCGGGTTTTACGGGAGTCCATTCGTCTGCGCAATCCCTATGTGGATCCGTTGAACTTCCTGCAGGTGAACTTCCTCCGTCAGT
>CP070717.1:3268401-3271410 GCA_020350445.1 Acidobacteriota bacterium | reverse complement strand
GTAACGGCAGCTACAGGGAAGAAGAAGTCCCGGCAAACCTCAAGGCCGAGGTTGACTCTCAGCGGGAACAGCTCATTGAGATGATCGCAGAAAGCGATGATGATTTGATGGAGAAGTTCTTCGAAGAGGGGACACTCTCGGACGAAGAGATCATCGGCGGTTTGAAATCATCGATCCAATCGGGTGCGATCTACCCGGTATTTTGTACCGGCGCTTCCCATAACGTGGGAGTGACGAACCTGCTCGACGCAGTCGTGGAACTCTGCCCGAACCCCTTGCAGAGGGGCCCGGTCAAGGCCGTCGACACGAAGACCGAAGAAGAGTGCACCATCGAAGTCAAGGCGGAGGGCAAACCCGTCGCCTTTGTCTTCAAGACCCTGGCCGATCCATTCGCGGGTCGGATCAACCTGATCAAGGTCTACTCGGGGACACTCAGCTCGGACTCTTCCGTAAGGAATCTCAACCAGGGTTCAGATGAGCGACTCGGCACCCTGCAAGGATTCCAGGGTAAAGCCCATGATGCCCTCGAGAAGGCAAACGCGGGCGATATCTGTGGCATACTCAAGCTGAAAGAGACGACGACCGGTGACACGCTGGCCACTGCCGGATTCGGTTCAACCATTTCCAAGGTCGTCTATCCCGAACCTTCCATCAGTTTCGCCATAGAACCTGCCTCGCGTGGTGACGAGGAGAAGATCAGCAGCGCCGTTGCCCGGATCATGGAGGAGGATCCCGCTCTGCGGTTCACCCGTGATCCCCAGACACAGGAATTCCTGCTCTCTGGCTCGGGTCAGCTCCATATCGAGGTATCCGTCGCGAAGCTGAAGAAGAAGTACGGCGTCGAAGTGCTGCTCAGAACGCCGAAGGTTCCGTATCGTGAAACGATCGTCGGAGCAGCCGATGTCCAGGGTCGCCACAAAAAACAGACTGGCGGTCATGGGCAGTTCGGAGACTGCAAGATCAAGATGGAACCAATGGAACGGGGCAGTGGATTCCAGTTCGTTGATGAGATCTTTGGTGGCTCGATTCCCAAGACCTACATTCCCGCCGTGGAAAAGGGTATCTTGGAGGCAGCCGAGCGGGGTTACCTCGCAGGCTTTCCAGTTGTCGATTTCAAGGTGGTCCTCTATGACGGTTCCTATCACGATGTCGACTCTTCCGAAATGGCGTTCAAAATTGCCGGAGGCATTGCCTTCAAGAAGGCGATGGAGAAGGCCAGGCCGGTCCTGCTCGAGCCCGTTATGAATGTCGAAGTCTACGCTCCCGAGGAGAATGCCGGCGACATCATGGGTGACCTCAACAGCCGTCGAGGCCGAATCCAGGGCATGGACATCAAGGGCAGCACGCAGGTAATCAGAGCACAGGTGCCGATGGCCGAAATGCTCAACTATCAGCCATCCCTGACTTCCATGACCGGCGGACGAGGGAGCTTCCATATGGAGAACTCTCACTACGACATCGTGCCTCACAACATCGCTGAGAAGGTTATCGAAGAAGCGAAGCGAGAAGCTGAAGAGGCCCACAAGTAGGTTTGCTCTGTTTTGGGGTCGGGTCAGCCTGAAGCTGCAACCGGCCCTTTTCTCATTCCATCGTACAGACTGATGCTACCGAAGCTTATCGAGATTGGCCCCATCCCGATCCATACCTATGGTCTTCTGCTGGCCACCGCCCTGCTGGTCGCGATCTCCGTTGCAGCCAGGTTGGCCGAACGGGATGGAATTCCCAGAAAGGTGTGCTGGGACCTCGGCTTCGTCATCGTGCTCAGTTCGATCATCGGCGCCAAGCTGCTGATGGTACTGACTTCTCTCGACTACTACCTGTCTAATCCCAGTCGGCTTGTCAGCCTGGAGTTCCTTCAGGCGGGTGGCGTCTTCTACGGAGGGCTACTGGGTGCGATCTTCGGTAGTGTCATCTTTTCCCACCGGACTAAGGGCGTGCCATTCTGGACCGTTGGGGACGCGGCCGCTCCGGCGATTGCCCTCGGCCAGGCGATCGGGAGATTGGGCTGCTTCGCTGCGGGATGCGACTACGGCCTGAAGACTGATCTTCCCTGGGGGGTTACCTTCACCAGTGAGTATGCACACCAGGTCGTTGGGGTTCCTCTCAACGTTGCCCTGCATCCTTACCAGCTCTACGAGTCGTTCGCCACATTTGGCCTGTTTCTCGCCCTGCTCTGGGCCTTCCACAGACGTCAGTTTTCCGGCCAGATCCTGTGCACCTACCTGGCCGCCTACGGAGTCCTTCGTTTCGGCCTCGAGTTCTTCAGGGGAGATGTCGACCGCGGCTTCCTCTTCGACGGATTACTCTCCACTTCCCAGTTCATCAGCCTGCTCGTTGTCCCTGTCGCACTCCTGCTCTATTTTTGGAGGCGCAAGGTTCACGCTCAAGGCAAGAAACGTGGATAAGATTCATCTGGTCACCGGAGAAGTGGATACAGGCACACGTCTTGACGTGTTCATTGCCCAGTCCATCGAAACGGCCAGCCGAAGTGCCGTCCAGCGCTGGATCGCAGCCGAGCGTGTCAGCGTCGATGGAGTCCCTCGAAAAGCGAGTTTCGTCCTGGCACCCGGCCAGGCCGTAACGGTACACCCCTTGCCTCCCGAACCCACGGAACTGATCCCCGAACCGATTTCCCTTTCGATCCTGTTCGAGGATGAAGACCTGATCGTCATCGACAAACCTGCAGGGCTCGTTGTGCATCCGGGGGCGGGTAACTGGTCAGGAACCATGGCCAATGCACTCGCCTTTCATTTCGAACAGATCTCGCGCCAGGAGACCATCCGCCCCGGTATCGTCCACCGACTCGACAAGGGGACCTCCGGTGTCATTCTCGTCGCCAAGAATGAATCGGCACACGATTTCCTTGCCGCCCAGTTCGAACGACGGGAGGTACAGAAAACATACCTCGCACTGCTCTACGGCAGACTGCAGCCTCCGAAAGGTGAAATCGACCTCCCAATCGGCCGAGATCCAAAGGTTCGGACCAAGATCTCTCCCCGCAGCAGTCAT
>CP070717.1:3259083-3268301 GCA_020350445.1 Acidobacteriota bacterium | reverse complement strand
GATCGGTCATTCCTGGGGAGGATTCCTTTCAGCTCTGTATGCTGCAGAGTTCCCTGAAAAGGTATCCGCTCTAGTTCTCATCTCTCCCGCCGATGTTCTGGTGATGCCGCAGGAACGGGATCTTTTTCAACTGATCAGGAATCGTTTGCCAGCTGAAATGCAGAACGGATTTGATGCTTTCATGGAAGAATATTTCAACTTTGCTGACATCTTCAGCAAGTCGGAGGAAGATCTCAAAGCGATCAATCGAGAATTTGGGAAATACTACCGTATTGCCAGCACGATGGATCTTCCAGAGCAAAGAGAGGCGGGTGGTTGGATGGTCCATGCGATGTATTTCAGCATGGGTCAGCGGCATGATTATCGAGCGGCACTTGGAAAAGTCGATGCACCGGTATTGGTCATCCACGGTGCGAATGATCTGCAGTCCGAAGAAGCCACGCGGTCGTACGTGAGTGCCTTTCCCAACGCTCAACTTCAGGTAATCAAGGATGCCGGGCACTTCTCTTTTATTGAGCAGCCGAGCCGGTTTTCTCAGGTTGTGAGCGAATTTCTCGAAAGGGTTGGCCAATAGCTCCCGCTCCTTCTGGGCGCGCCTTTTGGTGCCTGGCCGGCTCTGTTACAAGAAGAACTTAACTCTTCGATTGGATATACCTTTCGATCAGACGCAACTTTGCTAAAGCTTCCGATCTCGGCGAGCATTAGTGCGCCTCCGGGGCAGCATACGGCTTCAACTGGTCACAATCGTGACGATTGTCTCCTTCATGAGAAAGTGTCGTTGCGACGACCTTCTCTGCCGGCAACTCAATTGACACTGCTTTTGAGAATCACGACCAGTTCATTCCCTCCAAAACTGGTCTGGCCCACGGTTAAGCCGACCAGTTCAAACCCGTCCTGTGCTTTTTGTCTCAGTTCACTCTGCATGGTCGAGGTCTTGCTGGTTGCCAGCAACTCGTACTTGAAGGTTCCCGCAGAATTCCTGTTTTCATCCCGCTGCAGAATGAGGACAACCTCGCTACCGCCAAAGCTGGAGGAATACACGGTCTGACCACAGTACTCGAAACCTCTCTCAGCGGCTTCCTGAAGCTCCTCCTGCATAGTGGACGTCTTGTTCGTCGCCAGCAGCTTGTACTGATATCGCCCGGCCTGGTTCTGCTCGGGATTCCGTTTCATGATGACGACAAGCTCAGATCCACCAAACGCTGTATCCCCACCCATAACCGCGCTGAAATGGAAGCCTTCGGCGGCAGCTTCATTCAGTTCCTTCTCCATAGTTGAGGTCTTGTTGGTCGCCAGAAGCTTGTACTCGACCCCTGGTTTAGTATTGGCGCCGAGGGCAAAGGTTTGAGTGAAGAGAAGAGTTAAGACTATGTAAGAGAATCGCATTTCAACCCTCCTCGAGCCGGGGAACAGTTGCGGAAAGCCGCCTCTTTCAACTTCCGGCTCATGTCGATATAGGCTAGAGTCCACACTTCATGTCAGACCGCCAGCAACGCTGAAGGGTTCAAATTCCGAATGGGACATGACTCGACGATACCGGTGGTGGGTTCAGGGTCTCAGGTGGTGAGTAGAAGTACGCGGGTCGGGAAAGCTCCAGTAAGGCCGAGATACTCGACCGGATGGTAACCTCAGGCAATTATCTGAAAGTCGGTTAGAATGATGACTGTCTTTCCACCACAAGGGATCCTCAGAGAACGGCAGGTTGGGACCAATTATGAAGAAACTGATGGCACTGAATCGCGGTGAGATTGCGATTCGTATTCTCCGTGCAGCTAACGAACTGGGTTTGCAGACCGTGGCTGTGTACTCCGGACAGGACCGCTTGAGCCTTCACCGTTTCAAAGCGGACGAAGCGTATCAAATCGGAATAGAAAAAGGCCCGGTCGAGGCTTACCTGGATATCGAAGGGGCTATTCGCCTGGCGTTGGATACGGGAGTCGATGCCGTGCATCCCGGTTACGGTTTCCTGGCCGAGAACCCCGCGTTGGCATCGGCTTGCGAGAAAGTCGGCCTGACGTTCGTCGGCCCTGACGCCAAGACTCTGGAGATCCTTGGAGATAAGACTTCCGCACGACGAATTGCAGTTGAAGCTGGCGTGCCGGTCGTTCCAGGCACAGAACACTCGATCTCGTCGAAGTCTGAAGTTGAAGCTGTTGCTACCGAGATCGGTTTCCCCCTGATTGTCAAAGCGGCGTTTGGAGGGGGCGGACGTGGCATGCGGATTGTGGACACTCCGGAGGAACTGGCTTCAAAGTTGGAGGAAGCCCAGATGGAGGCCGCGGCCGCGTTCGGCAATCGTGCGGTCTTCGTGGAGCGCTTCATCCGGCGTGCCCGCCATATCGAGGTTCAGATCCTGGGAGATCAGTACGGCAACGTGATCCATCTTCATGAGCGCGACTGCACCGTTCAGCGGAGACATCAGAAGGTGATCGAGGTGGCCCCGGCACAGAACCTGGATCCTAAAATCAAGCGCGAAATCTGTGATGCTGCACTCCGAATCGCCCGGCAAGTCCGGTACCGGAACGCCGGGACAGTTGAGTTCTTGCTCGATGCTGACTCGAACGAGTGGTTCTTCATCGAGGTGAACCCGCGGATCCAGGTGGAGCACACGGTCACCGAAGAGATCACCGGCGTGGACCTGGTCAGTAGCCAGATTCAGATTGCCCAGGGGGCAGAACTCTTCGGTGAAGAGCTCGGACTGCCGAAGACAGGCGAAGAAATCCAGGTCTCGGGCCATGCCCTGCAGTGTCGAGTCACAACCGAGGATCCAGACAACAATTTCGTTCCCGATTATGGACGGCTAACCACCTACCGGTCTCCGGCAGGTTTCGGCATTCGACTAGACGGTGCCTCGGCTTATGGTGGTGCGGTGATCACTCCATACTACGATTCGCTGCTGGTCAAGGTTACGGCTCGGGCCCGAACCTTCAAACAGGCCTGCGATCGTATGGACCGCGCCTTACGTGAATTCAGGATCCGTGGCGTTCGAACCAACATCCCGTTCCTGG
The DNA here is from genome assembly GCA_020350445.1 of Acidobacteriota bacterium. Taxonomy (GTDB): domain Bacteria; phylum Acidobacteriota; class UBA6911; order RPQK01; family JAPXNP01. The sequence goes on along the minus strand of CP070717.1, from coordinate 3,265,293 downwards.
AAAACGTTGTCAATCACCAGGCGTTCCAGAACGGCGCCGTGACGACTTCATTTCTGGACGAAACTCGCGAACTGTTCCGGTTCACCGCCCGTCGCGATCGCGCAACCCGACTCATGACTTATCTCGGAGAGGTGATTGTCAACGGTAACCCGGAAATGAAAGGCCGTAAGCCTCCACTCTTAACCCGAGAAGCGCCAGTTCCGTCATCACCCGCAGGGTCGCCTCCGCCGGGTACCCGTCAGTTGCTCGACCAGATGGGAGCCGAAAAATTCGCCGAATGGACCCGAGAGCAGAAGCACCTCCTGATAACGGACACCACCTTTCGAGACGCACATCAATCGCTGATGGCCACCCGGATGCGGACTCACGACATGATGCGGATCGCAAGATTTGTAGCGCACGAGATGGCGGGACTTTACAGTCTCGAGATGTGGGGTGGAGCAACGTTTGATGTGGCCCTTCGTTTCTTGCGCGAAGACCCGTGGCACCGGCTGGATGAGCTTCGCGAAACGATTCCCAACATCTGTTTCCAGATGCTCTTGCGGGCCTCCAATGCCGTCGGCTATACAGCATATCCGGACAATGTAGTGCAGGAATTTATCGCTGAAGCGGCAGTGCGTGGCATCGATATCTTTCGGATTTTCGACTCACTGAACTATTTGCCGAACATGCAGATTTCAATGGAGGCGACACGAAAAACGGGCAAGATCTGTGAGGCCGCGATCTGCTACACCGGTGACATCCTCGACCAACGACGAGACAAATACTCCCTTCGCTACTACATCGATCTGGCCAGGGAACTGGAGCGGATGGGAGCCCACATTCTGGCCATCAAGGATATGGCTGGCCTGGTCCGGCCGTACGCCGCTGAGAAACTGGTCAAGGCACTTCGAGAGGAGATCGGCCTACCGATACATTTCCACACCCACGATACCAGCGGGTTGAACGCCGCGTCGATCCTGAAGGCCGCCGAGGCGGGAGCTGATGTGGCTGATGCCGCGTTGGGACCGATGAGCGGAACAACCAGCCAGCCCAACTTGAATTCATTGGTCGCTGCGTTGAGTAACACCGAGCGGGAAACGGGGCTGAAACTGGAGAGCCTGGACCGCGCGGCCGATTACTGGGAAGTCGTGCGCGAGTGGTACCAGCCATTCGATGAAGCACCGCGGACCGGGACGGCGGAAGTCTACCTCCATGAAATGCCCGGAGGGCAGTTCACCAATCTCAAGGCCCAGGCCGCGGCGATGGGACTGGGAGACCGTTGGCCCCAAGTCGCACGTACCTATGCCGACGTCAACATGGCCTTCGGCGATATCGTAAAAGTGACCCCCTCCAGTAAGGTCGTCGGAGATCTGGCACTGTTTCTGGTTACTCACGGGATCTCGGTCAAGGACTTTGAGCAGTTGGGTCCGGATCATCGGTTGACCATCCCCAATTCAGTCATCGATATGTTCATGGGATCTCTCGGGCTCCCACCCGGAGGCTGGCCGGACAGAATCAGCCAGCTGATCCTGCAGGGCCGAAAGCCCATCGGGACCCGGCCGGGCGCAAACCTGGAACCAGCCGACATGGAGGCTGTGGCGGCAGAACTCAAGAAGAAGATCAGCCGCATTCCAAGTTCCGGTGACATCCTGAGCTATCTGCTCTATCCCGAAGTCTTCGCGAAATACGAAGAAGAACGGAAACGCTTCGGTGATCTAAGCACGCTTCCGACCAGGCAGTTCTTCTACGGGATGAAACAGGGCGATGAGATTTCGGTCGAGATCGAGCAGGGCAAGACACTGATCATCAAGTACCTGACGATGAGTGAACCCCATGACGACGGAACCCGCTCGGTATTCTTCGAACTCAACGGCCAGCCGCGATCGGTTACCGTACGCGATCACTCGCTGGAGGCTAAGGAGGAGCCCCGGGAGAAGGCAGATCCCGGCGAAGAGGGACATGTCGGAGCCCCGATACCAGGGGCTGTGACTTCCATCGCCGTTGAATCCGCTCAACAGGTCCACAAAGGGGACAAGCTGCTGGTCATGGAGGCGATGAAGATGCAGACCACCGTCTACGCCCCCGTCAGTGGAAGGATCACCAGGATCCCGGCACAGGTCGGACAGCACGTCGAGCCGAAGGACTTGCTCCTGGTCATCGGATAGGCCCTGGTTCACAGGGCTTTGGGGCATCGGTCAGGGTCATCGAGAGGCGCCAATCAGCAGCGCTCAGGTGGTTTGCCTATCGTTAGCTGCGGCGCGCCGGGTTGGGGATTCTTGTCTTCTTCATCCGAATCGAAATCGCTATCTGAATCGGGATCGCAATCGACGCCTTAGACCCCTGGATCCTCTTCAACCTGGTACCCCTCTTCCTACTAGATAGCTAGCCTGGCTGCCATGCGGAATGGAGTTTCGACGGAGATACCGCAGGGGCCGAGAGTCCGCCCCTGTAGCAGACTTGACAGCTTGGCCTCCAAGCATCCCACCCGGTGATACCTCCCCGGGCGGCGATCGCTACACTCTTCAGGTGCAGAGAAACAAATTCAGTGCCGGTTGTGGCAGTTGAGCCGCGACTCTTTCCAGATGGTTGTATCTTTAGATGAATTAATGCTTGACTCAACAATTAAGTTGCCGCGAGCATGGGGATAGGCTTCTTCCTAATTAGGAGAATCTGCGGAGGAGGATTTGGAAAAGGAGGGGTGGGGCATAATGAACCGTGCCAATCTTGTGCGACTTGGAGTTCTCTTAGCCTTTGTCTCGGTTTCTCTGGCAGCGGACTTGAAGGTGGGCTTTGCCGAATTCGAAAGGGAAAGTATAGGTGGAAGCCCCGTTGCAAGCTCCCTGTTCAGTATCACCAACCCAGAGGGCATACTGGTTTCCGAAGCAGGAGTGGAAGCTGGTGTTCCGCTTTCCCGAGGACGCATCTTCGTCCAACAGGACAGGGATGTGGGGACGGGGATTGCACTGGCAAACCCTTCGGGCATTTCGCTGAAATTGAATTTGGCTCTACGCGATCGGGAGGGTCATCTGATTGACGGAATCGACAACTTCAGTCTGGGTCCCCATCAACATGTGGCGCGGTTCGTCAGCGAACTCTTCGAGAATGTCCCCGGAGGTTTCACCGGAAGCCTGAGCTTCGAGGTCACTGGAAGTGGCAACAAGGTTGCGGCAGTAACTCTAAGGCAATCAGTGAACCCCTTTGGAGAACCTTTGCTGACCACGCTTCCGGTAGTGGATCTGGCTTTGGATACCGATTCATCTTCTGAGTTCATCTTTCCTCACCTGGGAGCAGGTCCCGGTTTTTCGACTCAGCTCATACTCATCAACCCCTCATCGGTCCGCACGGAAGGTTCGATTCAGTTGTTTTCGTCAGAAGGGAATAAGCTCGAGCTTCAGTCGGGGGATACCGTGGCTTCGAGTTTCCCTTTTGTTCTTGCCCCGCACGGAACCTTCTTCACGGACTTTGTCACACCCTCTGCGGGAGCTCTGGGCGTCGGCTACGCTCGAATTCAGGTGACGGCAGGGAATCTGCCCTCGGGGAGCGCAATCTTTCGGTTTACAGACGGAGCGGATCCAGTCTCTGAAGCGGGAGTGGGTGCATCTCCCAGGATGACGAAAGCACGCTTCTTCGTAGACACGCGTGACACTTCTACCGGGTTCGCTGTGGTGAATCCCAACTCCGTACCTTTGAACCTGAAGCTGAGGCTGCATGATGCCAATGGAAGGTTGCAGTCGGAATCGAGTCATCAGTTGGCGGCTGGGGCTCATCTGGCGAAGTTTGTTGGAGAAGTGTTTCAGCTGGCACCTCGATTCGTCGGGTTGCTGGAGATCGAGAGCAATGGCAGCTTCGTACCGATTACGCTGAAGCTCTCCCAGAATAGCCGGAGGCATTCCGTTCTGACCACACTGCCAGTTGCCAACGTGGAGGATCCACTTCTGGATACGCTCATCGTCCTGCCCCAAGTGGCAACGGGACCCAGTCCAATTGGTGAGTTCTTGACTCGCCTCATCTTCATAGCACCGGTCCAGGAAGAGAATGCTAGTGGGATCCTCCGGTTCTGGCAGGGCCTGGGAGAACCGCTCCGGCTCGTTTACACGGACGGAGAGATGCCCTATAGCGTTGAAGGATCCAGTCTTGGAGAGTTTCTCTTCACCGAACGGCCCGGCGAAGCCGTACTGGACAGACGCGAAAGCGTCTCGGCCGAAGTCGGTTCCGAGGGGGGCTCGTTGGTCCTGGAAGACTGCATGGGTAATCAGGTAAATCTCTCCGTCCCACCCTATGCGCTTCTGACCTCAAGGGAGATCACGATGACCTGCCTGGGATCGCGGCCCGTGGATACACTGGGTACGAACATCTTCCCAGGGATACTGCTGGAGCCAAGTGGTCTGGTTTTCCGCTACCCGGCAGAGCTTGAAATCCACTTGCCGTTGCCGATCGAGGACCCTGGGCGAAACTCCCTGTTCACGATGGGAGTCGAGGGAGTTCCTCAGCCTGTCACCAACGATGGGGCAGGAAACGTCCTGGTCGGAGAAGTCCGGCACTTTAGTGAGTACTGGGCTGATTCGGCAAATCTCGCCGACCTGCTCAAGCAGATCGAATGGATTGTCTGGGCGAAGCAGGATCCACAGATGCGGGATAAGTTCCTTGAGAAATTCCGAAGCGAAATGGGCTACGAATTGGATCTCGATAAGCTGGATATGCAGACGCTAGAGTTCATGCTGAACTTCGCAGAATTGAATATCTATGCCGAGTTCCGAAGATGGGGCGATGACCTTAACGCCAGCGTTGACCAGGATCTATTCAGAGACTTTCTCGAACAGTTGGTGATCCAGTTTCTAACCACTCCCCAACCCAAGGAAGCTTGCGGTTATTTTCACTCCTTTGCCCTTGAGCTGCAAAAAGTCTCCGATTTAATCCTGGATGTGAATCCTGACTTGGATAACCGCGTGCGTGAATTAAACAAACTCTGTGTCTCCACCGACTTGACTGGTTGGTGGCGCTCACAGCGAAGACGACAATCCGAGACCTGCCACAGAATCGTCCAGCCGATCAGAGTCTGCGAGCCAAGTTGCGGACCAGTGGGATATGACCGCTTTGTAGAATCCGACATTACCAATTCCTATCGGTTCTATATCGAACAGGCGGGCTCCAATTTCAAGATTAGCTTCCCACAGGAACCGGATGCTCCTTTCTATATTGGGTCTATTGAGGCAACTGGAGACTTGCTTTACCCTTTTCATCTTCGGCTCTCCATTCCTTCGGACGCTTCATTGGAATGCAGGACCTTCTTCGAAACCAAGGGGGGCTTTGAATTCGGAGATCCCATTTGCGAAGAGGATCCAGGCCTTCCCAATCAGTGCGAACCCGTCTCCTGCCGCGATTCGGAAAAGCTTTTCGCCAAAGTCACGTCAAGCGGTCAAATTGAAGGTTCTTCCAGGTGGCTCATTCGAGCAAGCGTTAAGGAATGGCTGGAAGGGTGTTGTGACTACTTCACCAGCATCGCCTGTCGCGGATCGGGCCCCTTTGTGGCCACCAGAGACTAGAGAACCGGGGGCTTCGCCGTGAGGGCCGGTCGCTTAAGGCCTCCCGTCAAAAGGCCGACCGAAAGACGGGTTTGAGCTTCAGGTCCTGCCTGTTGCCGGCACAGTCCGTAATGCCAACGCAGGTGACGTGCAGGGTCCTCCCGCAGCTCAAGCGGGGTACAAGGCTCTGATGCAACGGGTTGTTGTCCGCCGCTGCCAGAGTTTTAGATACAAGTTTGATTCTCTAGTCTCGCTTCACGAATCTGATCTGCATGAATCTGGTGAAATCTCCTTCCTTTTTCCCAGGAACCATCAACACGAGCACTCGTTCGCCGTCGCTTGCTTGGGTAATCGATGTTCTCTGCACCATCGATCTTCCATTTAGATCCTTGGCTTCCGTCTTCCACTGGACCGTTTTCGACTCCTTGTCGTATTCGCCAGTCATACTCGCCGCATAAGGGCCGTGGTCGATTATTGTTCCGGCCAACATTCCTTTGTCCAGGTCATACCCAACAATGGAGTGGACTTTCGTGGCCTGACCCATGAATTCAGAATCAAAATCGGAAGCGAGCCAGTAATCACCGTAAGGGCGATTCGTTTCCACTCCCTTGAACTTGATCGAAGGTGAATCCGGTCCTTGCGGCCAGACCTCAATCTCGGCGTCCCAGACTCCCACGTACGCCTTCAATACCTCGAGCTCAATCGG
>CP070717.1:3234331-3258983 GCA_020350445.1 Acidobacteriota bacterium | reverse complement strand
ACTACGGCTTTCCGGTTGACCCGGAGCGGGAAGTCACCATCGGTTGTGGGGCGACTGAATGTATGATCGCTTCGATTCTTGCCCTGGTTAATCCAGGCGAAAGAGTCTTGATCTTCGAGCCCTTCTACGAGAACTATGGGCCAGACACGGTGATCGCCGGCGCAGAACCTGTCATCGTCCCTCTAGCACCTGATCGGGACTGGTCGTTCGACCCTGCCCAACTCAGAGAGGTAATTGAGAAAACCGCCGAAGAGGGTGGGATTCGGGCCCTGATTCTCAACAGCCCCAATAATCCAACTGGAAAAGTATTTTCGCTGGAAGAGTTGGGACAAATCGCCCAGTTGGCCCAGGAATTCGACTTCTATGTGATCACCGACGAGATCTATGAACACATTGTCTACGACGGTCATCGCCACCATCCGATTGCCCTTCTTCCCGGAATGCGGGACCGAACAGTGACAATCAGCGCTCTCTCAAAGACCTTCAGCGTTACAGGCTGGCGCCTCGGATACATCATCGCGCCTCATGACCTGACAAATGCGATTCGAAAGATGCACGACTTCCTGACAGTGGGAGCAGCGGCCCCCTTGCAGGAAGCAGCCGCTGTGGCACTGCGGGTCGATGCGTCCTACTATGAGCACCTCGCTGAGGAATATGAGCGCCGTCGAAAGCGCCTGCTGACAACGCTGCAGCGGGTCGGATTTAGAACCTGGACACCCTACGGCGCCTACTACATTCTCGCCGACATCTCGGATCTGACCGATGAGACCGATGTTCAGTTCATCCGCCGATTGATTGCCGACTATGGCGTCGCTGCAGTTCCGGGCAGCAGCTTCTACCGGAAAGCTGCTGCAGGCAGCCGCATTGTTCGTTTTGCGTTCTGCAAGACACTGGAATTGCTCGATGAAGTTGATGAACGACTTGCGAAACTGAGCTGAACGGTGTCACCGGGCACGTTTCAGAACGAGCGCTGCTTCGAAACTCAAGAGCGTAGAGACACCCAGTCCGCTGAGAGAAGTTCCTTCACCTGAGATTCGTATGAATCGAATTCTGGAGGGCGAAGGCCGGAAGCAACGTAACCCCTGCCTGAGAGACAGGTCTCGAGTGTCGCTTCGACACTGGCCGCAAGCGCTGACAGGTCGTACCCACCTTCCAACAGATAGACGATCCTGCCGTCACAGACTTCTCTCGCAACGGCGTTGAGTATCGAAACCAGGGTCGCAAAACCCTCGGAGGTCATCTGCATTCCAGCCAGCGGATCGGCCTCGTGCGCGTCATAACCTGCCGAAACAAGGATCAGATCTGGCTCGAATTCACGCAGGACAGGTCCCACGAGATCCGCATAGACTCGCTCATAGAACGCATCCCCGGTTCCACTGCGCAGAGGCAGGTTCACGGTGAACCCGGCTCCGGGCCCCGAGCCCCTTTCTGAAAGCGCTCCCGTTCCCGGATAGAGCGGCGACTGATGGGTGGAGACATAGAGGACATCGTTCCGCCGGTAGAAGATTTCCTGCGTACCGTTTCCGTGGTGGACGTCGAAATCGACAATCGCAACCTTGCGGGCTAGAGCCTGGTCAATCAACCACTGGGCGGCCACCGCGATACTGTTGAAGAGACAGAACCCCATCGCGCGATTTGACTCGGCGTGATGTCCGGGGGGGCGGGCAGCTAGAAACCCTGCATCAATTTCGCGAGCACCCAACCGGCGAACCATCTTGACGATACTTCCCGCTGCCTGGAGGGCGACTTCATAGGATTGGGGCCCGGCTTGTGTGTCCGGGTCAAGATACGTCCCTTCCTTCCCTTGAGTGGCCTGAATCCGCTCCAGGTGAGCTGACGAATGAACCCGGCTTATCCATTCCAGCCGGGCTGCTTCCGGAGTGAACCGGACAACGTCCAGGTGTCCTTCATAACGCTTCAACGACTCGATCAGGAACAGGATCCTCTCGGGACTCTCCGGATGACCAGTGGGATTGCGATGCTGAGCAAAAATGCTGTCGAGTATGAGTCCAAAACGCATCTGATCCTCCCGAGACCTACCGCCTCGACTTCGGCTTTTACGGTAGAGCGGTTGTTCCCATCAGGAAACGATCGACTTCGCGAGCGGCTCCCCGCCCTTCGCGAATAGCCCACACGATCAAGCTTTGACCCCGTCGCATATCTCCGGCGGCGAAGACACGAGGAATACTCGTAGCGTAGTCTCCGAACTCTGCCCGGGCATTTGACCGCCGGTCACGTTCCACTCCGATCTGGTCGAGTAAGAGATCTTCAGGGCCGAGAAAACCCATCGAGAGCAGGACCAGGTCAGCATTGTAAATGCGTTCCGTTCCCGGAATCGCTTCCGGCTGGAGACGTCCATCGACCGCCACCCATTTCACATGCACGGTATGCAGGGCTTTGACCTGCCCGGCTTCGTTTCCTTCGAAACGGGTTGTCATTATGGCAAATTCACGAGGATCTTTTCCAAAGACAGCTCCGACTTCCTCCTGACCATAGTCGGTGCGCAGAATCCTGGGCCAGAAGGGCCAGGGATTCTCAGGAGTCCGTGCGTCGGGCGGCTGCGGCAAGATCTCAAACTGAATGAGCGAACGACACTTCTGCCGGGTAGCGCTTGCCACACAGTCCGTTCCGGTATCACCCCCGCCAATGACGATCACATCTTTTCCGGCAGCGGAGATGAAGTTCCCGTCTTCGAACCGGCTGTCGAGATAGCTCTTCGTCGAGCCTCGAAGATACTCCATCGCAAAATGAATGCCCTTCAGGCCCCGGCCTTCGATAGACAGATCTCGCGGCTTTGTCGCTCCTCCACAGAGAACGGCGGCATCGAAGTTCGCGAGCAGCTCCTCACCTGAAACATCTCTACCTACCTCGGTACCGGCCAGAAACTTGACACCCTCGGCAGCCATGAGATCGACCCGGCGTTTGACCAGCTCCTTGTCGAGCTTCATATTCGGAATCCCATACATCAGCAGGCCACCGATCCGATCATCCCGCTCAAAGACAGTCACCTCATGTCCAGCGTGGTTCAGCTGATCCGCACAGGCCAGGCCAGCCGGACCTGATCCCACGATCGCCACCTTCTTACCGGTGCGGATCTTCGGGGGGGCTGGGGCCACCCATCCCTCACTGAAGGCCCGGTCGATGATCGCGCACTCGATCGACTTGATCGTCACGGGAGGTTCGCTGATACCCAGAACACAGGAACCTTCACAGGGCGCAGGACAAACCCGCCCGGTGAATTCGGGGAAGTTATTGGTCTTTGAAAGCCGTTCGTAGGCCTCTCTCCACTGTCTCCGAAAGACCAGATCGTTCCATTCAGGGATCAGATTGTGGATGGGACAACCCACCTCTTCGCCGTCGATATCGCCGCCGACATGACAAAACGGTATTCCGCAATCCATACAGCGGGCGCCCTGCTGCTGCAGCGCTTCTTCATTGAGGGGTTCAACAAACTCCTCCCAGCTGTCAATCCGTTCGCTCGGATCCTTCGAGGAAGGCACCTTGCGCTTATATTCCATGAAACCTGTCGGCTTACCCATCGCTACCTCAAAATTGGAATATCCGGTTGGAACCGGGGATCAGTTGCCGCCCGCCCGCATCCTGTCCGCTATATTTTTCTGGAAGGCCGCCATCAGAACCTCATCCTCGCTCAGACCTTCTCGCCGCACCGCTTCCTGGGCCTCGATCACCCGGCGATAATCATTGGGATAGACCTTGACGAACCGCGGTATCACCTTGTCCCAATCGGAAATCAGGAAATGGGCGATCTGGCTTCCGGTATAGTTCAGATGCTTTTCGATCATTGACCGGACGAACTCCGCTTCTCCTCCGTCCTCGAGCTGGAACAACTCCACCATCTCCTGGTTGCAGTAAGATGAAAAAGTTGATTCAGGATCGTAGAGATAAGCGATCCCACCCGACATTCCAGCCGCAAAGTTTCGCCCAGTCGGGCCGAGAACAATAACTCGCCCACCGGTCATGTATTCACAGCCATGGTCACCCACTGCTTCAACAACGGCATTGACACCACTGTTTCGAACGCAGAAACGCTCTCCCGCTACCCCAGAGATAAAGGCTTCACCGCCGGTGGCACCGTAAAAGGCCACATTGCCGATGATCACGTTCTCTGCAGCAGCGAAGGTCGAACGCTTGGGCGGGTAGACGATGATCCGGCCGCCGGACAAGCCCTTACCCAGGTAATCATTCGCGTCTCCCTCGAGAGAGAGTGTCATCCCGCGGGGGACAAAAGCGCCAAAACTCTGGCCCGCTGAGCCCTTGAAGAGAAGATTGATGGTTCCGTCCGGGAGTCCCTCAGAACCATAACGGCGAGTCAGTTCACTACCCAGAATCGTCCCCACCACACGATCGGTGTTGTGGACGGGAAGCGAAATCGAAACAGGATACTTCTTTTCGAGAGCCGGCTCGCAGAGCTTGAGCAGCTGAGTGTTGTCCAGGGCGGCATCCAACTCATGATCCTGTTCCATCGAACACCGCCGCCCCACGTAGGAGGGGACCTTCGGTTTGAACAGAATACCGGACAGATCCAGCCCCTTTGCCTTCCAGTGATCGATCGCCGGCTGGAACCTCAAACATTCCGCAGCACCCACCATCTCATCGAAACTCCGAAAGCCGAGTTCAGCCATGTACTCTCGTACTTCCTGAGCGATGGCCTTCATCATATTAACAATGAATGCGGGGTCTCCCGAAAACTTCTTCCTCAGTTCCGGGTTCTGGGTTGCAACACCGACTGGACAGGTATTGAGATGGCAGACGCGCATCATGATACAACCCAACGCGACAAGTGGAAGCGTCCCAAAGCCAAACTCCTCTGCCCCCAGGAGCGCTCCGACCACCACATCCCGGCCGGTCTTGAGCTGGCCATCTACCTCCAGCCGAACACGGCTACGCAAATCATTCAGCAACAAGACCTGCTGTGTCTCGGCCAAACCCAGTTCCCACGGAATCCCCGCATGCTTGATGCTGGTCAACGGAGATGCACCGGTCCCTCCATCATGTCCGCTGATCAGGATAACGTCCGCCTTGGCTTTGGCTACACCAGCCGCAATGGTCCCGACTCCCACCTCGGAGACAAGCTTGACATTGATCCGGGCACGAGTGTTCGCATTTTTTAGGTCATGGATCAACTGGGCCAGATCTTCGATCGAATAGATATCGTGATGAGGAGGTGGTGAAATCAGGCCGACACCCGGTGTCGAATGCCGAACACTGGCGATTTCGGGATAAACCTTGTGGCCGGGCAACTGTCCGCCTTCACCGGGCTTCGCCCCCTGTGCCATCTTGATCTGGATCTCTTCAGCCTGAACCAGGTATTCACTGGTCACGCCAAACCTTCCGGACGCAACCTGCTTGATCGCACTATTTCGTGAATCGCCATTCGCATCCAGCTTATAGCGGGCAGGATCTTCCCCTCCCTCGCCGGTATTACTCTTGGCACCCAGGCGGTTCATAGCGATCGCAATAGACTCATGCGCTTCCCGGCTGATCGAACCATAGGACATCGCACCCGCTTTGAAACGCTTGACGATCGACTCAACCGGCTCAACCTCGTCCAACGCCACGGGTGACCGGTTCGACTTCAGCTCGAAAAGACTCCGCAAGGTCGAAGCATTCTGCGATCGATCGTTGATCTGCTCACTGTACTTCTTGTAGGTCTGATAGTCACCCGTTCTGGCGGCCCGCTGCAGAAGGTGAATCGTCTTCGGGTTGAACAGATGGAATTCTCCATCCCGGCGCCAGTGGTACTGTCCCCCTTCATCCAACTGCCGCGCTCCGACCGATCGAGTCGGAAACGCCAACTGATGGCGACGGAGAACTTCCTCAGCAACGGTATCCAGCCCGATCCCTCCGATTCTTGATACGGTACCGGTGAAGTACTTGTCGACGACCGATCGACTCAGACCGATACACTCGAAGATCTGGGCACCGTGATAACTCTGCACGGTTGAAATACCCATCTTCGACATCACTTTCACAACGCCCTTCGCGCAGGCTTTGGCGTACTTTTCCACCGCCGCCTTGTGATCCGTGTCCGTCAACAGGGCCTGGCCGATCATGTCATCCAAGGATTCAAACGCCAGGTAAGGGTTGATTGCACTGGCTCCATAGCCGATCAAGAGTGCGAAATGGTGGACTTCTCGCGGTTCACCGCTTTCGACAACGAGTCCGACACGGGTTCGGGTCTCTTCCCGAATCAGGTGGTGATGGACACCGGCCAATGCCAGCAAAGCTGGTATCGGTGCATTGTCCTTATTCACTCCGCGGTCCGAAAGGATGATGACCTGACAACCATCGACAATCGCCTGACTCGCCTGCTGGCACAACGCCTCGAGGGCTTTATCCAGACCAGTACCGCCTTCTCTGGGGTTGAACAGGATAGGGAGGGTGATACTAGTGAATCCGTGAACGCCAGAAGGTCCTTCGTTCCTCCCGTCGAGCTGCCGCAGTTTCTCAAGGTCTTCATTACTCAGGATCGCGTTCTTCAGTTCAATCTGGCGGGCCGCTTCCGGCCCAGACTCGAGCAGATTCTGCTCTGGCCCGATCGTCGTTTCAGCCGAGACGATGAGCTCCTCACGAATCGCATCAATCGGCGGATTGGTGACCTGGGCAAAGAGTTGTTTGAAGTAGTTGTAGAGGAGCTGGGGGCGGCTGGACAGCACCGCCAGCGAGGCATCATTCCCCATCGAACCCAGAGGCTCGTTTCCAACCCGCGCCATGGGCCCGAGGATCATCTTGAGATCCTCATTCGTATAACCAAAGACCTGCTGGCGCATCCGAACGGTGTCATGATCCACCGGATGGACATAGTCAGGTTCCGGCAATTCCGACAACATCACCTGGTTCTTTCGCACCCACTCACCGTAAGGGAACTCGGTAGTGATCTCCTGTTTCAGCTCATCATCTGAAACGATCCGCCCCTTCTCGGTATCAACAAGCAGCATCCGGCCTGGCTGCAGGCGTCCCTTGTACTCGATCTGCTCGGCGGCAATATCGAGGACTCCCACCTCGGAGGCCATTACGACCAGATCATCCTTGGTGACATAGTAGCGGGATGGACGCAACCCATTACGATCCAGCACTGCCCCGATGCGGGTACCGTCGGTAAACGCAACCGAGGCCGGACCGTCCCAGGGTTCCATCAAACAAGAGTGATAGCGGTAGAAATCGCGACGGGCCTCATCCATCGATTCATGACGACTCCACGGTTCGGGAATCATCATCATCACCGAATGGGCCAGTGAACGACCGGCCAGATGCAACAACTCCAGCGCATTGTCGAAGATTCCGGAATCACTTCCAGATTCGTCAAGGACCGGCAGGATCTTCTGAACATCCTCGCCGAATAATTCCGATTTGAACATGCTCTGCCGGGCTCTCATCCAATTGATGTTGCCCCGCAGTGTATTGATCTCGCCGTTGTGGGCCAGATAGCGATACGGATGTGCTCGAGCCCAACTTGGGAAGGTATTCGTACTGAATCGGGAGTGCACCATCGCCAGCGCGGACTCCATCGTCGGATTCTTGAGGTCGGGATAAAAGGGAACCAGTTGATCCGAACGCAGCATCCCCTTGTAAACCAGGGTTCGATAGGAGAGCGAACACACATAAAAAGCGTCGGCATGAGCCAGCTGTCGTGAACGGACTTCATTCTCCACCCGCCTACGGATGACGTAGAGCTTCCGTTCAAATGTCATACTGTCAGAAACATCGGCGCCCCGCCCCACAAAGATCTGGCGGATCACAGGTTCAGCAGCCTTGGCGCTCAAGCCAAGGGAAGTACTATCGGTCGGAACGTTTCGCCATCCAAGAACCTGCTGCCCTTCCTCTTCGACGATCTGTTCGAACAGCCACTCACAGTGGTAACGGGCTTCGGGATCTGTCGGAAGGAAGACAATTCCCGCCCCATATGAACCGTAACTGGGTAGTTCGAACTTGATCTCACTTCGGAAATCCATGAAGAAGCGATGCGGCATCTGAATGAGGATGCCCGCTCCATCACCCGTATCGATCTCACAACCACAAGCCCCTCGGTGGTGGAGGTTTTTGAGTACTTCGACTGCCTGCAGGACAATCGAGTGCGACTTCCGACCTTTCTGGTTGACTACAAATCCTACTCCGCAGGCATCATGTTCGAAACGTGGATCGTATAATCCCTGCTTTTCGGGGCAACCCATCACTGATCCCAACCTATTTTTCCTTCCTGTTTAGTCTGCATTGCAGCTTCTGAGAGAACGAGCCACAATAGCATGAGAGCTGCCTTTCACAAACCGGATGCACCATTTACGCGCCCTCAATTCACCTGAAAACTCCGATCCCCTCTAGATTGAATATCCCGCGCTTCTTTAGGATATACGATGAACGCATCGAGTACCGAGTCAAAGGCCAGCGGGCGTATCTCGCCAGGCATTGGTACCCAGAAAGGAGCGAAGTTCGATGATCCGAGCCATCTTAATACTCACATTCTCGGCACTTGCTATTCAAGTCCTGGTCGCAAAAGAGGTCAACAATCCAGTCCGCGTCTTCCTCTGGTTCGATACCGAAGACTATATCCTGCCGGAATCTGACGAGGCTTTACTCAGGATTGCCCGCTTCCTGACTGAAGAAGATGTCAGGGCGACGTTCAAAATCGTTGGAGAGAAGGCCCGCGTACTCGAACAGCGCGATCGAAGGGATGTTCTGGGAGCCCTCGATCACCACGATATCGGGTATCACACCGACTTCCATAGTGTGCAGCCCACTCCCGCCATGTATCTGTCTCCCCTGGGATGGGAGGAGGGTGTCGAGGAATTCAGCCGCAGAGAGTATCAGGGGATGCTCGACCTGGAGCGGATCACCGGCCAGCATCCCTCCTGTTATGGTCAACCGGGCAGTTCCTGGGGGCCACAGCAGTATGGAGCTCTCCAAAACTGGGGGATTCCCGTTTACCTGGATGCCGGAGAACATATCGATCTCAATGGGGAACCGCTCTGGTATGGCCGGACCCTGACCCTCTTTTCCCTGAAACACACGATCAGAACAGAACTCGGAGGAGAGGCCGACCTCAGCCAGGCCAAGGCTGATTTCGAATCTGCCTACCGCGACCTTCAGGCCCAGGGCGGCGGGATCATCAGTATTTACTACCACCCCTGCGAATTCGTCCATGAAGAATTCTGGGATGGAACGAACTTCGTGGACGGGGCCAATCCGCCTCGCGAAGAATGGAAGCTGCCGCCAATGAAGGATGCCAACGCGATCGAAACGGCCTATTCGACCTTCGAAGCGTACGTCCGATACATTAAGACCTTCCCGGGGGTTCGGTTCACCACGGCAAGAGAAGCACCCGACCTGTACCCAGATACGGCTCGGGAACTGCGCATTGGGGCCACGGACATTCTCGAGTTGGCCCGAAAGATCAGCAGTGGGAACCTGATATTTCAAGAGATCGAAGGAAAGACGCTTTCCCTGAGTGAAGTGTTCTACCTACTCGTTTCGGCAGCGGAACGGTTGATCGAGCAGCGCCCCGTCGATCTCAGTCTGGACATCGAAACCCCCTGGGGCCCATTCAATCCTCCACCCAGACCGATTACAGTTTCGACGGATTTGAGCCAGTTCCGCCGTACCCTCGCTGACGTCCTCGATCATCTTCGATCCGAACAACGCGTCCCCGATGCAGTCTGGGTTGGGAGTCAGGCTGTTTCGCCCGATTCGTTCCTCGTCGCAACGGCCCAGTTCGTTGTCGATCAGCTGGAAGGGAAAACCTCACCACAGATGATCTCCATCTCACCGAAGACCGCCGACTTCTCATCCTATATCCGGAACGACGACGGTCTCTGGGGTTGGGTGATCTTCCCGAAAGGGTTCAATGCACCCGAAATGATGGAACTTGCCAGGAGACAGGGCTGGACACTAAAACCCGCCGTTCCAACCTGGAAGGAACCGAGGTAGGAGGCCAAACCACACGAAACACGTTCCTGAGCCTGACCAGCAATGTGCCACAGGCACGAGCCTCACCAGCGGCCGAGCAAAGCGATCGCCGCCTCACCACGTCGGGCTCGGCGGCTCGTTGTGTTCAGTACCCAGCCAGTCGATGCCGATATCGGCGCGGCGGCGGAGGATCAGAGCGATCTGTGCACCATGATGCTGGTTGTGACGCAGGCTGTTGATCAGGAACTCGCCGACGTTGAGTTCGTACCACCAGAAACCACAGCGCTCCCTGGCCCGTTTCTCATTGAGCGAGGCAAAAACCGCTTTAGCCTTCCGAGTGCAGTGATCGGCGTATTCCAGCATCTGGGCCGTACTGTAACAACGCTCTGGGGTCTTTACGATGCCTCCAAACTCCTTGTAGTCCCCGGGCAGGAAGTGGTAGTGATCGACGTGGTAGTCACGCGGCTTGAAGGCCTCCAGGTTCTCAGTGAGATAGAGATCACAAAAGAAAATGGTGTGGTAGACGATGTGCCAGATCGGGGTACCGTCGCTGCGATCGTCCCACAGCGCTTCAGGACAGGCGTCAACGGCATTCTTGAGCATTTCGATCGACGCAGCGTACTGCCTGCCGATCACTTCGGGCCAGAACTCTGACATAGTACACCTCCCAGGAGGGATTCAGAGGGCATTACGAGCCACCCCATCCGCGTGAGGATCTTGCCCCGGATCTTTCCAGTCTCCGTCCAGTCCGAAGCTCAGTCAAGTGCCGATCACCACCTCACCAGCAATGTGCCGCAGGCACGAGCCTCACCAGCGGCGGAGCGAAGCGATCGCCGCCTCACCAGGCCGGGAGCGCAGCGAACGGCCCTCACAGCGGCGCAGCGAAGCGCACGTCGCCACCCCCCTCACGGAAGTACATCAATCACGCGGTATCGAATCTTGCGCAGGGCGGCCCGGGTCTGCCAGGAGGCAAAGCCCAGCGGGCGGGAGAGGCGCACCTCGGGCCGGACTCCGAGTTTGCCACCTGTGGTGTCGATGTCAACGACCATCTCATCATCTATCCAGGCACGGATATGTCTGCCAACCACAGCCAACCGGATCCGGTACCAGCGTCCCCGCCACAATCGCATCGATCGTGACGTTTCATTCTCTGAGGCGTCCATGTCGTCTATGCTCGATAGGCCGACGATCGAACCTCCCCAGCCTCCCACGATCAACGAGCAATAGTCGTCATCGACCGGGAAAGTTAGTCCACAGAAGAAATCGGTCCCATCCACCTGCATCGCCTCCAGGGCGATTTCGAAGTTGTTCGTGGGAAACTCGCCGGCCCAGGTAATACCGGTCATGTCGTTGCCAAAATCCATCGCGATTGCGCTACCCTTGACCTGGACCTTCCCCTGGCCACCGAAGTCGGTGATCTTCCAGCCTTCGAGTGTCTTCCCATCGAACAGGGAGATCCATCCGGGGATTTCGCCGGAGCCGTCTTCGACCTGTTCCGCTGAACAGGCCAGAAGCGGCGCCAGGACAAGCGCAAAGACACAGGCCCCTCTAAGAATCGACGCTGGAAGCTCGAGGCGAACGGGACGCTTGAACATTTCTTGGGGACCTCCCGACCCTAATCCGGGTAATTCCAGAGAAGTTCAACTGTGACTCCCCCGATGGAAGCCGTATCGATATAGGCGAAACGGCCTGAGCCACTCTTTCCCTTCTCTCCCCAACCTCCAGACTGCGAGCAGGGGATTCCGCGCGAGTCGAAGTAAGCGACTGCCTTATCCATGTCTTCGACCATGAAAGCCAGGTGATGAAATCCTTCGCCGTGTGCTGCGAGATGCTCCAGGTAGACATTGGGCCCCTGAATCGATTCGATCCATTCGAACACGATCTTACCGTGGCGCTGCCAACCCAGATACTGGTCAAACTGGGCAGGCTTTCCACGATAGGTCAGGTCGGTCAATGGACCGTGAGTAACCTGCATCTTCGGAAAACCCAATCGTTCCCAATAGTCTGAGGCCGGCTGAATCTTCTCGACAACAAAGGCGTACTGCACAGCACGCATACCCAGGGGAGCCGCATCCTGGGGAAGAGTTCCAAAGATCGCACCGCGGACGAGGGCCAAGGCGAGAGTACCTCCCTCCACGGTGTCAAGAGAGACAAACTCGAGTTCACCACTCCCCGATTTCAGGGTCATCTTCTGGAGGGTATCCACCCCGAGCGATTCCAGACGGGAGACCTCCTGATTGAGTTGAGAGGGACTGTCTACCGCATAATTCAGACTGAAGACCCCCTCTCCGTTCTTCTGCAGGAATTCCGAAAAGGCATTTCCCTGGCTCTCCGGCTGGATCCAGAGCACGCGATACTGCCCCAGGTAGCCGATAGCAACGCGAGCAGAGAACTCGTTCGCTTCTCCTCGAAATGACGACTGGGCCGGCCCCTGACTCAGCAGTTCGGCCGCTGGAAAGCCAAGTTCTTGCCAACCTTTGATGACGCTGTCCAGATCCTTCACAACCCAGGTCACCGAATCCACTTCGGTATAGAAATCAGGCAACTGCCCCAGAGCGGGCACAATCGCAAAGACGACTATCAGGATTCCTACGAAAGCTCTCATGCTCATCCCCTTCCCTTCGTTACAAGTCACTGGAACGTTTCTACCATTGTTCCAAAATGTACACCCATAGGGAACCAACAGATAATTCGGACCCACCTCATGGTTCGACGAGAACCTTCAGGCCTCTCCGTTCGGCTGCGATCGTGAATGCCTCCTCGTACTGTGCGATCGGAAACTGGTGGGTTACCAGCGACCGTACGTCAATGCAACCCTTCTTGACCAGTTCGATCGCCCGAGGGTAGGTATGCTTCATTCTCCTGACCAGCTTCACTGAAACCCCTTTGCGACGAGCCAGTGATGCCGAAAACGAAGTTGTATCTTCGCCAGGAATCCCCACCAGAATCACCTTTCCGCCGGGACGGATCGCCTCCAGGGCTGCTTCAACGGCGTCATTCTGCCCGGCAACTTCAAACGCCACGTCAACGCCACCCAGTCTCAGCCGGCCCACGAGATCTCTGAACTGGAGATCATCCCGCGAATCGATGCAGGTGTCGGCTCCCATTTCGAGGGCTTTCTGACGGCGATGTAAAAGCGGATCAGTGGCCAGAATTTCCGTCGCACCACTGAGTCGAGCCAACTGAATCAACAGAAGGCCAATCGGGCCGCAACCTAGAACCGCAACGCTCACCCCCGGTCGAAGATGGGCTAGATCGAGGGCGTGCAGAGCAACTCCCAGAGGTTCGAGCATAACTCCATCTGCAGCTGAGAAACCCTCGGGAAGGGGATGAACCATCCGGGCGGGCCACGCCATGAAACCGCGAAGAGCGCCATCGTTTTCGCCGTGCCCGGCAAACCGAAGATCAGCGCAGAAGTTCGGATTACCGGATTCACAGAAAGAACACTTTCCGCAGTGGATCGCCGGATCGACAGCCACCCGTCTACCTGCGTGCGGGCCCTCTACGACCAACCCGGCGAATTCATGGCCCAGGACGAGAGGACGAGTCAGGCGGTCATCACCAATCCCACTATCCTCAAACCAGTGCAGGTCAGAGCCGCAGATCCCAACAGCCTCGACCTTTAACAAGACCTCCCCGGCCCGTATCTCGGGTCTGGGTTCATCCGACAACTGCAGATCCCTTTCTCCATAGAGACGTAAGACTTTCAATCCAACCTTCCCCCTTCGTCTGAAGTGGTTCCGAAATCCTAACCGTCACACAGTGTACGGGAAGTCCGCGCTGCACTAAAGACTTCGGTAAATGAAGATAAAACTGGGGCAATTTACCCAAAGCGACTCATCCTTTCTTGGGGATTTCGCACAGGCTAAAGGATCGCAAGACGTTTAAAGCACCGGATCAGACCCGATACTCGAATCGGAACGGTTCTTGCAAGTATCAGTCGGCGAGTTGTCAACAATATGTTCATGTTCACGATCAAGCTGCTATTGTTCTTGTTCGAGTTGATGGTACTTGACAGCTAAAAGACGGCTACTGTGGAAGGGACGCCTGGAACAGGAGCCAGCATTGGGAGGAGCAGGGAGGGGTGAAACTATAAAGAATCACCCGGAACCTTGATCCGGAGATTCCAAAAAGGGGGATGGAAACTGTTCCCGGCGGCCGTCTTTTTCCCAGGCATTTCAAGGTTCAGGCTCCCCGTCTTTCAGCCCACTTGGGTTTCATCATAGCCGCCGGAATCTGTTCCCTGTCAGACCCGCAGTTCAAAAAAAGCTCCTTGACCCTTCCGACACCTCAAAAATACAATCTTCGGCCAACAAGCTCTTCGTGCTGGGATTCGATCGGTAGACCGCGAGCGGCTTGAAATCGAAGGGAGAATGTCTATGAACTCGTTCGAAACCTTGGACTGGTTGGTGGTCGCCGCCTACTTTGCCGCAATTGGTGGAATCGCCTGGTGGGTTATGAGACAGCGAACCAAAGATGCTGCGGACTACTTTCTGGCCAGTCGACATGTCGGGTGGTATGTCATCGGAGCATCAATTTTCGCTTCCAATATCGGCTCCGAGCACATTGTCGGATTGGCGAGTACGGGAGCCGACAGCGGTGTCGCCCTGGGCCACTATGAACTCCATTCCTGGTGTGTTCTGCTTCTGGGGTGGGTCTTTGTTCCCTTCTACTTGAGAAGCCGGGTCTTTACGATGCCGGAATTCCTGGAACTGCGCTATACCCCGAAAGCGCGGTGGTTCCTGTCGGTGATCTCCTTGATTGCCTACGTCCTGACCAAGGTTTCGGTCACGGTGTATGCGGGGGCAGTGGTCTTTGAGACTCTCATGGGCATCGAGTTTTGGACAGGGGCCCTGATCGTTGTTACCGTCACCGGGCTCTACACCGCGCTGGGTGGACTGAGAGCGGTGGTCTACACCGATACGATGCACTCAGCCGTTCTCCTGATCGGTAGTCTGACGGTTGCCGGCGTCGGCCTTGCAAAGATTGGAGGCTGGGGCAACGTCATCGAAACTGTTGGACCGGAGAAGCTCAACATGTTTCCGCCGATGGATTCCGACTTTCCCTGGCTCGGACTGCTACTGGCCTCTCCGATCGTCGGAATCTGGTACTGGTGTACCGACCAGTGCATCGTCCAGAGGACCCTGGCCGCCAAAGATGAACAGAACGCCAGGCGGGGGGCAATATGGGCCGCCTATTTGAAACTGTTCCCCTTCTTCATCTTCATGATCCCTGGAATCATTGCAGCAGCTTTGAGAATGAAGGGTCAACTCGAGTTTGAGGTTTCCGACCAGGTGTTTCCAACGATGGTCAAGACCCTGCTGCCTGTCGGTATTCGGGGACTGGTCGCGGGAGGCCTGCTCGCGGCGCTGATGAGTTCTCTGGCTGCAGTCTTCAACGGATGTTCAACACTCTTTACGATGGATATCTACAAGAAGCTGCGACCGAATGCGTCGGAAGAAAGCCTGGTTCACATCGGTCGAATCGCGACGATCGTGGTCGTCGCCCTCGGAATTCTCTGGATTCCCATTCTGCGAGGATTCTCTTCATCCCTCTACCAGTACCTGCAGAATGTCCAGGCCTATATCGCGCCGCCGATCACCGCAGTGTTCCTGCTCGGACTCTTCTGGCGACGAATCAATGGAACCGGGGCCATCGTCGCGTTGGTAGGCGGCTTCATTCTGGGCATGTCGAAACTCATTGCCGAAGTCTTCAAGGACGGTCTAACCGGCATTCTGGGTTGGTATGCAGAAGTCAACTTCCTCTATTTCGCTCCGCTTCTCTTCCTCTTCTCGGTCATTCTGATGATCGTCTTCAGTCTGATGACCAAGGAACCGTCCGCCGAACAGCTCAAGGGTCTCACCTATTCCACGACGATGGCGGAAGACAGGCTGAAGTCAAGGGCGAGCTGGGGCAAGGCAGAGCTCGTTCATACCGTTATCATCCTGGCCATTATCGGATCCGTGATGATCTACTTCTCCCCCTGGGGGGTCGGCGGATAAAAGGACCGGCAGCATGGCCTGAAATGTTTATGGGGGAAGCATGCAGTTGAGAGAATTGAGGACGCAGGTTCTAGAGGCCAATCTTGAGATTGTCCGTTCAGGACTGGTGATCTCAACGTTTGGTAATGCCAGTGGGATCGATCGCGATTCAGGACGGGTCGTCATCAAACCCAGTGGCGTCGACTATGACCGTCTGGCCTCCGACGATTTGGTGGTCACTGATCTGGAAGGGGTTGTCGTCGAGGGGCAGCTGCGCCCGTCTTCGGACCTGGCAACCCATCTCGAACTGTACAAGGCATTCCCTGAGATCGGGGGCGTGGTTCATACACACTCTCGGTATGCAACGACCTGGGCCCAGGCAGGAAGAGAAATCCCCTGCCTGGGTACGACCCACGCCGACTACTTCCACGGCCCGGTACCCCTGACAGAGGAGCTGACCCAGGAAGAGATTGAAAGTGCGTACGAGGTCAACACCGGCAAGGTGATCGCCCGTCGTTTCCAGGGAGTTGACCCTCAGCGATTCCCTTCGGTCCTCGTCAAAGGCCACGGACCCTTCAGCTGGGGGAAGGACGCACTGGATGCCGCTCATACGGCCGAGCTACTCGAGGAGATAGCCCACATCGCCTACACCACCTGCGTCCTGAATCCCAACGCAAAACCGATTTCTCAGTCTTTATTGGACAAGCACTTTCTGCGCAAACACGGGCCAAAGGCTTACTACGGCCAGTAACTGGGTCAACTCCGGCTCCGCCCGCTTCTCAGGCGGGCATCTCCCCGGCCAGAATTCGATCCATCCGCTGGCTCAATTCCTGCAGGTAAGCCTCGTCTCCGCTTCGGACCTCGACGGAAACCCAGCCGGAATAGCCCACTTCATCCAGCGCTTTCCTGACGTCCGGCCAGTTGATCCCCTCCGTCCTTCGGTTGTCGGCCTCGAACGCGGGATGATCCCGACCCGGTTCGAACTTCTTGATATGCACCTTCAACAGACGCTTGCCGATCGTTCGGATCCAATCCTGGGGGAAACCGATCGAAGTGATATTGCCGACGTCAAAATAGCCCTGCACAAAGGGACTCTCGAATTCATCGATATAGCGTACGAATTCCAGGGGGCTGAGTAGGAAACGGTTCCCCACATTCTCGATTGCGATGATGACGTTCAATTCTTTCGCAAGGGGCAGCAGCTTACGCACCTGCTCCTGGGAGCGCGAATAGACATCAGCGTACCGCACCTGGGGAGTGACTATCCCGGGAACCAGTAGAACAGCATCCGCACCCAGTTCACGCGCGTTGTGCATCGAAGTCTTAATTCCTTCCACACATTTCGCAACGACTTCCGGATCATCATCGGTCAGAGGATACCGCCAGTGATCCGAGTTCATGATCGAATGAATCTTGACGCCGGTTTCCTGCGAGGCTGCCCGGTATTCTTCGACCTCTTCTGGCGTGTTGAGGGTATTGGGCTCGATCCCCTCAAATCCAAGCTTCGCCGCCAGCTTGAAGCGGTCCATGACGCTCCAGTCTCTGGGCAGTACTCCGATACAGGCCGCCTTTTTCAGTGCACCGGAGGCACTGGCCGAACTGATGGTCTTCCCCATTGTGGATCCGCTGACCGCCAGGCCCAGGAGAGATCCCGCGGCAAGGCCCCCCGATGACTGTTGTAGGAACTCACGACGATTTACCTTCGACTCCATATCCACCCCTTTCCTTTAGAACGACAGCAATTCCCAGGAACGGCTCCGACATCCCAGATTCCCGTCGGCCCCCAGAATGTCCGGCGTCCCCATAAACCTATTTCAACACTTTACAATCCCATTTACCTCCCTTTTTCTGCATCTATTCGACCAGAAGTCGAAGAAGGCACCGTGCAGGTTGCAACTGTGAAACGCCGGATTGACTTGGCCCGCCACAAAACGTACAAATCTAGGAATCGGTCGCTACAAGACTGAATTTGTGACGAGACTATTGGTGGAAGAGAGGACTCATGACAGATACGAATGTTGGAGGGCGTAAAGGCGGGCGGATCAACCATTCGATCGCGTACTGGTGTTTCGAGTCGGCCTGGACGCTCGATGAAACCTGCAAGATCGCCAACCGCCTGGGGTGCAAGAGTGTTGAACTTATCGATCCCAAAGACTGGCGCATCCTCCAGAACCATGACCTGGTCTGCGGACTGACACTCAGCCACTGGTTCGATAAGGGGATGAACAATCCCAAATACCAACCGGAATGCATCGAGCAGATGCGAACTGCGATTGATGCCAGTGCAGCGGCCGGTTTCCCCAATGTCCTGACCTTTACCGGCTTTAGCGAAGATATTTCGGATGATCAAGGAATCACCAACTGTGTCGATGGCTACAAACAGATCATTGGGCATGCCGAGAAGAAGGGGGTTAATCTCTGCCTCGAGATGCTCAACACTCGGGTCGATGTTGAGATGAAGGGGCATCCCGGATACCAGGGGGACAGTACTGAGTACTGCATAGAGATCATCAAAGGCGTGGGTTCCCCCAACATGAAGCTGCTGTTCGATATCTACCATGTCCAGATCATGGAAGGTGACATCATCAGTCGCATTCAGGAATACCAGGAACACATCGGCTACTACCACGTGGCAGGCAACCCTGGCCGCCATGAACCGGACGAAACACAGGAAATCAACTTCGGACCCATCATGCAAGCCATTGCCGATACCGGTTACGACGGTTACGTCGGACTCGAATTCATGCCGACAAAGGACCCTCTCGAAAGTCTCACGAAGGCGGTGGAAATCTGCAACGCCTAGCTCTGGATGTAACAATCCTGCCGGGTTATTCTGGACTATCATGGACGACAAAACTCCCAATCCGCAGGCCTCAGGGCCAGACTACCGTGAACTTCTGATTTCATCCTCAGAGAGCGTCGCGAAAGGGGGGTGGCAGATCTCCGGGACCCAGATAACGCCCGACTGCCCCCACCCCTGGACGGTGCAAATGGAACGGCTCAAGGGGGGCAAGCAGCAGGGGGTCGATCTGATCACCCTGAACAACGGTGAGATCGAATGCCGGATCTGCCCGACGCGAGGCATGGGATTGATCGATGCCTGGCGGGGACCGGTCCGATTGGGTTGGGATTCTCCGGTAGGCGAGATAGTGCACCCCTCTTTCGTAAATCTCGAAAGTCGGGGAGGACTGGGCTGGCTGGAAGGGTTTAACGAATGGGTTGTCCGCTGCGGGCTGGAATCAGCGGGGGCACCGGGTAGAGACCGCTTCATCACGAACCAGGGCGACGAAGCGGAGATGAACCTGACGTTGCATGGCAAGATCGCAAATATCCCAGCATCTGAAGTTGAAATCCTGGTTCAGTGTGCCCCCCCGTACCGCATCAGAGTCATTGGAAGGGTTTTCGAATGGATGCTGTTTGGCCCCAAGCTCGAGCTCCGGACCGAGGTGTGGACCACCCCGGGTTCGAACATTCTTCACCTCGAAGACACCGTCACGAACCGAGGCTCTCACAACCAGGAATTCCAGTTGATCTACCACTGTAATCACGGGACCCCCCTACTCGAAGATGGGGCAAGGTTCCTGGCTCCCGTGCAACGCGTCTTTCCGATCAACCCTCACGCAGCCCGAAAAGTCGACCGCTACGACCTGTTTGAGGCAGCGAGAACAGGTTTTGTGGAAGAGGTCTACTGTCTCGAACCAATCGGTGATTCAGAGGGGAAAACGACGGTCATGTTACGCAACCACAAGGGAAACAGGGCTGCCGCCATGCGCTACCGCGTATCAGAGCTCCCCTGCCTCACGCTGTGGAAGAACACCGCCGCAGAGGAGGATGGCTATGTGGCCGGCCTTGAACCCGGGACCGGGTTCCCTTATAACCGAAGTATCGAACGAAGATTTGGCCGCGTTCCGATTCTTGCTGGTGGTGAATCGCGAAGCTTTAGAATTGATTTCTTGCTGCTCGACTCCACCTCAGAGGTTGACGAGACGGCCCGTCTAATTAGCGCAGTTCAGAAGGGCAGAAAGACTCAGATCGATCACTCTCCACCCGACCTGGGATGAATTCCTCAACGGGGTGAGTGCATCGAAATTCGAAAGGAGATTCAGGGATGGGTGCTGTGTCGGTAAAAGAACTCAAAACCGTTTCAAGTCAGGTCCATTCGGTCGTCGAGGCGGCTTTGGAGGAAAGCGGAGGGCTCCTCCGACTCCTCCCCTGTTGGGTACCGCGATCCTTTCTGCAGCCGGGAAAACGGCTCAAGCTCGACCCGAAGGACCTCTACGCGTTCGGCTTGAACCGGGGGGGAATCGACGAACGCTGGTTCGCATCGACGACTCCCGCTGCGAACGAAGGGCGGGTTCCCGACGAGGGTCTCAGCTATGTCCATCACGGCGACTCCCGGGTACTCCTGGTTGACGCGATTTCAGAGATGGGGGCTGAGCTCATCGGGGAGAAGATCTGGAACCAGTACCAGAGGTGGCCTGTCTACAGCAAGTTCTTCGACAACATGGGCCCGATTCCCCACCACATGCATCAGAGTGATGAACAGGCCGCACTCGTGGGGCAGGAGGGAAAACCTGAATCGTATTACTTTCCTCCCCAGCACAATAATGTCGGGAACAACTTCCCGTACACGTTCTTTGGCCTGAATCCCGGAACCACCAAGGAAGATGTGCGTCGCTGCCTGGAAAACTGGAACACCGGTGATAACGGGATTCTCGATCTTTCAGCAGCTTATCGACTCGAACCGGGAACGGGATGGCTGCTTCCGCCCTGTATCCTGCACGCCCCGGGGTCCCTCTGCACTTATGAGCCCCAGTGGGGATCGGATGTCTTTGGAATGTACCAGTCGCTCGTGGAAGGACGTGAAGTCCCCTGGTCTCTGCTGGTGAAGGATATGCCGAAGGAAAAGCACAACGATCTGGACTGGATTGTTGAACAGCTGGACTGGGACTCGAATGTGGATCCCTACTTCAAGAAAAACCATTACCTGAGGCCTCTGCCGGTCGCTGATACGAACTCGGAGGGGTACATGGACAAGTGGATTGTCTACGGCAGGATCAACGGTATTCAGAAGTTCACCGCGAAGGAACTGACCGTTCGACCGGGTGCGAAGTGTACGATCCGGGACAGCGGAGCCTATGGCCTGACCGTCGTGCAGGGACAGGGTCGGATGAACAACCTGGTACTCGATTGCCCGAAGATGATTGGCTTCCATGACATCACGCAGGACGAAGTCTTCTGCACAGAAACGGCAGCCCGAGAAGGAGTGGTGTTCGAGAACACTTCTCCCTGCGAGGACCTCGTCATGCTCAGATACTTCGGGCCGGAGGTCAATCCGCAGGCTCCTGAGATCGGAGACGCCAGCTAGAGATCAACCATCACTGACGAGAATAGGGAGAATGAGTGTGAGCAACAACTATCCGAAGCTACACAATGCCACCTGGCCTGGGGTTGTCGGCAAGGGACCCGATTCTGAACCGCCCATCGACCTCGATACGATGATCGAACTGACTGCTGCTGCAGAGGTCAACGGAACCCGTTTTGACGGTGTCGACATCTTCCTCTGCGCGCCTCACGTCGATATCGATTCCTCGAAAGGGGACCTTCAGTCTCTCGCGGACAAACTGAAGGCAAAGCAACTCGTCGCGGGAACGCTCGTCGCTCCGGTCTGGCCGCCGACCGGAGGGGGATCGGCAATGGGTGATGCATCCGAGCGGGACCAGTTCGTCGAACAGGTCCGCAAAGCCTGCCGGATCGGGAAGACCCTGCGTGATCTGGGCGTGCGCCCATCTGGGGCAATCCGGATCGACTCTGCAGTCGACCCGGCGACCTGGTCTCAGGGAGACCCCGAGAAGAATTCACAACTCATTGCCGATACGTTCCGCAGGGCCTGTGAGGTCGCGGCGGATCATGGTGAACGTCTGGCTGCGGAAGGAGAGATCTGCTGGGGTGGTATGCACAGTTGGAAGCAGATGTTGCATCTGCTGGAACTGGTGGACCGTCCGGAGATCCTGGGTTACCAGGCTGATATCGCCCACAACCTGCTCTACCTGATGGGTTACAACAGTCCCGAAGATGCCATTCTCCCAGCCAAATGGGATTGGGAGAATTCCGAAACACTCTCGACCGCCTGGAAGACTCTCACCCAGGCTCTCAGACCCTGGACAATCGACCTGCATATCGCGCAGAACGACGCCACCGTCAAGGGTTCGGGATCACATGACAAGACTGGCAGGCACTGCCTGCCGAACGACCCCAACGGCAAGGTCGATATCGTCGAGGTGGCGGGTCACTGGCTCAGGGATGAGGCGGGCAGTCTCACACGCAAGTGTCGTCATCTCTGCTGGGATGGCTGCATGTTCTCGAATGACACGATGATGCAGGGCAAGACCTGGAATGACATTCTCGCCACCATGATCGCAGTCCGCGAAGCTCATGGCTGGAACGAATAGCAGATCGGAAGGGGCAGACGAATGAGTGCACAACCTCTGAATATTGGGATGATCGGATACGGATTCATGGGCAAGGCCCATTCGAACGCGTACGCCAAGGTTAATCACTTCTTTCCCGAACTGAAACAGAAGCCGGTTCTCAAAGCGGTCTGTGCCCGTAACAGGGATCGAGCGGAAACGTTCGCCGAGACCTGGGGGTATGAATCGGTCGAAACCGACTGGCGACAGCTCATCGAGCGCAGTGATATCGACGCAATCGACATTTGCAGCCCGAACAACACTCACCGTGAGATTGCCCTTGCGGCTGCTGAGAAGGGCAAGATGATTCTCTGCGAGAAGCCTCTGGCCCGCAATGTCGCCGAAGGGGAAGAGATGGTTCACGCCGTCGAAGAGGCCGGAGTCCCGAACATGGTCTGGTACAACTACCGGCGCGTTCCCGCTGTAACCTTGGCGAAACAGCTCATCGATGAAGGCCGGCTCGGCAAAATCTTTCACTATCGGGCTGTCTTTCTACAGGACTGGACGATCTCGGCGGATCTCCCTCAAGGTGGTGAGGCTCTCTGGAGGCTGGATATCGATGCGGCCGGCAGCGGGGTCACCGGAGACCTGCTCGCGCACTGTATCGATACGGCGATCTGGCTGAATGGAAGCCTCGATTCAGTTACTGCGATGACCGAGACGTTCATTAAGGAACGTAAGCACAATCTCACGGGCAAGGTAGAAAAGGTCGGGATCGACGATGCCTGCGCCTTTCTCGCGCGCTTCAGGAACGGTTCCCTGGCAACGTTCGAATCCACGCGCTATGCCCGAGGTCACAAGGCTCTTTACACGTTCGAAATCAACGGCGAACACGCCTCAATCAAGTGGGATCTGCACGATCTGCACCGCCTGGAATACTTCGATCACAGTGATGACTCGGCCGTCCGCGGGTGGCGTTCGATTCATGTCACCGACTCAGATCTCCCCTATATGAAACGGTGGTGGGTACCGGGTCTACAGATTGGATACGAGCATTCATTTGTCCACCAGGTGGCCGACTTCCTGGCCAGTCTTGAGACCGGTGAGGTTGCAGGCCCCACATTTAAGGATGCCCTCGAGACCCAGATGGTCTGTGAAGCGGTCTTGAACTCGGCCACGACCGGCCAATGGACAAAGGTTTAGGCTACACCGGCCCTGCACTGGACAGGGTCTTGATCTCAAGGAGGTCAGAATATGAGAACAACCAGTCGGCAAATTTCGTTTGCACTCACTTTGATCGTCATTGCGCTACTCGGTACGACATTGGGGCAGGATGCCGTCCGGGAGGAACTCTTCCGCGACGCCACGGCCGCAATCGGTGAAGCTCGGGAAGTTCAGGCCAATCTTCTCTCGCCGAAACACTTCGGAGAGGGTGAGAAGCTTTTCGTGAAGGCTCAGGACCGCTTCGATAAGGGCGACAAGTTGGATCAGATCCGAAAAGATCTTGCGAAGGCGATCGAGGAATTCAAGCTCGCGGCGCAGGCCGCAAAACTGGGACAGGTCGCTCTGAAGGACCTCCTCGACCTTCGATCCGAAGTCCTCGACAGCAGACTCAAGATGCAGGGCTCGAAAGAGTTCAACGAGGCCGAGAAGAAGTTTCAGCAGGCGGCTGAGAAGGTCGAGAAAGAGGATGTGAAAGGATCTCGCGGTCCTGCAAAAGATGCCGCCAAACAATATCGGAAGGCCGTCATAACAGTTCTCCTGAGGGACGTCATTCCTGATGCCAGAAAGAAACTGAAAGACTCGAAAAGGACCCTTACAAAGGCACAGTACCAGCAGGCTGAAAGCTCACTGAAGCAGATTGAGAAGGACGTCAAGAGCCAGAGCAAGGTTGAATTCTCAGTTGCTGAACTGAGTTCGAAGATCATCTCCAGAATCGACGCTCTCTTTTAGAGCGTTCTGTATCCCATACGGTCATCAGCAGCCGAAATGGCTAACAGCCATGGGTAAGCCTGCGCCTGCGGACTCCAAGTCATTTCCGACACCGGAGGTGTCGAGATTAAGTGAGTTCTGTTCGGATCGAGCTATCTGTGGGCGTCTCTCCTGCTGTTGGCCGTGAGGCGATTGAAGGATAGAAACATGACAGCTTTCCGTACCTCTTCCGCAATCTCCCTGATTCTGTTCACCGTCGCTCTATTAGGTCAGAGCCAAACGTTTGCAGGCTCCGATGTGCTAATTCTAAAGAATGGGGACCGGATCACGGGAAAGGTGAAGAAGCTGGATCAAGGGCAAATCCATGTTGATGCTGATTACGGGAAGAATGTCTTCATCATCGATTGG
>CP070717.1:3219442-3234231 GCA_020350445.1 Acidobacteriota bacterium | reverse complement strand
TTCAGCCACCGTCGGGCTCCTCGGCAAAGAAGGGCTCCTGATCCGGAAGACAGTGATTCCAATGTTCTATTACTGCCTTTTCGCGGGACTCCTCGCCTATCTCTGGAGCTGATAGATTCCACCACCCGGCGCAAACTGAAACCCGCAGTTCTGGCAACGAAGCCTACCTGGCGAGGCGAATCGGGCTAAAATAGGTTTGGGAAGAGGACGTAAGGATCAATCCGATACTGAAAGGAGCCCCGTGGGATATCGCCTATCCAAGATTTATACGAAGACCGGTGATTCCGGGACAACGGGCCTCGGAGACGGCTCCCGAGTCAAGAAGTGCGACCCTCGGGTTGACGGGTACGGCGAAATCGATGAGCTCAACAGCGTCATTGGCGTATTGCTCACCCATGATCTCCCCGCTGATCTCAGGGAGAACCTGCTCGAGATTCAACATGACCTGTTCGACCTGGGTGGTGAACTGTCGATCCCCGGATTCAGATTGCTGAAGGCAGAGCGCGTGTCTGACCTCGAGAAGCTCCTGGACTCGCTGAATGACCAGCTCAAACCGTTACAGGAATTCATCCTTCCCGGGGGCAGTCCCAGCGCGGCCTTCTGTCACCTGGCCAGAACCGTCTGCCGGCGCGCCGAGCGGCGACTCGTCTCGCTGAGCGAAGCCAGTGACGTGGGAGAGATTGGGATTCAATACCTGAACCGTCTCTCGGACCTCCTTTTCGTGATGGCGCGCTTCCTCAACAAGCACGAGGGGAAAGACGACGTCCTGTGGAATCGGCAGCGGTCGAGCCACCAGGATCCGGAGTAATCCACCGTTCCTTTCACCGGATCTCAGAACGGCAGCGAAGACTGTGACGGCGGGTCTGGCCGGGACTCCAACCACCAGAACATGAACGCGACGCTTCGTTCCGGATACAACTGCTTCAGCGCCGCAGTGTAGATCTCGCGCTGTCTGGCATAAGAAGCTGGCAGGATTTCATGCGGCCTGCCCGTCTTGTAGTCGACTGCATAGATGGTGCCCGAGTACTCCAGTACAAGGTCGATGATGCCGTGCCAGCATTCACCGTTCAGTGTGAGGTAGATCGGGACTTCTCTCCCCAGCACAGGTCCCTGGCGCAGCATCTCCAGATACGGAGGCTTCTCCGGATCTCCGGAGATACCGTTGAAGAATGCTTCCAGGATCTCTTTCGCCCGCTCTGTGACCTTTTGTGACGGAGGAGTGTCGAGCTGCAGTGAGGCGATCGTCCGCAGGCCCTCCGGAACCGACTCTGAGGAGAGAAGATACTCCTCGAGGTACTGGTGCACGAGCATCCCCACTTCGAGACCGCCACTATCCGCCGCTCCCTGCCCATATTCCGGTAAATCGATGAAAGGCGATTCGGAGCGGTCGACCTGACTTGGACTGGCCAGCAGCCTCACGGACTCCTGGTCCAAGTCCCTGTACTTCTGTTGCCAGTGCTCCCAGTATCCAGCCTCGGGAACACTTCTACCTGGTCCTGCAACATCTTCTTCGGGGGGTTCAGGAGAGACCCACTTGGAGATTTCGACATTGCTCACTCGGCCGGAGTCATCCGCCGCACTAAGAAAGGCTGCAATCTCCTCGTGCTTCAGCAAGTCTGACTCTCGCTGGAGTAAGAAGAGTCGGTCTTCCGCTCGCGTTGCAGCGACATAGGCAAGACGCTCTGACTCGCGCTTGAACTCATCTTGATCAGCCTTCAGCGCAGCGGAAAACTCGGGAGAAGTGATCCTGAGACCGCCCCAATTCAGTGCCAATCCCCTCACCTCCCGGTTTCCCGACCTGAACTGAACGACCTCCTCCCTTGATCTCGAGTTCCGATCGGTGCCCTGGAAGATCCCTCCCCAGCCATAGGCAATCACCAGAGATGCTTCCAACCCCTTGGCTTTATGCACGGTCATCACCCGGACGGCATTGATGGTCTCATCGGTGATACTGACATCCTCACCCAAATCCTCATCCCACCGATCAGCCGTGGCCGCCGCCTCGCGTCTTCTGAGCAGCCAGACCAGGGGAGGAATTCGACCCCGGATACACTCGTCACGAAAATCCTGCATCACGGTCGTCACCCTGGCTGCGGCATACCCCGCAGGATCGCTTTCCGAGACGTAGCTTGCCTTCGGAATCATAGCCTCCACCCGTCGTATCCATGCCGAAAAGTCGGAGCTCCTTCT
Source organism: Acidobacteriota bacterium (assembly GCA_020350445.1). Lineage (GTDB taxonomy): Bacteria > Acidobacteriota > UBA6911 > RPQK01 > JAPXNP01. The sequence goes on along the minus strand of CP070717.1, from coordinate 3,232,041 downwards.
CTCAACAGCTAACCTGCGTAACTGTTCGAGTCGATCGGCGATCTCCCCGGAGATAAAGGATGGGAAGGGGTCTTGTTCGGCAAGCAGCTTCTCTGCCTTTCGCTGGCTCAGGAGTTGATTGATCCTGTCATCATCCAATCCAATCACCGGACTGCGCAGCACGGCCGCAAGCGCAACCGTATCGAGAGGATTGTGCAAACAGATCAAGAGATTGACCGTATCAAGGACCTCCTGATTCTTGAGGAAGCTTTTAGCTCCACCAGAGATCACCGGGATCCCAGCTCTAGTCAGGACGGGCAGCAATGCATTCAGCTCTCCATTCGTCCTGGTCAGGATCAGAACCTTCGAATACTGAGGTTCCCGATCGCCCTCCTCCTGAATGGACTCCCGGATGATGTCTACGGCCGCCTCGGCCAGGGCGGTCCTGGCCTCGTCTGCCAACATCTTGCGCTCACCGGTATCTTCGACTACCACCCATTTCGCAATCTCTCCCCCCTCGCCCCGGAACGAAACCAGTTGCTCTTCGGGAGCTGCCAGATGGAGAGGCTCGGAGAAGAACTGGTTAACGAACGACACGACGGGACGGGCACTGCGAAAACTTGTGACGAGCCGGAACTCCTTCTTCTCGAGAGTGCAGTTGACGCAGTTCTCGTAGTTATCAGCGAAGTGTTTCACGGCAGGAACATCCGCACCTCGAAAACGATAGATCGATTGCTTTACATCGCCGACAAAGAAGCCCAGAGGCTCGTGGGTGGACTGGTCGGGCCGTCGCAGCACCTGTGCAAGCAGTTCGAGCTGGTTCCGATCGGTATCCTGGAACTCGTCTACCAACAGGGCTTTAATCTGGCGGAACTCGCTCTGGCGAACGGCCTCATCCCGCTTCAACATCTCTCCGGCTATTCGAATGACATCATCGAAGGTCAGCAAACCCAGTTCTCGAAGGGCGGCTCCCCAAGTCCAGTTCCCAAAGCTTTGGAGAACACCCGTCCATTCGGACCAGACTTCCTTTAACTGAAACTTCAGGGCCGCACAGAGAAAAGTGGAATACGTAGGGAGATACTGCTCAAAGACCTCGAGATACCGGGGGTCAAGGAGCTCGATCTGATCCACAAACTTGTTATCTCTCTGATCCAGAAAGAGGTACCCTTTCTCATCCTGGAGAAACTTAAGGAGCTCGAGCCATTCTCCCCGGTGCTCAGCGGCATCCAGCAGCAAGGGAAAGGCATCCACGACCTGGCGCATCCGCTTTCCCAGTTTCGGCCGGAGTGGCGACACTTCAGAGAGACGGCGGGAAGCCAGGAGAGCTCGTTTCAGGGCCACTTCGTCAATCGATGAGAGACCGGCAGCATGCTCTGGAATCCAGGGCCGGTAATAGATCTGAACCAGCCAGTGATTGATCTCGCCAACCGTTGCAACTTCCAGTACTCGAGAGAGCGCCTTTGCGATTGCAGGGTCTGCCTGAGCCTGGGTTTCCCACCACCTCTCAACCAGCAGTTCCGGCACTCCCGACACATCATCTGAATCCTCGTCGGCAAACCGGGTATCGGGAGGAATGCCTGCTTCGACAGGATGCCGTTTGAGGATCGAAGCGGCATAGCTGTGAATCGTCGAAACCTGCAATTCGCTTGCCCGTTCGCCCAGGGCCTGGGCGGCTTGTTGAAGGCGGTCGAAACCTCCGCCAGCCATTTCATTCAACACGCGCTCGATCACGAGACGGAAGAGCGGGTCCTTTTTGACCGCCTTCTGCTCTTCCAGCAGGTCGAGACTCGAGGAAGCCGTCACCAAATCCATGTACTGGAACAACCTGGTCCGCATCTCGGCCGCAGCTTTTCGGGTAAAGGTAGTCAAGACGATAGACTGAATCGCCGAACGGGCGCCCTGGAGCCTTCTGAAGCGGTCGGGAGAGAAGAGGCCGGGTGCACCAAACTTAAAGAGCAGGTAGAGGGCACGCAGGGTCAGCGTGTGGGTCTTTCCAGTTCCCGCGCTCGCCCAGACAAAAGCATGCTGATCGGTCAGAACAGCTTGCTCTCTTGCCTCGGCGTCAATTACCTGCTTACTGGATGACACTGCTGCCTCCCTGGCCCGAAAGCCTCAACACCCTTCCAGGCATCCACCGGGAGAGAGCTTGGACCGATACTTTCGGCCCGGTGACTGCGAACCGACGGCAGAGGGACGGGAATTCACAGTAGCTACAGGGGCTGAGCTTTTCTTGTGCAAGCTCTTTCAAGAGATCGGTCGAGGTCGGGAGGAAAGTCCCTTCCGAAAGAATCAACCACAATTCAGCCAGGACCCCCTCCAAGTCGTCGGGCCCCGTTACAACAATTGTCTGAGGAGGATCAACTCCAAGATACACATAGTTGAACGTGGGCAGAGACTCTTCCTCTTCACCAGCCGCGAACAACCGGCGATAGAGCGCCGGTTGGAGCAGGAAACCTGTTTCAGCGACCTTTTCGAACTTCGTCTTCCCAAACGGAAGTCCGCCGGTCTTGTAGTCAACTATCCAAACACCGTTTCCACAACGATCGATGCGATCAATCCTTCCCCTGACCGCAAGGCCGGCCAGAGAGGGGAGACTTCCCTTTACCGGGAACTCGAATCCCACGGTGACTCTGCCCTTCAGGTCCGTTAAATCCAGCGAGTGGAGATAGCGCTTGACCAGCTTGACGACCTGTCCCTTTTCGTACTTCGCAATCAGTGGAGGGAGCAGCTTGAGTGCGACCAGGTAAATCGGATCGAGTCGATCGAATACAGCGAACCACTGAGATTCGTCCCAGGCCGTGATCCGAGCGACGCGATCCGACAGCTCATCGCCACCTGCGACTTCCTTCGAAAGCACCTGCTCGAGAAAGGCATGGGCGAGGCTACCTTTCGCCATCCCGTCCAATTCCTGGGCTGCGAGCTTCGGTGACAGAACGGTCAACCTGGCGATCGATGCCGCCCAGAATCTGAATGGACAGCGCGCCAGTTGCTCCAGCTGAGTTACTCGAATCTGGCCACCTGCGGAATACGCGCCAGCGGCTGATCGGATCAAACCGGGGCACGAATCCGAGATGCCGCCTCCCGATCGAGGAACCAGGGAAAATGCCGGGGGAAGTCGCCTCCCCAGTCGATCCAACCCGTACAGATACTGATGTTGTTCTGCGGGACTTCTCTGAATCCGGGGCAAAGGCTCCTTCAGTTCCTGCCAGTGCTGCAGGTAGCGGAGAACCCAGGGTGTTGCAGCAACCGTACGTCCGTCATCGTCAGTCTCGGGGATCACCCAGTGGACCTTTTCGGCACAGGTATTCATCAGAAAGAACAGTAGGGCCATCTCATCGGTCGCCCTTTGCTTCACCGGCAGTCTGAAGCCGATCTGTTCCAGTTTTGCAATCAGCTTCTGTCGGGAACTGTCTGTCAAAAACGGGTCTTCCGTGACTCCAGACGGGAACTGGGAACTCGACAGCCCCAGGAACACCATCGCCTTCGGTGTCAGGCCTCGTGCCCGCATGACAGGAGCCAGAAGAACGCCCCGCTCGTTCAACGAGTCCGATTTCGATCCCCGGTCGAATGACTGCCTCACGAATGACCAGAGCAAGCTCACAGGAAACGTCAGCTTCTCCAGGAATGCGCTGGCCTCAGAGAGTTGACCGATGACGCCGTCGAACTCACCAGCATCCTCGAGCCATTGTGCCGCCTTCGTCAGCAACTCAACCGCATCGGTAAGCGTAACCGATCTTTCTCTGGTTCCCAGGACCCAGAGGTCGACCAGTTCACTGATCAACCTGATCTCAGCAGTTGTGAACTCAACCGGTCTCACATTCCCCGCTTCAGGCATCAGGGATTCCTTCAATCTCACCCAGGAGCTCCCTCCTGAAACGGGGAGCCGTCTCAATTCAGTCTCGAAGTGATCGATCTCGACATCCCACCTTGTAGCCACGGCAGGGAAGTCTCTGAGATAGCCCAGTAGCCATTCAAGCGAGGCCTGTTCCCGCCAAAAGATCTGGAGCCGATCGATGCAATCCGGCGGTTCTGCCTGATCTCTCCTCACCTCAGCACAGCGAATGGGAATGGCGAAGTTCTCAAAGACCTCTGTGAGGACAGGAAAGTGGAGCGACATGCTTGGAGTGATCACCAGGATGTCTTCGGGGCTAAGCCCGGGATCGTTCTCAAGCCACTCGGAGACTCGGACAGCTGCCGACAGCGCTTCGGCCCGAACCCCCGAAACCCTCTGGAAAGTGAGGAAGTCTGGCCGGGAAGGTATCTGTCCCTCCGGAAAGGTCTTGCGGAAGAAAGCAGTAGCGGGCGCGAGGTCTTTCGTGCCCCCGTCGCCCTCAGATTCGAAGGCACTCCCCAAACGGGCGCGCAGGTCGTCGAGAATCGGCTCACAAAACTCGAAAGCTGGGCCGCTGGAGCGAGGTGCTGGATAGAACAGTTGAAGTTCGGTCCGTCGTCCGAGTGCGGCGACGAGCTGCAGATTCACATCCGTGAAATCGTAGAATCCATACAGGAAAATCGACGGCCTCATATCCTGCTCACAAGCCAGGGCAGAGAACAGCTCTTCGTCGGTGCAGCCGGAGAGAAGCCAGTCCGCCAACCGCTGCTGGGTGAGTGGTTCCCAATCGATTTCGGCGGCTTCCAAGGTCTCGAGCCAGTGACAATACAGCTTGAGTACACCTGATTCGAGCTCGCTCAGATCGGGCTCGCTCGCTAATTCGAGCAGCAGATCCTCCTGCGCACGCCCGAAGCCGCCGTCCGCCAAATCCAGAAACGTCGGCTTGACGAGTCCGTGACCGGCAGGAAGGGCTTGAAGAGCCCTCAGGCCCGGACTCCCCCCTGCTCTTTCGAGAACCTGGTAAAGAAGCAGATCGAGGGTCGTGTTCCAACGGTCAGGGCGGACCCCAAAAGCCCGTTCAATCAGCCGCGAAGAGAAGTGGGAAAGTGTCAATAGCCGCACATTGCCGAGGGGCCGCTTCAAAGCCGCACCGGCCAGTTCGACTCTGAGCCTGGCGGCGGTTGTCGAGTTGGGGACCAGGAGCCATTTTGGCTTCAGAGGTGCAGAGCTTGTTAGATCTGCCAAACTGTCGAAAAGCCGCCCTTTCAGTTCGCGAAAGGAGTAACCGTGGATCAGCTTACAGCTCATGGGACCTGCTCAACTACCTCGAATTGCGCTTCGTTGAAACGGCCAATATATCGCCCTGTGCTGACAGCTCGCAAAGATCCGTGGCCAGAGGGGCGGCACGACCTTCCACCTTGCAGATGGGTTAAACTGTGGGCGTGAAAAGCGCCCAAAATGGAAGCCGTCTCGTGCTGGCCTCGGCATCTCCGAGACGTCGGGAATTGCTACTGGAACTCGGTGTCAGTTTTGAAATCTCAGTGAGTGGAGTCGACGAAGACGGCGACTTCCGAGGCAGAAAGCCCGCCGATGTCGCCATGGAGTTGGCCCTGCTCAAAGCCCGTGACGTTGGGAGCAAGGTCAATGACGGCCTCATCCTGGGAGCCGATACCGTCATTGATTATGGAGGTGAGCTCCTCGGAAAACCCGAATCTCCCCGGCATGCCTTTGAAATGCTTGCACGGCTTTCCGGTAAAGACCACCTGGTAATCACCGGGGTTTCGCTCTTCGAGCCTTCGTCGGGGACAAGTTGGACGAGATTTGAGGCAACCCGGGTCAGGATGCGGGCGGCTTCGGGTCCCGAAATCGAAGCTTACGTTGAGAGTGGTGAACCGATGGATAAGGCGGGTTCCTACGCCATACAGGGATTGGGCGAATCCCTCGTTGACTCAATTGAAGGCTGTTACAACAACGTCGTCGGGCTCCCCCTGTGTCTCGTTTGGGAACTTCTAGGTCAGTCCGGCTTCAAGGCTTTGGCTGCCTCCCCTTGTCGACTACCATCGGGGCAACCTTGCCCCCATTCAGCGGCACCTTGACAGAGGCGATCGAACAGCTGGAAGGAGTTCATCATCCATGTCTGAACGTCGAATAGAGAAAGTCACTTTCGCGGGGCACGCCAGCCACCTCCTCTCCGGAGTCCTGCACTATCCGGAAAAGGAGAGGCGTGCCGGGATTATCCTCTCTCACTGCTTCACCTGTACCAAGGACTACAAGGTCCTTGCATGGCTGGCAAATGAGCTGGCAGCGAAGGGCCACTCGGTCCTGCGGTTCGATTTTGCCGGCCTGGGGACGAGCCAGGGCGAGTTTGCGGCGACAACACTTTCCACCAACGTTGAGGATCTTGTCCGGGCGGAAGCATGGATGAGAGAACAGGGACATCCGGTCCGAACCCTGGTTGGCCATTCCCTTGGAGGTGCCGCAGCCATTCTCGCCACGGATCTTCTGCCTTCCATTCGGACTGTGGCCGTCCTCGGGACATCCTCTGAGGTCGGGCGCGTTGCCCGAATCCTCAGTGAGAAGGACTGGCATGATTTGGAAACGAAGGGTGAAGTCACGGTCTCGATAGGAGGATATTCAAGACCGATTCGGCGAGCATTCATTGAAGACCTCAAGCAACATTCTCTACTCGAAACGGTTTCGACCTGGGACAAGGCCCTGCTGGTTATTTCGGGGACGGCGGACCGCGTCGTCTCAGGAGAGAGTCAGGAAGAGCTCTTTCGGGCGGCCGCCCAACCCAAGGCTTTCTTCACACTCCCGGGGGCCGATCATCTGTTTGCCAACTCCCGGCATCATGCAGTTCATATGGCGAACATCCTCGACGAATGGATTCAACTCAACAGGAAAGACGAAACTCAATGATACAAGGCGCGATCTTCGATATGGACGGGGTGCTGCTCGATAACCTCGAGTACCACCTCGAAGCATTCCTCGTCCTGGGGCAGGAGCAGGGAAAAGAACTGACCCGAGAAGCGATTCTGCGGACATTTGGCCGAACCAATAACGAACTGCTTCCCATTCTGCTCGACCGAGAACTGAACAGCGCGGAATTGGATGCATTGGCGATTCGAAAGGAAGAACTTTACCGCGACCTGATCGCACCCCACCTCGAGGAGTCGGTGGTCCCCGGACTGATCGACCTGTTGAAGCGACTCACCGACGACAGCTTCAGAGTCGCTGTCGCAACAAGCGGCCCCAAAGAGAATGTCGACTTCGTCCTGAATCATCTCAACCTGGGAGGTTTCTTCAACGGGATCGTAACCGGCGAACAGGTGCGCAAAGGAAAGCCCGACCCTGAGGCCTTTCTGACCGCCGCCGAGCGCATCTCCCTTGCCCCCTCCGAATGTGTTGTGTTCGAAGATTCTCTTTCAGGAGTCAAAGCCGGACTCGCCGCGGGCTGCAAATGCATCGCCCTGGCTACAACGCACCCGCGAGATGAACTCTTGGGTCTTTCCCCGCACCGGGTGATTGACGACTTCAGGAACCTGAGTCTTGAGCAGATTCGATCCCTGTGACCTTATGCTAAGATTCTGAGTCAAATGTGGTTCCTAGTGGCGTTCCTGATCGGTGCTCTGTTCGGTGCGGCAGGGGCGGTTCTCCTGATTCTCTGGTATACGATTCCCCATTTCGAGCGGCTCTTCGTATTCCGGCCCGCCCGGGACGTGATTCGAAAGCCGTCCGACCTGGGTGTGCCTTATGATCAGTGTTTCATCGATACGTCGCAAGGGGCACGTCTGAGCGCCTGGCACATTTGCCCTCCCAACCCCGTGGGCAGCATCATCTATTTCCACGGCAACGGAGGCAATCTTGGGACGCTGATCGAAATCCTGGCAACGTTTTTCAACAGCCGCCTCCAGGTACTCGCCGTCGACTACCGCGGCTACGGCTGGAGTACCGGGTCACCGACGGAGCAGAACCTGTACGAGGATGCCGTGGCGACGGTTCGCTTCTTTAACGCCAACTTTAAACACCAGCTGATTCCGCTGGTTTACTGGGGAAGATCGCTCGGTTCCTGCGCCGCCGCGTATGCCGCGGGAAAACTTCCTCCAAGCGGGCTCATCCTTGAAACGGCGTTTCCAGACAAGAGCTCACTCCTGGAACACTACCCTCATCTGAAACCGTTCCGGTATTTTTCGAAGTACAAGTTCGAGACCGCAAAGCATCTCGTAGGACACCAGTTTCCTGTCTTGTTGCTCCATGGGGACAAGGACAAGACGGTTCCGCTTAAACAGGGCCAGTTACTCTACAATCAGCTCACTGGACCGAAGGAGTTCTGGAGGGTTGAAGGAGCGGGTCATATAGATATTCACATGAAGGATAGTGCCGCCTATATGCGACGGGTGCTCCAGTTTGTTGAACAGGTCCAGCCGGTTATCGTCAACTAGTGTCTGCCCCCGGGCGTTATGCCGTTCACTGCACAGGGTCAGCACAGTCAATCTTCTTCAGCTTCTCCCCCGGGTATCCGCTTCTTCAATTCACGTACATCGCGGTAAAGGTCCGGGAGTCGCCGGAGAACCGCCTCTATGCGCATCTCTTTTGCGTAGTCGCGGCCATGGGTTCCTGCCACACGGCTTCCGGCCGGAACATCCTTCGTCACGGCCGTCTTCTGATAAACCTGCACGTTGTCCCCGATCTTCACATGATCTGCGACACCACTTTGTCCCGCCAAGACGCAGAACCGTCCGATCTCGACACTACCGGAAATCCCGACGCAGCCAACTATGATCGTGCCTTCTCCGATTCGGCAGTTGTGCCCGATATGAACCAGGTTGTCGATCTTGACCCCGCGCTCGATCACGGTGGCCCCGAATGTCGCCCGATCCACACAGCTGTTTGCCCCGATCTCCACATCATCGTGAATCTCAACCCGGCCGGTCTGCGGCACCTTCACCTGACGGCTGCCGTCGAACACGTATCCAAAGCCATCGGCTCCGATGACAACGCCGGAATGGAGAATCACCCTCTGCCCCAGTGTGACGTTGGAGTAGAGTGTCACGTTGGGATAGAGCGTAGACCCCTTTCCAATCCGACAGTTGTCCCCCACCACAACGCCAGAATGCAGCTCGGATCCAGCTTCGATGACAACGTTTTCTCCGATCGACACAAAGGGGTGAACAGTGCAGCGGTCTGAAATCTGGCAGTTCCTCCCAACCGCCGCTTGTTTTGAGACCCCCAGGGCTACGAAGGGCTTGGCCGTGAGCAACTCAACCACCCGGGCAAAAACGAGTTTCGGGTTTGGAGCTTTAATCAGCGCTATTCCCGTCGCCTCACATTCCAAGGGCACAATCACCGCCGAAGCGGCGGTCTCGTCCAGCCGCTGGAGGTAGTCCTTTCGAGTCGCCAGTGTAATCTGCCCATCCTGTGCCAGTTCAAACGGGCTGGCTCCGGTGATCTCAATCGTGGGATCGCCTGTCAGTTCACAACCGAGGGTCTCAACAATCTGGCCGAGGGTGAGCATAGGCGGATTTAATAATTTCAGCGCGGACAGGTCAAGCGGAGCCGGGGGATCGGAGAGTCGATCGTCAGGGTTCGAGGCCGGCACCACGAGAAGCTTCAGCGACAAACAGGTATTCCTTGAAGCGGCTGATCTCGGGCCGGTTCAAGTAGAATGTCCTCTCAAGGTGTTCGAGTAATCCCTGGGTGCGATCAGCCAGGCAAACAGCGACCACACAGCCGCCAAACCCGGCGCCCGTCATTCGCGCTCCCCCCGCGCCTCCCTTCAGGCATTCCGCTGCAAGACGATCGAGTTCGGGTGTCGTGATCTCGAAGTCGTCCCTCATCGACAGATGGGATTGATTCATCAACTGGCCAAACGCCTCGAGGTCAGAAGCGTTCAAGGCCTTCTTCGCTGCCTCGACCCGATCTCCTTCGGTCAGGACATGCCGCACGCGTCGATTCAGGACTGAATCCAGGTGTTTCTCCGAGAGTCTCAGTATCTCTTCCTTTGCGAGCCGCGGGGCCAATCGACAGAGCCGTTCAGCCTTCAACCCTCCAACGGCTTCGGCGATCTGCCGGGTCGCTTCCCGACACTCCTGCGGTCTCTGGTTGTACTTGGAAAGCGCATCGCGGGTCTTGTTCGCTGTCGAAAGGCTGTGTGCGACCACAAAGCTCCAGTCCTTGCGAATCGGGACCGGTTCGACTCTTAAAGGAAAGAAGTCGATCTTCAAAGCGTGCTGTGGTTCGCCACCCAGGCAAATCGCCTGATCCATTCCGCCGCCCTGGGTTCCAACGTAATGCTCGCCGACGGCGAGAAGATCCATGAGTTCAAGGGGGTCAACTGACAACTGATTTGAGTGGATTAATGCCAGCGCTGATGCCACCACCATCGCAGAAGAAGAACTCAGGCCGGCATCGGCCGGGATATTCCCGGAGAAGACGCCATCGAAGCCCTTCAAGGGACCAAACCGCTCGGTCAGAGCCTGGACGCCAGCCTTGACATAGTTTCCCCAATCCCCCGTGGGGTAAGGCTCGATCCGGTCAGTTGCAGAGAACTCTCTTTCCCCAAAGGACTCCTGAACGTCACAAACCTTGACGCGAGCCCCATCATTTGGCCGAAAGAGAATACATATGTTCTTCTGAACAGCGATCGGAAGTACGGGGTAGCCGTTGTAGTCGGTGTGCTCTCCGATCAAGTTCACCCGTCCGGGTGCAGTGAGCAGTCTGACAGCCTCCGCTCCACTAAAGACCTGCTTGAAACGCGACTCCAACCTCTCCCGCCTGGCTAACTCGACCATACCCGCTTCTTATACCACGGGAGCGCCGGACAATGGAGGGTCTGCCGATCTCAACGACTTGACATAAGGCTCACTTCCTAAAACACTGTAAGTATCCTTGGAGATCAACCATGAAACTTAGGGCAACGTGGATATTCTGGATTCTGGTCTCACTCCTGGCACTATCGGCTGTGGATGTCACGGCCCAGCAGTGGCGCCATCGCCATGGGAACCGTGGCATGGGCCGACAGGGTCCCGGGGAGGATCACGACACGATTCACTTCCTGCTGGACAACAACACCAAGATCAGGCGGGAAGTGAAGATGCTCGAAGACGGTGTGGAAACCCTCACCGAATCTTCGGATCCCGAGATTGCCGGGAAGATTCGGGAACATGTTCAGGCCATGGAAAGACGTTTGACTGAAGGAAGTCCGATTCATCAGCGAGATCCGCTGTTCGCTGAGATCTTCGATCACTCAGATCAGATCAAACTCAGTATCGAGCCGACTGAAAAGGGCGTTCGCGTCATTGAAACAGGGCAGGACCCTGAGGTGGTTCGGCTAATCCAGGCCCATGCACGTGTCGTTTCAGCGTTCCTCGAAAACGGCCACAGTGAAGCCAGGAAGAACCATTCGGTGGAGGAGATGCTCGGGCCTTAGGGTTGGCCTCCGCGGCTCTAATCGAATCCCGACCCAGCCGGGAGTTTATTGAACAGATGGGTTCGAACCCATGCGACATCCCACCACTCGAGCGGGTTGACCTGAACACCCTGAAGCACCATTGAAAAGTGCAAGTGATCTCCGCCGGCAAGACCGGTAGCCCCGGTTCGCCCCAGTGACTCACCCCGATTCACCATCTGGCCCGGTTCGACAGCTATCGAACTCAGGTGCGCATAGAGCGAGAAGAGTCCGAGCCCGTGATCAACCATCACCATGTTGCCGTAAATCCCATGGTAATCAGCAAACGCGACCACTCCACTGTTGGACGCTTCTACTGGACTCTGCGCATATGAGGCCAGGTCAAAGCCGAGATGAGTCTGCTCATCCACCTGACGGCCCTGGTAGAAATAGCTTCGATGGTCCGCAAAAACAGCTTCGACCTTGGATTTGCTCAGCTGGAGAAACGGCTCGAGCCAGAGCAACTCAGGCCTCGAATCAAGCGACACTTCGGAGATTTTCTGATTATTCGCTCTTCTGAGATCCCTGTTAATGACGAGAAACGTGTCCAGTGACGAGTCCTGTTGGACAATCTCAGGTGTATTCAACAGGATCTCCGGAACAACGCTCTCAATAAACCGATCACTGACTTCGATTCTTCTACTTCTGAACTTCTGCGAGTTTATCCGGATCCAGAAGCCTGCTTCCGTTCGATTCCCGGCCCGATCCTCCGCCCAGAGTTTCACATCCTCTTCGCTGGCGGCCTGATCATGGGCCAGGGCGAAGAGGGCGACAAAGGTATTGGTTCCCACTTCTCCTATGGGGAATCCGTTAAAGACTCTTTCCCCTACCCGGACACCCGAGCTACAACCGGTCTCGGAAAGCTGATAGACGATCGCTTCAGAACCTCCCTGGCGGAGATAGTGCTGTTGGGAAACGGGTGCCACCCTTGGAGGTTGGGTGTCGAGCTCGAACTGTCTCATCAAGAGAAAAAGGTCGCAGATTTAGAAGAAAGATTAAAAGAAACTGAAATTTCAAAAAAACAACTTGAAGAAGATTTAACCTCTAGAATAAATTCATTAAATCAGAGAATGGAAGAGCGGGAACAAGAATTTAAAGAAATGGAAGAAACAAAAGAGAGAATGAAAGAATTCGAAACAATAAGAAACCGCTTAGAGGAAAACATACATAGTTTGAAACAAGAAATAAACACGAAAAATGAAACCATAAATACATTAGAAGCTCAAGTTGAAGAGCTAATACCAATGGAAAAATATAAAGAATTTAAAACAAAATATGAAGATGTCTCAGATGAATATGAAAAAGAAAAAGAGAGATTGACAAAACTGTTTAAATTATATG
>CP070717.1:3190398-3219342 GCA_020350445.1 Acidobacteriota bacterium | reverse complement strand
TTGCATCGGCACGTCGATTCAGGACAACATCCTCAACACGTTCCCGCAGTTCGGGTTCGATCTCTTCATAAACCGCGAGTTGCCCGGCATTCACGATCGCCATGTCGAGACCCGCCTTGATCGCATGGAAGAGGAAGACCGAATGCATTGCCTCTCGGATGGCGTTGTTTCCTCGAAAGGAGAAGGACAGGTTGCTGACGCCTCCGCTGACCTTTGAAGCGGGCATCAGCGACTTGATCTGACGTGTCGCTTCCAGGAAGTCGACGGCATAGTTGTTGTGTTCTTCGAGACCAGTGGCTACCGCAAATATGTTGGGGTCGAAGATGATGTCCTCGGCAGCAAGACCGGCTTCTTCGGTCAGGATCCGGTAGGCACGTGAGCAGATCTCTACCCTGCGCTCCAGGGTGTCGGCCTGGCCCGTCTCGTCGAACGCCATCACGATGACTGCAGCCCCGTAGTGACGCGCCAGTCGGGCCTGCTGAAGAAATGGCTCTTCCCCCTCCTTGAGACTGATCGAGTTCACAACCGATTTACCCTGAAGGCACTTCAGGCCAGCTTCAATGACCTCCCATTTCGAGGAGTCCAGCATGATCGGGACCTGGCAGATATCTGGTTCAGCCGCAATCAGGTTAAGGAACCGGACCATCGCTGCCTTGGCATCCAGCATGCCTTCATCCATATTGATGTCGATGATCTGGGCGCCGTTTTCGACCTGCTGACGGGCAACGGCCAGAGCCGTTTCGTAATCACCCGACTTAATCAGGCGTGCAAACCTCAGTGAGCCGGTTACGTTTGTCCGCTCCCCGATGTTTACGAAAAGGCTTTCCGGGCCGATATTCAATGGTTCGAGACCGGCCAAGCGGGTCTTACAGGGGATCTCTGGGATTCCTCGAGGAGCAATCGATTCCACTGCGCGAGCGATTTCACGGATGTGGCGGGGAGTTGTTCCACAGCAGCCCCCGACCATGTTGAGGAAACCGCTGCCGGCAAACTCAGCCAGCAGGCCAGCCATTTCTTCCGGGGTCTGGTCGTATTCACCAAACTCGTTCGGCAAGCCCGCGTTTGGGTAGGCGATGACGTAGCGGTCTGTGATCCGCGACAGTTCTTCGATGTAGGGACGAAGATCCTCGGCTCCAAGGGCACAGTTCAAACCAACGGCGAGAGGAGCGGCATGCCGGATGGAGTTCCAGAATGCTTCGGTGGTCTGCCCCGACAAGGTGCGGCCACTCGCATCCGTGATCGTTCCAGAGATGATGACCGGGAGCCTGCGGGACTTTTTGTGAAAGGTCTGTTCCAGAGCGAATATCGCGGCCTTGGCGTTGAGCGTATCGAAGATCGTCTCGATCATGAGAAGATCAACTCCCCCATCCATCAAGCCTTCAGCCGCTTCTGAGTAAGCGGCCACCAGATCGTCGAAATGAACATTGCGGAATCCGGGGTCATTCACATCAGGAGAGATTGAAGCCGTACGATTCGTTGGGCCCAGGGCACCTGCGACGAAACGGGGTTTTTCAGGGGTGTCGGCTGTAACTTCGTCCGCCGCTTCACGTGCCAGGCGTGCAGCGGCCAGGTTGAGCTCGTAGCAGATCTTCTCCAGGGCGTAGTCGGCCTGGGCGATCCGAGTCGAGTTAAAGGTGTTGGTCTCAATGACATCCGCGCCAGCCGCAAGGTATTCCACATGGATCGACTTGATCACCTCAGGCTGGGTCAGCGAGAGCAGGTCGTTATTGCCCTGCAGTGGGCTGGCGTGTTCTGCAAAACGCTCTCCCCGAAAGTCCGACTCCGAGAGCCGGTGGGTTTGAATCATCGTCCCCATCGCCCCATCGAAGACCAGGATTCGGTTCCGGAGGGCATTTCGAAGTAACGTTTCTCGATCACTCATAATCAAAGGGCTCTCAGGCTTAACAGTAAGAAGTGCAGCTCTCTGAGCCGGCCATTGTACTCTGTCTAGCAGGTCCGCTGCGAACCTTAGCCTGCTTTCGGATCGATCAGCCGGGTTCGAAACATGGCCCCGATTTGCTCTAAACGCCGGTTTGTAGCACACTCACCGGTTATGAAGATGCTAAAGCTTCCCGCAGGCGCCCTCGTCCTTGCACTCTTTCTGCTCACGGGTTTCCTGGCTGCCGGTTCGGCACCGATTACGCCGACCGAAACGCTGGAGCTCTTCAACGGCAAGGACTTGTCCAATTTCTACAGCTGGCTGGTTGATCACCACTACCGTGATCCCAACGGCGTTGTCACCGTCGTCGATCAGGTGGATGGTGCACCGGCAATCCGGGTCAGCGGCCAGGACTGGGGTGGTTTCGTTACAAAGGAAAGCTACAAGGACTACCGGCTCGTGGTCGAACTGCGATGGGGTTTGCTGACCTGGGGGAACCGGGCGGATAAGACCCGGGACAGTGGAATCCTCCTCCATTGCAGGGGTCGTGACGGAAATACCGGCAAGGATTTCAATGGACCCTGGATGCGTTCGGTGGAAACCCAGCTCATCGAGGGAGGAATCGGAGATTTCATACTGGTTGCCGGATACGATGAGTCTGGACAGCGATTGCAGCCCAGCCTCGAGGCCGTGGTCAGTAAGGATCGAGACGGTGAAACGGTCTACGATCCGAAAGGAACCCCTAACGAGTTCACCAGTGGGCGTATCAACTGGTATGGGCGCGACCCGGACTGGAAGGACATCCTCGGTTTTCGGGGAAAGCAGGATGTAGAAAGCCCCGTCGGTGAGTGGACACGGGTCGAAGTGATCTGTGATGGCGGAAAGATCACCAACATTGTTAATGGGAAGGTTGTCAATGTGGCCACCGATTCGACCTTTGCCGAGGGTCAAATCATGTTCCAGTCTGAGGGTGCCGAGGTCTTCTTCCGGAAGATCGAACTCCATCCGCTGAAGTAGTGAAAAGGTTAACTGTTGGGGGCAAGAAAGGATCACTTTCTGAAAAAATCCGCAACCTTGCCACCCCTACAAGCCTAGAAGACTTGACCTAACCCCCTTATATTCTTTAACTTTTCGTTTTACCAACGTTCGAAAATCGACATCCGAACGATTTTTTTCGGTTTTGGCCAAGACCCGAAACCTTCGCGAGTTGTTTAACGGAGGAAGCCTGTATGCCAAGAAGTGGTGCAAGCGCGACCGCATTTAAGGCCGTTGATGCGGCCGTTTGTTTTACTGCGGGTAAGGCGCTGGACGTGATTCAGTTCTTTAACAAGTTCAATCCGAACCCCTCGTTTAAGCCAAAGTGGTCTGAGAAGCCACTGCTCAAATCCTGGGAAAAGACGAAGCCTAAGCTGGGATGGCCCCGGGAAACCGATTCACTTTGCCCCAAGTGTGTTATCGAAGCCCGCGAGAAGATCATCAACGGCGAAGAGGATTATCGAATCCTGATCGAAGAGAAAGTCGGCGAGGTCAAGGCGACGGTTATCGAGCGTGATGGCCAGGTCTGGATGCAGAAGGAGTGTCCGAGACACGGCAAGTACGAAGACATCATGGCGATCGACAAGAACTTCCTGAAGTGGATCGAGTCGAATTTCCCCGGCCGCGATCTCCCCGCCCACAACGATGAGGAGCTGCACAATCATGGTTCCAGCTCGATCCTGCATGGGCGAGGTGCTGTTCTGACGGTGGATCTGACGAACCGCTGCAACATGATGTGCGACCCCTGTTTCATGGATGCCAACCAGGTCGGATTTGTCCATCAGTTGGAATGGGAAGAGATCAAAGAGATTTTGGACAATGCGCTGAAGATTAAGCCGCGTCGTCAGATGTCGGTCCAGTTTTCCGGTGGTGAGCCGACGCTGTCCCCCCACTTCTTCCGGGCAATCCGCTATTCGCGGAAGGTCGGGTATAACAGCGTACAGGCGGCCTCGAACGGTATCGAATTCGCCAAGGATTTCAATTTCGCGAAAAAGGCTGCCGAAGCTGGTCTACGATTCGTCTACTTCCAGTTCGATGGTGTCGGGAATGATGCCAATAGCCATCGTCATATCGGCAACTTGTTCGATGTGAAACTCCGGGCAATCGAGAATATCCACGCAGCCGGAACCGAGCTGGTCCTGGTCACGACCCTCGTTAATGACGTTAACAATGACCAGGTGGGGCCGATCATCCGTTTTGCGATGGACAATCCGAAGAAGATCGCCTTCATCTCGTTCCAGCCGGTCTCCTTTACCGGTCGTGATGAGGCTGTTACGGATGAGCGTCGTCTGCGGCAGCGCTACACCCTGTCGCATCTCGCGCTGGACGTTAAGAAGCAGACCGGGTTGACCGAACCGCTGCGCGATTGGTTCCCGCTCTCGTTGATGCAGGCCTTTTCCGATTTCGCCGATCTTTCACACGGTCCGAATGCCGAATGGGGACAGGTCAGCTGCGGTTGTCACCCCAACTGTGGTGTCGGGACCGCACTGATGATCGACAAAGAGACCAAGGATGCCAAACCGGTTCCGGAATTCCTGAACATCCCCGGCCTGGTCGAAGATATCCGCAAGATCACCGATGCCGCCCGCGGCAAGTTCCTGACCAATCTCACGATGGGTTTGGCCTTGCTCAAGCATTACAAACCGTTCAGGGCTCCGAAGCGACTGACATTGATGGATGTCTTGAAGAAGTTCGACAAGAGCTACGGTCTGTCGGGTAAGGACTACGGAAAGAATTTTGGAGATGAGGCTTTCGAACGCCGGAAGGATCCCTGGAACTTCCTCTTTATCGCGGGAATGTGGTTCCAGGATCTCTTCAACTACGACTTCCGCCGGACCGAGATGTGCGTTATTCCTTACGGTACGCAGGAAGGCGAAATCTCCTTCTGCGCCTACAACACCGGACATGGTTGGCGGAACATCATTGAGCACATGCACATGAATGCGACCGTGGCTGAATGGTACAAGACGCATGGCCGCCATGCGATCTATGCCGGAAACAAGGACCTTAATCTGGGAAGCTATGACCACTCGCTCCAGTTGAATGCGGCCGACGTCAGCGCGGTGCGCGGGAAGAGCGAGTTGCCTCAGAATGCCCGTGATGAAAAGGTGCTTCGCCGGAACGCTGCCAAGGAAGCCGCCATGGTTAAGGAGTACTATGAGGAGCAGGTTCTGAAGAAGAAGAAATCGGGTGACAACCTGATTCAGTTGACCAACTAGGTCACGGCCTGAAGCGATCAAACGGGGGGCTCACTATCGGTGAGTCCCCTTTTTTTGTTTTTGGCTCTTTACGCTGGGAACCGTCCAGTCCTCATGGGACGGTACGGAGCATAACGCCTCTACCCGGGATCAGACTGAAACGATCAGCCCGTCGCCGCCCTTCTTGCCGGCAACATCGGGATGGTT
This sequence comes from Acidobacteriota bacterium, assembly GCA_020350445.1. Taxonomy (GTDB): domain Bacteria; phylum Acidobacteriota; class UBA6911; order RPQK01; family JAPXNP01. Next base: position 3,214,023 of record CP070717.1, on the reverse strand, counting down.
GCGGGCAGCGAATTTCAGGTAGTCATCCGGCTTCGTGGAGGAGCGCAGGTGATAGCGGATCTCAGCCTTGAGGGCCTCAGCACAATTCTGTAGCTGGTCCGCCTTGATGTTGAAGCCGGCTTCGGCCAGGCGTTTCCGTTCCTGCTCCAGGCTGGATCGAAGGTCTCGGAAAAGGGCCTGTGCCAAAGGATTGGCTGCGGAGGGTTCATAGATGACACCCCTTGATTCAGTCGCATAGGCCTGGCTGAGTAGATCGGCGGCTTCGAGCACATCCTGATCGCTAATGGATGAAAGTGGAAGCGCATACTCGACGATGACCCGCTCCATATGAACCAGCACTGGAAACAGTTCCTGGATCGTCTCATGCAGAAGCTGCTTCTTCCGTCTATTCTGTTCAGCCTCGAGCATCCCGACGTACTTCTTCAGCCACTGGTGGCTCTGGCCAGTCCGCAGAAACTGACAGTCGGTGGTGCAGGGGATTTCAAGGACTCTCTTTTCACCGCAGCACTGGGGACAAATCGAACTGTTGAGAGCGGGGCAGGGACGCTTACCCTTCCTTTGGCTACATTTGATGCACTTCACGGCGAGTCAGTATAGCCCAGTTTTGAGTCTAACGCCTTTGATATACTCATCAAATGTCAAATCGTTTCTTCACCTTGGAAGAGGCTCGAAGTGTGCTTCCTGCCGTCAAGACCTGGATGGGTCGGGCGATGGTTCTCTCGAAGCAACTTCAGTCCTTCGCCCCAGAAATCGAGAAGCTGAGTGATCTTGCCATCTTCAACTCCGGGAGCCCTGTGGGCTGTGTCTACGTCGACCGGCTCGTCGCACTGCAGGACTGCGTCGCACGAATTACCGAAACGGGCTGTGTCGTTAACAGTGTCGACGATGGGTTTGTGGATTTTCCCCACTTTCGGGAAGGCAGGGAAGTCTATCTCAGCTGGCGATATGATGAAGCCGATATTGGGTATTGGCGCGAGGTTGATGCTGATCTTGAGGGACGCAACCCTCTCGATGCTCCCGGATTCAACTGAACCCATCTGGAGGAATCTCAAGTGAAACTGAACCATATTTCTATAGTCGTGGTCCTGATGGGACTGATGCTGGCCTGTTCGAAAAATGAAGTTCCGGAAGGCACCCCTGTTGATGTCCCGAGCGGTACGCCGGGTTCACCCACGGAATTGACCTTTACCATGCCCGAAGGTTGGGAGCGCGAAGCCCCCCTTTCTTCGATGAGACATTCGCAGTATCGTCTGCCCGGAGAAGCCGGTGACGCAGAACTCGCGATCTTTGTCGGTATTGGCGGATCGGTGGATCAGAACATCGAACGCTGGATCGGACAGTTTTCCGGAGAAGACGGCGGGTCGGTCCGCGATTCCGCGAAGATTCAGCAAGAACAGGTCAATGGAATGCCCGTGACCTACCTTGATGTCTCGGGCTCCTTTGCGCCGGGTATGGGTCCAATGGGTGGATCAGCCGAGCCGGTAGCGGGCTATCGAATGCTGGCGGCGGTGATCGAAACAGCAACGGGCCCCTGGTTCCTCAAGTTGACCGGTCCTGAAGCAACGGTCACCCAGTGGGAGGCCGGCTTTAGAGAGTTCGTGAACTCGGCCCAGTAGGCTCGCGTCTGCAGCCGTACTGCCAAGCCGTCGGGCAGGGTCAGCCTTTCGAACTGGCCAGCTTACGAATCCGGTCGATCTGTTTCTCGACGACCTCTTGCATCTCTGCGTTTTGAGTGCTGCCGAGGAAGGATTCCAGATCGGCCAAAGCCCCGGGGTAATCTTCGAGGCTGATCTTCAGCAGTCCGCGTTCCAGGATCTCGGGTAGAGGATCGTCCAGGATGGGAATCCGCCGTTCAACGACCTCCAGCAGGAGCCTGTTAGCCGAATTCCTGCGGTAGATCGCTTTGAGGTTCATCAACAGCCGCAGGATGACTGCTCGATTGGAAGCCGCCTTTAGGAATTCCGGGCTGGCCGCGTCCGACTCGGTCTGTGTGATCCTCTGCATTAACTCCAGGCATTCATCAGCCAGGCAGATCTGTCCGCGATGGAATGAATCGATGAACAACTCCCGGCTGGGAGTCCTCGTCTTCAGAAGAAAGTGACCAGGCATCGCCACACATTCGAGCCGCAACCCGATTCGGGACGCAACTTCCCGATAGAGGAGCGACAGGGTGATCGGGATGCCTTTTCCCGTTTCCAGAACGAGGTTCATGTAGCTGTTCTCAGGGGCAAAGTAATCGACGTCGTTGGCTGAGACCCGGGCCGATTCGAAAAGTACCTCGTTGATTCCATTGATTGTCGAGTAGAGATCACCATCGGGTGAGCAGACATCCCGGGCCGCGGCGGTGAGACGCGCAAGGTATTCGTAGTGCCAGCCGAAGTCAATTTCGGGCGAGATGATCCGACAGGTTTCCAGGGAGATCTTGAATAGATCCCACTGGCTCTCTGGAGGACTGACCAGTTTCAAGTAATCATCGATTGCGGGTGTCATCCAGGGGTCCTTTCGAGAAACTCAGACCGAGTATGGTAGTCTCAAGATTGAGTAATTGTACAGCAGTCCTGCGAGGTGTTCCGATGCGAGTCATAGCTGATCTCTGTATTGTCCCAATCGGCGTGGGTGTGAGCCTTTCGAAGTATGTGGCAGCTTGTGAAGCTGTGATCAAGGAGAGTGGCCTCAAGGCCCAGCTTCATGCCTATGGAACGAATGTTGAAGGGGATTGGGACCTGGTCATGGCGGTTCTGAAGCGCTGCCATGAGGCTGTTCATGAGTTGGGGGCTCCGCGGATCACGACCACCGTGAAACTGGGTACCCGCGTGGATCGAACCCAGACGATGGAGGACAAGGTCAAGAGTGTCGAAGAGAAGCTGGGCAAGGCCTGTGAATAGAGCGAACCGGGTTCGATTCCGTTTCGGCTGTGGATTCTTTCTACTCCTCATCCTCTTAACTCCAACCGTTCGATCAGCGACCCTCGAGATCGGCCAGAAGGCCCGCTCGATCCAGCCCGGCGAAGTTCTGTTGCTGACTGTGGAGTCGGACGAGGCTTTAACCGGTGTCTCTGCGAGTGGCTTCGATCGGACGTTCCCCTTCTTTCCCGTCACGGAGCACAAGTGGGAGGGTCTCGTCGGAATCGACCTCGATGTGAGACCCGGCAGTTACGACATAGCCGTCGATGCGAAGTCTCTCTCCGGAGTATTGGAAAAGGTACATCGCATCAAGGTTCTCCCCAAGAAATTCCCAGTGCGAGAACTCAAGGTTGAGCCCAAGTACGTTGAACCACCCGCGTCAGAGATGAAGCGGATCCAGGAGGAGTCCCGGCTGATTAAGCAGATCTTCTCCGGGGTTCGTCCGGAACGCCTGTGGGAGGGGCCGTTTCTCAGACCCGTTCCCGGTGAGGCTAACAGCAGTTTTGGCAAGCGCAGCGTCTATAACGGTAAGCCTCGGAGCCCACACACCGGGACCGACTTCCGTGGCGCCGAAGGAACTCCAGTCAAGGCTCCAGGCGCCGGAGAAGTACTGCTGGTGAGGAATCTCTACTTCGCCGGTAATACCGTCATAATCGATCATGGGCAGGGCCTCTTTTCCTACTTCGCCCATCTCTCGAAGTTCGATGTTAAGGAAGGAGACCGTGTTGCCCGAGGCGATGTCGTCGGTCGTGTCGGTGCAACGGGACGGGTGACTGGACCGCACCTTCATTGGACGCTGCGGCTCGTGGAAACCCGTGTCTCTCCGCTCTCATTGCTCGAAGTCACTCAATAAAGAGCCGGTTGGAGCGTTCCGAGAAGGGGTCAGTTCGTTCGAGTTCGGTCTCCGCTAAGTTCAAAGCGCCATCCTGTCCTCGGGAACCGGCTCAACAGGAAGTTGTTATCGACCAGGGCGTGGCCGATGATCTGTCCGTCGAATCGAACCAGTACCTGGTGGGAATGCGGAGTCTCACAGGCGAGTGGATCTCGATTGACAAAAGCAGCGAGCCCTTCGAAATCAGGTAAATCAACCACTCCCTTTCGGGCATGTTCGCCCAGCAGGTGACTTCCCTCGGTCGTGATCTTCGCCTCTTTCGACCGCAGGTGGAGAACGGGAAGGCCCATTCGGATGGGCGGTTCATAGAGGGGGAACCGTTTAAGCTCGTTCGTCGCCAGGGAGAGTTCAGTTCCGAGCCAGTAGACCTCGTCTCGGAACAGGCTTTCAGGTAAGGCGTAGTGCTCCGCCAGGGCCTGCAACCTCGAGTTGACTGTCGGGTCCGAATGATCCAGGTACTCGATCCTTTCTCCCTGTGGCTTCCTCAGGCGCTGGTAGCCGAACCCATCTGTCTTGCGGATCCGCGCAATGAAGAATCCTTCGGCTTCGTTTTCATGAGGATAGACTCGAATTGCACGCTCCATCGTTGGGTGAAAGCGCCGTCCCTGGAATTCGGTCAGGCCGGGTTGAGTCTTCAAACCGTAGCTGCTGATCGGGTCCAGTTCGATCGGGAATTCTCGCAACGCGGCGTCCAGGACCGCTTCGTTTTCCTCAGGGGCCAGTGTGCAGGTCGAATAGACGAGTACACCTCCCGGGCGGAGGGCCTTTAGCGCACTTGTCAGAAGGCTGGTCTGATTCGTGGCATACCGTTCGGAACGGGAAGCCTGCCAACGTTCGAGTACGTCGGGAGACTTTTGCAGGGTTCCCAGGGCCGAGCAGGGCGGGTCAACGAGAATCCGATCGAAACACTCGAAGTACTGGTTTCCGAACTGTTCTCCGTAAAGCCGCAGAATCAGCGTGTTGACTGAGCCGAACTTCCGAAGATTGAATGCCAGGGCGCGAATTCGCTTACCCGAAACATCGTTAGCCACTAGAACGCCCTGATTCCTCATCATGCCCGCGATTTGACTGGTCTTCGACCCGGGGGCGGAACAGAGATCCAGAACGGTCTCTCCCGGCTGGGGGTCCAGTAGTAGGGGAGGAAGCATTGAAGCCAGGTCCTGGATATAGATATCGCCGAGGAAGTGGGTCAGGCTCTTCCCGACCGAACCCGGACCGCTGACCACTTCGTAGGCACCCGGAATCGGAGCTGCACTGAATTCAAACTGTTCGTGTTGCAGCAACCGGGCTTGAAAATCGGCCGTGTGCTTGAGGGGATTAAAGCGAAACGTCTGAGGGAGGCTGCGCCCAGCCTGCTTCAGTATGCAGGCTGCGCCCTTTGACCCGACAAGGGCCCTGAAGAGGTTCTCCGCTTCGGTTCCATGGTACATTGTCATCAGTAATCCAATCCGGTTAACATCGGGAAGAAGAGATTCTACATCCTGAAGGCTGGCCCGTGTCATTTGAAGCGTTAGTCGCAGACGCCGGCCTGTAAGTGCCGAAGCATGAAACAGCTTCTGATCACATTGCTGATTTTGGCTCTATTCCAAGTGGGTGGAGGTGTCTCTCATGCGGAAGATGCCCTCTTTCTGCCAGAAGAGGGGAATCCTGATTTCACTTTCCTCCGGCTCGTCTATCCCGGCGGTGGATGGAGGGGGTCCAGTTGGGCGACAGATTATCCCAAGGCCGATTTGCAATTCCTCTACGCGGTTCGGAAGCTGACGGACTTTCAGTTTATCCGAAGCCAGAATAAGGCCCTTCCGATCCTCTCCGACGAACTCTTCAATTACCCCTTTGCCTACGCCGTCGAGGTCGGACACATGCGGTTGAGCGACGTGGAAGCGGCCCGTCTCCGAGAGTATCTCTTGCGGGGAGGCTTTCTCGTTGTTGACGATTTCCATGGGGAGTATGAGTGGAAGCAGTTCTACAGTCAGATGAAAAAGGTGTTTCCCGAGTATGAGCCCGAAGAGCTTCCTCTGGATCATCCCATCTTCCATTGTTACTTCGACATCGAGAAGCTGATACAGGTCCCCGGGATTCAGTACCTGTACTCAGGACGAACCTGGGAAAAGGGAGGCCGCCAGGCGCGGTATATGGGCATTCACGATGATCGAGGCAGGTTGATGGTGGTCATCAACTACAATGTCGATTTTGGTGACGCCTGGGAGTGGGCGGAGGTTGAGGAGTACCCGCGAGAGTATGCGAACCTCGCATTCCAGCTCGGCGTCAACTACATCGTTTATTCAATGACTCACTGAGCGGCAGATTTACTTGCCCCAGTAATAGCTGATGCCACCGCTGATCTGCCATCGGGAAAGCAGGCCTTCGGCATTGAAACCCGGTCCCGAAGGCGTCGCACTGGCCGGAAGACCATAGTCGGGAACGCCGGTCCACAAGTTCCGGACATCAACGCGCAATCCCCAGTTTTCGTTGATCATCGACTTGACACCGCCCGTCAGGCCGAATGCAAACTTCCAGCGATCCTTCAGTTCGATACCCTCTACTGAAGCGGCAGTCTTCGAGTTCCCATCAATCTGGAAGAAGGTCGTTCCTGCCCCGAATCCGAAAAATGGTCGCAGCTTGCTCATTCTCGGACGCAGCGAGTAGGTGATGTTGTAGAGGATGGAATGGGTGCGGTGGTCCGCATCCAGGAGGGGGACATCTGGAGTCAGATTGAAAAAGCCCAGAGGATGATTGGCAAAGCTGTACTCCAGTTCTGCTGCAACCTTCTGTCCAAGGTTTTCTGAAACCCGAACACCCACCAGGTACCCACTGGCGAAATGCAGGCGCACCAGGCGAAGGGAGTCGTCTCCGCTGACCGGTGTGGCAGATGATTCGTCACTTGAAAACGCAGCACCCCCTAAGAACGAAAACTCCCATTTCTTCTGATGGGGGTACTGAATCTGTCCCATGACAGTGGTCGTCACTAAGCTCGCGAACAATACGATTAACGCAGGAAGTTTCTGCATCATTATCCTCACCTCTGGTTCTTGAAGTTACCCAATATACTTTACTTTGATGCAGAAATTCGAGTAAGGGACGAATCCCGGAAAGATTCACTGGGACGGGGAAGGCCGGTTACTTCTTTTCTTCCGGTTCACTTCGTTCGCGATTGCGGCGATGACGCTCTTTTTCACGAGCAATGAACTCGTCGAACTTTTCTTGCTGATCCGGACGCAAGACTTCTTTGATTTGGGCACGAGTCCGTTCTCGGATTGCGTCCAGCTTCTGGCGGGACTCCTTGGAGGCAGCGCGAAACTCCTTCCTCGAATCCTCGAAGATCTGCTGGATCTTTGCCTTCTGCTCTGAATCAAGGCCGAGAACCTCGTACATTTCAGTCGGATCGAAACGCCGCCCTTCCCTGCGGCTGCCTGCGCGGCTGTCAGATTCCGCTTCCAGGGGGGGTGGACTGATCAGATAGGTTGCAAATCCTCCGACCGCCATACCCAGGAAGAAGACCAGGAAGACTGTAAGCGTCGCCTTGACGTTAGTCCGCATCTGCATCTCCGGGAGAAGTTAAAGGTTCCAGCGAGGCCAGAACCTCCTCGAGAGTAATCTGTTCGGCCTGCTCCCCAGTGTCGAGCAGAATCTCGAAATAACTGAAAGACTCAGCGGGTTGCCGGGATACGTTATATGAGACAAGGCAGACAAGGACCGCGATCGAAAGTAGAACAGGAAGAAGCCTCTTCGTCAGGGCAAGAAGCATACTTTCGAATCGGGGCACCCTTTCAGAGGCCAATGCGGCAATCCGAGCAGGAAAGAATGGCGGCGGTTCAATTCCCGGTGAAGCTTCCACCAGGAACCTCAACATCTCGCTACTGTCGAGCCTCTTCTTAGAGTTGCTCATCGAACATTCTCCTCAATTCACCCTCCAGCTTCTGCCGGGTGCGGCTCAGACGGATTCGTACGGCGACTTCGGATGTGCCTAGAATCTCGGCTATCTGGCTGTATTCTAAGTCTTCCATTTCCCGCAGCACAAACGCCATTCGATCTTTATCCGAAAGCCCAAGCATCGCAGTATGCAAAAGCTGAAAACAGCGTTCCGATTCCTCTTCAGACATCGAACCGGTACTGGCATGCTTAGCAAATAGCTCGTTGATGTCAACTCCTTCTTCCGTATCCAGTTCAGCCATTGAATGAACCGGATTCGAACGCTGTCTCCTGAGTTCATCCAGACATCGGTTCGCTGTGATCTTCCCGAGCCAGTTCTTCAAGGGCCGAGAAGTGTCATAACGGTGGATACTCTGAAAGAATCTCAAGAATACGTCCTGTGCGATGTCCTCCACGTCGTTACCACTTCCCATGTAGTGATATGCAATGCTAAAGACGAGCCGCTGGTAACGTTCGGTGATCGCTCGAAACGCTTCCCGATCCCCTTCCATAGCCCTTGTTACCAGCTCCGCATCTGACGTCTGCATTCACATTCCTTTATACGGAGTCCGGAGAAAATGTTTCAAGGGTGCCCCTCGACTCTCCTTTTCTGGCGATGAGCGTCGAAACACCCTGTCTTCCAGTGAGTGCTTCAAGCAGGGGAAGCAAGTGCAGCGCCGGTTTGAAGAGTATGTAGGGTAACTGAGACCGAAAACGCTCGCGGGACCAGGAACGCATGCTGTGCTTCCAGCAGTGAAAATTGACCGCCTTGGAGAAGAAGACCTCCTCTATGAAAGCTAGCCCCACTTGCGACAAGAGCAACTTCAGAGACGTAGAGGAGAAGTGGTGGAGGTGGCGCGGGACATCGCCAAATGCATACCAATGCCGGCGGAACCACTGAGCTTGAAGGCTTTCGACCTTGGGGAGTGAAATGAATGCGAGTCCGCCAGGCCGAAGCAGTCGGGCCGTTCTCGCCAGGGCTCTCAAGGGATCGGGGATATGCTCCAGTGCATGCCAGAAGGTGATCACGTCGTAGCCCTCTTCTTCCAGGACCTCGTCATCGATCGTCCCCACATGCAGATCCAGGTCTGGGATCTTGTTGCGGGCGGCTTCTATAAGAGGCTGGTTCAGATCGATACCAACTCTCTGCCATCGTTTGGGATCGAGCGACCAGAGAAACTTCCCCTCGCCGCATCCGATATCCAGAAGTCGACCACTCTGGACATATTTCTCTACCAGCTCAGCTTTTTCCGTTTCCATCTTCCAGGAGGACGTGCCGGCCAGCCGGCCACTCAGGTATTCCTCGATGACTTTTTCAAAATCCCCAAGGTAGGTCGGAGGGTAGAATTCAGCCAGCTCCTCATCAGCCGGAGAAGGCTCGGTCCAGCCGTAGCCGCAGGCCGAGCAGCACCAGACTTCGTAAACCACACCGGGCCTGATCTGGAGCCGGTCTTCGGCGGTACAGAAGATTGAAAGGTCAGAAGATCCGCAGATCGAGCAAATCATTGTCATGAATATACCTGATCCGGGATACTTTGCCATCCCAGCGGAAATTGGGTATTTTGGCATACTTGCGCTGAATCTCAAGGAGCTAACGAGGGCATTGGTGGCAGACAGCGAATGAAACTTTACGGACGTTGGATGGACAGTTGGGAGCGGAGGCTCACCCTGAAGGACAGGAACAGGCAGATGTTCCCGTTTTCCTGGGGTCTGGATTGGGTGTTCGATGGAGTCGATCCGTCCTTAGACCCACTATCCCGTCTGAAGAATTGGTCGACCTCAGCGATAGAGAACAGTGAAGAGTTCTTTTCACTCCCTGCGATGCCCGACGTTGAGGTCCGGGAGGATGAAGTAGCCTTCAATACTCCTTCGCCGTCCAGGTACGCAGAGAACAACAGGGTTCGTTGCCGGATCTACCCGGGCGGGTCCAAGGACTTCGCCGTCATCGTAGTTCCCCAGTGGAATGCCGACGCCGGCAGTCATGTCGGCTTATGTAAAGTGATCAGTCGGCTGGGCCTAACGGCCGTCCGTTTAACCCTGCCCTATCACGAAGGGCGAGCTCCCGGAGAGATGCCGCGAGCCGATTTCATGGTGAGCCCAAATATAGGCCGCACCTTGCACGCGGTTCGACAGGCGGTCCTCGAAGTACTCGTTCTCGTTCGCTGGTTAAAGCAGGAAGGCTACCGCCGTGTCGGAATCATCGGGACCAGTCTGGGTTCCTGTGTCAGCTACCTGGCCTTCACGCATGAGACTCAGCTGGAAGCCGGGGTGTTCAATCATGTCTCATCGTACTTTGCCGACGTGGTGTGGACTGGACTCTCCACTCGGTATGTCCGCTGGGGGCTGGAAGGACACATCAATGCGGATGATCTGAGAGACTGCTGGGCACCGCTGAGCCCATGGTTCTTCGTAGACCGCCTGAAAGAAGGCAATCGACCTCACCTGATGATCACCGCACGCTACGATCTAACCTTTCTTCCGGAACTCTCCGACGTGGTTTTTGAAAGGTACAAGGAGCTTTCTCTCGATGTGGAGCGGGTCGATCTTCCCTGCGGACATTACACGACGGCTCATTTTCCCTACAATGTGATGGATGCTTGGCATATCTGCAGCTTCTTTAGAAAGCACTTGATGAAGCCGGATGGAGGAGGCGCGACCTAGGGCAAGATATGGGAGTCTTTGGAATCCTGACGGGGGGCCATCGTCAACTTAAGAAACCCGGTTTCCTGACGACATTAGCCGGTCTTGTCTTCAATACCTTCCTGTGCGTCCTCAAGCTTAGCTTTGGACTCTGGACTTCCAGCCTGTCTCTGCTGTCAGACGGTGTGAACTCCCTGACGGACGCGGTTTCTTCCACAGCGATCCTCATCGCTGTCAACGTGTCGCACAAGGAAGCAGATGACAATCACCCGTTCGGGCACCACCGGGCAGAACCCATTGCCGCTCTGATCGTGGCCATCTTTGCCGGAATTGCAGGCTTCGAGATTCTCAAGGCTTCGGTCGAGAGACTCTTTGCAGAAGAAGTCGCCGAAATCGTGGGACCTTGGCCTTTTGTCGTTCTTCTCATCTCAATCCTGGTCAAGTCGGGGATGAGTGCAGGCTTTTCTCTCATCGGAAGGAGGCTCAACAGCCCCGCCATTCTAGCCGGTGCAGCGGACAGCAAGATCGATGTGTTGATCTCGAGTGCGGCTTTCGTTGGGGTCGGGGGAGCTTATCTGGGATACCGGATAGTCGACCCGCTAGTGGCACTGATCATTAGCCTGTTTATTTTCAGGACCGGTTACAAGATTGGGAACGAGAACATTGACTATCTCATGGGGCGAAGTCCGAGCCCTGAACGCCTGGCAGAAATCCAGAATATCGTAGAGAAGATTCCCGGTGTCCGTGGCGTAGACAGGCTTCGGGCACACTATGTCGGCAATTACATTCATGTCGAACTCGAGATCCGGGCCAATGCGTTGATGTCGAATATTGCCAGCCATGATCTGGAAGAGAAGGTTCGGGATCGTGTCGAGGAGATTGCCTGGATCGATCAGGCGTTTGTCCACATCAATCCTGCCCTTCCCGTTGGCTGATGCCTGGGTTGCGATTTGAACACCAGCCTTAATAATAGAAAAGGCCGCGATTGACCGCGGCCTTTTCCTCATAGACTCGGAATGCCCAGAAATCAGATGGCCTCGAGCAGCATGGGCGTACCCATCTTGTTGTCGTACCGTGGACGGTAGCGGTCGGTGTTGTAGAATTTATCGATGTTGACCGTCCGAGCCCCGGCTGCCGGGTCTGGGATTTCGGCGTAGCCGTATCTCCCCTGCTGAATCCCAACCATCTTGCCACTGACGCCTTCATTGATCATGTCGAGGGCGATATTGGCGAAGGTAATGGCCACGAGATGATCGATCGCGTCGGGATCCCCACTTCGGAGGTCGTAAGTCAGATCGCTCGCCATCGTATCTTCGCCCGTTCGTTTCTTGATCTCCATGGCCAGCGCTTCGCCCACGTCAACCTTCTTCTTGTGACCATAGGCATCGGCGTCTCCGTACTCGGCCACACCACGACCTGCCCAGGTTGCTCCCTCAGAAATCACAACCAGCGAGTAGTTGCTGGGATTGTTGTGCTTATCTTCCATCAGGAGTTCGCAGAGGCGATCGATGTCGAAAACGTGCTCCGGGATAAGGCAGCGAGTCGAGGTGACATAGCTGGTGTAAAGGGCAGTAAAGCCGGCGTCCCTGCCAAAAATCCGGAATACACCGATTCTTTCGTGCGAACCGCAGGTTGTCCGCTGGCGGGTGATCGCTTCCTTGGCCCGTGTAATCGCAGTCGAAAAGCCGATACAGTACTCGGTGTTGCGGACATCATTGTCCATCGTCTTCGGAATGGCTACAACTGGGAAGCCTTCCGAATGCAGCCGGGCTGCGTAGCTGAGGGTGTCATCTCCGCCGATCGCAATCAGGGTCCCGATTCCGAGCCGGTCGAGATTCTCGAGAACAATGGGAGTCAGATCGTAAAGGTCGTCGTCTTTTGCGAACTTCGATATGTCGGTACCCACCAGGTGCGGTGGGATCTTGTTGGGCTTCGTCTTCCAGGGATTCGTCCGTGAAGTGTGCAGGACGGTTCCGCCGGAGCGATCGATCGCTCGAGTATTTTCCCGATTCAGCGGCCGTACGTATCGCGGATCATCAATCAGGTCTGGAGCCACGTGGGTAAGCCCCTCCCATCCTCGGCGAATGCCGACAACAGAACGACCCATTTCGGATGACCGATAGACAACCGACTTGATTACCGAATTCAGGCCGGGGACATCGCCCCCACCGGTGAGGATTCCAATCTTCTTTTCACTCATCTTATTCCTCCGTTTGGGAAGGTTGAACGCCTATTACTGGTATCGAGCCTATCCGCTGCAACGCCCGAACGGGCTGGGTGCAGCCGACAGCACTGGCGAGAAATGCTCTGCGTCTCTGAAACGCTCCGAGTAACTTCTCGAAGCTAATGATTTTAGTCAAGATCAACGGCCAGCACAATGCCGCTGAACGCCGACTCTCTCTCGTATGCCGGGTTCCATCAGTTGGCTCGAGACTGAAATCGAAAGGCGCTTGAAGGCCAAATAGGTTCTCAGGCAAAGGTACAGCCAAATTCCACCAAAGAGATACCCTCCCAACACATCACTGGGCCAATGTGCGCCCAGGTAGATCCGAGAGAGGCCAACCAGGCCGATCGGTAGTGCTGTCGCCAGAAAGAAGAGATGGGCCCTCAGCCCATCCGACGCATAGAGCAAACCGACGAAACAGAAGAACCCGAAGAGAAGAACGTAGAACGAAACGTGCCCTGAAGGAAAGCTCTCATGAGTGAACGACTGCCAGACTGTCAGCAGTTCATCGCTGGGTCTTGGGCGTCCGATTCCCCACTTGAGAAGTGAATTCAACGTTGAGCCTGAAGCGACTGCGGCCATCACGAAGGCGCCTTCAATGGGAAGGTTAACCAGGATCAGGGTGACCCCGACAGCCGTAGAGAGTGCCCATCCGTTCCAGCCATTCCCTGGAACTGAAACCCAGACCATGAGGTCGTGGAAGGAGGTAAAGTCGATTGACTGGATCCACTGGGCCAGGGGCAGGTCCCCGGTCAGAAAAGGCTCCCGGTAGGCGGTTGCGCCCAGGAAACTCAGTGCAGCAATTGAAAAGAAAAGCAGGACTGCCTGGAAGGAGAAGACAGGGTGGACAGGCTGTGCCCGTGACGCTAGCGATGCCCCTGTTTGTCGGTTCGAGTTCTCCATCATCGATCCAGGCTAGAAGGCCGCATCCACGATTGTCGCAAGATCGTCGGCTGTAAGGTCTACCGGGTTCCCCTTCATGCTGCTGGCTTTGAGGGATTGCTCGACCAGGGCCGGGATTTCGGCCCGCGTCAGCCCCAGTTCACTCAGGCGCGGGATACGCAGCATCTCGCAGGTTTCGATCAGCCAGTTGAGCCCTTCCTCGATCTGAGCGTCCGGCTGCCCGGTTAAGAGCTGTGCAACCTCGCGGAACCGGGCGAGCTGAACCGAAGCATCGGGCAGGCTCTTTAACGCCCGCAGGTTCTCTGCGGCGACATGCGGCAGAAGACAGGCGCAAATGCTTCCATGAGGCGCCTTGATGAGCCCGCCGAGAGGTCCGGCAAGACCATGGACGGCTCCCAGTCCGGCGTTTGCAAGAGCCAGTCCTCCAAAGAGACTCGCCAGCGACATGTCTTCCCGAGACGTATTGTCCGGGTCTGAATACACGCGTCGAATGGAACGGGCCGCCCGGGTCAGGCCTTCGCGGCAGATCCCATCGGTCAACGGGTTGGCAAATCGAGAGACAAACGGCTCCAAAACCTGGGTGAGAGCATCGAGTCCCGACGCGGCGGTTATCCCGGGTGGGAGCAGATAGGTCAACTCGGGGTCAACCAGTGCCACTCTTGGAATCAGATACGGGCTTCTGAAACTGACCTTAACCCTGTGAAGCGGAGAGTAGACCACCGCATTCTTAGTGACCTCTGAGCCGGTGCCGGCGGTCGTAGGTGCGGCGATGAATGGGAGACCTGGTTTCGGCAGGGGCTGAGCTCCCCCGATCACTTCCAGGTAGTCAATGAGTTTTCCAGCGTTTCCGAGGAGCCCAGCGATGGCTTTGCCGGCATCAATCACCGAACCGCCGCCCAAGGCAATCACAACGTCGGACCCGGCATCTCGGCCTCGCGAGACGCCTTTCTCGATCAGTTCGATCGAGGGTTCAGAATCGACTTCGAAAGTGGACAGTGAATCGAGCGCGCCAGCGACCTCTTCCAGGCGGTCTGCGAAACGGTCGGGGTTTGCCCCCGTGACGACGAGCGCTCTACTACCGAATTCAGAGCTGATCCCGGGCAAGCGGCGGGACACTCCCGGGCCGAAGATGATGCGACCGGCTGACACGAAACCGAACTCTGTCATTCCCTCTCCTTCCCGTTCAGGAAACATAGGTTCCCGGATTCTCTGGGTAGTCCTCGAACGGACTTTCGGATTCGAAACGAATCTTCTCAGCGGCCCGAATACGGTCCCTGTTCATGACGAAGTAGATCAGGCCGCCTGCGGTGCCCAGAACGAACCCAATTACGTGAGTCCGGTAACTGACCACCGGATCGAATGCATTAGGCATCAGCAGCACCAGGCCGACTCCCACTGCGTGCATGATACGACGTCCGATCGATTTACTCCGCTCGATCAAAAGATAGGACGCCAGCCAGAAGCCTGCCATCAGGTAAACCACTCCCGAAGCCCCGACCAGACGAATTTCCGGGGGATAGGTCAATAGCGAGAAGTAGTTGGTCAGTGCGCCCAGAATAAGGCTGCCGATCGGGAATACCCAAAAGCCGAAATAGCCATACAGCAGGTAGCTGAAGAAGCCAAACAGCAGCGCATTCGAGAGGAAGTGCGGAGCATCCGCGTGAACCCCAAGGGCAGTGAAGAGTCGATAGTACTCCCCATTCTCGTTCACTTCAGCCGGGACTGCCGCCCATTCCAGGTAAAGCGCAGGGTCTCTCCAGCAGAGTTGAGAGGTCAGAAGAATGGTCAGAATCCCCATCAGGGCAACGAGCATGCTGTTTGCCCGTGGCCGCTCCGAAAGCAGTGTCCCCGTGATGATTACCCGACCGCCCAACATAATTCCAAGCCTTCCCTAAGACCCTTCAAATAGTAACATCCGCGACCGCGTTGAGGCGTCCAGTGTCTGGGCGTCCAGTTTCAGCGTGAGCCTGGAGAGAGGTTTGCGGCTCTTATCCGTGGAATTGGATTGACGATTGACGATTGACGACTGACGACTGACGACTGACGAGGGACGAACGACGATCGGGGACTGGTGCTTGACGCTTCGACTCCCGATCCCGCATGCTTGGACCCTATGAACAGGCGGTCGTTTCTAGAGATGCTGGCGCTGTCTGGGGTTGGAATCGGCAGGGGGCTGTTGGCCGCGAATTCCAGCCAGATCGATTGTGATGTCGCGGTGATCGGTGGCGGGGTCGGTGGCGTGGCTGCGGCCCTGGCTGCACTCCGCAGTGAGCTGAAGGTCGTGCTGACCGAAGAGACCGATTGGATCGGTGGGCAATTGACGCAGCAGGCCGTTCCACCGGATGAACATGCGTGGATCGAACAGTTCGGGTCGACTGCAGCCTACCGCAGGTTTCGCCAGGGAGTTCGCGAGTACTATAAGAGGCACTATCCCCTGGCCGCCGCGGCCTATTCCTCAGAGGGGCTGAATCCGGGGAACTGCGGCGTTTCTCGCCTCTGCCATGAGCCACGTGTAGCGTTGGCCGTCCTGGAGGGGATGCTGCTCCCTTATCTCAGCCGGGGACAACTGGTCCTGTTGCTCGAGCACCAGCCGGTCGAGGCCGAAGTCGTAGGGGACCGGGTCGCCGGTGTTCGAGTCCAAGATTCCCGCCTTGGCCGGTATCGAGAGATCCGGGCGAAGTATGTGATTGATGCGACCGAACTGGGAGACCTTCTCCCGCTTACGGGCACCGAATATGTCACCGGAGCCGAATCGAAGGCGCAGACCGGTGAACCCCATGCCGCAGAGAACCCGGCACCTTTTAACATGCAGGCCATCACGTGGTGCTTCACGATCGAGTATCGAGAAGGAGAAGATCACACGATTGATGAACCCGATGAGTACCGATTTTGGCGAGACTTCGTGCCCGAACTGAAGCCTGCCTGGCCTGGCCGGCAGCTCAGTTGGACCTACACCCACCCGATCACAACGAAACCGATCACCGCCGATTTCGATCCGCGGTACCAGGCGGAGCGACCCGGTCTCTGGAGATACCGGCGACTGATTGACCCCGCGAACTTCATCGATCCCCGGCCACCGGGAGTCTCATTGATCAATTGGCCCCAGAATGACTACCTGCTGGGAAATGTCGTTGAAGTCAGCGGCGCTGAGCGGGCCCACCACCTCGAGCGAGCCCGCCAGCAGAGTCTTAGTCTGCTCTACTGGATGCAGACTGAGGCCCCGAGAGCGGACGGCGGTCAGGGATGGCCGGGCCTTCGACTGCGAGGAGATCTCACCGGGACCGATCATGGACTCGCTATTCGCCCGTACATTCGGGAATCAAGACGGATTCGGGCGGAGTTCACCGTCTTAGAACAGCACGTGGGTACCGAAGCCCGGCAGGAGGTGCTGGGGCGCAAAGAGGCGGTCGAAGCCGAGTCTTTCAAGGATTCCGTGGGGCTGGGCAGTTATCGCATCGATCTCCACCCATCCACCGGGGGTGATAACTATATCGATATCAGTTCACTCCCATTTGAAATCCCGTTGGGTGCGCTAATACCGGTCCGGATGGAAAACCTGTTAGCCGGATGTAAGAACGTCGGAACCACCCACATCACGAATGGCTGTTACCGGCTGCACCCGGTCGAGTGGAATATTGGCGAATCGGCCGGAGCTCTTGCCGCGTACTGTGTGAAAAACGGGGCCGTTCCAAGGCAGGTCCGAAACAGCGAAGAAAAGCTCAGGGATTTCCAGGCGCATCTTCAACGGCAGGGTATCGAGTTGCGATGGCCGCGACCGGCCGCGAACCCGCGCTGATAGAGCAGGAACTGAGGATGATAAATTGAACCAAAGCACTGAAAATGCTAGTCTTTGATAAATCTTTCACCCCATCAAGAGGAGTACCAAGTACATCGTGAAAAAACTGACTCGGAGAGACTTTGTCAAGAGAAGTGCCGTTGTTGGCGCAGCGATAGGATCAGTCGTTCAAGGCCATGCAGCTCCCACGGCGTTTCTGCCCGCCGCAACCGATCGGGTGGAACTGGGTAAGACGGGGATAACCGCTTCGCGCATCGCCATGGGTACCGGATTCCAGGGTTGGAACCGATCATCCAGTCAGGTCCGTCTGGGAAAAGAGGGTTTCATTCATCTGGTCCGGCACGGCCTTGACCAGGGCCTGAACTTTTACGACATGGCCGACCTTTATGGCTCGCACAACTTTATGGGCGCGGCGCTCAAGGAGATCCCTCGGGACAAGGTTGTCCTTCTGTCGAAAGTCTGGTTCGCGGAAGGAGGAGGCATGGAAGCGACAGATCGTGCGATTCCATCGGTCGACCGGTTCCGTAAGGAGCTGGGTACTGAGATGATCGACATTTGTCTCATCCACTGTGTGACCGATTCAAAGTGGCCGAGCCAGCTCGCCCGGATGCGAGATGAACTGGATGAACTGAAACAGAAAGGGGTCATTCGAGCGACGGGAGTTTCTTGTCATGACTTCGGCGCTTTGAAGGTTGCAGCGCAGGATCCATGGGTTGACGTGATTTTCGCCCGGATCAACAACCAGGCGAAGGTAATGGATCACAAGGATCCGAATGAGATTGCCGCCATTCTCAAACAGGCCAGGGCTAACGGTAAGGCTGTGGTGGGAATGAAGATCTTTGGAGCGGGACAGTTGGTTGAGCAGCACCAGCGCGACGCTTCCCTGCGGTGGGTCTGGGGCAACAAGCTGATCGATGCAATGACCATCGGCTTCGAAAAGGAAGCCCAGGTCCAGGACACAGTCGATCACCTCAGCCGAGTTCTCAAGGGCTGATTCCGTCGAGGCGTGAAGCCGCCGGTTCGATGGGCCGCATGAAACAGGAGGTGTCCTGATGGCCTGGGATTTGAAGCGGAATGTTCGAGAAGTTGGAATCGCAGCGGCACTTCTTTGCCTGGTTGCGACAGTAGAGGCAGCAACTGGCGTTGAAGAGCAGAAGACCCATGAAGAGGTTCTGGCCGCCGCCCGCTCGATGGCCGAGTCGGTCCGCTATTGTGGGTTGGTGACCATCGATGAAGCGGGGCGGGCTGCCGTGCGGACGATGGACCCATTTCTTCCGGAAGAGGACTGGACAATTTGGCTGGCAACCAGCCGGGGCACCCGCAAACTGAGTCACATCGCTCGGGATCCCCGGGTCACGCTGTACTACTTCGATCCGGAGTCGCCCGGGTATCTAACCGTCTTCGGCAAGGCCAGGATGGTGGACGCGGAGGAAGAACGGAAGCGGCACTGGAAGGAAGATTGGGCACTTTTCTATGAGAATCGAAACTTGGGGGACGATTACGTACTCATAGAAGTTAGACCCGTCAAACTGGAAATCGTCAGTGTCCGAGACGGAATTGCCGGGACACCCGGTTCATTCGAGTCGGTTGTTGTGACATTTCCAGGGCGGGAATGATCGAGTGAGATAGCCCTCGAAGCGGGTGAACTAGTGAAGACTCAAGAGATAAGGGAATGGTGACATCCAGCGATAAGCGTTTCGGAAGTCAGAGCATGGTGGCTCCTCTGCGGAGAGTGCTGGTACGGAGACCCGATACCGCATTTCAGGTTGAGGATCCCCTCCAGTGGAACTACACGTCGAGGCCGGATCTCGACTCGGCGATTCGAGAGCATGATGGGCTGGCAGCCGTCCTGGAAGAAGCCGGCGTCGAGGTCGTCTATCATGCGGAGCCACTTCCGGGAAAGGCAGACGCCATCTTCGTCTTCGATCCCGTGCTGATGACAGGTGAAGGAGCGGTATTGCTTCGGATGGGGAAGCCGCTGCGGCAGGGCGAGGAGAGGTCCCTGGAAGGCCGCCTCGGAGAACTGGGCATCCCAACCATCGGAGCGCTGAACGGTGAAGCCACCGCGGAAGGTGGAGACATGTTCTGGCTCGACCCGCAGACCCTGGCGGTGGGAAGAGGATTCAGGACCAATGGAGAGGGTATCCGCCAGCTGCGAGAGATCCTTGGTCCAAGAGGTGTTACCGTCGAGGCATTCGACCTGCCTTACTTTGAAGGTCCGAAGGCATGCCTTCACCTGCTCTCCCTGTTAAGTCTGGTGGATGAGAAGGCAGCGGTGGTGTATCCCCGTCTGCTGCCGGTACGACTCTGGGAAATGTTCCGAAGTCGCGGATTCGAATTGATTGAAGTCCCCGACGAGGAATTCCTCACCATGGGCCCAAATGTCCTTGCCGTCGCTCCAAGACACTGCATTGCGCTTCGAAACAATGAAGTGACGATCAAGCGCCTGGAGCAGGCAGGATGCCGGGTTGAGACCTATCGGGGAGATGAGCTCTCGTTGAAGGCCGAGGGTGGGGCAACCTGTCTGACGCTGCCATTGGAGAGAGAATTTCGGTGCTTGTAAAATTTTTTATCAATCTATACACTGTTGAATCCTCAGAATTGCCTTCAGAGGGCATTCGTCGCACTCTAAATCTAGAGTAAAGGAGCTAAGGAAAGTAATTCCATGAATGTGAGCAAGAAACAAATTTTCACCTTGGCGATAATCGCGGTCTTCTGTCTTCAGGTTGGCGCGGTACTCGCCCAGGAGCCCTTTTCAGCGGAGGGCATTCCGCCGGAATCAGATTTCGTCTATCGGAAGCATTATGAACAGGTTCAGGAGATCATGAGCTCTG
This sequence comes from Acidobacteriota bacterium, assembly GCA_020350445.1. Classification (GTDB taxonomy): domain Bacteria; phylum Acidobacteriota; class UBA6911; order RPQK01; family JAPXNP01. Next base: position 3,193,922 of record CP070717.1, on the reverse strand, counting down.
CGTTGGCCCAGCGTGAAGCCAAGCTCGAGGCCTTCATGAACAAGTGCGATCCGAAATCGAAGATCCTGCAGCACAGGGAAGCCTACCTTGGGCAGATTGTCCAGGAGTACAAGAAGGCTGGGATGTCAGCCCAGGCGGATGCGTTGACGCAGAAGATGATCAAGATGTTCCCGAAGAGTGATGCCCTCGCGGGACAGCAGCTCAAGCAGGCCTATGACTCGAAGAACTGGCCGAAGGTGATCGAATCCGGTGAGAAGCTTCGCGCGAGCAGTCCGAATGATCCTCAGATTCTGGCAATGCTGGCCGAAGCCTACAGCAACACCAAGAACAATGCCAAGCTGCTCGAGATCAGCCCGAAAGTGGTTGAAGTGCTCGGAGCCCAGAAGGCGATCAGTTATGTTGTCTGGCTGGCCGATCACTACCGGCAGAAGAACGATGCCGCCAATGCCTCGCGATACTACGAGATGGCACTCGGAGCTTATCCTTCGAGGGCGCCGCAGGGTTGGAGCGCTTCTGACTGGAATGCAATCAAGACCGCCGGTCTTCAGTTGCGAGCAGGGGCTGCCTGGCAGAGAGAGGATTTTGGTGCCGTCATCAACACCTATAACGAGATCCTCCAGTTCGATCCCAAGAATGATGGCGCGTATCTCTTTATGGGACTGAGCTACTGGAAGATGCAGCAGCTCGATCAGGCCCAGGTTGCGTTTGCCCGAGCGGTCGTACTCAACAAGACGAATTCAGCTCGTGCCCGGCAGTATCTGGAGCAGATCTATAAGCCGATGAACAACGACTCTCTTGAGGGGTTGGACAAGCTCTTGGACAAGGCCAAGGCCGATCTCGGTTTGTAGGATCGAATCTTCGAGGTTAAAACGAAAGAGCCCGCCACCCCGTGGGGATGGCGGGCTCTTTTTTTTGCCTGGAAGTGGGTCTACATCGACACCCACTTGTGATCGCTCTGGTTGCTCTCGACGGCTGCATTCAGAAAGGCAATGCCGACAACTCCGTCATCGACTGTTGCGTATCGCGCTCCGTCCTCACCTTTGTAGCTTCCGTTCTGATAGGCGCGAACATCCTCTTCGAAGAACCGATGGAGCCGGGCGAAGGCATCGTGGAATCCTTCCGAATGACCCGAAGGAATCGTCGGCTCCTGCAGAAGCGAGGCAGGAACATCGCCCAGGAAGCCGTCGTTCGGTTGGATTTCGCCGCGCCAGTACACCCGATCGGGCTGGCCGGGCAGGTTGATGACCAGCTTTTCCGGTTCTTCCTGCCGCCACCTCAAGGTACCCTTCTCTCCATTCACCTCGAGGCCGAGGTCGTTCTTGTGGCCGATCGAAATCTGGGAGGCTCGGACAAGGGCCTTGGCTCCGTTGTTGAGTTCACAGTAGGTCGTGAAATGGTCGTCAAGCCGGCGGCCTTCCACAAACGCCTCGAGGAACCCCTGTAGCCGCGTCACTTCGAGTCCGGTGACATAGCGCAGCTGCATCAAAGCATGGGTGCCGATGTCGCCACCGCAACCACTGATTCCAGCCCGCTTGGGATCAACCCGCCATTCGGCCTGTACGACACCTTTGTCCTCAGTGCGTCCGGCCAGCCATCCCTGGATGTAGTAGGCATCGACCCAGCGAATCTTTCCGAGCAGACCGGTCCGGACAATGTGTCGGCACATGCGAGTGCTCCAGTGGCCGAGGTAGGTGTGCGCCACGCAGAAGGGAATGTTCTTCTCCTTCACAATGCACGAAAGGTCCTGGGCCTCTTCCAATGTCACCGTCAGCGGCTTTTCACAGAAGACGGGAATCCCAGCCTCGAGAGCCATCTTTGCCGGACCGTAGTGGACATGGTTTGGAGTGACGATCAGAACGTAGTCCATTCGCTCGCCGATCGGCTTCTTCATTTCTTCGGCGATCATCTCCTCATAACTTCCGTATCCGCGCAGCGGGTAGGTCCAGTTGCGAGCTTCCTCGAGCGCCACCGCCGGATCGGGATGCAGCGCCGCACAGGTGACTCGACGAGTGCCATCGAAATGAATGGCTTTCTGGTGAGGGTGGACGATGAATGCTCCGGCACCACCGCCAACAAGCCCCACGTTCACAATTCTCTTGGACATTGACGACTCCTTTCCTGCGGTCGGAGATCGGTTCTCCCGACTCAAGTTTTCTTCAGATTGAGCAATGACTCTTTTACCAAATTCTAGAGGTTTCGGTTAGTCTTCGTAAAATCACTACCTGAACTTTTCCGGCCAGCTGATTTAGAATACTAAGGCCGAGGGGTTTTAAAGGCAAACCGCTCTCGCAACTGATGTCTGGCGAGGCGGTCGGGGGGCATTGGACTGATCATTGCGCGGGAATCATTGAGAATCCGACCCTCCCTAGACTCTCGACGAATGGGAGATTGAAATGCTGATAACGAATCCAATTGCGAGCCTCTTTCGTGAATCACCTTTTGGCCCGCTGCAGGAGCACATGCGGGTGGTGATCGATTGCACAAAGGAAGTCGTACCGCTCTTCGAGGCGCTCCTTAAAGAAGACTACGACGAACTCGAAGTTGTCCGGAAACGGATCTTTGAAAAGGAGAAGGCTGCCGACAAGATCAAAATGGATATCCGGACGCACTTGCCCAGAGGCCTGTTCATGCCCGTCGATCGTAGAGACCTTCTCGATCTGTTGAAAGGACAGGATTCAATTGCCGATCGGGTCCAGGATGCTGCTGTTCTGATCGGCTTCGGCCACCTCAAAGTGCCTCCATCCTTGAAAGATCGATTACTCGAGTTCGTGCAGCTCAATCTGGATGCCGCCCTCAAGTGCAACGAAGTCATGTCGAATCTCACTGAATTGCTCGAAATGGGTTTTACCGGAAAGGTCGTCGAGCGAGTCAACGTCATGGTCACTGAATTGTCCGTGATCGAAACCGCGACGGATGACCTGGGACATCTCATGGTCCGAACCATGGTTGAACACGAAATCGAAACCTCGCATACCTCATTCGTCCTCTGGTACGACCTGCTCAGAATCCTCGGGGACATTGCAGACAGTTCAGAGAATGTTGGTGATCGCCTGCGACTCATGATCGCACGTTAACGGACGGACCTCTTCAATGGAATATGGAACGATCTTCATCACCCTGGCTATAGTGTTCGGTCTCTACATGACTTGGGGCGTCGGTGCCAACGATGTCGCCAACGCGATGGGTACGTCCGTCGGCTCGAGAGCAATCACCATTCGAAAGGCGATTATCATTGCCGCTGTTTTCGAGTTCGCCGGCGCCGTCCTGGCTGGGGGCCACGTAACCGGGACGATCCGCAAGGGGATTATCATTCCCGACACGGTACCCTCCCCCGATGTCCTGGTCCTCGGGATGCTTGCCGCTCTCCTCGCGTCAGGTATTTGGCTGATGGTGGCCAGTTGGTGGGGATGGCCCGTCTCAACAACCCATACGATTGTGGGATCTCTTATCGGATTTGGGATCGTTGCGATCGGCCCAGAAGCCGTCTCCTGGAAACGAGTGGCTGAGATCGTCGCGAGCTGGGT
>CP070717.1:3182819-3190298 GCA_020350445.1 Acidobacteriota bacterium | reverse complement strand
AGTGAAGCCGGGCAAAGAACTCAGCCAGTGCACGCAGCTTCACGCAGAGGTGCTCGCCCTGCCCGTCGTAAGCCGCTTTGGCGATGAAGTAATCCATGCTCTGTCCCGGAACGAACTCTTCGGCCAGGAGAAAACCGAGTTCTTCAATCTTCGCCAGCGGTTTAACAACGGCGAACGGTGCGTGATCGAATCCGTTGAGTCTGAGGATAATCAACGAGCGGAATTCATGGTCGAGCAGGTTGCGGCATTCATTTTCGGTTAAGCCTTGCCGTCTTTCAAAGAACTTGCAGACCAGGTGATGGCCGGTTTCACGTTCAGTCAATAGAAAGATTGAACCTAGAGGGTCGAGGGGTTTGGAATCGAAGTGGAGGAAATCTGCCATCGGCCTCTCGGGGATCTGCCGAGAGAGGTAGTCGAACAGCTTGCTGCCGTGGGCGACACCATCGCCACTGAAACCCGCTGGAAGAGCCATTGAATCTCTCCTGGTTCCGCATTCTGGGAGGGAGGCTCGTTGCCGGAAGCGCCCACTTTAGGTGAGATTAGAGAAGGAATACTCCTGCAAGGAACGTTGAGCCTTGCAACGGGCTGACTGCTCGGCGGTAACGGTCTCTCACAAACAATATATTGCGGAGCTGAGGGGGTGTCAATCGAAGGGCGAGAAGGAAATTTCGAACTATCCAGTCTCCCGCTTCGTCTACTCTCAAGAAGCCTACAACATCTGGGAGTGACTGGAGCTATGCGCACTAAACTGGGTTGCAGAGTTTTTGGTTTGTCTTTGCTTGCGTTTCTGGTACTGGGGACATCTTCTTTCGGAAATCATGTCCGTTACCTGACGAGTGTCGGATCGGGATCGGCCGGCCAGGTCGCCTTCCGCACTTCCATTCAGCTCTCGAACGAGCATGGGACTGCCGTGACGGGAAAGGTCTCTATCGTGGCAGGGGAGGGGATGGAATTCGAGGGAACGGTCTCACCGCGTTGGGTCGGTCAGGAGGGGACATTCTCCTTCGAGGGAGGGGAGGGCGAACTGACCGTACCTCCGGCTTCCTCTTTGATCCTGATGATTGAGCCCCGGCCGGGAGTCCGCGTCGGCTGGGCCCGTTTGGAAACCGATCTTTCCCTCGGGATAGAGTCTTCTGTGGAATTCGCGGGAATGCCGGGAAAAGAGCCCGCAGATCCACCCGATTTTGATCATTATCTGCAGCATCAGGCCGAACTCTTTCCGACGGAAGGAGTGAAGCAATTCTCCTTCCCGATCCGTCTCTTTGACGGCCTGAAGCGTGTCGGTACCGCTTTCTCGGTAGCCAACCTCGCAGGCGTCGAAGGGACTGTGCAACTGACTTATCGACCGGACGTCGTTCGAGAGGTCCGATTGGCCCCTGGGCAAATGGTCTCTGACTACTTCAATCGATTCTGGGAACTGGCCTTTCCGGCGATCTTTCCCTTGGATGTCCGGGGGGCTGCCGAAGTCTCCTCGAACGTTCCTCTCGGGGTGACCGTCTTTTCAACGCTCAACGACCTGCCGACTAAAGGGATTCCGGCAGTCGAGATCCCCGGGAAACCCGAATGTGCTGCCGGCACCCTGGACGAGCCGTTCGAACTCGGTATCGACCAGTGTGCTTCCTTTCCGGGAAATGTTTCCCTCACCTTCTGGAATGTCGCCGAGGATTCCCGCTGTCCCGTTGACGTAGTGTGTGTCTGGGAGGGCCGGGTCGTCGTTGAAATCGTCGCCCGAGTCGGGAACCGGAAAGAGGTGCTGCGGCTGGGCCTTACCGAGGACACCAGGAAGGCGACGTTCGGAGACCTCGAGATCGAATTGAACGATGTCAAACCGGCACCGGAATCGACCGAGGTTCGCTCGATTGATGAATACACCGTCGAGTTGATCGTTCGTCAACAACCCCCCGGGAACTAGACGTCGCGCTCTTTCCAGCGACCCCGGCGGAACACGAGAACCGCGACGACCGCCAGCAGTGATTCTGAAATGGCGATGGCGAGAAAGACGCCCTGTGCCCCCATACCCATCTTCAAAGCCAGCCAGTAGGCCAGCGGAATCTGGATGAGCCAGTAGCAGAAGAGGTTGATCACAGTCGGTGTATAGGTGTCCCCGGCTCCGTTGAACGCTTGAACGACGACCATGCCGCAGGCGTAGAAGACGTAGCCGTAGCTGATGTAGCGCAGGCAGTCGACGGCGAAGGGGATTACAGCGGCCTCCTGCGTGAAGAGCAGGCTGATGGGTCTTGCAAGGCCGGTAAATGCAATGGTGATCAGGACCATGAAGGCCATGCTCGCGAAAGCGGTCACCCAGACCGAGCGTTCGGCGCGATCCGGCTTTCCGGCTCCCAGGTTCTGCCCCACCAGTGTGGCCGCAGCATTGCTCATTCCCCAGGAAGGAAGAATGGCAAAGATGACCACCCGCAAAGCTATGGTGTAACCCGCCAGTGCGGAACTCCCGAACAGGGCGACAATCCGAACCAGGCCGAGCCAGCTCGCCGTTGCCACCAGGAACTGGAGGATTCCGCCCAATGAGACCCGGCACAGGTTGAGGATCACCGGTCCGTTCAGTCGCAGGTGGCCAAAGGTCAACTCAATGCGCCTGCGACCGCGAAAGAGAAGGAAGACCTGGTAGGAGACTCCCAGTCCGCGCGCTATGTTGGTGGCAACTGCCGCGCCCGAGACCCCCAGTTCAGGAAATGGGCCAAGCCCGAAGATCAGCAGTGGATCGAGCGCGATGTTGAGGAGGTTGGCAATCCAGAGGACCCGCATGGCGATGACTGCATCCCCCGCTCCTCGAAAGATTGCGTTGATCAGGAACAGGAGCATGATCGTGAGGTTGCCCCCGATCATGATCGTGTTGTACCCGCTTCCAATATCGGCAACGCTTGGAGATGCACCCATCAGGACGAGTAAGTCTCGGCTGTACAGGAGTCCGACCAGGGTGATCGGAGCCGACACGAGGAGGCCTACGAAGATCGCCTGAACCGCAGCGACGGCTGCTGCATCACGGTTCTTCTCGCCAATTCTACGGGCGATGACTGCCGTGATCCCCATGCTGAGGCCCCCTGCAATCGAAAAGATGATCGTCAGCAGCGATTCCGTGATCCCCACGGCAGCGACGGCCTGCGAGCCCAGTCTCGCGACGAAAAAGACGTCGATGACACCGAAGATGGACTGCATTACGAGTTCGAGAACCATCGGAATGGCCAGTAGAGTTACGGCCCTGGTCAGGTTCTCGGTTGTGAAATCCCTTTCGGTTCCTGCGAGGCTTTCCCGAAGATCATTCCAGAATTGACGGACACTACTACGCTTGAGAGACATGGTTCGACTACCTAATGGGATGCTGAAAGATTGGGCCAGGGTCAAATGAGCCCTGGAATGGTCAGCGACAGTGATGGGCTAGATAAAGAGAATTCTCATTGGAACAACCTTCTTTGACACAGATCATTCCCGGGCCGAAAAGTCGCAAGATTTCTGGCGGTCAGCCCCTCGGACTGCAGCCACTGGAGTCATCGATCCCTCAGCCGATTCCTTGCTGCCGTCCAGTCGCGGCAGTTGAGCTCTTGTACGTGGCCTGGGTATCACAAGCTGTTTGAAGGGGCGGCGGCGTCTATTGGATTCGGATTTGGTGCTTTTGGTAGACTGCGGAGTTGTGACACAGAAGAAGTCGAAAAAGGCATGGTCTCCGACATCCTGGCAGCAGGCCAGGATCTCTCAAATGCCGGAGTATCCGGATATTGAAGCCCGTGATCGGGTGGTTGCAGCTTTGACAAAGTTGCCGCCTCTCGTTACGAGCTGGGAGGTCGAGGAACTGAAATCCCAGTTGGCTGATGCGGCGCGCGGTAAGCGCTTTCTGCTGCAGGGCGGCGACTGCTCCGAAAGCTTCGACGATTGTGAATCGAAGGTAATCACCAACAAACTGAAGATACTGCTTCAGATGAGCCTGGTTCTCGTGTCGGCGAGTAAGCGACAGGTGATACGCGTCGGCCGGATTGGAGGCCAGTACGCCAAACCTCGGTCAGCTGACATGGAGACGATCGACGGCGTGACGCTGCCGGTCTACCGCGGAGACCTGATCAACCGGCTGCCATTCACGAAAGAGGACCGGATTCCCAATCCGGAGTTAATGCTCCGAGGCTATGAGCGGTCGGCATTGACCTTGAACTTCATCCGATCTCTCGTTGACGGTGGCTTCGCTGATTTACACCATCAGGAGTACTGGGACCTCGATTTTGTGGCGCACTCCCCCGAGGCAGCTGAATACCGCCGGATCGTCGAGACGATTTCTGATTCTCTCAAGTTTCTCGAGACGGTCCTGGGTGGTCCAGTCGATGATTTCGAACGGGTCGATTTTCATACCAGCCACGAAGGCTTGCACCTGTTTTATGAACAGGCCCATACGCGCCACGTTCCCCATCGGACAGGCTGGTACAACCTGTCGACGCATTTTCCGTGGATCGGTGAACGGACCCGTGCACTGGACGGCGCTCACGTTGAGTTCTTCCGTGGAATCGCCAACCCAATCGCGGTCAAGATCGGACCCTCGATCAGTCCGGATGAGCTCCTCGACCTGATCAAGATCCTGGATCCGAACAATGAGCCCGGACGACTGACGTTGATCCATCGGTTCGGGGCCGATCGAATCGGTACGGCTCTGCCCCCACTCATCGATGTGGTGCGGGATGCCGATCGGCTGGTCGTGTGGTGTTGTGACCCCATGCACGGCAATACAGAGCAGACATCATCAGGGATGAAGACGCGGAGCTTCGAAAGGATTCTCCAGGAGCTGGAACTCGCATTCCAGGTTCACAATGAACTCGGATCCTATCTCGGTGGCGCCCATCTCGAATTGACCGGCGACCAGGTCACGGAATGTACGGGCGGGGCCCGGGGATTGACCGAAGAGGACCTCCGCCAGAATTACCGCACCCAGGTGGATCCGCGACTGAACTACGAGCAGGCCCTCGAGACGGCGATGCTGATCGCTCGCCTGATGATCCGCTACAACAAACGCAAGTAACGCTGCTTGTACCGAGTGCCTAGGCGCCCAGGTTGTCGACCTGTTTCGCCAGGCTTTCGGCCTGGGTGATCAGCTTTTCGATCTCCGAGAGACCCTGTTCCCAGAATTCCGGCTCCTGCAAATCCACACCCATCTTTGCGATCAGGACATGGGGCCAGTCTGATCCTCCGGCTTCCAGAAGTTCGAGGTAACGCTCTTCGAACCTGGGAACTCCCGCCTGGTACAGGCCGTAGAGCGCCAGGACGAGCAGTTCTCCGAATGCATAGGCGTAGACGTAACCCGGTGTGTGGATGAAGTGGGGAATGTAGCTCCACCAGATATCGTAGTGTTCACCCAGTTCAACGCTTCCCAGAAACATCGCCTCCTGGGTCTCCCTCCAGAGTTGGCTGATGCGGGTCGAGGACAGCTCACCTTCGTCACGGCGGGCATTGTGGAGGCGCTCCTCGAAACGGTTCATCGAAATCTGGCGGAAGACCGTGGCGATCGTGTCGTCGATCTTGCCCATTACCATCGCCAGCTGGTTCCGAGGATCCTTCTCCAGCTTCATCATGCGCTCGAACACCAGCATTTCAGCGAAGACACTGGCGGTTTCAGCAGTGGTCAGGGGTGTATTGGCCTGAAGCGCACCCTGCTTTCGCGACAAGTACTGGTGGACACCATGTCCGAGTTCGTGGGCGAGGGTCTGTACATCGCGGGTGTTCCCGGTGAAATTCACGAGAATGTATGGGTGCACGTCGGGAACCGCCGGGTGACTGAAGGCACCACCCCGTTTCCCGGGACGCAGCGCGGCATGGATCCAGCTGCCGTCGAAGAACTTCTGAGCGACCTGGCGCATCTGAGGGTGGAAATCTGAATAGGCATCGATCACGATCTTTTGGGCCTGATCCCACGAGTAACGAGTCTCAGCTTCACCGATGGGAGCATAGCGGTCATAGTCGTGAAGGACATCCAGTCCGAGAAGCCGCTTCTTGAGGGTGTAGAAACGGGACACGAGGTCGTAGCGGGAGGTGACCGCTTCGACCAGTGCCTGAACCGACTCGTCGGAGATTTCATTCGAGATATTTCGCGGAGCGAGCCAGTGTTCGTAGCTTCGGAGTCGATCGTCGGCGGCCTTGTCGGCCAACATCGTGTTGAAGATGAAGGTTAACGAGCGAAGATGGTTTTGCAGACCTTTAGTGAACCCGTTTGCGGCGTCGCGGCGCTTCTCGCGCGAACGGTCATAGAGCAGTGACAGAAGCTCCTGTTCAGAGACTTGCTTACCCCGGAACGGGAAACGGGCCGCACCGAGAGTTTCATCGAAGAATCGGACCCAGGCACCCGCCCCTGTCACCGATTTTTCAGCCATGATCTTTTCTTCAGGTTCAGTCAGGATATGGTCTTTTCTGAGTTTTAGGGTCTCGAGAAAATGCCAGTAACTTCTGAGTTCTTCATCGCGAATGAATTCGGTGATCCTCTCCTCTGGGAGCGCGATCAACTCGATTTCAAAAAAGATCAGCTTCTGACCGATCTGACTGTACTGTTCCCGTACCTTCTGCAGTAGGGCACCGCTGGAAGCGTCGGTAGTCTGGGTACACCAGTTCAGGAAACTGTATGTGGAGGCCCGGTCGATGCGGCAGTGAATCGATTCGTAGTCCTGGAGAGCCTTCGCAAGCCCCTCCGCCGACATCGTATCCACCTTCCCTCGAATTCTTTCAGCGAACCGTTCCGCTTCTGTCGAAGCCGTTTCGAGGTCCGCTTCCAGATGGGATGTTGTCTCGTAAAGATCCGTCAGGTCCCAGGAGACTTCTTCCGCACCTGTTAATACTCTCTCTTCTATTGCATCCATTTATTAACTTCTTTCTTTGAAAAACCTGGTTGTAGCGGGAACGGTCTATTTATAGCAGAATCGTAGTGTGATTATGATGACCGGACTGAGTAGATTGTAAACCAGGTCTCCTTTATACCGATGAGGATTAAACTGAGTGAGGCGCTAAAATGACCGATGAGTGGGAGATTCCTGAAGTAGTCGAGGTGCCGATTGACGGGGTTCTGGACCTCCATCAGTTCAGACCGCAGGACGCAAAAGAGCTGGTACTCGATTATCTCGATGCCTGTCTGGACGAGGGAATCCTCGACGTTCGGATCATTCATGGCAAAGGGACGGGCGTGCTTCGACAGATCGTCCATTCGGTTTTGAAAAATCACGCCTCGGTGGAGTCCTACCACCTCGCCCATGACGCTTCCTCCTGGGGCGCCACCCTCATCCGTCTTCGGCAGCGTTAGTGCGTTAGCGGGTTAACGCGTTATCGGGTTAGCGAGTTATCGGGTTAGCGCGTTATCGGGTTAGCGAGTTAGCGGGTTAACGCGTTATCGGGTTAGCGAGTTACCGGGTGACTGAGTGACTGAGATTGCGCGTTAGCGCGTTATCGGGTTAGCGCGTTACCGGGTGACCGAGTTGCCGAGTTAACGCTCCAACGCGCTAACGC
>CP070717.1:3157281-3182719 GCA_020350445.1 Acidobacteriota bacterium | reverse complement strand
GGAGGCGGCGAGCGGATTCGAACCGCTGAATAAAGGTTTTGCAGACCTCTCCCTTAGCCACTTGGGTACGCCGCCTCAGCGATAATCCTATTATCGAATTCTTACCGGGTTAATGCAAATCCTCAGGTCCTGCTTTCGCGGCCATTCCCGACCAGCCTCTGCGCCGGCAGCCAAAGGCGAATGGCCAATAGCCAGTTGCCCTCCCCTCAATCGTCTCGGTTGCAGGGGGAATTCAGCAAGGTGCCCAGCTCTAAATCCCAGACAAATCTCAAGCTCTACCATCTAAGGTTCAAACCCTGGTACTGCCTTGTCGTGTTTAGGCCTCTTTCGGACTGAGACGGCGGAACTGAAGTTCCTGGAGGAAAGCGGCAAACGAGGACGCTTACCTTCCCCAAAACGGCCGTACCGAGAATCCGCCTCTTAACCTCGAGCGCGACTAGAACGCCTCTGAAGAAAACGTATTGCACTGGTTCGGATCACCCGTCTCCAACCCCAACCGGAGCCAATAGGCTCGCTGCTCCGAGGTCCCATGGGTGAAAGAGTCGGGGGCGACACCTCTCCCGGACATTCGTTGAAGCCGGTCATCTCCGATTGCGGCGGCAGCAGCCAGGCCCTCTTCAATATCTCCACTTTCCAGTAGCTGCCGTTGCCGGTCCGCATGGTAACCCCACACTCCTGCATAACAGTCGGCTTGAAGCTCGAGTCGCACCGAAAGCCGATTGGAGTCGGCCTCTCCCATTCGTGACTGGAGTGACTGGACTTCCCGGGAGGTCCCCATCAAGTTCTGCACATGGTGCCCCACTTCATGAGCCAGCACATAGGCTCTAGCGAAATCACCATTAGCGCCAAGTCTGCTCAACTCTTGGAAGAAACCCAGATCGATATAGACGTTGCCATCTCCAGGGCAATAGAAAGGACCCACGGCAGCTGAATTGAACCCGCAGGCGGATTCCACATATTCGGAGAAAAGAACCAGTGTGGGAGGGCTGTATCGGGCACCGCCGGCAGCGAAGATATCGGCCCAGGTTTCTTCCGTATCCGCCAGGACCACCGAAACGAATTCGGCTTCTTCGTCATTCTGATCCACGCGCCGAGGAGCGGGAGCAGACTCCATAAGAGCCCCACTGTTTTCGAGCAGCCTTATCGGGTCTTCACCCAGAAGGAGGGCAACTACGACGAGAAGAAGTAGTCCTCCTCCGCCCAACTTGAGGCCTCCCGTGACCCGCCTGCCACGGCGATCCTCGACGTTTTCACTCGTTCGTCTTCCTCTCCAGCGCATGCATTCCCTCCAACCGATTCCACAGTAAGCCGTCTCGACTCAGTATATGCACAAGGGCTACAAGATATAGAGTTGCTCTCCGAGAACTACTTTGCCACCCGATCCCAACAGACGGCGGCATTCGAGGGCCAGGTCAGCGTTCAATGAACGGACTGCTGCCGAATCTGAAGCCCCGATGGAGTGTTATGCGGACGTCCTATAATCGTTGTCAGCGTTTAAGATGTGTAGGAATCACAACTCTAAGGGACGAGATCGCCATGTTACAGCTGCGTTACAACAACAGAGTTCACGGTAGTCTTTTGAAAGTTGGTACCTTGTCGTGTCTATTTCTGATCTTCCAGTGTTGTAGTCCTGCCCCAGAAGAAACACCCTCTCACCCGACAACACGCCAGGACAATGTGAGAGAGATTATCCATGGCGTTGAAATTGTCGATCCATTTCGCTGGCTGGAAGACCGGAATAATCCGGAAACAGGTGATTGGATACGAGCACAAAACGAGTACACACATCAGCTTTTGGACAATCTCCCGTACCTGGGCAGGATTCAGTCACGATACGCAGAGTTGAGCCGCATTGACCAGATTTCGGTTCCCACTGAAAGGAATGGTCGTTATTTCCTCTGGAAAAAACGTGCTGAAGACGACCTTTGGGTTCTCTATAAGAGAGAGGGGTTAAGAGGTAAGGATGAGGTGCTCATCGACCCCCATCAATTCAGCCCCGACCACACAACCAATATCAGCCAGGAAGATATCTCAGCTGACGGAATGCTTCTAGTTTACGGTGTTCGCACGGGTGGTGAGGATGAGACCGAGTTGCGGGTACTGAATGTTGAAACGGGCGAAGATTTACCCGACCGATTACCCCGTGCTCTATATCGGGGGGTGTCTCTCAAGAAGGACAACAGTGGCTTCTATTACAACTTCCAACGAAGAGATGTTGGGATTCGGATCAGATACCACGCTATAGGGACGGATCCTTCGGAGGATGTTGAAATCTTTGGCGAGGGTTATGGACCGGACAAGTGGATCAACGGCACCGTATCGGATGACGGACGATCCCTGCTGATCTCAGTACATCACGGTTGGGGACGGAATGAAGTCTACGTCAAAGAAATTGGGACTGATAAGCCGATCACTGCAGTCGTAAATGATATCGACGCCCATTTCTACCCTGAGATTGTCGGCGGTACAATTATCATGCAAACAGATTGGAAGGCCCCCAGCAATCGCATCCTCGCAGTCGACTTAGAAGATCCAGCGCGTCAAAAGTGGCGAGAAGTAGTCCCTGCTTCCTCAGACACCATTCAATCCTATTCGCTTGTCGGGGGGAAGTTGTTTGTACATTACCTTCATGACGTCACGTCGCGCATAAAGATCTTCTCAGCAGACGGGGAACCCGAAGGTGAGATGCCCCTGCCGGGACTTGGTACAGCCACTGGTCCCCACGGACATTGGGACAGCGAAGAGGCATTTGTTACGTTCAGCACCTTTCTGCAATCCGGGGCCACCTATCTTTACGACACCTCGAAGGGCACGATGGAACTGTGGGCACAGGACAGCGTCCCTTTTAATCCCGATCCATTCGAGGTTAAGCAAGTCTGGTACCCTTCCAAAGATGGGACAAGAGTGCCCATGTTTGTTGTCCACAAGAAGGGACTGGAACTGAATGGCGAGCATCCCGCACTACTTTATGGATACGGCGGGTTTAACGTCAGCCTCACTCCTCGCTTCAGCACGATGACGGCCATTTGGCTCGAAAGCGGCGGTGTGTATGCGTTGGCAAATATCCGAGGCGGCGGCGAGTTCGGGGAGGAGTGGCATCGGGCCGGGATGCTGGAGAAAAAGCAGAACGTATTCGATGACTTTATTGCCGCAGCCGAGTGGCTGATCAATAGTAAGTATACGAACCCTTCGAGATTGGCGATTCGAGGTGGTAGCAACGGTGGCCTGCTGGTAGGGGCTGCACTGACCCAGCGTCCCGATCTCTATCAAGCGGTCCTGTGCGAATTCCCAGACCTGGATATGATCGGCTATTACCGGTTTGATAACAACAATCCACCCGCTCTACTCGAGTATGGAAATGCATCTGAGCCCGAACAATTCAAGTTTCTGTATGCGTACTCGCCCTATCAAAAAGTAAAACCTGGCACAGACTACCCGGCGGTGATGTTGACGACTGGCGATAACGATACTCGGGTTCCGCCCCTTCAAGCGCGTAAGATGACCGCGCGACTCCAAATGGCGACATCATCCGAAAGACCTATTCTTTTGCGCTATGACACGATGGCGGGTCATGCCGGTGGCAAACCGCTCAGTAAACAAATAGAGGATTATTCTCTGGAGTTGGCATTTTTATTCTGGCAGGTTGGCATGGACTGATTCTTGGTTTCAGCCTTCCCTTCTGAGAATGGTCGGGCCAGCTACTCCCGGGAAGCGCTGACCTCGTCCCACCCGACCTGCCTACCACCAAGTCGATGCAAGGTTGTCACAGCAGGACTGTGCGTGGTGGCAACGCCTGGAACGTGCCCAGGGACACAACCCTCGAAAACCAGCTTAATCGCCAGCCTCCTGGAATTCTGCTGCCCAGTTCTGAATGATGGTGAGAGCTCTCACATCGCCGGGATCGGATCGGACTGCGACCAGGCGCTTCCTGTCACTGCTGAAGTCGTAGCCATCATCGAGGTCCAATCCAAGCAGTTTCGCGTCGAAGAGCATTTCAGGTGTACCCAGACGGGGACCGGGCTCCACAGCAACAGCGTGGAGTTGATTCTCATCGTTGGCAAAATAGAGTTCTCTGCCGTCTCTGGACCACCAGTGATACTTGGCCGAATCGACAGATACAGGCCACCGGCCCTGGCCACCGGGGAACCGCTTGAGATAGACCTGGGGCTTCCCTGATTCGTTCGAAGAATAGGCAAGAAATTCGCCGGTGGGGGAAACTAGTGCAATGGAATCCTGATCTGAAGGGTCAAAGACAGCCTGCGGCTCACCCTGAGAAACCAAGTCCAGGTACATCACTGAGAGTGTTTCGGTCTCATCGTGAAATTTGTGAAACAGGAGGTATTGACCGTCCCGCGTGATCGACGGTCCGTAAGCACCCTCAAGAAGCAGCTCACTCTCTCCTGTGCCATCCGAGTTCCTGCGAAAGATTCCCACCGGGAGCCCATTGCGAAAGGTCGAGAAAAAGAGTGAGTTCCCGTCCGGGGTAAAGACCGACATCCAATCGCTGCCATCTTCGTTGGATAACCGGGAGACCGTTCCCCTGTTGGTGTCATGAATCCACAGATCGATGTCATTTCTTCCCAGGGTCCCCTCACTGACAACCAGGAAACGTTCATCGCTCGACAGGTACGGGAAGAAAGGGTTAACTCGCGGCGTCCCGATCGGCTCACCCAGGAGCCCCTCGCGACTGACCCAATAAAGCTGCCCTTCCTCATCGAGTGTCCCCTGGAGATACACCAGCGTCCCTTCAAATGACGAGGCATGAAACCGGGAGTTCGATGCCACCAGCACCGGTTCTCCCGTGGTTTCCAAATCACTCAACGAGAACGGAACAGCCCAGATACCTGAGCCCTGCCCGTCTCTTGAAAACACAATATACCCGGGCGCCGAGTAGGTCGGACTCGAAAGCGAGGTATTCTCAACTCGCAGGAGTTCCTTACGCTCGCCTTCCGACGTAACCAACAGGATCGTATCGTAACCGAGATCCTTTCGGTGCAAGATCATCAGATTGCCCTTCCCGTCGGGCAGCGCACTGGGCTCGTGAAAATCCAGTTCAGTTTCGGGATCTGGTTCGATAAACGTGGCCGGATCCCCCCCAACCTGGGCGACTCTGTACAGACCGCTGTTGCCTGTGGTGAAGTAGATGTTTCCGTCATCACTCCAAGTACATCCGCCACCTCCAGCCGTACCGAAAGGGCCCGGCGATTCACAGATTACTGCCGCCTGTCCTCCCGTCACTGGAATCTTCCAGATCTTCTGATCCTTCACGAAACCCAGGGATGACGCATCTGGCGACCAGAAAGCCAGAGTCGCGTTCTCCGTCCCAGGGATCTCCCTCGCCTCCAGTTGGTCCAGCCGGCGGACCCAGAGCTTGCCCTCTCGCAAATAGGCCAGGCTCTGGCCATCCGGTGAAAGGGTGGGCGCTTTCAATCGATTGACTTGAAGGCCTTCTGCGGACACTTTGAATTTTCGCAGAGGCACCTCACTGCCGGTCACTCCCAGAAACGATCCGAGCCAAAGTCCCGCGCCCAAAAAGACGAGTGCGGTTATGGCAGGCAACACCCAACTCAACCTGGTCGATGAGACAGGCTCTACGGGAGCTTCTATTCCGGTCGACGGTTCAAGCCGCCCGTTCAGAAAGTCCTCAATCAGAATTCGTGCCTCTCCGATCGACTGCAGTCGGCGGCGAACTTCTCGATTGAGACAACGCTTGATGAGTCGCGACACCGGTTCCGGAACGTCTTCCGGGAGAGAAGACCAATCAGGCTCATCCCGCAGGACGGCAGCCAGAGTATGAGAGACGGTATCCCCCTTGAACAACTGATTGCTAGTGAGGAGTTCGTAAAGAATCACCCCGAAGGCCCAGATGTCAGCTCGATGATCAGCCTCGAGACCCGCGGCCTGCTCCGGACTCATGTAACCCGCGGTCCCCAAAATGATGCCCGCCTGGGTTGCGGCCATTGTAAGCGTGGGTGACTGCGTCAAATCCTGCTGCGTTTCCTGCGTAGTCTGCAAAGCCTTGGCCAGACCAAAGTCCAAGACTTTCACCTGCCCGTCAGAAGTCAGCTTAATGTTGGCAGGCTTGAGATCCCGGTGGACAATCCCTTTCGCGTGAGCGGCTTCAACGGCTTCAGCAATCTGGCGTGCGATCCGCATCACCTCATTCACTGGGACCGGTCCCTGCTCGATCTTCTCGGCAAGGGTTGGACCTTCTACGAGTTCGAGTACGAGCGTCTTTTGAGATCCCGATTCCTCGATCCCGTAGATGTGTGCGATGTGGGGATGATTCAACGATGCGAGCACCTGCGCTTCCCTTTCGAACCGCAGCATCCTCTGAGAATCGGTCAGGAGCGCTTCCGGCAGCAGCTTTAAAGCGACATCTCGGCCCAACCTGGTATCACGGGCCCGGTAGACCTCACCCATTCCACCTTCGCCCAACTTATCACCTATCTCAAAATGCCCGATTGATCTTTCCAAGAAATGCTCCCTCCGGGTACAAGACTCATAAGTCTGGGACAACGGGGACTCCGTTGGAGTCTCATGTGGAAGCAGGATACCAGAGAATAGCAATAAATACTTCCATATTTACACACAATACATACACTCACCAACTTACCCGACGGAGAGAACCGGATGCGGAATGACGGCCACCCGGTGGGGCCTCCGTAATTGATGAGGATAGCGGTCAAGTCATTGATCGAGGTTCAGAACCTGTTTGGATCCTGAGATTCAGCCCACCAAGGGCCAAAACCAACGCCTTTTTAGGTCAGACTCTGATGGTACGAAAGGCTTATAAACATGGATTAAAACCGTCTGCAAGACGAGGAGATGGGGTGAGTAAGGACTATCTATTCATCGGCCAGGTACACGGGGAGATTCTCCGCTTGGAATCACCTGTTGCTATTGTCGGAATTGATCGCGGACACTGGAAGATTCGGGTTCGGTTGGATGCGCCGATGCCAAATGCCCGGGCCAAATCAACCAGGTGGTTCGGATTCGAAGAAATCGGGGAGCGCGTCACCGAGACGATTCGAACTGAAATCGAACACCTGGTGAGAGAGATCGAGGAGGAAGGAAGGGCACATATTCTCCAGTTCCCGATCTCCGCCGTCTCAGCAGGCAACCATCCAGGAGAAAAGCTTTCCACTGAGAGCAATGATCGACCTGTAGAAAGTGCGCTAAAGGGCCCTGAAAGGCGGAAGGCTGAATGCCTCAGGTTGCTTTCGCAGATCCATGTCGATTTCGAGAACTTCTGTGACCAACTCAACAAAACCCAAAAGAGTATACTCAGACAGGCCCTTGAGGCGTGGCCTTACGGAGTTCAGGAATTCGATCGAGTTGCCGTTGAACTCTATGGCATCCCTCCCGGTTCAGTCGCCGATGTACGCAAGACGAGGTTGCCTTCCACCGTGTATAGATCGGTTGAAGTGCGCTACCCGCATATGACGGACGCCGAGATTGCGGCGGCTCCAAAAAGCAAGTACTTCTGGCGTTGGACCGAAAGACTGCGATCCTATCCCCGACTTGTCTAGAGCTGCGATTCTGCATTGCTTCGCTGGCTTGCCCATCCTGATACTGGATAGCTGACTCCGGGCATGCTTCCCAGGTCAGGACAATGGCACCGGTGGCACCGAGAATCCGGGCTTCGAGCTGGTGTTTCTGGATGAGAGGCATTTCAAGTTCCCTTCACAACTGAACTCGGCTACACTTGGCGCATCCTCCCACGGGGGATTCGATGGGTTGACACTTGGGACCAACAGCATTAAGCAGAGAAGATCTTGGAAAACACTGAAAGATTGAGCCTGGAATCCCTGGTTCTCGCGCCTTACCTGCAGAAAGCGACCGCCTTGCGCGGCGTGCGTCGCCGGGTTGGAGGAAACCAGTTTAGACATCAGATCGCGACTCTGGCCATCCTTATCGACTACCACCAGGTCGATCCTGTACTCTTGAAAGCCAGCGTGATCCATGACCTCCTCGAAGACAAACCCATGGACGCCAATCTCGACGAACTAAGACGGATTGACAAAGACGGCGGAGAAGTGGTCGCACTGATGATCGAGGTCAGTCGGAGCAGCAACGAGACGAAGCGCGAATACCTCGGACGCCTCAGGGATCATGGGAGCCGAAAAGCCAAAATCCTCAAACTCGCCGACCGGATCTCAAACCTGACCGATCTGAATTCCCAGGAGTTCACCCCCCAGGCAATGGCCGGTTACATCGATGAAACAGAGGAATTCATTGTCCCTTTTGCACCTGAGATCAACGAAAACATGGCCACCGAAATCCGCGACCTGATCGAGCGGCGACGCCGATCGCTCTCCTCATGCGGTCACCTGATTGCAGAATAGTCGATCCGCTTGAAGCCGTTGCCGGCCTCCGCTCCTGAGAGATATCACCCACCTCCCCTTTTTATCTGAGTGAAAAGTCCCAAAGTGCACTTCTCTCAAATGGTAACCCTGTTAACAAAGCACCACTTATCAACAATTTAGGTAAGTTTTTGTTTTTTGGGTCGGATGTTGCATTGTCGGGTTTAAACTCAACTCAACGAGGCCTATAGTATTGAGTAGAAGGTGAATGGGAAGGACATTAGATGGATTTCGGAATTGTCTGGGTTCTAATACTCAGTAGCCTGCTCATGGGGTTGGCAGGCGTCTGCATCTTCATCTACGCCATCAAGACCGACCTTTTCAAGAATATCGAGGACACGAAGTACCAGGTATTCTGGTCCGACTTGGAAGACCCATCCACCAGACCTGGCGAACAGGGGAGGGATAGGAAAGGTCATGAGCAAAAAGGGTCTGGAGGAGCTTTCCGAACAAGGGCAAAGCTCCCGTCGTAGGTTTCTTTTCTGGCTGAGCAGTGCCCTACTGGCCGGTTCGGGACTGATCAGTGCTGTTTCCAACCTTGTCTTCATGCGCCCCAGGGCTACCTATGGACAGCCCAGCCGTTTCGCAATTGGGCGTCCCGCCGAGTTTCCGGTTGGCACGAGGATCTCGATGAATGTCGAGAAGGTCTGTGTGGTCAGGGAAGAGGCGGGGTTGGCGGCAATTTCTATCAAATGCACGCATCTGGGATGTACGGTCGGTGTCTCCGAAACCGGGTTTGCCTGTCCCTGTCACGGCTCTCGCTTTGATCAGGATGGGAACGTCATTGGAGGGCCGGCACCTCAAGCTCTGCCCTGGTACAAACTGACCCTGGCACCTAACGGAGACCTCGAAGTCGACAAGTCCGTAACGATTGAACAAGGTACCTACTTCGGGGTGTAGCAACGATGAAAGAAGCAACCCAACCCAAGACTATCTGGGGAACCATTGCCGAGTTGCCCAACAACGTTTGGAAATCGATCTTCAGAAACCCCCTGCCTTCCTCCGAACGGGGCCGCTCGGCGACGATGTTCACGAACTTCTTCCTGCATCTCCACCCGGTTCGTGTTCACCGGCATACGCTCAAGGCCACCTATACTCTCGGCTTAGGACTGATTTCCCTTTTTCTCTTTCTCCTGCTGGCTTTGAGCGGCATTCTCCTACTCTTTTACTATGTTCCGTCGACGGCGCAGGCCTACGACCGGATGCTCGATTTGAGAGGCACGGTAGCTTTCGGTACCGTCTTGAGAAACATGCATCGCTGGTCGGCCCACGGCATGGTCGCAGTCGTATTCCTCCACATGTGCCGCGTCTTCTTCACCGGGGCCTATAAAAAACCACGCGAGTTCAACTGGGTTGTCGGAGTTATTCTCCTCCTGCTTACCCTGTTCGGAAGCTTTACCGGTTACCTGCTTCCCTGGGATCAACTCGCATTCTGGGCCATTACCGTTGGAGCCGAGATTGCCGCATATGCACCCATCCTGGGGAGCGAAGTCCAATTCCTCTTACTGGGAGATTACTCTGTGGGCCAGGAGGCCCTACTGCGCTTCTACGTGCTGCATGTGGTCGTCCTGCCACTTCTAATCACCCTCTTCGTCGCCATCCACTTCTGGCGGATCCGGAAGGATGGCGGCCTGGCCCGGCCGGAACAGCCTGACACCGTCGTTGAGACTCCTATGACGCTTACCGGCGGTGAGCCTCGGGGTGCCTTTGGGCTGATGGGATTTGTCCGCAAGCCCTTCACCAAGGTTGGTAACGTCCCCGGCAACACGGTCTATAGCTGGCCCGACCTGCTGACTGCCGAGATCTTTGTGCTCGTCCTGACCATTGCGGCGATTCTCGTCATCTCGATTTCGTTTGATGCCCCTCTCGAAGAACCGGTCAATGTGATGCATCCACCAAACCCTGCGAAGGCTCCCTGGTACTTCCTGGGCCTACAGGAAATGGTGAGTTACTCGGCCTTTTGGGGCGGAGTCGGGATACCAACGCTCGAGGTTCTGCTTCTATTGATGATCCCCTACCTCGATCGCAGACCAGGCGGGGAGGGAATCTGGTTCTCCAAACAACGTCTGCTGGCGAACACACTGTTTATGACGTTTGTGGTCATCAACATCATCCTGATTATCATTGGAACATTCTTCCGCGGTCCCAACTGGGCGCTGGTTTCGCCGTTCTAGGTTGCTTGAGGGGGAAGAAAAATGCGTCTGGCACTAGCCGTTGCGAGTATTATCGTTTTTGTCGTACATGTGGTCGTCTTCTACGACCAGTTCTTCCACCGTTGGGAAAGGCATCAGACTGCCTATTTTGAACAGGCCCGCACGCAGGCCACAAACGACGCCGAAGCAGAAGAACTCGCCAGGCGGGGGCCACAGATTGAGCAGATCATCGTCACCCAGTTTGGTGAAAGCCAAGTCGATCGTTGTGTTACCTGCCATATTGCCGTCGATGATCCTCGATTCACCGAGCACTTCCATCCACTCAAGACGCATCCCTACAGCGAAAGCCTGGGAGATCTTCAGGTCGAAGGACGCTGGGAGCGCCGCCACAAGTTCTCTGACTTCGGCTGCACCATCTGTCATGATGGGCAGGGGCGAGGTCTCGAGGAACACTACAGCCACGGCGACGACCACTACTGGCCGATGCCGTTGCTCGGTTACGTAGTCCACGAGAACTGGAATGAGAACTACAAAGATAAGCTTCTCGGCACCGACTACATGCAGGTCAAATGCGCCCAGTGTCATACCGATGAGGGCTTTGCAGGCACACCCCATGTCTCCCGGGGACGAGAGCTCTTCTTCAAGAAGAGTTGCTATGGATGCCACCGGATTGAAGGCCTTTCTGAATCAACCCTGGGTCCTGATCTGACCGAAATCGGCAAAGAGTTCTCCCTGGAGTATCTCTGGGAATCGATTGATGAGCCGAGAGCTAACCTGGCCACTTCCTTCATGCCGAAGTTCAATATGACTGACGATGAGGTCAAGTCCCTGGTGATCTTCCTGAAGAGTCGGAGGGGGAAGAACTACACCGAGACACAACTCGACCTCTACCGAGCACGCCTTGAAGTCGGAGACGAACAGGATGTCGCAGAAGGCGACGCAGCGCTGGCTGAAGCCGAGGATCCTGTTGCTGTTGGAGAAAGGCTGATCTCAGAAAGAGCCTGTACAGCTTGTCACAAACTCGATTCGGTCGACGGTAAGGTCGCCCCGGATCTTTCCTTCGAAGGTCTGGTCCGGAGTAATGACTGGCTGATGCAACACTTCATCAATCCGCGAACGGTCGTCTCAGACTCGATTATGCCGACATTTCGCTGGGATCACAGTGACTTCGAAGCGATGACAGCTTATCTCGAAAGCCGGACCGAGGCCCCTCAGGTCGCCGACGCAGCCGCCTCCTACAGAGAGTTCTGCGCCCGATGCCACGGCGAACAGGGTGCCGGAGACGGGCCGATCATGCTCTATCTCGACCCGGCGCCTCGCGATCTGACGAAAGCGTCCTTCATGAACAGTAAGCCGATGGAACGGTTCAAGGAATCTATTCGCTATGGCGTGGCGGGCACCTCCATGCCGCCCTGGGAAAAGGTACTCGATGAGCAACAGATCGACGACCTCCTCGAGTATGTCTTCGCGACCTTTGTTGATCAGCCCAGAAGAGAACTGAGAGAGCGCAGCATTCCCGAGAACAACCCGGTGGCGATGGGCCCCGAATCCGTAGCCCGCGGCGAGTCCACCTACCTCTTGCGCTGTACCGGATGTCACGGCCTGAAAGCGGACGGGAAAGGACCGAACTCGCCCGATATCGTTCCCAGGCCTCGAAATCTCCGGAATTCCCACTTCATCAACAGTGTCAGCGACCGGCGTCTGCTCGAGTCCATTCTCTATGGTGTCCAGGGGACGGCAATGCCGCCATGGATTGACTATGGGCTCTCCCAGAACGATGTGGGCGACCTTCTGAACTATATCCGAAGCCTTAATAAGGGGAGGGAGTAACAATATGGATGAGAAGAAAGCGGTCCATTCGGGGACTGCAGTTTCGTCCACAGCGGTTCCGGTTCACACCGATACAACCGCCAAGTGGTTCCTACTCAGCGCGGTAGTCTACTTCTTCATTGTCGGAATCGTTGCGATCATTCTGGCCGCTAAGTTCATCTGGCCCGAAATGCTCGGGACCGTTGCCACGCTGACTTACGGCAGGCTCCGGCCACTTCACGTCAATGGGATGCTATTTGGCTGGTTACTCGCTGCCGATATGGGGCTGGTTTATTACTTGGTTCCACGGCTCTGTGGTGTCAAGCTCTGGAGCGAGAAGCTGGGCGTCGCCACAGCGATACTCTGGAACTTCATTATCCTCAGCGCTGTTGTTGTCCTGCTGGGTGGCTGGAACCAGGGACTTGAGTACGCCGAGTTACCCCTCTGGCTCGATGTCCTGGTCGTTGTGGCCTGGATTATGTTCGGATGGAACATCTTCGCCACTGTTGCCAAGCGAAAGTATGTCCAGATGTATGTCAGCGTCTGGTACATCATGGGTACGATCCTCTGGACAGCTTTCGTCTACCTGGTCGGAAACTTTGCGGTGCTGTTCGCGACGGGTGTGAACCAGGCAAACCTCAACTGGATGTACGTCCACAATGCAGTCGGCCTGATCTTTACCCCGGTTGGACTGGCTCTCGCCTACTATTTCATACCGAAATCAGGGAACATCCCGCTTTACAGCCACAAGCTATCCATGATCGGGTTCTGGTCCCTCGCCTTCATCTATGTCTGGACAGGCGCACACCATATGTTGCATGGGCCGATTTCGCAGTGGCTTCAGACCATAGCGATCTTCTTCTCGGTGATGCTCCTCGTCCCGGTTTGGACGGTGGTGTACAACTTCTTCGCGACAATGAAGGGACAGTGGGAGCTGCTTCAGACCCGGGTGGAACTCAAGTTCCTGATGTCGGGTGTGGTGTTTTACCTCCTCACCTGCTTCCAGGGTCCGATGCATTCACTGCGATCGGTCAACGCTCTGGTCTCAAAGACTGACTGGATTCCTGGGCACGCCCACATGGCAGTGCTCGGAGCCTTTTCCTTCTTTGCGATCGCCGGCACACTCTACACCGTTCCCCGCATCTTCAAGACCCGCCTCCATTCGGCATCAATGGCCAACTGGAGTTTCTGGTTCATGATGATCGGCGGACTCGGTTTCTTCGTCACGCTCTGGTTGGGAGGTCTCTGGCAGGGTTGGCAGTGGAACAATCCGGCAATCCCGTTTATTGATACGGTCGTCGCCCTGGGGCCGGTCTGGACAGTCCGCTTCTTCTCGGGTGTCCTGATCTTTCTGGGAATAGTGCTCTTCCTCTACGACATCGTTGCCACGGCGATCGGGGCTTCGGGGTCTGAACCCATT
Source organism: Acidobacteriota bacterium (assembly GCA_020350445.1). Classification (GTDB taxonomy): domain Bacteria; phylum Acidobacteriota; class UBA6911; order RPQK01; family JAPXNP01. The sequence continues at coordinate 3,168,971 of CP070717.1, read as the reverse complement.
GAAGATGCCGCGTGATGGAGAAAGGAGAATCTAGATGTTAGGCAATGCTGAAAAGAATGCAATACTGTTCGTCATTGCAGCAGTTCTTCTTTTCCTCACCGGAGGGCTGCTGACAACCCTTGTTCCGCCCCTGATCGATACCTCCTGGGGACGTCCATTTGAGAACGACGACCCGGCAAAAGGACCGACCGGGAAGCTGCGGCCCTACACGGAGCAGGAACTAGCCGGCCGCGAGATCTATAACCGTGAGGGATGCTGGTACTGTCATACACAGCAGACGAGAACTCTTCTGGCCGACACGAAGCGTTCCGGCTGGCGAGGAGTGGATTCCCCGATCTCAACACCCGATGAATTCGTTTATGACGCCCCTCATATGTTCGGGACAAAGAGAACGGGGCCGGACCTTTCCCGTGTCGGTGGCAAGTATGATTCCCAGTGGCATCTAACGCACTTCAGGAACCCGCGGGACTTGGTCCCTGGCTCGATCATGCCCCCCTTTCCCTGGATTGCTGACAACCCGGAGGAGTTTGAAGCTCTTGTGGCTTACCTCCAGACACTTGGCCGGGCCAAAGACTGGCGACCCGATCAGGATTACGAGGACTAGCTGGGCAAATAGCATGCAGGACTACACCTATCCAAGCATCTTTCTGGCATATCTCCTCTTCGCCGTCTTTGCCGGCGGTGCACTCTACTTTTTGATCCGCTCAATCAAAGATGGGTACTGGGGAAAGGACAGCGAAGAAGTCAAATACAGGATGCTTGCGGATGAGGAGAACAAATATGGCGAGTAAAGACGACACCTCTGGAATCAAAGAATATGCCGGAGGTTGGATCACCGAACGGAAGGCCACCGATGTCCCGACCTTTCTCAAGTATGCGTATATCGTGATCTTTTTGGGCACGATCTCCTACGGAGTCTACTTCATGAATGGAGAGGCGGGAGAATCGGATCGGGCTGCGCTCGTTTCACAGTTAAACCAGGCGACGGGACACTCGGATGTCTTCATGTACATCGTTGCACTTCTGGCCGCTGTGGTGGCGATAGCCGTCATTCGATTCGCGTTCTCGAAGGTACACACTGATGACTAGGTGGGAAGGTGGCTCTACAGCCTCCTGGTTGAAAGCAGTTAACGGTTTCCCCTGGGCAAGGTAGAAAAATGGGCCGTAATTCATACAAGACTCAGTCTCCTGACGCGTCCGAATACTGGATCAAGATGATCAAGTGCCAGGACGCCTGTCCCGTTCACACAAACGCCTGCGGATACGTCACGGCCATCTCGGAAGGGCGTTACAAAGAAGCCTACCGAATGGCTCGTGCCACAAACCCTTTCGCCTCGATCTGCGGCAGGGTCTGTGGAGCCCCCTGTGAGGTGAATTGCAGGAGAGGCGATCTGGATGAACCGGTTTCGATCCGCGCCCTGAAGCGTTTCGTAACGGACCAGTTTGGGCCCGAAACCGGTAATTACGACGATTACCATGCCGGCTGTGATGAGCGCATGTTGCCACCCGAACGGGGAGACTATGAGAAAGTCGCTGTCATCGGTGGCGGCGTCTCGGGCATGACGGTCGCCCATGACCTGATCAAGGTTGGATACAAGGTGACCGTGTTCGAGGCAGACCCCATTCCAGGCGGAATGCTCATTACGGGTGTCCCGGTATTCAGGTTGCCGCGAGACCTGGTCCAACATGAGATCAATGCCATCGTCTCACTTGGCGTCGACCTGAAATGCAACATGAAACTGGGAAGGGACTTCTCGATTTCCGATCTACGGGAACAGGGATTCAAGGCGATCTTTCTCGGGATGGGGTTACCGAAGGGACGCAAGTTGGACATTCCCGGAGCCAACCTTCCCGCCGTCTACGATGGACTCGAGTTCCTGCGCAGCTTCAATGAAGGAAAGCCGTTGTCCCTGGGACGCCGAGTGGTTGTCATCGGTGGCGGAAACGTCGCCTACGACGTCGCCCGCTCGGCGGTTCGACCGAGAGAGGAGAGTTCCATCCAGGAAACGCATGCCGAAATCGAGCGCGGCGAAACGACTGCCTACGATGTCGCCCGTTCGGCCCTGAGGCTCAGCGGCGATAAGGAGGTCCATGTCGTCTGCCTGGAACAGCGTCACGAAATGCCAGCCGATCTCCGCGAGATCATCGAAGGAGAGGAGGAAGGTATTCACTTGCACAACGGTTGGGGTCCGCGGGAAATTGTTCAGCGAAACGGCTCCGGTCTCGCCCTCAGAACGGTGAAATGCAATTCGGTCTTCGACGAGAACGGCCGATTCAGCCCTCAGTTCGAGGAGGACACCCTGCAAGACCTCGAAGCCGATACGATCATGTTTGCGATCGGACAGACGTCCGACCTCGATTTCCTTCAGCCCGAAGATGGGGTCGCAACAGAACGCGGGCTGATCAAGGTTGACCTGGAGACCTACCAGACAACAGCACCCGACATCTTCGCCTGTGGTGACATCGCACACGGCCCGCGCCTCTTCATCAATGCGATCGCCTCGGCCCAGATCGCCGCCCGCTCGATGCATGACTACCTGAGGGGCACGAGAACCGATGTCGTTGTCCGCAAACAGTGGCTCCCCGCTTCCTACACAATGGTCGACAACTGGGAACTGCTCCAGCGCAGCGACGCCCCACTGATCGAATCGGAACAGCGTGCAACCTCGGTGGAAGTGATCGAAGAGGCTTATTCCGAACCCGAAGCCCAGAAGCAGGGCGCCCGCTGTTTACGCTGTAACGTCAACACCATCTTTGACACCTCGATCTGCATCGCCTGTAACGGATGTGTCGACGTCTGTCCGGAAGGGATCATCGAACTCGTTGGATTGAGTCAGTTGCTGTCCGATGAAGACTGGCAGAAACAGGCGGCAATCGAGTTCCAAGTCCCGCTGCAGGAATTACAGGCCCTGCCTTCGGAACAATTGGATGAACTGGGCGCCGTCATGCTGAAGGATGAAACAACCTGTATCCGCTGTGCTTTTTGCGCTACACGGTGCCCGACGCACGCGATCACAATGCAGGAATTCAAGTTCTATCGGGAATGCGTGACCGTCCCCGCGAGGAACCCGAAGATCGTCTATGGTGGGGAGTAGCCCACAGAATTCACACAACCCTCCAGTTCTGGGATTCTGGGCCCGATTCTTTGAGTTAAGGAAATGAGCATCCTGGAATTGTCCGTTCCATTCACACTTGGGGTCCTGGGAAGCCTGCATTGCATCCAAATGTGCGGACCATTGGTACTTTCCTACAGCCTCCCCCTGTCCTCCCACTCCCGACGAAACCAGGTCATGGCCCACCTGTTTTACAACCTGGGAAGGATGATCACCTATGGAGCCCTCGGCGCTGTCGCCGGCGCTGCCGGAGCGATGGCGGGAAGCGTTGGCAGGATTGCCGGAGTTGAACATGTGGTCACTATAACGGTGGGCATTCTGATGATTATGGCCGGCGTACTGATGACTGGATGGATTCCCCAGGGACCCCTGAGCTCCTTTGTCGCGCTTCGCCCTCTCTCTTCCCTCGGCAACCGGGTCGGGCGCATGATGAAATCAGCCCATCCGGCAAACAAGCTCTTGATGGGACTTATTCTCGGCTTCCTGCCATGCGGGTTGGTCTATTCAGCCCTTCTGAAGGCAGTCGAAACGGCCCAGCCTCTCTCCGGCGCATTGACCATGGTTGCATTCGGAACCGGTACAGCCTGGTCACTACTCCTGTTGGGCCTCTTCTCCGCTACAGTGACGCCCTGGTTGAGACGATACGGCAATCAGTTGGCTGCTCTCGGTGTTACACTGATCGGGATTTACCTCCTGTACAAGGGGATCATGGCAACGATGGCTCCAAGCCACATGCATCACTAACTCGGGCAGGCGATCATGGCTTCTGTAGCTGAAATGAAACCCAGAAAACCGGTGCGATCGAAGAAGGATCCGATCACTCCTCCGGCTCCCTGGCATCCGTTTCGAAAGAAGATCCACGCCGCCTGTTTCGTTGTCTTTTGCATCCTGCCATTCTTCAACCTGATTCGGTTCGATATCCCTCGCCAGCGCTTCTACTTTCTCGGCTACGAGCTCTGGATAAGCGAATTCGCGATCATCTTCTTCTCGCTGATGTTTCTGATGTTCACGATCGCTGCCATTTCGATGCTCTATGGAAGGCTCTACTGTGGTTACTTCTGTCCCCAGATGATCTTCAGTGAAGCGTTTTCCGAATTGGAGGAGTTCATCCGCAAGAAGATCAACAAGCGCTTCATCACCTGGGACAAGAAGACCCGTTCAATCGCTGGTCAAGTAATCTTCTACATCATTCTGTGGGTAGGTTCGGTGTTTCTGGCCTTCGTGTTCATCGCCTACTTCGTGGAACCTCGCGACCTGATCCAGCGACTCATCTCCCTCGATGTGGTGAGTGCCGGTGGGATAGCCGGAGCGGCGACAACCCTCGTAACCTTCATCGATTTTGCCTTCGTCCGCCAGCGCTTCTGCAAGACGGTCTGCCCTTACGGGTACCTCCAGGGGATTCTGGCCGACTCGAAAACACTCCTGGTTCAGTACCATGACCCAGCACAGGCCTGCATCGAGTGTAAGAAGTGTGTCCGTGTCTGCCCCATGGAAATTGACATTCGGGACGGGGCGCACCAGATCGAATGCATCCATTGCGCGGACTGTGTCGATGCGTGTAACGAGGTGCTGGCAAAACTGGGCACTCCGGGTCTGATTGATTACGAGTGGGGTGCGGTCAACCAGGGAGGCTCGACGAAGATCCCCTGGTATCACAGGATCGGCTTGAGGGACCGCAAGCGCTGGGTGTTAATGCTCGTCTTGATGTTCTATGCAACCGGTTTGATGGTAGCCCTTTCGATGCGCGATCCGGTTCTTGTCCAGATCTCTCCTCAACGAGATCAACTCTACGAAGTCAACGAGTCCGGCGATGTCACGAACAAGTTCCGCGCCCGCATCACCAACCGGAGCCCCGAAAATGCCTACGTTGTATTCTCCATCCAGTCCCTGCCGGGAGCGCGATTGGATCTTCCCGAGGGGCGCATCCCAGTCGATCCAGGTGAATCCGTTGTGCGAACATTCGATGTTGTGGCCCATCCGTCCGGGCCGGGTCCAGGAGTGAATCACTTCAGCATAACGTCGGAGTCTATGCCGGACGGCCATGCCAGGAGCTTTGATATGACCTTCATCATGCCCTTCGAGGAGGCCTCCCCATGAAGATGAAATGGTTCCTGGCCTTAGTGCTGGCCTTCTTCATGGCATTCCTCGTACTGCTCTATATTGTTTCAGAGAAGGCCAACCCGATCCTGCTGGATGAACAGGGGCGCCCCATCAACGCTCCTATTGAAGAAACTCCGTGATGTCAGACGGCGCCAACAAAGAGTGCTACCTCTGTGGACTGGACTGCGGCCCGTATCCGATTACACAGCACTTCGAAGAACAGGACCAGTGTTTCTGCTGTATCGGTTGTGCCAACGTCTACTCGATCCTTCTGGAAAGTGGTGCTGTATCAAGGGGAGTCGACCTCAAGGACACCGAACTCTTCCAGAAAAGCCTTCAGCTGGGATTGATCTCCCGGCCGGGTATGACCGAAGAAGCGCTCGAGGAACGTGCTGAACCAGAGATCCCCCCCGGAACGCCCGTAAGTGAAATCCTGCTGCAGGTGACCGGCATGTGGTGCTCGTCCTGTTCATGGCTGATCGAGCACGTTCTAGCCCGGGTAAAGGGGGTCGAATCCGCCCAGGTGTTCTTTGCCTCTGACTTGGTCAAGGTCCGGTACTATCCTCAGTATCTTCCCCCCCACCGTATTAGTGAGTTGATCGAAGAACTCGGTTATCGAACATCGGAGTACCAGGGAGAAACCACTCATTCCGATGCCGAACGCAAAGACATGCTTCTGCGCCTGGGTGTCGCTGCGTTCTTCTGGATTAACCTGATGGTCCTCAACGTCGGCATTTATGCCCGCTATATTCAGGAGATCCCGGAAGTGATCGGCAGGCTTATCCCCCTGCTGCTAATGGTGCTTGCGACCCCCCCGGTCTTTTACTCGGCCAAACCGATAATCCGCCTCGCCTGGCTGGGACTTCGGCAAGGGGTCGTCCGAATGGAAACGCTTCTCGCTCTCGGCATTCTTTCGGCTTACGGCTACAGTGCGGAGCAGGCATTGAGCGGCGGTGAACATGTCTATTTCGACACGGTCTGCGCCCTGGTGACACTCGTTCTTGTTGGGAAATGGTTTGAACGAAGCGCAAAGGAAAAGACGTCCCGGGGCATCACGATGATGTACCGCATGATGCCCCGGAAAGCCCGCGTACTGGTCTCGGGGCGGGAGCGGTTTGTCGCTCTCGAAGCTCTCCAACCCGGCGAACTGTTCCTGGTGAAGGTTGGGGAGCGAATACCGGCCGACGGGGTCGTTGTCGAAGGGGAGTCCCACGTGGATGAATCGCTTCTGACGGGCGAATCCACCCCGGTGGAAAAGCGTCCCGGCAGTGAAGTCGCCTCCGGCAGCGTCAATGTGGGAGGGGTACTCAAGATTCAGGCTGTCCGTGTGGGAGAGAATTCCACGCTCTCACAGATCCTGAAGGCCGTCGAAAAGGCAGTCAGCAGCCGGTCCTCAATCGAGAGGACGGTCGACAGGGTCTCACGCATCTTCGTCCCCTCGGTCATCGGTGTCGCAACGGTCACGCTGCTCGTCGTCTGGCTGCTGCCCGGAGGAGACTTTGGAGAAGCGATGATGCGGGCGATCTCAGTCCTCGTGATCGCCTGCCCCTGCGCACTGGGAATCGCGACACCTTTAGCCGTGACTGCCGCTGTCGGGACCGCGTCTCGCAGGGGGATCCTGGTAACCGATAGCCGCGTCTTTGAGACGATCCGGCAGGTAAACACCGTGGCCTTCGACAAGACAGGTACCGTCACAGTGGGAAAGTTCGAGTTGATTGATATCCGAGAAGAAGACCTCGGGCTACTTGCCTCAATCGAAGCCTATTCTGAGCATCCGCTTGGCCGCGCTGTCGTTGCAGCAGCGGAGGTCCGAGGTGTTCGAAGGAGCAGTGCGACTGAAATCGAAATCCAGAAAGGTATGGGCCTCGTCGGAAAAGTTGGTACGAAGAGGGTATTCGTTGGCAATCGAAAAATGATTGCTTCACTCAATCATCCGAGCCCACAACTCGAAAAACAGGCCCGAGAATGGGAAGAAGAGGGCCGGACCGTCGCCTTCTACGGTTGGAATGGCACCGTACAGGGAATCCTGGTGCTGGGCGATCGCATAAAACCAGGAGTCCGTGAACTGATCGAGCACCTCAGGTCCCTGGGCACCAGAACGCTCCTCGTTTCTGGGGACTCCGCTCCTGCTACCCGCTGGGTCGGCGGCCAGGTCGGAATTGAAGACATTCATGCGGAGGCCCGCCCCGATGAAAAGGCCCAAATCGTCGAAGAATACCGGCGGAACGGACGAGTGATCGCCATGATCGGAGACGGTGTGAATGACTCCCCGGCACTGGCCGCGGCAAACCTCGGAATCGCAGTCTCTACCGGAGCCGACATTGCCATGAAAGCGGCCTCCATCGTGCTCATGAAGGATGACCTCTCACTCATCCTCGATACGATCCACCTGGCCCGAAGAACACAGCGGGTAATCCGACAGAACCTCTTCTGGGCCTTTCTATACAACTCGATTGGCATCGGGTTGGCGACTGCTGGGATCTTGAGCCCAATCCTCTCGGCTGGCGCGATGGTGATCTCGAGCCTGTCAGTCATCGGTAATTCGCTCCGCTTGACTCGCTAGTCACGTCACCTGCTGGGCAGTTTTCCGGGATCGGTTTGCCCAAATCCACCGATTTCGCAATAATGCCGACAACGTTCCATTCCAAAATCAAGGTGAAAGGATTCAATGTCTAAATTTACCCATCTAGCATTCGTCTGCTTTCTGGCATTCTTCTCGGCGGCTTTTGCCCAGGAACCCACCTCCGGCCAGACTGAACGGGCGTCGTCATCCAACCAGGAAAAGCTGTCCGCCCAGAGCGACCCGCCAGAGCTGGAGGCTTACTTGAAGTTTCGACGCTGGATCAACGCCCAGCCCGAAGGGAATACCCCTCGGGGTGAAATGCTCGAGGCCTATCGCGCTCATCTGGCTGATCAGGGCCTCACCAGCACAGAGATCGAAACCGAACTCGAAGCGCTCAGAAGAGGGGGGAAGCGCCAGGAAGTCGAACTCTGGAATCAAGTCCTTACAGCCGAGCAACCCCGTTTCAACACTGCCCCGAACAGCTTTCTGGTTCGCATGACCGAGGGAGTCGAACCGGGCACGGCACTCGATGTGGGGATGGGGCAAGGGCGTAATGCTATCTTCCTCGCCCAGGAAGGCTGGAAGGTAACCGGCTTTGATCCCGCCGAAGAAGCAGTTGCACTGGCCCAGGAGTTGGCTGACAAAGCAGGTGTTGAGATAGCGACTGTCATTCAAGGCTCCGAAGAATTCGCATGGGATGCCGACCGCTGGGACCTTATAGTCCTGAGTTATGTGATGGTGAGACCCCACATTGGTCAGATCAAACAGGCCTTGCGCTCCGGCGGAATGGTAGTTCTCGAGGCGTTTCATCAGGACGCGACTCAGAACCAGAGTATCGGCCGCGGGGTAGTCTATGAAAGCAATGAACTCCTCGACCTCTTCTCGGATTTCCGTATCATCCAGTATGAGGATACTGTGGCGACCGCCGACTTCGGAAGACGGGAGACCAGGGTCGTTCGACTCTGCGCCATGAAACCGTAGAAAGACGCCGCGACCACCAGTTCGTTCCCAGAAAGATGGTGCTGCCCAGAGCACAGATCAATTGTTGTGGTTCCTCGCTGCCCCGGGTAAGATCAACAGAGTTTCTCGGGTCGGGTCAAGACAGATCGGGAGGGGATGAGATGGGACGGATTAGCCACAGACTGACAATTAGAAGGCGTGATTTTCTGAGACAGGGTGGGATTGGATTAGCGGTCGGGGCTGCAGGGAGTCTCCTGGCTGGCTGTTCCTCTCAGTCAACAGAAAAGGGTTCAGCCCCATCCCCCACTCAACCGTTCGACGGTAAAACGATCCTCACCTTCTACATCGATGACACCAACCCCTATACCGCCGGGGCAGATGCCTTCAAAGAGTTTCTCGACTTCGCGGCCGCCCATCAACTGGGTGGTGAATCGAGTGTCATCCTGGGCTACAACTGGGAGGATCATGGGCTCCTGAGCAACCCCTCCACCGACGAACAGCGCTCCTATATCGAACAAGCCAAGCGTGCCTACGACTGCGGGATCGATACCCACATGGAATTGATGACCCACAGCGGCCTCTTCGATTTTGACACTGGGCAGGTATCAGACGGAGCACAGCATGAAGGAGTGTGGCTGCATGAGCCCGAGGTTTCCCAGGACCAGTACGAAGCCTATTTCCGAGGCATCCTCGATGAAGGGGACAAGATCGATATCCGCTTCACAGGTGTGACCTGGCCGGGCTGCGGCTGTGACGCCTGCGAACTCCGATACAGCGAACTGATGCAAGGCGGCGGCGTCAAAGTCAATCCGAACCTCTGGAAAGCATTATTGAATCTGGCGAGTGAGGGACGTTTTCGGGGGGAAACAGTGCCCTGTTTTGTTCTGGGAGGACTCGAGGAACACGCCCTTGCCGCAATGGCGAGCGAAGGGAAATACGGAGTGTACGACCTCTACCCGCACGTCGATGACTTTTTCGGCATTTGGGACAATCTCCCCGAACGGGTCAATGCCGACACCTACATCAGCGCAGACGGAACGTCGGGACGAATCGTCGAGAAGATTAACGCCGGAGCAAGCCACTGCGTTCTCTACGGACACTGGCAAGGCCTGAACCCAGCTACGGGCGTCGGATGGGACGCTTTCAAGACCGTCGTGCAACGACTGGAATCCCACTATCCCGATCGAATCCTCTGGATGAGACCCAGTGCTCTAACCGACCTCGTCCACCAGGGCGATCTGATTCCAAGTCAGCCCGTACCTGCCTCAGACGCATGACCAGAGTACACTAAGGATCGCTCTGGCCAGGAGCTGTTCTCGGTCAAGATGAGGGTTGTTGAAGGATTAACAGACGGGGTATTTCTGTGAAGAAGAAGGCAACATCGAGCTGCCTGCTCGCCCTACTGCTCGCAACGACAGCAACCGGCTTTTCCCTCGGAGGGAAGACCATTCAGACATCTGCTCATGAAGGTCCCTGGCCCCTCCATGTCGTGGACAACTCCTCCAGTGGTGCTGATGGTGTCCGGCTCGCCGACATCGACGGCAACCACCTTCCCGATCTCGTGACCGGCTGGGAGGAGGGAGGTATTACTCGTGTCTACTTGAATCCAGGGCGGGACCGGGTCCACTCCGCCTGGCCCTCTGTGACCGTTGGAGTCACCCCCTCTGTTGAAGATGCCGTCTTCTTCGACCTCGATGGAGACGGCAGTTTAGAGGTGATCACGAGTTGTGAAGGGACTGTGCGCACGATGTTCGTCCACTGGCCGCCATCTGGACGGAACAGTCTTCTGGTTGGCGAGGAATGGAAGACTGAAGCGATTCCGGCAACGAGGGATAGAGGCCAATGGATGTTCGCCGTGCCGGCCCAGATCGATGGACGCAACGGAGTCGATCTGGTCGTCGGTTCAAAGGGAGAGGACGGTATGATCGGCTGGCTCGAAGCCCCGTCGAATCCTCGCAGGCTCGAGGAATGGACCCTCCACCCAATCTATGCAGCCGGGTGGATCATGTCGTTGATCTCCACCGATCTCGACCAGGACGGTGACCCTGACATCCTTGCTTCTGACCGGAAAGGAAGCAACGCCGGGGTTCTGTGGCTGGAGAATCCTGGGTTCGAGACCGCCGACTCGGAATGGAAGGAGCATCGAATCGGAGCAGACGGACGGGAGGTCATGTTCCTCGACTTCTCCGATACCAACGACGATGGTCGGGAGGATGTGGTGGTGGCCGTCAAGCCGTTTACGATTGCCAGGATTCTGCAACCCGAAGACCCTTCACAGGCCTGGGAGTCCGAAGAAATCGCAGTCGCTTTTCCCCAGGGCACCGGGAGGGCTAAGGCGGTTAGTGTGGGAGATCTCGACCTGGATGGTAGACTCGACTTGGTCTTTTCCTGCGAGGGCGCAGTGCCTCCGAAACACGGCCTGATATGGCTTGCTCCACCTTCCCTTCCCGATTCGAGCGAATGGGTTGCCCACGATATCAGCGGAGAACTGGGCATCAAGTATGGCCGAATCGAACTCGTCGACTTGGATGGGGACGGGGACCTCGATATCTTAACTTGTGAAGAGAATGAGGGAGAACAGAGTCAAGGATTGGGTGTAATCTGGTACGAGAACCCCCATGTTTCGGCTGCGACAGAATAGAACTGCAAGACAGGATCGTCAGAAGCCCCTGAAGGATCACACTTTCGGGCTCGCCGGACTTTTCACCCTGCTTTTCATCACTCGCTCAGTTCTGGCATCTGCGACACTGCTCGCCGTCTCTGCCAATCTCGAAGTGGAACCTGATCTCGATGCAGTCGTAGAAGAACTGACTCAGGTCTCCGTTCTGGCCGAAGCCGACGTTCTCATGCTGCAGGAAGTTGTTGACGAGCAGGATTCCGAATCGTTTGTAGAGGGCCTCGCAAATCGATTGGGCTTTCCATTCTGGTACTCCCCCGAGCGATTCTCAGAAGAG
>CP070717.1:3147063-3157181 GCA_020350445.1 Acidobacteriota bacterium | reverse complement strand
GCTCCCAGATCATCCGAGCGATAGAGAGCGGTGTTCTCCGATTCGATCAGGGCATAGACCCGCGATGCTCGAGAGGGTGCGGTCTCGACAGCAATTCTGCCCTTATCCGATTCGGGCAGGCCTGCCGTCAACTCGGTCCAGTTCTCACCCCCATCGGTCGATCTGTACAGTCCGCTGCCCGGCCCGCCGGAAGTAAAGAAATCGGGGTACCTACGAAACTCCCACATACCGGCAAAGAGGATATCCGGATTCTGAGGATCCATCGCCAGATCAGAACACCCGGTGTTCTCGTCGACATACAAAACCTTCTTCCACGACTTCCCTCCGTCCGTCGTCTTGAAAACCCCCCTTTCTTCATTCGCCTTCCAGAGCTGTCCGGTTGCACACACGAAGACGGTGTCACCTTGCTTGGGATCAACCAGAATATCGGCAATCCGCTCGGAATCCTCGAGTCCCAAGCGAGTCCAGGACTCCCCGGCATTGGTGCTCTTGTAGACTCCGTCACCAACGGAAACACTGTTACGGACCCAGCTTTCTCCCGTACCGACCCAAACGACATCGGAATTCGCCGGGTCGACCTTAACCGCGCCGATCGACTGGTTGTGATCATCGAATACAGGAATCCAGGTCGTTCCCGAATTCTTCGACTTCCAAACACCCCCACTGGCGGTCCCGGCATAGATCGTCAGAGGATTACCCGGAACCGCATCGATCGCCGCGATGCGGCCGCTCATGACCGCTGGGCCAAGGGCTCTGGCCCTCAAACCGGCAAAGGTGTTGGACTCGATCTTGACTTCCGCCCAAAGAAAAGGAGAAGTCAAAAGGACGGCACTGAAAAAAAGCGCAAAACAGCGTGTCATGGGCATACCCCTTCCAGTTCGGCCGACGCGCGGACCGGCATCACGAATCTACTCGCTACGTTCCGCCCTACTTAGCGGGGAGAGAAAAGAGACCGTCGTCGATATCGACATTGAGCTCGATACTATCGAAGACGAGGGACTGTCCACCCGGTCCCCCGACACGACGGCTTTCAAGAACATGGGGCAGCATCAAACCGCCAACTTCCTTGTAGTCACTCATCGTCGATTCCATTTCAACTTCGTTTCCCTGGATGTTGGCCGTTCCCGACTGCTTGATCATCAGGAAGTACTCGGTATCCATGTACTGGTAACGAACATCCCCGTTCTTCAGCGTCGTCTTGATCTTGTAGGTCTCCGTCCCGTCGACCTCCTCCTTACCGACCAGCTCCACCTGATGCCCCTTCTCCTTCCAGTCCACGAGCGGGCCATCGAAGTCCGCCTGCTCCATCACCGATTTCGCCTGATCCTCAGCCATGACTTCGGGCTCGGTCTTCCCCATAAATGGCATGACCATCCAAGCCGTCTGGCCGTCGTAAGCCTGGATACCGGTCATTCCCTGAACCGTAAACTCCATGCGGAGCTTCATGGGGCGCTTAAAGAGCATCACAACTGGAGCTTCCAGACCCGGGCCCATCGACATCTTCCCGGTCAACTTCGCAGACTGAATTGCCTTCACATTCTCCAATCCCCCCACAGCCTCGAAATGCTTTGCCAGCACTTCATCCAGGGTCATGTCCTGAGCTGATGTCCAACTGACGAATGCGGCCAATAAACAGAAGAGCCAAATTGCCTTTTTGATCATTTCGCTTTCTCTCTTCGAAGAAGGTTAGAGTTCGTACCGCCAAACGCGACGAAGTACTTGTTTCGATTCTAGGTCTCCACGGAGAAACCGTCAACGAATGACTGGCGAAGGCCCCCCGATTCCGGTAGAGTCTCACTCAGTCCAACGGACTACGAACGTCTGGTTCATTCTATTCGAAACTGTTCAGGAATCGGAGGAATCTCTAATGAGCTCGAAGAAGTCCCCTGCCCAGGTCAGTCGCCGCGCCTTTTGCGCCTCGGTACCCGCACTCGGCGCAACTCTCAGCCTCTCGGCTTCGGCCAGCCAGAAAAAAGAACTCAGAAACACAGACGTCTACGAATACCTGAAAAGCCTCGATGGAGGTTGGGTGGACTGGGAAAAGACCGTCGATACCTTCAAATCTGGCGACCCGGAAGGAATTGTCAAAGGCATCGCAGTCGGCTGGATGTCGTATACCGAATCGCTGCGCCGGGCCGAAAAACTGGGCTGCAACCTGTTCGTGACCCACGAACCGACCTACTACGACCACTGGGACAACGACGAGAGCTTCTTCCGTTTCAAGAGCGCGAGGGAGAAGAAGCAGTACATCGAGGAAAGTGGAGTGACGATCCTTCGTTGTCACGATATGTGGGATCAGTATCCCAAGATCGGAATCCCCGAGGCCTGGGGAAAACTTCTCGAGCTGGGAGAACCGATCGACGGGGCTGGCTGGTACTACGTCTATGACGGGGCCGGCGCTACCGCTGCCAATATCGCCACCGGAATGGCCGCCCGCCTGGCCCCTTTCGGGCAACCCGGAGTCCAATTGATCGGACCCCCTGACATCCCAGTCAAGCGCCTGGTTCTCGGTTGCGGGGCCATCACGCCGATGTTCGAATTCATCGAGAAATACCGGGCGGACATGGCAATCTGCACCGATGACGGCTTCACCTACTGGCGAGAAGGGGCCTTCGCGGTCGACGCCGGATTCCCGGTGGCAATCGTCAATCATCCAGTTGCCGAAGAAAATGGCGCTCGGCTCCTGGCGGAACACCTTGCCCAGGTCTTCCCCCAAGTTCCGGTCCACCACGTTCCACAGCGCTGTATGTACCGGCTCTACACCGCTTGAAGCGGAGACCGCACCACGCCTGCCAATTGACCATTTACCAAAACGGTAATATTTGTGTATTATTGACTCCATTAGCAACTTTCCAAATTTCCGGTCGTTTTAGCGGCCGGCACGATGCTGTGGAGAAAATCAGACATGTCATTGGCTTCATCCTGGAAGCACTGTGCGAGTCTATTCAAGATCCGGAACTCCAGCTGGTGTAATTGGACCAGCTGTCTTCTCCTTCTTACCCTGGCCGGAGCCTGTTCTTCCGGTCCCGGGCCCGGCGAGCCCCAGGGACAGACACACGTCTACGATGGGGAACAGGGCCTCGTACTGGCCCTTGCTGTACTCGGAAAAAACGACGACGGATCCCCCCTGCCCTTGCCGGCCCAGATGGGCATCTTGACTCCGGACGGCGACCAATGGGACTACCGGGTTATCGACGACCCGGAGAGTAACGCATTCCACAAGGTGATGGCCTATCACCCGGCAGGAGGACGCGGCGGACTCCTGAGTTTCGGAGGTACCGCAGCAGTAGTGAAACTGTGGGCACCGGACTCCTCACCGAAGAAGCTCTGGCAGGAGGACTTTGGCGGTAAATTCAGCCGGATGCGGGATGCCGAAATCGGCGACATCTACGGAGACGGTTCAGCTGCCATTGCGATTGCGACCCACGATCAGGGCGTAGTCGCCGTCCTGAGGCCCGATGGGTCGGGAGCATTCTCGGTAGAACGACTCGATGAACAGCCCGATACCGTGGTCCATGAAATCGAGATAGGAGACATGGACGGTGATGGCATTCCAGAGATCTACGCCACCCCCTCGGCACCCAACAAACTGGACGGTACACCTCAGCACGGACTAGTCGTCCGTTACATTCCCGGTCTTTCCAGGGGGCGGGAAGAAATCATCGACCTGGGCGACCGTCACGCCAAGGAGATCCTCACTGCCGATCTCAACAAAGATGGTCGCGATGAACTCTACGTCTCGGTTGAAGCAGTCTCCGGCGGGCAGGTCGAAATCCAGCGGTTTCAGCTCAATGACGGACAGCTCACCGCCGATGTGGTAGCGACACTCCGGGACAAGCTCTGCCGCTTCCTTACCGTCGGAGATGTCGATGGCGACGGTGAGATGGAAATGGTTGCTGCCACCAACCGCAGCGGACTCTGGCTTCTTCGCCCCACCGAGGGCAGCGATACCTGGGAGCTTGAGTCAATTGACTCGAACTCTTCGGGTTTCGAACATGCTTCGATCCTGCTCGATCTGGACCGCGACGGGAAAGCTGAACTTTACGTTGCCAGTGACCGCCAGTCGGAAATCCGGCGCTATCGCTTGGCTGAGAACGGTTGGAAACGGGATGTCATCTTGAAGCATACCGACGGTTTATCCCGGTTCACCTGGAACCTGATGCCAGCGCCGATCGCACTTTTACCCACCCAGTAATCCATCAAATTTGGAGAGAGAAATGATTCGTTCGATCATCCTTGACGCGGTTAGAAACGAAGAAGGTACCCGTTGCAACAGCCGGATCGGTCGGTCGGCCCGATGGCTCCTACAATTCGGCCTCACGTTGAGCCTGCTCCTTATCCTCGGCTGTGGAGGCGGAACTCCAGCCGACGAAGAACCTCAAGCTCCGGCCGCCGAGGAGGAACAGCCGCGCGGTCTGAGCATGAACAAGGAGGGTGTCTCAGACGGCTACGTTCTCTTTGCCCCGCTTCTCTCAGGTACGACCTATCTGATCAACAACGAAGCCGAGGTCGTTCAGCTCTGGGAAACGTCCTATGCCCCATCAGGCAGCGTCTACCTTCTCGAGAACGGAAACCTGCTGAGAACCGGTCGCCAACCGGATGTCCCCGTCTTCAATGGGGGAGGACAGGGTGGCCGGATTGAAGAATTCAACTGGGAAGGAGAAGTGGTCTGGGAATTCGAATACTTCTCGGAAGACTATCTCCTCCACCACGATATCGAAGTCCTCCCCAACGGGAATATCCTGGCAATCGCCTGGGAAGCAAAGACTTCGGAAGAAGCACTGAAGGCCGGCCGGAATCCCGATGCCATACCCGAAGCCGGAATCTGGCCGGACATGGTCATTGAAATCGAACCCACGCGGCCAAAAGGGGGCAAGATCGTCTGGGAATGGCATCTCTGGGACCACCTGGTCCAGAACCTGGATCCCAATCAGGACAACTATGGTGATCCTTCAGCCTCCCTGGGGAAGGTCAACATTAATGGGGATCGAAGGGTCGAAGAGATCGATCCCGAGGAACTGGAACAACTCAAGGCACTCGGCTACGTCACCGAGGATACGACTCAGGAAGACCTTTCATCGGACCTGTTTCACACCAACGCAATCGACTACAATGCGGAGCTCGACCAGATCGCCCTCAGCTCCCCCCGTTTCAACGAAATCTGGATCATCGACCACAGTACCACCACTGCCGAAGCAGCCAGTGACCGAGGTGGCCGATGGGGTCGCGGAGGTCAGATCCTCTACCGCTGGGGGAACCCGCAGGCCTACGGACGGGGTGCCGAACTTGATCGGCAACTGTTCGCACAGCATGACGTGCGATGGATTCGAGAGGGCGCTCCAGGTGCGGGTCATCTGACCATCTTCAATAACGCACTCCCCAGCCCGGACGGAGAATACTCCTCGGTCTTTGAAATCGAACCTCCAGTCAATTCCGACGGCAGCTACATTCAGCCTGAAACCGGCCCCTTCGGCCCCGCTGAACCCTCCTGGCGGTATGAGGCTCCGGACAAGTACTCCTTCTACAGCCCATTCATCTCGGGGGCGTCCCGCCTTCCCAATGGAAACACCCTCGTCTGTGAAGGTGCCAAGGGTCGCTTTTTCGAAGTCACTCCCGAGGGCGAGATGGTCTGGGATTACTCAACGATCTACTCGGGGAACATCCGGAACCCGGATGGTTCCTTCCCCCATCCAGTCGGTAAAGCGACCTACGCGGTCTTCCGGGCCACCCGGATCGCCCCCGACCACCCGGCTCTTGCGGGGAAAGACCTCAAACCACTCGATCCCCAGCCTGAGGCAGTCCCGGGACCGGTTCCAGCGGAGGAGGAATAGAAAGACATCCGGAACGCAACCGTCCCGATTGCTAAACGGGCCTGGCAGCCCGGTGGGTTTGGCAAGCGGGACGCTTGCCCTACGGTTCGATTTCTTCGAAGCGGCCAAGTTCGCGATTCTTTCGAACCCGATTCCACTCCCAAAACTGGCCGTTCATTGCAATGTAGACGCCCGGTGGCAGCGCCTGGACCAGGGAGAGGGCGCTCCCAAGGTTGAACAGACCGTCGGAACTACCGAAGGCCCAGGGAATCATGGCGCCGGTCAGAACAATGGTCTTTCCCTCAACCGCAGTTGCCAGAACCCGGGCGGTATCCACCATCGTATCGGTGCCGTGCGTAATGACGATTTGATTCTCCGGAACCTTGAGACAGTTCTGAAGAATCAGTTCCCGATCCTCCTCCGTCATATCGAGGCTGTCGATCATCATCACGGTCCGAATACTCACCTGCAACCGACTGCGGCCCAACTCGAGCATCTCTCCGATATGGGTATCCTTGAAGAAGAGCTGTCCTGTGATCTCATCGTACTCCTTGTCGAAAGTACCGCCGGTAATCAAGATTCGGATCGCCATGCAAGATTCTCCTACCGCCAATTCTAACCTGTTCGCTTCAAAAGGTCCGGTACAGCCCGAGTAAAGATCGGTTCAATAGAGACATCTTGAAAGCGTTCACCCAAGTCGGCAAACTGGAGAGATTCACCATCGAACGCAGCAAGGAGAACGGATGAATCGAATCCTGCTCTTAAGTCTCGCCGGCGTTGCCGGAACGTTAACTCGGTATTTAGTCTCAGGCTGGGTGGCCCGCCGCTTCGGTGAGACCTTCCCGACTGGTACACTCGTGGTCAACCTGGTCGGATGCTTCCTCATTGGATTCCTCTATCACCAGTTGGAGGAACGGGCACTCATCGACCCAGCGCTGCGGACGGCGATCCTGATCGGCTTCCTCGGGGCACTGACTACGTTCTCCTCCTACGGTCTACAGACCTTCACGCTCCTGAGGGATGGCGAATTCTTCCTGGCGGGCTTCTATGTTCTCGTATCGAACCTGGCGGGTTTTCTACTCGTCTGGATCGGTTACAACATTTCCAGATTCACCACGGTGGCGTCATGACAAGCACCCAGAATGAAGGCTATCTCCTCCGCATCTTCCTCGGTGAGGGAGACAAACGGGGTCACCACCCCCTTTACGAAGTCATCGTCCTTGAAGCCCGAAACCAGGGACTTTCCGGGGCCACAGTCCTGAGAGGGTTGATGGGATACGGGAGTCATAGTGTCCTGCACACCGCGAAGGTTCTCCGCCTTTCGGAGGATCTCCCCATGGTGATCGAGATCGTCGACACTCTGGAAAAGATCGAGTCATTCATACCCGTCCTCGATGAACTTCTCCCCGAAGGACTCGTCACGCTGGAGAAGGTCCGCATTATCCGGTACAAAAAGCGGGCATAGAACGGTGGCGATCCTGCAGCACTAAAAGCACCTGACACCCCTGTTCTGCTGAATTAGAATTCAGACATGAGAAAGCTGCTGACAGTTCTGATCTTTGCCGGCCTGACCTTCCCAGTGTTTCCAGCCGACCCACCCCCCAGTAGACTAATGAACGGAATCAACTGGATCGACTTCCGCCAGTGGGTCCCGGAGAGGATCGATACGGTTCTGCTGCCGGTCGGCACGGTCGAAGCGCACGGAGTGGCCAACAATGGCGCGGATAACACCGTGCCCGAAGCGATCGCCCGAGATCTGGCCGAACCACTCAATGCGATGATCGCCCCAACGATTTCCTATGGGATCACAAATTCGCTCCAGGCTTTTCCCGGAAGCATTCGGATCTCCGAAGCAACATTCAGGGCTTACGCAAAAGAGGTGATTGCAGAACTGGCGAAGTCGGGTTTCAAGAACTTGATCGTCATCAACGGCCATGGACCCAACTACGTCCCCCTTCAGGAGGTCTGTGCAGAGGTGTATCGCGAGACCCGGGTCCGAACGCTGGTTTTCAACTGGTGGACACTGACGGCAGATATCACGAAGGAGGTCTACGGAACGGACGGAGGACATGCCGGAGTCAATGAAACGGCAGCGGTGATCGCCACCAACCCGGAATGGGTGAGGAAGGAATACGCCGACAAGGATCTGGCCTGGTGGAGCATCGAGGGGCTGAGCCCCTATCCATATCCCAGTTCAATCATTCTCTATAAAGCCGAAGAGGGGTACCCTGACTTCGACGAAGGAAAGGCTCGGGACTTTTACTCAAAGGTGCTGAAGCGACTCGAAGCCATGATCCGAACCACGATCGAAAAATGGGACCAGGCGGGATTATGACGCAAAAGGCTTGTTTTCAGACAGGACTATTCCTACTTCTTTTCCTTACCGGCGCCTCTGTCACAGGAAGCGCTTCAGAGGCGGGTCTGAGTTCGCCTCAAGACCTCGTTCTACTCAGTGAAGACGGAGGTTGGTGCTGGTTTGAGGATCCGAGGGCAGTCATTGTTGAGAATCGGTTGATCGTCGGTATCGTCGCATCGGGGCACGAGGACGCCTCGAGGAAGGGGGACATTCGAGCGTTAGTCTACGATCTCGTAAGTGGACAAACCACGGAGGTTGAGTTGGCCGATCAGTTGCAACTCGATGACCACGATTCTCCGGTGTTTCTACCGCTGCAGGGTAGCGGAATCGTGGCTCTCTGGTCACTTCACGGCAACGAGAATCGCTTCTATTATCGGTTTTCAAAGGGTGACAACCCGGACCAATGGGAGGACACTCAGTTCCACATTGCCTCGGATTCCTCTCGTGTCACCTATTCGAACCCGTTTCAACTCCCCGATGAAGGTAACCGTATCTACAACTTCTTCAGAGGTCTGGACAACAGCTTCAAACCCTCTTACGCATACAGTGACGATCTCGGGAAAACCTGGACTACTGGAGCCGTCTTCATTGATGTTCCGTCTGAGTTCCGGCACAGGCCCTATGTGAAATATGCCTCGAATGGCGTGGACACGGTCCATATGCTCTACACCGAAGGTCACCCCCGTAACTACGACAACAGCATCTACCATCTGCTTTACCGTGACGGCATGCTGCGGCGCTCCGACGGAGAACCGATTGCCCCGCTCTCCGAGGGGCTCAGCCGACCTGAAGAGGGGACCCTCGTCTTTCGCGGTGATCCTGAAAACGTCGCCTGGACGGTTGACATCGAACTGGATGGGCAGGGACGGCCTTTTGCGGTCTACTCCGTCCAGGTTGGATCGTCGGGGATCCCCGATCGCCAGGGTGGACTCGATCATCGATATCGCTTGGCGAGCTGGTCTGGCAGCTCCTGGCATGAGGAGGAGATCGCTTACGCCGGGCAGAGGCTCTATCCGGGAGAAGATGACTACACCGGTCTGGCTGCATTGATCCCCGGCCATCCGGACAAAGTGTACATCTCAACAGACGCTCATCCCGATTCTGGCAAACCACTCATCAGCCGCACCGACGGCAAGCGCCATTATGAGATCTTCAAAGGGACTCCCGGATCTTCCAACGAATGGATCTGGGAACCCATCACGGCGGATTCAACACAGGACAACTTGAGGCCGATCGTACCCCATCCCAAAGACGGCCGGACGGTTCTCCTCTGGCTGCGAGGGGAGTATCGGACCTATACCGATTACAGTCTGGCTGTCGTTGGAATTCCGATCGCGGCTGAATAAGCCCGGTCAAAACAAGAAACCGGAAGGGGCGTTGGATCCTCGACACGATCTGAAAGGTGGTTCGAAATGAGAACACGCGATTTCATTCTCTCTATCGTTACCCTGGCCATTCTGATCTTCCCGGCAGTGGCGGAACCACTGAGGCTTCACTCGCAGAATCCTCACTACCTGGAGTTTCGGGAACAGCCCAGGATCCTGATCACTTCGGGCGAGCATTATGGGGCGGTACTCAATCGCGAGTTCGATTACGTCCGCTATCTCGATTCCCTGGCCAGTGACGGACTCAATCTGACCCGGGTTTTCTCAGGCGCCTACGTCGAGCATCCAACCGCCTTTAACATCACACGCAACACCCTGGCTCCCAAAGAGGGCGAGTTTCTCTGCCCCTGGGCCCGATCCTCGGAACCCGGCTACGCCAATGGGGGGAACAAGTTCGACCTCAGTCGTTGGGATCCGGCCTACTTCGTTCGCCTTGCAGACTTCATCCGGCAGGCAGACCGGCGCGACATTGTCGTTGAAGTCACCATCTTCTGTCCCTTCTACTCGGATGAACAATGGAAGCTCAGCCCGATGAACCGGGCCAACAATATCAATGGAACCGGCACC
>CP070717.1:3138858-3146963 GCA_020350445.1 Acidobacteriota bacterium | reverse complement strand
CATCCGCTTCCCGTCATAGGTCAGTGCGGCGTGATGCCATTCGTCGAGTGAATGCAGATGGTCCTTTGCGAACAATGTTCGCTCGGAGTCCTCGGCTTTCATGAACGTGTCGAGAAACCATTGCCCGTCTTCAGTGAGACGGGTCTCGATCAGAACCCGGTGCTCGGCAGCTTGCTGGAAATGGAGGAAGCGCTGCTCCCTTTCTCCCCCTGCCTCGGGGCGAAACACAACTTCGACGGTGAATTGCTCCATTCCCGCCAATGGATTGACGCCTAATCTGAGTGCGTCGTCAAGCCCATCGAACTGAACAGCCTCACCGTCTTCGGTCTGAATCACTCGAGGGCTGCCGAGGAGTTCGACGGGATTACCGCCGACCGTGTTGAGACTGTCAAGCGCCCAGATGATCGGCTCAGGACCTGCCTTCAGAATCATTCCAACCTCCGGAGCAAATGCGAGGGCCATCAGGCCTGTAAGAAGGAGCTGTTTTATGCGTGCCACGGGTAATAATCTAGCCTGACTGTTTCGTCAACGCTAGTGCTTCTTTCTGAGGCGCAACCGCTGTTTTTCGGCCTAACCGATATACAGATGGGTGCCGGCTCAAGTAGCATGCTATTCGATGGGGTTGCTGCAGTCCTCCAGGTTTCTGCTTTGTTTGGGTCTTTTCTTGGCCTCTGCTGGAGGATGGCCCAGTGAAATGGAGGGGGCTGAAGTCCGAAATGATCTCGATCAGGATGGCTTGGATGACACCCTGGAAGAGGAAGTCTTGCGGCGTTTCAGGCCGAGATTCCTGGTCAGTTCCGAGGACTGTGATGGACTGCCAGCCAAATTCGAAAGTGATTCCACCGTACCTCGGGCCGTGACTTCCGACGGTACGATCTATGGGCAGGTGTTCCCCGTTTCTCCCCCCGGAACTTCGGGATTCCTCATCGAGGTTCATTACTATCATCTCTGGAAGCGTGATTGCGGAGACTTCGGACACGAACTCGATACAGAAGTGATTTCAACGCTTCTCCATTCCGACCGTTTGGATGCTCCTTCGACAGAGTGGCGGTCGGTTTACTGGTATGCAGCGGCCCATGAAGGCACCTTGTGTGATTCGAGCAATGCGGCGCGCTCCGAGGATATCGGAGCCCAATCTCGAGGTGCGGCTGTATGGATTTCCGCTGGTAAGCATGCATCCTTTCTGTCGGTCGAACTCTGTGAGCGTGTTGGCTGTGGAGGGGATCGGTGCGAACAGATGCAGTTAGCTCCCGAAAGGGAACTCATCAACGTCGGTGAATTGGGAAGCCCCATGAACGGCGCCGACTGGATAGCTTCGGAGGCTTGGCCCCTGAGCGAAAAGATGGAGACACATTTCGGCCTGGCCCTCTTGATGCGGTTCGAGAGCAGCGAGTCTGATCAGGTCTTCTTCACGGAGGAGCCTCTACCGACAACGAAGCCCCTTCTTCTCGCAGGGAACAAGACCTATGGAGCGCTGGGTGTCGGCAGCCACTACACCGGAGTCGCGCTGCGGACTGCTGGAACACACACCGATCGGGCAGTGGGACGGGCTTTTAAGGAGGCCGGGCGTTCCTTCCTCGGTACGCTGAGGGCAGTTGGATCGTTCCTGGGATTGAGCGGCAAGAAGGCTGACCCCGAGGCGCAAGGCCGCGAAGAGCCTGAATAGACCCAACTGGAATCCGTTTATTGGAGCGCGCGGAAGAGAACTGAGATCTGAAGCTGTCCCGTAGCTTCCATCAACTTATTGACCAAAAAGCCGTTTCCGGCAGATAGGACCGCGTACTGGGGAGCCGCCTCGAGGTCTCCAATCTGAACGGGGAAGAGTTGCTCGGGCTTCTCGACCCGGGCATTTTCGTCTTCCAGATCGAGTGAAACTCTCATCAGATCCCTTTCGGCTGAAATGTAGTAGATGGAATGTCCGTCCTCAGACCACCGAGGCTGGTATCCTCCCTGGGTCGAGATCTGCCAGGTTCCCTGACTGGGCGGAAAGCCTTTCAAGTAGACCTCTCGACGGTGGGTCTGATCCGATGTATAGGCAATCCACCTTCCGTCGGGAGAAAACTGGGCATGATATTCGCTATTCTCCGAAGCCAGGAACGGCATGGGTTCCTGGGTTCGGTCGAGGGGCAGGATCCAGAGATCAGACTTCGTAGTCTCATGAGTCCGTTCGTAGATGATGTAGCGACCATCGTTCGACCAGTCCTGAGCCCGCAACTCGTTCGAAGACTCCAGAAGGAGTTCCACTTGATTATCGAGTAGTCGAAGGGTGTAGAGATTCAGCGTGCCGTCCCGGGTGGAACTGAATACGATTTGGGTCGCGTCAGGAGACCAAATCGGGAAACTGTCGACGCTGGTCCCGTCTGTAAGGATTTGCGGCGGGCTGTCGTCTGCGTTCCAGAGCCACAGATCAGACTCACCGGATCCTGGATTCGGCCGATCCAGAATAAGGTTGATGCCATCAGGAGCAAGATCGAAGCGCTCGGTGTCGGCTGTTCCGTTCAGTGAATCCATCAGGTCCCCGTCTCCCGAGATTCTGGATAGGCTCGATTGAACTTCAGAAACTGCAGAGTACACCAGTAGGCCAGAGTCGGATACGGAGAAGATTCCGAGGCTGAAGCCGGGCGAGAAGGCCACCTTCCTGAGGATGACTTCGGGATTACCCTGGGTGACAAGATCCTCCAGATCGAAGGACTGGGCCATGAGAACTCCCTCTCGAAGAAAGTAGAGGTGGCCTGTCACGCTATATTGAACGTTGGAAGCGTCTCGAAGAATCATCTTTGGGGTGGCTGAGTCCAGACGGCCCACGAAGATTCCACTGAAGCGACTCTCTGAACTAACCGCGCTGTAGATGTAGCTCTGGCCATCAGGAAGCATGTAGGGCCAGCGATGACTCAATTCCGCGCGATCTTTGTTCAACGATGACAGGGGTTCTGGGACGCCCCCATCGGAAGAGACCTGGAAGAGTGAGCCATAGAAATCGCGTGCGAATATGATCGTTCCGTCTGTGTTCCAGGTTCCCCCAAGGCCAAAGTGCGCATCACAGACCGGCTGAATAGGATGGCCCGAGATATGAACTGTCCAGAGTCGGCCTCTGGCGAAGAATCCGATGTACTGGCTGTCGGGAGACCAGAATGGGAACGAGGCATCGTCCGTACCCGCAATAGGAAGAGTGATGTTGTCAGCCAGATTGTGAACGTAGAGTCGAGTTCTGCCTCCGGACTCTGCGGCAAACGCCACATCGTGCCCATCAGGTGATATTGCAGGACTACCACCGAAAGGATTCGTCAATATGAAGGATGTGCCGTCCGGGGGGCCAATGTTGAAGCGGAGTGTCTCGGGCGCCGGGTTGGTGGTCTGCCCGAAGTAAAAGACAGCGAGCACCGCACAGCTGGTTGCGAGAGTGGCGACAAGGACCCAGGTCAGAATCACTGGGGTACGAGGGGGGCGGATTCCTTCAGCCTCCATTCCTGAGCGAAACATAAGGGCCCGAAGGAGAGAGTCGTATGGGCCCTTCCTGTCCTCGGAATCCGGGGACTTGGAGATGCTCACGTCAGCCGCAAGCCGGTAGCCGCCTTTCGGTACAGTTTCGATGTACCGGGGATGCTGAGAATCGTCGCCCAGAAGCCTGCGAAGGTCCGAGACTGTGTGCCAGAGAACGCTGTCACTGACGTAGAGGTCACCCCAAACCGTCTCCAGGATCTGTTCCTTCGAAACAAGATGGCCTGCATTCTCCGCAAGTAGAAGCAGGAGACGCATCGCCTTGGGTTCGATTTGGAGCTGAACCTGATCCGATTTCAGTGTATTGAGGTCAGTTGAAACCGTCCATTCCCCTATCTGCAGTATGGGCATAGCTCCTGAATCCTTCCGGTATGTGACTGCAACGGCCCGAACATTGAAAGAAGTGAAAAGCCTTGCTCTCGACGTCCGATAGCCTCTTTATTTCGCTTTAGACCGCTCTTTCAGGGCACCTTAGCAAGAAATCAGCAAACCTTAAGGGAACCTTAAGTAGATATTCTACACTACTAGGGTATCCTTAAGGTCAAGCAAAAGCGTTGCGACGCCCCGAGTGTTTCGAGGTTGGGGTAGCAGGTTTTTTGATTGCGTTGATTTCGACTTGGCTGAGCAGCGATGGATTAGGAGCGATGCCAAGGAAGAAAGAGGGAGACGGATAGAAGGTAGAGAGCTGGCGGCAATTCCTCGGTCAGATGGCGGTCGGCAGCTAGAATTTGTCCGAAAACGGCAGTTAAGTGCTCTTTCCTACTGTTCTCTTACCGAAATTGTGGCGGGATAACTGGCACTTGTAGTTGTCCCGCCGCAACTGCGTTGGACCTTTTATTGTCTCTTGAGGTCGCCTGCATTCAGCGGTGAAGTCAGCAAGGTGCCAGGTCTGATTAGATCCCGCCATTCCTTGGGCAACTCAGTTGCCTGACAGACCCAACTGTTCAGTTCGTCCGGGTCATCCTCTCGTGCCTCAGCCTGGGACACGACCTCAACCTGCAACGGTGGCAGGTCGGGAAACTCTCCGATATGGGGTTTAACGATTATGGTGTTTCCGATCTGAAAGGTGGCCGTGCCAAGAAGTTCCAATTTCACTGGACCCTCAGAGCTGCAGCCGGCCTCGATAATAAGGCATTCTGAGAGACTCTGATCGATAGCTACGCTGACGCTGATACTGCAGACCACCGAATCGGGGACCTGTCGGCTTCTGATCGCTCGAACCGAGAACAGCTCAACCGCGTCGGCTTTGTTCTTAACATGAACGGAAGGCATACGGATCGCGACAACCTCGGAGGCCACTTCTTCGTAGGTACTCCGGCTGATGAGCACCTGTCCCCGGTTGGCGAGACTTTCGATTCTTTGGGCGAGGTTGACGTTGTCGCCGATCAGAGTGAATTCGATCTTCTGATGGCTGCCGATGTTTCCGGCCAGAAGCGTTCCAGTGTTCATCCCGATTCCAACACTGAGCTGTTCGGCTGAGCCCTTACTTCGGATTTCGGCATTCAGACGGGGAATCTCATTCTGCATTTCAAGTGCTGCCTGAACGGCATCGTGGCTCGCTGTTTCACTCTCGAGCAGGACTCCCCAGTAGGCCATGATCGCGTCGCCGGTGAACTTGTCAATAGTGCCCCCGTTACTGAAGATAACCGTCTCCATGCGTCCGAAGTAATGGTTGAGCAGTTCCACGACAGCTCGGGGATCTTTGAGTCGTTCGGCCATTGACGTGAAGCCAACCAAATCCGAGAAGAAGACGGTTCCTTTTCTTACCTCGCCACCGACCTGTTCGAGATCGAGATTTCCCTGGAGAAACTGTTCCACGAGAGCGGGGGAGAGGTGACGGGCCAGTGCGGTCCGGACCGTCGCTTCACGGCGGACCTCCTCGAGAAGGAGGGCGTTCTTCAAAGCGATGGCGGCACCTGATGCGATTCCGGCAAGCAGGTTCAGGTCTTCCTCGCGGAACGATCTTCCGAGAACGGTGGTATCTATGTGAACGGCACCCAGGACTTCCTCCCGGTAGAGCAGTGGGGCCACCATCATCGATGCCGTCTGATGGATGACGATACTGGCGGCCTGGGCGAATTCCGCGTTCTGGCTGATATCACCCAGAATTAGAGCCTTCTTTTCCTGGACAACACGGTTCAAAACCGTTGAACTGACCGAGATGACATTCCCTCCACCAACACTCTGGTTGCGCACAATTTCGGGCTTGAGTTCTCCCTGTTCGTCCTTGAGCAGGATGAATCCGCGTTCCGCCTGCCGGAAGATCTGGAACAGGCGATTCATGATTTCCTCGAGCAAGCGATGAACGTCGCGAATTGAAGTAAGCTGAGATGCGACGTCAATCATTGTAAAGAGCCGTTCGTTGGCGCGATCCAACTCTCTACTCGTAGCACCTTGTCCGGCCAGCTTCAGGCTCCGGTCGCCCGCCTCGATAACCACCGATGCTGATGGGGATATTGCAGCGTTGTGACTGAACTGAACGATGGTCTGCTGGGGGGCGATTGGCTGAGTTGGCACCGAATCGTTCGACAAGCCTCGGGACCGTGGAGTCTGGCCCGATGGCGAGAGGGTCTTTCCGTTGATCGAAATGACCTTCAGTTCAACGCTGACCAGGCGGATAACGTCGCCGGGTGACAAGGCGTCCTTTTGAACTGTGACATTGTTCAGTAGCGTCCCGTGAGTGCTCCCCATGTCTTCCAGGAAGATCTCGTTGTCAGTCTTGGAAAGTCGGGCATGCTGGCGGCTGATTCTCTGATCCTTCAACCGGATTGCCGACTCCTTGGAGCGGCCAAGAAGTGCCGGGAACTGGTCGATTTCGTGAGTATCCCCCTGTTGGGGACCGCTGATTACCTCGAGTGTGATCATAAGCTGGTTTGATTGGTTGGTTCCTTTGGGATCGAGTTCCCCATCCTAATTCGGAAGCAGGCCGGGAAGCAAGTCGCTCCACTAGAAAGCTGTCCGGCAGACCTGATCCAGGATTCGATTCACCTCCCGTCCAACTGTACCAGTGATCCCAGGATCTCGATTGCTGAGAACGGCATCATTGAAGTCTTCGATCAGAGGTTGGTGGAAATTGGGGTGCGGTGGCCACGCCTCTCTGCGGGTGCCCCGGGAACTGGCGATCTCGAGATCTCCGGAATTCAGGACCGAGACGTTAATGCTGCCTTCGGTCCCAAAGATGCGGAGTGTGTCCTGAGGCTCCCAGGTCGTGTGGGTAACGGTTATCGTAGCCTGCGTACCCGATTCGAAAAGGAGGTGCGCCACGGCTGTATCTTCAACCTCGCGCTCGAATCTCAGACAACTGAGCAGTCCCCGTTCTTTCCGGACGGTCCCAAACAGGTTGATGAGGGCTTCGATCCGATGGCATCCGAAGTCAAACATTGGCCCCCCTCCGGCACGATCCTTCTGAACGAACCAGAAGCGGGGGTCTCCTGCGATGGGATTGTAGAACTCGAAGGCGTTCAACTGAGCCACCATGGGACGACCGATTTCGCCTGAATCGATCACTTCCCTGATCCGCCTGAGAACGGGATAGAAGCGCCGGTAGTAGGCGATTCCAAGCTTCACGTTGTTCTGGCGGCAAGCTTCGATCATTCGATCACACTGCCCGACATCGAGAGCCATCGGTTTTTCACAGAGGACATGTTTTCCGGACTCGGCGGCCGCAATCGTGATTGGAGCGTGCAGATCGACGGGAGTCGCGACATAAACAGCCTCAACCTCAGGTGACTGGACGAGTTCCTGCCAGGTCTTGAAACGCAGTTCCACGCCAAACTCATCTGCGAAGGGGGGCAGCTTACTGAAGTCGGATCGATTCGCAGCGGTAAAAAGACAGCCTTCACTATCTCTCAGTGCTGGAGCGACTCTCTTGCTTGAGATATCGCCGCATCCGATAAGTCCCCACTTGATCCGAGAAGCTCTATTATTCAATCTCTTATCTCCTTGAAACTCGGCAACCAAACACCGGTCCGGCCGTTCTGTCCTGCAGCGGTTCGAAGCGGATGGTTACCTTGGATTTGCCTTTGGTGAGCGATTCGGGAATATCGTAGCTCAGCTCAATGAAGTCACCCGGGCGCTCGTTGTCGAGTTCCTGGTAGGCTATCTTTGTTCCATCGACCAGGATTTCGAAGGCACGATTCCGCTCACCTCCCCAGAAGGTGGCAAACAGACGGGTTGGCTCACCTCCGGCAACATTCGCCTCGAAGGAAAAGAAGCCACCGGAGCGTGCGTCTCGGCAATTCCTGCCTCGATAGGTTGAGGGCCATGAGATTTCCGATTGGAGGTTGTGATTCAACTCCGATTCCGAATCTCCCAGCCGGATGATATCGAGTGCTTGTGCCTCCTCTTCTTTGAGACGCGCCTGGGCGGCCCGGAATTCCGCCTGATAGTCATCCCATTCCCCGGGGGTAAAGCGGTCCCAATACACGGCATAACGCCGGTCATGGAGTTGATAGAGCGGTTTTAACTCGAGATCTGCCGGGCGGATCAGATCAGCAGTCTGGAAGGTCAACGGCTCATTATCCACCCGTTGAATCCGCTCCAGGACATCTTCGGCCACCAGTGACGGAGCCGGGCCGTTCCATTCATCCTGGTCCGATCCCAGGTCA
>CP070717.1:3127339-3138758 GCA_020350445.1 Acidobacteriota bacterium | reverse complement strand
CTTCCAGCTTGTCTCCTGGGTTCGTGCGTCATCAGTCATGAGTCATGGTTCCATGGTCGAGGCATCACCACCTCACCAGCGAAGCCTCACAGCGAAGCCTCACGGCGAAGCCTCACAGCGCAGCCTACTGGCGAAGCCTCCGTTGACTCCTGGTTTCGGCCTCACTTATGCTTGAGAGGGGCGATGTAGCCAGCCGTTTTGGCCCATTGCCCTCCTTCATTGAGGAGACAAGGCGAATGCTGGAGTCCGATATTGAGTGGAGACGTTTCTGCTCGGGGCACTCGCTTGACCGTCGAAGGTTCCTGAGAATGCTGGCAGCTTCAGCGGTGGGTCTGAGCTGCTCGCCCTTCCCCTGCCACCTGGCTGCCGCAGGTGTCGTCCAAAACGTCATCGGCGAACCCGACTCGACCACCTCGCTTGACGAGATCCTGCGGCAGGCGCCGGTAGCCCGCCATTGGGTTGGTTCGAACGACCCCAAGGCGGACTGCCAAAGCTGTCACGATTCAGGCGAGAGGATGGATTCCCGTGAGCCTCAGCATGATCAAGGTCATGTCCGGTGCCTGCTCTGTGCACGCCAATGCCGGTTGGCGGAGGGGGAGAGGGGGATGTGCCGGGCCCGGATCAACACTGGAGGGAAGCTTCGGACCCTGGTCTACGGTCGTCCAATCACGGTGCATGTCGATCCGATCGAAAAGAAGCCGTTCTACCACTTTCTCCCCGGGACTG
This sequence comes from Acidobacteriota bacterium, assembly GCA_020350445.1. Taxonomy (GTDB): domain Bacteria; phylum Acidobacteriota; class UBA6911; order RPQK01; family JAPXNP01. Next base: position 3,138,032 of record CP070717.1, on the reverse strand, counting down.
AAGCGTTTTCACTGGCTACTTCGGGCTGTCCCCTGCGCTGTAAGTTCTGCCAGAACTGGGAGATTTCACAGTCCCGGCCCGAAGACTACAGTTCCCCTTTTACCCAACCTGAAAGGGTTGTAGAGGTTACACAGAACAGAAAAGTCCCGATCATTGCGTTTACCTACAACGAGCCCACCGTTTTCTTCGAATATCTGATCGAGATCGCAAAGGCTGCCCGCAAGCGAAGAATCCACAGCGTTTTGATCAGCTGCGGCTTCATGAATGAACTGCCCCTCGACGAGATGTGTGACGTCTTGAGCGCCATCAAGATCGACCTCAAGGGCTTCAGTCCCGACTTCTATAGGGATGTCTGCAGTGCTGAACTGCAACCCGTCCTGCGAAGCATCAAGCAGGTTCACCGTCGCGGAGTCCACCTGGAGATCGTCAACCTGGTGGTTCCCACCTTGAATGATTCGGAGGTGATGCTGACCGAACTCGTCAAATGGGTCGCCGGAGAACTCGGTCCTGATGTCCCGGTCCATTTCACGCGGTTTCATCCAGACTACAAGCTGTTGAACCTGCCACCGACACCGATCAGAACACTGGAACGGGCCTATCAGATTGCGCGAGATGCAGGCCTCCACTTTCCTTTTGTCGGGAATGTGCCGGGCCACCCGGGGAACAGCTCTTACTGTCCAAAATGCGGGCAGGTAGTCGTCGAACGAAGCGGGTTCTTTGTCTCTCGCAGTCACCTGGAAGAAGGCCGCTGCGAGAACTGTCGGGAATCGATTGCCGGAATCTGGAGACCGGAGGATCTCTGAGAATGAGAATCATCAGATTGATCGGCTGGGGGGTTCTGATGACGGGGATTTCAAGTTGCCTGGCAGGCGGGTGCGAGACAGCCGAAGGACAGTCAGTCCGGAAGCCAGCCGTCGCCGGCCAGTTCTACCCATCGGATCCGGTAAAACTGAATCAGGCCATCGATCAATTCATCGGTGAAGCCGTCCCACCCCTACCGGCAAGACCAGCGGCGCTCGTCGTTCCCCACGCGGGTTACATCTACTCGGGCCAGATTGCCGCAGATGCTTTCCGACAGGCACAGGGCCATCAGTACGACCTGATCGTCCTGCTGGGCCCTAATCACACCACGCCAAGCTTTCGAGGCATTTCCGTTTACAAATCGGGGGTGTTCGAGACGCCGCTCGGGAGATCACAGATTGCGGAGGACGTTGCGGACGAGTTGATCTCAGCCAGCAGGGATGTCTCCTTTCATGAAGGGGTCCACCGCCGGGAACACTCCATTGAAGTCCAGATCCCATTCGTTCAGAAGCTGTTCCCATCCGCCCGGATTCTTCCAATCGTCGTGGCGACTGAGGATCTCGAGACATGCGCACGTTTCGGCCGGCTGCTGGCGGAAAAGTTGAAGGGGCAGAGATCACTCCTGGTTGCCAGTTCAGACCTTTCGCACTACCCTGCGTACGACCAGGCGGTTGATGCCGACCTGGCTTCAATTGCAGCCATCTCCAGGCTGGAACCGAAACCGCTTCAGCAGGCCCTTCACCAAGTGACGGGCGTCCTCAACCTCTCAACCCAGGCATGCGGAGAAGCTCCGATTTTGGTCACCGTTTCCGCAGCCCTTCAAAGCGGAACTCAGTTTGGGGTTCCAATCAGTTACGCCAATTCAGGGGACAGTTCGGTTGGAACGCATGATCGTGTCGTCGGCTACGGCGCCGTAGCCTTCTACAGCGAGCCTCCTACACCTTCACGAGAGATCTACCGGACGATCGCCACTGACCCCGGCGACTCGGGGATGCTCGCCCTTTCATCGGAGCAAAAGAAAACACTGCTCGAGGTTGCCCGCAACACCATGAATCGCTACTTCACCAGCGGAATCACACCGTTGATCCGGGTCCAGGAGGCTCCCTTTAGCTTTCGGATGGGTGTCTTTGTAACGCTGAGAATCAACACGACCCTGAGGGGTTGCATAGGCCATATGGTCGCTGATCTGCCACTGGCGCAGGCGGTGAGCTACACAACCATGCAGGCAGCATTCAATGATCGCCGTTTTGAGCCGATCGGGGAATCGGAACTCACCTCGCTTGACATCGAAGTCTCGATCCTGACTCCCGAACAAAGGATTCACTCTGTGGATGAGATTCGGCTGGGAACCGACGGAGTTGTCCTGAGGAAACTGGGCCGATCGGCTGTCTTCCTGCCCAGAGTTGCAATTGAACAGGGCTGGAGCCGGGATGAAATGCTCTCTGCCCTTGCTTTGAAAGCAGGCCTCAACAAGGATGACTGGCAGGCTGGAGCTGAGTTTGCGGTGTTTCAGACGATCGCCTTCAAAGAATCGGAACTGGCACGAGAGCCCGAGGTCGCTCCGTGAATCTTCTTCTGGCGGCTGTCGGCTTTACTTCCATCCTGGGCCAGGTCGTTATCCTGAGAGAGCTCGGTGTCGCGTTCTATGGTGTGGAGCTGATCTACCTGCTCAGCCTTGGCATCTGGCTCTTCTGGACGAGTATGGGAGCCTTGGTCTTCGGCCGCCGGGAGGTACCGTCCGAACGACTGGTCATTGCCCTGTTTCCCACGTTTGGCCTGCTGCTCTTTCTCGACCTGATCTTCATTCGAGGTATCCGTACGCTTTTTGGAGGAATCCCGGGGACTTATCTGGGTATCGGTTCCCAGTTGGCGGCATTGACTCTCGCAATCCTGCCGCTCGCTATCCTCCTGGGACTTCAGTTTCAATGGGTGGCGAAGTATTCCGTCCGGTCCGGCGGAACCCTGGCGGGAGCCTACGCTGTTGAAAGCGTTGGCGGCCTCGTCGGCGGGATTACGGCGACCCTGCTCATGACGCTTGGCTTTCAGAACTTCACAGCAGGAATCCTCTGCGCCCTGGCTGGGTGCTCCGCCCCGATCCTGGTACGCAAGTGGCCGCGAGTAGGGGTCAAACGTCGGTATCAACTGTTCTGGGCACTACTTTTCACTCTGCCGCCAGCTCTTCTCTTACCCCTTTCCGGCGCTCTGGACCGGCGTCTGACCCGGATCAATCATCCCCATCTCGTCGAAACCCGCGACTCTCCCTATTCACGGATCACCATTACCGAGTACCAGGGGCAGTACGCCGTCTACGAGAACGACATCCTCACGTTTGAAACCGAGACGTTCGGCGGCGAGGAACTGGTCAGCCTGGCCGCGCTCAGTCACCCCTCACCCAGACAGATTCTGGTAATCGGTGGCGGAAGTGAAGGTATCGTTGCTGAGTCCCTCAAACAAGAACCCGACCAGGTCCTGTATCTCGAACTGAACTCAGTTCTTCTGGAATTGTTCGAGAGGGTTCTGCCGCCTGAGTTTACCGCCCCACTGAAAGACCGTCGAGTGAAGGTCGTGGAGGCCGACCCCCGGAAGTTCCTCGACCAGCTGTCGTGTCAAGACTTGATCCTGGTGGGGATGCCGCCGCCCGATTCGGGCCTGTCAAACCGGTATTTCACCCAGCAGTTTTTCAAGGCATGTGCACCGTTGTTGAACGAACAGGGTATCGTGGCAATTCGCCTTGGAACCGCCGGTAATGTCTGGACGGAGCTGTCTCTACAGAGAAATGCCGCCGTCGTCAGAGCCCTCGAATCGGTCTTTCCCAGTGTCCTGGTCTTCCCGGGTGAAAGCCTGGTAATTCTCGCTTCCAGGAGTCCCTTGCCCCAGGACCCTGCGATCCTGGTGGGGCGACTGCATAAGCGAGGGATCCAGAACAGGCTGGTGACGGAGCCCTATCTGCACTACCTCCTGACAAATGACCGCTTTGAACAGGTGCGCCGCCAGTTGAGCCAGGCCTTAGCCACAGCCAACAGTGACGACTTTCCGGTCTGCTACCGTTTTTCAAACCTGATCTGGCTTTCCAAGTTCGCACCCGCATTGATCAACTCGGACCTTGCCCGCTTTGCATCACCCGGGACGGCCTTCTTCCTCGCAGTCCTGGCGGCTGGAGTGATCTGGCTCGCGGGTAGAGGTTCCCAACGAATCAGCGGGGTACTCCTCGTATTCCTTGCCGGACTCTCCGGAATGATCGGCGAAACAGTTCTGGTGTTGCAGTACCAGACCACATCGAGCGTCCTTTTTCAGAACTTGGGCCTGGTGTTGACTCTTTTCATGCTGGGATTGGCGGTTGGCGCCTGGGCTGTCAACCGGGTCTCATCGCGGTTAGGCCAGGAGTCAGGGCTGCCACCAAGACTTGGGGCAGGCCTCTGTGCGTCTCTTCTCGTACTGAACCTGATGCTGGCAACTGCACTACGCGTTTTCGGGATCAACAGTCTGGTCTTGATCAGCTTCCTTCTCTTCCTCCTGGGAACACTGACGGCAGCGATCTTTGCCTTCGTCTCCCTCCTCGGATACCGAGAGCAAACCCGAGCGGTCTCCCCCCTGTATTCAGCTGACCTGGCCGGTGGATGCCTGGGCTCAATGGCGACCGGACTGATACTGGTTCCCTTTTTTGGACTCTCGCTCAGCCTGTTCCTGGTCGCCCTGCTCGTTCTCCCGGCTCTGCCTCTGGTAGCCAGATTGAAAGGCCGGGACTCCTAAGCTGCCAGGGGAAAGATCGAGTGAACTTTTCGCCCCAACCGTTCGTTTTCGAAAACATGAAGAAACAGCATAGCTTCTACCTTTTGCTGGGCTCGGTACTGTTGATCCTGGCCTCGTCCCCTTTAGTTGGTTCAGACGTCCAGGGAACGTGGCAACTTACAGCAGTTGCAGATTCCGGTGATGAATATGACCTGATTCTCACCCTCTCGGAAGCGGATGGCAAAGTCACCGGAACACTCGGCAACGACGAAGGATTTCTCGACCTCGCTGAAGTCGAGTTTGACGGGACGAACCTCAGCTTTTCAATCCTCACACCCGAGGCAATCGAATATGAGGTCAAACTGAAACTTGAAGGGGATACCCTCAAGGGGACCTTTAGAGGCGACAACAGCTCCTCCGGCAAGGTGACAGCTCAGCGCTCCCACTGACCGGCCGGTCGGAAAGCTAGTTAACGACGATTTCTGCAGTGGCCATCCCGAAGTTCTGATGCTCCGGCGACGCCGCGGTCACTTCAAGTACATAGTGTCCTGGTTCGTCGATCTGGATTTCCCCACCGAATTCACTGACCACACCGGTGAACTTAAGCGGAAATTCCTTGACCGGCTTTCCGGCGCGCAGCAAACGACCTTTGACAGAGTATTTATCGGCATCCCAGAGCCCACCGGGCTCGATGGGGCACCCTCACGTCATATTCAGTCTTGCCCGCACCTTTGTTGGCTGGCCTGAGCCAATCAGATCTCCGTCGCCGGGATCCAGAACCTGAACAATGAATCCATGAAGTTCGAGGAGAATACCCTCACCCTGCACGTCAACACCCGGAAGCAGTAGGAGGGTCTTGGTTGTCTGGACCAGCGCCTGCGGATATCCCAGCGGGCCTTCTGCGGATACCTCGACGAAGGTCGGCTCCTCGAGCATCAAGGTAGTTTCAAAATACGCAGCCCCTTCGCTGTCATAGACCACCGCCCCGCGCTGCCGCGGTTCGACCATGATTCGGCTGGTATCCCCGGTTCCACCCAGCTGAACACCTCGAGCGAGGATTTCACCATTGCCCACGTCCCTGATCGTGATCAAGGCCCCACCGACGCCACTTCCCAGAATCTTCGCATCACGAGAGACAGCCCGGACACGAACCTTCGTCGGGAGCTGTTCGGCAAGAAGCGCTCCGAAAACACCAAACCAGACAAACAGAAGAAGAATCCGTTTCATAGAGAACATTCTAGAGAAAACTCGATCTTGATGCCTCGTCCATGTACGGATAATCGCAGTTCCAGTGAACTCCTGGCCTCGGATTTCGTCGATTATGGTAAGGTCAAAGCTCGAAAGGAGTAGTACCTGTGAGCAATGAACTGAAATCGGCACTCGATCTGGCCCTTGAGAAGCTCGACCGAGAAATGGGAGGAGCGCCGGCCCGACTGAGCGAAGATCAGAAGAAGCGAATCGCCGAGGTACGTGCAAAATACAAGGCTCGTATCGCGGAAGCTGAAATCGCCAGCCAGGGTAAGCTCAAACTGGCGGTCCAGGCCCAGGATCCGTCCCTGTTGGACCAGTTGAAGGCCGATCTGGGTCGAGAAAAACTGAAGCTCGAAGAGCGTTCAGAGGCCGAAGTGGCAAAGATCCGGGCAGAGTCCGGCACCGATTGACCATGGCGATGTCCCTTAAATAGAATGCCTCAAGGGTTCTCGAATGCGGAGAGTAGCGGCAATCCTGATTGGACTGGCCTTAACGACGGGGGGATCGACTTGCGCCCTCGTTCAGATGCAGGACCGCGACACCCCCAACGTTCCCAGCCGCTTCGCTATCGCCGACAGTGATCCAAGGGTTCTGATCGAGTCCAGCCTCCTGGATCGGCTTCGTTCCAGCCCCTTTGCCTACTTTCGATTCTTCAATCGACAGTGGTCTCAGGCAGTCTGTGACGCGTTCGGTGACGATCCCGACGCCCATCCTCTGGCAAACCTCCACGGCGATGCCCACCTGGAACAGTATGCGGTGACTGAGACCGAACACGGACTCGATGATTTCGATGACTCAGCCAGCGGACCCGCGGTGATCGACCTGGTTCGCTTTTCATCCTCGGTTTACCTCGTCTGCACCGAGTTTCGCTGGGAAGATGCCAGCCAGCAAGTCATCGATCAATTCTTCAATGGCTACCGGGAAGGCTTGCGGAACAGCGATCTGGTGGTTCCTCCGCCCAGTATCGCAGACCGGCTCCGGCCATTGGGCAACAGAACACAGGCGGAATTCCTAGCCTGGGCCGAATCCCTGATGCATCCGATTGATTCCGAGCAGGTGGATGAGATCGAAGCCGGCTTCCAGCGCTTCAGTGAACTGACCTATGAAGAACGACCCGAACTCCCCAGACACTTCCTGGATATCAAGCGGATCGGCCGACTGTGGATGGGGATTGGAAGCGCCCTGACCGAGAAAATACTGGCTCGCGTCGAGGGTCAGACACTCGACCCCCTCGACGATGTCATCCTCGAGGGCAAGCAGCTCGCTGATTTGAGCAATGTCTCCTGTATCCAACTGCCGAAGGCTGAGATCGAAAGGGTCCTGATTGGCACGCGGACCATCGGGCGCCTCAACCACCTGATCCTGGGATACGTTCCGAACAGGGAGGATGGCCCGGAGACTCCCCCGCCCTGGTGGGTCAAATCCTGGGATGCTTCATACTATGAGCTGGACTGTAACAAGCTCCGCTCCCCAGCGGAACTCGCCGAAGTCGTCTACGATGTGGGCGTCCAACTGGGTCAGGGACATTTCAGGGGTCTCGACGGTTCAACCAGTGAAAGCGCGCGGTTATGGCAACTGGAGGCAATGCCGGAACTGACGCCTCGAATTCGCCGGCTCTCCAAACAACTGGTCGGTGAACTGATCGATGCCTGGGAGACCTTCAAAAGCAGGGATTTCTCACCGGTCGAAGCGGACTGAATCGACCGGATTGATGCAGTCGACATGAAGAGCCCCGAGGAAGAGCCCGAACTGAGATGATGTCGAGCAGTCTCCCACATATTCTGGTCATCCGAAGTGGGGGTCTCGGCGATTTTGTGCTGACACTCCCCGTTCTCTCCGCCGTCAAGGAGCGCTGGCCGAAGGCATCGCTCCACGTTCTGGGACACACCGAGATCGCTGAAACAGCCAGACTGGCCGGCGTCGTCGACCAGATCCGTTCGATCGACTCGTTTGATCTTTCACCACTCTTCAGTGGGCTCCCTGGTGGCGGCAACAGGCGAGAGCGGGCGGAATCCTATCTCCGAGGCTTCGATATCGTGATCAGCTTTCTGCGTGACACGGAAGACCACTTCTCAGCCAACCTACGCCGCCTCGGAGTCCAGGAATACCTGGTTCCCCCGGCGCGGAGTGAAGCCCTGCACGCGACCCAACAGTTCTTCCGTTCACTCTCGGGGCTGGGGCTGAAACCCGAATTTGAGTATCCTCGACTGTCTCCTCCGGCATCAGCCTGCGAAGAAGTCAGACAGATGCTCGCAGTAGCCGCTGTGCAGAACCACACTACTCTCGTAGCTATTCATCCCGGAAGCGGAAGCAAGACAAAGAACTGGCCGCTGGAGCATTACTTCGAGGTCATTCAGTGGGTTGCTGAGCAGCCCGGGCTTTATCCGATTCTCCTAACCGGAGAAGCTGATGGCGAGATTCATGAACGAATGGAAGTAGACCCCAGGATAGTGAACTGTCCGCACTTTCCCAGTCCCGCGCTTCCGGTCCTGGTTGCCCTGCTTCAGCGGTGCGGTGTGTTTCTCGGAAACGACAGCGGAGTCGGACACCTCGCTGCCGCCTCTGGAATCCCTGTGATCTCTCTCTTTGGAGCAACTTCACCACAGGTGTGGAAGCCCCTCGGCCAGAAAGTCCGAGTCATCAACTTTTCCGAGGCCTCCGTTGATCGGGTCTGTCGAGAACTCGCTCAGATCCTCGGCCGGGGAGAAGGGTAACTTGAGAAAAACCTCCCCGCTGTTTAAGCTAACCGGGTTTGGGAGAAGCGTTTCTGACCAACCCAACAATTGAACCTGAAGTTATTGGCTGGAGATCGAGACATGAAAGCGCCGGTAAAGCTGTTCATTCTTTTCATTTTGACCCTGTGCCTGGCTGCCTGTACACAGGAGGGCCAGGTGGAGCAAGAATCGATGAGTGAAACCAAACAGAATTCGTTAACGGGGAAGTACACCAGTTTCAAGCTAACGACGGATTTGAACAGCCTGACCGAGGATCAGAGAAAGATGATTCCACTCTTGATCCAGGCGGCAAAAGAGATGGACAAGGTCTTCTGGCTCGAGGCCTTCGGGGATCCCGAGCCGTTTCTCAGCGGAATCGAGGACTCAGACCTGAAGGCTTTCGCCCGGATCAACTACGGTCCCTGGGACCGCCTCGATGCTAACCGCTCCTTCATTGAAGGCATCGGCCCCAAACCGGCAGGAGCGAATTTCTATCCCCAAGACATGACAAAAGAGGAGTTCGAAAAGGCCGCCGAGAGCAATCCGGAACTCAAATCACTCTACACCCTGGTTCGGCGTGACGAAGATGGCGGCTTGAAGGCCGTGCCCTACCACACCGCGTTCGCCGACCAGCACGGGAAGGCGGCGGAGTACCTGCGGGAAGCGGCACGACTCGCCCAGGACCCCGGTCTCAAGACCTATCTCGAACTCCGAGCGACGGCTCTTCTAAACGATGACTACCAGCCCAGTGATCTCGCCTGGCTCGATATGAAGGACAACGTGCTCGATATCGTCATTGGTCCAATCGAGTCCTACGAAGACCAGCTTTACGGCCGGAAAGCTGCCAATGAAGCGTTTGTCCTGGTCAAGGATATGGCCTGGAGCAAGCGCCTCGACCGCTACGCGGAACTGCTTCCTTCTCTCCAAAAGGCTCTTCCCGTGCCGGACGAGTACAAGTCCGAGAGTCCGGGGACGGATTCCGACCTGAACGCTTACGATGTCGTCTACTATGCAGGCGATTGCAATGCCGGCAGCAAGACGATTGCGATCAACCTCCCCAACGACGAAGAAGTTCAGCTGCAGAAGGGGACACGCCGCCTGCAACTGAAGAATGCGATGCAGGCGAAATTCGACAAAATCCTGGTCCCGATCGCGGATCAGCTGATTTCACCAGAACAGCGGAAACACATTACGTTCAACGCCTTTTTCGGAAACATCATGTTCCATGAGGTTGCCCATGGCCTGGGGATCAAGAACACACTGACAGGGAAAGGGACGGTCCGTGAAGCCCTGAAGGAGCAGGCATCGGCCATGGAAGAGAACAAAGCCGATGTCCTGGGCCTCTTCATGATCACCCAGTTACTAGAGCGCGGCGAGATCCAGGATGGGCAACTGGAGGACAATTACGTAACCTTTCTGGCCGGGATCTTCCGTTCGATTCGCTTCGGGGCCTCTAGCGCCCACGGCCGCGCAAACCTGGCACGATTCAACTATTTCAGCCAGGCAGGTGCCTTTGCGAGAGACTCGGAGACCGGAACATATCAGGTCGATCTCGAGCGCATGCAAGCCGCTGTGAACAGCCTGTCTGAACGCATCATCCGACTCCAGGGTGACGGCGATTACGACGAGACGGTCCAGTTTATGAAAGAGTTGAGTCAGCTGCCTGAAACGCTCCAGTCTGATCTGGGCCGGTTATCGGAGGCTCAGATTCCGGTGGACGTGGTCTTCGAACAGGGCCTTGAAGCCCTCGGGCTGTAGTGTACGACAAGCTTCCAGCTTGTCTCTTCCTCCCCGGAGACAACGTACGACAAGCTTCCAGCTTGTCTCTTCCTCCCCGGAGAAAACGTACAACAAGCTTCCAGCTTGTCTCCGGCGTTGCTGGCACCTCCCTGCCCATCTTCGTCACAACCAGTCCATGACAAGGAACGCAACCGTCCCGGTTGCGAAGCGGGGACCGGGTGACCGAGTGCCGGAGGCACGAGAGGAACGAGCCCGGTACGTGAGTGCTGGGTGGATGCGAAAACCGACAACCGACAACCGGCGACCGAGTGACCGAGTGCCGGAGGCACGAGAGGAATGAGCCCAGTACATGAGGGTGGATGCGGAAGCCGACCTCCGACAACCGACAACCGGCGACCGGCGACCGGGGACCGGGTGACCGAGTGCCGGAGGCACGAGAGGAACGAGCCCAGTACGTG
>CP070717.1:3113447-3127239 GCA_020350445.1 Acidobacteriota bacterium | reverse complement strand
CCGACAAACGGATATCACCCTCTCTGGATTTTAATCCGCGCGAGACTTTCTGTATCAGGTCGATTCGGCAGGAGTAATGCAGGAGGGTTTAACCTTGTCATGGAAGGCATGCATCTGGAGGTCGAACCAATAGAAAGTTTCGGCAGCGAATACCATCTCTACCGCCCCCTATGCAGACCTGCTGAATGAAGTGTCTTGCTCGGTCCCGGAAGAGAGTTTTCAGGGGCACTGCAGAACCCTCAACTCAGGCCGTTACACTGTACACTGATGCCGTCGGTGTGTTAGTTTAAGATTCCGGCGGCGTGTTAATAAAAGTTTTTTGTTTACCCTCTTGTCTTCGAGTAGTTTAAGGAAAAGTTGATGGGCTGGAGTCACTTTCGGAACCGCATTCGGCTTCTGTCCACCTATCTTTCCGGTCGGGTCGATGTCGGCGATTCGGCCCCGATCAACCTGATCATAGAGAATACCTCGAAGTGCAACCTCTATTGCCCGATGTGCCCCCGCGAGCTTGGCTACCTGCCGCCCGAGGACCTGGACCTGGATCTGTTCAAGCGAACGGTCGATCAGTTGAAGGGCAAGACCGAATTGATCATTCCATGGGGAGCGGGAGAACCGCTTCTGAGTACCGATCTCTACGCCATGATCCAGCACGCCAAGGCCAACGGCATGCACTCCGTGGTTTCGACGAACGCCACCCTGCTCAACGAAAAGCGTTCCAATCAGTTGATTGACGCCGGCCTGGACATTCTCATCATCGCCTTCGACGGGACGACCCCCGAGGTCTACGAAAAGTACCGGAAGGGAGCGCGCTTCGAAAAGGTCCGGGCAAACATTCTCAAGTTTCTCGAGATCAAGCAGCGGCGCGGCGCCCCAATCTTCACGATCATGCAACTGGTGCGGATGAAGGAAAACTACCACCAGGTGGAAGACTACCAGAAGATGTGGAGCATCCCAGGCGTTGACCAGATCCGGATCAAGGAAGAAGAGATAGGATTTCCCGAAGTGGCGGTACCGGGTCGGGAGGATAAGCCGCGCCTGCGGCGGAATCCATGCCACTTGCTCTGGCAGGGGCCACCAGCGATCACGGTAGACGGCAACATGTTTCCCTGCTGCCATACCTGGCAGACCGACCCGCTTGGGAACATCAACCAGCAGTCGGTTTCGGAAATCTGGAATGGGCCTGCCATGCAGCGCTGGCGAAAGGCTCATGTCGACGGCAATATGTCGGGGCTTGCCGACTGCCAGCGGTGCCTGGCGCCCAACCCGCGCCTGCCGGTCATTGTTGGAAGCTTCCTGGTCGACAGCGCCCGCGTCAAGCGATGGGTCCCACGCTTCGAGAAGTGGTCACTGTTTAACAAGCTTCCCATTTTTGAAGATAAGAGGACCCACAACCTGGGGAAAAACGTATGAGGATTTTGCTGGTTAGGGCCAAGCCAACCTTTATGGATATGATCCTCGGAATTCCGATCGGTCTGGCTTACTGTGCCGCGGTCGCTGAGAAAGCGGGCCATGAAGTGGAGATTCTCGATCTGGCGCTGGAGAAGAGCGTCGAATCGGCGCACCAATTGCTGCGGGAGCGCATGGGTGGCTCCAGCTACGACATGGCTGGGATGACCTGCATGACCGTCGAGTACCCGGGAGCAGTCGAGACTGCGCGCGTTATCCGCGAGTGCGATCCATCGATTCCAATCGTGTTCGGTGGGCAGCATCCGACGATCGAACCTGACGAGGTGATCCAAAACGGGGTCTGCGACTACCTGGTCGTGGGTGAAGGCGAAGAGACGTTTGTCGAACTGGTACGGGCGATCGAGCAGCGAACTGACCCCGGCAAGATCCCTGGACTCCTCTTCCATCGCGATGGATCCCCGTTCCGCACGCCGCCGCGTCCGGCTACGGTTGATGTTGAGGAGCTTCCCTGGCCCGCGTACCACCTGCTGGAAGTGGACCGCTATTTCGAGATGGAGTCGGCACGCTACACTCCCCGGCATAAACGGGCGATCCAAATCTTCACCAGCCGTGGGTGCCCCTGGCGCTGCACCTACTGCCACGACCTGTTCGGGAAGAAATTCCGCGCCCGCTCGGCCGACAACGTTTTCGGCGAAATGAAGATGCTGTACGACCGGTACGGCGTACGCGAGTACATGATCGAGGACGATATCTTCAACCTCGACATCGAGCGCGCCAAGCAGATCTGTGACCTGATCCTCGGCAGCGAGATGAACGGCAACATCCACATGCAATTCGGCAACGGCCTGCGGCTCGAGCGCTTCGACGAGGAACTGGTGCGGAAGATGGCACAGGCCGGGACACACCACATCGCCGTCGCCATCGAGTCGGCCAGCCCTCGGATCCAGAAGCTGATCAAGAAGAATCTGCACCTGAACAAGGCCAAGGATGTGCTGAGCTGGATGCGCAAGTACAGAATCAACACGCTCGGATTCTTCATGATCGGCTTTCCCAGCGAGACGGTGGACGAAATCGAGCAGACCATCGAATTTGCACGACAGACCGAACTGGACGAAGCGCTGTTCAGTATCGTGATCCCGTATGCGGGGACCGAGATCAACAAAATGGTCTACGAGCAGGGGCTGTACGACCCTGACGAGGTGGCCCGTCATGGAAGCAAGGTGGTCACCATCAAGAGCGAGCATTTCGACTTCTACACGCTGAAGAAACTGCAGCGGCGAGCCTACCTCTCCTTCTTTCTTTCCAAAGGGAGGGTTTTCCGAATGCTGCCGAAGCTCTTCAGCCTGTCGTCTTCGAAGAAGTACCTCAAGGCGATTGAGCGCAACTTCCTGTCGTACGGAGGAGACTCGACCTCCCGGGTGAACTGAGCCGGCCCCGGGGTTCCAGCCAGAGTTCCCGCTTGTCTCAGCCAGGGGAATCCTGCTTTTCCGCGGAGTCTGAACCCCGGCGTCCGGACAACAGCGCTCCCACAGAACTGTAGACGATCGGTTTCAGAGGATTGGGCCGTTGAAGACCGAAGGTCTAAGCGCGGTCGCCGACCAGGGCTTTCTCACGAAGGTACATGGGTTCGAACGTGTACGTTTCCTTGCGCCAGGAGAGCATACGGAGCTTCCTGAGACTGGAGAGGATGACTTCCCGGTCTTTCAGCGAGGCTCCCACCAGTTGCCGGGCAATCTTTGGCCTGCCGTAGAACTTCAAGTAGGCCCGCCGCTGCAGTTCGAGAAGTCTCTTGCCGGAAACATGGTTTCGTTTGAATGCGATCTGATCGCTGGTCAGCGTGTCCCAGTTGATGTCGTCAAGCTTGAGAAGACCTTGCTCGAGGAGGTCGCTGAAGATCCGAGTTCCCGGTATCGGGATGACGACATTGAAGTTGGCTCGCTTCAAGGGAAGGGAGCAGGCAAACTTGAGCGTTTCCTGGATTTCCTCTTCGGTCTCATCGAGAAAGCCGATCATGAAATAGCCGATCAGCTTGATACCGCTGCATCCAGCGATCATGTCCGCCTTTTCTCGAATCTTCTCGACGGTCACGCGTTTGTCGATCAACTTCTGAATCCGAGACGTGCCCGATTCGATCCCCACGGCTAGCGATTCGCAACCTGCCTGCTCCATGAGCTGAAGCATCTCGGGATAAAGCGAGTCAATTCGGACTCCATTCGGACAGTCCCATTGCAGGCCCAAACCCGCCTCGATCAGGGCTTCACATAGACTGGTCACATACTTCTTATTGAGGGTGAATTCGTCGTCCAGAACACTGAATCGTGAGATTCCATATTCCTTTTTCAGCAGTCGAAGCTCTTCAACGACATGCTCCGGGCTCCGGTGTCGAAGCTTCTTACCTGAAAGGTTGGGAGCGTTGCAGTAGGTACAGGGAAACGGGCACCCTCGGGTCGTCACCAAGGGATAATACTCGTCCCAGATGAAGCCCGGATAGGTATCGGGCCGGACCATGTCCCAGCCTGGAATGCCGTACCGATCCAGGTCGGGGGAGAATGCGGTGGGATTGCAGACGACCCGTTCCTCAGCCGAATTCCTCCAAACGAGGCCCGGGATCCGGTCGAGCAGGGTTTCGGGGATCTCCCTGCCGTAATCCTCGAAGAGGGTTAATAGCCTCGGCAGCCCCTCTTCCGCCTCTCCGTTCCAGGCAAAGTCCATTCCGGGCATGCTGTTGAGAACGAATTCCGGCAGAGCCGAAGGCTGGGGGCCCCCTGTGAGTGTGAGGATACCGGGATCAATTGTTTTAACAAGGTCCGAGTGATAACGGACATAGTTGTGGTCCCGGCTGTAACAACGAAACCCTACAACCTCGAAGCCACCCTCACGAACAAAATCTCTGAATCCGGAGAAGGACAGATTCTCCTTGGGACAGTCAAGGATTGTGACTCTGTAACCCTGCTTTCTCAGCGCAGTGCCTAGATAGAGGAGTCCCAGGTCCGGGGCTATTTGATAGTTATTTCCCTCCCGGATCGGAAGGACGAGAAGCACGTTTGATCTCATGAGCGTGGTTTCAGATGGCGCAATTCTGCCAAACGGGGCTTCGACTGTCAAATTGAGTTGGGACGGCAATCCCCCAGGACGAGCGGGCGCTGGCGACAAGCATTGAGAAAGGCCGCCTGCCTTACTCGGTCTCAAGCCTCCTGAACGACTCTTCGAAACACCACGTACGAGATTCCGTAGAGTGGGACCAGCGACCACAGGACCAGCGAAAAACCAAACTGCATGGCAATCAACACGGCCAGTATCGAACCGAGCACCGAAGCAGCACCGTTGAGGGCCCACGCCCAGGGGACTTCCAGTTCCCTGACCGTTCGGATTCCGAGCGGGAAAAGGCGCCCCAGCAGCAGTCCGATCGCGAACAGAGGAAGCGCCAGCCAGAGAACCCTCAGTCCGAGTGAAAAACGCAAACCCAACTCGAGCCAGACCGGCAACACCAGCCCCATCAGCGGCATTGAGACAACGAGCCCCAGCAGGGTTTTCCGCAGGGAGGATTCGACGCCTCCGGAAGTCACGCGCCCGCTCATAAAACTCGCCAGGCCGGATCCGGCCAGCAAAGCGAAGACGACGGTGGAAAACGAAAAGCTGGGATGACCGAGGAACAGGATACTCGACTGGATCACCACAGTCTCGAACATCATGAATCCCAACCCGATGGCCAGAAAATAGACCGCCCGAGAAAAGCGTACGCTCGAGCGGCGTCGGATCAGCATCGGAAGAATGAAACAGAGGACCGTCAGCACCAGCATCAGAGCGAAAACGATCAAGAGAACAAAAAGGCCTGCATTGTTCTTCCGGCTCTCGGCTGGCACATCGGTGAAGCCCCACATGTCCGCCCACTTCAAGGTAAAGAAAAAGAAGGGGCGGTCATCGCTGGGCGGCCGGACATTGAAGAGATAGCTCCGGTAGAACGCCTCGATGTCTTCGGCGTACACCAGTTCCGAGAAGGTGTTCTTTGTTGAGCCGTCCGGGTCAAGCAACGGCCGATAGCCCTGCTCCCGGCAAACCCGCCCGAGTAGTTCCAGTTCGCCGACGGTAAAAGGGGTAATCTTTGCGAGGATGACTCCCGGCTTTACCTCCTCGGCGGGATATGAGGGATCACTCGCCAGGAAGATATGGCGGCCGGGATTCTCAATTCCACGCCGCTTCAAGGCTTCCACCAGGAGCGACACAACGCGAAGCATCTGTTGCGGCGGATCAAACACCCAGCGGCCCATAGTCAGGATTCCTTCGGGAGCCAGGCGACTCAAGTACAGATCGAAGGCTTCCGAGGTATACAGATAGCTCTCACTTAAGGTAAAGCCGCCACCAGCAGCAGCGGCCCACGTATCCACTGCATTGGCTTGCAAGACATCGTAATGCCCATCGGTTCGCTCCAGGTAGTTTCGGGCGTCCGATGTAACGATTTCAACCCTGGGGTCCTGGTAGAGGCGCCCCGAAAAGTCAAGATACCTGTCGAACATCAGGTCATGGACAATGATGGGATTGATTTCGACACCGGTG
Source organism: Acidobacteriota bacterium (assembly GCA_020350445.1). Classification (GTDB taxonomy): domain Bacteria; phylum Acidobacteriota; class UBA6911; order RPQK01; family JAPXNP01. The sequence goes on along the minus strand of CP070717.1, from coordinate 3,121,278 downwards.
ATCCGCTCGGAATCCGCCAGACTCGCAGCAACAACGTCCCGGCCCCCTCCCGGCCCCACGATCAGAACATTTCCACCGGGCCGAAGCTGGTAAACCATCCCGGTGATCTGCTCGAGCAGGAGCGGACCCTCTTTCTGAACCCACTGCTCACTCAAGATCTCTGTAGCTGCATCCGCGTCAATCTGGACTACCTTCCGATCGCCGGCATCAAACACGGCAATTCGTGAAAAGGAGTTCCATTTCTCAAACTCCAGCCCCGACTCACCACGCCCCTTCACGTAGCGGACCTGGACAAATCCCAGCGCACCGCCAAGAACGAGCACCAGGAGGAGGCCGATGGCAACGGGAGGAACGGACCAACGCTTTCCCCTCGGACTCACGAGCAGGGCCGCGAGTACGAACAGAACAGCCGAGAACCAGGGCACGCCGGTAGCTCCAATCCATTCCAGGAACCAGACGGCACCGATCGCACCCAATCCGGCGCCAACCAGATCGAAAGCATAGAGGCTGTAGACTTCAGCCCGGCGCCAGGTGAAGAGGAGCGAGACAAACAGACCGCAGAAGAAGAACGGGAGAATGCAAACCAGAACGATAAGTCCAAGAAGGGACAACGTCGTAACCGTCAACTCGTACGGCGAGAAGCGCAGGTTCAGGACAATCGCCACAGACACCGGGAGGACGGCAGCGGCACCCAGTAGCAGCCTCGGCAACCATTGCGCGGGGTCGTTTCTGAAGATCTTGAAAACGAAATTGAAGATACCGCCGGCACCGAGCCCAAAGAGTGTCATCGACAGCACTAGAAAGGCGAAATGATAGAGCAACGTCACTGAAAAGAGGCGGATCAATGTGATCTCGCTCATCATCAGCGCACAGGAAAAAAGAGCAACCGCGAACCGCATCCTCATCGGTAGTAGAGAGTATACTAGGAGGCTCACTGAAAGGAAGGACAGGCAGCCTTTCCCCAAGTCGAGTGCAGGGAACGGCCCTTCCATCGAGCCCATCTTGCTGTGAAGGGAACTAGCGACCGGCTCCAGGTCTGATCTTCTTGAACCGGTGGCTGACAGATTTCAGTGTCAGTCGGATGGGGCGGTGTCTTGCAGCATCTTCTCTGCAAGTACGACGTGCCTGGGCATACCCAGCACTCGATACATCTCCACTGCTTCCAACAACAATTCGTGGGCTCTGGTGTGATCTCCGTTCAGATTCCTTCTGCCGAGCATCCAGGCGTACCAGCGGCGCACCTCCGGTTTTTCGAGATGATGCGGCAGGTCATCGGCGAGGCTAAGGGCAGCTGTGAAGTGCCTCTCAGCGTCCTCCCAGGCAGTTCCAGCCGCGGCAGCAATACCAGCGGTCTTTTCAACCAGCCCAAAATCGTAGTGGACCACGGTTCCGAGATCCATCATCTCAAGTACGGATGGATAAAAAGCTGCGGCCCTCTCCAAGTCTTCGAGCATGGCGGCGGTTTCAACCGATGCGCTGAGGACCGACCACGCTCCCACCCCATTGATTCTATCCGGTTCAGGCAGTTGGCTGGCCAGTTGTTCAAGTCGGTCCGATGCCTCACGTTTCCCCGCATACGTTTCTGCCAACAGGAGATGTGCCTCCTCAAATCCCTGGAAGCTGCCAGCGAGAGCATTCTCGGTGGCGGCAGTCAGTTCCTCCAGCCCGTCGGCCCCTTCTCCCTGCATAGCCTGAACGAGCCCCAGCATGGCCTGAACCGCAGTGACCCACGGGATTTCGAATTCTTTCCAGAGATCAACGATTCTCTGGTAGTTTTCCTGGGCCGAGCGGAGGTCCCCACGAGCCATATCGGTCATACCCTTGCACATCAGAGCGTGTCCAATCGTACCCAGGTCGCCTTCTTGCTGGGCAAGTGGTTCGACCTCTTCAGCACCGAACCGAGACCTGTCAAATTGCCCCAGTTGCCACCACGCCAGAATCGAAATACCCAGCGCACTTGAAACATCCCATGGCCGGCCGGTGCGACGTGCGAATTCAACTGCCCGCTCGGCGGTCTGCGCCATCTTCATCGGCTCATTTGTATGCTCATACAGGTAGATGCGTGCCAAAAGGACCTCACTGACCAGGGAGCTTTCTTCGCCAAGCGCCTCAGCCATCTCGGAGGCCTCGTCGAGCAAGGCCTTCGCCTTGTCGAATTCGGCATTGAGAAAATTGAGATGACCAAGGATTGCGAGAAGACTACATCGACCAGTGCTGGGGCCATCCTTAGTGATCGCCAGGCCACGCGTTGCAAAAGCAAAAGCCTCTTTGCGCCGGTTCCTCCATGTGAACTGGTAAGCCAACTCCCAATAGACTCGGGTAGCCAGATCCGTTTTCCCCTCCGCTTCGAGTAGCGGAAGAGCCTTTTGCCAGTATCCGGACGCTTCGTTCCAGTCAGACTGAGCCCGGCTTGCTTCACCCAGTTTGAAGAGCAGTCCGGATTCCTCGCTTCCGTCAGAATCTTCGATTATGGAGAGCGCTGCATCGTAGTAGAAAACCGCGTTGTCAGCAGCTGCAGCGCCCATGGACCGATCACCCGCCAGTATCAGGTAATGGATGGTCTTCTCGGGGTCCGCAGATGCCCCGGCCTGGTAGAGGTGATTCGCAAGATCCGAAGCATGGTCCCGGACCCTCTGCCCGTAAACCTTCTCCATCGCCTCGGCAATTCGAAGATGGAGCCGCTGCCTGCGAGGCAAGGAAACACCGCTCAGCAGGGTCTGCCTGATTAGTTCATGGGTGAACGAATACTTTGTCTCTCGGCCTTTGCCAATGGGCACCACCAACTTTGCCCGCTCAGCTTCATCAATCCCATCCAGGACCGCATCGGTGGGCCATTCATTGAGCCCTTCGAGCAATTGAACATCAAAATCCCTTCCGATTACGGCTCCGGCTCTCAGCACTTCCGGTGTCGGGGCATTGAGCCGATTCAATCGCCTTCCGATCACCAGGCGCACTCCTTCGGGAACATCGAGAGATCTTACATCCAGATCCGCTTTCCATTTCCCATTGGCGTCAAACAGGAACCCTTCTTCCGAAAGGTGCTCGAATACCTCGGTCACGAAGAAGGGGTTCCCTTCGGTTTCTTCAAAGATGGCGGCTACCAGGCTCTCCGGAGGATCGACATCTCCCAGAACTGCGAGCAGAGCACTGACATGCTGTTCCTGTAAGCGTTTCAGTGGCACCCGGTTCGCCAGGTTCTTGCGGACCAGTCTCGAGAGTGTTTTTTCAAACGGTTTCCCAACGTCGAGTTCGATATCCCTGTAGGTCCCCAGCATCATCAATGGAAGCTGGGTGGTATGTGGGGCAAGATATTCCAGGAGCAACAGGCTGGATTCGTCAGCCCAGTGCAAATCATCCAGCAACATGACCAGGGGCCGCTCCCGAGAGGCCCGCTGAAGGAATTCGAGGACATTCTTGAAAAGGTAGCGCCGCTGCTGCTCGAGCGGGAGATCGATGGGTTCGGGAATGTCCGGGAAGCGCCTCCTGAGTTCGGGGAGCAGCCGTGTCATTTCAGAAGCATTGTCTCCAAGCATGGCCCGGAACTTACTTGAAGGCACCTGCCTCACCATCTCCTCGAGGATTTCAGCAGCCGTGATGAAGGGGGCGCCCTCCTCTTCGTAGGCGTGGCCGGTGAGAGCCAGCATTCCGCGATCATGCGCATCCTTCAAAATCTCTGATGCCAGGCGCGTCTTGCCGACTCCAGGCTCGCCACCCAAAAGGACCAGGGCTCCTTTGCCCTCGGCCAACTCATCCAGCATCCGGTCCAGGCTGCTCCTTTCATGATCCCGGCCGATCAGAGGAACGCGTGTGGCGACCTCGATGGAACTCGTTTTGGGTGATTGTTCACTGCCCTCGGCTGACTGCACTTTGAGACCGGCCTTCTCAAAACCATCGATGATCAATTCGATCAGGTCCGGCTGCGCAAAGAGCCACTTGTCCAGATGCTCTTCCCTTCCCTTTTCGCCAAAGTCGGGATAAAGACGTAAGAACTCGCGGAGCGAGCTACTTGCGGCCTCCAGATTGCCGAGTTGAGCCTGGGCGATGGTCCGTGCATAGGAAGCCCCGAAATAGCCCGGCATATTAATCTTCTGTGCCACGGAGAGGGCCTCGCTGTACTCGCCCTTCCTGTAGTGGTTGAAGAACTTGCCGAATCTGTACCATCCGGGGTGATGCGGGTTGAGGGACATTGCCGATTCAGTCAGAGCAACTCCCCGCTCCCACTCACCCGCATATCCCAGCAGGAGGCCAACCATTGCGACCGTGTTGCCATCACGACGATTGATCGCTACTGCACGGTCGGCAGCCGCCCGAAAAGCACCCAGATCTTTCAAGTAGTACTGAGTCTCAGCCAGTGCCAGGTAAGCCATCTGGCTTGCAGGATCCGCATCAGTCGCCTTCTGGGCCGCTTCCAATGCCCGTTCAAGAGGGTTGGGCAAGGGATTGAACATATGCTTGTGTTCGTCAAGGACTGATTGAGACAAGCAGGCCCATCCATCTGCGTAATCCGGCTGTATCTCCACGGCCCTTTGCAGGGCGGATCGCACGATGAGATGGTCTTCCGGACTGATTCTCTGGAGGTAAAGGAAGAAGCGAAGGACCGCCTCATGAGGCGTCAGGGCATCTGCTGCCTTTGACGCGGTCGGAGCAGACATTGTGCGGGCGACAACTCCAAAGGGGTCCGCAATGGTTGCCACAACGTGATCCGTGATCTCATCCTGAATCGAAAACGTCCCCCCGGACTCGAAATCCCGGTCATAGGTCTCAGCCCAGAGATGAGTCCCGGTTGAGGTATCGATTACCTGCACACTCACCCGAATCCTCGCGCCAGCTCTGCGAATCCCTCCTTCCACCACATATCGAGTTCCCAGTTCCTGACCAGCCAACCTGGAATCGGTCACCTGTTCCTTGAAACGAGCGGCTGAACTGGGGGATACAACGAACAGATAGGAGAACCTGGAAAGACCGGTAGTAATGTCTTCCGTGAGTCCCTCCGCGAAGGATTCGATTTCTGGATCCTTCCCCTTGTACTTCAACGGCAAGACTGCGATCCACGGAACCGTGTCGTCAAAGTAGTGGCGGATAGTTCCAGAAGCTGAAGTCTGGGGTACAGAGCGAGAATCCGATTCTGAGAGCAGGCCCCTTCCTCTCTTGGATGGCGGCCCCTCAGAGGCCATGTCCGCCCCGTTCGACTCAGAAACGTCGAGTCCCGCTTTTCGGAGCCCCTCCAGTAAGGGTTCGATGAAACCGGAGGCGTAGTTCCATGGCTCGATCAAACGACGAGCATGGGCGCCGAATTCAGGATCGATGCTGCGCAGTTCAGCCAAAGCTGCAGCAGCCTCCTGCTCCCTGCCAAGTTCTGCGCATACCACAGCAATCACCAGGGGCGTCCAGAAGAAACCGGGCATGTTAACCCGTTTTGCCCGCTCCAGCACCTTCTCGTACTCACCTCGGCTGAAATGATCCCAGATCAAGGGAAAATGAAACCATCCAGCGTGATGCGGATTGAGCTCGATTGCCCGTCGGGCAATAGCGGCCCCACGTTCGAACTCACGAGTATGTACCAGGATCAGGCCTGCTACGGCTAGAACATGACTATTCCGCGGGTTCAGGGAGACCGCCCTTTCGACTGCGGCAGGGATCGCGCCCAGGTCCTGGCGCACGAAATGCGCCCAGGCAAGCGCTTCATGAGCAATCTGGCTTGCCCGATTCAGCTCGACTGCCCGCTGAGCAGTAGCAAGAACTCGTTCAAAAGAGTCAGGAGTCGCGTTGAATCCAAAAGCACATTCATGAAAGTGCACAAATGACAGACAACCCCAGACCTCCGCATTCTGCGGCATTCTGCTGACGCCCGATTCCAAGGTTGCCCGGATCACCGCATGCTCTTTCGGGGTGAGTCGCTTGGCCTCGTAACCAAACCAGCGCAGGACGTATTCGGTGGCCGAAAGTTCCCCATCCGGCTTACCTTCCAGGCTCGCGACCATGGACCGAACGAGCACACCGAAATTATCCGCGACCGTTGCCGCAACCCGGTCTGTGATGTCGTCCTGGACAGCAAAGATGTCGGTATCGTTCAAGTCCCGGTTGTAGGTCTCAGCCCAAAGGTTCTTGCCGTTCTGGGCATCGATCAGTTGAACGTTTACTCGGATCACGTTTCCCGATCTCCGCAGCCCCCCCCGGATCACATAGCTGGCATTGATCTCTTCCCGTACCTTGCGGACGTCGACTGATTCCCCTTTGAAGCGCTGAGTCAGATCGCGAGCAATCACCGAAAGATATGAGAATTGAGACAGAGCGGCGGTTATGTCTTGAACCAGGCCATCGGAGAGAAGCTCCAGTTCCGGATCAACTCCAAAACTCTCGAAAGGTAGAACAGCGATCCACATCTCTCCCCCTCTGGGAGTGCGACGGGAAGAGAGCGTCTGGCTGGCTACCTGCCTTCCTGCGGTCAAACTGCGAATGCCATCACTGATTTCGGCTGCCGTCTGGAATCGCTGATCGGCCTCCTTTTCCATGCAGCGCCGGATGATGTCTTCCATCACAGGAGGGAGATCGCTCCGGACTTCCGTCACCGCTGATGGTTCATCCCGCAGAATCGCGGAAATGAGTTCCGCTACGGAGCGTTCCTCAAAGGGTCTCTTCCCGCAGGCCATTTCGTAAAGGACCACTCCGAGTGAGAAGATATCGGTCCGGTGGTCCAATGATCTCCCCGAGACTTGCTCGGGAGACATGTAAGGAACTGTGCCCATCACCATCCCTTCACGAGTCTGGGCCACCGTGGTTAGAATCGTGTTCCCTGAGGGCTCTTGTCCGCTAACGATCTTGGCCAGTCCAAAGTCAAGAACTTTGACCTGTCCGGCTGGAGTGACCATGATGTTGGCAGGCTTGAGGTCGCGATGAACAACACCCTTTTCGTGTGCAGCCGCAAGAGCATCTGCCAGCGCGGTGGAGATCTTCAGGATCTCGTCCAAGGGCAGGCCGCCCTCAGGAATGAACTGGTCGAGGGATTGACCTTCTACGAACTGCATGGTGAGAAAGTGAACCCCATCGCCCTCCTCTACCGAATACACCCCGACTATGCTGGGGTGGTCAAGAGCAGCAAGGAGCTTTGCTTCCCGCCGAAACCGCTCGAATCCATCCGGGTTCGAGGCTATCACCGGGAGCAGGATCTTCAATGCCACCTGACGGCCGAGTTTCGTATCGGTCGCACGGTACACTTCGCCCATTCCGCCCTGACCGAGCTTCTCCGTGATCTCGTAATGTGCGAGCGATCTTCCTATCATTGGGACCAGTTAGCCGGAAGCATATCCGAATAGAGACGGCGATCTCAAGTTCGCGCAGAAGACGACTCAGAATCCTGCTGTCCACTACTTCTCCGGAACAGCGTCAAGGGAGATCATGATGTCTGGACGGTGGCGGTTGAACTCGTAGCATTTGCGACAGGCTTCGGGGGGAGTGCGGTCGAGCATTGCCTGTCGGAGTTCGATCCGGAGGTTGTTGATCAGGGTCACACCGAGTTCCCTGGCCCGTTTCTCCGCCTTCGAGGCCATCCGGCGAGTCAGTTCGGGCGCGCACAGAAGAGAATTCTCAACCCAGTCCTCACGGTAGACCTGTCCAGGCGAAACCTGCAGCTGATGAACTCCGCTCCGAGCTGCAAAGCCCACAAAACCTGGCAACTCGCGGATGTTCTACCTAAAGAACGTCGGCGTCAGGTTCAGCCGAGGCAGGGCGGTTCCGCGAGGCTTCTTCTCCTCGTTGATCAGGTCGATTGCCCGCTGAAACTTCTCGAGTTTACCGTTGACGCGGAGTTCCCGGAAGGTCTCTGCATCGATAC
>CP070717.1:3098060-3113347 GCA_020350445.1 Acidobacteriota bacterium | reverse complement strand
GTGCTCCTGGTTGGGAAATCGGCGCGCAATTACCAGGAAAATGGCTTTCCAGAGGGTGTTGTGGTCGAGCGTCTGGGACTACTCGAACAAGTGATCTGGTGCCAGCCTCCCAATCACGAAGATACGCAGATGATGGCCGAAGACTACCTGCGGATGGCTGTCACCAGACTGCAGAAGGTCCGGCCGGTCGAGGCCTTTGAACCTGAAGAGCCGATCGAAAAGGCAGTTCTGGTAGTCGGGGGAGGGGTAACCGGTCTTACGGCTGCTGTTGAGACGGCGAAAGCGGGAACCCCCGTGCATCTCGTTGAGAGAGAGGATGAGTTGGGCGGGTGGCTGGCAAAACAGTACCGCTCAGTTCCCCTGAGGCCACCATTCCGGGAGTTGGAAGAAAACGGCATCACGCAACTGTTGGAACAGGTCAAGGAAAACCCTCGGATTTCAGTCCATACTTCTGCAGTTGTTCAGAAGATTCAGGGGGCCCCGGGCTTGTTCGATGTGACGTTGGCGGATGCGGGAAATGGAGAGGGACCCGTTGAGGGTATTGAGCGGTTCCGGGTCGGTGCGGTTATCCAGGCAACGGGGTGGCGAGCGGACGATCCCAGAAAGGAGATCCCCTGGGGCGGCCTGCCCGACGTTATCCGCAATGTCGACTTGGAGGCGATGGTCTGGTCTGAGGGAAAAATCGTTCGCCCGTCTGATGGCAGGCCGGTAAGTCGAATAGCGTTCGTTCAGTGTGGAGGGGCTGCTTCCAGGGAGCGACCAGCCTACTGCTCGTCCATCTGCTGTCTGACATCGCTGAAGCAGGCGCTCTACCTGAGAGAGCTGAATCCCGGGTCCGAGGCCTACATCTTCTACGAGTTCATGCGCACGCCGGGGCAATACGAAGCGTTCTACCGCCGGGTACAGGAGGATCCGGGGATCTTTCCAAGCCGAGGTGAGGTGGCAGATGTGGCTTACACGGACAGCGGAAGCCTGCAGCTAACCGTTGAGAAGACCATGCTGGGGCCGAGCATCCAGCTCGAGGTAGACCTGGTAGTCCTTGCTGCCGGAATGATCCCGAATTCAGCGGATGGCGAGTTGATACGCGCCTTGAGCGATGCAAAGGTGACGGCTGTCGAGGGTGATTCCGAGAAAAAGAGGGCGGATGCTGCAGCCCGCGCAGAACAACTTGCCGACCACGACGGAACGGAGATCCTCCACCTGGATTACCGGCAGGGACCGGATCTCCCGCTGCTTGAAGCAGGGTTCCCCGACTCGCACTTCATCTGCTTCCCTTATGAGACTCGTCGGACCGGCATTTATGCTGCCGGCTGCGTTCGACACCCGATGGATGGTCTGGCGAGCAGGGAGGACGCGACAGGAGCAGCTCTTAAAGCGATTCAGTCTATAGAGATGACAATGCGGGGGGAAGCGGTCCATCCAAGGGCGGGGGACCGTTCCCATCCCAGTTTCTTTCTGCAACGCTGTACCAAGTGCAAGCGTTGCACAGAAGAGTGTCCCTTCGGAGTTCTTAATGAAGACGAGAAGGGGACTCCTCTGCTACGCGAGACGCGCTGTCGCCGTTGTGGTGTCTGTATGGGGGCTTGTCCGGAGCGAATCGTGGCCTTCGATGACTATTCGGTCGATATCGTCGCCTCGATGATCAAATCGATCCATGTGCCCGAAGAGTGGGACGAGAAGCCGAGGATTCTGGTTCTGGCATGTGAGAACGACGCTTTCCCGGCCCTGGAACGCGTAGCTCAACGGAGGATTCAATACAGCCCGTTTGTACGGGTAATTCCCGTTCGCTGTCTGGGTTCCGTGAACTTCGTCTGGGTGACCGAAGCGATGTCGGCCGGGTACGACGGTGTCATCCTGATGGGATGTCCATACGGGGATGATTACCAGTGCCATTTCGTCAGGGGGAGTGAATTGGCTGCGACCCGGGAGAAGAATGTCCGGGAGAAGTTGGAGCAGATGGCGATGGAGAACGAGAGGGTTGAACTCCATCAGATCCAGATCTCCGACGTGGACCGCATTCCCGAGATCTTTGCGGAATTCGAGAACCTGATTGAGGAGATTGGAATGAATCCCTTCAAAGGGATGTAGGCCTTGCTGGATTGCTCCAGTTGGGAAGGACGGAGAGCTAGTGGAAGCGGCGGAGATCCCGATTGCTCAACACTCCGAAGAGAAGGAATCGGCTCAGGATCGGTTGCCGGAGCCTGTGTCTCGTCCGACACCTGTGTTAATGGCACCCGATCCTGATTTTATCCGTGAGCTGACCCAATTGACCGGGGGGGCCTTCAAGAAGTGTTTCCAATGTGGGACCTGTTCGGCGATCTGCCCGCTATCTCCCGACGAAGAACCCTTCCCTCGGAAAGAAATGGCGTGGGCCCTGTGGGGATGGAAGGACAGATTGCTGCAAGACACTGATCTGTGGCTTTGTCATCATTGCAACGACTGTTCAGAGCTTTGTCCGCGTGGAGGGCGTCCAGGAGATGTGCTGAGCGCCGTTCGATCGATCTGTATTCGTGAACACTCCGCACCTCGATTCATGGGAAGGCTTTTGAGTGAGCCGCGTTTTCTTCCTCTACTGATATTGCTGCCGGTTCTTCTGCTGGGGGGGCTGATTCTTTTACGAGAGCCACTGGAGGGGCTGTTCGGTCTCGGGCTCGAAGCGGGTCGACAGATTGTTTATCCCTTCTCGAGCTTTCTTCCTCATTGGCTCCTGAACGGATTCTTTGCCCTGTTTGGAGTTCTCGTACTGTTGGTCTCGTGCATCGGAGTGATTCGCTTCTGGAAAACCCTCACCCTTGGGAGTGAATATGGGAGACGGAACCAGAAAGCAGCACCTTTGGCCCGGTCGGTCGGAAAGGCCTTTCGCAAAGCGCTCTTTCATACCGAGTTTGCCTCCTGCGAGAGTCAATTCTCTCGAGCCCTGCCGCACGTGTTCGTCCTTTTTGGGTTTCTGGCCCTTTCGGTGGTGACGGCATGGGTAATCACGGGAACATCCAATCCGTTGGTTCGCGAGGATTTCATCTATCCCTTCGAATTCTGGAGCCCCTGGAAGCTCCTGGGGAATCTGGGAGGCCTGGCGTTATTGGTGGGTTGTGTTCTGATGGCGTTGAACCGGTATCGGGAGCATATCCGTTTTGGTGCGGCAACCTACGTTGACTGGTTCTTCCTCGGGATTCTGTTCTTCACCGTTTTGAGTGGATTTGCATCAGAGATCCTTCACTATCTCCGGATGGTTCCACATCGGCATTACGTCTACTTCGTTCACCTCGTTTCCGTATGCTGTCTGCTTTTCTACCTACCCTATTCGAAATTCGCACACTTCCTGTATCGATTAACCGCCATGGTCTTTGCTGAGCGCTTCGAGCGGGGAGGTTCCTCGTGGAAATGAAGCCGCCTTCGGAACGCGTACTGGGGTTGATCATTGGAGTGTTCGTACTGGGCATTCTGATTCCTGGAGCTTACGGGGTTGTTTCGTACCTGTTTGGCTCGCAACTCCCGGACTCGGAGCCGTTTCTCGAAAGACCTGAGGCAAAATACGAGCGATGTGTGAAGGAAACGACCTACATGCGCTATCACCACATGGAACTGCTTCGGGAGGTCCGGGAACAGGTGGTTCGGAGTGGGATTCGCGGCGAGATTACGCTGGACCGGTGTCGTGACTGTCACAGCAATAGGAGCACCTTCTGCAATCGTTGTCACGATGCCGTGAGTCTGAATGTCGACTGCTTCGGCTGCCACTACTATCCCGAAGGACCTAAAGAGGTCAGGGCCGCAAAGTGAGGCACTCATGAATCGAAGGAAGTTCCTCAAGCAAAGCTGTGCACTCCTTTCGGGAACTGCGGGAACGTTGAGCCTGCCCGTGCTGAACTCGTGCCAGACCAGTCGGGTGAGCGCTTCACAGGACCTGCCGAATCCTCGTTGGGGAATGGTCGTAGACGTCAGGAAGTGCCGGGAAGGCTGCACGGTATGCACCGACGCCTGCAGGCAGGAGAATAATGTCGCCTTTCACGGGGATAAGCGCTGGGATGTCCATTGGATTCGAAAGGTGAAACTCACCAACCCCGAGGACCAGGTGGAGAAGGCCCTGCCCCTGCTCTGTAACCACTGTGACAACCCGCCCTGTGCCCAGGTCTGCCCAGTACAGGCTACCTACAAACGACGAGATGGAATTGTCATCATCGATCATCATCGTTGTATTGGGTGCCGCTACTGCATGATCGCCTGCCCCTACAATGCGAGGTACTTCAACTTCAAGGAGAACCCGGAGTGGCCCAATCATAAGTATCCAAAGCGTTCTCATGGTGTGGCGGAATCGTGCAACTTCTGTGCGCATCGAGTGGAACGGGGACAGTTGCCGGCTTGTGTAGAAGCCTGTGGGCGGATGAAGGTGAATGCACTGGTTTTCGGGGATCTCAATGATCCGGAGAGCGAACCCGTGAAGCTGATCGCTGAGAATCCGGTTAAGCGAATCCGGGAGGACTTTGGGACAGAACCGAAGGTCTACTACATCGGTCTCTGACGAGGAAGAGCTGAGATGGAAGTCGAGTTCAAACCGATCGAAGGCACGTCAATTCGCTACTACCAGGCATTGGCCTTGCTGGCGGTCCACAGCCTTGCGGGCCTCTTCGCCACGTATCTGATGTCGCAGGAAGGGATCTATCTGACGGGGATGACGAACCGCGTACCCTGGGGACTCCAGATTTCAATGGCGATCTTCTACATCGGTCTTTCAGCGGGTTCCCTGGTTGTATCGGGACTCTATGGGATCTTCGGGAAGCTGGAGTACAAACCTTTTGCCAGGATCGCGGCCTTTCTCGCGATGTTGTTCCTGATCGCCGGACTGCTGTCGATCCTGACTGATCAAGGCCGCATTGATCGGGTGTTCGTAGAGCCATTTACAAACTTCAACCTGCGGTCGATGTTTTCGATCAATCCTTCGCTCTACTCCGGGCATATCTTGATTTGTATCATCTACCTTTGGGCCCTTTTCACCGAGAGAGGCCGTTTGACCAAGGTCGCTTCGCTGACCGTTTGCCTCTGGGCGATCGGAACTCATACCGGAACCGGAGCGATCTTCGCCTTTGTACCGCGAGAATTGTATAACTCGCCCTTACTCCCTCCCAGTTTCGTGGCCGCCGCACTCTCATCGGGAACGGCCCTGATGATTCTTGTGATTGTGGGGATCTGTCGCCTGACGGGGCGTCGCCTGGACGATGAACTTGTGATCTGGTTGGGACGAAGGTTGCTGGCGGTCTTCCTGCTCTGCGCCCTCTACGTCATGCTGATTGAGAACGCGCACCGGTGCTACCTGGCGTCGAGTCATGATGCGGGGATCTACTTCCTCTTCGGTGGATTTCACAGTGTTCTTTTTTGGGTGGGACTGATCATCGTGGGATCAATTGTTCCAGCGATTCTCCTGTTCATCAAGAAGACGGGTACTTCTATTCCGTGGCTCGTCGCTTCGGCTGCCATGGTGGTTTTCGGGGTACTTTGTGAGAGGTTCCTGATCGTCATCCCGGGGCAGGTGCATCCCCCCGATCTCTTCCCTGGTATGGAAGTCACTGGAACCGTTGTTGAAGAAGGAGTTGCACACTACTCGATCAGTGCACTCGAGATCCTGCAGGCTCTTGGAGTTCTCGGAATCATAGGTTTCTGTTTCATTCTCGGGTTGAAGCTTCTCAGTTTTGCTCCGACCGAAGCTCGAATGCCCAGCTAGAGTCTGGGCTGGTCAGATACTTGCCTGATCTTTACTGAGTTGATAAGAACGTATGTACAGTCTTGTCAATAGAGGCTGGTATGGGCCGGTTGGTACTGGATCCCAAAAAACGACGGGATGAATACCCGCCGAAGACCGGTTGTCATGATGTTTAGGATGAACCGAGTCGCATTCAAAGTTAGCGCGATCTTCGCAGCCCTCATCGTTCTCGTGCTGGCTGCCACGGCCTACGTGAATACGCTGGATGATCGAGAAGCTGCGATGATTTCGGCCCGGAACGTCTCGCGAATGTATTCCCGGACACTCATTGATAGTCTGGACCGCTTCATGACGACCCGCGATCTGCAGAGCATCACTGTTCTGGTGTCGCATCTCGCCAGGAATAACCCTGTTTTCGAAGATATCAGACTCCTCGATCACGAGGGCAGGGCCGTGGTCTCATTCGACGGTCCGCAGCTTCAGCCCGCAGTCAGGCAGGACTGGCCGTGTCGCGATTGTCACGTAAACGGTGGAGACCCGATCATTCCGGACGCGGAGCATATGGAACGGATCACTGAACGGTCGGACGGACTCCGTGTTCTTTCGCTCGTGACACCGATTCGGGGGAGAGAGGGTTGCCGGACGGCTCGGTGTCACGTGGAGGCGAAACTGGAGCGTCCTCTAGGACACCTGCAGGTCGATTATTCCCTGCATCAGACGGATGAACTGGTAGCAAACCATAGATACAAGACGGGCGTCGCTGTAGTGTTGGCCATCGTGCTCTGTGCCTTCGCATCCTGGTTTGTGATCCAGCGACTGATCAGTGATCGAATCAGCCGATTGACGGATGGAATCAGGCGGGTCACCAATTCCGACTTCGACTTTCGCTTCCGGGAGGACGGAGAGGATGAGTTTTCGATTCTGGCCGCTTCATTCAATGAAATGACGGGGCAGTTGTCCTCCACTGTGCGACAACTCAGGAGGACGAGGGAGTACCTGGAAGGGATCATCGAGAATTCTGCCGATCTCATCATCACTGTCGACCCGGAAGGGCTGATTCGGACGTTCAACGCCGGAGCGGAGAGAATTCTCGGCTACAAGCGGGACGAGGTGATCGGGGAGCGGGTTGAAATGCTCTTCTCTGATCCGAGAGAGCGGGATTTGGCTATTCAACAGCTCGAGTTTTCGGACCATGTTGTCAACTACGAGACACACTTTCTGACCAAGGAGGGCCGTGTCAGGGATGTCATTTTGACACTCTCCCGATTGCGGAGGCGAGATGGTACCCCGGTGGGAACCTACGGAATCAGCAAGGATGTGACTCGAGAGAAGCGCCTGCAGCGTCAGCTTGTGCAGTCGGAAAAGATGGCGGCACTGGGCCAGGCGATAACCGGTATCCAGCATTCGATCAAGAATCTTCTCAACGTACTCAAGGGTGGGTCGTACATGGTGAAGACGGGACTTGCAAAAGGGGATGACCTCCTGCTGAACGAGGGCTGGGAAATGGTTCAGGAGGGGATCGATCATATGACCAAGCTCTCCTCGAGCATGTTGGAGTTCGCCCGGGAACGGAAGCTCGAGCTCACAGAAATGGATCTTGGTGAATTGGTGCGAAAGGTGTTTGTGATGCACGAGCCCCGGTTCCGTGAACAGGCTGTTCAACTACGCCTGGAGATTGATGATGGGCTCCCGTTTCTGCTTGGTGATAGTGAGTTGATCCACTCGGTTCTGATGGATCTCTTGTCGAATGCTTTGGACGCCTGTTCGTGGAAAGTGTATGAGGAAGGAGAGGAAGCGGCGGTTTGTGTGAATGTGGAATCGGAACCCGAACTGGATGCGGTCACTATCCGGGTGCGGGATAACGGTGAAGGTATCCCCGAAGAGCTCCGAGCGAAACTGTTCACTCCCTTCTTCAGTACGAAGAAAGGCAAGGGGACAGGGATGGGGCTTGCAGTTGTTGCTCGTATTGTGCGGTCTCACGGCGGCAGGATTACCGTCGATTCCGAACCTGGCGAAGGAGCGGAATTCAGGATCATTTTACCGGTGAGAGGAGTTGCTGGTGACGAGGAGGAAGGCGATGTCGAAGAAGGTGTTGGTCGTTGATGATGATGAGAATACTGTGAAGTTTCTATCGGTCGCCTTAAGGGAAGGTGGGTATGAGCCCATCGGTGCCTATGACGGGGAAGAGGGCTTTCGAAAGGTAGAGGAGTGTCGGCCTGACCTGATTCTGCTCGATGTCATGATGCCGCGTCGCAGCGGCTTTGTGCTGTTCAAGCAGCTGCGCCGGAGTCAGGATTACAAGGAGATTCCGGTCATTATGTTGACGGCTGTTGCGGACCTGCTCGAGGAAGATGAATCCCGGGCTGACGAGGACACCTTTGAACGTCCGTACGATAGTCTCCGTGAGAGTTTGAAGAAAACGATCCGGCAGATGCGTGAAGAAGGCCTGGTTAGACCTGAGATGTTTATCGACAAGCCGATCGATCCTGAAGTTCTCGTCGACTCGGTCCGCAAGCTGATCGGTTGAGATCACGGAAAGCCGTCAGGCCTGTCAGGTGGTGATTTTTTCACCGGCCAGTGCACCGGTGCTGAAAGCCGCCTGGAAGTTAAAGCCTCCGATTGGGCCATCGAGATCGAGGATTTCACCGGCAAAATAGAGGCCTGGAACAAGCTTGCTTTGCATTGTTTTTGAGTCCACCTCTTTGAGCGTGACACCACCGGCCGTCACTTCGGCCTTCTTGAATCCCATGACACCCGAGGCCGGGATCGAGGTCGCCTTCATTGCCGAGATTAGATTGCGGCGAGCCGATTTCGACACTTCTGTCGCACTCCTTTCCTCGGGTATTCGTGCAAGGCGACAGAGCGTGTCAGCCAGTCGGCGGGGCAGGATTTCGGAGAGAATAACGGCAATTTGCCGGCGCCCGAGCTGGGTGCAGCGTTTCTCGAGCCAGGCGCTGAGGTGTTCGGCCGACCGTTCTGGGACAAAATCGCAGAAAACCGAGAGCGTGACGGGATCTGGGTGTCGAGCAACGACCCTGCTGACATCGAGAACCGGGCTTCCAGATATGCCGAAGTGGGTAAACAGGAACGACACACGCGCTTCGGCAAGGGGCCGGAACTTTCCTTGGTGGGAATGCTCTTTCCCGGCCTGAGCTTTCGGGCTGCTCGTTCGACTACTCGGCAGGATCCGAACGGCAACGTCTGGCACGGTCACGCCCTGCAGTTTTCGGACCCAGATGGCATCGCTCGTAATCGGAGTGAGGGCGGGACAGGGCTCGACGACGGTGTGTCCGAACTGGGCGGCCCAGGTATAGCCGTCGCCGGTTGTTCCGCTTCGTGGATAGGAGCGACCTCCGGTCGTAATGATGATGTTTCGCGCCGTCAGGATCCGGTCTGGGGTCTTGAGTTCGAAGGACTCCCCTTTTCTTTTCAGTGAGCGCAGCGGTTCTCCTAGTGACAGCTTGGCCCCGCTTCGGCGAAGACGGCGCAGCAGTGCGTCGAGGACGTCTGATGCCTTGTCGCTGACGGGGAAGACCTTTCCTGTCGATTCCACCTTGGTTGCCACTCCCTCCTCGTTGAGCCAGTCCAGGAGATCAGAGGGACTCAATACGGCGAGAGCAGAGTGGAGGAAAGGCCCCTGCCTGCCATAGGCGTTTACAATGCCTCGCGCATCCGTCGAGTGGGTGACATTGCAGCGAGTTCCACCCGACATGAGGATCTTGATGCCGGGGCGGGGATTCTTCTCGAGTAGCAGAGTTTTAAGGCCCCGCTCCGCAGCCCGTGAGGCAGCCATCAGGCCGGCGGCGCCGGCTCCTACGACAACTACCTCCCAACGCTCGAGATCGTCTGTCTGCCCCAATCCGGTTTCTCCTCAGAACAGGTCCAGTTTGACCTGATTTTCATTCGCACAATAGTCGAAGTCCGCCAGTAAGATCCCCTCGGTCTGAAGGAAAGCACTACCTTCGGACTCCGTCCCCACCCGGGGAAGCGGGTTGGGCGGCTGCGCCTGCTTTCGAGAACCAGCCAGTGAAGGACACGGGAAGCCTCTTTGACGGAGGCAGCAGGGACGAAAGCAGCACGATGACTTCAGGTTACTCGCCCATGTGAATTGAACAGACTGCGGAGGTTGTGACGGAAGAGGTCGCATTGCTGTATCAATTTCCGGGTGCCGGCTCCCACTCGAGTGCCTTTCCGTCGACATCGGGTAGAGGCAGGCCGAAGACCTTGTAGAGCGTTGGGGCAATATCAACCAGGTTGGGGTCAGCCGTCGTTATCTTTCGGTTTGAGATCAGTATTCCGGCGGTGTCAGACAGGTCTGATGCCGCGTGATCACCGCTCCACTTCTTGAAATTCGCGACAACGATGTCGGCCGGAACAGCACCGAGCGTTGTTTCCCAGGACGTCCGGAATCCACTTCGAAATGCCAACTGGATATCTCCGGCTTCCTCGATCTGATCTCCGGTATAGATATCTCCCCGGAAGTAGGTGGCTTGAACCGGGTTCACTCCGGTATCGGGATCCTGGTATTCAATGATCTTCGACCGAATTTCCGATACGAGCCTGTCGTATTCTTCTCCCGGCTGGACCGAGCCGTACTTCTCCCGTCCCTTGAGGTTGATGTAGATATGGCCCAGCCCCAGAGAGTAGGCCTTTGTCTTTTCCCAGTTGACGTTGGGGAAGAAGCTACCCCCGGTGAACAGGCTGGGGTCTTGTTCCGGAGAACCTTCCGCGCTGAGGGTCAGAAAACCATTTCGTGCCAACCACGTATTGGTGTTGAATTCCGTCTTCCAGGAATGGAAACCGTGATCGGAGACGATCAAAAGCCAGTCGTCTTCTTCGAGCTGGCCCATGACGGTGCCGATAATCTCATCCATCCGTTTGTAGACACGCAGGATGGCGTCCCCGTAATCCTCAGCTAGAGTGGGGTCGTAGCGCGGATGCTCGGTATCGAGAAGCCGGTAGAACATGTGAGAAACACTGTCGGTTGCTGTAAAGATCGCGGTGTATACCGAGGCCTTTTCCTCCTTGAGGCTCTGCAGGAGGATCTTTTCGAGATCGGCCATATTCCGGAACAAGTCCTCGAGGAAGATCTCTTCATCGATCTGCTCCTCATTCAGCCCCCACGTTTCATGCATCCATCCCAGGGTTTTGAAGTAACCGAAGTCGTCCACCAGTGAGGGCATGAAGCCCTCGGGCTGGGAAATCGGAAACACCGCCGCTTTGGGGTTGATGCTCAACGGCAGTAGATAGAGCCGGATCTCGGGAAACGTCTCGATCACACGGAAGCGGCTGATACCACTGATTTTGGAGAACGTGCCGAAGGAAAACTCAAACTCGAACCAGTCGCTCCACTGCCCTTCGTCAATGGTTTCTTCCTGTCCCTGCACGATCAAGGTCACGGCGGTCCCATCTTCGTTGAGCCAGCATTCGAGAGGGATGGTGAGTCGGGCGGATGATTCGCTGGTCGGATCGACTGGACCTTCCAGCGTTGCGGTGAAGGTGGTGTTATCCTCAGATTCCAGCCGTACCCGGCGCCCCCCGAATTCGGTATCTCCCAGGTCCCACTGAGTCGCGTCGGTTGCCAGATAGAAATAAGTTCCCCAGGTTCCGAGAATATCGGGGACACTCAGTCCCGACCATGTCTGTCCATGGTTGATCGCTGCGGGAGGGAACTCCAGTGGCATCCTGAGGTTCACCGTCGGTATCGAGGCGGCATCGAGGTGTTCCCAGTACGTCAACCCCTTGCGTTTGTTAATGACTTCATAGCCTTTGAACTGGATCGAGTCAAAGAATAATTCCGGTTGCTTGATTTCTGTGAGACCGATTTCCGGTAGATAGGTTTGGGGATCGCGGCGGAGGAAATCGAAGATCCCATGCTTTCCCGGATTCATCCCGGTAGAAAAGCTCGCCCAGGCCACCGGGGATTCGGGCGGGTTGGTTGTACCAAGCGGAGCAACGGTACCCGTTTCAGAGAGCCGTTTGATATTCGGCAGTTGATCGATCCACTCTGAGGTCAGGTCCGGGTCGACACCGTCAAACCCTAAAACCACGATCCTTGGTGCACCTTCAGGAGGAAGCGTGTCTCCCGAACCACAGGCAAGAAGCAGCAGACAGCAAAGAATTGGTAGAATCTGTCGCATACACAAGGGGATTATAGCGCAGTACCAAAGGCATTAATGTATCGAGAGGCGGCAGGGTGCGCCGCAGGTTGAGCTAGTTTCCCTTCTCGACAATCAGATCCAGCAGAAGCTCTCGAATACGCTCGTAATCATCCCCCCGCTGGGACCAGGCCACGGGGGCTTCGGTATCGGATTCGAAGCTCTGGGGGACCACCTCTTTGACGAGTTCGAGGACCCGAGTCCTACCCTCCTTCTGCTCGGCCAGCCACATCAGCCCTGCATCCTGCTGACCCCGGCGGATGTTCTTGAGCCGTATCGAGCCGAGCAATTCGTTGAGACCGCGGTCCTCTTTCGGGTAGTAGGGCATTCGGCCGGGATAGAAGACGATTCCGTCACCATTGACATTGGTGCCGCTCCAACTTGAAAAGGTGATCGGTTCGGAGAAGACCCGCTGGTGCAAGAAGCCTTTCGGTCCCGAGTGATTGTGTGTCCAGTGGGTACCTTCCCAGAGGAACCAGGTGTCGACATCATGAATGTACTTCGCCCAGGCATTGACCCGAAAATCAACCGCTTCGGCTTCCAGTAGAACGGAGCCGTAGCGTGGGCGGAACCCATTGTAGAACCAGTGCCTCTGAGAGTTATTCCGAATCTCAGGAAGTCGATCCAGTTCAACCCCGTCGTACTTACACCAGATGTCGATGGCGTCCTTCAAGGCCTCGATGTAGCCCGTCGTGATGAACACTGGGAGCCGGGCTCCTTTTCCGGTGTTGGAATCGACCCAGGCTGCCCGCTCGCGGATCCAGTCGTAGTAGGATTCGCCTGGCTCGTCGACCAGATACCAGAAGTACTCTACCCCGGGTGCGTGTTCCTCGAACCAGTCAACCCAGCGGTTTGATTCCGATTGGACCTTTTCTCTGGTGTCCCCCAGGACCTTGCTGCCATACATTCCAATCGGGAAAAGCGTCTCCCCAATTCCCTCGCCGGGTCCACGGTATCCCCGGACAGGGGTATAGGCGTCTCCATTCAGGAATCCCGCGTAGCTCTCCATGATTGTGGGGTCAAAGCTGGACTGATGTGCTTTGAATCCTCCAACTGCCTCAATCCGGTGTCGATGGGATTCGAACTTGACCATCCGGTCCACCTCTTGCTGAGACAGTTCGGGGAAGTAGTGTGCGATCTGGCTGGTGTAGAGCCAGACCCTCGAATGATTCTCATCTGGCAGGTAGGCATTTTCGAGCAGAAGTTCAACTGGGATCGCGGCAACAACTTCTCCTCCGGATGTCACTGAGACGGTCCCCTGGAACAGGCCCGAGGGAATCACTCTATTTCGAGGCAGATGCACATCGACCCAGAAGCCCTGGTTCTGGACTGCCGGAGCGGGCAGGACCTTTCGCTCATGTCCACTGGTCACGATTCTGGGTCCTGCGGGTTCGATGTCAATGGGGAACCCTCCCTTGCCCCTGGGGGCGTTCGGCGGGATCAAGGGGTCGGGGATCCACCCCGTTCCCCGCGGTGGTGCCGAAGCCTCGGCTCCATAGAACCAGGCCTTCGGTGTAGGCCTTTCGACATGGATATAGTGCTCGGTAAAGATCTCTATCGTTCCTTCCGGTCCATATTTCGGGCCGGTAGAGCCTCCGATCATCTTCCCTGTCGTAGGATCCGCGAGGGCGGAAACGTGGAGTTCCAGCGCCTCTGCGCCTTCCGTATCGGTCTCGACAATGACTTGGAACCCCAGGATTTCGTTATAGAGTCCGCGAAGTCGAATCCTCTCGCCATCCCAGACACTGTTCATGTTCCGACCAGGATGTTCTGCCTGATACCGGTAGACCTTTTCTCCATCATTGACAGCCCAGACCTTAAGTACCTTGGCCTGTGCGGGGCCCATTGTCCCGCCAATCAGAATCAGCGGGACGATGCCGGGAATTGCCAGGTGGCGAACAATAAGATCAAGGACTGTCCTCATAGCGATACCTCACTCAGTTCCGGATTTCAATGCGGAGAGAATAACTCCCGGGCACACAAATACCCTCCCCGCATTATCGAGCGAGCGTCAATCGTTCACAAGGATCACGATCGAATTATTGGGCTTCAATAGCGGCCAAGTACTGCTGCGTCATATCGCCGAACAACGCAAAGCAGACAACCGGCCTGTCACTTTCGACTTCGAAATGGCCGCCAAGTGCTTCGATTTCGGGTTCTTCAAGAATCTCGGAGAGCAGTTGGGCGATCTTGTGACCCGGTTGGATTTCCTTGGCGATTTCGGCTACGACTTCTCCCGAAGGGTTATACAGGCGGATTGTCACCGCCGCTGCTTCGTCCTCGAGATTGAGAATCGCCAGGCCGGTGAAGATCCCCCAGTCGTAAGACTGAGCTGCATGGAAAAACCGGTTCAGATTCCGTCCTTCGACCAGTAGAGGAAGTGCAGCAACCGTCTGGCCACCCTTTGTCTGGAAGGTCAGTGATCCCAATGCTTTTGGCGTGAGAGTCGAGGTTTCGTCGACGGGAGTCAGATCGACCATGAGATAGCCCGTGAACAGCTGACCGGGGTCGATCTGGACGATTTGGACCACCTCTCGCCTGAAGAGCTCCCCGGGCTTGATTTCGGCCTGGGCTGTCCCGGCCGGGTTGCCCAGACTGTCAAAGACCTGAACAACGGCACGGATGCTTTCACTGCCTGCATTGAGTAACCGCAGCTGGGCGCTGTCTTGGGACGATGCCACAGCGTGGGGCGCAAACAGACGATTAGTTTCAAGGGGAGCGAGCCCACGTAGCGCTCCGAACCCCTGCCCATTCGACAGCAGTTCGAAGCCCAGGAGGTGTGCCTCAGAGGTTAACCGCATGTAGCCATCGAAGGGTACGACGTTGAACAGGTCTTTTGTCGATTGCACTGTCGACCCTTGGGCCGCGATTGTGAGGTTTTGTGTTCCAAAAGTCTCGCCGTTGCTGTCGAGCAGTTCGAGTCCGACTTCGACCGTACCGTCAGTCGGATTGAAGACAAAGAACCGGGTATCCGTTACCGTACTCGTCTGGATCAAAGGGAAGAACTGTGTTCCGAATCCTGTGGGACTGGCGGCGACACCGTCGAGAACGGTGAGATTGGAACTGCCAACAAGAAAGAAGCCCTTGAGTTCGCCTGCTGTCGGCTGAGCTGTGACCACTACAGTATTCGGTGAGGAGACGATCTCTTCGGTTGTCCGGGCCAGTTGCTGCTTTCCAGCCAGCGCTCGGTCTTCGAGGTCGCTGAGGCTGGCCTGTTCAGTTTCCTCGCCTGCGAGACTGAGTCCGCGGAATTGAACATCCCCGCTGACCTCGCTGGTGTTCGTTACAGCGACTCCAATGAATTCATTTCCTGAATTCGATGTTGAACTCCCCATAGACCTTGGGAAGACGAGGTAGTCGAGGTGCTGGACAGGGGCAGTTGCGATTTCGTAGCTAAGACTTGCGGTGTTATTCCCCTGTATCGGGTCGTCCGTCGT
>CP070717.1:3089390-3097960 GCA_020350445.1 Acidobacteriota bacterium | reverse complement strand
ACGACAACCCTCCGGGTTGTCTCTGAGGGGTTGCCGTGCTGCGGAAGAGACAAGCTGGAAGCTTGTCGTACGACAACCCTCCGGGTTGTCTCTTCCCAGACCCGGAGACAAGCAGGATGCTTGTCCTACTCCAGCGCGAAGTCCGCTTCTTTGACTTCAGTCGAGCTGGTCCCGATGAAGACCTTGAACTTGCCCGGCTCAGCTTTCCATTCACCGTCGCGCGTGTAGAAAGCCAGGTCCTCTGCAGAGAGGGTGAATGTGACCTCCTTCGTCGCTCCGGCAGCCAACTCGATCTTCTGGAAGCCTTTCAGTTCCTTGACCGGACGGGTCACGCTTCCCACCAGGTCGCGCACATAGAGCTGCACAACTTCTGAACCCGTACGATCACCTGCATTCGTAAGCGTTACTGAAACCTCGACTTCTCCATCCATCCCCAGAGTTGCACTGCTCAGCTTCACATCCGAGTACTCGAATTTCGTATAGCTGAGCCCGTGGCCAAAGGGATACAGCGCATCATTCGGAGCATCGGTATAGTGCGACCAGAAGACAATCGGCTGCTGGTTGGGACGCCCTGTATTCTTATGGGAGTAATAGAGAGGTTGCTGCCCGACATGGTGTGGAAATCCGACCGGAAGCTTGCCGGAAGGATTGTAATCGCCGAAGAGCACATCAGAAATCGCATGACCTGCCTGTGAACCCAGGTGCCAGACAACGGCGATAGCCGGCACATTCTCGGCCAGCCAGTCGATCACCAGGGGCCGCCCGGTCATCAACAGGACTACAACGTTTGAGTTGACCGCGCACACTTCCTTCAGCAGCTCCAACTGCAACCCTTTCAGCCCGATCTCAACCTGGCTGCGTCCTTCTCCAGACTGCCAGGCGTCTTCTCCGAGCGCCATCACGACGACATCAGCCTGCTTCGCGATCTCGATTGCCTCCGGAAAACCTGAGCGATCATCGGTGTTGTAGACAGAGGGAGTGACAAAGCTCCTGGGCCCGGTGATCAGCTTTGCCCCCTCGGCATGCAGCACCTTGGCGCCACTTCCAACGGCAGCCTGCATTCCCTCCAGCAGGGAAACCGCCGAGTCAGTCACGGCCTGGGCGCGCCAACTTCCCAGTGGAGCATCCTTGTCGGCGGCCAACGGACCAATCAACGCGATCGTCCCGGAATCTTTGTTGAGCGGCAGGAGTCCCTTCTCATTCTTCAACAGAACGATCGATTTCCGGGCGACATCGCGGGAAATCGCAAGGTTCTTCTCACTGAGCACCTCCTGTTTCTCCCGATCTGCGTTGGAGTAACGGTACGGATCATCAAAGAGTCCGAGGGCAAACTTCACCCGAAGAACGCGGCGAACCGCGTCGTCCACGAGATGTTGGTTCACATGTCCAGAACGCACCAGGTCAGCCAGGTGCGCGACATACGCTCCAGCTTCCATATCCATATCACTGCCGGCGATGATCGCCTGGTGGGCCGCGTCGGAAAGGTCCTCAGCCACGCCGTGCGGGATCAGTTCTCCAATCGAACCCCAGTCTGAAACGACAAAACCGTTAAATCCCCAGTCGCCCTTGAGGATCTCACGCTGCAGGTGAGAGCTCACAGTCGCCGGAACGCCCCCGATCTCATTGAAAGCATTCATCAGGGTTACTACACCGGCATCAACGGCTGCTTTGAAAGGCGGCAGCACTACATTGCGCAACGTATGCTCTGAAATATCGACAGTGTTGTAGTCTCGCCCAGCTTCGGCAAAGCCGTAGGCGGCGTAATGCTTAGCACAAGCAGCAATCGTATCGATTGCGCTCAAGTCGGAACCCTGGAAGCCCTTGACCCGAGCGACAGCCATGACCGATCCCAGATAGGGGTCTTCACCCGCACCTTCCATGATCCGTCCCCACCGGGCATCTCGAGAAATATCGACCATCGGAGCAAAGGTCCAGTGTAGACCGGCAGCTGCCGCCTCCCGGGCCGCCAGCCGCGCTGAGGCCTCCACAGCTTCCAGATCCCAACTGGCCGCCTCCGCAAGAGGGGTGGGGGTCATCGTCTTGTAGCCATGGATGACATCGAGCGCGAAAACCAAGGGGATTCCCAACCGGCTGCCGAGCGCTAACTCCTGGGCCCGGCGCGTCGCCTCGAATCCAACAACGTTCAACATCGACCCGACGAGACCATTCCGAATCTGCTCGTAGCGCTCTCGGCTGCTTCCCCGTTCCGGAGCCGGGCCAGTCACATCAAACGTACTACTGTACTGATTGAGCTGACCGATCTTCTCCTCCAGGGTCATCTTCCCAAGTAGAGCGTCGATCTTGCTCTCCGTATCGGGATTCACCAGAGGCTGTGCGATCAGAGACCCTACGCACGTCAAAACCACCAGAAACATTAAGTGCCACCCACTGCGCAGACCTTTGCTATTCATACAAGACATTCTCGCCCATTGGCTGAATTTTTCAAGTCTCCTGGCAGGAGGTGATACCTTGCTGACGGGTCTAATCGGCAGTTGGAATAAAGCGAACCTCAAAGATTTTTGGCCACTTCTTCCCAGTCAGGAGGAAGGTCTCGCGCTCAGGAAGGTAGGCAATTCCGTTGAGTGAGTCGTCAGCCGGATTCTGGGGTTGGTAGGGCAGTGCGGATGTGTCAATCACTGCGGTGACTTCCCCGCTCTGAGGATTGATCCTCACGATCTCACTTTCCTGCCAGATGTTCGCATAAACCTGCCCGTCCACCCACTCCAACTCGTTCAGTCGTCGGACCGGACTGCCATTCAGTGTCACCGGAACGCGCTGCCAGATCGCAAAGCTGGCGGGATCTCGAAACGTCAATTGATTCGATCCGTCGCTCATGATGAGAAAGGTGTCACCGTATGTCAGGCCCCACCCCTGGCCCAGATAAGAACTGGTTCCGAATTCCTCAAACGTCTCAAGATCGTAATAAAGTGCCTTCCCGGCCAGCCAGGTCAACTGGATCAAGCGATCCTCGACCAGCGCCAACCCCTCCCCAAACAGCGAGCCGGGCAAATCGACACGGCGGACGACTTCACCCGTCTCCAGAACCACCATCCGGAGGCTGGAACGGCCCGTCAAACCTGTGCTCTCAAAGAGGTGTCCGTCATGCCACAGTAAACCCTGTGTGAAAGCCTGTACATCGTGGGGATATTCAGCAAGGACTTCCACCTGCAGTGCTTCCACCGCATTGCCGTAGACAGGGCGCGACTGCTTCAGAACCGGCAGCGCCGAGAGTGCCGACGACCCACGCTTCTGAATCAACCCCAGCACCCCGACTGCGGGCCCCTGCCGGACCGAGATTCCCAGGGTACCTTCGAAGCTGTCCGGCAATTCATTGAACGTCGGTCCGAAAAGTGGGCCCTCCCCCACAAACAGAGCGCTGTGATGCCGGGGGGGAAGCTCCATTCGAGAAGAGCCGAAGATTCCTCCTTCCCCATCCAGGAGGATCAGGTCGAGTTCCGCTGTTTCCCTCGCACTTGGATTTTAGACAGCTACGCCAGTGGCTTCTTCCCAGTTGTGCCGCACATAGAGTCGATGGAGGAGTGCCGGCTCAGCATTCTCCACCGAGACCGGCAGACCCGAGATCTCGAACACCTCCGTTCCCTTCAAGAACGTGGCGACTCCTTCAGCGAGCGATACTTCCACAAACCCCGATTTCAGCGCTCCCGCGCCTCCAGTCCGAAATTCCTGCACGCCCCAGGGAGGCAATTCGAACGGGATGGGATTACCTCCTTCCTGCAGGCCGGTCAGATCGGCCGGAGAACCGTCTGGACTGAAGAAATGGATCGCGCCACTCAGGCGGCCACTCCCGTTATTTCGCAACATAATCCGGGTCTGAGCTTCGAGCCCAGCCTCCGAGCCATCTGCGAACTGCGGAAAGCGGAGCACAACCTCTTCGGCAAGAACCGAACCACTGGAGAGAAGGAGACAGATCAGTAGAATCCAATGCATTCGGCCTCTAGTTTACACAGCCTGCGGAGATCTCCAAACCGTTTCCGGAGACTGGAAGGGGACTGGACATTTCACCCGGCATGCTTTAGAACACAGATATCCAAGGAGAGAAATTCATGACAAGACCTCTGAGCAAGATTGCACCTGAATGGTGGGACTATACGACACTCGACAAAGAGATTCTCAGTGATGCCGCGGGCCTGACGGTCGAGGCAATGCAGGGACTTTCGCGGGAAGGATTCAAGGTTGTTATGTACGACACATTGGAGGACTTCTATCTCGCCGAAGCCCTCGAATATGTGGAAGCCTGGCGCCAGGCCACCGACAGCCAGCCAGTTGGCATCTGTGGCCCAATAGGTCCGACCGAACAGCTCCCACTGGTCGCCCGCCTCATCAACAGTCTGGGAATCAACGTTCGAAACGGGGTCTTCTGGGGAATGGATGAGTGGGTGTTGGACGGGAAAGAAGTACCGATCGACCATCCACTATCATTTGCGAAAGCCGATATGGATATGTGCTTCAACAGGATCAACCCGGAATTGGTGATGCCGCGGGAGAACATCCACTTTCCCGCCGCTGATCCCACCGACTTCATCAGGAGTTGGGAGGGGGTCCGATGTGCCGTGATGCAGGGGGGACAAGGAGACATCAAGCACTGGGCTTTCAACGATCCGCTCAAGCGGGAAGGCGCATACAAGGACCGTCCACCAACACCGGAAGAGTACATGCAGTTGAACACTCGAGTCGTCGATCTCCATCCTGTCACGATCATGCAGAATGCCCGGACATCCGGAGGCGGACAGCTTGATCTGGTGCCCTCACAGGCTGTCACCGTCGGTCCGGTGCAGACCTGGCAGGCCGAGAAGGTTTCCATCTGGCATGCCGGCACCCATGACAACGCGTTCGGGATGCGTCTGACGACCTTGATGATTGCGAAGAAGATAGCGGATAGCTCCTGTCCCATGTCCCTTCTGGCCCTGCATCCGAATGTCCAGTTCAGTTTCTACCGGCCGGCGGTTGGCTCGGTTGACGTCGAAATGCACTAGCCTTCGGTTAAGAGAGAGGGCACCTGAATGAAGCTTAATCTCATCGATATTCTCATCATCTGTGGATACCTGGCCTCGACGGTCGTCATCGGCCTGGTACTCAAGAAGCGGGCCCAGCAGAGCAAGAAATCATATTTATTGGGAGGAAACCGGCTTCCCTGGTACCTGCTCGGGCTCTCGAACGCATCCGGGATGTTCGACATCTCGGGAACGATGTGGCTGGTGACAATCGGCTTTGTTTACGGACTGAAGAGTATCTGGCTTCCCTGGCTCTGGCCGACGTTCAACCAGATCTTTCTGATGGTCTTCCTCTCGATCTGGCTGCGCAGATCCAATGTCACCACGGGGGCAGAGTGGATTGGCACCCGCTTCGGCCAGGGGATGGGTGCCCGCCTGTCTCACAATGTGGTGGTCGTCTTTGCCCTGGTGAGTTGTCTCGGCTTCCTGGCCTACGGCTTTGTAGGTCTCGGCAAGTTCATGATGATCTTCATTCCCTGGGAGACCGTCTGTGGCACACTGGGCATCAACCCGGGTATCGTGCCGCCGGAATACATCCCCCATGTCTACGGTGTTGTCTTCACCTTCTTTGCCACACTCTACGCCGTCCTGGGTGGAATGGTGAGTATCGTCTGGGCAGATCTACTGCAGTACATCATCATGACGATCAGTTCGGTCATGATAGCTGTAATCGCGATGAATGCCCTTTCGGGATCGACAATGGCAGTTCCCGAAGGCTGGATGTCCCCCTGGTTTGGCCTCGACCTCAATCTCGATTGGAGTTCGATCATCCCGCAGGTAAACCAGAAGATCGCCGATGATGGATTCTCCCTGTTTTCGATCTTCTTCATGATGATGCTGTTCAAGGGGTTGCTTGTCAGCGCGGCCGGGCCAGCGCCGAACTATGACATGCAGAAGATCCTCTCCACCAAGAGTCCCCGGGAAGGTGCGATGATGAGCGGCTTCGTTTCGGTGATCCTCAATCCAATCCGATACCTGATGATTACCGGCTTCGTGGTGCTCGGGGTGCTCTACTATGACCGCCTCAATCTGATCGTCGGCGGCGAGGTCGACTTCGAACAGATTCTGCCCTCAGCGATCAGCGAATTCGTTCCTATCGGCCTCATGGGCTTACTGCTGGCGGGACTCCTTGCGGCGTTCATGTCGACGTTCGCCGGCACTTTGAATGCCGCTCAGGCCTACGTCATCAACGACATCTATTTGAAGGTGAAAACCGAGGCTTCGAACGTTCAGATCACGCGCGCGAACTATGTGGTCGGGACACTGATCGTCTTGATCAGCATTGTGCTGGGAGTCTTCGCCCAGGATGTAAACAGTCTGCTTCAGTGGATCGTCTCAGCGCTCTGGGGAAGCTACATCGCAGCGAATGTTCTGAAGTGGTACTGGTGGCGATTCAACGGTTACGGCTATTTCTTTGGGATGGCTGCCGGCCTGATCCCTGCCCTGATCTTCCCTCTGGTGTTCAAACAGACACTCGAACTCTACTACTTCCCCTGGATCATGTTGATTTCCCTCGCCGGCTGCATTATTGGAACTTACCGTTACCCACCGACCGATGAGAAGACGCTGTGCGAGTTCTACCGAACCGTTCGCCCCTGGGGCTTCTGGGGTCCGATCCATGAGAAGGTGGCGGCCCAGAATCCAGACTTTCAGCGGAACAAGAACTTCTGGAGAGACATGTTCAACGTGGTGGTGGGGATCGTCTGGCAGACAGCGATCGTGGCGATTGCGATCTACACGGTACTTCTGCAGTGGACACTCGTCATGGTTTGCGCGGTCGGGATCGCGCTGACTTCGTGGGTTTTGAAGAAGACCTGGTGGGACCGACTCCCGGCAGACTGATTCGCTGGGTCAGCGTTTCAATCGCTGACTCTCCACGGCAGCCAGATACTCGCCGGCATAATCGCCGACCAGGGAGTAGACCAGTAGCGGGACATCGCTGAAGATCCTCAGATGCCCACCAACCTGAGAGAATCCCGGGCCGAAGAAGGGGTCTTCATTCAACAGGCCGACTCGCCGCTGTTTCGACCCGATCAGGAAAGAGGAGGTTGCCATTGGTTTTCCCTCGCCTGAAATGGCATCGATGCGCACGATGCCCGGTGAATCCCCCAGATTCAGCAGGGCCATCCCCATAAAAAGGCGGGCCTCAGGGGACTGAGTCACATGCATCACGGTGGACTCAAATCGACCCTCTGTCAGAAGGGGAAGAGTCGCCCAGGCCTCAGCGCCCGCGGTGGCGAAACTAACTGCCCCGGTAACGGAGGGCCACTCCGTCGCCGCTTCCTCCCCAGAAGCCTTAAGATGGATCAGGAGGTACCCGGTCACTGGACCATCCTGAACCGCAGCCGCATCAAACATCGAACTGACGGGCTCCTCAAAAACCCCGTTCCCGTCAACTGCAAAGTCCAGTGTGCCGAGTGAATCACCCTCGTCATTCAAGGCCTCCACCGTGCCCTGAAGGGGTTTGATGCCAAGATTCACCAAAGAGATCTTTGTATCGCCGCCCTGATCATCGAAAAAGAAGTGTGGGGCGACCAGAGTCTCCCGGGCCTGACCCGCCCTCCCGGAAAGCGAAATCCAGGCGCTGGCGCTGGCGAGTGTCGCCAAACAACGGATAGACCTCTGACTCGTCACCCTCAGGTATAACCCAACCGAATCTGAGCGCGAGGCAAGGAAGCCGGCCAAGGGGATCGTGACGGTCCCTCCGGGGGCCAGGACTCCCTGCCCACCAGCAACCACTCCGTCGAAGGACTGCAAATCCACCTGGTAGGTCGTCGCCCATTCTGTATCTGGATTTAGAATCCAGAGGCTCCCGGTCTTCCCCGCTCCATCTGGCAGCGGTATCGCCAGGTCAACCCCCTCATCCAGAACCTGGCCTACACCATCCAGTCGGTTGAGCTGCCGGGTACCGAAGAGGAAAAAGGCTTGAGCCGGATTATGGTCACTACTCAGGGCGATGCTCTGCACGACACCGGGCGAATCCGTGACCTCGGAAACCAGGAAGGAAGTCACAGCCTGACCCCCGATCGGCAGTTCCGCCTGACCTCCCAGGAGCTGTCCGGTAGCATCTCGACCGGCAACGTGCAGGTGATCAACTTCATCCAGCGGATTCAGCACTGCGATACCGACAAAACTCCCCTGTTCTGCCGTAGACGGCCCGGCCACCACCGCCGGCAGAATCAAACTCGATTGGGGCGAAACCCTCACGGTAAACTGCTCGGTCTCCTCTCCATTCGTACTCGTGCGAGCCAACGAGAACCCCAGATCGGTCTCGGCGCGAACATCGGGTGCTCTGAAGAGAAGAGTAGACGATTCCGGCGTCTGCAGCGTTACTCCCGGCCCGCTGACTTGCACCCAGGAATAGGACCAGTCCTGGGTCCCGTCTCGAGCCGCTACAATTTCGACAAGCTCACGAGACACGGCGGGAATCGAGACCTGTGGATCCGCTGGTTCAGTGTGACCCGCCAGGATTGTGAACTCGACTGAATCCGAGGCCTGACCACCCTGGCCATCTGAGACGAGAAACTCGAAACGCACCCTCGAGGTGACGTCAACGGC
>CP070717.1:3083432-3089290 GCA_020350445.1 Acidobacteriota bacterium | reverse complement strand
TTCAGTTGGTGTAAAACAGGACGCAGACTACCGATCGATTCTAGCGAAAGAGGGAGACGGGGTCGATCAGATTCTTCCTTCGGGATCGAAACCAGCGCGCTTACACACCAACTCGGAAGGAAATCTCCTAAAAAGGTTGCCAAGGACTTGAAGCGATCTTAGATAAACTGGGGAAGGTAGATAAACTAATCGATGAAAAGGGTCGTTCAGATGAAGGATAAAGGAATCAGTCCTGATGATATTCAGAAATTCATCCAGGAAAAACTGGGATCAGGTGTCCAGGTACAGCTCTTCCCTCAGCAGCAGAAGGTTGAAACCGACGAGGAACAGCCTACGGCCCGTGAACGGGCACTGGAGTTCGACTACAAGCCCAGCGATATCAAGAAGCATCTCGACCGTTTCGTTATCGAGCAGGACGATGCCAAGAAAGTCCTCGCAACGGCAATCTGCGACCACTACCACCATCTACAGCACGGATCGGATCGGGACTGGACTGAGTACAAGAAGCAGAACATTATTCTGATCGGACCCACGGGAGTCGGAAAGACCTATCTTATCCAGAACATAGCCCGTCTCATTGGCGTGCCTTTTGTCAAGGCGGACGCTACGAAATACAGTGAGACAGGGTATGTCGGTGGTGATGTCGAAGACCTGGTACGCGAACTCGTTGCTCAGGCAGGTGGAGATGTCCACCTTGCTGAATGTGGCATCGTCTACCTGGATGAAATCGACAAGATTGCCAGCCCCCAGAACACCATGGGGAGGGATGTCAGCGGCCACGGCGTCCAAAGGAATCTCCTCAAACTGATGGAAGAAACGGAGGTTCCACTCCGCTCATCTACCGACATAGCCAGCCAGATGCAGGCTTTCATGGAATTCCAGTCGAAAGGTAAGATCGAGAAGAAGACGATCAACACTCGTCACATCCTGTTCATCGTCAGTGGAGCGTTCTCGGGCCTGACAGAGATCATCAAGAAGCGTATCGGTTCAAAGCAGATCGGTTTTACTGGAGATAAGACAACCGCGGAAGAAGAACATTCTCTCTTCTCCCGCGTCAAGTCGGTGGACTTCATCGATTATGGATTTGAAGCCGAGTTCGCCGGACGCCTTCCCGTTGTAGTCCACTGTACACCCTTGAGCGTGGATGATCTCTACAGCATCATCAAGCATTCTGAAGGATCGATCCTGAAACAGTACAAGCGTGATTTTCTGGCATACGGAATCGACGTCTATTTCACCGACGATGGGATGCGAGCTATCGCCGAGGCGGCGTCACTTGAACAGACCGGCGCTCGAGGGTTGATGTCAGTCTGCGAGAAGCTTCTCCGGGAATACAAGTATTGTCTTCCCGACAGTGAGGTGAAGCAGTTCGTCGTAGACCGTGAACTGGTCGAGGAACCGATGGGAATGCTGAACAAACTGCTGGAAGATCCGACGCTATTCACAGCCCAGGTTCAGCGCTGGAAACTGAAGCGGCTCGAACAGGACATGAGGAGTCGCTACGGAATCCAACTCTCCTTCACCGATGAGGCGGTCGAGATTATTGGTGCCGAGGCTCAAAAGCAGAGACTCGACCCGGACGAGTTTTGCGAGGGCCTGTTTCAAAACTATCAACATGCCTTGAATCTCTTGAGCAAGCGGTCGCTGGACCATGCCATCGTAATTGACGCTGATGCTGTGCGAAATCCCGGAGAAGCGTTCGAGAAGTGGATCCGGAACAGCTTCAAGTAGCAGGCTTTTCAGTCGTTCGGGCGCAGCACCAGGATCGGTGTCAGCACTTCCTGCCGCATTTCTCCCAGGGCAACAAACTGTCCCCGGTGGAAGAGGCGGATAGGTGTCGCACTCAAGGTTGTGCCTTCGGTCGGCAGCGTAATCGAGTTTCCGTGCCGAACCCGCTTAGCGTCGGTGGGGGAGAGGTCCAGGGTTGGAAATTCTGAAAGCATCTGCTCCAGGGGGATCAATCGATCTCGCCAGTGGGCCTCGAGTTCCTCCACTTGAACGCTTTGTTCGAGCGTGAATTCTCCTGTCCTCGTCCTGCGCAGGCTCTCCAGATGAGCGCCACATCCGATGAGCGCACCCAAGTCATGGGCAATACTCCGGATATAGGTTCCCGACGAACAGTGGATTCTCAGCTTCAGGATCTCCGGTTCCCAATCATTCAGGTCGATGGCAAAGACGGTAATCCGACGAGGACTACGTTCAACCGTTTCCTGGCGCCGGGCGGCTTTGTAGAGCCTTTCTCCACCCAACTTCACCGCTGAGAACATCGGAGGGATCTGATCGATTTCCCCAACAAAGGTACGCAGCCAGGCGTTGATTTCAGCCTCGGAAAACCGGGGGACGGGACGACGATCGACAACGCGACCTTCCGCATCATAACTGTCGGTCTCGATCCCCAGGCGAATGGCCGCCACGTATTCCTTGTCGACGGCCTGGATAAACCGGCTGAGACGAGTAGCTCTTCCCAGGACCAGAGGTAAGACACCGGTTGCCGCGGGATCGAGCGTTCCCGTATGGCCGACCTTTGTCCCAGTGATACGGCGGACACGGGCGACGATATCATGCGAAGTTGGGCCTGCCGGCTTGTCCAGAACAAGAATGCCGTCGAACACCTGGGTCATTGCGCCATCCGCTCTACTTAAGCCAGGAGGCGTTCCAGTTCACCGATTACGCGATCCCGGACCGTTTCATAGGAACCAGCGACGGATAGACCGGCTGCGTTCTTATGGCCTCCGCCGCCAAAGCCCTCAGCCACGAGTCCGACATTGTACCGGCCTTTTGATCGCAGGCTGACACGGAAATCGGCGGGGACGCTCTGCTCTTTAAAGAACGCACAGACTTCAACCCCCTCAATGCTCAAAGGGTAGTTGACTAAGCCTTCGATGTCGTCGGGTTCCGCACCAGTCGCCTCGAGCATCTCCCGCGTCAGGACAATCCAGGCGATCTTTCGGGTGGGATCCAACTGGAGCGTCTCGAGTAGTCTACCGATCAAGCGCAACCGGGCTTCGGGCTGAGTCAAAAGGACGTCCCGGGCAATCGCTGCCGGATTCGCTCCGAACTTGACCAGTTCCGAGGCAATCCGCAGCGTGTCAGCCGTCGTGTTCGAGAACTGAAAAGATCCCGTGTCGGTCAAAAGGGCCACGTAGAGGTTGGTAGCCACGTCGACACTGGGGTGCAGGCCAAGTTCCAGAATCAGCGAATAGATCATCTCCCCGACCGCTGCCGCTGAGGGGTCCACCCAGTTGATTTCGGCGAAGAAATCGTTCTTCGGGTGGTGGTCTATATTGACAGCGGGCAAGTGTCCCAAGCCGTCGATACCACTCCGCTGAAGGTTGTTGCATTCGAGGATGATGAGAGCCTCCCAGTCCCCGTCGACTTTTGGGCCCACCTTGATCGAGTCGATACCGGGGAGGGTGTTGTAGTTGCGACTGTGGCGATCGGCGTTAACCACCTGGACACACTTACCCAATTCCTCGAGAGCCGCTGCCAGGGCGAGCGCAGAGCCAAGTGAATCCCCATCCGGACGAGCATGTCCGGCAATCAGGAAACGATCATATCGTCTGATGAATCCTGCGATCTCTGGTATTGGCATTAGTCCAACTCGATAATCTGATCACTGAATCCCAGGAGATCACCCCCCAGGAGCATTTCGCTTTCCCGTCTGATCTTCTCGCTCATCTGATCCAGGATCTGGCGATCCGAAGCGATCGCCGCAATCCCCAAACGACTGCGCTGCCACAGTTCCTGGTGTTCCAGTTCCGAAACAGAGCACTTGAACTTGTTCCGCAACTTGTCGCCGGTACTCTTGACGACCTTGCGTTTCTCTTTGAGCGAATGGCAGTACGGGAGATACAGATCCAGAGAACAAAAGAGAATCGGCATGAAATCCTCGTTCAGCAAGTTAATGAAGTTGGAGCGGGATGGACACAACCGGAACACACCAGGATTCGGACCCCAAAGCCGGCCCGACGTCCACGGCTGATCGCATGCCCTCCGTACGTCGCAAATGAGGAGGCACCATCAGTTCAACTGAGGCGCAATCTCCTCCTGGACGAAAGCTTCAATGGAATCCCCGACCTTGATGTCATTAAAGTTGGCAATCGAGATACCGCATTCGTAACCCGATTTCACCTCGGCGGCGTCATCCTTGAACCGTTTGAGCGATCCAATCCGGCCTTCGTATATGACGATATTGTCTCGAATCAACCTGACCTCTGAGGATCTGGTGATCAATCCATCCTGCACGTAGCACCCGGCGATCATACCCACCTTCGGCACCCGGAAGGTATCGCGGACTTCCGCCCGGCCAAGATACTTCTCACGAATAGTCGGATCGAGTAAGCCCAGCATCGCCTGCTGAATCTCGTTTGCCACGGAGTAGATGACACTGTAGAGCCGGATTTCGACATTTTCATGCTCCGCCAGGCTCCGGACATTCGCTTCGGGACGGACACTGAACCCGATGACGATCGCATTTGAGGCAGAGGCGAGCAGGACATCGGATTCATTGATCGCACCCACTCCTTTACCCATCAAGCGAATCTTCACCTTTTCAGTACTCAGCTTGAGCAGGGTATCCTCGAGAACTTCGGCCGATCCCTGGGTATCCGCTTTGAGAACGATCGGAAGTTCCTTCACCTCACCGGCGGCCATCTGGGCATAGAGGTCGTCCAGGCTGACCTTGGCAGTCTTGGCAAGTTCCAGTTCACGCTGCTTCTCGAGTCGGAACTCGACCATCTCCCGCGCCTTCGTTTGATCTTCCACAGCCTGGAAGACATCACCGGCCTGCGGAATCCCTTGCAGACCAAGGACCTCGACAGCGGTGCTGGGACCCGTCTCTGAGACCGAGTCGCCCTGATCATTGAACATAGCGCGAACCCGTCCGTAGGCACTTCCCGCGATAAAGGCATCTCCAACCCGAAGCGTTCCATTCTGAATCAGGAGGGTCGCCACGGCGCCTCGCCCCTTCTCCATCTTCGCTTCCAGGATGACACCTGAGGCGGCCCGATCCGGGTTGGCCTTCAGTTCCTGCATTTCACTTACGAGAAGGATCATCTCGAGCAGTTGCCCAACGTTCGTCCCTTCCTTGGCCGATACGTTGACCATGATCGTGTCACCACCCCAGTCTTCGGAAACGAGTCCTCGATCGCTCAACTCCTGCTTCACGCGGTCAGGCTGAGCACCGGGCTTATCGATCTTATTCACCGCGACTATGATCGGGACATCGGCCGCCCGCGCATGATCGATCGCCTCCAGTGTCTGTGGCATCACGCCATCGTCGGCTGCGACCACGAGGATTACGATATCGGTCGCCTGCGCTCCACGGGCCCGCATCCTTGTAAAGGCCTCATGGCCGGGCGTGTCGATGAAGACGATGTGCTGACCATTGACCTCAACGTCATAGGCCCCGATGTGCTGAGTAATCCCGCCCGCTTCGCCTTCGGCGACTCGCGCTTCGCGAATGTAGTCCAGCAAACTGGTCTTCCCATGGTCGACGTGGCCCATCACCGTGACAACGGGAGCCCGCGTCAGCAGATCTTCGGGACGATCGACCGGACGGTCTTCCAAAGCTGCGGCTTCTTCGAAGGAAACAAAGCTGGCAATGATTTCAAATTTCTCACAGAGACTCTCCACGGTCTCCGGATCGAGTGACTGGTTCATGGTCGCCATGACACCACGCTTCATAAGTTCACCAATTATCTGACTGCTCTTAACACCGGTCTTCTCAGCAAAGGACTTGACCGTAATCTTTTCGGCGAAGACGATCTCGCGGATCGCCTCTCCTTCACCGGGTGCGGCTTCTCGAGCCTCGGCCTGAGCCCTGGCCTTCTGCCGCTTCTTCTTGACGACCGCCCGCT
>CP070717.1:3073095-3083332 GCA_020350445.1 Acidobacteriota bacterium | reverse complement strand
AAGGTACGATCCGTCAGGATCTCTGAGAGTCAGCCGAACATAGACGACTTTGTCGGTCGGATTCGCCAAAGCCAAGGCAGTGCTGAGCCACCTTCCCTCTGTATCCATGCTTCTCTCAGCGAAGAAAGAAGCCCGGCTCACCAAACCAGAACTCCCCACCAGCGCCTCCCCGAGGGTAGGCCCCTGCGTTGGCTTGTACTGCAGCGTTGCGGTGGCATTCAATGGCACCTCCGAAGAGATCTGAGCCCATCCTGAGAGGAGCGAATTCCCTCCTTCGGTGACGATCCGAGACTTCCCCCCGGGAGGGAGGAGGAA
Organism: Acidobacteriota bacterium; assembly: GCA_020350445.1. Lineage (GTDB taxonomy): Bacteria > Acidobacteriota > UBA6911 > RPQK01 > JAPXNP01. The sequence continues at coordinate 3,083,017 of CP070717.1, read as the reverse complement.
AGAGACCTCGGATGCGGTGCCGTGGTCGACTAGTGGGAGCCGCAGGGCCTGTCCTTCAGAATCAATAAAGCGCAGGCTTCCGGCTGCAGGCTCTTCTGATGGGTTGGAAATGTCGAAAAGCGTTCTCTGGCTCAAACCGACGGCAATGTGTGCGAAATAGGTATGCTGCTCCCGGGCGTTCCGGAAAACAGCCACCCGATCCGGAAGCAAAACGAACAGGTTTCCCAGAGCGAGGGACAAAGTGCGCACACCTTCCAGGTCCACGCTCCACAAGAGATCTCCGGTGAAAGCCTCACGGATCCTAATTCCTGGTTTCGTTACCTCTCCGTAATAGAAGGACTGGTACCATCCCGTCTTGAAGTAGACGATCAAATTGTTCCCAATACTTCCGTAGTCGATTCCGGCCCCCGACTCAATTCCAGTCCAGACAAGTTCCCCCGTCTCCGGGGAGTGGGCGGTGACCGCAGATCTTCGCATGTCTTCGTGGGAGCCACCAAAATTCACGCCCAGATCGGAGGTGAAGAGAAACAGGAGGTCATAGGCCAGGGCAAGAGGCGGCGTTTCCGAGAATTCTGGGAGGGGCGGTCCGACTGTATTGGGGAAGTCTCGATCCCAGAGTCTGGTTCCATCTGTAGTGTTTATCGCTCCGAATCTTCCTCCAACACTGTAGAAGGTGGACTTCTCTGTAGCGATGAGGTGCGGGTTTCCAGTGCCGAAACTGGGAATGTGCCAGATGGTTGCCCCGTCCCGAAGGCGACGGCAGCGAAGGGTCCCCGAGTAATCTACGTAAAAGACACGCTCCTGCAAAACGGAAAGCGGAGACTCCGCGGGAGGAGCAATGTCCCTCCACCGGACGGTACCGCTCACAGGATCTGCTGCAACAAGACCCTGTGTGCCTCCGTAGAAGGCGAGATCATGGGTCAACAGGGGCTCTCGCCTCTGGACATCGCCGATCGTCTTGTCCGACCAGAGTGTCTCGCCGGTGAGGACTCGAACCAGCTTAATCGAGGTCTCTCCCGGTCCTCCCAGCAGAACCAGGTCTCCATTGGTGGCGGGTGTGTACCGGAATGGTTCTTCCCCAGGCAGTGGGCCGAACAGAACTGCCTGAGGCCAGATCGGGTCACCCGTCTCCGCATCAAAGGCCTGGTAGGCTGCGTCTTCGCCAACGAATCCCCGAATCAGAAGGTAGTGCCGACCATGACGCTCGAACACGATCAGGGACTGCAGGTAGCTCAGTTGGGAGATCGGGATTGTCCTGTCCAGTTCCAGCGGAGGATGGAAATCACCCAGGTCAGAGTTGAGATCGGTTCGAGAGTTGGTAAATCCGGCCCGGAACTGGTCGCCGAGAATCTGGGCCGACACCAAGGGATGAAGGACGGTCAAAACGAGAAGAGAACAACCTATTGGTTTAACCATATGAAGCTCCGGTCAGCTGGCGTTGGCGGGTGACTACGTCTGAATAGTCACACCCGAGAGCCAGGCCAGCAGGTCACTCAGGGTCTCCCTTTCATCACCGGGAAGGCCGTTAATATGGGCACCTCATCGGGAAATTGCTTTTGCGGATCGTCGTTCTGCCTCAGGGTTACGGCAGCCAGGGGCTGGTCACTGGTGATGACGAGGATCCCTTCCATCTCCTTTGCCTGAGCCTTCACAGCGGGATCGTCAAAGATCTCGTGGACAAAGCGTGCCATATGGCGTCCCTCCGGGAGCGGTTCCAACTCCTGTTCAGCGATGAGCTGGTGCTGCTTGTCGTAGAGTTGAAGCGTCACATGCGCATCCGGCACCAGCGCCGGGGAAGTGCCCGTATCAGAAGCAGGGTAGGCGAGAGCAAATCCGGTATCCCTTGAGCCCAAGGAGTCCACAAACAGTGTGAAGTCTCGCAGTGGCTGGGTGGCCGGAACGCCTGCTTCATAGAGCAGAATCCTTGTTTTCCGATCCGTCCGTTGAAACACGACCACGCCCCCAAGGCCCGGGCCCCCCGCCACTCTGGCGTATCCGACCTGTAGCGCTCCGGTCCCTGGAGTCTGCAGAGAGATCGAAGATCCTTGCTTTAGCTGGAACTCAAAGAGCGAGCCCACTCCCAGTTCTCCGAGTGTTAAGGCCATCGGCTCACCGTCGGGGCCCCGGAAGAATTCCAGACGCACAGGGCTGTCCGGACCCGTGTTGATCAGAATCAGGGTTGACTGAAACTGAATGGCGCCCTCGGCCCCATCACCAAACTGGGGGAAATAGAGGGAGGACGATTCCCCGGCTTCGAGAGGCCGAAAACTTTCCGGGACCCCCGAAACAACCGGAAAGGTGGTCAACAAGGGCACTTCCAGGGGAAACTCTTCGGAGGGCTCGTCGTACTGCCGGAGGGTGACCGCAGCTACGGGCTGGTCGCTTTCCACTTGCAGCATCCCCTGCATCTCCCAAGCTTGAGTTCGCATCAGGGGATCCTCAAACAGTTCGTGGATATAGCGAGCCCGCTGACTCCCCGGCTCGAGATCTTCCAGGGTCCTTTCCGCAACCAGATTGTTTTCCCGATCAACCAGTCGAATGGTCACGTTTGCCTCTTGCGGTTGGGCTGAGGCTTGGGGTGGATCCAGCTTGGGATAGACCAGCGCCAGCCCGGTGTCACGCGCACCCAGCGAATCGACATAGAGCGAGAAATCGTTCAGCACCGACGAGGCGGGCACACCGGCCTCGTAAAGGGCAATTCCCGTGGCCAGGTCGGTCCGCCGGAAAACGGCCACTCCATCGACCCCTTCGTCGGCCAGGATACGCGCGTAGCCCACCTGAAGCGCTTCAGTCCCAGGCGTAGCCAAAGAGATCGATTCGCCTTGCAGGAGGTCGAACTCGAAAACCGAGCGGGTCCCCAGATCCTCCAGCGCAAGCGCCATGGGTTCGCCGTCTGGTGCACTGTAGAACTCCACCCGGACCGGGCTATCCGGGCCGGTGTTCACCAGAATTAAGGTTGACTGGAACTGAATCTGCCCTGAAGTCCCATCGCCGACCTGTGGGAAGTAAAACGTGGAGGCGTAAGCGGGACGGTAGACGAACACACCCCCTGCCGTCCCGGCGTAGATCATGGAAGGGTCGACCGGGTCGACCAACAGGTCGTTCACGTTGAGGTAGGTAAGTTCCTGGTTCATCGATGTCCAACGGAATCCGCCGTCGGTGGTCCTGAACACTCCTGCGCCTTGCGTTCCGGCGTAGAGAGTGGTGGGAGTGGTGGGGTCGACGACCAGAACTTCAGCGACGAAGCTCCCGAGGCCGCCGTTCGCCAGACTCCAGCTCTGAGCTTGGTCGGTCGTCCGGAAGACGCCGCCCTCGGTTCCGGCGTAGAGGGTGGAGGGAGTGATCGGGTCGATGGTCAGGCTTTCGGTGGCCAGGTCGACCAAGCCATTACTGGCAGCCGTCCAACTCTGGCCCTGGTCGACGCTGCGAAATACTCCAGCTCCAGTACCGGCATAGAGGATGGAAGATTCGATCGGGTCGATCGCCAGCGCCCGGACATCGCGAGTGGTAAGCCCGCTGTTGACGGCAACCCAGCTCTTGCCCCGGTCGCTGCTGCGAAAGATCCCCGCCGGGCAGGCATCATTCCAAGGGTATGCTGTTGCGACGTAGACGGTCGAAGGGTTCTTCGGATCAATTGCCACCACCGAATCGGCGACACACCAGATCCGATCCAATTCCTTCCAGCTGTTGCCTCCGTCCAGCGAGCGATGAAGCTCCCCGGAGGCACTCACGGTAAAAAGGACCGCCGGATTCAAGGGATCAATGGCCAGATCGGCAACATTGCCCCCTCTCATCAGACCGTTATTGATGACAGTCCAGGTCTGCCCGGCGTCCGGGCTGCGAAACATTCCGGCTCCATCTTCTCCGGCATAAAGCGTCGGGTGGGTCTTCGGGTCCATCGCCAGGGCCCTGATCTGGTAGCCTCCGATCAATCCGTTATTGACCTCTACCCAAGTCTCGCCTTGATCCGGGCTGCGAAACACGCCTCCCTTGTTCCCTGCATAGAGGATCGAGGGATTGAGTGGATCAATCACCAGCCAAAAAGCCGGCTGGTAGGCCGCTGTTACGACCCAGCTTTCGCCCGCATCGATGCTGCGAACAAATTTGCCCAGATAGTTTCCAGCGTAGAGGATGGACGGGTTCAAGGGGTCGGCTGCGAGCGTGTCCACGGTAAATGGGGAGGGAAGGCCGCTATTGATCGAGGACCAGCTGTCACCGCCGTCGGTGCTGCGAAAAATCCCAGTCGGACAAGCGTAAGTGTCGGCAAATCCGGTTCCTGCATAGACCGTTAACGGGTTCTCCGGATCAATCAAGATCGTATTAATCTGGTCGCATCCAAAGTCGTCGATTCGCGTCCAACTCTGGCCACAGTCGATTGTGCGAAACAGTCCCCCGATTCTGTCCCACCGCTGGCCCGCAGGAGCTCCGGCGTAGAGGATAGAAGGATTGACCGGGTTGATTGCCAATTCCAGGAATCGTTCCGCAGTCAAGCCGTTGTTCACGGGAACCCAGGTTGTGCCGCTATCGGCCGTCCTGAAAATCCCGCCGCCCCAGGTGGCCGCATAAAGGGTCGAAGGATTGAGCGGATCGATGACCAACTTGGCAGCTGCATGCGTCAAACCTCCGTTAACCGGTTGCCAACTCCGACCTTCGTCCGTGCTGCGGAACACCCCTTTTGCGGTTCCGGTTCCCGCGTACAGAATCGATCGAGTCAGTGGGTCGATCACGAGCGTTCTGATGTCCAGTTCGGTGTTGACAGCAGCCCAGTTCTGGCCGGAGTCCGTGCTGCGGAAGAGGCCCCCTGGGGATCCGATGTATAGGACGGAAGGAGAGACCGGGTCGACGGCCGCGACGTTGACCACTCCCCCGAAGGGCCCGACTGTATGCCATTTGCCCGTGGCCTGAAGGAGCTCTGTAAACCCGACGAGAAGCACTCCAGCACACAGAAACACTCGAGAGAAACAGAAAGTCCGACCGAGCATGGCCCAACCCTCCATTCAGGGAGCATTCTCCTCTATTCTACATCTGAGGAGTCTTCGCGAGATAGCCAGAGAATCGGTGGAAGAACAAAGGGTGCACTCAACTGGCCCGTGTGAAGTCGAGCCAGCCAAGTGGCACCACAACTTGGCTGACCCGGACAGAAATAACGGTTACAGAGCGCGGCGCAGGAGAAGCAGAAGAGACAGGGGACTCGGATGACACAGTTCCCGCGAGTTGGTTTCGAGGCTGACACTGTGAGGGCTGCAGCGAACCTGGGAGATGCGTTGCCGACTCCTTTCCCCGATGCTCTTGCCGCAGTGTCCGCCGTCTTGAGGAGACTCGTCCAGGCAGCCAAAAGCAGTCCTGGACTCCCCGACGGTTGCGCTGGGCCTTAATGGGCCGCCCGAGCAAGCACTCGACACCGGATCCCATCAACTGCTCGCGGCGTGCGCCCAGGGTCGACCCCCCAGCCGGAGGGGTCTTCTCGGATTGGATCGAACGACAGCTTCCGGTATCTTTATGTCCGGACAACATTCACCGGTCGTACGACTCAACCCGTGCCGTTGGAGAAGCCGATGTTTAGACGATCCTCGGAATACCTCCCTATTCTCTTCAGTTTAGCTGTTTACGCGAATTGCTCCACAGCCCAGCCAGAACTGGAGCCCTGCCTGATCACGGACGACAAGCCGGCGGCAAGTTGGGAACTGGCTTATCCGGTGGGCAATGGCCGTCTGGGGGCAATGAGCTTCGGCGACTACCCCAGAGAACGCATCTTGCTCAACGAGGAGAGCATCTGGGCCAAGGTCGATCCTCAAGGGATGCCGGAGGACAGCGCCGATGTCATTGCGAAGGTCTCGGAGTTGGTCCGGCAGCGGCGGTACCAAGAAGCAGACCTTGTATTCAAGCAAGGAATTCTGAGCGGCCATCGGCCCAGCAGTTACCAACCGGTGGGAAATCTGTGGGTCACAGACCTGAGCCCCGGAGATGGAGAACCCGTAGTTCGGCGGGAGCTCCATCTCAATGAGGGGATTGCACGGACGATCCTTGAATTCCGTGATGGAGTTGTCACCAGGGACCTGCTGGCCAGCGCTGGCTCCGATCTGATTGTCGTACACCTTTCCGGGAACCGTCCCGGCGGATTGCATATGAGGTTTGAGCTGAACCGTCCACTGGCTATCGAAAGTGAACAGCAGAAGGAGAGCCCATCCCGGAAAGTGGAGGAGCTGCTGTCCGCCCGGGTGGTCGATTCGGATCTGTTGCTGGAGGGGCAGGCAGAAGTCGTCCTTGAAGGGAGATCCTACTCCGAGGGGACCCGGTTCCTCGGGCGGGCCCGAATCCGTCATGAGCAGGGGGAGTTAACCAGCGGGAATGGCTTTCTCGAGGTGAGAGGAGCCCGGACGGTCACGGCTCTGATGACCGTTTCAACGGATTACAACCGGGACAGTCCGCTTCGACGGATCGAGTCCGGCTGGCAGAGCCGGGCGGAAGAAATTCTCGACCGGGCCGGCGGCCTGGCGATTGAAGACCTGATCCAGAAGTCCGTTGCAGGTCATCGAAGCTATATGCAGCGCTGCCGGCTGAACCTGGGCGAAACACCCCCTGAAGTGAAGAAGATGACGACCGGCCAGCGGCGAGAGCGGTATTCCCGGGGAGAAGCGGACCCCGACCTGCTGGAAGCCTACTTCCAGTTTGGACGGTACCTGCTGGTGGCTTCATCGAGACCGGGAAGCCTTCCCGCCAATCTCCAGGGCAAGTGGAACCCGTTTCTCGAGGCTCCCTGGAAGAGCGACTATCACCTGAACATCAATATCCAGATGAACTACTGGCCGGCGGAAGTGACCAACCTCTCAGAGTTGCACCGGCCGCTGCTGGATTTTGCCGAAATGCTGGTTCCCGCCGGTAAGGAGATGGCCGAGAAACTCGGTTGCCGCGGCGTCTGCACCGGGCATGCGACGGACGCCTGGGCCCAGGCACGGATTATGAGCTCGGAGGTGTTCTGGGGAGGCAGTCTTCTTTGTTGGCAGTGGGTCGTCACCCATGGCATGGAACATTACCGTTTCACGCAAGACCGTGTGTTCTTGGAGGGGACGCTCTGGGACCTTCAGTCACTGGCCGTGGAGTTCTGCCTCAGCTGGCTGCAGCGGGATTCTGAAACGGGCCAGTGGATTGCCGGGCCGTCTGCTTCGCCCGAAAACCGGTTCAGTTACGAAAGTGATGGAGAAAGGCGGATCGCCGCCATCAACGTGGGAAACTCCTTCGATCAGTTCCTGATCCGCCAGGTGATCACAGACTTTCTCGAGGCCGCGGCGGTCTTGGATCGGCAGGATGTGCCTCTGGTTAAGGAGGCCAAGGGGGTCTTGGAGGAACTGTACATGCCGGGAATCGACTCCAAAGGCAGATTGATGGAGTGGCGCCGGGAGTACGAGGAACCGGAACCGGGACACCGGCACATCAGCCATGTGTTGGGTGTGTATCCCGGCAACCAGATTCTTCCCTTCCAGGACGCGACACTTAAGGAAGCGGTGGAAAAGAGTCTCGAATACCGGTTGGAGCACGGTGGAGGGCACACCGGCTGGAGCCGGTCCTGGATTACGGGGCTGTATGCCCGGCTTGGCCGGGGCAATGTGGCCTATGACAATCTGCGCCAGCTGATCTCCAAGAGTACGCTGGACAGTCTCTTCGACAGCCATCCACCACTCCAGATAGACGGGAATTTCGGTGGATGTGCGGCGATCGCTGAGATGTTGGTGCAGAGTCATGAAACGACGGGAGATTCGCCTCTGATCCGGCTTCTTCCGGCTCTCCCAGATGATTGGACTGCAGGTTCTGTGGACGGAATTCGAGCCCGGGGCGGATTCGAATTGGACTTTGCCTGGGAGAATGGGAAAATCACGAAGGCCCTGATTCGGTCCGAGTCGGGTGGGCGTTGTGTCGTACAGTATCTCGACGGCCGATACCCGCTGGAACTGGAGCCGGGGGAAGAGCAGTCGATCTTCTGACCTGCGTACGCCCACGATACCTCATTCGAAGCGGGGTGCCTTTCAGGCCCCCGTCCACTGTGGCCCGGGCCTGAGGCGCGGCCCGGAAGCGGATTGCTTCGCCGTGTTCGAGCGTTGCAGCTCTGTGGGTGGGTCTCGGCGTCCGGCACCCTGCGGTCGCTTCCCGGTCTTGCTGGAATCTCTCTTTCCGCGGTGTTCTGGGCTGACTATAATGCGGGTCCAGGCTCAAGCTTGATCACTCTTTCTCAAGGAGGTTTTCATGAAGAGGCTCTTGTTGCCGATGATCATCCTGTCCTTTGGCTGCGTGTGCACCGCAGAGGACCGATCTCATTTCACCGTGGAGCCGACACGAGATGAGTTCGGAGTCATTCTGCTGCTGAAGAGAGTCCCGGTTAATGCTCATTTGGCCCGCTGGGCTATAATCGAACTATGACGATACGCCAGATTTTGGAAGAGGCGAAACGGTTGGAGCCGGTCGAACGGGCTGAATTATTGGAGCAGCTGTACGCCACCTTCGAGCCCGCCGATCCTTCTGTTGATGGCGCGTGGGCTGTTGAAGTCGAAGAGAGGCTTTCCGCCTATCGAGCGGGCGAGATTGAAGCGACTTCCTTCGAAGACGTCTTTGATCGAATCAACAAGGGCACGCAACGTTGAAGATTCACTTCCTGCGTCCTGCGGAAGTTGAGTTCAGAGAGGCAGTTGACTATTACAATCGACAGTCGCCGGGACTGGGCTTCGAGTTCGCCGCCGAGTTGAAGCGGGCCATTGAGCGAATAAAGTCTCATCCGGAGGCTTGGCATCGTCTATCCGAGAATACAAGGCGCTGTCGCCTCAACCGATTCCCATACGCTCTTGTTTACGCTGTTGACGGGAAGCAGTTACTGATTCTTGCAGTGATGCATCTGAGCAGGCATCCAGACAGTTGGAGAGGCTGAGCCTGAGCTTCCAGTTTATCCCGGCCAAGCCCATCGGTTAGGAGTTCCCGCACCGGGCAGATCCCAAGATGCCCGTCTGACGGGCTAATCGGCCGGTTGCTCTCTTCTCAGAATGGTGCTCGAAAAATCCCCATTGGGCTTGTTTGTGCGCGTGGTTGTGCCCACTGGGAAACAGCTCCAGCCCGCTGGAACTGTTTCCCCCTTGGCAAGAATTACCCTGGAAAGCTTTATGGGCCTAAGCCTCGTCTCCAGTCCGGCCTGGAGTGGCTGTCGCTCTGGCTTTGTCTTGGTAGGTAAGTTATCGATACGGGCAGATTGGTGATCCTGTGCTCCTATCATTCAAGACTCTCGGCACGGAGCCCGCTGTCTGTTTTCAACCACCCAGGATCTTCTTCTGGTCGGAAATCAGCTTCTCCATGCCCTTGTTGCTCCCGTAGAGCCTCTGGTAGACCTGCTCGAGATGCTGGCGCGCTTTGAGGCTGTTGGGACCATTCGCCGCAGCCGCCCGGGCGTATTCCAGCAGGGCCTCCTCAAGGTTCTTCATCAAGACCTCATGAGCAAAGCCCAGACGAAGGTGACTGCGTTCATCCCTGGGACTCATTTCGGTTGCCCTGGTGAGGTATGCCATCGCCTTGCTGACATGCTGCGACTCTCCACCAAACGCCCTAAAGAGGTACGCTGTGCCCGCGCCGTAGTAGGCATCGACCAGCAACCCATCTCGGAGCATCGGCCAACTGGCAGGATCGTACTCGAGAGGCGGCATCATGGTGGGCAACATTGCCAGGGCTGCTTCCCCGTGCCTGGTCGCTGGGCCGGGGTTCTGGGCTTCGGCGTAAGCAATCGACAGAAGGGCATGAGCCATCGGAGCGTGAATCCCTTCCGAGAACTCCTCTAAATACTCCTCAGCCGCCCGAGTTCTTTTTGTGGGATCGTTCTGAGTGACAACCTTCATCCAGCCCTGCTGTTCGCGGTCCGGATTGGCCAGAACCCGCAAACCTCTGTCGAGAT
>CP070717.1:3052703-3072995 GCA_020350445.1 Acidobacteriota bacterium | reverse complement strand
TCCGCAATCGGTGATCCACTCAATCGTCGAGTTCCTGGATGGGACGATGCTGGCGCAGATGAGCATCACCGACATGAGAACCTGTCTCCTGTACGCCTTCGGATACCCCGAGCGATGGGATTCCCGGCTGCCTGACTTGAACCTCTCCACGCTTCAGGCCCTATCCTTTCAAGACCCCGATACCGACCGGTTCCCTTGTCTCAGACTTGCCTATCGAGCGCTCGAAGAGGGAAGGACCTTTCCTGCAGCCCTCAATGCGGCCAATGAAATCGCTGTCCAGTCCTTTCTGGAAGGGGTCATCCCTTTCACCGAGATCCCACGAGTAATTGAAGCCGTTCTTGACCGCCACTCCCCCCTTGAAGTCGAGAGTCTGGAACTGATCACAGAAGTGGATCGTGATGCCCGACGTTCCGCGCTCGAGATCGTGGAATCCAGATAGCCCTTCACAGCGGTGTTTGAAACTGATCCCACGTTCTAACGTCTAGAGTTGATACAATATTAGATTCGATAGTTGAACAGCCCGGTCATATGAACCGGGGAAGGAATGGAACTTGGAGATCCTGCAATCACTTGGTTGGACTGTTACCTCATTCATCTTCGTGCTTGGGGTCATGATTTTCATACATGAACTCGGGCATCACTTGATGGCGAAGTATCTCGGCATTCGAGTCGATGTCTTTTCACTCGGTTTTGGCCCCCGCCTGTTCGGGTTCAGGATGGGAGAAACGGACTACCGTGTCAGCCTGCTTCCCCTCGGGGGGTTCGTCAAAATGCGGGGAGAAAACTATGACGAAGACCTGAGCGGTAACGAGGAGGAATTCCTCTCGCGTCCCAAGAGCCATCGCTTCGCGGTTGCAATTGCCGGCCCGGCGATGAACATCTTCCTGGCGATCGTACTGATTGCAGTCAACTATATGATCGGGATCCAGGTACCCGCCCACTTGAGCCAACCTGCCGTTGTGGGATACATCGTTTCCGATTCCCCGGCCGCTGAAGCGGGAATCGAAATTGGAGACCGGGTCCAGACCGTCGACGAAGTGGTGACTCCCACCTGGGAGGCGGTTCAGATCGCAATCGCCACCAACCCGGGGCGCACGATCCCCGTAACGATTGAACGTGGCGGGACTACCTTCGAACGACTCGTGACCGTGAAGGAAGATGATCGGACGGGTGCCGGCGATATCGGCATCCTGCCTCCAGTCTTCAGCACGATCACTTCGGTCGTCCCCGGCCCTGCCGAAGAGGCCGGTCTCAAGCCAGGCGACATCATAGTCAAGGCGCGCAAGGGTGATATCGTCCTCGAGGACTTGCCCCAGATCCTGGATCTGATCGCCTCATCCCAGGGAGAGCCGGTTGACTTCACTCTGCAGCGACAGGACGAAACGTTTGAGGCCAGCATCACTCCGGTTGATATCGAGGGCAAGGCCCGTCTCGGCATCTCGATCGCCCAACTGACATCTGGCGAGACTACAACTGAGCACTACGGGCTCTTTGCAGCCATCGCGAAGGCGACGGAGCGCAATGTCCAGTTGACCGGCTTGACCTTCCGCATCATTGGCAAGCTCTTGACGGGAGAGACCTCCATCAAGATGATGTCGGGTCCGATCGAGATCGCCAAGTTCTCCGGACAGGCCGCATCCGCGGGCTTTCAGACCCTGGTTGCATTTATGGCATTGATCTCTCTGCAGCTGGGAATCTTCAACCTGATGCCGATCCCGATCCTCGATGGCGGAGTGATTGCCCTGCTCGGGATTGAAGCCCTGATGGGGCGAGATCTCAGCCTTCAGGTCAAGGAACGCATCTTCCAGGTCGGGTTCATCTTCCTGATCCTGCTGATGAGTATCGTGATCTTCAACGATATCTCGAAGAATATCTAGACTGCGGCAGAGACATCGAAAGCTACTTCCAGACGTAACTCAAGACGGTGACCAACCCGTAGGTGGCCAGAAGAATCACACCAAATGGCCATTTGAGGTACTTCTGCGACGAGAAGATTCCGATTCGAAAAACCACGAGAATCAGGATCATCGACGGAAAGTAGAGGGTGAAGAAATGAGGGGGAGCCGCGAGTCCTCCGGCGGTTGCCGCAGCTGATGCGCCGGCCACGAACAGGACATTGAGGATGTCGGCACCTATGATATTTCCAACGGCCAGTTCCCCATGTCCGTGACGGGCGGCTGAAACCGCGGTCACCAGTTCCGGTAGAGAGGTTCCAAATGCCACGATGGTCGCTGCAATGATGCTGTCGGGAACCCCCAGGCGGGTTGCCGCTTCCGCCACCGAGGGAATCAACAGCCAGGAAGCCACCACAACCACCCCGATTGCAGCGACGAGTTTGGACAGGATAACGACGACAGAAGAACTCTCTTCCTTTGAATGCGCCAGCTCCAGTTCCAAGGGCAATGACCCATTTTCACTTCGTGCCCAACGGACCGTCATCGTCAGGTAAACGAACAGCAGTGCCAGGAAGAGAAAGCCCACTCCACGAGGCAACAGACCTCCTTCGGAAAAGATGAGCGCATAGTCGCTACCCAGTACGCAGGCTACAACCAGGAGGACCCCACAACCGAACTGGATCCACCCCTGCCTGTTGACGATCCGGCGATCGAGTGGCAGAGGCGAGATCAGGCAGGCAACACCAAGGATGAGTCCGGTGTCGCAGATGATTGAGCCAACGGCATTTCCCAATGCCAGTCCAGGATGTCCCTGAAGCGCTGCCAGGACCGATACGACAGCCTCAGGAGTCGTCGTCCCCAGGCTGACAACAGTGGCTCCAATGACAACCTTTGGCAGTCCCGAGCGTTCGGAAAGAATGACAGCTTCATCCACCAGCCAGTCCGCCGCACGGGCAAGCATCGCCAGACAACCAGTAATGACCCCGGCCAGGAGCAGCCAGTGCAGCCCAGACAGGAACTCGGCAAGAATTTGTTCCATCGCGTTAGAGGGCTAGACACACAAAGAGCCGACCGAGTTTGCAGCGCAAACCGACCGGCTCACTTCAAAATACGGGTTTATTCAAAAAAGCGATCAAGTCTAGGCGAAGCTGGCCAAGGCTTCGGCTTCGTCATCATACGAGTCAAACACTGTCAGCAGCTTGGTAATCGCCAGCAGTTCCTGAAGCTTCTTGGTCAGGTTGAGCAGTTTCAAGTCGCCGCCCTGATTGGTGACCGTGGTGTAGGAACTGACCAATTCACCAATTCCGGAACTGTCAACGTAACTGACATCGCCCATGTTCAAGAGGATATTCTTTCTACCAGCCTGAAGAAGGTCACGGACGGTCTTCCGAATCTCGGCACTTCCTTCGCCGATCGTGATCTTGCCATGAATATCCAAGATCGTCACACCATTGGCAGTACGAGTATCAATCGTCATTCTTGCTCTCCCTGATTTTTCTGACTGCGTAACTTTTCCATTATCAATTCCTGGCCGCCTTCCGGGCGAGACCTGAACTTAACACTATCCATAAAAGATCGCACGAAGAAAATACCCCTTCCTCCTGCTTTTAGCAAATTCTTGGGGTCCAGTGGGTCAGGAATTTTCGATTCGTCAATCCCTTTCCCCTGGTCTCGGACAACTATTCTCAAGCGATCTTCACAAATTCCGAAGGCAAGCTCAACTACCTTCGAACGATCTTCCTTATTTCCGTGCAAGATGGCATTGGTGACTGCTTCCCGGACGGCCAAACCGATCCAATACTGACCATCAGCATCAAACCCGGCTGCCTTTGAGACACTGTCGGAGAACTCCTGTAAGAGATCAACCAAGCCAACATCGCTACAAAAGCGTAGTTCGATTTCCTTGCTAATCGACAACCTTACAACCCCAGCGCGAAAATTCTAATTGGGCAAATAGACGTTCAGTTCTCTTCAAATCGACCAGCTCTAACGGATCGAACCCAAGATCGGTAAAGAACCCGTCTATTCTCATACTGAAAGGACGTAAAATCTTACCCACTGGTGCCAACTTTTGTCAACATTCGTCCATCCAACGCCCTCGAAGCCCTAAAAGGTATAGGTATACTCAATTCTGATAACATGGCGGTTGATTGGTGAAAGCCAGAAGACACTCTATTCTTATTTGGATTTTGGGGATCACGGGACTACTGATCGTTCTTGCAGTAGGCTCGTTGCTGTTTCTCGTTCAGTCGGAATGGCTCGAATCGCAAGCCCGAATCAGAGCGATCGGTGAGTTGGAGAGCCGGTTCAATGTCCAGGTTGAGATTCGCAAGATCGATCTCGACGTCTGGAGCGGCTCAGCCCAAATCCACGATCTACGCCTCACCAATCGGGCCGTCCCAACCATTGAGCCCGCGATCGAAATCGACACCATTACAGTGAATTTCTCGATAGCCGATCTCCTGGCCGAGCGGCCGGATATTGACCGGATCTCCCTGCAGCGCCCGATTTTCAGACTCCTTCAGGATGAAAATGGCCGGCTCAACCTGCTCAACATGTTTGCTCCGGAGACCGCAACAGCCCGCCCCGAACAGCCTGAGACGGACCGTTCGAAGCGACTCATACTCGAACTGCTGTCCATCGATCAGGGCACAATCCGCCTGAACCAGGAGGTCATCAGCTTCTCGACGGTAGCGCGAGGACTCGATCTGCAGGCGTCTTACCAGCGACGCAGTGAGCAGTATTCCGGCTCTGTCGATCTGAAGCTGGAAGGCATTGCCGTCGATTCCATTACGCTTCCGATCTCGCGGATTGCGACGGACTTCAGTCTCTCGTCGGATCGACTGGAACTGGCTGAAACCAGGATCGAATCAGATTCGTTGAACGCCAGCGTCAGCGGCGAGTTCTCGAGCCTCAGCCAATTGGATTACCGCTTTGATGTCGACTTGGAAACCGACCTGGGCCAGCCCTCAACCCTGGATTTCCTTTCCGCCGTATCCGCCGGAGTACTTCGCACGACAGGTCAAGCCCTCGGTCAAGGCTCTCACGTTACCTACCAGGGCGAAGTCACCACATCGGATCTCAGCATCGATCGCTTTGCAATCAAAGCCCTGAATGGGAGCGTGACGATCGATAACGAGGCGCTCTTCACCGAGCGACTTTCGGGCGAATACCTCGGTGGAATCCTTTCCATTGGAGGAAAGCTGGCCTGGAAGGAGGGTCAGTCCCGATTTGCAGCGACACTAAAAGGAGGCCGGATCGGTCCACTGCTGAGGTTAGCAGACGCTCCCCCGCTTCCGATCACGGGGACAGTCAGTGCCGACGTCGACTTCTCCTGGCCATCGATGGAATTCGCAGAACTGAAAGGCAGGGGGTCAGCCACCTACAGCGGCAATATCAAAGCATCCGACACGGCCGACAATACTGTCGCGGTCCCCTTTACAGGTAACACCGTTCTGGATCTTGACCTGCACCGTCTGGATTTGACAGAAGGCCTTCTCACGACACCGGGATCAACGGCGTCCTACCAGATGGAATTCCCCTACTCGGGGGTACTGAATCTCAAGACTGAACTACAGTCCGAGGAAGCGTCCGAGTTGCTGGAAATCGCCGAACGCCTGGGCTTGGTCGACCCTCAGTTGCAAACCGACTATCCGTTCGATGTCGCTGGACCTGCGGCGATTACGGCTGACTTGAGCTTACCCGAGGAACCGGGTCTCACGATCGATGCAGTCGCTCGACTCGAGCAGGCAAGCTATGACGGTGTACCACTCGGCCGAATCAGAAGCACGGTCCACTACGAACCCGGCTATGTCTCCCTCGAAGATGTTGAAGTAGTCTCAGTAGACTACCGGGCAACCGGATCTGTCTCGATCCCCGCAACGATGACGCCCGAGGAACCCCTTCGGGGACGGGTGCGACTGGAACGGGCTTCCATCGGTGGCCTCCGGCCCCACCTTCCCGACATTCCAGAAGGTCTCGAAGGCCTGTTTTCGGGCAGTGGAGAGTTCACCTGGAGCTCCGAGTCCGGCTTTGCTGCAACTGTCCAGGCCTTGATCGAAAAGGCCGATGCCTGGGGTGAATCGATCGACCGTTTAATCGTGGAAGGTGGGCTGAAGGATCAGGTTGTCGAGGTCAGAAGATTAGAGATGGCGACACTCAGAGGACAACTCTTGGGAACCGGCCGTTATGATTTTTCCCAGGGAGCAACCTCCTTCGATGTCCGAGGGTCGGGCTTCGACATTGCGGCCATTCGGGCCCTTCGTTCAGAGGAGGACGGCACGCCCACAGTCGAAGGGATGCTGAAGTTCGATGCCCGAGGCAAGGGCACCTACCCCGATCTCGAGATCGATCTGGACGCACACCTGCCCGAGGTGAAGCTGGCGGGGCAGACAATCGAAGATGTCACTCTGACCTCGACAGCCCGCCGGCAGATGGCCCAGGTCGACTTGGGATTTCAGGCCGTCGGCCTCCCCTTGCGTGCCAGTGGAAACCTGCAACTCCAGGACCCTTATTCGTTCACGATGACGATGGATCTCGAGGAGATCCCAGTCGAGACCGCTCTCTCCGAGGCTCTCCAGCAAACCCCGGAGTTCTCGGGAACCCTTTCGGGAATGGTGGTTGCCACCGGTACGTTGAAGGAGCCGGCGGCGACCCGGGTGGAATTCGACCTGAAGAGCGCCCACCTGATCACCCGTCATTCGCCCGTGGAGATCGAAGGGATCGATACAATTCAGTTTCAGAACGGTACCCTGGATATCCCGGGAATCCATATCACCGGACAGGGGACAGACCTCACGGGATCGGGACAGCTTGACCTCAAGGGCGACGGCAAGATTTCGCTGAAAATCGAAGGCGAGGTCAACCTTCAGCTCACCGGAACGCTGCTTGACGAAGGTGCCATGTCGGGCCTCGGAATCATCGATACCGATATCGTCGGCAGCCTGGAGGACCCACGTATTGTGGGAAACATCCAGATCGAAAACGGGCAGCTCAGCCACCCAGCACTTCCGATCAGCCTGAGTGAGGTCCAGGGCGAATTCAAGTTCACTACGAACCAAATCTCGATCGACTCCTTCACCGCGAATACTGCTTACGGGTCCCTTTCTTTGGAAGGTGGGATTTTTCTCGACGGGTTTGCTCCAACGCGCTGGCAGGTCAATGCTTATGGGTATGGACTCCGGTTCGAATTCGTGGACGGGCTGGTTTCGGTCCTCGACGTCAATCTTGACCTGGTCAAAAGTGAAGCCTCTCAGCTCATTTCGGGCGCTGTCTACATCCGCTCCGCAGAGTACCTCGACGATGTTTCGGTCGCGGACCTGATCCTGAGAATTGCGAGAGGACGGGCAGCGGCCGTTCCCAGTTCCGGGCCCGATGACATAGCACTCGACATCGATATCGAGGCTTACCGAAGTCTTCGCGTTCAGAACAATCTGGCAGATGTCGTTGCCAGTGGGGATTTCGCCGTTGTCGGGACGTTGAACAATCCGGTCATCCTGGGAACCCTGACGGTCGACGAAGGGAGCCTCTTCTTCGAGGGCAACACCTACGATGTCACCCGGGGAATCCTGTCATTCAACAATCCCCGGGTCACTACACCCTACCTGAACATCGAAGCTGAGACTGAGGTCCGCGAATTCACCGTGACGATTCTCCTGAGAGGTTCAACCGATGACCTGAAGAGCTCTTTCCGCTCAGATCCTCCCCTCTCAACCGCCAATATCATTACCCTGCTGACGTCAGGGCAGACACAGGAGGAACTCTTCGGGACCGGCGGCTCTCAGACCGCTTCCAGTTCGCTCGCTGTGTACGGTGCCGGCACGCTCTTGAGCCGCGCCCTGGGGGAGGCGATCTCCACCCAGACGAACCGGCTTTTCGGACTCAACAAGTTTTCGATCGACCCGTTCGTGGACAGCAGCAGGGACCGGGATCCCGGGGCCAGGGTCACACTCGGGAAGACGATCACGAAAGGACTCGATGTCACCTACATCACGAATTTGGGCGGCGACCTGCAAGACCAGACTCTCATCGTTGAATACCGCCTCACCAACTGGTTAACCCTGGTTGGAACCAGCCAGAGTGATGGCACAGTAGCCATGGACTTCAAATTCAGAAAGCGGTTCTGAGCACTAAAATGATCAAGCCCCAGCCTCTCACCAGATTCCCGCTTTCACTGCTGGCCGGCCTGATCCAGGTCTTGACCATGGCCTTGGTGGGGACTGCCGCTTCGGCTCAGACCCTGGATCAACTAGAGGGCCGGATTATCCGCGATGTGAGAATCAGCTGTGATGGTCCGCTCAACCAGATCTCTCCCGAAGACCTGGAAACCCTGATTCTGCTGAACGAAGGAGAAGTCCTCGACCTGAGCCAGGCCCATCACAGCATTGCACGCCTCTTCGCCACTGAGATCTTTCACGATATCCAGATCCGGGGTGAGGCAATCGGGACCGATCAAGTCGATGTCACCGTCGACCTGATCCGCCGATTCAAGGTCGCTGGAATCTCGTTCTCCGGTCAAACCGAGATCAACACGAACCTGCTCCGTCGTGAACTGGCATTCCGAGAAGGAGAGCCGTTTTCCAATCGAGGGGCCCAGGAAACGGTTCGACGCCTGGGGGAACTCTATAAACGGCAGGGATACTTCTCGTCACAGACGGAACCAGGCTACGAAGTCGACTTCGCCAACGCAACCATTCAGATCAATTACAACGTCAATGCCGGCCCCCGGACGACGGTCAGGGAACTCGACTTCGACATCAGCGGAAGCATCCGCCCGGAAAGTGTGGAATCGCTCGTTAAACTCAAGAAGGGAGAATTCTACTCTGAAGCTCTCCGGGACCAGGACCTCGAGTCGCTGAGAGAACATCTCGCATTAATCGGGTACTTCCGCCCTGAGATCTACCTGCGGAATGGCATCCGCTACGATGCCACCAGCAACTCGGTCGCGCTGACCTTTCGCATCGTCACCCATGAACGGACGAACCTCGAAATCAGGGGGATACAGCTGCAGCGGAAGGATCTGGCTCGACTACCGCTGTTCAGTGAACGGACAATCGGTGATCTACCCCTGGAGGAGACCGCCAATCGGATCACCACCGACCTCCAGTCCCAAGGCTACCTTCTGGCCGATGTGAAGATCAGCGCTCTCGGAGAAAAGCGTTCACCTGAAAGCATTACGATCGAGGTGGACCAGGGGAAGAAATACGAGTTGAGGGGAATTCGCTTCGAGGGGAATCAGAGCGCTGCAACCCGGAACCTTCTCTCCATTATGGCCACTCAGAAGCCCGGGGCCTTCGGTAAAGGCAATCTTTCCGGCGAGACCATGGCCTCAGATATGGAACGGATTCGGTTCTACTATGAACAACTCGGGTTTCTCGAAACCGAGGTCACTCCCCGCTACGATACCGAGGACGGGAAACTGGTCCTCGTCTATGTCATCAATGAGGGCGTCCGCAGTCGGGTCCGGCACATCACGGTGATCGGCAACCAGGAGGTTTCCACCGAAACCATCCTGGCGGAGATGAGCCTCGAACCAGGAGGACCGTTTTCTCCGTATGCCCTGGCTCAAAACCGGGTTAACATCCTCTCCCTCTACTCAAACCTCGGCTATATCGAGGCAGATCTCGATCCCGAACTGACCACCCCTGAACCCGGACAAGTGGACATCTCCTATCGAATCGAGGAAGGGAAACGCTATTTTGTCAGTGACGTCGTAGTCGTCGGAAATGTGAAAACCCGCAGGGGAGTCATCTTCCGGGAGATCTTAAGTGAACCGGGAACCCCCTATTCCGTGGACCGCAATCTGAGGAGCGAGACCAATCTCTACGACCTTTCCATCTTCCGGAAGGTAAATCTCAGTGATGTCCCCGATCATGAGAGTTCCCAGAATCGAACCCTGATCTTCAGTGTTGACGAGGCCCGGAAGTACACGCTCCTCTATGGACTCGGTTACAGCTACAACTTTGAAGGGATCAAGGCGGAAGGACTGCGCGGCACCTTCGGCATGACGGTCAACAACCTCCGGGGATCGAGCAACTCTCTGGCCTTCAGCCTGCGGGCCGGTGCCACCCGACAGCGAGGAAACCTCTCGTATCGCATGGCGCGCCTGCTCGGAAGAAAGAGTCCAACGATCTTCTCCCTGACGGTTGACAATGATGAACGGATCGAATCGGCCGAGGATGGGGTCAATTTTCGAGGGCGCCCATACAATTCATTCCGGGCGATCGCTTCAGCACAGACCGAAAGAGTCTTGAGTCGAAGGGAATCGCTGTTCTTCCGATACAACTTTGAACGGGTCCTCCTCAACCTTCCCGAAGACCTCGATGTCCCACCCGAGTTCTACCGAGAGGAAGACAATCTGCTGCTGTCCAGTCTCTCGATGTCTTACCTGAATGAATCGAGAGACCAGCCGGCCGATCCACGCAGCGGATTCTTCGTGAGCGGTGACCTCAAGTTAGCTTCCAAGTTCATCGGGTCGCAGGAGCAGTTCATTCGATTCTTCGCCCAGGGACATTACTATCACCCCGTCTCCCGCCTCTGGCGTGAGCTGATACTGGCCGTTTCTCTGCGCCTCGGAGTCATTCGGCCATACGGAAGTCCCAAGCAGGAAAGCCGGGACGAAAGAGAAAACGAAGTGGCCATCAGTGAACGGTTCTTCGCGGGAGGTCCCACCACGTTGAGGGGGCTGCCCCTTGACCTTGCAGGCCCCCTGTTGAGAGACCCGGAAACGGGCGAGGTCATCCTCGTCGAGCGTGGCAAAGGGAAGCTGACTCCAGTCCCCCTGGGAGGAAATGCACTGACGATCGCCAATGCAGAACTGCGGTTTCCAATCTACCGCTTCATCGGAGGGAACCTCTTTTACGATGTGGGAAACGTGTTTCCCAGCCTGGTCAAAACCGGGCCCGTCAAATTGAGCCACGCCTTCGGATTCGGATTGTCAATCAACACTCCGATCGGGCCGGCTCGAATCGATGCGGCCTACAACCCCAACCCACCCGGTTACGAAGGGTACAGTCGATGGAACTTCTTTCTCAACATCGGTCATCCATTCTAAGCGGCTTGCTGGCGCTCGTACTGGCCTGCGGGACGGTCTCGGGAGCACGCACCCAGGACCCCGTCGACCGGGTTGCAGCCGTCGTTGAAGACAGCATCGTGACTTACTCGGAGATTCTTTGGTTGATCCGTTATCGAGGCTTCCGCCTCCCGGACGACCCAGCTGAGGTAGCGTCCCTGTGCCAGGAAGTCCTGTCCCAGCTCATCAATCAGAAACTGATCACTCGGGAAACCCTGCGAACCCCCTTCATCAATGTGACAGACAACGAACTCGAGAACTACCTCACGTTGTACAAACAGAGATTTCCCGGGGAAGAAGGCTACCGGGCCAAGCTCGCAGAGATCGGTATCGGCGAAGAGGATTTCCTGTCGATGATTCGTCGGCAGATCATCGTCAACAAGTTCATCGAACTACGCTTCGAGCCCTTTATCATCGTTCTGCCAGCTGAGATCGACGCCTATTACAAGGACGAGCTGATACCCGAGTTACAACTCAACAACCAGCCCGTTCCCGAACTCCCCATTGTTGAAGAGACGATTCGGCAGATCCTGTCGGTTCGGAAAACGACCCAGGAACTGGAGCGCTGGGTCCGGGCCACCCGAGATACAGCCCGGGTACAGTTACTCCTCGACAGAGAGCCTTCTCGAGCCCCCAACCTTCCGGCCGAATTCCTCGAGGAATCAAACAGCAGACCCGCAGTACCGATTCAGCCCACGGCCCCTCAATAGACCTCTTTCCTGGAGTCAATGATCAACGTGACCGGGCCCTCATTGACCAGGGAAACCTGCATCATGGCCTGAAATACACCGGTCGCGACAGGAATCCTCCGCTGCCGAATCCGCTGAGCCAGTTCTTCGTACAGTCGGACCGCTTCGGCCGGTACGGCCGCCCGGGTGAAGCTCGGCCTGTTCCCCTTGCGACAATCCCCGTCAAGTGTGAACTGCGAGATCAGCAGCAGGCTTCCTCCAACATCACCGATGGAGAGGTTCATCTTACCTTGGTCGTCTTCGAAAACGCGTAAACCGATCAGCTTCCGTTCCATAAACTCGAGATCACTCACTTCGTCGCCGTCACCAACACCCAGAAGTACCACCAGGCCCAGGCCAATCGAACCCGTGACTTCACCGTCCACCGTGACCTTTGCCTGCGACACCCGCTGAACCACTGCTCGCATTCCATACCCCCAACCGTCACTGCCCTCACAGCCTAGGACAATCACCCACTTTCACTCAACCATCAATGCAATTGCGAATGCAGACCTTCGCCCCACCGCTCCCGCAGAATCCGATCAAAGCGCGGCCACAGGATCAGGTCAAACGTCCCCTCCTTCCCGGGAAACCGTTCCGCAACCTCCTCTCGAAACACACTGACCAACTGCCGTGCCGCCGACAAATCGAGCGACGAATCCTGATAGAGCACCGCCCGCAGCAAATCCCCCTTCCATCGAAGCCAGGCGACCCGCCGGTTCTCGTCACGCAGCGCTTCCGCATCCACCTCTCTCATCCTCCCACGATACCAGAATCGCCAGACTTTCACCCTTCTTTCACTTTCTTCTTGACTTTACACCTTTCTTTCACCATACTTTCACCTAGATTGGAGGCCAAATGCCACTGACGAAAAGACAGAACGACATTCTCAATTTCATCAGAGACTACCTTGCAGAGCATGGCTACTCTCCGGCGCTGGAGGAAATAGGCCACCACTTTGGCATAGCTTCTCTCAACGGTGTGTACAAACATCTCAAGGTCCTCGAAGAACGCGGCTTCATTCGTCGCCTCATGAACCGTGCCCGGTCCATCCAACTGGTTGAAGAGCACGGTGGAGAGAAGCACTCACTTCCCCTTCTGGGCCGGATTGCAGCAGGGCAGCCAATCGATGCCATCTCCACACCGGAGTGGATCGACGTCCCAGAGAACCTCCTTACTCGTGGAAACAACTACGTCCTTCGCGTCGAAGGCGATTCCATGATTGAAGAACATATCCAGGATGGAGATCTGATCATCGTCGAGCAGCGCGATTACGCCAGTAATGGCGAAACCGTCGTCGCTTTAATCGACGGCGAACAGGCCACGCTCAAGAAGCTCTATCGAGAAGGCCGCCAGGTTCGCTTACAGCCTGCCAACCAGTCCCTGCTTCCGATCTATGTTGATGCGGAGAAACTCCGCGTTCAGGGAGTTGTCGTCGGGCTGATGAGAAAGTACTGACAACTATGGCGGTCCAAAACATTTACCGAAAGGATAGGAAGAAAATGCAGTATCAGGTCAGAGTCGCAGGAAAGATCTTCGAAGGTACCGATATCCGAACACTCCTCAAACGGGCCGTTGAAGCCAAGCGCAAGTCCCTTGAGAGCCGATTACCCGCGGAAAGACTGATTGGTGCTGGATTCCGTGATACGTTGACCTCCGGCTCTTCCCTTTAACCCGAGAGCAATCCCGTAAGACGCTGATTCTAATAGACTTGATAACTTTGCACAGCTTGTGTGCAAAGCGGATGAAAGCTAAGCCGCACAAAGGCTTTCGATCTTTCTCATCGACTTTTCCACGGAATTTTCCACAGAATAGTGGATGCAGAAAAGAGTCGCCGCACAATCCCCTGGAACAGGAAGTGTTTGGGATGTGCGGCAGTCTCCCGGTTACATCTTGACAGTGGTTCCGGAGGCCTTTTTCGCTTCAGCAAGTTCAGCTGTCAGCGTTTCGCTGTGTCCCTCCCGAATCACTTCCAGTGTGATCCGACCTCCGTGCAGAGCCTGTCTGAGTTCTGACAGAGTGGATACCGAATTCCCATCGACCTTGGTGATAACGTCACCGGCCTTTACTCCGGCTTTTTCAGCAGCGGAATCGGTAACGACTTCCATCACAAGTACCCCCTCTCCGGAATCAACGCCAAGATGCTCAGCCATCTGGGGAGTAAGATCTACTCCAGAAACCCCGAGCTTGACCTTCGAACCGGGATGCACGAAGGAGTGGAATGAGAAGGTTTCAGGGTCGAGGGGTTCGATCTTGCCTTCGAAGTGTGGAAGGACAGCAATCTCCGGACCATCTCCCTTCCAGTGAAAAGCCTTCTCTCGAGCAGCCAGCATCGTTTCGACTGCCTGTCTGGACCCTCCTCTGAGAAAAGCAACCGAGACTTGCCGTCCCGGCGGCGTCTCTCCCACCAGTCGGCGAAACTGACGGGCGCTGATCACTTTGACTCCGAGGAACTCAACGATGACGTCACCGGCCTGAATGCCTGCCTCTTCGGCCGGTCCACCGGCAACCACCTCTTCAACAACGACCCCCATGGCCGCATCGAGTCCCAGCCCCCGGTATTCGTCCATTTCAACGTCTCGAAGGCGAACACCCAGGTATCCCCCTCCCTCGGATGCGAAAGACAGGAACTGCTGGCTGGCCCAACCCGAACTCATGAGTAAAACCAGCAGGACGGTTCCGATAAACAGTGTTCTCTTCATCTACCAAAACTCCTTTCTGTTTGATTACACGACACCCGGCCACCCGAGGTTCCGAACCACACAGTGAGTACCACCGGGAGCATGGAGTCTGGGAAAACGTTCTGTTATTCTTCTGGAAGATCGAAAGGTGAAGGAAGACTCGAGGAAAGGGCTCGCTGCTTTTCTACGACTCCTGAATCGGGTTTTTCAAGGAAACGGTCAGAAGTTTGCAACTTTTTACCTGGCTTCCAATCGAAGTAATTGAAATACGACGAGAGTGAACAGAACAAGAAGGGCGTAAGGAAGCGAACTTCCACAGACCCGATCGACCCGGAGCGGTTGGTGCGACTCATAGCCCGGGCCCAATCGGGGGAAGTCGAAGCGTTTCAGCTGCTCTATTTGAGTTATGCGAAGAAGATCTTCAACTTCCTTTTCCGCATGTCAGGTTCGAGGGAAGAAGCCGAGGATCTCGCGCAGGAGACCTTCATCCTTGCTTTTCGAAAGTTGAATTCACTGAAAGAGGCTGTCAAGTTCCAGGGCTGGCTGTTCCGAATCGCTCAAAATTGTTTCTATCAAAAACATCGAGGGAAGAAACCGCAGATCGAGTCGATTGATGAAGAGGGCTCAGCGGAATTATCGGACGTGCAAAAACTGGCTACACCGGGATTAGATCCCGAACACAGCATACTTTCAGATGAACTTCAGGAGGTGATCCGGGTTGCGATTCAAGAACTTCCTGAGAAGTACAGGACAGTTTTTGTTCTTTCGGCGATTCAGAAGCTGAGTTATCAGCAGATCAGCGAGATTGTGAATCGATCGATGGCTTCGGTGAAGTCGGATATCCATCGAGCACGCGTAGCGGTTCGGGATAAGATCAAGGGATACCTGGGGGAGAATTATGGAATGTCGAATATGTTCTGACGCTATGACGGCTCTATTGGATGATGAGCTTTCTTCGTCGGAAGCCAACTCGGTCAAGGATCACCTACACTCCTGTTCGACCTGCCAGCAAGAGTTTCAATCCCTTTCATTTGCGTATCAGCTGACTGGGCAGCTGGGTGAACTCGAAGTTGCTCCCGATCTCTGGGATCGTATCACCCCCCGGCTGCCGTCCCGATCCTTCTTTGGCCAATTCTGGTCTCTTTTTCGTCGCCCGTGGGTCCAGGCTACTGTTGGAGCCTTGGTTCTGGCGGCCTTCCTTTCGGTCTTCTTGTGGGTTCCCGGGCAGGATCAGGCCGAGAAAGAGTTCGCCGAATTCATTCAGCAGAGGGAGCGCATCTCCGCTGAAACTCAGTCCCTTCTTTTCAGTAATGCTGGAGTCGAAGTCAACCGTGCCCGAAGTAATCCCTTTGTGAAGCCGGTGAGTTTTTCGACGCGGAACCCTTTCCAGGAGTGATGCACCATGATCCCGAGGAGTCTCGTCCCAATCCTTATGCTGACATTTTCCCCGATTCTGCGGGCACAGGGCGACTGGGAAGAAACCCGCTCGATCGCACAGTCGCAGCACGAGATCATCCTCCTGCTCATTGAAAAGAAGGAATTTGACGAGGTACCACCCGCCGCCGAAGAAATTTTCAAACTCCACTTCCCTCCTGAGCACGAAGACAAATTGGTCGAAGAGATCCGCATTCTGACCGATGCCCTGCTCCACCACAACCAGACTTCGATTGCTCATCAGCTCCTGGATAAAGGGCTTGCCAAGGTCACTGTAAATCGGTCCAAAGCCGAGCTTCACCGAGAGAAAGCGTATCTCTTCAAGAGAGAGGGTAAGGCGGATGAAGCGATGAATGCCTTCAAACTCGCCAAGGAAATTGAACAGAGAACAGACCCTTGACCGCGGCTTCATACTTCGGCCCTGAAGACTTTTCCGATACCCGTTACCCGGATGATCTGGGAGATCCCGGCGAATACCCCTACACCCGCGGCATTCACCGCACCATGTACCGCCAGAAGCTGTGGACGATGCGCCAGTTTTCCGGCTTCGGCTCGGCCCTGGAAACGAATGAACGATTCAAATTCCTACTGAAACAGGGTCAGACAGGCCTGTCGGTCGCCTTCGACCTTCCAATCCTGATGGTAATCGACTCCGATGATCCCCTGGCGGCTGGCGAGGTTGGTCGCTGCGGAGTGGCGGTCGACTCGCTGGAGGATATGGAGGTCCTCTTTGACGGGATTCAGCTCGATCAAGTCAGCACTTCGATGACAATCAACGCTCCGGCCGCGGTCCTGCTGGCGATGTACATCGTTGTCGCCCGCAAACAGGGTTGCTGCCTTTCTGATCTGAGCGGCACGCTCCAGAACGACATCCTCAAGGAATACATCGCTCAGAAGGAGTGGATCTACCCACCCGAACCGTCGATGCGCCTGATCGTGGATACGATTGAGTACTGCACGAAACACCTCCCCCGCTACAATACGATCTCGATCAGTGGTTACCACATTCGTGAGGCCGGCTCGACTGCATCCCAGGAACTGGCCTTCACGCTGCGCGATGGAATCGAGTACGTCGAACACTGCCTCAGGCGAGGATTGAGCGTCGATGACTTCGCTCCTCGACTCTCCTTCTTCTTCAATTCTCATAACGACTTCTTCGAGGAGATCGCCAAGTTTCGGGCAGCCCGTCGCATCTGGGCCCGGGTCATGAAAGAGCGATTTCAAGCCCGCAGTAAGAGGTCCTGGCTCTGTCGGTTCCACACTCAGACTGCCGGCTGCAGCCTGACTGTCCAGCAACCGCAGAACAATGTCGTCCGCACAGCCCTTCAGGCACTCGCAGCCGTTCTGGGGGGCACGAATTCTCTGCACACCAACTCGCTAGACGAGGCCTACGCCCTGCCGACAGAAGAGGCCGTTCAGATTGCGTTACGGACTCAGCAGATCATTGCCTACGAGAGTGGTGTACCCGATGTCGTCGATCCCCTGGGAGGATCGTACTACGTCGAAGCACTGACAGACCGATTGGAAACCGACGCTCTCTCTTACTTCGAAGAAATCGACCGGCTGGGCGGGATGCTCGCCGCCATTGAAAGAGGCTTTCCACAGAAAGAGATCCAGGAAGCGGCCTATACCTACCAGAAGGCGATCGAAGAGGAACGGGAGGTGATCGTCGGAGTCAACCGCTTTCGCTCGGAAGACACTCAACCGATTGAAACGTTGCAGATCCGAGACAGCCTGCAGGGGGAACAGGAACAGCAACTGTGCAGGCTCCGCAGCCGACGCCGGAAATCCCGTGTTGACGAAGCACTCGAGGCTCTCGAAGGGGCAGCCCGATCTAATCAGAATCTGATGCCGTACCTGATCGATGCCGTAACCGAGTATGCTACGCTGGGGGAACTGTGCGGGACACTCAAGCAGGTCTTCGGTGTCTATGTCGAACCGATCACCTGAGAAGTCCAGCAGGGACCACGATGGAAAGTACTAGACTGCCGAAAATCAGGGTGCTCATCGCCAAACCCGGGCTTGACGGACACGACCGGGGAGCCAAGGTTGTCGCTCGAGCCCTCCGCGATGCCGGAATGGAAGTCATCTACACCGGGCTGCGCCAGACTCCCGAACAAATTGTCCACGCAGCCGTTCAAGAGGACGTCGCCGCCATCGGGCTATCGATCCTTTCAGGTGCGCATCTGCACCTGTTCCAGAGGGTCACCGAACTGCTGCACCAGAACAGTGCGGACGATATCCTGGTATTCGGCGGCGGAATCATTCCTGATGAGGATATACCCAAACTCAAGGAGATGGGCGTTGCAGCTGTCTTTCAACCTGGAGCCACAACCGGAGAAATCATCGAGTTCCTCCAGTCCAGCCTCCAACCCAAGAAGTGAAGAGGCGACGCAGGCCGAACTCCAGTCCAGCCTTCGTAAGCACTATCTTCGGCTTCGCGGAGGCGAGATCCCAGAGGCCAGCATCACCTTTTATCCCTACTCCCAGGTCACGCATACGATCCGGATCCGAGACGAAAAACTCGTCATTCGAATCAGTGATCTGTTGAGGGATGCGCCCGGTCCCGTCCTCGATTCAGTCGTGCGAATCCTGCTTCACAAGCTTTACGAACGACCCGTCCCCAGGGATGTCCGCAAGCTCTATCAGGATTACATCAATGAGCCCGCCCTGAGGGAGAAAGCCCGGGAGAATCGGCGCCGAAGAGGAAACAAAAGACATGCTTCACCCGTGGGAGATGTCTTCAACCTCGGACACCTCTTCGAACAGCTCAACCAGAAGTATTTCGAAGGGGCCCTCCAGATTGATGAACTGGGGTGGAGTATGAGGAAGAGTCGCAGAACGCTGGGACACTACGACCCAGCGCACAATTCCATCACGATCAATCGCAGGTTGGACAACCCGCTCGTACCCGAACACGTTGTCTCCTTCGTCCTCTACCACGAAATGCTGCACGCAGCACTCGGTGAAGTTGTACACAACGGTCGACGGCACGTCCATCACCGCAACTTCAAGGAAGCAGAGAAACGCTTCGAGAAGTACACCCGGGCAAGAAAGTTCATCCGGCGCTATTTCGGATAAACCGACGGACGTCATTCGTCATTCGTCATTTGTCCTTCGTCATTCGTCAGCCGCCCATCGTCAATCGCTAATCGCCCATCGCAGCCCAGCCTCGAGTCTCCAGACTTCAGTCTCTCTTCGACCAGCGGGATGCTTGCCTTCCTTTGGTCGATCTCATACCATCGCTTTCGTCTTCGAAGGAAGGGGGATCAGCTGGAATGAGTGACACGATCTTTGCAGCACTGGACCGACTTGCAATTGAATTACCATCCTGGGGATTTGCCAATACGGGTACTCGATTCGGGAAGTTTATCCAACCTTCCGCAGCGGCTACCATCGAGGAGAAACTGTGTGATGCTGCCGAGGTCCATCGCCTGATGGGTTGTTGTCCCACGGTAGCTGTCCATACTGCCTGGGACTTTCCGAAGGGCCTCGACAGTGCCGGCGAAATTGCTCGCCGTGCCGAATCGAAAGGCGTACGGATCGGCTCAGTCAACCCCACCCTCTTCCAGGATCAGGAGTATAAATACGGATCTCTCGGCAACCCCGACCCCGAAGTCCGCAAGCGGGCGCTGGACCATATCCTTGAGAGCCTGAAAATCGCCCGGGCAACGGGCAGCAAGGAACTGGTTCTCTGGTTCGCAGACGGTTCCAACTACCCGGGGACAGCGAACATTCGTCATCGAAAGGCCTGGTTCGAGGAAGCCCTGCAAACCGTTGGTGGGATGCTCTCGGCGGATGAGACCATGCTTGTCGAATACAAACCTTTCGAACCGGCGTTCTACCATACCGATATTGCGGACTGGGGAATGGCCCTGCATTTCGCCCGAAAGGCGGGATCCCAGGCTCGAGTCCTGGTCGATACCGGCCACCACTATCACACTCAGAACATTGAACAGATCGTCGCCTGGCTCATGAGCGAAGGGATGCTGGGCGGGTTCCATTTCAATGATCGACGTTATGCGGATGACGACCTCACGGTCGGATCGATCGATCCCTACCAGCTCTTTCGGATCTTCTACGAGATCTTTCTCTTTGGGTGGGAGCAGGGTGCTCCCCCGGAGATCAGTTACATGGTCGACCAGAGTCACAACCTCAAGAACAAGATCGAAGCTGTGATCCAGACGGTCTCCACCGTCCAGGAAGTTGTCGCGAAGGCTGCCCTGGTTGATTATGAGGCCCTGGCACGCCATCAGGACCGATGCGATCTGATCGATGCCGAAGAGTGCCTGCGAAAGGCATTCCGTACCGACGTAACGAACACGATATTCCAATGGAGAGAGTCCAGGAATCTCCCTGCAGACCCGCTCGCAGCCTTTCGCGAAAGTGGCTATACCGCACGCGCCACAGCCGAGCGCGGATCCAGGAATCGGGCTGGGGCAGCCAGCTATGTCGAATCGTAAGAGGTGTGGATGTTTCACCGA
>CP070717.1:3037299-3052603 GCA_020350445.1 Acidobacteriota bacterium | reverse complement strand
TCAGCACCTACCCCTACACCACACGAGAGAACCTGACTCAGCGGAGGGCTGACCGCGTCTGGCGAACGCTGAACCTCGAGAACGAGCACCTGAAGGTCATCGTCCTTCCAGACCTCGGAGGACGGCTGTATAGCTGCGTCGACAAATCGAATGGCGCCGAATTGTTCTACGCGAACACTTCCATCAAATTCGCACAGGTTGCCTATCGTGGGGCCTGGGTTGCACTGGGTATCGAGTTCAACTTCCCGGTCTCCCACAACTGGATGACCACTTCACCTGTTGACTTCGACACTGTTAGAAATGACGACGGGAGTGCCTCAATCTGGGTGGGAAACATCGATCGTGCCTACGGTATGATGTGGCGCGTCGCCCTCACCCTGCACCCAGGGAGTTCCCTGTTGGAGCAGACCGTCACCCTCCAGAATCGGGATTTCAGCCGACATCGCTACTACTGGTGGAACACCAGTTCGGTCGAATCCTATGACGATTCCCAGATCGTCTACCCGATGAAGTACACGGCCAGTCACGGATTTCGCGATATCGACACCTGGCCCGTTGACTCATCCGGGGTGGATCTCAGCATTCCCGGAAACCATACTCGCGGGTTCGTATCAAGGTTCTCGGTGGGAAGTCGTGAACCATTCATGGGGGTCTATCATCCAAAGACCGCTGCCGGAATGGTCCACTACTCCGCAATCGATGAGGCCCCTGGAAAGAAGATCTGGTCCTGGGGCTGGGATCAGAATGGACACACCTGGCGCGATGCCCTTTCTGATGATCACAGCTCCTATCTCGAAATTCAGGCTGGACTCTTCCGCAACCAGGAAACATACGCATTCCTCGAGCCCCAGCAACTGCTTCGCTTTCACGAGTACTACATGCCAGTCCGAGAGATCGGGGGCATCTCTCGCGCGAACCTGGCAGGGGTACTACACCTGAACCGGAACGAGATCGCAGGAAGGGGATCGGCCTTGACAGTCGGCGTGAATGTCAACCGGGAGGTAAAGGGAGGAGAACTCCTCATCCGTCGGGATGATCAGCTGATCCTCTCGGCGCCTTTTGAACTGACGCCTTCCAAAGCGTTCCTGGAGACCTACACCGAACTGGATGATAAAGGTCCATACCGAGTTGAAGTACTCGACTCAAACGGAAGACTTCTGATCGGCCACACCGAAGGACAGTATAATTTCCTGCCTGACTCGGAGATCACTCTCGGGCCCCAGCATTCGTACAAAACACCACCGGTTGGCGAACGGGGTGATGGAGATTTCGTTGAAGTAGGGAAGAACCAGGAACTTCTTGGCAAACTGCTTCACGCATTCGACACCTACCGGGAAGGCCTCGATCACTATCCCGACAGCTTCGAGCTGAACAAGGCCGCAGGGAGACTTGCAAACCAGCTCAAACGGTACGAGGAAGCGGTCTCATTTCTGGAAAGAGCCAGATGGCGAACAGACAATGACCCTGAAATCCTCTATTACCTGGGACGAGCCTATCTCCATCTCGGCCAGGAGAAGAAAGCACAGGTCGCCTGGGAATCCTCGGCACTCGTCTCAGACTTTCGAATTCCAGCCCAGCTCGAACTGGCCAGGCTGTGGTCCCGCCAGGGCAACCATTCCCACGCGCTTGCCCTCCTCCAGAGAATCATCGGTGAAGCTCCTTTGATGCTTCGTGCCGGATGCCTCGAAGTCGCTGTACTGAGAACGACTGGCGAGATCGAGCAGGCGAGGGCTCGGCTGCGGTATTGGAGAGAGATCGATCCTCCAAACTCCTTCCTGCGGAATGAGGCAGTTTTATTGGGAGCCGATGACCCATCTCTCTGGAACCATCTGGCGGGCGATCCCGAAAGAGTCCTCGAACTGGCCGTCGACTACATCGGCCTTGGCTTCTACGAAGATGCGTTGCTCCTTCTGGAGAGGATCTACCCAGAACAGGAGGTCTTTTCAGAACCCGGAACAGTCTTGCCTCAGGACTATCCTCTGATCGCCTATTATCGAGCATTCTGTCGGGAGCGGCTGGGAGATTCGCCCCGCAAAGACTTGCAGCAGGCGTCACAGCTTTCCACCCGGTACGTCTTTCCAAACCGGCCCGAGACACTGACCGTTCTGAAGGCGGCCGTTCGAAATGTACCTGAAGATGCCACCGCTCATTTCCTGCTCGGTTCGCTCCTGCTCTCGGGTGGAAGGGTGGAAGCCGCACTCGATGAGTGGGAAATTGCGCGAAGGATTCAGCCCGGCATCTCGACTCTCCACAGGAACATTGGCTATACCCAGTTGATCGCACAACGTTCGGCTGAACAAGCTCTCGACACCTTCGTCGAAGGGACAGCTGTCGACCCATCGAACATCGACCTCTACCTCGGGGCGGACCAGGCTATGAGCGTGCTGGGTCGCTCTCCGGAGGATCGGATCCAGGTTCTCAGCAGATTCCCTTCCGGGTTGAAAGCTCCATCCGCGCTGATCCTGAAATCAGCACTTACTCTCGCCGAAGCGAACCAATATAAGAAGGCTGAGAAACTGTTTCACCAGGGGGAGTTCATCCGCGAGGAATTTGGAACAAACCCCAATTTGGTCTATTCGGAGGTACAGTTGCAGAAAGCCCTCTTCGAGAGCGGGCAAGGGCGTTGCACCGAAGCGGCGGAGATAATCGAAGGACTGGGCCAGCCTGTGGCCGGGTTAGCATTCACCGCAGAGGGTGCCGGGCGTTTCCAAAGCAATCCGCGTGTCCAGTACTTACTTGGACAGCTTCGCAAACGCTGCAAAGACTATGAAACTGCCCGGGAACACTGGATCAGGGCGTCATCTCCCGGCGGCTATGGATCGTTAGCCTTCAGCTATCTCTCGGCCCGTGAACTTGGGAAAGTTGATGTAGAAGAGTGGAGGGGACGACTCGAAAAAGCACTCTCTGCGGCCCAGGAATACTCCGGCTTCAACACGGGACTGGCAATCTACGCGCAAGGCTCCCTCCTGAAAGCTCTCGGATACCATCAGGAAGGGCAGGACCGCTTACGAGAGGCGCTTCTACACCCTGACAAAGGCATGTCGCATCACTTGAGCCGCGAAATGTTGGTGACTGTGTTCCCCTAAGGTTAGTCGCACCAAAGCAGGGCACTCGTGAGTAGCACCTCGGCAGCCTGGAGGACCGATTCGATCTCCACATACTCATCGACATTGTGCGCTCCCGCCCCACTTGGCCCGAACAGCAACGTCGGGATGCCGAACTCGCGCTGGTTGATGAAGGCGTCACACGGATACTCCGCCGCGGAGATCACTGCAGGGGCACCCAGAACCTCCGCGGAAGCCTCGGCCATACAGCATGTCCAAGAATGCCCGACAGGGAGCTCATGCCCAACCAGGGGCGGATCTACCACAGGCTGCCAGACGGGTGGAAACGCCCGGAAGAAGAGATCATCTCTACAAAAGTTCTCAAATGAAGTCCGCACTTCATGAATGACTGCGTCCTGGTCTTCATGGGGAAGAAACTGAAAGTAGAGCCGCAGTTTGGCTTGAAGCGGAGTACTCCACGGAGTTTCCGGATCGAACCGATTCGCTTCGAGTGCGAGGACCTGGACCGGAGCGGGGTCAGGGAAACCTTTGTAGGTCTCGCCGGGGTGTACGTTCTTGCGCCGTTTCCGCCATTCGTCCACCCAAGCCAGCAACCTTCCCATCGGGATCGCCGGGCTGACGACCTCGTCCTGAGAGAAGTAGGCCGAGGAATCCCCGGCTTCGGCAACAATATCCAGGAAGAACCCTCCTCTTGTCGCATGAACCACTCGGAGCCCCGTTCCTTCAGTGATCACACACGCATCCGCTGCAATACCCTTCAGTCGTGCTGCCAGAGTCCCACCACCACCGGCCCATTCCTCATCCACAACTGATTCAGCCAGCAGCTCGCCGGCCAGCTTGCGTTCTGCCCGCTTGAGGGCGATCAGGACAGCGAAATGGGCGACTAGACCACCCTTCATATCCCAGGCGCCACGACCATAGAGTCGTCCCCGGAGGACCTTTCCAGAGAAAGGCTGATCCGACCAGGTTCCCGCTCCCGGCGGCACTGTGTCGATGTGCCCAGAGAACAGGAGGCTTCGGCCCCTCCCCCTGCCCGGAAGCCTCGCAATCAGGTGTGGACGATTTCTATAGTCACGCTCATGGCGTACCAACCGATGCTCAGACTCCGCAAGAAAGCTGGTGTCGTAAAGCTCCGCATCGACCCCACAGGTAAGCAACTTCTCGAGCAGAACCTGCTGCGCCCGAGCTTCATTGCCCTGGGGCGGAACAGCAACACTGTCAATCCTCACCAATGACTGAAGAAGGTCGACGACTTCCTCTCGAATCGGGGACAGGAGTTCTCGCGCTTCAACGGCGGCATCTCGTCGGGCCAGAGAATTATCCCAGGGATCTTTACCAAGGCTCATTGGCTCTTCTCGGTCTCGATGCAGTTTAGGATCTCTTCGTGCAGGGAGATGCCCTCCTCTTCGGCAAAGGCGAGCAAGTGATCGAGATCCGCGTGCGGGTGAATGGTGTGGGGAGAGGTGACGGAATACCCCGCTAAAAGGGCTCCCAACTCGACGGCTCGAGGCAGCGGCAACCCGGCGATCAGACCGGCTACGGTGCCTCCGAAAAGTGCGTCTCCGGCTCCGCCCGTGTTCACTACCGTGACGGGATGGGCAGGAAGGAAGGTCCACCTCGTATCAAAGGCATACGCCCCGTTCGAACCGGCGGTCAAGATAATCCGCATTGCTGGGTTGTGCTGGCGGAGTCGCTGGGCAAGCGCATCAAGGAACTCGTTCGGAGAGGACGATTCAAAGGCGCTTGAGGTCAAGGCCTTCCCTTCGTCTTCATTGATCGCCAGAAGGTCTACTCGGTCTAGCAACCGGGTCCGGACAGCTTCCTCTATCTCAGTTGGCGTGAAAGAAGCCAGCCGGTATGCTCCGGTTTCCGTCCCCAGTTCGATGAGATGCCGTCTAATGCTCAGGGGAACCTCAGGGACTGCGAGTACGATGCCTCTCCTGCCTGCAGCTTCTAGAATCGATCTCACCCGTTCGACATCGGATACCGAGAGGAGGGCCGCCGCCGAGTCAGAGGTGGTAATGTTCCCTCCCGATGCGTCTGGGTACTGGAAACACACACTGAGAAGCGTTGGCCTCGAAGGAACCGTCTCCACGAAACGAGTGTCCTGACCTGATTCGCTCATCTCCCGCAATAGCCCGTGTCCGTTTGGGTCTTCCCCGATCTTCCCGACCGGCAAGACTCGAAAGCGCGCGCCTGACGGATCCGCCCTGACTAAGACGGAAACGTAATGGGAGATGATGTGCAGCTTACAGTAGTCACGGACGTCCAGCAGCCGGCCAGGACGGCTTTCGTTCCGTCCCAGTGTCTGATTTCCCTCCAATGCGAAAACCATCCCCGTGCCAATTCCCCCCACTCCCACCAGGAGAGAAAAGGGGCCATCGGAAGGGATTCTGAATCGACTCGGCATCTGCAGGTCTCCGCTAGAAAAGGTCCCATTCGGGATGCTCGCTGACCGGGTGTCGCGCCGTGGCAGTCGTCGCTGTTATCAGGGCATCCGGGTGCTTCTGCAGCAGAGTCAACGGGTACTCCGGAGTACAGTCGGAGAAGAGCGCAACTCGAAGTGCCGTCTGCTTCCAGGCTCCAGTATCGCTATACACCCTTACCCGTCGGGCAGAAAGACACTCTTTGACGCCCAGAGTGACCGACATCGGAGGTACAAACTGGTACGCACTGCCGAACGTTCGATTGGCCAAGGCCAGAATCGTATCGATGTTGTTCTCCTGTACACGCATGGTCGAGTTCTCCAGATCCTCCGTTGTGATCTGGCTGAGGGGATGTCTTCGAGCCTGGTTGTACGCAATGTGACCATCCTGCCCCCACCCACCAACCGTTACATCGATCGGAGCTTCGGCAAGGGCCTCCAAGACACGGGGAATTGCGTCGGGCTCGGCCCAAAAGCGCCGTGCTTCCGGCACGTTCAGCTCGTCGGGAATCCCCCCGTAAAAATCGGCTTCCATACAGGTCCGGAAGTTGTACGGATGGTTTCTCGGGAGCAATCGTCCCTGCCAATCCAGACACTCATCCATGTGAAAAACCGTCAAGTTTCTGAGTGACACCCTTCGAGATTTGACCATTTCAACCCAGGGCGCATACCAGCACGCCGGCCCACAGGGGATGATTGCCCTGGTAGGCAGGCCATTCTGATTGTTGGATTCGATGAGATCGATCAACTCTTGGGCCATCAGTCTGCCCATTGCGGCACTGTCCTGAACGATCCGAAAGGGGACTTTCAACAGCGGATGATCGACCAGTTCGTTGGCCGGAATCCGGCACCACTCGTATAGCTGCTTTGCTTCCACCATAGGATCTATAAACTACCCCATCCGAGCTGGCGACAAAAGAGCTTCCGATTCTTGATTTCAAAGTCCAGAACGTCATGCCAGAATGGGTCACATGAACTTCTCGATCATCGACTGGCTGATCGTCGCTGTCTACCTGGCCGGGATCTTCTACCTGGGCGTCCGAGGCAAGCGGTATGTCAAGGATTCTGCTGACTTTCTGGTTGCCGGCAGAAGTATGGGCCTCCACGTGGGAATGATCTCCCTCGTGGCAACTGAAATCGGGATCATCACATTTATGTACTACGCCGAGATGGGGGTGATCTTTGGGTTCACCGCCTGCCTGGCCGGCGTCATTACAGCCGCCGTCTACATCGGCGTTGGCCGGTCTGGTTTCGTGATCGGCAGGTTCAGAGAAATGGAACTCGTGACCGTTCCCCAGTACTTCGAACAGAAGTACGGTTCCGATGTCCGCATACTGGTTGGAGTCTTGATGGCGGTAGGTGGGGCACTCAACTTCGGCGTGTTTCCAATCATCGAAGCGACCTTTCTGAATATCACCACCGGCATTCCCCAGGAATACATTCTTTGGACCATGGTTGTCTTGATCTTAGTTGTCCTCGCATACACCGCCCTGGGGGGCATGGTTTCTGTCATTATCACGAGCTACGTGCAATACATCGTGTTGTTGGCGGCGATGCTCCTGATCACGTTCTACTGCTTCTACTCGGTCGGATGGAGCTCGATGGTTGAGACCGTACAGACCGAAATGGGGCAGCAGGGGTTTGATCCATTCTCGCATCCGACGTTCGGCTGGAAGTTCATTCTCTGGCAGACGCTGAACTGGCTCGCTCTCGTTACCGTCTGGGCTCCGATCGCCGCCCGAGCGTTTTCCTCGGAGGACACAAAGACCGTCAAGAAAATCTTTACCTGGACGGGATTACTCGCATTGGGCCGCGCCGTCCTCCCCTTCCTCTGGGGGATTGCTGCCCTGGCCTACCTGGGTGGAAAGGTGGTGACTCCGATTGAGGCCACCCCTCAGTTTCTGCGAGACGTCCTGCCAATCGGAATCATTGGATTGGTTGTAGCCGGGATGCTGGCTGCTTCGATGTCAACCTACAGCGGCTACCTTCTCGCCTGGAGCTCGATTATCTCCGAGGATGTTGTATTACCGCTGGTACGTCGTAAACTTCGCTCAAAAACTCGTCTCCGGATCAACCAGGTGACAGTCCTTCTGCTGGCGTTGTTCATCATTATCTGGGGTCTCTTTTACATCATCCCGGGAGCCACCTACTTCTATCTTCAGATGACGGCCAGCATCTTTCTGGCAGGGACATTCTGGGCGGTAGTCGGAGGGCTGTACTGGAAGAAGGCACATCGACTGGGTGCCTATTGCTCGCTGATCTTTGGTGCAGCCTGCACCTTGATCTACTTCCTCGTCCCGGACCCACGCGACTGGACGGGAACGATCGGAGTCTTGAGTTACTTTGCAGCATTCACCGGCATGGTCGCCGGTTCATTGGTCGGACACTACGTCGTCTCGCGCGTAAAGAGGTTCGCGATCCTCGCGGCTCTGATAGTAGTCATCCCGCTGGCGGCCCGCTATATCCAATTCACCTTCACTGAAGGCCGCCTTTGGCAGGATGTCTGGAGCGCAGTTCTGGTTGCGGCAGGAGTGTTAATGCTGAGCCTCTCTTCTCTAGCTATTGTCAAAGGCTTCAGTGATATCAAACGCATGTTCAGCGCCTTGATGGGTGACAAGAATGACAGTTCGCCATCGAGCGTATCCGACGAGTAATGCTCTGCAGCCGCCCGGTTCGGGTCAAATACAAAGGGGTCGAACCGGACGGCCGCGTCGGATATGGATGTTTGAGTTTGCTGATCGAATCCACAGCTCCGGCCCAGGTCCGCCGGAACTAACGGTCTTTCATCGGATCAGGATACTCACCCGCGCTTCGATGAAGTGGTCATTGTACTCGGGCATGATCTGATCTCGTCCTTCGATCTGGATTCCCCATCGATCATCGAACCAGCGGTTGATGCCGCCAGCCACATAGAAGCCATGTGCCGTCGCCCCCCTGAAGAAGAGGGTATACCCCCCGCCAACGTAGGGAACGGTCGCATTCTCTCTGTTGAAAGCGTAGAGCACACCGGGAGATAGAATGCCAATTCCGGACCCGAACCCTTCGAACGGAGCCAGGTACCCGATGTCAACTCCCGCTCCGAGTCCTCCGCTGACCAGCCCGGCACCTCCACCGCCAATATGGAGAACTCCATCTGCAGACCCTCCATTGACCACTGCACCAGCTGCTCCGTAGGCAAATGCCCAAGTCTTTGCCGGTTCACTCGGCTGCGCCGATACAGCACTGAAAAAGAAAAAGGTCACCAACAAAAAGCCAATCTTCTTCATAGCTTATTTCCTCCGGTGACAGTAATTGCACGTGCGGTGCCAGATCAGAACCCGCGTGAATACTGAATTTCGGCACACAAAAGCGCAATCAGAATCGGCATCAAGAGCAAGAACTCCTTGCAACCTATCGGCTCGGTGGGGACGGACCTCTACGAGTCCTCTTGCAACCTATCGCCTCGTTGGGGACGGACCTCTACGGTAAATTGAAAACTCATTGCCTCTACACACAGACCCAAACAATAATAGACTCTCTGACTGGGGTCGTGCCCTGTCAAAGAGATGCGCCAACATGAGAGGTGTCAGAATGATTCGAATCTTTCTTATTCTTTCGATTTGTTTACTTTTGTTTGCCGGATGCTCAAGTCCATCCAGTGACTTGGAAGATCGAGGTGTTCTCGATGTGATCCAAGATGCCGGAGAGGATGAATACACACCCCCTGATGACGGCCTCCTGACCGAAGAACAGGTGAAGATGTATCTTCAGGTGCGCGAACGTGCACTGGAAATGGCTGCAACAGTGGCCGAAGAAGCCAAAGCGAGCTCTGCAGAAGCCAAAGAAGCCGACGAATCTGGGAGCGGTCTCGGGTCGCTAATGAAGGGCATGGAGGCCCTTGGTGATTTGGGGAACCTGGTGACAGTGGATATTCGGGCGGCGCAACAACTCGGCGTCAACTCTTCCGAGTATCAGTGGGTAAAAGGACAGGTCATGCTTGCCCAGCTCCAGACGAGCGCCGATGAAATGCTTAAGGGGCTCCAGGAGAGTCTTGGTGACCAGGTGCAACAAGAGGAAGACGACGACGCGAGAATCAACCGCGCCAACGGCGAGCTGATCAAGCCTTACCTCGAGCAGATCAGTGACTTGGACGAGAAGATGCGGGAGGCGATGAAGTAACAGGCCCCCTCCAGGGGGTCAAGTCTATTTAGGCCGGTGCCGCTGCTGAGAGGGAATCTCTGACCCATCCTCACCGTTAGGGACTTCCAATCCGTAGCGGCATTGACCGAAATCGACCGTTAGATACTGCCGGATCTGCCGAGTAGCCGAGGTCCTCGAAGTTCATCCTGCCTTTTACGTTCGGGTAGATTGAACGCACCATCTCCTGCGACTCTTTAGCTGTGATTCCGCTGTGGCAACGTCGACAATCCACTGCGCGGAACTCGTGGCAGTCAGCGCATCCGAGCGCTTCCCTGGCTGGAACCACTTCATGGAACAGTGACGTATAGAAACGAGTCTGAACGAAGGTATGCTCCCCTGAAAACGGCAGCCCTAATTCCTGCATCCCCTCCTGAATCGCCCGAGTCCAGTCCCGGTGAACCCAAAGTCCGTCCTCCAATTTGGGAATGACTAGCCTCCCGGTCTCAATGTCAGCCGGCTGGACCGCTTCACGAACGATGAAAGGCCGAATCAGTGAATTCGGATCCGCGTAAACACCGGTCGGAGGATTCATCTCCAACACCTCCCCGAGGTCAACTTCCGTATCAAGACCCCGCATCCGGCGGACGCCGTTGTCCCAACGATAAGTCGGGACAACGTTGCTCTCCCACTTCTCCTCAGCACGAAATCCCCTACCTTCTATCGGGGCGGTTCCGCCTTGTGAACCAGCCTCCGCCAACGGTTTCGAGTAATCGACGAGCAATCGAATCGGAGCCTGTCTTCCACCGACAGGAATGTGGCAGGCTTCACAACTGACCGAAGTGCTGTGCTCATCGAGATGGCTACCGACGAATCCAACGACACCATGTGGAGACTTGCCATGACAACTGGTACAGGTAATCCGAAGAGGATTCGATTGAGTGCCCAACACATTTCCGGCAATCTGGTGTTGGCTCGTCCTGTGACAATCCTGGCACCGCATGTCAATCTCTCCCATGTGGACATCCAGTTCTCCCTCACGGCCCTCAAACTCTGCCTCAAGAGCTTCAAGTTTGTCGTTGAGTCCACCCGGGCTCCGGAAGTGACACTGCGCACAGCTCCGCCGGTCAGGCCTTCCAACCCTTTCCGCGATGACCTTTAAGTCCAGTGCGGAAGTGAAGCCGGCCTGATCCCGCCGATATGTTCCAGTCGTGTCGTGACAGGCAAGACAATCGATCCTGGTTTCGTCTGTAAAATCGAGTCGGGATTCAAATCCAGGGACACCGATATGGCAGGCAAGGCAATACCTGAGATTCGGATTGGCCAACATTCTTGATTCGCTGGTGTCGACCTCGGCAAAGGTCAGTTGAGTCTCAGAAAAGCGCCGGTGGTCATACCACCGCCAGTGCGCAGTTCGCTTGATATCGCGACCGACGTGCTCGTGACATGACAGACAGTTCGCCGTGACCTGCTGAGGGGTAGGACGCTCAGGAACCTGCACCAGCAGACTGTGATCCGGAATATGGGGGTAATGACACGAGATACAGTCTGTCGGCAATGTGGCTCCTCCCCCTCCTTCCTCGTGACAGCCTATGCACTGTCGATGATAGGCCCCCTTAAGTCCAACCAAATTCTCTTCAGGGCCCTCACTGGAGGCCCAATGACAGGAGTCACAGCGCTGGATATAGAGTGAGGACATGTCATGGCAGTTTGAACAGGCTCCTTCGGGTACGATTTCCAACTGCGCGTGAAACGCATGCAGCTCTTCTCCTACCCTGTCGTCCCCATCCAGGGAAAAGCGATGATGACAGACGCCGCAATTCCCCCGGGTATAGGAATCATGCGCGGTATGTGAAAAACGGACCGGTTCGAAGTAGTCTTCGTCTGCGTTCAGAATGACGCTATTCAGGATGTAGTACCTCCGATAGCCCTCCGGTCGGCCAGCATGTTCAAGTTGTCCTAGCCTAGATGCTGATCCCCGGAATGGCTGAAGCGTCTTCGCCCATTGCACAGCTCCAATCCGACCAGAGAGGGCTTCTTCATGGACAGCCAGGTAGAGAATCACAAAGCCAAGCAGTAACAAAGCCCCCGCGAATCGGAACACGCGTGCCCCACGAAAACCTGAAACCTGTGCTTCACGCCACCGGACATGTTCCCGATCATCTTCTGTCCGAGCAGGAAGGATCGGAAACGCTACTACAAACAGCCGGTAGAGAAGCACGATGGAGCTGAAAATCGCCAATGTCACCGCGAGTTCGCCCAGGGACGGAATGTAGCGACTGACAACACCTGGTGGCGTATACCCTACGAGATAGACATTGATCCGGTTCAAAACAACTCCACCGATGACGAGTACCGAGGCAAAGAGGAGCCACCGACTGGAGTTGCGGATGGATCTCCGCGAGAAAAGGAAGAATGGGAGCAGGACTCCTGCACCAAGTTCGACAGCAAAGGAAACAATCTGACTGGCACCAGGTAAACGCGTGAAGTCTCCAATCCTGATTGCCAGATCTCCAATTCTGAAAAGAGCATAGAACCCGATCGTCCAGGGAACGAACCTGGCCAGATCACCCAGAACATCCATCTCTGGCTCTCTCCTCAGCAGGCGAGCGGCAAGAATCGATTCCAGAATGACAACTGGGAAACCCACCATGAAAGCAGAAAGTAGAAAAAGAGCAGGGAGAAGGGGTGTGTACCAGAGCGGCGACAGCTTCGTCGGCGATATGAGCATCAGGGTTCCCAGTGAGGACTGGTGCATGCAGGACAGAACCACCCCAGCTACTAGGAACAACGGAAGGATCACTTTGATCACGGTGACTGCGATTCTGATGCCGGGAAGAGCCTGCGCCCATAACCATTTGGCCTTTCCCTGAACGGCACTGAGGCGGTCCAGGATCGCCGGAGTCATCTCGATGGTGAGAACGAACAAATACGCCATCACGCACATGCCCACTTCGAACAGAGCCGAATTCCCTTGCCAATTGAAGACCGGTCTCCAGATATTCCAGTAACGGCCAATGTCGAAGAAGACCGCAAAAGCGACCATCGCATATCCCAGCCATGCGGTTAGAATCGCGGGTCTCAGAAGAACGTGAAAGCGATGCTTGCCGAAGATATCGACCAGAGCAGCCGTCATGAAACCTCCAGCAGCCAAGGCGACACCGCAGGCCACATCGATCGCTATCCAGATCCCCCACGGGTAATCGTCTGAGAGATTCGTAACCGTTCCGAGACCTAACAGAAAACGAACCAGACCGAACGCAAAACCGATGGCAGTAACGCCAATAAGGACATATGTGCCCGGACTAAAGAATGGGATTCGCACTTGGGCAGGGTGTGAAGAAGGCATTCCCAACCTCCTTACTCAATGTGAACGGCCGGTTTCGTTGCAGCGTCGCTTGCAGGCTCCTGTAGACCCCGTCGACGACGATTCCGCAGCATCACACATCCAAGCAAGGTATACAGTGCGATGGGGACGGCCGCATACCTGAAGATCCCATGCTGGATCGATTCAATTAACCTTGGTGGTGCGGCCTCGGGAAGAGAAGGAAGACCGAGTTCCGACGCCGGTCGCCCAAACAGGTACAGCCAGCGGGTGCCCCCAACTTCGAATTCCCCATAAACGGAATCTTCATACCTCTCGGGCCTTTGACGAATTCGGGCGTGCGCCATCTCCAGGAGCCGGATTCTCGACCCAAAGGTCAAGGCTTCAGTCGGGCACGCCGCCGCGCAGGCTGGATTAGCCCCGAATCCGGCCGAGAGATCGGTGCAGAATTCGCACTTCCGGACCCTCGGCGAAACAGGCTCGTGATACTCATAGGCCGGAATCTGGAAGGGACACGCGATGAGACAATACCGACATCCGATGCAGATATCAGAGTTGTAAACAACAGCCCCATCCTCGGCGGTCGAAAGTGCTCCGACGATACATGCGGAAACACAAGCTGGATCGATACAGTGCATACACTGCTTCTTGACAAAGGTTTCCCGCCTCCTTGGTTGATCTGCTGATGGCGGATCCGCGTAAGCATTGACCACAGTGAATGCCGCAGAAGTGGGTCGACGAACCGTGCTGAAGACCTCTTTCGAGCGAAATGGAGTAACCGGTCTCGGCAAGGAGTTGCGCCGGTTACAGGCATCTTCGCACTGGCGGCAACCGATACACAGAGTGGTGTCGATTAAACACCCCACACCACCTGGGCCTGCACCCGATTTGGCTTCGTTTGCCGCAGCCTGCGGTTTTGAGACAGAGGCGAGTACAGTGAGACTTGAAGTTAGAA
Organism: Acidobacteriota bacterium; assembly: GCA_020350445.1. Taxonomy (GTDB): domain Bacteria; phylum Acidobacteriota; class UBA6911; order RPQK01; family JAPXNP01. The sequence continues at coordinate 3,038,717 of CP070717.1, read as the reverse complement.
AGCACCGACGATCGAAAGACATACGATCTCCCTCCGCTTCCGAAGCAACGCAGAGAGCACGAATTCCCGACCATCAGTGTACCATGAGTTTAACTTATGACTGATCTCCCGAATTAATATATTCGTCAATCCTGGCGCCCTTGCAAATGCCCATCCCAGCGAGTCAAACAAGCCTTTACCCCTTTCTCAGAAGGCCCTGTCGAAAACGAGTGACTGCACCGCTACACCTCCCCAAACCCACCTATCCTCGTCCTCGTGGGGACGGAGTCCTACACCCCGCTAATCCCCCCCTCCCCCGTGGGGACGGAGTTCAACGGCCTCCTCAGCCCCCCTTCGCGAACTCGTGGGGACGGACCTCTGTGGGGATTGTGAGGAGCTGTTCGCTGGCGCTCCAGCTCGGTGAGGCTGCGCTGGTGAGGCGTGTGCCTGCGGCACACTGCCTGTGAGGTTTCGCGCTGAGGAGGCTCGTGGGGAGGCTCGTGGGGACGGAGTCCTACGTACGACACGACTCCTGTCTCCCGCCCGGAACGGACACGAGGGAGCGGTCACCGACAACCACAGAAACCCCCGAATCATGCACTTTCAGGACCCATTCGTTGCAAGCCGCCAGCTCGATGGGGACGGAGTTCAACAGCCTCGTTGGGGACTCCCCTCCGAGGGGGACAGAGTCCTACACGTTGTCCTTAGCGAAGCGCCACCCGTTGGCGACCTCGTGGCGTACCCGATGGGGACGGAGTCCTACACCCGTTCGGATCTCTCTGTCTGGTCCTCTGTCTATCGAGTCGAGTTCGCACTTTTTGGAACTCAGACGTAATAGACAGTGAACAAGGGGAAACTCCTGCAGTTGTCCGCTGTCCGATCCTCTGGAGTCGGGATCCGGGGTTTCCCCCTTTGGATAACCTGGAGGAGTCCCTGTTATGCGTCTACCCCGTATCAAAACCCCCGACCGCGTCACCTGCTATCATCTCCGGGCCCGCATCATCGGCCCCCGTCACTTCTACCCCTTCGAAAAACCCCGCATCAAACGCATGATCCTCCACTGCCTCAACAAGTTCCTCCGCCTCTACTGCTGCCAACTCGTCGACTTCAACATCATGGGCAACCACATCCATCTCATCCTCCGCTTCCAGCCCTATCGCCGTCTTTCCAAACGGGAACTGCACCGTCGCGCCTGCGCCTACTACCGCCGCCCCGCCGACCGTCCCCAGACCCCCCGCCAGTGGCGCCGCTTCAACCGCCGCCTCTTCGACGTCAGCGAGTTCATGCGCAATCTCGACGGCGCCATCGCCCGGGATTACAACGACAGCCACAACCGTCGCGGCTCCCTGTTTATCGATCGCTTCGGAGCCAGTATCCTGGCCACGCCTGCCGCGGTTCTCAACTGCATGATCTATCTCGATCTGAATCCCGTGCGGGCG
>CP070717.1:3029424-3037199 GCA_020350445.1 Acidobacteriota bacterium | reverse complement strand
ATACATCCGGTATCAACATGCAGCGTCTCACCAGGACCGAGTTCACGCTCGACGACACAACCACCGGCATGGACAAATACCAGGCCATCGCCTTCGAGCTTCTGCATGATGAAGCCTTCTCCTCCGAACAGACCGGTCAGGATCTTCCTCTGAAAGTAGATGCCAATCGAAACCCCCTTGGCCGCACAAAGGAAGCTGTCCTTCTTACAAACAAGCACACCTCCCACGCTCTTCAAATCGACGGGAATGATACTCCCCGGATAAGGGGCGCCGAACGCGGCACGGGCCTTGCCATTACCGCGATGGGTAAAGACGGTGATAAACAGGCTTTCACCCGTTATCAAACGCTTCCCGGCTCCCAGCAGCTTGTCCATAAAACCTCCGCTGCTGCTGCCGTGTGAACCATCTCCAAACACCGTCTCCATCTGGACCGATGCATCTTTGTACATCATCGAACCCGCCTCGGCGACAGCACTCTCGCCGGGATCGAGTTCGATCTCAACAAACTGCATCTCCTCTCCAAAGATCTGGAAATCGATTTCATGGGAGAACGCGCCACTCGGAGCCGGAGGTGCAACACCGGGACCTGAGCCACCGGCCAGTTCCGGCACCTGGGATATCGGGAGCCAGTCCTGAAACCCATCCCGCCAGGCATGTCCATTCGGATTCGCCCTCGCCTTGGCGTTGGCCTCCTCCTGGCTCATCGGCCCACTCTGCTGCCCACCGTAGCTCAAATACCACTGTGCCATATCGTCTTCTCCTTAGATGTTCGATTAACGCTCCTCAGAAACCCCTTCTATCGGGGCTAGGAGTCCGCTGGCTCTAACCCTAACTGCCGGTGTAATTCACTGACGGCATCAGGATTCAAATCAAGTCTCATTCTCAAGTAGGCCAGATAGTCCCTTTCCGCCTTCGTATCGACCTCAATGGCCAACAGAGAAACCGCATAAACCTGGGAAGCAAGCTCCGGAGATCCAATCTTCGGCAGAATCGAGTCAATACTGGCCGGGTTCTCCAGTTCCTCGAGGATGAAAGCGCGTTCCTCACCCGACATCCCCGCTTCCTCCAATCGGGAGAGTATCGCCCCCCTCTCGGCGGTATCGATCTCACCATCTGCATTGGCAGCTGCAATCATCGCACGAAGCAAAAGGAGCGCATCCGACTCAGAAATCGGCTTGGAGCCGGTGACCGCTTCTCCAGCGGTCCCAACCGGCGGTGGTCCCGGCGGAGCAGAAGGGGGAGTCGAGCCCGGCCCGGACGGCGGGCCTGCACTCGGCGCGGGGGGCGGAGCCATCCCGGATGTACCTGGGGCCGCACCGGCCCCGTGAGCCGGCGGGGTCCCAGATTTCTGGGTGAAATGCTCAAATGCGGCAATCGCCACCCCGAGAGCCCCAATGCCAGCCGCGGCCTTCCAGCCACTGCCCATTAACATGTCGAGTCCCAGGCCTCCACTCCTTCTTCGCTTGCCAGAGCGGAGACCCTGCTTGATCATCCCACCCAAAAGTCTTTCTGGATTAATCATGTTCTCAGCACCAACTCCTCTCTTTCATAAACGACCATCACCCGCCCTCTCCCTACAGTGGAGGCCGGACGGTTCAGTCTATTGAGCGTGAAGGAATGGGTCAAGATTCTGAGACGAATCGGACCGGGATCGCATCTCACTCATTATACTCTGTACGGTATATTGGCATTGACTATTTAAGATTAAGTTCACGACTCTGGAGAAAGACGGTAATTTCGATGTTAGATAAGATCTTCCCAAACCTACCCGACGAGGCCCGGATCTGGGTCCACGGTTTCAAGGAATCCCTGAGCGCCCAGCAGGCCGAACTGCTGGACCGGCAACTGAAGATGTTCATTCCCAACTGGCAAACCCATGGCAGGAAGGTCACGGCTGACTTCCTCATTCTTCATGATCGTTTCGTCATCACTGCCGCTCACTGCGCAGGAGGGATTTCGGGTTGCTCGATCGACAGCTTTTTTCGGACCTTCAAGCAGTTGCGGGATGAAGCCGAACTGGATGGTCTCGATGGCAGCCTGATCTACTACCGGGACAAAGAGGGAACACTCCAGGCAACTGACAATCTCTCCTTCTACGAGGTGATCGATTCAGGCCAGATCACACCTGAAACGATTGTCTTCGATACCCTGATCGAGACCCTGGGCGAGCTCAGAGCTGGGAAACTCGAAGTCCCTTACCGTTCAGCCTGGCACAGCAGGAGTTTCCCCCTTCCGAGCCCTGAGTTGAGCCAGACATAAGAAAGCCCACAGCTCCTCAAAATGTCTCCGGCCGGTGAGTCACAGTGGACCCGCCTCCGAAGACCCTGTGGATCTGTGGGCCGTTTCAAGTTCGTCTCAGTTCTGGAAACTAGGCTTTCGAGAGCGTCCAGGGTGCCCGATACTCACGACCAACATAGTTCTTGGCTTCCGGGTGCCCACTGATCTGCTCCGTCTTCGGATCCCAGGTCACCTGCGTCCGCAACCGGGCGGCAATATTACCCAAATGGCAGGCGATCACCGACTTGTGTCCGACTTCGACATCAGCCGTCGGTTGCTGCCGGCTCTTGACGCAATCCACGAAGTTCTTCACATGAGTGAAATGATAGTCGCTCGATCCACCCTGACGTGGCGTCGGCTTCATACGGTACTGCCGTGGTTTCCCGTCACTGTCGGTCTCGCTGAGGATTTCCCATCCTCCACGATCCACAACGAGGATTCCATTCTGACCATGGAATTCCACACCGTGCTCCCTCTGCCAGGGGCCGACACCACATCCGACCATGTGCTCCCAGACACAGGAGAAGCTGGGGAACTCAATGATCGACTGCTGGGTATCGGGTGTCTCCATGATGTCATCTGGATAGCCGTACTTACCACCCATTGCCATGGCTCCCACCGGATCTTCCTTCATCGCCCACATGACAACATCCACCATGTGCGCTCCCCAGTCGGTCATCAGGCCGCCTGAGTAGTCCCAGAACCAGCGGAAGGTGAAATGAAAACGCGCCGGATTGAACGGCCGCTTCGGAGTTGGGCCCAGCCACATGTCGTAGTCGACACCTGCGGGAGGCGCACTGTCCGGGGGATTCCCCATTCCCCCCTTCCAGTCAATGAATGCCCAGGCACGGACCTGCCGGATCTTGCCCAACTGCCCCGACTGGACGATCTCAACCGCCCTGGCAAAATGTCCCGCACTTCTCTGCTGGGTCCCGACCTGGACAACCCGATTGTTCCTCCGAGCGGCGGTCACCATGGCACGGCCCTCTTCGATGCTCGTCGCCAGGGGCTTTTCCACATAGACGTCCTTGCCGGTCTCACAGGCGTAAATCGTAGGGATCGCATGCCAATGATCCGGAGTACCTACGATCACGACATCGATATCGTTGCGATCGATGATCTTTCGAAAATCCTGGTAACCATCGGGTTTCTTCCCACGTCGTGACTCCACGAGAGCCTGCCCCTCCTCGATCCGGCTCTTGTCAACATCAGCAACGGCCAGGCAATCCACTTCCTCCAGGCGCAGAAAATACCCCAAATCGCCTTTTCCCATCCCCCCGCATCCGATCAGGGCAACATTGATCTTATCGTTTGGACTCCCCTGAGTCGTCCGAATCGCTGCCGAGCCGGCTGCGGCACCGGTGAGACTCGAGGCAACGACCGCACCTGCTGAGATCTTTGCGGAACTGTCCAGGAAGCTTCTTCGTGAAATCTTGCTCATCAGTTTACTCTTCTCCATTCAAAGTTTTGTAGAATTTTCCCTCCCGAGATTGTGGAGTATCTTCGGCCCAATCTCAAGTCTGACAGCAGTTTCCCAACGCTGGCATGCAATAATGGATCTCATGAACCCAGAGAAACCGATCCGGATCACGATCTCACGCAAGATCGCCTTCAGCTGCGGTCACCGGTACGCCCGAGAGGACTGGACCGAGGAAAAGAATCGGGAAATCTATGGATCTCTCTATGCACCGAAGGGCTTTGGCCACAACTTCGTGCTTGAGGCCTCGATCGAGGGTGTGATGGACAAGGAAACAGGCATGGTCGTTAATCTGCGCGACCTCGATTCCATTCTTAAAGAGACCGTGGCACCTCTCGACCATCACTTCCTGAATACGGATGTAGAGTTCTTTAAAGAAAAAGTCCCGACGAGTGAGAACATCGCCGCCTACTGCTTTGACGAAATCCAGCGTCGTATCCAGTGGCCGGACGTTTCCTTGAAACGCGTACGACTACTCGAAGGATCCGAATTTTGGGTGGAAGTTGAGGCCGGAACCGATCAGTCATGACGCACCGAACGGCAATTAGCAGAACCTACTGCCTTCCAGCACTCCACACGCTTTCAGGTGCCGGATTCTCGGATCGGCAGAACCTCCGCGTTTTCGGCCCCTGCAGCCGCCTGCACGGACATGATTACCGAATCGAAGTCTCGGTATCGGGCCCCCTCGACCCACATTCAGGCCTGCTCGTAAACAGAGACGTACTGGATCAGATCGTCGACGACTGCCTGATCCAACCCTACCGTGGAACCAACCTGAGCGATCACTTTCGTCATACAACGGGCGAGGCGCTGGCGGCATCATTCTTCGAACTGCTCAAACGGGCCCTGCCTTCCTCGCTGACCCTTGAAAAGGTCTGCGTACACGAAACCGCAAAGAACAGCTTCTCGACTGAACACCGCTGCCCGGCTTAAGCCACGCAGTACCCAGCTTCAAATCAGGCGACCGTCGAAACAGCCGTCGGCTCATACTCCCGCTCGAAGAAGAAATGCTTGCGGCCAAATGCTGGAGTCAGATCGTCCAGCCAGCAGGCCTCTGGGTCAAAACGGGCAAAGAACGGACGCCCCACCCAGTTCGGATCTCTCGCCTGGAGAAACTGGAGCACGAAGACCTTCTCTCGGCCAATCTGGGCAGTTCCAATCAGATGGACCTTCCCCGGAAACGCCGACATCGACGGTCCCCGAACAGTCCGTGCCAGGCCCGAAACCTGATTAAACGCCTCGCGAAAGATCAGGTGTGCCCGGTGCAGCGGAATCTCGAAATATCCTTTTGGCCCCGTGTCCCGTTCAACAAACATGTAGTAGGGAACCAGACCCAAATGGACACCCTGCTTCCACAACGCCGCCCAGACATCGGAGGAGTCATTGACGTGCCTCACCAGTGGAGCCTGCATCCGAATCTCGGCACCGGCAGAACGCACACGGCGAATAGCCTCTTCCACTGGTGCGGTACTCAACTCAACCGGGTGGCTGAAATGAGCCATCAACGCCAGGTGTTTTCCTGCTTTCACAACACGCTCGAACAGCCGGAGCAGATCGTCGGAATCGGGATCGGTCAGAAAGCGAAAAGGCCAATAGGCGAGAGCTTTGGAACCCAGTCGGATCGTCTTTAAATGCTCGATCTGCGCTTCAAGGACCGGGGCAAGATAAGATTCCAAAAGCGATGCTTTCATCACCAGGGGATCGCCGCCCGTGATCAGCAGGTCAGTGACCTCTTCACGTTCTCTCAGATAACGAACCAGGTCATCCGAGCTCCGGGACTGAAACCTTACCTCTGAATTCCCAACGAATTGGGGCCAGCGAAAACAGTACGTACAGTAGGCATGGCAAGTCTGTCCCTGGGAGGGAAAGAACAGCACCGTCTCGCGATACTTGTGTTGCAGCCCCTCCAGCTTACGCCCATTGAGTTCCGGCACATTGTGGGACAGCTGACCTGCTGGATGTGGATTGAGCCGTCTTCGAATGCTCTGCACCACCTCCTTTACTTCGTCTCGCGAAGCCCCGGAATTCAGGACCTCCTGAAGAGTTGAGAAATCCTCCTCGTCGATCATCTCTCTCTGGGGAAACGTCAGATTGAACATAGGATCCCCAGAGTTCCTGTCCCAGTTGATCAAATTGCGGGTTACGTAGGTATTCGTTCTAAAAGGCAGTACTTGCGATACAACTCGAACCGCTTCCTGCTCATCCGACCCCATGAACCCCCATTCCGGTGATCTCTGAATATTGAAGCGGTGGATCGGTTCGTATCGCTGCGGCTGAAACAGTGGCAGCTTCATCTATATGTCTTCCCTTCTCACCGTCGATGTTGTTAGGCACCTCGGCTGTCAGAAGACTACACACCATTCGAGCGCTTCAGACAGCGAGCAACAGAGGCCAGTTTTCCCGTACGACTCTCAAACACCTCAGGAGTGTCGACTTCGGCCTTCCCTATCTGAGCGAAACCCACTGAAGACGCCCTTCACAACCGAAGGGCAGAAAGAAGTAAATCCAGCACAAATGAGGACCAAAACAACATCCGATGTAATTTAGCCTCAATTCTTTTGTATCACACGGAAGATCACGCTGGCCAGTCAAAGCAGCCAGGATTCGGTTTGAAGAAACCGTTCGGGAGACAGTTCAACAAGTCAGGTTATCCATCGCGAAGGCGTAATAATCCTTTGATATGATGGCGCATATGTCAAAGTTCTGGTTGATGAAAAGCGAACCGGGAGTTTATTCGATCGAAGACCTGAAAAAGGATGGCAACACCCATTGGGAAGGCGTTCGAAATTACCAGGCCCGAAACCTGATGCGCGATGAGATGAAGGTCGGAGATGCGGTCCTCTTCTACCACAGCAACGCTACGCCAACTGGAGTCGCCGGACTGGCCCGAGTATCCCGTGAGGCCTATCCCGATTTCACCTGCTGGGATTCCCAAAGTCGATACTTCGATCCGAAGTCGACAGAATCTGAACCGAGATGGGTCATGGTGGATATCGAATTCGTTGAGGCCTTTGACCGTATCGTCACCCTCGAGGAAATCCGGACTGAATCCGCCCTCTCCTCCATGCCGCTAGTCAACCGGAGCCGTCTATCGGTCCAGCCGGTTACCCGGAAAGAATTCGAAATGATTGTACAGATGGGGCGAAACGGGTAAGACCCGCCGACCCTATAGCCGCTTCTTTGGCGAAAGGATGTGAGTCATGACCAGTTCTGAAAGAGAACGCAAGATCAAAGCACTGTTAGAGAAGCTTCAGATTGGAGAGACCAATTCCGGTGGTTGCACCGGAGACGGAGAGTGGGTCGCTGATCCCGGGGGACACGAAATTGTCTCCTATGATCCGACGAGCGGCCAGGCTCTAGCGAAGATCACCGAGTGTAACGCTTCAACCTACGAGTCAATCGTGGGAAAAGCGGTCGAAAGTTTCCAGACCTGGCGAGCAGTACCGGCTCCCCAGAGAGGACAGGTGGTTCGAGATCTGGGCAACGCCCTGCGTGAAGTCCGAGAGCCTCTGGGCGAACTGATCGCCGTTGAGATGGGCAAGATCCGTGCGGAAGGGATCGGCGAAGTCCAGGAGATGATCGATATCTGTGACTTTGCCGTCGGGCTTTCCCGTCAACTCTACGGCCTGACGATGAAATCCGAACGGCCTGCTCACCGCATGTTTGAACAGTGGCACCCTCTCGGCCCAGTCGGAATCATCACAGCTTTCAATTTTCCAGCCGCGGTCTGGGCCTGGAACTCTTCGATTGCCGCTGTCTGTGGCGACACGATGCTTTGGAAACCTTCTCACTCAACCACCCTGGTTGCCCTCGCCGTTCAGCATGTCGCAAACCGCGTCACCCGGGATTACGGTTACAGCGGAATCTTCAACCTGGTGGTTGGCGACCGCAAGGAAGTCGGGAACCGGATGCTGGAAGATCATCGACTCCCCCTGATCAGCTTCACGGGTTCGGTCCGCGTTGGACGTCATGTCGGTGCGACCGTTTCCCATCGTCTGGGTCGGACCATCCTCGAACTGGG
>CP070717.1:3007960-3029324 GCA_020350445.1 Acidobacteriota bacterium | reverse complement strand
GTCCAGGGAATCTCCGACGGCTGAAACAGCCTGACTTCCAGGCTCTCTGCCCCGGCCCCGAATTCCGGCGTCTTCAGATCCGCCAGAAAGGTCAGGTACACCTGGTTGACATGGGGAAGGCTGAAGACAGAAAAAAGCCGGACGATCGAAACTTCCGCCCGCGCCTCTTCCCGTGTTTCCCGCAGGGCTCCCTCCTCGACCGACTCCCCATTCTCCATGAACCCCGAGGGCAGCGTCCAAAACCCGTAGCGTGGCTCGATCGCTCGGCGGCAGAGCAGAATCTGGCCCTTCCAGCGAGGCAGTGTCCCCACAACAATCCGTGGATTGCGATAAAAGATCCGGTTACAACGCTCACAGACGTCCCGCTCGTAACTGTCTCCTCGAGGGACCTTGACCGTGGTCGGTCCGCCACACTCACTACAGAACTTCACTAGAAATGAACCTCTCGCAGATGTCTCCCGTCAACATCGTAACTAGACCCGCCTGTCTATCTGCGGTCATTCAATCGACGAATTCCGCTAAGAGATAAGAAAACAGGCCACTGTCAAAGCACTGTACAGGTTTAATCCAATTATTAAATGAAACTTTCTTATTCTACAGGCTATCTATAAGAAGAAGGAACCGGATTACTACTTTAAGTCCAAGGCGGAGAATATGGCAACTCGACCCGTGTACTTGATTTCAGAAGGCCTCTACCCACAGTCCAGGAAACCGGATCAAGATCTCATACGACTGGCCATGGGGATCTTCACCCAGGCCGTCCGCGACCTAACCAGCCCGCAGAAGAAGCTTGAGAAAGACTGGGAAGTCTGGCAACTGGATGCGCGTGACTGGTTCGATTCGAATGAAACGGAGAAGGGCAGCTTCCTTTGGGTCTGCGACATTATTGGAGCCGAACCGGGCCTGATGCGGCGCTGGGTGAACGGGCTTCAAAAGGTGGACCGCAAGACCATCAAAGGCACCATCCTGAGCCTGGTACGATTGACCTACCTGCGACCGAAGACCGATTCAGAAATCCATTAACAGCCGTTATAATCGGCCCATGAAAGCACGATGGGCCTCGCTGTTTCTTTTGGGTTTCTGGGGCTGTCAATCGGGAGGCGGCAGTGCACTGGAAGTGGAAGGTACACTGACCGCATGGGAACCGGTCACGATCACGGTCACTGGTCCCGAGGCTTCCGAATCGCAGATACCCAATCCCTTTCTAGACTTTCGCCTCACGGTCACCTTTCAACATGAAGCCGGGGGCGTTCCGGTCGAGGTGCCGGGCTACTTTGCCGCCGATGGCGACGCCGCCGAATCGGGAGCGGACGCAGGCAACCGCTGGCGTGTCCACTTCGTCCCCGATCGGCCCGGGCGCTGGGACTACACGGTTTCCTTCCGCGCAGGTGATCGGATCGCACTGGATCTGGAGGCGGCCAGCGGCACTCCTCTCTCAGCCGATGGATCCAGCGGCTCTCTGTCCATTCAGCCCGCCGCCGAAGGGACGGCTGGAAAGCTCCGCTATACCGGCCACCGCTACCTCCAGTTTGCCGGCAATGGTCGTTTCTATCTCAAGGCCGGAGCTGACAGTCCCGAAAACTTCCTCGCCTACGCCGATTTCGACAGCGATCTGACCCGGGACCGGACTCCGGGGCCGGAGCGGGAGGGGGAGGCGGCACTGGCTCCGCTTCACCGCTACGAGCCACATCTCGATGACTGGAACGAGGGCGATCCCACCTGGCGGGGAGGGCTGGGGAAAGGGATCATTGGAGCCCTGAACTACCTGGCCTCGAAAGGGGTCAACAGCGTCTACTTCCTGGCCATGAATATCGCGGGCGATGGCGATGATGTCTGGCCCTACTCGACAAAGGCTGAACGCTACCGTTTCGATTGCTCGAAGCTGGCGCAGTGGAACCTGGTGTTCGATCACATGGACCAGCTCGGGATCATGCTGCACGTCGTTCTGACCGAGACCGAAAATGAAAACCTGTTCGAATCCGAAGAGGGGGGCACCTTTGCCGATTCCCGCAAACTTTATTATCGCGAACTGATCGCTCGGTTCAGCCATCACCAGGCAGTGACGTGGAACCTGGGTGAAGAAAACGGCTGGAGTGATGAAGGCTGGGATGCGGGAGACATCCAGAAGAAGGCCAATACCGATGAACAGAGAAAGGCGTTTGCCGATTACATCCGCGCTCTCGATCCCTGGCAGAATCCGATCGTGGTACACACCCTTCCCGGCCGATACGAAGAGATCTACAGACCCCTAGTGGGGTATCCGGCAATCGAAGGACCATCGCTGCAGATGGGTGACATGAAGGAGGTCCACGCTGAAACATTGAAGTGGATCGAGGAATCGGAACGGTCGGGTAAGACGTGGTTCGTCAGCCTGGATGAGATCGGGCCAGCCCATACCGGCGTCATGCCCGACGCCGACGATCCCGGCCATGACGCGGTCAGACAGCAGGCTCTCTGGGGAAACCTGATGGCCGGTGGAGCCGGCTGCGAGTGGTATTTCGGCTATCGGTACGCTCACAATGACCTGAATCTCGAAGACTTCCGAAGTCGCGACATCATGTGGGATCAGACGAGGCATGCCGTGAACTTCTTCCAGCAGTACCTCCCCTTCCCCGAGATGAAGGGAGCCGATGAGCTGCTTCAGGGGGAAGGCTACGTCTTCGCTCAGCCCGGCGCGGTTTATGCCCTCTATCTGATCAGCCCCCAGGACGCAAGAATCGAACTGCCCGAGGCCGAATTCAGCGTGCAGTGGTACGACCCGAGATCGGGTGGTCCCCTCCAGGCCGGAAGCCTGGAACTGGTGAAGGGACCGGGGCTGCAACCGGTCGGACTGCCTCCGAATTCCGAAGGCATGGACTGGGTCTGTCTGCTCAACCGGGTTGACTGATCCATCGCTGCGAAGGCGGTTCAGCTCCCAGAAAGGATTTGAAATTCAGGGCGGATTCACTCCACAATGGAGGAAGACAGTCTCCGGCCCATCGAAGGATCTGCCGGAAGCCCTGCAGTTGCCTTCCACCGGGGACCAAAAGATTGATACCAGGGTAGGAAATGTTCAGAGTCAGCAAGTCACGCTCTATCCGCGGACCCGCCGTCGCCGGGGCCTTCTACCCGGAAACGCCCACGCAGCTGAATCTTGAACTGGACCGACTGTTCGGCGCCGTCGAAAAGAAAACGGTCAAGGGTGAGATCCTCGGCTTGATCTCGCCTCACGCCGGTTACCTTTACTCCGGCGGTGTTGCCGCCAGTGCCTACAACACTCTCCGGGATCGAAAAATCAGGCGGGTTGCCGTCGTCTCCCCCTGCCATGTGGATTCTTTTCAAGGATCGGCCGTCTACAATGGCGATGCCTACCTGACACCTCTCGGCTCGATTCAAGTTGACCGGGAGGCCTGCCGGGCCCTGTCGAAGGCTGCGCCCCGGATCGAACTCTCCGACAGGGGGCATCGTTGGACGGGGCGAGGTGAACACGCACTCGAGGTCCAGCTGCCGTTTCTTCAGAAGGTCCTCGACGAATTCCAGCTGATCCCGATTGTCATGGGCGACCAGGGCTGGGAAAGCAGCCGGGCACTGTCCCGAGCCCTCGCCAAGATTCTGGAACCCGGCCTCGATTGCGTGGTGGCCAGTTCCGACCTGTCCCATTTCCACCCTTATGATGAGGCCGTCCGAATCGATAGCCGCGTCACCCTGGCCGTCCGGCGTCGAGACTACTTCAGCTTGTCGCACAACCTGGCGTCCCGGCACTGGGAAGCCTGCGGCGGAGGACCCATCGTCGCGGCACTCATGACCGCCGAACAACAGGGCGCAAATTCCTCGGAAATCCTGAAGTACGCCAATTCCGGGGATGTCTCCCCCTGGGACCGCGATCGCGTCGTCGGCTACATGGGAGCAGTGATCTATCGAACCTCTCCAGCAGAGAAAACCGCCTTCACCGAGGAACTGGGACCGGAACAGCGGGCGCTCCTTCTTCGGACCGCACGGTCGGCGATTGAAACCTCTTTGCAGGACCAGGTCTTCGACCGACCTTCCCTCGAGTTCTGTGACCCGCTCAATGAAGACCGTGCCGTCTTCGTCACCCTCTACAATGCCGGTCAATTGAGGGGATGCGTCGGGAGCATCATCGCCAGCGAACCCCTCCTCGACGCCGTCGTCACGGCCGCGGTCAACGCCTCCCAGAATGACTTCCGTTTCCCTTCGATCACCCCCCGGGAAGTCGCCGACCTCTCCATCAGCATCTCAGTCCTTTCCCCTTTCCACCGCCTGTTCGATCACTCCGAGATAGAAGTGGGCCGTCACGGGCTGATGATCGAGAGGGGGCTCCAGCGCGGACTACTCCTGCCCCAGGTGGCAAGCGACAAAGGTTGGGGTGCCGAGGAGTTCCTCGCCCACACTTGTTCCAAGGCTGGACTCCCCCGGGATTCCTGGAAGCATGCAGATAGCGACGTCTACCTCTTCACCGCCGAGGTCTTCGGCGACTGATCGATCCCAGTTCACCGCTCCATTCTCGTTTTCGACAGCCGTTCCTGCTACCATAGGTGAAACAAAGGTGAAACTATGAAAACAAACCTGACCTTTCCCCTGACAGCCGGACGGATCAAGGGGCGTGGTACGCCGTTCAACATTCCCGGACGATTCGAGACCCTCGAACTGGTTCCCGAGTCTGAATCATTGCCCGAACGGTCCGCTATCAAGACCGAGTTCCTGGCGGACTGTTCGAAGAGCATCATTGCCCGCAACGACAGCCCCGACGTCGGTTTCGACCGCAGCATCAATCCCTACCGCGGCTGCGAACATGGCTGCGCCTATTGCTTTGCCCGCCCCACACACGAATACCTGGGCCTTTCGTCGGGACTCGATTTTGAATCGAAGATCCTCGTCAAAGAGAAGGCAGCCGAACTGTTGAGAGAAGAATTGTTTGATCGGAAATGGCGGCCTCAACCGATCGCTCTATCGGGAATAACCGATCCCTACCAGCCGGTCGAGCGGAAGCTGGAAGTGACACGTGGCTGTCTGGAAGTCCTGGCCGAATTCTGTAACCCGGTGGCGGTCGTCACCAAGAACTTCCTGGTCACCCGTGACATCGATCTTCTATCTGAACTGGCTCGAAGTGGGGCAGCACATGTCAGTCTTTCGATCACCACCCTCAAGCCGGAGCTGCAGCGGACACTCGAACCTCGGACCTCGACGCCGCAGAGGCGCCTGGAAGCAGTCAAGCTGCTTTCGGCGATGGGGATCCCGGTCCGGGTGTTCATCGCACCGATCATTCCCGGCATCAACGATTCGGAGATCCCGGCGATCGTCAGAGCCGCCAAGGCTGCTGGTGCCCGCTGCTGCCAATTCATGTTCCTGCGCCTGCCACACGGGGTGGAATCCCTGTTCAAGGCCTGGCTCGATCAACACTTCCCGCTGAGAAAGGAGAAGGTTCTCGGCCACTTGAGAGAGCTTCGTGGAGGCCAACTCAACGATTATCGGTTCTTCTCCCGGATGCGGGGGGACGGGACCTACGCCGAACAGATCAAACAGCTTTTTGTGAGATCCTGCCAGAAGGAGGGGCTGGACGACGAACTGCCCCCGCTGACCGCGGCGTTTTTCCGGCGACCGGCCCGAACGGGCCAGCTGCGGTTGTTTTCTTGAAACGGATCGATGTGAGGGAGGTGGGTCACCATGCTATTTTCGAGACGACAGTGGGTCGCTACACTTGGCCTTGGGTCTGCTGGACTTGTTTTGAATACACCGGGAGAGGCGGGAGGAATCGTGACCGAGAAGAATGAAGCTGAACAGAGGAAACTACTCTATGACTTGATGGGCGATCTCCCCGAAAGAGACCTGCCCGTATCGGTCCGCAAGGTTGACGAGGAGGAGCGGGAGCACTACCTCCTCGAGCGCTTGGAACTGGACTTGAACGGGATAGAGCCCGTTCCAGCCTATTTCGTCTCTCCAAAGGGGAGTTCCGGCCCCCTGCCCACCGTTCTCTTCAACCATTCCCACGGCGGAGGTTACGACATCGGCAAGAAGGAGTTCATCGAAGGTCGGGAGTATCTCCAGAATCCCCCGTATGCCGAGGTGATCACTTCACTTGGCTGGAGAGGTCTCTGCATCGATGCCTGGGTCTTCGGCGAGCGCAGCCACACTTCGGAAGCCGATATGTTCAAGGAGATGCTCTGGAAGGGCCAGGTCCTCTGGGGCATGATGGTTTACGACGCCCTCAAGGCTGTTGACTATCTGGTCACCCGACCCGACGTTGATGCGACACGAATTGCCACCCTGGGCATTTCAATGGGAAGTACCATGGCGTGGTGGCTTGCTGCCCTTGACGAGCGAATCAAGGTGACCGTCGATATCTGCTGCCTGACCGACTTTCAGACCTTGATCGACAAGAAGGGACTGAGCCTGCACGGTGTCTACTACTACGTTCCCCGGCTGCTGAAGTACTTCACGGCGGCACAGATCAATGCGCTGATCGCACCCAGAGCTCATCTCGGCCTGGCCGGTATCCGGGACCCGCTGACCCCGGTCGAAGGTCTCGACATCATAGAAAGCGAGTTGAACCGGGTCTATACGGAGAAGGGGTCCCCCGAGAAGTGGAAGCTGCTTCGCTACGATGTGGAGCATCAGGAGACCCTGGAAGGGCGACAGGAGATCATTGCGTTCCTGAGGAAGCATCTTTGATTCCAGTATGCGCACGGCGGAACCGGAAGAGGTGTGTTGTTGTCCTTTCCCATCTGGGCTAATCTAAGAGCCATGAAACGGCTCTTCTCACCACTTGGACTTGTCTTATTCCTCATGCCTTCTCTGCTCGCCACGCCGCGATTCTTTCCACAGATTGGCGACGGGAAGTTTGGGACGACACGGCTTCAGACGAGCTTCATCTTCGTCAACGCCGGACCTGACGCCGACTTTGAGCTCGAGATCTTCGATGCCGACGGACTTCCGCTCGAAATGGAGCTCTCAAGCCTCGGAACCGGCTCCAGCTTCAGCGTCAGCCTCAAAGCGGGTCAGGCGATCGAGGCGAAGACCCCGGGAACCGGGACGGTCAAAATCGGCTATGCTCGATTCGATGCGCCCGAGACAGTAGGTGGGACCGCCGTATTCATCGGCACGGATGTGCCAACCGGAACCGCTCTCTACGAAGCCGGTGTTCCAGCCAGTGGGCCCGTTAACGGGTTCAGTATCTTTGTCGACTCCCTGGGAAAGCGCAATACGGGAATCGCCATTGTTGCTCCCGGTTCGGGGGGGACCAGCGCCCCGGCCCAGGCTGAGCCCCAAACTTTGACACTCACCCTGTACAACCTGAACTATGAACAGGTCGGGACAGCTGAGCTGACACTGCAACCGGGCGAGAAGGTTGCACGCTTTGTCGAGGAACTCTTCCCGGCGGGCTCTCCGGAACGGACCCAGGCCAGCGAGATGCAGGGAACTCTCGCTGTCACGAGCCAGGGTGGAGGGATGGCTGCGGTCACCCTGCGCCAACTGGCTGCCCAGGCCTTTCCGGTCGGAGTCCCGGTCCTGACCACTTTCCCCGTGGTGCAGGGTACGGCAACGGATCCCTCGGGCTGGAAACTCGTCTGGTCGGATGAGTTCGACGGGCCCTCCATCGATCTGACCAAGTGGGAGCACCAGATTGGCATCGGACAGGGCGGATGGGGAAACAATGAGCTTGAATACTATACGGCACGTCCCGAGAATTCACGCATCGAAGACGGCAAGCTCATTATAGAAGCCCGCAAAGAGATCTATAACGACGGCCACATCGCCCGCTCCTACACTTCCGCTCGAATGAGGACGATGAACCAGGGTGACTGGAAGTTCGGGCGTCTCGAGATCCGCGCGAAAGTGCCCCAGGGACAGGGAATCTGGCCTGCGATCTGGATGCTGCCCACCGATAATGTCTATGGGACCTGGGCGGCAAGCGGCGAGATTGACATCATGGAACTGGTGGGGCACGAACCGAACAAGGTCCACGGCACCCTGCACTACGGCGGGGAATGGCCGAGACATCTCAGTTCCGGCGGTTCCTACACCCTTCCCTCAGGTACCTTCTCCGACGACTTTCACGTCTTTGTCCTCGAATGGGAGGAGCGTGAAATGAGATGGTACGTGGATGATATCCACTTTCTGACGCAGAACAGCTGGCATTCCAACAGCGCCAATACTCCCGCTCCTTTCCCGGCACCGTTCGACCAGCGGTTCCATCTGCTGCTCAATGTCGCCGTAGGAGGCAACTGGCCGGGCATTCCCGATTCGACTACCGTCTTCCCTCAGAAGATGGAAGTCGATTATGTTCGCGTTTACCAGCGGGATTAATGGGCCGTCAGACAGGTTCAACCGTGCGGCCCAGTTGACTTTCAGGATCAATAAGGCGCACCAGGATTACCATCTTGTTGTATTCTGAATGGCGTGAAGAATGAGATTCGTCTGTTCCCGCTGATCCTCGCTGCCGGTTTGGTGCTGGTTGCCGTAGGTATGTTCATCACAGTGTTTTTCAGCAACGAGATCTTTCCCGAATACTCGCCCGCCCATCGGGGTGAACTCGTGGCGATGGAAGCCGGATGCTTTTCCTGTCACGGTACGGTTGATGGACTCGCCTCCCCCAATCCGGTTCCGAGCACACCGCTCGACGGATTCCGGCCCGTCCACTCGATGTTCGAAGACCGCCAGCCACTCGACGAGCTGAGCCAGTGGATCGAGAACGGCATCAGCGACCGGAGGGCGGCTTCACCCGAGTACCTGGAGCGACGCTCTCGGAAGACGTTGAAGATGCCGGGATACAAGCAGTCGCTGAACCCTTTCGAACTGCAGGATCTGAAGGCCTATGTCGCCCTGATGCAGTATCGCCGTTCCTCTCGTGAAAAGGGTTCAGAGCATCGCGGCGAACAGCTGGCCCGCCAACTGGCCTGCTTCACCTGTCATGGCGAGCTGGGTCAGGGAGGAATCGAGAATCCTGCCTCCCTCAAGGGTTACATTCCCGGCTTTTTCGGGACCGATTTTCGCGCTCTCACGCAGAATGGAGACCGGGAGGACTTGAGACAGTGGATTCTTGACGGACGCTCTGAGTTCTTCTGGAACCAGGGTTTTGCCGGTTTCTACCCGGGCCAGTACTTTACCGAACGGCAGGCGATTCAAATGCCGGCGTATCGGGACAGGATCAGTGACGAAGACCTTGAAATCCTGGTGGATTACCTGATCGAGCTGATGGAACTCGGCCCACTCGATGCCGAAGGGCTGTTCAAGTATCGGCCGGTTAACCCGGATAGATAACTTCTCGAGGATCGTCCCCAGCGCGCCTGTAATCCCAGGCGGAGTCAACAAGTCGGCGAAAGTCGAACTCCGGCTTCCAGCCCAGTCGGAACTTCGCCTTTGAATTGTCCATCCAGTTGCTGTAGTAGGGAGTCGATACTTCAACCGACTGGATACCCCGGGTTGAGTTGAGGTAATCGGCCACTTCTCGATAGCTGACGGGTTCATCCATCGTGATGTTGAAGAGCTGCTGCCGGGCAGCGGGATGCTTCAGAGCCGTAAGGATCGCATCGGCCACATCCTCAACATGGACGATGTTGCGGCGTACGGCATTCCCGTCGGGGTCAGTCATGACGGGGATGATTCCCTCACGACAGTATCGCCGAGCCTGTTCCGGTTCGACCAGGTCACACCAGCGCGGTACCCCAAAGACGTCACGACCGAATGAAAGTGCCATTCGGAAGTCGTCCTTTTCCATGATCCAGGGTGCCCGCAGACAACACCCGTCGAGATCGTATTGGATGTAATACTGTTCGAGCATTACTTCTTCGAGAACCTTCGAGAGTGGATAACAACCTGGATAGGGCGTCCGCCCCTGGGTCTCTGTCATCGGAATCGGATGAGGATAAAAGAAGTGCCCCGTCGATGAGTCTCCTCCGATCAGGACTACTCTCTGAAAAGTTGGACTCATCCGGCACTCTTCGAGCAGCCAGAACAACCCCTTGACTGAGACATCCATGATTCGGTCCGGGCTTTCTTTGCAGGTCGCAAGATGAATCAGGTGGGTTACCCCATCCATCGCCCTTTGAACATCCTCCTTCGAGGACACATCGCCCTGGACAACCTCGACTCCCTCAGAGCTCTTGGGAACCCTCCGGTGAGCCAGGATGCGAACCGAACATCGTTCGGGGAGAGAACCTTCCTCCAGCTTTCGGAGCAGCGACCGTCCCACCTTCCCCGAAGCTCCTGTGATCAGTAGATTCATGGCGCAATGTTACAGGATGCGGGCGTCCAAGAGTGCTATCATTTCGAAGCATATGAAAGTCCTTCACCTGACAAGAGAGTATCCACCCTATATCTATGGAGGGGCCGGCGTTCATGTCGAGCATCTGGCTCGGGAACTGGCCAAGATCGCCGAAGTTGAAGTGCGGTGCTTCGGGGATCAGAGCAGTGACCAGGGACCCGGATTCCCACGAGCCAGGGGCTATGAACCCTGGAATGAAGCTCTTCAGGCAACGGATCCCAAGCTAAAGAAGGCGCTCAGCCCGGTAACCGTAAACCTGGCGGTGGCCGCCACTCCCACCGATGCAGATGTCGTTCATTGCCACACCTGGTACAGCATGCTCGCGGGACTCTGGATCAAGATCCTCTACGGAACGCCCCTGGTGTTGACGACCCACTCTCTCGAACCATTGAGACCGTGGAAGGAAGAACAGCTGGGGAGAGGGTACCAGTTGTCCAGTTGGATCGAACGCACGGCAGTCGATGCAGCCGATGCGATCATTTCGGTCTCAAACGGGACCCGAAACGAGGTGATCGAGGCCTACCAGCCCGATCCCTCCAAGGTCCATGTCATCTACAACGGTGTCGACATCAACCTGTTCAAGAAGGGTGATCCCTCCGCCGTTCTGGCCAAGTACGGGATTGACCCTACCCGACCCTACCTGTTGTTCGTGGGTCGGATTACGCGACAGAAAGGGGTGATTCACCTGGTTCGAGCCCTGCACGATGTCGTCCCCGAACTCCAGGCGGTCCTGTGTGCCGGAGAGCCCGACACCCCCGAAATCGGTCAGGAGATGGAGACAGCCGTCAGGCAACTGCAGAAAACCCGGCAGAGGGTCTACTGGATCAGTGAGATGCTTCCGGTCCCTGATCTGGCACGGCTCTACAGTGGAGCCGCCCTGTTCGTCTGCCCTTCAATCTACGAACCTTTCGGGATCATCAACCTCGAGGCGATGGCCTGTGGATGTCCAGTTGTCGCTTCAAAGGTCGGCGGGATTCCCGAAGCAGTCTCCGATGGAGAAACCGGGCTCCTGGTACCGTTCGAAAGCCTCGGTGCCCCCACATTCGAGCCAAAGGATCCGGCAAAGTTTTCCAAAGACCTGGCCGCACAGATCAACCGGCTCTTTTCCGACCGCCAACTCAGAGACCGCATGTCGGCTGCCGGTCGAAAGCGGGTCGAGGATCTTTTCTCATGGACCTCAATTGCGGAGCAAACGCTCAAGCTTTACGAAACATTGGGAAAGTAGGTCTTGGGTATTGGAGAATAGCGATTAGCCATTAGCGATTAGCCATTAGCCATTAGCCATTAGCCAACAGCCAACAACCACCACGAATGTCCAATAAACTAAAGGAATTTCGAGAATTTCGGGAGCGGATGAACGAGGCGATTCTCGGAGCGGATAATCTCGTCATCAAGCGGTTTTTCAACCTGGATTCGCAAGCGTATCAGGCGGGTGCGATTGATGCTGCGACCAAGGAGATGCTGGGTCTGGTCGCTTCGCTGGTCCTGCGCTGTGATGACTGCATTACCTATCACCTGATCCGCTGCAAGGAAGAAGGAGTCAGCCGGGAGCAGTTCTTCGAAGTGTTCTCGATTGCACTCGTCGTCGGGGGATCGATTGTCATCCCCCATCTCCGCCGGGCTGTCGACCGTCTCGAAGAGATCGAAGCAGAAGCATGAGTGTCCGCCTCGACAAATGGCTTCAGGTCGCCCGGGTCTTCAAGACTCGTACCCAGGCCACGCGTGCCTGTACCCTGGGAAGGGTGAAGGTCAATGGGATGCCTGCCAAACCGCACCGCGAACCCGTTCTCGAGGACCGGCTTGAAGTCCGCTTTGGGGACTGGACGCGGGTCCTGATCGTCAAGAAGATCCATGGAAAGTCCCTCCCGAAAGCTCTCGCTCGGGACCTCTACGAGGATCTCAGCCCGCCCCGGCCGAAGGTGGACCCCATCGACCGCATCCTGTACCAGGGAAGCGAGGACCGAGAGCGTGGATTGGGCCGGCCGACGAAGCGGGATCGTCGCGATATCACCCGGCTCAAGGGTCGCTGACTCGACCCCGGGCTCAGGGCTGAATGATGAAATGCACCACGAGAAACGCGACGGTGACCGCGGCGAGGAGTACCCAGCCCATCCGGACCTTTGGCCTGGGAAAGCGAGAACCGGCTCCGGTCCACTGTAGCTCGGCTTTCTGGTAGTAGCGCAGGTAGTTCTCGTAAACCCCCAGCAGGATCGACCAGGCCACGGCGAAAAAGACGGCGAGCAGAACCGTAAAGAAGAGCCAGGATCCGAGGTACGCCTGCCAGGACATGTTCCCATTATAGAGAGAGACACCGATCCTGGAGGGTCAAACGGAATCAAAGAGCCATTGTCGCGATGAACGGCAGGTCCCGAAAGCGGTCCCGATAGTCCAGGCCGTAACCGATCAGGAACTCTTCATTGACATTGAACCCGACATATCGCATCGGGATCTCGGCCAGTCGCAGAGCCGGGCGATCGAGCAGACTACAGATCGAAATCGACGCGGGATTCCGTTTCCTGAGTACACTCTCGAGATAGTTCAGTGTCAGCCCCGTGTCCACGATGTCTTCGACAATAAGGACATGTCGACCTGCGATGTCTTGTTCAAGATCATGGATGATCGAGACTTCTTTTGCCGCAGGCCTACGCTGGTAGCGACTGATGGACATGAACTCGAGTGTGGTCGGCAACGAGATCTTGCGAACAAGCTCGCTGGCGAATACCTGTGCGCCCTTTAGTATCCCCACAACCGTGAGTTCGCAACCCTTGAAATCACGAGTGATCTCGGCGCCCAATTCCTTGACACGAGCAGCGATCGTCACCTCATCGAGGACAATCTCCTCGATGGGAGGTAACGCCAGGCTATCGGAATCCAAAAGTGCGAGCCGGTTCATCAAAGTAAGCCAAACTTGAACATCAACTTGCGATAGTCCCGGTTGTAAAGAATCTTCACCCGAATCTCCGGATAGAGGCTCCGCATGCGCCTGATCTTCCGATTCTTCCTCGTCACCAGGCTCTGTTTCATCGTCGTCAATTCGACAAATAGATCGAACTGAGGAAGGTAAAAGTCGGGGGTAAAGGCCTCCCGGACCCGCCCCTCTTCATCCCAGTCGATGGCGAAACACATTGGCTCGTAACGCCACTCGATATCGTAAAAGTCAAGAAATCGAGCGAACTCCTCCTCACTCTCGTGGGCGAAGGCCGCGTCCATTTCCCGCATACATGTCACGCTCATTTCTTCCCGTGAATCCATTCTTTCAAACCAATCTGACACGAGCGGAATCTGTCGAGAGACCGAACTGTAATCAGCCCATATTGAATCATATTTCGTCAATTGAAACTGAAGCACACCAAGTTCGCATCCGAATTGTGCCGCAGAATTCCAATACTGGGAATCAGACCGAGGGGAATTGGGGAACCGGGACCCGGCCAGCGAAGCCAGGCCCGGCACCCCTGAGGAACTACTCGACTACGTGCGGCGGAACAGCCGACAGGTAATCGAGATCGAGGTTTCCGAAGAGTTCCTGCGAAATGACAGGAATGGTTGACTCAATGATGATATACCCTCTCACCAGGCCCTTCGTTTCGGGTATCAGTTCGATCAACAGGGGAGAAACCCGCTGCCCCGGCTTCAGGACACAGTTTGCCAGCGAGCCACTCGATCCAAGGCAGACCTCGGTTGAATCGCCCTGCTGGACACCGTCGCGATCGAACACGCTGACGGTAATCCTGGCGTCCTGGCTGGCACTCGGATTGAAGAAGGCCAGCCCGGTGAAGGCATTCAACGCGCGAATTGAAGAAGTTGCGTTGGAGACCTGGCTGTAAACTGCCTTCTTGAAAGGTGTGAACTGCAGGGGAAGCGCTGCCGCATAGCGGGCCGCATTCGGGTCCCCGAAGATTACGTCCCCGATCAGACCGACATCACTGGCTTCAAATTTCATCGACCCAACGATGGGGCTCGTCGGAAGACCGGGCAATCCGAAGAGCTGGTCGACCGTCAACTGAAGCGAATTCCCGGCGACGACGGTGACCTGGGAAACCCGCTGATCGATTCCTCCATCTGCCCGTGTAATGAGTGCAGTTGCCGTAACCGACAGGGTATTGGCCGTCGGATTGACCAGTTTCACGCTGGTGAAGATGTTGCTGGCATGAGCCAACTGGGCCGAATAGGCAATCTTGCCGCCGTTTGAAGGCGAGGCATTGAATCCCATAAGAGTATCGTCGAGTGAGATCAACTCGAATCCAATGACTCCGTCACCGGTTGCGGAAACCGCAACATAGCCGTCGCGGATCTTCTCGCTCTGAATCGAGAACAAGCTCGCCAGAGGCTCGAAGAGCCCACCCAGGGGAGCCAACTGTCGGACAGCGTCCAAACCGATCTGATTGCCAGTTGCGCTGAAGAGCTTCAGCGTAACGGTGACCGAATCTACTTCATTCGGGTTGGCGAGAGCCAGTGTCGTGACAGCATCCTTCAGGCCTCCAAAAGTCGGGAAAACGGCCGGACCATTGTAAAGGCGAGTGAAGAAGAGCTGCGTCGAAGGCTGCTTGACAGCGACCGAGCCATCCAGTCTCGAGGTCCCGTTACCGAACAGGAAGAAACTGGCGAGTTCCGGTTCACTGGTCAGCATCCGGACCCATCCCTCGCGAGGGGTTGCCATCGGCACATCGAAAAACTCTCGTCCGAGGCGAGCCATCTGCGTCTGGGGCAGAACAGAATCCGAAGCCGGATTGGTCGGGAAATCGGCCAGGCTTCCGTCTAAAGCACGGCCTTCAACCGTCAAGGCCGCTGCAGCATCTCCATAATTCGTAACGGCGAATCCGGTGAACTCCTCGGCGTCACCACGAAGCAGGGGAAACAGCAATTGCGAACTGGCTGCGTTGAAGTCAATGGTCTGTCCTTCCAGGTCAAAGGTCACGCCTGGAAAGACCTGGTAGACCGCCGTCGCCGGTATTCCGAACTGTCCGGGAGACAAGTCCTCGGGCGTCCCTTCACTTTCCCCACCGGGGGCAATCCCAACAACAGACAGCAGCCCCTGCTGCGGGTAATCCTCACTCGGAACATCTGGGGTGGCACTGATTTCGCCATACTCGAACCGGATATCCCCTGTACTGAACAGTGTTACCGAAAACGTATTCGGAGCACCGGCCGGAACGGCATCCCATTCGGGGACCCTGTCCCACGTGAACTTCACCCACCCCTCTCCATTCTCGCCTTTGATCTCACCGCCGACAGACGGATCCATGTCGGAAAAGAAGGGGGCAATCCGAGGTGGTCCTGAGAGAAAACGACTCTCCGTCCGTGCATCCCCGACCTTGCCATCACCAATTTGGAACGTCAGATTCCCGTCACTATTGACTGAAACCTCGCTGTAGACCGCCCCGTAGAACGGAAAGCGAAAACCCTCTGGAAAGACCACGTTAATCTCGTCGTCGTCCCCAAGTTCCTTCAATGGAGCAAGGCCGTCTCCGCCATCGAAGATCGCAAAGACTTCATTCGCCGTCATGTCGATACCGCTGATCGTTTCTCCAGCTTCGACGTGAATCACCACCTGCAGAGTAGGATCCTCATCAACCGAATCTGCCTCGTCGTAATAATCCTTGGGAAAATTCGTCGGCCGCTGGTCGAAAGGTCCGACACCGCTTCCTACGGTAAAGGCCGGATTCAAAGGCTCGATATAGACATAATAATCACCCGGCGGGAGGCCAGGAATCTCATACTCTCCGGTCGCCTGCTGCAGGAAATCGGAAACCACCGAGATTGCGTCTGAGCGGCGCTCGGTGAAGGTTCCATCGCCATTAGGAACAAGAGGAACAGCGACCACGTTGGCACCCTGGAAACCGGCACCGGACCTTCTATACACCGTCCCCTTGATTGTCCCCGTCGTAGTCTGGAAATCGTTCGTCGGATAGAGCCAGGAAATCCAGGCCACATCATCTGCCAGTGGGCCCGGAGACACCGCCACTCTGGGCATCTGGAAAGGGTACATCAAGGGAACTATATCGCTGCAGAACTTGTTGACCTCGCCACAGGGAAAGGACTGCCATTCGTCGGCATTCTGCTGAAGGTTCTGGGTATGGTCCAAGCCGAGAAAGTGTCCCAATTCATGAACAACCGTATGCTTGAACTTAGCGTTATTGCCCGCCCTTATCCCATTCAGAACGGCCCAGCCGGAATGGAAATACGGCCCCTTGAACGAACGAATACCCGCAAAGCCCAGAACCCCGTCACTGGCTCCCTCACCCAGGATATCGTCAGTGATGCTTCCGTCAGTGTCAAAGATCACGGGATTCTCCGGGCGAAACTGGTACTGCTGCCCCTCACCAACGCCAAAGAAGTCTTCCCAATTCGCACCCGTAACATCCACAGGGAGCTGACCGGTATCCGAAAACTCGATCGTTGAAGTCGCCACGTCGGTCCACTTCGCCGTTTGATCGCGTACGAGTTTCGCCGCATCGGCATTGCTCAGGCGCCCAAGAGGCCCCTGATCAATCGTGAACATCACCGGTTTCGTCGGGTCCCAG
Organism: Acidobacteriota bacterium; assembly: GCA_020350445.1. GTDB lineage: Bacteria > Acidobacteriota > UBA6911 > RPQK01 > JAPXNP01. The sequence continues at coordinate 3,012,545 of CP070717.1, read as the reverse complement.
CGAAAAATAAAACCGTCTCCAGGATTCACAACGTTCGGCCCGCCCGCCCAAAGCGTAAACAGGCTGAAAAGAAATGTCAGAAGCAGGCTGGTTGAGGCTATCCTATTCTTCTTCATCGGATTGACACCTCCCCGCGACGCTGCATCTCGTCAACCCGGATTACAAGATCACGAAAGAACCCCAGCGGAATCGGTTCATTCGGAGCGAGCCGCGCCAAATCTGCTTCGCTTAACCCAGCATCTGCAGCATCGTCCGAACTCAGACCGGCAAGTAGATTCGAATTATTCAGTGGATTCTTGAAGCCAACGCTGGAGCCAACGGGGCGCGAGCGTTGAAACGTACCCTGGGCAAGGCCCACAGGACTCGTCAATCCCAACCGTGAGTCGGGGTAGAGAAACAACAGAATCTTCTGCCCCTTAATGTAGGCTGGGATACCGGGGATCGAAATCCCGACTCCGCCGGCGGCGACCTGACGGAATTGGATAATTTCACCGACATTCACCCCTTTGAGGGCCTCGTGCACTTGGAATCGATACTGGCTGATCACCAACCCCGTACCGGCATCGCGTGCGGTGTCGACTCCCAGGCAGGTCCCGTAGAACACGCGGTCAGCACCTCTGACCAGTTCCGGAAGATTCAAGGTTCTCACCGAGGTCCCGAAGGCCTGTGAGGCCAGGACCAGGATCGATAACACTGTGGAGAATCCAATCTTTAACGCCATAAATTCCTCGACCGTCTATTATCGTTGACTGGGAACATCCTATCTGCGCAGGCGGACACGCACCCAGTCTTTCTCTCTTCAAGGATGCTCCGCCAGCGTAATCTGATGCAAAAACTTGCCAGAGGTTGGCTTTGCACCCCGATAACTTGACGGTTCTGCCAGAGAGATTGTTCACTCTTCGAACTTCGTTAGAATACCGTAGAAACGGATTACGTTCATGAAATCGAAGACAGAACTCGAACCATCCCTGGAAGCAGTTGCACTACAGATCTATGGGTCGACTGACAGCGCGGCCTATCGTCGCTGGGTGGAGTACTGGAAAGCGAGTCGTGAACGCAATCGTGAACTGATCCGAAACTTCACTACCCATTCGCCACTTTCCCTCAACGGTAAGACGGTTCTCGACATCGGCTGCGGGACCGGCGGATTGGGCGATTTGATCGGAGAAGAATGCCAGACCTACGTTGGAGCGGAATATCATCAGCATGTGCTGCAGTTCTCCAGGCCTCGGGGCAACGTCGGATACCTTCAGGCCAGCGGGATCGACCTGCCCTTCCCGTCCGAGTCCTTCGACCTGATCCTGAACTTCGATGTAATTGAGCACCTTGAAGGGGGATCCGCCTGGCAGATTCGGTCTCTCAAAGAGATGAAGCGTGTCTTGAACCCTATGGGGATGATCTTTCTCACAACGCCGAACTTCTGGTACCCCTTCGATGCCCACACCGAGCTGTATTTTCCCCAGTATCTGCCCCGGTTTCTGCAGGACCGATATATCCGGCGGTTCAACCCCTACTTTCATCGAGAACACGCGAGCTTCAAAAACATTCCACTGGTAAAGCCAGGATTCTTGAAGCGGGCACTCAAGGAATCCGGCCTGGTCTCACTGCACGATCTTCCCTGCTGCCTTGACCGTTCGGAGTACCTGAGACTGCATCCCATCCGCGGAGCCCTCTCGTACCTGGGCCTGGGTTGGTACACCCACGCTGAATTCTGGACGATCATCGTCCACCAGGAAGCCCGGCGCCTGCAGCGAAGAAAGCTCAAGTCGAGCTGGTTTTACGAAACCAACCAGCCTGCGGATGGGACCGCTCTGCAGTTCGGTCCTCGGATCGATTTCAACCAGTCTTCCTTCGGCCATCAACTGGGAGAGGGCTGGTACTGGCACGAGCGCGATGAACGAGGTTTTCGCTGGATTGGGAAGAGGGCGATCTTCTACCTCGAGTCGACCGAAACGGTCCGCTACCTTCTCGTCAAGGGTTTCACCCCCAGGCCAAATCGTCTCAAGATCTCAGTAAATGGAACCGCGGTTGGTGAACACTGGTCGAGCGAAGCAGAGGGATTTGAACTAAAATACCTCCTCCCGTTCAGAAGAACTGACAAGTGTATGTTCGAGATTGAGATTGAAGCGAAAGGTGTCTTTAAAGCGGAGAATCCCGAAGACCACCGGGAACTGAGCACCATGATCTTCTCCGCTGAAGTAACGAAATGAAACGGTTCATCCTCTGGCTCATCTTTCTACCGGTTCAATTCGTCATTCTTCTGACCTTCGTGCTGGCGGAAGTCCTTCACCGTTTGAAGAACCTTTTCAGCCGGCAACCTCAATATGTTGGGGTCCCGGACTCGCGGGCCTGCTCAATCGTGATCCTGAACTGGAACGGCCGTCATTTGCTTGAAGAATGTCTACCCGCCCTTGTCCAGGCGGTCAAACTCGATTCCGAGGCTCACCAGATCCTGGTCGTCGACAATGGGAGCACGGACGACAGCGTGGCCTGGACCAGGCAGCATTTCCCCTCGGTAAACCTGCTGGAACTCGATCAGAATTACGGTTTTGTCGAAGGCAACAACCGGGGAGTTCGCGCCGCCCGCAATGACATCGTTGTCCTCCTGAACAACGATATGATCGTCGAACCCGACTTCCTGGCTCCGTTACTTGATGGGTTCGACCAGCCCGGCGTTTTCGCAGTGACCAGCCAAATCCATTTCCCTCCCGATCAGCGGCGCGAGGAAACCGGCAACACCCAGGGGAGCTTCAGGAAGGGATTCCTGCACTTGTCCCATGATCCGATCCAGCCTTACCACTACACTCGCAAGACCTTGCCCGTCCTGTGGGCCGGAGGAGGCTCGACGGCCTTTCGCAAGGACCTCTTTCTTCAGCTGGGAGGTTTCTCCCAACTCTTCTCTCCCTGCTACTTTGAAGATACCGATTTGAGCTACCGCGCCTGGAGGCGAGGCTGGAAGGTCCTGCTGGCGGCAGACAGCCAGGTCCTGCACAAACATCGGTCCAGCAGTTCTGTCCGCTTCAAACAGGATGAGTTGGACGCACTCGTGGAGAAGCGGCGGCTATGGTACCTCTGGAAGAACTTCCAACTGGGGACACTGTTGCCTCACTTCCTTCTCTTCCCCCTGAACCTGACGAAATGGCTCTCTCCGGGCGTCTACCTGCGGGCCCTTTTACGGCTTCCTTCGGTCCTCTGGCTGAGGATTTCAGAACCCCGGCGGGAAATCGATGACAAGCGGCTGATGCAGTGGGTTTCACAACCGATCTCCTACTTGAATGAGGTATTTCCAGACCGGGTGGAACAGTCTCGCCGTCCAGGTGAACCATTGCGAGTGCTGATACTGAGCGCCTATTTGCCACACCTTGGGACACATGGCGGGGCCGGACGCGTCTTTCAGCTCTTGAAGCGGGCAGCCCAGAAACATCCGATCACCCTGCTGGCATTCGTAGAGGACGAAAAGGACGAAAGGTTCCTTGGCCAGCCGATGAAACACTGCAAACGGGTCGAAACAGTCCTCCGGCGATATTTCAACCCGGTCTCACTGTTTCCCTTTGAACCCTTCGAAGAGTTCAACTGCGATTCATTCAGAGAAGCCCTGGCCGCCCTGTTGGCTGAGGTCGATTTCGATGTTGTCCATTTCGAGTGGACTCAAATGGCGATGTTCAGCGATCTCTTTCCCCAGATTCCTAAGATCATCACTGAGATCGAAGTAAACTATGCCGCCCAACGGACACTGATAGGGGTCGAATCGAATCCCTTAAAGCGGCTCAAGCTCTACTACAACACCCTGCAGACCCTTTACCGAGAAGTCGAGGAATGCCGCAAGGTGGAGGCCGTTGTCTGCGTGACCGATGAGGACCGGGACTATCTAAAAGGCTATCTGCCTGCCGAGAGGCTGAAGGTGGTCAACACCGGTGTCGACACCCGCTACTTTGATTTCCGCCCTGAGGGCAGTGACCCTGATGCGATTGTCTTCGTCGGCGCCTTCCGTCACTCCCCCAACGTCGATGCCATGAGGTACTTCAGTCGCCAGGTCTTTCCAAAGATCCTGGACGACCGTCCAGAAACCCATCTCTACATCGTCGGTTCGTCACCACCGACCGAAATCAAATCACTCGGTGAGCACCCCAATGTCACCGTCACCGGCTTTGTTGAAGATATTCGGGACTACTATCAACTTGCTCGCGTCGTCATCGTGCCGCTGCGCACGGGCGTTGGGATTCGGGGGAAGATTCTCGAAGGGTGGTCGGCCGGGCGGGCAATGGTGGCAACGTCGCTGGCCTGCCAGGGCATCCGGGCAATACATGGTGAAACGATCATGATTGCCGATACCCCGGAAGAATTCGCTCTGTGGACCGTCGCTTTGTTGAACGATCCCGAATTCTGCATTCGCCTCGGGCATGCAGGAAGGCAAGTCGCCGAAAAACACTACGAGTGGGACATCCTGGGTCAACAGGTGATCGATCTTTACGAGGAACTCGTCTCTGACGACGCCTTCGACCGCAACCGGAATTCGAACCGGGTGGAGGGTTTGAATCAGCGGCAAACGATCCAAGCGGGATAGAGAATGAACGAGAAGCTGACA
>CP070717.1:2994503-3007860 GCA_020350445.1 Acidobacteriota bacterium | reverse complement strand
TGATCGATGATGGAAAGCTCGGGCTCGATGATCCTGCCTACAAGTACCTGGAGGAATGGGATATCGAAGAGAAGCGCGGGATCACCATCCGGCATCTTCTGACAATGACTTCGGGCTTGAAGCTGGATTACAGGGGCTACACCACAACGCCCGACCCGACCGAGGCGATGCTGCACTGGCCGATGGAAAGAGAACCGGGAACCGCCTGGTCTTATGAGCAAGCCACCTCCCACGCCCTGGCCATCATTGTGAAGCGGATTACCGGAAAACAGCCGATTGTCTTCCTTCGGGAGCGGATTCTCGAGCCCATTGGGATCGTCGAGGCTGACTGGCTGCGTTCTCGCCAAGGAGATTGTCTCGGCTGGCGCAGCGTCTTGATTAGCGCCCGCGAGCTGGCACGATTCGGGCAGTTCTATTTGAACATGGGTCGCTGGGATGGAAAGCAGTTGCTTAGTGAGCAGTTCATCAGCCAGGCGACAGTGAATGACCCTCTACTGCAGAGCATCCCTGTCGCACCAGGCCAGCAAGATTTTCGGCGTCGAGGGTACGGTTTTCAGATGTTCGTGAACACCAACGGGATCTTTGAGGGCGTGGACAGAAGAGGCTATGGCTTTCTCGGCGCCTTCCACAACATCTGCCTGGTCGATCCGGTGAATGAGTTCGTCTTCGTAAGGATGGTCACCCCGGAAGCACAGGGCAATCATAACGAGTATGAAAACGACTTGGATGTGACCGATAAGGGGACCGCAAAGCTCTGGCGCATGGTGTTATCGGCCTTGGTTCCTCAGAACGGACACGACAAGACGCAGTAGGGCTTTCGTCGAAACATCCTTCGATGACTACATCGACTCGGCCGAGGAGAATGAGATCTCTCGACCGACGACCAGGTCTTTGGTAATGGCCGGAAAGGCGGCTTTGAACGCCTCGATGCTAGCGTCGCAACTGTCATGTGGGGAGATTGCGATGAGGCGAAGGCCCTTCGCTTTTAAGAAGTCGATATTTGTCTGAACCTCCTCCATTGTCTGTATTTCGCCGGGTATTTTGCCGGTTCCGAAAAACCGTTGGAGATCGATGTTTCGTCCTTTTGTGATCGGGTAGTGCAATCCCCCGACAAAGCCTTTGACAGGGGCCTCAAAGAGCAGCTCGACTCGGTCAAAGAGCTTCACCACGGTCTGGTGTCCGCAGCCTGAGATCACAACGATGCCAAGTCCTTCAACATTAACCGCGACGGCCTGCTCAGGGATTGGGCCGAGAAAGAAGCAGTGGTTGGTGATGACGCCTGTTGTAGCAACACCCGGGGCAAGCGCGACAGGATCCAGGGAGGCAACAACTGAAGTCCCTGGGTAAGTCATCGGAACGGGAACATAGGCGCGGATATTCCCAAGGTCGATCTGTTGGCCCGTCAATGAAAACGTCTGGTTCGCGAGCCAGGTAGAACCCCCAGTGTGGTCCCCATGAGGATGTGATATGACGATGATGTCGACTTGATCCAGATCTATACCGAGGTGATCGAGGTTTCTCATAAGCGGAGAGGGGTCTTCATTCCCGGGATTCGCCCCAACGTCGAACAGAATGGTCGCCTCCTCAGTTCGAATCAGATACGAAACTGCCGATTCTCCGACAAGGTCATCGTTAACTGTATACCAGTCGATCAGCGGAAGAACCGTTAGGCTTTTCGTGGTGCCGACACTCGAGAGTTGCCGAAGCGAACGCTGGCTCTCTTCCCACTGAATAGAGTCCTGGTGGAGGCCTGCTCGAAATCTCTGCAGGAGTTCTTCGGGATCACCGAAGCGTTCGAAGAGCCTTGAATAGACTGCGTCTTCTCTCTGGAGGATCTTTATTCTCTCTAACTGCTGATCGGATTGTTCCGCCTCAAAGTAGGCCGCAGCAAAGAGTGGCAACAGCGCCGTGAACGTGACTACCTGGAAGAACCTGGTCCTTGTCTTCATCCCTCGTGCTCGCTCCCTTCCCCGAAAACGCTGGTCGGAATAGCAGCGAATTCACGCCACGGTCCAGGGCCGGCTCTTCTTCCAACCGTTTCCGGATCGCACTTGCGATTGGCTGGAAGCTCAAGACCGGGATTGACGCGATCTTCAGACTACTAGGGTTTTAGCATTTCTGAGATTGCCCAAATAATCAAGTCAAAATCATCCGGTAGATTTACTTAAAGGCGCTCAGCAGGCGAATGCAGACGATTCGATATCCCCCCTTCATGGTGATCCACAAGGCCAAAGAACAGTGTTCCCGACTCGAGCGCAAAACCAGTGTCCCTTAGCCGGGTCTCGCCCGAGAGAATTGTCTGTTCGGCTCCTCGCTTCGTGAGGCCTGGCTCGCCCTAATGGCTGGCGCGCAGCTGGTCCGGACAGGCTCTTCCTTGAGGTCATGAACTGATAGGTAAAGTTAGCAATTCTATATAAGTTGTGTTAAAAAGAGTTTGATCGGTTGCGGCATTGGACTATCGGGACTTCCCGGTGCCGCTCGCTGCACTATGGCTAACAAGAAGGAGGACAGCCATGTTTCGCACAATCCTATCCGTTTCCCTGCTCGTTTTTTCCTTGGCCTTGCCCGTCTATGGACAGCAGTCAACCCGAGCTGATTTTGAAGAATTCTTAGGCGTTATGGAGGGGCGCTACGTCTGCGACATCATTTGGATCGCCGATTGGCCCGGAGTTGGTGGAAAGGAGGGTGATAAGGTCACGGGCCATGCCAACTTGGAGGTCGCAGCCGATGGCAACGTCTTGAGAGGTACCTTCTACGGCGGAAATGTAACCAACACTTGGATTACCGTCTATGACGCGGCAGCCAAGCAGATCAGATTCCTCACCGGAAGCTCGGGTGGAACCATTTGGAATGGCATCATCTTCAAAAAGAACGGAAACTGGGTAGAAGTCGGGACCGGGGGTAACCCAGACGGGAGCAAGATTGAGTTCAACAATACGTTGACTCTTTCTGACAATGGCCGGACACATCATTGGTCTGGGGAATCCTCCATCGGAGGCAGCCCGGCGAGAAGTCTCGAAGATGTGTGCCACCGCGTCAGTAAGTAGCGCAGGTGTGAGGTGCTCCACGGGGTTTCCCACCGCATGGAGCACCTCACACCACCTTCAACCTGGACAGTGCTTCATCCTTCAAAACACGGGAGAGGTAGTCAGCCGAAAGCTTGCATCGTAACTGCAGGTCAACTTGTTCTTGCCTTTGCCAGTGATCGATACTGCGGATGCCCCGGCGATATCCCAGCTTCCGTCATTCGCCGTGATATTTATGTCGCTTCCCCCCAGGTCAGTATCCCAGTTGAGTTCGGTCCCGAATCCGCCTTCCAGAACGCCGCCAACCTCATCCAGTTCGCGAATCTGCGCCCGGGCGGTGGAAGGGTAAGTACTGCCACAGGCAACGAGGGGATCCAGTTCGGCAGGCTGGCACTCCAGCAGATTATTCACCCACAGAGTCAGACGGGCTCGAGGCAGGGCGATTGGAGTCGTCGGACAGCCGGCAGGGTTTGACGTGCTCGGTTCCAGGTAGACATTGAATCCCTGGGTGCACAGATCCGAGTCCATCGGGCACTGTTGAACCATGTTGTACGTGGTCCCGTTCAGTGTCACTGTGGTGCCAGGGGTGTTGCTGTCGTAGGTTGAATCGACTCCTGTGTCGGGCTGGATGTTCTCGCCGGCATAGTGTGTAGTCTCCATGGGAATCGAGGTTGAGCCCCCTCCCTTGCCTTGCTTCTGAGCAGGCTTGGCCCAACCTGGAGAGAGCATGCTGACGATCAAGATAGTGATACCTAGAACGAACTTCTTCATTACGTTTCCTCCTTAAAGCTGTTTGTTCTGAGAGTTAGGTTCCCGCCACCTGATCACCCGATTCCGATCACAACTGGTGAATACGATCCAGCTCACCACCTTCGGCGGAATTGCGGAGCAGGCGGGCAAAAACGCCCCCTGTCCGTCGATTCATCAACCAGGCTGATCCTCCCGGTTGACACGTCCTCTGGATCAAAAGGTTGGCCTCGATGGGTGGAACCTTGTTCGAATTGAGAGGGAGCTTAATCGAAGGGCTCTAGAAGGGTCAATAAACTGAACCTTAGGTTTTTCTTAGGTTTATCTGAGGCCCGGTGCGATTGATTCTGCTTCGGACCTTGGAGTAACATTCACACAACAGTTTCTTGGTGAGGCTTTCCATGGACATTGCCGTTCGTTTTGGGCCGTTTGAGGTGTACCCCAGCCTCAACCTGGTGATCGGACCCGATGGCGAGCAAACCATCGAGCCGAAGATGATGCAGGTTCTGGTCCTGCTCATCGAGAGGGGTGGAGAAGTGGTCTCTCGGGAAGAGATTCTCGAGGAGGTCTGGCCCGATACCTTCGTCGGCGATGAAGTGGTTTACCGTTCGATCTCCGAACTTCGCAAGACCCTGGGAGACAACTCGACATATCCTCGTTACCTGGCGACCGTCCCCCGAAAAGGCTATCGGTGGCTTGCCGGAGACGGAACCGGCCATCAGTCATCTGGGGAGATGGCAAATGCTGCCGGAAGGCCCCTGTGGAGGCGAGTGTTTGTTCCAGCCGCTGTTCTTCTGATTGTTCTGTCAATACTCCTGGTGTCCGTTAGAGAGAAAACGGAGAGGGGATCCTTCGAGGAACCGGTCACTGTGCTTATTGCGCAGAGCACCGGCAGTGCCGGTGAGAATCTCGGAAGAATCCTGCATCAAGGTCTGGAGAGTAAACTGGGCCAGAGTCCCAGGATTCGCATATTGGCTCCTGAACGCATCTCCGAAATGCTTCGCCTAATGCGATTGGGCCCCTCGACCCCCGTGACCGTGGAAGTGGGCCGGGAAGTCTGTCTTCGAGAGGGTAAAGCCAATGTGCTGGTAGAGGCGCGGTTGGATCGAGAAAGGGACAGGCTGATTCTTCGAACACAGTTGATCAATCCTGACTCCGGCGATGTCATCTCCGCCCATCGAGAGGAAAGTCCCGAAGCGGACCTGGCGGATGCTATCCAGCGTTTGGCCGACACAGTCCGTGACGCTGTGGAGAAGCTGGACCAGAGTCAACTGACGAAACGGGTCGGCCTCGAAGCCGCAACGACTGATTCCCTCGAAGCGTTGCGCCTGTACAGTAAAGCCATGAGCTTCGGGTACGAGTGGGAGTGGGGGCCGGCGGAGAGGCTTTTGAATCGAGCTCTTGAGGAAGATCCTGACTTCGCTTCGGCCTATATCATGTTGGCTTGGGCAACCCGGAATCAGATTCACCCGAGGGAAAGACTGACGCGTCTTGACGAATACTCCGGATTTGCGCAAAAGGCTCTCGGACTTTCGAGCGCACTTCCCGATGCGGAGAGGTTTTGGATCGAGGGCAGCTACCACCACCTGCGGGGTGAGATCGATGAGTCGGTCGCACCTTACCAGGCACTGGTCTCGCTCCATCCTGAACATCTCTGGGCCACTCACAATCTTTCGATCCATTTTCAAACACGTGTGCATCACACGGCGTGGAATGGAATGCTCGATTCAGCCGTCAAATATATGAAAGCTGAGACGGATTTGCTTCCAACCGATACCTTCCAAAACCTCAGCAGTGCGGAGTTTCTGGCGTTTCGGCTGGGGAGCCTCGAGGAGGCCGAACCTTATGTCCGCCGGGTTGTTCAACTGCTCTCCTCCGCAAATGAGAAAGGGCCGGAGTGGGTCCGCTTCTTTCCAGAACTCCTTGAGCTATACCAACAAAATGACCCGCACCCTCTGGTCGCTGCGTTGGAGGAAGCCCGGTCGGAGGCCAGCGGTTCAGATGCTGCCAATCTGGGTTTTGCTTTCCTGGATTTGGGGAAGGTGACGAGAGCAGAAGCTCTTTACGCATTAGAAGCGGATTTGGGGAGGCGCCTGAGGCTGTTCTCTTTTGCTCACTATGTGAAGGGAGAAGGCGAGAAGCTCCGGAAGAGCCTTGCGGAGTGGTACTCGGATCCGGATCACCTGAAACAAGCTCAGCCCATGGTTGTCGTGCTCTTTGCTCTCGCCGGTTACAGCCAGGAGGCGCAGACCCTTCTCGAACGGATTCCCCCGTCCCCCTACTCGGCACTGGATTGGAACGATGCTGCCACAGGTGCCATTCAGATTGGATTAGGTAACTTTGAAGAAGGAAGACGGTTGATCGAGAGAGCGTTGGAGTGCCCCCTGAATGACATGATCTTCCTGATGTCGGCAGAACTCCTGGCGCGGGGCTGGGAAGAGAGAGGCTCACCGGAAGAGGCGATCCGGGTTCTTGAACGAGCGCTGCAGCGCCGGTTTATTGTCGGTTCCGGGGCGGCTGCACAATGGCCCCTGTGGGAGCGTTTGCTTCGCCTCTACATTCAGTCGGGAGAGACTGACAAGCGGCTCGAACTCGCTGGCAGGATTCGGAAGTCCCTTGCAATTGCCGACCCCGGACATCCTCTCCTGCGGGCTGTCGTAGCAGTTGAAGAGGCAACTCATCTTGAAGATCAGTGAGACTTCGTTCTTGAGGCGAAAGGAGACTACCTGACGGCAATCCGTCGCATCAGAGCGTCGAACTTGGGTGTTGAGGTCTGATTGAGGAATTCCAGTGCTCCCCAACTGCCCCACTTCGTGTAAGCGCTGACATTCGTGAAATTCACATAGAGGCCACCACCGATCCGGCCCCACCGCGCCAGGTAGTCTGTATAGATTTGCCCCATCCGGGGATCACGATTGGCTGCCTGGAAAAGCCTGTTGACAGCGGCGTTGTTCTCCACCCCCCAGGTGCCAGCCAGGTGTTGTCCGCCTTCATAGGCCACGAGGTCTATCCCATGGAACAGCGCCACTCTCTTACTGGATTCCATTGAGCGATAAGCTTGCTGCAGGGCACCACCCGGTGGGCTGTTGCTGAGAAGTCCTCCGACAGTCAACTCCTGGAAAAGTTTTGAATAGCCGGCGTCCTCTTCCAAAGTCCAGTGGACCACTTCCTCCTCCACTGCAGGTAACCCGATGTAGTCGCCAAAGTAGGGGGCAATTCCGAGCGCGTCAACACCGTGATCGATACAGGGGGCTTCACTCCATAGAGGACACTCCAGAGCAGTCGTGGCTGTCCAGGGGTTTACCGCCTGTGATGACAAGATGCAGACCACCCGCTGACTGGATGCACCCCAAACCTCCTTCCAGATATCACAAGTCTGTGCGCTGCGCATCCCATACCAGTTGATCCGCTTCGTGAAATCGCTTTCTTCGGTGTCTGGCCAGAGTGCCTTCGCCTGCTGTTCAACCCAATCGCTCTGTAGAAAGAGGGGGTTCCAGACCTCATTTGAATACTCGATGAAGACCCTGCGGTCTGGATGGAGGCTTTCTCTGACCATACCCGCAAACTCACGGATGTATTCGTCAGTAGCCTGGTGTGGAATCGAAAACCAGGGATCCGCCGCCACGCGGTTAGACAGGGTAACGAGGAGCTCAATCGGAACCCCGGTTCCTCCTGTGAAGCGAGCCGAATCGACAACTGGGCGTTCGTTCCAGTTGACTAGAGGCGATCCGTTGGTCTTCATCCAATGAGTGAACCGGAGCACCTTGTAGGGCGCAGTCTTCTCCAGAAAGGTGGGGTGAAAGATCTCTTCGGCAAAGGAGTCCTCGAATCCCGGCGGGATGACCCGGATATTTCGAATGTAGTCGCCCGAGTCTTCTGGATCGGTTTCGGTTATGGCGAGATAGATTCCACTGTTGCTGGGCTCGACGTTAATCCTGTCAATTCCTGGGATAGAGGCTGCTTCGTCACGGACTGCATCGAAACCGTAGACCAGGTTACCCTTGCCGTCGTAGAGGACGACATACTGCCCTGCCGGGTACTGGCCTTCCTGTTCCACCAGCAAGAGCGTTCGGGCTACCTGCTCTTCCTGGAGCGTCCGCACCCAACCGTGCTGGTCCAGGTCGAGACTGCGTCCATCGTCCCAGACGTCGCCTTGCCCAGATATCCAGGGGCGGGAAGTCTTAAAGCCATCCAGAAAAGCCCTTTCCCGAGACCAGTCGGTTACAGGCGTCAGGTTTGTTCCGATGGGGAAGAGCTCATCCTTCAGGTCGGAGGATCGCTCACGACGAGGGAAACGGTCGGCTGGGTCCACTTCGCCCGGAGTCGGAGGCTTGCGGGCCGGAAGGTCTTCCGGCCTCCCCGCTTGCGATTTCCCGCCTCCTGAATTCGCTGCCAGTACGGGCCTCTCGGGCAAGTCGACCTTCGGACCGGTAAATTCAGTCCGAATCACAGATGGATCCGGAACGTTATCGGTCTCTGGACCAAGGACCCAGGGGCTGCTAAGGACTATTCCTGTGACCAGTAGTCCTGCCGCCGCCACCAGCCCAACAAAGGCAGAACTTCCGGCTCTCAACCACAAAGAAGCTTTTACAATCAGAGGGTGCAACATCGGTTCTTTCGTGACCTTTTCTTGCTATTCTCTCATTGTTTTGCAGGGCTGCCGGCGGCGCTGTCATTCGCGCACCGGCCAATTCAGATGCTTGTGGAGGAATTCGAAGGTCTTTTCTCCGTTGATGCTGTGCCCCCCTTGAAAGAACTCGATTTCGGTCCGGTCCGATAGTCCGAGTTGGGCATAAAGCCAACGTACTTTGGCGTACTCATGGGCTACCCATTGATCACGACCCACAAGATCCAGGTGGCCCCTCTCGACCATGAAAGGACGGGGGATCATCAGGTATCCCATTTCCGCGTAATCAAAGGTGTGACCGAGGTTCCAGTAGGGCATCTCCCATTCAATCGTTCGCATGAAACTGAAAGGCTGATCAGTGGAGGCTACTTTTCTTGTCCATTGATTGAAATCACCTGAACAGATCGACAAGCTGTATCCTTCAAGGATCGAGGGGACCCGCATCGCCGTTTCACCACCGTAACTCAAGCCGTAGAATGCGATTCGGCTCGGGTCAACAAAGGGAAGGGTCCGGAGCCACTTGAGAACCTGACTGTGCTGGTCAATGATGAAAGAAAACAGCGTGCCTTTGACACTGTTCGCTTTCCGATCCAGCCACCTGTAGCGATCCTCGCCCCGGTAAAGGTTATGTGGGGCAAAGGTGATGAATCCACGATCGGCTAGAACTCCGGCGAAGTTGTTATAGGCAGTCTCATTGGCGTCGATTGTGTCTCGGGGTATGCCCGCGCGGCCATGCTGACAGACAACGACGGGACGCTTCTCTCCGGGTTGAATGTCGTTCGGGATCAACAAGACACCCCAGGCAAACACCTCTGGCCAGACGTCCAGCACGACGTCGTAGGCCGTCCATTTCTCGGTTTCGATAATCACCCTCGTTCGAGGATTCAGCCCCAGCACGGGCTCGTCGAACTGTCCCATCGCTTCTGTTCGAAAGAGGTCGCGAAAACTCTGGGAGGCCTTGACGAAGTTTTCTGCCGAATGAATCGGGTGTCGACGCTTCGTACTCCATCTGACATCGGCTAGCTGGGGCATTGCGGAGTACAGGAAGAAGCTATCCCTGACGTGTTCCGACTGACGAACAAGGTCCTGGACGTGGCCTTCCATCTGTTTCAGTAGACGGGCCTCCCTCGAGTCAGCGGAGTAGGGTTGTCGTCGATCCACTGGTGGGGTCGCAGAGAGTGACAAGTCTGAGTTTACTCCCAGTGCGCTGGCAAAACGCTTTACAGCCGCCACCGATGCGGGTCCAACGGGTTCCCCGTCCTCGCCGGCTATCAGTTGGGGCGGAGAGATACTCCCTCCATGGACCACCCTATCAATCTCATTCCGGACGAGGTCCAGCGAAGGTGTTTTTACCGCACCCTTCTGATCGCTCACATCGGGCATCTGCGAGTACTCGATGACCAACGAACGAGGTGCGACCAGCGAGGCGATTTCGGCATCGCCAAACTCACGAAGCAGTCCCCAGACGTTACGATAAATCGGTTCCGCCCAGACTCCCTGTCTCGAGTCGAAGTAGCCGCTGACGAGGGCGGCATCAACGCGTCTGTCCAGGGCTGCGGAGTAGAAGGCAATCAGCCCTCCTTCACCATAACCGGCGACTCCAATCTCCGTTTTTCCAGATTGTTCGAACCAGTCGACCGCTGCCAGGACCGTCTGAACTTCATAGCCAATAATGTGGCGTCCCATGTGAAAGGCCTGGCGATAGATCCATTCACGGTGTGTCTGATCCGACTGACGCAACTGCGCATCATCAGTCTCAAGGCGTTTCCGGCTGATGAGAGCTGGGATAATCACCTCGAAGTCGTGTTCGGCCATGCGTCGTGCCAGTTGCTGATCCGCAGGAATCCCAGCGGCTAGTCCGACGAGCTGTTCCGGAGTCTGATCGGCATCTGGAAGCAGGACAATTCCTGCTACCGGAGTCCTTTGAGGTCGCACGAGAAGGCCTTCACCGAAGACCCCTTCGAGTACAGGCCAACGGACCTGAAGAACTTGGTAGTCGGTAGTCTCGGCAACCAATGCAGGAGATGAATCAGATCCAAACTGTTCCATCGAGACAGCCATTCTGGGATCCACTACGCCGATGATTCTGCCAAAGCGTTCCCGGTTGTCCTCGATCGACTTCTCGTAGGAATCAGGAGACGAGAAGTCATACTTCCAGAACGCTGCGCGCTTCTCGATCGATTCAGCTATCTGGCGCTCAACAAAACGGTGGGCACCATCCATGAGCCTTCCGCTCAGGTCCTCTTCCTCCCAGGAAAGCAATTCCGTATCCGGTAAATTGCGTGCGCTCGTCGTTTCGGTGGAGTCCTGGAATGCCAGCAGTGTGACTGTTGTGGCGAGCCACGCGACGGCCAGACAAATGGGGTGGGGAGCTTTCTTGAACATGCCGAGACTTCCCTACAACTCCCATCCTGGACGAGGTTCGCGTGAAACGTACTGGTTCGCTTCGGCGGGGCTGATGATCTCTCCGGTATCGGGATTGACTTCGACAAGGGCGCCCTGACCTGTTCGAAGAGCGACAATCCCGAGGAGCATCACCTCAGTCAGCCTTGAGGCGTACTCGAAGGGACAACTCACCTCTGCTTCTCCCCGCGCGGCCTTTGCCCAGTTGACTCGATGGAGAGGCTGGCCGTTCTCATCGGATTCGACCCGAGGGAACGACTCTGGCACCTTGTCGGCCTCTTCCTTAAGGGCCTCCGGAAACAACCGGGCGCTCCGGCCATAAGTTTCGTGCATCAACACGCCCTTTTCGCCAACGACAATGACACCACCGCCGCGCTGGAGTCTCTCCTCTGCCGGCAACAGGGCGGGTCGGGGAGGCATGAGACCGCCGTCATTCCAGGTCATAGTGACCGGAGGCTGTGAGCCCCTTGCTGGAAACTTGTAGATTGTTTGACTTGCGAGCGGGTGGGACACCGGCTGTCGATCGGCATCAACTCCGAAAGGTGTCGACGTCGATTCAACGCTGGAGGGATACTTGAGCCCCAGCGCCCAGTACGGATGATCGATCAGGTGTGCTCCCATATCCCCGAGAGCACCCGTGCCCCAGTCGAGCCACCCGCGCCAGTTGAACGGGTGATACAGCGGGTGGTAATCCACTTGAGGAGCAGGTCCCAGGAAGACTTCCCAGTCAAGACCTTCAGGTATCGGATGAGGTCCTGCGATTGCCTGAGCCAGGTGGGAGTTCAAGTGGCTCTGGCTCCAACCTCGACTTCCCCGTGGTTCGGGGGCGGAACCCGGACGAGGGATTCCCTGCGGCCAGATCGGCCGATTCGTCCAGACGTGAACTTCACGAACCGGGCCAAGCACCCCGGCTTGGATCCACTCGTTGATTTGGCGAGCAGTATCAGCAGAATGCCCCTGGTTCCCCATCTGGGTTATGACTCCCATCTTTTGGGCTGTCTCCCTCAAGACGCGGGCCTCCTGTACTGAATGGGTCAAGGGTTTCTCGACGTAAACGTGTTTACCCAGTTTCATGGCTGCCTGAGCCACGACGGCATGGGTGTGATCGGGTGTCGCCACCAGGACAGCATCGATCTCCTTCACCTTCTCGAGCATGCGTCGATAGTCGGTGAACCGTTGAGCCTTGGAGTAGGCTTCCTGGAGTTTGACATAGGCTGGATTGGGATCACCGGACCGGCTTCTGGTTCTACCTGCGACGGTCGTATCCACAAAGTTGAGGTCGACGTCAGCTATCGCGACGATGTTCTCTCCTGCCATGACCAGTTCAGAGGTATCCGTGGCCCCCTGTGCTCCCGCCCCGACGACGGCGATGTTCAGTCGATCA
This sequence comes from Acidobacteriota bacterium, assembly GCA_020350445.1. Taxonomy (GTDB): domain Bacteria; phylum Acidobacteriota; class UBA6911; order RPQK01; family JAPXNP01. Next base: position 2,995,673 of record CP070717.1, on the reverse strand, counting down.
CTGGGTGCCTGCCAACCTGCCCCTCCCAGGACACGACGGGGGACAATCATGGTTCCGAAAGCGGCTCCAGCCGCTCCGGTCATAAAACTTCTTCGAGTTAAACCCTCTTTCTTCATCAATTCCTCCTGTCGTAAGTCACCGGACAAGCGTCATGCGGCGTCTGTAAGGTTCCCTGCCGCCGAATCCCAGATCCATCCTTGGGGGCAAATACGACGTGCTATAGACAATTTTCACCTCAACATCATGAATTCCCAGCGGCAGGCCTCCAGCTTTCCGAACCTGCAGAACAGCCGGTGTCATGCTGCTCCACTGAACATCTGGATGGTTTTTCAGGTCAGCCTGGGAATAGGACTTTCCATCGATTACCCAGGTGATCTGGTCGGCTTCGAACTTCTCGCCATCAACCGTGACTGTTGCTGGCCTCAATTGGGTGAGCCAGACTCCACGGTAATAGGTCAGCCTCACTGGTACCTGGAACCCCGTGATCCTCCCGTCTTCTGTAATGTTTCTGAATCCTCTTGACTGAATATTTGGGCTTTCAAGCATTTCACCGCCTCCTGCGATTCAAACCGGTCTGACTGCGAGCTCTCGAGACTACACCTCGCCCAAGTACCGCTTCATCATGACGTGTTGCCGTCGAAGCTGGTCTGAGGCGTGGCCAGGAACATCCTTATTCCTCCCCTCGTACTCGCTCAGGAGATAGCCCTCCCATTTGTGTTCCAGGAGGAGCGCAATGATCCGGTCATAAGGGATGGTGGTCTCGATCAGGTCATCCGACATATTGGTGAACTTGGCATGACAGGCATAGGTATAGGGCAGGAGTGGAATCATGTCCTCCGGGGAGCTGGGCTCCTTGCTCACACCCGGGATATTCATCATTCGTTCACTTCGTGCGGCAAATACTCCAAAGTCGATATTGATGCCGAAGTGCTTTGTCCCGGTCTTCTCAATGAAGTTGATGTAGTCATCTACCATTTTCGATTTCAAGAGGGTGGGAGCGTGGATTTCGGGGCACATCTTGAAATCGAGTTCTTCGGCGATGGGCAGGGCCATCTTGATGAACTCCTGCCAGTTTCCGACAGGCGTCAGGATCTCATCGATCACACCCAGCTTGGTCCGGCCCACCTTGAATCCCAGTCGATGGGCAAGCTTAATGTCACGGACGAGCAT
>CP070717.1:2978872-2994403 GCA_020350445.1 Acidobacteriota bacterium | reverse complement strand
CTGAACGAGTACGATCGGCGCCTGCGCCAGGCTCTCGGTGTCAATCCCGATCTCGATCTGTCCCAGAGTAAAAGCGTCCCCCTGCGGAAACCCCTCGGGGTTCGAGACCCGAATGTCCCTGATGACACCTTCTCCCGTACTGAGCGAGATCTCCACTGAACCAACCGTTACTTGGGTCCCGGTGATCTGTGATCCCGACTGTTCAATCACCGATTCGACAATCGTGTCCAACGATGAGAGGAGCACATAGCCGGCGACTACCAGCAGAATCACACCAATCAACAGGACACCTATGACTAACTTCTTCACTGTCTCTCTCCATGACGGATTGACTCCAGATCCCCCAAGTGGCTGAAGCGGTACCTGCTATCGTACCCCTTTACTCAGGTCATTCTCCTGCGCGACTCGGCACCCCTCGTCGACGTTCACTCTGGACAGCAGCAGCCCCCCTCCGACGAAGAAGACGATCAATGACAGGATGCTCAAGCGGCTCTCACCGGAAAGCTGGCTGACGACACCAAAGAGGACGGGGCCGACCATTCCTGCCAACTTCTCACTGGTACTGAAGAAGCCGAAGAACTCAGCCGAACGCCCTTTCGGGATCATTCGACTGAAGAGTGAACGACTCAGAGCCTGGGTCCCTCCCTGGACCAGACCTACGGCGATGGCCAGGATGAAGAAGTGGGTCGCGGTCGTCATGAAGAAGCCAAAAATCGAAATCACAACGTAGACCGACAGACCCGACAAGATGGCCTGTTTGACCCCGATCCTGCCGGCCAGCCACCCAAATGCAAAGGTGCAGGGAATACCGACAAACTGGGTTAGCGCAAAGGCCACCACCATCTCGGTCACACCGATACCGATCTCGTCCCCATAGGCGACCGCCATCTTCATGATCGTGCCGATCCCGTCGTTGTACAGCCAGAACGCCAGCAGGAACAATAGCAACTGGCGGTATTTCCGCACTTCGAGAAAGGTCTGGAACAAGCGCCAGAGACCGGCACCCAACGCCCCTTCGCCTTCTCCACGGATGTGAACCACAACCGGCTCAGGGACATTCCGCATCAGCGGGATCGAAAAGAGCCCCCACCAGATTGCGACACTCAGGAAAGACACCCTGACAGCTGTCTCTGAGTCTGGAATCCAGAAGGTCTCAGGAAATGAGAACCAGAGGACATTGATCACCAACAATGTTCCGCCCCCGACATACCCCAGAGCGTAGCCTCGAGTCGAGATGCGGTCGATATCCTCCTTGCTGGCAATGTGAGGAAGCAGGGATTCATAAAACACATTGGAGCCGGCAACCCCAACCGTTCCCAGGACGAAAAGCAGCGAGGCAAACCGATAGTCAGCCCCCTTCAAAAAGAACATCGCCGTTGTGGCCAGGATTCCAAGTCCCGCGAAACTTGCGATGTACTTCTTCTTGCTGCCGGTATGGTCAGAAATTGCACCCAGAATGGGGCCCAGCAAGGCTGCAGCCAGCAGCCCAATGGAGGTCGTATAAGCCCAATATGCCGTCGCATCAGCCTCACCAACTCCAGCCGAGCGAGCCAACTCCCGAAAGAACGGCGGGAACATCGCAAGGACAGTGGTGTAAAAGGCCGAATTGGCCCAGTCGTACATCGCCCAGGAATTGACGATTCTGCGATACTCTCTCTTACTAACTCGCTGCATTCAGATCTGCTATCGAATGCCCGGACTGGATGCCCCGGCAAAGGAATCTCGTGCAGGCGGGCGAAGGAAGCTGCAAAACAATCCCAATAACGGGAACCCAAACGCCCCGTGACAAGGCACACGTCTATTAGCCGTCGAATATAGCAGCGAAATCGAAACTGCGCGTTCAACTAGTGAAACGCGTTGACCTGATTCCTCAGGAAGTCTTCAACGCTGCCACAAACGAGATCACAGAGTTCGAACACCGTCCGATCGGCAATGTCGTAGTAAACGTGTAAGCCGATCTTTTTTCGCTTCAGGATGCCCGCCTCTGTCAAGGTCTGGAGGTGCCGGGAAACGTTGGCCTGGGTTGCGCCACAACCCTCAACCAGGTCACCGACATTCCTTTCCCCGTCCATCAGGGCCAGAATCAGTCGCAATCGTAAGGGATCGCTCAGGGCCTTGAATCTCTGGGCTACCAGACCAAGTGCCTGATCAGAAAGTTCCTTCCTAACCATAACAATACGCCCACTGCTCGCACATTCGTTATTCAACATTCAAAGTATATAGCAGTCCAGACATACAAGCACCCGCAAAAACTCTACTCCCAGAACAATTTAATGCTCAGCGATGGCTTTGAGTAATACGAGTTCCCGTGCGCTTCCCACCCCCTCCCAATCGCCCATCCAGAGTGGAATGGCAATCGAGATTACACTTTACGTGCTGAAGACATATTAATTTCGATACATATGTAAATAAGGCCTCATTCGCGATACACTTGACTGAAGGCGTATCATTAGGAGAAGCCGCAGAGGAATTACCTTATGAAGATCGAGACCGCTCAAGTACAGGGGAGAACACTGCTAAATCTGGAAGGCAGGCTGACACTAACGGAAGGAAGCGGAGAACTCCGACAGATCATCCGCGGGCTGGCGGATGCAAGTTCCGGGGAAATCCTGCTCAATATGCAGAACGTCGACTATATCGACAGTACGGGCATTGACTGCCTGATCGCTTCGTACGTCACGGCGACGAGGGTCGGAGGAGGGATCGGGTTGATTGCAGTTCAGAGCCGGGTTCGCCACCTGCTCGATATCACCAAACTGGATACAGTGTTTCCCATCTATCCGGATCTCAACTCAGCAATCGCACCCAAGCCTTGATCTCAGCGGGATGATTCTATTCGGGATCTTCCCGTCCAGGTTGGTTTACCGCAACCACTTTTTCAGCTTTGCTTCAAAACCCTTCTTGCTGAACGGGGTCCCGACTCTGAGACTTCTATTCTGCATCCAGAACGTCGGCTTGGGCGCTTCTTCTTCCCATTTCACACCGGGGGCATAGAAGAGAAACACTCCCCACGTATCCTCAGGGACGATTCTCAAGCGTTCCGAATAGGAGCGCGAGCCGAACTTCCAGACATCCCAGAAATGCTGAACCCTCGAATCGGGAACGTACCCTTCTGCAGCCCTCTTGGCCTGTCCCACATTATCGAGTTCGCTGTAGGGTGCCCAGAGTATGAAACTCTCAATTTGAGCTTCGGGATAGCGCTCGAGAATCTCTTCGAAATCGGAGCAGGCCTGCAGGCAATGGCCACAGGTTGGGGAAAAGATCCCCACAACTCGAGGCACCTCTTCCGCCTGGTTGAAGCGCTGAACGAAGGACTCCCCCTGCACTGTTAAGGGCGTCACCGGGCGATCACCCGGTACCGCTGTTGCCAACAAGACGGAGAGGAGCAACAGATTCTTCATTCAGACAAACATACTACAGATTGCGAGACCCTGTCGGCCTCAACCGAGCGAGCGCACCGGCGGATCGCCGAGCTGGCGGCGAAGCAGAAGCATCTGGCCAAGGTGGTACGCATTGTGATCGGCAACGAGCAGGGCTTCCCTCAGAATTGTCTGGCCCTGTCCATGCGGAATCGGGGCGTAAAGATCGGTCTTTCGATCGGCGACCAGTTGTTTCATGGCTTCCAGATCGGACTTGAACGCCCTGACACTCTCATCCCAGGCCGATCGATTCGGTGGTTCCGCATCGGGAGGCCAGTATCCTTTGGGGAAATTCGGGGAAACGTGGCTGGGATCGCGACTGAATTCCAAGATATCCCACTGCGCGATGCGCATATGTTCCAGCAACTGCCACAGCGTGTGTGGCGACCCTTTAACCCTGGCGCCCTGCGATTCACAGGCCACGCCCGCAACAATTTCGTCGAAGGTGAGATGCGCCTGGCGGCCATCGAGTACCGTCAGCAGGTGCTCGCGGAGAATTTGTTCCGTGTCCATAGAGCCATTGTCTCACCCAGACAGGTCAACGAACAGGATCGGAAGGCTTCGCCCTCACACATTGAAGAGGAAGTGGCTGATATCCCCGTCCTGGACGACATATTCCTTCCCTTCGAGACGGACCAATCCCTTCTTCTTGGCAGCCGACAGGTTACCCGCATCCACCAACTGCTGGAACGGAACGACTTCCGCCCGAATGAATCCTCGTTCAATGTCTGAGTGGATAACGCCCCCGGCAGCGGGGGCTCGAGTCCCGCGCTTCACCGTCCAGGCGCGAACCTCATCCTCACCCACCGTCAGGAAACTCAACAGTCCGAGGAGTTCGTACGACTCAGCGATCACTCGATCCCGGGCCGGCTCATCGATCTCCAGGGCCTCGAGGAATTCAACCGCCTCCTCGTCATCCATCTGGGCAAGTTCAGCCTCAACCCTGGCACTCAAAAAGACGACTGAACTCCCGGCATGGACATACTCAAGGTCGGGGGGATTCCCCAAGTCTGATTCCGAGATGTTTACAACAACCAGTACAGGTTTCTCCGACAGAAACTGGTACCCCCGGATCACCTTCTGTTCTTCGGGACTCAACTCGATATCCCGGATCGGACGTTCCGACTCCAACGCTTCAGACAGTCGCTTCAGAACATCCCGCTCCTTGATCCGAGAGCCTCTCGCTGCAGTCGGCAGCTTCGAAATCTCTTTCTCGAGTTTCTCCAACCGACGCTCCACGATCATCAGATCCGAGAAAATCAGCTCGAGATCGAGCGCCTGCAGGTCGGCCTGCGCGTCGACACGATCGAGGGGATGCGGCACCGAATCATCTTCGAAAGCTCGCACGACATGTAACAACGCATCGGCCGTACCGATGTAGTGCAGTACTTCGGCGGGAACCTCCTGCCGTTTATCTGCCCCGCTGAAACCACCGATATCGACGTACTGGACTTCAGCGTGGGTCAGCTTTTTCGGCCTGTAGATCTCGTTGAGCGCAGGAAGGCGCTTGTCCGGAACCTTGACTATTGCGAGGTTCGGCTCAAGACGGCCCGAAGAAAAGGACGCCGTCTCGACTACGTTTCGAGTCAATGCATTAAAAACAGTTGTCTTCCCAGAATTGGGCAAACCAATAATCGCTATCTTCATAATGGGTAAATTTGTCGTAGGTAAGACGCAGTCGTGACCGCTGAGGTCTCAAGAATTATACAGAGATTGTTCGATCTGATCGACTCGTGCGCAGTTCAATCCGATGGGCCGCGTCCCACCGGGGGGTCACTCGGGTAGTGCGCTCTGATAAAAGAGCACCAGATCGGCCTTCAATTTCTCCAGAGACTTCTTGCGAATGTACATCATATGGCCCGCTTCATAGTACGAGGTCTGGATATTGGAGCCCAGTTCCGGTACCAGACCGAGGTGACTGAAGGTGTAATCAGTTGCAAAGTAGGGAGTTGCCAGGTCGTAGTAGCCGCTCCCAACGAAGATTTTCAGATCCCGATTCTCGTTCATCGCCCGGCGGAGGGTCTCGGCCACATCGAGGTAACGGTTCTCAGCATTCCCGAAGTTCCAGGGCCTCACCCTGTTGGTGAGAATCTCGTAGGGTAAATCACTCTCGAACTGCAGATCTCGCCGGACATAGTCATTCAGCATCGCTGTATAGGGGCCGGTGATGGCGGCCATACTCGGATCATACTCTACCCGCTCACCCACGGAATCGATATCTGTTCCCACGAAACGGCTATCGAGCCGGCCTGTAGTCTCTCCCTGTCCCCGCAACAACTCCTTGAAGAACCTCGAAGCGCTCACCCGGAGATTACTCCGCATCACGAAGTCCTGCGAAAGCCCGGTAAATCGGGCCAGCTGCCGGGCTGTCCTTTCAGTCTCATCTTCACCCAACCGGCTACCCTTCATGAGCGCAAGGGTATAGTCCCCGGCGGCAAACTCTTCGGCCAAAGCCAGTGTTCTCGCCAGGTCCTGCTGCAACCCCGGTTCCAACTGCTTGTGATACCAGGCTGCGGCGGTGTAGGAAGGCAGGAAAAGAACATACGGCAGGTCATTGCCCGTATCGAACAACAGCGTCTGAAAGTTCAAAACACTCGAAACCAGGATGATTCCATTGAGATAGATCCCATGGCGCTCCTGTAAGTGCCCGGACAGACCGGCCGCGCGTGTCGTCCCATAACTCTCGCCGGCCAGAAACTTCGGAGAGGCCCAGCGCCGGTACCTCGTCAGGAAGAGCCGAATGAACTCACCCACCGACTCCACATCTTCGGTCACACCGTGGAACTGGTTGGGATCTTGCCCGGGAGCTGTACGAGAGTACCCCGTTGTCACCGGATCGATGAACACCAGATCCGTCAAATCGAGCAAAGACTCCCGATTCTCGACCAGCTTGTAAGGTGGAGGCAGCGGAAACCCCTCATCCTCCATCAAGACTCTCTTCGGTCCGAACGCACCCAGATGGAGCCAAACCGAAGAGGAGCCCGGCCCACCATTGAAGGTGAAGGTAATGGGACGTCTTCCCAGATCTTCAACACCATCCCTGAGATAGGATACAAAAAAGACGCTTGCACGAGGCTTCTTCTCCTCGTCGCGCAGGACCATCGTACCTGCCAGGGCCGTGTACTCAATCCTCGTCCCATTGATCTCAATTGCATGACGGGTTTCGGAGATTGAATCCTCGAGGACCGGAATCTCCTCTTTCTCAGCGGCCTGCTTCTCCGCACTCTGCGCTGGGACTATGACTCCACAGAAAACCGTCAGAATGGCAACTATCGAGATTCTTCGCCACATATCTCCTCCCAGCAATCAGAACCAGAAAACACCCAGGATATTTGAAACACCTCACCCGCGGGCAAGAAGACATCTTATCCGACCAGAGCCTGAGAATCGAATAATGCCCGCAAATCGAACAACTCCCGGCGGCGAAATCCGTCCCCCCGGTTTATTCCCCACCCACGACCCTCTATAATCGAAGCCCGCGAAAGGATACAAAGGAGCCAGCCATGAGTAAACACCCCCTATCAAGACGGGAGTTCCTGGTCGCAACAGGGACTGCGTCTGTTGTCGCAACATCCACACGAGCCCGAACGGCAACGGTTTCTGATAAGCCGGCGATCCTCGGAGGAACGCCCATCCGTACCGAACCGTTTCCTGAGTGGCCCTTGATTAAGGACCAGGATCGCAAGAACTTCCTCGAGTCCCTCGAAGAGAAAGCCTGGTGCCGGCTCTACGCCGATACAACGACTGAATTCGAGGAGAAATGGGCGGCGGCTCTCGGAGCCAAACACGCGATCGGAGTGGTCAATGGAACGAATGCCCTGTATGCCGCACTGAACGCCCTGGACGTCGGCCCCGGAGATGAGGTCATCGTCTCCCCCTTTACCTTCGTCGCAACGCTGAATGCCATCCTCCAGCAGTACGCTCTGCCGGTCTTCGTCGACAGCGACCGGGCGACTCAACAGATGGCAACAGACCGGCTGAAGGAAGCGATCACTCCCGATACCCGGTGCATCCTTCCGGTACATCTCGGAGGCAATATGGCGAATATGGATCCGATCCTCGAAGCGGCCCAGGAGGCCGGGATCGGAGTGGTGGAGGATGCCTGCCAGGCCCACTTTGCCGAATGGCGCAAAAAGAAGGCCGGAGCCGTCGGGGATATCGGATGCTTCTCCTTCCAGTCCACGAAGATCCTGCCCTGCGGGGAGGGTGGTGCCGTGGTCACGAATCGCGCCGACCTTTATGACAAGCTCCATGCGTTCCAAAACAATGGCAGGGACCGGCTGAAGGGAACTCGAGAAGGCTACCTGCACCAGGGAACGAACCTCCGCATGACTGAATTCCAGGGGGCACTCCTGCTGGCCCAGTTGGCCCGACTCGAAGAACAGTGCAAACATCGAGAGGGCAATGCCGCGTATCTCACCAAATTGCTCAACGAGATTCCCGGAGTCGAGCCGGCCCAGATGTACGAAGGCTGCACGCGCAATGCCTACTACATCTACATGGCCCGATATGATCAAAGCCAGTTCTCGGGGCTCTCGCGCTCAGGATTCTTGAGGGCGCTGGCCAAGGATGGGATTTCGGTTGGAGCCGGATACAAGCCTCTGGACAAGGAACCTTTCCTGGATCAAATCCTGAATTCCAGGGCGTTCCGCAATATCTACTCGAAGCAGCGGATTTCTGATCTCAAGGAACGATGGAATCTCCCCGAAAACGACAAACTCTGCGAGGAATCGATCTTTCTCTCCCAGCGGTGTCTGCTCGGGAGCCGGCAGGACGTTGAGCAGATCGCCCAGGCCGTTGCCCGGATCCAGCGACACGCCGGAGAGATTTCCAAACTTTGAAGAGGGTCCTCGTGACGGATTCGCTAATCATTCCGACAAGGCCATCGATGACTTCGAGGAGAACCGGATGAAGAGGTTGTACGCAGTGTTGTTCATGCTGGTCTTGCTCACGCTTGTTCCCGGCCCCGTTCAGGCCCAATATGGGGACAGAGCGACTGCAGACGCCGGCAAGTTTGACTGGCCCGAAGGCAAGCGAGGAGCGGTGTCTCTGACCTTTGACGATGGACGGGTCAGCCAGCTCGAGAATGGAATCCCGATCCTCAACAAGTACTCGGTACCGGCCACGTTCTATGTGCACCCAGGGCCCGTCTCCGAGCGCCTCGCCGATTGGAAGACCGCGGTTGAAGCCGGCCATGAAATCGGGAATCACTCGAACAGCCATCCCTGCACAGGGAACTTCCCCTGGGCGCTGGACAAAGCCCTCGAGAATCAGACACTCGATTCGATTGCAGCCGACATCGATCAGGCCAGCCGAGGGATCGCGGACCTCCTCGGTCTCGTCCCGAAGACTTTCGCCTTCCCCTGTGGACAGACCTTCGTGGGCCGCGGTCGAAATCTGCAGAGCTATATTCCAGTCGTGGCACATCGCTTCGTGGCAGCTCGTGGATGGCTCGGAGAAGGGCCCAACAACCCGGCGTTCTGCGATCTGGCCCAGCTCCTGGGGATGGAACTCGATGGCCTCAGTTTCGAGGAAGCCCGTGCCCTGATCGACAGTGCCATGGATCAGGGGATGTGGCTGGTCTTTGCCGGCCACGACGTTGGGGAATCGGGCCGCCAGACGGTACTGAACCCGACACTCGAGTCGATCTGCCAATACGTCACCAACCCGGCCAACGGCATCTGGGTCGATACGGTGGCCGAAATTGCCACCTATATCGACAAGCAGCGGGTGGAACGACAGGACTAGAGCCGGAACCGATCGTCCCGGCTCAGTTCGTCGACGGCAAGGCCCCCCGGACCTTCATGCGCACGGCGTAGAGGCCCTTCGAGGCGGTGATAAAGAGCGTTCGATGGTCTTCGCCACCAAAGGTCACATTCGCGGTCCAGGACTCACTGACATCGATCTGCGCCACCTTATGGCCGGCTGAATCGAATACAGTGACACCCTGGCCGGTCAGGTAAACGTTTCCCTGCTCGTCCAGAGTCATCCCATCGGACCCCATCTCGCAAAACAACTGTTTGTTCGTGACCACGCCCCCGGGGGCGAGATCAAAAGAGTAAGTCTTGCGGTCTCCGATATCGGCAACGTACAACTTGTCGCCGTCCGGGGTTCCGATGATTCCGTTAGGCTGCACCAACCCTTCGATGACCCGCTCGAAGCTCTTTCGATCGGCGGACAGATAGTAGACGTGTTGTCCATCCTGCTCCATTCCACCCCTCCCCTGCCAGTACGGCCGCTTATAGAGAGGGTCGGTGAAATAGATTCCACCGTCGGGAGCCACCCAAAGATCATTTGGACCGTTCAGGAGTTTTCCCTGGTAGTCCGCGATGAGAACCTTCACGTTCCCCTGCGGATCGATCGACCAAAGCTGGTTCTTTTCATCGGCACATGCCAGAAGATTTCCTTCCCGGTCGAAGTAGAGACCGTTCGAACGACCTGCAGGCTGCAGAAAGGTTGAGAGGACTCCATCGATGCTCCACTTCATAATCCGATCGTTGGGTTGGTCAGTGAAGAAGACATTCCCCTGGGCATCGGCGGCTGGACCTTCCGTAAACTCAAATCCGTCGGCCAGCAACTGGACTTCTGCATTCTCAGCCACTACCGGCCCTTGAGCGTGAATCTGTATGGCGTTCGGCCCGACCGCCAGGGCCAGTCCGATGGTCAATACTCGAAAATGGCGCATCATCTCCCCTTTCGAATCTCCCGCTATCGGTGATCCAGCAATTCGATCCCACGTTCAGCCAGTGTCCCGGAGACAGCGAGTAAGCCCGCCGCAGCCGCCTCATCCAGAACGAGGATCGCTTCCCCCCCACGATCGGCGTAGGTCTGGACGTACGACAAAGGGACCTCGGCAGTTGGCGGCTCGAGCAGAGAACAGCTGATCGCCTCGGTCTTGCGGCTGCCATTGGCCAGGATCAGGGTCGAACGGGCCTGGAAGGCGAGATCTACTGACATTGAGAGGGCGTACCGGGGGCAGTCGTCGAGAGACGGAAAGTGTCCATCCGACACCGCATGTTCCTGGGTGACCCGGTCGAGTTCGACCAACAACAATCCCTTAACGTCGAATGGAATGCCCGATTCATGAAAGGCGACATGCCCTTTCCCACCGACGCCCAGCACCTGAAGATCGATGCCTCCCGAACGCTCAATCTCCCTGGTATATGGCAGGAGCAGTTCCCGGCGAACCCACTGGAGATACTCGGATCGAGCGTCTTCTCGAATCACAACAGCCTTTCCTTTCGACTGTCCCTTCAACTCCCAGTCGGAGGGGTTTGACTCCAGGGCATCCAAGAGTTCCCGTTGCTCGACCAGCGTTCCCCAAGGTACATAGGCTTCCGACGGCTTCCGCTTCAGGAGTCCAAACAACGATTCAATCATGAAGAAGGTGTAGCTTTCCGGATGGCTTGCCCGCTGTTGAGCATTCACACCGGGAAGACCTATGTATTCGTCGAGGTTGAAGCTCTTCCAGGCAGCGCTGTTCAAGCGCCCTTCGTTAGCTGCCCTGGCCAGGTGACGGTACATCCCCGTCGGCGAGTTTCCAGTTGCCAACCCGAGGACCACCTGCGGCTTCAACTCCTGCAGAGCCGAGAGCGCAGCTTCCACGAGCTGTGCAGCCACGTCACTCATCTGTTCAAAATCACGCGTTACATAAACGGTTATCGGCATTTCAATCTCCCAGTCTGTCTTCCTGTTCGCACCTTCGCGGAGACGCCTGAAGCTAGAGCCCCAGCTCCTCCTGGACGGTCTCTACCATCACCTGCAACCAATAGGCGCCGAGTTCCTCGTCGCGAGCTTCAACGAGAACCCGGAGCTTCGGCTCGGTACCCGAATAACGCACGAGGACCCTTCCCTCCCCTCGGAGAGCCACCTCACATTCTCTAAGTCGGGCCTCCAGCCGGGGAAAACCCTCGAGGGGAGGCTTCTCTTGAACGACAAGATCGCGCAGGAAGGCCGGGAATTCTTCCATGCAGTCAGCAAGCTCTGCCAAGGGCTGGCTTCGGCGGCGCATCAGCTTCAGGACTTGGAGAGCGGCAATAATGCCATCCCCGGCAGTCGCATAATCCATAAACACCAAGTGTCCCGACTTCTCACCACCGAATGTGAATCCCCCTTCCCTCATCTTCTCGATCACCCACCGATCTCCTACCGAGGTGGCCACTACCTGGATCCCATGCTCGCGCATCGAGGAGTAGAGCCCCAGGTTCGAAAGCGTACTGACGACAAGCGTGTCTTTCACCAGTCTGCCCTGCGCCTTGAGATCCAAAGCGCACATCGCCAGGATTCGATCGCCATCGACCGGACAGCCCCGATGGTCACAGAAGACCACTCGATCGGCATCTCCATCGAAGGCAATCCCGATATCGGCCTGGTGTTCCCTGACGAGTTGTCCGATGTTCTCGGGAAAAAGAGCACCGCACTGGGCGTTGATGTTGTATCCGTCCGGCTCAACCCCCGTCTTGATCACGTTGGCCCCCAGCTCACGGAAGATCCACGGGCCGATCTGGTAGGCTGCACCGTTGGCACAATCCAGGACGATCTTCAGGTCCTCCAGAACCAGGTTCGAAATGGTGCTCTTGGCGTATTCGATATACCGCCCACGGGCGTCCTCAATACGGAATGCCCGTCCCAAGCCAGAACTTCGGATATGGTCGGTCACCATCTGACCGTTGAACATCACCTCTTCGATCTGCCTCTCAACTGCCTCGGAGAGCTTGTAGCCTTCACGATCGAAGATCTTGATGCCATTGTCATCAAACGGATTGTGTGAAGCGGTCAGCATGATACCGACAGTCGCATTCATCGAACGGGTCAGGTGGGCTACAGCCGGAGTGGGAATCGGCCCAACCAGAAGGACATCCACCCCCATCGAGACCAACCCACTGGTCAACGCGGTCTCGAGCATATAGCCAGACAACCGCGTATCCTTTCCGATTAACACACGCGGACGCCCGGGCCCACTCTGCGCGAACACATGCGCTATGGTTTTACCGAGTCTGAGCGCAACTTCAGGCACAATTGGGTAAATATTGGCCCGGCCTCGAATTCCATCGGTTCCGAAAAGCTTTTCGATACCCATACCTCCTGATTCACCTCATCCCCGAATCCTGCCCATCGTACACCAATGAGACCCGCTTTCGCAGGGGCTCAAAATCTCCACCCTATCACCAAAGCATTCCTCCAGCTAAAATGAACCGCTTCCGATTTCGAGGAGGGGAGAATTGAGTTCGTTGAGAAGTATCGTTACGGGCGCTGCGGTCGCCATCCTGCTGACTGTCTCGCCTCTCCTGCAGGCCGCACCCGCGGTCCGAGCCGTCTTCACGTCAACGCCTCCAAAGATCGACGGGCAGGTCGACACGGACGAATGGGCCGCGGCAGAAGTCATCGATGCCTTCCTGCAGCGCGAGCCCGTGGAGGGAGCTCCAGCTTCGGAACTGACCGAGGTCCGTATCCTCTACGATCAGGACTTCCTCTATTTTGGATTCAGGTGCTTCGACAGTGAACCGGATCGGATCACCGCCAAGGAGCTCGCCCGCGATGCGGACCTATCTCAAGATGACCGTGTCCAGATCATAATCGAGACATTCCTCGACCGACGCAACGGTTACTGGTTTCAGATCGGCCCGCGCGGTTCCATTGGAGATGCCCTCGTCAGCGATAACGGCAGCCGTTTCAACAAACAGTGGGATGGACTTTGGGCGGGTAGAGCTCAAATCCGGAATGATGGCTGGCACGCCGAGGTGGCCCTCCCCTTCAAGACCCTGAGCTTCAGCCCTGGGCAGACGACATGGGGACTGAAGCTCCTCCGTCACATCAAAAGAAAGGAAGAACGTGTCGACTGGCCTTCGGGCAACCTCAATACCTATACCTTCCAGATTTCCGACTCCGGCGATCTTGAAGGACTCGAGGGGATCTCCCAGGGTATCGGACTCGACTTGCGTCCCTATGGGCTCCTGGGGCACGACCACTACTCTGAAGGTGATGACGAATGGGTTGCCGATGCCGGGCTCGACCTGTTCTACCAGTTGACTCCAGGCCTCAAGGCTGCGGTTACGCTCAACACAGACTTTGCCGAGACCGAGGTAGACAGTCGACGGATCAACCTCACTCGTTTCCCCCTCTTCTTCCCCGAAAAGAGGGACTTCTTCCTGGACGGATCCAACTACTTCACTTTCGGGCCGACGCGCAATACGTTGATCCCGTTCTTTTCCCGGAGGTTGGGGCTCGATTCCAACGGGAACCCCATTCCAATCATTGCGGGGGGCAAGCTGACCGGGCAGCAAGGATCCTGGAACCTCGGCATCGTTGATATCGTCGAGGACAGGGAAGGCAATCCCAGCAACTCGTTTGCAGCCCGTGTCACTCACAACCTCTTCAAACAGTCTTCGATCGGCGCCATTCTGACCAGCGGCAACTCCCTCGGTGACGGAAACAGCAGCCTGATAGGGGCGGATTTCAAACTGGCCAGTTCCGAATTCCGGGGGAACCGAAACATTGAGCTCTCCCTCTGGGGCCTCAAATCATTCACGGAAGGTCTCACCGGCCGCGATACAGCGGAAGGGGTGCAGTTTCTCTACCCCAACGACTTCCTGAACCTCGGAGCAGGATTTCAACAGATCGAAGAAAACTTCGTCGCAGGCATCGGCTTTGTTCCCCGAAGTGACATCCGCGAGAGCTACGTTAATGCCCGCCTTGGTCCCCGTCCTGGACGGGCCGGAATCCGACAGGTCTATTTTGGCTTCGACTTCGACTACATCACGAATCTCGACAACCGGTTATTGACACGGCAGGCCTCGTTTATTCCACTGCAGTTGAGGTTCGATTCGGGAGACACGATCTCAACCGAATTGACCTCTCAGCTCGAGTACCTCGAAGAAGACTTTCAGATTCATCCCGATCACCTGATCGGGTCGGGTCAACATGAGTTCCACTACTACCGCGCCGAGTTTCAGACAGCGCGCCGAAGAAACCTTTGGTTCTCCACGGGCTACCGTTGGGGTTCATTCTTCGACGGTAGAAGGACGGACTCATCCGCCTCGGTAGGCTACAAGGTCGCTGTCCCCCTGTACCTGGAAGCCTCTTACGAGCGCAATCGGGTTGATCTTCCCGATGGTGCGTTCACGGTGAATGTCTCCCGACTCAATGCAAACGTTCTATTCAGCCCCGACCTGACCCTGTACAGCTTCCTCCAGTACGACAACCTCTCGAAAAAGATGGGTTGGCAGTCCCGTTTCTACTGGATATTGAAACCTGGAAACGAGATCATCCTGGTCTGGAATTCAACTTGGAGAGATCCCCTCGAATCAGTGGACCTGGCCGACTGTACGCTGCGGTTCAAGATCAACTACAACTATCGATTCTGAGCGGCCGCTTCTAACCCTGAGGTTCGAAAAGAAACGACTGACCCTTTCCGCCCCTTTCTTCCGGGCCGGGATCCTCGAACTGCTCCGCGCTGAGAGGTTCGGTGGGATTCGGCGGTGATTCCTGCGGCTGGTCATCATAGTCGCCCTGAAACATGGGCCTTCCCAGGTGATAGTCCCGCTCCGTGAAATCCCCTTGAGAGGATGAGTTATCGATGATCCGCAGGGCCCGATTCAACTTGGCATCGAGGTCGTCGACGAAGTGCAGGACAATACTTTCCGGGATCTTGGGTCTCTTGGGCGATCCCCATTCCAGCTGCCCCTGATGAGACAAGATCATGTGTTCCAGCAACATCAGCAGAGTCGGCGGAAAGTCGGGGATACCTGAGGCCACTTCCCGGAGAATATCCCGGCCAATAACCACATGTCCGATCAGGTTCCCTACCGTCGTATAGGTCGGGCCTACGGGTCCACTCAACTCCTCGAGCTTCCCGATGTCATGAAGCACGGCTCCGGCAATGAGCAGGTCAATATCGAGGGCTGGAAAACGAGCCGAATAGTGGAGCACCGCCTCACTCATGGAAACGACATGCTCCAGGAATCCACCGGCATAGTTGTGATGGATCTCGACGGCAGCCGGATAGGAGCGGATACGTTCTCCGTACTGATCCAGAACCCTCTCGAGCAGTTCACGGATACACCGGCGTTTGGTCTTGTCGCGGACGATCTCTTCGAGCCTTGCCCACATCGCG
>CP070717.1:2970459-2978772 GCA_020350445.1 Acidobacteriota bacterium | reverse complement strand
CGCATTCGCCAGCAGGGAAAAGAGCCTGAGAATCGGCGCGGAAGGGACACCTTCCAGATGGGTTGCGTAGGATACCAATTGAGGTGATTCAAACGGATAGTAGAGGAACCGATGCATTTGCGACGGAGACAGCCCCTGAAAATCGTCGAGTGGCTTCTTATTCAGCAGGAAAGGGTCCCACTGGATGTCACCGACATCGTCAAGCTGTTCGTCTTCCCTTGTCTGCCGCTCGAGAACATGCCTCAATTCAGCAAAGGGATCGTCGGAATCGCTGATAAAAGCCCCGAAGTGCCCGCTTCGGCCGCAACAGAGTTTCGACTTCTTGCCACTTCCGCAGGGACACGGGGAGTTGCGATCAACATCTGTTTTTGCCATACCCCACCCCTCGATTTACTGCAGTCCCCATCAAGTCTCAGCCTACCCGTTCCGGGAGACAGGCTCAAGGTAAAATAAGCATGCAGTTCAAAAAGGGATCTCCGAACCGACCGACCCTGACCAGTCGTTTCGGGATCGGGTGCGGCGGACAGGAATAGCCACCGATTCCCAGGGATTCTCTGAAACTTGAATAGGCTGGTTCACCACCTCACCAACCCAGATCCTTTGGCAAGCGGAACCGGTGCTGCGGCGGTTACGGAGGAAGATCTGGCCCGTGAGACTGAACCCTCTGCTCGAGGGGAAATTGCAGCCCTCACCGACAAAACCAGAGAGTGAATCGATAACCTTGTTCGAGCCGAAGCCTAGTCGACCGTCTCGATCTCCCCAACCTTGATCAGGTCCCCTTCGAAGTGCCCACCAACACGAACCTTCAGGTTGGCTTGTAATTCCGTGGACTTGAGCAGGAGATGGGCCTGACGGTTACCGTATTCGTCAAACCGCCAGAATTTGCCACCCGAGATGATTCCGAACCCACTGTCTTTGCACTTCAGAACACAGGCAATTGTATGCTCGGCCGCTTCTGCAGGCTTGGCAGCCAGTCCTTCTCCACATTTCGCATCAATCAGTATCCCAACTTTCTCTTCACCGTGGGCGAGGCAGACCGAGATCACGAGCAGGGTCGAGATGAACAATAACACCAGTTTCTTCATACAGTCCTTTCCTTTTCTGCAATCACTTCATGTCGTCCGGCACGCCCTACCCGATCCTCAGGATAGAATTTCGAACACAGGGCTGGCACGACAATCATATTCAAAAACGTGGAGGACAGGAGCCCTCCCAGAACGACAACCGCCAGAGGGGCTTGAATCTCATTTCCTGACTTATGCCCCGCCAGAGCGAGTGGAATCAGAGCGAGTCCCGCAGTCAGAGCCGTCATCAAAATCGGATTCAACCGGTCCATCGAACCTTCCAGAATTGCTTCAGTGAGTGAATACCCCTCCTTGAGGAGATCCTCATAGCGGGAAACCAGCAGGATTCCGTTCCGGGTTGCAATCCCAAGAAGCGTGATAAACCCGACCATGGAAGCAATACTGAGGATACCACCTCCCAGGAAGACAGCTGCAACTCCACCAATCAGGGCCAGCGGGAGGTTGCTCATCATCAAGACGGCCAGACGCAGGCTCGAGAAGGCCACGAAGAGCAGGAAGAAGACTGCAAGAATCGCGAGGACAGACAGGATCCCAACTAATCGCGTGGCTTCCTCTTCACTTTCGAACTGACCTCCGTAGACGACGTCATATCCTTCCGGCAACACGATTTCACGTTCGATAGCCTCCCGGATCCCATTGACAGTCGCTCGCAGGTCCCGTTCGGCGACGTTGCACTGGATCACGATCTTTCGCTGGACACTTTCCCTGCTGATTCGATTCGGCCCCGAATCTAATCCAATCTCAGCCAGCTGCCCGAGCGGAACGGAGGCACCCGAAGGTGACTCGACTCGGATCACCCCAATTTCATCGGGATTGGTCCGGTAATCCTCACTAAGCCTGACCAGTAGATCCCAGGCACGGTGGTCCTCAAAGACCTGGCCGACAACTTCGCCGTTGATCCCGACATCGATTACCTCATGAACGGAGTCGAGATCAAAACCATGCGCCGCTACCGCATCCCGGTCCAGTCGGATCTGGAGCTGAGGCACATGGGTTTGGGGCTCCACCTGAAGGTCGACGACACCGGGAACACGGCTCATCGATTCCCGAATCTGCTTTGCCAGGTTCCGCAACGTCAACAGATCAGGCCCGAACAGTTTCACTGCAATCGCCGCCCGCGTACCCGACAACATATGATCGATCCGATGGCTGATCGGCTGCCCGATGCTGAACACCGTACCCGGAATAATCGACAACTGGGTCCGCAATGCATTGAGAAACTCGGCACGATCCCGGTCGTTCAACTGGAATCGAACATCAATCTCTGCCCCGTTCACCTCCTGGGCATGTTCATCCAGTTCAGCCCGCCCGGTCCGCCTGGCGGTTGAAAGGACCTCCGGATTCGACAGCATGATCCGTTCAGCCGTCGCACCCAGGCGGTCCGATTCTTCAAGTGATGTCCCCGGCAGAGTAAGCTGAGTAATCGTCAGTGTCCCCTCGTTGAACTCGGGGAGGAAGGTTCGTCCCATGAAGGGCACAGAAACCAAAGCAAGAATCAACAACACCAGCGCACTGCACAGGATCGGCGTCGGATGAGCCAGTGTCCAGTTCAGCGAGGGGGAGTAAACCTTCCTGAGAAAACGGACGACAGCGGATTCCTGCCCACGAAGGAGAGAGGACGACCGCGGCAGCAGATATGAACACAGCGCCGGTGTCACAGTCAGCGCCACCAGGAGAGAGCCAAAGATCGAGACGATGTAGGAGACGCCCAACGGCCTGAGCATTCTTCCTTCGAGGCCACTCAAGGCAAATAGGGGAACAAAGACCACGATGACGATGAAAGTGGCAAACATGATCGGTGAACGAACCTCACTCGAGGCCTCGTAGATGACCTGATCTGCTGTCTTTGCTCTTTCACCCAGTCGCAGATTCAACCGAAGGCGCCGGAAGACATTCTCCACATCGATAATCGCATCATCGACGAGCGCGCCTATCGCTATCGCCATCCCCCCCAGGGTCATCGTGTTGATCGTCACCCCAAAGAACCAGAACACGACGACTGTAAACAGGAGGGAAAGGGGGATCGCAGTAATGGAAATGAAGGTAGTCCTGAAGTTAAGGAGGAAGGCGAAGAGGATCAGGACAACGAGAATCGCTCCATCTCTCAGCGCTTTGAGCACATTGGCGACTGCCAGCTGGATGAAGTCGGACTGACGGAAGATAGTTCGCTCCAGACCTATCCCCTCAGGAAGGGTCCCTTCAATCTCATCCAGCACAGCCTCGATCTGATCCGTCAGGGCAAGCGTATCGGCCTCCGGCTGCTTTAGAACAGCCAGCACCACCGCTTCCTCTCCATTGATCGAGCCGATACCGCGTCGGACTTTCGGACCAATCACTACATCGCCTACATCCTCCAAACGGACAGAGGGTCTCCTCTCCACTCCCACCGGCGTTCGGCGCAACTCATCCAGGCTTACCCCACGCCCCAAACCTCGAATGAGGTATTCGCTCCCTGAACTACTGTAAAAGCCTCCCGACGAATTCCGGATCGACGAGGCAGCGCTTTCCATGATGTCCTTCAGCGTCAAGCGATGGCGATGCAGCCTTTCGGGATCAACCAGCACCTGATACTGCTTGACTTCCCCACCGAGAGGAATAACTTGTGAGACCCCCGCCAGGGCCAGAATCCTCCTGCGAACTGTCCAGTCAGCGACCGTTCGCATTTCCATCAACTGATCCGGACGGCCAGTCACCCCAATCAACAGGATCTCTCCCATAATCGAGGAGATCGGGGCCAGAACCGGAGCGGGAACATCGGGGGGTAACGCTCCCTGGGTCAGTTGAAGCTTCTCCGAAACAACCTGGCGAGCCCGATAGATATCGATTCCCCAGTCGAATTCCACCCAAACGATTGAAATACCGATACCCGATACCGAGCGCACCCGCCGGACACCGGTAGACCCGTTGAGCGCCGTCTCTATCGGAAAGGTGACAACTGTCTCGACTTCCTCGGGTGCCATATTGTGCACCTCGGTAATGACAGTAACCGTTGGGGCCGTAAGATCGGGAAAAACGTCAATCGGCAACTGCAGAGCGAGGTACCCTCCAACCCCAAGGGTGACCAGCATCCCGAGTACTACCAGGAGCCGGTTCTCAACCGACCATCGAATCAAGCCGTTCAACATCGTCGTTTAATCCCCAGCATCCTCAGTGCACATGTCCATGATCAGGTACTTCGGTTGAACGCCCCGCCAATGCCACGTCGTAGGGTCCCAGGGTGACAATCCGCTCGCCCCGGCTGACTCCCTCAATCACCTCGATCCAGTTGGAATCCTCTCTCCCCTTCCTGACGATCCGTCGCTCGAAGGTCTCCCCACCCACCTGGACATAGACAACCGACCTGTTTTCTTCCATCAGGACTGCCGACCGGGGGACCGCCACAACCTGAACCGCCCCGCTCGTGACCAGATCGAGTCGACCGATCGCTCCCAGCTTCAGCTCCTCGTTCGGGTTGTTCACTTCATAGGTGACCCGAAGAGTCCGAGACTGGGGATCGACCAGGGATCCAATTGAGACCAGGGACTTCGAGTCGACGCCAAGATCCGGCCTCCCCGACACAGTGAAGAGACCGCCCTGCAGAGAGCGCAGACGAGGCACATCCCGCTCGAAGACATTTGCGACCAGCCAAACCCGGCTCAGATCAACGATTCTAAAGAGCGTCTCACCGGCATCAACGAACTGCCCCTGGACCGCTTTAATCTCGACCACCCGCCCGGAAATTGGTGCCCGGAGCTCAATTCGTTCTTCGAGTTGACCCAGGACCCTCGCCTTCGACTCATGATCGGTAACCGCTGCTCGATACCCCTCGACAACTCCACGGGCCGCCCCCAGAGAAGACTCCCGTATCGTGACCTCAGACCGTGCCTCTTCGAGCCGCCGCAGCGGTAACGCCTCCATCTCCACCAGTGACTGAACGCGCTCAAACTCACGCTGAGCCAATTGGAGCCGCGCTTCCTCCTCAGCAACCCGGGCCCTCGCTTCCGCAAGATCAGCGAGAAGCCGGTTCATCGTCGTACCGGCCGAAATCTGGCTTTCCAGTAACGCCGACCGCTCGGCCGGATGGGGCACGATATAGCCGACGACAGCCCCGCTGCTCACGAACGCGCCTAGCCGGGGAACTCCTGATTCCGGAAGCTCGAATCGGCCGGGACCCGGGACTGCGACAACACTCTCGAGACCCGCCTTGGGTTGGACTTCGGCCGAAACACGGATCATCTCGTGGACTTCCTGGACCTCGACTGGCGCCGAAGTGAAAGGCAACTTCCACTGCTGCTCTTTCAGATAGGAAATGGTGTCGGCCGAACTGGATGGATGCTCCGCGGACTCCTCCGCTTCTTCCTGCGACACCCGGATCGGGCTCACTTCAAGCGAGGTCTCCAATTCCTCAGAAAGAACCTCAATCCTCAGCGTATAGTCACCCGCTTCTTCGAAGGTCACCGAAGGGCCGAAGATTCCCGGAGTCTCGGGATTCCCCACGGTGACCATCTTCGGAGAAACTCCCGTTTTCGAAAACCGAAAGAGGATCGGCCCCTGCGCCAGCGGCTTGAAATCGACCAGCTTCGTCAGATGCACGGCGAATCTCGCAGTATGCCCGACGCTGAGAACCGGATGCTCCATGAAGAGTTCCAGGTCCTCGCTCCAGGCTGTCACCGAGACCGTTGCTTCCGAGTCGGCATGGGTGTGGGCCTCCCCGCCGTGACTGTGGGCATCCGGCGCCGCCACCTCTTCACCGCCGGTCCCTGAACAACCCCAGAAAAACCCGGCAGACAACGATAAAAAAAGAATCAACTTCCACGTCATGGCCGCACTCCGTACACCGGTCTGCCGATAGCAGCCTCGAGTTCCAGCTCTGCCAACGATAGTTCCTCCAAAAGCTCCATTCGTTCCAGGAGTGTGTCGCGTCTCACCCGCAAGGCATCAAGATACTCCAGGATTCCCGCTTCTCCAGCCTCGTAATTCAGCGCCGTCAGGTTGACCAGTCGCTCCAGCCTCTCTCCATATCGGGCGTCGAGCCGACTCGCGGCCTTCTTCAACCGCCCGACCCGGTCATGGGCGCGAGTGATCTCATATCCGATCCAGACCCGTGTCCAGCCACTCAGCATCCCTTCCCGCCGGCTGGAAGAAATCCTCGCGGCGATCGCTCCTTCGCGCCGATCCCAAAGCGGCAGCGGTAGCTGGAGACCCAGAAAAAAGGAATTCTCGCCGAAATCCCGCTTGTACCCCCCCGCTACGGTGAGATTGGGGACGTTCGAGGCCCGTTCGAGTTCGACCTGCTTTTCGGCCGCTTGCGCAGCCAGGCGCCGCGCCCGGTAATCCGGCCTCGCTTCGAGTGCAATCCCTATCAGTTCCGATGCTGCCGGAAGGTCCGCTTGAGCCGGCTCATCCCACCTGAGACCCGGCAAACCGGGATGGGCCCAACCGATCATCGAAGCAAGTTCAGCCCAGGCCTCATCCAGCCTGCGCTCCGCTTGGACCGTTCGGACAACGTACTGGATCTCGTCAGCCTCCAGCTTAATTTGAGCCAGGCCCGAAACCTCGCCTGCCTCATAGCGTCGACGATGGAGATCACAGATCTTGAGATAGCCTTCGAGTGACTCTTCAGCGATCTCCTTCTGTTTCAGCCCGTAATAGGCGGTCACAAAAAGCCGGGAGATTTCAAGGCGCTTCAAGCGGACGAAATCGTCATATCGGGCCTCCTGCTCTGCCAATTCGAGTTCGGCGACCTCACTTCGTTTCCCCCTCTTTCCACCCAGTTCGAACTCCTGGGACAGTCCAAAGAGGAACTCCTGCTGATCAAAACCGGAGCCCTGCTCTCCCAGGCGGTAACCTTCCTGGCCATAGGTCAAGACAGGGTTCGTCCAGGCACCGGACTGCCGCAGACGGGCCTGGGCGGCCACCACCTTTTCCTTCTCGGCTTCCGCAAGCGGACTCCTACTGAGGAACCCTTCAATGGCTTGATTCAGGGTCAGGTCCTGGGCGGCTGCGGAGGCAGCCGAAACGAGCAATAAGAACAGCTGCACGCCAAGCAGATAAACCCAGCTCGGCCTCGTTCTGTTCGTAAGAGTGCGCCGCAGCAAATTCCCGTTCGTCATTCGGTTCGGGGGTCTATGGCTTTACTTCAAAAGTGAGCGTGGCCCAATAGCTCTCATAGCTATGGTCCTCGAGATCCACCTGCGAAAGATGAATCCCCCGAACGTACCACTTGCCCGCAACCGTCAGCTCAATCTCAGCCTTCCCGTCCTGATCTGTATCGGTTGAGACGGAACTCCCTGGAGCCGTCGAGGACCCGGCATGCAAAGTCAGACCGCTCAAAGGCTTGCCTCTGAACAGGACCTGAATTGGCAGCTTGTTCCCCGCCGCAACTTCGTAAGGATTCTTCAAGGGAATGATCTCGATCTCGAGACCCAGCGGTTTGGCGTGATTCCCGCTCTGGACATCGCCCACCTGAAAGTACGCCTTCACATACTTACTGTACTGCTCTACCTCTTCGCGGTTGCTGATTCCCTTCACTTCTCTCTCTTTCAGGATCTTTGGAATCCCGTCATGCTTGAGGTACTCAGTGAAGTCCTCACCACTCATTCTCAAGTTGCGGGGTTTGGTGGCAAGCCCAATCCAATAGTTGCCCTCCGCCTGCGGGGTGAACGGCATCTCGAGCCAGGGTTCAGCAACAGTCTTGGTTTCGATCCCAAGCATTTCACCGGATGGATCCAGTACAGTCAGCTTGGCGATTCGATCAGGGGTGACGGCGTTCTCCGATTTCTGATAAATCGTACCGTTTCCGTTGCGGATCAGGATCTCCTGTCCCGGCTTCCGCAGGATAAAGCGTTCCGATTCGAGCCACATATCGTGAGCAAACGTGATTCCGAATGCCAACAGGACGACTAGCAAGCGAATAGTACGTACCATAGTCTCGATCTCCTTCCCCCAGCTTCCACAAACTGCAGAAATGCTGTTCACGAATTAAAGAGGTTCCCCGTCGATAACACCCCCCAGGCAGACAGGGCCTCCAAGCCCAGCTTACTCAGCATGGTTGAAGGGCCGATTCTACGCGATGTATAAGCTCCCTTCAATCTCCTCTGTTGGACATGGAATTCGTTGTTCAGGCTGCTTCACTGTGGTGGAATAGACTTGATCTGGAGGAAGTCCTATGTCTCACCCAACTACTGGCCTTCGGCTCGTGAAAGTCTTCACCTTTGGAGTTCTGATTACGGCAACTTCCCTGCTCCTT
>CP070717.1:2947909-2970359 GCA_020350445.1 Acidobacteriota bacterium | reverse complement strand
AAATCACCCAGCTCTGTTCAAAGGTCGATGCGATCCTGCTCGAAAGTGTTGATGGGCAGGTTCATCTGAGGCAGGCCCGCGAAGCATTTACCTGCGGCAAGCCGGTTTTCATCGATAAGCCCCTGGCCTCGACTCTCGAGGATGCGCGGGAGATCGCGCGGCTGGCTACGGATGCCGGCGTAGCCTGGTTCAGTTCGTCGTCTCTTCGCTGGAGTGAAATGGCGACCCAGATGAATGCCGAAGACGCTCAGAGTGTTCTGACCTGGGGACCCGGTCCAACTGAACCCCATCACTATCTGGACATGTCCTGGTATGCGATTCATCCCCTCGAGACGCTCTATGCGTTGATGGGACCGGGTTGTGTGGAGGTCACGCGAACGCCGAGTGACCTGGGCGATGTGGTGGTAGGAAAGTGGAAGGATGGCCGGCTGGGAACGGTGAAGATCCTGCCTGAAACCTGGAGCTATGGAGCTGTAGTGTTTCGGAAGGAAGGTGTCGAGCAGAGCCGCCCCGATATGGAAACCTCCTACCTCCCCATGCTGAAGGAGATGGTCAAGTTTTTCCGCACGGGCGAACTGCCTGTTTCAAATGAGGAGACACTCGAGATCTTCGCCTTTATGGATGCGGCCCAGAAGAGCAAGGAACAGGGTGGAATCACCGTCAAGCTCCGGTAGTGGCAGGGATTATCCGGTGGTTTTGGTGTACGGTGCTCGCGGGAGAACTGTGCTGTGAAGACCGGGGACGAAGGAGGTTGAACGATGGGCAGAATTTCACTCAGTTTGCTGACAGAAACCGATCTCGGTCAGATTCATTCAGCTTCGCTGCAGATCCTGGAGAGGACCGGGACCGTCATCCACCACAGCGACATCCTGAAGCGTTTAGCCGACGTCGGTGCGCGCGTTAACCAGGCTGGTGAGCGAGTCTTCTTTCCGCCGGAACTGGTAGAGGAGAGCCTGGCCAAGGCCGGGAGACGGTATACGCTGTTCGGCAGGGATCCGAAGAAGAACGTTGCTTACGGGGATGGGCACTTCTCCCTGATGTCGAGTCCGGGCCAGTACAGCTGGATCGATCTGGAAACGGGACTGCGAAGATCGGCGACACTCACGGATGCCGTGGATGCGATCCGTCTGGGCGACGCTCTCGAGAATATCCACGTTGTCGGGGCCATGGCCCAGCCTGAAGAGTTTTCGGATCGGTACCGTGACGTTGCATTGACGGCGGAGCTTCTCAAGAGGACGACCAAGCCGACCCGCTGTTGGGTCAAGAACGGAGCAACGGCGGAGTACATCATTGAATTGTATGCGGCGGTGGCCGGTGGGCGGGACCGGCTGCGCCGGCAACCGATGGTCGAGGCGTTTCTCGAACCGATCAGTCCGCTGCAATTTCCCGAAACCGGGCTGGAAATCGTCAAGGTGTTCACTGAAGCCGGTCAACCCGTTTCCATCGGGCCGATGGCGATGGCGTCGGGGACAGCCCCGGCAACGCTGGCGGGCACATTGGCGCTGGAGAATGCCGAGATCCTGGCCTCGATCGTGATCATTCAAAGCCTGGCCCCGGGTTGCCCCGTAATGTACGGTGGAATTCCCCATATCATGGATCCGAAGACGAGCATCTGTTCCTTCGGGTCTCCGGAACAGGGCCTGATGGCGGCTGCAATGGTGGAAATAGCCCGATCATACGGATTTCCCTGCTATGTGAATGCCGGATTGACCGACGCGAAGGTTCCCGATGCCCAGGCCGGAATCGAAAAGGCCTCTTCGATGATTCTTGCCGCGCTGGCTGGAGCCGATACCTTTGGGCACAGTGGGATTTGTGGGACCGATCACGCGGGAAGCCTGCTCTGGCTTGTCCTGGATGCAGAGCTGTTCGATTTCGTGAAGAGGATTGCCAGAGGCTTCGAGGTCAACGAGGAAACCCTGGCAACTTCGGTGATCGATGTCGTAGGGCCCGCCGGGAACTTCCTGGCGGAGTATCACACGGTTGAGCACTTTCGAAGGGAACTGTGGCTGCCCTCCGATGTCTGGACGAGGCAGAACTTTGAGCAGTGGAGAAACGAAGGCCAGAAGTCGATCGCCGATCGGCTCACTGGCCAGGTCCGCCACATCCTCGACACCCATGAAGTTGAGCCACTGGAGCCGAAACTATCCGCCGAACTCGACCGTATCGTCGCAGCCGCGAAAGAACTGTAGATCAGAGATTAGAGATCAGAGACTAGAGATTAGAGATTAGAGATTAGAGCTTCTCAATGGTTTTCTGGCTATTTGTTGAAGCGGATTGCCGATAGAAGGTCGGAGTACTCGTCGGTCCAGACGGAGAAGCCGGGTGTCGGTTCGACTTCTGTCCAGACCGGGTGGTCGACGAGGTATTGAGGAGCCCCATCAGGACGAAACAGCACTAGATAGTGTGAGGAGTTCTTCCCTTCAAAGGAGTATCGATCGTCCCGTTCGAGACAGCTGAGTCCAAGTTCGTCGACTGCCGCTGCCAGGGCTGGTGCGAGCCTCACAAAGTCATTCGAAATGTGGAAGGCAATCAGACCGCCTTCCTTCAACTTCGCCAGGTAGGTTTCGATCGCTTCGCGGGTGAGCAGATGCATCGGAATGGTCCCCGAGTTGAAGGCGTCGAGCAGGATCAGGTCGAAACTGCGATCGGCTGCTGAGGCGATGCCGAGACGTCCGTCGATGATATCGACGTTGCACTGCGGACCACAGTCGGCCAGGAAGCGAAAATACTGTTCATCCCGAGCAATCGTCGCGACCTGAGGGTCGATCTCATAGAAGACAAAGTGGTCACCGGGGCGGGCATAGGTCGCAACAGCGCCGGCCCCAAGTCCGACAGTACCGATGGTTCGGCTGGCGTCGGTGGATTCCATTGCGAGAAACAGGTCACCAACGGGGCCGGAGGCGTGATAATACGCCGTGGCTTCCCCCCGGCGGTCTGGATCGAGGAACTGTGTTCCGTGAATAGTCGCCCCGTGGGTCAGGTGGTGGAGTGTTCCGGTGCTGTCGATCAGAACCCTTTTGAGTCCGAAGAAATTCCTGGCCATATGCAGAGTCTGGCCGCTTTTGAGCTCCCCATAGGCTCCGACAGTGAGATAGACGACGGCGAGCCCAGCGACAAATGCCCACGGGCGTTCATGGACACAGTAGGTGACGAATGCCGGGATCCCGAAAAGCAGGAAAAGGGCGAGCCGGCTTTCGATGATGCCAGCGAGTCCGAAGACAGCGACCATACCAGTGATGAACAGGAACAGGCCAAAGGCGACGCTGAGATCGAGCCAATGGAATCCAGACTTCGAGCCCCAGCGACGTTTTGCAGGAATCAGGGTAGAGGCCAGCAAGAGTACGAGCGGATACTCGAGGATGCGGGAGAAGAGGCTTGGCGCGATGATGGCGTTGAAGACTCCACCGGCGACGCCGCCGATGGCCAACCACAGGTAGAACTCTGTCAGATAGCGGCTTGAAGGGCGTGAACGGACCAACTCTCCGTGACAGAAGAGGGCGACGACAAAGAAGAGGGTCAGGTGGCAGGCGACATTGAGCCAGCCGATACCTGCGAATTTGAGAAACACCATCGGTCCGAGGCAGAGAACGACGGCAGGGACAAGGCGGACAACCCATCGGTGAGGGATGAGAGGCCTCCGCGAAAAACTGATGATGAACGTCAGCAGGTAGAGGGCAAGCGGAAGCACCCAGAACAGCGGGATCACTGCGACGGTTGTCGTGATGTAGGCCGTGGCCCCGAGCATGAGGCTGGAGGGAAGAAAGGCTGCAAAGAGCCAGAAAAGCCTGCGTTTTAGATCGATTTCCGGGCCTTCTGATTCACCAGCGTCTTCTGCGTCACCCGTCAATGATGGCGCCATCGGACGGGGCTTCTTTATGAACGGTGCAGCACAGAGAATCAGCAGCAGGAACAGGCCTGCATAGAGGGCGGTCCAGAAACCGTTCTGGGTGTGGAGTTCCATCAGAGGTTCGAACAGAAGTGGGTAGGCAAGCAGGGCGGCCAGGCTGCCCACATTGCTCGAGGCGTACAGGAAGTAAGGATCCTGACTCCCACGTTCGCCGGTATGAGTAAACCAGCGCTGAAGCATCGGGCCGGTGGCTGAAACGAGAAACAGCGGCAGTCCAACAGCCGCCAGGAGGCGCAGGAGAAGCACCGAGACCGGGCTCCAATCGGGGGGAGGCGGGGTCTGGGCGCCAATGCCGATGGGAAGCAGGAACAAGACGGCGAAGACGAGCGAGAGGTGGACGACCACCTGGGCTCGCTGCGGGAGCCACCGGAGTGAAAGGTGAGAATACAAGTAGCCGAAAAGCAGGATGGCTTGAAAGAAGAGCATGCAGGCGGTCCAGATGGCAGGTGTGCCGCCGTAGAGGGGCAGGATCGCTTTCCCGACCATCGGTTGGACCAGGAAGAGTAAGAATGCGCTCGTGCCCAACGTTATTCCGTACAGAAGCAGCATCGGTTTCCTTTCAAGATTCCCGTTTAGTTTAATCGCTTGCGTCTGTCGTTGGGATGACGGGTGGTCCCGGTCTCAGCCTGAATGACAGTCCTGACCGAAGCTGCTCTGTCAGTCGGGACAATGTTGTACAATCTTTTGAGCAAGACAGGATTTTTAGTACGCTTTATCGTCATCGATTTTGTCTGGAACTTATAGAGATTAGGTGTAAACGGTTCCATTGAGATAACTTCTTCGGCTTCGGCTGTTTTTAATATGATTCGGTTGATTTTTCTTTTAGCGCTCATTCTGAGCTGTCTGTCGACCGCGCTTTCGGCTGAAGGCCTGGTTTCCCATTCCTCGCCGAATCTGGAAATCCGGAATATTCCGATTTGGACTGACAACAATACCTCGCAGACCTATCATTTTGGGCTGTCTGTGCTGGGAATGCCTGACGAAGATGGCTTTGTTCCCTTCATGGCAATCGCTATCCGCTACCTTGACAGCGGAGAGAACCAGTGGATGGCCGTTTGGAATCTCAACCGGGGTGAGACGAGTTTCGTGGCCAACCTCAAGGCGCTGGTTCCGAATCTGTGGGGAACCCTTGGCGATCGTTCTGAAGATGACGTTGAAGAGGTGATCGGAGACTTTCCAGAGCCCTACCTGGTATGGACCGCCAAACGGAGGGGCGCTTGGAAAGAGGTTGGCTGGAGTTCGGTAAAGACCGCGAACCGGGTGATCAACTGGGTCAATCCGTTCCATTTTCTGGTCGAGAACTACACGCACTACCGGGCGGATAAGAAGGAACGCCTCTTCCATCAGACCTACACCTTGCTGCGGTTGTACGAAGAGGCGATGGCGATCTCGAGCTCGTCATTAAATCTCTCTCCGAAGAGTCTGCTCGATCTGAAGTACCGAATGATCGTCAACCGGAGCACCTTTGGGCTTTTCCTCGAAGAGGAGAATGCATTCAGCATCGTGCAGCGCTTCGAGAGTTCGATGCGAGAAAAGATGTCGAGTGTTTCGTGCTACGCCCATGTTAAGGCCAACGAATTGGGGCTCGGAATCGAAGAGATCAACTATGGACTCCCCGGGCGGCCACCGGTGTGCCGGGCTGCACTGATCTACCTGCGTGGAGCCGATCTGGAGCAGGAACGCAGACCCTGGCCTGCCAACAATTTCTTCGATCTTTCATTCGATCCATTTGAACATCCTCGGGTCCAGGAGCTGGCCCAGCAGGATCCTGAGGAGCAGATTCCCCTGGGGATCTACATCCTGGGGAGTGAGAATCGGATGAAACCGGCTCTCGTGGTCGATTTTTTCAATCCGGGAAATCCTCTTCGTCGACGGGCAACTGGCACGATGAAGGTCGCGCTGGACCATTTCCTGGCCGTTCAGGGCCTTCCGTTGCTCGGCAAGATTGCCAAGGGTACAGTGGAGTATTGCCTCGACAAGAAGGATGTTTCCTACTTCGATGCGACGTCAGTGGCCGTGGGGATCGAAGCGGCGCGGTTGTTCGCCCGGATGGGCTGGAACCTTGACTCTGATACGAACGATCTGTTGATGCGATCGATGGACCGCCAGGCTGGGAATCCCCTGGTAGAGTCGTCCTTTCGTGAGAAGCAGAACCTGAACCGGAATCTGGGCTCGATCCTGCAGTCCGACGGAGGTGAATTGCGATTGTTCCTCAGGACGGTGTTCGAGGATCACATTCGGAATGTTATGGATCTGGGGAACAAAGCGGTCTTTGAAGCGGATCTGCTGGCTTACCAAGATAGACTGGAATACCTGGAGGCGTTGGAAACGCTTAAGGCCTTCAATAATGAGCCCCATTTGCCCGGTATCGCCTGGGGAGAGGTGATCGCGGCATGGGAACGGGTTTCGGAAAGTGGGAACGAGGCTCCGGAGGAGTTGGAACGCTTTTACGCGAGAATGGCTTCGTTGTTCCCTCAGAATGTGCCGGATAGCTATCAACCGCTTGTCGCCCAGGCTCTGGGGAAGGACCGGAAGCATGCCGTGCTGGCCTACAAGCAGGCAGTTCCTGCCTCGGCAAAATAGCAGGTGGTTCGGACTGTTCCTGGCTGTATTGATCCTGGCCGTCCTCGGTGCGAACTCGTCGTCGGCGTCTGCTGCGAAAGCGAAGAATCGCCTGATCCTCATTCAAGTTGACGGTTTGCCGGCGGCCTTTTTCGACGCGGCCCTCAATCCCGAATCGGATCGTGTCGGACAGTTGCCAGATCCCGATCTTTTCAGAAGTTCCTTTCGCTTTCTGCGGGCCGGCCATCACCGGGATGACCTGTATCCCAACCTGAGGTACTACTTTTCTGATGCAGGTTGTCGCCCGACGCCGGTCTTCAATGGCACGCTGGGAGTTTCAGCTGCCGCCTGGGGAGTTATCCAGAGTGGATTCCCGAGCATTGTCAAGGCGAACTCTTACTTCAACCGCTCCAGTGGAAGGGTGGTCTTCTATCTCGACGCTTTCGATGAAACGCTGCAGACGCTGTTAAAGAACTCGCAAAAGACCGCGCCGGTGTGGGAACTGGACCTGCTGGGGATTCCGTTGCTCGAAGATACTTTTGATCCGGGCCGGCGATGGACGTCGATTCAGATCCTCTACCGGCAGGTGCCCGGAGCACAGTTGAGTGACCTGGGCAGGCAGATAGTGAAGGGTGGGCAGGACGAAGCGGCTCTGATCAAGGTCATCCAGGCTCATCTGGGAGGCTTCGCTCACCGAGTCGATTATCCTGAGCAGAACGATGGTGCAGTGCTGAAGACTACACTCCACCAGATTCTGGAAACGGACGAGGCTGGTGAGGAGGTCAATGACCTGATCAGTGTTTACTTCCCGAATCTGGACCATCAGTTTCATGTCGATGCCGATTATCGACGGACACTGGAGTATCTGGTCAAACTCGACTCTTGGGTCGGTGAACTGATGAGCACTGTCGAACGCTCGAAGAGGCGCGACGAAACGATCGTCCTGCTGGTATCCGATCATGGTTCCGACTTCAGTATCCGTGAGCTGAATAGATCCTTTCCATTCAATCAGTGGCTGCGCCGCAAGGCGTTCGGTGGACACACGATTCTGTCGCCTTACACCGAGCATGTGGCGAGTGCGATCTCGCGTCCGGTGCCCGGGCTGGATAAGCCGAAGGTCTACGAAAGCCCCGAGTCCCCTTATGGCTCCAGGGCGCGTTTCGGGGAGGAGGGTTATGTCACCGCTTTTACTAACCACCAGGGAAACGCCCGGGTGGAAGTCTTCTTCAGGAACAATGATCTCAACGAGTTGCATCTGATCCTGCTCAGGACGCGACAGGCTCTTGAAATGGGGCGGGACGTTGGGCCGTTGTATCCTCTCTTTCGCGACGTGAGGAATCGGGTCCAGGCCTGGCTCGAGGGCGAAATTCGAGAGCTCGAAAACGCAGAGTCGGTGCTGAGAGATCTGGCGAAGATTTACGGTGGCCTCTCCGGTGAAGGGGCGCACGATTCCGAAGCCCGGTTGATCATTGAAGCGGACGAGGCGCTCCGTCTTGTCGGCGGATTGAAGCAGCTGGCCGCCCTTCCGCAAAGCGAGGAGGCATTTGAGACGTTCGCCGAGACCGGCTTCGTGATTTCCCAGATTATCCCGAAAGGGTACCTGGGGCCGAGGAACTCTCTCGAGCAACTCAAGAACTACACGGTCGGATGGGCGGAACCCGTCGGGGAACATTCGGGAGCCGAGCCCTTTTCCCGGATCGACTACTTCACGTTCTTACTGAATCACCAAGCAAGGAACCCCAATTCGTTCGGCGTGAAAGAACCCTTTGATTTCATTGCCCTGGAATTACCGATCCCCGTGATGATTCCTCCAATTGAGACGGGGGTGACATCCGCGCTGGGAGTACTCACGAAGGATGGCCGGGGGGATGGACTGATTCTCGAAAGGTCTGACGGGCAGATCAGTTATCGACCCGTCGATGTCGTGGAATGTGGAAGCGATTCCGTCTGTTTCCGGACCTCTGACGGGGGAGATCCCTTTGACTATCGAAGGGTTCTTTCACCTGGAGAGTGGTTGAAGCCTGAAGATTGGGCGAAGAAGACGGGACGGTTGAGGTATTCAATCGCCCCTGTCGTTTTGATGGACCTCTTTCGAGACAACTTCCGGCGCCGCCTGGAGTCGGGGACGTTTGCCCGGATGTATTCGAAGCTCGGTTTTTCCGATGTGGAGCGGGTCAAATCGGCGCTTGATTTCCGCTTTCGTCAGTCGAAGCCGGATTTCCGCGTCTGGTTACGTCGTGGTTGGAATGCGAATCCGAATTCGGTCACACCGACCGGATCGCACGGTGGCTTCAATCCATTGGAAACAGAAATCGTCTTTTCGGTCTGGGGTGGGCCTCAGACGGGAATTCCCCGGGGAAAAATCATCGAAGGCCCCTTCTTCAGCTGGGCGATCGCACCGACTCTGCTCGATATGGTCGGTCTGGAGTCGGAAGTCGAGTATCTCAGGGAGGCTCGTCGGATTCCGATCCTCCGTCTTCAGGACTGAGGTAGCACGCTGGTTTAACGCGGCACTGCGTACCGAGCGCACCCCTCGCCTCTATTCGGGGTCTTGACACCGAAAGACCTGGGGTGAATGCTGCCGGTTATGAAGAATTGCCGGTTGAAGCTGCATGTCAAGATCTGGATTCTGCTCCTCCTCCTGGGGGCACCTGCCACGATCCTGGGGAAAAGGATAAACCTGGAGGCTCACCGGGATGACCGCACCCCCCTGGAGAACCCAGACAAGGGCTGGTATCACCACTTTCCCGATAACCACATTGACAAGTACCGGATCGCGCGGGATTCAGACCTGCTCGAGTTTCCTGGAATGGACCATCTCTACATCCGGCTCGCCTGGGCTTATCTGGAGCCTGTCGAAGGAAGGTTCAACTGGAGTGTTATCGACGAGATCATCGACAAGTGGACGGCACAGGGCCTCGGGATAGCGTTTCGAATCAGTTGCCGGGAGACGAGTACCGATCGGGTGGAACAGCAGTTTGCCACTCCGCGGTGGGTGATCGAGGCAGGAGCAGCCGGCGGATTCTATCTGGGTGGAAAGGAAGTCGGATCCGACGGTCCCTGGGAACCGCGCTACGACGATCCGGTCTATCTCGAAAAGCTGGAGGCGTTTCTGGCGGCCTTTGCTTCCCGTTACGACGGACGGGACTGGCTTCGCTACATCGATGTCGGCAGTATCGGAGACTGGGGCGAAGGGCACACCTTCTTCGGTAGTCGCAGTACGTATGGATACGAAGCAAGGAAGATCCATATCGATCTCTACCGCAAATACTTCAAGCAGACACAAATCGTTGTAACGGATGATTTTGTCTATGAGATCAGCGATCCGGCGGAACGGCTCCGAATGCACGAGTACATTCTGGAGTCAGGCCTCAGCTACCGTGACGACAGCATTCTTGTTGACGGGTATCTCGAGGGAACGAGCGATCATTTCACGGTGCGCAGTCCCGAGTTCTTTGCAGACCGGTACCTGGAGGCGCCGACGATCCTTGAACTCGAACACTACGGTGAGGTCAAGAGAAAGGGGAACTGGACTGGAACCGATGGATCGAATGTGGCGAAGTTTGGCAAGGGGAAGAAGGGACCGGATTATTTCAGAGGAGCCCTCGAACTCCTGCATGCTACTTACATCGGCTACCACGGGTTAGCGGATCAGTGGCTCGCGGATAATCCTGAACTGACCGGTGAACTGTTGAATCGGGCCGGCTACTGGTACTTCTTAAACGGTTTGATACTGCCTGATGTTCTGAAACCGGGAGAGGATCAGACGGTCTCGATGTTCTGGGAAAACCGGGGGGTCGCTCCGGCCTACAAACCCTACCGTTTGATCCTGCGTTTTGAGGGTCCCGTGACGGTGGATGTCACTGTCGATGCAGGGAATACCCGCTGGATCCCCAATTCTGAAGCATCACCTTACCGCGAAGACTATACGATCCGAATCCCTCAGGAACTGGCACCGGGCGGGTATGAGGTGAAAGTCAAGATGTGGTCAGAGCAGTCTTCTCGGGATGTTCGACTGGCCTTGAGTTCAGAGTTGATCGATGCCGAGGGGTTCTATTCCGTCGGGTCGATCTCGGTGAACCGCCCCAATATGGTCGGGGCCTACGGCTTCTGGCTCGCCGATGAAGTTCTCGGTGAGGGGCCGGCCCGCCTTTCCCTGAGAACCGGGAAGTGGCGTGATCTTGACGAGTGGAGGCGAACGGCTCGATCACGTCTGATGGATCGCCTGGCTCCAGTCGATCTGGGCGGGCTTCCCGAAGTCAAGGTCGAATCACGCTTCGTTTATGACGGTCTCGAGATCGAATTGTTGTCCTGGCAGCTTCCTGCCGGTCCCCGGACAGAGGCGGTGTTTCTGAAACCAGCTGGAGCAAAAGGGCCATTACCTGCTGTGCTCGCCCTGCACGATCATGGGGGCAACAAGTTTCTCGGCTGGCGCAAAATCACTCGAACCGGC
This sequence comes from Acidobacteriota bacterium, assembly GCA_020350445.1. Classification (GTDB taxonomy): domain Bacteria; phylum Acidobacteriota; class UBA6911; order RPQK01; family JAPXNP01. The sequence continues at coordinate 2,959,437 of CP070717.1, read as the reverse complement.
CCCGATCTCTGGCCCATTCAGGCCGCCCATCAAAAGGAGTACTACGCCGATGTTGGGTGGGCGAATGAGGTGGCAAAGCGAGGGTACGCGGTGCTGGTTCATGACACCTTTCCTTTTGCCAGCCGTCGGGTTCGTGTTGCGGATGTTTCCAGGCGCGTCAAAGCAGGCGGGGTCGATCCGGACCCCATGGATCTCGAGGGTATCCGAAAATACAACGCCTTCGCGGGGGCCCACGAAGACATTATGGAGAAGAGCCTGATCTCGGCGGGGACAACCTGGCCTGGGGTCTACCTGGTAGAGGATCAGAGGGCGCTGGATGTTCTGGCGGCCCGTCCCGAAGTGGACCCGGAACGGATCGGCTGTGCGGGCTTGTCGGGAGGAGGAATGCGAACGGTGTTTCTGGCCGGTGCGGATGACCGAATCAAGGTGGCTGTTGCCGTGGGATTCATGACGACCTGGCGCGATTTCGTGCTCGACAAGAATTTCACCCACACCTGGATGACCTATGTTCCACTGCTGCCGAAGGATCTCGACTTTCCAGAGATTCTAGGGTTGCGAGCTCCTGCACCGACGATGGTCCTCAATTGCATCGAGGATCCCCTCTACACAGTCCAGGAGATGAGAAGGGCGGACACAATTCTCAAGGAAGTGTTTGACCGTGCCGGAGCCCCCGAGAATTACCGGTGCAATTTCTATCCCGGGGGACACAAGTTCGACCTTGAGATGCAGCGGGACGCCTTCGACTGGTTCGACAGATTCCTGAAGTGATCAGGTTGCTCGGCCGGTCTACTGAACGAAGCCCACCTGAGGGTCCGATTCAGACGGCTGGGTCCGGATTTCGCCATAGGTTGTCTCATAACGGTGAATGTTGTCTTCCAATGCTTTGAGAAAACGCTTGGCGTGACCCGGTGAAAGGATGATTGCCGACAGGAGCTTTCCAACCGGGGAGTTGGGAACAACGTAGATGAAGTTGAAGGTGAACTCCTCAGCCGTGTGATTGATCTGGGCCATTGTCGAGTAGGTGCCGAAGAGGTTGTCATCGTCGGCTTTTATTTTGACTTCGATTTGGGCTGGTCCGGTCGGTTTCTTGACATTATCAGGCATGGTTTCTCTTCCTCTTTCCTGGTTTCTAACAAAGCGGGTCTCGGACTATTCTAGCGGTCTGAGCGGTTTGAGTCACTGCCGGCAAAGAGGGGTCCCAGAAACTCAGTCTTCCACCAGCATCAAATCGACGATCAGGAGGCCTGCGGAGAAATAGAGGCGCCTTTCATCTGCCGAGATGGAAATTGCGCGGTTTCCGGCAACGTGGCCGACCTCGGCAGGAAGCGTTGCGAGGACCGATATGCTGCGGGTCTCGAAATCAAGGTACTCGATCCTTGGCCGCGTCCCCCCTTCGACAGAAAAAAAGTAGAGGCCGGCAGTCCCTGGCAGCCAGCGACCCCATCGGACTCCTTCCAGGACTTCCTCTTCGGAGTCCAGGTCGCCGAGCAAAATCCTGCTGACGCGTCTCGGCTGCGCTGAGTTGAAGTACAGGTAGCGACCATCGGGGTCGGGCAGGGAACAGAATCCGTCTGACTGGCTCACGGGTTGGGGTTCCCCGCCATTCGGCGAGATTCTCCAGATACGAAACTCTCCGGTCCTGTTCGATGAGAAATAGATCCAGTTCCCATCCACTGACCAGGAGGGTAGAACATCCCTTGCGGCGTGGTGGGTCAAGCGGGTGACTCTGCGATCAGAGAGACGGAGCGTGTAGAGATCCCGATTCCCATCCACCAGGCTGTCATACACAATGGTCGTCCCATCCGGCGATGCGGAGGGACTCCCGGATTCTCTGGCTGCGGGATTGGTGGTCAATTGTTCGGGAACTGGATCTCCCTCGCCGGCCAGCCACACTTCAGCTTTGCCCGAACGGAAGGAGGCAAAGACCAGGTCTCGCGAATCTCCGACTGGGACGGCGCTGGAATCATGCTGTGTCGAATCGATGACCTTGAATGGAGCCCCTTCAGCCGTTCTCTGATCCGACAGTGGAAGTTGCCAGATATCGAAATCATCGATCCAGGTGACATAGCAGAGGTTTCCGGTCACAGCGTTGAACCGGGGCAGGATGGCACCGGATCCAACTCCAGAGAATGGAACTGCCTGCCTCCTGGAGGGGGCTATTCGCCAGATGCTGGGCAGTGAGCTGCCGCGCAGCGATGAGAAGACGAGTTCTCCAGACCGGGGGTCCCAGTCGAAGCCGACAATCGTGACGTTGTCATTGGTCAGTCGCTGCTCGGCTAGCGTAGCGAGATCGAGCAGGTACAGGTCCTCACTGGAGCCGTGATCATCCCCTCTGAGAAATGCCAGGGTGCGTCCATCGGGAGAATACCGTGGAAAGTAATCTCCGTCCGACCCTGCGGGAGGGTCGGTGATCAGGCGGGTGCGCCTGTCAGCCAGTGAAAGGATGTAGAGACCCCTCCTGTCCTCCCCCTCCAGTGAATCCGAGAAAGCGAGGTGCCTGCCGTCGGGAGACCAGCTGAGAGAATCGGCATCCCACGGCGGAGAACGAAGCGTACAGTCCCTGAGTGTAAACTGATCTAACACCTGTCCGGTTTCAGTCTCCAGCAGATGGACGGCACAGTCTTCAGGTGAGTAGCGGAGAAAAGCGATCCACTTGCCATCGGGACTCCAGGCCGGCGCTCGATCCCGTTGGGATTGTTCAGTCAGCCGGGTCGCTTCGAGCGTCTCCAGATCGAGCCTGAAAAGGCTACTATCTCGGCCAGATCCTAACGCGGAGGCGTAGACAACTTGTCTGCCATCCGGGGAGAAACTCGGGTCGAATTCAGTTGCCTCTGAAACGGTCAGCGGCCTGATCCGCTGGCTGGTCCCAAAGGGTAGCTCTGGCTGACGAAGTGACCAGTAACCGACGATCAGGAGCAGGCTGATGGAGAGCAGCGATATTGCGCTCAGAATCACTGAAGATGGACGACGCGTCGTTCGTTCGAATGCCGCGGGTTCTATCGGGTGAATGAAGCGGTAGCCCCGTCCAGTAAGAGTCGCAATGTAACGAGGCTCCTTTGCTGAATCCTGGAGAGCAGTACGCAGTTTCTTGATGGCGACATTCAGATGAATATCGACTTCACCGACCAGGGCAGGGGACCAGAGCTCAGCTTGAATGGTCTCTCGGGTCACCAATTCTCCGGATGATTTCAAGAGTAACGCGAGAATCTGGGAGGGGCGTTCCTGGAGGGGGACTACTTCAGCCCCGCGCCGAAGTTCCAGCGTGCTGAAATCAAACTTAAAGGGACCGAACCCGATTGCCGCCTCACGAGCCGACTCGCTCATATGCACCTGCACAGTCTGACTTCAAAAAAGGTATCGGTGGAACCGGTTAATTTCAAGTTAATTGACGCAGATCATGGCTTCCGAGTTGAATTGGAAGTAAATCTGTCGGCTAAGTCGGCGGCCTGTTGTGATGCTGAAGAGGCAACATAACGGGCCGCCGGATCTCTTTATTTGATCTTCCTGAAAACGATCTGGCTGTTCGCTGAGGGCTGCGACTGTTAGCATAAGTCCAATGCGGGTTCTCTTCGTTGCGCCGTTCTTTCCCCTTCCGATTCGCTCCGGTGGGCATACCCGGATGGCGAGTCTTCTCAAGTGGACAGGCGAGCGCCACCACCTCTGCTGGATATCCCTCGGTGAGTCGCAGCCTGGGAGGGCGTCCACCGAAGAGCTCAACTTAGCGGCGCCACCGGAACTGATGGCAGCCCGGCCCAACCTGACTCTCCGTGAGAAGTTGAATGACGGTTTGAACCCGGCGAACTGGGTCCGGACAGCGAGCCGTTTGGTGGGAAGGTTCCAGGGAATTCCGCTCGAAGTCCTGCGGATGAGTTTCCCCCAGATGTCCTCCCGCATCCGGGAGCTGACGGCCCAGGTCCCATTCGATATTATCCAACTCGAATACACCGCTCTGGGCGGCTACCTGCCGCTGATCCGCCGCTGCTCACCGCAGAGCCGCATCGTGCTTGATGAGATTGATGTGAGCTACATCGCCATGGAACGTCTGCACGGACGCGACCCGGACTCAGTTCCGGCCGGATTCCCAAAACAGATTGAACGAATGAAACGCTACGAGCGGGATCTCTGGACGAAATGCGATGCCGTCGTGACGATGTCGGACCTCGAACGGGAACACGTTGCCCGGTATGTTGCTGGGGAGCGGGTCTGGTCGGTTCCAAATGGCGTCGACCCTGGATACTTCGCGTTCGGCCAGGCTCCTGAGACCGCTTCCAGTATCCTATTCGTAGGCAACCTCGATCATCCACCGAACCGGATCGGCCTGACGTTCTTTCTGGATTCGGTATGGCCCGATCTGTGCCGTTTGGTGCCCCGCCTTACGTTGGATGTTGTGGGGGACGGAGGGACTCCGGAATTACTGTCTCATCAGCGTCAGGAGCGAGTGAGGTTTCACGGATATGTACCCGATATTCGTCCGCTGATGGGTGCGGCCGCTCTAATGATTGTCCCAATCCTGAATGGATCCGGGACCCGTCTCAAGATCCTCGAAGCCTTCTCCGCCGGAGTTCCGGTGGTCTCCACCGCTTTGGGTTGTGAAGGACTCGAGGTGGTGGCTGGACACCATTTTCTGGGTGCCGAGACCGCTCAAGACTTTGTTGGTTCGGTCCAGCGCCTTCTGCGGGAGCGGGAACTGGGGCTAAGACTTGCTGAGAAGGGACGCGCCCTCGTTGAACAACGCTATTCGTGGGAGCAGATTGGACGTGCGATGGAGAGCGTCTGGGAATACTCGTTGAGATAGCCGAGGGCCATTGCGCTGAACAACGGGCTCTCGTAGACTTCGATTTGTAGATTCCGAAGGGAGTGACGCATGAAAGCTGACAAGGTTGACGCAGTCATTGTGGGCAGCGGTGCTTCGGGTGCTGTCCTGGCAAAGGAGTTGGCGCTAGCCGGACTTCAGGTTGTCGTGCTGGAGCGGGGGCCGAAGCTGAATCCCGAAGATTTCAAGCTTCATGACGAACAGATCTCGCATGGCTACGGTATGACGCGGCCGGCGATCGGTGGAGAAGATCCGCGTAACCCTCGGGAGTTTCGCTACCAAGGGGAAGAGAACTTCAGCGTGCTCTACCCGCATGAGTGGGGCTATTCGGCGCAGGCTGCTGCTGTCGGGGGAGGGCAGTTCTTTTACGGAGGACTGATGTGGCGTCGGCCCCCGATCGAATTCCGCATGAAGACCGAGTATGGCCATCTCGAAGGGACGACTCTTGAGGACTGGCCCTTCAGCTTCGAGGAGATTGAACCCTATTTCACGAAGGCCGAGTACGAGATGGGGGTATCCGGAAAAGGCGGCGTAAACCCGTTTGAGGGAAAGCGGAGTAAACCCTTCCCGCTACCGCCGATCGATCTTCAACCGGGCGACAAAATGGTGCGGGATACAGCGACGAAGATGGGATACCACCCCTTCACTGTTCCTCTCGGCATCTTGAGCCGTCCTTACCGGGGGAGAAACAGTTGCATGCAGCATCCCTGCTGCAATACGTTCGTCTGCGAGATCGGTGCGAAATCGACGCCGGTGACTGCACTGCTTCCCGACGCCCTCGCTTCAGGGAATTGCACGCTGATTCCCGATGCGATGGTCCGGGAGATCACCCTCGATGCGATGGGACGGCCCAACGGTGTTGAATACCTCCTCGAGCCCGGTAAGTTGGTCGTACAGCCGGCCCGATTGGTCATCCTGGCGGGTTCGGCGATCGAAACGGCCCGGCTCATGCTCAACTCGAAGTCGCGGTGGTTCCCGCAGGGCGTCGGTAATGGCAATGACTGGGTCGGGCGTAACTTGATGGGGCATATCAGCCCATCGGTCTGGGGGATCATGGATGAGGTCACGAACGAGGGGTTCGGGCCTGGTCCGGGTATCGGAATCGATGATTTCTACGGGAAGAATGAGGGGTTCGTAGGCGGAGCAGTCTTCTACTCCCGGACCGAAATGACCCCGGTAGCCTTTACGAGCCGTCGCCCTCGCGGTGCTCCCCGCTGGGGACTCGAGCACAAGAAGTACCAGCGTGAGAAATTCCGGCGCTATGTCCGGCTCTTCGCACCCGCTGAGGATATGCCCCAGTTTGAGAACCGTGTGGAAGTCTCACCGACGGTCAGAGATCGATTCGGAATTCCGGTGGCTCGCATTACCCACAGCTTTCACCCCAACGACTACAGGATTCGACAGTTCTTCGTCGACAAGATGACGGAACTGCTCCAGGAGATGGGAGCTCACGATATCACCCCGAATGGAATCGGCCGGGGAGGAACCGGTTATCAACTGGGTACCTGCCGCATCGGGAACGATCCGAAGACATCGGTGTTGAATTCCTATGGTCAGTCACACGAGGTGGACAACCTTTTCGTAGTGGATGCCAGTACGCTGGTGACTTCCGGAGGGAGGAATCCGGTCTTGACGATCCAGGCTCTCGCTTACCGGTTCGCCGAATACATTGTCAGGGAGTGGAAGGGCGGTGCCTGGAGAGAGGGAAGGAGGGAGCTGTGAAGATCGATCGAAGGGACTTCGTGTTTTCATTGGCGGCCCTGGCCGTGGCGCCCCCTGCCTTCTTGATGGGGCACACCACCCAGAAAGATCCGAGCGCTACGGGGGATGGCTTGAGTGACACGGAGAAGAAGCTTCTGGGTGATATCTGCGAACAGTTGATCCCGACGGATGAGTTTCCGGGTGCGAGAGAGCTCAATGTCGTGGAATTCATCGACCGGATGTTGACAGAGGCCCATCCGGATTGGATCGTTGTCTACCGCTCCGGTCTGAAATCGACCGAGCTTTGCAGCCAGGAACTTCACGGGAAACGTTTCAGCGAACTGGAGTGGGATCAGCAGACGCAGTTTCTCACGAAGATGCAGCGAGGGGACTTACCCTGGCTGCTTTGGAATGGACTCGAATGCGGCGAATTCTTCGGGATGGTGCTGTCTCACACGATGCATGGGTACTACAGTCATCCGAAATGGGGTGGAAACCGGGACAAGCTCGCGTGGAAGATGATCGGTTACGACGACTGGTGGGTATGAATGTGGCTGATCTCTGATCGCCGGCCGTGGAATGCTGAATGAGAAAGGCCGAATCCGGCATAGAGAATTCGGAATGGTAATAACTCATTGCCAGAAGCGTCCCCGGGGTTGCAAGTAGGGTAAGGCAGGCGTACGGTGGTCTGATGTCTGATCGAAGACTGACGCTGGTTTTGACATTCCTCGTTTTGATGAATACTGCAGTCGGTAGGGTCCTCGGTGCGGGTGGGCGGCAACCGTTTGAAGACCGCCGACACGCCTCCGAGGTTTTCGGGGTAGAACGGAATTATCGGATCTTCTTACCGCCGGAGTATGAGGCCAGTCACAAGCACTATCCGGTGATCTACTACTTCCATGGGCACAGCGACCGATACACCCTCGAACACTATGACAATGGTACGGGCACGGTTCCTGATATCGCAGAGTTTGTGCGAAATCACGATGTGCTGGTAGTCGCCGTCGACGGATACGTTGCCGAGCATTACACAGGTTTTTATGGGGGAACACCTTGGGATGTCCGGGAAGGGGGAGGCGACTACGATTTCGGTGAGTATTTCCTGGAACTTGTCGAACACATCGATTCAACCTTTCGGACGCAGACCGACAGGAGGCATCGAGCCACATCGGGGCTGAGTATGGGCGGTTTTATGAGTCTATATCTGAGCGCCCGGTATCCGGAGTTGATCGGAAGTGCTTCCGCTTTCAACCCTGGCCCTGAGTTCTATGTTGGCGAAAAGGGGCGTCGGATGTTGTGGCGTCCGAAGGACCACGTGTCAAGTCATGCGGGACGATGGGTACGACTGATTCGGGCCAGTGGGGACTATATCAGCCAGTATCACGAGGAAACGCGGCTGGCCTATGCCCGGGCCGCCAGGGTCAAGTTTGAGTTTCGGCAGGACGAATTTCACAGACATGCCGCCACCTCGATCGGGGAGACCTTTGCGTTCCATATGCGGGCTTTTCAGGATCCAACCCTGAACAATTTCGCCGAAGAATGGGCATACTCGAGTCCTTTCAGCCGTTTTGAGGTTCGGGGGTATCAGGTGCAGGTCTCGGGCAGCGAGAAGGCGATGGTGTACCTGAATGATGTCAGGCAGGGAGGCTTCCGGCTGACGACCAGGCGTTGGGCGCCAGACGGACCTGCGGTTGCGGAGCATCGCATCGAGATCACAACGGCCCCAAATTACCGGGCTGGAAAGTCATATTTGCTGCTCGACTACGACCTGCATACGGGAGAGATCAGCAAGAGGGAAGTCTTAGCAGACGAACGCGGCTCATTGCAAATATCGATTGACGGTTCCGGGCATGAGATTGGAATCGTCGGGCCGGGAACAGGGGCACAGGCCCCGGTTCTCCTGCCGGTTTCCGAAAGGGAAAGACTTTACGTTCTTCCACGTGAGGAGCGGGGGTTGCCAATCCGCCTTTTTAATCCCCGTGGAGAAGCTCTGGAGAACGTCCGAGTCGAGTTAACAACAGATTACCCAACGGTGCAAATTCTGCGAGGGACGTTGGAAATCGACCGCATCGAACCGGGGGCAATTGCCGATCTTTCCGAAGAATTAGCCTCGCGGTTTTTCGCAGGTGGAGGATACTTTGCACCGGTTCGCCTCATGTTGAAGTTGACCTATGATGGTTGGCATGAGCGAACGGAAGAGATTGATGTCTTGATCGCACCTGAAGACCTGCCGGAACCGGCTGAGATCCTGGTCTTCGATGGTCGGACGCTGACGCTGCCTGTTTTTCGGCAAAAAGGCAATCAAGGTGGAGGAGCATCGGTCGAGCGCCAGGTGACGGAAGGCCGCGGGGACGGGGATGGCGTATTTGAGCCGGGCGAGGAAGCGACCCTCTGGGTGAGATTGAAACAGGGGCTGGATCCTTTTGACCAAGGGAACTGGTACCGCTGTAAGGTGAGGAGCGAATCCCCTTGGATTCGGGAGGTGGGTGATATACAGGAGGAGAAGCAGTTGGAATGGACGGGCGCAAAGAACCGGAGCAGTTTGTTGCGTCTGGATCCGCAGACTCCCTCCAGTAAACGGATTCCTCTCATTCTCGAGAACGAATCCTGGAGCTATGAGTTCACCCCAGATGTCCGTTACGGAGATGAGCCGCTGTATCAGGCGTTTCAGAAACACGCCTTTCATCTGCATCGTTATGAACTAGTTATCCAATAGATTCTGCTCCGAGGGATTCGTCGGGAAGACGGAAACCTGCCGGGGTTGACGCAAGTTCCAACGTTATCCGTGTGAGGGAGGGTCATGATGAGTAAGCGAAATGGCAGCTTTCCAATTCGACGTCGCGAGTTTCTGAGTGCGGCGATCTGTTCACCGATCTTGTTCCTCGGAGGTGGATGCACGAGTGAACCATCAGATCTGATTCTGGAGCCCTCCGGCTTTCTGGGGAATCTGAAGCAGGTGGATGGGGAAGGAGTGATACCCGGGGCTAATTGGTTTGAGGCACCCGATATCGATGACGGAATCGCCTATCGTTTTCCTGTTGGGGCACTGGCAACCGGACGGTACATTACGACCGACATGTTGCTTGACGGGAATCATATGTTTGCTTTCCTGCTGACTCTTCAGGAGGGGGAGAAGGGTCCCCGATTCTCTTTCCGATGGGCGGGTCTGAACCAATGTTCCTTCCGAGTCCGATTGCCGATCTCGCTGCTGGACATGAATCGTTGGGGAATCGAGCGCGAAGGAGCGTTTCTTAAGCCTCGTGTCTCAGGAGAGCGGATCGACCTAAGTCTGGTCGACCGTGCGGAATTGACCGTCTATCGGAAGAGTCCGCAGCCGGCGCGCTGGTGTATGAAGAGTCTCATGGTTACGCCGAGTGAGGTCGAGAAGATTTCCGCACCGACGCTTCCGAAGGGGCCCCTGCTCGACGAAATGGGGCAAAGCACGATCCACGAGTGGCCTGCAAAGAGTCGGAGTCTTGAGGAGGTCGTGACTCGGATCAAGGGACAGCTCGAAGCGGCGGCCAGTCAGAAACTGCCTGATCACTTTACACGCTGGGGCGGATGGGAGAAGAAGCGTCTCAGCAAGGGAAGTGGTTTTTTTGCAGTCCAGAAGGAAGGTGAACGCTGGTGGATGGTGGATCCCGACGGTTACGCATTCTGGTCAACTGGTGCAGACTGCGTCCGAGTGGATACGTCCGGCCGCTACGACGGTATTGAAACGGCATTGGCCTGGTGCCCGGTCGGGGATCCACAATTTGAGGAGATCTTCCAGGGATCCGACCCCGACACCCGGGGAAAGTTTGTCAATTACCTGACCGCGAATTTGATCCGGGCGTTCGGTAGTGAAGCCTGGCATGAGAAGTGGGGTGAAGTGGCACTGGCCGAACTGCGCCGCCTGCGATTCAATACGGTCGGAAACTGGTCGGAATGGGAGTTTGCCCGGGATGCAGGCTTCCCCTATGTCCGCCCGTTAAGCTTCCGGCCAAGCCGTTCGAAACTCGTTTATCGCGACTTCCCCGATGTTTTCGATCCCAACTTTGAAGCGGATGCTGCCGATTATGCGAATCGCTTGTCTGATACCGTCGATGATCCTGCATTCATCGGGTACTTCCTGATGAACGAGCCCCAGTGGGGCTTCTCGAGAGAGCTTCCAGCTGCCGGGATGCTCTTTGTCACCGAAGACTGTTTTACCCGACGGGAGTTGGCGGCATTCCTGAAAAAGACCTACGCTGAGGATGGGGCCCTGGCGGCGGCTTGGAAGATCCCGGTTACGCTCGATCAGATTGCCGGGGGGAAATGGACCACTCGGCTCACCCCCGAGGCAAACGCGGACCTTGAAGCGTTCAGTGTCGAGATGGCTACGCGATATTTCAATGCTCTTTCGTCCGCCTGCAAGAAGGTCGATCCTAATCATCTGAACTTGGGAATGCGTTGGGCTGGAGTCCCTCCGAAGTGGGCAGTTGAAGGGATGAAATCGTTCGATGTTTTCAGCATGAACTGCTATCTCGACCGAGTCCCGAGGGAGACAACGGACGAAATCCATGAGCTTCTGGGGATGCCTGTCATTATTGGTGAATGGCATTTCGGGGCGCTGGATGTCGGTCTGCCATCTTCCGGGATTGGACATCTTTGGAACCAGGTCGAGCGGGGAAAGGCCTACCGAGTCTATCTCGAAGATGCGGCTGCAAATCCCAACTGTGTAGGAGCCCATTGGTTTCAGTTTTACGATGAATCCGCGATTGGACGTTTCGACGGAGAGAATTACAACATTGGTTTTCTCGACGTCTGTAACCGGCCATATGACGAGTTGAGTGCAGCGGGCATTGCGAGTCACGAGCAGATCTACGAAGTTGTCTCGGGTGCCGTTGAGCCTTACAACGAAGTCCCTGAGTATCTACCTAAGCTTTATTAAGTGGACGTCTGTCGCTCAGGGACCTGCTTTGCCTTCGTTCGGTACGGCCGGGACCGCTTCGAGAATCGCGGAAGCTGTCTGATCAGGTTCCGGCCTTCCTTT
>CP070717.1:2940896-2947809 GCA_020350445.1 Acidobacteriota bacterium | reverse complement strand
GTGATGACGCCATCTTTGCCGACCTTGTTCATCGCTTCGGCAATGATGTCACCAATCATCCGGTCGTTGTTGGCCGAAATGGCGCCGACCTGGGCGATCATCTCACCCTTGACCGGCTTCGACATCTTTCGGATCTCTTCAATCGCCTTGCCAACGGCCTTGTCGATTCCGCGTTTCACGGCCATCGGGTTGGCACCGGCCGCAACGTTCTTGATACCTTCACGAACGATCGCCTGGGCGAGAACGGTTGCTGAAGTGGTTCCGTCACCGGCCACGTCACTGGTCTTGCTGGCGACTTCGCGGAGCATGCTGGCTCCGACCTTCTCCAGGCCTTCCAGTTCAATCTCTTTTGCAACGGTCACACCGTCTTTGGTGACAACGGGGGAACCGAACTTCTTCTCAAGAACCACGTTGCGACCCTTGGGTCCCAGCGTGATTTTGACGGCGTTCGCCAACTTATCCACGCCCTGCAGAAGAGCACGGCGGGCGTCTTCGCTGTGGGTTATCTCTTTAGCTGCCATAACAAATCACCTCATTCTTGGACTTTCTGGTTTAAGACGTTACTTCTTGAGGATGCCGAGGATCTCGTCCTCACGCATGATCAGGTACTCTTCGTCATCGATCTTGACTTCCGTACCGGAGTACTTCCCGAAAAGGATTCGGTCTCCCTTCTTCACTGCGAGGGCCACGTTCTGGCCATTGTCCAGAACCTTGCCGTCACCCGTAGCGACAACTTCACCTTCCTGGGGTTTTTCTTTCGCACTGTCTGGGATTACGATTCCACCGCGGACCTGTTCCTCTGCTTCGATCCGCTTAACGAGAACGCGATCATGTAACGGTTTGATGCTCATAACACTGACTCCTTTCAAGCTTCGGCTTGAGCCTAATAAGAGTGAATCGGCTTTAATGTATTGAAATTAATAGGCTTAAGATATGGTTTTTAGCACTCCCTATTCGAGAGTGCTAGTTTAGCAACTGGGCGAAAATGTGTCAAACTATCGTGGTCTGAGCGGCAGGAACTCTGGGAAGTGCGGTTCTTTTTTCCGATCTGATCGGCTAAACTACTTGCGAGTTCCTGCAAACAACTGGTATCTCTAAACCCTATATTTCTGACGGCAACAATTAGTATTTGTGGAGTCTGAGGATGGACAAGAAACAGCCCGACACCTTGCGTGGCATTGAGCTTCCTGGAATTAAGAAAGTTAACAGTGGAAAGGTCCGTGAGATCTTTGAGTTGGAGGGGATGCTCCTGCTCGTCGCCTCGGATCGTCTTTCGGCCTTCGACGTGGTTCTGCCAGATCCGATCCCTTACAAGGGTACGGTTCTGACGCAGATGTCGAAGTTCTGGTTCGATCAGTTGACGGAGAATCAAATTGTTGAACACCACCTGATCTCCGTAGATTTTGATGAGTTCCCAGAGCAGTTGAAGCGCTACCGGGCTGAACTGGAGGGAAGATCGACGCTGGTACGCAAGTGCAAGCCGTTGCCGATTGAGTGTGTCGTCAGGGGGTATATGGCCGGTTCGGGCTGGAAGGAGTACCAGAAGTCAGAATCGATCTGTGGTATCAAGCTCCCTGCGGGCTTGACCGAATCCTCCAAACTGCCGGAGGCCATTTTTACACCTTCAACGAAGGCGGAAACCGGGCACGACATCAACATCTCCTTCGAAGAAGCGGTTGAGATGGTGGGACCCGAGATCGCCTCTCGTGTCCGCGACTTCAGTCTGAAGATCTACACGTCCGCCAGTGATTACGCCCGTTCGAAGGGGATCATCATTTGTGATACCAAGTTCGAATTTGGCCAGGTCGGTGATGACCTGATCCTGATTGACGAGGTCTTGACTCCCGATTCCTCACGTTTCTGGCCGGCGGATGAATACGAAGCCGGCAGGGCCCAGGCCTCTTATGACAAGCAGTATGTTCGAGACTACCTGGAAACACTGGACTGGGATAAGACCTATCCGGGACCGAAGTTGCCTGCGTCTGTCATCGAAGCCACATCGGCCCGTTACCTCGAAGCGTTTAAGAAGCTGACCGGAAAGGATCTCGTCTGATCTGAACTCGCTGTTTTCAGTCGCGAACGCCGCAGCGTCCTTTCGGAAGGTTGAATGCTGAACTATCTCGACATCGCCGCCCTCTTGATCATTGCCATTTCAGTAATTGCGGCAATGATCAAGGGGATCTTGTCGGAGTTGTTGAGCCTGGGCAGTGTTATTGTGGGGATTGTCTGCGCCGTCCTCTTTTATCCGCAGGCCGCTGACTTCTTTGGCTTTATAGATGCTCCCCGCCTTGGGTTGGAATTCCTCGGTTTCGCCGCCATCTTCATCTTCTTCGTGGTCTTGGGGGCCGTCCTGTCCCATCTGGCGGACCGCTTGATGAAAGCCCTGAAGATCAAGTGGTTTGATCGCCTGATGGGGGGTGCGTTTGGCTTCTTGAGGGGATACTTGATCAATCTGGTGATCTTTCTGGGGTTGACCGCTTTTCCGATCAGCGAGAGTCTTATAGCGGGTTCATTCCTAAAGGACTATTTCCTGGCTGGGGCAGGAATCATCGTGAAGCTTGCGCCTGAGGGCTTGAAGGCGCGTTTTGTGGAGGGGATTGAAAGCCTCTACGAAGATCTGCAGGAAGAATCCGAATCTTAGGTAATCGATTGGAGGCGGTAGAAGAAGCGATGCAGAAGCCGACTGTCAAAGAGATTCTCGAAGGAATCATCGATGAGATGCTGGGTACTGGAATCCTTTGGCCTGAGGTCAATGCACAATTCGAGAAGCTCTACATCATCAAAGCGCTGGTCAAAGCGGATGGCTCGGTGAAAGGTGCGGCGGAGCTGATGGGGGTTCACCGCAACACGGTTTCCAAGAAGATTCGTGAATATGACATCGATCGGTTGGAGCTTCGAGAGAATGCGCGCGATTAACCCTGGAACGCCAGCTGTCTAGAATTGAGCTGAGACAACCTTCGAAACACCCGGTTCCTGCATCGTGACTCCGTACAGCGTTTCGGCAATTTCCATCGTACGCTTGTTGTGCGTGACGATGATGAACTGGGTGTCAGCGCTCATCTCCTCAATCAGGGCCCCGAAGCGCCGAACGTTGGCATCGTCGAGAGGCGCATCGACTTCGTCGAGCACGCAGAAGCGGCTGGGCCGGTACATGAAGATACCAATCAGCAGGGCAAACACGGTCAGTGCTTTCTCTCCACCGGAAAGCAGCATCACGTTCTGGAGGCGCTTTCCAGGAGGTTGGGCATAGATATCGATACCTGATTCCAGGATGTCATCTTCGTCGAGGAGTTCTATTCCGCAGTCGCCTCCGTTGAACAGTTTCCCGAAGACCACCTTAAAATTCTCGTTCACCGCCTCGAAAGCGGCAGTAAACTTTGCGCGGCTGCGACGATTGATCTCCTGAATCGCCTTGGTGGTATCCGCGATCGACTGCTCAATATCGGTCTTCTGTTTGGTGAGGAACTCGTAACGCTCCTCGTTCTCCTCGTACTCCTTGAGGGCGGTCATATTGATCGGCCCGAAAGACTCGAGGCGGTTCTTCAGTCGTTCGTAGTTGCTGAGGACTTCTTCGAGGTCGTACTGGCTGAGATCAACCCGGGAAACGGTCTCTTCAAGGGAGATGTGGAGCTGTTCGAGACACTGCTGCTGCAGATGCTGTACTTGAGTTTCGATTCGGGCGTTCTCGACATCGACGGCTGAGCGCTGCTCTTGAAGAGTGGAACCCTTCCCGCGCAAGTCAGTGAGGGCCTGTTCCGCTTTCTTGACCTGCTGTTTACACTCTTCGAACTGGCGTCTTGCTTCGGTCAGTTTCTCCCCGGTCTGCTGTGACTCGACGCGCAGGTTTTTGGCGGTTTCCTTCAACAGGATGACCTGTTCCGACAAGTGCTCGAGACGTTCCTTCCCCTGGGTTTCCCGCAGATCCATCGACTGGAGTCGGGAATTGGCTTCCTGCTGTTGAGACCGAATCCGTTCGAGTGTCCGTGTCAGGGCGAGTGTGCGCTCTTCGAGTACCTGTTTTCTGGCGGAGACCCCATTGAGAACGCGTTGAGCTTCGTCCAATTCCTCTCTGAGATCGTGAAGTGCCTCTCTCCCGCTCCTCAACCCCGTCTCGATCTCCTGGCGATCACTTTCGAGCTGGATCACACTCTCACTCGTCAACTTGAGCTTCTCGAGCAGTTCGACCGATTCTTCTTCCAGCCGTTCCAGTTCGAAATCGAAGGTTCGGACTGTTCGTTCCTGCCGGTCCAGATCTGCTGTTGCCTGCTCGAACTCGTGTCGTTTCCCGATGAGTTGTTTCTCGAGCTGGTAGAGCTCCGACTGCCCGGTCTCGAGAGCCGCATTAACTTCCGTCAACTCTTCCTTTTTCAGTGCCAGCCGGCTTTCGGATTCGGCGAGAGCCTTTCGCTGGGCTGCAACCTTCTTCTCCAGTTCACGCTTCTGCCGTTTGAGGCTGAGGAGGCCAATCTTGCGAGCCTGGGCTGCGGTAGCGGAGACAAGCCCCCGGGGAGTGAGGGATTCTCCATCGAGAGTAATGAAGGTGCTCTCCGGATAGGAGTGGGCCAGCTGCATCGCTCTACCCATATCGGAGACAACGATCGAATCGGCCTGCTGGGGAAGGATGCGGGCAAATGCCTGCTGCATTTCAGGCTGCATCTGGATGACGTCGGACAGGGTTCCGAAGACACCCTGGGCTTCGTCAGGAAGGCTGGAGCGGTCGATGGCGGATGGCCGGACCTTCCCGAATCCGTTGGAACTGTGGACACTGAAGAAGGTGCATTTTCCGGTCTTGAGTGACTTGATCTCGGAAACTCCGGCGACGGCTTCTTCCAGTGAATCGACCAGGATGTACTCGAGTTCTTCGTCCAGGAACTCTTCGACCAGTCGTTCGAATCGCTCGCTGGTTTCGATCGAATCTGCCAGTGTCCCCGTTGCGCGGACTTCGCCGTTCTTGGTCAGGTGGCTCAGAACCTTCTGGACGCCTTCGCTGTAATGAGACCTCGAGAGCTCGAGTTCCTGCAGGGACTGGAGTCTTTCATTCAGTGCGACCAGCCTGTTCCTCAGGTCGGTGGTCTGTGAAGAAAGGCCCTCCAGGTCCTCGATCAATCCAGCCCGTCGCTGCTTGAGCTCTTCCTGAGATAGCCGGAGAGAAGAGATGCTCTCGCTGAGTTCGTGCAGGCCCTTTTCTTTCTGCTCGAGGCTGGCACGAATCTCTGTGAGCTTTCCGGCAATCAAGCCCCGGTCATCCCGGACCTTCTGTTTTTCCCCTTCGATCCGGCGTGTCCTCTGCGTCGTCTGTTCCTTGGCATTTCGCAGAGAGGCGATCTCTGCCGATACCCGCATGAGGCGGCCAGTTAACTCTTCGAGGTGTTCTTCCTTGAGTCGCAGAGTCTGGGACTTCTCCAGAACTGTTGCCCCGCAGGCCTTCAGTTCAGTCTCAATCTCGAGTTCGTCTTCCTTGAGGACGGTATTGTCGGTCTGCCCCTGCTCCCACTCCTCGTTCAGTTGCGCAATCGAGAGGTTCAATGTTTCGCGCTCAGAGGAGAGGGAATTCAGATTGTCCCGGGTCTGGTCGATCTGTTCCAGGTGGTAACGGGTCGAATTGTCGGTCCGATCCAGTTCGAGTCGGAGTTCGGCTTCTCTTTCCTGCTGGTCGCGTAGATCTGTCTCGAGGGCATCCCGCCGCTGGTTGTTCTCCTGGTAGTTCTTTTCACCTTCAGACAGTAGCGAGTTCAGCTGTTCAATCTCTGACCTGATCTGGGACTGCCGGGAAACCAGCCTCTCCAGTTCCTCGTTCAATCGCATCGATTCGGACGCGAAACGCAGTGCCTGGAGGGTGCGGAATTCCGCTTTCAGCTTCTTGTACCGTTGGGTCTTGTTGGCCTGACGTTTGAGCGAGCGGAGTTGGCGTTCGACTTCGACGATGATGTCGTTGATGCGGAGCAGATTCTGCTTCGCCAGGTCGAGCTTCATCTCGGCGTTTCTACGCTTGGCTTTGTAACCTGTGATCTGCGCCGCTTCTTCGATGAGGGCGCGACGATCGAGGGGGCGTGCCGTCAGAAACGATTCGATACGTCCCTGGGCGATCATGGCATAGCCAGAAAACCCCAGACCGGCCTCGTCCAGAATCTTCTGAATATCCATCAGCCGGCAACGCTTCTGATTGACGAGGTACTGGCTCTCACCGTCGCGGTAGACCCGGCGGCTGATCTCCAGTTCGTCTTCATCCAACTGGGTCCCGTTGATCACCAACGGCTCCCCGCTAGTCTTGCGCAATCTCAGCCGAACTTCAGCCAGTCCGGACTGTTTCCGCTTACCGGTGCCCCCGAAAATGAAATCGTCCATCGTCTGGCCGCGAAGGCTCTTGGCGGTATGCGTCCCGAGGACAAATCCGATGGCGTCAGACAGGTTGGATTTTCCGCAGCCGTTTGGCCCGACAATGCCGGTGATCTTCGCAGGAAAGACGACTTTCGTCTTGTCCGCAAACGATTTAAATCCAACGAGTTCCAGTGATTCCAGTTTCAACATGGGCACAATCCGGCTAGCCGATCAATCTCACCCCGCCATCATGCCAGTGTCCACTGACAAATAGGGGCGGGGGAAAGACATGATAGCCTAGCAGCCTGTCGATTCCGCGCGACCGGAGATCCTGCCCGTAGGGGGCAGGAAGGGGCTGGTTCGCGAAACCTACTGATAATTAAGGCTGAAACCGTGAGGGTAGATTCACCGTCGTTAGTCTGGAGAGCCGATTGATAGAGGTTTCGGAAGGGAGGGTCGAAAGACGCACGTAGTTGCGGAATCGGTTGAAACGGCTTTTGCGCAGTTTCTTGACCTGATTTTTCGGCAATCTGTATATTCAAGTTGTCAACGTGTTTTTTTGGCGATATTTGGTTTCTAACCTTTTAATGAAGTT
>CP070717.1:2934720-2940796 GCA_020350445.1 Acidobacteriota bacterium | reverse complement strand
GGTAAGGAATGAGTGAGAGACTTGCAGTTGACGGCGGCCCGCGCAGCATCACGGGACCGCTTCCCAAATGGCCCTCCTTCGATGATCAGACGATCCAGGCAGTTGTCGAGCCACTCAAGAGTGGTCGGGTCAATTACTGGACCGGCGAAATGGGAATGAAGTTCGAACGCAGGTTCGCCGAGTGGAACGGCAGCCGCTTCGCCATCAGTACGACCAATGGGACCTCTGCCCTGCACACCGCACTGGCAGGCCTGGGTATTGGCCCCGGTGATGAGGTCATTGTGCCGAGTTACACCTTCATCGCGTCTTCGTTTTCGATTGTCCAGGCCGGCGCCATTCCGCGTTTTGCCGACGTCAATCGAGAAGATCACTGCATCAGCGTCGAATCGGCGGCCCAACTTATCACCGAGCGCACAAAAGCCATCATGCCGGTGCACCTCTATGGAAATGTCACCGACATGGGCCCGCTCCTCGCCCTGGCTGAAAAGCACGGTCTCGTTGTCATCGAAGATAATGCCGAGGCCTATGGCGGCGTCTATAAGGGAAGAAAGACCGGGAGCATCGGAAATGCCGGGTGTGTCAGCTTCTGCCAGAACAAGACCTTCACCACCGGTGGAGAGGGCGGAATGGTCACCACGGATGACGAAGAAGTGGCCTGGCGCTGCCGGAGTTTCCGGGACCATGGGTACAACGTCAAGGAGCGCCTGCGACTCCTCGAGATGGAGCAGAAGCTTCCCTATATTCACACCATGGTCGGCTGGAACTATCGCATGACTGAAATGCAGTCGGTGATTGGATTGTGCGAGCTCGACCGGATCGATTCCTGGAATATGCCCCGTCGAAAGCGCAATGGCGAAATGCTGCTGGAGCGGCTTCAGGACCTGCCTCAGATTCTCCATCTTCCGGTGAATACCCCGGAACGCCAGAATGGATGGTACGTCTTCCCGATTACTCTCGATATCGACAACATGAATTGCGATATCAAGACGTTCCTCGCCGCCCTCGGTGAAGAGGGAGTTCCCTGCTGGAACGTCTTCTGGCCTCAATGCCATACCGAAGAGGCGTTCCAGAAACACAACGGGTTCGGACATTCAAAGTTTCCGTTCGCGAGCCGGGAATATACTGATCCCACCTCGGTGGACTATTCCACCGTTGAAGTTCCAAACGCACTCTGGCACCAGGATCGGACCTTCATTACCTTCATCTTTCCCACGTATGAAGAAGAGCATATCGAAGGGATTGCCAAGGGAATCCGCAAGGTTATCCAGGCCTACTCAGCCTGACGAGAGGAAAGCAGGATCATGAAAATGAAATGGGGTGTTATCGGATCAACGGGGATCGCGCAACGCCGTACCATACCGGAAGGGATCGTCCCGGCGAAAAACGCCGAACTGTCCGCAGTGTACTCCCCGACGGCGGAGCGCAACAGTGCGGTAGCCGCACAGTACGGGGTCAAGGCCTGCAAGAGTGAGCGTGAGTTACTGGAATCCGGATGTGACATCATCTACGTTGCCTCGCCCAATGATCAGCACTGCCGCCAGGTCATCCAGGCGGCCCAGGCCGGCTGCCATGTCTTTTGCGAAAAGCCTCTCGGCCTGTCGGTTGCAGAGGCTGAAGAGATGGTTGCTGCCTGTGAGGCCAACGATGTTCAACTTGGGGTCGGTTTCATGATGCGCTTTCACAGTTACCATCAGGAAGCACTGAGAATCGTCCAGTCGGGTCAACTGGGCCTTCCCGTCTTCGGCCGCGCCCAACTCTCCTGCTGGTATCCTCCAATCCCCGGAGCCTGGCGACAGGATCTCAAACGAAGTGGGGGCGGCGCACTGCCCGACCTGGCCACCCACTGCATCGATCTCCTGGAGATGTTGTTCGGCCGGACGAGACGGTTGAGCTGCTTCACCGGTCACCTCGTCCAGGACTATGCAAGTGAGGACACGGCGACCGTGATGCTCGAGTTCGAGAGTGGGGCGAAGGGTGTTGTTGACACGCTCTTCAATGTTCCGGATTCAAGTTCCAAGAACCGGCTGGAAATCTATGGTTCAAAAGGCAGTCTTCGTGCCGAAGGAACGATAGGACAGGGGGATGCCGGAGAAATGTGGTTTTACAGCGAATCGGCCGCTTCGAGCTATAACACCGGCCAGGCCCGCAAAGAGGACGCAGACCAACGCTGTAGTCCTCCCCCGGTCAATACCTACCGGGCTGAGGTCGAAGCTTTTTCACAGGCGATCATCGATGGCAATCCCCCTCCGATAGGGGCAGCAGCGGCACTCTGGAGCCAGAAGGTCATTGCCGCCTGCTTTGAATCGGCGGAGACCGGACGGGCTGTTGATTTCAGCCGCTGATGTCAAAGTCATGAAAACCTTTGAAAAGTCGTATTGAAGGTTCTTGACAACTGTTCGAATTCCAAAGTAAAGTTTATCCTGCCTCTCGGTGTTGAGGTCAATCGGGTGGGTGCGGTGAGAATGACCTCGCAAGGCTTACTTTGTGAATCACTCCAAGAAATCGGCGATCCAATTGATTCCTTCCGAATGCAATTTGAGTGTGCTGCTCCTTTCGAGGTGGGCTTCCCAGGGTTTTTAGCGCTTGAAAACTTTCACTTGTACTTCTTAAGGAGAAGAAGATGAACGGCAAGAAGTTGTATGTTGGGGGACTCCCCTACTCAACATCCGATCGACAGCTCGAAGAGCTGTTTGCGGAACATGGAACCGTCGAGTCGGCGCGGATCATCACCGACCGTATGACTGGACGTTCGCGGGGCTTCGGCTTCGTCGAAATGAGTTCCGAATCCGAAGCTGAAGCGGCAATTGAGGGCCTGAACGGCACTCAGTTCGGGGGCAGGACTCTGACCGTCAACGAAGCCAGAGAGCGCGCACCGCGCCCCAGTGGCGGCGGCGGCGGCTACGGTGGTGGCGGCGGACGCAACCGCTGGTAACCACCAGTGGTAACGATTCTGAGGGGGGTATCGCAGGGTACCCCCCTTTTTTTTGCATCCCCTTCCCTTCATAAGCCATCCCGCTTGACCACCCTTCCCCTGAAGACTAGCATCAGAACCAGCCAGAATTGTGCGTTTTGCCTGGAAGCTGAAAGGGGACGTGACCTTGACTCGAAAATGGATCTTCTTCCTGATCGGTATTGTATTCGCTACCTCTCTTGCCTTGCCCGGTCCCGCCGATGTACCACAAGGTTCCTTCGCCGACCTCCGCTATCGGATGATTGGACCGTCTCGAGGCGGCCGCGTGACCGCTGTAGCGGGCCATCGAAACCAGCCTGCCACGTTCTACATAGGTGCGACCGGGGGTGGAGTCTGGAAGACCACCAATTACGGCAATAGTTGGTATCCGATCTCCGATGGTTTTTTCAAGACCGGCTCAATCGGTGCAATCCAGGTGGCCGAGTCTCATCCGGACATCGTGTACGTGGGGACCGGCTCCGATGGCCTCCGTAGCAACGTGATCATTGGAAAAGGGGCCTACAAGTCCACCGATGGAGGTGAAACGTGGCATCACATCGGCCTCGAGGAGACCGGCAATATTGGCGCGGTCCTCGTTCATCCTGAGAACCCCGACGTCGTCTATGTCGCTGCGATTGGAAACCCGTTTGCCCCGAATCCGGAACGCGGTGTCTTTCGCTCGACCGATGGCGGGCGGAGTTGGGAAAAGGTCCTCTTCATTTCGGAACGCACGGGCGCGGTCGACCTGGAATTCGCCCCCTTCAACCCGGAGGAGATCTACGTAGCGCTCTGGGAAGTGGAACGCAAACCCTGGACGATTCAAAGTGGGGGAGATGAAGGCGGAATCTTCAAGTCGGAAGATGGCGGAACATCCTGGAAGCATCTGACAAGCGGTCTTCCCAGCGGCTTGCGCGGAAAGGCCGACCTGGCGGTGACACCAGCTGCTCCTGACCGCGTGTATGTTCTGATCGAAGCACCGGATTCAGTCGGAGGGCTCTACCGTTCGGACGATCGGGGAGCGACCTTCCGACAAGTGACCGACTTCCAGCCGATCCGGAATCGGCCGTTCTACTACACCAACCTCGTCGCTCATCCCCAGCTTCCCAACACGATCTGGGCAATGGCTGAAGGATGCTGGCGCTCAGAAGACGCTGGCAAGACCTGGGATCGGGTCTCAGTTCCGCACGGCGACAGCCATGACCTCTGGATCAATCCCGATCACCCCAGTATCCAGGTCCAGTCCAATGACGGTGGAGCGAACGTGACGCTCGACGGCGGCAGGAGCTGGTCGACTCAGAATAATCAACCCACCGCTGAGCTCTACCAAGTCGATATCTCGGATGAGTATCCCTATCGACTTTATGCCGGACAGCAGGACAACACAACGATTTCAATGCCCAGTCTCCCTACCCTTGATCTCCCCGGTGGCCACACCGCACTCTGGGAGGAACACGGGGGGTGTGAAACGGGGCCGGCAGTTCCGAAGCCCGGTGACCCCGACATCGTCTACGCCAACTGTAAAGGGCGCTTCGGAGTCTTCAATCGCAGGACCGGCCAGGAACAGCAGTTCTATGTCGGCTTTGCCAACATTTACGGTCATAATCCCGCTGACCTGGCCTACCGATTCCAACGAGTGGCTCCCATCCACGTCTCTCCTCACGATCCCAATCGTGTCTACCATGGATCACAGTTCGTCCATGTCACAACCGATGGAGGTGAGACATGGGAAACGATATCACCCGATCTGACCGCCTTTCCCGAAGGGATGCAGGTGATTTCGGGTGAGCCCATTACGATCGATGTGACCGGGGAAGAGTATTTCAGCACGATCTACGATATCCAGGAGTCTCCCCATGAGGCCGGGGTGATCTGGGTCGGATCGAATGACGGTCCCATTCATCTCACCCGTGATCATGGCCGGAACTGGACAGATGTCACGCCTCCAGAGATCGAACCTTACGGAAGGGTCCAGTCCATCGAAGTCTCCCCGCATGAACCGGGGAAGGCTTATGCCGCGATCCTTCGCTATCAGCTGGGTGATTTCAGGCCCTATGGCTTTCGAACCAAGGACTACGGGAAGACGTGGACTCTTCTGACGCCACCAGGAAGTGGAATCCCCAATGATTTCCCCGTCCGGGTCATCCGTGAAGATCCGAAGCGTCCTGGACTGCTCTATTCCGGGACCGAATTCGGGATGTTCATCTCATTCGACGATGGAATCTCCTGGCAACCATTTCAACTCAACCTGCCGGGTACTCCAATCACGGATATCAAGCTGGTCGGCGATGATCTCGCCCTCTCGACGATGGGTCGAGGATTCTGGATACTCTACGACCGCAGCCCGCTGTGGGAAGTCTCGGCTGAACTCGCAAAGGAAACAGCTCACCTGTTTCAAGTGCGCGATGTCATCAGCCGGCCGGATGTTCGCCGAGGATCGGGAGGACCTGCCTCTCCGGACTATCCTGCTCCAGGCGCCCTTATCGACTACTATCTGGCAGGTGTCTCCTCCGAGGAAGTCCGTCTGGAAATCCATAGTGAGGAGGGCCGGCTGCTCCGTGCGTTTTCGAATCGGGAAGACCCTACTCCCGAAAGGGATGTCACGACACTGCTTGAACCACAGCCCTGGGCAGCCCAGCGAAACCCTGCACCCCCCCTCTTGCTGTCTGCTGCTGAAGGTCACCACCGTTTTGCCTGGGACTTGAAAGCGCCCGGTCCGTGGGGAGGTGATCCCAATCGATCCTCCGGGCCCCGGGTTCCTCCGGGTACTTACAGTGCCCATTTGACGATTGGTGATTGGAGCAGTCAGCAGGCCTTTCAGGTGCGAATTGATCCGCGAATTCAGAAAGAAGGAATCACGGCTGAAGATCTGTCGGTACAGTACGAGCTCGCCCTCCAGGTCAGAGATACGCTGAGCGGCGCCCGAAGACTCGCTGTCCGCCTGGTCGAAAACTCCAGGCAACTGTCAGACCGCAGTCAGGCCGACCTCATCCGAATCAAAGACCTGCTTGTTACGGCACCGATTCGCTACTCGGTACCAAGATTGATCGACCAGCTCGAATACCTGTACTCCAACCTGACGCGAGCTTCCCAACGGCCCGGAAAGGATGCCTTCCAACGCTTTGAACA
>CP070717.1:2911768-2934620 GCA_020350445.1 Acidobacteriota bacterium | reverse complement strand
TTCTAACTTACTCATGCCGCCCCTCCAGTGAAATAGAACCAAATTGGAATAACCAGAAATCCTACTCCGAGGACGACCGCCGCAATGATTCCAACGGTGTGGATCATCGGGGTGTAGCGCGGGTGGTTGAGTCCAAGCGACTGGAAAGCGCTCCAGAAACCGTGCCGCAAGTGAAATCCCAGAAGGATCATGACGAAGACGTAGAAGCCGGAATAGAAGGGATCCTGGAACAGTTCCTGGACCAGCCGGTAGAGATCGCGAACGGGTTCGCCATCGAGGTAAGCAACATAGCCTTCTTCGACACCTGCCCCATATTTGAATGTGACCAGGTGGAAGACCGTAAATCCGATGATGACTAATCCTGTCCAGATCATCGTCTTCGATGAAACCGTCATCTGACTTGGAGAACCCTGACTAGCGTTGACGGCATAGCGGTCGGGTCGGGACTTCCAGTTGTTGAGCGTTGTCACGATGGCTGTGAACATGTGGGCCAGGAACAGAGCGGCCAGAATAAGTTCGGCGACATAAAGGAGCGGGCCCATGCTCATCAGCTTGTGGGCATAGGTGTTGAAAGCGTCTGCTCCAACGTACAACAAAAGGTTTCCGACGAGATGAACGCAAATGAATCCGACTAATGATAAACCAGTCAGGGCCAAGAGGAACTTCTTGCCAACTGTAGACCAGATTGCGTAGCCACTCTTAGACATACATAGAACTCCCAAATTCAGGTTCTTCTCAGCCCAACAAATCTTCTGAAAACCCGGGCCTCACAATACCACGGGAAAGGGCGTTTTTTAACCTCAGAAAGCGGAAAAAGAAGCGGCCCTGTCGGGCCGCGCGGAAAGTGGGTGACCCGGGCATTCCGCTCGGGTGGAAACCTGGAACGCAACCGTCTCTGGTTGCGAAGGGGGCTTGGCAAGATCAGCAGGGACGGCAAGCGGGACGCTTACCTTCCCCGGCTTAGAGTTCGATGGCGAGGATGTCGTCGCGCATCTGTTTCCGGTAGTCCTTGAGCTTCGAGACCAGTTTGGGATCTTTCCGGCTGAGGATCTGTACAGCGAAAAGGCCAGCGTTCTTGGCACCCGATTTCCCGATTGTCATGGTGGCGACCGGGATGCCTCCGGGCATCTGAACCGTCGAATAGAGGGCGTCGACCCCAGCCAGCGGTGAGGAGTCGATCGGCACGCCGATCACTGGGAGAACCGAGTGGGCCGCGACTGCACCGGCCAGATGAGCGGCAAAACCGGCTCCGGCGATAAAGACCTCAATCCCACGGTCCTCTGCCGCAGCGATATAGGCCTGGGTATCGGCAGGTGTCCGATGGGCGGAAAGAACCCGCATCTCATGGGCGACACCGAAGTCATCAAGAATCTTGGATGCCGCCTTCATCACTTCGGCATCGGACTTACTTCCCATCAAAATGGCAACTTTGGGTGTGGTCATCTGAATCCCTCTCAATCTTTTGTTAGCTTGCGGAGACCTTTGGCGGCGATATCCTTACGGTAATACATGCCATCGAAGTGAATCTTGTTCACCGCCTCATAGGCGCGCATGATCGCCGCTTGCAGATTCGGAGCCAGCGAAGTTACACCGAGTACCCGACCCCCGGAGGTGACAGTCTTGCCCTCTTTGAGATCGGTTCCGGCATGAAAAACGATTGTCCCAGGGTCCTCTTCGGCCATTGCCATCCCACTGATTTCATGACCTTTGGGATAGGAACCCGGGTAGCCTTCGGATGCGATAACGATACAAACGGCTGCATCGGAATGCCACTCGACCTGATGCCCCGAGAGATCGCCGTCCGCCATCGCGTCAAAGTTCGCCAGCAGATCGCTCTTCAACCGCGGTAGGATTACCTGGGTCTCCGGGTCGCCGAACCTGACGTTGAATTCGAGGACCTTTGGGCCCTCTTTGGTGAGCATCAAGCCGGCATAGAGGACCCCTTCAAACGGGTATCCCATTTCCTTCATCCCCTCTACAGTCGGACGCATAATCTGATCCATGATCTGATCGCGGAGCTCCTGTGAAAGGAGGAAATCCACAGAGTAAGCACCCATGCCACCTGTGTTGGGCCCGGTGTCTCCGTCATAGGCTGCCTTGTGATCCTGGGAAGGCACCATCGGGATGAGGTTCGTACCGTCGGTAAAGACCATGAACGAGGTCTCTTCACCGACCAGAAATTCTTCAATCACGATTCGGTCCCCGCTGGAACCGAACTGCCGCGCTGTCATAACGGCATTGACTGCATCGAGGGCTTCCTCGAGATCCTGACAGATAAAGACCCCTTTGCCCGCTGCCAGGCCATCGGCTTTCACTACCGTGGGAAACTTGAAGCGGCCTGCCTTGAGATCCGAGACTGCATCCTCAGCGTCACTGTAAACCTGGTACTCTGCCGAAGGAATACCGCGGGCTTTCATGAAATCCTTCGTGAAGACCTTGCTACCCTCGAGCTGTGCCGCCTTCGCCGAGGGTCCTACAATCCGCAGGCCCTCCTCCTTGAACCGGTCGACGATTCCATCCACGAGTGGAGCCTCTGGGCCCACCACCGTCAGGTCAATCCCTTCACTGTGGGCGAATCTAACGAGACCGTCGAGGTCACTTCCACCGATGTTGACATTCTCTGCGAGACCAACCGTACCCGCATTTCCAGGGGCACAGTAGAGCTTGGTCAAATGTGGACTCTGCTTAATCTTCCAGGCGAGTGTGTGTTCACGCCCACCCGAACCGATAACAAGGACTTTCACGGGGCTTCCCCTTAAGAGACTTTAGCAGTGGATTTGCTGTCAGAGCTTGAACTGCTCTTTGACTCTGATTTTGAACTCGAAGAGGACGAGCTCGAGGAGTCGGAACTCGATGACGAGGAGCCGTTTGAAGAACCTGTAGAAGACGACGCTCCCGTTCCGTTTGAGTTCCCTTTTGCATAGTCGTTCACGTACCATCCCGAACCCTTGAAGCGGATGGCCGGAGCAGACAAGACCTTTTCGACCTTGCCACCACACTCGGTGCAAACTTCCAGGTCGGGGTCCGAAAATTTCTGAATCACCTCGATCGTGCAGTCACAGTCGCTACAACGATATTCGTACAGAGGCATAACAAACTCCTAGGTATAGTTTTCGACGCGAGGAATATAAGATCGGACCTGATTCCTGTCAAGTTGAGGCGTCACTCCCAACTCTCTCAACCCCATGTTATGATGCGTTGAGGATTCGATGCTCGATCCTTCATTAAGTCTATGCTTAAGAGAGCCGAGAGGTTTCGCTGTTTGTCGTTGGTTCCCAAAAGAAACGGATGATCCTGCCCGGTTACATTAGCGCCCAGATGAGTCAACCTTCAGGCTCTTTGAATACTTCGGAAGTAAGATCATGTTGAACCGATTGTTTATCCGAGACAATTTGGATTTTGTTGAAGAGAGGCTTGCCAGAAAGGGTTTTCAGTTCGATCGTCAGCAGTTTCAGGAACTCGACGACCAGGAGCGGGCGGCACGCCTCGAATGGGAAGAGTTGCGGGCGCTTCGAAACAAGACCAGTGATGACATCGCAAGTTTGAAGAAGGCGGGTCAGGATGCGAACCAGATGATCCTGCAGATGCGGGAGGTCTCGGGGAAGATCAAGGAACTGGATGAACGCCTGAACAGCGTCGCCGAACAGATCTCACAGTTCCTCGCCGAAGTACCCAATCTGCCCAACGAGTCTGTACCCATCGGGGCCGATGATTCGGCGAACCGTGAAGAAAGAACTGTCGGAATTCCTCGAGCATTTGACTTTCCCGTCAGGGATCACGTCGAGCTGGGGAGCAGTCTCGGAATCCTCGACCTGGAGCGGGCTGCAAAGATTGCTGGAGCCAGGTTCGCAGCCTATTTTGGGATGGGTGCCCGGTTGGAAAGGGCCTTGAAGAACTTCATGCTCGATGTGCATACGGGCAGGCATGGGTATCAGGAAGTCTTGCCACCGTTCATGGCGAACAGTGCGAGCTTTTTTGGCACGGGAAACTTACCGAAGTTCGAGGCCGATCTCTTCCACATCGAGGCGACCGACTACTACCTGGTGCCAACCGCAGAAGTGCCCGTCACAAACATCTATGCGGGTGAAATACTGGAAGAGGCCCAGTTGCCGGTTTATTACACCGCGTACACCCCCTGCTTCAGGAGTGAAGCAGGATCATATGGGAAGGACACGCGCGGGTTGATTCGCCAGCACCAGTTCAACAAGGTTGAGTTGGTCAAGTTCACGACGCCCGAGACCTCTTATGATGAGTTGGAGAAGCTGACGGCCAACGCTGAAGAAATACTTAAGCTGCTGGATTTGCCTTACCGAGTGGTAACGCTGTCGACTGGCGATATGAGTTTCTCGTCGGCTAAGACCTATGACATCGAGGTCTGGATTCCCAGTCAGAAAACCTATCGAGAGATCTCCTCCTGCTCCAACTTTGAAGATTTTCAGGCCAGACGGGCAAATATCAGGTACAAACCGGAAGATAGTAAGAAGACTCGGTTCGTTCATACGCTGAACGGCTCAGGTCTGGCTATTGGAAGAACCTGGGTTGCCATCATCGAGAACTATCAGCAGCCGGATGGTACGGTTGCGATTCCGGATGTACTGCAACCCTATATGGACGGATTGACTGAAATCGCCCACGATGATTAGGTTTAATCTCGATAAGAACGTCAAGCTTTCCTTCTACGAACAGATCAAAGGGCAGCTTCTCTCAGCAATCTACTGCGGCAAGATCCGGGAAGGCGACAGGCTTCCGTCGATTCGGGAACTGTCGGACGATCTGGGGATCAACTACAAGACGATTCGCCGGATCTACCTGCGGCTCGCCGAAGAAGACTATCTTGAACTGGTCAGGGGAAGCGGCGCCTTCCTGAAAAAGAGGGTCGGGCACGATACCTACGACCAGATGAGGCGCCGAGCAATCTTCCGGCTGATGGACGAGGTTTCGGACAAAGCGAAAGGTTTGGGCCTTTCCACGGAGAAGTTCGCCCGTCTGTACACGAACTATGCCCAGGGTTCCAATCTCAGGGAACTCCATCTGGCTGTCGTTGACCACGAAGAAGAGGCCTTCATCTTCTCTCGCGAACTCCGAATGCGGCTTGGGGCGGATGTCTTCTCCGTTTCCCTCGGTGAGGTGGGCCCTGATGAGGTGGAACGGCTCAGCAATGCCGACTATCTGATGACAACCAGTTGGCATATGGAAGAAGTGCGCGAATTGGCGCAGAATCTGGGCAAGGAAGTCATTGAGATCAAACCGAGTCACGATATCTACCGCGAGATTCTCGACGCTGCCCGTACGCTCAATATCGCCATTGTCATTAAGGATGAGC
Source organism: Acidobacteriota bacterium (assembly GCA_020350445.1). Lineage (GTDB taxonomy): Bacteria > Acidobacteriota > UBA6911 > RPQK01 > JAPXNP01. The sequence continues at coordinate 2,929,297 of CP070717.1, read as the reverse complement.
GAACGCTCCATGCCTCGTGGGATATCTTCATGAACATCTACCATCCCTCGACAACCAAGAAGTTTTGGATCGCCTCGATCGATCGCGAGGACCTTATCGATCGAATCGTGGAAGAAGCCGATCTGATCTTTGTGTCTCCGATGGTATGGGATGAAATGCGGCGCCGGACACCGGCAGAAAAGGAACTCAAGACTTACGAGAACTTCATCTCGGAAACCACGGTAAAATATTTGAAAGAACTTCAGTTGTTGGGCTAGGTTCCCCCTGGATCCTGCTGGCAGATCCGTTCCCTAATATATGAAGAACATCGAACTGGCTGAATTTGTTCGAAAGCTCCCCAAAGCTGAGATTCACCTTCACCTCGAGGGGTCGGTGACTCCCGGCCTGCTGGCGGGTCTTGCATCGAAGTACAAGACAGACCTGGCAGGGTTGAGTGAGGATGATCTTCGGGAACAGCTCTTCACCTATGATGATTTCTACGCGTTCCTGAACACCTATCGCCAGGTTTGCGAGCACCTGAAGAGCCCTGAAGACTACCTGGTGATTCTCGATCACCTCGAGCAGTACTTCCTCGAACAGAACATTCTCTATGCAGAGATCATCTATACCCCTTCGATACCAGATCGATTTGGACGCGATGGGCGAGAAGTGCTCGATGCTCTCCTGGAGCGCGCTGCCCAGATCGAACAGAACAGCGGTGTGAAGATTCGCTGGATTCTCGACAATGTACGCCAGTTCGGAAGCCAGGCCGCTGAAAAGACCGCTGAGCTGGGGATTGAGATGCATCCGAGGGGTGTGGTCGGCATTGGAGTGGGTGGTGATGAGAAGTCAGTACCCCTGGGTGAATTCAAGGCTGCCTTCAGTTGGGCGCGGGCTCACCAGCTCTTCATTCATGTCCATGCAGGTGAGATCGGCGGCCCCGAGGAAGTCTGGGAGGCTTTGCAGGAAGTGGGGGCTAACCGGATCGGGCACGGGATACAGTCCGCCCGAGACTCCAAACTCGTCACCTATCTTCGGGACCGGGCTGTGGCGCTGGATATCTGCCTGACGAGCAATGCCAAGACTCGCGCCTGGCCGATGGTCTCTTCGCATCCGTTTCCTCTCCTGCGAAATCGAGGCGTCCCCGTCACACTAAACACCGATGATCCCGGCCTGTTTGAGACGACGTTGACCAAGGAATACTGCCTGGCGGCAGACCTCTTCGACCTGACAGAAGAGCACATTCAGCGCCTCGTGCTTCACGCAGTCCAGGCCGCCTTTCTTCCTCACGAAGAACGGATGGACCTGATGCGGGTGTTCCTCGAGAAGATGCAGTAACCTGAACGCGCCCGCCGGAACGTAACCGTCCCGGTTGCGATTGGGGTTTGGCAAGCGGGGACGCTTACCTTCCGGGGTGGTTTTTTCCGCTGGTGATCAGACCTGGCCAGCTGGGGGTTCCAGAAGACTAGAGACTCGTCTAGCTTTTCGGGCTAGAATCGACTGGGGAGGTTGGATAGAGGAACTTCCTCGGTAGAATGAGCGTGAAAAGACTGATGGAGCGGGAGGGCGATACAAGTGGTTGTTGGAATTGGCGTTGATATCGTTGAAGTGCGGCGGATAAGTCAGGCCCTGCAGGGCGGCGAGGCGATGGCGAAGAGAGTCTTCACCGACGCTGAACGCGAATATTGCCAGGCCCGAAGAAACCGGTATCAACACTTTGCTGGTCGTTTTGCCGCCAAAGAGGCGGCGCTCAAAGCCCTGGGAACCGGATGGCAGGAGGGAATCCGCTGGAAGGATGTTGAGGTGATTCCCGATCAGTTGGGTAAGCCGGAGTTGAGACTTCACAACAGGGCCGAAGAGATTTTCGAGCAGTCCGGTGGAAAACGTGCTCTCGTGACGATTACGCATGCCCGGGAATACGCCGTCGCCGTTGTGGTCCTCGATGCGGACTAGGCCCCCGAAGGCGAAGGGGGATTGCCAGTGCCGCCTGGCCCTACCTGTGTCATCCTTGTTTCTCCCTCTCTCTAATTAGATTCCGTTGTTGCCTGCTTGGGGGCACTCTAGCGTGATGAGGCTTCGTCAACGTGGAGATACTCGCCTTCCCGCCGGGTTACCATTCCTTTCATCAACTGGTTGCCCGGTATCGAAGGCGCGACTCGCACCTTCAGGTAGTTCCCGCTCAGTGCTTCACGGAAGCCCTTCTTTTTCTCGGTGAGGGTCAGGAATTGAATCTCCTTACCGAGTTGCCGGGATTGAAACCGTTCGGTCAACTGGTCGGAAAGCTGGCGTAGCTCGTCCGCTCTCCTCCTGATGGTCTCGCTGCGCACCTTGTCGGTCATCTTTGAGGCGACCGTACCGCTGCGATCGCTGTAGGGAAAAACGTGAAGGTAGGTGAAGGGAGCGTCTTCGAGGAGCTTCAAAGTAGCTTCATGGTCGGCCTCTGTCTCTCCCGGGAAGCCGACGATGAGATCGGTTCCGATTCCGGCCTGGGGGATCTTCTCGCGAATCTCCTGGACAATTCCCAGGAAGCGCCCTGTGTTGTAGGGGCGAAGCATCTGCCGCAAGATCGGGTCTGATCCGCTCTGCAGGCAGATATGGAAATGAGGTGCGATTCGATCGGTCGTTGATGCCAGGTCGATGACCCTTCGTGAAAGTTCCATCGGCTCGATTGAGCTGATGCGGAGCTGACCCAGCCCGGGAAGTGCACAGAGTTCCTCGAGGAGCCGGTCGAGAGGGAAACGGGGAGTGAGATGCATCCCGTAGGTGCCGATATGGATCCCGGTCAGAACGATCTCGGCGAAGCCGCCGGCGATCAACCGCTCGACCTGCTGGATGATCTGTTCGGGTGGAACACTCCGGCTGGGTCCTCGCACTGCCGGAATAATGCAATAGGTGCACTTTGCGTCACAGCCGTCCTGAATCTTGACGAAGGGGCGTGTCTTGCCCCCGATGATCGTCACTTCCTGAAGGTCGATTGCTCGTTTCTTCTCGAAATTGTCATGCTCAATCCTGGGGGAGCCGGAAACCTGCTGTGAGCTGGCTTCCTGCTCGGGATCGGAGAGGGTGACGAGTTCCTGCTTCCGAGTATTCCCGACAACGGCATCGATGCCCTCAATGCGAGAGACTCTCTTCGGGTCGCGCTGGGCGTAACAGCCGGTGATCAGGATTCGTGCATTGGGATTATCTCGCCTCATCCTCCGGGCAAGTTGCCGAACCTGTTGATCCGATCGATGAGTAACGGTACAGGAGTTGACAACGATCACCTCGGCATCCCGGTGATGGCCTGCTTCCTCGAATTCCGAATTCAGGAAGTCCTCGCGAATAGCTGCGCTGTCCGCTTGATTTGTCCTGCATCCAAAGGTGGCGATATAGAACTTTCGAGACATTTGCGCCTACGGTGTGTGCAGCACCGGCTCCGTTGCCAGCGAAGGGCTCTTCTCAAGGTACGCGAGTTGACCACAGGCGGCCGAGACATCATCCCCTCGGGTCTTGCGGATGAAGTGTGGGACATTGAGCTCTTGCAAGATACTCCGAAAGCGCTGGATTCTTTCCTCTTCAGGTCGCCGGTGAGAGAGCCCAGGATTGGGATTGTAGGGGATCAGGTTCACTTTGACCGAGATCCCGCGGAGTAAGCCTGCAAGCCGACGGGCATCTTCGATTGAATCGTTCTCCTCTTTGAGGAGTACATACTCCATCGTGATGCGCCTTCTGGAATCGAGCGGGAACTCGCGGCAGGCCTGGAGCAGTTCCTCGAGCGGCCATTTGCGATTGACAGGCATCACTCGGTCTCGGACTTCGTTGGTCGTCGCGTTGAGTGAGATTGCCAGGTTGGGCGGCTTGGGCTCCTGTGCCAACTTCTTCAACACCGGGACAATCCCTGAGGTTGAAACGGTGATCTTTCGGTAGGAGATATCAATGCCTTCAGGGTCGGTCAGGATCCGGAACGCCTTCATCAGGTTCTGGTAATTGTAGAGCGGCTCTCCCATTCCCATGAAGACAATGTTGAATCCCTGGGGCTGGGCGAGTCCGGAACGGACGATCTGAAGCACCTGGCCCAGGATCTCTCCCGGTCGCAGGTTTCTTTGAAAGCCCATCTGGGCTGTCATGCAGAAAGTACAACCGACATCGCATCCGACTTGAGATGAGATGCACAAGGTGTCTCGACTCTCCTCGGGGATGTACACGGATTCCACAAAGCTCCCATCCTCGAGTCGGAACAGGAACTTCGTGGTTCCATCCGCTGAAGCAGTCCTCTTGAAGACATCGGGATAGGTGATGGTGTACTCGTCTTGCAGCCGGGTACGAAAAGCCTTGGACAGATTCGTCATCGCGTCAAAGTCACTGATTCGACGCCTGTAGATCTGGTGGTAGAGCTGTTTTCCACGAAAGGGCTTTTCTGAAAGAGACTCCGCCAGTTCAACCAGTTCCTGACAGCTGAGTCCGAGCAGATTATTGCTTTTCATACCGGGTTGGTACATTCTACCGCACCGTGAAAATTTCAGTTTTAGGCAGCGGAAGCAGCGGTAACTGTGTCTTTCTGGAGACAGGGCGGACGCGTGTGCTGGTGGATGCCGGATTTGGAATTCGCAGTCTGCGCCGGCGCTGCCGCGAAGCTGGGATCAGTATCGAAGAGTTTGACGCCATCCTTGTCACGCACGGGCACAGCGACCATATCGCGGGAATCCCGTCGTTGTTGAAGTCCTCTTCCGCCGTTCTTTTCATGAACGAGGGGACTCGAGAGGAAGCCTACAAGCTTAGAGGGATAGAACGGCAGGAACTGTTCTGCTCAGGCCAGCCCTTCAGCATTGGAGATCTCTCGGTCGAAGCATTTCCGACACCCCATGATGCCGCCGAGTCGGTGGGTTTCAAGTTCAGCGCTGAAGGGATTTCTGGAGCATTGGCAACCGATCTGGGCGAGATAACACCGACGGTTCTGAAGCAGCTCGAGCAATGTGACTGGCTAGTCCTGGAGTCCAATCACGACGAAGAGTTGTTGAAGGTCGGACCCTATCCCTGGGACCTCAAGCGTCGGGTTCTCGGGCCGACCGGGCATCTTTCGAACCGGGCGCTGGCCGAGTTCATTTCGCGTGACTTTGACGGGAGGGCAGCCCATCTTTTCCTGGCCCATCTGAGTCGGAAAAACAATGATCCGGAACTGGCTCTTGCCAGTGCCAACACAGCCGTCGAGCAGCGCCCCACGACGAACGGGTACCACCCTCTTCAGGTACACTTGACGTACCAGAATAATCCCTCCATAGTTCTAGATCTATGATCGAAAGATATACCACTCCTGAGATGGCCCAACTGTGGTCGGAGGAGCAGAAGTTTCGTGCGTGGCTCGAGGTCGAGATTGCGGTTTGCGAGGTTTTGGCGGAAAAGGGCGAGGTACCGCAGTCCGCGGTCGACGTGATCAAGGAGAAGGCCGACTTCTCCCTGGAGCGAATCCTCGAAATCGAAAAAGAAACCCGCCATGATGTGATTGCTTTCACCACGGCCGTGGCAGAGAAGGTCGGTCCTGAATCACGCTTTATTCATCTCGGGCTGACATCTACTGACGTGGTGGATACGGCTCAGGCCCTCCGTGTTCGGAAAGCTTCTGACCTGATTGAATCGGCGATCTGTCAATTGCTCGAGACACTTGAAAAACAGGCGTTTCGCTATAAGCACACGCCGATGATGGGGCGAACCCACGGCATCCATGCCGAGCCCACGACCTTCGGTCTGAAGCTGACGGTCTGGTACTCGGAAATGAAGCGTAACCTGGAGCGCTTCCAGCGCGCTCGCAGGATTCTCGAGGTGGGTAAGATCAGTGGCCCTGTCGGTTCTTTTTCTCATCTTCCCCCGGATGTTGAGGAACGGACCTGCGAGAAACTGGGGATCGGCTACGCCGACGCTTCTACGCAAACGCTTCAGCGGGACCGGCATGCCGAGTATATCTGCACGCTGGCGATCCTGGGTTCGACCTACGACAAGATCGCGACCGAGATTCGACACCTGCAGCGGACTGAAGTCCGGGAAGCGATGGAGTCTTTCGGGAAGGGGCAGAAGGGGAGTTCCGCCATGCCCCATAAGCGGAATCCGATCACCAGTGAGAATATTAGTGGGTTGGCGAGAGTTCTGCGGGCCAACTCGATTGTGGCTCTCGAGAACATTCCCCTCTGGCATGAGCGCGATATCTCGCATTCTTCGGCGGAAAGGGTTATCCTTGCCGATAGTACGACTCTGGCCCATTTTCTGACCCAGAAGGTGAACCGCGTGATCGGGAACCTCGTGGTGAATGAAGAACAGATGATGGCCAACCTGAACCTGATGGGTGGACTCGTCTTTTCGGGAACCCTGCTGTTGGAGCTTTGCCGAAAGGGTGTCCTCCGGGAAGAAGGTTATCTCTGGATCCAGCGAAATGCGATGCGGGTCTGGGATGAGAAGGCCGATTTTCAGGGGTTGATCCTGGAAGATCCCGATATTCGACAGTACCTCAGTGAAGCCGAGATCCGAACCTGTTTCGATGTTCAGGCCAAGATCAAGTATGTCGACACCGTTTTCAAGAGGGTCTTTGGAAGATCATGAACCCTAATCCCTTGTTTCCGACGACGGATACGCTGGGGATCAACACCGACCTTTACGAACTCACCATGGCTGCGGCTTATTTCGACAACGGCCGCAGCCAGGATCTAGCCACTTTTGAGCTCTTCACGCGCCAGCTTCCGGAGAGAAGGAATTTTCTTCTCGTTGCCGGCCTCGAACAGGCTTTGCACTACGCTCTGAACGTAGGTTTTACCGAGGAAACGGTTGAATTCCTGCGAGGGCTCGAGGCTTTTCAGAATGTCAGTGATGCGTTTTTCGAATATCTGAAAGGTTTTCGTTTCACCGGTGATATCTGGGCGATGCCCGAGGGTACGGTATTCTTCGAAAAGGAGCCGATCGTTCAGGTCAGGGCTCCAATTATCGAGAGCCAGTTGCTCGAGACCTATCTGATCAACTCGTTGAACTATCAGAGTATGGTCGCCTCGAAGGCAGCCCGCATGTGCCTGGGTGCCCGGGGGCGGTCTGTGGTGGATTTTGGAAGCCGCAGAGCCCATGGCCCCCAGACTGCAGTTCTGGCGGCACGTGCCTGTTTTCTCGGGGGGTGCTCCGGGACGAGTAATGTCCTGGCTGGCTATGAGATGGGGATTCCGGTTTTTGGAACGATGGCCCATTCGTTTGTCCAGTCTTTCGATAGCGAAGAGCAGGCCTTTAATGCGTTCCTGAGAGTCTTCCCGGACCACACCACTATCTTGATCGACACCTACGATTCTCTCGAGGGAATCGCCAAGACGTTGGAGCTTAAAGGCAGCTTCGACGGCATTCGTCTGGATAGTGGAGACCTGGCAGGCTTGGCGCAGAAGGCTCGAGAGATGCTCGACCGGGCAGGTCGGAAGGAAACCCGCATCTTTGTGAGCAGCAGCCTGAACGAAGAGAAGATCCTGGCCTATTCTCTGAAGGGTTTGCCCATCGATGGCTATGGTGTGGGCACCGAGATGGTCGTGTCGAGTGATGCTCCTTCCTGCGACCTGGTCTATAAACTCGTTGAACTGACGAGAGATGGGATTCGGCTTCCGAAGTTCAAAGCAAGCGAGGAAAAGCGTACGCTCCCGCTGCGCAAACAGGTTTACCGGAAAAGCGATGAGGGAGCCTTTGCGGGTGACTGGATCTGCTGCGCGGACGAAGAAGGGCCTGCAGGGAGTGAAAGTCTTTTGAAGAAGTATGTCGAAGGTGGAAAGCTGATCGAGCCCATCGAGTCACTCGACGCTGTCAGGACACGCGCACAGAGGCAGATCGAGCAGCTCCCCCCCACCTGTAAGCACCTCCATTCCATCGAATGGTATCCGGTCAGGGTCAGCAGGCTGCTGGAAACGACCCAGGCGGAACTGCAGGCGAAATACACGCGTTGACGAGAGGTGAGAAATGAATGAAGTAATCGGATACATCGTGAAGAACCATGACCGCTACCTGGAAGAGCTGGAGTCGTTCCTGCGCATTCCCAGTATCAGCACTGACCCTGAGCACAAGGCAGACATGGTGAAAGCGGCGGAGTTCGTCGTTGAGCAACTCCGGGCTGCGGGAATCCAGGACTGCGAGATTGTCCCCACAGAAGGCCATCCGATTGTCTACGGTGAGCGCGTCGACTCGCCCGATAAGCCTACCGTTTTGGTCTATGGACATTACGATGTCCAGCCGGTCGATCCCCTGGACCTTTGGACCACTCCGCCTTTCGAACCTACGGTCAGAAACGGGAAGCTGTTTGCTCGGGGTGCATCAGACGATAAAGGTCAGCTCCTGACCCATATCAAGAGTGCGGAGGCGTTCAACAAAACGAGGGGCAGCTTGCCGGTGAATCTCAAGTTTGTCCTCGAAGGAGAGGAGGAGATAGGCAGTGCCCATCTCGAAGGATTCCTCAGAGAAAACGTTGAACGGCTTGCAGCAGATACAGTGGTCATTTCAGATACCGCTCTCTTTGCCGAGGGAGTTCCTTCGATCTGTTATGGGTTGAGAGGGCTAGCCTATCTGCAGATCGATGTTACCGGGCCGAAGGCGGATTTGCATTCCGGTTCATTCGGTGGACCTGTCGCGAATCCGGCATTCGTCCTGGCCGAGATTCTGGCTTCAATGAAAGATTCGAACGGTCGAATCACGATCCCGCATTTCTACGACGATGTCGTCGAGTTAACCGTTGAGGAACGTAAGGCTTGGGCAGGGCTTCCCTTTGATCGCGACGCTTATATGGCTGAGCTTGGAGTCGATGACCTCAACGGTGAAGCGGGCTTTACACCACTCGAGCAAGTCTGGGCACGGCCCACCCTTGAGGTTAATGGGTTGGTGAGTGGGTTTACCGGTAAAGGAGCCAAGACAGTGCTGCCATCGAAGGCGATGGCCAAAGTGAGTATGAGGCTGGTTCCCAACCAGGATCCGGACAAGATCGCGAAACTGTTCGAAGAGTATGTGCGATCCGTTGCGCCTAAATCCGTTCATGTTCAGGTGCAAGACCTGCATGGAGGGCAAGCCTGGGTGGCCGATCTGAGTCATCCGGCTCTGGTCACCGCTGCCGAGGCGATCGAGAAGGGTTTCGGCAAGCGTCCGGTCTTCCAGCGCGAAGGGGGATCGATCCCGATCGTGGCTACCTTTACCGAACTTCTCAAGGCTCCGACGGTGCTGCTGGGTTTTGGCCTTCCAGATGAGAACGCCCATGCCCCGAATGAGAATTTCGATCTGGGCAATTTCTATCGCGGGATTCAGAGCTCAGCCTACTTCTTCGAGCTTTTTGGCGAAGCCGGTAAGCGAGCGTCGTGAGTCGTGACGCAGCCGTCCCGGCGCACAGCTCCCGGAGACAAGCTGGAAGCTTGTCGTACGACAACCATCCTGGATGTCTCTTGTCATGGTGGAGATAGCCGGAGACAAGCTGGAAGCTTGTCCTACGAGTAGGCCGGAATTCCGGTGATACTCTGACCAATAATCAGGGTATGGATATCGTGCGTACCCTCGTAGGTGTAGACCGACTCCAGGTTGGCCATGTGCCGGAAGACGGGGTACTCGGCCAGAATACCGTTGGCACCCAGGATGTCACGTGCCTTCCGAGCGGTTTCGAGGGCCATTTCGACGTTGTTCATCTTCGCCATCGATACCTGGTCGAATCGCAGCTTGCCATCTTCTTTCAGCCGGCCCAGTCGATAGACGAGCAGTTGTGCTTTCGTGATTTCGGTCAGCATTAGAGCCAGCTTTCTCTGGACCAGCTGGTGTGATGCAATGGGCTTGTCATCGAACTGTTTGCGTTCCAGGGCCCAGCGAACAGCGGCATCGTAGGTGGCCATGGCACTTCCGACGGCTCCCCACGCGATGCCAAAACGGGCTTGGGTCAGGCACATGAGCGCGTTCTTCAAGCCTTCAGTCTTGGGTAGCAGATTGGCTTCGGGAATTCGGCAGTTATCAAAAAACAGCTCTGAGGTAACCGACGCCCGCAGCGAGTGCTTGTTGTGGTAGTCCCGGGTCTCAAAACCAGGAGTCCCCTTTTCAACGAGGAAGCCGCGGACCTTTTCATCATCACATTTCGCCCAGACGACCGATACGTCCGCCAGGGTTCCATTGGTGATCCAGGCCTTGCTGCCGTTGAGGACGTAGCTTGCTCCATCCTTCTTTGCACGCGTTCTCATGCCGCCTGGATTCGAGCCGAAATCAGGTTCGGTCAATCCGAAGCATCCGATGGCATCTCCCGACTGCAGGCGAGGAAGCCAGGTATCCTTTTGCTCCTCACTTCCGAACGCATGGATCGGGTACATCACCAGGGCTCCCTGAACCGAAACGAAGCTCCGCAGTCCCGAATCGCCCCGCTCCAGTTCCTGCATGATCAGTCCGTAGGCGACATGGTTCAGACCGGCGCAGCCGTACCCATCGATGTTGGCTCCGAAGAACCCGAGTTCCCCCATTTCGGTGACCAGGTCCATCGGGAAGGTCCCTGCCATGTAATGGTCATCGATAACAGGGATGACTTTGTCTTCGACGAACTCCCGAACACTGTCCCGAACCATCAGTTCTTCTTCGTTCAGAAGATCATCAAGCAGCATGAAATCAACGCCTTTGAATGCCATCGCGCCAATATAGCATGAGTCCCGCGTTGATGGTCATGGGTCCCCAGAACCTAGAAGGAACGCAACCGTCCCGGTTGTGAGGTGGACTTGGCAAGCGGGACGCTTACCTTCCGCTGCGTAACCGTCCTGGTTGTGATGGGGACTTGGCAAGCGAGACGCTTGCCTTACTCTTACTCCACTCGATGTACCAGGTTTTCTACCGGTCTTCGTCTGGTGATTCGGGGAGCTTCTGCGCCAATCCCAATCGGCAGGATGGCGACAGGTCTCAGGCCGGGAGGGTTCCCCAGCGCCTCCAGGACTCTCTGCTCATTGAACGCGCCGACCCAGACGGTGGAAAGCTTCTCTTCCGTAGCCGCCAGCATGGCAAAGGTACAGGCGATCGTCGCATCCTGGATACAGTAAAGGGTCGTGCCCCTCTCCCTGTAGCGCTCGACATTACGAGCAGGGTCTGCGCAGAAGACGAGCACAACGGGCGCTGAGGAGAGAAAGTCCTGTTCGTGGGAAGCTGTTGCCAGCAAGCGTCTGGTCGCTGAGTCTGTGACGAGGAAGATCTCGTATGCCTGCAGGTTGCCGGCGGACGGTGCCCTGTTGGCAGCGTCCAGAATCCGGTTGATCGCTGCCCGGTCGGGGATCTGATCCTTGAATGCCCGGATGGAGCGACGTTGTTTAGTCAATTCTGCGAAGTTCATCTCACGTCTCCTCAGTGCCTCCTGGTTGAAGATGATGGGAGGCTGCTCAGTCCAACTATGAACAGCTTTAGCAGAACTCCCGGCATTCGACAAATCACTTCAAGCGGATTCAGAGAGGTTCCTCATAGAATCGGACCGAAATGTGATCGGGATCATAATCCCAAAGAAGGACGGGCTGTTAACCTGCGCCCACAGTGGCTAATTCAGGAAGTAGATTACCGTTCGAAGAGAGAAGACAGCGTCCAACACCGGCGATTTCGCCCTACCTTTTCTGGGGTAGAAGACGAGAACCGGGAGTGCGAGATGGAGAAAGCCTGTACGTCGATCGTCCCCACCGGCTGGCCTGGCAGAGTTCCGTGCTCCTGTTTTGCCTTTCGGTGTTGGATGCGAGGTTGTCCCTGCTGCTCTTTGAGGAAGGCCGGCTCCAAGAGGCGAATCCCATCCTCTTCCTGGGACTGCTTTACGGAGACCATGTATTTCTGGCTATCAAGTTTCTTCTGACCGGCTTCTCGATCTTCGTCCTGCTGCTGCACTGGAATTTCGTGATCGGAAGGGGCACTGTACGAGTCTCCTGGCTGCTCTGGACGATGATTGTCGGGTACTTGATGATTGTCGCGTACGAGTTGCTTCTACTTTCCCACTAAGATTTCTTCGTTTTACGTGACAGTTCTTTCCTCCGGATAGCGCTTCTTAACCAATAGATGCGGGAATTGGGATCACATCCGGCGAGAAGAGACAGACAGAAAAAAGCGGTGCTGCCCTATGGTGATCGGGCGGTCTTTGGATTATCGGCCCCTGCCATCGATGATAGCAGGCGGTACGGATCCGTCGGACAAAGTATCCCTTTGTTCTCGGCGAGGGTAAGCCGCCGGGCCTCTATGTTGGAGGGAAGACGTCCGGCGGCTCCACTTCCCCGTTTCTTGAGGCACGGAGTTCCGACTTCGCGTTCTGTCAGTTCGGGTTAGCCTGGCGCGAGTGGAACTCGCTCTGAGAAAGCGGCAGTGGAATTGCCCAACTCCAGGAAGCTTCCTCGCATCAATCAACCATCATCAATTAGCGATCAGCGATCAACACCCCGCTTATTTTTTGCCCTAGATCCCCAGAATTTCGTTTAGCTGGAGTGCGGCTCCTGAAAAGGTGCCGGATGACATCATGAGCAGGTCTGTCCGCTGCAGTTTCAGATCCTGTAAGAATTGGATCAGATTGTCCCTTTGGCTAAAGACGGTGAGCCCGGGTTTATCGAACGCCTTTCTGACATCTTCTTCAGAGATTGGAGGAAGCTTCTTATGTCGAATGGTTGCCGGATCGAAGTAAACAACGGCTTGATCGGCTGCAGAAAGCGTTCCGGCGTAGTGAGAAAGGAAGTCACGGTTTAGACTGCTAAAGGTGTGGAGTTCGAGACAGGCAATGAGTTTCCTATCGGGATGCAGAGCTTTTACCGCACGAACGGTAGCCCCCGCCTTTGAAGGTGAGTGGGCAAAATCGAGGTAGATCGCAAAGTCGTTTCCCTCAGAGAGTGTCTGTAGTCTACGGGAGGCACCTCGAAAGGTACTGATCGTTTCATAGAAGTCGCTGTCCGGAATGTTGAGGACTGAGCAAACTGCGCGTGCCGCCTCTATGTTCTGCATGTTGTGAAGACCGAAAACACCAACCGGTACAGGCCCCATATCGGTATCTAGTTGAAATCGCCCGCCATGGATCGTATGGGGATGGGCACTGAAGGGGATCTTTTGGAGATCCGGTCGAGTCCCAGCGACGATTCGGCTGGTTTCAGGGTCTCCTTCGAAATATATGAGTGTCCCCTTCGGTTCAATCAGCGATACGAAATGGGAGAACTGTTCCACGTAGCCGTCGTAGGAGGGGAAGACGTTGATATGGTCCCAGGCTATTCCATTGATGACAGCAACGTGGGGGCGGTACAAATGAAATTTGGGTCTGCGATCAATCGGTGAGGAAAGATACTCGTCCCCTTCGAAGACTGCAATCTCAGCATTCTCCGAAAGGCCGACCATCGTATCGAACCCTTCGAACTGGGCTCCAACCATGTAGTCAAAGGTCCGTCCACAATTACGCAAGACATGCATAATCATCGACGTCACTGTCGTTTTGCCGTGGCTCCCACCAATGACGACGCGCAACTTGTTCCTGGTCTGTTCAAAGAGAAACTCAGGAAAGGAATATATCGGAATCTTCAGTTCCTGGGCTCGTAGCAATTCAGGGTTATCCTGCCGGGCATGCATCCCCAGGATGACAGCGTCGAGATCTGGACTGACCCGATCCGGATCCCACCCCATCGTTGGCGGGAGGAGTCCCTTCGTGGAGAGGCGGCTGCGAGAAGGTTCGAAGATTTCGTCGTCTGAACCGGTGACGCGATAGCCCCTGTTGCTAAGCGCAATGGCCAGGTTATGCATTGCCGCGCCCCCGACTGCAATGAAGTGGACATACATCCGTCCCAGTTTAGCGCTGAGGGAGCGACTTGATAACCAGGGATTCGTCCGTGGGGTCATTGGAAGCGTGCTTTCTTGGTGCAGAGCCCTGGCCGAATGGTATCACCGGGGATCGATCGGTTGACTTTCAATCGCAAGAGAGGCATGGTTCCACGGGTAGGAGATGCGCTATGTTGAACCCTGCTGCTCGATGTTCCCTACTTATCCTTCTGCTTTCCGGTTGTACCGTTAGCCCTCCATCGTCCGAAGCCGAGAGATTGCCGAATCTCATCGTTATCTTCTGCGATGACGTCGGATTTGGTGATATCGGCGCGTTTGGCCATCCCACGATTGCCACTCCCCATCTCGACAGGATGGCTGAAGAGGGGCAGCGCTGGACCAATTTCTACGTGGGAGCTGCGGTTTGTACCCCAAGCCGTGCAGCGCTCATGACCGGGCGTCTTCCGATCCGTTCCGGCATGATGTCGTCGCGGCGGCGGGTTCTGTTTCCCGATTCCGGAGGGGGATTGCCTGACGAGGAGCTAACGCTGGCCGAAATGTTGAAGACCAGAGGCTACGCCACCGGTTGCTTCGGCAAATGGCATTTAGGACACCTCCCGCAGTTCCTGCCAACCCGGCATGGTTTCGACAGCTACTTCGGTATCCCCTATTCAAATGATATGGACCGCACCCCGGAATCTCCGCGTGGGCGTGTGGCATTCGAGCAGCCGAATTCTGAGTACTGGAACGTGCCCTTGATGCGGGGTGAGCAGGTCATTGAACGTCCCGCCAACCAGGAGACGATTACCCGGCGGTACACAGAGGAGGCTCTGGCGTTCATCGACGAAAACGTTGATCGGCCCTTCTTTGTCTACCTTGCCCACAGTATGGCCCATGTCCCTTTGTTCGCCTCGGAAAGCTTTGATGGGAAATCCATTCGCGGGCTTTACGGTGACGTCATGGAGGAAATCGACTGGAGCGTCGGACAGATTCTCGATCGGTTACGTTCACTGAAGATCGAAGATGAGACGCTGGTGGTGTTCACCAGCGATAACGGACCCTGGCTGGTCTTTGATCAGCAGGGCGGATCGGCCGGCCTGTTACGGGGAGGTAAGGGAGAGACCTGGGAAGGCGGAATGCGGGAACCGACTCTTTTTTGGTGGCCCGGCCGGGTCAGGCCCGGTGTCGTCATGGATATGGCGGCGACGATGGATCTGCTGCCAACCTTCGCCCAATTGGCCGAGGCTGAACTGCCAGAGGATCGGGTCTATGACGGATACGATCTGAGCCCTCTGTTGTTCGGTACGGGACCTGCGCAGCGCGATCGGATTTTCTACTATCGAGAGGAACAGGTCTTTGCAGCCCGCAAGGGGCCATTTAAAGCCCACTTCATCACCCAGTCGGGTTACGGTTCGGACGGGCCGGCGGTTCAGGATCCGCCATTGCTGTACAACCTCGAGCACGACCCATCGGAGAAGTACGATTTGTCGAGCCGGCATCCCGAAGTGATCGAAGAGATCATGCGCATGGTTGAAGAACACCGGAATACGGTCGTCCCAGTCGTCGATCAGTTGGCGATCCCTCTCCCTTGAGAAGGCAAGACCCAGCCGGCGACCTGGAGGCACGTGTCCTAGCCGGCCTTGATCTCACGCTTCAGCGGATCGAAGGTCATTCGATTTCCTGTCCGCATCGCCTCTTCGGCCATCAGCACCGCAACGGAGTGTCTGTAACCCGCCTCAATCGGGGCGACAGGCTGCCGTCCACTTCTGATAGAGTCAAACCAGTTCTGCATATGGTGTGGCATTGAGGCTTTTGGCAGTTCGATCATTTCGCCCAGCTTGTCGGGTTCTCCCGAACCGTCTCCCGAGGCAATCCAGGGTGTTTCGGAGGAGAGCCTCTGGGCATCGATTGTTCCCAGTGTGCCGAACCACTTGGCAAAGGTGTTGGCTCCGTTTCCGAAAACCGTCGTGTAGCGCACGAGCAGGTCTTCCTTGTAGTGCAGAATCATTTCAACGGAATCCGGGACGGTGAATTCGTTCTTCCAGCGGTAGGTCCCGCCGAATGCCACTACCTTCTCAGGTGGTTCAAGATCGTTCACATAATGAACAAGGTCGATAAAGTGTACGGCCAGGTTGGTGTGCGGACCCTTTGAATACTCCCGGTATCCGTACCAGTTCTGATACCGACTGGGATCAAACGGTCGAGGCGCTGCGTTCATTTGGAAACCTTCCCAGTCAACGTCTGAAGGTGTCGGCTTCTCGGCGAAGAACTCGGGTCCCCCGTAACTCATCCAGTAGGGCATATAACCGTTGCGCGCCTGCTCTACCTTCAGGATCTTGCCCAACTTGGAGGCCTGGATGAACTCCCGGGCTCCATTTGAGGTCGGGTAGCTTCTCATCTGTGTACCGAGTTGGACAATCTGGTTAGATGACTTGACCACGTCGTAGGCGCGATTCAGCTCCGCCATGTTCATCGCGAGCGGCTTTTCAACGTAGACATGCTTTCCGGCCTTAATGGCATCGATGAGCATTGTGCAATGCTGATGGTCCGGAGTGCCGATGAGAACGGCGTCAATGTCTTCCCGTTCGAGGACTTCCTGATACCGGACCGCCTGTTGCGGAGTACTCCCCGTCGAATCGGCGACTCTCTGTGCCGCTCGTTCGCGCTTCTGCCGCCAGGTGTCACAGACGGTGTGGATCTCAATTCCTCCGGTCTCCCGGAGCTCAATCAGTTCACCGAGGAGGTCACGTCGCCCACAGCCTATATTGGCTACGACAATTCGATCGTTCGCTCCTCTGACCGAGGCCGAGGTGATGACAGCTGCGGATGCCGCCATTGACTTCCCGATGAACTTTCTTCGATTCATAGTCCCTGGTTCCATCTTTCCCCCTCTGCATTCCTGGTGCGGATGAAGCCGCCGGCCACTGCGTGTTCCGAGTTGCTACTATTCTTGTCTGCCGGGAATCGAGTTGTAAATATCCGGCTTGCAGTTTGCCCTGCGCTTGAGGAATTGAGAACTTTTGCTGCGTGGCGCGTCTAACCTCTTGCCCGGATATTCCTGCACCGGCGGCAATCGAGTTATAAGATAGAGAGAGTGACCTTGATTAGACGAACCCTGCAGATTGCTGGAATTCTCCTGCTCGTTGGGACGGTGTACGCCCAGGAGTACGTCGTGGAAGTGACCCGGGTCTATAGCGGCGATACTGTCGCCGTGCGTAGAAACGAGCGTGTGGGACGGCTGAAGATCCGAGGTGTCACCTGTCCCGATCCCGAAACGGCCACTGGAGAGAAGGCGTTGCGCTTCCTGGAAGCCGCGGTGCTCGACAAGTGGGTGAAGGTTCGCGAACTGGGCAAGGACGACGCCGACGTCAACCTGGGCCGGGTCTTTATCGGTGAGCGTGAAGTGGCACTTGATCTCTTGCGCGCCGGGTTGGCGGAATACGATCGTTCCACATTGTCCAGTATGGAGTTTTCCGAGGCGCAGGAACTTGCTCGAGCTGCGGGGATTGGTGTCTGGGCCGCCCCGGTTGAGCCTCCGAAGAGTGTTGCGGCAAAGGTTGAGAGCGAAGCCCCCGCAGCGGACGAACCCGCTCCAGAAGAGGTCCGAAGTGACCCGGATCCCCCGGCCGACCAGACCTTCGAGAAGGTGGACTTCGTCGAACACAAAGGGGAAGATCGCAAGGAGTTGGATGCCAAGATCACCTTCAGCGGCGACGCGTTGATTATCGCTTCGGATAAGGGTGATCGAGAGTTCGTTCGAATCCCTTACGAATCGATCGACGAGGCTTCATACGAACAGTCGACCCACACCCGCTG
>CP070717.1:2884741-2911668 GCA_020350445.1 Acidobacteriota bacterium | reverse complement strand
CAACAGCACAAAATCCGCCTCCAACTGGCTGAGGTGGCGCATCAGCTTTATCTTCCTGGCGACCACCAGATTGGCGACAGCAAGGTTTTCGCTGGCACCGCAAATCACACTCAAATCTCGAACAGAAGTCTGCAGAGCAGTTTCCGCCAGGCTGCTTACCTTCCGAACCAGAAGGTCATTCAGACTCAAAGGCGGATCCGAGATACCCAGGAGAGTGTGGATGTTCGCCCCGCTGAGATCCAGATCGACCAGGACAGTTCGCTTGCCAAGTCGAGCAAGCCACTGAGCGGTCAGAATACTGAGAATACTCTTGCCGACACCTCCCTTACCCCCACCAAAGGCGACAAGTGTCGGTTCAACCTTCCGCTTCCTGCCTGAAAAACCGTATTGCAGTCCTTGAACTCCGCTCTCGGCAAGCCTAGTCGGCGACCATCGCTTCCCATAGCCTGCCAAGCATGCTCTGTTCCCCGTCATCACGGCTACAGTGCTCTTCGAGCAGCAGCCGATCTTCCTCGGGCACATCGGTGAACTGAATACCAACGACCGGTAGGCCACCTTCTTCCCTGCCCCAGACGATCTGGCCCAGAATGCTGAGGTGGTCTGCGTTCCGGCGATGCAACTCGAGCTTCAGCTTGACCGGCTGCCCAACCAGTTGCTCAAGCCGCACCGTGGAAAGCGCTGCGCTGAAGACAACACAGACTCCGGTCAGCGACATATCACGGGTCATTCCTTCCCTGACGAACCTGAGTTTTCCCTGGCGTCTTCGACCCGCGTTGTCATCCAGGGGATCCGCGAAGATCGTCATCCGGACCTTCGCCGTTATCCGGTACCGTGGTGCTGTGCGACGATCCTCAAACTGGCGCTTCCTCTCCAGGATCTTCTCGAGCCCAAAAATGTCAACCGGAGGCTCGCACATATTGGTTACTCTCCGGGAAATCGTTGCATCCTGACGAAAATTGTCCGACACGTCAGTTTCCTCCTCCATCTCGATTTCCCCGGGCAAACATCAGCTCATCAATCTGGAGATTCATGATTTCAGTTTTCCGGTGGGTTAACCGAAGGATTTCGAACAGCAGGTTCAGCCGCTCGTCCAATTCCAGGACGATCTCCGCGAAACGGGAATTCTGTTCCCTCAGCCTCTCCGCTTCCTCATCGCGAGTCGACATTTCCATCTCAAAGCCCGCTGATTCCTGTCCCTGCCGAATCAGCGCGGTCAGTTCTGCCTTCTCCTCTTTCGAAAGGCCAAACCCCAGATTCTTTTCAGTGTAGTCCGTCATAGCTTCTTCAGCCCCGTCAACCGATGGTATTCAACGAGCTCCCTTTGGATTCGAAGATCCAGGTCAGCGATCTTTTGACTCCGTCGGCGATCAGGACCCGGCTTCGACCTCACCAGACCTTCGCGACGTACCTTCTTGATCCAAACAAAGGCCATGGCAACCATTACCAGGCTTAGGCCAAGCAGCCCAACAAGCTGAAGGGGAGCTTCAGCCGAAATCCCCGCAAGTCTCGTCGAACGGCTCGACTCCGATGCCAAACCAGGCTGGCCCTTGGCGTTGATCAGAACCGTTTGAGCGCTTAAATCTTCAACCCTGGGCCGATCCTCCGTTTTCGGACCCGCCAAATCGAGGGTTGTTTCCCGAAAATCTGCAACCGGTTGACGGGGAGCGTCTTCCAAAAAGAAGTCCACGACAACCCGGTCGGGTCCGCTCAAAGTGAAGAGCTTCGGTCTGAAGTTCTGAAACGAGAGGATCACTCGGGCCGTCAGCAGATTTCCTTCCCGGTTAAGGTTGATCCGTTCGATTGCTTCACTAAATGAGAGCCTCTCGGGAAGCGGACTCGAGACGGAAGTGAAACGGATTTCGTAGACTCCGCTTTCAGGAACGGATGGTTCCTCAAATCGGACAAACTCATCCGATTCGAACACCACCCTCGTAAAGTCAGGATGCGTCCCCTCACGGATTCCGGTCAACGTCGCCGCCTCGACGGGAAGAAGAAACAAACCTGCAAACCCCAGGATAAGCACGGTCCGCCGCAGAACCTGCAAAGACCGCGAAGCCCGTCGAGCCTTTTGTATCAACTTCTTTAGACTTCTCACAGAACCTCCGCTCAGTGAACCTTCTTTCTCTGCATCCTAATTCTGAGCGGAATCTCTTGATACGTCTGTGATTGCCGTCACCTTGTCGCCCCCAAAACCCGAGCCTGAAAACCTTCGCATTGAGATTCAGATCACAAAACGAAGAGAGGAGTTCCCATAGAATGCCCCTTAAATTAACAACGCTTGGGTGCTTGCGCAGATGGATGTTCAGTTTCTTACAGTTATTATTCTGACCTACCTGCTATTCGGGTCGACGTTCCTCACTCTCTACACGAGACACCATTCCCGCCTGATGATTGCAGTGGCTCTCGCCTGGTTACTCGAGGCGACGAGAGTCGGAATCCTGATTGCAGGAGGCCTTGATCCAACCATTGATGGCGCCTGGTACCGTATCTGCGATCTCCTGTACATTCCGGTGACTTGTCTTCTGGCCTGGGGCGTCCTGAGCTTTGTAAAACAGCGGTTTCCCCTCTGGGTGGGGATCGGTTATGTGGCTTTCAGCACCAGCATCGTTCTGGTCTACATCTCACCACTGCTCCAGAGCTTTGTCCTTGAGATCGGTGGTCTTTCGGTAGTTCCAGCCTTCCAGGACTCCTTTTTCCTTTCAGTACTCCTGATGGTGCCCGGTGGGCTGATCCGCATCGCACTGGGAGTCGTACTGCTGCTTTTCTTCTCCAAAGGTCACATGGAAGGATCGCTCGTCTGTGCCCTTTTCTTCATCTTTCACGGAATCGGGTCAGTCAAGAGCCCCTTCGAGTCGATCCTCACGAACCAGATTTCCGGCCTGGACGTCACCTGGTTTATCGAAGTCGTCGGACTCTCGATCTCGGTTTTGATCCTGGTGCTCAACCGGGAACAGGTCGAAAGAAGGAATGCAGAGCGCGACCTGGAAGATAGTCGTCAGTCGATTGCGAACCTGATCCGGAACCTGCCCGGAGCCGCTTATCGGTGTAAGCCCGATGCAGGCCGAACCATGCTGTTTATCAGTCAAGGCCTGAGGGGAATGACCGGATTTCGTCCGAGGGATCTGGTCACGACTGGGAAACGTTCCTACCTCGATCTCATCCACCCGGACGATCGCGAACAGGTCAGCGCTGCGGTCCATTCCGCAATCGAAGAGCTCGAAGCATTCGAGCTGATCTACAGACTGCAGACCTCGGAAGACGAGACCAGATGGGTCTGGGAAAACGGGATCCCAGTCATTGGGAAAGACCGGAACGTGATCTACCTCGAAGGATTCATCTCCGATATTACAAAGCTCCGCGAAACTGAGCGCGCCCTCGCCGATGCGAACAAAGAACTCTCTGAGACGATTTGTAAGCTCGAGGAGAAGACAATCGAGATCTCACTGCTCAACGAGATGGCTGAAACACTGCACATCTGCCAGAACGAAGATGAGATAGCCGAGATCGTCAGCCGCTACTGCATTCAGTTGTTTCCCACGGCGGCAGGAGGACTCTATCTCAATGACATCAGCCGTGAGAATATGACCCTCGCTTCTCACTGGAATAAGCCTCATTTCGAAGGCGACACCATTGTTCCCGCATCCTGTTGGGCTTTCCGTCGAGCCCAGGTATTCATCGCCGAGGATCATGGAGACTACAATCTCTGCTCCCACCTGCAGGGCAAAGAAATTGACTTTCATGTCTGTGTCCCGCTCCAGGCTCAGGCGAATACTTCAGGAATCCTCCATCTGCAGTGGAGTTCGCCCCAGTCACCGAGGAAACCGGATCAGACCTCCGTCAAACAACTGGCCACAGCAGTTGCAGAACACATCACTGTCGCCCTTTCAAATGTCAGACTGCGCACACTCCTCAAGGAACAGGCTACCCGGGATCCTTTGACAGGTTTACACAACCGTCGCTACCTCGAAGACACATTGGAAAAGGAACTAGCCCGAGCCAGGCGGAAAGAAACGACACTGGGCCTGATGGTGCTGGATCTAGACAACTTCAAGACGTTCAATGACCGTTTCGGTCACTCCTCCGGAGACCGCGTACTCAAACGAGTCGGCGAGCACCTGGCACGGACCGTCCGCGCTGCCGATGTTGTGTGCCGTTTCGGGGGCGAGGAGTTTGTCGTTCTCCTTCCCGAAATCTCCCTGACAGAATGCCTGGCCCGAGCCGAAGAACTCCGCTCCTGCGTCGCTCGAATCGACCTCACCGATATCGCCATCCCCGGCGCTTCGGTAACAGTCTCGGTCGGTGTCGCCAGCTATCCCGATATCGGATTCGACGGCGACTCACTCTTCGAGGCGGCAGATCAGGCTCTCTATCGCGCGAAACACCTGGGCAGAGACCTCGTCCTGAAGGCTGAAAGGTTGCGGTCGGTCTCCTAACTCCCCCTCACCCCAGTCAGAGCCGAACCTCGCGGAAGTCACTCACCCCAGGTGTCGATCCATCGTCCGAGTAGACCAGCGTAACCTCCACCGGAAAAAAGAAAACTCCTGACCACTCGCAGAATCTAATAACCATTTCAAAATTGAACGCATCCTGAAACAACGCATTGCATTGAATTTGTCACCCGAGTCTGCTAATATCGCCTTCGGTCAAACGGGAGGGTTCCCAAGTTGCCGTGAGGTTGAATGCACACTCTCTATTGCGCCTTCTGCTGTAAGGATTCAAGTTCAAGCACCTGATCCTGATCGTTCTCAGGGAACCCTCTTTATTCAACGCAGTCTGAATTCCACCGTTTCCGGCAACCAGTACTGAGGATACGGACGCACCCGAATCGTTCCACTTTCGGACCATTCGATTCCCTCGACGAGGAAACGGTATCCCCTGCTGATCCTCTCGCGAACTTCCGGGGAGTCCCATTGGGATGGCACCAACTCCGCAACGTTGATCTGGTTTCGTTTCACCTCAAGCCCGTCTGGACCGTTGAACCCGGAGAGCGTGATCAGAACGTTCTCACCGCGGTCAAAAGCGATGAAGACCAGGTGGCTGTCATCCGTCGACCAGAGGAAAGGAGAGAGGACGAGATGGGGGTCAGCGAGCATGGGGTCAAACGACCGTTGCTCGTAGTTTTCCCTGGGAAAGACCGGCATCACTGGGATATCCACCAGCGCAGATGGCCATTCCTGCCCCGGGGCCAGCATGTCCAGTTCGAACGGTCGCAGTATCGCCTGTTGAAGATCGAATAAGAGAAGAATTGACCGCCGCAACACGGGATCGATCATTCTTGGATACCAGCTCCTGATCAGTAGAAACCGGCCACTGGGGGAAAGAGAGTCCCCGTAATGCTTGAATGTTCCAACGAGACCCGAACCACCATAGAGGAAACTGACGTTCCCACCCCTTGCGAGCGAGGCCTGAACCAGAAGCTTCCCCCCTGCCAGTTGCCGGACTTCGTGGATTTCTGCAAAGTGGCCCTGCACCTCGAGGGTCTGAAAGAAGCCGCCAGCCCCGGTAGCCAGCCTCAGCGAAACCCGGCGGGCACCATCCGTTCCGATCTCAGACCTGACCACTTCGAAGGGAATTGAAGCTGATCGCCCTTGAAGTACCGTTCCGGCAAGGCAGGCAATCGCCAGAGCGATCCACAAGGAACGCCTCCAGCGATCGGCCCAATTCCCGATTCCTCTGTCCCAGCCCATGTCGTTCATTAGACTCCGAAACCTCGCCTACTGCTCCAGCTTCACCGTCACTCTCCGGCCGATACTCGTGGGAACGTCACAGCCAGATACGCCGGCAAAGTGATCAAGCTGTCGCAATTCGGGAAGTTGTCCATGATCGGTCACGGTCTTGACCCCTTCTCCTTTAATGAAAACACGGTCGCCGCAGGTCAGGTCGGGATGATCCGGACGAACTGCAACCGTCTCGTCAGCGGCCAGCCAACCTGCACTGCAGGCGGGGCAACCCTGCTTTTGACCCAGTTCACGAAACCGCCTCGAGCATCCTCCCGGATTGGCGCAGAACCACTCGAGCGTTACAAACTGGAGCGCGGCATTGAAACCACTTCCCTTCTCCCGCCCCTCTTCCAACCACTCCAAGCGGCCCTGCCCGGTCAGGTTCCATGCGCAATCGGTGACCCGGCAGTCCCCCCGGGTATAACAGTACGGGTCGGGCAAACCACTACACTCTTTTTCGTCTGGGATGTTGTAACGGGTATGGCTATAGGATCCGAGGACCTTGAAGCGGTCTTCAACACGGTCGACCTCCTCGAGGCCCCCGACCGTCCACTTCAGCTCAAAGCCTTCAAATTCCCATTCAGGGAACGTCGCGAAATCGAGTGCAATCGTTTGGCTACCTGACAACACGTAATCATCAAAGAGTTGATGACTGCCAGCGAGCCCCCATGCAACTACCTGCAGACGACCTCCCAGACCCACCGGTCCGATCGATGCCGCCAATCGTTCTCCCGGCACAGAAACGCTCGGCAGGGAACCGGTCAACGTGCGATTACAGTCCTCCTCGCTCGAAGGCGCCAACGCGACTGACCATTCCAGTGCCTGCGAACCTTCATCCCCTTTCAATTCGATTACCTGCAACGCCCGTTCATATCCCGGCATACAGACGGTGACGTCCAGACCTCCAGCGGCGTTGGCCAACGGGATGGCCAACTCGAAATACCCCCGGCTGCTCGACAGTGCTTCTGCCCCCGAAACGGTGGAAATGCGAGCCCCACTGAGAAGGTGCCGATCTACCTGGTCTCGTACGGTTCCCGAAATGGTCAGGAAAGGTCCCGGCCTAATGGAGATCGTTCCCCGACCTGGAAGGGTGAACGAAACCTGGGCCAGTTTTTCACCCCGAAGGCCCAAAGGCATCAAGCGCCCAAGGGGATCATAGAAGCTGAGCATCCCTCCGTTTTCCAGGACTGCCCCATTTCCGAGATAGTAAAAACGCGTTGAGAAACCACTCCCGAAGCCGATCTGTGGATAAATGAGCTGCTCCCCAGCTTGTTGCAGCCCGGGAGCTTCAAATGGCAGCGTGGTCAAGATCGAATCGCTTCTCGTGTTTCGAGTCAGCTTCAACGAGACCCCCGAGAATGCCCGGTCGCTCTGCATATCGAGAGAACCGGTGAAACCGATCGGAAGACCTGGAAATAGTTCATCGACAAACCTGGCGAGATGTCCATGAGGCACTAGATCAATGACTGTGGCTCCAACTTCAACTCCTTCCCGATCCAACAAGGAAAGGGTTATTCCAGAAGTCTGCGGCGTCGAATTGGCCAGGGCGATCGCTACGCGGCCTTCTCCTTGATCGATGAGGGTTGACATCCACTGCGACGACTTGACGAGAGGAACTCCGGCTTCCGAAACCGGCCTGCCTTCCCTTTCGTAACGGTAGAGCGCGACACCGCTGAATCGATGCTCCCCGGAGTCGGCGGTCAGCATCGCGTATCCTGAAGCGACTCCCCCCTGAACCTGCAAGGCGATCTTGGTGCAGGCGAAACCCTTCAACTCGATCTTCACCTCACTCTGCAGCCGGCCATCAATCCAGAAGGACAGAGGATTGCCCGCAGCCGCGTAGAAGCGAAGTGTTCCTCGTGAAGTTGCCGAACTGGAATTGAACAACAGCACGTCGGTTCCGAGTCCCGACCCTGAACCTATCTGAGGCAAATACAAGCTCTCGGAATCGAGAGGCGTTTTTTGCTCAATGACCGGAAGTGTTGCGTAGATAGCTTCATCCTGCCAGTTCCGATTCTCGCGAAGCGTCACGGCTGCAACTGCTTCATTCCCGTCCGTTACCCTGAACTCCAGCGACCCCAGCCGGTCCCAGGTAAGGTTGGGAAACAGCTCAGCTACGAAAAGCGCGAGGTGTTGGCCTGCAGCCAGCCCAACCGTCCGATCGGCCAGTGTCGTTCCCTGCTGATCTCGGAGCGTCAGCACCACTGACTGTGCCTGAGCTGACACGTTCACAAGTGCGAGACCCGTTCTTCCCCCTCCCTGGTCATCGACGAGAATCCAGCCCGAATCCGTCGGGCTCGCGGCACTTACCGCGGCTTCCCAGACAAGCACCTGCGAGGAATTCCGAAACTGAAACAGCGCTGTCGAATGCGGGGCACTGGATCCCGATGCAACATCCAATGTGGCGTACCCCGTGAGGAGGTCACTTTCGGCCAGAACCACCCCAGTGAAGACCCACAACAAAGAAAGAAGGATCGCCCGCATGAGCTGTTTGTAGCACAGAGGGCGGACGGTCAAGAGGATCAATCGACTCGAAGTCGCTAGAATAGGGAGAGACAACAAGGCCGCGCGCCAGGAACGCACCGGAGACCGGAATGAAAATCAAAACCAGATTGTTTCTCTTCTTAATGGCCCTGACCTTCCTCCTCGGTGGAGTGACAGACCGCTCTCTTTCGGGACAAGCTGTTGATTCGCCTGCTCGAGAACAGAATCGGCGGCTCGGCCGTGGAATCAATATCATTGGCTACGACCCAATCTGGTTCAACTTCGAGGAACGGCGCTTCCAGGAAAGGCATTTTGCGAAGATTGAGGAGGGCGGTTTTAACGGTGTGAGGATCAACCTCCATCCCTTCAAACACATGCAGAAGGAACCGCCGTACACCTTGAATGACTCCTGGCTCGAGGTCCTGGATTGGGCAGTGGCCGGATCCACGCAGGCCGGGTTGACAGCGATACTCGATATGCACGAGTTTGGCGAAATGGCGGACGACCCGGTCGGGAACAAGGGCCGCTTCCTCTCGTTCTGGCAACAGATCGCTCCTCGCTACAAGGATTACGGAAGAGAACTGGTCTTCGAGATCCTGAATGAGCCCAACCGCAACCTGACTCCCGAGATGTGGAATCTCTACTTACGTGAAGGGCTGGAACTCATCCGGCAGACAAATCCCCATCGGACCGTCATTATCGGACCGGCATTCTGGAACAACTTCGAATACCTGAAAGATCTCAGACTCCCGGAAGAGGATCGGAACATCATCGTGACGATCCACTACTACCTTCCCTTCCGATTCACCCATCAGGGAGCGTCCTGGGCGGAAAATGCGGCCCATCTCTCGGGGATAGAATGGACCGGTACGGCAGAGGAGAACCGCGCGATTCAAGCCGATTTCGGGAAGGCCCAACAGTGGGCGCAGGAAAATGATCGTCCCCTGTTCCTCGGAGAATTCGGCGCCTATGACAAAGCGGATATCCAGTCCCGTGTTCGCTGGACCTCCTTTGTTGCGAGAACGGCGGAGAAACTGGGCTGGAGTTGGGCCTACTGGCAGTTCGACAGCGATTTCATCGCCTTCGATATCTCGCAGGACAGATGGGTGGACCCGATCTGGAAAGCGCTGATCCCCTGGCAGCATCGATGACTCAGCGACGTCTGAGCACCCAGGTGTAAATGCCAATATTCAACAGGACGACGCCGATTCCAAGCAGCACCTGGACTTCCCGGTTCAGGCCTTCTGGATAGAGGACGGGTACGAGGTAGCGGGCGAGGAAATCCCCTTCGTAACCTGCTTCACCAGCCATCCGTCGAAACCGGACTTCGAGAGGTGTCAAAGGACAGATCCAGCCGGCCAGTTCAACCAGGGCAGCCCAGAAGACGGAGGGAATGTGAACGAACACGGCCTTCGGCCAACGGACTACGCAGAGCCCCCCGAAGAGGACAAATAGCACGAAGAAAAGGTGTAGTCCGACCGTCAGGTCAGCAGCCAGGGAATACAGCAAGCCTCAGCGTCCCTCCCCTCCGCCTATCGAACCTCCGGCATCCAGATGTCGGAAGATTCCAGGCCCAGTTCTTCGGTCATTTCGAGGCAATAAGCCAAGTGCCCCAAATCGTCGGCGCCTCCGTTGTTCGTTCCAAAAGTGAATTTCACACCCGCCGCCTTGGCCCGCTTCAGAAACGCAGGGCTGGGTATCCTGCGTCGATCGTTGATTTCAAGCGCAATCTCGTTTTCAACCAGCGCCTGGATGACGCGATCCATGCGTTCCTCGGTCCAGAGTTCATCGTACTGAGACGCGATCGAATCGGGAAGGTAGGTGGGATTCACGTAGATATCGATCGGTTCATTCTCGAGGATCCCGACCGTTCGATCGACAAACATCTGCATGAACTTCTCGGGATCTCCGACTTCAGTTTCCTCGGGGATCCACAGCCGCATCCGTTTCCCGTCATCATTGGTCCAGGTCATTGAATCGCTAAAGACGTAGTCGAACTCCTCCCGAATCTTCTCCGAGAAGATCTCAGTCCACTCCCTGCCTTCGGCCTGCATCGCCAGATAAGTCAAAGGATTGCGCTGGTACTCCATCAGGAATTCTCGCAAAGCGCCTTCATCCGGGTAGGTCATGAAAAGACCACAGTTGACGGCCAGCCCGTAGGTGAACCCATAGAGTCGGGCCCTTTCCAGAACCTGATCCAGGGTGAGGTCCCCTTTCAAATGGCCGTGCAGATCGATCAGCGGGAAGTTCCTGCCGCTCAGTTCGATCAGGTGTCTTTCGAGTTCGAGATCGGGTTGAGGTACACCGAGGGAAGGAGAATCATCGGGCAGCCTTCGGACTCGCAGATTCCGATAGGAAACGGAACTGTCCGGATCATGTCCCTGCAGGGCGAAGGTACCACTCGAAATCAACCGCTCCTGCATCTCGTCGAGTCGAGGTGGGCTTTCGGATTCCGTATAGTCGACAACCAGCAGATCGTTGATCCGGATCTGCACCGTCTTTCCCTGGACCAGGATGTGATACCGAAACCACTCGTTATCCGGGACAATCGGTTTCCAGACGTTTCGAATCGCGTACAGGCTCCCGGTCATCTTGTGTTCAACGTACTCTCCGTCCGGAACCGGACGGTTCGAATTGAGAACCTGGCATTCGTAGCCTCTGGCCGGCCACCCTTCCTCTTGAAACGCTGTGTGGAAGTAGATTCCGGAGTTTGACCCCGGGGTGGTTTTCACCTCGGCGGTGAACTCGAAGTTCTTGAACGTGGCGGCGCCATCCTTCCCGACGTAATAGAGGTGACCACGGGGTCCGCCGGCAACGATCGTCCCGTCGACGACCTGAAATGATTCGGGGCTTTCCGCCGCCTTCCAGCCATTCAGACTGGCTCCGTCGAACATCTCCACCCAGCCGTCCTCCTGACCGCACCCTGTCATGAGCCCGAGCAGTAAGAACAGCATTGATCCCCAGTTGATGATGGTACGTCGCATGGCCTTCCTTCCTTTGATCCTCCAACTCAGCATCTAAAGACCCACCGTCATTCTGATACCACACTATAGGAAAAGCAGACAGGAGAATCACGCGACAACACCGGTTGCTTGAGAGATAATCAGGTCAGAGGGCTCGAGATCAAGCCCAGGAGGTCAATATGAGCTTCAAGCGGATCCTTTGTGCGGTCGATTTTTCTCCTCGCTCGAACCAGGCATTTGACGAGGCTGTCCAGCTGGCCCAGGCCAATAAGGCCAAGCTTTTCATTCTTCACGCTATAGAGGTTCAGCCGCTTGCATCGGGCTGGTTTGAGCCCGACGGACTCAGTGATCTGACCCTTCAGGTCGAAGAGAAAGCCAAGCAGTCGCTGGAAGCTCTTCAGAACTCAGTGGCAGATCAACTGGCAAAGTTATCGGTACACAGCGAGATTACCAGCGGCAGAGCATTTACCGAGATTCTCGAAAACGCTCGGGTTTGGGACGCCGACCTGATCGTTATGGGTGGAACAGGCTTCGGCGCCCTCGAGGACCTGCCGCTCGGAAGCACGGTCAACCGCGTACTCAACGAGGCCGATTGCTCAGTTCTCGTCGTCAAGAATGGGGGCTAGGCCCTTTCCCGGGTGAAAAACGGGACTCCACGGGCTAGCGGAATCCCTCGAGAGGGCGGGACTCAATTCCCCCACGGATCAACAACATCGGCTGTTCGATCCGTAGAGCGACGTCTTCGGCAAGGGAGCCAAAGAACACCCGGCGCAATCCACGCTGCCCACTCGCGCTCATGATGACCAGATCGTGCTGTTCCGCTTCCTTGAGGATTGAGTGCATTCGAGATTCCGTTCCAATGGCCGAACCTGTTCCCGCCAGATGCAACAACTGCATCCTCGACTCCAGTTCAAGGCTCTGCGTCTCCCGCTCCGCTTCGGGCGTTTCATGAGGAAGCAGACGGAGAAAGTGCACTTCGCGCCCCGGAAGACCGCCGAAGGCCGAAACAAAGGGGGCGACCACATTCATCTCGTCGAGATCAGTCAGCGGGACGAGAATCCTCTGGATTTCCAGCGTACCCTGGAGTTTTGCGACCACCACAGGGCAGATGCTTTCCCGGGCGACTGCATCCACGATTCGTTCGAACGGGGCAACCCGTCGACTGAACGGATGTCCCAGCACAATCGCCTGCGCCGGTACCGATTCGGCCACGCGCAGGATTCCCTCCGCCGTATCCAGGGCGTACTCAGAATCGGTGCGGAGAGGATATCCGAGCCGCCCCGCTTCAAGTCTTGCCTTCGAGAAAAGCGCGCGTGACTGCCGGTCCGGCTCTTCGTTCCAGAAGCTATCCGGCTGTTCACCAGTGATTATCCGTACAGCGAGGGGAGCCGCTTTGAAATGGTGACTCATCAATGTCGCGAGGCGGGTCACAGCAGTCGTTGTCCCCGGATGACTCAGCCCAAAGAGCACATAGCCATCGGGAAATCGAGCGGGAACCAGTTTCGGTTCCGTCCAGCCAGCAACTCTGACAATCGCGTTTTCTTCGTCTTCCACTGCTTCGTCGGGTTCCCGAATGGGGCGCTGAATCTCGCGGGCACGCAAGGCCATCAGACGCACCAGAGGAGGACCGATCAGTTCGTTGACGACAACACTCGTAATGATGGCACTCAGTAGAACCGAGCGGATCGCTTCCATCGAAGGATCCTGCCGAATCAGAAAAGCCAGAGCGATCGCCAGGCCTGCCTGGGGCATCAGGCCGAGGCCCAGGGACTTTTGATGAACTTCCGGCAAGCCCGCTGAACGGGCTCCCCACCAGGCTCCAAAATACTTTCCGGCGGCCCGGGTCAAAACAAAGACAACCCCGACAATGCCACCTGCCGCCAACTCAGCCAAATCGAGCTCAGCACCTGCCAGAGCAAAGAAGATGCCGTAGAGCGGCGGTTCAAAATCGTTGAGTGCCCGAAAAGCCCGGACATCACGCCGATCCCGGTTGACCACCGCAAACCCTGCGGCTACCCCGGCTAGAATCGATGAAAGCCCTAGAAGACTAGCCAATCCGCCACAGAAGAAGACGGCTGCCAGTGCGACGATCAACACCTCATCCCGCCGCGTCAGACGGTGTACCAGGACATCGGTCAAGAACCCAATCAGAACTCCCAGAAGCAAGGCTGCCACTGTCTTCAGAATCGGTATAACGATGAGCAGTGGTCCCGAGCCGGATTCTACCCCCAACAGGCTCCTGCTGGCGGCCACCGTCAGGCCAAACAGGGTCACACTGATCGCGTTGTTGACCACGACACTTGAGAGCGCCAGCCGTGAAACCGGCCCTGAGGCCTCGAGTTCCCGAATGACAACAACAACCGTAGCCGGAGCGGTGGCTACGGCAATCGAACCGGCCACCAGTCCCAGCGAGGCCAGCCAGGAGAAACCACCGGCAAACCCTTCGTTATCTATAGTGGCCCAGGCCGCAAAGCTTACACCCAGGCAGACGAGCAGGAAGGTCAGTCCGATCTCACCCAAGCTCACCCGGATCAAAGCCTTCGCAGAGGGTCTAAGCTGCTGCAAATCAAAGCGCTCGCCAATCCCAAAAGCGACGAGCATCAACGCGATATTGGTAAACACCCCCATCTCGGAGGCAGCAAGGTCCTTCCCGAAAATATCAAAGCCGGTTGGACCCAGTGCGATACCCGCCAGGATATATCCTGAGACCGCCGGCAAATAGGCCAGCCGAGCCAGACGCGCAGCAGCAAAGCCCGCGGCCAGCAAAAGGCTGAGTTCAAAAACGATATTCATGTGTCCCACGCGGTCAGTCTAACACTGCGCCCACGCCCGGATGCCCGCAGAGGAGTTCGTCGGCCCTTTCGACACCGGGAGATTGCCCGGGATGGCGGAGTGAATTAGGATGGCCTCGAAAGGATGACTTCAGGATGAAACATTACAGATTCGGAATCATCGCTCTGAGCCTCCTCATGTGGGCGCCAGCCTTAGCTGCACCCCGGCTCCCTTACCTGCCCGGAACCGAGTACGACCCGACAATCCCGGATCTGAAAAGCGTTGTCGGACACGACTGGGGGGATGACCTGACCACCCACGCCGAAATCCTCGAATACGTGCAGACACTGGCAAGCAGATCACCGCTCGTTCAAATCGTGCGTTCTGGTGAAACCTGGGAAGGTCGCCAGCTCATCTACCTCACGATCACTTCCGCAGCGAATCAGCAGAAGCTGGAACAGATCCGCCAGGCAATGCAGCGACTGGCGGACCCGAGGTCGGTCTCAGACCAGGAAGCTGCCGAGTTAATTCCGGAACTACCCGCCGTGGTCTGGCTCACATACGGCATCCACGGGAATGAGACCTCCAGCCCCGAAGCCGCTCTTCTCCTCGCCTACCACCTGGCGGCAGCGCGGAACAACGAACCGGTGAACCGGATTCTCGAAGAGTGTGTGGTTATCGTCGATCCCATTCAGAACCCCGACGGCCGAGATCGCTTTATCGGTTTCTTTAACCAGAACCGCGGCCGGCGACCGAATCCCGACCCGGACGCCGTCGAGCATGTTGAGACCTGGCCCGGTGGCAGAACGAACCACTACCTGTTCGATCTGAATCGGGACTGGTTCGTAATGTCACAACCCGAATCCAGAGCCCGGGTGAGAGCCTTCCTCGAATGGCGCCCAATCGTGTTCGCCGATCAGCATGAAATGGGCTCAAATGCCACATTCTTCTTCCCTCCCCCGTCACCACCTCAGAGCCCCCATGTCAGCGAACGGCAAGCTCACTGGCTGTCGAGTTTCGGGAGGAACGCGGCACGATGGTTCGACAGCTTCGGGTTCGACTACTTCACCAAAGAGGTATTCGATGCCTTCTACCCGGGATACGGGTCATCCTGGCCGGCGATGCACGGAGCGATCGGAATCCTCTATGAACAGGCCTCTGTTCGAGGGCTGGTCGTCGATCGCAGCGACGAGACCAGGCTACATTACAGCGACGCGATCCAGCACCATTTCATCGCCTCGCTTTCCACGATTGAAAACGCCGCCGAGCATCGCAGCGAACTGCTCCGGGACTACTACGACTTCCGGAAATCGGCGATTCAGAAAGGGCTGGATGGCCCGATCAAGGAATACATCTTCCCCGCACGAGGCGACAGGGATCGCCTCGCCAAGTTAATCCGGATTCTTCAGGAACAGGGAGTTGAGGTCAAGCAGTCTACCAGCCCCTTCAGAAACTCCCAGGTTCGCTCCAGCCTGTCGGTGGCACCAGTTGAGACAGAATTCCCGGCAGGAACCTTCGTGATCTCTCTGGCCCAGCCCTCAAGTCCTCTCTTGCAGACACTCCTCGATCCGACTGTTCCAATGGAAGAATCGTTCGTCGAGGAGCAACTTCGGAGGCAGGAGAACCGTGAACCCGACCAGATCTACGATGTCACGGCCTGGGCCCTCCCCCAGATGTTCGGGATCGAAACCTGGATTGCAGAAGCGGCGAGCCAGGGAAGTTTTGAGTTGCTGGATCAGCCTGCTTCGTCCCCGGGTCAGGTCTTCGGCGAACCAGCCCACTTGGCCTACCTCATACCCTGGAACAGGGTTTCCTCGGCTCGCGCGCTCGTAAAACTCCTCGCTCACGGTGTTCGTGTCCACACGACAGAACGCTCGTTCGTTCTCGACGGTGTCCTCTACCCAGTGGGATCGCTGATTGTCAAACTCAGGGACAACCCACCAAACCTCGAGTCGATGATCCGCGAGATCTCAGAATCGAGTGGTGCCCAGGTCTATTCCACTGATACTGGCTGGGTGGATGAAGGGGTCAACCTCGGCAGCAACTATGTCCGTTACATCAAGCCTCCGCGTATCGCCCTCGTCTGGGGCCCTCCGACGCATCCCTACTCAGCAGGATGGACCCGTTATCTGCTGGAGCAGCAGTACGACCTCGATGTCACGGTCATCCACGGTTCAGCCGTCCGCTCGATTGACTTGAAGAAGTACAACGTTCTGATTCTCCCCGACACCATGAACCGGAGCGGGATCAGTCTCGAAATGCTTCTCGGCAAAGCCGGTGCTGGACAATTGAGCGAATGGATGAGTCAAGGGGGGACACTTATCACCCTGGGTTCGGCCACGGTCTGGGCGGCCTCCGAAGAGGCAGGGCTTCTGGCAACCCTGCGCGAGTTCCGGAAAGATCCGAAATCGAAAGACGCGGAAAAACCCGCAGGTGAACCAGGATCCGTCTCGATTGAACCTGAGAGGGAGTTGCCGGCTTCGACACCCGGAGCCATTCTCCGAATCCTGATCGATTCCGAGCACTGGCTCGGCGCAGGTTACGAGCGGGATGCAGCCGTCATGGTCCAGGGGAGAAACATCTTCACTCCGATCAAGCTGGACAAGGGCATCAACATCGCCCGGTTTACCCAAAGGGAAGACCTGGTGCTGGGAGGGTTCAGCTGGAAAGAATCATTGGACCAGCTTGCAGGCTCCAGCTACCTTATCTATCAAGAGGTCGGCTCAGGTCACCTGGTTGCATTTGCCCAGGATCCGAACTTCCGTGCCCACTTCGACGGACTCAACCTGTTGTTCCTCAATGGCATCCTCTTCGGGCCCAGCTATTGATGCGTCAGTGAATCGAGTGGGATAATCGCACGACTGTAATAACTGTAACTAGGAGGGAGAACCGTGAAGTCTCTATCAAGAAGAAGTTTTATTCAGAATTCAGCAGCAGCCGGGGCCGCATTGGGAATCGCCCCAACACTGAGCCATCTTGCTGTCGCCCATCCGCGGCCGGAAGAGAATGCCATTTCTTTGGCAACCTGGTCGATCGTCCAGAGCTTTCGAGCTGGAGTCTGGAAGCTCACAGATGTTGCGCGGATCTGTCGCGAGGATTTTGGCATTGACGGCATCGAGTACGTTACTTCATTTTTCGAAGTACCTGTCGAAACCTACCTGAACCGGCTCAACAAGGCTGCTGCGGATCATGGTGTAAAGAACGTCTTGATTATGGTCGACGGTGAAGGAGATACGGTCTCCAAGGACAAGGCCGTCAGAAAACAAGCAGCGATCAACCACCGCAAATGGATCGATATTGCAGCCTACCTGGGCTGCCACGCCATCCGCTGTAACGCCCGCGGCGGCGGTAACAACCCAGCGGAGGACACCGATGCCCTGGAACGGGCCGCGGAATGTTTCTCGTCCATCGTGGAGTACGGTGAAGCAGCCAAGATCAACATCGTAATCGAGAATCATGGTGGACTCTCTTCCGATCCTGATTGGCTCCCTGCCTTGATCAAGAAGGTTGACAGTCCCCACTTTGGCACTCTCCCCGATTACGGCAACTACAACGAGGGGGTCGATATCTACGACGCCGTTAAGAAGGCGATGCCCTATGCCAAAGGTGTCTCGGTGAAGGCAGGATGGCAGCCCGATGGGAGCCACCCGAGGTACGACCTCGAGAAGCTGCTCCAGATTTCAAAGGATTCCGGGTTCACCGGATTCTGGGGTATCGAATCCAGTATCCGCCGCTCGAGAGAGGACCGCCCGAAGTCAGCAGAAGATATCAAGACCGATGACTGGAAAGCGGTCAAGCTGACCAAACAGGCGATCGACAAGGTCGTCTTCAACAAGTAAACAGTGAACGAGTGAACGGGTTAACGAGTCAACCAGTCAACTAAGTGACAGGGTGACGAGTTAGCTCGTTCCCGGCTCCAACGCGAGGAACTACCCCTTACGGACGAACAATGAAGCAACGACTAATTGGAAAATCGGGAATCTCTGCCTCGGCGGTTTCCCTGGGAGCCTGGGCCATCGGTGGATGGCTCTGGGGCGGGCAGGATGATGACCAGTCCATACGGGCGATCCAGGCCTCGATCGATTCCGGTATCAACTTCATCGATACGGCGCCTATCTACGGCTTTGGTCGATCAGAAGAAATCGTCGGAAAGGCGATCCGCGGTCGCCGGGACGAAGTCATCATAGCCACGAAATGCGGACTGCGATGGCAGAAGGATTTCCCGAAGCAGGGAAATTATCATTTCTCGAGTGATGAAGCTGGGATTCAGCAACGCGGAAGTGACGGCGCTCTCTACGATGTCTATCGATTCCTCGGCCCTGAGTCGATCCGCTGGGAAGTCGAACAGAGCCTGCGGAGACTCCAGATCGAGACGATCGATCTTTACCAAACCCATTGGCAGGAGGAGACAACGCCCATAGAAGATACGATGGCCACTCTGCTGGAGTTGAAAGCCGAAGGCAAGATTCGCTCGATCGGCGTCAGCAACGCCAAAGTCCATCACATGGAGAAGTACCGTTCCGTCGGTCAACTGGACGCCGATCAGGAAAAGTACAGCATGCTCGATCGCAAGCTCGAGTCGGGATCCCTCCCCTACTGCCGAAAGCACGATGTCGCGATGCTGGCCTATTCACCCCTGGCGAACGGACTGCTGACAGGAAAGATCGGGCCAGACCGCGAGTTCGGAGCAGGGGACCTGCGGACGTGGAACAAGCGTTTCACCGTGGAGAATCGCCGGAAGGTGGCCTCTCTATTAAGAGAATTGGAACCGATCGCGGAGAGCTACCAGCTCACCCTTGCTCAGTTGGTGATCGCCTGGACAATTGCCCAGCCGGGGGTTACCCACGCCCTGGTCGGTATCCGAAATGAAGCTCAGGCGAAGGCAAACGCCAAAGCGGGTGTGGTAGATTTGTCAGATACAGATCTGGTGACGATTGAGAAAGCCCTCGCAAGTCAGGGGAATGCGATCGTCTAGCTTGCGAGTCTAATTAATTTGAGAGGTTTGATGAACAGTAACTCGATCCATGCTCACAGTGTCCTGGAAATCATCTTGAGTGCCGGAGGGCCAATCCCTCGCGAAACGCTCGTTCAGACTATTGAATCCAAGTTTGGGGCCGATGCACGATTCCATTCTTGTTCGAGAGATGGGATGACGATCAACGAAACACTCGATTTCCTCTTGGCCAAGAGAAAGACCGTTGAAACCGGAGGTCAGCTGCAGCCGGGACCTGAAGGTCCCTGTAACCACGGCTGATCCGCCCCACATATGAAAGAGGCAGAGAGTCAGGGAGACAAGAGTTCAGGTAGAGCTCAGGGGCTTCTAGTCTGCCTCTTGATTCCCCTCCTGCTGTTCAGTTTCATCTCAGCTGCCCCGCCGGAACCAAAGGAGCACCCCAGCATCGGGCTGGTACTCGGCGGTGGGGGGGCGCGCGGTCTATCCCATGTCGGAGTCATCCGCTGGCTCGAGGAGAACCGGATTCCAGTCGACTACGTCGTCGGAACCAGTATTGGCGGGCTCATCGGCGGTTTGTATGCCATGGGCTACAGTGCAGACGAAATGTCTGCTCTGCTCGACGAACTCGACTGGAATACGCTGCTTGCCTCATCGCCAAGATACAACGATCTCAATTTCCGTCGGAAACAGGACAGCAGATTTTATCCGATCGACTTCGAGCTCGGCCTCAAGAATTGGCAGTTGTCGAGTCCAGCCGGGCTCAACTCGGGTCACTTTATAGGGTTGCTCTTCGATCGTCTGACGCTTCCCTACTCGGGATTGGCCAGCTTCGACGAGCTTCCCACGCCGTTCCGTTGTGTCGCCACCGACATGGGTAACGCTCAGGAGGTGGTTCTGGCAGACGGCTCCCTCTCCTCCGCTCTCCGCTCCACGATGGCGATCCCGGGAGTCTTCACACCGGTGGAGAGGAGCGGACTGATCCTGGCCGATGGCGGCATGCTCAACAATGTTCCCGTTGATGTCGCCAGGCAACTGGGGGTTTCACTGACAATCGCTGTCGACGTCGGCGCCCCTCTCAAGAACGCCAGCGAACTGCAGTCACTGCCCGGCATTCTGGATCAATCGATCAATGTGATGATGCTCGACAAGGTCCGGCGCAACCTGGCCCTCGCCGACCTCGTGCTCGGACCCGACGTTGCCAAGTGGGGCACTCTCGAATTCGATGATTTCAGGGAGATCCAGCAAAAAGGATACGAAGCAGCCGCAGCTAAAGCCCAGTTCCTCAAAACGCTTTCGGTGTCAGAAAGCGACTGGGCAGAACATCTCCAGCGGCGCTCCAGCCGGAGAAAGACCGGTTCCCGGACGCCGAGCGAAATCCGGGTAGCCGGCACCGACAGCAAGAGTGCCGAGAGGGTTCAGAAGAGCCTCTCCCATCACAGGAATTCCGAGCTGGATCCGGCCGAACTGGAGTCGGAGCTGAACGCTTTCTACGGTTCGGGCTTCCTCTATGGGCTGGGCTATCGAGTCACCCCTACAAGCCAGGGGGACCTTCTCACTGTCCAGGTCCGCGAAAAGAAGTACGGCCCCCCCTTCGTTCGCTTTGGGATCGATATCGATGGTTCTGAGCTGGATGATATTGACTTTGGTTTGAGAGGTAGAATGACGGTCCTGAGCCCAGCTGGACTCGGCTCAGAGCTGCGGGTCGATCTGGGGATCGGCCAGCCCTGGCTGCTTGGAGGAGAACTCTACCAGCCCCTGGGAAAAGGCTTCTTCGTTGCTCCCCATGGCAAGATGGAACGCTCCATCACCTATCTGGCCGAAAACGGTGATCGTCTGGCCGAGTACCGGTTGACTTCGACCACCGCCGGATTTGACCTGGGGTACGGTTTTGGCCGGACTCGCAGTGAGGCCCGGATCGGATACGAGATCGGACATGAAACCGCGCGGGTTCGGACCGGAGATCCACTTTTACCGTCTGTCGAAGGAACCGTTTCGAAACTGCAGGCAAGCTGGATCTACGACAATCTGGAATCCGCAGTCATCCCTCGGTCGGGGCTGCTGGTGAATGCCGGAGCAGCACACTTCTTTCAAAGTGCCGGATACTCCGGATCGTTTTCCCAGCTCTTCGCAAGGGTGAGCGGTTTCATCCCAGTCCAGGGCCGCGGAATCGCCGTCCTCTCCGCCGCAGCGGGAAACACCATCGATAAAGATTCAGCGCCTCAACACAGCTTCGTTCTGGGAGGCCCGCTTCGGTTGAGCGCTTTCTCCAAGGACGAGTTTCGAGGCTCTCGAATGCTTTTCGGGTCAGCCGGCTACCTCCATCAGGTCGGTGACTCTTCCCCAATCTTCACCAACCGTTTCTACCTGGCAACCTGGTACGAAATTGGCAACGCCTACAACCTGGATATGAGTTGCCGGCTTCGGCAGAGCATCTCCGGAGGGTTCGTCATCGATTCGGTCATCGGCCCAGTCCTCATCGGAGGCAGCTGGGGCTCGAATGAAACCGGCCAGCTGTTCTTCACCATCGGCCGCCTCCACTGGACCGAAAAGTAAGACAAGCTTCCAGCTTGTCCCCCGGCATCTCGAAAGAGACAACCCAGAGGGTTGTCGTACGACAAGCTTCCAGCTTGTCCCCGGGGCTGGCCCGGATCGCCGGTTTGTCATAGACTCACCGCAGAGGCACGCATGAAACTCAACAGGATTGCAACACTGCTGACCATCGGGGTTCTCTGGACCGCTAACGCTTCCTTCACACCAACTCCCAGTCCCAGTGATCCCGACGCTGATGCCAATGTCAGAACACTGTTTGCGAAACTGCATCGTCTCTCTCGGCTCGGTACCCTGTTCGGCCACCAGGATGATCGGGCCTACGGAGTGCATTGGAAAGAAGAGGAGGTTCGTTCAGACGTGTTTGACGTCTGTGGAGACTTTCCGGCGGTCTCCGGCTGGGATCTGGGCGAATTGGGAAAAGAGCGGAACCTGGATGGCGTAAGTTTCGACAAGATGCAGCAGTGGATGATCGATATCCATCGACGCGGAGGAATCAATACCGTCAGTTGGCACATGGTCAATCTTGCCAATGACTCCAACTCCTGGGACACGACCCGCAGCGTTCAACGTATCCTTCCCGGTGGTGACCTTCATGGGAAATTCCTTTCAAAGCTGGACTTGTTTGCCGCATTCGCCAACGACCTGCAAGTCGACGGCGAACTGGTTCCGCTGATCTTCAGGCCCTGGCATGAACACAACGGTAACTGGTTCTGGTGGGGTGCCGCTCACTGCAGCGTGGAGGAGTACAAGAGTCTTTGGCGGTTTACAGTCGAATACCTGAGGGACCGAAAGGGTGTGCATTCCCTCCTCTATGCCTACTCCCCAAACACATTCCAGAGCGAAGCTGAATACCTGGAACGTTATCCCGGAGATGAGTACATCGATATCCTCGGTTTTGACGACTACGCCAATGTCAGGGACTCGGAAGAACGTTCCCGGAAGAACCTCGCCCGGCAAATCCAGGCAGTCGTCCGATTGGCCGGCGAAAGGGGAAAACTACCGGCCTGGACCGAAACGGGCCTCGAAGGCCTCTCCAATCCCAACTGGTTTACCTCGATCCTGCTCAATGCACTGACGGCGTCCCCTCAGGCAAAACACCTCACCTGGGTACTGGTCTGGCGGAATGCCAATGCCCAGGACAAATCGAATCACTTCTACGGCCCTCACCCGCAGCACCCGTCAGCTGCAGATTTCCGCCGCTTTTACCAGGATCCCCTAACCCTTTTTCTGCGGGACATTTCAGAATAGAACTGATCCTGACCAGATTGGAACGAATGAACATGACACGAGAAGAGTTCAGAACTGCGATCGAGCACCTTGAACACGAATATGAAGCTCTGATCCGGCGACCCAACCAGATGCATGCCAGTGAGAACGGTATTGTGAACCGCTACGAAAACCCGGTCGTGACCGCTGCGCATATTCCTCCGTTCTGGCGCTACGACCTCAGCTATGACACGAATCCCCTTTTGCTGGAGCGCATCGGGTTCAACGCGGCCTTCAATGCTGGAGCCGTGAAGCGAAACGGCAGCTATCTTCTGATGGTTCGAGTCGAAGGCGTCGATCGAAAGTCGTTCTTCGCAGTGGCCGAAAGTCCGAATGGCATCGATTCGTTCCGATTCTGGGACTACCCGGTCACGATGCCTGAAACAGACGATCCGGATACCAATGTCTACGATATGCGGATTGTCGAGCATGAAGATGGCTGGATCTACGGACTCTTCTGTACCGAAAGGCGAGATCCTCGGGCTCCCGAGCAGGACCAGTCAGCAGCACTGGCGAAGTGTGGAATTGCCCGGACAAAGGATCTTATCAAGTGGGAGCGCCTCAGAGACCTGGTGAGTCATTCTGGACAGCAGCGGAATGTCGTTCTACACCCGGAGTTCATCGACGGAAAATATGCTCTCTACACCCGTCCCCAGGACGGCTTCATTGAAACCGGTTCCGGGGGAGGCATTGCATTCGGATACACCGAGACGATGGAACAGGCTGAAGTCCATACGGAAGGGATCATGGATGCGAAGATCTACCACACGATCAAGGAACTGAAGAATGGGCAGGGTCCCGCCCCGATCAAGACCGAAAAAGGCTGGCTCCACCTCGCTCACGGTGTGAGGGGTTGCGCCGCCGGATTGAGGTATGTCCTCTACATGTTCATGACGGCACTCGACGACCCCTCCCGCGTCACTCATCGTCCCGCCGGCTATTTCCTGGCTCCGCGCGGGTGGGAACGTGTGGGGGATGTCAGCAATGTCCTCTTTTCCAACGGTTGGATCGCTGACGAAGATGGTACGGTCTACATCTACTATGCGTCATCCGACACTCGGATGCACGTGGCCACATCGACGATCGAGAAGCTTGTCGATTACTGTACCAACTCCCCCGAAGATCGCTTCCGCTCCGCCACCTCCGTCGAAAAAGTCAGGGCACTGATCGAACGGAACCTGCGAGGCCGCAAATGAAGGACGCCCGGCTCAAAGAAATTCGTCGGCGACTGTGCGGCGAACTCGACCGAATTATCAGTTGGTGGGGCAAGCACTCCGTCGATCAGCAGTACGGAGGTTTCCACGGTCGCATTCTGTTCGACAACACTGTGGTTGCCGGAGCTCCAAAGGGGATCATTCTCAACAGTCGCATTCTCTGGTCTTTCTCTGCCGTCTACCGGTTCACCCCTCAACCTGAGCTGCGTGACCTGGCCCACAGGTCTTTCGAATACCTGGTTCAATTCTTCTACGATCGGGAGTACGGAGGTTTCTACTGGCAACTCGATCCCCAAGGCAGGCCGATCGAAACACGCAAGCAGATCTATGCCCAGGCATTCGCGCTATACGGACTGGCCGAATATGTTCAAGCGTTCCAATCTGAAGACGCCCTGAACCTGGCCCAATCGGTCTATCGGGATATCGAGCAGTACAGCCGGGATCATGATCGCCGGGGCTACTTCGAAGGCTATGACAGCCATTGGAACCTGCTGGCGGACCTGCGCCTCAGTGAGCGGGATGCGAATGAGAAGAAGACGATGAATACCCACCTCCACATCCTGGAGGCCTATACCAACCTGTACCGAACCGCACCAGACGACCAGCTGGGTTCGGCCCTGAACGAACTGATTCGAATCTTCCTCGACCAGATCATCGATCCCGCATCCAGTCACTGTGGGCTCTTCTTCGATGAGAACTGGACACTGCGCTCAGAGACGATTTCATTCGGTCACGAAATTGAGGCAGCCTGGCTGCTCTGTGAAGCCGCCGAAGCGATCGGAGTCTCCGAGCTGACAGGGGAGGTTCGCAAGGTAGCGGTAAAGATTGCTGATCGGACCCTGAAGGAAGGTCTGGCTGCAGACGGTTCGCTCTTCTACGAGCAGACGGGGGCGGTGCTCAATACGGACCGCCACTGGTGGCCCCAGGCCGAGGCCATGGTCGGCTTTATGAACGCATTCGAGATCACGGGTGAGAAGCACTACCTGGAGGTTGCATTCGGTCTGTGGGATTTCATCGAGCAGAAGATCGTCAATCGGGAATATGGCGAGTGGTACTGGAGCGTGCGGGCCGACGGGAAGCCGAACACCCGGGACGACAAACTGGGCTTCTGGAAGGCTCCCTATCACAACTCCAGAGGCTGCCTCGAAATGATACGCCGGCTGGATCGGGCAGATGCCCTCTAATTGCCGGGAGCACCCGCACGTAACCCTTGTCCTGTGTTATCTTTCTCTTGCGGCCCTGCCGCGTCTTTTTGATATAGAAGTCTCGACCTGACGAGGTTGGGACTCCCAAGGCTTTCCTGGCCGCTGAGAGCATCCTGGAGCCCTGGAATAGAGAGCGCTCATAACTGATCGATTGGAGGATTGCGAATGGCAACGACGAGTGTGAAGCCGGAGTACAAGGTTGCTGACCTGAGTCTGGCTGATTTTGGACGGAAAGAGATCGAACTGGCCGAGCACGAAATGCCCGGTCTCATGTCAATCCGCGGCGAGTACAAATCCGAGAAGCCTCTGGCAGGGGCACGAATCACCGGTTCGCTTCACATGACGATCCAGACAGCCGTCCTGATTGAGACCCTCAAGGACCTGGGAGCCGATGTGCGCTGGGCGAGCTGCAACATTTTCAGCACGCAGGATCATGCAGCCGCAGCGATCGCTAAGGCGGGAATCCCGGTTTTCGCGTGGAAAGGTGAAACCCTCGAGGAATACTGGTGGTGTACCTTCAAGGCGCTCGATTTCCCGGAAGGTGGCCCGACCGTAATCGTTGATGACGGCGGTGACGCCACCATGTTGATCCACATGGGGTACGAGGCCGAAAACGCCTATGCCGCTGATGGGACTCTGCCCGATCCCTCCTCCACAAAGGTGAAGGAAATGCAGGTGATCCTGCAATTGCTGCGCGACCAGCTGCAGAAGGATCCGACCTATTGGCACCGGATGGCGGAACACATCAAAGGCGTCAGTGAGGAGACCACCACAGGTGTCCATCGCCTTTATGAGCGGGCAAAGGCTGAAACGCTGCTGTTTCCGGCCATCAACGTCAACGACAGTGTCACCAAGTCTAAGTTCGATAACGTGTACGGCTGCCGCCACTCACTTCCCGATGCAATCTGTCGTGCAACCGATGTCATGATCGGCGGTAAGACGGTCGTCGTCTGTGGATTCGGTGAAGTCGGCAAAGGTTGCGCCCAGGCGATGCGAGGACAGGGCGCCCGCGTGATCGTTACCGAGATCGATCCCATTTGTGCGCTACAGGCTGTCATGGAAGGCTACCAGGTCGCGACCGTTGAAGATGTCGTGGACAAAGCCGACCTTTTTGTCACTGCGACAGGCAACTTCGGAGTCATTCTCGTTGAGCACATGGCACGGATGAAGGACAAGGCAATCGTCTGTAACATCGGGCATTTTGACAACGAGATCGATATGGCCGGACTCGAAGAGTTCCCCGGAATCGCCAAGGAGAACGTCAAACCCCAGGTCGATCTCTGGCATTTCCCCGATGGACACTCGATCATCATCCTCTCGGAAGGCCGGCTCTGTAACCTGGGTAATGCGACAGGCCATC
Organism: Acidobacteriota bacterium; assembly: GCA_020350445.1. Lineage (GTDB taxonomy): Bacteria > Acidobacteriota > UBA6911 > RPQK01 > JAPXNP01. The sequence continues at coordinate 2,885,180 of CP070717.1, read as the reverse complement.
CCAGCTTCGTCATGAGCAACAGTTTTACGAACCAGGTCATGGCCCAGATCGAGCTTTGGCTGAACCCGGAGAACTACGAAAACCAGGTCTATGTGCTCCCCAAGCATCTCGATGAGAAGGTAGCGCGCCTGCACCTGGAACAGCTCGGGGTTCGTCTCACCGAACTTACAGCGGAACAGGCCGCCTATATCGGTGTCACCATCGAAGGCCCCTACAAACCCGATCACTACCGCTACTAAATTTCCGTACGACAAGCTTCCAGCTTGTCTCTTGACCATCTTCGAAAGAGACAAGCTGGAGGTGTCGTACGACAAGCTTCCAGCTTGTCCCCCGCCATCTCGAAGGAGACAACCCGGAGGGTTGTCGTACGACAAGCTTCCAGCTTGTCCCCCGGGATTCCGCCAGATTCTTCTTGAGATTCACTTCAAGGTTGCATAGC
>CP070717.1:2863075-2884641 GCA_020350445.1 Acidobacteriota bacterium | reverse complement strand
CCGGCTCGGCGGGCACCTCGACGCACTCGTCTGCTCCCACGACCTCGGTCTCCCAAAAGAGGACCCAGCATTCTGGAACAGGCTGAATTCTGTCGAACCGTTTAACCCAGCCCACACAGTTCTTGTGGATGACAGTCTGCCGGTCCTGGAATCGGCGAGGACGTTCGGAATCCGCTACCTCATCGCAATCCTCCAGCCTGACCGCAAGAGACCCATGCGCTTGATCGAAGGCTTCGACGCGATCGATACCTTCGACGAGATATTTCCTGATTGAGCTGGTCCCCTCGATTCGAGAATCCGCAACAGCGGACCGGAACCGGCTCTCATTCGCATCGGAAATGCTGCGTTTTTCCGTTCAACCCGTTATCCTTGTCCTTAGCCCGTTAATGGAAATCTCGGAGGATGAAGATGGGAAGGAAGAAGACCGGAACAAGTCGTAGAGAGTTTCTTGCAACCACAGCAAAATCGGCAGCCATTGCAGCGAGCCTGCCGGGACTGAATCGTACGATCCTCGGGGCCAATGACCGGATCCGGATCGGGGCCATCGGTCCCGGGGTCCGTGGACAATCGGTCATGCAGCACTTCCTCAAAGACTCGAACGTCGAGTTCGTAGCCCTCTGCGACATCTACGACGTGAACCTGGCCAAAGCCCAGACGATCGCCGGAGGGAAGGCACAGGTCCACGCCGACTACAGGGACCTGCTGGATCAGAAGGAGATCGATGCCGTTCTGATTGCTACACCCGATCACTGGCATCGGGACATGGCCGTTGATGCCTGCAACGCCGGTAAAGATGTCTATATTGAGAAGCCTCTCACCTTCGAGGTCTCCGAAGGACTTGAGATTATTCGGGCCACCCGGCTCAACGACCGGGTCATGCAGGTCGGGATGCAGCAGCGCAGCGGCCTCCATTACGAAGAGGCCAAGTCCAAGTACTTCGACACGGGACGCCTCGGTAAGGTCACCATTGCTCGAACCTGGTGGCACGGGAACAGCTACCACCTCCGGAAAGCCCCCTTCACCGAACGTCCAGCGGGTCTGGACTGGAATGCCTTTCTCGGGCCTCGCCCCTGGCGGGACTGGGATGTTCAGCAATTCTGGAACTGGCGAGCCTACCTCGATTTTGGAGGAGGACAGATCACCGACCTGTTCACTCACTGGATCGATGTCGTCCAGTGGTTCATGAAAGAAGATCTGCCGACCTCGGCTGTCGCTGTCGGTGGTGTCTACAACTACAAAGACGGACGGACCGCACCTGACACGATCCATGTCCTGCTGGAGTATCCCTCGGGATGGACGGCGACCTTCGAAGCCACCCTGGCACCCGGGGTGAAAGGTGCCGGCATTGAGTTTATCGGGACCGACGGACGCCTCGAGATCACACGCGGTGGCTACACCTTCACACCAATCGAGGGAGAACCCGAGGAAAGATCTGTCGAACCGGGCGATATCATGACGCTGGCCCATGTCCAGGACTTCCTCGATGCCGTTCGCACCCGAAGAAGACCGAATGGCGATGTCTTGCACGGACATCGTTCCGCCCAGTCTTCACATTTGGGGAATATCGCCTACCTGGAACGTAAACGGATTGAATTCGACGGAATTCGGGAACAGATCATTCAGGATTAAGAACGGTTCAGCTTTCAGTCGTTGGAGCGGATTTGCGTCCGGTACCTTACCACCGGATCCTCCCACAGCGGTTTGAGACGGTTGGGTCCGACCAGGCAACGGGCCGGGATCACGACGACTCCCTTTTCCGTGACCGTGAAACGTCGGCGATCCGATTCCAGGTCGTATCCAATTTGAGTCCCCGGTTCGATATCGACGAATTTGTCGATGATCGCTCGACGAATCTGCGCGTGCCGGCCGACGTTGACACCATCCATCAGGACCGATTCCTCGACACGGGCAAAACTGTTGATTCGAACGAGAGGCGACAGAATTGAACGCACAACCATTCCACCGCTGACAATACAACCGCTGCAGATCAGTGAATCGAGGGCTTCCCCTCGACGTCCGGAGTCGCCGGGATCTCGAAACACCGTTTTGGCAGGAGGATGGTGCATCTGCAGCGTCCGCACCGGCCATTGGGTGTCATAGAGGTTGAAGAGAGGGTCGACATCCACCAGATCCATGTTGGCTTCATAAAAGGCATCCAAGGTGCCGATATCGCGCCAGTAGGGAAACTGCTTGCGGTTCTCATCGATGAAGGAATAGGCAAAGAGGCGCCTGCGTCCAAGCATCCTGGGGATGATCCCAGTTCCGAAATCATGACGGCCTTCACTCTCAACACCCGGAATCAGCTCCTCAAACAAGGCTTCTTTGTTGAAGATGTAGATTCCCATTGAGGCACAGATCAAATCGGGGCGGCCGGGTATACCTTCAGTCGTTGCTGGCTTCTCCTGGAAGTTGACGATCCGCTGCTCGGTGTCCACCTGCAGAACCCCGAAGTTGTGACACTGGTTGAGTGGCATCTCTACGACCCCGACCGTGACTTCAGCCTCACGCTCAATGTGGGACCACAACATCCTGGAATAGTCCATCTTGTAGATGTGATCGCCAGCCAGGATCAGAACATAATCCCGATTCTCTCGCTCAATGGTGTAGATGTTCTGGTAAATCGCGTCAGCTGTCCCCCGATACCAGATCGCTCCATACCGCTGCTGTGCGGGCAATGCATCGATGTACTCCCGCAGTTCCGAACCATAGATGTTCCAGCCCAGCTTGATATGCTTCGCCAGGGACATCGACTTGTATTGTGTCAGGACATTAACCCGCCGGATCTCGGAATTGACACAGTTTGAGAGGGTGAAGTCAATGATCCGGTAGTTGCCTCCGAACACGACAGCCGGTTTGGCCCTGTCCTTGGTCAGCGGATACAGGCGTTCACCCCTCCCTCCTGCGAGGATAAACGTTGAAAGACGGTCTAGTTCCCGGTGCAGTTCCCCTGGACTCCTCTTCGAATCCACGACAGACCCTCCTAAGTGTTCCTTATAATGATATCTTTCCTGACCACCTGCGTGGGAACAACGTTGTCGTTAACGCGTAAGATATTGCGCAGACAATATCGGAGGAACGTGAAACTTGAATACAGATATCGAAGCAATCCAGAACAGGATCGAGCAGGAAAGCACCTTTGTTTCAGACCTGACCCAGGAAATCGGGAAGGTTGTGGTCGGCCAGGAATACATGGTCGAACGCCTGTTGATCGCCCTTCTTTCGAACGGTCACGTGCTGCTGGAAGGTGTCCCCGGCCTCGCCAAGACGTTGACGGTCAAGACGTTGGCCCAGACAATCGATACAGGATTCCAACGCATTCAGTTCACCCCGGATCTCCTGCCGGCGGACCTGATCGGGACCCTGATCTTCGATCAACGCGACGGCGAGTTTCGGACCAAGAAGGGGCCGATCTTCTCGAACATCATCCTGGCCGATGAAATCAACCGTTCCCCGGCCAAAGTCCAGTCAGCCCTGCTGGAAGCCATGCAGGAACGTACAGTGACGATTGGCGAGAAAACCTTTACGCTCGGAGATCCATTCCTCGTACTCGCCACCCAGAACCCGATCGAACAGGAAGGGACCTACCCCCTGCCCGAAGCGCAGGTCGATCGGTTCATGCTCAAGCTTTCGATCACTTATCCCGATCGAACCGAAGAACTCGAGATTATGAAGAGGATGTCGGCCGGACCTGCCCCACAGGCCACCGCTGTCGTCAACCCTCTCCAAATACAGAAAGCACGTGAAGCCGCAGAGGAAATCTACGTGGATGCCAAGGTCGAGAACTATATCGTCGACCTGGTTTTCGCCACCCGGGATCCGAAACACTACGGACTGGATGACCTCGATGATCTAATCGCCTATGGAGCCTCTCCGCGAGCCTCGATCAACCTGCTGAAGACGGCAAAGGCCCGAGCGTTTCTGCAGCGTCGAGGATTCGTCACCCCTGAAGACGTACGGGCACTCGCTCGCGATGTTCTTCGCCACCGTGTTCTATTGACCTATGAGGCCGAAGCCGAGGAGATCACACCCGAGGATGTAATTGAGAAACTGCTCAACAACATCGAGGTTCCCTGATCATCCGCAATCGAAACAAGCACCCATGATTTCCAAGGAAATCCTTAAGAAGGTTCGCAAGATCGAAATCACGACACGGGGACTGGTCAACGACGTGTTCTCCGGACAGTATCACTCCGTCTTCAAGGGGCGAGGGATCGATTTCGCTGAAGTCCGCGAATACCAGATCGGCGACGATATCCGGACCATTGACTGGAATGTCACGGCCCGTTCTGGACATCCCTTCGTCAAGACTTACGAAGAAGAGCGGGAGCTGAGCGTGATGCTCCTGGTCGACGCGAGCGCCTCGGGTGATTTTGGCTCCGCATCCCGCATGAAAGGTGAAATCGCCGTCGAGATTTGCGCACTGCTCGCCTTCTCGGCCATCAAGAACAACGACAAGGTTGGACTCCTGATCTTCACCGATCGCATCGAGAAGTTCGTCCCGCCCCGCAAAGGGAAACAGCATGTCCTCAGAGTGATCCGCGAATTGCTCTATCACCGACCCGAACACCGTGGGACGGATGTGGGCCTGGCCCTGGACTACGTCAACCGTGTCGTGCGCCGGCGCAGCGTGGTCTTCGTCGTCTCCGATTTCATCTCCCGGGAATATGAACGGTCCCTCCGGATTGCAAACCGGCGGCATGACGTCGTCGCGATCCGCGTGTCCGATCCGCGGGAGTTTGAGATTCCCAAGGTGGGCCTGCTTGAACTGGAGGACGCCGAAAGCGGAGAACGATTCCTGGTCGACACATCCGATCCAGCGTTCCTGGAGGCGTATCAACAGAAAACACTTCAGGCGAGGAAACGGGGAGAAGACCTTTTCAAATCGACAAAAGTCGACTTCATCCAGGTCTGGACCCACCAACCCTACGACGCCCCACTGATGCATTTCTTTAGGACCCGGGCGAAGAGGATTCGATAGCAATGCGGCCGAATTGGAACTTCAGTCTCGACCGACTTCACATTGGGCAGCCCCAATTACTGTTGCTGCTGCTCACGCTGATTGCGTGTTCGGTCATGGCTCAGAGCCCGGACGAGGTGACGGCTTCGGCCAGGGTCAGCCAGGACAGGGTCAATATCGGCGACGTTGTCGAACTGGTCGTTCAGCTCACCTATCCCGAAAGTGTCATCCCCCTGATGCCGGGTGAAGAGATTGAACTGGCTCCCTTCGAACTGCGGGGCCATGAGGTCCTGCCTCCGGAAAAGACACCCGAAGGGTTGCTATCCCTCGAGGCGAAGTATCAGCTGACAGTCTTTGAGACCGGCGATCTCGAGATCCCTGCCCTGTCGATCCCCTATTCCCGAACCGGGGTGGAAGGCGAGGAAACCGTTCAGACACCGTCGATCGCGATTCAGGTCGAGTCCCTGATCTCTGAGGAACAGGGGGAAGCCGACATCTTCGACATCCGACCCCCACTGGACTTTCCGGGAAGCTGGCTCTTCTGGGTACTCTGCGTGCTCGCAGCTGCAGGGGCCGCAGCAGTTGCCTACTACCTTTGGAAACGGTTTCGGAAAGAACCGATCCTCGCAAGGACCCGCGTCAGCGTTCAGGCGAGGCCTCCGGATGAAGTCGCCTTGAGTGCTCTCGAAAAGCTTCGCGATTCCAGCCTGCTGGACCAGGGGAAGATCAAGGAGTTTCATGTAAGTGCTTCTGAAATCATCCGCCAGTTTTTCGAAGGTCAGTTCTCCATCGACGCTCTCGAAATGACAACGGATGAGATCACGCGGGCACTGGAGACCGAGAGTCCGGATCGCGAGTGGAACCTCTTGTGCAATTCATTTCTGACACGCTGTGACCTCGTCAAATTCGCCAAGATGAAGCCCATCCGCGCAGCCTGTGAGGCAAACCTCGAGTCGGCGTTCGAAGTTGTGAGAAGAGCCCGCCTCTCCAGGGTGAGCCAGTTGCCCCCATTGGAGGATGAAACCGCCGCGGATCATGCATTGCCGCCGGTTGGCTCCCCGGAATCCCAGATTTCAACTGAAAGGAGGGAAAGCTAGGGTGGACATTCGATTCGCCAATCCCCTGCTTCTGCTCCTGCTTCTGCTGATCCCGGTGATCCTCGGATACCAGTTCTGGCGTAAAGGAAGGACGAGCTCGCTGGTCTTCTCGAACCTGGGACCGGTCAAAGCATCCACGAATCGTTCTGCGGAATGGTCCCGATGGCTCCTCCTGGGATTGCGTGCCCTGGCAATCTGCGGGATCATCCTGGCACTGGCGCGTCCTCAGTCGGGACTCCGGGGCGAAGAGGTCAAGACTGAAGGCATCGATATCGCAATGGTTCTCGACATCTCGAGTTCGATGCTCGCTGAAGACATCGAACCGAACCGGGTCGAAGCAGCCAAAGAGGTGGCTGCCGAGTTTGTTCAAGCCCGGATCAACGATCGAATTGGCCTGATCGTCTTCTCGGGGAAAGCCTATACCCAGTGTCCACTGACCCTCGATTACGGGATTCTGCTCAACCTCTTCGAGGAAACCGAAGTGGGGTTGATCGAGGATGGAACTGCGATCGGGATGGGCCTGGGTGTGGCGGTGAACCGTCTCAAGGAGAGTGACGCCAAATCCAAGGTGATCATCCTGCTGACCGATGGCCGCAACAACCGGGGCGAGATTGACCCTCAGACGGCGGCGCAACTCGCCCAGACATTTGGGATCAAGATATATGCAGTCGGAGCCGGGACCGAGGGCCTGGCCCCCTACCCGGTTGATGATCCGGTGTTTGGACGCCGGTACGCTCAAGTCGAGGTCGATATCGATGAGGAAATGCTCAAAGGAATCGCCCTGATGACAGGCGGCCGCTATTTTCGGGCCACCGACCGTGACAGCCTGGAGGAGATCTACGGAGAGATCAACGAACTGGAGAAAACCGAAATCGAGGTCACCGAGTTTACCCGCTACAGTGAGCTCTTTCACTTTCCGCTGGCTGCGGCCATCGCACTGCTCGCCGTAGAAATCCTGCTGGTAAATACTCGTTTTAGGAAGATTCCATAATCGGGAACAATGTTTAGATTCGCTTCGCCTGAAATGCTCTACTGGTTACTGGCCCTGCCGCTCGTGCTGGGGCTGTATTGGTATGCGTTCATACAGAAACGCCGGGCCCTTGACCGGTTTGGCAAGAGTGACTTGCTTCAGAAACTCGCCAGGACCCGGAGCCCGGCAAGACAGAAGTTAAAGGCCGGCGCCCTCATGCTGGCCCTGGGAGTCCTGCTGCTCGCCCTGGCTCGGCCTCAGTTCGGTACCCGCGTGGAAACCGTCAAGCGGGAAGGCCAGGATGTGTTCGTGGCCCTGGATGTGTCGTTGTCGATGATGGCTCAAGACATCCGTCCCAACCGTCTCGATAAGGCCAAACGAGAGCTGAGCGAATTGATCGATCGTCTCGAAGGTGACCGGATCGGCCTGATAGCCTTTGCAGGTGAGGCCTTCGTTCAGTGTCCACTGACACTCGACTACGGCGCGGCCAAGCTCTTTCTCTCGGCGATGGGACCCGATCTGATCCCAACCCCGGGCACCGCACTCGCCGACGCAATCGAAGCCGCCATCAAGTCCTTTGTCGGGACTGAAGCCAAGAGCAAAACCCTGATCATCATCACCGATGGGGAAGACCATGACGGACAGGTGGCTGACGTCGCACAACAGGCCGCTGATGCGGGAATCGTGATCCACACCATCGGTGTCGGAACTCCTCGCGGTGTCCCCATACCGATGGTTTCCGAAACAGGACGAAGTGAAGGCTTCAAGAAAGACCGCAGAGGAGAGGTGGTCCTCACCAAGTTGAATGAAGACCCCCTGAGAGAGGCATCTGAGATCAGTGGCGGCCTCTACTTCCGGGTTTCGGATCACGGCGGCGAACTCGACGAGATTTACAATACAATTGCCGGAATGGAAAAGAGCGAGCTCTCGACACGGGAGGTCACTCTCTTTGATGAGAAGTTTCAGTTTGCTGCAGCCCTGGCCCTGCTACTCCTCGTCGTTGAATTCTTTTTCTCGGAAACTCGGAGAAAAGCACAGAAATGGGAAGGGAGATTCCAGTGAAGAAGTTGCCGATCCTGCTCGCTCTGCTTGCCGCTTTGAGTTCAATGAGTTGGGCTCAGCAGGGAAAAACCCAGACCCGGGAAGGTAACAAGCTGTTTGGGGAGCAGCGCTACGACGAAGCTCGCGATAAGTACATCGAAGGACTCGAAGCCGCTCCCGAGTCCCCCCTGATCAAGTACAACCTGGGGGACGCCGAGTACAAACTCGAGAAGTTCCAGGAAGCGGTCAACGCCTACAATGAGGCCCTCTCTTCCGAAGATCGGCAGATCAAGGCTCAATCCCTGTACAACCTGGGGAACGCCTACTACCGTCTCGGCAAGTTCCAGGAAAGCTCAGAAGCCTACAAAGACGCCCTGCGGATCGATCCCAGCGATCGTGAGGCGAAGTTCAACCTCGAGAAGGCCCTGCGGCAGCTCCAGATGAACCCGCCTCAGCAGTCGCAAAACCAGGATGACCAAGAGCCCGAGGACAAGGAAGAAGAGGACCAGTCCGGGAACTCCCAGCAGCAGAGTCAAGAACAGCAGTCCGAACAGGACTCCAATCAGCAGCAGCAGGATAACCCTGAGGAACAGCAGGACCAGGAGCAGCCGGAACAGCGAGAAAACGATTCGAATCAGAACCAGGAAGATCTCAGCGGAAAGAACTCGGAGAACCAGCAACCTGGTGAGCGTGACGAGCAGCAGCAAGAGCAGGCTGAGGGTTCAGTCGAGCCTCCCGAAGCACAGAAGCTGCCGATGACAAAGGAACAGGCCGAACAGCTCCTGGCCGCCCTCAAGGAGAACCAGAAAGACTTTCTCAAGAAACGTGTGGTTCCCGTTAAACCCAAAATCGGAGACAAGGATTGGTAATGCGCCTCGCTCCCCGACCGGACTCCAGATCCAAGACACACCCAGCGATGACAGGGGGGATTCTCGCCCTGTTCCTCCTGGTCCTGGGGTCGATCGGTATCGACCTGCATGCCGCCGACCTCAAGATGCAGGCCTTCGTGGATCGCAGCCAGTTGACTGTCGGAGAGCAGTTCACTCTCTCAGTCGAGTTTTCGGGTGCTGACGCCGAGGAGGCCCTGGACCCCCAGCCACCCGACTTGAGTCCCAACGCCCGATTTGCCGGCAGTGGGAGCTCGAGGAGTATGGAATTCGTCAACGGACGAATGTCGAGCCGGCGAACCGTCAACTACTACTACTTTGCCGCCCAGGAGGGAAGTTTCCAGATCCCGTCGATTCGCGTCACAGTCGACGGCAGTCCCTTTCAGACTGAACCGATCACTGTGACGGTCGGCGCCAGCCAGGGGAACCCGGCTCAGCGTTCCCGGCCCAGTCCGGGGATGGCCCAGTCTCAACCGGAAAGCATCACCTCACAGGATTTGTTCGTTCAGGCGTCTGTCAATAAGAAGAAGATCTATCAGAACGAAGCGGTCGTGCTGACCTACAAGATCTATACGACAGTCAACGTTACTCGCTACGGTGAGGCAAAGGCACCCGATCGAAGCGGGTTCTGGATTGAGGATCTGCGTGACTCCCAGCAGCAGGTTGAAACCAGCTACGAGGTCCTGAACGGAAAGCGGTACACGGTCGCGACAATCAAACAACAGGCCCTCTTCCCCTCAAGTCCCGGAACTAAGACGATCGCCCCCCTGGAGCTCGAGTGTGAAGTCCGGCTGATGCCGACACGGAGAAGCATCTTCGACGACTTCTTCAGCGATCCTTTTGGTCGGACCGGTCGTTACCTGATCAAATCAGACCCTGTTGAGATCGAAGTGATTCCTCTCCCGACAGCGGGTAAGCCGGGGGATTTCGCAGGCGCTGTCGGAACGTTTAGACTAACCGGCAAGCTGGACAAAACCCAGGTTTCGACCAATGATGTGGTGACCTTGAGTCTCAGGCTCGAAGGTACAGGAAACGTGAGAACCCTTCCCAACCCCGCCGTCACCTTTCCACCCGGCCTGGAAGCTTATGATCCCGAAGTGACGGAGAAGATTGAGTCGCGCGGAAACCGAATCGAGGGAAGCCGGACCTACGATTTCGTCCTGGTCCCCCGGGCGCCCGGTACGCATAAGATCGCACCGATCAGGTTTTCATATTTCGACCCTGAACTCGAACAATACCAGACGACTGTTGTTGATGGCTTATCGCTCCAGGCGGAACAAGGCTCGAGCCCGGTACCGATAGACACGGTTGCCGGCTCGAAGCAGGATATCCGCCTGCTCGCCCAGGAGATTCGTTTCATTAAACTCGATCCAGGGGACCTGCGGCCTATCGATCTTTCCCTCTACCAGACCACCTGGTTCTGGCTGATCGCAACCCTCCCACTCGGAGCGATCGCTGCCTCACTTCTCGTCCGTCGCCGACTAGACCGGCTCGCTGGTGACCAGGCCTATGCGCGGGGGAAACGGGCAGGCCGTCTTGCCCGTACCCGGCTGGCCAAGGCCCAGGCGCTCCTGGAGCCAGCCTCTCAGAAGGCGTTCTATGCGGAATGCGGTCGGGCGTTACGTGGCTTTGCCGCCGACCGATTGAATATTCCCGAGGCCGGAATGATGTCAGAAGATCTCAGCAGGCTCCTTGCCGACGCAGGCGTTACAGAGAAAACAGCCGAAGAATACGTTGGCTGTCTGAAACTGAGTGACCTGAAGCATTTTGCCCCGGTAGAGTCCAGCGCCCAGGAAATGAAGGAGTTCATGGATCGTGCGGAACAGGCGATCACCCGCCTTCACAAGGAGTTGAACTGATCATGGGACGATCGACTAAAGCCGGCAGGTCAATCTCGGCCCTCGGCCATCTGCTGGTCTGTTTGAGTGTTCTGGCACTCATCGCATCATTTGCGGCCGCCCAGGGCGGGATGTCCCGGCTCTTCGATGAGGCCAACGTGCTCTACCAGCAGGGTGACTATGCCTCGGCGCTCGAAAAGTACTCGCAGATTGAGGGACTCGGCGTAACCAGCAGTACACTGCTCTACAACATTGCCAACTGTAACTACAAGCTGGATCAGATCGGTCGGGCAATCCTCTACTACGAGCGGGCGCTGGCACTCGATCCCGGAGATGAGGACATCGAGGCGAACCTCGATATCGCAAACCAGGCGACAGTCGACAAAATTGCCGCCCCACCCGGTTTCGCTCTCGCCAGATGGCTGAAGGCGACGCTCTACCTGCTACCTTTCGACACGGTCATCGCAATCCTCGCGGCCTTTTATCTGGTCTCAACGGCCCTTCTCATCTCGGTGATCCTGCTTCGCCGGGATGACCTGCGCAAGGCTTCCCGGATCGCACTCTTTGGCTCGATCGGGCTGGTTCTCCTCTTCGCCGTCCTGGCCGGACTGCAGTGGTGGGACTCGAACAACCGGATTGAAGCCATCATCCAGGTCGAACAGGTCACCGTGAGAAGTTCCCCCGGAGACGGTGCAACTGAAGTCTTCACCATTCATGAAGGGACGAAAGTGCGGATCGACCAGCAGACCAACGGCTGGATCGAAATTGTATTATCCGACGGCAAGGTCGGCTGGATTCGGGCCGATAGCGTCGAGCGAATCTAACCAGAACCCAATGAACCGCAGAACGGAGTGACCCGTTGTCAATCTTCAAGGCGAAACCACACGGATCTCTTCATCCAATCCTTCTCCTGCTTCTGACTGCAATGGCCCTCACCGGGTTCTGGGGGATCTCCTGCCAGCCCGGCCAGAAGGAGTGCCTTCCAGTTCAGGTGACCCACCCCGCAGGAAACTACATCATCCCCGGAACCCAGGGGGCGATACCCTACAGGACAATCGATGGGCAGGTCCTGCACCTGGATGCATTCATTCAACCTGGAGCAGAGATTCGGCCCGCCGTTGTCGTCATTCACGGTGGAGGTTTTACAGCGGGAAGCCGCGTCGCGTTTGTCGGCCAGTTTCTCGAGTTACTGACGAAAGCTAGGGTCAACTGGTTTTCCATCGACTATCGTCTGGCGCCGGCTGCCCCCTACCCAGCCGCAGTCTCCGATCTCGAAAGTGCGATCGAGTTCATTCGATGCAACGCCAGAGAATTCCAGGTGGATCCCTCGCAGATTATCCTGCTGGGAGAAGACTCGGGCGCCTTGATGGCTCTACAAGCAGCGGCCCGGCATCCGAAAACGGTCCGCTCCGTCATCAGCATCGGGGGGCTTTACGATTTAGAGAGCCATCCCCAACTCGGTGATCCGCAGAAGCTCGAGACGATCCTGGGGCTATCGGATACCGCAGGCCAACAGCAGGCGCTTCGCGAGATGTCTCCCCTTGCTTCGATCACCGGTCCACAGCCCGAGACGCTGATCATTCATGGCTCTGACGATCAGGAGGTCCCTCTCGACCAAGCTGCCACCTATTGTCAGCGAATCATCGACGAGGGAGGAAACTGCGAACTGGTCACGGTCGAGGGTGGAATCCACCGTCCAGAGAACTGGCATCCCGCCCAATGGGGTTACAAGAATGCCCTCGTGGCTTTCCTGAACCGCCAACTGGGGCCTCTGCCCAGTATCCCGGAATCAGTTTCCAGCCCAACAGAGACACGGCTTCAGAAGGACATCGTCTTCGCCAGTCACGAGAATCCGGCCGGATCCGGCCTCGAACTCAGGCTCGATGCCTACCTGCCCGCGTCCGAAGAGCCTCTCCCGGCTGTGATTCTGGCCCATGGCGGCGGCTGGGAAGCCGGTGACAAGGTGACCTACCTGACTCCCCTGTTCGAACCGCTATCCGAGGCAGGTTTCGCCTGGTTCTCGATCGATTACCGCCTGGAACCCGAGTACCGCAACTGGCACCAGCTCGATGACCTGCGGCGGGCGATCCGCTTCGTTAGGGCCAACGCGAAGCGGTTCAACGTGGATCCAGACCGGATCGCCATCCTGGGGGAATCGGCCAGCGGGCAGATGGTAGCCCAGGTGGCAGCCCTTCCCTGCCCGGCCCAACCGGACTCCCGAGATCCCGTTGACCGTGAATCCTGCGAAGTCCAGGGGGCCGTTTCGTTCTACGGCGTCTACGACTTTCAACCCCTGGTCCGGGATGTCTCCGAGGGATCTCGGGGACGTGACCTTTTTGGCCTGACGAGCCTGGACCAGCCAGCCCTGGACCTGCTGCGCGAGTATTCCCCGCTGTTCCGGGTCCATCGGGATATGCCTCCTTTACTCCTGATCCATGGGAACAATGAATTCCTCTGGCAGCAAGCTGAAGCCCTGTCGAAGAAACTCGACGAAATCGGGACCCGCTACCGGCTCATCGAACTCGATGGGGCCCCGCACGGGATGGAAAACTGGGAAGGTCATCCCGAGTGGAGGCACTATAAGGCAGAGCTGATCGATTGGCTGAAACAAACACTCCACTAAACGGGGTACCCTGCCCGGCTGAACTCTCTCGTCAGATCCGTCCCGACCGCAGGATCGCCACGACGAGCCAGAGCCCCAGAAGTCCTGCAATGATATAGCCTCCCATGCCCAGGGCAGGCAATCCGTAGATCTGAGGTCCACTCTCGAGTTGCATCACGAGCGAGGAGCCCACGATCAGCGAGGCGATGATCAAGCTGAATGCCAGGCGGTTCGACGAGCGGTCCATCTCCAGTATGAAGCGGTTGAGGCCTTCATGATGGAGAGATACCAGCATCTTCCCCCGCTTGATCTTTGCGACGATCTCTTCGAGATCGCCAGGCAATTCCTGTAAGACCGCCCCGTAATCCTGTAACGTGGCCATGAGCGCATTCAATCGCTTGCGAGGATCCATACGGCCGGCCATGAACTTCACAACGAAGGGCCGGGCTTCCTCGAAAAGGTTGAATGAAGGATCCAGCATGCGTCCGACCCCGGCCGCATGAGTCATCATTCTTCCCACGAGAGCCAGGTTGACGGGGAGTAAAACGCGGTGACGCCGCAACAACTGCAGGGTATCCCGCATGACGCGCTCCGCATCGATCTTTCCCAGAGAGAGTCCGTGATAGTTCTCGATGAACTCGCTGAGATCCGCCTTCAGCAGGGCTTCATCGACCTCCTCCCCCAGCAGACCCATCGCCCGTGAGGTCCTCAACAGCTGGGAGATATCCTTTCGCAGAACGGCGGAAAACATCGTACCGAGCTGATCAGCGGTCTCTTCGTCGAGGCGGCCGACGATGCCAAAATCCACCGTGGCGATGACATTTCCCTCGAGCACAAAGAAGTTTCCGGGATGGGGATCGGCATGGAAAAATCGATGCTCAAAGACTTCACGAAGAATGGCCCGCGCCCCGTTCTGAGCGATGATCTTGCGATCGAACCCCCTGGCATCGAGAGCTGCCTTGTCGGTGATCTTGACTCCTCGGATGATCTCAGAGGTCAGAATACGAGTTGTCGTGTAGTCCCAGAACACCCTGGGAATCAGGTAATCGGAGTCCGCTTCGAAGTTTCGACGGAAGCGTTCCGCTGCCTGTCCCTCCGCGATAAAGTCCATCTCCCGCCGGATCGTTGTCGCAAACTGCGCGATCAAGTCACGCGGACGGAACCATCTCATTTCAGGAACATGCCGCTCGACCAGGGCCGTCAACTCCTCAAGAATCTCGAGGTCGGTTTCGATTTGCTGGCTGATTCTCGGACGTTGAATCTTGACCGCAACGGTCTCTCCGGTGTGCAAGACCGCTCGATGGACCTGGGCGATCGAACCAGAGGCTATCGGTTCCGACTCGAACTCAAAGAAGATCTCCAAAGGCTCCCCGCCGAGTTGCTCCCGGACGATCTTCTGTACCTCACTGAAATCGAAAGGGGGTACTTCATCCTGAAGCTTCTCCAATTCTTCCAGGTAATTCTCTGGCAGGATGTCGGGACGGGTACTCAGCAGCTGGCCGAACTTGACGAAGGTCGGCCCCAGGTCCCCGAAAGCCATTCTCAACCGGGCCGGAGTCGGAATCTCACTCGCGCGAGACTCCTTGCGGAACCGGCGCCACAGGCCTCCCTCGGGGACAACTCGGTCAACCAGATCACCAAAGCCGTATCGAGCCAGCGTGAATAGAACTTCACGATAACGACGAAACCGGCGGTAAGCCCTAACGGTTCTTAGGGGTCGAATCATCTTTGGGTTTTGCTGCAGCGGCCCCTGCCTTCTTCTCCAAGGCTTCGACACGCGCTGCGAGATCCTGGAACATCTGCCGGCTCGGCATCCGCATTTCGCTGATCACGTTGCTGACGTTCTCCTTAACAGCATGCTTGAAACGATCCGTTTCGTCCCTCGCCTTAGCCACCAGGTCGTCGATCACCTGCTTCCGATCCTTCTCAGCCACCTCACCCTTGGCGACAAGTTCATCCACCGCCTCTTCGAGCTTTTCCCTTGTTACCATCGCGAGCCCAAGGCCGGCCAGGTAGGTCTTTCTGAGGATATCTAACATAGGTCATTCCTCTCTTTCAGGAAAGCATCCAGCTGACTCCAGACTGCTGAAGACAACTATACAGAATCATCGAGTGTCCCTGATATCCAGCATATGTCTCAGCAGCAGAATTCACAAGCAGATTGACTCTGAATACCTTAGAATTCATCAGATTCAAGCAGGTAGTCTGAAAGGTCTTCGACCATTCGCGGATTCGAATTGAAACAACCGGGAGCCGAATCATGCTAATCAGGGAAACAGGGCTTGGAGTTGAGATTGAAACCGGTTCCTATCGCCTGCTGCTCGAACGAACCGGAGGATATGCGGCACGAGAGGTCACCATTCGCGACAATGGCCGGCTGGATCGTTTTGACCGCCCCGGCGAAGGTCCCCATCCGACCTGCATGTACTTCGATAACTGTACGATCAACTACGACTTTCAGATGGGATTCTACGGGAAGACGAACACCCAGATAGAAGCCGAAGTCGAGCAAGACACCGTCATCCTCAAAGGGACACTGCTCCCGATCACCGAAAGCCCTCGCGGCCGCGTCCAGATCGAGAAGACGCTCCAGTTTGGAGAGGATTCATACGATGTAAGCCTGCAACTGGGATTCGAAGACACCGGGGCCATCCACTACGCGTCAGTCTGGTGGGACGTCCATGATAAGTGGCTCAAGGCCATGCGTTCCAGCGCCGGAACCTTTCTCCCCCTGCAGGTTGGGATCGGAGATTCATTCGATGACTTCCTGCACCGGAGTTGGCGTCCGATGCCCGAGATGGATCGGGGGGCCGGGACCTGGATGGAGATGATCGGTGAGCGCACCTCGGTCATGACCGCCCTGCTCTCGGCATCTCCCTGCGTGTTCCAGGCCGGAGGTATGAAGTACTGGGACGGACCCGATGATGCCGATGCGGGTGAGGGCGTCAGTCACGGCTGTATCAACCTCGACCTGATCAACTGCGAACTGAGTCAGAGTCCTCCCCTGAAACTGGATCAACTCGAAGCCAGTTACAGGGTTTTCCTTTCGCCGCCCAGCGCTTTAAGATAGAGAGAAGACGTTCTTAAAGAACCAGCCATTTTGATTGGGAAAGGAAGGATCACTATGAAGCGTGTTTGTCTTCTGCTTGTTTTTCTCCTCGGAACGTTTGGTGTATTGAGCGCTCATGACGCCCACGAGGGGGTGATGAACGTCGAACTGAAGCTCAATCTGAGTGAAGGTAAAGACGTTACGATCAAGTATCGGGCACTCAACCTGGGAAGCGGCCAGACCTGGGGCGCGATCAAGACTGGCGAATCCTCACGGCCCTTTGGAATCGCTGAAATGACCACATCATCTGATCTCATGGTCGGCGACGTTACGGTACCCGCGGGGACTCATCAGCTCTTCATCGTGGGCTCAGCCGATGGTATGTCACTCCAGATCGGTGGCAGCCGTCAGGAACCCGGCCCCAGAGTGCCAATCAGTGTCATGGCTGCTCCGAGTCAGGCTGAACACCTGATCATCGGTGCGACTCACGGCGAGGGCCACAGCGATTTTGCCATGTTCATGGTTTACGGCGAATCTCTGGGAGCGGTGATCTTCGATACGAAGTAGAACCCTCGTTTCTACGAGCAAAGGCTTGACTGGCGGGTGAACCCCCTCAACATCCGAAAGATCTCTCGAGCAATCAAGAATTGAGGATGCGTTCACTCGTCAGACTCGCCCCCTTGCCCCTGCTGTCTCTTCCCAAACACGCCGAGAGTAGGCTTCTCGCTCTGAATGATCGCGCCCCTGGGCTTTGGCGCGGTAGAGGGCAGTGTCGGCTCTCATCACCAGGGAGTCGGCTGTGTCTCCCGGTCGGTACTGGGCTACCCCCAGACTGACCGTCACCCGGAGCTCCTTCCCTTCGAAATAGGTCACAGACGCGGCGACCGCATTTCGAAGTACTTCGGCCATCCGGAAGGCATCATCAAGAGCGCAACGCTTGAGCAAAACCAGAAACTCCTCGCCCCCCCAGCGGCAGAGCACGTCTGAAGCACGGATCCGGTCACTCATGACACGGACTGTATTCTGCAGGACCAGATCCCCTGCCAGGTGACCGTAAGAATCGTTGATAATCTTGAAGTGATCGAAGTCGAGCATGAGGGCGGACAGAGGCTCCCCCGTTCTCTCGACTCCGACCAGGGCTTCCTGGATCAAGATGTCGAAAGCCCGTCGATTGTAGACTCCCGTGAGCTTATCCGTGGTGGCCAGTTTCTCAATCTCGTCCTGGTATGACCGGACACTGGAACGGGTCATGATCAACACGAAAACGATTACGGCTACACAGATTCCCAGGTTGACCAGCAGTACCATGAAGGTCACCTGGAGGGCAGGGCCTTCAGGCTGGTCAACCAGGAGATACCAGCCAAACTCCTCGATGAATCGTGTATTCACGTGATAAGTCTGACCTTCACTCTCGAAACTGAAAGCCCCGCTCTCCTGAGCTAGAATCTGCCGGCTGATCTCCGCGAGTCCCGGTACTTGCGACATCTTGCTGATCCCGGCGGGAAACTGCATTCCTCGAAGGGTTATATTCCCGGTCCGATCGGCAAAATAGATCCTTCGGTTGTAGCGCTGCTGATACTCCTCAATCAAGCTCTGGACGGCCTGTACCGAAAGCCCGACACCGATGGTACCGATAAACCGTCCCTCGTAATCAAAGACCCGGTAATTGATGAAGATCGTAACGGCATCCTCGTTCGCCAGGTCGAGATCAACATTGATCTCGTATTCGTCTTCCATCTGCCGGACACGGTAGTACCATTCATCCCGCGGCTCCTCTTCACTGACGGTCTTCAGAATCCCGTCAGAATGGTACTAGATACCGCTTCTCTCCGAGACGAAGAAGCTTGTCACCGTCTCGTACCGTGTCTCGGTCTCCCTGAGGTAACGGATCAGGCGATCGGGATCCTGCTCACCCTGCAGCACCCAGTCCCTCAGAAAAGTATCCTGGGCCATCATCGAAGAGATAAAGATTGGGCGAAGCAAATCGCGTTGGATCTCGGAGAAAATATTGTCACTCGTCAGGGGCAATTCACTCCGGGCGATCTTGTCGCGGAGGGTTGCCCTGGAGACGAAGAAACTGATCAGCGTAGTAATCGTGAAGCCAACCACCAGCAACAAGCTGACGGTCAACAGCAAATTGAGCCGCTTCCTCGGCATTGGGTTTCAGTCTCCGCCACCTATGCGAGGGACCGATGGCGTCGAGACCTCGATCATCCCCAGATCATCCACTACCCGCACCCTCCGCCTGCACGGGAGTTTCGTTGCACCTGCTGTTCGCACCCCTGCTCACTGAGGCTCCGAAGGAGCTGTCGCACTCAACGAGCCGACAGATTGTATCCCGTCAAATCCGAATAAGCGAGACGTTTCTGGAGCCGACAGCCTCCCCGACTAATCGAGGTCAATTGCCGACCTCCTGCCTGTGAGGGGAGATGCTGGCATGCCTGGAGGCGGACCATCACGAGGGAGAATCGGCACCATGCCCATTCCCCAGGATTCTGAAGCGAGTCCAAGTGGAGTGAGAAACGGATTGCCAGGGTTCTCCCCAGTTGCTGCCCAATTCGCTTATCATAATGCGCACTATGAAACTGTACGGTCTACTCCTGGCGGTCACACTCGCAATCTTCAATACCTCAGTCGGCCTGGCGCAAACTCAGGACGATACCCTGAGCCAGCTCGAAGCGATTGCAATCATCGAGCAGAAGGTTATGGTTCCCATGCGGGATGGTATCCGGCTGGCCACCGACATCTACCGCCCGAAGACCGACAAGCCGGTTCCAGTCATCTTTTCCCGTACCCCCTATAACTTCAACGCCTGGCGGGATGGAGAGCTGGATCCCGGCAGCTTCCGGTCAGCCTTCGAGGCAGTCCGGCGCGGTTTTGCCTACGTCGTACAGAACGAGCGAGGCAAGTTCTTCTCAGAAGGAGAATGGGATATCCTCGGACCACCGACAACCGACGGATATGATGCCCTGACCTGGATGGCAGAGCAGTCCTGGTCGACCGGCAAGGTCGGCCTGCTGGGCTGTTCATCGACAGCTGAATGGCAGATGGCCGTTGCAGCACTCGATCACCCGGCACTGGTGGCGATTGTCCCGATGGGATTCGGTGCCGGAGTCGGACGGGTCGGCGGTTTCTATGAACAGGGCAACTGGTACCGCGGCGGTGCGCAACAAATGCTTTTCACCGCCTGGCTCTATGGTGTGCAGAACACCCAGCGCCCGACATTTCCCACAGCTCTCTCCCAGGAAGATCGAATCCGGCTTTCCCGCTACTTCGACCTGGCTCCTGAAATGCCCGAAGTCGACTGGTCGCAGGCCTTGAGACACCTCCCGGTCAGAGACATCATGAAGAGCGTGGACGGCCCCAAGGGAATCTACGAAAAGATGATCCCGCGAAAGCCAAACGATCCAGCCTGGTATGAAGGGGGTCTCTATCACGACAACATGCCGTTGAACGTCCCGGGAATGTGGTTTATGTCCTGGTACGATGTTTCGACAGGACCCAACCTGGCTCTCTTCAACCACGTGAGGGAACACGCCTCCAGCCCCGAGATTGCTGACAGCCAGTTTGCCGTCATTGCCCCTACACTCCACTGTGCCTTCTGGAGCGCTACCGAGGAAACCGTAGTCGGTGACCGCAATGTCGGCGATGCCCGCCTCGACTACGATGGACTCATCTACGGATGGTTCGACTATTGGCTCAAAGGAGACAAGAACGGCATCGTTTCAACAACGCCCCGCGTCCAGTACTACACGATGGGTCTCAACAAATGGCAGGCCTCCGATACCTGGCCTCCGGCAGACGCCAGGATGGTGACTTACTATCTCGACAGCTCCGGTCCTGCGAACAGCGTCTTTGGAGGGGGAATGCTTTCCACGTCGCCTCCGGCCGGGCCTGAAGGATCAGACGGTTTCACCTATGATCCTGCTTTTCCGGTTCCATCTCATGGAGGCGGAGTCTGCTGCACCGGCAATGCGGTCGAAGGCGGTTCCTTTGACCAGCGCCAGATGGAGGCTCGCAACGATATCCTGGTCTACTCAACCGAACCACTGGAAAAGGGGGTCGAGGTCACCGGGACGATTGAGATCACGCTCTATGTCTCTTCCGACGTCAAGGACACAGACTTTACCGTGAAACTGATCGACGTCTATCCCGACGGACGAGCCTATAACCTCGATGAAACGATTCAGCGGGTCAGATACCGTGAAGGGTATGACAAAGAGGTCTTCATGGAGGAGGGGCAGATCTACAAGGTAGACCTCAGTCCCATGTCGACCAGCAACTATTTCAAGGCAGGACACCGGATTCGGATTGAAGTTTCCAGCAGCAACTTTCCAAGATTCGAACGCAATCTGAATACCGGCGGTAGCAACTACGATGAGGTCGAGGGCGTTGTGGCCCGTAACCGGGTCCACTACAGCAGCAAACATCCGTCGCAGATTCGTCTACCGATCAGGTGATTTCCTAGGGAAGGTACTTCGCCGGAATCGGCAGATCGGGTCGTTCACTGGTCCAGTAGATGGTCACGATCCACCAGCGATTCCCGTCATAGAAAAGCTGAAAACTGTTGATCCCGCGGGCGAAAGGCTCTGCGTCGTCGAGCCGATGCCGCGATTCGTAGCTGCTGAAGGCATGAACCACTGACCCGAACTGATCCACTGTCCGATGGATCTCCTGTTCAAAGAACCCTTCCGCTTCAAGGTAGGGACTTGACCGTTTGATGTAGTCTTCAGGACTGAGGACCTGGCACCCGATCCCCTCCCCCTCTTTGCGGGGCCCGGAAGGAATCAACCTGGCTTCGGGGAGAAAGAGCGAGCGGAATCGGTCCCAGTCCCGCTTTTCACCGGCCGGGCCGGAAATCACGTCGTAGACCGCCTTCACGATGGCGTCAATCGATTCAACGTCTGCCCGGTCGGCAGCTGCTTGCTCCTGTTGCTCCTGCGAAGCTGCCCCCAGCGAAACAAACCCGGTCAAGAAGAACAAAGACGTTAAAACCATGGATCGACGCATTTCCTACCTCCCTACTCGTACGACAACCCTCCGGGTTGTCTCTTCCCAACTCACCCCAGAGACAAGCTGGAAGCTTGTCGTACGACAACCCTCCGGGTTGTCTCTTCCCAACTCA
>CP070717.1:2850722-2862975 GCA_020350445.1 Acidobacteriota bacterium | reverse complement strand
TCGGCCGCGCTCGATTTGGAATGCCAGCGGGGCTGGAAACAGCCTGTCCCTTTCTGGTCTTCCTTTCTGGTATTCCCGGGCTGTAGCCAGCCTGTCCCCTTATCACTGGTTGTCTAACTGAAAGGAGCCTGTCCCTTTTCAACCTGAAAGGGGAGTGAGGGTCGAGACGGCCTGTCCTTTCTCGTCGAAACAGCCTGTCCCTTTGTCGTCCCCTTTGTCGTCGTGGAAACAGCCTGTCCCTTTGTGCCTTGCCTTTGTGGCCGTCAGTGTCCCCCTTGGAGCCAATGGAAACAGCCTGTCCCTTTTGTGCCAGCGGGGCTGGAAACAGCCTGTCCCTTTGTGGTCGTGGGGTTAGCTGAAACGGAGGTGCAGTTCGATCTTGGTTCCGAGGGCCGGTTCTTCGCTGACTTGAACGCTCGCACCACAGGATTGAACGAATTCCTCGATGAACTCAAGTCCATGACTGCGAAGATTCTTCGATTCACCTTCGGGGCTGGACACCGGGTGAAAGAAGTCATCATCCGTCCACCCAAACTCTCTCAAGTGCCCCCTGACTGAAAGGCTGAAGCCTTCGGGTAGCAGTTCTCCCCGGATGTGAACCAGTAGACCGGAGGACGAAGTGTTGACAACTCTCGAGAACAGGTGCGGAAGAACACCTCCGAGTCCCATCGTTTCGCTGGACACTTTGACAGGATGATCCGGGAGTTCAACGTCGAAGTCATGATTGGGAAAACGGTGGCGGAAGATCGAGGCCGTTGACCAGATCATCTCCCGGAAATCCTGGTCTTCCAGTCCTTCTCCGGATATCCCGTCGAAACCCGCTCCCTCCGGCCGCAACGTAAGACCGTCCATTTGCTCCGAATCCAACCATCGTTCCGCATCAAACCTGTTGCGCATGATTCACCTGTCCGCTGCTCGATTAATCCAGGTGTATCGCTCGGAACAGGGGCCCGACTCGGCCTCTCGAACCCAGCCCTCTGCGATGCCATGGGCTCTTATATGATTTTTTCTGTATCTTTCCATTCTTTTACGATTCTATTTTCACACCGAGCTCTGACAGAATCCCCCGCGAAAAATGTGGTATAACGGCGCACTGCGACTCGATCCGAACGGAGCTTCATGAAAGGGAAAATAGCGGCAATTTGGGGAGTACTGGGTGTCTGCCTCCTACTGGGCAGCGCGGTCTACCGGCTGGGACTACGTGGACTGGAGGCCTTCTCATACCCGTTGACGGCCTTCCACTGGATCACGCTCATCGTCGGTGTGGTCTTCATGGCCTACAGTGAAGGCTACAAAGGGTTTCAGAAGAGCTTCTCTCCCCGCGTAGCGGCTCGGGCCCGTTATCTCTGGGAACGCGCAGATCTCTATGAAACCATCCTCGCGCCGTTCTTTTTGATGGGCTACATCCGAGCAACCCGGCGTCGAAAACTGGTCTCTTACTCCTTAACCGCCGGAATTGTCACGCTCGTTCTCCTGGTACGCCTCCTCCCCACACCCTGGCGGCAGATCATCGACATCGGTGTTGTCGTTGGGCTCAGCTGGGGACTCGCCAGCTTCCTGGTCTTTCTCGGCCTTGCCTTCTTTTCGGAGTCCTTCGTGGAGTCTCCGGAGCTGCCGGAAGATGCCACCGGCGGGTCCAAGAGCCGGCAACTCAGCGGCGAGCGCATAGCTGATTCAGTCGGCTGAACAGCGCTGGAAACCACGAAGTCTCACCGTCACAAAGGAGGGCACAGATGAAGAAGTGGCTTTTGGGGGTCGGGATCGGATTAGCCGTCCTGCTGGCAGCAGTCGGGTTTCAGGCCAGCTCGAATCTTCGGGATCGAAATCCGGGCTATGAACTGGACCTCACCATTGCAGCCTCCACTCCGACCCGCCTGAAGGTAGGGTTTGCCGCCGTCCCGATCTCTCCTCCACTGGAAGACACCTGGACAGACGCAAACAACGATGCCCGCTACAACCCTTCCGACGGAGACACCTACACCGACACAAACGGAAACGGACAGTTCGACCCTTACTGGATAGCAGGATTTTCGACGGGCAGGGCCGCAACCGGCATTCACGATGACCTTTGGGCCAGGGTCATGGTCATCGACGACTCGAGGACTCGAATTGCAATCGTCTCCCTCGATGCCATTGGATTCTTCCACGACAACGTCGTCGCCGTCCGGAAGCGAGTCGCCGAGTTGTGTCGTGTCGACTATACCGTGATCTCTTCGACACATGTCCATGAAGCTCCCGACCTGATGGGTCTCTGGGGACCCAGCCACCTCCAGACAGGAATCAACCCGGACTACCGGGACCTGGTCATCGAACAGACTGCTCAGGCCGTGTTCGCCGCCGTCGAAGGGCTCACTCCTGCTTTTCTACGGATCACTCAAGATCTGACGGGAGCGACGAAGCTGGTCAATGATTCGAGGCGCCCCAAGGTTCTCGACCCAGGGCTCCGGATAATCCAAGCCGTCGAACCCGAGTCTGGCAGATCGATCGGAGTACTCGTATCGTGGGCTGACCATCCCGAAACGACCTGGTCGAAGAATCTGCTGATCACTTCCGATTATCCGCACTACCTGAGAGAAGCGCTCGAGGATGGACTCTATTCGAATGAAAACAAGGTAAGGGAAGGTCTAGGTGGGACAGCGGTCTTTGTCAACGGAGCGATCGGCGGACTGATGACGACTGATCCGGAGTTGGGGATACGCGATCCGATCAGTGGGGAGACCTTCACCGAGCCCTCTTTCGAGAAGATCAGGGCTCAA
The DNA here is from genome assembly GCA_020350445.1 of Acidobacteriota bacterium. Taxonomy (GTDB): domain Bacteria; phylum Acidobacteriota; class UBA6911; order RPQK01; family JAPXNP01. Next base: position 2,860,219 of record CP070717.1, on the reverse strand, counting down.
GGCTATCAACTGGCTGAACTCGTGCTCGATGCACTCAGTTCTGACCAGGTCACTGAGATCCACGAAGCCAGCCTGGCGGTCCGGGCAAAGACGATTCCCTTCCCTATTGAGAATCCGATCCTTCAGTTCGGCGCGGCTATCGGTGTCATCGACCGGGGTTTCATCGGCTGGTCGACACTGAGAACCGAAGTGGCGGCCTTCACGTTGGGGGAGATCAGCTTCATCACCGTCCCGGGAGAGATCTATCCCGAGATCATCGAAGGAGGAATTGAATCTCCGCCGGGACAGGACTTCCTGATCGAACCGGTTGAAATCCCGCCGGTTCGCGAAAAGATGCCCGGTCGCTACCGCTTTGTCCTGGGGCTGGCGAACGATGAAATCGGCTATATCATTCCTAAGAGCGAGTGGGACGAAGATGCGCCCTACCTTTACAACGCTGAGGAATCACCCTATGGCGAGATCAACTCTCCGGGACCCGAAACTGGTCCGATCCTGCATCGGGAGATCTTGAGCCTACTGGAAGAACTCCTGCAGCTTTCAGGTTAGAAGCCGGAGAACAGGGATTCCCGCCAGCCAGTTGGTGATTCAGGTAGTCCCATCATTGACAGTCCCTCTCTGACAGACAACAATGCTTGTTCAGAGCGTTACGTGGAGGGGACTGGCGGATGGATAGAAAGACAGTTGCATACCTGTTGATCTCTGGACTGCTGGTGTTTGGTGCTGCTGGAAGTCACCCGATGGCCGGCACCAAAGGCAACCAACCTGCTGAAGAGGAGAAGCCTCAGGTTCTGATCGCCTTGCCCGACGGAACCGAGCTTCACCTGACCTTGATCCCTGCGGGGAGTTTCCAGATGGGAAGTCCGGTGTCGGAAGAGGGGCGAGAATCTGATGAGGGCCCTCAGCACCGGGTCACGATCTCCCGAGCGTTCTACATCGGTACCTATGAGATCACTCATGCCCAATGGCAGGCAGTCATGGGCGAGATCCGTGACAACAGTGGTTTTGACGGCAGCAGCTATGAAACCCCCATGCAGTCCACTTCCTGGAATGAGTGGCAGGGCTTCCTGGAGAAACTCAACGAGCTCGGACTCGGACGCTTTCGAATGCCCACTGAAGCCGAATGGGAGTACGCTGCCCGCGCAGGTACTGAGTCCCGCTTTTATTGGGGAGAAGATCCCGACTACGAAGATATCGTGGACTATGCCTGGTTTGATGAGAACTCCGAGGGTCAAGGCCATCCAGTCGGCCAGCGGAAGCCCAATGCCTGGGGACTCTACGACACCTCGGGAAACGCCTGGGAATGGTGCCAGGACTGGTATGGACCCTACCTGGAGGGCGACCAGACCGACCCGATCGGTCCGGAGACGGGTGAATTCAAAATCTTTCGCGGCGGAGAGTGGTTCAACCCGGCCGAGACCAGTCGATCGGCGTTCCGTGGCAAGTTCGCTCCCGACAGATGGCTCTACTTCGGGGGACTTCGTGTCCTGATGGAAGTGCCCGAATGATCCCAGTCCTGGAGAACGGTGTCCTGCAGGGAACAAGAGTGATTCAATTCCCAGCGGCCCGGTGATAGTTTCGCTAAGGAGGAGAAGGGAATAATGTCAAAGACTCAGTTCAACCGTCGTCAGTTTGTTGCAGGTAGTGCAGCGGTCCTTGGCCTGGGTACCCTGGTCTCGTCCGAGACGAAGGGACAGGCTGAAACAGCCCCGGAACCATCGAAGATCCTGAACTATGACGAACGGATGGAGTATCGCCGGCTTGGGAAGACGGGCTGGATGGTTTCAGCGATCAGTCTCGGGGGACACTGGAAACGACTCGGACTGAATGGACCGGCCTTTGAAAAGAACCGGATCGAAGTTGTCGCCAAGTGTGTCGACTCCGGTTTCAACTACATCGATGCCTGCTGGAACCATGAGACGGTGGCCTATGCCCAGGCTTTGAGGGCCTCAGGTCATCGCGACAAGGTTTACCTCGGATTCTCCAGCGGCGAAAAAGAAATGCGGTTCAAAGAGTACCGCACCAAGAAAGCGCTTTTGAAAGGCTACGAGGAGAGTCTCCTGGAAGCCGGAATCGACTATGCGGACCTCTGGAGGGTCACCTGCCTGGAACCGGGCCGAATGCATACATTCGGCGAGGTCTTCGAAATGATCGAGGCGGGCGAACAGGCCATCAAGGACGGCAAGTGTCGTGCTTTTGGGCTTTCGTCACACGATCGACGGTGGATGGAGTTGATGGTCAAAAGTTTCCCGACCATCTCGGTCATCCTCATGCCCTACACCGCCCGAAGTAAGAGGAAACCGAAAGGGAGTCTCTTCGATGCTGTCAGAGAGCACGATATTGGCATGTTCGGGATCAAACCGTTTGCTTCGAATTCGATGTTCAAAGGCGACAGCCAACCCGGGAATCCTCATGAAGAGGGGGACAATGAACGGGCCAGGCAGGCCCTGCGTTACATCCTGACCAACGATGCGATCAGCGCACCGATCCCCGGGTTGATCAGTATCCCGCAAGTTGACAACTGTCTCGCCGCTATTGCCGAGAGACGAAAGCTCGACCTTCAGGCCAAAGAGAGCGGGATCTTGCAGGACGACAGACTAATGAAGGCCGCCGATGAGATGTGGAAGCGCTTACCCTCAGACTACCGCTGGCTGCGGGAATGGGAATGGGTGTGAGGACCCTGCTACTGATTCCCCTTCTCGCCCTACTCCTTTCGGGGCTCGCCCTGACTGAGGCCCAACCCCGGCAAGAGGGCTGGGTTTCACTGTTCGAAGGCGTTTCTCTGCGGGGCTGGTCCGGTCAGGAGGAGTCGGACTGGAACGTTTCCGAGGGCCACCTCACCGCCACGACGGGACAACTTCTGAACCGCTGGTGCTGGGTCGATTTCGAGTTATCCTTTTCCTTCCGTGGAAAGGGTACTCTGCTCTTCCGAGTTGGCTCTGATCAAATGGGACATATCGGTTTCGGCCAAACAGGCTATCGAATGGAGTTGCCGCCCCAAACCATCCCCGAACCCGGACAGGCCGGCTCTTCGCGGGAACCTGACCCGGCCTCCAGCCGTTCCTGGCAAACCGCTCGTCTCATCGTCACTGGAGACCATTTCCGGCTCCTGATCAACGACCAGCCGGCCATCGAAATGACGGATGATCGTTCCCCTTTAAAGGGACGCATCGGTCTTGCTGCGTCGGGTGAACCCTTCAGCATCGAATTCGTTCGGATCCGGCCACTCAATGTCGAACAGGCGGAGAACATCCCGGCTGACAACTTCTACTGCTATGTCTGCCATTCCAATTTCGAATAGGATGATCCCCTCGTCTCGGTCCATGAAGAGGTTGAGGTTGGTTGTGCCAGTTGCCACGGAGCGAGCGCGGCTCACCGTTCGGACGAGGATAATGTGACCCCGCCCGAAGTCTTTTACCGCCCGCCACAGATCGCCCCTCTCTGCCTGGGCTGTCACGAGCAGCATGAGGAAAAGGACCCGCCCACTGATATCGAATTAACCGGCCCGCCGACCTGTATCGACTGTCATGGCGAGCATCGGACTCCGAATCGAATGACCGGCTGAAGAAGTTGGACCTTCATTGAAAGCTATGCCCTACATCCCGACTTACGAAGACCTGCTCACCGCTGCCGATCGGATTCGCGGCAAGGTACTGCAAACGCCGCTGCTGTATTCCGATCCCCTTTCTCGCAAGACGGGAGGCAGGGTCTACCTCAAGCTAGAGTCTCTCCAGCCAGGAGGCAGCTTCAAACTCAGGGGTGCTACCAATGCTGTCGAATCGCTGGATGCTGAAGGCCGCAGACGGGGAGTCATCGCCGCTTCATCAGGCAATTACGGCACGGCCCTGGCCCTGGCCGCCCGGAACGCCGGAATCGAAGCCACCATCGTCCTGCCCGACAATGCCCCCCAGGTCAAAGTCGAACGCATTCGGAATGCGGGTGCCCGCATCATCCGGTTTGGAGCCCATTACGGCGACAGCGAAGAGAAGGCGGCTGAGATCAGCCGGACAGGTCCGATCTTGATCCACCCCTTCGATGACCCCCTGGTTGTTGCGGGTCAAGGGACAGCCGCCCTGGAGATTGACGAAGAGTTCCCGGGCGAGCTGGACGGAGTGCTCGTTCCAGTCGGAGGAGGCGGTCTCCTTGGCGGAGTTGCCCTGGGGATGAAGTCGCGCCGCCCGAAGGCTGAAATCATCGGTGTGGAGCCGATTGCGGCACCCTCTTTGACCGCTGCGCTCGAGGCGGGGGGCCCCGTGGCGATCACCCCGCTACCGACCTGTGCCGACGGCTTATCCCCACGCTTCACCGGAAAGATATCCTTCGAAGTGGCTCGCGAGAGGGTCCGGAATGTCTATCTCCTATCCGAAGAGGAACTGCTCGATGGGGTCCGCTATTGCTTTCAGGAGCTAAAACTGATCGCTGAACCATCGGGAGCGGCAGGGGTTTCCGCTCTACTCGCATCCAAACTCGACATCCGGGGCAAGAGCATGGTTGTGATCCTGTCGGGATCGAACCTGGATCGGAAGTATTATCCGATGCTTGCCCCATAGGTCGATGGTCCAGACTCCGCTCGGTTTAGCTAGTTCGTCTGAATCATCAACTCCGGCTGATTTGCGGCCCCTTCTCGCGAGGTGAACATGCCGCTATCGCCGGAGGATGAGATGAGTACAAAACTGTAGACACCGTCTCCTGAGACAGCCCCGCTAACGTTGTACTCCACCCAGGAGCCAGTCGCCGCTGCACCCGGATTGTCCAAGGCGGCCCCGCTGGCCTGCGGAGCATTGGCCCAGGTGATCCCGCCCTCTGTCCAATCGTTCGAAGTGAGGAAGATCGTACCCGCGTCGGAACTTCCGTCCTCCACGTAAAGTCTTAAAACGGCGCTCACCACACCCGACGAGGCCCCCGACACTTGGAACTTCAAGTGAGAAACTCGCCTTGCACCAACAGCGTCACGAATTCGCAGGAATTCCTGCGTGCTGTAATTCGACCCGACATACTTCTCGTAGACCTGGGCATCGGCGCTTGCCGCGAATGTCAAGGTCTGAGGACCTCCGCCCGGAACCGTGACGGTAAAGGACTGAGCACTGTAGACGGTTCCGGCCGGCCCCACAACACCGATGGGTCCGGTCGTGGCCCCTGCGGGCACAGCGGTCGAAATCTCTTCTGGCGAAATCAGCGTGAACCCGGAAGAGGCACCGCCAAAATAGACTGCCGAGACGAGATGCAGGTTGTTTCCATGGATGGAGACCAGAGTTCCGACGGGGCCGCCGGTTGGCGAAATTGACGTGATCGAGGGTGCGGGCTGTGTCACCGTGAAGCTGGTGCCGCTAGCAACGGTACCGGTTGCCGTTGTTAGTCGGATTACCCCACTTGTCGCACCAGCAGGCACGATGGCATTGACTTGTCCACTGTTAATTACCGAGAACAGGGCGGCGGTACCGTTGAAGCTCACAGATGTGGTCCCGAAAAGGCTGGTTCCAAGGATCACGACCTCCGTTCCGGGCTCGCCCGAGCCTGGAGAAAAGGAGAGAATTGTCGGATCTGAAGGGCTTGGACCGCCATCGGATGAGACTGACAAAACCAGTTGCGGTGGAGCCGCCCCCTCACGAGAAGTGAACATGGCGCTATCGCCGGAGGACGAGATCAATACAAAGCTGTAGACACCGTCTCCTGAGACAGCACCAGTAACGTTGTATTCCACCCAGGAGCCAGTCTCGGCTGCACCCGGCCTGTCCAAAGCGGCCCCGCTTGCCTGCGGTGCGTTAGCCCAGGTGATCCCCCCCTCTGTCCAATCGTTCGACGTGAGGAAGATCGTACCCGCGTCGGAACTTCCGTCCTCCACGTAGAGTCTCAAAACGGCGCTCACCACGCCTGACGATGCCCCCGACACCTGAAACTTCAAGTGAGAAACTCGCCTTGCGCCAACGGAGTCACGAATCCGCAGGTAGCCCTGCGTCCCGTAATTCGACCCAACATAACTCTCGTAGACCTGGGCATCGGCGCTCGCCGCGAAGGTCAAGGTCTGGGGACCTCCACCGGGAATCGTAACGGTAAAGGACTGAGCACTGTAGACGGTTCCGCTCGGTCCCACAAGACCGATGGGTCCGCTTGTTGCCCCAGCGGGCACAGCGGTCGAGATCTCTCCTGGGGAGACGAGGGTGAACCCAGAAGAAACACCGCCAAAATAGACTGCCGAGACAAGCTGCAGGTTCTGACCATGGATGAAGACCTGGGTCCCGACGGGGCCACTGGTTGGCGCAATTGACGTGATCGAAGGAGCGGGCTGTGTAACCGTGAAATCGGTATAGCTATAAGCGGTTCCGGTTCCGGCGGTTACCCTGATAGGACCACTGCTCGCGTTTGCCGGGACCACAGCCTGGATCTGTACACTGTTGATCACTGAGAACGCTGCCCCCGATCCGTTAAAGGAAACCGAAGTTGTCCCCGAGAAACCGGAGCCGTAGATCGTGACGCTTGTCCCGACGGGGCCTTCCGATGGAGAGAATGACGAAATTGAGGTAGCAGCCAGGACCTGAAAGCTCTGAAGACTGGTCACCGTCCCCTGATCGGTTGTAACGGACACAGGGCCGCTGGAAGCCCCAGAAGGAACAACCGCCCGCAGCGAGGAGTCAGAATCCACGACAAAACTGGTGGCGATCCCGTTAAAGCTCACAGATGACGTTCCCAGCAGACCGCTGCCGGCTATCGTGACTTCCGTGCCGGGGGCACCCGAGATCGGAGACAAAGACTGAATAAACGGACCAGACGGGGAGGAACCACCACCAGACGCGACTTCCACCACCAACTCAGGGGGAGCCGCTCCTTCCTTAGAACTGAAGAGGGTACTGTTTCCTGAGGAACTCCGCAGGCCAAAGCTGTAAATAGCAGGGGAAGTGACTGCACTCGAAACGTCGAGTTCAATCCAGTTCCCAGCGGCAACGGGTCCGGCCGAAGCGAGAGCGCCACCACCAACGAGAGGTGCGTTACCCCAATTGATCTCCTGTTCTGTCCAGGGGACCGATGTACCCCTGAAACTGTTGTCAACACTGAACAGACTGCCTCCATCGGGGCTTCCATTTGTGACATAGAGCCGCAACCGAGCGCTCACGATTGTACCCGGCACACTTCCCACGATGAACTTCAGGAAGGAATATCTTGATTGGCCAGAGCTCTCTCTGAGCCGCAATGAGTCGTCAGTCCCGTAATTCCGGCTTGGACTCCCCTCGTAGGTCATCGCATCGGCAATCGGGGTAACGCCGATGGAAGTCACCTGTGCGGATACCACGAAGGAGCTTGCACTTGTTGCCGCTCCAGCCAGGCCGGAAACACCGATCGGCCCGGTTGTTGCGCCGAACGGTACCGCTGCCAGGATCAGTGAATCGCTTTCGATCGAATAAGCCGAACTCACCCCACCAAACGTTACGGCAGCGGTTCCGGTGAAGCCGGAGCCGGTAATGGAGACCACCGTACCCTCGCTTCCATACGCCGGTGTAAACCAGGTGATGACCGGAGGGCTCAGCACCTGGAAGCTGGCATCGCTCACACCAGTGCCGGACAGACCGACCACGCTGATCTTTCCGCTCTGGGCATCACCGGGGACGACCGCGGTGATCTGGTTGTCACTGAGTACGGTGAAGGCATCCGCCGAAATGCCTCCAAAATAGACCCCCTGAGCTCCGAGGAAACCCTGGCCCTGAATGGTCACCACGGTGGATGGCTCACCAGCCAAGGGTTGAAACCCAATCACCTGCGGAGCGCTGGTTGGATCAAGCGGAAGATATCCGTGAAGATAGTTTCGCGAAATGCGATCGCTCGCCAGTACGAGGAGTCCGGTCCGACTGCTCAGGTTCTGTTTCGTCGAAGTGGGCTCGTCGACACGGGGATCTGAAGGACTGGAAATGAGAGGGATTCCCCTTCCCGCTTCAAAAGAGATGCTGTTCAAGTCGGAGATCTTGTAATAGATTGTTCCGCCACCTTCCGGTGCGGCGGCGGCTACAACAACCTTGTTGTTCTCTTCGTCGATCAAGAGGATAGGCCGAGTATGGTCATCCTCGACCCTCCCAAAGATATTGACCTGCCAACCCCGACCACGCGTGCGAACCAGGACCAGAATCAGGGGGGCGTTCGGTTCGGTGAGCTCGGTTTTGACAACAGCGAAGACGCGACCGCTACCGTCAACCTGAAGTGATTTCAGGTTGATATGGTCATCCGCAGCGGCACCCTGCAGTCCGGGAATGGCAATCTCGCGGTCACTCCAGACATCGGGAGCATTCCCGTCATCGTGATAAGTAAAGAACGCCTGCTGCGCGTTCTGGTTAGTCCAGAGGACTCCAATCCGGTTACTCTGGAAGGAGATCAGAGAGGAGATATCGTCCCCAGTGAGATTATCCGCATCCTCTACGGGAAGCTGGAAGGGTGCGGCCCATTCGCTATCAACACCAAACGAATGGTTCAACATGACCTTCTGGTTTTCGACCCAGGTCACCCAGAGCCGGCCCGTCGAATCCTTAGTCAGCACAAGAGTCTCACAGATTCCCCGGGTGACATTGACTGGAAATCCGGCATCCAACGAGTAGGACTTGCTCTGGACGTCGTAACTGTATCTATAGAGTCGCCCCCAAAGCGCCGGGTCGTCTCGGGGCAAACCGCTGAACGAGAATACATGGGAGACGACGTACAGCTTCTGTCGGGAGTCGTCCCAGAGAGCATCTGCAGAACTATCTTCCCGTTCGTCGACGGGGACTCCAGTATCAATCCAGCTCTGCGATGACAAATCGAAACGATAAATGTGGTAGCTACCCCAGGTGGGGTTGTAAAGAATCCCCCACCAGTACCCATCGGTGAACCACAGTTTGCTCTCCACCTTCTCGCCCGTGGGCGATTCTCGGACTTCCGTTCCGTAATTGAAGTCTCGAAAACCTGCATCGACGGGTTCCGCAAGTACCAGACCTGCGATCGAGCAGAACACTCCTATGAACAGCAACGCAGACAGGACACAACTCTCTTTATGCCGGGGGCCCATCCGAACACCCTCCCGTAGTCCAAAATCAAAAAGCGAGATGCAGCTCCTGATGTGGAGCTTGGCTTGCGAAAGACCAGAACACCGTTTCAGCCAGACCCATCGGGGTAGTCGTAAGCTGACCTGGCCGGAAAAGCGCACCCTCGCACCGATCAACCATCGGGTGAGGATAGAGAAACCAACAGCTTTACCGCTCCACAGTCAACATGCGACCCCAGATGGATCACCAAGGCCTCATCCGGCCTGGTCCATCCAGCACCTCCTCTGAACCCCCGCAACGTAAGAAGTGTTAACGTTTTAGCATAAATTTGTCAACAATTTTCACTAAGTTTACAACGGAAGCCAGTAGCTGAGCTTGACCAGGAACACATTTTCCGCGGGCGTGGTGAAGAGATTTCCAAGAGAGTCCCGGAGTGAGACGTTGCTGACACTGTCGAACAGCGACCGACCCTGTGTCCATACGATGTAGAGCACAGAGCCT
>CP070717.1:2843706-2850622 GCA_020350445.1 Acidobacteriota bacterium | reverse complement strand
GAGCTCTACCGGCTTCGCCTGGATGGTACGGGAAAAGACTACGTTCGACTGACGTACTTCTCCGATGTTCCCGGCTTTCGCGCCTCTAACCCCGTCGTCAGTGACGATGGCAAGTGGATCGTCTTCAAGGAGTCTTAGGCCAATTCTCCCACTGGAACAGGCAGTGGGCTCTATCTGCTCGACATTGGGAAGATGGAGGCGGGGACAGATCGGTAGGAGCGCCGCCCGAGGAAGGCAAGCGTCTCGCTTGCCAGACCGGCTGAACATGACTGGGCGGTTTAGTAACCGGTTGAGTTCCGCGAGACAACCCGGAGGGTTGTAGTACTTAGGGAGTTTCGGGGGACAACCCGGAGGGTTGTCGTACTTGGGGAGGCCGGTTGAGCATGACTGGCCCGTTGCGCAAGCGAGACGCTTGCGTTCCGACGATAGTCGCTTGACATCACTTACAGATTGCCAAATGCTGGAACGGTTCTGGGAACTGGACGGGGGCTCCTCTAGACATTCTGCGAGGTGGTGACACCAGCCGGCGCCTGAGGGATCCCAGCAAAGCTAACACAGGAGTTCAATGATGAAGACCAATCGACGGAAGTTCATGGGCACCGCCCTGGCGGGCGGATTGGCAACAATCCCTTTATCCTGTAGTGCCCCCGAGGTCCGGGAGGTCGAGCAGCAAGGCTTGAATCCGAGATACACCAAGCTCGACGAAATACTGAAGCAGCCCGTCCTCAAACGAGAGCTGTTCACCAGTCCTGTCATCATTGAAACCGTTGAACTGCTCCGTTATCAGAACCGCTTCCTGTGCCGGGTCCGCTCAAAGGACGGAGCCGAGGGGATTGCAGTCGCCCACGGCACGATGAGCACCCTGTACCCAATCTTTGTGGATCGTCTGCAACCGTTTTTCATCGGAAAGGACGCCCGCGATCTGGATCTTCTGATCGAAAAGGTCTTTATCTACGATCTGAATTTCAGGCTGAGCGGATTGGCACTCGGGATCCCGCTGGCCACGCTCGAGTTCGCCATCCTCGACATGCTCGGACGGATCGCCGGAAAGTCGATGGGGGAGTTGATCGGAGAGATCCACCACCCTCGGGTCAAGGTTTACCAAGCGACGGAGTACCGGGAGAAGCCGGTGGACGAGTCGCTTGAATTGATCAAACGGGATGTAGCGGAGTACAACGCCCACGCCGTCAAAATCAAGGTCGGCGGCCTCATGTTCATGACGGCCGATCACACGGCTGTCGGTCCCGCAGGTCGAACAGAAACGATGATTCCTCTCATCCGGGAGACCTTCGGCGACGACATGTACCTCTATGCCGATGCCAACGGCTTCTACTCGGTCGATGAGGCGATCCGGGTCGGTAAGCTTCTCGAAGAGTACAACTACGGTTTCTTCGAGGAACCGGTCATGTTCGACTGGTACGAAGAAACGAAACAGGTGGCCGACGGATTGACGATGCCCGTCGCCGGCGGCGAACAGGAATACAGCCTGCACGGCTTTCGCTGGCTGATTGCCAACGATGGCCTCGAAATCGTTCAACCCGACAACTACTACTTCGGAGGGATGATCCGCTCGATGCAGGTAGCCCGGATGGCCGAGGCCTTCGGCAAGACCTGTACTCCTCACATGTCGGGCGGGGGCCTTGGGTACCTCTACATGATGCACTTTGTGTCAGCACTCTCGAATGCCCAACCGCATCACGAGTTCAAGGGGCTGAACACCCATGTCGAGTTCGAATGCCCGACCTCGCCGCTCCAAGTCGAAGACGGCGCCATCCTCGTGCCGACCGGTCCAGGGGTGGGTGTGGAGTTCGATCCCGATTTCGTGAATAAGCACGAGGTGGTTCAGGGCTGAGGTTTTTCGGGTTTATCGGGTTCAACGGGTTTTTCGGGTTTTTCGAGTTTGTCGGGTTGTGCTATTGACGCGTCGGTCTCGTCGGACGGGTCAGACTTGTCAGACCTGTCCGACAACGTACGGTTGGCATCGGTTCCAGGCCCTCACGCGCTGTGCATGAACATGAAAAAGATCACGGCGACAAGAGCAGTAAGCAGCATCAGACCGGCGACCGCCACTCCACCGCCGATGATGAGAAGCTTCAACCGGGCCCTCTCCTGGGCCTGATCCAGGAGTCTTCTTTCCTGATCGGGGGAGAGCTGCAGGTTGGGAATCACCTGAGACATCTTCCGACTGGTTTGGAGTACGGAGGCGAACTCATTGTCCTGTGCCAGGAAAGACTCGACCAGTGTCCTCCCCTCTTTGCTGAGTTCGTTCGACTGATAAAGCGGCCACAGATCTTCGATCAGGTTGCGAGTGATTTCGTGTTTCATAAACTAGTCCCCCTGGGATTTCACGACGCTTGACAGACGAGCCCGGGCACGATGCACTCTCACCTTCGCCGCTCCCACGCTGATCCCCAACGTGCTAGCGATATCGTCATACGGAAGGTTGTGGTCCACGCGCAACAGGAGAGCCGTTCGATCTCCCTCGGGCAACTTATGAAGCTCTCGGAGTGTCAACTCGAGACGGGCCCGCTGATCGAGCCACTGGACAGGACTCGACTCGGGCGCTGAGAACTCCTTATCGGCCATGGGCACTTCCCTCGCTGTCTTGCGCAGCCTGGTCAGGTAAGTATTCCGGGCTATCGCAAGCAGATAGGCCAGGGCTGTCCGTGTTCGAATCCGCGGTGCTCGGATCAGGAGTCGGACAAACGTCTCGGAAACGAGATCTTCCGCCTCGTCCTGATTCCCGCAGAGCCCCCATGCGAATCGATACACGGCAGAGGCATGCTGCCGGTAGATAGTCTCGAGTTCCTTCGCGTTCTGCTTCACACTCTGAATACCCAGGAGTAGCTGGAAGGTTACTTGATTTTCCTTCAAAAGCCACGAAGGAATTGGGGGATTTCCTTTCCTAGCGAAAGTTCTCCGCAACCATAATGTCGCTGTTTGACTGAAGGCGCTCCGTGTAGAGGAGCGATCGCCCATCGGGAGAAACTGAAAGACCGTCACCGACATCCTTCAGATCACAGATTCTCCGGATTTCTCCCGTGACGGCATCGATAAACTGCAGGTGGTAGCAGCGGCAATCGAGGTCACGCTCGGAGACAAAGTAGATTCCGGTATCGGCAATACTGTAACTGGTCCGAAACACCGAATCGAGGAGCTTCGTACTCTGCCCCGTGCTCAGGTTCAGACTCCACAAGCTCTGATACTGGAGTTGTTCAGGGTTCCTTTTCTCGTAGTAGATCTGACCCTCCGCAGAGGGAACGAGAAGGGACCTAACCTCCTCCCGGGTGGTTCGTACCGGATCTCTGCCAGCACGGGGAACCTTCCAGAGTCCTTCCGGGTTTTCCGGATCTGTAGTGAAAACAAGCCACTCTCCGTCGCTTGCCCAGAGTACTGTGAGTTCGCCCGGCCAGCCGTGCCAAGGCAGTTTCGTTTCCAGCTGCCGCGGATTCCCGCCGGCAGTTGGGACAATCGTTATGCTCCAGAGCCCCTCTTGAGTCGAGGGAAAGGCAATCTGCGCTCCATCCGGAGACCAGATCAGCTTACGGGTAACGCCTGCTGAGCAGGAGGATATCCTCAAAACATTCGACCCGTCCGAATCGCAGACCCAGACCTCCCAGGAACCGGATCGGACTGAAATGAAAGCGACGCGGTTGCCATCCGGAGAAAACATTGGACACATCTCGCTGCGAGTAGATGGGGCCAGTTTCCCCGGCTTGCCGGTGGCAACTCCCGGGGATGTAAGAGGCAGGTGCATGATGTCGTCCTGACCGCGAAGCGTACTGTAAGCAAGCCGATGACCATCCGGCGAGATCGCTGGGTATCCGACCCACTCCCCTTCCAACGGAATGCGCGTGGCCGGAGCAGCCTGACCGCCAAGACGACTTTTCCTCCAAATCGCCTTGTTCGAGACAAAGATGACTTCTTCGCCATCCGGAGTCCAGGCCGGGCTGTAGAATCCTCCGCTCCCGGAAACGAGTAGAAGTGGCTCACCTCGAGGTCTGTAATCACTCGTCAGTTCGAGGAGAAAAACTCCCCTGACATCAGGGTTTCCTCTTCTACTGAAGGCGATGAAGCGACCGTTCGGAGAAACGGCGGGGTTGCTGTCCCCCAATGAACCTGCAGGGGGACTGGTCAACCTTCGGACATCGTCGTTTTCGGTCGAAACCAGGAACAGACCCAGGGGATCATCGGCCGATTCAGCTCGAGTCACAGCCAGATGCTCACCATCCGGGAACCAGGACACGCTGTTCCCGTGCACCAAATATCCGAGCGGAGGAAATGCATCCACAAGTTTTCGCTCTGAACCACCCGTACTCTGAACCAGGAAATAGGCAGCCCTTCCGCTGGATGGAATCCGAAGAAACGCGATCCAGCGACCATCTGGAGACCAGGCTCCTCCACCATCCACCCCGGGAAAGGTGGTCAGGCGAAGCGAAGCCTCCGCCTTCAGATACTTGACGTGAAGATCACAATTACCATCCAGAACCCAGGTTCCCGGTTCGCACCGGGTGAAGGCAATTTGTTCTCCGTCAGGAGAAAAACTGCTCATCCACTCCCAGCCGGGATAACTCGTCACGGGCAGAACGCGAGAGGGGATAGGAGTCTCCGGAGACTGATCAACCAGGTACCAAGCCCCTGCGACCGTTAGCGATACCGCTACGAGGACCGCCACCCCCCATGCAGACCGACGGCCCCACTCACCACTCCTACCCCCAGGACGCACTCTCTCAACCGGGGAAATGAAGCGGTACCCGTTCCGCGACACCGTTTCGACGAACCGGGGGTTCGTTGCAGAGTCGTTGAGTACTCTCCGAATCTTGAGTACCGCCGTGGAAAGACTGTGGTCGAACTCGACATGAATGCCCTCCGGCCAGATCCGGCGATACAACTCCTCTCGGGTCACCGTCTCGCCCGGACGCTCCAGCAGAGCGACCAGGACCTCGAAAGGCTGATCCTGCAACTTCACCCTGAGGCCGTTTCTGTACAAAGCCCTTTCCATGAGATCGGCTTCGAAGACCCCAAAGCGAATCACCCTCGCAGCGTTGCGCGGTAAGATCATGATCAAATCCCGCTACCTCTAGCTTATCAGACGGCGGCTCAGCTCATTAGAATGAAGTTTCCCGAGTTGCGATAGAGCTGCAAGCCCATTTATTTCAGCAGGATAACTGTTGAGAAAGAGTTGACCGGCAGTGCATCGATTCCTCTGAATGGCTCCGCTAGCATAAGGAGTTTGAAAGGCGGAATCCCATGAAGAGATTTGTAATCGCGTCCCTAGTTTTGGCAGTCTTCCTCACACCCACCGTTTCAGGTGCAAAGGACAAGAGCGAAACCGAATTCGCGGTCTTCGGAGAAGCCCCGGACGGGACGGCGGATCTGAGCAGTTCGAACCCGGTCGTTGTCGGCACGAATGTCTGGACCTACTCGCCGGAGTTCATCGAACTGTTTCTGTCTGACCATGTCGTCGACGGTACAGGAATCAGTTCGGGCAGCCATTGGGGCAGGGCCCGCTGCCTGAAGAAGAATGGACCCGAAGGAGGCCGGCTGGACTTCTATTTCGACTGTACCGGCGAACTGCTGGAAACCTGCAGCTACCGACTCATTGTCCGGTTCGGGATCTACGACAAAAAGAACGACATCGTCGTCTTTGACCCCGGAAGCCTGCTGCTCTACCTGACCCAACCTGAATACCAGCTCCTCAGAGACACCGGCGCAAGCTTCAGTATTGCATTCCAGGAGGCTGAATAGGACGCAGAGCTGTCCCCGGAGCGATAAGACCAGCCGACCAGTACTCGGTTCTCGGTTCCCACACTAGTCCTGCAAGTGACGACTGATCAGAATCGACCCCGGTCCACTTGTCGGCACTTAACGGACAATTCAAGTTCGCTCAGCACAACCTACTGTCGGGCACGATGGATGACGTAGGCTCGAATATCTTCTACGTCATCGGCATCCAGCACGTCGGAAAAGGCTGGCATTCCGTTCTGGCTCAGTGCACCGCCGAGTACGATGCCTTCGAATGAGTCGTACACGTCTTTTGACGAACTCCTGAGATCCGGGGTAATCGCTCCGGCGACCGCTTCGGAACCGTGGCACTGCCAGCAGTGTATTGAGTAGAGCTCGTACCCTCGAGTCGCATCACCCGAACTCGCTGAAACGTCCTCAGCTCCCCCTTCTCGAACAGGCTTCCGAGGGGGCTCCGGAATCTCCTGATCTCCCCCCAGCCGGAAAGTCAGCAACCGGCCCTCGTTCTCATATTCGTAGGCAGGTGAAACCCCTCGGTCGACACCGAACATGGCATTCCCTCCCCATCCCGCAAGGACACTGATGTATTGGACACCACCTATTTCAAATGAGACAGGCGGCGCAATAACACCGACCCTGGTCTCAACTTCCCACAGCAGGTCTCCGTCGTCCGCCGAGAATGCCAGTAACCGTCCATCCGCAGTGCCCTGGAAGATCAGGTTTCCAGCCGTCGCCAGGACACCCCCGTTCGCAACTCCGGGATGCTTCACCGTCCAAACCTCCTTCTGGGCCACGGGATCCCAGGCACGGAGATGGCCCTCATCGGCGGAAACCTCTAACTCCCGATACGCCTCGTCCACCCCAGTCCAGTCAATCCCGGTACTCCAGGTCTGCGTGACAGGTTGAAAATCCTGGGTCAGGGCGTAGATCATTCCGGACGTCCTCAATGGAATGTAGACAAGTCCCGTTAGCGGGCTGAAGGCCATTGGGTGCCAGTTGTGAGCCCCACTGGGTCCGGGCTGGATAAACCGGGGTTGCTCGCTGTAATCCGACACGGCGGTCTCCACAGGACGCCCGGTTTCGAGGTCCACATGGCTGGCCCACGTCACCGTTCCAAACTTTTCAGCCGATATGAGTTCCCCTGTCTCTCGATCGAGGACGTAGAAGAAAC
>CP070717.1:2830741-2843606 GCA_020350445.1 Acidobacteriota bacterium | reverse complement strand
CGTCGAGTTTCGCTCACACCTGGATGGCAGCCGGCATTTCCTCTCCCCGGAGAGCTCGATTGAGATTCAGCGCGCCCTGGGGGCCGATATCATCATGGCCTTCGACGACTGTACGCCCTATCCTGTCAGTGCTCACGAGGCGGAGGCTTCGATGCTGCGTTCCATGCGCTGGGCCAAGAGATCGAAGACCGCCCTGCGGGAAAGTGAACAGGCCTTATTCGGCATCGTCCAGGGGAGCGTGTTCCCGAATCTGCGCCGCATCAGCCTGGGAGAGATAGAGTCAATCGGTTTCCCCGGTGTGGCGCTCGGTGGGTTCAGTGTAGGTGAGCCGAAGCTCCTCATGCACGAACTTCTCACCGACCTGTCAACACTGCTGCCGGCCGAAAAACCCCATTATCTGATGGGCGTGGGAACACCGGTCGATATCGTCCTGGCCGTTGAGAATGGGATCGATATGTTCGACTGCGTACTGCCCACGAGGAATGCCCGAAACGGTTTCCTGTACACTTGGAACGGAGTCATCCGCATCAAGAATGCCCGTTTCAAGAATGATGAACGGCCTCTGGACGAAGCCTGTGGCTGTCCGGTCTGCCAGAGACACAGCCGCGCTTATCTGCGTCACTTGTTCAACGCCGGTGAGATTCTTTCGAGTATTCTAAACACCTACCATAACCTGTTCTTCTACTTCGAGTTGATGGAGAAGATCAGGGAGGCGGTCCGTCGTGGTGAACTACGGACCTTGAGTCACCAGTTGGTCGAGATCTATGGTCCGGTATCTTAGCGGGGGCCTCAGGGGTATGCTTTCCGGTTTGGTGCAAGACGTCTCTTTTATTTGGTATACTCCAGCTTCCATATTTTCGAAGGGTCTGGGGAGATGAACGAAACCTTTCTATTAGCACAGCAGACTGGTTCGCCTGGGATGGTGGCCAGCTTCTTACCAATAATCCTTATCATCGGGATCTTCTATCTGTTGATCTATCGACCGATGCGTCGGAGGCAGAAGAATCTCGAAACAATGATTTCGAATCTCAAGAACGGGGACAAGGTCATAACCTCCGGTGGTCTATACGGGACGGTGGCCGGGATCCGTGAGAGTTCGATTATGTTGAAGGTAGGAGACCAGGTTAAAATCGAGGTCGCCAAGTCGGCAATCGCCTCGATGCAAATGCCTCCAAACGATCCCACCAGCAGTTAAAGCGGACTGTTTCGAAAGCAAATTCAACTCATATAAAGCCATGAAAAAGAAGTTTAAGTATCGGCTGCTCATTATTGCGCTGGTTCTCACGGTCAGCGTGGCTATGCTCTACTATCAGCGGATCAACCTCGGACTGGACCTGCAGGGTGGAATTCACCTGGTTTTGCAGGTTGAGATCGAAGGTGCCCTCGAAAGTGAAGTGGAGCAGGCGCGAGACCGGGTAGAAACTGATCTGGGTGAGCGAGAGATCAAGTTCAGTGAAGTTCGGATTGCCGATGGCAGGGTCGAAGTCCTCGGAGTACCGGCGGACTCGGAAGATGCCATCGAGGATTACTTTGATGAGTATGCGCCGGCGTGGAACTACCGTAGTCGGACCAGTGAAGGGTTGAGCGAATACTCCTTCTCAATGACCGAAGCCTTTCGCAAGACCTTGGCGATGCAGTCGGTCCGCCAGGCCCGTGACATTGTAGAACGGCGTATTGACCAGTACGGAGTTGCGGAACCGACGATCGTGATTTACGGCAGCGGTGACGTGCAGGATCAGATCATCGTCGAGTTGCCTGGAGTCGAGGATTTCGAGCGGGTCAAGGATTTGATCAAGAGTACCGCGCAGTTGGAGCTCAAGGTCGTCCACCCGACGATCCGGGGGCCGTTCCCATCCAGGGAATCCGCAATACAGGCGTTCAACAATGTTTTGCCGGACGACTACGAGATTCTCCCGCTGCGGGATCGGAGTGTAACGGGAGAGGCCCAGTTCATACCGGTCCGGAAAGCGGCTTCGATCACCGGTCAGCATCTCAAGAATGCCCGGCGGTCACAGGATCCCTATACGGGTAAATCTGAAGTCGTCTTCTTTCTGAATTCCGAAGGTGTAAGCCTCTTTAGTGATACTACAGCCGCCAATGTCGGAAACCAGTTGGCGATTGTGCTGGATGACATCGTCCGCTCGGCACCGAACATCAATCAGCACATCGATTCGGAATCGGCACGAATCACCGGGTCCTTTACGCCCGAGGAGGCCGAAGATCTGGCGCTGGTTCTACGTTCGGGAGCTCTTCCCGCGAAGTTGCGGATTCTCGAAGAGCGCAGCGTGGGCCCCTCGCTGGGGCGCGATTCCATTGTCCGGGGTGTCTATGCCTCGGGTCTCGGATTATTGCTCGTTGTGGTCGGGATGTTCATTGTCTATCGGCTCTCGGGTATCAACGCTATCGCCTGCCTTACCCTGAACCTGTTGATTCTCATGGGTGTTTTGGCGTACTTCCGGGCGACGCTGACGTTGCCGGGTATCGCTGGAGTGATTCTCACGATCGGTATGGCGGTTGATGCCAACATTCTGATCTTTGAACGAATCAAGGAAGAACTTCGGTTGGGGAAGACGGTTCGTGCGGCGGTGGATGCCGGATTTGACCGTGTCTTCTCGACAATCTTGGATACCAATATCACGACGTTGGTCGCAGCCCTCTTTCTGTTCCAGTTCGGAACCGGCCCGGTTCGGGGCTTTGCCGTGACATTGGCTGTTGGTCTCCTGGCCAACATCTTTACTGCAACCTTTGTCTCCCGGACGTTCTTTGCCACATTTCTGCAGAGTAGGGAGGTTCCTCGACTCTCGATTTAGAAGGTGGCTTGGAACAAATCAGGTTCCGGCAGCTACTAACAAAGTGTAGTCGAACGACGGAGTTCGTATGGATATTGTTAAGAACCCGAATATAGATTGGCTTGGTAAAAAGTGGATCTTCATTTGCGTGTCCTCCCTGCTTGCAGTCTTGAGCCTTTTCTCGCTGCTTGCCATGAAGGGGCTCAACCTCGGCGTGGACTTCACCGGGGGCACGTTGGTTTACGTCAAATTTAATGCGACACCCGACTTGGAGTCGGTCCGCGGGGCCCTCTCTCAAGCAGGGTTGAATGCTGAAGGTGTCACCCGGTTCGATGAGCCGGAAGCCAATGAAGTCCAGATTCGAATGGCCCGTGTTGAGAGTGAGGAAGCGGAGGATCTGAGCCTCGAAAGTGGCCGGGTCTTCGAAGCGCTGTTCAATGCTTACGATCAGGGTAAGGTTCAGGGTGAGAAGGCGGATCTGAATAATCTCTCAGCTGCAAGGCTGGGGACGCTGCTCGGTGAGCTGGATCCCGAAGGGAAGCGTTCGGAACTGGGTATTAGTGAACATAGTGAATACTACGACGGGGTCGGCGAGCAGATCGTGGATGCCCGAAATGAGCGAAGTGGTTTGTTTGGCGATTTCTCCGAACTGGATGGCTTAAATCTGCCCGCTGCTGTGGTCCAGTCCGTCAAGGATGCGACCTACCTGGGGAGTTTTACGATCATCAGTGTGGAGAGTGTCGGGCCAAAGGTTGGACGTGAGTTGCGAGAAAGGGCGCAGAGTGCCGTGCTCTTTTCGCTACTCGGTATGCTGATCTACATCGCTTTTCGTTTTCGGCCGATTTATGGGCTTGCCGCGATCATTGCGCTGTTCCATGATGTCTTTCTGACTCTGGGGTTGTTTTCGATTACAGGGAAGGAATTGTCCCTGACCGTCATTGCGGCACTTCTGACCCTGGTGGGTTACTCGATTAACGATACGATCGTCGTGTTCGACCGGGTGCGTGAGAATCTGAAGTTGATGAGGCGTGCGGATATGATTTCGATATTCAATGCCAGCATCAATCAGACGTTGAATCGGACGATCATGACCTCGGGAATGACGTTTCTTGCAGTTTTCGCTCTTTACATTTGGGGCGGAGATGCATTGAATGGTTTCTCGTTTGCACTTGTCGCCGGTATTATAGTGGGGACTTACTCTTCGGTCGCGATTGCGAGCCCGATTGTGCTGTGGTGGGAGAATTTTTCCGAGCAGCGGAAGGCGAGAGCAAGGGGTTAGTAGGTAAGTGCTTGTTTTGCAATGTTTTAAGTCAGATTTAATTATAAATTTGGGTCTTGACTCGGCCCGGTGCCGATAGTAATATCGCCCGGTGCGCTGGCATTAGAAAGATTCGAAGATTCAAGGGAAGAAAGGAAAATTAAATGTTTGATGATTTGATCGAATCTTCGGGCAAGGGCCGTAGAGGTGGCTCTCCGCTTCTGATTTCCTTTTTGGTGCACGCCGCAGTAATCGTGGTCATCATTATTGTGCCACTGATTTACTATCAGGCGTTGCCGGATCAGGAGCTGTTGACCTTCCTCGCACCGCCCCCGCCCCCACCCCCACCGCCACCACCTCCGCCACCACCTCCGGCGCCTGCGCCTCGTGTTCAGCAGCAACAGGTTGTGAAGTTGGACCCGAGCCAGTTTGTTGCGCCGAAGGAGATTCCTAAGGAGATTCCACCTCCGATGGACGATATTCCGGACATCTCGACTGTGACGATGACGGGTGGAGTCCCTGGTGGAGTTCCGGGAGGAGTCGTAGGTGGAGTTCCTGGTGGAGTTCCCGGTGGTGTAATTGGCTCCACTGCTGCGCCGCCGCCGCCCCCACCGCCACCGAAAAAGAAAGATCCGATTCGGGTAGGTGGAAACGTTCAGTCTTCCAAGCTGATCCGAAGGGTTGAGCCGGAATACCCGGAGCTGGCCAAGAGGGCCCGTGTGCAGGGTATTGTGTTGTTGCAGGTTGAGGTGGACGAAACGGGTAATGTGTCTGAAGTGAACATTATTCGTGGACACCCGCTGCTGAACAGTGCGGCTGTAGCGGCTGTGAATCAGTGGAAGTATTCTCCGACACTGTTGAACGGAGAACCGGTACCGGTTATTGCGACTGTTACTGTCAATTTTGTGCTGAGATAGACTTCGCAGTGAAGTCGAGTTTGAAATCAAAGAAACTGTTATTCGGATAAACACTACTTAAGTGTGGGAGGTAACTTATGGGTTCATTCATGGAAATGTGGGAACAGATGGGCTTCTTGGCGAAAGCCGTCGTGGTCGTCCTCGCGATCATGTCGGTTTGGTCCATCGGTGTCATGATCGAGAGGTACATCACCTATAGTAAGGCCCGGAAACAGTCTCGGCAGTTTGCCCCCGCCGTTGCAGAAGCTCTGAGCAAGGGTAACCTCGAAGAAGCGGTTGAAATTGCTGAAAGATACGATAGGAGTCACCTGGCAAAGGTTGTTCACGCTGGTCTGCAGGAATTCCGTTCACATACGGGTTCCGATGTCATTCCTGGCGAGACGATCGAGTCTTCCCGCCGTGCGATTCAGCGCGCTCAGGCTATCGGTATTGAGGACTTCAAGCGAGGCCTCGGCGGTCTGGCGACCATCGGTGCAACCGCCCCGTTCGTCGGACTGTTCGGTACGACCGTTGGTGTTATTAACGCGTTCGCGGGTATGAGTGCTGGTGAAGATACCGGTCTGGCAGCTGTGGCCGGTGGTATTTCGGAAGCTCTGGTTGCTACCGCTATCGGTCTGTTCGTGGCGGTTCCCGCTGTATGGATGTATAACTACTTCACCGGGAAGATTGAGTCCTTCATCGTCGAGATGGATAACTCTTCATCCGAGTTGGTCGACTACTTCCTGAAGCGGAGGGCTGCAAAAGATGGCAATTAGTGGTGGAGGCGGAAGCAGCGTCTCTGGCGTCAGTTCAGAAATTAACGTCACGCCGATGGCGGACGTGATGCTCGTTCTGCTCATCATCTTCATGATCACCACGCCTCTTATTCAGAGCGGTGTTGCCGTCAATATGGCGACTGCCAGTAATGCCCAGGAAGCGCCTGAGGCAGAAGCGGAAGACGCCACGACGGTTACGATTACCCGGGCCAGCGAATTCTACGTCAACAAACAGTTGACTCCGGAAGCAGGCCTGATGGATAAAATCGCAGAGGCCTATGCCAAGGCCCCTGACAAACCTCTGTTCGTTCGAGTGGATGTCGCTACTCCTTTCGGGTCCGTCGTCCGAGTTGTGGATATGTCGCGTGAAGTCGGCGTTGAACGGATCGGACTGCTGGTCGATCGTGAGCGCGAGGAAGGAGGGCTGTTCTAATGGCGATGAAGACTGGTTCCGGAAAAGGACAGACTTCGGACATCAACATTACGCCCTACATTGACATCCTTCTGGTGCTTCTGATCATCTTCATGGTTATTCAGCCGACAACTCAATACGATTTGAGGGCTCGAGTACCGGAAGAAGCACCTGAGGACATCCCAGAGGACGTGATCATCAAATCGGATGCAATCGTTGTCACGATCGCTGAAAATGGTGCTTTGCAGATCAACCAGGAGCCGGTGACGCTGGATCGTCTCGGGGCCCGGTTGTTCGAGATCTACAGTGCCCGTGCCAACAAGAACATCTTTGTTCAGGCACATGAAGACCTGCCGTTTCTCGATGTCATCCGTGTGATCGACATCGCGAAGGGTGCAGGTGTCGGCGACGGTGGGTTGATGATTGAGTAGGGTCACTTACGGGCAGACTTGCGGTGACCGCAAGCTCTGCCTGAAGTGAAGATTAATAAGTACTTTGGGAGAAAGGTCCATGAGATCTTTGAGGAAGCTGTGTCTCGTACTGGTTTCACTCCTGTTGATCACAGGTCTTGCTGGTTGCAAGCTGATGAACCAGTTGAAGGCGCGTGATCACTTGAACAAGGGTGTTCAGTCGTTTACAGCAAAAAAGCACGAAGAGGCGGTCGGCGAGTTTAAGCAGGCAATTGAGTTGGATCCCGAACTCATTGACGCTTACCTCTATCTGGCCACGACATTTCGAGCCCAGTTTGTGCCCTTGGCGGTGAGTCCGGACAACCTTCGAAAGGGACAGGAAGCAATTGCTACCTTCGAGAAGGTCCTGGAACTCGATCCTGACAATGCGCAGGGTAGGGCTGTCAACGCGATTGCCAACATTGCCGACATCTATCGAAACATGAATGAGCCTGACAGGGCGAAGGATTGGTATCGAAAGTTGATGGAACTGCAGGAAGACAAGTCGCAGGCGCTTTACGGGATTGCCAGCCTGGACTTTAACTTTGCTGATGAAAAAACCGGCAAGGACGGGGAAAACGTCGAGAACCTGACCGAAGAAGAGCTGGCTGAAGTCAACGCTGCTGTTGACGAAGGCATCGAGGCTCTGAAAGAGGCACTCGAAATCAACCCGCGCTATACCGACGCTATGGAGTATCTGAACCTCATCTATCGTGAGAAGGCCGAACTGGCCCAGGATGACGAGGAGCGGAGAAGGTGGCAGCGGGAGGCGGATAAGCTCGCCCTGGATGCGCTGGAGATGAAGCGCCAGCTCCAGAGGGAAGAGGAGCGTGCACGGCGTGAAATCTTCACCGCTGGGAAGGAAGCTGAAGGCGAGGAATAAGCTTTCACCGTTTTCCGGTTGTGAAATGGAAAGAAGGCGGCCTGTAGGTCGCCTTTTTTTGTGTTCAGGAGCAGTGTCCGGAAGAGAGATGTGCGGCCAAAATGTTAGAATAGGCCTGCACTCTCAAACAGCAAGATGATTCGATACGAAGACCTTGAAGAAAAGGTCCTGTCTTACAATTCGAACGCAGATGTTGAACTACTGCGTAAAGCGTACATTTTTTCCGCACGTGAACATAAAGGTCAGGTTCGGAAGTCGGGTGAACCCTACCTCACTCATCCCCTTGAAGTAGCCAATATCCTGGCCGAGATGAAGCTGGATGTCGCCAGTGTCAGCGTCGGCCTTCTGCATGATGTCGTTGAAGACACGCTCACCGATCTGACAACGATTCGGGAATTCTTCGGGGATGGCGTCGCTCATTTGGTTGGCGGCGTGACCAAGATCAGCAAGATTGAATTCTCCTCGAGAGAAGAGCAGCAGGCTGAAAACTTCCGCAAGCTTCTGCTTGCGATGGTCGACGATATTCGGGTCATCCTGGTGAAGCTGGCCGATCGCCTGCACAATATTCGGACACTGGGACATTTGAGTCCCGAAAAGCAGCGTCGCATCGCCCGCGAAACACTCGACATCTACGCTCCTATCGCTCTGCGTCTCGGGATGTCGCGTATTCGAGGTGAACTGGAAGATCTGTCCTACAGCTATCTTGATCCGGAAGGGTACAAGAATCTCCTGAGCGATATCGAGGCAAGAAAGAAGGACAGCGAGAATCTCATCAAAAGCATAGTTGGCGTGCTGGAAAAGGTCCTGGACGAACAGGGAATTCAGGCCAGGATAGAGAGCCGGATCAAGCGGGTGTACAGTGTCGCGCAGAAGATGAAGCGTCAGAAGATCGGTCTCAACCAGGTCTATGACTTCTTCGCCATTCGGATTCTGGTTGACTCGGTCCGCGACTGCTACAGCGTGCTGGGGATCGTCAATAACCAGTGGAACCCGGTTCCGGGGCGAATCAAAGATTTCATTGCCATGCCGCGCAACAATATGTACCAGTCTCTGCATACGACCGTGGTGGGAGAAGACGGACAGCCCTTTGAAATCCAGATTCGGACCCACGAGATGCATCGGGTCGCTGAAGAGGGGATCGCTGCGCACTGGAAGTACAAAGAAGGAAAGCTGACGGAAGGAAAGGACGATAAGCGCTTCCTCTGGCTGCGCCACCTTCTGGAATGGCAGCGAGAGGTTAAGGACCCCCATCAGTTCCTGAGTAATCTCAAGATCGACCTTTATCCCGATGAGGTGTACATCTTCACTCCCAAGGGCGAGGTGTTCACGCTGCCCCGTGGAGCAACCAGTCTCGATTTTGCCTACTACGTGCATACCGAGGTAGGACACAAGTGTGTCGGGGCGAAAGTGAACCGGCGAATCGTGCCGTTGAAATACATACTCAACAATGGCGAGATCGTTGAAATACTGACCAGCTCCGACGCGAAACCCAGCCGCGACTGGCTCAAGATCGTGAAGACTTCACGGGCGCGGAGTGCAATCAGGCGCTGGCTGAATCAGCGGCAGAAGGAAGAAGCCCTGGAACTGGGGCGGAAGCTGCTCGACAAGGCGTTTCGCAAACATAAGCGGACACTCAAGAAGTATGAAGAAAAACTGTCCGACATTACCGGACAGCTGGGCGTGTCGAGTGCCGAAGAAGTTATTGCCGGGATTGGCTATGGGAAGTTCTCTGCCAAACAGGTAGTGGAACTTGTCGTGCCCGAGCTGGCACAGGCAAAAGAAGCAGGCGGTTCTGAATCGAAGCTGGGTTCTATGGTGCGGCGTGTGTTGCGCCGGTCGGACTCTCCGATTCAGGTCAAAGGACACGATGACCTGCTCGTTTATCGGGCCCGCTGCTGTAACCCTATCCGAGGGGAAGAAGTAGTTGGCTACATTACCGTGGGCCGTGGGATTTCAGTCCATTCCGTCAACTGTTCGAATCTGGAAAACCTCCTGGTCAATCCCGATCGAAGGGTCGAAGTGCGATGGACCGATGAAGATGGTGACGGAGCGCGCTACCCGGTTCGTCTCCAGATTGAGACGGAGGACAGGACCGGTGTGTTGGCGGATATCACCACAACGGTTTCGAGCATCAAAACGAATATCCTGGATGCACGGGCGCGCGTGATCGATGGGCACTATGGCTTGGTCGAACTGACCGTCGAAGTGGGTGATACCAAGCAGCTCGACAAGATCGTCAACTGTATCAAGAAGATCGGCGGGGTCCGCGATGTTGGGCGGGCAAAACCGTCGGCTCGCAAGTCGCGACGCTAGAAAAAGACTCTCCTATTCTCGCGTTTTTCCCCGCTCGGACGTAATAGGAATTCAGAGTCATCATCTATACTGCAAGATCCACATGAAAGGACGGGAAGACTATGAGCGACGCGGATAAGAAGAAGAAAGCGATCGAAATGGCTTTGGCCCAGATCGAACGCCAGTTCGGTAAAGGTTCGATCATGAAGATGGGCGGTGAACAGGGGATTCGAATCGCCTCGATTTCCTCCGGATCTCTAGCCCTGGATGCCGCCTTGGGTGTCGGTGGTTTCCCACGAGGCCGCGTCGTGGAGGTCTATGGTCCTGAGTCCAGTGGTAAGACAACGGTTGCACTGCACGCGATCGCCCAGGCTCAGAAGGTCGGCGGAACTGCGGCGTTCATCGACGCCGAGCATGCGATGGATGCAGAGTACGCGGGGAAACTGGGCGTGGATGTTGACGAATTGCTGGTCTCGCAGCCCGATTCCGGTGAACAGGCCCTCGAGATTGCCGAGGTCCTGGTGCGGAGTGGGGCTGTCGATATCCTCGTAATCGATTCCGTCGCCGCACTGGTGCCTCGTGCTGAACTGGAAGGTGAGATGGGCGATTCACACGTCGGTCTCCAGGCCCGGTTGATGTCTCAAGCGTTGCGCAAGCTGACCGGTATCGTATCGAAGTCGAATACCTGCCTGGTCTTCATCAATCAGATTCGCGAGAAGATCGGTGTGATGTTCGGCAATCCTGAGACCACGACGGGAGGGCGGGCTCTGAAATTCTATTCCTCGGTCAGGCTCGACATTCGCCGGATTGGCACGCTGAAAGACGGCGACCAGAATGTCGGTAATCGTACCAAGGCAAAGGTCGTCAAGAACAAGCTGGCTCCTCCCTTCAAGGAAGCCGAGTTCGACATTATGTTCGGTATGGGCATCTCTCGAGAAGGGGAGTTGCTCGATCTTGCTGTCAAAGAACGGATCGTCGATAAGTCGGGTTCCTGGTTTTCCTATGGTGATGAACGCCTGGGGCAGGGGCGGGAGAACGCAAAGACGTTCCTTCGCGAAAACGAAGCCATCGCCTCTGCAATCGAAGAGAAACTGAAGGTTTCACTCGGGATTACTAAGGCTCCTGCGGTCGTTGACGAAGCGAAGGAATAAGTTCCGTTCAGAGGATTCTTCCCTCCCAGGTCAGGAGCAGCTTAATGAGTGTCAGCAGGATCCGGCAGAAGGTTGCTGTCGTTGTCCCAACCTACTTTCAACCCCAGGTTCCCGATTCGGTCATTCGTCCGATTCTTGAAGGGGTCTTTGCAGACAGCGAGATCTTTGTCGCCCCGGAGCGAACGCTCGCTGTGGTTGATCGAGAGACGCGTGCGGAAGCGATCTTTAGAACTGCCGGGCCGGAGGATTCCTTTTCCCGCTGCCAGCTGTATCGCCTGGAGAGGAATCGGGGGAAGGCCGGGGCCATCGAGTCAGGGCTTCGAGAACTCCTGGCGACAACCGATGCGGAATACATAGTCACTCGTGACTGCGATGGGGACCATGTGCTGGAGGACATTCCTCGGATGGTGGGGCTGGCTGACTCGATCATGCACCAGACCGGGAATGCCCTGGTCGTCGTGATGGGAGGCCGGGCATCGCTGGAAAAACCAATGGGTTGGGTGAGAGAGGAGTGGGAACGGTACACGAACCATGTCCTGGTCAATTTGATCGAGTTCGGGCTGGCGCGGATGGACCGGATCTTTGACCGACGGTTTCTCAACGGTCAGTTGCCCGATATCCAAAGCGGCTACCGGGTCTACTCACGTGCAGCGGCCGAACGGGCGGTACACAGCCTCGAGCAGGTCCCGGAAAGGAAGGAAGTCCAGACATTCGCCTGCGAGTTCATGCCTTTCGCCGATCTTGCCATCGATGGAGCCGTCTTTGGACAGATCCAGCGCCAGACCCTCGTAGAACAGCCGGTCTCGAGTTACCAGGAAGTCGATTTTGCAGGGGTCTACGGGAGCCTGCTGGCTCATATGGCCGAACAAATGGGTGTCAAGAGGCCGCGCCTGCTCGAGATGATGGACAGCCATTTGCCCGATTGTTCACTCTTTTTTACCGATCTGAGGAATGAGCTGTTCCGCTGCCGGCGGATCGTTGATCCCGATGCCCCAGCTCCGATCCTGCCCCCTTTCCTTTAGGGAATCAGATTTCACTGGAAATCGATTTCGGTTATGATAGGCGTTCCAATTCGGGGGTCGTCTAAGTGGTAAGACAGCGGCCTTTGGAGCCGCCGATCCAGGTTCGAGTCCTGGCCCCCGAGCCACCCTCATCTGACGACACGCCTTCCAAATAGACGCTCGCTGGGTACAATGAAGGGCGAGGAGGCTTGTATGACGATGAATTCACCGAGGGGGCTGAGAAGCTTCTTCACCACACTCCTGACTGCGCTTTTCATTACGACCCCGGTGCTGGCTGAGAAGTATAAGGTCAGTGTCGATTCCGCTGCCTTGACAGCTGAAGGTGCGAGTGACTTTTTGAATGCCTTCAAGGGAAGCGTCGAGAAGATCAAGGCGAAAAACTCCAAAGGAAAGCAGCGCAGTACGGTTGAACTCGAAGTCCGAGGCGATCGGAGTGCTGCGAACCTGGTCTGGGGAATCTGTAAGGGCGAGGGGATCTTCATCCGGCGAATGGGACCACCCTACGGAGCATTGGCCCTGGTTTTGTCGGGGAGTGGGGAAACGCTGTCTTCAAAAGAGGTCAGGCAGCAGGCTGTGGCATGTATGGAGGAACGGGTTCGTGATATTTCCAGAACGCCTGAGATCAAGGTGGATGATACCGAGCTTTTTCGAGAAGGCGAAGAGATCGGTTTCCTCTACGTAATCCGGTTTGATCCAGGCTCCTGGAGAGGAACCTATGGTGATGCCCCCCGGAAAATCGGAGACTGAGCGCCTCTTCTGCGGTTGCGCGTGCGCTCGCTTGCGCTCCATAATAGGGGCAAGGCAATCTTGGTCTGGGTGTGAGGTTTAAGGGGGTTCGTTGGTCGGTAGACACGTCTCTCACTACATCATCGAGGAGCACCTGGGCTCCGGAGGCATGGGCGAGGTCTACAAGGGTTTCGACCAGAGGCTGAAGCGT
>CP070717.1:2822646-2830641 GCA_020350445.1 Acidobacteriota bacterium | reverse complement strand
GCTGGTCTCGACTGGAAGATTCGCATACCAGATCAGCATGAACTGGCTGAACCAGAGATAGGCCCAGAAACAGGAGAGGCCGAAGAGCATCTTCCCCAAGTCATGATGAATCCTGCGGGATGCTTCAGGTTCGACCGGCCGAGTGGGACGGAGCAGGGTCAGGAGCGCAACGAGAGCGACGCCGCCCAGAAGGGTTCCACCGAACCAGTACATCCAGAAGATGGAACTGTACCATCCGGGACTCAGAGCCATTAACCAGTCAACACAGGCCAGCCACCAGGTCGCACCGAAAACGAGGAGAAAAGCCACCGCTAGACGGGTCGTCTTCCTCGAGTACTTCGCGCCTGCAGATTGCGGGGTGCTTTCGACTGAGTGACGCAGGTGGTAGGTGATCAGGTTCCAGAGCGAGATGAATAGAGCGCCGCGCAGGAGGATAAGAGATTGGGAAAGCCAGGCGTCCCGGAACGCCCCATTCGGAAGATGCGAGCCGTCGGGGTAGTATCCCGTAGAGAGAAGCAGCGCGATGAAAAAGAGGGCCCCCGCGACAGGGCAGAGCCTCATCAATTGGCTGGTGTGAGGGCGGAGTTGGCGGAGCCACCTGGCCCCGGTCAAAACCTGGATGGCGGTAAGCAGGGGGCCACCCAGTGCCAGGCAGAAGATCAGCAGGGCGAGCAGGTGGAAACTCAAGGCTGCTCTGGGAAAGTCAATCAGGGCTTCGAGCAGCAGCACGACCGGGGCTATCATCAGGGTAGCCATGACCCGTTCGCTGCGAGCAGTTTGCCTGCCGAGATCCATCTGCTTCAATTGCCCGTCTCCGTTTCCTGCTGAAGTTTCCGGATGTATGGGATTACCTCCCATCGCTCTTCGGGGGATAGCATGGTGCGATAAGGCGGCATATTGCCTTGTCCCCAAGTGATGATGTGGAAGATCTGCCCGTCCGGCAGGGACCGGGCGTGCTCAGCCTTCAATGAAGGTGGGGAAGGGAAGCCGCGCTGCGTAACGGTCCCGTCTCCGGCGCCTGTGCTCCCATGGCACGGGATACAGAACGATTCGAATATGACTCGGCCGGCAGCCGGAGCGGATTCTGGATCGGGGGTTGGAGGGGAACTGAGTTCAGCACCGGCTCGCAGAGCCTCTTCGGGCGTCGGCCCGTAAGCGAATGGAAGGTGTCCGCGGGCGACCGTTCCCTCGGGAAAGGTCTGCTGGGTCTTCCCATCTGTGAAATGCGGGTTCCCGGAATAAGTTGCAAAAGCGGGTGAATACACCATCTCGGGGATGAATTCCCGATTTGGAGCCGCGTAGTCCGAGCGAAGGAACAGGCTGGCAGACAGGGTCATCAGCAGGGCCGCCGTTAGAAGAATTGTAAGCTTCGGACTCTTCCACATGGCTCAGGCCTCCCACTCCTTCCAATTCGAGACTGCCTGGTGCCCTTGAAGCAGTCGTTCCAGGTCGCCCTCGTCAAATTCGTTCGGGCGCGGTCTCAGTACCAGGATGAACTGATCGTCCGCAGAGGATCCGATCCCTTCGATCGTCTTCTTGCCAGGGAACAGTCGGCGCGTCAGTAGAAATCCTAGAATGGTGCTGACGGCAGCGAACAGGACGAGGACTTCAAAAGTCACTGGAACGAAGGCCAGAAGGCTGTTCCAGGGTTTTCCGCCGACATTGACCGGCCAGTCTACGGCTGTTGTCCAAAACTCAAACCATACCTTCAGCCCCGCCCCGACCAGACCCAGCGAGAGGCAGAACCAGGGGAGTCTGGAGGGGCGCATTCCAAGGAGTCCAGTCAGTTCGGGCAGCGCAAAGGGGCGGTAAACCTCCACTCCGTCGATGCCCCGGTCTCTGACCTCGCGGACAGCTGCGAGGAGGTAGTCCGGAGAGTTGAACGTGCTGATCAGGACCCGCTCTTTCATGTCTCCTCCCTCCTGGCGATATCGGCAACCAGCTGTTTGACTTCACTGATCGAGATCACTGGCAGGAACCTGCAGAACAGGAGGTAGAGAACAAAGAAGAGACCGAAACTGCCGAGCAGGGTGGCAAGTTCGATCCAGGTCGGCGTGTAATCGGCCCAATTTGCTGGAAGATAGTCCCGGTGCAGGGAACCCATCACAATGACAAATCGCTCGATCCACATCCCGACGCTGATCCCGACAGCGATGAAGAACAGGGCTGGAATACTCGCCCGAATCCTCCGAAACCAGATGAGCTGCGGGAGTCCGACATTCAGGATAATCATCGCGTGATAGAGGCCCCAGGTCGTTCCGCTGATCCGGTTCGCGTAGACAAAGAGCTCGAACTCATCTCCCGAGTAAAGGGCAAAGAAGATCTCGGAAACATAGGTTAGGCCGATAACCAGGCTGCCGAACAGAAGTACCTTGCTCATCAGGTCGAAGTGACGGACAGTGATAAAGGCTTCGAGATGCATCATTCGACGGGCCAGAGCGGTCAACGCAAGAACCATCGCCATTCCCGAAAAGATTGCCCCGATCACGAAATAGGGAGGGAAGACAGTCGAATGCCAACCCGGAATGATCGAAGCTGCGAAGTCCCAGCTCACGATCGAATGAACTGAGATGACCAGGGCGGTTGCGAGGCCTGCGATAAGCAGGTAGACGGTCTCATACCGCATCCAGGTCTGTTGTGAGCCGGTCCATCCGAGACTGAGCAGGCCGTAAATCTTCCGTCGAAGCCTGGAACGGGTTCTCTCGCGGATTGATGCGAAGTCGGGAAGCAGCCCGAGATACCAGAACAAGACCGAGATCGTGAAATAGGTCGCAATGGCGAAAACGTCCCAGACCAGGGGAGAGCGGAAGTTGATCCAGAGGGGGCCTCGAAAGTTCGGGTAAGGGAACATCCAGAAGGTTAACCAGGGGCGTCCCAGGTGAATGATCGGGAAAAGAGCTGCGCAGATCACCGCGAAGATTGTCACCGCCTCGGCAGACCGTCCCACCGATGTTCGCCAGCGCTGACGGAAAAGGAATAGGATCGCGGAGATGAATGTCCCTGCATGACCGATACCGATCCAGAAAACGAAGTTGGTGATATCGAATGCCCACCCCACCGTATTGTTCAGCCCCCACGTTCCAATCCCCACCCGCAACTGGTATGCGACCGCGGCTACACCGATGCCCAGGGCGGTAGCTGCTGCCAGGAATGCCCCCCACCAGAGCGCCGAACTCGGGCGATCGAGGCCTTGACAGATCTGCGCAGTCACGGATCCCATCGACATCGAATCACTGAGCAGCTTGGGATCTACCCGGGGGGCGTTACTCATCCGGTTCACCCCCTTCGGATTCTCTATTCCTGACCGCGGCGAGATAAGTGATGGAAGGCTTCGTGTTGAGCTCTTCGAGGAGTCGGTACCCACGCGGGCTCTGGCGAAGTTTGCTGACCAGTGACTCGGGATCGTTACGGTCACCGAAGATAATCGCCTGTGAGGGGCAGGTTTGCTGGCAGGCGGTCTGCAGCTCCCCCTCCTCGATTTCACGACCCTCGCGCTTTGCCTGGATCCTGGCCCCGACAATCCTCTGTGTGCAGAAGCTGCACTTCTCCATGACCCCCCGGCTCCTGACCGTTACATCGGGGTTGAGCTGAAGATTCTCCAGTTGGTCGTTGGCTGAGTATTCGAACCAGTTAAAAGTGCGGACCTTGTAGGGACAGTTGTTTGCACAGTATCGGGTTCCCACACAGCGGTTGTAAACCTGCTGATTGAGTCCCTCCTCACTGTGAACGGTCGCTAACACCGGGCAGACCGATTCACAGGGGGCGTTATCACAGTGCTGACAGAGCATCGGTTGGAACGCCACGTCGACACCTTCATCGTGGTCGGTGAAATAGCGCTGGATTCGAATCCAGTGCAGGGCCCTTCGCCGCTGGGATTCGTCGGGACCAACAACAGGGATGTTGTTCTCCGCTTGACAGGCAATGACACAGGCTGAGCATCCGGTGCAGGCTCCCAGATCAATCATCATCGCCCAGTGATGGCCTGGATAACGGTGATCCTGAGGCCAAAGGTCTTCTGGATGTTCCGTCTCTATTATGGGCCGAGTCGACAACAGGGTTTCCAGCGTCATCTCGCGGAGAATTCCGCGGCCTTCAGGGGTGTGGCGGAACCGTTCCGGGAAACTCGATTCGGGCTTTTGAACAAGTGGAATCTCGGTTCGACGGCCCAGAGCTTTGATCTCAACTGGAGTGACGACCGAATGAAGGCCGAACTCGCCCGGTTTCAGGAGCTTTGCCGCATTGACCCCTATCGCCGTCTTCCAGGTGCTCTCTCCCCGCTCCAGCCATTGCGGACCCGTGCCGATAAACCTCGAGCTGTTCTTGCTGCCGTAACCGTAGGAAAGAGCAACCACCCGCTCATGCTGGCCCGGCTGGATCAGAACGGGAACCTCCAATGAGTCTCCTGTCCCCGTTGGGCTCACTTCAACAAGATCCCCTGTTTCGAGTCCCAGAGACCTGGCATGGGCTATGCCGATGATCAGAACGTTTGTCCAGACCGTTTGAGTCAAAGGATCCGGCAGTTCCAGCAGCCAGGGATTTGATGAAGGGCTGGCATCGGTAGCCGGCGTCGGAGGATAGAGCTCCAGAGAAACCGTATCACTCGTTTGAGAGGGTGTGATCGCTGCGAATTCGATGCTTTCGAACTGGAAAGGCCTAACTTGAAGCCGTTCGGGCCGGATTGGAGCCAGCCCATCATGAAGTGTCTTGGTCCAGAAGTCCTCGAATGCCCTGAATCCGACTTGTCGCGAGAAGATATGTTCTCGCCAGTGCTTTTCGACAAGTTCCCGATCCGAAGCCGTCTCACCGAGCCATCGGCTGAGACTCTCGATGATGGTTCTCGTCTCTCCGAGCTTCTGAACCGTGGGCTGCACCAGGTTCAGGACCCGGGCCGTGGGAGACGAGTCTCCCCAGGATTCAAGGAAGTGGGGCGGGGGACAGACAAAATGGGCGAATTCCGAGGTTTCGTCTCTGTATGGTGCGAACGAAACGAGACAGGGAACCTTTTGGAGCCCGTCGAGAAGTTGTGCTTCTCGTGGAAAATCATAGGCGGGATTCACCCCGAGCAGAAAGAGAGCTCCTACCTCCTGCTCGTGCAAAAGGCTGGTTAATTCGGCAACACCGGCTTCGTCTCCTGTCCTCTGAAACGAAGGGTATCTGAGATCGATCGAACGCCGGTAGGCTCCCAGGAGTTCGTTGATCAGATTGGCGAGTACCTGGCAGCGAACGTCCTGGACACCGCAAACCAGAAGGCTTCTGCCTCTAGAACCCCAGAGTTTCTCGACGACTGGATCGAGCAACTGGTCAAAGGAAGCTTCTGGAGCAGGTAGTGAGATCTCTTTCTCGCTTCTTTCCACGATCCTCGCCGCAAGCCCTGTCAGGATGGGGAGGAACTGGTCTGGAGTTACACAGAAGCGATCATCGGCCTTTGCCCCCGTCAGGGTCAGTCTCGACTCGTACTGGGCATGGTAGGAGAAGCGTAGCCGTGATCCCTCCAGAGCTCGCCCTGTTCGATAGCCGCGGGCGAATTCGACGGGGGAAATCCATGTTCCCAAAAAGTCGGCATTGAGGCCGACGATCACCTCCGCCTTATCGAACTGGTATTGGGGAAGAAGGCGAATCCCGTGCGTCTGTTCGTATGCCTCGACGATCGCTGAACAGGACGGGGTATCGTACGAGGCCCAATGCGAGGACTCGAACGTCGAGAGAAACCGATTGATCAACTCGCGCTGGGTTGGGCTGTGAACCGTTCCGGTTAGAAAACAGACGCGCCGCTTTTCGCCTCTCAGTGCTTCCAGTTGATCAGAAATCTCCCGGTCAATCTCGGTCCAACTCGAAGGTTGGCCGGCACGAAGCGGGTGCCTGAGCCGCTGCGAGTCATAGAGATGCAGGATCGAGGCTTGTCCAACTGAGCAGAGTGCGCCCCCCGAAATGGGGTGTTCGGGGTTCCCTTCAAGCTTGATCGGACGCCCATCGATGGTCTTGACGAGGAGGCCACAGCCAGCCGGACAGGCGCTGCAGCTGGAAGCGAAAAACAGCGGCTCGCCGGGTGTCACTTCTTCAGGCTCGATCAGGTAGGGAATAGCCTTCTCTACCGGCGCGAAACCGCAGGCTGCAACGGTTGAGCTCCCGAGGGTAAACCCGGCTCGAATTAGAAAGTCGCGGCGATCCAGTCTTTCTTCATCCAGTGATGCTGAACCCAAGCCTGACTTCCTCCTTCCTTCGTCCTTCTTCATTTCGATTCGAACCATTCACAAGCCGCCTGCTCAGAAGTGACAGACTGAACAGTCGATGGAAGGTCGCAGGGTTCGATCTCCGACGACCCTTCCGTTGTATTCACGGTGACAGTTGACACACCAGCTCATCGAAAGCGTTTCAAACTGGGAAACCCGCTCCATCGTTTCGACCGGCCCATGGCATCTCGTGCACTCGATTCCCACGATGTAGTGGGAACTGTGGTCGAAGTAGACGAAGTCCGGGAGATTGTGAACGCGAGTCCACTCGATCGGTTTCATTTCTCTTGTCGGCCTTAGATCCGAATCCAAGCCCAGGGTGTCATAGATCTTTTGAAGTTCCGTCGAGACGATTCGGTTCGGCACCCTGTTCTCCTCTGCAGCAGTCTTCTCTTCAGCCCTAACCGCTCCCAGGGTGGCCTGGACGAAACGGTGACAATTCATGCAGAGCTGAGAGGCAGGGATTCCTGCATAACGAGACTTGGACGTGTGGTGGTGACAGTACAAACATGGAATCTTTAACTCGCCTCCATGCAGCCGGTGCGAGAAGGCGATCGGCTGCGTCGGGGTGTAACCCTGCTGGTTTCCCGGCAGTCTGAAGTCAGAGGCTTTTGACCCCAGTAGGAGCAGGCTCAGCATCAATGCCAGGGTAAGCGTCAGGTTGACGAGTCCCCAGGCTGAGCCGACAGTTCGTCGAGAATGCTTATCTCTTTCAGGTGGTCCGGCCTCGGAGGGTTCCCGCGAAGAGATCATCTGCGCGTTCTCCACCGGTAGGTGATCGGAGCCCTCCAGAGATAGAACAGCGGGACGACAATCGCATGAACCAGTTTCGAATAGGGCAGGTACGCCAGCAGGATAAAGGCGTTGGCGATGTGGATCTTGATTAGAAGCGGTGCCGCCGCCACGAATCCAAGGTCGGGGCTTAGAAAGAGCAGAGATCTCAGGTAGGGTGTGGCCGCGGCTGCGAACCAGGGACTGCCCCACCGGTGGAAGATCGCGACCAGGACACCGGTCAATACCTGAATCAGAATGAGCAGCAGGAGCAGCCAGTCGCCGCCCCGGGTTAAACGCCGAAACGTGACGCTCGTCAGCCGGCGAGCCAATCCGGTGCAGAGTCCCGTCAACGTGAGAAGGCCGGCACTCAATGCAATCGTCTCCAACAGGTAAAGTCGAAAGGGATTTGCATTCCAGGACAGCAGAAGTCCGGGAAAGAGGAACGCCAGGAGGTGGATTATCAGCGCGATCAAGACACCATAGTGAAAAGGCACCAGGGCCCAAAAATGTCTCCGAGCCTCAAGGAACTGTGAAGAAGGACTGACGATCGAGTAATCGTGATTTCGATACCGATGTATGAAGCCTACGATTGCCAGGACCATGGCGACGGCAGGTAGCGCAACGAAGATGATCAGGTCTAATCCATCCGTGGTTCCGCTCACAGCGACTCCTGCTCTAGATTGAAACGTGATCCCCGACGCCCTCTCCTCATTGGCAACATCTCAGTGCGTCCTCCCCGGTCGTTCGATGAATCCGAAACCCGTGCTCTTCCGGCGTTTTCGCCTTTCCGCAGTGGTGTCCCTCAAAGCGGCCCAGAAGTCGGAGGGAAGATTGAAGCGTTCCTGGGGATGGGTTGTCGTCAGCAACCTTGCGAGACGTTCGACCTCTTCAGAGCCCAGGCCGGTTTCGGTGGCCGAATCTGCCGTTGAGTTGCTGTCTGCCAGACCGGTTCGGACCGCCCTCAAGTGTTCCCGTACCGCCCGCTGTCTGC
>CP070717.1:2813788-2822546 GCA_020350445.1 Acidobacteriota bacterium | reverse complement strand
AGATTCACCCGGTCTCCTCCAAAGAAGCCTCCGAAACGACTTTCAAGCCTTCCGCTGATCCAGGCTCCCTGGTCGGAAAGGGCGACTAGCTGCGCCTCGGCATGGTCATAGGTTCCCGGAGGGACGAAGATACCCGGAGCGATCTCGAATTCCTCGAGGAGGCCTTCCTTTGTGAGGTTGACACCGGTATGGACAGCAGCACCACTTTTCCATTCCCAGTGGTTGTCGATGTGAGTCCATCCCGTTTCCTGAAAGCCTTCGAAATCCCAGTAGGCCCGCTGACTGATGTGGGGCCTGAGTTCCAGGAAACCCAGGAAGTCGTCGGGACGGTATCGATACATGACCATCCAGTCGGTTTTACGGAAGCCTTCGCGTGACAGAAAGCCGACTTCTGGATTGAAGTTCTCGCCTACCTCGGTGTAGTTCGCGCTAAACAACCAGGCGGCCGAATCGTACCTTGCTCCGAACTTGAAGGCGTGATCTTCGCCGTGCAGTTCAGGGGTTGAAGTCTTGGCGACAAAGCCGGTAACGTCGGTGTATTCCCCAATACCCCAACTCCCGTCAAAACCGTAGGTCCTGTTGTAGTCTTCGTCGGCTGCGAATTCGCCGGTTCCTTGACGGTTCACAAAGATACCGCCGAGGGAAGTCCGATTCTGAAACTCCTGGCTCATCCGCATCACCGTGAAATTGTTCGACGGAGCAACCCCATCCTGGCCCTGGGTCTGCATA
The DNA here is from genome assembly GCA_020350445.1 of Acidobacteriota bacterium. Taxonomy (GTDB): domain Bacteria; phylum Acidobacteriota; class UBA6911; order RPQK01; family JAPXNP01. The sequence continues at coordinate 2,821,817 of CP070717.1, read as the reverse complement.
TTCAAGAGGCCGAGGTTCGTGCGATCGCCAACCCTTCCCGACAGCCGGCCTCCCGCAAGAATCGGAATCATCTCGCCTCCGGGTCCGATACCAATGCGTCGACTGAAGAAGATGTCCACCTCGCCTGGAGAACCGACTGTAAAGAAGCCGGCGTTCTCCAGGAAGAAGGGTCTTTTCTCCGGAAAGAAGAGGTTGAACCGATCGAGATTCACCTGGAATTCGTCCACTTCAACCTGGGCGAAATCGGTGTTGTAAGTACCGTCGAGCGTCAGGCTCGGGGTGACCCGGTATTTAGCGTCGACACCGACGTCACCACCCCAGTTCGTTTTATCCCGCCCGCCCTGCTTACGGACCTCTCCGAGGACGTAGGGAGATATCTGAAGGGTGTGTTGCCGTTCAATGACCAGATCACTAACCGTTCCAGCCAGTGAAACACGGTAGAGGTTGAACTGTCTCGACAGTGGGGCCCAGAAAGCTTTCTCATTCCTTCGCCGGATGTTTCGCTGGAAGTTGACGCCCCAGGTCTGGACCTTTTCGGGGCCAAAACGCAAGGTTCGAAAAGGAATCGCGAACTCCGCGCTCCAACCGAAGTCACCCGTCTGGGTTCGAACCACCCAGGATCCGTCCCAATTGAGATTGAAGCCCCCTCCAGCTCCCCGTGTCTGCCTCTGCATGCCAGAGCCCGTGCCCTGGCCCTCCCGAGTAACCTGCCCATCGTATTCGATCCCAGCGGGGTTCGTGCCGAAGACAAAACCGTTCTGGCTGTCCCGGAAAGTATCGAGAATGATCTGGAAGCTGTCGGTCTCAGTCAGCGGTGAGTCCCTGCGGGAGTCTGCGACGATGATGTTGTTCGGCTCTGTGTCGTAGCAGATCACTCCGATGAAGAGTGTCGACGCCGAGTAGATCATCCTGACTTCGGTCTGCTGGCTCGAAGGCTGGTTTTCATCGGGAGCTGTCTGCCAGAAATCCTTCGCAGGCTCGGCAATCTCCCAGGCCGAATCACCCAGGACTGCGCCATCGACCTCGGGGATTTCCTGTGCCGGGAAAGCCCGCATCGCAGGTGGTGTCTCCGGTGGAGTCCGTGCAGTAGCTATGTCTTCTGAAGCGTTTGCAATCAGCCCGAGTTCACTGACCAGGAGGAGGATTGAGATGCACTTTAGGAAGCGAGCGGGACGATGAATTGTCATGAGCATGGTTCGGTTTAGTGAATCTATTGAGATCCTTGCAGGAATCGGCTGAGGCTGAAGAAGCCCGAATGGAGGGGTGAAGTAACCCCTTCAACCAAATCTGCGGCAATTTCTCCCATCACGGGTGAGAATTTGAATCCATGGCCCGAACAGGCGCTGAGTAAAACGATGTTCGGGTGTTGCGGGTGACGGTCTACGATGAAGTGTTCGTCAGGACTGTTCGTGTAACGGCAGACCTCACTCTTCCTGAGCAAACCATTTGCCTCGGGAAGATACTGTGACAAGAGATCCCGCATCGCTCCGACTTCGGCTGGGGTGATGGGCTGCCCATCGGAATCGGGATCAATCACGTCGCCCTCGTGGTGAATGGCAACCTTGACGCCCTCTCCAAGATCGGGCATTCCGTAACAGAAACGGCCCGCCGATGGTTCGAGGATGAAGGTGGGCATCCGACCCGGTTTGAAGAATTCCGGATGCGATTTTGGCTCGAACCAGAACAGTAACTGGCGTTCCACCGAGAGGGGCAAAGGCGTCTGGGGCACCATCTGCGAAATCCAGGCGCCACAACTGAGAATTAAACTTCCGGCTTCATACGTAGCTTCTGAGGTCCGGACACGTACTCCACCTGGCATTGCCTCCCAGGACTGTACGGGTTCTTTGAACCGCACCGTGGCGCCCCGGTTCACGGCCAGTTGGATTTGGGTTTCAATTGAGGTCTCGGGGAAGAGGATTCCAGCCTGGGGTTCCAGGATTGACTTAGAACGGCCGGGAACATCAAAGGCAGGGAACCGCTGGTTGACCTCTTCTCCGGAAAGGTGTTCATGGGGGATCTGATGGGTATGAACCGTTTCAGAGGCTTTGGAGACCATCTGAGAGTACGCATCACCAACCAGCAGGACTCCGGTCTGGCGAAACAGTTCCCGACCCGATTCCTCGGCGATCTCGGACCAGAGCTGCAGGGATCGATCCACCAGTGGAACGTAGACTCCGGGCGTTTCGAAATAGGCCCGGCGAATGATCCTCGACTGCCCGTGCGATGAGCCCCTGTCGTGGGGAGGCGTGAATCGGTCAAGGCCGAGGGCAGCGATGCCGCGGCGCGACAGATGGCGGAGGGCTGAACTCCCCATCGCACCCAGCCCGACAACAATTACTTCGAAACGCTGACTCACGACTTCCCCTGCTCTGACGGAGGTTCAAACTTGAAACGTTACGTTCTACTTCAGTTCAGAGAGTCGAACCGGCCTTCCTTCCGCTGCGGAAAGGTCAGCCGCGAAGACGACTTTGTGCGTTTCAAACGAAGTATCGAGATCGGTCAAGGGCATGGGTTCTCCCGCGTCGACACTGTCGACGAATGCCTGGAACTGGGGAAGATAGGGATGATCCGCCACATCTCCCGAGTCGATCAGCGCGGTCTCGAGCGTACTCCATTTCTCTTTCACCATTCCATCGAGTTTGCTGCTGTAGAACTTGTTGTCCAGCAGACTCCCCAGACTGCCGACGAGGTGGATGTGGAAGTAGTACGGCTGCAGGCAGTCCACTACTGAAGCGACTTTACCCACTGATCCATCGGCGAACTTCAGGATAGTGACACTGGTCGTGTCATATTCGTATGGCTCAAAAACTTCGTTCGTGGATCGAGTACTGTAACTGGTCACTTCTTCCACGCTCGAGTCCATGAAGAAGAGCATCGCATCGAGGGCGTGACAGCCGGCGGTCAGCAGACTGCTTCCACCCATCTCCCGCTTGATATTCCAGTCATACTGCCCATACCAGGGGCCAATACCGTGAAAGTAGTCGACCTCTCCAAAATGCAGGTCCCCAAGCAATCCCTCATCAATCACTGAACGGATCAGGCTGAAGTGTTTGCTGTACCGACATTCGAAGCAGACGCAGGTCTGAACCCCGGCGGCTTCAGCGGCGGCTTTGATCCTCTTCGCCCCATCCCAGGTGATTGCGATCGGTTTTTCGATGATTAAGTGCTTTCCGGCTTCGGCGGCAGCGACAGCCTGATCGGGGTGAAACGGATGAGGTGTACAGATGTCGATGACATCGATGGAAGGATCTGCGAGCATCTTATCGAAATCGCGGTAGGCCTTGAGTGGTTGCCCATAGGTCTGCTCCAGATCCGATTCAGAGTGCTCGCGGCGGGAACAGATGGCGGTCACACGGGCGTTCTCAACCGCCTTGAATGCTTCGATATGTGCGCCAGCAACCCAACCCAGTCCAACAATCCCAACGTTAATCTCGTTCATCTGAATCCCTCCGGACTCCCCCTTTGGCCCTGAAACTGAAACCTATCCCTGTTTTGTGACGGCGGCCCTCGGTTTCAGAATGGACCGCCCTGAACACAGTCATGAAATGATATGCTGAAATCGATCGGCGACCGCCGATTTCAGACTCCTCATGTTCCACCGAAGCCAACAGTGGTCTGACCATCTTCGATGATGGTCGGGACCTTGCGAACGCCCCCATTTGCTGCGAGCATATCGGCCAATCCCTTGGAGTTGTTCTTGACATCGACGTAGGTCAAATCCGCATCCTTTCGGCTGAGTTCCTCACGGGCAGCCATGGTATACGGTCAACCACCCTTTCCATAGATGATGATCTTACTCATGTGCGAAATCGTAACATGAAGCAGGACGATCTCCTAGGGGATGGAAACGGGTTCGTTCAAGTGGTTCCAAAAGAGGTTTTTCCTCGAATGCGGGACCCGTTCATGTTAGAACTGCAGAGTCTTTTGGGTGGTTTGCATCGGGGAAGAACCATGTATTTCGATGCATCATATCGCGAAGTACGCACCTTGCTCGACGGGAGTCGGGTGATCCTGCGGAGGCTCGTCCAAGAGGATCGCGAGAAGTTGAGTGTGGGGTTCACTCGCCTCTCCCTCCAATCCAGATACCTGCGTTTCTTGAGCCCGAAGCAGCGATTGAGCGAGCGCGAATTGCGATTCCTGACCGACGTGGATGGGATCCATCATTTCGGCATAGTCGCCGTTCGCTGTCAGCTGGACGGGACGGAAGGGGAAGGTCTCGGTGTGGGGCGCTTTGTCCGCAGCCCCGATGAGCCAGCGGTTGCCGAACCGGCCATAACCGTTGTGGATGCGGTGCAAGGGCATGGACTGGGAAGACTCCTCTGTTGCCGGATTACCGCAGCCGCCGTCGAGAGGGGAATCTCAACGTTCAGTTGCTGGTTCCTTCAAGAGAACCGCCGGATCAAGCGCGTGCTCCTGCTGTTGTTTCCCAGAATCCAGTTTGAGCTAAAGGGGAATTTGGTGAACGCCCAAATCGATCTCTCGAGTTTTGTGGAGCCGGATTGGGTGAGATAGCTGCTGGTTTCCTTGAGCAGGGGTTCGAATGGAGGATTACTCTCTCAGGAAATGATTAATCCGTGTAGAATTCCATCCATGCCGCGAACGTTTGCCTGGTTCTGCCTGCTGCTTTGGAGTGGGACGCTCGTCTCTGCTCAGCCGAGGGATCCCCTGGAATATGTTCGGATTCTGGAATCGGCCGAACGAGTTCGCAAATTGCAGGTTGAGAAAGTGATTGCCACCCTGCAGGTTGAATCGGGTCAGTTTGTGGCGGACCTGGGGGCAGGTTCGGGCCTGTTTTCTCGATTGCTGGCCCGGGAGGTCGGTCCTCAGGGGCAGGTCTATGCGATTGATATCGATTCGGAGTTGCTCAACCATATCGAAGATACTGCGAAGAGCGCGGGGTTGACGAATATCGTGACTGTTCTGGCTAGCGAGTTTGACCCGCGCATACCCGAACCGGTAGATCTCGTTCTGATCTGCGATACCCTGCACGATATTTCGAATCCGGACATCTACCTCAGAGGCCTGGTCCGTTACCTCAAACCGAACGCACGCGTTGCTATTATCGATTATGGGAACAACTGGCCCGCACGGTTTGAGAAGAATAAGTACACTGTCCGGCAACTCGATCGCTGGATGTCCGAGTCGGGCTTCATGAGGAAGAAGACGTACAGCTTCCTGGAAGACAATTTCTTCGTTGTCTACCAGAACCACTCGGAGACCGAATAGCTAAAGTCCGCTCGCCGCAGCCTGGACTAGTGAAACTGCCCGGGCCGCTACAGGTTGTAGACCTGGCCTCGGTCCGGGAAATGGACGGACTGGAATCCCAGGTCCTGAATCGATTTCTTCAATGGCAGAGCCTGTTCTTCCTCTCCGTGTACCAGAAAGACGTGTCCCAGCTTCTCCCGGGACTGGATGTCGATGAATCTCAGCAGTCCCTTCCGGTCGGCATGGGCACTGAAGTCATCCATCTGGATGACCCGTGCTCTCAATGGATGCTCCTCGCCGAAGATCTTCACCAGCTTTCTGCCTTCTGTCAGCCGGCGGGCCAGAGTATGCTCCGCCGCATAACCGACGAGCAGTATCAGGTTCTTTGGATTCCCGATGTTATTGCGCAGGTGATGGAGGATACGCCCTCCTTCAGCCATCCCTGAGGCGGAAATGATGATGTGAGGATAGGAGACGCCGTTGAGTTTCTTCGATTCATCGACGCTGCGGACATAGCGGAGCCGCCCAAAACCGAAGGGATCCATGTTGTTTCTGACGAAGATCCGGTGCGTTGCCCGGTCGAAGCAGTCAGGGTTTCGACGAAACACCTCGGTTGCATTGACCGCCATCGGGCTGTCAACAAAGATGGGAAGATCGGGTATGCGATTCTGGTCGAACAGCTTGTGCAGCAAGTAGACAATGAGCTGGGTCCGGCCCACCGCGAATGCCGGGATGATGATCTTCCCTCCATCCTTGACGACCTTTCGGACCAGCGTGGCCAGTTCCTCTTCAACGTCGTCGGAAAGTCGATGATCGCGATTCCCGTAGGTACTTTCCATGATGACGGCATCGAGATCCCGCAAGTAGTTCGGATCTTTCAGGATTGGGACATCCTTTCGACCCAGATCGCCCGTAAAGCCGAGCCGGTAGGGCTTACCGTCCTTTCTCATTTCGAGCAGGATACCGGCTGAACCCAGGATGTGACCGGCGTCTCGGAAGGTGGCCCGAACCCGTGGAAACAGTGTATAGGTCTTGCCGTATTCAACAGCGACGAAATGCTGCATCGCCTTTTCGGCATCTTCGATGGTGTAGAGCGGTTCGATCGGCGGCTCGTCCTTCCTCTTTCGGATCTTATTGACGAACTCGACGTCCTTCTGGTGAAGAAACGCCGAGTCCCGGAGCATAATCTGGCAGAGATCAACAGTTGCTGAAGTTGCCAGAATGCGACCGCGGAACCCCCTCTTGACCAGGTTCGGAATATTCCCGCAATGGTCAATATGGGCGTGAGAGAGTAACAGCAGGTCGATCGATTCAGGATCGAAATCGAAGTTGAGGTTTCGACGATAGGTCTCTTCCCGTCTACCCTGAAAAAGGCCGCATTCCAGGAGAATCCGCTTTCCCTCAACGGTGAGTATATGCTGGGAGCCGGTTACCGTACGGGCACCACCAAAGAACTGTAGCTTCATCGGACTTGTTCTCGCAGAATCTCGAATGTGCGTTAGATCATTTCACGAACTGCTTCTGCAATACGCCGTGCACTGATACCGTAGGTGTCTATCAATTCTTCCGAGCCCCCAGAACGTGGGAGTCCCGTAACAGCAAGGCCCCGGATGCGGCAATCGGTCTCATCGAGTGCGGATCGGACGGCATCACCCAGGCCGCCGTCGGGATAGTGGTCTTCCACGGTGATCAGAATTCCGGTCTCCCTCGCCGCCTTCCGCAGCGTTTCGCCATCGACCGGCTTGATGCTGTACAGGTCAATCACCCGGATTGTGATCCCTTCCTTCTGCAGTTCCTCGTAGGCCTTGATCGCCTCGTGCAACGTTATACCGGCTCCGATAACCGTCGCCTGATCGGCTGCACTGGAACGCACTACCTTCGATCCGCCAACCGGAAACTCGTCGTCGTTGGTATAGATCACCGGCGTCTTTGGCCGGCTTGTTCTGATGTAGACAATTCCCGGCGTTTCGGCGGCAACCTGGACCAGCCGTTCTGTACTCACCGCGTCGCTAGGATACAGGACGGTCGAACCACCGATTCCCCGCATCATCGCCAGATCTTCGAGAGCCATCTGCGATGGGCCGTCCTCACCGATCGAAACGCCTGCATGGGAACCGCAAAGCTTCAGATTCGCCTGGGAGATCGTCGCCATTCGGATGAAGTCATAGGCACGACTCAGGAAGCAGGCAAAGGAAGAGGCAAAGGGAATCTTACCCATCGATGCCAGTCCGGTAGCGACTCCGACAAGATTCTGCTCGGCGATGTAACACTCGAAAAACCGTTCGGGATGGACCTTCATAAACCGGTCAGAGTAGGTCGAGTTCTTGCAGTCGCCGTCCAAAGCGACCACGATGGGATTGGCGGTGCCCAGCTTCGTCAGGCCGGTTCCGTAGGCTTCCCGTGTCGCGACTTTTTCTCCAAGCTTGTAAGCCGGGGCTTCACACTCGCTGCCGTTTTCGCCGGCCTTCTTATTCCCTTCGGGCTGGGCAATACTCAGTTTGACCGGAGGGGAAGCGGTGTTGCCCAATTCCTTCAGAGCGGCCTGCACCTGTTCGGGATCGGTTACCGGTTTTCCGTGCCAACCGTTCACATCTTCCATGAACGACACACCCTTGCCCTTCAGTGTCTTTGCGATGATGACCGAAGGACCGTCGGCATAGGTGGTCGCGCCCTTCAACGCTGCGATCAGTTCTTCAAAGTCATGACCGTCAACGACCCAGGCCTTCCAACCGAAGGCTTCGAAACGCCGGCGATAGACATCAGCATCATGTCCGTACATCGTTGCCTCGCTCTGGCCCAGCCGGTTGACATCGACAATGGCGAC
>CP070717.1:2801885-2813688 GCA_020350445.1 Acidobacteriota bacterium | reverse complement strand
ATTTGCCCTGAGTGCCTACAGGATGTTCTTTCTCAACCATGACTCAGTGGGAGGCATCATCTTCGGCATCACGGCAGTAATCTACGCGATTGTAGCCCTCCGAAACCCCTGGTTGAACTCCGACCGATAGTCCGGCATCCTCTGTAACCATGCAGGAAGTCGTGGCGGCTGTCGTCATCCAAGGCGACAAGGTTCTGATCGCCCAACGAGCAGACGGTCATATCAAGGGAAAGTGGGAGTTCCCCGGCGGGAAAGTGCGGCCCGGCGAATCACCCCGTGCAGCTCTCGAACGGGAAATCTTCGAAGAACTCAACATTCGAATCGAGGTCGGCGAGAAGATCGGGGCCGTCGATTTCAGCGTGGGCAGGAAGCCCTATCGACTACTGGCTTTTGCCTCTGTCTATCTCGATGGGGATTTCCGACTCAAGGACCATAGCCAACTCGACTGGGTCACAGTTGAAGCGTTGCTCACCGTCGATCTGGCACCTCCCGACGTGCCGATAGCAGAACAGCTTGCCCAGCCGCCAATCCGAACGAGATTACTCGGGTCCGAAGGGAATCCGGTAAATGAAGAGGTTTGAATCCTCGTCTTCGGGCACAAAGTAGAGCTTCAGTTCCGAAGCCCCGACTTCGAAGTCAAAGGGATTGTTCGTCAGAACCGTTCCGTCTGCCGCATAGATTCCGACGGGAACCTGGGCCGAGGTTCGCAGGGCGAACGGTTCGATCAACTCGAGCCCACCCAGGTCGAACTGCACGCCTTCGGCATTCACGAAGCTGTTGAGCCCACTACACAAGACTGTCTCACCATCCACCTGCTTACAGTCCTGGTATTCAATGTAGTGACCTGGATTCTGCCTCCTGCTGAGCTGCCGGCCCTCCCTGTCCCAAGAATAGAACTCTCTTGAGCCCCAACTCATCCCCAACAGTGGGCCCTCATTGCGAAACGCGACCAGTGCACCAATATGGTCGTTAACCCGAAAAGCTTCTTTGACTTCCAAATCGGGGACAGAGACTTTGTAGATGATCGTTGAACTCTGTGGGCGATACTCCGCGACTGGGACCCAGATAAAGCGACCGTCGAAGTCGATACCTCCCGGATGATAGTGGTGCCCCTCTCCTAGCGTCACCGATTCAACCAGAGTCCCCGCTGGATCGAAGACAAAGAGATGGCCCACGCCCCGCCCCGGGCTCCGACCTCCCCCGGAAATCGGCTGTGGACCTTCGACCGTCTCCACGGCAGTCAGGAAGAACCGGTCACCCACCTTGACGAGTCCCTGGGGGTGATAGGTATTAAACCGCAATCGGATCTCATCCACCTTAGTCCATTCCCCGGTGGGAACGACTGGGAAGGCCACCCGGGCCTCCTGCGATGCCCCCGGTAATCCGCCTGCTACGAGACTGGATTGCAGGCTGATCAAAATGACCAGCGACCAAAGCAAGAACCCCTCACTGTCTATCCTGAGCACCGCCTGCCTCCTGTGCGTCGAATTCGTACCCGATCCCCTGAATCTTCAGGCGATGACCGTCAAGTTGGTACGCCACACCCAAAAACTCTGAGACCAGCCATAAGTTGGCCTCGACATGCTCCGTCACGCCCGGAATCACGAACTCGCTCTCCCCGGAAGCCAAGGCCGCGAACAGGATCAGCTGATCCGCCACATAACGGTCCACCGTGGCCCCCGAGGCGAGATCTTCTATGAGGCTTCGCGCCACACGATCTCCGATCAGCTCAGACCGCCTTCCCCGTGCACCGGCACAGTCGGCTCCCCAGATATTCCCCTCCGAGTCTGCCGCAAATGCCGCAAGGGCTGCCCCCGGCTGGGGCGCAGTGTTGTCGTGAATGATCCTGAAAGAGACCTCGTAACCTGCTCTGCGCAGACGGTCCTCGCAGCTCTCAGCCATCCGTTCGCTGACAAGCTGCTTCCTGAGATGGGAGGACAGCGCGACACCCGAGACCCGCACATCACCTCCACTGAAGGGGGCACGAAACGGGAAGAGCCTCTTCGGAACAGGCCTGACATCAATCTCAACCACTCCCTGTCCTTTCGGGAAGTATCCTGGCCGCAATATTTCGATCTGGGCCGACAACCCCATGCGGGCGACCTGATTCAGCAGACTCTGCTGAACATGAAACGCGGAAGGCGCAAAATCCTGAAAAAGGCCACCCTCCAGCCGAAAGCGGGAAGGTATCCTCGCCGCCGCAGCCAGGGGGAGCAACGCCACTGCGAGCATCATTGCAGAACCGGCGGTTCCGATCGCCCAACTCAACTTCCCTCCCACCGGTCGATGTCCGGGGGAATATCGAAGCGCCGTGCTGCCGACGGATGCCCCTTCGAGCGCGCCTCCCGTCAGCTGGGCCACCGCCTCAGCCACAGCCTGATGCTGCGGGCGAAGGCCCACAGGATCACGTCTCGAACGAATGTTGTGGATTTCCAGCTCTTCTCCGAAAAGCGCAGCAAGTCCCAGGGCGGTTCTAACGATTGTCCCGCTGCCAGAAGTCTCAGATCCATCAACGGTCCACATATTTCCCTGCGAGTCTCAGGTGCGTTCGTGAGGGGCGAAGCCTAAATAGCCCGCTCGACATGATACGCGGGGGAAAATCCGAGGTAAAGGAGCTTCTCCCTCGACAAGACAATCACTGGCAGCATCAATCTTCCGAATAACATTTACGGTAAAATACGACAAGCATTTTTAACTTTATCTAAAACGGAGTACCACCTTGGTCACTGTTCGAACAATTTTCTGGATTCTGCTTTTCAGCCCCACGTTTGGATACTCAGGCGAGGTCCCACCGGAAGGACCTGATTTGGACAAGGCGAAGATGGAAGAGGTCGAGGACCTTTCCGAATCACTCGCCAATGCCCTGCTCGAGTTCTCAGTGGCAGCTCGAGATCGTGACTTCGCCAGGATGTTCGAATTCTTCGCTCCTTCCGTTAAGGCCACACTGTGGCCAGCCGGAAGCGGACATGGCGAAGCGGTCACCGACTGGATCGATTCGGCCCACACGAACCTCGATGCGTCGGCAATGACAACGGTGGACAACAGCCAGTTCCTGGAGAACTGGAAGAGCCTTCTGGCCGAATACTCTGAAACAGAGGATGTTCGATTCAAGGTAAAGGATGCGACATTCGCAGACAGATCGACCGATGGGGCAAAATTCAAGTTCTTCATTGTAGGACGTGACCAGAGCCATCAGCGGCGGTGGCAGAAGGGGAATGGCCACATGGAGGCCAGCCTGGATTCCAAGGGACAGTGGAAGATCTCCCTCTGGGTCATTGATGACATCGACACGTACACCGCTTCTGAAGACCTCTTCTCGGAAGTCGGTTATCCAGCCGGAGTAGCGGAGACGTTGCCGCCTTACGGTTCTCCTGGAAACGACAACTTCCTCTACCACGGTTCGGCTGCGGGAGACCTGGATGCGGACGGCTTCGTCGACCTCGTGGTCACCGGCAACCAGCGTTGCTTCATCTACCTGAACCAGAAGGATGGAACCTTCCGGGATGCCGGCCTGAATATCGGACTGCCTCCGATGCCCCAGGCAACAGCCCCCCTGATGATCGACTACGACAACGATGGGGATCTCGACCTGTTCTTCTCGGCGAGTGGCCAGCAGATGCTCTTCGAAAACCAGCTCAAGCCACGGGGAGAACTGCTTTTCCTTGATCTTTCGATCGAAAGTGGGATCGCCAAGGAAGCAATCGGCTTTAGTGCGGCCGCAGGCGACATCAACAACGACGGATGGCCAGACATCTACGTCGCCTCGTACAACCAATATGGCAAATTCCTTCCCAATTCATGGCACCAGGCCACAAACGGCACGCCGAACCTGCTTTTTGTCAATCAGAAGGACGGGACCTTCAAAGAGCTCTCCTCGGCTTATGGCGTCCGGGACACTCGCTGGAGTTATGCCGCCCAGTTCGCCGATGTCGATGGCGACGGGAAACAGGATCTCTACGTTGCGAACGATTACGGCGAGAACGCTCTCTACCTGAATCGGGGCGATCACTTCGTCGACAATGCCGTCGACTCCGGAGTGCTGGATCCGGGCAACGGAATGGGTGTCTCGTTCGGCGATATCAACAATGATGGGATTCTCGATCTGTTCGTGACCAACATGTCCTCGACTGCCGGCAACAGAATCCTTAACCGCCTTTTTCCCAGTTCGAACCCATCCGATAGTGTCCTGCGGAAGCTGGCAGCTGGAAGCACGATGTTCCAGGGCCTGGGTGGTGGGAAATTCACAGATGTGACGGGGACCCATGGTCCCTTCTCGACCGGTTGGGCCTGGGGAGGTGTCTTCGTTGATTTCGACAATGACGGGTGGCAGGACGTCTACTGTAACAGCGGTTTTGTCAGCGGAAAGTCAATGAAGGATACGTGAAGCTTCTTCTGGCGCCACGTGGTGGCGTCGACCGTCAGCACTGAGGAAGCAGGAAACCAGACGTACCAGACCGGACACATGGGGCTCATCTTCGGCCAGGGATTCTCATTCAGCGGTTACGAACGCAACGGCGTCTTCCTGAATCGCCAGGGAAAGACCTACCGCAACATTTCAGGAATCTCGGGCGCTGACTCCATTCTGGATGGGCGGGCTGCAACCCTGGCTGATTTTGACAACGATGGAGACATGGATCTCTTCGTCACAACGATCCAGGATGATGCCCACCTGTTGTACCGGAACAACCTCGGAAGCAAGCAGGGCCACATTCGCGTTACGCTCAAGGGAACTGAGAGTGGGACCGATGCTTTCGGAACGATCGTCAAGCTGAAGACCTCTCATGGCATTCAAACCCAAGTCTCCGGCGGTGGTGGATTCATCTCCCAGAACGACCGGCGACTCCTCTTCGGACTCGGTGCCGATACTCAGGCAGATTGGCTCGAAGTCACCTGGCCATCGGGCAAGGTCCAGCGCTTCGACAGCCTCAAACGAGGAGCTTCGGTCCTGGTTGTCGAAGGGAAGGACGAAGTCCAACCCGTTGATGAGAAGGCGTTCCGCCTCGCTGATCCGATCGATCGGGACTCCGACTGGAGGCAGTTGACGTTCAAGAAGGGGGCCCATTTCCCGGAGGTGAGGATTAGTGCGGTTGGAGACGGCCTGGCTCTTGCCGGTCAGACCTTGCCGAAAGGAAAGAGTTACTTCCTGAACCTTTGGGCTACCTGGTGCGGTCCCTGCCGGAAAGAGATGCCCGAACTCGAAAGACTGAAGGCTGAATTCGAAGCCAAGGGGATCCAACTGGTCGGTCTCAGTGTGGATCAGGACATGCCTCTGGATGAAATTGAATCGTTCGCGCGAGGTATGGGTGTGAGTTATTCACTGGGACACCTGGCCGAGTCGGAGTTCAGCAAACTCTTTTCGGGAGCACAGTTGACCGTACCTTTCTCGATCTTGATTGACCAGGATGGCAAGGTGATCGACGTCTTCTCGGGCTGGAATCCGGAAACCGAACACCGGCTCCTGGCCTGGCTGGCCAAGTCGAACTTCAAGTAAGGGCCACTTGGATTCGAACGCTTCAAAAAGAGGAGAATCCCAAGAAGGGAACACTTTGTCTTTTCACATGAGTCAACCCATCCGCTTCCGTCAGCGGATAAGACCGTCGATCTAAATGCTTTACCGCTTGGCCGATCGAGTCCTATAATTTAAGTAAATGAACGTCAAGATCCACTACCGGAATTTGGATGCGTCGGGTTTCCAGCAGAAGCTTATTGAACGCCAATGTAAAAAGGTGGAACGCCTGCTTCCTTCCTTCCAACCGGATGCACTGGATTTGACCGTAACGCTCGAGAAACTCGCCAGAGGTAACCAGCACAGGGCGGCATTGACATTAGCTCTGCCCCAAAGAGTGATCCGCGTTGAGGAAATCGAGGATAACCCTAACGGAAGCCTGATCCGATCGTTTGAAGAACTCCTGCGCCGGCTGAAAAAGTTCAAGAGTCAGCTGAGTCGTGAGCGGCTGCGCGGACAGAAGCCGTTACCCGCCCAGGACCAGGTCCCGGTTTCCGGTTGGGAAGTTGAGAACCTGGCCAGTGAGAACCTCGAAAAGATCGAGAACTATATTCGGCGAGAGCTCTATCACCAGGTCGTCGCCGGCTTAATGCCCCCCGGAGTCATCGAACCTCTGGCCCTCGTCGATGACGTCTTTCTTGAAGTTACCGCGAACGCGGCGAAGCGACCGTCGCACCTGACTTTTGAGCAGTGGATGTTCCAGGTCGCCCGCAGGACGCTGAAAGCCCGGATTACCGAACTCGAGGACCATCGGGATGAGCCTCATGTCGAAGACGCCGCGAACGAGTCAAACCCCTGGGAAGATGAAGATCTGAATTTCTATCAGCCGGACGAGTCCCTCCAGTTGGAAGACCTCCTGAGAGATGGAAACAGCCTCAACCCGGAAGAGTTGATCGAACGGGACGAAATGGCGGCTCAGTTGCAGAAGGCGATTGCCCGCTTGCCCGAATCCCAGCGAGAAGCCTTTATCCTCTTTGTTCTCGAGGGATTCACTTCGGACGAAGTCGCCATGGTGACTGGAAAGACCCCTGATGAAGTTGTCTGGGAGGTGGGTGAAGCTCGAGCCCAGCTCCGGGGGCAACTCCAGCAATGAGGATCACGCAACGTCTGACAGGAATCGGTGCATCCCAGACCATGATGGTCATGCAGAGGGCGCAGGAACTGCGGAGCCGAGGGATCGATGTGATCGACCTGGGACCCGGTCAACCTGATTTCCCCACTCCTGACGCGGTAAAACAGGCCGGAATTGCGGCGATTGACGCCAACTTCACGAACTACACGCCGGCTGCCGGAATTCTTGAATTGCGCCAAAGTGTCGCCGATACCTACAATCGCGACTGGGGAACCCGTTTTGATGCCGGCAACGTCATCATCACCTCGGGTGCAAAGCATGCCCTATTTGATGCCTGCATGGCGGTTTTCCAAGAGGGGGACGAAGTACTGATCCCCTGTCCCTATTGGGTGACCTTTCCGGAAATCGTCAAGATCTGTGGTGGAGTACCGGTCGAGGTACCGACGGACGAACGCGATCGTTTCATCCTGTCCCCTGATGAGGTCAGTGCCCGCGTTACCCCTCAGACGCGCGGGCTCGTGGTCAACACGCCCAACAACCCGACAGGTGCGATCATTCCGCCAGCACATCTTGCCGAGTTGGTGGAAATAGCGAGATCCAGGGATCTCTTTCTCCTTTTCGACGAGACTTATGACCGCTTCACCTATGCCGGGAAGAAACATACATCCCTGGCGGCCTCCGTCCGGGACTCCGACGAGGCCTATGCGATCGTAGGTTCCTTTTCCAAGACCTATTCGATGGCCGGCTGGCGGATTGGCTACTGTGTCGGCCCGAAGCCACTGATAGCAAAGTTGATCGAGTTTCAGAGTCATCAGACCGGAAACCCGACATCAGTCTCCCAAAAGGCGGCTGTGGTGGCACTGCAGCTGGGGGCAAAGGCCTTCGAACCGATGCGGGTTGAATATGAACGGCGCAGAGACTATGTGCTCAAGGCTCTGGACGGGATCAATGGATTTCGGTGTCCGCAACCCGACGGTACCTTCTACGTCTTTCCGAATGTTGAAGGGGCCATGAAGGCCACCGGAATGGGCAATTCCCACGAATTCTCGAACTTCTTACTCCAGGAAGCTCGTGTCGCCACGGTTCCCGGCTCCGCTTTTGGGCTGGAAGGCTACATTCGCCTCTCATATGCAACTTCGCTGGATAGACTGCAGCAGGGATTGGAACGAATCAGATCGGTCGTTTCCTGACCTGCGGGCGATGCCGGAATGGCTCCGGTTTGACCACGGTCAGGTCCTCGGAGGTTGGTGTCCGACGCTGTATCTCAGCCGCTCCACTAATCGGCAGCATTCAACGGGTTCGAAGACTCATCTGCCGGGCCATCCAGCGATTCCCTGATCACACCGGTCCCGTCCAGGTAGAAGTACCGGTCTCCCGTCCGCCCTGGTTCAACCGGGTTGGCGACAGCCCACCACGCGGACTGCCCCGTACCGACTACCGCTAGCTCGAGTTCGTAACCCAAGGCTTCTGAATCGGGTTCTTGAACGAGCTTCAGCTCGGCAAGCACCTTGAAATCAGAGGCAAACGTATCTCTCTGGATCCGATAGACCTCTTGTGCACTCCCGAGTGCACGAAGATAAGAGATCGTCGCCGCTTCGTACCCCGCCTTCTTTGAATTCAGCAGAGAGGGTATCGCCAATCCGGCAACGATAGCGATGATCAGGATTACGAACAGCAGCTCCAGCAGAGAGAAGGCCTCTCTTCGGCGAACAAGCATTCGAAGACTCACTTATCTCCCCCCTTCCTGTATTGTAACGGAGGCCTCTGAATGCAGTCCTCAGGCGGCAACTGGTGCCCCTTCGTTCCGACCTTGTATTAGACTAGAAGGCGTGAGCAGGGTTCAATCATTAGAGAACATCTCGGTTTTGATGGTCGACACAATGCAGGCGGGCAATGTGGGAGCTGCTGCCCGAGCTTTGAAAAACATGGGATTGTCTCGACTCAGGCTGGTGAACCCACCCGATCTTTCAGAGGAAGAATGCCGGTTCATGGCGGTCTCAGCCTACGACATTGTCACCTCCGCAGCCGTCTATTCAACCTTCGAACAGGCGGTCGCTGACCAACAGATCCTGATCGGAACAACTTCAAGCCGAGGCCGCCGGCAGAGAACTCCCATCCTCTCCGCCCGGGAAGCGGCACCTATGCTCCTTCGTTACGCGGAGAAGCAAAGAGTCTGCCTCGTCTTCGGCCCGGAAAGGAGCGGACTCTGCGAAGAACACCTGGCTCTCTGCCAGTATCTCGTCACGATTCCCGGATCGCTGGAACTCCCGACGTTGAATGTCGCCCAGGCGATTTTGATCCTCGCCTACGAGATCTTCACAGCGGAACCGGCGCCTGAGGAAGTTGACACCCAGATAGTCAGCCAGCAGGTCCGAGAGAAGATGTTCGAACATATGCAGGAAACGCTGGTCAATATCGGGTTTCTGAGTCAGAGCAACCCGGGGCACATCATGCGCTCAATCCGCCGCTTTCTCGGCAAAGCGGATCTGACCCTCCGCGACGTCCAGATTCTCAGGGGGATCATGAGCCAGATGGACTGGTATATCAGTGACGGGAAACACCTCGAAGCCGACCGCGTCAAGAAGCCCTGAGTATCATCCTGGAATTCCAACAGGGCGGTTCCGACCACAACTGCCTTTTCGCCTGACTCATCCGATTATGGGCAGTTGGATCGAAAAACGTTTCCGTCTCTGGCACCCTCCGGATGCGTCACTTGCGGCGCGAAGCCTGCAAGATACGCTTGCGAATTCGGACGACGTTGGGCGTTACCTCGAGCATTTCATCTTCACGGATGTATTCGAGGGACTGCTCCAAACTCATCTTGCGCGGCGGGATGAGATGGACAAGTTCATCACCGGTGGAGGAGCGCATATTCGTGAGTTTCTTCTCTTTGGTGATGTTGACATCGAGGTCCTGGGGCCGGGCATTCTCTCCGACGACCATCCCCTCGTAGACTTCTTCTCCCGGAGCCACGAACAGCTCCCCCCGCGGCTGGAGATGCTCGATGGCATAGGCAACGGCTTTCCCAGGCCGGTCCGCCACGAGGACACCACTGGAACGATGGGCAATATCTCCCTGCCAGGGGTCGTAACCATCGAAGACATGGGTGAGAATGCCGGTCCCGCGCGTATCGGTCAGAAACTGAGTCCGGAAACCCAGAAGCCCTCTGGTCGGGATTCTGAACTCCATCCGGACGCGCCCGGTGCCGTGGTTGACCATCTTCATCATCCGCCCTTTGCGGATACCGACGGTCTCAGTGACGACCCCGATATACTCCTCGGGGCAGTCGATCACGAGATTCTCCATCGGTTCGTGAATCACACCGTCAACAGTTCGCGTCAAGACCTGGGGCCGGCCGACCGTGAATTCAAAACTCTCGCGCCGCATCATCTCAATCAGGATCGCCAACTGCAGTTCACCACGCCCCGAAACCTGGAAGGCATCCCCCGCCGGAGTCTGTTCGACTCGAATCGACACATTTGTCAAGCACTCGCGATCGAGCCGTTCCTTAATCTTCCGCGACGTCAGATGCTTACCGTCCCGACCAGACAGGGGAGAGTCGTTAACGGACATGACGACGGCCATCGTAGGTTCATCGACGCGAATCCGGGGCAAAGCCACCGGGCTATCAACATTAGCCAGGGTTTCCCCGATGTTGATGGGATCGATTCCAGATACAGCGACGATATCGCCCGGTCCGGCTTCCTTGATTCTGACCCGAGCCAGGCCCTGGTAGCCATAGAGTCCCGAGATTTCGACGGTCCGCACGGAATCATCCCGGCTGATTTGCGCAACCTTCTGACGATCATTTAGCTGACCATTGAAGATCCGGCCGACCGCCAATCTCCCGACATAATCATCGTAATCAAGGCTCGTGATGAGCATCTGCAAACCCGCCTCTGGATCGTATTTCGGGCCGGTAACGGTCTCGATGATCTGATCGAAAAGGGGCTCCAGTGTCTCATCTTCTCCTTCGAGGCTCCGACGGCAAGACCCCGCCTTCGCGTTGGTATAGAGGACCGGAAACTCCACCTGCTCTTCAGTTGCATCGAGATCGATATAGAGGTCATAGACTTCGTCGAGCACTTCATCGGCCCTGGCATCGGGCCGGTCGATCTTGTTGATCACAACGATTGTCGGCAACTCGAGCTCCAATGCCTTCTTCAACACGAACCGGGTTTGAGGCAGCGGGCCCTCACTCGAGTCAACGAGCAGCAGGACACCGTCCACCATCTTGAGCGTCCGCTCAACCTCACCTCCAAAGTCGGCATGCCCCGGGGTATCGACGATGTTGATATGGGTTCCCTTGTAGTCGATGGCCGTATTCTTGGCCATGATCGTAATACCCTTCTCCCGTTCCAGATCGATCGAATCCATGACCCGTTCGGCTACCTGTTCATTGCTCCTGAAAATACCACTCTGCCAGAGCATGGCATCGACCAACGTCGTCTTCCCATGATCAACATGGGCGATAATTGCGAGATTACGGATGTCTTGTCTTACCTTCACCTGATCCAACCTCTTATCTATTCCAATTCCAAGAAACTTCAGTTTTAAAAGGCTCTCGGGCAGAAAATGCGAGGGTACACACACCGACCCTTGCTGAATCTTCACCTGGGGAAGACTGCGGAGGGAGAGCCCGGAAGGCATTAATGTACAACATTTACCCGGGTTGAAGTCAAAACCGGGACCGCGACAGAACAGGACCAGTCGCGTATGATCTTAGCCATGAAGAAGAGAATCGCAGTCCCCACGAACCAGAAGATTCAGCTCAAAGACATCACCCGCGACATTCAGAAAGCGATTGCTGAGATTGGAATCTCAGAAGGTCTGTGCATCGTGTTCAATCCACACACGACTGCTGGACTCGCGATCAACGAAAATGCCGACCCTGATGTCGCTACGGATCTCGAGAGGGCATTCCAGGAAATGGTTCCCCAAGTCCGTTTCGACCACATCGAAGGGAACTCTCCAGCCCACTTCCTCTCCTGTGTGACCCGGCACTCCCTTCAGATCATTGTCGAAGACGGGAGACTGCAACTGGGCCGATGGCAGGGCATTTACTTCTGCGAATTCGACGGGCCTCGCAGCCGCAACGTCTGGGTCAAAGTCATCGCAGGGTAAGACAACCATCCCTGGTTGTCCCCAGGAGAACGTACGACAACCATCCCTGGTTGTCTCCAGGGCTGCAAAGAGACAAGCTGGAAGCTTGTCGTACTCGTTCG
>CP070717.1:2773660-2801785 GCA_020350445.1 Acidobacteriota bacterium | reverse complement strand
CTTCCTACTGGGGTGCCGGGGTTGAGGGCCGATCAGGACAACGCAAGAGTCGTTATTGGCTGCCGTACGATGCTCCGCGCCAACGTGGGTTTGAGCGTGGAAGGGACTTTCTATACGAAGGGAGAAGAGTTGCAGGAGGGAATCGATTCAACGCTCTTCTTCCTGCTGAACCTGTCTTTCTGACGGTTCGGATCGGAGGGCCAAATGAGGCGCTATGGACTTCTGGTAACAGCATTTTTGTTCTGTCAGTTCCTGATGTCGCCGGTGATCCGAGCCGGGACGGTCATGGGGACGATTAAGTTGGAAAGGGCGCGGGTTGTCACGGAAGGAGCCAAGAGCTCCAGGGATGTTGTTATCTCACTGGAGCCTGTTGAAAAGCAGGCCTTTACCGCACCCTCCAAGCACATTGAGATGGACCAGAAAGGACTGGTCTTTATCCCACACGTTATGGCGGTCCAAATGGGGACTCCCGTGGACTTTCTCAACAGTGACAATGATCGCCACAATGTCTACTTCCTGTTTGAAAGTACCGGAGAGACCCTGGATATCGGAACCTGGGGCCCGGGACAGACCGTAACGCATACATTCACCGAAACCGGCGAAGTGATTACCCTGTGCCAGCTCCACCTGGAAATGGCGGCCTACATCCTGATTTTTGATCATCCGTACTTCACGATCGCTGAAATCGATTCCGATAGCCAGACCGCCTCCTTCCAAATCGATGGTGTCCCCCCTGGAGATTACGTCTTAAAGGCCTGGCACAAGAAACTGAAGATGAAAGGGGAATCACGCCCGATCTCGGTCGGATCAGATCCTTTAACGGCTGATCTTGTGATTACGAAGAAGAAGTATGCAAAGTAGAAGTTCGGCGCCGGCGAAACCGAAAGCCTGGAACTGGTTTCGCTGCGTCACATTTATCTCAGTGGTTTTCTGCTGCTCTTTGGCAGGGTGGTTCATCGCTCCAACGGGAGATGGCGGGGGAGCCGTCCGGGAGATTGAGATCATCTCCCAGCAGTACGGTTTCGTTCCTCACCGGCTGGTCGTCAACCAGGGAGATGAACTCCGCCTTCACTTTGCCTCACAGGATGTCGTGCACGGCATCTTCTTCGAAGGATACGACACAGAAGCGATAGTCTTTCCGGGAAAACTCGATTTCCAGGTAAGACATCCCAGTGTCTCTGACCAATATGAATATCAGACGGAGGTCTCATTTGTGGTGGATCAGTGGGGGAAGTTCCGCTATCGCTGCTCCGTCACCTGTGGCGCCCTACATCCCTTCATGCAGGGAGAGTTGGTCGTGTTGCCGAACTATCCCTTCTGGGTGGGAAGTGGAGGCCTGATCGGGATTCTTCTCGGGGCACTCTTTTGGGTTTGGACTGACCGCCGGAGGGAGGTGTCGCCTGCGAGACCAGCCTGGAGACTCGACCTTTTGCATCGCTTTCCGGTCCTGAATTGGCTCGCGCGCAGGAGGTGGATCCAGTTTGCCTTGATGGCTCCGGGCTTCGCTTTCTTTCTGCTCTTCCTGGCTGCCGGTTTCTGGGGATCGCCAATCGGTAGCCGAAACATCATTATTACTTTCGTCTGGATCCTCTGGTGGTTTCTGCTGATCACCTTGCTGCTTCCTTTTGGATCCCGAATCTGGTGTGCGGCCTGCCCCTTTCCCTTGTTTGGAGACTGGTACCAGCGGAGACGCCTTCTGGGTGTCCGTAAAGATGTTGGCAGGATCTGGAAAGGGTTCAAACACTGGCCGAAGCGTTTCAGCAATATCTGGATGCAGAACCTGCTCTTCCTTTCAATGTGTACGTTCAGCGCATTGCTCGTGACCCGGCCGGTCGTGAGTGCCTTCGTTCTGTCCTTGATTGTTGTTGCTGCTACGGTTGTTGCCCTCCGCTTCCGCTACCGTTCCTTCTGTAACTATGTCTGCCCGGTTAGCGGTTTCCTGAGTCTCTACTCCATGGCATCAGTGGTTGAAGTCCGTCCCCGCGACCCGGTACGTTGCGATTCCTGCCGTTCCAAGGCCTGTCGAGTCGGTTCGGAGAAGGGGTGGGGCTGTCCCTGGGCACAGACACCCGGCCGCCTCGAACGCAATAACTACTGCGGCATGTGTCTGGAGTGCATTAAGACTTGTGCTGGAGAGAATATGACGGTGCGGGCCCGACCCTTCTGTTCGGATGTCCATATCGAGCGCTTCGACGAGGCCTGGAAGGCGTTCATCATGATCAGTCTGGCACTGGTCTATTCAGTGACTCTTCTGGGTCCCTGGGCGACGGTCAAATCCTGGGCCAATATTAGCGAAGTGGGGGATTGGCAGGGATTCTCTCTCTATGCGCTGATCGTCTGGTTGGGTGCCCTGGCAGTCATACCTGCCATTTGGGCCTTGTCCGCTTGGGTTGGGAGGGCTCTGGGCAGAGAACCTTCGATTTCGGTGAAGACCCTGTTCCTGAGGTACTCCTACCTGCTGGTCCCTCTGGGCCTCTGCGCCTGGGTAGCCTTCAGCTTTCCACTGATCCTGGTGAATTTCACCCATATTCTCGCGACTGCATCCGATCCAATGGGCTGGGGTTGGGACCTTCTGGGAACAGCTGGGATTTCCTGGAGCCCGCTTTGGCCCGAGTACATGGTCTATATCCAGATCCCGATCCTGCTGTTAGGTCTGCTCTTTGCCTTGAAACGGGGATATGGACTAGCTGGGGAGCTCTATCGAGATCGGTGGAAAGCTCTGGGGAGTCTGATTCCTGTTTCATCTTCCTGTGTGGTCATTTTGCTGGTCTTTCTCGCTTTGTTTGCAGGGTAGACAGTGATGAAAGAACGATTTGCGAGGCTGGGTCTGATCTTCCTTCTGGGGTGCGTACCTGTCGGCGTTGCCGGCTACGAATGTCTGTATCGACCGTCTACCTACCCATCTGAACTTCGAGTCATCGATCTAACCGGGGTCGCCAACAGCGGTACCTGGACCCTGGAACCCGTCGATGGACTGAACTACTGGTGGAAACAGTTCGAACCGGCAACCCTGCGGTTGACGCTGGGCGAGCGGGTGCTCCTCCGGTTCCACAGCGCAGACGTGTACCATCAGTTCTACATTCCAGCCCTGGATTTCGGCCCCTTCAGCGTTAAGCCGGGGACAGTCACGGAGGCTGAACTCAATGCCAGCCAGGCAGGGGCCTTTGAATACTACTGCACCTACATGTGCGGCGGATGTCATTTCTATATGCGGGGGTGGGTTATCGTCACTCCTGAGGGTGAAGAACCGATCGAGCCCGACCCGATTCAGTGTCCCATCTGTCTGCCCGATTTTGGGGAACGGCCGACAGGGGATAGCGTCGCTCTGGGTGAGTTCCTGTACCGGCAGTCGGGTTGCGGGACCTGTCACGGGATCGAAGGTGAAGGCGGCGTAGCGAACTACAATTACGTCAATGATGAGGTGCCGTCGCATGACGAGACCGCTACGAAGATCTTTCTGCGCAGTGAAGAAGACGCCGAGGTCCTACTCGGACTGATCGAAGAAGGGATCGATATCGGATCCCTTGAAGATTCACCTGACATTGGTGGCTTTGCGATAGTCAGGGCCCGATTCCAGGCGGCCGTCGATCTGATTCAGCAAGGTAAGAACGCTGCCCGAATGGATCTCGAAGGTCCGGAACCGCCACTGCAGATGCCGATGTGGAAATACAAGCTTTCGAATCAAGACACGGCGGCGATCATGGGCTATTTCGTATCACTCTACGAATGGGATGAGGACGAGTAGAGACAATGAGGGCACTGTTCTTTCTGGCCACAATTCTTGTTCTGGGCGGAATCCTCACCTCTCTCGTGGCTTGCCCCCCGCCGGAGTCCCTGCAGGCGAGGCGTGAAGGACTCGAAGACAGTGATTTGACTACAGCGCTACTCCTGACCGATCTCTCAATCTGGACGGAGGCCCGCTACACTCGTCACCCTTCCCAGTCGGATCTCTTTACCCCTTTTCAGGATGGCCCGGGTACCCTCGAGCACTTTCCGTCGGGCACCCTTGGAACTCCTCCCCTCGAGAGTTGGAAGTGGAGATCGCAGCATCTTTCAAAGCCTGGAGAGAAGGAGCGGGTCCGATGAGGAGGCATCTGCGAATTCTCGACTTTGCAATTTCCGGGTTATGGCGACGTAGAAGTCAAACCTGCATGATTCTGGTGGTCTATTTCTTCGTGGTATTCGCGCTGGCCTCGGTGATCCTTATGATCGGTGCCCTGAAGAAAGAAGCGGCACTGTTGTTGGAGTCGACACCCGAGTTGATCGTTCAGAGGGTTAGCGCAGGCCGCCACGACTGGATCCCAGTCGAGTACGCCGAGAAGATCCTGGACATTCGTGGGGTCAGGGAAGTGACCCCGCGCTTCTGGGGATATTACTTCGATCCCCCAACTGGAGCCAACTACACGTTCATGGGCTTCGAGAACCTTCCCGCTGAGATTCTTTCATCTATCGATGGGCAGGGCTTTGATGTGTCCGAGCCCTGGAGTTGCGTGATCGGCAGGGGAGTGGCCGAAATCCGATTGCTCGAAGAGGAAGACATCCTACCCGTGAAAGGATCCGATGGCGAACTCTATGTCCTGAGGGTCAAGGGTGTTTTTGAAACGGGTTCCCAGTTGCTGACGAATGACGTCGTACTGATGCAGCTCGACGCGTGGAAGCGGATCTTTGCGGTTGAACCAGGAAGGGCAACCGATCTCGTAGTGATGATTCCGAACGTTCTGGAGATTGACACGATAACCAGGAAGATACTCGAGCGGTTCCCGGATGTTCGCCCTATTCGGAAGGATATGGTTTTGAGGACCTATGATGCGCTGTTCGATTGGCGCGGCACCCTGGTATTGGTCTTTATGTCCGGGGGACTGGCCGCCTTCGCAGTGTTTGCCTGGGATCGGGCGGCATCACTCGGGGGTAAAGAGAGCCGAGAAGTGGGAATCCTGAAAGCTCTGGGTTGGGACATCAGCGACATCATCGAGTTGAAGATGTGGGAGGGATTCGCCATTTCATCCCTTGCTTTTCTGGGAGGCGTGATCGCGGCCCACCTGCATGTCTTCGTTTTCGGGTGTCGCCTTTTCGCTCCCCTGCTGAAGGGTTGGTCGGTCGTTTTCCCTGAGTTCGAATTGAGGCCCGAGGCAGAACTCCTACAGATTCTCTCTATCTTCTTTCTGAGTGTTGTTCCCTATGTTCTGGTGACGCTCATTCCCGCCTGGAAGGCGGCCGTAACGGATCCGGACCTGGCGATGCGCCGATAAGGGGTGATGGTGGTGAAGCTTTTGGGCCAAGGTGTCTTATTGGTCAGCCTCAGCCTCCTGCTCTTCTTTCATTCTTCCTGCGGGAGGCGGGCTCCCGAGTATGAGGAAGTCTTTGTCGATGACTCCTTAATCAGGCTTCCCCTCTCCCGGGTTTATGATCGAGACGTCCACTTTTTCACGTTCAAGGTCGATGGCAGGAACGTCAATTTCTTTGTTCGAACCGACGGGCGGGGCCATCTGCAGACCCACTTCGATGCTTGTTACAGTTGCTTTAAGTACAAGCTCGGATACGTTCACGAGGGCGATCAGGTAGTCTGCCTGGCTTGCCGGATTGGCTACAAGCTTGAAGAGGAGGTCTGGGACTACGTTGGGGCCTGTGTCCCGATCAGCTTGAAGAGTCGGATCGCGGAACCCTTCCTGGTCCTTGACGTCGACTGGGTGAAAAAGGGCGCAAGGTACTTCTAATCAGAACCCGACATTTCCGGAAGAAGAACGACACCGGCGAATGTCGGCTCTTGTCGTCTTCAAAAGTTTTGGAAGTCGATTTATCGTTGTTTTCTAGTTGGTTTTGAATTCTTTTGCGGCCCAGGATCTGGAGAATGTGCTCGTGGGACAGACAAGGGAAGAAAATCCTGGTTTTTGCTCCCGAGTCCGGGGGAGGACCAGCCTGAGCCGCATTTCATTTTTCGCATAGGTAGGAGCCACCGAGTACAGATCGTGCCGGATCTTCCTGCCGAGAGCGTAGTGATAAAGAGGAGTAAGGTCAGATGTAACAGCCTGTAACAAGCTTCGGCGTTCAAGCCCGGGAATGCGCCAGTACTCGCCAATTCGGTTCCTCCCTTGCGGGTACCACTCTGAGTGAATCCCAATGCAGAGATCGACTTTCCCGAGCTCCTGCACACCCCCAGTGATCCCGACGGTCGATCGATTACCCAGGCGTGAACGCCGAGATCGTCACCCCTCCCTACCGGGGTGATGGTGGAGGAGGGAATCCGCATAGGTAGTCGAAAACGTGACCCCAGCCTATCGGTTCTCCTTCATTACAAAGGGGGTCGCTGGATCTCCCTCGGCCAGCGACCCTCACCCAAGCCCCCGCCCCTCGACAACTTGAATCTCTGACCCGTCTGACTTGACAGGTGACTGGGCGGTCAGGGTAATATTCCTGCGGTCATTCTAGAGTACGATTGGGTCAAGGAGCCGTTGTGAGTAACTGGTCTGAACAGAGAAAAGCCGCTGTCGATGCAGTGATGAAGAGGACGATCAATCAGGCCGCAGTCCATGTCTTGCGTGAAACCGGCGTCGAGAACATCACGATGGATCGAGTCGCTGCTGAAGCGGGGGTCGCCAAAGGGACGATCTACAACTACTTCAGTAGCAAGGAGGAATTACTCGCAGCCATCTATGAGCACTTGATGCAGCCGATCAAGGACCGCGTAGAAGAGATCGCGGGTTCCCCGGTTTCCGCTGATCAGAAGCTGAAAGCCATCATCTTTGAGAGTATCCGCTTCTGTGAAGAGAATCGTTCGACCCTGGCACTCTTTCAGAAGTCTGCCTACAGCCCCAAGGAAGATTGGGGTGAACGGGAAGGATTTGTCGGGTTGCTCGAAGATTTGATCGAAGCAGGCGTCGTGGAGAAAGTCTTCCGTCCTCAGAATGCGCGACGCTCGGCAGAGATGCTTCTCGGAGTCATCATTGGCTTCTTTGAGTTCCGAATTCACCGGGATGAATCGGTCGATGTTGATGCCGAGTTTAATGAAATCTGGAACTTCTTCTTTCGTGCCCTTGCCCGTTAGAGAATCTTGAAGGTCTTGAATGTTTCTTTCGAATACAGCAATCAATAAGCCCGTCACAACCCTGCTCTTCACGTTCGGAGTGCTCTTTTTCGGGTATACCGCCTTTCAGAATATGGGAGTGGACCTATTCCCCGAGGTGGAATTCCCTGTGGTGTCGGTGATCTCAGTCCTCCCCGGAGCCGATCCCGAGATCATGGATGCCGACGTTACCGATGTTTTGGAAGAGCAGATCAACACGATCGAAGGAGTCAAGAACATCATCTCGAATTCGACCGAGGGGATGTCGCAGGTGGTTGTTGAGTTCGATCTCGGGAAAGATGTCGATATTGCAGCCCAGGAGGTCAGGGACAAGGTCAATCAGGCCCAGGCCGATCTGCCGAGGGATCTGGAAGCTCCTATTGTCCAGAAGATTGACATTGCCAGCCAACCGATCATGTGGGTAGCGGTTACAACGAGTGGAGACTATCGCAGAGCAGCACGCTATGCCGATGAGGTGCTGAAAGAGCGCCTGCAGACTGTCCCCGGAGTGGGAGCGGTCGTTCTCGGTGGTTTTCGCGAACGGGAGGTCCGGGTCTGGCTCAAGCCACATTCCCTCGAAGCTCGAGGCCTGACTCCGGTTGACGTGGCGACAGCGATCCGGCTCAAACATATCGAGCTGCCCGGAGGCCGGATCGAACAGCCCGAAAGAGAATTCGTCGTTAAGGTGCTCGGTGAGTATGAATCGATCGAGCAGTTGCAGGAATTGGTCGTTGCGACTACGGCAGGGACGGTGATTCGCCTCAAGGATGTCGCGATGGTCGAAGACGGGTCAGAGGATTTGCGCTCCGTCGCACGATACAACGGTCTTCCGGCAATCGGTCTCGGAATCCGGAAACAGTCGGGAACCAATACGGTTGCCGTTGCCGCTGCGGTGCGGGATGCGTTATCGGAGTTCGAGACAACAGTTCCGAAGGGAATCAACGTTGAAGTAGCGACCGATTCCTCCCTATTCATCCAGAATTCGATGAAGGATGTCATCTTCGACCTCTTTCTCGGAGCACTGTTGACTTCGTTTGTCATGTTGGTCTTCCTGCGGAGTTCGAGACTGACATTCATCAGCATTGTGGCGATCCCAACCTCGATTATTGCGTCGTTCGTCCTGATGTATTCGCTCGACTTCACGATCAACAACATGACAATGCTGGCGATGTCGCTCTCCATCGGGATGGTCATCGATGATGCGATCGTTGTTCTCGAGAATATCTTCCGGCATGTGGAAGGGGGCCACCGGGCCCTGGCGGCTTCCAGGATCGGTACCGATGAGGTGGGTTTTGCGGTCATTGCGACCACACTGTCGGTGGTGGCTGTATTTGTCCCTGTGGCTTTCATGAAAGGGATCATCGGCCGCTTCTTTATGCAGTTCGGGCTTTCGGTTGCAATGGCAGTTTCAGTATCAACCGTGATTGCCTTGACGTTGACACCGATGCTTTGTTCAAGGCTGCTCAAGCATGAACCGAAACATGGTCGGATCTTCCAGACGCTCGAAGGCTTCTTCGAAGGTGTTGAACGGGTCTATTCAAAGTATCTCGATCTGGCTTTACGGCATCGGTGGGTTACCCTTGGCCTGGCGATTGGGGTCTTTCTTCTTGGAATCCTTCTATCCACCTTCGTCCCCAAGGGATTTGTGAAAGACCCGGATCGGAGTGAGTATCTGGTGCGGTTCGAGCTTCCGACCGGTTCCTCGGTCGAACTCGTTCAGCAGCGTCTGAGGGAGCTGGAAACAGCGGTCCTCGGACAACCTGAGACGCGCGGGGTTTTCGCCGCGTCGGGTTTCGGAGGTGGGGCAAACACGGGAGTCCTGTTCGTCAACCTGATTCACGGCAGCCAGCGCGATGAGACCCAGGCGGAGATCATGTCGAGGATGAGGACCGTTCTGCAGGGGATGGTGACCGACACTCGGATTGCGGTGGAGAATATCTCGATCGTCGGGGGCGGGCAGCGTGACACCGACCTGCAGTATGTCATCAAGGGTCCAACAGTCCCTGAGCTGAATGAGGTGGCGAACCGGATGCTCGAGCGGATGAAGAGGGTTCCCGGCTTCGTCGATGTCGATCACGACTTGCGGTTGAATAAGCCGGAGTTGAAGGTGGAAATCAACCGTGGCCTGGCGGATGACATGAATGTCAGCGTCCGAAGCATCTCCGAGAATTTCGGTATTCTCTTTGGCGGGCAGGATGTCGCCACGTTCAAGGATGGCGGTAAACGGTACGATATTCGGCTGAGAGCGGTTCCCGAGGCAAGAGAGAACCCTCAGGACCTCCTCTCGGTTTCATTACGGGCGGCTTCGGGTGAACTGGTCAATGCGGCCAGTCTGGTCGATGTCAGGCAGGGTACCGGGCCGAATTCTGTCCACCGCTACAGCCGGAGCCGTTCCGTCACGCTTTTTGCGAACCTGGATGGGACATCATTGGGAGAAGCGATCGAAATCATGAACCGTATCGCGGCGGAAGAGATCCCGGCTGATCCTTCCTGGTCGACCGGTCTCGAAGGTTCGGCGGACGTCTTTGCCGAATCATTCCAGTATCTGGTTTATGCCCTCGCGATTGCCCTGGTTATGATCTACCTGATTCTCGGGTCGCAGTTCGAGTCCTTTACGCATCCATTCACGATCCTGATGTCGGTGCCTCTGGCGATTGCCGGAAGCTTTGGCTTTCTCCTGATCACGGGCAATCAGATGGATATCTTTGCTTTTATTGGGTTTGTCATGTTGACGGGAATCGTGGCGAAGAACGGGATTCTTCTGGTCGATTTCACCAACCAGCTCAGGCGAAAGGGAATCGACCGTGACGAGGCGCTCCGGACCGCAGGGCCGCTACGGCTGCGACCGATTTTGATGACGGCTTTGACCACGATTGCCGCGGTGACACCGATCGCGTTGGCGATGAGTGAAGGTGGTGAACAGAGGGCACCGATGGGGGCAGCGGTTATCGGTGGAATGCTGACCTCGACAGCTCTGACATTGATCGTGATCCCTTGTGTCTACACGATGCTGGACGACTTGAGTGCCTGGGTGGGAAAGAGATTCGGGAGTTTGAGCATAGAGGAATCAATCGAGGCCGGTTCGACATCAGTGCCGGCTGAATAGCGGGAGTACTCCGAGAGACATTGGTGTATCAAGAGGAACTGAGAGATATGTTGAGAAGATTTCTGCTGGCAGCGGGACTGCTGGTGCTGGCGGTTGCAACAGGCTGTGGTGAAGGTGAAGCGGGGGCGGGAGCCAGCAGTACGAAGGAAGCTGCACTTGCTGCAAAACCGGTTACCGCGACACAGGTCTCCCGGATGGATTTCGAACGGATCGTGCAGGCAACCGGATCCCTCGAACCGCGAGATGAGGCTTCAATGCGGGCCCTGGTCGCCGGACCGATTGATCGGGTGATGGTGGATATCGGAGACCGAGTCCGAAAAGGACAGGTGCTTTTTCGAACCCGTCCAGTTGAGTTCGAGCTCGCGCTTCAGTCTGCTGAGGCTTCTCTGAACACCGCGACGGCCACTTTGAATGATCTGCTGGCCTGGCAGAGGAGTGAAGAGGTTGAAGTCCTGAAGGCTGAACTGGGAAGAACTCGAGCGGAGTATGACCGTTTGGACGAGGATCGTGAACGTGCCGTTTCGATTTTTGAGAAAGGGGCGATCTCTGAATCGCAGCTGCGGGCTGCAGAGACGGCGGCCAAGTCCGCTGAAGCTGCTGTTGAAGTAGCCGAGGAACGGCTGAGGATGGCTGAGAGTGGACCGACCGTCGAGGCTATTGAGGTGGCGCGTTCCCGCGTAGGTGAAGCTGAAGCGGCTGTTGCACGGGCAAGGCAGACCGTTGAGGATACGACGGTTGAAGCTCCATTTGACGGAGTCGTGACAGCCCGTCGACTCAAGTCCGGAGATTTCGCGAATCGGGGCGAAGAGGTCGTCAAGGTGACTGGGTTGACCTCTCTCGAAGCGGAGACACGGGTTCCCGAAAGGTTTGCCCAGCAGGTCACGATGGGGCTGGCGGTCCGCGTCGTCGTTGAGAGCCTTGGTCTCGAAAGAGCCGGAAAGGTCGTCGCCGTCAACGAGGCAATCGATCCTGCCACTCGTTCCTTTCTTGTCAAGGTCGCGGTTGACAACGCAGATCTTTCACTGAAGGCGGGCGTCTTTAGCGTTTGCGAATTTGAGATTCCTCCGATCAAGGATGGCCTGGCGATCCCCGCCCTGGCCGTGCAGTCGGTGGAAGGACGTCGTTACGTTTGGACTGAGCAGAATGGGCGGGCCCACCGTGTCGCTGTCGAACTGGGTGAATCAACCGACGGGTTCATACAGGTCGTCAGTGGCCTGACCGGCGGCGAAACCATCTTCGTGGAAGGCATAGGCGCCCTCGTCGAAGGCGACGAGATCGTCAAATCGGGTTCGTAGATTGTCGGGGCGTTGAGCCCACACAATGCACAGGCCTACATCCCTTTTGACTGCACGTACAGCGAGTGAGCCCGGAATCCTCAGATAGCTATAGAGCGTCGATGATTTCTTCCTTCTGTCGATCCCAGCAGAGTTTCCTGCCTTCCCGATAGGCCCGGGTGGCCATAGTGGATCCGACTGAATGCCAGAAGCCGGTATGGATATGTCCATGGGGCATCAGATTCCGGGAGCGCATACAGTCAATCCAATTATCCAGATGCGGTTTGCTGTCATCGCTCTGCCAGGTAGGTGCAAGCTGGTCATTCCCTTCGATGGTCACCAGTTCGGCTTCGCCCTTCGCGATGGCTTCCTCGAACCCGCCGTAGAAATGACGCCCATCTCTTGGCACCTCGGGAATCAGGAACCATCTCGGGCTACCCTCTCCCCCTTGCGAATAGAGTGAGGCTTCCTTCCCGCGAATACAGGTGTAATCTCCGAATCGGTTGGCATAGCTTGAAGAGTAGGAATGGAGCAGTTGGATATCTTCGAATGTCCCCAGGCACTGAAACGTATCGGGGTTCTGCCGGATGTCGTCCCAGCCGAAGATTCCTCCACTGGCGACCATGGTGTCGGGTACCGTGACATCCATGAAGAACTGGACAATGCCCAGGCCATGGCTGAACCACTGGGAAGTGATCCCTCCGGAGAAATCCTTGAAGATGCGGAACTCGAAGTAGGCCCAGGGGTCAAACGGGCGATAAGGCTTCCCCAGCAGCCAGCGTTCCCAGTCGGTATCTTCCTCTCGGACGGCCGCGACATCAGGATCGTTAGGATCGTGCCAGCGGTGGTTATTGTCATTCCAGACCTGTTCAATCTTGGTGATCTGTCCGAGTTTCCCAGATCGGATGATCTCGCGGACCTTTCGATGGTAAGGGTCGCTGAGCCATTGCGAACCGTTTTGCACCACCTGCTGGGAGTTCAAGACGGCCTTCCGGGCGAGTTTGGCCTCCTCAACATCAAGGGCCATCGGCTTTTCGACGTAGCAGTCTTTTCCAGCCTCGACCACCTGCGCCAGTATCCGGCCATGCTGATGGTCCCCAGTCGCGATCATGACGGCATCGAGGTCGGCCATTTCCAGCATCTTCTCGGAGTATTTGAACTGCTGGACATCGACACCAAACTTCTCTTTGCAGTCAGCCGCGGCTTTCTCCCGGTTTACGGTCCAGAGGTCGCACACCGCGACCACACCCAGGTTTTTGTCCTCTAGTGAACCCTGCACCATCCGCCTGTGTCCCCGGCTTCGCCCTCCACAACCGAGGAAGCCGATATTGATCCGGTCGTTCGCTCCCTGGATGCGACTGTATGACTTGGCATTCATCGTCGCTGATGCGGTCAGTCCGGTAACGGCTGAACTCGTAATAAAGCTTCTGCGACTCAGTTTCTCTTTCATGATTCGATTCCTCGTCCCTCAAATCCCTGTCAATAGGTTGCTCTTCCTCCTGAGAGGTCAAAGACAAATCCTGTGTTAAAGCTCGCTTCCTTTGAAACGATCCAGCAGGCGAGCGAAGTCACTTCCTCAACCGTTCCCAATCGTTTCATCGGAATCCGATCGGTCATGTACTTGAGCAGTTTCGGGTCCGTGTCCTGGTTCATCGGTGTCGCGATGACTGCCGGGGCAATTCCATTGACCGTGATGCCACTTTCAGCATATTCCTTGCCGACCGCCTTGACGAGTCCCATCACGCCCGACTTACTGGCTGCATAGCCAGCCATTCCGGGATTCCCTTCCTTCCCGCCTATCGATGCAATCAGGACAATCCGTCCGTAGCCGGTCTGAAGCATCGCTGGAATCGCGTATTTGGTCATCAGAAAGGCTCCGGAAAGGTTAACGTCGAGTACCTGGCGAAAATCGGCGAAAGAGTAATTCTCGATAGTGGTTCCCGTGGGGCCGACAATCCCGGCGCTATTGACCATGATGTCGAGACGGGAAGCCCTGCGGGCAACCTCTTCGAAGGCTTCACGAACTTGCAGTTCATTGGCGATATCGACTCGAAGGGCATCAATCCGCAGGCCCTCTCCTTTCATCTCCGCTACGGTAAGATCCAACTCATCCCCGAGGCAGTCGACGAGGAAGACTCGAGCTCCCTCCCTTGCCAGGCGCAAGGCGATACCCTTGCCGATCCCACGTGCGGCGCCGGTGACAATGGCGACCTGTCCTTCAAATCGATATTGCATTAGATCAGCCCTTTCTATTCCAGTAGCCAGCCCGCGTCAACGATACAGTTGTGTCCGGTGGAGGCTGCACTGGCCTCCGAGAGGTAGAACAGGATGTGGTTCGCAATGTCATCGGGAGAGATGTGCCGGTCAATCGCCTGCTTTTCTTCGAGGTGAGCCAGATGTTTCGCCCGGTCATCGGGCTGGGTGAAATACTGCTGGACCTGCCCCTTGGTGAATACCCAGCCGGGTGAAACCGAGTTGATCCGAATCCCTTCGGAACCGAGTTCACGAGCGAGTCCGGTTGTGAGCCCGAGGATGCCGGCCTTGGAGGCCGAATAGATCGAGCGTCGGGGAATGCCGAGCCGAAAGTTGATCGATGAGACGTTGACAATACTTCTTCCCTGACCCTCACGAAGCAGATCGATTGCCTCCCGCATGACGAGATAGTAGCCGCGGAGATTGATGTCAATGACCTCCTGCCAGTGTTCGGCGGAACCTTCTTCGAGCGTATATTTCGGATCAATCCCGGCGATATTGACCAGATAGTCGATCTGATCGGTTTCTGAACGGATCTTTTCGAAGGCAGTTTCGATCGCCCGAGGATCAATCAGATCACAGAGGACGGGCCGGCACCATTCGCTCATCTTTGATCCCTCGTCGAACTCCCGATCCAGGGCGAAAAGGGAAACGTTCTGGCGATGAAGTCCGACGCAGACCGCCTGTCCGATTCCTCCTGATGCTCCCGTCACAACGGCGATCCGACCGTCCATATCAGGCAAGATCATCTGATTATTCCCTTTGCTCAGTTTGAGTCCTGAGTGACCCCTTTCCAGTCATCTGTTCGGAAGGGTGAAGCTGGGAGTCCTTCCGCATTGGTAAGGTTGCAGGCGGGATTGGCTGCCCAGCCATACCGAACGGCCACTGGATTACGGACCTGACGGCTCGACACAACGACGCTTTCTCCCTGGATCCTGGCATCGGCCCAAACGAATCTCTGATCTTCTCCGGCAATACTGAATCCCTTCAAAGGTTCGTTTCCGCGCGTCGCCAGCCCCCACCTTCATCGCAGGATGTCTCATTGCTGCTACCGTTCAGTTCGACGCGGATCTGGTCCCCAGGGGAACCGGTTCCCCAAACCGGGATCGGTTGATCTCGCTGGA
The DNA here is from genome assembly GCA_020350445.1 of Acidobacteriota bacterium. Classification (GTDB taxonomy): domain Bacteria; phylum Acidobacteriota; class UBA6911; order RPQK01; family JAPXNP01. Next base: position 2,786,968 of record CP070717.1, on the reverse strand, counting down.
GGACCATGTTGTCGCTGAAGATCGCCGGCAGGGTGATCTCGTCAGTGGGCTTCGGGCCAGTCTGGCATCCGAACGAGAGCGTGGCAACTACGGAGAGCGCAAGAATGCAGGAGAATGTTCTCTTCATCGACCTTCCCACCTTTCCCGGCAACTCTAGCACTTGGTGGGAGCATGGAACAGGGTCTCTTTTGACCAGGAAGCGGCAGTCTAGTCGCAGTTGGCGATTTGCGTGACCGAATCGTCTTCCAGGCAGACAGCGGTCAGGGTCCCTCCATACACACAGCCGCTGTCCAGGCAGGTGATGTGGCCTTGATGGTAAAACCCCAGGTTTGCCCAGTGTCCAAAAATGAAACGGGTCTGGGTCTCACTAATCTTTGGAAACTCATACCATGGACAGCAGTTGTCCGGAAGCTCCGGCAACGAACCGGAAAAGCCGAGATTTGGGGTTCCGTCGGCATAACAACTTCGGAGTAGGGTCAGCACTCTGCAGGTGTCATGCGGCAAGGGAGCCGAAAGGTTAAAGTCCTTGCCCCTGGGACGCAGTACCTTCGCGGGATTCTTCTGGAGTGCACTTTCGGCCTCGCGGGCATACTCGACAGCCTGGTCGAGGGTCCAGGCCGGAGGGATGCCGGCATGAACCAGGACCCTGCCTGGCTTCGAATGGATCAATGGCAGATGCAAAAGCCAGTCGAGCAACTGGTTGCGGTCTCTGGCATTCATCAGTTTCTCGAAACGGTCAGCTGCTTTGGCTTTTCGGACGCCGTGAACGTAAGCGAGGAGATGCAGGTCATGGTTTCCCTGCACAACCCTTACAGACTTTTCATGCGTGCTGACCCAGCGCAGGAGCCTCACCGGATCCGGACCTCGATTGACCAGGTCCCCGACCAGCCAGAGCCGGTCTTCTGCTGGATCGAACTCCAACTTCTCGAGCAGGGCCCTGAAGGTCCGATAGCAGCCGTGTAGGTCGCCGATTGCGTATGTCGCCAAAGCTGTTTCCTGCGGGTGTCAGCGGCTAATCCTGCGTTGAACTGCTATCCGCTGGATCGCCATACAAACTCTTGGCCGTGTCTTCGTATTCATCGCCTGCGATCCAGGCTGGTCGACGCGGATTATTGGCAATGAACTCGGCAGAGTAGGCATAGGCCCGGGCGAATGACAGGAGGTACTCGAAATCGAAGAGTTCGTCCGCTTCATCTGAGGGGCGATGGTAGAAGCGAAGGATCTCCTGATCGAACTCGCGGAAGCCTGGAGAGAAAGTCGGCGCAGGTATGCCTTTCCGGGCGAACCGGACATTGTCCGACTGGTTAAAGAATCGTTGAATCTGGGGTTCGCCTCCGAACGCCTCGAGACCCGCTTTGAGGGATCCTCGAGCAATGTCTTCACGGGCAGTCGTTCGATCGAGTCCCAGGACGGTTACGAGGGAGGTGTCGTTGTATCCGCCGCCGTCATTGTTCAAGACAAAGACTGTCTGCTTTAGCGGTACGGCAGGGTTCTCGACGTAGTGGGAACTGCCCAGCAACCCCACCTCCTCGGCTGTCAGGGCGATGAAGATGACCGATCGTGCCGGGGGATCTGCAGCCAGATGTTTGGCGGCCGCTAGAAGGGCCACGGTTCCCATCCCGTTGTCCCTTGCCCCGTTGAAGATAAAGTCTTCAGCTGTTGCACCATGCAGATCGGGGCTGGCACCGACATGATCAAAATGTGCCGTCAGAGCGACCCATTCCTGGCGCAGTCGACTGTCACTTCCCTCGAGGACTCCGACCACATTATTTGACCGGATCTCTTCGCTGCCCGACTCGGAAGCGGTGATACTGACTTTCGAAGCCAGCAGTTCTTCTCGAATCGATTCGTTTTTCTTTACCAGGAGATGTGGGATCGATTCCTCCGCTTTGTCCCCGGAACTCAACCCGAGATTTGGCTGTTGCAGGTAGCTGACGAACATCTGCCATTGATGGCCGGCATAGAGTTCGATGACCGCAACCGCTCCACGTGCAGTCAGTCTCTCGCGCTTAAGGGACAGTGACTGGGGGCCGTTGTTGCCCTTCTCATCTCCAAACTTGACCAGGGCTACCTTCCCTTCCAGGTCACGGGACCCGTCGCCGGGATCTGCCATCCCGTGATCCGCATCCACGACCGGAGCGGAGAGGAAGATGTTCGAGCCCCTGACCAGGATGAAATCCTCTCCTGGCTTCAGGTCTCTTCCGTCCAGTGCCAGTCGCTGTGTCTGGGGTGGAGTGGTTCGGACCATCGGCACGGACTGAAAGAAGTCCTCACTGCCAGGTGCTGGTTCCAGACCATAATTCCGAAACTGCTCGGCGATGTATCTGGCGGCAACGTCATTACCCTCGGTTCCTGTCTCTCGGCCCATCAGTTCATCGGCTGCCAGGAAACGCAGATGGGTCTCGAGTTCGGTTTTCGAGAGGAGTCTTTCCTCCTGTGGATCATTTGTTTTGCTTGCTCCTGTGGCGGAGAGGCAAAGTACGAACATCGCCAGGATTACATGCAGGGGAAGGCTTGATAATCGAATCAGCATCCACCGATTATCGCAGACTTGGCCGTAGAACCGCAGGCCGAGGCTGAACCGGACTCCCGGGTTCGCTTCAGTAGGCGTCCCAACTTTCCAGCAGTTTGCCTTCTGCAGTGACGATCCGGATTGTGGAAGGCTGATCCGGGCAGGAGCCTTCGCCGAGGACGAGTTCGTCCCTGGAGTCGCCGTCGATGTCCACTGCCGATATGTTTGCGCCGCAGGGCAGGGGACGTTCATAGGCAAAGAATTCCCTGAGGATTGTGCCCTGACTGTCCAGTAGCTTGATGTGTGGCGTATGACCGGGAGCAGCACCGGGGGCGGCAGCCAGTCCGTGGCGGTGCGTATCCAACTGAACGGGCGCTAGATTCAAACCGAATGCAGAGCCGATTGTCGGCCAGGTTTCCAGTGCAGTCCCGTCTTCGGAAAAGACCTTGATCTCAGAGGAGTTGACCGAAAGTACATTGCCGAAGAGCAGGAGTTGATTACTGTTGGGGAGCCGCATGACCCGGGCGCTGTTCTGGAACCCGATATCTCCCAGTTCCCAGTTCCTGAGGAGTTCCCCCGAAGGTCGATACTCAAAGACCGTGGCCCCGCGGTCGGGTCCCGGGCCTGGAGTGACCAGGACCTTTCCCGCTGAAATCGAGACCCAAGCTCCGAAGCCGTCGAATCCGGGCAACTGGAATCGTCCCAGTCTCTTACCGTCAAGCGAATAGAGGGCGATTACCGGAGGGTTTCCGGGTCCAGGGCCGGCAGCAACCACTATTTCATCGCCCTCGTCGAAACCGAGGTCTCCGACAGCGATGACTCCGCTGTAGCCAAATTCGGGGAAGGCCTCCCACTCGTACAGTTTCGTACCTTCAGGGCGGAAGACGCGGATCAGCGACCGGTTGTCGCGATCGGGCCCGGGTATCGTGACGACAATCGGCAGGCCCCGGTTGTCGTAGCCGGCTGCGACCTGGACACCGTCTCCCCATGAAGTGAAGGCAATCCCTCGATGACCGACATGAAATTGATCCAGCCCGTTGAATTTAAAGAAGACCGCCAGGAGGATTCCCAGGAGCGCGTGAGAGGCTGATACTGTCGCCAGGTTCGGAAAGGTCTGGAACATCCAGCACCAGAGGAGCCCTCCCAGAAACGTAACCAGCACCAGGGTGGGATTCGGCAGGTGGAGCAAGGCGAACAACATGGCAGCCAGGACAGTTGCCAGAAGAGGTCTGGGGAAAAGGGTCAGGAGCCTCTGGCGAATCAGTGCTTGAAGGAAGAATTGCTGAGCGACGGCCCAGATCAGGTACCCCGCTGAAAGCTGCCGCCAATCGGGTCCGGAATTGGGGAGCAGTAAGACAGAGCCGGCGATCACGACGAGCAGAAGAACATGGAGGGGCAGAGCGTGGCGCAGTGCCGCTCGAAGATTATCGAGACGGAGTCCGAGATCGCGGGCTGAGTCGCGGAAGTAGGCGGAGTTGATGATGAGCACTCCCCCGACCAGCAAGTAGGTCAAGAGCAGGTAGCGGCCTTTGAAGTACTCGAATCGGCCCCACCAGAGATACACCGTGATCGTTCCGACAAAGACTGTCAGCAAGACTAATGCGATCAACCGATCCCGCATCATGTTCTTTTGGGCTGGCACTCTAGAAGCGTACCTCCTGTCAAAGGGTTGATGAATCATCTGTCGAAAACTGTGTCGATCAAACCCTACGGCAACTGGTGAGGTGCGATCAAGCCTTCAGATAGCTCACTCCCCGACTTCGGCGAGTCGATACGCTATAATGCCGGGTTTCGGAGTGAAGCCTGATGATGGAAGAGATACTGACTAAGACATATTTCGGCAACACCGTTCAGGACTGGTTCCTGGCACTGGTACTCATTTTGGGCGCGGTTATCTTGGGGCGGGCGCTGTATTGGGTGCTTAAACGATCACTGGGGCGTTTGACCTCTCGGACCGAAAGCCGGCTCGACGACATCATTGTCGATATGATCGAAGAGCCGATCACTTTCATCTTAACGCTGGTCGGAATCAACTACGGAATCAAGGTCCTGACGCTTCCCGAAGCAATGCAGGGTTGGGTTGGTGGAGCCTTTCGATTTCTGATCATACTGACGATTGCCTGGCTGCTGGCCCGGTTGTTCGATGCTGTCCAAAGGGAATACCTGGTTCCCTGGGCGGCGAAGACTGAGACTGATTTTGATGACCAGTTGTTGCCCATCATCAGCAAATCGACCAAGGTCCTCATCTGGGTTCTTGGCGTTATCATCGCCCTGGATAATGTCGGCTATGACGTCGGCGCTCTGCTGGCGGGTCTAGGAATCGGAGGTCTGGCGCTGGCGATGGCGGCCAAAGATACGGTTTCGAATGTCTTTGGCGGTTTTACCATCTTTGCTGACAAACCCTTCACCCTGAATGATCGTGTCGTCGTACGAGGATACGACGGGTTCGTCCGAGAAGTTGGCCTGCGCAGCACGCGGCTTGAAACACTTGAAGGCCGGATTGTCACCATCCCCAATTCTGCCTTTTCTGACTCACCGGTTGAGAACATTTCACTCGAACCCTCCCGGAAGGTCATACTGAAGTTGGGCCTGACCTACGACACGACCCCCGATCAGATGAATCAGGCGATCTCTCTGTTGAAGGAGATCGGAGCTGCAAACCCGAGTCTGGAAGAGAAGTTGATTACTGGGTTCACCGGTTTTCTGGATTTCTCCCTGGAGATCACGTTCATCTACTACATTAAGGCTGGATCGGATATCGTGGGCACCCAGTCTCAGGTGAATTTTGCGATTCTCGAGGCCTTCAACAAGCATGGTCTCGAATTCGCGTTCCCGACCCAGACGATCTATACCCAGAACCAATAGGCGGGAAGCCTCTATCGTCGCTGACTTCAGTCAGCCTCAACGGTGTGAATATGTGGACCTGTTGTCCGGTTCCGGACACTCTTGTCCGCCTCCGGACGAATTGGCCTCTGTGAGCATTATCCCACCAGGACTCGCTTCTGCCGCCGGTCCCTCGAGAGACGCTGCAACCCGGCGTGAAGTGTCTGGCTTTCTATGGGCGCTAAGTGGTTGATAGGTATTGACTTGAGTCCGTGAACTTCGGGCTCGTTGGCGCTGGATTTTTACGGCCCCAGGCTCCTGCGAATAGTTGCCCCGAGATTCGTAAGAATCTTTGGCACCCATCGTGCACTTAGGTTCCCCAGAGGAAGAAATTATGGATCGCGAAATCGATGGGCGAAACCGCAGGAACAGAGTTTTACGTCGACTGATCGGAGTTCTTCTCGTCGGCGTCCCGATGGCCTTCTCCGTTAGTTGGGGAGTTAGTCTTCTCAGTCCATCGCTTGATTCGGCGCGCATCCGGACAGCGGTTGTCGATACAGGCCCGCTCGAGTCGGTTATCGATGCCTCCGGGGTGGTAGAACCGGAACTGGAAGGTGTAGTTACCAGTCCGATTGCAACCCGTGTTGTCCGAGTCCTGAAGCGAACAGGCGAAAAGGTAACCCGGGGAGAGCCGATTGTCGAGTTGGATACCAGCGTTGCTCGTCTCCAGTTAGAAAGGGCTGAACAACAGCTTCGGGTGAAGCAGAACGAGGCTGAGATCGTCAATCTTGATCTCACCGAACAGACGACGCGGCTCGAAGGCCTCCAGGAAATTGCCCTGATCGAATTGGAGTCAAAGCAGTCAGAGCAGGCAAGGATCACCGAGCTTTTCGAGGCACGTCTCGTCTCGAGGGCCCAGTTGGACCGGACACGCGCTGAGCGTCGGAAGGCGGAACTGGACTTGAGGCGGATCGCAGCCGAATCAGAGCAGGCCTATCTCAAATCGCAGGCATTGACTGCTGCGCTCGAGATGGAAATGTCCATTCTCGAGAAGGAGGTTGCAGAAGCGGGGCGGCAGTTGATGCTGGCAACGACAAGGTCGGATCGGGATGGAATCGTCACCTGGGTCCGCTCTGAGGAAGGAAGTTCAGTGCAGGTGGGAGACACGATCGCGCGGATTGCGGATTTGGAGTCATTTCGTGTCAGGGCAACTGTTTCGGATATGCATTCTGCTCGGGTTAATTCTGGAGCACCGGTAGAAGTCGTTGCTAATGGGCAGAGACTCTCGGGTGTCGTCCAGCAGGTATTGCCTACCATCGATGAAGGAATCCTGACATTACTGGTGGGACTCGATGAGCCGGGGAGCCCGCTACTGCGGTCGAACCTTCGCGTTGACGTGCGGATTATGGTTGACCGTAAGCCGAGGGTAATGCGGCTCAAACGGGGTCCCGCGATTCTTGGATCCGGCGTTCAGGACATCTTTGTTTTGAAAGCTGATCGGGCTGTTCGAGTGCGTGTCCAGTTCGGAATGGCCAGCTTCGATCGTTACGAAGTGGTTTCTGGCCTTTCTGAAGGTGATCTGGTTGTGATTTCGGATGTAGACGATTATCTGCATCTGACCGAAATTCGTTTGAAATGAAGGGGCAGGGTTATGGTGGAACTACGAGAAGTTGAGAAAATGTACATGACCGAACGGATTGAAACGGTGGCACTATCCCGAATCAATCTTCGGATTGAACCGGGTGAGTTTGTCTCGATCATGGGGCCTTCAGGATCGGGTAAGAGTACTCTACTCAACATCATGGGTTTGCTCGATGTACCGACTAATGGGACTGTTCTCCTGGACGGTAACGAGGTTCGATCTTATCGGGATCGGTACGTAGCGGGGCTTCGCAATCAGGTCGTTGGATTCATCTTCCAGACCTTCCAATTGATCCCCGATCTCAAGGTGTTCGACAACGTCGAAATTCCGCTGCTGTATCGAAAGCTTTCGCGCAGTCGAAGGAAGGAATTGATTCTGGAGGCCCTCGACAGGGTTGGGTTGACTTCTCGCGTCCACCACTTTCCGTCACAGCTCTCAGGCGGGCAGCAGCAGAGAGTGGCAATTGCTCGGGCTATCGTGGGCGAACCCAGACTCTTACTGGCTGACGAGCCGACCGGGAACCTCGACAGTGAGATGGGTGGCGAGATCATGAGGATTCTAGAGGATCTGAACCGAGTGAAGGGAACGGCGATTGTCATGGTTACCCATGATGCCGAACTGGCCCGGCAGACGATGCGCACGATTCGGATCTTTGACGGTAGACAGATTAACTGACAGGAGACCACATGCTTTGGAACTATCTGAAGATGGCTGTGAAGGTCCTTCGGCGGAGGAAATTCTTCACCTTGGTCAGTCTCTTCGCGATCGCATCGACCCTTGTCACTCTGATGGTGGCGGTATCGTTCCTGGATCATGTGCTGGGAACAAGGGCCCCCGAAGTCAACGGGGATCGTACCCTCATTTTGAGTCGGGTTGAATTCGTGGGTCCGAAGAGCCTTTACCGGACCGGTCCGGGGTTTGCCCTTCTGGATCGTTTTCTCCGTGAACTTCCTGGAGTCGAAACCTTATCGATCGCTTCCGAATCCCCTGCCCGAGTGGTGTCTTACATGGGAGGCACCAAAGTTAAGCTTCAGATGAGGCGGACGGATGCGGAATTCTGGAAGGTGTTTCACTTTGACTTTGTTGACGGGGGCCCCTACTCCCGAGAAGACGACTTGGAGGGGAAGGCCGTAGCCGTCGTTAGTCGTTCGACGGCTGAGAAGGTGTTTGGTGAAACAGCGGCAGTTGGCCAGACTTTAAGAATCGACGGTCAGACCTTTCAAGTGATCGGAGTTGTCTCCGATGTTCCGGCCTACCGTTATGTGCCGTTCGGTGACTTCTGGGTGCCCATTGGCTCGGCCAAGACCGACAACTATCGGCGGAAGTTGGCCGGTGGATTCATGGGGCTGTTTCTGACTGAGCCTGGGGCGGACGTCTCTCAAATCCGTTCGGCCTTTCGGGATCGACTCGATGCTGTTGCCTCAGATGAACCAGCCTGGGAACTCGTTCAGGCGACTCTGGACAATCGGATTGACAGCTTGACCCAGCAGTTTGGGCTGAGTTCAACTGTCTTCTTAGGGCTCGTGGCCCTTTTGATGGTGCTTTTCATGGTTCTCCCGGCCGTCAATCTAGTCAATCTGAACTTGAGTCGGATTTTGGAGCGCTGCGCTGAAATTGGCGTCAGGAAGGCCTTTGGAGCAGACTCATTCAACCTGTCCATTCAGTTTGTAATCGAAAACCTGGTGGTGACCTTTCTTGGCGGAGGTATCGCAATGCTTGGATCAGTCCTGATCCTGGAGGTGATCGAGCAGTCCGGTTTCATACCGTATGCCACCTTTGAGATGAACATGAGGATTTTCTTCGTTTCGCTCGTTATCACACTCTTCTTTGGAATACTCTCAGCCGCTTACCCGGCATGGAGGATGTCGAGGCTCAACCCTGCTGACGCCTTGAGAGGGGGGCAACGATGATCCGGCATTGTGTCAAGCTGGCGTGGAATCGAAAACGGGCGAATGCGCTCGTCATTTTCGAGATTCTCGTTTCGTTTCTTGTGCTTTTTTCGGTCATCCTGATCGGAATGCAGTTCCACTCGCACTACCGCAGCGAGTTGGGTTTTGCATACGACGACGTCTTCGGAATTGTACTCGAGTCAGGTGAAGAACGATTCTCAGATGCAGACGGGAAGGTTGCCCTGCAGCAACTCGTCAGGCAGGTCATGACCGCCATTCGAGAACTTCCTGAAGTGGAGTTTGTTGCCGCTTCTTCATTCCTGCCCTACTTTGGAGGGGCCACGTTCTACCTGGAAGATGGCACTGTCGGATTTGAAGTGAGCGACAGCTTTGCCGAGGCGATGCAGCTCTCTCTGGTTGAGGGACGGTGGTTTCGTCCTGACGATGACCAACTGGACTGGGTTCCAGTCGTGCTGACCGAACGTCTTTCGGGCGCCCGCTTCGGTGGAGAATCTCCCCTGGGGCAGGTCTTCTCTGGCGAAGGGGAGAAAGAGACGAGAGTCGTGGGAGTTGTCTCTGAATTTCGCCGCGGTGGTGATTTCGCTCCTCCGGAGAACCTGGGGTTTTGGCGAATGAGTCTGAGTCGGAGCGATCGGTCTTTTGAACTCGTTCCCTACCTCCTGGTCCGGGCAGAGGCGGGACTTGATGCATCATTCGAAGAACGGCTCGTCGCCAAATTGAGGGCAGCGGCGCCGGATTGGTCGTTTGAGGTGAATCTACTGCCTGATATGAGGAGTGATAGCTTGTCATTCGCGATCCTGCCGCTGGCGATAGGTGGGGTCATTGTCGGGTTTCTGATGCTGATGGTCGCCTTGGGACTCCTCGGTGTGCTTTGGCAGAGTGTGGGTAGCAGGACTAGAGAAATCGGGCTTCGTAAGGCCCATGGTGCGACATCCATTGATATCTGCAGCCTGGTGATCGGAGAGACCCTTGGGACTTCGGCTCTTGCTGTCGGGTTGGGGGCGGGGATCATTCTTCAATTGCCGGTGCTGGATTTGATTGGCTCATTTGACTGGGGTACGTATACTGTCAGTGTGCTTTGTTCGGCCTTTTTGATCTTCCTGTTGACCTTTCTCTGTGCCTTGTATCCGAGTTGGCTCGCTTGTCGGGTGCATCCGGTTGTTGCGCTCCATCACGAGTAGGTCAACCGATTCTGCCACCAGCGTAGAGTTGGACGAGAAGTGAGGTGTTCGCGAGGGAGTGAACCGAATTAATGATTCTTCTGGTCGATGATGACAGCGCGATAACGACTTCGCTGGCCTTGCTCCTCAAGCAGAATGGTTTCCAGACCATCGCTTGCGACCGGCCTCAAACGGCTCTGGAAGGAATCCGTTCAAACGACGTGCGTCTGGTGATCCAGGATATGAACTTCTCGCGCCAGACGACGGGCGAAGAAGGATTGAAGTTGCTGAAGGCCATCAAGACGCTTCGTCCCGAACTCCCGGTTATCCTGGTCACGGCCTGGGGTACCATCGAACTGGCCGTCGAAGGGATGAGATCCGGGGCCTCAGATTTTGTGACAAAACCCTGGACGTCAACCCAGCTCTTGCAGTCGGTCAGAACGGCTCTTAGCCTGGCCGGCCTGCAACCTTCGGATCAGAAGGCGTGCCTCAAGGCTCGAGAAGTCTATGACCAGGAACTGGATCTCGGTGGCATCATTGGTGAATCGGAAAGCCTGCTCAAGATTATTGATGTCATTTCGAAGGTGAGCCAGACCGATGCCTCAGTCCTCATCACCGGGGAAAGTGGGACGGGGAAGGAATTAGTGGCAGAAGTCCTTCATCGTAACAGCCATCGGCGAGCGGGTCCGTTCATCAAGGTCAATCTAGGCGGCATCTCACAGAGTCTGTTCGAAAGTGAGATGTTCGGTCATGTCAAAGGTGCTTTCACCGATGCTAGAAACCGTCGGCAGGGGCGTTTCGAACTGGCCGATGGCGGAAGCATATTCCTGGATGAGATAGGGGATCTCGGCCCGGCATCGCAGGTCAAGTTGCTGCGGGTGCTTCAGGATCGCACCTTTGAAGTCCTCGGATCCAGTACGACTCGTTCGGTCGATATCCGGGTAATCTCTGCGACGAACAGGAGCCTCTCTGAGATGGTTAAGTTGGGACAGTTCCGGGAGGATCTGTTCTATCGGCTGAACCTGATCACTATCCAGGTTCCGGCCCTGCGGCAAAGGGTGAGTGACATCCCCCTTCTTGCCCGGCATTTCTTGCAGAGAGCGCTTGCCCGATACAGTCTGGAACACTGCGTGTTGAGTGCCGAAGCTCTGGATTGGCTTCAGCAACTCGCCTGGCCGGGAAACATCCGCCAATTGTCCCAGCTCGTGGAACGGACGGCATTGATCAGTCGGAAGTCTGAACTGGAGGCAAGCGATTTTAAGGTTGCCTTTGAAATGGAGGTGGCAGGCCCGGATGAGCGGTTGCCCGAAGTCGGTAGCATGTCACTCAACGAGGTCGAGAAACTGATGATCGTCAAAGCCCTGAAGCACTACGACGGGCAGGTTTCGCAAGCTGCGGCGTCGCTGGGACTCAGTCGCCCAGCGATATACAGAAGGATTGAGAAGTACGGGATCAAGGTTTGAAGCTACGGTATCTGTGCAATCTCTATCTAGTTGGAATCCATCTCATCTTCTTCGTTCTGAGTGCATTCCACTTTCTTCCCTCTCCTGTTTGGCTGATCGTAGCTGAACTGTTGATCGGGACCTCGCTGGCATTGGGGATCTGGCTCACGAATCGACTGTTTGCATCGTTGGCGACTGTCTCGAGTGGAGCTGATTTCATAGCAGACCGCGCGTTCACCTCTCGCTTCACTCCCACGGGCCACCCAGACGTCGACCGCATGATTGATGTCTACAATCGAATGATTGATCGACTTCGTGAAGAGCGGATACAGTTTCAGGAACAGAATCTCTTCCTCAACAAGTTGGTTGAAGCCTCACTGACCGGTGTAATTCTGTTGGATTTGGACGGCAGGATAAGACTCCTGAATCCTGCTGCTGAACGAATCCTCCAGAAAACCTCAGGCGGGGCAATGGGCAAGAGACTCGGGGAACTGGACTCGAGTTTTGCGGAGGATCTCGGCAGTCTCGAGAAGGGCAAGTCACGAATCCTCACATTCGGGGGGAGGCGAAAGCTGCGTTGCTGGAAGCTGGATTTCGTGGACCAGGGATTCAGGCATGAATTCATTCTGATCGAAGAGTTGACTGAGGAATTGAGAAGATCTGAAAAGGAAGCCTACGAAAAGCTGATCCGGCTGATCAGTCACGAAGTCAGCAATACCGTGGCGTCCGCCAGTACGTTACTTGAATCGTGCCAGAACTATGCCGATCAGCTCGACGCACAGGACCGCCCCGATTTTCAGACGGCGCTTGAAGTCACCATATCGCGAACCCGTGAATTGAATGAGTTCGTTCGCCGACTTGCGGAGGTCGTTCGAGTCCCGGAGCCTGTCCTGGAGCCCTGTGATGTGAAGGGGATCCTCGAGAATGTACTGGTATTGTTGAGTTCTGACCTTCAGCGAAGGGGGATCACCATCTCCTGGGACCGGCAGTCGGACATCGGCCCCGTCCTGATGGATAGGGGACAGATCGAGCAGGTCTTCGTGAATGTATTGAAGAATGCCGCTGAAGCGATCGGCAAAGGAGGGACGGTCTTCTTGAGGCTGGGGGAACTGGGAGATCGACCGTTCGCCGCCATCGAGGATTCAGGTGCAGGTATTCGTGACGAGGATCGGGAACTTCTCTTCAAACCTTTCTTCACTACCAAGGCCGATGGGCATGGCGTTGGTCTAACCGTTGTTCAAGAGATTCTCGAAAACCACGGTTTCGATTATTCTCTCGAAGCCCGCGAGAACGGCCCGGGAGCATGTTTTTCGGTGTTCTTTACCCCGCCGCAGCAGTAGGTGCCGTTTCGCAACTGGGACGGTCGCGTTCCGGCTGCGACTCCAAGGGTGGATGCTTAGGCCGATACCACTTCGATTGGATCGCTGGCCGAGGAGGTCCCGGACCCATCAACGGTTACAACCTGGTAGATGTGTCTACCCGATGCCTCGAGGGTATCGTCGAACGCGAAGGGGGTCTTCGTCGTCTGAGGCTGGTAATCGACCTGTCCGATAAGTTCGTCATCGCGGCGAATCTCGTATCGAACGATGGGTTGGTCCGCAGCATATGCCGTCTGCCAGTAGAGGCGATTGACAAGCTTCCCGTCGATGTTCTCGGTGGTCGCCTGGACCTCCCTGGGAGTGCCCAGCGGCTGCTTCTCGACCTGGAACCAGTTCGTTTGTCCGGCTCGTGCCTTCAGGGCCAGTTTCTCGATCTCCTCTCGATCCGTCAGGCTGAATGACGCGGGCTGAATCTGTGCGGCGGAGAGATTCTGTTCGAG
>CP070717.1:2745919-2773560 GCA_020350445.1 Acidobacteriota bacterium | reverse complement strand
GTGAAACCCCAGCCGTTCTGCCTGCCTGATCGTGCGCGTAGAGGTCGAGATCGAGACTGATGGTGCGTCGTTCCGATTCCGGGACCGGGTTGACCAGGGCGATGCCGGTGTTGGCTTGCCCGATGCTATCGGCAATCAGGATAAACTCCTGCTGTAATGCAGCTGAGGAGACCCCCACTTCTGTCTGCAGATTGCCCTGCGCATCTTCGAGCGTATACAGAGCGGTCCCCTCGATCGGCTGATCCATCGTAACTCGGGCCCACCCTGCCTGTAGAGTGCCGGCCGCATCCGTTGTCAGGCGGTATACCCCTCCAGCCGGAATCGTGACTTCAAAGGCGGAGCCCTCGCTGCCACCGGCTGTCAGAAGCATTGCATTGCCGTCTGAAGCGAAGAATTCAACCTGGCCTACTGTTGTCTCTGTCGTATTGTTGATCAGGATTACACTCGATCTAATGGTAAGCAGCCCTGCACTCCCGTCTCCAATATGAGGAAAGGCAAGTTTGGTCCATTCCGCCCCTTCTCCAGGAGCCGGAACTAGAGGCATTGAAGTCAACTGATCCCCGGTTGATCGAAGCGTGATTCCAGAGAAGTCGGTGTCTGAGGTGATGTGGAGGGAGCCCTCCAGTTCCTGAATTCCAGCCACTTCGGCAAAGAACTCATCAATGAACCTAGCCCGAAGCCCGAGTGGGGAAAGCCGCCACTGCTGTGTCGCGAGGAGGTTCCCCTCCCGGTCGTTCAGTTCGATTGCGATAACAGCTTCTTCGCTTGAGGAAGGATTGCTCAGGGCCAGCCCAGTACGACTTATCCCAATCATGTCAGCGAACAGGGTGAAGTCTTTTCCCGGGATACCCTCAGGAATGCCGACTTCGGTAAGGATCCGGTCCTGACCATCGATGATTCCGAAGGTTCCCGCTCCGATTAACGGCTGACTCGCGTGAACATGGGCCCAACCCGATTTGACCGCTCCACTGCCTGCTGTAACGATCCGAGTCAGGCTAGAGGGCTGCAGGCTGATCGGGAAGGAACTGCTGGTCGTTTCATCGACCGTGATCGCCAACGGATCACCCTGGTCATCATAGAACTCGATTCTTCCCTCCGAGACATGGCTGGTGTCGTTGATAAGGAAGAGCGTAGTCTTGAAGGAGCGGTCGGTTCCCGGGATCTCCCCGTCACCTATGTGAGTGAATAGGATGGCCGTCCCGTCGGTTTCCCGGGAGAAAGACGGAGAGTTCTTCGGGCGTTGGCCAGGATCCGCCCTATGATCCGCGAGGTGGAAGACAGGGGAAAAGGCTGAAGCAACAGAACCCGAACGATTCAAGGGATAGACCTGTTCGAGTGAATGGCGAATGACCTCAGGGGGTAGTTTCCAGCGACCGGCGGGGAGCAAGAGGAGAAGCGAGACTGTGACAAAGAGTGGAAAGATCCAGGTAAAGGATTTCCCATCGCGCATAGAAGACCTCCACATAGTTGTGCTAAATCAATAGAGCAAATATGTCAACATAAAACTCCAAATAAGATTAATTTTTATGGATATTGCGGGATTTTGATGCACTGGCGTGCTTGCGAAGGCGGTAAAGATGGTGCAGAGTCTTTCGAAGGACCTGAGACACAAGGAGAGCAAGCGGCCAAATGAGACCGAGGTTTCTCGAATTCTTCACCGCCAACGGCCTGCCTGAATGGTTGATACCCGATTATTGGTTCATGATGACGCTGGCGATTATCGTCGCCTGTGTAGGAACCCTGCGACTGTGGATTCGTGGGAACAAGGGAGATAGAGGTGCGCAGGACCTGCTTTTATTTGGAATCCCCGCTCTTTTCATCGGAGCACGGCTCTTTCACTTCCTGCAGTTTGGATTCCCGGAGAATCTCTGGGATCTGATCTTCGCAGGAGGATTGGGCTTTTACGGCGGCCTCTTCGCGGTCGTAATGGTCTGGATACTGACGGCATGGCTGAAGCAGATCCCTCTAATGGACTTTCTAGATACTGCTGCGGCTCCAATGTCTTTGGGACTCGCTCTCGGACGGATCGGCTGCCTTTTAGCCGGGTGTGATGGGGGTATCGTTGCCGGTCTCCCCTGGGCTCTTCGCTTTCCTGCGGGAACCTCCTCGTTCATGCATCAAGTGGAACTTGGGGTAATCGATCCGACAGCCCGTCTCTCGCTTCCGGCCCACCCAACGCAGCTCTATGAGGCGGTCTTTGCCCTGACCGCCGGATTCCTTCTGCTCCGGCTCCTTCGGATTCGCTCTTTCAGTGGAGAAGTCTTTCTAACTGGTATGGTCTGGTACTCTCTTTTCCGGTTCGTCGTCGAATTCTTGAGAGCGGACATGGGGGGATGGCATCCCTTCGGTCTTTTGACATTCTCACAATTCCTTTCCCTGCTGCTGTTAGTGGTTAGCATCGTTCTCCTCAGGTTCTTTTCCTCAAGAGCCAGACGAATCAAGATGCTTGCAGCTTAGGGTTTTCTATAGTTCTCTCCAATCGCTTCCAGGGTTTAAATATCGAGGTTTACTCTCGGTGAACTTTCTGGAGGCGTTGCTCGTTAACTAGGAATATGAGTTGCCGATTTCAGAAGTGTTCAGGGGGTTCCAAATGAGCAAGAAGAAACGTTCCCGCAAATTAGTCTCCTTCATTTCTCTGGCTGTTCTCAGTGGGGCAATTGCAATCGTTGTGGCAATGTTGGGCTCCAAGCCCCTTTCAGTAGATGCGGACAGCCTGGCTATCGTGGAGTTGGACGATCTGGCCCGATCTGTTGTAGCGACCGGGATAATCGAACCGATATCTAACAAGATTGAGATCCGTAGTAAAGCGAGTGGGCTGGTGAAGGAGGTCCATGTCGATGTCGGGGATCAAGTCAAACCGGGGCAGGTTCTCGTGGAGCTGGATCGGGACCAGTTGCTGGCACAACTGAGGGAATCCGAGGCCAATCTACAGGCGGCTAAGGCTGACTTTCATGCATCCGAAGCGGCACTCGAGCGAGCGGAAATCCTTGCCGAGGAATTTGATGTTCAGTTGGCGGAATCGAATCATCAGCGAAGCATCGAACTGTACGAGCAGAGGTTGATCGCACAGTCGCAGTTCGATTCAACCCTGGGAAGGCTCGAAGAAGCCCGTAACCGTCAGCGCGCTGCCGTGGCTTCGATCGGAGTGTCGAAAGCTGCGATCGCCCAGAAACAAGCCCAGGTTGCTCAGTGCCAGGCGATCTTTGATCGGATCGAAGAAGAGTTGAGCTACACAGCCATTCGGTCTCCGATCCGCGGCGTGGTTCTTGCGCGGGATGTTGAAGTCGGGAGTGCCGTTTCATCGATCTTGACGATGGGTGCCGGTGCTACAACAGTCCTGACACTGGGTGACATGAACGATGTTTATGTCAAAGGAGAGGTCAGTGAAAGTGATATCGGGCTCGTCGAGGTCGGACTCCCGGCTCGGATTACGGTTGAAAGCTACCGTGATAAGGTCTTCAGCGGGACCGTCTACAAGATCTCTCCCCTCGGCCGTGAAGAAGAAAACGTGACCTCGTTTGAAGTCCGCGTTTCGGTTGAGAACCCGGAGGGCCTCTTACTTGCCAATATGTCTGCCAATGCAGAAATCATCCTCGAAGAGCATAAACAGGTTCTGACGATTCCTGAGGGGGCAATCCTCTACGACGAGGAGAAGCATCCCTATGTTGAGGTTCCCGACGCAAACCTCGAAGCCGGTCGGCGCCGAGTCGATATCCAGACCGACATCAGCACCGGAACTAAGGCCGAGGTTGTGGACGGACTGAACCAGGGCGACCAAGTCATTCTTCAGTAGGATCCAGGGGGACGAAAATGGGCATCTATGCACGCTGCAAGACCGTCCTGTATCAAGCGGTTGCTGAACTCTGGCGCCATAAGCTCCGCAGCTTCCTGACGATGTTCGGAATCGGCTGGGGTGTCTGTGCACTGGTTCTGATTGCCGCCTCGGGTGAGGGTTTTCGGCAGGGGCAGAGAAAGAATTGGGAACAGCTCGGAGACCGAATCGTCATGGTCTTCCCCGGGCGAACGGAACTTCAGGCGGGAGGACGGAGAGCCGGTCGAACCATTCGCTTTTATGAGTCTGATGTGGAAGCGATTGCCGGTCAGTGTCCCCTGGTCAGGAAGGTGGCGGCAGAGGTCAAGAATTGGGGCGTCTCCTGTGAAAGTCCTCAGAACTCAGGGCAGTTTCTCGTTCTGGGTGTGGATCCCGATTATCTTTCGATCCGAAATCTGCCAACTGCGATTGGAAGACCCATCAGTTGGAATGATGTAGAGCAAGGTAGCCGCGTCTGTGTTTTGGGACACGCTGTTCGCAAGCAACTGTTTGAAGGAAAGTCCGACGCGGAGGTCCTGGGGAGTTCGATCAGACTCGCAGGATATCCCTACGAGATCGTCGGTTTGATGGGCGAAAAGAACCAGAACAGTTCTTATGACGGCTGGGACAACGACAAGGTCATCATCGCTTCCACTGCGTTGCGCCGGGATTGCCCCCCCTTCCCCGAGGCCGCTACCGAAGGGCGAATCCAGAACATGATCTATCAGCCGAAGTCCGTGGACGAATGGCAAGCGGCTCAGGTGCAGGTGAGGCGAACACTCGGGAGAATCCATCGCTTCGATCCGGAGGATGAGGCGGCCGCCCCGATGTGGGATACCATCCAGACTGCGACGATTTTCGATGGAATTTTCAAATCGCTGGGGTGGTTTCTTGGTGCCGTCGCCTTCGTGACACTCAGTCTGGGCGGGCTGGGGGTGATGAATACGATGATGACCTCGGTTACAGAGCGGACTTCCGAGATTGGCCTGAAGAAGGCCGTCGGGGCCACTCGAACCAGGATTCTGTTCGAGTTCACGTTAGAGGGTCTGGTCTTGTCGCTGGTGGCCGGAACTTGCGGGATGGCAATCGTTCTGGGGCTGGCGGCGATCGTCAATTCGCTTCCCATGCCCGCCTTCTACTCGGGGCTGCCGGTTGACGGTTTGCTGGCCCTGCGCGTCACGTTGATTCTGGGTGTGGTGGGAGTCCTTTCAGCGCTGCCTCCAGCCTGGCGGGCGGCCCAAATGACTCCGGTGGAAGCGCTGCGTTTCGAGAAGTAACCATGAGTGTGAAGACCCTTTTCGAAAATGTGTGGGGTGCGCTCCTTTTTAACCGCCGACGGACGATCATTACGATGATCAGCCTTGCCTGGGCGGTGGCCTCGTTCCTGATCCTGATGAGCTATGGGCAGGGCTTTGATGTCGCGTTGCGTCAGGCCTTTCGGGCGGTCGGTCAGGATATTGTCTTCATGGCCAATGGCCAAACCAGTGAGCAGGCGGGTGGAATGCGCTCCGGCCGCACCATCCGACTCCGGAAGGAAGACGTCGAGGAAATCAAGGCTGTCGTGCCCCACGTTGCCGCAATTTCACCTGAGATCATGTCGGGCGTCACGATTTCCCTCGGTAACCGGCAGAAGGAATACATGGTTCGAGGGGTTTGGCCCGAGTACCAGAGAATCAGGAACATGCAGATCGTCTCGGGTCGCTGGCTGACCTCCGAGGACGATCGATTTGGCCGTCGAGTCACCGTGATCGGTGCGACCGTAGCCCGTGAGATGTTTGGAAAGAGGTCGCCGATAGGGGCTGAAATTACGATTAATACCGTACGCTTTACGGTTGTGGGGTTACTCGAAACGAAGGTTCAACTGGCTAACTACAACCGGCCGGATAACGAATGTGTCTTCATCCCCTACGAAACGATGAAGATGTTTCAGAGCGTTCGGTACCCGAGTAATATTGTCTGGACTCCGACGACTCCGGTCGTTCGGGAGAAGGCGCTCAAACAGGTCCGCGAGGTACTGGCCGGCCTGCATCGTTTCTCTCCCACCGATGACAAGGCCGTCTTCGTCCTGGAATTCAGCAAATTCGTCAGCATCATCGACGGCATGTCGATTGCACTCAATGTGCTTCTCGGTTTCATCGGCTTGGTCACCCTTGCCATTGGAGCGGTGGGACTCGCCAACATCATGTTCACTTCAGTTCTGGAACGAACCAAGGAAATCGGAATCATGAAGGCATTGGGTGCCCGTCGGAGGACCATTCTGACCCAGTTCCTGCTCGAAGCGGTCGCCGTGGTCCTTGCCGGTGGATTGGTGGGTGTGCTGCTCGGCTACTCGATCTCGAGTGCGGTTGGCTCTTTACCTTTCATGGGGGTCCTGCTGGGAGAAGAATTGTCCCAGAGTTATGGACGCATCCATTTTCTGATCTCCGCTCAGTCCGTCGCGATCTCCTTCTTCGTGCTGTTCATAGTCGGTATGATCGCTGGAATCCTCCCCGCCATTCGGGCTTCTAAGCTCGACCCTGTTGCTTCCCTGCATTACGAATAGTGAATGGGACGCTCTCTTTCCGGAGTGGCTGTCGCCTATTGCTATTTTGCGTTTCTTGTTGGATTATTGCTTGACTCATCCGGGTCGCCTTGGCCTGAGGTGGATGAGGTCGCAACACGCACAGATTAAGGAGTGGA
Organism: Acidobacteriota bacterium; assembly: GCA_020350445.1. Classification (GTDB taxonomy): domain Bacteria; phylum Acidobacteriota; class UBA6911; order RPQK01; family JAPXNP01. The sequence continues at coordinate 2,767,070 of CP070717.1, read as the reverse complement.
GTGGATGGCAGACAGTTCCGTGAAGTTGAGTAGCGAGGGACGGCTTACGTCTCTGGATTTCTTCCGGGGTCTAACGATGTTTCTTCTGGTCGCCGAAGGAGCCGAAATCTACAACTCGCTGCTCGTGCCGCAGTTGCAGGGAACGTTCATTGAAGCGATCGCAATCCAGTTCACACACCATCCCTGGAACGGCCTGCGACCCTGGGACCTCGTGCAGCCCTTCTTCATGTTCATAGTTGGCGTGGCGATGCCTTTCTCATTTGCAAAGCGTTGGGCGAAAGGAGCGTCCTATGGCGAGACCTTCAAACACGCCCTGTTCCGTTCCGTTATGCTTCTCGCTTTCGGTGTCGGGCTCTACATCGTTTCTGCGGGACATCTCGTTTTCGAATTGTGGAATGTTCTGGCCCAGCTATCATTCACCTATCTCGTCGCCTTCCTGATCATGCGCAAGTCAAACCGAACCCAGATCCTGGTGACGGTGGGGCTGCTCGTACTGACGGAAATGCTCTATCGGTTCTGGCCTGTTGCCGGATACAACCAGCCTTTCACTCCCGATCAGAACTTCGGGGCATGGTTCGATATGTTGGTGATGGGCAAGATCTCCCGGGGACACTGGGCTGCCTTCAACGCCGTGCCGACAGCAGCGCACACGATCTGGGGAGTCTTGGCCGGGTACGTCCTGATGAGCGACCGGGAACCGATGAAGAAGATCAAGATCCTGCTGATAGCTGGAGTCATCGGAATCGTCCTCGGCTATGCAATGGACCCGGTAACACCGATCATCAAACGGATCTGTACGAGTTCTTTCGTTATTGTCTCCGGTGGATGGTGTCTAGTGACACTGGCTTTCTCCTACTGGTTGATCGATGTCAAGGGGATCAAGAAGTGGGCCCAGTTTGCCATCGTTTTCGGGATGAACCCGTTGTTCATCTACCTGTTTTCCCATCTCGGGGGCAATCACTGGCTGAGTCGGATTGTCCATCCCTTCACTGGGGGTTTCCTGTTCTGGATGGGTGAGGTCTGGGTCGGGTTCATCACTGCGGCGGTCGTCCTCTGGATGGACTGGTATCTGGTGAACTGGATGTTCAAGCGGAAGATCTTTATTCGGATCTAGGGTAGGACCGGCACGCAGGAGTGGATACTTGTCGGTCGTTCCTTTAGGCTGAAGTCCATGTTTTCGCAGATCACGAAACGGATACCGCTTCTCCTTTTCTTTCTGGGCTTGGCCTGCCTTCCCTCGTGTCAGACCGGCCAGCCTGTCCGACCCAACGTTCTCTTCTTGTTTGCTGATGATCAGAGGGCGGACACGGTTCATGCCTGGGGAAACCCATACATCGAAACACCGAACCTGGATCGCCTGGTTCGCGAAGGGTTCAGCTTTCGCTCGAACTACAACATGGGAGGCAACAGTGGTGCCGTCTGTGTTCCCAGTCGGGCTATGGTCAACAGTGGACGAGCCTATTTCCGAATCGAACACAATCTCAGTGGTTCGAGGATCCTTCCCGAGGTTCTGCGCGAGAACGGTTATACGACCTTTGCCACCGGCAAGTGGCACAACGAGAAGGAATCGTGGTTGCGGGGTTTCGAGAGAGGCAAGAATATCTTCTTCGGAGGGATGTCAAACCATCTGGAGGTCCCGCTGTTCGATTTGTCGCCCCAGGGTGAGTTGATCAACGAACGAATCGGCGATCGATTCTCGAGCGAGATGTTCGCCGATGCAGCCGTCGAGTTCCTGCGAAATTACAGTGATGAGAAGCCCTTCTACGCCTATGTTGCGTTTACTGCCCCGCATGACCCGAGGCAACCGCCCGTCGAGTTTCGCGAGAAGTACTACGCTGCCCGACCGCCATTGCCTAAGAACTTCATGCCCCAGCATCCTTTCAATCTCGGCAAGTGGTTGACCGTTCGAGATGAAGTGCTGGCTGGATTTCCTAGACAAGAGTCTGTGATCAGCGATCAATTGGCCGAGTACTATGGATTGGTGAACCATCTCGATACCCAGATCGGAAGGGTGCTTGACGCCCTGGAGGAATCGGCACACCGAGAAAACACGATTGTGATCTATGCAGCTGATCATGGGCTTGCCGTGGGCAGTCACGGAGTGCTGGGGAAACAGAGTGTCTATGAGCACAGCCAAAAGTGTCCCCTGATCTTTGCCGGTCCGGAGATCCCGAATGGGTCGTCAGATGCCCTGACTTATCTGCTGGATATCTTTCCCACCTTGATGTCCCAACTGGGAGTTGAAGGCCCCGCCGATCTCGACGGTGGCGATCTTTCGGCGATTTGGAAGGGCGAAGACTCCCGGGTTCGAGATTCTCTGTTCCTGAGCTTTACCGATCATATGCGTTCGGTTCGAGATGACCGGTATAAACTGATCCTCTATCCCCAGGTAGGCCATCGACAGCTCTTCGATCTTCTTGAGGATCCCGACGAACTCGAGAATCTGGCGATGGACCTTTCCCAGGCAAAGCGGGTTGAGGAAATGAGCAGTCTGATTAGTGAATGGCAGACCCGGCTTGGCGATACCCAGCCGCTCTCTGTCGAGGACCCGTTGCCCATGGACGTCGATCTCACCGGTTTCAAGAGAGAGCCAGACCGCTGGCAGCCCGATTGGATTGTCGAGAAGTATTTCTCAGAGTAGCTTCCATTCGGGGAATTAAAGGGTCCCACAGAGCCCGGAGAATCAAAAGACATTACTCTGCTTGTGCTGAGGATATCCTGATAGTCCCTCGCCATTGGCTACCGTCCGTTCGGTTGGAGGTAGCCTTTCCGCATCCTCGGGCCTCTTTTTGATCGAAGTTTTATACGATATCAATAGAGATCCTCTGATTTACTTGAATGTAATCCTGCCTTCGTAGTAGCATCAACCCAATTTTCTAGTTCCACACCAAAATCAGTGATCGATGAATTGGAGGAGTTACATGAAGAGAATTACGTTAAGTTGTCTCTTGCTTGTCCTTGTGCTGTCTACCTTTACGGTATTGGCGCAGGAGGACGAGAAGACGGTCTATTTCCATGCCGGCTCGTGGGATGTTCCCCGGGCGAAGTGGGGCGATTTTACGGCATATTTCGAGAAGTACGAGAAGGCGGTCCTCGAGAAACTGGTTGCCGACGGAATCTTGGTTGAATGGGGATTTGCCGCCAACACGCTGCACTCACCTGACGGCTATTCCCACAGCATTTGGATGGGTGCCCACAGTGTCGCCGGTCTCGACAAAGCCCTCAAAGCCTTTTACGAAGCCCAGGGAGAGAATGCGGCACAGGTTGAAGCCGAACTGGCTGCCTTGGTAACCAAGCATCAAGACACGATCACCAGGACGTTCTTTTACGGGACTCGTTCAGGCAGATTAGAAGGTGGGCATCTGCTGGGTTCCAGCCGAAAGGTCAAATCGGGTCGGATGTCCGACTACCGAAAAGCCTGGGGGGCCTGGGTGAAGCCGGTCTACGAGAAGTTGCTCGCAGAGGGAACGATTGTCGGGTACACGCTGGAGACCGAATGGGCTCACACTTCTGAGCCCGGCGAAGTGATCACCTGGTACCTGGTTGAGGATCTGGCCGCCGAAGAGAAAGTCGATGCCGCGTTCGCAGCCGTTTGGGAAAGTCTGAACGAGGTAGAACGCAACGCGCGGATGACCTACTGGCGTGATATGACCGTCGCGGGTCACCATCGTGATCTCCTCGATCAAGTCATTTATTCTCAGTTCAAGTAGATCTGTGTTGGGGGGGGCGAAACAAGGCCCCCTCCTGATGGCCTTTCAACCTGAGGGACTCAGTGCCAAGGCTGTGGTCCTTCGCAATTTGTCAATAAGACGCACCCCCACCTCATCAGTCAATCTTTCGATACCAGGGCAGGCGTTCCAGAGGAGCGGCGACTTCCAGTTCAGTCGGTCCCTTGACCGTCGTTCCGTCATCGCCTTTCCAGGTGCCTGAAGGGAAGACTATGTTTCTTCTCCGAACGCCCTTTTCCACGACTGGTGCGACCAGGATCGACTCTCCCAACAGGAACTGGTCGTCAATCTCAACGTAGCCCTGGTGGGGGTATTCGTACTCCAAACTGCGAACGATCGGTTCGCCCGTTTCAGCTGATTCCCTTGCCAGAGTCAGGATCTCCGTGCCGAATTCTGAATGCAGCTTAGCCATCTTGACCGTGATTGCCAGATTCTCCTCGTCGAGGACCCGCCAGGGGGCTACGGAAAACTGCATCATCGGCATCAGCGCATGGGTTTGAGCCGCTCGAACGATCAGCTCCTGGTCGACTTGGGCGAGATCAAGAAACGAAAGGTATTCACCGCCGCCAATCAAATCAGGACAGTTGAACGGGTAGCCCATTAGTCCCTGGTTGATGATCCCGGGAATCAGTTTCTGAAGGTCGGTCCAGTTGTGTTCCTTATCCCTTAGACGCTGGGCAATCGGTTGGCCACCCATCTTCCAACAGGCGCGGTACTCGTTCATTGGATACTCGAGGCCCAGCCGCACGAACTCCTCGGTATGTCCGTTCGGGGTGATGTCCTCACGGTAGGATTTCGTAGCAACCAGCATACGCGAAGGTGCATAGTGCGGCGCATCTCCCCCATCGAATTTGAAGCCGTCAATCCCATAAGTTGAGATCAGATGGTCAAGTTGTCCCTTGAACCACTTCCTTCCGGTAGGATTCGACAGGTCCACTACCGCCGAGAAGCCGTCCCACCATTGCATGATCGCGGGAAAGCTGGGCTTGTCCCGATTCACTATCCATACCGTTTCGCCTCTGCGGTTAGAAGCCAGTTGAAGATCCTTGTAGAAGGGGCCGTTTGGGCTGATGTAGGGACAGACCCAAAGCATGACTTTGAAGCCAAGTTCGTGCAGGCGGTCCACCATCGACTTGGGATCGCCGAACCGGCTTCGGTCGAACTCCCAGTTGCCATAGTTCACCGCCCAGCCCTCGTCGATCATGAAGACGCCCGGGGGGAATCCGTGCTGGACGATCTTCTCGGCGTAATCCAGAATCTCGACCTGGTTCTGGTTGTAGGTGAACTCGATCCAGGTGTTGAACTGGGGCTGAGTGAACAGCAGCGGATCTGGGATCTTACCGGAAGGCGGGAAGTAGGTCCGGCTGACCTGCTGGTACACCGATTTCAGTGTTTCCCCGAATTGACCTGTCTGAATTTTCGCGAAGTCCGATGCTGCACTGATCTTCCCTTCCCGAACCTCGAATCGAAAGGGTTCGTCGCACCAGATGAATCGTCCCCGGTTTGAGATAAGTAGAGGTTGGGCCTGGTTCCCTGCCACATTGGCGTAGAAATCGAACTTGTAGGGGCTGCCATCGAGTGGCATGAGGTGGGATTCGCTAATGATTCCGGCCCACCACCTCTCACCGCTCTGGACCTGAATCTCGGTCGTAAACGGCTGGCTAAAGACCGGGATCGAAACGAAAAAGAGTGACAGATAGAACGCAAACGACTTCATTTGTCCACCTATACAAGATGGGGAATTAAACGGCAATAGGGCGAGTGGATGCTGGTGGCAAATCAGATCTTGGGTTTCTCGTGTGATTACGGTACGCTCATTCTCGATTACAAGGAGGCGGAATGAACAAGCGAGTTGGGATGGTTTTAGTGGGTGGTTGCCTGCTGCTGGTAACCCTGTCGTTCACTGGTGTGTTGGCTCAGCCGGCTGGTGAAGTGGATGCCCTGGTAACGCCCAAGAGGGCTGAAGTTTTGGTCACGGTAGGTGGCGCCAGCGCCGATCTGCCGGCGTATACCTCGCGGGCCATCCAATTAGCTGTTGAGGCTGTCCGGAGCCAGGGCGGCGGAACGGTTCGATTGAATCCTGGAACGTTTGAGGTGTCTGCTCCGATCCGGCTGTACAGCAATATGGCTTTGGAGGGTTCGGGCCCTGAAACGGTGCTTCGTAAGACCGAAGGCTTCCGGACCAGCTTCGTGATCGATGCGGATTGGGGAATGATCAAGGCGACGGTACAGGATTCGGCGGGCTTCCGCGTAGGTGATGGGATTCAGTTGTACGACGATGCCAACAACCAGGGGTGGGAAGTCACAACGGCGGTAATCACCGATATCGATGGGAACGTGATCTATTTTGACAACCCGACGGTCAATGATTACATCGCTTCCAAGAACGGGACGGTCTCAAACTCCATCTCAATTGTCTCTGTTGTGGACGCAGAAAACGTTCGAATTGCTCGTCTCCTCGTCGACGGGAACAAGGAGACCAACGATTACATTAACGGCTGTCGAGGGGGAGGGATATACATCCACAAGTCACGTAACTGTGAAGTGGACGAGGTCCATGTTCGCAACTTCAATGGAGACTCATTCAGCTGGCAGGTGACCGAGAACATTACGGTCAGGAACAGTGAGGCCTCCTACGGTGGCGGACTGGGATTCCATCCAGGTACGGGATCGGACCGGTCGGTCGTGGAGGGGAACACCAGTCATCACAACAAGGAAGATGGATTCTTTCTCTGTTGGAGGGTCCAGAACGGTGTTTTTCGCGACAACGTGTCTTACGCCAACCAGCGCTACGGGATCTCGATTGGGCACAAGGATACCGACAACCTGTTCGTTGGGAATCACATTTACGAAAATGCCCGCCATGGGATCTACTTTCGCGATGAGAACGAACAGAACGGCGGACACCGCAACACCTTCCGCCAGAACATCGTCGAGAACAATGGGACGACTGGGATCGAAGCCTATGGCTTCTACATCGGGGGAAATACCAACGATATCGTGATCGAAGGCAATACTATCCAGTCGACCGGAAAGGGCACTCAGGTCGGTGCGATCTATATCGGCAGTAATGCGAAGAGGACGGTAACCGGTGAGAACACGATTGCCGGCCACCCAGGCATGGTCAAGGAGTAGCGTTCCGGAGCGAGCGATGTCTCAGGATCGGGTCAGCTCCGCGATCAGGGCCTGCTCCTTTTCAATGAGTGTGCGGAGAGCCTGCCCGAAGACTCTTTCGGATAGAAAGGTGTTTCGCAGAAGCAGTGATCGAAAGCTGGTGGCACTCAGTTGGAGAACGGCAGCGGGTTCGACCGAGCGGACCGAAGCGGAACGGGCGATCCCGCACAGAACCGCAAGTTCTCCGATGATTGTTCCAGGGCCTGAATCAGTGAGAACAAGGTCCCGACCCGACCGTTCGACATAGACCTGAAGCGACCCCTTTAGCACCAGCAGGACAAACAGGGGCGGATCCCCTTCTTTAAACAGAATCTCGCCTGGTTCGAGTTCCTTCACCTCACCGCAGGCCAACAGCGCCTGTGCGCCGTCCGTGGTGTAACCCTTGAAAAGTGGAAAATCCACGATGATCGATGCGTAATCTTGGCTCATTCTTTGGTTTCCTGTTCTGAATTCCTGATCGGGTCTTGTTGCAGATATCCTTGACCCCTCCTGCGAGAGGCCACAGGTTCCGCCCGGTCTTTTGGCTGGACGAACCAACCGGTTAATCTTTGTCTCCGAGTTGTTCGATCGTTCTTTTGTTGAAAAACCGTCGGGCTGGAGTCTGTTTGGGCGCATAGTAGTCCATGGGTCTGAGTTGAGTCAAGTTGACCCGCTTTCCTGCCCTCTTGAAGAGAGCTGAAGCTGACGGTGCAGAGTGATTCCGGCAGGGCCGGCACCCTGAAGAACTGCCTGAACTGTACAGAGGATAAGGGAACCGTTAAACTGAATACGTTTGGCAGGGTACTCTCTGTCAGTGGCAGGGCTCTCGAACTTCAAAGGGAAGAGAACGATGCAAGGTTTCGATGAGCAGAACCCTCAGGGACGAAGGGGTCCCGGGAGGAGAAAGGACTCAGCGACAAAGAGAAGTGGTCCTCCACCTGAGTCAACAGGGGAACAGGCCGCTTATCTGAGATCTTTGATCGATTCAAAGCGTGAGATTGTAATTACGTTGAAGAGCGGGGAGAAGGTTGCAGGGCATCTCCGCTATTTTGACCGCGAGTGCTTCAGCTTGAAGGTTTCTGAGACCGGGCTTAACGTTCTTTTCCGGAGCGACGATATCCTCTACTTAGCTGAGAAATAACTCCGGCCGATCGTTCTATTTTTTAACCAGGCCGTCCTTACGCATCTTCTTGCCTGCCTCCGAAACCAGGTTCTTAACAAACTTGCGAATGTCCTTCGGGTTGGTTGTCTCGCTGCGGCCTGCCCAGAGTAACTTGTCATCTTCGATTGAGTAGACAAGCGTTTCGATCGCAACAACCTGGTCGGTCCTCAGGTATCCCGGCGTGTACACGGCACTCCAACCGTAGTTCCAATAACCCCAAAAGGTGGGGTAGTAAGAGGTTGCGTACCAGGCCATACCGGGAACGTAGGTAGTTTCCTTGTCATTACTAATGACCCGCATCAGGATAGCGCCCGTGATTCCGGCGTTCTGCAGAAACTCCTTTGCCTTTTCCTGATCTCTCGCCAGTTCTCCCGGGAGAACGGTGTAGCCGGCAATGCAATCAACGCCGCGGTTGCGGAGCTCAGTTGCCAGCGTCTCTTCCGGTCCCAGTCGCATCGATTCGTCCTGGGTCACGACGAATGCCGCTACTTTCATGTCCCCCTTCCCGATTTCGCCGGCCAACGGGTTCTTCCAGGTTGAGACAAACCTTGTGGAAGCGGCAGCCAGGAACGTCGAAAGGAAGAAGAGGACGAGAAAACCTTTCAAGCAGGAGATCATGATTCGTCTGCGCATCGTTCGAATGTACCAGAAAGAGCGAATTGACGTCGTCCGGTGAGGTATTCTTCCTTCCTAAAGAGGAGACTGAGCGGAAGCCAGCTGTTACCATCGATCCGAATTTGAGTGGGTGAGTTGGTTTCGATCCTTCCCCAACAGGTGGCCGATGAGGAGCGATGTGCGAACGACTGAAGAGGTGGAGAGTTTTCTTCGCATTCGTGGGCTGACTAAAGCGTTTCCCGGTGTCCGTGCACTCGACGATGTCGACCTGGACCTGAAGCCGGGTGAAGTGCATGTGCTCATTGGGGAGAACGGTGCCGGGAAGTCGACGTTGATGAAGCTCGTCGCCGGACTTGAATGCCCCGATTCCGGGGAGATTTCAAAGCAGGGTCGAGTGCTCAGGATGCGGAACCCTCACGATGCGATCCGACTTGGGATCGCGATGATCCATCAGGAACTGATGCCATTCAGGCAGATGACCGTTGCCGAGAACATCCTGATCGGACAGGAACCAGTGCAATTTGGGGTCTGGATCGATAGGAAGGGACTTTTGCAGGGAGCGGCGAGAGTCTTGGGGCGCCTGAAGTGTGCAATCTCTCCCGAAAGGCTCCTGGGTGAACTGAGCCTGGCAGAGATGCAGCTCGTTGAGATCGCCAGGGCCCTCGCTCAGGACGCCGACGTCATTGTCATGGATGAGCCGACATCCTCTCTTTCAAAGACTGAGGTCGCCGCCCTCTTCGAAGTGATTCGAGATCTCCAGCAGCGAGGAGCAACCATCCTATACACCTCGCACAAGATGGAGGAGGTATTCGAGATCGGCGACAGGGTGACGGTCCTGAGGGATGGGCGCAGGGTTACGACTCTGAAGGTTGATGATGCGAGTGAAGAGGAGCTGATTCAGGCGATGGTTGGCCGAGAGCTCACGCTGGTCTCTTCTCGTGCGAAGGGTCGGGGTGCCGGGCCACTGCTGACCGTTCACAACCTGAGTCGGAAAGGGGGCTTCGAGAAGCTCAGTTTCCAGGTCAACGCAGGCGAGATATTGGGGTTCGCCGGACTGATGGGTGCGGGCAGGACGGCGGTTGTCAACGCCCTCTTTGGCCTGGAACCCGCTGACAGGGGTGAGATCCAGATAGGGGATCGCCGGTTGCGCATTCGGTGCCCGCAGGATGCGATTCGACACGGTATCGGACTTGTCAGTGAGGATCGGAGGAGATTGGGACTCGTCCCCCAGATGTCGGTCCGGTCGAATCTGACCTTGGCGAACCTCAAAGCGTATTCCCGGAGAGGATTCGTCGATGTCGCGGCTGAATCGCGGATTACCGCTGAGCAAGTTCATTCTCTCGGGATAAAATCGGCTGGGCAGGAGCAGCCCGTGGCCTTTCTCAGTGGGGGAAACCAGCAGAAGGTTGTCTTGAGCAGGATGCTGCTGATCTGTCCGTCGGTTCTTCTGTTGGATGAACCGACACGTGGAATTGATGTCGGTGCAAAGTCGGAGATTCATGGCCTGATTCGTAAGCTTGCTTCCGACGGACTCGGAGTGCTGCTGGTCTCTTCGGAGCTGCCCGAGCTGCTGGCGCTCAGTGACAGGTTGCTCGTCATGCGCAATGGAAGGCTCGTGGCGGAGCTGGATCCGGAGAGGACATCACAGGAAGAAGTGATGGGTCATGCGATGTTGAGGTGAAGAGCTTGAGTAATGGGACGTTCTCAGGACGAAATGTGCAGCCAGGTCAGGCAAGCCGTCTGGCTGAGTGGATCAGTCGGTATGGACTTCTCCTGGCATTGGTCCTGCTTGCGGGATTGCTTTCGTGTCTAACTCCAAACTTCGCCACTGCGCAGAATCTGCTGATCGTTCTGCGCCAGATCTCGATCAACGGGATTCTGGCAGTGGGAGTGACCTACGTTCTTCTGACCGGTGGGGTGGACCTCTCACTCGGGTCGGTTGTGGCGCTCACAGGTGTCGTGGCGGCCGGCTTCGCCCATCCGGGTGAGTATCCCGTGATTCTCGCAGTCCTTGTGGGCATTCTGGCAGGTTCCGGCTGTGGGCTTGTCAATGGTCTGATAGTCACGCGGGGTAAGGTGGCCCCGTTTATCGTGACGTTGGGGATGCTGACCGTTGCCCGGGGACTGGCCCTGGTCGTCAGTGGGGGGCGCCCTGTTTCAAACCTCAGTTCGTCTTTTACCGTTCTTGGGGGAGGGGCGATTATTGGGATACCGATCCCGGTCTTGATTCTTTGCGTGGTTGCCTTCGCTTCCCATGTTTTTCTTAAACGGACTCGCCCGGGACGCTACATCTATGCCGTCGGGGGGAATGAAGCAGCGGCCTATGCCTCGGGGATCAATGTGACAGCCGTTAAGACCCTGGCCTATGCCGTCTGTGGAGGACTCGCAGGGCTGGCAGGCATTGTCCTTGCAGCCCGGATTACGACAGGACAACCCAATGCCGGGATCGCTTATGAGTTGGACGCCATTGCGGCGGCGGTCATTGGAGGGACAAGTCTTTCGGGTGGGGTGGGAGGTATCGTCGGAACCCTGTTGGGAGCCCTGCTGATGGGTGTCTTGAACAACGGCCTCGATCTGATGAATGTCTCATCGTACTGGCAGCAGATCGTGAAGGGGCTGATAATTGTGGGAGCGGTCTGGTTCGATCAGAAGGGTCGTCGCTGAAGAAACGGGTTTTGAGGTGGAAGGGTGCCCGCAGCCGTCGATCTGACGAGAAGGAATCTCTGCCCTGGCGGGAGAGAGTCGGAAGGTTGTGTGAGATGAGTATTCGTTTTCAAGTCGGAGTCAAATCTGTTGCAGCCGTTGGCCTCTCTCTCTTACTGTTGACCGGGTTAGCCTGTAGCTCGAAGGAAGAGGCGAAGCCGGCGGAAGCGGTCATCGGGGTATCTCTGCTCAATCTTTCCTCGGAATTCATCGTCATGATCAGTGAATCGATGGAACAGAGGGCAGGCGAACTGGGTGTCGAGTTGATCATCACCGATGCCCAGCGCAATGCTGAGAAACAGGTGCAGCAGGTGGAGAGTTTCATTGCCCAGGGGGTCGATGCCATTATCCTCAACCCCTGTGAGGTCGAGGGTAGTTCTCCGGCCGTCGCTCGAGCTCACGAGGCAGGGATTCCCATTGTCAATGTCAATTCAGAGACTCGTATAGAGCCCTCCGCGTTTGTCGGGTCTCACGATGAAGAGTCAGCCCGGCTGGCAATGGAATTCATCGTCCAGCGACTGGGAGGAAACGGTAACGTGGTCATGATGCACGGGTACATGGGGCAGGCGGCTCAAATAAAGCGGGCCCAGGGAGCCCGCGAAGTACTCGAAGCGAACCCCGGGATACGACTACTCTCCGAACAGACAGCGGAATGGGATCGAGCCAAAGCAATGGCGCTGATGGAGAACTGGATTCAATCCTATGGTGACCAGATCAACGCCGTCTTCGCCCACAATGACGAGATGGGGATGGGCGCCTTGATCGCTCTCGAACAGGCCGGACTCAAGGACCGGATCATCGTCGCCAGCGTTGATGCAATTGCCGATGCCCTGGGAGCGGTCTCAGAGGGCCGTTTGGATGCAACTGTCTTTCAGGATTCTGTGGGGCAGGGGAGGACCGCTGTCGAAACGGCTTTGAAACTCTCACGGGGGGAGGGTTGTGAGCCCGAGGTCTATATTCCGTTTCAGCTCGTGACCCTGGAAAACATAGACCAGTTCCGTTAGGGATCAGATCGAGTAATCGGAGTCCTTGATGGTCAAGCAAGTCGAGGTGCTGAGTTCCGTCGACCGAAGGAGGTTCCCTACCGTCAGCGGGGTCCTCTTCGTGTTGAGCTCTCTCCCTCTGATCCTGGTTTCGGTCGATACCGACTCCCTGTTTAAGCCCACCTTGCTGGATGTTGCCGCCGTGGGGGTAGCCATTCTCCTGGCTCTCGGAGCGATTTGGCTGTCAACTCGGCTTCGCTTGCGAAGGGTTGCTGCGACCCTCGGGATCCTCAGCCTGGTTTCATTGCTGGCCGTGACCGTGCCTGCAAGGCCGTCTACCGCACTGGCAGTGTTACTGATCACCACACTTGCCCTGTTCTCGCTTTGGAAGGGGCCGGGAAGACTGATGCTTTCCCCCCGCTCCAGCCCGATGCTGGAGCTTGCGACAAGAGCACGTGCAGGTGCCCTGACCATCATTGGACTTTGGGTTGTGCTTTCGATGGCGGGTGTTTTGCAGGATGATCGGGCCGCACTCTTCTGGCTGACGATGTCTCTCGCTGTTTCATTCATTCTCACTGGCCTGTGGTTGTTCGAGTTCGCTCAACGGTATCGGTGGCGTTCGGCTGCTATCTTGTTGGCATTCCTGCTGTTTTTGGGAAGCCTCCTTGGAGGCAATGGGGAGTTGGCCGGTGATTTCGCTTCCGCCCTGGTCGTTCCCTTCACGGCTTGCCTGATTCTTCCCTGGAGTGACCGGTTCAGACCGGCGGGCCTGCTGCAGTGGTGGGAACCGGTTTTGGGTCATCCCGAACGGTTGTTAGTTGCAACCTTTCTCGGACTATGTTTGATCGGAGGGATTCTCCTGGCACTCCCGTTTGCAGCAGCACCGGGTGTTGGAGTATCGCTCGTCGATGCCGCTTTCACTGCGGTTAGCGCGGTCTGCGTCACTGGGCTCGTTGTGCTGGATACAGCAAAGGATTTCAGTACCGGCGGACAGGTCGTGATAATCATCCTCATCCAGTTGGGCGGGCTGGGGATCATGACCTTTTCAACGATTGCACTCCAGTTGTTTGGTGGACGGATAAGTCTGAGACACGAAGGCGCAGTGGCCCGGCTCGTCTCGCCGGGAGATCGCCGGCGAATCTTCAGTTCGGCGCGTACCCTGCTCCTGTTCACTCTCGTCGTCGAGTCCGTTGGGGCTCTCCTGCTCCTTGCCCGGTTTGTCATGCATGGAGACTCGCTCTCGCGAGCAGCCTGGCGGGCGGGATTCACCTCGATCTCGGCGTTCTGTAATGCCGGATTCGCCCTGCAGAGCAATAGCCTGATTCCCTATAACCAAGACCCCTGGATTCTTAACGTTGTAGGGATCTTGATCATTCTGGGGGGGCTTTCACCTGCCGTTGTCTTTGCCCTTCCCCGATTTCTCCGGGGGCGAGTCGAGCCGATTCCAGCTCAGTTCAAGATCGTGCTGGTCGCTACTTCGCTCCTGCTGGTCCTGGGGTTTGTCGTCATTCTTATGGTCGAGTGGACAAATTCGCTCTCGGCAATGTCGTTTTGGGACAAGATTCACAACGCCTGGTTTCAATCTGTGACCTTGAGGACGGCCGGTTTCAACTCGGTTGACCTGGTCGGGTTGAGGCCGGTGACGTTGACGCTGATGATGCTGCTGATGTTTATCGGAGGCAGTCCGGGTGGCACAGCTGGCGGTATTAAGACTACAACGGCATCAATCCTGTTGCTCTCGGTGGTTGCTGCGGTCAGAGGGCATTCGACAGTCCGTGCTTTCGGTCGAACGATTCCGCATCGGACAGTCTATCGTGCGGCGGCTATTACAACCGTTGGAACGGCCGCGGGTCTGCTGGCATTCTCCCTCATGCAGATCACCCAGGTAATTCCCTCGGATGTCGGGCTGTTCGAAGTTGTTTCCGCGCTGGGGACGGTCGGTCTATCACTGGGAGGGACGGCCATGCTGGATGGCATCGGGAAAGGGATCATTATCACCTGTATGTATGCCGGTCGAATTGGGCCTCTGACCTTGTTTGTCTTCCTGAGCCAGAGGCGTCATGAAACGGTCTGGAAGCGGCCCGAGGAAGAAATCGATGTGGGCTAGGAAATCATTATGCAGAAACAAGTAATCGTCATTGGGTTGGGACATTTTGGGATGTCGGTGGCGCGGAGCCTCTCCAGGCGCGGAGTCGAAGTGCTTGCCATCGACCAGCGGGAGGATCTCGTGCGGATCGCATCAGGGTTTGCCACCGAGGCGGTTAGCTTCGACGCCACGGATTCGGATGCTCTGGCCCGGACATCGCCCGAACGGCGGGAAGTCTGTATCTGTGCCATCGGGGAGGAATCACGAGAGGCTTCGATCATCTGTACGGCGTTGCTGAGGCAAATGGGCGCCAAGAGGGTGATCGCCCGTGCAAGCGACGACCTTCATGAGCGTATTCTGAAGCTCGTGGGTGCTGATCTGGTCGTCAACCCGGAAAAGGAGTTTGGCGACAGTTTTGCCAGCCAGGTCCTGCACGAGAGTATAGTTGGCGAGCTCAGACTTGGTAAGGGGCTGATTATCAGTGAATTCGAGGCCCCCGACTTGATAACAGGACATACACTGGCGGATCTGCAACTGCCGCGTCGCTTCGGGATTACGGTGGTAGCCATTCGTGAAGAGGACCAGAAGGTTGTCGTGCCCGATCCGAGTCAACCCGTGCGGGCAGGGTCGAGGCTCATCGTCATCTCGCGGGAAGGTGCCGTAAACCGCTTGATGGATCGGAGCTAGGAAATGCAGCTCAAGCGAGATTTTCTTATCGGGGTGGGGATCCTGATTCTACTGAATGTGCTGCTGGCCTTCGGAGCGATCGGCCTGCTGACCCGAATGAGCCCCGCGATTGGCAAGATTCTCGAAGAAAACGTGGAGTCAAATCGGGCTGGAGAAGTGATGCTGGCCCGCTTGACCGAGGTCGAGAGCGGCGTGCAACTGGGTGCCGAAGCACAATCCTCTTTTCGGGATTCCCTTGCAAGAGCAAAACGAAACATCACCGAAGTGGAAGAGGTCCCGGTTTTGAACCGCATTGAGGAGCTCGCCGGGGCGGCTTTCGAAGGAGACCCGAAGACCGTTGCACTGATTACCGAAGACGTACTCAGGCTTTCAAGAATCAACCGTGCAGCGATGATGGAAGTCGATCTGGAGGCGCAACGGCTGGGAACGGCCGGGGCCTGGGCGGCGGCTTTCCTGAGTCTGATTTCTCTCGTGATCAGCCTGCTTGTAATTGGACGGTTGGAAAAGCAACTGGTGTCACCTCTGATGGAGCTGAACCGGGTGCTACAGGCTCATCGTAACGGAGACGTCCATCGACGGTGCTATGGTTTGAACCTTTCTCGGGAAATTCGGAGCATCTTCGATGCGCTCAACGAAGTGTTGGACCGAACTGGGGAGGCAGGCAAGACCGGTGGCGATAGGAAGGACACCCTTGACAAACTGCAGAGGGTGGCCCTGATCCGTTTCCTCGATCAGTATGGCAAGGCAGCAGTCATCATCGACCGAACCGGCCAGATTGTTGCGTCCAGTCGACAAGCGCTACTCACTCTGAGCGATCCCGAAGGAGAGGCTTTCCGAAACAGCCTCAGGGAACTGGCCTCGAGTGAAACTGCCCCCGCAGGGTTGGAAGCGATTCGTCTCGAAGAGCAGGGTTGGGTGGCGATTCGCAAGCGGACCGCCTGACCCTGCGGTGGACCTGGAAAGGCCCGGGAAATCCCCGGGGCCTCTCTATTCGATTTCCTTGATCCGGATGTTACGCCAGCGGATCTGTTTCCCGACCCGGTCGGGACGGTTCCCAACTCCGTGGACCTGCAGTGCGATCAGGCCACTGAGCGTCATGTCATCAGTCAACTTCGCGACTGGAGTGCCGTTGACCCACGTCTGAATAGAGTCTCCGACCGCTTCAATGCGAAAACGGTTCCACTCTCCCTGCCGGAAAGCACCGCGTGCGACTTCATCGTTCTCTAAGTTGAACAGCCATCCCCGTCGAGCTTCGTCATAGATTCCACCTGTCCAGGCTCGTTCCGAGGTGTCGATTTCGACCTGATATCCGTGGACACGATCCGCCGGAATCTTGCGCTCCTGGATCTTCCCGTCGCTTCCCTCAAGTGAAACCGTAGTCTCATGGTCGAAAACAAGGCTCCGGATCTGGATGCCCGAGTTGAGCCCGTCGTCGACCTTGAACTCCAGCTCGAGGATGAAGTCAGCATAGTCGCGATCGGTACAGAGGAAACTGTTGGGGGTATCGGGTACAGACGTTCCCACGATGGCGTCATCCACTACTTCATAGGTGGCCTTCCCACCATGTTGGACCCAACCGTTCAACGTCTTCCCATCAAAAAGAGGGCGAAATCCATCTGCGTCTGCCTCCTGGGCCAATCCCATGGCCGAAGAAATCGACAGGATCATAAGGGTCGCAAGGATCAATGAAAGAGGTCGGCTCAATCTCGTCACAGTCTACTCCTACGGTCTAGAAGGTGAGTTTCCATCTTCCTCAGATCAAGGGTTCCTGAGGTTGTCTCCCAATCATAGACGTTGAACGAAATCGGTGCCATCAAAAAGAGAGATGACCCTTTCCCTGCACCTTCTTATTGAAAATGAATTTCAATATCAATAAGATATAGGGCGGAGAGGGGACCGGATGCGATCATCTTCATATGCGGTAGTAGTGGGTGCTTTTCTAGCTTTTGGAATCTTCTCACCTGATACCCTGGCCTCGGACCCTGTTCCGGTTGAGCCAGTCCCCGATATCTCGGAACCCGGGCCATCGATATTTCAACAGATCGATTTCGAGTGGAGCTACACTGCGGAGGTCCTGGGAAATGTCTACGGAGGGTTGAGTCGAGGTACCGACTACCTTGATCTGCTGGAAATCAGCATGGCGGTAGAGGGCGATGCGTTCCTCCCCTGGACGGGCGGCCAGTTTTTGGTGCGGGTCCACGGAACGCATGGGGGATCAATCAGTCGAAGGGTCGGCGATCTTCAGGGGCTCAGCAACATCGAAGCCCCAAGAGGTTGGAGGCTCTTTGAAGCCTGGTTTCAGCAGTCACTGGCAGCGGAAAAGGTCTCGCTTCTCGTCGGACGCTATGATGTGAACTCCGAGTTTGACTCGATTGAGTCGGCCCAGCTCTTTCTGAACAGTTCTCATGGTGTGGGCCCTGAGTTTGGGCTCAGTGGGTTGGTTGGACCCTCGATCTTTCCCTTCACGACAACTGCGGTGCGAGCCAGTTACCGGCCTGTGAGTGGGATTCAGATAAAGGGCGCTGTTGCGGATGGGTTTGCGGGAATGCTCGACTGGGAGGGCACGGCGGACGATTTCCTGGTCGCCACGGAAATCGAGGTCCGCTCCGGCCGTCTCCCGATCAGTTTTGCGGCCGGATACTGGAGCTATTCTCCCTGGGGGATGGGAAGACGCGGTCGGGGCGCCTATGCCTACGTGGAACGAGACGCTATTGAAATCGGTGATCAGGGACGCGAGTTGGCTTTCTTTGCTCGAATCGGGCAGGCTGCTGGAAGGGTGAGCCCGGTGGATTCCTATCTGGGCTTCGGCATGGTGTGGAGAAACCTGCGACCGGGAGGTGCCGATGAACTGGGAATAGCGCTGGCCCTTGCCGGGAGGGCACCCCTTCAGGACGAGTTCGCAGCCTCTGAAGTTCCCGAAGCCGTACTCGAGCTTACCTACAAATGGCCTCTGAGACCGTGGCTAATGATACAGCCCGATTTCCAGTGGATCTTCAATCCGGGAGCACTCCCGGGAGTCTCTTCTTCCCTGGTTGTGGGAGGTCGGTTCGAATTCGCCTTCTGAGAGGAAGTTCGGCGGGAGTGCCACCAGCCTGGAGTGTTGAACTCGTTGTCTAATGGTGGTCGTAGGTCGTCCTGTTCCTTCTCAGGCTTTGAGCAGAAGGTCGAGTAGTTTCCGGTCAAGCTTGTGCCCGTACCAGTCCTCATAAGAGATATCGCTGCGGCCTGAATCGAGGATTCCGAAGTCTCCTCTGAAATTCCACAAGGCAAATCCGATCCCATTGGAACTCAGGATATCGAGGATATCTACGAACCAGGCGAGGAAGACCTCATGGGGTGTTTCCTTCCAGCACCCGCATTCACCGCAATGCACTCCAACACCCTGATTCTTGAGTTCAATCCACGGCCGGTAAAATTCTTCGAGATCCTTGCGTCCGAAAGTCCTCCCCTCGATCTCGCCAGGCCAGACCGGTTTGGGTGCGTCATCGGGGTTCTTGAACACCCAGGGAGCGCGATAGTGGGAAATATAGTGCGGAAAGTAGCCGCGGCAACTCTGCGCAATGTTCAGGTCCGTGATCTCGGGGATGACCGACTGCCCGACATCGTTGCCATCCGCGACGATCAGATGGTTGGGGTTGTGTTTGCGAATCGCCTTCGCCGCCGCCTCAGCGACTCTACGATAAATCTCGCCGGGGATCGAACTTCGACCCGAATGCTGATCATTCATATCCTCGCGCAGGCTGGGCTCATTCACGAGGTCGAAACTAATCTTTTCGGAGGAGAGATCCTTGAAGCGCTCCGCCCACATTCCCCAGTGCGTACAGAAGGCATCGAGTGCTTCTTCGTCCCTCCAGAGGTTGAACGGCTCGTAGAATCCGGCATTGACGCAGTAGCCGGGGGCACGATGGAGATTCAGGCTGACGTGAAGTCCGGCATCCTGAGCCTGGCGAACCAGTTCTTCGATCTTCGAAACCTCGTCGTCATCAAATGCACAGACTTCCGCGGGAGTGATCTGGCGGGAGCGGTCGAATCTAATGTAACGAGGATACGCCATCGGGAAACGGACAAAGTCGAAGCCCCAGTCCACCATCCACTTCAGGTCGTCTGCTGTCGTCCGGGCATAGTTATGCTGAGGATTTGGAGAAAAGTAATCGAGCAGATTGAAACCCTTCCATTTCGGAATGGCATTGGCTGTTTCCTCTGACGCCATCTTCGCGTTAGCCGACCTATGGGGCATGGCAGTTGCAAGGGCTGCACCTCCCACCTGGATAAAGCGCCTTCGGGTTAGTTTCTTGTCTTCTATCACTTTGGTCTCCTTTGCCCCGAGCTGTCTATTCCGATATGGGGGTATCGTTCAATACCCGGGACACATCGGCTTCTATCGCTCGAGCCCACCGGTAGTATCCATCTTCGCTGGGGTGCAGCAAGTCGGGCATCACCTTCTCGGACAATTGGGAATCTTCCTCGAGGAAGGCTGACGAAATGTCTTTGAATGCGATGTAGCTTCGCTGCCCGAGGTGGCTCAAAAGTCTGTTGGCCTCTTCAAGTTCCGGAAATGTGCCCTGCCGCCCCCGTGGAAAGATTGCCAGAAGCAGAATCGAAGTCCGCGGTTTTCTGAGGTGGATTTCTTCGCAGAGCCGGGCTACTCCAAGCGCGATTTCTTCAGGTGTGTTGACTTCAAAATTGTTGGTCCCTGCCATTACAACAACCAGCTTGGGGTCGGTGTCTTCCAACTCACCATTTTGAATCCTCCAGAGCATATTCTCGACCCGGTCCCACCCATACCCAAGACTAACCGCATTGCGCCTGCCATAGTATTTCTTCCATACCGTGGTACCAGTCTGCGGGGTCACATCAGTAGGTTCGGCACCCCACCTGTGAGTAATCGAATCACCCAGAAAGACCAGTTGAGGATGGGTGTTCGAATTAAAGGCCTTCAGCGCACGATGCCGCTCAGCCCAGTCGTAGCCCCCGTAGTTCCATTCGCGGCTCTGCCTGACCGGTATCAACGTTGTGGGCATCAAGGGTACATCGACGGATGCAATCTCCAGTTCCCCGACGACCAAGCCAGGTTCTTTGGCTTGCCCAGAATCAGACAAGGACAAGATAGTCAGCCGAAAGAGCCGTGCCTCGGCAGGTTGTTCGAGTGAAATGACGGCGTGAGGAGACATCCGGCTCCGAAACTCGAAAGCCCCCTTCTTCGCGACATCCCACCTGGTTCCGTCTGAGCTGAGTTCGAGAACGTATTCGAGCGGGAGCCCTCCTTCGCCGTGGGCCCGCGCACGATAGCGCAATGCAGTCACTATGTGAGACCTCTTCATATCAACGGTAATCGAGTGCGGCGGTTCGGCAGCTGCGGAGCCGCGGGTGTCATGCCAGCGGGTATGCCATTGGCTCTCTGGGTCCGCGTCGATAGAGCGTGCGGCGATTTCGCCAGTGATCAGATTCTCACTGCTGAATGCCAGCACCTCCCAATCCGAAGGGTTAACTTGTCCCCGCAATTGCGGAATCGAAACAATCGCAAAGACGAAGAACAGAAGAGTGTGCGCACGCGTCGTCATCCTGGGACGAGTCTAGTGACAGCCAGCTCAAAGAGTCAAACACGAATAATGCTGGAGCTTGAGTCCTCTTTGACGGCTGAACGGTTTGAATAGCGACTCGCCTCTGATGGTGTTATGTTCTTTGACATGAGACATGTGGTGTACGTGTTCGGAACTGTATTCCTGTTTCAGTTGGGTTTAACGGCTTGCAGCGATGGTGCGTTGGAAGGTCAGCTGGCGGAGGCCAACCAGAAGGTGGAAGCCCTGCAAAGTGAACTGAGCCAGTTGCAGGAGGAAAAGCCTGCTTTGATACACACCGTTTTTTTCTGGCTCAACGACGGGGTGACCGAGGAAGAGAAGGCTGCCTTTGTCGAGGGTTGTCGATCCCTGGCCAGGATTGGAGCCGTGCAGTCGGCGTTTATTGGCCCGCCGGCGCCGACCGCGGCGCGGGAAGTAGTCGATCACAGTTATGACACGGCACTCATCCTTCACTT
>CP070717.1:2730665-2745819 GCA_020350445.1 Acidobacteriota bacterium | reverse complement strand
CTGGGAGTGTTGGGAGAGACAACCCGGAGGGTTGTCGTACGACAAGCTTCCAGCTTGGCTTTGGGGTTGTCGTACGACAAGCTTCCAGCTTGTCTTTGGGGGTGACCGGGGGACCGGGTTACCTGAGAGCCATTCGCAAACCGCCCCAGGCCCCACGCCCCAGGCCCCAGGCCCAAAAAGGTGCGGTACGGGGTTAGGGTGAGGGGGATTGCCAGCGCTTCATCCAGGGAAGGTCCAGGCCAAAGATATCCAGGGCCCTTCCGATCGAATGATTGATGAGATCATCAATCGATTGGGGGGCGTGGTAAAAGGAGGGAATGGGCGGGGCAATGACGGCGCCCATCTCGGTGGCCTCCGCCATCCTGCGCAGATGTCCCAGGTGCAAAGGAGATTCCCGACACAGAAGCACGAGAGGCCGCCTCTCCTTGAGTGTGACATCAGCCGCCCGGGTGAGGAGGTCCTTGGAAACCGATGTGGCGATACAGGCCAGCGTACTCATCGAACAGGGGGCAATGATCATCCCCATCGTTCGGAACGACCCGCTGGAGATGGAGGCGGCGATATCAACTGGTTCATACACGACATCGGCCAGATCCTGGATGGCACTGATCGTCAGTTGGGTTTCGAGTTCGATCGTCCGGACCGCCGCTGCACTGTAGACCAGGTGGGTCTCAACTCCCTCGACCTGTTTCATGAGTTCAAGGGTCCGTACGCCGAAGATCGGGGCTGAAGCGCCTGATATGCCGACTACCAATCGTTTGTTCGTCATGTGGGTTCCTCGGACTGTCTGCCGGTGAGTTACTGCATTTGAACAGGACTCCGGGCCAGTGGGACAGTACAACTATACACCGGGGAAACGAACAGGGTTGGAAATTAGCCAGCGGATTCCCCAGGGGGTCATTGCAGGGAGTCGATCACGTATCCGATTGGAGAACAGTGGACCAGGCGTTTGATGATGCGCCAGTTGCCGTGCCAGAAACCGTCTTCCTCGAGCGCGGCCAGAGCGTAATGCGAACAGGTGGGTTCGAAGCGGCAGGTTGCGACCAGGCTGACGACCGGGGAGCCAATCGTCTGATAAGCGCGAATCGCGGCGAGTTCACCTTGAAGGGGGAGATCCGTCGTCAACACGAATGCCAGAACGACAGTCAATCCCCCCCATCGAAGTAGTTTTCTGCCTTTAAGGCCTATTTCCACTGATCGGCGAAATCTGAGATCACGGGTAGCTTGAACCTATCTCCTCCGACTGCCTTTACGATGCAGATAATATGGATCGCAAGAATGGCGAGCCAGATGATTGGTCCGACTGCACAACCGAGAATCGGCCCGATAACGGGAAGGCCAGAAAGGACCATGAGCACGATCGAGAGCACAATCCAGGTCACCATCAGGATCAACCCATGTTTAGCGTGCCATTGGACTTCCTGATCATCCTTCTCGACCAGGAGGGGGATTAGGGCCAGAATTCCCAGATAGCTCAACACCAGCATGATCGTACGGTTGGGCGAAGCATTTGAAGCCGGCGGCGGCGCCCCTGTCGGCGGAGTCTGCGGCGGAGTTTGTGGTGGAGGGGTTGGCCCACTACCCTGTTGATTCTCTAGCATAGTCTTGTTCCTCCAAGAACGAATTTAGTGAGTTGCACCTTATTAAGGATTGAAATACAACTGGTGATATTTGGTAGCACAGGACACCGTTCGACGCAAGAGGCATTCACATCATCCAGGTTCAATGTATCTCGAGAGGGCCGACCAGTTTTACCCGTTCGCCTTCGGAAGCGATGGGAATATCGCGCTCTTCGAATCCATCCGGAACGTGGGTCAGGCGCATCCTTGAACAAGTGTCAGTACCGAGAGCGAGGAGATCGTCCTCATGGGTATGAGGTCCACCCGGAACACGATCCACTTCGTGGTAGATGAGATCGGAATCCCAGAGCCAGTTCCCGGCGAGCCTGTCGTATTGCTGCTCGGAAATCGTCCCATCTTCCCGAAGTTGTCGCAGTAACCTGGGGCGAAAGCAAGTGTCGCCGCTGATCCCTACCGTCCGGTCGCGTGTCTTGAGCTTCAGACCGAGAGTCGGAGTCGGATGCCAGTTGTGGCGAATCTCAACGGAGAGTCCTTCGGTGATCTGAGTTGCTCCCTCCTCATCCAGTTCGCGGAAATCGACATACTCTTCAAACTCCGTCCCGACAATCCGGCGCATCTCCGTATCAAATGTATCGGCAAAGCCCGGAAAGAAGCGGGTGCTGAGTTGTTCATAGACCTTTCGGGAGGTGAACAGAGGCGTCCGGCAGCCCTGGCAGTAGCGCTTGTAGAGGAGCAGAGTCTCCAGGCCAGCGGTGTGATCGCCATGGATGTGGGTGACGATGACGCCGGCGATTTCTTCAGCTGTCACGTTTCTTTCTCTCAGACAGCGAAGGAGTCCTTGAGGACCGTCGATTAGAATATTCTCGCTTCCTCGAATCAGAAAGCTGGTGTTGTAATGAGTCGCTGTGAAGGCATTGCCAATGCCGAGTACTTCGAGTTCCATCCCACTATATTAAGGTCAACGCCAGACACTTCTCAAACTCCGCTCACTGTCTTGTTTCCGAACGTTGCGGAGCGGGTTTCCCTGCATTCAGCGTGGTATACTTTGACGATGCTGAGGGTGTCTTTAGATGGGAAGAAAGTGGCCAGAGCTCACTTCCCGACTCGATTTGGCGAGTTCGAGATTTTGGGACTCGAAAACGAGGTCGACGGGGAGCAGGCAATTGCCCTGGTCAAAGGAACGGTCGCTTCCCCCGCTGTCCCCCTGGTACGCGTACACTCCCAGTGCTTTACGGGGGATACATTGCACTCGCTCCGCTGCGATTGCGGCGACCAGCTGGAACACGCTCTTTCCGAGATTGGCAAGTCTGAATCGGGCATCTTGATTTACCAAATGCAGGAAGGTCGAGGTATCGGTCTGATCAACAAGTTGCGGGCCTATGAACTGCAGGATCAAGGGGTCGATACGGTCGACGCGAATCTACAGCTGGGCTTCGAAGCGGATCAGCGCAATTATGAGTTCTGTGCTGAGATCCTGAAATTCCTGGGGGTCACCGCAGTTCGACTGCTTTCCAATAACCCGGAGAAGATAAAGGGTCTGGAGGCAGCCGGTGTCAGCGTAACAGAGAGGGTACCTTTAATTGTCCAGTCTTCGCCCTTCTGCAGAGATTATCTGAATACGAAGAAGGAGCGGATGGGGCATCTTCTCTAACCTCCAGCCTCTAATTTCCGGCCGCTCTACAGACTTGCGTTCGGGGCCGCGGTGCCTCGAATTGAATCCTGGGCTGCTCTTCTAAATCGGTCGGGGGGCATGAATCCCTGGAGCCGGTTGATCTCATTTTTCTCCGTATCCAGGATCAGAACCGTCGGAAAGCCACTCACGCGAAAGCGGCGATTGAGGCTGATTCCGGCAGCGTCGCGCTCGGCGTTGAGTCTGAGCCAGACAAAGTCGCCCGACAGCTCATCGACAACTGTGGCATCTGTGAAGGTCACTTGATCCATCTGCTTACAGTAGCCGCACCAATCCGTGTAGAGAAACGTCAGAAGCAGCTTGTCATCGCTTCTTGCCTCGGCGATAGCGGCTTCCAGGTCGGTGTGCCAATCAACAGAACTGGGCCGGCTGCGGAATAGGGGGAGCGTTGTCATCAGCAGGAGAAGGAATCCTGCGGCGAAAAGGAATTTTGGTTTCATCAGTGCTTACTTACCAGATCATCAGCCGTGCCGAATTGGCCATCGGGGCCTGCCGATCGAAGTCGGAACTGCTCACCGCTCCTCTCATAGCGGAATGGGTTCCACCAGGCGTCAATGCGAATCACTGTCTGCAGGTAGCGGGGGCTGATGACATCGATTAATTCTTCAAACGTTTCGACTTCAGGGAGACTGCCCTGTTCCCTGGAGTATCGTTCCAGGGCCTCGTTCAGCGCGGCCAACTGGGAACTCGTCTCGGTTTTTCGGTCTTCATTGATTGCTTCAAGAATCCGGTCCCACTGCTCCCACTTCCTGTCCCCGACACGGACCTCCTTGATGGTCCATTCTCCTGAGTCATTGGGGCGCTCCAGCCGTACTGCCGTATGGATCGACACCTCGGCCAGGGCAGTGTTCCCTGTCCCGCCTTCAATCTTGGTGACCTCGATCGCCTCACGGTCGAGACTCGAGCCGGCAGCCGTACGGATCTGGTCCTGTACCTGCTGTTCGAGGCTCTTGCCACAGGAAACTGCCAGAACCAGAAGCAACATCAGGTAGGGATGACGAATTCTCACGCTTGAAATATAGCACAGAGGCGTAGGGGGTATCGGACCGGACTTGACTCTGCGGACCTGGCCGACGACCATATTGCCAATGCCCGTAGATCTCGATACGCCGGTTCAGTTCATCAAAGGGGTTGGACCGAGAAGAGCCCGAATGCTCGAATCTGCGGGAATTCGAACCGCCGAGGATCTGTTGAAATACGGTCCGTTTCGGTATGAAGATCGGAGCAATTTCCGCAGGATTCGGGACCTGTCCTCCGAGGAAGAAGTGGTTATCCGCGGTGTGATAACCGTCTCTGGGAACTACGCGACTCCTCGCCGGGGGATGAAAATCTTTGAGATGTCCGTGCGGGATGAGACAGGTTCTGTCTCGGCCAAGTTTTTCAACCAGCCCTACCTTTCACGCGTGTTCAAGGAAGGCAAGGAGATTGTCCTGTTCGGGACTCCTCGCTACGATTCCTACACGGGAGCCCTGGCATTCTTGAATCCGGAGACTGAACTGGTGGGTTCGGAAGGCGATTCGGCGGTCCATACGGGCCGAATCGTTCCGGTCTACAGGAAGATTGGGCAGATTTCCGCTCGGCAACTCCGCCAGATACTTTGGAACCTGGTGACAGCTCTACCGGACGCGCTGAAGGAGACACTGCCATCGGAACTGGTCAAGAGATGGA
This sequence comes from Acidobacteriota bacterium, assembly GCA_020350445.1. Classification (GTDB taxonomy): domain Bacteria; phylum Acidobacteriota; class UBA6911; order RPQK01; family JAPXNP01. The sequence continues at coordinate 2,740,881 of CP070717.1, read as the reverse complement.
AGTTCCCGTCTCTGAGAGACGCCATCACGATGCTCCACTTTCCGGAAGTGCCTGGCGGAGGCGATCGAAACCAGTTTCTGGAAGACCTCTCCCGTTCAGCGACGCCAGCTCAACGCAGGTTCATTTTCGAGGAATTCTTCCTTTTTCAGTTGGGCCTTCTGCTCGTTCGCAAGAAGGTGGAATCGGCTCCCAAGAATCATTCAATCCGGATTACCGATCGGGCCCGGGAAAGGATCAAGTCGATTCTGCCGTTTCATCCGACTGCAGCGCAGAAAAAGGTTCTCAAAGAGATTGTCTCGGATATGGTCTCTCCTCGTGTGATGAGCCGCCTACTTCAGGGCGATGTAGGTTCGGGAAAGACGATCGTGGCTTTGCAGGCAATTGTCCTGGCGATTGAAAGTGGTTATCAGACTGCACTCATGGCTCCGACCGAATTGCTCGCTGAACAGCATTTCCGCAATATCAAGCGCTACCTCGAAGGGACCCCGTACCGGGTAGCGTTCCTCTCCGGTAGCGTAAAGGGGAAGGCCCGAAAGGCTGTTCTAGTTGAAGTGGAAGAGGGGAACACCGATCTGCTGATTGGGACACATGCCTTGATCCAGGGGAAGGTCAAGTTCAGGAGTCTGGCCTTTGTCGTGATCGATGAGCAGCACCGGTTTGGAGTGATCCAGAGGTCGAAGTTGATGGAAAAGGGGGATTTGCCCGATACACTGGTCATGACGGCGACCCCTATTCCACGAAGCCTGGCCTTGACCGTTTACGGAGACTTGAGTGTCTCGATCCTGGACGAACTGCCGCCGGGCCGACAGCCTGTGAAGACTGTCGTCAAGAATGAGAACAGCCGTTCCGAGGTCTATGGCAGCATCCTGCAGCAGTTGAAGGAGGGGAGGCAGGTCTACATCGTCTATCCCTTGGTCGAAGAATCAGAGAAGTTGGACCTCAAGGCCGCCGTGGAGATGGCTGACCAGTTACAGTCGACCCTGTTCGTAAACTACAATGTGGGGCTCCTTCATGGCCGAATGAAGCCGGATGAAAAGGACGAGCTCATGAAGCGATTCCTTTCGGGCGACCTTCATGTGCTCGTATCGACAACTGTCATTGAAGTGGGGATTGATGTGCCCAATGCAACGGTGATGGTCATCGAGCACGCCGAACGGTTTGGGCTGTCCCAACTACATCAACTCAGGGGGCGGATTGGACGGGGAGGGCACGCTGGGCTCTGTGTCCTGATGGTGGATAAAGTGAGGACGAAGGAAGCGTACGGGAGACTCGATATCATGCGGAAGACCAGCGATGGCTTTCGCATTGCGGAAAAGGATCTCGAGATCCGTGGGCCCGGAGATTTCATTGGAACGAAGCAGTCGGGTGTTCCGCAGTTCATCTTTGGGAACATCGTACGAGATCGAAAGCTCCTCGAACTGGCTCGACAGGAAGCAGAAAGGCACCTTGCCCGTGTGGGAGAGAACAGGGAGCACCTGGCCGCTCTGTTCGGCATTATGGATCGCTGGCGTTCGAAGTACGGACTGTATGTGGTAGGGTAGGGAATGCTTGGGAAACGTTGATGAGAATCATCTCGGGAAGATTCAAGGGCCGAAAACTGGCGACGGTTCGGGGAGCAATCAGGCCGACGCCGGACCGCTTGAGAGAGACATTGTTCGATGTCCTGGGAACTGCAGTCGTTGATTCCGTCTGGATTGACCTGTTCGCTGGTTCGGGTGCTGTGGGAATTGAGGCTCTCAGCCGGGGTGCCCGATTCGTTCTCTTCAACGATCGGGAGCGGTCTGCACTTCAACTCGTTGAGAAGAACTTGAGACTCTGCGGGATCGAAGGGCAATACGAGCTGTCGAGTAGGGATGGAATCACGCTCTTGAGAAAGCCGCCGCTTGGCGAGCAGGCGGACTTCTTCTTTCTTGACCCCCCTTACAAATATGGGAGGTACCGAAAGCTGCTGGAACGGATAGTGGACTCGGTTGCCTTCAACAAGGAGCGATCAACGATCTTGCTCGAGATCTTCAAGAAGACCGAGATCGACTTCCTGCCCGAGTCTCTGGCGGTTGTGCGGACGGTCCAGTGCGGTGACAGTCATGTGTTGATTATGCGAGGTCGAATGACGGATCGACCGGAGGAGCAGCCAGACGCCGCAGGCCAGGATTAGCAGGCCCCAGGTGTTCCGTGTGAGTGTACTCTGCGGCAGGATTTGCCCGTCGCGATTGAGCTGTTTGCCGGGCCAGCCCACGTACGTGATCCCTGCCCAGAAGAAGGGGTGGTCTCCCTGGACCGACACACCTTGCCGGGTCAGTGTCTGCTGCTGGAATCGAAGCTTCGCTTCTCGCAAGGCTTCGTCCATTGGCAGACCCTGGAGAACGGCCCGGATGAAATCGAGGTAGATCTTGCTGGATAGTTCATCCAAGGGCCATCGATTCAGGACGAGTGCATCGGTTCCACCGGCGAGAAAGAGTCCGGCGTACCCCAGCCAGAACGGAGAAACCGGATAACGAGAGTTCCCGGAATCACAGACCGCCAGCGAGAGCAGCTGGGTCCGGGGCATCCGCCGGACAAAGTCGGCGATCGTGATCTGCCGGCCACCTCCGTCAAAGGCCGAAGTGAGCCAGAATCGATCATCCAGGCGCAGGTGGGACGAGACATGAATCCAGGTTGCCGCCCGGGGGAAGGGACCGGCAATATCCATGATCCGGGCCTGCTTCGGAAACTCCTGTTTCAGTAGGTGGACCTCCGGAGGCAATTCTGTGTCGGGATCAGAGGCGGGTGTGAGGATTAGGGGTAGGCCGAGATCAACGGGTGGGTTGGTGGGGGGAGCAGCCGGAAGGTAGCTGATAACAAACCGGGACAGGAGCCGGACTCCTGTCGACAGCTCGAGTAGTTCAAAGGGGAGGGCTTCAAGCTCCTTGTGGGGGACGATCAAGAGCCGGCGGGTCTGCAGCCGTTCTTCCACCGGATGAACCAGGAGCGTCGATAGCCGTCGGATACTGAGCTCAGAGGGGCGCCGGGGTAACGCCTGATCGCTTTCGAAGAGCCGGGTCGTAACTCTATCGACCAGTGCTCGAATCGGAACTGGGGCCTTGACCTGGTGGAACGTCGTTCCTTCGGAGTTTTGGACCCAGAGGTAGAGAGAATTTCCATCAGGCCAGAGTTCGATGATTGTGCAGTCCGCGGGTTGGGCGAACGTTTGGGTTTCCCTCCTTTCATGCTTCGCTTCTTTCATACTCAAAGTAGCAACGCCGATCAGTGGATGCAGGTGATTGGAGCCGGGATCGACTCGGGAGACCTGGGATAGAAAGTGGGCTGTATTTCGCTGGCGTGAGGCGGTTAGCTGTTGAATCTCCTGTCGCGCCTGGTCGGGCTGCCCAAGGTGAATCTGAGATCGGATCACTCCGTCGAACAGTGGGGAGACCGCCCGGAAGTAGGGGAAGAACTGATCGGAGGGTCTCGCTGTCGGGGCCTGTGCGATCAGGTCGCGATAGAGGAGAAGCGCTTCGTCAAACCTGCCCAATTCTTCAAGTATCCGGCCCAGCCTGGTAGCGGCTGTCCGTTCGAGGAGGCGGTTGTCTTCCCGGCGGGCCTCGGAAAGGACCTTGGAGAAGAACGCCTTGGCTTCCACGATCTTCTCTTCGCGTTGGGCGAAGCTTCCCAGTAGCAGGAGTCGCTCAATCCTCTCAGTTGGACGCAACCCCTTTGGAGGAGGGAGTAGTTCTGCGTTCTCCAGTACCTCGGCGATTGCAAGCTGCAGCCCCTCTTTCCCAGCGGCTCCGGGTTGGAGAAACGCGAGTTGCTGTCGCGCCTTTGTCTTACGTCCGCTCCGGTAGAGGAAGACCGCGTAGTTTGCATAGATCTGGTCGGCATCAAGATGGAGGGGTTCGGCAGGAAGGTTTGAGATTGCCGCCCTGTAACACTCCTCGGCCTGTTCCGGAATGCGGAGTTCCTCGTATAGGACCGCGAGGTTGTTCCAGGATTGCACGAGCCCTTCCTGAAACTGGATGCTCTGCCAGGCCCGGGTTGCCAGGCCAAATGATCTTATGCTGCCGGCGAGGTTGTCGAGATACCAGTAGGCATACCCCCGTGACTCGAACAGCAGTCCTGCCAGGAAGGGCTGGGAATCGGGTTCCAGGTAGTCGATTGCCTGGCTACTCGTCTCGAGGCTGTTGGAAAACTGTTCGAGTTCGGATTCGATCTCGGCGATGTAGTAGAGGCAGAGGATCGCCTCTGACTTGGCCCCGATCTCGAGCAGGCCCTTAACCGCTTCCTGGTACGTCGCCCGTGCAGCGACGAGGTCGCCTGATTCCCAGTGTTCAACGGCCTGGATCTCGAGTCTGAGCCAGGGGAGGAGATGGGCGCGAGGAAGTTTGAGAGACGAAAAGGACTCTTCGTTATACAGGCGTCTGATACGTTCCACGTCTTCTGCGATTTCGTGTCCCTGAAGGACTTGCTGTTTCAGCCATCTGTGTGCAGCGATCGGAGTCCGTCGATAGATCTCGTCGATCTGTGCAGCGGAGGCTGCCGGCCACACCAGCGAGAGTGTGAGTGGTCCCAGGATCGACAATCGGAGTGTTGCGTTCATGGTTTTCGGGTGTCGATTTCATCCCGCTCCATTTGACGCGATGAATCGTTCCGGAGGCCTTCCTCGATCTTTCTGCTAAGGGTCTTCGCCTCTTCGGCAAACTCGGTTTCACCCTGAATCAGCTGTTCCAGCGAATCGAGAGCCTGATGGGGATTTGATTGCCGCAGGTAGATGTTGGCCCTGTACCATCGAGCTGCGTCTGCCCATCGTGGGGAACTGAGAATGATATCGGTAAAGATCTCTGCGGCCCGTTCGTGTTCAGTGTTCAGGTAAAGGCAGACACCGAGAAAGAAATTGTTATCAGGAGTTTTGGGAAGCTGGTCAAGGTGCTGAGCTGCTGCTTGAAAATCGCCTTCTGAATAGAGTTGCATGGCTCTTTCGTGGGAGGGAGGCGATGGAGGTTCGAGGGACCGAACCTGGAGGGGAAAGTAAGGGTAGGGATCCTTCGTTGAGAAAGACTGCCAATCGGGTGGAGTCGAACTGAAGTAGAAGGTGAGGAGGATTGGGAGCAGGCAGAGCGCCGCGAGCGAGGCTGCGATCCCCAAGAGTCGATGGTGAGAACGTCGGGGTTGTGCGCTTGTCTGGTTCCGGTATAGATCCTCCAGGGCAACCATGACCTGGAGCCGTTCCCTGCAGGTCGAGCACGACTCGACGTGGCGAATGACCGTGTCGCATTCAGCTTCTGAAAGTTGGGCTCTGGTCAATTCAATCAGTTTAGTTTCGTCGCAATTCATCATTCTTCTCCCGAATGATTGTCGAAGCCCGGGACTCCATTCTTCCTCAGGGACTCACGAATCTTGTCGATTCCACTAAGCATTCGACTCCTGAGGGTCGAATACGGAACGCCGGCCTCATTGCAGAATTCCTTCATATTCCCTCTGGTTCCGTGGAAGAAGGCCTCAATCGCATCCCTCTGTTTTGGTGGCAGGTCTTTCATCGCTCGGCTGACTGCGTTGCGCAGTTGCTGGTTAGTGAGGGATTCCTCATGTTCCAGCAGACGATTCAGAGGGCCTTCGGGGGAGGTCTCTTCAGAAGCTTCCCGGAGTTGGATCCGGGTATTGTGACGGTTTAGGAACTGGGCCCGTCTTCGATGCTTTCGATACTTGTCGATCGTCGTGTTGATGACTGAGCGTCTCAAATAGTTTGTCGCTTCCATTTCGGACCCAAAGTCAGGTTTCCCTTGCAGGATCCGTGTGAATGCTTCTTGGAGGACATCTTCGACGAGGCTGTGATCGAGAAAGAACGTGCGGACGATGGCCCGAAACTTGGCCTGGTTGGCCAGCCAGATCTCAAGCAGCACCAGATTATTTCGCGAAAACGGGAGGAGAGACGTATTTGTCTCCAGGGAACCAGCATCGTCATCTTATGAGGGAGTGATTGAAGATGTCAAGGAATATGCATTACCAGATTGTCAGGAATCACTTTTCGATCCTGTTGTCACAAATGCGGGCTCGATTGACACCGAGCCTTTACCGGACGAGCCTGAAGCGGCAGTTGGCGTTCGATGTGTGGGTGGAGGACCGCTCTGTCGGGCCCCGGATTGAAGGTTGCTGGCTCCGGGAGGTCGCGGGTAGTCTAGCTGAGTGTTTTAGAGGACTCCGTTCAGGGAAGACCGTGACGAGAGAGTTTCAACGACTCTGCCACCTCTATCTGCATTTGGGGAACCTCGGTATTCGAACGCCGAATCGGGCCTCGATCAGCGCCAGGAAACCGTCAGACCGGTAATCAGGCGCAATCCGTCGCGTTCATCCTGTCCGAGATTGTGTAGCTTCAGTTCGCCGATCCAGTTCAGGTGAGGTGCGATCTTGCAGCGGAATCCTGAACCGACTGTCCAGACACCCTGCCTGGTACTCTCCTTCCCATCTTCGGCGAACCCGGGATTCCCCATGGGGTTTGACACGTGGCGGTTATTCCAGTGAGCACCCCCTCCTCCTTCAACGAAGAATGTCCAGCGTTCGTGAACGGGGATGTGGTACTGAAGGGTGAAATCCACGTATTGGCGGTTTCGTTTCGATTCGCCGACAAGGTCTCCGTCGATCGTTGTCTGGAAACTGTCTCTCGATGCGTAGGACCAGTCGGCCGCAATGGCAACCCGTTCGGCCGGCCACAGGGCAAACCAGACCCCATACTCCCCCCCGGTCTCGGATCCCAGCGGGGTGTCGTCTCCCAGGATCGCCAGTCCGACGTGCATCCCGCCTTCAATGTTCTGGGCCTGCCCAGACGCTCCAAGATTGAACAGGAGAATGAGAAGGATCCCAAACCTCAAGGACTTCACTTTCATCGCGCAGAGTCTACCATGGGGAAGGAGGTTGGTTTGCTTTCACTGGCAGGGGCGTTTCATAATCTATAATTGATGAAGCGGGAAATTGTTGCCATTTATCCAGGTTCGTTCGATCCTGTGACAAATGGGCATCTTGACATTATTTCCAGGGGCCGTTCGATTTTTGATCGTGTGGTTGTTGCGGTCTCGGTGAACCAGGAGAAAACACCACTGTTCAGCCTGGATGAGCGGGTGCAGATGTTGCGCAATGCTACGACTGGCTGGGACAACGTTGACGTAGACCGGTTTGAAGGTCTGCTGGTCAACTATGCGGCTGACAGGGGTGCCAGTGTAATCTTGAGGGGAATTCGTGCCGTTACGGACTTCGACTATGAGTTTCAGATGGCCCTGATGAACCGGCGTTTGCAGGGGAAACTCGAGACAGTCTTTCTCGTTCCGGCTGAGAAGTATACTTACCTGAGTTCCAGTTTGGTGAAGGAAGTGGCTTCTCTGGGAGGTTCCGTGGAAGGACTTGTCCCGGCGGAGGTACTGCAGAAGCTGCAGTTGAAGTTGAAAACCGGTTGAGTTGTTTTGGAACGGATGAGAATCGTTGATGTGGTTTAGACGGGCGTTCTTCTTGCTTTTGATTCTGTTGGCCGGTGTTACCGGCTGGGTCGGTCGTTCCTGGGTAGCTGAATCCACATCGCCGTCTGAACCGGTTGTTGTTGAAGCGGTCGCGAGTAGTAACCTCTTTGGGCCCAGAATCCCTGATCGATTCAGAATCGATCGATTCGAAGATGAATTCCCGCATAATTCCACGCTTCAGGATGTGCTCTTCGAACACGATTTCACGCCTCAGGATATTCATCAACTGATAACCGAGACGCGGGATGTTCACAACCTGAACCGGGTCAAAGCCGGGCACCGGTTTGCCATCGAGCGATTTGGTGATGGCCGTTTCCGGCGTCTGGAATACGATATTGACGAAGCCAGTTACCTGGTCGTGAACTACGTGGCAGGACGGTACGAGGCGGTCGTTGAGCGGCGTCATTTTGATACCCATGTCGCGGAGGTCTCGGGCAGGATCACCGATAATCTGTGGAATACTCTGACTTCCCGGGGGGAGAGTGGCATTCTCGTCATGTCGATCTACGATGTGATGCAGTGGGATATCGATTTCACGACGATTCAGCCGAATGATTCCTTCAAACTGATCTTCGAGAAGCTGTCGTACGAAGGTGAGTTCGTCAAGTATGGCGATGTCATCGCTCTCCAGTTTAACCACGGTGGGAAGGATTTCTACGCGTTCCAGTTTGAGGACCCTTCCACGGGAAATAAGAAGTACTACGATCAGGACGGCAAGGGTGTTAAGAAGGCCTTCCTGAAGGTCCCGTTCAACTACAATCCAAGGGTTTCATCCAACTTCTCCCATTCTCGCCTGCATCCGGTTTCAAAACAGCGGCGGCCTCATCTGGGAATCGATTACGCCGCGCCGACGGGGACGCCGGTGCTGGCTTCTGCCAGCGGCCGGATTACTTTCGCAGGTTGGAAAGGGGGGAACGGAAAACTGGTGAAGATCCGTCATCCCAACGGATACTATACGTACTACCTCCACCTTTCGAAGATCCTGGTCAAAGCGGGGCAAAGTGTCGCGCAGGGGCAACAGATCGGTCGAGTTGGCTCGACCGGTGTGGCAACGGGACCGCATTTGGACTATCGAATCCAGGACAAGCGAGGGAAGTTTATCAATCCACGGAAGTATGTCGCACTTCCATCCGATACGGGTGTCTCCAAGGAACTGATGGAAGAGTTTATTGCGGTACGTGACAGACTTCAGAGGCAGCTGGATCTGATTCCTGAGGCGACCCAGCCATTCGACGGCACCGCAGTTGCGGGCTAACCCATTGAGACCCTTCCATTTGTGCGGTTGTCACGTAATCTGCTGATTTCGTTGGCACAGTCCTTGCTATAGCTTGGTATGTGGAGTCGAGAGTGTCCTGAAAGGGAGCTTTCGAGCTGTACGCCGAGTTACGCACTAAGGTTTTGAGAGATGGAGTCTGATGCCAACTGATGCACTGATACTTTGCAACCCGGCAGCCGGTCGTGGAAGGCTGCAGGACCTGCCCCTGACCCGCATCCGGGGTCGTTTACGCGAGGGGGGGATTCGTACGGAACTCCTGATCCCTCAGTCCCGGGATTCAGAGGAGCTAGTGGGCCGCTTGCAGGAGAAGGAATTACTGATCGTCTGTGGTGGTGACGGCACAATCCATAAAGTACTTCCTGCCGTGGCTTCCACTCGGATTCCCCTGGCGATTCTTCCAGCCGGCACGGCCAATGTCCTGGCAAAGGAACTGCGGATTCCGAGCAACGTCGATGGGGCGATCGACGTGATACTGCAGCGGAACCGCCGGACCGTCCACCTTGGAAAGGCAAATGGTCAACTGTTTCACCTGATGGCGGGCGTCGGGGCGGACGGATTCATCATCAGCCAGGTGGGGGCTTCGCTGAAGCGGATGCTGGGAATTCTTGCGTTTTGGATCACCGGACTGACTCGCTTCTGGAGCTATCCACTCAGTCCATTTGAGATCACTCTGGACGGGACCACGCAGCGGGCCACGTTTGCCGTGATTTCGAATTCGAAGTTCTACGGCCGGCATTTGAGTCTTGCCCCCAGTGCCAGCGTGTTCGAACCCAAACTGGATCTGTGTCTCTTCAAGGCAGATAAACATCTCCGGTTCCTACGCTATCTGATCGGCGTGATGCTAGGTGGCCACCTCGAGTATCCCGATGTGTCCTACTCGAAGGTGAGCCGTCTTGAGATTAAGGGCAGTTCGACCATTCCGGTTCAGTTAGATGGTGAGTTGGCGGGTTATCTTCCGCGGAAGTTCGAGGTTGCTGAAGAGAGCATTAACGCTTACGTCGGCTGAACGGTTCTAGTAATAGCGGCGCCGCGCTTCTCGAGTTCCGATGAGTTCGATCCCCAGAACTTCGTAGTCCTGATGAAGGTCCGGACTCTCGAAGCTGACCTGGTTGATTCGGTGAACGAGACCTTCGAAATCGAGGCAGTCTACTGGTTTGAGCCGAAACCGGCTCTCTCCGAGGTCGATACTGACTTCGGTGAGCTGGTCGAATCCCTCGAACTCACCGACGAGATCGAGGCCGATGAAACTGTCGCCCTGCACTTTCAGGTACTGTACTATGTATGGTTCCCCGGGAACTCCCGTATCGATCGACATCCGCTTGATTTCGGCCTCTCGTCCGCGGTCATTCATCAGGTGGAGTTGGTCGGGTCGCAGATCCCACTGTCCTTCGACAAAGGTCACAATATTCAATACCGGGATACTGGCCCCTCCCCCCGGAGGTTGAACCAGTTCGAGGGT
>CP070717.1:2707452-2730565 GCA_020350445.1 Acidobacteriota bacterium | reverse complement strand
TGGCGGCATTCTGTCTTCCTTCAGAGCAGATCGCTGGAGACTTTCTGGATTTCGTCGAACTTGCTGAAGGTGGGATCGACATCATTGTCGGAGACGTCATGGGAAAGGGCTTGCCGGCGGCGCTCGTGAGTGCCGGCGTCAAGGTGGAGATGCAGAAAGCGCGGAACCGATTAATGCAGAGTTCCGGTGTGCCAAAAGGCCTCAGGCCTGCAGACATTGTTACGGATGCGCACTTTCATATCAGTCACCGGTTGATTGATTTGGGGAGCTTTGCGACGGCCTGTTATGCCCGGATTGATCAGGGCGAAGGGCTTCTGACCATCGTCGATTGTGGACACCCGAAGGCGATACACTGGTCGAGCAAGACCGGGAAATGCCATGAAATCGTGGGGGAGAACATCCCTCTTGGGTTTCTCGAAGATGAAGATTTCACCCAAGTTACGGTTCAGGTTGAGCCGGGTGACAGGCTCATGCTGTACTCGGACGGAATATCCGAAGCGGAGAACCGGCGGGGAGAATTGTTTGGAAGCGCCCCTCTGGAGAAGATTCTGGCGGATCGATCACTGCTCACTGCCGAGGATGTGACGAAGCAAGTCAAGATTGCACTCAAACGATTTGCGGGCGTCTCAAAACTATCCGATGATTGTACCTGTGTTGTCGTCCAGATGGAGGTGGCCGTACCACTCCTGCATCGAATAGAGTGTGAGTTTACGAGTGAGTTGAGTAATCTCGAGAAGGCGAGAGCGACAATTCGCCAGCTTTGCGAGCCTCTGCCCGAGGAGGAAGCGACCTTCCTCCACCAACTGGAGCTCGGTGTCACTGAGGCCATAAGCAACGTGATGAGACACGCTTACAAGGGGAATCCGGATTACCCCGTGGTGCTGCACGGTGAGCACTACCGGGATCGGGTCTGTATTCGAATCTATCATTGGGGAGATTCATTCGAGCCGGATGGGCGGGCCCCGACTCTCGATATGAATCGCGAAGGTGGGTTTGGCCTTTACTTGCTTTCCCAAATCTTCGACAACGTTGACTATTCGGAAGAGAAGTTTGGTCGGAAGTGTATTCGACTGGAAAAGAGGAAGGAGATGTTAGATGGCAGCCAAGGTTAGTGTTTTTGAGATGCCGGGACCTGTGTTGGATGCTTCGAATTCGGGAGAGGTAAAGAAGTTGATCGCGGCCGCTCTCGAGGAATCATCCAATCTAGTGTTGGATATGTCGGCATTGAACTTCGTGGACAGTTCGGGCCTTGGGGTGATTCTCGGATCGCTCCGGAAAGCGAATCAGGCGGGCGGCGATATCAAGCTCTGTTCGGTGACCAAGCCGGTTCGAGCATTGATGGAATTGGTCCGAATGCATCGCGTTGTCGAAATCCATAACGACCGGGAAGAGGCGGTACGCTCATTCTGAGACCAGTAAGGAGAGTAGCGAAGTATGAAAGGGCGTTCACAAGAGGAGCATGACCGTCACGCATTGCGGGATGAACTGTATCGTCGCTACAGTTCAAGTCGTGCTGCCGGCGCTCACTCATTCCGGTATCGGAGCAAGATCATTGTATGGGTGATCGTTGTTCGAGGTGCGCAGATTCTAAAGCGGATCCTCGACATCATCTTCTCGGCGGCGGGCTTGATAGCGCTGGCTCCTCTATTTGCCACCGTTGCACTTCTGATTAAGTTGACTGATCGAGGTCCGGTCCTCTACTGGCAGACCCGGGTAGGCCTGCACGGTCGCGAGTTTCTGATGCCGAAGTTTCGTTCCATGGTGGTCAATGCTGAGAAGGTCCAGGTCGGACTTCAGGGAGATCAGCCCGAAAGCGTACGCTTCAAGATGAAGCGAGACCCCAGGATTACCTGGATCGGTCGCATTATCCGAAAGTTCAGCATCGATGAACTGCCGCAGCTCTGGAACGTCTTGAAGGGCCAGATGTCGCTGGTTGGACCGCGACCGCCAATCCCTAAGGAAGTCCGGGAGTATACCGTCTCGCAGCGAAGACGGCTTGATGTCATCCCCGGCTTGACCTGCATCTGGCAGGTCAGCGGTCGAAGTGACATCCCCTTCGAAGATCAGGTCCATCTGGATGTGATGTATATCGAAAGCCAGGACTTCTTTCTCGATTTGAAGCTGCTTCTCAAGACGATACCTGCAGTGCTGCTTGGTAAGGGCGCTTATTAGCGCGGAAGCAGAAATGAATAGGCCTGTTTCTCCACCCGAATTTGGCTGGCTGAGTCGAATCGGACGTACGCTCCGGTTCGGCCGGTTGGCGTTCTGGGCAAGGGTGTCTAATTTCATTGTCGGACAGAGCCAGCGCCTGCTCGACCTGATTCTCCTCGTGCCGGTATTGGTTCTGAGTGCGCCTCTCTGGGCTCTGGCGCTCTTACTTTACCGCCCGTTAAGGATTCGGTTGCAGCGGACAACCATTGTCGGCCTGCGTGGAAAACGGGTGGATCTGCTCTCCTGGGTCAGTCCACGACCCGGAGTAGCCCGCCTGTTGGCTGCGACAGGTCTGAGGAATCTGCCGGTGATAGCGAACCTGATTCGAGGTGATCTCTCGTTCGTTGGACCCCGGGCCGTGGGTTCTTCGGAAGCTGGATTGACGCAAAAAGTGTCGCGCCAGCGCTTTGACGTGCGGCCTGGCCTAATCTGTCTCTGGTGGTTGAGGCAGAGAACGAGTATCGACTACGAGACCGAGTTTGAGACCGATAAGGAATATGTTGAGTCGCGGAGTCTGACGGGGGATCTCGGAATCATTCTCCGGTCAATTCTGGCTTTGTTCTACGGGGGTGGAAACCGTGCCGGGGCCGAGACGATTAACATCCTCGATATTCGGATCGACAATCTTACGATGGCTGGTGCACTCGAAAGAATTCAGCAGATGCTCAATTCCGATGGCTGCTTTCAGGTAAGTTTTGTTAACCCCCATTGTGCCAACGTAGCGCAGGAGGATGAGACCTATCTCAAAGCGCTTCAGCAGGCGGATCTGAATCTCATCGACGGTATTGGGATGCGGATCGCAGGCAAGATTCTACGCTCGGAAATTGCCCAGAATGTCAATGGAACCGACCTCTTCCCACGTCTGTGTAGTCAAGTTTCGGGAACCGGCAAGCGAGTCTACTTTCTTGGCGCGCAACCAGGTATTCCTGATCGGGTTGCGGAGTGGGTTCGGCAACGGTATCCGGAAGTCGAGATTGCCGGTTTTCACCATGGCTATTTCACTCCTGAGGAAGAAGGTCAGGTCATCGACGGGATTCGCCAGGCTCGAGCCGATCTTCTCTTCGTAGCATTTGGAGTCCCCCGGCAGGATATCTGGATTGCGCAGAATCTTGAACGGACCGGCGTTCGTGTTGGAATCGGCGTCGGTGGCCTCTTCGATTTCTATTCCGGGAACACCGCCAGGGCCCCGCAGTGGCTTCGAGAATTGGGTCTGGAATGGATCTTTCGCTTCTATCAGGAACCGGGCCGACTGTGGAAGCGCTATTTTGTTGGCAATGCGGTCTTTCTCGCTCGAGTTTTCCGCCAGGCCCTACAGCAGACTTCAGGTAAACAAGGAACGAAAGAATGAAAGCCGTTATCTTCTGTGATCAAGCTGGAGCTCTCAACCCTTTCGAGAAGTTGCTGCCCCCTGCCCTGCTCCCGCTGGGGGACCGGCAAATCCTGCAGCATCTTGTGGAGCTTCTCGCTGAAGGCGGTGTCAACGAGTTCGATTTCATTGTTGGCGATCATCCCGGAAAACTTGAAGACGCCATGGGGGATGGAACCCGGTGGGGAGCCCATTTTCGATACCAGTTGGTGAAGGAAGGACAGCCTGCCACGGCGGCTTTGCGGCGGTATGACCCCGCGATGAGTGGATCGGTCCTGATCGGGTTCGTCAACCTCTTCCCCATCGATTTTCAGTTCGACCGTCTCCGTGCGGCTGGAGGCAATCCGGTTGTCTACGTCGACTCGCAGAACGGGGAGGGGGCGTGGGCTGGTTGGGTTTCAGTCCCTGCTCATTTGTTGCCTGAACTGGCTGCTTTGGAAAATCCAACACTGCTTGGTGAGCGACTGCTTTCGCAGGAAGGTACCGTCAAGATCACCTCGGGGAAGGTCTGCAGGACACGGGATGCGAAGGAGTTCTTTTCGGTCCAGAGCCAACTCCTGAAGGGGGAGCTTCCCGGATTGCTTCTTACAGGATCTGAAGTACAAGGAGGGATTCGTGTGGCCAGGAATGTTCGGATACATCCCTCAGCCAACCTGCAGCCTCCCATCTTCCTGGGAGAGAACTGCCGCGTGGGCCGGGACGTCAGTCTGGGACCGAACGTGGTTGTTTCCCGCAACTGTGTGGTTGATGAAGGATCGAGCCTCGAAGAATCTGTCGTTCTCTCTGAGAGCTATATCGGGCAGGGACTCGAGCTCAAAGACTTGTTCGTCCTGGGGAACAGCTTCTACAACGCGAGACTTGAAAGCAGTCTGGCCCTGGACGATCAGTTCATTCTCGGAAATATCCGGCGGTTGGGTATCGGAGAGAAGGTGCAGCATTTGTTTGGACGGCTGATCGCCTTTGTGGCGCTGCTGGTCACCCTTCCGGTTCTCCTGTTGACTGGTCTCATCCTGGCCCTGTTTCGGCGTGGCCCTCTGTTCGATCGGGCCGGGTTTCTCTGCCCGGTGGGACGGGAAGGGTTTGCCCGGACTTCCAGCAGTCGTTTAACCAGCTTTGTAGCGAAGAAGGAGTGGACTTCCACTCCGGGGATCCAGGATCTGCTGTTGCGGGTCATTCCGGCCCTGTGGAATGTCGTGAAGGGTGAGTTGGCCCTGGTGGGGGTCAGACCTCGTTCGCAGGATGAGATAGAGCAGCTTTCGGACCAGTGGCGAGAGCTCATCCTGAGCGCTTACCCTGGAATAGTCACAGACGCGGCGATCAACCTGGGCCCCAAAGCCTCGGCTGAAGAGATCGCACTTTCAGACGCGATGTATGCTGCGACGCGAAGCTTCCAAGGTGACCTGCGTCTGCTTTGGCTTTACCTGCTTCGTTTCGTGGGAATTGGACGCGTGTGATCTATGCACATTATCGCGCTGCTGCCCGGATTTGCCGCTCTTTTCGTGTCCCTCAGATGGTCACCGGCAGTCGCGTTCGTCTACGTCTATATCCCGACACTTCTGTTCTTTCCCGATTATTACCGATGGATCGCCCCGGGGTTGCCCGACCCCAATTTCCACCAGGCGGCCATCCTTCCGATCGTCGCTATCTATCTCTGGAACGGAGGCCAGTGGCAGTTCACTCCGACTGATCTCATCGTCCTCGGGTTTGCCTTCTGTGTAGGGTTCTCCCAGTACCTGGCGACGGGCTATGCCGATGCACAGAACCTGATCTTTGCAATGCTCTGTTCCGTTATTCTGCCTTATGCCCTGGCCAAGGCCCTGATCGAGCCAGCCGGTATCCGAGTTGAATTCGCGAAGGTCAGTGTACTGGTTCTGGGGGCGATCGCTATCCTGTCCCTTTACGAGTTCAGGTTTATCCTTAATCCATTCCAGCTGTATCTCCGGCCTTTCTTTCCTGGCCTTGGTTACGGATGGGTGTCGAATATTCGGTGGGGGTTTGGCCGTGTAGCCGGGCCTTTCGCGCACGCCATTCTGGCCGGAGTGATGTTCGCCGTCGGATTTCGTATCCAGCGTTGGCTGCAGAGCGGGGGGCACTGGGGAAGCTCGAAGAAACACCGTCGATTCGCTCAGCTTCTGACCTTTGGAATGGTCTGCGCGATGGCCATCACCCTTTCACGCGGACCCTGGATTGGCTCCATCCTGGGCGCGGCGCCAGCCTATCTGGGGCGGGTAAAAAAGCGGAAGAATGTTCTGATTCTGTTAATGGCGCTGGGGTTTCTGGTCGGGGTTCCGGCTTATCTGGGATTCAAGGCCTATGTCTCTGTGGGGAGGGCTGGGGCCTCCAGTGACACGCAGGAGACAGCGGCTTACCGCAAGGAACTCTTCGACAAGTATCTTTCAATTGCTCTGGAGCGCTCGACCTGGGGCTGGGGGCAGACCACGGTTCCAAAAGTCCCCGGCATGGAGTCCGTAGACAATTACTGGCTCTTGCTGGCGCTGATGCACGGCACGATTGCCCTGGGGTTCTTCGCTCTGTTGTTTGTGGTCACCTCGTTGAGGCTGACGATCGCGGGCTTCCGGACGGCCCCCTATTCAGACGATGGCAGGCTGGCCTTCGATCTTGTCGGCATCTATCTGATGTATATGTTTTCGATTACGACGGTCTTTCTCGGAACGCAGACCCAGCCGATGCTTTTCCTCGTCACCGGGTGGGCTGAAGGCCTCCTGATGTCGATGAAATACCGGAAGGGCGATTCGCAGCAGCCTGCTCGAGAACTGAAGAGTCCGTCGTTTCAGTTCAAAAGGGTGTTGTCATAGTGCGCAGTGAACAGTTTCACGGCGACAACTTTGAGGACCGAATCACTGAGTCATTGCTCAGGGTTCGGCAGAGTGTAGTAAGAAATCATGACCATTCTTGATCATTTTGAACATGGGTTTGTGATCAACCTCCCCAGCCGCAGGGACCGGCGGGAAGCGATTATCCATGAGCTGGAGAAGGCGGGTATGACGCTCTCCTCCGGCAAAGTGAGTATCTTTCCCGCGATTCGCCCCGAATCACCGGGGGCCTTCCCAAGCATCGGTGCGCGAGGTTGTTTCTTGAGCCATCTCCAGGTGTTGAAGACAGCGCTGAAGTTGGATCTCAAGAGTGTTCTGTTGATGGAGGACGACCTGGTGATTTCTCCCGTCGTGAGTAGGGAGAGCGAGGGCTTGATCAGAGATCTCGTGAAGTATCGATGGGATTTTGTTTATCTGGGCCATACTGTTGAACAGGTTGAGGCCCCGGGTATCCATTTGCTTCCCTTCAAGAGAGACCTGAGATTGACGCACTTCTATGCGATCCAACAGGCGGTGATTGAGCCGTTGATCAGTTTTCTCGAAGGCCTGCTCGAAAGGCCCCAGGGCCATCCTGAAGGGGGGCCCATGCATCTGGATCTCGCCTACAACCTGTTCAGGTCGCGTACGCCAGGGGTCAGAACCTTGATCGCATCACCCAACCTGGGGTGGCAACGGAAGTCCCGAAGTGATATCTACCCGAATCGCTGGTTCGACCGGTTGCCCGGCTTCAAAGGTGCTGCTGCCAGAATCGGCCAACCCGAAGAGGAATGTGAAGGATGAGTTAAGGCCGCTGGAACCGTGTCTCACGGCGCTTCAGGTGAGACACTGATGAGACAGTCGAAGGGAAAGATCGAGATACTTCTGGCGCAGGCTTTTTTGGGGATGTTGGGATAAGTGCTTGACAGATAGCAGGATAGGGTTAAGTCTGTGAAGCTGGAACGCGGGTTGCTTATTACTTAACTGGATGGAAGTGGTTGTGCCTCAAGAATCGAATTGTCGGAATGGGAGATGGGGGTTGTTCCTTCAGCGTCGCCGCACCTGTGCGGGAGTCATTGCTTTTGTGGTCTTCCTGGTGAGTTGTGCCTCAGGAAAGACGCCACGGATGCCTGACCCACCCAACACAGCTGAGGAACTGCGAGATGTCTACACACCGAGGCAGTATGAGGAGCGAATCTCGCCGATTGAACTGGTGCGACAGTTCGATTCGGAAGCCGGGGAGGTCTATCTGCTCGGAGAAGGAGATGAGGTCAATATCGAGGTTTGGAGCCACCCCGAGTTGACTGGCAGGCATTCGGTCGGACCGGACGGACAGATCACGCTCCCGGTAGCCGGCGCCGTGCATCTCGCAGGCCTGAGCCGCGAAGAAGCGCAGAACGCTGTGAATGATGCTTTTGGCCGTTACTATACCGACCTGCAGATAACGGTTCAGGTCAGCGTCTACGCCTCAAACAATGTGTTGATTCTTGGGAGGGTGACCTCGCCGGGTATCGTTCCCTTTTCCACGCCGCCGACGCTGTTGGAAGCGATCGCTCTGGCTGGTGGACTCCCTGTTGGAGGAATCGGAGCGGATAAGGCCGCTCTGACCCGGTGTGCGGTGTTCCGCGGCAGGGAAAGAGTTCTCTGGATCGAGCTGAGCCGGCTCTTGTCTGGACAGGATCTCAGCCTGAATATCCGTCTGCGAAAGAACGATATCGTCTATGTTCCCGATGCTGACGACCGGATGGTCTATTTGATGGGTGAAGTGGAACGGCCGGGGGCCTACAACCTGAAACAGAATATGTCGCTGCTCGAGGCACTCAACGTTGCCGGCGGTGCGACACGGGATGCGCAGGATCGAGTGATGCTGGTGAGAGCAGACCTCAATACGAGTATCGAAATCGGTTTCGAAGAGTTGCTGACTTCACCCGCAGCTCGGAACTATGTCCTGAATGAAGGGGACATCATCTACCTTCCGCAGAAGGGCATGGCCAAGCTTGGATACGTTCTGGAGAAGCTGAGCCCATTGACGGGAATCATGCTTGTTGGAAGTGCAATCGTCAGGTAGGTGAGGGGAATACCGGGAATGTCGAGCCCAATGCACAGTCAATCTGGATTCGAAAGTCGCCCCCTGGTGGGACCGGGTCGATCAATCAACCCGCTGGCGAGCTTGCGTGCCCATAAGCTTTTGATTCTGGCGATCTTCTTTCTGATCGTCCTGCTCGGGACTCCGGTGGCCTGGATCAAGGGGGAGGCGGTCTACTATACCGAGGGTGTCGTTCAGGTGTCGCCGCGCTTCCTGCGTAATCTCCAGGACGATATCGAACTTGAATTCCAGTCCAACTCTCAATACCGCCAGTATGTCCAGCAGCAGGTTATGACGATCAACCGTTACGATGTGGTCTCAAAGGCGCTGGACTCCCTCGGTGAAGACCGGCATCTCTGGCAGAATGATGGAGAAAGTCCACGCCGTGCAGCTGAAAGACTCCAGGGAGCGCTCTCAGTCCGTCCCGTCCCCGACACTTACTTGATAGCGGTGGGCCTGTCGGGCTCTAAGCCAGAAGGTATGGAACGTATTGTCAATGCGGTCATCGAGACCTACCTGGCGATTTCCAAGACGGAAGAGTTCTATGGCAAGGATGAGCGAATTGAGGCCTTGCGCAACGAGCGGAGTGGATTGGCCGCGCGTTTTCCACTGTTACGGGACCGCAAAACTGAGATTGCACAGAGCCTTGGGGTGACGACTTTCAGCGCCAGTTTCCTCAATCCGTATGACCAGTTACTGATCGGTGCCAAGGAGGCCTTCTCTGCGGCCAAGCGGAGGCGGATCACGGCGGAGTCGGAATTCTTCGCCTGGGATGTCACGCGCAATCCGCAGGCAGCCGCAGCTTTGACCGCAAACGCCGAGCAGATTGTCGGTGCAGATCCCGGGCTGAACAGTTTTAAGTCAAACCTGAACATGCGGCGTACGGAACTCCTGCGTCAAGGGAGTGGGTTGACTCCGGAACATAACGGTAGGAAGGCAATTGAACGGGAACTCGGGGAGATCGACCAGGAGATGCGGCGTGCAACGAAACAAAGGGTCGATGCTGTCGCCTCGATGCTGCTCGAACAGCGGCGCTCCGTCTATCTTGAAGCGAAGCGGATCGAAGACTCCCTGGCCCAGGAGGTCCGCCTGCAGGAACGGCTGGCTGCGGAATTTGCAGCTCAGTACCAGGAGGCGCTCGAACTCGACTTGGAGCTCGACAAGGTTCGCAATGAGATCAACCGGATTGACGACCGGATCGACTTTCTCCAGTTTGAATCCAACGCTCCCGGATTTGTCCGGATGGTGACGGCCGCCCGTCCTCCCGAGATTCCGATCCAGGGGGGGAAGAAGAAGTTGTTGGTAATGGTCCTGGTTGCTGCTTTTGGCTGTGCCCTCGCAGCACCGGTGGCTATTGATTTCATAGACCCCAGGATCCGCGTTCCCGCAGACGTTGAGAAGGTTGTCGGTGAGCCACTCCTCGGCTGGGTTGAAGAGAAGGTTGATCCGCAGGCAGCAGCGAGAGCGACTGAACAGACCCGTCGAATCGCTGGGGCCCTCGAACGAGAAAGCAAACAGCAGGGGAGTCGCCTGTTTGCCTTTACCGCGGTCACGGTGAATTCTGGTACGACTGAACTTACCCTCGATGTCGCCCATGGATTGACGCAGCTGAATTTGCGACCGCTGGTAGTTGAAGTGAATATGTCGCGTCCGGATCCTGTTTACGAGAACGGAAGACAGACGTTGAAGGATTGTCTGGACACAGGCGCAAGCCTCCTCGAAGCAGTCGTTCCTGCTCAAGGGCTGCTCTGTGACCGGTTGAGCGCAGGTGCTGTGGACCATTCCGAACGCCTCGAGTTGACGCGTCGTCTGCGGGACCGGCTGCAGGAACTGGTTGGCCACTACGACATGGTTCTGCTCGACACCGCACCACTGATCGGGGCAGCTGAGATCGAGCTGCTGCTCGATAAAGCGGATGTCACCCTGCTTTGTGTGAGAACCGGCTTACTCAGTCGCGCGGGGATACGCCGTACCGCGTCCAAGCTCGAGAAACTGGGATCTTCGGTTGTGGCGTTCGTTTTGAACCGTGTCAATCCGGTGGATGTTGCCTGATGGACACAAGAACGCCTCTGCTATATGTCCTGCATAGTGGGAACCTGTACGGCACCGAGCGTATGGCCCTGGCAACATTGGAAGGGCTGCAGGATTCCTTTGCGCCGGTCCTCTTCGCCCCTCCAGGCCCTGCGATTGAGGAAGGATTGCGCCTGGGGATTCCGAGCTTCTCCTTTTCCAGTCCACTGGAGCTGCTCCGCCGCGTTCACCCCTACTTTTGGAAGTATCGCAGACTGGCTTTTGTGGCGACCGGCGTTGTGCAGTCGGCGGTCTGCATTCTTTTACGCATCCTGTACTGGAGAAGAGTCAGCCACCTCCATATCGTGCATGGGGGAACCGATGAACGGTTGAGTTATGGCCGAAAACGACACTTGGCCGGCTGGGATGTCACGCTCGTGGCGGTCTCGGAGTTCGTCAGGGAGAAGTTGAAGACGCACCGGGTACCGGCATCAAGGATCGAGGTGATCGAGAACTTCCTTCCAGATTCGGTGACGGTGGCGGCGCCTCGAAGGGAAGCGCTGTCTGGCCCAGTGCAGAACGTGATCGTCGTTTCCCGGATCGATCCGATCAAGCGGATCGACCTGCTGCTGGATGCTCTCGATGAAGCGCCGGATCTGGGCGCTTTGTCGATCAGTATTCTGGGAACAGGCTGGGACCTCGATAAACTGAGGAAAAGGGCCGCTGAACGAAACCCGAACGTCGATTTCGTTGGCTTCTGTCCCGATGTTGCGGCACGTCTGGCGAAGGCGGATCTGTTGGTTCACCTCTGCCCGGAAGAGCCGTTTGGGTTGGCGATTCTAGAGGCTATGGTCGCCGGAATTCCAATACTAGTACCCGACTCCGGCGGTGCGGGGTCTCTAATCGAAGACGGTGTCACAGGGTTTCGATTCAAAGCGAATTCGAAGGAGTCCCTGGTTTCCAGGCTGCGTGAAATTGTCACGACCTCTCCCGAGACGCTGAATCAACTGGTTGTTAAGGCCGCTCAGACACTGAATGCCAGATTCTCCCCTCGAGAGCGCCTCAAGGACTATCAGGACCTGATCATGCGAGGTTTCAATGAGTGAGCTTGTACTTTCAGTTGTCGTCATCGGTCGGGATGAAGGGGCTCGTTTGGAGCGCTGCCTGAAGTCGATTAGGGGGATGAAATCCCCCGGAGGTGACTTCGAGATCATCTATGTCGATTCGGCTTCGAAGGATGGCAGCCGGGAACTCGCAGCCACCTACGGAGCGCAGGTGCTTTCTCTCGAAACCGCCCGCCCGACAGCCGCGAAGGCGAGAAACCTGGGTTGGCGGGCTGCCAAGGCTGCGACCATTCTCTTCCTGGATGGCGATACAATTCTTGATCCTGACTTTGCCTCGAGTTCCATCGGTGAGTTTGCCGATTCCCGCCTGGCGATTGTCTGGGGACATCGGCGTGAGATAGCCCCCGAGAACTCGATCTACAATCGCGTCCTCGATTTCGATTGGGTGTATCCGCCAGGTTATACCGAGTTCTGCGGTGGTGATGCGTTGATGCGAAGACGGGTGCTCGAAGAGGTCGGAGGATTCGACGGCCGGTTCATTGCCGGCGAAGAGCCCGAGATGTGCAATCGGATTCGCCAGCGTGGCTACCTGATTCTGCATGTGGATCGACCAATGACGGGGCACGATCTGGCGATGATGCGGTGGGGACAGTATTGGAAGAGGGCCGTTAGGGCGGGTTACGCTTACGCTCAGGTCGCGCATCGGTATTGGAATTCTGAGCATCCACTGTGGAAACGCGATGTGATCAGCAACGTGATCCGGGCAGGATTCCTTCTGGCTTTGCCTCTCGCTGCGCTTGTCACGTCGCTTTGGCTTGCCTCGCCGATTCCGGTACTGGCTGCCGCTTTGATATTCATTCTGCTGGTTGTGCGCTCCGCTTTCAGAGCAGGCTGGAAAACGAAGGATCCCTCAACCCGGGTCCTCTACGCAGCGCACTCGCATTTTCAGCAGATTCCGATTTTTTTTGGCCAGCTCGAATACTTGTGGGATCGAATCAGACGCCAGTCGCGCGGCCTGATTGAATACAAGGAACCGTCGCAGTAATGAAACAGTTCGTATCGTTATTCCTAAAGCCCATTGCCTTTTTCGTGCACCGGTTCGGTGAATCGGCACGGCGGATCTGGGCTCACGCGCGTTTTGCCGCTGCCATTAAGGGTTCGCTCGATTCCTCTGTGGTTGTGCTCGGTGTCCCCGAGATCAGGGGAACCGGGAACCTCAAGGTGGGTAGCAACCTGTTCCTCTATCGTGAGCTCTACCTCGAGACTCAGGAGGAAGGTGAGATCGCGATTGGCGACGATGTTGTCATGTCGCGCGGGGTCCACATCGTTTCCTTTAACCGGATCGAAATCGGGGACGGGACGATGATCGGCGAATACACCAGCATCCGCGATGCAAACCATCGGTTTGGTGGAGGCGTGGCCATTCGGACATCGGGGCACGATTCCAAGCCGATCCGGATCGGCAAGAACGTTTGGATCGGTAGATGTTCGACGATTCTCCCGGGGATCACGATCGGTGATGAAGCAGTCGTCGGTGCGAACGCTGTGGTGACGAAGGATGTCGCACCGGGCGCGCTCGTCGCGGGTGTTCCGGCCAAACCGATCGAGAGGAAGGGTCCGTGAGCGAATCTTCAGGTGCCCCCAGAGTCTTACTCTCCGCCTACCAGTGTGGCCCCGGTATGGGCTCGGTAT
Source organism: Acidobacteriota bacterium (assembly GCA_020350445.1). Classification (GTDB taxonomy): domain Bacteria; phylum Acidobacteriota; class UBA6911; order RPQK01; family JAPXNP01. The sequence goes on along the minus strand of CP070717.1, from coordinate 2,717,326 downwards.
CTCAGATCGGCTGGGAATGGTACTCCCGGATGGCTAGACGGGTCCCGACTACCCTGGTTACCCATGTACGCAACCGCGCGGCTCTCGAGCAGGCCGGTGTGCGCGAAGATCAGGACGATGTTGTCTACATCGACACGGAATGGCTTGCCGGCCCACTTTATCGCTGGTCATCCCGCATCTTCGGTGCCAGTGAACATGCCGTCTTCCTGGTTTCTTCCTCCGACTTCTTTTTCTTTGACCGGCAGGCGGTCAAGCGGATACGAGGGCGGATGCGAAACGGTGAGAGGTGGGATATCGCACATGCCGTGACCCCGGTTTCACCAGCCTCTCCAACGACGCTCTTCCGGCTGGGCATCCCGCTGGTGCGGGGTCCCCTCAATGGAGGTCTCGGAATCCCTCCCGGCTTCGGAGATATCATGAAGGAAGAGTATGGTTGGCTCTATCCGGTCAGGAACGTGGGCCATCTGCTCGATCGGTTGAACGGCTCGACCCGTAACACGACTGTGCTGTTGTCGGCGACACAGTCGACGTTCGAGAGTTTCCCCGAGCGATATCAGCACAAGATTGTGACGATGATTGAGAACGGAGTGGAGCTCAATCGGTTTACGCCGACTCCCTGGCCCTCAGATCCTTCGAGTGAAAACCCGGTACGGCTGCTATTCGTTGGTCGCCTGATTCCTTTCAAAGGGATTCCGATGTTGATCGAGGCGGTTTCCGCGGTCCGTTCAGAGATGAAGATTGAAGTCAGGATCGTCGGTGAAGGTGCGATGAAAGCTGAATGGAAAGAGCTGGTACGCCAGAAGGGGCTCGAGTCGGAGATCCGCCTTCTCGGGGGGCAGTCACTCGATCAGGTCGCCGAGCATATGAAATGGTGCCACGCTTTTGTTCTCCCCTCTGTTCGTGAGTCGGGAGGAGCGGTCTTGCTGGAAGCGATGGCTTCGGCTCGACCGGTTGCCGCGGTCGGATATGGGGGGCCGGCGGAGATCGTCGATGACGACATCGGTGTCCTCATCCCTCCAAGTGGTCCCGATTCGGTGATCCGGGGACTGATTGAAGTGATCCGTTCGGTGAAGTCAAATCCTGAGATATGGCGGGGCCGAGGGCAGACTGGGCTGGAGCGAGCCAGGACCCTCTATTCCTGGGAATCCAAGATGGACCAGGCCCTCGAAATCTACCGAAACATTCTGAAGCAGAAACAGGAAGCCTCTTAGCGAGGAAAGGACTCGTCGTTGAAGCGAATTGCATATTTAGTGAGCAGATATCCAGCGATTTCACATACCTTCATTTTGCGTGAGGTGAGGTCGCTCAGAGAGCTCGGATGGGATGTCTCGGTTGCTTCGATCAACCCCCCGGACCGGGGAATGGATCAACTTGCCCAGGAAGAGAGGGATGAAGTACCGAAGACGTTCTACGTAAAGGCTGCCGGCCTGGTGGGAGCGCTCCAGGCTGGGTTGTTGACACTTCTGTCGCATCCAGTGGGGCTCGTGAGAGGAAAAGTCTTCGCTTTCAAGCTGGCGGGCCTCAATCTCTCACGGCTGCTCTATGCGGTCTTTTATCTAATCGAGGCGGTAATGATCGGCCAGTGGATGAAGCGGCAGGGCATTCACCATCTGCATGTCCATTTCGCAACACCGGCTGCAACCGTAGGACTGATCCTGTCTAAGATCTTTCCCTTCACCTTCTCGATCACAGTTCATGGCCCCGATGAGTTTTACGATGCGCCTGGCTACAATTTGCGCGAGAAGATCGAAGGCGCCTCCTTTGTCTGTTGTATTGGCAAGTTTGCCCGCAGCCAGTTGATGTTGTTGTCAGGTGTCTCGAACTGGGGCAAGTTCGAAGTCTGTCCGCTCGGAGTCGATCCCGCTTTGTTCACACCGCGCCCGTTTCGGAGCGATATTGAGACCCTCGAAGTCATTTGTGTTGGTCGGCTGGTTCCAGCCAAAGGCCAGCACATCCTTTTGGCCGCGCTGAAACACTGCCTCGAGAAGGGACGGTCGGTCCGTCTGCGTTTTGTCGGGGACGGGCCCGATCGCAAGAATCTCGAGGAATTGGCGGCCAAACTGGGAATCACCGACTCTGTGGTTTTCGAAGGTGCAGTGAATCAGGACCGGATTAGAGAACTGTATGGGCGGGCGGATGTCTTTGCCCTGCCCAGCTTTGCGGAAGGGATTCCGGTTGTATTGATGGAAGCCATGGCGATGGAGATACCCTGCGTGACAACACGGATCACGGGGATTCCTGAGCTGATCCGGAATCGATTGGATGGGCTGCTGGTCACGCCGTCGGATGACGAAGCTCTGGCGGATGCCTTGATCGAGCTGATGGATGACCCAGAACTCCGGCTCCGGCTCGGTCATGCCGGACGAAATCGGGTCATCGATAAGTACAACCTTGACAAGAACACGGTAAGACTCTCTGAGACCTTTGAGCGAAGACTGATTGGGGAGACTTCTTCCGGATCTTCTTCCCAAGGACAGCTGGAGTAGATCCGATGGTCGACACACTTCTCCATTTCGGAGTGATTGCCCTGCTGCTCCTGGGGGCGGGTGCAGCGCTGCTCACCTTACCTGGCACCATCGAGCTGAGCTTCTTGACGCTGGGAGGCCTGCTGCCTCGTCGGAAGCGTGCCGCAAGGGATGCTGACAACACTTTGATGAAGCTGGCAGTTGTCGTCCCGGCGCACAACGAACAGGATGGGATTGGCGACTGCGTCCGCAGCATTCTGAATGCGGATTGGACCACAGTGACCGGGGATGTGGTAGTGGTGGCCGACAATTGCAGCGATGCGACCGCCGAGAAGGCTGAAGCCGCGGGTGCCCGTGTTCTTATCCGTCACGATGAGAAACTGCGTGGGAAGGGTTATGCACTGGACTTTGTGTTCAACACGTTGCTGCCCGAAGGGTATCAAGGCTTTCTTGTCGTTGATGCCGACTCATCCGTCAGTTCGAACCTCATGGAGGAAGTGGGCCGGGCCTTCCGAGCGGGGGCCGATGCCGTCCAGTGCCGTTACATCGTCAACCCTCCGGATGACCGCAAGACGGCAGGGGTGAATACCCTGGCAGTAAACGCCTTCAACTTCCGCAGTGAATGCAGGGGGCGGCTGGGTCTTTCGGCCGGGATACTGGGGAACGGATTCGGTTTGACAGCCGAGACATTGAAGGCAGTACCCTATGACGCGACTTCAGTCGTAGAGGATCTCGAGTACCACCTTCGGCTCGTACGTTCGGGACGGAAGGTGTTGTTTCTTTCAGCTGCAAGTGTCGATGCTTTGATGCCAGCTTCAGTTGAAACCGCCACCGGACAGCGAGCGAGGTGGGAGGGGGGCCGATTCCGGATGATTCGTGAGCATGTGCCCCGGCTGGCCGGTGCCGTCCTGCGGGGACGGATTGCGTTGCTCGAGCCGATGTTCGAACTGACACTGTTACCGATCAGTTACCATGTTGCCCTTTTGCTGCTGAGTCTCGTGGCCCCTTCGATCTGGGTCCGTGGTTATGCCGTTCTGGCGATACTGATCATCTTTGGATTCCTGGTGCTTTCGGTCCTGCGCCAGGGACAGAAAGCTACCGATTTGTTGACCTTGTTCGCCGCGCCATTCCACTTGATCTGGAAACTGCGGATGCTCCCGGCCGTCTTTCGATCCGCCAGACCTGGGGCCGCCTGGATCCGAACCAAACGTGAGAAGGATAAATGAACCACGAAGAGCAGAAGATCCCCGATCTATCGGTTGTCATCGTTTCCTTCAACACCAAAGCGCTTTTGCGGGAATGTCTCGAAACCCTTTACAGGGAGTCCGAGGGGCTCGACTGTGAAGTATTCGTTGTAGACAACAAATCAAAGGACGGCTCACCGGCGATGGTGGCTGAAGAGTTCCCGGCGGTACGTCTTTTTGAACCGGGCTGTAATCTTGGCTTCGCAGCGGCAAACAACGTTGCGTTCAGGGAGGCAACGGGCCGCTATGTGGTGCTGCTGAATTCGGACGCTTTTCTGAAGCCCGGGGCTCTGCAGAAATCAATTGAACGGATGGATGCGAATCCGCGAGTGGGCCTGGCGGGCGGGTTGCTCGTGGGGCGGGATGGATCCTGGCAGCCCTCGGCAAGAATGTTTCCCTCCCTGCTGAATGAGTTGCTGAATATCTCGGGGCTGGCGGCCAAATACTCAAAGAGTCGCTTCTTCGGCCGTTTCGATCGTACCTTTGCTGATCCCCGTGAAGCCGCCGAAGTGGATTGGGTGCCCGGGGCGTTCTCGATTATCCGCAGGAGCGTTCTCGGAGAAATAGGACACTTCGATGAAGACTTCTTTCTCTACTATGAAGAGGTCGATCTCTGCCGCCGAATCAAGAGGGCTGGCTACTCGATCTGGTATTGGCCTGAAATAGAGGTGATTCATATTGGCGGGGAGTCTTCCCGGGCCGTACAGCACCTGTCAATGTCCTCAGCCGGATCCCAGTTGACACTCTGGCGGATGCGAAGTGAACTCCTCTATTACCGAAAGAATCATGGTGCCCTGACCGCCTGGTTGGCGATGAAGCTCGAGATGCTCTGGCATCAGCTGCGCCTGTTCAAGAATCGTTCGAAAGCCGATGCAGAGGCAAAGATGCAGGGTTCGCAGGAAACTGTCCGGTTGCTCAAGCAAGCCTGGCAGGAGACATCGGGAGGAACCGTTTCTCCCGAGCGGCCCTGGTGACGTGGAGAGTCAGTATGTTTGAGAATATCCGAGAAGACTGGGTCACATATGAGCGAGACCTCGCGCGACAGGGGTTGTGGGTTATGGCAGTGTATCGTTTCGGACGCTGGCGCTATGGGATCAAGCCCACATTCTTGAGGCTTCCCTTTTCATTTGCCTACAGAATCTTGAAGGTGACCGTTCAGGTACTGACCGGGATCGATCTACCCTGCGAAGTGGTTCTGGGGAGAAGGTTTCGGATCGAACACTTCTCCGACATCATTATCAGTGGAGACACCGTGTTTGGAGATGATGTCGTCATCCGCAATGGGGTTACCATCGGGCTCAAGAGGACGGGTATTCGTGGCGCCCCGCGAATCGGGAACCGGGTCGATATTGGCACCGGGGCAAAGATTCTCGGAGATATCCGGATCGGTGACGATGTGGCAATCGGTGCCAACGCGGTCGTGCTCCAGGATGTTCCGGACAACTGTGTCGCTGTCGGGGTGCCCGCTCAGATCAAGTCCAGGAAGCCGAGGCCAATCGAGCAGGCGGTCACGTAAGCTTCTGAGAGAGGAGGCCTGTAAGTGTTACTCCTCGAAATGCCAGGATCCCGGCTCCGATAGCCGGATCAGCTGGGAATGGATGCCTTCACGCCCCTCTTCGGGTTGCAGCCGCTTGTATTCTCCATCCGAGTTGAGTTCCCAGCATTTGACCCGATCCTTGAGGTGGAGCTTCAGGATGTCCTCGCGGACAGCGGCTATGAGACCGGGATCTTCGAGCGGGAAGAGGACTTCTACCCTGCCTTCCAGATTCCTCGGCATCAAATCGGCGCTTCCCAGAAGAATGTCTTCGTTCCCGTTGTTGTGGAAATAGAAGATCCGGCTATGCTCGAGGAACCGGCCGACAATGGAGGTGACCCGGATGTTCTCACTGACCCTGGGAACTCCAGGTCTCAGACAGCAAATCCCACGAACCTGAAGATCGATCCGAACTCCGGCCTGGGAAGCCTGGTAGAGAGCTCGAATGCAGGCCTTGTCGACGAGTGAGTTCATCTTGAAGATGATCCGGCCGTTACCATTCTTCTTGTGGCTATCGACCTCTCTCTTGATGCGCTTGAGGATCGCATTGCGCATGTCGTGCGGGGCCACAACAATCTTGTTATAGATGACCTCTCGGGAATAGCCGGTCAGCGAATTGAAGAGGACCGAAACATCGGTCGCAATCTGCGGATCGGTCGTCAGGTAGCCGAGGTCAGTGTAGATTCGGGCAGTCACCGGATTGTAGTTTCCGGTCCCCAGATGGACGTAGCGGGCCAGACCGTTCCCTTCCTTGCGGACGACCAGGCACATCTTGGCGTGAGTTTTCAGGCCGAGTAGACCATAGATGACGTGGACACCGGCCTCTTCCAGGGCCTCAGCCCACTCGATGTTGTTCTCTTCGTCGAAACGGGCTTTGAGTTCCACCAGCGCCGAAACCTGCTTTCCATTTTCCCGCGCTGACTTCAGTGCCTGGACGATCGGCGAGTTCGGCCCAACCCGGTAAAGCGTCATCTTGATCGCCAGGACATCGGGATCGACCGCTGCCTGCCGGACGAAATCAACGGTCGGGCTGAAACTGTCGTAAGGGTGGTACAGGAGAACGTTGCGCTTGCGGATCACACTCAGGATACTCTTTGCCTTGGAGAGCACCGGGGAGATTGCAGGCTGAAACGGCTTATCCTTCAAATCCGGGCGATCGAGACCGCTGAGCTGGATCAAGTCGGTGAGACCGACAGGCCCCTTGACCTTGTAGATCTGGTACGGCGACAAGTCGAGATTCTGAACCAGGATATTGAGGTACTCGTTCGGCATACGGTCATCAATCTCAACCCTGATCGCGAAGCCAAAATGCCGCTGCCCGACCATCTCCTTGGTCGCCTCGAGTAGATCGGCCGCCTCATCTTCTTCGATTTCGACGTCAGCATTCCTCGTCACCCGAAAGGGGTAGGCGCCAAGGATTTCAAACCCAGGAAACATCAAGTCGAGGTTTGCGGCGACTACCTCTTCGAGCCAGACGAATTCTGTAGATCGCAACTGCTCCAGTCCGAGTGAGGTGTACCGATCGACTTCTTCTTCACTCGGGACTCGGACGAGGCGGGGGAGTATATGAGGAACCTTCAAGCGTGCGAATCGAGTGCCATAGCCGGGGTCCTTGATCATCACACCCAGGTTAACGCTCAGGTTCGAAATATGTGGGAACGGGTGGGAGGGGTCAATCGCCAGCGGTGTTAAGATCGGAAAGACCTCTTTCTGAAAGTGTTTCCGCAGCATCTTTCGCTGGCGTTTCTTCAGGTTCTTATACGGGACCACCTTGATGCCCGCTTCGTAAAGCTTTGGCTGCAGATCCTTCTCCCAGCACTGGTCCATCTCATCGATGATCGGCAGAAGACGATCGCGAATCCGGGCTAACTGCTGAGCGGGTGTCATTCCATCGGGCGGAGCCTTCAATGCTCCCCGGGAGAGCTGTCGACGCAAGCCCGAAACGCGGATCATGAAGAACTCATCAAGATTGCTCGAAAAGATCGAAAGGAACTTGACTCTTTCCAGAAGAGGTAAGCGAGCATCGAGCCCTTCCTGGAAGACCCGGAGGTTGAATTCAAGCCAACTCAACTCCCGGTTGATGTAGTAAGTCGGATGGTTCAGGTTCGGTGAACGACTCCCTTTCTTGGCCTTTTCCGCAGACTGCGTTGTATTGGCGGCAACTCCAGACATGCCCTCCTCCGAGATTAATTCTGCTGTTGAATTGCCCCGTTAGTTTAGCAGAAATGCAATAATCTCCTGCACCTTGGAGTGGGCGCTTGGAGTCGGTCCAGTCAATCTGAGATCATGGGAAAAGGGGATCTTCGATGAAAACACTCATCTTCTTTCGACACGCGAAGTCTGACTGGAGCGGTGATTTTGAGCATGATCACGATCGTCCCCTTTCAGATCGGGGCCGGTCGGCTGCGCGCCTGATGGGACAATTTCTCGGCCAGTCTGATCTGGAACCTCAGCTCATATTGACTTCTTCAGCCACCAGAGCCCGGCAGACAGTCGAGCTGGCCAGCAAGGCTGGAGCCTGGAGCGGAAAGATCCGCGAGGCTCCCGAGATCTACGAAGCGTCGGTGGGGACATTGCAGCGTCTGATTTCAGAACAGGATGACGCGATCGATCGTTTGATGTTGGTGGGACACAATCCCTCGTTTGAATTGGCGTTGGCCATCTTCACAAAAGGGGGAGCCACCCGGATGCCGACCGCCGCTATGGCGGCTATAACGATCCCCGCGGATGATTGGCGGAGTGCTGTCTCACAAGGGGGCACCCTGAAATGGCTGATCACTCCAAAGCTGCTGAAGAAGGGTGGTTTCCCAGCAGATTAACTCATTGCCCGAATCATATCGAAAGAAGCAGGGTGGCAATGGCGAAGTAGAACAGGACACCCAGGATATCCACACTGGTCGTGACGAAAGGACCCGTGGCGATTGCGGGATCGATATGCATTCTCTCGAGAATCAGGGGAACAAACGTTCCCACGGTGGCAGCCAGCAGCATTGATCCCCCCACGCTGAGTCCGACAGCGACGCCGAGAAGGATGCCATTCTCCAGAAATTGCAAGTGTGCCACCAGGCCCAGGAGCAGCCCGTAGAAGAGTCCCAGCAGGAGGCCGACCCGCAACTCCTTCAGGATGATATGCGCAGCGTTGCCGAACACGACTCGACCTGTCGCAATGCCTCTCACGATGATCGTGGAAGACTGGGTTCCGATGTTTCCTCCCATGCCGATCACAACAGGAATGAACGCAGCCAGGGCGATCACCTTCTCCAGCGTTTGTTCATAGCTGCCGATAATCGTAGCCGCGACAATACCGCCCAACCAGCTGGCAAATAGCCACGGCAATCGGGACTTAGCGTTCTCCCATGTTGATTTGAGGAGGATCTCGCGGTCCTTCCCGACACCGGCCATCCTCAGAAAGTCTTCGGTCGCCTCTTCCCGAATCACGTCGACGATTTCATCGACATTGACGATTCCAAGCAAGGTACCCTCGATATCCACCACCGGCAGCGCAAGGAAGTTGTATCGCGTCAGAATGCGAGCGACCTCCTCCTGGTCGGTCTCTGGCACAACGGTATGAACATTGCGCACCATGATACTGTCGAGTTGGGTGTCAGGGGCCGTGGTGACAAGGTCGCGCAGCGAGATGACCCCGACAAGTCGCTGGTTCTCATCCGTCACGTAGAGGTAGAACACCATTCCGGCGTGGGCATGATCCTGCAGGGCTGCTATGGCTTCCCTGGCAAGAGTTGACGCCGAGAGAGTGAAGACGTCTGTGTCCATCAACGCACCCGCACTGTCTTTGGGGTACGCCATTATCTCTTCGACTTCCTCCTGCTCTTCCTCCTGGAGGCGCTCCAAGACAGCATTGACCAAATCATCGGGCAGCATGCCGAGGATATGGGCGCGGATGTTTGAACTGTCCTGTCGAATAATCTCGACGATCCTTTCGGGGCGTTCGTCTTTGAGCAATTCGGTCAGGATCGACTCGTCCAATTCGCTGAGAAACTCAGCGGTGGGTTCCGAAGGCTCCATCAGAGCAAAGAGGGTGGACTGCTCTTCCTCGGAAAGAAACCGGAATACGAACGCCATGTCAGCGGGGTGAGTCTTCTCGATCAATTTGCGGAGGTTGGCGCTGGCATGTCTCCGAAGCAGCCGGCGGAAGGTATCCCGCAGAACCGTGAGTTCCTGCGCAAACATTTCTTTTCTCATAGATGCACTCCCTCTTTGACACCGCTGTGCATGTTGACTGAAGGCCCATCCCCCGTTCGACTTCGGAAGCCTTCGAGGTCGCTCAAGGGTTGAAGGCCTTGAATTGAAATTCTAGTGGTCCCGGAGCGTACGATCAATTCGAGGATCAATATGAAGTGGGATCAAGGGTGGTGCATTGACAGGTTTGAAGCGGCTTTCTATGCTCACGGTGGGGGTCTCAAGATGATGAAGTTGATCAAACTGACGCTGGTTTTCTTGGTCGTAGCAGGGGTAACCCTCCCGGTGGCGCAAGCTCAGGAGGATTGGGAGCCTTACGCTCAGAGAGAGGTATTGAAGCAGGTTTACTCGCGAGAGGGCGAGGTGCTCAGCCTCGAATCGTGTGGCGAATTCAGATGCAATGGTTCCTGGAAGAGAGCATTCCCGGTCTC
>CP070717.1:2700316-2707352 GCA_020350445.1 Acidobacteriota bacterium | reverse complement strand
GGTCTTGCCCAACAAGGGGCATGACTTCAACCGCCGGATACTGAAAACGGTATGTCCGGTGGTGTGGGAGGGGACAGGGGCGCAATCCCCTGTCCTCGACCCGATCAAAAAGTTTCTAGGCTTCGAATCCCGAGATATCGATGAGGTCTTTGACTTGAACCGGGACCTTCCGTTCGATTGAACGATAGGCGGCGATTCCGATGATTGAACTCATGATTCCGGCGCGAGAGCCCGCTTTGTGTTTCATCGGGTCGGGACTGTTCGGTATGAAGACGTGGTCACGAATGAGACGGTCACTGCCTCCGTGTGAGCCGCTGCGGCGCTCAATCGGAATCAGTTGGGAATCCTTGTGGCCATTCTTCATCAGCCGGATCTCGGCAACCGCAGGAGCCTCAAAAGGCTGGCGATCGTAGTTTCGAAGCTCGATTCGTCCCTTGCTCCCGTTAAAGACGATGAACTGGCCTTCGCAAGGTGCTCCCACATTGAGCGAATAGGTGACCAGGACCTTGTTGGCATATTTGACCTGGACACTCATCGCGTCGTAGATATTGACACCGGTGCGATAGACGCAGCCGTCGCGGTAATACCCGTCTTCACTCTCACACTCGACATACATCTGCACGAGGTTCTTGGACTTGGTGATATCCCAATACGATGGACACTCGGCCTTTTGGGTACAGAGGCGGCAATTGGCATGGCGGAACGGGCCTTTCCGGCCGAAGCGCCGCAGCTCTCCGAGAGCGGAGATGTCCGTCGGATCGCTTCCTATCCACCAGTTCAACTGGTCGAAATGGTGGGAGGCTTTGTGTACGAGCAACGTTCCGGAGTTCTCCTTGATCCCATGCCAGCGGCGGAAGTAGCTGGTGCCGTGATCGTCATCGAGATACTCGGCGTAATCGACTGAGTACAGATCACCGATTTCTCCCGCATTGAGCAATTCCTTGACCTTCGTTGTACTGGCGCCATAGCGGGCGTTGAAGGTCACGGTGACCTGCCGGCCGTATTTCTTCTGGGCGTCGATAATCGCCTGACATTGCTCTTCATCCGTAGCGAACGGTTTTTCGCAGATGACATCACAGCCGAGTTCCATTGCCCGGATGACGTACTGGGCATGGGTGGAATCCATCGTCGTGACAATCACCCGCTCCGGATTAGTCACCCTGATCATCTCGTCAAAGTCGGTAAAGACGGGAATCTCCGTCGCATCCACCGTCTGACCTCCAGCATCGCTGAGATGACCATCCTGGTCGGTGACGCCTCGCCCGAGAAGTCGTTGAGCGACGAGGGCACGCTTTTTATTGATGTCGCACAGTCCGACAAACTGGACGCGATCCGCGTAATCGCGTACGACGGGTGAGCCCCACATCCCGGTGCCCCGAGACCCTGTCCCCACGATCGCCAGTCTCGTCTTTCTCCCGGTCTCCTGTGCAGAGAGGTTTCCCACCTGCGTGGCCGCACTGGCAATTGCCATCGTCGAGCCCGCTGTCTTCAAAAAAGAACGCCTTGTAACCCCATCGGTCTTGCCACTCATATCGATCATCTCCTTGGTTAGCACTTGCTGCTATTATCCCTGAACTTGAAGAGACCGCAAGATGCTGGTTTATCGAGAGGGCAGCTCATTCGCCTGGCGTAGCTGGATCTTCGGGGAGCGGCGTGAGGGAGATTGTGTAGAGAGCGATGCCCAGTTCGCGCAGGTCCCCTCCCAGGCCCAGTTTGCTGGGACTGGCGGCATCGGGGAGCTCGAACTCGATTGTCAGGTGGCCCTTTTCCGTCAGGTTCGCGGGAACCTGTGCCCGGCTTTGCAGCTTCTTGCGTTCCGTTGCGTTCCAGGTTGCCACGCGCTCGCCGTTTACCAGGACTCCAATTCTTTGCTCCGGTAGTACCGGAGGGCTGACATTGGGGATGTAGCTGGCCGCGAGAACCAGGTCGCTGGTCGTTGGCGGCAGGTCGATTTCCAATGTTGCCCGGTCTTGCTTCGTCCAGCAGTAGCGGTCCATTTGAGCGGCCCAACCTGCCCCGAGATACGGTTGGCCATTCCCTTCCAGCCCGAACTGGATTTCATCTCCAAGGTTGTAGAGCTGTTGTCGGACCTGGATCTCATGGCGTGATTCCTCCCGGTACGAATCAGCGCGGTAGATACTCCCGCGGATCGAGTAAAGGGAGAGTGTCCGGTCCTTTCGCTCCTCCCCTCGGAAGAAGGCATACCAACGTTCTCGATCTTCGTCGGGTGAGATTTCGAAGACTGGTCTTCCCGGGAAGTCCGACTTCAGGCCTTCGCTCTTGAGGATCGTGTTCGCGACATCCACGATCGATGTCGGGGCTTCAGACACTTGCAGAGGTCCGTGCTTTCCCGGGAGCTTGACCGTGAGCAGGGCGGCCAGTCGTGTCGGGATGAAATCCAGATCTTCACCATCGACCCGGGGGACGGACGATCCTCCATGGTCGCCTTGAAGGATGATGAGGGATTGGTCGTAGGCTCCTGCCTCCTTCAGTTTCTCGATGAAGTCGAGGAACAGATAGAGCGCTGCCCGGGCTTCATTCTTGAAGTTCTCGCGGGTGTTGGGAAGGACTGTGCCCGCATAATCCCCGTCTTCGTCGGTTACGTAGGGCGGATGTGGTGGCCAGATATGAACAAAGCTATAAACGGGTTCCTCCCGCGTTGGCGAGATGCGGGTGGTGTAGTCCCGGAAAAAAATCTTCTGCTGCAGGGAGGCAACGTTGCTCGGGTCAAGCATCCAAAGTGAAATGCGCCAGTTGTTCTCATTGTAGACCCACTGGCGCAGGAGATGAGGAACGTGCCTGAACAGCGAGATGTCGAGCAGGAACGCTGCGTGCTGGCGTGCGATCTCCGTTTGCGAGCCGTTGTAGATCTTGGGAATATCGTAGTAATTCGAGTAGCGGCTCTCGCGCATTGACATTTCGGGAACCAGGTTCACCACATACCCTTTGTCGTACAGGGTGTTCTGGAACCCCTCTGTCATTGACCTCTGGTAGTACTCCTGTTCGGTGACCGATCCCTCGTAGACCTTCCCTGAGAAGATGGCTGGAATTGAAAAGGAGGTATAGGGTGCAGCTCCCGCATTGTTCCAGAACAGGGTGAACCCATCCAGATCCTCCTCGATGTCCTCCTCCTGCACAAGTTCGTGGAAGATGTCAGTCTGGAAGCTGTCCATGACGATGTGGAGGATGTTTCGGGTCCGGGAGTAATGAAAGATTTCTTCGGGAGGTTGGCCGTGGACCTCGAACTTCTTGATCCAGAACTCTTCGCCGCCGAACTCCCGTAAAGTCCAGTAGAAAGTAACTCCCTGCATCACGATCAGCATCCAGACAGTGAAAGGGATTGCCTTCGAAAGAGTGGCACTGAAGCCAATAGCGACAGCAACGGCCGCAATCCAGATCAGGAAATCCATCGAATGCTGCCAGGTGAAAGCCTCCCAGTGCATGCCCCGGGCATCGAGCACCCCGTAATCCCACATCAGGAAGTTGCCCTGCAACCAGAGCAGAACACCAAGTACAAAGACGGCTGCGCTGTAACGCTGCCACCAGCCTTCGGCTGGAATGAGCGATGGTATGAAGAGGAGCAGGAACAGAGCAAGGAAGGGAACCGGGTAGAATGTCGATACGAGCGAATATCCGACTTCAAACTCGTCGGTATTCCCCAGAAATGCGATGGCTGTCCCGAGAAGCAGCACAACACAGGGAAGAATCGCTGCTGAAAGACTGATCCAGAGCCTGGGGAACCATTTGACCTTCAAGAGATTGGATTCTAATGAACGGTCAATTGAGAGTGCAAGTTGGCCAGGCGTGCTGAGTTGGCGGAACCACGTCGTTGTCTGGTAGATTGGCAGGGGAAATGGTTTCCAAATCGTGGGGCGAACAGAGGAGAGTGGCATGGCGGAGTTGGACTCAACTCTTTGCTGTCGTTGTTTGCACCGCCTATTTCCTGATCTTCATGGAATGGCTGCATTTTTTTACGAAGCCATCCTTCCTGTCAGCAGTCGATCTGGTACCGAGCTTGTCGATTCTATTGAAGGCGCCGTTACCGGTTGCGTTTCTCTGCATCGGACTATTACTCCCACTGGTCGGTCTGAACCTGCTGTTTCCCTGGGAATGGACGACTCGGCTAGCGTTGGCCCTTGGGAGGATCGTGCCGGCGGGCGTATTGACTTTGCTGGCTTTCGTCACTATCGATGTCTTCACGAAGACGGTAGTTGGGTTCGGAATAGCCGATGCACAGAGACCCTGGGCTTTTGCGTATACGGTGCTCCTGGCCGGACTTTTCACCTCGATTTTCGCCTACCTCTCTGGTCTCGAGGAGAAGCGGTGGCTTCAATCCGGGTGGAATGTGATCTCCAAAACAGTGATCGGAGTGGTGGGGCTTTCGCTGCTGCTGGGGATACTCAGCGATGCAGGGCTGGAAGGAGCTGGGGCCAGCGTAGGGCAACTCGGGCATTCTTCGCCGAGTGTTATCTTGATCTCGGGTGATGGGATCGAAGCCGATCACATGTCAGTATACGGCTATCAGCGGGATACCACGCCTTTCCTGCGGGAAATCGCAGACCAGACGCTCCTCTGTGAGAATGCCTTCACCAACGCCGGGCCAACCGGGGCCTCATTAGCTTCGCTACTGTCAGGTAAGCTGCCGACGGAAACCCGGCTGATTTACCCTCCGGACATTCTGAGAGGTCGACACTCCTTCCAGCATCTCCCGATGTTGCTGGGGAATGCCGGTTACCGCAGTATCCATCTCAGTATTCGGCATTTCGCGGATGCCTACGACCTCAATATGAGGGAGTCCTTCGACTCTTCCAATTTTCGAAGCGTCGAGAGAGCCCAGGCTCCCCAAAGCCTCATCCGCTGGATCGGGATTGACAGCGCGTATCTGCTGGAACATGTCGAAGACCGAATTGAAAGCCGGCTGTCACATGTTTTCGGGTATGAAGAGATTGAAGATACCTTCAGTGCGGTCCAGGAAGAGAAAAGTAAATACACCCGCGACGAGGTGTTGTTGAAAAACCTCTTCGAGTTTATCGATAAATCGTCGGACCCGTTTTTTGCACACGTGCATTTGCTCGGGACCCACGGTCCGCAGTTTCGGCCGAAACACCAGGTCTATTCCAAGGGACAGGAGCAGACTGAAAAGTGGATGACTGATTTCTACGATGACGCGATCCTCGACTTTGACTCACATATGAGGCGTCTGTTCGAGCATTTGTCCGATGTGGGTAAACTTGAGCAGACCTTGATCGTCATCCACACCGACCATGCCCAGAACCACAGGATCGCGCCTCGGATTCCACTGATCCTGCGGTTTCCGAAGGGTCAATGGGCTGGAAGGATCAAGGAGAATGTTCAGCTGCTGGATATTTCTCCGACTGTATTAGATTTCCTGGAAATGGATCAGCCTGGCTGGATGGGTGGGCGGTCTCTCATCGCAGGTCCGCTCGACCCGATGGAGCCAATCCTGGCTGTCAGGAGAGTTCCAGGAAAGGTTGTCGAGGTCAACAACCACATCCAACTCGATACCTCGGAGATTACACCTCCATTCTTCACGCTCCGTTACCTTGCCGCGACTGTCTGTGATTCGATGTTCACGATCGATCTTAAGTGGAAGACGATGGAGGTTATCGAGATTCCGGATCACACCCAGCCCTGTGGACCACCGCCAGCCGGAGCCAAAGAGCAGATGGCGAACTACTTGATCGCGCACCTGGCAGAGCAGGGCTTCGATACCGCCAGTCTCATGGATTTTGCGCCGTAGGCGATGCGGACTTGCTGACGCTTGGGTTTCAACGTGGTTTTCGCACGGCATTTTCTGTATCGTTGTAGGCTGCTCGGAAAGACAGGGTTAAAGAGTAGGCAAACCGAGGAAGAGTAAGGAGCAGGAAATGTCGAAACCTCCTCAAATTACGATTATCGGCGGTGGGATGATAACGCGGACACAGTTGCTCCCGTCGATCTACCATCTCCAACGTGAGGGGCTGGTGGGCGAGATCCACATATGCGCATTGAATGCCGCACCTCTGGCTGAGTTGCGTGAAGACCCCGTACTAAAAAGGGCCTTTCCCGGTCAGAATTTCGTGGCTTATCCCGAACCTGTCGAGGTGAGTGCCGATCAGCTGTTTCCCGACCTGTACCTCGAGGTGTTGGCAGATGCTCCCCAGGGAAGTATTGCCGTTATTGCCGTACCTGACCAACTGCACTATGCGGCACTCACGGCTGCGATCAATAACAATTTGCATACCTGCATAGTCAAGCCGCTCGTACTCGACTACCGAGAGGCGGAAGAGATCGCGGAAGAGGCGTACGACCGGGGACTGGTCGTCGGAGTCGAATACCACAAGCGCTTTGACTACCGTAATCGGATGGCCCGAAGTGCTTATCGAGCCGGGAAGCTGGGAGAGTTTCGGTTGGGTCAGGCCCAGATGATCGAGCCCTACTACTACCGGGATTCCAATTTTCAAAACTGGTGTACTTGCGAGAACACCGACATGTTTACCTATGTCGGGTGTCACTATGTCGATCTAGTCGCCTTTATAACAGGACTGAAACCGGTCGCAGTCAGTGTGTATGGGATCGTGGACAAGTATCCAAATGGCCGCGAAGGCTTTCTCTGGACCGATGGACGCGTGATTTGGGAGAACGGCGCTTCTCTCAGTGTTGTCGATGCCATCGGCTATCCCGATGCCGCTGCCGGCGGTAACGCACAGGGGTTGACGATGTGGTGTCAGGGCAGTAAGGACGCGACTTTGTTGGTGCATTCCGACCAGTTCCGTGGTGTGAAACACAGTTATGAGGCTGCAGGGAATGCCCCGGGGGATACCATCTACGCAGAACCCAATCCTGACTATTTTCAGTTGCTCGACCAGGGTGGAGAAGGGCTGGTTCCAGTCGGTTATGGGCACCGGAGCGCTGAGTTCATCATCAATGCCTGTCGCAAGGCCGGAGAGATGCCGGTTTTGGCGGCACGTCAGGCGTTCATAAAACAGCTTGACGAAGACGGGATCATGGCAACGCCGGCGAACAGTTCCTACAA
>CP070717.1:2676879-2700216 GCA_020350445.1 Acidobacteriota bacterium | reverse complement strand
TCTCTTCGCGTACGTTCGACCCGAGCCGGGCATTCTGTTGATTCTTGCTTTTGATATCGTTCTGGCGGGGTGCTTCGTTCCCCTGGCGCTGGGCATCTACTGGAAACGCTCCAATACCGCCGGTGCCATCGCGTCGATCCTGGTCGGAGGTGTGGTACGTCTCGTCCTGTACTATCAGCTCCCCGAAGCGTACGCGGGGTTGGACACGCTCATTCCTCCGGTGTTGAGTCTCATCGTGTTCATCGTGGTATCGAGGATGACTCGAGATGTGTCCAAACCCAATCATGAAGCGCTCACTTATGCGCCGACAGACGAAGAGCTAGTGAAGGGAATCTACTAGATGACTCCAAAAAGAAATAAATACGTAGGCCCGGCTGTGCCGGGCGATCCCTCAACTTGTCCGGACAGAGTTGCTAAAAGATCACCTTTGACCAGTCGCCTCGATTCGGATATTTTCCAATCCATAATTGTCCGATTTCCTGGAGTGAACCCATGATCGGCCAGACGCTCTCCTACTATTACATCAGTGAGAAGCTCGGTGCGGGGGGAATGGGTGAAGTCTACCGGGCTCGTGATACAAAGCTCCAGCGTGAGGTCGCCGTCAAGATCCTGCCATCGCACGTGGCAAACAACCCCGACTCTCTGGGGCGGTTCGAACGGGAAGCCCTGACTCTGGCGCAACTCTCCCATCCCAACATTGTCGCCATTCATGACTTCGGGACCTATTCAGGTTTCACGCTGGCAGTAACCGAGCTGCTGGAAGGCGAAACGCTTCGTTCTCGCATGACCCGGTCTCCCATCCCGACACGTCGGGCACTTGAAATCTGTGCCAGTATTGCCGATGGTCTCGCAGCGGCCCACTCGAAGGGCATCGTTCACCGGGATCTCAAACCCGAGAATGTCTTCCTGACTGCCGATGGGCAGGTGAAGATCCTTGATTTCGGCCTGGCCCGAATCGACATGGTGGCGATTTCTAACAGTCCGAATGATACTTCGGTTCCGACCCAGACCGATCCCGGGTTGATCAAAGGGACCCTGGGATACATGTCTCCCGAACAGCTGAGGGGACAGGAAGTTGATGCGAGAAGTGACATCTTCGCCCTGGGCTGTGTCCTCTACGAGATGCTGGCAGGCAAGAGGGCATTCGCCAAGGATACTGCGGCAGACACGATGACGGCGGTGCTGACCGAGGAATTGGCTGAGATCGGCGAGTCCGGCAGACAGATTGCACCCGATGCAGAATTGGTGATCAGTCACTGCCTGGAGAAGGACCCCGTCCGCAGGTTCCAGTCCGCCAAGGATCTGGCACTCCACCTGAAAACCCTGATTTCTTCTCCTGAGATCTCGGATCCAGGACTACGGGCCTTGACGGTCAAGAAGAGGCCTTGGCTCTGGTTGGCCGCAGCCTCTCTCCTGATCGTTGTAACACTCGTTGCGTTTCTCTTCTATGAGTTCCGCACACCTCGATTTGAGTCTTCTGGACGGCCCTCGGTCGCTGTCCTGTATTTCGACAACGATACGGGGGACAGTTCACTTGACTGGCTGCGCATGGCATTGACGAACATGCTCGTCACCGACCTGTCCCAGTCGAATCAGATCGAAGTGCTGGGAACCGATCGGCTCTACCAGATCTTGACCGAGATGGGGGAAACCGATGCTCGCACCACGTCTTACGACGTCGTCCGGCAGTTGAGTCGAAAAGCGGGTGTGACCACGGTGATCCTGGGGAACTTCGTCAAAGCCGGGGATACATTTCGACTGAGCACGCGACTGCAGGAAACGGAGACGGGTCGAATCCTGGCGACGGAGACGGTGGAAGGAAGCGGAGAGGAGAGCCTCTTCCAGCTGGTGGATGAGATCACCCGGCGGGTGAAGACCACGTTGGAGGTTTCACTTGTCTCCGATGAGATTATGGACCGAGGGATTGAGGAGGTGACGACTTCTTCAGTCGAGGCCTATCGCCACTTTGTCGAAGGCAATTCGCTGCATACCCAGTCGAAGGAAGAAGAGGCGATCGCTCCTCTCGAGAAAGCTGTTGAGATCGATCCGAACTTCGCGATGGCCTATGCCAAGCTTTCAGTTGTCCACTGGAACCTGGGGCACCAGCAGCAGTCTTACGACTACGCCCGGATGGCCCTCGAAAGGGCGCAGCGTCTGTCGGCTCGTGAGCGTTACTATGTCCAGGGAAGATTCTATTCGCTGAACCCTGAGACAATGGGTGAAGCTGTCTCAGCCTACCAGCAGGCGATCAGACTTTACCCGGACCACGGCCCGGCGGCCCACAATCTGGCCAACATCTATCTCGAGTTCGAACGCTACGATGAAGCCATCGCTCTCTACAGTGATTTGGTCAAGAGGGGGACGACATTCGCCGGAACGTTCACCAACCTCGCCAACGCGTATGCCACGGTGGGTAAGCCCGAAGAAGGCCTCCAACTCCTGCGCGACTTCAACGAAACGCATAAGAACAGTCTTGTCGGACACCGTGATCTCGGGATCTACCTGTTCAACATTGGTCGAACTGAGGAAGCGATGGGCGAGTTGAGGAAGGCCGAGGCAATATCCCCGGAGAATCTTCAGGTGCAGCGCACCCTCTGCCTGGCGGCTGTGCTGGCCGAAGACTGGGACGAGGCTGCTGAGATCGCTGACCGGCTTTCTCGATCCGACGAGCCCTGGCCCAGCGCCGCCGGACACGCTCTCCGCGCGATTATTGCCGCTTATGTTGGCGATCTCAAAACGACGGAAGAGCAATTCCGGAAGGCTTCCGAAATGGCTTCTGTTTCGGAGCCTCTCAAGGCCGCCATGCTGGCCGAGACCTCTCGCTTTTACCTGCATCTGGACCGGCTGGAAACGGCACTCGAACTGGCTCAACAGGCCCGCCAGGTCGGCAAGGGCTTTCCGATAGAGTTCCAGGCCCGGATCCTGGAGAGTTTCATCTACGCCGAAATGGGTGAGACGGATCGTGCCCGGCAGGAGTTCAATGCGCTTCGGCCTCATTTCCAGGCCTATCCCCCCAGGATCGTTGAGCGCTCCGCAGATAAGTTCAATGGATGGGTGGCACGGACTTCGGGAAAGAATGCAGAGGCCATCAACCTTTGGAAAACTGTCGCGCAATCGCTCCCCGACAGGGGTTCCGAGAGCTCGGACCAACTGGATCTCTTCTACGATATCGGTCTCGCACACCTCGATCAGAACAACTTTGAATCGGCGATCAGCTGGCTCGAGAGGATTCCTGCGGAGGCCGCAGGACGGGCGGGGAATCCAGTCGTCTACGTGCGAAGCCTCTATTATCTGGGAAAGGCTCATGCCGGACTCGGACAGCTGGATAAGGCTCGGCAGTACTTCAGCCACTTCCTCGAGCACTGGGGTAGTGGAGAAATCGATCCTGATAAAGTAGTCGAAGCCCGCCGCGCTCTGCAACTCTAGCAGTTCGATCTTTTCACAGGATTGTCCCCCTGAACCTCGAGGTCTGATACCCTAATACGCCAGTGAAGCCGTGTTCCTTGTCAGGATATGGCGTTCACCCTCCAGGCAAAACAAGTCTAAACTGAAAGGACCTGTTCATGACCGAAGTGGAAACTCGATTTGCCCTGTTCGCCTCGAAGATGAAACGGGAAGGACTTCCCCCCATCGTGGTCGAAAACTTCCGGTACTACTTCTCACAACTGGTCTCGGGGGAGACGGGGATGCTGCCAGAATCAACCATTGCACCCGTGACCCAGCTCCCCGATGCGGAGGACTTGGGAGAAAGGGAGCAGGAAATCGGCCATATCGAAAAGCAGCATACCGTTCTTCTCAAGCTCAACGGTGGCCTCGGAACCAGTATGGGCCTTGAAAAGGCAAAGTCCCTGCTGGTCGTCAAGGAAGGCCTCACCTTTCTCGATATCATTGCCCGACAGTCGATCCGCTCAGGTTTTCCTCTGCTGCTGATGAACAGCTTTGTCACCCAGGAAGATTCCTTGACTCAGCTCGCTGCCTACCCGGAGCTCGAGCGCGGGATGCCTCTCGACTTCCTGCAGCACAAGGTCCCCAAAATCGAAAGCGGAACGTTGAGGCCCGCTTCCTTTCCGGCCGATCCGGACCTCGAATGGTGTCCCCCTGGGCATGGCGACATTTACACAGCCCTGACCACGACGGGAATGCTCACGACACTGCTCAATCACGGGATACGCTATGCGTTCGTATCCAATTCCGATAATCTCGGCGCCGTTCTGGATGAGCGGATCCTGGGATTCTTCGTCTCCCAGAAGATCCCCTTCATGATGGAGGTTGCCGACCGGACACCGGCAGACCGCAAGGGCGGACACCTGGCACTCCAGCAAGAGAAGGGGCAGACGCGATTTGTCCTGCGAGAGTCCGCCCAGTGCCCCGACGAGGACATGGATGCGTTTCAGGACATCGATAGGCATCGCTTCTTCAACACCAACAACCTCTGGATTGACCTCCAGGCACTCAAGGCTCTCCTCGACGAGACAGGGGGCTACCTACGGCTTTCCCTGATTCGAAATGCGAAGACGGTCAATCCGAGGGAGGCCTCTTCGACGCCGGTCTACCAATTGGAGACGGCCATGGGAGCAGCAATCAGTGTTTTCGACGGTGCCCAGGGCCTACGGGTCCCCAGGCGTCGTTTTTCTCCCGTCAAAACCTGCGATGACCTGCTCCGGGTCCGCTCAGATGCGACGGTTTTGGACGAGGAGTTCCGAGTGATTCAGAATCCTGAAAGAGAGGGGTCGCTGCCCCTGGTGAAACTTGATCCCCGATATTACAAGCTGGTCTCAGACATGGAGGCTCGCTTTCCGGAAGGCCCGCCATCGATGATTCACTGCCAGAGTCTGGTGGTGGAAGGTGACGTGACCTTCGGAGCAGGCGTAGTCCTGGAAGGGGCTGTCGAGATTCAGAATAGTTCGGGCGGTCCGGCAAAGATCGAGCCCGGGAGCGTGTTGAGCGGGAGAATCCTGATCTAGCGGTGTCTCCAGACCGTAACCGGGAGGCGGAGGCTTTAGGATGAGAGGACCAGTAATTTTTGGTCTCGTCGGTTTCTTCATCGGTGTCCTGTTGCATGTCTTCCTACTCTCGATTGTCGTCAAGCGCCCTCGAAAAGAGCGTTTTGAGAAGGTTCTGATAGCTCTCCTCCTTGCACTGTTGACCTGGTATGCGGGCAGCTTTGTGGCCCTGTTGCTCCGCCAGATGGATCTCAGCAAGGTCGCCCCTGCTCTGGTCTGGTTCGATGCCGTCTCATTCACCAGTCTGGGGCTGCTCCCGGCGCTCCTGTTACACACCAACTGGGTCTATTTTCAGAGGCGGTTTTCGGCGAATACCGTCGAGCGCAGAATCTATCCCGGACTGATTGTCCTGCTCTACGTCGTGCTCTTGCTGCTTCCGGCCGCACTCCCCCAGCTCTTGAGTCAGCCGTCCCTGCATCCACTGCGCAAGCTGGGGGCCCTGACAACCCCGTTCCTTATTCTCCTGGCGGTTTCATACGTCGCCTGCATCCTGCTTCAGGTGGGGATCATCCGCCGCAGTCGAAAACCGGTCGAACAGCGCTTGTTCCGCAGACTGGCCATTCTGTTCTGCGTGATTCCCGCCTACAACTTCTGGGTGTTTGCCTTCGAAGGGTGGCAGACGAGAACGGCCGGGGAGTACCTGGTCCTGATTGCCCTGCTGGGTTCGCTGTTCCCGACCTTTGTCGTCACCTATTACATCTATCGGCACCAGTTTCTCCAGATCCCGATCCATCGGGGTCTGGCCTCGA
This sequence comes from Acidobacteriota bacterium, assembly GCA_020350445.1. Classification (GTDB taxonomy): domain Bacteria; phylum Acidobacteriota; class UBA6911; order RPQK01; family JAPXNP01. Next base: position 2,694,464 of record CP070717.1, on the reverse strand, counting down.
CCTTTCTGGTTTTAATAATTCTCTCAGCCTACCTGATCGGCATCCGCAGTTTCGGCCAGTATCTCGAGGTCGAACTAGGGGCCCCTTCCCTACTGCTCGAAGTAACATTCCTGGTAACCCTGCTGCTCTTCTTCCCTCCTCTTTCCCAGTGGGTCCAGGACTGGGTCAGCCGGGGTTTTTCAGCTGAACTCTCCCGTTATCGCAATTTGGCCGCCACGATTGGCCGGGGCGCTCCCGCAGTTCTTTCAAAAACAGAGTGGGCCGATTTCGTCCAGCGGAAGATCGACGAAGAGTTCCCCGGAGCCATCCGTCTCAGGATCGGTGAGAGCGCCGCCCCCGGGTCAGGTCCAGGCGTCTACCCGCTGACTGCGGGTGATCGAACACTGGGCTGTCTGGAACTGCTGCGCAGTCCGGAACGACTCAGCGCCTCCCAGCACGACGGTCTTCGGATGCTGGCGGCGGAACTGGGTGGAGTGATCGAAAGAGCAGAACTGCTGGAACGACAAATCGAGTTGGAGCGAGAAGTATCGCAGAAGACCCAACTCGAGGCACTGGGCAAGACAGCCGCGACGATAGCGCACAATGTTAAGAACCCGCTGAGTTCCATCAAGACCTTGATGCAGCTTCAAAGTGAAGCCGAGAACTTAACTGCCGATCAGAAGCGTGAAGCGCAGATGGTGATCCAGGAGATCGACCGGCTCTCGAAGACGGTCACGGCGCTTCTCCGGTTTTCCAGGTTGGATCAGGATGGACCTGCCCGAACCGGGAACCGCGACGTGAACCTTCGACTTCTTGCCGAATCGATACAGGCCGTATTTCGAGGTACGATTGAAAGCAAGAACCTTGACTTCAGTTCACACTTCCAGGCTGAACCGATGATCGTCTCGACTTATCCCGACCTCCTCAAGGACATTCTGTCGAACCTCGTCTCAAACGCGATCGAAGCCTGTGCCGAAGGTGGAAGGGTCAGGCTCGCCTTCGAGCAGATCGACGATGGCTGGAGGCTTGCCGTAGAAGACGATGGCCCCGGTATCGCGCCCGAGGTCGTCGCGCACCTGTTCGAACCCTTCTTCACCACCAAGGCAACCGGAACGGGACTGGGGCTTGCCATCGTGAAGCGTCGGGTCGAACAGCTCAACGGTATAATAAGGTTCGAGTCAATTTCACCCGAAGGCGGAACTCGGTTTTCGGTCACCGTCCCTCTCGCGACCTGAGCTCTCACGTTGACAGCCTAAGGCCGTAGAATAGTAGCGATCTGGTGGAATGGACAGAGGAGGGAGTATTGGATCCCAAAAGTGCTGGCGGCTTGAAAACGCTCATTGTGGATGATGAAGACCCTGCTCGTTACGGCATTCGCAAAGCAATCAATGTCAAGGGACAGATCCTCGAAGCGGCTACCCTGTCCGATGCACTCTCCCTCTGCCGTCGTGAACAGCCCGATCTGATCCTACTCGACTTGAACCTCGGAGGTGAAGACGGCCTTGAAGTCTTGCGTGAGGTGCGCCAGTCACCGGAACCGCCCCTTGTCGTGATCATCACCGCCCACGGTAGTGAAAGGGTTGCGGTCGAAGCGATCAAAGAGGGCGCCTACGACTACCTGGCCAAACCCTTTGAAATCGATGAGTTGCGGCTCATCGTACGGAATGCCGACGAACGGATAAGGCTCAAGAAGGAAAACGACCACCTCAGGTCCACTCTCGATGCCGCAACAGGATACGGCGAAATGGTCGGAAAGAGCCCGCTGATGCGACGAGTCTACTCGATGATTGAAAAGGTCGCAGATGCGGATGTCAGCGTCCTGATCACCGGCGAATCCGGCAGCGGAAAGGAGCTTGTGGCCCGCGAAATTCATAACCGCAGCCCCAGGTCTTCTGCTCCACTCGTGCCCGTGAACTGTGCCGCCATACCCGAGAACCTCATCGAAAGTGAGCTTTTCGGGCATGAGAAGGGCGCCTTTACAGGAGCTCTCCAGCGGCGAATCGGGAAGTTCGAAAAGGCTCGCGGAGGGACGCTGTTTCTCGACGAGATCGGAGATATGCCGCTGGATACTCAGGCAAAGATTCTGCGTGTCCTGGAGGAGCGCGAGATTGAGCGTCTCGGCGGCGATGTCACTATCCCCGTTGACGTTAGAGTAATCAGCGCCACGAACCGGCGCCTGCAGGCAATGGTCGAAGAGGGGAAATTCCGAGAAGACCTCTACTACAGACTCGAGGTAGTTCAGGTCGAACTCCCACCCCTGAGAGAACGTAGAGACGACATACCCGTCCTGCTCGAACACTTCAGAACGCTGTTCGCATCGAAGTATCGGAAAGAGAACATCGATTTCTCCACGGAAACACTTTCACTTTTAGCTCGCTACAACTATCCCGGGAATGTAAGGCAACTGCGGAACCTGGTTGAACGACTCGTCGTCCTCTCCTCCTCGGAGCAGATTGAGGAGGGTAGTCTACCGGACGAGATTCGCTTCTTCGACCCGGTATCAGGAGTTGACACTTCGGGGGCTGAACTCTCCCCGCTTCTGGGACTCGATTTCAAATCTGCCAGGGAGGCATTTGAGCGAAAGTTCTTACTAGCAAAGCTCTCAGAACACAATAACAACATTACGCATACAGCAGAGGCTGTCGGGATGCACCGCCAGAGTCTTCAGCAGAAGATCAAGGACCTGGACTTGAAAAAGGTGATCTCGTCCTAGCCTGCACAGGGTATGCCCCGCACCCCCGGCAGTGACCAGTGAAACGGGGAGTGCAGCCCTGGTAAGGGGAAACAGTTTGGTTTGGTACTGGTCAAGATTGCCCGACACCGGGGAATGGCAGAATTTTGATCTTCATCAGTTCAATTCCTCGGTAGCTGGGCGTTCCCGTAAAGGGGAAAGGTAGACATATGAAAAGGCTTCCTGTTTCGTTCCTGATAATAATAGTTCTTTCTGCTTGGAGCATCCCAACCTTCGCTCAGTCGATCGGTGACAGTACAACCTTTGGTACAACCGATCAAAGGACGTTTCTCAACTCAGACGCGGGGAACTTTGCCCCACCGTTGACGTTGGTGAGAACGCTCAACCTGGCAGACGTTACGGCACCGGAATCGATGGTCATTTTTGGCAATCGGGTCCTGGTTTCGGAAGGAGGTGTCAATTCAACCTACTCAATGTTCGACTCCGTCAGCGGAGTGCTTCAGTGGAGGAATGTGTTTCCCGGCTCAGGTGGACCGCTTAACTTTGTCCCGGCAGTCGGGAACAGTGTTGTGCTACTTGCCGAAGCGGGCACGACTGCCCTGGGTGCCTACAGTGTCGCTAACGGTCAGCAGATTTGGCGAGACGATTCGGTAGGAACAGTACAGGGAAGGCATCCGATTGTGGCAAACCAGCATACCTTCTATCTGGGGAATTCAGCTGTGGTTGCCGCGTCGAGTATGACCGGCGATGTCTTTTGGAGGAACGACACGACGACGTCTGCATCCGCCATTAGTACCTTTGGAAGCCAGCTCTATATCCTGGAGAGCGCCGGGATCTTGCGGGCACTGAACGCACTCGACGGCAGCACGCTCTGGACAGCCACGAACGTTGGGAACGCCGGCGCTCAGATTATCGCTGGAGGTGACTTCGTATTCATTGCTGATCGATCCACAGGGGCCTTGACCGCGCTGAGGGCATCCGACGGTCAGCTTGTCTGGGACATGACGCTCCAGAATCTGGGACGCCCGGCTGCCGCTCTCGCCTACGGCCAGCTGATTGCCTTCCATCAGATCGATGGGAATGCAGCCGTTTCGGCTCTCAATCCACGAAATGGAGAACTGCTGTGGCGGAAGGTGGATCCCGGTACCACGGCTGCAACGGCGGCATTCGGAGCTGTTGCAAACAATATGATCTACTTCTACAACACGGGGACCGGGAGGATTCGAGCAATTGATGCCTTTGGTGGAACGCTGGCCTGGAGTGCCAGCCAGCCTGGTGTTCTGGGGCTTTCCGTTTCTGGACGTGCGCTCTACGTCCTCTTGAGTGGCTCGATCGAGGTCTATGCCCCTGTCGAGGAGCTCTATTTTGCCCAGATGGCCGATGGGTTGGGCACTTCCACTCTCTTCACCGTCATCAATCTTTCGCCTGTCCCGGCAAATACCCAGATTGAGTTTTTCGATGATAGTGGGTCGCCGCTTCCAGTCGAAGTAGAGGGAGTTGCGGGGTTGGTGACCTCCGTCGAGTTCGGCATCGAAGCCCCCCGATCGCAGAAGTTACAGACCCTGGGTACTTCGGCCTTTGCCACCGGCGGCTGGGCCCGGCTCACCTCAACTCAGCCAACACGTGGTACAGCCGTCTTCCAGTTCTCAGAAGAGGGAACGGTTGTGTATGAGGCCGGTGTCGCAGATTCTCCGCCCACCGATGAGGGGCGGCTATTTGTTTCCCGCTCTCTCGACGCGACCGGGGCACTGCTCGATACCGGAATCGCGATTGCGAATCCAGGTGACGAGACTGCAAATGTTCGGGTGACCTACCGCCGCAGGGTTCCCTCGGAATCCACGTTCATAGCGAACCTGACACTCGATCCGGGAACACACATTGCCCGCTTCCTCGGTGAGTTCTTCCCCGTAGCAGCCGCTCCGAATACGGAAGGCACCCTGATTGTGACCAGTAATGTACCCGTCGTCATGACGGCACTGCGAACAAAGAACGGTTACCAGATGTCGAGTTATCCGATCGGAACGGGCACCAACTAGCTGGAAGGCTGGCAGGCTGGAAAGCTGAAGAGTTGGTGAGAATCCGGGGCGGTCACCTGGGATGAAGGTTTCAGGTGACCGCTCCGATATTTCGAAGAGGTATTCCCACTGAAGACAGACGGCTGCTAGCCCTCGTACCAGGCGGCGTTCGTCTCAATGTAATCCTGCCACTGCTCGGGGACCTCATCTTCTGGGAAGATCGCTTCAACAGGGCATTCCGGAACACAGGCGCCACAATCGATGCACTCGTCGGGGTCAATGTACAACTGACTTGCCGACTCGAACTCCTCCTCATCACTGCGAGGATGAATACAATCCACTGGACACGCATCGACACATGCGGTGTCCTTCGTCCCAATACACGGTTCTGTGATGATGAATGTCATTCAGCTCTCCTTTTCGTACCTAGCGCATAGATTGCAGAGATTCCGCCGCCATGGACCGGCTGGCGATATTCTACCCAATTCTTAAACTCAAGATCTAAGAAGTTACCAAAGAGTTCCCTGCCCTTACAACCCATCGGTGTCTTCGCTTCGACGGTATCTGCGGGAGCCGTTTTTTTTGACTCGAAATCCCGCTCGAACCTAACAGTCGGTGGTTGATTCGCTGAAGTCCTTTCCCATAAACTTAGCTCCAGTGAATAGGACTGAGCGGCTACTGGATCTGATTACCTACCTTCTCAATGCAAAGGAGCCGGTTTCGTGGAGGAAAATCAAGAACCACTTTCCGGATGACTACGCACGGGGAATCGAAGAATCTAACCAGAGAAAGTTTGAACGAGATAAGGCTGAGTTGATTTCCCTTGGTATTCCGATTGACTACCAGAGCACAACCGAGGTCCAGAAAGAGGGCTACCTGATCCGGAAGGAGAAGCTGTTTCTCCCCGCAATCGAGTTCAGTCCCCAGGAATCCTCGCTGATGATGCTGTCAGCAGGGGCCGTCCTGGAGAATGAAGACTTCCCCTATCGAGAGCAGCTCGAATCGGCTCTGCACAAGATTATCAGCCTTCAGAGCCAGCTCAATCGAGCTCCTGAAGAGATCAAGATCACCTATGCTGACCCCGATCGTTCGACCATGCAGGCGGGAACGATCAACAAGATCCAGGACGCGCTGGACCGCCGGAAGACGGTCGACTTCACCTATCATGCGTTTTCGACGGGTGAAACGACCTGTCGGAAGGTCGATCCCTACGGCATGATCTACCGGAAAGGAAAGTGGATCCTGATCGGCTGGGACCATCTTCGACAGGACCTGCGTACCTTTGTCGTCAACCGGATCAGTGACTTGGAGGTAAACCTGAAACGACCGGGCACCCCTGACTACGGGATCTCACCCGATTTCACGTTAAAGGTCTATCAGAACCAGCAGCAGTGGGAACTGGGTTTACATGAGCCGGTCGATGTGATCATCGAGGTTCTCTCACTCCATCGGATGAACGAATTGCTTCCCCAACTGACCGGTGCCGAATCCCTGGACGGCTCCCGCTTCAAGTTGGAAGTGACAAACCTCTCCGGATTGATCTCCTGGGTACTGTCTCAGAAAAGTGAAGTTGTTGTCGTTGAACCTTCCGAGGTTCGGGAGCAGATCACGGAAACGCTCAGAGCTCTACTATGAACGTTACGGGGCGAATCAACCGCATTCTATTCATTCTGAGTTATGTCTCTCAGAATCAGGGCATTTCGGTCGATGCGCTGGCTGAGAAGGTCGGGATGCGCCCCCGCCAGCTGATCAAGGAACTCGAGTTCATCAGTCTAATCGGCAAGCCCCCCTTCAAGCCGGACGATTACGTTGATATCTATGTCGAGGAAAACCGCGTCTACATCGAATTCGACCAGAGTCTGAATCGACCAATTCGCTTTACGCGGTCTGAAGCCGTATCCCTTCTGCTGTCACTCGAATTACTGGACCAGGAAGTTGATCCCGCCGGTGTTAAGTCATTGAAGGAGAAGATTGCTCTGGTCATCGAAAACTCAGTCGATGCGGCGGCCAAACTAGAAGATCGCATCGTCCTCGATCAGACGAGCCATTTGATTTCCGATTACTTCAGACTGACCCGTCAGGCGATCGAAGAGCGGCGAAAACTCAAGATTGACTACTTTTCACTGACACGAAATCAGACCAAAAAGCGCACGATCCGTCCCTACTTCCTGATGAAGTGGCTGGGATACTGGTATCTGACCGGCTTTTGTGAACTTAGGAAAGATATTCGAACGTTCAAGTTCGAGCGGATTCTCTCTGTGGAATTGCATAAGCAGACCTTTCCACCTCCCGATGACTTCAACGTCGAGAAGTACAAGGAAGAGTTCCTCCAATCGATGGGTGAAAACAAGATTGAAATCTACTTTGACTCGGACGTTGCTCCCTGGATTCGCGAACAATGGGGCCGGGCGGCAGAGGCGACGGAGGATGGCGGAGCGATCCTGACGGTCTTCAGTGAAACGCTGGAATTCCCTTCCCGGCTCGTTCTGGGCCATGCACCCCACGCGAGGCCTCTCAGCCCCCCCGAATTCATCGAGAAGGTCAAAGAAGATGCCGCGGAAATCATCAAGCTCCATGAAGTCGCCCTGCGATGAAACGACTGGCGACCGCTCTTCTCCTCTTCTGCATTGCCCCGTTCCCAGCCCTCTTTGGACAAGAAGAGGAAGTCGAACAGGAACCCCGCTCGGCTAAGAACTTCTTTAGCCATATCTTCGAGGACCAGAAGGAGATCTGGTCCGGCCCCTTCAAAAAGGACACCTGGAAACAGCCACAGACCTACTTCTTCATTGGGCTGTCTGCCGCTTCCTTTTCCCTTGACGGGGAGCCCTCGACTCGACTCAGGGAGAATGGCGACTTCGATTGTTTCAATCGATTCTTCGCATCCGATACCAGTGATATCGTTCTGGCCGTGCTCCCCCTCGGGTTGGCTGCTGCCGGTGAGCTTTCAGGGAACCGTGCGTTCAAGGAGTATGGCTGGAAGGCGGGTGAGGCGGCTGTCAATGCGTTTATCGTTTCATCTCTGCTCAAGGCCGTGACCCAGCGTTCTCGTCCCCACAAAGGCGATACCTATGGATTCTGGGAAGGGGGCAATTCCTTTCCTTCGGCGCACTCCACCTATGCCTGGGCACTAGCGGCAGTAACGGCAAAACACTTTTCCGAGAAGAAATGGGTGGCCTGGATCGTTTATCCGGTGGCTGGAATGGTGGCCTTTTCCCGTATCACTTCAGGTAACCACTACTTCTCAGATGCTGTGACCGGTTCAGCGCTCGGCTTTGTCATCGGTCACTACGTGGTGAAGTAACCCCCAGCAGATCGGACAGGGCTTCACCTAGAGCGGAGAATCTGAACTCGAAGCCTGCCTCCAGCGCTCGTGCGGGAACCACTCGCTGCCCCTCCAAGAGCAACGCCTGAGCCATCTCGCCAAACAGGATCCGGAGTACCGGCCCCGGCACCGGGCAGAAGGACGGGCGATACAGCACATCAGCAAGAACCCGGGTGAACCTGCGATTCGTCACCGGGTTCGGGGCCGTCGCATTTACCGGTCCACTGACTGGGTTGTCGAGCAGAAACTGGATGAGCCGGACTTCATCGAGGATATGAATCCAGGACATATACTGGCTTCCATTCCCCAATCTGCCGCCCACACCAAGCCGGAATGGAGGCAGCATCTTCTCCAATGCCCCGCCACTCTGGGAGAGCACTATTCCTGTCCGAAGCAGAACGACTCGTTCGATCAGGTCTCGCGCGTGCCGGGCTTCCTCCTCCCACTCGAGACAGACCTCGGGGAGGTAGCCCTCGCCGATCGCGCTATCTTCGGTCAACAGTTCATCACCACGGTTACCGTAGAAGCCGACTGCTGAGGCGCTGATCAGGACCGGAGGTGGATCGGAGGCTGCCTTCAGTCCGGCAACCAGATTCCGGGTGCCGACGACGCGGCTTTCTCGAATCCTCCTCTTCCGGCTCGAAGTCCAACGACCTCCCGCAATCGGCTCTCCCGCGAGATGAACCAGGGCATCCAGTCCGTCGAAGCAACCGGGCTCAGGGGGTCCAGCCAGAAGGTCCCAGGCCACGAAAGAACGGGTTTCGGTTGGGGATGCGGCCGTTGAGGATGGACGCCTGAAGAGCGTGAGTAAATGCCCGTCGGCAGCCAATTCCTGACAGAGTCTCTCGCCAATCAGTCCCGATGCACCGGTGATTCCAATCTTCATCGCATAGGCTCCCTTTTCAAGCTGTCTAGGAGAAACTATGAGAGGAAGGTCGGATTCGATTCCGATAGAAGACGAAAAGAAGGGACACCCTCGATCACGCGAGGAGGAAGGATGGCTGGGGGACAGGGATTCGAACCCCGATAGCATGGTCCAGAGCCATGAGTGTTGCCATTACACCATCCCCCAGAAAACCGAACCCGAATTATAGCAAAATTCCGATTCGGAGTTGAATGCTGCCGCGAGAATCAGTCTTTGGAACTCTCGACAACCTCGAGTCGAGCGACCGCCTGCTCCCAGAGATTAAGAGCCTGTTTGTAATCAGTATCTTCCGGCCTGGACCGAAAGAGGCCTTCAGCCTTTTCCCGGTCTTTGCGAGCAGATTCGGCATCAATCTGCCCAGAGGCCTCGGCGACCTCGGCCAGGATGGAGACACGATCAGACAGGACTTCGACAAAGCCCCAGCCGCAAAAGAACCGTTGCTTTGCACCGTCCCCCTCGACGGTAATGACCCCGTTCTTGAGTTCTGAGAGAAGCGGAGCGTGTCCGGGCAGAATCCCCAGGTAGCCCTGGATCCCGGGAACCGTCACGGCATCGACCTCACCACAGAAAAACTGCCGCTCGGGCGTGACAATCTCCAGGTTGATCTTGCCGGGAAGTTTCTCAGCCATCTTATGCAGCCCTCATCTGTTCAGCCTTCTCGAGTGCTTCTTCGATTCCGCCAACCATGTAGAACGCCTGTTCCGGAATGTCATCATGCATACCTTCGGCGATCTCACTGAATCCCCGGATCGTCTCGGCGATGGGAACGTACTTACCCTTAATGCCGGTGAACTGTTCCGCCACAAAGAAGGGCTGGGACAGAAACTTCTGGATCTTCCTCGCCCGGCTGACCGTGAGCTTATCTTCTTCGGAAAGCTCATCAATTCCGAGAATCGCAATGATGTCCTGGAGATCCTTGTACCGCTGCAAGATATTCTGAACGCGCCGCGCAACGCGGTAGTGTTCGTCACCGATGATCCTGGGGTCGAGAATCCGGCTCGTTGAAGCCAGGGGATCGACAGCGGGGTAGATTCCCTGCTCAGTAAGTGACCGTTCCAGGTTGGTTGTCGCATCGAGGTGAGCGAAGGCCGTCGCCGGTGCCGGATCGGTGTAGTCATCCGCCGGCACATAGATCGCCTGGATCGACGTAATCGATCCAGCACGCGTACTGGTGATCCGCTCCTGGAGTTCTCCCATCTCCGTCGCGAGGTTGGGCTGGTATCCGACAGCCGAAGGCATACGACCCAGCAGCGCTGACACCTCGGAACCCGCCTGGGTAAAGCGGAAGATGTTATCGATGAACAGCAAAACGTCCTGGCCTTCCTCATCGCGGAAGTATTCGGCGACAGTCAAACCGGTCAGACCGACTCGAAGCCGGGCACCCGGTGGCTCCGTCATCTGTCCGTAAATCAGGGCCGCCTTGTCGATAACGCCCGACTCCTTCATTTCGAGCCAGAGGTCGTTTCCTTCGCGAGTCCTTTCTCCAACACCTGCGAACACGGAGAATCCGCCGTGCTGAGTGGCGATCCGGTTGATCAACTCCATGATGATGACGGTCTTGCCGACACCCGCTCCACCGAATAGTCCGATCTTACCGCCCTTGGCAAAGGGTTCGATCAGATCGATCACCTTGATCCCGGTTTCGAGCATTTCCGTTTCGGTATTCTGATTCTCCAGGCTGGGAGCCGCACGGTGAATGGGATAGCGTTTCGGGGCATTGACGGGACCCTGGTGGTCAACCGGCGCACCGAGAACATTCAAAACCCTTCCCAAGGTCTCTCGACCGACCGGAACCGAGATCGGCTCCCCAAGATCGATCGCCTTCATCCCGCGAACGACTCCGTCAGTGGGTTCCATTGCCACGCATTTGACGACGCCTTCACCCAGATGCTGGGAGACCTCGGCCGTCAACTCGATTTTGACCGGGGTGTCAAAGCCCTCAGAGGTGACTCGAATCGCATTGTAAATTGCGGGAACGTGCCCACCTTCAAACTTGACGTCGACAACGGGACCAAGCACTTGAAGAATCTTCCCCTCGACTTGCTTCATCTTATTTACTCCTGGCTTCCTGCAGCGCGTTTGCACCGCTGACAATCTCAATAATCTCGGTCGTAATCGAGGCCTGTCTCATCCGATTGATCTGCAACGTGACAGCATCGATCATCTCTTCGGCGTTGCTTGTCGCCGCTTCCATCGCCGTCATCCGGGCACCCTGTTCTGCGGCCTCGGATTCCAGCATTGCCCTAAAGATCTGGGTCTCGACATGTTTGGGTAAAAGGTTGTCGAAAATCACTGCCGGCGGCTGCTCATAGATGTAGTCCAGAAAAGTCTCATTTTCGACTGCCGGCTCCAGCCGCCGAATCGGCAGCAAAGGTTCCACTACAACATTCTGCGAGGTCACCGAGGCAAACTCGTTGTAGACCAGGTAGACGGCATCGAGCTGACTCTCGGCATAATACTGGCTGACTGTCCGCCCGATTTCCTGCGCATACTGGTAGTCGACCCGGCTCATGATATTCAAGTACTGATGCTTAATCGGCCAGGGACGGCTTTTGAACCAGTCATAGCCTTTCCTTCCGACCATCGTCAGGCTCAATTCACGATTCACCGCGTCCTTCTCGATATAGCGGGCAGCCCCCCGGATCACATTACTGTTGAAGGCGCCGCAGAGCCCCTTATCCGAAGTGATGACGATCAGCATGATCTGTTCGCCGTCCCGCTCCGCGAGCAACGGATGACTCGAGGATTCCACCCGAGTCGCCAGTGAATTCAAAACGGCCAGCATCCGATTGGCATAGGGCCGGGCCGAGAAGACACGGTCCTGAGCCCGCCGCAGCTTCGACGCCGAGACAAACTTCATGGCGCGGGTGATCTGGTGGATGTTCTTGACCGATCGGACTCTTCGTCGCAGATCGATGAGATTTCCGCTTGGCATGATAGTGGTGTCCTAACCTCTTTCTTGCGACTCCCTCAATCAGGCCGATGCCCGAGCGGCGAGTTGCTCCACAAAACGCTGTTTGTATTCATCGAGTGCCGATCTAACCCGGCTGGTGAGTTCCTCGGTCAGTTCCTTCTTCTCCCGAATAGCGCTGAGGAGAGAACCCTGAGTGGTTTCCAGGAACTCCAGAAGACCCTGTTCAAACTCGCCGACATCGGCCAGTTCTATGTCATCCAGATAGCCCTGGGTCCCGGCGAAGATCACCAGGATCTGCTTTTCGACCGCCAGCGGCCTGTACTGAGGCTGCTTCAGGATTTCAGTCAGGCGGGCACCACGGGCCAACTGCAACTGGGTAGCCTTGTCCAAGTCAGATCCGAACTGTGCAAAAGCTGCCTTTTCACGGTACTGGGCCAGATCGAGCCGCAGAGTACCGGCGATCTTCTTCATTGCCTTGATCTGAGCAGAGCCACCGACACGACTGACCGAATAACCTACGTTAATCGCCGGACGGATACCGGAATAGAAGAGATCGGACTCCAGAAAGATCTGCCCGTCAGTAATGGAAATGACGTTGGTCGGGATATAGGCGGAGATATCGCCGGCCTGGGTCTCAATGACCGGCAGGGCAGTCAGGCTTCCACCGCCCAGTTCATCATTCATTTTTGCGGCACGTTCGAGTAACCGGCTGTGCAGATAGAAAACATCCCCCGGAAATGCCTCCCGCCCAGGCGGACGTCTCAGCAGCAGGGAAATCTCTCGATAGGCAGCCGCATGTTTGGACAGATCATCGTAGATCACGAGGCAATGCTGCCCCTTGTCCCGGAAGTACTCCCCGATGGCGCATCCGGCGTAAGGTGCCAGGTACTGCATGGTCGCGGGATCTGAAGAGGCCGCCGAAACAACGACAGACTTCTCCATAACGCCATGATCCTGCAGGGTCTTGACGACCCGGGCAATCGTGGATCGCTTCTGACCGATGGCTACATAGACACAGACAACGTCTGTATCCCTCTGGTTGATCATCGTATCAATCGCAATCGCACTCTTACCGGTCTGGCGATCTCCAATGATCAACTCGCGCTGCCCGCGACCGATCGGAATCATCGAGTCAATTGCCTTGATCCCTGTCTGAAGCGGTTCCCGGACCGGCTGTCGCGCGATGACTCCCGGCGCGACCGTTTCCACGGGATTGAAACTCTCCGCGACAATCGGACCCTTCTCGTCCAGTGGATTACCCAGAGGATCAACCACACGTCCCAGGAGTGCATCTCCAACGGGCACTTCCATGATTCGCTTGGTCCGTTTGACGATATCACCCTCTTTAACCGCATGGATCTCGCCAAACAGAACGGCTCCGACGTTATCCTCTTCCAGGTTCAGAGCCAGCCCATAGACATCGTGGGGGAACTCGAGAAGCTCGAGCGCCATCGCCTTGTCCAACCCATGGACTCTGGCGACTCCGTCACCAGCCGAAATAACGGTTCCGACTTCGCTGACGACGACACCGCCCTCGTAGTCTTTGATCTGTTGCTTAATTATCGCGCTGATTTCATCCGCTTTTATAGCCATGAAACTGCCCCTAACTCCTGTTAACTAGCGTGGTACAACTTCCACATTTAGAAAGATAGCTGCCGGCTGAGATTCTCCAATTCGGCTTTGACCGATCCATCGAAGACCGTCGAACCCACCTGCAATTTCAAACCGCCGATTAAACTCTGATCTATTGTGTAACTGAGGCGGACCTTCCGGCCAGTCACGCCAGCCATCGTTTCTTCGATCCGCTTCCGATTTCCCGCACTCAACTCCCGAGCAGACGCCACATCGACCTGCAGAATACCGGCCCGCTCGTCTAGAACCTGCTGGTAGGCCGCCGAGATCTCCGACAGCTGCTTCATTCGATTCCGTTCTATCAAGACGAGAAGGAAGTTCTTCACTATCGGGAGATAGCCTGCCTTTTCGACCAGGCTCGAGACAATGGTCTGCTTCACCTTGAGGGGAAGGACCGGATTGGCCAATGCCTCACTCAAGTCACGGCTCTGCTCGCAACTGGCTGCGAATTCCCTAACCTGCTCGCCGGCGATCGCCTCCTGATTCATCTCCAGAGCGACATCACCCAGGGCCTGAGCATACTTCTTAGAGGTTGCCGAAACTCTCACGATTCCCCTCCGCTATCGGACTTCATCTTGACAATGAAGCGATCAATGATGTGACCTTCGGCGTCCGAGTCCATCTCCTTCGAAATCCTCTCGCGAGCCAGATCCACAGACAATTTCACCGCATACTCCCGCAAATCCTGCTGGGCGGTCTTGGTCAAACCATCGATCTCACGACGGGCCGCAGCGATAATCTTGGCACCTTCCGCCTCAGCTTCGGCCAACAACCGCTTGCGTTCCTGCTCGCCCTCTGCTTCAGCCTGGGCTTTCAACAGCGCCAACTCCTGGTCGAGTCCGGCCAATTTCGCCTGGACTTGCTCCAACTGAGCTTCGGCCTCGGCCTGGGCCTTCTTTGCCGCGCTCAGTTCCGCCTGGATCTCCTTCCGCCGGTTGCTGAAGAACTTCTTCATCGGCTGGCGGACAAAATAGAAGATCAATCCAAACAAAACAGCGAGATTCACCCAGCGGCCGGCGGTTTCAAGCCAACCCCACCCACTTTCACCACCAGCAGCGTAGACACTGGAGGGAACGAGGCAGAGCGCCAGCAAAAGTAAGAATCCACAAAGTGTTCGTCTCACAATCTTTCCAAAAACTGCTAGTTGTTCGTGACTGAAAGTTGGTAACCGTAACGCCGAAGCGGCGCCATCCATCTCGAAACCCAGGGATGCGTCCCTAACCGAAGCTAGGTCCTGTCGAGGACCCGTGCAGTGATCAATCCGGCGATCTCTTCGGCATCACGTTTGATGGAATTCTTGACATCTTCGATCTCGAGCTCAACTTTCCGACGTGCTTCATTGAGAAGCTTATCCGCCTCCGCTCGAGCTGATGCGACCTGTTCTCGACGCTTTTCCAGAGTCTCACGCCGGATCGCTTCCGCCAACTGGTAACCGCGCTGTCTTTCCGCCTTGATCTTCTCAGCGTACTGGTCCAGCATCTCTTCGCGGTACCGTTCCTTCTCCGAAGCCACTTCCTGAGTACCGGAAGTCATCGAACGACGTTGATCCATCACTCGAAACAGCGGCCGAAAAAGCAGAATATTGATGAGCCAGAGTGTCAATAGAAATACGACACCCGTGGCAATAATCGTCCAATCCAGATTAATCATGCGGCAAGTCCGTCGTAGAGCCCTGAAAAGCCCTCTTTCTAGCAAATTTCCCGTTTGAGATCAAGAAAATGACCGCTATTCGCTCCCCGGAAATCATCCCCACTGCTCCGCAGAAAACGAACCCGAATAACCCTTTATAACCTATCACGTCAGGCCCCATTGCACAGTATCAACCCAACCGAATCGACGACCGGCCTGAATAGAGGCGCCTCGACCACTGCCTGTGCTAAACTGTGGCGTCTTAACAGGCTCCGCATCGAGAGGAAGGTCTGTTCTTCCTACAGCTTGCGGCCCGGATCAGGCGATACAGAAATCCTCTTTCAGTTATGTAAATAGGAGAAGATCTATGAGTTCGAAACCCGCTACGGAAATGGAAGCGACAACGGAACCCACTCTGACTCAGAAGATGCCGATTGTCCCATTCAAGGTTCTGCACGTCGGCATTCCGTTCTTTAAAGATGAGAAATGCACTGAACAGGTTCCAGGAGTAACCCTGGCAATCATCCAGGCTCTCGATCCGGATGATGAGATCCAGGAACTCGATATCGTCCCGACCAGGCTCGTTTATTCCCCTGGACAGTACGTGACGATGGCGCTCGACAACAAGGAGCTCTGGGAGGACAGCTGGTTCAGGGATCCTGCAAGTGGAGAGATCCAGAAGGCATTTCAGATCCATGTAAAGTTTGTTGGCGAGGTCATCGACCCAAAGATTGTTGACGCCGAAAAGGCAACGCTCCAAGACCTGGAAAGACGCACCGCGGAGAAGATTCAGCAGATCGCTCAGGCAAAAGCTGAAGAGCCTTCAGTCAACTGAGCCCGTCGATACAGACGGGTCAAACGATCGCCCACGGGCTGCACAACTCGGGAACGCCGCGGGATGGGAGTGTCCAGCAGTGACGCGAGCTGCGAAGGTAGCCTGTGGGCAGGTCTCACCCCCGGATCAACCGCGACGGCGGCCTAAATGATGGTTCCGTCCTCGATGACGGCATTCTTCGGGATGACGACGATTCCGTCGCGAATATAGTAGTTGTCACCGTCATGGTTACGGATTCTCTGCTCGTTCAGAATCCTCACTCCGTCGCCAATCCTGGCATTCTTGTCGATGATAGCCCCACGGATCACGCACCCCTTTCCAATCCCCATCGACCCCTTCGGCAACCCCCGCTCTTCGTAGAAGTAATCGGCCCCGAGGATCAGCGACCGGCTGATGTCAGACCCCTTTCCGATCGCCGAACGTATCCCAATTACCGAATGACTGATCACCGATTCTTCGATGTCGCAACCTTCCGAGAGGATGCTGTTGCGCAGGTCACAATGCTGAATTCTGGATGAGGGTAGAAACCGCGGATGCGAATAGATCGGCCCCTGAACATCGTAAAAGCTGAATTTCGGACGGGTCACCGTCAGATCCAGATTCGCCTTGTAGAACGCATTGATCGTTCCGATATCTTCCCAATAGGAGTTAAAGACATATCCATGCACATTGGATTTGGATAACGCCGCAGGGATGATGTCGCGACCAAAGTCCATCTTGGATTCATCCTCGAGCGCCTTCACCAGGACATCCGTACTGAACATGTAGATTCCCATGGAAGCCATCAGCGGTCGCTTTTCAGTGACCCCGACCTTCTTCCAAGAATTGACATCCACCTTCAGAGCCTCGATCGCCTTCTCGCTCTCCGGCTTCTCGACAAACTGGCTGATCCTCCCACTCTTGTCCAACTTGAGGATGCCGAGTCCTGATGCCTGCCGGGGCGAAACCGGCAGAACACACAGCGTCACATCGGCATTCGTCGACAAATGATGGGCGTAAAGCTTGCCGTAATCCATCCGGTACAGATGGTCTCCTGACAGAATCAGGATCACCTTCGGATTGTAGGTCAGGATATGCCTCAGGGATTGACGGACCGCATCGGCCGTCCCCTGATACCAATGGACGCTCTCGGGTGTCTGTTCCGCCGCCAGGATATCGACGAACCCCTGGGAAAACAGGCCAAACCGGTAGGTCTGGGTGATGTGACGGTTCAATGACTCCGAGTTGTACTGAGTCAGTACAAAGATCCGGTTAATCCCCGAATTGATGCAGTTGCTGATGGGAATATCTACCAGCCTGTACTTGCCGCCCAGCGGAACCGCTGGTTTTGACCGGATTAAGGTCAATGGGAATAAACGACTACCCTTGCCCCCGCCCAAGATCACGCCAAGAATTTCCTTCACGGGGCCAATTCTATCACCCGTCAGTGAATTGCATAGACGCCTAATCGAGAAAGATTCCCGTGATTCTGAAAGGAATGAGAATCCTACCGACTCTGAGTGATCTGGCTGAGCGCCCAGACTGCATGGCGCCGAACCATCTGGTCATCAGCCGCGGCCATTTCCTGCAGGAAGGGGACAAAGCTCTCCCGTCCGCTATTCCCCATGGCGACAGCCACGTTGCGCATCAACCCCCGCCACTT
>CP070717.1:2648301-2676779 GCA_020350445.1 Acidobacteriota bacterium | reverse complement strand
TCCTGATCGGTTGAATGAAGGGATGGGTCAGGGCCGAATTGAGGTCCTCTTTTTCATACCAGGTGGTCGCTGGCAGGATGAGATCGGAGTAGAACGCGGAAGTGTCGAGCCGAAAGTTCAAGGTTACGATCAGATCGAGTAGTCCGGCCTGATCCGGTCCGGCGCCAGGCGACTCCTGAGATACCACCGTCGAGTGTGTCCCAAGGAGGTGCAGGAGATCGTACTCATGTCCCGTCGCATTCGCCGACAATGCATCTCCATTCCAGATCAGCCAGACTGCCGGTGAAGCGGAATCCCAGTGATGATCGTCCGGGAAGGGCTGAAGCGAACCGTG
This sequence comes from Acidobacteriota bacterium, assembly GCA_020350445.1. GTDB lineage: Bacteria > Acidobacteriota > UBA6911 > RPQK01 > JAPXNP01. The sequence continues at coordinate 2,676,445 of CP070717.1, read as the reverse complement.
GCTCGCGTGCCAGGCCTGGGCGGGCATCGTTCTCGGCGAGTCAATCCAGTCGGTGGCAAAAGCCAGTGGGGACCAGGCATCGTTGAGGGAAGTCCGGCTGAAACCGGAATAGAATCCGAATCCTCCACCAACCGCGCCGGGACAGCCGCAGAGAAGCAGTGCATCGATTGCCGCGTTGAGGGCGGACTGTGACCCATCCTGTCCTGTAAATGCAGGGCTCGTCAGAATTGTGCATTTCCCCTTTGAATCAATTGCCGACCGGGCGAATTCGCGTGCCAAAGCCCTTAGGCGTAGCGGCTCGGTTCCGGTAATTTGTGAAGCTCGTTCCAGGTACTCGTCCCGCGTGTTGTCTGCGATTCCTTCCGTTGAAGCTGGTCGGCGGAGAACCCCGTAACGGGCCATCAGCAGGTCAAAGACGGTCGTCACGATTATCGGTTCACCCTGGCTGCTCTTCAGCTCAAACGTCGGCACCTCCCCGTCAGCTAAGCTCCAACCATCCTCTGATCCGATCTGGACCCAGACTGCAGTAGCGGGCCTGGCACCAATACTCAGAAGCGGGTCCATTGCCTGTTCTTCCGAGTTGGCCGGTTTCAGGTTCCAGGCACCTTCCCTCCCGCTGAGTCGATCACTTCTCGTGCCGGTGACTTTTCGCGGAGACTCCGTCGTACCGTCCCAGACCAGGAATCCAGAACCAGTTCTCTCCTGGGACTGCAGCTGTTGAATTCGATCGGAGTTCAGTAGACCACCGACAGTGTAGCCATCTGAAGATCGCGAGAGCTCGACCAGGAGGGGGCCGTCGGTGAAGCGGCTGACATAGTCGGTGAACTGGAGCTCGGCCTGATTGCCGAAGAACTCGGTCAGAATGACGTGATTAATCGCTGCCCAGAGCGTCGCTGTCTCCGACGCATTCAGTTCCAGCCAGTTGTCCGCGTTTCGCGCCAGCAGGTCGTACTCCTGGGCGATGACCCAGAGCGTGCTTCCCCTTTGCTGGGCCTCGATCAGTACTCCGTGGTCGGCGGGTGCTGCCGCCTGGAACTCCTCTCCCAGAACCACCAGCAGCTGCGCTTCGAACCAGGCGGCTGCCTCGGGTACGTCTCCCTGTTCGCCCCAGGTGAGAGCAGCAGCGTTACAGATGCCCTGTTCCCGATCTCCGGAACCCAGCGTCACACCTCCGAGCAGCTGCAGGAATCGACTTCCCGAGGCGTAACTTACCATGGAAGATCCCGGACTCGAGGCTGATCCGTAGACATGGTTCGGTCCCTTTTGCTCAATGGTGTGGAGCAGTGAGGAGCAGATCAGCTCTGTCGCCACGTCCCAGGTAACCGGCACGAAGCCACCTTTACCTCGAGCCCGCTGCCATCGCCTCCTGCGGTCGGGTCTATTCACCAGAGCACCCCAGGCCTCGACCGGGTTTTCATGTTGTGAACGAGTGGCTCGCCAGTCGTCCAGCAGGGTCTTACGGATGAGAGGCGTCGAAACGCGAGAGGAGCTGTAAAGGTAATCCGATCCAGTCAACCCGCAGGCGCAGCATCTTCCGGGCGAGGCCTGGATCCCATCCTGTCGGGTGGGAAGCGCAGCGGGTCTCTCCGAAATGATGATCCCGTCCTTGACTTCGATCAGCATCGTACAGCCAGCCCCGCAAGGGACCCCGTGGGTTCCGGCTATGATCCGATCGGGATTGCTGCGTTCGCGATAGAAGTCTTCCCAGTCGTGCAGGTGCTCCCCGCTGCAGTCCCTCCTTCTGTCTTTTGGCTCCTTTCGCATCTTCATCTTTCGATAGTCGAGCTCTTCAACGATCGGCTGATTCGCCGTCTCCATGTGAATGCAATCGCGCCGAGTCCAAAGGACACTCCGCAGAAACCGAGAAGGAGAAAGTAGGTGGCTCCCGTTGCAGCCGGCTGTTCCAGGCTGTTCTTCGCATGGAATTCAAGAAAAGCTGCAATCAGTGGGATTTCGTTCTGTGCAAGCGGCTGGTCACGGAACACCGATCCCATCGTCGCCGATGACGGCGAAAGCAGCCATGTGGCAAGAGCCTTTCGTCCTCCAAGACGTTCGTAAACCCGAGTCAGATCGGGGCCGATTCTTCCCCCGCCAAGTAACCCCGTGTTCGATACACTGTGGCACGAAATGCAGGCCGGACCGCGGTTGAGTAGCCGCGAGCGCCCGGTGAATATCAATTGGCCACGAAAGACGTCCTCGTCTGAAATGGGCGTGTCTGAAAGCTGCAAACCCATGAAGTTGGACTCTTCGAGCCGGCCCTCTTCTTCGATCAGATCGAGCAACGCAATCGCCATGGCCGCATCGAGTCCCGGCACTGTGGGCATGATCACGTTGCGGGCTTCCTTCATTAGTTCGAGGGCGTAGGAATCTCCAGAATCGATGACGGCCTTCGGATTCCGGATGAAGTTTGTCAGCCAGGCCCTGTCCTTTCGATCGAGCACCCCCTTGAGGTCGGGACCTGTAACCCTGCCCCCTCCGATCGTGTGGCAGCTGTAACAGTTCGTCCGGAAGAAGGTCGAAGCATTTTGACCTGCCAGGTGGGGTGCCGACAGTAGCACAACAACTGCGATCACCAGTTTCAACCCGAAAGGACGTCTCACTTTTGTTCTCCCGGGTCGAAAACTTCCTTCAACGGCCTGGTCATGCGCAGTGGTGTCTGGGAAATGTCGGCCAGTGTGGTTTTCTCGAGGAACTGGGTATAGGCATCTCTGACAGCGCTCCAGGCTCGATGTGCCGGGCAGGGACTGTCATCTGAGCAGGGCGAGTCCTGATTGAGTACACAGGCCGGCCTGGATCGTGGACCTTCAAAGATCTCGACGATTCGGATTAGGGGAAGGTTCAGGACCTCGGGCCGCAGCTGATATCCACCATGAATCCCGCGTGAGGCTGTCACCAGACCCGAGTTCCGCAAAACTAGAAGCATCTTGGAGAGATAGTTGGCGGGCACCGCGGTCAATTCGGCGATCTGACGACCCGGGAGTGATACCCCTTCGCTGGCTCTGGCCAGACAAACCAGTGTTCGCAGTGCATAACCCGTTGTCGCGCTCAGCATACTCACTAAATCCAGATATCTAGATGAAGATATCTGAATTTCGACGCCTTTTCAATTGGATTACTGTTTAATTGGAGGAAGGCTGGCCGAGTTCAGATTAGGCCATATAATGTGCTGCCGTGGATTGAGAACGTGGTTGGCGAAGGGGGTTGAGCCTTCGTTGTTGTAGAGAGCCGGTTGGTCGTTTGGAAAGAAGTTCAGAACGGCCATTGAACCGGCCTGAGAAGGGTGCAGATCATTTTGAAGAACTTGTCGATAGTCCTGTTTCTAGCTTTGTGTTTCACCTGGAGCGCTGGGGCCACCCAGAGCGAGGACGAAGTCGCCTCGCCCGACCCGGTTGTTGTCACCGTTTCGGCGGCGGCCGTTCCGCTGTCGGTAACTTCCGCATCGATTACGGTGATTCGTCGAGAGGAGATTGAATCGAGCGGAGCCGAAACCCTTCCCGACTTGCTGCGAACTCTCCCGGGTCTCGATGTCATTCAGAATGGTTCACGCGGTTCACTGACGACAGTTGCTATTCGCGGAGCTGAAGAGAATTTCACGGTCGTTATGATCGATGGAATCCCACTCAACGATCAGAGCAGCAGCATGGGGGGTGCTGTGGATATCTCGTCGCTGAGTCTGGCCAGTATCGAGCAGATTGAGATTGTTCGCGGCCCGATGTCAGCACTCTACGGATCTGAAGCCTTGGGGGGTGTTCTCAATATCATCACGCGCCGTGGGGAGGGAGGTCCCTCTGTGCGAATCCAGGGCCAGGGCGGTAACTTTGGCTCGGGAGGGGTTGAAGCTGCTCTTTCCGGTCGAAATGGGAGGTTCGACTATTCGATCGGGGGTTCGTACTTCGGGATCTCAGAACAGGTGGAGAACGACGACTCGTCGTTGGGAACGATTCAGTTGAGAACAGGTTGGGCGCTGGCAGATCACTCCAGTCTCGGTTTTAGTTTGCGCTATGCCGAGCAGGAGAACAGCGGTTTTCCCCAGAACGGGGGAGGGGCCGATTACTCGATCCTTCGTGATCCGCAGCGCATCCTCTCTGACGATTTGATCTTCGGGGCCCAACTCGAACAGAAGGTAGGCGATAAGGGAATCCTGGGAGTCGGTTTCGACAGCTTTAACAGGGATCAGGACAGTAACATTCCCGCGATTCTGGATGCGATTCCCCCCGGTGAAGGTTCTCTCCCCTCCCGTGTGGGGACGACCGAATTCAGCCGGCACCGGGTAAGTGCCGATGCGAGCTGGCAGCTTTCGAATGAGTTGACCGGGACGGTTTCGGGTCGCTTTATTCGGGAGACGGGGCGGAGTGATTTCATGCTGGCCGACTTCCTTCAGAGCCAGTTCAGCGATGAGCGAAACACCGGAGCCGTTGGAGGGGAGATCGTCTATGCTGGTCGAAGTTTCTCGGCCTTTGTTGGTGCCCGGGTGGACAAGGGACAGGGATTCGGAGGTGAGGTTTCTCCCCGGCTGGGTGTCAGCTGGGAGTTCATCCCCTCGCTCCAGTTGAAGTCAAACTATGGGAAAGGATTCAAGCTGCCTTCCTTCTTTGCCTATAGCGACCCCTTGGTCGGCAACTCTGAGCTACGCCCGGAACGGAGCCGTGGATTCGATATCGGGCTGGAACATGTATTGCCCGGAGGTCGTGTCAGTCTCGAAGTTACCTACTTTAGAAACTCTTTTCGTGACTTGATCGATTTCAGCCCTGAGCTGTTCCAGTTGGTGAACCGGAAAGAGACGATGACTCAAGGTGTGGAACTCGAAGGCCGATTCCAGCCCGCTGATTCCTTTTGGATTGCCGGCCACGTCCGCTATCTCGATTTTGATGTCAGGAGTTCTGAAGAGCCGCTTCGAAACCGCCCGCGCTGGAGAGGGGGGCTTTCGATGGGCTGGAAACCCAGTGAACGGGCTTCGCTCAGTCTCGATAGCCTCTGGGTTGGGCCCCGTTTTGACTACCAGGTTCCGGTTCCGGATCGAGATGTCGTGGGGGGCTATGCGACGACGAACCTGGTGGGCCGTTACCTGTTGACAGCGAACCTGACGGCATTCGTCAGAGTGGATAATCTTCTGAACCGGAGTTATCACGAGTTCATTGGCTTTCCCGATCCCGGACTCTACGCCAGAGGCGGAGTCGAGTTCACCTGGAACAAGTGAGGCAGGGGTGAGAAGGTCGGGCGGTCCGCAGCGCGTCAGAGGTCGTCAAACCGAGATCGGGTGTCCGAAAGCGGTCGGGTTATAGAAGGGAGCGAACGCCGAAATCAGGGCGACCACATAGGCGTGTCTTGCGCTGAGGATATCGCGGGTGAGCATACCCCAGGAGCCCTGGTCACTTTCGATCTCGAGCTCGCTGGCAAAACGATCCAGAACAATGCTCAAGTCGATTCCCCGATCAATGACCGGGTCAGCAATTCGCGGTGGAACGGTGATGCCCCCACTATGGCCGTAGCTCCCTCGATGGCCGTCTGAAACATAGGCCCAGCTTTCCAGAAAAGCCATCCTTCTCGGCCCGTGCGAATCGACGACGTTGAAGCCCATTTCCAGACCGACATAGTAGTCCGCCTCGGTCTTCTCACGCTTGAGTTGAAGAATCAGGTTCTCCACTCGATTCATCGTGCCGTTCATCAAATCGGTGACGGAAAGCGGGATTGTAGGAAGATCGTTGGAGACTCCGAACCGGATGAATTCAACCTTTTCGCTGGATTCGCGCACCAGGCTATTGGCGAAGACTTTCCAAGCCTCTTTAATGGCGTCGAGTTCCATCAGCGAGGCATTCCCTACCGCTATTCTCATCAGTAGGCCATTCTACGCCTGCCATCTGACGGGGACTGGCGCTACTCCGCGCCCGGACCCTTCTTGAACCGTTGGTGAATCTGATGGGCTAGTTTCTTGCCGACAAAGGGAATCAGCTCCTCTTCGCCGGCTCGTCGAATTCGGGCAACACTGCCGAAGGCTTGAAGCAGTCTCTTTTTTCGCTTCTCGCCGATTCCTGGAATCTCATCGAGTTCTGATTTGAAATCTCGGATCGATCGCCGTTTTCGATGGTAGGTCACCGCAAATCGATGGGCTTCATCTCGAATTTCCTGGATCAGGTGGAGAGTCGGGGATGAGAGGCTGAGCTGGATAGGCTCCAGTTTGTGGGGGACGAAGAGGAGTTCTTCCCGCTTGGCGATACTCGCCACCGGGGTATCCTCGATCCCGAGTTCGGACAGGGCCTGAAGGCCGGATTGCAGTTGCCCTTTGCCGCCATCGATCAGAATCAGGTCTGGAAGCGGCGCGTCTTCGGCCAGTAGACGGGTGTAGCGTCTTGAGATTACTTCCTGCATGGCCGCGAAGTCGTTGGGGGCTTTGACGGTCTTGATCTTGAACTTGCGGTATTCCCGGTTTGTCATGATTCCGTCGATGCAGACGACCATGGACGCTACTGGTTCCGCACTCTGGATATTCGAGATGTCGAAGGCCTCGATACGGCGGGGTATCTTCGACAATCCCAGTACTTCCCTGAGGTTGTCGAGCAGCTTGGTTTTCGACGATTTCAGGACCCTGAATCGAGAGTCGAAGGCGATCTTCGCATTTCTCTCGACCAGTGAAACCAGGTCGAGCTTTTCGCCTCTTTGGGGAGAGAGCAGGCGAACCTTCCGCCGACTCGTCCTTTTCTTACGTTCCGAGAGCCATTCTGCGATGGTTTCACGGTCCTCAATGGGGCCCGGAAGGTAGATCTGGTCGGGAAGGAAGCCAGCATGGAGGTAGTACTGCTGCAAGGCATCGCGTAAGAAATTGGGAGGGTCAAAGTATTCCAGGTCCTCCCAGAAGAATTCGCGCTTTCCCACCACACGCCCACTTCTCATGGTGAAAAGCTGGAGCGCGAGGCGCGGACCTTCTCTGAAATAGCCGAAGACATCGATGTTGCTTCCCGAACTGGAAGCCATCTTTTGCTTTTCGGCAAGATCCCGAACCAGTTGAATTCGATCCCGAAAAAGAGCGGCAGCCTCGAACCGTTCCTCTTCCGACGCTTCGACCATTTTTTGCGTCAGCTTGCTGACAAGGTTCTCGTTCTTTCCTTCCAGCAGGAGAATCACATCCTGGACAGCCTGCCTGTATTCTTCCTTTGAGCAGAGACCCTCAACGCAAGGGCCGAGGCAACGATGGATGTAGTACTCGAGGCAGGGGCGGTCGAGTTTCCCGTCGATCTCAATGCGGCACGTTCTCAGCAGAAAGTGCCGATTGATCACCTTGATGGTATTGCGGGCCAGCGAGGCAGGCAGATAAGGGCCGAAGTAGAGCGCACCGTCGTTGCGAATCCTCCGGGTCAGGAGAACCCGCGGAAAGGCTTCGTTGACTGTCAGCTTGATATGAAGGAAGGACTTGTCGTCCTTGAGCCTGACGTTGAGCTTCGGCTGGTTCTTCTTGACGAGTGTGCTCTCGAGGATGAGGGCTTCCACCTCGGTGTCGGTCAGAACATACTCGAGATCCGCCGCATTGTGACGCAGGTAAGCCGACTTGAAGTCCTCGCGTCCACTGCGCTGGAAGTAGGACCGGACCCGGCTTCGTAGACTCTTGGCCTTGCCGATGTATATGATCTTGCCGGCACGATCTCGAAAGATATAGACGCCGGGGAGACTCGGAAGGCGGTCAGCCTTCGCCGTCAGTCTCTCTTCGATCTCCCGTTCATTAACCATCCTGCTAGACAGTAGCCTCCCCAAGCAGAGTACACCACGTACAGCAGGTACAGTGTCAAGGGGAGGCGAGATACAGGGAAGGTTTAGCCGGCTAAGGCGAAGTCAAACGAGGGAATCGCATCGGGATGCCAACCTTTGCGAATGATCCGGACTCTTACATTCTGCCGTCCGAACTGGATGGCTTCTTCGTAATCCGGTACGTAGATATCGATGATTTGGCCTTTGACCACTCCACCGGTATCCATGACGGTGTAGATGCCGCTGTAGTCGCCGGCCTCTACTTCAATAACAGAACCGATTGGAAGGATCCTGGGATCCGCTGCGACGATACCTCTCTGGACGAGAACGCCCGAGTAGGTAATTCCGAAATCACAATATGCCGTCGCTTCGAACATGAATCCGTCGTCGGTCTCTATATCACTTGGAGCTTCGTCCTCCGAGCCCGCAGAGTCCTCTGTCTCAGTAGCTTGTGCTACTGGCAGGTCAGTCGACTCTAAAGCTGGGACAGTCGGAAGACCGGCGAACTTGCCTGCTGAGAATGCCAGCAAGGCGAAACACGCCGTTCCAGCCCCGAATAGTATTCGCTTCTTCATCTTTCTTTCCTCCATGAATAGCAGCCAGCCCTTAAGAAAGGCGGACTGGTTCCTGGACTTAAGGCTTCAAAGACGCACCAGATACGGTAAGGTTTCAAAAAAAGTCTAAACTAATGCGTCTGACCTTGCGTAGAATTCCGACCTAAACTGACCCCTGTCACACCTTTCGGAGTGGATCCAAGGGGATGATGAGTGGCCCGGAAAAACGGATATGTGTTAAAGTCTCAGCAGGCTTGGGAGATAGATTTCTTAAATGATGAATCTGCCGAACTCATTGTCGATTACCCGCATCTTTCTGGTTCCGGTGCTGCTCGTGGTACTCCTGACCGGAAACGTGCCGAACCGTGAAGTTTGGGGGTTGATCGTCTTCCTCGCGGCGGCGATGACCGACTACCTGGACGGGTATTTGGCTCGGAAGCGCTCCCAGGTGACCACCCTGGGGAAACTGCTGGATCCTATTGCGGACAAGATTTTGATCTCGGCCGCGTTAGTTGCTCTCGTCGATCTGGGTCCGGCGCCGGCGTGGATGGTCATTATTATTATCGGCCGGGAATTCGCCGTGACCGGTTTGCGCAGTATCGCCTCGGCCGAGGGGTTGACTATCGCTGCGTCTCGCCTGGGGAAGTACAAGATGGGTGCCCAGGTCGCCTGCTGTAGTTTCCTTATCGCTGGAAGCCGATACCCTGACAGCATCTTGCTCTATATCGGAAAGATTCTTCTATGGATTGCGGTTTGCCTTGCCGTCGTCTCGATGTTTCGGTATTTCAGGGGTTCCTGGGGACAGATTGGGGAAAGTATCCGGGTTCGTCGCCAGTTAGAACAGAAGAAGGAACTCGAGGTTCTCCGCCGCCAGGAGAAGCAATCGGACGCCCTGATCAATCCTTAAGGCCGTGATCTTGGTTCTCCAATGACCAATCTTTGCCTCACACTAGCTGAATCGACTCTGCCGGAATTGGAGCGGAAACTCCAGGCTTTTCAAGAGAAGGTCCCTTATATAGAGGTTCGGCTCGATTACCTCGACGATCCGATAATCCCCCGTTTGCCGACAGGGGCAACCCGGTTTATAGCGACCTGTCGTCCTCCCCGGGAAGGAGGTCGTTTTGATGGATCGGAGGTGGACCGGATAGAGATCCTGAAAGATGCGGCCCGGGCTGGATTTCATTATATCGACGTCGAATACGATGTTCCGGAGTTGACGGGATTGCCCACGGGCTCGCAGATCATTCGTTCTTCTCACCTGTTCGAGTACCTTCCGAACGATCTGGATGGCTGGCTGGCCTCAGTTCGACAGCGGAACGGTGATATTCACAAACTGGCGGCCGCGGTTTCTTCAACCAGTCACCTTGTCCGGCTCTTGAACTGGATGGAGAATCTTCCTCCGGATCTTCCACGAGTTGTCATCGGCATGGGGGAATTCGGGCAGTTGAGCCGGTACTTTGGAGGGTACCTGGGGAATCTGTGGACTTATGTCGTGGAGTCGGATGTTGTGGCTCCCGGCCAGTTCTCACTTGCGGCGGCGCAAGACATTTATGGCCTCGATCGGCTCGAAGGCTTGCCTTCGCTCTTCCCCTACCTCACGAGCTCGGGCTGTCAGTCTGTTATCCCTGTCCTGTTCAACCGCCTGTTTCAGAAACAGGGGCTGAACGCGCTGTGTGTTCCTATTGTGGTCGATGACCTTGCAGCCTGGCTTGAATACCAGGAACGGAGCCGTCTGCCCTATTCAGGTGTTTCCCTGGGAGCGTCTCTCGGGAGAGGGGCGAGAGACCACTTTTCCACGAGTGTCCTTCCACGCGCTGAGTCGGTCGATACGCTCAGCTTGGTGGACGGTAAATGGGAAGGCTTTGATTACGGGACGGGAGCGCTTCTGAGTCCCTTGTTGAAGCGCGTTCCTTCGCTGGAGGGTGCCGAGATCGCAGTGTTGGGTTGTGGAGCGGAAGCAGTCTGGGTTGCCGGGTGTCTCAAACAGCAGGGTGCCGATGTGGTGGTTGTTGGCAACGACACGTCACGCCTCGAGGAGTTGGCGCGGCAGCAGGGCTGGAGGGTTGCTCCGGGAGATGAATGTCCCACGTCAGATATCTGTGTGAACGCGACCTCGATTGGGGAATTTCGAACTGGAGAAGAGAGCCGGCTGAATCTCGCTTCGGCTCGAGTCGCCGTCTTTTACGATCTGGTTTACAATCCGAAAGCAGCGGGCCTTTCGAGTCTCGCGGAAGCATCGGGTGCGGTCGTGATCCCGCCGGGTGAGATGGTGTTCGAACTGGTCCGGCGGCAGTTTATGGGCTGGGTTGGGTATGATCCCGATGGAGCGCTACTGGGGGAACTGGTACAGAGTGGAGGAGGGTAGTAATTGGACCGCAGTTCTTTCGTGGTTACGATACCTGGGAGTACGAGTAACCTTGGAGCCGGGTTTGATACCGCATCGGCCGCGCTGAGTATTTATCTGAGCCTGACGGTCGAACCGGGGAGTGATGACGGAATCACCTGGCCAGCTGACTGGACCCTTCCCCGCGAGGAGAACATGATTGAGCAGGCCTATCTGGCGGCCTGTTCCCATCTCGGTATTCCCGCCAGTGGACTCTCAATCGGAGTTTCCAATGAGATCCCATTCAAGAGAGGGTTGGGCAGTAGCGGTGCCGCGATCATCGGTGGAATCAGAATTGCCGAGCACCTGGCCGGTGTAACACTGACACCGCAGGAGGTGTTCCAGATTGCCTACCCACTTGAGCGACATCCCGACAACCTTTCCGCCAGCTTTCTGGGTGGCTGGGTGATTTCGCGAGTTGGCGACGGTTCGATGGAAGCGGAACGGATCGAGTCCTCGGTGAATTGCCGCTTTGTTGTCGCCATTCCTGAAGTCGTTGTCTCGACTGCAGAAGCGCGTCGTATCCTGCCGACTTCCTACAGCCTTTCAGACGCTGTGTTCAACGTGCAGCGTTCCGCACTCCTGGTTCATGCCCTCCACACGGGGCGGAAAGACTTACTGAAGGAGGCGACCCAGGACCGTCTGCATCAGTCCTACCGGGCCCGGTTGGTACCCGGATTGACCGAGTTGCTGGCAAGAACAGCGCTGCCTCCTGAACTTTCGGAAGAACTGGTCAGCATCACGGTGAGCGGTTCTGGGTCGACGGTTCTGGCCCTGGCCGACGGAAAGTACGAAGAGATCGGGGACTGGATGCGACAGTCCCTCGAGCGTGCCGGCACATCTTGTGAGATTCGGGTGTTGGATCTCGATCGAGTCGGTGCAAGGGTTTCAGTTCCATGAGTGACGTGTCTGGGAAACAGAACCGGTACTCGAGACAGGTCCTCTTTCCGGCGATTGGCGAGGCTGGGCAGGAGAAGATCAGTCGCTCCCGAATCGTCGTGGTCGGCTGTGGCGCACTCGGTTCTGTCAGTTCTGAGATGCTCGTTCGAGCGGGTGTCGGATATCTGCGCGTCATCGACCGCGATTTCGTTGAGCTGAACAATCTCCAGAGGCAGAGCCTGTTTACGGAGAGTGACGCTGATCAGACCATCCCCAAAGCGATCGCGGCCCAGAAGGCCCTCAGAAGGATCAACTCTGGGGTATCGGTCGAGGGGCTCGTTCAGGATCTGACCGCTGACAGCATTGCCGATGTCTGTGATGGGTTCGACCTGCTCGTCGACGGTACGGACAACTTCGAAACACGCTACCTGATTAACGACTTTGCCGTTCAGCGGGGTATCCCGTGGGTCTACGGAGCGGCCCTCGGGAGCTATGGGGTTTGTCTCGGGATAGAACCCCGCAAGAGTCCCTGTATCCGCTGTCTGTTCCCCGACCTTCCACCGCGAGGGTCTGTTGAGACTTGTGATACCGCTGGAATCCTGTCCTCGGTGATCCATGTGGTTTCGGCGACTCAGGTGAGCCAGGTGCTTCGGTTCCTGGTCGAAGGTCGCTTTTCTTCGAGGATGCTTCATGTCGATGTTTGGAAGGACGAGTGGCGGTCAATCGCAGCCGGTCAGCCCGACGCGACTTGTCCCTGCTGTGCAAAAGAACAGTTTGAGTTTCTGGCCGGAGAGCAGGGGACCTTTGTGACCCAGTTGTGTGGCCGGGATGCTGTGCAGGTACGGCCCTCACCCTCCGTCAGCCTCGATCTCCATGAAATCGGAGAGCGGTTGCGTCGCTCTTTTGAAGTTCGATCGAATCCCTACTTGATTAGGGTCCAGATTGATGAACTTGAAATGGTCTTGTTCGCAGATGGGCGGGCTGTGATTAAGGGGTTGAGCGACCTCTCTGCGGCCCGGGCGGTCTATGCGAAGTACGTCGGTAATTGATCGCTCAGGGGAGCCTGAATGCGTCTGAAAACAGGAGTATCGGAAACTTCCCCGGCAGAAACTCGTCTCTCCTCTTAAAAAGGGTGGAATATTTATGATGATGAAGTTTCCTTATTCCCTGTGGTCCTCCTTTCGTCCCATCCGGTATTTGCCGTTTCTGGTTGTTCTGGTGACGACCCTTGGTTCGAGTGCCGCTTTTGTCCAGGGTCAGGGCGAAGACGATCAGAAGGCCCGGGCTGTGGTTGCGGCTTCGATTCAGGCGATGGGCGGAGAGGCTTATCTCAATGTCAATTCGGTGACAAGTAGTGGCCGGTACTTCCGCTTCAGGAAGGGGCGGAAGGCATTTTCGCGGTACTGGGACTGGACGGTCTATGACCCTATCAAGTGGAGGTTCCAACTCGGGGAGGGGAAACGCCAGTTCGTCCAGATCTACAACCTCGAACTGGGAAAAGCCTGGACCCTCGAAGGCAAGTCCACGGTCGAAGAGGTGCCGGAAGAGAGTATTGATGACTTCAGGGATTCCTCAAAACGGGATATCGACCTGATCTTCAAGAAGCGCCTCGATGAAGAGGGGATGGCCCTCTTTTATTACGGGTCAGATGATATTGCCGGAGAGGGGAATTACGAGGCGGTGGAATTCATCGACGCAACGAATGCTGCGGTGGTGGTGTTCTTTGACCTGGAAAGCCATTTGCCGATGAAGCTCGAGACCCACTTTACGGACAAGATGGGTGTTCGCCACAAACAGGAGCAGGAGTTTTCGAACTGGCATGTGATCAGTGGCGTCAGGTTTCCCCTGCGTCATGATGTCTATGTAGATGACGAGATCAGCAGTCAGCGGTTTATCGAAGAACTGATTGTCGTCTCCCAGATCCAGGCACACCTTTTTGCAGAACCGGTGCCCGAGAAGAAGGACTGAGCCGAGAATCTCCCGAGTGGGTCGTGGAAAGTTGCGGACGCTGTAGCCGAGGGGCAACAGGTTGTCTCCCGCCGGGCACATTTGACCTTCCCAGATTTCCCGTAAGTTGTTGATTTTGTGTGCCAACTACGGTTGGTGCCGAACGTGCATCTATAATGCCGGTAGATCTATGCAAAAGACGATTCAGAATGATGTTCGAGTTGAGGGAGTGGGGTTGCATACCGGGTGCGATGTCTCGGTTGTTCTTCGTCCGGCACCGGTCAATACGGGTGTGGTTTTTCGACGAGTCGATCTCCAGGATTTCGAAATAGAGGCCCAGAGAAGGTGGGTTTCCCGTGTCGTGTTGGCGACGACGCTGATGAAGCGCGGTGTCATGCTTTCGACTGTTGAGCACTTGCTCTCAGCCGTGTACGGGTATGGGATCGACAATCTTTATGTGGATATCGACTCATTGGAGGTCCCGATTCTGGACGGTTCAGCGCTCCCGTTTGCAGCAATGCTGGATGACGCTGGCGTTGTTGAGCAGTCCGAGGCCCGGACGTTTCTCGTGGTCGAGGAAACCATCGAACTCAAGGAACCGGGCAAGTTCATCTCGATCGAGCCGTCCGACCGTTTTTCGATCCTGTACGAGATCGATTTTGACCATCCTGCGATTGGCCGGCAAACGCTTGATCTCGAAATAACCTCCGAGACCTACCGTGATGAAATCGCTTTTGCCCGAACCTTTGGCTTCTTCAGAGAAGTAGAGGACCTCCTGAAGAAAGGGTTGATCCGTGGTGGGAGCTTTGACAATGCGGTCGTGCTCGGTGATGACGGAATCATGAATGGAGAGTTGCGCCGAGAAGACGAGTTCGTTCGCCATAAGGTCCTCGATCTGATCGGGGACATCTCGCTGTGTGGTTACCCATTGATTGGACGAGTGCATGCTTATCGTGCAGGCCATTCGTTGCACACTAATCTGGCAACAGAAATCTCGCGGAATAAGACCTCGGTTCGCAAGGTCCCCGAATGTGAACTGGTTGAATTTGTACGCGCTGTAAACCAGTGATCTGGGCTGATTCCTTCAGCCGAGACCTTCTTATCTCTATAATTGAACGATGTTGTTTGGGCTGAGTCTGAGAAAGATACTGTGTGGGCCCGTTCTTGCGCTCTGTTTCTCCATTACCGGTCTCTCGGTTTTGGCGCAGGACCTCGAAGTCCTGGAAGGTTCTCGTCGAAAAGAAGTCTCGAGTCGGACCCGGGATGGTCTGGTCTTCTATCGACTGAGTGATCTTGCTGAAATCTTTCAGCTCGAATTGCGTGAGATCGGTGACCAGATGAGGGTACAGGGACCTCGTGCAACCTTGACTCTCCTCGACGGTCGTCCCCTTATCCGTCTGAGTGACGAATATATTCTGCTCTCAAAGGGGAGTTGGCGTCTCCGGGCTGGTGACTGGTATGTTCCCCCCGATTTTCTCGATAAAGCTCTCCCGGGGATCCTGAACCGAAAGATCTCGAGAACCTCGTCCGGGGCGTTGAGGATCGAAAGCCTGGGAAGTAACAGCGTCCGCGTTGAAGCCATCAGTTATCCCGATCATCTATCGATCGTCTTCCGCTCATCGGAATCGGCTCCCGTCGAGGTCCGGGACTTCCAGGACTTTATTGAAGTTGTCTATGGCGGTTACCTGGTGAATCCCGAGTACATTGAATCTCCGGCTGAACCGGGCCTGATCAGTTTCCTCCGGTTCATCCCCGAAGAAGGGTACGGGAGCTTCCGTGTCGGGAAAGGTACGCGTTTCAGGAATTTCAGGCATTATGAGCTGGGAAGTCCGCCGCGCCTGATAGTAGACATATACGGGGATCCCGAGAAACGTATCGTTGAAGGTCCAGCCGAAGCCTCCGATGAAACCGGGGGAGTCGAGGATCGGTCTCCCGTTGACGAAACCTCACCTGGCCTCCCAACGACCTCTCCGAGAGCGGTTCAGCGGGGGGTGGTTGTCATCGATCCCGGGCATGGGGGAGATGATTACGGCGTCGATGTCTACCTTGACGAACTCGAGAAGGGTATTTCGCTGAGTATTGCTCAGAAGGTGCAGCAGATGCTCGAACGTGAAGACGTAGGGGTCCATTTGACTCGGTTTCGCGACGTTGGGCTGGACTCAGAGCAGAGAAGTGCTGTCGCCAACTTCTACCAGGCGAGTCTCTATGTAGGGATTCACATCGGAGGTTCTCCGGCGCCCTCGGTTCGGGGCCCCGTTGTTTACGTCTATTCTTCGCCGGATGCAGCTGATGGTGCCGACCGGAACAATGCTTCAGAGGTGGACGAAGGCCGGCTGCGTCTGGTGGAATGGGAGCAGGGGCAGCTGGACTACAGTGCGAATAGCCGAGTGTTGGGCGCACTGATTCAGCGGCGCTTGAATGATGTGTTTGAAACCGAAAACGCGATGGTTTCGGTCCCGCTGGACGTCCTGGCTCCGATCATGGCTCCCGCTGTGGTGATCGAAGCCGGTTACCTTACGAATCCGGATGATCGGGAACGACTTCACGAGTTCGAGTTCCATGAACGTATAGCGCGAGCTGTAGCTTCGGCTATCCGGTCATTTGTGAGTGCTGAATATGCGCGATAATCGAATCCTCATCATTGCTACAGTCCTGGTGCTTGCCGTTCTGGTCGTCGGTTACTACCTGTTCCAGCAGGAGAGGGAACGCCAACTGGCTGTCCAGCAGGAAGTGGCTTCACCGATCGATCTGGAGGATTCAGCCCTCGAAGAGCAGAGTAGTGGAGAAGCCGAGGTCACGCTCTATTACTACCAGATGGGACACGACCCTGAGAACCGTACTTTTCTCAGGGCTGAGGAGCGCAGCCTCTATCGATTGGAAGATCCCGCGCTGATGGCAAGGCAGATCGTTCGCGAGGTCTTGAGGGGGCCGCAGCAGATCGGACCGGGTGGCCCCGGCGAACCCACCGAAGGACCCACTCTCGTGCCGCTCACTGATCGAATCCGGCTGAGGCAGCTCTACCTGATGGAGGAGGGGATGGCAGTTGTCGATTTGGGGGTCGGAAACCTCCGGGGGACCATCGTCGGGATCACTTCGGAACTGGCTGTAATCGAAACGATCACGCGATCCCTGAAACGGAACATCCCGGAGATCAAGCAAGTCCGGTTTCTGGTGAATGGAACCGAGTCTGCCACCCTCGCCGGTCACGTTTCTATCCGGAGACCATTCAGGTAAAATACCCGGATGTCAGAACGCAACGATGGACGCCGGGTCGATGAAATCAGACCCGTGACAATCACTCCCGACTACATCAGCCACCCGGAAGGTTCTGTACTGATTTCATGCGGAGAGACCCGGGTGATCTGTGCGGCCAGCCTGGAAGCCAGAGTCCCTCCCTTTCTGCGAGGTGCGGGATCGGGTTGGGTGACATCGGAATACGGAATGTTGCCCCGATCAACCGGGTCGCGGATGATCCGTGAATCCTCCAAAGGACGACCTTCGGGGCGGACCCAGGAGATTCAGCGATTGATTGGCCGGGCACTGCGGTCTGTCGTGGACCTCGAGGCGATCGGTGAACGAACGGTCTGGGTCGATTGTGATGTCATTCAGGCCGATGGAGGAACGCGAACTGCCTCAATAACCGGGGCTTTCGTGGCTTTGTCCCTCGCCTTGGAGCGGGCACGCATTCAGGGAGTGTTCGACGGTCCACTCATTCGGGATTATCTGGCTGCGGTCAGTGTCGGTATCGTGGACGGGCAGCCGCTACTGGACCTGAACTACAGGGAGGATTCCACGGCCGAGGTGGACATGAATGTAGTCATGACAGGTGCCGGCGCCTATGTCGAGCTGCAGGGAACCGCCGAGAAGGAACCTTTCGACCGGGCAATGTTGGATCGGCTTCTCTCGTATGCGGAAAGCGGAATCGAAAGCCTGATAGAGGCACAGAAAACCGCCCTGGTGGCTGCGCTGGGTACTGAGATGGAACTGGCGGGTTGAAAGACGTACAGTTCCTCATCGCCACCAAGAATGCCGGGAAGCAGCGTGAATTGCAGGCCGTTCTGGCTGACCTGGGAATCAAAATTCTGACCCTGACCGATTTGGGAGATCTTCCCGATGTGGAGGAAGATGGCCGGACTTTTGCCGAGAACTCCCGCAAGAAGGCGCTTTTCTATTCGTCACTGACCGGAGTCCCGACGATTGCCGATGACTCGGGCCTCGAAGTCACCGCTCTCGACCATCAGCCGGGCGTCTACTCCGCACGATTCGCCCCGACCGACGAGGAGAGGATCAACAAGCTCCTTGCGATGCTGGAAGAGAGGGAGACGGAGTCCGGAGCGGTTGATCGATCCGCCCGATTTGTCTGTGCGATCTGTGCCGTGATCGATGCAGATCACATTATCGAGGTCGAAGGTGATGTCCACGGAGAGATCCTCAGGCAGCCGCGAGGAAAAGGAGGGTTTGGCTATGATCCGGTCTTTCTCGATCCCAGCTCGGGCCGTTCATTCGCAGAGCTTTCCGCTGAGGAGAAGAATCGAATCTCTCACCGGGCGGTTGCTCTAGCCCGCCTTAAGGAGCTCCTTCAGGCAGCCTAGTCCTGGCTGCCGAGGATCCTCCTGACTGCTTTCAACAGGATCGGAAACGCCGGTTTGGCCATGCCTCCATGGTTGTATCCCTGGATTTCGTAGATTGAAGTCTGCTCGTGTCCCGCAACCTGCATCATTCTCCATAGATAGAGATTCTCTTCGTAGCGGCCGAGCATTTCGAGGTTGCGGTCCCCAGTAATCAGGACCAGAGGCGGTGCATCTTTGCGAACGTGATAAAGCGGCGCCATTTCATCGACGACTGCCTGATAATCCGGAATCCCCCTCTCGGTGCGGACAGTGAAATGGGTGATCGTGTGCCCACTGAAGGGGATCAGGCCGGCGATTTGGTCGGCGTCGATCCCGTGTTCAGCCAGGTAGCCCTTGTCGAGACCGAGCATGCTCGTCAGATATCCGCCAGCGGAGTGCCCCGACACGAAGATTCTGGCAGGATCCCCACCATACTCTTCGATGTGGTTGAATACCCAGGCGACAGCAGCGGCGGCATCCTGCACATAGAGAGGAGATTTGACCTGGGGGTGCAGGCGGTAGTTTGCGGCAGCGATCGCGATTCCCTTATCGCGAAGTGCCGCGGGAATCGACTTGTTCCCAGCTTTCAACCCACCTCCGTGAAACCAGACGACTGTTGCAAAGCCCTCCTGGCCAGCTGGGTAGTACAAGTCCAGTCGGCACCGCTCGGTGACATAGGCGTCATCCGTGGCGTCAGCTTCACTCCTGTAGAGAATGTTCTCTTCCGTTCGGTAGTCTTGCGGCGCGGCCGAAACCAGTGCGAGACTGCCTACCGCCAGTTGAAGAAGGAGGAATGCCAGGAAAAATCTTCTCTTCATCTTCACTCCAATCCAGATCCTTGCAGAATAGTATCGCTTCAACCGCAGTTTCTCCAGGAAGACTCTCGGCGATTTCACCGTTTCGCAGCCGATTCTTCCTGGACATGGTCAAGTTGGGATCCGAACCGCAGCGGATCCGATGTCGGTTCCTGGCAGACATGGTCGCGGCAGAGGTAAGCGACAGCCGTATCCCCGGTATCCATCCGTCCTGCCAGGAGTGGGAGTTCCTTTTCCTGACCGGGCTGGGACCGGTCGGTTTGGACGATCAGCTTTCCGGGTAGATAACGTCGGGAGAGTTGCTGCAGGAACGGTCTTCTCTGCTCGGCGGAACCACAGATGACGATCTCCTGCTGTGGGCCGATGTAGAGATCAATTGCCTTGAGCCAGTTGCCGGCCCCTGCCGGATACCGAGACACAAGGGCCACCGATCGTTGCAGAATCTGTTCTGCAGCCTCCCGATACTGCTGCCCCCCTGTCAGACGGGACAGTGTCAGAAGATTGATCGCCGTGGTGGAGTTGCCGGCGGGAGTTGCGTTGTCAAAGGACTCTTTCGGGCGGACCAACAGCGTTTCATGATCGGAAGCGGTGAAGAAGAAGTCCCCCCTCTCCTTGTCGAGAAAGAGGTCCAGTTGAGTGTCGGTTAATTCCCTTGCCAGCTGAAACCAGCGTGGTTCACCGGTAACTTGAAACAGAGTCAGAAAGGCTTCTGCAGTGTGGGCGTAGTCGTCCAGGTATCCGTTGAGCCTGGCCTCTCCATTCTTCCAGGTACGGTAGATTCGACCATCTTCGATCATCTCTGTGGCAATGAAGTCGGCGTTTTTGAGTGCGGTTTCCAGGTACTCGTCATTCGAGAGGACGAACGCTGCTTCGGCGAATGCGGTCAACATCAGGCCGTTCCAGGATGCAAGAACCTTGTCGTCGAGCCCCGGGCGTACCCGCCGGTTTCGGTGATTCAGGAGGCGTCCCCTTGCATGTTGCAGTCGCTTTTCCAGGTCTTCCAGGCTGAGTCCATTCCGCTCGGCGAAGGTTGCGTCATCTATCCAGCGATGCAGGATGTTGGTCCCTTCCCAGTTGCCCGATCGTTCCACTCCATAAAACGCACGAAACAGGGACCCGTCTTCCTGCCCGATAACCTCATCGATCTCCTCGGGATTCCACACGTAAAACAGGCCTTCAATTCCTTCACTGTCGGCATCTTCGGCAGAATGGAAGCCTCCCTGCGGATGGGTCATATCCCTTCGGATATAAGAAAGTGTTTCTTCAACGATCCTTTTGAATTCAGGGTCGCCGGTGACTTGGAACGCTTCTAGATAGGTCCGGACAAGCAGGGCATTGTCGTACAGCATCTTCTCGAAGTGAGGAACGAGCCAGATATCGTCCACCGAGTAGCGGTGAAAGCCACCCCCCAACTGGTCATAGATTCCTCCGTGAGCCATCTTCTTGAGTGAAAGGTTCACCGCCTCGAGGGTCGAGGGCAGACCCGTTCTGAAATACCAGCGCAGAAGAAAGGCGAGAACCATCGAGGACGGAAACTTCGGAGCCCCTCCGAAGCCTCCGTTCCGGTTGTCAAACTGCGACAGCAGGCTGTAGAACGCCTTCCCCAAAAGGTCCTCACTGAGGGCGCTGTCTCCAACCTCCAGTGCTCCGGCACGATCGAGTGTCGTTCGAATCTTGCGTTCCTGCTGCTCGATTTGATGACGTTCCGTCTGGTAGAAACGGGCCAGACTCTCGAGAACCGTCTTAAACCCGGGTCTTCCCATCCGATCTTCCGGAGGGAAGTAGGTCCCTCCGTAAAACGGCACCTGATCGGGAGTGAGAAACACCGTCAAGGGCCAGCCGCCGCTTCCGGTTGTCAGCTGAACGTAGTTCATGTAAATCGAATCGATGTCGGGCCGCTCTTCGCGATCAACCTTGATGTTGACGAAACGCCGGTTCATCAGGCTCGAGATCTCTTCACTTTCGAAGGATTCATGCTCCATGACATGACACCAGTGACAGCTCGAATACCCGATGCTGAGAAGGATCGGTTTATCCTCTCGTTTCGCAACGGCGAGAGCTTCTTCTCCCCAGGGGTACCAATCGACGGGGTTATGGGCATGCTGAAGTAGATAGGGACTCGTTTCGTCTATAAGACGGTTGGTGTGGATTTGGGTCATTTCGGTTTATTCTAACAAGGCGGGAACGGGGCGTCGGAATCCTCAGGACGAGGGGAGCGTGGGATCGAGAGGCCTACCTCTGTCGCATTGGCCTTAAGACCGTTGTTTAGGCTATACTTCTGTGCCGATGGTATCCAGGCTGTTCGTTCTACTTTTCGTGAGTCTTTTAGGTGCGGTTGTCCTCTTTCCGCCATCGGCCTACGCCTATGTCGATCCCGGTACGGGGAGTTTCATGCTCCAGATCATTGTTGCCGGCATTGCGGCGGCGTCCTTTTCATTGAAGCTCTTCTGGGGTCGAATCAAAAGCTTCTTCTCAAAGGGCTCGGCTGCTGAGAAGATCGATGAGCAAGACGACTGAGCACCCGGTATCCGGTTCCTTTCGGGATCCCAGCGGACACCTGTTCTTTCGCGAGGGACTCCTGTATCGCCAGGTCAACCCTTCCTACAGCTCGAATTACGATTTGCTGGTTTCCTCGGGACTCTACGATCAGCTTGTTGGAAAGCAACTCCTCGTAGCGCACGACGAGGTGGATCTGCCGATCGAAGGCGCATACAAGTTCCTTCGTCCTGAACTGATCCCGCTGATCTCATACCCTTACGAGTGGTCCTTTAGCCAGTTGAAGGACGCTGCACTGGCGACGCTCCGCATCCAGGAACTTGCGATTCATAAGGGAATGGCTTTGAAGGACGCGAGCGCGTTCAACATTCAGTTTAATGAAGGTCGGCCGGTCTTCATCGATACGCTGTCGTTCGAGGCCTATCGAGAGGGCGAGCCCTGGGTTGGATATCGCCAGTTCTGTCAGCATTTCCTGGCTCCCCTGGCCCTCATGTCGTTAAGTGATATTCGATTGGGCAGCCTGTCCGCCAAGTATATCGATGGTGTACCCCTCGACTTGGCCAGTCAGTTGCTGCCAGGAAAGAGTTGGCTCAAGTTTGGCTTGCTCACTCACCTGCATTTGCATGCCCGCTCCCAGAAAGCGTACGAAGGTGAGACGAAAGCCCCAGTGTCTAAGGGGTCGGTCTCGAAGACCGCAATGCTCGGGATTGTGGACAGCCTGAAGTCCATTGTGAAGGGCCTGAGCTGGAAGCCGGCCGGAACGACTTGGGGAGACTATTACTCGGCAACGAACTACTCAGACGCAGCATTCGATAAGAAGAAGGAGTTGGTGGATTCCTTCATCGGGGAGGTGTCGCCGGAAGCGGTATGGGATCTGGGAGCCAATACAGGTGTCTTCAGTCGTCTGGCTGGGGATCGGGGTATCCCCACGGTGGCGTTCGATATCGATCCGGCTGCTGTCGAACTCAACTATCTTCACTGCAGGAAGAACAAGTACACGAAAATGCTGCCGCTGCTGATGGATCTGAGCAACCCTTCACCTGCTCTCGGCTGGCTGGGTGAGGAGAGACATTCGTTCTTTCAGCGCGGGCCGGTCGACCTGGTCCTGGCTCTGGCCCTCATTCATCATCTCGCCATCGGGAACAATGTGCCTCTGCCGGGGATCGCGGAGTTCTTCTCGCGAGTCTGCCGCAACCTGGTGGTTGAGTTCGTTCCCAAGAGTGATTCCCAGGTACGTCGCATGCTGGCTGTCCGCGAGGATGTCTTTCCCGATTACAGACAGGAGCAGTTCGAGGCTGTATTCGAGAGCTACTTTCATCTCGTGAAGTCGGTCCCCGTTGCAGGCAGTGAACGGACGCTGTACCTGATGACCCGAAAGGCCCACTAACGGTTGCCGTGTCGGTGGCAAACATGTTGAAGCAACTGGTACTCAAACCCCGTGAAGCCCGCAGGATCCGAAGAGGTCATCTCTGGGTCTTCTCGAATGAAGTCCGGGAAATGCCCTCTGACTGCGAACCCGGGGCGTTGGTGAGGGTCCTCACTCATAACGGCGACTTCCTCGGTAACGCAATCTTCCATCCCCATTCCCTAATTACAGCGAGACTAATCGGCAAGGAGGTCGAGGCCCTCGATGCAGCGTTCTTTCTCGAACGGATTGAATCGGCTACACGTTTTCGCGAAGCGATATTCGCCGAGGAAACATGCTACCGGCTGGTTCATGGAGAGAGCGACCGTCTGCCCGGGCTGATCATCGACCGATTTGGCGACTACTTCGTGATTCAGACCCTGAGTGCCGGAATGGATGCCAGGCTGTCAACGATCTGTGACGTGCTCGAACAGCGATTCCAGCCCCAGGCGATTATTGAAAGGAATGACTCCGGTCTGCGGAGTTACGAGGAGCTCGAGCAGCGTAAGGGAGTTTTGAGGGGAGACCTTCAGCCGAATGTGGAGTTTGTCGAGAATGGACTCCGCTACTCGGTCAACTTGCTCGAAGG
Source organism: Acidobacteriota bacterium (assembly GCA_020350445.1). Lineage (GTDB taxonomy): Bacteria > Acidobacteriota > UBA6911 > RPQK01 > JAPXNP01. Next base: position 2,653,030 of record CP070717.1, on the reverse strand, counting down.
CCAGAAGACCGGCTTCTTCCTCGATCAAAAGCTCAATCGACTGGCTCTGCGACGCTACGTTCAGGGGGCTTCGGTACTCGATTGCTTTTCGAACCAGGGCGGTTTTGCCCTGAACGCAGCCCCAGCCGGTGCTGCACAGGTCATCGGCGTCGATGTCTCTGGGGGAGCCGTTGCTCATGCGGAGGCACACGCCCGGCTCAACAGCCTTCAGAATGTCACCTTTGTCGAATCCGATGTGTTCAAGTACCTGCAGAAACAGCGTTCCGATCGAGTTACTACTGACGTGGTCGTTGTAGACCCGCCTTCCTTTGCGCCGAGAAAGAAGGATGTTGGGGCCGCCAAGAGAGCTTATCGAAAGCTCAATGAACTAGCGATCGGAGTCTTGAATCCCGGGGGAATCCTGGTGACGGCCTCATGCTCCTATCACCTGAACGAAGAGACATTTTATCGACTCATCAGTGAAGCGGCCCAGCGTGCCTCCAGAGATCTACAGTTGCTCGAGCAGAGACAGCAGAGTCCAGATCATCCGATTCTGCCGGCGATGCCTGAGACGCGCTACCTGAAGCTTGGAATCTTCCGGGTGCTCTGAAAGCGGGGATCTAGATAACCTCTGGACCTTGGCGAATCCTCTCACAGCGGTTACAGTTTGGGACATGGAATTGGTACGCAGCATCGCCGTCGTTCTTACCTTGGTCTCTGCTCCAGCACTATCCCTGGCTCAACAGGTTGACTCGGTTAGTCTCCAGGGCAATCGGGCAGAGCGGCTCGAGTGGTTTCAGGACCAGGGGCTGGGACTCTTCATTCACTGGAGTCTCGACAGCCAGATCGGTTCCGTTATCAGCCATTCGCTGGTGGGGGCTTCTGAAGACTACGTTGAGCGGTTCTTCAAGGAGCTGCCCAAGACATTCGAGCCAACTCGATTCGATCCGCAAGAGTGGGCCCGTCTTGCCCGAGTGACCGGGTTTAAATACGTCGTCTTCACAACAAAACATCATTCCGGATTCTCAATGTTCGATACGGCGGTCAATGAGTTCGACATTATGAACACGCCTTATGGAAGGGATTTGACTGCAGAGATTGTCGAAGCTTTCCGAAGGGAGGGTCTGGCGATCGGATTCTACTTTTCGCCGGACGATTTCTTTTTCCTGCATGAGCAGGGAACTCTCATCAGCCGTCGTCGGCCCGAGGTGCAGCCCATCAACAATCCCGGTTTGATGGCGCATAACAAACAGCAGGTCAGGGAGCTGTTAACCAAATACGGCGATATCGATGTGATGTTCTTCGACGGCCCGGCGGATGGACTGCTCGAACTGGGCTGGGAACTCGAGCCCGATCTTGTCGTGACCCGAGGGGCGATGCAGACTCCTGAGATTGCGCCTTCGACTACGCAGGGAATCCCCGACCTGATTTCGGTCGAACCCTGGGAGGCCTGCTTCACGATGGGGACTTCCTGGCAGTTCAAGCCGACCAATGAACAGTACCTTCCCGGCAGGCGGTGGATTGAGATGCTGGTTGAAACCAGGGCCAAGGGTGGCAATATGTTGCTCAACATCGGACCGCGGCCGGACGGAGAAATCCCCAGCGAGCAGGAGGACATCCTGCGTGAAATTGGACTCTGGATGTTCGTGAATCGAGAGGCCATCTACGGAGTCCGTCCCTGGGTGACAACCCATGAAGGGGATGTCTGGTTCACGCGGAAAAAGGATGCCTCGACGGTTTATGCTGCTGTGATGGGTGATCCCTGGCCCTGGGGGGAGGAGCGGACCGTGATCCTGAAATCGGTTCGAGCCACGGACTCAACGGAGGTGATCGTACTGGGCCAAAACGATCAGGTGCTTGAATACAATCCCGATATCATTCCGCAGACGATCTGGGAGCAGACCGATGAAGGTCTCCGGGTGACCGCAATCCGTGCTCAACGGCTTTACAACGACCGGACCTGGCCGAACCCGATAGTCCTGAAAATTACGAACGCGGAAGCCGCGGCCTCGAACTGAGTCGGGATTCGATCTTCTTTACCCCGTCTTCCTCACAAAACTATCGATGCCTTGACTCTTGAGCTGTCTCAGCGAGGCGGAAGCATCGGCCGCTGACGAGAAGTTTCCGACACAGACCCGGTAGATGGTCCCGCCATCCTGGGAAGCCGATTCGAGAAAGGCGTCATGGCCCTGGCTCTTGAGTTCTCGAACCTGTTGACTGGCACTCTGCTCACTCCGAAAGGCGCCGACCTGAATCGTGTAGGGGCCCGCTGCCCGGGTAACCTTGGTTACTGTTGGGCTGACGCTTTCGGAGGGAGGTGACACGGCTGCTGGAGGTGCAGGTTTCCCGGAGGTTTCAATGACGACCTCCGGTGTTGATGCTGGAGGGTCGGGCTGAGCTGGTGCAGGTTCCACGCTCGCCGGCTCCGCCGTCAGCTGTTGCGGTGCATCATTGATCGTCTCGGGAGTCAGATAGGTCCAGACAACCGCCAGCGCTCCGAAGACCAGAAGAGCTACGACCAGGATGCTCTTGTACCCCACTTCTCCTAGAGATTCGAACCAGTCCGACATAGCTGTCTCAATTTATCACCCGGGAGTGACCAGACCGCCCTGCCCCCTGCCGGCTTTGGCTTTGCCGTGATGGTCGCGATTGCGAGGGAGATGAGGTTTGAACCGCTAAGACGCAAGATCGCCAAACGGATTCTATGGAAGAGATGGCGATTTCGAAAGCGAACTCTACCTGTCGCCGATCAGCATCTGGCAGCTCACAGTACTCGTCTAGAGCAACTGGGTGGTCCTGGACTGCGCAGTCGTGTGAACTCTTGCCGAATGCTTGATCGCACTCTTCCGGGGGGGTGAGATGGGGTACAATCCCGTTCGAGCCGACCGGCTCATAGGTCGACGGTGAACAAGTTATACGAGAGTCTGGTCTGCTGCGCCTTTTTTGGCGGAGGAGACCCGGGAAATAGGAGTTCCGGAACCATGGCTGTGGAGAATTACCTGGTCGAGTCGCCCGACTGGCTGGCGCTGAATGAGCACCATCAGGAGATGGCCCAGTGCCATCTTTCCGATCTCTTTCGGCAGAATCCGAATCGGGGAACCGATCTGTCACTCGAGGTGGGCGATTGGTATCTCGATTATTCCAAGAACCTGATCACCCGGCGGACCTTGGCCCTCCTCGTGAAGCTTGCCGAGGCGCTGGGCCTTGCGGGGCGGATCGAGCAGATGTTCGCTGGCCAGCGCATAAACATCACCGAGAACCGATCCGTACTGCATGTCGCTTTACGGGCCTCTGAAGACCAGGAGATCCTCGTCGATGGCCTGAATGTCGTCCCTGCCGTGCACCAGGTTCTTTCCCAGATGCGGGCCTTCTCGAGGCGTGTTCGTTCGGGTGACTGGTTTGGGATTACAGGAAAGCCGATTCGTCGTGTCGTCAACATCGGGATTGGTGGTTCGGATCTAGGTCCGGCTATGGCCTATGAAGCGTTGAAATCATTCAGCGATCGTCGGCTGACGGTGAACTTTGTCTCGAATATAGATTCGACCCACCTCGCAGAAGTTCTGAGAGTAGCCGATCCGGAGGAGACTCTATTCGTTGTGTGTTCGAAGACCTTTACGACTCAGGAGACCTTGACCAATGCCCGGTCGGCACGAGCCTGGCTGGTTGATGCCCTCGGTTCGGTGGGAGCGGTCAAACATCATTTCGTTGCGGTCTCCACGAACGCAGAGGAAGTGACGAAGTTCGGAATCGATACAGCAAATATGTTCGGTTTTTGGGACTGGGTTGGGGGCCGTTATTCCTATGAATCGGCGGTTGGTCTGGCCCTGATGGTGGCGATCGGTCCCGAGCGTTTTGATGAACTGCTCGAGGGATCGCGGCTGATGGATGTTCACTTCAGGACAGCTCCACTCGAGCGAAACATGCCGGTGCTGATGGGACTCATCGGACTCTGGTACAACAACTTCTTCAATGCTGAGAGTATTGCCGTTCTACCCTACAGCCAGGCGCTGGGACGTTTTCCTGCTTACCTCCAGCAGCTGGATATGGAGAGTAACGGGAAATCGGTCGATCTGAAGGGACGGGCGATTGACGACTACCAGACCGGCCCCATCGTCTGGGGTGAACCTGGCACGAACGGTCAGCATGCGTTTTATCAGCTGATCCATCAGGGTACCACGATGATCCCCTGCGACTTCATCGGTTTTGCTCAGGCCACCGATCCGCTTGGCGAGCATCACGACCTCTTGATGTCGAACTTCTTTGCCCAGCCGGAAGCCATGGCCTTTGGAAAATCTGAGGTAGAGGTACGTGCCGATGGGGTAAAGGAAGCGCAGGTGGAGCATCGAATCATGCACGGGTATCACACGACAAATTCACTGTTGGCCCGGAAACTGACCCCCTCATCCCTTGGCCAGCTTGTAGCGCTTTACGAGCACAAGGTGTTCGTTCAGGGGGCGATCTGGAATATCAATTCCTTCGATCAGTGGGGCGTCGAACTAGGAAAGGTCCTGGCCAAGCGAATCGTTCCCGAACTGACGTCAGAGGAGTTGCCCGATCTTGGACACGACAGTTCGACCAACGCTCTGATCAGCCGGTACAGGAAGTTGAAAGCTTGATTCGGGAGACGGCCGGAGAAACGTCTGAGCACTGTCAGCATTCCCCGGCCATCACCCTCTGTCTAATCTGGCTCGTGGCTCCACAAGACCCTGGATCTGAGACCTGGACCTGGAACCTTGAACCATTCCTCTAT
>CP070717.1:2624313-2648201 GCA_020350445.1 Acidobacteriota bacterium | reverse complement strand
CGTTTATTACGAAGATGAATCGGACGCGGCCATCGCCAACCTGATGACGCTGATCGAGCCGATCCTGATAGTCTTTTTGGGTGTGGTAATCGGAGGCATTGTCATATCGATGTATCTTCCGATCTTTACTCTGATCGGAAACATGTCGCAGCAATAACCATGTTTGTGAAGGCCCTAATCAAGAACAGACAATTGACCGGTGGCGCATCGGTTCCCTTTTCCCTTCAACGGTTTAAAAGAAAAGGTTTAACTGTGATTCGGGTCACCGACCCTTGTCAGCCTACCGAGTTATAAATTCACTTGCAGATTGCGATGGGTCTCAACCTAAAGACGTAAAAAGTAAGAGTTCTAAACTGATAGTCTCAGAATGAAAGGGAGTACTAAGAACATGAAACAGCAGAAGGGTTTCTCACTGATCGAATTGTTGATCGTTGTTGCCGTTATCGGAATCATCGCAGCGATCGCCGTACCCAACCTCCTCGAGTCGAAGAAAGCCGCGAATGAAGCGTCGGCGATTTCTTCAGTCCGAACGATCGTCACCGCGCAGATCACCTATTCGGCAACGGTCGGTTCCGGTTCGTACGCTACGTTGGCCAACTTGACGGCAGCGAAGATGATTGATGCTGCCCTGGGAACCGGCCAAAAGGACGGCTATAACTTTACGGTAACCGATGGGACCACTGACTTCACGGTCACCGCATCGCCCATAGATACAAACAGTGGTACGCGAGGCTTCTTCTCGGACGCGACTGCGGTCATCCGTTATTCACCGAGCGGAACGGCAACCTCAGCGAGCGACCCGTTGGGCAAAACATCTTAGCTTTCTGGCTTTCACAAAGCAGGATACGAAAAAGGGGGAGCCTTCCGGCTCCCCCCTTTTTTTGTCTTCAATCTTCAACTTGAAACGAAGGAACTACTCGGCCTGCGCCTCCTCCGTCTGGAGCAACTCACTGAAAGACAGTTCGCCTTCGGGCGCCTCCATAATCAACTCGTCACCCAACTCCAGTTCGTCTTCGTTGAACGGGCTTGCGACCTCAATCCTCCGGTAGTACTCCATACCGGTTCCGGCAGGTACCAGACGCCCCATAATAACGTTCTCTTTGAGTCCACGCAGGTAATCAATCTTACCGCTGATTGCGGCTTCGGTCAGGACTCGAGTTGTCTCCTGGAACGAGGCGGCAGAGATGAAGGAATCCGTACTGAGGGATGCCTTCGTGATTCCCAGGAGCAGCGGCCGTCCCGTCGCCGGCTGGCCACCTTCCGACTCGACCCGCTCGTTTTCCTGCTGAAAACGGAATCGGTCGACCTGCTCATCCAGAAGGAATTCGGTGTCGCCCACATCTTCCACTTTGACCCAGCGCATCATCTGACGAACAATGACTTCGATGTGCTTATCATTGATATTGACACCCTGCAGACGGTAAACCTCCTGGATTTCGTTCACCAGGTAGCGCTGCAGTTCCTTCTCTCCGAGGACTTGAAGAATGTCGTGCGGGTTCCGAGGTCCATCCATCAGGGCGTCGCCAGCATGGACATACTCCCCTTCCTGTACATTGATGTGGACACCTCGAGGCAGAAGGTATTCAGCCCGAACCTCAGCGTCATCTCCCTGAACGATCAGTTTACGCTGCCCTCGGCTCACACCACCAAAATGGACAACACCGTCAATTTCGGTGATTACAGCTGTTTCCTTCGGCTTTCTCGCCTCGAACAGTTCGACAACACGCGGCAGACCACCGGTGATATCCTTAGTCTTCGTCGTTTCACGCGGGATCTTCGCGAGCGTATCTCCCGGAAAAACCTCATCACCGCTATCGACCATCAAGTGGGCTTTCGAAGGAATCAGGTTCGCTTTGGCAGTCTTACCATCGGAGCTCTTGATCAAGATCTGCGGCTGCCGCTTTTCATCCGGAGAATCGGTAATAACCTTCCGAGCCAGTCCCGTGACCTCATCGACCTCTTCCTTCATCGTGACACCTTCGACGATGTCTTTGAAGGAGACCGTTCCGCCACTCTCGGTCAGAATGGAGAAGGTGTAGGGATCCCATTCGAGCAGCTTCTGTCCCGGTTCAATCTTCATTCCGTCATTGACCATCAGGCGGGCACCATAGATAACGGAATAGCGTTCTCGTTCCCGGCCCCGGTCATCATGAATCAATAGGCTTCCTGTACGGTTCATTACCACCAGGAATCCTTCCTTGTTCTTAACGGTCTGAATATTCTGAAAACGTACGGTTCCGGGGGTCTTCGATTCCACCGTCGATTCCTCTTCGATCTTCGAAGCCGTCCCTCCGATATGGAACGTTCTCATCGTCAGCTGTGTTCCCGGTTCACCGATCGACTGTGCGGCCAAAACACCGACCGCTTCGCCCAATTCCACTATCGAACCCGTCGCCAGGTTACGCCAATAGCACTTCCGGCAGAGCCCTCTCTTCGTCTTGCAGGTCAACACGGAGCGGATGATGACACGTTCGATACCGGCGGCCTGAATATCGGCTGCTGTATCTTCGTCGATTTCGTGGTTCACATCCACCAGAGTCTCTCCAGTGAAGGGGTCAACCACCTTCTCCAGAGCGACACGACCAACAATACGGTCCCGCAGGTTCTCGATGATCTCGCCGCCTTCGACGAGCGCGAACATCTCGATACCATCGAGGGTTTCACAGTCATCTTCAGAAATGATGACATCCTGGGCCACATCGACCAGTCGACGTGTCAGGTAACCCGAGTCGGCCGTCTTCAATGCCGTATCAGCCAGACCCTTCCGGGCACCGTGTGTTGAAATAAAGTACTGGAGTACGGTCAGCCCTTCACGGAAGTTCGCCGTAATCGGCGTTTCGATGATCTCACCGGAAGGCTTGGCCATGAGGCCCCGCATACCGGCCAGCTGCCGGAGCTGCTGTTTGCTACCGCGAGCTCCCGAATCGGCCATCGTGAACAGCGAGTTGAGTTCGCGTCCATCTTCGGTAAACGCTGAAAGGCCGAGGAACATCTCATCCGCCACCTTCTCGGTGACATCAGACCAGATAGCTACAACCTTGTTATAGCGCTCACCGTTGGTGATCGCACCATCGAGGTACTGCTGTTCAACCTCAATCACCGATTCTCTGGCATTCTCGACAAGGACTTCCTTCCCTTCGGGGATGATCAGATCATCGATACCGATGGTAAATCCGGCCTTGGTGGCATAGGAGAAGCCGATCGTCTTCAGGGCGTCGAGCATCTCGACGGTTGCCGCATGACCGAACCGAAGGTAACAGTAGTTGACCAGCTGCTGAAGTCCTTTCTTCTTGAGCAGGCCGTTGACAAACGGCATCTCGTCCGCCATGTGATCATTGAAGATCGCGCGGCCAACCGAGGTTTCAACCAGACGATTCGAGACCTTCTGCAGGTCTGCGTGCAAGATATCCTGGTTGTCGTACTGGGTAGTCAGATCGAGCAGTTCCCCAGAGTACCGATACAGGATCGGCGTCAGAAGTTCGACCTCGCCAATGGCCAGGGCCTGGTAGATCTCGCGCATCGTACCGAAGATCTTGCCTTCCCCTTTGGCTCCCTTCCTGACGTTCGTCACGTAATAACAACCCAGAACGATGTCCTGTGAAGGAACCGCAACCGGCTGTCCATTGGCAGGGGAAAGGACATTGTGCGCCGACAGCATCAAGACCGCAGCCTCAATCTGTGACTCCTGTGACAACGGAACATGGACCGCCATCTGGTCCCCGTCAAAGTCGGCGTTGTAGGCCGTACACACCAATGGGTGGACCTTGATCGCCTTCCCTTCCACCAGAACCGGCTCAAATGCCTGGATACCAAGGCGATGCAGCGTAGGAGCACGATTCAGGAGAACCGGATGCTGCTGGATGACCTCTTCGAGGATATCCCACACGATTGCTTCCTTGTTCTCAACCATCTCCTTGGCACCCTTGATGGTCGTCGCGTGGCCGTCCTTCTCCAGACGGTGATAAATAAACGGTTTGAAGAGCTCGAGCGCCATGATCTTCGGAAGCCCGCACTGGTGCAGGTTGAGTTCCGGACCAACAACGATGACCGAGCGTCCCGAATAATCGACACGTTTCCCCAGCAGGTTTTGGCGGAAGCGCCCCTGCTTACCCTTGAGAGCATCCGACAGAGACTTCAGGGGTCGATTCTTGACTCCCCGCAGAACACGTCCACGCCGTCCATTGTCGAACAGGGCATCCACCGCTTCCTGCAGCATCCTCTTTTCGTTGCGGATGATGACTTCAGGAGCCCTCAACTCGACCAACTTCTTCAAACGGTTATTGCGGTTGATGACTCGGCGATACAGGTCATTCAGGTCTGAAGTGGCGAAACGTCCCCCATCCAGAGGAACCAGGGGTCGCAATTCCGGAGGGATAACGGGGATGACATCCAGGATCATCCATTCGGGCTTGTTTCCTGACTTGCGGAAAGCATCAACCACACGCAGCCTCTTGGCGAACTTCAGACGCTTCAACTGCGAAGTCTCGTTCTTCATCTTGAAGCGAAGGTCGATGGCGAGGGTTTCGACATCTACGGCTCGCAGGAGTTCCTTGATCGCTTCGGCGCCCATTCCCGCTTCGAACTGGGCCGGATACTCAGCCTGGAGTGCCCGGAACTTCTCCTCTGTCAGAAGCTCCCCTTCCTTCAAAGGAGCGTCACCCGGATCGATGACAACATAGGATTCGAAATAGAGAATCCTCTCCAGGTCCCGCAGCGACAGGTCAAGCAGGTGTCCGATTCGACTCGGCAAGCCCTTGAAGAACCAGACATGGGAACAGGGACTCGCCAGTTCAATATGGCCCAACCGTTCCCGCCGCACCTTCGAGAGCGTCACCTCAACACCGCACTTGTCACAAATGACCCCGCGATGCTTCATCCGCTTGTACTTACCGCAGAGACATTCCCAGTCGGTCACCGGGCCAAAGATTCGGGCACAGAACAGCCCATCTCTCTCCGGCTTGAATGTCCGGTAGTTGATCGTCTCCGGCTTGGTGACCTCACCGCTCGACCACGAACGAATCTTCTCCGGTGAAGCAAGTCCAATCCGAATAGCTTCGAAATCCTTCAGAAGCTGACTCTTATCCATTTGATCGCGAAACATTCTCAAGGTTAATAACCTCCTCGTCGCGAGATACGCATATTGGGCATATGATTAATCAAGACTCTCCGTAGGCTCGACACCGAGAATCGCACCGGAAAGGGCGGCCTCAGCCTCTTCCAACAGTTCCGATCGCTTTCTCAGTTTCGGCTTGGGCCTCTCTATCAGTTCGACATCGAGAGCCAAAGACTGAAGCTCCCGAATCAGGACGTTAAAGGATTCCGGGATTCCCGGATTGTAACTGGACTCTCCTTTAACGATTGACTCGTAGATCTTCGCTCTACCCTGGACATCATCAGACTTCGCGGTCAACAGTTCCTGGAGAATATTGGCAGCACCATAGGCCTCAAGGGCCCAGACTTCCATCTCTCCAAAACGCTGTCCACCGAACTGAGCCTTTCCTCCGAGCGGCTGCTGCGTAATCAAGCTATAGGGGCCAATCGAACGGGCATGAATCTTGTCATCCACCATATGACTGAGCTTATTCATGTAGATGTAACCCACCGTGACCTTCTGGTCGAAGGGCTCACCGTTCATTCCGTCGATCAGGACCGACTTACCATCGAGAGGCAGGTTGGCCTTCGCCAGCTGTTCCTTCACCTCAGACTCGGCAGCACCGTCGAAAACCGGGGTGGAAAAATGGACACCGAGAGCATGGGCGGCCCAACCCAAATGGGTCTCGAGAACCTGCCCGATGTTCATACGGGAGGGTACACCGAGTGGATTCAGAACGATTTCAACCGGCGTCCCATCCTCCAAGAACGGCATATCTTCTTCCGGAAGGATCCGCGAGATCACTCCCTTGTTCCCGTGGCGTCCGGCCATCTTGTCGCCGACGGAGATCTTCCGCTTCATTGCGACATAGACCTTCACCATCTTGATCACACCAGGCGGCAGTTCGTCGCCCTTCTCGATGCGCTCGATACGCTCCTCGTGGTTCTGATTCAGAATCAGGATCTGACGTTCGGTCTTCTCAGTTGTCGATTCGACCGCTTCAGATGCGGCAGCATCTTCGACACGTATCGATCTCAACTCCTGGTAGGAGAGCTTCTCAAGCTTCTTCCGAGTCAGCGCCTCACCCTTCTTGGCCACGGCTTCCCCGGCGATATCGGTGACTTTGGCACTCGACTTCTGATCAACCAGAGCCTCGATCACTCGATCCCGGCTCTCCTCGGTAATGATTCGGATCTCGTCGTGCAGGTCCTTCTCGAGAGCGGCAATCTCATCCGCCTCGATCTGCAGAGTCCGTTCATCCTTCTCGACGCCCCGGCGAGTGAAGACCTTGACATTGACCACGGTTCCTTCAATACCGGGCGGGGCGTACAGAGATGCGTCTTTGACTTCGCCAGCCTTCTCTCCAAAGATCGCGCGCAGCAGTTTCTCCTCAGGAGTCAGCTGCGTTTCGCCTTTGGGGGTGACCTTTCCGACAATGATGTCGCCCGGTCGAACATTGGCACCGATACGAATGATCCCGCTCTCATCCAAGTCAGCGAGAATCGACTCACTCACATTTGGAATATCCCGGGTGATTTCTTCGGGACCCAGCTTGGTGTCACGCGCTTCGATATCCAACTCCTCGATGTGAATCGAGGTATAGGTGTCATCCTTGACCAGACGCTCACTGATGAGGATCGCATCCTCAAAGTTGTAACCCCGCCAAGGCATGAATGCGACCAGGACATTCTGGCCCAGCGCCAACTCACCGTTTTCGGTACAAGGCCCGTCGGCCAGAACCTGGCCCTCCTGAACCTTCTCCCCTTCACGCACCAGCGGCTTCTGGGTCATCGAAGTGTTCTGGTTGGACCGTTCAAACTTGGTCAACTTGTAGATATCGACGCCGGCATCCCGCATCTCTTCGCCGTCAACAGAAAAGGCACGCACGATGATCCGTTCGCCATCGACACTCTCGACAATTCCTTCACGCCGACAGAGAATCACAGCACCTGAATCTCGGGCAGCGATGTACTCCATCCCGGTACCTACCAGGGGGGCCTCCGCCTTGACCAGAGGTACGGCCTGACGCTGCATGTTCGATCCCATCAGGGCGCGGTTTGCGTCGTCATTCTCCAAGAATGGAATCAGGCTGGCGGCCACGCTGACCAACTGCTTCGGACTGACATCGACATACTCGATGCGTTCCTTCTCGACAAAGACAAAGTTCCCCTCGTATCGAGCACTGACGCGGTCGCGCACGATGCGCTGGTTTTCGTCGAGTTCGATATTGGCCTGGGCGGTGTAGTGCTTGTCTCCTTCCCAAGCCGTGAGGTAAAAGGCATGATTCACGAACCGGGCGACCTTCTTCTTTCCCTTCTGTTTCGCATTCTCACGATCGACATCGTCGCGCGTGTAGACCTCGTTGCGCTTCAACCCCGTATCACCCGGATCCAGAATCCGACAATAGTCAACGACTCGACCGTCGACAACCTTGCGGTACGGAGATTCGATGAATCCGAACTCATCGATTCGTGCATAGCAACTCAGCGAAGAAATCAGGCCGATGTTGGGACCTTCCGGCGTTTCGATCGGACAGATCCTCCCGTAGTGGGATGGATGGACGTCACGCACTTCAAATCCGGCCCGCTCCCGACTGAGTCCGCCTGGACCCAGTGCTGAAAGACGCCGTTTGTGGGTGATCTCCGACAGAGGGTTCGTCTGGTCCATAAACTGCGAAAGCTGGCTGCTCCCAAAGAACTCGCGAATGGAAGCCATCACCGGCTTGGCATTGATCAGGTCATGCGGCATCGCTGTCGCCATCTCCTGATGGACCGACATCTTCTCTTTGATCGCCCGCTCCATCCGGACAAGTCCAATCCGGAACTGGTTTTCAAGCAGTTCGCCAACCGCACGAACCCTCCGGTTGCCCAGGTGATCGATGTCGTCTACCTGGCCGATCGAATTCTGGAGCTTCAGGAGATAGGAGATGACCTCGATAAAATCCTTCCGGGTCAGGGTCCGCTCTTCCAACGGAGTGTCCAGATCGAGCTTGATATTGAACTTCAGTCGTCCGACCTTGGAGAAGTCATACTTGCGCGGGTCGAAGAACATACCATGAAAGAGTGCCGTCGCCGTTTCAATCGTCGGCGGATCACCGGGCCTCTGCTTGCGGTAGATCTCAATCAACGCATCATTGGTATTCTTGACCGTATCCTTGGCTACCGTTCCGGAAAGTGTACTTCCGACCGCATCCCGCTCCGGAAAGAAGACATCGAACTCCTCAATCCCCGCTTCCAGGAACGAATTCAGTGCGGAACTGCCAATTTCGGAATTGGCCTCAGTCAGGATCTCTCCCGAGTCAGGCTCGACAACTTCACCACCAGCAAATGCACCCGCAAGGTCCTCAGCTCCGATTTCAACTTCGCCGACTTCCGCCCGGCGAAGGGTACTGTATGCGACCTTCGAGACCTTACGTCCAGCAATCAGCAGTACGCCTGCTGGGTCGGCTGGATCAGGGATATCCTTACTGAGCCGGCGCCCCACCAGGTTCTCGTCGAGGACCCAGTAGAGCTTCTCACCACGGACACGAACCTTTGAGCAGGAGTAAAACGCCTTGAGGATCTCTTCATCCGTCCCCAGGCCGAGCGCTCTCAGAAAGGTCGATGCCAGGAACTTTCTCTTCCGGTCGATCCGCACGTAAAGCAGGTTCTTCTTGGAGTCATACTCGAACTCCACCCAGGAACCCCGGTAGGGGATGATCTTCCCCAGAAAGTAGTTTCGCTGGGGTGTGGACTCGAAGAAGACACCTGGAGAACGGTGCAACTGACTGACGATGACTCGCTCGGTACCGTTGATGATGAACAGGCCGTTCTCAGTCATCACCGGGATATCACCGAAGTAGACCTCCTGCTCCTTGATATCCCGGATCGTCTTCTCTTCACTGTCCGGATCCTTATCCCACACCACGAGGCGAATCGTTACCTTCAGCGGAACAGCGTAGGTCATCCCCCGTTCTTTACACTCATCAATGGTGTACTTGGGATCTCCGACGCTGTACTCGACGAACTCCAGTGAACAAGTTCCTCGAAAGTCGGTGATGGGAAAAACAGAGTTCAAAACCGCCTGAAGTCCGATGTCTTCCCGATCGGCCGTTTCCAACTCGAGCTGTAGAAAACGCCGATATGAACCCTTCTGGACCTCAAGGAGGTCCGGGATCGGGAAAATGGACTTGATCTTGGCAAAGTCAACTCTCTCCCGGTAAACATTCTCGATGAAATTGGACATTCCTGAATGCTCCCTACGACTGTGATATCGTTTGATGATCGATCGTACCGCCCCTCAAAAGCTGCGTCGCCAAAAGTCAACCCCCTTCGAGAGCGGAAATGAGGTATGTAGAAAACCGCATCGACAGAACACAGCCGGGACGCTTCGCGCCTCGACCTGAGTTTATGAATTACCGTGGCGAAGGTGATGCCTGGACCGCTTCCGATCTTCAATACTTCCGGACTGACACAGCCCTAAAGTCAGCATCACCACCTATACTAATGCCTATAAACGCACTTCTGCGCACTCCGCCACTCTGGCAGGAACGCGCAAAAGTGCTTGAATTGGCGCAAAGGGCCAACGAAACGTTGCATTAAAAGCTACAAAAAGACCGGGCCTTCTAAGAATCGACTGCCCCCAATAAAAGAAACTGGAAAGGAAAGACACCTCTCCCCTTTCTCTTTGAAACCCAAAAAGAGAACACCGGATCATCCACGCTGTTTTGAGGCTAGCACACCGCCAGCCTAAGTACAAGGTAGAAATCGGGTGATCACTCCTTACTTGATCTCGACAGCGGCTCCCGCCTCTTCGAACTTCTTCTTGAGTTCCTCAGCTTCTTCCTTGGTAACGCCTTCCTTGATCGCCTTCGGAACGGCCTCAACCAGGTCCTTCGCTTCCTTCAGCCCGAGGCTGGTGACTTCACGCACGGCCTTGATGACATTGATTTTCTTATCACCAAAGGAGGTCAACACAACGTCGAACTCAGTCTTTTCTTCTTCAGCAGCAGCCGCAGCAGGAGCCCCACCAGCCACCATCGCGACCGGAGCCGCCGCTGCCGCACTGATTCCAAACTTCTCTTCCAGATCTTTTACCAGATCATTGATCTCGAGGATCGAAGCACCCTCGATCCATCCCATAACATCTTCACGAGTAATAGCCATTTTCCTACTCCTTAGAACCTTTCTCTAAACTCAAGCTGTAAAGCTCTTATTTCTTTTCCTCAAGCTGCTTCAGAACAACAGCCAAGTTCCTCACCGGTGACTTCAGTGCCGTGGCAAACCTGGTCAAAGGTGCATTCAACAGATAGAGCAATTTTGACAACAACTCATCTCGCGATGGCATATCAGCCAGGTCTCCGACCTGCGCCTCCGAGACGACTTTCCCCTCTACAACTCCAGCCTTAAACGCCAGGCCTTCGTTAGCCTTTACAAACTCCTTCAGCACTTTAGCCAGAGCAACAGGATCTTCCTGTGTATAGGCGACAGCCGTCGGTCCGCTGAAGTGGTCCTTCAACTCCCCGACCGGCGTACCTTCCGCTGCCCGAAGAGCCAGAGTGTTCTTCACGACCTCATAACCACTCGAGGCGGCCCGAATCCGCTGACGCAGATCCGTAATGTCGGGAACATTCACACCCTTGAAGCTCAGCAGGATAACACTGCCGTTCTCGCTAAACGTCTGATGGAGACCATCGACTACTGCAGTCTTTTCTACCCTATTCATGATCTATTCCTACTTGGCCGCAACCTGGGCAACATCGATCTTGATCCCCGGCCCCATCGTCGACGAGACCGCCGCCGCCTCCAGATACTTGCCCTTGGCAGCGGCAGGCTTAGCCCGAACCACTGCGTCGATCAGAGCCCGAGCGTTTTCAACCAGGCTCTCTTTGGCAAAAGAGGACTTACCGAACGGAGCATGGATCACGCCGTTCTTATCCACTCGAAACTCAACCTTACCGGCCTTAATGTCTCGGACGGCGTCCTTGACATTGAAGGTCACCGTACCGGTCTTAGGATTCGGCATCAGGCCTCGCGGACCCAGGATCCGGCCGAGCTTACCCACTAGTTTCATCATATCGGGCGTGGCCACCACCGCATCAAAGTCGGTCCAACCTCCCTGGATCTTCTCAACGAGGTCTTCTCCGCCGGAAAACTCCGCACCGGCTTCCTCGGCCTCTTTGACCTTTTCACCGGAGGCGATCACACAGACCCGGATCACCTTACCCAAACCGTGGGGCAAGATCACCGTTCCTCGGACCATTTGATCGGCGTGTTTCGGATCAACGCCCAGATTGAGCGCCAATTCCGCTGTCTCGTCGAACTTGGCAAACTTGAGCTCCAACATGAGCTCAACTGCCTCTTCCAGCGAGTAATCCTGGGCCTTCACCCGTCCCTTAGCTGTTTTGTAATTCTTCCCAGCCATATCGAGCCCTCAGCTCTTCACTTCCAGCCCCATACTCCGGGCTGTTCCCATAATAATTCGCTTTGCCGCCTCGAGATCAGAAGCATTGAGATCCGGCATCTTGAGCTTTGCAATCTCTTCAACCTGCTCCATCTCGATCTTAGCCACCTTGGTCTTGTTCGGCTCACCCGAACCCTTCGCAATCCCAGCTGCCCGCTTCAGCAAAACCGCCGCGGGCGGAGTCTTGGTAATGAAGGTATAACTCCGATCCTGATAAACCGTGATCACAACCGGAATAATCAACCCTTCCTGCCCCTGCGTTTTGGCATTGAAAGCCTTGCAGAAGTCCATGATATTGACACCATGCTGACCCAGAGCGGGACCCACCGGCGGAGCCGGCGTCGCCTTCCCAGCAGGGATCTGCAACTTGATCAACCCAATAACCTTTTTAGCCATCCGTCTACCCTGTCACTTTAGAGCGGCCCACTGAACCGCTCAAACGGGAGTGTATCCACCCAGTTAATCAAAGAGAGAATCCGCGAACGCAGCCAGCTCAGACCTTCTCGACCTGAACAAACTCCAACTCAACCGGAGTCGCACGGCCAAAGATCGTCACCATTACCTTCAAGGTGTTTCTCTCGAGGTTCACATCTTCAACCACGCCAGAGAAGTTCGAGAACGGACCATCGATTACCTTGACCGCTTCACCCTTCTCAAATACAAACTTCGGCTTCGGTTTCTCCCCAATATTGGAGACCCGGTGAACAACATCATTCACCTCCTCCTCGGTCAGAGGAGTGGGTTGGTTACCCTGACTCACAAAGCCGCTTACTTTCGGCGTGTTCCTGACCAGATGCCACGTCTCATCGTCCAACTCCATCTCGACGAGGATGTACCCGGGAAAGAAGAGCTTCGAAGTCACAACCTTCTTGCCCCCCTTCATCTCGACTACATCTTCCGTCGGAATCAAGATCTGGCCGATTCGATCCTGCAGCCCATAAACCTGGACTCGGCTCATCAAACCTTCAGCGACCTTGCGCTCATACCCTGAGTAGGTATGAATGATGTACCATTTTTTCTTCGACGATTCGTCGGCACCTGTGCCAGTAATGATACTTCTCCCTAATTTAATCTAAATTTCCGGCCGTTAATAATGGAGTCACAGAAACATATTAAAGACCCGCTTAATAACCACCTGAAGCCCAGAATCCACCACAAACAAATAGACCCCGAAAAAGAAGACCGTGACAATGACAACAATCGTTGTACCGTAGATCTCCTTCTTACTTGGCCAGGTGACCTTCTTCAGCTCAGATTTCACATCCGCCGCAAAGGTTGATAACCGCTGCGGCAGACCGACGACCTTCTCCAAGAACGACATTCTCAACTATCCCTTAAAAGCAATCAGGTGGCAGGCCAGGAGGGACTCGAACCCCCAACCTCCGGTTTTGGAGACCGATGCTCTGCCAGTTGAGCTACTGGCCTACACAAACCCTTCCGCTATTCCGTAATGTCCGTGATCGTTCCGGCACCTACCGTACGGCCACCTTCGCGAATCGCGAAGCGTAATCCCTTTTCCATCGCGATCGGCGTAATCAAGGTCACGTCCATCGAGACGTTGTCTCCCGGCATCACCATCTCGGTGCCTTCCGGAAGCTCCACATCACCCGTCACATCCGTCGTCCGGAAGTAAAACTGCGGCCGGTACCCCGTGAAGAACGGCGTATGCCGCCCCCCTTCTTCCTTCGTCAGAACGTAGGCTTCCGCCTTGAACTTCGTGTGCGGCGTGATCGAGCCCTGCTTCGCAACAACCTGTCCACGCTCCACTTCATCCTTATCCGTTCCACGCAGCAACAGTCCCACATTGTCTCCCGCCTGACCTTCGTCCAGCAGCTTGCGGAACATCTCTACTCCCGTCACCACGCGCTTGATCGTCGGCCGAATCCCGACAATCTCCATCTCGTCGCCCGTGTGCACCTTGCCGCGCTCCACTCTTCCCGTCACCACCGTTCCACGGCCACTGATCGAGAAAATGTCTTCAATCGGCATCAAGAACGGCTTATCCACATCCCGTTCCGGCATCGGTACATAATCATCCACCGCCGCCATCAACTCCAACACCGACTGCTCCGCCTTGGCATCCCCTTCCATCGCCTTCAACGCACTCCCGCGAATCACAGGAATGTCATCACCGGGAAACTCGTACTGCGACAGCAACTCCCGCACTTCCAGTTCCACCAGGTCCAACAACTCTTCGTCGTCCACCATGTCGGCCTTGTTCAGGTACACCACGATCGAGGGAACTCCCACCTGCCGCGCCAGCAGAATGTGCTCCCGCGTCTGCGGCATCGGTCCATCCGCCGCCGAGACCACCAGAATCGCCCCGTCCATCTGCGCCGCTCCCGTGATCATGTTCTTCACGTAGTCCGCGTGTCCCGGACAGTCCACGTGCGCATAGTGCCGGTTGTCTGTCTCATATTCCACATGCGCCGTCGCTATCGTGATCCCACGCTCCCGCTCTTCCGGCGCATTGTCAATCGAATCAAACGAACGCACCTGAATGTTCGGGTTCGCCTTGGACAGGATCGTCGTAATCGCCGCCGTCAGCGTCGTCTTCCCATGATCCACGTGCCCAATCGTTCCAATGTTTACGTGCGGCTTCGTTCGCTCAAATTTCTGCCTTGCCATACCTGATTCTCCAGATTTGCAGATTTAACGAAGGTCCTAGACCTTTACTTCTCGTCTTACTTTACGACCACTTTCCCTTGCGACCTGGCAATAAGCTCTTCGGCTGTCGAAGCCGGAACCTGCTCATATTGCCCAAAGTGCATGGTGTAAGTTGCACGCCCCTGAGTCAAAGATCGGAGGTCAGTTGCATATCCGAACATTTCGGACAGAGGCACGAAGGACTGGACAACCTGGGTTGTCCCTCTGGGCTCCATCTCACCAATACGGCCCCGGCGACTGTTCAAGTCACCGATGACAGAACCCATATACTCTTCCGGAACCACAACTTCAACTCGCATGACAGGCTCGAGCAGGATTGCACCCGCTTTCGCCGCTGCAGCCTTGAATGCCATGGACCCGGCAATCTTAAACGCAACTTCAGAAGAATCGACCTCGTGATAGGAGCCGTCGTAAAGCGTTACCCGGACATCCTCCATCGGATACCCGGCCCTTACGCCGCCTTCCATCGCCTCGGCGATTCCCTGCCGAACCGGCTCAATATATTCCAGGGGAATTGTACCACCAACGATGGCGTTGTCGAAAACAAAGCCCTCACCGGGATCGGCCGGCTCGATCTTGATCTTCGCATGACCAAACTGACCACGCCCACCGGTCTGCCGCACATAACGGCCTTCACCTTCGGCAGGCTTGGTGATCGACTCCTTGTAGGAAACCTGCGGCTTGCCCACATTGGCGCCCACATTGAATTCCCTCAAGAGACGATCCACGATGATCTCCAAATGGAGCTCACCCATTCCCGAAATGATGGTCTGACCCGTATCCGGGTCCGTATGAACCTTGAAAGTCGGGTCTTCCTGCATCAGCTTGCTCAGGGAGAATCCCAGCTTTTCCTGGTCCTGCCGAGTCTTCGGCTCGATGGCGACCGCGATCACAGGCTCCGGAAAATCCATCGCCTCGAGAATGATCGGCGCCTTTTTATCACAAATCGTGTCCCCAGTGGAAACATCCTTCAAACCCACAACAGCGGCGATGTCACCCGAATAGACCGACTGAATCTCTTCCCGCTTGTTCGCGTGCATCTTCAGGAGTCGCCCAATCCGCTCATTCCTCTGCCGAGTCGTGTTGTAAACCGTCGAACCGGCATCCAGCGAACCGGAGTAAACCCGTACGAAGGCCAACTGCCCCACAAAAGGATCGGTCATGATCTTGAAGATCAATGCCGAGAAAGGAGCCTGGTCATCGGCCCGCCGATAATCAGCCTCATCTTTACCCGGGATCACACCCTCGACATCAGGCACATCCAACGGAGACGGCAGGAAACTGACCACTGCATCCAGCAAGGGCTGAACACCCTTGTTCTTGAATGCCGAACCGCAGAGACAGGGCACGAACTTCAGACCGATCGTCGCCTTCCGAATCGCGGCAACCAGCTCCTGCTCAGTGATCTCCTCACCCGAGAGATATCGCTCGGTAAGCTCATCATCGGTTTCAGCCACGGCCTCAACCATCTTTTCGCGCCACTCCTGAGCCTGCTCCAGGAAAGCCGCCGGAATCTCACGCTCCTCAAACTGGGAGCCCAGAGACTCAATACTGTACCCGAAGGCCTTCATCCGAATCAGATCAATCACACCTTCGAGCTTCTCTTCCTGGCCCAACGGGATCTGAACTGCAACCGGGTTCGCCTGAAGCTTCTTCTCCATTGAACGCAGCGACTTGAAAAAATCAGCACCGGCACGGTCCATCTTATTGATGAAAGCAATGCGCGGCACGCGGTACTTGTCCGCCTGGCGCCAGACCGTCTCAGACTGCGGCTCCACACCGGCTACAGCGTCAAAAACAGCAACCGCTCCGTCCAGAACACGCAGAGAGCGCTCCACTTCAGCGGTAAAATCGACGTGACCCGGCGTATCGATGATATTGATCCGGTAATCATTCCAAAAACAGGTGGTCGCAGCCGAAGTGATGGTAATTCCCCGCTCCTGCTCCTGCTGCATCCAGTCCATGGTGGCTGTACCCTCATGAACTTCACCGATCTTGTAATTAATACCCGTATAAAAAAGAATCCGCTCAGTTGTCGTCGTCTTACCAGCATCGATGTGCGCCATGATGCCGATATTACGGGTCTTTTCTAAACTTACCTTCCTGGCCACGACTTTTATTTACTCCCAAATAGCAAAGGGCTCTATAGAACACAAAAGCCCCGAGGGCCGCCGGCGGCGGCCGAACCGAGGATCAATTCAAAGAATTATTTGTCTCCCGCCACATCCGGCGGGTTCGAAAACTAACTACCAGCGGTAATGAGCAAACGCCCTGTTCGCTTCGGCCATCCGATGGACGTCCTCACGCTTGCGAACAGCACCGCCCCGATTGTTGGCGGCTTCGATCAATTCATTCGCCAAACGGGCGGCAACCGTCTTCTCACCGCGGGCGCGGGTGGCATTCACCAGCCAACGCAACCCGAGGGCCGTTCTCCGCCGAGGGCTCACTTCAATCGGAACCTGGTAGGTGGAACCACCCACCCGGCGAGACTTGGTCTCCATGAAGGGCTTGGCGTTTTCTACAGCAGCCTTGAAGACCTTGATCGGATCTTCACCAGTCCGCTCTTCGATGATCTTCATCGCTCGGTAGAAATTGCGGTAAGCCGTCGACTTCTTACCATCCCACATTAACTTGTTCACCAACCGGCTGATCAGCTCACTGCCGTAAACCGGATCGGGAAGAATCTCTCTCTTTGGAACTTCTCTGCGCCTGGGCATTTATCTCACTCCAGAAACAAAACAAGCTGCAGGGAAGAAGAAACGCATCCGTGCAGCTTTTTGGAAGATTACCTACTTATTACCCCTTAGGTCTCTTGGTGCCGTACTTCGACCGGCTATTCTCCCGGCCTTCCACTCCAACAGCATCAAGAGTCCCGCGAATAATGTGGTAACGAACTCCGGGAAGGTCTTTCACACGGCCACCCCGAATCAGCACAATTGAGTGCTCCTGCAGGTTATGGCCGATACCCGGAATATACGTCGTCACCTCAATTTGGTTAGTCAAGCGAACACGGGCAACTTTTCGCAGCGCCGAATTCGGTTTCTTGGGAGTTTGCGTGTAGACACGAACACAGACCCCCCGTCGCTGCGGACAGGCACCCAATGCAGGGCTCTTGGTCTTTGCCCGAATCTGCTTTCTCCCTTTTCGGACCAGCTGGTTAAATGTTGGCACTCTTCTCTTCTCCCTAAAAAAACAAAAATGTGATGCCACGTGACACCACACACCATTCCACTCAGAAGAAACAGAAATGGATCTCAAATGCTACTTTGGGACGCACTTCTCTGTCAAGTTGAAGAAGCGCAATCCTACCAGACTTTTTTCAGAAATACAAAGGCCTCTTCAGCGGAATCTGAAACTCTCGCCAAACCGGCCATCGAAAGCTTCGTGAAGTTGCAGGGAAACCCTGCTCGTAATACGATGAGGCTTTTTCACAAAGCGTTTCAGAATGTTCCGAATTTCCCTCTTCCTCTACTCTATGCTGCTGATTCTCGGCGCATTGATCTATGCACCGATTCTTCTGTATCAACGCCTCGTGAGAGGTAAGAAGAGCGCTATCATTCCACGTTTTTGGCTCGGAAGCAAGCCGGACACCTTCGAAACGGATTCTTCCCGGGCCCGCATCTGGATTCATGCCGTCTCCGTAGGTGAAGTCAATGCCATCCGGCCTCTGGCTGAACGCTGCCTGCAGCAAGGCTTTCCCCTGCTGATTTCGACAACTACAATTACCGGGCAGGAAGTCGCCCGAAATCTTTTTGCAGAGCGCGCAACAGTCTTCTACTTCCCGCTCGATTTCCGATTCATCTGCCGGAAGGCAATCCGCTGCGCCCGCCCTCAGCTGATCCTCCTGGCCGAGACCGAGATCTGGCCCAATTTCCTGGCCGCCGCCAGGCAGGAAGGGGTTCCTGTCATCCTCGTCAACGGCCGGATCTCAGACCAATCCTACGAACGCTACCTCCGGTTCCGCTTTTTCTTCCGACCGGTACTCAACCTGTTTGACCACTTCTGCGTCCAAACCCGGAGCGACAAGGAACGGATCATCGCAGTCGGAGCCGATCCAGACCGGGTCAACTGGATCGGCAACCTCAAGTACGACTACAAACTCACCGCCTCGGAGGAAAAGCAGCAGTTGAAGCAGAAGATCGCCAAATTGCTTGCCGTTGGAGAGGACCACCCCCTCCTGCTCTGCGGAAGTACAAAACCGGGCGAAGAGGACTTACTCCTGCAGGCCTACACCGGTCTGAGGAAGCGATTTCCAGGGCTCCGTCTGCTGATTGCACCCCGACATCCACACCGCGGCCCCGAAGTCCGCAGACTCGTTGAATCAAATGGACTGTCGGCCCTGCTTCGATCTCAGCTCAAGTCGAGTTCATCATCCGCTGAAGCTACTGAAATCATGATTCTCGATAGCGTAGGAGAACTCGCTCACCTCTATGAAATCGCCGATATCGTCTTTGTCGGAGGAAGCCTGGTTGATACTGGCGGCCAGAACATAATCGAACCGGCTTCGTTCGGGAAACCTATCCTCTTCGGTCCTCACATGGAGAACTTTCGGGAAATCGCCCGCGCTTTCAAGGACAACTATGCCGCTCTGGAGGTGGGGTCAATCGCCGAGTTCGAGCAGAAAGTGGCGGATCTTCTCGAAGACGCCCACGCCAGGCAGTGGCTGGGACGGAACGCCCGCAAGGTGATCAGGGATAACCAGGGAGCCATCGAAAGAACCTTTGAGATCGTCAGACAAAGATTAGAGGATCAATCCTGATGGCTGGTCGGTTTGTACTGAGTGGGCTGGCTCGATTGTTCTCTGCGGTGACGGAGTTCCGTGCAGGACTCTACCAGCGGGGATACCTCAGGCAGCACCGCCTGCAACACCCCACAATCAGTGTCGGAAACCTCTCGGTCGGCGGAACGGGCAAGACACCCATTGTGGCCTGCCTGGCCGAACAACTCATCGATCTGGGCTACCGCCCCTTCATCCTGAGCCGGGGATATCGAGGCTCAGCCGAATCTTCAGTTGAAGTGGTCAGTGACGGAAGCCGGATTCTCTCCACCCCAGACCGCTGTGGAGACGAACCGTTCCTTCTGGCCAAAACCGTGCCGGCAGCCCGGATCGTGGTCGGGAGCAAACGCTGGAAGGCCGCTCGCGCACTCGGGGAACCAGGCAGTAAGACAATCTACCTCATGGATGACGGTTTCCAGCACCTTCAACTGTTCCGCGATCTCAACATCCTGGGTGTCGATGCAACGCGGTCCCCCTGGACCGATGCTCCACTGCCGAAAGGCCGGCTGCGGGAACCCCTTGTTGCGATGCAGAGGGCCGATATCGTAATCCTCTCACGCACCCATCACCTGGGTGTCGACAGGATGGGCGAGATGATTCATAAGTTGAATACGAGCCTTCCCCAGATCCCTGTTTTTCCTTTCAGTCACCAGATCAAGGACCTTTTTAACCTTCAGAACGCCCGGCCCGTTCCCATCGATCTCCTGCGAGAGAAACGCTGGGTGGTGCTCGCAGCCATCGGCAACCCGAAACAGTTTCTGCTCGATGTGCAGCAAGCCGATGGAACGATTGTCGGACAGGCCCTCTACCGCGACCATCACCGGTTCAGTGTGCGCGACCTCGCAGACCTCGCATCAACCTGCCAGGAGACCGCAGCGGATGCCGTCCTCACCACTGAAAAAGACGCCGTTCGACTGAGTTTGCCGGACGACTTCCCCTGTCCTGTGTATACTCTCCGAATCCAGGCAGTGGACCGATCTCAGACGCAGTTCAAGAGCTGGCTGTGCGACTGGCTCTGCCGGTTGGACCCAAAAACAGACTCGAGTGCAACGGGAAAGACTCCGAAGTAGGCAGCACAGGGGCCGGGACGATCAATTCCCGGCTGAACAAGAGAGCAGATAACTTGAGCAAGAAGCAACGAACCCTGATCAGATCCACCAACTGGATTGGGGACGCCGTCATGTCTCTGCCCGCCCTCAGGGAACTGCGCCGACTCTATCCCGAAGATGAGTTGGTGATCCTGGCCAAAGACTGGGTCGCCGATGTGTTCGAGGAACAGGGGATCGCCGATGAGATCCTGCGATTCGATTCCCGGCAGCGCAGCCTGCGCCAGGTTGGCCGACTGAAAGGCTTCGATCGGGCAGTCCTGCTGCAGAATGCCTTCGAAGCCGCCCTGCTCGCTCGGTTGGCACGTATCCCTGAACGATACGGATATGCCGTTCAGCACCGCGGATTCCTGCTGACCCATAGCGGGAAACCTCGAATCAAGGATCTGGGGAGACACCAGGTCTACTATTATCTGGACCTGCTCTTCCAGACCGGGCTCTCCTCGATAAACTACCTGGAGACCCCTGATCTCGTCCCGGATATTCGCCTCTCCCCGACGAAAGCCGGGCTGCGGGAGACAGCCCGATTACTGGAGCAGAACTCGGCCCCGCCGAAACGCTACCGGATTGGCCTGAACCCCGGAGCCTACTTCGGACCAGCCAAGCGGTGGATGACCGACCGCTACGCCGCACTGGCCGATCGTTTGATTCAAGAACTGGACGCAGAAGTCCTGATCTTCGGATCCGCCGGAGAACTGAAGATTGCAGAAGAGATCAAAGGCTTCATGCAGGAAACTCCCCGCATTCTGACCGGGAAGACCACTCTGCCGGGCCTGATCGGCCTGATTTCAGAATGCAACCTGTTCATCACGAACGACTCGGGTCCGATGCATCGGGCGGCAGCGCTCAGCACCCCGATGATCGCCATCTTCGGATCGACCGACGAGATCGCGACAGGGCCGTTCAGCGATCGCGCCCAGGTCATTCACAAACATGTCGAGTGCAGCCCCTGCCTGCGCAGGACTTGTCCGATCGACCTGCGCTGTTTCACTCGCATCAGTGTCGAAGAAGTCTTCGCAGCAGCCCGTTCAACGCTCGAGGAAGTGAGTTGAAGACCTTGTTGAATCGCCCGGGAATCCTACTCGATCGTGACGGAACGCTGGTTGAAGAGGTGAATTACCTCCAGCGCATCGAAGATATCCAATTCATCCCCGGGGCGGAAGGAGCCGTCCGTCGTGCCAACAGGTTCGGGATCCCGGTCATTGTCATCTCGAACCAGTCGGGAGTTGCCCGTGGAATGCTCTCCGAGGAGGCGGTCCAATCGATCAACCGTTTCATTCAGGACTCTTTGACTCGAAATGACGCCAGGATCGAGGCCTTCTACTACTGCCCCCACCATCCAGAAATCGGAGACGACACCTACAGGAAAGACTGTTCCTGCCGGAAGCCAAAGCCGGGGATGCTGCTTCAGGCAGCTGAAGACTTCAGTCTCGATCTCTCGCAATGCGTGATGATCGGTGATTCCTACAGGGATCTCGAGGCCGGCCACAGTGTCGGATGTGCCGGGGTCCTCGTCCTCACCGGTCATGGTCGAAGACAATATGACGAGACCCGCCTGCAAGGGCAAACGAAGCCGTCGGATTTCGTCGCCACAGATATCGGAGAGGCAATCGACTGGGCAATCGAACGTATTCAGGGTCGAGTGAAGTAGGTTATTAGGATGGCTGGTGGTTTTGATATCCTAGGCTGTCGAATCACAGTACCGCGGGAGTTGACGGTTGGAACAAGAGTTAAAACAGCTGGTTTCGAAGCTCGCTGACACACGCATCCTGGTGATCGGAGACTTCCTGCTCGATGAGTTTGTCTTCGGTGAGATATCCCGGGTCTCCAGAGAAGCCCCGGTGCTGATCTTGAGCTACCGGGATACGAAACAGTGCCCCGGCGGCGGGGCAAATACCGTTGCCAACGTTGCGGCCCTCATGGGACAGGTCATCCCACTGGGCGTTCTCGGGCAGGACGAAGCCTCAGAGGAACTGCTCAACCTCTGGCAGAAAGGGGTCGACACCTCTCACGTCATCCGCGATGCCAGAACGAAGACCACCCGTAAGACCCGTATTCTGGCTGGATCGTTCCATTCATACCAACAACAGGTTGTGCGGATCGATTTCGAACAGGAGGTTCCGCTTTCAGGCGAGATCGAGAACGAGTTGATTGCCCGGATGGAAGCGGTTCTCCCCACTGTCGATGCTGTCATCCTCTCGGACTACAGCCTGGGGATCATGACGTCGAGGGTTCGAACCCGGGCCATCGAACTGGCGAGAAAACAGGGGATTCCGGTTGTCGCGGACTCGAGAGACCATCCAGAACTCTATGCCGGAGCGACGACCGTCACGCCCAATATCACCGAAGTTGAAGCGTCCCTGAGATTCCTTGCCGGGAAGGATCCCCATCGGGTCGAAGAACTGGGGCGCCGGGCGCTGCAGGAATGGGCTCTCGATGCGCTTCTGATCACGCGCGGGAAACTGGGCATGTCGCTGTTCACGCCAGATGGAATATCGCATATCCCACCCTATGGCAGTTCCGATTCGGTTGATGTCACTGGCGCTGGTGATACCGTTGCCGCCACCTATACGGCCGCGCTGGCAGCCGGCGCTTCTTTTGACGCGGCAGCTCGACTAGCCAACCTGGCCGGAGGAATCGTCGTGATGAAGAAAGGAACTGCGACCGTATCTCCGGGCGAACTGACCACTGCAATTGAGTCCCTCTGAAGGAAGGCCCCACGAAGACCATGGTAGAGAAGATCCAGACCCTCGAGAAAGCTGCCGGTATTGCAGCGGCGGCACGTCAGAATCAGCAGACCGTCGTTCTCGCTAACGGCTGCTTCGATCTGCTCCATGTCGGGCATATCCGCTATCTCCAGGCCGCGAAAGAAGAGGGCGACCTGCTGATTGTCGCCGTCAACTCGGACCGTTCCGTCCGTGAACTGAAGGGTCCCGAAAGACCATTAATGAATGAAGCGGAGAGAGCAGAGATCCTGGCAGCCCTGGCCTGTGTTGACTATGTCGTGATCTTCGATGATTCAACGGTCGATCGAGTTCTCACGACGCTGCGACCCGATGTCCATACAAAGGGAACCGACTACACGCCCGAAACGGTTCCGGAACGTGAAACAGTTTTGGGATACGGCGGCCGGGTGGCGATCGTCGGAGATCCGAAGGATCACTCGACCCGCAACTATCTGAAAGAGATCCGAGACCAGGGTCGCAGCTGAGGACACTTCGTGGCAAGTAAGATCCTGATTGTCAGACTCAGCTCGTTGGGGGATGTGATCCACACGATTCCGGCCCAACAGGAACTGGCTCGACAAAACCCGGACGCGAGTATTCACTGGCTGACTGAACCGGCATACGGCCCGTTGCTCGAATGCACCGAAGGCATCGATCGCGTCTGGTCCGTCTCAACGAAGTCCCTGCTCAAGGGTTTCACTCCCATCAGCAAACTTAGCAAGACACTGAAAAGCCTCAGGCAGGAAAAGTTTGACCTGGCGATCGATATCCAGGGTCTCCTGAAATCGGCAGTGCTGGCCCGTTTCTCCGGTGCTGGACGCGTCATCGGGTTCGCCGGGGACAGGTTACGGGAAGGCCAGGCAGCCTGGTTCTACCATGATGCGGTTACGGTTGAACCGGGCCAACGGCATCAGGTGAGCTACAATCTCGACCTCATCGCTCCTCCTCGCTTTAAAGGAGGCGACTCCGCCCGGATCGAACTGAACCTTCCTGAAGAGGCTGACCAGTACGTGAAAGAGCAACTGGATGCTCTAGGCATCTCAGCTCCCGTCATCCTCAACCCGGGAGGGGGGTGGGAG
>CP070717.1:2611700-2624213 GCA_020350445.1 Acidobacteriota bacterium | reverse complement strand
GCGGCTGCAGACTGAGCATCCCGTTCTGGATGATTCGAAGGGCCAGGGTTCTCTGGCGATGTTCGCCTACCTTTCCACACCTCCCGAACAAGCTTATCGGACCCTCGAAGCAAAGCAGTTGGCACCCGAGCGACAGCGCATCGAACGGGAGATTGAGGATCTGAAACTGAGAAAGACGGAACTGACAACTGCTGAGTATTACGCCACTCTCGAGAGGCTCCTGATCGAGCTGGCGGAACTGAATGAGAAGATCCGAATTCTCGAAGGAGGCGATCAGTGAGGTGGCGATCCCTCGTGCCCATCTTGCTGCTGATGTCAGTAACGCTGCAGGCCCAGCCTGCTGCCGACGGGTCAGAGGCGCTCTCTGCCTTCCTCAAGGGAGATTATCAAGGGGCCGAAACGCTGCTCGAGGGTCCGGCGGGCGCGAGTCCTGTTGGGCTGAGGGTTTCGATCGAGCTTTCACTCCGCTCCGGCGAATTCGAGCAGGCTGCAGGCTACGCCAGGACGTTGCTCAGCGCCTACCGCAACAACCAGTTATCGACTCCCCTTGCGCAGGCTCAAGCTGGATTCGCTGCCTGGCAGTTACAGCGCTGGGAAGAGGCCAACGACATCTTCATTGATGTAGCCGAGGTGGGACAGGCGCCCTCTTCGATGTATGTCGATTGGGGCAATCTATACCTGGAGAAGTACAATCCGGCGGAGGCAGAGAGGATCTTCCGTGAGGGGCTTGAAGCCGAGCAGGAACCGGAGGGACTTCGAAGATGGTCGCAGGCCGACCTCTACCTCGGTCTGTCCAGGGCATTTCGCGACCAGAGCATTTCGGGAGCTTCGCAGGCGTTGGAGAAGGCGGAAGGGCTCGAGCCCGACAGTCGGGAACTGTTGGCTGAGCGGGCGCTTCTCGCGATCCGTGATGAAGATTACGATGACGCGAGAGGCCGCATTAGTACAGGCTTGGGCCATGACCCTGGCTTCCTCCCATTGCTGGAACTCGACTACGTGCTGCACTACTTCGAGGGAAAACTGGAGGATGCAGCCGCCGCAAAGGTCCGGCTCGAGGCGGTGAATCCGCGGGACGCGAATCTGTACGAACTTCTCGGAGACCTGTCGGTTATCCGGAGGCGTCTCGAAGAGGCGGTGGAGTATTACGATCAGGCTTTCCAGTTCAACCCGAATCAGTGGTCAGCCCTGGCGTCTAAAGGGATCAATCAACTGCGTTTGGGGCGAGAGGTCGAAGGGATTGAATCACTCGAGCTGGCTTATAAGAATGATCCGTACAACTTGTGGACAGTGAATACCTTACGCCTGGTCGACAGTTTCGAGCGGTTCGAGAAATTCGAGACTGAGCACTTCTCGATCAAGCTCCACCGGGAGCAGGCCGAAGCCCTGCGTCCGTATGTCGAAGAACTGCTCGAGCGTTGCCTGAAGACGCTCGAGGAAAAGTACGGCCACGAAATCGAGGGGAAGATCGTATTCGAGATGTACCCCGATCACGAGGATTTCGCCGTTCGCACGCTGGGCATGCCCGGCCTGGGCGCGCTGGGGGCAACCTTCGGACGGGTGGTCGCTATGGATTCTCCATCGGCCCGGCCCAGGGGTGAGTTTCATTGGGCTTCGACTCTGTGGCATGAGATTGCTCACGTGGTGACGTTGGCGCTCAGTAACGGAAACGTCCCCAGGTGGTTCACCGAGGGCCTCTCCATGATGGAAGAGCGCCGTGGAGGAACGGGTTGGGGTGACGGGTTGTCGGTTGGATTCGTCAAAGCCTATGAACAAGGAGAACTCCTTCCGATCTCGAAGCTGAATTCCGGTTTCCTGCGGCCTGAGACTCCCAACCAGTTGGCCATCAGCTATTTTCAGGCCGGATGGATATGCGAGTTTCTGGAGCAGAGATATGGTGCCGAGAAGATCCGGCGGATGCTCGTAGCCTACGGTGAGGGCCTGGAGACCGATGAGGTCTTTGAAACGGTATTGGGAGAGTCGGTTGAACAGGTGGATTCTCTTTTCCAGGAGGAACTCAAGGCGAAGTTGCAGCCCTTGGTCGGCGTCCTCGAGATGCCGGAAGCACTGCCCGATATTGACGAGTTGTTAGTGGCGGTCGAAGCTTCACCCGAGAACTACTTCCTCAATATAGCTGCCGGGGAATCGTTGATTGAACTCGAGCGGAGTGCCGAAGCCATCCCCTATCTCAGGAAGGCAATTGAGCTTTTCCCCGATCGAGCGGATGGGGCGAGTCCTTATGCATCTCTCGCTAAGGCGCTGGCGGAGGAAAGACGGAGCGAGGAACTGGTTGAGGTACTGGAGGAATGGTGGACTCGTTCGCCATTGGCCATCGATACCGCCTTCAGACTGGCGGATCTACTGGAAGGCAGTTCCGATGACACCGCTTTGACACATCTCGAGAGCGCGCTCTACCTCGACCCCCTTTCCCAGGTACTTCACCGAAGATTGGGTGACTCCTATGCGAGAAGGGGTAGTCACGATTTGGCGATCCGGGAATACGGCGTTCTGTTGAGCTTGAAGCCGATTGATGCGGCAGGCGCCCATTTTCGACTGGCACAGCAGCTCAGCCTTTCCGGGCGCAGGGAAGAAGCTCGCAGGGAGATCCTTTTTGCGCTCGAAATCGCACCCGGTTACGAGGAGGCGCAGCGGTTACTGCTGGAGTTGGTGAGGCAATGATTGGTCGATCGAAGTTGATATTGATTTCGGCAGGAGCGCTGGTTCTGGCGTTGACAGGCCTGTGGCAGGTCTCCGGTTTCGACCTGGCCAGCGAGTCGAAGGTGGTCGATGTCAATGTGTTCAACTTCGTTCGAATTCGGTACAACGGATTTATGGGGTCCTGGGGAAACCGCTGGGGGCCTCCTCCCTGGGCCCATGACTATCCCCGCGCTGAAGAGAACTTTTTGAACATTCTGTCAGAACTGACGACTGTCGAGACGACGCCTGACTCTTACCTGATCCTGGATCTGCACGATCCGGAAATCATGAAGTACCCGGTGCTCTATGTCAGCGAGCCAGGCTACTGGAACTGTACTGATCGGGAGATCGAAAACCTTCGAGAATACCTGCTTCGGGGAGGTTTCGTGATCTTCGACGATTTCCGTGACAGTCCGGGAGAATGGGACAATTTCTCCACTTGCATGAGAAAGGCCTTCCCCGATCGCACACTCGAGGAACTCAGTATCGAGCACCCCGTGTTTCACTGTTTCTACGATATCGAATCGCTTGAGATGGTGACGCCGTACGAAGTTCCGGGACGGCCGACCTTCTACGGAATGTCGGACGAGGAGGGGCGGCTTCAAGTGATCGCAAACTTCAACAACGATATTGGAGACTATTGGGAGTGGTCAGACCAGAGCCTGGTACCGATCAAGCTCTCGAACGAAGCATACAAGTTTGGATTGAACTACGTTATCTATGCCCTGACCCATTGACGTTGGGTGGGGACACTGTGATCGACTCATTTAGGGAGACTCTTATGACCGATGGGACACCTGAGCTGAAGGAACAGGAAGTTGGCCGACAGATTGAAGAGATGCTCGCTTCGCAGAATCGAGTGACAGAGGAATTGCGAAAGGTTATCGTCGGACAGGAGGAGGTGATCGAGCAGGTCCTGATCGCCGTTTACGTGGGAGGGCATTCATTGATCACCGGGCTGCCTGGTCTGGCCAAGACCCTGCTTGTCCGGAGCATCGCTGGCTGTCTGGGCCTCACGTTCAAACGGATCCAGTTCACTCCCGATCTGATGCCGGCGGACATCACGGGAACCGAGATTATCGAAGAGGACAGGACGACCGGTAAGCGTCATCTCGAATTCGTTCCCGGTCCGATCTTCTCAAACCTGCTCCTGGCCGATGAGATCAATCGGACCCCTCCCAAAACCCAGGCTGCCCTTCTCGAAGCGATGCATGAGAAGCGCGTTACTGTGGGCGGCAAGACGTTCGCGCTGGAGCCCCCATTCTTCGTTCTAGCGACCCAGAATCCTATTGAACTGGAAGGGACCTATCCGCTTCCAGAGGCGCAGCTTGACCGGTTCATGCTCAACGTCGTGATCGATTATTTGAATGAAGAAGACGAAGTCGAGGTTGTGAAGCGAACGACGGGAAAGAGTTCCCAGGAGATTGAACAGGTCTTGTCGGGGGAGAACCTGTTGCGTTATCAGGAACTGATTCGTCGGATACCTGCCTCAGATGAGGTCACGCGCTATGCTGTCAGCCTGGCACGGGCGAGTCGTCCGGGATCTCCGGAAGCTCCTGAATTCGTCAACGACTGGCTCAGCTACGGGGCAAGCCTCAGGGCCTCCCAGTACATGGTTCTGGGTGGGAAGGCACGGGCCCTGATGCACAGCCGCTACAACGTATCCTGTGACGATATCAGGGCACTGGCGAAACCGGTTCTCCGTCACCGGATGCTGACGAACTTTCACGCCGAGTCTGAGAATGTCACGACGGACGACATCGTTGACCGACTACTGAAGGAGGTACCCGTTCCCGGCGTTGGCCTCTGATTTCGCCTGCTGAGGGAACCTGAGTCTCATGGCAAAACACTTCGCGAGCCGATTCATTGACCCTGAAGTTCTGGCTAAGACCGCCAATCTGCAGGTTATAGCAAAGACGGTGGTAGAGGGATTCATTTCGGGGCTGCACCGATCTCCATACCATGGCTTCAGTCTCGAGTTCGCTGAGTATAGGGAGTACACGCCGGGAGACGATATCCGCCGGGTCGACTGGAAGGTCTTTGGAAGAAGTGACCGGTTTTACGTCAAGAAATTCGAAGGGGATACGAATACCCAGGTGTATCTGCTGCTCGACTCGAGCCGCAGCATGTCATTCGCCAGTCACAAGGTTAGTAAGCTGGATTACGCAAGATATCTGGCGGCATCACTGGCCTTCTTTGCAGTTCGCCAGCATGACGCGGTTGGTCTTCTAAACTTCGATTCCGAGATTCGACGAGTAACACCCCCCAAGGCACAGCGCGGCCATCTAATGACGATCCTGCATCATCTCGAGGATGTCGAGGTGACAGGCAGTACTCGAATCGCGGCGGCGTTGGAGGAACTGTCGAAGTTAATCCGAAAGCGCAGTCTGGTTGTCCTGATCAGTGACCTGTACGAAGCCGCAGATGATCTGGCACGGGCCTTGCGATTCTTCCATCACCGGGGGAACGATGTTGTCCTGTTTCATGTTCTCGACCCGCACGAGATCGAGCTTCCGCTCGATGGGGTCCTGACGCTGGAAGATATGGAGACCGGCGAGCAGATCCCTTTTGCCTTCGATAAATCCAGGAGGGCTTACCTAGATGAACTGAAAGAACATATTCGGATGCTGAAGAAGGAATGCAGCAGTGTCCGAATCGACTATGAGTTGCTGCGGACCGATCGCCCACTTGATGAGGCTTTGCTCAGCTACCTTTCCACTCGAAGCAGGAGGATTTAATGCAGTTCCTTGCCCCTTTGATCTGGATGGCCTCCATTGCGGTTGCGATTCCGATCATCCTGCATTTGACCCGCAAGGCTTCGAAGAAGCCGCTCCTCTTCTCCTCGCTGATGTTCCTTCGCCGGATTCCTGTCGTAGAGGTCCGGAGACGCAAGCTGAAACATCCACTGCTGCTCCTGCTGCGCTGCCTGGGGATTTTACTGCTGGTGGCGGCCTTTGCCCGGCCCGTTTTGGAAGGGCTCTGGAACCCGGCGCTGGTTGCAGGGGAGAACAAGTCCGTTGTGGTCCTGCTGGACAGTTCTCAGAGCATGGCGGTCCCCTCTGTCTGGGAGAAGGCCCTGGAGGCGGCCAGCGAGCGAGTGTCCGCGCTGCAGATTGGGGATGAGGTCATGGTTGTCGAGTTTGGATCGAAGGGGCGGCCAATCACCCCATGGGAGCGGAACCCGGCTCGAATCCTTCAGGTGCTTTCCAGCGATCTCGTTCCGACGTTTGAATCGACCGACTATTCAGAAGCCCTGAAAAAGGCGGCCGAGGTGTTGGACTCCGCATCGAATGAATCTCGGGAGATTTTCCTGATCACTGACCTGCAGAGGGTCGGATTACCAGGCCGAGGTTTTTCCGATCTCGAACTGGATGACGACATCGCCATCGAGTTGAAGAATGTGGGGGTTCCTTCGAACAACATTTTCATAGAAGAGGTGCGGATTCAGCGGGAAGCTTACGAAGAACGGTATCCATTTTCTACCGTCGTTCGAATCGCATCCTCGATCGACGTGGACGGGCCGTCGACCTCACGGGGAGATGGGGAAGTTCGTTTGTACCTGGACGATCAATTAATCGACAGGAAACCCTTCCGCATAGCGGAAGGAGGAACTGGTACGGTCACCTTTGATACTTTCGATTTGCCGTCGAACCGGGTGCGTGGCCGAATTGTCCTCGAACCCGCCGACGCGTTTGCTGCCGACGATCTGTATTACTTCGTTGTTGAACAGAGAAAGCCGACGGAGATCCTGCTGGTCAGTGGCGGGGATGACATCTATTTCAAGAAGGCTCTTTCTGCCGGTACCAATCTCCCCTTTGCATTG
The DNA here is from genome assembly GCA_020350445.1 of Acidobacteriota bacterium. GTDB lineage: Bacteria > Acidobacteriota > UBA6911 > RPQK01 > JAPXNP01. Next base: position 2,617,696 of record CP070717.1, on the reverse strand, counting down.
CGCGAGGCCGCAAGCCTCTCAGCAACCGGCCTCTCGGATTACCCTTTGCTCGTCTTGAGTGATCTCAACAGCTTTCCGGCGGCAACTCTTAGAGGCTACGTGGAAGAGGGTGGGGGCCTGGTGATCACCCTGGGAAACCGGGTCGATCAGTCAGCTTTTGACAGGTTCCTGGAGGGTTGGCTGCCGGTGCGAATCGGAGAGAAGCGGTTTGCCCGTGGGTCGGGGTCTTCATTCTATTCGGTGACCGAGGTTGACAGACTCCACCCGGTTTTCGAGCCGTTCCTGCATTCGCGTACGAACGCGCTGGCAGAGGTGCAGTTTTACGGCTACTGGCAACTGGAGGCATCACCCGGGAGCCTGGTACTGGCACGATTCACAAACGGAGATCCTGCTCTGGTCGAGGTTTCCGCCGGTAAGGGGAGAGTCCTTGTTTTCGCTTCTTCAATGGACCGCATCTGGTCTGATTTTCCATTGAGGCCCAACTTCCTGCCTTTCTGGCAGAGTCTCATCCGATACGCGAGCCAGACAACGACTCGGCCAGCGTCCATGAACGTTAGCGAAATCCTCGCCTTCGACGAATGGGCTAAAAGCGAGCAGGTCGAGACGGAGCGGCGATGGGATATACTCGATCCTAAAGGCAGACGATTGCTTGGACTGGGTGATGTCGCCCCAGACTTTCTGACTGTCACCGAACCGGGGTTCTATGAACTGCGAAAGGACCGAACCACCGATTGGATTGCCGTGAATATGGATCGCGCTGAATCAGATCTGGGTCAGATCAGTGAGGCGGAGTTCCAGTCGGTCTTGTCAAGGATTGGCCATGAGACCACCGAGGTCAGCGGGTCCGAAGAACGAGGCGTGCAGGATACGGGGAACGAAGTCTGGTGGCTCCTGCTTATTCTTGCAGGGATTGTCCTGTTGGCAGAGGCCGTCATGGCGAATGTCATTTCTTCGGGAGCGGTCGCTCGCCATGCTTAGAGTTAAGGCCGGAGATAGTAGGGAGATCAGCAAGCTATGCGGACAATTCTGACCATTTCACTGCGGGAAATCAGGCGGAAGATCCAGCTGGAGCGGCTGCTCAAAGGAGGAGCGCTTCTGATGGTTGGCCTGCTCGTGGCCCTGGTCGCAGCCAGCTACTATATGGCTCAGAACAACTTCTCCGATTCCGCTATTCTCTGGAGTCGAATTCTGATCCTGATCGCCGGTTTGGCAATTCTTTGGCGGTATATTATCCGGCTTCTCGTCCGGCCCCCATCCCTGACCCGGGTGGCCCGTTTTCTCGAGGAACGGTTCCCTTCGCTTCAGGATCGCTTGTCAACTTCTCTGGAAATCGATTCGCCGGGTTCTGAGATCCATCCCGACATTCGCAGTCTGGTGAGGATGGATGCTGCCCGGAAGCTCCGCTATACCGAGACTCCCCGCTTCTACTGGCCGCGAAATTCTATGGGCGCGATGGTCGCAATCATAGTCTCGATTCTGGTGTTTCTGGTGCTTACGACAAGTGGCCCCCCCGCGTTCAACTACAGCCTCGGGAAGTTGTTGGGCTCCTGGGTCGACGATGATCCTGAACCTCTCTACAGTATTTCTGTGCGGCCGGGTGGTATCACTGTGGGGGAACGTGCCGACCTGGAGGTCCGGGCCTCGTTGAACGGCTTCGAATCACTGAACGTGGAGCTGTCTGCCCGCTACCAGGGAAGTCCCTCCTGGGAATCCACACGGATGATTCCAGATCCAGATTCGGCGGATTTCACTTTCCTCTTTTTCGATATTCGGGAACCGATCGATTATTACGTTGAAGCCGACGGGATCCGGTCGGGTACTTTCCGAATCGAGGTCTCTGAAGTGCCGCGGATCGACAGTTACTCGGTGACCTTGGATTTCCCCGACTATACGGGGCTGGCCGATGTTACCTTTTCTGACCAGACTTCAATCCGGGCGCTGGTGGGTACGGACGTGACAATCAAGGTGACGGCCGATCAACCTGTGAAGGCCGGGGAGTTGAGGTTCGAGAGTGGGGAAGAACTGGAACTCGCCAGCGTGGGTCCACGTGAGCTCTCCGCTTCGTTCAAGGTGAAGGATGACGATTACTTCAGAGTCTTCTTCGCCAACAGTGAAGGGATCATGAATCCCGCTTCGAACGACTTCTCTATTGAAGCTCTCATCGACCAGGTTCCGACGATCAGCTTTAACATTCCCGGAAGGGACAAGCGAGTCACGAACATCGAGGAAGTTTTTCTCGAACTCCGTGCCGAGGACGATCACGGGCTTCTTGGCCTCGATCTAACCTTCTCGGTTAATGGTGCCCCTGAGCAAAAGGTGGCGCTGAATTATCCCAGAGGGGGAAAACAGACGACGGCATCCCACACCCTGTATCTCGAGGAGTTCGACCTCCAGCCCGGCGACTTTGTCTCCTATTACGCTTCGGCCCGGGATGCACTGACTTCAGAGTCGACAGATATGTATTTTCTGGAAGTCGAACCCTTCGACCGAGAGTACTTCCAGTCCCAGCAGGGCGGCGGTGGCGGCGGTGGAATGAATCAGGGGCTGGAGCTTTCACGGCAGCAGAAACAGATCATCGTCGGAACCTTTTCGTTGCAGCAGGACAAAGAACGTCTCTCGGAAGAGCAGCGGGAAGAAAGCGTACAAACCCTGGCGCTGGTGCAACAGCGGCTGTTGACCCAGGCGCAGACGATTGTTGAACGACTCGAAAGAAGGGGAGGCGCTGTCTCAGACCCGCGCTTCCAGAAAATGGCCGAATACCTGAAGCAGGCTGCGATCCATATGGCAGGTGCCGAAGCGCTTCTGACAGAGCGAGTTCTGGAGCAGGCTCTTCCAGAAGAGCAGCGGGCCTACCAGCAGCTTCTCCGAGCGGAATCGCTCTTTAACGAGGTCCAGGTCGCGATGTCACAGGATCCCGAAGGGATGGGATCGAACCCTGAAGATTTGGCGGATCTTGTGGATCTGGAACTGGACCGGACAAAGAACCAGTATGAAACCCTCCAGCAAAACCGGGCGCTTCAGCGGGAAGAAGCGATGGATGAGGCACTCGAGAAGCTGAAGGAACTGGCCAGGAGACAGGAGCAGCAGCTCGAACGACAGAGGAAGCGAATGCAGGCCGGGTCCGGGAACGGGATGATGTCGCAGCAGGAAATGGCTGACGAACTCGAACGTTTGGCGCGTGAACTGGCCCGGTTGTCTCGCCAGAGACAGGACCAGCAGTTTTCTCAGGTCAGCCGGGAACTGGAGCGAGCCGCCAGAGATTTGCGCAATGCGAGCGCAAACCGTCAGAACAGCCAGGCTTCGATGGAGTTGGCGGAGCAGGCGATGAGACGGCTCCGCCAGGCCCAGGATTCTCTTTCACGACAGCAGGAATCTGAGATCCGACAAGATCTGGAACAGCTGGCGGAGCAAGCGCAGCAGATTGCTCAGGAACAGAGAGAAGTCGTGCGTCAGATGGGACAGTTGGCCGGCAAAGAGTTCAGCCGAAATGAGATCGACTCCGAAACGCTCGATCAGATGCGTCAGCTCTTCTGGAACAAGCAGGATCTGCAGGAAGAACTGCAGGAGTTGGAAGGGGAGCTGCACCAGGCGTCCAGACGAATGGCAGGCGAAGAACCGCAGGCGTCGAAGGAACTAAAGGATGCTGGTCTCTCGATCCGGGATCGCCGAATTCCCGAGAAAATGCAGGAGGGTTCAGAGCTTCTCGCTGGGGGATTGATCAACTTGGCACGCATTCGAGAAGAGAGTGTTGCCAGTGATATCCAGGATCTGGCCGAGAAGGTTCGAAATGCAGAGAATGCCCTCGGTAAAGGACGGCCTGAAAACGGCCAGGAACGTCTCCAGCAGGCTCTGGAAGAAGCGGGAAGACTTGTCGAGAACCTCGAGTCGATGAAGCAGTCGGTGGAGCAGCAACGGGCGGAGCAGGCGCAGGGTGAAGGAGAAGGTCAGTCACCGAGTGATCAGGAGGGGAATCGAGCCGAGCCGAATCAAGGAGAGGAAGGATCCCAATCCGCATCGGAAGGACAACAGCCGCGCCAGGGCGGACAGCAGAGTGGCTCAATCGGACAGATGCCGAGGATGGCTTCGTCTGGCCCCGCGGGGAGCCTCGGGATCGATCCAAAGCAGTTCGGTCGAGAGTGGCGGCAGCGAATGGAGGAAGCCCAGGAGCTTTCCCAGTCACTTCGGCAGGATGCTGAACTGGGACGGGAGGCCCGCAGACTTTTGCAGAGAATGCAGCAGTTCGATCCCAGTCGGGTTTTTTCTGACGAAGAAGAGGTCAGAAGGTTGAGAGCTACAATCATCGATGGGTTCCATCAGCTGGAACTGCAGATCAACCAGGCACTGCAGGATTCTGAAGAGCAGTTCCTCAGACCCGTCAATCCCGACGAGGTGCCGGCTGGATTTCGGGAGCAGGTGGAAGAGTACTACCGAAGCTTGGGGGAAACCCTTTTGGGTGCAGGTGAGAACTAGTTGGCTCCGGGTCAGAACAGTCGAGATCCGTTCCCCAATTCCTCCACGATGGTATACGCAACTCGGGTGGCAAAGCGAAGGTGCGGCAGATCGATCCTGTCGACTGTGTCTTCGGGGGTGTGGTACTCGGGGAAGGTTCCTCCACCCAGTAAGACAACGGGGATACCTGCAACTCTGAAGCTCTGAGTATCGCTTCCTCGCACTTTGCCCGAGCGATCCCGTTCGATATCTCCCCAGAGAACAGGAGAATCTCCCAGCCATGTCCCCTCCGCTTTCAGTCTCCGAATCAGCGCACTCGGAGCGACGATCTCGAGTCCGTCATCCAGATCTTCGATTCGCCCCAGGTGTTCCAATGTCAGCGCTGCGACAATTTGCCCTCGATCAACCGGAAGATTTCGGACTAAGTGCAATGATCCGAAGTGGCCAATCTCCTCTCCCGTTGTGAAGACAGCAATGAGGGTCCGCTGGAAGGGTTGCTTTTGGACCGCTTCCATAACCTCCAGGATCGCGGCACACCCTGAAACGTCGTCGTTCGCGCCGTTGAAGATACCTGACTCAGTTTCCCCCATGTGGTCGAGATGGGCTGAGATGATAACGGCCTCGTGCCGCAGTGCTGGGTCCCTACCCGGGATTTCTGCGATGACGTTCGAACAGCTCGTCCCGGTTACACGGGCCGTCATAGAAACGGTTGCCTGAATCTCTGCAAGCGGCTGGCCATGCAATGGAGTCCTACCTTCGAATGGATCCATCCCTGTGTCTTCGAACAGAAATTGCACGGCTTCTCGACCAAGCAGAATCCAGGGTACCGGGAGCAATGGAGGTTGGTCATCGGCATACCGCTCCAGGGGGAAAAGGGGCATCCTCGAGTTCCGATCGGCTGTGGCTGCCCAGTTCCACAGGTCCCTCTGAGAAGGTATCGCCAGAATCACCCTTACGCCTTTGCCAGAGAGACGCTCGAACCGTTCGTAGGTGCCCTCGAGGGTTTCGATTGCGCCGATTCTAGTGTTCAGTCCCGCCCGGGCAGGATCCGGGTCTTCAGTCATGATGACTGCGATCGCACCCTCGAGATCGGATCCGGAGTAATCGTTCCAGCCGATTCCGGGATTCTCCACGCCATATCCGACGAAAAGTGGTGTTCCCGAGATCAGGACTTCTGGTACCCCTGGGTTGAGGATAATCATGCCGTCACCGTGACGTAATTCAAGCACCTCAGTGCCACGAGAGAGCTGGATTGATGTGGTCGATCCGTAATCGAATCGCTCGAGTAAAACCGGTTGCTTCCAGACTTTTTCACCGCTTTCATCGGTCCATCCAGGCTGAGCCCCAAGTCGGATCAGTTGCTGAATCAGATACTCTGCCGCGCGATCGTAACCAGGGGAAGCCATCGCTCTCCCATGGGTCTCGTCTCCTGCAATATGAACCAGGTGTTTCATCAGGTCAGCTTCGAGAATCGTCTCGGTAGCGACGGTTTCGGGAGTCTCCGGGGGGTAGGGTGCACAGTGGACAAACCAGGCAAGGAGGAAGAT
>CP070717.1:2600386-2611600 GCA_020350445.1 Acidobacteriota bacterium | reverse complement strand
GCTTTCCTTACCAAAAAGGACCTCTTCCTGCGAATCGCGTTGATTTCCGTGGGAGTCGGTTTTGGCTGCCATACCGGATTCCTGATCATCCGGGGATTCGAGAAAGCGTTCTTTCCCTCCAGCGGACTACGCGAGTCACTCGCGTTTCTGGCGTGGACCGTCTGCCTCTGTTTCTTAATTGCTCAAGCCCGGTACCGGATTAAGGCACTCGGCCTTTTCCTGTTGCCGCTGGTGGCAACGCTGATGCTGAGCACAGTCTTTATCAAGAGTTCACCGATTCCCGACATCCTCAGGAGTTCGTGGTTCTACCTCCATACGACCTCGATCTTTCTGGCCTATGCAATGTTCTTCGTGACATTCATCGCGGGAATCTTGTATCTGCTTCAGGAACGGGAGCTTAAATCTAAGAAGCCAAAGACGTTCTATTACCAGTTACCGTCTCTCAAGACCATCGACGACCTTTTTCTGAAGTTCCTGATCGCAGGCTTTACGTTCATGACATTTGGTCTGATCGCCGGGATCATCTGGGCTGAGAAAGAGTGGGTTCAGGGGTGGCAGAAAGATCCCAAGGTCATGTCAGCGATGGTGACATGGGCCATCTACCTCTTACTGATTTATCTACGAGCTTCTGCCGGCTGGAGAGGGCGCAGGGCCGTTTTAATCAGTCTGCTTGGATTTGCCTCGGTAGTCTTCACATTCCTTGGAGTGAGCTTTTTTGGAGGGCAGCACAGCTTCTAGGTTATGGATCTGGTTCTTGTTGGCTTGAATCATAAGACAGCGCCGATTGAGGTGCGTGAGCGGGTGGCCTTTACCGAGACGGCTATCCCCGACGCTCTCCGCTGCCTTCAGGATGATTTCGGATTCCAGGAGGCCATGATCGTCTCGACCTGCAACAGGGTCGAAGTATTTGGCAAGGGCTCCGATAACGGTACTGCTGTTGAACAGATCAAGGAATTCCTGGCCAGACATCATCAGATTGGTCGATCGCTCCTCGATGACCACCTTTACTCTTACATGAAAGATGATCTGGTCCGTCATGTGTTCCGGGTGGCGTCGAGTCTGGATTCGATGGTGCCGGGTGAGGCCCAGATTCTCGGCCAGTTGAAGACCGCCTTCGCCACGGCTTGTGACGAAGGGGTTACGGGTACGGAACTGTGCAGGCTGCTGCCGCACGCATTCTTTGTTGCCAAGCGGGTCCGCAATGAGACAAAGATCGCCTCTTCAGCCGTCTCAATCAGTTCAGTCGCCGTCGAATTGGCCCGCAAGATTTTCGGAGATCTGGATGGTCAGAAGGTCCTTCTGATCGGGGCCGGCAAGATGAGTGAACTGGCGGCCCAGAGCCTGCTCAAATCAGGGGCCTCGAAGCTCGAAGTGACCAACCGGACGCTTTCAAAAGCCGCCATCGTGGCAGACAAGTTCAACGGATCGGTCGTCCCTTTCGAGCAGATGGAGACGGCGCTGATCAAGTCAGATATTGTGATTGTTTCAACCGGGGCCAAGGAATATGTCCTCAACCCCGACGTGATGGACAGAGTCATCCGGAAGAGGAAGTACGACCCACTGTTCGTCATCGATATCTCCGTACCTCGCAACGTGAACCCCGAGGTGAATGAGATCGAGAATGTCTTTCTCTATGACATCGACGATCTCCAATCGGTTGTCGAATCGAACCTCGAAGAAAGGGCCAAAGAGGCCGCTTCGGCCGAAGAAATCATCGTCCAGGAAGTCGGGAACTTCTCTAACATCCTTAGTCAAAGGAACCTGGGGCCACTCGTCAAATCCCTCCGTACACGTCTCGAGACCATTTGCCTCGAAGAACTGGGCAGAGACAAGGGTGGATTGACAGATGCCGACTATGAGAAGGTCCAACGGATTATGCTACGTGCAGCCCACCGTATCGCGCACCCGCTCATGATGGAGATCAAGAAAGCTCAGAGTAACCCGTCACAGCAGTACCACAAAGTCGAAATGATTCGCGAAGCATTTGATTTGGATGACTCAGAATGAAATCAGTAGTAATTGGTTCGCGTGGCAGTAAGCTCGCGTTGACACAAAGTAACTGGATCGCCGATGAACTTCGGCGACTCTACCCCTCCCTCGACGTCTCGATCAAGGTCATCAAGACTCTGGGAGATAAGATGACCACCGCTTCCCTGGTTCGTCTCGCCGGTGAAAGCAAGGGACTGTTCGTGAAAGAGATCGAAGAGGCCTTGCTCGATGGTTCGGTGGACCTGGCGGTCCACAGCTTGAAGGATGTTCCCACGGAACTGCCTTCAGACCTGATGCTCGGAATGATCCCTGAACGGGAAGACCCCAGGGATGCGCTAATCTCCCCCCATCGGGTCAAATCGATCGACGACCTGCCGAAAGAGGGAGTCGTCGGCACAAGTTCTCTTCGTCGAAGGGTGCAGTTGAAGAAACGCCGGCCTGATCTGAACATCGTCGAACTGCGTGGAAATGTTGATACGCGGTTACGAAAGCTGAAAGAACAGAAGCTTGATGGAGTCGTCCTGGCGACTGCCGGCTTGAGACGCATGGGTCTGTCCCGTCACATCGCCTACAGGTTTTCCATCGAGGAGATGGTTCCCGCCATTGGCCAGGGAGCCCTGGCGATCGAAGTCCGCCGCGGAGATTCCGACATCAGAGAACTGATCGATCCTCTCAACCATGAAGCGACCCGCCTCGCCGTACTCGCTGAAAGGCATTTCCTCGAGGCGCTTGGCGGCGGCTGCCAGGTGCCGATGGGGGCCCATGCCGAGGAGACGGCCGAGCAGTCAACCTTTCGTGCCTTTATCTGCGATCCCGATGGTAACAACCTTGTTGCCCAGGAGCTCACGGGAGAACCGGGCGAGGCGATGCGGCTGGCCCGTGAATCGGCTGAATACTTCATGAAGAAGGGTGCGGTAGCGATCTTGAGAGAAGCCGAGGTCTGATGAGTGTAACGCTCGACGGCAGGACCATTTTGATCACCCGAACCCGCTCTCAGTCGAGCAGTTTCTCCAGCCTGCTCGAGGAGAAGGGTGCGACGGTCATTGAGATTCCTACCATCGAGATCGTCCCCTGCGCCGGTCCCGATCTGGACCAGGCATTGAAAGACCTGAACACTTACGACTGGCTCTTTTTTACCAGTGTCAACGGCGTCGAGATCTTCTTTGAGCGACTCGGACACCTCGGGCTGAAGCCGGTCTCTCTACCTCGGATTTGTACGATCGGACCGGCAACGAAAGAACGGGTGGAAGCCTTCGGGCATACGGTGGAACTCCAGCCAGCCCTGTTCCAGGCCGAAGGAGTGATCCAAGAGTTCACCTCACTCTACGATTCAGATCTGACCGGTCTTCAGATTCTCCTTCCCCGGGCCCGTGTCGCGCGTGAAATTCTCCCGGAAACGCTTCGCCGTCTCGGTGCAACAGTCGATTTGATCCCGGTCTACGACACCATTGTCCCACCAAACAGTGCCCAGGAACTCAAGCGAGCCCTGGAGACTCGCGAGATCGATTTGATCACCTTCACCAGTTCCTCAACCGTCAGCAATTTTCTCAAGATTGCCGGTGACGCTGAAGGCCTTTCGGAACTGGATTGCGGCGCCATCGGTCCAATCACTGCCGAGACCGCCGAGAGGAACGGCCTCCACGTCGTCGTGACCCCGCGGGAATTCACGATCCCAGCATTCGTAGAGGCGATCGAATCCTACTTCTCCTCCAAGTAGGACACTCCCGACACTTACCCGGAGGGTCCGGCGACAAAATAGCAATCGTCCGTTGCAATCCCGCTCCGACTTCCATAGGCTTCTTTGCACCAGTCGAGGAATCACCATGAAGACAAAAGCCCTATTTCTGCTCCTGGTTCTTCTCCTCTCTTCTGGCTGTTCTACCCGTGTAGAGCCAGCCGATCTCGTCCTGACCAACGGGAGAGTCGTGACAATGGACCCCGATTTGCCAGATGCGGAAGCGATCGCAATCGTTGGCAGCAGGATCGCTGCGGTGGGAACCATCGGTGAAATTGAGCCGTTCATCGGAGAGAAAACCAGGACTGTCGATCTCGAGGGAAGACTGGCGATCCCCGGCTTGATCGAGGGCCATGGCCATTTCCTCGGTCTCGGCCAGTCCAAACTCATCCTCGACCTCACAAAGGCCATGTCCTGGGAGGACATTGTGGAAATGGTTCAGGAAGCTGTTGCCCAACGTTCGCCGGGTGAATGGATCCTCGGCCGTGGATGGCATCAGGAGAAGTGGAACTCGGTGCCTGAGAAAAGTGTGAAGGGCTTACCCCTTCACGACGAACTCAGTGCGGTCTCGCCGACGAATCCGGTCCTGCTTGAACACGCCAGTGGACACGCCGTCCTCGCCAATGCAAAGGCAATGGAACTGGCCGGGGTCACATCGGCAACGCGCGCTCCCGAAGGCGGTGCGATTGTAAGAGACGGCGAGGGGCGACCAATCGGCGTCTTCCGAGAAACCGCAGCAGGGCTCATCGACGAAGCTTTCCAGGAGAGTCGCTCGGAACTCAGTGAAGCCGATCTTCGCAAGGACCGTCTCCAGATGATCGACCTGGCGACCAAAGAATGCTTAAAGAACGGGATTACCAGCTTTCAGGATACCGGTGCTTCGTTTGTTGAGGTGGATGTATACCGAGAGCTTGCCGAAAGCGGATCCCTGGGTGTCCGACTGTACGTCATGCTGGGAGCTTCCAACGAAGAACTCGCCTCCCGCGCCGACGACTACCGAATGATCGGACATGGCGACGGCTTTTTGACCGTTCGATCGATCAAGTGCTTCAGCGACGGAGCGCTGGGTTCCCATGGCGCATGGCTGCTGAAACCCTATGACGATCTGCCGGAAAGCAGCGGCCTGAATACGACCTCGATCGAATCTCTGCGGGAAACCGCGCGGATCGCGGCTGAAAAGGACCTGCAGCTCTGTATTCATGCGATTGGAGACCGCGCAAATCGGGAGGTGCTCGACATCTACGAGGAATACCTCTCCCAGCTTGCTCCCGGAGAAGATCGCAGGTGGAGGATCGAACATGCCCAGCATTTGGACCCCGAGGATGTACCTCGCTTCGCTGAGTTAGGGGTGATTGCCGCAATGCAGGGTGTCCACGCGACCTCGGATGGACCCTGGATCCCGCAGAGGCTGGGGGAGGAGCGCTCCCGGAAGGGGTCTTACGTCTGGCGTGACCTGCTCGATTCCGGCGCAGTGATTGTCAACGGGACCGACGCACCGGTTGAAAATGTCAATCCGATCGCATCGTTCTACGCCTCTGTCAGCCGTCGGATGAAGGATGGAAATACCTTCTATCCCGAGCAGGCGATGACCCGGGAAGAAGCGCTGAGATCGTACACCCTCGATGCCGCCTACGGCGCCTTCGAAGAGGAGCAGAAGGGCTCCCTGAAACCCGGAAAACTGGCTGACATTACCGTTCTCTCGAAAGATATTCTGACCATGCCGGAGGAGGAGATTCCTGGAACCCAGGTGGTCTACACAATTGTCGACGGCAAAGTTGTCTACGAACGTGGCGGCGATTAGCCGCAAGTGGAAGGAGCTTTGAGATGATCATGAGGAGTTCGATTCTGGCCTGTCTGCTGATAACGATACTGGCGAGTTGTGGAAGCCCGGAAGTCAGTGAGGTCGAAGTGGAAGCACCGGCCCAGCCGGCAAGTAAGAAGATCCCCGTCATCCTCGATACCGATATCGGGACCGATATCGATGACACCTGGGCTCTGGCCCTCCTGCTCTCGCTTCCAGAGCTCGACCTGAAGCTTGTCGTTTCGGATCACGGGGATACGGTCATGCGGGCCAGGATTGCCGCGAAACTCCTGGAGGCGGCGGGAAGGACCGATGTGGCAGTCGGTGTGGGCAAGAAACTGTCCGATGCTTTCGTGCCCCAGTCGAGCTGGGTCGATGACTACACACTCGAACAGTATCCCGGGACGGTTCATGAGGATGGCATCGGGGCCATGATCGACCTGATCATGAATAGTGAGGAGCCTGTAACCCTGATTCCGATCGGTCCGGTACCGAATATCAAGGAAGCCCTGGAACGGGAGCCCCGGATCGCTGAGAAAGCCCGGATCGTATCGATGAGCGGCAGTGTCGATGAGGGATATGGAGAAGGATCGGAACCGGATCCCGAGTACAACGTGAAAGAGGATGCACTCGCGACTCGAGCCATGTATGAAGCCCCCTGGGATGTCTTGATCGCACCTTTGGACACAGCCGGGAGGGTCCAGCTCAAAGGAGCGGATTACCAGAAGATCCTGCAGTCCCAAAAGCCTGTCATCAAGGCCCTGATCGAGAACTACCGGATCTGGGCACAGAACATCGATTGGACCCAAGCCGATCCCGACACCGCGAGTTCGACCCTGTTCGATGCATTGGCCGTTACCCTGGTCACCTCTCCGGAGTTCTGTGTGATCGAAGAGGTGCAGATCGAGGTCACCGACGACGGCTTCACCCGCCGGGAGGAAGGCGGCAAAACGATTCGTGCCGCCCTGGGCTGGAATGACAAGGCCGGATTCGAGACCTGGCTGGCTGATCAGCTCACTAAATGAGCTTCACTTAGCCAATGTCTCTGCGGAGTGTGAGTCCGCCATCGACCGTGATCACTTGACCAGTCAAATAGTTGTCGGGCTCCACGAGAAGGCGGACGACCCTGGCGGTATCCTCGGGTCGGCCGAAGCGCGGAATAATCGCTTTCTCCACAAAGAAATCGTATTTTCCCGAGGAGATCGACTGGAGGGCCATCCCGGCGCGGTTCACACCGGGTGCGATGACATTGACCCGGATTCCCGAAGGTCCGCCCCACTGTTTGGCCATGATCCGTGCTGCATGGACCAGAGCGACCTTCGGGCCCGCATAATTGATACTTGATTCGAAAGGTACGATCGCCTGCATCGTTGAAAAGAGAACGATCGAACCGGATACCGAGGAACTCTGCATCTCTTCAGCAGCCGCCCGGGCAAGCAGTATCGGGGCGATGTAGTTCTCCCCCATCGAGGCCTGGAGATCGGTCTCGCTCGCCTGGTCAAACTTGACTCGCGCCGGATCGCCGGTAAAGCAGACCAACCCTCCAAGGGGGTAGCCGATTCTCTTGACCGCTTGTATCAAACGTTCACGAACCGTTGCCTCGCCGATATCGCCGCCAATCAATTCAACGATCGTACCGAATCGAGACTGCAGTTCTTCTCGCAGCGCTTCGGCTCGTTCGCGATTCGATCGATAACCGACGATGAGAGACGCTCCGTCCCGGGCCAGCAGATAGGAAGAAGCGCTTCCAAGACCGCCGGATCCCCCGGAAAGGATAAAGGTCTGCCCTTTCAGCCCCTGATCGTTGAAATCAAAATCAAACGTGTGTTCAGCTGCCATTATTCCTCGCCGAAGATCGGTTCCCGCTCAAACGCAGGTCAACCCTATTCGATTCCCTGCGCCTGTAACCACCGCTCACAATCGATCGCCGCTTTACAGCCCGCTCCGGCCGCAGTGATCGCTTGCCGATACACATGATCGTGGACATCACCGGCGGCAAAAACCCCTTCGATCTGGGTCCTGGAACCTCTCTCGATCAAGAGGTAGCCACTCTCGTTCTGCTCGAGCACGCCATCGAAGATCTCAGTGTTTGGTTTGTGACCTATCGCGACGAAGACGCCGGAAGTCTCGAGCACTGATTCCTCACCGGATTTGACATTCTTCAGACGGACCGCTTCAACGGCACCCTTCTCGACATCCATGACCTCGGTGATCACGGTGTCCCAGATGAACCGGATCTTGGGATTGCTTTTCGCGCGCTCACCCATGATCCGAGAAGCGCGCAGTTCATCCCGACGGTGAATGATTGTTACCGACGAGGCGTGCTTGGTCAGAAACAAAGCATCCTCCATCGCCGTGTCTCCTCCCCCGATTACGACCACATCCTGGCCGCGGAAGAAGTAACCGTCACAGGTCGCACAGGTCGACACACCGTGCCCCAGGAGCTTTTTTTCCGATTCGAGCCCTAGCATTCGGGCTGAAGCGCCTGAAGCGATGATCAAGCTCTCGGTCTCATACACGTTGTCGTCGGTACGCACCACGAATGGCCGCTTCTTGAAATCGACCGAGACCGCGCGCTCCATCACGTACTCCGCTCCAAACCGCTGAGCCTGCTTCTTCATGTTTTCCACCAGTTCAGGGCCAATCACCCCTTCCGGAAACCCCGGGAAGTTCTCCACCATGGTGGTCAGCGAGAGCTGGCCTCCCGGCTCATGTCCTTCCATAACGAGGGGCTCGAGATTCGCCCTGGCAGCATAAATCGCGGCAGTTGAACCCGCACAACCTGAACCTAATATGATCGTCTTTCTAGCCATCAATATTCCCTTCGAGTCCTGAATTTGAGACCATGTAGCATACCAATAGGCAACTGGCAGTTCCACCGTTGAACGACACCGGGGAATCTATCCGGCAGCAGTGTCAGTGGATGGACAGCCTGACTGAACCGACCAGATGAATTAACGCGTTGAGGATGAATTGAATGAATGGAGCAAAGCTCACACTTGAGAATATCGAGAGCTACCTGACCCTGTTTGGGGACAACGTCTATATCCAGGCCCTTGTTGTCATCCTGATTGCTGCCATTATCGCCAAGTTGACCGACTGGTTCATCACACGTGGACTGACCCGATTGACCAAAAGGACTCGCTCCAACCTCGATGACCAGTTGATTCGGATCCTCCATCGCCCCATCTTTCTGACGGTTTTGATGCTGGGCCTGCTCATCGCCGTACACCTGGTTGCCCCAACCGAAACCGCGCAAAGCGTCGCTGTGAACCTGATCCAGACCCTCGTCACCCTGATCTGGGTGGTTTTCGGCACCCGGGCATTGACCATCATCATCGTGGCGATGGTCAGGGACGAGAACCGATTCAAGTTCGTTCAGGAAGCCACGCGTCCTCTCCTCGAGACTGCATCGAAACTGCTGATTATCGCTCTCGGGGTCTATTTCATCCTCATTTCCTGGGGGGTCGATCCGGTCGGATGGCTGGCAACGGCCGGGATTGCCGCGGTGGCCGTTGGACTCGCTGCCCAGGACACCCTGGGCAATCTGTTCGCCGGCATTTCGATTCTTGCCGACTCTCCCTACAGGATCGGAGACTATATCGTGCTGGATGGACAGGAACGGGGTACGGTCACTCGCATCGGACTCAGGAGTACCCGGATTCTGACTCGTGATGACCTCGAGATCACGATTCCCAATTCGGTCATAGCCAGCAGCAAGATCATCAATGAAACCGCTGGACGTTGGGTCAAGCAACGTCTCAGAATCCCGGTGGGAGTCGCCTACGGCAGCGACAGCGATCTCGTCAAGCGAGTCCTGTTGGAGTCCGTCAAGGCCGAGACACGAATCTGTGATGACCCTGAACCCTGGGTAAAGTTCTGCACCTTCGGTGAATCGTCACTGAATTTCGAAATCCGTTGCTGGATCGATGATCCGGCGCTGCGCGGGCGCATTGTCGATTCCGTCAACTCGCTGGTCTACAAGGCCCTGGCCGAGCACAAGATCGAGATCCCCTTCCCCAAACGTGACCTGTATATCAAACAGATGCCGAAGGAGTTCATCTCGAAGGTCGACGAAAGCTGATCTCACCGAGACCACCCTGGATCCAGCAAGGCCCCTTGGAGTGCGGCAGTTCCACTGCCGCCCTGACTAAGGGAGTTCGACTCCCGCCAAACCGAGCAGACTTGACGGAACTGAAGTTCCTCGACGAAGGCGGAACTCAAAGTTCCGCACTCCAGGAGATTTCGAATTAAACCCCAACCACGGCTGCATCTCGATCCGAGAGCAGTCCACCGTCGGAACGGGTCTGGACGGTGCCGTCCCGTTTCCACGACCGTTCGCATTTCGGTTCGTCACGCAGATCCTGGACTTCAAAGGAGACCGTTTCACCAGAGACGAGATCCAGGCGGCTCACCCCGCAGAGATCGGCCAGTTCCTCCCGATAGGGAGCCAGCTTTTCGAGGGTCGCCGGTTTAACCACGGCCGTGATACCCGCGTCGAGAGGATTCTTGATTGGATTCTCTTTCTGCTTGGCATCCTCGAGGACCTTGAGGACGGATTGCCGGAAGGACATCACCCGTTCCCAGCCCGAATCTGCCTCGAAAGCGTCCCCTTCGGGCAACCGGCAGAGATGGACGGAGCGCTCTGATTCCATCAATTCTCCGGTCAGAGCCAACCATGCCTCCTCGGCGGTATGGACCAGGATCGGCGCCACGGCCCGGATCAGACTGTGGGCGATCTCGTAGAGGACCGTCTGAGTCCTTCTCCGGCGACGGCTATCCAATGCGTCACAATAGAGCCTATCCTTCACAGCGGCCAGATACACGGCGCTCATTGAGTCGTTACAGAAATCGAAAATCACTTCGGCAACGCGCTTGAAATTGAAGGATGCGTACCCGTTGTCGACCTGTTTGATGAAGTGGCCGAGACGCTGCAAGGCCCAGGCATCAACCGAAAAACGGTCCTCCGGCCCCAACTCAACCCGGTCCTTCTCCGGATCGAAATTATTGAGGTTTCCGAGCAGGAACCGAATCGTATTCCGGACCTTCCGATACTCGTCGCTGGCAACCTTGAAGAACTCCAGATCGACCTTGATGTCATTCGTGTAGTTCAGCGTGCTGACCCACCATCGACAGATGTCCGCGCCATGGATCTTCAGAACATCTTCGACCTTGACCGCGTTTCCGCCCGACTTGCTCATCTTGCGGCCTTCGGCATCGACCATGAATCCATGGGTCAGCACCGTCTTGAAAGGAGACTGTCCCGTCACACCGAGACCTGGAAGCAGCGAGAGCTGGAACCAGCCGCGGTGCTGATCCGATCCTTCCAGGTAGAGATCCGCGGGAAAGCCAATCTTCCGCTCACGCAGGACACCATTCCAGGAAGAACCGGACTCGAACCACACATCGAAGATGTCATTCCCCTTCGTCAAAGAGTCCAGGTCAAATCCTGCGGCCTTGACCCAGGTTGGGGCCTCGGCATCTGCGCTCGCGTCGTAATCTGCCAACAACTGGCCGGGACTGGCCTCGAACCAGAAGTTCGAACCATTTCGACGGACAGCTCGGGCAACGGCCCGGACCGTCTCCTCAGTCAACAGAGGCTGTCCCTCAGGGTTGAAGAAGGCGGGAATGGGGAGACCCCAGGCCCGCTGCCGACTGATACACCAGTCGGGACGGGCTTCGAGCATAC
>CP070717.1:2574651-2600286 GCA_020350445.1 Acidobacteriota bacterium | reverse complement strand
CTTTCCAGAAAGTAATGAATGGCACTCGCGTCCCGGCTTCGAACAGGCTGTACTTGCCTCCCCGCAAAGGTCCGGCCGGCGCATGTCTGCCCAGCTTTTCAACGGCGTCATCGAAGTAGCCATCATTCAAAACCGGGCCATTATCGCTGGTTAGGATGATCAGAGTATTCGCCAGCAATCCCTCCTCCTCCAGTGTCTTGATCAGTTCACCGACGCACCAGTCCGCTTCTACAATGACATCCCCTCTCGGACCCATCCCGGATTCACCGACGAAACGCGGATGTGGAGTTCGAGGGACGTGCGGCTGCTGGAGGGCGTAATAGAGAAAGAAGGGGCTTGCCTTGTGCTGTGCAATGAAATCCTGTGCCTTTACGAGAAAATGGTCCGCCATTTCTTCATCGATCCATCGGGCCGTTTGCCCGCCCTTCATGAACCCGATCCTCGAGATTCCATTGACGATGCTGGCATTATGGCCGTGATGCCATTTCATTCTAAGAAGTTCAGGATTGTCCTTACCCGTTGGCTCTCCCGGAAAATTCTCAGAGTAGCTGACCTGAATCGGGTCATTCGGGTCCAGATTGACGACGAAGCCGTTTTCAATGTAGACGGTAGGCACCCGGTCCTGGGTTGCCGCCATAATGTATGAATAGTCGAACCCGACTTCGTTTGGTCCCAATGAAATTCCCTGGTTCCAGTCTACGTTCCCATCACCTAAACCGAGATGCCATTTACCGACTATCCCGGTACTGTAGCCCTTGTCTTTCAGCATCTTCGGAATCGTCATCTGCTGAGGATCGATGAGAAGAGGAGCCGTTCCGGAAAGAATCCGGGCTCGTTCATTGCGCCATGGGTAGGTCCCAGTGAGGAGTGCGTACCGGCTCGGGGAGCAGGTAGCAGAGGAGGCGTAACCACTGGTGAATCGGATGCCACCTTCGGCCAGATAATCGATATTCGGCGTCTCAATTTCCGTTGCACCGTACGCGCCAACATCTCCGAAGCCCAGATCATCCAAATAGATGATCACAATGTTGGGAAGCAGAGGGGTTTCAAGATGCTTCTCAGAAGTACAGGAAATCAAGAAAAGTTGAATGGCCAGGAGCATAAAGGTGAGTTGGACTCGCATCGGCTGATTGTATTGATCTTTTGAATGAGTTTATACAGAATTACGCTCGATTCACTATTGATGAGCAGGTGCCGGAAGAGCCGGTGGGTTTCAGTTCAGAAACGGACGGAGGGCGGCGGCCCAAACCCTATACCCGGCATCGTTCAGATGCAATCCATCGCTGTCGAACAACTCGGGTCGTGGCCGCCCGTCTTCTCCAATCATCAAGGTGTCTATATCCACATAACCCACCAATGGATCTTGTCCGGCCAAGCGGGCAATCCTCCGATTTGCATCCCGCATCTGATTCACCCTTCCCCACCGATCCAGGCTCGGCTTAATTGAGATGAAGAGGATTCGAGTATTCGGCAACTGGTCGTGTACGTTTCGGCAAAAGCGCTTGAAATCATCGAAAACCTGTTCCGGCGACTCTCCCGCGTTGATATCGTTGTCGCCTGCATAGAAGACAATCATCCTCGGCTCATAGGGGAATACCACCCGCTTCAGGTAATGGAGGGAATCGGATATCTGAGACCCTCCAAATCCACGGTTGAGCGTATCCAGTTCTGGAAACGACTCTCTGAGATCCCACTTCCGGATGCTTGAACTCCCGATGAAAAGGATCTGCCCCTTCTGAATCCCTTCTGTTCGATCGCTCGCCTCGAACCGAGCGATTTCTTCTTCCCATCGCCGTGGGTCATCGCCGTTTCCTCCAAACAGGTTCGCTACACAAAGTCCTGCAAGTAGTAAACCGACCCCAAGGTGAGCTCCCTCCATCAAAAACTGATCCCCCTCAACCTAACTCGTTTCAAAGAGTGTTCCCGTTGCTGATTCCTGTTTTCTCAACGACTTACTAAATGTCGACCGACCCTTTTTGATTGCGCCTGAACTCAGCCTCTGATAGGTTTTCCAACTGATGTCCCGACTTTCCTTTTTGCTCGTTCTGGCAATCATATCTTCACCCATTTTCGCGTCGGAATCTGCCCTGAAACCGAATATTGTCGTGATCCTGGCCGATGACATGGGTTATGGGGATATCCATGCCTTCAATCCCAACTCGACAATCCCCACCCCAAACCTCGATCGGATCGCCGCCGAAGGCATGACCTTCACCGACGCTCATTCCCCCTCTTCGGTTTGTACACCCACGCGTTACGGCCTTTTGACAGGACGCTATGCCTGGCGAACGCAGTTGAAGAAGGGAGTTCTCGGAGGTTACAGCCCTCCACTACTCGCACCCGGTCGCAAGACGGTTGCCGACTTGCTCAAGAAGGCCGGCTATCGAACGTGCGCCATCGGGAAATGGCACCTGGGGATGACCTTGCCGACTAAACCTGGACGCAGGATGAACCTGACGGTCTGGGAAGGGGACCCGGGCATCAATTTCGGAGGCGTGATTACCGACAGCCCAATTCATCACGGGTTTGACTCCTATTTTGGAGTGAGCGCTTCGCTCGACATGGCGCCCTATGTCTACATTCGGGATGATCGCTTCGCAGCGATTCCGGATCTCGAACAGCCTGCCGTCCCCTTCCCGCACTTCGTTCGGGAGGGACCACGATCGAGTGATTTCGTAATTGACGAGGTCCTCGATCGACTCACCGAAGAGGCAATTCAGTTCATCCAGAAGGCGAAGGACCGAGAGGAACCCTTCTTCCTCTACCTGGCCCTGACCGGACCTCACAAGCCAACGCAACCTCATGAACGTTTTCGCGGAAAGACGAAACTGGGTGAATACGGAGATTTTGTGAGCCAGGTCGACTGGACCGTCGGAGAGGTTCTCAAGGTGCTCGATCAGATGGGAATCTCTGAGAACACGCTTCTCCTCTATACGTCGGACAACGGCTCCTATATGAACGCTTACGATGATACGGAACAATCCGATCACGTTGAGGACTCTTCTCAGCAGGGGTACTTCCCAAGGAACCACCAGGCGAACGGATCACTGCGAGGGACCAAGGCCGACATCTGGGAAGGAGGACACCGAGTTCCTCTACTTGCTCACTGGCCAACGAAGGTTGGCGCGGCTTCGAAGTCTGACGCTACAGTTTGCTTGACTGACTTCACAGCCACCCTGGCTGCCCTTATCGGGGTGGAAATACCGGATGGTACCGCCGAAGACAGCTATTCGTTTGCGCCCGCTCTCTTCCAGAAGGAGTTCAGGCGCGCCGCTCCTGTGGTTCATCATTCGGCCGGTGGAATGTTTGCGATTCGCAGCGGAAAATGGAACCTTGTCACGGGGGATGGGTCGGGGGGTCGTCAGAAGCCTGTGGGGGATCCATTCGGGAAGCCGTATCAGCTGTTTAATCTCGAGGCTGACCTGGGCGAAAAATCCGATGTCGCTTCAGGGAATCCTGACGTAGTCGAACGGCTCGTCGCTGAATTTGAACAAATCCGAGACCAGTAAGGGAGGTCCAGCTTGGAGAAGAGAGGTTACCTGCGGAGAGACATCCTGAAGGGGACGATCGCCGTCGGCCTTCTCCCTTCGCTCTCCTGTGTTTCCAATTCCGAATCGGAAAAGCGCTCGATTCGACTGGCCGTCCGCGGCCCGTTCCCTGAAACTGATCTCCAGGCCCGGGCCGAGTTACTGTCTCGACTGGGATATGAGGGAATCGAACTTGGCCCCGAGTACCTCGACCAGCCTGCAGAGGAGATTCTCAACCAGTTGAAAGGGACCGGGATTTCCGTGAGCGCTATCGTCGGCTCTATCCGATTATTGGATCCGGATCCAGCCGCTCGTAAAGCGGCGGTTGAACTCGACAGGAAGCGCCTCCTCCTGGCGGAACAACTCGGGGCAGTCGGCGTAATCGAGGTGCCAACATTTGGCGACTGTCGATTCGAGCAAGGGGACGACAAGACGCTGGAAAACGAAATCCTCGTGGAAGGACTGAAAGGCCTTGCCACCACGGTTGACCAGACCGGCGTGAAGATCCTGCTGGAACCACTGACCAGGAAAGAGACCCACTACCTGCAACTGCAGAGTCACGGGGTGGAAATCATCCAGGCAGTGGGACAACCGGGATTTGCGCTGCTCTCGGACTTCTACCACATGCAGATGGAAGAAGCTGACATAGCACAGACCCTGAAAACCATCGGGATGCACAGTGGTTACATTCACATGGCGGATGGCGAAGCCAGAACTGAGCCGGGCTCCCTTCCATTTGACTACCGACCCGGATTCAGAGCTTTGAAAGATCATGGTTATAGAGGATGGCTAACCGTGGAATCGGGTGCGACGGACACCCCTGAAGCGGCCCTGGGCAGGGCCCGTGAATACATCCTCAAACAGTGGGACGAAGCCTAGCAGCCGCATTCGGGCATCAAAAAGGCGAGCCTTTTTCTCGCCTCCGACACAATCACTGAACGGCCGGGAGAACAAGTATGTCAGGATCAGCAACCTTTTCGCGCAGAGGATTTCTAATCGGAGCAACCGGGGCGGGGGCGGCGGTCGCTTCTACCAGTTCTACCTACGGAACAAGGCCTGGAACCCGAATCATCGAAGTTCACCCATCGCCGGAAGCCCGACTCTCCGTTTCAGGGAAGCGTATAACGGTGAACACTGCCATGATGGAGGCGATCCTTGACTCGGGCAGGCTAACTTCCCTGAAGAACAAGAGCACCGGGGAACAGTTTATTGAAGGTGGCTCCGGGACCCGAAATACACTCGAACTCGTCTATCCCAACCGGGAATTGGCCGAGGTTGGAGAAAGCGATCTGGGCGAGTGCGCAGTCAAACAGGTTTCCCCGCTCCGTGCAGAGGTAAAGTATCAGAGTTACAAAGGAGACGGGGTTGTATCCGTTGAGGTCTGTGCGGTGACTGGAGACCTGCTGGTGGAGCCTTCAGCCTATTCTTCACGTCCTGGTGTACGGGCCTGCCGTTGGAACATCCCCGGTATCCGGCCTCAACTGGAACTCGTTGCTCCGTTCTTCCAGGGAATCAAGTTACCGCTCAGTGACTCCCTGATCCAGGATTCTCACTGGACTTGGCCGATGTCGTGGGAAGCCGGACTCGCGATTCTCCAGTCCCAGGATTCCGGCTTCTGGATTCACACCCAAGACAACCGGTATCGATACAAGGCTCTCCAAGTTGGCGGGAAAGGCGGGGTCAACAGCATTGGACTGGATACAGAAGCCTATGGCCCCCTGGACAGCAACCTGGCTGCTGGAGGCCTCACCTGGAGGATCAACGTCTTCCAGGGAGGCTGGGAGAAGCCGGCTGAAATCTACAGGCAGTGGCTCTGGAAAGCCTACGGCCTGGATGAACAGGAGGAGAAGCGGAAGGAATGGATCAAAGAGGTTCGGATGGCGATCTCCTGGTGTCCCGGCGAAACCGCTATCCTCGACGCCCTGGCTCGAAAGGTCGACCCGCAGGCGGTTCTAATCCACTTTCCGGATTGGCGGACCGACGCTTACGATGAGAACTATCCCACCTATCAAGCAAGTCCTCAGGCCAGAGAGTTTCTGACCAAAGGACACAAGATGGGCTTCCGGATCATGCCGCATTTCAACTCGATCGACATGGATCCCAGTCATCCAGTTTATGAACGGATTCGAGACTTCCAGTATCGCACCCTCGAGAAAAAGGATATCTGGGGTTGGAGCTGGTTTGACGGGCGGCCGATGGGAGTCCCGGAATCGAACGCGGCTCGGGGCAAATACAGGGACAAGAAGGTCATGGTCAAGGTACACCCGGGGTTGAGTATCTGGCGATCGATCCTCGGCGATGCGATGAGAGAGGCAGGCCGGGATTTGAATCTCGAGAGCGCTTTCATCGATGTAACACTGACAACTGGAAACCTCCATAACTGCCTGGTCGAGGGGCTTACTTCGAGCGAAGGAATGGATCGCCTGATTCGGCAAGTTGCGGCGCTCGGAGATGGCCTCGTCATTGGCGGAGAAGGCCTGAATGAAACAACCTTCCAGGGGCAGTCCTTCGCCCAGGTCCACCTGTTCAGGAGTTGGCAGACTTCGATCGAAGGTCTCGAGCGTGCTGGGGGCTGTACGCTGAATGACTTGCTCTTCAGCAGGCTTTGCCGGGCATTCGGCTATTCCGGGCTGGGTGGTCGAAACGATGCAGAGATCCTCAGGTCGAAAATCCACCGGGAACACAACACCATTCCGACAATCACCATTCGGTCGGCGAACGAGATCGAAAACCCGAATGCGACTGTCGGTGCCATCCTGAAGGAAACGGCGGGTTAGGTGGCGCGCGACAACCTTTTCAATTCGAAATTATATCGGGGAGTCCGCTGGATTCACGCCCACGCCGGACTCTTTTTTGGACCGGTTGCCCTGCTGTTCGCAGTCAGCACCCTCATTCTCAACCACCCTCAACTTTTCAGCGGCTGGATGGCGAGGGAGGAAGTTGAGCGTGTTTTCGAGGGAATACAGGTTCCAGATTCCGAAGGCCTGTCATTGGGGCGATCGATCGCACAACAGTTAGACCTGACAGGAGAAATCGATTGGGTTGGAATCCAGCCTGACGAGAAGAGGGTCACGGTGATGATTTCCCGTCCAGGTTGGTACACTCGGATCACGGTAAAGGGTAATCCGGGCAGAGCCGAACTGGTTGAAACGCGTAAAGGGTTCCTCGATCGAATCCTGTACCTGCATAAGCGGCCTGGACCACATGTTGCCAATCTACGGGGCAACTGGTGGGTGGTTAAGCTTTGGGGCACCGTCGCCGATTCCCTTATCCTCTCAGTCCTCTCACTGAGCCTCACTGGCATCCTTCTCTGGTGGCGGCTGAAGAACGAACGAGCGATGGGGCTAGGGGCGACTGTGGCCGGGTTCACGAGCCTTACCGTCTTAATCTGGCTTCTGGTGGGAGGATAGGATGGCCGCGAGTTCAAACCGGACACTTTTCCTGATTCGGAAGATACACATTCACTCGGGGCTGTTCCTGCTTTGGCTGACCTGGCTCTTCGCCCTGTCAGGCGTGATGTTGAACCATCCGAAGTGGGAGATCTCCAAGTTCTGGGAACGGCGGGACGTGCAGACGGAAGTAACCCCGCTCGAGATACCGCCCATTGATGCTGAGAAACGTGTTGAAACAGTCCTGAAACAACTCGAAATAGACGGGGAACCCGAGTCGATACACTGGTCAGATGACAGCGGCGCATTCACAGTTTCAGTCGTTCGTCCCGGGACAATTGTGGAAGTCTCTGTTAACGCTGAACTCACCCAGGCCGAGGTTAAACGTACCCAAACTGACGGGGCCGGGATCGTCCACATGCTGCATACTTTCAATGGTGTCAGCGTCGATGAACCAGCCCGGCAGCGCGATTGGTTTTGGAGCACAGCGTGGGTCGCGGTAATGGACATGCTGGCTATCGCCCTTGGAGTCTGGGTGATTAGCGGGTACTACCTGTGGTTGAAACTGGGGAAGATGACTCCATTTGGTGCCACTGTGGCAGGACTGGGCATTCTGCTGGCTGGGTTCTTCTTGTTCGTAACGCCCTACCTCCCTTAATTCTTCCAGACCACCTCAACCTGGAATGATGGCAGGTCGGTCTTTTTCACCAAAACAGGTCTTTTGGGATAGAATCCCCCCAGATTCAAACCATCCAGTATCCGATCAGCAGTCAAGAGGTGTGCTTTGGAAGGAAGGCAGCAAGCGCCTGTTGTGCCCACCGCTTCAAACAGCGAAGTTGGGGACAGAAGTTACCCAGGTTACAGGTTTGCTCAAATCGGTCTCGTTCTGCTCCTTTCCTTTGGATCCTGCTCGACCTCCGACGTTTTGGAGCAGGCGAGTGAGACTCTTCCGGAAGTCCCGGTCACGGTTTCATTCAATGACAGGGCCTCTTACGCCATCGAAGTTGAACGAGGCCTGGCCTACCTCGGGGTTGGGAATACGCTGCAGATTCTCGATGTCAACAATCCCGTAGTGGTCCGTCCCCTTGGGAGTGTTGAACTGCCTGCCGTGATTCGCCATCTGGACAAGAACGGCAATCAACTCGCGGTAGCATGCGGTAAGTCCGGCCTGATCCTCACCGACGTCTCTGATCCACTGCGCCCCAGAATTCTGGGCGCATTCCCAACCGGAGACAGCGCCGAGGGTGTTGTTCTTGACCAAGACCGCGCCTATGTCGCGGCCCGGACCGATGGAGTCTGGATCCTCGACACCTCTGACCCGGCCAGAATTCAGGAACTCGGGCGATTTGACTCCGTCGAGGAGGCCATGGACGTGACGGTATCTGGGTCACTGATGTATGTGGCCGCATCCTTTGCCGACCTTCGAGTGGTCGATGTCAGCACCCCGGCAAACCCCATCGAGACGGGATTTGCCGACCGAGGATCCTACGACCAGGGCTACGCCTGGGGAGTAGCATTTCAGGGCCCGTTCGCCTACATCGCGAACGTCGAGATCGGGCTCCGCATCGTCGATGTCCAGGACCCCTACGCTCCCAGCACTCAAGCGATCTATCCCTTGACTCATGCTCCGGTCGCACTGACGGTAGGGGGTAATAAGGTCTACATCGCCGACCAGGAGGAGGGGTTGCACATTGTCGACACTTCGGACCCCAGGAGACCACGACGTATCTCCCAGTTACAGCTGCCAGGCCGTGCCCTCGACATTGCCCTCCAAGGGACCCTGGCCTACATTGCAGCGAAGGAAGGAGGGCTTCGAATCGTCGATGTTCAGGATCCGGGGAAACCCAGAGAAGTCGGGAATTATACGATTCTCGAAGACGTTCTCGACCTGGCACTGATTGACACGACATTGGTGGCGGCTGATCAGCTTCGAGGCGTTCGAATCTTTACGGTATCCGACGAAGGGCTGGTAGAAAGCACTACGTTGAACACGGGTAGCGCTTCGATCGTTGAGATTGGCAGCGCCTACGTTGTGGTGGGTGACGGGTCCGATTTGGTGCGTGTGCATGCACGAAATGCTGAAGGCCTTCTCGACTCTCAGGGAGTCCCTGTCCGCGCCAAGGGCCCCGTAAGGGATATCCAGCGACTCGAAGATGGGTCTTTCCTGCTGGTTGGAGACGCTGGCGTCACCCGCCTGAACCCGGAAACGCCTGGTTCGACGATGCTTCAGGAAGTGATTTCGACAGAAAGCCTCTTCGACAGGTTCAAGTCTAAGGGACTCCCGGCTTCGAGTCCGGCTCTCGTACCTTCTCTCTGGAGCATAGCGCTCCATGGTTCCACTGGATTGCTGGCATCCAGTGAGGGGCTCGCTTTCATCGACCTTGCCTCAACCGGCAAGATCGCCCCCGTCGGTTTCGCCCCGACAACACAACGAGTCGTTCGAGTGGCGGCGAAGGAGAACCTGGCCTTTCTTGCCTGCGATGATGGGCTGCGTACCGTCGCTATCGGGGATCCCACCGCACCGGAACTTGTCGGCTACTGGAAATCCGAGAGCTTTCTGACATCAATCGATCTTTTGGGAGAACTCATTCTGCTGACGGATCTGCAGAATGGGCTCCTTATAATGAGATGGGGAGAGTCGCACAGGGCTGAACAGGTCTCTCAGGTGCAACTCAGCGATCGACCGCTCGCCCTTGTACATCTGGAAACGACGGTGTACATCGCGACCGGTCGAGGGGGGATAGACAGCTGGGATCTTTCTGAACCCACGGCGCCCCGTAAGATCAGTTCGCCAAGTCCCTAAGGCATCGCCGGTCACTCATCATCTGCATTCTTCAGTGTCTCTCCAAGAGTGACCTCGAGATCCGCTCGACCGGCCCTGAGTTCCGCCACACCTTCTTCCGAAACGCGGGTCTGCCAGAGGTAGAGCTTTGTCAACCTGGGGAGGCCTGCCAAATGTTTCAGTCCTGCATCGCTGACGGGAGTACCGTAGAGGTTGAGGTGTTCGAGATACTGCAGCCCGTTCAAGGCGGCCAGATCCTGGTCCGCAGCATTCGTCAGTGAAAGATTCAGTCGAACGAGGTGGGTCATTCCCGGCAGAACCCCGGTCCAGCCCGACTCCAACTCCGTTCCACTGAGGTCCAGCCAGGCGACCTGCTGGGAAACCTCGGCTAGCGATGATCGCGCTTCGGAGGTCAACTTCGTCCCTCGAGGCATGCGCACATCGAGAAACGGCTGGCCCTCGGCCAGAAACCCTACGGCAAAACCCTCCTCAGCCAGCACCTCCATCTGCTCAACCGAGGGAGGGGTAACCTCGAGGGCGAAAATCCCCTCAGGTTCGGCGCCGCCTTGTGGAGCAATCCGATCCAGGTAGGCCGTCACTACGAACGGAGGATCTTTGATCTGACTGAGCTGCAGCTGAAAGGAAGCTCCCTGCTCAATCCACCAGCGAATCACTTCGACCTTTCCCAGGTCGACAGGTGTGCGATCACCTGGGGGCATTCGCTTCGGATCGGTCGAACCGAGCGCCATCCGGAGGATTAGCTCACTGCTGCTCCCTTCGCCCGCTGTGAGGACCTCGCCGTTTTCACCACCGGCGAGTACCCCCTCCTGGGAGCTGAGGTCGAGGCCACCACGCTTTCGAGAGGGGTTGTGACATCCCCCGCAATCATGATCCAGGATCGGCTGGATGACGTCGGCAAACAGGACCGCAGTCTCCCGATCGATCTCGGATCCGGCTGCTTTTGACGGGGCCAGGCCAATAAGGGATCGAGCCGGCGCCGGTAGATAGGCCGTCAGATAATCGGGCCCATGGGCCAGCACTCCGCCGAGATGCCCCGCAAGGATCAGCAGAAGGGCACCCGCAAAGAGAGTGGTCTGATAGGCCCTTTCGAGAGACTGCCAAGCGAAGAATCGCCAGAGCGTCCGCAGGAGGAGGGAACTCGTAGCACAAACAGCAACCAGCACCCCAAGCCTGAGGTGCCAGTAGAGTGTTTCTTCCGCGAACCCTCCTTCGAATGAGAGCATGTATCCCGTCAGAACTGCCAGAATGGAACCTACTGCAGCGAGCGGAAGCGAGAGGATAAGAACCTCAGAGACCTTCGATTTTGGACGCGCCAACCGATAAAGCTCTAACCCTCCCGAAAGAAGCAGAAGACCGATCGGAAAATGGACAGCCAACGAGTGGAGACGCCCCCAGAAAAGCACAAATGAAAGCAGGCCATCAGCGGCGATCCAGAGCACACCGGCTACGGCGAGAGAGGCGAGAATCGCAATCAGTAGCTTCTTCATAAGCCTTTGTTCTTGTTCTAAGCCAGAATCCCCTTTACCAGGTTTCCATGGACATCGGTCAGTCGGAAATCTCGCCCCTGACTCCGATACGTGAGTCGCTCATGATCGATCCCCATGATGTGGAGGATCGTGGCATGCAGATCATGGACATGGACCCTGTCACTGACAACGTCGTAGCCAAATTCATCGGTCCGCCCGTATGTCGTCCCGGGCCGGATGCCTCCGCCGGCCATCCAGAGTGAGAAACACTTGATGTGGTGGTCCCTGCCATCGTCCCCCTGCCCCATCGGAGTCCGGCCAAACTCACCGCCCCAGATAACCAGTGTGTCTTCAAGCATCCCTCGTTGCTTCAGATCGAGAACCAGAGCAGCCGATGCTCGATCGACCAGTTGAGCGGCCTCCTTGAGTCCGTCCTTCAAATTCCCGTGATGGTCCCACCCACGATGATAGAGCTGAACGAATCGCACACCTCTTTCAGCCAGCCGGCGTGCCAGCAGGCAATTCGCGGCGAAAGAACCGTCGGCACCCTCAGTGCCATACATCTGCCTGATATATTCCGGCTCACTCGAGAAGTCCACCAGTTCGGGAACGCTCGTCTGCATTCGAAAGGCCATCTCATACTGGCTGATGCGGGTTTGAATTTCGGGATCTTCCAGAACATCGTTCGAAAGAAAGTTCAGGGACTTGACGGTTTCGACCAATTCCCGCTGATCTGCAAGAGAGACTCCGGGAGGACGCGAGACATAATTCACCGGGCTTCCGGTCGATTCAAACTTGACCCCCTGAAACCGTCCGGGAAGGAAACCGCTATGCCACTGCCTCGCCGCGATCGGCTGACCCTGCCCTCCTCCGGACGATGTCATGACAACAAACCCGGGGAGGTTCTCGGACTCCGTCCCCAACCCGTAGGCCATCCAGGACCCCATGCTGGGGCGGCCCTGAATAATCGATCCGGTATTCATGAATGTGTGGGCGGGATCGTGGTTCACCTGCTCGGTAACCATCGACTTGATGATGCACATCTCATCTGCCAACTGCGCAATGTGCGGAAAGAGTGATGAGATTTCGAGCCCCGATTCACCGTGCCGAGAAAAGCTGTACCGGGGGCCAAGTACTTGAAGTCGTTGGCCACCACTCTGGGCACTCTTCTGCTCCCCCCGAATGAGAGAGTCTGGCATTGGTGAACCGTCCATCTCAGCGAGCTTCGGTTTGTGATCGAAGCACTCGAGATGGGACGGGCCACCCGCCATGTAGAGATAGATGATCCGCTTCGCCCGGGGCGGTATGTGCAGCGGATGGACGGCCCCGCGCCAGTAGGGATTCCCTTCTTCAGGAGCAGCGATCAAAGGGCCCGCACCAGAGCCATCCATAATTGTCCCGAGCGCGATCCCTCCCAATCCCTGGGCGGAACGCGACAGAAACTCTCGACGTGTGCTCAACAGTGTCCTTCTGTGCGCGGTAGTCTTCTCCATCCCTCTTCCTGAAACTCCCATCAATAGCGCGTCACGATCTCATGCAAGTTCAGTATTGCCCTTCCCACAGTCGTCCAGGCTGCAAGTGTCGTCACCTCGACTTCCCGAGGTATTGGGCGATTCCCGACCCGTAGCAGTTCGAATGCCGCTTGCTCATCACCCTGAAATCTCGTCAGTTGACTTTCCAGCAGCTCCATCAGCTTAGCTGTTTCCTGATCGCGAGGCTGACGCGAAAGTGCCCTTCGATAGGCCAGATCAATTCGTTCCTGGTCAGACAGTTCCTGCGCGAGCAGCAGTTGCGCGGCAAGCACTCGTGCTGCCTCGACATAACTGGGGTCGTTCAGCAGTGCCAACGCCTGCACCGGTGTATTTGAAATCGGACGATCTGCCGAACACTCCTGGCGACTTGGAGCGTCAAACGCCATCAAGCTGGGATGGAGGAAGCTTCGTTTCCAGTAAGTGTAGAGACCTCTCCGATACTGATCCTCTGCATTGGAATCGACCCATTTCGAGCCGGGTCCTTCAACGCCAAAGGTATTGATCTCTTTCCAGTAATCAGCCGGCTGATAAGGTTGCACGCTGGGTCCGCCAATCCGCTCTGAAAGCAATCCACTCGTAGCCAGAATGATGTCCCGAACCATTTCAGAACTCACTCTGAAACGATTCTGACGTGAATACTTCGAATTGTCGGGATCCTCCCGCAGGCTTTCCTCGGTCGGGACTGATGTCTGGCGATAGGTCTCGGACAAAACGATCTGCCGCACGACATGCTTCACATCCCAACCGCTCTCGATGAATTCCACGGCGAGCCAGTCAAGCAGGTCGGGATGGGTCGGCCAACTTCCCTGCGACCCCAGATCATCAAGCGTCCGGCTCAATCCGACACCAAAGAAGAGTTTCCAAAGTCGATTGACGAATACCCTCGCTGTCACCGGATTCTTTGACGAGACGAGCCAATCGGCAAGGTCCAGCCGGCTTGCGATTCCTGAGATCTGGCCGGTACCTCCGAGGAAGGCTGGAGTTACCGGCGCCACCCGTGGCCCCGCATCGCTTTGCCAGTTCCCTCTGGGAAGGATCCTTATGGGACGAGGCTCCACAGCAACGCTGACCAGAGTACGCGGTGCAGTCGAATCGATCGCTTCTTCGAGTGATCTAACCTGCTCGGCCCATTCTTCCCGGCTGACCGTTTCGGGACGACCCAGTCGACGCATGAGTAGCAGGCGATCCTGAAGTTCATCCATCCGGCTGTTTTGCCGCATGGCCTTTTCCGGCTCGAGAGAAGCCAGTGTCAGCTCTGGATAGACATCTCCATCATTTTCGTAGACACCCTTCTCCTTGATATCGGCGAAGAAAGCGGCCATCCCATAGAAATCCTCCATCGAGAAGGGATCAAACTTATGGTCATGACACTCAGCACAGCCGATTGTGGATCCAAGCCAGGCTGTGCCCACGGTTCTCACGCGATCCGCGGCGTATTTCGCCAAATACTCCTTCGGCTGAGCTCCCCCTTCCTTGGTGATCTGTCCTAGCCGGTTAAACCCCGACGCCACCAACTGCTCTCGAGAACGGTTTGGCAGGAGGTCTCCCGCAATCTGCTCACGGGTGAACTGGTCAAAAGGCTTGTTCTCGTTGAAGGCGTTGATCACGTAGTCGCGGTAAGGCCAGATACGTCGATGAACATCCGAGTGGTAGCCATTCGTATCCGCGTAGCGGACCAGGTCAAGCCACCATATCGCCATGCGCTCGCCATACCGTGGTGAATCGAGGAGCCTTTCGACCCATGCCGCATAGGTCGCTTCAAGGCCTTCTTCTGCCAGTTGATCGAGATCGTGCAGGGTCGGAGGGAGTCCGGTCAGATCAAGGTGGAGCCGACGAAACAAGGCCGGGTCTTCCGCAGGGTTCGAGAAACCGAGTCCAGCCTCCTTCAATCGAGCAAGGATGAAGCTGTCCACCTTAGACTTAGGCTCAGTTTCAGTCTGAACATCGGGAACGGCTGGTCGCCGCAGTCTCTCGTAGGCCCAGTGGCCCTCCCACTCGGCCCCCTGATCGATCCACTCCTCCAGAAGGGCTATCTCACTCACCGACAATGCTTTAGAAGGGTCCGCAGCCCCTTCCCTGGGCGGCGGCGGCATCCTGCGAGCCGGATCATCCTCGCTAATCCTCTCGATCAGCACACTTCGCCCGGAAGAACCCGGGATAATCGCCGGATAGTCGTAACCCGCACGTTCTGCGGTCGCACTTTCTCGTTGATCGAGTCGAAGACCGGCCTCCCGAGTACCTGAATCGGGCCCGTGACAGGCAAAGCACTTGTTCGAAAGAATCGGCCGGATGTGCTCATTGAATCTGACCGTTTCGGGCAGGTTAGCGTCGGACTGATCAGAAGTGCAGGCACCCGCCATCAGGACGCAAGCCAACACAACGAGCCTTAATGAAGCAGGTCCAAGCCGAAACGCCTCTTTCAATCTTCTATTCCAATCCTAAGGTAGCTGCTCTGAAAGGGTTTGGGGGAATCCTACCACAGGACCCAACCTGGAATCATGCACTTCCCTGCCGGCCCTTTCACACCTATACACAACCTGTCGGATGCGGTAGCCTCACAGGGCATAAAACTGGATAGAGTCTTCTGAATTGCAACGGAGGAACTCCGATGAGGGCGTTTCACATCTGCGCACTACTTGCTTCACTCTGCTTTCCTGGATTCGTGCTGCTTCACGCCGAACCTTTGGCCCCCTCTCAAAAGGCTCTCGAGAAGGCCGAGGTAATCTGCCAGTTCGCCACACCGTCGGGGGATCGAATGTGGAATGCTCCAGCCGAAGGTGCCGCTTCACCTTTTGAAATTGACTGCCGGATTCCGTCCGGCGCTCCCGCCTTCCTACTGTTTGACTCCCAGGCCACGGAAGACGGCCGGCTGATCATTCACCTGGGCGCTCGCGAACTGCCGGCAGCACTGACTGAGAAGGCTCCGGAACGGGACTGGGCCAATCCAAAACGTCGCTTCGATTTCAGATCGGTACTCTCGCTGGCCCCTGGCCCCTGGCAGACCCACCTGGTCAGCCTGAACGAGGATTTCTTCGAAGCCGTCTCGAAGCAGAAACTCCCCTACGACCTGGGCGGAACGGAAATCTCAACCCTGGGGATCGAGGTCAACCAACCGGCTTCTGAAGACCAGACTGTTCGTATTCGCAACGTCCGGTTTGCCGTTCTCACAGCACCCTCCCAGAAGGTTGATCTCCTCGAGAATTTGGAAGAACTTCAGGAACGGCTCAGGCAACAGGACAAGGACTCGAGCCTTTTCCAACACTGGGAGGGAGTTCTGAAAGACCTGGCATCAGGGGTTCACGCATTCGACCCAATGGAGTCAGGAACTGATCAGTGGCGGAAGCTGTCCCAGGAGATGCAGCGCATCAAGCTTGCATCCCGTCTCTGGCCTCTCCTGGCCGAATGTTCATCCGGGTATTGTGTCGGCATCGAATCCAGCCTTCGCAGGGTTGCTTCTCGTCACCCTGGGCTGACGTTCGAAGGAAGCCTCTCGCGCCAAGTCGATCTCAGGATGGCTCGGAATGAGTACGAGAGCTTTCAGATCGTCCTCCTTCCGGCGGGGAAACCCCTCACCGACGTTCAGGTTCGGGTGGAGGATCTTCGTTCGAACGAGGGTTCTCATGTCATCAGCCGCGACAACATCGAGATCTTTCATCAGATTGAACAATTTGTCCAACCGAGCCTGGGTACAGCGAACGACTGGGTGGGCTGGATTCCCGATGCACTGGATCCGATTTCCGGGAGTTTCGATACCGGCCCCGAAGAGACGAAGCCCCTCTGGGTCACCGTCCATGTTCCGCCCAATGCCCCTGCGGGCGAGTATCGAGGCTCCCTGCGAGTCAAACCTGAGAATGGCCGGGAGCAGGTCATCACGCTTGCCCTGCATGTTCAGGACTTTCAGATCCCGATCACGGGCCAGTTCCGGACCCAGGGGCATTTGAGCCTCGAGGGCTTGGAGGACTGGTATAGAGAGGACTATTCACCCGAGGTTCGCCGGAATTTCTACCGTCAACTACTCCGGCATAGGATGACACCGACAAGCCAGTACAGTGCACGGCTCTCACCCGATCCCGCCGATATCCCCTGGATTCTTGAACAGGGCGGGAATGTCATTCTGATAGGTGGTTTCTCGGGGAGGGACCTCGATGAAGAGATTATCGGACCGGCCTACGACTGGCTCGTTGAAAACGACGCGATTGATCAGGCGATCATCTACATCGGTGACGAAACCAACGATTTTGAGGGGATGAAGGGGAAGGCACGTACAATTCGTCGTAAATGGCCGAAGCTGCGCATTATGATCGGCGGAAGCAAACCGAGACCTGAAATTGTCGGGTTCATGGATGTCTGGGATCCAATCACCTACGGTGGGGATGTTTATGATTTCGACCCCGTGTCTACGCAGGAGGCCATCGCCCGCGGCGAAGAGATGTTTTGGTACACCTGTGTCGGCCCTAAAATGCCTTTTGCAAATGTCTACAACGATCACCCTTTGACGGCAATCCGGGCACTCTGGTGGCAGGCCTGGAAGTACGGTGTGACCGGATTTGAGTACTGGTGGTACAACTGGTGGCAACCGAACCTCGAATTGAGCCGGATAGATCCTCCATGGCCCCGTTCGAAGGCTGACACATGGAACAGCCGGAGCTTTGAGTGGGCCAACGGTGATGGTCTACTGGTCTACCCCGGACCCGGAGGGACCGCTCTTCCATCCATTCGGCTTTCCGTCATGAGAGATGCTATTGAGGATTGGGAAGTCCTTTTTCTCCTGAAGCGGGCCGCGGCACTGGCTGAGCAGCGGAAGGATCCCGCTCTGGCTTCGCAGTTGAAAAGAGCCGAAATACTCCTGCAGGTGCCCGACCCACTGACTTCAGACCTGATGAATTGGAGCGATCAACCCAGGGACTACAGTCAGGCCCGCAGCGAACTTTACGACCTTCTCCAATTCTTCGTGGAATCGCTCGGGAAAAAGGAGTTTGAGGAACATACCGCCAAGTGGATTCGCGAGCATACCCACTGGAAGCAGCAACAGTTTCTAAAGCGCGTGAAGAACGTTCCGGAGGAGTGAGATTCTTTTCAGCCATAAGCTCCCCAGCGTTGGGTCCCGATCCTACGCGGATTCGGCAGAAAGTAATCAGTTCAAAGTGGAAAAAATCAATTACGTCTAGATAGCACTGGAACACGTTTTTGGGTAAAGTTGCGCATCCGGGTGGTTGCATACCCGGGTTTCGATTTCAAGGAACAAAGGGGTGTTTGAGTTGTTGAGGGCGCCACTGTGTAAGCGAGGTCAATTCAAGAGGTTTCTCGTCACGCTAGCTCTCGCACTTCTCTCTTTCCCGCTGAACCTTTCCGCGCAGACATCCACCGATTCGGAATCTGTCCCCAGAGACTCGGAGAACGTTCCCCGAGATACCGCTGCACCTTTGGATGCGGCGGCGGGATCCATCCCCGATACCGTTTCTTCGATATCGCTTACGGGGCCCAAAACTCTGCAGGCCGTAAGAATCGAATCGGGCAAGATCAACCTCGACGGGGAACTGAATGAGCCGGAATGGCAGTCTGCAGAACTCGCAGCGGAGTTTATTCAGAATGAGCCGTTTGAAGGGCAGCCTGCATCGGAGCCCACCAAGGTCCGTCTCCTCTACGACAAGGAGAATCTCTACATAGGAGCGATCTGCTATGACTCTGCGGGTGAAAAAGGGTTTGTCTCCCGCGAACTGAAGCGGGACTTCAGTCCCCGCGACAATGACATCTTTCAAGTCGTCTTCGATACGTTCAACGATAAGCGGAATTCTGTTGTCTTCGCCGTGAATCCTGCCGGTGCCGTCCGCGACATGCAGACCAGTGGAGATGGTGGGAGTTTCAACTCGGAATGGGATGCCGTTTGGGATGCTCGAACTCGGACGACTGCTGACGGGTGGGAAGCCGAATTCGTGATTCCTTTCAAATCCCTTCGCTTCGACGGAAGCGAACAGAACTGGGGCATGAACTTCGAACGGCGGATCCGACGCAAAAATGAAGCGACCCACTGGTCACCGATCCCTCGTCCGCATCGGGTCTATCGAGTTTCCATGGCCGGGTCTCTCGAGGGAGTTACCGATGTCCAGCAAGGTCGTAACCTGTACATCAAACCCTACGTTTCCGCGCCAATTGGACGTGCCGAAGGGGACGACTGGGACTTCAAGCCCGACGCCGGTCTGGACATCAAATACGGTGTCACCTCGAAGTTAACACTCGACCTGACGCTGAATACCGACTTCTCGCAGGTTGAGGCAGACGACGCTCAGATCAATTTCACCCGATTCAGCCTGTTCTTTCCAGAAAAGCGCGAGTTCTTCCTCGAAAACCAACAGGTGTTCGAGTTTGGGAACGTCGGAAACCGGGGGGGCGGTCGACGCCGGGGAGGCCCGACCCGTCCGGGAGCCGACTTAATTCCATTCTTTAGTCGAAGGATTGGAATTTCGGATGATGGAGATCTGATCCCGATACTCGGGGGGGCGCGCATGACGGGACGACTCGGCAGCCGCTATACCCTCGGTTTGATCTCGATGCAGTCCGGCGAATTAGAGGATATTCCTTCCACAAACTTCACCGTCGGGCGTTTCCGCCGCGACGTTCTCAGGAACTCTGACGTCGGCGTGATTTTCGTCAACAAGGCGGCGGGCGAAGGTGACAATTACAATAGAACTTACGGCGCCGACTTCAACTTCCGATTTTTCGACGCCCTGGAGCTCTCGTCGTATTTCCTAAAGAGTTCCACATCCGGGTTGTCTGGTGATGACTCGGCAGGTTTCTTTCGTGTTGTCTGGCAGGATCGACTACTGGATTTGGAGGCGTACCACATTTCGATCGATGACAATTTCAACGCCGAAGTCGGTTTTGTCCCGCGGACCGGGATAAAGAAGACTCGGGGGCAGATAGCCTTAACCCCCCGTCCCGAAGGCAGGATACCCTGGATTAGGGAATTTCGACCCAGCTTGAATCTGGACTACATCACCAATCAGGAAGGCGAGATCGAAGGCAGAGAGGTCAGCGGTCGCTTTACCGTGGAGTTCAATGACAGCAGTCGTTTCTCGATTGGCCGGCAGGAATCGTTCGAACGCCTCTTCGAAGAGGACGAAGTTCTCGATCATCTTCTCGAACCCGGCGATTACGGCTTCGGCGATTTCTCGGTCTCATATTCGACCGACAGCAGCCGGATGTTCAGTGCATTCGCCGAATATCGCGATGGGGACTTCTATGACGGTCAGCGGAGCTCGCGAGGTTTCGGTGTGGACTTCTCTCCCAGCGCGAAGTTCCTGGCGGGAATCTCCTGGGACCATGGCGATCTGGAATTCCCAAACGAAGCCTACTCAACGGAACTGGTCAGCAGTCGAATCGACTATAACTTCAACACCCGTATGTTCGTCAGTTCGCTGATCCAGTACAGCAGTCGCGATGGATTCGTCGCGAGCAACATCCGGTTCCGCTGGATACATCGCCCCCTGAGCGACTTTTACCTGGTCTACAACGAACGACGCACCACGCAGGGAGAAGTACTCGACCGTGCTTTGATTGCAAAACTGACGTACCTTTTCAGTTTTTAGAGCCCTATCCCCGCGTCACCCGAGCCGCTACAGTTCGCTTTCCTGTCTTGACGCCCTCTCTCGCCTCCATGACAATCGTTGGGGTCAATACTACCGCCAGTTTCGATCGGAGAGGAGTTAGTCATGTTGTCACGCAGAACGTTTATCCAGGGAATGGCGGCTACTGCCGTTGCCAGTGCAGCTCAGGTAAAAGGGGCTCAGAGCTCACGGCCGATTCGCCTTGGGGGGCCGGCCTTTGCAAAGTCAGACGATCCAGCCGACATAGCCCAGGCCCATTTGGACCTTGGATATCGGGCTGCC
Source organism: Acidobacteriota bacterium (assembly GCA_020350445.1). Taxonomy (GTDB): domain Bacteria; phylum Acidobacteriota; class UBA6911; order RPQK01; family JAPXNP01. Next base: position 2,579,683 of record CP070717.1, on the reverse strand, counting down.
TACGCGCCATCGGTGAAACTCGAAGAAACCGACAAGATCAAAGCAATTGTCAAAGAATTCGCTGACCGTGACATCGTCATCGCAGAGGTTGGAGCCTGGGTTAACCTGCTGGCCTCGGACCCGGCGACTCGAAAGAAGAACCTCGATTTCGTGACCGAGAATCTCGCCCTGGCCGAAGCCCTTGGAGCTCGATGCTGTGTCGATATCGCCGGCTCCTACCATCCGACAGTCTGGTATGGTCCCCATCCTGACAACTTCAGCAGGCGCTTCTTTGACGAAACCGTTGAAAACTGCCGCAAGATCATCGATGCGGTCAAGCCCACCCGTACCAAGTTCAGCATTGAAATGATGGGCTGGTGCATGCCCTCGACTCCAGACCAATACCTGGAACTTATTCGGGCAGTGGACCGGGAAGCCTTCGGTGTCCACGTCGACGTCTGCAACATGATCAACAGTCCTGAGCGGATCTATAACAATGCCACGCTGATACGGGAATGCTTTGAAAAGCTCGGCAAGTGGGCGGTTTCGTGCCATGCGAAGGATGTGGCCTGGGTCCCTGACATGCAGGTGAATTTCAAGGAAGTAATCCCCGGAACGGGCGAGCTCGACTACGGTGCCTATCTTTCGGAACTCGCTAAGCTTCCGAACGATGTCCCTCTAATGATGGAACACTTGGCGAAACCGGAAGAGTACAAGCAGGCTGCGGATTATATCCGCGGGGTCGCAGGAGAAAACGGGATCGCGATATCCAGCTGAAATCCAGAGAGTTGACACCCGAGTCCGGGGGGGCAATAACCTTGCCCCCGGGCAGTTCTATGGCGAGATCAGCCGCTTGTAGGCGGAGGGATGTCGATTCGCCGGACCGTAGACCTTGTTCCAGGTGTTTCGCACCGCTCGCAGAGCCGTGATGTTCAGGTCGCCGACGAGGACTCCTTCACTTCGATCAAGTTCATCCTGAGTGGCTCCTTCGAAATCGATAATCGAGCTGGTCCCATTGTTGCGATTACCGCCATAGTTGACGCGCACAACGAATGCCCGGTTCTCCAGAGCTCTAGTCTGGAACAAGTGAACCAAAAGGGGACGAGCGAAATCGGTCGTGCAATAGGGAACAAACATGATTTCGGCGCCGCCCAAAGCGAGTTCCCGTGAGGACTCCGGATGCTGAATGTCGTAACAGACCTGAATTCCCACTCTGACCTTTACGCCATCTATTTCAGCGTCCCACACGGGAAACCCGTCACCGCGATTCACTCCCGAAGCGAGCATCCAATTCTGAAGATGTACCTTACTGTACTTTCCCGTAATCGCTCCGTCTGAATCCATGAGCACCGCGGTATTGTAGAGTCTCCCATCACGGTTCTCATCAATACCAAAGACTAACCAGACACCCAACTCCCGGGCCAACCTGGAAAACCGGTCGGTCGCCGGGCCTGGGATGGTCTCAGCTGCGGCAAGGATCTCCTGCCGACGATCTTGGATCTCAGGGCTTTCTGGGGAGACCCCCTCCGGCAACGAAACCCGGGGATACCCCTGAACCGCGGATTCGGGTGTAGAGATTATCCGGGCACCGCGGGCAGCAGCCTGACGAATCAACTTCTCCGCTCGTTCCAGATTGTATTCCTTATCGAGTGCCCTGCCATCCATCTGGACGAGCCCTACCCGGACGATTTCAGGCTCTTTATCCGCAACAACGGCCGCCAGGCCAGCTATTCCAAACGAAACTCCCAAGACCCAGTAGGTCATCTGAACACCTCCTCAGGCTCTGCGATCCCGGACTAGCCCCAGACCACAATCACCGGTATGACTGGGAAGGCGGCCGGATAAAGAACTCGAAAGACCCAATCCATGCGACGAACAACCGCCTCCCTATAAATCCCCCATCGTCACCACTGGGACATCTTTGCTGGGAGGAGCCGTCAACGGGGCAAGGGAACTACGGTCAAACTGATAACCGACGGTATCAACCATCGGCCAAACGACTGGAGCCAGGCAGAGGACTGCCGCCTGAAAACCCTGTACAGTTGCCCCCAGGTTGCCGGTATGCGCTGAGTTGTCGGCCTCATTCTCGATGACGAACGGCCCATCGAACCCCTTCTTCATCAGTGTCTTCAGGAAAGCTCGCCAATCCATACTGTCGTTCCCGCCAAACCCTGGCAGCATCGGCTCGTAGTGATGACGATCCCACTCGTGGGCAGGAATCGGAACCCCCGCCTTCCTGGCAAGTTCAGGGTTGACGGATTGCATTGCATAGAGAGCGCCCCAGTGTACCCGAGCCGCACTCTTCAGGTTTCGTGTCCCTTTAACGTGCACGCGATGAATCCTTGACATATCACTGGCTTCAATCACATCAACGGGATCAATGTTCTGCCAGACATCGTGAGAGGGGTCGTATGTCTCGCCGTGGGCCTTGCTGGGAATCAGCGTATACATCAGTTTCCGCGCCGCCAGCGTTCCTGGAAGGTTGTTGTATGTTGTCGGAGATGTAGCCGGCCTCCAGCCCTCCATCGGGCAGTTCTCGTAGACCACAGTGACGCCAAGGTCTTCGGCATACTTGACGATCTTTGAAAAAACCTGCTGATACAACTCTAAATTTCTTTCAAACCCACCATCCTGTGCACCTAACTCGGCGTCATAACCGACGAACGTACCCACTGCGATGCTATTCGCATTGCCGCCGAGCAGGTGGGCGATCCGAATAAGCCGAAGGATGTGGTTCTGGTTGTGAATCCGTTCGCCGGGTTCCCCCCCAATCAGGTTGTCGTAGGCGCCGACCGAGATGCGAATACCCTCGGAACTGCAGCGATCCAGAACCTTCCGCGCATCCTCCAGTCCAAACTCCTCATAGTCCAAATGGGTAGCGACATGATCCTTTCGAGTTCCGTCTCTTCTGAAGACACAGATCTCGATTCCCTGTGAGTTGATCTCCTTAACACGGTCGATGATTTGGTCCAAAGAGAGGTCCTTGAACGCCGAGGTCATGACCCAAATCGGATTATTCATTTCCTGCACTCCTTATCTTTCGATGGTCCTAGTTTCGTCGGTAACCAGTGTAGGCAACCCGGGCTGAACCGGCAACGGGAATTCCGGTTTACCGACCCCATCCCGACTGCGCCAGTGTACCGGAGACAGAGAATCGGCATCTTTTGTTAAGCTTTCCTGCAACTATCCGGGCATATTGAGCATACCTAGGAATCGGAGAACCTCATCTGGATTTCAGCCGCCTCGTGAGAGGACAGTTTCTCGAAAGATTCCCAGGTAAAACATTAAACATAGACTGACTTTTTTTGGAGTAAAGAAATGAAAGATAGATCAAAGTTTACGCTCTACAGTGGGGGGCATCGTGGGGCCGAGTCAAAGTTCGGAGAACTTGCCGAAAAATGGGGCATTGCCGAAGTCAACTATTCATTTGACGGCCACAACATCCAGCGAGCGTCCGGCGTTCGGGTTCTGGATGAAGTGGAACTGTCAAAAGGAAATGTCAGCATGGAGATCGTGTCTGCCCGGATGGGGCGGACCTACACGAGCTCGAGCAAGATCCGAAAGGTGACCCAGTTGATTTTCCACATGGTGAACAGTGGTTACCACGTGATTGCCGTGGGATGGATTCAGCCCGATGGAACGGTTAAAGGTGGAACCGGTTGGGGAGTCGAATTGGCCAAGTTGTTCAACCGGCCCCTCCACGTCTTCGATCAGGATCGCAACACCTGGTTTGCCTGGAAGAATCATGAATGGGTGGTGGAAACCCCGACCATCACTTCGGATTCGTTCGCCGGCACAGGGACTCGAAACCTCTCCAAGTCCGGGGAAGCAGCTCTTCTGGATCTTTTCGAACGTTCTTTTGGAGACTCAGCGAAAGCTTAAGCCTCAGGCTACAAAGGATGGGGTTTCGGACGGTTCGGGAGCCCTCTCAGGAACGGGATGAAACCCCAATATCAGCAAAGGATAGAGAGATGATTCAGAAACACTTCGCCAACTTGATACCCCTTTTCCTCATGGCGACCGCACTCGGGACAGCGTTCGGGCAGCAGGCAACCTTTTATCCATCGAAGGACACCTCGATCTATCAAGAGTCAGAAAACAGTAATGCACTCGGCACGGGCCTGTATGTCGGGAAAAACACTCAAGACAACCTTCGCCGAGCGTTGCTGGCTTTTGATCTCACCTCCATTCCGCAGGGATCGACGATAACCTCCGTCACATTACAGATGAAGGTGACACGAGCGAACGGCCAGACTGGCCCCATTGTCGTCGCGGTGCATCGCGTGACCCGGGATTGGGGTGAAGGAACATCGCTCGCTCCGGGAGAAGGAGGACAAGGTGGGGCCCCAACAGTGACCGACGCGACTTGGAATCATGCCCTCTATCCGAACTCGAACTGGGCAGCTGAAGGCGGCGACTACACCGAGTCCCCCTCCGAAACGACGGTAGTCGGAGTAACTGACACTACGCCGGTTTGGACCGGGACTTCTGAACTGATCGCTGACGTCCAGGGGTGGGTCAACAATCCTGCATCCAATTTCGGCTGGATCTTGATCGGGGGCGAGGGGACCACAGGTGGCGCGAAACGACTCGGAAGCCGGGAAGCTGAAACCATTGAAGCCCGTCCCCGGCTGCTCATAGAGTATGAGGAGGCAGTGATCCCAGATACGATCTACTTCCCACAGTTCGGCAACGGGACCGGGTTCTTCAGCCAGATCACGCTGTCCTCGATTGACTCAGACGAGGTCACCAGTGCGGTCGTCTCACTCAGGGATGGCGCTGGGAATCCCCTGGACACCGTGCTCAACGGACAGCCCACAGTCGATGGTGAACTTTCCATCAATGTTCCGGCCGGTGGCAGCGTGGTGCTACAGAGTGACGCAACCGGAGATATCAAAACTGGATCGGTGACGGTTACCTCGGATAGGCCGCTGTTCGGTGTCATCGTCTTCGGGGGAAGCTTCGGTTTGGCCGGAGTCGGGAGTTCTGAGCATCCGTCAAACAACCTTGTTGGGCCGGTCGAAGTCAGCGAGTCTGGCCAGATCAACACGGG
>CP070717.1:2564802-2574551 GCA_020350445.1 Acidobacteriota bacterium | reverse complement strand
GCTGTCACCCGGGTCATAGGCGAGGAGATAAAAGGACTTCAACGTCTCACGGAGTCGCCCCAGCTGCTGCACGATCTGACGTCCGGTAAAGGCGACGCCGCCGCTGCTGTCGACAACGTCACCCCGGGCAAAGCGGTCGCTCCAGAGATTGAAGGCGTCTCCGATCCGATTCTTCCATGTCACGGCAAAGAAACGGGTTCCCGCCAGTTCGAGGTGCTCGCGAGTCCCCTCACCCGTATTGCCGAATGAAGCGGAAAAGGCCAGGATGACCTTATTGTCGTAGCGGGCCGGTTTCATCTTCAGCAGACATTGATCCACGGCGAAGCCCGTATTGCCCGAACTGGCAAAAGCCGCGGCAAAGCGGGAGAAGAACCCGGGACGGCCACCAGATGCGACATGTTCGAGCGCCCTCACCAGGGCAACTCGATCAGCGCTCAACTCCGAGAGAAAGTCGACATCATTGTTGTAGACGCCGATCAGGACCTGGTCGGTCGGTTCGAGCAGGTGGATCAAGTCAAAGACGGCCTGCTTAGCGATTCGGATATTCTCTCCATTCATCTCAGACCCGATATCGATCAAGATTCCCAGGCTGAGCCCCGCATTCCGACGTTCCTCGAGATAGATTGGTGACAGGGATTTCCCCTGGCGGGAAATCGAGAAGTCGGCGACCTCCAGTCCCGAGACCATAGCGCCATCCGGTCTGAGGACACGCAGTTCGAGAAGGGAGGAATAGGTTTGAATCGTGAAGCGCGGCTCCTGCTCGTGAGTCTCGGTGAGTTCCGCTCGCTGCCCCTGGCCAGGCAGGCTTGTCACCTGGCTCAGCGAAAGGATTCCCGCTCCGATCAGCCACTGCCAGAGGATGACCTTACGGGACAGCCGGTTCCAGGTCGCAGCGCCTGATGGAAAGTGCCTGTCCCGATGCGTCATCAATCTCGATGATAACAGAACAGAATTTCGGCGAATCGGTGGCCGGTTCGAAACGAGCGTTGAGGCCGGTGAGAAAACGCTGCAGCGACTCTTTGACCCTCATTCCGATCACCGACTCATAAGAGCCGGTCATCCCGACATCCGTCACGTAGGCGGTTCCGCCGGGAAGCACCCGGCAATCGGCGGTCGGAACGTGCGTGTGGGTCCCCACAACGGCCGAGACTCTGCCGTCGACATGCCAGCCGAAAGCCATCTTCTCCGATGTCGCTTCGGCATGAAAGTCAACGAGAATGATCGGAGTCTGTTCGCGTATCGCTTCGATTTCAGCATCGATGAAACGAAACGGGCAGTCAATCAAGGGCATGAAAACGCGACCCTGAAGGTTAACGACCGCCACCGGAACTCCCTGGCGGCTTTCTGCGACAGTCGACCAGGAACCGGGCAACCCCGGAGGATAGTTACCTGGTCGCAGGAGCTTCGGTGCGCGATCGAAGTAGTCGAACAGTTCCCTTCGATCCCAGATGTGATTCCCCGAAGTCAACACATCGGCACCGAGCTTGAACGTCTCCTCAGCGAGGTTCGGAGTTGTCCCGAATCCTCCCGCCGCATTCTCGATATTGACAATCGTGAAGTCGATCGCCTCGGCTTCTTTGACCTCCGCGAGCTTTTCCCGGAGAACCGTCCGGCCGCCGCGACCGACAACATCACCTACAAACAAGATTCGCATGCAGCCTGCCCACCCGGGACCTACTTGGCGTAATCCACGACACGCATTTCGCGGATCAACGTGACACGGATCTGTCCGGGGTATTCGAGTTCCTTTTCGATCTTCTTCGCGATGTCCTTGCTCAACCAGAAAGCCTGCTCATCCGACACCTTGCTGCTCTCCACGACCACGCGAATCTCGCGCCCAGCTTGCAGAGCAAAGGCCTTGAGAACACCGTTGAACGAACTGGCCAACTCTTCCAGCTTCTCCAGCCTCCGAACATAGCTTTCGAGCACCTCACGTCGGGCACCGGGCCGGGCAGCGGAAATGGCATCGGCTGCCTGGACAAGCACCGCTTCGATCGTCCGAAATTCGACATCGAAGTGATGGGCTTCGATCGCATGGATCACGCCGTCTTGCTCACCGAACTTGCGGGCCAGTTCCACACCCAGTTGCAGATGGGTACCTTCCATGTCGCGATCAACCGCTTTTCCGATGTCGTGCAACAGGCCGGCTCGCTTACAGACTTCGACATCGGCACCCACCTCGCGAGCCATAATACCGGCGATATAGGCGACGTCTCGACTGTGATTCAAGATGTTCTGGCCGTAGCTCGTCCGGTACTTCAGACGGCCCAGCAGAGGCAGGAGTGCAGGATCGAAGCTGTGAATCCCCAATTCGAAAGCGACCTGTTCGCCTTCTTCCTGGAGCTTCTGTTCGATCTCCGTCTCGACCTTCGAGACAACTTCTTCGATCCGCGCCGGGTGGATACGCCCATCCCGGATCAGCCGTTCAATTGAAAGGCGGGCAATCTCTCTCCTCAGGGGGTCAAAACCCGAAAGGATCACCGCCTCGGGGGTATCGTCGACAATCAGGTCGACACCTGTGGCCTGCTCCAGCGCACGGATGTTGCGCCCTTCCCGGCCGATGATTCGGCCTTTCATCTCATCGGAGGGCAGGTCGACGACCGAGACGCTCGATTCAACAACATGCTCGGCAGCACATCGCTGAATCGCCTGGCTGACTATCTTGCGCGCCTCAACTTCCGATTTCTGACGCGCTTCATCCTCGAGTCGCTTAACCAGCAAAGCCGCATCCCGCATCGCATCATTTTCGACGGCTTTGATCAGCTGCTTCTTTGCTTCATCCGCGGTCATTCCCGCGACTGACTCGAGCCGGTTGCGCTGTTCTTCCAGGATGTTTTCCAGTTCCGTCCGGGCTTCCTCGACGCTGATCTCGCGACGCTTCAACGCCCGATGCCGTTGATCGGCCTCCCGACGTTTCCGCTCCGCCCGACGCAATTCCCTGCGCAACCGCTGTTCTTTATCTGCACTCCTCCGCTCGGTCTCTGAAACCTCGCGGCGTTCCTCCTGAATCTCCTTCTCGGCTTCCACCCGCCATTTAAAGATCTCGTCCTTTGCCTCGAGGAGCTTCTCCTTCTTCATTCGATCCGCATCTTGTTCCGCGGCCTCGCGAATCGCCTTCGACTGTTCAGCAGCTTCCCGGAGCATCCGCTTGACGACACGCAATCTGAGCAGATACCAGATCAGGATTGCTGCAGCCGCCAGCACACCACCGACGATCAATTCCATAAAGCCTCTCCTATTCCAAAGCGGAGCTCTATGGGGAAACTGGAGGGATTTCGTTGAGGCGGTGAGAAGGCCCCCGCTCTGCCGTGTGACTGACCGCAATGAACCTGGTTTCCCAGGTGGGTTCCCTGCCCTCGCCTCCACGGAGTACGGGGGACATCGGGATCCCGTTTATTGAGTGTTGGCTCAATTGCGGCTCATCATCACGAACATCGCAGGGGTTCTCCCAATATCAATTGTAGCTTAAAACCGACTCCTCAACTGGACGGGTCTTTGACCAGTTCATTGAGCCGGGACAAGATCTCATCTTCCTGAGATGAGGACCTTTCACTGAGCTGACTCAACTCCTCATTGGCCGTCAAATACTCATCCACGATATTCATGGCAGCCAGGATGGCCACTTTCGCCGTATCGACTGTTGGGGTGAGGTCAGAAATCTCGGACATCTTCCCGTCAAGGTACGCTGCCAATCTGCGAATCCGTTCCGGATCACTCCCCCGAAAATCATAAAACTGGTTGTAGATCCTGACTCGCGTGACCGGCTCTGACCCCTGTTCCATTGCCCCTCTTAAGCTACATATAGAAAACCTACATCGGCTCTTCGAGTACCGAGATATGCTCCCGGATCTTCTTCACCCGAGCCAACAACGCTTCCCGTTCCTGTCTCAAAACCTCAGTCCGCTGGCCATCGGCCAGACTCGACTTCTTGACTTCCTCCAGTTCCTCCAAAAGTTCCGCGGTCTTTTGCCTGAGCTGTGCATTCTCCCTTCGAAGGTGCGCCATTTCCCGGGCAACCCGGTCGATCGCAGCGGTAACTTCCTCATACCTCTGCTCTCTCATCGCATTCTCTCCATTCAGGCGACACATCGGTCCGAGGTCCGAGTCTACCGCGCAGCGGTCAACCCGGCCACAGCCAAAAGCCGTCTAACGAGGCTCAATCGCGAATTGCAACTTCAACGCCTCGACGACTTGACTGTACCGTTCAGACACCTCGTTTTGAGTCAAGGTTCCCGTCGGGTCCTCGAACGTAAAACGCACAGTCAGACTAATTTTTCCTTGGGGAAGATTCTGGCCGTAATAGAGATCGATCAATCGAAAATCCTTCAGTCCCTGCACCCGAAGGGCCTGAACTGCCGAGGTTATTGTACTAAATGGCATCTCTCTGTCAAGCAGAAAGGACAGATCCCGTTCGACCGCAGGGAAGCGAACCAGTCTCTGGTACTCCGGCTCGGCGAGGGGAGCTGCGTAGAGAGATTCCAGCGAAAACTCGGCGATTAAGACCCGGGTGGTGAACTTGTAAGCCTCCGCAACCCGGGGATGAAGTTCCCCGATCACGCCAATCGTTTCGCCTCCGAGACGGATAGAAGCCGCTACACCGGGATGCAGATAAGCTGAATCGCTCAACTGCTCGAACTCCGCAGTGGCCCCCATTCCCGCCAGCAGCCGCTCCACGACACCCTTGAGGTGGAAGAAGTCGAACTCACCGGCTGAATGGTTCCAGTGCGACCCGAAGGCCTCTCCCGTCGCAGCGAGTGCCAGGTGCCTGACTTCCCGGTGATCGGTGAAATTCTCCGATTCACCGGGGAAGAAGACCGGTCCCAGTTCAAACAGGCGGACGTTACGGTTTCCGAAGTTGAGGTTTTGACGCAGAGATTCCACCAGGCCAGGTGCCAGCATCGTTCGCAGATGGGTATCCATTTCGGTCAGAGGATTCGAAATCGGGATCATCGCGGACACCTGAGTCAGGAAGCGTTCTTCCTTCGCTGGAATCGTAAAACTCAGGTTCATTGCTTCGTAGAAGCCAAGACCGACAAGGGTACTGATGATCCGCCGGTCATGCGGTTCCTCGGCAGTAAAGTGGCCTATCGTGGTGGGCGCTGGATATCTGGTGGGAATCTTGTCGTAGCCGACATGCCGGGCCACCTCTTCCACCAGATCGTCTTCGACATCGACATCTCCCCTGAAACTGGGGATACATACCTCGACCGCCTCTTCCCCCTGGACTTCCGGGGCAAACCCCAGCCCTGAGAGGATATCCGCCACATTTCCAGCCGAAACATCCACACCCATGACCTGCTTGATTCGGGACAACCGCAGGGTGAAAGGACGAGGGGCATAGGGGGCCGGGTTCTCATCCACGACCTCACTTACGCAGCGGGCACCGGTCATCTCACAGATCAGCCGGCACGCATAGTTGAGAGCCTGCACCGGCATCATCGGATCCGCCCGGCGTTCAAAGCGGTAGGAGGCCTCTGTACTCAGACCCAGGCTGCGCGCTGTGCTGCGAACGGTGGCGGGCTGGAAGAAGGCACTTTCCAGCAGGATGGTCGTCGAACCCTCACCGATCTCACTGTCGGCACCTCCCATGACTCCTGCGACGGCAACCGGCACCTGCGCATCACAAATCATCAGCATCTCGGGGGTCAGCTCTCTTTTGACTTCGTCGAGGGTGGTGATTCGCTCTCCCAGACGGGCGCGACGAACGACAATCTTGCGTCCATTCAACTTCTGATAATCGAAAGCATGCAGAGGATGCCCCAGGCCAAACAACACAAAGTTGGTGACATCCACAATGTTGTTGATCGGACGCTGCCCAACGGCTTCGAGGCGGGCCTTCAACCAGTCGGGGGATTCCTCGATCCGGACATCCGTGAGGACACGGCCGGCGTAGCGAGGACAGAGCCCGGGCTCTTCGATGGCGATTTCGATCGGCAACCGCTCCTGGGCTTCGACTGTGGGAAGCGCTGTCATCTCGGGCTTATTCAGCCTCAGTCGAAACTGGGCCGCCAGTTCACGGGCCACACCGAGGTGACTCAGACAGTCGGGCCGGTTCGTCGTGACATCGAGATCAAAGACGGTGTCCGGCCCAACTTCTTCAATCCCTTCAACTGCGAGCCCGACCATGGTCAGGGCACGCGCCACTTCCTCGACACCGACACCCAGCATGTCGATATCCACATAATCCTGCAGCCAACTGTAACTGATTTTCATTGCCCGATCGCTCTGTTGCTGAAAAGGGTTCTTCAGAACCCGGGAGAACCAGATCCGGAATGGAGCCGATTAGAACTGGCTCAGGAACCGGATGTCGTTTTCAAAAAAGAGCCGCAAATCCTCGACTTGATACTTCAAGATCGCGATTCTGTCGATCCCCATACCCCAGGCAAACCCGGTGTACTTCTCGGGATCGTAGCCCACCATCGAGAAAACCTTGGGATGAACCATTCCAGCTCCCAGGATCTCGATCCAGCCACTGCCCTTACACACGCGGCAGCCTTTTCCCGAACAGAAGATGCAGCTGACATCGACTTCGGCGCCCGGCTCCACAAAGGGGAAGTAGCTGGGCCGCATGCGGATCTTCGTGTCGGGAGAGAACAGCTGCTGGAAGAATGCCTCGAGCGATCCCTTGAGATCCGCCATGGTGATGCCTTCGTCCACCACCAATCCTTCGATCTGATGGAACATCGGGCTATGGGTCGCGTCGACCGCATCACGGCGATAAACCCTTCCGGGCGCAATGATTCGGATCGGCGGTTCCTTCCCTTCCATGGTCCGGATCTGGACCGGAGAGGTATGGGTCCTGAGCACCAGATTGTCCGAGATGTAGAGAGTATCCTGATCGTCCCGGGCCGGATGCCCCTTGGGAATATTCAAGGCTTCGAAGTTGTAGTAATCCGATTCGATCTGCGGACCCGTCTCGACCGAAAAGCCCATGCGCACGAAGATCTCTTCCATCTCACGCCAGACTCGACGGATCGGATGGATCTTTCCCTCGGGATAGGGGAATCCCGGCAACGAGACGTCCAGAAACTCGGTTTTGAGCCGGACCGCGTTTGCGGAGGACTTTAACTCCTCCTGAAAACGCTCCAGTTCCTCGGTTACAACGCCCTTGAGGCGATTGAGCAACTGACCGGCAGCCGGGCGCTCCGCGGACGGGAGACTGCCCAGCTTCCGCATTTCTAGAGCAAGCACACCTCTCTGCCGACTCAGGTACTTGTCTCGGACTGCCGTCAACTCATCAAGAGAAGACACCCCTTGCAAGTCTGCCTGGAATGATTTCCAAAGCGGATGAGAGAGATGCGAAGTCACGGCTATAGTGCTTGCCGGGCAGTATTGACCAAGGTTTCAAAACTCTTGGGGTCACGAATGGCGATATCGGATAGGACCTTGCGGTCGAGCTGTACACCCGCCATCTTCAACCCACACATCAGCTGGCTGTAGGACATATCGAACTGCCGGGCCGCGGCGTTGATTCGAATGATCCACAGACGGCGAAAATCTCTCTTGCGCTGCCGCCGATCACGGTAGGCATACGCCAGCGAGCGCATTACCTGTTCTTTGGCTGCGCGATGCAGCTTGCTCTTCGTACCCCAGTACCCTTTGGCAAGCCGCAGAATCTTCTTACGGCGTTTCAGCCTTGTATTTCCACGCTTTACTCTGGCCATTGTCTTTATCCAATCCTGTTGAAAAGACGCCGTTTACAAAACCAGCATCTGCTTGACGCGCTTCTCATCTCCCGGAGAGACCAGACCCCATTTGGCGAGGTTTCTCTTCCGCTTGGATGATTTCTTGGTCAGGATATGGCTCGCGTAAGCGTGCCGCCTCTTTATCTTGCCCTTGCCGGTCAAACTGAAACGTTTTGCAGCCGACTTCTTCGTCTTTATCTTCATGCCAAACTACTCCATATAAGATCCCACCAGCTGGGATCAAAGGGGAGATTGTACCAGAAAATGGTGCTAGCAGTCGGAGGCCGATCCGGACAGGCGTGAGTGCCTATTCCTTCTTCGGACTCAGAATCATTGTCATGGTGTAGCCTTCCCTTTTGGGTCGCCTTTCCACGACAGCATACTCCACCAGATCATCTCGCAATCGATTCAGAATCTGCTCACCGATTTCGGGATGGGTGACTTCCCGACCGCGAAACATGATCGTCGCCTTGACCTTATTCTGAGCTTCAAGGAAGCGTATCGCATGCTTCTTCTTAAACTCATAGTCATGAACATCGATCTTCGGCCGGAACTTGACTTCCTTTACCTGGACCGTCTTCTGGTGCTTCTTCGCTTCGTGAGCCTTCTTGCTCTGTTCGTACCGGTACTTGCCGTAATCCATGATCCGGCAGACCGGCGGTTTCGCAGTCGGGGCGATTTCAACAAGGTCAAGTCCCTTCTCGTCAGCCATAGGTCTGGCATCATCGGGACTCATAATCCCCAACTGGTTACCATCTTCATCGATGACCCGAATTTCCCGAGCCCTTATCTGATGATTTACTCTAACCCTAGCGATATGTTCTCCTCCTTTTCATCCAACACACATGATCTCAGGCCCAAACAGGATGTTCAGACCCTTCTTAACAGCTTCAGCCAACAAACTTACGGCTTTACAGCCTTAGTATCAACTAAATTCTTAACATGGGATGCAAAATCGGCTACGGACTGAGGTCCGGTATCCCCTTCGAAGCGCACTCGGACCGAAACCGTTCCAGCTTCAGCCTCACGATCCCCCACAATCAAGGAAAACGGGGTCTTCTTCATCTGTGCGTCACGGATCTTGTAACCCACCTTTTCATTCCGCAGATCGCTCTCCACGCGCAAGCCCTCTTCGGTCAACATCGCCTCAACCTTCAGGGCGTACTCATGGTGCTTTTCGCTGATCGGGATAACTGTTGCCTGCACCGGCGCCAGCCAAAGTGGGAATGCGCCGCCATAATGCTCGATCAGGATTCCCATGAAACGCTCGAGTGAACCCAGCAGGGCCCGGTGCACCATAACCACGTGATGATGCTGCGAATCGGAACCGACATAGGTCACGCCAAACCGCTCCGGAAGACTGAAATCGAACTGGAACGTGCTCAACTGCCAGGACCGCCCCAGGGCATCGATCAGCTGCACATCGATCTTCGGACCGTAGAAGGCTGCCTCCCCTTCTGCCCGGGTGTAATCCCAACCCTTCTGGTCGAGAACACTCACCAGCACCGATTCAGCCATCTCCCAGTTCTCAGGTGAGCCGGCGTAATCCTCCGGACGGGTCGGATCCCATACCGACAACCCAACCTTGAACTGCTCGAATCCAAAACTTCTCAGGATGCTCTCAGCCAGGTTGAGCGTCGAAACCACTTCATCGAACACCTGGTCCGGCCGACAGAAGATATGGGCATCATCCTGAGTGAACCCGCGAACCCGCAGCATCCCGTGCAGCGTTCCCGACTTCTCATAACGATAAACAGTCCCGAACTCTGCCAGCCGAATCGGCAGATCCCGGTAGCTGCGAAGATCGGACTTGTAAATCAAAATATGCCCCGGGCAGTTCATCGGTTTCAGAACGTACTCGTCCTCATCGACAGCGAACGTGTACATGTTCTCCCGGAAGTAGGAATAGTGGCCCGAGGTCTTCCAGAGATCACTCTTGGCGATGTGCGGGGTGTAGACGAACTCGTAACCGCTCTTCGTCAATTCCTCGCGCAGAAAGTCTTCAACAATCGAACGAACCGCCGCCCCTTTCGGATGCCAGTAGATCAATCCGGGCGCTACATT
>CP070717.1:2558419-2564702 GCA_020350445.1 Acidobacteriota bacterium | reverse complement strand
ATGAACTTCACTCCCCAGCATTTGTCCCCTAGTTTTCGGTGTTGGATTCTACAGGAAAAAGCGCCTGTTCGTTAAGGTCTCGAACCTGTAACGGAAGAGTACCGGCCTAAGGCGCTACACGTCACAGATCTGAAAACCCTGAGCCAGCGACTCCCGTGGGTCTCGAACCGGGACAAATTCCTGCCCGACGTATCCGCGGTAGCCCGTTGCGAGGATGGCTTTCATGATTGCCGGATAGTTCAGCTCCTGGGTGTCGTCGATTTCGTGACGACCCGGGACGCCTCCGGTATGGTAGTGACCGATACATTCATGGTTTTCCCGGATGGCGCGGATGACATCACCTTCCATGATCTGCATGTGGTAGATGTCATAGAGGACCTTGAAACGGTCAGACCCAATCTGTCGAACCAGCTGGAACCCCCAATCGGAGTGGTCGGCCATGTAGTCGGCATGGTCCACCCGGCTGTTCAGCAGCTCGAGACAGATCGTTACGCCCTTTTCCTCGGCGTATCCGACGACGCGCTTAATACCTTTCTCACAGTTCTTGAGGCCTTCCTCATCGTCCATGCCCTTGCGGTTTCCCGAGAAGCAAAGGACATTGGGAAGGCCTTCGGCCGCCGCAAAGTCGATTGCCTTTCTCAGGTCCGATTCACAGCGATCGTGGTTTTCCACCCGGTTCAGGCAGTCCTCGATTGTGCCGGCTCCGACGAGGGCCGCACAGTCTAGACCGTACTGTTTGACGAAGAGGCACTCTTCGGGGGTAAGCAGCTCAATCGACTTGTAGCCGATCTCCACCGCTGCTTCGGCGAGGGTCTTGAGGGAAAGGTCTCGGTAGCACCAGCGGCAAAAAGACTGGTTGACGTTGTTCTTCGGCTCGTATCGATTCTGCATCGCATTCTCCTCGCTCGATAGCTAACAGGAGGTGCGTGCGGGCGTCAAGTGGTTAATTCGGTGGCCGGCTGGCCGGCATGGAGGAACGGACTGGGGGCGGGGGCTCATTAGGATCCGGCCCGCGTTTTTGATCCTCCGCTCCTGACACTGGAGGCTGTGACGGACTGAAGCTTCGGGCTCGTCCATCGGGACCAGCATCCGAGCCGCCAAGAGGTGCGGAAGGCCCGGATGGACCAGGACTTCCCCCGACTCCGACTGTCGCTGAACCACCTCTGCTGGACCGATTCGACTGAACGGAAGTGAGGTCGCGCTGGCGATTTACCCGCGGAGACCCTGATCTCTGCACAGCTTCATCCCGGCTTCCGAGGGCCTCACTGATCGGAGGACCATTCCAAGTCGGAGTATTCGCGGTTGCCGGAGGCGAGGCCGTCTGGTTCGACGGTTGCCAGGTTGGAAGGGCACTTCCTGACCTTCTCATCCCAGCCCCTCGGGGGGGCGAAATCGCTTGTGTGCTGGTGGTCGTTGCATTTCGCATTCTGGGCGGACCGTCGCCCAGAGTCTGCATAATTTCCGGTGGGATCTCGGCAGAATCAAATTCGATCAGGTCAACTGAATCAGTCTTCCAGAAGGTCAAGCTGAAAACATAAAGCAGGACTAGGAATGCGATACCTGCAATGGCTATGTTGATTTGATTTGCGTACTTCAAGGTTCGTCCTTATGTCGTGGAATCAGGAGGCCGATCCGCTCTGCTCCCATTCGGGCGTAATCGTTACCCGGGTTGAGCTCCAAAGCCCTCTCGTAGAGGGCAAGCGCCTCAGTCAATGATTCCCGAAATTCGGCGCAGTATCCGAGGCCAGCATAGCTCATATCATCCCCGGGGTTCAATTGGCTGGCCCTGAGAAACTGCTTCTCGGCAAGCCCAACTTCCCCATCGCGGACCAGGGCTGCTCCGAGATTGTAGTAGCTCACGTTATCTCCCGCTTCCGATACGGCAACCTGCCAGACCTGGACATCACTTTGCCAGATTCCGTTCCAGGACCAGGTCTGAGCAAGCAGCGGGAGCAGGATCAAGATGAGGACAGCGATCCGTAGCCTGATATCTCCTGGACCATGGCTTGAACTGAGGTGGGTGGGCAGGTCTTTGAGCCCGTTCTGCAGGAAGTCCCGCGACGAGCCGAACAGAATTCCCCCTGCCGCCAGTCCGATACCCGCAAGGGCCAGGTAGGCTCTGCTGTCATTGACCAAATCCGCGTTCGGGATACACAACGATGGCGTGAGGAAGAGAAGGCACCAGAGAATTCCGATTCCCGGTTCGGGCCGAACTTGGAGAAGCCGGATCGACAGCGCAATGAAACCGAACATCGCGATCCAGGCCAGCAGGAGAACGAGTGGGCCCGGGTCAGGTGGTGCATGGTGGATGGAAAACCCGGTCGGCCAGATCATCAGCGAGAGATATTCTAGCCAGCCCCAGGCGAACCAGGACCAGTAGGTCAAGGGTGAGGAATGCGACCAGGCGACCTCTACCGGTTTCGCCTTGGCCAGTCCGTAGAGGATGGTGCCCAGGTTGATGAAAGCCAGACCAAGGGCAGGAATCCGCAGTTTCCTGTTCCAGAGTGCGAGTGGAAGCGCTAAGACCAGGGCTTCGGCCCGGCTCCAGATTGCCAGCTGGAATGCCAGGATCGACCAACCTGGCTTGACTCGGCACAGCAGCAGCGAGACCAGAGTGAAGGTAGCCATCAGGAGGGCTGACCTTGCCCAGATGTAGTTGACCGCCTGAGCCTGCAGGGGATGTAGCGCGAAGATCGCGGCGGCGGCGAACGCAGCCAGGAAATGTGCTTTCAAGCGGACCAGCAGCAGAAACAGGAACAGGACATTCAGGGTATGCAGGACCAGATTGAGCAGGTGATAGGGGACTGGTTGACGCCCCCAGGCGAAGTACTCCAGTTTGAAAAGGAAGAGGGTCAGCGGCCTTCCTCCATATTGCTCGAGGAACAGAAGTGGATCGAAACCGGGGGAAGTGATCCGTGGACTCTCCAGCAGGAGCGGGAAGTCATCGTAATGGAATGCACCGGGTACCGCATTGAAATAGGCTGTTATCACCATCAGAAGTAGTGCGGCTGACCCGTAACGCAGTTTCATTCTCTACTGTTCTGATGCCCGGCGGCGTGAAAAGTCTGAATTCACTGAGACCCCGTCTCGATCCTCCGATCCCGGGAGCCGCGGTGACCCTCATCCAGCGCTTCCCGTAAAAGGGTAAATCGTGAACTCATCGGAAAAACCTGACAGAATTCTCACCCATGACGAAATTTACACGGGGCAACTTGGTCAGTCAAAGGGAGGTCTACCAGGGGCGAATCATCGATCTCGTCGTCGATGATATCGAGGTGAATGGGTTTGAGACGGTTCGAGAAGTCGTCCGGCACCCTGGGGGGGTGGTGGTCCTGGCTGAAGTTGAACCCGATCGGATTCCCTTTGTCCGGCAGCATCGTTATCCCCTCAACAAAGACCTGCTCGAACTTCCGGCGGGGAAGTTGGACTCAGGTGAGCCGCCCGAGATAAGCGCGGCCCGGGAACTGGAGGAGGAAACCGGATACCAGGCCCGCTCGATCCGCCATATCTGCAGTTTCTACTCTTCTCCGGGTTTCTGCGACGAGTTGCTGCATTTCTACTACACGGACGATGTTTCGAAGTCTGAAATGCAGACCGAGATCGACGAAGAAATCGAACTCGAGTTCTACAGCCTGGACGAGTCCCTGGCCATGATCGATTCGGGAGAAATCCTGGACGGCAAAACGATCACCGCAATCCTCTGGCTCGATCGCAACCGAAGAAAGCTCGAGTAGCTGATGGCTACTGGCTGATGGTTGTTGGCTATTAGCAATCAGCATTCAGCAATCAGCATTTAGCATTTAGCGATTAGCATTTAGCAATCAGCCATCCGCCGCAGGCGCGAAGCCCCACAATAAACGCGAACACTTGCCCAACCCCTGGGCGGCTGCTAAGGTCGAACTGGACAGTATTTGAGTATGCGATTACTCGAATTTTCTTTGCAGTTAGCCCCAACCTTTTCAATTCCAACCGGGTCTTATCCCACGAATAGTGAGAATTTCGTGAATGGTAGTCAGCGATAAAGAATTGATACTCAAAGCACAGAAGGGTGATATGCAGGCTTTCGAAGACTTGGTTTATCGGTACGATCGAACTGTCCTGGGAATCGCTATCAAGTTTACCGGCGATACAGACAAGGCGCAGGACATCTACCAGGAAACCTTCATAAGAGTCTTTAAGGCGATCAGCCATTTCAGAATGGAGAGCCAGTTTTCAACCTGGCTCTATCGAATCGCGACAAACGTCTGCCTGACCTACCGTTCCCAGGATCGATCGGTTAACCACTTGTCGATCGACGACGAAGGTGAAGACGGAGCGAAGACTGCAGGAATGCTTGCGGCCTCACTGACCTCGAACCCCAATTCAGAAGATTGGGTGGCAGGTCGTGAGATTGTCGAACATGTAGAGCGGGCTCTCCGCCGGCTCTCGCCTCAGCAGCGGATGGTCTTCGTTCTGCGCCACTATGAGGGCCACCGGCTGAAGGAGATCGCCCAGGCACTCGAGTGCGCCGAAGGCACCGTCAAGAAACACCTTTTCGAAGCAACGGTTCGGATGCGCGAATCGTTGAGTCGATTCTATGGAAGTAACTGAGATGAAGCACCACGATTTCAAAGAACTGTTGATCCTTTCAACCTACGATGAACTGGAACCGAGTCAGGCTGAAGCGCTGCAGCGGCATTTGGCCGACTGTGACGCATGCCGGGCCGAACTCAGTGAGATTGAAGCTCTGCACGCCTGTCTGGAAGAAGGGAAGTCCAGTGTCCCGCACCATTTGCTCTGGCAGTCTCGTGAACGGTTGTTTGACCAGATCCATCGGGAGACTCGTCAGGCGCAGGTCAGAGAGCCCGGTTGGATGGCTCGCTCGTGGCAGGCGCTGATCAGTGAGTTTCGCCGGCCCGCTTTCGTTGGGAGCTCTCTGGCGATGCTCGCAGTTGGTCTGCTCGCGGGGTTTCTGGCCTTTTCGGGTTCGTCGCAGCCCGGGGCATCACTTGAAGGGCACGATCCCTTTTCGGATCCCGGAGCACGAGTGAGCCGGGTTAGTTTTGAAGCGTCGGATCTCGAAACGGGTACCGTCCAGTTGGCATTCGAAGTAAGCCGCCGTTTCGAGCTCGAAGGCAGTGTGAAGGATTCCCGAATTCAACGATTGCTGGCCTATGCCTTGCTACACGAAACCAATCCGGGTACGCGTCTCAGGGCAATCGGTAAGATAGGGGAAGTCTCGCCTGAATCCACAGCGGACCGTTCTGAAACCCAGGCCGCGCTGATCGGAGCGTTGCGGACCGATGACAATCCGTCTGTACGTGAGCAGGCCTTGCAGGCCTTGAAGAGATTCCCCACGAGCCCAGAGATTCAAAAGACCTATCTGCAGGTTTTGTCTACCGATAAGAACGCGCGCCTGAGGATGGCGGCGATCGATGCATTGGTCGAACGCATTGGCTCGAAACGGGTCGAGGAACAGGACTTGTTGGAGGTTCTCCGAGATTCTGCGGAGAACGACCGTAATGAGTATGTACGCATTCGGGCTCAGGCCCTCATCGAGGGTACGGCCCTGCAGGAGAGCAATACGGAGGTTATGTAGAACTATGAGAAAAGTAGCGTTATCGATTGCAGCATTTTTTCTACTGACTTCGCTGGTGGTCGCGGCCCAGCTCACGAACGTCAGTGAACCAACTAACGTAAAAGCAGGGGGAACTCTGATCGTCGAACTCGATTCCGGTGATGTTGAAATCACCACAGGTGCCAACCAGATCCAGGTGGACGTGATCGGTATCGAGCAGACCCAGGTGCAGAACCTCTCGATTGAAGAGAGCGGGCAGACCGTGAGAGTCACCTATCGTCCCGACAGAAATCTTGGGCGAGGCAATGCCCGTTTTCAGATTGATGTCCCTGTGAGTGTCAACGTCGATGTAAGAACGGCGGGTGGTGACATCGCGATCTCTGGTGATCAACTGGTGGGAACCGTTTCCTGCAAGACTGCCGGAGGAGACATCCTGCTTCCGAAGATGGTGGACGGTGAAGTGACGGTGAAAACGGCTGGCGGGGACATCATCGGAGGGGTCGTCAAAGGCTCCTCTGAAGTGACAACCGCCGGTGGTGACATCAAGTTCTCTTCATCCGAAGGAAAAGCGGTGCTCAGGACCTCTGGCGGAGATATCGAGGTCGGGGATGTCGGATATGATCTCGATGTCGTGACGGCAGGTGGGGATATCTTTCTGGGTAACGTCGGTGGTTCGGGCTGCGACAAAACGTCGGGTGGCGACATCCATGTCGGCGATGTCGCCGG
>CP070717.1:2537913-2558319 GCA_020350445.1 Acidobacteriota bacterium | reverse complement strand
AATCCGTTAGACTCTCGCTTTCCGAAGAAATACACGTTGAAAGGGGTTGATATTCTTGGCAGTTGTCATTGTACAAGATGGCGAATCGCTTGAGAGCGCTCTTCGGCGCTTCAAGCGCAAGGTTCAGCAGGAAGACATCATTCGCGAGTCGAAGAAGCATACCTTCTACCTGAAGCCGGGAGAAAAGCGCCGACTGAAGCAAGCGCTGGCGATCAAGCGGGCGCGCAAGAAGCAGACGCGATACAGCTAGAGCGCTTCGATTTTCTGATGAATCCACCCGGGGTTCCTCGGTACCCCGGGTTTTTTTGTCTCTGTTTTCAAAAGCTCAAGACTCCTTGAGCATGTGTTGCCGAGCGAGGACATGGACCAAGGGGCTGGGGGATTGGCGCTGACTCTGGGCTTTGACCTGGGACGACTTGTCGTTGTTCCCGGAATCTTCGTGCTGCTGGCTTTTGCCTATCTCCTATCGGAAAACCGTAGGGCTGTGAACTGGCGCACGGTCGGCTGGGGTCTCGCTTTGCAGGCGGTTTTCGCCTTCCTGGTGTTGAAGACTGACTTGGGGAGCCGAGCTCTTACGGCACTGGCGGCCGCGATCACGCGACTGATTCAGTATGCAGATGAGGGAGGGAACTTCGTCTTTGGCTGGCTGACCGACGTGAGTGACCCTGCGAAGTTCGTCTTTGCCTTCAAAGTCCTTCCTATCGTGATCTTCATTTCAAGCCTCTCATCCTGTCTCTACTACCTTGGCATCCTGCAAAAGGTTGTTCTTGGCATGGCGAGGGTGATGACGCGTTTGATGGGTGTTAGTGGCAGCGAATCGCTGTCAGCCGCAGCGAATGTTTTTATGGGTCAGACCGAAGCACCCCTTGTGGTAGCGCCCTATGTACCGAGGATGACCCAGTCAGAGCTGCTCGCGATGATGACGGGAGGAATGGCGACCGTCTCAGGTGCTGTCCTTGGTGGATATATCGCCTTGGGAGTTAATCCCGAATACTTGATAAGCGCCAGTATAATGGCGGCACCGGCCTCTTTGGTCTTCGCCAAGCTTCTGATTCCTGAGACAGAGACATCCGATACTGCCGGGACGGTTCGGCTATCCATCGAGCCGGCGGAAGTCAACCTGATTGACGCCGCTGCCCGGGGCGCCGCTCGCGGTGTGAAGCTGGCAATCAACATCGCCGCGATGCTGATCGCCTTCGTTTCAATCATCTATTTGGTCAACGGGTGTCTCGAATGGGCAGGTGGAATCATCGGAGTTGAGCGGTTTCTCGGCCGGCCGCTCACGATTCAGATCGTAATGGGATATGTGCTGAGCCCGGTGGCTTTTCTGATGGGAGTACCCTGGACAGATGTGACGGCCGTTGGGCAGCTCATCGGGGTGAAGCTGACCTTGAATGAATTCGTAGCCTATCTGGATCTAATTGAAATCCGGGGTGAAATGGATCCACGATCTGAACTCATTGCCACCTATGCTCTCTGTGGATTCGCCAACCTCGGTAGCATCGGAATCCAGCTGGGCGGAATTGGGGGCCTTGCTCCGGAACGTCGCTCGGACCTGGCGCGTCTGGGTTTGAAGGCTCTTCTGGCAGGGTCAATGGCCAGCTTTCTCACTGCCAGTGTGGCAGGGTTGTTGAGTTAGTAGGGAGAAGTAATCGTGGAATTCGATCCGTCTGTATCTATGTCGCAGTTCCAGGAGGCCGCCGCTACTCTTGAAAAGGAGCTGGGAAACGCCCCATCGACGGCGGTTGTCCTGGGAAGTGGCCTGGGGAGTGTTTTTGAAGGGGCCGCTCACACAGGGACAGTTCACTTTGACCAAGTCCCGCACTTTCCCTCGGTGACGGTGGCCGGGCAGCGCGGTGTGCTCTCGAGCGTTGATGTTGGCGGAGTTGCTGTCTGTGTCGTCGAAGGCAGGCTTCATCGCTACGAAGGCCGCTCTCTTGCGGAAGTTGTGTTTCCGGTTCGTGCATTGGCGCTGTGGGGAGTGAAGAGGTTCGTTTTAACGAATGCAGCCGGGGCGATCAAAGCCGACTTTCAGCCCGGAGATCTTATGGTGGCCCGTGATCACCTGAATCTCCTGGGAGAGAATCCGCTGATCGGGCCCAACCTTGATCAACTGGGACCGCGATTTCCCGACATGTCGCGTCCCTACTGCCGAACGTTGATCGATCTCGCATACCGTTCGGCTGCTGAGTTGAACATACGCATCTGTGAAGGCGTGTATGCAGCCGTGCCGGGCCCGAGCTATGAGACTCCCGCAGAGGTTCGGATGCTGAGGGCGCTGGGGGCGGATGCCGTTGGCATGTCAACCGTTCCCGAAGTCATCGCCTTGAATCATATGCGACGGCCGGTGCTGGCCGTGTCTTGCATCACAAACATGGCCGCGGGAATGATCTCGGCCCAGCTCGATCACCGGGACGTGATCGCAGTCGGGAAGAGAGGCTCCGAAAAGATGCAGCAGTTAATCGGCAAGATCGTCGAGTTCATTGAGCACTGATTGAACGATTTCTTGGTGGGTAGAGCTTGCGATGCCAGAAGGGGTAGGTGCCCGGGGAGGCCGATTCGGTTACAGGCGCCCGTACGCCATTCTGAACCGGTTGATCAACATCCTGTTAGCGAGCGTTGTGTTGATTCTCGCCCTTCCCCTGATGCTGGTCGTTGCCTTGATCATCCTGCTGGATGATGGCCTTCCTGTCTTCTATGTAGGTAGACGGCTTGGACAGGACAAACAGCCCTTTGACATGTACAAGTTTCGGACACTGGTGCTTGGAGCCGAATCGATCATTGGAGCGGAACTCCTATCAGAGCAGCATCAGCTGACCCTACCTTTTGGGAAAGTGTTGCGAGATACGCGGCTCGATGAATTGCCCCAGCTGTTCAACATTCTGAAAGGCGACATGGACTTCGTTGGCCCACGGCCCGTCCGACCGAAGGTATACGAAAGTGTCTGCCGCCATATCCGGAACTATGATCAAAGATTCCGTGTCAAGCCAGGGTTACTCGGACTCTCCCAGTTAATGACTCCCCACAGTACTCCGAAACGCATCCGCTCCCTGATTGATAACTTGCTGATTCGTAAGAAGCAGAAGCTGGCGTGGGATCTTTGGTACATTCTCTTCACCGCCTTTATGGTCATGCGAGCCACGGCCAATGCGCTCTGGAAAGCCTTCTATAGACGAGTCCTCCTCGAGCGGATCCTGTCCCGCTATGACGAAAAGCGCCGAATGGAGCGGATCCGACCGCGAGATGCCTGGGTTGCCTTTGAGTATCAACAAGAAGATCCTGCTGAGCTTGTGCGTGCGGTTCTGGTCGATATCAACGAGGAAGCCCTTCTCATGACCACTAAAGAACGCCTTGAAAAGGCCCTCCCCGAAATCCTGACATTGGAGGTTCGTCCTCACGTGGCACTGCGGGGCAAAGGAGTCAGGAAAGCAAGGTGCCGGGGAAGAATCTACCGTGAGTTGAAGCTGGATGATGACTGCTGGGGATATGTCGTGGTCTATGAACCCGTCAGCCCGCTGAACTTCTACATATGTCACCAGTACCTGTTGGAACGTAGCGTTGCATGAAATCGACCGGAAAGGAGTCAAAGCATGAGGCTGAAGGTTGAAGATACGGTTCTCGTTGTGATCGATGTGCAGGGAAATCTGGCGATGGGGATGCCGAACCGAGAAACGCTTTTCCGCAATCTGCGCATCCTGATCGAAGGCTCTCGTGAGCTCAACGTCCCGATCATCCTGACCGAACAAGTCCCGACGAAGCTCGGAGAGACGATTGGGGAGATTCGAGAGGTTCTTCCCGGAGTCCCTGCCTTGGAAAAGAGTGCCTTTAGCTGTTGCGGCTGTGAGATGTTCCGACGGGAATTGAAAGGCACAGGCCGAAGGACGGTGGTTTTGGCGGGTATGGAAACGCATGTCTGCGTCTATCAGACGGCAATCGATTTGATCGCCGAGGGATACCGCGTTGAGATCGTCTCCGACGCGGTTTCCTCCCGGAAAGAAGAGAACAAGCGGGTAGCCCTCGAGAGGATGCAACGGGCCGGTGTTCAGATTACGAGCGTAGAAATGGTATTATTTGAGTTGATGAGAACGGCCGAAAACCCAGTTTTTCGGAACGTAGCCAAGTTAGTGAAGTAGTGATATACACTCGCGAAGGACCTACAGCAGAAAGGTGATTTCGCACAAAATTCTGGGGGATTTAACCCAATACTCCGCTTTTCTTCCTTCCGGTATTCTCCTAGCCCGGGCTGAAGACATTCTTTAACGGGGCGGTTCATTTTGGGTACGATTATTGCTATACATTGCGCGTACGCTCTATTCGTGACCGAATGCCGACATGAGTCAGGTCTCTGGGAATCAATCCAAATAGAGTAACGAATAAAGTATGAGCTCAGCCGTTCTTCCGGCCTGGGTAGGTGGGGAGAGGGTTGAGTTGTTTCTAGTTAGAGAAAGAGAGCCAGTACACCGCGAAGGGAGTAAATATTGATGGCTAACTCGAGTGAACTGAAGAAATTCAAGTACCCGGGAATTCCACAGGCAATGGATGGAACCGGCGCGGCAGTCGAGATGGAGACTGCCGGTAGTGAGGCTGGAGGTGTTTATCCGATCACACCGGCCAGCAACATGGGAGAAGGCTTCTCGGAAGCTGCCGCTGCTGGAAAACCGAATGTCTTTGGCCGACGGTTGATCTTCTTTGAGCCGGAAGGCGAACATGCAGCGGCCGCTGTTACGGCGGGAATGAGCTTGACTGGAATGCGGTCGGCGAACTTCTCCGCTGGACAGGGTATCGCTTACATGCATGAGTCGCTCTATGCGGCGGTTGGAAAGCGCCTGACATATGTTCTGAACATTGCCTGCCGGGCGATGACCAAGCAGGCCCTCAACATCCACTGCGGGCATGATGATTACCATTCAGTTGATGACACAGGATTCTTCCAGCTGTTTGCGAAGAACGTTCAGGAAGTCGCCGACATTAACCTGATCACGCATCGTGTCGCGGAACTGACCCTCAACCCGGGAATCTGTGCGCAGGATGGCTTTTTGACGAGCCATGTCATCGAATCCCTGAATCTCCCGGAGCCGGCAATGGTCGCGGAGTACCTCGGTGATCCCGCGGATATGATTGAGTGCCCGACGCCGGCGCAGAAGATGTTGTTTGGTGAAAAGCGGCGCCGGATTCCGGAGCTGTTCGATGTGGACTTTCCCTCCATGTTGGGCGTTGTTCAGAACCAGGACTCCTATGCCCAGGGTGTTGCTGCCCAGCGGCCCTTCTTCTTTGATCACATCAAAGAGATGACCGATATCGCTTTTGCCGAATTCTATGAACTCACGGGCCGGAAGTACTCCCGCGCGTCAGGCTATCGGACCGAAGACGCTGACTACGTTGTGGTTGGGCAGGGTTCAATCGTCTGGAACCTGGAGGAAGTCTGTGATCACCTGCGTAAGGAAGGGATCAAGATTGGCGTCGTCAACGTTACGATGTTCAGACCGTTCCCCAACGACCTGCTCGCCAGTTTGCTCAAAGGTAAGAAGGGTGCGCTGGTGCTGGAAAGAGTCGACCAGCCATTGGCGAGTGATGCCCCGCTTCTTCGCGAAATCCGCGGTTCCGTATCGAAGGCGCTCGAGAATGGTCGTGCGAAGAATGGTTCTCTTCCCTACCCTGACATCTGCTCATACAATCATGACGAAGCTCCCGATTTCTACTCGGGCTGTTTTGGTCTGGGGAGCCGGGACATCCAGCCTGGCGACATGATTGCCTCGATCAAGAACATGCTGCCCGGTGGAAAGGACCGACGCCTTTTCTACATGGGAATCGACTTCTTCCGCAAGGGGATGAACGACAGCCTGACGGAGCATCAGAAACAGACTCTGCAAGCCTATCCTCATATTGAGGACCTGGCGCTTGAGCCGGAGCAAAACGTCAATCTGCTGCCCAAGAGTTCGATTTCGGTGCGCATTCACTCGATCGGCGGTTGGGGCGCTATCACGACCGGTAAGAACCTGGCACTAACCTTGTCGGACCTCCTGGGAATGAATGTTAAAGCCAATCCCAAGTACGGTTCGGAAAAGAAGGGGCAGCCGACCACGTTCTACGCCACCTTTGCCCACGAGCCGATCCGCCTGAACTGCGATCTCCGGTTTGTCGATGTCGTGCTTTCGCCGGATCCCAACGTTTTCAAGCATTCCAATCCGCTGGCTGGTCTTTCGGACGGGGGTGTTTTCATCATTCAGACTGATCATACTGGCGAGGAACTCTGGCGGAGCTTCCCGTCCTGGGCGAAAGAATTCATTCGAGAGAAGAAGATCAAAGTCGTCTATCTCGATGCCTTTGGAATTGCCCGGACCGAGGCCTCCGATACCGGACTGCAGTACCGCATGCAGGGTGCAGCTTTCCAGGGAGCCTTTTTTGCCGCTTCCCCATTGATGGAGCGGGAGAATCTGGGTGAAAAGGAACTCTTCGATGCGATCTACTCTCAGCTGGAGAAGAAGTTCGGCCACAAGGGCGCAAGCGTCGTCGAAGATAACGTGAGAGTTATCTCGCGGGGTTACAAGGAGATTCAGTACCTCGATTATGCTCAACTCTCTGACGAGAAGGAGGCGCTGGTCGAACTCGACGCGACGAAGACGGAGAAGCCGGCCCTGACAAAGGCCGAATTCGCCGTTGGAGACCCCGAGCGCTTTTACGATCAGGTTTTCGACCTGTATCAGACGGGGCAGGAACCGCTGGCTGATCCTTTTGCAGCTCTCAGCGCAATTCCGGCCGCTACGGGAACCTTCCGTGACATGACGGGGATTCGCTTTGAGGTCCCGAAGTTCGTTGCGGAAAACTGCACGGGCTGCGGACACTGCTGGACGCAGTGCCCGGATGCCGCGATCCCGGGCCTGGTCACGGAGATCGATGAGTTTCTCAAGTCCGCAGTGCGGGAAGCGGCCAACGGCCAGCCTTTGAGTGAGTTTCCCGCTTTGATCGAACCGATGGCGAAAGAAACGCGGGCCCTCCTGAAGGCGGTCCCGAGTTCTTCCTTTGCGACGATCCTCGAGATGGCATATCGCAATGTCGTCAAGGATATGAGTGCGGACACGGCAAAACGCGAAGCGATTGATGCCGAGTTCAAGAAGGTCTACGGTGTCGTGGACGCCTTCCCGGTCGCCAAAACGATGCCCTTCTTCGATGTACCGGAGAAGAAGGAAGATGGAAGCGGCGGCTTGCTTTCGATCACGATCAATCCCTACGCCTGTAAGGGCTGCAACCTTTGCGTTGAAGTCTGTCCCGATAACGCTCTTGTAGCGGTAAAGCAGGACGAGAAGGTGGTCGACGAACTTCGCCAGGGCTGGAGGTTCTGGGAACAGCTGCCCGATACACCTGACCGCTTCGTTCAGGTCCGCGATGTCCACGAAGGAATCGGTGTTCTCCACACACTGCTTCTGAAGAAGGAAAACTATCGCATGATGGTCGGTGGAGACGGTTCCTGTATGGGTTGCGGTGAGAAGACCGCCGTTCACCTGATTGTCTCGGCCATCGAAGCATCGCTTCAGCCGCATGTCGCGGATTTTGTCGGCAAGGTGGATTCCCTGGTCAAGAAGCTTGATTCCAAAGCCCGACTGCTCCTGGCCCAGGATGTGGACCTTGATGGAGTGAGTCAGGCCGGTCAGGTTGATATCCCGCTGGGTGAATCCAATCGGAAACGCCTGGAGCATCTGACCAAGATGCTGAGGCAGCTCAAGGATCTCAGCTGGCGCTACAAGAGTGGCCCCGGTGGCAGAGGACGTTCCTTCCTTGGGATGACCAACTCGACGGGTTGTTCCTCGGTTTGGGGAAGTACCTATCCATACAATCCTTATCCGTTCCCGTGGGCGAACCATCTATTCCAGGATGCTCCTTCTCTGGCCATCGGTATCTTTGAGGGGCATATGAGGAAGATGGCAGACAACTTTGCGCTCGTTCGAAAGGCTGAGCTGGAAGTTGAAGACGCCTACGATTCCAAGGTGCACGATGACTTTTTCGTCGCCTTCAACTACGAGAAGTTCACCGACGAAGAGTTTCTGCTCTGTCCTCCGATTGTCGCCATGGGTGGCGATGGAGCGATGTACGACATCGGTTTCCAGAA
Organism: Acidobacteriota bacterium; assembly: GCA_020350445.1. Taxonomy (GTDB): domain Bacteria; phylum Acidobacteriota; class UBA6911; order RPQK01; family JAPXNP01. The sequence continues at coordinate 2,550,215 of CP070717.1, read as the reverse complement.
CCTCTCTCGGCTTCTGGCTTCAGGAAAGCCCCTTCGTGTGGTTGTCCTGGATACACAGGTGTACTCGAATACCGGTGGACAGGCTTGTACGAGTGGATTCACCGGACAGGTCTCCGATATGGCGATGTACGGCAAGGCCCAGCATGGTAAGACGGAAGCCCGCAAGGAGCTTTCCTTGATTGCGATGGCTCACCGGACAGCCTATGTCCTGCAGTCTTCGCAGGCCTCACCGGCTCACCTGATCGGTGGAATCCTGCGGGGTCTGAAGTCCAGGCGTCCGGCGATCTTCAATGTCTATACACCTTGTCAGACGGAACATGGGATTCCGGATGACGCCTCTGAACACAACTCGAAACTGGCTCTCGAAAGTCGCGCTGTCCCGTACATGGTCTACGATCCCGATGCAGGGGGCACCTTGAACGAGAGACTGGATCTGGATGGCAACCCGGCGCTCGATGCGGACTGGCCGACCTACGAACTCACCTACAAGGATGAGAATGGTAAGGAGCAGGCCATGACCCTGCCGATGACCATCGCAGACTGGGCTGCGACTGAGGCGCGGTTTGGAAAACACTTCAAGCGGATCAATCCCGCAAAGCTTCCGGGTGAACTCGTTCTGTACGCTGATTACCTGAAGCTTTCGGTCGAAGACCGTGAAGGCAAGAAGCCGTTTATCTACTACTTGACAGGTGACAAGCAGCTGGGCCGGCTCTCGGTTTCCGAAGAGATTGTCCAGCTCGGTGTTGAGAGACTCGACTTCTGGGCGGAGCTTCGACAGATGTCCGGCGACAAGATCGCTGATGATGTCAGAGACGAAATTGCCGCTGAGAAGGAAGAAGAGTTCGAAGCCCGTCTCGCAGAGATTAAGGCGCAATACGATGCTCAGATTGAGGCCATGAAGCAGAGCTATCCTCAGGATGTTGCGCGGCGAATGGCGGAAGCTCTGATGAATCAAGGCACGTCGATTGACAGTTTTGTCACCACGATCGCCGCGCCGCCGGCGCCTGCCGTCCCGACACCTCAGCCCAGCAACGGCCCCCAAGTTGCCGTCGTAGCGAAGGCTGCGCCCGTTGCGGTTGAGGAACCGGAGGTGGAAGAAGAGGAAGACTTAGGTCTCGGGCCGTGGATCGATGCTGATACCTGTACAGCTTGCGATGACTGCATGGCGGTGAATCCAAAGCTGTTCGTTTACAACGAAGCTGGGAAGGCAACGATCTCTGATCCCAAGAAAGGGACCTTCAAAGATCTCGTTGTGGCAGCTGAACGCTGTCCCTCGGGATCAATCCATCCGGGATCGCCCCTCAACCCAAAGGAGAAAGATCTCGCCAAATGGGTCGAACGGGCGACTCCGTTCAATGAATAGACAGGCATTAGCCTGAACTGGAAGGCCGCAGTCTTCATGGCTGCGGCCTTTCTTTTTTGCAGGGCCCGAGGCCAGCCTTCTCTAAGGAGAGTACTTTTCAATGAATTCGGGCTGAAATTCGGCCTGGGTTGCGAAGCCCTCGGTCATCCAGGCCTTTCCGTCACTGTCGATGATCAACGTGTCAACATCGTAGACTGACGCCAACTCCAGGGCACGCTGAGATCCGAGGACAAAAAAGGCAGTGGCCAGCACATCCGCCTTCTCAGCTTCGGCGGCGATAACGGTAACCGACTGGGTGCGCTCTGCTGGTCGTCCGGTTCTTGGGTCGATGATGTGGTGGTAGCGGACGCCATCCAGTAGTTGAAAACGTTCGTAATCCCCCGAAGTGACCACAGCCGCTCCAGCAACACGGACCTTGGCCATCAGCTCCTCGGGTGTGCCTCGCGGGGCACGAATTCCAATCGTCCAGGGGCGGTCACCTTTGGTCCCGAACGCGAGGATATCTCCGCCGCCGTTGACGAGGAGATTGGAGTACCCGGCGTCGAGGAGAACCTTTGCGGCCTGGTCAATGGCATAACCTTTGGCGATTCCACCGAGTCCCAGTGAATACCCACCAGGAATCCCGACATTGCTTCCGATGACCTCGATCCGTCTGTAATCGACCACCTTCAGGGCCTCGGCGATCGCTTCTGTGTCCGGGGGAACAAAGTCTTCATCCAGTGAATACAACTGCCCGGCGCCTCTCCAACTGATGTCAAATGCCCCGGAAGTCGCATTGCTGAACTCGATGCTTCTCCGGATGATCTGCGCGAGTTCCTCCGGCACCTCCACCGGCCCGAGTCCGGCGTTGAGGTTGATTGCCGTAATCGGTGAATCTTGGCGCCATTCGCTCATCACGCTGTCTATCCGCTCGAGTTCTCGATAGGCATCTTGAATGACTGCTTCTACCCCGGCCCGATCGTCGTTACCTCTGGGCATCACCTGGATCTGCCAGAGAGTACCCATGAGAGTGCGCTCAACAACTACCGGGACGCTTGCCGGGTCGGGTCGTACGAGGAAATAACGAATCCCGATGATCGTCAGCAGAAGAACCAGGAGGACAAGTGTGGGTCGCCACCATTTCATCGAAGTAGATCCAGTCTTTAGGAACGGTCCGCTCCTGCCAAAGTTGAGGAACTGATCCGATCAGCCTCCAATCGTAAACCCAGCTCTCGCTTCGGGACTTTCGCGATAACCATAGCGAATTGCCTTGGCTCGGAGTGTCACCGAACGATCGAGTATGAGCGGTCTGGAGTAAAGATTCCAGTGGGCACCGTCGCCTTCCTCGAAGGTATAGGCGATCGAGGAACCCTCTGTCGGTGCGCTCAGGATAATTTGAACCTGTTCATCGAAGGTACCCCCGTCCGGCTCGATCAGCGGCGAGCCTGTCATCGGTTGTACCCCGCCCGGCCACATCTGGTTGACCATTTCCCTCTCGGGAGTTGACCCCCTGTCGTGAACTCGCTCCATCCAGGCGTCGAGTTCGGCCTTAAGCCGCTCGAAGACTTCCAGGTATTCTGGATCCGATGCCAGGTTTTCGATCTCGAACCGATCATTCTCAAGGTCATAGAGCTCATATTCCGCCCGAGTGGACTGGAACCAGGACAACTGCGGTCCGTCCAGCCCACCCTCTGCATGGAGTCGAAGGAGCTCCTGCATCGTCACTCCCCGATCTCGATAGGGTACGGGGAGAATGTAAGGTTTCTCAGGATAGAAGTTACGAATCAGCTTGAACCGAGAATCCCTGACTGCCCTGACCCAGTCATAGGATTCATCAATCCGATCTCTCGCTGCGTAGATATAGCGCCGCGTCCCCGGCTGTTCAGCACCGAGGAAGCGTGATCCCTGCAGATGGGAAGGAATCTCGACCCCGGCTATCGAGAGCATCGTGGGTGCGAGATCGATCAAGCTCACCAGGGTTTCGTTGACGCTTCCCGCCGCCACCTTTCCTGGCCAGCGGACGATCAAAGGCACGTGAATTCCTGAATCGTATAGCCAACGCTTCGCGCGAGGCAAACCATCTCCATGGTCACTCCAGAAGACCACTACCGTCTTCTCGGACAGTCCATCCTCCTCCAACTGACGCAGGATCTCTCCGGCCTGCTGGTCAACATGAGCAATATTGTCGTAGTGTCGTGCGAGGTCCTCTCGAATTGCTGGCGTGTCAGGGTAATAGGGAGGGACCTCGACGGTGGAGGGGTCGGTTTCAAGCGCCTTCCCTGGTTTGGGCCAAACCTGGCTCTCGTGGGTCGTCGTGAAGTTGAAGACGGCAAAGAAGGGTTGGTCCGCAGCTCGGGCTCTCCAGTGAGCTGAGGGTCCGCTCTCATCCCAAATGGTTGCTGGCAGGCCAAACTGATAATCCGTCTTCGAACGATTTGTGCAGTAGTAGCCGTTAGCGCGCAGGTACTCGGGAAAGCCTTTGACGTAGGGCGGTGGAACGGCCTCGTACGGCGTTGGCAATCCTTCCGCTTCATGAGACGTGCGCATATGGTGGGTGCCAATTGAGTTTTGGTACATACCCGTGATGATCGCCGAGCGACTCGGGGCGCAAACACCAGCACTAGTGAACGCCCGAGTGAAGCGCATCCCCTCAGAAGCCAGCTTGTCCAGAACGGGCGTTCGGGCCACGCTATCGCCGTAGCTCCCGAGTCTTGGACTCAAATCTTCGACCGAAATCCATACAATGTTCGGGTGCTCAACGGAATCGACAGGAGCTGTGACACATCCGAAGCAGGGCAACAGCAGAAGTAGAAAACGTCGCATAATGGGTCTGCCTTCCTCCGAGCCATCCAGGCCCAGGTACATGGGATGATTCTAAACTTGACAGCCGGTCAGCACAACGGAGGGGCTGCCTGACCAAGGTTTGGGAGACTGGACTTGGCTACAATGGGTTTTCCTGATTAAAATGGGTAGCTGTTTTCACCGGGTGTCAGGAGGCGTTGGGGCGATGTTGATCGGACCATGCCAAGACATCGGAAGGTCTGGAATTCTTGATGAGATTCGCAAACGTTATTGTCTGTCTTCCGCTGCTCCTGCTGTTGAACTGTACTGGCAGCAAGAGGGTGCAGGCACCTCCTACTCAGTTTACTGCCAGTGAGAGAAGCCAGCCCGAACTGGTTTCTGAACCAAGCTATATCGAAAGCCAGAGGCAGCACACCGACCGGATTCTAGTAAAGGACGCCGAACTCCTTTATGAACGGGGCCGGGAGCTTTACGAACAGGGCATCCTGGATGAAGCACGCCTGTATTTCGAAGAGGCGTTGTGTCTGTTCCAGTATTCAAATGCTGGTCTCGATGAGAATCCCGAACTCGAACAGACCTACTACGCCATTTCGAGCGGGATTCAGAGGATGGAACTGCAGCTGCTGGCTGAAACGGAAGAACTGTCACTGCCGGAACTGGAGGAACCGAAGGATCTTCTGTCTCCTCTCGACGAGATCGCTGCTGTCAACCTGTACGCGATTGAAGTCGATCCTGCCCTGGAAGACCTGGTGAGTGAAGACCTCAAGAACCAGAAGTTTGACTTCCCCGTGGTGGTCAATGAGCAGGTGCTGAAGTTTCTCGATTATTACCAGGGGCGAGGGCGCAAATCGATGGAGGATGCCCTGGTTCGCTCAGGGCGGTACCTGCCACGCTTCCGTGAGATTTTTGAAGAAGAGGGGCTTCCGCTCGATCTCATCTACATGGCGCATGTTGAAAGCCTCTTTAAGCCCAAGGCGTATTCGCGTGCCCGGGCCCGAGGAATCTGGCAATTTGTGGCGGGGACGGCCCGTCTTTACGATTTGAAAGTCGACTGGTGGCTGGATGAGCGGCTGGATGCCTACAAGGCAACACGAAGTGCCGCCCGCCACCTTCGAGATCTCAACAATGATTTTGGGGACTGGTACCTCGCTCTGGCCGGGTACAACGGTGGGCCGGGTCGGGTCAGTCGTGTCCTTCGGCGCCATGGCAAGATGGACTACTGGACGATGGCAAAGCGAAGGATGCTCCCGAGGGAAACAAGGAACTACGTTCCATCGATCCTGGCCGCCATCATCATTTATCGGAATCCGGAGCGGTATGGGTTCTTTGTTGAGAAGGATGCCCCTATTGAATTTGAACGGGTGGAATTAGAGTACCAGTTTGACCTGGGCGTGATTGGCGAGTCGATCGGGGTACCCGAGAGGGTGATCTCTGATCTGAATCCCGAGCTCTTGCGGGGAGTGACACCTTCTGATCCGGAGGGATACTTTTTGAAGGTTCCACCGGGGACAGGGGGCCTTCTTCAGGCGAAGCTCGCAGAGGTGCCGGCGAACAAGAGAATCCGCCTGAAGCATCACAAGGTGCGCAATGGAGAGACGCTTTCTCATATCGCTTCACGCTATGGCGTCTCGATCAGAGCGATTGCCGACGTGAATCGGATTCGCAACGTTAATCGTCTGAAGCTGGGTCAGGATCTGATCATACCTCTCTCCTATTCGAAGGCGGCAGAAGCTTCCTATGAGGTTGATCGGAATGCCGAGAAGCATATTGTTCGCCGAGGGGATTCACTCTACAAGATTGCCCACAGCTACGGGATCCGTTTGCAGGATCTCTTTGTGTGGAATGGGCTGGCGCCAGGGGATGTCATCCATCCAGGGCAGGAGATTTACCTTTCTTCCGGGGCTGCTCAAGGTGTGAGTGGCGGAAGGAAGTAGACTTTATAAGGTCCGATCTGAAAAAGGGGACGGAGGACTGAGATGATTTGGAGAACAGTTTTGATGACGGGTATGCTGCTGGCTGGCAGTCTGGTCGCTTTGAGTGATTCGGGCCAGACACTTGGGGAAGGAGTGGCTGACGGAGAAGTCACCCCGATAGCGGATATTGTCAGTAACCCCGACTCTTACAAGGGTAAGATCGTCCGTGTCGAGGGCAAGGTGGATGCGGTCTGCACGAACATGGGCTGTTGGATGGATCTGAAGGCCCCTGCCGGCGAGAAGGTCCAGATCAAGGTCCAGGATGGTGTGATTGTGTTCCCGGCTTCGGCTGTCGGAAAGAGCGCGATTGCTCAGGGTACGGTTGATGTCCAGGAGCTTTCTCGAGAAGACTATGTGAACTGGCTCAAGCACCTTGCCGAGGAGAATGGTAAGGAGTTCGATGAAGCCTCGGTAGGTGAGCCCCCCTATCGCCGTGTCCGCGTGATGGGAACTGGGGCCGTTATCAAATAGGGGAGATCCAGCGGCAGTGCTTCTGGACAGGGGAGGCTCCTCGATTCAGGAGAGAAGCAGGCTTCATTGGCAGAAACGAGCGCAAAGCCTTCATCGACGACACTTCATGAATTCACTGCGCTGATTGACTCGCTGCATCCCGTTATTGTCGTAGAGACGGTTGAAGAAGAACGCGTGGTGGCTTTACTCGAGCGGGTTGCCGCCAAACTTCGACTTCCGTTGTTTGAATGGAGCGTGACGACCGGTCTGACTGCGGGCAGTGAGGGTCCTCCGGCTTATGGGACGGCCAACCCTTTGATCTTGCTAAAACATCTGGGTGGGCTCAGCATTGAAGGGCTATTCCTGCTGAAGGACTTCCATTCCTACCTCGAGGATGCAGAGGTTCGTCGACAATTCAGAGAACTGGGAGAAAGGTTTTCAGACCGTCGTTCGACGATCATTCTCTCCGGCGATGGTATTGAGCTCTCTAATGAGCTTGAGGCGCATGCCATCCATTATGAGTTAAAACTTCCGGGCCGAGGGGAACTGCAGGAGATGGTCCGGGACACCCTGCAGTCCCTGCGAAGCCAGGCAACTCCTTTCCGAATAGAACTCTCACCGGAGGAACTCGACGACTTGCTATCCGCTTTACGTGGATTGACCTTGAAGCAGGCTCGTCAGGCAGTTGCCTACTGCATATCGCAGGACCGTCGCCTCAGTCGTGAAGACATTGCCACTGTACTCCAGCGTAAGGGGCAGGCCCTGAGCGAGAGTGGATTACTCGAGTACTACCCAGCTGTCTCGAATGCCTACGAGCTCGGTGGGTTTTCGAATCTGCGAAGGTGGCTCGAACGGGTTCGCGTCGGTTTCTCAAAGCGGGCCCAGAGTCTCAATCTGAAGCCTCCGAAGGGTATTCTCCTGGTTGGGGTGCAGGGCTGCGGGAAATCGTTGGCAGCGAAGTACGTTGCACGTACCTGGAAGCTACCCCTGCTAAAGCTCGATGCATCGGCGCTCTATGACAAGTACATTGGGGAGTCGGAGAAGAATCTCAGGAAAGCGATTCAGCAGGCCGAATCGATGGAACCTGTAGTCCTCTGGATCGATGAGATTGAAAAGGCGCTGGCATCATCTTCCACCAGTGATGCGGATGGGGGGCTGAGTCGTCGAATTCTGGGGGCATTCCTAACCTGGTTGCAGGAGAAGAAGGACGGGGTCTTTGTGGTGGCAACGGCCAACGATATCCAGGCACTTCCACCGGAACTGCTCCGCAAAGGGCGTTTCGATGAGATTTTCTTTGTCGACCTTCCCGATTTCGAGGAAAGAATTGAGATCCTCTCCATTCATCTACACCTCAGGGGGCAAAATCCGGCCTTGATTGACTCGGAACGGCTGGCCCAGGAGACGGATGGATTCAGCGGAGCCGAAATCGAACAGGTTGTTATCTCTGCCCTCTATCGGGCATTGCACGAGGAAAGAAGCCTTTCAACCGAACTACTTTGTTCTGAGGTCAGAGCTACAAAGCCGCTCTCAGTCACTCGTAGTGAAGAAGTCTCCAATCTCAGGCGATGGGCAATCGACCGCTTCGTCAGCGTCAGATGACGACGGATCTAATCTGCAGAAACGGACGATACCGTCAAGACGCTATTCCTTGTTGTCTTGGGTACCGGTAATATGCAGATCGTCCAGGTGGCGGCTTTCTTTCTTGCCTGATCGAATGATCCACAGAATAGCGGCAATAACGATGATCGCACCGATGATCAGGGAGGTTGTCACAGGGCACTCTCCTTGGTGAAACAAGTCTGTAAAAGTGTTCGATGGTTCGCTCAGGGCGCCCGCGGTAGGTGGGTTCTTCGAGGCTTCCGTTAGGACTCCCCACGACTACTCCACGTCGACGGGAACGCCTTCTAAATCTATTCTAGACGAGCAAAAACGGGAAGGCAACTGATTTCGGAACGACGAAAAACCGCCGGGATGTCCCCCTCATGGCCCGGCTTGAACCACCAAACTATAAGGGGGGCCTGGCTTCTGCCAGCTGGCTTCACTTATGGGAAGTGGCTTCTTGTTCCTGGGCGTCTACGACTGCAATCGCTGCCATATTGACGATGTCTTTGACCTCAAACCCGTGCTGAAGAACATGCACCGGTTTTCGCATTCCAACCAGGATCGGGCCAATTGCCTCTGCGCCTCCGAGTCTCTGGACGAGCTTGTAGGCAATATTGGCGGACTGCAGATCCGGGAAGATCAGGACGTTGGCTGGCCGCTCCAGAGTACTGAAGGGGAAGACATCTTCGATGAGTTCGTGCACGACAGCGGTATCAGCCTGCATTTCACCATCAACCATCAGGTGGGGTGCCCGCTGTTTGACGATTTCGGTAGCTTCTCGGACTTTATCGGCAGCGGGATGACGAACTGAGCCAAAGTTCGAAAACGAGAGCATGGCCACCCGCGGCTCCACATTGAAACGCCGGGCGACCTCTGCGGTGAGGATGGCGATCTCGGCCAGTTCTTCAGCCGTAGGCTCGATATTGACCGTCGTATCGGCGAAGAAGTAGACACGATCTTTCAGGATCATCATGAAGAGCCCGACGACACGTGAACAATCGTCGCGGGTCTGAATTACCTGCAGTGCGGGTCGGATCGTATCGGGGTAGTGCTGGCTAACCCCTGATACCAGGGCATCAGCATCACCTTGCTGAACCATCATCGCTCCAAAGACTGTCCGGTTCTTCAGGAGCCGGTTCGCCTCCTCGAAAGTGACCCCTTTGCGCTGTCGAAGTCGGTGAAGTGCGGCGACGTACTCTTCCATCTGCCCAAATTCACTGGGATCAACGATCTCGATTCCGTCCAGGCTCAGGTCCTGTTCCCGAATGCTGGCTTCAATCTCAGAGCGGTTTCCGATCAGCACGGGCTGGGCGAACCCTTCATCAACGATTGTCTGACTGGCTCGCAGCACCTTCGCGTGGTTGCCTTCCGGGAAAACGACCCGCTTCGGTGAGCGCCGCGCCTGGTTGATGACAATCCGCATTACCTCCCTTGATTTGCCTAGGCGGCGTTCAAGCTGCTCGCGATACTCATCAATGTTGATCTGTATCCGGGCGACCCCTGACTTCATAGCGGCTTCAGCCACGGCTGCCGATTCCCAGATCAGAACGCGATGATCGAACGGCTTTGGAATCAAGTAGTTGGGTCCAAACTGGAGCCGATCGACCCCATAAGCTTTCATGACCGATTCGGGGACATCCTGTTTGGCCAATTCCGAAAGCGCACGGGTCGCAGCCAGCTTCATCTCTTCATTGATCGCTGTTGCCCGAACGTCGAGGGCACCACGAAAGATGAAGGGGAAGCCGAGAACGTTGTTAACCTGGTTTGGATAGTCGGAGCGACCAGTTGCCATAATGGTGTCTGGCCGGGCTTCCATCGCATCCTCCCAGGTGATCTCGGGGTCCGGGTTTGCCAGGGCAAATACGATCGGCCTTTCGGCCATGGAACGCAGCATGTCCTGAGAAACGCAGTTGGCAATCGACAGGCCAACAAAGACATCAGCACCCACCAGAGATTCAGCCAAAGTGCGGGCATCTGTCTCAACGGCCAACTCCACCTTTTGTGGAGTCATGTTATGAGTGCGGCCCTTATAGACCGTACCCTTGCTGTCACACAGGGTCAGGTTCTCAGGGCTGACTCCCAGGCTGATGTAGTACTTTGCGCAGGCAATCCCACTTGCACCCGCCCCATTGAAGACGACCTTCACCTTACTTAGATCCTTCCCGGCAACTTCGACAGCGTTCAGCAGGGCCGCCCCGGAAATGATGGCGGTTCCATGCTGGTCATCATGGAAGACGGGAATATTCAGCTCGGCCTTCAGCGTTTCTTCGATTAGAAAGCACTCGGGAGCCTTGATATCCTCGAGGTTGATTCCACCGAAGGTAGGCTCCAGCAGTCTCACGGTCTGGATCAGCTGTTCGGGATCTTCGGTATTGAGTTCGATATCGAAGACATCAATATCGGCGAAGCGCTTGAAAAGGACTCCCTTCCCTTCCATCACAGGCTTGCCTGCTGCCGCTCCGATATTGCCCAGGCCCAGGACTGCCGTCCCATTCGAGACGACGGCAACCAGGTTGCCGCGAGCCGTGTAGTTGAAGACTTCGTCGGGATTCTCGTGAATCCTCAGGCAGGGGACCGCCACTCCGGGTGTGTAGGCCAGGGATAGGTCCCGTTGAGTCAAGCAGGGCTTGCTTGGAACGACTTCGATCTTTCCCTTGCGCCCCGCGGAATGGTAATCAAGAGCTTCTTTATCGCGAATCATTTGGAACCTCCCCGGATCGAATCTCGATCCGTTCTAAGCAATGGTGATTGCGTGCGTCGGAGAGGGCATCAGAAACCGTCGGTGATTCTGTTTAATCCTGGACTATTCGGCCCAGAAGTCGACGACAAAGACGTCTGCAAGCACGGGACCAAGCCCCGCACCAAAGGCCTTGTGGTCTGGATGCTCCAGGTAGATATCTCGATCCGATTCAGAGGTGAACGTGAGGATAAAGCAGTGGGTGAACCCCTTGTTCAGCCCTTCGGGGCTGACATTGGTACCCATCTCGAAGTTGATAATCTCAGGAATCTTCGACTGCAATCCTCGAAATGCTGTCTCTACTTCCTTGATTTTTTCCGGGGTCGCGTCTTCCTTGAACTTGAAGGCGACAACATGGCGGAGCTGGCCTCTTTGAGACTCGCCGGTTGAAGCGAGGAATAGAGACAAGCTGAAGAGAGCGATCAACACTAAAGGCAGGAAACGGATCCGCATTATCAAACCCCCAGGCAACTGAACTTCCTTTCGTAGCAATTCCGCACGAACCAGAACCTATTTTACGACAGGATAGGGCACCGATTCACCCCGACCATGCTTGCCTTCGCTCCCCTGCCCGACTATGCTTTCGAAAAGACTAGGTGGAAGACTTATGCGCAAGAAGACTCTGACCGCTTTTTTTGTCCTTTCGATGTTTCTAGTATGTGTTACCTGTGCTCAGAGCAGGGAGGCGATCCAGCTTGATGACTACCTCACCGAACTGCCGTTTAGCCCTGGAATAGTTGCTGGTGAGATGCTCTATTTGTCCGGGGCCGTTGGCGTTCGCCCGGGTCAGCAAAAGCCCGAAGGGGATATTTCTCGGCAGACCGAAGTGACCTTGGAGAATCTGGGCCTTGTCCTCAGGAAGGCCGGCCTGGATTTCGCCGATGTCGTTTCAGCTACGGTGTATCTGGCGGATGCACGACACTACTCTGAGATGAACGAGGTCTACCGGAGGTTCTTTCCGCAGAACCCGCCTGCCCGTGCAACGGTTGAAGGGGCCGTCGTGGTCAAGGATGCGCTAGTGGAGATTTCAGCGATAGCGGTCAAGAAAGGAGTTGCCCGACGTTACCTCACGCCGGCGTCCTGGCCGCAACCGGCTGCACCGTTTAGCTGGGGAGTCCTTGTCGGCGAGAAGGTACTCTTTCTCTCTGGTCTGGTCGGATCTGAGCCGGCGAGCGGTGCGTTTGAGAGCGATTTCACTCTGCAGACCCGGCAGGTTTTTCAGAACATGGGGGCCTTGCTGAAGGCGGCCGAGATGGATTTCGCTGATCTGGTGTCAACCCGTGTCTACCTGTCAGATTCCCGCGACTTTGCGGCCAGGAACGACGTCTATACCGATGTACTCCCCGAGCAGCGACCCGTGCGTGCAACCGTGCAGGCCCGATTGGCAAATCCGGGT
>CP070717.1:2522499-2537813 GCA_020350445.1 Acidobacteriota bacterium | reverse complement strand
CTCCCAACACCCGAGACAACTCGCGTGATGGTTAGCTGTCGAGACCAGGGTGATTCGTTGAGGACCTGCAGGTCTTCATCTCGCTCCACTTCTTCAGGCGAAGCAACTCTCTCCTTTGCCAGACCCCAAGAGTTAACCGATCCCAGGGTCCACAAAATGAGAAACGCCATATGGCCAAACCTTAACATTCGCTACTCTTTTCTCCCTATTGCATGAGCATCCAACCCGACTTCTGCCTGCGGGAACACTCACTTCATGTTTCATCCCGGATCGATTCCCAACTGTATCTGTCGCACCGAGATGGATACGTCAGGTGGCATGATACCGGAATCTGCCGATCGCCGGTTGGATCTCCGACTATTTGAAACCGCATCCCCGAATCGCCCATAATGGGATCTTGTCGAGGATTTCCGCTTACACAGACCCCTGGTGTCGGTTCCAACTCGAACCTTCGAAATGAGGGCCGATATCTCGATTTAGGAGATATGAAGAATATGACTCGTAACGCCGTGTCGATCCGTTCCCTGCTTCTCCTCACCTTCGCTGCGAACCTGGTTGCATGTTCGGGGAGCCTTTCGGAAGAGCCAGTACCTTCGACGGATGGTGCCTTCAAACCCGCTACCTCCACTAACTCTCCTGGATTGGGGACCGGAAAGGTACTCGAGACGATGGATGCCGCGGGCTACACCTATGTCCTGGTGGATCTGGGCAGTACACAGATCTGGGCCGCAGGTCCAATTACACCCGTACAGGTCGGCGATACCGTACATCTGCCCCAGGGGATGCCGATGAAGGATTTTGAGAGCACGTCGCTGAACCGTACCTTCGAAGAGATCTACTTCGTCGGGGCAATCCAAACGGGCGATGCCGCCGTTATGGGGGCCATCGCTTCAGCCCATGGCTCAATGGGTGACGCCACTTCGGCCACGGACTCCCAGTCGTTCGATCTCGAAGGAATTGAAAAAGCTGAAGGTGGACTGACGATCGCCGAAGTTTACGCGAATCGCCAGGACCTGGCGTCGAAAGAAGTCCTGATTCGCGGCCGGGTCGTCAAGTTCAACCCCGAAATCATGGATCGGAACTGGCTGCACATCCAGGATGGTTCGGGTGAAGCAGGAACGAACGATATCACGGTTACAACAGCAGATCAGGCCGAGGTGGGCTCGGTGGTCACGATCCGCGGAACGCTCACCCTGGATAAGGACTTTGGCTTCGGCTACGCCTATGACGTACTGATCGAAGAAGCGACGGTGACCGCGGAATGACCCGGTCAAGTACTCCTGGAATCGAGGCCTTCTCCGGGCAGATCGACCCGGAAACAGGGCCTCGCTTTTGCTCCGTATCCCAGTTCAGCTAAGATGGGCCCCATGAGAAAGTTTCTCCTTGTCACTGTGTTGATGTCTATTCTTGTTCCCGCTTCCGGGTACGCAAAGGGCGATGTGCAGGATCTGAGGGCGACCTTCGCTGAGATCCTGAAAAGCTTTCGGGAAAAGAATCTCGAGGCCTTTCTCGGTCACTTTCATCCTGACGCTGTCATCTTTGAGAGGAATCGACTCTTCCCCATCGACCGCAGCCGGGCCGACCGGGATGACTGGGCCGATGCCGTTCAGCTCCTCTTTGACCGGGTCATCAATGTCGAATTCGTTCCCAAACAAATCGACTACCGTGTCATCGATAACACCGGGATGATTTGGGGATTCAGCAAGATGAAGATCGACTCTCGTGACGAATTGGCCAGTGACCTCGATTCCCGCTTTTCGGTGACACTGACGTTTCGCGAAGACAGATGGATGATCGTCGCCTGGCATACCTCGGCGCCGCCCGCGTCTCAGGACTGAACCCAGGGACTTAGCGCTTCTCCTCAAAGGAGTTGTGCATACTTAGCAGTCGCCAGCGATCCCCCGACCGCCGGCAGATCGCCATCCCCTGCATACGGATCTCGTCATTCGGAATGCGGATCGTCAAGTCATAGCCGAACCAGATCGCGTTCCCTACGCTCCGCTGGTCCTCTAAGCGGAGACTCAACTGAGGCGCCGGATTCAGGGAGAAATAGCGATCGAGCAAGTAATCCAGCATTCCTTCGCGACCACGGATTTCAGAACCGGACGTGTACAGGGTGAACTGTGGATCAAAGCACTCCCGGATACCGCCGAGATCTCCCTGGTTGAAGGCCCGCGTACAATGATCCCGGTCAAACTGCAGCGCGGCCGAGTCTTCGTCCGGCCCCTCTCGTCCGATCGTCAATGTCGAGGCCGAGGGACTGAGTTCGAGCGTCGCTTCCAACTGCTCCAGGAGATCGACTCCCAGGATTCCATCAATCCTGCCGCCGCAGGACTTTGCAATGGGGGAAAGGTCGATCGCTGGAAGCCGAAGATCGTTGAAACGGTGGTTTCCCAGGCGGAGTTCCGGTATGTGCACCTCCCGGGCACTCGTCACCATCGGCCCTTTCCAGGACGACACCTGAATCGCCGTGGAGCGCCCCTTCGCGAAGGAGCAGATGTTGAGCATCGAAGTGGCGGCAGTATCGACCAGGAAGAGAAGACTCGAATCTTCAACCTGCACTCGAATCACCGGGAGCACGTCACAGTACTCGATCGGTATCTTCTCGGGCGAACTGCGCAGGATCTCTGGAATCAGGCACAGTACGCACCCCATCGACAGAAGAATTGGAGTCCATCGCCTTCCCCTTCCCAGCGATAAAACCATACTAGGATTATATTCGAACCTCCCCGTCAGGGGCAGCCCGTAAATCAGCTTTCACCCGAAACCGAATTCTCTGGTAGACTTTTCTAAATCCAGCGGAACCAGAGACTGTGCAATAGGTCGGTCAACAGGTTGCGAAGATCGTGAGTAGTTTTTTTCAGAATTCCCAACAATTCAAAGGTTTTAAAATAGTCTTGAGCGACTTCTCTCTGAAAGGAGATCCAGATGGCAGGTCGAATTCTCGTTGTCGAAGATGATCGACTCCTCTTGCGTCTCGCCTCTTCTGCCCTGGAGCGGAGAGGCTACGAAGTTGAGGAGGCTATCAATGGTGCGCTGGCTCTAGATAAGCTGCGCAGCAACAACTACGATCTGGTGATTTCCGACGTCTGGATGCCAGGGATCAATGGGATCGAATTGCTCGCTGAATCGCGTACTCTTACCCAGCCCCCCAAGTTCATCGTCATCACCGCCGACCACACATCGGAAACCCTCCTCAAGGTGATCCGCGAACAGGCCTATCGTTACCTCATGAAACCCTTCCGGATCGAGCACCTGTTGGAAACGGTTCAGGAGGCGCTCGAATGCTGCCACCCGGTTCATCCAATCGAGGTGATCTCGGCCAAGCCCGATTGGGTTGAACTTTTGGTGCCCTGCCATCTGCCGACCATCGAGCGAATCCACGAGTTCATCAAAACGATGGAGATCGATCTGCCCGATGAGACGCGAGATTCGGTTGCCATCGCCTTCCGTGAACTCCTGCTCAATGCGGCGGAATGGGGCGGCAAATTCGACTCCGACCTTAATATTCGTGTTTCCTGCCTGCGCACCGGCCGGATGATCCTCTACCGAGTGAAGGATCCCGGAATGGGATTCAGCCTAAAGGAATTGCACCACGCGGCTATTTCAAACCCCGACAACTCACCTTTTGAGCACATGAAGTTCCGAGAGGAAAAGGGACTGCGACCGGGAGGTTTTGGAATTATGACCGTTCGGGCCCTCTCCGACGAACTGATTTACAACGAACAGCACAATGAGGTCGTATACATTAAGTACCTGGATGAGAAATCCTGACGGTTCTTTCCCATCCCGGCGCCAGTCCCCTCTCAGTTCACCATTTCAAGCGCAACTTCAACGGACTCAATAGTTTCGAAACGTGAGACAAAAGGCTCGTACATCGAATGAAACCGACTCACAATCGAATCCCCACTGTCTTGAAACAAGTCCTGAATAAACCGATAGGACAGGGTCTGATCCAGTAACTCCACCCGAATCATGAGATGACTGATGGGCACATCGTGGATATCCGCGATGTAAGTCACCTCATCCTCGCCGCCGATGAAATTGGGATCTTCAAGGCAGGCGCCGGCCGGCTTGACGTCATCCTCGACGCTTCCCTTGTCAAAACCGTAGGGAAGCAGCCGATTGTCTTTAGCGAAACGGGCCGCCCGCAGAAGCGTGTAGGTGACTTCCTCCTCGGTATTCTCCATGATCCCTTCATATATCTGGACCTCGTCCCCTGATGTGATCTCATCGTAATGGGGTTCGAACAGGGATGGGTCCCCATCGGCGTCTACCCCCTGGATCCGTCCGTCGGCTAGAGGTCGACCCGATTCGAAGAGCACCGAATCATTCCGTTGATCCACCACCGTGAAGTGGATAAAGGCCCGGCGAATAGGGATACTGGTGGGCAGTTTGTGCCCGGTGAAGTTCTCGACCCGCACCACAGCCCAGAGCTGATTGTCCTCGTCAACAGTCACACTCTTGACTTCCACCATCCCTGCACCGGACAAATAGACTTCTCCTTCGGCCTTCACTTCGCTGAAATCAACATCCCCGATACCGAGGGCACGGTCAAAAGCGTCGAGGATCTCCAACAGAATGATGTTCTCCGTAAAGAACGTATGCTTCGAGAAGTCTTCCCGAGCCTCGAGCTGTCCTGGGATCCTCGAAAGTGGCGTTGGTTCGGCATGACTCAAGTGGCACTCATGACAGCGTGTGTAGTCTGAACTGCCTTCATCCGCGCCGTAGATGCTGTTCGACCACTCCCGAAAGGGCATCTGTTCCGGAAAGAGCACCAGGTTGCCCTCCTTATCTGTCACCAGATCGCCGTTTGCATCGACGTAGGGCGTCTTCAAGTCATGGCAGGTCGCACAAACACGGGACTCATGCAGGTGAGCACTATATTGGGGGAGATACCGGACCGAACCCACCATCTGGCTCGTCTGAACCTGATCAAACTGCCCGAAGATCGGACGCTCCCACAAGCTGGGATAGGCCTCCGTAATCTTGAACTTGCCCGAGTTCCCTTCATCTGTACCCAGCGCCGGATCATCCAGAATCTGATGGCAGAAGGTACAACTCACCCCTTCCATCGCCGCCGAGTACAGTGGGTTACTCTCCTGGGTCAACCCTTCACTTCCGAAAAGATCGATGGAAGAGTTCGAGTACTGCGCTTCGACTGACGCCATCGGCGCATGACAGCGGACACACTTTTCCTCAATCAAGCCGGTAAGATGTTCGTTCCTCAAGGTTTCACTCCTGACCTTCGCTCGCCAGAGCGGATCAACAAAGGAGTAGGCCATTAGACTCTGGGTCCAGTCACTGACGAGTGAAATCACCGTCTCATCAGTGGAGTTCAGCCGATCATGACATGGGCTGCAAAGACTCGAGCCCGAGAAGTGATAGGTCTCAAAGTTCCTGAAGCTTGTCGACCGGCTGCCGGTCGCCCGGACGCGGCCGGAATCGATGATCTGTATACCCAAACTATAACCCGCGACACTTCCCACAAAGACTCCGGCCAGGACCAATGTGGGGAAGGATAGAACCGAAGATCGAAACTTCGAATTCATCTAGAAGCTCCTTCTCTGGTTTCTCGCAAAGGGAAGGAGTGCCCCCGGAATTTCATTCCACTTGCAAGAAGTGAGGCGTGACTCAGGATATATTTTGTATTAATTCACAGAAGGTTTCAATGATGATTCATATGTTAACCCTGTCTTCGGAATTCCAGTTATCGATTGATCGCATTCAAATTCGGGGCAGGAACTCTGCGGGATCTGCCTAAAGGTGCAGGCGCGTCAGTTCGTCGCGGAGATAGGTAAATGCCTTATCGACGTCGTCGAAAACCCTGAAGAGCTTAAGATCCTCGGGACTAATCGTCCCCCACTTCGTCAGCGCTTCGAAATTGACGACCTCATTCCAGTATTCGGGCCCATACAGGACAATCGGCATTTCTTTGCTCGTCTTGTTGGTTTGAACCAGAGTCAGCAGTTCGAAGAACTCATCCAGGGTCCCAAACCCTCCCGGAAAAACCACCAGCGCCTTAGCCAGGTAGACAAACCAGAACTTGCGAACAAAGAAGTAGTGGAATTCGAAGTTCAGCTCACGGGAAATGTAGGGATTCGGCTCCTGCTCGAACGGTAGGCTGATATTGAGCCCGATGGTCAGCCCACTCGCCTCAGAAGCTCCTCGGTTCGCAGCCTCCATAATCCCCGGTCCTCCGCCGGAACTGATGATGAATCTGCGGTCACCATCGGAAAGCGTCTTCGACCATTCCGTCAAGCGATGGGCTAATTGCCTCGCCTCTTCGTAGTACCGGGAATGAAGTAGCGCCTGTTCAGCTCTTGCGAGTTCGCGCTCGAATTCCGGCGTCTCTCCCGATGCCTGGGCCTTCAGGCGCACCCGCTCGAGTTGCGCTTTGGCTTCATCCCGCGGAAGCGTTCGCGCCGAGCCAAAGAACACGATCGTATCCCGCACGTTGTATTGGCGAAACCGGCTTTCGGGTTCGGTGAACTCGCACAACACCCGGATCTTGCGGGCAGCTGGACTGCTCAGAAATATCGCGTTCTTGTAGGCCTTCGGTGGACGAGTAGTCTTTCGGGGACGTTCGCTTTGCTTCATTGCGCTTCCTTTTTGCTTATCCATTTGTATCGCCTCAGGCTACGGACCTGCTACGTTAACATGGCCGATTCACACTTGCACTTCCATCGCTCACGCGGCGTGGGCCATCTCTAACGGTTTTCGTAAACCGCCACCTGCTCAGAGTGTTCGACAACAACCGCTTCGCTGCATCCGGCAACCTGGTTATAGCGGATCGTCACATTACCCGCGCCACTGACAAAGATCCCCCGCGCGGCATCCCGTCCGATGATCTGGTTCCCCTCAATCAGGATGTTCTGATGCAGTCCCGGCACGGTTGTATCGGGCGCGTGGACATTGACCGCAATCCCACTGGCCTGGTTCTGGGTCCCCTCCCCTGTTCCACAGCCCACGATCCGGTTTCGGCGAATCCGGATATTCTCAGCAGTGGGCCCTTCATGCCAGGCCCCTTCGGCGCCGACATGAATCGCGGTCCCGGTCGTATTCTCGATCGTGTTCCCCTCGATCAGGACATCCCGGGTCTTGATGAGGAACGCCCTCGCACGATGACTCCTGACCTGGCAGCCAACGATCTCAACTCTCGGAAGGGCACTGACATTGATGAGGAAGTAGTCTTCCAGTTCCCCCTCAATGGGTCGATCCAGCTTGACGACCGCCCTCCACTCCTCCGGAAACAACTCGACCGCTGTCGTCTCGAGGCTCTCAACTGCCCGCAGGGTCCGACGTTCGACAAGTTCGAGCGTTTCTCCCACCTGTGGAGCATCCAGAACCTGGGCGTGCGTTCCAGTAGGAGCTTCCACGGTCAGTTGATAGGTCCGGGCACCCTCTTCTGCGGCCACTGTGTAGTAGTAGTTGTGAATATTGGTGGCATCATCACCATGGCCTTCAAACTGACAGTCTTCGAATCGAATCGATCCCGAACAGGTCGTGAAGTGGGTGGCATCCGTGTTCGTCGACATCGGCAGGCCAGCGCGCGGTGTGATTCGCAGCCTGCGAAACAGCAGATCCTTAGCGCGATGACCGACAATCCCCATTCCCGGCTGGGAGTGAATTGCAACTTCATCGAGCACAATGTCTGCGGCCTCATGAATGAAGACCGCCGGTCGAAAATGAAAGCTGTGTCCAGCCAGGGCCAGGGCACCCATTGCTTCCTCTGGACAACGACCATACAACCGCAGGATCTGGGGCCCGATCATCTCGAGGCGATCGGGGTAGACACAAGTCCCCAACATCTGATCCCGACCCTCATCCCAAAGCATCACTCTCGGAATCGGGATACCGTCGTTGACGGGAAAACGAGGCTCAAACTCCACATCGAAATAGGAGGCCGTCACCTTCTGAATCCGGCCGAGACTGAAGGGAGGCCGGGCGTAGTCAATCGTCAAGCCCCGGATCGTCACATCCCTGCACCGCTCCAGTGAGATCGGCTCCATCCATCCTTCAACGAGGAATTCAGCCCCTGATGCCTCGACGACCAACTCCTCAATGCCCGTGAAATCCAGACCCCGGACGTAAGGCCGATAAGGTCGAAACATCTCCCGTTCGGGGTTAAAGCCGAATTCACCCCGCATCACCTGATCCCGCAAACGAACGGCCTCGTCATCGCGCAGAATGTAGGTTCCCGGGGGAATGACCAGACGTCGGCAAGAGGCCAACCGACAGGCATCCAAAGCTTCTCTCAAGGCCGGCAGATCATTGAGATCGTCGTTAGGCTGGGCCCCAAACGCAGCGACCGACTGCTCCTGAACCCGAGACTGCAGAGCCTCTCGGGATTCGCTGCACCCCGACAGCAAGACGACAGTAAGAACCCACCCCAACCCAAGCACACGCATCTTCACTAATAACTCGCTCTCTCAACCGAAGCCACTCCTACTCTTCCACCTCGAAAAGACGGAAGCTCCTGACCGTCTTTCCGGCCGAATCGGTCAGCAACGCTGAGATTCGGTACCTGCCCGGTTCCTTTGGCAGGGTCATCTCGAAGGGCAGGACCTGCTGCCCGAGGGGTCCGACAGCGGCATGGAGGGCCCGGCGCGACGTCTCCTGCCCCTCTCGATCGATCACCAGCGAGACCGTTCCCTCCCAGGAAGTATCCAGATCATTCGTGACAAACACCGGGATCTCACGCCGAACCCCAGGGGTGATCGACTCGTTCCAAAAATCGACCATCACACCCAACGGATTGAAGGCATCCCGAACATAGCCTTCGAAGAAGGGTTCGAACTCGAGACGTTCGAGATCGATGAAGTTGTCACTGGTCGCTCCTCCTTCCGGACGAGGTACATCCCCAGCCCTCGAGTAACCCAGACCGCAGAAATGCAGCACCCCAGCGGCCTGCCTGTGTGCCCTCCAAAATTCGCTGAGCGCGGCCAGGTACCGGGCGTACAGTTCCCGGCGATCATCGGGGGTCGCCTCCTCACCCAGGATGCGCTTGTAGATTTCCTGGGTGAGACTCGTGGGCTCGCCGTTTCGCTGCAGCCAGAGCCAGGCATATTCGTTGATGACCACGGGCACCTTGTACTTCTTCTGGGCCTCCTGGAGGTTAGGAACTCCGGAGTGCTGCGCCAGTTCACTGATATAGAAGGGCTCCTTCGACGACCAGTCGCGGATGAACAGGTAGGGATGCGCTTCAACGAAATCGGTCGGACTCTGCGGATCAGCCCAGCCGTTGTCCCAGGGACGGTTCGACAGATCCAGGTGGCGAACGGCCTGTATCGCCTTCCCTGTCTCCCCGGTCACGCTCTCGTTCTGACCATCCCACATCACCACCGATGCATGGTTCCACCGCTCCCGCATCCACTCGACATATTCCGGAATGATCTTCTCCGCGACGGGAGCTTCCGGCGCATCATTCAACAGCCAGATGGGGAACTCATCCTGCAGCAGGATCCCTTCCTCGTCGGCGATGTCATACCAGAACTCCGGCGGGAATCCAATGCAGTAACGGAGGGAATTCCAGTGCATCGACTTGAACTGTCGGTGCAGCTTGCGCACCCACTCCCGATCCCAGGGCTTACGTCCCCGCAACTCATCCTCGAAGAACCTGTAAATCGTGACATTTGAGCCGCGCAGAAAGTAGGGTTTCCCATTCAGCACCGCCCGGCCGGTCAGCCGGTCGAACCGGAAAGACCGCATACCGAATCGCGTCTGCAACTGATCACTGTCGCTGCTCACCTTCAACTCGTACAGGAAAGGATGCTCCGGGGACCACAGCTGTGGCTTCTCAATGGGGACCGACACCTCGAGAGTTGTCAGTTCCCCGGGTGCCAGCCGTTTCCCGGTAGTCTCGGCCCTGCCCACAACCTGCCCGCTCGACCTTTCCCTTACTTCGAACACCAGCTGAGGAGCCTGGACCTCAGCTCCGTTTCGAAGTTCAGTGACCACGCGGACGACTCCGGCTTCGATATCGGGTACGGTCTGGATATTCTCGAGGAAAGGAAATCCGGCCTGAATCACCTCGACAGAATCGTAGATCCCGGGAATGTAGAGGTACTTCTCAAAATCCCATCCACCCGGCTGTCCCTCCGGCAGGGTTTCACGGTCGGCCCCCACCCGGATGATCAACTCGTTGTCCTGTCCTGCCGGCTTCAGGAACCCCCCGATATCGAGCAGGGCCGGGGTGAAACAAGGAAGGTGTTCACCGACGCTGGCTCCATTGAGGAGTACCGCGGCCCCATATTTCGCCTTGTGTATCTTGAGGACCGCGCGATCCGTATCCTTCGGAAGGGTGAAGGTTTTCCGGTACCAGAAGTAGCTCCGCAGCTCGCTCTTGCGTCCCACTTCGTCGTAGCCGGGCTGAGCCAGGTCGACCAAGCCGGGCACAACGATCGTTCGATCAAAGGACTCCGGAGGTTCCTCGGGAGAGATCGTCTGGCCCAGTTCCCACGTCCCATCGAGCGAGGTCACAACACGCTCAGCCATGGCGGTCCCCCATATGCCCGACAGACAAACAGCAAGAGTAATCAGGCCTTTTCCCCACATGTTACCCCTTCTTCTTTCCTTTTCCCGATTTCCGTACCCGCTTCTTCAACTCGCTCGGCGTGTAGTCGAGTTCCCGCGACAGCAGGTCAACCAGGATCTGCATCGTTCGAATGCGGGACCAGCACTTGTCATCCCCGGCAATCACCCACCAGGGTGCCCTCAGAGTACTGGTCTTCAAAAGCATGTCCTCGACGGCACGTCGATAAAGGTCCCATTTCTCCCGGTTGCGCCAATCCTCCTCGGTGAGCTTCCATGACTTGTAGGGCGTTGTCTTACGAGATTCGAAACGCCTGAGCTGCTCTTCAGGACTGATATGGATCCAGAACTTGACGACGATCATTCCCGAATCGACCAGCTGTCTTTCAAAGGAATTGATTTCGCGAAAGGCCCTTTTCCACTCCGCTTCAGTACAGAACCCTTCGATTCGTTCCACGAGGACCCGTCCATACCAGGACCGATCGAAGATGAGCACCTGCTTTTCGTCGGGCGGCTTCAGCCGTCTCCAGAAACGCCAGAGGTAGTGGTGACTCCTGTCATCACCGTGCGGTGCGGCAATCGGAAAGACCTCGAAGCCACGTGGATCGAGCCTCTCGGTAATCCGTTTGATTGCGCCCCCCTTTCCTCCTGCGTCCCAGCCTTCGAAGACGATGACCAGGCTCCGCCCCTTCTTGTAGAGTTCGTAGGCCAATTCCCTGAGCTGGTACTGGCGCAGGACCTTCTGCTTCTTATACTCGTCCCGGGACAGGCTCACCGTCAGGTCAATTGTTTCGAGCATGATTCAATCCTCAGGAGAGATCTTTGGACCTCTTTGATTTCGTTCCCTTGCCGCCGCTGGACTCGAGGGCCGACTCTTCCTTTCCCAGCGGGAGTTCAAGCCCCCTGACCTCGAGCCCCTCCTGTAAACGCTCAACGACCTTGCTGAAGATCCTCATCCGCGTCCAGCGCCGATCCGTTGCCTCAATAATCGTCCAGGGTCCCCATTCAGAATCGGTTCGCTCGAACATCTCTTCGTAAGCCTGCAGGTACTCACCGTATTTGCGATGATGCTCCCAGTCTTCCGGCTGAACGTGGAAGCTCTGCAGCGGATCCTTCTCCATGCGCCGGAAACGCTTCTCCTGCTCCTCCTTACTAATATGGAGGAAGAATTTGATGATCAACTGGCCATCATCGGTGAGCATCCTCTCAAACTCGCGAATGTCACGGTAAGCCTTCCTCCAGGCCTTCTTTGCGGTCAGGTGTTGAACGCGCTCTACACCAACACGTCCGTACCAGGAACGGTCAAAGATCGCCATCTCACCTTCACCCGGGATCCGCAGCCAGAACCTCCACAACCAGGGCATACTGGTCTCATAGGTCCGCGCGGCCTGGATGGCGTGGAGAGTGAATCCGCGGGGATCCAGCCGACGGGTCAGGGCATTGATCACGCTGCCCTTCCCGGCAGCATCCCACCCCTCAAAGACGATCACACTGGTCAACTGGTGATCCCAACAGGCCTTCTGCAAATCGTAAAGCCTCTGACGTAGCAGGGGAATCCGCGACTTGTACTCATCCTTTGTCAACCGCTTACCAAGATCGACCTTCTCGAGCACTGGTCCAACCTCCCGTTCTCACCTGCTGGTTTCAGAATAGCCATCTGGCGGGATGATCCCACCATCGGGACGCTCCCGCAAGCATTCCCATCCGCCAGCGCTTCCCCCGAATCATACGGTTCAAGGGCGACTACTGCACCAGAACAGCTGTTTCGATATAGTCCATTTCCGGAAAGAGCTTGCGTAGATAGCTGTTACCGCTCTTGTTGAGCAGTGTTGGAATTGGCCCTTTTCCCTTCTTGGGGCCGGGCTCTCCGTAACCGGCATAGATCCTGTCGATGTTCTCCATGCCTTCAATGACTCTGCCGATGGGAACAAATCCCGTTTCGTCAAGAATCGGGCTGTCAACCAGGTTGACGAACAGTTGCGTTGTCCGGCTGTTGGGTCCCCCCTGGGCAAAACTCACCGTTCCTCTCAAATTCGACTGGCCGGCCCCATCGTCTGGAAAAGTCGCCTCCGCCCACAACGCGTTGATCTCCGGATCGCCATGGACTCCAAACTGTGCAATGAATCCTTCGACCACTCGATAGAAAGCCACATCGCTGAAGAAACCGACCTTCACGAGGTTATAGAAACGATCCACACCATTCGGGGCCCATTCCCGGACCGCTTCGATCACAAAGCTCCCTTTGGTGGTCTGAAACTCAACCCGGAAACTCTCCGGTGCCTGCTCCCGTGCGAGGGCCGGGATCAAAAGACCCGGCGCCGGTTCATTGGCTCTTTCGTCGATTTCATCGGACTCCAATTCCTCTCCTTGAGATACTCCCTGCTGAGGAGAACCACAGGCGAGGATACCCAGTAAGAGAAACGACACGAGCAACCTCAATACTGCAGTACCTGTCATGAAAGCTCCTTAGAATGCCTCTTTTTTCAAGGATTCTCCTAGACAGCCACCCGAGATTCAACCCGGTTCTCCCAAATGCCGCAATCATCAAACCCACCAAACGGATTCCGGGGTGCGGGGGCAGCAGGCGCGGGTCAAGAGTGCCCATGGTATCCTCACAAAGAGGTTATCTGTGAGTTTAACGCGTGCAGCAAAAGAGATCGTTGTCCTTCGAGCTATCCCGAACGCGGCGTTCGGATTGGCGGCGATCTATCTCTTCCTGACTTTTGCCCACATATTCGATACAACCGCCGAGTCACTGCTTCCCCTCGTCGTTCTGGCGGGACTTACGATGAGCGTCTTCCTGAGCCTTGCTTTTTACACGCGAAGACGAACGCTGAGTATCGAGGCGGCCCTGCCCACAGCCTTCTGCATGGCCCTCCTCGTACTGGTCAACCTGGCCGCGCAGCTTTACCTTGTCGAAGACCCGATTATTGCGTCCAAGCTGATTGTGCACATCATAGCCGTGGGCT
Organism: Acidobacteriota bacterium; assembly: GCA_020350445.1. Taxonomy (GTDB): domain Bacteria; phylum Acidobacteriota; class UBA6911; order RPQK01; family JAPXNP01. The sequence continues at coordinate 2,524,311 of CP070717.1, read as the reverse complement.
TCTTTATCCCCTCAGCCCGCTGGTTTACGGCTTTCGCCTTCCTCTCCGCGCTGACCTGTCTGCTGTTGCTTTTTCCTGGCGTTCCCGAGGGGCGGCTTCTCCAGTGGGTTCTCGCAGTCGTTATTGGCAACCTTGTGGCCATCCTGATACATGTTGTCAATTCCCGAACCCTCACTCAGTTAGACGGGGTGCTGAGGTCCAGTCGCGAGGCAGAGCTCGAACTGGAAGAGTCCCTCAATCAGGCTCAGAGGGAGATCGAATCACGTATCAAGGCGGAGGAACAGCTCAGAGAAAAGCAGCAACAGTTGGTCGTTGCCCGGCAGGACGCCGAGGCTGCGGCTGAGGCGAAGGCGGCGTTCCTGTCCAGTATGAGCCATGAGCTGAGGACTCCACTCAATGCCATCATCGGGCTTTCTGAACTGCTGGACGGTACGCAACTGGATCCGGAACAAAAGGATCTTGTCAAGACGATCTGGTCGAGTTCCGAGCATTTGCTGTCATTGATTAACCAGACACTCGATTTCGAAAAACTGGAAAAGGGAAAGTTCGAGCTCCAGGAGATCCCGTTCGATCTCAAAGAAGTGGTCGAAACCTCCCTGAGCCAGATCGCTGTCTCCGCCCGAAAGAAAGACCTGGCATTGCAGTGCCGGTTAGAGCCAGACGTCCGGACTGATCTCATTGGAAGTCCGATCCACCTACGACAGATCTTGCTCAACCTGCTGAACAATGCCGTCAAATTCACCGATCGAGGAACTGTGACCCTCTCGGTATCAGGCACCCTACTGTCCCCCCGGCAGTATCGGTTGAGCCTCAAAGTTCGCGACACCGGAGTCGGAATCGCCGAAGAAGAGATTCCACTTCTATTCCAGCCCTTCAGTCAGGTTGATACGGGTGGATCCTCGGTACAGGGTGGGACCGGTCTGGGCCTGGCAATCTCAAGGAATCTCGCGATCCTCATGGGTGGCGATATCTCAGTCGAAAGCCTCGTGGACTCAGGGAGTACCTTCTACTGTACTCTCATGGTCACTCCCGGTTCCGGAGTTCCGAAGGTATCAATGGAGACTCCTCGGGCGGCAGCCACAAACCCGCCCGAAGCCGAACTGAGAAGAGACGGCGTTTCGGTCCTGTTGGTGGAAGACAATGCAATCAACCGCAAGGTGGCCACTGCCATGCTCGAAAAGCTCAAGTGTTCGATCGAGATTGCGACTGACGGCAGCGAAGCTCTGCAGGCCCTCAGAAAAGGCCGCTTTGATCTCATTCTAATGGATTGTCAGATGCCAAAAATGGATGGTTTTACCGCAACCCGCGAGATACGAAAAAACGAGAGTAACGGCCCGTTTCGGAGTACAATCATCGCGATGACCGCCCAGGCGCTTGAAGGATCTAGAGAAGAATGTCTGTCGGCCGGAATGGACGACTACATTAGTAAGCCCGTGACGATGTCCGACTTGAGAACTGTGCTCGAGCGGTGGGCACCCCGGTTCTGAAAGGGTGATGGCAGAGAAAAGCACAGTTTCAACCCAGATGAAAGCCTCGCGGCAATTCATTCAGTATGCGTTTCTGACACTGCTTCTCTCGACTTCCTCTCTCGCCCAGTCCCTGACGCGCGGACCCTACCTGCAGATGGGAGAGACCAATGGTAAGACCGGCGCCTACATCAGCTGGTATACCGATTCGACAGCCGACTCGAGAGTCGATCTTTCCGGGCCGGAAGGGATCCGGCAAAGCTTCAAGGGTCCGACGGAAGTCACGCACCATATCGTTTACATTGCAGACTTGGTCCCGGCAACGACTTATTCGTACAGCATCTTC
>CP070717.1:2511450-2522399 GCA_020350445.1 Acidobacteriota bacterium | reverse complement strand
CCCTCCCTTTCCAGTTCAGCAAGAACACCATCAGGAGGCGTTGATCCTTCGGATCCCGCGGCGAGCCGATAGCTGATATAGAGATCCCCCAATCCGGAACCTCCTGGACGTCGAGAGGCGAAGATCAGGTAGCTACCATCCGGGGCAATGAAGGGATCGTAGTCCGCCTCCGCAGCGTTGACACTACCGCTCAACCGAGCCGCTGGGGCAAAGGCCTGACCCTTGCGACGGGCAACAAAGAGATCGGCTTCAGATCGATCCCCAGGCTCAACCCGCGTGAAATAAAGATCTCCGTTGAGTGCGACCGTCGGGTGGCTTTCCTCCGCTTCAGAATTAACTTCGGCGCTCAGTATCTGGGGAGAGCCCCATCTTCCCCCGTCGAGAGGAACCCACCAGATGTTGGCGCCACCGAATTCCCCCTGGCGATCAGAGACAAAGTAGATCGATTCACCATCAGGAGCAAGGGTGAGGTCCCACACGCGACTGGGCTCCTTGAAGAACTCCACCCTTTCAGGCTGTTGCCATCGTCCGTCACGGTCTTCGAGCAGATAGGCCACCTCGACCCCGCTTCTCTTGGTCATCCACATAAACGAGAGGGCACCGGGGTAGAACAGTGGGCTTCCCTCATCGCTACCCGATGAAATCTTACCGGGTAAGAAAATCTGGGGACGGATTCCAGCCTCCTGCCCCAGGTACGGGCCGCGCAGCGGACGAAAGACTTCCTGTGCAGAAACTGTGACCGGAGACAAGGACAAAAGGATCACGCAGAAGCTCAGGCACCGAATTCCCATTTCTTCTCCTTGTGTGAATTGACGAATCTCCAGGGACTCCGTTCCAAGTTTAAGAATCCGACAGGAAACAGGCCCGATTGTGATCTCGATCACCAGCTGTCAGGCCGGATGACTGTATTCTCTCAGGCAAGAACAACGGACTATTCCGTCAAGCTGAGGAGAAAAGAGAAATGAAGATCGACCTTGCGGAGTTAAAGGGTCAAATCGAAGGTGAAATGAGCCAGTTGGAGAAGAGGATCAAGAGTCTTTCGGCGGAATTGGAACAGCTGAAAGCCGTCGAAACGATCGCCATGCGGATGGAGAGACAGGATCCTGTCGACGAGGCCATTAAAGAGCTGAAGAGAATTAACGGTAAAGCCGAGCCCGCGGAAGAGCTGCCCCAACAACAGGCCTCCGACCGGGCTGAAGGTGAGAATCTGGAGTGGGCCTTCCAGAACTGATTACCGGCTGAGCCAAGAGTTTGAGAATCTGACCGAGGGATCGCTCTTCCGTCACATTTCGACCGATACGAGCGATCTTCAGGGAAAGCCCCGGGCAACGTACCTTCCAGAAGGAATCGGCCATCCTGTCTGCTCGAGGCCCGAGGCTTTCCCGGAAACCATCCTGCATTCCCACCCTGACCATCGAGGGCGGTCTGCTCTCGTGGACCAATATTATACCGCAACTGCCGCCCTATTTGGGAATAAACAAACTGGAACTCGATTCCCCGATCCGGAATAATTCAGGTCTTTCAGGTGAACGCATTGAGGCGTTTCCGTTGAGCTCGGTCCTCAAATTGCGATCGAGAGAAGGGTCGAAGAACTCCGGAGAAGAGCATGACCAAATCGAGAATTCCTGACTGGCTTCGCTGGGCCAGAGAGATTCAATCCCTGGCTCAGACCGGCCTTCACTTCGCCGAGGACGAGTACAACACCTTCCGCTACTCCCGTCTATTGGAGCTTTCGGCGGAGATGGTGGAAATGCATACCCACCTTCCCCGTGAGTCCACATTGGAATCCTTTCGGGTTCAACCGGGATATGCCACTCCGAAGGTCGATGTCCGGGGGGCGATTGTTCGCGAAGGGAGAGTCCTACTGGTCCAGGAGAGGGTGGACGAAAGGTGGTGTATGCCAGGCGGTTGGGCCGACGTTGGCGAGACTCCGGCGGAAATGGTCGAGCGAGAAGTCAGGGAGGAGAGCGGTCTGATCGTAAAGGCGCGCCAGCTCATTGGTGTCTATGATGCCAATCGGGACGGCGAACCCCTGGAGTTCTTCCACGCCTACAAGCTCGTGTTCCTGTGCGAGGAAATCAGCGGTGAACCGGCGCCCAGTGATGAAACGCTCGCGGCCGAATTCTTTGCCCCGGATCAAATCCCTCCCCTGTCGACTCAGCGAACCAGCCAGAGACACCTCGACTGTGTCTTTGCGTTCTCCAAAGATCCGCGGATGGCACCTTATTTTGAGTAGACTCTAGGCAGGCAATTCATCGAGTAGGGTTTGGGAGCAGGCTATGAAACGCTTAAGCTGGGTTGTTGCTGGTGTCGTGACAGTTCTCCTCGTGCTGGTTGCCGGAATACTACTCCAAATGCCGGCTCCTGAAGAGTTGGGACAGGTACTGATGAACCGGTTGTCCTCCGCTGCTGATGTCGAATTTTCAGCTGAGGTGTTTGAATCTGAAATCTTCGGTGCCTTGACCGCCCGCAATGTAAAGACCAGTGGCACATTTCGAGGCGGCCGCTTCGATGCCACCATCGGAGAGATGATCTTCGATTTTGATCTGCAGTCAAAGCTTCTTGGCCAGCCGGTTCTCAAGGGCATTCATCTCCGAGAGCCAAGGCTGACTCTGACCCTGGCAGACAAGGTGACTGACACCGCCGCCGCTGGGGACTCATCACTCCCCGATGACAGCGAAAACCTGGCTCTCGCGGGAGACCAGCCCGAAACCGTCCATTTTTTGGTCGAGCTGGGGGAGTTGCGAGTCCTGGAGGAACTCACCGACGGATCGATGATCGACCGGCTCACACTTTTGGACATCGGAGCTGCCTTTGACGGAATTAATCTCAACGACACGGGTAACTCTGTCATTCGTCGAATCACGGCGTCGGGCATCCTGGAGGCCAAGTCGGTTCAACTGTCAGCACTAGTCTTTGACCGAGTCTACTCGGAGTTTCAGCTCCAGAGCGGAATCATTAAGTCAACGGAGCTCCGCCTGTTCTCAGAATTAGGTACCCTGCAGACCAGCATCCTCCTCGATCTTGCCCAGCTTCCAATCGAATATGAATTCACGATCGAAGGAGAGGGACTGGAAGCTGGCGTACTCCTCGGTCAGGATCCCGGAGGACCAGCCGGCGAAGCAAGCCTCACCCTCCAGGGAGAGGGCAAAGGACTGTCAAGAGAGCGTTTCTCAGCAACGGGCACACTGGACCTTTCCGGCGGAGCCTTGCCACCACACCCGGTTCTGAACGATGTCGCAGCGGTTCTCAATCTCGCCCCCCCTGGCAGGAGCTGAATTCAGTTCCACCAGTACCACCCTCTTCGTCGGGAGTGGTCAGATCCAGCTGGATGGGCTGGTCTTGGTCACCGAAAAGGTCGGACTGGGCCTCACCGGCTGGACCGACGGGAATAATCGGATCCAGCTGCAACTGGGGGTCCACACTCAACGCGCAGGTCTTCAGGTCCCAAGGATTCCTCCAGCGGCACTGGATATGGCAACCGAGGCCGACGGCTGGATTGATGTTCCGGTTAACGTAACGGGGACCCTCGAAACACCCAGGGCCAGCATCGATACAGCTGCACTTTTGTCACAGATTTCGACAAAGAAGGGCCGTTACGGACAAATGGCACGGTACCTGGAACCGGTGGAGTGATCTGCAGGAAAGCCCACCCCTGCCGGTCGAAGTAACACCTTGACCTGACCTCTCGACCTCTTTATCGTTCTCTGAGTCTACTTTGTTCAATCGCTGTTACGTAGATTCTGGGGAGGGTTTAGAAATGAGAGTGTCAAAATCGTTGCTTTTACTCCTGGCTGCCATTCTGCTGATGATGGTCTCCTGTGCCGAGGCCCCGGCCCCGGTTGAAGAGGTCGAAGAGGTTCCCGCCGCCGCGCCTGCCTCAATTGAGCTCTTCAACGGTACCGACCTAACGGGCTGGGACTCTTTCCTGGTGGAACCCGAAGTGAAGACGGAAGATGTCTGGAGCGTTCAGGATGGAATCCTGATCTGCAAAGGGGAGCCTTTGGGCTACTTGTACACGACCGAGAAGTACACCAGCTTCAACCTGGTTGTCGAATGGCGATGGGCGCCGGGAACCGAGCCGGGAAATAGCGGAGTCTTGATGCGGATCAACGGGGAGCCGATGGGGATTCCAAGAAGTATCGAAGCCCAGCTTCAAAGTGGAAATGCCGGAGACGTATATGGTTTCCATGGGATGAAGCTGACTGGACCAGAGGAACGCATGCGCGGTCAGGAGGGACATGAGCTGCTCGGAGACTTTGTCGGCGTTGGGAAGGTCGAGCCCAATGAGAACACTCCCGGTGAATGGAACCGCTATGAGATAACTCTCGATGGCGGCGATCTGACCACTCTGGTGAATGGAAAACAGGTCAATCACGCCACGCAAGTCGATGTAGTCGAAGGAAATATCGGACTCCAGTCGGAAGGCGGCGAAATCCATTTCCGGAAAATCACCTTGACCCCGATCGCCGGAAACTGAGATGTCCGACTGAAGCGAGGATTCCCTGCAAAGGAGAGGTTGAGACGGGAGAAAGCGGAAATGTCAAAGTCAGTCAGCGATTTGTATCGAGTGCCCTTTGACGGTCAGTTCAAACGCTCTGCAGCTCCAACCTCTCCCCCAAAAAAGCATCAGGATAAGAAACAGAACAAGCGAAAACTGGCCAGGCTGACCGAAGAGTTGGATGAACTACAGAGAAAACTCTACGCCAATGACCAGTACTCACTCCTTCTGATCTTCCAGGCGATGGACGCCGCTGGTAAAGACAGTACGATCCGAGCAGTCCTCAGCGGAGTCAACCCGGCCGGCTGCCAGGTGTTTTCTTTCAAACAACCGAGCGCGGAAGAACTCGATCATGACTTCCTCTGGAGAACCGCCCGCTCCCTGCCCGAGCGGGGGCGAATTGGTGTGTTCAACCGCAGCTACTATGAAGAAGTGCTGGTCGTACGCGTCCATCCCGAGTATCTGAGTTACCAGAAGCTTCCTCATGTTCCCGACCTGCCCAGCCTTTGGAAGCAGCGCTACGAGTCAATTCGAGACCATGAACGGCACCTGACTCGCAACGGCATGATCATCCTGAAGTTCTGGCTGAATGTCTCACGAGAGGAACAGAAGCAGCGCTTCCTGTCCAGACTGGAAGAGCCTGAGAAGAACTGGAAGTTCTCGGAAGGCGACCTCAAAGAACGAAAGCTCTGGGATGACTACATGGCCGCCTATGAGGAGGCCTTGAACGCGACCTCAACGCCGGAGGCTCCCTGGTTTGCCATCCCTGCTGATGACAAGCCCTTTATGCGGGCTTCGGTGGCGCAGATCATCGTGGAGCATCTCAACGCCCTGAATCTCTCCTACCCCAGTGTTGACCAGGAACAACTGCAAGAGTTCAACCGCTTCAAGAAGCAACTCAAGGATCCCTCCAGCTAGCTTTCCGACCAGCTTGACACCCGTGAAAAGTCGCTGTAAAATTCTATTCCTATATTTTCCCTAGGAATTATCACCATTAAACAAAAGGGCGAACTCAATGGGATCCAAACCTCGCATTTATAACGACATAACGGAACTAATCGGTAACACTCCCCTGGTTCGGCTCAATCGCCTGAACCAGACCAAGGCCACAGTGGTGGCGAAACTGGAGTACTACAACCCCGCAAGCAGTGTGAAGGATCGGATCGGTCTTTCGATGATCGACTCGGCGGAACGGGCTGGAACCATCGAGCCCGGAAAGACCGTAATCGTCGAACCGACGAGTGGAAACACGGGGATCGGGCTGGCCCTCGTGGCCGCAGCACGGGGATACCGGATCATCCTCGCAATGCCTGATACGATGAGCATGGAGCGACGGAAACTCTTGCGCGGCTTCGGAGCCGAACTCGTATTGACCCCGGGCGCAGAGGGAATGAAAGGCGCCCTGGCCGCCGCGGAGAGAATTGCTGCCGAAACACCCAACTCATGGGTACCCAATCAGTTCAAGAATCCCGCCAATCCAGACGTTCACCGCAGAACCACGGCCGAGGAGATCTGGAATGACACCAATGGTGAGATCGACATCCTGATTTCGGGAGTCGGAACCGGCGGAACACTGACCGGGGTCTCTCAGGCTCTCAAGCCCCGCAAGCCTTCGCTCAAGATCGTTGCCGTTGAACCGATCGATTCTCCGATCCTGTCGGGAGGTCAGCCGGGACCACACAAAATTCAGGGAATCGGTGCCGGTTTCGTCCCTGACATCCTCGACACCTCGCAGATTGACGAGGTCTACAAAGTCTCCAACGATGATGCGTTCAACATGGCCCGGAGACTGGCCCGCGAAGAAGGACTGATGCTCGGGATCTCTTCGGGAGCGGCGGCAACAGCGGCTCTCGCCGTTGCAGCCCGCCCCGAGAACGCCGGCAAGCTAATCGTGTTCGTCGCGCCGAGTAACGGTGAAAGGTACCTGAGCACTCCTCTATTCAGTGACGAGGCCTGATCCGGTTCCCCTTTCCGTATCTCGCTCTCAGGGTATCCGAGGGAGATCTAGCGAGCACTCAAGCGCTCTCGCCGGATCTCCTCTCGGGTATGGATAGCCCATTCATAGTGCTCGAGGCTTCTGAGGAGTTCCCCGTCTCCAACTCTTCCGACAGCTGGATCCTGGTCCATTCCCTCCCAGGGCGGAGGAGCATCGTAATCATAGTCCCCGAAAACGACAACCGGGGTCCCAAAGACTTCGGGCTGTCCGCCGTCCGGTGAGCGCACCCATTCATCAGCCCAGTTATAGAGCCAGCGGGCGTCACGCGCCAGAAGTCGCAGGCAGCCGTAGCTCGCGGGGAATCCAGGCATGGCGTACTGGTGGAAGGCGACCCCCATGGATGAATGCAGGTTGAAATACCAGCGCATGATCCAGCTGCGGTTGATGGTACTGACCTTCCTCCGGGAACGGAAGTTGGTGTGGTAGAGCGTCGCCGGAGTCGCCTGCTTCTGAGTTCCGGAGTTCACTGCACCCCAATAGACCAACTGCCCCGCTTCATAGGCGGCGAAGGCCTGAACCCGGAGTGAAACCACGATGAGCTTCGGCACCGACTCGAGAACAGCGATCTGCAGAGGAAAGGGCGCATAGTCCAGTTCATCTTCCCAGTCAGTCGGGACCAGGAGCCGGGTCCCATCCTTCATGTGGTTCCGATCTCGACGATTGATCCTCTCCACCAGCCAGAGTCCATCTTCTCCTCTCTCCTCTTTGAGTGAGCGGACTCCGTAGGAGGAGCTCAGTGTCACCACGCTGTAGCCGGGCTGATCACTTGACGTCGAGGCCATCCCGACCTGAAGGGACCCCGTGTAGCAGGCTCCCAGGTTCAGCAAGGCCCAGAGATACATCCAGAAAGTGGCAGTTATTGGCTTCGACACGATCGGTAAGGCTACTAAAAACCTCGCAGCTGAACAACTCTCGCCCGGGGAGATTCGGAACACGTTCAGGCAGGATCAGCCGGTGAAGAATGTCTTGATGATGAGAGGGGTCCCTACGCCCAGCATTGCGACGAATCCGGCCCCGAGCCAGAACGCCAGCTTCCTGGACCCATTGACAGCCGCGACGATCCATTTGAGGAGGGCGTTGCTCGTCAAGGCGATCAAGATGGCCACGGCAGCCACCGGGATACTGATCGATTCCTTACCCACCATATCGGCCAGCGACAGGCCAACAGCACTAACGCTCCCCAGTCCGCTCAGGGCTGAAACCAGGTAGATGCCGCTCTCACCGAACCAGACGTTTGCCCATTTCGAAAACGTGAAGACTCCGACGAAGAAGACTCCAATCTTGAGAATGGGTCCAAGGGAAAACGGGTTCTTGAGCAGGGGCTGGATCGGGCGAATCCGCTCGCCGACATGCCTCATGCGCCCCACCAGCCAACCTCCCACCGATCCCACCAGGAACATCCCCAGAAATGGCAGTAAGAGGAATTTCCCCAGCGAAGCGTCAACGACCCAGATAAGAAACAGGAGGCGGGGAAACTGCACTGAATTGGCCATGATTCCAGCCAACCCGCATACCCTTGAGATTTCGGGCATTTCCCGGGATCGCTCGGCCAGTGAAATGGTCACTGCCGTGGTCGAGACCACCCCGCCCAACACCGAACTGATCAGGAGTCCTTTCCGGCTGCCGAAGACTCGAATCAGGATGTAGCCCGCATAGCTGATCGCGGAGATCAGGATGACCAGCATCCAGACCTGGGTGGGGTTGAAAAACTCAACCGGGCCAACGTAGCGATTCGGCAACAGGGGGAAGACGACAAAGATAACGGCCAGGAACTTCAATGTGCCGAAGAATTCCTCCTGGCTGACGGTTTCACGGACGAAGTGGTGCAGCTTCTCCTTGGCGGCCAGCAGGATCACCAGCACAATCGCCGTACTGATCGCCAGAGGTTCGAAGTCTTTGAGCAGATAGGCCAGCCAGAAAGTGAGCAAGGCAGCCATTTCAGTCGTCAGCCCATAGGCCTCGCTGGTAGCGGTATCCCGGTAGTAGGCCAAGGCAAGAAAGATTGTCAGGGAGCTGAAGGTCAGGGCCGTCAGCGGAAGGCTGTCCATCACGGCACAGGCCCCGCCGAGGAGTGAAATCACCGCAAAAGTACGGACGCCCGCGGCCTCGTGTTCGCTCTTGGTTTTGCGTTTGTAGCGTTCCGAGCCGATCAGCAAACCGATGGCAAGAGCTTCACCGAAAAGCCTGAATAATCCAATTCCCTCCGGCAGTTGGGACATACTTCCGCCTGAAACTCGGGACTGCTGCCGGCGCGGATTACATCGATGAAGATTGAGCCTGGTCTCGTTCCTTCATGAACTCTTCAATCGTTCGAATCACTGACGGCAGATAGGTGAACAGTGAGCATTCCCCGTCTTCACGAGGTGGGCAATAATTCTTGTCAACGCGGCCGGAACAACCCGGGCAAACATCGCGGTACATCCTCTCGAAGTAATCCTCCATCCAGGGGCGATGTCCCAGTTCTTCAACGATCGCGACCATCCGATTCAGGTAATGCGTAATCGGACACGTCTCAAACGCCTCGAGCGTACAGGACCCATCGAGCGAAAAGGAGACGCAAATGGGGCAGACATTTTCTTTCAGTCGAAGTTCCAACGCCTCCCGTTCTTCAGGAGTGAGAAACGGTTTCTCGGAACGGTCCTTCTCAAGGTTTCGAATCTTCTCGAGCCAATCCCCCTGAGCGGTGACGGGGAGGAGTTCGGCCCTCAGACTCTTCCAGATTCGATCCAGATTCTCCGGAGGCGATTCGGGGGTGTCGACTTCATTCCACTCCAGGCCTTCCGAAAGGCTGAGATAGAGCGCCTCTGCGTTCAGCGTCTCCAACCGTATCCGCGACTTTCGAGCCAGTTTGGCAATCTCCACCGCCCGTTCAGCCATTGCCATAAGTTGTTCAAAGGAGGAAGTGGCCTCCTTCTGCAACGCGTTAGCCTCTTTCTGAATCTCATTAAGTCTTGCTTTGGCCTGAGTAGTCTCCGACAATTTCAACCTCCTAATCTCAGGATTATTGTCGATCTTATGCACAAATTCAAACTTGGGAATAATGCTGCTTTCGATTCAAAGATATCGCAAAGGACTCCTTGCCAAGCGGTGGCGCATTCGATAGAAGTAAGTTGTTTGAGACTTTGCGAGGTGCATCAACGATGACTTTTAGGCGGATTTCAGGAATCCTACTGCTCCTGCTGGGAGCCCTCTGCTCGGTTCACCCGGCATATTGGACGACTCAAGCCTCTTCGGGAGACGCCGAACTGAATCTACTGAGCTTCAACATCCGGTACGGTTCTGCAAAAGACGGAACTAACAGTTGGATGCTGCGCAAAGGATTCGTGGTTCAGCTCATCAAGGACACGGGGGCTGGGATTGTGGGGCTGCAGGAAGCTTTGCGCTTTCAGATCGACGAAATCAGGAGCTCCTTGAGTTCCTTTGATGAGGTGGGTGTAGGGAGAGACGATGGAGACATCGAGGGCGAATACTCTGCCCTGATTTACGACACCACCCGGTTCCGGGTAGAGGATCAGAGCACATTCTGGTACTCCGATACTCCCGAGATTCCGGGATCGAAGAACTGGGGAAACACGATCACGCGGATCTGTACCTGGGCCAGATTTCGTGACCTCAGAGCGGGCAACGAGTTTTATGTCTACAACACCCATTTCGACCACCGCTCCCAACCATCGAGAGAGCGCAGTGCCATTCTTCTTCAGGAACGCATTGCCTCTCGCCAGACGAAGGATCCGGTCATCGTCATGGGCGATTTCAATGCCGGCGAGAACAATCCGGCCATCCGTTTCCTGACAAGGGGAACGGCGATCCAGGTGGAGGAGGGATCCATCACACCGACCCTGATCCTGTTCGATACCTTTCGCAGGATTCATCCCGGAGCGAAGCCGGTGGGAACATTCAATGGTTTCGAGGGCAGATCGGACGGCGAGAAGATTGACTACATCCTGGCTTCTCCAGACGTGGAGGTTCTGGACGCTGGGATTCGGCGAGATCATTTCGGTGGCCGCTATCCCTCGGACCATTTTGCGGTATCCGCCATCGTTCGCCTGGTTCAGGGTGCGAATTGACCCTTGAGATTGGAAGTGTTGCACCATGCACGCGAGGAAAACCTGTCCCGGGCAGAACTTTCTTGCCGGGATTTCGTTCTAGTAAAGTAGAAGGTGCAGTTCCCGAGAGGAACTGTATCTTGAACACGACCGTAGGGGAGACAGTCGGAAGGCGATCCCAGATATGGATTCCGGCTGAATAAATGATGCGACTCAGACGTTTCAACAGAGACAAATGAGCTTAGAAATTGGCCAGGTACTCGGACACTATAAAATCCTCGGGGCACTCGGGGCTGGTGGAATGGGTGAAGTCTACCGGGCTCGTGATACAAAGCTTCAGCGTGAGGTCGCCGTCAAGATCCTGCCATCGCACGTGGCAAACAACCCCGACTCTCTGGGGCGGTTC
>CP070717.1:2461442-2511350 GCA_020350445.1 Acidobacteriota bacterium | reverse complement strand
CATCGTAGGGAGGTATGGCCATCAGCCCCTGAAGGCTCAGGTGGGGCAGTTCATCAACTATCTCGACCAGTTCGGCGACCTTTTCGACGGGAACCCCTGCCTTCTGTATCTCATCCCCAACATTCACCTGGATAAAGATCGACTGAATCTTGTCCTGCTCGCTGCAAACCTGATCGATCTTCCTGGCAATGCGTTCGCTGTCCACGCTCTGGATGACCTCGAAAAGCTGGACTGCCAGGCGGACCTTGTTTGACTGGAGGTGTCCGACCATATGCCATTCGAGATCGGGCAGATTGACTTCAGGGATCTTCGTACGCGCTTCCTGGATGCGGTTCTCTCCGAACTGTACCTGGCCTGCGGCAGCGGCGAGTCTTACCGATTCGGCGGGGAATGTCTTCGAGATCGCGAGAATCCGTATCTCCTCTGGCGACCGTCCCGCCTGCTCTGCTGCTTCGGCAACTTTCGCTCTCAGACTGACCAGGTTTTCGCTGATGTGCTGCACGGCCTAAGTATAACGGATTGAATAGAGGATTCCTCCTCTGGGTCGTCCCCTGAAATCCGCTATGCTACTATGTCGTTCGCTTAGCAATTGCAGGGAAGAAGGCGGTTGGTGCAAGGAAAATTCATCACCTTTGAAGGAATCGAGGGTTCGGGTAAGAGCCTGCAGCTTCAGCTGCTGACCGAAGAACTGACACGTCGAGGCGTTCCCTATGCGGTGACACTCGAACCGGGTGGTACGGCGTTTGGCCAGGAGTTGAGACAGGTGCTGCTCCGGACCGACGGCGCACCCCGCGAGCCGATTGCTGAGTTGCTCTTGTATCTGGCGGATCGCTACCAGCATCTCCAAGAAGTCGTAGAACCGAGATTGAAACAGGGTATTACGGTGATCAGCGATCGCTACCACGATGCGACACTGGCGTATCAAGGCTATGCTCGGGGGATTGGGATTGAGCGTATTGAGGAGATCGGACGGTTGATTGGCGTTCGAAAACCCGATCTGACGCTCGTCTTTGATCTCGAAGTGTCGGTCGGATTGCAGAGGGCCCGCAGCAGGAATCAGGAATCGGAAATGGAGGACCTCGGTCGTTTCGAGGCGGAAAACCTTGAGTTCCATAAGCGGGTCCGTGAGGGGTATCTTCAGTTGGCTCGCGCTGAACCTGAACGGTTTGCGGTCATTGATGCCACCGGCCTGCCGGAGGAAGTCTTCAGGCGGGTCGTCGCTGTTATTGGAGAACGGCTGTGAGTGCTCCAACCCGGTTGGGTGAAGTTGTTGGAAATGAACGGCTGCTGGGCTTGCTGCGCACCGGGAGGACTCCTCCTTCGACAATCTTTTCTGGCCCTGATGGTGTGGGTAAGAAGACAGTCGCTCTGTTACTGGCGGCTGCGGCGAATTGCAGGAATCCGGTCGATCGCGACCTCTGTGGTCGTTGTCCGTCCTGCATCAAAGCATTGAGCGGAAACCACCCTGATATTGTCCTGATTCAGCGGGAGAAGAATACGATAGAGATTGGGACAATCCGAAAGCTCAATCAAGAGATCCAGTATCGGCCATTCGAGGGAAAGACGCGGTATTTCATCATCGATGAGGCGGATCGGATGGGGCCAGAAGCGGCGAATGCGCATTTGAAGACGCTCGAAGAACCTCCGGATTTTTGCAGGATCATACTGGTGACGGCGTATCCCCAACTGCTGCTTTCGACGATCCGGTCCCGGTGTCAAACCTTTGCGTTCCAGCCCCTCAGCCGGCAGGAGATACAGTCGTGCCTGGAATCGGATGGATCCATGGATCGGGCCGAGATCCGATCGAGATTTGCCCAGGGGAGTATTGGCCGGGCCATTGCCCTGGACCTTGATCAGACCTTGGAAGAGCGGGATCTGATGTTGAAGATCCTTTCCGGTTGGTTTGCCCATCGCCGGTTTCAGACCGTCTTTGAGGCGGCGGAATCGAATGAACTGCGGCCAAAGATCAAGAAGAGAGACGAGACCGTTCGGCTTTTAGAACAGATCCAGTTGATCTGCTATGACCTCTATTACTTACACGTGGACACTCCGGACCGGGTGGTAAATCACGATCGGATCCGTGAGCTTCAAAAGCTGACGGCGGTAACTTCGGTCGAGTCGATTCGAGACTTCCAGAAACATGTTTCCCGGGCTAAGCGGGACGTCGAGCGGTATGTCAATCCGTTGATGGCGTTTGAAGCCCTTTGGCTGGAGGATCTTCAAGAGGAATTCAGTTGAAGTATACTGTCTCGCAGTAAGAGTGGACCGCCATGGTGCAAATCGTCACAGTCAAGTTTGCCAATGACAGCAAGACGGGTGAGTTTCTGGCCCATGACCTTGGGCTGCGCGTCGGGGATTGCTGCATTGTTTCAACCGGACGGGGAGCCGAACTGGGCATGGTGGTCGATGGGCATGTCCCTGAAAACCTGGGCACACAGAAGTACCATAAGGCTCTGCGGCGTGCGACGGAAAAGGACCTCTACCTGAACGCCAAGAAGGAGGATCGCGAGGATTACGCCTATCGCCTTTGCCGGAAGCGGATTGTCGTGCGGAACCTCCCGATGAAGCTGTCCCGTGTCGAGTACATCTTCGATGGGAGCCGTGTGATCTTCTACTTCACGGCAGACCACCGTGTTGACTTCCGTGAATTGGTCAAGGATCTGGCTCGAGAGCTTCGAACTCGAATCGAGATGCGCCAGATTGGAGCGCGGGACGAGGCGAAACTTGTCGGCGGGATGGGTTGCTGCGGACAGGGTGAGAACTGCTCGAAGCGATTCCTCAAGGACTTGGCCTCGGTCAGTGTAAGGACGGTCAAAGAGCAGGGTCTGGGTATGAACCTGAATCGGTTGTCGGGTATGTGCGGACGTCTGAAATGCTGCCTGAACTTCACAGCGGAGGGAGACCTGCTCGGTTCAGACCGTGGGCAGTGTGGCGGCAACTGTGGAGGCAGTTCCTGAACTGCTAGTTTCGCCCGCGTTCCTCTTCTAACTTGCGAGCTCTCTTCCGGGCTTTTTCGATCTCACCGGAATCGGGGTTGTTCGTTTCGAAGAGGCTGCAGACCTCGATCGCAGCGTCATATTCGCCCTGTCTGGCAAGCGCTTTGGTCAGCTTGTCGTAGGCCTCATACCAGTCGAGGGCGTAGTCGATTGCGGTGCGGTAGCGCTCGGCGGCAGCCTTATAGTTCTGCCGCTTGTAGTAGAAGTCTCCAACCCCCATGTGCCGCTTCGCTTCGGCCGGATTCTGGATGATGACCTTCTCTTCTTCTTCCTGCTGCGTCTGGTCATCCCGGATCAGGACAGGCTTCCCCCCAGGCCGCCGGGGCTGGGCTATTGACGGCAAGAAGAATAAACAACAGAGGATTAAAAAGATGTGAATTCTCATTTAAAGATAAGTTTTATTCTAACCTTTTTGTCCTTGTTAAAGCCAAGCATTGAATGCTAACATAGGCCTTACTTGAGAAGGGGCTTCCCCTCAGAAATTGAATCTCTAGTTCGCATATATTTCAGAAAGAAGTTCTAATGGTTAATCGTAAACTAATTCGCCCATCCCTATCGGATCTGCGTGAGCAGGAGCAGGCAAAATACACGCGGAATCAGAAGAAGAAGGTTCCACCTGAGCAGACGAACGCCGAGGAGTACTACTATCTGAAGCAGATGGCCAACAAGACTCCGATGGTCGTCTTGCTTGTCGACGGGGAGGAGATTCAAGGGATCATCGAGTGGTATGACAAAAATTGCATCAAGGTCAACCGCGAGGAGAAGCCGAACCTGCTGATTCTTAAGTCGTCGATTAAGTACATGTATAAGCTCAATGAAGTCAAGGAGTTGAATCAGCCTGAGGTAGGGTTCTTTCCGAGTGAAAGAGGAAACTAGCCCTGCTTGGCCCGTGTCCTCCGGGCAGGTGGTTTTCTCGATGGGTGATCCCCACGGGATTGGCCCTGAGATTCTGCTCAAATCCTTAGTTGCAGTTCAGCAACAGCACCCTCTGAAAGCGACGATTTTTGGCTCTGGCAAGTTTTTGAGTCAGCTGGACGAGCATCTGCGGCTCGACCTCGACTGGTCTGCCGTCGAGGTGTGTGATGTGGGAGACTATCCCTATCCTCCTCCCTGGGGTACGGTTTCGTCCGCAGCGGGAGCCATTGCCTACGAGTCTTTGAGGCAGGCGGTTCTCCATTGTCGGGACGAGCGAATATCGCCGCTGGTGACGGCCCCGGTTAACAAGCAGTCCCTGCATCTCCACGGCTTCACCCATCCGGGGCAAACCGAGTTCGTCGGCTCGTTCTTCGAAGGAGCGGAGCCGACGATGGCTTTTTTCTCAGAGCAGATGAATGTACTCCTTGGGACGGTTCACTGTTCCCTGCGGGAGGTGTTTGCTCAACTCAAAGCCGATCGTCTGGAACGGAAGTGCAGCCTTTTCTATCGGGCTCTGGAATCCCTGGGCCACGAGAATCCGCGCATCGCTGTGGCAGGGCTGAATCCCCATGCTTCAGAAGGGGGACTGTTCGGGCGGGAGGAAGAGCAGATCCTTGAACCGCTGGTGTCCAGACTGCAACAGGCATTCGGCAGCGGGAGCTTTAGTGGCCCATATCCTCCGGATACCATATTTCGAAGGGTACTGGCAGGTGATTTTTCGGGTATCGTCGCTCTGTACCATGATCAAGGTCTGATCCCACTGAAGCTGGTCGCCTTCGATACGGCAGTCAATGTCACACTGGGAATGCCGATCATTCGGTCTTCGCCCGACCACGGAACAGCCTTTGACATTGCGGGGAGCAATCAGGCCTCATACTCGAGCATGCTGTTGGCAATTGAAATCGGCCTCAAGCTCTCAGCAGGGCGGTGAATCAGGATTCTCTACCGCGGACAAAATGAGCCAGAGAACGAACGCCGAAACCTGTTGGGCCCAGCCCATCACTTCCGGTGAAGAGATCCACTCCGGCCATATCGATATGCCCCCAGGGTACATCCTCCACGAATTCCTGTAGGAATTTCGCCGCAGTTATCGCGCCCCCCCATCGTCCGCCGATGTTCTTAATATCGGCGATCTTGCTGTCGAGCGCATCCCGATAGACCGGGTCAAGGGGAAGGCGCCAGATCTTTTCCCCTGCTGCTGTGGACGCGCGCTCGAGTTCCTGGGCCAGCCCGTCACTGTTCGCAAAATACCCGGCCCGCTCCTGGCCAAGCGCTACCACACAGGCCCCTGTGAGCGTGGCGATATCAATCATGCAGGAGGGCGAAAAGCGTCGAATCGCGTAAGTCAAAGCATCAGCCAGGATCAGTCGGCCTTCAGCATCCGTGTTGAGAACTTCAACCGTCTTGCCACTGAGCGAGTAGATAACATCCCCCGGTTTCTGGGCGAGTGGGCCGGGCATGTTTTCCACCAGGGGAATCAAGGCGACGACATCAGTCTTGAACTTCAGCTCGGCAACGGCCTTCATCGCTCCAAGAACCGCACAAGCTCCGGCTTTATCGACCTTCATATCTTCCATCGCCTGGGCCGGCTTCAGGGAAAGGCCGCCGCTGTCGAAGGTAACGCCTTTACCAACCAGGGCGATCGGTGCACTCTTGGGTTCCGATGAACCCCGGTATTCCAGGATCAGCAGGCGTGGAGTCTCGCCACCTCCCTGCGCTACTGCAAGAATGCTGTTCATCCCCTGTTCTCTGAGCTGATCTAATTCCAAAACCTCGGATGATAGCCCCGTCGCTTCCGCCATTTCTGTTGCGATCTCACAGAAGCGGGCCGGGCCGAGATGATTGGAAGGCTGGTAGACAAGGTCGCGAGCAAAGTTCGTTGCCCTCGCCAGGACTGCTGCCTGATCGAGTTGCAGCTTCGGACATTTGGCCTCATCGGCTTTACCGATGAGAACGAGTTCCTCGATTCGAGTCGCATCCGAGTTTGAGCTCTTGTGTAATCCCGGGTTGAACGTACCCAGGACAACGCCTTCGATTGTCGCCCGGCAGGCTTCATCCTTTCGGGAGCCCAACCGGGGAATGACAGCGAGTCGCCCTATTTCCGGCCGATTCAGCCGCCTCAACGAGGTCAGGAGAGACTTACGCAGACCTGCCAGGTCGAAATCCTGTCGCTTGCCCAGTCCAAGAAGGAGGATACGCCGAATTCTGGAACGGCGTGGGCTCACCAGGTTGAGCGTGTCGCCTGCTTTCCCCTTCCACTCTTTCGAATCGATAAGTTCACGAAGTTGACCCGCCAGCAGTTCATCCACCTGGACCACGGTTGGATGGCTCAAATCGTCGTCAGAGAACAGGGGTACGATCAGAACATCGCATTCCAGTGTTGTCCAGCTTTCATTAAATCCAACGATTCGCATCTCTCATCTCCGCTTGAGTTCAGCAGCTACCTCACGTTCAATGGTCTTGCGCTTGGCGGTTTCCCGCTTGTCATACAACTTCTTGCCTCGGGCCAAGGCAATCTCAATCTTGATCTTTCCTTTCTTCAGGTAGATCTGTAGCGGGACAATGGTGAGCCCTCCCCGTGTGACTTCGCCGATCAGTTTGCTGATCTCACGCTTATGAAGCAGGAGTTTCCGAGGGCGCAAGGGCTCATGGTTGGTGATATTGCCGTGCGAATAGGGGCTGATGTTACAGCCTTCAAGCCAGATTTCTCCGCCGGAGACCTTGGCGTACGCTTCCTTGAGGTTCACGCGATGGTCACGCAGGGACTTGACCTCTGTCCCCAGGAGCACCATTCCCGCCTCAAAGCGTTCCAGGATCTCGTATTCATGGAAGGCTTTCCGGTTCTTTGCGATGACGTGTGCTGATTCCACCCTGTTACCCATTCTGAAGGCCGACAAGCCTTTCTCGTCCTACCTGCATCAAAGGGGCTTATCTTATCTGAGGGACTTGACGCGAAGCAATCGACTGTAGCTCGCTTCGGTAGCGTCGAGCTTACGCACGACGGTGAAATGTTGGGCAATTCGATTTCGGCCCGCCTTACCGAACTGAATCTGCAGTTCCCGGTCTCCCAGCAACCGCCCCAGGGCGTGTGCCAGGTCCTGGGAGTCCGCAGGCTTTACGAGATAGCCCGTCTTCTCTTCGATCACAAGTTCAGGGATGCCACCGACCTCGGTTGAAACGACCGGCAAATGACTGGCCATTGCAGCCAGAATGGCGGAACTCAGTCCTTCAGAAAGGGATGGGAGGCAGAAGATGTCGAAGTGTTTCATGAGGGCTTCACTGTCGTTCCTGAAACCGAGGAATCTCACTGAGTTCTGCAGCCCCAGGTTGTTCGCCAGGCGTTCCAGTTCGGGACGTAGAGGTCCGTCCCCCACGAGCCAGTATTCGACATTCGGAAACCGTGGGTACAGGATGGAGGCAGCGTGCAGGAGGTCTTTATGGCCCTTCTCGCCGCTTAAGTGGGCGACGATTCCAACCACCTGACCTGAGGCCCGAGGTTCGATCACCGGCCTCTCAAGACCATCGATCCAGCTGAGGCTAACGCCTTCGTAGATCGTTTCCACCAGTTCAGGCCGGACACCGGCATGCACCAGAGTTTCCTGAATGCTGGACGATACCGTGAGAATCCTGTCGATCAGCCAGTTGTATTTCAGTCGGCTGAATCGCGTCCTGAGCGGAAAGTTCACCCGCCGGGAATTCAGCACACCCTTGACATATTTCAACTTGCCGACAAGCCCTCCGGCAATCACCGACCTTGGAGTATTCAGATGCAGGAGATCGAAGTTCTGCTTCCTGACGATCTGGAGTAGGCGGATTATCGCGAGAGGACTGACCTCAGAGCGCTGTCGGAATGGAACGGTCGACACTCCAACTCTGCAGGCCTTTTCGCTGAGTGGAGATCCCTCTGGGCTCGCCAGCCAGATATCGTGACCGCGGCGCTTCAGTCCCTCCATCAGGCCAAAGAGTTGTTCCTGTCCACCTCTCCAGACCGTTTCTGTATCAACGTAAAGAATTCGCAGTGTCATAGGGGAAACCAGTTCACGGTTTTGGTGGACTTGAAGTTGGAGCTGAACCTTTCGAAGGGGAACCGGTCCAGCGATTTCCAGGTGTGGAGGTCACTGAAAGCTCGTAGAGCTTCAGCTGTTTGAAAAAGCTCGATACAGCCGCTAAGACAGAGACCACCAATCCGGGAAATCCGTCGAGGAAACCGCGTTTGACGAAGTAGTTCTTCAGGAAGATGATTCCGGGATACAGGCAAACCCGTGCCACACTCGTCGTCTTACCCTTTTCCAGGCTGTCAACCGCTGCAAGACTCGAGAAGGTCTCGAGCTGTCTCAGGTACTCTGAAATCGACTCGTAGGTGTAATGTTGAATGTGGCCTTCGAAGCGTCCGGTGGAACCAGGAACCTCGATACCCTCGTGTACTCTTCCTCCAGTCCATTTTCCGACGTCTCTTCGAAACAACCGTAGTTGCCAGTCGGGGTACCAGGTCGTATGTCTGATCCACCGCCCCATGAACCAGGTGATCCGAGGGATATGGTAGCCACAGTGATCAGCGTAGGACGACGCCTTCCAGTCGAGCAGTTCACGGGTTAGAGAGTCGGACAGC
Organism: Acidobacteriota bacterium; assembly: GCA_020350445.1. Taxonomy (GTDB): domain Bacteria; phylum Acidobacteriota; class UBA6911; order RPQK01; family JAPXNP01. Next base: position 2,502,830 of record CP070717.1, on the reverse strand, counting down.
CGTTCATCCGCATCGAGGCTCAGTACCCACTGTTCCGAAGATTGATCTGCGGCAAACTGCTTCTGTGCGGCGTAACCTCGCCATTCCGTCTGGAGAAACTTATCGCAAAGAGCTCGACAGAGTTCCGGTGTCCTGTCCGTACTAAACGAATCAACCACAACGATTTCATCGCAGACCGGCCGCAGGCTCTCCAGTGCCGTCTGAACCTTACGCTCCTCGTTATAAGTGATTATGACTCCCGATAACTTCTTCACTGTGCTTCTGGATGTCTCTCCAGGACCTCTCTCTGCGAAAAATACACCTCGATCGGGGCGGCTCCATAAAAACCCGTCAGCATCCGAGCTACCTCAGTATCGGATCTTCGAAGCGCTTTTCGCTCAGCGGCTCGGTAACTCAGGACTTCGGGGAGTTTCAGTATAGCCTCGTACAGGGAGCGATAGAAGTAAAAGTCCAGGGCCACAACTCGAGTGGCAGTCAGAACCAACAGCATCAGCAGATGTCGGATCAAGAAGCTTGGGCTGTGAAGATTGATCCAGTGAAAGAGCAGTCGATTTCGAAATGACACGGCGTCTACATGTTTCTTTCGATAATGCGCATCAATGGTAGCGCTGGTTCGGTGACGAGCTGTGCTGCGGGGTTCGTAGTGGATCTTCCAGCCCCGTTTCCAGCCGCGATAGGAGAGGTCCACATCTTCCCAGTGAAAGGGGGAGAGCAGTTCGTTAAAGCCGTCCAGCCGCTGTAGCTTTTCACGGTGGTAGGTGGCAAATCCACCAATTGCATAGGCCGAAAACAGTTTGCGTCCATCGATCCAGGCAGCTGCATCGCACGGAATGTCGTAGTTAAAGTAGACGCTCCAGAAGCCCCGTCGGAACCTCCCGTAACGACCGCCGGTCGTAAATGTTGTCGAGTCCCACTCGTAGACCTTTGCCGTGACGGCAAAGACGTCTTCGTCTTCGAAATGAGATGCCATATGCAGCAGGTACTCGGGGTCGAGGTCGACATCGTTATTGAGCAGAGCAACGAGCGAGTGACGACTCGCTTTGAACCCCGTGTTACAGGCTTTTGCGAAACCTCCATTCCGGGGCCGAATGATCAGTTTTACCTGGGGAAATTCATCTGGCAGGTCTTGGACTGTAGTGTCGGTACTTCCGTCGTCAACGACAAGGATTTCGACTGCTGCCCCCGATCTAGCCCGGTAGAACTCGACTGCGGTGAGCACCGAGGGCAGATTCTCCCGGAGCAGGTGCAGACCATTCCAGGTCGGGATTACGACACTGATAGAAAAGCCAGGGGTCAAACGCCCCTGGCTTTCACTTGGAGTACTAATTCTCTCCGTCCTTCTCTTTATCTACAGATTCCGGAGCCGGGCAAACACAGCCTGTTCACCCAATTCCTCTTCGATTCGGAGCAGCTGGTTGTACTTCGCAACACGATCTGTCCGACTAGCTGAACCGGTCTTGATCTGCCCGGCATTGGTCGCTACAGCAAGATCGGCAATGAATGCGTCTTCCGTCTCACCTGAACGATGAGAAATAACGTTGGTATACCCATTGACCTTAGCGAGTTCGATGGTCTGCAACGTTTCCGTCAGGGTGCCGATCTGGTTCAACTTGATGAGGATCGAATTGCCGATTCCCTCATCGATTCCCCGCTGGAGCCGCTTTGGATTGGTGACGAACAGGTCATCACCGACCAGTTGGACCTTTCGGCCCAATGCATCTGTCAGTTGCTTCCAGCCTGCCCAATCGTCCTCGGCCAGCCCATCCTCGATCGAGTAGATCGGATAGCTTTCAATCCACTTGCCATACAGTTCGACCATGCCTTCGGCACTCAGCTTGGCTCCGCCCGATTTCTTGAAGACATATGAGCCAGATCCGTCGTACAGTTCGCTGGCGGCAACATCCAGGGTCAAGACGATATCCTCTCCGGGTGTGTACCCTGCCTTCTCAATCGCTTCGAGGATGACTTCAACAGCCTCTTCATTCGACTTGAGGTTCGGTGCAAAGCCACCTTCATCTCCCACGGCGGTGTTGTAACCGCGGCTGCTGAGGACCTTCTTCAAGTGGTGGAACGTCTCAACTCCCATGCGCAGGGCCTCGGCAAAGGAGGCGGTATTGAAAGGCATGATCATGAATTCCTGGAAGTCCACGTTGTTGTCGGCGTGAGCTCCACCATTCAGGATGTTCATCATCGGGACGGGAAGGTGACTGGCATTGACGCCACCGAGATGCTGATAAAGCGGTAGTCCCAGGGTGTCAGCGCCAGCCCTGGCACAGGCAAGCGAAACGGCCAGCATTGCGTTGGCGCCCAGGTTCTTCTTGTTTTCCGTGCCGTCGATCGCCAGCATGACCTGATCAACCTCGATCTGATCGAGAACCGACATGCCGATCAAGGCAGGGGCGATTGTCTCATCGATATTTGTGACGGCCTGGATGACACCTTTGCCCAGGTAACGCCCACTATCGCCATCCCGCATCTCCAGGGCCTCGTGTTCTCCCGTGGAAGCACCTGAAGGCACTGCTGCACGCCCAATTACACCCTCATCGGTCATGACCTCGGCCTCGACCGTCGGGTTTCCTCTCGAATCCAGAATCTCTCTTCCGATAATTGACTCAATAAATGACATGATCTTTCTTCCCCTCAGCCGCCTGCACCGCAGTGATGGCGGCGACATTAACAATATCCTCCGTGGAACATCCACGACTCAGATCGTTGAGTGGTTTAGCGAGGCCCTGCAGGATTGGGCCAATAGCCTGTGCACCTGCGAGTCTCTGGGTGAGTTTATATCCAATGTTCCCCGCGTCAAGATTGGGGAAAATGAGTGTATTGGCACGACCCTCAAGGGGGCTGCCTGGAGCCTTTCTTTCCGCAACTCCCGGAATGAGTGCGGCATCGAGCTGCAGTTCACCATCGACCTTCAGATCGGGACACCGCTGTCGGAGCAATCGAGTGGCCTCCGATACCTTGTCGACCAGCGGATGCGAGGCACTGCCCCGAGTGGAGAAGGATAGCAGACCCACTCGCGGTTCGGCCTCCAGATAGATGCGGGTGTTCTCTGCCGTGGAGACCGCGATGTCGACGAGCTGCTCGGCGGTTGGATCGGGCACGACAGCGCAATCGGCGTACATCAGGGCCCCGTCTGCTCCCCATTTTTCATCGGGGAGGACCATGATGAAGAAGCTCGAGATAACCGAAATCCCAGGCTTGAGTCCGATACATCGGATTCCTGCCCGAACCGTATCTCCAGTTGTCCGGACTGCTCCGGCGACATAGCCATCACACTGACCGTCGGCGACCAGAAGGGCTCCGTAAGCGACGGGATCGCGGACATAGTCTGCGGCCTCGTCCCGGGTTACACCTTTGTGCTTACGCCGTTCGAAATAGAGTTCTGTCAACCGTTCGAGCTGAGTAGAGTCGACAGGATTCTGAATCGCAATGCCAGAGGTCTGGAAACCCTTTTCCCGGGCGATTGATTCAATGACCTTCGGGGATCCGAGCAGCAAGGGGTTGGCAATCGCCTCCCGGCACAGGATTGCGGCTGCTTCGACCACTCGAGGGTCTTCCCCTTCCGGAAACACAAGGGTCTGTTTTACTGATTTCGCACGTGCACGAATCTTCTCTAACACCGTCATAAAGCTGCATCTTGTCATGACGTTTTAGTGGTGTCAACTTATCGGATTGACCCCTCCAGAAGGCTAAGAAAACAGCCAGAATCACACTTTCCAGGGAGGCCTCATTGGGAACACTTCAGAGGGTTCAGCGTCGCCTGGATCGAGTCATTGAGCGTGACCCAGAGTTCCTTCTCTGTTCCTCGGGTGCTCAAGTCCCTTCGCGCTGTCGGCGGATGCGTTCTTCGACGCGGGACACACTCTCTGGACTCGTTCCGCCCGGGTTGAGTTCCGCAGCCTTCTTGTAGCTCTGAAGAGCGGCCGCGTACTGTCCCTTCGTCTCGAAAATGAAGCCGAGGCGGTCATGGGTTTCCCAGTTTTCCGGGAGTAGTTGGGCACTCTGGAGGAAGGATTTGAGGGCACCATCGACATCTTCGGAAAACAGCTGGGCGAGGCCAAGGTTGAACCACGCTTCCCCGTCAGTGGGACTGGCTTGGACGACCCGGGTCAGCTGAGAAGCCGCTTCCTGGTAGCGTTGTTCCCGAATCGCATCCAGGGCTTCCTGGTAGTCCAACCGGGATAGGAAGCGCTTAGCCTCAGCCAGGTCAGGATCGAGACCGAGGACTTGCTGTAGCGTTGTCTTGGCCCGGTCGAATTCCTTGAGTTGGTAATAGCTGATGCCAAGCTGGAGAAGCGCGGTCTTATCAGTTCGTTGAACCGAGGTCGCCTGCTCGAGGTCGCGAACCGCGGGGCGGAAGCGGCCGAGGCTGTAATAGGCGGAACCCCTGAGCTGGAACAACTGATACTTCTCACGTGCCGTGCCGGCAAGGCCCTCGGCCTTGAGCAGTGTTGCGATGACATCCTGATAGCGGCCCAGGTTGTACTCTGCCACTGCGGCACCACGGTAGGAGACGAACTTCCCCCCTTCGAGATCAATAGCCTTGTGAAAAGACTGCGCCGCTTTTTCAAACTGGCGCAGTTTCAGGTAGGAATCACCTAGAACCAGGTATCCTGCCTCATAATCGGGGCTCTGCTTGACGATCTGTTCGAATTCCTGCACCGCCTTGGCGTACTGTCCCTGCTTGTAGTAAGAGATTCCTTTTTGGAAATCGCCTTGTCCGAGAGCGGAAAGAGACAGGCTGGAGAGAAGAAGGGTCAAAATGCCGAAAAGCCGGACTTTCATCGGGTCCCGATCCTTGTTGCAGTTATTCGAAGTATCCCAGTTGCCGCCATCGTTCGATCTCTGACTCAGTCGGAATCGAGACATTCTGCACTTCCAACTGCTTGAGGAGATCGAAGACGTCCACCATCACGTAGTAGGGGACGTCGGGCATCGTCTGAATAATCACCGGCTTTTTGGGGTTCTGCGAGACCTTCGACTGGACATACCCTCCGATCTCGGCCAGCGTCATCGGGAGTCGATCGACGACGAATTGGTCGACGCCGGTAATCTTGATGTGAACCGATTCTTCGGGCTGAATGTTGAGTTGAGTGGGATCATCCTTGGGGAACTGAAAGCGCAGCCCCTGGGTTGTCGTGAACACCGCCGTCAACATGAAGAAGACGATCAGCAGGAAGGCTACGTCAGCCATCGAGGCTGTCGGGATTTCAGGTGAGCGTCGGAATTTCGATTTCTTACTCATAGTCGTCTCAAGGATTCTCCGAATTCTGCACTTCGGCCCGGGTCAAGAACCCGATCCTCTTGACTCCGTTGGTTCTCAGCGCCTCCAAGACACCATCGACTGCCTCATAGCGCGCGTTCCGATCCGCTTTGACGACGAATTCCTTTGCCGGCACCAGTTCAATGATCTCTTTCGCGATCAAGCCCAGTTCGTCGGGACCCGCAAGGGGAACCGAGGTCTCTTCTCCCGAGGTGAAGACGATGTTTCCCTCCTCTGTGATGGCGATGATGGAGGGATCTTTCGTAACCTCGACCCGGATTTGAGACTCAGGAAGAATGACACTCGTCTTTTCCGGAGAATAGGAGGTCGTCAACATGAAGAAGATGATCAGCAGGAAGGCGATATCAGCCATCGAGGCTGTCGGAACTGTTGGCTTGATCGTCCAGACCTGCTCACGCAGTCTCATTGTTACTCCCCAACCTCGATTTCACTGAAGGTCTCGAGCAGAACCGACGAACTGATCTCCATGTCCAAGGCAAACTGGGAAACACGGTTGTTGAAGTAATTGTAGGCGGCCTGGACAGGCAGTGCGATAAGCAATCCGGTTGCCGTTGTAATGAGTGCCTCCGAGATTCCGCCGGCAACAGCCTCGGGGTTTCCGAGTCCGACCTCAGCGAGAGCTTCAAAGGACCCGATCATACCAGTGACCGTTCCGGTAAACCCGAAAAGCGGGGCGATGTTGGCGATAGTGGCCAAGATCCACAGCCCTTTTTCCAGCTTTGAAACCTCGTGAAGCGCAACACTCTCCATCGCCTTCTCAATCTCAGCGTGAGACTTCCCAAAGCGAAGCAGGCCCGACTTGAGCGTGATCGCCACGGGGTGGTCAAAGCTCTCACAAATCTCAATGGATCTTCGCAGCTCGTGCTGCAGCAGAGACTCTCTGACTTCGCTCACGATCTCAGCCGTGTCTCCCTTGACGCGGTAGTAGGCGATCGCTCGTTCGACGATGAAGATGACACCAGCAATGGAACAGCCAAGCAGGGGCCACATGAGTGGGCCGCCCTGGCCGAAGTACTCCCAAAGAGGTCCTCCGAGTGCAACTATCAAATCATTACCCTCCAGTCGATCAACTTAGACTGAATAAACGTACAATCCGAAACAACGTCGGGCGACACCGGACGAAATGCCCGGACACGCGCTTCGTTGGATAGATGGGCTAGCCCTCTAAAAGGATCAAATTTACAGAAATCTTGCGTCTATTGCAAAGAAGTGACGCTGCTTAGGCGCGGAAGGTTCCCTCAAGTCTTCAGGTCAAAGTGCGAGAGGCTCTCAAGGGATCGAGATATTGAGACGCTTCAGCTTCTCGTTCAATGTTGTTGGATTCACCTTGAGCATACTGGCAGCTTTCTTCTGATTCCATTCGGCCTTTTTGAGGGCCGTGATAATCAGGTTTTTCTCGAATTCCAGTACGAGATCCTTAAGGGAGGCCCCGTTGGCACTGAGTCCAAGCCGGCTGAGACTGACTGATGTTGAATCGAGGATGTCGCGTGGGAAAATGGCCTGCGTGATAACCCCGTCTTCAGGTACTAGTACAACAGCTCGTTCAATGGCGTTTTCCAGTTCACGTACATTCCCTGGCCAGTCGTACTCAATCAGGAGTTTGAGGGCATTCTGGTCCAGCGTACAGGGCTCACGGCCATCGGCTTCGCAGAAGCGGTTTAGAAAGTATTCGGCCAACAGGGGGATATCGTCCTTCCGCTCTCTCAACGGAGGGAGATGGATCGTGATCACGTTCAATCGATAGTAGAGATCATCGCGGAACTCACCCCTTTCGACCGCTTCTCTGAGATCAATATTCGTGGCCGCCACGATCCGGACATCGACCCTGATATTCTCCAGACCACCCACCCGCCGGAACTCCCTTTCCTGGATGACCCGCAGGAGTTTCGCCTGGGTCTGCATGGGGAGTGTGCCGATTTCATCGAGGAAGACGGTGCCTGTGTCAGCAATCTCGAAAAGGCCCTTCTTGGTGGATACCGCACCCGTGAAGGCTCCTTTGACATGCCCAAACAGCTCGCTTTCTAACAGATCCGCGGGAATGCTGCCGCTGTTAAGAGCGACAAAGGGCTTGTCCGATCGGGGGCTGCAGTTATGAATCGCTTTGGCAACCAATTCCTTGCCTGTTCCGCTCTCCCCTTCAATCAACACCGTAGAACGGCTGGGGCCAACATGGCTGATCAGGTCGAAGGTTCGCTGCATGGCCTCGCTCTTACCGATCAGGTTCTGGAAGGCAAAGCGCTTCTCAAAGGTCTCTCTGAGCCGCCGGTTCTCGAGTTCGAGGCTCCGCCGGCGGAGACCATTTCGAATGATGTGGATTAACTCCTCATTCTTGAACGGCTTCGTGACGAAATCATAGGCGCCCTTCTTGGTGGCTTCGACGGCGTTTTCAATCGAAGCATAGGCCGAAATCATGATGACAATGATGTCGGGGTCAAGGTCGAGGATCTCGGGCAGAAGTACGGCGCCGCTCTTTCCTGGCAACATGAGGTCGAGTAGAACCAGGTCGATGGCCTCTTCCTGCAACACTTCCATTCCTTCGGTGCCGTTGGCAGCGGTCAGTACATTGAAGCCCTCTTTCTTGAGAAGCTTCGAGATGACATCGCGCATGATCTCTTCGTCATCGATCAGCAAAATGGAAGGGGTTGACATGAGACAGTTGGATCCTAGTTAACTCGAGTTATAGGCAAATAAAGTGAGAAGGTCGTTCCTGTCCCAGGCGTGCTCTCCACAGATATTCGACCTGAATGCTCCTGAATAATACCATAGGAGATAGATAGCCCCAGGCCCGTCCCCTCGCCTACGTTTTTGGTGGTGAAAAACGGGTCGTAGATCCGTTTGATGTCCTCTTTTGAGATGCCCATTCCAGTATCCTGAATCTGGACTACCAAGTCGGCTCTTCTACGAAAGGTTCGCAGACTCAGACAACCGCCTTCTGCCATTGAGTCGCGGGCATTCAGAAACAGGTTCATAAAGACCTGCTGCAATTTTCCACCATTTCCTCGAGTCTTGGGAAGGGTCGCGTCGAATTCGGTTTTGATCTCAATCTGGCTTCGTCGCAACTGAGGTTCGAGCAGAGAGAGGGTATCCATCAGCAGCGTGTTCAGGTTGACCTCCTGAAAGTCGGAGTCGGAGAAACGGGCAAAGTTCAGCAGGTTGTTGATGATCTCTGAAGCCCGGAACGACTGCCTTTCAATCTTGGAGAGCAGTTCATGTCGAGGATCGCTGGCCGGGGTCTCCTCAAGTAGCATCTGTGAGTAGCTCGAAATACCTGTCAGCGGAGTATTGACTTCATGAGCCAGGCCCGCTGCGAACAGTCCGATGGAACTGAGTTTCTCTGCCTGCTGTACCTGGTTTTCCAAGTGAGTCTTTTCGGTGATATCGTCCGCTACCAGCAAGGTGCCTGTATTGATGTTCTCGTAAGAGACGAATGGCGAGAGCGTAATGTTGATCAGGCGGGTCTGGTCGTCGCTTGTCCTGAGGTGAGCTTTGAAAATCCGGCGCACTCCTTTGACCAGCCAGTCTGGACCGTCGACGATTTCCTGTAGTGCACTGAGCAGGCTCTCCGGCAAGGTGTCCTGAATGCGTTTTCCGATTGCAGCGGCGGGATCCAGACCAGTCAGGCCTTCCATCGCACTGTTCCAGACGGTGATCTCACCGTTTGCTGAAATGACGGCCACACCCAGTCGGATGCTCTCAACAACGTTTTCGCTGTAGATTCGTAGCTGGAGGAGTTCGTTGGCCTTGGCTTCCAGGGATCGATACAGGAGCGCATTGTCCACTGCGATGGCTGCATATCGGGCCAGTGAGCCGACCATTTCAAGGTCTTCGGTACTCAGGAAATCGCCGTTTTTTCTGCGGCTTAGACCTAGGAAGCCAATAATCCTGCCACGTACAGCAAGCGGTTCGATATACCGGATGCCCCACCGGAAAAGCTGGGCCCGAACGGAAGAGCTTCCCGCTGCATCGATACCCAGGGAGCCTACGCCGTAGCCAAGGTCGATCAAGTCCTTCTCTTCGAGTTGGACCGAAACTGTTTGAGTATCCCGATCGAGGTTGAGCCCGGTTTCCATCCGGAACGTGGCCGAATTGCCGTCCTCACGCAGGAAGATAGACACGGCCGAGACATCCAGTGTTTTTTGGATGCGGTCCGCGATCTTCTCAGTCAGCCGGGTCAGATGAATCTCAGAGCCCAGGGTCTGGCCAAACTCCAGCAGCGAACGCCGGTACCCGTAACGATCCTTGTAGAACCGGCGGTCGATCTGTACCTGGATCTTGTCCTTCAATGGAGCAAAGAGCACCGCAACCGCCAGCGCGGATGCCGCCAGCAGGATGAAGCTCGAACCGGGGGAGAATTCCTGGAGGGCGCGGGTAATCAGCACCGCGACCGAAATGTAGAAAGCCAGTAGAGTGGAACTGGCCAGGACGTAAGCGATACCACGGTTGAAGATCAGGTCGACATCGGTGATGCGGAACTTGGCGATAGCATACCCAAAGCTGAGTGGCACGAAAACAAGTGCCAGAACGCTCCCTTCCATCCAGGTCGTGATCCGTAAGCCCAAAAGATAGGGCAGGACGTAAAGGAGACAAAAAGGTACGAGTCCCAGCAATGTCCCGGTACTGATCCACCGCATCTGCTTCCGGTGAATCGGATCCTCGGCTCGCCCACCTGAGCGAATCAAGATCACCGCAGAAAGAGCGAGGTAGCCGGCGAAATAGGCGAGTTCCACCTTGTCAAACACATGCCCGATCTCGGGCGTTCTTGGCAACCCGATCAACTTGAGGCGTCCCATGAACCAGAAGGTATGGGCGATCCCGAGAAGAATCCCCGGGATGTAGACCAGGATCAGGCTGTACGCCCTTCCACGAACCCAGAATGTCGGAGCGGGAAAGGCTGAGCAGAAATGGAGGAACAATGGTGGAAGTAGAAGCATCGTTCCGACCGTTATCCAGTAGATTCCCTGGTCGAAACCATCCCCCCGTCCGGAAAATCGATAGGCCAGCAAAATGAAGCCGACAACACAAAGCAGCGTGAAATGGAAGACTCCCGGGGCGGTGCCGTTCCTGATGTAGACGAAGACTCCGATCCCGAGAAATGCGAGTGCCACGACGAGCAGGGGGATATCAGACGCTGAGAATTGCGGTCTCAATTCCAGCCGGACTGGCAGTGTCAGTTCTTCATCGCTTCCCGCCCGCTTAAGTGTGTAGTCAGCGACAAAGGACTCTTCTGATCCCTGGGCAAACGCATCCAAGACCTCGAAGTAGTCGTCGAGGGTCGTGATGACCATGCCGTTGATATCAGCGAGAAGGTCGCCTTCTGAAATCTCACTGGAAACCTGGCTCCAGTCGCCCGGGGCAACCTTGACACCGTTGACGGTCTGGATCAGATCGAGGCCGTCGGATGGAGTCTTCCAGTCCAGCCGGTCGAGCAGGTTGAGGACCCCGATATAGACCGAAACGGGGACCAGCACCAGCAGCAGAATTGTCTTCACGCGGGCAAATGCCGCCATCTCAGCCTCAAAACCTCTCAAACAACACACACATTCGCGGAGGCGACAACCTCCCTACGGAACTCTACCTAGTTCCTCTCTATATTGTTTACAGCACGTTCAATGCCAATCGTTCCTGAGGACCAGGTGGTCCCCGGTTTCGATTCAATTCCGGCGGAAAAGGCCCGAATTTACGGGGCGATCCAATCCTTCAGTTTTTAGTCCGATCCAATATTCTGGATTCCAATCCATATTCTTGGAGGTACGGCGAATAAGGCTATTCAACCACTATCTGAGAGGGATTTGAGAAGCTCTGTCCGAGAATGCCGTCAGCCGAATTGTCAAAAACGGAACGCGATGCCGCCGCGAACCGATCGCGGGTTCTGAACGAGTCTTATAGTTCCATCCGAGGTCTGGAAATCACCGAGATCCTGGCCGAGCAGGTTTCGGATGTCGATCAGTGCCTCGATCCGCTCGGGAGTCAGGAACTCAAGTCCGAGCAACCCAAGGAACTGATCCGGAAGAGGGAGGATCTGACGCACAAAAAGGTTAAAACCCTCATTGCCGGTTTCGTAAACATCCGACATCAGATCCAGCGGGATCAGCGGGTTAGAGGATGGGACGACCTTGATCAATGCTGTCAACTGGGTCTGTGACCTGGGTACAAAGGCATCAATCCGCGTCGAAATCGCATTGAATCGACGTCGCTCCACCAACTGAGATCGTTCATTAAAGAAGTTCAGGTTGTCCAGACTGCCGTCGACACCAGGAGCCTGTGCCCGAACAAACGATATCTCGGCGCTGAGATTCTGGGACAGCTTTCGCCGCATGGTGAAGCGATATCCGCGGCTGAACGCCTCATGATTCTGCAGCCGCAGGAGATCCATCTGGCGGCTCACTTCCCAGACCGCTACGATCGGGACCGAACCACTGAACATCGAATCTTCGAAGAGCGCGAACTCCAGTTGGTTGTCTGAGCCGACATACTGCGTCAACTGGGCCTGGTAGTGCCGGGCAGTCCCGTAGCTGACGATGTTACCAACGCGGGCAATCTGCAGCGGGTTGGCCAAGCTGATCTGGTCTCCCTCTGGCAGCGCAAGCGTGTTACCGGTCGTAGATCGCTTCGACGCCATCTGGAGCTTGATAAGGGTCTTTTCCGCCGGACGGATTTCGAGGCCGGCGGACGGACTCAGAAACGCCTTCTTCTCAAATCCTCGAAATTGATCCAACTCCAATCCCCAGGTCAGGGTGACAGCGGAGCCGAGCTTGTGACGGTCCTCGAAGCCCAGATTGAGCAACTGGGAATTGCTGCTGGCTGACGTAAACCCTCCGGGCTCATCTCTCAGGGAGCCTGGATTATCCAGCAGGGACAAGCTTGGCTGATCGAAGCTGATCCTTCCATAGCCCAGGAAGACATGGAGGGAATGCCGATCGCTCATTTCAAAGCGGAGCACGTTTCTCAGTCTCCAGATGGAGTCCTGACCGGAATTCAACTGTCCTGCGAAAACGTAGTCAGAGTTCCCACCCAGTGAATCAACGACGGCAAAGTTGGTGGATGTTCCACCCCAGGGGTCACCGGGAAACACGAAGTAGTTTCCGCCGAGTCCGCTGTTCGTATAAACCTGGAAAACAGCGTCCTGGAAAAGCCGCTTGGGGCCATCTTCTCCAGAGAAGATATCCTGAGGGTCGGTGTTGTGTCGGAAGACCAGCCGCCGGCTCTGCGAGCCGCGCAGCAACGCCTTGATCCCGAGGTTCTCATCAAACCCTTCTTCGACTCCAAAAACCTGTTGCAGGATCAGGGTGACAACGGCAGTCCGGTTCGGGAGAATCTCTATCATCCGTCGTTCTGGACTCCGGTACCGGGCACTCTTTACCATCAACTGATAGGTGCCGGCTGCGAGATCCTTCAGAAAAATCCTGCCCTGCGCGTCTGTCCGGGCCAATGTCGGCAGGGACTGGGATGTCGTCGAACTCAGGAGAGAAACGACCAGGTTGGCCAGTGGCCTTCCCGCTTCATTGAGCAGAAGTCCACTCAGATTTCCGGAAGAGGAGTTCGCGACACTATTTGCCTGCAGAGCGAATACGAGGACGGGTAACAGAAGGATTGGCAAATAGCGTCTTGTCATAGCAAGTTCAATTCCACGGACATCTGTAAGAATGAGACCATTCTATGTCCAAATCGATTGTATCGTCAATGACTTAGCTTTCCTGTTGTTAAGCGGCATCCCTCTCAAACGACACCATTCTAATCGAGAGGGCCGTCGAATCAACTCAAAATGTTGCCAGCTTCACTTCTGGTCAGACGAAAGAATCCGGAGTAGGGTTCATTCTGTGAGGGAATCGAAGGCACTTGCGACTCCACGTCGAAGCCACCGATCCTAGGAAGCATTGTAGAATAGGGCCGATGAGTGTACGCGTTAGATTTGCACCAAGTCCAACGGGCTTTCTCCATGTTGGGAATGTTCGGACCGCCCTCTTCAACTGGCTATTTGCCAGGAAGTCTGGGGGTACGTTCATTCTCCGAGTAGAAGATACCGATGCAGAACGTTCGGAGTCACGGTTTGAAGAGCAGTTGATCGCTGACATGCGGTGGCTGGGTCTGGACTGGGATGAGGGCGTGGAAGTCGGTGGGGAGAGAGGCCCTTATCAGCAGAAGAAGAGGCTCTCACTCTATCGAAAGTGGGCAGGGAAGCTTTTGAGCAAAGGGGATGCTTACTATTGCTTTTGCTCTGCAGAGCAGCTAGAGGCAGACCGGGAAGCTCAGAGGGAAAGCGGGATTATTAAGTATTCGGGCCGATGCCGTGACCTCGACCGAAACGTTGCCAAGGCACGTGTCCGTGCAGGTGAGGAGGCGACAATCCGTCTGCGGGTTCGAGAGGGCAAGACCTCCTTCGAGGATCTCGTTTATGGCCCGATTGAGGTGGATACTTCAACAATCGGAGATTTCATCCTTGTCCGTTCCGATGGTTCAGCCCAGTACAACCTCGCCTGTACCATCGACGACGCATTGATGGAAATCACGCATGTCATCCGAGGTGAAGGGCACATTTCAAATACGCATCGACAGTTGTTGATCTACGAAGCCCTCGGGTTTGAACCGCCTCGGTTCGCTCACCTTTCGACGATTCTGGGTCCCGATGGAAGTAAGTTAAGCAAGCGTCATGGCGCCACTTCGATAGCTGAATTTCGGGAACTGGGCTACCTGCCTGAAGCGACCATCAACTACCTTTCACTGCTGGGCTGGTCTCCAGCTGAAGATGGAAACGAGATCCTCCAGGTCGAGCAGATCGTTCGCGAGTTCACGCTGGAACGAGTCAATGTCAGCCCGGCGACCTTTGACCTCGAGAAGTTCAACTGGGTCAACCGCAGCCATTTGAAGATGCTGTCCGCCGAAAGCTCATTGGAGCTGGCGCTTCCCTATTTGAAGAAAGCGGGGCTCCTGCCCGATCCAGTCACGTCCGAAACGCGTAATTGGGGAGCGGAATTAGCGGCTCTCCTGATCCCCTATATCGATCGGTTTTCCGAGTTATCTCACCAGGCGCAATTTGTCTCTGCCTTCAATCCGGAATTGGATTTGGCCAGCCCAGACGTTCGAGATGTTCTCGATCAGGAAGGCGCCATCGAAGTGGTCACTGCTTTTCGGGACGCGTTGAACGCATCTGAGAGCCAGTTTGTCGATTTCGAATGCTACAAGGCCTGTGTGATCGCTGCCAAAGAACAGACGGGGCAGAAAGGGAAGAATCTATTTCGGCCGATCCGTGTCGCCATTACCGCTCGAGCATCTGGTCCTGAATTGGAGAAGATCCTGCCGGTGATCGAAACTGGTAGCCAGTTGGAACTGCCGGTTGCGATACTGGGAGTCAAGGAGCGGGTCAACCGGGTGTCTGATCAACTGGTCGCGGTGTAAGAATGCTCGTCTATGGGATCAATGCTGTTATCGAGGCGCTGAGTTCCGATACCCGTCGCATCGAACGGATAACGATTGCGAAAGGGAAGGCCGGCCGGCGTCTCCAGCAGATCATCGATCAGGCCAGAGCGGCGAAGATTCCCATCCATTTCGAGCCTGAGCCTGCCTTGGAGAGGAAGGCTGGAACGCGGGCCCACCAGTCAGTTATCGCTGAGATTGCGGCTGCCGAGTTGGCTTCCCTCGATGACGTACTCGAACGGCGGCCGAGGCTGCTTCTCCTGGTTGACGGAGTGGAAGATCCGCACAACCTGGGGGCTGTAATCAGAACTGCCGAAGCGGCCGGGGTCGAGGCCGTCCTGCTTCCGAATCGCCATACCTGTGGGATCACACCGGCTGTGGTCAAGACCAGTGCCGGGGCGGCCCTTCATTTGCCGGTCTGCCGCGTCGGCAACCTGGTACAGACGATCAAGACGCTCAAGGAATCGGGTTTCTGGGTGGTCGGCCTTGATATGGCGGGAGAGTCGCGGTTTGATGAAATCGATACGAGTCTCCCCCTGGCAGTCGTAGTCGGCGGAGAGAGTCGGGGTGTCCGACGCCTCGTCCGCGAAAACTGCGACTTTCTCCTCGGGCTTCCGATGAAGGGCAACGTCAGTTCGCTGAACCTGTCCGTCGCTGCCGGGATCTTGCTCTACACCCTCCGCCTGCGGCACGAAAAGCTGATCTAGCCGTTTCCTGCCTGCCTCGCTAACTCACCGGCTCGATGACGATGTTCAACCAGGGATCGATCGTCGCGCTGAAGTCAGCCGGGATGAACGTTGTCGCGCTGTACTCCAGTATCACAGCTGGACCCTGGATGCGATTCCCCGCTTTGAGCTGGTTTCGAAGGTAGAAGCGGGTCGGTTCCGGCTTACCTCGATGGATCACCGGGCGTTCCAAAACGAGGGCCTCGGGGACGGGGTTCTCGTCGGTTGCCTGCGTCTTTGGAATTGGAGGCAGCGGATAGCGGGCCCGTCCGCGCATCCGGATATTGACGAACTCGACCGGAAGGGTTCGATTGGCGTACCCGTAGACCTGTTCATGCTTGGTATGGAATTCATCCGTCACATTCTTTGAATACGGGGTATTCAGTTCGTAGGACTGGCCAAGGTACCGGGCGTCGACACTGGCTTCCAATTCCACCTGCCCGTCCTCAAATCCATGCTCGGCCATCTTCCGTATGACCTCTTCATCGAGTTTCTGCAGATGGTTCTGCAGGGCTGAACGCCATTCGGGATCCGACGTCGAGATCACCGAGGTGACGGAGGCGTCCTGCACCACATCGGAACGGAGGATTCCAAACGCTGACAGAGCTCCGGGACTCGGGGGGACGATGACCCGGGGGATCAGCAGCGATCGCGCGAGGTCGCAAGCATGAAGACCGCCTGCCCCTCCGAACGTCACCAGCGTGAATTCGCGAGTGTCATAGCCCTTCTCCAGAGAGATGACGCGCAGCGCCCTTTCCATTTGAATATTGACGATTTCAATGACTCCTTCGGCTACTTCTTCGGCCGACATCGTCGTTTCAGAACTCTTTCCCAGTTCCTTGCCGAGTTCTTCGAGCCCAGCACCAATCTTCTCGGGAGAGAGGGGCATCTCACCTCCGAGGAAGTAGTCGGGATTCATCCGGCCCAGAAAGACATTGGCGTCGGTGACCGTTACGTCGGTGCCTTTGCCGTAACAGATCGGTCCCGGATCGGCTCCTGCACTGTGAGGGCCAACCTTCAAGAGTCCGCCTTCATCGACCCAGGCAATAGAACCTCCCCCCGCGCCTAAAGTGTGGATATCGATCATCTGAATCGAAACCGGGTGGTGGTCAATGCTCGCTTCATGAGTTGTCTCAATCCGCTTGTTGCAGAGGCACACATCGGTTGATGTTCCCCCCATATCGATGGTCAGGACCTTTTCATAGCCAGCTATGCGAGACAGTTCGAAGGCGCCTACGACTCCTCCTGCCGGCCCAGAGAACAGGGTGCGTACCGGTTCTCTCGAGGCCGATTCGGCCGAGATGGAACCACCATTCGACTGCATGATGGCCAGCTTCCCCTCGGGGACTTGCGGCGAGGCCTGCAGAGCGGTCAGGTAGCGGGACATGATGGGTCGGACATAGGCATTGATAGCTGTCGTGGAGGTCCGCTCGTACTCCCGAAACTCAGGGAGAATCTGATGCGAAAGGGAGATCGGTACTCCCAATTCCTTGAGCGCATCGCCGATGGCCAGCTCGTTCGCCGGGTTCAGGTAACTGTAGAGCAGGACGACGGCTATTGATTCCGGGTTCAGCTGAGCTACCTTGCCTTTTACCCAGTCCAGCGACTTCGCCTCCAATGGAGTGATCGCCTTGCCTTCCCAGTCCGTCCGTTCCTTGACTCCAATACGGTGTCGAGAAGGGATCAGTGCTTTTGGCCGGGAAGACTCGAGGCTGAAGAGGCCGGGGCGGTTCTGCCGCCCAATCTCGAGGATGTCTTCAAAGCCCTGGTTCGTTACGAGTACGCATTGGGCGCCCTTTCGCTCCAGGAAGGCATTGGTGGCAACGGTTGAGCCATGCTGAATCAGGAACTCGTCCCGGCCTTCGACGATGCGAGCAATCCCTTCGAGTACAGCCTTCTCAGGCTGACCGGGTGTCGAGGGGAGCTTGAAGACGGTTAGTTTGTCGCCATCCAAAACCACAAAATCGGTGAACGTTCCACCTGTGTCAATTCCAATTCTAAGCATATCTTTCCAGGTCCAAATATGATCCCGAACCAAGTCGGGAAGAATAGTGATCTCAAAGTGATAGAATACGTGACAATAACATGATCTGTCATTGGATTACACGCTCGCTACCGGGATCTGGGTTTCCAACCCATAAGGTGAGCTGGACAGGTCACCAACTGTTTCTCTGCGAAACGCTGCAGAACCCGCAATGAGACGCAAGCAACTCCTTCGCAGAATCTATTGGCTGACTGGATTCCTTGTCTTTTTTGTGCTGGCTTTCCTGATCAGCGTGATCTTCCTGAATCCATCATCGGTGGGGAACAGGAACTTCCTGTGGAATTTCAACCTCTGGGCTTTTGTCTGGGCACTCATCTTTATTGCGGTTCTGATCCTGACCTTCGTGCTGGCTCGGACCCTGATCCATCTATTTTTTGAGCTGCATGCCGGCCAACCGGGGAGCAAGATTCGGAGCAAGCTCGTTCTGACCTTCATCATTTTCTCGCTCTTTCCGGCGCTGATTATGAGTTTTATGGCTTTTGGCCTGATCAATCAGAACCTCACCAATTGGATGAGTGCGCCATCCGAGCAATTGCTGGATTCCTCGTCCGAGATTGCAGCGCGCTATTACGAACTGCAGGAGAAAGCGGCAATTGCGACTGCTGTGAATCTGGTGGGCAAGGTCGGACTGGATGACTTCGAAGCCTTTCGGAAGGCGGCTGCCGAGGTAGGGTTCAGCGATGTCGTTCTGACCGATGCCGAGGGCCGGCTCCTGAGCTCTGCCGACTCCGCCATCCCCAGGGATTATGGCGATCGGATCCAACGTGTTTTGGAACAAGGCGCCATCGTTGATTTGGAGAAGCGGGTCAACACCGAGACCGGAATCGTGGATCGGGGGGTCGTGGGACTCCGGTTGAATGAAGGCGGCATTCTGTTTCTCGAAATGGAAGAGCAGGAAAGCATCGCCTTCCATACGGCTCGCGTCCAAGAGGCGAATGAAGTCTACAAGGGGTTGAGAGGGACCCTGGCATCTCTCCGGAACCACTATCTGCTCATCCTGGGATTGACCACCCTGGCGGTCGTTTTTGCCTTCGTCTGGCTGGGGAACTACATCGCGAGGCGGTTGACCGTTCCACTGGAGGCGCTTGCGGAGGGCTCGCGAGCTCTGGCCAGTGGAAACCTGGATCATCGCGTTGATGTCGATGCCGTCGATGAACTGGGCATCCTGGTGGCCTCGTTCAACCAAATGGCGGCACAGCTCAAGCAGAGCCGGTCCGAGTTGGAGAAGGCCAACCAGGAACTCCAGAAATCAAATATCCAGTTGGACGAGCGAAGACGCTACATCGAGGCAGTGCTTCAGAACATCGCGACAGGGGTTCTGACCGTGGACGAGTCTGAGGTGATTCGAACGGTGAATCAGGCGGCGCTGAAGATGTTACAGACAACTCCTCGCGAGATCCTTTCGCGGCATATGAAGGTTGTCACCGACCAGGAACTCTACCTGGAGTTCAGGGAACTGAAGAAGAAGGCCCGGCTCTTTGGCACGGCTCGTAAACAGGTGACCATTCGACGGAATGAAAGCCAGCTCTATGTCGCCGCGACGATCACGACGAGCCCGGGACCTTCCGGAGAGCATTTCGATTACCTGATCGTGCTCGATGATTTGACCGAGTTGATCCGGGCCGAGAAGTTTGCCGCCTGGCAGGAAGTGGCGCGCCGGCTGGCCCATGAGATCAAGAATCCGTTGACTCCAATTCAGCTGTCGGCCGAGAGAATCAGCCGTCGATTCGATCGAGTGGCTGAGACTCTCCCTGAATCTGTTGAATTGCGCGACTTTCGCCAGTTGGTAGGGGAAGCTTCTCGGATGATCGTTTCGGAATCTCGAAGGTTAAAGAACCTGTTGTCAGAGTTTTCCCGGTTTGCCAGGCTTCCGATCTGTAAGCCGCAGGATGCGGATTTGCATGCCCTGATAGACAAGACGCTGTCACTCTATGATGGGCATTTGAACTCTGTCGAGGTGGTTCGGGATTTCGATCCTTTGGTACAGTTGATCTGGATTGATCCTGAGCAGATGCAGCGGGTGTTCGTGAATCTGTTGGAGAACTCGCTGGATGCTCTTGTTGAAGTTCCAGGGGAACGGCAGATCAGGATCAGGACATCCCATAACCAGGACCGTGCATCGGTAACGATTGCGGTGGAGGATACGGGTCACGGTATACCGGTCGATGATTACGATCATCTCTTTCTTCCCTATTTCTCCCGCAAGAAGAAGGGGACTGGATTGGGATTGGCTATTGTCCGACAGATTGTTTCTGAGCATGATGGCTTTATCCGGGCCGAGCCGAATCTGCCTCGGGGAACTCGGATCGTGATGGAAATCCCGCTGCTGAATCGGGGAAGACGAGAGGTATGAAGGCGAAGTTACTAGTTGTTGATGATGAAGATAACGTCAGGAGTTCCCTGGGCGGCGTCCTGGAGGACGAAGGCTACTCGGTTGACGCGGTTGGGAGCGGCGAAGAGTGCCTGCACCAGGTTGAACAACGGTCCTACGATGTCATTTTCCTGGATGTCTGGCTTCCGGGGATGGATGGGCTCGCCGTCTTAAAGGAACTCAAGACGCTGGCACCTACCGCCTTCGTCATCATGATTTCGGGACACGGTTCTATCGAAACTGCCGTGCAGGCGACCAAGCTCGGGGCGTTTGATTTTGTGGAAAAGCCTCTTTCGCTCGACAAGATTATGCTGGTGCTCGAACACGCACTCAACCAGCAGCTTCTCGAGACGGAGAATGAGAGTCTCAAGGAGTTTGTCCGGCGTGAAACGGTGATGATCGGGACTTCGGTTCCGATGCAGGCGCTGCGTCAGCAGATTGTCTATGCCGCCCCTACTGAGGGGAGGGTTTTGATCTACGGCGAAAACGGGACTGGAAAGGAACTGGTAGCCAGGCTGCTTCATCTGCAGAGCCCGAGATCTAAACGGCAGTTCGTGGAAGTGAATTGCGCCGCCATCCCGGATGACTTGATCGAGAGCGAACTTTTCGGAAGTGTGAAGGGGGCTTACACCGGCTCAACGGAGAGCCGGAAAGGGAAATTTGAACTCGCCCACCAGGGGACGTTGTTTCTGGATGAAGTCGGCGACATGAGTCTCAAAACCCAGGCGAAAGTGTTGCGTGTCCTGGAAGAACAGCGTTTCCATCCGGTGGGGAGTAACTCCAGCATCGATGTCGACGTGCGGGTGATCGCGGCGACAAACAAGAATCTAGAGCAGCACATTGAGGCCGGGACGTTTCGCGAAGACCTGTTTTTCAGGCTCAATGTGATCCCGTTCGAGGTCCCGCCGCTGCGCCAGAAGCCGGAAGATGTCCCGCTCCTTCTTGACCACTTCATGGAACTTTTCAGTCGGCGATACGGTAAATCGGAGAAGACGTTCTCAGAAGAAGCCCTGCATCGGCTCAAGGCCTATCACTGGCCGGGTAATGTCAGGGAATTGAAGAACACTGTTGAACGACTGGTCATAATGCTCCAGAAGGAGGAAGTGTGCGAGTTCGACCTTCCGCTTTCGATCATCAAGGCTTCAGCCAACGGGCAGAATGCCGGGGGAAGTAACTCATGGTTGCGGGCGCGTGAGGAATTCGAGCGGGATTTCATCTTGAAGAGCCTGGCGGCCAACGAGGGGAATATCTCGCGGACTGCGGCGGCGATCGGGATGGAGCGAAGCTACCTGCATCGGAAGCTCAAGGCCTACAATATCAAGTAAGTAGACCGTTCCAGTTCCAGAGCGGGTGCCTGACGATGGAAGAATGGATTGAGTCGTTTCTCGAATACCTAAAGCTCGAACGCAACTGTTCGACTCACACCGTTAACGCCTATCGTCGTGACCTGGGGGAATTCCGCGCCTATCTCAGCCAAGGGCGTGGGGAAGCCCGCATTGAACCGGCCGAGATCGATCACATCACGATCCGCGACTTTCTCGGAACCTTGCATCAGAAGGGGAATCAGAAGACTTCGGTGGCTCGCAAACTGGCCGCGGTCCGGTCCTTCTTTCGCTTTCTCCACCGCGAAGCCGTTATCGAGAAGAATCCGGCTCGACTCGTTCAGACTCCCCGATTGCCGAAAAGGAATCCGAGGTATCTAAGTCTGCAGGAAGTAGAGACCATCCTGGACTTGCCCGATACAGCGTCTGAAGCTGGGGTGCGCGATCGATCGATGCTGGAATTGCTCTATGGCACGGGTATGCGCATAGGGGAACTGGTTGGTCTGAACATCGAAGACATCTCCTTGAAACAGGGGTTGCTCAAAGTGCGTGGAAAAGGGCGGAAGGAACGATTGATCCCTTTCGGATCGGCTGCCGCAGAGTCGATTCAATCCTATCTTCCGGTCCGAACTCGCGTTTTGAAGAGGACGCGACGTACGGATGAGCCCAACGCACTCTTCTTGAACCTCAGGGGAACCCGGTTGACGGCCCGCTCGGTCCAGCGCCTGTTGAATGGATATATCCAGAAGAGCGCTCTGTTCCTGAATGTACATCCGCATCTGTTCCGTCATTCCTTTGCCACTCACCTGTTGAATCGGGGGGCTGACTTGAGAGCGATTCAGGAACTGCTGGGACATGAGAGCCTCTCCACGACCCAGCGTTACACCCATGTTGAGATGGAGGATCTCCTTCGGACCTACCGTTCCGCCCATCCTCGAGCGCATTCTAAATCGAAGCCGTGATAAGCTATCGCGAGCGTAATTTGAACGGGAGGTGTCTCGGAGGCTGAACCGGAGCTTCATTGCCGCTTTGAAGTCCCGTTGCATCAAGGGTAATTGGCTGGACTTGGATTTGTCTTTCTGCTAAATTGGCCCCTTGCATTGACACCAGAATCGGAATTTCATCAAGTTTTTTGAAGATATAGAGATGACACTGACAAAAGAGAGAAAGAACGAGATCGTAAGCGAATTTAGGAAGCACGAATCGGACACTGGTTCGCCTGAAGTGCAGATTGCTCTGCTGAGCGAGCGGATCCGCGAATTGACCGAACACTTCAAGATTCACAAGAAGGACCATCACTCTCGCCGTGGACTGTTGAAGCTCGTTGGTCAGAGGCGTCGGCTGCTCGATTATGTGAAGGGCCGTGATTTTGGCCGCTACAAGGAAGTGATTGAGCGCCTAGGAATTCGTAAGTAACTATCCTTTCCTTGCGTGCAGAATTTTCCTGAAATCTGATCTCGACAAATCTGTGAGATCATCTTCTTGAAGAATTGTGCCGTCAATTCGCCTGCCTTTTTAAGTGATATCGGAATTTACCGATCGGGCCCCATTTTTCTGCGCACAAGGTTGCGGCGGACGGGGCCGATTTGTCTCATTTGTCATCTGAAGTAAGATCAGTGGAGGAAAAGTAATGACAGTCAAAGTGAACGTCCCAATAGGGGGGCGTGAGATGTCGATCGAAATGGGTCGGCTAGCAAAACAGGCGGATGGGGCAGCATATGTCCAGTGTGGTGATACGGTTGTCTTGGTGACAGCCTGTGCAGAACGGGAAGGGAAGGTCGGTGCCAGTTTCCTGCCTCTAACCTGTGATTATCGGGAATATACATACGCGGCAGGAAAGATCCCTGGGGGGTTCTTCAAGCGAGAAGGGCGTCCCACGGAGAAAGAGGTCCTGATCAGCCGGTTGATTGACCGTCCGATTCGACCCCTGTTCCCTTCCAATTACCATTGTGAAACGCAGGTGATCGCGGCTGTTATTTCAGCAGAGCCCGATGTCAGCCCTGAGATTCTTGCAGTCAATGGCGCATCGGCAGCTCTTTTTGCCTCAGATATTGCTTTCCATCATCCGATCGGGGCGGTTCGAATCGGTCTGGTCGACGGAGAGTTGATCGTCAATCCCACCTCGGAACAGCAGGAGTCCAGTGGCCTGGACCTCATCGTGGTGGGCACCGAGCAGGCGATCGTCATGGTCGAAGCCGGAGCCAAAGAGGTTTCGGAAGAGAAGATGATCGAAGCGCTTGAGCTGGCCCATGAGGCGATCAAGGGGATTGTTGCCAAGATCCGGGAGTTGGCCGAGGCGAGAGGCCTCACCAAGCGAGAGGTCGCGGACGAGGTGATCGATCCCGAGGTCGATGCGACCGTCCGGGATAAAGCCCGGGATGGGATCCTCGAGGCCCTCTACATCAAGGACAAGCTGGAAAGCAATCGTCGCATGGACGAGCACAAGAAGGCGATTGTCGAGCTGTTTCCGGAAGAGGAAGAGGAGAAGCGCAGCACGGCTGCTAAGGTATTTGGGCAACTCAAGGAAGAGATTTTCCGTTCAGAACTGCTCGAGAAGGGACAGCGTCCCGACCTGAGAAGCCAGGACGAGATCCGAGCTATTACTACCGAAGTCGGACTTTTGCCGCGAACCCACGGTTCAGCTCTTTTCACCCGTGGCGAAACACAGGCCCTGGTCACCACGACACTTGGAACTGGGGATGATGTTCAGCGGATGGATGGTTTGGACGGTGAATCTTCCAAGCGTTTCATGCTGCACTACAACTTCCCGCCCTTCAGTGTCGGAGAGGTGCGCTTTTTGCGTGGGGCCGGCCGAAGAGAGATCGGGCACGGAGTGCTGGCGGAACGTGCGATCACACCGGTCATGCCGGATGAGGAGACCTTCCCTTACACGATCCGGATCGTCTCAGACATCCTGGAGTCGAATGGATCATCCTCCATGGCTTCGATCTGTGGCGGCATCATGTCTTTGCAGGACGCGGGTGTTCCGATTGCCCGGCCCGTCGCCGGTATCGCGATGGGGTTGGTCAAAGAGGGCGATAAGTATGCCATCCTTTCCGACATCGCCGGGTTCGAAGATCATTACGGCGATATGGACTTCAAAGTGGCTGGAACCGAGCAGGGAATTACCGCTCTCCAGATGGATATCAAGATCACGGGTGTGACTCGCCAGATCCTGGCGGAGGCCCTGGAGCAGGCTCGGAAGGGACGGCTCTTCATTCTTGGAAAGATGGCCGAAACAATCGAGCAGCCGCGTGAGTCGATTTCGAAGTACGCACCGCAGATCGTTACTATCATGATTCCGACGGACAAGATCGGTACGGTAATTGGTCCGGGTGGAAAGATGATCCGCAGCATCATCGAGGAGACCGGGGTCAAAATCGATATCGAAGATGATGGCACCGTAAAGATCGCGTCGAATGATGAGGCCAGCAAGCAGCGGGCTGTTGCGCGAATCGAAGAATTGACCGCCGTTCCCGAAGTGGGAAAGACTTACCTGGGTAAGGTTGTGAAGGTTGTCGATTTCGGTGCTTTCGTTGAGATCCTCCCGGGAACGGAAGGCCTGCTTCATATCTCTGAGATCGCTGAGAGGCGCATCCAGGATATCCGGCAGGAGGTCCATCAGGGTGACAAGATCCTGGTGAAGGTCCTTGGGATCGACAACAATAAGAAGATTCGGCTGAGCCGTAAGGCGGTTTTGCAGGATCAGCGTGAAGGAAAGAAGTCCAAGAGCGAAGAATAAGCGGCAGTAATGATTCCCGATCGATTGAGAAAGGCTTTACGCGAGTACCGCGAGGGGAAGGTCGATGAGAGTGCAATCGAAGTACTCTTGAAAGATCTTCCCTATCAGGATCTCGGATTTGCCAAGGTTGATCATCATCGCTCTGTCCGTCAGGGTTTTGCTGAGGTCATTTTTGGAAAGAGCAAGACCCAGGATCACATTGTTGAAATCGCTCGCACCATCTTGGATCAGAGTGCCAATCTGCTGATCACTCACGCGGGAGAAGAAGTCTTCCACCGCCTGCATACGTTCTGTCCTGAAGCCGTCTATCATGAGGGTTGCCGGGCCATCTCGGTTTTGCGGGAACGGACCCTTTGTGGGCGGGGTAAGGTCGGCGTATTCTCCGCCGGTACGGCCGACATCCCCGTTGCCGAAGAGGCCGCGGTGACCGCGGAAGTGATGGGTAATGAGGTGCTGACCTGCTACGACGTCGGTGTCGCCGGCTTGCATCGGCTTCTGAGTCATACCGATGTTCTCCGCAGTTGCAGTGTCGTGATTGTTGTCGCCGGGATGGAGGGGGCTCTCCCCAGTGTGGTGGGGGGGCTGGTTGACGTTCCGGTTATCGCGGTCCCGACCAGCGTCGGTTACGGAGCTGCGTTTGGAGGTTTGGCGGCCCTTCTTGGGATGCTGAACAGCTGCTCGTCGAATGTTACGGTTGTCAATATCGATAACGGCTTTGGCGCCGGTTATGTTGCCAGCCTGATTAACCGTCAGCGAGAATTTGATCGCTAGTTCAGTCTCGCCGGCACCTTTCAGCCAGAACTCCCTTGCTTGATTGGCGCTGTGAATCTATCGGTTCACCCGGAGGGAGGTTGAGATTATGGACTCCGAAACGCTGGGCCTGCTTGAATTCCACCAGTTTCTGGACATCCTGCAGGGGTATGCCCAGTGCTCTCTCGGGAAAGAGGCTGTACTCGAACTCCGTCCCGGTTTGGATGTTGCAGCGATCTCGAAGAAGCAGACACTCATCTCCGAAGTTGGCCGCTACATCGCGGAGAACGGCCGACTGGGGTGTTCCCATCTCCAGACTCCTGATGAACTGCTGGACGGTCTGGCTGGGACAGGAGACTCTCTCGGCGTCGATCAACTCCTCGTTTTACGCGACTACCTCTCCTTCATGGAGACCTTCAAGAAGGCTGTTCAGGGAGACGCCTGGCCTTCTCTGGCGCGGCTGGTCGGAGCGTTGCAGATTCCACAGCTGCTGGTCGGACGGTTGCGGACTACGTTTGATGAGAACGGTGAGATCCTCGAATCAGCGCATCCCGAACTGGGAAAGGTCCGCCGCAGTCAGGAGCGTGCCCGTGACCAGGTGCAGCGTCACCTCGATCGAATCCTGAAGGGCAAGAAGGCGAAGTTCCTGATTCCGGAACCTTTTATTACCCAACGGGCCGGGCGGTTCGTGATTCCGGTTCGGGTGGAGAGCCAGCGCGAGGTTCCCGGTATCGTCCATGGTACGAGTTCGTCAGGAGCCACAGTCTTTGTTGAGCCGTTCAGTTCGGTTGAACTGAACAATGAGCTGATCTACTTTCGGGACCGGGAGGTCGAGATCATCCGACAACTGCTGCGGCAGTTGACGGATGAGGCCCGGGCCAGTCGGTCGGTGATCCGAACGATCATAGATACGACCGGAGCCCTTGATGCGGTCTTCGCTGCGGGTGAGTATGCCCGGAGATTCGACTGTGCGATCCCTCGGATTGAGCCGGAACCCTTTCTATTGCTCAAGGATGCGCGGCATCCGTTGCTGTTGCACACGTTGGGACGTGAGAAGGTGGTCCCCATCTCGGTTGAGCTGAGTCGCGAAGAACGAGCGCTTGTCATCAGCGGGCCAAATACGGGAGGGAAGACAGCCGCTTTGAAGACGGTCGGCCTCCTCTGTGTCATCGCCCAGTGCGGACTCCCTGTTCCAGCCGTCGATGCGAGGCTCCCTTTGTTGGGCTCGCTGCTGGCAGATATCGGTGACCACCAGTCGATTACCCAGCAGTTGAGTACATTTTCTGCCCATATCGGGCGAATTCGAGAACTAATCGAGCGCTACGAGGCGCCTGGCCTGCTTTTACTCGACGAGGTCGGACGAGGGACTGATCCTGTCTTCGGCGCAGCTTTGGCCTCTGCGGTGATCGAACACTTCAGGCTTCGAGGGGCCATGGTTCTGGCGACAACTCACCATCGGTCAGTGAAATCCTATGCCTCTTCGACCGGAGGTGTGCGAAACGCCAGTGTGCGACTCGACCCCGTGACTATGCACCCCACCTATGCGATCGACTATGGGGTGGCGGGAAGCAGCAGCGGGCTTGAAATCGCACGACAGTTGGGTCTACCTGCGGGAATACTGGACCAGACGCGGGAGTATCTCGATGAGAAGGAACTCCAGGTTGAAAGCTATCTGGCCGAGTTGCGCTCCGAACTGAAGGCTATTCAGCTCAGGGAAAAGGATCTCGAAGAAGAGAAGCGGAACGTGGAAGCCGAGAAAGTTCGCCTGCAGGCTCGCTTTGAATCGCAGGAGGCCAGCCGGCAGAAGGATTTCGAGAATCAGCTGAACGACTGGGCGGTCGACTTTCGTCAGCAGGGGGATCGATACCTGAAACGGGTCAAGGACCGGTTTGCAGCTGCGGAAGTCAAGAAGCAGATGCAGCAGCGCGAGGCGAGCCTGAAGGAGGCCTTCCGCCGACGAATGAAAGGGGACAAGGCCCGGGTTGAATCACCGTCCAGTGAACCTTCGGACCTGAAACCGGGCGATCGAGTCTTTCACGCATTCTTCCAGAAGAAAGGGGAGGTTCTCTCGGTCAAGGGGGAGGAGGTCGTCGTTGAAATTGAAGGGAAACGAGTCACCGCCAGGATCTCGCAGTTGCGGAAGATTGAGCGGAAGACGGTCGTCAAGAAGCCTTACGATCAGGTTGTGATCCAGGTTGTTGAAGACACGGACCCGGAGATAAACTTGGTGGGAAAGACGATCGATGAGGCGGAATACTTGCTCGAAAAGTATCTCGACCGTGCCTTTATCTCTCGCCTGAAGGAGGTTCGGGTGATACATGGTTTCGGAACAGGTCGGCTGAAGGCCGCAGTTTCCGAGATCCTGAGGGATAGTACACATGTAGCCCGGTTTGAGGTTGAGGGGGGAGCCACTCGCGTGGTGCTGAAGGGTTGAGGGGATGAAATTCGACGATCAGTTCGTTGAGCAGATTCGGAACAGCGTCGATATCATCGATCTGATCAGCGGTTACGTCCAACTGCGCAAACGTGGCCTGAACTTCACGGCCCTCTGTCCATTTCATAATGAAAAGACGCCATCCTTTTCGGTCAGCGCATCGAAGCAGATCTTCAAGTGTTTCGGCTGTGGCGTAGGAGGCGATATTTTCTCCTTCGTCCAGCAGATTGAAAACCTGACATTCCCCGATGCGGTCCTCCATCTCGCCGATCGCTATGGCATCGCCCGGCCGGAACTCAAACCAAGTGATCGGGCGGCAGTGGAGCGGCGGGAGCGTCTGCTGCAGATCATGGAGCAGGCCAATACCATGTATGGCCGGGGGCTCGAGACCAACGAGACCGCTCAATCCTACCTGGCCGGGCGCAAGATCGATTCCACAACTATTGCTCGCTTCAGTCTCGGCTTCGCAGCACCCGGGAGTGTTCTGCTAAGAACGTTGACAGAGAGGGGATTCCGGGCCGACGAACTCGAGGCCTGTGGCCTGGTCGTGCAATCGGATTCCGGGGAGTACTACGACAAGTTTCGGAACCGCATCATGTTTCCGATCCAGGGCGTTAGCGGCAAGACGATAGCCTTCGGTGGACGGATCCTGGGAGATGGCCGGCCAAAGTATTTGAACTCGCCTGAGACACAGCTCTACCACAAGGGTAATAACCTCTATGGACTGAGTACGACGCGGGAAGCCATCCGTCAGAAGGATTTTGCAGTCCTGGTCGAAGGGTATTTCGATTGCATCGTCCCCTATCAGTTTGGGATCACGAATGTGGTGGCATCTCTCGGTACGAGTCTCACCGCCGGGCAGGTCCAGTTGTTGGGCCGCTACACGCGCAAAGTGATCGTTAACTTCGACCCGGATTCGGCGGGTGTTTCGGCGGCAGCAAGGTCGATTGACATCTTTCTGGAATACGGGTTCCAGGTCAATGTGCTGCAGTTGCCCGACAATGATGACCCCGATTCGTTCCTCCTCTCCCACGGGGCCGAGGCTTACCTGGATCACATGAAGCGTTCGAGTCCCTTTCTGGACTTTCTGCTGGCGAGATTCATCGCAGCAGAGCGCAACCCGTTCAGCCCCAAGGGTAAACAAGAGGTCATTTCGCAGATCCTGCCTTATGTTCTGAAATTACCCAGCCAGGTTGAGCGAGCGGAGTATGTCTCGAGGATCGCCTCGCGGATGCGGATTGATGAGGCGCTGCTGATGGGTGAGCTGAGGAAGTATGGTCCCAAGAGTCGGGAGCAGATCCCACTGAAGGTAGCTGTTCGCCAGCCCGACATCACACTTGCGGAAAAGGGGCTTCTGTTTGCACTTTTTGAGGAGGGCTTGTCGCAGCGAGTACTGGACGAGCTGGAACCGGCACTCTTTGAAGGCCTGTCTACGGAGGTTATTTTCAAGAGAATTGTGGAGCTGAGGAATCAAAGTGAAGAAATAAGCGTCATAAGATTGCGGGAAGCACTCGAAGAGCAAGACCGAGAGTGGTTTGATCGTTTGATGCTGGCAGCCCCCGATATGAATCTGTCGGAAGTTGAAGTAAAGGGCTGCATCACCGCTATACAGTCCCTGCAACTTGACCGCCTGAGTCGTGCGATTCAGGAGGAAATTGCTCGGGAAGCGAGGGAAGGGGGCGCTTCTGAGCGCTTGGATGAACTGCTGATTCGCAAAGAGAAGATCCAGCGTCAGCGACAGCAGCAATAGTCTTTCGGAATCCCGTAGAAGAGGTATGCACCCCGTGTGGGCGGGAATCTCTCGAGGGACCCAAATTTTGTATAATTAGTTTCTTTACCGGAATGAGCCAAGAAAACGAAGAATTGCTAGCAGAAATTGAAGAGAAGTACGACGGCGTTAAGGAGTTGATCGCTGCCGGCAAGGATAAAGGGTATCTCCTTTATGACGAGGTCAACGACCTGTTGCCGGACGACATCCAGTCGTCGGAGGACTTGGATAATATTTTTTACCTCTTTGGGGATGCGGGAATCGAGGTCATTGATTCCGAGGACGAGTTTGAGCTGATCAAGAAGAAAGGCCAGGCTAGAGCGTCGACGGATGAGGATGAGACAGAAACCGAGACGGCGACTGAAGATCTCGAGAAGACGAACGACCCAGTTCGGATGTATCTTCGTGAAATGGGCACTGTACCCCTCCTGACTCGAGAAGGCGAGGTTGAAATCGCCAAACGGATCGAGAAGGGAAAGAAGACTGTGCTCAAGGCAGTTTCACGGTCTCCCCTGATTGTTCATGAAATCCGCCAGTTCCATACCCTCATCCAGGAACCCGACTTTAATCTGAAGAACTTTGTTGGATTCTCGGAAGAGGAGATTACCGAAGATGTAATCGATTGCCGACGCAATGAACTGCTGCGGCAGATCGAACAGATTGGTGAATTTGAAACTGAAGCCACCAAGCTGCGGGTGAAGGTACGGAAAGCCAAGAAGGACAGTGCTCAGTACAAGAAACTGCTCTCGCAGCTGGCCCGCTACCGGATTCCCACGGCACGCTTGATCCAGGAACTCGAGCTCACTCCCGAGGTGCTGGATGAACTGGTCGGCAAGCTCAAGACTGTGGTCGGCCGTATCATGTCGCTCGATCGCGAGGCGCGGAAGCTCAAGCGGCTCCAGGAAAGCCCACTCAAGCTCGAAGAGTCGAAGAAGATCAAGTTACGTCTTCGTGAACTCGATCGTGAGATGATCGAGATCGAGGAATCGGCCCTGTCATCTCCCCCCGAACTGAAGCGCGCTCTAGCTACGGTCAAGCACGGCGAACTGGAAGCCGACATCGCCAAGAAGGAACTGGTCGAGGCGAATCTGAGACTCGTTGTCTCGATTGCCAAGAAGTATACGAATCGTGGCCTTCAGTTCCTGGATCTGATCCAGGAAGGGAATATCGGCTTGATGAAGGCGGTCGACAAGTTCGAGTACCGCCGAGGATATAAGTTCTCGACCTATGCGACCTGGTGGATCCGTCAGGCAATTACCCGGGCGATTGCCGATCAGGCCCGAACCATTCGAATCCCGGTTCACATGATCGAAACGATCAATAAGCTGATTCGGACTTCGCGGTCGTTAGTCCAGGAATATGGACGTGAGCCGACTGCCGAGGAGATCGGCGAGAAGATGGATATGCCTGTCAGTAAAGTCAGGAAGATCCTGAAGATCGCCCAGGAACCGATCTCTCTCGAAACTCCAATTGGCGAGGAAGAAGACAGTCATCTGGGTGATTTCATCGAAGATCGTGGCGTGGTCTCACCTTCCGAGTCGGTGATCAACCTCAATTTGAAGGAACAGACAGCTTCGGTGTTGCAGAGTCTCACTCCCCGCGAAGAGCAGGTTATCCGAATGCGTTTCGGCATCGGGGATGGAAGCGAGCACACGCTGGAGGAGGTCGGACAGCGTTTCTCGGTGACGCGGGAGAGAATCCGGCAAATTGAGGCAAAGGCATTGCGGAAACTCCGCCACCCATCGCGCAGCAGGAAGCTGAAAGCGTTCCTTGAGGCGAATGGCAAGGAAGGCGGGACCGTATAGGAAAGCTTGGGGGCGTAGCAGCCCCCTTTTTTTATGGCGGAATATGTGGTGAGCATCCTTTTCCGCCGGATAACGAAGGGCCCATAGCTCAGTTGGTTAGAGCATCTGACTCATAATCAGGCGGTCGTAGGTTCAAGTCCTACTGGGCCCACCAGTTTTGTTTCGGTAGCAGCATTCAGTTGCGTTTCGGCTCTGGCTGCTCGCCTTTGGGGAATTAGATGGAAAATGATCAGGGCATCGGCAGCGTTATTGCTCTTGAGAAGCTGATAGAGCTCCAGAAGCTTGAGTCGGAGTCTTCAGACCTCCGTCGTAAGGTCGCAAAGGCCCCGGAGCAGCTCGAAGCGCTTGCTCAGAAGCTTCAGGCAGCATTCGCGGTCGTTGAGGAAGCTGAATCTCACATTACGGACTCGAGCAAACAGCGTCGCCAACTCGAAGGAGAGGTGGAGGCTTTCCGAGGGAAGCTATCCCATTACAAGTCGCAGCTGATGGAGGTTAAGACCAATGAGGCTTATCAGGCGATGCTGCACGAGATCAGCTATGTCGAACAGCAGATCGTAGCTAAAGAGGACGAGATCCTCGGGCAGATGCTCGAGGCTGATGAGTTGAAGGTGAATCTCGAGGGGGCGAAGGCCCTGTACGCCGAGGAAAAAGAGAGAATTGAGGCGGAAAGGCGGGAAGTTGAGGCGTTTATCGAGAAATCAAATGCCCGTTTAGCCGAACTTGAGAACGCTGTCGAGCAAGTCAAATCGGAAGTCCCCGAAGAGTTCATGAGCCGCTACCAGAGGATAGCGCGGGCTCGAGACGGTGTCGCTATGGCCGTTGTTGTCGATCACTCCTGTGGGGCCTGCCACGTTCGCCTGAGACCCCAGTTGCTGGCTGAAATACGCAGTAACCGGCAGGTGGTGCTCTGCGAGAACTGTAGTCGGAT
Organism: Acidobacteriota bacterium; assembly: GCA_020350445.1. Taxonomy (GTDB): domain Bacteria; phylum Acidobacteriota; class UBA6911; order RPQK01; family JAPXNP01. The sequence continues at coordinate 2,470,240 of CP070717.1, read as the reverse complement.
TCTCTACTTCGTTCATTCTTAGGCCATGCTCAAACGTTTCCTTCGCCAGTCCTATCTGGCGATCACCGATTTTGGCTTCTATCCGTCTGTTTTCGAGCAAAGCTGGCGCCTGACACTCCTCTTCCTGCTCTTTCTCTGCGCAAGCCTGGCCATCTTCCTGACTCTTGTCTATGCGTGGCAACTGGGTCCCCAGGTCGATCGATTCTTCGATTGGGCCGAACAGACACTTCCGCCTCTCGAAGTCCGTGACGGCACCCTCATCCTGAATTCGACTGAACCGATTCTGGTGACTTATTCCGATGAAAGCACCTGGACATTTGTCTTCGACACGGGGGGCACTTATCTCGATCCTGTCGGGTTGGATGAACCGGCTCTTCTTTTTACCGAACAGAAGTTCTTCATCCGGATACAAGGCCAGACACAGACCTATGTCTGGAGTGATTTTGGGGATTTTTCGATTAATAGAGGAAACATCGGGGAATATGAAACGACCTTGAAGTTTCTCTACTTTCCGTTCGCTTATGGTTTCTTGCTGGTTTATTCACTGCTTGGCAAGGGATTTACGGCTCTACTACTCTGCCCGCTCGCCTATTCTGTCGGTTCGACTTACGGTATCCGCCTCACGCTCCAGAACTGTTTTACAATATGCTTATACAGCTTGGTTCCGGCGGTTGCCGTGGACATGGCCGTCCAGTTAACTGGCCTGAAGATTGACTACTTTGAAATAATCTATTTGGCTGCGGCGGCTATCTATACATTCTTCGCGACCCAAAAGTGTGTGACAGCGCACTAAGAGTTTTGGCCGAGGGTTGAAAGGTGTCGAGATTACGATGAAGCGATCGATTACCCTGACCGGTCTGGTTTTCTTGCTTGGCTGTTCCTTCTCCGGGAACTTGAAGGCTCAGGAAGATTCTCCAGTCTTTCGAACTAATGTAAATGTCGTCAACGTTCTCTGTACCGTACGAAAGGGCGATCAATACCTGACGAATCTGACGAAAGAAGACTTTGAAGTCTTTGAAGACGGACAGAAGCAGGAGATTGAGTACTTTGGGCTGGAGTTCGGGGAAGATGCTCAACCGTTGAATGTCATCTTGCTTGTAGACACGAGTGGAAGTGTCAAGGACAAGCTCTTTTTCGAGCAGGAAGCCGGTTACATCTTCCTCAAGGAAACACTGAGACGAAAGAAGGATCTTGCAGCTGTTGTTCAGTTCGACAGTGAGATCAACCTGGTGCAGGATTTTACCTACGACCTCGAATTACTCGAGCATTCGATCGAAGATATCCGGGCGGGGGGCGCGACGAAGCTCTACGATGCGATCTATCTCTCCGTCGATGAACTGCTGCGCCATGAGTTTGGCCGCAAGCTCCTGGTTGTTTTGTCGGATGGAGATGATACTCAGAGTCTTGTGAAGGATGATGAGGCTATCCAGATCGCCCAGGAACATGATGTCATGATCTTCGGTATCGGAGTAAAAGGGGGGCGTTTCCGCTCCAACTTTGGCAAGCTCAAGGAGTTTGCCGAGGAAACCGGTGGGCTCTTCTTTAACTCCAAAGCAAGTATGCAAGAACTGCAGGAAGCCTTCTCCAAGATTAACCGGGCGATCAAGAACCAATACAGTATTGGATACACCTCTTCGAACCCGGTGAAAGAGGGTGAGTTTCGCGAAATCCGGATCGAGGTGAAAGGGAGAGGCTTGAAGGTTGCGCATCGGAAAGGCTATTATTCCTCTGAAACCGGATGAAAAGCCAAGACGATCCTCCGTTAGAACAACTCTTGCCCATTGAACTCAGATTGCTGATTCTTGAAGCTGAGTTGGAGCGACTCGATTCGGATGCCCGCTGGTTGCAGCAGCGTCGGGCCGAAGTGCTCGACGAGATCGAATCGTGCAACGAGGCACTTTCAGAGAGAAGACGGCGGAGCGTTTTACGCCGCATCAAGTAGGCTTGCCGGGATAATCGATCTTGCCCCCCATCTTTGCTACTCCCTGCCCGTGGATCTCGTCAGTTTCTGCCCTGATCGCCCCTGGCTTTTTTGAGTGGTCCTAGAGGCTCAGAAGTGGTGTCCGACGCTGGACTGCCGGCCCGGGGGTTCCTGTAATGCGAGTGATATACTGGCAAGGTTCGTCAACTTAAAGGTTTTTGGAAGTAAGAGCATGTCTAAAGCGAGGAATATTCAGATCAGCGGCTGGAGAGTGGCATTGGTCGTTGGCTTGGGGTTTTGGGCGCTCAGCGGGACGCTGATCGCCCAGCAGGAAGAAGAGTTGGAGGACTCGGCCCCGGTGACCGTGTCGGTTGATCCGATTCGCTACCGAAATGTCATCAAGGAGTCGGGGATCGATTTTGTGCTCGACAACTACATGACGGAAGAAAAGCACATGATCGAGACGATGCCTGGTGGAGCGGCAACTCTCGACTACAACAATGACGGTCGTCTGGACATCTATTTCACGAACGCTTCGGTCACTCCGTCAATGAAGAAGGAATCTCCGCGCTTTTACAACCGGCTGTATCGGAACGACGGTGGGATGAAGTTTACCGATGTCACCCTCGAAGCGGGAGTCAAGGGCGAAGGGTATTCGATGGGCGTGGCGGTTGCTGATTATGACAATGACGGTGACGTCGACATCTTCGTGGCCGGTGTTTACCACAACATCCTGTTCCGGAATAACGGAGACTCGACCTTCAGCGAAGTGACCGACGACGCGGGGATTAAGAGCGACCTCTGGTCCGTAGCCGCCGGCTGGTTCGACTACGACAACGATTCCTATCTCGATCTCTTTGTCGTCAATTATGTCGAATGGACATTGAATTGGAAGCGCTTCTGCGGTGATCCGACCGGTAAGATCCGAGTCTACTGCCATCCTCGTTATTTCGATGGTCTGCCGAATACCCTGTATCGCAATCGTGGTGACGGTACGTTCGAAGATGTGACCGAGAAGAGCGGAATCCTCAATCATGTCAGCCGTGGAATGAGTGTGGCTTTTGAGGATTACGATCGAGACGGACATCTTGACGCCTTTGTCACGAACGATAAGGTCCCGAATTTCCTGTTTCAGAACATGGGTGACGGCACCTTTGAAGAGGTCGCCCTGCTGGTTGGAGTAGCGTTGCGCGAGCATGGTCGTGCCGTCTCGAGCATGGGTGCAGCCTTTCGTGACTACAACAACGATGGGTTGCCCGATATCTGGGTGACGGCTCTCGACTGGGAGACGTTTCCATTGTTCCGGAATGAAGGCGGGGGATTCTATGAGGATGCGACCTACGCGACGGGGGTAGCCCGAGCTACGATCAAGCGCAGCGCCTGGTCGCTCGCCATGTTCGATTTCAACAATGACGGGTGGAAGGACCTGTTTACCGCCAATGCGCATGCCAATCATCGGATTGAGCTCTGGGAATCAACCGACTATCGCCAGGCGAATACGGTCCTGGCGAACCTGAAGGATGGGACGTTTGCCGATGTGACCCCTGGTGTCGGCCCAGACTTCCAGGTGCCGAGGGCGCACCGCGGGAGTGCCGTCGGGGACTTCAACGGGGACGGCAAGATCGATATAGTCGTGACCGCGATCTCAGATGAAACCGAGCTGTGGGAAAACATCAGCCCTGCCAACAATAACTGGGTGATTTTCGATCTCGAAGGGACTCGAAGTAATCGGGATGGGATCGGGACCCAAATCCGCCTGCTCGACCAGTACAACATTCAGACCACTGCTGTCGGGTATGCGTCCTCCAGCTACACTGGCGTGCACTTCGGCCTGGGGTCGGTTTCCAGATTGGACAAGGTCGAATTGCTCTGGCCAAGTGGTGTGAAGCAGACTTTGACCGATGTCGAGGTGAACCGGATCGTCCACGTCAAAGAGCCGGCGCAGTAGACACACCCTATTTGGGAAGTTCGCGCAGCCGAATGAGGTCCCGGTCGATCGCCTCGGCGAGTTCGGTTTGCCCGTACTCTTCTGCGACTGAACGCGCCCGCTCCCCGAACTCGATACCTTTCTCAACATTCCCGAGTCGGGCATAGGCGACAGAGATTGCGAAGAGCAGGCGGGGCGTTCTGTCATCTTCAGGGGTTAGTGCAGGCTCGATTTCTCTGACGGCCTCTTGGTACTGGCCTTTTCCAATCAGTAGCCTCCCCAGGTTAAACCGGGCCAGACGGTGTGAGTCATTGCTTTTCAGTGCCTTCCGGTAGTGGCTCTCGGCCTCTTCCAGCTTCCCTTTTCTTTCAAAAAGTTGCCCCAGGCTGTTCCAGGCAGCCGAGTTGAGAGGATTGATCTGAATGACTCGCTCAAAGGACTTCATGCCGGCATCGATCTGGTCACGCTGCATCTGCAGAACACCGAGGTTGTAAAAGGCCTCTTCCGAGTTTGGATTGATTTCGAGGGCCTTTCGAAGCGCAGCCTCCGCGAGGTCGAACTGCCCCAATTGGCCGTGCAAAATCCCCTTTTGGACGTGTGACTGGATGAGCGTCGGGTCGAATTCAACGGCCTTCTGGTGGGCCTTGATCGCGCCCGATAGGTCCCCCTGCTCTGCAAGTGTGATTGCTCTGCGCGCCTGTTCCTGGGCCTGGGTGTTGGCAGGCTTTAGCTGATTGATCGCGTCCATTACGCCATCTCCCACGACAGGGCGATTCAGCTGGTATCGCTGGTAGAGAGCCAGGTGCTCTTTGGCTGAATCGATCTTTCCTGTATCCCGGTATGCCTGGGCTAGAGCATAGTGGGCGGCACCAAATTCGGGAACCAGATTACAGGCTGTTCGAAAATGTTTGGTGGCTTCGTCCAGGGATTTCAATGCAATCAGATTCATCCCCAGCCCGTAATGGGCGATGGCGAGTTCAGGAAAGTCGGAGAGGATGTCCCGATATAGTCGGATGCTCTCTTCCCAGTGGCCGTCGTCGTACTGATACTCGGCAAGCCGGAGTCGGGCGGGGAGGTATTGCGGGGCGATTTCCAAGGCCCGCTGCAGTCCTTTGATGGCTTCGCCTGTCCGGGAAAGTTCGCCAAGTACGACTGCTTGGTAATAGACCCATTCGAACGTCTCCGGAGCGGCTGTAACTGCCATCCCGTAAAGCTGGTTCGCCAACTCGAGTTGATCGTAGGCTTGGAAGATCATTCCAAGTTGGCCCATGATCGTGGGATTCGTTGGGCTCGCTTGGAGTGCCTCATAGGTGCGGGTGACATTCTCTCGGATTTCAAGAGGCAAGCTAGAAACGATTTCAGGTGGGAGTGCTGGGAGAGTCGTCTCTTGCGATCGGCCCAGAATAGACGAAAATGTGATGAGCCCTAAGAGCAGGACGGTCGAGGGGTAAATGAGATTACGGGCCATCTCCCTATTTTACTGGAACGCTGTCTCAACCGCTGAGAAGGCCCCGGCTGGAGACGTTCGGCTCGGGACTCTGCCTCGGTGAGATATAATACTTCTCGGTTCAGGTGAAACCTTTCCGGATCTATCGAGTCAGTTAAGTCTGACGATTGTAGAATCGTTCCGGTTTTCTACGGATGAAGCAGCATCGACGGTTCAGTGCTATGAGATATTGGAAACAGCTTTTTCTTCTTCTTTGCGTGGTGGGAACTCCCTGGATAATGGCCCAGCAGAGTGATACCGATACTCTTCGACAGGAAGAAGAACTCGATTACTTCACAAAATGGCTTGAAGAGGACGTCCTCTACATCATCAACGATGAAGAGAAGGCGATCTTCACAGAGTTGACGACCGATGATGAAAAGGAACAGTTCATTGAACAGTTCTGGTTTCGGCGCGATCCTGATCCTAGAACGGCTTCGAACGAGTTCAAGGAAGAGCATTATCGACGAATCGCCTACGCGAATGAGCACTACACCAGCGGCGATCCCGGGTGGCGAACCGATCGGGGACGGATCTATATCATCCATGGGCCGCCCGATAATCTGGAGACTCGGCCGATGGGTGGGGCGTATGTCCGCAAGATTGAAGAAGGTGGCGGTGTTACAGCGGTGTACCCCTACGAGAAGTGGACCTATCGCTATATAGAGGGCCTGGGAAACAATGTCGAACTGGAGTTCGTCGACGACAGTGATTCCGGACAATACAAGCTGGCGGTCTTTCCCTGGGAGAAGGAAGGGGCAATGCGCTATACTCCGGGACTGGGCATGACCCTGGCCGAACAGACAGGGATCAGTACCCGGGCTGATCGGCCTGGTATGTATCCTGAAATGGGCCCCGGGTATGGAGCGCAATCGTGGTTCCGCCGGGTCAGCGACACGCCGTTTCAGCGTTACGAGACCTTCGCAGTCGTGGGCGGAGCGCCTGTGACGAAATACAAGGACCTCAAGGAACTGGTTAACGTCAATATCCAGTACGCAACGCTTCCTTTTAGTACACGGCAGGAGTATTTCAGGCTGAATGAGGACCAGGTACTGGTCCCGATCACCGTGGAAGTCGAGAATAAGCACCTTTCCTTCGCCAAGGAAGGCGGGCTGAATGTTGGCAAGATGGCTATCTACGGGATCGTTAGCAGCTTGACGAATCGAGTGGTGACTGAGTTTGAAGACGATGTTGTTGCTCGGTACACGGACGAGGAACTCGCTCAGGGACTGCTGAAGACATCGGTTTATCAGAAGATACTTCCTTTGGACGTGAAGAACCGCTACAAGGTCGATCTTGTAGTAAAGGATCTGAGAGGCTCCAAAGTCGGAGTGCTGCGTCAGGCAATTGTTCCTCCAACATTTGGTGAGGTTGAACTCGAAGGAAGCTCACTCATCCTTTCTGATCAGATCGAGGCAGTCGAAGAAATCCCTGAAATGGATGAGATGTTCGTTTTAGGAGACGTGAAGATCCTCCCTCGGCTGAAGAATGAGTTCACCCAGAAGATGCCGCTGGGGATTTACTTCCAGGTCTACAACGCTATGCTCGACCAGTCGACGCTCGAACCCTCTTTGAAGGTGACGTTCTCGCTCTACCATAATGGTGAGTTGCTGGCTCAAGCCATCGACGAAGAGGGGGAGTCAATTCAGTTCTTCTCGGGTCGACGTGTTGTGCTGATGAAGCATCTCAGCCTGGCCAACCTCGGACTGGGGAAGTATCGGATTCAGCTTGAGATCGTCGATCGGCTGAATGATCGCAAGTTGCTGCAGGATGGTGACTTTACAATCGTCGACGGATAGCCGTGAGGGTTTTCCCGGCTATTCTTCAGGCGGCGTGATCTGGACTTCTTCCTCGAGCTTCTCTTCCTGTTCACTGATCTGCTTCCGGATGGTCTGATATTCGGCCATCATGGTTCGCGCGAGATCCCGCTGGCCGGTGCGCTGGTAGGCGCGGGCCAACTGGTACCTTAGACTGCCGTCCTCGTCCTGTGACAGGGCCGCTTTCAGGTGAGGGATGGCCTGTTCCGCGTCGGCGAGGAACATGTATGCTCGCCCCAAAGATGAATGGGCGCCCAGAAAGCTGGGGTCAGCCTGCACGGCCTTTTCGAGGAAGGGGATGGAAGCCTCGACGAGTTGTTCGTAGAGCAGGATATCCCCGGCCAGGAAGTTGAGCTGGGCAGAGCCCGGCTCTTCCGTGAGGAGTTCGTCCACTAGTGACTTGGCAGAATCGTAATCCCTGTTCAGGTAAAGGGAGAGTGCCAGTTCGCGACGTGCCTGGGGATGGTTTGGAACCAGTTCGAGAGCTTTCTTCCACTCGCTGACGGACTCCCAGTGTCGGCCCTGATTGCGATGGATCTCTGCCTTCAGTTCGTGGACTTCAAAGGAAGGAGGCAGGCTCATTAGACGTGAAAAGGCCTCGAGAGCAAGATGATTGGCGGCTTTGGTTCTCCAGTACAGGCTCTCGGGTGTGTCTTCTTTGAGGCTTTCCCTCAGGACGTCACCCAATCTTCCTTCGAGGAATGCACAAACAAGGGTCTCCTTCGTACAATCTGGGATGCCGAGCAGTAGTTCCTGGGCTTCCTCTTTGGCCGCCCACTCGTTGTTGCCCTTCTCTCGATAGATTCGACTGATTGCGACGTGAATTCCGCGCATGTCAGGTTTCTTTTTCAGCGCCTCGCGGTAGAAGAAGAATGCACTGGAAAACTGTTGCTGAGCGACTCGCGAGTCGGCAATAAGTGCTAGCCAATAAGCCGATTCCGATGCGCTGCTCTCAAGTTCCTGGAAGGCCTTTCCCGCCAGAGACTCGTAGGTCCGTCCCAGGTTGTGCCAGCCCCTTGGGCTATCGGGAGCTAGCTGCGTCGTCTGCAACAGAAGGGGTAAGGCGGCCGCGGGTTTACCGGACTGGAGATAGGCCTCTCCAAGCAACTGTAGGCCTTGGGGCTCCTTTGGGTTGACCTTCCGAAATGCTTCCAGAGGACTGACTGCATCCGCAGCTTTTCCCGTTTCCAGCAGGCTTGCTCCCAGAAACAAGAAACCTGTTTGCAGACTCGGGTCCCCGCCGACGGCCTCTCGTAACGGCACGACAGCGCGGTCGGGCTGTCCGGATAGGTAGTAGGCCAGGCCGAGGTTCATTTTGAGCCCCCAGACCTCCGGCAAGGCAGCGGTGAGTTCCTCCCAGAGAGCGATCGCCTCGGCAAATCGTCCCTGGTCCATCGCCTCACTGGCGCGTTGGGCCTTTCTCGCCAGTTCATCTGCGGGGGACTGCGCTTGACCGGAAAGCGGTCCGAACAGAAAGATGACGACGGTTAATATGGCAAAGCGTCTCTGTAATGTATTCATCAACTACCCGTGAAGACCATTCTACAGAAAACCGTCATTCCCTCACAAAACCGGCTGAAACGTCCTGTGAACCCTTGATCGATTTGACAGCTGGCGGTGCCGCGGTTTCTATCTTTCAGGAATCGT
>CP070717.1:2451860-2461342 GCA_020350445.1 Acidobacteriota bacterium | reverse complement strand
TCTGGTCCAGGTGACGACCAACCCCGGTTCCGACTCTTCACCTGCCTGGAGCCCGGATGGTAGGAAAATCGCCCACGTCAGTGTCGTAAATCCCGAGAAGATGTGGTACGCGACGCAGCATCTGGCGATCACGACGCTGGAGCCCCGGACGACAGAGGTTCTGACGAAAGAGCTCGACCGCAATGTCAACCGTCCAGCCGTAGGAGCCGATGACAGCATCTATTTTCTACTCGAAGACAGTGGCGACCAGCACCTGGCCCGATACGTCCCCCAGAACGGTCAGGTCGAGAGAATCGTCAGCGGAGCCCGTGAAATCACCGAGTTCGATCTCGGAGTCAAGGGTGAGGCCGTCTTTATTGCCTCGAGTCCGCTGGAACCTGAAGAGGTCTTTTTCTATGAGCCCGGTTCTGACGTTCGGCGCCTGACGGGGGAGAACCTCGAATTGTTAAAAGGCATCGCTCTGGCGCAGGTTGAAGATATCCACTTCGAGAGTCGTGATGGAACTCCGATCGAGGGCTATGTCATCAAACCTCCGGATTTCAAGGAGGGTCAGAGGTATCCTACCCTGCTCTGGATTCATGGTGGTCCGGTTTCACAGTTCGCCCATGCCTTCGATGATCGATGGCAGACCCTGGCGGGAGCGGGATTCCTTGTGGTCTCCGCCAATCCAAGAGGGTCTTCGGGATACGGAGAAGACTTCAGTCATGCCATCTGGGCAGCTTGGGGACAGAAGGACTATGAAGACGTCATGGCCGCTGTCGATCACGTCATTGAGCTGGGTTACTCAGATCCTGACCGTCTCGGGGTCGGAGGATGGAGTTATGGGGGGATTCTGACCAATTACGTGATCACTCAAACAGACCGTTTCAAGGCGGCATCTCCGGGGGCCAGCGAGACCAACTACCTGGCCTGCTATGGGACCGACCATTACCAGTACGAGTGGGAGACCGAACTGGGACTCCCCTGGGAGAATCGGGAACTGTATCTGAAGCTTTCGCCCCTGACCTACGTGGAGAAGATCGTCACGCCGACACTGATCCTTTGCGGCGAGCATGACTGGAACGTCCCCCTAAATCAGTCCGAACAGCTATACCAGGCGCTGCGAAGATTGGGACGTGACACCCAGTTGATCGTCTACCCCGGGCAGAGTCATTCCATCTCCGTTCCCAGTTATCAGAAGGACCGCCTCGAGCGCTACCTAAGGTGGTTCGGAGAGAAGCTGGGCCTCGTTGTCACTGAGGCCGAGAACATAGATTAACGGGAGCGATTATTGTTTCAAGAGTTTGTTGAACCGGGAATCCCTCTCGTCATCTTCTGGATCTTTGTCGGGCTCGGAATCGTAGTCCAGGGAATCGGCAAGTCGGGATTTGCCGGCGGAGTCGGTATCCTGACGATCCCGCTGATGATGCTGGTCATGCCGGTTGACAAGGTCGTGGCCTCACTCCTCCCCCTGCTGATCCTGCTCGATTTCAACGCCCTCTACCACCATCGGCACAACAAGGTTTGGGCTCGCATCCTCGAGATCTATCTTCCCTCAATTGTTGGTATTCTCGCCGGAGCCCTGCTCTGGTGGTACATCGGGCAGGAGGGAGTCGAGCAGTACTCGGTTGAAATCAAACGCTTCGTGGGCGTTATTGCCATCATCTTCGCGGCCTATATCCTGGCCAAGGAACGCGCCATGGCGTGGATTGATCGCCTGCACCCCGGTCCACGCAGCGCCTGGGTCTTCGGAATAACAGCCGGTCTGACTTCAACGATTGCCCATGCCGCCGGACCGATCGTCAGTCTCTATATGTTTGCCCAGGGGATGGGGAAATCACTGTTCGTCGGCACCACAGCCTGGACCTTCACCTTCATCAATCTCACCAAACTCCCCTTCTACCTTGGGATCGGGTTGATCCGGACCGATGTGCTGCTCTTCGACCTATCCCTGATCTGGCTGATTCCACTCGGGTCCTATCTGGGGAAATGGATGCATGATCGGATTCCCGAGAAACCGTTCAACCGGGTAATCATGGTGTTTGTCTTTCTGGCTGGGGTCCAACTGATCAGCAACATCAATCTGATCCTCGTGGTTCTCGAGAAACTGCTGAAACCGCTCCTCCGATAGGTGTTCCTGAGGAGGCGTCATCGAGACGGCTTCACGGCAGGGCCGCCAGTTCCCACAATCCCAACGCCTTGTCACCGAACCCTTCTTCCGGACAGTGCTCGTCAATCAGCCGGATAGACTCAGGAAAGCTGAATGGGGGGTTCTGAAAATTCAACGGGCGCCAGTCTCCGGTCTGAATATCCCGGTTCTCACGGTCGCCTGTGAAGGTCGTACAGAGTAGATAGCGAGCCCCCGATCTCTTGAAATTGGCGAGCGCCTCCCAGATCTGCTCATACCTCAGATGGACCAGTCCGTCACGACACAAAACCAGGTCGGTCTTCGGCAGTTCTGAGGAGATCATGTCGAGATGAAGAAACACCCGGTCCGACCGGCCAAACTGCTCACGGTTTCTCGTGACAAGTTCGCCGACGATATCCCCTCCGATGTATTCTTCAACGGGTAGTTCGACATGCTGCATCCAGTGCAGATCGCCGCAAGGGATATCCAACACACTCCTGATGTCGAACTCTTCGAGCAGTTGGGGCAGCATCTCCATGATAACCCGGGCCTGTTCGAGCGATGAGCCAGGACCGGAGCTGGATTCCAGCGGTCCCCAGAACCGCCGTTCGTAGATGCGGGTAAACCGTTCTTCCGTTGATCCTTCAATCCATTCCGGAAATGGCTGCTCGAGATAGTCATGCCCCATACGATAACCATTAGCTTTTCAGAATCTGGCTCTCTAATCAACTCGATAGTCGTCTGCGGAACTCGGTGGTTGAAATCAACGTCAGCGCCATTCAATATTGTGGGTCAATCAACGGTTAGAGAACGGTGGGTTGCAGGAGCACAGGGTAACGACAGGAGTCAAATGCTGGATACCATCAGGCTGGAAAAGCGACAGAAGATCGGATTGATACTTGGTCCCCTGCTCTTTGTCTCGATACTTCTCCTTCCCTTGCCGGCAGGGATGTCTCGGCCAGCCCTCGGCGTAGGGGCAACCGCCGCCCTGATGGCCGTCTGGTGGATCACTGAGGCAATCCCGATTCCGGCGACAGCTCTCTTGCCGATCGCCTTCTTTCCGGCCCTCGGAGTCATGAGTTCGGCCTCTGTCACGACCTCCTATGCGAACCACCTGATCTACCTGTACCTGGGAGGGTTCCTGATTGCCGTCACCATTCAGAAATGGAACCTGCATCGCAGGATTGCACTGGTCACAATCCGGACTGTCGGCATTAGTCCGAATCGGATTGTCCTGGGATTCATGTTGGCCACCTGGATGCTTTCGATGTGGATCAGCAATACGGCGACCACCATGATGATGCTGCCGATTGGGATTGCGGTGGTCGGCCAGGCCAAGGCGATGCTCACCCGGGAGCAGAAGAAGGCTCACAGCCTGTCGAATTTCGGTACAGCCCTGATGCTGGGGATCGCCTATTCGTCTTCGATCGGCGGGATCGCCACCCTGATCGGGACTCCGCCGAATGCCATCCTGGTGGGGGTAATCGAGAAGACCTACGGGCAGAGTATCGATTTCTTCACCTGGGCCACCATGGCATTCCCGCTCTCGGTACTGATGCTGGCGGCCTGCTGGTTCTACCTCACGAGGATTTCCTGCCGTAGCCAGATCAAGCATCTGCCAGGTGGACGGGAACTGATCGTTTCAGAACTCAAGAAGCTGGGCCCCACTTCGAAGCAGGAAAAGCGCGTTCTCACGGTCTTCGTCATTGTGGCAGGGCTCTGGATCGCACGGGGTTTTGTAAGCATGGGAATGGTCCATGATTCCACGATCGCCGTGGCCGGCGCCATCGCCCTCTTCCTGATTCCCGCCGATCTGACCAAGGGCGAGTTCCTGCTCGACTGGCGTACCGCGGTCAAGATCCCCTGGGATATCATCATTCTCTTCGGCGGTGGTTTTGCATTGGCGGCTGGCTTCAGTGAGAGTGGACTGACGGAGTGGATCGCGACAAGACTCACCGTCCTGCAGGGCGCCAATATCGTCTTGCTGATCGCGGTCTTGACGCTCCTGGTCGTCTTCCTGACCGAAATGACCTCGAACTCCGCGACAGCCTCATTGATCCTGCCGATCATGGCTGCCTTCGCCGAGGCCATGCAGGTGCACCCCTACGGCCTGATGATAGCGGTCGCTCTGTCGGCTTCCTTCGCCTTCATGCTCCCGGTCGCCACTCCGCCGAATGCCATCGTCTTCAGCAGCCGGATGATCACCATTCCTCAAATGGCAAGGATCGGGTTTTGGCTCAACCTGATCGGATCGGTCCTGATCATCCTGATTATCATGCTCTGGCTTCCCCGAGTCTGGGAAATCGACCTCACCGCCTTCCCGGTCTTTTGAGTCGCAGGCAAAGTACGCCAAGCTTCCAGCTTGTCCCCCAGGAACGTAAGCGTCCCGCTTGCGATTCTTGAACTTGGAAAAGGTGTGCAGAAGAGTTGGGGCGAAGACATGTGGAGAAGAGATATGGAAAATAGATGTGGCGAAGAGGTGGGGGAGTAGAACTGGGCGAAGAACTGGGGACCGGAAGCCGGGAATCCCCATCGCAACCGAGACAGTTGCATTCCACCAGGGGTTATCCAAAGACCGTTTCGAACTGTTTCCGGACTTCAGTCTTCACCTCATTCATCTCGATTCGAGAGCCGGTCAGAGCTTCGAGCGAAACCATCGTGCAGTCCGGAATGCCGCAGGGGTTGATCAGATCGAAGTATCTGAGATCGGTGGATACATTCAGTGCGAATCCATGCATCGTAATCCACTGCCTGACTCCGACACCGATAGAGGCCAGTTTCCCTTCACTGGTCCAGACTCCGGTCAGCCCTTTCCTGCGAAATCCCTCGACATTGAATTCAGCCGCAGTCCGAATCAGCACTTCTTCGAGCCCCCGCAGGAATTGATGAAGGTCTCGGCCACGCTGACGCAGGTCGAAGTGCGGATAACCGACTAACTGACCTGGGCCATGATACGTGATATCCCCACCCCGGTTGATTCGAACGATCGATATGGGGTTGCCATCGAGGTCGCGATCGACCAGCAGGTTGTATTCGAGGCCCCGCCGACCGACGGTAAAGACGTGAGGGTGTTCCAGGAGATGAACCGTTTCCGCGGATATCTGGTCTGCTATCTCGGAAACAGTCCGGCATTGGATGTCGTAAGCATCCTGCCAATTGATCATTTGGAGATCGATGAACTGCACCATTCGAATTCTAACGTATTCCCCGCTGAGTGGCGCTCGAGGGCAGGGCCTTCTGTGGGATCAGGCCTGTGCTAGACTGTTTTTCCTGGGAATCCCGGTTGAAGACTAGCGACAGGAGCAGGGTGTAATGAAACGACTGCACAGCATCATTTATCAGGAGACGATCGCCCCTGCGCTGATTACGCTCCTGATCCTGACGTTCGTCGTCTTCACCCGTGAATTCGGTCGCCTCGCCGAACTGCTCATTCGAAAGAATGCCACCCTGACTACGATACTGAAAGCTGTGGTCTACCTGATGCCGAGCATCCTGGTCTTCACGATCCCGTTTGCATTTCTCATCGGGACATTGATCGGATTCAGCCGCCTGTCGACCGACAGCGAGATCATCGCGATGAGGGCAGGGGGTGTCAGTGTTTTCCAGATGCTCTGGCCGGTGCTCAAGATCGGCTTCCTGGTCGTTCTCATTTCAGGATCGTTCACCTTATTCCTTCTGCCCCTTGGAAACTGGGAACTGCGCCTCTTGCGTCACGAGATCCGGGAAGCACCGGTCCAAAGCCAGATCAAGCCCCGGGTTTTCTACGAGGAGTTTCCGGGAATCCTGATCTATGTTCAAGATATCGACCTCCGCTCCATGAGTTGGGAAGGGATCTTTGTCGCCGATTCGACCTCGCAGGAAGAAGAGCGCCTCATCCTGGCAGATCGAGGCGTTTCGGTCATCGATCCCGACAGTCGTCGGCTGCAACTCCATTTCGAACAGGGGACGATCTACTCCACTCCGAAGGATGCACCAGAAAAGGTGACGATCAGTCGCTTTGGGACGCTGGACATTCCAATCGACCTGCAAGTCGGATCGGTCGGGGTTGAAAGGGAAAAGCGAGGCCAGGACCGAACCATTGAAGAGATCCTCGAAGACCTGCGGGTAGCAACTCCAGAAGTCGCCCACGATTCGCTGGTCGAACTCAATCGACGACTGGCTCTCCCCTTATCGGCGATCATCTTCTCGATCCTTTCGGTGACCCTGGGCTCTCGAACTCCGAGGGGTGGAAGAGGTTATGGATTCATCCTCAGTATTGTAGTCGCCTTCAGCTACTACATTCTCTTTGCGACCGGATCGACCTTGAGCAAGAGCGGCGTCCTGCCGATTCCAGTCGGAGTCTGGGGGGCCAACATGATCCTGGGAGCCATCGCCCTGCTCACCCTCCGAAAGGCCAACCGGGAATCGGCCCTGCTACAGAGATTCTCGGGTTGGCACGTTCTGAGCTGGGTTCCCGATCAGTTAGTTCGTGTTTGCCGCAGCATCAAGGATTCTCTGAACAACCTGCTGAAGAGGGCTCGGAACAGGATCTGGATCCGCCTGCCGAAGATCCGACTCCGTTTAGCAAGGGTCATCGACCTCTACATGGTCCGGATCTTCCTGGCCTATTTCCTGGTGACTCTGGGAATCTGCATTGCACTGGTCTGCCTCTTCACCTTCTTCGAGATCATTGACAATGTCTTTGAGAACGGCATTACCTATTCGGTGGTGGTCGAGTACTTCATCTTTCTCCAGCCCCACCTCCTGATGCTGCTCGTCCCCATTTCAATTCTGATTGCCACCCTGGTCACCTTCGGATCCCTTGAGAAGAGCAACCAGATTGTTGCCCTGAAGTCCTGCGGGATCAGCATCTACCGCATCGCCGTTCCGATCTTCGTGCTTGGTATTCTTGTCAGCTCATTCATCTTCGTGATGCAGGAACATATCCTTCCTTACGCGAATCAGCGGCAGGATAACCTGCGCAACGTCATCAAGGGGATGCCGATCCAGACGACGCAGCCTGGCCTGAACTGGATCTTTGGAGGGGGCAATCGCCTCTACAACTACGATTTCTTCAGTTCGAAGGGGGACTCTTTCGGAAGGCTCTCGCTCTATCGGCTCGACATAGGGAGCGATGGACTTGCCGAACAGGTGTTCGCCCAGAAAGCGACCTGGGACCGCACCAGCCAGCAGTGGATCCTGTCGAACGGATGGGTCAGGGATTACGGAAACGGCTCTTTCCGCTCGTTCGAGGAGGAGTTCTTTCCGTTCCCGGAAACACCTTCCTATTTTGACCAGGGGATCCGTGAATCGAGCAAGATGACCTACCTGGAACTGGAACATTACATCACCGACCTTCAGACCGGAGGGTTTGAAGTGGATTATCTGAAGACCGAGCTCTATAAAAAGGTCTCATTCCCGATCGTTTCGCTGATCATGACGGCTATCGGACTTCCCTTTGCGTTGACGATGGGAAGAAAGGGTGCGCTTTACGGCATTGCGATCGGGGTCTTTATCGGGATTGTCTACTGGGGGGCGTTTGGGGTCTTTGATGTGCTCGGTTCAAACGGGCTGCTGGCCCCAGCCCTGGCGGCCTGGGGCCCCAATATAGTCTTTGGAATTGGTGCCGTCACGGCACTCTCTGTTGTCAAGACTTAGAGATCTCAGATGGTCCGGCAATCGCGTCGATGATCCGCTGCGCTGAATCGAGCGGGATCTTCACTCGGACCGTCTCAGTACCCTGGACATCGACAATCAGATTCCCGCCTTCCTTCTTGACGAGTACCGATTCACCCGGGGCCTCGACCTCGACCAGAACCACATCCGGGCACGAGATGAGTTCGTTCAATGCGAGGGTAATCAACTCCTTGTACGGTTCTATGTCCCGCCGAGCACCGGCCAGTTCTTTTTCAGGGACGAAGCGAACTGCGAGTTCAACCGCCGCCATCGGAACTGGAATCCAGAGGTCCACTTCCTCATTCTCAACGTAAACCGTCGCAACCCCACCCTGCAACAAGGCCACGGTCCCAGCCGAAAGCATTCCCATGATTACCGCTAACAGCGTTGCTCCAAGTTTCAGTATCATCTGCCTTTACCTCTTCCCTTCACGTCTCTCTCAGTTCACTCTGCCGGCGAGGTCTGCGAGTCGATCCAGACATGGACCGACGTCCCTTCATCCTGAACCTTGACCAGGTCTCCACCGCCTGTCTCACTGAGCGCCTGGACAGCAGCATTGACATCCAACTCATCACCCTCACCCGATAAGAGGGCGTCCACAACCGCTCCCGGCACCTGGACGAGGACGGAAGCCTTTGCAGCCTCGGATGAACGAATAAAGAGCGTACTTCCTTCCAGCGAAACGCGGACTGTATTCTCTCCGTCTTCCACCGTGATGACCTCGTAGTCTCCCCCAGCCCGCAAGGCGTTCCAGAGCTCCCTCATCTCAGCAACGGTCATCTCATGGGTATCCAGCCGGACCTTCCCGCCTTGGAAATGCTTATCCTCTACCATCGGCATGAGCGCACTGACCATTGAAAGGGGTACGTTGACCTTGACGGCTACATCGCCGTTTTCCACCACACGGACATGCAACCATTGACCCGGGGCAGCCTCGGCGAACCCCAGGACCAGCAAGTACGTCAGCACCAAAAAGAAGTAACGCTTCAGTTTCATAATAAGATCTCCTTCGTTCAGATAAAACGGACCAGTCGGGTGAAAGGTTCACTGGTTGGCAGGATTTTTTTGACCCTCCCGAGACAAGCTGCCGGGTAGACATGACAGCCCATGTCCTGTTTCTTCTCTCAGGATCATTCGATTGCGCAGCGGTGTTCGCTACGGCGGACCACACTGCAGGTCGCAGTGATCAACGAGGTCGAGCGGGATTCCGCCAGAGCCTGGCCTCGGTTCGATCGGGCAGCTGCCAGACATTCACCAACGGCCAGTTGCGTGACTCCAATTCGTCATAGACTTGCTGGCTGAAAAGAGTGCCATAGGAAAGCCCCTGCCCCCCCGTCTTTCCAACCACCCAGTCACACCGATCGAGGTAGACGAGCGATTCCAGGGTTGCCCCCATTCGAAGGGTCTGAAGCTTCTTTCCCTGCTCGATCCCCAGCAAACTGAGCGCTCCCTGGTGAAAGAAAGGGGCATCCGGAACGAAGGCAACGCGATCATTGGACTGTAAAGGCTCCAGAATCGCTTCCAGTTGCCAGGAACTCCGCTGCGGGGGACCAGCGACTCCAAAATACTCGGACTCGTAGAAAACCCATTCCCGGGCCATGCTGGTGTAATCAGAGTCCTCCGGAATCGAGCCAATCGCCAGCTTGGGCGGGTTAAAAGGAAGGGCGAAGGAGACCGACAGGAATTGCAGGAAAGCAAACAGGAGCACAGCGAGGGACTT
>CP070717.1:2399826-2451760 GCA_020350445.1 Acidobacteriota bacterium | reverse complement strand
GGCAACTTGCAATTGACGATTGACGATTGACGATTGTCGACTGACGATTGTCGACTGACGATTGTCGACTGACGATGGACGGTCTTTGGTCCGTTCTTCCCTGTGCTTTAATCGTAATCGGGGCGCCAGCGTTCCGGAGACAGGCTGGAAGCTGTCCTACTGGAGTTTTTTAAAGAGTTTCTTGAAGCATTCGGCGCTTTCGGTGGCGCTCTCGCGGGCGCTGGGGTCACCGGAATAGGCGGCCATGAAGTTCTCGGGGCTCGTCCAGGTGGTATGGACCAGGCCGAGGGCGCGATCTGCCAGGGTCTTGTTTGAGGCGGACCGCAGATGCTTCATCTGTTCGAGATGGGCAAGGGCCACATCGGATTTGCGCCAGGGTGACATGACGACTGGAAAGCCCTTGAGCGCGAACATCCCCGCAGTCGGAGGGGAGTACTCATAGTGCCAGTCGCAGATCACGATATCGGTCGGAATCATGTCGATTGCTGCAAAGGTGTCGTTCGTACTGGCTTCCCATTCCCCGATCCCGGTGGTTTCGCCGTCGATCAACCGGTCTCCCCAGAGCCACATTCGGACCTTCTTCTCGGCCAGGTGGGCATGGATTCGTTTGATCTCATCGGCTAACAGCTGCGCCCTGTTCTGCCCGCGACAACGGGGGCAATCGTCCTCACCAATCAAAAAGACCTCATCCATGCCGGCATGAAAATCGGTTGCATCGGTGACGGAAATCAGCTCATCGATCAACGCGAAGAGGATTTTATGGAGGCCGGGGTGCTGCGGGCAGTAGCTGCGGCAGTAGATGTCTTTGTTATTTGGGTATTTCCCGGGTGTTTCATCGAATTCCGGATACTTGCTCAACAAGGCGAAGGTTGTCTCTGCCCAGGACTGGTGTCCCATCAGGTTGATCATGGGAATGAAGTTGATCCCCGAATCTCGACAGGCTGCGACAATGTCCTGCAACTGTTTCTGGGACAGGGCATTTTCCGAGGCCAGTTCCGGATGAGATTCGTAGCGGTAGGAGTAGTTCAACTCGAGGATCAGCGTGTTGACTCCCGAAGACCGCAGCGGTCCTTTGATGAAGTCAACAAACGCAGGGACAGAATCGGGTTGGGGTACCATGAAGTGAATTCCCCGAACCGGAAAAGGGCCCTCCGGACTCTCCTGACTGGTGAAGCCAGTGGTGAGAAGAAAGGCTACTAGAACGAGCCAGGCGAATCTTTTCATGACAGGATTTCCTTCCGGAAAAGACTTGGTAGTCGAAAATGGGGCTGAGCCCCGGGGAAGACCCCGTGCCGGATTCTGCCGATCCGGCACGGGACATTAAACAGCCTCTACCAGCGTCCGGTCTTTTGAACCGGGGGCTTCGGCAAGTTCTGCAGCGCCTCGAGGAATGACTTGAGTTCATCGGGCGGCAGAGAGTAGTCGGAGAGTTCTCCGGCAAAGAACTTGTCGTATCCCGCGAGATCCATCAGACCATGGCCGCTGAAGCACATCAGGATAACCTTCTCTTTGCCTTCCTCACGAGCCTGGATTGCCTGGTCGACCGCCCCGGCAATCGCGTGGCTGGTTTCGGGAGCACAGATCACGCCTTCTGTTCTTGCCCACTGGACCGCAGCGTTATAGCAGGTGATCTGGTCGTAGGCTTTCGGACGGAGAAGCCCTTCAACGATACCCTGGCTGATCAGTGGTGCGATGCCGTGGTACCTGAGTCCACCAGCATGAATCGGTGGTGGTACAAAGGTGTGGCCGAGCGAATGCATCGGCATGAGAGGCGTGGTTTCCGCCGTGTCGCCGAAGTCGTAACAGAAGGGCCCTCGTGTCATCGTGGGGCAGGCTGTGGGCTCTGTCGGGATAATTTCGATCTCTGCTCCGTTGATCTTGTCGAGAACGAACGGGAATGCGAGACCGGCAAAGTTACTTCCGCCGCCCGCGCATCCGATGACGATATCGGGAGTCTTCTCAGAGGCAAGAGCGAGCTGCTTCTTCGCCTCGAGTCCGATGACCGTCTGATGCATCAGAACGTGGTTCAGAACACTTCCCAGGGAGTACTTGGTCTTACCGGTCGAATCCATCGCCGCCTGTTCGACCGCTTCTGAGATAGCAATTCCGAGGCTACCGGGTGTGTCGGGCATCTTCTCGAGAATGGTTCGCCCGGCATGGGTCTCCTCACTCGGACTGGGAACGCAGTTAGCGCCCCACGTCTGCATCATAATGCGACGGAAAGGCTTCTGTTCGAAGCTGATGCGAACCATGAAAACCTTGCATTCCAAACCGAGTAGCTGGCAGGAATAAGCGAGTGCGCTGCCCCATTGACCGGCTCCAGTCTCGGTAGTCAGTCGTTTGATTCCTTCTTGTTTGTTGTACCAGGCCTGGGCAACTGCGGTATTCGGCTTATGGCTTCCAGCCGGGCTGACGCTTTCGTCCTTGTAGTAGATGCGGGCCGGGGTATCGAGTGCCTTCTCAAGGGCAATTGCTCTCCTGAGAGGAGTGGGCCGCCAGCGGCAGAGGATTTCCAGGATTTCATCTGGAATATCGACCCATCTGTGTGGAGACATCTCCTGCTCGATCAGTCCCATCGGGAAGATCGGGCTCAACATCTCAGGCTTGATCGGCTGCCCGTCGGGTCCCAGCGGAGGCTGTAACGGACTCGGCAGGTCGGGCGCCAGGTTATACCACTGTCGCGGTATCTCACTTTCAGGGAGCATGTACTTTAGCTGTTTCATATCAGTGGATATTGTAAGACTTCGAGTCCTCTCTGCAAGTCCTCAATTAATTGCGGGGTTGATTCGTTCCATTCAAACGGGTTCCCCAACCGTCATGGAAGGGCATGTTTGAGGAATACACTGCCGAGAGGAGGAAGCGTCAAGTTGAGTGAATATGGGTGCCCGTGACACGAAATCGGGGTGGTCTTGACTCCTCCCATATTACCCTGTCCACTGCCTCCGTAGGACTCGGCGTCACTGTTGAGGATTTCTTGCCACAGCCCTCGTTTTGGCGCTCCGATGCGGTAATTGTGGCGGGGAACCGGGGTGAAGTTACAGACGACGAGAATGACATCCTCCGGTCTCTTGCCGTGCCTGGTGAGTGACACGACACTCTGTTCCGCATCGCCACAGTCCACCCAGGCAAATCCGGCCGAGTTGAAATCGAGCTCATGTAGTGCAGGTTCGTTGCGATAGAGTCGATTCAGGTCCGACATCCAGAGTTGCAGACCCGCATGCAGTGGGAATTCCTTCAAGTGCCATTCAATGCTCGACTCATGGTTCCACTCGGCCCACTGTCCCAGTTCCCCTCCCATGAAGAGCAATTTCTTGGCCGGCTGAGCGAACATGTAACCATAGAGCGCACGCAAATTGGCGAACTTCTGCCAATCGTCACCAGGCATCTTGCCAATCATCGAGCCCTTTCCGTGGACAACTTCATCGTGGGAAAGGGGCAGGACGAAATTCTCCTGGAAGGCGTATAGCATCCGGAAGGTCAAATCATTTTGATGGTAGCGGCGGTGAATCGGATCGTGTGACATGTACCGCAGCGTATCGTGCATCCAGCCCATATCCCACTTCATGCCAAACCCCAGTCCACCGATGTAGGCAGGGCGGGAAACCATCGGCCAGGCGGTCGATTCCTCGGCAAACGTCTGCACATCGGGAAACTCCTGGTAGACGGCGGAATTGAACTGGCGCAGAAAATCGATGGCGGGGATGTTCTCATTGCCTCCGTACTCGTTGGGAATCCATTCCCCCTCTTTCCGGGAATAGTCCAGGTAGAGCATCGAGGCGACGGCATCGACACGGATTCCATCCACGTGGTACTTCCGCAGCCAGAAGAGTCCCGAGCTGATCAGGAAACTCCGCACCTCATTGCGGCTGTAGTTGAAGATCGCGCTACTCCAGTCGGGATGGAATCCCTGTCGGGGATCGGAATGTTCGAAGAGGTGTGTCCCGTCAAAAAAGCTGAGTCCATGTTCGTCCGTGGGAAAGTGAGATGGAACCCAGTCGAGAATGACTCCAATCCCGTTCTGGTGGAGAAGATCAACCATGAACATGAAGTCCTGCGGGGTGCCGAAGCGCGCAGTTGGAGTGAAATAGCCGGTGGTCTGATACCCCCAGGATCCACCGAAAGGATGCTCCATGACCGGCAGGAACTCCACATGAGTGAAGCCGAGACCTTTGACATACTCTGCCAGCTTCGGGGCCATCTCACGGTAGGAAAGGTACCGGTTCTTCTCTTCCGGGACACGCATCCAGGAACCGAGGTGTACCTCGTAGATGGAGATAGCAGCGTCGAGGGCATTGGCCGGACCACGCTCAGCCATCCACTTCTCGTCGTTCCACTCGTATTCGAGATCCCAAACAATGGATGCGGTTTTCGGAGGGACTTCAGAACGGACTGCAAAAGGATCAGCTTTGAGGACCTCGTAGCCATTGAATCGCGACTTGATGTGGTATTTGTAGGCGACACCTTTGGTAACGCCCTCAATGAATCCTTCCCAAATCCCGGATTGAGCCTTGGGATGAAGTTGTGACCTTCCAATTTCCCACCCGTTGAAGTCACCAACGACCGATACCGCCTCGGCATCGGGAGCCCAGACAGCGAAGTGAGTTCCCTCGACACCGTTGCGCCGGACGGGATGAGCGCCGAGCTTCTCATTGAGGCGGTAGTGGGTTCCTTCATTGAAGAGATAGAGATCCTGATCCCCCAGAAGGGATCGCTCTCCGTTTTCTTCAGTAGCTGGTTTCGAGGGTTTCTTTTTCGGTTTCGAGGTGGCGGTTCTCTTCTTGGTCATAACTGAACTCCAGGAGGACTCACATCCATTCTAGTCGCTATTCTCCAGGTCCGAGAAACTCTTCGCCTCGTTTTTTTCGATTCTGAGCCGGTTGAGTTCCTCGAGAATCTGCTTGACGATCATATCCGATTCAAACGCTTCCTGGCTCAATCTTGCCTTTCGTTTCCAATTTGGCCGTTCGAACGAGGTCCCGGGGACGTTCTGGGGTTTCGTTTCGAGCCAAAGGTCTTCGAGGTTCACGAGGACATACTTCGCCTCGCTGCGGCCGAGTTGGGCAGTCCAGGCCTGGAGCACAGCCCGCTCTGTTTCCTCGGGAGTGGGCAGCTCCTCTAGTTGAAAGTAGCGAAGCAGGGCTTCGCGCAACTGCCGTCGTCCCTCCTGCTCGGCGGCGACTCCGGCTTCGTCGAGCAAGCCCATCTGCTGACGGTCTTCAATATCCAGGCCGTTCCAGAAAGCTGCGAAAGAAGGCGTGTCATGAGTATTGATACTGGCAACCATCCCGCTGGGGACCGGCCGCAGCGGCGGATCTTGATGAAGGGCGGTCTCGAAGAGGCCGACGTACATTCGATTGATGGCGTGCTCGGTCATCTGATGTCTCAGAGCGGGATCAACCGTGCCCAGATCTTCGCCTACGATTTCACACCTGCGACGCTGGGATTCGAGTACCAGCGTGGCGAACAGTTCCTCCATGGGGTAGCGGACATAGACACCGTTTTCCGCTCCAAAACCACGGGGAACCCAGTAAAGTCGCTGGAAACCCATTGCGTGATCCACTCGCAGCAGGTTGGCGCTTCCGAGAAGGAATTTCAAGATACTTCGTAGATATCGATGGCCCGTCTGGCGTGAAGCTTCAGGCAGGAGAGGTCGAAATCCCCAGTCCTGTCCCGCCGTGAAGAATCCGTCCGGTGGAGCCCCACCCGAAATGTCGTGGGCGAAGATATCCTGGTTCTCCCAGACGTCGAACCCGTCCGGATGTACCCCGAGGGGAAGATCCATATAGAGGCCGACCCCTGTCTTTTCTCCCGACCTCAGGAGGTGAGCAATCTGCTCATGTGCCGTCCACTGGCAAAACAGGTGATATTCGACGGCCCGGCGGTCGTAGATCTGTGGGTCGAGATGTCCATTTTTCAGATAATCGGGCCACTCCGACCATCGCTTCCCCAGCTTTTCCTGGACGGCTCGAAAACCGGCGTAGCGCAGGACCGCCGGATGACTCCGAAGGTAGTCGTTATACGATTCAGAAAGAGCTCCTCCGGTTGAGAAGAAGTCTTCAGCCAGTTTCTCCAGCGCCGTACGTTTGAGCCGGATCTGCTCCCGGTAATCGACCAGGGGGAGCTGTCTCTGCTGTTCCAGTGCAGCCTGGAAGGCATCGTTTCCCAGGAGATCGTGTACCTGGGGGCAGTGATCCCAGTTACGGCAGCGGCGAGGATCGATGAATAGTTCATTCCAGAAGAGCCGGCTGACTGGTGTGTAGGGGCTGGGGTCGCAGGGCGATTCGAGGAATGACGCGAACATCGGCAGAACACCGACGAATCTG
This sequence comes from Acidobacteriota bacterium, assembly GCA_020350445.1. Taxonomy (GTDB): domain Bacteria; phylum Acidobacteriota; class UBA6911; order RPQK01; family JAPXNP01. Next base: position 2,445,437 of record CP070717.1, on the reverse strand, counting down.
CCGCCTCGTTCGCCCGTCCAGGTCATAAGGCGTTCCAGATCTGAGATGTCCCCGGCTCCCCAGCTGCGCTTTGAATGAAGCGCGTAGAGGGGTAAGAAGAGTCCCCAGAGAGACTGCGAGGTCGGATCGGAAAACGCCTTTGGATAGGTGGAAATCAGGGTGCTGCGGCGCTGAATTGGGCCGATTTCGAGCCAGACGTCATGGTATCCCGGAGGAATCTCCCACTCGAGATGAAAGGTTCGCCTTTGAAAGGTCGTACCATCCAGGTCGAACTGGTCCTGCAGTTGACCGTTCGTCCAGGGGAGGGCCTGCCTGAGTTCCTCCCCCGATTCAAGCTCGAGATCGACACGGATGCTTCCGCTCGTCGGTTCTGGAGCAGTCACGGTCATGGGGAGCGATTTCCCGTCCCAGCTGATGAGAACCGGTTCAATGACCCGGTCCAGTCGTTCGCGCCGGCGGTCTTCCAGTACCGGACAGACATCCTCAATGTCCCTGAGCGGAACTCCGAGACTCTTCAAGACTGCGAGGATCGCCTCGGGCGGTGGAGTCCGCCGGATCCCCAGACCGTCGTAGAATTCGGTTTCAAGTCCGTAAAGTCCTGCTAGTTCCGACAAGCAGGCTCGTTCCGCATCATTCATCTCGCACAACACTTCTATTCCGGGGTGGTACCACTTCGGTGATCAGAGAAAATACTCAAAATCATGTTCCGTCCGCACCTTCCTTCGGACCTTGAAGATATGAGCCGGGACGATATGAGGGTTGATTTCGACATAATTCCTGTGACCCAGCCACAGGTATCTCGCATCGGCTATCAGGTCGTGCACCTGGTACGGGCGATCCTTCGGAATCCCCAACTGGTCGAGGGGCAGTTCAACCCAGCCGGCATGTGTGTGATGGGGATCGAGGTTCACTACGACGATCACCAGGTCCTTTGAGACCGGGTCGGCCTTGCTGTAGCAGATCAACTGTTCGTTATCGATTTCGTGGAAGCGCAAGGTATGGTCGATCTGGAGTGCGGGATTGTCGCGACGGATCCTGTTGATCACCGAGATGAGTTCGCGAAACTGCAGCACTGATTCCGGATCGTAGTCCTTGATTTCATACTTCTCGGAATCGCGATACTCTTCACTCCCCGGTTCCCTGGGTTCAGCCAGGCAAAGCTCGTAGGCCGGGCCGTAGATCCCGTAACTGGCCGTCAGGGTTGCTGCAAGGACCAGGCGAATCATGAAGGCCGGCTTCCCTCCGGTCTGCAGGTATTCGGTGAGAATATCCGGCGTGTTCGGCCAGGCGTTCGGGCGGAAGAACTCACGGACTTCGGTCTGGGTCAGTTCGGTAAAGTACTGGGTCAATTCCCACTTCGTATTCCGCCACGCGAAATAGGTGTAGGACTGAGTGAACCCCAGCTTGCCCAGGCGGTACATGATCTTCGGGCGGGTGAATGCTTCGGACAGGAAGATCAGGTTTGGATTTTTCCCGCGGAGTTCTGCAATCACCCATTCCCAGAAGGCGAAAGGTTTGGTGTGAGGATTATCCACTCGGAAGGTCGACACGCCCTGATCGATCCAGTATTCGATGACACTCTTGAGTTCGTTCCAGAGTTCAGCTGAGTTTTCGCATTCGAAGTTAAAGGGATAGATATCCTCGTACTTCTTCGGTGGATTCTCGGCGTACTGGACTGTTCCATCCGGCCGCTGCCGGAACCACTCGGGATGCTCTTCGACATAGGGATGGTCAGGAGAGCACTGGAAGGCGAGATCGAGAGCGACTTCGAGACCGAGTTCTTTCGCCCTGTTGACCAGGCTCTTGAAGTCATCCAGGGAGCCGAGGTCCGGGTGAATCGCCTTGTGCCCACCTTCTTTTGCGCCGATTGCCCACGGACTTCCGAAGTCACCCGGTTCAGCCTCGATCGAATTGTTTCGTCCCTTCCTCTTGGTTTTCCCGATTGGATGAATCGGCGGGAAGTAGACAATATCGAAGCCCATGGCTGCTATCGCGGGGAGTTGGCGTTCGCAGTCGGCGAAGGTGCCATGTTCGGTCCCTTCACCACAGGAACGCGGGAACAACTCGTACCAGGTACTGAAACGGGCCTTCTGCCGTTCGACGACGACGGAGAGCTCCCGTTCATATTTCGTGGCGAGCGACTTGTCGGGATACTTGAAGATCAACTGCGCCAGTTCCTCATCCAGTGCGAGCTGGGTTTTGAGCCGCGAATCCTCTGGAGCGCGGAGGAACTGGCAGAATTCAACGAGTTGTTCGCAGTTCTTGCCGGTGGCCCGTTTACTGGCCTGTTCAACCAGGTCGGCGCCGATCAGGAGATCGATCGAGATGTCGAGGCCTGCTTCGAGCTTCTTCTGGAAATCACGTCGCCAACTCTTGAAATGGTCTACCCAGGCCTCGATTGTATAGAGGTAAAACCCGAGTTCGGTGACCGGAAAACTGGCTGCCCAGCGGTCATTGACCAGCGGTGACATATCTGCCTCGCGCCACTGGGCCCCTTTGGTTGCTTGCCGATACAGAAGCGTCGCAGAGAGTGCATCATGCCCATCTACGAAGATATCGGCCTCGACTTCGACCTTTTCGCCGATCACCCTTTTGATCGGAAAACGGCCAGAGTCGATCTGCGGTTTCACACCTTCGATGATGACTCGCTTATTATTCATGGGATTAGATTACCGTAAGTTAATCTCTATTGTTAGAGTGGTTTGGGTAAATCTTTGAGAGCTTTTGACCTGAATTAGTGGAAATCGTGACCTTCGATTTCGAGAGGGAAGGAGGGAAAGGGCTGGACCCTTTCGGCTCTGACGGAAATGACACTATCCTGGTTCTGTAGAACCCCTTCGAAAATCAGGAAAGGCTGGCTCATTAATGTCAGTCGATCTCGTTCGAACATTTGGGGACGGACAATGATGTTCGAGATGCCAGTTTCATCTTCCAGGCTGACGAAGAGGAACCCTTTTGCCGTCATGGGCCGCTGTCGGACGATGACACTGCCGGCGACTCGGACCATCTCTCCTGAGCGGCGCTTCGGTAGATGGCAAGACTGGAGGACTCCGAGCGGAACCAGGTACTTGCGGAGCAGGGACATGGGATGTGGCCCCGTGGTGACTTTGGATCCCGCATAATCGGACAGAAGTCTTTCGACAGCGTTCATTTCACGAAGGGGTGAGGGGTCTGGAGGCGAGGGAAGTTTCTTTAAAAGGGGACCGGTGAAGCGGTACGATCTCTCCACCTGCCAGAGGGCTTCTCTACGTCTCATGCCGAAGCTGTTCAGGGCTCCAATCCTGGCCAGGGTGTTGAGCTCGGCCCGGTTCAATTCCGCCCGTTGCTGGAAGTCATCCACAGACTGGAAAGCGCACTTTTGCCTTTCCTGTTCGATCCGGATTCCTGAGGCCTCTCGCAATCCGCGGGCGTACATCAAGCCGAGCCGGATCGAGCGGTCCGGTTCGATCCGGCAGCGCCAATCGGACAGGCAGACATCGATTGGGCGGACCCTCTGGTGGCGGTGCTGGGCATCCTTGATCAGGGTTGCCGGATGGTAGAACCCCATGGGCTGGTTGTTGAGCAGAGCGGTATAGAACTCCGCCGGATGGTGCGCCTTCAGGTAGGCACTGGCATAGGCGAGGAGGGCAAAACTGGCGGCATGAGATTCCGGGAATCCGTAAAGTGCAAAGGAGGTGATGTATTTGACGATGAGTTCTTCTTTCTCGCCTGTGATCCCGTTGTTTCGAAGTCCCTGTCGCAGCTTTTCCTCAATCTTGTTCATCGCTTGATCGGGGCGTTTGAAACCCAGGGCGCGTCGGAGTTCTTCCGCCTCTCCTCCCGTAAAGTTGGCGGCAACCATGGCGATTCGGAGTAATTGTTCCTGGAAAAGCGGGACGCCGAGGGTCCGTTTCAAAATCGGTTCGAGCGAGGGGTGGGGATAGGTCACGGGCTCTCTGCCCGAGCGACGACCCAGATAGGGATGGACCATGTCTCCGACGATCGGTCCGGGCCGGATAATGGCGATCTGGACGACGAGGTCGTAGAAACGGGTAGGCCTGAGCCTGGGGAGCGTGGCCATCTGGGCCCGGCTTTCCACTTGGAAGACACCGACCGTATCTGCAGCCTGCAGCATTGAATACACTTTGGGATCATCCGGAGGGAGATGAGCCAGATCGATTGCCGTACCGGATTGACGAACAAGTTCAAGCGATTCGTGAATTGCGGCCATCATTCCCAGGCCGAGAAGATCGACTTTGATAATCCCCAGATGGGCACAATCATCCTTGTCCCACTGGACAACACTACGGCCGGGCATGCGGGCATTTTCGAGCGGAACAACCCGGTCAAGACGGCCTCGGCAGATCACCATTCCTCCACTGTGCTGTCCCAGGCGGCGGGGCAGATTCTGAATCTGCTGCCAGAGTTGGATGAATGCCCGAGCACGGCGGCCTGAGAGTTCCAGGCCGATTTCCCGGGCTCTTTCCATCAATACGCGCTGGCCTTCCGTCGTCGCGATGCCATCGATTTCTTCCCGGGATCCGGTACGGTTGTCCTGGGAGGAGTAACCATAGGACGACAGGAGTTTGGAAAGCTTGTCGAGCTGTTCCTGGGGAATGTTGAGGGCCTTGCCCACTTCTCGTGCGGCACTGCGGCCGCGATAGCTAATGACATTGGCTGTCATGGCTGCTCCACAGCGGCCATAGCGTTCATAGATGTACTGGATCACCTTTTCCCGTTTCTCTCCGCTGGGGAGATCCAGGTCGATATCGGGCCACTCTCCCCGCTCCTCGGAGAGGAATCGTTCGAACAGTAATTCCATCCCCACGGGATCAACAGCGGTAATGCCAAGGCTGTAACAGACCGCACTGTTGGCGGCGGAGCCGCGTCCTTGAACCAGGATGTCGTTACGTTGGCAGAACTGGACCAGGTCCCAGACAATCAGGAAGTAACCCGAGAGGTCGAGCTTTTCGATCAGATGGAGTTCATGCTCGATCTGGCGGCGGGCCCGCTCCTGGTAGGGGCGGTACCGGCGGCGGGCACCAGCATGCGCCAGTTGACGCAGGTACGAAGCCATTGACTCTCCCGCAGGGCAGGGATAGTCGGGAAATTCATAGCCAAGATTTTCGAGGGTGAAATCGAGACGTTCGGTCAATTCCAGGGTGTTGAAGAGAGCTCGAGGGATATCGGAGAAGAGCTTGGTCATTTCTCCAGGGGATTTGAGATAACGTTCCGAATTCCGGTTGAGCAATTTCCCGGCTTGATCCAGGTGGGTTCGGTGACGGATGCAGGTCAGTACATCATGCAGAAGTCTTCCGGAGCGGGAACTGTAGCGGACGCCATTGGTAGCAATCACCGGGAGTTGTGTCCGTGAAGCCAGGTGAAGGCATTGCTGGGTGAACGATTCCTGTTTGCGATCGAAGTGTCGCTGAATCTCGACATAGACGTTGTGAGGCCCATAAATCTGTTGGAGTCGATCGATGAAGGGTTGAGCCTGTAGCGGCGTCTCTTCCAGGAGGGTCCAGAGAGGTCCTTCCACACCTCCTGTGAGGCAGATCAGTCCCGAGGAGAATTCCTCGAGTGTTTCGAGGGAAGCGATACCCTTTCCCTTTTCATTTTCGAGCTTGACCGAAGTGATCAATTGGCAGAGATTCTGGTACCCGGTTCGATTCTGTACCAAAAGGGGGAGTTGTCCTTCAGGTAGGGTGATCTCCGCTCCGACAATGGGACGGATCCCGGCCTCCCGGCAGGCTTTATAAAATCGAGGTGCACCGTAGACGCCATCCCGATCCAGCAGGGCTGCGGCCGGATACTCCAGGTGAGCGGCGGTTTCCGCCAGTTGTTCCGGGTTGGAAGACCCTTCGAGGAAACTGAAAGAGCTGGCGATGTGAAGCTCACAGTAAGACACAGTTGTCCTCCAACTGCCTGTCAGTCATAGATCCCCTCCAGAAACCATTGCCTCGACCGGTTGTCCCAGTAGATCCGGTAGATCCCACCATCCACCATCTCTACATCCCACTCCTCCCTGGACCATCCATCGATCTGCTCCTCATCTGTCCACCAGTCTCCCGATGATTTCCAGGGGCCGGCGCAGGTGATGATCTCCTGGGGATTGATCCGTGTTACCTGGGCGGGACGCAGTCGCCGGAGAGAAAGCTGAAGCGGAGCCTTCCGGCCAGCAGACTCCGGGGAAGAGGCCTCTTGACCGGGAATCGAAACCCCTGTCCTGGCCCTTCCCTGTTTCGTCCTTCTAGACCTGCTCGAAAGATCCAACTCCCGTAACTCCACAGCATCGGGGCGATGTGTGTCGAGCAGGATCGGCGAACCGACATTGTCATCTCCCACGAGGGATTTGAGCCGCGTGAGGGTCTTGGAAAGTTTCTCCGGGCTCGGTGCGGTGGGGTGAAGCAGGGAGTGCTGAAAGAAACGGGGCCGGGTAGGCCGGGCTTTGACAGCGATTTCAGTGATCCCGGTTTGTGGTGGGTGGGACTGCAGGTCCAGGCGAACCAGGGACAGGATAACCTTGGGATCCTGCATGGGGAGGGCCAGGCGAATACTTCTTGTGAACCAGGTCGAGTCAACCAGGCACAAGCGCAATTCGATCTCTTCCATTGCCAGCCCGTGAGCTCGAAGTTTGGAGCAAACCGATTCCAGCATGCCTCCGAGGATGAAAGCGAGGGGTTCAAGGTTATTCAGGGCCCATTCCAACTGCTGCCGTTCTTCAAACTCAACGGGAGGCGTGTAGGGCGCAAAGAGGTCGGTATCTTCTCCCCGGGCGATTTTTTGTAGCAGCAGACCTTTCTGGCCGAGCCGGGAGATCAGTGCATTTTCAGGCAGTGCACCCAATTCCCCCAGTGTCTGGATCCCCCACTGCGAAAAGGTCGCCAGTGTCTGTTGGTCGATTTCAACGTAGGTCGTCAGCGACGCAAGGGGGAGTGCCGAGAGGAACTGCGTCTCTTTTCCATGGGGAATGAGCGTTCCAGGACGATTCTTAGCCGCCAGGATGGCTGCTGTCCGTGTCGAAGCCCCGCCGATTTGAACGCTATGATTCCCGATGAACTGGGACAGGCGATTCAGTGTGTCCTGTTCATAGCGCACAGGAATCTCCAGGATGAGTCCATCCGGTGGGCAGTGCTCCACTTTGGGAGCCAGGAGGTGTGCGAATTCGAAAAGCTCCGTTGGGTGGGCACTAAAGACGGCAATATACCTCGACACAGCCATGGTTCCTGCCCCGGATCAGTTGAGCGATACATTTCATCCCCTGGAAATAGTTGGCGGTCCTCTGTCCACTGTGAGGAGGAATCCAGCGGCTCCCCTCTTTTTGGATGGAGAGAGCCCAAAATGCGGCACTTCCAGTGGCTTTGTGGGACGACAGGATCAGGAGTGCGGTATGACTTCCTTTGAGGGCCCGCTGTGCGCGGAACCAGCTGTGGGGGGAAATTCGATGGATCGGAGCCCTTTTGAAGAAGGGAAGAGATGCAATATCCAGCAGGATAACGCCAAATCCACCGGCCTGGACAAGGATGTCCAGTGCTTTGAGAGCTGTATCCAGAGGGTTGTTTTTTTCCGGATTACAACGAATCCAGAGGACACGGCTCAGGTCAACTCCCGACTTCTCCAGGTAGCGGGGATCTAAGGTGTTGAAGGTATCAATGTAGGCCACCAGTTCTTCCTGCCCGGTGGCCTGGGCCAGGATATTGAATGTCAGGCTGGTTTTCCCACTGCAGATGTCTCCTGCAATTTCAACCATCTTTCCTCGTGGAATTCCTCCCTGGAGAAGCTGGTCTAAAACGGGGACGCCGGTGGGAAAACAGTCTGTCGCTGGAGGCAGGGATTCTTTGCGGGGGACAATCTGCCGGTTGTGCCGCTGGTGTTGTTCTTCCTGCTGGAGCCCTTCAAGGGGGAGAAAAGATGCTTGAGCCATAACTCTAGTTTCACCTTTTCTTCACCTTTTGTCAATGCAAAATCCCGGGCCTTGTAATTGAATGGAACTTCGGCAAAGATAGGCCTCAGATCCTGCGCGGATCGGAATTCCTCACTAAGAGGGAACCAGAAATAAGAGGAAAGGAGTGTCTGAAATGCTGGAAGTATCGAGTCTGCCGACGGTCAATGCGATTCTCAACACGGTCAGTGCAGTACTCCTCGCAATCGGCTACCTGTTGATCCGGCAGGGGAAACGGCTCTGGCATCGGAATGCCATGCTGGGTGCACTGGCAACCTCCGCACTCTTCCTGACGTCCTATCTGATCTATCACTACAACATCGGTTCCAAGAGCTACGAAGGTGAGGGGACGATCCGAATTGTCTACTTTACCGTACTGCTTTCGCACACGGTCCTTGCGACGGCGATCGTCCCGCTCGTCATTCTCACACTTGTCCGGGCATTCAAGGGCCAGTTTGAACGCCACCAGCAAATCGCCCGATGGACGCTTCCCCTGTGGATCTACGTCTCAGTTACGGGCGTTGTGATTTATCTGATGCTGTATGGGTTTTAGGTGGAAGATGCACACCACGAACGGGTGTGCGGCCTGATTTACGCGACTTCGAAAACCTTCTGGTTGCCTTCATTCTCAGTGTCGACCACGAGATCGGCATTTCGCATCTCGAGTTCGAGCTTGCTGTTGCTTCGCCGTGAGGCCCGCTTGTACCAGTGGGGGTGTTCGGCTTTGGCCGCACTGTAGACGGCTTCCCAGCAATTTGGGCAATCATCCAGGTGCATCAAGAAATCTAATCGATCGTCTTCCTCCAGCTGGCCAGTAATATAGCTGCGGAGAACTTGTCGGTTACACATCGGTCTACTCCTTACTGAATTTCACTCTATATACAAAAATCCGCTGCATTAAGTTTCGAAATATTGTTGCAGGGATACTTCTTGGATACTCGTCTGACCGTGAAGGCCGCAAACATAACATGGAGACGCTTCAAGTTCCAGAACGTTTCGAAAATTTCTCGGGAGAGGTGTCTCAGTCGCGATCCTGCAGGATTTCTGCGAGGAGATTCGAAGCTATGTTACAGCCGGAAAGGATCAGGACCGTCTTGAGTCCTTTCAGCCGGGATCTGAGTTTATAGGCTGCTGCCAGAGTCGCCGCGGCCGCAGGTTCGGCTACCTGATGGGTGGTCCGGAAGAACTGATAGACCGCCGTGCGTAACTCGTCCTCAGAGACGGTGACAATTTCGTCGATCTGCTTTTGAAGAATAGAGAAGGGAAGTTCGAATGGCACTCGTGTGGCCAGCCCATCGGCGATGGTATCTGCGGAATCGGTTTGAATCATCTTCCCCTGTTTCCAGGATCGATAAACTGCCGGTGCGTTCTCCGCCTGGACTCCGATAACCTTCACATTGGGTGCGATTCTCCGAACCACTGTCAGGATTCCCGTGGCCCCGCTCCCACCTCCGATTGGGACGAAGATCACATCGACATCGGGTAGATCCTCGACGATCTCGAGGGCGTAAGTGCCGACCCCATGGATCAGATGCGGTTCGTTTCCGGAATGGACATAACGCATTCCGGTTTCCTGGCGCAATTCCTCTGCTTTCAACCGGGCTTCGTCAAAATCCTTTCCGTGGACCACCAGGTTGGCACCGAAAGCCTTGACCGCCTCATCCTTTTCGGGGTTGTTCCCCTGGGGGACGACGATTGTACAGCGGACACCGAAGATCCTTGAGGCCAGGGCTATAGACTGGCCGTGGTTGCCACGGGTCGCTGTAATTACGCCGGCAGCCCGTTCGGATTCCGAAAGGTTTGCCACCAGGTTCAATCCGCCCCGGATCTTGAAGGCTCCGGTGGGGTGATGGTGCTCATGCTTCACGAAGGCTTCGCAGCCCAGGTAACCCGACAGCAGGGGATAGTGGATCAAGGGAGTTCGAATGAGGTACCTGGAAATCAGTCGGCGTGCCTCGAGGACACCGAGAAACGAGACTTTCATGTGACAACCGGAGGCCTACATACCCTTCCAGTCCGGGCCTCCGCCTCCTTCTGGGGGTGTCCAGAGAATGACCTGGTAGGGGTCCATGATTTCGCAGGTCTTACAGTGGACACAGTTGCTGAAGTTGATCCGGAGCTTCTTGGAAACCGATTCTGAGAGGATTTCGTAGACGTTGGCCGGACAGAAGTACTGGCACGGATTTCCGAATTCCTCGGCGCACTGCTTGACACAGACTGCTGGATTCAACACTTTGAGGTGCGACGGTTGATCCTCTTCATGAGAAGTGTCGGCAAAATAAACGCTCGACAGCTTATCGAACGTCAGTTTGCCGTCGGCGTCGAGCGGGGAGTTCGTCTCCCCTGCACCCTCGAGTCGCTGCATCATCTCATGGCCGGGAGTTATCGGCAGGGGATCTTTGAGCCCACGTCCTCCGGTCAGGAACTGGATTCCTGTATGGAAAACTCCCTTCCAGAAGCCAGACTGGTAGGCTTGTCGGAAGTTGCGGACCGGCCAGAGTTCCTCCTTGATCCAGCTGTTTTCAACGCGCGTTGAGTAGTTACCCAGCGTCGCACTGGAAAAGTCTTCCTTGATGAGGGCCTCAAACGCGGTTTCTGCCGCCAGCATCCCCGATTTGACCGCCAGGTGAATGCCCTTGAGCCGCTGCGCATTCAGGAATCCTCCCGAATCTCCGGTGATCAACAGTCCATCTGACTGGTGCTGGGGCATGGCATAGTAGCCACCCTCGGGAATTGCCTTGGCGCCATAGGCGACCAATTCAGCCGTATCGAGCAATCCTTCGACAAAGGGGTGCTTCTTGAATTCCTGGAGCAGGCGATGACCGTCCGTACGGGGATCGGCATAGTCGAGTCCAGCAACGAATCCCACATGGATGAGTCCATCGTTCATTGTATAGATGAACCCTCCTCCAAACTCCTTCGTTCCCAGGGGGAAACCGAGCGTGTGATAGACCTGTCCGGGTTCCAGGGGGCGATCTGTTTTCCAGACTTCCTTGACCCCCAGGGCATAGATCTGAGGCTGACGGTCCTGTTGAAGTCCCAGCTTCTTCTGGGCCTGTCCGAGGAGAGTTCCTCGCGGGCCCTCTCCGAGAATCGTCAAGTTCGCGATAACGTCCATTCCCGGCTCGAAGTTGTCTCTGGGTTGCCCATCCGCTCCCACGCCGCTGTCGGCCATCCGGGCACCGATGACCCGGTCTCCGTCCAGGAGCAGTTCAGTGGCAGGAAAACCCGCATAGACTTCGACACCCTGCTGCTCACAGAGATCCCCCAGCCAGCGATTGATCCGTCCGAGGGAAGCCAGGTAGTTGCCGTGATTCCGAAGAGGTGGAGGCGTAACAGGGAACCGGAACGAGCGTTTCTCGGTCAAGAAGTGGACACTGTCCGTTGTAACTGGGCAGTCGTAGGGAGGTGCAGAGGTGGCGTCGTCAGCGAGCAGTTCGTCGAATCCCCTGGGATCGACAACGGCTCCGCTGAGTCCGTGGGCACCGATCTCTTTCCCTTTCTCGATGACGAGGATAACGGGTTCGAGAGGCTTTCCGGACTGCTTCCCGCTCGAAACCGCTTCGTTGTGGGTTTCGACCAGGCGTGAGAGGTGGTAGGCCGCGCTCAATGACGCAGGTCCACCTCCGACCAGGAGAACATCGACTTCAAGCTGTTCGCGTTCGATCTCGGCGTTCACCGCTAGCTGGTCCGCAGTTATTTTGCCCGCTCGAGGTATTTGCCTTCAGCAATGCTGACGCGAACGACATCCCCGACCTTAATAAATGGGGGAACCTGGATCACCGCACCTGTCTCGAGAGTGGCGGGTTTGGGCGAGTTGCTGGCCGTTGCCCCTCGGAGTTCCGGTTCCGTTTCCACCACCTCGAGGTCGACTGAATTAGGCGGATCTATACCGATCGGCTTACCGTTGAAGAACTCGACAACGATCTGCTGTCCTTCCTTCATGAACTTGATGTAGTCGCCGAGTGTTTCGCTGTCGAGCATGATCTGCTCGAACGTTTCGGTGTTCATGAAGTGGTAAAAATCGCCTTCAGCGTAGAGATACTCCATCTCATGCTGTTCGAGGATGGCTCGTTCGACCGAGTCATTGGAAGCGTACCGGATCTCGTAGGATGCGCCCGACTCCAGGTTTCTCAAAAGGGCGCGTACGAATGCCGCTCCCTTTCCTGGAGAACGGTGCTCAAAACTCATGACGCGGTGTGGAATTCCCTCGTGGAGAATCAACATACCTTTACGGATTTGCGTTGCAGAAATCATAGGCTAGACAAGATAGCACAACTGTTGACATTTAGACCTTTAGAGTGGCTGCCTATTCCTCGGCGCGGACCTTCGAGATCTCGGGTACGGCCTGTTCATAGACTCGCGTGTTCCACTCCTCGAGATACTTCCGATGTTTCTCAGAAAGCGGGTACGATTCGCCTGCCGGATAGGGAAAGGCCGACATCCCATGGAATGGAAGGGGACCGAGGAACTGCGGTGCCGCAGAATTCGGATCCATGTCCTTTCCGAAGCCGTCGACGTAAATCAGGTAATCGCGGACCCACCCTTCCGGCAATGCGGGAAGTGAACCGACATCGAACTTCGCCTCGATCTCATCTCCAGACCGGGTGATCACGAACATGTCATCCTGACTGGTCAGAAGGGGAGCGACTTCCCCGAACTTGGTGTAGGCACCAACGTGCACTTTCCATTCGGCACGTGAAGGCTCGTCATAGAAGTACATCTTCGGGAGCTTTCCATCGGGATTGTCAAACTTGGGGAAGCCTTTGTAGCGGAGATCGGCACTCTTCGCTTCCATACGATGCGTGACGAAATCGGATCGGGCGCTGCCACTGGCCACAAGAATCTGATCCCAGAAAATCTTCATACTGGTCACGATCCGGACCTTACGGGATTCCGAGAGGAACCTGCCTGACAGATCGACGGTCATCGTCTTGGGTAGGCCAGCCGGGAAACCCATCCTTTCGATCACGGTTACCCAGTTTCCATGCTCGTCCTCGACCTGAAGGTATGGCGGGACCAGTTTCACCTGGGCCTGGGAAGCTGCCAGGTTGCTTGAACTATCCGCGTAGTCGATCCAGGCATGCATCAGCAGCACTGCGTATTCGTCAGAGACCTGACCGAGGTCGAGGGTGATCGAATGCAGATCGGAGTAACCCTTGAATGGATAGGGGTTTCGGACTTCCGGGTAGCTTCGGTCAATCTGGCTGATTGCCGGCAGGATATCGCGTCCCCGGTCATCAACAGCGGTCTGCGGCGGTACAGCCGAGTTCGCCGTCAGGATTCTGAAATCCTGGTATGGAGGACCGGGCAGAAGCTTCTCATCGGGATAGATATCGTATTCTGCCGGGTGGTCGACTGCCACGAGCTTGAGCTCATCGAACAGGATTACCTCTTCGAGCTGGTTATTCAGCGTGATGGCCAGGTCACCATCCTTGAGTGCCACTTCCGTGCGGTTCAGCTTGATGTATTCATTGGTGTCGGGATAGTTGTAGATCCCGGGAGCCAGGAGACTGCCGTAGGCACTGCCACCGAGAAAATCGGTCTGGAACCGGTAGTTGGATCCATCCCACACGTACATGATCGGGCAACTGGTTCCTTTGCGGTCCAGTTCCTGGATTTCGACGGCCTGGTTGGCCGGCGTATCAATCTCGGACTGCAGGACTCCGTTCGGCCAGACCAGCCGGACAACATCGGCCTGTTTGTTCTTTCCGAGGCCGAAATGCAGGACGGGAGGGCTGTCCATCAGGAATCCGTGGCCTCCGAAGGTCTCCTTCTTCTGCCAGAGATTGCCCACCTTGACTTCAGCTTTGACACCGATTCCGGACTTGTTGCTGTTGCTCCCAACCAGTTTGACTGAAATCCAGTTGTTCTGATTCCCGCCGTCGTTCCTCAGCAGGAGCGGTGCGGCGCCATTGACGTTGATCGCCAGATCCAGGTCCCCATCGTTGTCGTAGTCGGTGGTGGTGACTCCACGAATCGGTTTTGCCGCGATACTGGCAATGCCGGTCTTCGTCGAGACGTCGACGAACTTGCTGCCCTGGTTTTCAAGAAGGCGCAGGTTCTGGCCGCGATTGAGAGGCTGCGTCGAGGCAAACAGTGAAGAGGTCAACGCGAGGACATCCAGGTCGCCATCATTGTCGAAGTCAAACATCTGGATGCTCTGGGCGGAATCGTTGAGCAGGGACTTCAGCCCGGCACCGATTGGCTCGAAACGGCTGAGTCCGCGGTTGAGATAAAGGTCAGATCCTCCCGACTGCAATGAGGCGATCGCAATATCGATCAGGCCATCTCGGTTGATGTCACCCGCGCCTACTCCGACTCCGTTTGCATTCTTGGCAAAGGCCAGGTCCGATGCTGACCGGAACGTACCGTCCCGCAGGTTCGTCAGCAGCTGGTTCGTTCCGCCCTGGTTGACGAGGAGAAAGTCGATATCACGGGTGTTATCGAAGTCGGCCGCGATGATCGCAGACGTTCTCATATCGCCACCATCGAGTTTCGACTCGACCGAGACGTCAGTGAAGGTCCCGTCTCCATTGTTCCTGTAGACGACGTTGCGTGCTCCGGGCAGCTGGCCGGGAATCGTCCCAGGATCGCCCGAGCCAGAAGCTTTGGAGAAGTTGGCTACATAAATATCGAGGTCGCCGTCATGGTCATAATCGACGAATGATCCACCAATTCCCCAGTCAGCGGATCCGGTTCCCGTTTCAGCGGAGACGTTCTTGAACGTTCCATCCTTCTGGTTCTGAAAGAGGGCATTGGGGCCGTAGTTCACCAGGTAGAGATCGGGATAGAAGTCGTTGTTGTAATCACCCCAGAACGCCTGCATCGTCTGGCCCTTGTAGGTAAGCCCTGACTTCGCCGTAACGTTCTCAAAGGTCCCGTCACCCTGATTGCGGAAGAGGGCCCCCTGAGCTCCACCCGGCCCCGCGTTGGACAGGTAGAGATCCATCCAGCCATCCTGGTCAAAATCGCCGGCTGCAATGCCCGAGCCAACAAACGGTGCGATCTTGGAGCCCACCTGGTTCCAGTCGGCTGCTTTCATGTCCGAGGTCCCGGGACCGGCATGTTTGAATGCCAGGCCTGATTCGGCGGCCGTTTCCGTGAACTTGACCGTGATAGCGGTGGCTTCCTGCCGGGGTTTCCCCGGAAGATACTTGTCGGCGACATTGTCGATCGCAATGGCGTAGCGCCCCTGCTCTAGATACTGGAGTCCAACCGTCGTGCTTCCGAAGAGGCTCTGGAGACGACGGAACTCATCCATTTCGGCCCGGCCTTCCTCTCGCTTTCCACTTCGGCTCAGCGCGGTCGCCAGGTTGTAGTGGGCCGAGGCGTTATACGGTTCCTGGTCAATGACCATCTTGAAGAACTTGCCGGCAGTCTCGTAGTCCCGCTGCCGCATGTAGAGGCGTCCGAGGTAGTAGTTTGTTGAAGGATCAACTGGATCCTGTCGACTCACAGCTTCGAACGAGCGGATCGCGCTCTCCACTTCGTCCTGGTTGCGGTAGATCAATCCCAGAAGGTAATGTGAGTGGATCTCGTTGGGTTCGATCTTCAGCGCATTCTGGAGTGCTGTCTCCGCGGCTTCATACTGCTGATCGTAGAAGTATGCGATTCCGAGATTCACAATGGCGGGAAGCACTTTTGAGTCAAGATCGAGAATGCCCTGGAACTGTGAGGCGGCCTCTTTGAACTTGTACTGGTCGAGGAGGGCAACCCCGCGATTGTTACGGTACAGGATTTCCGTGACCGGGTCATTCGTCTGCGCCTCAGCCAGACTGGGGAAGAGAACGTAAACTGCAACAGTCAAAGCAATTAGGATCGTCATACCGACGAGCTTGGATCTCAACTTCATGCGGGTCATTCTATCGCAAACTCAAAAATGAGATTGGATGGCCGCTGGATTCGGGGCACTGAGCAGAGATCGAGGATTACTCGTACAGGAAGAGGTATTCCTTGAAGCCGTTACGCAGGAGGAAGGAATTGCAGACCCGGAAGTTGGGCATCAGGTGATCGAGATCCGATTTCTCCCACTTGGGGCATTTCTTCATGACGCCGGGATCAGTCAAATAAAGGAGATGTTCCTCGTCGACAATCTTGAACTGTACAGGTTTCTCAGGAATGTGCTTTTCCATCGAGATCAGTGTGAACAGCATCGTTCCCTTCTTGGAGTACTGTCCAAGGTGGAGGATTAGATGCTTGAACTCATTCCGATCGAGGTGGTTGAAGAGATCCCAAGCCAAAATGATGTCGAAAGGAGCATTCTTGAAGAAGGGGAGCAGGTAGGAATAGACGGTTTCGTACGAGAATCCATCGGAGGGAGAAAAGTAGTCGAATGAGCTGAGCGAATCGTATAGATCCTCGATGTGGAGCTTGCATGAGAACTGCGAAAAGAAGTCAACATTCTGTCCGAAGGCTCGCCCCAGATCGAGAATTCTATAGTGTTGGGACTCCCGGAACTGGTGGAAAAGAATATTGAGAGCTAGAGATCGATGAACCTCCAGTTTCCTTTCGACCCTTTTCTTCGCCGGTTCCGGAGTCTTCTCTAGTTTTGAATTGAACCAAAGTCTCATGTCTTGGATGGGGGTTTCACATTGATCCCCAATCGACCTTGACCAGAATCCTGAGGCTTTGCCCCTGTCCCTCCTGAATCACTCTTTGGCGTGGTGATGGTGGGCTGAACTGTTTCTGGCTTCTCTCGCTCCTTGCCCTCCATATCGATGCTCCCTTTGAACTGGGCACCGTCTTCCAAGGTGACACGGGGAGCGTGCAGATTGCCGCGGACATTTCCGGTCTGACGAACGATGATCCTCTCTTCAGCGTGAAGATTACCTTGAACGCTACCTTCTACGCTGATCGTCTTTCCATATACATCAGCTTTGACGCGCCCGTTCTTCCCAATTGTCACGCCATTCTTCTTGAGAATGACCTTGCCTTCGACCTGGCCCTGGATGGTCAAGTCCTCTTCGCCCGTTACGTCACCCTTGACCAGCAACGACGACCCGATGATTGCCTGCTCACGGACCGGCTGGGGGTGGGACTGGGCCGGACTGATATTCTGGGTAGGTACTTCAGTTGAATTCTCGCTCTTCTTCCACATAAGACACTATTCTCCAGTGATGTACTGATTTAGTTCTATCGATTCTGGACTCACAAGTCAAGAATGCTCAATGGGTCTTCTTCCCGGCCTCAATCGAAGGGCCAGAACACCGGAATGAGGACCGAAGCGAGAATCCAGAATACCAGATTCAATGGTCCTCCTACCCGGGTAAAGTCTGAGAAGCGGTATCCACCCGGTCCGAAGATAAAGGAATTGGTCTGGTAGCCGACAGGAGTCAGAAAGCTGGCCGAGGCAGCAAACATCACCGCGATGATGAACGGCTCGGGCCGGACCGAAAGCTGGTTTGAGATCGATACGGCAATCGGGACCATCAAGACGGCTGTCGCATTGTTCGACATAATCGAGGTCAGAATGATTGTCAGAAGATAAAGCCCACTCAGGACCGCGGTCGCTCCGAAATCCCGCAGGAGTTCAACCAGCTGGGTTGCGATCATCGTCGCGAGTCCGGTGTTCTGCAAAGCATGTCCCAGAGGGATAAGGCAGGCCAGCATGATCAGGGTCTGCCAGGAGAGGTGATTGTAAAGGTCGTGCAGACGAATGCATCCAGATAGGACCATGGCGGCAACCCCGACAATGGCGGCTTCCAGGATCGAGAGTAGTCCGAGGGAGGCGATCACGACAATCGCGACAAAGATCCCCACCGCCCAGTAAAAGTCCCGTTTCCGGATCTTCGTGATTCGCACTTCCTCCAGCACGAGGAAGTCGGTGGAGGTCCGAAGGACTTCCAACTCGCTTCGAGTGGTCAGGATCAGCAACGAATCACCGAATTCCAGTGGAATCTTGGCAATTTTCTCCCGAATGGTCCGGCCATGGCTGCGCAGCGCCAGAGCGATTGCGCGATAGGTACGGCGGAAGTCGACTTCCTTGATGTTCCTTTCTATCAGGCTCGAAGTCGGTGAGATGAAAGCCTCCACCAGCGTAATGCTCTCGTCCTCGAGATCGCCGTCCGAAAGGGAAAGAGCCTTGATCGAGACACCGTACTGGTCCTTGAGGCGCATGAGGGTCGTGGTTGGGCCCCGCACGAGAAGCAGATCCTTTGCCTGCAGGACTTGTGCAGCCGAGGGGAGAAAACGTTCCTTTCCCCGGATGATCTCAATGACCTCGATATCGTCGGTTTCCCCCAATTGGGTTTCACAAAGGGTCTTCCCGATCAGCGGGGAGTCTTCGTGAAGGATCAGCTCCGTGACAAAATGCCGGAGTTCGTAGTTGTCTGTGAGACCTTCTTTTCGGCGCCTCTCGGGGATGATCTTGCGACCCAGGGTCAGGAGGTAGATTGCCCCTGTCAGGAAGAGGATGAACCCGAGGTGGCTAATCTCAAACATCCCGATCTCCCAGCCGATCATATCTTTGGCGAGTGCATAGACCAGGAGGTTCGTGGAGGTTCCGATCAAGGTGCAGAGTCCGGCACTCATGGCCGCAAACGACATCGGCATGAGGAGTTTACTGGGGCTGAGATTCTGTTCGCGTGCTACCGCAAGAGTCAGGGGCAGAAAAAGTGCAACGGCAGCCGTATTGTTGATGAAGGCAGACAAAACTCCAACCGCTGCAAGAACCGAGGCGAGAACCTTGAATTCACTTCCCTTCGACAGGTCGACGATCCGGTTGGCGAGCAGATTCAGACCTCCCGAACGTTCCACCCCGTAACTGAGAGCCAGCATACAGGCCACAGTGATCGTAGCTGGATTTCCGAACCCGGAAACGGCTTCACCTGGAGTGATGAGTCTGGTCAGGACCAGGGCGCCCAGTACGAGAATACTGACACGATCCACCGGCCAGATATCGAGTGCGAACACGACGGCTGCGCCGATGAGAATCAGTGTAAGCAGAACCATGTCAATCGTCATAGATGTATCCTGCGTGATTGCGAGTCATTGAAAAGCCCCCAGGTAGCGCCAAGCCCGGAGGGGTCAGCGACAGAGTCGTACCACTATAGCAGAGGGACGGCCTCAGTCACAGCCTCCTTCGGGGCGGGTCTCGTAAGGAATCGGATCGATCACACCTGCCTCGGCAAAACCGCGGAGCCTCAGCCGGCAGCTGTCACATCTTCCGCAGGCGACCTGGGTTCCCTGATAACAGGACCAGGTCAAATGAAGCGGGGCTCCAAGTTCGATGCCTTTAAGGACAATGTCCTTTTTCCGGAGGTCAAGCAGCGGTGTTTCGATTGAAAGTTCCGTTTCGGGCTTCGTGCCCTCACGAATCATCTCCGAGAATGCCTCGAAGAAGGGTCCGCGACAGTCGGGATAACCTGAACTGTCCTCCTCAACGGCTCCGATATAGATCTGGCGAGCCTCCAGGACTTCGGCCCAACTGGTAGCGATCGCCAACAGGTTGGCATTGCGGAAGGGAACATAGGAGAGGGGGATTCCGGGCCGGTCCAATTCCCCTTCGGGAAGTGGAATAGCCCGATCGGTCAGAGCTGAACCACCGATCTGCTCCAGATACGTTGCTGAGACGCATAAGCGGCGTTGCACTTCGTAGAAGTCTGCGATCGCCTCGAAGGCCTGTTCTTCTCTTTCCTGGGTCAGCTGACCGTAGCCCACGTGCAGGAAGGCTGGGACTTTTCCTCGGGATACGGCAACGGCAGCGGAAACACAGCTGTCCAGACCCCCGCTGACCAGGCAGACTGCAATACTCATAGATTGAATTCTAGAATTGAGTCGCCGACGAGTCCAACATCAGGTGCAGGTTGGCTTGCATCCAGCAAAGAACTCACCTAGTGTGGCTATAATTCAGACAGGGGTATGAATGAGAAAGAAACTCTACTGGTTACTGGGTGTATTGCTGGTTCTGGCGGCCGGCTCGCTGATCTTGATGAAACTCTATTCGACCGAGTTGGTTCACGTCGTTGTCGTCAATGCTGTCGTTCAGAAAGCGCCCTCCGGCTACCCCGTTGAAAAGGTCCGGCGTGTTTTTGATGAATCTCTGATAAAAGCGCAGAATGAGGGGAGAGAAGAGGACTACCTGGAGAAACTGAAGGTGATTTCGCAGCGTCTCGAGAAGGTTCAACACATGGAAGCCTTCGAAGTGGACGAACTCCTGAATGAATTGGCTGAGAGATGATTTTGCTGTGCTAAGATAAGGCTGTGCTTTGCCCTCGTTGTCGGATTCCCGTCCTTGATCGGTCGTGCCCTAACTGTGGTCAGGAGGTAGGGCCGGCCAAGAAACGACCCGTTCCGCTGGAACGTCGATCCGGGCAGGTCCCCATCCAATTTGAGTTGATGAGTTCCCCTGCTGTGAATCCTCCGGATGCCGCCGAGGACTGGCGCACTGAGATACGACGGCGACTGGACAAGCGGGCCGGGAAGACGACGCCTGAACCGGAAGCGCCGGTTTCGATGGAATCCACTGATGGAGACGGGAAAACGGGGGGGGCGGCTCCGGCGACAGAAGTAGTGACCCCGAAGCCGATCTTCAGCTATGAGATGAAGCAGTCGGCCAGGCCCGATGTGGAGCATTCGAGGCCTCGTGTGAAGCCGAAGATCAAGCCCAAGAAGGAAGCCAAACCAAAGGAGACTACTGCTCCTGTGAAGCCCCCTCTGGAGAAGCCCTTGATACGGTTTGCGGTTAATTCGGAAGCCGAGGAAGCCGGCCCTCATCAGAGGCGATTGGAACTACAGGCTCCGCCGGTCACCCCACCGATCCGTTTCGATCCTGCCGAACGGGCCGCTGAAGCGCCGCAGAGCCCGGAAATCCGTGAGGATAAGAAGGCGGTGTCTCGAGAAATCCTGTTCTCCCGATTCCTGTGTGGCATCATCGATTGCTCCTTTCCCGTCCTGACTGGCTTGGGCTTTGCCCTGCTGGCGGCGATTGAACTGGGCCTGGATGTGTTTTCGTCGGAATCGCTTGTTTGGGTGGCGGGCTTCTCCGCCGCATTCTTTGTGTTCAATTCGCTCTTCTTTCTACTGACCTCGGGGCAGACGCTCGGGATGTATCTGACGGAACTCAGGATCGTTGACGAAGATACCCTGGAAGATCCTCCCTTGGCCTCGGTGTTGTTCCGGGTGGCTCTCTTCCTGCCGGTGACAGTGACACTGGTCGGTTTGCTCTGGGCGCTCTTCGATTCTTCGAGACGATGTTTTCACGACATCTTCTCGGGGACCTTCGTTATACGTTGGGAAGAGACGCCGACAAGGCGCCGATAGTCGAGCAGGCCAAACGCAGGGCTTCAGCGACTGGCGACGAAGGGCTGTGCGCTTCCCGCTTCAACGTTACTCGTGACGATCTGGTAAACCCCCTCAGCCAGAGTCCCTGCCAGGACATCTCCAGATTCAGTGAGACTGAGCGAGGAGACGCGGGAGACTATCGGCCCCACATTGAGAGGTTGCCACGTGTATCCCTGATCCACACTGAGAAACAGGTAACCTGCCACGGGATCCGCTGCCAGAATGATTGAGGGATCAGCTGAAGCCTGTTCAATCGCTGTTATCTCGATTTGAAACACACCGGGAGCCTGCTGCCACTTCTTCCCTTCGTTATCACTGACATACAGTCCACTTCGGGTGGCGCAGAAGAGGCGATCGCCAATCTTGCGGATCGAGTTCACCGGTGTATAGGGTAAACCGTCCACCCGGATTTCCCAGGTCTTCCCCTGGTCCTCCGTCAGAAACACGCCCATCTCCGTCCCGATAAAGGTCTTGCTGCGATCCTTCGTTGAATAGACGCTGTAGACCTGGCGGTCGTAAACCGGAATCGTCAGTTGAACCGCCCGCAGGTCCTGGGAGGTGACTCGAAAGACACCCTGTTCGGCGGAAACAATGACGGACTGCTCTTTAGGATCGGCAAAGTCCAGACCCGTGACGATCAGCGATTCTGAACCTGGAATCCTGGCCCATTCGGACTCGTGGGGCGTTCCGACAAAGATGCCACCGGAAGTTCCCAGCCACACCTCTGCAGAGTTTCTAGCGGGGAGGATCGTGGTTATTCCCGCCCGCGCGTCCCCCAATCCCTCATTGAAAGGTGTCCACCGTTTGCCCTTGTCGTTGGAGGAAAAGAACCCCCCGTAGGAACCATCCAGGACAACGGCGGCAAAGTATTCTTCTGCGATCGCCGAGCGGGATGCCACGGCCGAGACCTGGCGATGGGAAAACCCATCGTTTGAAGAAAGGAACGTCAGTCCGCCATCCCGGCTACTCAGGACCCCGGCATCGTCAGTTCCGAGCAGAATGTTCCGGTTGTCTCTGGGATCGATGACCATCGCGTTGATAACCACTCCGGGAAGCAGGGAATTCCAGTTGTCCCCTCCATCCAGCGACTGGTAGAGTCCTTCGGTCGTACCGGCCCAGAGAATGTCGGTTTCGACGGGGTCAAAACGAACGACGCGGGTCCGTTTCGCTTCACTGGGTAAACCGTTGCGGAGTTTGGCCCAGAGTGTTCCCCGGTTGTGCGACCGGTAGATCCCAGAGCAGGCCCCGGCCAGGACCCGGTTTGGGTCCCGCTGGTCAACCTGCAGGGAAAACAGGTCGCTGTCGAAGTTCATTCCGTCATGTATCGGTTCCCATTTCTGGCCCAGGTTCGACGTCTTCCAGGCGAGTCGAAAGGTCCCGACATAGAGTTGATTCTCATCCTGTGGGTCAAAAGCGAGGGAGTGCACGTAATGCAGGCTGCGAAATCCTCGGGAGATCCGTTCCCAGGTGTCCCCTTCATCGCGACTCAACAGTACACCTTCAGTGATTCCCACTGCAATGACATGAGGGTTGGCAGGTGACACGGCGACAGCCCGGATACTGCTTTCAAAGATGCCTAAATCGAGCTTCGTCCAGGTTGCGCCACCATCGTGGGATCGGTATAGAGCGCCCCGATCACTCTTGAGTTCCCAGCCGCCGGCATAGATCGTATCAGGATCCTCCGGATGGAAGACCAGGCTATCGACCACAAAGTCTCTGCGATCCAGTCCCGGTACCAGCTTCTGCCATTGATGGCCCCAGTTCTCCGATCGGTAGATCTGGCCATCGGCTGTCCCCAGGTAGACATGGTCGGGTTGGGCCGGGTGAGCTGCCAGGGAGCGGACATCGCCGCCAAAGAGGCCCAGGGGAATCAGGTCGGGGTTTCCCCAGACGGGTTGGAGGAATAACGTAAGTGAGAATAAGAGAAAAGCTGTTCGATTCATGGCAAAAAAAAAGCGGTGGTGAACTTCACCACCGCTCGTATTCTACCAAAATCTGGTGGCTGCCCACTTGACGGGGGCAGCCACGCTGCACTCATTAGCGAACAAAGAGTTCGATATCGACTCTCTTGTTCTGTTTACGGCCTTCATCAGTTGAGTTGTCGGCGATTGGACTCGATTCACCAGCACTCGCGGTTTCGATGCGGTTGCCATCGATGTTGTGCTGTTTCACGAGGTATTCCTTCACCAACTCGGCGCGCTTGAGCCCGGCCTTCATGTTGGCTTCCTCGCTGCCACGATCATCAGTGTGACCGGTCAGCTTGGCTCTCAGCTGAGGATTCTGCTGCATCTTCAGCGCGATCTCATCCAGGGCCGCCTTGGCCTTGTTGTCGACTCTGCGGTCAACCTGGAGAGTGCTCTTCTCAACAACAGCGAACGACTTGGTAGCACTGCATGAACCACCGCGGTCATCCTTGACGTCGACGGTCACGCTGTGGCTGCCTCCAGCCATCCCAGCCGTGTTGATCTGCAGCTCTGTAGCGGAGCCACTGCGGGACTGTCCATCGACCTTCCAGCTATAGGTGAGCGGATCGTTCTCAGGATCAGAAGCCTTGGCTGTCGCCGTAACCGTTTCACCTGCGTAGGCCTGAGCAGAGCTCACGTCGACCGAGCAGGTCGGGTTGCTGTTGGGACGAGCTGTGATTGTCACTGCGAATTCGCAGCTGGCGCTCATGTTGTCAACATCGGTGGCTGTCACGCGCACCGTGTGTTTTCCAACAGCACGACCGGCGGTTCCGAAAGCGAAGGATGTGGCGTTATTGGTGACCGACTGGCCATCAATGGTCCAGGAGTAGGTCAATGCGTCACCATTGGGATCCGAGGCCTGAACGGCCAGATTTGTCGACTGTCCTTCCTGGACACTGGCAACACCGCTGCCACAGGAAATCGTGGGCGGCATCTTCCGCTTTTCAACGGTGATGTCGGTCGAACAGGAAGCGACGTTGTCACCATCAGTGACTTCCGCCATCACACTGTAACGGCCGGGGGCCAGCCCTGTCGTATCCAGAGTTGCCGAGCTCTCCTGCTGGGCGAGACGTCCACCACTGGATTTCCAGGTAATGCCGAGGCTGTTGTCATCTTCATCGTATGCGTCAACAGAAATACGCGCGGAATCACCTTCAGTGACCGTCGTGGAATCGGCGCTACAGGTTGCCGTGGGCGGACGGTTGATCTTCCGGTGAACGGCGAGCTGCGTATAGAAACCGAGGCACTCGGAGTCTTCCAGTCCGGTACGATCCGCAGTACCCGTCATGTGGTACGAAGCCGCGGCCGAAATCGTCGCCCAGCGGGCCGGATAGATCCGGAGACCGGCGTAGGCATCAATCGGGCTCTCTTCGTTGACGAGGTCGCTGTTGTAGCTATCGGTGTAGAAGGAGTTGCCCATTACTTCACCGATGAGGGAGACCTTCTGAGTTCCCAGCGGAACTTCCACACCGGCTCCCCAGACAATCTTGTCTTCGCGCTCAACATCGTATTTGTCACCGGCCCACATGAAACCGAGGTTGGCGGTGAAAATTCCGCCACCGGCGATCTGCTTCGAGATGATCGCATCCACACCACCGTCGGTCGCACCTGAAGTTAGACCGCGGAGGAGGTGCTGTCTTTCATCGGTCATGTGGAACTTGAAAATCGGCTGAACCGCCAAGCTCACACCATCTCCATAATGTTCGGAAAGGATGCTGAACTTGATACCAGCCCAGAGATCTCCTGCTCCATCACCGAACCCCGTATCCATGAAGGGGGATTCCTGGTAGAAGCCAATCTGACCATTGGCCAGACGGGCGGGCATCACGGGGTCACGCGGCAGGAGTTTGTTGACCATGATGTTGTCCGCATTGACCCGCTTGTAGGCCTCGAAGGATCCGAACAACTCGATCCTGTCGTGAAGACCGATGGTCAACGTTACCGGGAACACGGTGTAATCGATTCGGCCCGGGTCCCTGTTGAATTTGTGTGCAACTGCACTGATCGAGAATTCACCCTGCCGCAGGGTGTCAGCGGTAAACAGGTTGTACAAACCCGTGCTCCCCTTATGCGTGGGGGTTAGACGCTTGATCCTTTCCTTGTCCTGGGCAACCAGCGGCGTTGCTACCAGCAGGATCATGACTAATATGAGTAGGATGTGTTTAGGCCGAAGCATTTAATACCTCCTGACGTACAGATGAGCAAAAGCTACACTGTGAGCAAAAATCCTATAGCTGCAAAAAAACACAATTTCTATAAGTATCTAGGACGAAAACACTATTTTCCCTCGCGTTCGGTCAAATCGACCCAATTCAATAGTGCAGTTTAGCGAAACTCCCATTGAATTGCCAAAGAAATTCACGGACAAATCCCACAATTCCGAGGGATCTACCCTTCGGATCTGGTCGATTTGCCGTGAATTACCTCGAGAAGACCATGGAAGCAGCAGTATAGCACCCCTTTCAAGTGGGGTAAGGCCCCTTGAATGAAGATAGCGCTGCGATGTGCTGAACGGGTTTTGTTGTTGTGAATTAGAATGTTGCCTGGATGGAGCAGGAATCACCAAGTTTGCCAACCCCACAGCCTGCGCCCCGGATCGACCTTCTCGAACGTGTCGGCGCCGGGATTGAGGTCATTCTCGTGGCTGTCGCAGGCCTTCTGGTGTTGCCCTTCTTTTTTGCGTGGTGGGATGTGGGCCCGGCAGGGGTCATGCAGCGGGCCGATTACGTGGTTACGCTCATGGTCGCTGATGCGACTGTGACCCTGTTACTCATCGCGCTGATGCAGAAGGCTCGTGGTCAGAGTTGGAGTGCTCTGGGCTGGGACTTCAGTAACGTGCGGAGCCGAGTCTTGACTGGGGTCTTCGCCGTCCCCTTCCTCTTCGGAACCGTGTTCCTGGTGCGCCTCTTCTTCGAGTACTTCCTGCCCCAGTATGCTTCCGAAACAAATCCCCTCCTGGAGTTGATCGACTCCGAGGTGGCACTGGGTCTCTTCCTCTTCTCGAGCATTTATGTTGGCGGATTCAAAGAAGAAGTCCAGCGAGCCTTTGTATTAGAGCGATTCCGTAAGTATCTTGGAGGGCCCTGGCTGGGACTGGTCTTGTGGAGTCTCTTCTTTGGATATGGCCATGCGGTCCAGGGAGTCGATAATGCCGTTGGAGCCGGTTTACTCGGGGTTCTGTTTGGAATCCTGTATCTGTGGCGGAGGAACCTGGTCGCTCCGATCGTGGCCCATGCGCTTTACGACATCACGACACTGGTTCTTTACTGGACGCTTTGGGACCTTTCGTTCTGAACGCTTCCATCGCCTGTTTGGCGGCGTTCTGTTCCGCCTCTTTCTTGGACTTCCCCTGGCCGCTGGCTAATGGCTGGCCCTGGGAAAGGACTTCGATGAAGAACTCCTTGTCGTGGTCCGGGCCATACTCTTCCAGGACTCGATAGACTGGTCCCGGGGCGCCACTCTGGTGCAGATGTTCCTGCAGGATTGACTTGTGGTCGAGGAAGTCGAGTTCTCCACGGGCGACCTTCTCGAATTGGTCCTGGTAGCACTTCAGGACGAATACCCTGACCGGCTCGAGGTCCCCATCCAGGTAGATAGCAGCCACCAGGCTCTCAAAGAGGTCGGCCAGAATGGCCTTCTTCTTCCGTCCGCCAGTCTTCGCCTCTCCTCGGCTCAGATTCAGGAACTTACCCAGTCCGATCTGCTTGGAGAGATGTTGAAGTTGGCGGGTGGAGACCAGGTAGGACTTGAGTTTCGAGAGCTCTCCCTCGTTCTTTTCAGGATAGGTCAGGTAGAGGAATTCGCTGATGATGAACCCAAGGATCGAGTCTCCAAGAAACTCGAGCGACTCATAGTCTCCGAAGCAGTTCTCCAAATTGGGCTGCTTCACCTCATAAGCGTAGGACTTGTGGGTGAGTGCCCGATTCAGGAGACAGAGGTTCTCGAACTGATAGCCCAGTTGCTCCTGGAGTTCCTGCAGTTCGAGTATCCGCGCACTGGTTATTTCAATTTCTTCAGTGCCGGGCTCGAGTGTGTTTCGGATACGCCCAATAAGCTGAATTGCCGACTTCCACACCGCTTCATCCCTTCGCCGTTTACACCTTTAGGCTACCGACGTCGCTGCAATTCATCAAGAGGAATCAATCCTGGGTTGGGGACTCAGGCTGCAGGGGCGTTTCTGCTGCGGGTGCTGCCGCCGGCTGAGTTTCCAATTCCAGTTCCAGTTCCTGGATCATACGGGACTGTTCTGCCTGGATCCTGGCGATGTCATCCTGCATCTGCTGGGTGGCCTGTTCGACGATCTCTCCGACGGTCTTCTCAGCCCAGGGTGAGTCGGGCATCGCCCGTTTCAGGATTCCCAGAACCTCTTCAACTGCAGCCTGGGCCGGCTGGGCTGCGACCTTTCCGATAGCGACCGACCTGCCATACGCCATCAGTGTCCCTTCCACATTGCCGGCGTTGCGCTCGGCGAAACCGAGTCTGAAACTGGCGAAGTCATGTTGAGGCTCGAAGCGGAGGGCGGTCCCGAGGTAGGTGATCGCTTTGTCGAGGTTCGGTGTGCCGTCAACAGCCTTGTCCTGGGCGATCTGATTGAGGTATGCCCGGCCGAGAGCGTAGTTCGACTCCGCCCTGAGCTGGAAGACCTGCGAAACCCATTGCCCGGCAGAGACACCGGTCGGGACAGTGGCCTGATCTACGATCGCCAGCGCTCTCGTAGCATGATCAATCGCGATTGCCGATTCCCCTCTCTCGGCATAAAAGAAGGCCAGCTGGCTGTGGAGGTCGACCAGGTTGGGGAGTTCCGTGAGAGCCTTCTCGGCATTAAGAATAAAACTCTCGACGGCACCAAGGGCATAGTCGTTCTGGGCGATGCGGTAATAGGCATGGGCGGTCAGACCACTATCGGGATAGTTTTCCAGGAACTGCTGCGCCGCTGTTGCTGCCTGGGCGGGTGTCGATGCCATTTCAACCTGCTGCCAGGCGATCCATTCTTCCTGGCCCCGGGCTTCCCCCGGTATTCGTGGCAGTTCCACCGGCTGAACCGGTACAGCCGCGGGGTCAATCTGAGGTTCAGCGGGAGTTCCCTCCTGTTCGGGTGCTGCCGCTGGGTCCTGGGCGCTGAATGCAGTCAGGGAGTTGAGTAGACAAACCAGTAAAACAATCCAAAGCTTCTTCATTAGGTTCAAACCTCCACCCTCCTGAGCTTTGTCTGATCAGGGGGGAAGAATTCAAGTGGAATCAGGGTGATCCTCGTTAGCGCTATTCAATTACCTCGGAGGTTCTTCGGGCAGGGATTCCAGTGATGACTGAGCAGCCTCACGCGCGCCCTGGAGCTCTCCGCTCATCCCGAGAACATCCTTGAAGTGTTTCCGGGCGGACGAAAAGTCCCCCTGGAACGCTTCATAACGGCCCACCCTGATAATTGCCCAGGCCTTCATCCAGCTTTCCACGACAGGGTTCTCGATGACTTTCCTGTAGTGTTGGCTGGCCTCGTCGTTGAGGCCCTGTTGGGCCGTACTCTGGGCCAGGTAAAACTGCGCTGTCCCGTCTGTGGGGTCGGCGGTCAGCAATTCATTGAAGGCGGTGTCGGCTGCCGTGTAATCCTTCTGCAGCAGGGCCTGGATACCTGCATTCAAGCGATCGGTTCGCTGCTTACGGGCTTCCCACTCCGCCTGCTCTTTCATCCGGGCCTCTTCCGCTTGCCGGGCAGCCTCTTCGACCTGTGCCTGGATCTCTCCAAGACGATTGGAATCATTCTTGATCTCGTCCTCTACGATTCCGTCGAAGGCGGCCTCCAGAAAAAGCGGGAGGGGGAGTTCGTCATTGTTTTCGAATTCCTCCATCTTACGCAGGAAGTAGGGGACAAAGATCAGCCCCCGATTGTGGAGTTCAAGGTTCCTCTCCTTACTGTCTTCAGGCGGATGCAATCGATACAGGATGGCTTCGATGAGCGATTCCCCCACGATCAGCAGGTAACGGTCCATGAAGTCCTGGCTCAGATTGGGCTGGCTCTGTGCCAACTTGAGCAGGTCCCTGGTCTTCAAAAGGGTGCCGCCGTGTTTTTCAACCAGAGGATCGATCAGGAAGTGCAGGTATTCGTGCTGTAACTGTACATAATTCGAAGCGGGATCCTCGGTCGGCCCGACAACAATGTAGTAGACCTTTTCAAGGTTGCGGGCATGGACGACATCGTTGAAGGCCAGCGGATCCGGAATCAGTACAATCTGGCGGTCGAGGACGATCCTCGCCGGGATTCGAAAGTACGCCAGCGTATCTCTGATTACGTCCTTGAAGATTGGCCGATACTGGCCAAGGTATGCGGTGTAAACCGGTCTGAACCGCTCCCAGAGGGCTTCGATATTCCCCTGCTGATAGAACTGGGCCAACAGTTCGTCAAAGCCAAGGATTCTCTGCACATCGGTCGGTATGGCCGGCCCCCCCTGGGGAAACTCGAACAGGGGCGGACCATCCAGCAGGAGTGCTAGAGAGGTATACGCGGTATGGGTCTCCAACTCATTGCGGAAGCGTTTTGTCGCATAAACGGTCCGCAGCCGCATCAACAGCAACGGGTCAAGGTTCGACATTGCCTCTCGAACGGCCAATCGGGTATCGGACATTGTCCGGCCCGGAGTCTCGTAGTCGAAGCCGGCAACATTGACCGCGGCCATGACCGTGAACAGGCGGAGGTCGTTGCGGAAATCTATATTGACCAGGTCCTCGACTTCTTCCACGGGACTGGGACTGGCATCGGCCGTTGGAGCGGAATCCTGACCGGCCACAGATATCGGGGCCAGCAGGAAGAACAACAAAATCGGAATCGTGCCGAACAGCCGGAAGGGCTGGCCAGACCGAGAATTCAAGCTTTTTATCATCACAACGTGGAGGATAATCTTATCTGAAAGAAAGAGACGAGTTCCAGCGATTCCCACGGCAGTGAATCATGCCGGGAAGGGATTCAGGAGGGCGTGCTTTTCTGCCGCATCGGGGAATCAGCTGTCTTCCTTCCTGTATCTGCGGATGACATAGAGTGCGGTGGGATAGGCCAGTCCCGCCATGACGGTACTCAGAAAAAATGATCCGAAAACTGCCGGAATCAGCAGTTTCCACTGAGCCAGCAAGGAGAGCCAGAACTCCATTCGGATCAGTTCGCCCAGTCCGATCCGGGGCAGCGACACCCCTTCAGGCA
Organism: Acidobacteriota bacterium; assembly: GCA_020350445.1. Lineage (GTDB taxonomy): Bacteria > Acidobacteriota > UBA6911 > RPQK01 > JAPXNP01. The sequence continues at coordinate 2,415,082 of CP070717.1, read as the reverse complement.
GGCCGAGCAGGGTGATCCCAACCCAAGTGGCAAAGGCGTAGAACGGGACCACAATCCAGGGGAGGTTTGACCAGGTCCCCAGCAGGATCGCGACTTTATTGAGTCGAAAGACAAAGGCCGTTGCGACCGCGAGGATCGTATGGAGGCCGAGCAGGGGGCCGAAACCGTAGAAGACCCCGATGGCAAAGGCGAATGCTGTCCTCTCTGGCGTATCCGACACCCGGGAGAGTGATGTGAAGGCCTGGCGAAGATAGCTCACTGGAAATGATCATACCCCTTTCTGCTGTATATCGAACGCATTCCCCGTAGATTCAGAACCAGCTCGGGCGCGCCACCGGTGATTTCGCCAATCTTCTTCCAGGGGGGCAGATGTCCAGGGTACCGGTCGGTTAACTGGGCCAGTTGAATGGCCGAAGCTGTAAACAGCAGTGCATAATCTTCGCCCCCATTTAACGCCAGGTCGATCCTCTCCTCTTCACCGACTCCTGCCAATCCGGGAAGCTGTCCCAGGTCGATTTCCGCAGCGACGTGGCTTTCTTCGAGGATGTGCATCAGGTCATTCCCCAGTCCGTCACTGACATCGATCATGGCGTTGGCCATTCCTTCCCTGCGAAGCCACTGAGCCGATTCAAGGTGGACCTCGGGGAGCAGATGCCTGCCGACAGCTTTGATCACTTCCGGGTCATCGGTACCCAGTTCGAGTTCAGTCAGGACCTTCACGTCTGAGAGTCCGGGTAGGGAATGCGATTCGAGGAAGTTGAGCCCGTACCGGGAGTATCCCAGGTCGCCAATGATCAGGACTGAATCGCCCTCACGTGCGGATGAACGATAGAGCGGTTCGCCCTCGGGTACGGTCCCCATAACGGTGACACTGATACAGACCTGCCGGGCGGTGGAAAGATCGCCCCCGATCAGGGGCATTCCGGCTTCGCGACAGGTCCTCAGGAAACCCGAGATGAAGTTGTCAAAGAACTCCGCGGTGTCGGTACGGGGCAGGCCAAGCGAGAGGAGGCAGGCCACAGGATTGGCACCCATTGCGGCGAGGTCGCTGAGATTCACGAGCGCCGATTTCATGCCGAGCAGGTGAGGACTCGTCCAGGCACGCCGGAAATGAACATCTTCGACCAAGAGGTCGGTGGAGATCACGAGCCGATGGAGCAAGGACGAATCTATCGTGGCGCAGTCATCTCCGATCGACTGCAGGATCGATTTGGGCAGAGGCTGTTTCTGCCTGCGAATCGAGGAAATAAGGTCAAACTCTCCGGGCTTCTGGTCTTTCAATTCGATTGAACGAGCTGACTGAGTTCATCCATGAACTCCTGGACGGTTTTGAAGTCAAGGTAGACCGAAGCGAACCGGATGTAGGCTACCTTGTCGAGTTGACGCAGCCGGCTCATAACGAGCTGGCCGATCTCAATCGATGAAATCTCACGGTCGGGTGAGTCCATCAAATGCTTCTCGACGCTATCCACGAGTTCTTCGAGTTGCTGGGGCGAAACCGGGCGCTTTTCACAGGCTCGCAAGAGGCCCCTCAGAATCTTGGGGCGTTCAAAGGGCTCCCGGTGCCCCTCCTTCTTAATCACCATATAGGGGATGTCTTCGATCCGTTCATAGGTTGTGAATCGACGACCACAGGACATACACTCCCGCCGCCGACGGATCGCGCTGCGCTCCCGACTCTCTCTCGAGTCAACGACTCGATCTCTTTCGTGGTTACAAAAGGGACATTGCATCTCAGTCAATCATCCGACAAACTCAGACATTAAGACATGTATTGTTCGAACGCTACCGTCAGCCCGATTCGTCGCCTTGATTCATACCATAAAATGGGTTCATCAGCGATGGGAGGGATCATTCGACGGGTGTGAGTTCGATTCTTCGAACTTTTCGAGACTCTATTCCGTTCGTAGTGATTGAAGGGTCCGGGACGAAGTAGGAAGCCGAATTTGCAAGGAGTGGATGCAAAGCTGGTTCAGAGTTGCATGGAAGGGGATGCCCGGGCCTGGGAGAGCTTTATTCGAACTTACAGTGGAAGACTGATCAACATGGCATACCGATACACCAACAGTTATTCAGTAGCAGAAGAGCTGACTCAGGATGTGTTTCTGAAGATTTATCAGAACCTCTCGAGTTTTCGGCCGAGTGCGGGCTCGCTGCAGAGTTGGGTAATGCGCGTCGGAAGGAACCTGGTAATCGACCACTACCGTTCGCACAAGAAAGAAAAGAATGTGGCGGGTAGCGAAGAACTGGAGGTCATGGAACTTGGAGCGGCTCCGAAAACGGCAAGTCCATTCGAGAGCCTCTATTTGCGTGAAAAGGCCGAGTTTCTACAGAGCGGCCTCGCTCAGTTATCGCCCGAGTTGAAGGAGGCGATTCTACTGCGTGATCTCGAGGGTTTTGCGTACCAGGAGATTGCGGAGATGTTGGAAATCCCGGAGGGAACAGTCAAGTCGCGGATCAATCGTGGCCGGATCGAATTGGCCAAGGTACTCAGACGGATGAAGGGTGGACAGGTAAGAGCATGAACTGTTCAAGATTCGAAACCTTACTCAGCGACTACATGGACGGCATGCTGGACGAGCGTGTCAAGGCCGCCGTGTCGCAGCATGTCGGCAGTTGCCCGAAGTGCGAAGCGTTGCTGAAAGAGGTGACCCACCTGAGAGAACAGTTGGCTGATTTCCCCGAGGTCGCGGTCCCCGAGGCCATGGTGGAGCGGATCCTCAAGCAGACGACCGGCTTACCGAAGGAACAGGGTTTCTGGCAGGCTCTCGTGCTGCCGGCTTTCCGGCCGCTGTTGACGCAGCGCTATGCGTTCGCGACGTTGATGATGTTTGTGTTTCTCTCCTTCGCGGTCAATGTCATGGGCCCCGGTTTTTCGGCCTTCAGCTATTCGCGGCTGAGTCCATCATCGCTGATGAACCAGGCCGATCGGATGACGGAGCAGGTTTATGCGAAGTGGAGGGAGTTCAATGATCTGAAGCTCCGGGTTGGCGAGGAGTTCCGGTTATTCAAGGAAGACATGTTTGGCCGATTGGATTATCACCTGGTGACAATTCTGTTCAGGAGCTATAGCGAATCGATTCAAGAAGAACAGAGAGACGCGGAGACACCGACTTCTGACAAGGAAAATGAAAATGAACAATGAACCCCAATTTCAACAACAGAGTTCGGGCCACACCCCTCTGCCGCCAATCGCGAGTAGCAAATCAGCCCGTGCAGCGCTCTGTGCGATTATTCCCGGCATTGGGGCGGTCTATAACCGCGAGTATGTCAAGGCAGTTGTCCATTTTGCCGTATTTGCCGGCCTCATGATCATTGCTGATGAGATCTCCGTGTTCTCATTGGCGGCCTTCTCCTACTACATTTACACAATCATCGATGCCTATCGGTCAGCCGAAGCGATCGCTAAGGGCAGAGACTCTCAGATGGATGTGTCTCAAGAGATCAATATGCCGCTCTGGGGTGGTGTTCTGATCGGCATGGGGGTTCTGTTTCTGTTGGATAACCTGGGGGCCATTCGGCTGAGATCGGCGGTTCAGTTCTGGCCTGTGATCTTAATTTTCCTCGGGGGGTATCTGATCTACCAGTTTGCCCGCAGGAAGCCGGCCCCGGCTGAGGCCGTACCGCCGCCTCCATACCAATCGCAACCATCCGCTGCCCATGGGGTGGCGGCAGATGTCGCTGTCGGCGAGTCCGGTGCTGGTGAGAGCGGACAACGAGAGGATGTGAAGGAATGAACACGAAGAGTACGTCCACACTACTGGCCGGAGTTCTGCTCATTGCCGTAGGTGGACTGTTTCTGGCGGTCAACCTCACGAATTGGTCGGTGAGTTGGCTGATTGTGCTCAAACTTGTTCTCCCGATTTTGTTCGTGATCGGCGGGGTGGTCAAACTCTACCGCCATTATTCCTGGAAGGAAGAACAGCTTACCCAGCAGCCGGGAAAGGCCAGCTTGCTGGGGGGGCTCTTCTGGCTCTCCTTCGGAGTCGTGCTGTTGTTAGACATTATGGGGGCACTCGAAACGCTTGCCTTCATCGGTCTCTTCTGGCCGATCCTTTTGATCGTATACGGGATCGGCAAGGTCATCGACTTCTATCGTTTGAGTGGAAGGCTGCAACTGCGGTCAGGTGAGTTGTTCGGTGTTGTCTTTGTCATCGCTTTTGGAATTGCCTGCGGGCAGCTGGCTAAGGCGCATACAGCGCTACTCGACCACGTTACCTGGGGAGATTCGATTCCGATTGGGATCGGACTCGACAGTCAGGAACAGCGGTTCGAGGTGGAAGAGTCGGTGCCTCTCGAGGGGATCGAAGAGTTCGAAATCGAGAATATCTATGGTGATATCGCCGTGACGCCGGGTGATCCGGGGCAGGCCGAAGTACGCCTGGTTAAAGTCGTTCTAGAAGAAGAAAGGGCGGCGGCCGAAGCCATTGCATCTGAAGTCACGATCAGGACCGAACGAGAAGAGGCAAGGCTCAAGATCACTCCGACAAGAGCTCAGGTCGGTGAGCGGGGCCGAAAGCTGAAGACACATCTCACTGTTTCGATCCCACCCGAGATTCGACTCGTTGTCAACAGCGCCTACGGGGACATCAAGGTGAACGATCGTGCTGCGGATAGCAAGATCAGCAATTCCTACGGGCGGATCGAAGTGGATTCGATTATCGGTAACGTTGTACTGTCGAACCGATACGAGGCCGTTGTGGTCAGCGGGGTTGAAGGAAGCCTCGAAATCAACAGCCGAAGGGGAAAGGTTGAGGCGAGAAACATTGTCGGCAACACCCAGATCACCACGGACCATGAGTTGATTGAATGCAAGGGTATTGACGGCGATCTCGACGTGAGGAACCAGTTTGGCCGGCTGCAACTGGAGCGGATTACCGGTTCATTGAAACTCGACGGGTCGGGGTCTGGAGTCACCGTAGCTCATGTGGATGGGCCGGTTGAGATAAGGAATTCTCATAAAGATGTGTCAATAGAAAAGCTGGGGAATCGGCTGAATCTGGAGACTTCCTACAGCAAGGTAAAGATTCTGGAAGTCGAGGGGTACGTGGAACTCCAGGCGGTGCATTCCGAAGTGGACGCCAAAGACCTCAAGGCGGGAATGAAGCTCCAGGGACGGGGCTCACAAGTGGCATTGACCGACGTATCGGGCGAACTGGTAATCGAAACCACGGCAAGGCGGGTCTCTGTGGAAGGCTTTACAGGCCCGGTTTCAGTCCAGAATCAGGATGGACAGGTGGAACTCCTGGCAAAGGAGCGCCTGATACATCCGGTCCGTGTAACCAATATGAATGGGGAGATCTCCCTGCTGCTCCCCGCCGACTCCAGCTTCAACCTGTCTGCGCAGTCAGTTGAAGGGGAAATCGTCTCAGATTTCGGGCCGGCAGAGGAAGACTCTCGAGGTGATGTGGCCTACCTGAAGACCGATGTTGGAAAAGGTGGGCCTGAGATTGAACTTCAGACGACCTATTCTCGTATTCGAATCAGAAAGCGAGGTTAGCTCTAATGTACAAAAGAATTTCCGCCCTTTGTTTCGTATTACTCCTGGGTTCCTCCTGCACCCTGACCATGGATGCTTGGGATGGAGAGGCCAGTTACACGAACCATGTTCAGTCCGAAGCCCTGGCTGATGACGAAGCGCTCGATGCTCGGGTTACGTTGAACGTCGGAAGTTTGGAAGTGGAGCCTGCGTCGAAAGACCAGATTTACGAGGTAGACCTCTATTTCAACGAATTGACCTTCAAGCCCGACATCCAGTTTTCTCGGGATCAGGGCAAGGCCAGACTCGTCGTGGGTCTGGAAGGTGAGGGACGGTCGTTCAGCCGAATGGGTGACAATGTGATGAATGTCCGGTTGAACCCCGATATCCCTGTCGATCTGGAAACAACGACGGGTGTGGGAGAGAGCCGGCTCAGCTTGAGCGGCATGATGATTCGCTCCCTGCGCCTGGAAAGTGGTGTCGGAGAGACCGAGGTTGCAGTCCTCGAGCCAAATAGAACGGACTGCCGGAAGGTCGAATTGACTAGTGGAGTCGGAGCTCTCGAGGTGGTCGGTATCGGCAACTTCGGTTTCGAAGAGTTCACGTTTCGAGGGGGAGTAGGAGGCTCGAAACTCGATTTTACTGGTGACTGGAACCGGATCGGTGATGTGGAGATCGAAGTGGGCGTCGGTGGTGTCGAGATCCTGGTGCCCCGGACGCTCGGACTCGAAGTCCGGGTCTCCAAAGGCCTCTTTTCCAACGTGGAACTGCCCGATTTCAAGAAGGAAGGGGACACCTACTACAGCGAGAACATCAAAGAGGTCACCAAGGTGGTCAAGTTCCGTGTCCGTTCCGGGATCGGCGGCGTTGGGTTCCGCTGGCTGTGAGTCAACGCGGGCCCGTAGTGTCTTCCCCGGTAAATGTGGAGACGAGACGATCGATTTCCCTGCCCAGGGCCTCGACATTCTCTGAGAAGTGACGGTAGAAGGCCAGCATCCCCGATTCGGCAGTGTCTGAGATGATCTTGGGAGCGATACAGGGAACACCGTAAGCCTGGCTAACCATCAGCGCAGCCGCACTCTCCATATCGCAGATCAGGGCCCCCGTTCTCCGGTTCAAGTCAAGCCGGGCCTTCTGCTTGACGACGGGACGCCTGACGGTGATCCCGATACCTGAAATACCCCAGCCCCTGTCACGCAGGAGACCGGCCAGGGTCGGGTCTATCGAGAAAGCGGTGCCGCTTTCAAAGGTCCAGGACTCCGGGAAGACGAATTCCCCCAATTGAAGGTCAGGAGCGAGCTGTCCAGCCATGCCAGTAAAGATCAGCAGCGATGGTTTCTGCTTCTCGAAGAATCGCTCGAGGCGTCGCAGGGTTCGATCGGTACCGAGACCCGTGGTCACAACTTCCTGTCCCCCCCTGAGTTTGGCTTCCAGTGCCTTCGCCTCCTTCTTCAGGGCACAGGCAATAACAATGTTCTCCGAGTATCGTCGAATCGAATTGGCCGCTTGATCATTCATCGCTACAGGTCCAAAAGGTAACATGACTCCCGGGTGGAGACCCAAATTTTGACAAAGGACTTTCTTGCGGAATAAACTCCATACGCCCATGGCTTTCGGACCCGAACTCAAGCTAGATCTGCGACCAGAGAATCGCTTGGATCTGATCAATGTAAAGAGTCAGATCGAAGAGCGTTTTGGGAATCCGTTTGCCCAGTTCCGGCAGGTTCTCTACTACTCCTATCACACGACCGCGGGATACCTCGACCAGAAGCTCTGTGCTCGGCTCAACCACGATTCGGAATCGTTACAGGACTTTGTTCGCTCGTTCCAGAGACTGTTTCCTCCGAATGCCAACTATCGGCATGACCAGATGGACCTGCGGGACGAGTTGACAGAGGACGAAAAGCGGTTCGAACCGAAGAATGCCGACGCTCATCTCACCTTTATCGGGTCGGGTCTCAATAACCTGGTGACCTACCAGAACGATCCGGATGTTCCCGTCTACTTCATCGATCTGGACGGAACGAATGGCGCAATTCGCCGTTTGAGACAGACCAGCGTATTCGGGTTCGACGAAGAGAGGCTGGTCAGCAATCTTCGCGTCCAGGTCCCGGTCTCCACGCACCCCATCGACTCCGTCAATCTCAAGGACCCGAATGTGGGTCTGTTCGACCGGTTGCAGCAGGAAGTGCAGGAACGCGGTATCGGCCGGGGGCGAATTGACCTGACCCTTGAAAGCCGGGAAATGCACACCGGTTTGACGATGAACGAGTTCGAAACACTGCTGATGCAGCACGATCTTGTTGAAGTGCTTCACAATCCTCTTCGGTTCATGGCTGAAAGGGGACGGCACCTGATTCGGGATCCGCGATCCTTCAAGACTCGTATGAAGGGTTATGCCAAGTACGACCTGCCCCAGATACTCAATGAGTTTCTGGACACCATGGGGCTGAGTGAGTCGCTCGTCGAACGGGTCATTCACAAATTCATGGCCTATCCGGCCTCCCGCTTCTTAAGGATGAAGCGTTCCATCAGTCTGCTCGTCTCAGACGACCCGGCCACCGGTGAAGTCAAGATTGTTCAGGGGAAGTACCAAAGCCCGATTCTCGTGCAGTGGGGGCGTTCCGCTCAGCAATCACGGCGTCTGAAGGCCTCCCTGATCAGCTTCGAGTAGGAAGCGCAGGCCCTGCCGGCTGTCTCTTCTTTCCAGTTCCTCATGGATCATTGTGAGTAGCTGAGGCTTGGTCAGTCCCCACTTGGGACCAACCAGGTGTTCTTCCGGTGACCATCCAAAGAGGCGCTGAACGCGGATCCGCGGATCGAGCCGTTCCAGGAAATCGCAGACGAGCTGAGTCCATTCCTCTGCCGTAAAGAGAGGGAAGGGCTCTTTGAGATACTCTTTCGCCATCCGGGTTCCCTTGACGATATGAAGGTGGTGGATCTTGACGAAATCCACGCCGAGGTCATTGAGTGTGTCGGCATAGGAGAGCAGTTGCTCCCGGCTCTCACCGGGAAACCCGAGGATGATGTGAGAACAGACATCGATCCCGAGTGACTTCGTTTCTTCCACGGCTTCCAGGTAGCAGAAGAGGTCATGTCCCCGGTTGATCCTCTTGAGGGTCTCCTCGAAGACGGACTCCAGCCCATACTCCATACAGATGTAACGGTCTCCAGCAACGTCGAGAATCATCTGCAGCTTCTCTCGGTCGATACAGTCGGGACGTGTTCCGATCGCCATCCCCACGATCCTGGAATCGGCTTCAAGAGCACTGCGGTAAAGCGGTTCGAGTTCGTCAACAGGCTTGTAAGTGTTCGAATACGCCTGCCAGTAGACAATGAATTTGTAAGCCTCGAACCTGCGGGTCAGGTATTCCGTTCCATCCTTGATCTGCTGCCTGAGCGACTTTTCGGGGGCTACCTCATCGGGACGGAAGCTGTCGTTGTTACAGTAGGTGCAGCCACCCCAGGCCACCGTCCCATCTCGGTTCGGACAGGTGAATCCACCATCAACTGAGACCTTGTAGACCCGTTCTCCGAACTTCGCCTTGAGCCAGCGGTTATAGGAATTGTAGCGGGGAATTCTCTCTCTCACGTTCCTGTGAAACCCTCGTCTTTGAGTCTCAGGTAAAGCAGACACTCGATGTTACCCTTTTGTCCGGAAACGGGTGATTCCATCTGGGCCAGGACCTCGAATCCGTTGACTTCAGCGGAGGTAATGACCCGCTTGAGGATTTCGGCGCGCTTATCCGGGTCAGTGACCAGGCCACCCGGTTCAACTTCCCACCTTTCGGCCTCGAACTGGGGCTTCACCAGCACCAGGAACCTGGCTGACGGGAACTGTGTCAGAGTCGGCAGAATCTGTCGAAGTGAGATGAACGACAGGTCGGCGGTAACCAGGTCTACCGGTTCCGGGATATCTTCGGCGCGCAGGTTCCGCACGTTGAAGCGATCCTGAATAATGACCCGTTCATCGGTTTGGAGCCTCCAGTGGAGCAGACCCTTTCCAACGTCAAATGCGTAGACCCGACGGGCTCCGTGCTGCAGCAGGCAGTCGGTGAATCCTCCTGTCGAGGCTCCCAGATCGGCGCAGACCAAACCGTCGAGCTCAAGCTTGAACTGAACGATTGCGGCCTCGAGCTTGAGGCCGCCGCGAGAAACGTAGCGTTGATCAGTTCCGAGGATTCGAAGCACCGCATCTTCTGCAACCCGGGTTCCGGGCTTCTCCAACTTCTGATCGTTCACCAGTACGACGCCTTTCATCAGGAGCGCAGTCGCTTCACGCAGATCGACTGCCAGTTCCCGGTCGACGAGAAGTTGATCGAGGCGCTTCTTTTTCACGGTCTCTATTATGGCTTGCGCAGCAATTCCATGGGGAACGACTCAGAAGCGACGCACTGAAATGAACCGGGCCAGTTCCTTCAGGGCTTCACCGGCGCTGCCCAGGAAGGAGATCGATTGGATTCCTTCTTCAACCAGTTGTTCGGCGATCTCGCGGCTCCGTTCCAGTCCGTACAGGGCGGTATAAGTGGCCTTCTTCTCGGCCGTGTCCTTTCCCGGAGTCTTCCCCAGCCTCTCAGAGGTTTCCACAACATCGAGGATGTCGTCCACTACCTGGAATGCCAGCCCGATCTTTAAACCGAATGTCTTCAATCGCTCGAGCTCATCCGGCGTGGCCTCCGACAGCATCGCCGCACAGGAAACGGAGGCTTCGATCAGGGCTCCCGTTTTCGAAGAGTGAATGTAGAGTAGTTCCTCTTCCGTGAAGGGTTTTCCCGCTGTTGTCAGGTCAACAACCTGCCCTGCGATGACTCCTCCCTGAGGGCCAATCGCCCGGCACAAACGGTTGATTACCGCGAGGACGGTTTCAGCTCCTGGGCTGGCCGAGGGGATTTCTGTCAGCACCTGAAAGGCTACCGTCATCAGGCCATTCCCGGCCAGGATCGCGATTCCCTCACCAAATTTCTTATGACAGGTCGGGTTGCCCCTTCTGAAGTCATCATCATCCATCGCCGGTAGATCATCGTGGATCAGCGAATAGGTGTGGATGCATTCCAGTGCGCAGGCGAGGCGGATCACGCGGTCAAATTCGCCCTCGAGGGCCTCTCCCGTGGCCAGTGCGAGAATCGGCCTGATCCTTTTCCCACCGGCAAAGAGGCTGTAACGCATCGCTTGCTGAAGAACCGGGGGATACTCTTCGGCAGCGGGGACCAGGCGATCGAGATGGCGGTCAACGAGCGTCTTCTTCTCTCTGAGGTACTCGGTAATATTCAGCATGATGGGCGACCTGTCAGGGTTCGGAATCAATCGTCTGATGTGGTCTCGAAGGGTTCTTCGGCAAATTCCCCTTCCGCCTGTTTCACCAGAATCTCGACCTTGCGCTCGGCTTCATCGAGTTTCTTACCGCAGTATTTTGCGATCCCCATCCCTTCTTCGAAAAGTTTGAGAGACTCCTCGAGCGGAATCTCGCCAGCTTCCAGGGAATTGACGATTACTTCGAGGCGTCCCAGCGCCTGTTCGAAATCCTTAATTTCCATCTTCGTCCTCTTTTCTTGCCTTGAAGGATCCTTGGGCGACCCTGATCTGGATCAACTCGTCCGGGGAGACCTGTACGGGATCTCGGACAACGCGGTCGTCTGAAGTGGTTACGATGGCGTAACCCCTTTCCAGGACCTGGAGTGGAGAATAGGCCTTCAGTTGCTGGACCTGCGATTCCAGAATCTGTCGTTTCAGTCGAAGCCTGTAGTCCATACTCTGTTGCATATCTCGCAGCAGCACCTCGAGGCGGGATGTCTGCCTTTCCAGCACCGGAGGCAGTGTCAGTTGGAGACGGGTCCGGAGTTCGTCGAGTCGCTGGATGAAGGTCCGAATCCGACTCTGGGCTCCCACGAACCCGCGGCTGTGGCTCAGTCGTTCCAACCTGCTGCGTTTTAGCTGAAGTGAATACCGAAGTGCCTGGAAAGCTCTTCTTCGAAGCGTACTGACCGTATTGACCAGTTCTTCCCGCTTACCTGAGACGATCTCGGCTGCAGCTGAGGGCGTCGGAGCGCGCAGGTCGGCCACAAAGTCGCTGATCGTGTAATCGATTTCATGGCCGACAGCCGAGATGACCGGCACTCTCGAATCGAAGATCGCACGGGCGACGGATTCGTCGTTGAATGCCCACAAGTCCTCGATGGAACCACCGCCCCTTCCCACAATGATCACATCGATATCCTCTCGCGAGTTCAGGTAGCGGATGCCTGCAATGATTTCCCGAGGCGCTTCGGTCCCCTGGACCCGGGTGGGGTAGATCAGCACGTCAACCCGGTTGTTGCGGCGCTTGAGGACTCTCAGGATGTCCTGGATCGCGGCTCCGGAGGGTGAAGTCACGACACCGACCTTTGCAGGCAGCAGTGGGAGAGGCTGCTTATGACGGGAATCGAAGAGACCTTCACTCTGCAGCTTCGATTTGAGCTGTTCGAAAGCCAGTTGAAGGGCACCGACTCCCTGAGGCTCCATCGTTTCGACGACGAACTGCATCTGGCCTCTTGGCGGGTAGACCGTGAGGGAACCGCGAGCGATGACATCGAGCCCATCCTCGGGGCGGAACTTCAAGTACCGGCTCTGCATACGAAAGCAGACAGCCGAGACCTGAGCGTCATCATCCTTCAGGGTGAAGTACAGGTGTCCCGATGGAGGTCGTCCGAGGTTGGAGATCTCACCCTGGACCCAGACGTTGCGGAAAGCCTTTTCCAGTGTAGTTTTTGCCTGACCGACCAGTTCAGCCACTGAAAGGACCTGCCGCTCATTCAGGAAGTTCAGTTGCTGCTGCATGTCCCACCATTAGTATTGGAGAAGGCCAACCACGTCAAGCGTGGACCCGGACTGCGCCGTGAGAGGGGGTTCATCGGACTTCAGCTTCCTCTTCTCCTTGAACGTAGATTGGATTGGAGATGATCCACGGCTTGCCCTTGATCAATCGCGGAGGCTCCAGGGGATAGACTTCAACACGATAGGCGCCGGGATCAACAGCGATGAAAACGAATCGGGAACCTTCCAGCGCTTCGATGGTCTCTCCAGCTCGAATCAACTCGAAACGAGACGGAACTGGGGCTTGAAAGATCAGCTCGGTCTCTGGGGGAACCTCATCGCCCATGGTGTAAAGCCTGTCCCCTCGTTTCGCATAGAAGGCGAATCCGGTGGGGTCAGCAATCCCTTCGAATGCGATGTAAGAAGACCCTTTCCTCAATGCCGCCAGGACCGACTCCTGAGAGACTTCCTGACCCAGCGGGAGAAGGGTGTGATTCGTGACGAAGCGGAACGATTCGACGTAGGGATCAACCATGACTGAGAGGAGCCTCTCCCCAGAAGTCGTTTGGAGGATCAGCCCCAGATTCTGGTGGGCGTTGTTTCCAGCCACTGCCGCCAGCTTCCTTTGAGCTGTGGTCTCATCCCAAAGGCGGAGCCTTTCTTCGTCGACCTGCCAGAGATGGAAGAAGAACTGGTCCGGGTATGTCGGCTGATGGTAAAGCCAGGTCATCCAGGTCATGATCCCGTTTGCAGGGCGCGCGTTCTCGGCGATGTTGAAGACTTCAATCCCGGTGGCATCGTCGGGTACGGGCCCCTGGGTGTAGGAGGAGAATATGACGACCTCGTTGTTCTGGCTGCGCAAGTTGCGGGCCACATCCGGCCGTTCCTCTTCCCATCCGTAGATGACCACAATCCCGGGATCTTCAATCTGGTTGAAAAGCGTGTACTCCTTTGGGTGGTCGGTGATGAAGACGTAGTCGTAGGAGGCTTCTTCAGCCGCTTCGATGATATCCAGGTAGGTGCCGATACTGTGAGAGCCCGCGGCGCTGTGAATGTGGAGCGATCCCCTGAGATCCTGGAAAGGATGCCCCGTGCCATTCTGTCTCGGGATCTGGCTGGAATAGGTGTGGAGCTGCCGGCTTTGACAGACTCGATAGATGAAAGGCAGTTGCCCCACTAGCAGCAGCAGGAGCGCGAACTTCAAGGCTTTCTTCATATGGCAGCCGCCATTATATCGGCTCCAGGGCGGTTGCGGGCGAGCCGCTTGAAATTGCTCCCATCATCGCTTTCATCTATCATGGCGAGAATGGCTTGGTTCAAGCGTGACAAGAAAGCGATTCAGACCCCAGTTGATGAAGAACGTACTGTTCGAACCGAAGGTCTGTTTACAAAATGTGAGGACTGCAAGAGCGTCATTTGGAAGAAGGACTTAGAGGCCAGCTTCTTCGTTTGTCCGAAGTGCCAGTACCATTTTCGGATTACGGCCAGACAGCGGCTGGAGGTCCTTTTCGACGACGGGAATTATGAGGAGTTTGATGCTGAATTGCGCTCTTCGGATCCCTTGGAATTTGTCGACAAGAAGGCCTACAGGAGTCGTCTCGACTCCGCCGTTCGTTCCACCGGTTCGAATGAAGCAGTCGTCAACGCTCGCGGGACTCTCAACGGGGTGCCGACAATCTGTTCCGCCATGGAGTATCGCTTCATCGGGGGGTCGATGGGTTCCGTTGTCGGAGAGAAGATTACTCGTGCCGTAGAGCTTGCCCTGGAAGAGAACACCCCCCTCATTATCGTTTCGGCCAGCGGTGGGGCGCGGATGATGGAGAGCTTCCTTTCGCTCATGCAGATGGCCAAGATCAGTGCTGCCCTGGCTCGATTGCATAAGGCGCGGCTGCCGTATGTTTCGATTCTGACTGATCCGACGACCGGAGGAGTGACTGCCAGCTATGCCATGCTGGGGGATCTGAATATCGCCGAACCGAAGGCGCTCATTGGCTTTGCCGGCCCTCGTGTGATCGAACAGACGATCCGCCAGAAGCTCCCCGAAGGATTCCAGCGCAGTGAATTCCTTTTGGAACATGGGATGCTGGACGCTGTAGTAAATCGTCGGGAGCACCGGGCTTTCATTTACGACTGGTTTGATTTCATGGGTGTCGTGTAGGTCCTTACCTGGGGCACACGACCATTCAGCCGGTTTCCGCAGTTGATGAATTTCCAGGAATCTGTTGGCTATCTATTTGGACTCGGCAATGAAGTCCTGACCATGAAGTTTGGACTGGAGTCGATTCGCCGGCTTCTGGAAGAACTCGGGAACCCTCACGAGCGCTTCCCTTCAGCGCTGATTGCCGGGACGAATGGGAAGGGATCGGTTTCACGATTCCTCAGTACCGTAACTTCGGCCGCGGGATTGAGGACGGGGCTCTACACCTCCCCGCATCTCATCCGAATCCAGGAGCGGATCAAGGTCGACGGCCAGGAGATCAGTGAGGAAAGGTTCGCCCGACACTTCACCCGGGTCTATGACGTCATTCAGTCGGGCAGGCTCCCGGCACATCCCACCTTCTTCGAGTGTGTCACGGCAACAGCATTTAGCTTCTTTGCCGAAAAAGACGTGGATTTCGCTGTGCTCGAAATTGGAATGGGAGGGCGGTTGGATAGCACTAATGTCGTCAGTCCGCTTCTCTCAGTCATCACCCCGATCAGTTATGACCACCAGCAGTACCTGGGGGATACCCTGGCTGCGATCGCCCGCGAGAAGGCAGGAATCATGAGGAAGGGGAGTCCGGTTCTACTGGCTGAGCAGGAACCGGAGGCGGAACAAACGCTGAGGGCTGAAGCTGAAAGGATCGCTGCGATCCCGCACACTCTCGATGCTGAGGGGCTACGCATCCTGGGCCATGACCTGGGCCGGTATCAGTTTGCCTTTCACGAGGAGACCTTTCAGCTGCGGGTTCCCGGGATTGCCCAGGTTCAAAACGCCGCCCTGGCGCT
>CP070717.1:2390647-2399726 GCA_020350445.1 Acidobacteriota bacterium | reverse complement strand
TGGTGAGGCGTTCGTCGCGGGTGCTCCGGACGCGGGTGAGGTCCCGGGCGGCAGGGTGTCTGGCAAAGAGAGTGTCCCTGATTCGAACAGACAGAGAGAGTGTCCCTTACTCGGCTTGCCTGACTCGGCTTCGTCCCTGACTCGGCTGCTTCGAAAAAGTGAGTGTCCCTTTGTCGTCAGGAAGAGGGAAGAGTGAACAGTGTCCCGTTCTTGGGAACAGAGAGTGTCCCTGACTCTCCCTCCCGTTCTTGGGAACAGAGAGTGTCCCTGACTCTCCCAGACTTGGCTTCGCCCCTGACTCGGCTTCGCCCTTCTGGCGAAGGGAGTGTCCCTTCGTTATCAGCTTCAGCCGAAGGCTGAGTTTACAGCTCCTTTTGCCGAGGTATGAGTCTGGCCAGGCCATCAAGGGAGTGACTGACGCTCAAGGTTGGAAGATCTGCCGGAGTTCAGAGGCGGGCATCCGCCCGAGCCGGGAGTCCGCAGGCCATCGACGGACTGACGCACGCTCGAGGTTGGCAGATCGTATGCCATCAACGGAGTGACTGACGCTCGAGTCTTCAAGATTTGCCGGAGTTCGGAGGCGGGCATCCGCCCGAGCCGTGAGCCCGCAGGCCATCAACGGACTGCCGCACGTTCGAGGTTGGGAGATCTGCCGGAGTTCAGAGGTATGTCATCGACGGGCTGCCTCACACTCAAGGTTGGTAGATCTGCCGGAGTTCAGAAAGATTCTGCCGCCAGACTTCCAGGAAATCACCTTCTTGGGGTTGGTTGGCGCAGGGAAGAACCCTGGCGCTTTGTACACCCTTGGTTTCCAGCCAGGCGACCGCTTGCGGATCTGGTTCGTCTTCCCAGATCATCCAGGCTGGGGAGAACTCCTGTAGGAGCACCTGAAACGCCTCTCTCTGAGCTTCATCTGGCATGGTACCCGGTTCCCAGTGGACGCTGCGACCATTGACTCCGTAGCGGGACTCGAAATATTGATAGACCGGATGCGAAAAGACCACTGGGAGCCCCGGGTTGGAAGCCACCGTTTGCCCGATCTTGGCATCCAAGGCGATGAGGTCTGCGGCCAGCGACTCAAATTGTGCTTCAAACTGTTCCCGGTGCTCAGGCCAGCGCTCGACCAAAACCTGCTTGGCGGCGCTTGCTTGATCAACGGCCAGTGACAGATCCATCCATGTCGTGAAAGCGGTACCTGTATGCGCATGCTCGCCTTCCACACCGTGACTGTGTGTCATCTTCTCGTCGACAGGGATCAAGCGTTGCTGAAGTCCGCCTGAAGTGTCCGCCAGTCTGGATTGAGGGAGGGAGACGTTGCTGAGCCAGGCCTCGTATGAGGCTCCGTTTAGAAGAATCAGATCGGCCTGCTGCAGGGCCAGGATCTCGGCAGCCGTGGGCCTCCAGTAAGCGGGGTCGATATCAGCGGGAACGGGTAACTTGACCTCCACAACCGGCGAGGTGATTCTCTCTGCAAAGTACTTCAATGGATAGTTGGAAACATAGACTGTCGGTGGGCTGGCTTCCTGCTGCTGTGCCGGTTCTGTTCCCGGGGCGCATCCGAGACTTGCCACAATCGATGGGAGCACCCACCAGAGTCTTAATGTCATCACACACCTCCCGCATTATCCGGCGACGAGTCGGATCAGCACTCCCGCAGAGCGATTCAACAGTAACGTTGAGCAAACAGCAAAGAGAGTTCCAGCCACAAGAACCAGTAGGATTTCTGCGGCCAGGATGGCATTCAGTCTTTGCCGAGCACCCCCAATTCGTCGAATTGTCTCAATCTCCCGCCGCCTGAGACGGATGGACAAAACGAATACCAAGATGGCTGTAGCCAGAGCGGCAAGCCCCACTCCCCCACTGGCCAGGACAACATAGTCACGAATGGAGAACATTGTGGCCAGTAGCTCGTCAATTATCTCCGATGGCACCAGCAGTTGAACTTGACGATCGGACTCCTGATAACGGCCCCGCAAGAGGATCCCTTCCTTCAGGTCTCTGGGGACGACAATCGCAGCGTCGATCGGGAAAGATGCCGGGTCGCCGTGGAAGTGGAATGAGTCGATATTCTCGTCCGTGATCTCCACATATGAAAGGACCGACGAATTGGCTACGACGTTGTCCTCTTCTCTCCGAAGGACTCCGCCATCATCGGGATTGACCTGAGTGATGTCCCGGTGCCCGTGAGCAAGGCCCTCAATAATCCAGGCTGTCTTCACATCTCCGAACACTGCATCATCATCGGCAGTTCCATGGGGAGCCAATATGCCCACCACGGGCATTTTCAATGGAAACGAGCCGGCCACATCAAAGGCACTGCCGGAGGAAGAGAGTACATACCCCCCTACACCCACTCCCAAGGCCGCCGCGACCCGCGAGCCCAGGACACATTCTCCGAGCCTGGCGATCCCGCGCCCTTCTGCCAGTGTCAGACCGCGAAACTCGAAGTAGTCGACGGTTGTTCCCACGAAACGGTGCCGCCCTACCGAGAAACGCAGGTGCAACGGGATAACCGAGTTAACCCCCTTCTCGTTAAAGGAACTCACTTCGAAGTAGGGGATTCTCTCCAGACGTGGTGGTCGGAAATACAATGCACTCAAGGTCAGGTCAACCGCACTTCCCTTCGCCCCGATCAACAGGGGGGTTGAGGCAGCCCTGGCTGTCAACATTTCCCCCCCTTGTTCCACCACCACCTGCAAGCCCGCCGGAATTGCCAGAATCAAGCTGATGGAGGCAACCAGTGTCACCGACTTTCCCCAGTGGAAGCGGAGATATCGCCATGCCATATAGAGGACGTTATTCATGACTCCGTCTCACTTTCCCAGGAAGCCGAGTCCAAAACACGATCGAAGCAGTGAAGAAGCTCGGTGTCATGAGTGATGACAACCAGCGGTGCTCCGCTGCTGTCGGAGTATTCCAGCAGAAGCTGCAGAATGTGGTCTCGGTTGGATGTATCCAGGTTGCCAGTCGGTTCGTCGCAAAGAACCAGAGAAGGTTGGGTGACTAGTGCTCGGCACACCGCCACTCGCTGCTTTTCTCCTTGCGACAGCTGGCCTGGGAAGCGTTTTACCTTGCGTCCGAGACCGACATCACGGACAGAATCTTCTGCCCTCTCGCGGACTATCTCGTCCATGATCAACACTGGACTGACACGATAGGGCAGCAGGACGTTGTCCAAAACTGTCAGGTATTCCAGGAGCTCAAATTCTTGAAAAACCAACCCCATTCGCAAGATCCTGAAGTCCTGTCTATCCTCATGGGGAAGTTGGGAAACACCGACTCCGTCGATGACGATCGTCCCGGCCTCGGGAACAAGCACTCCAGCCAAGAGATTGAGCAGCGTCGTTTTCCCACTACCGCTTGGCCCGGTGATCGCGACCTTTTCGCCGGCCGAAATCCTGAGGCTGGCTATCCTGAGGCGAAACCCGCCTGATCGATACGCGAATTCGATATCCTGGACCTGAATCATCGATACTCCATCGCACTCAAGAACTCTGCCAGGAGAGGATCACCTGTTCCTCACTCTTCAGTCTCAAATCTGCGATCTTCCAGCGGTCTCCCTCTATCCGTATTGTCAACTCACCAATATAGATATTCTGCCTGTTATGGATGTGCTGCAAATGCCTGACTCGTGCCGTTACGACCCACTGACAGGGGTAGGTAAACTCTTGCTCTTCCGGCAGACCTCCCTGCCGATCGGTTACTGATACGACCGTCACATCGCGCACTGTCACTTCAGCGCCTTCTCTGGTTCCAGCGACCAGCCGTCGGCGACTGTCCAGATAAACATCGGCCACAAGATTTCGGGAGATGCTCTCGAACAGACGGTCGAACGCAGCATCTTCGTCTTTGAGATTGAAGGCGAAGTAGGTGTTGGAGAGAAGCGTCTCAATGACCGGCTTGACTTCGACCGCCGTCGGCGCCGTTTGCCTGTGAAGAGGGTTAGGGACGCGCCAGCAACCGATCGGGAGGAGGAAGAAGGCAGACCCCAACAGGACCCAGTGAGCGAAAGGCTTACGCTCAGCCGTCACAGAAAACCTGCGGCGTCGTGGCCAAAGGAAGATCGCTGCAACCCCAAGGAGTACGGTTGTAACCGGAATCGGGATCAGGCCGAGGACCCAATCCGCTGCCACGGGCCCCTGGACCCATTCCGAGTATTCCATGAGGCGCCAGAACGCAGCTGCCGCCACCGTAATCACCGCGAGTCCGATCACAGGCGCCGGGCTGGATGCGGCATCATAGACGCGATAACCGGTATACGCAAGGACTCCCAGGAGCACAACAGCACCAATTGAGTTGGCCAAAGGCTGAGAAAGGCTTGTCCGCAGCAGATCAGTTCCATGCCACCCTTGATAGAGCAGAGCCAAACCTGCCAATGGCATCGCGAATGCTACCGGAAGTCTTCTTACTAGCAATGAAACACCAAGTGCTGCCAACGTCGCCAATATCACCAATGTCACATACGGTGGATCCAGATGGCTCCAACCCAGAGCCGTTCCAGCGCCAAAGGCAACGATCCCGAGTACCCCCAACCAGGGTGAGTTCTGTCGGCGGCACCAAACCCCGAACATCAAACCAGTCAACCAGGTCACAGCAGGCAGCTCTGGCGAGACCCGAGTCCCAACTGTTAGACCCAACAACTGATAGAGGATGGCTGCCACAGCTAGTCCTCCAATCAGGAAGACCGTGCCATGACTGGCCCAGTGCCAGAGTCTCTCGGGCAACCATCCGGCAACCCGCTTCCACTGTTGAGCCAGTGCCAGCAAGAGAGTCAATCCCACGAGGGTACCGGTCGAGAAGAAGAAATAACCGACACCCTGTTCTGCCCCGGAGAGTCCTTGCGGATCGATAGCTTCAGGTTGAGAAGCGCCGAACAACAACCCCAGACCAAGCATCATCGCCCAGAAGTGGCGGACCGAACTTGTCCCCAGCAGGGGGCTCCGCTCCAAAATCTGAAAGGAAGCCAGAAAGGCAGCCAAACCGGCCAGAAGAAGAGGTAAAACAGGCGATGCTTTGATCCAGAGGTTGCTGGCCAGCCACTGACCTAGCATCTGGGCAAGGGCGAACACCAGGAAGGGGCCCAGCAGTAGTCGACTCCGCACTCTGAACCAGGGGAGGATCAGGACCAGCAGAACGAGTTCAAACCGAAGAAGAACCCAGTTCGCCCCTTTCCAAAGGGTTGCCCCGGCGATTCGTATGAACGAGGGCGGGTGCAAAACCAGCAAGAACGGCTGGGTGGCTCGTAACGCTCGACTGAACTTTCGCCCATCCAGCATCTGCAACGTCAGCATGACTTCCTGGGAAGTGCCCAGCAATCCATCCACCCCGATGGCCGCACCGATCAACGAGTTCTGATTGCAGTCGAGTTCCCAAACTCGAGTGACTGAGAATCCCGTGGTGAGTTCTCGACCATCTCCAAGGACAACGCAGAAGTCAGGCAGAACGGGCCGCGCTTTCAACACCCGGCCTTCAACGACAGGCAGAGTCAGAGTCACTGCCCATCGATGCGGAGTCGTTTCTACCAGTTCAAGCCTTGAAGGATTGACGATGTCTCCGAGCAGCGTTCCTGCAAACAGGATCCCCAGAGCCACGGCCGAGCCTGGGATCAGCCTCACTTCTCGGACTCCTCGAGCAGTTCGAGCACCTCCGACTCCAGCGCCACCTGATACCCGGCAGCGATCTCCTGGTAAAACTGATCTTCGGCAGCACGGCGAGCCTCGTACAGCAGATCGTTGAGGATTTGAGACCGAACCTCCATCCACTCTGGAATCCGTGAAGAGGTGTGATCGGATATCCGGACCAGGTGATAGCCGTAGCCCGAGCGAAAAGGACCCGCCCATGCTCTCAATTCCAGCCCGGCTATCTGGGAATAGAACCCCTCTCCAAAGACTCGATCGACTTCCTGCTCTGCTACATTCGAGTACCTCAGACGCAGCATCGTTGCATCCGAGAGGGTGGGCAGTTGCCCTTCGGGAGGATTCTCCTGACGTAGCCTTTTCAGGAGCTCCTCAGCGTCTCCCAAGAGACGCTCTCCTCGCCGGTCGGCGCTCAGATACACCTGGGTGAAACTGATCGCTGCCGGGATCCGATAACGCTCCTGACGGAGTGAAAAGTAGGCCTGGATCTCCTCATCGGTAGCCGCCTCCTCAATCTGGGAGACGCCTAGACCGGTGATCTTTCGGATCATGGCCTGACGAACCGAAGGGTCATAGCGGTCCAGCCCGCGCTCCAGCGCTTCACGATAGAGGACTTCATCCCTGACAAACTTGTCCAACACCTGACGGAGTTCCAGTCTCGTGGGAGGCCGCAACCAGGTTCGTTCAAACTGAGCCTTGACATGTGCAACTTCAGCACCCGTGATCACGACTTGACGGGCAGAACGGGAGCTCTCCGCCGGCCCTTTGATCAAAACAAAGATCAGTGCCAAAAGAATCCCGAACGCCAGTAGCTGGAAGACTCGGGGAACACGCGGTTTCCGCGTCGATTCACCCAAAGCGAGAGGCTCAGTGCTGTTCTCAATGTCAGACATGCTGGCTATCAATCGAACGGCGTTACTCTGGCGTATACCAGATCGGCGAGGTGTATGCCCGCTCCTGGGTCACCATAGGGACTTCGGGCCCCATCGTAATGCCGTAACGCTGCGCCTCATAGGCAGTCCATCTCGGAGTGGGGATCTCGATGACTCGAGCGTAATAGGCTGCGCGCACAGACGGATCGAAGTCCGGGTCGGTCCAAACCTTGATCAGTTCCGGCGATCCGATCGTGTTTGCCCAGGTCGCTCTTGCCACATCGACGGTATTCCCGACAGGCGGCAATTTGCCGTTCTCCGACAGTTCCCGGTCTCCGGACCAGGCGACGTTGTAGACTCTTTCCTGCCGTTTACCCTGGGGATCCAACCACACCTTGACGATCTGGATTCGATCCAGGTTGCCGGACAGCGGATCCTTCAACGCCGCCACCAGGAAACTCGGGGGCTTCCCGGCTGGACCGGGCGGCAGGTCGCGTCCCATTGGAACGCCCTTTGTGTAGCCAATGCTTCCGGGAAGTCTGCTCTGTGCATCTTCCGCCGTAAAATCCCATCCGCCAAAAAAGCGGACCAGCATTCTGCACCCGGTCGTAGCATAGGTTTCTTTCTGCATCATGGCATCGAAGATGGCCTCACGGGTATTCTCCCTGGCCCAGACTGCAGCGAGTCCCGAAGACACCATAGACCAGCCTTCGTATTTCTTGTCTCCCACCTGGGCCATGGGGTGTTCCCATCGATTGGGCCCTGGTTCCGAGCCGGAGTGTTTTCCGAAGAAGTTGTCCTCCTGGGCAGTCGCCAAACCCGTATGACTGTCCGTGGACCCGATCATTCCAAACTTGTAAGGATTGACGCCCAGTTTTTCTTCGAGCTCGAGACCAATCGCCAGCGCCGACCGAGCATACTCGTATTGAAGCATGTCGTCTGCCTTCGAAACACTCAAGTCGAGATTGCCCTGGTCCCAGGTCTCGTAGTCGGCAAATTCGTCATTCGGCGACAGGAAGGGGTGCGCCTCACCATCCCCTTTGATCTGGGTCACTTCGTACAGGGGTTCCCATTTGGCTCGATTCTGGGCATACTCCAGATCCACGGACCTGCCTGTAAATGACTCAATGATCGGGAACATAATGCCGTTACTCAGGTTGCCGTTGTGAGCAATGGCGAGGACCTGGCCACCGGTCTTCTCTTCGTAGTTCTGCAACCATTTCCAGAGATCACGAGGATTGTCGCTACCCTGTGGCGCGAGTGTCGTAAAGGGATCCAGACGTTCGGCTCTGTCTCCACCATCACGGTAGATCACGACCCGGTGCAGGTTGTTACCGCCTGTGTTTGACGTCCACTCATAACCGATGAAGGCTGTGAACTTTCCAGGATCGTTATAGCTTTCTGCTGCCTTGATGACCTTCTCCCAGGCTGAGCGATAGTCTCGGCTCCCCGGGAGCGAAGCCAGGGCGGGAGGGAACTTGCCTTGGGAGAATGCCACGATTATCTCAGTCGCGGCTTTGACCCCTTCCTGGCCCCCGGCTTGAACCAAGTCGTACCATCTCTTCCCAGTCGGATCAGCCAGCAGGGCTGGATCGCCTGAGTACAGGCGCGGGAAGAACCCCATGTTGTCCGAATGATCGGCCACCACCAGAAAGTCCAGGGGACGAGAAAGCTTCACCTTCAAGCCCGTTGAGGAAGTCAACTCTTCCCCTCGTGCAAATCGGTACGCATCCTCAGGATCGAGGCGGGCGCCAAAAGCCCCCGCATCCATCGACATTCCAGTGTGCAGATGAGTGTCTCCCCAATAGACATTGGTCGGGAAATTACGTCCGGCATACGGGGAGTAGTGCTGCTGGGCAGGGAAGGCCTTCTCCAAGGTCTCCGAGGGCGGGGTAGGGTCCTGAGCAAATGATCCAGAGACAAAAAAGCCGGCGACTAACAACATTATCACCAGGAATTCGTTCTTCTTCATTGGACTCGTTCCTCCTGTAGTCCTAAGGGCTATACCAGATAGGAGAAGAATCGGTCCGTTCCTGGGGCGTCCTCTCCGTTCCCTCTGGCATTTCTACACCAGGGTGCAGGTTGTTTCTTTGACCAGGGATGTCCACTCGTAGCCAGCCAGAACCGTAAACTTCCCCGGTTCACTGTACTTATCGGCAGTCTGAACGATCTCGTCGCAGACCGGTTTCATCAGCACTGGGTCCTTCGTTGCCCACAGAATCCTTCCCTAGCCTGTGAGAAGGCAAAATCCCCTATCTTGAAAAACGCTATGAAAGCGAAACAGAGAATCCGAGAGCGCATCATAGACCTCCTGGGGTCTGTCTATCTGATCCTATACTGAACGAGGCAATGACGAAGGTCAACCTGGTTCGAACAGCGCCTCGAGATCCGA
Source organism: Acidobacteriota bacterium (assembly GCA_020350445.1). Taxonomy (GTDB): domain Bacteria; phylum Acidobacteriota; class UBA6911; order RPQK01; family JAPXNP01. The sequence goes on along the minus strand of CP070717.1, from coordinate 2,390,826 downwards.
CGATTCTTGAGGAGGAAAGAGCACTCCCTGTGTCTCCAGCCAAATCACCGAGCGAAGACTGATGGGGATATGATAGCTAATCGCTAATCGCTAATCGCTGATCGCTGATCGCTGATTGCTGATCAGTGCTGTCCGGTAAACGGCTAAGGATCGAACAGAGCCAACTGAGGTGGATCGGA
>CP070717.1:2371173-2390547 GCA_020350445.1 Acidobacteriota bacterium | reverse complement strand
AAACTCTCGTCGGCAAAATAGCCAATCGCCCGGCTGGGATCTTTCGCTCCGAACCATGCCTCGACAAAACCAGCAGCCGCCTCGATCTGGGCTGAGTCGCCTTCGATCGTCGGACTCTCCCCAGTGACGATTCCCTCAGTCAGATCAGGAACGTCGATTTCATCGGCCACCGGTTCAGTCAGGTAGGAGATGATCTTCCAATCCTTACCTTCCTTTCCCCAGAGCAGGGCAAGTGATTGCCCGCCGCCCGTTTTCGGCTGAATGTGCTGAACAGTCGCAAAGTACTTGCCGTACTTCGTCTTTGATCCCTTTGGGACTTCGTTCGCCGGCAAGCCACGGTTGGCACAATCAAATGCCAAGGCCCGCGATTCCGGGACATTGTAGAGAACAAACGCGGCATGATTCTTCTGCCGGACAACCCTTAACTCAGGATCAGGGATCCGGATTCCAGTCAAGACGTCAGTCAACTCACTCACCGTTCCAAGGGACTGGTTCACCTTCTTCAGACCAGCCAGCATCTGAAAAGGAGCCATTCCTAGGTCGAGCTCTGCCTCTTGATCGATGGACAGGCACTGAAAAGCCCGGCTCGAAACATAAGACATGGCAATCTCGGGTTTCTGTTCGGCTAGCCACGAGTTAAGGAAATCGAATGCCGCTTGTTCGATCTTTCTCCCCTTTGGGGGACGGGCCGGAATTCGGGTATCCTGCTCTGCATCATCCACCATATCCGCTTGGATAAAGGGGAGGGCGAACCAATTGGCCCACCAGTTCTGCAGCCCTGACCAGCGGCCGGAATGCCGATCGAAGTTGTTACCCGAACGAATGTCAGAATTGGCACTCGTCAAGTGCCCATTCAGCAAGGCGGCAGGGAACTTGGAGGACCGATAATCCACATCGATGTCGGCGCGGGACCCATCTTCGGTCATCGAAACCTGAATCGAAGGGGTCCCTCCCTGCTGACGGTAGCTCAAGGGATAACCCTTGTGATAGACGGTATTGTCGTGCCCACGGCCAAATTCAACCGACTTCTCCAGGATCTCTCGTGCGCCTTCTATCAACCGGCAATACATCCGGAATTGATGATCACCCCGCCCGCCTTCAATCCGGCCTCGCACCGTTTCAATCGAGGCAACCAGATCCAGTGCCGTGCCCAATGAGTCTCCGGACTCGTCGGTCAGGTTCGAGGTCATGAGTGCATGGGTGACCCCGTCAAAGGTCGTCTTGACAGATTGAGGAAGGAGATCGAAGCCGTCCGCCGCCGAGACATTCTTGTTCATCACCCGGTTATACCGGGCAAACCAGTCTTCAACGAGACGAGTCTGAGGGGGACTGAGTTCTTCAAAACTCCCCGTAAACTGGCGGGGCTCAGAATCGGTCTGCTGGCCACAGAGATGTCCGGTCGAACCCAAGACAGTTAGCAGAAGGCAGATGCACAGTCTTTGGAACATATCTAGCCTGCTCATTACTTTCTCCTTTTGCTCGGGATGCAGCCCGAATTGGCCTATTCTGACACAACTTCTACTTCCAGGTAATTCGATCCCTGAACTTGCCAATCAGATCAAGACCGCTGATCGACTGTCGGACTGATGCGCCAACCCCTCGGAGCAATGGAAGGATATCCCCCAACGGAACCGATTCTGAACGGGGGTTCCCCAGAGAGAAGTACAACTTCCGGTAGGCCGGATAGAGGGAGTCATAAACCGACGACGCCTGGGGATCCGGCTCAATCGTTCGGTAGGACGGACATAAAGCGGACTGTGCCTCTTCGATGCTGTGGAAAGTACCGGCAGCCAGGAATGCGAAGATGGCAGATCCCAGACTGGTCACCTCATCTCGAGGCACCAGCACCGGTTTACCCAGAACATTCGCATAGACCTGGTTGAGCACCTCGTTCTTCTGCGGGATTCCCCCTCCGTTGATGACTTGCTCGATGGTGACTCCGTGTTCCGCCATCCGCTCAAGGATGATACGGGTATGAAATGCGGTGCCTTCTATCGCCGCAAACAGCTCATCCTGGGCGGTATGGGTCAAATTCCATCCCAGAGTCACCCCACCCAGTTCCGGATTAACCAGGACAGTCCGGTCACCGTTGTCCCAGGTAAGACGCAGCAGGCCGGTCTGGCCTGCCCGGTACTCCTCGAGACCCCGCGACAGATCCGCTACCGAAGTCCCCGCCCGTTTCGCGATGGCATCGAAGATATCCCCGGTTGCTGAGAGTCCGGCTTCGACCCCAAAGTACCCGGGGTGGATCGAGCCTTTGACCACACCACAGACACCCGGAATCAAGTCGACCTCCCGGGCGATCGCCATGATACAGGTCGAGGTTCCGACGACATTGACCACATCACCTTCACGGACCCCAGCTCCGATCGCATCCCAATGGGCATCGAAAGCTCCAACCGGATTCGGGATCCCGGCCTTCAAGCCCAGTTTCCCAGCCCACTCCGGGCAAAGACGGCCGGCAATCTTGTCAGAAGTCTCATACCGGCCGTTCAGCTTCTCCCTGACTCCTGCCATGAGTCCATCGAGTTGAAGCAGGAACGCCTCGGGTGGCAGGCCTCCCAGATCGGCATTCCACATCCACTTGTGTCCCATAGCACAGACGCTACGAGGGACATCGGCCGGATTCGTTATGCCGCAAAGGACAGCAGCCACCATGTCGCAGTGTTCGAGCGCAGTGACCATCTGCTGACGTTTGTCCGGGTTGTTTCGCAGCCAGTGCAGCAGTTTCGCGAAACCCCATTCCGATGAATAAACTCCTCCGTACCAGTTGATCGCCTCGAGTCCGCTCTCATGGGCCATCGAGGTGATCTGGGCGGCTTCATCCTTCGCCCGATGATCACACCAGAGGTAGTAGTCATCTATCGGTTCGAGTCCCTTACCGACGGGAATGACACTCGAACCCGTTGTATCGAGCGCGATCGCTTCGACTTGATCGCCTTCAACACCCGCCTCCTTCAGAGCTCCACGCGTGGCCTGGATGAGGGCATTCATATGATCGGAATGCCTCTGGGTCGCATGATCGGGGTCCTCACGCTTGCGAATCAACGGGTACTCCCCAACCGCAGAGCCCAACCTTCCCTGATGGCTGTCCACGATGGATACCCGAACACTCAGTGTCCCGAAATCGACTCCCGCCACTACCGACATGTGATGACTCCTTCCCCTGATGACCGACGGACTCTCACCTCGAGCTTTCGAACGCTAGTGATGGGAATAGAGATCCCAACCCAGGTACTTGTTCGCCGACTCTTCAATGGCCCGGCCGACCGAGGAGAGATTCGCGGCGACATGGTGTTCGAAACCGTTTTCGCAGATGAAGTGCAGAAGTTCCTGCAGATTTGGTATCTCGGCTACCCCGTAGCCACCAAAGGTCTTGAGGGGATCATCCGTGAATCGTCCCTGTCCGACGTAGCCGCAGATCGTCCCGGTGTGGTCGTCAGTTGAGATCCGCGTGAAGGTCATCGGTTCGGCCTTGACTCTTCCGACAACGGTTCCAAAGGTATTCTCCTTGCCGACGGAGCCCGCGATGATCTCCTGATAATCCATCGTGTGGGACTGGAAGAAGTGTTTTGGAAGGTTACTACAGTGGAAGCAGACGGTCTTGTTGGGATCGTCACCGTAATTGTTGTTCCAGTCCAGAAGCGCGCTGGGGGTCCCCGATGCGAGCTGCATCATGTACATCGCGACGACACCACAGACGTCGACTTCGCAGGCACTGGGAAGGAGCGAGTCGCTCATCATACTCATCATGGTGCAGGGAACGACACCGTAATACTGTTCGATGGCAGTCCAGCACTGGACAGCACTCATCGAAACTTCGGTCTCCTCCATCCATTCTTCGACGACGGTGGAAAGCTTCGCCATCCGCATCAGGGCATCTTTGGGAATGCCTTTGACCGAAACGTAACTCTCGATTGCCTGCAACTTCTTCTGGACCGCTTTATCGTCATCACTGCGCTTGGAAATCCGCCCGAGAATCTCTGACAGATCGACCGTTTCAACCGAGATCCCGGATCCTTCCAGCAGCTTCTCGCTGTAGCGAACGGTGTTGAAGGCAGATGGCCGGGCCCCGATTGCACCAATCCGGACACCATCGAGCCCCCGAACGACTCGACAAACCGCCGAAAACCACTCGAGATCCTCGCGGAAATCGTCTGAATCAGGAGCCACCGTATGGAGGTTGGTGATGGAATAAGGAATCCCGTACTGGGTCAGGTTGTTGCAAACCGACATCTTCCCGCAGAAACTGTCCCGTCGATAACGAATTCCCATTTTATTCGCCACATCGGGGGTCGCCTGAACCAGGACAGGGACGTTCAGCCCCGCCATCCGGAGAGTATCGGCCACCGCACGCTCATCACCGAAGTTCGGAAGAGTGACGATCACTCCATCGATCAAATCAGCTTTTGACTTAAAGAGCTCAGCACACCGACGAGCTTCCGCACGACTCTCAATCGCACCATACTTGGTCTCTTTCGGCCCCACTGCCACGACGTCAATTCCAGCATTATTGAGAGCGCGGATCATATCTTCCCGCCCATCTTTGGCCAGGTGGTCCGGGAAGAAACCACGATTACCGACGATCATCCCCATTGTCATCTTCTGCGCCATCATTACCTCCAATGTGCACTCACGTTAAATCCAGTACGAGAAGCCTCGAATTACAGGGAAGACCTCTCAGCAAACAGTCGATCCGATCCATTGGCACAGGCCAAACTGGATTCCTAAACTTTACCCCGACTGGCCAAGGATTGAAAACGGTAATAATCTATCCGCCGACCGATTCATGATGAGAACAGTTGAAACATCGGATGAACAACGCAGCTCCCGAACGCTTGTCCCGGTTCTCGCACTGGGCCTAATCTGTATTTCCTTCGGCTCGATCCTGGTGCGCTATGGCCAGGAGGCTTCATCACTGGCAATCGCATTTCACCGGATGTTGTGGGCCACGATCCTGTTCTCGCCATTCTACTGGTTGAGAAAGCACCGCCCTCCCATCCAGCACTGGCCGACACAACTGCTGGCGGGGTTCGCCCTGGCGCTCCACTTCGCCTTCTGGATCAGCTCGCTCAGGTTTACCAGCGTCGCAGTCTCGGTCCTCCTTGTGAACACTTCACCGGTCCTGGTGGCGACAGCCTCGTATGTTCTCTTCAGTGAACGGCTAACCAACCGTGGAATCCTGGGCCTGACCAGCGCTCTGGCGGGAACAGCAGTACTCTTCTGGAACGATCTCATCCGGCTGGGTGACTGGCGCGGACCAGTACTGGCCGTCCTTGGGGCGGCATCCCTGGGCGCTTACCTACTGGCGGGCCGGCGGCTCAGGCAAAAGCAGTCCCTTATCGACTACGTCTATCCGACATACGGGATCGCTGCCGCTCTCCTCGGAGTATTCTGCCTGGTCGGATCGGTCCCTGTCCTGGGCTTTTCGAACCAGACTCTGCTCTTCCTCTTTCTGCTCGGTCTCATCCCCCAGTGCCTGGGCCACACTTCGTACAACTGGGCTCTTCGGGATCTCTCAGCAACAACGATTTCGGTTCTCGTGCTCGCTGAGCCGGTTCTGGCCACGCTCCTGGCCTGGTGGCTGCTTGGGGAGGGAGTCGACTCGATCCTGCTGGCCGGGGGGATCTTCGTTGGACTCGGAATCTACCTGGTTTCACGCTTTGGCATTCGTCCCAGGGGGTCAAAGACCCATGCTCGTTGAGGTTGCTGTGGCCGTACTGCACGCGCAGAACCGGTACTGGGTCCAGCGCAGGGCCGGCACAGGGCACCTCGATGGACTCTGGGAGTTTCCCGGAGGTAAGATCGAAACGAACGAATCGCCCCGAGAGGCACTGCAGCGCGAACTCCTCGAGGAACTCGGCCTGGAGATTGAGCCGCAGGCGGCACAGCGGATCGATTCCATCACTCATACCTATTCCGAACGAACCGTTCGAATTCACTTTTTCCTGCTTGAGTTTCGGACTGGACAACCAGCGATTGACCGGCCAGGGCGGTGGGTCACCGTTAGCGAACTCAGAGAACTGCCCACTCCGGCGGCAAACCAACCGATACTCCGTCTTCTCAACCCATGACCTGAAAGATGAGGTAGGTAAACAGGGCGAAGATCAGAAGAATGCAGAAATAGTAAAGCGGCGTAAAGCGAAGCGGCTTTCCTTCTTCATCCTCCCAGTCGTTGTACCCGAGATCTAGATCATCCGCACTTACAGGCCCAACCATCGTCAGATCACTCGGCACATGGACCAGGCTGATCAGCTTGGGTAGGAACCAGAAGAAGAGGGCAAAGATGCAGAGGAACAGAAAGATGATCCAGAGGTTCCGGCCTGTGGCGACGACAACGACCACCAGGGAAAGCACTACGAAAAGGAAGAGGAGAGCCTGGAAATAGATCCAGGGCACCGTCGGTTTGAAGACTCCTCCGCAGCGCGGACATTCAACCCGCTTGAGGAAGGGCCCCTGCCAAAGCCTTGCCTTACAAACCGGACATCGGTATGCCATCGTTGTCTATCAGTATCTACGGTAGGCCAGGTTCAGGTCGAGTTTCAGATCCAGCAGCGAACCCGCAACCACCGAAGCTACCTTACTCCTGAGGGCAACAACACCGCCCTCACCATTCGGATAGAGCCGACTCGTCATCATGACCACGAGCGTCTCGGAATAGGGATCAATCCAGACAGAGGTACCGGTAAAACCAGTATGCCCGAAGGAACTCACCGGGAACAAATCACCTCGCGGAGTACTGAACCTCGTTTCAATATCAAACCCAATCCCACGCCAATCCCCTTCTCCAAAGGGAGTCTGCGGGGAAATCATCTTCAGGACCGCCAGGGGAGAAAGAATTCTGGAACCGTCAAAGACCCCCCCATTGAGAATCATCTGAGCCCACCTCGCCGTGTCATCAACGGTCGAGAAGAGTCCAGCATGTCCGGCTACGCCTCCCATCCGACTTGCCGTTGGGTCATGAACATGTCCCCGCAACATTTCGCCATCACGCTTCTCAGTCGGGGCGATGCGCTCCACCTTGGCGGGATCGGGGTTGAACCCGGTTTCCATCATTCCAAGCGGTTTAAAGATCCGTTCGTCCGCAAACTCATCGAGAGTCTGTCCCGTTACCCGGCGAACAATCTCTCCAAGCAGAAAATAGTTGATATCACTGTAGATGAACTTCTCGCCCGGCTTCTCGAGCGGTATCTCATTGCAGGCGAGTTCGATTGCCTTATCGTAACCTGACCATTGTCTACTCAAATCCAGATCGGGTCTCAGCCCGGAATAGTGAGTGAGCAACTGAAGAACCGTTATCCGGTCCTTGCGTCTCTTCTTGAACTCCTCGATGTATTCGGCAACGGGTTGAGACAGGGCGACGCGCCCCTCTTCGGCCAAGATCATGATCGACGTTGCCGTCGTCATCACCTTTGTCAGGGAAGCCATATCAAAGACCGTATCGAAGGCTAATGGCTTATCGGGATCCTTGGTCTGAAGTCCGAATGCCTTCCGATAGATGACCTTGCCCTTTCTCGCTACAAGAACGATCGCTCCCGGTACTTCTTCATCGGCAATCGCCTTTTCGACCACCTGATCGAGCCGGCTGAGCCTCTGGGAAGAAACTCCAACGACTTCTGGCGCAGCCGGTTCCAACGGCTGAGCGATCAGATTCCACGGGTTAACTAGTGCAGTGAGAATCAAGAATGAAAAGAGTCTTACACCGGAAAAATACAAAGCTCGTCTCTCCTAAAAATAGTCACATTCCAAGACATCCGCCTTCCCAAGTGGCTCGGCTGAAACCACTCACTTTACCGGTTCCTCCTCAGACTGTTCCGGGGAATTGCCTGCGGATTGAGTCTCCTCAGGAACCGGCGGATGCAGGGTGACGACCCCCATCCCGTCAGGCTCTTCTCCGGCCTGCAACCGTGCGGTGATTTCCCACGACACGAGATCGAGGACCGTAATGATGTCGGCATTCGAGTTGGCAATATAGGCTCTCGGCAACTCATCGTCGAGAACGATTCCAATGGGCACCGGGCTCAGGTCGAACTGAAGCAGTCGATCTTCCTGTTCCTTCGCGGTCAGTCCCATCGACACTCGCTGGATTTCCTTTTTCTCCGATCTCGAGAGAACCGAAACGTCTCCGGTCCGGGCATTGGAGACCAGCACATGTTCCCCATCAGACAAGAACCGTACTCGAATGGGGAAACTTCCGGTCTCAATGTGCTCGGTGATCTCCAAGGTCTCAGTATCGATCACCGCAACTCGATCTTCGGCACGCGATGCAATCCAGAGTTCCTTCCCGTCGGGAGAAACATCGATCCCTTCAGCGCCTTCTCCTACATCCAACGTTCGATAGAGTTGGCTTCTCTCGAGGTTCAAGACCGACAGCGAGCCGCTCTCAATGTTGGTGACATAGCACCATTTCTCATCGGGACTCAGCACCAGCATATGGGAGATCTGCTGTCCGGTCGGTACCACCTGTTCGATTTCACTCGTTTCGACATTGACAATGAGGACCGCCTGATTGGCTTCGGCTGTAACCGCTACCCTGCTTCCATCGCGAAAGAACTGGATTCCATGCGGTCTGCGGAAACGCTTGAGCCCAATCGTTTTGATGGCCCGTCGGCTACGTAGATCGAGAACGCTCAACGAGGACCCGGGATTCACACTGGTCCCGTAGTTCGCCACAACGCCAATGCCCCGCTCCGGATCGACCGCCACTTCATGTGGAGCCAACCCGGTTACGATTGTCGCGAGCTTGCCACCCGTGTCCCGATCGAGCACCGTTGCGGTATGATCGGACTTGTTCAAAACGACCAGCAACCGTTCCGGCTGTACAGCTTCAGGGGTTGTACATGCCGCGTACGCTGGTATCAACAATAATATCAAGCACAAGTTCCGTATCATTGATTGCTCCTCACCGGACATATAAAGTAACAGAGTGCCTCCCACATCGCGAACCGCTAACAAAGGCCAAGGATGATCCGAGATGAGGACATTTGATCAATTCCTGGAGAAGGCAAGAGAGCTGACAGATATTCGAAGCGCTCTTTCGGTCCTTGCCTGGGACCAGGAAACAAAGATGCCCCCGAAGGCAGCTGGACATCGTGCGCGTCAGCGAGCGACACTCGCGGCGATCTATCACCGGAAGCTGGTCAGTCGAGAAGTATACGAACTGCTCGAGAGTCTGGAACAAGAATCTCTCGACGAGTTCGAAGCGAGCAGTGTTCGAGAACTCCGGCGCGAACATGCCAAGGCGGATCGGGTTCCAACGGAACTTGTTCAGGAGATAACCGAAGTCGGCTCCCTCGCCTACGAACGCTGGGTTGAAGCACGAGAGCGGTCAGATTACGGAATCTTTGAGCCCTGGCTGGCTCGGATGATGGAACTCAAGAGCCGGGAGGCCGACTACCTCCAAACAGTTGAGACACGGTACGAGGCCCTTCTGGACGAGTATGAGCCCGGTATGAGCGAGCAGAGTCTCGACGAGATATTCGGCGAGGTTCGTCCTCAGCTCACGAACCTGCTGCGGCGGATAGAAGAGTCCGCTGTTTCCAAGACAATTCGTCCAATCCGTGGCGACTTTCCCTTCAAAAGACAGGAGAACCTCGGTCGTGAGGTCCTGACTCGGATAGGCTTTGACTGGGATGCAGGGCGACTCGACCGGTCTCCCCATCCGTTCTGTGTCGGACTCTCTCCGCTGGATGTCCGAATCACAACACGCTATAACGTCAACGATTTCACCGGATCACTCTTCGGGATGATCCATGAAGCCGGCCATGCTCTCTATGAACAGGGGCTCGATTCCGCGAGGTATGGCTATCCGGCCTGCGATTCGGTCTCTCTCGGAATCCACGAGTCTCAATCCCGACTCTGGGAAAACCAGATTGGGCGAAGCGCTTCGTTTTGGAAATACTGGTTTCCACGGCTCCCGCAGTTCTTCCCGAAGGCCCTGTCCAACTTAACGCTCGATGAATTCCTCCTCTCCGTCAATCAAGTCCGGGCAAGTCTGATCCGAGTGGAGGCCGACGAGGTCACCTACGGCCTGCACATCATCATGCGTTACGAACTCGAAAAGGCCCTGTTTTCGGGAAATGTGAGTACGAAAGATCTGCCCTCCTGCTGGAACGACACCATGGATGAGTATCTCGGAGTCCGCCCCGCGAATGATCGAGATGGCATCCTTCAGGATACGCACTGGTCACAGGGGCTGATCGGCTACTTCCCCACCTATCTGCTCGGCAACCTCTATGCGGCCCAATTCCTCGTTGCAGCCAGGAAGGCCCTTCCCGACCTCGACGCCCAAATCGAGGCGGGAACGTTCTCCAGCCTTCGAGAGTGGCTGCGCGAACAGATCCATCGTTACGGGCGGCAATATCCGGCGAGCGAACTGGTCCAACGTGTTACCGGCGAACCGCTTCGGGCCAGATATTTTCTCGAGTATCTCGAAGAAAAATACTGCAAGCTTTACCAGATCTGAGGTCAACAAAGCTCTATGCCAATGAGGACAATGTGAAAAAGTCTCTGCTCCTAACGCTCCTTATTCTCTTCACCGGGATTCCCTCCTTATCCGCCGGGGATCGACTTCGCCTGGGTGCAGACCGGATGTTCGAAGAGCCCTACCTCAGCTGGATCAGGAACAAGCGGGTCGGCTTAATAACGAACCAAACGGGAACGACGTCGGATCTCGTTTCACTGGTCGAGCTTTTGCGGACTCGTTCCGATCTCGAGTTAACTGCTCTCTTTGGTCCGGAACACGGAATCGCAGGTGCAGTTCAAGCCGGGGAGAAGATCGCCAGTGGACCGAGTGTCTTCAGCCTCTACGGAGAGACCCGGTCTCCAACCCAGGAGATGCTGCAGGACGTGGACCTTCTGATCTACGACATCCAGGATGTTGGGGTCCGTTTCTACACCTATATCTCGACCATGTTCGGTTCGATGCAGGCGGCTTCGCGGAAAGGGATTCCTTTCATCGTCCTCGACCGTCCGAACCCAATCACGGGCGTGACGGTCAGCGGCCCCGTCCTGGAGCCGGGTCGGGAATCCTTCGTCGGGATCCATACCCTGCCGATCCGATACGGGATGACCGTGGGAGAGCTTGCCCGGTTGCTGCGCTCTGAGACCTCTCTCGAGGTCGATCTCAGGGTGGTCCCGCTGGAGGGTTGGAGCCGGGCGGAATGGTACGATGCAACATCACTTGAGTGGATTGCCCCTTCACCCAACATGCCGACGCTGACAACGGCCATCCTCTATCCCGGTTTCTGTCTAATCGAAGGAACCAACCTGTCGGAAGGGAGAGGAACAACCCGCCCCTTCGAACTGATAGGAGCCCCCTGGCTCGATTCGAACCGATTGGCTCAGCGCTTGAATGCTCTCCATTTACCTGGAGTCCGCTTCCGTGAACAGGTCTTCACACCCACCTTTTCGAAGTTCGTCGGAGAAGCCTGTCAGGGTGTCCAGGTCCATGTGACCGACCGAACTCAATTCGAACCAGTCCGGGCCCTCTTGCACCTGGTCCGGGAAGTCCGGCGGCTCCATCCCGATCAATTCGAATTCCGTGCCTCTTCCTGGGACCGCCTGGCCGGAAATTCCTGGATTCGGGAAATGCTCACCCGGGATGCGGCAGTCGAAGAGATTGAGAACCGATGGAAAGCGGATCTGGAGAAATTCGAAGCGAGACGATCTCCGTTCCTGATTTACTGACGAAGGCGGGGTCACTCTTCCTTGAATTCCCAGTACTCCCGGTACTTTTCGAGCAGGTCATTGAATGCTCCCGAATAGCGGATCGGGTCGAACTCGGTGTGGATATTCTTGAGATCATTGATCACGATCGGAACGTACTTTTCAGGCTCGAGGCTGAAGGCAGTTCCCAGGTGATCGATGGCCTGCCCTCCCTCGCCCTGGCGGGCGAACAGAACACCCAGCCGAAAATGTGCCCGTGCCTTGGCCACTCCTTCCAAGTCACTACTGACAGCTCGCAGGTAGTGGGCTTGTGCCGCCCCTGCCTGCCCCTGCCTCTCAAGAGTCAGCCCCAGATGGAAGTTGGCCAGCCCTGAATCCCCACGAAGTTCGAGCGCTCGAGTGAAAAGGGACTTCGCTTCATCCAATTCCTCGTAGTTTGCCATCATCGAACCGAGATTCAGTAACGAATCGAAATCATCCGGGTTTGACTGCAGAGCGCGCTGATACGCGTCGAGTGCTTCCCCATCGCGCCCGAGCTCCGCATAAAGATCGCCCAGGTGAGCGAGGATCAAAGCGTTCTTCGGATCCCCTTCGAGGGCTCTGCGCAGATACCGCACCGCTTCTTCGGGACGTCCCTGCTCCTTCGCCAGAACCCCCAGATTCGCCAGGTTCTGCGGAGAGTCTCCTCCTGCCCGTTCGAAACGCTTTCGTGCCTCTTCCGCCTCGTCACGTTCGAGGTACAAGTTCCCCAATGCAGAGGCCAGCTGCGGATCATTGGGCTGCAGAGCCTCAGCCTTGAGGAGTGTGGTCAACGCCAGGTCGGTCTTCCCAGCTTGCCGGTAAACGATGCCCAGGAAATAGAGTGCCTCAAAGTCATCCGGCAGCTGGTTGACATACTTTTCAGCATTCTGAATCGCTGCATCAACGTGACCCAGCGCATAGTGAGTCAGCGCGAGGCTGAAATAAGCCTCTACGGGCGACGGATTGAGCTCCAGCACCCGATTGAAGGCGTTCAAGGCCTCCTCGAATCGGCGGAAGTTGTAGTAGAGCTGACCCAAAACAGACCAGATCAGATAATCCTCAGGAGATCTTTCAACCGCCAGTTCGAGATCGGGAATTGCCGCCTCATCCTGACCCTGGTCCAGTGCCAACTGAGCCCTGAGGTGATACGCCCTGCCATCATCGGGATAGGCTTGAATCAGATGCTCGACATGCTCAGCCGCCCGATCAAACTCGCTGCGATGGCGATAGATCAGGGCCAGATTGAAATGTGCGGCAGCCAACTCAGGCTGCAGCTCGAGGGCCTTCTGGAAGTACTCAATCTGCTCATCGGAAAACTCTGAAGGCGTCCCGATGAGCGCCTCGGCCTTACTGAACCACTCCTGTGCTTCGGAGTCGGCCGCGTCCTGAGCTGGGACACCCCAAAAGAAGAGGAGAAGCAGAATCACTCGCATAACATGATGAACCGCGCAGGATATATGAGAAACTCAGTCCGAGAGGTTCTTTGGCGACTGCTTCTGCAGGAGATCCACCAGCGGGCGGCCATCGGATGTCACACCGACTTTCTTCTCGACCACGATCTCCCGAGCAGAAATTTCCTTTCCGTAGACATCCTCATTGGCCCCAGTGTCCTGACGGAGAGTCGAACCATTCAGTGAAACCCCGGCAAAGAGTCCTTTCGATCGAGAGTAGGTAAGTATCTCGGCGGTCATCAGCGCATCGGTGGCCGCTTCAGCTGACCGGCCTTTTGGCCCTGCAGCCGCAGCCGCATCGGCGCCCAGCTTGACCTTGCTCTTCAGGATCGATTCGGCGCCCCTCGGATTAACGATCAGAAGGACGAAATCGGTCGCCGAACCCCCAAGCTGAAACCCGATGCTCCCACCTTCCAGCCGGAACATGGCGGGTGCGCCCCACGGCCCGGTGTAGTCATCCCCACCTCGACAAACCATAGCTCCCTTACCGTAGCTCCCGCCGATTCCCAGCGCGAACTTCTTGACCGATGGGATGACCACGACACATTCAGCCCTATCAAGCAGACTCTGCGGAATGCCTTCCGGGATATTGAGGATTTCACCCAGGACCTTCGCCGACTCGAGAAGTCGATCATTTCCATCAGCAGCCGAAACCAGGCTAAAACAGAGAGAAGAAACGAATACCAAGGAAGAAGACAGTCGAACAAATCTGCGCTTCATTCAAATCCTCCTTACGAGCGTTGTCGGGGACTGTACCTTTTTTTCTTCAGCCAGTCACATCAGGCCCAGTCCCGTGGACAAGGAGATCTACCCGTTACCTATTGTTCCAAGTTTACCTCAAAATCGGTCAACTGCTTGAACTCTTCGAATCGTCTCGTGATCTCGGGATAGGTCAACTCTTTTAGACGTCCCAAGGAGAATTTCTCAACGTTGAAACTGGCCATCACCGAGCCAAAGACGATCGCCTGTCTGAGCGTGGTCTCGTCGGTCTTGCCACTACCGGCCAGATAACCCATGAAACCGCCCGCAAAGGTATCTCCCGCTCCGGTTGGATCCATTACACCTTCAACGGGAAAAGCTGGCAGCCCAAAGGAGAGCAATTCCCCTTTCTTCCCCAGTCTGAACTTGAAGACTCCGTACTCACCCCGCTTGACCACCAGAGTACTCGGTCCCCAACCGAGGACCTTCCGGGCCGCTTTGAGCAGGTTGGATTCCCTGGCAAGCTGTCGTGTTTCTGCATCGTTGATGATGAGAATGTCGACCTGCTTGAGAGTTTCCATCAGCGAATTGAACTGGCCCTCGATCCAGAAATTCATCGTGTCGCAGGCAACCAGCCTTGGCGCTTTCACCTGTGAAAGGACCTGCCGCTGAAGTGTGGGATCGATATTGCCGAGGAAGACGAAATCGGACTCTCGGTACTTGCCCGGCAGCTTTGGCTGAAAGTTGGCAAAAACATTCAAATGGGTTTCAAGTGTATTGGCTTCATTGAGATCCTTGTTGTAATCCCCTTTCCAGCGAAATGTCTCCCCATCCATGTACTCGAGGCCCTCCAGATCCACATTGCGCGATTCCAGCAGGAATCGGTCTTCGCCACGAAAATCTTTCCCAACACAGGCGACCAGTCGAACCGGGGTGAAGAAACTCGCGGAGATACTGAAATAGGTAGCCGATCCACCCAGGGCATCTTCCACCTTGCCAAATGGGGTCTCAACTGAATCGTAGGCAACTGAACCAACAACAACGATAGACATCTCAATTCTCCTTGATTAATTCAGGTATTTCCCAACGATCAGATTGAGCTTCGTAAGCGTCGACGCAGGTATCGCCTTTCGATCGGTGATCAGGGCACTCTGCAGGGCACTCTGACAAGAGCATTCTGCCTCAGTGGGCAGGAGTCGGATACTCTCCCGAATCAGGCGTTTTGCATTCTCGCTGTTCTTCTGGAGATAGCCAATCAACATCTCAACAGTGACGTCATCATGTTCCTCATGCCAGCAGTCATAATCGGTCACCATCGCTATGGTGACGTAACAGATTTCAGCTTCACGGGCCAGCTTTGCCTCCTGCAGGTTGGTCATGCCAATCAGGTCCATCCCCCAGCTGCGGTACAGGTTAGACTCAGCCCGGGTCGAAAAGGCTGGTCCTTCCATACAGACGTACGTTCCGCCTCGCTTGACTGGAAAATCGATTGCCGCTGCCGCCTTTTCAACGATATCGCCCAACCGGGAACAGACCGGGTCGGCAAAACTGATATGCGCCACCAATCCCTCTCCAAAGAAGGTCGAAACCCGCTGCCGGGTCCGGTCCAGAAACTGGTCAGGAAGAACAAAGTCCATCGGTTTGTGGTCTTCTCTCAGAGATCCGACCGCACTCGCCGAAAGGATGCTGCGAACGCCCAGCTTCTTGAAACCATAGATGTTCGCTCTAAAGTTCAGCTCCGTTGGCATCAGCCGATGGCCCCGGCCATGCCGCGCGAGAAAGGCCACTCGACGCCCCTCCAGCATTCCGACAATGTACGCGTCGCTGGGATCGCCGAAGGGTGTCTCAACACTAACTTCTTTGACATCTTCCAGGCCCGCGATCTCGTACAGGCCGCTTCCACCAATGATTCCGATTTCTACATCATGCATAAGTTCTTCCAATCTCGTAGTTTCTGATTCCCGTTACACGCGGAGGGATTCTATAACAAACGGGACTCGGACCGAGGAACCGAGCTAATCAAAGGACTGCTCAGCGATCTGGATTCGATCCCCTTCTCTAAACAAGACGCCAAGCGGGCGGGTCGCATCATGCTGGAAGCAGAGAAGCCATTGCCCATCAACAGCTTCCTGATAAATCCGCCGCCGGGTCTCGAGAGTGGTCATCGGATAGAGATCATACGCCATGATCCAGGGGAGCGGCACATGGGCCTGCGTAGGGCAGAGATCTGCCATAAAGAAGAGCGTTTTGCCTCCGGACACTATCTTGATCGACTGGTGACCCAGAGTGTGACCGGGGGTTGGGACACACTGTATTCCGGGCAGGACCTCATGCTCTCCGTCAATCAGCTGTAACTGTCCCCGCTGAACCAGACATTCCCAGTTTTCGGGGAAATAGCTTCCCCGCGTCCGCTCATTGGCACTGCAGGCATCATCAAACTCCTGCTTCTGAACCAGAAACCGGGCATTGGGAAAGGTCGGAACAATCCCCGACTCGCCCAGCCTGGTGTTTCCACCACAATGATCGAAATGCAAATGGGTATTCAGCACAAGGCTGATATCTTCGGGAGAACATCCCAGCCGAGACAACTCATCGAGCAGTTGGGGCCTCGGTCCCAAGCCATAGATGTCTCGCTGTTTGTCAGTGTATTTTTCCCCGCAACCGGTATCGACAAGTAGCGTCCCTTCCTCGGAACGGATGAGCAGCGCATTGAGACCCAGATGAACTCGGTTGCGATCATCCGAGGGTAGTGCTTTTGACCAGAAGACCTTCGGAACGACACCAAACATGGCACCGCCATCCAGCCAGAAGGTTCCATCTGAAATCAGGTGTACTTCCAGATTGCCGAAATCCATACTTCAAAATGTTTCCATCGTCTGGCACAGCTCAACCAGGACACCTCCGGTCGAACGGGGGTGGACGAAGGCTATCATCCTGCCGTCCGCTCCCGGCCTCGGAGACTCATCGATAAGCTGAATGTTCCGCTCCTTCAACCTGTTCAGAACAGTTTCCAGATCATCCACTTCCAACGAAATATGATGAAGGCCCTCCCCGCGTTTCTCGAGGAAGCGAGCAACCGGCGATTCACTATCTGTCGCTTCCATGAGTTCAATCGCCGATTCGCCCACTCGCATTAGCGCCACACGGATCTTGTCCGCCTTCTTCGATTCGACGGCCTCCACTTCAAGGCCCAACAACTTGTAGAACTCGGTCATTACTGCAATCGACTGGGTTGCAATTCCCACGTGTGAGATCCTCTTGATCATATTCTCCCCCCAAAAGGTCCCGTAAAAACTCAAGAAACCGCCTGCCAGGCAGCCGGTCGGAAACTAGACAGAAATATCGGATCTGCTCTCTACCCTAGGGCAGCGAGAGATCTTTGTAAAGCCGTTCGACAGCAGCGTACGGATCAAGTTCCCGCAAACCCACCTGCTTCGCCAGAGTGTCGAGTGTCAGGTTCCCAGCCCGTTTCACGACATCATCGAGGATTCGAGTTCGCAACAGATCAATAATTCGCTGGCGTTGCCGTTCCAAACGTCGCTGTTTCCACCAATCCGAAGAACGCGCCAGGGCGCGAAATCTGGTCAGCATGGATTCAAGTTCCGCGATACCTTTTCCCTGGGAGGCAACGGTCTCGAGCACTGGAGGTGTCCAGTCGCTGTCCCTGGGGCTCAGCGCTAAATGCGCTTCAACTTCCGCACGAGTCTTCTGCACCCCATCC
Organism: Acidobacteriota bacterium; assembly: GCA_020350445.1. GTDB lineage: Bacteria > Acidobacteriota > UBA6911 > RPQK01 > JAPXNP01. Next base: position 2,372,988 of record CP070717.1, on the reverse strand, counting down.
CGGTCAGCCTTATTGATTACGAAGAGATCACCTATCTCCATAATCCCCGCCTTGATCGCCTGAATGTCATCTCCCATCCCTGGGACCAAAACAACGGCCGTGACATCTGCAGTCTGCACAATATCGACTTCGTCCTGACCGACTCCGACCGTTTCGACGAGAAGGGTTTCGTAGCCGGCAGCCGCCAAAACAACCAGTGCATCGTCAACTGCCGCTGACAACCCGCCCAACTTGCCTCTCGTGGCAAAGCTTCGGATGAAGACATCGGGATGGGTCGCGAGTTCCTGCATTCGAATCCGGTCACCCAGGATGGCGCCACCTGAAAAGGGAGACGTCGGATCGACCGCCAGGATCCCCACCCGGTGCGACTGTTGAACATAGAGCTGTGCCAACTGCTCAACCAGGGTGCTCTTCCCGGCTCCCGGACTCCCTGTAATCCCGATGACAAAGGCTCCCGCCGCCTTCGGGTAGAGTTCCTGGAGCAGTTCTGATACCGCAGCAAAATCACCATTCTCAACCAGTGACAAAGCCTTCGATACAGCCCGCGGCCTTCCCTGAAGAATTCCCTCGATGCTCACATACTGCATACTAGCCCGTATTTGAGTGCGCGGATACCATCTCTTCTTACAGTTGCTCATCGACATTCCGAAGCGAGAGCCGCGAAATGTCCTCAACATTAAAATACAGCGCGGCGACAAGGGCGAGCGAGAGCCTTGGCCATAACCGGCGGGTAATTCGCGCTGATCGCAGGGATAACGCACCCTGCCGGTTTGAGAACCCGTTCTCAGCGCAGGGAAGTTCACTCGCAATCAGGATTCGGATCCGGTTAGCTGACGACCTCGCGGATTCGCTGGAGAGCCTCTTGAACCTGGGCCTGATTCACATCTTTATGGGTCACTAAACGAACCTGTCGGGCTCCAGTCGGAACCGCCAGCACCCTTTTCTCTGCGAGGGACTTCAGGAAGGTGGAACTGTCCATCGTCACCAAGTCGGCGATGACAATGTTGGTCTGAACGGTGGAGGCTTCCACCGAGAAGGCCTTCAGTTCTGCGAGACCCTCCGCCAGGAGCCTGGCGTTGTCATGGTCTTCAACCAACCTTCCCGGCATATCCCGCAGCGCGATCAACCCTGCCGCAGCCAGGATCCCGACCTGCCGCAACCCGCCTCCGAGCATCTTTCTCACGGGCCAGGCTGCTTCGATGAAAGCCTGGCTACCGAGCAAAAGGGAGCCGACGGGAGCCGATAAGCCTTTGGAAAGGCAGAACATCACGGAGTCGAATCCCCGGGTCAATTCTGCGACGGACCTTCCACTGGCGATCGCAGCATTGAAAATCCGGGCACCATCGAGATGTACCGGCAAACCCCGTTCATGGGCCTCGGAAAGGATGGTCTCGACTTCTCCCTGATCCAGAATAGTTCCCCCGGCCATGTTGTGGGTGTTTTCCAAAGCTATCAAACCGGTTGGTGCACGGTAATAGACCGGTGGGCTCAGAACCGGTTCGATCTGGCTCCAGGTCACACGCCCCTGGTTCGCAGTGATCGGACGAGCCAGGCATCCTGAGAACGCAGCCAGCATGGCAAGCTCGTAGTTGTAGATATGGCCCCTCGCTTCTGTAACAACCTCTTGTCCAGGGCGCGTGTGCAGCTTGACTGCAATCTGATTTCCCATCGTCCCACTCGGAACGAACAAGGCTGCCTCTTGCTCGAACATTTCGGCCGCAGTCTCCTGCAGCAGCCTCACCGTGGGATCCTCTTGAAAAACGTCGTCACCGACCGGAGCATTCGCCATCGCCTGGCGCATTTCGGGAGTTGGAC
>CP070717.1:2367732-2371073 GCA_020350445.1 Acidobacteriota bacterium | reverse complement strand
GGCCAGCGATCTCGAGGTTGATTCGATCGAAGTTTCGGGCTTTCGTAGCTCGGGAGTCTACTTTGAAGGCGTCCAAACAGGACGGTTCACCCGAATCCATGCCCACCAGAACGGCTTTGCCGGAATCAGTTCAAAGGGTCAGGTCTCGACCGACATATCCGTAGCGCATTGCCTGGTGGAGAACAATCCCGGTGACCCCACGATCCTCGACAACCACAGTGGCAATGGAATCGTCCTCGGAAGGGTAGTCCGGGGAGTGATTGAATACTGCGAAGCTCGCAACAACGGATGGGACATGCCCCGGCCCGGAAACGGCCCTGTCGGAATCTGGGCCTATCACTCCGATCGAATCGTCATCCAGTACAACGTCTCCCACCACAATCGCAGCACCGGAATTGACGGTGGAGGTTTCGACTTTGACGGAGGGATGACGAATTCCGTCCTTCAGTACAACTACTCTCACAACAACCACGGTTCCGGTTATCTCATCTGCCAGTACAAGGGGGCTGCACCCTTCCACGGAAACACGGTCCGATTCAATATCAGCCTGGATGACGGGCTCACGAATCATGATGCGGGAATCCATATCTGGCAGGGTGATACCGGTATGGAGTCAACCGACGTCTACAACAACACCATCTACAACACCAAAGGCTCTGCGGTATCGTTCGGGGCAGCGAGAGGAGTCCCCGAGAAACACCCGATCGGTCGCTTCTACAACAACGTTTTTGTTTCAGGAGAAAGTCAGATCGCCGGAGGTTCGCATAATGGTGAGTTCAAAGGGAATCTCTACTGGGCCATGGGCGACGCAGGGTTGCTTGTGGATGAATACACCGCCTTCGAGGAATGGGCGCAAGCGACAGGCCAGAAAACACTCAACGGTGCACTCGTCGGCTTTTATGCTGATCCTCTCCTCACCAAGGACGGAACCGGCCTGTTGACTGACCCGTTGAAACTCTCAACACTGACAGAATTCCTGCTGCTCCCCTCATCACCCGCGGTGGACCGCGGCCTCGATCTCAAGACTCGCTGTGGGCTTGACACTGGGAACCTTGACCTCTACGGCCAGGCGATTCCACAGGGGAGCGCATTCGATATCGGAGCACATGAAGTTGTCAACTGAAGCCCGCCACGGATTCAGAATTCGAAGGCAACCCGATTCCAAAAGAAAGCCCGTTCACTCAATCCGACCTGGAGGAAGAATGTCTCAAGTCCACAGACCCTGGATCCTGATTTTTGTCCTCACCCTCCTTCTTCCAGCGATCGGCAGGGGAGCAAGCTCTGAAGACTGGGCAGATCCCGCTGTCTTCGCCAGGAATCAGCTCCCCACCCATACACTGACGATCCCCTTCTCCTCAGAAAAGGCGGCCCTGCAGGGTCAAATCGACCAGTCTTCCTTCTACCAATCACTTAACGGCCAGTGGAGATTCCTTTGGGTTGAGAATCCTTCCCTGGTCCCTCCCGGCTTCTTTGCCAGCGACTTCGACGATCGAGACTGGAAGACGATCCCTGTGCCGTCGAACTGGCAGATGCATGGCTATGGGCACCCGATGTTTCGAAACGTTGCCCACACCTTTCGAGACGACCCACCCTCGGTCCCCCGCGATTACAACCCTGTGGGATGCTACCGACAAAACTTCTCGGTTCCCAGTTCCTGGCAGGGCCGGCGGGTGTTTCTCCACTTTGCCGGTGTAAAGGCTGCCCTGCGGCTGTGGGTTAACGGGATCGAGGTGGGCTACGACGAAGGGGGGATGGAACCCTCGGAGTTCGATATCACCCCGTATCTGGTTCCCGGCACCAATTCCCTCTCGGCCTGGGTTCCCCGCTTTTCAGATAGTACCTACCTCGAATGCCAGGACATGTGGCGGCTCTCCGGGATCTTCCGAGATGTCTTCCTCTTCTCGACACCCCCGATCCACCTGTTCGACTACCTGGTTGAAACGGACCTGCAGGAGTCGGACGCGCTCCTCAAGGTCCGGGCCACCATCCGTAATTTTGCAGATCAGAGCCCTTCTGCTGGAACCCTGCAACTGCAGTTGCTCGACCCACAAGGCCAGTCGGTCTTTTCCGCAGCTCTTGAAAGACCCTTTTCGTCCCCCCCTCCAGGCGAAGACGTGGAGGTGCTTTTTGAACAGAAGATCTCGAACCCACTTCTCTGGTCAGCCGAACAGCCCTCACTCTACCGCCTGCTGTTTCACCTCGAGGAGCAGGGTGAAGCGATACCCACGGAATTCGTGACGGGGAGGATCGGCTTTCGCACAGTAGCAATTCGTGACCAGGCAATCCTCGTAAACGGAGTACCAGTCAAGTTCAATGGAGTGAACCGTCATGAACACGATCCGGTGACGGGAAGGTTCAACAGCCGGGAACGAATGATCCAGGACCTGCGAATCATGAAGCAGTTCAACATTAACCTGGTCCGGACGTCGCACTACCCACCCGACCCGGTATTCCTCGACCTGGCCGATGAATACGGGATCTATATCGTCGATGAAGTCAACGATGAAGCCCATGCCAATCCCCAACTTTCCGAAGATCCACGGTGGCTGGATCTCTACCTCGACCGAGTCGAACGAATGGTCCTGAGAGACCGTAACCATCCGAGCATTATCTTCTGGAGTGCCGGGACTGAGTCGGGAACGGGTGAGAACATTGCAGCGGTCATCCGCCGGGGACCTGAGCTCGACCCTTCACGCCCCGCCTGGATGTACGGGGCGACCTCGACAACTCCAGACCAGCCTTTCGAGGAGATCATCGGTCCCCGGTACCCGCCCCCAGCTGTACTGGAACGTTTCGCGACCGAACAAGACCAGCGCCCGTCTTTTATGGACGAGTATGCTGCTGCAACCGGAAACAGCGTCGGTCACCTGGACGAATACTGGGAGCTCATTCGAAAGCACCGCCGCCTGACCGGCGGCGCAATTTGGGACTGGGTCAGTCCTGGCATACTCGAGCAGGTCAGATTGACGGATGATTCCAGCCCCTACCAAAGACCGGCTGCAGTCTTCGGCCGGGTCAAGCTGGTTCCGGGAAAGCAGGGAATGGCCGTCGAATTGAGTGGACACGATGAATGGGTTGAAACCTACCGAAGCGACCACCTCGACCTCGATGGAGCCGAGTTGACCCTTTCCCTTTGGATCTTCCCGCGCTCATGGAACGGGACCAACTCCCTCTTGACCAAAGGCAGCCAGTGGGGAATCGAGCAGCAGGATCGAGAACACCTCGAGTTCTACATCCTCGATCATGAAAGGGTCTCTGTCGTTCAGAAACTGCCGGCAGACTGGGAGTTCAACTGGCACCGCGTCGTCGCCCGTTACGATGGCCAGAACCTCTCGCTTCAG
>CP070717.1:2362830-2367632 GCA_020350445.1 Acidobacteriota bacterium | reverse complement strand
CTTTTCGGCAGTTTTCCGGACCCACTTCTAATCCGTAGGTCGCGGGTTCGTTGTCTTCGTCTGAGCGAAGCGAAGCGGAGTGAAGAATCCTGTCGGGCGCGCCACTTCAAACCCGCGTCAGACCGGGATTCCCGGCTTTTTGGCCTTCCCTCCAGATTCCCTCAAAAGGGGGATTGTGCCCGTCGTTGTGCCCGCGGCAAGTTCACTCCAGCTCACTGGAGCAAAGGATTGCCAACGTGATTTCCTGAGCTAGGAAGTCTGTAGTTAGCTGACCACTGTCATTGCACATTGCATCCTTTTCCGATAGGGAAGAAGATGAGTTCTGGATCCTCCGTGATCCTGAAGCGCACGGAGAACGGTTCGAGACGGCTTTCGACCTCTCCGCTTCCAGTCACCCAGTAGACCGAAACCGGGCCGAAGAAGGCTCCTTCCACGAGTTTGTCGGAAAACTCGATCAACCCTCCCGAGACATTCGGACTGTCGAAAGCAGTGTCGGGGGGGGCCAAGGCAAAGTTGGCTCCGGCAACATCAGTCATACCGGGACTGGCGGGGTCATCAATTCGAATCGCAAGGCTCTCGCCACCGGGTCGCTGCAGGCTGATCGTCAGTTGGCCTTCTGGAACGTGGACAAAAAGTCCGGTATCGCCTGACTGCGAGGAGAAGAGATTACCCCCTACCCAGCCAGCCCACCAGCACTCGCAACCGCCGACCTTGACGACCGCCGTACCGGTCAGGTTTTGGTCGACGAGACTGGTAGCCGTGACCACCACTACCCCGTCAGAGTCCGGCGCCTTCAGTACACCGTCGTCCTTCCCGATGGCGCCTCCACTGGCCGCCCAGGACCAAGACACCTTCTGGTCCTCGATACCGACCATACGGGCCGTAAAAGTCTGGCGCGACCCGGGTGCAAGGCAAATCGTCTCGGGAGTGACAACGACGCTGACATTTCTAATTGTGGCTTGAGCAAGCCGCGGCTCGGTAGAAAAACGGCGAGCGCCGGTTGTTCCCGTGTGGACCGCCGTCAGTATGTCCGGCCGTTGTATCATGGGAGGGGCCTTGTAAGAGACTCTATGTCGACTGTTGCCAAGGTACTCTGTCCCCAGAACTTCGCCTCTTTCAGCAGTGACTTCAATTTCTTCGGCAAAGAATGAGTTCTCGACGCTGACGATGAAATCCACCTTTTCGCCGGGCTTGACAACGACCTCGGATGGGGAGACATTCAGGATGATCCTCTTCACCTCTATCGGCTTGGCGGCAGAAATCGAGGGGACTCCGCCGAACTGTCCGTCATCCGTGCGCACGCGGGTGATGACTCTTGCCGATCCGACTTTCACGGGCTCGTATACATTGCTCCCGCCGCCTCTGAACTGGATGGCACTGCCCAGCACTCGATTCTCTTTCCAGTAAGGATCGAACAGTGGCACGGGGCCAAAAGTCCTGGGCTCGATCTCCAGGACCGAACCCTTGAAATAGCCAGGGAAATGCTTCTCCCCCTTCTCAACTACGAAGTCGACCAGCTTATTCTCCAACTCCTTCGTGCTCGTTTCCTTGGGAAGGCTGATACTTTCATGCGTCAACGATGACTCTGCGAGTTCTCGTAGCAAGGCCACCGGGGCCGACTCGAGCTTCGCGCTTGCGTCCAGTTGCTCGAAAGCTTCTTGGACAATGCGCCGGGCATCTAGTTTCCAACCCTTGCTACTGGCCGAAAGCATAACTTCTGCAATGCCATCTTCTCGGTCTTCCTCCATGGAAGCGGGAACGAGTCTCAGGTCAAGGTGGGTAAGTCGGGACGGCAGGAGGTGAGCAAGCGCTTCCTGAGCCAGTCTCGCAATATCGAGAGCGAGGAAGACTCCAAGATTGGAGAGGTATTGGTCCGCCAATTTCCGCACAAGCAAGTTGGTCAGACCATGCCCCGCGACAGTAAGGGCGACGTTGAGAGATTTGTTCGTATCTTCCAGGATCTTACGTTGGGCAGGCCCCTGCCCGACACCACCATAGAAGAGCGACTGTCTCTCCGCCAGCACCGCATCCCGCATGCAGTCACTGAGTTCCGCAGCCGAATCGCCGCAAAAATTGAGGTCAACCAGCCTGGGGGATCCTGTTAATTGGCTCGGATCCGACACCTCCCCCTGCGGCCTCTCCTGGATCGATCCTCCCTCGAAGCTTTCCTCCAGGAGTGCAACAATCTGCAGCCGGGCCACAGCAGCGTCCAGGAATGTCGAGTCGACATCGGATCCTAGAAAGGAACCTCCGCCGAGGCCCCGAAGGGAGTCCCCCGGGTTGTCGGGGTCATCCAAAAGTCTCCACCCCAAAGCCAGTGGAATCGCTTCGGGCGAAAGGTTCGGGCCCGCTGCCAGAAGGGTTCCCTCGCTCAGACCCATTCGTGCCGCCGAAGAGCGAATGCCCTCCCGAATTACTTCTACAAGTTTGAGAAATTCCCCTGGCGCGGTAGGAATCGCTTCAATGGAGAAGCCGATCGGGGAACAGGCAGCGTTTCCGTCTGTCACGAGTAAGGTCACGCCGCCGCCTTCGAGTGCACCCCCGGGATAAAACGGAGTGAAGAGAGCCGCCGAACCGTTCTCCTGCCTTTCTACCGGCGTGACGACACTGAGCTGCCCATCTTCCGTGACCACGAAAGCGGCCACAGCCTCCGCAAATTCTTCAGGGAGGATGCCGATCCCGACGTCCTCCAAAGGCAGTGCTGCTGTTTTCGCCGGCCTTACAAGGGGACAGGGCACTTCCCGGAGAGTGTACTCACCACAGGGTACAAGAGGAAGCTCCTTGGTCGTGTGTTGCAGCAGACGAGCCAAGTCTCCCACATCGACCACAGCGTCACGATTGACATCCGCATTGGTTAGGGCCCGGCCCGCAAGGAACTGCTCTCCCGCAAGGTGAGACGAGAGAAGCGCCATATCGCCCGGCCCCCTGCCTCCATCCAAATTGACGTCCCCCGGACAGATGCCCTCGGGGGGGCTTTGGGCGAAAAGCGACATCAAAAAGAGGGGCCCCAATCCGAGCACAAGAAGAAGAGCGACAGGCCTTCGGACCCGCCGCAGCATTAGCCATTCGCCGGGAACGCTCCAGCGCGAGCCAGCGATTGGACCGAGAAGGATTCCTATTGTCTTCTCAGTCATCACCAACGGTCCTCAGGAAGAACGATCACTGGAAAAGTGGTCAGGAGACTACCTTGTGTTCTCAAGGCGACTGCGGAGATCGCCTCGGCTGAGTGGATTTCGACAGAGCCCTCGAAATCCGCGGCCGCACTCAGCAGATCGAAGAGTTCCGTCACGTATCGAGGAAGCTGTTCACCCGTGTTCAAAGCGATCGTCTGCTGCTCTAATAGATCTCCGGCACTGCTCTTCAGGTCAAGCGTGAGCAGCGTGTCCTCGGCTGAGGTGTTTGCCAACGCAAGCCCGGTGTTGGTGCTGCTGGACCTCTCCACGAGAACGGGGACCTTGAAACGGTTGCCCACCGGAGAAGTTCCCACCCCTACCTCGGCCCGAGCAAAGCCGCTCGAATCACGAGTTGTAAAGAGAAGGACCCCTCCCAAAGGGACAGTCGAACTCAGGCGGGCGTAACCCGCGGACAAATCTCCACTACCGTCCGTCGCCAGGATCGTCGACCCCCCAGGCGCAATGGTGAATTGGAATGAGGAGCCTTGACGCCCATCTCGAAGGCCGACGCTGAAGGGATCGCCGTCCGACTGAAAGAAGCGAACTTCCCCGATGGAGTTCGCCTGGGTACGATTAACCAGCACCAAGAGAATCGAGATATCTCCGCCGCTGAAGCTTCCATTGGCAACCTGGGGGAAGATCAATTCATTCTGCCCCTCGGTCAGCCAACTGTCTTCGCTTCCAATCCGGATGCTGCCTTTGGCTCCAATGATCTTTACGAAATGGCCCTGCTCATCTGCCCCCTCCTCTTCGATCAATTCCAATGGGACAGTCGAACCCACAGCGGCAGTCGCGCTCACCTCAAAGAGAACGCTGATCAGGTCTCGATCTCCTCCCTTGAGGTTCGTCAGGGAGGTAGAGAAAACCACGAATGTGGCTCTATCGGCCTGTCGCCCCAGGGCCACAGCATGATCGGTCAGAGCGTCACCCCGTAGGGGGGCTTCATCGGCTATGGTGAGGAGCTCGGAATCGAACTGCAAGGTGAACTGAAGCGAAGAAACATGATCACCCCCGCTCATCGAAATGGGAACCAAAACGCGCGAACCCGGGGGGGCACTCACCCTCCCAGCCGATAGCGATGGCTCTGCTTGGACTAGTCCCGAGGAAAAACTGGCTGCCGCAACAAGACAAAAGAAGATCTTTCGCATCATGCACTCCACATGAGAACCGGGGGCCTCTGCACCGACATTCAGGACAAAGAAAGATTGTCGGAACGTTAGCAGACAACCGGATCCAGTTCAAGCGGGCCTGGGTGATGTGAAGACTCTGCGATGTTCAGCCACAAAACACCAAATGTTCGAGTCGGCGTGATGTATCCGTTTTGTATCCGTTTCAAAGGGTAAGTTCTGGTGAATCTTGGTAATCTGACCCGTCCCCGACGCACCCTTAACTTGTTGATTTAGTGAGTTTTGTTAAGTTTTGGAAGGCTACAGCCATGGGACTTCTAATCCGTAGGCCGCAGGTTCGCTGCTTTCACCTGAGCGAAGCGGAGCGGAGTGAAGAATCCTGCCGGGCGCGCCAGTTCAAACCCCCGTCTCAAGGTGCTTTTCGGGAGTTTGACCTCCTTCCCAGACACCTCAATAAGGGCGCATTGTGCCCGTAATTGTGCCCGCGGGAATCCAACCCCAG
>CP070717.1:2347118-2362730 GCA_020350445.1 Acidobacteriota bacterium | reverse complement strand
TTCGAGGCTTCCTTTCTTCCCGAGCGCTTTAATACGGTTACCACTGATCAACAGATCGGCATCTTCGATCACCTCTCCATCGTTCATGGTTAGAAGTGTCGCCCCGCGCAGGACAATGTTTCCCTCAGGCCTGTGCCGGGGAAACTCGATCACGGCTTCGAAAGACTCAACCGAATCATCCTTTTCCAGAGCTTTGCGTTCCTTCGCCGATGTTCCTTCATCAGCTCCGTTCTCCTCCTTCGATTCAGCGTCCGATTCATCATCCTTTTTCTCAAAGGAGATACCCGCCACGGGCCTCCTGAAATAGGTCGATCCAACCGACCAGGAAATCGTCCGCCCTTGCTCCGCCCAGGCAAACGAATCGGCTCCGAGGCTGGTCAATCTCTTGACAGGTACCTGCGGCGAGAACACGTCAACACTGGCCCCTTCTCCGCCAATGAAAGGTACCGCGATCAGGTACAACTGGTTCGATAATTTGGCGAGAGCCCACCTGCCGTCAGGACTCATCTGCACCTCATCGGCGGGAGCAGGTTCCCTACCTCCCGGCCGCTTCTTGCCAAGCACCTTCAGGTGTGTTCGGCGATCCGTCCCGTCATAGCGCAAGGAAACCAGTCCCTTCGATGAGTACACATAGATCCGATCCTCTTCAGGCCCGAAATGGGGGGACCCCAGCCCTCTGGCTGGAACAATCAAACGCGCTTCGCCACCTTCGGAGGGGAGCCAGATCAGGTCGAGCGAGATCCTGAGGCCTCCAAACTCACTGGGAGTCTGCGACCGCATCCAGGCATTGCCCCGGCGAGCGACTATGCGGTTACCGTCGGGAGCGAAGGTCGGATCAGTATAGAAAGCGGGCGTCTGGGTCAACCGTTGCGGAGCGCTGGATCGATCAGCCGGAGCCTTCCAGATATGCCCTTGACCTTGACCGTCCCACGTGACGTAGGTAACCCACCTGCCGTCGGGTGACCAGGATGGCTTGAACTCCCAGTCGTCCGACTCGGTCAAACGCCGCGGTTGGCGCTCAGCAAGAGACATCACATAGATCTTCGCCATCGCCGAAAACAGAATGGACGATCCATCGGGAGACTGGGTTGGGTAACGAATCAGGCGGGAACGGACCGGGCCTTCGCTTACCCGGCGCTGGAAGTTGAGCAGAGGCCCCACTTCCTGGGAAGCATCGGCGACAAAGGAGATGCCCCTTTCCTCGCCTGTCTCAACGTTCACCCGCCAGATCTTCCCACTATTCGTGAAAACAATTTCAGATCCGTCCGGGGTAAACGCATACACGGGAAAGAGATCCATGCTTGCCAGCGACTCCATTTCATCTCGCTGGACTGGGTACTTCAACCAACGATCGTTGCCGGAATCCAACTCCCGAATCCGCAATCCCGTCTGGCCATCAAAACGCGTTCCATACACCAACTTCTTACCGTCGGGTGAAAGGACGGGGCGAAAAGCTCCAAATTCCGCCTGAGTCACGCGGTCCTCATCCCCCGTGACCATGTTGCGCCGATAGATATCCCAGTCGAACGACATCTGGTTGTAGACGCTCTTTCCAGAGCGCTTCGAGTAGTAAAGAAACCGTCCATCCGGGGAGGGTTCCGGTCCGAGATGCACCTCTGAAGAACGCGGGCTCCTCTCTCGTTCTTCCTCCTCGGCCCCGTCAATTCTCACACCCGATCCGCCATCGATGTGGTACATCCAGAGGTCAGTGGAGCGCTCACCCTTCGCGGCAATAATGTACCGGCTGTCGGAGGTCCAGACCGGGGAGGAATAATTACTCCGCTTGCCTTTCGTAATCGCTTTGGGCTCACTTCCGTCCCGCTTGCAGATCCAGATATTCTCCGATCCGTTTCGATCGCTGACGAACGCTATCCAGTTACCATCCGGCGAAAAGGCGGGCTGACTGTCAAAAGCCATTCCGCCCACGATGCGAGAGGCCTCCCCCCCGGTGATCGGGACAGTGTGTAAATCACCCAGCAGATCAAAGACGATGGTCTGTCCGTCGGGAGAAATGTCGAGTGAAATCCAGCTTCCCTCCTCCAAACGAAGATCTATCTTCCTGGTCGGTTCGAGTGACAATCCCTTCTCGTTTGCCGCCTCCTCCTTCTTCTCCTTGTCCTCGGCAAAGGAGACTCCGGTCAACAGAACAGCACCAACTGGCACAGTCGCAAACAGACGGAGAGAATTCTTCAGGGTCATAAACAATACCTTCCTGCCTTCACACAGTGGAATTTCAGTCCTGGGGGCGCTCCCCATTCCATTGAGCCGTGAGTTCCGACTCCTTGAGGGTCAAACTGATGCGAGCGGTCCCTTCGTCGTCGATAATCTGCAGCGTCGCCGTACGCATCCCCGGCTCTCCCTCAAATCGGATCAATCCGAAATTGAATCCCAGGTACTCTGGCCCGACAAATTGGTGGAATCGAGCATGCCCCTGGCCATATTCGGGAGAGGAATGCGCCGGCCGGACTGCAGCATTCGAGGTTAACAGCTCGTAAAGCGGGTACTTATCGCCGGGCCGATACAGCCGGCTCATCGTTCCCACGTGCCAGTCTCCAACGACAAACAATACCCCGTTGATCTCACGATCATGCATCCATTCGATGAACCGGTCCCTCTCTTCCCCAAAGTTGGCCCAGTATTCTCCTGAACCTTGCCGGTCAACGAGCATTGAGCTGCCGTTGACGATGATCTTGAAGATCGCCCCGCTCTGCTCGAGACGCTCCTTCAGCCATTCAAGCTGCCCTTGCCCAAACATCGTTTTCCGGTCTTCGGCGTTATTTGGATCTCGATGATATCGATCATCCAGCAGAAAGAATTCTGCATCGCCGATCCGGAAGCTCGTGAAGATTCCCGGCACCTCCTCCAGTCCAGCCGAAGGGTTCGGATAATAGCGCCTGAACAGATCCAGCGTAAGCTCCCGCCACTTAAAGGTCCGATCGGAATTATCGGGCCCGTAATCATGATCGTCCCAGATCCCGTAACTGGGGGTCGTCGCCAAAAGCGACCGCAACCCGGGCACATCACGCAGGTATCGGTGATAGCGAGCCATCGCAAAGGAGACCGTTTCAACATCGGTTTCATATGCCGCAGGATGGTTCGGCATGTAATTGTTGTCACCAATTAGAAGCAGAGCGTCGGGCCGGTAGGCTCCGATCTGATCCCAGATCGGCTGAACCGGTACCCGGGCGGGAAACATACAGGAGGCAAATGCCACCGAGAAATCAGCCGGACGGGTCTCCTCACCACGTCTCAGACCAGGCGGCATCAAGGAAAAGACCTGCGGTGTCAGCGGACGAACGGCCTGCCCGTCGATCTCGAGTTCGTAATAGATCAGCCACCCCGGATTCAATCCGCTGAGCTGAACTACACCCGTATGCGGAGAGGCAGAACTGGTGTGCCCCGTTGCAGATCCCCGACTAATCGGCTCACCCAGAGAACGCTGATACTGAACCCTCGGTTCCTGCCAGTAAAGGACCTTCACTTCAGCAGACCGATCGGTCTCGACCCAGATCATTGCCGAATCTTCGGTGGTGTGTCCCACCATCGGCACGCTCAATAACTGCGCGCCCAGAACCGAGCAGCAAAGCAGGAGGAATCCAAAGCAGACGAACACAGTTTGTTTCAACATGACAAACTCTCCACAAGAGTCGGGGCCTCACTCGTACCCCTCTCTCCATTCCCATTTTGAAACCTGCACGAGAGCAACACAACTGGGAATGCAGGATATAGTACATCGGTCGTTCATCTTACAGCGGCCTGTCGCTTCGAGCTGGATCCTGGTCCATTGGAATTCTGCGCTATACTCAACTAAAGCATGTCTATCAGGCCAGTCCGCCAATCAGTCAAAGCAGCGCCGACTCTCGAAGGTGCCGGAGTACACCTGCACCGGGCCTTTGGATTCGGCAGAACCGAAGACTTCGACCCTTTCCTGCTCTTCGACGATTTTCGAAACGAGCGTCCAGAGAACTATCGGGCGGGTTTTCCCTGGCACCCACATCGAGGGATAGAGACGATCACTTATGTCCTGGCGGGAAATGTCGACCACGCCGATAGCCTCGGAAACGCCGGGACCATAGGCGCCGGAGACGTGCAGTGGATGACGGCCGGAAGCGGGATTATTCACCAGGAGATGCCCCGTGGAGCGGCGGATGGGAAGATGCATGGCTTTCAACTCTGGGCCAACCTTCCCGCCGACCTGAAGATGACCGCCCCCCGTTACCAGGAGATTCCTTCCAGCGTTATTCCCGAGGTGACCGAAGATGATGGCACTTCGATCCGAGTCATCTGTGGAGAGATTTGGGGGAAGACGGGTCCGATCGATGGGATCGCCGCGAATCCCCACTATCTCGACATTTCGGTGCCTCCCGGTGTCCGCAGATCGATCCCGGTTGAAACCTCACGTCAGGCATTTGCCTATGTCTTCGCCGGCTCCGGAGAATTCCGCGGCGCTTCCGACCCGATGGGTGTTCCCACTGAGCGCGTTGGCCAGCCGGGACCTCCCCTGCTCGAGATCGCAGAAAACCGTTCGCTCATTCTCTTCGACCGGGGTGATGAGATTGTCGTTCAGGCCGGAGAAGAAGGGATTCGATTCCTGCTCGTTTCAGGACGCCCGCTGCGAGAACCCGTCGCCTGGCAGGGGCCGATCGTTATGAATACCCGTGAAGAACTACGCCGAGCTTTCGAGGAGTTCAGAAACGGCACGTTCCTCAAGCACCGCTAAAACGGACTTCCAGGCAACGCAGGACCCTGCATTGTTCAATCCTCTCCTTCGCTCGCCCGTTCCGTCGGGCGCCTTCGGGTGGTAGACTCGAACCAATTTTCTAAAGACAAGCGATTCTTGATCTTCGGAGGTTACCGTGAGCGAAACGATACGACTAGTCGTTAATGGAACCGAACGGACGGTACAGACCGTTGAACAGCGCCGTCTACTCGATGTTCTTCGTGAAGATCTGCAGCTGACTGGCACCAAGTATGGATGCGGCGAGGGACAGTGTGGAGCCTGTCTGGTTCTATTGGATGGAAAACCGACCCGCACCTGTATCCTTCCGGTCAGTGCCGCAGTCGGAAAGGAAATCACAACGATTGAGGGGCTCGCCAAAGGGAACGAACTTGACCCCGTTCAAGAAGCTTTCCTCGAAGAAGGGGCAATGCAGTGCGGATACTGCACAAGTGGAATGATCCTCTCAGCTTCTGCCCTTCTAAAGGAAAACCCCCACCCTTCAGATGAAGAAATCGTTTCGGCAATGAATGGTCATATCTGCCGATGTAACGGCTACCCGAAGGTTGTCGGCGCCATCAGGCGGGCGGCGGAAAAGGGACGGAGTTGAGAGCCATGAAGAAGAACAACCCCAATCGATCAGGGCAAAACGGCGAACTCGAAGCCAACTCGCAGTTGTCTGAATTCGCACTGCGTCGCAGGACGTTCTTACAGGTTGTTGGCACGGGAGTCATGATCACGGTAGCGGGTCCTCGAGCCAGAGCTCAGTCGGGCAGGGGAGATACGCGGAATGCGGTCTCCGCACGACTGTTTCTCAACCGTGACGGTACGATCACCGCGCTAAGTGGAAAGGTGGAGGAAGGCCAGGGACCGCGTGCGGAACTAACCCAGGCTGCCGCCGAAGAGCTTCGCGTTTCTGCCAGCCAGATTAGACTCGTCATGGCCGATACGGAACTTGTACCGGATGATGGGATCACCGCAGGAAGCCGGACTACCCCAAGGAATATTCCCGAAATGAGGCAAGCAGCGGCAACGGCACGCGAACTCCTCACTGAACTGGCGGCACGTCAGTGGGAGGTCTCTCCGACGGCCCTCAGTGTCACCGAGGGAGTGGTGAGGAACTCCAGTACAGGCCAGAAAGTCTCCTACCAAGACCTCGCACAGTCATCGGAACTCGAGAGCCTGTTCGAAAATGCAGTCCGAACCACCACGACCGTCACCCCGGTTGCAGACTGGAAAATTCTGGGCCAATCGCTCCCCCGCCCAAATGCCCGCGACCTGGTAACAGGAGCCCACCAGTTTCCGTCCGATATCCGTCGCCCCGGAATGCTCTATGGAAAAGTCCTTCGCCCGCCATCGTTTGGTGCACCACTCGAGTCGGTTGATCTTTCAGCCGCCCAGGCGATGGACGGAGTCGTCGTCTTTCAGGAAGGGGATTTTGTGGGAACTGCTGCCTCCACCACCCACCAGGCTGAAGAGGCCCTGAAGGCAATCGCTCGAACTGCCAAGTGGAAGCTGCCCGTCCACAGGGCAACCCATGAGACGGTCTACGACCACCTCAGGGAGCATGCACGGCGAAGCGATGGCCGGGTTAACGGCAACGGATCAGTCGAAGAGGGCATGGCGGCTTCAGAAAAGACCCTGAGCGAGACCTACACTGTCGCCTACATTCAGCACGCCCCGATGGAACCCCGTGCCGCCGTTGCAGAATGGACCGATGAGACGCTGACCGTCTGGGCCGGATGTGACGGTCCATTCCGAGCCCAGAACGACTTGAGGGAGGCTTTCGGAATTCCAGCCGGGAAGGTTCGAGTAATTATCCCCGACATGGGAGGAGGTTTCGGAGGGAAACATAGTGCTGAAGCGGCCGTCGAAGCGGCACGTCTGGCGAAGGCGGCCGGGAAACCGGTCTCCGTCAGATGGACCCGTGAGGAAGAATTTACCTGGGCCTATTCCCGTCCCGCCTCGGTCATCGAGTGCAAAGCGGGCCTCGACAAAAGTGGGCATTGTATCGCCTGGGACTTTACAAATATCAACGCTGGCGGCTCAGCGATTGATACTCCCTACTCGATCGCAAACACTCAGATATCCTCAGTGGGTTCGAGCCCGCCCCTGCGGCAGGGATCGTATAGATGCCTGGGAGCTACAGCCAACAACTTTGCCCGCGAGTCCTTTATGGATGAACTAGCTGCAGCGACAGAAGCTGATCCCCTGGAATTCAGGCTGGCTCACCTGCAAAACGAGCGCCTGCGGGCCGTTCTCCAGGAAGCTGCCGCCAAGTTCAAATGGACCGACAGACGGAAACAGTTGGCATCGGATCGAGGAATCGGACTGGCCTGCGGGACCGAGAAGAACTCGGTCGTCGCAGCCTGTGTCGAGGTTCTGGTCGATAAGAACAAAGGGACCTTCAAGGTCACGGAGATCTGTGAAGCCTTCGAATGCGGACCGATCCTGAATCCTTCCAACCTCCTCTCACAGGTTCATGGCTGTATCATCATGGGACTGGGAGGGGCCCTCACCGAGGAGATGGAGTTCAAAGACGGGAGTCTGCTGAATGCCGCCTTCTCCCGCTATCGGGTTCCCCGGTTTCGTGACATCCCCAAGATCGATGTCCACTTCTTGGAAAACCACTCAATCCCACCAGCAGGTGGAGGCGAAACACCCATTATCGCTGTTGCTCCAGCCATCGGGAACGCCGTCTTCGCGGCAACCGGGATTCGACTCCGGGCGATGCCGATGCGTGGCCTGAAAGGTCGAGGAGCCTAGGACGCACACGGGTAGAGAAGAAGGGCCACAAAAGGTACGAAGTGTAACGGAGTAAAAGGTTTATGGCTGGAGAGTTCTCGCTTTGCAGGATGAGGCCAGGTTTGATGTTTCTCCTTAGCCTGTTCTTTTTAGGACTGGCAACCCACTCACTGCTCGGAGAAACAGTCTACCTTCAGAAGTCACGGACCCTGTTTTCGGCACAAGAGTTCAAGAAAGAAACCGGGGGGCAGGTCAGAATCAGCCGTGGCGTCACGGGGAAACCTCTGGAGTCAATCGCTTCGTTTCTGCGCTGTCGGCCACTGCCCTGGGACGAAATCACCGTTGTTGCCAAACGGTCTGGTTCCGAAATCTGGGTTGGAACTACTCGGGGCGCGGTCCGCTTGACGAATCCTTGTCAGCGGCACGAATACTTCGCAGGAAAGCGCTGGCTGCCGGATGATCAGGTCCGCGGAATCGGCTTCGATCCGGATTCGATGGACGCCTGGATCGAAACAGCTGCAGGGTACAGCCGAATCGAATACCGAGAGATGACGCTCTCGCGGAAGGCGGAAATGTTCGAAGAGCGGATTCGGAACCGCCACGTCAGACATGGATTCACCGCTGACTCGCGCCTCCAAGAGGCAGGGAATCTCAATTCCAATCTCCCGGTATCAACCGACAATGACGGACTCTGGACTGCGATGTATCTGGCTGCAGAGAGCTTTCGGTTCAGCGTGACACAGGACCCAGGCGCCCGAGAACGTGCACGAACAGCAGCCGAAGCTCTAATGTGGCTGGAAGAGATCACCCCCATCCGCGGATTCCCAGCACGAAGTGTCATCCGGGTTGAAACCGAGACACAGCCCGCCGATGGAGAATGGCATTCAACGCCAGACCGGAAATGGAAATGGAAAGGGGATACCAGTTCTGATGAGATCGTCGGACACTACTACGGTCTGGCTCTCTACCATGACCTGGTTGCCAATGACCACGAGAAGGCTCAGGTTGCGGGAACCGTCGATCGGATCACCAACCATATTCTGGACAACGGTTACCACCTGATCGACCTGGATGGAAAGCCCACGCGTTGGGGCTGGTGGGCTCCAGATGAGATCTGGCAGGACCCCGACGAAACCGGACTGCGCGCACTGCATCTGCTCTCCCACCTCAAGGTTGCCGAACACCTGACAAAGGATGACACGCTCAGAAAACGCTACTCCCAGGCGTACACCGAATTGATCGCAAAACACCGGTATCATCTGTTGACCCTCAATCAGAAGATCAACTATCCCGGATACGTCAATCACTCGGATGACGAACTGGCATTTCTTTCCTATTACCCCTTACTCCTCTATGAGAAGGACGCGAAACTGCGCGAGATCTATCAGGCCAGCTTGGAGAGGAGTTGGCAGGTGGAAAGGCCGGAGAGAAACCCATTGTGGAACTTCATCTATGCGGCCGGAACCGGGGCTGCTCAATTCGACCGGGAGAATAGTCTCAGAACCCTGGAGGAAATCCCGCTCGACCTCGTCAAATGGTCGGTCTCGAATTCCCACCGTCTAGACATTCTGAGGGATGAGAGCCTGGACCGGCATGACCGTCAACAATCGATTGAGGTCCTCCCTTACGATGAACTCCCGATGATGAAATGGAACGGTAATCCCTATCAGCTGGACGGTGGAGCACGAGGTCTTGGAGAGGATGATGGGGCCTACTTTCTCCTCCCCTACTGGATGGGACGCTACTACGGTTACCTGGATAGCTCAGGAGAAAAATAGGCTACGACCCGCCAGCAGCAGCCCGGACAGGAGCAGGATCATTGCCAGAACCCGGTCTCTTAGAGTGGTTACCGTACCCGGACTCGGGACCAGCCGAGCAGCCAGACCGAGGGTAAGGGACTGTACCGCCAGGAGCAGGAGCACACTTAACAGGGTCTCTTCAACGGTTGTCCCAAACCCGGCGGTCGCGCCACCTCGATAAAGAGCCCCTCCATGTAACCCCTGTACAAAAGCCAACAGGCAGAGGGAAGCGACAAAGAGCTTTCGGCTTCCAAGAAACAGCTTCTCGGCTGCAACGTACGAAAGCAGTAGCGGGGCGACCATCTCGAGTCCCGGGATCTGGAGGTCAAAGACGACGAGGATCAGGATCCCCAGCCACTGGATCAAAAAATAGACGATTGTCCATGTCAGCAACACCCGCGGCACGGCAAGCAAGACTGCCAGGGAGCCAAGAATCAGATCGGGATGGCGAGCCAGTGTATTCATCCCTCTCCCGACAACCCCGATCATCGCACCGCCTGCGGGAGGCTGATCCAGTTTCACCGTCGAACCACCACCCTGGTCCCGGGGCCCGATCAGAACCTCCTTCGCTCCCGGAATCCCAGCCAGTGTCACGAGGACCAGATGGGGATGACCCAGCAAGGGTGACACATCCTGCTGGATCGTGACCTCGAGCGGGACGGCATCAAAGTCGAACCGGAAAGCCAGTTCGAGAAAACCATCCCTGGTAAACCCAAATCCCGTAGTGGTTCGACTTGGAGTCTTCCCTCGTTCAGAGACACTCAAACGCCCCAGCAGATTCGTCTCAATCAGTTCTCTAGCTGCCAGAATCTGGGACTCACCCAAGCCAGAAAGCTCGCCGCCGAAGACACGACTCCCCACCAAGTCCTCGGGCGCGAAAAGCCAGCGGCAGTTAAGCAGTTCCGCATCCCGGTCAATAAGGAGATAGCTTTGTGACGTCGGGTGGGCCAACAGATTGATCGACACACCCATACCCAGTGAAAAAACCAGAACAGACACTACGAAGATGGCTGGAACACGCAACCCGGAAGATCGCCTCACTTCAAATCCCAAGTTCGGTGCGCAATTCGAGCAGCCTCAAGCGTACCCGCGTGAGCCTTTCCCTTACGGTCTCGCTCGAATACTGGATTCGATGATCGGGCCATTCGGATGGGTTATCCAACTCCGATTCGATTTCCTTGAGGTAGCTCTCGGTCAGTTCGATGTAATGGGAGGCAGTTTCGGGGTTGTGGAAGCCCTTCCCATCGACCGAAATGTAGACGGGCGTCGTATGCGCCGTCTGGGTCAAGCCCGCATCGCAGCGGGCGGCAATCCACAGTCCCTGGTTCGCCGGGAGATCGAACTCGATGACCAGTTCCTCCCGGTCCCGATCGGTAGCAGCCGAGACCGATTTCAACACCTTGCCATGTCCGACTACCTCGAGTTTACTCAGGGGAATTTGGCCCTTCCTGCCCAAAGCCCGGGCCCGAATCTTCAGCACACTTCCGCTCGAGACCGATACTCTCGATCCCGGGAGCGAGTCATTCACCGTGAATTCCAACATCGGCCCACTTGTAACAAACGTGTGCCCTTCTTTCAGGCCCTCGAACCAGGCCTCAAAAGAGAACTCCCCATCCACGAACGTGTAAAACCGGGCATCCCCGATCTGGGTGCAGCCTGATTCAACCCCAAAACCAGGTCCGCGGCCACACCAGGGGAAATCGGAACCGGCCGTGGCAGTTAACTGAAAACCGAGATCAAGATAGTGATAGAAGTGTTCGAGGTGAAGCGGTCCTCCCTCCACACAAAACTGAAGCAACTCGAGGAAATCGATCTTCTGCTCGGGGACATCCATCGCCATGCCCCGGTAACCGTGAAATGACATACCCTGATGAGCGTAGCCGCTGACGCCTCCCGCTTCATGGACACCATCAAAGACCTTGTCGTAACGATAGTAATCCTTGCCGCCGAAACGGACGAATCTGTTCGCCGCGAGTGAAATCGTGTGCCCGATCTCCGGGGAACGGGGATCCTCCTGCCCCGGACTGATGATCCGATCACCCTGCCGATACCGGCCCGATTCGCCCCAACCATACTGCGAATAGTAGAGCGCCCAGAAATCGCCCATCTGAAGCAGGTTGCCGACATATATGTCCTCGGCTGCCAACCACTGAGCGATGATAGGATCTTCTCTCGGAGAACGGCGCAGGTGAATATGATCGTCAGCTGAATACCAACCCCTTGAAGGCATATCGATCCAGCGCTGGAGTTGCACGGTTTCCGACCGAACCTCCCCTTCCTGCAGGGTGATCGAAGACGCTACCTTCCGGTACTCGTAGCCCTTGCTGATCTCCAGCCGATACTCGCCCGGGGGTAACGCCATCTCAAATCGACCCGGCACATAAAAGGCCCCCTCGGGAAGCCGGGCAAATCCTTCAGCACGATCCGACCGGCCATACATCACTGCCAATGCATCTTCGGGCAGCCCCACCAACGAGCCGGGGACGGCCAACGCCGCAGCAGGAGCAGTCAGAGGGTTCCCCTGTGAATCGGTCACGCGCACTCGAACCGGCGTCTGCTGCCCTGTTTCGGCTTCAACAATCTGCACCTCCAGGCTGGAAGAACTCTGGCTACCTGCCGAATAGAATAAGGCGAGGCTGATGGCCACGGCGAAGCCCCCGCGAACGAGCCACTTCTTCCACTCTGGATGCTGCCTGTAATTCGCATTCGGATCTGCGTTCTTCTGCATCACTCGAAAACCCATATCTCCTCCCTCATTTCCCGGGCTCGTGTTCACCTTAGGAGATACAGTTCACCATTCTCTAATCCTATAAACAAGTAAAAGCAATACGGAAAGGGAAGACGCTTCCCTATACCACTCCGAACCTGTATCCTGCAGGTGCGAACTCTAAGCGTTGGGAAATTCTGTCCAAAAATTAAACTTACGGAGGAGAACCGCATGTATCGTTCTGTCTTTGCCGCTTGTCTTGTCTTCTTATCCAGTTTTGCAGCCGCAAACGCAACCACCTTTCCACAGTTGGCTCTCGGCGGTGGTTATGAGTGCGTTGTGGTCCTTAGTAACAAGACAGCCGAAACCTGGAAAGGTGCGGTGGAATCGTATCAGGGTAATCACGAACAGTGGAACATTGACTGGTTTGCAGTCGGGCAATCATTCTCGAAGATCCCAGCACTGAACGTTACCCTCGGACCCTACGCCTCGATGAAGATCACCTTGAAAGGGGACAGTCAACCCCGCGCCGGCTACTTCGAGATTGACAGTGCTTCTGGCTCTTCTGATTTGGACCTCGCTGTGTCCTTCTTCTACAACTTCTATCAGAATGGGGTCCTGAAGGATTCGACGGGCATTCCCAAGGCAAGTTGGGACAGAGATTTCATGCTTCCCGTCGAAAAGACAAAGACGGTAGATACCGGCTTGGCCTGGGCACCTCTATTCGCTCGAGATGCTTTTGACATCACCTTTAAGCTCTACGATGATCAAGGGAATCTCGTAGCGACCGCTACCGAAACCTATAAGGGACACACTGCAAAGTTCTTCACTCAATTGTTCGATACAACTATCCCCAATGGGTTCGTAGGACTTCTCCATATCGAGTTCGCTCAGAGTATGTTCCTGACGGCACTTCGTTTGGAGACTGTTCCTGGTGGGTTCCAGTTGACCGGAATCCCCCCAGACAGCATGGTTCCCTAGAGGAGAATCAGGAGAAGAGGCGCCAGATCTGAGCCACCGTGAAAGTGACGGCGAGGCCAAGAACCACCGGTAGAAAGGTTGACACCGCCGTCCACTTCACACTGCCCGTTTCCTTGTAGATCGTATAGATCGTCGTACTGCAGGGGTTGTGGATCAAGCTGAACAGCATTAGATTTATGGCCGTCAGGAGCGTCCACCCACCGGCGGCAAAAACATTGGCGAAATCTGCGTTCGAGTCCAGTTCGAAGAGAACACCGGCACCGGCCCCGTAGGCGTCGAGATTTCCGGAAAGGACGGTTAACATCAGGATCGTCGGGATGACGATCTCATTCGCCGGAATGGCCACAACGTAGGCCAGCAGAATGACCCCGTTCAGCCCAATTAGAATGCCGATGGGATCGAGGTAATCAACCATGTACACGGCAATCGATTCGCCTCCGATCGTTATGTTCGATATCAGCCAGATCGCTGCTCCCGCTGGAAGTGCGAAGACGATCGCCCTCCAGAGAACATACATCGTACGGTCGATCAGAGAAGTGTAGATCGTCTGGAGGATTCTGGGCGGACGATACGGCGGAAGCTCCAGCGTAAAGCTTGAAACCTCACCCTGTAGCCAGGTCCGTGAAAGAAACCAGGAGACCACAAACGTCAAGAAAATGCCGAGCAGGGCGACACCAACAACGGCCAGCGCCGAGGTTAGACCCGCAAGATGGGCCGGAACCAGGGCCCCGATGAAGATCGAAGCCAGAAGAATCTGCGTGGGCCAGCGCCCATTACACAGGGCGAAATTGTTCGTGATGATCGCAATCAGACGCTCCCTCGGACTGTCGATAATCCGCGTCGCGATAACCCCGGCTGCATTACAGCCAAACCCCATTGACATCGTCAACGCCTGCTTCCCATGGGCCCCCACCCGCTTGAAGAGGGAATCCAGGTTGAATGCCACACGAGGCAGGTAGCCGAGATCCTCCGCCAACGTGAATAAAGGGAAGAAGATAGCCATCGGCGGAAGCATCACACTGACCACCCAGGCGGTCGCCAGATACATTCCGTCAATCAGCAGTCCGTCAATCCACCAGGGCAGGCCAACTGCTGCCGACAACCCCTTCAAGAAGGGATGTCCGTTCTCAATGAGCAACGTTGACAACATTGCGGAGGGCACATTCGCTCCTGAAATGGTCAACCAGAAGACGAACATGAGAAGCCCCAGCATGATCGGGAAACCCCAGAGACGACTGGTGACAAGCCGGTCCACTGTACGACTGAGATCGAAGCGAGGAGAGCCCTTTCTCTCGACACAACGGTCCGCTATACGAGCGGCGTCGCCGTAGATCGACTCCATCAGCTGTTCCTGAAAATCGGGACCAGTCCGCCGCCGGACCTGTTCGGCCCTGACCAACAAGCCTTCTACCTGTTCAGGAGTTATCCCTGATGAGGACACGGCCTCGTCCTGAACATCATCGGCGCTACGGGTCTCCGCAGCCAGGCTTTCGACCTCACCGTCGATTAAGGCTTGGCGGATACTCTCATCACCGTCAAGCAACCGCAGAGCCAACCACCTGGAGTTCGGGAGATCCGGGTAGAGAGCATTCAGCTCGCCAACAATCTCCGAAACCGCACTTCGGAGTTGCTCATGCCCCCCCTCGACTCGATGAGGACGACAGACGGTTCTACCCGCAGCAACCTCTTCTACTGCAGCCAAAAGTTCATCCAACCCCTTGCGGTAACGGGCCGAAACCGGTACCACCGGAACCCCCAGGTCACGGGCAAGTCGACGTTCATCAATCTCGAGATTGTTCCGTCGAGCTTCATCCATCAGGTTCAAGCAAACCACCACCCGATCGGTGATTTCCAGGATCTGCAAAGCCAGGTTGAGGTTCCTCTCCAACCGGGTTGCATCGAGAACGATGATCGTCACATCGGGACGTCCAAAGAGAATGAAGTTTCTAGCGATTTCCTCGTCATAGCTGGTTGAAAGCAGGGAGTACGTGCCAGGCAGATCGACAAGTCGATAACGATACTCTCCTTGCTCAAAGCCGCCCTCAGCACGCCCCACCGTCTTTCCCGGCCAGTTTCCAGTGTGCTGACGCAATCCAGTCAGGGCGTTGAAAATCGTGCTTTTCCCGACGTTTGGATTCCCGGCCAGAGCGACAACGAAGTCGACATTTTCTATGTCAATCCCCAGCTTCAAGAGGGTTCCGGTCCGATGTACCGAACAGGTTTCACAGGCGGTCTGAGACGGTTTGGAACTCACGCGGCCTCCCGAACATTACGCACGAAAATGTAATCGGCCTGATCACGTCGGAGGGCGATCAACGCGCCCCGAACACGATAGGCCGTCGGATCCCTGCCCGGTCCAGTGAACTCCGCTGAAATTTGGGTTCCCGGTAGAATTCCCAGGTCCATCAGGCGACGGCGTTCAACCGACCGCGAGGCTCTCGAAATCGAAACGACTTCGGCGGCCTCTCCCGGTTTGAGCTCTGAAAGTCGAAGGGCGGCTTCCAGGTCGGGCTGGGCCGGCCGCGTTATGATCTCAGCTGTCACATTCGACGCTTCAACGTGAGTCAATTCCTTCTCACTACCCTCGGCGAGGACTCGCACAACCTCGGCGTCCCGGCTGAGAAGCTGGAACTCCATCCCGGGAAAGATTCCGAGTTCAACCA
>CP070717.1:2322641-2347018 GCA_020350445.1 Acidobacteriota bacterium | reverse complement strand
CTGCTGAACACAGGCCGCGGAGCAGAAGCAGCAGCACCACGAACAAGCCAATCGTTAACACCCCAAACCAACTATGCCCGTGACCCGATACCAAAAGGGTATGAAGGATGAGAAAAAGGTAAGATGCCAGCAGCAGAGATTCCCAGCTCAGTAGCCTCAAACGAATGCGGAATCCATTCAGAGCCACGTACAGGACACCGGCTACCAAGATTCCAGAGAGCCCAATGAGTTCCTTGGGAAAGCGGAACTTGTCCCAACCTATCGAACTGAAAACCAGAGGTAAAAAAACGAAAATGATGCCGATGACTGTTGAAGGCAACCATGCCCCCACCTGGCGTGTTCTCGACTTCGTTTCCGGTACTTTACGGACTGCCTTAAATTTCACGGCTGTAATGCTATACTGACTGCTCAGAATTTGCTCTTATTGCCGTCAGGAGCGACCCCTGAACGTCAACGCCTCGACGAAACCGATCGATTCGAGCATTCTGACACGGTTGTCCCGGGAATGTTAAGTAAGAAGTCCGATGCTGCAGAGGGTCTGAGAAACACCAGTATGCTCTCGACGATCCTGAAGAGGCGCCACCTGCTGAATGAACTGGTCTGGCGGGATGTCCGTTCCCGCTACATAGGTTCAATCCTCGGGATGTTCTGGTCGGTCCTCAACCCCCTCTGTCAACTGGCTCTGTACACGATTATCTTCTCTGCCGTTCTCAAGATCCGCTTCGGTCCAGATGACTCGACGGGAAGATTCGCCCAGTTGGTCTTTTGCGCTCTTCTCCCCTGGACCGCTCTTCAAGAAAGTACCATACGTTCGGCTCGAGGTTTCATCGAACACAGCAATCTCATCAAGAAGGTACGATTCCCTCTCGAGACCATCCCGCTCAGCTATGTCTTCTCGGCGATTATTCACCAGGTCCTGGGATTCCTCGCGTTCTTCCTCATCCTCCTTGTAATTGGGACTCTTGACCTCTCGGCGATCTACCTGCTCCCCTTGCTCTTCTTCGTCCAGATCATGCTAATGTACGGCTGGGGACTCATTATCGGATCGCTTAACGTGTTCTTTCGCGACATCTCCCAGGTCATTGGAATCCTCTTCATGTTTCTCTTTTGGATGACACCCATTGTGTATCCGAAGACCCGGGCTCCCGACTTCTTTCAGTTGCTCCTGAACCTGAATCCGCTGACCCACATGGTGGAAGCCTATCGGCATGTGGTCTTCGGCACCCCTTCCCCTTCCGTTTTCGGGCTGACCTATCTGGCCGTCTTTGCCCTGGTCTCGCTGGTGACGGGACACACGGTGCTCAATCGGACTCGAAAGGATCTGGTGGACTTGATATGAGTGCGGCGGTCGAGAGCCACCAGTTGACAAAGAACTACAAGCTATACCCGGGGCCTCGAGCTCTATTCCGTGAACTGTTCCTGAATCGCCCCTCCCACACTGTCCTGACGGCCTTGAACGACGTTAGCTTCAGCGTCGAGAAAGGAGAAGCGTTTGGGGTCATCGGTGACAACGGTGCCGGCAAGAGTACTCTTTTGAAAATCCTCACCGGAACAGCCTTCCCGACCAGCGGAGAGATCCGTGTCGGAGGCACAGTCACAGCTCTTCTGGAACTCGGAGCCGGCTTTCATCCCGAGTTCACCGGCAGGAAGAACATCTACTTCAATGGTGCCATGATGGGCCTTGCCAGGGAAGAAGTCCGCCAGCGGGAACAGGCGATTATCGATTTCAGTGAACTGGGCAGCCAGATCGACCAGCCCGTTCGAACCTACTCTTCTGGGATGTATCTCCGTCTCGGATTCTCTGTTGCCACCGGCTTCGATTCCGAGATCCTCATCATCGACGAGGCCCTCGCCGTCGGGGATCAGCACTTCCAGAAGAAGTGTACCGACCGGGTAATCGACTTCAAACGATCCGGCGGTACGATCTTGTTCTGCTCCCACAACCTTTATCAGGTCAGAACGCTGTGTAGTCGCGCCCTCTGGCTCGATAAAGGTAAGGTCATGGCTCTGGGAAAGGCCGATCGGGTTGTCGACCAGTACAATGCGTTCGTCCGTGAAGGCGAAGCAGAAGCGAAAACCGTGGGGCAGAGCCGGTCCTCATCCATTTGCTGGATCGAAAACGTCGCCCTCGAGGGGCTGGAGACGACTGCCACTGAGATTCCCTGCGGAGCGGATCTGGAAGTCACGGTAAAAGCTGTCTTTGGAAAGGAGTTCCGCGGGACTCCGGGAATTGCGATTGCGGTGGTCCGAAATGATGGGATCGTCGTCTACACAACCGCTACCACGATGGAAGGGGTCAAACTGGAACAACTCGACGAGCAATCCTACCTGGCCCGGCTTTTGTTCCCGGAAGTCCAGTTGCTACCGGGCGACTATTACTTCAACGTCGCAACCACCGATCAGGATAACTTGCAGGCGTACGATACTCGGGAACGGATGGCCCCTTTTTCGATTCGGTCTGACCGTCAGGAGTTCGGAATCTGTCGACTCCTGCACGAATGGACTCACAGCCCGTGAGTCCTTCATTCATGGCCAGAGAACTCAAATGACGCGGAGACAGAAGAGAGGGGAGTCCTCCTCCCAGAGAACTCCCCTCGTCTGAAACCGACAACCCGGTCAGCGAACCTGTCCCTCGATGGCAGCGAGGTACCGCTGGTGCGCATCACCAAAGAGGGCGAAAACCACAACAGGAGACTCAGAGACTACCTCGAAGTGCCCTCCAACTGCTTCAAACCCCGGCTCCTCCAGGAACTCCGCCAAAAGCTTGAGAACCCGGTGACCCCCGCCGAGGTCGGTGATTGTTCTTTCAGCAGTCAGTTGGCCGTCCTCGTCGAAAACTCGGACCGTTACGTCGGTTGCCGTGCCACCTGGATTCAGGATTGCCAGTCCGGTGAAGAGCCTGAACTCCTGGCTTTGTGCCACATGGAGGAACTTGCTGTCACTATCACCACTCTCCCTCAAAGGCAAAGCGGCCAGTGTCTTCGCTCCACCCGTCGTAAAGGTGACAAATCCCTGGACAGCCACTCCGTCAGACGCACCCTGTGATGATCCGGTGGCATCGAAATCAATGATGAGATATCCCGTGATAACCTCTGCGGGAAGGTGGAGCAGATTCTGCACTGCTCGCTCCTTCATTCCGCCGGCTTCAAGCTCAATAACAGCCCCATCCAGAAACTGTCCTTCATCGCTGTAGGCTTTGACAAACGTCAGAACCGGTTCCGCACCGGTATTCAGCAATGTGAGCTTTGTCGTGTCCTCGTTGAGGGAGAAGAAATGCGGGACGATCAGGCGCTTGACACTCTGGTATGCCTGAGCCGGCAAGGCCATGATTTCACTCCCGTTGGAATACACGGCAAGCCCTCTGATAGGGTTCTGGGCTGAGGCTACGATGTAACCGCCCACATTGGAGATCCCAAAAAGGTCCGGAATACTCGTTCCCAGCGAACCCATCGGTGGAAGTGCGGTTGTGGCAGCATCTAAAGCTCTGCCGCTGGAATCATACAGCCTGAGGACGACGCTGACGCCCTCCTGTACCGAAGGGTTATAGAGCACTAGTTGGGTCGACTCAGTCGCACTCTCCTTCGCAATTGGAAAGACCAAGTCCTCTGCCTCGACAAAGTTGCCGGCGACGCCATCCAACGAAGAGAGAGTGATATCTCCCAGGAGGAAGAATCCCTCAACAGGACTATCCACTCCCCGAGCTGACAGCGTCTTGACCCCGGTCCGATCCGTGATGTCCCGCGCCGTCCTCGCAATCTGTCCGTTGGGCGGCAGGAGTCTGTTTTCGAGTTCGCTCAGCCTGATTCGATCGAGCACGTCTCCGAACTCATCCAGAGCCAGAAACTCAACATCGGTTGGCTCTGAACCAGGGTTGTAGACCGCGATTCCAACGAAGGGGTTCTTCGGGAAAGGTTCCCGGCCCAAAACTGAATGGGGGAACAGTAGCGTGGCAGCCTCGGTTGCGATCAGGGTCGCATGCGAGGTGTTGTTACTGAGATCCGGATCCTGCTCATCTGCAGAAACGTGAATCTCAGCCGAAAACTCCCCAGTCGTCGGCGCCGTGAGCATGACGGCAAAGCCGTTCGTCTCATCCACCCCACGGGAACCTAACTCACATGACATCTGACCTGAATCGACTGCACACTGAGCCGAGTTCGGCCCCGCTTGATCGATCAAGAGTTCGTTCGAGAAGGTCACAACGACAAGAACGTTGGAAGCCGCAGAGGGGCCGTTGTTCTTGATCGAGATTTCGTAGGAGTAGGGCTCTTCTTTCGTCATCCGAACCGAATCCGACTGACCTGAAACCTCCAAATCCGAAACTGCGGCCACTTTATGGGCTATCGTCAGGGAATTATTGGAAGAATCCTTGTCTTCCGGGGTGCCCTCCACCGAGACAGTCACTGAAGGAGAACCTGCATCAGTTGCTTCAAAAGAGAATGCGACTTCCTGACTCGTTCCCGCGGCAATCTTCCCCAGGACACAGGAGACTTCTGAACCAGTCTGGGAGCAATTCGCCGAATCTGCCAAAGCGGAGATTAGCTTCATGTTACCCGGAACAGGATGTCTCAGCCTGACCCCACTGGCGTCTTCCGGCCCATGATTGGCAACGGAAACCTTATAAGAAATCTCATCACCTACGGTGACCTCCGGTATGTTCGCTGGACCACTCAAAGCCAAATCGATTCCGCTCGCATCTTCGATTTCGTACGAGATACTGAAGCTATTGTTCTCCTCCTTGAGTTCGGTTTCCGCTGCGGTTACGCTGAGCGCCACGGAGTCAGTAGTTCCCTGGCTGGCCTCGAAGGTGAAGTTGACGTGCCTACTCTGGCCTTTCGTCAGAGTACCCAGATTGCACTCCGCCCTATCACCCATATCTGAGCAGGGCTGTGCGATCCCGAACTGACCCGCCACGAATTTCAGGTAGGACGGGATCGGGTGGTTCAAGACGACACTCGACGCCTTGTCGGGTCCATTGTTCGTTACGCGGACACTATAGGCCAACTCCGCTCCGGTTTCGGAGATCTGCGTCTCAGCAGGTCCCGAGACTTCGAGATCGACCCCAGGTTCTCCTTCGATCTGCAGCTTCAGCGTCGCAGAATCGTTCGATGCGACCGGATCATCTTCGTTGCCTGAAACACTCGCAACGACCGTCGGAGCTCCTTCCTCGTTCGCCTTAAAGGTCATTGACCCGAGTAACGACTTCCCGTTCGTCAGTGTCCCCAGGTCGCACTGGACACTTGAGGCCACAACACCGCAACTGATCGAGCCGAAACTGCCAGAAATGAACTCGAGACCTGCCGGCAAGGGCTGAGAATAGTTGACCCCAGTCGCCGTCGCGGGCCCATGATTCTTGACCACGATAGTATAGTTCACTGTCTGGTCGATCCGACCCACGATCGCTGACGCAGGACCGGTCACCTTGAGGTCCGCCTCGGTTACTGTTTGTTCGTCCGGGACGACTTGAATCATCACCTGGTCCGATGCCGAGCAGTTGTTCGCCGAACCAGTAAACTGCAAGGTCACTGTCTTCGCCTCGGTTACCTTCGGCGTGGAAAGAGTGGACCTGGCGGTTTTACCGTTTTCCAGCACGAGTCCTGTAATCCCACCACTATTGATGATGGTCCATTCGAACCTCGCGGGACAGGTAACGCAGGTGCCGAAGATCGGATTATCGATCTGCCCGACGAGCTCAATATCCTGACCGCCGACAACTGAGCCACCGCAGCCAGCATATACCTTGGTACCGCAGGTACTGGATGCCCAGCTTGGGGATTCTGAGCAGGAAGGAGTGGTCCCTCCGCCAGATCCGCCCGATCCACCTTGCGCCTCAACGAATACTGTTAACGCATCCCCGGCTGAGCTACCGGAATCTTCTGCGTCAAGCCATAGATAGTACCGAGAACCTGAAATGGGAGCAGTCAGCCTCTGCTCTACCGTGCAACCCGACTGGCAAGCACTCCGCGTCGTCTTCAAAATGACAGGAGCCGTAGCTTTGTTGTTTGTCGTCGAAGCTCGCAATGTGAAGGTGATCGCTTCCGGCGAGGTGGCGGTCATCTTAGCGGTAAAGCTCTGGCCCGGCGTAGCTGTATTCGAGATCAGACTTGTGGTCAGGTCTATACCTGTGAGACCCGGGGATTCTCCAGAGCCTCCCCCGACTGAAGAGGAGCATCCACCCGGTGCGGCCGCTACATAGGCTAAAAAGCTGTCACGAGCCACGTGGGTTTCATCCGTCACGACCACATTCACTTCGATGACCGCGTCGGTCGACATCCTTCCAATCTGAATCCACCCGGTCTCAGCAGAGGCCCCAAAGATGTGCGGGAACTCTCCTGAACAGAAGATCCCTGATTGAACACGGAAACCCCAGCTGTAGGCATAGCTCCCATGACCATCGGGGTCATTCGTTGAGACTGCAAAAGAGATTGACGTCGGGCTTACCAGGGGGTTGGAGGGAGAATCTCCCTTACTGTCAGCCAGAACGGCGGTTACAGTGGGCGGGTGATTCGTGCCGGTTACAGTGAAACTGAACGTCGTCGAAACGGGAGCGTTGCTGCCGTCGGACGCTGAAACCTGAACGACAATCGTTTTCCCGGAAGATCCCTGGGGAACCCGAAAGGAATTCACAAAAAACAGACTCCCGTTACCATCCTGGCTAGTTAAATCCAGCGAGACTCCCGCTCCCGAGACCACCGCGAAGTCGAGCTTGAACGGGTCCCCGTCAGGATCAGAAGCGGTTCCGCTGAACCGCGCAATATCGCCCTCTCGAACCGTGAAACTCGAGACAGGAACAAGGAATTCAGGGGCGGAATTACCGCTCTGCCCAAACAGAAGGCCCACACATGAAAGAACAACAACTACTACTACCGCAAAAACTTTCCTAATCATTTCTCTTCTTATCCTAAATACCGGCGGATGAAAGTTTTTCACCCACCGCAGGCTACTGCGAGTCGATTGAGATTCCTCTCAGACTGCATTGATTGAAATTATTCCGCACTACCCGCGGAATTGTCTGTGACTGCCGATACAGTTCAACAGTTTCGGCTCACCTCGGTGCTTTGCTGTCAGTCTGTCCGCCGACGCAGGATTAACCTGCGCGACGTTCAGCACTGAAATCAGCGGAGTTTCGTTAGGCGGTAAAGAGAAAAGAAACAAGGTGGGATGAATCGCGGTATTGATGCACGGCCGGGCAAGAGAATCGATAGAGTTCGCCAGAGGTCGGAATGCCCGGCTAAGCCTGCCCAATCTTGTCACAGGGCAGCATGTTTGACGTGAAATGTCAGTGGATCTCAAAGTGTAATGGGGTCTGCGAAATTCGTATTACCTGGCGGCTGAGGCTGACTCTACCGGGAGGTACAGGAACTCTTCGATGAAGTAGCTCGGAGCTCCACAGCAGGCGTCCGGATTGTCGAGACTGGCAAACTTGATCAAACCTTCTTCAACAGGTACAAGCGCAGGAGGGACCAAGACCACCGAGTCGGGTAGATTCTTCCCCTCCTTCTTCAGCTTAGATGCAGCACCCTTCCTCGCCTCTGCAAGGATTTCCGGGGAGTATCCAGCCAACGACTCAAAAACCTGGCGGAGAATCTCCTCCCTTCTTGCGCCGTTATCCGAACCGTCTCCGTACAATTGCGAGTGGATGAACATGTAAAAACGGGGCTCCGCATCCGTCTGCCAAAAACTCCTGAAGGTCTCGAAATCGGTACGAGGGGCTTTTTCCACAAGATATCCGATCAGGTCAACAACACCGTTCTTCCGGATTTCACTGACCCAATCAGGAGGTCGAGAAAATGGTGTGTCACTGATTCGGACAGCTCTGAATGAAGACTCCGTCGTGTACTGGTAGACCTGGGAGATAGTCTTTCCAGTCATCAGATCTCCGAGAGCCTGTCCTTCAAGGGTTACACCCAGGAGCGTGCCACCCTTGATTGTCCGAAAGGAGAGCGAATCCTCCCCGACCTTGAACTCAACGACACTGGCAGGAGACCAGTCGGGATCGTAGGCTGCAAACTGGTTCGTGTCAGTGACAACAATATGCATCGGGAGTTCAGGACGCTCCTCGAGGATCACCCTCCACGAGCCAGTCAAAGATGTCGAGAGTAAGAGTGCCGAAAGTAATGGAATCATCATCCTATTTTACTCCACAGAGCGTAAGAAGGTTCCCCCTTCCTGAAGATAAGAGTAGGGGAAGTCTGGGCTCAGAGAAAGGCAGCGGGGGCTCGAAGCCGCCCCCGCTACGGTAACAGCGGCGATCTCTTCCAGACAACTATTCGGAGCGCACGGCAAGCGGGACAGTCGACAGAGAACCCGTGTTCTGCCTCAAGAGGGTCGCTATCACACCATCCTGCCCCTGAGATGCGACTTCAATCGTAAGAACCCCACCGGCGAAGTCCGACGGAATCGGGAGTCGATTGAAGATCTCAGGAAGGAACATAGCCGTCTGGCCACCAGGCCCCAGCGTGATCTCCCTGACCATCGAGAATCCTTTTTCACCTTCGATCACCTCGGTGATCGCGATCTCCAGAGTGACCTGCTCAGATGAAGGATTAGCCAACGCCAAACCAAGGTTGTTATTCGGACCTTCCCGAAGAGCCGTAGTGAACCGCCGGCCGAGGGAGGAGGGGAACAGGGAGACTTCGTTGATGACCTCTTCCGTCATTGAATTGACGGTCTTAAAGATCACGATCGTACTGACGCGAACACCGGTGGACAGCTTCAACCATCCGGTCTTCGTCTCTGGGACCGGGCTGCGAATAGAAAGGCTTTGACCGACACCGGACATCAGGGCGAAGGAGTAATTCCAGCCAATATCTCCGTTGATATCCAGTTCAATGGGATTCCCGGATCGGTCAGAGAACTCCACGAAGGCATTCGAGATGTCGTGCTCGGAATCGTTCACCACAACCAGTTCCATACGCAATTCGTCCTGGGAACCGGGGACGCTCCCCACGCCAAAATGCGCGAAGTACTGCACAGGGAGCTTCACCTGCACTTGCTGGACCACCGGTGATGCGGCATTCCCGCCTTCACTAGCAACGAGTTCGATCCTCAAGACACCCTCGGTTCCCAGTGTCGCCGGGACTTCGACAACGGCTCGATCCCGATTGGTCATCACGCCAACGGGGCTGCCATCCAAGGTCACCGACCAGCTGAAATCCAACGCATCAAACGGCGATCCGATGCCTGAGACTGCAGTTGCCGTCAAGAGAATTAGGGTGTCGACCTCTGCTCCACCCGGAGGTGAAACCAGAAAGCTCACATCCGTCGGCGGGTTCGCTACGGCTGGAGCGGTTAACTGGAACGTCACAGTGACCTGGACGGACTGACTCGGGTTGGCACTCTCCGATACGGTCAACCGCACGACTGAGGAACCACTTTCTGAACCGTTTAACGTCGCGATGCGCAATGAAGAAGTCTTGCCCGAAGCAGCCGTGACTGTTCCCGAACCCGA
Organism: Acidobacteriota bacterium; assembly: GCA_020350445.1. Taxonomy (GTDB): domain Bacteria; phylum Acidobacteriota; class UBA6911; order RPQK01; family JAPXNP01. The sequence continues at coordinate 2,337,570 of CP070717.1, read as the reverse complement.
GACCAGAGTCCAGTTGTAGACGGGCTCGTCAAAGTTCGCCTCAAACGCCTCGAGTGGAATCGTCTCAGGAAAAGAGGAGATACTCGTCGCAACAACAGTACCGTTATTTGCTTTCTGCTGGCTCTGTCCGGCCAGGCTATAACCCATCTGAGCTGAACGCACAATCGACGACGTCAACTGAAATGTCACCGTCGCCTGAGCACTTGAACTCGGGTCAGAAGCTTCCGTTGCAGTCAACGTAACAACGGACGAGCCTCCAGTCTGCGGAAGGGATGCAATGTTCACCTTCACGGTCGATCCTGACTGGGCACTCAGCGTCCCCGTACCATTCAACGCCCAAGTATAGACAGGGCTGGTGAAGTTCGAGGGAAGTGCCTTGACTTCAATCTCCTCAGGAAATGAAGTGATTGACCGTTGAACCGTTGCACCGCTCTGTGCGGTCTGAAGCGTTTCACCTGAAAACCTGTACTGAATTCGGACAGATCCCTTGACGACACAGCCATATTTCGCAAGAAACTGGGCTTCCGTCAGCGGGGTGAAGTATTGGTTCTCACATCCGAAATTTCCAAAGCATACTTCCTCGACACGGAGATCGCCCCCGGCCTGTGCATCGGCTCTTTCTGATTCACTCACCTGAAAGACCGTATTCGTGGCCTCCGACTTGACAGAGATGTTGCGTTCCCCGCACGTCGTATCTCCACCGCCTCCGTCACCACCGCCACCGCCGCCGCCACCGCCAGAGTCACTCACGACGATTGTCAGGGTGCGCGAAGTCGTCCCGGCGTTACCCGTTACATCCAGCCAGAGATAGTAACGCGACCCTGTCGTTGGAGCGTACAGCGTCTTCGTAACGGTACATCCGTTGGAACAACCCGACCGACTTGTGTTGACGACGATGGGGGCAGCGGCCTTTGAATTGGTCGTCGAAGCACGCAGAACAAAGGAAATAGTCTCATTTGATGTCCCCCTCAGCGATGCCGTGAACCCCTGGCCCGGAGCTGCGATATTCGAGGGTAGGTTCGTGGAAAGTACAACTGTCGGCGCGTTGGTTCCGCCGCCGCCACCACCACCAAGACATCCACCCTCTTTAGCAGCAACGTAAGCGGTGAAATTACTGGTCGCTGAAAGGCTTTCATCGGTAACCCTGATCGACACCCGAAACGTTGCATCCGAGGACAGCGCCCCCAGCTGCACCCAGCCTGTCTCAGCAGAAGCGCCATAGATCTGCGGGAACTCTCCTGAACAGAAGTCCCCGCTCAGCATTTCGTATCCCCAGCTATAGGCGTAGGTCCCGTGGCCATCCGGGTCATTAACAGAAACGGCGAACGGGATGGAACCCGGACTGGGCAAGGGATTGGAGGGAGAATCTCCCTTAGTGTCAGCCAGAATGGCGATTACAGTGGGAGGCCGATTCTCACCCGTGACCGTGAACGTCAAATCCTGCGTCACCGGAGCGGTATTGCCGTCACTAGCCGTGACCGTCACGACTATCGTCGTTCCCAAAGCTGCCGACGGTACGGTGAATGAGTTGACAAAGAAGACGCTCCCTTGCCCGGACTGAGTCGTGGTTGCGAGCGAAATCGGCCCGACCGATGAAGCTGAGAAGGTAACGGTTAACGGATCTCCGTCCGCATCGACAACCGTCCCACTGAAACGGGCGATATCGTTCGTCCTTACCTGAAACGACGAAGTGCCCGCCGTTAGGTTGATTGCAGGCGGAGACTGCGCCCACAGACTCAAAGTCAGGAAGCTAACAACCAAAAAACCTAAAATGCTCTTTCTTACCATAATTCGATTCGTTCCTCACAACGACGCATCAAGAATCGCTTAAAACGACTATATTCTAAATTACTACAGCACAGTTCTTGCAGTAAACTCAATAAAATCCAACACTCATTCCTTGAAACCACCGTTGAACGACCAGGTTCCCTCGATTGATCGTCCCCTGCATCGGTCCCCCCCTGGGTTCATATGAAAAGCAGAAGAGAACCCCCCGCTCCCCCCTATCCGCCGCCAGCTTCGGCGCCGAATACGCGACCTCAGAGCCGTCCTCTACAACCAGCAGCGGGGATTCTGGCCATAGTTCGAACTGCCTGCTAACACGAGCCAGTTTAACCTTTCCACCGGAGCCATTCCACTCTTGCCACGAAAACAACGTAGAATCCCCGACCTCGACGACCGACGGGGACTGGGACTGCATACAGGCCTCTGCCGGGCCATTGACAGGAAGTACTTCCCAACCTCCACCGTACTTTGCAGCGTCTATTCTCCTGCAATTCTTCACCGCGTCGGATCTCCATATTCCAAGGAGGATTTCGTCGCCGAGCCCTCGGCCAAAAGAAAGCGAAACTCTCCTGCCTTCGATCCGAAGAATCTCCTCCTCGGAAATCCAGCTGGAATCCAGCAGATTCGACCTGAGCAACCGCACGTCAACACCCGGTCTCCATCGATCTTCCTTCATCAAGGCGATCCAATGCTCACCTCCGACGGTGCCCACCCGACTTAAGACGCCTTCTGACGTTCCTTCGATTCGATCGCGAATCCAGGACTCCCCATCCAGAGAATGGGCCGCTTGAATCTCACCATCCAACATCCACGCCAGCGCTATCGAACTCTCACCCACGCTGATCTCGGGTTTTTCACCCAACCACTCCTCATTAGCGCCCAATCGACAGGACTTCCACTCTCCCCCCTTGCGGAGAAAAAGGAGCAACTTCCTCTCCTTACTCTCGCCATTCGGTACTGAACCAGCGAGTAACTCCCCCTGCTTGGTCTTCACCATGTGAAAACGCTGGATCCCGACTGACTTTCCAAGAGTAGTAACGGGAGAGAAGCGTCCGGTGTTGTCCACTGTACACACCTGTATATCGTAGACCACTCCTCCGTCAACTTTTCGTCTAAGCATCCACGCAAGAACGATCTCGGACTCAACAGGAATCATCTTTGGAGAAAAGATGATTCCCTCCCGGGTGTCGAGCACAAAGCGCTCTACCTGCGAAGCCTCACTCCCCGACCTCGAAATGGCAACCTGCAGAACCGTCCGATCTTCACGAATTCCAGTCCACGCTGAAAGCATCCGATCCCCATCGAACGCGATGGCATATTCATTCACCTCGGAAGGAGCGGCTACGTCATCAAGGTCTCGGTTCAATCTCTCCCACTCGCCCTCGAACTTGACCACCTCTCCACACCCAAGTAGTAGTAGCGCCACACAGGCGAGTAGCAGCGTCGCGGTCTTCCCCACGATTCCTCCATGCATAAAAAAAGAGGGGGGGCATATATCCCCCCCTCCCAAGTTTTAAGCTAACTCCCGAAAGAGCTAACTAACGCGGCAACGGCGTGTACGCGACGGTCGGGGACCACCACGAAGTACCGAAGCCCTCGAACAGGTAAACCTGCTGAGCGATCGTCAGGAACGTACCTGCCGATCCATCGTGCTCTTCGGCTTCCACGGACTGGTTGCGAACGAACTTGATCCAACCCGGACCTTTTTCATCGTTCACCGGAACCGGAACCGCGAGGAAGTCGATCAGATCCTGGCCACCGAGTGACTGCAGGTCAGCAATCGAGAAGTCATCAAACTCGGTGTTGTAGTTGGCATCGAACGCGTCGAAGCAACGGACCGAGATATTGATGGAAATCTGGATGAACTGCGGCGGCGGTGACACCGGGATTTCAGGATCGTCGAACTGCAACAGCTCTTCGTCGTTGTTGTAAACGAGAACCTGGTAGTTCGTCTTCGCTCCATCGATACCGTAGGACCAATCCGACTCAGGAATGCTCGAGCTCTTCTTGGCGTTGTTGGAACCATTGTAGTCGTCCAACATCGAGACGAAGAACAGGAACTGGTTTTCCGGAAGCATTCCATCATAAGTTGGGCCGTCAATCGGGAACAGCGTCCAACCGAGCGATCCGCCCCAAGAAGTGATCACGCCACCTCGGCTCAGGGTGTCGCCACCATGAGCTTCATTTCTGAGAGCATAACTGGTCGCATAACCACCAGCGGTGGTCGTCGCCTTCTGTGACCACGGAACCAGCTCAGTTCCAGTCAACATCACCCACTTCGGAGCCGGAGGACCATCACCATCGGGTCCACCCGTGATGGGGCTGCTATTCCCATCAGCGCCCAAATCAACAGCCGGACGTGCATAGGCAACCACACCGTAAGCGGCATCGTTCGCAGCACCTTCCAGGTAAGCAGTCGGAATAGCGATCGTGCCAAACCCAGTCAGGTAGTTGAACGACACTGCAGTAGCGTTGAGGATATGCAGGTTGTTGTCGATGATTCCAGTTCTCCAACCCATGTAGAGCGTGTCGGCGTCGTCGCAATCATCGAAACCAATTGCATCACCGTCGCTGTTCTCAGGAACGAGTTCCCGGGGATAGCGCCAATCAGCGATGATGTCTCCACCTTCGGGATGGGCTCCACCAGTAAGATTGGTGGCACTCGACGGGGAACCAACGATCTGTGCGACGTCAGCCGAGGCGGTCACAAACAGGAAGAAGCGGCCATCGTCAAACGTCCGGGCCGGAATACCCTTCAGGATACCAGGCGCACTGGCGGATCCGAAGAACCGGGCTTTGGTGTTCAACGTCGTACCGGGGATGTCGTAGTCGAACGGATCGATCAACATCGTGTCGTTACAGGTCAGGACAACCAGAAAGTCCAAAAGGTCCTCACAGTTGTAGCTCCAGACCCAGTCGCTTCCATCCCATACCAGATAGCGATAGCTGGACAGAAAACGGAAGTGAACCGTGACAGCTTCGGTCGGGTTCGTGTTTGTCACACTGATGAAATTCCGAAAGGCGGACATGTCAATGTCGCCAGCAGAGAGATCATAAACACTCTTGCTCGCGTAGTCCTCATGTCCAGAATACATTCCCTTGGCGTCAACCCCGGTATCCAGCAAATAGATCAGCTGGGAACCCGGTTCGTTCACCACACCTGCCGGCATGTTCTTCGTCTGGATCGCCTGCCCGTAAGCGTTATAACCGTTGTCGGTTACCTGAGCGTAGGCAGCCGGTGCGAGGAACAACACCAACAGTACGGCCACTAATAGTTTAGTTGCCTTGTTCATTTAGCATACCTCCTTAAGATAAAACCAAACCATGAACAGAAAACTTTAAGCACTCAATACAAAAGAATTCAGCAAAAAGTCTACCTCACCGCTCCTGACTTGAAAATGCCCGCCCACCTGCTTTCGCCGATGAAAGCTACCTTTTCAGCGCCAGTCTGCGCGTATCGAACTTAACAAGATGTTGCGTGGCTTCGAAAGTTGCAAGTTTTTTTGCAGCTTCTTCCGCCAAATGCCTGCACCACGGCAGCATGCAACACTGCTCATCAGGGAGGATCATATCGAATTCGGTCGTTGCTGACAACATAAAATTCCTCGCATCAGCCAGTTGGCCAGGGTGCTGCTCAACGCTCGAACTTGCCAAGATTTCGATTCACTCCTAAACTTAACCCGTCCGCTGCCACTCGGAATCAACTATGCCAGGACCGCAGTCAACGACCCCAAAAATATGCGACTTCGCAAACGGATCAAGCGATCTGGATCGGCTGTACAGTCACGACTACTACAGTGGCGCAACCAGCGGCTATCCCACAGAGGGGTACTCCACGCTTCAGGGTATGTGGAAGGACTGGCTGGACATCCTCACCCTCATTCGTCCGGCTCCCGGAACGCTGCTGGACCTGGGCAGCGCCTACGGATACCTTGTTCGCGAGGCGTTGCACCGAGGCTATTCGGCTTATGGAATAGACGTCAGCTCTTATGCCCTCGTCCAGGAGCGCTCTCTAAGGGAGAACCTGGTGCGGGGTGACATCCACGACCTGCCCTTCGCCGACAGTTCGATCGATATCATCACGATCTTCGATGCTCTCGAACACCTGCCGGAACCTTGGAAGTGTCTCAAGTCAGCGGTCCGGCTACTCAAGTCCGACGGCATCATCGTAGGGGCCACACCCGATCCACTCTTCTTCGAGGAAAGAGAACCGAGCCACTGCTTCGAACGTCCACCTTCATTCTGGATCGGGCTCTTGCGCGATCTCGGGATGGAATGCCGATTCCGAATCTCGGCACTCCCTTATAACTTTCAATTTATTGCAGGATTCCCTGGATCCGAGACGTGGAAGGGAAGCGCAGCCTTCAAACACGACTACATTTCCGACCAGAAAGATTTCATCCATTGGGACACGTCTACGGCTGGAGGTTTCCAGGCAGTTCCTCGATCGGGGTGGGGACCGTTGGCCTCCGGAAAGCGGCAACTGCTTGAATCCCAGGCCTCGATCTACCTACTCAACCCTGAACCTTCACCCCGCAGAGTGACACTGCAGCTCCTTGCAAGCCACGCTCCCGGATTCACCCAGCTGAGAATCCGCTTTAACAGCCTGGTTCTGGCGGAACTGGAACTGACCACGGAGAACCTGGAGCACAGGCTCGAAGATTTGAGATTCCTTCTCCCGCAAGGAGGTCATCACCTCGTGTTCGAACCGATCCCGGGGGGGCCGTCAGTCGAGATCTCCGAGATCAGATTCGACTTGGCTCCAGCAACGAGTGAGTACCTGGCACGGACCCTCCCATTCGACCTTTACCAGAGATACAGGCTTGCCGGGGAAATAGCGGCTCACCTCGAAGTGAGCCACATTCTGGATGTCGGGGGATACCTCGGAGATCAGCACGGGCACCTGGCCACGGTCAGAGACTTCCTGGCAGCCGGTCGAGAGGATATCGAAGTCGTTACAACCGACGTTCGTCAATGCGATCACCCCAGCCACCACCCCGCCGACGCACTGTCTCAGCCGTTCGAGAATGAGGCGTTCGATCTGGTGGTCTCCCTCGATGTACTCGAACATATCCAGCCGGCCGATCGCCCCGGATATCTCGAAGAGCTCTTTCGAGTCAGTCGGCAGTGGGTACTCGTGGGAGCTCCGTTCTTCTCTGACGAAGTCGAAGCTGCAGAAAAGGAACTCGCCGAAACACTCGACCTACGCTTTCTTCATGAGCACCGCCTGCTCGGTCTTCCTCGAACTGAGTTGATTGAAGAGTTCTGCGAGGAAAACGGTTTCCAGCTTCAGTGTTTCCCCAGCGGTTACCTCCCCCGCTGGAAACAGATGCAGCTGCTGACATGGCACTTGTTTCAACAAAAGGACGCCCGAGCGATCGCAGACTTCAACTCCCTCTACAACAAATACTGCTACCGTGAAGACAAGAAGCCGCCTTCGTATCGAAAAGTCTATCTGATCAGTAAGAAAAAGGTCTCCTCTCTCCCCCTGGGAATCAAGGACGATGTGGGGTCGATGGAAAGCGGCTGGGAGCGCCTCGTCGCCAAAGAGGAGTTCACCGCGATCTTCAAGCGGCTGCAGCAACTAACGGAATCCAGGGAGAGGATCCACGCCGATGTCCAGTTCCTTGCAAATGCCCGGCAGGAACATATCCGACTACTGCTGGAAGAACGTGAACAACTGGTTGCCCAGCTGAACCGACCGCTGCTAAAAATCGCCAAGTCCCGATGGAGCGAACGGCGAAGAAGAAAGAAGCCGGCAAAATGACCCCAACTGTCACGGCTGTCATCATCAACTATAACGGCAGACGGTTTCTTCCCGAACTTTTCGAGACGATCGACGCTCAGCGGTATTCGCGATTTGAGCTTCTTGTCATTGACGGAGGTTCGACGGACCGCAGCGGAGAGTGGATCAGGTCGAATAGACCTGGCACGCGGCTGATCGAAGTATCAGAAAACCTTGGTTTCGCCCGAGCTGCCAACCTGGGGCTTCGCGAGACAACAACAAGATATACGCTGCTGCTCAACACCGATCTTTTTCTGGAACCTGACTTCATCGGAGAACTCCTGGAAACAATCGAATCGGATTCTGGGCTGGCTGCAGTGGCCTCCAAGATGAGGCTTTACGACCAGCAGGGGGTTATCAACGGTGTAGGAGGCTGTATGAATCGCCTGGGATACACCTGGGACAGAGGGATGCTCGAAGAAGACAAGGGTCAATATGATAAGCCGGCCGATGTCCTCTTCGCCCCCGCGGCGGCTGCGATCTTTCGACGACAGGCGCTTCTCGATGCAGGTGCGTTCGACGAACGGTTCTTCATGTACCACGAGGATGTCGACCTGTCCTGGCGGCTCTGGCTATTCGGTCAGCGAATCACAACGGCCCCTCGCGCGATCGTCTATCATCACTTTGGCGGAGTGACCAGGCAGACGAAGGGAATGGTCTGGCGGGAGCTTCTTGGAGAACGCAACAACCTCCGTTCCCTGCTCAAGAACTACGAACTCCCGACCTTGAAGGGCGTTCTCAGAGACCATCTAATGATTCCGTACAAGGGAAAGCGGAAGATCGCCCAGTTCCGCAACTTCCTCTGGAATATCGGCTGCCTGCCCGATACACTTCGGCTCAGAAGAGAGATTCAGAAGCGACGGGTGTGTTCGGACCAGGATCTCAAGCACCTGATTCTACAAGCAAATGAAGTCCCCATCCGTATCTGATATATCCATCGTCACCGTCAACTGGAATGGCCGGCACCATCTCGAACGGCTGCTTCCGTCACTGCTTCCACTCGGGGCTCGGGAAATCCTGCTCGTGGACAACGGTAGTTCGGATGGATCGGTCGAGTTCGTACGCGAGTCATATCCCCAGGTGAGAATCCTGCAGAACGATCGGAACCGGGGATTCTCTCAACCCAACAATTGGGCTGCCCGGGAAGCCACAGGGGACTTTCTGGCTTTCATTAATAACGATATGAGGGCTCACCCCGACTGGCTCTCCGCTTCCGCTGCCAGACTCGAGACATCCGTCTGCGTCGCCTCACGCATCCTCAACTGGGAGGGCGACCGAATTGACTTCAACGGCTCCTCATTCCAGTTCCTTGGATATGCCCTCCAGCAGGATATCGGCAAGCTGGTAGACGAAGTCCGTTCAGAAGATCAGATTCTCTTCCCCTGCGGAGGAGCGATGGTGATCAGCCGGCAGGTCTTTCTCGAAGCAGGAGGATTCGACGAAGACTACTTTGCCGTGTTTGAAGATGTCGATTTAGGCTGGCGACTCTGGATCCTGGGCCATCGGGTCCATTTCTGTCCAGATTCACTTGTCTTCCACCGAGGACACGGGACCTTTCAAGCCCATCACAACGCGAAACTCCGCTACTTGATGCACCGGAATGCACTGCTGACGGTTATCAAGAATTACGAGACCGAATTACTCACCCGCATCTTTCCGATCGCTGTCTTCCAAGCGGTCAAGCGGGCAGTGCGCTGTTCGGGAGTCCAGAAGGAGTCCCTCCACATCTGGCACACTTCGAGCGAAAGGATTCTCGCCGGTGACCAGGCAGCCTGGGTCGAGGCGGTTGATGCTTTGAATCATCTCGTGGCCCTCGACGATGTTATTGAACTACTTCCGCGAATGTTGGCGAAGCGGGCCAGGATTCAGGAGCATCGGAAGCGAGATGACGGTGACATTCTGAAGCTGTTCAAAGACCCGCTTCGAGCGATCGTCGCGGACAAGCGTTACATCAGCCAAGAGTTGGATCTTCTCGAGTTGATGGATCTCGAAACTCTCTTCGACACCTCTCGCTACCGGCACGAGGCAGAAAAAGCTATTGATCCCCTGGCATTCCGGATCGATGATCTCAGAGCCGAAGTCGCTCGCATTCAGGCGTTGGGTGTCGGTGCGCTACTGCACCCGAGTCCCCAGACCCCACCTTCCCGAATCAGGAAGTTCCTGAGAACCTGGAAGAACGTCGGACCCAAAGCGGCCATTAAACTGCTGGGAGGCGCTGTCAGACGTGGTCTTTAGTGTCATCATCCCCACCTACAACCGCGTTGAGGCCCTCGCCCGAACTCTCCGCTCCCTGGGAAGTCAGCGTTTTGATGCGAGCTTGTACGAGGTCATTGTTGTCGATGACGGATCCACCGATCTGACAGCCGCCACTGTCAGGGGATTCCAGGAGAGCTTCCCCGCAAAGCTTCATTATCATTATCAACCGAACCAAAAGCAGGGGGCAGCCAGAAACCTGGGGGTCCAGAGTGCGGAAGGAGACTTCCTCATCTTCCTGGGAGACGACATCACCCCGGCAGCCGGGTTTCTGGAAAATCACAACCGTGCTCGCCAGCGTCATAGGCTCCCAACCGATGTAATCCTGGGATACACGACCTGGCCTGATGAGTACGAGGTCACCCGCTTCCTGGATTACATCGGCGAACAGGGTTGGCAGTTTGGATTCTCGCTGATCGAGGATCCTGAGAATGTTCCTTTCAATTTCTTCTACACGAGCAATGTCAGCATCTCAAGACGCTTCTTCCTCGACTCGGGAGGCTTTGATGAAGACTTTCAGGACTACGGTTGGGAAGACATCGAACTGAGCCTCCGACTGAACTCCCAGGGAATGCGCCTGCGATTCTGGCCAGGAGCACGAGCTTTCCACCACCACCCAATGGGGATTGCGACCTTCATAAGGCGGCAACATCAAGTTGGGGCTTCCGCGTGGAAATTCCATCTGAAACACCGGGAACTGGCCGCCTTTCTTGGCACGAATCGGATTCCTGCCTATCGCACCATTGACCACTTGAAGATGACACTCCTGAGCACACTCTGTCGACTGACAGAACGACGGCAGTGGCCCGATCTTTCCCGCTTCTACCCCGATCTCATGAGCTACTACTACAATCGCGGGTTGATCGCAGGTCGCGACAGGGAGCGGCTGTCAAAGTAAGATAGTCCGGAGACTGATGGAATCCGAGATCACCGTAGTCATTCCAACCTGGAACCGCAAGGATTTGCTTCATGGCTGTTTGAAGTCTCTCTCCATTCAAACTGAACCCTGCCGAATTCTTGTTGTCGACAACGGTTCAACCGATGGCTCCATCGAGATGGTCCAAGGTGCATTCCCTGAGGCCGACATTCTGGCACTTGAAGAGAATCAAGGGTTCGCAAGGGCGGTTAATCGAGGGATTCAGCTCGTCAAGACACGCTACGTAGCCCTCTTGAACAACGATACAGAAGTCGATCCGGAGTGGATCGCAGCGGGCCTTCACGCCTTCTCCACCTACCCCGATCACTGGTTTTTTGCGTCCCGCATGGTGGACTTCTTCGACCCTACGGTGCTCGACAGTGCAGGCGACTTTTACAGCCGGAGCGGAATGCCTTATAAGCGCGGCACGGGAGAACCGAGCAACCGCTATGACAGGGTCGAACCGGTGCTCGGAGCGAGTGCCGGAGCGGCCTTCTACAGAAGCGAGTAGAACCGCCGGATCGGCCTCTTTGACGAGACCTTCCACATGTATCTCGAGGATGTGGACCTGAGCCTGAGGGCACAACTGACGGGGCATCCCTGTCTCTATCTTCCCGATGCCGTCGTGCATCACATCGAAGCCGCATCCGATCGTCAACGCGGCGCCGCCAGGATTCCCCGGGCCAGAAGGGGATACTATTCCACGGATCGAGTCTATTGGATCACAAGGAACCGCTGGCAACTGATGATCACGTACCAACCGCTGCGAAATCTTCCCTGGCTGCTCTTTGGCTGGACCAAGAGCTTCCTGTACCACGCGCTGAAGGCAGGCTTTCTGGCAGCCTTTCTCCGGGGCGTTCTCTCCGGGCTGAGCCAGACTTCCCACTCATTGAAAAAGAGAAGGAACCTGAAGAGGACACAGACAATGACCTATGGGGAACTATGCAAGCTGATCCAACCGTCCTAGCGGTCGTCGTCAACTGGAACGGAGGTGCTATCCTCAGGGAATCGGTCGATTCCCTCCTCTCCTCTGACTACGGAAGGCTCGCCATCTGGGTTGTGGACAATGGCTCGACCGATGATTCGATGACAGGGCTCCCGGCATCGATCACCCAACTGTTGTGCACGCGAAACCTGGGGTATTCAGGCGCGATCAATCACGCCGTCGAATCCGCATTTGCCGGAACTCGACCGGCCTGCCCCCCAGATTATTTCCTGATTCTGAACAATGATTTGCGCGTTGAACCGGAAACTGTGAGCCAGTTGATCTCCTTTTCCCTTCGTTCCGGATCGAGGATCGTTGGCCCCCAGGTCCTCAACTCACAACAGGATAAGCTCCTCGAGGCCGCATGGGGTGCTGTTACCTGGAGCCATGTTCTCTGTCGCTTTTACGGGAAAGGGGCCCAGGTAGGTCCTCGGTGGATCACGGATCAGCCGGTCGAAGTACTGCTCGGCAGTGCCCTTCTGATTCATCGTTCGGTCTTCGAACAGGTCGGCCGCTTCGACGAACAGTACTTCATGTACCATGAAGAGGTCGACTTCCTGTACAGGGCGAATCAACGGGGGATCCCCGCCTATTTCTGTTCCACAGCCTCGGTCATCCACCGGGGTGGGTACTCGACTCGCTCGAAGCCTTCCAAGAAGGTCTATTGGGTGCGGAGAAACGCGGCCCTCTTCCTCAGGAAGCATCAGGCGAAGCCGCTGCAATGGGCCTACTACTGGATTACCCTGTCTTCAAGCATCCTGTTCAACCTCCTCCTTCTCCGCTGGCAGAGGATTCGAACCATTCTTTCGGCGGTTGGAGAGGGCCTGAACATTGAGATCGAAGAACCGGGTGGCTTCTTAAAACGATCGGCGGGAAACGGAGATAACAATTGAGCAGAGAACCTCTCAATCATCCCTCCCCCGAGGTCAGCTTCATTATCCCCTGCTACAACTGTCGCCGCACAATCGGGTTCGCTTTGAAGGCAGTCTTTGAACAGGAAACGAGCTTGCCGTTCGAAGTGATCGTCGTTGATTCGAGCGCTAACCCAATTAAAGAGTGGATCGATCTGCGATTCCGTAAGGTCCGACTCATAGCTTCATCCGAACGGCTCTCAGCCGGAGCAGCCCGGAATCTCGGAGCCTCAGCCTCAAAGGGAAGATTCCTCGCCTTCCTGGATGCAGACACGGTCGCCCTGCCAAACTGGTTGTCGGCGCTCTATCCCCAGCTTCAGAAACAGCAAGACCTCGCCGTGGCTGGTGGAGCCGTACAGAATGGGAATCCGGAAAGCATGGCCTCAAGAATCCAGTACTGGATCGAGTTTTCCGAATTCCTGCCCGGATCCCCGGCGGGAAGAAGGCGCTTCCTCTCGAGTTCGAATATCCTGATCCGCCGTAAAGCTTTCGAGCAGGCAGGCGGTTTCGATCCTGCGATGGCAATGGCCGAAGACCTGCTATTGATGAACGCTCTCGAGGGTGGCATCTATTTCGACAACAGCACAGGTATCAAGCATTCACACCGCTCCCGCTGGGCCCTGGTTAGCCAGCACCTCCACGAACTCGGCTACTGGAGCGGAAAGCTCCGGTCGAACATCGATCTACCCGGATCCTGGCTCAAGAGAGCTCCCCTGCTTTCGCTGACGCTCCCTTTCTATCGCCTGGCGCTGATCCTCCTTCGACTCTGGCGAGGGGACCGGAGACAAGCAATTCAGGCAGTCAGTGGTTCACCCATTCTACTGGCGGGGTTGTTCCATTGGACCTTCGGGTTCATCCGGGGTCTGCGCTCAACCTAGCCTTCGTAGCGTACAGGGGGGACGTCAGGACCGGTCCGCTCCCTAAGGATTCGCCGGCGGCAGAACCGGCTTAACTACAGGTTGCGGTTGTGCTCCTCGTGGCAGCAATCTGGCCTCTTCTTCGGTCAATCCAAAAAAGGCCCTCGTTTCTGGGCCGATATGATTGTAGAGAACCGATCTTTCGATCGTCGCAATCTTTCCCTGGCTGACGGTGGTCACTCTCACAACACCGTTCAACTCCTTCTCCTCAGAACTTCCGGTAAACTCCACGGTGATCCTTCCCTCCATTCCAGGCTGCAGGACAGAGGGATAGTCAACGATCCGAAGATCATCTCCGAGGAGTTCAACCCGGGTAATCTCAACCGTTCCTTCGTCCCCGTTCAAGACGATGAAACTCCCCCGCTGGACTGGGTTCAGAAAATGGAGTACGAGCGTCTCCGGGAGAACAGAAACTCCGCGGGTATCCCCTCGAGAGGAGACACTCCCGGAGAGCAGACGACTGACCTGTGAGGAGGCAATGGACGGAACGGTCAGATACCACACGTCCCCCTCCAAAACCCAGTGCTGAACTACCTCGGCAGCAAAGGTCTGCTGAAATTGAGGAAGAGTAACCTGAGTACTGATCCGGACCAGCGACTTGCCATCGGATTTCGGCTCAACGCTTTGAAGTTTCCAGTCCCGAAACCAGAGTTCAGGCAAATGGAGGTACACGTTGTGAGATGACGGCAGGACGAATTGAAGCGCCGCGACCTTGTTTCGACTGATTGTCGCTTCCCAGTAGCCGGTAACCCGCTCGACGAGACCGCCGTCTGACGCCCAGCACATTGTTGGGGCATTCGAACTAAGAGACAGGCAAACCAGCACGAATATCTTCAACGACATACGAAGGTGTAGCGATATCACTGGCCGAGCCAAGCAGATGCGCTCAGGGCTGAGGGACCATGAACCCACCAAGGAATCCGCCCTGCCCCATTCCAGGCAGCATTTCGAAATTCTGCGTGAATCCCAGGCCGAAAATCGTATTGCTGTAGGTACCCGCAAGGCAATCAAACTCGGAAAGTACCCAGCCATAGCCGCTGAACTCGATTTCCTTCTCGCTGACGCCCCAGGCAGCAGCTATGATTTCCGCCAGCCGCACGGTCCAGGTCTGCCCAGGTTCCAGTGCCCCGTTGGGATTGAGCCCATTCCCAGGTGAAGCTGGATTTGAGACATACATCGTCAGCGTCCCATCCCGGTTGTACAAGTAGAGAGCCACCCGGCCCGAGTTCGGGCCACCCGTATTCAACAGCGGAGAAATCACGTCGGGAGCAGCACAGACGTTACTCACCGAAATGGCGCTGTCAACACTCAATGAGGGATCCGCATTCGGTATGACCGAAAGGAACTGGGCAAACACGGCACGGTAAGCCGTGGAAT
>CP070717.1:2318966-2322541 GCA_020350445.1 Acidobacteriota bacterium | reverse complement strand
GAGATTCTCGATTTCGCTCACCAGCCTCGACTTAACACTTCGTACTTGCGGCTCATTGATGAAGACGGGATCACCTGTTTGGCGATCGATCTTCAAACACTTCTGCAACTCTTTCGGGACCGGCAGGCCGAGCCTGCCCACAGCAATATACTCGCTGGACAGATTCAGCCCCTCCATCTCAGCCCAGGAGACTGATTCCTCAGCCAGGAGTCCCGCCACGACAATCCCATCGGGTCCGATTGTTACGCTCTGGTCGCAGAGGCGACTGGTGAACAGTGAAACGAAAGGAGCTCCAAAGTAGAAGCAGAAATTCCCCATGAAAATCGAGAAATCGTCGGTTATCGATGGAGTGAGGTGGAGGATCTTGACCAGGGCCGTGTCAACAGCTGGATAGGCCGCGACAACAAGGAGTGCCACCGTGATTCCATCCCAGAGGACCGCCACCCACGGAGGATTGACCTGAATGCCCCGCCTACGGAAATAAAGCCGTCGAAACAGGAAAACACTGACAATGATGCCCAGGAGTCCGCTCACGGCCAGGTAACGATCCAGGTTTTCTATCGAGCCCGAGAATTGAACATAGTCAAAAGTGTAGGCATTCTGGTAGGTCTTCCCGTTGACCCTGAAACCATTCGAGTAACTGTCGGGTGAGATCACAGCCTCGTGAAAGCGATCCCATTCATCCAGCGAAATCGGAACCGGATCGAAGTTTCCCCCCTGAGCATCCTGTTCTCGTACGGCGGCCAGCACGGCCGGAAACTCCCGCAGATCCTCTTCGGTTAGATCGGGAACCAGAGGGTCATACTCCCCGAGGAAGCGAATAACCAGGAGTTCATCAGATGCAGACTCTGACCCGGCCGGTTCAGCCAGCCGTTCAATCCCAAAGAGTTTGGCACGAAAAACCAGGAGCGCAGCCCCCTGACCAGCAGGAAGGTTCGCAGCAGCGAAGCGAGTCCAGTCTTCTTCCGTGCAGGACCATTCCCCGAAGTCTGCATTCATCCGCATCACCGCCTCGAGTAACGAGGGAAATTGCTCGAGTACCTGGTAGTTTGCTTCCATCACTTCCAACGAACGGAATCGCTCCGGGATCTGACCAGGATCGATCAGGGAGAGTGGCTCGAGTACCATGACGGGAGTCTCACTCGAGCCCGATCGTTCACTGTCGAAGGGGAAGAGCAGGAGCACGATCCCTACAGACAACAGCCAAAGTGCAAGCGTACGACGAATCCAGATCAACATGGCGCCCCCCGTAAGTCTCCAAACAACTCCTGCTGCAGCACACCCCGGATCAACCCTATTGGGATCAGGCAGAATAGGCAAGAACCTAATTATCCCGATTCAGCCAAGGCATTCCATCCCCCATTCCTGTAGACTTCAGCCTTAGCTGTAATGGGAGTCTGGAACCGAGAACTGGGGACCGGAACCCGCGAAGGAGTGTGTCACTATGCGAGCAAGGGGTTGGGTCGTCCTGATCATCGGGGTTTTGTTCATTGGCTTGGCGGTCGCCCAGGATACCGATACGTGGAAACCCCTGCGGTTCTTTGAAGGCGAATGGAAAGGACAGGGTGAAGGCAAGGGAGGCGTCTCAACCGGACACCAGAAGTTCAGCTTCATCCTGAGCGGTAACTATCTCCGCGTGGAAAACCGCACGGTCTTCGAGCCGCAAGAGAAAAACGCCAAAGGCGAAGTCCACGAGGATCAGGGCTTCTTCAGCTACGATCGCGCTCGCGAGCAGTTCGTCCTCCGTCAGTTCCATATCGAAGGCTTCGTCAATCAGTACGTCATGGAACCGGTATCTGAAGATGGAAAGACCTTCGTGTTCACCTCAGAGAGTATCGAGAACATCCCGCCTGGATTCCGAGCACGACTGACCTATCGCATTCTGAACGAAAACGAGTTCGAACAGACCTTCGACCTGGCATCCCCCGGCCAGGAATTCGACTGCTATTCCAAGGGCGTGATGACGAGGGTCAGAGCGGGCCAGTAACGACGTTTCGTCATTTGAAAGCGAGGGAGTTGACTGCCGAACTGGAACGGGCAGGTTTCGTGACTCGCGGGGGCAAGGGTAGCCATCGAAGTTCCCACATCCGGCAGCCCGGAAACCGCTCAGGATGTCGGGTAAACTTGGAGATGACGCGGAGCACTATCAGGTCCGTGCGGTGCGCCTCGAGCGGCGCGTCGGATCGACAGGATAACTGCCATGAAGTTAGTTCACTCGATCGAAATCAAGGCAACACCTGAGCAGGTTTTCTATTGGATCGAAAGGCCGGAACGGGCAAAGCGGTGGGTGATGAATGTATCTCGATCTGAATACATAAAAGAGACACCGGAAAGAGTCGGTACGACTTTTCGTGAATATGTCGAGGAGGGCGGGAAAGGAATTGAGATGATGGGGGTTGTCACTGAATTCCAACCCAATAGATTATTCGCTGTTCATTTGGAAAGTGAGTCGCATACAGCAGATGTAAGTTTCGTTTTGCAGGAAAGAAGTGGAAGGACAGTACTCACTCAAGACATTGAACTCCATTTCAAGAACCGACTCGATGAGGCAGTTTACGACGCTATCAAGCAAGGCATCATGAATCAGTCCAGGAGTGAGTTTGCCGAACTGAAGAGATTGTGTGAGCAGGATCTTTGAGTAGTAGGGATGAAGATGTTTGACGATTTGGAGAGGATCAACGAACGACCCGAACCGTTTCAGTTCTACACGGCAAGCGATTTGTGGACCGATGAGCATACATCAAAGCAGATGCTTTCGTTCCACCTCAACGAGACCATCGATGTTTCTTCGCGAAACGCGGAATTCATCAATCGGTCCGTGGAATGGATTGCCTCTGAGTTCAACGTCGGCAGAGACTTCAAAATAGCTGATTTTGGCTGTGGCCCTGGATTGTATGCAACGCCCTTGGCGAATCGCGGAGCGACGGTGACAGGAATAGATTTCTCGCAACGATCCATCGAGTATGCCAGAGGAGTCGCAGCCCGTGAGCAGTTGAATATCAACTATGTAATCCAGAACTACCTCGAGTTGGAAACCGAAGATCGCTTCGACCTTGTGCTAATGATTATGTGCGATTTCTGCGCCCTCAGCCCCGCACAAAGAAAAGGGATTCTTAACAAGTTCCACCGGATTTTGGAACCGGGTGGTTCAGTCCTTCTCGATGTGTACTCCCTGGCGGCATTCGAACAAAAGCAGGAGGTCGCGACATATGAGGTCAATCAGCTCGACGGGTTCTGGTCACCAGAGAAATACTATGGCTTTCTAAACACATTCAAATACGATGTCGAGAAAGTTGCTCTGGATCAGTACACCATTATTGAGCTGGGCCGGACCAGGAAGGTATACAACTGGCTACAGTACTTTTCACCCGTGAGTCTTGAGGGGGAGTTGATCGAGGCCGTCTTCTCCATTCAGGGGCTCTATTCCGACGTCGCGGGTACCCCATACGATCGAGAATCAAGCGAATTCGCAGTCATCGCCAATAGGGTATAGATCGGTACGGGCCAACATACTGAATTCCGACGGGAACCCGGCTGCGCTCCCTTTCCACCGCTGACGGTCACACTATGACACT
>CP070717.1:2314659-2318866 GCA_020350445.1 Acidobacteriota bacterium | reverse complement strand
GCAAGCAAAGTACGACAAGCTTCCAGCTTGTCCCGGGCAGGGAAAGTACGACAAGCTTCCAGCTTGTCCCGGGCAGGGAAAGTACGACAAGCTTCCAGCTTGTCCCGGGCTTACAGTGCACGGGAACCCCAAGGCTGTCCGGATTGCGAGCCGCACGTCTACCGCGCCAAGAGACAACCCGGAGGGTTGTCGTACCACAAGCTTCCAGCTTGTCCCTGGCCGAGCAGGCGACTCCCAAGAGACAACCCGGAGGGTTGTCGTACGGGGGCTCCGGGGAATCTCGGCTATATCATCGAGGCTGCCCCGGCTTCACATGCGATTCGGCTCGATACTGAGGTTTGCTGACCAGCTCTCCCCTTCGCGCAGCATTTCTGCCCAGGTGTATTCTCGGCCCCGGAAGGCGGCCGTACGGCCCAGGATCGCGCTCAGCGTCGCTTCGACTCCCTGGGCGGTCTGATTAATCCCGGTTCCCGAGGTGATGCTCTCGTAGAACTGCTGCATTTTGGAGGCCTCGAAATCGGCTGGCGTCGTCTCAAACTCCCACGGTTCCTGGCCGCGAATCCGCACTCGCTTCGCCTCGGGCATCCAGCCGAAAACCTCCATGTCGCCTTTCGGGCCGTAGAAGGCTTCTCCAGCGTTATCCCATCCAAGGTCGAGAAACTGAGTCGAGGTAAAGCTGATCACCGCATCGTTCGGGTAGGTGAACAGAATCTCATAATGGTCCCAGGTATCCCCCACCTCGGTCCTATGCCGCCTGCCTCCTGTGCCATAGGCCTTGAAAGGATGGGACCCGACAGCCCAGTTGCAGATATCGATGACATGGATGTTCTGTTCGACAAGGATACAGCCCGACAGGACGATGTCGAAGACCCAGTTCCGCAGCCGCGCCTCATCGGGTTTCTCCCCCCGCTGATGTCGGGGCGAGAGCCAGCCGGAATTATAGTAGGCCTTCCCACAGGTCACCGGTCCAATCGCCCCGTTGTGGACGCGCTTGACCCCTTGAACCAGATCCTCTCGAGACCGGCTCTGAAAGCCCACGAATATGGTCTGATTGTCGGCCGCTTTCACTCCCGCGGCCTTGACCTTCAGCGCGCCCGCAGTATCGACTGCCACCGGCTTTTCGAGATAGATATGCTTTTCCGCGTCCACGGCGGCTTCAAACTGCTCAGGGTGGAAATAGGGGGGGCTGACGATGAAGACAACATCGACATCGCTTTCCAGCAGTTCCTCATAAGCCTGCATCCCCTCGAACGTCTTCGGACTGTCATCGGCGAATCGATCGGAGGCGCTTTTCAACCGATCTTCAAAGACATCGGCCAAAGCGACCACGCGGGCGTTCGCATTGTCCTTAAACTTCGAGACATCGTGTGTCCCCCTGCCGCCGCAGCCTATCAGGCCAACGGTTACGGCTGAATTGGCCTGCGTCCCAAAGGCACTCCTGGAACTGACCACTGAGAGGCCACCGACTGCAGCACTCCCTTTGACAAAATCGCGACGGGTTATCGCCCGGGCTTCATTCTCCACAACAACCCCCTTTCAGATGTGCTGGGAACAGAAAATTCTGATTCATTCGGCTCAACGCTCAGGTTAGTAGATTGGATACAGAGCGTCCAGACTGGCTTGGAAGGGCACAAAAAAAGGGGACGGCCGCTGAGCTGCCGTCCCCCGAATTCGACACAGTCCCTAGGCGTCCTTCTGCGTGCCCGGGACCGGGGCCTTGGCTTCGATGCCAACGGGTCCGAAAGCGTACTCGGTGGGGCCGAGCCGCATCTGAGACTGCAGCAGTTCCTCCATCGAGACTTCGACTCCGGTATAGGCCGACTCGCGGGCCATGATCGCTCCAAGCGTCGACTTGGTGGTCGTGACCGCTTCATTGATCCGGTTTCCGGTTCGGATGGCGGTAATCAGATCAGTATGCTCCTGAACGTAAGGAGACTTGTCCTCGGGCTCATTGTCACCCGTCTTGTACGTCCAGAGCACTTCACCCGACGGCGAGTAGATGGTGTCCTCGCAGTTGGTGTAACCCTTCGTACCCATCACCCAGCGGGAGATATTGTTCGTACAGCCATCGATCTGGCGGCACATAGTATTGACGTGGATCCCATTCTCCATCTCATAGTCGACAGAGAAGAAATCATACTGGTCACCAGTCACCCGGCGGGCCCGTCCACCTGTGGCGACGGCCTTTGCCGGAAACTGACGGGTGAACCAGAAGAGGACGTCGAGGCCATGAATGTGCTGTTCGACAATGTGGTCGCCAGACAGCCAGTTCCAGTTGACCCAGTCGCGTAGCATCGCCTCCATTTCCGACTGGCCTTCTTCGGGGACGCGGTACCAGAGCTGGCCTCGCAGGCTGTAGCCCCGGCCGGCGACGATATCTCCGATCATCCCATCCGCGACACGATTATAGGTCTCAATGAAACTCTTCTGGTGCCGGAACTGGGTACCCGTTACGACGCACAGTTCAAAGGCATCCGCCTTCTCAGCAGTTTCCATAATCGACCGGGCTCCGACCGGATCGACAGCGACCGGCTTCTCCATGAAGACGTGCTTGCGGGCTTCCACAGCCGCCTTGAAATGATCGGGCCGAAAATGTGGAGGAGTGGCCTGAATAACGATATCGACATCGGTCGCAATCAATTGCTGATAAGCATCCCAACCGACGAAACAACGGTCATCGGAGACCTCGGTCCCGTACTTCTCGTTCAAGCGCTCGCGACACCGCTGCAACCGGTCATCAAAAAGGTCGGCCAAGGCGGTGATTTCAACGTTGGGTCCTGCTTCGAGGAAGTTTCCCGCCGCTCCGGTTCCCCGTCCGCCACAACCGATCAGGCCCGCCTTCAATGTCGGTCCATCGGGAGCGTCTTCCGGACCTGGCGTGAGTTTGGGGACGGTTACGGTCTGCTCCGGCGCACTCGTACAGGCCGCCAGAACGGCTCCGGCCAAAGCCGCAGTTCCGATGAATCCCCTGCGCGTCAAGTCCATCTTCTTTTCGTCGTTGAGGTCAGTCATTTGCAATCTCCTTAAAAGGCATTAATCCACATCCCCTTCTCGCCAGCTACCCCGCGAGTACTCCTCGATGGCGCAAAGATACAGAGGAATTGTAGGTTTGCGACCAACGAGGGTCAAGAACCTCCCGATTGATTCTTCTGGAAATGGAGTTTCTTCGGGCAGTGAACGGTGAAAGTACCTATCCTTCAACCTTGAACTGGTCGCTTAGGGAGAGGGTTTCGCCGGAAATCTGATCCTGTACCTGAACCTCGAGCTGAAGCTCCCCTTTGACATGGCCTACAGGCAGCTGTTTGATGAGAACGGTTCTCCATCCCGAAGAAAACTGAATCGACTCTCCAC
The DNA here is from genome assembly GCA_020350445.1 of Acidobacteriota bacterium. GTDB lineage: Bacteria > Acidobacteriota > UBA6911 > RPQK01 > JAPXNP01. The sequence goes on along the minus strand of CP070717.1, from coordinate 2,315,515 downwards.
CCAGATCGACAGCCTCGAACACTCGCTTCCCATCGCGGAGCACCCGGTAAGTCACCGAAAGTGAAGGGGCAAACGTCGACTGGTCCAGGGCTGCATTGTAAAGCTGCAGGTAGAGCCAGATCGGATTCCCGCCGGTAAAACTCTCGCTCAGGCTCGGCCGCACCTTGATGTCCCCAATCACGAACATCTCATCGAGCTTTGAGACATCCTCGAGCTTTGTCAGTGAGTCAGAGAGAATCAGGGAACTGGAAGCGAGAGCGTCTGAACTGAACTGAGGAGGTATGATTCCGGTCCTTAAGACGCCGATACTCTGGCTCGTGAGGTCCTTGACAACCAGATCGATCTTGTACCTCCCTCGAGACTCGAGAGAAACGATCTTCTGGTAGACAGAACTTCCCAGAATCCCCTCGTCGAAAAGTTGTGGAGGAAGGGAGACCAGCAGATCATCCTCAAATTCTGCAATAATCCGGTTGCCCATATTCCTCACCAACCCGTAAACGGCAACCCTGGCAACCTGTACCCCATTCTCCATAACAAAGCTGAGGTCCTTGTTCTTCAACTCCACGGTCACCGGAACCAGGACACTGCCTTCATTCAATTGGAAGAAATCGCTGCGTGTCTGGAAAGGAAGATTGTTGTAGCCGATATTGACTTCTACAATCTCCTTGAGGTCGTTGTACCTGAGCGAGGTCGGCCGCTGAATCTGTACGAACCGTTCATAACGGATGAAGGGATCATCCTCAGCTCTCGTATGCATTCCCACGTAACGATCAGCCGAATAGGGCTTGAAGTAAGGGTGATCGGCCCGGGTGGAATAACCGAGTTCCTCGGCTATCGTCCGGCCGGCCCCAGGGAT
>CP070717.1:2311757-2314559 GCA_020350445.1 Acidobacteriota bacterium | reverse complement strand
CTCACCCAGCTCCTGCTGATCAGCCTCCAGGTCATCTGAAACGGAGAAATTCCCGAGATCGACCGTCTGAGAGAGCAGTTGCGAGAAGGAAGGTGCAAGCTCCGCCGGGGGAGTCATGCGGTAGAGGAAGTCTCGAATACTGTCGGGAGCGCGGCTGGCTCCCTGACGTCCACCATTACGCCTGACACCCACATCCGTCGGAAAGCCGGCAATCACTGCCCTGAGTGGCTGTTCGCCTCCCGCCTGCCCCCGCAGCAACTGCCCGACCCGGGGGTCATCCGGTCCAGTCACCGGTACGTCGATCGACGGTTGTAACCACATTCAAATCACCTCATCCGCCGTAAAGACACTCTCGCCCCCGATAAATGTTGCGACGCAGGCGTTGGGCCGAAACCGGTAGAGCCAATCATTGGGGTCCTCAGCATCGATAATCGCGAAATCAGCGGCCTTTCCCTCTTCGAGGGAGCCGACTTGACCCTGCAAGTCCACGGCCTGGGCGGCATAGATCGTCGCCCCCTTCAGTGCCTCGGCCGGACTCATCCGACACAGTGAACAAGCCAGTGTCATCGCCAGCGGCAGGTGGAAATTCGGTGACGATCCGGGATTGAAATCGGTTGAAACCGCAACCTTGACCTCTGAATCGATCAGACGGCGCGCATTCGCTGCCGGCTGGCCCAGGTAAAGGGATGCCAGAGGTAGCAGGACAGCCACGACATCGGCCTCCCGCATCGCCTGCACACCCGCTTCGGAGGCATGTTCGAGATGGTCGGCGGAAACCGCTCCGACTTCAGCCGCCAATTCTGCTCCCTGGAGACAACTCAGCTGGTCGGCGTGAAGTTTCGGCTTCAGTCCATAAGCTCGCCCCGTTTCGAGAATCTCCCGGCATTCTTCCCGGCCGAAGGCCCCTTCTTCGAGGAACGCATCACAGAAATCGGCAAGTCCACGTTCCGCAACAGTGGGAATCATCTCCTGGCAAATGAAGTCGACATAGCCCTTCCGGTCCGCCTTGAACTCGTCGGGGACAACATGGGCCCCCAGGTACGTTGAAACGATCCGCACCGGCTGTGTCTCCTCCAGTTCCCGGTAGACCTCGAGGATCCGAAGCTCTGTTTCCCGATCCAGCCCGTATCCGCTCTTCCCTTCAACGGTCGTGATCCCCAGTCTGCGCATTGCCTCCAGGTGCGACCGCGACTTTTCGAGCAGCTCGCTCTTCGAGGCCTGACGGGTTTGCCGAACCGTCTTGCGGATCCCGCCACCAGCCCGGGCAATCTCGGAGTAGCTCTTTCCGAGACTGCGCATTTCGAACTCATCGGCACGCCACCCTCCGAACGCGAGGTGGGTGTGGCATTCCACGAGTCCCGGGATCACCAGCCGGCCACCGGCATCGATCGTCGGCTCAGTGGAAAACTCCAAAGGGAGACTCGATTGGGGGCCAACCCAGGAAATCTGATCGTCGACCCAGGCCAATGCCGCGTCTCGAATTTCGTGGAGATCGGATTGGGAACCGTTCCCGCGACAGGTTGCGAGATAGCCGATATTGGTCAACACCGGCATCAGTCGAGTCCTCCCATGGACTCCGAAACAGCTTCCAGGAGTGCCGCGTCCCGCACCAAATCTGAACAGGAATTCAGGTCTTCCTTGAAGTAGTAGTCCTCGGACCGGTGAGGTACACGGGACCGAATAAACTCGTGGGCCACTTCGACGCCGCGACCGGGCTTGAGCGGCAGCCGGAAGTCGAGAGCCTGGGACGCCGTAAACATTTCAATGGCAATCACCATTTCAACGTTCTTGAAGACCTGCAACAACTTGAGAGCCGAAATGCTGCCCATACTTACATGATCTTCCTGACCGAGGCTGGTCGGAATGGAATCGACCGACGCGGGATGACACAACACCTTGTTCTCAGAGACGAGGGAAGCCGCGGTGTACTGCGGAATCATGAACCCCGAGTTGATCCCGGTCTCCTGCATTAGAAGGCGCGGCAAACCGTCGTGTCCCCCCAAGAGCAGATAGGTTCGTCGCTCCGAAATGTTGGCCAGCTCGGCCAGGGCAATCGCTGCAAAATCGAGGGCCAAAGCCAGCGGTTGCCCGTGAAAGTTCCCCCCACTGATAATGTCGCCATTCTCGAAGACGAGAGGGTTGTCCGTGACGGAGTTAATCTCTGTTTCTACGACCTGTCCAGCGTAGGCTAAGCCGTCACGGCTGGCGCCATGCACCTGTGGGACGCAGCGCAGGCAGTAGGGATCCTGCACCTTCCCACAGTCGCGATGCGATTCCATGATCTCACTGTGGAGCAGCAGCTTGCGAACATTGCCCGCCACCATCACCTGGCCGGGATGGGGCCGAACGGCCTGGACCCTCGGGTCGAACGGCCTGAGTGAGCCCTGCAAAGCTTCGAGGCTCATCGCAGCCACGACATCGCACACCTTCAACAAGTGGATCGCCCGTTCCAGGATCCAGGCTCCGTACGCACACATGAACTGCGTCCCGTTGATCAGGGACAACCCGTCCTTCGCACCCAGCTCGATCGGCTCGATCCCTTCACGGTCAAGCACATCACTGGCCGCGACCTGCGAAGACTCGCACGTCTCCCAGAAATAGCCCAGACCCAGCAGCGGTAGCGACAGATGGGCAAGGGGAGCGAGATCACCCGACGCTCCGACACTGCCTCGACTTGGAATCACTGGAACCAGATCCTTTTCGGAAAACAACAGGAGACGATTCAGCGTCGCCAGTGAGATCCCCGAGTAACCCAGGCCCAGGGCATGGATCTTGAGGTCGAGCATGAGCCGAGAAATGTTT
>CP070717.1:2308240-2311657 GCA_020350445.1 Acidobacteriota bacterium | reverse complement strand
GACCAGATGCACTCCGGAATCGCCTCGAGCGGAACCCACGACGACCTGCGGACGCGAAATCGGAATCCGTTTCGTTCCTCGCCCGGATAGGGAGAAGGGCGTCTTTCGACTCGAAATCTGACGAGTAATCCACTGTCCGCCCTGGTTATAAACGAGATGATACTGGGGGACGTCACTCCCGTTCGGACGCCAGTAACTCGCGATGACAGGCTGCCCCATTGGGCCTATTGCCATCGACGTCTGGTTGATCAGTTCGCTCTCCTCGGGAATCCGTCTGGCATACTCGGCATTGGAAGCATTGATCGGGATTTCGTAAACCTCACCTGTTGTCTTCTCCCAGGTCGCTCCCCGGTCAGAAGAACGGGCGTAACACAGGTCGTGGTTTGTTGCGACGTCCGCCGTCTCCCGCCAGACCCAGGAAAGATGAATCGTACCGGAGTGGTCTATGACAGCCTGCCAATAGGCATTCCGCTTCCCTTCACCATCGAGCAGTACGTCCTGGACCCGGTACCACTTCTGCGAAGCAGTTTCATACCGGTTCATCACCAGGTTACCTCGACCCGATTGACCGTCACGATAAAGGAACAAAAGGTCTCCGTCGGGAAAGCGGTGAAACTCGGGGTAGGTCACCCGCGATTCGGTGCGCCCGATCATTGAGAGACCGTCCCTCAACTCGAGGGAACCCGGGCTGAGACTGCGGGCGTACTGAAGGGGATCACCATGATGGTTCCACGCCAGATGAAGATAACCCGCTCCATCCACCATGAGACTGATCGAGTTATGGGCGTCCCCCGTATCACCGATCAGCCTGGTCTCACGGACTTCCCACTGATCGGATCCGAGCATCCGCTTGGCGAGTGTGACGCGACCATTCGGCCTGTAGTAAGCCGTGAACTGAGTCGACTCGTGCGTCACCACCGAATTCCGCCTGAAGATGACTGCATTAACCGAGTTTTTCGACCATCCCTGCCCGACCTCCACAAGCTTTGGCGGCGATAGAGGCTGGGCAAACACAGGCTGGATCAAGGCGACGAAGCCCAGACCGCACAGTCCGACCCGTGCAGCCGAGATTCGACGCCCAGTTGACCTGCGACATCCGCTGAACTTTACCCGATCACTCTTCAGTGATCGAGACCTTTTCCATGACATCGCCCTGGCGAATCGCATCGACCACATCCTGTCCCTCAATCACCTTCCCGAACACCGAGTGCTTCCCATCAAGCCAGGGGGTCGCGACATGCGTGATGAAAAACTGCGACCCATTGGTATTGGGGCCTGCATTGGCCATCGAGAGAATTCCAGGTCCGCTGTGCTTGAGTTCCGGATCAAACTCGTCTTCAAAGGTGTAGCCTGGGCCACCGGTTCCCGTTCCCAGGGGGCAACCGCCCTGAATCATGAAATCCGAGATCACGCGGTGGAACCTCAAACCGTCATAGAACCCTTCTCCAGCCAGCTTCTCGAAATTACCGCAAGTCTTCGGCGTCCGATCGGCAAAGAGTTCCAAGCGAATCGTTCCCCTGTTCGTTTTGATTTCTGCAACCTTCATCGGTCATTTTCTCCTTCTAGTTCTCGAATCAGGATATTCCTCCATCGAACCGACCAGGGACCCTGGCCTTCAGGAATGGAGTGCACCTGAAGCATTATGCGACCCCTCGAGGTCATATTATCTCGCAGATCGGCAACCAGAACTCCGTTAATCCAGGTCTGCAACCGATCCCCAACACACCGGATGTGGTATTGATTCCACTCTCCGTTCAAAAACAATGTTCGTTTCCCCGCATCCATCCGATCGGCCTCACTCGAAAGCCATCCGCGGCGGGCCTCATCGTAGATGAAGCCGGCATCCCCATATTTCGGGTCCGGATTCTCGGGATCCTGGGCCGCTTCAATCTCAACCTGGTAACCGAAGACCCGGCCTTCCGGAACCGTCGATGCCACCCCTCCGATTTCAAGCTCGGTGGTCTCGGCGTATTGATGGCTGCGAAACTGAACACCCGAATTCAACTCGGGATTGTCGAGTAACACCTCAAAGCGCAGTTCAAAATCACCGTACTCCACTTCAGTAGCCAGGAACGAATTTGGACTTCCTTCAGCCGTAGTTCCAACCAGGACACCACTCTCAACGACCACCTCGTAGGTAGCTGTACCGTTGACCTGATTCCATCCGGTCAGGTCCTTCCCATTGAACAATGGAACCCAGTCCAAGCCATCCTTCCAATAGGGAGTATAAGGGTCCTGCGTTCGGATACGGTCCTCCCCGGAGAAACTGGGAGGCACCGGGATCGTGACTTGGCCGGTTGCAGCCCATTCAGTTCCACGAAGCAGTGTCACCTGGAAGCCAACGTCGAACAGTGGACGCATGTTGTCGCCAAGCATGGTATGAAAGACGCGTCCCTCGCCATATCGGACTGTCAACAGGACCGGTTCGTTTTCCCCGCTCCCACCGGTCTCAGGATCGGAGTAGGCAGTCGCCAATACTTCAAGGTTCTTTGCAGGCCCACGCATCCGGTCGTACAACTCATCCGTCGAATGCCGCCACCGCAGCGGGATCCCCTTCATGATCGCGTGCTGCGGACTCCGATTATCGATCACATACTCGTGCCGGCGCCCATGAGAACCACCGCGGCCCTGCGTTTCATCTCGGACAATCTTTCCATCCCGCCATCGGACGTAAGGGCCGTGCTTCTCATCGCGCCCCTCCCATCCACCGAGTCCAATCATCTCGTTGTATTCAACCCAGTCTGGAAATGGATTGTCCGCCGCGTGGAAAACGACGAAGCCCCCACCAGTTCGAACGAACTCCTCGAACTCCCTGTTCGTTTCTTCCGGCCAGGAAACCCCGTTGTAATTCGAAAGCACAACATCATACGGGGCAAACTCGGGTCGAAACTCTGACATATCACCTCCCGCCGGCGGTGAAGTCACTACATCGACCTGAAAACGCCCGGACCGCTCCAGAATGGCTTCAAGTATCGAAGTGGTCACTGCCCACTGATGGTTGTTCTGTCCGTCCAAAAGCAGAACAGAAATCTTCGGGGGTTCCCCTCCTGCAAGTACTCCCGTTGCAGCAAGCATGCCTCCGATCCAAAGAATCCAGAGTTTTTGCAGCATTTCATCGACTCCTTCCGATTCCATCCCGAAACAAATCAGACCACCTGTTTCATCCAGGCTTCCCCTGCGCGGTCTCCCTATCTTACATTGCCCAATCCCGTTTGGGATGAGCGATGCCATTCAAAGAGACCTTGCGATCTAATTTATATCGATAAGGCAAGATCATAGATGAGGATACGGCAAGGAGAATTGGGATCCGGAAGTAACTACCGAACCTTTCACCATAGGTGAGCTCTGCCTGGCCGTCGAAGAGCGCCCTGAAAAGGAGTCTCCTCTGGAACCCCAGCCCGTCTCCTTGGTAACCTG
>CP070717.1:2304712-2308140 GCA_020350445.1 Acidobacteriota bacterium | reverse complement strand
CTATCTGGCAGGCAGGCTCCGCTTCGAGTTCGACAGCTCAGATCTACGGGCTGCAACTGAATGGAAATACCGGAAATCCATCGCAGAGCCAGGAATTCAAAATCACTTCTCGAACGGACTCTTCCCTTCCCGAGAGACTGACACCGGGCGCCTCCGTGGGAGCGAACCTGGTGCAAGGGGAATACATCGTTGTCTGGGCCGGCAGTGACGGCAGAATCTACGGTCAGCGATTCGACTCCGCCACCGGTCAGATCGTTGGTCCTGCTCATCTTCCGATCAGCCTTTCAGCTCAAGGGTCGCTGCCTCAGGTCGAATTCAATCCAGGAGAGAATGAATACCTCGTGGTCTGGGAACGTCAACGTTTCGGAGGGAAGACTGAGATCGCCGGTCAGCGGCTCAGCGGAAACCGCGGTCTCAAGATCGATAAGATCGGTTTTCAGATCAGTGAGATGGGACCCGTCGATTCCGCCGCTTTTGGTGCCTTCAGGCCAGCGTTAGTGTTCGATAGCGAGAATCTGCGCTCAGTTGCGGTCTGGGACGGGAATACCCGAGCCAATGGCGGAAACCAGGTCCTGGGAGCAACAGTGCTCAGCAGTTCCACAGGGGCCGGAAGAGTCCGCTGGCTTCTGACAGGCGCGGAAGCCAAAGAATCGACGAGCAGCACCAGTGGCTTCTTCGGAGCTTCAACCATTGATTCAGACGATTCGGTATACACAGCCGGCGGCTACGGAGCGCTCAGCAAACTCTCACCCGACGGCAGCCCGGTCTGGACGCTTACCCAGGCAGAAGTGGGTTCAAAACCGAGCAGTGCCCCTGCCCTGGCAAAAGACGGAACACTCTTTCTGGTAGGTGAATCCAGCGAAGGCTCCGCGCAGGGCCATCTCAAATCCTTCTTGCCAACCGGGACCGAGAACTGGAGCTTTCCAGTCCAGGAGACCTCTTGGGTGGGAATCGCGCTCAATGATTCGGCCTCCATTCTCTATGGAACACAAATCGAGAATGGAGTCACTGCAATCGACTTCGAGGGCGAAGTCTCATGGACGTACGTTCCCGAAGGAAGAGCTGCTGTAACTTCGCCGATCGTAACGACCTCAGGTCAGATCCTCGTCGGGATGACTGAACCGGCTGACGGCGGCCACAGCTATCTTTACGCCCTGCATGCCAACGGTACGGTTGCCTGGATAACCGAGCTTGACTGGTCAATCGGAATGGGCCACGCTCTCGCGCGAGGGCGGGACGGGACCACCTACGTGGGAGGCGCAATGCTCGGGGCGATCTCTTCCGACGGTGCGCTGAAATGGAAGGTTCCCGCAGGAGGAAACCTGGAGTCTGAATTCTGCTATCCGATGATCGGAAAGGATGGAACGGTGTACTGCGGTTCCAGGAATACGATCCAGGCATTCAGCCCTGAAGGTGTCAGGCTCTTTGTCTTCCTCAGCGACCTTGAAGCGGAAGTCTTCTCGAAGTACGCTGCGATCGGTCCCGACAGAACCCTCTATGCTTTGTCAAATTACACTGGCGCCCTAACACCCTGGCACGGCTGGGGAAGGCTGCATGCGATCGACAAGGATGGAAACCTGCGCTGGAAGATCGATTTTCCGGACGAGACTTTTCTAAATTCGATTCCGGTTCTGGCGAATAGTGGAGACCTCTACCTGGCCTCCGATCAAGGCAACCTCTATTCTGTCCGCACAGGCTCGTCCGGTGAAAACACCCTGGAGTGGCCAATGGTGGCGCACGATGCACGCCATACTGGCCAGACCGAACAGACAGAGCGGCACCAGCTGTACTTCGCCCAGTTTGCCGATGGGGGTGGTGTACTCTTCAGTCAAATACTTCTCTTTAACCCAGACGAATCCTCTTCTGTGACCGGAACCCTTCATCTGAGAGACGACTCGGGTTCCCCTCTGACGGTGGATCTCAACCACGAGTTGATAACCGGGGAAAAGGATCTCGAGATAGCCCCTTCATCGACCCTGATTCTGGCCACCGATTCTGTCGGAGACCTGGTTGTCGGATCGGCTTCAGTGGAATCCGATCGCCGCTTGGGCGGTGTCGTAAAATTCGGAGGTTCCGTGGGCCTGGCCGGAGTTGGAAACAGTGCCGAGCTCTCTCAAGGCTTTCTCGCCCCGATGGAAAGCAACCGACAGGCTGCCATCAACACAGGTGTTGCTCTCATGAACCTCTCCGATGAACCAGCCGACCTTGAACTCGAGCTCTATTCAATGGGGGGTAAGAAGCTCGCCGCAGCGGTCTTAGCCGGTGCGCAGGGGTTACCGGCACACGGGCACACCGCCCGTTTCGTTGACCAGTTCACATGGAATACTACGATCGATTTCACTGAGTTTGCAGGCCTTCTGAAGGTCGCAGCGAATCGGCCAATCTCCGCGACGGTCATCCAAAGCCGGCCCGGTGAATTCGCAACGATGCCGGTCAGTCCGAGTTCGAGCCAGAAATGGGGGAAGCTCATCGGTCGCGATTCGTCCTTGAATACGCTCGTAGACAGTTCCCATTCCCTCTACTTCGCCCAGTTTGCTGAAGGGGGCGGGGCCCTGTTCAGTCAGATTGTCCTGTTCAACCCGGACGATTCTGCCCCTGCCGAAGCATTGGTCAGTCTCAGGAATGACGAGGGTGCCCCCCTCACAGTCGATCTGAATGGAATCGTGGTGGAAGGTTCAGTTTCGGTCACGATACCCGCTTCCTCCATGCAGGTGCTGAAAACCGACGGACTCGGGCCAGTTGTTGTCGGATCCGCCACGGTCACCTCGAACCAGCCGCTGGCTGGAGTCATCGTCTTCGGCGGTTCGGTCGGACTGGCCGGTGTTGGAAGCAGTCCGGAGATCTCCGGAGAGTTCCTCGCGCCAATGCAGACCGACCAGCAAGAACAGGTCAACACCGGGATCGCACTAATGAATCTCAGTGACAGTTCGGCTGCTATCAACCTTGAACTCTTGAGTGATTCCGGCGAGGTTCTCGGGACCGCAACACTGGCTGGCGAGCTGGCACTCGCTCCCCGGGGTCATCGCGCCCTCTTCCTCGATCAGTTCGACTGGGATCGACCAATCGACTTCGCTCATTTCAACGGGCTGTTGAAAGTCCAAAGTAGCGAGCCCTTGTCGGCCACGGTCATACAGACCAGTCCTGGACAGTTTGCGACGATGCCCGTTGTCGTCAATTAACCGGGTTTGACACCGACGACAGAGAGCATGGAAGGCGGCGTCTCAACACGTGGGACGTTTCAGCACGTTTCAGCACGTTTCAGCACGTTTCGGCACGTTTCGGCACGGGGAAGCGGTGTATGAGTGGAGACTAGTTATTGACGATTGACGATTGACGATTGACGATTGACGATTGAGGATTGACGCTGGGCGATTGACGATGGGGTGAGGTTGCGAAGGTTAACAGGCTCAACAGGTTCTTCGGGTTCG
>CP070717.1:2299331-2304612 GCA_020350445.1 Acidobacteriota bacterium | reverse complement strand
TTCTTTTCCCAGTCGGCGTTGCTGCCGCGCAGTGTGCGCCGGTGGGGTTCCCGTTGACAGGGGAGACACCTGCCAACTGGTGGCCAGGCGATGATACGTCGCTGGACATTGTCACCGGTGTTGAAGCAACGCTTCAGAACGGCGCCAGCTTCGATGCGGGAGTTGTTGGCATGGCGTTCGATCTCGACGGGCAAGACCAAAGCGTCACGATGCCAGACAGTCGAGACTGGAACTTCGGTACCTGCGACTTCTCCATTATGGCGTGGGCGAACGCCAGGGATCTGGTCGCGGGTATCCCTCTGGTCTCCCATGACGAGGGTGCGGGAGATCAAAGCAAGTGGATCTTCTGGGCTCCGCCCTGGGGTGGACTGACATTCCACATCAACTCGCCGGCTACTTCTGGCATCGATCTGGTCACGTTCTACGACTTTCAGCCAGAACTCGATCGCTGGTATCACTTCGCAGTCACAAGGAAGCACGACCTTTTCGTACTCTATGTCAACGGTCTGCCCGTTGCGAGTGCAACTGACTCTCATAAGATTCCCGTTGCGAAAGCGCCTCTAATGATCGGACAGGCCGAAGCCTTCCCCTTAAACGGCTTAATCGACGAGGTGAAGATCTATCGCCGCGCACTCTCGGCAGCGGAAGTCCGCTCGTTCGGATTCATTCAGGGGGCTTCTGCGGTCCCGGTCCCGTAATCGGGTCCCTGGTTTTGCGACCTGGTTAGACTCTTGCTGCCCTTTCAATACGGCTACTGGAAGAGTTTGGGGATGGAACGGACGACGATGTGCTTCCTGTTTCCGGGATGGGGTATCGGAGTCTAAGGTTGACTCGGACACAGTTAGGTGCGCGAGGAGGAAGACAGGCCGAGGATACTGTCTTCCTCCCAAGGCCTCTCCGATCAAATCCCTCCTGCCTCTCGGTCTTGGCTTCCTTTCGTAAGACCCAGAACGCAGCTGAAAGGCTCGGTCGAATTAGTGCTTGGCTGCGTGAGAATCGAGGTTTCAGAAAACTCAAGGAAGGGAGAGAGCCGGTGGGCAACATTCTGTGGGGATCGGAAAATGAAGACAGCACTAGTCGACCGACGGGGCAGAGTTCACCGAAACTTCACCCTATCTTCCTGACTCCTTCGTCTCAAAAGAGTTATTCCTTGTTTAATGAAAACCGAAGTGCGCTCTGATCAGGAGAACTTCTTTTGGCCAAATTCAATGTTGGACTAGGCAAATCCCCTGATTCCGACACTGCATTAAAGCCTATGCGAATTTTTGCTGAGGGATCTTCCTGGTTTGCAAAAAGGGGCGCCTTCGGTTTCCTGTCTGACCCGTCAACTCGAAGGCGGGAGCACACCCCCATGTACGGCTTGACCTCTGGGATGAATGAGGCAGGTAAGTATTACGAGTTCGGCAGGCAAACCCTCCTCTTTGGACTACGAACTCCCGCTTTGAACCGAATCGATCGTATTTGGTGGCGGGTTCTACTTTTTCCGACTAAGCTTTGATGGGTTGGAAGAAGAGGCAGGATTTGCCAGAGGGGCCAGTCAGCTACTGGCCCCTCTTGATCTCTGCTTAAGACTGCGCCATCAGAAGGTGAGCCTCAGCCCCCACTGAATGACACGCTGGAAGGGAGAGTTACCCAAACCACCGCTGAAGATGGTCTCGTTCAGGAACTGTCCTGTTCCCGGGGTAACATAGCCAGGCAAGGTGGTCGCGTTCGTGGTCGTGCTGAACACGGACGCATTCCCGATTATGTGATTCGGATGATTCAGTGCATTCCACATCTCAACGCGGAACTGCAGATTCATACCTTCCCTGATACTGGTGTTCTTGAAGAAGCCAAGATTCCAGACATTGATACCGGATGAAAGGACAGCCCCCCGGCCCATATTCGCCATGGCGCCTGTGCCACCACGAATAAACTGGGCAGAAGGATCCTGGGCCACGTAGCCCACAACCTGGGTAATGTCCGAACCCCCTTCGCCGCAGCCCTGGCCGCTAATACTGGTGGTCGAGCCATCCCAGCAAACGAAATTCACGTCACTGCCAACTCCCGTTTGACCACCGGGGTTTTCCCACGCCGTATCACCAGCGGTATCGTAATCCCCGTTGAGGTCACGACGAGAAATCACGGTCAGTGGCTGACCTGATTCAGCCAGATAGGTCCCATTGACCTGCCATCCGTTCAACAGGCCATCGAGTATTCCGCTGTCAAACTCTCGTCTGGGAACCTCCCAAAGCCAGCCCACAGCAAGTTTGTGGGCGTGATGCAGTCCAGAGAGCCCTTTCCCTTCGCTTGGGTTCAGCTGGTTGAACGGTCTTCTGGGGTTCATTAGGCTGGTGTAAAGATCATTCTCGATATAGTCGATGGTCTTACTCCAGGTATAGTTTGCATTGAACGCGAGTCCCCTTGCGTACCGCTTTTGAACAGCGAAAGAGGTGCCGTGGTACCAGGACTGGCCGTCGGGTGTGAACTGGGTGAGGACGCCACCAAAGCCGTAGGGCTGCAACGCTAGACTCAGGCCTACGACTGTTCCATCAGCGGTCTTACTCAACCGGCTGTTATAGAAGTCTGCCAGGGTCGATGCACCGGTGAAGTTTGTTCCAAGGGCATCGGATTCATTGACAAAGACCGGCAGTCGATCGGGATTGGGGATTCCTACACTCTTCCAGCGTTGAATTGGTAAATGGACTGCTTTCGTACCAACATAACGCCACTCGAAAAGAAAGTCCTCCCACATCTGTTGCTGTACGGCTAACGACCACGTGTATGTTTCAGGTGACATATCGTCCATCACGAATGCACCGGTCGCAGCACGAGCGATATACATATCGGTGGACGCTTCACTTGGCAGAGTATTCAACAAGCCGCCACCGGACAGGAAACCACCCACAGAGTAGCGGATGTCAGCCGTCAGCGGTGTCTGGCCCGGACCGACCTGGTTACACCAGACAGGAGCCGGCAAGAGGGCGCAGGCGTTGGTTTCCCGGTTCTCTGCCTGTGCTTGTGGCGGGAGTTGGAGAAGCGCCAGGTTGCCGAAGATGATGTCATGAGCGACACCAATCCCCGCTCTCAACGATGTCTTCCCATCACCGAACACATCCCAGGCCAGACCCACGCGGGGAGCGATATTGTTCTTATCCGCCCCGGGTCTCCGAAAGATCATCTGCTCTCCGATGTGGCTTAGCAGAACATCTTGGTGGCTTTTCGAGAGAGACTCGAAGATCTTGGTTCCAAGCAAGGCCCCTTGATCTTCCTCCGCCACACCGAGGGAATCGAGAAGTCCCTGGGTGTAGACTTCGTCACGAACCGAGCCTATATTCGCCAGCCCATTCATTTCCTGCAAATCAGCGTCCCTTGCAATCTGCGTATATTCGTAACGAACTCCCAGATCCAGTGTGAGGCGAGGATGAACATTCCAGCGATCCTGGAAGTATCCGAAGAATGCCGCCCGATTCTGCGAAAAGGTCTGTTGTCCGACACCTCGTATCGATACGGCGCTGGGAAATCGGTCACGGACGAACTCGTCCAAGTCTGTGTAGACGTAGTCACCTCTGGCACGAGGTAGAAAGTCGGTCGTTGAGATGATATTTCTGACTTCGAATCCCGCCTTGAACGTATGGGCGCCTTTAATCCAACTGAAGTTCTCACTCCCCTGGTAGACGTTGTCAGCGCCCCCCTGCGGAAAGTTGCTCTGGGGCCCGATAAACAAGCTAATGTCATTGATGCTGTAGTTCGCGAAGATATCAGTGCTACCTGGAGCGGAGGGCAGATCCACTGGATAGCCACTTTCGCCGCGGTTATAACCCATCCTCAGCTCATTGGTGGCGGTTGGACTGAGAATCCAAACATCAGTAACCGTGAATCGGTGAGTGTTGTAGAAAGCGTCACTATTGAACTGCGCAACTGGCAGTTCTCCCGCCACAACGAACCCGTTCTTACTGTAATGATAACGACCGCTGATCCGATGACTCTCAGACTGAAAATCACTACTCAACATGAATAGGTGGGTCCGGTCAAACTGCGGTGTCGTCGCACTGAAAGCCCCCAACTCGATGGGCACCATCTCGCCAGTGGCTTCATTCTGCACTTCAGTGACATCGATCGCCGAAGCGGCAGTTGGGACGAAGTCAGAAAGAATGCCCACAGCAACTGGGCTGACTCCACTACCGGACTGACCCGCCAATCCCTGTAAGGTTGACAAGCCATTCGAGGTCGGCACAAGAATCTGACCCGAGGAAGTACCAGCCAAACTCAGGTTGCGATACTCGTAAGCCCCGAAAATGAACACCTTATCCTTGATGATGGGACCGCCCGCCTGCCCCCCGAATCGGTTGTAGTCATACCTCGGGGCAGGATCCCCGGGAGCTGTGGTTGCTCGGGTCAGGTTGTCCAATGCGTTGGTGTGCCGGTTCTGTCCATACCACCAACCTCCCCCATGGAGTTCATTGGTGCCCGACTTTGTCGTCGTGATGAACTGGCCGGCTGTTGAGTGCCCATACTCCGCGCTGAACTGATTGGTGAGCAAAGTGAACTCCTGGACGGCTTCCTGGATGACGGGTGCGAGACTGCCCGTCACACTCGGGTCATTATTGTCGACACCATCCACAACAAAGTTGTTCATCCTTGGCCGGTTGCCGCCGATTGAACCACCCTGCCCGACAACACCGCCAGACTGCGTCGTGGTTCCTGGAGCCATTACTGCGAGCCCGATTGGGTTTCCACCACTTCCCTGGTCGGGCAAAGGCATTTCCGCAATCATCTTTGAAGTGAAGGTGCCTCCCACCAGTTGAGTGTCGTCCGTTTGGACCAGATCGCTGCCCATCGTTACAGTAATGACCTCAGAAACTGATCCCAGTTCCAGCATGACTTTGATCTCACTGACCTGGTTCGCCCTGACCTCAATCTGCGAACGAACATAGCTCTTGAACCCCTCCATCTCAACGTTCAGGGAGTAATTGGAAACAGCCAAGTTCGGAATCACGAAGATCCCGACGTCAGAAGTCAAACTGGTGCGCACTGCTCCCGTGTTTTCATCCGTCAAGGTCACGGTTGCACCAGGGACAATGCCCCCGGTCTGGTCTTGGACAACACCTCGAACCGTCCCGTGTATACCCTGGCCGAGAGAGTAGGCAACAGTGAGAATAAGGATTACTGCCCATAAGGCAATTCTTGTCTTCATGGAAATCAACCTCCATGCACTGAAACGCAATTTTCGTCTGCAGACTTTCGCGCAGGTGGGATTTGGCCTGGTTCGTGGGACGCTGTGCTTCAGGGGATCAGACTG
>CP070717.1:2287495-2299231 GCA_020350445.1 Acidobacteriota bacterium | reverse complement strand
TCACGATTGATGCCGCCCGAATCCTGGGAGTTGATGACCGGGTTGGGAGCATTGAGAAAGGTAAAGACGGGGACCTGGCCCTTTTCGATGGGGATCCATTCGAGTACACGAGCCATGTCACCGCCGTGTTGATCAATGGTGAACTGGTGAGTGGAGGTGACAAGGAATGGCGCTGAACTGAGAGAGTTCAGGTCAATCGGTGCCGGCCCAGCCTGGTATTCCAGTCAGCGCGAGTCGGCAACTGCCTTTCATCTCTGCGCTTTAGGGAGAGCTCCCTAGAGGGAGGATCGCCTCAACTTTCGTACCCCGGCCGGAGTGCGACGACAAGCATCTGCCTGTTGCCGCCAAAGTGTTTCCACCAGTTCAGTATCCAGTCGATGTTCAGGAAGAGGGACGGCAGTCGGATCTGGTCCTGCAACGAGTCCCATTCGCAGCGAAGTTGTTCCAGATCGTAGCGTGACCGGATCTCTTCGACGCTGAGTTCTGACTCGAGTCGTTGAACAGGGTCAATCTGTCTGATAGCTCCCGCAATTCCCATCGACTCGTTCTGAAAGAAACCTCTCCGCGTTTCAAGACTCTGTAAACAGCTGAGTTCGAGAGACGCTCGTCAACCGCTCAAGCTCAATGCCGAGAACGATTTGAGCGTAGCAGAGCGTGGTGTCAGATTCCGTGATTCAACTTACATGACTGCGGTTTCAGGTTGGTCTAATCTGGAGAACCACGTGAAGATCACCCTTCTATTCCTCAGGTGGGTAAGTAATCTTCAGGGCAATGTCGCCGTCAAAGGGAGGGCTCTGGACGACGGGTCGCCAGGGATTCTCGATCGATTCTTGCTTTAGGACCTCTCCCGTGCGCGTATCGATCCATTCGGCCCGGTATCCAGCACCTCTCAAATTCAAGGTCAGCGCCACGGTGTCTTGCACCGACTCGATGAAGATCGCGTAGGCGAGGCCGTGAGCGGACAGACCTTGAATGTTCGCACCGGGAGCCATTCTGACGATGGAGTCGTTCGGCCCCATGTTGGTGAAGGGAAGATCGTGAATGAAGTCCTTGAGCACTTTGAGCTGCTTCCGCAGTGCAGGGCCACCTCCGCCCGGTGCTTCATTAGGGCCCGTTCCATCTTCAAAGCCCGGGTAGAAGCTGTAGTCCAGGTTGTTAAAGATTGCACCACCGGCCAGAATGAACCGCCAGGCCTGCCTCCGATACACGTCGTCATCACTTCCCGAGAAACCGGACTCGTCGAATCCGGCGATCTTGTTCCGGTAGTAGTTCCAGGTGACGGCTTCGGGGTAGGCGTAGTGGAAGTTCATGATCGAGATGCGTTCGCTGATTCGATTCAGCCGGTATCGAAAGTTGCAGAAGTTCTGCGCAATCAGGTGCTTTTGGGGAAGGGAAGATTCCTCGCTGGTGATGATTTCAGCGATCTTGTCCTGCCAGTCAAGGGACTCCCTGGTGGCCAGGTCCACCCGATTCATCCAGTTTTCTCGCCAGTCCTGCAGAAAGGGATTGATCGGGATCGTGGTCTCGGGATGGTCGGCGTAGGGCTCGTTCTGAATCTCGAAGAAGAAGTTGTTGTGCTGGTTCAGCTCACGGACCAGCTTACGGACCATGCGTTCCTGGACTGCCAGGATGGGGCCGTTATCCAGTGTATTGACCCGGGTATGGGGAATGGGCTCGGCGTAGTTGACGTTGTTGTTCGGGTGCAAAGGGCTGAATTGCCAGTATGCATCGGAGTAAATCGATGAGAAGAGGGTGATTTCGACGATTATTCCGCGCTCCTCGGCCTTCGAAAGGAAATCGTGGAGTCTTTCGAAGTAGGCGGGATCCCACTGATTCAAGTCGAACTTGTTCCCTCCATGAATGTAGCCGGGTTGGTCGCTTCGGGTCCAGGGTGCAATGAGCTTTTCCTTCGCGGGGGCAAGGGAATTGTTTTTGATTCCGAAACTACCTTCACGTTCGACATATGATCCCGTGAAAGCCCGGGTGTAATTCAGGCCATCCGCCTGCAGCGTATCCAGGTAGCGGACGTAGTCGAAGTCGAGATTCAGGACAGCACCATAGTGTTCGGCCGATGTAATCAGAACGATCGGTTCGCCTTTGTACTCGAAGTACCTCGGATCTCTCTCGCTGGCCCGGATCGGTCCTTCAACGGAGTCAACTTCTTCGCTTTGCCCCTCATGCGGGCGGATCATGCAAGATCCCAGGAAGCAGAACACAACAACCAGCAGCATTCGAACTCGCATGAACTCTATTATTGTTCAATTCCACTCGATGCGCTTACCAAATCTCCTTGAACAGTGATCTTTACGTTGTTCGATCGGGATCGAAAGCCTGAAATCAGAGGCCGAAAGTGAACTTGCATTGACCGGAGGAGCTGAGTACGTCCTGACTTTTCTCAGGGGGCTCTCTATAATAGCCTCCACTTGGTCGCCGATCTCCCGGCCAGTGCCCGATTTGGCGACGAGTTGGAAACACCGTTCCTGAGACGCAGGATCTGAGGCTCTTAGAGCAAGGGGAGGGAGATGGACCAAAGCCCACAAGGGATTGGACGCTACCGGTGGCTTATCTGCGCGCTGCTGTTCTTTGCGACCACGATCAACTACATCGATCGCCAGGTGATCGGTATCCTGAAACCACTGCTCGAGGATGAACTCGGTTGGAGTGAAATCGACTACAGCAACATCGTCCTGGCCTTCCAGGTGGCCTATGCCATGGGCTATGCCATTGCCGGAAGGATCATGGATCGCGTCGGTGTCAGGGTCGGTTATGGGATGGCCGTTTTCTGGTGGAGCCTGGCTGCCATGGCCCACGCAGCCGTTCGGTCGGTACTCGGATTCAGCGTTGTGCGGTTTGCGTTGGGTTTTGCCGAGGGGGGGAACTTTCCGGCGGCAGTCAAATCGGTCAGTGAGTGGTTCCCTAAGAAGGAGAGAGCTTTCGCGACCGGCATCTTCAATGCAGGTAGCAACGTGGGAGCGCTGGTTACCCCACTGATCGTTCCCTGGCTTGCGGTAACCTACGGCTGGCAGTCGGCATTCCTGGTCACAGGCGCGTTGGGGTTCTGCTGGCTGGTGGTCTGGGCCATCGTCTATCGGGCCCCGAATGAGCATCCCCGCCTGAGCCGAAGTGAACTGGCCTACATCCAGAGTGACCCACCCGACCCTCCGGTTCGGATCTCGTGGGCGGCATTACTCAAGTATCGGCAGACCTGGACGGTTGTGGTGGGAATGTTTCTGAGCGGTCCGATCTGGTGGTTCTATCTCTTCTGGATTCCCGACTTCCTCCACAAGCAGCATGGCTTGAACCTCCTGGAACTGGGACCGCCACTCGTTGTGATCTACCTGATGACAGATGTCGGCAGTATCGGAGGTGGATGGCTATCGTCGTGGCTGATTTCGCGTGGGGCATCGGTCAATCTGGCGAGGAAGGTAGCCATGGGAGTCTGCGCCCTCTGTGTGGTGCCGGTCTTTCTGGCCGCAACCATACCGCATCTCTGGGTCGCCACGATTCTGATCGGACTGGCCGCGTCCGCACATCAGGGGTTTTCAGCGAACCTGTTCACGTTGGCCTCCGACATGGCTCCGCGACGAGTTGTCAGTTCAATCGTGGGTCTCGGTGGGATGGCGGCGGCGATCGGAGGGATGTTTATCGCTAAGCTGGCCGGCCACGTCCTGCAGTGGTCGGGGAGCTACTTCCCCCTGTTCGTCATCGCTTCCTGCGCGTATGTCGTCAACCTGATTCTTATTCACCTGATCTCGCCTCGACTGGAGCCGATGGAGTTCAACGAGAATGAATGACCAACAATGGAGCGATTTACAGGCTGTCATCAAGGGCGAGATGCTCCCTTCCGTTCCGGTGGGGTTCATTATCGATTGCCCCTGGTTGCCGAACTGGCATGGAGTGACGATTTCAGAGTATCTGGCCAGCGAAACGCTGTGGCTCGAGGCGAACCTTCGTGCCCTGGAGACGTTTCCCGACTGCTGGTTCTTCCCTGGTTTCTGGTCCGAGTTCGGCATGTGTACTGAGCCCTCGGCCTTTGGATCCCGCTGTACCTTTCCCCCCGATGAGTTCCCGTTTGCCGAGAAGGTGATTCGATCGGTCGAGGGGATCTCCAGCCTGGTCGAGCCAAACCCCGAAACCGACGGTTTACTGCCTTTCATGTTGAGTCGACTGAAGTGGGCCCAACCCCGGATCGAAGCGGCCGGACACCGGATTCGCTTTTCTGTTTCGCGCGGCCCGCTCAATATCGCGTCGTTTCTGATGGGGACAACCGAGTTCCTGATGGCCTTGCGCACCGATCCCGAACCGGTTCACCAACTCCTGCGAATTGTCACGGACTTTCTGAGGAAGTGGCATGAGCTGCAGCAGCAGACCTTCCCCAGCATCGACGGCATAATGATGCTCGACGACATCGTCGGATTCATCAGTGAGGACGATTTTCTCGAATTCGGATTTCCCTATCTGCAGGAAATCTACGCTCTTCCCGCCTCGGTTAAGTTCTTCCACAATGATGCGCCCTGCGCGGCATCGATCCCGCACTACTCCGGCCTCGGGATCAATCTGTTCAACCCGGGCATTCAAAACAGTCTTACCGAACTGCGACAGCTCGGTGGCGAGGACTTGACGATTCTGGGGAATATTCCTCCGCGTGATGTCCTGGCGGCGGGCTCCCCGCAGGAGGTTCGAGAGGCTGTTGGCAGGCTGCTCGAGGAAGCCGGAGCGGATCGCAGCCGACTTATCCTGTCTTGTGGCGGCGGGATGCCGCCCGGTGTTTCAGCCCGTAACATCGCAGCGTTTCTCGAGGCGGCTGGATACCGCTTTCAAGGGCAGGAGGAACAGCCCAAATGAAGTTGGGACTCGGTCTTTATCGACACATGTTGACGCCCGAAAACCTGCAGTTCGCCGTTCAAACCGGTGCTACTCATATTGTCGCCCACCTGGTGGACTACTTCAGCGGAATTCGCGAAGGAACTGCCGAGGACCAACCGACCGGAGGTGACCAGGGTTGGGGGCCCGCCGGTGATCGGCATCGGCTTTGGAGTCTCGAGGAACTGCTCAAACTTCGAAAGATGGTCGAATCCGCCGGACTGCGACTCGAGGCGATTGAGAATTTCGATCCCGCCCACTGGTACGACGTTCTGCTGGATGGGCCCGAGAAGGGTCAGCAGATTGAGAACCTCAAGACAATCGTTCGCCGGGTTGGTGAGGCCGGAATCCCGGTGATGGGTTACAACTTCAGCATTGCCGGGGTGTGCGGACGCACGACCGGACCATACGCTCGAGGCGGGGCAATGTCAGTCGGAATGGAAGGACCTGTCGATACACCCGTTCCTCAGGGGATGGTCTGGAACATGGTCTATGATCTCGAGGCAGCGGGGGGAGAACAGGTCGCGGTAACCCCCGATGAACTCTGGCGACGACTGGAGTTTTTCCTGGATGAACTCCTTCCGGTTGCTGAAGAGGCGGGAGTGACCCTGGCAGCTCATCCCGATGACCCTCCGATGCCCACCATGCGGGGGCATGCGCGTCTCGTCTACCAGCCCGACCTCTACCAGCGACTGCTTGATCTCAGACCCAGTCGTTCGAATGCCCTGGAATTCTGCCTGGGTACGATTGCCGAAATGCCGGAAGGAGATGTCTATGAGGCCGTCGATCGTTACAGCCGGCAGGGGAAGCTAGCCTATGTGCACTTTCGCAACGTTCGAGGAAAGGTCCCGTACTACCGTGAGACCTTTGTCGATGAGGGTGATATTGACATGATCCGGGTCTTGAGGATCCTTCATAAGAACGGCTTCGACGGAGTATTGATACCCGACCATACCCCCCAAATGAACTGTGCAGCACCCTGGCATGCGGGAATGGCCTACGCTATGGGCTACATGAAAGCGGCACTGGGGGTCATCAAGGAAGAATTCGGATGCTGAATGTATTTTCACTCGAGAACGAGACCGCACTGATCACCGGCGGAGGAACCGGGTTGGGGCTTGGAATTGCCCGCTGCTTTGTCGAGGCCGGAGCCAGAGTCATGATCTCGGGGCGGCGGCGGGAGAAGCTGGAGGAGGCCGCACAGGAGTTGGGTCCTTCGGCTGGCTGGATCCTGCAGGATGTTCGTGACCCAGCGCAGAATCAGGCTGTGGCCGAGGAGGTTAGGAAACGACTTGGTTCGATCTCGATCCTGGTCAACAATGCCGGAATTCACCTGAAGAAGTCCGCTGTGGAACACACACCGGAGGAATTTGAATCTGTACTGCAGACACACGTCGTGGGAGCCTTCGGCCTGACTCGCGCCGTGTTGCCCGAAATGCTCGAGCAGGGCCGCGGCAACATACTGTTCATTGCCTCGATGGCGTCACTGTTCGGTCTCCCAAATGTAGTGGCCTATTCCGCGGCGAAGGCAGCCTACCTGGGAATGGTCCGCTCGCTGGCGGTTGAAGTGTCACCTCGCGGTGTCCGGGTCAACGCGATTGCCCCGGGCTGGATCGAATCGGACATGATGCGTGCAGCTCTTTCGAATGACCCCGCTCGATCACGGAAGATCCTGGGGCGTACACCGCTGAAGCGCTTTGGCGACGCGGACGATATTGGCTGGGCGGCTACTTACCTCTGTTCCCGTGCCGCGGGATTCGTCACCGGAGTCGTCCTGCCCGTTGACGGCGGAGCCAGTATCGGATTCTGAGGTGGCTTCCTGAAGTGCGGCAGTTTGGCTGCCTCCTTCCTTAAGGAACTTCAGTTCCGCCAATGGAATAAAGATTCCCCGCGTTCGCTCGGATCATGAGGCTCAGGCCGATAACTCACGTGTTGCCGATCCAGGGAGGCACGAGTACCGTATCTCAGAGTGGCTACTGGCCACTGGCTCTTGGCCAAAGGCCAGCGACCAAGAGCTAACAGCGACCTCAGTGTCCCGGGGCGAAGGGATGTTCGATCTTCATCAGGTCTTCGAGTTTGACTTTGACCGGTCCGTATTCAGCCGGGATTTCCCGCTTGGAAAAGGTCTGAAAGTAGAGCAGGCACGCATCACGCCACCAGCGGGCCTCCTTTTCCTGGATTCTTAGCAGAGACTTCACTTGCTGGAATCGTTCTCCGTCAACCAGGCCTGCGACAGCTTCCCAGGTCTTCTGCATCTGCTGCACCTGTTTCACTCCAAGGTTGTAGCGGTAGCAGAGCTCCTCCCAGAGAGTCCTTCCCGACTGCATCGCGAAGTCCCAGTCGACATGGTGGAACCAGAGGAGGTGCTCGGGTGAAATCGTCCTCGGATCTGCAAATTGAGCCCGCACCTCGGGTGCATACTGTTCGAGGGCATCGCTTCCGGATGCAGTGCGGTCAAAGCCAATGCCTTCTTCATCCGCCCGGTGGTAGTAAACCGAGGTCCAGTCGGCCCGTCCCCCGCTGACCCAGGGGCCGGGTCCGTAATGGTGTCCCCGCGCCATGAGGTGATGAAGTCCGAGGGGAGTCATGTAATTGACCGCCGCTTCGCGTGATCCAAGCATCATGGTCTGGACTGGCTGTATAAACGAGACGTCGTTTGAAAACGTCATCCGGAGCCACTCCTCGGCGATCTCCTCGGCGCCCAGGGAGTTGTCCCAGGCGAGCCGGCCATAGGCAAACCAGTTGGCCTGGGCGAATGGATGGCCCGTCCAGTTCCGATCCGTTCCGATATTCGAGACTCCCGCCATCCCGCTGAGCCGATGGTTCTCCAGGCTGCCATCGACAACCCCTGCCACGGTAGATCCCGGACCCTTTGCAAAGGTATCGGATTCGAGGCACTCCTTGAACAGGGTTCCGAGGTAGACCAGGTGAGTGGCGAATCCCAGGTACTCTTGTGTGATCTGGAATTCCATCATCAACGGAGTTTGCGGCATGGCTCCGAAGAGTGGATGAAAAGGTTCCCGGGGCTGGAAATCGATTGGCCCGTTCTTGACTTGGATCAGGACGTTGTCAAGAAAGCTGCCGTCGAGTGGTGTGAACTCGTTGTAAGCCTGTTTGGCACGATCGACGGGCACATTGTTGTCGTAGACGAACGCCCGCCACATGACGACACCACCATGGGGAGCGAGTGCCTCGGCTAACATGTTGGCACCTTCGGCGTGAGACCGGTTGTAGTCCTGTGGCCCAGGCTGTCCTTCAGAATTGGCCTTGACGAGGAATCCACCGAAGTCGGGTATCACTCCGTAGATTTCCTCAGCCTTCTTCTTCCACCAATGACGGACCCCCGGATCGAGTGGGTCTGCCGTCTCCAGTCCGCCGATTGTCATCGGTGCACTGAACTTGATCGACATGTAGAGCCGGATGCCGTAAGGGCGAAAGACGTTGGCGAGAGCCGCGCTCTTGATCAGGTACTCGCGGGTCAGACTTAGCGGATTTGCGTTGACGTTGTTGACCGAGGCGCCGTTGATCCCGATCGAGGCATTCGCTCTAGCATAGTCCCTGTAGCGGGGATCAATGTAGTCGGGAAGCTTGTGCCAGTCCCAGAGAGAGAACCCGGCGTAACCCCGTTCGACGGTGCGGTCCAGGTTGTCCCAGTGATTGAGGACTCGACGCTGAATTCTGGGCCGGCTCGAGATCGTGATTCCTTTGAACGGCTGCTGCGCCTGTAAAAGCCGTAGCAGGTGAAATACCCCGTAAAGCCCCCCCCGATCACTGTTTCCCGTGACGATCACGCATTCCGTACCGCGTACCGTGACAGGACGGATGAGGAAACCCTCTTCACCCAACCCTGAGAGTGCCTGTTCGATCCCGGGAACCTCTCCAAAAAGAGTGTCCCTTTCGCTGATGCCGAAAAGAGTGTCCCTTTTTCCGATGAGGAGGGTTCCGTTTTGAACGACATCCTGAACGAAAGGAACGCTCTGACCGAGCAGGCCGGGCAGAGCGACGGCGAGTTCGGCTCTTACGGCATCCAGCGTATCTGTTTCGCCCAGAACAATGGCTTCGCGGATGACCGATCGGTATTCCTCAAGCCTGGCGGGATCGTCGACCAGGTCGTATCTCAGCCAGAGTCGATAGCCGTCTTCGGCAAAAAGTGGAGCGGTCAACAGGAGGGCCGGAAAGAGGCAGAGAAGCACCTTGAACGTTTGTGATTTTTTCATCGGAATGATCCTCCAAGCATAGGCCAGTCACCCGTTAAGTCAAGCTCGGGCTGAGTCAAATTGCAGCCAGGGCAGCGGGCGAATAGACCCACGAATGGCACGAAATGCTTGAAGGTTCTGATTTGGGGCAAACGGAAAAGTGCCCTTTGGCCTTTGAATCTTGTGGGTAACCGTCAGGCTGTTGGAGATAGCCCACAGGATTCACAGTAGAAGGGGGCTAGTGTTTCCTCTGAGCCCTTATCCCTCAGAAATCTGTGAATCCTGTGG
Source organism: Acidobacteriota bacterium (assembly GCA_020350445.1). Lineage (GTDB taxonomy): Bacteria > Acidobacteriota > UBA6911 > RPQK01 > JAPXNP01. The sequence continues at coordinate 2,289,884 of CP070717.1, read as the reverse complement.
GCCAGAACAACTCTTCAAATCTCAACACATCTGGCCTTCCTTCACCCCGGAAAGTAGTCGGCTTAGCAGAAGTCAGTTCTCGAAGATGATCAGCAGATCCCACGGGGCAATCGTCACGTTTGAACCCTGGGCTACAGCCTGACCGCTCAAGAGATCGGATCCACTCGAGTTCGAGTAGGTGACAGTCTGAGACTCGCTCGAATAATTCAGGTAGAAATGGACCGTCTTCCCGTCGTTACTCGTGGCATGCTTGACCCGTACGGCCGGTGGCAGATCCTGGTCGGGACCCGTGAGTGAGGCTGACTTCAGGAGATCCTTCAGGACGGCCTTCTGAAGTGGATTGGACAGATAGGTTCCCTGGTAAGTCAGTGTCCCTTTGCCGAACTGGTTGCGTGTGATCGCTGGGAACTGGCCGAAGAACGGATGATCGTAGCTGGCCACAACCTCGGCCGTTTCAGGAATCAGGAACTCGGCCCAGACCGACACCTGGTTGTCTTCACCCACGCCAAACGGGTCGCCTTTGAGTGGAAGTTGCTGGGTGAGGCTCGAGAATTCCTGGTAATAGAATCCGGCAGCCTCACGCAGCGGACCCGGCGCCTTCGTCCAGCGAACGGTGTTGTACTCGTTCGTAAAGCCGCTCTTGAACGACATCAGAATATGTCCGCCGTTTTCGACAAACTTCGACAATCGGTTCAACAGCGCATCGTCGGCAACGTAGAGGGGCGGAACCAGAATGACCTTGTACTTTGAGAAATCCTCGGTCTGTGAGAAGACGAAATCGACACCGACATTCATATCATAGAGCGCCCGGTGCATCTGTCCGAGAATGGTCATGTAATTGACTCGGTCGCTGAAGCGCATGAAGCGTAGACCGTGGTAGGAATCGATGCTGTACAGGATGGCGACGTCGTTGTTGATTTCCAGGTCGACGAGCTTTGGACCGTACTGCTTGAGTTCCTTTGCGATCCTGGCTACCTCACGGTAAGCCCGGTTCGGCTCGAGGTCATGGGAGAGCACACCCTTCCAGTATGTTTCCTGTCCGTAGTGAAGCGAGTGCCAATGCCAGTAAGCCACCAGGTTGGCACCGCTGGAGACGTGGGAATAGACGTTGAGCCGTAACTGACCATCGTACGGCGGTTGCTGTCCCCGGGAATCCCAGCCGATTCCCTGGGCATTGGTTTCGGTGACGAGATAGTTCGTGTTCTTGAGTGAGCGGTTGACGTCTCCTGAGAAGGCGATCCCATGTCCGTCCAACTCATCCTGGACCCGGTGATAGGGATTCGTGGCCGCGACATCGAGATACCGGGCGATTTCGAATTGATCGACGTCCGTCCGAGCGCCGCCCACGAAATTGTGCAGGACAAACTGATCGGGCCGTCTATATTCCCGGACGATATCCACCTGCCAGGCGAGAAAATCGGTGACGGTCTTTCGTTGAAACCGTTCCCACTCCAGTTTGAAGCCGGGGTTGAGGATGCCGTCTATCGGAGGGAGTTCAGTCCAGTCACCGATCAGCTGGCCCCAGTAGGTCAATCCCCAGATCTGGTTGAGGGTGTCCGTCGTTCGGAACTTGTCCTTGAGGTATTTGGCGAATAGCTTCCGGGTGTTTGGCGCCGGGTATCCGCTTGGATGGGTTTCATTGTCCACCTGGAAGCCGATGATGGCCGGGTGTTTGGCGAAATGGGAAACCTGCTTCCGGATCAACCTCTCGGCATAGAAGAGATAGGCGGGATGGGTGAGGTCCATGTTCTGGCGCACACCGTAGAGTCCGGGCGGCGATGTTCCAGCATAGGTCGAGTAGCCTTCAGCATGGGAGGGTGGAGCATCTCCGAGGTGAGAGACGAGGATCTCGGGGTGCAGCTTGAAGAGCCAGGGAGGGATCGAATAGGTCGCAGTCCCCAAAATGACTCGAATCCCCGCTTCATCCAGTTTGTCGAGTATCCGTTCCATCCAGGCAAATTCGAAACGCCCCGGCTCCGGTTCCCAACTCGACCAGGTCGACTCACCGAGACGGATCAGAGTGATATCGGCCTGTTTCATCAGTTCGATATCTCTTTCCAGCCGTTCGTAGGGCATGTATTCGTGGTAGTACGAAGCGCCGTAAAGGATGGTGTCCAGTTTTGGCTTTTCAGCCCTCAGCCCGATGATTGAAGCCAGCCCAATTAGGCAAAGCAAGGAAGTCGTTCTCGTTTTCACCTTTCTACCTCCGGACGAGTCAGTCGTTCGTGATCTCCCCAAATCTACCGCGCCAGCCTGGGAAAGGGAAGAGGCGTACGACAACCCTCTGGGTTGTCTCTTGGAACCCAGGTAACTGGGAGAGTGGGGCATCGGGCCTGGGGCTTGGGGCGTGGGGCTAGATTCGTGGGAGCGGAGCCCAGTTCTCAGTTTT
>CP070717.1:2271945-2287395 GCA_020350445.1 Acidobacteriota bacterium | reverse complement strand
GATTGTGGCATCGTTCCGCGAGATCATGGTGACTGACCGATACGGGCGCCTGGTAGCCGCGAGTAGTAAGGCAAGTGACTACTACCAGGCCGATGAGAACTGGTGGCGAGTTGCCTACCTCGAAGGCGAGGGACAGCGCTTCATCAGTGATGTCGTCTACGACGAGAGTGCCAGGGTCTACTGCATCGAGATCGCCGAACCGATCCGGAATCCGACGAGCGGTGGAGTCGTGGGAATCATCAAGACAATTGTCGACAGCGACACGCTGTTTGGCATGCTCGACAGCTCGCGGTATCGAGAAAGCACCGTCGCTGTTCTTGTCAGAGAGGACGGGACGATTGTCTCGGATCCCGGCTCGTCAGAGGTCTACCCTTTTATCGAGCAAATCAAGGCGGAACGAGCGTTGAACAGGAGTTATCTGGCTGCTCCTTCCGGGAAGCCGGAGGTCTTCCTGGGGCTGCCGACCTTATCGGTTAAGGACCGGCTCCCGGAGCTCGGCTGGACTCTCGTGATTCAAGCTCCTTACGAGGATGTGGTCTTCCCGATTCGAGATCTGAAGCGCTGGTTCCTTTACATCGTCATCTTCAGCGTTTCGCTCGTGATCATCCTCTCCCTCGTCTTTACCTGGATCCTGTCCAAACCGATTGTTGAGATCGATCCACATCTGGACCGTGTCTGAGACGATCGGTTGCAGTGCAGGTGAGTGGGACGACTTTCCTGCTTTTCCCTCGACGGTTGGGCAGGAATAATAGAGTTCCATGAAGCGCGTTGTTCTCATCCACTGGAAACCGGAAGAGGCGGGAGATCTGACGAGGTCCCTCGAAAGAGCGGGGTGGGAGGTGGAGGTGATCGCCCCGAATGGCCTATCGGAGATCCGGGCGATCTCGGGGAGGGGTCCCGCGGCTCTCTTGATTGACCTGAGCCGGTTGCCGGCCCAGGGCCGGGATGTGGGTGTGATCTTGCGCCGACAATCCGAGACGAGGCGAATCCCCCTCGCTTTCGTTGGCGGCCCCTCTGAGAAAGTGGAGCGGATCCGACGGCTGTTACCCGACGCGGCCTTTTCCTCACCGGAGAAGATTGGACAGGAACTCGCCAGGATCATTGAATCAAATCCCCTTTCCCCCGTCTCCCCTGACAGCAACTTCGCGGCTTACGCAGAGACTCCACTGGTCAGAAAACTTGGAATCCGGCCTTCCGCCGTACTGGGTATGATCAATGCTCCAGAAGGTTTTGAATCCCAGCTCAGCCCTTTGCCCGAAGGTGTTACGGTAGTCCGAGAAACGGGTGCATCGGTCGATCTGCTGATCTGGTTCTGTGGAGATTTCGCCGAACTGCAGGGAGGGTTCGAACCGTCCTCTCGGCTTGTCCGAACTGGTGGTGCGATGTGGATAGCCTGGCCAAAGAAGGCTTCGCGTCGGAAGACGGATCTAACCCAGACTGTGGTGCGGGAATTCGGTTTGGCGATGAACTGGGTTGACTACAAGATCTGCGCCATCGATAAGACCTGGTCTGGTTTGCTCTTTACGCGGAGAAAGCAGGAATAATCTTCGCTGTCAGATATGCCGAATTCAACTACCATTGAAGAAAGGGAGAAGGGTGCGGCACAAGCTGCAGCGCTTCGCGTGTTGTCTTGTCTTTCACAGGGCAACGATTTGAGTTTTGTGGATCTAACTGGGAGGTCGATCAGTGGCAGGGTTTTCCGATTATTCCGAGTATGATGCGGTCGGGCTGGCTGAGTTGGTGCGGCAGGGAGAAGTGACTCCGGGTGAACTCAGAGAAGAGGCGGCAACCCGAATCGAGAAGGTCAATCCGCAGCTGAACGCTGTGGTTACAAAGACCTTCGATCTCGCAGAGCAGATGATCGAAAGCCTGCCTGCAGACGCCTCGTTTCGAGGTGTACCCTTTCTGATCAAGGACTTAGTCGAGATGGTGGCGGGTGTTCGCTTGACGATGGGCTGCAGGGCCTGTAAGGACTTCGTTCCCAGCGATGACACTGAGATGGTTGCCCGGTTCCGGGCAGCGGGGCTTATCTTTCTCGGGAAGACCAATGTCCCCGAGTTAGGGCTGGCCGGAGTCACTGAATCGCAGCTGCTGGGGCCCTGTCGAAACCCCTGGAATCTCGATCACACTCCCGGAGGGTCCAGTGGAGGTTCTGCCGCCGCGGTGGCGGCTGGGATCGTACCGGTCGCGTCAGCGAATGACGGAGGTGGGTCAATTCGGATACCTGCGTCCTGTTGTGGCCTCTTTGGGCTGAAACCGTCCCGGGGACGTACACCGGCCGGGCCCTTTGCCGCTGAGTTTTGGCAAGGTGCTGCCGTTTCCCATGCTCTCTCGCGGACGGTTCGAGACAGTGCTGCCCTGCTCGATGCAGTCGCGGGTCCTGAGCCGGGATCCCCTTACCTCTGCAACAGTCCCGAAGAATCGTATCGAAAGCTGACTCAGCGAGATCCTCGGCCGCTCAGGATTGCCTTTTCGGTGAAGTCGCCGCTGGGGACGGGCATTCATCCGGAATGTGAGAAGGCTGTCCTGAAGACGTGTGAGCTCCTTGAAGAGCTTGGCCACGTTGTCGTCGAAGCTGAACCCGAAATCAATGGCAGGCGCCTGATTGAGAGTTTTATCTGTCTCGTCTGTGCCGAAACCGCCGCGGATCTGTCTCAACTTGGAATGATTCTGGGGCGGAAGGTCCGAGCTTCGGAAATCGAACCCGTCACCGGCGTTCTGGCCCTGCTCGGAAGGGCGCTCAAGGCGAGGGACCTTTCGATGGCGAGGCGATATTGGGGAGCCGTGGGGAGGAAGATGGGTCGATTCCATCTCGAACATGATCTGTATCTGACGCCATCTCTGGGAACTCCCCCTGTAAGAGTCGGTGAAATGGATCCTTCCCGCGCTGAACGTATTCTCATCGGGGGGTTCAGTCGGCTTGGAGCTGGAGGTGCTCTCCTGAAACTTGCAGGTGTAGTTGATCAGATGGCCGACAAGGTCTTTTCCAGGGTGCCATTTACGCAACTGGCCAATCTGACCGGGCAGCCGGCCATGTCCGTCCCGCTGCACTGGACAGAGGACGGGCTCCCCTGCGGCGTTCAGTTCATGGCGCCGCTCAACGATGAGGCAACCCTGTTTCAGTTGGCCGGACAGTTGGAACGTGCCCGGCCCTGGACTGAAAGGCGCCCTCCAGTTTGGGCTGGCTGACGCGGTGAAGCCGCCTTGCCCCTTTGGAGGGTGGTTCGAGATTACTGGTCCTGGGCCGAGCCCTCTTTCTTATCGTCGTCCTCTTCCGGGCGTTCTGGCGGTTGCCAGTCGTTCCCCCGGACATGTTTTTCCATCCAGCGAATCTCTTCGATGACGAGGGTGCGGACATGGCGAGGTTCATCGAACCCATGTGGTTCACGAGGGAACTTCAGGTAGCGGACCTCTCGTCCCAGGTCCTTCAGTGCTGTGAAGAACATCATGCTTTGCGGCTCGGTATCGGTCGTGTCCTTGAGTCCATGGAAGATGATTGTCGGTGTGGTGACGTTGCCGACGTGAGTCAGGGCAGACATGCGCCTGTATTCTTCCGGATTCTCCCAGGGTGTTCCGCCGATGTACCAAAGGCGGACGTCATGGTTAAAGCCGGGTCCGTATTCTGAGGTCCAGTCGGATACCATCGCACCGACCGATGCGGCCTTGAATCTCGAGGTCTGGGTAATTGTCCAGCCTCCCAGAATCCCTCCATAACTCCAGCCTCTCAAGGCGAGTCGATCGGGATCAGCGATGCCTTGGGCGATCAGGGAATCAACGCCCGACATGAGGTCTTCATAATCCCCCCCACCCAGGTCATTCATGTTTCCGCGCAAAAGGGCGTCCGTGTAGCCGGAGCTTCCTCGCACGTTGGGGCTCAGGGAGGCATAGCCGAGACCGGCGTAGACATGGTAGCGGGCGACAAAGGAGTTGTCGAAAGAGCCGGCCGGCCCACCGTGGATGTTGAGCATCAGGGGAACGGCCTCGCCTTCGCGGTAGTCCGGGGGAAGGTGCAGCAACCCTTCGATCTCCAGGCCGTCCTTACTCTTCCACTGAATGACGCGCATCTTTGCTTTTTGAATTTCCTTTTCAAACCAGGGGTTGAAACTGGTTAGCTGGACCGGGGAGGCATCGAAGACGGCTGAACTGTAGAGATCAGCGGGTTTGTCAAAACTCGAGACCGTATAGACCATCTGAGATCGATCAGTCGACAAATCTTCGATCTGCAGCCTTCCTTCATGGGAGGTGAGTTGAGTGACGGCCCCATCCGCGAGGTTGACCCTGTAGAGATTGGTGTTGGTCTTTTGCTGGCCCGAAAAGAGGATGCTTTGACTGTCGCTGGCCCAGAAGAACGTCCGGATCTCTCCTTCGAACTTTGGTGTCAGCAAGCGAATCATCCGAGTGTCGGGATCGATTAGCCAGATCTTATCCTGGCGCAATTCCCAGGTTTTGTCGTCGGGGGCCAGATAGGCGATCGTTGATCCGTTCGGTGACCAGCGAGGACTACTCTCAGGGGCTTCGTTCTCGGTTAGTCGCGATCGAGTTCCCGATGCAACGTCCAGAAGGTAGAGTTCGGATAGGTACTGCTGATTCCGGCGATTCTCAGAACGGGCGGCTAAAACGATCTTCTGTCCATCTGGAGAGGGGTCGAAGCGACGAATGATCAGCGGTTCCGACGTCAGCTGCTTTTCCTGTTTTGACAGACGGTCGAAACTCCAGAGGTGATTCCATTTGCCTTCTTCCTGGCCATTCGGGGCTTCATCGACGAAGATGGCGTCATATCCCGCTTTGCGGAGCTTCTCTTCCTCTTCAGGCAGGGCCTGATCCGCCAGGAAGAAGAGCTTGGAGGAGTCATCGGACCAGCGGTAAGCTGAGACCCCCTCTTTGTGTTTGGTCAACTGGATCGCTTCGCCGCCGGAGGTCGGCATCAGAAAGACCTGGCTTTTCCCATCGACCCTTCGCCTCAGAGACAGGAATTCCCCCGATGGAGAGAATTGAAAGCTGCTACCACCTGCTTCCCCGATGAACTGGACTGGATCTCCTCCCTGAGCGGAGACCATGTAGAAGGTCTTCTTGTCCTTGTATCCTCCCTTGCTGAGTTCGGAATCCTTGATTGTCCAGTCATATTCTGTCTTCGCAAAGAAGACCTGTTTTCCGTCCGGAGAGATCATTACGTCGTCGATCCTGACGATGTTGAGCCAGTCATCGATTGTCATCGGTCGTGGTTCCGCCGCGAAAGCTGTCAACGGCAAACTCACGAACACAAGGAGAAGGTAAAGGGCTCGAACATTTTTCATCGGGTAGGTCTCCGTATGGTTTCAATGCATGAGGATTCAGGCAGGACTGTCTGTCCGCGCAAGGATTTAAGAGCCAGTCGCTTTGGGCAGGAGAAGGTTTCGAAAGAGCGCATAGATCAACGCAGTCCAGCAACCGCGTCAAGAATGCGGTCGATTTCTTCCCCCGTGGAATAGAGAGAGAGTCCAACCCGGACAAGGCCGCCCCGGTTCGCCAGGCCGAGGATCTCTACCGCTCGCGCCGCATAGAAATCACCGTCCCACACCAGTATTCCCTGTCTTCCCAATTCGCGTGCAACTTCAGCGGGGTGCCAGCCGTTCACAGCCAGCGAAACGGTCGGAGCGCGGTGCGAAACGTCGAAGCCTTGCCCATAGACTGTCACCGAATCGATTTGTTGCAGCGTCTGATGAAAACGAGTCGCCAGCATCCTTTCGTGTTTCTCGATTGTCGTCATCGCTGACACGAGCTTTTCTCTCAGGCCGTTTCCCTGGCCGATACTCGCGATGAATTCCACAGCGGCCTTTACTCCGGCAATCGCAGCATGGTTCAGTGTCCCCGTTTCGATACGGTAGGGCGCATGTCCTTCCTGCGTCCGGAGCCGATCGGTGTCGAACTGGTCCAGGAGGTTGGCGCGTGCATAGAGAATTCCTACATGGGGGCCGTAGAACTTGTAGGCCGAACACATTAAGAAATCAGCTGCCATTGCCTGAACATCGAGGGAGAGATGTGGGGCTGAGTGCACTGCATCGATTACCAGCCAGGCTCCGACTCGAGTCGCCGCTCGTCGGATTCGGGGTATTTCATTAACCGTTCCGAGTGCGTTGGACGCATGACCGACGGCGACAATTCGGGTTCTCTCCCCGATCTTGCTGTCGAAATCGTCATAGTCGAGAGTGCCATCCTGTTTCATAGCGACTTCCCGAACCACGATTCCCGATCGTCGCAGATTCAGCCAGGGACCTCGATTGGCTTCATGATCGAGCTGTGTTATCAAGACTTCATCACCGGGGCGCAGGGCTCTTCCCAGGGCATGGCTCAGTGCGAAATTGAGGGTGGTCATATTCGCCCCGAATGAAATCTGGCCCGGGCCTTCGGCATTCAGGAACGCCGCGACAACTCGACGAGAATCTTCCAGTACTTGATCCGTCTCTTCACTGGTGCAGAAACAACCGTGACTGTTTGCGTTGCAAGTCTGGTAGTACCAACTGACTGCGTCGATGACGCTCTGCGGGACTTGGGATCCCCCCGGTCCATCGAAATAGGCAAGAGGGCGCCCGTCTATTGTTCGCCGAAGAGAGGGAAATTCGGCTCTTTTCTTTTCAAGGGTTTCGACTTCTGCCGAAGTTAGAGCGGTTTGCTGTTCAGCCATGTGTCTTCTAGCGTCCTTTCCCTGTTTCCAGTCCGCAACTCGACCGCGTAACGGTCAGACAGAGTTTACAGATTTAACATTGAGATAGGAATATAAGAAGGCCCTTCTCCCCAGATCAGATTACGCACACAGATCCCCCTCGTGCTGGATGGTTACAGGTGCGAAACCATTCCTGCATTTGGAGTGCGATCGGTCTAGCGGCTTGCCAGGGCCTGCGTCTTGTCGGTTGTGCGCAGTTCCTCCAGGTAGGCCACTAGATCGAGCATCTGCCCGACTGTCATCCGGTCTGAGTAATCGCTCATCCTGGACTTTGTGCCGGAACGGATGTTGAGATCACCCGCAGTTTCCCCTTCCGGGGGCTCAGGGGCCGCGAACCGATGAGAGGGCGCGATGATCGATTCCACCAGCTGGTGCCGCGTCTGCTCCAGTCTTTCCGCATCGAGGTCAACGAATGTCGGCGTAATTGCCGAAGGGGCCGGGTAGTCCTCTCCGGGAACTTCATGACAGGCGTAACACTGCATATCTGTGAAGGCCTGTTTACCCGCTACAGCATTTCCATCGGGCAGAAAGAGACGTTCTTCGGCACAGCCCAGAAGCAGCAGAATGGGGAGAAGGGCGATGAGTCTTGCAGTCATTGGGATCTCCTCCTTTCGACGAAGCATGAGGATCTGTGACTATTCGACTACCCTCTGATTCTACACCGCGCTGCAGGTGATGTGGAGGACTTTCCGGTAGAGATCCCGATATGAACCGGAGCTCCATATCTGCTTGTAATCAATATGCTTGATAGGAATCTCGGATTGATCCGGAGAGGTGAAACTTGCTAAGATTCTGGTGTCTTGCAGGCGGTAGGGCGGGACCCTATCTAAATTGAGCAGGGCTTGAACTTGCAGTGGAAGCCGCCCGTTGTGTCTGAGGTAGCGAGTTGAGAGGCTCGTTGCGTTTGCCGGGTGGTTGGGGGTCTAGAGATGAAAATACTGAGCATAGGTTACGCTCTGCCGAGTAAGAAAGTTGGTAACGAGGAGCTGATCCGGGAGATTCTGGACAAGAATAGCGGCCATCTCACCGGAGAGGAAAAAGAGGTTTTTGAAGCTCGAATCCGGAAGTTTTTCAAGATGTCGGGAACCGATACCCGCTATCACCGGAATAATGGAGAGCGCGCCCTCGATTTCGCCGTTCAAGCGGGGAAGGATGCCATCCGCAAGGCAGGGGTGAAGCCGGAAGACGTTGATTTGTTGATCTATGCCGGTGTTGGCCGTGGGTGGGTTGAGCCGGCGACGGCCAATCTCTTCCAGAGTGAGTTGGGCCTGACCTCGGCAACCTGCTTTGATGTCCTGGATGCGTGTGCCAGCTGGATCAGGAGTCTTTCCATCGCCCGCAGCTTTCTCGCCCAGAAACTGTACAAGATGGTGATGGTCCTTAACTGTGAGTTCAACTTTCGAGAGTATGCAAACTTCGATATCAAAGACTCGAGGGACTTGGAGAACTCGTTCTCTGCATTTACGATTGGAGAAGCTGCGACCGCAACGATCCTGACTGCCAGTGAGCAGGATGACTCGGAGTTTTCGTTCAAGACCTGGGGTGAGAAGCACTCCCTGTGCAAGATCGCTCTTCCCAATTCGCAAGATTTCTCGCCGAATGGTGAGAGTTTGAAACCTTACTCGTTCTTTACAGCACCCGCCGAACTACTGTCCTTCACGATCCGTAAGCTCGTGGCGCATGTCAAGGAGTATGCCCCGGTGGCTGAGAAGGTGCATGACATTATTATTGGCCATGCTGTCAGCGTCTCTTCAACATCGAAGGTGGTCCAGTTGCTGGGCCTTGATCAGCAACGGGTCTTTGAGACGCACAATCGCTTCGGCAACACGGTGTCGGCATCGCTCCCGCTTGCCCTGGCCGTTGCCGAGGATGAAGGGGCTTTGAAACGGGGTATGCGTGTGTTGTTGCTGATGGGTAGTGCCGGAGTGACGACTGCATACGCTTCGTTCGAGTACTAAGGTTCGGGTTCATCCAAAAATCCGGACATGGGAACGCCTGGACAGACGATCTTTCCTGAATACCACTTCAAGTCGCATTTTCTGAAGCTGGGTTCATCCCGGATGCATTATCTGGATGTCGGCGAAGGTGAACCCGTGCTCATGGTGCACGGCAACCCCAGTTGGTCCTTCATGTACCGGAGACTCGCCCGGGCGCTGAGTTCTGCTCATCGTGTCATCGTTCCCGACCACATTGGCTGTGGACTATCGACTAAACCTTCGGATGATGAGTACACGTACACCATGGCTAGTCGTGTCTCAGATCTTGAACGTTTGCTCGACTCCCTGGGCGTCGAAGAGAACCTGACGCTGGTAGTGCACGATTGGGGAGGTTTAATAGGCCTCTGCATGGCGGTTCGCCGTCCGGAGCGAATCAGACGCATCATCGTCTTCAATACTGCTGCATTTCACCTGCCGGCAGGAAAGTCGCTGCACTGGACTCTGCGTTACTGTCGCAGGTCCGCTCTGGCAGGTCTGATGATCCGGGGTGTGAATGCCTTCGCGGTCATTGCCAGTCGGGTCGGTTGCCGCCAGAATCCAATGACCAGGGAGATCCGTAAAGCCTACCTGGCTCCCTATGGGAACTGGGCTGACAGGATCGCAGTCTTGCGTTTTGTCCAGGATATCCCGGCATCTCCGGAAGATCCCGCCTGGGGACCTATTGCTGAGACCGATCGGGGGCTGGAACGATTGGCACGAGTGCCGATGCTGATCTGTTGGGGAGACCGGGATTTTGTCTTCGACGGAGACTTCAGAGACGAATGGGTTCGCCGGTTCCCGGATGCTGAATTGCACCGATTCTCGAATGCCGGACATTATGTGTTGGAAGACGTCTATGAGGAGATCCTTCCGCTCGTCGAGGCCTTTCTTGAACGTCATCCTGTCTGATTAACGAGTGGCCCATGCCGAGACCATTAAACATAGAAGACCACCTTCGCATTCTAGCCGACGAAGCGCCCAACCAGATTGCGTTGATCTCTCCTCAAGGAACGATGTCTTACGCGGAACTGGAGCAGGCCAGCTCCGACTGTGCGTCAGGCCTGGAGCGAAGTGGGATCTCCCGGGGAACCCGGACTGTACTCATGGTTACTCCGGGACCCGAGATGCTTATCCTTGCCTTCGGGTTGATCAAGTTGAGGGCCATTCCAATCCTGATCGATCCGGGCATGGGCTTGCGGAACTTGAAGAAGTGCCTTGAGGAGTGCGGGCCAGAGGCCTTCATCGGTATCCCAAAGGCGCATCTGGCACGTATTCTCCTGGGCTGGGGGAGAGGATCGGTCCGAAGAAAGGTCATGGTTGGTGGCTTCCCGTTCCCCGGAACCATCTCCTGGAGTACTGTCATGGAGAAGGGCCGGCGCTTTCCCGTGGATCGCGAACAAGGGTCGCCCGATGACTTGGCAGCCATTGTCTTCACCTCTGGGAGCACGGGGATACCGAAAGGTGTGGTTTACACACACCGGATGTTTTCTGCGCAGGCGCGGCTGCTGAAGGAGAGTTTCAACATCGCTGAAGGCGAGGTTGATCTGGCAACGTTTCCCCTTTTCGCTCTCTACGATCCGGCGCTTCGAATGACCACTGTCTTTCCACGGATGGATTTTACTCAACCGGGGAAGGTGGACCCGATGGAGATCATCGGGCCGATTCAGGAGCATCGAGTGACTCACATGTTCGGCTCGCCGGCACTCCTCAATCGGGTCGGACGTTTTGGAAAAGAGCGGGGAATCAAAATGCCGACGATCAAGCGGGTCTTGTCTGCGGGAGCCCCGGTATCGGACCAGGTTCTCGACGCCTTCGCTGAGATGCTTTCACCTGAGGCCCTGATCCATACCCCTTACGGCGCGACTGAAGCACTTCCGGTTTCCTCCATCTCTCACCTCGAACGAGAAGAAATCGGAGGGGTTGCTGAGGGGAAGGGTGTTTGCGTTGGACGGGCTCTGCCGGGTGTCGACCTGCGTATCGTTGGGCTATCGGACGAGCCTATCCCCACATGGAACGATGAACTGGGCACTGAGACCGGCGCCGTGGGCGAGATCACGGTTCGCGGTGACAACGTGTCACCGGAGTACTTCAAACGGGACGAAGCCACGCGGTTGGCGAAAATCCCCGTTCCAGGCGGGGGCTTTTATCATCGGATGGGTGATCTGGGGTATCGGGACGACCAAGGCCGGATCTGGTTTTGCGGAAGGAAATCTCACCGGGTGCAGATTCCGGGAGGCACGCTCTTTACGGTTCCCTGTGAAGGCATTTTCAACGCGCACCCGGCCGTCTACCGAACCGCTCTGGTCGGCGTGGTAAGGGCTGGAAAAGAACTACCTGTTCTCTGTGTGGAACTGGAAAGCGGATTCGAGGGCGATAGGGAAAACGTTCGGGCTGAACTACTTGAAACAGGCTCCCGGTATGAAATGACGAGCCAGATCAAGACGATTCTCTTTCATTCCGGCTTTCCTGTTGATATCAGACACAATGCCAAGATCTTTAGGGAGAAGCTGGCTGTGTGGGCTCAGGAGGAGTTGAAGTGAGGATCCTGGTGACTGGAGGAGGAGGCTTTCTCGGCGGGGCACTGGTCCGGCGGCTAGTCGCGGATGGACACCAGGTCAGGAGTTTTGCGCGAGGGGATTACCCTGAATTGGCGAATCAAGGTGTGGAAGTCCTGCGCGGTGATTTGGCCAACCCGACTGCCGTCGAAAGGGCCTGCGAAGGATGTGAGTTGGTCTTTCACGTAGCGGCAAAGGCTGGAATCTGGGGCCCCTACGCTCAATTCTATTCGGCGAACGTAGTGGGAACGCAGAACGTTGTCGAGGCCTGTCGAAAGCTCAGGATTCCCCGGTTGATCCATACTAGTTCTCCTAGCGTCGTGCTCGAAGGACGTGACATGAATGGGGTGGATGAGTCCATCCCCTATCCCAAGAGCTACAGGGCGGCCTATCCCGAGACGAAGGCGCGGGCAGAGAGATTTGTTCTGGCCAGCAATTCTGATGAACTGGCCACAGTGGCCCTGAGGCCGCATCTGATCTGGGGGCCCGGAGATACCACGTTTATTCCCCGGATCATCGCGCGTGCCCATCGCCTCAAACAGATAGGCAGTGAAGACAAACTCGTGGATTTCAGCTATATCGAGGATGTCGTGCAATCGCATATCGATGCGATGGAACGCCTGGCTCCCGGTGCTGCCTGTGCGGGTCGTGCCTACTTCATTTCTCAGGATAGTCCGATGGGAACGTGGGCATTCTTCAACCGTGTCCTTGAAGCGGCGGGGAAGGATCCGATTCAGGGGCAGGTAAATCCGAGGATTGCCTATCTGGCGGGATGGGTTTGCGAGGTCATTTTCCAGGCTCTTCCCGTACTTGGTGAACCGCCGATTACACGCTATCTGGCGAAGGAATTGTCGGTTGCCCACTGGTTTGATATTAGTGCTGCGAAACGTGACTTGGGCTTTCAACCGAGGTTCACCATGGAACAGGGTTTCGAAAAGCTCAAAGAGTGGTTCGATCAGAAGTCAGGAACCGAAGAACCGGTTTCGAACTGACGGAACAGGAATCTGTAAGGAATTTAAGATCCAGAGAGGAGACGTAAATGGCGGTTACCGTAATAGCGACTATCAAGGCGAAGGCGGGTAAGGAAGAGGCAACCCGGAAGGCACTGATGGCATTGATCGAGCCGACTCGCGCGGAGGCAGGCTGCATCAACTATGATCTCCATCAACTGACCGACGACTCAACGGTCTTTGTTTTTCACGAGAATTGGAAAACGAAGGAAGATCTGGACCAACACCTGGCTAAGCCTCATCTGGTTGATTTTCTCGGGAAAGTGGATGAGTTGCTGGCTGAACCGGTCGATATCAAGCTGCTCGACCGGATCGGCTGATCGGGAGGATCGGATGGCGAAAAGGGAGGTCAATGAGACCAAATCTGCTGGCCGGGTCTCCCTGCTGCTGGTCCTGGGCATGGTGGTCTGGTTCACCGGCCTCTGGACAGTCCAGTCGCTTGCGGCTGAGTCAAAGCGGATTGTGCTCGCCGTCGGCGCCCATGCCGGGGATATGGAGATTACAGCGGGGGCGGTGCTGGCAAAGCATTCTCGTCTCGGCGACAAGGTTACGCTCTTGCACCTGACGCTTGGAGAGGAGGGGAACCCGAGGCTTTCAAGCGAAGATTATGGCAAGCAGAAGCGGCAGGAAGCTCTAGCCGCTGCGGCGGCACTGGGAGCCGATGTGTTTTTCGGTCCCTATTTCGATGGCCAGTTGCCAGATACTGAAACCAGCCGTCTGTTTGTTGCTGAGATCATTCGTCAGGTGAAACCGACCCATCTGATAACCCACTGGAAGAACAGTTTTCACAAGGACCATTCTATTACCCATGCCGTGGTCATGGATGCTGTCCTGATG
This sequence comes from Acidobacteriota bacterium, assembly GCA_020350445.1. Classification (GTDB taxonomy): domain Bacteria; phylum Acidobacteriota; class UBA6911; order RPQK01; family JAPXNP01. The sequence goes on along the minus strand of CP070717.1, from coordinate 2,274,317 downwards.
GCTGCGCTTCCCGGAGTGAAGACTGAATCGCCGAATCACCGAGGTATCCGGGGAATCTACTTCGCGGAGAACTGGGAAGACGAGGAGGATTTTGAACCGTACCTTCTCGTCGATGTCTCAGAAGACCTTGCCACTTGGGAAAAGGCTGTCCAGGAATACGAGTTTATCCGTGGTGGGATCTCAAGTTTCGCCTACCTGGAATACTATAAGGCCCTCGCTCGTGTCCGGGGCCTGCGGCACGGCTTCAGTGCGGCTGTCGCCTTCGATCTGCAGGCACATTCGAAGAAGCGAACACTCTCAAATCTTCCCTGAGTTCAGGGGAATCTCAGGCTGGCGAAGCTGCCCTGAAGGCTGCTCCGACGATTCCGGGGCCGGAACGGGGTCCTATTCACTCTGACCTGGCTGGATAATCCGCGGGACCCCTTCCTGCTCCAAGAGCTGGTTGAATCTCTTCAATTCGTTCTCCAGTACCCCTTCCAGGTCTTTCAAGTGGGCGCCTAATTCTTCCTTCAGGTCAGCTAAACGCTGATAGGCCCCTGCCGTCGGTCGGGCATCCTGCCGGACGACAATGCTGTGAAGGTAGGCAAACTGGTTGTCGAGTCGAGGCGGATAGTTAATGGGATCCTGCCCACTTTCACTCTTGGTCTGGATGAGTTCATCTTCAATTCGAGTAAGCTCTTTAGCCAGGTCTTCCGCAGACGATTGAATCGAATGATCGTAGCCTGACTCAACCGCCCGGTCAGCAATCTCAGCAGTCTGGCTTCGGATCGACCGAATCCGACGGATCGCATCATGCGCCTGCGTCAGTGAGGCCCCAACATCTGAAGCCAGGTCGAACTGGGCCCGCAAGTCGTCGTCTGAGACACTCCAGCGGGGATCTCGGACAATCTCAAAACTCTGGGTCTGGCTCCAGTCGCCAACTGACATCTTGACCCGGTAACGGCCTGGAGGCGCTGGCGTTCCTGAGTTTCGACTGAGCGACATAACCGCACCGTCGACCAGTTCTGGTTTGGGATATCGCAGGTCCCACACCCACCGGTTCATTCCCGGTTCTGTCTTGATGGTTTCGCCCTTCGAGGCCTTGCTGGAGAAGCTCCGGATCAATTCCCCTTCTGCATCCTGAAATTCCAGGATGACCTCCTGTTCCGGTGATTCCTGCAGAAAGTAGAAGACCGTGGCCCCCCGATCAGGGGAGTCAGGCGTGAAGTCTCCCCGGTAGCCGGACAACTGCGTCCGGTAGGCGAGTCTCGGTTTGAAGAGGTAGGCCGCGGACTTCTCGATCTCCGCTGTCAGTTGGTGCAGAGGAGTCAGATCATCGAGAATCCAGAAGGAGCGTCCCTGAGTTCCCACCACCAAGTCGTTCTGGTGAACAGCCAGGTCCGTTATCGGAGTGATCGGAAGGTTCAATTGAAACTTCTGCCAGTGCTGACCCTCGTCGAACGAGATGTACATCCCAAATTCAGTGCCCGCGTAGAGCAGTCCCTTCTTCTGTGGATCCTCCCGAACGACCCGGACAAAGTGATCTTCCGGAATCCCATTTCTCCCATCGGTTAATGAAGTCCAGGATTTCCCATGGTCGTTGGTCAGAAAGATGTAGGGGCGAAAGTCTGCGCGACGGTAGCGGTAGACGGATAGTATCGCTCTTCCTGGGCTGTGGGTGGACAGGTCGATCGTATTGACGGTGCCCTCCTCAGGCATGTCCGGCGGTGTGATGTTCTGCCAGTTCTTCCCGTTATCGATCGAGATGTGAACGAGGCCATCATCACTTCCGGCCCAGAGTTCTCCGGCATCTAAAGGAGACTCTTCGAAGGAGAAGATCGTCGTGAAAAGTTCCACACCGGTGTGGTCATGTTGGACCGGTCCGCCGGGAATGTCATGATACTCGTCCTTATTCGTGGTTAGATCGGGACTGATCACCTCCCAGGACTGGCCTTCATCCGTTGAGCGATGCACGTGCTGAGAGGTGTGGTAGAGGATCTTCGGGTCATGGGGGGAGATTCGGATAGGTGCGTTCCACTGGAAACGGTACACGATATCCCTGGGAGCGACTCCATCGTGCATTTGCGGGTAGGCAACGACGTCTCGCATGTGCCATCGTTTGCGGTCAAAACGGGTGATTTGGCCGATGTAGTTACCCGCATAGATGATGTCTGGGTCGGTGGGGTCGACCGCGATGTGGCCGCTCTCGCCTCCCCCGACATCGAACCAGGTCTCCTCGGGAGTTATCCCCCCGGGAGGCCAGCTGGGAACAGAAATTGTCGAGTTGTCCTTCTGGGCCCCGTAAACCCGGTAGGGGAACTGGTTGTCGACCGTTACCCGGTAGAACTCCGCAGTGGGCTGGTTGAGCTGTGTCGACCAGGTCTGACCGGCAT
>CP070717.1:2265824-2271845 GCA_020350445.1 Acidobacteriota bacterium | reverse complement strand
CCCTGGTACGGCCCGCGGTATGGCGGCTGGTATGGTCCAGGGGGCTACCGGCCTCCCTACTATCGCCCCTATCCTCCTCCGGGCTATTCCAAACCCAGACCGACGCCCTATCGACCGGTAGCTGGAGGTAGACCTGGCCAAATGCCTGCTGTTGGACGTCCCGTCACCCGGCCTGCAGACAATATCTACAGTCGTCCGGCGACCCGCGATAAGGTCGTTAGTCAACCGGTCACCCGGGACCGGGCGAGACCGGCACAGTTGGATTCACCCAATAACATCCTGACTGACCGGAACGGAAACATCTATCGCCCCGGTCAGGGGGGTGGCTGGGAAACGCGGGAGAACGGTCAATGGAAGCCCGCATCGGGTCTGGATCGTCCCGCCGTTCCTTCGACAAGACCAACTCAACCGTCGCGTCCGAACCAGCCTACGACTCGACCGGCAAGACCCTCCCAGCAGCCATCAGCGCGTCCTTCGGTCCAGCCGGCCCCGTCGCAGCGGCCCACGACCCGGCCATCGGTAACGCCACGACCGACACCTTCGGTCCGACCGTCCACAAGACCCGGGCAGAACTCGAGTGGTCTGGCGACCCGGCCCCAGTTGGAACGCGATTACCGCTCGCGGCAGAGAGGTAATCAGAGAATCCAGCAGCGGCCGACGCGCCAACCCACTCCGCGGCCCTCAGTTCGACGCCGACCATAGGAACGCAACCGTCTCGGTTGCGACCTCGGTTTGGCAAGCGGGACGCTTACCTTCCGGAAGAGGCAAGAGGGACGCTTGCCCTACGCAGTGCTCATGCCAAAGCGTTCATGAAGGATGCAGGCACTGGTCATCATCATGAAGGCTGGGTCGAGCGCGATACGGTCACCGGGTTTCATCGAGGGGATCTCCGCAAGCATCTGGATGATTCGTCCCTGATCGAAGAACGGGAGTTCCTTCATCGATTTTCCATGGGCGGTATCCTGCAAGAGTTCGAATAGTGGTTCTTCCGGGTGCAGCAGCGATGGAGGAGAAAGGAACGGGTGCTTCTGACGATCGTAAATCGTCTTCGTTATGAAGGGCTTGGTTGCCTCACGAAGCAGGTACTTCTCGGTCATACCCCGAATCTTCAGTGACACCGGGACCCCCCGCATGAATTCCACCAGGTGATGATCCAGGAACGGAACCCGCCCCTCGATCGAGTGGGCCATCTCCATGCGGTCACCGAGGACGTTCAGGATGTAGTCGGACAGGATCGATTTCGACCAGAGGTAAAGCGACTGGTTGACGGCATCCCTCCCACGCAGTTGACGATTGACATTCAAGTGGTTGAAATACCAACGATACCCGTCATGCCCGGAGTAACGGGCCTTGAATTCAGGGTGCATCAAAGAGGAGAGCTTGTTTGCCATCGAAGCGTTGGCTTCGATCCAGGTGGGAACAAAACCGAGGATAGCTCGAACCGTTTCGGTTGAGCGAAAGGCACCGTCGGGCAGCAGGAGTCCCCTGGAGACCGTATTGCTGCTGTTCAGCTGTTCCAGGACCTGCTGGATCGCAGCAGGATCCTGCCCTGCTGTGTTGTAGAGAGCCATATCCCGCCTGAAATGGGGATAGCCGGCGAGGATCTCATCGGATCCTTCTCCCGTAAAGACGACCTTGTACCCAAACGCGTTGACGGCCCGGCTCAGCAGGAACTTCGAAATGCCGTGGCCGTTGAGAAAGAGTGTTTCGCTGTGCCAAAGGGCATCCGAGAAGTTTGCTGCTATATCGGCCTGCTTGATGGGGATCGGGGTGTACACTGCCCCAGCCAGTTCCGCCATTTCCCGGGCGTAGGGGCTCTCATCATAGTGTTCACGGTCGAATTCAAGCGTGAAAGAACGGATCGGGTTACTCGAAATCTCCGAGGCCAGGCCCAAAACGGCACAGGAATCCAGCCCGCCACTCAAGTAACAGCCCACGGGGACATCGGCCCTTAGACGCAGGCGAACCGCCTCCTCAAAACGTTCACTGAAACCCTCGATGTATTCCTCATCGGAATAGACCCTGGGTAGTCCTTCCGCAAAGGGATAGTCAAAATCCCAGTAGTGAACGAGCTGCAGGTGTCCGTTTCGAAAGACCAGGTAGTGGCCCGGCGGGACCTGGTAGATCCCACGGAACAGGGTCTGGCTGTGCAGAAAGACACAGACATCACCAAAATTGTAGAGATAATCTTCGTTCCATTGGGCGGGAACACCAGCTTCCAGAAGCGCTTTGATCTCCGAAGCCACCAACAAGGTACCGTTCTGGAGGGTGTAGTACAGGGGCTTGATGCCAAAACGGTCTCGGGCCGCAAACAGAGTCCGGTTCGGTTCATCCCAGATTGCAAAAGCGAATTCCCCACGCAAGCGGGTCAGACAATCCGTACCATGATCCTCATAGAGGTGAAGCGCGATTTCGCTATCCGACCGAGTTCGGAATTCGTGGCCCCTTTTCTCCAGTTCCTCGATGATCGCATCGTGTCCGTAGAACTCCCCGTTGGCCACGATGTGTAGCGACCGATCCTCATTGTGAATCGGTTGCGTTCCCCCTGCCAGATCGATAATGCTCAACCGGGCGTGCCCCAGCCCGGTCTTCCCGTCACTGCCGATCCAGACGTCCTGCGAATCGGGGCCACGGTGGACCATCGTCCGCACCGCTTGCTTCAGCCCCGCTTCAGACAATTCACCATTCTCCGAGCGAATCGCTACAATCCCGCACATTATTGCAACAATCTCCTGGTCAAATTACGGGCCTGTCCCAAGCCCAGGGAGGGAACCTAATGACAGATTTGCCGGAAAGTATACAACCCGACTCTATTTACAGGCAATAATCGGGTATCGGGGGATTCACAACACCAGGGATTTCGTCGTAACCTCGTGTCGAGATGATCGCTCTTCAACAGTTTCTCGAGGCCCTGACAGACTCGGAGAGAGCCATTTTCAGCGAGTTGGATTCGCCAGTCCGTATCCAGACCTTTCTTGACCGAGTGACATACAGTTCAGATCCGATCTATCGTTGCCCTCTGCGGGTCTTTCGAGAACGCAAAGGACACTGCTATGACGGGGCGGTGTTCGCAGCCCTGGCTCTGAGCAGGATTGGACTTCCGCCACTTATCCTCGAACTGCTTCCAAACGAACGGGATGATGATCACATCCTGGCTGTCTTCAAGCGGGACGGTTACTGGGGAGCCATCGCCAAATCAAACTTTGTCGGTCTGCGTTTCCGGGAGCCGATTCACCGTAACCTCCGTGAACTCGTCATGACCTACTTCGAACCCTACTTCAACGTTGAGGGGGAACGGACCCTTCGTGGCTACACAGTTCCTCTCAACCTTGGCCGGATAAAGAACCTTCACTGGGCGACCGAAGATGGTGGAATGGATGTCATCGCCGAGAGGTTGGACCAGATCCGCAAGTTCTCGATCTTGACACCCCGGATGATTGACCAGCTCACACGCGTGGACGAACGTTCGGTTCAGGCAGGGTTGACAGGATCAGTCGCCTCCGGCTTGTTCAAGCTGGATTGACTCGAAGCTCAGGGACAACCGGGAGTCCATGGCCAACAGGCACCTAGCCGGGAGCCTGCCACAGGTTTTCCTACGATGACAGAAGCGGGAGTCACCCCCTAAACGATCAAAACAGCGCGTTTTGCACTTGCTCCAAGCAGTTCGACCGATTAACATTATTAACAACTTACTAGGTACAGGAGGGGATCGATCGGCAAAAGTATCCAGAGACCTGCAACTCTATCTTTATCCACACTTAATCATCGTTTTTTTCAAAGGGGGACATTGATGATGAAATCAATCTTTTCAGAACTGAGGAGCGCCTTGATCATGCTAACAATACTCGCTATTGTGGGCTTATCCTGCTCACCTCCCGTGACAGAATCTGCGCCTACCGAAGACACCGGCAGTGCTCCTGCAAACCCGCTTCAGGGGGTTTGGCATATCGAATCCGTGGAGCGGGTCGGGCCTGAAGGAGATCGCACCCCTTCTCCGACCTATGGAAGCCTGGTGATCTTCACCGAGGGCTATTACTCCTTCGCCAACACCTACGGGGAGACTCCCCGCCTGCCATTCGAAGGCTCAGGTGACGGGACGGTCGAAGAGAAGGTTGCAGCGTTTGACACGATAACGGTTAATACCGGGACCTATGAGGTAGACGGATCCAGCCTCACAACGCATCCCATGGCGGCCCGCTACCAATCCTACGCTGGAGGACGTGGGGAATACGAATGGAACGTTGAAGGCAATACACTCCAGCTCACGCTCAAGCAAGAATTCCTGGCTGATGGAGTGGCCTCCTTTGGAACTGACGGGAGTGAGTGGAACTTCACGTTGACAAGGTTGGAGTAGCCCTTGAATTCCGCGGTCGGAACGACGCAGTCCGACGCAGGTGAAACGGATAAAGAAGCGGCTCGAACCTGCTGAGGTGAAGCAGGTGAGAATAGATCAAACTCTATAAAGGAGGATAGAGAAGATGGTGAAAGACTGTTCGATCGGAAAGATTGTCCTGACCATTGTTTTGCTCACCGTAGTTGGGGTTGCAACCCTGTCGGCCCTATCCGCTCAACCGGGCCCCGAACATGAAAAGATGCACGTCTGGCTCGGAGACTGGACCTGGGAGGAAGAAATCCGGGACTCTCCCGATGACAAATGGTATCAAGCGTCCTGGAAAGGCCAGAACCGCTTGATGCCTGGGGGATTCTTCATTGAATTCAGATGGAAAGGCATCGTTAAGGGCGCGGAGATCAGCATGGTGGAGATTGAAGGTTACGACCCGGCGAAGAAGACCAATGTCACTTCATTCTTCGACAGCCAGGGAAACATGGGCGGGGTCACATCGGCAAGCTACCAGGGGAACACCGAGGAAGTGGAATACTCCTCAATGAGTCCAACTGGAGAAAAGATACAAGCCCGCTGTACCTGGAGGTTTTCGGCAGATGCCAATTCGGCGTCAGGATCCTGTGAGCGGCTTTCAGACGGCAAGTGGTGGCTCTTCAGGAGGGTCGTCAAGGCCGAGAAGGTGAAGTGAGTACAGTTCGCCAGGAAGCCCGATTGCGGTGCGACCCATTTCGGATCGCTGTGAACCCCTATCGACCGGGCACCATCCCCCGGGCGTAAAATCAACCCAGGGCCAGGAGAATCGCCTATCCTGGCCCGATCTATTCAACAACGAAAGAGATCTTCGCGTTGAGCCGGTATTTGACGATCTTACCTTTCGCGACAATCGCCTGCTGATGCTCCACGTAAAGATGCTTGATATCGCGAACCGTCTTAGAGGCTTCCTTGACCGCAACCTTAGCCGCATCTTCCCAACTCTTTTCCGATTCGGCAATGACCTCAACAACTTTGACTATAGCCATTTCGTGTCTCCTTTCAACTGTTACTCTATCAGCTTGTGAATCGGTTTTCCCACCCGTCGACCAGGTGGTTCAACCGAAGACCAGTCTTCCCACAGGTAGGCCCAAGTCCGATGTCCGACACCGGAATTGCTGAGTCACCAGCGGCTCTTGATTCCACCAGCGAGACGGTCGAGTTCCTCTGCCCACCCACACCCTCACCTTGGAGAAACTGGAGTAGGGATTCAACTCAATGGCGGAGCAGTGTGGCAACACCGCTGCCCTGCTCCACCAGCAATAGACGATTCGCGAGTACGTCTGACACTTTCTCAAGTGCTCCATCGGGCCAGTGAATCTCGAGGTTCTCTATCTCGTGGGTTGTCCCAAGACCGATATGCAGTCTGAGATCCGACTGGGAGAGGTAGCTGTGTCCGCCTTTCACCTCCCTGGATAACGTCTTTCCACCTACAGTCAGTACGACGCGGGCGCCGATACCACCTGGGTTCTTGCCCCGGCCCTTCAAAAGGAGGGATACCCAGTGATTCTGATTCCGGGTGGAGTTCTGAAGCAACGTTGGGGGTCCCTCCATATTGTTTATCAAAACGTCGACATCACCATCGTTATCGTAGTCCCCAAATGCAACACCGCGCGATATCCGCTCCCCAGCCAACGCCTGGCTTT
>CP070717.1:2257320-2265724 GCA_020350445.1 Acidobacteriota bacterium | reverse complement strand
CCATTTCCTGCTTGAGTCTCTCACTCGACAGCCAGTCCCGCTGCATCTTGTCGCTGTCCAGCCTCACAGCGATATGGACGGCAAGGGTCTCGAGAAACCTGATGAGCCTGGCATCAAACTCCGGAGCGTCCACGCTGCGCCACACCTCGAGGACACCCCCTTCTGCAGAGGCCGTGGGAATCGGAACAAAGACAACCGCCCTGGCACGGGCTAACTCAGGTTCGGCCGCAATACTGTCCTCGGGATCCAGCGGGTTGCAGACTATCGGAACTCCCTGTGAAACCACCTTGTCGAGAACCGTATCAGCCGACCTCTTTCGAATGGGCTTGACTGTAGAACCGTGGGCCAACGGCTCAAAGTGCTTCCCGTTAAGACACCAGGCAATCACCTCGAGATTGGAGTTGAACGAGGTGATCCTTTCCACCACCACCCGGAGGACGGAAGCGATCGACGCACGCTCCGCAGACGCCCGGCTGATCTCAAAAACTGAATGCAGGCATTCCCAACTGACTTGGAGTTCTTCAAAGAGACTGTCTTCCCGGCTGCCCATTTCCAATCGCTCAACCATCGAGTCGAGCAGGAACCGAAACCAGGTCTGAAGTTCCGGACGATCCTTAGCAACACAAACCTGAAGACGCACAGGTTTGCTGGTCTCGTCCACCAATTCGAATTTCCGTCTTTCGCAGGATTCAGTGGAGCATTTCTTCTTGATCGCCTGCTGGCAGGCACAAGAACAGACCGTACTCTGAGCCAGCCAATTCAACTCGCCATCGGATTCGACAGAGATGGCGAAAGCGGGAGAATCGAATTGCCCCACAGCCTCCTGAAGAGAACTCAGCAAAGATTCAACCGTCGAACCCGGCGGCAGATTCACCTGGAATACACCTTCGTCGATCTCGGTCATCCCCGATTCTTCCTTTCCGAAGGCGGATATACCCCGAGGTCTTTCAGGGTCGAGACCAGCGCAGAAGGCGCAATCGGCTTGAGACAAAGGGAGTCAACAGATTCCTTAAGAGCTTTATTTGCCGCCCCCTCACCAGGACTCGCGGTGAGCACAAGGATGGAAATGTTTGACCTAAGGTTCGCCTCGGAGATCCGCTCCAGGACTTCATAACCTGAAAGATCCGGGAGCATCAAATCCAGTACAAGGGCCTGCGGCCTTTCCTCCCGGACAATGTCGACAACCGAACCTCCAAAATGCTCGATCAGAACCGTATATCCGGCCTTCTTCAGCACAAACTCCAAGAATCTCGCAATGTGCTTCTCGTCATCGACAACGAGAACCTTTCCTGCGACAAACGAACCAACACTCGACTCTTCAGGCGGCGGCGTAGCCTCAGACGAATCTCTACTCATGACTTCTCCTCATTGCAAGCTTCATGCCAACGCTGACTCTTGAGGCTCAACGGACTGATATCAAAGCTGTTAGCCCGACTCCCAGGGCCTGAACACTCCACTGCGGGCCTTCTTCTGCAACAGTGAGAGTGCCTCATACCTGTCTCAAACCGTTTCATCTTGAGACAATTCTCTTCCTGCTTCAAGTCGTGACCCGTCCTATTCAAAGGACCAGTCATCCAACCTTGTCCGCCTCTCATCCACGCCAACAGTCCACTCGACGGAAACCCGTCCGCGGAGAGAGTACCGGCGCATTATGATAAAGCCAATGAAAGGAGCCCAAGGATGCAGAAACCCGAAAAACTCGTACTCGCTGCAATCGCAGTGATCACTCTGTTTGTACCTCTCGTCGCGGCCCAGTCCACCAAGACTCTCGAAGTCGAAATCACTTATTCAGGGGCTGGCACCGTCGATTCGACCCATCAGATTCACCTCTACCTGTTCGACACGCCTGACATTTCTGGAGGCGCGATGCCGATCGCCTGGAATTCATCCTCTTCGAACGGAGCCTCCGTGAAGTTTACTGGCCTGACAGACGGAAAGGTCTATCTAGTTGTGGCTTACGGTGACTATGACGTGACTATGGGTCCGCCACCGAGCGGCACTCCAGTTGCCTTTTACGCACCCGGGGATCCAATGCCAACAGCTATCGAGTTAACCGAACCCACTACGAAGATCTCATTTCGATTTGACGACTCAGTCCGAATGCCTTGACACTCGGCAAGACCGCCCCCTTTCTCCCACATTCGCTGAGACCTCCCCAGCGCAGAAAGGGGGCGGAACGTACCTCCCACGCCCGCCATTCTCATAATTTTCTTTCTATCTAGTTTCGAAAGGAATTCTCTCCGTATATACTAGTCCATGGTGTAGATCTTTAAAATTAGGGGGAAGTTCCTATGTCCAGATCAGGGCGAGATCCGTTTCGTCATTGGGGGGCAATTCTTGTCTGGGCTGTTCTCTTTTCCATGCCTGGCTTGGCCCAGGAGGCAGAAGAAGCCGCGGAATCAGCCGCAACTGAATTGAGCAGCGAAGATTGCACGATATGTCATGAAGAGAGCTCTCATGGCACAGCCTTTCCCGACGACCTGTCCCACTCAGCTCATGGAGTTCTTGAGTGTCTTGATTGTCACAGCGACAAAAACACTGACCCGCACTTAGAAGAGTCGGACTTCAGTGCCGGCTTGGACGGTTGTCGCGACTGTCACGTAGATGCAGCCGAACAATACCAGGCACACGGGCGGGCGGCCGTTGGAGAAATGGATGATATGCCGCTGTGCTCCGACTGCCATGGGGATCACGACATCCTGCCATCTGCGGCAAAGCTCGCGCGAACCCACCCGGTCAACCTTCCCAGCACTTGCGGAAGGTGTCATGAGGACCTGAACCTCACCAAAAAGCATGACATCCTGATCGATCATCCGATTCAGATCTATGAGGACAGTGTTCACGGAAAGGCAACCACAGGCGGTGTCTATGTGGCCGCCACCTGTAACGACTGTCATTCAGCTGGTGGAACCGCACATAAGATCCTGTCTCCTGGATACCAGGAATCTTCGATCAACCACTTCAATATCCCAAAGACTTGTGGAAAGTGTCACAAAGGGATCGAGAATGACTTCTGGGAAGGCATCCACGGCCAACTCGTCGAGCGGGGTGAGACCGACGCGCCGGTCTGTACCCACTGCCACGGTGAACATGGGATCATCTCGCCTGACGACCCGCGTTCACCGGTTTCCCGGGCTCGGGTGGCCGAATCAACCTGTACACCCTGTCACGACTCGGCTGTCCTCAACGAGAAGTACGGATTGGCCTCAGGGCGGTTGTCCACCTTCATCGACAGCTACCATGGTCTGAAGAGCAAAGCCGGTGATACCCATGTGGCAAACTGTGCTTCCTGTCATGGGGTCCACCGAATCCTGCCTTCGTCATCTCCTGCATCGACGATTCACCCCGACAATCTCCGTGAGACATGTGGCCACTGCCATCCCGGTATCTCGACCGAGATGGCCTCAATCCCGATCCACGGTGTAACTGGTGAGGGATTGCGGACTCCCGTCGCAGACATCGTCGAGAATCTCTATATCATCGCCATTATTGTCATCATCGGGCTGATGGTTCTGCACTGGTTACTCGACTGGAGTCACCACCTTAGAACGCTGTTTTCAGTCCGTCCGCAAATCCGAAGGATGCGGACCCACGAAGTCTGGCAGCACGCCTTTCTCATGGTGACGTTCATTGTCCTGGTGATTTCGGGTTTCGCTTTGAGGTTCAGCGAAGGCTGGTTCACTCAACTCTTCTTCGGCTGGGCGAGGGGCTTCGAGTTGCGCGGGGTGATCCACCGCTATGCAGCGGTCCTTTTCATCATCACAGCAATCTGGCATAGCCTCTTCTTGCTGACCACCCGAGGACGGGCCTTTGTCAACGATATGATGCCTAGTCTCAGGGATTTCGTTCAATTCAAGAATCGGATCCTTTACAACCTGGGAAGACGTGAGCATCCTCCCGAGTTTGGTCGATTCAGCTACGTCGAAAAGGCCGAATACTGGGCCCTGGTCTGGGGGAGTGTGGTGATGATCGGAACCGGGCTCTTTCTCTGGTTCGACAACTGGTTCATCCAATACCTGCCGAAAGGGTTCCTGGATGTCAGCCTGGTTATCCACTACTGGGAGGCTTGGTTGGCAACACTGGCGATCCTGGTCTGGCATATGTATTCAACGGTCTTCAGCCCGGCGGTTTATCCGATGAACCCCAGTTGGCTGACCGGGACGATGCCTGAAGCGATGTACAAGCACGAACACTCCAAGCACCTCGAGGAAGCTCGCAGGGAGTCCCGGGCAGAAATCCGGGAGGAGATCGAGCGCTTCGCCTTCAAGAACGGCAATGGTAACGACGATAAGACATCGGCTGCCGGGAACAAAGAGGACTCAGCCAGCGACAAGAAGGACTGAGTTATCCTGACTGAGGCCCAACGCTGGCAGCGAGCCGGCCGCGGGCCCAGCAGACGGGCGGAATGTGCTGTGCTACTGTATTCTTTGGCCTATGAGCATCCGAGAATCCAGAGTACTCGCAGCCCTGTTCCTCCTACTCCTTGGATTGGCGAGTTCCGGTTGCGTTGAGCAACCGGCTTCTCCTGCCGATGAGGATTCCAGTCAAGGTTTAGTCAGCACCCCTTCTCTGTGGAGGGAAGTCCGGGAGCCGGTGCGCGATGTCGGCCTTCCGAGGAAAGTCCTGATCGGGACCGTGATTCATCCCTTCTGGACTAAGCCCGACACAGACGAGGAAATCCTCGCGATCGTCGCCCACCTGGTCGATGAGACCAGCCGTCGAGCCTCCGCAGACTATCCCGGCCGGTCCCTCGATCTGGTGGTACTGCCGGAGGGCGCTGTCTGCCGTTCGGGCAGTCACGCTGCTGAGACCTCGCTTCCCCTGGCGGGGCCGGTTGCCGACACCATCGGCAGCAAGGCTCGCGAACACTCGACCTACATCCTGCTCCCCATGTTCCTCGAGGAGGATCGAGCGGATGGCGAGTATTCCAATGCTTCGGTCCTGTTCGATCGATCGGGAGATATTGTCGGAATTTATCGAAAGGTCCACCCGGTTGCCAGTCTGGGCAGCGATCTGCTGGAAGGTGGCGTCAGGCCCGGCACCGACTATCCGGTCTTTGAATGCGACTTCGGCAGGGTCGGAGTCCAGGTCTGCTGGGACCTCTCTTACGAGGAGGGCTGGCGGGAACTGGCAAGGAAGGGGGCTGAGATCGTAGCCCTGCCTTCGGAGTCACCGCAACTGGCTAAACCGGCCTACTATGCCTCGCGCGGCCGGTACTACGTCGTGTCTGCCACCCCGAGAAACAATGCTTCCATCTTTAATCCCGCCGGCATGGTCGAGGCACAGATTACTGAACCGGGAGCCCTTGTCCATGAAATCGACCTCGCCAGCCTCGTCCTTCCCTGGTCAGGTCCCTTGCGCAACGGCGCCGGACTTAAGGAACGATTCGGAGACCGGATCGGATTTCATTACTACGAATCCGAAGACGCCGGGATCTTCTGGTCGAATGATCCCACAACGTCTGTCTCTGAAATGGTCAAGGAACTTGGCCTGGTGGAGTTCGACTGGAGGATCAAGCGGACCGAAGTGCTGCAAAAGGCGGCCCGGGCACAGCCGGGGGAGGGAACGCACTGAGAATCAAGGGACTCCCTCTGTAACAAGGTCCCGCTCAGCGGTCTGGACGACACGAAATAGTAGAAGCCAAGGAAGCCCCTGACACTCAGGCCGGCACCCACAACTCCAGCGACTTGATTCTGGTTTGGGCGCCCAGGGTTTCCCAGCGCGGAACCCCTACCAGATCAGCTTGAGCGCCAACTGGATCTCTCGCGGTTCGAAGGAACGCGTCGACTGGCCGAAGAAGACCCGGTCGTTCAGGTTGGGCCTCGGCAAGTACAGGTTGACCCGGTTGAACAGATTGAAAAACTCCGCTCGGAACTGCAGTTTCGACTCCTCGGTGATCGGAAGCCGAAAGTTCTTGAACAGCCCCAGGTCCACCGACCAGAAATGAGGCCCGCTGTAGGTGTTCTTGCCCAGGGTCCCGTTGTGACCCGGTTCCGGACTGGGAAAATCACCTGGTTCCCAGAGCCCTTCGATGAAATCCGCGTTGGACGGTAGTTCGCTGAACGAGTTGCCCAACGCAGGCTCATCCGGCCGATCGAACCCGGTTCCATCCCGGTTAGAATCACAGGGGGGGCTGATCTGCAGACCAGCGGAGCATGTCACACCGAACGGCAACCCGGTCTGAACCGGAACGGTACCCGTCATCTGCCACCCCCCCAGGATTTGCCCGAGAACGCCTTCCTGCTCCCGCCGGTAGGGCATCTCCCAGAGGAAGTTCGACACGATCCGCTGCCGAATGTCAAAGTTGGAACGCCCATATTCAATGCCGATATTCGTGGGGTCTGCAAATTTGATATCCGAGCCGCCTCCATTCTGACCGCTTCCGAAGACGTCCGAATTGAAGTCGAGAGATTTGCCCAGGGTATAGGCCATCTGGAAGGCAAGCCCCCCACTCATCCGCTTGGAAAGCTGGGCGTTGAACCCGTGATAGTTTGAAGTGATGCGGTTTTGCCGCAGGTTGAACTCGGCGAAAGACGGGTGAATGCGGTTGAGACGGGGATCTCCCTCGAATTCCCCGAGTGGATTCGCCCATCCAAGCGTATCCCCGTTGAAGCGATTCGGATCTCCAATTATCCCCAGTTTCTTGCCGTAAGTGGCCTGAGCGTTGAACTCCACCACCATCTCCCAGGGCAGTTCCCGCTGAACTCCCAGGAACAGGTTATGGACGTAGGAGTCCCGCATGTCGGGATCCATCACCCGAAGGAAGAGCGTTTGGCCCACTGGAGCGCCAAACTCATCGAATGCCGCCGGCTCGAGCACCTTCTGACCCAGGAACCCGCCGTATGGATCATTCGGATCATCTCCCAGGCGGGGCAAACCGCTCAGGTCGTCACCGAAGAAGATGTCCGAAATCGCCACGAGCCCAAAGTAAGGGGGGTTATAACGCAGGTTCCCGGCGAGGAGGAAGAAGATCTTATCGTAGCTGACCCCGTACCCCCCCCGCAGCGACGTGGCATTGTCCCCGAACAGGTCCAGTGCAAACCCGATTCGGGGTGCGAAGTTGTTGAGATCCTTCCGGTACAATTCATCCAGCGGACCGACCACCGCTTTGCTGATGCGCTCAAAGTAGGTCTCCCCGGTGGGAAAGGTCATTCCTGTGGTCAGGCCGTTGCGTTCCCAGATTGGTGAAAAATAGTCCCATCGCAGGCCCAGATTCAAGGTCAGACGCGAACTGACCTTCCAGTCATCCTGTATAAACCAGCCGATTCCGCCCATCTCGAATTCTCGCGGTGTACTGGCCAGTTCCCCCGTGCGAGGATCGATTCCTGCCGAGACGTAGTAGGTCGAATCGGTCGCCCAGTCAAACAGACCCGTGTAGTACAGACTGGGACGGGACCCCACCGCGACATCGCTCTCTTCGACAGACAGGCGATAATCGACGCCAGCTCGCATGAAGTGGTCACCAACATTGAACGAGACTATGTCCTGAAACTGCAGCGTGTCCCGCGTGAAGAACTGGGGAAGCGCGCCAAAGCCGCCAACCGTGTTGTCGATGGTTCCATATCCCCCGGTGAAGTAGTTCATGGGAATGTGGGGGTTCTCCACCGAGAAATCGTCTCGACGCAGTATATAACCGAATCGGAACTCATTAAGCGTCGTGGGGGAAAAGCTCTGCGTCCAGGAGAGATTCAGGCTCTCGCTGGCCCCGGAGTTCAGATCACCGCCTCCGTTGGGGCGCGCGAAAAAGAACTGGGTGTCTTCGATGTTCGTCCGATCGTACCGTCCTGCAATCTGCGTGTTGTCACTCAACGAAAAGTCGATCTTGAGGTGGTACTGATCCCTGCTCTGCCTGTCGCCACCGGAGGCATCGACAATCCCCGTCACGGGAAGATCTTCAGGCCAGTCGGCGGCATTGCAGAAATAGCACCAGCCGAATCCGGCAAAGATCTCTCCGGCGGTCAGGATCTCCCGATTCGGTGTTAGAGCGGGGATCTGTCGGAAGATCTCTGCCGCTGCCCCGTCGGGAAAGTTCTGGGTAACGTACTGGCGGAATTCCGGCGTCTCAACATTCGTTACCGCCGTCACTCCTCGAATCTCCCGGAAGCCTTCGTAACCTCCAAAGAAAAACAGTTTCTCCTGGATGATGGGACCACCCAGTGTGAAGCCGAACTGATGCCATTTCAAGGGTGACTTGTCCTTCTCGCCCGTTGCTGTGTCGTAGTAGGCAAACACATCGGCAGCATCCAGCGCATCATTGCGATGGAAGTAGAACGCGGTTCCATGGACTTCGTTGGTGCCCGAGCGGGTGACCACATCCACGACCGATCCACTGTGAGTCCCGTATTCAGCCGAAAAGTTGTTCCGGATCAGCCTGAATTCCTGAACGGCATCGACACTCGGCGTG
>CP070717.1:2254229-2257220 GCA_020350445.1 Acidobacteriota bacterium | reverse complement strand
GCTCTACCTGTCTCCCCAGAGTTCCCGGCTGGTCAGGATTCATGGCGCGTATGTCAGTGAGAAGGAACTGCACCGACTCGTCGATTCCCTGAAGGAACAGGCAACACCTCAGTACCAGGAAGAGGTCCTGATTGGCGAGGAAGATTCCTCTGACAGCGCGATGATCGATATCGGCGATCTCGAAGATAAGCTCTACAATGAGGCGGCTCAATTCGTCGTCGAATCCCGCAAGGCGTCAACCTCGCTCCTGCAGAGGAGGTTCAGGATTGGCTACGGCCGGGCGGCGCGCCTCCTCGATATGATGGAGCATGAAGGCATCGTCGGTCCCTCTGAGGGCAGCAAACCCCGCGAAGTCCTGGTCCCACCCGATTACTTCACAGAAGTCCAATCCCCCCTTGATGATTGAGCCCGTATTTGAATTAATTAATGGTATAAAATGAACGACATGGGAAAGGTGATAATCCCCTCCTGCCTGCTACTCGTCATGGTGGCTTCGACGCTGGTTGGACAGGAAGACGCGGGTCCGCCCCGTTTTACCGTCGACGTGCCAACCGTATTGGTGCGAGTCACGGTAACGGACCCCCTGAATCGTTACGTCGTCGGCCTCGAGAGGAACCATTTCAGGGTTTTTGAAGAGAAGGTTGAACAAACTCTTTCGCACTTTTCGAACGACAAGAGCCCTATCAGTGTCGGAATCATTCTGGATGCGAGTGGATCGATGGGTGACAACATCTTGAGCGCCCGGACATCGGTTGCCCAGTTTCTGGAAAACCCGGACGCCCAGGACGAGTACTTTCTGATCGCTTTTAACGACCGGAGCACTTTGATACGTGATTTCACGTCCCACGGTGACACTATCCGGAACCAGAGTTCTTCGGTCGCACCGAAGGGACGGACCGCCCTCTACGATGCCATCTATCTGGGCCTCGAAACGATGGGCCGGGCCCGGAATGAGAAGAAGGCCCTGATCGTGATTACGGACGGCGAAGACAACACCAGTCGTTATACGTTTCGTGAAGTCAAGGACCGGGTCAAGGAATCCGACACCCAGATTTATGTCATCGGTGAACGTGGGGAACTCGGGTACGGGCGCAATGTGATCTCGGAAATTGTCCGGTTGACCGGCGGCCGCGCCTTTTTTCCGCACAACTTCAAGCAGCTCGACTACTTCGTCGATCTGATTCATACGGAACTCAGGAACCAGTACGTGCTCGGATATGTTCCACTCGACCAGCAATTCGGGGGCGAGTGGCGCAAGCTGAAGGTTGAGCTGGACCCGCCCGAGGGCTTGCCAAAACTCAGCATCCGGTTCCGGGAAGGCTATTTCGCTCCGAATCAATAGAACCATCCAGACGCCAACTTGATCTAAAGCTGATATGAAGGACCGCGTATTCAGGATACTGCCCCCCCTCTTGCCCCTGCTCATTCTGTCGGCTTTGATCCTTGCCGAGTCCACTCAGGACACTCCCCGTTTCAGCGCGCGGGTTGACCAGATTGTTGTCTATGCGGCCGTCTATGATAGCGAAGGGCAGTTGGTCACGGGCCTGACTCAGGAGGAATTCGCGCTGTTCGAAGATAAGATCGAACAGGAGGTTACTTCTTTTACACAGACCGAGGTTCCCTCGACGATCGGAATCGTCCTGGACAGTAGCGGAAGCATGCGCAACAAAATGTCGATGGTCGAAGATGCGCTCGACCTGTTCCTCTCCCAGAACAATCCCCAGAATGAACTCTTCCTGATCCGTTTCGATGACGAGGTCGAGTTGGAAGAGGATTTCACGCGGGAGACCGAAGACGTCAGGGATGCAATTGCCAACGTCATCGTCAAAGGAGGAACGGCGCTCTACGACGCGATTTATCTCTCCGTCGACAAGGCCCAGAGCGGGCTCGAGCCGAAGAAGGTTGCCGTCGTATTCACTGATGGTGAAGACAAGGACAGCTACTATTCCCACGAAGAGCTGATCGAAAAGATTCGAGAGGTCGACACCCAGGTCTTCGTCGTCGCATTCCTGGACCGGGACCTGAGTGAGGACAAGGGGTTCTTTGGGATCTTCAAGTCACAGCGGCAGCGGGTCGAACACGAGATCACCGAGATCGCTGAGTACACAGGTGGGAAGGCTTACTTCCCGGAGAAGGTCGAAGAACTCAACGGAATCTTCCAGAGCATCGCCCACGAACTCAAGAATCAGTACCGGCTGGCCTACATCTCGTCGAACCCCAAGCGCGATGGCCAATGGCGGAGAATCGACCTCCGGGTTGAAGACGCTCGAGAGCGGGGCCTCAAAGTCCGTTCAAAGAGGGGCTATTACGCCCCGAAAGGTTCCTGACTAACCCCTCCTCTCAGCGTCCTTAGAGATTGACTTGCACGGCGTTCAGACCTATTCTGGCGAGATGATCAAAGCAGAAAAGATCTGGCGAAACGGCGAACTCATCCCCTGGGAAGCGGCAACAACCCATGTCATGGCCCATGCCCTGCATTACGGCACGAGCGTATTCGAGGGAATCCGCTGTTACAAGACAACCCGGGGATCCGAAGTCTTCCGTTTGAAGGAGCATGTCAGGCGGCTCTATGACTCAGCCAAGATCTACCGGATGGAAATCGCCTTTACCGAGGCCGAATTCGCGGCTGCGGCTTTAGAGACGATCCGTGCCAACCGTCTGCAGCATTGCTATATCCGTCCCCTCATCTACCGGGGAGTCGGAGCGATCGGAGTGAATCCACTCGCCAATCCTGTTGAGACCTACATCCTGACTTGGGAATGGGGAAAGTACCTGGGAGATGAAGCGATCGAACAGGGTGTCGACGTTTGCGTTTCAAGCTGGAATCGAGCAGCCCCCAACACCTTCCCGACGATGGCCAAAGCCGGCGGGAATTATCTGAACAGCACCCTGGTCAAAATGGAGGCTGTAACGCGGGGATTTGCCGAGGGAATCGCTCTGGACACGCTTGGTTATGTCAGTGAAGGAAGCGGTGAGAACCTGTTTGTCGTC
>CP070717.1:2251454-2254129 GCA_020350445.1 Acidobacteriota bacterium | reverse complement strand
GGATCGACAGCCAAATCGGACGCCTGCCGGGTCTCCATGAAGTCCCGGTCCGGGTTGTAGTCGGCCTCCGGAGGCGAGGTGTAACTCCCACAGGCTGCCAGAAAGACTATGGTGCCGGCGAGAAACACGAACGAGGCCATGCTTCTCCCCTTATGAAACTCTGTGACATTCTTCAATTCAACAACCCTTCCTTACTCATGAATACGCCTGCCGGTTTCACGGGCAGACGATCCAGTCCCCACAGCTCCTCCTCAAGCCAATGCCTTTCGAACCGATTCGAGAAAGCGTGGAACCTTCACGTAGGGATCACCTTCGCCCAGGGTTTCGACCAGGATATACCCCCGGAAGTCGACCTCCCTCAAGATTTCAACAACCCGGCCCAGATCGGTCGGTTCTTCGACATTGTTGACGAAGACATTTTCCTTGATCTGCCACGTCGTGGCATAGGGGGCGACCTGTCTCACCTCGGCATAGGGGTCAGGTCCGCGGTAACTCCCGATGTCCAGGTTCATTGCGAGCCATTCCGAATCGATGATCTCGAGCAGTTCCAGCGTCTGCTCCGGGGTCTTCAGGAATTCGAAGTGGTTCTGAAGCACCAGGACCACACCGTTTCGCGCAGCTACAGGAAGACATTCCCGAATTGAATCCACAACCCATCGAGTCGCTTGCCGGCGGTCCTGTCCCGGATCAAGGTCCCTTCCAGCAAAGATCCGCAGTGCCGGAGCTCCTAGCCGGGCAGCCAGTTCAATCCAACCGCAGACCAACCGAATGTCATCCTTCCGCTTCTCAGGATCAGGATTCCGGAAGTCATTCCGGACCCCGGTTCCACTGATCGCCAAGCCCGCCACGTAGGCCTGCCTCTTGACCGAGTTGACCACTTCATCCGAAGGTACGGCAGGATAGCCCGGGAAGTAATAGCCGGTCAGGTCCACTGCATCGAAGTTCTGCTCTGCCGAGAAGTCCAGCAACTGAGTCAGCGTCATGGAACCCGATCGCAAGGCCTGGTTGAACGAATAGGCGTTCAAACTGAGCTTTATCTTGGGACCCCCAACTCGTTCCAGACGACGAGGAAGGGCATGCAAGGTGCCAAAAGCGCCCAGAAAAACCCCTGTGCCGACCGTTGAAAGAAACCTCCGCCTCTCCATAGCTCCCACTGTTTAACCTCCTCACTGCATCAGCGCCCCCAGGGACCGGAGCAACGCCCAGTCTCTCCAGCATTCGATTCTACAGGATGTCGGCAATCTCGTCGCCCTTCTGTCTGGGAGACCGCAAAACCTACACAAATGGTTCGATGGTTGGACTTGACAGCGAGGTCGAGTAGAATCATCTCCGCAACGGCACTTCTAACCACCCCCCAGGTAGCGCAAAAACCTGCCATTTGTTAGCTGTGCGGATTTTTCATGATTTGTCGGAGCAAATTGATTACAATTCCGGCAGGGTACAATAGTGGTTTTGCGTTTAACCATATCGGTATTGTCCGGAGATAGAGCATGCGTGATCAGACAGGTGCAGGTCCAGAAGTTCTCGACGTGAGAGAGGCGGCGGAATACCTGAGGCTCAACGAGCAGACGGTCCGTCGACTCGCTCGGGATCGTGAGATTCCAGCTTTCAAGGTCGGGGGTTCTTGGCGATTCAAGCGAAGTTCGCTGGACCGGTGGGCCGTCTCTCAAGAACAGGCTGAACCCACCTATAAGATTCTGGCAGTCGACGATGACGATACGATAAGAGGGCTGCTAAAGCGAATCCTTTCCGGAGCGGGTTACGCAGTTGAAGTGGCATCCGGTGGTCGCGAGGCCCTCGAAATCGCATCGATCCAGACTCCTGATCTAATCCTGCTTGACCTCCACATGCCCGGAATGACCGGCCCCCAGATCCTCGAAGAAATCAGAAAGCTTTATGGGAACGTCCCGGTTGTGATCCTGACGGGTTATCCGGAAAGCTCTCTCATGGAAAAGGCTCTCCGGTTTTCTCCGGTCACCTTGCTTGCCAAGCCGTCAACGCCGGAAAAGATCCTGGAATCGGTTCGCTCCCTGCTCCCATAAAAGAGGGAGCCTGAACTCGGAAAGGTCGATGTCGACCCCAGCCCGATTCAGTAGATCCTTCTGGCCCTCTCAGCCTTCAACAACTTCTTCGCCACATGGACTGTACGGGACAAGTCGTGCAGTGCAAAATAGGACATGAAGAAGTCAGTCCCGTCCTTTCCAGTCGAGAGGACTTCACCATGAGAGGAACCAGATGACTGCAGCAGCCGATTTCACTCAATCAGGACCACAGAAGAGACTCCGGGGAGCGACCCCGAAAGTGGGGATCCGACCTGTTATCGATGGCCGGCTCCAAGGTGTACGTGAATCCCTCGAAGAGCAGACGATGGCAATGGCCCGGAATGCCGCCCGCCTGATCACCCAAAACCTTCGGCACTCCAATGGCCTGCCGGTGGAATGTGTCATCACTGATACCTGCATCGGTGGTGTGGCGGAAGCCGCAGAGGCGGCTGAAAAGTTCGCCCGAGAAGGAGTGGGCGTCTCCCTAACCGTTACTCCCTGCTGGTGCTACGGTACAGAAGTCATGGATGCCGACCCCCTGCGACCAAAGGCAATCTGGGGCTTCAACGGTACGGAACGGCCCGGTGCAGTCTACCTGGCGGCGGCACTGGCCGGGTACAACCAGAAGGGACT
>CP070717.1:2244966-2251354 GCA_020350445.1 Acidobacteriota bacterium | reverse complement strand
GGTGAGCCGGAACGCGACCGTCCCGGTTGCGAAACGGGCCTGACAGTCTCGGTGGGTTTGGCAAGCGAGACGCTCGCCTTCCGGATCAGGGTTGTCTCATCAGTGGTCATGCAGTGAATACCGGCCATACGTAGTGGTTCCAGCGAAAGCCCCCCCGTGTTCGCAGTGCGGGTGCACCGGAACGCGACCGTCGCGGTTGCGAAACGGGCCTGACAGCCGCGGTGGGTTTGGCAAGCGAGACGCTCGCCTTCCGGATCCGCTGTCCAGTTCGACGTCGGATGTGCAGGGATCGAGCCGAAGGCCGTGGAGTGCGGAGGCTTGCCTCCGCTTTGCGATCGCCGATCACGAATCGCGAAGCGCTGTCGATCGGTCTTTGCAAATCCTGGATCTTAAACCCACCAAGGGAGATCTCCGCGAGATCGGGCAACGATCTACTGTAAATCCAGAACCTCGGCCGAACGTTCTTCGGTGGTCAGGAGAATCTGGCTCAGGGAGAAGTAGTATTTGGCAACGGAAGCGACATACCCGACCGGTTCGCGGCCGACTTTTTGTAAAACCAGCGTTTCTACGTGGCCAAACCAGCGGTTCGGATCCAGGTTCGCCGCCGCCGCTTCCCGACGGATTCGCTGAATCCTGGTTGGGCCGGCATTGTAGGCCGCCAGGATGAAGGCCACTCGGTCGTTGCGATCCAAGCCGGCTTCGTTGAAGTAGCGCTCTGCGAGCAGATCGAAATACAGGGCTGCGGCCTTCACGTTCTGTTCTGGATCTTCGATACCTGTTACCCCAACTTCGGCAGCGGTTTCAGGGCGCAACTGCATGAGTCCCACGGCTCCGGCCCGGCTCTTCAGATGCGGATCGAACTTAGACTCCTGGTAAGCGACTGCGGCCAGGCCAAGCCAGCTGATGGAATGGGCTGCTTGTCCATACTTCTTGAAGAGACTGACGAGGGGGCGCAGTTTCTCCTGATCTAGAGGGGCGGTTGGGTGCGCGACAAAGCGGGTCGAGTCGTAATAACGCTTCAGGAGAACGTTGCCGACTACGGTCCCCTGTCGGTTTTGGGCTATGAACTTGTTGAGCTCTTCGAGCAAAAGTGGGTTTTGCCGGCGAATGCCCCAGGCAAAGCGAGCCGGATCCCCAATCTTCAGGTCCGAGTAAACCCGCAGGTTGGGGAGGACCTTTTGCCAGAGGTTAGCGTGGTGTTCGTGGGCAACTGTCCAGCTGGCCGATCCCGAGTTAATGATCTCGAAGATATCTTCGGTTTCAAGGGTCTCCACGATTTCTATCTTTGGTGGCGCTAAGTCCTGTTTTTTGAGGTTCTCACCGAGGGCGGCCAGGAGACCGGGATAGCTGCTGCCACGGTTCACGATAACTGACTTACCGGTCAGTTGCTCAACCTTGGTGATTTGGGGAGTTGACTTGTTGGAGACGACTACGGCGCTGATATTGCTCAGGTAGGGTCGAGTAAAGGCCATTTTGCTCTGGCGCTCTTCGGTAATAACGAAACCTGCGGCGATATCAATCTGGCCGTTGAGTAGACTAGTCTGTAGATCGGCTACCGGGACGATCTTGAACACAACTGTGAGGCTCGGTTCACCCCTCCGCCGGGATTTGTTGAGGTGAATCTCGAGGTCCCGGAACAATTCGAACTCGAATCCACGAAAGCCGTCGTTCTCAAAAAAGAAGTTGGTCCGGCTGTAGGGGACACCCACTCGCAGAGTACCCCGTGTTCTGATCTCATCGTAGTCGCTCGTCTGTTCGGCAAAGACGGGAGAATCCTCGTAGCTGGGCAAGGCTATTTCCTGTGCCCAGACCGTCGTGAAGGTGCATGCGATCAAACTGCAGATAGCCCAGCCGCGAATTCTCATCTCATCCTCCCGAAACTGAAATGACGGTGTCACCTACCGAATACAGGATGCTACAGGGTGGTCAGGTGATTCAAGCAAAGTGAGCAAGGCAGCAGGTTTCGATCGCCGGATCGAGGTGCCAGCCCAGAGCCCCGGCAGATGATGTCTTCAGTGCTTCTGGTCTTTCATTGCTCGCGAGACCAGGCGCTTCACAATTCCTGGGGCGACTGCATTTAACCAGGTCAGGTAGCGAAGCTTGGGCGGAACAAAGATATCCCGCTTCCTTCCCTCCATTGCCCTGAAGATCGCATCGGAACACTCGACAACGGTCACAGATTCTTTGCTGTGTTTGCGCGCCTTACCTTCGGGGGTGCCATTGGCTTTAAAAGCGTTCTGCCTGAGATTCGTACCCTGAATCCACCCGGGCATCACCGTAAGGATATGGATCTGTTCACCCACTTCGTATGAGAGGGCTTCGAGGAAGCCGTTCAAGGCGTGCTTCGATGCCGAATAGCCGGTGTGGTCATTCACACCCAGCGCACCCTGGAGCGAAGAGATGGCCACGATCATTCCCGAGGATGTCTTCAAAGCCTTCAAGGCCGGATGGATGCAGTGCAGGGCCCCCATAAAGTTGACATCCATCAAGCGGCGGAAGACGCTGAGGTCGGGAAGCTGTTCGAAACGGGCCCACATGCTCATCCCTGCAGAGAGGACAAGGAAGTCGACGGAACCGAAGGTCTGCAGCGTATGCTCAATCAGCCGGGCACAGTCCTCTTGGCTGGTCACATCGGTCTTCATCCAGCTCACTTGCGCTGCCGGGAGGTTGAGCTGAGCAACCGTCTCATTGAGGCCCGCCTCATTGAAATCAGCGAGGACAACCTTGCTGCCTCGCCTGGCAAAGTCGATTGCGAGCTGCCTGCCGAGGCCGGAACCGGCTCCGGTGATGACAGCGATCTTATCTTTGAAAATGGGTCTGTCTCCTATATTGAGGGCGCTCCCGCAGGGAGAAACGGTCAATCGGCCAGCACGTTGTTACGAACACCAAAAACATTGTGTGGATCGAGATCCTCTTTGATATTACGCAGCAACCTGATGCTGTCACTCGAGAGCGTATCGTTCATAAAGTCTTTTCTCAGTTTCCCAACACCGTGATGGTGGGAAATCGATCCCCCGTTGGCCAGGATCGTCTCGCGCAGGGAGTGCTCTATCTTACCGAAGACCTCGGCTGGCTGCTCGAGACCTTTTGTGTAGATTCCGTACATAAAGTAGATACAGACTCCGGTGTGGTAGATCTGGGTGATTCTGTACGAGACATAGAATTTCCCGGGCAGGCCGTGTTTCTTGTGCCCTTCGGCGGCCGTCTTCTTTACGGCGGCGCACACCTGTTCGATTTTGTCCCACGGCACCGAGGTCTCGAATGTCTCGCCGATGACATGGAACTTCGCCACGAGGTCACGGATGTAGGCGATACCGTAAGTGAGCATGTAGCCTCGCTGACCTGCTTCCGATCCGGCGGGCATTCCATGAAACTCTCTGGCCAACTGATAGATGTGCCGTTTCTGATAGTCGGTCTCAGATTTACTGCCTTCCATTACGATTGTGGCGGCAACCATCTTCTCGGGGTCAAAACCCTTGATCTTGGTGACGAAGAACTTCTTTGCCTTGTCGATGACTGCCTTCCATCCAGACACGGTGGCCTTCAAAGCGAGTCCGAATCGAAACTGGACGTTATCGACAAGACGGATACTGGCTGGAATGTAATTCGTGTAGGCGAGCTTGTGGAGAAAGGCCGTTCCCAGCTCCATCGATGGAAAGACGAGCGAACCGTACTGAGTTACCTCCGGTTTCGGGTGAATCTTGATCACTGCCTTCGTGATCAGACCCAGGTTGCCTTCGTTTCCAAACAGAAGGTTCTGAGGTTGCATCCCCATTGCGACCCTGGGAAGAGATGCAGCCTGGTCGATTGTTCCCTCTGGTGTGATCAGGGTGATCTTCTCGACCACGTGCTCGATGTTCCCGTAGCGGTTCTTCTTCATACCGCTGGCATTCGTAGCGATCCAGCCTCCCAGCGTTGAAAGCTCGATTGAATCCGGTTCATGACCGCAGGTGAACCCTTCCTTCTGTAGGGCCTCTTCCAGTTCACTTCCGCGGATACCCGCCTGGACACTGGCGCGCATGTTTTCGCGCTCAATCCATTCGATCTTGTTCATCCGGCACAGATCAACGGAGACGATCATGCGCTTCTCTGCGGAAGGGAGCTTCAGAGCGCAGCTGACGCTTGTTCCCCCACCGTACGGAACCAGGCAGACATTGTGTTCGCCAGCCAACCGGATCAGCTTCTTTGCATCTTCCTCAGATTCGCAGTAAAAGACCATGTCGGCGAAGCGTTCAAGCTTCGAATAGAGGACCTTGTAGACTTCATCCGCCGTGGTCTGACCGTGACTGTGAAGCAGGCGCAACTTTTCGTCGAACGAGTACTGCGCTGGATCGAAGGCCTGTTCGACTGCTGCACAGAAGGCTTCGTTTCGGATAGGAGGTTCCACGGGCTTGTCGACAATCTCCTCTTTCAGATCTGCCAGGTCGAGCCGAATTCCGAGAACTTCTTCAATGTAAGGCAGGAAGTCGTACATTCGGTAACCGGAGAGGTTGTAACGCTCACCTGTCAACTCAACTGAACGGTCGTCGTGAATCACGAACTCGGTGTCGGCAAACCCCCATTTGTGTCCCCAAGGTGTGCTGTCGAGTTGTGCCGGGTGTTTCGAGCGATTCTCAGCCATTTGGATTCTCCTTGAACCCGGGTTCTGTCGCCGGGCTGTTGTGTCGATTTCGGCGCTAGATTCTATGGGTGCGGTCCCAATTGAGTCAATCCGGCTCTGATCAGTCTAGCGATCCCAACCGAAAGCACCAATCAAAGGCACAAAGGTACACCGGTCTCCCCGGCTGCATTTCAGTTCGTCCCCAATGCGGGTAAAGATGCTGAGGATCTGGCAGTAGCCTTCTTCGATTGGCACAACGAGCCGGCCGCCCTCCTTCAGTTGGTGGCGAAGCGGTTCGGGAAGCGCTGGCGCCCCGGCTGTAACAATGATCGCATCGAAGGGACTCTCTTCGGGCCATCCGAGCGTACCATCTCCAACTTTGAACTGAATCGCGTCGTAACCGAGTGAGCTGAGGGTCTCCCGGGCAGATCGCGAAAGATCAGGCTGTCTCTCAACCGTGAAGACCGAGGCTCCCAGGTAAGCCAGAATCGCCGCCTGGTAGCCACTGCCGGTCCCAATTTCAAGGACCTTGTCTCCCGGGTGAATTCTCGCGGCGAGGGTCATCGAAGCCACCATGTAGGGCTGGCTGATCGTCTGGCCGTAGCCGATGGACAAGGGGCAGTCTCGGTAGGCGTCTGAGCGGGATTGTTCCGGAACGAAGTGGTGGCGAGGAACATTCGAAAAGGCTGAAAGAACCCTGGGATCGGAGATCCCGCGAGCTTCGATCTGACTTCGAACCATCTTCTCGCGTTCGACTTTGAAGGCGCTGAACATAACGACCAGCCTGCAATCTGATTGTAACGCCGGTCCGCCGGGCAGGTCACGCCTGGTCGGCAGACAGGCAGTTAAAGGAGCGCCTGTGGATGGGTGTCAGGCCCAGTCGTGCGATCGCATCCCGGTGCTCCTGCGTCGGATAGCCTTTGTGTTTTGCAAAACCGTATCCTGGATATTCGCCCTCGAAGCCCACCATCAGGCGGTCCCGGTGAGTCTTGGCGATAATCGACGCCGCTGCTATTGAATAACAGGTCCGGTCTCCACCCGTGATTCCACGTTGGGGAAACGGGATGCCTGGAATCGTCCGGGCATCAACCAACACCTGCTGAGGAGTGATCGTAAGGGCCTCGACTGCTCTCTTCATCGCCAGGAGACCAGCCTGATAGACATTGAGGCGATCGATCTCGTGGACAGTGGCCATCCCGATGCCGATGCTCTGAGCGACATCGTGGATTTCAACAGTCAGTTGCTCACGGCGAACCGAAGACAATCGTTTTGAATCGTCAATGCCGAACAGGGTCTTAGCGGCCGGCATAATGACGGCGGCGGCAACCACCGGCCCGGCAAGTGGACCGACACCGACTTCATCGACTCCTGCGATCGTACTCGTTCCGGCTGCCCAGAGCTGACGTTCATGACGAGTGAGCTCGTTGATGCGGGCTGCTTCTTTGCGTTTGCTTTCGAGGCGGTGGACAAACTGTTGGGCGAGCCGCCGGACGCCGGTGCGAGGATCGCCGTGCATTTCATCGAGTTGGGCGCTCGTGATCTGGCATTCGGAATCCTGAAGCAGGGTCTGGAGCTCACGTATCGATAGGGACCGAATGTTGCGTGACATGGACATCACGAATCTTCCACAAAGAGGAGATTTCCGAACGCTGCGGGAACGTGGAAGTCGGGTTCCGGTGTTCGGGTGGGCCTCCAGGTCAGGTAGTGGCGCCCGGGTTCCTTTCCAGCAGCACGAAAAAAGTTGATGCGCCAGATATCCCCGGGCTCTGGTCCCGACAGTGGACTCTC
>CP070717.1:2238551-2244866 GCA_020350445.1 Acidobacteriota bacterium | reverse complement strand
GGATTTGATGGTGGTGGGGAATGGGGCGGTGCTGCTTTCGATCCTGAGACAGGTGTCCTTTACGTCAACTCCAACGAGATGCCCTGGATCCTGACGATGGTCGACATTGAGCAGGAGAAATCGCAGATGCGCAGCCTGGGGGCTGAGACGTACTCGGTGAATTGCGGGGTGTGCCATGGTCCTGACCGCAAGGGAGACTCTCAGAACACTTATCCGCCGTTGACCGGGTTATCGCAGCGCTACACGGCTTCCGATTTGATGGCAGTCGTCGAGAATGGAAAGGGTTTCATGCCGGGGTTTGCCTTCATTCCCGATGCTGAGAAGAAAGCGCTGGTTGGCTTCTTACTCGATTCCGAAGAAGCATCGGCTGGAGGCGAAGCCGAAGAAGATGGTAGTCCTCGAAGTCTTTACAGCCACACGGGATACAACCGTTTTCTCGACCCCGAAGGATACCCGGCAGTCGAGCCTCCCTGGGGCACTCTCAATGCGATTGACCTTAACTCCGGTCGATACCGGTGGAAGCGAACACTGGGTGAGTTCAAAGAGCTGACCGAGAGCGGAATCCCGCCAACTGGGACAGAGAACTACGGGGGTGGTGTTGTCACCCGAGGCGGCCTTCTTTTCATCGCCGCAACGAAGGACGAGAAGTTCCGCGCATTCGACAAAGACACCGGCGCCCTGCTCTGGGAGGCCGATTTACCCGCGGGAGGTTATGCTACGCCGAGCACCTACTCCGTCAATGGAAAGCAGTTTATTGTCATTGCTGCCGGGGGAGGTAAAATGGGAACGAAATCTGGGGACGCTTATCTGGCGTTTTCCCTTAATGATGCTGCTGGATCCGAATGAACTTTTGCCAGAATTGCCGGGAAGAGATTCCGACTACAAGCCGATTCTGTCCGGCCTGTGGATTTCAGATCAGTAGTGATTCGAGACTGCCCACAGTGACGAGCCAGGGCGAAACGGTGGGAGCTCCTTCGTCTCGGCAGTCTGCCTCGATGAGTCCGCGTGGACTGGCCCGTCCGGGCGAGGAAACTCGATTCCTGCCGGGTGCCGTGGTTGCGGGCCGGTATCGGCTGGTAAGTCTGATTGGAAAGGGAGGCATGGGAGAGGTCTACCGTGCCGATGACCTCAAGCTCGGTCAGAGTGTCGCTCTGAAATTCCTTCCTCCGGAACTCGAGGCCGATGAATCGAGATTGTCCCGGTTTCTTTCCGAGGTCCGGATGGCTCGCCAGATCTCCCACCCCAATGTTTGTCGAGTACATGATATCGGGGAAATCGGCGGTTCCCACTATTTGTCGATGGAGTTCGTCGATGGCGAGGATCTGGCCTCGCTGACCCGGCGGATTGGTCGGCTACCGGAAGAGAAAGCGATTCAGATCGCGCGGCAGCTCTGTGCCGGCTTGGGGGCAGCCCATCGCGTGGGCATCCTCCATCGCGATTTGAAGCCTTCCAACATCATGATCGATGGCAGGGGTGGTGTCCGGATAACAGATTTCGGACTGGCTGGCCTCGTCGGCGAAATCGAAGGGGAAGAAGTCCGAGCCGGGACTCCAGCGTTCATGGCGCCCGAGCAACTGACGGGAAAAGAGGTCACAGTACGAAGTGATATCTACGCCCTGGGCCTCGTGCTGTACGAATTGTTCACCGGACGCCCGGCGCATAAAGCAAGTTCACTGGTCGAACTTTTGAAGGACCAGGAGTCGGGCCCCGTTTCCCCCACCTCCATCATCGGAACGCTCGATCCTGCGATTGAAGCGATCGTCCTGCGATGTCTCGCATTAGACCCCGTGGATCGACCTCAGTCCGCCCTTGCTGTCGCGGCGGCTCTTCCGGGAGGGGATCCTCTGGCTGAAGCCCTGGCTGCGGGGGAGACCCCGTCTCCAGAAATGGTCGCTGCCGCCGGTGACTCTACCGGGCTGACTCCTCTGAAAGCTTCAGCTTTGCTGCTCATTTATCTCCTGGGAACGCTGGGTGCGTTCTTGATCTTGGATCAGAAGATGCTGGTCAATCGGGCTCCTTTCGACAAAAGGCCCGAAGTCCTTGAGAGTGAGGCCCGCAAGGTGCTGGGGGCCCTGGGCTATGAAGCCTCGGAATACTACACGACGAGCTTAGGAAGTGATCCTAGCTATTTCCAGACCGTCGATACTCAACCGGAAACTCCCAATCGATGGGCTGCTGTGGGTGAAGTGCTGCCGTCACCGGTGCATTTCTGGTATCGGCAGAGCCCCGAACCGCTGGTTCCCGAGAATTTTGTCGGCCACATCAACTGGAGTGATCCGGCTTCGGACCTGCCCGGGATGATCCGGTTGAAACTGGATACAACCGGTAATTTGCAGGAATTCCTCTGCATTCCACCTTCCTTCGATGAAGCGGCCGAGCCCGAAGCTGAACCCGATTGGAACGAGGTCATTCGGCTCACCGGCCTGAGTCCGGAATCCCTCGAGCCCGCTGAACCGACCTGGACTCCTCCTTCCTTTGCGCATAAAAGAGCTGCCTGGGTCGGCTCGGGAGGTCCTGACGGGCGTTCGGAGGTCCGAGTTGAGGCTGCTGCCTACAGCGGAAAGGTTTCCTATCTCAGGGTGATCGGCTTCTGGACGAAGCCGCCGGGAGTCCAGGCTGGTATGGAGGGCACAACCGAGAGGATCGGAGCCGGGATTCTGGTGACGCTTCTTATCCTGGTGCTGATTGTGGCTCTTTACATGGCCCGGAGGAACCTGAGGCTCGGGAGAGGCGATCGAAAGGGAGCCTGGCGGCTGTCCACCTATGTGCTGGCAGCGTATCTACTTGTCTGGGCTTTTCGGGTGGACCATGTGCTGGGTCTTGTCGAGATCTATATGTTCTTGATGTCGGTGGCTTTGGGCCTGCTCCTCTCGGGCGGGGTATGGGTATTCTACACCGCGCTCGAGCCCTATCTCAGGAGGCGGTGGCCCGTAACCCTGGTTTCTTGGAATCGAGTCCTTTCGGGACGATTCGGTGATCCCCTGGTTGGTCGTGACGTTCTCTATGGTGCGGCAGCGGGAGGAGTCCTGGTCCTTTTGGTCAGCCTGAGCCATTTCCTGCCGGAAGTTCTCGGTCGAACCGAGCTTCGGCCGATCATCGGAGACCTGGCAGCGATGACGAGCATCCGCTATGAAGTTGCGCTCGTTTTCAGTATTCAGCTTGGTGCACTCATCAATCCGCTCTTGATGATCGCCATGATTTACACGTTCCTGATTCTGTTTCGAAGAGAATGGATCGCTGTCTTCGCTGTCTTCGCCCTCTTCTGCACCATCA
Organism: Acidobacteriota bacterium; assembly: GCA_020350445.1. Lineage (GTDB taxonomy): Bacteria > Acidobacteriota > UBA6911 > RPQK01 > JAPXNP01. The sequence continues at coordinate 2,241,593 of CP070717.1, read as the reverse complement.
GCCTTCTCTCAAGCGCAGATCCTGTCGGGACGTTCTTGACTACGGCGGCAGTCTGGCTGCTGGCGGTCTATATCCTGACCCGCTTTGGCGTTGTTTCCTCCTTCATGATGTTCTATGTGGCGGAGCTATTCTTGAATCTTCCGCTGACTATGGATGTGAGCGTCTGGTACTTTAATCGAGCGTTCTTCATTGTCCTCGTTCTGACAGTCCTGGTTGCCTTTGCCTTCTATCGTTCCTTGGCTGGCCGGCAGATCTTCGGAGACGCTTTTCTTGAGGCCTGAGAAGAGCCATTGACTAAACGGCGTCTGCTCTCTCATGCTCAGGTTGCGCGGTGGCATCGTCTTTCTGGGGTGCTCCTTTCGGTACCGGTGCTGGCCTGGCTGCTTTCAGCCTGGATGATGCACTACGTCGTCCTGACCGCTCCGAATGGATTGCAGGGCGAATTCCGGATTGCAGTGAGAAACGCGGATCAGGCCGCGTTCGGCGAAGACTTGCTCGAGCCGGAGCAGATCCTGGAGTCCGCTGCCACCGAACCTGATTCAAGTGAAGCGTTCTGGATTCGTCTCGATTCATTTGGTGAAGTCCCCGTCTACCTGGTGAAACCCACACCGTTCTCGGAAGCCCGAGTATTCGATGCTCGGTCCGGAAGGCGACTCGACCCGTTGTCGGATGACCTGATTCGGGCCGTAGCCAACCAGAGTCTCGTAGGTTCGCGGGCCGTCGCGTTAGAGCCCTCTTCGGTCTATCATCGGGACTATCTGCGGAGCGAGCTTCCTGCCGTTCGGGTTCGGATGGAGGGAGAGCAGCCGTCTGAATTGGTGATCGCTCGAAGTTCGGGACGAATCCTGCGGCGGATCGATGCCGATGCTTCCCGCTTCGAGTGGTGGTATCGGGAACTCCATGTCCTGCAGTGGGGTCGTTCGATGCTCGTCTTTACGACCGTTCTATACACTCTGGCTGGCGGCGTGGTGTTGGTGACCCTGCTGGGCTTCAGGCTTTGGTGGTGGCGCCGAAGACGGCAGTGGCCATCCCACCTGAATCTAAGGCAAAAGGCAGTCCTCTGGCATCGTCGGCTGGGGTTGACGGCTGGCATAATCCTGTTCCTGCAAATGCCAGTTGGTGCTTACATGTGGCTCAGCCTGGGTCCGCTTGAAGACCCCTTCCGCGGCAAGGACAGTATCAACCGCGAATGGAGTGGGGGGATCTCAGCGAAGGAGGACCTGGGGACAGTGGGGCAGGCAGTCCAGGTCGCACATGAAGCGGGGCTACTCGCCGATGGCCCGGTTCAGACGATTGAGTGGCGCAAACTCGACGGTCGAGTGGTCTGGATTATCCAGCATCGGCGCGATGAACTCGGAAGGATCATCGACCGGGAAACGGGAAAGCTCATGGAGCCGCTTGATCCGCAGCTCGTTGGTGAGATGGCCCGACAGGAGGTCACAGGCAGGCCGGGATTCAAAGTCGTTCGGGAACTACAGTTCTATTCAAACCGGGTGAATCGCCCGGTACCGGCGGTCCAGTTCCGTTTTGACGATCCGGCGGCAACTGATGTCTTTGCTTTGCGCGAGACCGGGGAAGTGATTTCGAGACGTCCAGCTTTCTGGAGAGCGTTTCTCCCGTTCTTTGCCTTTCATACGATGACGTTGACCGAGAACGTCTGGGTGGATTCGATCCTGCTCTACGTTGTTCAGTCAGCGATTCTGGCGCTGGTGATCACCGGATTTCTGCAACTCAGGAGGAGAGGGTCCTCCCGCTAGCCTTCTGAAGTTGAAATGGGGACGGCCATGGTATATAGTCCCCGGTTTGCCAAACTCACCCGCATTCGCGGTAGTGGTTTGTGGCGACGATTTTATCCAAAGCGATCAATCCAATACCTAAAAGGAGCAAGTCATGGCAGTCATTGACTTCGGAGGAGTAAAAGAAGAAGTCATCACGAGGGAAGAATTCCCGGTCAGTAAGGCCCTCGAGGTCTTGAAGGACGAGACGATTGCCGTTATCGGATACGGTGTTCAGGGGCCCGCACAGGCTCTGAATATGAAGGAGAACGGCTTCAACGTCATTATCGGCCAGGCCAGCCGGTTCAAGAAGGACTGGGATCGGGCTGTTGCCGATGGTTGGGTTCCGGGCGAAACGCTGTTTGAAGTGGATGAAGCTGCTCGTCGGGGCACCATTATCCAGATGCTCGTTTCCGATGCTGCCCAGGGTGCAATCTGGCCGACGATCAAGGAGTGCCTGAATCCAGGAGATGCGCTCTACTTCTCGCATGGTTTCTCGGTCGTCTACAAGGACCAGACCGGAGTTATCGCTCCCCCTGAGGTGGACGTTATCCTCGTTGCTCCCAAGGGTTCGGGAACGTCGGTTCGACGAAACTTCCTGTCGGGAGCCGGCATCAACTCGAGTTTTGCCATTGCTCAGGATGCGACCGGAAGAGCCCATGAGCGGACCCTCGCCGTCGGAATCGCCATCGGATCGGGTTACCTCTTCCCCACGACCTTCGAGAACGAAGTCTATTCCGATCTGACCGGGGAGCGCGGTGTCTTGATGGGCGCTCTTGCTGGAATCATGGAAGCCCAGTACCAGGTCTTGAGGGAAAACGGGCACAGCCCCAGTGAAGCATTCAATGAGACGGTTGAAGAACTGACCGAGAGCTTGATTCGCCTGGTTGGTGAAAACGGTATGGACTGGATGTATGTGAACTGTTCGGCGACCGCCCAGCGCGGTGCCCTAGACTGGAAGCCGAAGTTCAAGAAAGCCACACTTCCGGTCTTCGAGGAACTGTACCAGCGAGTCAAGAGTGGCGCCGAAACCAAACGAGTTATCGAGTCGTGCGGTTCAGCCGACTACCAGGATAAGTTGGGTGCTGAACTTAAGGAACTGGGATCCTCCGAACTGTGGAAAGCCGGAAAGGCGACCCGATCCCTCCGCCCGAAGGAAGCGGCCAAGGCCATCACGGTGGACACCAAGGGCGTCAGCGGCCGCGACGTCTAACCCCCTTTTTCTTGGAGCGCGGCAGTTTGACTGCCGCACTCCTCGAGGGAGTTC
>CP070717.1:2227293-2238451 GCA_020350445.1 Acidobacteriota bacterium | reverse complement strand
TCCTCGTCCGAGCTGGCGTACAGGACGATCCCGGAATCCAGCTCGATCGCCATCTCCCCTTCCGGCCATCCCTCCATCGCCGCTTCTTTCTTGGTCATGGGGCGGACCTTTTTGATCCGGCTCCCTCGGATGATGTCTGTTATCGATGCCATGTCCTTCCTCCATTCAGCCCAGTGTGGTTCGGGTCTAATCCGACCCTGGGCCTTTCAGTTTTCCTCTGTGAGGGCCGATCGCTTGATCCAGGTAGGTTAGGATGCGTCGGCCCGGATCTCGGCTTAGGCGGCCTTTTCGGCCTTTGCCCTAACCGGGAGCATCCCGACCTCGGCCAGAGCCGCTCTCAGGTCTGTCGGGTAGTGGATCCCGATCGCGAAGCCCATCAGGTCCGCGTACAAGTGAACCCGGACCGCCCGCTTGTGGATCTCCAAGACCTCGGATAGCCGGAGGCGATACGGATCCTCCTTGTCCTCCCGCTTCGCCTTCCGCCATTCCCGATACGTCTCGGCGGCTTCCTTGCGCGCCTTGACGATCGTTCTCAGCAGGGACCTCTTTTCGTTCTCTCCCATTGCGTTGTCCTTTCCGGCCACCCTCTGGCCGAAGCTGCGGAGGGCCGAAGCCCTCCCGTCTCTACTTGAGCATCGTGAACCGGTTGACGACCATCCGGGCCAGGTGCTTCCGCTCAAAATTGCTCAGTCTCCCCACCCCGGTCATCGAAGTCCTCCAGACCTCCTCGGCGTCCGGCCGGGTCAGGTCAAAGACCAACTCCTCCAGCTCTCGCCGCATCTCCTCTTTCGTCATCCCCTTAAAAGCGTTTCGCGTGTTAGCCATCTCGACCTCCTCAGTCGGTGGGGCCGGAGCCCCTCCCGGTTTGCCCTTAGCTGTTCAGTTCTCTAGCGATCGCGTCAAAGTGGGCACCGATCGTATTGACCAGGTTGCCGTGGGCGTTGGAACCGAGCGGCCCACAAGCCTCACTCACCGCGCTGTCGAGCGCCTCATAGACGGCGTCGTCATCGTTGAAGTCGATTTCAGCCAGCTTGGCGGCGGCGATTGCGATTGCGCTCAGTACCTCAGTGCGTGTTGTTGTGTTTTTGTTTTCCATACCTTCACTCTAATAGCTTTCTATTAGAGTGTCAAGAAAAAAAGCCCTTTAACTCATTTATTTTCAAGGGCTTGAATCATCCGATCCAGATAGAAACGGGCCTTCTTTAGATCCTCCAGCTCCTTCCCCTTGTGCCGAGACCTCGCCACGTACTTGACCACGTTGCCCAGGTGGAACCCGAGACCCCAGTCCTCGATCGCAGCCAGGACCTCGATCGTCCCAAACGTGTAGTGGGGCGGGTGGTTCACAATGTCGGTCTTCTCGCTCATCGCTCCTCCTAAAAGTACCTCAACATTGAACTATCTGGTTTGCCCATCCCGGGGGCTCACGGTATAATGAAGACACAGGCTTCGTGCCTTGTCCTTTCAAAGGGGTCGGTTTCGGCCGACCCCCTTTTTCTACTCCGGGTGAACTTCCATGACCCGGTAGTTCCAGCCGACCAGCCAGGGGCCGAGCGGGGATTTCTCCACGCGCTGCCTCCGCTCCTGATCCCGGACAATCGCCTGGTCGACCATCCCGCGTTCCTTGAACGCCCCCACAACCGTCTGTCGCAGGGTCAGGTCGGTAATCACTTCCCTCACCACAACATAAACCACGGCTCCCTCCTTGTTGCTCTATCTTGGTATATCCTTACTCTACCAAGTTGTTGCGCCGTTGTAAAGTGTTAAGTCCTTTTTCCTCAACCACTTAAGAGGATTTTTTTCCACGGAACCGAAGGAATCTCCTCGAAGGCCGAGACGAGCTTCAGGGCCAGGGCGAGCTGGGCCTCCAGTTGGGTCCAGTCGCCGGGAGTGAACTTGGCAATCCGATTCGCTCTCCTGGTCAGGGTCTCGTACCCGTCCTCGCCCAGTCGATCGATCATCCAGTCCCGGTAGGCCGCCGGGCTGCGGTGAAACTCGTCGTGGCAGTCCGCACACAGGGCGTCGCAGTTGACCAGGTCGAAGCGCACCGACTTCCGGCCCCGCACAAAATGGTGGGAGCTGTGCAGCCGTTGCCGGTCCCACGTCAAATCCCTCCCGCAGCGGGCGCACGCCCACCGGGCCAGGGCCCGGACCAGTTCCGAGAAATCACGGTCCAGTTTCTTGACCTTCATCCTCGACTCCAAACTTCCTCTGGTACTCCTCCAGGCTCGACAAGTGCTTTTCCGTCGGCCGGATGGAGCCATCCTTGATATTGACCACCATCTCTCCCTTGAACCCCGATAACCTCAGCTCCTGTATTCGCAAGGCCCCCGGGAGAACCTTCGCTGTAAACCCGTCCAAAGCCAGGCCAGACATCTCCTGGCTGTGCAGGATCACTGCCGCACGAACCGTCTCCTGGCTAAACTCTTGCCCCTTTTTTACCCCCGTGCTGCTCATGCGCGTTCCAACTCCACCTTTAGTCTTGGGGTTTCCCCCTTTTTAACCACCCGCTGACTGACGTTCCCCAAGATCACAAACTCCTCCGTGTCGTCTCGGATCGCTCCGCACTTCCTCAGTCCGTCGATGACAGCTTTTGCTGACCCCACCAGGTTGTCCTGGTCGATCTTCCTCTTTCCAATCCGCCGCAGATGCACCAGGATCTGCTGCCCCCCAAATAACGGCAGATCCGCTTTCTTGACCTGCGACAAAACACTTGCCCACACCTCTCTGTAGATTCTCCGGTTAATCCGGGAACGCTTTGCCCAGTGCATCCTGAGCATTTGATTCAGTGACGGGGGCGGCGGCATGATCTCGATTCTGACCATTGGATCTCCTTTCAACTTCCGCTAAGAACCGCTTCGCCCCCTCCCGTCCGTCGTATCCTTCTCTTGACCCCTCCAGTCTCTTCTGCGCCTTCTCCTGGTCGCCCACCAGTTGAAGGATGTCCGGCTGGCTGTCGTAGCCGTTGGCCCGGTTCGTCCGCTCGACCAGCCCCAGGTGTTTGACCGGGGCAGTATCCGGGCCACCGGACCTCGCCAGCGCCTCGTAACGCTTCGTGAACTCGTGCCGCAAGTAGGAGTTGAGGTCCTCGCCGCAGAGCCGCACCCAGCCGCCCATTTCACTGACCACTCGCGAGAGGATGGGATCGGCAAAGACCACCGAGGCATAGGCCCCATGCTTCTCGATCGCCGCTTCCAGTTCACTCCAGGCCCGCAGCGCCCGATCCTCCGGCAATCCCTGGACGTGGCGCCGGATGTCGGCCGGCTTGACCATGAAACGTCCCTCGACCGGGTCGTTCAGGTGGAGATTGATCGCCCGCTCCACCTCCTCGATCTTCATGTCCTTCAGGGCTGCCCAGTAGATCTTCAGCTTGGCATCGCTGAGTTTCTTGTCCACGACCTCGGCCGCGGCTGCCAGCAACCCGGCAAACCGTCTCTTGTCCCTGTCCTCCATCACTCAGTTCTCCAGAAAGCGGCTGACCGCCTCCATGTTGGCCCGGGTCGTCTCAGTCTGGCCTCCGAACCGGCTGTCGTCGTACCGGCCCTCCAGCACCTTCAGGTAGTTCTCGTCGTTGGCGACAAACCAGTCGAATGACGCCTTCCAGCCCCGGCTCCCCCCTCCCGTCAGAAAATCCGAGAGCAACCCCCGTGTGATCGCCTCTCCCCATCTCGACAAAAACGCCTCCAGCCGCTCCTGCTTCTCCTTGCCCAGGCTCTTGTCCTGCTGCGCCGATCGCACCCGCGCCAGACACTTGTCCCGGCGACTCCGGGTCAACTTCTCCGGTTGCGAAAACCCGCCCGTGTTCATCACCCGGAAGTTCTCGAACATCCCGTCCGGGATCTTCATCAGCATCCCGTCCTCCACATCCGGGGTCGGCGGGTTCTCCTTGGCCGGCGGTTCCTGCCCCCCGTCTCCCGAGGGGCCCTGCTCCCGCTCCCAGAACAGTCGCTTCAAACCCCGCATCCGCCCTTCGGCCAGCGGGTCCAACAGACAGGCAAACAGCCAGTGAGGCAGTTCGCCCAGATCCTCGTTGACCTCCAACAGGTGATCCCGCAGTTCCCGGAAGGCATCCGAGCGGGGCAGTTCCTCAATCGCGCCGATCCAGCCCGCCAGTTGCTTCTGATTGTCCGGCCGGTTGTAGATCAGGAAGTTCTTCAGGATGACCAGGTCGCCATCGCGCAGGATCATCCCGGCCCGCTCCATCTTCTCGAGCGCGCCATCCGCCGAGTGGTTCACCGGGTCGATACATTCGCCGTCACACCGGAAACAGGATCCGATCGCATTGCCGATCTTTCGATCCAAGACCGCAATGTCGATCACGCCCGCTCCCATCGGCGTCATCATCGGGTGGGAAATCAAGGTCCTCCAGAGCAGTTCCTCCAGCGGGTTCAACTCCCGGACCTTTTCGTCGTTCTCAATTCTGAGAAATACTTTTCGGTATCTCATTGGCTCGTACGCTGTCCTTTCAATTGCAGCTTCCATCACCTTCTTACCCTCTTAATCCAGTGACCGAATCGTTTCACTACTGAATCACATCTACCTCCATAGAAAACTCACAGAAATCCTACTGGAAATCTATGAGAGAATCGGCAAATTTTTGAAGGGCCGTCAAAAGGGCCGTCCTTCACCTTCTCTTTACCAAACCTGTCCAAGCTATACCCGCGCAAATTCTGGATCTCCTTATTTTTCAACCCCCCGAGCCGAACTTCGAATCCGTAGGTCGCAAGTTCGAATCTTGCCGGGCGTGCCATCTCCTTCTTCCCTTCCGGTTCTTTGCCTGCGTCGTCGCTAATTGTCGTAGATTCCACCACTTCACTGGAGACGTAGAGCGAGCCGATCGAGGGGGACATCTCGACGCGAGACACCCCGCCGCTCACAGATACTTACGGATCCAGCCTCCGAAGCGGATATAGAGATAGGAGACAGCGATCAGGACGAGACCCAGGCCGATAAAGGAGAAGATTCTATCCAACGTTTCTGCTCCACTCAGATCGATGAAAAGGACCTTTCCAAGACAGAAGCCCAGGAAACCCAGACTGGCGAAGCGGAGTTCGCGCCCACGGACCAGCAATCCCACTGAGAAGAGAGCTAGCCCTTCCAGTGCCACGATCAAGGTGAGCAGGCCCCGATCAACCTCCTGGCAAGTGAGAGCGAGCAACACCAGCGAAACGCTGGAAGCAACCATCGGACCAGCCAAAATGTCGACCGAAGCCTTCGAATCGTCAACAATCGCCCGGCTGTTCCTCATCGCCCAGGTAATCACCGCATAGAATGCCAGTCCTGCCATCACAAAGAGGATCAAACTCCAAAGCCTCGCTGGCGATGCGGCTGCGAGGACCAGGTTGAATAGAACGACTCGGACCACTGCAGCACAGAAAAGCAAGCACGCCTTGCGGCCATAATGCAGGTTCTTTTGACTCACACCGACTACGAGACTGAGAACTGCACCAACAACCCAAACAACTGGAATCCACAAATCGGGAACCTCGTGCAGCGTCACGACGGCGGTTGCCAGAGTCGCTGAGTATGAGATTCCCTCGACCAGGCGTCCCTCCAGCTGCGTCAACCTCTTTTGAGCTCTGAGATCCGCCATCCGAAGCGAGAAGAAGTAGACGCCGGCCAGCGCCAGCACTGCCACGAGCCGCCTCAGGGTTGGATCGGAGGAGGTCTCTGTCAGCAGAGCGGAATTCCAACACTGCCAGATCGCAGCTAACAGAATCAGCGATACCCCCTGAATTCGAGTCGATTGTGCAGGAAGTCGCGTCCCCACCAGAAGGTGTCCAAACGCTAGCCCAACCAGCACCGCAGGCAAGGTCACTTCGGGAAATAGCCTCCAGGCTGCGAGCGTCAACAGTACAGTCGCAGGATAGCCGAAGGCCCGGATCAGCTCCCTCTCCCAAACGCTCTCCTGCTTCAGCATGCGCGGGGCAACGCGCCAATCAACCAAGTAGAGGAACGCGGCCGTAGACAAAGCGGAAATGACGTAGACATTGCTTCCGACCACTAACAGATTCAGCACATTCAAGAGGATCAAAGGGAGACTGACACCAGCAGCCTGCAAGCAAAGGTCCTCAGCCTTTAGAACGAGGCCCGCAGCGAACAGCAAGACTGCAAATCCGAGCCAGGCGATGGGTACCGTCTGATACGAGAACTGGACCCAAAGCCCTTTCATGATCAAAACGGCTCCCCAAGCCGACATCCAACTGAAGATGCCCCCGGGAACGGTCTCGAGAATCCGAAGACTCCTCGGTCTATCGAAGAACCAGTTTCCGTAGTGCACCAGGGCAACAACAATAAGGGTCAATGGCATCTGGTCCAGGACCGTAGCCAGCGCCGTTGCGATCACCAGGCCGCCAAACCCCAAGATCTTGAAGTAATCGTCTCTCAGTCGAAACCCCAGGAGAATGAGCATCTCAGCCTCGAAAATCCAAACCAGGGTGAGTGTATCCCCGGTGAGCTTCAGCGGAATCGAGACAAATAAGATCCCCGAGGCCAGCGTAACCAGCGTCTGGAATAGGGGACGGCACTTCTGCCCCAACCTGGAAGCGATCAAACTGAGGACCGCATAAGCCGCTCCGGCAAAAAGCAGCGCGTAGAACAGGTGTTCGCCGTGAAAGTGGACGGTTAGAGTAGCAACCAATCCCAACCCGTTTGCCGCCGTCGATGCAACCCGAATTTCTAGATCCTTATTCCCGGGATCCCTCGGGAAAAACGTCGGGGGGAGGAAGATCATCCAGTACGAGATGATGAGTAAGAGAATCCACCAGGGCAACTGAGAACCCGGCAGACCCGTTCCGAGTTCCCACCAGATATGCAGGCAATAGGTACAGAAAACCCCGATCATTGGCAGGTAGTGCCAGTGTAGTCTCGTTCCAGTGATGACCAGGAATATGGATAGCAGCAGGATGGAAATCATGCTGAACGCTTCCAGCCCACTCAGAGTGACAGTGCAGTAGCCGATGAATGCTGCCAAACCGGTAACTACCTGGGAGTTGAAGCGCAGTGAGTAGAGGATCATCGCCCCTGTGTAGAGTCCGAGAACCGTCAAACCGAGCCATTGGCTATCTATTAGACGCATGGCACCTACGAAATGTAGGCCATACGTCGTGAAGTAACCCGTCGCCCATGCTCCGGCCAGCAAGCTCCACGCGTAGGCTCGATACGGTCTGGTCTTCTCGAGCTTGCTTCCGAGAAAGAAGAGAATCAATGCCGCCAAGTAGGCCAACGCAATCTTCCCGAAGGCTCCAAAGGCGTCGAAGGCGTAGGCCAGCATGAATGACAGGCCGACGACGAGGACCGATACACCGATCTTGTGCAGCCATTTCCCTCCCAGGGCCGACTCCCAGTCACTCCCCTTCGAAACAGACTGAGGAGGCTGCGGTTTCGTTGCAGGCACTGCCTGCCGATCGGTTGGCCTCGCTTCTGAGCGTGCAGCCTGAATTCCGACCGCCACGGCGTCGGGCAGCTTCTCCTGCGGGGGTTCAACAGCCGGACAAGCGGAAACTGCTCGCGGCGGCTCGCAGGCCGCGGACTCGAGGGCCTCAATCTGAAGCGGTCGCGTGGTATCCACGCCCATTCCTTGCTTCGGGACCTCAATGCTCTGTTGAGCATCGTCCAGTTTGCCTGCGATGAGCGCCTGAACACGCTGTTCAAGATCGGAGACACGCCGCACCAACCTTTCAATCTCTGCCTGGCCTGCCTCGTGAAACGATCTTGTCGTTTTCCATAAGAAGTAAACCGCGATGAATAGCGTCAAGATAAGTGTCAGTGTCATCGATCTTTACCTCCCTCTCACCCTCCATCTAAAGCGGATTCGATAAAAGGTTACGAAGCTTTGTGGGGAGGCCTTCCCCCGTCGGTGGTGGTAGCAAAAGACAAGTTGCCCGGTTTTACTGGAGTGACAGCAGGAAGCCGGCGTGATCGTTGGCAGGCGAGTTGAATCCGGGACAGTCGACAGCTGCCGACGCGAGCAAAACGCTGGACATCTGAAACTTGGATGTCCTCTAATTGAAAGTGAACGTTGCAGCGGATCTGCGTGAAACGGTTCCTTCAGGTGAGACGGCGGCAAGAATGCTGTTAGAGGTTTCTACCCGAAATGAATGGCGCCGGTGGCTGACTGCTCACCATCGAGAGTCGAAAAGCGTCTGGATCACCCTCTACAAACAGGGGAAACGCGAAGGAGTACTCACCCTGAGTGAAGCCATCGAAGAAGCCCTCTGTTTCGGATGGATTGATGGGAAGCTGAGGAGTTTAGATGACGAGAAGTACTCGCTTCGGTTCAGCCCTCGACGACCCAACAGCATCTGGTCGATCCATAATGTTCGACGAGTTGAGACCCTCATCGATGCCGGTCTGATGACTGACGAGGGACTCAGCAAAGTCGCCGAAGCCCGTCAGAACGGACAGTGGGATGCCGCGATCCGTCGAGAGCAGACTGATGAGATCCCCGACGACCTGTTGAAGGGACTCCGCAGAACAAAGGGGGCAATCGCGGCCTACAGGGCACTGCCCAGTTCAAGAAAGAAGCAGTTCCTTCACTGGCTGTTCAGCGCCAGGAAGCCAGAGACGAGGCAACGGAGAATCGAGTCGATCCTCCTTGAGCTGGAATCCGGAGCGTCAGCAACTGACTGATCGTCTCGCGGTCCCAGGCGGGCCACCTGTTCCACCCGGCCACCCGGTGACTCGGTCACTCGGTGACTCCCCCACGCACAAGGCTAACGATCGCACCGGTTCCCCGCCCGCGAGCAGTGCCGCAGAAAGAACTCGACAATCAGGCGGTTCCCCCACAGCCCGTCCTGATCGTCACGGTTCCCCTGGGGCCAGTTGTGTTCCCCTCTGACGAGACAGAACGCCGCCTCGCGACCGTCACCGGCCGGCCTCTCACAACTTGCAGTACGACAAGCGATTTGGGCCTCGGAGGGAATGCGCAGTTCCTCGGGCAGAGCCCAAGCGGTCCACTCAGCCGGCACCGGCTCCAGAGCGTCTGTTTTCGAGAAACATCCCCGGCCAAAGAAATGGTTCGAGACGCGGGCCACTTCATTCCAGAGGGCCTCGTAATAGTATCCGTCTGACGACCGGAGTCCGTCGTGTCGAACGTAGGTATCCTGCCGGCCGTGGACATAAAGGATGCTGGTGTTGTCATTTCCCGCTGCCGGAAGGGTCCAAAAATCCCGGGGATTCGGTCCTGAGACCGGCGCAAACGCCGCAAAAAGATCGGGCATCTTTGAAAAGAGCCAGCTGGTCATCATCCCCCCGGCGCTCATACCGGTTAGATAGATCCTCTCGCGGTCAATACAGAGTCGACCGACGACGTCTTCGACCACAGCCCGAATAAACGCAGCGTCATCGGCACAGCCACACCAGTTGCAGTGCTTCTCCTCGTCGCTGCAGCTTGTCTGCGGCTCAGGCGTCTCGATACAGGTCGTCTGGGAAGTTTTTTCCTGAGCAAACCCATTCCCCGAATCCGAACAGGCCTCCTGTGCGCTAACCGAGGGGCAGGTCGAGTTGTCGCAGAGGTAGCGATCGGGATCCTCACATACAGCGCGTCTACCGAAGGGATCGAGCTGGCCAACCGGCGGAGAGGCATTGCAGCCGGGAAACGACCATCCTTGCAGGGCTTCGGGATACTCCAAGCCATCGGGCCAGACCGTAATCAGGCCGTATTCCTCTGCCGTCTGGTCAAAGGCCGAGTCTCTTAACGCCGTTTCACCATCGTTCGTCCAGCCATGCAGGCCCACGACGAGAGGGAGTGCGGTTGACTCCCGATAGGTTGAGGGAATGTAAATGGTGTAGGACCCTGCCCGGGCCCTTCCTGATGGCATTTCGACTGAGAATATCGTTCCCGTCGGGAGCTTGGCGGAATTCCCACAACCGGAACGCGGGCTCTCGGACATGAGCGAGCAGAAATGGATCGCAACCAGCCCAATCAGCAAAACGCAAGAGCGTCGAGGCCGAATCATCTGAGCAGTGTAGCGGATCGAAAGGTGTTGCACCATCCAGATCCATCCGACCTCCCCCTGCCAGCAGGAATCACTCGAGATACTAACGCGTTATACCGAGCCTCTAGTTCTGCTCCCTCTGTATTGGGGTCTCCTGAGCTGATTCCTGGGGCCCCAGCTGTTGGCGCGAAGGCCATCTCCTTGCGGATGAAAGCGGTGTCCCGCCGATGGATTCTTCGCTCTCATCCGAATCGACAGTCAACGATGCACGCTGCTCTCGCTTGAAGAACCAAGAGGTCAATTCCCATCCCATCAGCCAATCTCGAAGAGAGCTGATTACGTTGCTCACTGGGCTGGCACCGCGGCTTCTGGAGCTTCGCGGGTGGTTTCCCCTTCGAGCACCGGCAAGCCTCTCGAATAGCGTCGGCCATTGAGAACCTTTCCAATGAAGGTATTCCTGACAAAAAGATCGTACGTGGCTACCGTGATGACGGTCGTCGCCGTAAGCACAAGCATAGCTTTGACCCAGGGAGACCATTCATAGTTCGCCAGGAGGCCTGGAATCCAAATCGTGAAGGGGAGATGGGCCAGATAGAGCCAATAGGAGGCATCGACCAGGTAACGAACCACCGGATTCGGACGATCAAGGTAGCGTAGACAGAGCCCGATCAATCCAAAGGTGAAGAGCCATACGGCGACAGCTCCCGAGACCACGGTCACCCAAAAGGTCAGCGGGGTCTCTCCCGAGAGCAACGCTGTCCGCACAGCGAGATAGTGCACAACCGAAAGCAGGCAGCCGATGATGCAGTGCACCCAGGCTGAATTCGACCAGTTGTAGAGGAGTTCACGCCGCAGATAGAGGAGCCAGCCAAAACAGAAAAACAGGAAGTACCCGCCAAACGTCCTGAGATCGGGAACGAAAGAGGTACTCGTCTGGAGTGACCCGTTGGGCATCAATGCGAGGAAAACGCCAAATGGAATCGCCAGGATCAACACATTCCAGTTCCCGCCGACAACCTTCCCGAACCAGTGGAGTGGAAGAACACGAATCCGGTCGGGTAGACGCTGAGCCAAATAATGAAGCACCAGACCGGCGACGTAGAACATGGCCAGGTAGTAGAGGAACCAGAGGTGGACTGCACTGTCGTAATACCAATACCAGAGATGCGCGATCTTGGCCTCAAATGCGCCGGTCGCAAAGTATTCGGTCACCTTGCTCCAAC
>CP070717.1:2221053-2227193 GCA_020350445.1 Acidobacteriota bacterium | reverse complement strand
TGTTTGCCCTGATCCTGGCCATCGGACTGCTGGTCGATGACGCTATCGTCGTCGTCGAAAATGTCGAGCGCATCATGGCCGAAGAGGGGCTCTCCCCCCGAGAGGCGACCGCCAAATCGATGGACCAGATCACCAGCGCACTGATCGGAATCGGTCTCGTCTTATCCGCTGTCTTCGGCCCAATGGCGTTGTTCGGCGGTTCCACGGGCATTCTTTACCGGCAGTTCTCGATCACGATCATCAGTGCGATGATGCTCTCAGTCGCGGTAGCCCTCATCCTGACGCCGGTGCTCTGCGCTTCTCTGTTGCGCCCAGTTCCTGCGGGTCACCAGATAGCCGACTCCGCGGTTGTTTTCATGCGTCCGTTCTTCCGATGGTTCGAGCGAAACTTTCTCAGGAGCCGGCAGTTGTATGTCGGGTTAGTGCAAAGCACCATCAACAAGAAGTACCGCTACCTACTCCTCTACCTGCTCATCGTTGCCGCTCTCGGATTCCTCTTCCTGCGGATGCCGACAGCCTACCTGCCGGAGGAGGACCAGGGCAGCATGATGGTCCAACTGACTCTGCCTTCAGGCTCGACTCTCGAGCAAACCCAGGCCCTGATGGACCAGATCCAGCTGTACTTCGAAGAAAACGAAAAGGAAGCAGTTGATTCCTTCTTGTCGATCGCCGGCTTCAGTTTTGCCGGACGAGGACAAAACGCGGCGATGGGCTTCGTCAAGCTCAAGGATTGGGATCTGCGAAGAGATCCAGAGTTGAGTGTCTGGGGCGTACAGCGCAGAGCCATGCGCGTCTTCTCGCAGTTTAGAAATGCCATGGCATTCGTATTCGTACCGCCCGCCATCTCCGAACTCGGCACATCGACGGGCTTCGACTTCCAGTTGCTCGATTTCGGAGGTGTCGGACATCATGATCTGATGGCGGCCCGCGGCCAGCTTCTGGGGATGGCCTTCCAGGATCCACGGCTTGTCAGGGTACGCCCCAACGGCCTGGACGACCTGCCGCAATACCAGGTCGATATAGACTGGGGAAAGGCCGGTGCCCTGGGACTCCCGATCTCAGCCATCCATTCCACGATCGCGGCTTCATTTGGCAGTGCCTACGTCAATGACTTCATCCAATCGGGCCGTGTTAAGCGCGTCTATGTCCAGTCGGACGCACCTCACCGCATGCTCCCCGAGGATCTCCAGAAACTCTACGTCCGCAACACCTCAGGAGAAATGGTGCCCTTTTCGTCGTTTGCCAGCGGTCGCTGGATCTATGGATCTCCCAAACTCGAACGCTTCAATGGCTTTCCATCCATCAACATCCAGGGCGAGGCCTCAGCCGGTTTTAGCACCGGAGATGCGATGGCCGCCATGGAAGAGCTCACCCGCCGCCTTCCCCAGGGCATGGGCTTTGACTGGACAGGCATTTCATACCAGGAACGGCTCGCCACCGGACAGGCTCCTCTGCTGTATGCCTTTTCCGTTTTCGTAGTCTTTCTCTGCCTGGCAGCTCTTTATGAAAGCTGGGCAGTTCCTATTGCCGTTCTCCTCTGCTTCGCCCTCGGGGTAATCGGAGGCGTGATTTCCGCCACCTTGCGCGGTCTACCCAATGATGTCTACTTCCAGATCGCCCTGCTGACAATCCTCGGATTGACAGCGAAGAACGCGATCTTGATTGTCCAGTTTGCCAAGGCGGGCGTAGAAAGAGGGAGGGATATCGTGGAAGCGACCTTGGAGGGCGCTCGACTCCGCTTCCGACCGATTGTCATGACAACCCTGGCTTTCGGCTTCGGAGTCCTTCCACTGGTTGTGGCCAGCGGGGCGGGCGCCGGGGCGCAGAAGGCCATCGGCACAGGCGTCTTCGGCGGGATGGTGGCCTCCACAACACTGGTCATCATGTTCGCTCCACTCTTTTACCTGCTCGTTGGTCGGCGAGCGGCAGGAAAACGTTCCGTCGAACAGCCCGGGAAGGATGAAAATGTGGGAGAGGGGGGACAGGACCATGAGTAGGTTCGGATGGGGCAGCGCTCTATTACTGGGATTGGCCCTCGGTGCCTGCAACCTGGCTCCAAAATACCACCGGCCCGACCCGCCTATTCCTGCCCACTGGCCTGAAGGAGCTTCCTACAAGGCCGATGCAGAACAGGAAGCACTGACACCGGTCCCTCTCCTTCCGGAAGACTTCATCAAGGACTCGAAGCTTCTACAGGTGCTGCAACTGGCTCTCGAACACAGCCGGAACCTGCGGTTGGCCATGCTCAACGTCGAACGCGCGCGCTCCCTTTACAACATCCAGCGCGCTGAACTCTTTCCGTCGGCGGGACTCTCACTTTCCGGTACAAGGCAACGTTCTTCAGCCGACCTGTCCCGGCCGGGCGAACCGCGGACAACTTCACGCTACCGCGTCGACCTGGGGATAGCCGCCTGGGAAATCGACTTGTTCGGCCGGATTCGAAACCTGAAGGAATCAGCCCTCGAGCAGTTCCTCGCCTTCGAAGAGTATCGACGAGGCGCCGAGATCCTGTTGATCACCGAAGTGTCACGAACCTACTACGCCCTGGCGGCAGACCAGGAGGCACTCCGGCTCGCCAGGTCCACTCTCGAAGCACAGCAGGGCGCCTACAACCTGGTGAACACCCTGTACAAGAATGGTCTGTCCACCGAACTCGACCTGCGTCGAGCACAGACCCAGGTCGAGGCAGCAAGAGAGGATATCGGCCTCTATACCCAGTTCGTCGCCCAGGACATCAACGCCCTGAATCTCCTCGTGGGTGCTCCAGTCCCGGCCGGACTCTTCCCAGCCGGACTAGGCGAGGTCGTCCCTCCCGAGACCGTCCGACCCGGCATCTCATCCGAAGTCCTCTTGAGCCGGCCCGATGTCGCTGCGGCAGAACATCAACTCCGGGCGGTTTACGCCGATATCGGCGCAGCAAGGGCAGCCTTCTTTCCACGGATCGGACTCACGGCGCTAGGGGGTACGGCGAGTAGCGCGCTCTCCGCTCTTTTTTCGGCGGGCACCGGAACCTGGACCTTCGCCGCCCAGGTGGCCATGCCGATCTTCGACCCGCGCACCCGGGCCGCGCTGCGATTGACCGAAACCGAAATGGAGTTCATGTTGACCGAGTACGAGAAGGCGATCCAAACAGCATTTCGGGAGACCGCTGACACAGCAGCTGTGCTGGGGACAATCGATGACCGGATCCAGGCACACGAATCTCTGATCGAGGCATCTTCCGAGGCTTACAGGCTCTCGAGCGTACGCTACCCGCATGGGATCGACAGTTACCTCGGAGTCCTCGATGCCCAGCGGTCCCTCTATTCGGCACAGAAGATCATGGTGCTGCTCAAGTTCGCAAAGTTCAGCAACCAGATTCGATTCTATGCCGTGCTCGGCGGCCAGGGTTACCGGCCGTAAGGGCGAGACCCTCTTCCAGTTCTCCCGTTCTCATGCCCTCTGTCAATCCGGTAACTTCACCATCCTCAGGGCAACATCGACAGAATACTCCGGAGTGGTCAATTCCAAATCTCCTCCCTCCCAACGGACCGTTTCTGGCGCGGTGACGGAGCCTGAAGCGGGATCGACCCATCCCAATGCATACCTTCCGGCTGGGACTCCCACCAGGGTGACCTGGTCAGTGTAGCGTCCAGGCCTGGAAACAAAATGGGCTCCCCATCCGGAGTCCTGTCCTCCATGGAAGAGATAGACGCCGTACTGGCGTCCCGGCTCCGCGACTGCACTCACCATCACCTCACCTTTTGCTTTAACCGACTCGCTGAATCGTTTGAGGCGGGTTAACTCGAACTGTTCGATAAATTCCTTGAGAATCCTCTTCTGGGGAATGATCTCAGACTGGGTGATCGTCCCTCCCGTCTCCTGGCCCCGCTGAAACTCACCGTTTAAGTTGATGAAGCCCGCACCGCCCCCCAGTATGAACCACCAGCCCTCCAGCCTGACGTCGACCGCAGTATAGGGCTTCGAAAGACCGTAACCGAAGTAATCCGACTCCACATTGACCAGAGGCTTTCCGACCCGATAGTTCCGCTCGAAAGCCCGACTTGCCGGGCCTACGTACTCCGTTGGAAGCCAGTCGCACCAGGGTTCGGCAGAGAGATCGGGAGAAAGGCTCTGAACGGTTTGGCCCAACACATGCTTTTTGGGTAACTGCGCCTCCGCAGCGAGGAACGCCTCCTTCATCTCCAGCAACCACGGCGTCACCTGTTCGTCGGTAAGGGTGGTGACACTGCCGTCCGGGTTCCCCTGCAGATTGGGCTCGTCACAGAGGTCGAATATTACGTTGTCAAATTCGTTGAGTTCCGTCGCGATCTTTGCGACATACGCCTTCTGATACCGGATGACATCCCGGTTCCTCTGATCTGCTGTCGTGAACAAACCACATTCGGAAGCCTCGTATCGTCCGACATTCTGGATGTTGTTCCGGTGGTACAAAGCCATCAAGGGCCAACAGACGTCATACATCCCATTGAAGAAGGCAATTTCCACAATGATGTCGTGCTGCTGGGCGAGCCTGACGAAAGCTCTCAGTCGGTCGAAGTATGCAGGGTTCCAGCGGTCCAGATCGAACTTGAATGAGGGCTGCCCCTTCTCTGCCAGGGCTGGATTTGCGCCCGGCTGATCCGAGCGCTCCCAGGGGAGCACCTGTCTTCCGGGGAGAGGCCCCAGCGGGTTTCCCGGAAGCCATTTGTCGGGTGACTCAAACATCCCCCCGGGATAGATTCTCGTCACGTTCATCCCCTGGGCGGCCAGATACTCCAGATACTTGACGAAGTCGAAGTCTCGATCAATGACGGCCCCGTAATGTTGATCGGAGGCGATCAGGACGAGAGGAGTGCCACGGTAGGCAAAGTAGTGGGGATTCTCGGGGTAGACCCGAATCGGCTCCGCCCATCCGACACGGATCAACCCCAAAAGCAGCGCGAACCCTGCGAGTGCCCGTCCGAGACTATACCTGCCTCGCGCGCCGAGGCTTGCTGAGGAAAGGACCACTGACCACGCCATCGTGAAACCTCCCATTCGACCCGTGACACGAAACCCCAGATCGACTCGGTGTCCAGATTTAAGTAGACTTCTGATGATAGGCTCCCGAGCTTGAGGTGGCAAGCCGGCTCTAATCGAAGCTTACTCGCAACTTGATTCTTCGATATCCTCCGTGAACCAGCAGGACAAATCTCGGATGGACCGATCCCAGCCCCTGGATTTCGAATAGACCGTTGAC
This sequence comes from Acidobacteriota bacterium, assembly GCA_020350445.1. Taxonomy (GTDB): domain Bacteria; phylum Acidobacteriota; class UBA6911; order RPQK01; family JAPXNP01. The sequence continues at coordinate 2,221,972 of CP070717.1, read as the reverse complement.
CCGGGTTTAGCAGGGAGTCCCGGCGCAGGATGATTCTTGCCGGGACGAACACGATCCTGCACCTGAATCTATGGACTTGACCGGTACGACACTCGCCCATTATCGAATCACCGCCGTCATCGGAGCCGGCGGTATGGGCAGGGTGTGCCGGGCGACCGACACCAAGCTCGGCCGTGATGTGGCTCTCAAGGTCCTTCCCGGCGAGATGGCTTCGAATCCGGACCGGCTGGAACGCATTCAGCGTGAGGCCCAGGCCCTGGCTGCCCTGGATCACCCCGGCGTCGTCATCGTCTATTCCATCGAGGAAACGGACGGAATCCACTTCCTCACGATGCAGTTAATAGATGGGACGCCGATCGACCGCCTGGTTCCGGAGGGCGGACTCCCCGGAGATCAGGTCGTCGAAATTGGGATCAAGCTGGCGGAGGCTCTCGCTGCTGCTCACGCCAAAGGGATAATTCACCGTGACCTGAAACCTGCCTGTGTCATGGTCACAACGGAGGGCCGAGTCAAGGTTCTGGATTTTGGCCTGGCCAAGCTCACAGATACAGACCAGGAAGTCTCGGGGGACTTGGAACTCCCCACCCTGGTGCAGACCCGCGAAGGCGTGGTTATCAGGACCGAGCTCAGAGATCTACCAGCGGCAACGAAAGGGACAGAGTCTTCAACGCCGAGCGGGAAAGGGAGCGGTAAAGGGACGGGAAAGGGGGGGACGGGAAAGGGAGACGGGAAAGGGAGGAGACGGGAAAGGGACACTGTTTGTGGAGCGGGAAAGGGGGGGCGCCGAGTCAGGGACACTGTCTGTGGAATCGACGGCCCTCGCGATTCTGCGCAGAGATTCTCAAGACCACTCGGAAGGGTATTCTGCTGAAGACAGGCCCCGATCTCGATGAAGAGACATCAAGCAGGGCACGACCCC
>CP070717.1:2212981-2220953 GCA_020350445.1 Acidobacteriota bacterium | reverse complement strand
GGGACACAGGTAACACTCGGCCTATCTTTCACGGATAAACACAATCAGTAAGATCACTCCCACAAGAGAGAAGGCAGAGCCAATAGCACCAATAACAATCGGAGCCGCCCAGAGATAGAAAAACGTAGCTATCTTCGCATCCTGGGGGTTTTCTTCATCGTAGAACACCTCAACGGTGTCACCCTTCTTTATTCCCGAACCACTTCCAGCGGTCGCTTCGGTGAAGGTCACCTCGGCGCCACTCTTGCTGGTAAAGGTGACGATTGGAGCATATGCATTGAGGGATTTCCCCGAACTAGTCCTGGAACCGGCCCGCTCTTCAAAGCCGACTACGAGCCCTTCGGCACTCAAGGAAGAACCAATAAAAGCCTGGCGGGCTGAATGTAGATAAAAAGTAATTGACAGGAGTATTACGCCGACACCGCCAAAAATGACGAGCATTGGCAAGACAGAGCCCTTCTTCTGTTCTGCGGGCCTGCCAAGGGTCCCGGTGCCTATGTCAAGTCGTCTCATTGGTCTCTCCGGAACGGCGCATACCAGTTCTGGACCAGCCTGATCACGGACTGCTCTTGCTGGTCAGTCGGCTCGATGACAACAAATCGCTGACCGTCTGCCGAGACATCGTACTGCGGCCCCCCGTCGAAATGCAGGTAATCGTGCTTGAAAAGAGGTTCCGGATTTCCGACTTTGAAATCCTGCCCCGACGAGACTGAAACTGAGAACAGGGTGTCACCCTGGACAAAGTAGATCTCCTTGCCATCTCGTCGCCAGCGCGGTGTGGCACCGCCGTCGATCGAGACCTGAATCTTTCCACCGAGATCGGGGAATCGCTGGACGAAGACTTCCTCGCGCCCCGTCTCGTTCGAAGTATAGGCAACATACTTTCCGTCCGGCGAGAAATTCGGGTCCGCTTCTCTGAAGCTTGTTCCCAGCAGAGGGGTGGGCTCGCCCGTTTTATCGCTCGACGGGTCTACTGTAGTGAGTCGGAGCGGACTGCCGCTGAGAAGGTTCACGAGGACCAGATATCGACCATCTGGAGACCAGTCTTCGGCCCACTGATCGCCAGGCAGTTTTGACAAGGCCCTTTCTTCGCCGGCACCGTCTGAGGCCCGAATGAAAACGTCGTAGTCGCCGTTTCGATCGGAGGAGTAGCTAATGAACTGGCCATCAGGAGACCAGTTGGCTCGATTCTCGCGAGCAGGATCGGAGGTGAGGCGCGTCTTGACACTGCGTTCCGTCTCATGGATCCAGATGTCCTGGTTGTCATTGTCAACGCCGTGAACCGCGATAAGCTTTCCGTTCGGTGATATACGCGGTCCCCAGATCCGCTGCTGAGGCTGACCGATCGTCCCGAGGGTCCTGCCATCCCTCGACTTCCACACGAGTTGCAGCGACCCTCGATTATCATTCTCTTCATATACGAGAGTCCCATCCCAAGCAACGCTCGGACCATTCGCTCCCTGCCCAAAAAGGAATGGCTCCCCCGTTCCCGTCAACGAGTCGATCTGGAAGGGCATTGCCCAGATCTCATCTTCTTGCTCGTAAAGAATGTGTCCAGTGGGAGAGTACGTGGGCGATGAGCCGGCAACCAGTTCCTTTTTCTCTTCGCCGGCAAGGTCTACAACCATGACTGTTTGGCTGTCGTTTGAACTCCCTTCCGAATAGAGAAGGGCCCGGCGGCCGTCCTGCGACGGAAGAAAACTCGGGGAATACATTGCTTCCGACTGAGAATCGCCCTCAAGCAAAAGACGTGGAGAGCCTCCCCGGGCCGAGACCTCATACAATCGAGGGCCTGTTGCCTGACCCGAGCTGACCACAATCACCTCTCCGTCGGGACTCCACGCGATTCCAAACGTGCGAGGGTCACCGAGCTCGCACAGAGTGACGGTGGCCCCGCCGGCAAGTACATACTTCACCAGTTTGTTTCCTACATTGAACACGATCGCATCACTCCTTGGAGACCAGGTGAAACTCGAGAAGATCCATGGCAAGACGGAGATTTCACGGGAAGTGTCACCGTCCAAGTCCCGGAGCCAGAGGCTTATAGACTGCCCTGTTCTGAACGAGAAATAGGCGACGTGTTGCCCATCAGGAGAGATCGCCCCACTACCCACATTGCCCGTCGCGATAGGGAACCTGCGATAGGGAAGCTCTGTAGAGGGCCCATTCCCCCAGGTCAGCCAAAGAGTGGCTAGAGATGCTACCAGGGCAGCAGCTGCAGCGAGGAGGATCACCGGCCAGCGTGGCATCGCCTGAACCCGGGTTGTCTCAACCTCCTCCTGCTCTAGCGGCCCGATCATCACCTCTTCAAGCTCTATTGCGGCATCACCGATACTCCTGAGCCGTGAACCAGGGTTCTTTCTGAGGCAGCGTTCCAAAAGCCTGCGAATTGCCCTGGGAAGGGATCTGGGAAGCGATTCCCAGTCCGGATCATCCTTAATGACGTTGGCCAGGGTCAGCGAAAGGTCTTCCCCCGAGAAGGCCTGTCTGCCGGTGAGCATCTCATACAAGACGACTCCAAAGGCCCAGATGTCGGCTCGGCGATCCACCGTCTTGCCCCTGGCCTGTTCGGGACTCATGTAGGCTGCTGTACCGAGGATGATTCCGGCCTGAGTGGCCGCCATGCTCAGAGTCGGAGACTGGCTCAGACCCGAGACTTTGGACTCGTGAGCCGCGACGGGTTCCTCCAGTGCCTTGGCCAGGCCAAAGTCGAGGATCTTGACTTTGCCTTCCGGTGTCAGCTTGATATTGGCCGGCTTCAGATCCCGGTGAATGATTCCCTTCTCGTGGGCGCTCTCCAACGCTTCGGCAATCTGGAGAGCCAGCGGCAGAGCCTCATCCAGTGGGATGGGACCTTTCGCAATGCGTTCGGAAAGATCCTCGCCTTCCACGAGTTCCATGACCAGAATCCGTTGGCCATCTGCTTCTTCGAGGCCGTGAATGGCGGCGATGTGGGGATGACTTAGAGAAGCAAGAAACTGCGCCTCTCGACTGAAACGCCCCATCCTTTGTTCGTCATTGGCGAACATCTCCGGAAGGAGCTTTAAGGCTACGTCTCGATTGAGGCGGGTATCCCGAGCTCGATAGACCTCGCCCATGCCGCCCTGGCCGAGCTTCTCCGTTATCTCGTAATGCGAAACTGTCTGTCCGATCATGTTTCTCCAGGGAAGGAAAGTTGCCGTTTATCTTAGTAGATCTGGTGGAATAGAGGCAAGATGAGATCTTTTCTTGACAGGTGAATCCGATTCTTGAAGCATCAAGGCTTGTGAAGGGGGATAGCAGCAGCGGCTGCACTGCCGATGTGTTGCTAAAGAGGAGTTCTTATCGTTATGTATCAGAAGAGGCTTACGGTGACAGCGGGAACTGACATGGGGGAAGCCTCCTGGTATAGGGGCTTTTCGATCGCTTCAAGGCAGTGCTGAAAATCGGGTGCGGCCCAACTATTCTCCAAAAGCTGAAACAAAAAGCAGATGGTTTTCGTAATCCAGAGCAGGATTTGGACTTTTTTGTAGAGGATGGGAGAGAAATGAAATCTACCTTTAAGGCAGTATTAGCATTGGCAGTCGCTCTTTCAATCACAGGTAGTCTTCCGGCCCAGGATCGGGAGTTGGGAGAACTGGGGGACGTTCAGAGTCCCGATCCCTGGGTGGACCAAGTCAAAAAGGGTGGAGCCTTCCTTGAACTCACACTCAAGGATGCGATCCGGATGACGTTGGTCAATAACCTGGAACTGGAGATAGAGAACTATAATGAAGAGCTGAACCGCGAACGAATTATTGGCACGCGCGGCTTCTACGATCCGATTATCGTCTTCGACATGCGCTGGAATTCCTTCGAAAGGCCCAGCACCAGTCGGCTTGATGCGGGTCTCACGGTTCCGACCGTTAGCAGAAGCGGTTTTAGCTTCAGCCCGGAATACCGTCAGAATCTCCCCGGCGGTGGTAATTTCCAGCTTTCTTGGGGCAACGACAGGAACAATACGAACAGTAGCTGGACCTTCGGCGAGACTCAGTACACTTCATCGTTCGCCATTGACTTCGTCCAGCCGTTGCTCAGAGGATTCAGGCAGACCTCTACCGAGCGCCAGCTCAAGCTCTACAATCTCGATGGGAAAATCACGGATCGACAGTTCCAGCAGCGGGTGTCTGAAATCATTCAGCAGGTCGAAAACCAGTACTGGGAGTTGGTCTTCGCGATCGAGAACTATGAAGCTCAGAGACGTTCTCTGGACCTGGCGATCATCCAGTTTCGAAACAACCAGAAGAGGGTGGAGATCGGTGTCATGGCACCGATCGAGATCACTTCTTCGAGGGCAGAGGTGGCCACCCGGGAACAGTCGATGATCCAATCCGAAGTCCGGATCATCAACGCACAGAACGCCTTCAAGAACTTGCTCGCGGATGATCCCAGGTCGAGTTTGTGGTCGATGAGTCTGGTTCCCACCGATCGGCCCGCTGTCGCGGACCTGTCTATCACGCTCGATGATGCGGTGTCGACCGCACTCCAGAGGCGCCCCGAACTCGATCAGTTCATGCTCGAACTGGAGAAGAGCGAGGTCGACCGGGAGTTTTATAAGAAGGAAGGGAAGTGGGCCGTGAACCTGGTCGGCAACTACAATACCTACGGTACGGCGATTCCGCAGGCCCCAGCCGGTGTCGTGGATTATCCCTACGTCGGCGATTTCACCCAGGCCTGGGGGCAGGTCTTCGGCTTCGACTGGCCGGGTTACTCCATTGGGGTGCAGGTCGAAATCCCCTTGAGAAACCGCCAGAATGAGGCGCAACTGGCCGGCGTCGCCATCACCGAAAGGCAGCTGCGCAGCAGCCTCAAGAGTCGCCAGCAGGCGGTCATGGTCGAAGTACGTAATGCTTACGAGAGCATTGCCACGCAACGCAAAGGATACGAAGCAGCCCGGGTTGCCCGAATACTCTCAGAAGAGCAGCTGGAAGGGGAAAACAAGAGGTTCGAAGCAGGTTTGTCCACGAACTTCGAGGTCCTTCGATACCAGCGCGATCTGGCCGACGCTCAAGTCCGCGAGTTGAGAGCCATGGTCGACTATATGCAGGCGGTGACCGATCTTAACAAAGCAACCTTCACCATCATCGACCAGAATGACATCGTCACGGCGCGCCGCGATTCGGATCAGCAGCCGTAGGTTTTGAGTTGCCGCGGGGTGGTCTGGGCTTGGAGTCATGAAATGGGAATGCGGGGGAGTGGCACCCTGTTTCCGGCAAATGATCCGGGAAAACGGTGCAGCTGACACCTGAAATTTGCCAGTGGACTCGGCCCAGATCCTCCCGATCGGTTAGATCGGTGGGTGAAGCGTAATCCGACGACGGGCTCAGACTCCGCCTACCCCAAAGTACGCTCGATAAGTCTGATCTTTTCTCGGTCAGCGATTCCGAGTCCAAGGGCGCCTGCAATGTCCACATGTTCCGGTTGCATCCGGACGAACTCACTGAACTCGTCCATCGGTGCTTCAGCCAGCGGTTTCATACCCATGGCGGCACGCTGCTGGTCGAGTACTTCCCAACCCAGTTTGTCCATTGCCACTGGGTCGGTGGACGCATAGATCCGTTTGTGTGCCCACACGAACTTCGTAGCCTCGGGCTTCATGATGGGACCGCCGTGAGAGAGCGCCTGTACCGCGTCGCAGATATGCAGAACCGTCTTGTTACGGATGACCGGGATCGACACGGAAGTCGGGATAAAGGAGCCGCAGGCGTTCAGCATGGGGGAAGAGTGACTCCGATTGACGTTGTTGACGACTCCGTGGGAGAGATTCTTGAGCGCATTGGTGATTCCAGCCGACTGGTGGTGCTTGAGCAGGCAAAGATTGACCAGCTTATCGACCTCCTTCGTCAGGAACCGCGCCACATAGGACCGGCGCGCCCTTTCGTTCGAGAAATCGAATCCCGGCAGTGTCAGCTGCATATCCATCCAGTGGTCCGGATCATACCCGTCCATTCGCTGCTGGGTTGGATCGGAGTAGTCGGCGGCCCAGGAGATTCGCACACCCTCGGGAAGCCACTTGTCAAAGCCGGCGGAGAAAAACATTCCTTTGTACCGGTCGTAGACGACGATATCTTGATGCCTGATACCTGCAGCCACCAGGCCGGCGATGATCTCCTGTACAACCGCGGGAGCGGATATCACGTAGGGATAACTCGAGGGATTGAGCTTGATTCCCACGACCTCTCCGGGTTCGAAGAACATCCGCCAGGCCGCCACCCAGTCCGGCGCTCCTGTTAACCCGACCATCGCTTCGCGGATCATCTCCCGAACCGGCTCACTCTGATATTCCCCGTTGATCATCGAACCCGGATGAAAGACCGAACTGACCCGTCCCGGAAACAGGCCGGGCATCGACCACTTGGAGGCCTCGGACTTGCCAGAGGTTGAATTTGCGAAGCTAGGGATATTGAGTGCGAACGGTGTCACCAGGCTGGTGGCCAGAATCCTCTGAAGCCACTCCCTGCGATTCTCCCGTCGACGATCTTCTCCCTGAAAGGCCCGTGTCTCTCCGTACAAAAGCTGCATTTTGTTCCCCCAGTTGGGTTAGATTCTACCCTTTCTGGAGCAAAAACGAGAGATGTTAAAACCCCGTGTGATTTGAGACGATTGGGACCTGTCCACTGATCGGCGACGCGGCCGACCGCTGTAGGATCACAGAAGAACTTCCAGCGATAGGATTATGGGTATCGTCTCATCCACGAATTCGCAAGAGCGGGCCCGCATCGAAACAGGAACGGTCAATTCTATTTGACGTTTTCTTCTCCGGAGTGAAATCCGAGGCTAGCTGCCTCCGTAGATGATGATCCTGGGATCGGAATGGCCAATCACCTTAAGCTTGGATACTGCCCCCAGGATCGTATAGGAGTATACGCCGTCAGGCTCAGGCGCGTTGCTGTTGCCGACCGGCTTCTTGTAAGCCACTGTGACGGTGTTTCCCACAGGGATCGAGTGCTTTTTCCCCTGAAATTTCTTGTCCACAAAAGGCCCGCCGTTTACCGGGTCTTCTGCAATTTCTGTGGGCAGTACAACTTCTAAATCCTCTCCTGTCAGGTTGACCCACAAGATATCCGCATCGTTCTTTCTGTCGAAAAAGAGATCGGGATGACTGATCCGATACTGGAGGGAGTCGGATTCAACCACCGGGTAAACAACGACTTGATTCTGCGTTCTGGCCATGTTTGTCCTCCTTGTGCTTCACCATTTCTCGGTCGACTAGAAAGTTCACTGCCCCTACCTCCTGGCCTCCGCGGGTCCTCTCCTGGTCAGATTCCGACTCTCAACTTCTCTTGACCTGTAGATAGTCAAGACCGGAGGTTGAATCTTCTCTGCAGTCAAGCGCCAGCCAAAAGGATTGACCATGTGTGGGAATTTCAGATTCCGGTCCTCTCGGAACAGTGCCCTCCAAAAGCAATTATCAATCAGATTGAGGAAGTAATCAATATCTGAATCACTTGTAGGTAGTCTTGTCTGTTAAGTGTTTACTGCCAGCATAAACGGGACAAAGTAGTGCTTCTGCATGACGTGGACCGGGGTCGCCGGAACCATCACTGCTGTCTATCGTCTAGGAAAAGAACGGGATAAAGGGAAAAATCGACCGGAATCATAAAGTGGTAAAAAAATACCATACTCCCCTTGACGGGCGATCGGGATTAGTGGTAAATTTTTACCAGCAGACAAATTCGAGTGGACTGCAGGATTGACCATGACGGGAAAGAAGAGCCAACCCATCCAACATAATCTGAGCCGACGTGAACGGCAAATCATGGATGCGGTCTTTCGGAAAGGGAAAGTGACAGCCGTTGAGATCCATGGGGACATTCCCGATCCGCCCAGCCAGGATGCGATCCGTCGCTTGATCCGCATCCTCGAAGAAAAGGGATTCTTGAGCCACGAAGTCGATGGGCCCAGACACGTTTATTACCCGACAATCGACCCGGAGCGAGCCAGCCGCTCCGCT
>CP070717.1:2209926-2212881 GCA_020350445.1 Acidobacteriota bacterium | reverse complement strand
GTACTGGGTCGCGGCCACGACTCGTCAACTGGATGAACACAACCAGAGCCCGTACAACCGGATCGGGGAGCTGTCTCCGACCTTACTCATCGAGAAAGACCCCGACAAGCCTGGCTTTTACCGTACTCCCGAATTCTACCTGCTCGCACAGTTCGCCCGTTTTGTCCGCCCGGGTGCAGTTATGATCTCTTGCGATCGGGGCAGTCGTGAAACCGTTACAGCGGTCTCGTTCCTGAATCCGAGTGGATCAGTTGCGACGATTCTGGTGAATCAGACCTCAGCCGACCAACAGTTTCGATTGCAGAAAGGTGAGCAGGCAGTGGAATCCACCTTGCCGGCCGGTACTGTCGGAACGTATCTCTGGCCGGCGGATTGACCCCATCCTTCGCAGGGTCGCACCAGGAACGGGTTCGCTTGGAAGTTCCCGGCCGCATACCGGGCATTGCAGGTACGGGTCCCAGCCCTATGAGTCGAGGACAATGCGCAACTATGCCTTCCTCCAGGCAGAACCAAGAACAAACCCCGCAACGATCATCACCAGGATCGCCAAGGTGTGTGAATTCAGGACATGATCTAGTGATGTGACCGGGCAATGCATCCTCCAGGCCGCTTCACTCGACAATCCTGCTGCCATGCCCAGAAGAATACCGGAAAGCCTGGGTCGAATCGGCAATCCCCGCTTCGCCAGAACTGCTAAAGCAATCAGAGGTACGGATCCAAGCAGGAACGTCGATCCCAGGCAGACAAGAACCAAGTGAAGGGCCTCACCCTCGGCTGCACGTTGGGGACTCAAAACATTGCTGATAAGGGCAAATGTAAGGTGGAGGAGTGCAGCGGCTCCCAGCGAGGCGGATGCGAAGAATAAAGAAGGATTAGACCCTGGAATGACAGATCTTAGGGCGAGCGTGACCAGGCCATATGCGACGGCAACCTGAATCGTGCTGAATCCCCCACCGGCCAGGTTGCCCAGTTCTTGGTAGTCCATCCGGAGTCCAAAAACGAAAAGGACTGTTCCAAGCAAAAGGCCCCAGCATGGCAGGAGTGTCAGGCCCCGTTTCCAGGGAGATAGCAAGACTTGTGCCGGCCCAGCCTCCGCACGAATTCTGCTCAAGATTTCACTTAGCGCTTTATCTTCCATAGTTCACTCTGCCGGTACTACTTCTCTTTGAACTTTGCCCCAGGATACGGATCGGTTACCGCAAGTCTCTCAAATTCCCGCCTCAGACTCCTGATCCCTCGGTGCGCTCTGAGCTTAGCTGTTACAGGACGAATCCCCAAAATCTGCCCAATCTCCCGGAAAGAAAAACCCCACACATGATGTAAAAGGAGAACTTCGCGTTGATCAGCGTGTAGCAAGGGTAATGTCTTGTTGAATAGGTCTCGATCGAATACTCCATCGAGTTCGTGAGGTACGGGTATGTCAATACATTCTGGCTCCAAAGCAGGGTCTTCTCGTCGCCTCACTCTGCCTCTCCGATCCATAAGGAAAACATACCTTGCTACTCCAAATGCCCAAGGGAGGACATTACGCCCCGGTTGGTAAGTGGCTCTAGATCGATGAATCTGAAGGAAGGTCTCCTGCAACAGGTCGTCAGCAAGAGCCGAATTGAGCGTCAGTCCCAACAGAAAAGAACGAAGCCGAGGCCGGATCAACCTGTAAAGTGATTCGAATGCCGACAGATCACCCTTCTGGTAGGCGATCATCAGTTCGATCAACGGCTTCTCTTCGGACATACTCCTAAACGAGCTCTCCTTCCAGGATTCAGCCCGACTCGTATCCCATTCTCGCTGGACACGACGCAGTTAACTCTACCTACCCTACCACGGAGCGTCAGAAAAATTGTTCCTCCTGTAACCGGTTGTCCCTTCTCGGCAAAAGACAGGGGAAAGGGTCATTCACGACCTGCCTCGATGTAATCAAATCAAAAAGGGAGAACAAGATGAACACAAAAAACCGGTTTTCGAAGCTAACCTTGAACAGCCTCTTCTGTCTGCTTTTCTGTGGAGCAGGGTTGACGTCTGTTGCACAGGCCAATCAACTAACTATAGAGGTTGAGATCACCAACCTCACAAAAGGGCAGATTTTCAGCCCGGGAGTTGTCGCTCTTCACACGGCTTGGTCGGAGCCGATCTTCCGGGTCGGTTCACCTTCCAGCGAGGAATTGGCAGGGGTTGCGGAGGATGCGATTCTCGATCCCCTCGTTGCCCGACTCGAGTCTGATCCCGACGTTGCCATGGTCGGAGTGATTCAGGGAGAAAATGTCGTCATCCTTCCAGGAGAGACCGCAACTATCCGATTCGCTCCGGCGGAGGGGCGAAAGGCTCGACGTCTGTCCCTGGTGGGGATGCTGGTGACGACCAACGATGCATTTTATGGCCTAAACTCGGTGGCCATCGGATCTCCTTTCCTGGCTCAGACGGGTACGCGTAAGACAGAGGATTTCTATGCTTTGGCTTATGATGCCGGCAGTGAACGCAACACCGAAACCTGCGATTCGATCCCGGGCCCTCCCTGTGGTAATCCGATGGTTCGGGTGACCGATGGAGCTGAGGGTTACGTATACGTACATTCCGGCATACATGGATCTGGGGATTTAAGTCCGGCTGAGTACGACTGGAACAATCCGGTGGCAAAAGTCGTGGTGCGAGTGGGCCCATGATCGACGACTAGCAGCTGCAAATGAGCTCTGGCGGGCATTTTTTGCCCGCCCAATGCCTCCCAGCACAGTTCCTCGAAGCCCTCTCTCGTTGCATCGATCCCTGCCACAGAGGTCCGTCCCCAGGCAGGTCTTTCCGTTGAACTCCGTCCCCAAGCGGTCGCCCCGAACAGCTCATCGAACTCCGTCCCCAGGCGGGTCAGATCGGCAGGTTATGTGACCCAGGTTGAAACCTGATTAACGTTAAACGGGTGGCGAGACTCTACTCAAATGAAATCGCCGGAATTATGAGCAGCCT
>CP070717.1:2206798-2209826 GCA_020350445.1 Acidobacteriota bacterium | reverse complement strand
GGTTTCCCAGTCATGAAGCAGGCCGCAGCCGTACGCGATCGGATCGGCTACATGGCGCAGAGATTCGGCCTCTACATGGATCTGACCGTTGCTGAGAACATCTCATTCTATGCGGATCTCTTCGGACTTGACCCTCGAGTGGTCGAGAAGAAGACCCGGTTCCTGCTCGAACTGACTCGCATGGCTCCGTTTCGTGAGCGGAAGGCGGGGCAATTGTCGGGCGGAATGAAGCAGAAGCTGGCTCTGATCTGCTCACTTCTCCACGAACCGGAATTACTGATACTCGACGAACCCACCAACGGGGTGGATCCTGTCTCTCGGCGCGATTTCTGGATCATATTGCACCAGCTGGTGAAGAAGGGGATCACGGTCCTCGTGTCGACCTCTTACCTGGATGAAGCCGAGCGTTGTAATCGGGTCGGTTTGATGCACCAGGGGGTGATGATCGTTTGTGACGCCCCGGACCGCCTTGCCGCCCAGTTGCGGGAACGCTGCTACATGCTGCAGAGTTCAAATCCCCGGACCGCCCGCGCCTATTTGCTGGAACGGCCCGATATCCTGTCGGTGGAGCCTTCGGGAAGCTCCTTGCATCTTTTTCTTTCACCTGAGCAGATCGATCCCGGCCGGCTTCGGCTTGACCTGGAAAGGCGGGGAATCCGAGTCGAAACGTTGCGCGAGATCAAGCCCACTGTCGAGGACATCTTTATCGCCCTGATCCGTCAGCGATCACAGGAGGCGGCATGAACCGGGAACCGGTGGTTCAGGTGGAGGGACTCGTCAAGCAGTTTGGTGAATTTGTGGCGGTCGACCACATCAGTTTCCACGTTGAGAAAGGGGAGATCTTCGGTTTCCTCGGCTCAAATGGAGCGGGAAAGTCGACCACCATCAGGGTTCTTTGCGGTCTGTTGGCACCGACGGAAGGCCGGGCTCTCGTCGGGGGTCTCGATGTCGCCCTCTATCCCGAGAGGGTCAGGCAGGGCATCGGATACATGTCTCAGAAGTTCTCTCTCTACAATGAATTGTCGGTTCAAGAGAACATCGACTTCTTTGCCGGTATCTACAGTGTGCCGCGCTCGAATCGAGAGCGCCGGAAGCAGGATGTTCTGGAACGCATGGGGCTGATTTCAAAGCGGGATGTTCCAACCCACCTGTTAGCAGGGGGATGGAAACAGCGGTTAGCTCTGGCGTGCGCAATTCTGCATGAGCCGGGAATCATTTTCCTTGATGAACCCACCTCGGGAGTGGATCCGCTGGCCCGCCGTGACTTCTGGGATCTGATCTATGAGCTGTCAGGAGAAGGAAGAACGGTCTTCGTTACGACCCACTACATGGATGAAGCCGAATACTGTCACCGACTGGCCCTGATGGATGAAGGACGGATCGTTTCTCTGGATTCCCCGGAACGTTTGAAAGCCGGCTTCGCCCCTGACCGGTTTCTACAGGTGGACACACCGCGCTTGTTATCGGCGCTGGATTGTCTGGAAGCTCATCCAGGTTTCAGCGAGGTTTCGATCTTTGGCTCCGGGCTGCGTCTCCGCGTCGGAGACCTGGTGGAAGGTGAGCGGGTGGTACGGGAACTCTTGTCGAACCAGGGGATCGAAGTCCACCAGATTCGTGAAGTCCAGCCAACGATGGAAGATGTCTTCATTTCTCAGGTCGAGCAGTCAAGCGGAGTGCGGCGATGAGCTTCAGGCGTGTCCGGGCGATCGCCCGAAAAGAATTTCTTCACATCCTGCGAGATCGTCGGAGTCTGATGATGGCCCTGGCTCTTCCCGCTCTGCTGCTGATCCTTTTTGGCTATGCGCTGACGCTCGATGTCGACCGGATACCTGTGTTGGTGGTGGACCATGACGGCTCGCTGGAGAGCCGTGACCTGGTATCCCGGTTCGAAGGCTCCCGTTACTTCGATCTGCTGGGGACGGTTGACTCGCTCGAGATCGTCGAGGAATCGATCGATCGCGGAAACTGTTTGGCCGCTCTGGTGATTGACCGTGATTTTGCATCCGATCTGGGGCGCGGAAGGACAGCCTCAGTGCAGTTGATCCTGGATGGAAGCGATTCGAATACCGCGTCAATTGCCCTCGGTTATGCGGAGGCCATCATCGCCCGCTATTCGGCTGAGCAGATGGCATCGCGCTCGAATCGAATTGCGGGAGGCGTATCCGCGATTCCAGTCGAAGCACGGGCCCGAGTCTGGTACAACAGCGAACTGCGATCGAAGAACTACATCGTTCCCGGACTGGTAGCCGTGATCCTGATGATTATCGCCGCGCTGCTGACTTCGCTGACAATCGCCCGCGAATGGGAAATGGGGACGATGGAGCAGCTGCTTTCCACCCCGGTCAGGCCTGCTGAGTTGGTCCTCGGGAAGATGTCGGCCTACTTTCTGCTGGGAGCGGTGGATACGATCACGGCAATCTTGCTTGGTGTCGTAATCTTCGAAGTTCCCTTGAGGGGGAACCTGATCCTGCTTGCCGTGAGCTGTGCGGTCTTTCTGATCGGGGCCCTGTGCTGGGGTATCTTCTTGTCGGCTTCTGTCCGTTCCCAGTTGCTGGCCTACCAGGTCGGGTTGCTGAGTTCCTTCCTGCCGGCGTTTCTTCTCTCCGGCTTCATCTTCGCCATCAAGAATATGCCGCTCCCGGTTCAGGTGGCTACCTATCTGGTTCCAGCCCGCTATTTCATCACTGTTCTGCGGGGCATCTTCTTGAAGGATGTCGGTCTGTTGATTATCGGAGGGGAACTGTTCCTTCTCTTTGCTTTCGCAGCGGCGGTTTTCGCCTTCGCAACCCGGAAGCTGAAGGGGAAGATCGCATGATGCCGAAGTTAGAAAGGGTGTGCGAGTTTTTGTGGCAGGGATTCTGTTGGGAGCCCGGGCCCGTCTCTTGCGGAGGGGAAGACTGATGTGGGGTCGAATCGCGGTCATCATGAGAAAGGAGCTGCTGCAGGTACTGCGTGAGCCCCGCATGAGGATGGTGTTGATCGGTCCACCTCTACTGCAGCTGATCATTTTTGGATACGCCGTAAACCT
>CP070717.1:2202788-2206698 GCA_020350445.1 Acidobacteriota bacterium | reverse complement strand
TGATATCACCGACCTCTTCAGTGAGGCCGCCGACATCCAGCCCTACCGTGACCTGATCCTTGCCCAATACGGAGTCGGGGACGTAGGCCTCTACTGTGGAGGGTGTCCACTGCTCGTACACCTGGGCAGTTTCACCATCGAACGTGATGGCACTCGAGGGGCGTTGTTCCCCGAAACCGTTGCCGTCGATCCGCACTAATGATCGCGGCCAGAGGATTTTGTCCTCAGGGTTGGTATAGATTCTTGGCCGAATAGTATAGCGTCCGAGGTCTGAGCCAACTCCCTGGGAATAAAGCCAGAGGCTTCCGGAGATCGCTTCGATTGGGACTTGGAAACGGATCTGGGTAGGTTGCCAACTCCAGAAGAAATCGATCTTGAGGTCGCCAAGCATCAGGTAACAGTTCGCATTCCCACAATCAGTGCCAAAACCGGTTCCAGTAATCGTGACCTCGTCGCCGATATGGGCCTCGGGTGGGTTGACCGATGTGACCTCGAATCCGGCCAGTACGTAGAAGGTTCCCGCGACCACGGGCACATCATCCACTTCGACTACCAAGTCGCCGGTCTGGGCACCTGATGGAACCGTACAGATGATCTGAGTATCAGTCCAGGTCGGGCAAGACGCATAGATGCCATTGAAAGAGACCAATCCCCAGGTCCCAAAACCAGTGCCCGTGATGGTGACTTCGTCTCCAATCCGACCCTCAAAAGGAGTGAAGTCGGTGATGGTCTGCGGCGGCTGGAGGACGGTGAAAGGACCGGCCGTGACGTCTATGCCAGCAACGGAGACTACCAAGTCCCCACTACTTCCGGCGGCCGGTACCCTGACCTGGATATCGGTGTCGCTCCAGGAGATATACGAATCGGCCGGGACACCACCGAAGGTGACCTGACTACTGCCTCGGTTTTCACCGAATCCTGTTCCTCCGATCCAGACTTCCTCGCCAGGATATTCCTCGTGAGGGAAATAACCTGCGACCGTGTGTGTCTGGACAGTGAACGTTCCGGCATCCGCCGTCTTCCCTCCGATGTTTAAGATAAGCGGCCCGGTCTTTGCACCGTTGGGAACCTTGACCATGATCTGGGTCTCGGACCAGAAGGGATACTCGGTGGCGGAGGTTCCACCAAAGGTGACATTGCTGTTATTTCGGTCGGCACCAAAGCCATTTCCATTGATTGTTACACTCGTTCCGACCGTTCCCTGCCTTGGGTTGACCGAAGTGACGTTCAACGGTGTTTGCGGAACTACTGCAGGCCACTCATTCCCGAAGCGGTCGACGACCGTCACCACGATGTCATCCTGGCTGGCCAGGTTGGGAATGGCTTGAATCAAGCTGGTCTCCGGCGCATGCGGAATCGGCCCCGAACCATTGACTCGACTCCCGTTCCGGTAGACGTTATAACCCCGGATATAGGAATCGGGGATGTTACCGGCCAGCGACGTACTCCAGGCAACCGAATCAGAGGAGCGATCGAGAATCTCCGGCGCCAGGAGCAGGTAGAAGGCCAGGTGAGCGAACACATTGCTCGTGGTCCCACTGTTGGCCAGAAAGACTTCGATACCGTTCTTCGATGTTGTCCAGCCGAAGTCGTCGACAGCGAGGCGCTGGGACCGGAAGGCACTGAAGCTCATCCCGCTACTCAGCGCCGTCTGGTTGAAGTCCGGTACCTCAGCCTGCTGGAACGGGTAGGCCAGCCACTCGAGTTCGAAGTCCTGCGATCCCGAGGCATCCACAACCAGGAGACCTGGCCTGTTGTCTCGACCCAGGATGCGAATCAACGCTGTCGACAGTGGTTTCAGACTCTTCTTGAACGCGATGTAGGTCTGTTTGAGCTGGGAACTGTATTCGAGTCGGGGTTTGGGAGAACTGAGGAAATTCACAGAGGCTGTCTCCATCCTTCTGCGGATGTCGCTGTTCGCCTTCAGCGAACCCTGCGGTTCGGTGACAATCTCGGTCACATAATCGCCGAAGGAACTCGTCAGCCCGAGACCCCCCGCCTGCTGGATTGCCGCCCCGAGGTCGAGCAGGTGGCTGGTCTTCCCCTGCACAAATGTGTCGGCCACGATGTCCCGAGAATAACGCGCCGAAAGCCAGTCGAGAAAATGGGCCAGGGCATATGCGCTTTCTTGGGCCCCGCTCGTAATCGGTAGGGACAGGTAGCCGCTCGCATCGAGAAACGTGAAGCCTCCGTAGAGCGTCAACCGTTCCGCCTGGGAAAACTTCGCCCCCCGGGCAGCGTAGTAGTTCGCACTGGATTCGACGAGCCATTGGGCTTTCGTGTACCTACTGAAGTACTTTCCCTGGAGCACATGGACGATCTCGTGAGCCGCTACACCCAGCATCCGGTT
The DNA here is from genome assembly GCA_020350445.1 of Acidobacteriota bacterium. Lineage (GTDB taxonomy): Bacteria > Acidobacteriota > UBA6911 > RPQK01 > JAPXNP01. Next base: position 2,204,348 of record CP070717.1, on the reverse strand, counting down.
CCAGGAGCCGATCTCGTCCTTCCTGTTCGAGATGAAGAGATCACAGAACAGGTCCCCACCAATCTTGGTTGTCCCCGACGCGCCGCCCAGGTCCTGCACACAGACACTCATCGGAGTGCTCTGAGCGTCAAAGAGGGCTCCCCCCTGATTGTGCCTGAGGGTCAGCAGTTCCGAATAAGCTGAGTTCAGTGCGGCATCGAGGTCCTCGATGAAATCCGGAATATCCGGGTGACCGGCATTGCCCGTTGTACTGTTCCACTCCGTATCCGACATCGTGGCGTCGGCGTGGCCGGCATCGGGCATGTAGAAATAGAGCTTGAAATTCGAGCCCTGCCTGCCTGCGGCATACCGGGAGCTGAACATTCGGGCCTTGACTTTCCAGCGACTCTGGTAAGTGTTGCTGAGCCGGAATTTTCCGCTTTCCTCCTCTGGATCGATCTCGACTGCTGGGCTTCCCGCAGCACTGTCGAGCCAGGCGACGTTGAACGTGAATTGTCCGGACGTCTCATCGAACCAGCTGAAGTCTCCCGCTGGATGCCAGGTTCCCGTCTGTGGATCAAAGACTTCGGCTACCAGGCCGTCAATAATCTCTGCTGGTTCCTTGTTCGTTGGAAACCGGGATCGATCCAGCGGCACGGTCACCCAGTAATCCCCACCCGATGGAGCCGTGCCTGAGATTTCGAGTTGGTACTCACCCGAGACCTCCACCCGTTCGTCAACGACCCCATCCTGCGGTTCGGCCAGCTTGGTCAAAGTCGCCTCGATCCGCTCCGGTGAAAAATAGGGCGGGAAATAGACCTGGGCACCATCCGGCGCTGTGATCAGGCCGTCCTGGTCGGGCAGGATGGCCTGATCATCCCGTCCGTCCACCCGGCGCAGCGCCAGCGCCACGTCGCGGACCGTCACCAGCCCGTCGTTGTCCAGGTCGGCCAGGGGAGAGGCTGTTTCCCGTCCACCCGCCATCCGCAGGGTCGTCGCCACATCGGACAGGGTCCACTGCCCGTCCGAATCGACATCCTGGGCTGCCGCAGGTGGGAGTATCAAAACAGACAATGCCAGCGCGAGCCACAGGCGAAGTACATGCTTAACGAAATTCGTTCGATAGTCAGCCATGACGTTCCCCCGCTCCCTACTGGATGACCGTAACTGGAAAGCTCGTCAGCAGATAGCCCGTCTGTTTCAACGCCACTGCTGAAACCGGCGACGAGGCGACGAACTCGAACGATCCGTTGAATTCGCCCAGCCCATTAACCGCAGCAACCATCTCGCCGGAGAACCGTGCCATGTGTTCATTCGGGGTCAGCTGAAAGGTCGCGGTGGCCAGAGTGCTCCCATCCGACGACTTAGCGGTAATCGTGATCGTCACCGGGCTGGACGTCGGATTGACCAGGGCGATGCCCGTATCGTAGAGTCCTGGGGCCTTCAGCACCGGGATGCCGAACCGGCTGGCCGGCGGGGACGGGGCCACGCCCACTTCCGTCAACGGCTGGTTGCCCGAATTGATCTGAAACAGCAGGGTCCCGGCCAGGGGAACGCTCGAGATCAACCGTCCAAAGCCGG
>CP070717.1:2199268-2202688 GCA_020350445.1 Acidobacteriota bacterium | reverse complement strand
GTAAGACCCCGAAAAGTTGAAGTGATTTCAGACACAGGTTGTGATTTTCCAGCCTTCCAGCACCACCGATCCAGCCGGATGGTTAGCGTCCCGCTTGCCAGTCCTTCCGCCATGTAAAGGCCCGAAAGCAAACGGGACGGACGCGTTCCTTACGCGCCGAGTTGCTCTTCCACAATTGAGTAGGTCTGTTGGATCGCCTCGTCCAGCGCATCGGGATTCTTCCCTCCGGCTTCAGCCAGGTCGGGCTTTCCCCCTCCGCCTCCACCGACGAGCCGGGCGATCGGCTGAATCAACCGGTTTGCTGGGACGCGACCCTTAAGGTCATCCGATACCATCACAACCAGGCTGACCTTCCCGTCCGAAGAGGTGCCCAGAACCACCACTCCACTCTGCAACTTGTTACAGATCTGGTCAGCCAACTGGCGCAGCGCGTTACGGTCGACATTCGACACCTTCTGGGCCACGACCTTGATCCCCCCGATTTCACGGGCTTCAGAACCTGCGGAACTACTTTCCTGCTGAGCCAGTTGCAGGCGCAGACGGTCCACTTCTTTCGAGGCTTCCTTCAGTTCGCCTACCAGCTTGACGACTGCGGCCGAGAGATTGTCGCGACGGGTGTTGAGCTGATGCGAGAGATCGCCGAGCAAGGCCTCATCCTGGAGAAAACGGTCCACTGCGGCTTCGCCGGTGATCGCTTCGACACGGCGGACACCTGCGGAAATACTGCTTTCCGAGAGGATCTTGAACAGAGCGATATCGCCGGTGCGATCGACGTGAGTTCCGCCACAGAGCTCCTTGCTGTAGCCGGGAACACTGACGACGCGGACTTTCTGATCGTACTTCTCTCCGAACAGTGCGGTTGCGCCCGCTTCAATTGCTTCATCGAGGTCCTGGACCGAGGTCTGAACCTTGATATTCTCTCGAATCTTCAGGTTTACCTTCTCTTCAATGTCATGCAGTTCCCACGAGGACAGCCCTTTGTAATGGGTGAAATCGAACCTTAATCGTTCCGGGGCAACCAGTGAACCGGCCTGTTTCACATGCTCACCGAGTACATTTCGAAGGGCTGCCTGCAGGAGGTGGGTGGCGGTGTGATTATTGACGGTCTGCAAGCGCCGCTGTCGGTCGACGCTGCAGCTGACGCTGTCACCAACCGAGATCTCCCCATGCAGGACGCGGATTTTGTGCAGTCTCACGCCTCCGACCGGGGTCTGAACATCGAGTACTTCCGCCTGCAGGTTCTGGCCTTCAATGCTCCCCTGATCGGCAACCTGTCCACCGGCTTCCGAGTAGAACGGAGTCCGATCCAGAATGACTTCGCCTTCGTCCCCTTCGCTTAATGTGGTCACTTCCTCGTCGCCGGCAACCAGGGCCAGGACCTTTGCTTCGACTTCGGTGATTTCGTCGTATCCGGTGAAAGTGGTCTTAAACGTCCGGGCTGCGAGCTTCTGATGAATCGCCTGGACATGTGCTTCGCCACCTTTCCAGCTGGCGCGGGCCCTCTGCCGCTGCTGCTCGAGTTCTTGATTGAAGCCCGAAATATCGACCTGAAATCCTCGTTCCCCGGCAATCTCGGTAGCCAGGTCAAAGGGGAAGCCATAGGTATCGTAAAGCCGGAAGAGGTCTTCACCGGGTACGGTCTTCTGGCCTTCGCCGGCGAGACGTTCGAAGACATCTTCGAGGCGGCCCAGACCCGTGCTCAGCGTGGCGCTGAACTTCTCTTCTTCGTGCTTGACCACCTTGGCGGCATACTCACGGCTCTTGTCGAGCTCCGGGTAGGCGTGGTGCATCAGTTCGGCAACGAGGGCGGTCAACGTGTAGATAAAGGGCTCTTCCTTGCCCAGCATCCTGCCGTGCCGGATCGCGCGTCGCAGGATCTTGCGCAGGACATATCCCCGGCCTTCATTTCCCGGGACAATGCCGTCGTCGATCAGAAACATTGTGGCGCGGCAATGATCCGCGAGAATCCGGAGGCTGGTGTCGGAGTCGGGGCTGGTCCCGTACGGGACTCCAGTCAAGCGTCCGGCCTCGGCGATGATCGGGGTAAACAAATCGGTCTCGTAATTGCTGCCGACACCCTGGAGAACACAGGCGATGCGCTCGAGGCCCATTCCAGTATCAATGGACGGAGAGGGCAGTGGGGTCATCTTACCGCTTGAATCGCGGTTGAACTGCATGAATACGAGGTTCCAGATCTCCATGAAACGATCGCAATCTGCTCCAAAGGGACTCGTCGTGTCTCCGACGAGATCGCCCATATCGTAGTGGAGCTCCGAGCACGGTCCGCAGGGTCCGGTATCTCCCATCGACCAGAAGTTCTCATGTTCATCGCAGCGATAAATGCGGTCTTCGGACACCCCGACATGATCCCGCCAGATACCGAACGCTTCGTCATCCTCTTCAAAGACAGTGATGATGAGGCGGTCTTTGTCCAGCCCATAGATCTCGGTACAAAGTTCCCAGGCGAATTCGATCGCTTCGGTCTTGAAGTAGTCGCCGAAGGAAAAGTTTCCCAGCATTTCAAAGAAGGTATGGTGGCGCGGGGTCCGGCCGACCGTTTCCAGGTCATTGTGCTTCCCGCTGACGCGCATGCATTTCTGGCTGCTGGTAGCTCGCGAGTACTCCCGCCGATCCCGGCCGAGGAACACATCTTTAAACTGGTTCATTCCAGCGTTTGTGAAGAGAAGAGTCGGGTCGTTTTTCGGTACCAGAGCGCTGCTCTTGACCCGTTTATGCTCCTTTTCTTCGAAGTACTTTAGGAATATCTCTCTAATCTCATCTGAACTCTTCATAACGTCTTTATCTCTCTTCTCTTTTGCTTCCTGCAGGAAAGGCTGGATTAAATCGCAGGAGCTCAACTCCAGTCAACTTCGGAGAAGTACTCCTCGAGCTCGTCTCGAGTCATCTGCGGGGAAAAGCCACGTCTCAGGCAGTAATCATAGAGTTTCTTCAACTGAGAGGCGGTTTCGGGGTGGCCCGAGGTCCTGATCCACGCCCCTACCGCTCGGAGGAGGGCCTCTCGCTCGGGGTGTTCCTGCTCCAACTTCTCGACTGTGAGCCTGGCTATTTTAGCATTCACGCCGAGTCTCTTTAAATCGAGTTCGATCCTGCGGCTCCCCCAGAGGCGGGTAACTCGCAGTGAGCGGGCGCGTAGTTCGGCGAAGTCGGCATCATTGAGGTATCCGAGCTCTTCGAGCCGGTCCAGGGCCGGGGAGACTTCGCCAGCGGGGAAGCGCCTCCTCAACTTGCGTTCCAGTTCTCGCCGGCTGTGAGCGCGGTGGGATAAGAGCCGGCAGGCATGTTCAAAAGCGGAGGAGGAGTTCAAACCATCTCTGCTGGGCCGACAATGCCCTTGAGTTTGAGCTTCATGTCAGCGGGCGCTGTGGCGTACTGAAGGGCATCCCTTTCCGAAATGAGCCC
>CP070717.1:2195939-2199168 GCA_020350445.1 Acidobacteriota bacterium | reverse complement strand
GGGTGTCAGGCGATCTTCTTCGAGTGTCTTCCCGATGAGCCGGAGCAGGCATCGCAGGCGGTGGCCGCGGCAAACGTAGCGCGGCTGAAATTTTACGAGCGCTGGGGTGCCCGTCCAATGATCGGGACTGCTTATGAGACTCCGGTTTCTCCGGAGGATGCTGACGCTCCCCATTTGGTGGTCGACACGTTGGATTCCGATCAACTGCCTTCGCGGTCCTGGACCCGGAAAGTTGTTCAAGCGATTCTGGAAAGGAAGTACGCTCACCTCTGTACGCCCGAGTACAACCGAATGGTTGTCAATTCCTTCAAGGATGATCCGATTCGGCTGCGGCCGTTTCGGTACACGAAAGAGGGCTTGCCGCATCCGCCGCCTGAACCTCGGACTGAACCGATCCTCTTGACGATCAATGACCGGCACGAGATTCACCATATTCGAGAACGTGGGTATGTCGAAGCTCCGGCCAGGATCAGCAAGATCCTCGAGGCCGTTGAGTCGACCGGATGGTTTGAGATTCGGACTCCAAAGGAGTATCCGCTGCGCCACATCACCGATGTACATGATCCGGCACTGGTGTCTTATTTGCGCCGGGCGAGTGAAGAGGTGGGAGAAGAGAGGTCGCTTTATCCCTACGTTTTTCCGATTCGCAACAAGGCGCGGCTCCCCAAAGAGCGCTCCGTGCTGGCAGGCTACTTCTGTATCGATACCTTCACTCCCATCCATCACAACGTCTTTCGAGCAGCGAAGCGGGCTGTAGATTGCACGTTGATGGCAGCGGAGGAGTTGCTGGAAGGGCGTCGACTCGCCTACAGCCTGGTGCGCCCACCGGGTCATCATGCGGAAAGAACCTCGTTCGGTGGTTTCTGCTACTTCAATAATGCCGCGGTGGCTGCCCATCTCCTGAGTAAGTATGGGAAGGTGGCAATTCTCGACGTGGATTATCACCATGGAAATGGACAGCAGGATATCTTCTACAGCCGTGCCGATGTGTTGACGATCTCGATTCACGGGCATCCGCGCTTCGCCTACCCCTATTTTTCGGGCTTCGAAGATGAGGTCGGAGAAGGAGCTGGCCAGGGATTTAATTTGAACATTCCCTTGCCCGAAAAGCTGGACGGTAAGGGCCATCGTGCCGCGCTGCGAAAGGCTCTGGAGCGAGTTCGAGGCTTTGATCCCGCCTTCTTGATCATCAGTTTGGGACTCGATCCGGCAAAGGGGGATCCGACCGGCACCTGGACACTCGCAACCGATGATTTTCGAAGAAATGGCGACCTGGTGGGCGAACTGGGACTGCCGACTTTGATTGTGCAGGAAGGCGGCTATCGCACTCGGACCCTCGGTGCCAACGCAAGGGCTTTCTTCCAGGGCCTGCAGGAGAGCGCACCACGCTAGCCTCTTTCGCTCGCATCTCTGGCAGCGTGCTACCAGGTGCTACTGTTGAGTCCGTCTGCAAGGTTTCGGGTGAGGTGAGTCGTAGCCTAGAGCAACTTGTTGAGGCTGACCAGCGGCTTGGGGGCTTGCTGCTGGACCGGTGCTGCCTTACAGCAGTTTCGACCTGATCCTTTCGCTTCGTAAAGCGCTCGATCCGCTGCCGTCAGGATGATGTCGGGTGTCTGCCCATTCTCTGGATAAACAGCCGTTCCAATTGAAACGGTGACAGGGTAGCTGTCGCCCAGGAATCGTGCCGCTTCAAGAGCCAAGCGGATCTCCTGTGCCTTGGCCAGGCACTCGTCCCCGGTTGCCCCGTGAAGAGTGATCACGAATTCCTCTCCGCCATAACGGCAGACAATATCTCCGGCTCGCACCGCCCGCTGCAGTAGTTCGGCCACTTCAAACAGCAGTTTGTCCCCGGTGTCGTGCCCGAACGTATCATTGACTTCCTTGAATTGATCGACATCGATCATCAGGATTCCGAGATTCCTGGTGTACCTGTCCGCCTGGGCGAGCTCTCTTTCAATCGACTGGAACAGGAAGCGCCGGTTGTAGAGACCCGTTAAAGGATCTCGGATTGCCTGTGCGGCGAGTTCAGCTCGGAGCCGTTGAGAACTAAGACACAAGGCTGTTTGTTCGGCCATGGCAGTTGCCAGCGTCTCGACAGCCCTGGGTGTCCTCAGCTGAAACAGAGAGTGCTTTCGTGTCGCCTGGATATGGAGAACACCCAGAGTCTCTCCCTGGGCCAGCATGGGAATGCAGACATGTTCCAAAGGACCTTTTTGGCTACGCATTCTCGGACAGATACTGACGACGTTGCCACTGCGCTCAATCACCCCTCCGGATCGTCGAATTGCCCAGCAGGAGTCCCGGTCGAGCTGAAGCTCCGAAAAATCGGGTTGGTTCCAGATCCCCACTGGCCGCAATGACGATTCTCCCGCCTGGAGCAGGAACATGCAGCCACTCGAACCAGGAAACAGGAAGGTTCCAGAACGGGAGACCACTTGTGAAATCTCTTCGACATCGTCGCAGAGCTGTAGATCCCGGTTGAGCTGAAGAAGGTGTTCCACCTCCTGGGAACGCAGTTCCAGCTCTTTGATCTTCTTCGATAGCTCACTGTTCGCCCGCAGGGTTTCGTTCTCAGCTTCACGAAGTTCGGTGATGTCGCTGATGAATCCTTCAACGTAGGTCTGAGAACCATCCTTGAACTCGACGGGGCGCCCTCTTTCCAGAAACCAGCGGATCTGTCCCGATGGAGTCACCACTTGATATACGAGTTCGAAAGGAGTGTGTTCTGCTACAGCTGTACGCATGGTCGCGAGAACCACGTCCCGCTCCTGACGGACGATGAGACTTCTGAGGCGATCCGGGATAGCAAGGAGTTCGGTTGCCGGGATCTCTGTGAGTTCCTCTGATGCTTCGCTCACAAAGACGGGGGTGAACTGTTCATCCGCCAAGCTTCGATAGGCCATTCCCGGTAGGTTGCGAATCACCGTGGTCAAGCGCTGTTCGCTCTCGCGAAGCTGATCTGCCGTTTTCTGATGTGCTCCGGTCTCCCGGTTGAGAATTAGGATGATAGTTGAAATTGACAGACCGAGGATCTCAAGAAACCAGAGCATGTGCTGGCCTGGCGAAGACACGTCCCAAAACCAGTAGAAGGGCTCCTTGAGGGAACCAATGCCGTGGAGTATGAAGAATGCTCCTGCGACGAGGGCACCTCCCATCCGATTTGTAAGCCACTCGCGGAGGATCAGCCACCCAAGACCCATTCGGATGAGACCTCCCGGGATCAGCAGGC
>CP070717.1:2189342-2195839 GCA_020350445.1 Acidobacteriota bacterium | reverse complement strand
GCTGGAAGCTTGTCGTACGACAACCCTCTGGGTTGTTTCTCCCACGCCCCACGCCTCAGGCCCCCAGGCTTCTAGGCCCCAGGCTTCAGGCCCTACGCCTCAGGCCCCGGGCCTTGCAAGAGACAAGCTGGAAGCTTGTCGTACTTTATGCGTTGGCTCCTTGGATTTCCCAGCCGGGGCGGTACTTGCGCAGCATCAGTTGGTTGGCGTCTTCGGAATTGCTGAATTTTCCGGCGGCGTCATCCCAGGTGAGCTTTTTATCGATTCTGAGCGCGATGTTGCCCAGGCTGAGGGACTTCGCCAGCGGTGTGATCGCTTCGAAGTTCGCTCCGGCCGCTTCGCCACCCTGACAGGCCCGAATCCACTGATCGAGTTCGTCGATTGGTCGAGGTAACTTCTCGGGCGGTGCGGTGAAGGCGTCCATCTTCGATTTTGGAATCAGTCGCGGACGACCACCGTTGAAGGTGCAGAGGATCTTGCCCTTGTCGCCGACGAACAGCATTCCTTCCGTGGGCAGGTCTTCGCCGTCGGCGTCGAGCTCGGCCGGCTTGGGAGGACGGATACCGCCGTCGTACCAGAAGACGGAAAGGGGTGGCATGCCTTCCCGGGCAGGGAATTCCCAGTGGATGGTTGAAGCTCGCGGGTAGGAGACACGATTCTCCTGCTTCTGCCACATGTGGTCGATGATTGCCCAGTACTGGCTCCGCGAAGCCTCGATGGCTTTCGGCATCCCGAGTTTCATGATCTTGAAGACCTGGTACATGCTGTAATGTCCCATGTCTCCGAGGGCGCCGGCTCCAAATTCGTACCAGCCTCGAAAGACGGCGTGGGTAAGGGACGGGTGATAGGGCCGGTCGGGTGAAGGGCCGAGCCAAAGATCCCAGTCGAGACCGTCTGGAACCGGGACCGACTCGGTTGGGTAAGCGGCCATGCCCTGGGGCCAGAAGGGCCTGGACGACCAGTTGTGCACGTCGCGGACGTCTCCGATGGCGCCACTCCAGATCCATTCGCAGAGCTGTGGTGTTGCCTGCTGGTCTGCAGCACAGAACATGTGGGTGGCAACACCGGCCTGTTTTGACGCTTCGATCGTCTGGTGTGTTTCCATGAAGAAGTTCGAAATAGGCTTGTGGGTGATGATGTGTTTCCCCTTCTTCATGGCTGCCATGGCGACTGTGGCATGGAGATGATCGGGCGTCATGACATAGACCGCATCTAGATCGGATTCCTTCTCGAGCATCTCACGGAAGTCGGCGTAGGCGTTGCAGCCTGTGTAGGATCCGGCTTCACGGGCTTTCGCATAGTACTTTTCGACGACTTCCTTGCCCACGTCGCGTCCGCAGTAGCATCCTTCGATGCCGGAGGCCCAATTTGGATCTTCCAGGAACCGGCGGATCTTGTTCTTAAGCTCGTCCTTTCCCCACGGTATGTAGTCGTTGCTTCCCTTGTTGGGATCGCAGACAGCCTGGAAGTGGAGTTCCTCCTTGGGAAGAGCCTGGATCATCTGCCGCAGACCCTGGGTCCCGCAGCCGACGAAGCCGAGGTTGATCCGGTCGCTCGGGGCGACGTAGCCGACACCACCGAGCACGCTGCGAGGAACGATCGATAGTGCGGCTGACGAAGCGGAAGCAGCCAGAAAGGTTCGACGGGTCATCTCTGATTTCGACATGGTGTACTCCTCTTGGCGAATAGGTGTTCTGTAAACTCCTGATCTCTTCTGCGATCCTCAGGGTGATAGGTCGGAGAGCCTGTCGTTGAGGCTCTTGAACTCAGCTCCCCCCAGACTGCGGTCATTATTGAAAGGCATGACCGTGATGAATCCCCGATTGTAGTTGGCGACATCCGATTCCGATGGATCGTCCTGATTCAACTCCACCAGGAGGGACAGATAATTCCCATCCTCTGTCCGCAGGAACCCAGGGAAGTGTTCGGTCGAACGACCCTGGACGCTCATACGGATGCCCTGGACCTTCTCCCGGACCAGGGGCGGGTAGTTGAGGTTCAGGCCGCTGCCTGAAGGCAGCACCAAACCGCTCTGGTTTTGACTGATCCGATTGATGAATCGCGCGGTGAAGTCGGCGACCCTTTCATAGTGTTCGATGAATGATGGGTCTTCACCCGGTTTGCCGATCGGATCGGCACTGACGGCGATGGCCGGAATCCCAAACGTGAGCGCCATGGTTGCCGCTCCCACGGTACCTGAGAAACTGATTGCTGGTCCGAGATTGGCTCCATGATTGATACCTGAGACGACGAGATCGGGTGGCTCTTCGAGGGTATAGATCGCGGTCAGCCCGAGCAGCACACAAGTTGCCGGGCTTGCCGAAACGGAATAGCTCAAGTCTTCGAGCTCTTCAACCTCGGGATCGGCACGGGTAAGCATCGCGCTGGTTCCACTGTAATTCATGTTCGGGGCGACAACGACGACCTCGTGTCCGGCTCTTTTGAGTGCCGTTTTGAGCAGCCGGATCCCGATGGCACTCCACCCATCATCATTCGTCAACAGGATCTTAAGTGATCGAGATTCTTCCGGGGAGGAATACATCGGCTGGAGTAAGAGTCCTCCAATCAGGAAGGCGTTCATGAGATATTTCATCGAGTTCTCCGTCGAGTCCGGCAGGCCGTTACGGGCACATTCCACAGCAGGTTCGAAGCTGGGTTCAGCAAGGAATCGGTCGGCTCCGAGACTGCCAGTCAAGACTGCCGGATCAAACCCGAGAGGTCAATCTTAATCTTCACGTTGTGCACGAAGCTGCCCTGGAGTGCGGCAGTTCACTGCCGCCTTGATTGAGGGAGTTGCACTCCCGCCGGGCCCGGGGGCGAGCCGCGAGACGACGATTCCTCACTTTGCGGGGTGGGTGTTATCCTTGAGCCGAGCTGTTATGAAGGCGGTTGGGACTGTTTTCGACATTCGAAAGTTTTCCGTCAATGACGGGCCGGGAATCCGGACAACGGTGTTTCTGAAGGGCTGTCCGTTGTCCTGCGCCTGGTGTCATAATCCGGAAAGCCAGTTGGCGAGTTCAGAGGTCTTCTACCGTCCGGGACGTTGTATTCACTGTGGCGACTGTGTGGATGTATGTCCAGTCGGGGCGAATCGACTTCATGGCAATGCGGTCCAGACCGATCTGACGCTCTGCCTGCGCTGTGGAACCTGTGGAGACCATTGTCCGGCCGAGGCCCGGGAGTTGGTCGGTCGCGAGATGTCGGTCGCCGAGGTGATGCAGACCGTGGAAGAGGATAGGATCTTCTACGATGAGTCGGGTGGTGGGGTCACGTTTTCGGGGGGTGAACCGTTGATGCAGCCCCTCTTTCTGATGGCTCTGCTGGAGGCTGCCGGGGAATCGGGGGTGCATCGAGTTGTCGATACATCGGGGCATGCCCGGCCTGAAACGCTGTTGGAAGTGGCCCGACGGACCGACCTGTTCCTCTTTGACATCAAGCTGATGGACCCCGTCAAACATCAAGATTACACTGGGGTTTCGAGTGATTTGATCCTCGAGAATCTTCGGCTGGTCACGGAGGGAGGCTCGCTGGTCTCGATTCGGATTCCGCTGGTTCCAGGGGTCAACGACGATGAGAGGAACCTGAAAGAGACGGTGGAATTCGTTAGCACGCTCAAAGGGGTCCAGGATGTTTGCCTGCTCCCCTTTCACACAGCAGCGGAGGACAAGCACCGTCGCTTTTCGATTCCCTATCGGCTGGCCGAACTCCCTGAGGTCAGTGAAGGGCAGATGCAGACGGTCAGGGGATGGTTCGAGGAGGCGGGTCTGGTGACCCGAATTGGGGGATAGCGATGCGAGAACGGATTGCCCGGCTCAGGCGTGAGAGTTTTGAATCGGAGCCGACAATATCTGCTGAGCGGGCGCAGATTCTGACCGAATTCTATGCGGAGAATGCGGGGAAGTATCCGGTTGCCGTACTGCGGGCGCTGTCATTCAAGGCGCTGTGCGAACGGAAGAGGATCTATATCGGACCCGATGAACTGATCGTGGGCGAACGGGGACCGGCTCCCAAGGTGGTCCCGACCTACCCGGAACTGACCTGTCATAGCGCCGATGACTTCCGGGTTCTGCGGATCCGGGAAAAGACGAATTACCGGGTCGATGACGAGGTGATCCGGATCTACGAAGAGCAGGTGATCCCTTACTGGTCGGGCCGGACAATGCGGGAACGGATCTTCTCGCATGTACCCGAGGCCTGGCGAAAGGCCTATGAAGCGGGGGTCTTTACCGAGTTCATGGAGCAGCGGGCACCCGGGCACACGACGTTGGACGGCAAGATCTACCAGAAGGGGCTACGGGAGTTTCAGCGAGAGATCGAAGATCGTCGGGAACGCCTCGATTTCCTGGGTGATCCTGAGGCGACCCGGAAAGATGAACAGTTGCGGGCGATGGCAATTAGTTGTGAAGCGGCGGTGATCTTTGCTGAGCGTCACGCCGATCTGGCTGAGAAGATGGCGCGCGAGACAACGGATGCGATGCGGAGGAAAGAACTCGAGAAGATCGCTTTCGTCTGCCGCTGGGTTCCCGCCAATGCTCCCCGCGACTTCTGGGAAGCTTTGCAGATGTACTGGTTCGTCCATCTGGGGACGATCACCGAACTGAACGGCTGGGATGCGATGAATCCGGGTCATCTGGATCAGCACCTTGAATCGTTCTACCAGGATGGACTCGACTCAGGCTCACTCGACCGGGAATCGGCCAGGGAACTGCTGGAGTGCTTCTGGATCAAGTTCAACAATCATCCAGCGCCTCCTAAGGTGGGCGTAACAGCGGCCGAGAGCGGTACTTACAACGACTTCACGAACATCAACCTGGGCGGACTGCGTCGAGATGGATCGAGTGGGGTCAATGAGCTGTCATTCCTGATGCTCGAAGTCATTGACGAACTGCATTTGCTTCAGCCCGGCAACAATGTCCAGATCAGTCGAAAGACGCCAGACCAGTTCCTGAAGGCTGCGGCCGGGGTCATTCGCAAGGGGTATGGTTATCCCTCGGTATTCAATGCCGATGCTGTTGTGGCCGAGATGGTCCGTCAGGGGAAGAGTGTCGAGGATGCCCGCGAGGGTGGGACCAGTGGCTGCATCGAGACCGGCTGTTTCGGGAAGGAAGCCTACCTGCTGACCGGCTATCTGAACACCCCGAAGATACTGGAAATCGCCTTGAACAACGGCATCGATCCGCTGACTTCGGAGCGCATCGGGCCCGAGACGGGAGAGGCTTCTGGTTTCGGCAGCTTTGAAGAGCTCTATGGAGCGTTCGAGGCACAGCTGGCCTACTTCGTTGAACTGAAGGTGCGGGTGAACCAGTACATCGAGCAGATGTTTGCGCGCAATATGCCGGCGCCGTTCCTGTCGGTTCTAATCGATGACTGCATCGAGCAGGGGCGCGATTACTATGATGGAGGGCCGCGCTATAACACGACCTACATTCAATGCTGCGGGATCGGGACGGTGACCGATTCACTTTCGGCGTTGAAGCATCATGTCTTCGAGAGTCGTTCGATTGAGATGGAGCGGCTGTTGAATGCCTTGAGGTCAGACTTCGCTGATGAAGAGGCGCTGCGATTGCGCCTGGCTAACAAGACCCCGAGGTTTGGGAATGACGATGATGCGGCGGATTCGATCATGCAGCGGGTGTACGCCTCTCTGTACGCCGCAATCGACGGCCGGCCCAACACCAAGGGTGGGAGCTATCATTTGAACATGCTTTCGACGACCTGCCATGTCTACTTCGGTAGTAAGCTCGGGGCCACACCGGATGGACGCTTTGCGGGGATGCCCGAGTCGGATGGTACTTCACCGTCGCAGGGCGCGGACCGGAACGGTCCGACCGCCGTCTGCAAGTCTCTGGGCAAGATGGATCAGATCAAGTCGGGAGGGACGCTCCTCAACCAGCGGTTTCTCCCGCAGGTCCTGGAAACCGAGCAGGGAATCGCCAAACTGGTCCAGCTGATCCGGGGATACTTTCGGCTGGACGGCCATCATATCCAGTTCAATGTGGTCGACAGCAATACCCTGCGGGATGCCCAGGAGCATCCGGAGCAGTATCGGGATCTACTGGTCCGGGTCGCCGGCTACAGTGATTACTTCGTCGATCTGGGGAAAGACCTCCAGGAAGAAGTCATTTCGAGAACCGCGCAGCAGCGGATCTGATCGGCGCGTTGCGCATAGCGGAATGCGAATCGTTGATCGCTCAACCCAAGACCCCGGACCTTCGACCCCAGATCCTGCGACGCTCCGACCACCCAGCACTCACGTACTGGGCTCGTTTCTCTCGTGCCTACGGCACTCAGCCCTAGTCCCTAGTCTCCGGTCTCCGGTCTCCAGTCTCCAGCCTAACTCCTCTTCTTCACTCATTCCACGACCTGGTCCTGGTACTTCTCCTGAAGGTCTTTGAGCCGCGCGTGGAGATCGCTCTGGATCTCGGCATATTCCGGCTGACCGTACAGGTTGTTCAATTCATTCGGATCGCTTTCGAGGTCGAAGAGCTCCCAGGTAT
>CP070717.1:2174511-2189242 GCA_020350445.1 Acidobacteriota bacterium | reverse complement strand
GATCTCCGACGAATTGAAGAGACGCGCCAACAGGATGCTTGACAAGCTGGCGAAGATTGCCAGTCGACCGCAAAGTGCCGAAGTGATATTTGACGAGGACCACGGTGCGAAAACGGTGGAGATCGTGTTCGTACTACCGCGGGGTCAGACGAAATTCGCTAGAGCAGAATCGGACGACTTTCGAACGGCGTTGGATCGCGCCGTAGACAAGATTCGCAATCAACTTCAGAAGGAGACGCATCGTAGACAACACGGAGTAGGTGGGGAGTAATCGAGATGGCCCTTACTGTTCGGGACATCCTGGATCAAAAGCAGCGGCCGCTATTGCTCGATGTGGTATGATGGTCCCCATACAGAGGTTGATCGTGATCGCGTCGGTCTTGTGCTCCGCCAGGAGCCGATGAAAGACCTCGGTGAGCAGAAAGGCCTTCTCGACGAAGCCGGCCTCGCTCTCCAGCGAAACCTGTTCCGATTGGATCAGTTGCTCTGCGGCCTCCCTGCAGCGGCTCAATAACTCCCGGTCCTCCCGTGCGGCGAGCAGGAGTCTTCCCAACTCGTCATAGGAGATCTCGACCAGATCCATACCAAAATGGTGACGAGTCAAGTCAGGGGCATTACGCCCCCCTTCTCCCCAGCCGCTGGCTCCTCCTACGCAGAGAATCTTCTTGTTCATCGTGTTCTTGACGGCAGCCAGAGCCCGGAGCCGCCAGGTGACTTCCTCGATCCGGTCCACCACGACATCCCGTGTCGTCACTCCCGGCTGGCCAAACTCATCGACGGTCTTGCGCAGAAAACGGTTCGAGACGATCTCGTACCAGAGGGAGACGGGGCCGCTCTTGTGCCTCAAGAACACTAGAGTCCATCGGTTCGGATCCACCAGGGCTTCCAGCGTATCGACCCATCCGCCGGCCGCATACATCAAGACGACATCCTGACTTCCCTGCTGCACAAGCCGGGCCTGTTCGACATCCGACACAGTGACAAGCGGCAAAACCTGGAGCGGAAAATCGGCCTGCTCAAGCAGCCGTTTCATCTCCCCACCAATCCGCTCCACTTCGCGGTTCACATCCGCCTGGGTATGCAGCCCTCCCCAGGGCCGCCAGCTGGTTGCTTCCCGTCTCTCCGAGAAACTGAAGACAAGCACCGGCTGGAGTCTCAGGGGAAGGCGGACCGGTGAAAAGCGCTCACTGGGCCAGCTTCCACGGTTGGCTGCGAGTCCGACACCGATGCTACCGGCGGTCGCCGCACCCACCCCCAGCATGAACTGCCTGCGGTTGAATCGTCCTGCCGCGGCCAGACAGCCGGAACCGCAGCACCCTCCCGTTGCTCTTCCTGAATGATTTCCCATTGATGCCCCTTCCGCGGATCTCCCGGAGTGCACCTCAACACCCGAGACCGCTCTGCAAGTCAATTGGATTCCACTTCACCTCTCACGAAAACGGGTCGCCCTGACACCCAGGTCGACTGCACCTGTGTTTCCAGTATCGTCCGGTCAAAGGGCTGTGGGAGTGCCCGGTCCAGGACCACAAAATCCGCCCACTTGCCCTCCGTAATGCTCCCGAGTTGATCACCCCAGCCTGCCGCATCAGCCGGTGCCTGTGTGTAGGCATGAAGTGTGTCCTCGAAGGCGAGCCGATGTTCCGGATACCAGCCACCCTCCGGTCCGCCGGCCGGTTTTTCCCTCAAGACCGCCGCATAGAACTGCAGCAAGGGATTCAGTGGAGCTGTCGCCCAATCGCTCCCGAAGACGAGAGTCGCTCCCGCCCGCTGCAAACCTCCCCAGGGAAAGGACCAGGCGGCCCGTTTGGCACCCACCCTCAACGTGTTATAGACATCGATCCCGGTAATACAGTGGTGCGGGTTCATCGAGGCGAGAACACCGGCCGCAGCAAACCTCCCAGCATCGGCGGGATCCAGTACCTCAATATGCTCGATCCGATTGGGAAGTAGCGGCCGCTTCTCCGACTTTTCAAAGGCTTCCAGACACATTCGAACGCCACGATCGCCGATGGCATGGATCGCCACCGGGTAACCTGCTGCATTGGCCGCAGCTACCCAGGCGTCCAGTTCCGCCTGCTCGTGCTGCGGCAATCCCCGCTCCCCCGGAGCATCAGAGTAGGGCTCCAACATAGCGGCAGTCCGCGTCGACAGGACACCATCAATCATGTACTTGACGTAACCCAGTTCGAACCGAGGGCCAAACTCAGCCCAGGGCATCGCCCGAGCGACGACCTGGTCGATCCGGGTTTTCCGCTCACCAACCTCGCTTAACTCCTCCGGACCGCTGCCGGTCAGCCCAAACCAGATCCTCAATGTCAGGTCCTGTGATTCGACGAGTGGCAGGAAACTTTCGGGCCTGGACGACATGTTGTGGACACCGGTCAAACCGAGACTATGGGCAAAGCGCACCGTCTCTCCGAGGGCTTCGCTCCTTTCTCGATCCGTCATTCGCGGAATCTGCGCTGTCACCAACCCGCTGGCGGTCTCAAAAAAGACTCCTGTGGGCTCACCGGTCCGAGGATCCTTCACGACTCGTCCGCCTTCGGGATCCGGTGTTGAACCATCGACACCGGCAAGACGGATCGCGAGCGAATTGACCCACAGACTGTGTCCATCCACATCACTCAAGGCCACCGGATGCTCCGGCGCTACGGCATCGAGTTCCCACCGAGTTGGCAGCTCAACCGGTTCCGTCAGGGTATGATCCCAGCGTCCCCCCAGTATCCAAGTCCCCGGTTCCAGAGCAGCCGCCTTCTCCCGAATCCGTTCGAGCCAGATCTTCTTATCCGCTATGCCATAGAGGTTGACCCCGCGGATCAGCGACAATCCCGATTCCAGGTGAACGTGTCCATCGATCAGGCCGGGCAGCACCGAGGCCCCCTTCAACTCGACGACCTCAGTCTCAGGCCCGGCAGACTCCATGACGCTGGCACGAGTCCCAACCCGCAGGAACTTACCGTTTCGAACGGCGACCGCCTCGACATTCTGCTGCCCGGGATCCGCCGTAAAGATCGAACCCCCGACCAGGATCAGATCGGCCCGTTCTACCGTCGCAGAGCCACAACCCGGGAGAAGACCTGCCAGCAGCAGGAACAGCAGAGCGAAACCAACCCTGGTTCTACCAACCATACGCCTCCTTCATGATCGAAAAGAGCTTCGTGTTCGGGAACAGGCCTCTGACAGCCTCGCTTCCGGGTCCCTGGGCCGCCACCAGGACCTCCTCAGCTGTGTGCGTATCTTCAACAGTGACCAAGCTGATGACCTCGTCCCCCGGGCCACCTCCTGGGATACGATAGGCGTAGGAATGATCCGCAGCGAAAATCACCAGCGTATCCGGCCCCACTCGCTCTGCCAATGAACGGATCATCCGGTCCATCTTCACGGTCCCACTTAGTGTAGCCTCGACATCTTCGGAGTGATTGTTCGACTCCACCATCAGGAAGAAACCATCGGGATCACGCGAAAGGATCTCGAACGCACTATCGGCCGAGGTGGCCAGATCGTATTCGTTGTCCGGGTACAACGCCACCAGCCGCTGCGTGCCGGGCGCTGCCTCCAGCATTTCAGATTCAGATAAAACGAAGGTGTAGCCTGCATCTTCAAGTGCTTTGGCGAGGTCAATCTCAAGCTCTGCCGTGGCCCCCAGAATCGCGTCCCGGCCGGGGCCAATCACGACATCGACACCATCCCCAAAGCGGGGCTCGAGGATCTGCCGGAAAATCTCACCCGTCTTATTCCGATCATTAGCATGGGCATAACACGCGGCCGGAGTCGCATCCGCCATGGAGCTGTTCGAAACGACACCTGTTGCGAGTCCCTTCTCCTCGGCGAGTTCCAAAAGCGTCTTGAGGATCTGGCCATCCTGCTCTCTGCGAATCGTATCCGGACCGAGGGAAACAACTCCGTTATTGGTCTTGGTGCCCGTCATGATCGCCGTCATTCCCGAAGCCGAATCGCTCACCCAGCTGTTCGCAGCCGAGGTATCGGACAACCCGGAATGCGGCATCTGCTGAACAAACAGGCTCAGCGGCTTTCCATAGCCGAACAGACTGGCTGCGTTCAACGTCGGAATCCCAACTCCGTCACCGATGAACAGGATCACGTTCTTAGCCTTCTGGGGAAGCTCCGGAGCCTCGCCTTCTTCCACTGGCGCGGAGCAGGCGAACAATAGTATTGCAAAGGCCAAAACAAGAAACGTTCGATTCATTGATCTCTCCACTCTTTTCAACGGTCTAACTCGATTCTAAAAGCCATTCGGCACAGTATCCAACGGCATTCTTACACCTTGCACTGAAGGCCATCAACTGAAGGGTATCAAGGGACTCCCTCCACTCCTTTCCGATTCTTCATCAACCTTTCTCGCACTGCTGTGGTCAAAGAGTATGTATATGAACCTTTCACGGTCCGGAATCGTAGAAAGACACTGAAGCCAAAAGGAATTGGGAGAGTCTCCTGGCGGCTGTTTACCAGGTTCAAGACTTCACTCGTGGGGAAGATTTAATGCAACAAGACGGGGCCTCAACCGATCGAATCGTTCGTTCATCCAGGGGGAAATGGATTCTCTTGACGGCCCTCTCTCTCGCCGTTGTTGGACTGTTGACCGGTGTCTACCTCTACCCGTCGTTCAACCGATGGGTGAGTGCGGACCGTTCAATCGACCGCGAGCGCCTGCGCCTGGGACAGGTCACCCGGGGCGATCTCATGCGCGATGTCTCAGTCCAGGGAAGAATCGTTGCAGCCGATCATCCGACGTTGCTCAGTTCGGCTCAGGGCGTCGTTTCACTTCTCGTCAAGGCGGGCGACGTGGTTTCACAAGGCAGCGTGCTGGCTCGAATCGAAAGCCCCGAACTGCAGAACAAGCTCGCGCAGGAGCTTTCCTCTGTGGAATCGGCGAAGTCGGAAAGAGACCGGATGCAGATCTTCAACAGCCAGACCGACCTCGAGAACCGGCAGGCGGTCTCGCTGCTCGAAGTCAAGCTCCGTGCCGCTGAGCGGTCCCTGAGCCGGGCGAAGGAACTGTTCGAGGCAGGCCTGGCCAGTTCGATCGACCATCAGAAGGCCAAGGATGATGTCGAGGTAGCCGAATTGGAACTGGCCCATGCACGCCAGAAAGCCGATCTCGCCCGAGAGACGATGGATTTCGAGCTGCAGACCCAGGTACTGGAGATCGAACGCCAATCGCTCGTCATCAAGGACCTGGAGCGAAAGATCAGTGAACTGTCGATTCTGTCGCCGGTGAATGGCCTCGTCTCCCGAGTCGATATTCGAGACAAGGACATGGTGCAGGCGAACCAGTCGTTGATGAGTGTTGTCGACCTTTCGGAGTTCGAAATTGAAATCCAGGTGCCCGAGAACTACGCCGATGAGATCGGAATCGATACCGAAGCCTCGATTCGTTACGAAAGACGCGAATACAACGGTCGGGTGAAATCGCTGTCACCTGAAGTCGAAGACAGCCAGGTCAAAGGAATCGTCGGCTTTACGGGCGAATCGCCGAGCGGGTTGAAACAGAACCAGCGGGTGAATTGCCGGCTCATCCTGACCGCCCACCCCGACGTCCTCAAGATTCCGAGAGGACCGTTCCTCGAAAGCCTTGGTGGACGGCAGGTCTATCGTGTCCGAGAGGGTGTCGCGGAACTGGTCAATATCCAAGTGGGGGCCTTGAGTGTCACCGAGATCGAAATCCTGTCGGGTCTCGAGTTAGGGGACGAGATCGTTCTTTCCGACCTGACCCGGTTCAATGGGGTTCAGCGAATCCTGTTGCGCAATTGAAATCCAAACTGGAGCGTCAGCCAATGTTAAGTATGACTGCAGTAAAAAAGATCTACCGGACCAATTCAATCGAAACCTATGCTCTCAGCGGCATCGATATCGAAGTCCGAGAGGGGGAGTTCGTTGCCATCATGGGGCCTTCCGGTTGCGGGAAGACTACGTTCCTCAATGTGGCAGGTCTCCTCGATACCTTCGACCAGGGCAGCTACCTTCTCGACGGCCAGGATGTATCGCGCCTTTCGGATGCGAGCATGTCGAGGATTCGAAACGAGAAGATCGGGTTCATCTTCCAGAGTTTCAATCTGATTCCTGACCTCGATGTCTTCGATAATGTCGATGTCCCCCTGCGGTATCGGGGCTGGAATGCGAAGAAACGAAAAGAGGCCATTACCGAGTCCCTCCAAAGGGTCGGACTCTCCGGCAGGATCAAGCACCTTCCCTCCCAACTCTCGGGAGGGCAACAGCAGCGAGTCGCCTTTGCCCGCGCCCTGGTCGGAGAGCCCAGTCTGATTCTGGCGGATGAACCGACGGGTAACCTCGATTCACACATGGCCGAGGGAATCCTCGACCTGCTGGATGAAATCAATCAAGACGGCGCCACAGTCGTCATGGTCACCCATGATGCCACGATCGCGAAGCGAGCCCACAGGCTGGTTCGACTGCTGGATGGGCAGGTAGTGGAGGCCGATTCAGTCCCCCACCGATCGGCTTTCAGTCTCGTGGAATCGCTCTGAGGTCCAAGGGAGGAATTAAAGATGCTTTTCTACCAGATTCGACTCGCCTTCAAGAGCATCCGAAGAAACCCCGTCCTATCGATGCTGATGATCGGGGGCATCGGGATCGGCATTGGTGTGGCGACGGTCTTTGTAACCGCTCACTACCTCTTCTCGCTGAACCCGATACCCGAGAAAAGTGATGTTCTCCATCACGTTCAAATGGATAACTGGGACCCCAATCGAGGATGGGACGATAACGATCCGGAAGATATTCCCGACCAGGTCACCTATCGGGACATGGTCAACCTGATGAAGTCAGATATTCCAACCTACCAGGGAGGCAGTTTCAAGACCTTTCTCTACGTATACCCTGACCCAGAGATGGGCCGTCCGTTCAAGAAGATAACCCGAATGTGCTTCTCCGGATTCTTCAAGATGTTCGAGCCTCCATTCCAGTACGGAAGTGGCTGGGATCTCTCTGCAGATGAGAACCTGGAACCGGTTGTCGTTCTGGGTCCCGAGGTCAATCAGAAGGTCTTCGGAGGCGAAAACAGCGTCGGGCGGATGATTCGAATCGAGGACCGCGATTTCAAGGTCGTCGGAGTACTCGACCATTGGCGCCCCTTCCCGAAGTACTACGATCCGCATAACGGGGCATTTGAAACGGCTGAAGAAGTCTACATGCCGTTCGAATTCTTCAGACTTCTTAAGGTTCGGAGCGCAGGAAACACCTCTAACTGGCAAGAGTTCGATTGGAGCGATGATGATCAGTATCTCGCTTCAGAAGCCATTTGGATTCAGTTCTGGGTCCAACTCGATTCGGCACCCCAGAAAGAGGCTTACTTCAGCTACCTCAACTCCTACGTGGAAGAACAGAAGAAGCTCGGCAGAATGCAGCGACCCACGCACAACAAGCTCTTGTCCGTCATGGAATGGCTCGACGATAGGGGGGCCGTACCCGAGGAGGCCACCAGTCTGATGGCAATCTCGCTGCTCTTCCTGCTGGTCTGCGCCCTGAATCTGATCGGCATCCTCCTGGGCAAGTTCCTGGCTCGAGCGCCTGAAGTCAGTGTTCGTCGGGCGATGGGGGCCAGCCGTTTCTCCATTTTTGTCGAACACCTCGTTGAATGCGAGACGATCGGTGTTCTCGGAGGTCTACTGGGGATTGCCATTTCGATTGGGGGCCTTGAGGCCGTTAACAGTTTATTCGACAACGAATTCAGCTTCAGCCTCGATGGGAATATGCTCGTGGTCTCGATCCTCCTTTCGTTGCTGGCCGGACTCGTCGCCGGTATGTACCCTGCCTGGAGAATCTGCACGATTCCGCCGGCAGTCTATCTCAGAGAACGCTGATCCTGCCCTCTGTTCAGTTCGCAGGAGATGGAGTAAGACAATGGAACTAGGACCTATTGCCAAAACATTGATCCGAAACAAGATCCGATTCCTACTGATCGGCCTGGAGGTTTCCCTCACACTTGCCATCGTCTTGAACTGCATCAACATGATGCAAGATTTGCAGTGGCAAATCGACCGGCCAACCGGTCTGGATGAAGAAGGGATTATCGTGGTTCGCAGTCGCCCCTTCTCCCAGGATTTCAGAGAAGAGGGCTACCTTGAAAACAGTCGGAAGGCCGATCTCGAACTCATGCGGAACCTGCCTGGTGTCCTCGCAGCTGACACCTTCAGCCATGTCCCGCTGAGCGGTTCGGGAAGTTCGTCGGGCTATAAACCGCTCGGGGCGGAAAGACATACCCTGAACTGCAACTACTTCGTCACTGGTCCCTCGGGAGTCGATACCCTCGGTGTCCAACTGATCGCTGGCCGGAACCTGACACTGGACGACATCACCGAAGCGGAGTCAAAGAACGTCCTGATTACAAAAGCCTACGCGGACAGTCTTTTTCCGGACGGCGATGCACTGGGGAAACAGATCCAGGGACGGACCGCGGAGAACCCCGACACGATCGTCGGGATCATTGAGCAGATGCACGGTTCCTGGCCCAGTTGGCCTTTCGTCAACAACGTGATGATCCGACCGGGAGAAACGGGAAGCGTGAACTGGGGTATCACCTACATGGTTCGCGCAAAGCCAGCCCAAATCAATGGGCTCGCCAGAACCCTGGAGGAAGAACTACTCAAGCTAAACGACGGGCGAAACGTCAGGACAGAGACCCTGGCGGAGGTCAAAGCGGACACACTGGGAACGAATACGGCCATCATCAAGATGCTGGCAGTCGTCATCGTCCTGCTCCTCCTGGTCACAGCCCTGGGTATCGTAGGAATGACATCCTTTTCGGTCACTGAACGGACCCATCATATCGGCACCCGACGGGCCCTGGGAGCCCGTCAGGTCGATATTATGCGCTACTTCCTGACTGAGAACTGGGTCATCACCACTTCGGGAATCCTCGTCGGAGTCGGGCTGGCCTATACCCTCAACTACGCCCTCGTCACCTTTGTGAATGGGGTAAAACTAGAGTGGCCGCTCGTGATCTACGGCATTCTCGGAATGTGGATCATCGGGCAAACGGCGGCTTTCATCCCAGCCTGGCGCGGTGCCCGGATCTCTCCGGCTGTTGCTACCCGGACGGTGTGATTGAAGGTTAAGGATCGAGAAAGGACTAATCCATCACGACTACGGTCTGGTTGATCCGCGGGGCCGTCACCGGAAAGTGAAGAGGTTCCACAGATCCCCGACCGGCGCGAACGTAATACTCGAAATCGTCGTTGAGCTCGCCTTCAGAGATGGCGGCTCCATAAACACCGCGCGCAACATGATTCATTTGTATGACATTGAAGTCCCTGCTCCCCAGCGTCCTCCAGTACAACTCCACCCTCTCGGGCTGAAAGCCCAGGAGCCGAACCGTGAGGTTGAGCCCTTCACCCGCATTCAGGAGGGTCCGCGTCACCGGGGCGATCAGACGGGGAGGTCCGGCGTAGGCTCGAGAAGGCTGAGCACGATCGGGCAGAGATTCGCCCAGAATGTCCGCCAGTTCCTTACCCGGTTCACCCAGTAACATCGGCAATACATGCTGCTGCCAATTCGCGACCGTACCCAACGCCCCCATGGTCGATACCGTCTGCAGCAGGTATTCATTGGCCTCGTTGACCTGGGCCACGAGTTCCTCCCGAAGCGGTAGGGCATTGGATAAGGCGGATTCCCGGCGTTTCTGGGAATCGGTCTCCTTCTTCACGCCGTCAATCGCCCGGTTGTAAAGATCCCAGGTACAGTTCACCCGGGCCAGGGACCGCAAGTACCGGAAACTGTTCAGCCAGTAATCGAACCGTTCGAGATTCCCCTCTCCCACAACCTGAGGTCTGAGAGCAGCCATCTCTTCAACAAACGCAAACTCGAGTGCGACATCGTCCCAGGGTCTCGCATCGGGCTTGATGCCCCCCGGGCCGTTCACCCAGGTCGAAGGTCGCGGCAAGTGGCAGTCCAGCCGGGTAAAAAGCTCAGCCAACCGTTCAGCCACCTCTGCACCAAAGGACTGGAGCGCCCAGTCTTGATAGAAGTCCTGCTGCGGCAGATACCGGTCCCGTGTATAAACCTGCCTGCGGTCGTCCTCACTCAATTCGGATCGATCGATCCCTGACTCGGCGGCAAGCCCCTCAGGCCACTGCGTCCAACCCTCCTGCTCCCAGGCTGCCCGGGCCAAGGCCAACACGTTGGGTCCGAGAATTCGAGTGCGCCAATGGATGCCCATCAAACCGGTGCATCCGTACCGGAGTGCATCGACAGCATCTTTCCGCATCCGACCCACCCACAACTGCGGGATGATCATCGCCGGGTCATCCTCCAACCAGGGGATTGCCCACTTCGGCCTCCCCTGGACCGACAAGAAGCCCGGCTCGACCGGGTCATGACCCACATCCCGATTGATGCAGCTGATCGGCATCTCTTTCGGTAGTTCCTTGTCGAACAGGGCCCGATCCTGCTGAGGACCAAGAACCCAGCCGCAGGTCGCCAGGGTAAAGGGAGCTTCAACAGCTTCGGCAGCCGCGATTGCCGCCCGCAGATCATTGAGCGTGGCCCTGACCTGCTCATCCTTCGTTCCCTCCCAGGTCCAACCCTCCGGTGTCCAGAACCAGTAGTAATCCAGCGGATGCTTCTTCGCGATCCGGTTGAACATTCCCTCGTAGAGTTCCTGTACGACCTTCATATCAGAGGGATTGAGCCCCTTCTCCCTGATCCTCGCTGCCACGGTCTTCGGCAGAGTCAGAGGTGTTTCCGTACCCAGGCCGGTCTTGATCCCCAGTTGCCGGGCAAAGGAGAAGGACTCTGAAAGCAGATCCCCGAACCGGTTGAAGAGCTGGGCAGATTCTTCCGGCCCCATTTCAGGCCAGGGATGGGTTCCCTCCATGTAGCGGGCGGCAAAGACATCCGCTTCAAACAGGTCTCCCGCCCCGAAGAAGTAGTCGCCAGTGGAAGTGGGTTCATACCCCCAGGAACGGGTCACATTCCCGGTGGTGAAGTGCCGAGAAGGATAGGCAAATCGAACCGATCCATCCGGTTCAACATCATCATCGGTGCCGATCCAGACTGCAGGTTCCGGCCCGACACCTCCCTCAGGATAGGTATGCAGGCCAAAGAAATTCATCCGTAATTTCGGTAACTGCGCCAGCACGGCCTTATACCCGTCGGCATCCCACCAGTCCGGACCCTCCGGGAAGTCATGAAACGGTTGGATTCCCCGCAATGGGAACAAGGGACTCCCCCGCTCGTCGAGTACCGGTAACACCAACTCGTTCTCTTGAAAATCCGGGACTTCGTCTCCATGCAGATAGAACCGGGCCCCCAGATGCTCTGAGAGCCGGTAGGCCCCATACAAGAGCCCGATACCGTCCCCTCCCGCAACCACCAGGATCCCAGGCCCATCGCCGGAAACTGTCTTCAGCAAATACTCCTGCCCCTCCAGCGCCGCAATTCGAGCCTCGAGTTCCACATCATCCAGGCAGGAATTCAGTCGAGTGTCCCCTTTTATCCCGAGACAGATCACCCCAGCCGAAGCGTCCGAGGGAACTTCTTCTACGATCGCTGCCATCCTCCCGGTTCTGAGATAGATATAGCGTCGGATCTCACGAGCGGCAAGCCGTTCCGGATAGGGACCCGACACTGAGGAGACAATCAGGGGTTGAGGTGGCAGGCCGTTCAAGCAGCCCTGACAGTTCAACAAACATCCAATCAACAGCACGAGACCCAGATACAGCCGTTTCATAACGTACGCTCCACAGTCTGCTTCGACGCCGTCCGATGCCTTGTCCCAGTAACGCGAAGCGGGACAGCGTCTCCGATGCCTGGACCATTAGACTCGAACCGGCGGGGAAACGCCAGAGGGACGACCAGTGGAAGGTGTTATCCTCTTAAGCACTCACGATGCTTATTGCTACATGGAACATTAACGGTCTACGTGCCCGAATCGAATACCTCGTTCACTGGCTCAGGGAGAGAAAGCCCGATGTCGTCGGCCTGCAGGAACTCAAGATGGCCGATGATCAGTTCCCTGCCGACCAGTTGGCCGCTGAAGGCTACCAGACGGTCTGTCACGGACAGAAAGCCTGGAACGGCGTGGCCGTACTGAGCAAAACCCCGATTGAGATCGTCCAGAAGGGGTTGCCCGAAGAAGAAGAATTCGGTTCGCGCATGATCAGGGTCAGGACAGGGGACATTGACTTCACAACGGTTTACTGCCCCAACGGCAAGCATATCGAACATCCCGATTATCCAGCGAAGCTCCGGTGGTTTGAATCCCTGGCAACGTACCTGGCCGAGGAAGTCGACCATACCGCACCGGCCATTGTCTGCGGGGATTTCAATATCTGTCCCGAGCCGATCGACAGCTGGAATGAAGAAGGTTTCAAGGGAATGATCTTCCACACTGACGCCGAGCGGGAGGTCTTCCAAAGGATTGTCTCCCAGGGCTGGAGCGATCTCTACCGCGCGCTGCACCCCGACGATCCCAGATTCTCGTGGTGGGACTATCGTGGCGGTGCCTTTTACAGAAACCAGGGTCTTCGGATCGACTTCCTCTTGGGAACCGAGATCGCGAAAGGGCGCTTGAAGGAGGCCCGAATCGATCGCGACTACCGTAAGAAGAAGGAAGAACTCACCGCCTCGGACCATGCTCCCGTTCTGGCGGAAATCTGACCTCTTTCCAGCACCGTGAGGATCACTTTTCTTATAGGAAGGAACTGTTTCTTCTTTTTCTCAAAGAAAGTCAGGAGTAAACTGGCCCGCGAGGGCGAGAAATACGCGGAGAAGCGAATTTTTTGCGACTTGAAGCTGTATTGTGCATCGTAATGCCGGTATAGTTTGTTACGATCTTAGGCGCAAATTGGTCTTTATTTTGTTCGCGACTGACCGATCCGGATACACGGCGGTTCGGTTGCATTGTATGGGTTTGGATTTCCAGACAGGAGACAGGACCTGGGAACGGGTATTGACAAAGCTGTGCTATAGCAGTTACCTTTGCTAGCCAGTTTTGACAAAAAGCCTGTAGTGGATCCAGAGAAGGTCAGGAGGTATTTTGTGAGCAGATTGAGTTTTATCAAGGTTTCATTAGTCGTTCTGATGGTCGTCCTCGCAGCGCCCGCGCTGATGGCAGAAGGGCACACGGAGCAGAAGGCCGTATTTGCCGCTGCCCCGCAGGGTGGTGGCGCTGAGTTTACCCTGTACGCTGCCGCGATCGCGGAGTCCGAGGCGTCGCCTGCGGCTTTCTTCCGCCAGGCCGGCACGACGAACATCACTGCAACCTGGCAGAGTTCGACGACGACTGACGACCTTGAGATCGTCAGGGAAATGGTTGTCGCAGCCGGTGAGATTGGTTCGATTACTTTCCCAATTCCGGCGGCGCCGGCATGGAGAGATGCCCACGAGCTCAGAACGGGAGTCGTCACGGTCACCGCATCGGGTGATGTTGCTGCTTCCTTGAGCGCGTTGGTATTGATTCCGACTGCAACCGAATCCGCTTTGGGAGGACGTCCCTCAGCTGAAGGAACCAACTTCACGTTGAACGCCCTTGAAAGTGAGAAGTTCGGAACAGGTGTTGCCATCGCCAGGTTGACCGATGAAACGGCTACTTGGGCTGATGCGGCTGTCTGTACTTTCACCTCCGGTGACATGGTTGGAGAGCTCTCGATCGTCCCGCCCGACCGACAGGTTCAGGCGTTTATCAGCGAGATTATGGCTCCAGCTCCAGCTCCCGCTGATGCCCATGGTGGAGCAATGAACGTCCAGATCTCCTGCAACCAGGCAGTGGGGATTACCGCTCTCTTGCAGAACAAGACGACTGGAATCATTGCGACAACCCCGGTTGTTGCTAACGACTAGCAACAATTCGGCTGTAAGCAATTAGAATAGGGCACAGGATCCTGTTTAGACTGGGTCTTGTGCCCTTCTTACTTTTATTGGCCCTGGCGGCCAAATCATTCCCCTTTTGACCTCACCGCCACATTCCAAACCCCGAGTCTCTTCGCCAGATTCGATCGACCTCCGGCAGCTCGATCTGATCTCCTTCTACAGCCTTCTCGGTGGCGCTACGGCGCTTATTCCCATCCCCTTTCTGGATGAGTTGATCCTCCAGGCTCTCAAGAGGAGTATGGCGGCAAAGCTGATCCGCGGCCACCACCCTGACACTTCGGCCGAGGCGATTCGTGAACTTGTGGATGAGCAGTCCTTATTCGTTAGGAAGGGCTGCATCTACACCACTTTCTTCTATCTGGTGGTCCTTCCCGTCAAGTTCGTTGGATTCTTGATCGCCAGGCTGTTTCGAACCATCCTGTT
Source organism: Acidobacteriota bacterium (assembly GCA_020350445.1). Lineage (GTDB taxonomy): Bacteria > Acidobacteriota > UBA6911 > RPQK01 > JAPXNP01. Next base: position 2,174,971 of record CP070717.1, on the reverse strand, counting down.
TTTTCTGGCCATCAAGTTTGTTTCAGATCGCGCATCAGAGGTCTTTCACTGGGGGTATCTGATTGCCTACTCGGCGACAAAAATGGCAGAAGCACCACCTCTATCCCTTCACAAGGCACGCGTGCTTCGCCAGGCTATCGAGTCCTCTCTCGAGGAATTGAATACTTCTCCGGTTTACGGAATCTTCACCAGAATCATCCGCTTCAACAAACAGATTCTGTCTGAAGCTGCCCGCGTGCTCAGACGATCCGGTCGACAGGTCCGGCCAGGTTCGCCGGGTAGTTCTGCGGACTTCAGGATGAAGGAGATGCTCGGAGAGGAACGGTCTCTCCTCGAGAAACTCGCCCATCAACTGGCAGACTTGCTAGGCGGGGACCAGGATTACCTCAAATCGATCGCGGCCCGAATGGATGTACAGGCCCGTAAGCTGGGCCTGTTCTAACAGCATCGCCGACGATTC
>CP070717.1:2157153-2174411 GCA_020350445.1 Acidobacteriota bacterium | reverse complement strand
GTGTGACGCCTTAGACCGGTACTATTCCGTTACAGGTTTCGAGACCTTAACGAACAGGCGCTCTTTCCTGTAGAATCCAACACCGAAAACTAGGGGACAAATGCTGGGGAGTGAAGTTTATAGAACTACTGTCGCCGACCAGGAACCTGGTTTCTTATGCAGCCACTGCTCGCGCAGTGGAAAGGCACACCCCGGCATCAACCTGAGGAATAGAGGAAGGAGTCAAGTATGGATGAGTTGACCCCTGCGATGATCGAAGCTAAAGGATTGAGCAAGTACTTTGGTGCGTTCGTTGCTATCGAGGACATTTCCTTCAAAATCCCGAAGGGGCAGATAGTCGCATTTCTTGGTCCGAATGGAGCAGGCAAATCCACGACGATGAAGATATTGACCGGGTTTCTAGCCCCAAGTAAGGGTACCGCGGCAATTGCCGGACTCAATATCCAGCATGATCGAATCGAAGCTTCTCGCAAGTTGGGCTACCTCCCCGAGAATGGCCCGCTCTACCTCGACATGACTCCGATCGAGTCACTCAAGTTCTTTGGAGAGGCCAGGGAGATGGAGGACAGCTACCTCCAGGAGAGGATCGACTGGGTGACCCGGCAGTGTGCCCTTGAAGAGGTACTCGAGAAGCCGGTTGGCAAGCTGTCGAAGGGTTACCGGCAGCGTGTTGGACTGGCCCAGTCCCTGCTGCATGACCCGGAAGTGTTGATCCTGGACGAACCTACAGCGGGTCTTGATCCCAACCAGATCCGAGTCTTTCGGCAGTTGCTGCGTGACCTGGCGACTCGCAAGACGATCTTGATCTCAACCCACATCCTTCGCGAAGTCGAAGCTACAGCGGACAGGGTCTTGCTGGTCGATGCCGGCAAGCTGATCTTTGATGGAAGTCCCGATGCTCTGCGGGAAGAAGGTTCACTTGAACAGCCCTTCTACCGGCTGACGAACTACGGTCGCCCCAGTGGAATTCAGCCGGCTGCCGTCCCAGCCGTGGCTGAACCGGATTCATCCGAAACCCCGGCTTCTGAAGCGGCCGCACCGGAGACTACACAGGAAGTGGCAGCTGCCGGGCCGGAGCCCGACGAGACTCCCGCGAGTTCTGAGAAAGGGGGTGTCGAATGATCGACCTCAATACGAACTTCATCAAAGCTCTGGTTCGACGAGACCTTCTTCGATACTTCAGCAGCCCGACAGGCTATGTATTCATTACCCTGTTCATCTTCCTGAGTGCGGCGGCCGCCTTTTGGCAGGACAGGTTCTTCCTGAATAATCTCGCAAACCTTGACCAGTTGAACCTGGTGTTCCCGCTGCTGCTGATCTTCTTCGTTCCGGCGTTGACCATGTCAGTTTGGGCGGACGAGAGGAAGCAGGCAACCGATGAATTGCTTTTCACCATGCCGGCGACGAGCCTCGAGGTCGTGCTGGGCAAGTACATCTCGACAGTGGGTATCTACACGGTTTCCCTGCTGCTTTCGCTCAGTCACGTCATTGTGCTGTTCTGGCTGGGATCCCCGGATCTCGGGATCATGTTCAGCAACTATGTTGGATACTGGTTCATCGGCTCTGCGATGATCGCCCTGGGAATGCTGGCCTCACTGCTGACATCGAATTCGGCGATCGCATTCATCCTGAGCGCGATGTTCTGCTCGCTGCTGATCTTCATCGACTCGATCCTCGGTGCGGTGAGTCCGACGCTGAGCGACCTGTTCGCTCCACTGACAGTTACGTCCTATTTTCAGGACTTCTCAAGAGGTGTCATCAGTCTTTCGGCGGTTCTCTACTTCACTTCGGTGGCGGCACTCTTCATCTACATCAATGTACTGGTTGTGGACAAACGGCACTGGCCCCAGGAACTAGAAGGCTACCCGACCTGGACACACCGGGCCATCCGAATCGTCTCTGTTATCGTCGCCCTGATCAGCTTCAATGCCCTGGCGGGCCATGCTCAAATCCGCCTGGATTCCACTTCTGAACAGCTGCATTCCCTGAGTGATGAAACCGCCTTGCTTCTGGACGAACTCGCTGAGGAGAGGCCGGTCTTTGTGCAGGCCTATATCAGTCCCGAAGTCCCGGAACCTTATGTACAGACCCGGGCCAACCTGTTGAATGTACTTCAAGAAGTCGATGCGATCGGAGGGTCAAAGGTAGAGGTCCTGATTGAAGAGACCGTCCCCTTCAGCCAGCAGGCTCGCGACGCCCGTGAGAAGTTCGGCATCGTCCCTCGAGAGATCCCCAACCTCGGCAGTGCCCGGGCCGGGTTCACCGATGTCTTCCTGGGACTTGCTTTTACCTGTGGCTCCGAAGAAGAGGTCATTGGCTTCCTCGATCGGGGACTTTCTGCTGAGTACGAACTGGCCCGAAGCATCCGGGTAGTCGCCAAGACAAGCAAGAAACGAGTGGGTGTCTACGAGACCGCGATCAATCTCTTTGGCGGGCTCGATTTTCAGACAATGCGCTCGACTCCAAGTTGGTCGGTTGTCACCGAACTCCGAAAGCAGTATGAAGTGGTCCAGATTTCCAAGGGAGGAGCTTTCCCCGAGGATCTTGACGGCCTTCTGGTCGCCCTGCCCTCCTCGCTGTCACAGATGGAAATGGACCAGCTGAAAGAGAAGATCCTTGGCGGTCTGCCCACGTTGCTACTAGTTGATCCACTTCCGGTGGTCAACGTGGGGCTCGCTCCGGCTGAACAGCCTGGGGCAAACCAGAACCCGTTCATGCGAAACCAGGCGCCTCCCCCTCAACCCAAAGGGGATATCCAGCAGTTCATGACTGATCTGGGGGTCTCGTGGGATTCGGCGAGAATCGTCTGGGATTCCTACAATCCCCATCCCGACCTGGCCCATCTTCCTCCGGAGGTGGTCTTTGTCGGCTCCGGCAATGAAAACCCCAACGCCTTCAACCCCGAGCAGCCGATCACCGGTGACCTTCAGGAGATCGTACTCCTCTATCCGGGCGAACTGAACAAGGCAATTGACTCAAACTTCGAGTTCACTTCATTGCTGCAGTCGGGCCGTATGTCGGGGCAGTTCTCGTACTTCCAGATGGTTCAACGGAGCTTCTTTGGAGTGCAGCTCAACCGCAACCTGCCTCATCGGCCGGGAGGAACTGAGTACACCATGGCCGCCCGGGTTACCCAGGGTTCTCCAGCACCGTCACCCGAGCCGGCAGAATCGGAATCAGAAGTGGAGACCACAGACGCGGAGGAGACAAACGAAGCGAGCCGCCTGAACTTGATCGTGATCGCAGATCTCGATTTCATCTCGGAACAGTTCTTCCAGCTGAGAGCTCGCGGACCTGAAAACCTCAATTTCGATAACGTGACGCTTTTCCTGAACGCAATCGATACCTTGATTGGAGACGAGTCCTTTATCAATCTCCGCAACAAGAGGATTCGGCATCGGACACTGACCCGGGTCGAGGAGAAGACCCGCGACTTCATTCAGCAGCGCGTCCAGGAAGAACAGCAGGCAGAGTCTGACGCCGAGGTGGCACTGGCAGACGCACAACGACGGCTCGATGAGAAAGTCAACGAGGTCAGCCAGCGTCCCGATCTGGATGCCCGGACCAAGCAGATCATGGCCCGCAACCTGCAAGAAGCCGAAAACCGGCGTTTTGAGGTTCTCAAGGCCAATATTGAAGCCGAGAAGGAAGCCAAAGTCGATGCCAGCAAGGAGAACATGGAGGAGCAGATCCGAACCATTCAGAGTACGATCAAGACCTTCGCTGTCCTGCTGCCGCCGATCCCCGTCTTTATCCTCGGGGTCTTAATATTCGTCAAACGCCAGCGGCGCGAACGTGAAGGAGCTGCCGCTGCAAGGAGGCTGAGAGCATAACCATGAGTGAAAAGAAAAAGACCATTACTTTTGCCGTGGCTGCCCTTGTCTTACTACTCCTGGCGGCTGTAACCGCACCGCGTCACAGTGAACCGGACCAGTTTGCAGACTTGGGGGAGAAGTTCTTCCCGGAGTTTACCGATCCGAATATCGCCACCACGCTCGAAGTCATCGAGTTTGACGAAGCCACCGCTGCGGCACGTCCGTTCAAAGTGACCTTCAAAGGCGGAATCTGGACGATTCCTTCCCATCACGATTATCCGGCCGACGGAAAAGACCAGTTGGCCAAGACCGCGGCTGGAATGATTGGGCTCAATAAGGAGGACTTCCGGACGAGTAACATCGCGGATCACGAATCCTGTGGCGTAATCGACCCGTTGGACGAGACCGCAACAACACTCAAAGGAAGAGGAAAGCGGGTCACGATTCGCGACAACGACGATCGGATACTGGCCGACTTGATCTTCGGCAAGAAGCTCGAAGGCCGGGCCGACTATTCCTTTGTTCGCGTTCCGGGTCAGAAACGCGTCTACATCACTAAGACCGATCTCAGCATCTCGACCCAGTTCGCAGACTGGATCGAGCCTGATCTCTTGAAGACAGAGCAAACGAAGATCCAGAAGGTGACACTGCAGGACTACTCGATCAATGAGAGAACCAGAAGCGTGGACGAGCGGGGGACTCTCGTCCTGACCAAGGGAAGCGACAGCACCTGGAAAGCGAATCGGATGCCGTCCAGCGAGGAAGTAGACACGACCAAGATGGATGCCATGCTTCGAGCCATAGATGAACTCTCCATCGTGGGAGTCCGACCGAAGCCCGAGGGTCTTTCACGAGACCTCCGTCGCTCAGACGGTAGCGTCCCGATTTCCCAGGAAAACCTGATTTCACTGCAGGAAAAGGGCTACTACTTCACCCGCGACGGCCGCCTGCTTTCGAATGAAGGCGAACTGAACGTCGAAACCTCTGACGGAATTGAATACACACTGAGGTTTGGAGAAGTTCTCTTCGGATCCGGTGAAACTGTAACCGCCGGAGCGACGGCAGCGGAACAGGAGGGTGCAGAGAAGGGTCCGGGAGAGAACCGCTACCTGTTTCTCACGGCGTCCTTCCAACCGAATTTGATCCCGGAGCCGAGGAAGCCTTCGAATACCAACTTCGAGAGCAAGCCGGAATCAGAGTGGAACGACGAAGACCGGGCAAACAAGGACCTGAAAGCTAAGCACGATGAGTGGCAGGCTTCGATTGAAACTGGCCGGACCAAGGCTGACGAGTTGAACAGCCATTTCGCCGGCTGGTATTACGTCATCTCCTCGGAGGCGTTCGACAAGATACACCTGAACCGGTCGGAACTACTGAAGAAGAAGGAAAGCTAGAACGTCTTGCTGGCGAAGCGATAGTGCGAGACGATCCATTCCTCGCCGTCGCGATAGCCGAACAGTTCTTCACAGGCCATGAAAAAGAGCCGCCAGCGAACCTGCCAGCGGGTCACCTCATGGTCGCCGTAAACCTGGGCCAGAATCGGTTCAATCTCGAGCCGATTCCGGTCCAGGTTGTCGAGCCAGGACCGAGCCGTCCTCGAATAGTGCATTCCATTGACCCGCCAGTGGGCCTCGAGCTGCACGTCATCCTGATACCGGGTGAGCAGTTCATCCGAAGGCATCAGCCCACCAGTAAAGAAGTGTCTTCCCATCCAGTTGTCAGCACCTTCGGTCTCGAAAGGGTAGGCGAACTGCGAATGGCTGAAGATGTGGACGAACAGCTTACCCTCAGGCCTCAACCAGGCCGCGATTCTTTTCAAGAGTCGCTCATGGTTGCGGACATGCTCAAACATTTCAACTGAGACGATTCGATCAAAGCGCTGACCGGGCTCGAACTGGTTGATATCACTTGTCAGGACTTCCAGGTTCCGAAGGCCCCGCTCCCGGGCACGATTCAGAATAAACTCCCGCTGCGGGCCTGAATTCGACATTGCGGTGATTCTGGAAGCCGGGAACTTCTCCGCCATCCAAAGGGAGAGGGAGCCCCAACCACAGCCGAGTTCCAGCACGGTCTGGCCATCTTTCAGTTCGGCTCGCTTACAGGTCAGGTCGAGCATGGCAGCCTCTGCATCATCGAGGCCGGACACCCCCTCCGGCCAGTAGCAGCCACTGTATTTGAGATGACGACCGAGAACCCGCAGGAAGAACTCGGGCGGCAGCTCATAGTGCTGTTCGTTGGCCCGGTCGGTATGAATTGCGACGGGACTCGAGCGGAGTTCACGAATAAAAGCAGCCTGATGCTCCCGGTTGGCGCTCTCGCTTCCCTTGTCTTCCTCGCGCAGCCTCTGCTCGAGTAGACGACGAATCCCAATACGCGACAACGGATCGGGAACCAGCCCCTTCTCCACCAGTTTAAGTGCTAAGGAAAGTCCCTTCATCTAGCTTCCTTCTTCGGCGGCCAGGGGATGAATGCGCTCGTCTCCCGCTGATACCGGCGATAATCTTCACCACGGCTCGCCAGGGCCTGCTTTTCAGTCGCCGGGATCCCGGTGATCTTGAACAGAAAGAGAAGCATGATCCCCGGCCCGAGGAGGGCGATCCACCACCAGGAAGACCCTATGGCCAGAAACACATATCCCCACCAGTGCAACCACTCGAAGAAATAATTCGGATGGCGGCTAAAGTTCCAGAGACCGACCCGGCAGGTCTTCCCACGGTTTGAGGGGTTCGAACGGAATCGGGCGAGCTGCCGGTCCGCTGTCACCTCACCCCAGACGGCTCCCAGCAGGATGATCACTCCGACTACGTCGGTCCACCCCAGTGCAGGAATCGTATTCCTGGCCACCACCAGGTATGGGATCGAAAACAGAACGACCAGTCCAGCCTGGAATTCAAAGAACAGAAGTAGATAAAACGGTGCCCGAGCTCCCCAGTTGCGGCGGAGTGTCTGGTAGCGTCCATCCTCTTCGCCACGGAGGACCCGATTGAAGAGAAGGTACCCGGCGAGACGAAATGACCACGTTCCCGCAGCGACTGCGAGAATGATCTGGCGCCAGCCCGCCTCGGGAGTGGTCACAGCGTAGAATATCGCTGTCAGGCCGAGTCCCCCGGCCCATCCCGCATCGACTATGCCGGCATCCTTCGTTCTCAGTTGAACCAGCCAGAGCACCAGCATGAGAACAACCATTAAAGCTCCGGCTATCAAAATCTGCTCAAAGGTCGACAGGTTCACGGATCCTCCCTCCAGGCAAGCCAAATGAGAAGTGGGACGGCGATCGCCCACCCGATTGAAAGCAGTAGGGTCATGATGTAGGGCCCGTCAAGCATAGTCATCGCCCCGAGTCGGATTCCGGCATGGTAAGCGAGGGGGCCAGAGACCGCCCCCATCACCGCTCCCAATCCGTAGCGGCCCTTGAGCCATCGCATCGAGTGGCGCAAGGTCAAGGCGAAGTTAACCCACATTGCGACCAGCCAGGGGGAAGAGCCCCACCCCTCGAACACGTTTGAGACCGGGCTGTAATACCCCAGTCCAATCAAGACAGTGTCGAACGACCATCCCACGACAAGAGTACCCAGCAGCAGATGAACTTCCTTCCATCGCTCTTCGGTGATCCAGAGCTGTACGAGAACGAACAGGCCCACAAACAGCGGGCCGATCCAACCGTTCCCTGATGCGGCGCCGAGCACGCAGGCAAACCACCCGACCTGAAAGGCTACTGCATTGGCGACCAGGTCAAGCCTCATCCCTGACTCCCGTCCCTGCGACCGTCAGTCGCCTTGGATAACAACAACTGGTAGTCACCGATATGCCGCTCACGGAATCCCCCTTCACAGTAGCTGAAGTAGAAATCCCACATCCGCAGAAAACGATCCGGGAAACCCTGGCTACGGATCTCGGATGTTCCGGCAAGGAAACGCTCGCGCCACAGTTTGAGCGTCTCCGCGTAATGAGCGGTCAGATCCTCTTCACCCAGAAGAGATAGCCCCTCAGATCTGCCAATCCAATCCTTCAAACTGGAAAGTGAGGGTATGTCGCTCCCGGGGAAGATGTACCTCTGTATGAAGTCAACAGACTGACGGGAGCGTTCGTAGAACTCCTCAGCCATGGTGATCGCCTGAATGAGGCCGAGGCCATTCGGTCTGAGCAATTCACTGCACTTTCGGAAATATACACCGAGAAACTCATGACCTACCGCTTCGATCATCTCGATTGAAACCAGCTTGTCGTAGCTACCCCTCAGATCACGGTAGTCCTGCAACAACACCTCGATACGGCTCTCCAATCCAGCGTCTTTCACCCGCCGAACAGCCCAGCGGTACTGCTCCTCGGAGACGGTCGTTGTGGTCACGCGACACCCGTAGTGCCTGGCGGCATGGATGGCGAAGTATCCCCACCCAGTTCCGATCTCGATCAGATGGTCAGCCGGGTTCAGCTTCAGTTTCTGGCAGATTCGCTCAACCTTGGCGACGGAGGCCTGCCGCAACGAAGAAGACTCCGATTCAAAAAAGCCTGCCGAATACATCATCGTCTCGTCCAGGAAGACAGAGAAGAATTCATTGCCGAGATCATAGTGCTCCGCGATGTTTCTGCGGCTCCCACGGTTCGAGTTTCGACGAAGCCGATGCGCCAATCGGTAGAGGGGTGAAACGAGACGGGCAAGCCCACTATCTACCGAGCTCATCAGCCGCCGATTACGCGCAATAATCTGAATCAAGGCCGTCAGGTTATCCGTCGTCCAGTAGGCGTCCATGTAGGATTCGCCGGCTCCCATACTGCCTCGAAAGGCAATCGCGGTGAAGAATCGTTCATCGTGGACGAAGATCGTCGCCTCCAATCCATCTGATGCATCCAGTCTGCCAAAGACCTTCACATCGCCATCGATCACCAGCCGAAGAATCCCACCTTCAAGTTGATTCAGCAGATCAAAGATCCGACGCCTGACAAGAGCTCGCGCCAATGAGGTCGAGCCTGCATCGGTTACATCCCTGGAATACTCGCCTTCTAAAGCTGTTTCTCTGAGTTTGGTCATCATTCAGCCCCGATCGATTTCTCTAGTTTTGCTGGGTGCGTAAAGAATGGCGTTCGCTTGAGCCAGAGAATGAAAGCATTCCAGTAGATCGCACCGATCACCCGACTCGTCATCAAAGGGAACCTCAACAAGAGGAGATTCAACGCAGAGGGGGTGATCTCTCGTCTCCGGAGTACCAGGGTTGCATCGAACGCTTTCTGATCTTCCCGCCAATTCTCCATGTGGACAGTCAGCGACGATTCCGGAGTCGAGAAGCTCCAGCGGTAATCCATGTCCATCGGCAGAAACGGCGAGACATGGAACTGCTTGCCAAATTCGTAGCGTTTCTTCTCGAGGGTGCCCCGGTTGATCGCTTCATTCAGAACATAGCAGTGCCGTTCTCCCCAGGGGGTGTTGTTGACTTCTGCGACGACGGTCTCGACTGACTCACCCAACGAATCGAAACAGAAGTAAAAGCTGACCGGGTTGAAGCAGTAGCCGAAGTAACGGAGATGGGTCAGCAAGCGAATCGGGCCGGTTGGCGGGTTCCCGGTCCTTCTTTTCACCAGGTCAGACAAAGCCTCCTCGAGCGGGATATCTGGGTCTCCCAGGTAGTCCGACCTTCGGAACTGGGCGAGGTTGAGCCTTTCACTCGACCAGAACGGGCTGGTCTGAAAAACTTCAGTCAACTCGTTTAGATCGAGATACATCATGAAAAGCCGATACTGGAACGCATGCGCCTGGGGGCCAAATCGGCGATGGCGAACCGTTCCTTCAAATATGCTGCTCTTCACCCTACAGGGGACTCCTATTGAAGACTAACTCCAAACCTCTGGCATACATCCAAAGCACTACGGACGCCATCCTCGTGAAAACCGTAACCCCAGTAGGCTCCGCAGAAGTGGGTTCGGTTGACGCCGTCAATCTCTGATCGACGCTTCTGAGCCGACAGTGTTTCCCGGGTGTAGACAGGATGGTGGTAGGACAGCTTCCTGATGATCTTCTCAGGGTTGATGGCTTCAGTGGCATTCAAGGTGACACAGAAATGCTCCGGCGCGGAGATCCCCTGAAGCATGTTCATGTAGTAGGTAACCGTCGGCCGATCCTGTTCGACGGATCTGCCGAGGTGGTAATTCCAGCTAGCTCGCGCGCGCTTACGAATGGGAAGCAATGATTCATCCATATGCAGCACAGTCTCATTCTTCTCGTATCTGATCGCTCCGAGAATCTCACGTTCGGCATCGCTTGCGTCGTTCAGAACCGCCAAAGCCTGATCACTGTGGGTCGCCAACACCACTTCATCGAAAGACTCCGTTCCCTCAGGTGTCGTCACATCCACTCCATCGGGTCGGCGACGGATTCCACGGACTGGACAATGCAACCGCACCTTCTCACGAAAAGGCCGGCAAATCGGCTCGATATAGCTCTTCGAACCACCGAGGAGTACCCGCCACTGAGGCCTTTCAGCAACCTGAAGGAACCCGTGATTGTCGAAGAACTTAACGAGATAATGGGCAGGAAAGTCTCTCATCTTCTCGCGGCCCGTCGACCAGACCGCCGAACCCATCGGAATCAGGTGCCAATCGACGAACTCCTGGGAAAACTGCTTCTGATCGAGGTAGCTTCCCAGTGTCACGCTGGTGTCCGCTTCCAGTAACTCCGGCGCCTCCCGGTAGAATCTCAAGATATCTCGAACCATTCTCCAGAAACGGGGTCGGAAGAGGTTCGAGCGCTGGACAAACAAGGAGTTCATCGAAGTCCCGTTGTATTCGAGTCCGGTGGCCTCGCATCGGACACTGAAACTCATGTTCGACAACTTCGATTCGACTCCGAGTCGACGGAGCAGACGGCAGAAGTTCGGGTAGGTCTTTTCGTTATAAACGATGAAGCCCGTATCCACCGGATAACTCCTGTCAGTATCCAGCGTGACCTCAATCGTGTTGGTGTGCCCTCCCAGCCGGTCATCCGCTTCAATCAGCACCACATCATGCTCTGCTGAAAGCAGGTGTGCTGTTACGAGGCCCGATACACCAGAACCTACTATAGCGATCTTCATAATCGTCGGGCAGACCGGACGTGCTCCGGGACTCCTCTGAGGTCCCAGATCAATCCCAGCTTGGAGAACAAGACCAGGACGTAGTACGTCAGGTCAACTTCCCACCAGAAGAAACCCTGTCTCGTCGACGCCGGGAAATGGTGATGGTTATTGTGCCAACCTTCTCCCAACGTAATCAATGCCAGGATAAGGCTGTTGCGGCTGTGGTCGGTCGTCTCATAACGGCGACGGCCGAATGTATGAGCCAGCGAGTTGATCGTACAGGTACCGTGAAACAGGACAACCGTTGAAATAAAGAAACCCCAGATCAATAACTGCGGCCCCGTCGTCCCCAGGCCCGGCGCTACTAAACGCAGCAGCTCTCCAAAGCCAAACAAGCCGATCGCCAGGGCGAGCGGGACAAAATTGTCGAATCGATCCAGCCAGCGCAACTCGGGAAACTTTGCGAGATCACGAACATAATCCAATTTCGTCTTGAAAATTCCCTTGCTGGTGATCCAGCCAAAATGGCTCCAGTAGAAACCATCCTGGATCGGGGAGTGAATGTCCTCTTCTCGGTCCGAGTGCCGATGGTGATGGCGGTGATTTGCCGCCCACCAGAGCGGTCCCCGCTGAACTGCACTATTTCCCAACACGCCGAACAAAAACTGCACAGGACGCGATGTCTTGAACGTTCGATGGGAGAAGTAGCGATGATAAAAGCCAGTAACTGCGAACATTCGAATCGCGTAGAGAACTGCCGCGACGAGGACAGCCGTCCAACTCCATCCCACCCAGATGACACCCAGGCAGGCTAAATGCAGGGCATAGAATGGAATTGCCCTCACCCAGTCAACCTTCTTCTTCTCGGTTTCCGGGACATCGTCTGGGCCGGCATGACTATCGAACCACTGGACAAACGATGCCCAGTACGATTCAGTTTCGGGCTTCATCACTGCGGTATTCTCTACTTGCTTCACTTGATCACTTTCAGTGCACCAGGGGCACTCTTCTTCGGACTGACTTTGTACTGAACATCGACGAGCTTTCCTTGCTCATCGATCACGAAATGGCTCCGGATAATCCCCATGTACTTCCTACCATACATCGACTTCTCACCCCAAACTCCGTAGAGTTCGGCAATCTCGTGCTCACTGTCGACAAGAAGCTCGAAGGGTAGATTGAACTTCGATCGGAACTTCCGGTGCGACTCCACCCCATCGGGGCTGACCCCGAGGACAACGGCGTTGTTTGCCTCGATCTCCCCGTAGCTGTCTCGAAAGGCACAGGCCTGGTTGGTACAACCGGGAGTGTTGTCCTTGGGATAGAAATAGAGAACAACCTTCTGCCCTCTAAAATCCTTCAATGAAACCTTATGGTCTTGATCGGTCACCGCACTGAAGTCGGGAGCCAAATCACCAACGGTCAATTTCGACATCAGTAAATCTCCAAAGTGTTCTTAAATGAGGACCCGACTCGAGCCGAGAGACCGGGCCGAATAACTCGGGACAGGACCAAAACTTGATCCTAAGACCAATATGCATACTAGTTATACTATGTTTCGTGAACCTGAAGGGTAGATGATGCGGGTAATCGGGTTACAGCTCAGCTAGATTGGGTGCTCAGACCTTGAAGACGCCTTTATTTCCTCGATCAGACGACCGTAACCTTCTCTAAAGGTCGGGAACCTGAATTGGTAACCTGCTTCGACGATCGCCCGGTTGCTGCACCGCTTATTGCTTCTGAGCAGACGCGCACTCAGATCGGCACCGGAAACCACAGGCGGCACGGGGACGCCCAACTGTTCGGCCAGCCAACAGAGCAACTCCGAGCGTTCCACCGGTTCATGATCAACTCCAACGTAGACGCTTCGAGGGTAGTCATGGCCGAGTAACATACGGAAAATTCCGGCACAGTCATCCCGGTGAATACGGTTCGTGTAGATCGGGTCCCCCTCGAGACGAACCTCTTCACCCCGCGCAACCCTGGACAGCAGACGGATTCGGTCCGGACCGTAGATCCCAGCAAAGCGGACGATCGTCGATGGAAAGGGGCCGGACAGAATCACCTGTTCACCTTCAAGCAGGCGCTTGCCGGTGAAGTACTGCGGAGACGCCGGGGAATCCTCGTTAATCCATTCTCCCCCGGCCTGCTCGTAAACTCCCGTACTCGAAGCCACGAGTATCCTTGTCGGACCTTGTCCCTGCTGAACCAGGGCCGTCAGCAGGTTTGCCGCCGTATCGACGTAAGCTCGGCGGTACCCATCATCGGTCCGAGAATCACTGGAACTCGTCAATACGACAAAGTCGAGCTGAGGAGGCAGTTCCGGAGCACCTTCCAGCGTCTCCAGCCGCCCCGGGATGGGCAGGATATACGAGGGAAGCGCCGAGACGGTGCGTCTCATCCCCCATACAAGATGCCCCGATTCAGTGAGTTGACGCCCCAGTTCGATGCCGACACTTCCGCATCCGACAATCAGGACTCGCCAACCGGATCTCTCACTCAACCGTCTTGCTCCCCCGACCCCGAGATTCGACAGAACCGACTCGATGACGCCGCAGTTCTTCCCGGAATCGACCCAAGGAGCCGACAAACCTGCATGAAAGCTGGTTCAGCGTCGGCTGATATGACTGCGCCGCGACTCCACCGACAAGAATCGGCAGTGTTTCTCCCAGAAGCCTTCGGAGACGCGTCAATTCGCCATTGAGCTTCGGATCATCGACGGGGTAGACAAGGCTCAGTGCAACGATCTCGACACCCTTCAGCCTTGCCGCTGCCGCAATCTCATCGGCAGGCAGATCTGCTCCGAGATAGACCACCCTCCAGCCTTCCATGGCTGCGACGGCGGCAACAATCAAGGCCCCCATCTCGTGAACCTGCCGGGCCGGAGTGGCCACGATGATCGAAGGGGCATTCGTCGGCGGAACATAGTTCGACATCTGGCTGTGGAGGACACCGCGGACGACGGACGAAGCCAGGTGCTCGTGGGCGATCCGCAGGTCACCATCCTGCCACATCGTCCCTACAGCCACCAAAAGGGGTTCGATCACTTGCTCGAGCAGCTTCGGGAACGTCAATTCGATGACCCCTCTCTCCAGATGGAGTTGCAGGGCCTGGCCATCCAGATTCTCAACAGCCGACAGGCAGGCTTCGAGTGGCCCATCTTCAGGAGCATCGAGTACGGTCCCTGCTCCACGGGGGGCCCTGGCAATCGCAGCTTCATCCCCTTCAACCAGTTCCCTCAGTTCCTCAGTCGAGAGATGACTCACCTGGCCAATCTGCCGGCCCGCCAGTGTTGCCTTGCGCAAGAGAAGCAGGCGCGCCACATCCTCGTCGTCATAAAATCGACGGTTCGTCTCACTTCTGCGAGGCTCGATAGCCTTATAGCGGCGCTCCCAGGCCCGAATGACATCGGGCTTCAGGCCCGTCCGCCGGGATACGACGCCAATCGAATGTAACGTCGGGTTTGTACGGGTCGACATGATACTCAAGCGTACCCCGTTGTCCAGATTCTTTCAAGAAAACAGGCCCCTTGTCAGATGTTTGTCCACCGAATGGCGAAGGGACTGCACACTGGAAAGTTACAGGGCTAAAACAACGGATAGATGAAGGGTCCGGCAGCGGTCCCTCCCAGTACCAGGAGCAGGCCAAAGACCAACAAGACAAGGATGATCGGCAGGAGCCACCATTTCTTGTTATGAGCGAGAAAGTGTAGAAACTCGCGGATGATCCCGGTTCGAGCCTGCTCTGATTCCCTGAGGAATTCGTTTCGATCCATGACAACTCCCAATCAACTCGAGTGAGTCCCAAACCCTCGCCGGGATCGGATTCGACTCTGTCTGAATGCAACCCTAAAACTGGCGGAAATACCGCCTGGCAACCGGCTGGCTCCGACGGGCGATCCAGTAGGAATCGTTCCTGTTTCGTTTACGTCGTCGCAACACGTCCCTTCCGACCAGCCTGAAAAAGAGTGCGACCGGTGTAAAGATTCCAAAGTAGACCAGAAGTAGAAACAGGTGGCTCATCAGCCAGCCAATCGGGAATGCCAAGCCCATCCACAACAGGTAGGCAGGCTTGAGCCAATCAGCAGCCAATAGTGCGAACAGTCCCATTGCCACTCCGATGCCCCAGAGTACAAAAGGACCAGTCCAGGACGCCTGTCCTGAGAACGATCCCCACTTCCAGGCCAACAGCACGCCGACAACGCCCAGTCCGATGAGCATGGTCAGGCCGAACTGTCGCAATGCCTTCTTTCCCGGGTTCCAGTCAATCTTAATCAGACTCATACAATCTCGGTCCGAGAACGATGTCCTTCACAGCTTAATCCAATTCAAACTGCGCCAGATGGGATTCACTCGCCACACGATTCTCGCTGGGCTGGTGCTTCTTTAACAAGACGCAGTCCTCGAGAACCAGTACATCCATGTCGGTCGCCATAAAGCAACGGTAGGCGTCATCGGGGGAACACACGATCGGCTCACCCCGTACGTTGAAGCTCGTATTGATCAAGACTGGGCAGCCCGTCACTGCTTCGAAGGAGCTGAGCAGCCGGTGAAAGCGGGGATGACGTTCTGCATCGACCGTCTGGACACGAGCTGAAAAGTCGACATGGGTGACAGCTGGCAGTTCAGATCGGCGAACTGGGAGTTTCTCGAAACCTTTCAGGCCCTTGAGTTCCTCAGCACAATCCGAGCGCCTTGATTGCCGTACGGGAGCAACAATCAGCATGTACGGGCTGTCAAACGCTTCCGGCACTTCGAAGAACTCACCTGCCTTCTCCCTCAAAACGGCCGGGGCAAACGGCCTGAACGACTCTCTGAACTTGATCTTGAGGTTCATCACCTTCTGCATCGAATCGGAACGGGGATCCCCCAGGATGCTTCGACTGCCCAAGGCCCGAGGTCCAAATTCCATTCGGCCCTGAAACCAGCCGACAACCTGTCCTCCGGCGAGCAATTCAGCGATCATCTCGCAGAGTTCCTGCTCATCTTCAACCACCTGATAGACCGCGTTCCGCTCCTCGAGGAATCGAACAATGTCGTTCGACGCGTAACGCGGTCCCAGAAGACTTCCTCGCTGCTGATCCGACGGCCCGGGTTTCCTCGGATTATCCAGCAGCTGATACCAAACGAACTGTGCTGCACCCAAGGCGCCACCGGCGTCTCCACTCGCAGGTTGTATCCAGAACTGTTCGAACGGTCCTTCATTCAAAATCTTGCCGTTTCCGACACAGTTGAGGGCGACCCCGCCGGCCAGGCAGAGAGATCTCTTTCCCGTAATACGATGGGCATGAGCGGCGGTTTTCAACATCACTTCTTCGGTGACCTGCTGCACACTGGCGGCGATGTCCATGAAGAACTCGGTAATCGGCGTCTCGGGCTCCCTCGGTTCTGAGCCGAAGAGTTGATGGAAGCGCCGACCAGTCATCGTCAAGCCTTGACAGTAGTTGAAGTAGGCCATATTGAGTGAAAACGACCCATCCTCTTTGATATCGATCAACTCCCGCCTGATCTGGTCGGCATACCTCGGACTCCCGTAGGGAGCGAGTCCCATCAACTTATATTCTCCACTGTTCACCTTGAATCCGGCGAAATGGGTAAACGCCGAATAGAGCAATCCCAGTGAGTGGGGGAAATGGATCTCCTGGAGGATCTCGACCCGATTCCCCGCCCCGACACCAATCGTTGCCGTGGCCCACTCCCCGACACCATCCATCGTGATGATTGCCGCCTCCTCAAAAGGGGAAGGAAAGAAAGCACTGGCCGCATGCGACTCATGGTGTTCGGTATAAACGAAACGGCCCGGGTAACGTCTCTTCAGTCCTTCATCCAGAACCCGATGGGTGAAGAGCTTCTCCCGAAGCCAAAGCGGAAGGGCCTGTCGAAAGCTCATGAAACCGAAGGGAGCAAACGATAGATAGGTCTCGATCAAACGGTCGAATTTGAGCAGCGGCTTCTCGTAGAAGACCACATAATCCAGGTCCGAGACTTCAGCTGCCGCTGTCTGAAGACAAAACTCAATTGCCGCCCGGGGGAAGCTGGCGTCGTGCTTTTTCCGCGTAAAGCGTTCTTCCTGCGCTGCGGCTACGATCTTCCCATCCCTCAGGAGGACAGCCGCCGAGTCATGGTAGAAAGCGGAGATTCCCAGGATATGCATCAGTTCGCCAGCCTCAGTTTCAGCAGGCTAGACTTCGAATGTCAGAATCTCATCCTGCGGAGCAGTCGTGACCTCAGGCCCCTCGGGGGTCATGTACAGGTTGATCTCGCTTCGCACGCCAAACTCGTCGAGGTAGATCCCCGGCTCGATGGTGCAACCAACCCCGGGCAGCAGGGTACGCGTGTCGTGTGTCTCGAGATTATCGAAGTTGACTCCGCTTCCGTGGACCTCGGCCCCCAGGTTG
>CP070717.1:2150728-2157053 GCA_020350445.1 Acidobacteriota bacterium | reverse complement strand
TCATCATGGATCTGACGATCCCCGGAGGCATGGGGGGAGAGGATGCCATCAAAGAGATACTAGCCTTGGATCCGGAGGCGAACTGTATCGTTTCGAGCGGCTACGCGAACGATCCGGTAATGGCGCGTTATCAGGAATACGGTTTCAAGGGGATCGCCATTAAGCCCTATTCGATCGAACAACTTCTCGAGGTCCTGAGGCGAGTCGCTTCAGATGTGGGCGGCGACCCACCCCACTAGTTACTCGAGGGTGCGAGCCTCGAGGTCTTCCCAGCGAGTATAGATTTCATCGATCTCAGCTGCGATTTCTTCCCATCGCCGGTTCATCTCCGATACCTGTTCAGGCTGCTGCTGGTAGAGGGAGGAGGCGGACAACCTTTCATGGAGTTCCCGTTGTTCAGTTTCCAGCCGCTCGATGCGGGCCGGCAACTCCTCCAGTTCCTTTCGTTCCTTGTAAGATAAACCAATCTTGCTGGTCTTCGGCCTCTTGTTCTGAGTTTGTTTCTTTGATTCTGACTCCGCCGGATTCGAAGCTGAGTCGGATAGCGCAGCTTTGTGGCGGATCCAGTCGTCATAGCCGCCAATGTACTCCTGGATCTTCCCGTCTCCCTCCATCACGAGGCAGCTGGTTACGGCATTATCGAGAAAGGTCCGGTCATGACTCACCAGGAGGAGGGTGCCCTGGTATTCCAATAGAAGGTCTTCGAGGAGTTCCAGTGTCTCGATATCCAGATCGTTGGTCGGCTCATCCATGACCAGGACATTTGCCGGCTTACTGAAGAGCCTTGCCAGAAGAAGACGGTTTCGCTCTCCCCCCGAAAGGGCCTTGACTGCCATCTTTGCCCTTTCAGGGGTGAACAGGAAGTCTTCCAGGTATCCGTAAATGTGGCGTGTTCTACCATTGAACGTGATGCGATCTCTTCCGTGGGCCACATTGTCCTTGACACTCTTTTCCTCGTCCAACTGAGCCCGCATCTGATCGTAGTAGGCGACCTCGAGTCGCGTGCCAAGTTGTACCTTTCCCATGCTGGGTTTGAGCTGACCGAGCAGGAGATTGATCAATGTGGTCTTCCCGATCCCATTGGGCCCGATGATTCCAATCCGATCGCCGCGCAGGATGATGGTCGAGAAGTCTTGCACAATAGGCTGGGAGTCCCAGTCGAAGCTGATGTGTTCCACCTGGGCGATCAGTTTTCCCGATTGAGCGGCGGTCTGCAGTTGAAGCTTTGCCAATCCGGGTTCTTCACGCCGGTTGCGTCGCTTCTCTCGCAGAGCGAGTAGGGCCCGGACGCGTCCCTCGTTGCGGGTGCGGCGGGCTTTGATACCTTTTCTCAGCCACGTCTCATCCTGTGCCAGCTTACGATCGAGTCGTTCAGATTCCCGGGTCTCGGCCTGCTGGAGTTCTTCTCTCCGCTGCAGGTAGGCCCGGTAGTCCCCCGGCCAATCTGTTAGCCTTCCTCGATCGAGTTCGAGGATTCGAGTCGCCAAGCGCTGCAGAAAGGTGCGGTCGTGGGTGATGAAGAGTACTGCTCCTCTGTAATCCAAAAGAAAGTCTTCCAACCAGCGGATCGACTCGATGTCGAGGTGGTTCGTGGGCTCGTCGAGTAACAGCAGATCGGGTTCGGTGACAACTGCCTGAGCCAGGAGCACGCGTCGCTGTAAACCCCCTGAAAGAGTCTTGAATTCGATATCGGGGGGCAGGTTCAGCCTCGAGATCACTGTTTCAACCCATTGCTCCGTCTGCCAGCCGTTTGAGACTTCCAGCTCATGCTGAACATCGGCCAGGGCTTTGAGGGCGTTCTCATCGGATGAAAGATGAATGCGCGAGCTCAACTGGTGATACTTCCGGACAAGTTCACCCACAGGTCCAAGCCCGGCTGCGACAACGTCGAAGACCTGTCCTTCAATACCCGGAGGAACTTCCTGCGGTAATCGCGAGATTCGGGTCATTCTTCCCTGTGCTCTTCCGCCTTTCTCGGGAATGATCTCTCCCGCGATCACCTTCAAAAGGGTGGACTTTCCCACACCATTTCGCCCGAGAAGACAGGTCTTCTCCCCTGGTTCGACGGTCAGAGACACGTCGTCCAGGATCAGCGGCCCTCCGAAACTAACCTGTACCTTGTCCAGACTGATCAGTGCCATGATGCGTCCCGAGCTTCCATTTCAGTCATAAAGACTATTACAGATTGGCGGGGTTGTGCTCAGAGCGGTGGCAGGAGTTCCTGTTAGATCTTCCATCGGAACAGCCGCGCGAGGGAGCAGAACTCCTCCGGTAAGGGAGCTTCCAGCTGAAGCAGCTTGCCTGATATCGGATGTTTGAAGGCCTGGGCAGTGGCGTGCAACAGCAGGCGATTGATACCGAACTGCTCTCGGAAGAGTCGATTGTGTCTGCCGTCGCCGTATCGGACGTCACCGATGATTGGGTGGGAGATGTGCTTGAGATGACGACGAATCTGATGTCGGCGACCGGTCTGTGGGAGCACTTCGATTAGCGAATAACGAGCGCTCGGATGCGGCCGAACGGCGATCGGTACCTCAGTTCGATCAATCGTTCTGTACTCGGTCAGGGCCTCTTGAACCTTCGCTTCTCCCGAATCTCTAATGGGATGATCGATGGCTCCCTCAGCATCGGTGAATCCACGGACCACCGCCATATACTTCTTCTGAATCCGACCTTCGGTAAACTCCTTCGCGATCAAGGCGGCGGTTTCGGAGTTGAGTGCGAACAACAGTAGTCCTGAAGTGGCGCGGTCGAGGCGGTGCACAGGAAACACGTGACGTCCCAGCTGTTCCCTCAGCTGTTGAAGAATAAACACCCGATCCGTCGAGATCGTCGTCCGATGAACCAGCATCGATGGTGGTTTGTCAATAGCCACGAGAAAGGGATCCGCGAAGATTATCGTAAAAGACTTCATGGGTTGACCGTTTTCTATCGCACAAAAGGGGTATACTCGCCGAGGACTCCTGCCGTTCGGGGATCCATTTCCGAAAACCGGAGCGAGCAGGCTGAGTTACCACCATGGTTGGCGATCGTATCTTACCCCAGTTACTGAATCGGTTTGGATTGGCCCGCGGTGTGAGCATCCTGATGTATCACTCGGTAGTCGATGCAGACCTTCCTTTCCGGAATTGGTGTGTCCTCTCGGCAGAGACATTTCGGGCCCATGTCGAGTTTCTGAAGTGCTATGCGGATGTCATCCCGTTAAGTGCTGTTGGAAAACGCTTGGCTCAGCCCTCCAAAGCACGCCCCGCCGTGGTGATCACCTTTGACGACGGGTATCGGAACAATTTCGATGTCGCATTTCCCATTCTGAAAGATGCGGGCCTGCCAGCTACGGTCTTCCTGACAACTGGGCTGATCGGCACGAAGGAAATGCTGTGGGATTCCCGTCTCTATCTGGCAATTGCGAGCGCAAGGAATCCGTCGATTCGGTGGGATGGGGTTAACTACACGCTCACTGGCGCGCAGGAAAAGGCACATTGCTTCACTGCCCTGAAAGCTTGGCTGAAGCCCTTCGCTCAGGACCAGTTTGAGGAGAAACTGGGACAGATTATCGGGCAATTGGACACTGACCGGGATGGGTATAACGGGCTTTCTCGGAGCTTCGAGATGCTGTGGCCGGAGCAGGTCACGGAAATGGTGGATTCGGGACTTATTGAGTTTGGAGGCCATACCCATTCTCATTCGATCCTGGAACGGTTGGACCAGGCGGAGCGTCGACATGAAATCGAAACTTCAGTTCGTGAGGTGGCCCGATTGACCTGTCGGCCCTGCAGGTCTTTTGCCTATCCTAATGGGAAGCGAGAGGACTACACCACCGATTGTCTCGACGTTCTTCGTGACTGTGGTGTCGAGGTCGCCGTTACAACGGTCGAACAGCCGGCAACGGGTTCTTCAGACCTGTTGGAGTTGGGCCGATATCCGGTCGGTGTCGGCACTGGGCTTACCCGGCTCAGACTCAAAGTCTTCCAACTGGAGCAGTTTCTGAGACGTTGAGTTCCTTACCGGGATCGGCGGACACGGTGCCGGACCCATTCGGCAGGGGCGGCATCAAGCCAGTAGAGGAATCTGGCGTAGAGACTGTTCGGCCGATAGATACAGACTTTGACATGGCTTCGAATCGTCTGAGTCCACTCCAGCTTGTAGGGATCCTGATCTCCGAGAAAGTCCCACTCGTCAATACCTGCACCGGGTTCGAATGCGTTTGATATGCCAAACCAGCTGGCGACGTGCCCAGGACTCGATCTCCTGAAGCGGGGATCGTAGGCGACTTTGAGATTGTAGATCTTTCGGTTGTAGTTGAAGTTGAACTGATAGGCGGCGAGCTCTCCCTTTATCTCCACCAGAGCGAGGCTGAGCCAGCCCTTTCGGGCCCCCAAGTGAGCCAGCTCCCGGTAGAAGGCGCGCAACTCAGCTGTTGAGGATATGCCCGTCCCCTCTCTTCCTGCCCAGCCCTTTGCATCGACTGCGAAAACCTTGTCCAGTTCTTCGTCAAGCTGGGAGCCTCCTCTGACGACGCGGTAGGTACAGGCTTCTTGGGCGACATCGCGCTCGGCCCTTCGCCCCTTGCGACGGTATTCGCGTGAGATGCCGCTGACAAATTTGTCCCAACCAAGCGAGGTGTTGATGTACGGCGACGACTGACTCGGGATGAACATCGCCTGGAGGCCTCGACCCTCAGCCAGCTGTCTCAGTGCCGTGCAAGTTTGACTTGATTCGAGCAGCGGGTAGATACGCAGGAAGTACCATCCGGGGAGCTGCAGAAGTCGTTCCCAGATCAATTCCAGATAGCGCGGCTGGAGATCAGGACAAATCAGGTCCACGCGGTTGGAATGGTAATCGCCGATCGTCTGGAGCGCACGAACCTTGAACCATGAGACGGGGCGAAAGACAGGTGTCCGAAAGCTCATTAGCGGGAGGATTGCGACCAGTTTGCCTGACTCACGGACAGCGATAACTCGTAACTGCCGACCGGTCCCAAAATGCTTCCACCAGAGCGAAATCCAATCGTGAGTTAAGAAGAGGCAACGGTCAGAGGATTCACTGAGAACATGCCCCCATTCATCGGCAAGCGATGACACCCCCTCAACGGTTGTAACTTCATGTAGATTTACCATCGGTCGCAGCTAGTCTTTGAGGCAGATCTTCAGTTGGGAGCCTATGTACTCGACCTGTTTGGGCGATACACCCTGATGAATCGGTAGATCCAGTACCTCTTCCCGCAGGGTTGCCACGTCTGGGAAATTGTGGCGCGGCACAAACGGTAGCCAGGTCTTCCAGAATCGAGACGATTCAATTCCACATCCTCTCAGACAGTTATACACCCGTTCTCTGTCTCTCACCCTCAGAGGATAGAAGAGAGGAACCGAGCCGGCGGGCCTCTCCGGGTACAGCGGAGTTGCCGCCGTTCCCAGGTCTCGAACGAGATCTGTCATCAAGTCGAAATTCCTCTGCCTGCGTTCGAGTAGCTCAGGCACCGAACAGCGGTCCATGATCCGGAAGGAAATTGGGGACATTCCCAGGTCAGTATTTTGGGGATCAAAGTGTGCGTCCCCGATCGGTACAGGAGCGTAATTCATCGACGACAGGAGACGCTTTACCTTGGGCCGAAGGCTGAGTACATATTGTCCTGCGCCGTTGAAGTGTGTATCTATCCAGTTCAGGTACAGGCGGCCGAGGCGGGCCAATGTTCCCGAACGGCTGGGTCTGCGAGTCTCTACATCGAGATCAAACTCAGGGTCATTTGCAATCACCAATCCCCCGTTTGGAAGGGGGAAGGTCTTGTATGGACAGTAGATCGCCAGTTGGCCGACCTGTCCAACAGACCAGTTGCCCCATCGTGCGAAAAGAGAGAGGGCGGCGTCTTCGATGACTACAAGTCCGTATTCATCCTTCAGGGCCTTTATTCTTCGGAGATCTTGTGCGACCCCGTTGTAGTGTGTCACCACGAGTGCCCGAGTCGATTCCGAGATCTTGCTTTCAAGGTCACCGAAATCAATCTCACACGAGAGGCTTACGTTGTAAAAGACAGGTTCCAGGCCTCCGGCAATCAGCGCTTTAACTTCAACACCATGGTGATAGGCGGGGACCAACACCTTGCCAAAGCCCAGGCCGGATAACTTGCGGGCGATATGGTAGATCCCATTTCGCGCGTGGTAGAAATAGTGGGCGCGCGGATGGTTGAGAGGAAAGCTCTCGGAAACGGTGCTGTCTTTACCCCGTAGTAGAGTTCCGGGAGTTAAGGGTTGCCAGAGTGGGACGTACATGAGTTGAACTCAACCCTTCGGATTAAGAAGTGCTTTCCGTACCCGGCGCTGCACCTTCT
>CP070717.1:2146543-2150628 GCA_020350445.1 Acidobacteriota bacterium | reverse complement strand
TTGTCAGTTTCCCGGTCCGTTGGTCTTGCTTCAAGACGATTTCAACTTCGCCCCCAACCTTGATGTTTCCTCGCTCTCTACCGTCCACTGGGTATGCTCCTCCACCATCGAAGTCTTCAGGACATCTAAACACTGGAATCCGATTATACGGATTCCCCGCCGTCTCTCTGGATTTCGGCAGTTTCACTGCCGCCTTCACTCACCCATTCGGCCCCGATCTACTCCCCTCGCAGGAAGCAAATTCTTATCGGGCCTTAATGCCGGGTGTGAAACAAACTGCGGTAAGGGAGCTGGGAGGGACACTCTTTTTCGTTTCCAGCCGGGGCGACAGCGAGCAAGGGAGGCGACAGCGAGCAAGGGACACTCTTTTTCGTTCCCAGCCGGGCGACGGGGAGTAAGGGACACTCTTCTTCGCAGCCTCTATTTGGAGTGCCGATGCTTGCTTCAGCTTTCCGGTCAAGGAGTGCACCCTCACGGCGAGAGAAGTGCGAGGTGAAGGGAGCCGATGCCAGACGGGCAGGACTGAGAATTCCTCAGGATAGGCTGATTTGCCGACCTCGGTTGATCCCAGAAATCCTCGGCAGACTCAGCGGGTTTCTGCCTTGCTCAGCCCTGTTCGAAACGGCTGACCAACCACCTGCTTCAGGCCTTTACTTGCCATTTCGACCGAGATAGACACCCCTCGCAAGAGGCAACCCCCTATCGGAGAAGGATAGTGATGTCAAGGTGCGCGTTTTGCCGAGAGAATGCATTTGTGTTAGCGTGAGGAAACTTCAATCCATCAAAAAAGGACAACAAGATGCGACGATTACTATTGAGCCATTACGTGATTTGTGTCTTGGCCGGCGTACTTCTGGTTCCCAGCAGTGCGCAGGCTGGCAACTTGGATAAAGTCTATTCCGCTGTGACGATCAAAGTTGATAGTAGTGACTGCGTGGAAGGAAAGTATCGGGCGGTCATAGGCCGAGAGTGGGGAAAGAAACTCGACTGGATTCCGAGCGATTGCACTGGCGTGTTTGTTGATGAGTATTATGACAACGAGGACAATATTCCTGAAGGTGATTTGGCTGCTTTCTACATCAGGTGGAGCAACAGTCCGGCGGTAGAGGGCGATCTCCCTATTGTGACCTTAGACTTGGACACCTTAGGAAAGCACGCAGAGGGGCTTTATGTTGAGTCTGGCAGTTCGATAGGCTTACCGATTCGGCTGGAAGACGGGGACGGCCCCTATGCATTGCGCACTGGAACGCAGGTTAAGGTTTGGCCGTACGGGTTCACTAACCCGGATGGCGTCAATGCTCTCGAAATTTTCGTAACCTTTGGTTTAGGGTTCCCTGCCGATCCCGAATATCGTCCCGACGCAGAGAGCAGAATGTTGGCCGCCCTGGAATCAGGAAAGCTAGAGAGCGCCCCCATCGTTATTCGCCAGAGCAAGTAAGAGATTAGCCGCGAAGGAGAGCAGCGCCTATTGGATCTCCAGTTGGCAGTCCCAGCCTCCCTCTGGCCGGCTTCCGGAGCAACCGCATCGAGATCCGGGGAGCAAGGGACACTCTTTTTCGCGGCTTCCATTTGAAGTGCTGAGGCTTGCTTCAGCTTTCTTATCAATCAGCGCACCCTCACGGCGAGAGAAGTGCGAAGTGAAGGGAGCCAATGTCCGACGGGGGAACTGAGAGCTCCTTGAGAAATGGGGAACTGAAGTTCCCCACTCCGAGACCTCTGCACGAGCTCTTGCGGTCATCTCGAAGGTCGAATTCGACTTGATTCGGAACCCAACCGAATCTTCAAGCACCTTCACTCGCCGATTCGGCCCCGATATACTCCCCCTTGCAGGCAGCAAATTCTCATCGGGCCTTGGTGCCCGGTGTGAAACAAACTGCGGTAAGGGAGCTGGGATGAAGATATCGGGGCGAAGTTTCGTATTGGCCTGCTGGGCACTGCTGGCGCTGGTCAACTCCATCAATGCGCAGAAGCTGGAAGAGGAAAGATGGGATCCGGAAGGCTTGGGAAACCATCGCGCCGTTGTATCAGTCCAGGAAGAGGCGGACGTAGTCTGGGCCGACTTGGAGTGGAGACGGAGAGACGCGGCTCCAGGAGAGAAGGCGATTATCGTCGTTGATGGAGCAACCGGAGAGCAGATTGATAACGTCATCGTAATGAACGCGGATCGGATTGCGGGGAGAGTTGCCTTCCAGCCGGCTACTGTTCCGAGTGACTACTGGATCTATTTTCTCCCGTACCAGATGGAAGGAAGGCGCAACTACCCAACCGCCAGGTACCTGTCGGCGCAAGAAACGGCATCCCCGCAGTGGCTGAGGCAAAATGGCCTCGAAGCGGAGGAGGTCGCCTGGGAAGACTTTCCACGGGCCGAGTTCCTGAGGTTTGAGTCGAACGAGTCGGTCAATGCTTTCACCGAAATGGAACGGGTCGCGACCGAAGCGGAAGTGCAAGGACTGGTGGAACGCTTTGCTCCGTTCGGGTTCGTCCTGATACCTGAGACGCGCGAGCATCCGATCCGGATGTCAGAAGACCTGCCTTTCCGATGGGCTGGACGTCAACCGGGTGAACCGTTTCGGGCAACAGCAGCCAAAGGTGAGTTCCTGGCGTTTCAACTGGGCGTATACTCTCCGACCGCGAGCCTGGATGAAGTCAGTCTCGAGTTTTCGGACCTACGGCTGGAGAGTGGCGGCGAACTGATATCGGCTTCAAGGTTCCGCTGCTTCAATCTGGGTGGAATCGACTGGACCGGCAAGCCCTTTAAGCGGCCGGTATCACTCGCAGCTGGGAAGGTCCATGCCCTCTGGCTGGGACTGGATGTGCCCATGGCAGTTTCCGCGGGCGAGTACCGCGGAATGATTTCAGTGGGAACAGAGAGTGGGCTTCAACAGACAGTTCCCGTTACGATCGAGGTAGGCAACCAAACTTTAGAGGATTCCGGGGACAGTGACCCCTTTCGACTTTCCCGCCTGCGCTGGCTCGATTCAACGATTGCCTTGGATGACACGGTCGTTCCTCCGTACGAGCCGATATCAGTTAAGGGGAAGAAGCTCACAATTCTGGGACGTTCAATAGAACTCGGCGAAGATGGGCTGCCGTCAGGTATCGAGAGTTACTTCGCACCTGAGATGACTCGGCTACAAGACGAGCCCCGGGCGATCCTCTCCTCGCCGGTTCGAATGCATGTTGAGCTTTCGGGCTCCGGAAAAGTGGAGGGTTGGACTGGGGAAGGCCTTTCGTTTGAGAAGATCGGCAAGAGTGAGGTGTCCTGGCAGTCGCGTCGGACGTCCCGGGTACTCAGCCTGGAGACCACTGCTTCCCTGGAGTTCGACGGCAACCTCGAGTTTGAGGTGAAGGTCTCCACGACGGAACCGGTACAGCTGTCAGATATTTGGCTCGAAGTCCCCATCAAGGAAGACGTGGCCCGATACATGATGGGCCTGGGCTACAGAGGGGGAACCCGCCCGGATCAGTTTGACTGGAAATGGGATCCAACGAAGAATCAGGACTCGGTGTGGCTGGGAGATGTCAATGCCGGGTTACAGGTGAGTTGGAAGGATCAGAATTACGTCAGGCCCCTGAACACCAATTTCTATCTGCTGAAGCCTTTGCAGATGCCTACCTCCTGGTACAACGGGGGTGCCGGTGGGTGTGAGTTACGTCATACCGGTCAGAACTACAGGATTCGGACCTTCTCGGGCGAACGAAAGCTACAGCCCGGGCATCCGCTCCATTTCAAATTCCGGCTCTTGATCACGCCTTTCAAACCGATCGATCCACCCAGGCAGTGGGCGAACCGTTTCTACCACAACTATGAACCGATCGAGACAATCAGAGAGCAGGGTGCCAACGTCATCAACATTCACCACGCCAATGAACTGAACCCCTACATCAACTACCCGTTTCTTTCGGTCGAAAAACTGAAGAACTATATCGACCAGGCTCACGCCGAAGACCTGAAGGTTAAGATCTACTACACAGTCAGGGAACTCTCCACTCGTGCTCCAGAACTTTTTGCCCTGCGCAGCCTTGGCGATGACGTCTTAGCCTATGGGCCGGGAGGGGGATCCTCCTGGATGCAGGAACACCTG
>CP070717.1:2143494-2146443 GCA_020350445.1 Acidobacteriota bacterium | reverse complement strand
TTGAATCAGCCAGAGGACTGACTCGCTCGAGGTGACTTCTCCACTGTGCCGGCCGCCTTCGACGTAGGCAGCCGGTTTGTCCGTATCTTTTCCAGTTTCCTTGTTCGTGAGGGTTAGCTGGAGGATTGGTCGGCCTTCAAAACTCTCTGCCGCCTCATAGAGATCGACCAGATTGGGATACTTCTCTGCCCAGAGTTCAAGCCAGGCATAGGTCACCTCGGTGGAGTGATACTTATCGAACGTGAGTTCCTCTCCGGTGGTGTACTCAACCTCTGGGAATTCATGCTTCTTGAAGTAACTGATGCCATGCCTTTCACCGCCAACGGTGTACCATTCCTTCTCGGCGTCTCCCTCCGGGTAGGCGGGAGTCTCCAAAGGACGATAGGCCTGCTGTCCAGGGAGTGAACTGGTGAGAACAACCATTAAGAGGCCCAGCTGTAGAAATCTCTTCATTAATCAACCTCCACGTTGCGTCACGGGATCTGTCCGGAATGACAAACCAGCCGTTCAAGGGTACGCGTTTTGACGTCATTTTGAAATGCACGGCAGGTGAATAGAGTTCGATTCAGGGGCTCGACGTTGTCACTCCTGTTCGATGAGAATGGTGGCACGATTATGATGACAAACCGTTCAACTCGGGGCGACGAACTCGAAGTTCATCGACGTCTGCGCTTACTCATCTGGATTTCTGGGTCCAACGGAATCTCCATTGCTGTTTTCGCGGGGGTATTGACCCTCGCCTCGCTCCCACTCGATCCCGGATGGTCTGGGCTTTTGGCCGGCGTGCTCATTACGGCTTTCGGGGTGTTTGAAATCCTGGGGTGGCGCCACTTAATGAAAGAGCAGGTTGAAACCGGGATCGCGTGGGCGAGGAGAAGCCAGGTCGGAATTTTCCTGACAGTTGTCATTTACAGCGTCTACCAGTTGCACACAGCCAGTGCAGACTCGTTGACTGCTCTGTTATCGCCGGAAATTAGACAGTTCTTGATCGACCTCTACCAGATCGACGACTGGATGCTCGGTGAACTGCTTCTTCTGGCCTCGCGCCTTGTCTATCTGGTGTTGATTTTGACCTCGGCTATTTACCAGGGAGGCTTATGGTGGTTTTATGGTCGCAGCATGTATCATCTGGAGGAGATATCAACCCGGGTTAAGTAAACAGTGGAGTGAGGAATGAAGCCAGGAACGAATGCAACAGAGACAGGTAAGACCACGCGGCGTCAATTCTTGGGCCGTTCTGCCGGAGCGACCGCCGGCCTGGTGGGAGGATTGAGTGTCGCCAGGAGCGCCTATGTCGAGGGCAGTGACACCCTGAGGATCGGCTTGGTTGGCTGTGGCGGAAGGGGAACCGGTGCAGCGAACGATGCACTGCAGAGTAAGAGCCCAATCAAACTGGTCGCGATGGGGGATGTGTTCGAGGATCGACTGAATCGCAGCCTGAAGGCCTTGTCGGAAGTCCCCGAGATCCAGTCCAAGGTCGACGTGCCGATTGAACAGCAGTTCGTTGGATTCGAGGCCTACAAGAAGGTGCTGGCTTGTGATATCGATGTCATTCTCTTGGCGACGCCGCCAGCGTTTCGCCCACTCCACTATGCTGCCGCGATCGCTGCGGGGAAACATGTCTTCATGGAGAAGCCTTGTTGCGTTGACGGGCCTGGGTACCGGCTTTTGATGGAGACGAATAAGCTGGCCGACGAGAGGGATCTCAAGGTGGTTGTAGGGCTGCAGCGGAGACATCAGCAAAGCTATCTCGAAGGAATGAAAAGGGTCCATGCGGGTGAGGTCGGGGATATCATCCTCATCCGAACCTACTTCAACATGCCGGGCGGAGGGCCGAACTTCAACTGTCGTCCCGATGGAATCTCGGAACTGGAATGGCAGATCCGACGCTGGGGGACCTTCACCTGGTTAAGTGGTGATCACATCGTCGAGCAGGCGGTCCATGAGATCGATATAGCGAACTGGATGATGAAAGATGAGCCGCCTTTGAAGGCGAATGGAATGGGAGGAAGGCAGGTCCGGATCGGCTGCGGCAATGGTCAGATCTTCGATCATCACTTTGTTGAGTACATCTACCCGAGTGGGGCCCGGCATTACGCCCAGGCAAAACAACAGCCAGGTGGATGGGCTCACGTCTCCGACAATGTGCATGGCACCAAAGGAGTGCTGACCGTCGGTTCGGGACCCTATGGAATGGGAGGGTCCGCAGACTATTCCGGAGGGGAAGGAAGAGCGGAAAAGCAGGAGCAGATGGGGAATCCCTATCGGCAGGAACATCAGGATCTCATCGACGCCATCCAGAACGGCAATTACCTGAACGATGGGTACCATGGCGCCAAGAGCAGTATGACTGCGGTCCTGGGCAGGATGGCGACTTACTCCGGTGCCGAAGTGACCTGGGAAGAAGCCACGCAGTCGGAACTCTCCCTCGCCCCGGGTTTGGAAGACTTCACTCTGGCCAGTCCGGCTCCGGTGACGTCTGATGACGTCGGAGACTACCCGATTGCTGTGCCTGGTGAAACCAAAGCCTGGTGATCTCTGGCTACCGGGCAGGAGTTTGTTGAGAGACCCTTGTGTGAAAGGCGGCATGTTTGCCGCCCACAGAGCTCAGGCGAGGGTCTCTCGGTGTTGCTAGTCTGCCCTCTGAAGAGGTACGGTTCCCGTCTCGGGACTGTTACCGACACGACCTGAATCAGGCTTCTGGAATGAGGTTCGCAGGACTTGGACCCAGGTTCCCCCGATGACGTCGAGGTTACGGTAATCGATCCAGGGGTTCATACCGTCAATCTCAATCTGCTCTATCCGGTTGCCCATCCTTGCCGCCTCGATTTCTTCGTCCAGGCTGCCAATTGTGACCTTGAATGTCTCCAGTGGCTGACCGGAGACTTCCTTCGCTTTCGCATGCGCTTTGTCAGGCCAGTCTTCGCCGAAGGTTCCCTTCAGGATTGA
>CP070717.1:2140338-2143394 GCA_020350445.1 Acidobacteriota bacterium | reverse complement strand
GGAAGAGGAGCAGGAGAAGCTTGAAAAGGAATCGAAGCCGGTTCGAAACAAGATGGGGCTCGTTGAGCTGGGCGAGCGGCGTCAGGATGAAGTCGAAAATGTCTCGGACTATTCGTTCAGTGATAGTGGCCGCTACCTGGCCATCTTGAAGTATCCCGAGGAATCGTCAAGGGAGAATAACTCGGCCGACTCCGATGCGGAGAAGCCGGTCTCGTCCGGACTGGTGGTGCGGGTACTGGCCTCCGGGGCGCTGGTGCATCTTGGCAATATCTCCGGCTATTCCTGGCAGGATGGGGGAGACCTGCTCGCTCTCACCGTTGAGGCCCGGGATCGGGACGGAAACGCTGTCCAGTTGTTCAATCCTGGGAGCGGTAGCCTCACCGTTCTCGATTCCGAAAAGGCAACCTACAGTGGCCTGTCCTGGAGGGAGGAGAGCGCGGACCTGGCTGTCTACCGTTCCCGGAGTGAAACGGGGAGGGAAGGAGAGACACAGAGCCTTCTCGCCTGGCGAGGACTCGATGGCGAGCCGGTGCAGTTCGTGTTCGCCCAGACGGAATTTGACTCCTTCCCTTCGAACTCCCGGGTGTCCAACTCCGCCGAACTGGAATGGTCGAAAGATGGACGGCTCCTCTTTTTCACGATTCAGGACTGGCGCGAGGAGGAACCTGTCAAAGCGTCTCCGGATGCCCCTGGGAAAGGGACCGACACTGCTGAAGCTGCCTCTGCTGAAGACGAAGAGGAGGTAGTTCAGGAGGAAACCGGCTCTGAAGTTGAGGTGTCAGATGTCCAGATCTGGCATGCCAGGGACGAGCGGACGATCCCGATGCAGGAGAAACAGAAGAAACGGGACAAGGATCGCGGCTATCGTTCCGTCTGGAACCTCGATGGGAAGCGGTTTGACAGACTGGGAACTGACCTGATGGAAGAGGTGGTTCCCCTGCCGGGCGGCAGGTTTGCCACAGAGACCGACAGGAAACCTTACCTGTTCGAAAACATGTTCGATTACACCCGCGAAGATGTCTCACTGATTGAGATCGAAACGGGAAATCGGCAGAAGGTGATTGAGGAAGTCTGGTACTTCCAGGGGGCAAGTCCTGGAGGTCGCTATCTTCTATTCTTCAAGGGTGGGAACTTCCGGACTTACGACGTGGAACGCCGCGTTGAATCCTGTCTGACCTGTGATATCGAGAGTTCTTTCGTCGATGAGGATTATGACGTTCCGGTACGGAAAGGGAAGCCCCCCTGGGGAATGGGGGGGTGGCTGAATGAAGACCAGGCGGTGCTGCTTTATGACCGGTTCGATATCTGGGCGGTTAGACCCGATGCTTCAGAATCATTCCGCTTGACCCGCGGTCGGGAAGAGGAGCTTGTCCACCGATACGTGCAACTCGACGAGGAGCAGGATTCGATCGATCCAGGTCAACCCCTCTTTGTGTCGGCCTTCGGCTACTGGTCCAAGCAGGAGGGTTATGTGCGGATCGATCTGGGCCAGGGCCTTCTTCATCCGCAGGTCGAACCACTCATCCTGAAGGACAAAGAAGTCTCGGGACTCATCAAGGCAAAGAATGCGGATGTGTATGCCTATGTGCAGGGGGCATTCGACGATTCCCCGGATTACTTTGCCGGTGGCGAGGAATTGGGCGAGGCGCCCCAGATCACCCGAACCAACCCGTTCCAGGAAAACTTCGAGTGGGGGCGGGCCGAACTGATCGATTATGAGAACCGGGATGGAAAGCGACTTCAGGGTGCGCTCTATTATCCGGCAGGCTACGATCCGGGAAAGACCTACCCGATGATTGTCTATGTCTATGAACGGCTTTCCAATTACCTGCACAACTACGTCGTGCCCACCGAGCGTCGACCATACAATTCGGCGGTCTTTACCAGCCAGGGCTATTTCGTACTGACCCCCGATATCGTCTATGAAGGTCGTAATCCGGGCATATCTGCACTGGATTGTGTGTCTGCGGCCGTGAAGAAGGCGCTCGAGAATCAGGCGATCGACGGCGCGAAAGTGGGGTTGGTGGGTCATTCCTGGGGAGGTTACGAGGCGAGTTTCATTCCGACGCAGACCGATCTGTTTGCCGCCTCGATCGCGGGAGCCCCGATCACGAACTTCTTCTCATTCTATGGCACCTTTCATTGGGGGCCGGGGATGCCCGAATCCCAGCACTTCGAAACCGGACAGGCGCGGATGGATGTTCCTTACTGGGAGGACATGGAGGCGTACATACGCAATTCTCCAGTTCTTTCAATCGACCGGCTGGACACTCCCATGATGCTGTTCTTCGGCGATAAGGATTCGGTTGTCGACTGGCATCAGGGTGTGGAGATGTACAACTATGCCCGCCGGGCTGGAAAGAACCTGGTGATGCTGGTCTATCCGGGAGAAGATCATGGTGCACGCAAGAAGGAGAATCAGATCGATTATCACCGCCGGGTCCTTGCCTGGTTCGATCACTACCTGAAGGGAAGCGAAGCCCCCGCATGGATCACAGAGGGTATCAGCGCCCTCGAACGGGAACGCTTTCTGGAGGAGAACAGGAAGTAAGACAAGCTTCCAGCTTGTCTCCGGGCGGGGGAAGGAAGCAAGAGACAACCAGGGATGGTTGTCGTACGACAAGCTTCCAGCTTGTCTCCGGGAGCCGGGTGCACGAGAACCGGGAGCCCTACGTCACTGCGTCACCGCGTCACATCTTATCAGTACCCTTTGGCCCGCTCCCCCTTTAGAATGGGGAGCGATGGGAAAAATGGAAACCACACGGCGCAAGTTTCTAGTTTCGGGCGGAAAGGTGACTGCGGCGGCACTGATGGCTGCCGGCGGGTCCTCCACCCGGGTTCATGCAGTTCAACAGTCTGGCGAGACGGGTCCCGCGGTTGAGGTTCTCAACCCGATGAACCGGGTGCCGCTCTCGTTCATCATCGATGACTCCACCTGTCTGGTGAACATGGGGCATTTCTGTATGCCGCAGTTCGCAGAGGCCTGGCCTGAGCGGGGGATTTACGACAAGCCCTGGAAGACCTGGCCGCGGGAGATACCTGACGCTTTCGTTCGT
>CP070717.1:2134902-2140238 GCA_020350445.1 Acidobacteriota bacterium | reverse complement strand
GGCTGAGGAACAGGGGGCGGCCGGAGAGCCGACCTTCCAGGCCGACGAGGTGCAGTTCGACGAGAAGGGGAAATCTGGCACGAGAGGTGAGGTCGATGAGGCGCTCTTGACCGAGGAGCAGTTGGCCGAGATGTGTATGCGCAACATCCAGACCTCGCCTGCCGACTTTCTCCGCTTCAAATTCCGGATCTAAACGACCCGGGTCCCGGAGGAATCGCCTTGAAAAGGATCCTGGCTATACTGGCCTTACTGCCTGGCTTCCTTCACGCACAGGATGATCCTCAGGCGATCCTGCGTTCTCGCCTTGAGCCTTCAGGGCCTGTGTTGGTGGGCCAGCCCGTGAGGCTCCACGTTGACGTGCTGGTGACGACCTGGCTGACGCGAGCCCCTGAGTATCCGGAGCTCGAGCTCGATGGCGCCCTGGTGTTGCTTCCAGATGAGCGCCCAAGAAACCTCACCGAGCGGATCGAGGGACAGAACTGGTATGGACTCTCGCGCAGTTACCTTATCTATCCCCAGGAGCCTCGCGAATACCAGACACCGGCTGGTGAAGTGATCGTTCGGATGGGCCAGGTACAGGCACCTGTCAAACTGTCGCTGGAACCCTCGAACTTCCGGGCACGGATTCCCCCAGAAGCAAGGGGGCTCGGCTACTTTGTCGCAACCCGGCAGCTTACCCTGGAACAGGATCTCGCCCCTGAGCTGGTGGAACTGAAGGTGGGCGCATCTATCCGGCGCACAATCTCCATGTCAGCCGAGCAGACCTTTGCAATGTTCCTGCCTCCCGTGGCTTTCGACCCGGTCGCAGGCCTTTCTGTCTATCCCGATCCGCCTCGGCTGGAAAACAGAACAGAGGACCGGGTGGGGTTCGTAGGCGGGCTGCGCCAGGATTCGGCCGTTTATGTGATTCAGCAGCCCGGGACGTTTCACCTTCCAGAGATCCAGCTGTTTTGGTGGGATCTGGACGCTGGGCGTATGCGCGAGGCGCGATTGCCGGAAGTAGAGTTCGAAGCGACGCCTAATCCCGATTATGTCCCTGAAATACCTTTGCCCCCCGAGCCTGAGACAGAAGACATTCTTCCCGCGAAAAGGCCATGGTGGCACCAACTGCGCTCTTTGGGGTTACCGTTGGTACTGGCTCTGCTCCTGGCGGTGGTTCTCGTTCTCATGCTCCCCAAGTGGTGGCGTTCCTGGTCCGCCCGACTGGCTGAACGGCGTCGTCTCTACAAAGCATCGGAGGCCGCTGCGTTCGAGCGACTGCGGCAAGCCGTTCGAGAGGGCGATGCGGCGAACATCATGCGGCAGCTTTATCAGTGGCTGGACCGTGTGGAGGCAGCTCCGGGTATCCCTACCCTGAGAGCTCTCGGCAGATTCTCGGGCGATGAGAATCTGGAGCGTGAACTAAGCATCCTTCAGTCCTTTTTGTTCGCGGAGCCCAGGGGGGTCCGATGGGAAGGATCGAGGCAGGCTCTCCTGCAGGGCCTGAATCGGCTGCGCAGGATGGTTGGAGCTGATTCGGGCCCTGTGAGAAACCAGGCTAAGAGGCTGCCTCTTCTGAATCCGCCAGTAAACCGTCCGCCGCGCAGAGATAGGTTCGGCGTGCTTTAGAAACTCGTCGCAAGTTCGAGCGTCTAGTGATGTTACCTAGCGTCCCAGCAATAGCAGTTGCTCCAAATTGTTGAACCAGTCAAAGGACATGCGGGCTATACGAAACTCGTGCTCACTCCCGACATTCCCAGAGTCCTCGGGGTCCAGTACTGCCAAAAAGCGGTTCCCGTCAGAAGTAACATCGAACTCTCGCTGACTGTTGCCTTCCAGGGACACGGATATCCTGGGACTACTCACACGAAGACCGGACCCCTCTACATTAAGGTCGACCTCCATGATGTCGGCTCCAGAGCGATAATAGAGCTTAGTGGAGCCAGCCCCCCAGATCGGGAATTCGCCGCCGTCTGTGGAGATTTGCCAACGCCCGCCGGCATCGGGAAACGGCCTGACGTAGATCTCATTCCCGCCTGTTTCATTCGAAACATAGGCCACCCAACGACTGTCCGGAGAAATCTTGGCAAACGATTCACTAAACTGAGTGGCCAGGAAGACCTTGGCTTCGCCACTGCCGTCGAGAGGCGCGTACCAGATATCTGAATTCGACGCAGATTCATCCCGGCTAAAGAGAATGTATTTCCCGTCGGCAGAAACAGAATCCACATACTGGTCGCTATTGCTCTCAAGGATTTGTTCAGTGTCGGATGAACCATCGGCCGACTTACGATAGATTTGAGTCCTTCCACCCCGCGCGGATGTGAAGTAGATGTCTTTCCCGTCCGCGCTCCAGACTGGATACCATTCATTTGCCTCGGCGAATGTCAGCCGAGATGGAGTATCCCTCTCCATGTCATAAACCCAGATGTCCAGGTTGCCGCCCGTTATGCGGCCCAGCGCCAACTGTCGTCCATTTGGTGAAAGTGCGTGTCCCCAGACATAGGTTCCAGTCACCTGTGATGCAAGAGATGTTGCACCTTTTCGATCAAACCACGTCAACCTGCGATCAACCTCCCTCGCACTTGAAATCCCGCCTTTCAGGTACACGAGCGTGCCGTTCTCACTCGCGTCGAACTGGGCTCCTCCTTCAGGATTACCCCTCACTTCCTGAATGACGGGGGCAGGAAGCGCCTCCAACTCCATCGCGCTCAAGTCAAACGGTGCCGCAAATACACTCCCTTCCCTCCAGAAAAGCAGGTGCCCAGACTTCAAATAGCGCCCCTGGGTTCCGCCTCGATGCACCGTCTTCTGCTCCTTCGTATCGAGATTCAGAACCTTGAGCGAGGCTTCCCGGATATCAGCACCATTCAATGCCGTGAAGAGTACGTGTACCCCATCGGGAAGGAACTGAGGCCAGCGATGACTCGTCTCTCCCTCTTCCAGTTCTGTAAGCTTCTCCGGTTCTCCGCCGGCCGCTGAAACACTGAAGAGTTCGGACTCAGGGTTCGGTGAGAACACAATCAGGCCATTCTGCCCCCAACTGGCACCTCGGCTTCGGCTCACATTGCAGAGCTTAAGCGGTGCACCCCCCGTGATGGCTGCCTTCTTCATTTCCCCGGTCGTGACAAAACCCACCCACTTTCCATCCGGCGAGAAGAAGGGATGATAGCCTCCATTCCCTCCATCGATCTCTGACGAATCGAACATATCCAACGAACGCAGATAGACTCGGTTTGCATCGGGATTCGTTCCGATCCCAAGGACGTACGCCATCATATTGCCGTCGGGAGAGAGAACAACGCTGGGGCCGTACCCGAGCAACAGTTGTCCCTCGCCAGACAATGCAACTTCCATACTCAGCTTCTGTCGAGGCTCCTCGAGTTGCAGGATCCAGGTGGAAACCACGGCGATTAACGTACAGAGGATTCCGACAGCGGCGTATTTCGTCCAGCTACCCCGTTGTTGGGTGCCCTGAACCTGCCGGTGTTCCATTGACTCGGCTTCGTCAGGATCGGCCAGATACGCTTCGAGAATGATCCGCGCTTCCCCGATCGACTGCAGCCTCTTGAGTGGATCCTTCTCGAGGCACCGTTTCAACAGGCCCTTGATCGAACCCGGAAGTCCGCCGGGCAGGGCCTCCCAGTTCGGAGAACGCGTCATGACTGAAGCGAGCGTCAGCGAAAGGTCTTCTCCCTCGAAAGCCTTCTTTCCAGTCAGCATCTCATACAGAACGACTCCGAAAGCCCAGATATCGGCCCTTCGATCGACCGGTTTGCCACGGGCCTGTTCCGGTGACATGTAGGCGGCCGTTCCCAGGATGATCCCCGCCTGAGTCGCCGCCACGCTCAACGTGGGCGACTGCGTCATATCGGGGCTAACCGACGGATCGTTCTCCATCGCCTTGGCCAGGCCGAAATCGAGAACCTTCACCGTGCCCTCCGCCGTCAACTTCACATTGGCCGGCTTCAGGTCCCGGTGAATGATGCCCTTGTCGTGTGCCGACTCCAGCGCCTTCGCCAACTGCAGGGCGATCGGAACCGCTTCTTCCAACGACAGCGGCGACCGGGAAATCCGGTCCGAAAGATCTTCCCCCTCGACCAGTTCCATGACCAGTGCCTTCTTCCCGTCGGCCTCTTCCAGTCCGTGGATGGCTGCGATATTGGGATGATTCAAAGACGCCAGCATCTGCGCTTCGCGCTGGAACCGTCCCATCCGCTGCGGGTCCTGGGCAAAAACCTCAGGCAGCAACTTCAAGGCCACTCGCCGGTTCAACTTGGTGTCCGTCGCTTCCCAGACTTCTCCCATGCCGCCCTGGCCAATCTTTGACTTGATCTTGAAATACGAAATGCTCGTGCCTTCCAACGCTGATCGCCTCCGTCCCGTAAACCTGCGAAGAGTAATAAAACTGAAGAATTTGCCAAATAGATTAACTTATCTTGACGAAACTGGGCAAGGTGTCGGCAGTCAAAGGGACACTCCTCAGGACCGCAAGTCATGGGGAGAGGGAAGTCGTAGGGGGAAGTCGTAGGGACACTCCTCAAGACCGGCGGAAAGTCGTAGGGAGAAAGTCGTAGGGACACTCCTCAGGACAGGAAGTGAAAGTCGTAGGGACACTCCTCAGGACAGGAAGTCAAAGGGAGCCAGGAAGTCGTAGGGACACTCATCAGAAGACGTGCGGTAAAGTGCCCCCTCAAGAAGCACGACACCTTTTAGGGTAAAAAGCAGAACCGGATGGGGACTGGAAGAGGACGGGAGCAAGGAAAAGGGGGGCATAGGGACACTGTCTTCAAGTGGGCCGCGGGGAGGCATAGGGAGGGAAGGCATAGGGACACTGTTTTTTCCTCATGGGTACCGAAGGCGCATCAGGGCCTGTTGGCTCTTCGGTCTTATCCCCGATCGTCCAGGAGTGAGGAAAATGCTTTCAATGCAGCCTCGGGCCAATGGTCAGGACAATATGGAGCGGGGCGGGAGGCACCTCTTCAGTTGTCTTGAGACAGCGTGGGATGGCTGGCGAGTTCAAAGACACCTTCGAGCCAGCAGATTACTGGGGATAGAATTACCGGCTCGCAACCTCGGTAGTCTGGACACCCCCCCTGTGCATCCGTTGAATCTAATCGGGCTTGACATTTCAGATAGGCTGAAATGGCTAAACTTCCCCCGACTCAGATCTCGACGTAATTGCTGCGCTGCTCCCTCAGGGCATAGAGATCGCCAATGTCGAGTGAAACCGGGTTCCTGTCGCGCTCATAGATGCCCTGCTCCCGGCAGTCATCCAGGGCCTGCTGCACGGTCTCCCGACTGCCGAGAACCTTCGCCCGGCTGAAGGCCGGGATCTTCTGGAGGTAACAGCCCCG
>CP070717.1:2131119-2134802 GCA_020350445.1 Acidobacteriota bacterium | reverse complement strand
CGGAGACAAGCTGGAAGCTCAACGTAGGGCAAGCATCCTGCTTGCCTCTTGGATTCCCGGAGACAAGCTGGAAGCTCAACGTAGGGCAAGCATCCTGCTTGCCCCTTGGACCCCCGGGAGACAAGCTGGAAGCTCAACGTAGGGCAAGCATCCTGCTTGCCCCTTGGATTCCCGGAGACAAGCTGGAAGCTCAACGTAGGGCAAGCATCCTGCTTGCCCCTTGGACCCACGGAGACAAGCTGGAAGCTCAACGTAGGGCAAGCATCCTGCTTGCCTCTTGGATTCCCGGAGACAAGCTGGAAGCTCAACGTAGGGCAAGCATCCTGCTTGCCTCTTGGACCCCGGAGACAAGCTGGAAGCTTGTCGTACGTTAGGGGTGCGAGAACTGTTCGGCCCGGGGAACAAGGTCGAAGTAGACGTCATCCGGCAGCTGGGTGTGCCAGTGACCGGTCAGTCGGGCGCCGGCGACAACACCCAGGAAGACGATCGAGATCGCCGCGGCCGCCATCCAGGGCCGGAGTTGGAATCTTCCCGGGCCCCGCAACTCGAGAGCTTGGGCCGAAGGACACGATGCCACACACTGCATGCAGGCGAAACACTCGGCGGAGTTGACCACAACCAGCTGATCAACGGGAAGGTTCGAAGGACAGGCTTTCGCACACTTGCCGCAATCCACACAGAGCTCAGTGTCACGACGAATCTTGTTAGGGCTCAGCATGCCAACCAGGCCCATCAAGGCACCGTAAGGGCAGAGGTAGCGGCACCAGAAGTTCTTGACCAGCACCGAAAGCAGCATCAAAAAACTGATCACGATGACGCCGGTGAGTGAAAGATAACGGAAGAAGTTGAGCATCTTCACATCTGCCACAACTCCGTAGGGGCCCTCGAGAAACGCCTTGATCCCCTCGACCGGCATTGAACCCACTGCATAAACGAACAACCCGAGAAGCAGGTACTTGAGGCTTCTCAGCGGGATATCGAACCACTTCGGTAATCTGAAGTTGCGTCCAAACAGCTTCTCTCCGCCCTTCCAGAGGGCTTCTGAAATCGTCCCGATCGGGCAGAGCCACGAACAGAAGGACTTCTTGATCAGCACACTGATAGCCAGAAAGGCTACGAGGAGAAACATCCCGGCCGGATGGATCTGGGTGACAACACCAGTCATGATCCAGGCCTTCAAGTTCATCAGAGACGCGATCGGCAACCAGCCTTCGACACCGGGAGGCCGCCCTATCTGCCATGTGCTGCCTCCCGACTCGAAGTACCTCACCCAGAGGAGGAACTGAAGACCTATCAAGAGGTTAAGCAGAAGAAAGACGATCTGAACCGAAGATCGAACCGCCTGGGATTGATCGTTGTGTCTTCGATTCAGAACCTTTTTCGGGCTCCGGCGACGACGGGATGGGGAATGCCTGGGGGAAGGCTCGACGGGGACGTCGAGCACAGGAAGCAAGCCTTCGATAGCTCCAGAATGCCCGTCTCGTTTCTGCAACATCGGAGAGAAGATACGAACTCCTGCAGTAACGAACGATGACTTTAGTCAATTCTTGCCGATTCCATGCCGCGAGATTCACCCCGTACAGGAGTTGTTCAACAGCTGAACCAGTCCTGCCGCAGCGGGTAACGTTTCCGGATCTGCCAGACAAGATCACAGTTCCCGATCGCACCCGTTGTCGAGACATCATGAAGACTCAGCGCCCCAGCGCAAGTGGCGAACTCCATGCAGTCCGTCAGCGTAAATCCTTGATGGAGGCCGTACAGAAGGCCGGCGCAAAAGGAATCTCCCGCCCCGGCTGTCCCCTTGATCTGCTCTTTCGGAATAGCGAAGGCACACTGAATCACCATGTCACCCCTTTGAGTACGCAGGTAGGCCCCTTCGGGAAAGTGAATGGTGACCAACTCGCCAATCCCATGGTCCAACAACCGGAGACTCACTTCCCCGAGTCGCCAGAGGTCGGGCGAACCGTCCGAGCGAACCGACTGGCCGGTCAGTCGCTCCGCTTCATAATCGTTCAGGATAAGAAAATCGGTATAGGGCAGGGCCGGAAGGATGAATTCGGCGAAATCGGGATCCTCGGTCGAAATCATGTCAAGAGACGTCTTTATCCCCTTCTCCTGCACGGCCTTCAAGAACCGGGCACTGACTCGCCCAAACTCGTCATCGGCGCCATCAAAGGCCTCGAGCAGCGAGAGATAGCCAAGATGAAAAATCGAGGCGTCCAGAGAATCCAAATCAATCGTCTCAGGGCCTAACAAACGGCTGGCTCCGAGCAAGCTGAAGAAGGTCCGGGTTCCCTTCGAAGGGACACTGTAGACATCAGTACAGGCGGTTCGCTCCTGTTTTGATCGGACCAGGTGCCGGCTATCTATATTCGGGAAGCTGGAACACTGCTGAAGGATGTAATCCCCTTCCGGATCCTCCCCCAACATCCCGACGGCTTGCAGCGGAAGATCCGCATCAAACTTCGCCAGGTTGATGATCGTATTGAACGCACAGCCACCCGACCCAATCGTCTCGCTCAACACCTGAGCGATTCCGTTCTCTTCCGGAAAACGATCGATCGTCTTCGTACGATCGACAACCCAGTGACCGCAGCAGGCAATTCCCTTTTCCAATCCGCGGCTCACCTTCTAAAACCACGGGGATCTGAACCCGTTCTCCACCTGGCGTAACGAAAAGCCTGGACCTCCCGCCCCGCTCTCACCTGACTGCGCCTGCCATGCCTCCCGACCGAGGGGAGTCAACGGGGATGTCTCGGCAGCCTCGAGCTGTTCATTGAGAGCTCTCAAACTGTCTCCGGACAGCATTGCGCGGAAATCCTGCGCAGCCGTTTCCAACTGACCACCCAGGACCTCCGTCCGATCCAACTGCGACTGCGTCGGACGTCCGTCATAGGAACTGATACCGCTGAAGATCTCCCCCAGCTTCTCCCGCAGTTTCTCGTCTCCGGAAAGCATTCCGGCTGCAGCCGTCGAAACGAGACCGCCGCGGTACTCTTCTATCTCATCGATCAACTGCTTTGCCAGGGGAACGAGTGCATCTTCCTCTCCCCGGCCCTCGAGGATTTTCTCGGCCTGCGTCCGCAGGTCAATTGACGCATCGACATAGTAGGTCAAATCCTCGAGCATCTCATACAGCTTGAGGGCAGTTCTCTGCTGGATTGCCCGATCCTCGGCGGAATGTGTTGAGCGAGGATCGGGGACGAGTCGGAGGGTTCCCTCGAACGTCTCCTTGCCCTTGAAAACCTTGAAACGATACTCACCCTCGGGGACTCGCGGCCCCGTCATGGCTCGAGACAGGTTTGTGGCAGGAGGCAGCTTCGGTGCCGGCATTCGCATCGGCCACTCGGCCCGATTCAATCCCCGAATCTTCGGAGCCTGAATCGTCGATACAACGGCTCCTTCAGAATCGTAAATCTCGATCTTGAGATCGCCGAAAATGTGCCGGCGCTTCTGATAGAAGAAGATGCTGGCTGCCTCAGGCGGATTTGAAGCGATAAACAGGTCGTCACCGGGAAAGTCCTGCAGATCGGCCGAAAGAAACATCACGGAATCGCGCGACGGAAGCAGAGCAAACGAAGACTCTACTATCTCCTGAGTCAGGGCTCTCATGGGGGTCAAATCGTCGAGGATGTAGATTCCCCTGCCGTGGGTCGCAATGATGAGATCGTGTTCCCTCGCGT
>CP070717.1:2127687-2131019 GCA_020350445.1 Acidobacteriota bacterium | reverse complement strand
TGCCCTCTTATACAGCCCACGCCAGAAGCGCCGCTAAAACGGTTCGATCAGGCCAATCAACTCAAGTCTGCTGCGATACCTTCCCCCGATAACCTCTAGATTATAGTACATTTGGATCTCTTCCGCCGCAAGCGAGGCGGCCCGGCGAAATGATTCGGGATCTCGCAGGAT
The DNA here is from genome assembly GCA_020350445.1 of Acidobacteriota bacterium. Lineage (GTDB taxonomy): Bacteria > Acidobacteriota > UBA6911 > RPQK01 > JAPXNP01. The sequence goes on along the minus strand of CP070717.1, from coordinate 2,130,848 downwards.
TTCCCCCATACAGGCGGCAGCTTCCTCACCATCCGGTTCCGCCCAGACACTCGTCCCTTCGAGATTGAAGTACTGACCTGGCTTCACATCGACCAGTTCATATTGAATCGGAAACGAGTTCTGCCGATTCATAAAATCCATGTTACCTGAGTACGCTGTCGCAATTACGGTCTTACCCATACCCATCGCTTCGGCGATCGGCAAACCGAAACCTTCCGACCGGTGAAGTGAAAGCAGGCAGTCTGAAACCGAAATCAGGCCCAACACCTCGTCTTTGGTGAAGTAGGCATTGATCAACCTTATCCTCGGATCGCTGGCAATCATCTCTTCCAGTTCTTGAAGGTTCCGCTTATCAGCCTCACTCTCGTTACTCTTTGTCTTCAGCACAAGTTCAACGGGTTCGCTGCCCAGCGGGAAGGCCTTCCGAAAGGAGTTGATCGCAGCCCCGGGATTCTTCCGATGAAATGCGGTGAGATCAAAGACGGAAAGGAATATCAGTTTCCTTTCTGGCAACCCAAAGTCCTCCCTGCGGAAGGTCCGCGAGGGCCGAAACTGGACTGGAATCGGCATATGGACAACCGGCAATGAGGACTTGCGTGAAATCACCTCTTGAACGAAGCGGCTGGGCGCCCAAATCTCGTCCAGAAGATTCATGGCGTACAGCCATTCATCGGGATATTCCGACAGCTCCCAGTACCCATAGCCGATGTTGTATCGCCCTTCCAGAAGGCGGTTACCCGAGAAATACCACTGGGAAACGAGGCTGTTGTTGTAACAGATGATGTTGGTTTTGTACGGGTTCGTCTCCTGCACATGGTCAGAGAGAAGACGTTCCTCCTGACGGTGAATCGTATCGTTTTGGTTGATCACGGCCAGAGGAAGTCCGGCATCCAGCAGTGCCTGGGCAACGAGTCGCAAATGCTCACCGATTCCGAATTCCGCGAAAGCGTACCCGATCAGATTACATCCTTGCGCCAGGCTCTGATCAAGTCCGAGGACTCGATAACGCCCGTCCTCGAAGTGCAGGCTCCGGCCGTCAGACCGTCTCCGCCTCCGCACGACAGAAGTTCTCAGCCTCGTCCAAACCGAAGCAGGCAGCAAACGTTGAAGTATCTGTGAAACCCTCAACGATCTCTCTATGCCTCCCCGACTTCTCTACGCCTCCGTCCGACGAGAAATCTCAACGCAAACACCATCATCAGAATCGCCAGAAGCGTTTCGGAAATCAGTGTTGACCAAGCCACACCGACTGCCCCAATAGCAGGAATCAAAAGCGTACAGGCAACCAGATGTACGAGCAAGGCACATCCCGTCACCACCGGGAACACCTTGACCAGTGCATTCTGACTCAAGACCACATTCTCGAAAGCCATTCCCACAAACACCGGAATCAAACTCCACGCCAGAATCCGCAACATCCCGATAGCACCCAGGTAGTCCTCCCCGTAGACTATTGAGATCAGAGGATCGGCCAGGACCAGGAGAGCGACGGTCAGAGCCCCTGCTGCCAGGAAGAGTATTCCAACGGACTTCTTCACCACTTGGCGAAGCGCTTCGGGATTCCCTTGATGTGATGCAAGAACCGGCAGCAAAGCGCTAACCACGGCCATCGGAACATTGCTGAGAGCCGATGTCATCCGATGGGCCGCCGCGAAGACTCCCGTATCAAATGGTCCGATCATAAGTGTCAATAGCGCAATTCCAATACGCGAAGACGTCGATTTCATCAGGCTCCCAACCCCGACGGGGAGAGACTTCTTGAGGAATGCTAAGCACCCCACGGGACGGGACCATTTCAGTCGGTGGACGTTCCGAACAAAGATCCCGAGGTTCACCAGCAAGGCGATTGACGTGGCAACGGTGTAGACTGACGCCAAGGCCACAACTCGGCCGCCTGCCACAAGCACAGCAACTCCCACAATAAATTGAGTGGCGAAGATAAAGACCACATTGAAACTCGCCAGGTAGAGCTTACCGTGAGCCTGATACAGTACGTTGATCGCTACCGACATGGAGTGAGGCAGCATTCCAAACCCGAAGAGAACGAGGGCGTAGCGCGTGGGATTCTCAAGATTCAGGACCATGGCCAAGACGCAGATCAGAGCGCAGAAACCACAGGTCAACCCGAGCTTGAGCCCAAGCAACCGCGATGCAGCTTCGACACTCGCCTCCGGCTTAGAGGAGATCTCGCGGACCGCGGTATTGTGTAAGCCCAAATCACCCGCAATCAGGAAGATCTGGACCATGCTCCAAGCGAAGGAGTAGCGACCGAAATCCTCGGGGCCCAGAACTCGGGCCACGACTATCATGTAAAGCGTCTGAATAACCAGGGCGCTCCCAAACGCTCCCATCTGAGATGCCGCGTTGAAAGCAACGCGTCTCCCGATCAGACGTTTCATCCAGGCAAACTCCAACGACCCTTCCCCTGACTCATTGCAGCCATCCACAACCCGGGAGATTGACAGTGAAACCCCAGCGGCGGCGGGTAGCTGTCCCATATTCGTATCACAAATCCAGGCACTCACATTCTGCCCTGTGCTTTGCGATTCTAAAGCAATTTCATAGTTTCAGACCAGAAATCGGTCAGGTGCGATTGGGACGAAGTACGGACTTTCATCACCATAAGGGCCGCAAACGAGCAATGCGGGGTCGATCATCAAGAGCTACGGCCCCAGGAGCATTTTTCTCGCAGAACGGGGGCAGTCGTGTGCCGGATGTTTCAGACAAAGGCTTCATTTGGGAAAATCGCTCCACTCACGATTGACTTCGCTTCCCTGAAGCACGATCCTGACGGTCGCGGTTCCAATAGCGGTTGCAGCCTAAGGATTCCTTCTTGGGACCATTGGGATCGAATCTCATCTTTGGTTCTTTGGGGATCAATCCCGCGACTGGAAGATCGCCGGTCAACCGTTGACGAGTCTTCCACTGACTGGGACTCCTCGTTCGACTTTTCTTCTAGTTCGGCCCCGTTTATCACTGGATTCTCCGGCTGATTCGACATTGTCTGGGTCCTCTCTGCAACCACCTTCCACATGCAGGTGTCTATGGACTGGCGGCATTGAATGCGATTTGTCATGGTCTCCTGCTCGCAGCGATAGCCGTGCAGCCAGGCCGATAAGCGTCTCTTAACGCCAGGGCAAGGACTCCAGAATATGGGATTC
>CP070717.1:2118304-2127587 GCA_020350445.1 Acidobacteriota bacterium | reverse complement strand
CGGAGACAAGCTGGAAGCTTGTCGTACGACAACCATCCTGGTTGTCTCTTGTCACCGTGGGAGATGGCCGGAGACAAGCTGGAAGCTTGTCGTACGGCTAGAGGTCTTCGTCAAGGAGTTCAGCGAGGGAGTCGAAGTCGATTGCCGTGATCCCGGGGATTTGCGTAACGGCCTTGAGGTTCGTCCGGGAGAGTTTGGCTGAGATCGTGCCCAGCTGGAACGAGCCGGTATCGGTCAACTCGATCTGGAGCTCTTCCAATTGTTTCACGACTAAATGGCAGTTCCTCGAACAAGTGATGACGACGGGCACCAGGCCATCACCAACCCTTTTGAACTGGCCGATCAACTGGGCATCTATTTCCATCGTTTCAGCCTCCAACCTCGCCGGCCCGTGAGCGAGATGATTCGATAGTTGAGTTTATTATCAGGGAAATCTTCCCGATGACCAAGGTGCCGGGAACCTGAAGCGAAGAGAGACTCCCTGACCGTGGCCAACACGGGTGGCCAAACACAGCGGATTCTGCGAATATACGAGGCAAGAGGGACGTCGGATTCGCAGAACCCAGGGAGAACCGGGTCAGGCGGTTCCGTCTGACCTGCACTGCTTTCCGGGAGAAGGTATGAATCTTAAGACGCTGTCATCGATCGGTCTGGTGCTTTTCGGAGTTCTATTCTCTGCCAGTTGGCTGTCATGCCAGAATACTGAATCGGCAAGTTCTCGTCTGAGGGCTCAAATCCTCGAGCAGTTTCCAGCGCAGCTCGCAGACGTACCCGTTCCCGCCAACAATCGACAGACACCCGACAAGATCCGTCTGGGAGAGGCGCTGTTTTTCGACCCGAATCTCTCCTCCTGCGGGCAGGTAGCCTGTGCCACGTGCCATATCCCTGAAATGGGATTCAGCGACGGCCTGCGCATCTCGAAAGGGTGTGATGGTGAAACCGGCAGGAGAAACTCGAACACCATCTACAACACGGCGTATCTGAGCCACCTTTTCTGGGACGGTCGGGCCCAGTCGCTCGAAGAGCAGGCGCTGGGACCGGTTGTCGATCCCGATGAGATGGCCAATAGCTGGGAGAATGTCATCTCCTATCTGAAGACCGGGACTCACCCATTGACCCAGTTGGAATACCCGGAGAGTGCCCAGTTTTACGAGCGGTATTTTGAGGGAGTGTTTGCTGGTGAAATCACGCCGGGGAACGTCACCAAGGCGATTGCGGCCTATGAGCGATCGATTGTCAGCCGTGATGCTCCCTATGATCGTTGGATCCAGGGCGACGACTCGGCGCTTTCGCGCGAAGCGCTCAAGGGCGCTCGCGTCTTTTTCGGCCGGGGACGGTGCTCTGAATGTCATCAGCCTCCGAATTTTACCGACTCGGACTTTCATAACGTCGCGGTGCAGCGAGCGGGTTTTGAAAAGCCGGAGATGTTTCCCGAGAACGATCACATCTGTGGGGGAATCTTGAAGGACGTCGATCCGGGGAGGGCCGAAGTTGCGGCCCTGAGGTCTTCGGAGGCCGATCTGGGCAGGTTCAAGACCCCTACGCTCCGGAACGTCGAGCAGACTGCTCCCTACATGCACAACGGGACGTTTTCGACCCTTGATGGTGTTCTGCAGCACTATTGGAATGTGGGGCGGGGGACGATGACGGCGCAGATCGGAACGGTAGATGATAAGGCCGATATGATCATGCTGACGAGTTTCGGTGGTGAACCTGACGACATGATCAACCTGATGGCGTTCCTCAAGGCGCTGACGGGCAGCCAGATGCAGAGCCCTGCCGGCGGGATCGCTCCGCCAGGCGGCGAATAGAGCGGCCTGCAGAACGTACCGACACCAGGAGCATCCGTTTCAGGAGCCTTTCGCGAGCTCGGTGGATTCAGCAAGCCGGTCTTCCGATGCGCTCACCGCCCTCCTAGATATCGCTGACGGTCTGATCGTAGAACTTCACGTAGTCGTCGGGAGTCTCTCCGGCACGGAATTGAATAGCCTCCCGAGGATGGCGATTGAACTGTCCCGTGATGTTGTAGGGAACGGAAGGTCCCCACTCGATCTCTTCCCGTAGCTGCAGCATATGGTCTTGCAGGAGCTGAAGGACCGGTCTCAGTTTGAATTTCGGGTTGCGCAGGAATCCGAGCAGCAGTTCCATCGCGCAATTTCCTGCGCCGCGTCCGATCCCAGCCATTGACGCATCTGCCCGGTTGGCGCCGAGAATAATGGCTTCAATGGTGTTGGCATAGGCCAACTGCTGGTTGTTATGGGCGTGAATCCCGACGTGTTTGCCGGTTCCTTCGAGGGCTGCCATATACATCTTGACGAGATGATCGACCTGTTCCCGGTAGAGGGCGCCGAAGCTGTCGACGATGTTGACCGTGCTGGCGGGAGTCGTCGCAAAGACTTCGAGGGCCTGCTCGATTTCGATTTCCTGCACGATCGAGATCGCCATCAAGTTGACAGCTGTCTCATACCCCTGCTCGTGGGCAAACTGAATCATGTCGACCGCTTCGGGTATCTGGTGGACGTAGCAGGCAACTCGAACCACATCGAGGACACTCTCGCTAGCCGGGAGGATCTGAGTCTTCCAATCACTCTTTCCAGCGTCGGCCATCACGGCGAGCTTCAGACCGGTGGCCGCCGAATCGTGGTCTCCGACTACCCTTCGGAGATCTTCCTCATCGCAGCGCCGCCAGGGGCCGTAGTCGGACGCAGGGAAGAGGCGTGGAGAATTCAGGTACCCGATTTCCATGTAGTCGATACCAGCCTGCACGCAGCTGTCGTAGACGGCACGGACGAATTCATCGGAAAACTTGCTGTTGTTGACCAGTCCGCCATCTCTGACAGTACAGTCGAGGACCTTCAGTTCTGGACGAAATGTTACCCAAGGTGCTTTTTCAGTCACGATTCATTCTCCCCTGTCAATCAAGTCGCACTGTTACTTCGGGGCTCAAGTTTACATTAGATTTTATGGGGGTCAACGGGTCTTTCCGGCATTCCCTTCCGGCTCGGTTACGCGCAGAATCGAGTTGATCGGAGGGGACTCGATCTCCTGGAGTTGGCCGGAGGGCCACTGGACTTCAATCCGCTCGACCGCTTCTGCCCTGCCAAGTCCAACCGTGATGACCGGTTCGCTGGCAGAGAGGTAGGAGCGGCCCGATTCGAGATAGCGGGTCAGGGTTCTGGAGGAGTCAATCTGGATCCGGACCCTGGCGCCGTAACCGGTCCGGTTGCTCTGGGTTCCCGTCAGGGCGATGCGAAGCCAGTTGTTTTCCTTCAGGTTGTTGCGCAGCAAGTAGGCGGGACCGCCGTTCTGAGTGACCACGAAGTCGAGATCCCCGTCCTGATCGAAGTCGCCGCTGGCAAATCCCCGGGCAACCCAGAGTTGATCTCGGAGGCCGGCCGCATTCCCGTCGAGAGCTTCGAGCTTCATTCCTTCGACATTCCTGAAGAACTGCGGGACCTGTCGATAGGCCTGGGAAGGTCTGGTGGCAGCAATTTCGGGTTCGATATGGCCGTTGACGAGCAGGATATCGAGCCAGCCGTCGTTGTCGAAGTCCTCGACGAGGGTTCCGAAGGCCAGTGTCATCAGTGTCGGCAGGCCGATACCGACCTGGGCCGCGTCATCCATGAAGTAGCCGGATTCGACACCGCGGAAGAAGGCCGACATTTCCTGGGAGAAGTTCCCGATGACGATATCGACGAGACCGTCTCCATCGACGTCGCCGACATCGATTCCCATCCCGCCTCGGGCCGCACCCGATTCACTGTAGGCCATGCCCGAGTCAATCCCAACGTCGGTGAATGTTCCGTCTCCCTGGTTCACCAGCAGGAAGTTGCCGACCGTATCATTTGCCACCGCAACGTCCGGCCAGCCATCGCTGTTGCTGTCGAGGGTCACGGCGCCGAGTGCCTTCCCCTTCAGTTCCTCCAGACCGGCTTTCTTCGAGACATTCTCAAACCGTTTCCCATCAACGTTTCGAAACAGGCAGTTCGAGATGGCCGGATAAACTTCCGGCGTGCAGTAAGTCCGATGGACCCCATCCGGGCTGCAAGGGATATCGGTATCGGCTGTCCATTCGACGTAGCGGGTTACGAGCAGATCGATCCATCCGTCCCGGTCGAAGTCAAGGAAGGCGAGGCTGGCTCCATATCCTGGGCAGTCAATCTGGACCTGTTGGGACACGTTCTCGAATTTCCCGTTCCCGAGGTTCCGATAGAAACGGACGCTATCGACACCGGAAACCGCGAGATCGAGCAGACCATCGTTCTCCATATCTCCGACGGCTACTCCCATGCCGAAAAAGCTCTCCTCGAGGCCCGAGCCTCTGGTGACATCCCGAAAGGTGCCGTTCCCAAGGTTGCGGTAGAGCCTGCCGGTGTGGGAATTGTCGGCATTGCCCCTCAAAGGCGCTCCGTTCACCAGGTAGAGATCGGGGTAGAGGTCGTTATCGAAATCGAAGAAAGCGACTCCGGAACCCATGGTCTCAGGGAGCAGTCGCTCGTTACTCGAAGCGTTGAAGTGTTGGAAATCGAGCCCGATCTGGTCACCCATAACGGTGAACAGGTGTTCGGATACCTCCTGATCGGCGGCCAGGGTCTCCCCGTCCCGGCCGTCGCTCGGCGGCAGGTCGGACTCAGAGGCCGTCGACCCACAGGAACTCCACACCATCCATAGAACCAGCACTGCCCAGCCTCTTCGTTTCATTGGTCGGACTTCCCTTCAGCCAGGTCATGCTTCTTGAGAAAGTAGGAAAGGTTTCGCTCATCGATTCCCAGCAGGCGTGCTGCTTCACGCTTGACGCCTCCGGCCTCGTCCAGGGCGGCTTGGAGCAACCGGCGTTCTTCATGTTTGAGCGACTCTCTGAGGTTCAGGGTGCGGTGTTGTTCTCCTGCTGTTCCTGTCATCTGGATATTCTCAGGAAGGCTGACCGGGGTCAGGATCGATTCCTTTTCGAGAATAACCGCCCGTTCGATCACATTGCGCAACTCGCGGATGTTTCCCGGCCATCTATATTCCCTCAGCATGGCCATGGCCTCATCGCTGATCCGGCGCACTGCCCGTCCGGTCATCAGCCCGAATTCCTTCACAAACGCGTTTGCCAGGAGGGCAATGTCCTCAGTCCGTTCACGCAGGGGCGGGATATGGATAGTGAACACGTTGATTCGGTAGAGGAGGTCCTGTCTGAACCGGCCGGTTTCAACGTCGGCTTCGATATCGGAATTCGTCGCCGAGACCAGGCGAACATCGACACTGGTCGATCGGCTCTCCCCCACTCTTTCAAAGGTGCCTTCTTCGAGGACTCTCAGGACCTTGCTCTGTGCCGACTCGGGCAAACAGCTGATTTCGTCGAGGAAGAGGGTCCCTGTATGAGCGACGCGGAACCGGCCCTGGCGATCCCTCGAGGCTCCGGTGAAGGCTCCCTTACAGTGGCCAAAGAACTCGCTTTCGAACAGTTCGAGAGGAATCGCACCGCAGTTCACGCTGACGAATGGCCGGTCACTGCGATGACTCTTTCGATGGATGAGGCGGGCGACTTCCTCCTTTCCTGTTCCCGATTCTCCGAGAATCAAGACGCTGGCATCCGTCGGGGCTGCGGCCTCCACGATTTCGATGATCTTCTTCCAGGAAGGGGAGCAACCCAGTGGTCTCCGCTCAGAGCCCTCCTTCGTCCTGAGGTACTCGAGTTCACGGTTGCGGGAACTCTCATCGAGAGCCCGTCGCATCACCTGCAGCAGTTCTTCCATGTCCGCCGGTTTCTCGAGAAACTCGAAAGCGCCAGCCTTGATGCATTCAACCGCCGAGGAGACATTCCCGTGCGCTGTGAGAACCAGGACCGGCAGGTCGGCCTTCCGCTGCTTGATCTTCTTAAGGAGTTCAAGGCCGCTGACTCCCGGCATCTTCAGGTCGGTGATCATCCCGTCGAGTCCATCCAGCATATCGGGTTCCAGGGCTTCGGCGGCGGAAGCGGCGGTTCGCACTGAATAGCCCTGCCGGGCGAGTACCAGCGCGAGCGAGTCGCGAACGTAGTCCTCGTCATCAACAACGAGGACCGTCCCCATCTTTTTCGTCTGTTTCTGTTTCGTCATGAATCCTCAATATCAAATCAGGTTTTTACAGGTTGTTTCCGGCCTGCGGGCTCAGCCTTGCGGGAAGACTCATCGCTGAGCGGGATCCAGATGCTGAAGATTGCGCCCCCACCTTCGCGGTTGGCGGCTTCGATCCTTCCCTCATGCTGTTCAACGATTGAGCGGCAGATCGAAAGGCCAAGGCCGGTCGAGCCACGCCCCGAGAGGAAGGGTTCGAAGATCCGCGGCAAGATTTCTTCATCAATCCCGGGGCCGCGATCCGCAACGGTGACCAGAGCATAGTCCCCTTCCACAGCAAAGTTGATTTCGAGCAAGCCCGTTCCTTCCTGGATCTCGGCCGAGTTGAGCAGGAGGTTGAGAAAGGCCTGTCCGAGCGTAACCGGGTTTCCGACAATCGATCGGTCAAAGCCGTTTTCATTGATGGCGATTTCCATCTGACGGAAGAGTCGATTGCCCTTGACGAACTGGACTGTTTCATTGACGACCTGTCGGAGGTCGATCAGCGTGTCAGGCTTTCGTCCGGGTTCAGCGAAGGTCAGAGCCCGACGGGTAACACCGGCAGCGCGGGTCAACCCCTCCTTGATCTTGTCGGCAAACTCGAGGCAGTTTTCGGTCTGTCCGTTTTGAAGGTCATCCCGCAGGAGCGTCAAATAGTTGCTCATTCCCTCGAGTGGGTTATTGATTTCGTGGGCTAACCCAGCGGTCAAACGACCAATGCTGGCCAACCGTTCACTGTGCATCAGCTGTCTCTCCAGTTCATGAATCTGGGCTTGCTGTCGATTCTCCATTTCCAGAGCGATACTGCGCCTGGCTTGTCGGACCGAAAGGATTCCCAGCACCGAAGCGAGCAACAGCAGGAGTACGTTGACCAGGAGAGTCATCTGGAAACGGCCGGTCAATCGGCCCAGGGAGGCCAGCAGGCCGGTCCGCAGCTCGGAACGCAGGATGACCCAATCGATCGGAGGCGACCAGTCGGGATCCCGGACCGGTACGATGACCGTACTTCTTTCCTGGTCAGCTTCAGCCTCTTGGGCGGCCTCGCTGGAAGGATGGAGGACGAGCCGGTACTCTCCGGTCGGATCCGCCGATTCCAGAAGCTGGGTCGTTGAAACGATGGCTTCCATCTGGCTGCCGGAACCGGGTTCCGCGAGATCCCATCGAGACATGAACAGGGTTCCCGGTGAGTGAGTGGTTTCTTCGGGTTGTGTCGGGAGAATGACTGGAGCTCCATCACGTCGCCCGGCAACAACTGCGGCCGTACCAGCGCTGATCAGCGTTATTGTTTCCACCTCAGGATGTGAGGTCAGAAAGAGCAGCAGTGTGGCCTCTATATCGAGTCGGCGCCATCGACGAGCCATCGGATCGGAATATTCGAGCGCCTGCTGGATGCCGGCGATAGGGGGTGACTTTGAAAGAAACAGTAGGTCAGCACGTGTGGAGGCAAGAATCGCCTCGAGACTCTTTGCACCTGCGACCGCCTGGAGCTGAAGGTCCTTGAGTACTTCCTCCTGAGCTTCCCGTCCGGAATAGAGAATTCCCCAGACTCCGATCAGATTGATTGCGATCAGCAGAATTGCCAGGAAGACCAGCATCCGGCTTCCGGTTGCCTCGACTCCTTTTTCAAGCAATTGCCGGACTGACTCCGAAGATCCCGGTCGCCCCCTGCTGGAACTCTGCCTGACGGGTCCAACGGGGCTGGTCCCGGTCACTTCTGAGCTCTGACGGGTTGAATCCTGTTCTTCTGGCCCTTTCAAACGTTCCTCTCCAGCTTGCCCTAATCTTTTATCTCGTTGGACTTAGATCACCTCATAATTAATATGCAGTGGATTCTATCTTTCCCTTTATCGGTACCCTCTGTCAACGTTTTTGACTGCATTTTGGTCGTGGGTGAAAGGACGATTCGGCTGCAGTCTCGATCGATTTCATAAATTCTACGAGCTCCGAGCGGACCCGAAGGTTGGTTCGATACCGGTCGCTTTGACTGGGTTCGGGTGCTTCCCGGTCGGGCCATCGAGTAGAGGAGGATCAGGCTACCCATCAAAATTATGAACCGTCGATCCTGGGCTGAAATAGAGTTCGGAAACTCTATGAATCCGATAAAAGGTTGAAAAATATAAGTTTAGTAATGAATGTCAGAATTGCCAGCCAGTTTTTTGGATTCAGGAGTCATAGAATTTATGTTTTTGCGAGGTCTTGCAGGTTTCGGCGGGTGTGTATTGAAATGGCTTTAAGCCGCTATGAACAAAGGCTTTAAGGTGAAGTTGAAGCTATTTTTCTCGAGATTGGAACGGGATTTGCTTAAAGGAAGGGCAGATTGAAAAAACACATTGACGATAAAAACTGGAAAGCAAGGGGAGAAACGAAGGTCAATCCTCCGACCTTCGTTTCTTTTTTCCAGCTTGTCGAATCTGGTTGTTCATGCAGAAGACTGCAATTCAATAAATGGGGAAGTGAGGAGAAGCGATGAGAGTTTTGGTGGAGATGAGAGAAGAATCCCAGGTGGATTTGGGTGATCTTTCAAGAGGGGAACGTGAAGAGTTGGTTGCGCTTGGATTCTTAACCGGCGCGGGCCGTTTCTCAGCGGCCAAGGCTGTTGCGGCGGGAGCTGCAAGTGAAGTGAGTGTGGACCGGGAGGCGATTGTTGCTCCGTCGGTCTTGAACGAAGCGTACAGTTATGGGGCGGCTTTTTCGCGGGGCCTTCGGGTACCGCTGGGGAATCATACGTTACTGTTTATTTCTGGAACAGCCAGTGTGAATGAAGCGGGTGAGACGGTTCACGGGGGAGATTTCAGGGCCCAGTGCTGGAGGACCTATCGGAACATCACGGAACTGTTAAGGTCTGAGGGGGCAACCTGGCGTGATATCGTCAAGTGTACCTGTTACCTGCGTGATATCGAGCGCGATTACGATGAATTCAATGATGTCAGGACGACCTTCTTCAAGTGGCTGGAGTTGGACCCGCTTCCGGCGAGTGTCGGGATTCAGGCTCGCTTGTGTCGTGAAGACCTGTTGGTAGAAATCGAAGCGCTCGCGATTCTAAAGAACGTTTGATCGCTGAACGGGAGAGACAGGTTGCCGCGAGTTTCAGTTCCATCTTACGCGGATCATCTTGAGGAAAATCCTGTCTTTTTCGGTGAGTTCGAGCTGCGCCGGCTGCTTTGTTTCGGTTTGAGACCGGACCGTCTGGCAGCGGGTGCAGT
>CP070717.1:2114665-2118204 GCA_020350445.1 Acidobacteriota bacterium | reverse complement strand
CCACGCGAAGACTGGTCGATCGAGAAAGAATCGTGACAACATGGCGGAGTTCCTCAATCGACGGGGGCTGCATCTTGGGTTTTCGAGCTGGCTTGAGCCGCTGCGGAGGCCGGGGGTGGACCCGCCGCCGGGGATGACTGCCAGGGAACCGCTTGCACTTTCATGCCGTGCCGAACGAACTGGAGTCCTTCAACAATCACTCGATTCCCGGGTTCGAGCCCCTCGGATACAAGCCATGTGTCTCCAATCGTCCGCTCAGTCGTGAGGTTGCGAACCTGTGCGGTCTCATCGTCATCGAGCACCAGGACGTACGGAGCCCCTTTGAGATCTCGCAGCACGGCCTGCTGCGGGACCAGAACAGCCTGGGGATTCACACCTTCCTGAACGATTGCCCGGACAAACATCCCCGGCAAGAGAAGACGGTCCGGGTTCGGAAACACCATGCGCAGGACGACGGTTCCCGCAGTGGGATCGACGGAGACGTCCCGGAACTGGAACGTCCCTTCGTGGGGGTAGAGAAGGCTATTTTCCAGATGAAGCCGGACTTTCCGCTGGAGGTTCTCGTCGGAATGGAGCAGTCCCTTCTCCAGCCGATCCCGCAGGCGGAGGAGTTCCGCGGTGGACTGCACCACATCGACGTAGATCGGATCCAGTTGCTGGATCGTGGCCATGGCGTTCGGCTGGTAGGCGGTCAGCATAGCTCCTTCCGTTGAATAGGACCGTCCGATTCGCCCGGTGATCGGAGCATCGATGCGGGTATAGGTCAGGTTCACTTCAGTAGCCCGCAGGGCCGCTTCAGCCTGCCTGATGGCTGCTTCGGCCGCGGCAATGGTACGGCGGTCACTCTCGATTTGAGCGTTGAGGGCAGTCAAAGAGGCCGCGGCCACCTGTTCGGATGTAACGGCTTCGTCCAACTGGATCGCGGATACGGCCCGTTCCTGGTAGGAAGCCTCCACGCGCTGCCGCAGCTGCTGGGCCAGTTTCAGGGTAGCCTTTTGACGTTCTACGTTTGCAAGACTCTGGGTCAGGGCGGCCTGGGTCCGTTCGGCATTTTTCTGGGCAAAGTCCAGGGCAGCGTTCGCCTGTTCGACCGCCGCTTCGAAGGGGCGAGAGTCAATCTCATACAGCAGTTGGCCGGTACGGACATCTGCACCTTCCACGAAATGGCGCTTGAGAAGAAGTCCGCTGGCCTGGGGACGGATTTCGGCGATCCGCATCGGTGCAATCCGGCCGGGTAGTTCCGTGGTCAATGAAACGGACTGGGTCTCGACCGTGACAAATGCCACGTCTCGTGGCGGGGGTGCTGGAGGTGGTCCCTGACTCGAGGTGCAGGCAACAGGGATGATGTTGCCGGTCAAGAAGAGCAAGAGGAATATAAGAAGTACACCTCTATGCTCAGGCTGTGTGGAGTTTCGAAGCGAATCCGGGAAACGCATCGTAGTTCCTCCGTCCGGATAGGCGCCTGACACTCGCAGAGGTGTCTGAGGCGCTAGAAACCCAAGGGTACCGAGCCACTTGAAACCGGCGGGGCCGGCCGCCAAGGTCCCTTAAGATACAACTCAGAAATTGATCTAAGTTCTATGTATTGTCAAGTGGTAACTGCCAAAGAGGATGAAATGGGACCAGTTTGACAAGCGCACTGTCCCTTGAGGGTGCAGAACACGGGCTCCTACTGCTCCCGACTAAAGACCCTAACCCAGTCGATTTCCATACCAGCAGGGTAGTGGGACGGGTTGGTAGGACCCGATCCATTGACCCACTTTCCACCGATCTGCATGGAAAGTATGAAGTAGAAGGGTTGGTCGAAGGGCCACTGTTGTTCTCCCTTCTCGGGTACGCGAGGGTATGTATGGGTAGGCCTTCCGTTCACGGTAAAGACAATCTGGTTCGTATCCCACTCGCAGCCGTAGGTATTCCAGTCATCACGTCGAATCTCGGCGGTTCCCCCCTTCCGAGGTGTATTCGTCTTGTCAATCCTGACCGTGTACACCGAATGCACCGTCTGATAGACGATGTGGTCGAAGTTCAGGTGTTCCATCAGATCGATTTCACCGCTGGCAGGCCACGGTTTATCCGTCCCCAGCATCCAAAGCGCCGGCCAGGCGCCCTGGGCACTCTTGAAACGGGCTCGAATCTGTACCTTGCCGTATCTAAATGCATACTTTTCTTCGGTCGTGACCCCAGCGGTCAAATAGGGTGAGGAATCCTCATCCTTCCTGTCGTTGACAATGCCGCGAAGATGCAGCACACCATCCTTGACACTGAGCAAACGTGGATCATCCGAAAGGGTATTCATCCAGTCTGCTCTGCCCCGTTCACAGAGCGACCATCTCGAACCATCCAGTTGTTCTCCCAGGAACTCTTCCTCCCACACCAGTTTCCAGTCGGCAAGGCTTGGATCATCAGGTTGAGCCTCCAGCCTGAGCTCGAGGGGGCTGGAGATTGCCATGAAGCCTGAAAACAGCAGAAGCGAAATAACTGGCAAAGCGTATCGAACAGTTCTTGTCTTCAATTTCGTTCCCCCTTGATCAATCATCATACGCACTGGGAAGAACAAGTACAGTGATTTGCAGGTGAGAACGATTGTATATGGCAGTACTCTCTCATACACTGCGTAAAATCAGGACTGTTCGCAGCGCTCTACCGGTTGACTCGGGCGAGAGTCGGCGGGCCTGTTTTATCGAGGATTACCCAAGGAAGTCTGCCATGAAGCTCCGTTACCTGGTTCTATTAAGCACCCTCTTTTTTGCCCCAACACTCAGTGCGAAGGAGAGGACAATTACCAGAGCGGAATTGATCGATCGGGTTACCGGGTTCTGGCAAGGTCAGTTGGTGGGAAACTACCTGGGCTTTCCATTTGAGAATATCTTCGTGGAGGAGCCCGCACCGATTCTCATCGATCGACTCTACACCTGGAAGGATGCCGACCAGATTCGTCTAAATGGCAATGATAGGCGGAGCTTTACCCCGATCCTCGCGGAGATGTTCGAGGGGGCCTTCGCGGATGACGATACCGATATCGAGTTCGTCACATTGCATGCCGTAGAGAAGTACGGCCTGGACATCACTTATCCGGAGATCGCTGAGATGTGGAAAGCCCACATCAATCGGAAGATCTGGGTCGCTAACCGGAGAGCGCGGGATTTGATGGATGAGGGCTTGATCCCACCTGACACGGGGCGCAAAGAGAACAATGAACACTGGTTCCAGATCGATCCCCAGTTGGTCAACGAGATCTGGAGCGCTTTCTACCCGGGCATGGTCGAGAGGGCGGCGGCACGGGCGGAATGGGGGGCGCGGATCACGAGCGACGACTGGGGAACCCATCCGACGATCGCCTACGGAGCGATGATCAGCGCCGCCTTCTTCGAAGACGATCCCGAGCGCCTGGTCGCCATGGCCGTCGAGGCCGTCCCCAACGAGGGTCCCTTCGCCGAGGGCATCCGTGACGTCATTCGCTGGCACAAACAGTATCCCGATTGGCAACAAATCCGCCAGAAGATTCACGAAAAGTACTGGGCCTACAAGAAAGGAGACTT
>CP070717.1:2112054-2114565 GCA_020350445.1 Acidobacteriota bacterium | reverse complement strand
TTGAAGGATGCCAGCCACTGCCGGGTGAAGACCTGGGCGGGCACGAACAGCCACATGTTGTCGGCATACCAGCGCAGATACATCTCCGACTCGTGCCAGGCCCTCTCGAAGGGATCGGCCCTTAAGTTGATGATCTTCGGCCACGCCGGCTGGGTACGGATTGCATTGGCGATGTTCCCCTCGAGAATGGCGAAGTGGACCTTCCAGTTGTTGTAGCGGATGGCGTTAAGGTTGCCGATCTGGTCGAAGTACATGATCTCCTTTCGGGGTGAAGTATCTACCTCTCCCTTGAACCAGGGCAGAAGGTTGTACCCGTCGAGATGGACCTTGTACTTCTTGCCGTCAATTCTAAGCCCTTTCTTGAGCTTTTCCTTGATATCCGGCTCCCCGACGGCTGCCAGCAGGGTGGGTATCATGTCCTCGTGGGAGGCGATGCCGTTGAGCTTTGTTCCCGGTTTGATGACACCAGGCCACTTGATAAAAGCGGGCACGCGAAAACCGCCCTCCCAGGTCGTTCCTTTTTCACCATGGAAGGGTGTCATTCCACCATCCGGCCAGGTAAACGTCTCGGCACCGTTATCGGTCGAATAGATGACGATCGTATTGTCCGCGACCCCCAAGTCATCCAGTTTCCTCAGCACCCGGCCAACCATGTCGTCGTGTTCAACCATCCCGTCGGGATAGAGTCCGATGCCCGTCTTTCCCTGGGATTCCTTCTTTAGGCGTGTCCATACATGCATTCGTGTAGCGTTGTACCAAACGAAGAAAGGTTTCTTTTTCTGGTGGGCCCGGTCGATGAAATCCATCGCCGCCGCGTGAAACTCCTCATCCACAGTTTCCATCCGTTTTCGGGTGAGGGGGCCTGTGTCCTCGATGCGACCATCGGCGTAAGAGTGGATCACGCCGCGCGGTCCAAACTGCTTGCGGAACGCAGGATCTTTCGGATAGTAGTAGGTCTCCGGTTCCTCCTCCGCATTCAAGTGGTAGAGGTTACCGAAGAACTCATCAAACCCGTGCGCCGTCGGAAGGTGTTTGTCACGGTCACCGAGATGGTTCTTGCCAAACTGACCACTGGTGTAGCCCAGTGGCTTCAGCAAGTCTGCGATGGTCGGGGCCCAGTCTGGAATCCCGTGGGTCGATCCGGGCATTCCAATGGTCAGTAGGCCCGTTCGAAACGGATGCTCCCCGAGGATGAAAGAAGCACGACCCGCTGTACAGCTCTGCTGCGCATAAAAGTCGGTGAACATAACGCCTTCTTCAGCAATCCGGTCGATGTTGGGCGTCTTATAGCCCATGATCCCGTGGTTGTATGCACTGATGTTGGACCAGCCGATGTCATCTCCCCAAATGACGATGATGTTCGGTTTGTCTTGAGCTATTAGCGGGGAGCAAATAGCGATAACCAGTAAGATTCCCACTGCAATAAACAAACGTGAGTTAACCAATTCCGTCCTCCTTTAAGTTAATTCAAATCTCTTCGTGGACACCGGCGCGATCATTAGCTCTTCTCGGCCGGAGGATATTTCTTGAACAGCTTGGCCACGCCTTTGTTGATCTGTTTTTCCAACTTCCTAGGGTCCTCATTGACCGTAGCCGTCACCACACCGCGCCAGACAAGCTGCTTCTCATCGGCATGGTAAAGGTCTACAACGAGCGTGCCCTGAGTGTAGGTGCGTACCCGCGAGGTTGAGGTGCTCATACCCATACCTCCTCCCCAGAAGGGGTCCCAGTACATACCCGGGCCGTATCCGTAGCCCATGTGCGTCGTGTCAACGACGACCTGTTCATCGTCGTCGGTGAAATAGGCGACATAAACATCCGGGTCGGAATCAACTGCCTTGAGCCCCTTCAGAGCCAGCTGTGATTCAACCGCTGACACGATCCTCTTCTGGTTCAGATCGTTGATCTCGGCTTGCTCCTGCTCGGCCCACGCATAGGTTTTGACCGCGGAGAAATCAGCATTGCGGTCATAGTCCACGGTTGTCTTCAAATCGCAGGCTGAACTGAACAGAAGAAGAAATAGAATGCTTCCGATACGTAAGTAGTTATTCATTCTTTGTACTCCTTTCGCAGAGCGGATTAACCACTGACCGCTTCCATGACCAGTTCTCGGACGAGAAGCAGCTGGTCCAAACAACTGGCGGTCCGGTAGACCTTTCTCCGCACTCTCGGCTCACTTGACACTCAGCTAAGCCCTTAACGCAACTCTCATTCCACAGCCAAGAAGTGCCAGGCGATCGGACTTAACATATTGAAGATAGATAATTTGCTGTTTAGAGTAAGAAGTAAGACCAAGTAGAAGGAAACGTGATATTCCGTGAATTCGCGAAATATCGCGAAAGACGATCCGGTGTCGTTGCCCTCAGGGGCGTGTGGTGAGGTCGAAAGGTGGTAGAGACGACGGTCGCAATAGCGGTGGTCTTTGCATAGTCTTCGGGATTTTCGGAGAGCCGTCGGAACAAAGTTCCAACGAAATCTTGATCAACGATGTTCACCTGCAGCGCCTGGTTG
>CP070717.1:2104078-2111954 GCA_020350445.1 Acidobacteriota bacterium | reverse complement strand
CTCGTGACGACGAGATCCAGGCCGGTGACGGCCTCCTTCGGACTGGCAACAATCTCGATCTCGAGATCGAGACGAGAAGACATTTCTTCGGAGAAGCGCTGGGCCGCCGCGGGATCGATGTCGTAAGCCTTCACCTGGCTTAAGGGAAAAACACAGGAGAGGGCCTCGAGATTACTTCTACCCTGTACACCACAGGCCACGATGCCAACAGTTGTACTGTCGGCTCGAGCCAGGTAGCGGGCAGCGACAGCAGTCGCCGCCCCGGTTCGCATGGCAGTAATCCACGTACAGTCCATGATGGAGAGGGGAAACCCTGTCTCTGGATCATTCAGGATCAGTAACCCCGAAATATAGGGCAGGTTCTTTTGCAGGTTCTCAGGGTAACCCGAAACCCATTTCATCCCAGCAGCCCCGGCACTCGGAATGTAGGCGGGCATGGCATGGATAAAAGCATCGGGCCGGGTATGTATGCCTGGCTTGGGAGGCATTTCCACCATCCCCTGGCCTTTTTCAACAAACATCGCGTCGAGCGCTTCGATGATTCGGCCCATAGGCAGGTCGACCTCTTCGACCGCTTGTCGGGAAAGGTAAAGCACCTGCTGCATGATCTGGCCCCCTTAGCCTGCCAGACCGTCCAACACCCCGCGCATATAAGCAATCGATTTGCTCATGCCTGGGAAGGGGTTATCGGCGTGGATCTCGTATTCGAGCATCACGCCGCCTTGATAGTTCATTGAGAGCAGCTGTTTGAAAATGGCCACCACCGGCATCGCCCCTTCGCCGACCGCGACCTGGCTGTCGGGATCCAACAGGTTGGACAGGTCCTTGATATGAACGTCGAAGAGTTTCGGGCCAGCGCGCCGAATCCATTCGATCACATCGGCACCGGTCCGAGTCGTGTGCCCGAGGTCAAAACAAATGCCCATCCGGCGATCCCGTCCCTCCAGGGCGACAAGGGCACTTTCTGGAGTCGGGAAATGTCGATCCTCCGGACCGTGATTATGGATCGCGATCTTGATGTCGTACTCTTTAACGAGCTTTTCGACTTCATCCAGTGTCGCCAGGCTGGGGGCGCAGACCATCATCGGAATCCCCGCGTTCTTGGCGTATTCGAACATGTTGCGAAGTTGTGCCGGCTGTTTGAGGTCTATGTTGCCACCACTCATGACGGTCAAGCCCGCCTTACGGAACTCGTCCCCTCCCGACTTCTGTTCGGCGGGAGAAAGTTCATAAGGGAGATGGAACGATTTGATGCTCACGTACGAGACTCCGAGTTGCTGGATGGTCTCGATGGCCTTTTCGCGGGGAAGTTCCCTGAGTGAATAGCTGGCGACTCCCAACTTCAGTTCCCCTGGAGCATTCCTCTTTCCAGCAAATGAAACCTTGCTCGCCAAAGCCATGCTCGCTGTGGCCCCCAAGAATACACGACGGTTAAAATTATTGATCATTAACAGTACCTCCCTTCAGAGTCTCGTGAGTTCAACTCGACTAAGGTCTCACATTCCATTTGAGGAATCCAGCGCCTTGTTGGCACCTCTCCGCGTCGGAGTTGGGCAGTACACTGTTGCGAGCGCACAGAGGGTTTGTGTCGTCTTCGAAGACCTGTCGGTGGCCTCACAAACCCTCAGATTGGCTGTGCCGAAGGATGGTCCCAGTGGAACTGAAAGGTTTCGTCTGTTTGAGTCCGGACCTCAGGAGAATCCAGCGATGAACATGGTTCGAATGAGTGTTGTGATGGGCGCATTGCTCTTCCATGCCGGTGTGTCTTCCTGTTCCGACCAAGTCGAATTAAGTCCGTTGGAGCTAGAAACGATCTCTGTTGAGTTGTTTGAATCCACCCGGATTATCAAGGTAGTTTTGCTGCTGGAAGAACCAAAAGCCTATTTCAGTCTGGAGCGGACAGAGTTGAGTGTCCTTGATTCCGATGGAAGGTGGCTCCTCAACGGTGTATTGCAGTTGTCTGCCAGTGATGATGAGCATCTTCCTGCAGACAGCTTTGCTGTTCGAATACCACCCGGAGACGATCGGGGAGAGTTGCTCCTGGTTTCGGATTCTGGGGAACCTCGCGCAGCGGATCCTGAACTTGGAACCCTCTTGCCTGAATGTGCGGTTTCTCATACGAGTGGTACGGCACTGGTCACGTGGGTCATGCAGTTCGAGAACCTTGCCGAACTTCCGCGAAACCTTGATATCCATGCCCGATCGATCCCCAGAGGAGGCCAGGAAACGTTCTGGCGCGAGGTCGCAAAAGGCCTGGTCCTGGATGCGGTGAATCCGCCTGGGGTCGCGGCTGAGAAATCGGCTCCTCCGGACCTCCCAGAGGCCCCGGCCGAACCTTCGGCCGCCCGAAACGATGCCCCGCAAGTCAGTGAGTCCGACGCCGGACCATCACTTTTCGAAGCCGAGCCTGTTTCGATCATTCCGCTTTACAGCCGTCTCTTCGATCAGGTCCTGTTGAAGAAGCAGGAGGGAGACCTCTCGGCATCCTTGAGACTCGTTCCTTCGATCTATTCCGAAGAGATCCCTGTCGACAGCTTTTATTCGACCTTGGAGCATCAGCGGGATAGGCTTCTGGATGCGCTGATTTCATCCGGTATCTATTCCGTTGCGGGGAAGAACTATTCGGTCGACGACTTGAGGGAGATCTTTATCGGCTATCTCACGATCCCTGACGAACTGTCAGCGCGTCGCGAACGTCCAGCAGAAATAGATTTCTCCAGGTTCCTTTTCCTTCATGTTGCTTTTGGTCAAGCCCCTTCACCGCCGCAGGATCCTCTCCTCAAGAATGCTGCTCCCGCCGTGGATCTGGCCGCCGCGCTGACCAGCCTCGATCCGTGGGCTCTGTCGGCGGGTCTCTTCCATGCCAGGAAGTCGGGTATGAGACTCTCTCCTGAGACGATCATCCAGCGTTCGAAACTGCGACCCGATCTCTGGGACCAGGACTGCTCGAATCAGGCCGGGTTGTACCTGGCCTCTCGCTCTGCTGGGGCGATCGATCCCTCTCTGAGCGAGCAATTTCAATTTGTGACGGTGTCCCGGGATCGGGACGAGCACTGCCTTGTGGAAGGCCTTCAAGTCAACCGGGTGACCGGCGAGGTAACGCCGATGCCGGAGTTGTCGAGAGGTTTACACCTCATTCCCTCCGACCGGGGTGCAGGCCAGGGTAGTCGTGTCGAGTTAGATGCCGCCAGTTTCAGCGACGGATTGCTGGAGTTGGCCCCGGGGCAATACACTCTGGAAATTAAGCAGGACCGAATCCAGGGGCAGTCGAAGGCTTTTGATTGTCGACCGAACCGCCTGGTTCGAGTTGTGATCCCCCTGGTTGCCGGCGAGTGAATGCCCCAGGTTGCTGAAGCCTGGTCTTTTTCATTCGGCCGCATAGTTGGAGTTGACCTCCCTCTGGTTCAGACCGGGTCGAATTAGCAAAACCCTTATTTAGCTGAGTGTGTATTCCTTGACCAATCGTTTTCCAGAAGGGAGTCTCTATGCGATCGTTGTCTCTGTATATCCTGGTTTGTGCATTCTTGGCTGTTCCAGTACCGGCCCAGGTCCCGAGCGGGCTGCCGATGTATGATTAGCGGTCAAGAAAGCAGGGGCTGCGGGGTTCCTTGAACGGCCGACTATTTGTTTTCGGACTGGTCTCTGCTGGCAGTTTCGTCACCATTGGAGGCTTCGTCAAACGCCTTGGCTAACCCCCCGAAGGATGTTTCCCTGTAGAGAGAAGGCAGATCATGCCCGGTGCGGCTCATCACCTTAACCACCACGTCGAAGGAAATTCGATGGGAGCCGTCGCCAAAGATCGCGTAGTCAGCGCAGGTCAAGGCACGTGTTGCGGCATGGGCGTTCCGTTCGATACAGGGGATCTGGACCAGGCCGAGTACGGGGTCGCAGGTCAGACCCAGGTGGTGTTCCATCCCCATTTCGGCGGCGTATTCGATCTGCCGAATCGAGCCGCCGAGGATCTGAGCTGCCGCTGCCGCAGCCATCGAACAGGCTGCCCCAACCTCCCCCTGACAACCGACCTCAGCTCCAGAGATACTGGCGTTATGTTTGATGATGTTACCGAAAAGGCCGGCTGTAGCGAGGGCCCGCAGAATTGTCTTCTCTGAGCAGCGGGTCAGCTTCTTCAAGTAGCGAAGAACGGCCGGGAGCACACCACAAGCCCCACAGGTCGGAGCTGTGACAATCCTCCCACCGGCGGCATTTTCCTCACTGACTGCATGGGCATAAGCTGCCAGAAACCCGGTACGGCGGGAATGCTCGCCTGCCATTGAGGCCCTGCGGTGGATCTTGGCCGCCTGGCGAGGTAGTCGGAGCCCTCCGGGCAGGACTCCCTCGTTCTCAAGACCTTGTTCCAGCGCCTCCTGCATCGCAAGCCAGATCTCTCCGAGAAAGTCCCAAATCGACGTGCCCTCACAGGCCTCCACATAATCCCAATAACCCAGGCCTCGGCGGGAACACTCCTCCATAATCTTGGCAATCGAGCGGAGTGGATAGACATTGACGGTTGAAGAGATTGATTCACTGTCGGAGATCTTACCGCCTCCAACGCTGTAGACCTCCCACTGGTCGGTCAACTTTCCCGTCTGGTCCCAGGCTGTGAAATGCATTCCGTTCGGATGCAGGGGCAGCGATTCCTGTGGCTTCCAGTGCAAGGTCAGATCTCTCTCAGCAAAGCACTCCTGAAGGACTGCGTCGGTCAGGTGCCCTCTACCAGTGGCTGCCAGGCTTCCGTAGAGGGTTACCTCATAGCGAGTGGCGGAGGTATTCTGTTCCAGGAAGCGTTGTCCGGCCGTCCGGGGCGCCATCGTGTGGCTGCTCGATGGTCCATGGCCGATTCGATAGAGTTCCCGAATAGATTCCATAATCTGATCCCTGTTCGACGGTTCAAACTCTTCAAAGTATTACAGCAATCCCGAATCTGTAAAGTCGATCTTGGCAACTCAGGGGTTGCTCCTGTATAAGAGTGAGAAATCTTGCATTAAGGAAGGGGTCTGATGATGAAGAAGAGTCTATTGATTCCGTTGTTGTTGGCACTCTCAGTGACTATTTTTGCTGCAGATAAGCCTGACTTCAGCGGTGAATGGGTCCTCAACGTGGCGAAAAGCGACTTTGGCCCCTTACCGGGCCCCACTCTGATGACCCAGCAGATCGAGCACAAGGAACCGGCACTCAAGGTGCGCTTCCACAGTGAGGGCATGCAGGGTTCGATGGATGGCGAAGTCGCTTACACAACGGATGGAGCAGAGTGTAAGAATCAGATTGGTGACGTGGACATAACCAGCACCTTGACTTGGGAAGGTGTCAGCCTGAAGGTGAAGTCCGTTCTGGACATCCAGGGCATGTCCATCGATGCAGAGGATACATGGACTCTCTCCGAAGATGGTCAAACCATTACTGTGGACCGTTTCATGTCGAGTTCGATGGGGGATGCCGAGCAGACCTTGATCATGGAGAAGCAGTAGCGAAGGATTAGCCGAACGCAGAACCGGCGCCGCCGGTTGATTGAGACTCGCCGGTTCCGTCGTTCGCTAGGGATTCGTATGGGTTCCCTGGGAGTTCTGCGGTTCTTCGGGATAGGCGTTGTGTCGTTCTGCTTCTGGAGTTCAGCCGTTGCAGCCGAATACAGTCCTGTCATCTTCCCCCAAATGGTTAATGGAGAACTGCAGGGCCAGAAGAACCGCAGTCGGGTGATTCTCCGAAACAGAGGGCCTGAAGCGATTTCGGGTCGCATTGTCTTTCAGGATTCGGAAGGAATCCCTCTGCAGATTCCCTTCAACGGAGAATCCCTCCAGGAACTCCCCTTCGAGGTCTCTCCGGGGGGCAGCGTTGACCTCATGACTGATGGGACCGGGTCCCCAGTCGTAGGGACGGCCCGCGTCGTGACTGAGAGCAGCCGTGCCGACGAACTTGCCGGAACCTTGGTTTACGAACTCCTGGGCCATTTTGTCTCGGTCTCTCAGTCCCCAGTTCTCCGTTTGCTCAGGCTTTATGTTTCGGTAAATGAGGTCGAAAACACCGGAATCGCTCTGTTCAACCCAGATTCGACTGGATCAGCAAAGATCGGTGTGAAGCTTGTCGACGAACAAGGGGAAGAAGTAGCCCAGCGAATTCTGGTTCTTCCACCGATGCAGCACCTCAGTGCCTTCGTCGATGAAGAAGCCTTCTTCAAGGAATCCCTGGCCCGGTTTCCAGCCGGCTTTCATGGGGGGCTCGTTCTCGATGTACTCGAAGGCAAGGGAGTCGCTGCACTGGGGCTTCTCCAGCAGCGCAAGTCTGGTGCCGTGATCGCTGTTTCACCGGAGGGTTCCGGATTCTTTGATGTTGTCGGATCAGAGATCGTTGACCCGTCCGGACGGTTCGTTCATCTACGTGGCCTCAACCTGGGGGGCTGGCTGGTGCCGGAAGGCTATATGCTGCACATCCCGGGATACGGTTCCCCGACAGCCATCCGGACGTCGATCGAAGCCCTCGTGGGTCCAGAAAAGACGGCGGATTTCTATCAGGCTTACCGCTCAAACTATGTTCGGGAAGCCGATCTCGTACAGCTGGCTCGGTGGGGATTCAACTCGTTGAGAGTCCCCTTTCATTACGAACTCTTCTATGACCGGACGACCCATTCACTTCGCGAGGAGGGGTTTTCTCTGCTGGATCAGCTCATCGGATGGGCTGCCCGGTCCAGGCTCTGGCTCATCCTGGATATGCATTGCGCCCCTGGGGGACAGAATAACGGCAACATCAGTGACAGTGACGGTCGGGTTGCCCGACTGTGGACCGAGCCGGCAAACCAGGATCTGACGGTTGAAATCTGGACTGAGATTGCCCGCCGCTATGCCGCTGAACGGCAGATCATCGGTTACGATCTGCTCAATGAGCCAGTGATGCCGTCCGGTTATTCGAATGCGGTCCTGAAAGCGTTCTACCAACGGCTGAGAACGGCTATCCGCGAGGTTGACACCAATCATCTGCTGTTTGTTGAGGGAAACTGGTACGGGACCGACTTTTCACTGCTCACCCCCCCGTTCGACTCCAAGTTGGTCTACACGTTTCATAAGTATTGGAGTTCGACTTCTGAGGACTCGTTGAGACCGTTCCTGGATTTGAGGTCCCGCTACAACGTGCCTCTCTGGGTCGGGGAGTTTGGAGAGAACTCCAGCCCCTGGGCATTTGAGGTCATCGAGGCGCTCGAGAAACATCGTATCGGTTGGGCCTGGTGGCCGCATAAGAAGGTGGAGACGATTTCGAGTCCCTATTCGACACCGATCCCGATCGAGTACCAGAGAATCCTCGACTACTGGAACGGCCAGGCGGAAAAACCGACAGCCGCTGAATCTGAGGCAGGACTGTCAGCGCTGGCCGAACGCCTGCAGGAAGGACAATCGGTGATCCATCGGGATGTTGTTCATGCTTTGCTCGACCCTAAACGAGGCCGGATCCTCAGAGCCTTCAAGAGATTAAGTGTGCCAGGCTCGGTGGCTGCGGTGGATTATGCCCTGGGCGCCGATCAGGTTGCCTACTTCGATCGCAGGTCGATGCGGGATGAGTACGAAGATTCAACTCCCTGGAACATGGGGTGGCGCTATCGCAATGACGGTGTCGATATCGAAGAGTCCTCCGACCCCAAAGGGAATGGGTTCAATGTTGGATGGATTGAGGAAGGGGAATGGCTGGCCTTTCCGATTGAGGTCCGTGAATCGGGGAGATACGACGTCGAGTTCCGCGTGGCAAGCACAGGTAATGGAGGGCGAATCCGGCTCATCCTGGATGGCAGGGCAGTCGGAACCGACCTGCTGGTCTCGAACACCGGAGGATGGCAGAACTGGGTGACTCGGACCCTTCCGGCGATCGACCTCGTGCGTGGCGAACATCTTCTGCG
>CP070717.1:2100534-2103978 GCA_020350445.1 Acidobacteriota bacterium | reverse complement strand
GTCCGAAGCCCAGCTCCCACTGGTCAAGTTGGCCGGCATCCTTCTCATCATGCAGGATCTGAATCTTCGCATTGAAGGCCACACCGACTCGACCGGATCCCCTTCCTTCAACCAGAGGCTCTCTGAGCAGCGAGCTGATTCGGTGTTCGATCTACTGGTAACCCAGGGCGTCAGCAGTACCCGCATTCGCACCGCCGGTTACGGCATGGAACGGCCGATCGAAGATAATGCCACCTCAGAAGGTCGCACAAAGAACCGCCGCGTTGAAATCATCATCGCCGAAGGTGATGTGGCGGAAGAAGTGCAGTAACGAGTCTGATACAGCGCATCGGAGGTCCTCTCCGATGCGCCACCAGCTTTCTCTCCCGTTCCACCCTCACATCAGCTAAATGCTCCAGGGATCGCGAGCCGGGCGCGAGCGCAGACCATTGGCTTCGCGATCATCGATGAACGTTTCCGTGACCGGGTCAATCTTCAACTTGCGCTTCAGCAACCAGGAAAGGGCTGCAGCATGACAGGCGATGTGTGACCGTCGCATAATCGTTGAACTTGCAGCCGTCTGCTCCCTTGACCTCATGGCGTCGAAGAAGTCTCGGGAATGCGCGGCAACGTCTAACCCGTTGGCCTTCTCAGCCAGTTCGGGGATTTCCGTCTTGAGCGCCTCGTTACTCACCTCGATCTCTCCACTGTCGCCGGTCTCAACCCAACCTTCGTCCCCGACAAATCGGACCGGACAGGTTCCCAGGTGCTGGATCCAGCCCTTCCGCTCACCGAATGGAGTCTCCAGAAAATCGAGGATCGCCTTCACCCCGTTTTCGTAATGACAAGTGATCGTCATCTCTCCGGGCTCGAATTCGATCGGCATAGTGCCATCAGCCCCATTCGCCCACTGACAAATGTCGAGCGTATGGGCGGCCCAGTCGAGGAGGCGGCAGCCCGAGTCAAAGTCCCAGTACCCACGCCACTTCCCCGCCACGTAATCACTATGGTAAGGCCGCCAGGGTGCTGGGCCCAGCCAGAGATTCCAGTCCACAACATCGGGAGAAGGCGTCGGTTCGCCAGGCAGCCATTCCGTACTCACAGTCGGGATGTAGACCGAGGCGTAGAGCGTATGGACCTTCCCCAATCTGCCACTCTGCGCCAAATCCACGGCTCTCTGAAAATTCGGAATGCTCCGCCTCTGGGTACCCGCCTGAAAGACCCGTCCTGTCCGTTTGAAGGTCTCATCCAGACGCTGGCAGTAATCGATAGTCAAGCCACAGGGTTTTTCGCTGTAGACATCCTTTCCTGCCTCGGCGGCCATCATCGATGCCGGCGCATGCCATCGATCACCGGTTGCAATAAGCATTGCGTCGATGTCGGACCGTTCAAGGAGTTCCCGGAAATCACGCACCGTGACACAGTCCTGGTTCCCGTAGAATTCATCGACCATCGCCTTGCCCTGATCCCGCCGACTGGCCTGAACATCCGCAATGGCGACACACTGAATATCTGGCTGATTCAACATTGACTTCAGCACATAACGGCAGCGGGAGCCAATCCCAATGACACCCAGGCTAATCTTATCTCCGGGCGTCATGGCACCTCCCCGTCCCAAAGCATGGGATGGCACAATGGCAGGGGCAGAAACGGCAGTCACGGCGGCAGCCGAAGTTCTGAGAAAATGGCGACGACTCGTTCGAAATGGGCCAAACATCTTGTAACCTCCGGTCCAGACACAGGCGCGAAGCCTGCGCCTCTCAATCATTGATTCCCTATCTTCGGAAGTTCACCTCTCCTAATCTCCCGAAAAGGGGAGGCGATCCGCTCGTCACGGACTCTTCGATCATGGATTAGCTCGGCAGACTCGTCAAGAAGAATAGGCAGGCATCTCTGTTACGCGATCAAGATTCGACTTTCCCAGCCCGTACAATTTCCTTTCAACCCCTGCTGCTGTAAAAAAAGGAAGTCGGCTCTCCGGCCACCATGAACTGGGGGGCTCTCGGAAGCGTAGAAAAAGACTCGAGAGGAACCATGGACAAGAACTGGCTTTCAAGAATTGGCTTTGCTGTGAACCTGGGGAGTATCACTCTCATTCTGTGTGCGACGGCACTGCACGCCCAGAAGGACCCGGCAGATCCAGGCCAGCCTGTCGAAATGAGTGCTCAGGAAGACCACGCCCGGATGATGCGGCTTCTGGGGATCGAGGCACTGCGGCCCGGAGCGAACCCAAATGACCCAACTGCCCCTAATGCTGTCAACTATGACGAAAGCAAGGCCACGATCTACCCATCTCTGCCCGATCCTCTCCTGACCCAGGACCGGAAAAGGGTCACCACGGCAGAGGACTGGTGGGACCAGCGGAGACCCGAAATCATTGAACTGTTCGATCGAGAGATCTACGGGCGAGTCCCGGACAGCACACCGCCGGTTGAATGGAGGCTGGAGAGCTCGGCGAACGAAACCGAAGGGGGAGTCCCAGTCCGAAAGAAGGAACTGCGTGGAAGGGTCGACAACTCGGATTATCCGGCGGTCTCGGTAGAGATCGAATTGACGCTCGTGACCCCGGCTGAGGTGGAACGCCCGGTTCCCGTCATGATGGAATTCGGCTTCAACTGGGGTGGTCGGTTCAGAGGACGCCCTCCCTGGGAGGGGGAAGGACCTACCTGGAAAGAACTGGTACTGGCTCAAGGCTGGGGATATGCGGTTCTGATTCCCACAAGTGTTCAAGCTGACAACGGGGCGGGACTGACCAGGGGGATTATCGGATTGGCGAACAGAGGCCAGCCGCGTAAGCCGGACGACTGGGGCGCCCTTCGCGCGTGGGCCTGGGGAGCCAGCCGGGCGCTGGATTACTTCGAACTGGATGATGCCGTCGATGCCAAGCGGGTCGGAATCGAAGGGCTGTCTCGCTACGGTAAGGCAGCAGCCGTCGCCATGGCCTATGACCAACGCTTTGCCGTCGGGTTCATAGCGTCTTCCGGGGCCTCGGGGCTGAAGCTGCACCGCCGGGACCTCGGTGAACGTGTGGAAAACGTCGCCTCGCCTGCCGAATATCATTGGATGGCTGGCAACTTCCTCAAATATGCCGGCCCCCTGACCTGGGACGATCTACCGGTAGATTCCCATGAACTGGTTTCTCTCTGCGCACCCCGGCCGGTCTTCATCAGCGTTGGTTCTCCAGACGTCGAAGGCCAATGGATCGATGCCCGGGGGATGTTTCTTGCCGGTGCGGCCGCCGAACCGGTCTACGAGTTACTGGGAAGGAAGGGCCTCGGCACCAGCGAATTCCCTCTGATTGAAACCGCCCTCACAGGAGGTGAAATCGCATTTCGCCAGCATCGCGGCGGACATACCGCAGGGCCGAACTGGCCAACGTTCATCAAGTGGGCCTCACACTACCTGAAGTGACCCCCTGGAGTGCGGCGACCGTGGACGCCGCTCTTGGATTGCTAATCGCTGATT
>CP070717.1:2096638-2100434 GCA_020350445.1 Acidobacteriota bacterium | reverse complement strand
TCTCATCCTTCGAAGCAAAGGAGCCATGAATCCCGTCGGGAACAGCCTTCCACTTCTCTGAATCGCGGGAACCGGCGATGTCCAGTTCCACCAGAGGATGATGATGAACCTGAGGTAGCACTAACGCAGACGCGGGCTCCCCGCCCTGCATCGCGATCGCGTCACTGGGCCCAGCTAACGTTCCGACTGTTACACTGGCACCTAATCCCTTGAGAAAGCCCCTGCGTGATGATCCTTTGCCCTGCATTACGTTTCCCCCTTTTTGACACTCCGGATCAAAGGATACGTGTCAGCCAACCATTTCTAAAGGGCCATTTTGGAGTGCGCCGGCCATAGACGGGGCCCTCGGTTCGGAAACCCCTGCCTAACAGATCCGCCTCTGTCTTGACGCGCGGGGTGGCTTTCGTCAGTGGGGTATTGTGAAGCTGGGGGTCTCAAGTGCGGCAGCTAGAGCCGCCGCGGTCCAAGCACCGAAGATTAGCGATCAGGGAT
Organism: Acidobacteriota bacterium; assembly: GCA_020350445.1. GTDB lineage: Bacteria > Acidobacteriota > UBA6911 > RPQK01 > JAPXNP01. The sequence goes on along the minus strand of CP070717.1, from coordinate 2,099,942 downwards.
TAGCGATTAGCGATCGAAAAGCGGCAGCTAGAGCCGCCGCGGTCCAGGTGGTTCACGCTTCGAAGTGGCGAAGGGTCGAGAGGGCGAAGAAGGTGACCCATTTACTCGGTTTGCCCTTCTTCTCGACGTTGACCCACATCTTTCCGTTGAGCGAACTCTCCATCTTCCACTTCCCTTCCGGAGTCATCTTGTCACGGATGAGCTGAAGGGGAGCTTCCAGCCTCGGAGACATCGGGGTATCGACCTGCGCCAGCGCGTACATCGCTTCAAGGGCGTCGGAATTGTAGTGCAGGGGAAATCCGAACTTTGCCCATCCAGCCTTGACGTGCCTTTCACCGGGACCATGCTCGGCAAGGTATTCGGCCTTGTGCTCCAGAACCCAGTCCTTGACCAGTTCGCCCCGGGGAAGATCTTCCTTCTTCGGCTTGGTAGCCAGGACAGTCAGCCAATCGTCCTTGTTCCCAGGAACGTAGATGAACACCTCGTTTTCTACGAGACGCTTCACCAGAATCGCTATCGCGGATTGTACCGACGGCGACCTCTCAGAGGGCGGGATCTGGGCAAAGCAAAGCAGAAGCTTGGGCTGGGCCATGTAGCACTGGACGAGAAGCGATTCGTTCATCACGTCACAGTTCAGCCCCTGATCCCGGACAATACCTTCGGCCAGATCTTCCATCCCGTCCCGGACAAGAGGTTCGTCTCGGTAACCCAGTTTGTACATTGCCCCCAAGACGTTCGAAGTCAGGCACTGGCCTCCGATCTTCATGATCCAGTTCCGCGCTTCCAGTATCTTCTGTACGCCTTCGGCTATACCTGGATCCCTCCCATCGGCCAGAAAATGGCCCAGGAAGATCAACTGCCAGAATCGTCCACGGTACTTCTGATAGGAGCGTGGCCATTCTTCACCCGGCCAGAATTCATCCCCATGGCGAAGAATCTCCCGAGTGACCTCGTATTCCATCAGGTGAGCTTTGGCCCGAACCACTTCCCGCGATCTCTGGGGTCTATCGAGTAACCGGGTGAGGGTAAGGTACCGAACCGGCGGGTTATCCTCCTCCAGGAGCCAATCGAGCACATCATCTCTGAGCTTCAACTGAAGCCTCCCTTCTGAAATCGATTCTACCGCAATGGTGGACCTATTTCTGGAGGGCCGCCGCACTCCAGGTTATTCGAGAAACAATGGGGCACCGGGGCCGACTGGGAGGCCGAACAACAGCCAGATCACGAGAAGGATGATCCAGACGATCAGGAAGGCGAACGTATACGGAAGCATTGTTGCCACGACGGTCCCAATTCCAGCACGAGGCTGATAGCGTTCAACGAATGCTACGATCAAGGCAAAGTAGGACATCATCGGTGAGATGATGTTGGTGACCGAATCGCCCACCCGGTAAGCAGCCTGGACCAGTTCCGGCGCGTACCCGAGCAACATGAACATCGGGATGAAAACCGGGGCCATGATCGCCCACTTGGCCGAGGCACTCCCCATCGAGAGATTGATCATCGCGGATAACAGGATGAAACAGACCATCAATGGAATCGGGCCAAGGCCGGAAGCTTTCAACAGTTCCGCACCTTCGATGGCAAACACCAGTCCCAGGTTGGTCCACTTGAAGTAGGCCACGAACTGGGCAGCGAAAAAGACCAGCACCATGTAGGTTCCCAGCGACTCCATCGATTTGCCCATCCCCTTGACAACGTCGGAGTCGGAACGGATCGAACCGGCGCCTATGCCGTAGGCAATACCGGCGAGTGCTGCACCAATAAAGATGAAGGCGACAATACCATCGAGGAAGGGGGAGTGGAGAATGCTGTAGGTTTCTGAATCACGCAGGAAGCCCCGGGAGGGGATCAACCCGACCAGAACGACGAGACTCAGGAAGACTGTGACGAACAGGGCAAAGAGCAGTCCGCGCTTCTCTTCCCCTGTCAGTGAACGAATCTCCTCCGCTTCGGCATCCCCCTTATAGCGACCCAAACGGGGGACAACGATCCGCTCAGTCACAAAAGTGCCCACCAGGGCGATCAGGAATGTGGACACCGCCATGAAGTAGTAGTTGCAGGCAGGGTTCACCTGGTAGGCAGGTTCAATAATCCGGGCCGCCTCTTCCGAAAGCCCGGCCAAAAGGGGGTCAATCGTCCCCAGGAGGAGATTAGCACTGTATCCGCCCGATACTCCCGCAAATGCAGCTGCCAGTCCGGCAATCGGATGCCGCCCCACGGCCAGAAAGATCACAGCACTCAGAGGAACCAGCAGGACATAACCCACTTCGCTCGCCGTGTTCGAGAGGATTCCCGCCATGACGATCACGAACGTCAGCAACCGCTTCGGAGCTTTGAGCACCATGACTCGAAGAACCGTTCCCAGCAGTCCACTGCCTTCGGCGACTCCAATTCCCAGCATCGCGACAAGAACCGTCCCGAGGGGGGCAAACCCGGTGAAATTATGGATCATCTCGGTCAGGATCCGGTGTAAACCCGCAACCGAAAGCAGGTTAATCACTCTGACGGTCTCTCCCGTTCCCGGATGCGCAACCGCTATCTCGAGGCTGTTGAAGACCCAGGAGAGAAGAACGACGATGGCCGCAAACAGCGCAAACAACGTTGCCGGATGCGGCAGGGCATTTCCGATGCGTTCAACGAGGGCAAGGAATCGGTCCAAAAGGCCAGTTCGGTTCGCTTTGTCTTTTTTCATAAATAGTGTTCGGCTGAAGTGGACTGAATTGACTGCTCCCACTCTAACATCCCGCCCCCCGGCGTGCGAAACCAGGAGGCCGTTGTGGGGACCGGGTGACCGAGTGACCGAGTGACCGGGTGACCGGGTGAGCGGGTGAGGGGGTTCACGGTTTGTGGTAAGGGCGGAGGCTGGGGGCGCCACACTCCAGGTGGTTGTGTCGGTGTGCGGGTGGGGGTATGCTGCCAGATCGAGGAGATGTGATGAAACAACACGCTGGAATGAAGAGACGTCAGTTCATGTTGGCCATGACGGCAGCCCTGGCTGGTTCAGGAGTGACCTCAAGAAGTTTTGCCCAGTCGGCGGGACCGTCTGAAGTGGTCTCGGTGCAGGATGTGATCGATTTGATCATCGCTTCAACACCGGGAGGACGAAAGGCAAAGACGGTGGATACGGTCAAGACCGGGGATCCAGAACAGAAGTTGACTGGGGTCGCCACCACGTTCATGGCCACCTATGACGTGATCCAGAAGGCTGCTGGGCAGAATCTGAACTTGATCATAACCCATGAGCCCACCTTCTACAACCATCTCGATGAAACGAAGTGGCTCGAATCCAGCCGGGTCTTCC
>CP070717.1:2093129-2096538 GCA_020350445.1 Acidobacteriota bacterium | reverse complement strand
TGCTTTTCCGTGCTCGTTCGTTTGTGCTAGACGAAGTCGACTCTTTCCAGTGTGTCGTCGCTGCTCAGGAAGATTGCGCCGAGCAAGACGTTGAAGACCATCATCAGGATCATTCCAACGGGTGCAAGGAAGACGAGTGTGAAGCAGATCGATCCGATCAGTTGGGTATAGGCGAGCGGCTTCAAATACCCGTTGAGCGAGCCGGGGACCTTCAACAACCGAAGAGCGAAGATGATTCCGATGATTCCCACACCGATCCCGGCAAATGCCAGGATGAAGACGAAGGGGAGATTCTGGCTGACAAGGCGTCCAGCATAAGCAATCCCCGAAATCACCAACCCGGCAAAAATCAGGATGATGATCAGGTTATCGACCGCATGAAAGTCATAGCGCTCTCCGAGGAGCTGGCGGAATTTGAGAATGGCGTAGATGCCGAGGAGCGTTGAGACAACATCGATCGCCAGGGCAACGAGGATCAGTCTAAAGTCACCTGAACCCTCAGAAAGCGCCGGGGTGTAGATCACGTCGTGGTAGATCGATATTGCCGTCGCCACCAGGAGCGTAAGTGCGCTGATGATTGCGGCCCAACCTGCGAGTGTGTACTTTCCTTGTTCCATGGTAGTCCTCCCTGGACCTGCGAGCCACTTGGGCTCGACCTAAACATAATCTGGAATGTATTCGAGGATGTCGCCGACTTCACATTCGAGTTCTCGACAGATGGCATCGAGGGTGACGAATCGAACTCCTTTGACGCGTCCGGTCTTGAGGAGCGAAAGGTTGGTGATCGAGATTCCCACCCGATCAGCCAGTTCATTGAGTCGCATCTTCCGTTTCGCCAGCATGACATCCAATCTCACTTCTATTGCCATACGTAGAAGATATCCGGAATATTTATTTTTTGCAAGTAAAAATTTATGTAAGACATAAAATAATACATCTGGAGGGTAATGTTCTGGTGAGAGCCGGTCGCTACGCTTCCGGACTGGTGAGGCTCGTACCTGCGGAACATCGCTGGTGAGGCGACGGACGCTTCGCTGCGTCGCTGGTGAGATGTCAGATCGCGATCGGCCGGCCACTCAGCCAAACGTTGGCCACCCGGAAGGCAAGCGTCCCGCTCGCCACCGCGGAATGTAAGGTAAGCGTCCTCGCTTGCCAATCCCGTTTCGCAACCGAGACGGCCACGTTCCGGCGGGCGGTTACGTTCCGGCGGGCGGTCTCTTGCCACCTCTTCTTGACGCTTTGCCCTCTCCGAACTATTGTCTGGATCGAAAGGAGTGCTTTCCCATGCCCCGTCCAGTCCTTCTGTTATGCCTGATCTTTTTGTCATTCAACCTTTCTGCTGAACCGCGCTGGTGGATGGAGGAACCGATCCGGCTCATACAGACCAACCTGCGCGAGACCGATTCGGTCCTCAATCCTGTAGAGTTGATCGAGCAGGTTGAAGCGTTCGGGGCCAATACACTTCTCTTCAGCATCGGCGGGATCGTGGCGCATTATCCTACGCAGGTCCCACTTCATTACCCGAGTGAATTCCTGGTAGAGGGGAAGGACGTTGTTGGCGAAGTGATCCGGGAAGCTCATAATCGCGGAATCCGGGTCATCGGTCGGTTCGATTTCTCACGGGCACGCCAACAAGTCTATGATGCCCACCCGGAATGGTTCTTCAAGAATCGGGAAGGGAATCCCGTCGTCGATGACAACGGGCTGCACAGTTCCTGTATCAACGGCGGTTACTATCACCAGAAAGCCATCGAGGTCCTGACCGAAGCCCTGGAGCGTTATGAGGTCGACGGCCTCTTCTTCAACTGGTTCGGAAATATCCGGTCCGACTACAAGGGAAACGATATCGGGCTCTGTCATTGTGAGGAGTGTGCGAAGCGTTTCCGTGCGGCCTATGGCAGAAGCATTCCCGACGAACCCGATCCTGAATACAACCAGTTCATGTTCGACAGCTCCAGCGAAGTCGCGCGGATGTTTCGTGAACTCATCAAGGATAAACGACCGAAAGCTCTCTTCATGACCTACATCGAGCAGTACACCGATGGGATTGTTTCCGAGTCAGACTTCTATAAGTGGCGGCCGCTACCGCAGTGGCTGTACTCCTCCAGCGAGAATGTCAACCGGGCCCTCAATACCGAGCCTGACAAGATGACCTTCAACCTGGTCATGCCCTACACGGAGATGCGTTATCGGTTTGCGGCAACTTCAGGTCATGGGCTCAATGCGCTTCTTTACCAGAACGTTGCACATGGAGGATTCCCGGCCTTTGTCGTCCTGGGTACCTTCGATCAGCCTGATCGGACGGGACTGAATGCGGTCCAGCCGTTCTTTGCCTGGCACAAGAAGAATGAAGCTCTTTTGACCGGCCAGAAGAACGCGGCACGGGTTCTCCTCTATGCTCGACAGGGTCCCAACTGGAGTTCCTACAACCGAGACTACCGAGGCTTTTTCCGTTTGCTGAGCGAGTTGCACATCCCATTCTTCGTGACGAACCGATTAGACGGGCTCAGTCCCGAAGAAGTCGATCTGGTGGTTGTTCCCGGTGGAGAGGTGCCGAGTGAGATTCAAGCGTTCATCGAGCGCGGCGGCCGGGCCTTGATCGCCGGAACCAGGCATCCGGGGATGAATCTTCCTCCTGCCGTCAGGCTGTGGCGAGACACAAAGTCTTCCTACATGCGGATCGACAACCACGATGCCTTCCCCTCACTCCTCGAGACGTGGGCCCTTTTCTGGGAAGGAGAGTATCTGGAACTGGAAAGCACCGCTGATCAGCCGATCACCCTGATTCCACCCGGACAGTTCGGACCGCCCGACAAGGTCTCGACACTGGCGGAGAAGACCGACAAACCGGGCCTGATCCGGCAGTCATTCGGGGCAGGGAAGTTCACCTTCATCCCCTGGAATATCGGACGTCTTTACCACGACTTCAGCAGCGATAAACATCGCCTGCTGATTTCAGACCTCTTGGACGTACTTCTGGAAGGGAAGCGGCAGCTTAAGACAAATGCCCATCCGCTGGTGGAAATGACCTTGATGAGACAGCCCTCGACGGGTGAGACTCTGCTCCATCTCGTCAATCTCAGTGGCCATTCGGGAACCGCGTTCTTTGAACCGGTACCTCAGACTGAGGTGAGTATCACTGTTAAGGGTTCCTTCGAGTCGGCCCGTCCGTTGCGAGAATCCCAAGTCCTGGGATTGTCGGTAGACTCAGGATTCACGTCCCTCGTCCTTTCATCCCTGAAGGACTACGAAGTCATCGTGCTCGATTGAAGAAAACAAAGTGCCCGGAAGGTAAGCGTCCCCGCTTGCCAAACCCCCTTCGCAACCGGGGACGGTCGCGTTCCGGAAGGTAAGCGTCCTCGCTTGCCAAACCCGTTTCGCAACCGGGGACGGTCGCGTTCCGGAAGGT
>CP070717.1:2085705-2093029 GCA_020350445.1 Acidobacteriota bacterium | reverse complement strand
GGCAGGTGGACTTTCCGGCTTGCTTTCCTTTTGAAGGTTCAGTCAGAAAACTCTCCAGTTGGCGGAAGTTGGCAGACCTGCCCTGTCCACGGGCGTCCTGGCTCAGTGTGACGGAATTGGATATGATGAGCTGGGAGGCGGCTTTGGCTCTTTACTACCTTATCTTGGTTCCCTTCCTTCAGGTTCCGGCCGCCGATAATTGGGACTGTGAGATCCGGGGAATGACGGTGATCCGAGCGGAGGCATTCTGTAGCCAGTTGTGCTCACCGGCCGCTGGGCACTCATCCTGGTCCGGTTTTGCCAGTCCGAATCCAGATACAGATTCCTCGACAAGTCAGGAAGAACTTGTCTGCCAGGTAGCGAAGGCAGTCTATGAGTCCTTGGGGTTTTTGGATACTGTCGTCAACTGCTTTGTGGACAAGTCGGTCCGGGGCTATACAGAGATTCGTGTGGCCGTGACCGAACAGGGACCTCGCTACCGTATTCGGTCGATTTCGGTTTATGCGGACGCAACGAAAGTTGATGTAGACCCAGAAAGAAGCGCTGAGTTCCTCATCCGCCCTCGGCAAGAGTACAACTGGCAATTGATTCAGGTTTCAGCTCTTCGCCTCTGCCAGACTTCCGGCTATAGTCGCGTGGAACGTATCTACAAGCGAACCGATAACTCTGGAGAAGTCGACGTTCGAATCGACCTCAAGGACAGGATCGAGTGACGTGAACCAGATCTGCCACCTCCGTCGCCCGGTACAGAGCAAGTCGAGCCTGTTGGAACTTCTCGCAGCTGACTCACCTTTGGTTTGCGACTTCTTCCAGGCGGTAAGCAATCAGGTGCGGAAGCCGCAATGAGGAAGGTTGAGAAACGGACTGTTACCCCGTAGCCACGAAGGCTGCACCTAAAGTCAGCCACAGAGGTATCCGGCACATCGTCAAACTCATACCCAAAATGAGTGGCGCGCGGCGCCGTCCGCTACAACCGGCTGTTATTGGCACTTAGTCCCGCGCAACACTGATGGGGGGAAAATCGATGGTTCCCATTGGTTGATAGACGCGCATTACGGCGTAGACAGGCTTCTTCATCGTCGGGATTGCGTTTTCACCTTTCCCGTCGGGATTAGTTCTAACCGTATAGGTTCCGTCCGAATTGGCGGCAGCTGTATATGAAGTGATTGAGTACCGCCCCTGCGGGTTGGAGATTAAGTAACGGTCTTCCATGTTATAGAGGGTGATCGACCAATAGCCGCTCTTATCCCGGATCAGCCCTTTCGGGTCGATTCTGATCTCGTAATGGCCATCGCCACCAAGCGCCTCGCCGTCCGCCGTCCTGACGTACTGCGTGTATTGCACGAACTCGGCGGGAATGCCTAGCTGCCCCAGATACACACCGGCAGCCCGATCCAAATCTCCTACCCCCTGCGATGTCTTCCCGAACATATTATTCCCGGTCTTCTGCTTGAATCCGTAGTCCTTGATGATTTCCAGGGCAACCGAACGTTCCTTATCGGTGAAGCTCGGAATAATGAATGGCTCGGTCCCGTCGCCACCCGTAGTCTTGATCTCTCTGGTCAGCCTCATCACATCAGCTTCGTCTTCTGCCGCTGGAATGACCATCCGCAGGAATGCAAGACCCGAATTCGTACTCAGGACTACGTCATGCGCCTCGTCACGAGGCGATTTCTGATTGGCTAGTCGAATGACGATGGGCTTATTCGGATTGACAATGACATCCTCAACGAAATGATGCATATCGAAGATGCTGAGCGAGCTATAACGTTCGTACTCCGGCAACTCGATCACCATTGGTCCATTCGAGATATTGAACCAGTTGTAGCCGTAATTGACATCGGCTTGGGGAGTGATCACTGTCCGGTCGTCAGCGCCAACACGACCCGAATGGCTCCACGTGCCCAGCTGATGATTCTTGAGCCATTCGTCCATCATGGCCTGCTGCTCAATGGCAGAGTACCAGTGGATGTAATCAGTCAAGCGAAACTGCTCAAATGTACTTAGAGCACCATCTTGCTTCTCCTGTGCCAGGGAAAGATTGCTAAGGATAAGTGCGATCGCAATGAACACTAAGCTTCCAGGTATCTTCATGATCTACCTCTATCTGATTCATGCAGCAGATGGCAATTATTTCGGGAATCCGCGCAGAATGCCGGCGACTGCGCCTTTTCCACGTAATACGCCTTCCGCTTGAGTCGGTTTCGTCCGATTTGAAACTTCAATGATCAAGTGTGTCACGGAATATAGAGCGACAGCGAAATTGAGGGAAGAATCCTACCTCGAAACACCCAATGATTTGGTTCGAGCAAGCTAGAGTGGGACTCCCGCAGGCACAATCTTACAGGGCTGAAGGGCGGTTTGAGGCCGAATTCCCAGGGTTCTGGCGCCCGGTTCAGAGCAGGCAGTTGAAACTCGAATAGTCTCCTCACCTTTGTTACACTGACGGGCAATCGGGGGTAGGCCGTTCGAGCTGGTTTCCGAGTCCCCCTTAAAGATCTTATATTTAGACAAACTGGCTGGTTCAATGGGCTCTGAAGAAGGCCCCCCTGTGCCGCCAAACGAATGATTCTGCGGGCTGAGGTACTGGAAATGTATTTGCGGCTCATTGCCTGGGTAATCTGTAGTTGTCTTGCGGCAAGTCCTCTGTTTGGGCAAAGCGGCCAGGTCGTGTTCATCCTGGACGGTTCGAACAGCATGTGGGGCCGGGTGGGTGATGTCGAGAAGATCGTTGTCGCACGACAAGGCCTCACCCAGGTGTTGGCAGGCTTGCCCGACACGATGGATATCGGTCTCGCGGCATATGGTCACAGGCGTGAAGGGGCATGCGACGACATCGAGCTGATGCTGTATCCGGGAAAGCACGAACAAGCTGATGTCGAGAGGGCAATTCTTAGAATAGAACCGAAAGGCATGACTCCGATTACATCAGCCCTGCAGATGATCGCGGACAGACTCGATTCTGCTAAAGATCCCACACATCTGGTTTTGGTTAGTGACGGAAAGGAAACCTGCGAAGGAGATCCCTGTACGCTTGTGAGAACGCTGCGTGAGCGAAGGGCCGACTTGAAGGTGCACGTAGTCGGCTTCGACGTAACCGAAGAAGAGCGCAGCCAACTCCAGTGTATTGCGGGAGCGGGCGGGGGCGTCTTCGCGGGCGCTGCGACGCCAGAAGAGTTGATGGCTGCACTCCAAGTCATTCGCGAGACCGTCGCCGCGGAAGCGGATTCACAGGCGGAGTCAACAGCGGTGTTCTCAGATCGGGAAGATCCCTACTGGATCGTCCGGGCAGGCGACACGACTTACGAAGGCGACATCTCGTTTGTGAACCGAAAAGGGGATCAGTTGGCGGTCCAGTTGGTCAACAGAGATGCCGTCAACGTCGGATTCATCATGCCGGCGAGCGGCAATGAAGGGCAGATCTCCGATTCATTCCTGGTGATCGGCCGGGGACAACCCTGCAGGATCGTGGCGTCCGAATCACCGGCCTTCGGGCGCTGGTCGAAGGACGGTGACTGGCTTGTTGGCTCTTTCTCCTGTGAATTGGCTTGCGCTGATTACAGGCTGTTAAGCATTCGAGGAGAGTTTAGGATTCCTGCGAGAGGAGAGTGGCGATGACTCGAATCCGGCTCAACGATATAGCTTCTATTAGGCTCCCCCGGAGGCTACCGGGAGTGATCCTGCTTACCGCCCTCTTGGGCAGTCTATTTTCCACCGCCTTGGCCCAAAAGCCGGGGTTTCGGCCTGGCTTGCACCCTCGTCCACACACCTACTGGCCGGATAGGGATGCCAAACCGGGCTGTATGGAGACGTTTGGGTTGGCTCCGCCTCGAGAACCCGACGAACCAGACTACCCTTGTTCCGAAACGTGCGAGGGGGGAGAAGCACTCGATACTTCGTCGGGGCAGGCCCAGAAGGACCTGTGGGCTACCTGCAAGAACTTGGGACCCAATACCTGGGAACGGTATGACTTCGACCCTAGAACCGACGACTACTATTTTCCAGGAGGAGGAACACTTGGATGGACCATTCCGTGCAGAGTTCAGACTGGGGAAAGGGACCCTTTCCTTCCAATCTTTCGCACGGTCTATCCGGAGGGGCACCCGAAGTGCGCCGCAATGTCCGGCGAACCCCATGCACTCACGTTTGACGAAGTCCGCTACGACTTGCAGGCGGCCGGGGAGTTCGTGGCCGTCCAATCGCTTGAAGACAGCCTCGAGATCCAAGTTCGCCTGGAGCCGCTGGCCGGTGACGTCCAGGCGAGTATCGTGACGGCCGCCGCTGCCCGCCTCGGAGAACATCGGTTGATGATTTCCATGGGCAGCGAGGCGCCCCTCCGAATCGATGGAATGCCGATGGAATTGGGCACGGACGAATATGCACTATTCGAGGACGGTGGCGGGGTAGTGCGTACCGGGTCACGCTACAGCGTCGTCTGGCCGGACGGAACGAACCTCCACGTGGATCTGTTTCGCAGGCATCTCAATGTTTACGTGTTGGCCTCTGAGTCCCGAGACGGGCGATTGACCGGACTGCTGGGAGATGCCGACGGGGACGGAGGCGGAAACGATTTTCGCTTGCCGGACGGGAAGGCCCTGGCTTCTCCGCCGGAGTTCGAGAGTCTTTACAGGGTGTTTGCAGAAAGCTGGCGTGTACGGACGGAACAATCTCTGTTCGATTACGACAAGGGCCAGAACACGGAGACTTTTACGATTCGTTCTTTCCCATCGCACGAGATCAAACTCGGCGAACTGGATGCAACATCACGTGCCCAGGCCGAGGAAAGTTGCCGTTCGGCGGGAGTCACCGATGAAAAAGCATTTGAACAATGCGTTTACGACGTCAGTTTAACCTCGGATAACGACTACATCGCTTCGGCGCTTTCGCTGCAAAAACCGATTGAGTTTGGAGAGGAAGAAGGTCAATCGGCTGCCCTGGAATCCGTGACATCGGAGGGAATTACCCTGCGGGTCCCTCGTGAGGTGATCACCGCATTCCCGATCGAGTTCCAGGTCAGCGGTGCGACGAAGCCTGGGGACATGATCGCGATCGCCCGGAAAGGAGCCGCCGATAGCGAGCGACTGACAGGGGAAAGGGTCCGGGCGGCGAGCGAAGATGGAACGTTGCGGCTTGTCGGCCGCAACGAATCGGGTTCTTATGAAGTCCGTTACCTTTCGGAGGAATCGGGCTGGCGAGAAGCCAGGGTCCGGTTGCCTTTCGAGGCCCGGGACCCCAACGCGCACCTTGAGGCCCCGGAAACAGTGCCCACAGGAGGAGAGGTGACCGTACGCTGTGAGGGTGAGTGCAGCCCGCTGGCCTACATCACAGTCGTTCCCGCCGGCAGCCGTGACGATGCGTTGGGAACGTACGGAGAACTGAAGAACGGCAGGACGGTAACGATTCGCGACCTGCCAAAGGAGGCTGGCGAGTATGAGATCCGCTACTTGGCACCACGAAATCCACGACGTGTTTTCGCCCGCAAGGTGATCCGCCTGGATTGACGGACGTTAGTAGACTCGGAGGGGCAGAATAAACAGGGAAGCCGACCTCGCAGCCGGCTTCCCTATCACCTCGCCGACGAAGCTATTCCCCAGCCGCAAACCTGATAGGGCATAAGACGCGGCCGAATCGAAGCTAGTCGAGGCTCTTACCGAACGCCTTGGCTGTCATCGCCACATAGGCCTCCAGACCGCCGATCCGGATCTCATGGACGACAGTCTCCACGGCCACCTCGTTGTTGTGAGCGAGGCCCTGCAAAAGCGCGATCTGTCTTTCCATGTTCTCGAACATGGCCATTTGGGACCGCATTGTCGCCATCATCATATCTTGTTGCGCCTGGGGAAGGTTGGCGAGCCGCGCCTTGAAGGCCTGCATCTGACCTTTCGACTTCTCGAACTCCCGGATCTGCTTCTGGATTTCCTTCATCTGCTTCTCGTCGAGAATACCCCTGATCGCCACCGTCTGCCGGTGGGGCTCGTAGAGGGAACCTGTCTCCTTGTGATCATAGTCGCGGCGCAAGATGGTGACGTTGCGGGATGCCTTGCCGGAAGTCATCACCCCTTCCATGCGCAGACCAAGAAGAACATAGTCACTCGTATCGACCCACATGTTCACAGTATTGAGAGTAAACTTGCCGTCGTCCGTAATTTGAGTGCGATCGAGGTTGTCTGCCACGAGGAGGAATGCCTCCTTGCCATCAAGGGACTCGACTCCAGCGAGCCGCGCTACTTTCTCAAATTCGGCAAAATTCGCAGCGGCGCGTTGCACATCTTGTCGCGTTTCCCGACCGTGGGCAGAGCTTGAATTGGCAGCCAAAAGGAACTGCCCAACCGCACTTACCCCATTGGTGATCAAATTCTTGGCAAAAACTGGGAGCGGCAGTTCGCTCGCCAAGAACTTCTCGCCTATGAACGCACCCTGCAATATGCCACTCGAAATAGCGGCCTTGGCATTGGGATTGAGCTTCATATTCGTCTCGATGCGCTGCTGGACTTCGCCAGGCGGCACCAGCCGGAAGCCGACTTGATTGTTGACCCTTTCGTAGAAGAGCACAGACCGGCCAAGGTCGGTCTGGTCCACAACATAGCTAGAAGTGTTGACGCCAGCCCACCTCTGCTGTTGCCTCTGTCGCATGTTCTCAAGAATGATCTGGGCCGTCTCCGCCATCGCAGCCACCGGCAGGAGGACACCAAAAACGCTCACAATGATAAACCGATGCACGCCGTTCTCCTCTCTTATTTCGCTCTCACTTGCCTTTCCTGTGTGAAGACCGCCATCACCCGAGAATGGGGCTGGAAGGTTGTTGATTGTCATGAAATTACGGCAGTTGTACTGTCATTGTCAACGGAGAATTTCCGGTTTCTTTTGCCAATTGAAAATCCCCATAACTCCTGGCCGCGTTGCCTCAATGAAGCAAGCCCGACAACCAGGTCGGCAGGTGACAGTTCATCCAAAAGGCGTAATTCGAGTTTGGAGGGAATCCCTTCTCTTAGCCGCGGGGAATCCTGTGACACGCTCGGAATTCGATCGTAACCCCTTGTAAGTAATGCATTCAGATCGTCGGCTGGCACGGAATTTAGGTTTGCCTGCAATGCCGGGGGAGCTTGAATAGCCCTCGGGTGGGGATTGATCGGGCAATCGAGTCCCGGGTTGCTGGGGTTTCGCCCTTACAGGGCTAGAGGATGGGGTGAGGCCGAGTTCCCAGGGTTCTGGCGCCGCCTTGGGCGGCTTGTCAACCTGGGCTAGTAGCTACCGCCCTTTCAGGGCTGGGGGGCGGGGAGGCCAATGGGGCCATGATTGGCGGAACTGAAGTTCCTCAGTCAAG
>CP070717.1:2078233-2085605 GCA_020350445.1 Acidobacteriota bacterium | reverse complement strand
TCAGAAGGGATTTCCGAGACCGGTAAATCTCGGTGTGCCTCTGCTGTCGGAGTAACCTCGCTGAGCCTCCAGATCAAGTATCGTCCGTTACTCAGTGGCAGCGGAAGGGAGCACAGTGATGATGAGTTCATCGTCGGTTGACTCAATGGTGGCTCCACCGAAGGAAATGGACAACCCCTCGGCCATAACCTTAATAGCGCTACCGTTGCGCTCAACTACCGGCTCTTCTGAGAAGCCTGAAAAGGCGATTCTGCGGTAACCCTCGAGAAAGGGGTGCCGACCGGCCGGGCTGGTCAGTGCAATCACTCCCTCAAGCGATCTGGGCAGAAAGCCTGGATTCTCGAAGCTGACCTCTCCGCGCGGATGGGAAGTGGTCAACAAGTGAGCTTGCAGGGCCTCCCCTTGATCAAGTATCTCCACCGCCATGGGGTCGAAGCGATCAAAACTGAAATGATCCTCCGCGTCGGCAAGGCGGATAACGACCCGATTCCTACGTTGCAGGAAGTCGTCGTAGAGCTGCGCTCTTTCGGCTGATAGCTTATTGAGTGCAGCGACCGCGCGCTCCTCGATTCTGGCGCGCACTTCGCTCGAGAAGTTCGCCGGATCGGTATCCATCACTGCCGGCGCCGAGCTCAAGAGCTGGTTAAAAGTACTCTCGGGCCTGGCGTCGAGTTCCTTCTTCCAGGAAGGTGCCAGGCGGTCGAGAATGGCCGCTATCGCCGCGCCGGTCTCGTAGCAGCGCCACCGGATTCCTGCTGGTCCCCGGTCTTCTCGGAGCCTCTCCGTCTCGCTCTCGACTCCGAGTATCGACCGGCCCATGTAAACCGCGGTTCCCTCCTGCAACTCAAGCGCGGTTTCGTAAGTACGGTGTTCCTCGCTCAACCTTGCCTGGCGATTGAGGCGAATTGTCAGGGCCGCCGCTGCCCACGATGCCACATCTGAGTCTGGTTCGGACTCCATGGCTCTCGCCAATGCCTCTTCCTCGAGGAGCAGCTGGCGGTAGTTCTCGAGATCGTCCAGTGGATAGTTGTAGCGCCAGATCTCATTCGGACGCCAAGTGGGGTGAAGAGGTCGAGAAAACAGGTGAAAAACCTCGTGAAAGAGGATGTGCGCTTCGTAATCGACCTTTCGCCCAGGCTCGATCGTCAGCAAGAGGGTCGCGGTGGGCACTCCACCGATATCCGCGTTAGAGTTCCACCGCATCGCCGAATGCTTGCCGGGCGATACATTGACACCCTCATGCCCAGGAAGCGGGAGGAATTCCGCCGGCGGATTCGGGTGGCGCAGAAGCAGGGTGCGTTCCCCGTCGTAGATTGCGATGGGATAGACGGTTGCGTCGAACCCGGGCCACAGTTGCCGCTGAGCGGCGCGGTCGAAGGCAGCAACGACAGCGAATGGATCTACTACCGGTGTTTCGGCCGCAACAGCTCGAGAGAGAGTACTGCCAGGGGACAACGCTGCCAGGAGAATGCAGGTCGCCATCCCTACTCGACAGTTCAAGCGGAATCGGTCAGATCTGAAGAGGAGATTCCTGAAGGTGTTTGGTTTGGTGTCCTGGCCTGCACACATGGACTTCTCCTTCCGACGTCGCACGACATCACTGTCAGATTCACTGTATGACTATTGGATGCAAGGAGTTGGGAATTGTTCCCGCCCGGGCCATTGCGTCACTTCGGGGTTGCGCTTTGGGGTGTTGGGTCGGGGGCTGGGGACTGGAGGCCGGGTCTTCGCCAGACGTCCCGGCACTCCCCAATTGACCCACAACCCGCCAGGAGATTACTGGGTCCGAGACCGCAGCCCTCGGGAGGCGGGCTTCCCCATCGTGCAGCCGGCTCAGCTCGGTTTCGAGAAGAACAGGGGACGGCTACTCGCCTTTTGGGGCGGTCTCGTTGATTCCGGCTGCAATCTCGTCAAGGATCGCCTGTAGGGCAGCCTCGTCGTAGACCCTGCCGCTATATATCACCGCGTCGATCGCCCTTGTATTGGAGATGTCGTCGAAGGGATCTGCCTTCAGTAAAAGCAGGTCGGCCACCTTGCCCTTCTGGATGGAACCGAGTTCGTCCTCAAGTCCCAAAAATCGCACCGGAACCGTAGTTGCCGAATGCAGAGCTTCTCGCGGAGTAAAGCCGTACCGATCCACCAGGAGACGCAGTTCGTCATGCAGGCTGAACCCAAAGAACACTCCGGTTGTCGGGGCATCGGTCCCTGCCATCATCAGGACTCCAGCCTCCCGCGCGTCGCGCAGGAATTGGTTGCTGCCATCAACCATCTCGCGGATCACCTCAACCGGCGGCCGCTCCTTATCGTGTTCGTTCATCTCGATCGTCTCAAGCCAGCCCCGGTAGATCTGAGGAGAGACGTACCTCATTCGGTTATCCCTCTCACCTTTCCGGTCTTCGACCTGTTCCCTCAAGTCATCGAAAGCGGTTGTCTCGACCTCGGCAGCCACAAGTGTCGGAACCCAGTGGGTTCGGTTTCTGACCAGCGCGTCGAATATCCGTTGTTTCTCCTGGGAATCACGCTCGTTGAAGCCAGGTAGGATGTTGTGCTCAATACTTGCCTGTCCAGAATTCGACACGTCGATCAACTCGACATTCCACACATAGTGCCCCGTCAGCTGCACACCCCTCTGGCGAGCCGCGGCGGCGATTGCGAGGAAGGCCTCCTTGGAGGGTGCATGACGAATCTTGATGAAATCGCTGCCGCTCTCGAGCAAGGATGAAATCGCTGCACCTGCATCTTCAGCATCCTCGACGGCCAACCGCGTCTTAAGAAACCGTTGGACTTCGGCTTCGGGCGCGCTCTGCCTCATGATCTCGACGTACTGCTCGAGCCAACTACGGCTTTCCAGCATCAAGCCCGCAGACTTGATACGCGGACCGAGCACTGTTCCCGCAGCAATCGCGGCCTTCAGAGCCTGGGTCTTGGCAATCTCGCTCCCCATGTCGCGAACTCCGGTCACGCCATTGACGACGAACAAGGGAAGTGTATTTCCAAGGTCTCTCAGGTGCACGTGCATATCCCATAGGCCGGGAATCAAGTACTTGCCAGAGCCATCGATTACCCGGGCGGCACCCCATACTTCACCTGCGGTAGTCTTAGCGACAACCTCGATACGAGATCCATCTACAACAACTGTCATGCCGGGCTGCGGTTCCGCTTCTGCGGGATCGATGATCACCACGTTCTGTATGACCAGCTTCTCGGCACTCGCCGCCCCAGTCATCAGGAGAATCAATACAGAAGCCGCCACTAAAAATGAGTTTCTTAGCATGAGACGATCCCTTTCAACGCAAGGCCACTCCGTCGATGTTTCAGGAACTGCTTAGACCTTCCTACGGTAATACCCTCCCGAAAGTTCGTCATCGACCGGAATGGGACCACGGGCGTTTATTCCTGCAAGGTCTCGCCTTCGATGAGTTCCAGAACCAGGCACAAGTAGTCCCGCGCCCCGAGTCCCGGGTCTCGAGACCCTGGATCTGTGCAATAGTGGCGTGGTTGAGTGAGGCGAGGACTTGCGCTCCCCGTTCGAAGCGGGCCATGAAACGTGCAACGAGCAGAAACGTGCAGAAACGTGCAACGTGATGAAACGTTCAACGTGTCACGTATCGCGTGTCACGGCTTCTCCCGTCTAGCTTGATTTCGATGACAGGGCCGGGAGGGCTCAGGCAAGCAGAAAGAGGTGCCGCCATCTTCGCCTGAGCCGGAGCGCAGCGCAGGCGAAGCATCTGACCCGCACGGGGGTTGCCCTCCGCCGCCAGCCATCTACGTCAGCGAGTTGAACAGGGTTGAGGAACCTCCCCTGTCAGTCCTCAATATACATATCTTGCAGAACCACCCGAAGCTTATCCTGGCAGAAGGTTCCTGTGGCGCTCTTTAACGTCACCGTTACGTCTGCCGACTGTGAGTGGTACATCAGAAAGAAGGCTCGACCTCCGTCCACAATAGTGGGAGCCGTGTAGTCAATTTCCCAGGTGAATTCTGCTCCAGGCCCCATCTCGCCGCCGCGGGCCTCCAGTTCGACTCGATCCCCCCATCGGGCATAGAGAATTCCACCGGGTACGAACGACTGATGGCCGACACCCCGTGAGAGGATGGTCACTTGACACTGGTTCGGTCCGGGATCGTTCTCGAATTCAAAAGGGGTCAACTCGGGGATAGCGAAAAACAACTCAGCACCCATTCTCGCCACATTATCCATTATCTGTTCGAATGGATTCGGACCGTTCTGCATAGGGCTACTACGCCATTCGATCACCTCTGACGTGTCGGATTCCGTCAGATACACCAGGAACTGTTGCTGAAATGCGTCCACCAACTCACTCGTGGCAGTTTGACGGGCGGAACCTGTCGGAGGCAGAGAGTTTTCTATGTCGTCGAGCCGCTCGGTCAGTCCTGCCTTAAAACAGGGATCGGGGACCGGGATGGCTGCGATGATATCTCGCAGGTTCTGGATATACTCCGATATGTTGGGTTGAGCCACGCTCTGGGTCGCAGCCGGGAACAGTAGAATCACGGCAATCAGTACAGCGTGCAATCTCATTGCTCACCTCCGCGTCGTGCTACCAGGGTTCTGCGTAACGCTGACAGTGTCCCGATGATCAAGCCTGTCTGTTGTAACGCGGTTACTGTTATAGGTCCGTCCGATCGGAGGCTCACTATCCCTCGGTATTTTTCGAGTTGAGTGTCCATAATGATCTCATCGACAAACTTTGAAACGTGGCCAGAAGGCGGGACTACCAGATCGCCCGCCCACACGTTTCCACCGCTTTCATCCGTCAGCGTAACTGTCACATGCACCGGTGCGACGCTTGTCAGGCTGGCAACGGCTAGTGCTGTTCGCTGACCCACAGCTGTGTCGATATCGACGAAGAGTTCTGCCGCCCGTACCGAGCCCACCGGCTCGACGGCGGCTTGCGTAGTCAATTTGCCGGCTGAGAAGATTTCAAAGAAGAGCTGGGCGCTGACCTCCCTATCCGCGGTCAGAGTTGCCCATCCGGCCTTTAAAACCGCTCCCTGTCCGGCAGTCATGAGCTTCACCATCCCGTCGGCCGGGATCTTCGCGGTATGCGTCGATGCAGTGTCCTCACCAATCTTGACTTCCCAGGCTGTTCCCGAGTCATCAAAGAACTTGACGGTTATATTGGCCTCCCGCATAGCGTGATTCCGGACGAGAATCGAAGTTCTCATCCATAAGTTTGCGTCTCCGCCTTCAGCGACCTGGGCAAACTCATGGACGCGTGAAGGCAGCCCAGCTAAGAGGGTCGTCATCAGGAGCTGTCCCCCAATCAGCAGTATGACCATTCTGAAACATGTCATCAGTAACCTCCTCTTCTTTGAAATGCCGGTTGCAGGTTTCGAGGTGTGGGCAGGATAGGTACGCTTGTCTTGGAAACGCGTGCGAAAAAGGCAGATTGGAGAGTAACGACCCCTCCTCTCTCCCTTGAAGTGCTTCTTGAAAGAAAGCTGGGATGTGTTCTGCTTATGTCAGAGGGCAACCTCTAGTCCTCCTGAATGTTGACATGTTAAGTCAAATTTCAGGGAGACGCAACGGGTAAAGAAGTCCTTGGAAAAAGTTCGGCAGGTCAGATCTGCCCCCGCAGCAAATGCGTCCGTTTTGGGGCAGTTCGCTAGAGGTGGACTCAGCGGAGGTTCTCTACTAGCATCAGGTCCCTCTCATCGCCTTCTCTTTGCGCACACGTCACAAACTAACGCTGATCTGGAGACATCATATTAGAATCTCGCACGCTATCTGGGCGGGGAGTTCGGAAGACTGCCCGAAGTGGGTGTTGGGTGATAGTTGTTGGCCCGGGGGCTGGATGCTGTCGACCGGACTCCCGGTACCCGGCTCACTCTGTCGCTCCGTCATCCCTCTGGCCAAGGCCCCAGGCCTTCTTCAATCCCATAGACCTGGGTGCGGGTTCGCAACAAAGCGCGTCCCCTTCATTGACTTACTGGCATGAGAACGTGCGGCACGGCCCAACAGGACAGGGAAGTGTAATTGCCATTGTGTCATGCCGCAAGTGCCCTCGTTGAACGGAGAAAAGTTGCTTAAATAAGCAGTATGCGTCGAGGAGGAAGTTGACTCGTACGTCAGCTTCATACAGACTCGACCACTATATAACCGCACCATCACAACAGGAGGAAAACCAAATGAAGCTTGGAACATTTATCGTTATTGCTGTTCTCCTTTTTTGGGGGGGATTCGGACAGGCTCAGCATTGGGATCAGGCCCAAGCTGGATTGTGGAGTGTTGTCGAGCAGTCCTGGGTTGACGATGCCGGTGAAACGGGAAAATGGCCCGGCGATTATGTCCACGAGAAGGTGATTGGATGGGGCTCGGACTTCCCCGTACCCAGGGGCAAGGACTCGCTGGAGAAATGGACTCGGTTCGACGATGCTACCTCCCAGATCCTGGAATATGAGCTTTTTCCACATGCAGTCGTTGTCGAAGGTGATACAGGTGTCGTCCACTACTCAGTTGTAACGGTTACAGAAGGAAAGGAAGGGAAGACCGTGCGACAAGTGGACGGTGTTATGGAGACTCTACATCGTAGTGACGGTACATGGAGATTCATCTCAACCGGGTTCTTTGTTATCAGGCGGTCGGGGGACAGCGAAAGCCCCTGAAGTTCTGAATCAGAGAAGAATTAGTGGCGCTCCTTTGCCGAGGTGAAACACTAGGCGAGCGCAGTGAAGAACGAGGCCCGATATTGGTTGAAATGTTGCCTTCGGCTTTGGGGCTCAGCGGTGATGCCAAAAGGGCCCCAGCTTTCTAGATTTCCAGTTCTCCGATCTCCCATGCGGGGTGCCCCTGGGAGCGGAACTGGCAAGTGTCAGGACGGTCTCTCTAGGACATCGATCCCCAATAGCTCCGGCCGAGTACTGGATCTTCATCTCTACCACTTTCTGTGAGCAGTAAATGACCTAAGGAATGCGGGACATCTTCGCCTCGCCGTATAGGCCCCATTGCTCAGGAGAGATCCAACGATGCTGCCGTTACTGCCTGGAAAGGCGCTATCCGCTTGTCCCCTAACCGCTGAGGGGCGTCGCATCGACTGAGCAATCAGTCGTCAGCTTCGACTGGGGCTGTCATGCCTCCGACGAAAGTCCATTTTCCACCGATCTTTTGGAAGACTTCAAATCGCTTATCTTCGGACTCAATGGGCTTTCCGTCCCGGTCTTCGATGAGCCAGTAGCCGTAGAAGTGGACGAGCGCTGTGTTGTTGATTATCTCAATCGACAACGGACGCACTTGACTCCAAACGACGCGCTTTGCATACAGCTTGTGCGCGCCAGCTGCCAAACATTGTTCTGCTGACTACACCCCCTTTTCGTGCGATCCTTGCGCGACGTTCCAAGAGGTCACCCC
>CP070717.1:2075257-2078133 GCA_020350445.1 Acidobacteriota bacterium | reverse complement strand
CAGGCCCCTCGTTTCCGCAAGCGAAGTGATGTAGCCGTCGTTCTGAAACCGTTCTTCCTTGAGGTTGCCGGGCCATCCACCGACGTTGGGGACGGACCTCAACACACGCTAAACCCCTGAACTGAAACCCAATTCTGGCTTCCCAACACCGTCAACTTGAGCGAGAATAACAGGGATGGCACATTCAACTTCCGGCCATGGCAGGATTGAAAGTGCGAGGCAGAGGAGCCAGTTCTGGGACCGCCATGCTTTGGGCTACGACCGCTTTGTCGCAGGCTCGGGTAAAGGGTACAGCGAGATGCTGTCCCTGACGGAAGCTGCCCTGAGACCGGGCGGCAGGGTACTCGAAGTCGCAGCCGGGACCGGAAACCTCGCACTTCAGATAAGTCCCTCTGCAGAACGTGTCTTCGCTACTGACCTCTCCTTCCAGATGCTGGAGATCGCCCGTGACAAGGCCAGGGTACAGGCTCAGGTTAATATTGACTTCCAGGTTCAGGATGCCCTGGCCCTGGCATTTCCCGATGCGGCTTTCGATACCGTTATCTGCGCCAACGTACTGCATATCCTTTCCGATCCGAAGGGAGTTCTAAAAGAGGTCTACCGGACTCTCAAGCCGGGGGGGCAACTGATCGCTCCGCACTACTTGCACGGCCTGAACTTCCGAGTACAGATCGTATCTCGGCTTCTCAGGCTGATTGGCTTCCGCGTCTTTCACCGCTTCGATAGATCCAGCTTCCAAGAATTGCTCCTGACTGCCGGCTTTGTTGATGTTGCCCTGACTCTGATACCAGGTTTACTGCCGATCGGATTCGTCCAGTGTCAAAAACGGGGGTGAGGGACGAATGCATCTTGATGAAGGCAGCAGCTCGGTCTTTCGCAGTAACTCCGGCGCGAAGACACAGTCCACGGAAAAATGATTACCCACCAGACACGACTAAGGAGATGGATTTTGATTAGTTTGAGGCGATCAGGAGCTGAATTCTTTCTTTGGTTACTTGCCCTCACTTTGCTCTGCAACTCCGAACCAAGAGGCGAAATCGTAGAAGCCTGGGCGGTGGGGGACGGAGAGAAGGTCTTTCGCTTCGATCCTGAACACCCCTCACGGGAACGCAACAGCATCTGGGACGGTGAAAAGATCCAGCTCAAGGGACTCTACAACGAGATTCTCGCCTTCCAAATCATCGTCGTTGCCGACAACCGTGGCGCAAAATCGGTTGAGGTCTCTGTCACCCCTCCGAGAAACCATACCGAGGGATTCTCGATAGGCGGCACGACGCCTGGGCTCTATGGCTCTGGAGGCAGTATCGAAGTCTTCAGCCAACACTACATCCAGGTCCGGAATCCCACTCCTCCGAGTTGGGTCTATGCATCTTCAACTGCTGCACCAGAGGAGATGACCGGATGGATTCCCGATGCATTGATCCCACCAAACGCCATTCCCGGCAGGGGGGGAATGCCCCTCGATATACCTCCGACCCAGAGGACTGAACGGAGAGTCCAAAAGCTCATTGAAATCGTTCCGGCCGCCCCTCGACAGAACCAGGGATTCTGGATCGACCTCCACCTCCCCCGTGACCGTTCCTTTCCCGACGGCCTCTACTCGAGCTTCGTACAGGTGCGTTCCGAAGGCCAGGTAGTCGCTTCGATTCCACTCGAGGTGACACTTCTTCCGTTCTACTTACCCGATGAGAATCATTCGAACGTCTGGATGTTCAGCGGTGATGTGGAGCCCTATTTCCCCGAGCTTTCCGCTGCCCAGGTTGAGCGAATGATCAAGTTCGAGGGGCACCGGCACCGAATTGACATGGTAGGTGGCTTCAAGGTCAACCGGTCGTCTTTCGACGAGAAGATGATGGACGACTATTCCGGTTACCTCAATGGTGACTTTTACAGGCCCGGTAATGGTTATAGCGGCCCGGGAGAAGGAAAAGGGGAGAAGCTCTTTCCGATTGGAATGTACGGGGCCCTAACCCGCACCGCCTTTACCGACAAAATGAGCGCTCAAGCCGAATCGGATCTCTGGGTATCGTGGTTCGAAAAGAACGCTCCCGACGTGATCTTCTTCTGGTACATCATCGATGAACCGGGGGAAGTCCAGTTCCCGTGGATCATTGAACGCGCCGAATGGATCCACCAGAATCCAGGCCCCGGGTCTCGATTACCGGTCTTTACGACGCGATCGTTTACAGAGGGGTTGAGTGGAGCGATCAACCTCTGGGCAGGGAACGAAAATGTCTCGCTCGATTCTGCCCAGAAAGCTCGCAGCGAGGGGCAACATCACTGGTTCTACAATGGAAAACGCCCCCACTGGGGCTCGACCGTTGTGGAGATGGCAGCCGTGGATCTCAGGATGATTCCCTGGGTCCAGTACATCGCTCAAATTGAGACATGGTTCTACTGGCACGGGACACAGTGGTATCACAACTGGCAGGGGCCAAAGGGTCATCTGCATCAGAGGGTGTTCTCTGCACCCGTTACCTTCACATCGGATGGAACAGATCTCTGCAATGGTGAGGGCGTTATGTTCTACCCCGGTCGAATGCCGTTCTATCCCGACGAGGATCGCGGACTGAATGCCCTGCTTCCGTCGATTCGGCTGAAAAATATCCGCCGAGGCCGCCAGGATTACGAAATAATGTATCTTGCCGAGCAGGTCGCCGGACGCGAGGCCGTTCTCAAGATCATCCGAGGCCCACTTCCCAGCATTCTCGACGAAGCCGAACACCTCGGCCCCACTCCCTGGTCGACAAACGGGAACGATTATGACCGGGCCAGAGAAGAACTCCTGTTACTACTGGAAAAGGAGAGCTCTCAATGATCTCAACCATCGCTG
Organism: Acidobacteriota bacterium; assembly: GCA_020350445.1. Lineage (GTDB taxonomy): Bacteria > Acidobacteriota > UBA6911 > RPQK01 > JAPXNP01. Next base: position 2,075,300 of record CP070717.1, on the reverse strand, counting down.
GAGTCGGCTCCCCCTGTCGACACCTTCTCTTCACCCTGCTCCT
>CP070717.1:2068412-2075157 GCA_020350445.1 Acidobacteriota bacterium | reverse complement strand
TCGTGATTTTGGCCGCAGACCGCGACAACTTCGACGTCCTCTATTTCCAGAGCGGCCTTGAGGTGGGTCTCACTGATATTCCCCCCACCCAAAATTCCAACATGCTTCATTTGATACCTGGGTCTTTCTCTCTAACTCCACAGCCGGTCCCACGCCCGTTCCTGGTCCCACTCGGGTGTAGGCTCGAAGTATCCGGGCTCGTAGAGATGCTCCTTGATTACTTCTTCATTTGGCTCGACACCCAACCCGGGGGTATCGGGAACATTGACAAAGCCGTTCTGGACAATCGGCTTCTCGATCCCCACTACGAGGTCTTCCCAGAAATCGGTATCCACCCCATGATGCTCGAGACAGAGGAAGTTTTCGGTTGCAGCGGCGCAGTGCACACTGGCCAGAAAACCGAACGGAGTTCCTGCGTAATGCATCGCCATGACAACACCGGACTCCATCGCCAGGTCACCGATCTTCTTGGTTTCCAGCAAACCTCCACTCGATGCGAGGTCCGGGTGAATCACATCCACCGCCTGTTCCTCGACCAACTTTCTAAAAGGCTCCTTCAGGTAGATGTCTTCCCCTGTGCAAAGCGGGATATCGATCGAATTTCGGATCTCCTTCAGAAGGTCCGTATAGTGCCAGGGCACCATGTCCTCCACCCAAGCCAACTGGTGTTTCTCCATAGCCTTGCCGAGCCGGATACAGCTATTCAGACCGATATGGCCGAAGTGGTCAGAAGAAACCGGGATCTCCATCCCGATGATCTCCCGAATCCGACCGACATACTCGGAAAGAAACTCAATCCCTTTTTCGTTGATCTCGAGGCCGGTAAAGGGGTGCTGCACCCAACTGAGATCCCGGATGGTCTGCCCTACAGGCTGGTTCAGAGCACCGGGAATATCCCTCAGCAAATTCACTCCGAAGTCGACCTTGAGGAAGGTGTAGCCCTGGTCGATCCTGCCTTTCAGCCGCTCTCCGGCGAGTTCTGGATCGGATGACTGTGTCGTATCGCTGTAAAGACGGATCTTATCTCGGAACTTCCCGCCGAGCATCTGGTAGGCCGGCACCCCCCAGGCCTTTCCAGCGAGATCCCAGCAGGCCATTTCCACGGCGCAGACACCACCGGCCTGCCTGGCATGGTGGCCAAACTGCTTGATTTTGCGAAAGATCTTGTCGACGTTGCAGGGATTCTCCCCCAGGATCCGACTCTTCAGCATCAGGGCATACGTCTTCGAAGCCCCGTCCCGGACCTCGCCATACCCGGAGATCCCCTGGTTCGTATCGATTCGAATAATGGGGCTCCGCATCGGAGCGGGGCCGATCACAGCAACCCGCATATCGGTAATCTTCAAATCCGATGGACTCGAATTGCGATTTACGTTCTGAAGGGAGGCCTCCAACTCTGCTGAGTGTGAGAATCCGACGGCAGACAAAGCCCCAGCAAATCCGGCCGACTTCAAAAACCTTCGCCTGTTCGAACCATGCTTCACGTTGAACCCCCTTTGCTGCATAAGAGACGAGTCTGTCGCGAACGCGGAGACCGTAACTCAGTGTTCACTCTTAGCCGAATACTATATTCTGAACTCCCTGAAACCGAAACCGACAAAATGTGAGAATTGCCGATGAGGACGATGCAGGACCTTGTTTCCGCTCTCCGAAGAATCGATGGCCGGGGATACAAGGCCTACAAGGACATTGCAGGAGAGTACGACTTCGGAGAGTTCACCCTCTCTATCGATCATGTCCAGGGGGATCCATTTGCAGCGCCGTCGCGTCTTCGTGCGACAGCTCCATTGAACTTTGCAGAGATTCCAGCCAGGCATCTCGAGAATCGAACCCGCCGGGTCGCGACAGCGGATTTTCTTACGCGACGGTTTGCAGAGTCGATTCGCCGGATCTGCCGACAGAATCGCGGTAGCGGAAAGAGTGGACTCTTCTCAATTGACAGTGGAGGCCAGGAGGTCCTCGAACGGACGAGCATCCTGTTGCACAGCGCGGGTGTCGAGGCCCGATTCACAGTTGGACTGCCCGCGGCTGGGCGAAGGGTGCTGGGAAGACAGGCGGAGGAGATGCTGCTGAGCGAACTGCCGCGGATCGTTTCCGCGTCGCTCCGCTACCGCAGCCTGCAGAGTGGAGACTTGGAATCCCACGTTGATACCGTGGAAGACCAGGAGGAAATGAGAGGACAGTTGGCCGGACTCGGGCTGGTATCCTTTGTTGGCAACGGTTCCATTCTTCCGCGCAGCAGCGGCGTAGATGACCGCCCACTGCTGACCGGGCACTCGACACCGGTGGTGCCCTTTTCATCTCCGCCGGAACTCGAGGTTGAGCTTACTCGACCCAACGGCGGCCCCATCCGAGGCATGGGAATACCGGAAGGCGTGACACTAATTGTCGGTGGAGGCTTCCACGGCAAGTCGACCCTTTTGCGATCACTTGAACGGGGGATCTACAATCATATTCCTGGAGACGGACGGGAACGGGTTGTCAGTCTTGAGACAGCGGTGAAGATCCGTGCTGAGGATGGTCGGTCCGTTGTCAAAGTTGACATCTCGCCTTTCATCAGCAACCTGCCGTTCGAGAGAGATACCAGGCAATTCTCAACGGAAAACGCTTCAGGTTCGACGTCGCAGGCGGCCAACATACTCGAGGCCCTGGAGATCGGAACGGACCTTCTCCTGATAGACGAAGATACGTCAGCGACGAACTTCATTATTCGGGATGCACGGATGCAGGAGTTGGTCTCCAAAGAACGAGAACCGATCACCCCGTTTGTCGATCGAGTCCGCCAACTGTATGAACGAGAAAAGGTGTCAACCGTCCTCGTGATGGGCGGCTCAGGGGATTACTTTGATGTGGCCGACACCGTCATTCTGATGGATCGTTACGAACCCTGCTCAGTTACCGAGGAGGTCAGAAAGATCGTTGCGAATCGGCCGAATCAACGGAAGCGGGAAGTCACCACCGAGTTGTCGATTTCAAACGACAGGCGTCCTGTTGCCGGGAGCTTCGATGCCAGTCGGGGGCGCCGGGACGTCAAGATCGATGCCAGGGGACTCTCGACAATCCTCTTCGGCACAGAAAACATTGATCTTTCCGCTGTGGAGCAGTTAGTCGACAGTTCACAGACCCGTGCAATCGGCGAAGCGATTCTATTCTTCTCCCGGCGTTACGCTGCTGAAGGAATGAGTCTCCGGGATGGGCTCGAAATGCTGGATCGAGAGCTGCAGCGACAGGGCCTGGATATCCTCGTTCCCTACAAAGTCGGCAACCTGGCCCGTCCACGCCGTCTCGAGATTGCCAGTGCGATCAACCGGTTCAGGAAACTTCGGGTCCAGTAGCAATCGGATTCGAAGCCAGGAAGCAGCATCGAGCGCAGAAGAAGGCTGGAGCTTCATCCAATTGAGTTGGATGTTAGGCTATAGATCGGATAGCGATGATGGTCACTCGTCCGTATTTGAAGGAATCGAAGCGTTTTCTCGTCACAGTATTGCTGTTCTGCTGGACTTGCGTTTCGCCCATTCAGCTTTTAGGGCAGCCGTCCACTGCCTCGCAGGTCTCGGAGTTACTCCAGCAGGGCCGGATCGGTGACGCTCTGACCATCGGAGACACACTGCATCGCCAGGGAAGGTTCTCCGACTCAGCCGATGTATTCCGTCAGATCGCAGGTTTCGCAGAAGGATTGGGAGAGCAGAACCTCCAGGCAGAAGCTCTGGTCAGGCAAGGTCAGGCGGAGCTCGCAAACGGGAGTTTTCTGGAGAGCCTGGTTACAGCCCAGAAATGTCTCCGTGTCCTTGAGGACCTGCCGGCCTGTCTTCATCTTTTGGGCCTCTCGAACTACTCTTTGGACCAGCTTACTGATGCAGGTAAGGCGTTTGAGGATGCCCTCCGCCTCGAACCCCAGAACGTTGGCTACCTCTTTAACCTGGCGCTGGTCCGGCTGCGTCAATCAGACATGCAGGCTGCTGAGGCAGCCCTCGTGAAGGCTGTGGAGATCGATCCCGGATTCGGTCAGGGTCATTTATACCTGGGACGGTTACTGAATACTCAGAACCGAAATCGGCAGGCGGTTGATCACTTGGAAAAGGCCCGCCAGCTGAACCCCGATTCTGACGGGCTTCTTTACCATCTTGGGCTCGCCTACAAGGCCCTCGGGAACGATCTCAAAGCGATTGAAATCCTGCTCATCCACGTTCAGAAGCAGCCCGATGCGGCCGCCCCCCGAATCACACTTGGGGACTGCTATCTGCGTATCAACGAATGGGACAAAGCTCTTCTCCAGTTTCGCAGGGCAACCGAGATCGAACCGAATCGGGCGAAGAGTCACTACCTCTTGGCAAAGGCACTCATCGAACTGGGGCGGCTCGATGAAGCCCTCAGCTCTCTTCAACGCTCCAGTTCGCTCGAGCCCACGACGGAGGAGCCCCACTACCTGATGGCCCAGGTGTATCGAAGGCTGGGGCAGATCGATGAGGCCAAAGCCCAGATCGAGCTTTACAAGGTAAAGAAGGGAGTGTCGCGGTTTCTTCGTGACCAGGAGATCCGGGATACTGGCGGCAGACCCAGGTAACTCGGGTTCCCGTCTTATCGCTGCGGAGCCTTGAAGGCTTCGATGGAAAGCCCTTCTTCTTCGTCAATGACGTAGTGGGTATCCACCCTTACATCGGAAAAGGTCTGCACTTTACCCGATGGCCAGCGAACCTCAACGTTATCGGCTTTAGCCGCTCGGGAAAGTCCGAAATGCGCTCGGGGATCGCTCGACGAGTAGATCCCTACCGAACGTTTCATTTCCCACTGCTGAACCTCTTCGCCAACTCTAATCGTGATCAGTGCGCCGATGCCATCTCTATTGCTCGAATGTCCGGCCAGACGAAACATCAACCAGTGATTCTGCTTCGGTGACTCATTCCTAAGGAGGCGGGGAGCGTCGTTCAGGTTGGCGATCGCGATATCGATATCCCCATCATTGTCATAGTCGGCAAAGGCTACACCCCGGCTCACTTTGCGGATGGTGAGTGCCTCACCGGCCCGAGCGGAATAATCGGCGAAGGTTCCGTCCTTCTGATTCAGGAACAGGCTCGCGGGCTGTTCATATTCTTCGGACCAGCCGGCGTCGATCAGGAATGGATAGACGTGCCCATTGGCATGGAAGATGTCCAGCCAACCATCCAGATCGAAGTCGGCGAACCGTGTCCCCCAACTCACCAGAAGCCATTCTGGCTGAACCAGTTTCGCTTTACTGGTCACATCCTCGAACAGAAGATCCCCCCGATTGTTATAGAGGGTGGAGTAATCGTTAGCGAAGTGAGTCATGAACACATCGGGTTTTCCGTCGCGGTCATAATCGGCCACATCGATCCCCATACTGGCTTGAAATCCTCCGTCCCCGCTAGCGGCCAACCCGCTGATGAAACCGATTTCGGAGAACTTTCCCGCCCCTTCATTCAAAAACAGCTGGTTTGCCGAGCTATCGTTAGCCACCAGTAGATCCGGATCCCCATCCCGATCCAGATCGGACCAGACCACGCCGAGTGAGTAATAGTAATTGGATTCTCCCACTCCACTTGACTCAGTCACATCACTGAACGTCCCGTCTCCGTTGTTCCGATACAAGACATTCGGCGCCGCTCTCAGTCCCATAGGGCCACAGAGATCGGGACGGCCGCGGTACTGGCAGAACGACTGCGCTCCCGGTTCGATCAGGTGATCCAGATCCAGTGCGACATAGTTGCTGACGTAGAGATCCAGGTCGCCATCCTGGTCATAGTCTCCAAAGGCCGCCGACGCACTCCATTCCTCGGAACGCACACCAGCCACGGCTCCCACTTCTGTGAAAGTCCCGTTCCCGTCGTTTCGATAGAGCTTGTTGGCTCTCAGCTCGGCCACATAGATATCGACATCTCCGTCGTTGTCGTAATCGCCGGTCGCGATACCCATTGCCCAACCACCCTGCGTCATGCCAGATTCTTGACTCACGTCTTCGAATCTTCCGTTTCCCAGGTTTCTATAAAGGGTGCAGGGGAGGGTTTGTCCGTTCTTAAACTGCTCAAGCGTTGATCCCTGGGCCAGAAGCAGGTCCTGCCAACCGTCGTTGTCGTAGTCGAGAAAGGCAAGGCCCCCACCCTTGGCCTCGAACAGGTACTTCTTCTCAACCCGTGGGCCGTTGATATGTTCGAATCGAATCCCCGATTCAGCCGTGACATCCACGAACCGGAGTTCGTCTGGCGCGGCGAACAAGCTGGTGGGGAATAAGCCCAACCCGAGCCAGCCGCTTACCAGGGCGGATCGACCAAGGTGTGGTGATCGAAACCTCAACACTCGCTTAAACGAATGAAACAAAACGCTCCTTTCAATTCCTCGACAGGGTCCACTAGCAGGAACTCTCGCACGAGCCAGCCGCAGCAGAGTCCATTCCCGATACGATACATCAATTTGAAATCTGTTCCGCCAGAAGCGTATCGGGCCGGTAATGCTGCCAGGCCGCCCACCGGGAGTAGGTGAAGGGAAACGGTGTCAATCGACTCCCCTTGAGTTCTCCATCGAGAGCTATCATCTTTTGCAAATCCCATACCGATTGCGTTTCCCGATCGGTCACAGGATCCTGCCCCTGCGAAGTGAAGGTCAGGACCTGTCCGTTGACTCTTCTGCTCAAGACGCGAACGGTGTCCCCCTGCTGATTCAGGAAGACCAGAATTGGCTGATCGTTGATCATCTCATTGTGCAGGCTCCCAGGCTCTCCCAGGAGGCTAAC
>CP070717.1:2062646-2068312 GCA_020350445.1 Acidobacteriota bacterium | reverse complement strand
GCTTCAACTCATCCGAACTGAAGGATCCGGTACAGACAGCGATGACTTCAGCCCCTGCGGCGTGGCCGTGGATGATATCCCGTGGTGTATCCCCCACAACGATGACACGGTCGATTCGAGTACCATTGTCCCGCGCCTGCGCCTTCGCGATACCAGCCCGGATCACTTCCGTGCGGTCTGCTGCATCGGAACCAAAACCACCAAATCCGAAAAATCTGTTGAGATTACTGGGGCCGAGTTTGATCCGAGCGCCTTCTTCGATATTACCTGTCGCCAGTCCGACCAGGATTCCGGATCGTTCCGCCAGATCAGCGAGCAGGCTTTCGACCCCCGGCATCACCCTGTATAGAGGGAGGGATTGCGCCAACTCCTCATCAAGCAGACGCAGGTAACATGCGAACAGAGGGCGCAAGCTCTCCGGGTCCGCTCCAGGACGCACACCGCAGGCCTCGAGGGCTTCCCTGACGATCAACTGATCGGTCTTCCCGTCGAGTTGGATTCCTTCCAGAGAATCGGGATACCCGTAAAGATCCTCGATCGCCCGTTCCAGAGCCCGGCGGGCCGCCCCGCCCACCCGAATCAGCGTTCCATCAATATCGAAAAGCAGCAATTTCATTCTTCAACCACTCGTCAACGTCTACCGAGTCCATTCTCTAACATTTCAGCCCAGTCGAAAACTGACCCGAATCAAGATCGATTGGACGCACGAGGCAGATATGGTCCACAATGCGTCAACCCAGTTCAACCACACCCGCATCAGGTGAGGACATTTCGACAAAGGTGTTGTACCGAACATGAAGCGAAACTTCGACGTCATCGTAATCGGCGCGGGCATCATCGGTTTGTCGATTGCCTACTACCTCAGGAAGAAAGCTCGTCCTTCGGTATTGGTACTGGAGAAGGAATCCAGCTGGATCACCGGATCCTCGGCCCGGGCAAATGGTGGTTTCCGCCAACAGTTTTCAACACCGATCAACATTCGCATGTCGCAACTCTCACTTCCGGTATTCGAGAGCTTCGAGGAAGAGTTCAGAACCGATATCTCCTTTCGGCAGTACGGGTACCTTTTCGTGACCGCGTCGGACAGCGGAGAACGTGCTCTCAAAGAGAGCCTCGAATTCCAGCAGCGGCGGGGAGTTCCCGTCGAGCGGGTCGGACCGGAAGAAATCGCCAGGATCGCGCCCTATGTCAGGTGCGATGACCTGCGCTGCGGAAACTTCTGCGCAAAGGACGGTTATGCCGACTCCTACAGCATCGCCGCCGGATTTGGAGCACGGGCGCTCGAAATGGGTGTCCAACTGAGATGCGAAACTGAGGTGACCGGACTTCAGATCGGAGCAGACCGCATCGTCGGAGTTCACACCTCGTCCGGAATCTACTCCTCTGGGGTCGTCATCAACGCGGCCGGGCCCTTCGCTGGAAGAATCGGGGAGATGGCGGGGATCGAGGTCCCTGTCGAACCGGTCCGAAGGATGCTTGTCCTGACTGAACCCTTCGCAGGCATACAGGAATGCTGCCCAATGACGATCGATTCGGATACCGGCTTCTTCATGCGTCATGAATCGGGCCGTGTACTGATGGGCTGGTCCGATCCCCTGGAACCCGCCGGCTTCAACCTCACATTCGATCCTGACATCATCGATGTGGTCGCCGAGAAGGCCTTCCACCGGGTTCCCTTACTCGAGCAGGCTGAAGTGAACCCCAGGAAATCCTGGGCAGGACTCTACGAAGTGACTCCCGACCACCACTGCATCCTGGGGGAAACGGAGGTCCGAGGACTCTTCCTCGCGAATGGATTCAGCGGGCACGGGATGATGCATTCACCGGCGACCGGAATGATCCTGGCTGATCTCGTCCTGGATGGGCAGACCGACCTGGCAGACATTACCCCGGTCCGGCCGGGTCGATTTCGGGAAGGCGACCTGATTCACGAAAGCATCGTATTTTGATGCCGGCCAGCGAAAGCCCCTTTAGAACCAGACGGAAGACGCGTTGGACTCTTCGCTCTTACCGGCCTGATTGAAAGCCCTCACCTTGTAGGTAAATGCGCCGGTGATGTACTTGCCGATGCGGTCTTTGTAATTGACGGTACTGGCTCCGACCATGCCGACAACGCGGTATTCGCCCCCGTTGTCTGAACGCAGGACCTCAAATCCCAGTTCGTTTTCAGACATGTCCCGCCACTTCAAGATCGCCACAGCCGTCGCACCCTCATAGTCGGTACTCACTTCCAACTGGAGTGGAGCTGCCGGGACTTCTTCGGCCTGCCAGCCGAACAAGGCGGCACCCGAGAAAAGGAGGGACAATACTATTCCTGCTGTGACGTTTCTCTTCATTTCAAAACCCTTCTTCATCAATCTCTCTTCTCAACAATTGAAGATAAGTCTACCAGCAAATAGTTTCACAAAGACTCGTCAGCCGTGAACGAGCTCGCGAGCGCGCTGCGTTGCACGCATGACCGCCTTGATCAACGTCACTCGCAGTTTCCCTTCTTCGAGCTCCATAATCCCATCAATGGTGCAGCCTGCCGGAGTCGTTACCGCGTCTTTCAAGAGGGCCGGATGGCTTCCGGTATCGAGAACCACCCTCGCAGCACCCTGGGCGGTCTGAGCCGCAAGGAGTGTGGCGACATCGCGGGGAAGCCCCACTTTAACCCCCGCTTCCGCCAAGGACTCGAGGATGATGTAGATAAACGCTGGTCCACTCGCCGAAAGGCCCGTGACCGCATCAAAATGGACTTCATCGACGACAGTCGTCTTGCCGACGGCATCGAACAGCTTTGTCGCATCCTTTAGCTCATCGGCCTTGACAAAACGGCCTCCGCACAGAGCTGTCATTCCGCATCCCACCGAACAGGGTGTGTTCGGCATTGCTCGAATCACCGGGTTTCTCCGGCCCGAAAGAGCTGCTTCAATCAACCCCGTCGAGACCGAAGCCGCGACGGAGACCAGAACGGTACTGGAAGCCAGAACAGGTGCAATGTCGGAAACAATATCTGCAATATTCTTCGGTTTAACACAGAGGAGAACGAGATCGGCCCACTGTGCGACGGCCTTGTTATCGAGCCCTACCTCAATTCCATAATCCTTCTTGAGTCCGGCAATCCTCGGTTCGTGCCTGACCGTTGCCCGCAGATTATTCGGGCTGACAAGTCCCCGGTCAAGAAATGACCGGACCAAGATTCCTCCCATCTTTCCCAGACCGATTACTGCGACCTTCTTCTGTTCCATACGATGCGTCCCTTTTCTTACTGAACCCGATCTGTATGCGACTTTACGTCACCCATCACAACTGAAGACTCCTGCGCGTGCTTCTGAAGTTGCCCGCTCAGTTTCTCATTCAGGAGTACTATCGTACGAATGCTCTGATAGTTCAACGGCTCCCTTTCCCCTTTCGCGCTCACCACGATTCGCGGGTTCTCCTGCACGAGATGGGCAAGAAGCTGAATCAAGAAATTGCACTCGCCGGCAGAGAATCCCCAATCGAATTCTCGGGCCATAAACTCCTGAAGCTTCTGAGTCTGTTCGATACTATCCATAACTTATTCTGCTCCTTTGGAGGCCTCGACGGATCCCCTATCTTCGCGCCGTTCGATGGTGTGAAAAGCTGTTCTTTCAGTTCTCGCGGTAAGACTCAGCGTAAATGCGTTTGAGTGGATTCAGGCAGTAGTTCTCGACCAGGTCCCGCAGCAGTTCGCTGCTGCTCAACAGAAATTCTTCGTGCTCATTATCCACTTCAAAAAAGAGCCTGATGATATCTGCCTTCTCTTTTCGAATGTCGAGTGAAACCGACTTTCCCATCCGGGGTTCAAAATGCAGGAGGTCGCCATAGGCAAAGTGGTCGACCTTCGGATCGGTCCACGGTTTTTCCGTGCGACTCCTCCAGTAGTGGGATTCCAGGCGATTGACAAAGCTATCGAAATCGAATCCCTCCGACTTGTTGTTGACACTGGCAACGATCACGAGCCGACCGTTTCGCTCTTCGATTCCCAAGCCGTACGTCACGTCCAGTTCACTCTTTCGAGCGAACTTGATGCGATGGTTGGCAAACTCCTGGAAGCACTTCACCTCAGGCTCGACACCCAGAGACTTGCTGTCTTCATCAGTGACGTAGTGCTCTCTGCTCCGGTCGTACCAACCCAGAATCAAAGCCTCCAGGACTGCGTCGACCCTCTCCAATTTCCCCTTCGGACTCTCCATAACCTCCACTCAAATCGTAATCTGGTTCCACAAGTGTAAACGGATCATGTAGATTAATAAAGATGCGTAAAATCCACGTTGCCGGTTTCGGCGTTCTCTTAGTTCTAGTCTGCTCAGCCTTTCAGGAAACTCAGATTCGAGTTGCCGTCGAGGCCGTCAACCTGTTCGTTACCGTAACGGACAAGGAAGGCCGTTTCGTAACAGATGTCACGAAGGACCGGTTCATCGTCTACGAAGACGGCGTACCTCAGCAAATCACCAACTTCTCGAGTGAGACGAATGTTCCCCTCCGGATTGGGTTGCTGATCGACACGAGTTCCAGCGTTCGATTGAAACTGGACTTCGAGCAGAGGGCGGCGATCAACTTCATCAGGGCGGTTATGCAGAGAAACGACCAGGCCCTGTTAGTCGAGTTCGATCAGGGAGTCACCCTGCTACACGACTTCACGAACAAGCCGACAGCGATTATTCGGGAAATCGAGAAGCTGCGGGCCGGCGGAGGCACCGCTCTGCGCGATGCTATCTTCTCTGTGGCCCGGGATAAGATGACCGATCGAGACGCCCGTAAAACCCTCGTCATCGTTTCGGATGGGGATGATCTGAACAGCCGCCGTTCGATGGAAGAAACGCTGGAAATCGTGCAGGCCGCGGAGTTAACCATCTACGCGATCGGAACCAGCCGGTTTGGGGCCAGCTCGAATAAGAAAGGCGAAAGGGTCCTGGAACAGTTGGCGAATGAATCGGGAGGCCGCGCCTTCTTCCCTTACTCAGCCGAACTCCTGAACGATGCGTTCGAACTGATTAACCAGGAGTTACGCAGTCAGTACAGCCTGACCTACACACCCTCGAACATGGTCGTGCTGGACGGCAAGTTCAGAGAGATCGATGTCAGAATTACGGAAGGCAAGGATCTCAGACTGCGGCACCGGTTGGGCTATCGCCTCCCCCGGAAGATCCTGACGATTTCGGATGAGGAGTTGAACGGGGGACCCGGCAAGAATGAGGACTAGACCCGCTCGAATTCGGGAACCTTTCGGTACTCTTGTCGAATCTGATCCTTGAGCAAATTGAGAGCCTCTTCCTTACTCAGGCCGATTGCGGAGAACGGACGAACTCTCACAAACATCCCTTCCTTCGGGGTGTCGGCCGAAGCCATCACAAGCGGTCCCATCTGCTGAGTTCGAATACTGAAAGTGATCCCTTTATGTTCCCATTCCATACCGGGGCAAAGTATATCAGACCCAATTTGCGTAAACACCAGCAACGATAGAAATCTTACGTCTCGGGCCCTGGGGTGCATGGGCGATTGACAACTGACAACCGACAACTGACAACCGACAACTGACAACTGACAACTGACAACTGACAACTGACGATTGACAACTGACAACTGACAATTGACACAGGTGGCCCTGTTCTCCCCAAACATAGGTCATCCCTGCGGGAAGGAGGAGGATTTGGGCACTG
>CP070717.1:2058532-2062546 GCA_020350445.1 Acidobacteriota bacterium | reverse complement strand
GGCTGAAGAGCCGTATTGTGGAAGATGTAGCGTCGACCCGTGTCGCCGGGAAGCACCTCACCGTTGACCGTTTTCGGCTCATCCGGACTTCGGGTCTTGATAATCACACCACCACTGGAGTCTTGATGAGAGACACGGCTCGAGGCAAACACATTGCGGAAAATGTACAGCGGCCCCTTCGAAGTACTGGCGGTGGCAACGAAGACGAATGTCTTATCGATGTAGTTGCCCCAGATGCGAACATTGATGTTCGCGCCCTCGCTCTCGATGGCGTCATCCCAGCAGTGAGTGATGATGTTTCCATAGATATCGGAATCGCGATTCGGGCTTCCCTGGAAACTGAAATTGCTGGATCCCCCGATGCCATCGTTATAACCGTGGTCCTCGGTGGATCGGATCTCGTTGTAGCGGATGATGTTGCCCCCAGAGGAATTCTGCAGGGTGATTCCCTGGGGCCCATCGGGGTGACCCGACTCCCAGTCGTTCGCGCCACTCCGCGGATGCTCAATCAGATTCCTCTGCAGGACCAGGCCGCCCGCACCGGTCTCGGCGTAGATCGCGCTGTCTGATCCGTGAAACACACCCCAAACCCGGGCACCTCCGACCCTCCCCCACTGGGTCATGTGGCAATCCTCCACCACAACGTTCTGCACACCGCTGCGAATCAGCACCGCATGGCGACCAGCGTTCTTTAACTCGACGCCACGGATAATGACGTAGTCGGCGGCCACTTCAATGCAATTGTCCTGTAAATTGAAGAGATTGATCACCGTCTTTGTTCCCGGGGCCGGAGTCACCAGGTGCCATGCTCCGGGGCTGCCCGATTCAGTAATCCGTAACGGCTGATCCAACTCACCTTCGGGCAGGTAGGTGGTCTTCCCGATGGCGAACTGCTCGCTTCTTGTACGCTCCGAAAACTCGACAGTCTCCTCACCACATTTCAAGCGAATCTGATAAGCAGTATCGGGATTCAGCCCCACCAGGCTTCCCCGATACTGCTGGTCCCTCGAGTCGTAAACAAGAGGCAGGGCCTCACGCCATGTCCCTTCACCTACTGCACGATAGAAGACGTTACAGGTCCCTTGATCAGTGGCACTCGGGTAATACAGACCGAGGCACTCAAAAGTCGCTACGGCCCATGCCTGTCGATCATCGACCGGCGCTGGGTTCGAGGTTGACGCGGTCGAAACAACCGTCAATACCAACAAGAGCACGCCCCGGATCGTCTGCTTCATACCCATACCACCCTTCCTTCACATCTCTGAATCAGCGAGTTCTTTAACCACCCGCCTACGATGGTAACGTCGAGAGGCAGCGCTGCAAAGACAGCCGGACGAAAAGAAATCGGCAGGCCGCGAAGGAATCCTCCTTGAAGGTTCAGCCTTCATCCGGTACCCTCCGCTCCGAACTGGCCGGGCGAGACGATGAACTTCAGAACTATCACCATTATCTTCGTCCTCTTCACGATGGGGCTATCTGTGTTCGCAGCAGTGCAGCCTGATAAGGGTTCCAGGTCGCAGTTTCTGATCGAAGAGACCTTTCTGATTCTCCCTCAGGTGGACTACGAAGGGGCCATTTACTACCAGGAAGACGCCCCCCTTCCCCACCTCGACTTCAAGAAGGTCCAATGGAAAAAGGTGATTGAGAAACGCCACCGAGCCGTTATTCTCAGCAATCAGTACCTTCAGGTGACAGTTCTTCCCGAGATGGGCCGAGTCTATTCCATGGTCTTCAAGCCAACCGGGAATGAGACCTTGTGGCACAACGACGTCGCCGTGCCTGGCGGGGCCAACAACGAAACGGGGTGGTGGCTCTGGCTCGGTGGCATTGAATACACACTCCCCAGAGACGAGCATGGCACAACCTGGGCGCTGACCTGGGAGTACAGGATCCTGGAAGACAATCCAATTCGAAAGTCCCTGCTTGTTGAGGTCACAGAGCCCGGGACTGGCCTGCACGAAACCATCATCTTCCGCCTTTACCCCGATGCCAGCTTTCTCGAAACGGAGATCCTGATTGAGAACCCCGGGTCCGAACCTGTCGACTTCGCTCACTGGGTGAACCCGATGTGGGTCCCAGGGGGAAAGAACGAATTGACAGACGGCACTGAGTTCATCGTTCCAACGAAACAGATACTTATCGAAAAACGCTGGCAGGCCAACCTCGGTCCCAGCCCGCAGCCCTGGATCGATAATCCCCTCCGCGTTATCCGAAACTGGAAGATGGGAGACATTATGGCTGATGGCCTCGATGCTGGATTCTTTGGGGCCTTCGCGCATGAAGAGAATGAAGGAGTCGTCCGCATCTTCGACCCCGTCAAGAATCCCGGTGTCGACATCTGGACCTACGGCTTTCGGCCCAGCAACATCCCCATGGGGTCGGGTGCGCCAAGTAAAGGATATGTGGAAATCTGGGGTGGAACGGTCAAGCACTTCCCTAACGAGCTGGGGCAGCTCGAGGGAGGCGCCCAGATGGGATGGACCGAATGGATCTATCCCTTTCACCAGACGAAAGGGCTGACCTATGCAAATGAAAACGCAGCAATCCATTTCTCTCGGAACGGCGAAGACGGCGGGCTGACACTCTTCATCTGTCCGGCACGATCTCTTCAAGAAGTGACAGTAGAGTTGGAAGTCCGAGGCCTCGATCTGCTTCACGATACCGTCAATATTTCTCCAGCGAACCCCTACCGGAAGGAGCTCCGAAGATCCGGAGACGACCCGCTAGAGGAACGGTCCCTGGTCCTGACCTCAGCCGGCGTCGTCTTGCTTCGCTATCAGACCTCTGAGTGAGTCGATTCGGGTTGATGCAAGATCAAAGAAGACCGCTCGAACAATTCGATTGAACGTACGTGGGAGACGAATCCAGGCTACCGTTCGAAAGCGGATCGATAGTAGTAGCCCCTTCGAGCAGCGATGAAGTAGTCTCGATTCGGCTTCCCAAACCGGGGTGAAAGCTCGACTTCCAGCACCCTGAAACCACTCGCTCCCCCCTGGCTTGGAATGATACTCAGCGAATAACGAAGACGTAGACGCTCGACCATCCGATGGAGAGCGGTTGAAAGATCCCTTTCTTCTCTGAGGTCGACAACCTCACCCCCACTATTGTTCACGATTTCCTCGATGCAGTTGAGGTCGCCGTTCCAGGAAGGGGGCGCATCCGCTGGAAGAGGGACCGGATTCGAACTGGGCAAACGGAGGCTGTACACGACAGTCCCGGTCTCCAGAACCATCCGCAGAGCACAGCCCGCGCCCGCATAGCGGACTGAGTTGGCCCTGTTATCTGAGATGAGGATGATCGCGTGGCCGAGTTCTCGAGCAGCCACTGAAAGATAGTGAGCGGCACAAAAGATCGGATCGAAAAGGTTGGTAAGACCCGATGATCTCAGCTGTTCGATTTGCCCCGCAATCAGCTCTCGATCCGAGGTCAGGTCCACAATCCGGTTGACCTGATGATTAAAGAAGAAGAGTGTAAATCGATCCCGATCTGAGAACTCACCCAGCGCTCTCAGCGTTGCCTCACGCAACTCCTTCTTGTATGGTTCGATACTCCCACTCTGGTCGACCAGGATCGCCGCGGAAATAGGATTCTGCCGCCAGGAGTATTCCAGGATCTCTCGTGCAATTCCATTCTCAAAGACTCTAAAATCCTCACGTCTCAGATTCTGGATAATTCTCCCCTTACGGTCTTTCACGACGACTTCGAGATTGACCCGGTCGACATGAGTGACATAGTGAGGCGTGTCGCTCGCGATCTCTGGATCCGGGAGAAGCGAGACCTCAGCGGCATCTCTATCAGGACGTATACCTGCCAGATCCGTCGAGGCCGGGTCAGATTCACCTCGGTCGGCAACAAACCGTGCAGCTTCGGGTGGCTCCCATCGGGAAAACACGGCCTCGAGGCCCATCAGTCTCCACTCATCCTGAAGCTCAACCTCCAACCAGGTTCCAGCGGGGAGGATGAGATCTTTCCCGTCGAACCGGCTGCCGTGATATTTTAGAATGCGGTGCTCGG
>CP070717.1:2046675-2058432 GCA_020350445.1 Acidobacteriota bacterium | reverse complement strand
CACCGGGGGGCTGGAATCGGGTAAAGAGCTCGAGCGCTTCGTTTCGTTCCAGTTTCTCCACAGGGTGCCAGCCGCCTTCCGGTTTGCCGTTCGGGTTCATCCTGGTGACCGCGGCATAGAAGTTCCACAACGGATGTGGGGGAATCGTGAAATCGTCCGAGGAGCCGACCAGCAAGCCGCCGAGCCGGGCCAGGGTGCCGAACGCGTAGGCGCCGGCTTTCCTTTCGGGACCTAGTCGGTGATCCTCCATCGTGAAGCCTTCATCATCGGGATAAATGAATCCGGGCTGAACAACGAGAAGTATCCCCAGCTCCGCTGCCTTCTGAATGTCTTCGGGAGTGCCGTAGGAGAAATGATCGATTCTCAGACGCCTGGGGTCGAGATCGGGCATCTTGGTCAACAGACCCTCATAGACCTCGAGGGTTTCGCCGATCGCCCGGTCTCCAATGGCGTGCGTCGCAACATCGAGTCCGGCCAGCAGGGTGCGGTGAACGTCCGCTTCCAGCTCATCGACCGACATCCGGGGAACGCCGGTGGTGGAAGGATCGTCGCTGTAGGGTTCCCGCAGGGCCGCTCCCCGGCTGCCCAGGGCTCCGTCGGTAAAGAGTTTGATATGGGTGATTTTGATTCGGTCAGAGATCTGCCGCGCAGCCGGCTCCTGGATCAAGCGGTCAGCGAGGTTGCTGGGTGACGGAATCATGAGATTGATGTTGATGGGTAGGGGAGCTTTCCGATCGGCCTGTTTCAGCAAATCGAGGTAGCGTTCCATCCGAATGTTCATTCCGACAACGCCTGGAAAGGCCAGGAATCCGGCATCGTAAATGTCGGTTATTCCCTGGGCGGCAACCGCTTGGGCACCCTCCCGAAAGGCTTCCATTACCGTTGCGTCGTCGGGTTCTGGAATCAGGGCGAGCACCGGTTCATTGGCCCGTTCGAGAAGCACCCCGGTTGGCGAACCGTCCGCTTTTCGAAGCGCCTGGCCTCCGGCGGGGTCAGGAGAACCGGCCGCGATACCCGCAAGAGTCAGCGCGTTCTGATTGACCCAACCGCAGTGCCCGTCTCCTCTCGCCAGGAAGACGGGATGATCGGGAGCAGCCCGGTCCAGGATGTGATGATCGGGCAGTGTCCCTGTTCCCCAGGCCCCCTGATTCCACCCTTTGCCCAGGATCCAAGTCCCCGGTGCAACTGTGGAAGCGCGATCGGCAACCCGCTTCGCCACTTCTTCCGGGGACGTTGCTCCCGTCAAATCCAGAAAGAGGGCCCCGCTCTTCTTCCGATTCAGGACCGAGAATCCGATGTCGAGTAAGTGTAGATGATGGTCCTTCAGGCTGGGGATCACTGTGCCGCCCTGAAGGTCGACGAGACGGGTCTGAGGGCCAATCCACTCCTCTAATTCAGACCGTGATCCCGTGGCAAGGATGTTGCCGTCCACCAGTGCCACTGAATTGGTTGTCGATGCATTGGAATCGAGTACCCGGAGCTGGGAGTTGTACAAGACCATGTCGGCTGGGCCGTCGGCCGGAGGTCTCTGGTAACAGGCTAGAGAAGTCAGAATGCCGGCCATACAGATGAGGGCCGCCACAGAATCAGGAATCGAATCGAGGGAATTCAGCATGGTTCGCCATTGTAGTATAGAGGTGACTCGGATTGATCCTCAAACCCCTGGTTAGAGCCAGGCCGGCCCAAATCCCCGTCTCGGTTTGCCAAGGCCATTCCCGCTGGGACCGCAACCTTTGAACTGACATCTGATAATCAGATTGTTCGATTCATCGACGAACTGTTCAAGGAAGCCGATACCGCAGGGTTCCAGGGGACAGTGACCATCGAAAGCTCGATTCCAGTCGCCGTCGTGGCTCTCGAATTCTGCAAGGCCGGGGTGTTCACCACTCTTCCGGTGACTGAACTGGTGGTTCCTCCATAGTTCTCAGCGGGTGCCGAAGCCCCCTTTTGGCCAATACTACCCGCCGAATGCAACTGATTCTTACCGGCTGTGTTCGGCTGGGCCTTCCTCCGTCGAACGCTCCTCCTGTAACAACAGCATGAACGGTTCAAAAAGGACGAAGATCTGGTGGCTCATTAGAGCTCGTGGTGTTACCATCTGCGGCATTGGTGAAGGTTGGAATGGAGTTAGCTATGAGGCACGGAATAGTAAGCGTAATTGCTTGTTTGGTGGTGGTTATGAGTTCAAATGCGTTGGCACAGAAGCCCCCGGAACAGATACGCGTCCTGGTAATCGGTGCGCATCCGGATGACCCGGACTGGTACGCTGGGGGAACGGCAAAGAAGTTTGTGGAAAAGGGGCACATTGTCAGGCTTCTCTCACTGACCAATGGAAACGCCGGTCACTTTGAGCAGGGAGGGGCTCCTCTTGCTCAACGGCGATTCAAGGAAGCTCAGTGTGCGGGTCAGGTGATTGGTGCTGAGTACGTTGTTCTCGACAACGATGACGGGAAACTTCTGCCGACTCTTGAGAACCGGGAAGAGGTGATTCGCCAGATCCGAAGCTTCAGGGCTGACCTGGTGTTAACCCACCGTCCTAACGACTATCATCCAGATCACCGGAACACTGGTTTGCTTGTTCGGGATGCCGCCTACATGGTGACGGTTCCGAACATTGTTGCCGGGACTCCTCACCTGAGGAAGAATCCGGTCTTTGCCTACCTGGGTGATCACTTTACGAAACCGAGTCCGATCGAGGCCGATGTCGCGGTAGACATTGATGATGTCATTGAGCGGAAGCTCGATATGTTTGACTGTCACGACTCGCAGTTTTATGAGTGGCTTCCGTACAACGAGAACATCCTCGATCAGGTCCCGGAAGGTGCTGCACAACGGAGAGCGTGGCTGGCGAAGAACTACGCACCCGTGGGTTTGACTCCGGCGAACACCTATAGGGACAGGCTCAAGGAGTTGTACGGTTCCGAGAAGGGTGCCGCCATCAAGTATGCCGAGGTCTTCGAGATCTCGGAGTACGGCACCCAACCCTCAGCCGACGACTTGAAACTCTGGTTCCCGTTCTATGAATAAGGTTAGTCGCCGGGAGTCGACTCAGCCTTTGGCTGCGGTCTGAAGAGACTCCCGGCGTCTGCCAGGTTCAGGCGCTCGACCTCTTCCTTTGCCCAGGATCGGAGCGCCTGCTGCTTCTGGACGGCATCGGCTTTGTAGGCGTAGGATGTTGTCGACTTGTCAATCGCCCGGCCCAGTAGATAACCGCCGATCGCCCCACCTATGGCACAAAGGGACAGGCTGGTTGCCAGCTTCCGTTCAGCGTTGATGGCGTCATCGTCTACGAATGACCAGCCGACTACGATTCCGCCAAAAGCCCCGCCTGCGAGTCCGACGTAGCGCCAGAGATGCCGTTCTTCCTGAGGCGCCTTCTGCCCCCAGATCGAACCCGAGCCCAGCACCACAACCAGTGTGAGAGCGATAAATGTTGCACGTTTCATTGTTCCACTCCTTTCAAATCCCGATACAAGTCAGTAAGGCAGGATCGGTGCCAAAGAGTGGCAGCAGTTGAACGGAGCATGGTCGAGTCTGCTCAGAATTCTGTAAAGCATTCAAAAATAGTGACTTAACTCAGGTTGTGGAGTTGTTCGGAGTCAGCGAGGGACTCCGCGTTTGAAGGGCGACTTCTTGAGCTCCTGGTGAGAAGGGGACTTCTGCTGCGGCAAGCGCAGGAAACCCTTGCGGCAAGGGTCTTCGGGGAGGGGGATGAAAGGTCTTTGGGGTTAGAGGGCTGGACTGAGGCTCTCGTCCTCAGTCCAGCCCTTTCTTCATCTCAGTCTGATGCAGGGATCAGAACATGTACTTCAGAGCGAACTGCATAATTCTGCGTCCTCTCTTCAGTGCAGTTCGACCGACATTGTCGATTGCGATCTGTTCGTCGGTCATGACGCCGTCGGTGAACTCCAAGTGGCGTTCCTGTCCAGAGAAGAAGGGAAGCGGGTGATTCAGGATGTTGTAGAAGGAGACCCTGAACTGTAGCTTCCGTTCCTCCGCACTTCCGATCTGCCAATTCTTAAAGATCGAGAAGTCGTGATTCTGGAATCCCGGGCCCTTGAGATACGGGATTGTGAAGTCGCCATTGTTCCCGATCGTTGGAGCCTCCCAACAGCGCGGGTTGAACCATTCACCTTCCTGCTTTCCTTCACGCGGATCGCAGGTCAAGCGGGCAACCGCCTGGCTGTCCGGAGAACCGGTTATATCGATGGCATCATTGGCCGAACCTCCGTCGGCATTCGTGCCTCCCAAACCCGGCCTACCTATGGGACCTCCACTTTGGAATTGGGTGATCCCTGTCAACTGCCATCCGTTGACAACGGCCCCGAGCACCTTCTGTTCCGTTGCATCGGGCAGCAGCCAGTTGTAGGCGATACTGAATGAATGGGTTCGGTCGTAGCCAAGCGGACCATAATTGCGGTTCCGGATATCAAACGCGTTGATTCCGATTCCGCCGTACGAGTCCCCGCCGATTCCGAGCGCCTTCCCAAAGGTGTAGGTCGCCGCAAAGTTGAAGGCCCCGGTCTGCCGGTTCAGCATCAACTGCATCGAATGATAGTTCTGCGAAAGCATATGCCGCTTCATCATGATGTCGTTGAAGCTATGGTAGGGGCGATAGTCCGCCTCATTGTCGGATCCCACCGGCATGGTGCCTTCCGGGATCAGATTGACCTGCCGGATGGTGCTGTCGTTGGTGAGTTGGTGACTCGACGTATTCCCCACGTAGGATGTCTCAAAGAAGATATCCCCCGGCAACCTCTGCGAGACCGTGAAACTGAACGAGTATGTCGCCGGATAGGCATCATTATAGGGTTCGAGGACAGTGAGGTTCGCCTTCTGTCGTTCCGGTTCCATCTCATCCATCTCAGACAAGAAGAAACCGCAACATTGATAAACATCGAAGGCCAGCGGCGGATTGCTCGTGGCTCCTTCAAACGAGTCGCCACCTCGACCGTGGTAGCGGTAAACTCCGGCACCACCTCGGATGACCGTCTTGCCGGCTCCGCTGATGTCGTAGGCAAATCCCAGCCGCGGGGAGATCAGTATGGCCGGTGATGCCCAGATCGACTTTGGTACATCGTAACCCAGGTAGGGGGCGATCAAGCCGGAATACTCATCCAATGAGGCGTTTGGATCGTAGAAAGCCGGATCGAAACCGGCCAGGTGACCTTCCTTGTCGTAGAAATAGCCGTTGTGCTCGATTCTGACTCCGAGATCCAGAGTGAGTCTCCTCGTCGCTTTCCAGCTGTCCTGGATGAATCCCGAAAACTCATGCCTGCGCATGTACGCGGTGGGATTCAGGGTCGACTGGTCAAAATCGGAGATCCTGCCCATCAAAAGGTCCGCGTAAGCGTTCCCAGTCGCGTTATCACCCCAGCTTGAAGTGGTCAACAGACCCTGATCATACGCGGTATTCGGTTCGTCGTTGGTGGTGTATCCCCAACGGAAACCGATCTTCAACGTATGTGTATCCAAGACCTTGCTGAAGTTATCCTCGGCACTGACGAGAAGCTTGTTCCCGAAGATGGTCGGATTCAGAAGTCCGCCCGACTGGTGTAGCGTGGCCAGTCCGCTACTCCAACCCGTCATACTCGGAACCATGTCGATGCCGTTATCGAAGATACCCTTGTATGGGTAGCCCAGCTTGCTGGAAGAGACTGTCGAAGGATCGTCCAACTTGTGCGGCATGCTCCAGTAGGTATAGGCGAAAATCACCTCGTTCGTCGTTGTCGGGCTCAGCACGTTGGCCAGGCTGGTTGAGACTGACCAGGTGTTGTAGTCGCCACTCAGGTTCGATGGATAAGGAACCTCCTGATCGTTTGTCCACCAGAGCGTGTAGGGATAGTTCGTTCCCTGCCGCTCATGATTGAATCGAGTGTAGAGTTTCGTGTTGTCCGAGAGACTCCAGTCCAATCGAACGAGCTCCTGATCCCGGTGCTGGCTCTTAACGATGTTGGAAACGTAGTTCCACCCGTCATTCAGCGCCGGATCCCGGTTCGGCATAGGGAACAGGTTCGTCAACACTTGCCCGCCGGGATCGATCAGAGACGGGTCGAGTACGCCATCGTCGGAAATCCCTTCGAAGCCGGGATCTGTCCAGTTCCCCCAGTAATCGTTGACTGGACACTCGTTGTAGCCTTTGAGGTACATTCCCCCACTACAAATCTCAGAAAAATCTCCCTGACGCATTGACTGGGTCGGGACGACGGCCGGGATGTCTCCCTCCGTGAAGTTCTGACCCATCCATTCGAATCCAGCGAAGAAGAACAGATTGTCACGACCTGGAGTGAGGGGACCGCCGATATTGAATCCTGGAAAGTAGTAGCGCTCTTCAGGTTTTGGACTGCCAAACTTATTGGCACGCCAGTCCTGCGAGTTGAACTTGTCTGTTCTCCAGTAAACATAGCCTTCGCCATGAAATTCCGACGTACCAGCTTTGGAGACACTCTGGAAGACAACCGGACCCTTGGCCTGATCGGCGCCGAAGCTGGCGACCTGAACCTTGACCTCTGAAACCAGGTCAACGTTGGGAGTGACCGCTGCTCCACAATCGCAACCCGGATCGATGACATCGGCACCATCGGAAAGGATTGCAACTCCACTGTCTCCACGTCCGCCCGCCACATGGTACTGACCGAGACCCTGGTTGAACTGCACCGTTTCTCCGGGGAATCCCTCACCGGTGTATACGACTCCGGGGAGGATCTTCATCAGTTCGACCGCGCTACGGCCAACAATCGACAGGTTCTGAATCTCCTTTGCCGTAATAACTGCAGATTTCTCCCCGCTGTCGACCGGGGCGATCGTGTCAGAAGCCGAAGTGACGGTGATTTCCTCAGTTGCTGCCGCCACCGCGAGAATGATATCCGGGACGTTGATCCGGTCGGCAATCCGAAACGCGATGTTCGTTCGCTGCCAAGTCGCGAACCCAGGCATCTGGATCTTCAAAGTATAGGTGCCTGAAGGGATTGCCGTAATTGAGAAGAATCCCTCATCGTTGCTGACCGTGATACGAGTATCACCTGTCCCTTCGTTGACCAGGCTGACATCGGCACCTGGAATGACGGCCTGAGATTCGTCCGTGACGGTGCCTGTCAGACTGCTTGAAGCGGCCTGTCCCAAGGCCGAAGGAGCGAAGAGCAGGATCAACAAAAGAGAAAACGTAAGGAGACGAAGGACCTGATTCATGCTGACCTCCAAAGTCCCAAGAAGGGTGCATGTTTGCACACGCCACCCGAGTCAAGATTTGCTCGACTTTATGCTATCCCCACTTGATCAGCATGGCAACACTTATTTTGCTTTGCAGTGTGTTTTTTTGGATTTTTTCATTGTTTTCCGGTCTCAGAATTGACTTGAAAGGCAAGCTTTTTTCGACCGGAACCCGGCTCGAAGAGTTGGCGATGATTGCGAAACGAGCCTGGCAAGCAGGACGCCAGCAACCGGAACCAGTCTTTCCTCTGCTTCAAACTATGGGTTCAGGACTCCTGGGGGGAGGCTGGAGGACTGCTTGCCGTCCACTGTCTTCAGGGAAGTCACCGCGATATCGGCGTCACTGGAAATGACCAGGGTACCTGCAAAGAATGATTCGCTGAGTTCGAAAAACGAGAGTGCAAAGCCAGCCATCTGATGTTGGGAATTCAGGGTGATTTTCTTTCTCGCCACCTCTTGATCTTCGGAAGGCAGGGAGCTGGATCGCTCAATGGAGGCCGGAGAATCTGAACTGCCCTCATCACGAATCAGCCGCAGGGTGATCTGAGCATGACTTCCGCTTGGATTGACGATTGCGAAAGCGGTGTCCTCGCCCGATTCCGTCTTCAGGATGCGGAGTACGTGCCGGGTCGCCAGAGGTGAGGCCGCCAACCCTGCTTCTGCCTGAACGGTTCGCGGACCCGCTGCTGTCAGATCTGTGACCTGGCTCGAGTTGAAAGTACTATAATTCGCGGCAACTCCAATCTGCCTTGGTGACACGATACTCGCCCAACCCACATTCAGGTTCTGTCCGGCTGTCTCAATTTCGAGGAGACGACTACTGCTTGCTGGCACCGTTACGGTATGTTCTGAATCCACGACGTCCTGGATCGTAGCCTCCAGAGGAGTACCTGATTGACCATCGAAGAGCTGAATCCGGACTTCTTCAGGGGTGTTGAATGGATTATTCAGGACGAACTGCGTTGTGATAGCCAGATCGCCCGCTTCACCGAACGCCACTTGTGGAATGACCTGCGCTCCATTGCCAATGACCATCGTGGAATAAACAACATCGGTCTCTCCCGTTTCTGAGTTCGGGACTAGCGCCGCCGCATACAGGGACTGGAGTGGCTGGTCGCCGAAGCTGAAAATGTGATGGTTAAAGATGAAGCTGTAGGTACCGTCCTCCAGGGGCCTGTTCTCGGTGTTACTTGTCAGGTGAAGGGAACTGTTGTCAGCATCCCAGGTCAGCGAAGGCTCATCTCCGGAGTCCTCCCCGTTTCGATCCAAGTCAATTACGGCGCGCTCATCAGCAGTTGCAAGGATCGAGTAGGAACTCTCCGCTTCACTGTCTGAGTCGGTGTTGATCAGCAGGGTGCCGGTCACAACCGCCCCATCCTGGGCGGGGATACCGCTCTTGAAGCCGTCAAGCAGGGGCATAAACCCCCTGAACAAGATTGGCGAGGGAACGTAGATCTTGGAATCCTTGGGAACGACTGAGACACCGTGGACAACTGATGCATAGATCATCTGACCTTGTGGCGTGGTCGTTAGCCAATGATTGAAAGCTTGAGTGGTTTCCTCCGCTTAGTCTTTACAGTTGTCATTTGCCAGGGTTACCAGGGCCAGAGTTACTAAACCTAATACCTTAATCAGCCGATAGATCAGAAAATGCCCCTTCATGGGCCAAAATCCCATGGATGCCCCCTTTCTTGAAATTGACTCTCCCAGGAAGTCTCAACAGACCTCCTGGTCTCCACCTGCATCTTTTCTATCTTACCGGTGGGTGGGGGGCAACCCCTTAACTTGAAACAGGACTGAAGGTTTCGGTTCAACCCAAAGGTTACGCCGAGCTCAAGTCGTCGATGCCGGGAATCTTCCGGGCTCAGCGGACACGACACGTCAGAAGCCGGACCGAACTCGCTGGAGTTTCTGCGAGCAAGCCGGCACTGACTGTCGAACTGGTTTTTATGAGTGGCCTGTTGTCAGTCTCCGCCTGTCAAAGGGCTACTGACTTGCAGCTTCGAGCAGCCGGATATGGGCGGCGTTGAAACCGTCGACGGTTGCGTCGTAATCGGTGAATGTCCTGACGAGGGAAGTCCCGATCTCATCGGCCAGTTTTTCATCGCGTCTGGCCACCATTCGCAGGAGTTCATAGTCTTCAATGCCTGCTCCCATCGCTTCGAAACGAACGCTTGACCAGGGGCCTTCTGTTCCAGGATAGACGATATGTGAGTCACCGGGTGGCAATCGGAAATCATGGTATGGGCCGTGAGGAGGGCAGGTATTCTCGAATGGATCCTGCTCCTCGATAATTTGGTTCAAACCCCAGTGGAGGTAGCCGTCAAGCCGGTAACGCCAGTTGCCCCAATGCAATAGCCGGGTCCGCAGAAGTTCAGCATCAATCAGACGGTTCAGGTAGAAGCCGGTAGGGTCACAGCAGGTGTAGAACCAGATCGTATCACCTCTCTGGCGATGCTTTTCAAAAGCCTCTCGATTGTTCTCGTAATAGGCATTCAAGGGGACCCAAATATCGACGGCTCCGTCTAGTTCCGGATTCCCCAGAGCGTCAATCAATGGAATCCCGGGAAGGAACTTTCGGACTGTTCCCGCCATAATGCGGTAGTCATTAAAGTATTTCGGAGTAGGTTCATCCACGACGTGCTGGATTGAAATGTCGTACCAGCGGTTGCGGTGCAGGATCTCGGCCCAGGCCGTCAGGTACTGGGAGAGAAAGACATAAGCCTCATGTGACGTTCCGGGAGTCGGCTTTCCAGCGACGCTGACAACAAAGCGGGCTACTGCCTCTTTACTGCGATCGTGGCGGGCGATGTGGGGCAGTTCGATATGCGTAAAGCCCTCTTCCAGGAACATCCGGATCATCCGTTCCGTTCGGGTGAAGTCGAACTCCCATCGCTCTGGCCCGACTTCGGTAATCTCAGGCCGGATGGGAATGAAATCCGTTTGTCGCCCGCGGCGCATCATCTTCGCGTACTCCCGCAGCATTTCCCAGTGGCCCTCTGACCAGGGTTCCACCTTGTGCAGGCGAGCCATATGGTGTGTGCTGAACCAGTTCGTTACCCGTAGATGCCCTTGAGATGGGACCGTTGCAGAATAGACTTTTACCGCGACCTCGACGCTTGCCGTCTGGTTTCCCACCTGGATCTGAAGGATGCCCTGTTTCTGACCGGGAACCGAATCAGCAGGAATCCTGAATGATGCATAAAGCCCTTCGGTCTGATTACGGGTCAGATCTCCCTTGCCGAGGGGGCGTAACGCGTCGTAGACCCGGTAAGGAGCCTTTCGGATCACGTACTCGGGGGTCGGCTGATCCGGAGGGATTGCACTGCAGGGCGGTCCCGAGTTTTCCGGGACGTTGACATCGACAAGCTGAAACAGTTCGGGAGAAGGTTCACCCTGGAAGCTCCACTGGATCGGTTCCCCCTTCTGGATGCCCCGGATTAGGATTTGAAAGCCGGTTCGCCCCCCGCGCGGAACGTGCAGATCCATCTTGTGGACCGGAGACGCCGGGATCGGCGTGTCGGGGTAGAGCCATTCATTTGCACTCACAACATGGAACTCGATGGGCTGAGCCAGGCCGCCTGTCGAAGCGAAAAGAAACATTCCACTCAAGACTACCAACAGCCTGCCCCAAATCCGATGTGACATACTCTCCCTCCTCTTTTTTCCTGTCGAGCCTATTCTGGGTTTTTGGCAGTGTCAATAGGAGCCTGGTCGAATATCTACTCCCACTGGGTATCAATTCACGTAACGACTCGGAAGATCACTGGATCTGCTGGCGCCGTCCCCATTCCTTGTTTAGTGCCTTCGGTTTTCCTAAGATGGCAGGACGATCTTGGAGTACGCGCAGTTTGAATCAACGAGAGGAATTCGTTCATGGTCAGTCGTCTTGTGCTGGGCGCAGCAATGGTCATTGTGTCACTTCGGTCCTGTAGAGAGGTGCCTGATCAGCAGGGGAGTGATGCTGACAACGTGGGATCACCGGCAGTTGAACATGTCATGGTCTACCACGAGCCGGGTATGTTCGGTGGCTGGCCGGCCAATCACGGGATCTGGTCCTGGGGAGATGAGATTCTGGTTGGGTTTACAAAGGGTTACTACAAGGATCTCGGACCGACCCGGCATCACATGGATCGGGACAAACCTGAGATGCATCTGTTGGCCCGTAGCCTGGACGGCGGACAGAAATGGGTGTGTTCGACGTCAGTACAAATGGGACAAATTGCGGCTTTTTGTTGAGAGAGACTTTGAGGTTCTGAGAATAGACCGAGGCCCATTCTCAGGGACCCAAGCTTGACAGAGCTGTCACGCCTGTCAACCCTGCAATGAACACAGACCACTCACCCCACGTCTAGAAGCATACTGTAACGATGGCCTGCTTCGAGGTCCTATCTGGTACTTTCAGGGTGTAAACTTAGTTCGGCCTGGGGAGGACAGTCGTTGTGTCAAGAGACAGGCAAGTGCATCTCGTTTCTTCAGTCTATTCTGCGCAGGGCATAGTTGTTAGCTTGTTTGATGTACTCTGCACTAACCTCCATGTGAATTTCT
>CP070717.1:2042820-2046575 GCA_020350445.1 Acidobacteriota bacterium | reverse complement strand
CAGGCGCTTCTTCTTAGGGTGGACCGACCCGATCGTGATCGTTTCAGGCCTGCCCCGGTCGGGGACCTCGATGGCGATGAAGATGTTGGAGGCGGGTGGGATTGAGCCGTTTACCGATGAATTGCGCGAGGCAGACGAAGACAATCCAAAGGGCTACTACGAGTTCGAACCGGTGAAGGATCTTCATGAGCAGGATGACAAGTCCTGGCTGAAGCAGGCCAGAGGGAAAGCTCTCAAGGTTATTTCCTATCTGTTGAAGAGTCTACCTCCGGAACACCGCTATCAGGTGATCTTCATGAACCGCCACCCGGACGAGGTAATGGCTTCTCAGAACAAGATGCTGGAGCGACGGGGTGAGACTCTGGACCAGGATTCTGCCGCCATGAAAGAGGCCTTTGAGAACCAGCTCTGGAGATCGCGCTACTGGTTGAAGCGTCAGAAGCATTTCACTGTACTCGAAGTCGATTACGCCGAGGTGCTCAATGCACCGCGCAGGGAGGCCGAAAGAATCGCCGCCTTTCTTGACCGCCCACTCGATCTCGACAAGATGGCTTCAGTCGTTGATCCCAACCTTTACCGGAACAGGGCTCCCGACTAAGAGGACAAGGGTTGAACTGGGACTAGGGCCGTTTGACGTAGAATACTTCGAATTCCCCTTCACAGCCATCGGTTACCCATATCTCATCACCAAGGAATCCGTAGCTCGCTCCGTCAGTACAGGGTGCCCGAGACTTGTTTTTTCTGAGCCTGATTTCCAGGATGGGTCCGCCCACTGAACATCGATTCGGTTGGTAGTTGTCACTCTTACAGGTCACCCGTCTCTTGCTTTGCCGGTTCTGGGATGGATTCCAGTCAGGATTCGACTCGTCGATCCGGTAGTTGATCTCGAACTCGGCTTCACAGCCCTGATCGACCCACACAAAATCGCGCTCGTAGCCG
Source organism: Acidobacteriota bacterium (assembly GCA_020350445.1). Lineage (GTDB taxonomy): Bacteria > Acidobacteriota > UBA6911 > RPQK01 > JAPXNP01. The sequence continues at coordinate 2,045,636 of CP070717.1, read as the reverse complement.
TAGGTCCGACCCTCTTCACAGGGAGCATTCGATCTCCTTTTCCGCAGATCGGCATCGATGATCGATCCACCAACGAAACAGATGTTACGTTTGTAATCCTCGCTCTTGCAGGTGAATCTCACCCGGTCCGTCTCTTTCCTTGGCTCCTGCCAAGGGTCGTTTCCCGGCTGCGTCGGTCCGGAGCCTTCCGCTCTATAGGTGACTTCAAAGTCGCCTTCACAACCGTTGTCCACCCAAACAAAGTCTTCGTAAAAGCCGTAGGATTCACCGCTTTCACACCGGGCTCCCGAACGTTGGCGCTTCAGCCGGAGATGAGTGATCCAGCCACTGGTTACACAGATGTTTCGTCCATAATTCTGACTCCCACATCTCACGTCGGTTTTTTCGGTATCGCGGTTTCCGAGGGTTTCCCACCAGGGGCGGTCTTCATCGTCATCTTCCCAGTCGGAAGCCAGCCGGTAAGTCACCTCAAACCGTCCTTCGCATCCCCGGTCCACCCAGATGTAGTCTCGATCAAATCCGTAGGAAACTCCAAAATCACAAGTGGAACGGGACTTCCTGTCTTTCAGGATCACCCCGGTAACGGTTCCTCCAATATTACAGGTTTTTCGGCGGTAGTTATCACTCTTACAGTCGATGGTCGTTCTCTCATCCTGGTCGCTACCGATGTCATTCCACCAACCGCCGGTAACCCCACCAGAAGGCTGGTATTCAACCTCGAATTCGCCGCTACAGCCATGATTGACCCACAGAGTATCCCCTGAGAACCCATACGACCTGTCCAGAGTACAAGCGGCATCGGATTTTCGTTTGGCGAGGCGAACACTCCTGATCTGGCCTCCGACAGAACAGGTCGATTGTCGGTAATTCTCACTTTTGCATTCCACCTTCGTCTTCTCGAGCGCAAAGACCGGTAATGAACCGACTGCGGTAATCATCAGGAGAGAGAAGGCTGTGAAGATCAGTTTTGGAAGTCTCACCATCTCCAAAGTCCTCGCTGACAGAGTCCGATGTCCACCCTCTTCGGCCAGATGTAGACTGGCCGGCAAAAGGGTGACTGGAGTCCCTGTGATGTGTGCTTTCTTCTTCAACGCGTTTGACGATAGGATAGTCCAATCCGTTTGAGAGTGAAAGAAGTGGAGCCCGAGTGGGAGACTGAGGAATGAATAAAGAAGACTTGATTGTCGTTGGTGGGGCGGGAGGATTTATTGGCGGTGCGTTGGTCCGTTATTTCAAGAATAAGGGCTTTTCGCGTATTCGCGCCATTGACAAGAAGCCGCTTCCTTACTGGTATCAGAAGACACCCGGTGTTGAAAACCTTTGTCTCGATCTCAGTTTTCGGGCCAATTGTGAGAAGGTTTGTGAAGGAGCCGTCGAAGTCTACAATCTGGCTGCTGACATGGGCGGAATGGGCTTTATCGAGCGATTCCGCGTAGAGTGTCTCCGCAGTGTCTTGATCAATACTCACATGATTGAGGCTGCGTATCGTGCAGGTGCGGAGCGGTACTTCTTTTCCTCATCGGCCTGCGCCTACAACGTGGAACTGCAGAAAGATCCGAATGTCAGGGCACTGAAGGAGTCGGATGCCTATCCCGCTATGGCTGAGAGAGGCTATGGATGGGAGAAGCTGGTTTCCGAGATGTTCTGTCAGGAGTATTGGGCCGAACGGCGATTGAAGACCTTTATCGCGCGGTTCCACAATGTCTATGGACCGTGGGGGACCTGGGACGGGGGCCGGGAGAAGGCCCCGGCAGCAATCTGCCGGAAGGTGATTGAGGCAAAGGACTCCGGAGACCATGCTATCGAGATCTGGGGGGATGGACATCAGACCCGAAGTTTCATGTATATCGATGACTGTCTGAAGGGAATCGACGCCATTACACATTGTGACGAGTTGATCGCGACCCCGGTCAACCTGGGGTCGAGTGAACTGATTTCGATCAACGATCTTGTCAGCGTCGCTGAGCAGATCGGGGGTGTTTCCCTGGAGCGTACTTATAACCTCGAGGCTCCCCAGGGAGTTGCCGGTCGCAACAGTGATAACACGTTCATAAAGCAGGTGTTGGGTTGGGAACCGTCAATCACCATACGGGAAGGCCTGATGCCGACCTATCAATGGATCGAACAGCAGTTTCGCGATCGCCAGGCGGGGAAGAAGACAGTCGAGGATCTTCCTTGATGGAAGTCAGACGGCATACTCAATCCGAGGATATTCCGGGGAAGATCCCTTACCGCATGGCATTTGCCGGCGGCTGGATCGACCAGCCGTTTGTCTCGAGGCTGAATCCCAATCCGCCCGGCTCGATGGTCGTCGTGGGTCTCAAGCCTACGTTCCGCTGGATGGAGCGTTCGGGAATGGCAACCGGGACACGCAAGGCCGCAAGGAGGCTCTGGGGGGAACGCATCCCAGACAGGGATCGAAATGAGCTTGTGAGGCAGCTCTACCAGGAAGAGAACCGGGATCTCGAAGATCCGTCGGGTTCGCAGGACATGATCGGCCTGATCTATCCCGGTGTAAACCGGCTTGATTATGATGCCCGCTATGAAGGAGGCGTCTTTCCTTGCCATATCGAGTCGGAATGCGATCCAAAGATCGCGACCTGGCTTGAAAGTGTGATTCATGTGGTGCCAGTTGCCCAGCGTCCTCCGGGCTACAATCCTCTGGGCCAGAAGAACCTTGATCCGAGCTGGATCGATCGGCTTGGACAGACCGGTAAGGATTGTTTCGCAGCAATTGTTGAGTGTGATCTCGAGCGGCTGGGACAGTCCTTCAATGACTGCATGCTTTGCTGGGAAACCCTCCTGCCTGATACCGT
>CP070717.1:2038884-2042720 GCA_020350445.1 Acidobacteriota bacterium | reverse complement strand
TGGGTCTGGGGTTAGGGGTGTGGGACCGGAGGCCAGAGGCTCGAGACTGGAGGTCGGAGATTGTCGACCGGTGTCCCGGTACCCGGCTTCCGAAACACTTTCGATCCCGTAAATGGCGGCGATATTGGGATGGTTGAGCGACGCCAGGACCTGGGCTTCCCGGCGGAAGCGTCCAATCCGCTGTTCGTCGCCTGAGAACATCTGCGGCAGAACCTTGATCGCTACGTCCCGGTTCAAGCGCGTATCTCTCGCCCGATACACCTCACCCATACCGCCCTGGCCGAGCTTCGCCGTAATCTCGTAGTGTCCGATAGTCTGTCCGATCAACTGACTTCCTCAAAAGGGAAGGAGATTGCCCACAAGAATAGTCCGAATAAGCCCAGCAAAGCAATACCGGCGGGAACAGACAGCCCCACTAGTGCCTCAATTCCACGGAGAGTTGGATCAAAAACATCTCTTTCTGTTCCAGCGAACTCCGGGAATCAGACCCTCTACTGGCGGAGTTTCCAGCCTTCAATTCGAGAGGGTTTTTGTTCTATTCAATAACCGGCCCACAGTGGCAACCTCGCTAACAGGCTGTGTTGGTCGTGGTCTGCTTTGCGTTTGCTGCACCCTTCAGGCCCGCTACTGCCACCGAGTTAGCATTTCTAGTTGCCCCTTCGTTTCAACGGAGGTCTTCCGCTTTTCTCCCCATTCTCCCGGCTGCTCTTGGCCTTGCGGGCAGACGTGCATTTGCCGATCGCCTGAGAGAACAGAGAAATGGGAATTTCCTTGCTGCAATGTGGGCAAGAAATACCTGGAGTTACTGCGAATCAGAAGGAGCCAGCAGGGAGGAGTCCCGTTTCCTCGATACGGCACGCGGATCCTGATTGATTCGCCAGGCTAGCTGGATGCAATCTCAGGAGTTTATACGGATGTAATCTCAGAGCAATCGACCATAGAATCGTTTCAATCAAGAAAGGGAGGATTCCAGGGCTCGAAACTTGTTCGTACTCTGCATTGTATTCTCGTGCCTCATCGGCACTGGAGATGTCTGATGCTCCAAAAGTCCTGCTTGCGGGTGGTTGGTTACCTTCTCATCGCTGGAGCGGCCAGTCTCAGCCCTCAAATGCTTCTGGGGCAGACGACTCAGTTGCGTGGGCGGGTACTCGACCAGTCGAACGCGGTGATTCCCGGAGTGGCCTTGGCACTTACCAATCAGGCAACTCAGATCAGCCATACGGCTTGGAGTGACGAGGAGGGCCGATATCAATTCCTGGAACTTCCTCCAGGGAACTTTACGCTGCTGACCGAACACCCTGGATTTAAGGTCAACATCGTTCGTGACATTCGTCTGGAAGTCAACTTTCCGGCTGCAATGGACGTGCTTCTGGAAGTGGGCACAGTCCAGGAGACGATAACTGTCGAGGGGTTACACGATTCAGTAAACAGAGTAGACGGCTCTCTCGGCAACACGATGACTCCGGAGCAGATCCAGGGAATCCCACTCAATGCGAGAAACCTCGCCGCTGCTCTCAGCCTTCAACCCGGAGTGACACCGGATGGAGAGGTCACGGGTTCCCGCTCTGACCAACTCACCCTGACTCTCGACGGAATCAACGTGAACGACCAGTTTCTTCAGGTGACTGACTCAGGAACTCCATTTCAGCCAATACTGCGGGTAACACCTGATTCGATCCAAGAATTCCGTGTGGTCACGTCAAACCCGGGCGCTCGCTTGGGCAGGTCCTCAGGGGCTCAGGTCTCTCTCATCACACGTAGCGGCACCAATGACTTCCATGGCTCCCTTTACCTGTACCATCGCAACAAGGTCACGGCTGCCAACAGATTCTTCAACAATCGAGTGGAGGGAGATCCAGACCAGGATGGTGAGCCGGGGATCGGCCGGCCGAACCTGATCCGGAATGTCTTCGGAGGGTCGGTGGGGGGACCGGTCGTCCAGAACCGGGCGTTCTTTTTCTTCAATTACGAAAGGAGAACCGACCGAAGTGAGACGTCGGTGGCCCAACCGGTCCCCCTGGCGCATCTTGGGGAAGGGAAGATGCGCTATCTGGGCCGGGAAGGCCAGCCAATCGAATTGGGGCCGGATGACATGGCTACTCTCTACCCTGCAACGGGCGGGGTCAACGAGGCCGTGACAAGGGTCTTTGCCGATGCGGCGCGGCGTTACCCCGCAAATGAGCCGGGCACTGTAGACTTCAACTGGGGCATTTACCGATTCAACCGGGCAACGCCTCTGGATTGGAACTCCTATACGGCGAAACTGGATTTCAATATTACCCAGACTCTAAGACTTTTTCTGAGGGGCAACTATCAATGGGATCACTCTGATCGTGGAGGAAAGTGGCCCGATTCGACAGTCTCTCCCAAGACCTGGTCTCACCCGATGGGACTTTCCGCCGGCCAGACCTGGACAATTCGCCCAACCTTGATAAATGATTTCCGCTATGGCCTGACTCGGCAGGCGGCTACCTGGTTTGGCGACACGAGTCAGAACTGGATCAACATCGGATTCTCCCCGTGGTCACAACTGGGTGATATTTCCAGCTGTGTACCTGTCCAGAACTTCACCAACGACACCTCATGGGTCCTGGGGAGTCACACTCTGCAGTTTGGGGCCAACATTCGCTTGATCAGCGCAAGTGACGTCGACAGCAGACAGTCCTACGACGGGGGCAATACTGAATACATCTGGGCTGGAGGTTGGGATGCCCCCATTATAGATACCGAACTGATGTACGGGCCGGGACAACAATTTGTCTACCGGGAAGCGGCTGCCGCCCTGCTGGGACGCTTCACCCATTACTGGAACAATTACAACTTCGACGTCGATGGCACGCTCTTGCCCCAGGGACAAGAGAACAGACGAACCTATGCGACGCAGGAATATGAGTTCTATTTCGCGGATTCCTGGCAGCTCAGCCCCAAACTGACGTTGAATCTGGGCTTGCGGTGGGGAGTGAATACTCCAGTCTCCGAAACTACAGGTTACCAGGTCCAACCCACAGTGAGCCTCGATGATTATTTTGAACGAAGAAAAGCCAGTGCGCAGCAGGGAGTTCCACTGAATGAGCTTCTGACTATTGACCGGTCCGGCCCCTACTATGACAGGCCAGGATATTACTCGACAGACTGGAACAATCTGGCTCCTCGAATTTCATTTGCCTACTCACCTTCGTTCGATTCCGGAGCGCTGCAGAAGATCTTCGGCTCCACCGGGCAGTCGGTAATTCGAGGTGGTTTCGCCGTGATGTATGATCGGATCGGCACGAGGCTTGCCTGGAGTTTCGACAAGGACAACGCTCTTGGTTTCCATTCGGCAGCAAGCATCCCCACCCAAACATACCATGTCATGCACAACCCAGGTCCCTCGTTCACAGGGTGGGGACAGGATATTCGTGGGTTTCCCTCGCTGCCTCCACCTGAAGAGATCAGCTTCCCTTTGACGCAATTCCCGGACGGTAGCAACAATCTCGGGTCTTCGTTGGACGATGCAATCACCAGTCCCGTGAACTACAACTGGAACCTCTCGATCGGTCGCGAGTTGCCGGGGGGCATGTTCCTGGAAGTTGCCTATGTAGGGCGGATTGCGCGCAATCTCTTGGCTTCGCGGGATATCCTGCAACCCAATAACATCGTGGACCCGTCTTCGGGAATGGATTGGTACACTGCGGCAGCAGCACTCTCGGAATATCGGGAAAACAATGTCCCGATTTCTCAGGTGCCCGAGATTCCCTTCTTTGAAAACCTTTTCCCGGATCTGCCGGCCACCTGGTGGTGGAGTTGGGATCCGAGTCTGTCGTCTACACAGAATGTCTTTGCTTTTGTTTCTCGGG
>CP070717.1:2030104-2038784 GCA_020350445.1 Acidobacteriota bacterium | reverse complement strand
GCGTGAAGCTCAAAAACATTGCCCGTTCTTACCGGATACAGGGTGATCCGGATTCCTTTTACGACAAGCCAATCGCAGTCCTCACCGGCCCGGGTGCCCTGAGTTCAGGAGATCAGGTTGCCTTGAGAATGCGCTTTCATCCCAATTCCCGTTTCTTCGGCAAGCCGACGGCTGCCGCCTTCAACTCGCCTAAGGACCTTGACCTGGACGAGTTCGAAGGACAGTGGACAGGAAGATACGCAGCGGCGGATGCAGTTCTGACGAGGGACTTGGACCGAAGCCTGACTCGCACTCCACTCAAAGTCGATCAGGACATTTGGCTCAGACCCGAAGATGTCCGTCAGGGCCGGGATACTGTCGTGCAGGCCGCAATGGACTGGATCCATGGGGTGACACTCCCGAAGCGACTTCACTTCACCCACTTTGGAGATGGAGCCGGTGTACTGAGAAGTCGGCTTCTGCTTTTGAGCCAATCACCCGACACTCCGGTCGCAGGCCGTCTGAAGCTCAGAGATGACCAAGGAGACCCACTGGAGACCGATTTTGCTGGACATCAGCTCCGAGGACAACTGGAGGTCAAGGTTGCCCCGATGCAACCCTGGGTTGAATCATCGGACGGCACGGGGGACGTCCGTTCCGGATCATTGACCATCTGGATGGACGGGGCTCTCGATGGGGTCCTCCTCTACGGCGGGCCGATTGGCCTGGCCGGAATCCCCCCTAGTCCAGTACTCGAGCGCGGTTTCCTGGCACCAATTCTTGAAGACGAACTCCAGGACATCGCATCTGCGGTCGCTATATCGAACGCAACCGATAAGGAGACGGAGATCACCCTTGAACTTCTGGATGCATCGGGTCACCCACTGGCAAATGCCAGCCTCACCCTCCCCTCCTTCGGTCACGTAGCACTCTATGCCCACGAGTTCGGCTGGAGCCAGCCCGTGGACCTGAGCCGATTCCTGGGTGTCATTCGCGCTTCCTACTCCGGCGCCGTGGTGGCAGTCGCCCTGCAGACCCGTCCGGGCGAACTTGCAGCACTCCCCGTCACAGAACGGCTGGGGAACGAATCGGCCCCTTCGGAGAACACTTCCGACGCGGAGGTCCATGAACTCTACTTTCCCCATTTCGGTGACGGCCGCGGTCTCCTGTCCAGTCAAATCCTGTTGCTGAATCCTTCTTCCGAAACCGCTCGGGATATCGAAGTAATCTTGACTAACGATCACGGAGACCCACTCACAGTCGATCTGAACGGCACAGTAATAGAAGGAAGCGTTGCTGTCGAGATTCCTCCAAACGGAATTTCCAGCCTGCAAACCGATGGAATCGGCAGCACCATTGCAGGGTCAGTTCGGATCGTCTCCTCCTCACCCGTGACAGGGGTTGTGCTGTTTGGCGGCCCGACCGGCGTCGCGGGTGTTGGGAGCAGCAGAGCTGTTTCCAGCGGTTTTCTGGCTCCCGTCGAAATCAAGGAGGAGGGGAATCCTTTCGCTGCCACGAATTACATCATCAGAACAGGAATCGCCCTGAGGAACCTTGAATCAGACCGCGAGGTCAGCCTCACCCTTCATCTGCGGAATTTAGCGGGGAAACTCCTCAACACGACTTCCCTGGTGCTGCCACCAGGAGGCCATCTGGCCCGTTACCTGGACGAATTAGACTGGGACAGAATCTTCTTCCATTCCGAGCTCCTCGGCCTTCTCGAAGTCGACTCCGCAGGAGACCGTATCGCGGCCATCATCCTCCGTTCAGAGCCGGGTCAGCTGGCAACGTTCCCGGTGGTTCCCGTTCTCGGAAGCGTGGTCACTGACGTTCAGGAGATCGGAACTTCAGGCGAAAGATGATGCATCTGAATCTTCAGATGCGCCCGAGAATCCATACTTCTGCAGCCGGTACTGAAGCGTACGATAGCTCAGGCCCAACAGAGGTGCTGCCTTTGCGATCACTCCTCCGGAACGCTCCATCGCCCTTCGGATCAGGTGCTTCTCCAGCTCTTCCAGGTTGACTCCCTCCAGCGGCAGGTCGAACTCCGATGAAATCAGACTTCCCATCCCAGCATCCAGGATCTCATCGGGCAGATCTTTCAGCTCCACCGAATTGCCCTCTGCCAGAACCACCGCTCGGTCGATTACCGATTTCAGCTGCCGGACGTTTCCAGGCCAGGAGAACTCCTTCAGTGCGCGGAGTGCTTCCGGAGCGGCCTTTCGGACCGAATGCCCCGGGACCGGAGCCGTCCGGATGAAGTGTTCCACCAGTAGGGGTATGTCGGTTGCCCGCTCCCGCAGGGGTGGGACAGAAACCGGAAACGTGTTCAGGCGGTAGTACAAATCCTCCCGAAAAGCACCGCTTCGGACAAGCTCCCCCAAGTCGCGGTGGGTCGACGAGATGATCCTGACATCGACCGGGATCTTCTCGACGCTGCCAACCCGCTGGATTTCCTTCTCTTGCAGGACACGAAGAAGCTTCCCCTGAAGTGGAAGCCCCATATCACCAATCTCGTCCAGCAACAGGGTCGTTCCATCCGCCTGCTCGAATAGACCCTTCTTTCTCGAAATGGCTCCCGTAAATGCCCCTTTTACATACCCGAAGAGTTCAGACTCGAGCAGATTCTCGGGGATTGCAGCGCAGTTGATGGCCTCCATCGGCCGGGAGCCTCTTGGACTGAGAAGATGGAGGGCCCGGGCGACCAGTTCTTTGCCGGTACCACTCTCACCATAGATCATGACTGTCAGGTCCGAAGGAGCAACCTTCCGGACCAGTCGCGACAGCTCCTGCATTCGGCCATGTTCACCGATGATCGCCTCCAGAGAGTAGTCCTTACGGATTTGTGCCTGAAGCAGGCGGTTTTCCCGGACCAGATCGCTCTGCTCCACAGCTCTCTCCACGGTGAGCAGGAATTCATCACGGTCCAACGGCTTGGTGAGATAGTCGTAAGCCCCCTTCTTGATCGCTTCAACAGCAGTGGGGACACTGCCGTGGGCCGTCACGACGATCACCACTTGCCCCGGCCGCATGCGACGGGCCTTTTGCAGAAACTCAATACCGTCCATCAAGGGCATGCGCAGATCACAGACGATCGCGTCGAAGGGACCACCCTGTTCAATGCTCTGCAGGGCCTCGACCGGACTGCCAAGAGCAGTCACGTCGTACTCCGCCCCCCTGAGGATCATCGAGATGATGTCACGCTGCCGCTTCTCATCATCCAAGAGGAGGATGGACCGGCCCCTGTTTGTCCCACTCATACTTCCACTTCCTCTTCGGCAGGAAAACGGAGTCGGAATTGCGCCCCGCCATCCGGTCGGTTCTCGGCGGTCAACTCACCACCCATATCATGGACCCACTTTGCCGCCAGGGCCAGTCCCAGTCCAACCCCCGAAGCCTTGGTCGTGAAATAGGGGGTAAACAGCTTTCCCATGATCTCTCCGGGGATTCCCGGCCCTCGATCGGCGATCCAGATAGAGATCATAGAAGGAGAGCCCTCATCATAGCGGCAACCCAGGACGACGGCTTCATCCGACGAAGCCTCCTTCGCGTTCTCGAGCAGGTTATCGATCGCCCTCACCAGCAAGGTCCGATCGACCCGAATCTCCGCGGCGCTGCCAGTACATTCATCAATCATTTCCAGTACCCCGTCTGGATGCCTGCGATGAAAGCTTTCCCTGCACTCCTCGATCAGTTCAGAAGGACGCTCCCGGGAAAGGACAGGGGTTCCGGGCCTTCCAAATTCCAGCAGGTCCCGCATCGTCCTGTTGATCTGCTCAATTTCCGCGGTAACCCCCTGCCAGAGTTCATCGGTCTCGGGTGACGAGGGATCCGCTCCGGGGGACTCCAGGGTCGTCCGGAGCTGTTGGACCGCCAGTTTCACATAATTGAGCGGATTCCGGATATCGTGGGCGATCCCAGCCGCCATTCTTCCTACGGCCGCTTCCCTTTCAGATTCAGCCATGCGGGATTCCAGTTCCTTCTGGGTACGCAGCTTCGCCACCATCTGTTCGAAGTTTTCAACGAGCGAAGCGAGCTCCCGGTTCGACGCACTGGGAAGTTCAACGTCGAGTTCACCACTGGCAATTCGTCGTGTCGCCTCCTCGAGACCGCTGGTTGACCGAGTCACAAAGCCGGCGAATGGAATAATCAGGGCCAGCCCAAGTGAGAATATCCCCAGCGAGATCAAGGCACGGGAACGTCCCATTTCAGAGAACGGTGTCTTGAAATGATTGAGCTCGAGTTGCAGATCGACGTAGCCGAGTAACCGGCCCTGGGCAATGATCGGGATCGTTACTTCACTCAAAGCACCCGTCGAGGCAGGAGCTTCAGGGGATCCGGCCTGCACCGGCGTGGTGGCAATAACACGGCCTCCTGCGTCACGTAGCGTGATCCTTCTCAGTCCTCTCGACTTCTGGCGAGTCTGCAGGGCCAGGAGATTCGTCTCAGCCGAACGGGAGCTGATGTGCAGTTGCTGAACACTCACCTCGAGCGTGCTGGACAACATCTTCAGGTAGTCCTGAACCTGGGTCATCGCCTCTTGCTCGATTCGGCCACTTGCCCAGTCGGTGATGAATAGTGTCGCAGCCAACATGCCAAGAACCAGCAACGTCACCTGGGTCCTCAACCTGAACCTGACAAGCAACCTCGAAATCGTCTTCATCTCAAGTCTCCCTACCCTCGGCCCATTACAAACCGCGGCAGATTCGGAGCAGATCACCAGCGGTCACGTGTACCACCCGGCGGTGAACCTGAGTCCGCCTTACCCGGTGCATTCGTGGATTGTAATCGGCTGTCTTCCGCCTAGCCCGAGCGTACCTCCAGACGATTCTCAACTGAGCAGACACCGGGGACTTCCTCTACTCGCATGGCCGCACTGTCCCTGTCCGCGGCAGTAGCGACCACTCCTTCCAGAGTAACTATTCCATTCTTGACGATCAGATGGATTGGAGGCAAGGAGCGGAGTGCATACCGGATGAACTTGGGGCAGGAATAGACCGCTTGAAAACTCTCGATCCGAATCCGCTCATCGTCTCGCGAGCGGGGAAGAATCTCAATTCGATTCTCCACATGGGAGATACCTCGTATCCGCCGTACCGCAGCCTCTGCCCGACTGCGCAACACCGGGCTGGTCACCCTTCCCCAAAGGATGACTCGCGACCCGGCCACTTGGGCCTTGAGATCATCAAACACGCTGAAGAAAGGAAGCATGACCAGTGAGTGTCTGACCTGCTCTTCGCTCTCCGAACGAATCGATCGCCGACCCAACTTAGGAGCGACGGGAGCTTCTCCACACGAGAAATCGTTGACCCAAACAGGTAGGTCTTTCATAAAGACATTCTCTCCAGGGGCATTAGCCCCGCTGAAAACAAGGCAGGGCCGGGGGAACCAGCCCTGCCCGTGGAGGAGGCCGTCCGGAGGGAACGGACGGCATTGAACCTAAACCGGGGGTTGCTCGGCCGGTTCAGGGGGAATCAACTACTTCGCCGAAAGCACGGTAAAGAAGGTGTTGCCTCCTCGGTTGACCAGCAGCAGGACAGCTTCGTCCTTGCTCCGCTCGAAGGCCTTGGCGAACGCTGCCACGTCGGTGACCGGCATTCGATCGACTTGCTCAATTACGTCACCACGACGTAAACCAGCCGACGCGGCAAGGCTGCCGGCAGTTACCGAGTCGATAACGACACCCTGCGTACTCGAAGGGAGGTCGAGGCTCTCACGGATCTCCGGTGTCAGTTCGCGAATCGCAAGACCGCGTGACTTGTTCTCCGGAGTCGTGGAGACATCGCTCCCCGCCCCGCCGTCATCGGTCAGTTCACCGAGCACCACAGGGACAACCCGTTCGGTTCCGTCACGCAGGATCGTCACATCAACCTCGGTTTCCGGAGCGAGCTCGGCGATGCGCAACCGCAGTCGACGGCTGTCGGGAACCGGCTCACCGTTAATCGCGATCACCACATCCCCCCGTTTCAGACCAGCCTTTTCGGCAGGACCACCGTCGGAGATGTCACCGAGCAATGCACCCTTCATATCACTCATCCCGAAGGCTTTCGCCAGGTCGGGCGTCACATTCTGGACGACGGCTCCAAGGAGACCGCGCGAAACATGGCCATGGTTCTTCAACTGGCTGACGACCCGCTCAGCCATCGGCGCAGGAATGGCGAATCCGATACCATCATTTCCGCCGCTACGACCAATGATGGCGGTGTTGATCCCCACGAGTCTCCCACTTGCATCGATCAGTGCGCCCCCGGAATTGCCCGGATTGATAGCAGCGTCGGTCTGAATGAAGTCTTCATAGTCTTCAATGCCCAGATTGCCTCGCCCAGTCGCACTGACGATACCCATCGTCACCGTCTGTCCCACGCCAAAGGGGTTGCCGATTGCGAAGACAATGTCCCCGACTTCCGGCTCAGAGTTCCCAGCGAGCGCCAGCTCCGGAAGTTCAGTGCGGTCGATCTTTAACAGTGCCAGATCAGTCTTTGAGTCCATGCCGACAACCGAGGCTTCCACCTGCTGTCCATCCGCAAGAAAGACACGAATCTGATCGGCACCCTCCACCACGTGATGGTTCGTCAGAACATATCCCGCAGAGTCGATGACAACACCCGATCCGAGACCTTCTTCACGTCTCGGCTGGGGCTGCTGAAAACCTCCGGGAAACTGATTTCCGAAAAACTGACGAAAGAGGGGGTTGTCCGGGAATCCCCCCGTAGGTTCGGCGCTCAGCCGGGAAGAAGAAATGTAAACGACCGCCGGCAAGGCACGCTTAACCACCTCGGCGTAGGAAGATTGGACTGGCTGCACGATTGCCATATCACCGGAATCACTCGCCGCCTGAGCGGGCAGGCTCCCCACGACCGGCCCCGCGGGGCTCATTAGCAGTGAACCGAGAACAATTCCGCTTAGAAAGAGGATTGTCAGAATGCTCCAATTCGAAACTCTATATCTGATACTCATATTTCATAACTCCTCAAATTCGTTACTGCGCGATCCCATTTCCCTGAGAAACACACCTTCACTAAAGCAACCACCGTTCCGATACCCTATCTAGCTGATAAATATGTACTTTCAAAAACAAGCCACCTCAGCTCAGTCATCACCCGGAGGAAGTTCAACCCAAATGGTGTACTCAATACTCGAAATGGTGCAGCGCAGGAGATCGTTGACCGGCATCCAGCCCTTTCTACTCGCATGAATTTTCATTCACACGACTCCCGATCCGGGATAAGCTAGAGACGAAAAAGCCAGTGACGAGTGAGTGCACGGGCACTCGCTTCGACACGGACGGTGTCGGTCAGTTCCGTCAGAAGGAGAGCACGTTATGGACAGCGTCGCTTCCAGCAAAATCCTCTGTGCAGTCGATATGGGCGAAAGTACGAAGAGCGTGCTTCAGTGGGCAAACCTTTTCGCAATTCAGCAGGATCGCAGGCTCGCAGTTGAAATCCTGCATGCTCTCTGGATCGACGTTCCACTCTACTTCACCAGTTCCCAGATTACCGAACTGGCGTCACATATCCGGAACGAGAAGGCCACGGTTGAATCGGCCCTTCACAAGATTGCCCGCACATCACTCTCCCCCGAGGTGGACTTTCGCATCAACATCGTAGAAGGAGACGCCATTTCTGCCATCGACACTCGCCTCGGACAGGATCCGGTCGAGTTAATCGCAATGGGAACCCATGGCCGCTCGGGTGCCAACCGGCTTCTGCTGGGATCCGTGGCGGAACATGTCCTGAGAATCGCTCAACCTCCGGTCCTGGTTATCCCCCCAGGGATTCGGGCTTCCGATATCGGAATCCGGCGAATCCTCTGTCCAGTGAACTTCACCGAACGTTCCCGACTCACCCTGGACTCCTGTTCTCATCTTGCCCAAAGGTTCAAAGCTGAGCTTTCTATCCTGCACGTTGTCGAAGGCGAAGCCGATATCGGTTTGACCAAATCGAAACTCTGTTCGTGGATTTCGGATGATGTTCGTTCCCGCTGCGAAGTCTCGGAGGTGGTACGCAAGGGATCAGCCGCTGAACAGGTCATCCGGACAGCCGTCGAGACTGCGGCCGATCTAATCCTGTTGCGTGCCGAGCATCGACCATTCCTCGAGTTCACTACGATCGGGACGACAACAGAGCGCGTTATTCGCCATAGTCCCTGTGCGGCTTACGTCATCCCGATCAGAGGTTAAGCGTGGGCAATCTGGAGACTGCAGGGGTCAGCCCTGCTGGTCGTTTAGCCGCGGTGGCAAGCGGGACGATTACCTTCCGGTCACGGTTTCTCGGGAAAACCAGCCTGTCCCTTTCTCGGTCCTCGGTCGTCGGAACGCAACCGTCGCGGTTGCGAAACTCGGACTGGCAAGCGAGAACACCTGGGCCAACCCCGCTGGTCGTTTAGCCGCAGTGGCAAGCGGGACGATTACCTTCCAGTTGGCCTGGCAAGCGGGACGCTTACCTTCCGGTTGGCCTGGCAAGCGGGACGCTTACCTTCCGGTCACGGTTTCCCGGGAAAACCAGCCTGTCCCTTTCTCGGTCCTCGTTCGTCGGAACGCAACCGTCTCGGTTGCGAAACTCGGTCTGGCAGGCGAGGACGCCTGCGTTACGTTGGTGGTGCCGGTCAGGACATATCGGACTCCAGCTTCTGGGTGCTCGAGCGTGACGCTGGAACCATCGCGCTCAACGGAAACCGGACCCAGCGAGTGGCCCTCCGCGTC
>CP070717.1:2026280-2030004 GCA_020350445.1 Acidobacteriota bacterium | reverse complement strand
GGCAGACGAGAAACAGCGAGCTGCTGATCAGCTCCGTCGTCGCGCTGGCTCAGAATCTGGGGATCCACACCACGGCTGAGGGTATCGAGAACGAGGCGCAACTCCGCGCGATCCGGACCACACGATGTAATCGTGTACAGGGCTACTTGCTCGGCAGACCTGTCCCTGCTTCGGAACTGTCTGCTTTCGGCTCGGAGTATACGGTAACAGCGACAGAACGATTTGTCCCCACTGCGCTGCCGCCCCGACGGGACTCAGCCATCGGCCAACGCGTCCCTCTCGGAGGTCCTGTACCGGTCACGACGCGGGTCGATCCACTCCTGCGATTGGCGCGCAGAAACGCCGTGACCGGCTTCCGGGAAGAGAAGGTGCTATGAAACAGACGGAACTCCGGCGCCATGCACGCATGCCGCTGCGTTGCGAGCTGACGATTTCGTGGAAAGACAGCAACGGTCAGGCGAGGTCTCTGCAGGCAGGCGGCGTGGACATTTCAGAGTCGGGAATCAGGATTGAAACGAACGAACCGGTGGAGCCCGCTTCGCGTGTCTACCTGAGAGCCGAGTCGTACGGTGTGTCGGGAAGTGCTTCCATCCGCCACTGCAATCGGCACGGAAACAAGTACGTCCTTGGGCTCGAGTTCGATACCAGGCAGCAGAACATAAGGCGCCAGGAGGGGGAAGGCCAGGCCGACTACTACGAAGTACTGCAGATCAGTCCGAACGCGGAAATGGAGACGATCCATCGAGTGTTCCGGATTCTGGCGGCTCGGTACCATCCCGACAATCCCGAAAGCGGCAACAACGAGAGGTTCCTGCTGCTGAGCGAAGCTTATGCGACTCTGTCTGATCCTGACAGGCGACGGGCCTATGACTCGATTCGGCAGGGTCGGCAGTCGGAGCCCATGGCTGTCTTCGGGTTGAAGGAGTTTGTGGACGATGTGGAGGGGGAAGCCAACCGGCGCATGGGCTTGCTCTGCCTGCTCTACCAGCGACGGCGGATGAATCCAGAGCATCCCGGCATCCCACTGCTCGATCTGGAAAGCCTGATGTCCTTCCCCAGGGAGCACTTGATGTTCACAACGTGGTTTCTGAAGGAGATGGAGTTCGTGCAGCTGCTGTCGAACTCCGACTACGCCATTACCGCGCAGGGGGCGCGCTTTGTGGAATCCAACGTCCCATCCAACCCTGTCCTGCACCAGCTACTCCTGCCCGCCCTACGATCGCACAAGGAACAGCCTCACCCGTGAGGTAATCGTGGATTCTGCCGGGCACACTCCGCAGCTTTTGCAGCGTGGAACTCAGGACCGCTCGTTGCCCAGGGTCAGACTCCGTTGGCGGTGGACCGATTCGGGTGCTCACCCGCCGTCATTCAAACAGAGAAGCTAACCGGGGACTTCAAGATCCTTATCGCCGAGTGTCCGGAATTCGTACTCCTCGATCTCGATTACCGCCGATCTGGTGTCGCGCCGAACCACCCGCCCCCGGGCCACCAGGCGCAGTCCCCGTATCCCATTCAGGTGTACCGGCCAACTGATGGATATGTCCGAGTTGCGGCCCCGAGCCGCTGCATGACCTCCAGAAAATAAGGCGTCACTACTGCTTACGCGCATTGTCTTCCCCAGAACTGGATCTGGTCTGCGCTGTCGGCGGTCCAGCTTGAACGCTACGTTCCGTTCGATCGGGTAACGAACAGCCTCTCTGCGATGCCTTCCCGGAGAAATTCTACTCGTCTTCATTGGAGTTCATCCCCTTTTCCGTCTTCGTTCGCTCGTCCTTCTCTCGTTTCTGCGCTGCCTTGTTCCCAGTGGTGAACTGATCAACTGGTCGGTTCCCCAAAAGCTGTGTGGGAGGAAGGTTCGCGGTATGCCTTCCTCTCCCCAGCTCGACGGCTACTTCCCACTTTGGGAGGGATGCGTCATTCTCGAAGATGCACCTCACTCAGCCGTCTTTGTAGTGCGAGATCAGCTCCACAGCCGGGCAAATCATCGTACAGACAGCTTCATCATCCAGCTTCGGCCCGATTTCGGCAATGGGCGAAAAGGTTCATTCTGGACTAGATCCAAACGGGATTCAGTAATAGCCCTAATGGTTCACGTCCCGCTTCTCAGCCCAACCGGAGCTTGCTGGTTCTTCAGGAGGGATAGGAGCACCCGCAGTCTCCCGCCCCAGGTGTTCAAACTACGAGACCCCATGCCAGGTGGGGTGCCAGTCGATCAGTCCTGGCGGCCGTCGATGACACGGGACAGGCAAGCGCGATACTTCTTCAAGCGTTGTTTGCGATCACGACGGCGGAGGAGGTACAGAACCAACAGGATTCCACCGACGACCCACAGGATTACCGATGCAGTGTTCGTGTTCATTCCCTGTTATGGAGTCAGATTCTTCCGCTGTTCTGATGACGCTGCTCACTCAGATCCGTATGCTGATCACCAAGCGACGACGTCATCGTTTTCCCGGAACTTCTCCGTTGTTGCCAGTTTCCCTTCGCCTTACGCCCCCTCCGGCGCAGCAAGTAGATTGTCAAAACTCCTCCGGCAAGCACCCACAAAATCGCTGACAAAGTTGTATTGTCCATACGGCTTCTTTCTCTTCTCGATCAGGCTAGAGCCGCTTCCGCACGCTCTTTCTGGATACCGACAAAGCATCCGTCAACGAACGATGCGAGAGACAGCGCAGACAATTGTAAGGGCAAAGCTCGCGACCGACAATGCTGAAGAAAGATAGCGTTACCAGTTAAGTATGGTTAGCAGCCTGTAAACGTGACAGACTCCCCGGGGTTCCCGAGAAGCGTGCCGCTCTGCGGGACGAGCCGTGTCTTGACCTGAGAAGCATCGAGGTATCGCAGGCAACCGGTCAAAGAATCACACTACGGACCAAGTGGCTGAGGAGCATTACTGCGAGGTGTTTAGGAACTGAACTCCAATCTCGTATTTCGCACCGACAGCGGTGCAGTGGCGTACGGATGCCTCGCCCCGCAGATTCCTGGTGAGAACTTCAAACTTGATGGACGTGCCAGGCTCGATCGGATCTCTGAGCTCCATTCTCAGGCCCCCTGCCGAGAGGTCCAGACAGTGTCCACGGACCTCGTGAGCAGTCCCTGCGCTATCCTGCCAAGAAATGGTAATCGGGCTGAATACGGCCACTCGTGTCTCCACTCGGCGCCTGGCGATGTGTCGAATCGCTGCAGTAGTGGAGTAGCCGACCAGAACCAGGCAGGCAAGGACGACCACTACAACCAGAGCCTGCTGTTCCAGTTGCAGCTGCAAAAAGGGCTTGTCCAAAATCTCCTTCAGAAAGTCCATCCTCAGTACCCTCGACTTCGGCCGAGCTTGAAAGTCTGGCTCTCCGATCAACTGATAGCATACACCTGATACCCGCTCCCCCCGTGCACGCTGTCGTGCCAACCGACAATTCCACTCTGGCGCTGGTTTGGGAAAGGAGTACTGCTTCGACTTCGAAGTCCATCCCGAAATCGTATACAGATCCCCCGCCTGCCCGACCTGCTCGACGCCCACCGCACCCCTGAGATCTTTCCGCCCAGCGTCCCCGGTGGCGGATGACCGGCCCGGATGCGCCGGCATTCGGCAGCAATCCAGTCCTGGAGATTGCCGAGAGGCACGGTCGAGCCCGAAGGCCCCATACTGAGTTGTGGAATTCAGATAGCCGTCTATGAATCAAGCACTTATCCACATCACGAAGGCAATAGCGCCTGTTAGGTCAGCTTT
>CP070717.1:2022565-2026180 GCA_020350445.1 Acidobacteriota bacterium | reverse complement strand
TGCATTCCCGAGTCTGGCCACCTCGACCTGATGCGGACTGAGGTCTTCATGAGGCACATGAATGACCTGCTGAAGTCGATTTGAAACACGTGGGCAAACAAGTCGAGCAAGAATGGGGAGAGCCAGAATGGGGACACTGTCTTTTGGGTTCCACCGCTGGGAACCTAAAAGGGACACTCTCTTTCAGACTCCGCTGGGGGAACCAGTAAGGGAGAACCAGTAAGGGACACTCTCTTTTCTTGACTCAGTTGGGTCCAAAAAGAGGAGCCAATAAGGGACACTGTTTCTTGGACTCCCACGGTGAGCCGAAAGGGACGCTCTCTTTCAGACTCCGCTGGGGGCAGAAAGGGACACTCTTCTTTTTGGACTCCACCGGGTCGTTATGAACTCCTCCTCCCCATGCAGCTGTATTCTTTTGATCCCAAAGGGCGCAGGTAGACAGGGAGACAGCTTCGATTCTCGCAACAACGGGGATGCTTTCAGTGCTGCCCTGAAATTGCGAATGGTCCGTTACAAGAGAAGCCTGAAACAACGGATCTTCACGATGGTACTAGTCTAGGGAGGTATCCCTGTTTCCGATTGGAACAACAGGTTGGAAGGGTTTTGCACATTCTTAACGGGAGCGAAGATGATGAATGCCACAAGATTACTTTTGTCAGCAGGAATTGCACTGATCGCCGCCGGCAGCGGTCTGGCGGATTGGCCACAATACCTCGGACCGAGCCGCAACAGCACCTCGCCCCAGACAGGGATCTTTCGCTCCTGGCCCGAGAATGGGCCTGAGATCCTCTGGACAGCCGCCGTAGGCAGAGGGTTTGGCGGACCCGTAATCGGAAACGGCAAAGTCTATTTGCTCGACCGGGACGACAAGGTTGGTGACACTCTTCGCTGTTTAGACCTCTCGAGTGGTCAAGAGCTCTGGAGCTTCAAGTATGAAGCCCCCGGCTCCGTTATGTTTCCGGGCTCGCGAAGCGTACCCGCTGTCGATGGCTCTCACGTGTATTCAATCGGACATAATGGCGATCTCTATTGCATCGATATCAACACCCAGAAGCCCGTCTGGAGCGCCAACATCTGGACCGATTTCGGCGGCAAGCCAAACGTTGCGGGAGGACGGCTTTTCGGCCCCCGGGAAGCCGGAGCATTCCCCATCTGGGGGATCTCCCAGTGCCCGCTGATCTACGGCGATTTACTTGTTACAGCATCCCAGGCCCCGGAAGCCGGCGTGGTCGCATATGACAAGCTCACGGGAGAGGTGAAATGGAAAACGCCCTCTCTAGGTTATGTAGGCTACGTAAGCCCTTCCATAGTCAAGGTGGATGGAAAAGACCATATCGTTATGGTGACTCCGTCGACAAATCCCTTCACCCGGTCTAGCTCCGATGAGAACAAGCTGGGAAGAGTTGTCGGCATAGAACCGCTGACAGGAGCGATCCTGTGGGAATACGACAAGTGGAACTGTCACATTTCAGTGCCCAGCGCTGTCGATGCCGGCGACAACAAGGTGCTTGTAGTCGGCGGATATGAACTCGGCGCAACGATGTTGAAAGTCGAGAAACAGCAAGATGGAACGTACGGAACGACAGAACTGTTCACGACCGAAGAATTTGGGGATCAAACAAAACCGCCGCTGCTGCATAACGGTTACTTCTATGCGCAGTATGGAACCAACAATCGGCGTGACGGGCTGGTTTGCATGAGTATGGAAGGCGAGATAATGTGGAAGACGAAGCGTTCACCCGATTTCAACAAAGGCAGCATGATCTTGGCCGATGGCCTCATTCTCGCTACCGATGGCACCACGTCCCTGTATTTGATCGAACCAGACCCTTCGAAATTCAAACCCATCGCATCAGCTGAGCTGCTGGGACAAGGCGGGACAGGATCAGAGGATGATCCCCTGGCTTCAAGGGTCGGAGGCAGAACCCAGAACTGGGCACCAATCGCTCTTTCCGATGGAAAGCTTCTGATCAGAGACCAAGGCCAGCTGAAGTGTATCAAAGTCGCTGACTAGCACCAGGAAGACCGGCAACTTCTATGTCAACATCTCTCAAGATCCCGCCAGAATCGCAAAACACCGTTTCGGGTAACGAAGAGACTGTAGGACGTGGCCTCTTTCGAGTAGAGTCTCTCTCCAGCCTGAGATGGATTGCAGCTGGCGGTATTGGATCACTGGTTCTCGCACTTTGTCTCTATGCGGAGACACCACCGAAAAAGACTGAGCCTTCTGTCTCACGCTCCACAAGTAGGGGGGCTCTGACCAGCGACTTGCTGGGAAGTTGGCCCACTTTTCGAGGACCCGGCGCCAACGGCCATGCGGTTCAAGCAGATCCTCCTCTGGGCTGGCGTCTTGAGGACAATCGGAACGTTCTCTGGAAGGCTGTTGTTCCCAAGCCGGGGATGAGTTCCCCGGTGATCTGGGGTAATCGCTTGTTTCTTACCGGCGCTGACGACGTTGACCGTCAGGTCTACTGTTTCGATACCGATACAGGGGAACTGCTCTGGCAGCATAGTGTGGAGAGCATCCCCGGCTCTCCGGATATCGATGGCCTGCCCAACGTGTTGGATATGACCGGGCTGGCAGCACCCACTGCGACCACGAATGGTCGAGTTGTGGCTGCCATCTTTGCCACCGGAGATCTTGTCGGCCTGAGTATGGAGGGGAAACGGATCTGGGCTAGAAATCTTGGAATCCCGTCAAATCCCTATGGCCATGCTTCCTCTCTGATGAGCCACGGGAACCTGCTCTTCGTTCAATATGATCAGGAGGAGAACTCAAAACTACTGGCATATGATATCGCCTCTGGCGATCTGGCCTGGCAGGTTGAGCGTGACGTCATTTCGTGGTCATCTCCCCTCCTCATCGAAAATAACGGGAGAACGGAACTCATCTTGAGCAACTGTTCCTCCGTTGACAGCTACGATCCGAAGACCGGAAAGCTGCTTTGGCATTCGAATTGTCTCAGTGGAGAGGTCGCCCCTTCGGCCGCCTACGCTGACGGTATCGTGTTTGTTGCCAATGAGTACTCGACCACTTCAGCCATCGATGTGGGGGGGCACGATTCAGCGCCAGCAATCCTCTGGCAATGGGAAGAAGTGCTGCCCAACGCCGCCAGTCCTGTTGCCAATGAAGACTATCTCTTCCTCCCCTCCCCGTATGGAATCGTCACCAACCTTGATGCGAAGTCGGGAACTGTCATCTGGGAACATGAGTTCGACAGGGGATTCTACAGCTCTCCTATCTTGGTGAACGATCGCGTCTACATCATAGATTTGTCCGGAACAATGCAGGTTTTCAAGGCTGCAGATGAGTTTGTCCTGCTGGCAACTTCCGAGCTTGGAGAACAGACCTACGCGACACCTGCTTTTGTTGTCGACAGGATCTATATACGAGGCCTGTCGCACCTATTCTGTATCGGAGCCAAAAATCCGCAACAACCCTTGCCTGAAGGGAAGTAGCCCTTCTGAGATCAATGAACGCGCGATTTGCCAAGGCAATCGAATAAGGGACACTATCTTGCCAATCCCACAGAGAAGTAAGCGGAGACAGGGACACTCCTTTTTGACCTTCAGCCCCTTTCGATCCGGTCACGACTCGCGACAAACGCTATTAGC
>CP070717.1:2019347-2022465 GCA_020350445.1 Acidobacteriota bacterium | reverse complement strand
GAGCCTGAAACAGCCGGGAATGAGAAGCAGCTCTGAATCGCCCTTTGATCCGGGAATTCAGAAACTGAACGGGATTTCCGTCTCAAACGGAACTTCATTCTGGCCGGCTTCATGAACTGACTTTTCGAACGAGTCGGTTGATCGTCAACCCCTGGACCGCGATCGAGAACACCACAACTCCATAGGTCGCCGGGAGAAAGATCTCGCGCGCTTCACCAGGGGGAAGGGACCGGGCAAGCGCTACGGAGATGCCACCTCTGAGACCGGCCCAGGTAAGGATTCGGATCACCCCGGGTGTGAAGTCGCGAAATCTCTGAAAGACGGTGATGGGGAGCGAAACACTGAGGAAACGAGAGGCAAGCACGATCGGGATGGTCACCAGAATGATCAGCAGATGAATCGATGAAATCCTCAATACCAGGATCTCTAGTCCGATCAGAAGAAACAGGACAGCGTTGAGAATCTCATCGACGAGTTCCCAGAAGGTATCGAGGTGCCGGATTGTCCGCTCAGACATTGCCAGCATCCGGCCGTGGTTTCCGATCAGAAGGCCGGCGACGACGATAGCGATGGGGCCCGAAAGATGCCAGCGGTCCGCCAGGGCGAATGAACCCGTGACCAAAGCAAGCGTGATCAGGACCTCAACCTGGTAATTGTCGACACTTCTCAACATCCGGAACGCGAGATAGCCGGTCGCCAACCCGAGCAACAGTCCTCCTCCGGCCTCGAGCAGAAAGAGAGAGCCGGCAGAACCGACAATCGAGTCTCCCGGGTTTCTGGAGAGTTCCAGGAGCGCAAGGAACACGACGACACCCACCCCATCATTGAAAAGCGATTCACCGGTTATCTGGGTCTCGAGGGATTTCGGAACGCCGGCACCCTTCAGAATCCCCATTACGGCGATCGGATCGGTCGGAGAAATCAGAGCTCCAAACAGGAGGCACTCGAGATAGGAAAGTGGGGTTTCCAGAACACCCAGGACCAGCCAGGTCAGCGTGCCAACAAGGAAGGTCGAACTGAGCACCCCGAACGAGGCCAGCGCCCCGATCACGCCCTGCTGCTTTGAAAGGTCGTTCAGGTTGACGTGGAGCGATCCGGCAAAGAGCAGAAAGGCGAGCATCCCATGGAGGACGGCTTCATTGAAGTCGATCGACTCCAAGAGAATAAGTGCGGTCTCGTCCAGATCCGAGCCCACAAAGCCCAGCAGGATAACGAGCGTCGAGGCGGTGAGTGCTAACAACATGATCCCAATCGTGGTCGGGAGCTTGATGTAGCGGAAGTTAATGTAGCTGAAGAACGCTGAAAGCGTGACTAGAATTGCGGCAGTTTCGAAAAGACTCATTGCATCAAATCGGTTCGACGGGCTGGTACGGGATTTTAGTTTGCCGATGACCTTGAAACAAGCATCGAATCAGTAAATTCTATTTGTGGAATTGTGTCGTTCGGGAAGAGCGTGTGTTATAAAACCCGGTCAGGAGTAACTTCGTCCGCCAATGTGAGGAGAGCTGAAATGCGCCGTTTTTCCTTCGCACTATTGCTTGTCCTGTGCTGCTTTGTCCTGGGTAGCTGTGTCCAGGAGGAAGGAGTTGAACAGATTTCCATAGAAACCCTGCGAGACAAGATCAGAGGGGGCTGGGCGGGGCAGATGATCGGAGTCAGTTACGGAGCTCCTACTGAATTTCGCTTTCGTGAACAGATCATTCCAGTCGATGAGTTGCCCGAATGGTCCAAGGAACGACTCCAGAATGCGATTCACCAGGATGACCTTTATGTCGAGATGACTTTCGCCGAGGTTCTCGATGCCAAGGGTTTGAAGGCGACTACCGCCGACTTCGGGGCGATGTTCCGTGATGCCAGGTACAGTCTCTGGCATGCAAACCTGGCCGCGCGTAGAGCGTTGCGTAGAGGTGTCCCGGCTGGGCAGTCAGGTGAACCGAAATACAACGCCCATGCCAACGATATCGATTTTCAGATCGAGTCGGATTTTATCGGTTTGATGTGTCCCGGGTTGCCAGTCACATCGAATGAGATCTGCTGGCAGGCAGGCCGTGTAATGAATTATGGCGACGGGATCTACGGCGGAATGTTCGTTTCGGGGATGTATGCTGCCGCCTACTTCGAGAAGGATGTTCGTAAGGTGGTTGAGGCTGGACTGGCCTGCATTCCGGCAGAGAGTCCGTATGCTCGCGTGATCGCCGATGTCCTGGAATGGTCAGCCGCGTATCCCGACGACTGGCAGAGGGTATGGCAGTTGATCGAAGAGAACTGGAACCATCGAGATCCCTGCCCGGATGGCGCTTTGAGCTCCTTTAATATCGATGCCAAGATCAATGGCGCCTATATCGCCCTGGGCCTCCTTTATGGAGAAAGTGATTTCGGACGGACGCTCGAAATTTCGACCCGGGCGGGACAAGACTCCGATTGCAACCCTTCCAATGCTGCGGGAGTTCTTGGCGTGATACATGGGTATGAGGGGATTCCTCAGGATTGGAAGGAAGGTATCGATGAGATCGCCAACGAGAAGTTCTCCTATACGAAGTACTCTTTCAAGGGGATTGTCGAGAGCACAGAAAAGCGTGTCGTAATGGCGGTGGAAGCGGCAGGTGGCCGACTGGAAGACGGGTTGCTGATTGTCAAGACCCAGAAAACGCAGCCCGCCGAACTCCAGCTCTGGGATGACTACGGCTCTCCTGTTGAGAGGATTTCCGTGAACGATCCCCGCTGGACCTGGACCGGCCCGTGGGAGAAGATCACCCAGGATTCCTGGGACAATGAGATGCCCTTGCAGACTACATCCGAAAAGGGAGCCTCAGCCGAAGTCAGCTTCGAAGGTACCGGAGCAATCCTCGTCGGACCCTATCTGCCGGATGGCGGCAAGCTCGACGTTGAACTCGATGGAGAAGGTGTGGGTACGTTCGATGTGTTCTCCGATGAAGAGTACGGTAAAGGTGGCGAGTCGATCTATCACGTTTTTGGCCTGGAGGCAGGGGTGCACACGATTCGAATCGAGACCCGGGGGGAGCCTTTCGAGGGCTCAAAGGGTTCGGTCGTGACGGTCAAGGATCTCGTAGTCTTTCGTTGAGAATGCTCGTTGCGAAGCGCGTCCAGCGGGGAGGAT
>CP070717.1:2016502-2019247 GCA_020350445.1 Acidobacteriota bacterium | reverse complement strand
GTTCTCCTTCCTGATTCCCCCTAACTTACGGTAGGGCCATGAACCTGTCGAGCAAAAACCCAAGGTGCTTCCCAATTGGTTTCTGACAACATAAACTGGGCACAGGAGGTCCACCATGCGCTACCAGATTCTGTTGAGCTGCTTCCTTGCTCTCTCCGTGAGTGCGAACGGTCAGACCAAGAAGATCCTGCTGAACAATTCGAGTCCTGAGTTGCTCGCCGAACTGCAGAGTGTCACGACCCATGCACGGATCGTCCCGGTCAACAATGACAACATCCTGGCCGAGATCGTCGATGCCGATGGGTTCATCGGCTGGATCACCCCGGAACAGGTCCGGGCCGGCACCCGGTTGGAATGGGTTCAAACGATGAGCGCCGGAGTTGAAACCGTCCTTCATCTCTCGGGAAGCACGGATCTGCGGGACAGGGAAATCGTGTTGACCAATAACCAGATCGTTCAGGGACCTGAGATCGCGGATCACGCCATGGCGATGCTCCTCGCGCTGGCCCGGGACCTGGACGGGTTCCTGGAACTGAAAAAACGGAAGACCTGGCAGCGCGAAGGCTATTCGGGGATCGAACTCAACGGCCGGACCGCCCTCGTCATCGGAATGGGCGGAATCGGTACCCAGATCGCTTTCCGGGCCTGGGCTCATGGCATGAATGTCGTCGGAGTCGACCCCGAGGATATTCCCTTCATGCCGGTCGTCAGCAAGGTCATCAAGCCCGACCAGGTGGAAGAACTGCTGCCTGAGTCGGACGTCATATTCGTGGCGGCCCCACACACGCCGGCCACTCACAAGCTGCTGGGGCCCGAGCAGTTCGCAAAGATGAAGAAAGGTGCCTACTTCATCGCCGTCAGCCGGGGGCGTCTTTACGACCTCGAAGCACTCACGGAGGCGGTGAGCAGTGGCCGCCTGGCAGGTGCCGGAGTCGATGTGACCGACCCGGAGCCACTACCTGAAGACCATCCCCTCTGGACAGTGGACAACGTCATTATCACCCCGCATATCGCCGGTCGGTCCGACCAGGATCGGGATCGGATGGTGGCCACGATCAAACAGAACATTCTGCGTTTTGTCGAGGGGAAGCCGCTCGTCAATGTCGTCGACAAGCAGAAGGGATACTGATTCAAATACCGGAACGCGACCGTCCCGGTTGCGAAGAAGTCGGAACGCGACCGTCCCGGTTGCGAAGTAAAGTCGGAGGAAAAAACAATGCGCGCTCTTCTCTGCCTCATGCTCATGCTCATGCTGCTGTGCTCGTTTCATTTCGTTGCGGCCCAGTCCGAGGTCATCGTCCGGCCAACGGAGATCGATGATGTACTCGTCAATCCCGGGATCGGTTTCATGACCTTTCAGCGGTTCAACGGAGACACGCTCAACGAAGGGTTGGGGTGGACTGAAGGCTTCCCAATCGAATACCAGGATTGGGATGGCAACCTGGAAAACGAAGGCTACCCAGCCACTTCCATGGCCTACTTCCGCGTCTACTGGAAATTCATAGAGCCGAAAAACAAGCAGTACCGCTGGGACCTCATCGACCGGGCCCTGGATACGGCAGAACAACGCGGACAGACCCTGCTGCTGCGGATCGCTCCTTATGGGACGGGCGAAGAGAGGGACGTGCCGGACTGGTACCGGACCCTGGTGGGGCCCGAATCTGGACTCCCCGAGGACAAATGGCAGACCGATCCTGAAGACCCTCGCTACCTCGAACACTTCGGCGGACTGATCCGCGCCCTGGGCAACCGCTATGACGGGCATCCCAATCTCGAATCGGTCGACCTTTCGATCGTCGGAGCCTGGGGAGAGGGTGCCGGTTCCGAAATGCTGACCCGGGCCACGCGGGAAGGCCTGGTCGATGCTTACCTCGACTCTTTTAAAACGACCCCGCTCGTCATGCTGCTGACGGATGAAAAGACAAACAAGTATGGGCTCTCGAGGCAGAGCGTCGGATGGAGGGTCGATTGTCTGGGGGACATGGGAGGTTTCAATCCCAACTGGTCTCACATGGAAGACCTTTACCCCCAAACGATTATCAACTTCGGCATGAAGGAGGCCTGGAAGGAAGCACCCGTCAGTCTCGAAATCTGCTGGGTGCTGGGCAAGTGGAAGAACGAAGGTTGGGATGTTGACCACATCATCGACGAGTCGTTGAAGTGGCATATCTCGTCATTCAATGCAAAGTCGTCACCGGTTCCCGAAGAGTGGGAACCGACGATCGATCGGTGGCTGAAAAGGATGGGCTATCGTTTCGTCCTGCGCCGGTTCACCTACCCAGAGGAGGTTGAACCGAGTGGCCGGCTTCGGTTTACCAGTTGGTGGGACAACAAGGGCGTCGCCCCCTGCTACAAGCCGTTCCGCCTGGCCCTGCGTTTGAGTGGCCCAATATCTCACGAGGTCTTCCTGACGGAGGCTGATATCACCGTCTGGCTTCCCGGGGACAATGTCTTCGACAGTTCGGTCTTCCTTCCACTGGAGATGGAGGCCGGCTCGTACAGTCTCGACCTGGCAATTGTCGACGAGAACCTCGAGCCCAAGGTGCGTCTCGCTATCGAAGGGCGTCTCGAAGACGGCTGGTATCGGCTGGGTGAAATCGGAGTGGTCCCGCGCAGCTGGAAGACCAACGGTCAGTGAAACGTAGGACAAGCGGCTCGCTTGTCTTCCGGGAAATCGAAGCCAAGAGACAACCCAGAGGGTTGTCGTACGTAGGACAAGCGTCTCGCTTGTCTTCCGGGAAATCG
>CP070717.1:2010882-2016402 GCA_020350445.1 Acidobacteriota bacterium | reverse complement strand
TTGAACCGTTCCTCAAGGGAGGGATAGGGTTTGTGCTTGGCGATTCCCCGCATGGTCAGCATGTTGGCCTGCGCTTCATCGGCGAGAATCTGAGCGGCTTGCCGGACGAACTCATTAAGGACCTTCGCCGTCTTTTCAGAATCTGGAGAAACGGCCTTGGCAGGAAGTGCCGGAACTCCCGTGACCTGGGGATCTGTGTCGAGGATATCGCCACCGAGACCGTCGCCGCGGAAGACCATCAAGACCCGATGCTCCTTGACCGGTTCGATAAAGATCTCCACGCCTTCAATGGTGACCCCTTCACGGAGTTTTTCGCAGACTCTCTCGTTGACTTCGGTTGAGATTCGTCCCGCCCTGCGATCGGTAATATTGCCGTCGGCATCGACTGTGGCAAAGTTTCCGCGAACGGCGACGTCACGGTCAGTGAGTTCGAATCCAATTCCGGCCGCCTCGAGGACTCCCCTCCCGACGTTGTTCTCAACGGGGTCATAGCCGAAGAGGGCGAAGTGCCCGGGGCCGCTGCCAGTCGTTACTCCATGAGTGATCGGTACGAGAAGTCCGCAGGAGGAGCGTTTTGCGAGCTGGTCCAGATGAGGAGTCTGGGCCGTCATCAACTCGGTTTCGGTACCGCCATCGATCTGAAGGCCACCAACGCCATCCATGATGAAGAAAACGATCTTGCTCGTTCCGGGAATTGCCAGGTTCTCGATAAGGCCGGGATAATTCATGGGATTTCCTCTCTTGTCAGGGCTTCCGAAACGATCGGATGAACGTTTCCACCCTTGAGAACAGTCATACTATTGTCTTACTCCAGAGGTGGCTCGGCCGACCTCTAGAGAGCCTTCTCAAGCCGCAAAGTATAGCATGAGGAAATGGGGGCAGATACGGCCTGAACCCACCATGGTGAGAAACCTCCAGGCTGGGGGAAACGGGGAGGTCAGACCGACTCGGTAACGTGGATTTTCCGGGCCAGGGTCTCACTCAGCGTGTGTTCCTCGGCACCGACTCGCACGTGTACTGGCCCGCTGAACGGAGCCTTCTTGATTATCGAAAGCCTTACTCCGGGCAGAAGCCCCATCGCTGCCAGGTAGCGCAGCGCCTCGGAATCCTTGTCCTCGACGCGTGCAATCGTTAATTCCACCTTCTGGACCGCATCCCAAAGATTGGTGAGTCGCTCCTCGGGAAGTGTGCCGTCCTTGGCAGGAATCGGTGCTCCGTGGGGATCTTTCTTGGGGTGGCCGAGCGCCCGGTCGATGCGGGCTTCAAACTCCTCGGAGATGACATGTTCGAGCTGATCGGCCTCTTCATGGACCTGGTCCCAGCTGTAGCCGAGTACTTCTTCGAGGTAAAGCTCGATGAGCCGGTGATGTCTGAGGACAGAGAGGGCGATCTTGGTCCCGGCCTGGGTCAATTCAACTCCCTGGTAGGGAGTGTAATCGACGAGTTTCAGGCCCGAGAGTTTCTGCAGCATGTTCGTCACGCTGGCAGGGGTGCACTTCATCCATTCGGCCACCTGGGAGGTCGAGACGCGGGGTTGTACCGAGGACAATTCATAGATTGCCTTCAGGTAATCCTCCATGGCACTGCTGATCAGACTGTCGCGACCCACGTTTTTCCCCAGCGTTATTGAAAGGATAGCTGCGTCAAATTGATTACGCTCAACCTCATCGGGTAAGATCGGTCATGCCTCAGGAGTGAAAATAAGCCGAGGCTAAATTCGAATTTAATTATAACAAAAAAGGTGGCTTCAGCGATGACGGCTCAGAACATACAAATCAGTGAAGAGGCGGTGCTTAACGCACTGAGACAGGTGATCGATCCCGACCTGAAAAAGGATGTTGTTTCGCTGGGAATGATCAAGGATTTGAGAATCGAAGGCGCAAAGGTGGCGTTTCGGTTCGTTCTGACGACGCCCGCCTGCCCGGTGAAGGACCAGTTGGAGGGGCAGGCCAGAGAAGCAGTCACTGCGGTGCCTGGTGTCGGCGAGGTGGATATTCGAATGGACGCTGCAGTTCCCCGGCAGCGGACCGTAGCTGACAAGAAATCTGTCGCTGGCGTTGGAAACATCATCGCCGTCACGTCAGGCAAGGGAGGCGTCGGAAAGTCGACCGTGTCGGTCAACCTCGCCTGTGCGTTAGCCAAGTCGGGTGCCCGGGTCGGTCTGGTGGACTGCGATGTCTACGGCCCCAATGTACCGATTATGCTGGGATTGAGTTCTCAGCCCCAGGCACTGGGCAATCAGATCGTTCCACTCGAGGCGTACGGTTTGAAAGTGATGTCGATGGGATTTCTCGCGGAAGGGGACACCCCGTTGATCTGGAGAGGACCGATGCTCCACGGCGTCATCCAGCAGTTTCTCTATCAAGTCGCCTGGGGGGAACTCGATTATCTCATCGCCGACCTGCCTCCGGGTACTGGAGATGTCCAGTTGAGTCTGATCCAGTCGGTGCCTCTGACTGGAGGTATCGTCGTGACCACACCCCAGGACGTCGCCTTATCGGACGCTCGCAAGGGCATCATGATGTTTAAGCAGGTGAATGTGAATGTGCTGGGCATCGTCGAGAACATGAGTTTCTTCAGCTGCCCCCACTGCGGTGAGAACACGGATATCTTCAGTAGCGGTGGAGGGGAGAAGACGAGCCAGCAGTACCAGGTCCCGTTTTTGGGAAGAATCCCGCTGGAGACAGCCATCCGCGAGGGCGGAGACCGCGGACGCCCCGTCGTGATCACGGCACCGGAGGGAGCTGCAGGGAAGGCCTTTTCCGCCATTTCCGAACAATTGGCCGCTCAGATTTCGACAACCGTTCTGGCGAGTGAACCGACCGTAAAACTTGAGATCTAATTGATGAAAGGATCTTGCTGAATATGTCACAGAAAGTCGTATTTTTGCCGGGTGACGGCATTGGGAAAGAGGTTGCTGCCGGTGCACGGCAAGTACTGGACGAATGCAGCGGAAGGCATCAGCTCAACCTGCAGGTCGAAGAGTACGATCTGGGTGGAACCGCGATCGACAAGCATGGGGAGCCGCTGCCCCAGTTCGTACTGGATGCGTGCCTGGAGTCAAAGATCGTATTCCTCGGAGCGGTGGGTGATCCGCGATTCGATGCCTCTCCCCCCCATCTTCGGCCCGAGAAAGCCTTGCTCGGCCTGAGGAAGGCACTCGAGCTTTTCGCAAATTTAAGACCGATCCGGACCTACTCGGAACTCATCGATGCATCGACGCTCAAGCGCGAAGTGATCGAAGACGTCGATATCCTGATCGTTCGGGAATTGACCGGAGGCATCTATTTTGGCGAGCCGAGAGGATTGGAGACAAGATCTGGGAATCGCGTGGGATTCAACACTGAAATATATGCCGATTACGAAGTGGAACGAATCTCCCGAATCGCTTTTGAAGCCAGCCGCCTGCGGTCGGGCCGGGTGACTTCGGTGGACAAATCGAACGTGCTGGAAAGTTCCCAGCTGTGGAGAGTCGTCGTCGAGGAAGTGGCGAAAGACTACTCGGACGTGAAACTGGATCATCTGCTCATCGATAACTGCGCGATGCAACTGGTTGCCCGTCCCCGGAGCTTCGATGTCTTGCTGACGAACAACATGTTCGGCGATATCCTCAGCGATGAGGCGGCCATGCTGACCGGATCGATTGGAATGCTGCCCTCGGCCAGTGTTGGGGCGACCGGCGGGGAAGGACGTGTGGGGCTCTATGAGCCGGTCCATGGTTCGGCTCCCGACATTGCAGGGCAGGATAAGGCCAATCCTCTGGCGGCCATCGGATGTGTTGCCCTGTTGTTCCGTTATTCGCTTGACCGGGACGATATCGCCTGTCAGATCGAACAGGCGATCGAAAAGGTCTTGAGTGAGGGTATTCGGACCGGTGACATTGCGGTCGCGGGTTCCAGGGTTGTCGGTACCTGTGAAATGGTGGATGCCGTCCTTGAGCGTCTCTAACTCGCTGAGCCGGTTAATCCTAGGAAGGAACGGCGTTCTGTCTCGCGCGTGAGACAGAGCCATTTGATATATTAAGGATCCAGATGCGAAACAATCCGAGAGAGATTCTGCTGGGTCTCCACAGGAGGCACGTCAAGGCTTGGGAAGGTCGAAACCTTGATGAAATGCGGGTGCTCTATGCCCCGGAGGCGGTGGTGTTCTGTACCGAACCACCCGCTCGCTTTTCAGACTTCAAGACCTTTGAAAACAATCTAATCCAGCACTTCATGCGGATGCAGGAAGTCACCTTCCTGACCTCCAATATCCAGATTGAGGTCGTTGAGAACCTGGCCTGGGTCAGCAGTCTCTACCTGCGGGCATTTCGCCGGAACGGTTCGGTCATCCGGGAAAGTGGTCGCTGGACAGAGGTCTATCTTCGAGGAGAGAACGAGGACTGGCAGTTGGTGCATTTCCATGCCTCGAATGACCCGGAACCGGAGGCTTGACGGGGAAACTGACTCCCGGAACCTTTTGACCCTGCCGCATCCCTGATCTGTAGATCTTCAGGACCGCTCTGCTGTCTGCAAGGGAACCCGGTCGGTCTTATCTCGACGAACGCCTGTAGCGGAGGTTCATGTAAGCCGTCCAGCCGAGCAGGAAGGTGAAGCGCGGGATAAACAGGAGGCCTTTGCACAGGCCTCGTCCCAAGAGTTCCAGGGTCGAGGTCGACCGTGCGGCCCGGCTCCCCATGAACTGCGCAAACGTCTTGCGATTCACATAAAAACAATCGAGGGCTTCGTTGAAGGCCAGGCGACTGCCAGCCGGAAGGAGCCAGAAGAGGAGCTTCTGCTTCAGGAAGATCCGCCGGCCAGAAAAGATGGCAGCCACCACCTCGGGGCGCGATCTGGCGAGCCGAAAAACCGTGACAACGTTGCGCGTCAGGCGAGTTTGTGAATAGGGAACACAGCGGTCGACTCCCGGGACGCGCTGGTAAGCGTCGACGCGGTCTTCGCGGCAGAAGACAGTCACCTTGGCCCGCGGTACAACGTGGGGATGCTGAACAATCTCAGCCGCTGCAGTCATGAGCAACTCCGACTCGGTTTCGAGCAGGAGAACGTGATGCGACTCCCGATGGTGCAGGTTGAACAGCAGCGGCTCTTTCCGAAAGGTCCGGGGGATCGAAGACAGCCCTAACCAGTACCCATCGAGTTGAGCGTTGAAGGCGAATCGCCGCCGCGCTTTCGAAAGCCAGAAGAGTGCTTTGGCTCCTCGAAAGACCGGTCTGCCGGAGAACACACCGACCTTGGCTTCCGCTTTGAAGCGGCGGAGCTTTCGGAGCAGCTTCCATGAGGCGGTAAGCGATGCCCTGGGTGCAAAGGTCAGGACCTGGCTGATCCCTGGGATACGCTCGATCTCCTCACGGTCATTCTCGCGGCATACGACGACAATCTTGCTGGAGGGATACAGCCGGGGATCGCGGATCCGCTCAACAGTTGCCCGGAGGTAGGGGAGTGCCTCGGTTTGGAACAGAAGGACGTGCGAACCCTGGATTTCGTCGACAAAGCCGGGCAGTAACGGTTCGCGCTGGAACAT
>CP070717.1:2003955-2010782 GCA_020350445.1 Acidobacteriota bacterium | reverse complement strand
GGGCGCCCGTATCACCTTGGTTTCAGTTCCAATCATCGGAAAACCTCCACTCTCACGTATACCACAACCGGAGTGCAAGCGTCCCACTCGTGGAATGACTGCTGGGATGGCCTTTCGGATGCTGCTGGTCGCTGGCAAGTAGCCGCTGCTGGTTTCTAGTCGCTGGCTATTAGCCGTTCGCTGTTTGCAGCCAATAGCTAACAGCCAATGACGAAGAGCTCTTGGTTGTTGGTCGCTGGTCGTTGGCCGTTCGCTGTTTTCGGCCAGTAGCCATCAGCCAGTGACGAAGAGCCTTCGGCTGCTGCTGGTTGCTGGTCGCTGGCTATTAGCCGCTTGCTGTTTGCGGCCAATAGCCATCAGCCAGTGACTAAGAGCTCTTGGTTGCTGGTCGTTGGCCGTTCGCGGCTAGCGACCAAAAGCCAACGACCAACAGCCGGGAACGCGAGCGTCTCGCTCGCGTTCCCTCTTGACACCTCGGTTGGAAAGGGCTAATAAACCGTAGGGTGTTTGGACCGGGTTGGGCCGGATTCAAACGGAGTCAAAGAATCACCAGTATTTCGCTTTTACCTAAAGGCAGGACAAATGCAACATCTTCACTGGCTGGACTTGCTCGTTATATTAAGCTTCTTCCTGGTTATCTTCGGGATTGCCGCTTATTACTCCAGAAGAGCTGGAACCGATACGGACCAGTTCTTCCTTTCAGGCCGGAACATGCCCTGGTATATCGCAGGGACGGCCATGGTCGCGACGACCTTTGCGGCGGATACGCCCTTGGCGGTTACCGAACTCGTTGCGCGCAACGGGATTGCCGGAAACTGGCTCTGGTGGAATCTCGCAATCGGAGGGATGCTCACCGTCTTCTTCTTTGCCAAGCTCTGGCGCCGGGCCGGCATCATGACCGATGTCGAGTTCGTTGAACTGCGTTACTCGGGGAAAGCGGCTGCCGTACTGCGTGGTTTCCGAGCGGTTTACCTCGGCCTCTTCATGAACGCGATCGTTCTCGGATGGGTCAACAAGGCGATGGAGAAGATCTTCAAGGTCACCATCCCCGAGATCGATCCCTTCCTCCTGGTCGTGATCGCGGCCAGCATCCTCGCCATCTACGCGTCGGCTTCAGGCCTTCTCGGGACGGCGCGGACCGACAGCTTTCAGTTCATCTTTGCCATGATCGGCTGCATCGTTCTGGCTGTGATCGTTGTCCGGCTCCCCGAAGTCGGTGGCCTGGTAGCCATGAAGAGCAAACTGGCTCCCCAGATTCTTGATTTCCTGCCCAGGATTGGTGATGTGAGTGTAGGCGGTGTGACCGGTGGTGCCCTGGCCATCTCGTTCGGAGCCTTCTTCGCCTACGTCGGAGTCCAGTGGTGGTCGGCCTGGTATCCAGGTGCTGATCCCGGTGGCGGGGGCTACGTTGCCCAGCGCATGATGTCGGCAAAGAATGAAACGCATTCTCTGCTCGCCACGCTGTGGTTCATGATCGCTCACTACACATTGAGACCCTGGCCCTGGATTCTGGTCGCATTGGCTGCTCTCGTGATACTCCCGAGAATGGAGTCGCCCGAGATGATCCAGGCGCAGAACCCCCAACTCTATGAACAGGTCGTGGAAGCCTATGAGAATCCCGCCCTGATGAAATCGGGGGATGCCATCTACCAGAGCGAAGAATTCAAGCTCATGTACGAGACCTATGAGAATACGGTCGATCCTGGCGTGATGTATCCAAAGCTGATGCTCAACCATCTGCCGATCGGACTACTCGGCCTGTTGATTGCTGTCTTCCTGGCTGCCTACATGTCAACGCTGGCCTCACAGCTCAACTGGGGAACGTCCTATCTGATCAATGACTTTTACCGTCGATTCATCAGTTCCGACGCTTCTGAACGGCATTACGTCCTGGTCTCTCGACTCTGCATTATCTTGATGACGGTCTTTTCCCTGCTCGTCACTAAGTTCTTCCTGACCCGGATTTCGGGAGCCTGGGAGTTTGTCATCAACGCCAGCGCCGGTATGGGAGCCGTGCTGATCCTGCGCTGGTTCTGGTGGCGGATCAATGCCTGGTCCGAGATTTCGGCCATGATCGCACCATTGATCATCTACCCCGTTTCCCGTTACGGCTTCTGAATTGAACCTCCGCTGACCCTTTATCCGACGGTACTGGGCACAACGGTTGTCTGGTTGGTTGTCACATTCCTGACGAAGCCGACGCCCGAGAAAACTCTCGTCAAATTCTATGAACGGACGCATCCGGGAGGTGTCGGTTGGAAGAAGATCGCCGAGAAGGTCCCGCACGTGAAGGGAGATTCCGGTTTCGGCCGGCTCTTCGTCGACTGGGTCCTCTCCGTCGTGGCTGTCTATGCCTTCCTCTTCGGTTTGGGGAGTGTACTGTTTGGCGAGTACCTCTCAGGTATAGTGATCCTGGCAATCGGAGCAGTTTCCGCCGTCGTTGTTTACCTGCATCTGCAGCAGAGTTCCTCTGACTGATGGACTCGGGCTTGACGAGGCCATAAGAAATGGGAAGGGCCGGCGGTGCGATCCACTGCTGGCCCTTCGTACGTTTGCGGCTGCTGGAACTCTTTTCAAATCTGGTACATTAGTTTCCACGAACTCACTGGCCCATCTGTCGGCGCCGGAGCCGTGCAGGAGCAGGATTTGAGATGAAGAAGAGAGACATCAACTCGACCGACTGTGTCCATTCCGGGACGGAACCGGATTCAGCGACCTTTTCGCTGAACCCACCGGTTGTCCATTCAGCTCCTTTTTCATTCCCGAACACAGCTTCTCTCGTCGCCTTTGCCGAGGGTCGGTCTGATCGGACCCAGGCCGAATACGGCAGGATGTCCAATCCCACTGTCAAAGGTGTCGAGAAGCGCCTGGCGGCACTGGAAGGCGCAGAACAGGCACAACTGTTTGGATCGGGCATGTCGGCCGTGACGACGATGCTCCTGGCCTTGCTCGGTAGCGGAGATCATATTCTCTTGACGAGCGATTCCTACCGGAGGACCCGCGACTTCGGAGTGTTCCTGGCGAAATTCGGCATCGAGATGACGGTTGTAGCTCCCACTGCCGACGCCATTGAACAGGGCATCCAGACCAATACCAAACTGGTGTTTACCGAAATTCCCACGAACCCCTACCTGCGCTGCGTCGATTTGGAGAAGGTTGTCGCCATCACCCGTAAACCGGGAATTCTGGTTGTCGCCGACAGCACCTTCGCAACACCGATCAACCTGCGTCCGCTGGATCTCGGGGTCGACCTGGTCATCCACTCGGCAACCAAGTATTTTGGTGGCCACAATGACCTGATTGCGGGTGTCATGGCCGGTCCGGAACGCCTTATCCAGCCGATTTCGGAACTGTTGATGACGTTGGGAGGGATCTGCGACCCCAACACCGCGTTCCTCCTCGGGAGAGGCCTGAAGACCCTGAGCCTGAGAGTTGCCCGGCAAAATGATTCGGGACAGCGCGTTGCGGAGTTCCTCGAAGGGCATCCTCGAATCGAGAAGGTCTTCTATCCGGGACTCCCCTCACATCCCGACCATGGGACCGCAGAAAGGCTGATGAAAGGCTTTGGAGGGGTCGTCACCTTCCTGGTTGACGGCGATTTCGACGCAACCGCACGCTTTATTGACCGTCTCGAGATCCCTCGAATCGCACCCAGCCTGGGAGGCGTCGAGTCACTGATCGAGCAGGTTGCCATCATGGGCTTCTGGAACCTGCCCCGAGAGGAACGGGAAAGCCTCGGGATCCCGGACAATCTCGTCCGCATCGCCCTCGGGATTGAAGAACCTGAAGACCTTATCGCCGATCTCACCCAGGCCCTGTCAGCCAGCTGAAGAGAGCCCACAGAATTCACAGAATCAGAACGGCTCCAGGTTTCCGAAGCAGCTCAGTTATCTTCCAGTTCTGTGGATTTTGTGGGCTCTGCTTTCTTCAACCTTTCATCACTTCTCGCCCTGGGCGCGTTTGAGGTCGTGGAGCAGGCGGAGGGCTTCCTTGACGGCCCGATCCGCGGCACCGGGCGCATAGGGGCTGGTTTCGATCTCGTAGCCCCCTTCCTTGTACCGATGAGCCGGAGGCAGGTAGCCTCGGGCTCCGTTGCAGTGGGTGACGATCATCGTACGGTCGAAGGGAGAACCCCGCTTGATAGCCCAGCCGACCTCGGTCAACACCTCGGCACTCATTCCCAGGAAACCGACGTCACCGATGCGAGCGGCGATCAAGTTCAGCGGAACATCCGGAACATCGTCCCCATCTTCCGGAATCGACTGGCCCCGCTTCTTACCCGGCAGCAGGATCTGAGAGGCGACGGAGTCAAACGTTGCCGTCTCAGCGTACTCCTCAATCCGCTCGAGCGCATGAACAACGTCAGTCGCCAGCAGTTGTCCAAGGAGTTCCGTCTCGGGAACCCACCCCTTCCCCGATCTGAATCCCGGAAGGACCCGGTACCAGGGGTCAATATCACCCGAGGCGCCGACCAGGGCCGCGACGATCACATCACCCCCCCGTATCTCTTCCACCTTGCTGCTGGCGATTCCGATCAAGTCTCCGCTGATCACGTAATTCCGGTTGCCCAGCGAGGTCGCATGGGTCGCGTAGTCGTAGATCGAAACCAGGGGCGTTCCATCAGCCTTCTGAAAATCGAGCACCAGGACTTCTGAGTCGTGTACCCCCTGCGGGTTCCGGCCCAGGGTCACGGAACCGTTCGGCCGCTGTTCCCGGCGATTCACTCCAACCGCCGATTCTCCCCAGCCAACCCCAACGCGGACTGGCTGCAGGTTTGATTCCGCTTCTCGGATCGTGTCGATCAAGACGCCCCGCAGATTCTTCGTGTAGGCGAGGTTGTTCGGATGCCCTTCCTCTTCATCGATCGTCAAGGTCGGGGCACTGTGGGTGTGG
Source organism: Acidobacteriota bacterium (assembly GCA_020350445.1). Lineage (GTDB taxonomy): Bacteria > Acidobacteriota > UBA6911 > RPQK01 > JAPXNP01. Next base: position 2,005,889 of record CP070717.1, on the reverse strand, counting down.
ATCGCGGCGAGGATTACCTCTTCGGTCGACAGACCCAGTTTCGCCGTGATCCCCTCCATCATGTACTCATAGGTCCCTCGATAGAACCCAAGGTTGTCGATCGAGACAACGACCAAGCGGCTGTTTCCCTGCTGGAACGCCGTGACCCGAAGAAAGAGAGGATCATGAACTCCTGTCGACAGGTCCTTCCGAGAGGCATACCCCATCATCTGGACCGGTTTCTCAGGCGTGATGTCGACCTTGGAGACGCCGACCATCAGGGCATCGGAACCTGCAGCCCCTGCACAGGTGGCCGCCAGCCCAGAAACCACGACCAGAATCAGCAAGAAACATCGGAGTTGACTCGTTGCTTTCATGAACATACTCCCCCTGGGAATTCCCAAGTTTCTAACCCTCGTTGAACGCCCTCATTTCAACCTTTTCCCGAAATCCCTTCGTCCGGATCGCCAGGTAGATAACACCCACCGCCATCCAGGCGCCACCCAGGATAAACGTCTTCAGCGGAAGACTCGACCAGATCAAGAGACAGAAAGAGAAGCCAATCGCCGGAGGCAGGAAGTCCTTGAAGAACCCCTTCAGCGACTTGTCGGGCTTACGAATGAAATACTCCCGAATCGAGGCCAGATTGACTCCCATGAACGCCAGAAACGCACCGAAGTTGATCAAGCGGGCGCATTCCTCGTAATTCAGAAAGGCAGCCCCGGTTAGAGCAAGTACCCCAATCAACCACAGATTCCGGGATGGGCTCGCCGTTTTTGGATCGAGATAGGCGAAGAATCCCCGGGGCAGCACTCTATCGCGTCCCATTCCATAGAGGAGCCGGGCCGCTCCCACCTGTCCCGTAACACCTGATCCGATACTCCCCACGATCAGAGTGAAAGAGAGGACACTGTCCAGCAGATTACCCCCGACACGATTTGCGACCGCCATGATCGCCGTATCGAGGGCGTTGTTCCGAGCGGCCTCGTCGGTAAGTCCGGCAGTCACTGACTGCCAGTCGGGCCAGGCCAGCTGAGCCAGGTAGACCTGGGAACCACTCCAGAGTCCAGTGATTAGACAGGTCAAGACAGCTGCCAGCAGAACATTCCGCCGAGGGTTCTCGACTTCCTCGGAAAGGGTCGTCAGTCCATCGAATCCGATGTAGGTGAGGGCCGCCAGGGCCGTCCCCGCCCAGACCACTTCCCAAGAGAACGATTCGGGCGAATAGAAGGGGCGTACGGAGGTCAGACCGGTTATTCCTTCCTGAACGAACACGTATCGGATCGCCGCCGCCATGAACCAGAAGACGACAGCACTCATGAAAACCATCAGGACCCAGTTTGTCCGAGCGGTAACCTTGATTCCACGCAGGTTGATCAGCGTAAAGCCTCCGGCGAACACCACGATCCAGACCTGATAGGGAATGAATGGCAGCAGGTGGTTAGCAGCAATGCTGGTAAAGACCACACATAGAATCGGCACCAGGATATAGTCCATAAACATCGACCAACCCGCAATAAAACCGAGGTGCGAGTTCAGTCCTCTACCGACATAGGTGTAAGCAGAACCAGCGGCTGGAAACCTGTTGGCCATCCTTCCATAGCTGATCGCGGTAAACAGCATCGCAAGCATCGCCAGCGCGATCGTTGCAGCAGCGTGACCCTGCGAAATCTGGTTGGCGTGTCCGAACAGTGGCAGCGCCGCCACCGGTTGAATGAGAATGATTCCATAGACGATCAGGTCGCTCAGTTTGAGAACGCGACGCAACCGCACATCTTGCTCAGGCATATCGCAATACTCCCCTCCTCAAACGATGAGAGAACAATACCGGAGAATTGGAAAACTAGAAAGCTAGAAAGCTGGAAGCTTGTCGTACGACAACCCTCCGGGTTGTCTCTGAGGGGTTGCCGTGCTGCGGAAGAGACAAGCTGGAAGCCTGTCGTACGACAACCCTC
>CP070717.1:2000968-2003855 GCA_020350445.1 Acidobacteriota bacterium | reverse complement strand
GCACGGATTGAGGCCAGTCCTTTGAGCAGGAAGTTCGCGTATTCGTAGGCGATACCTACGCCGCCAAACTTGCCGGTCGATGCGACGACCAGTGACGATTCACGGGCCCGGATCTTGTAGTAACGCTGGACCCAGTCCCCATCGGGAAGCAGATCGACACTCTCCCTTATGAATTCCTCTGATTCAAAGGGAAGGACGACGTGGGCCTCACCTCCCCGGTCAAGCATCGCTTCATGAAAGAGGATGTCGCCCCCACAGGCAGCCGAGGCGTATCCGGTCTGTGCATCGAGTTTCTCGAGCCGTCGACGGATCTCTGCCCGGACATGCGGGACCAGGGCCGGGGGAAAGCGAGGAATCGGACGATTGGGTCGATCGACCATATGTCCGGTGAAGACGACGACACGGGGGAGCTTGAAGCAGGCTTCAATCCGGCTGCCGTCGATCTTGAGGTGTCTGAAGAGTAACCGGGCGTTGCGCAGGGTACTGCTCAGGTCCCCGATTCTTCCTTTACCGGCCTCGGCAGCCTCTCGATACCACTCCTCGGCACCGGACATGTCGCGCAGGATCAGGCAGGCTTCACCCAGCGTGGCCAGGGCCCAGTAGCGGTCATCTGTCGGGCCGAGGCTGTCGAGATCCTTCTGGCAGAGGTGGAGCGCCTCCCGCGCCAGAACACCCGCCTCTTTATTTCGGCCCAGGATAGCGGCCATCGTGGCGGCATTGATTCCTGTCCAGTAGCCTCCGGTCAATCGATAGGCCTCTTCGTAGGTTTCGAAAGCCCTTTCAAGTTGACGTCGCTTTTCGGCCGGATCTGATGTCAGTTGCCAGAGGTCCTTGTGAATACGGGCCAGGGTTCCCAGGGTCTCCTCGTCCTGGTACCCATCCTCAATGAGCTCCAACAGCACCGTTTCGGCGCGCTCCTGGACGCCGCTGCGAGCCAGGGCCAAGGCCAGCAACTGTCGCAACTGCGGATCGTCCGGTTGCTCCTTGAGGCCTTCGGTGACGACATCGTAGGCGACGAGTGGTTCTCCGAGCTTAATGAAGCGGCGGGCCAGACGATGATGTAAGTGCGGTGCCGAAGCCCAAACCTCTGAGTTTCGGGTCTGCCAGACACTGAGCAGTTCCGACATCCCGCACTGGCGGTCATCGATTCGAGCCTGGATCTGGATGCTGTCCTCTCCGGGAGCGGGTACCTGGGTATCTCCCGCGATGGTGCGGAGTGAGCGGCAGTCGAGGGTCAGGAGATGCTCGAGGAGCTGCTGGGCCTGCGATACATACTGGGTCCTTTCATCGGGTCCGATCTCTTCGAATGGACGGGTCTCCCCGGAATGCTCCTGGTTCTCCTGGAATTCGCGATACAGTCGTTTCGCCAGTAACTCCGCCAGTACCTGGTCGTCTTTTGGCCGCTTCGCCCCAGTGTCTTCTTTTCCCAATCTTCCTCCCGATGCGGATCGTGTCGTGTGTGCACATTATGGGGGAAAGGGGGATTTCAGGCTAGTCGGGGTGGTTTGGATAGGGGTGGGTGTTGGCGATTGGCTATTGGTCGATGGCCAGGTGCTATTCAAAGGCGGCGTCTAAGGCCTCCGCACTCCAAGGCAACCTCCTGGAGTGCGGAACTTCTGTTCCGCCTTGTCTGGAGGAACTTCAGTTCCGTCAAGGTTAGGGGATATCCCCGGTTTCGCCGGGGTTGGGGGGATTTCGGTTTCGCCGGGGTTGGGGGTTTCAGGTTTCGCCGGGATCGGGGTGGTTTGGCGGGAGTGGAACTCCCTTAATCAGGGCGGCAGTGGAACTGCCGCACTCCAGGGAGGTGGGGTGGACGTCCAGGGAGGTGGGGTGGACGTCCAGGGAGGTGGGGGTGGACGTCCAGGGAGGTGGTGGTGGACGGCAGGGAAACGTGCTCGCGGGTCTTCAGAAACGCGGGACGGGAGGGTAGGGGGGTGGTATAATGTCGGGTAAATTCGATAGTTTTTATTTCTTAGGTAACGTTTATAATTTCTTGAGTGACTGGTGGTCAGGTATTCGTGTGGAGTGACGTTTCCTATTGGGGGGATGAATGAGTAGTCCAGCTGTATTCATTAGCTACTCGAGAGAAGACCTCGAAGCGGCGTTGCAGTTGGAAAAGGCACTCAAGGACGCGGGACTGACGGTCTGGCGTGACCAGGAAAGCCTTTATGCCGGGCAGCAGTGGCCGAAAGCGCTCGGTGAAGCGATCTCCTCCAATGATTACATCCTGCTGCTCTGGTCTAAGAGCAGTGCTGATTCCCACTTCGTTGAATTTGAGTGGACGACGGCGATTGCGCTGCGCAAGACGATCGTCCCCTGCATGGTGGATAACACTCCGCTGGTTCCCGCGCTGATCTCGTTTAACGGGATTCCGTTCAAGGACCCGGAAACGACGATTGAGCGGATTCTTCAGACGATCAAATTGACGAAACCGACTGCGGCGGCTGATAAGAAGCGCGACTCGTCGGTTCTGAAGAAGCTGCAGGAAGTCATCCCCGATGATCCGGAGAAGATGGCCCGCGTTGGAACGATGATGATCAGCCGGGCGATGAAGGAGGATGGCGAAGAGGGAAAGCCTGCGTCCGACCCATCGATGACGGTCTCGCAGATGAGTTTCGATGGGATGACGATTGGCGACCGGTACAAGGTCATCAAGATGCTCGGCCGTGGTGGAATGGGCGCGGTCTACCAGGTCTACGATACTGAGCTGGAGCGAGATGCCGCGTTGAAGGTCATCCGGTCTGACATGGCCGACGAGCCAATGGTGATCCAGCGGTTCAAGCGTGAGATCCAGCTTTCGAGTGAAGTCACCCATCGCAATGTGCTCCGGGTCTACGATCTGGGTGAAGCCGATGGGGTGAAGTTCCTCACGATGCAGTATGTCGAG
>CP070717.1:1994161-2000868 GCA_020350445.1 Acidobacteriota bacterium | reverse complement strand
TTTTCGTTCGACAACCATCCCTGGTTGTCACCGCCACGCCGCCCCTCACTGGACAAGCTGGAAGCTTTTCGTACGACAACCATCCCTGGTTGTCTCCGCCACGCCGCCCCTCACTGGACAAGCTGGAAGCTTGTCGTACTCCAGATTCCGTTTCGCAGCCGAGACGGATGTGTTTCTTACCTTCTACAGGCCTCTCTGCTGGGTATAGGCTGCAGGCAGATGGACCCGGTGACAGGGGTCGCAGGTCGTTTCGGCCATACCCGTCACCGTTCCCATCAGAGCATCGGGTGCTGGATTGGGTGACTCGAGCAGTTTTGCAATAGCAGATAACCGCGTCCGGCTCTCCTTGTCCACGTAGTACATCCGCTCGGTCGTATGACAAATGGAACAGGTCTGACTCATGGCATCGAATCGGGTCTCGAACTCCTTGAATCCCTGGCGGGCTCCCTCTGCGTTGCCCTGCATAGCCAGTCCCAGCGAGCTAACGAGGCTGAGTTCCATGCGCCACATGGTCTCGGCGAAACTCAGTTCATCCTGGTTAATTGGGTCCTCTGAGAGAATGGCCTCGAACTCCGGCCAGTGATGCCTCTGTTGAGCTTCAACCATAGCGGTCTGATGGCATCCGTGGCATGCCTCACGGATCGCTTTGATGCCTTCTTCAGCGGCCTCCTTGTCCCTCTCGGACAGGGTGGCACCGAGTGAATCGACAAGCTCGGGACTGACATGCTCGGACCACTCCCCCATCATCCCATTCATCTTGGAAGTCTGCTGCTTGAATTGCTGAAAAGCGCCTTGTGCCCCCTCCCAGTCCCCTGCCGAAACACTGGCAATAACCCCAACGTAAGGTAGCACCGTCTCGATCATGGCAGGTTTCAACGCGCCCTGTTTGACCAGGCTGTCAATGCCAGGAGTATAGGAACCTCCTTTGCTCTTCAACACCTCGTTCTCTGCCTTGAGCTCCTCGACCTGGCGGGTCAAGTCTGCCACCTGTTGATTCGAAGAACAGCCGACACCCACCAGCAGAAGAACAGAAACAACTACCCATGGAAACCATCTCATAACGTTCAAGCTCCAATCTGCAGTTTGAAATTGTTGAACCACTTCGGTCGGGTCAACTCGCTCCGACGAAGAAAGCGGGAACCCGTTCTTGGGAATATTTTACTAGAATGTGAAACGAAAATTCTATGTGAATCTATTAGGCAATTTCCTTAGTTGCCGGATGCGGGACGTATGGCTGAGATGATCGGTTCAATCAGCTCCTTCCCCGCCTCAAAATCGAGAAAATCCTGGTTCAGGAGAAAGGAGAAAGTGATCCGCTCTTGCGGAAGATAGAACATCATGGCGGTGTACCCAAGCATATCTCCTCCGTGACCGATGACTTCCCTTCCAGCGACCTCGGCCTTCAGTGTTCCCAGTCCGTAGCCAACCATGAACGGAATGGGGGGATTCGATACCTCCCGGAAGTCCAGCATCTGGCTGAGGGAATCGGCTCCCAAGACCTTGCCTTCGAAGAGTGCACATGCCCACTGGGCCACATCAACTGCAGTGGCAACCATACCTCCGCCGCCCCAGCTCGCACTGACTTGGGACGTCCTGTCAATGTCACCAATATCTTCATACTTCCCGTCTCCGTTGATATCGAACCACCCGTGAGCGAGCACACCAGGCACTCCTTCTTCTGCTTCCAGAAAAGTGTGCTCCAGGCCGAGAGGTTCGAGGAGCCGGCTGCGCAGTGCTTCCGATAGCGACGATCCGGCCGCCTTCTCGGCAATCATTCCCAACAGCGTGTAATTCGTATTCGAGTAGGTCCAGAAGGTACCCGGCTCGAAGTCCGGCTCGAGCGCGTATCCAAGAACCTGTTCAGGTGTCCACTTCCGGCTGGGATTGCGAAAGACGTCACTCCAGAAGTAGGGGTGACGGGTGAAGTTGAAGACACCGCTGGTATGGTTGAGGAGTTGACGAATCGTTATCGTGGGGTCAATGTTCTTGTACTTTGGCAACCACTCGTTCAGAGTATCTTGCAGGCTGAGCGCCCCCTCTTCCGAAAGCTTGAGAATGAGGGCTGCCAGGTAGCTCTTAGCGATGCTGCCAATGTCAAAGTACATGTCAGTGGTGACGGGAGTACCTGGAAACGAGTTTCCGCTCGCACCCGTCCAGATCACGTCTCCATGTACGACAACCGCCCCGGAGATACCCACAGCACTGTAGCCGCTGACGACCTGATCAATCACCCCCTGGAGGACCTGTGAAGAGACCTCATGGGTGTGCGGTACCACGACATCGGCCTGAACCGGAAAGTTCGAGTACTGGAACCCGCCTTGGACCCCCGGTCCCCAGGCAACGGTGAGAGCCTCCAGGTTAAGCGGTCTATCGGCTGAGATCGTCACGTATCCAGCAAAGTCTCTGGGCAGGTCTTGATCAAAAACCTCGTGGACAAACAGGGAAAGTGGACCTTCGGCAGTACCTTCTCGAGTGAGGCGGCCGATCCCCGATTCGTGGTAGAAATCGACAGTCCAGTGGTATTCTCCCGCCCCGCTGGGAACAACTGCGAAGGCGGTGGCATCGATGACTTCGGGCCCCTGGTTCCTGCGCGCGGCAAATCCCCAGCGCTCGTATGGGGTCGCACTTGCTGTAAAACCGATCTGGTCCACGATGTAATAGCGGTCATCAGTCCCCTTGCGCCCCACTTCCATATCGGCTGTCAAAGCCAGATCCTGGCCAGAAGTGCAGTCCCCTTTCTGGCGCCAGAAGCCAAATCCTACGAAACCGCCGGCATCGCTCTTCTTCAACTTCCCCGAGAATCCCTCACCCGCTTCAAGGACTACGGTCAGCGTCCCTTGGTCCATCCAGGTTCCTTCGATCTCGAAGAGTCCTTTTGCCGGAGTGAAATCCCCCTGGAGAAGCTCGAAGGTGCCCTCACACTTTCGGCGCGACAGGTTCTTGAAACTGAGTTTGGGGGTGAAAACAGTACCGCCGATCTCCCCCGCTACGAGTCGCGGGATTACGTAGGGGTTCCCGGAGCCGGCAACTTCGGGCACAGCGAGTTGCAGCAAAAACACCGCTGCTGGCATAAATCGTGTAATCCGTTTGTTATTCATGTCATTTCTCCTTCTTCTGGTGCAGTCCGACCAGATGAATCCTCTCTCCTGAAACCTCAGTGGCCCTGACCGAATACCCAGCCGAACCCGACCGCCATCTGGAAGCCACTGTAGTTTTCCAGCCCTCCAATTGGAGTGGAGAAATCGGCCATCAGGTTGTACCTGGCATCGACTCCGAGGGAAAAGTGCCTCCCGATCAACACGTCGAGTCCGGCGCCAAGGAATCCTCCAAACGTCGTCCCGCTCTGCGCACCGGCGAAAGCCGCAGTGAAGGTCTTCGAGGCCCCCGAACTCGCCCCAATGACCGGCCCGAATCCAGCCGCCAGGAAGGGTTTGACAGCCCGGGTCCGGAGATCGCCTTTCATCGGATTCCATCTGAGCCCGAGCGGCAGCAGCAGGACGGCCCGCGAACCAGAAAAGGACCCTTCCAGGGAGATGTAAGAGGTCTCGCTCGGCAGAATATCGATGCCAAACGTGACCGCGAGGTCTTCGCGAAGAAAGCGGGTGTATTGAAGCCCGACCAGTCCATCGACACTGCTCGTACCCGCGGCAAGATTGGGCAGAGGAGTTCCAGAACCGTCATCCCCTCGCCACATCCCACCTCTCAGCTCGATCCGGTTCCGTCCGGCTACGGCATAGTTCGGCCCGAACGTGCCACGGGGCCGGGTGGGCTCCACCTGGGTTGGTGAGAACTGATCCAGTGCCAACTCGAGCCTCTGGCCCTGGAGAAGCTCCGATTTCGTCAACCAAGCTTCCGGTGGACGCTGGATACGGATCTCATAGGTCCCGGGTTCCAGGCCCAGTTCGACCGGTCGTCCCAGGCTCTTGTACAGTTCGACAACGATTTCCTCCCGTGCATTGCGCACAAAGACACGACCTTCCAATGATTCTGCAAGAACCAGCGTGGCCGTCGTTTGGCGGATATCTGTGATGACGACGTCGCCCGTCCCGGTGAGGTTGATGTCGTAGGACGGATGCTGGGCACCGCCGCGGCTGTTGACCGTCTGTCCAAGCGTTTCCTCGAACGCAAACTCATAAGCTTCGTTGAGAGTGATCTTACCGTCCGCATTTGCATCCGCCGCCCCCCGGAGTCCCGAGACCAGGGAGTGGGTGAAGTACGAGGCTCCCAGGTAGTCCGATTCCTGGGCAGCTTCTGTCTCGGCACTGGAGGTCAGAAATGCGTGTCCCTGCATCGCGGCCGACTCGTCTATCTGAAAAGGCCTCAGGATTCTTCCCCCTTTGAGCCGTGTAAAGGCACCAGAAGCACAGGCATCGAGTACCGCGATCCTGACATCCGAGGGGATTTCGTCGAGCCGGTCCCGCAGACTCTGGTAGGAGTAGCGGTCGTCACCCAGCAAAAGACCTTTCTCATCGGCGTGACCCGAGTAGTAGACGAGAACCTCGGTGCGGATCCGTTGGGACTCGGAACTCTGTTGAACTTCATTCACTCGCTCGTTCAACCAGTCCAGGCCTTCAACCAGTCTTCTCAGCTTGGGCTCCTTGAGCACCAGCGTGTCTGATGCGTCCACTCCGCCAAGATCGGTCATCACCCGTTCGAATTTCTCCGCATCCGATATGGCATACCGAAGCAGAGGACGGTCGGACCCTCCGGAATTCGCCCCGGCAACCAGGACAAATCGTTGAAGAACCACCTGGGCTGATACCGGAGCGGAGATTGCGGCTATATAGAAGAGAACCATTACAACTATCGATCTACCCTTCATCGGGAATCCTCCTTTCTCAGCTCAAAACTCGACTGAGTGAAGGGAGCGGACAGAGGGAGAGAGGAAGGCGGGTCGGCTTCGGAGGGCGCCTCCAGTCTTCGTGCCGTCTCGAGTAGAGGTTCAATATCGAACGCTTCAGGCCCGGAGACCAGGTAAAAACACTCCCACCCAGGTGCATCGTCCAGCTCATAAGCGTAATCGAGAAGAGTGAGGCCTTCACCGGTAAGTGGTGCCGCCACCTCACCTTCCCGCGGAAAATGACGCATGACAGACCCGCGTCCATCGATCGACAGGATGAGTCCATACGAACCCTCTTCGGGACGATACCCGATCCGAATCTGATCACCTGCCCGTACCAGGCTGCCGTTGGCAAGCAACTCGCTGCCCTCGGAGGTCTTCCGGAATATCACCAGGAGGTCCCCCTTAAGACGGTCACCTGATTCGATTGAATCCTGTACCTGGCGGCCTGGCTCCAGATAAAGCGGAACGAACAGCCGCCATCCCAGGGCTATCACCAGGCCCGCTGCTGCAACGGCAAAGGGAAGTCGCCAGCCGAAGCGGGTCAGGCCTCGGGAGGGCATCGGGCGCTCGATGTCGGTACGGAGTTTCTCTTGAATCCGTTCTGCCAACCAGCCGGACGGATAGCGCCGACGGATCTCTTCGTCTGATTCATCGAGAGCTTGAAGGCGGGCACGCAACGCTTCGTCTGTGGCCAGAAGCCTTCGCATCTCCTCGGTTTCAGTCGGCGACATCTCGCCGAGGCGATACCGCTCGAGCAGCAGATCGGGCACATTTTCAGTATTGTTCGCTCGACTTGTCACGGGACCATCTCCCCGAGTGTCTGGCGGAGGATTCTGAGACGTTTGCGGACGCCGGAGACTGAAAGACCGACCTCAGCCGCCACTTGCTGAAGGGTCAGTCCGTCGAGATAGTGCAGGACGGCGATCGTCCGGCTCGAAGCCGGATGACGGCCGAACAGTTCAGCCAGTAGCAGGCGCGCCTCACTCTGTCCGCCTGGCTCGCCGGCTGACGCGATCCGGTGCAGTCGGGAGTCATCCGTGGGGACGGCATGCCGTTTACGATCTCGGATCCGGTTCAGGCAGAGGTTTGTCGCCGTAACATAGAGCAGGCTCGAGGGATACTGATTGGTGAGCCGGTCACGCCTTTCGAGCACTCTCACGAATACTTCCTGGCATACGTCCATTGCCTCATCCTCGTCTTTAAGTAGGAATCGACAGCGCCGCAGGACCATCGGTCCATAGCGCTCGCTGAGCGATTCGACGTCCAGCGGGATCTTCATCATGCATTCCCTTAAACACCCCAGGTGGCGGGATGTGTCACTCGGTTAGCATGCGGCACTTGGATTTCTGCGATTCCGCCCACCCCGGCCCTGTTTACCCCGGAGTCAGCACGCAGGAGGTTTCCCTTAAAGACCCATCCTGCGCCCTCCCCTCCAACATTGCAAGAACGTTTCTAGTACGACAAGCTTCCAGCTTGTCTCCTGCTCCCAGAAAACCGACCTCCCCCCCTCCTCAACACGACAAAGGGACAGTGTTTCTACCACGAGTAAGGGACACGACTAAGGGACAGTGTTCTTGCCGACTCAGGGACTCTCCCTGTTCTCGACAAAGGGACACTATTCACTCTTCCCTCTTCCTGACGACTCAGGGACACTCACTTTTTCGAAGTAGCTGAGTCAGGGGGAGAAACCGAATAAGGGACACTCTCAGTTCTCCAGACAAAGGGAGTGCGAGTAAGGGAGTAAGGGACACTCTCTTCGCCAGACACCCTGCCGCCTGGGACCTCACCCACGTTCGGAGCGCCTGCGACGGACGCTTCACCTGCGATGGGCCGCAGGCCCGAGCCTCACCCGTAAAGTTCCGCA
>CP070717.1:1990407-1994061 GCA_020350445.1 Acidobacteriota bacterium | reverse complement strand
TAATGCCCCTGACTTGACTCGTCACCATTTTGGTATGGATCTGGTCGAGATCTCCTATGACGAGTTGGGAAGACTCCTGCTTGCCGCACCGGAGGACCGGGAGTTATTGAGCCGCTGCAGGGAGGCCGCAGAGCAACTGATCCAATCGGAGCAGGTTTCGCTGGAGAGCGAGGCCGGCTTCGTCGAGAAGGCCTTTCTCCTCACCGAGGTCTTTCATCGGCTCCTGGCGGAGCACAAGACTGACGCGATCACGATCAACCTCTGTATGGGGACCATCATGGAGGTCTCAGGGACAACTGCCTGTCTGCCTCTTTCTCTTCTGAATGATGCGGGTTATCTGGCGTTCTGTGAATCGGATTTCGTCGTCATTCCTTCCGGTGTTCTTCTTCACTATATCTCGGGCAAACCGGTCTTTTTCAATGATCCAACCTATCCTCACGATAACCTGGTGACTCTGGCTCACTGTACGGCTCCCCGCCGGATGGATGGTGAGACACTCGAGCCGGTACGGTTGCTCACCCACTTTGAATCGGATTGGGGGGTGGCTCCCAAGGTTGAGATGAAGCTGGGGCAGAAGATGACCGTCATCGATCCCGACTTCAACTTCAAACGCTGGATGGGTTTCGAGGCGGAGATTGTTGAGAACCCGTTTCTTGATATCTGCCGGTCCCAGATCGATGTCGAATTCCGATCCGATACCGATCGCATCAATGAGGAGACCCGTGGATTCCATTGGATGGCCTGTTACGGCGGATACCTGCGGGAGACCGAATATGCTGTTCGGAAGGCAGGTATCGACTGGCTGAAGCTCTGATTTACGAGGCTCAGTAGCGCTGAAAGACCGAAAGCCTGATGTTGGCCGGCTGGAACAATCGGAGTTGCTCCTCCCGGCTGGTGTTGTCGGGGTTGCTGAGCCATAAATCGGTTCGCAAACCATCTTTCATAAAGGCGACCAGAGGGATTGTGAGGGGGGACCCCGCCTGGCTCGACTCTGACGGGGGAAATACGCTCACCAGGGTAAGCGAATCCGTCTTAACGGACAGGAACGCCTCGGACAGCAGTCTCCGCTTCGACTTGATCTCGAGCGAGCCGCGAAACAGGGTTGCGGCCTCTTCGATTAGCTCGGGCAGGTAGAAAGCCTGCCCCTGATCAGGCTCGAGGTCGAACACCCGGTTCCCGACAGTCTCTCCGGAAGTGTCTCGCAGAACCAGTTCGACCGAAGCGGTACTGCCGGAAGGGTTGTTGATGGCGAACGAGACGGTCTGGTTTCCGGCAATCTCGACCGGGAATAGTGCCGCCTGCGCCGGTGGCCGGGGCATCAGTACAGACTGGAGGAGATCGCCGGTTCCGCGCATGATCTGCAAGATGGCACAGAAAGCGGGGATCGTTGAACCGTCGGGATCGAGTTCCACTCGCCAAATCCCTGTGCCCAGGAACTGGGTGCTGATCAGAAGCGAGCCGTCTGGCGGGATATCATAGCTTCGGGTCCGCTGCTTCCCGCTCCCATATTCCGTAAAGAGGAGACTCCCCGAGGTTCTGGAGGAGGAGGGATTGGCCAGTACGACCTGACCCTGCAGAAGGGTATCGGTTGGAAGGAAGGGAATAGCCAGGTCCTCTGTCGGTTCACGAAATTGTGGAAAGGCAGCCAGATTGACCCCACTTGGAATTCGAATGGAACGCACCGAAAAGACCGACACGTCTTCGGATGCGCCCACGGAGACGAGACCTTCAAAGGGGAGGGAGAGGCTGGGAACCAGGTCGAGCAGGGAAGAGGTTATCTGTTTGAACGGTCCCACCGGGACCTCTGCAACACTCCTGCGAAGTCCCCGGCTGTCGAACAGTTCGATCTCAACAGAAGCGGTCGTGGAGCTGCTGTTGATGATCGAAAGATTGGTCATGATCTTGCTGTCTTCCTGGACGAAGAAATGATGACTCTTCCGACTGAGCTGAGTCCCGACGGGGGTCAGTGACTGGAGTCCGACACTGGATTCCTGGCGAATCCACGCAAGCCCGTTGCGGGGACTCTCGGCGGAACGTTCGAGGCGGGCAAAGCCCACCCCTGTGAACTCCCTGTCCAAATGGAGGAACGTGGTTCCGCCCTCGGGGGTCATCCACGAGAAGAGGTTTGAAGGTTGCTTGCGCAGTGTGAAGTCGTCGATCGTCTGACCGCTCCGCGTGATCTGTCGCAGGCGCAGTGAGGTGCCGTTCACGTCAACAAGTGTGAAAGAATGCTCCTCTGCGTTCCAGGCAGCAAGACGACTCGAGGCGCGGACCGAGTCGAGATCGGTTCCTCCCGCCCCTGTGAGGACGTAGAGAATACCCTCTTTGCCATACTCTGCTGAAACCTGGCTGTTCCAGAGGGGCTTGAAGCGCTGGTAGTTGTGGGAGTGCCCATTGAAGACTACGTCGACGCCAGCCTCCTGGAGAATCGGAACGAGCATCTCAATCAACTGTTCGAAATCGCTGTCCTTTCGACTGTCCGTGTAGGGAGGGTAGTGGCAATAGACCATCTTCCACGGTTTCGTGGTGCGCAGCAGGTCCTCCCTCAGCCAGGGGAGCACCTCCTGTTCGAAACGTTCAGGCGCCGTCTCGAGACGATTAGTGTTAAGGGACACGAGGTGCAGGTTGCCCCAGTCAAACGAGTAGTTCTCCTCAGGACTGATCGGACCCGAGTCGACCTCTCCGTGGGGGAGGATGAAGTTCTCGAGATACGGTTTCCCGTCGCTGACATTGTCGTCATGGTTTCCCAAAGTGGGCATGAAGAACGCATAAGGTAAGATCGTGGCGTAGGGCTCGTAGAACTTTCGCGGGTAATCCCGGTCGGACCCATTGGAATAGATAACGTCTCCGGTGTGGAGTACGAAATCGGGATGGTTCGAATCCACCTGGTTGGCGATCTCGTGCTGGGCAATGCTACCTTCACCCGAGTCGCCAAAGACCGCGAAACGGATGGGACGGTCGTCGTCAACCGCCGTATTGAAGGTCAGGCCCTCGGCCAGGCGCCTTCCATTGGAGAAGATGCTGTACGAATAAGTCGTTGCCGGGACCAAGTCTGAAATGTGAACGATATGGTGCGTGACTTCCGCTGGACCCTTGAAGCTTTGCCGGATGCCTTCGGGCCCGGAAAGATCGACTCTCGAGTCGGCTTTCGAATCGGTATACCAGCTGATGTAAGCGCCGGTCTTACCATTGGTCTCTCCCATCTGCAGGTAGGGTCCACGCGTCAGGGACTGGGCGAGAGAGGAAGTTGAGAGAAACAGTGTCAGCAACGCATACTGAATGAGTTGCCGGGAGGATTTCATCTGGGTTGAAACTGTGCTCTTCTCTGCCATCGACCTTTCAGAACCGGGGTGCCCACCGCTCGAGCACAGTTCTCAAGTCGGACATCGTCACGGGCTTACTGATGTAGTCGTCCATTCCGGCCGACAGACATTCTTCTCGAGCTCCTTCAAGCGCCTGGGCTGTCATCGCGATGATTGTACTCCGAAACGGGCCGTTACTCTCGTTTTTTCGTATCTCGCGGGTTGCGGTAAACCCATCCATTCTTGGCATCTGACAATCCATTAGAATGAGATCAAAGCGGCCGTTTCTGAGGGCCTGAAGAGCTTCGCTGCCGTCAGTCGCAATCTCGATCGAACAGTTGAGCTTTTCGAG
>CP070717.1:1965962-1990307 GCA_020350445.1 Acidobacteriota bacterium | reverse complement strand
TCGGCACCTCGTTACTTCGTCATCGACCGTCAAGGAATCCTTCGAGCAGCCCTCGAAAGCGGTGGCGACCCACTCGAGCAAGCAATCCGGGAGTTGGTCGAAGAGGGAAAAGACTCGCTTTAACTGAGACGGACCATATCGCCAATTCGGATCGTCCCCGCGCTCGCGAGTACGGCATAGACACCTGCGCAGGGTAACTTGCCGAGATCACCCACCTGGATACGGTTGTGCCGGGCGAGCGTCTTCAGGATCTCGTTATCCTTCGGGAGATCGTCCTGGGCCAGAGTCGTCATAACACAACGGGGGTCAGGCATCGTAATCATGAACCGGGCGTCTGCGCCGATCTCCAGTTCCCGGTTGATCCAGTTGTTTTCGGGAAAGCCGGGCCCGTCCGTATCCACGATCACGTTCATTCGAAAGCGGCGTTGATCGAACCGGCTGGCAGGCTGTAATTGTCCGAGGCTTTCCAGGGTTGAAGTGGTCATGATCGAGAATGGAAATACGTCCAGAAACGATCCTTTTGCCACTGGAGACTGAACCCCCATCTCGGCGAAGAGCGCTGAACCGAGCTTCTGTTCGATGAACTCGTCGCGGCGACCAGCCGGGTCGAGCCCTTCAATATCGGGTACATACTGGTCAATCGTGAAATCATCGGGTGCCATCTGGGCCAGGGTCACTTCGCGTCCGAGCCCGTCGGACAGGACCCGGTCCACCCCTGCGGAATCACTGGTAACAGCCGTTCCATCCGGGAAAGAGATCCTCACCGGTGGCAATTCCCTACCCGGTTCGGGAGATCTCGTGAACGTCGCCCGGCAGGCCATCAGATTTGGAAACAGGCGGACACTCTTGGCACTGATAACCTTGCCGGTCGTTGAGTCTATAAGAGCGAAGGCCCGATCGCCCAAAACACCACTGCGACCAACCTCGACCTCATCCAACCGTTCCCCTTTCATCGATTTGACGGGGAACCGCCACAACTCGGATACGGAGCCTATGAGTTTGCCTGATGCCATCGATTCCTCCAGATTTTGCTCCCATACAATTGACACCGATTTCTACTGATTTGTAAAGTCCACAAGGGAAAAATCATCGGGAATTAACCCTCCGCTCCCAAACAGGTGCGAGTGCTCAGAATCCGAGTCCCTCAGTGTGGGAACTGGCAGGTCAATTGGATCGGTTAGAACGACCGGTATTGGCTGGATCACCGATTTCACGGGGAATGCCTTCCCCGACCGAGACTTCATAGAACTGACCCTTTCGGGTACGAAGCAGTATGACGTTCGTCGGACCCCAGTTCGCTGAGTCGATCGCTGGATCGGGCAATTCACAGATCAGGAAGGAGGTTTCACTCAAGACTTCTGTGCGCCATAGCCCCCGCTTCTTCACGTAGGCCAGCTGCATTCCATCCGGCGACCAGAAGAGGGGGCCAGAGGCCTCAAACGTGTCGGGCACTGAATAGGAACGGTCGCTCGTCGATTCTTGAAGCCAAAGTTGCGATTCCCGCAAGAACGCAAGGTAGCGGCCATCGGGAGAGGGCGCGGAATTCCGGAGTTCGACGGAAGAGAGACCTCGAACCTGAACGTCAGCTTCCCACTGCAAACCCCGCGAGATCAGGAACAGTCCCAGGGCCAGAATCGCCAACACCAGAGCGACCCCCCATTTCGCCCTGAGTCGCAAGAGTCGAACGGACTGACCCGACTGGGGTTCGAGGGGGCTCGCCTGTTCAACCTGCCGGCTGGGAACACCCGTTCTCATCCATCCGTTCAGGCCCTGATCGAAGGCGTTGAAGGCGAGGATCTTAGCCTCAGTATGCCTCAGGCTTCGTAGCGTGTCACTGAGTGTCTTCAGCCAAAGATCCCGGCTATCACCTTCTTTCCAGCGGATCGACAGCTCGAGTCCACCGGGAGACTCGCTGGTCGATACCTCGGGCAAGGCACTGATGATGCGCTCAAGAGACGTTCGCGATATTTCAGTGACCAAGACACGGATCTCTGAGGGAAGACCCAGATGAAGCTTCTCTACCGGCTCACAATAGACCAGTTCCCCGGCGGTCATGCACGCGATCCGGTGACAAATGGGCCAGATCTCTTCGGCATAGTGACTGGCCAGCAGAATGGTACGTCCCTCGCTTGAGAGCCTGACAAGATGATCCAGAATCATACGACGCGAGTCCGAATCTATTCCGACTGTCGGTTCATCCAGTATCAGCACGCCGGGCTCGTGGATCAGTCCGAGTGCGAGATTGAGGCGCCGTTGGAAGCCCCCGGAAAGGGTAGCCGCCGTTCGATCCCGAACGTCGCCCAGACCCATTATCTCGATCATTTCCCGGATCTTCCCTTCCCGCCTTTCTTCCGGCACTCCGAGGACCCGGCCAAAGAACGAGAGGTTTTCCCAGACTGTCAGTTCGGGATAAAAGGCAAGGCTTTGCGGGACCCAGCCTGCTTCGGTCCTCCAGTCCGGGCGTCTGGACTCGCTTCCACCGAAGATGACCTCACCACGATCCGCCGTCAGCAGACCCAGGATGATCTTCATCGTCGTCGTCTTCCCGGCCCCATTCGCTCCGATCAACCCGAGAATCTCGCCGGCATAGAGGTTGAAGGAAACGTTGCGCACAGCAGGCCCGCTCTCGAAAGACTTCAATAATCCTCGGACTTGGAGCACGTTCATTGGCTTGAGGTCTTCTTCTGCCTGTCGTAACTCGATATCGGACGAATTGCGTTGATTATGGCACACTCTTATCCGCCACCTCTTCGAAGAATCGGCCGATCCCGCAGAGCCGGAGACTCTCCTCCCACAGCCACTGGGCCCTCGCTTCCTCACCGGTCTTCAACTCCGGCATTGTCTCCTGTGCATTCTTGTTCCAGTAGCGGCCCGTCCGTTCCCGACCGGAGGGGGCAGCCGCCAGGCGGAGGATGGCATCCGCCGCCTCTTCTGGAGTGCGCGGGGAGCGGACCCCCAGTTGTATCCTCCAGAACAGACGATGCAAGAGGCCTGAGTTCTTGACTCCGATGTTTGTTCGAACGAGCCCCGGTTCAATACAGAAGATGGCGAGATTGGCGTAGGGACAACGCCGGGCAAATTCACGGGTGAAGAGATAGTTCGCGAGTTTCGACTGGGCATATGCCCGGAGTCCATGGTAGTTTCTTTGCAGATTCAAATCTTCGCGATGTATTGCTCCGTATCTTTGAGAGTCAGATCCGACATTGACAATACGGGCCTCCGCCGAGCGCTTCAGCAGTGGAAGCAGTCGCTGGGTCAGGAGAAAGTGGCTCAAGTAGTTGACCGCCAGGGTCCGTTCGATGCCAGCCGAATTGACTCGTCGAGTCGAATGGTAAGCGCCCGCGTTGTTCACAAGGAGATCGATTTGACCCAAGCTGTCCCGCAGGCGCCGGGCGGCCTGCCAAACCTCGTCGAGCTCAGAAAAGTCGGCTTCCACCAACAGGACATTGGGAATCTTCGAGGACTCTCTGATCGCTGCGCCTGCCTCTGTCAAAGCTCTCGAGGCGCGGGCTGCCAGGACAACCGTTTCGCACCTCCTGGAAAGTCCAGCTGCTACCGCCCTGCCGATTCCCGAACTCGCACCGGTAATCACACAAGTCTTAAAATGCATTGGGAGCTACGAAGGTGCCATATTGTCGAACCGATTACCAGTCGAGAGGCAACCTCCCGTGGCTTTCGCGGCCCAGACCGTCGACGTGAAAGGAGCGCGCCATGACCACCTGGACGATTGCCCGGAAGGATCTCCGGATTCTGTCCAGAGATCGGTACGCTCTCCTGCTATTGGTTGGGATGCCTCTGGCAATCATGACAATCATCTGCTTTTCGGTTGGCCAGTTCGTCTCATCAGCTCAATTCAGACACCTGAAACTGTCGGTCATCGATCGCGATCAGACCGAGGCGTCATGGGATTTTGTTAACGCCCTGTTCGATGAATCGGTCGGGGTGGACTTGATCGACGAAAATGCCCAATCAGCTGCCTCAACCCGTGACGCCCACTGGTCCGCCGTTATCACGATCGACCCGGGTCTCGAGCAGGCACTCGATGAACTGACGTTGGTGGATCTCTACAGCTTGCCGGCGAGTCGACTGGCCGGTGACCTCAGTGAAGTCGGAATCTCGATCTCCGCCAGGGCTCTTTTGCCTATGCAAGGTTTCATCATCTCCCAGTACGTCCGGGCCAGGCTGGTCGAAGTGGCCTATGGCCGGCTACTCGATAGATACCCCCTGATCCGGACCTACGTCGAGGCCAACAGGCCCTCCAGTGAATTCGCTGGTCGCAGCTATTTCGAGATTCCGGGAATGCTGCCGCATCAGACGGAAGCTCAACTCTATCGCCTCCTGGTCCCTTCGCAGGCCGTGTTGTTTGCCTTTTTCCTGGTCAACATCATGGCCCGGTCCTTCATCTCAGAGCGCGTCAGTGGGACATTCCAGCGTCTCAGAACCGCACCCATTTCGAACCTGGAACTGATCCTGGGTAAGACGCTGCCTTTTCTTCTGGTCTCAATTCTGCAGGGAATCCTCCTCTTTCTGACCGGGTGGCTCCTCTTTGATCTACCACTTGGTCCAAAGCCCTGGCTCCTCCTGCCGGTTATCGTCTGCACCTCGGTTGCTGCAACGGGTCTTGGACTGCTCGTGGCTCTGATGGTTTCTTCAGACTACCAGGTCAATGTTTTCGCGACCTTCCTGATTCTGGTAATGGCTGGGATCAGCGGTTGCCTGATGCCCAGGGATTTAACACCCCCTCTGATGCAGCAGATCAGTCTCGTGCTGACTCCTCATGCCTGGTCCTTGAACGCGTACGAAGAGGTCCTGGTTCATTCACCACCGGACAGTCTGTTCGTACTTGTCAATTGCGGGGTCCTCATCCTGATTACAGCCGTACTCCTGTTCGCAGGAAATCTCCGTTTGAGGAGCCTTCAATCGTGACGCCGCCAGTGGCCTTTACCAGTCGGATACACGATTCGGGTGCACCTGTGCAGGAAGGAGTTCTCGGATGATCTCAGTCTGGGCTCCAACCGTAGACGAGGTCCTGAATTCTCTTAAGAATAGAGACTGGCCGGCCTGGATCGATACTGAAACGAAGTCCAGAATTCAACGCCTTCATCGCTGCCAGGACCGAAGACGGTCTCTCGCCGGACATGTCCTGGCTCGCACGATGATCGCTGCCCAGATCGGGATTCCAGTCGAAGAGATCCGAGTGAACTATGATCGATTTGGGAAGCCCGAGCTCCTCAGCCGTAACGTCTTCTACAATCTGGCCCACTGTGGAGTTCGTGTTGCCTGTGCCCTGGGTTCAGTCAGACTTGGAATCGATCTCGAACAGATCCGGAATCTTCATAGTTTCGAAGAGATCTGCAAGAAGGTCCTTACCCCGCGGGAACAGCGGGCCATTGAATTGGCTGAAGATCGGCTCGAACGATTCTTCGAATTCTGGACCTTGAAGGAGAGTTATGTAAAGGCTACCGGCCGGGGGCTTTCCCATCCGCTAGCTTCTTTCGAGCTCGAGCGCACCGCTGTTGGATGGAGCGTGCGCGACCGATCCAGCGATTACAACTGGTCCCTGAGCACTTACCGACTGCGAGACGGTTACTGGATTGCAGTCTGTGCCGACACCCCGTCCCTGGGCGGCGAGCTTTGCCCATTCGAGATCTGTCTCACCACTTCCTTTCCCTTCCAAGAGTGATCTGACATGGCCCTTCAGTTCCACTTCGATCCACCACCCCATCCGATGTCTGGATCCACGCTCTCGAACTGGGTTGACCTATTGCGTTCCTATTCGGGAGGAGCGCCACTCAGGAAGCGGATGGCTTTTGTAGTCACATTAATGCTTTTAAGTTCACTCCCACTCCGAAAACTCAGCCAGCTCTCTTCGACAATGCCACCGCACCATCCCATAGCCCGTCGGGCGCCAATCTTCATTATTGGTCACTGGCGCAGCGGTACGACCTACCTGCACAACCTTCTCACGCGGGATCCCCGGTTCTGTTGGCCCTCCCTCGAGTACTGCATAGCCCCTGAAGGTGGACTCCATCGGAGAATCTTTGCCCTCGCTGCTCAGACCTGTCTTCCTTCTCACCGGCCGATGGATCGCGTGCCGATTCGGCTGGACGCGCCCCAGGAAGAGGAGTGGCTCCTGGCAACGAGAACCTCGCTTTCCTTCAACCATTGCTTCTTCTTTCCGCAGTCCTCGGCACTTATCTTTGACCGGCTGCTGTCGCCGACTGAAGCTGTCGCCATCGAGTGGTCTGAGACCTACCATGGTCTTCTCAGGGCGTTGGCCTGCAGTGCTCCGGAGCAGACAGCTTTGCTGAAGAGCCCGGGGAACGCCGGTCGGATCCCGTTCCTCCTCGAAAACTTCCCCGACGCCCGCTTCGTCCACATTGTGCGCAATCCGTACGAAGTCTTCTCGTCCTCGGTATACCTCTGGGAGAGGCTCTTGCCCTGGTGGTCCCTGCAGCGTTACCCCGACATCGATATCGTGTCAAATGTGTTGGCCTTCTACCAGAAGCTGATGAGGAAGTACCTGTCTGACCGCAGGGCGATTGCAGAGGACAAGCTGATTGAAGTTCGCTACGAAGACCTCGTTACGGACCCTCTCGGTACACTTGAGATCATCTACGAGGGACTGCGACTGACGGACTTCTCGGGGTCGAAACCATTTTTCGAACAGTTCCTGATCTCCCAGCAGGGGTACCGCCGAAATCGCTTCCAGCTGCCTGAGAAACACAGGATTGAAGTTAACCACGCTTGGAACTTCAGCTTCAAACACTGGAACTACGAGCCGAAGGAGTGCCCTTGAACGCCCAGTATCCCCTTCGGAACGAGGGTGGAAGGAAGCCGCTTCTCGTCGGCTGTATACAGGTCAGTGGCCACACCTCCAGTCCTACCAGCGCACTGGAGGAAGCGTCTAGACTGGTTGCCGAAGCAGCTGATGCCGGGGCGCAGTTAGTCCTCTGCCCTGAATTGCTGGCGGTCCCCTATACGCTCGGACCGGATCTCTGGGACTCTACAGAATCCCGCGGTGGGCTCACCGAGAGATGGCTGTGTGAAATGGCGAAGCGACACCGAATCCATATCGGAGCTGGCTATCTCGAAGACTCAGGCCGTGATCTGTTCAATACCTTTACCCTCCTGCAGCCTGACGGTGTGATCGCCGGTCGGGTTCGAAAACGCTCCCACGGTTTCCTGGAAGGTCCCCTGTTCAGAAACTCCTTGTCTCCTCGGGTCATTCCGACCAGACTGGGTCGAATTGGCGTCGGAATCTGCTTCGATAACTACCTCCGTGACTGCCTTGCAGAATTCCGGGAGGCTGAGGTTGACCTGATCCTGATGCCCCATTGCTGGCCTTCCCAGCCTCATCCAAACCGTTTCGCGTTACTCATGGACTCACTGTTCCACCGGATCGCGGCGGAGTACGCCCAGTTCTGCAATGCTCCCGTCCTCCTTTCCAACAAGGGAGGGGCTGTCGAACTTCAGGGCAGGATTCCGGGGCGCCTCTTTGCACATACCCCTCTTCGTTTCGATGGTGGATCGAGAATCTGTGATGCTGACGGTGCAACCGTAGCCTCCTTCGATGCGGAAGTAGGCGTGCTGACGGGTACGGTAGGCATGGACCCTGCCCCGTTGTCCCACCGCGTCACTCCTCCCCCTGCCGTGTATTGGTCGATTCCTCCAGATCGGAGCCGTTGGATTCTCGCCGGCGCACACCTTTTGCTGACCCGCTGGGGTCGCATCCGTTACCGATTCAGTCGGCGAAAACGAGGCGGCGTTTGACCCCTTGCTGGAGCAGTTCCCCGTGTCATGGATTCACAGGTAGTAGAGGGCACATCCCACCTGAACCCCCGGCGAGACTGTGATCAACAGCCCTAACTCACCCGGACCGGCGATGCGCTGCTCTAATACTGCACGAAAACCCGCGGCGAGGGCCGCCGTGTAGTGCTTTCCTTGCTGCGCTGGAATGGAGGGCATCCAATCCTGGTCGATCTTCAGCCGGTCCGCGAGGGCTGCGACGAAACCCCTGCTGAAGAAGGGAGGGACGACAAATGAAAGGTCCCGGGAAGAAATCCCCTGCGAATCCAGAAGTTCCTGAACCGTCCTCTCGATACACTCCAGGTAGACCTCTTCCCAGCCCTCGTTCTGACGATAGACGATATATGGGGCACTGGAAGACTGAGTGACATAGCTCTGAACAAGGTCGATGTAGGAGGGGAAGTCTCGAAAGCAGAACGCTCCAAAACCGCTGTTCTCTTCCCCCGAGTGGCAGAGGAGGAGAGCCGAACCCGACTCCAACAGCCCAATGCAGGGCCGGTCCGAGAGTCCGAGATTGTTCTCAATTTCCGAAGTGGTAATCAGGGCCAGACGCGTCCGTCCCTCCAGGATAAACCGCGAAGCAACGAGACAACTGTTCATCACTCCGACGGGACCATTCATCAGATCCAGCGCCAGGGTTCTTCGCCCATCGAGCCCATCGGGCGATGCATTGAGGCGGAGTTCTCCGGCAAGGAATGCCGCCAAGGCTGGTTCCGTCAGGAATTCGTCCCGGTAGACGCCACTATGAATGACCAGTCCGATTTCCTGGCGCTCACCGCAACAGTCCTCCAGACAGCACTCGGCTGCTGCTACGGCCATCGCAACCGCTCGATTCTTCTCGTTCGATCCTCGTTCACTCAGTCCTACGTTAAGAATTCGAACCCGTTGATCCGAGTCACCTATGCTGAAGCAATTCTCAGTCGTTTCCGCCACCGGCTGGAGGCTTTTCCTCTTGTCAACAGGCCGTCTGAGGCGGTCAGGAAGGTCATCCAGCTGGTAGAGGGCTGTTCCGATTGTTTGACCTGAACCGGTAATGCTGAACAAGACATTCCGGTCGCTGTGGATTCTCCTCTCCTGGATCTTGTCCCAGAGGGTCACAAAATGACTGGTCGATGCTGTGTTGCCGCGTTCGGCCAGGTTATCGAGTAGGTTTTCTTCCCGACAGGCCTCCACGCCAAGCAATCGGTTAATCTCGGTTGCGGCCCCACGCAGGGCGTTTCGGGAAGTCTGATGGGTGATCAGGTAGTCAAAGTCCTCCAGGCTTCGGTCCGACCGGCGAAGGGTCTGTGCGGTATGCAGCATTGCGTTTCGAGTTGCCGTCTCCGTGACCTTCATCATATCCGTGTGCATAATCGCCCCTCCGTGGGGCTCCGACGTCGCCTTCGCGACGCACAGGGAACTCAAGTCACCAAATGTACAAAGATCGATGGCATGGAATCCGAGACGCTCGTCTTCACAGCGTTCTAGCAAGACCGCGGCTCCGGCATCGCCCAGCGTCAAGCAAGCCAGCCGAGAATCGAGAAATGCCTGGATCTCGAGCTGAGCCGTCTGGGTCAAATGTGTAATGTATTCGCCGCTGACCAAAAGGGCTCGGTTGACAACTCCCTGTCGGATCAAGGTGTCGGCAAGGAGGATTCCGGTGAACATCCCGGCGCAGGCATTCGTGATGTCGAAAGCGACCGCGCGATCAAATCCCATAGCCGCCTTCAACTTGATAGCTGTCGAAGGCTCATAGCTGATTCTAAGGCGATCATCGTAGCGTGAGATGCAACAGCTGACGATCAGATCGATATCGGACGCACAATACTTCGAATGCTGGAGACATTCTTCGATGGCCCGGCGTGCCAAATCGATCGAGAACTCATCTTCTCCAGCCATCCGCCTGTTATCGATACCGGTCAACCGGCTAAGCGGAAGCCTGACCCTACTGCGACACTGCCGAATGATCTCGTCGGTACTCACAACCTTCGGCGGTAGGTAAACACCCAGGCTCTCGATGACCGATCGCAGGCCAGATCGCACAGTAGCGGCCGCAGGTCCTTCAAATCTGCGACAGTCCGTCCGGTCCAAATGGTCGAAACCCTGATCTTCCCGGTTCCATTCAGCATCGGGCGACTCTTGCGCCGCTTGGATTCTCGCCCCCAGTCCGGCGATGGTGGGAAATTCAAAGACCCATTCCGGCCTCAAACGGAACCCTTCTTTTTCGGCCCGAACGGCAACCTGAATCACCTGGATCGAGGCTCCGCCGAGATCAAAAAAGTCATCATCGATGCCCCGAACCTCGACGCCCAGGATCTCCTCCCAGATACGCATGAGACTTTCTTCAACCTGATTTCCAGGCTTGCGTGAAGGGGCGCGACTTCCGGAATCCTCTCCTTCAGCGGCAGGAAGCGCCTGGTAGTCTATCTTTCCTCCCGGTAGCTTCGGGATTACTTCGAGTTGGACAAAGTGGGACGGAATCATGCTTGACGGTAACCGAAGACGCAGGGACCTTCTCAGTTCCGCTGCCGGGATCACTCTAGTGGTGTCACCCACAAGGAAAGCGGCCAACTTCATCGGTTGTCCTTCCCTGGTCGTCGGGACGACAACACATTCTGAGACCGAAGGGAACTCGAGAAGGGCCGCCTCAATCTCGGCTGGTTCCACCCGGACTCCGCCGATCTTGATCTGGCGGTCGACTCGTCCCCTGAATTCCAACAGCCCATCCTCCCGAAACCGAGCGCGATCTCCCGTGCGGTAGAGACGTGCTCCTGGAGGTCCGAACGGATGGGGTACGAACAGACTCAAGTTTCGTTCAGGTAGACCGAGGTAACCGTTGGCCAGTCCTTTCCCGGCGAGACAGAGCTCTCCTGAAACCAGTGTCGGCACCGGCGAGAGGTTCGAATCGAGAACTAGGGCTTGCATGTTGTGAATCGGCCGTCCGAGAGGCATGACCCCCTCGTCCTCACTTCCGCTGCATTCGTACCAAGTCGCATCGATACAGGTCTCTGTCGGGCCGTAGAGGTTGTAGAACTTTGCCGAATTCTGCTCCCGGAATCTATGAACAAGTTCAGCAGGCAGGACTTCTCCACCACTGAAGACCCTCTTGAGCGAAGTGCAGTCACCGAGGCCTTTTTCCTGGACCAGAAATCGCAGCAGAGATGGGACCATCTGTAAGGTGGTCACGTTTGCGGCTCGAATGAGTTCGACCAGGTACCCCGGTTCACAATCGCGCCTGGGGTTTGCCAGAACCAGGCATCCGCCTGAAAGGAGAGGAGCGAATAGCTCCCAGATCGATGCATCGAAACTGAGCGAGGTCCGCTGGAGCACAACGTCTGACGGGCTGAATCTGAACTCCTGCTGCATCCATTGCATATGATTTGCCAGTGCCAGATGACTGACTTCAACGCCCTTTGGAGTGCCACCCGATCCCGACGTGTAGATGAGATAGGCCGGATCTTCCCATTCCGCCCCTGGTTCGAGATGATCAATCGAGCGGGGGGCTGCCCCGTCAAGGGCCTCGTCAATGAATATGACTTCCGGGGTGGTCCCTTCCCCTGCGTCTGACTGGAGATTTCCCGCGACCTTCGCTCCCTTGCTCAAGATTATGACCGGTCGGCAGTCCTCGATAATCGAACTCAGTCGCAGTTCGGGGAGGCTGGGATCCAGGGGGACCCAGGCGGCACCCGTCCTCAGGACCGCGAGAACGGAGTAAACCAGCTCGAGGGATCGCTCCAGGTAGATGCCCACCCTCTGGCTTCGAGTCACACCGCGATCGTTCAACAATGCGGCGAGGCGGTTGACCCGATCGTTCAACTCACTGTAGGACGTGAGAGTCGACCCTGCCTGAACAGCGGGCAGTTTCGGGTGCAGCTTCGCTTGTTGTTCGAAACGCTGGTCGACTCGGATGGGATCCTGGTCGAACGGCTCTCCTCGGCCAAAGGACTCAAGCAGACGCTTGCGTTCCTCTCGATCCAACAACGGGAGAGCAAGGATTCGACAGTCCGGGTCGCTGGCCACTCCCACCAGGAGGTTCTTGAAATGACCGGCGAACCCTTCGATAAACGCTCGGTCAAAGAGGTCAGTCCGGAATTCCAGGGAAACCGTCAATCGCTCACCCGCCCAAACATACGCTGTAAGATCGAGCATCGCGATCCCGGGATCAATTTCCAGAGGTCGAATGCTTCGGGTAAGTTCATTTCCATTCCCGTACCCGGGAAGCCGGTTGAAGACAAGGCCGTGCTGGGCGAGGACGGGCCGGCTCAAATCCTGCTGCTCGGAGCGAACGTCTCGAACGAGGAGTTCGAACGGCAGATCCTGATGGGCTCTCGCTTGCAGAACAGCCTCCTGTACCTGCCTCAACAGCGCACGGAACGGCGGATTTCCCGATAGGTCGGAACGAATGACTAGAGTGTTGACAAAGAAACCGATCAGGCTTTCCAGACCGCTCCGACCTCTCAAGGAGACCGGCGTCCTCACGGCGACGTCCTCTTCTTGAGAATAGCGGGCAAGAAGGACCTTCCAAACCGTCATCAGAGTGGCAAACAGGCTCGCCCTCTCGGACGCGCCCAGTTCGAGAAGTGCCCGGTGGATCTCTGGAGGGACCTCAAACTGAAACAACGCCCCTTCGAAACTGCGGGCCCGCGGCCTTGTCTTGCGCAACGGTAACTCAAGAACAGGAACTCCGGTCAATCGTTGCTTCCAGTAGCGAGTGAGCCACTCGAGCCTGTCGCCCTGAATCTGTAACCGCTGGTCCTCGGCGAAGTCTCGGTACTGAAGGGCCAGCTCGGGCAGTGAAGACGGTTTTCCTGCATCTCTGGCTAAGTAGCTCATTACGATCTCGCGCAGGGCGATCTCGAGCGATGGTCCATCGAAGACGATGTGATGTCCGTGCAGGAGGATGACCGTTTCGTCCGCCGCAGTCCAGAGCAGGGTCGTTCGGAACAGCGGCCCGGCTGAAAGGTCAAAGGGGAGACTCAGTTCACTCCGAATTGCCTGGTTGAGTTCCCTGTCACGTTCTGACTTCGAAACCTCCCGAAGATCGATCACCGTCAGGGCCGCCTTCACCTCACTCGAAATGAACTGTAATGGACCCCCTTCCCGGTAACGAAAAGTCGTCCGCAGAATCTCATGCCGGTTCACCATTTCACGCAGCACCTCTTCGGCCAAGGCCTCAGAAATGTGGTGTAAGATCCTGAAAGCTCTGCAGAGCCGATGCGCCCGACTGGCCGGGCGCAGCTGTTCGAGAATCCATAGTCGCTCTTGACCGAACGAAGTGACCGCCTCCACTCCGGGCGAACTGCCGATTCCTCTATTCTTCAGTGACATCGGTTCCTTCCCGGCTCTCCTCTACCTTCCTTCCACCGTAGTGGACGGACGCTGCGGCCTCTTGCGAGCCCAGTTTCTCCAAAAGCAGGCTGCAAAGCTCATTCAATGTCGGGCCCTTCAGGTACTCAACCGAGGCGAGATCGAGCCCGAATTCAGTCTCAACCCAGTTTCGAAGTTCGATTCCCATTAACGAATCCAGCCCGAGATCGATGATCGAGACGTCCGGGTCAACCCGGTCAGCTCCCGTACCCAGAATACGCGCCAGCCGGTCGGTCAGAAGCCCGGCTGCAAGCTGAAATCGCTCAACTCCAGAAGCCGCCAAAAGCGCTTCCCTGAGTCTTCCAGCCCCCTGACTGCGTGGTTCCGCCGACGTTGCACTGAGCAACTGCTGGACCCGCGCCGGTGGACGCGATCCCCAGAGCCGGCTCCACTTCTTCCAGTCGACATCGAACATGGCCATTGTTGGAGCACCGTTCTTCAGAATCAATTCCAGGCCAACGAGCGCCTGTTCCGGCCTCAACAGATTCACTCCGGCCGCCTTCAGTCTCCTTGATACATCGATATTGCGAGCGGCAAACCCTTCTCCTTCGATCAGCCCCCACTGAACCGAAACAGCGGCTAATCCCAACCCCTGACGATACCCTGCCAGTCCATCTAGAAACGCATTTGCCGCTGAATACGCTGCCTGTCCGGGATTCCCAAAGGCTGAGGCAGCGGATGAGAAGAGTACAAAGTGATCAAGGTTCGCTGTTTCAGTAAGCTTGTGCAGATTCCATGCTCCTGCAATCTTCGGATTACACACCTCATGCAGGTCCGACCGATCGAGGTTACGGACAATCGCATCGTTGAAGACTGCTGCTGCATGAAAGACCCCGCACAGGGGTGGCATTGAGTCCCTTACCTCCTCCAAAACTGAACCTAATCCCTCCAAAGATCCGACGTCAGCTTGAAAACACCGCACCTCGACACCGGTAGTCTCCAAACGGTCTATCCTCCGCAGAACGCTTTCAGCTGGAGGCCTCCTCCCAACAAGCGCAATACTCCCCGCCCCCTTCAGAGCCAGCCAGTCGGCAACCCGTATTCCAAAACCTCCCATTCCCCCGGTGACGAGATAGGTCCCGTGTTGCCTGATCCCCTGCAGCTTCCGATGTCGCCTGACGACTGGGGGAACCTGGCACTTCATCGAAAGCAGCACCTTTCCGATCTGTTGCGCTCGCGAAAAGTACCGAAAAGCTGTCTTCGCCTGCGTTACCGGAAAAGTCCTCGACGGCAACGGTGTAAGTTTCCCCTTCCGGAACAGCAGTTCCACCTCCTGAAGCAGCATTCGCACCTTATCCGGCTGCTCCCTGATCAGCGCATCGAGATCGAGGGATTGTACGGAGATCTGTTTCTGAAAGGGTCCCAGGCCGATCCGGGTGTTCCCGTAAATATCTCTCTTCCCGATTTCGATGAAACGTCCATATTTGGCGAGAATCGCCAACCCCTCTGCAATCGCTTGACCGGCAAGTGCGTTGAGGATGACATCGACTCCCTCCCCATTCGTCAACTTACGGATCTCATCTCCGCACTCGAATGAACGTGAGTCAAATACATGTAAGATACCGAGCGATCTAAGAAAATCTCTCTTCCTACGGCTTCCTGCTGTCGCCAGCACCTTGGCCCCGGCGAGTTTCGCCAGTTGAACGGCTGCCAGACCGACACCTCCGCTAGCCAGATGAATCAGGACCCTTTCACCCTTCTTCACCTTGGCCAGATGGTTCATTGCGTAATGTGCGGTCAGGAAAGCGATCGGAACGGTTGCGAAATCTTCCGCACTTAAGAGTTCAGGCACGACCGTCACAGCCTCTGCCCGTGTTGTGACAAAGAAGGCTACGGATCCATTCGCGAGGGCGACTACCGCCTGGCCCACCTTGAGACCCTCGACGCCTTCACCGACTCGGACGATTCTGCCAGAGCATTCCCCGCCGATTCTGATCGTCTCATCGATTCCGCCGGGGTAGATTCTGAGCGCCTTCATCAAGTCAGCGAAATTGAGCCCCACCGTCGAGACGTCGATCTCCACCTGTCCGGGTCCGGGTGCGGCCCGTTCGTCCGATTCGAATGTCAAACCGTCGATTGAGCCCCGATTCGTCGCAACTAGACACCAGTTGTCGAACTCTTCTTGGTGTATGAGGTCCCTGGATTCCGGTTCTTGAGAAAGGCCGGAAACATATCGCAGTGTAAAACTTTGCCTGCCTCGGACCGCCATCTCGTCATCGCAGTCTCCCTGGACCAGAAGTCCTGTCAGCGTGCGGATTTCCTGCTCCCGGTCGCAATCGCTGATGTCGATTCGCACTGCCTCGAGGCTCGGCATTTCCGCAGTAATCACCCGGCCGATTCCCCAAAAGGCAGTCTGTTTCGGGTCAACCAACTGCCCCGTCGAATTGATGTCCTGAGCATTCCGCGTGATCTGATACAAGCGAGGTCTCTTCTGCGCCGGGCCAAGTTCATTCAAGGCCCCTGCCGATTGAGCCAACGAGAGAATCTCTGACTCGATCTCTTCGAGATGGAGTTCAGCTCCGGAATTGGTCGGTTCGAGATCAAGGGCACGCAAGTCCACAACTCCCTCGAAGGCAACACCTGCCTCGGTGACGAACGCCCTGAGTTCATCAGTCAGCGGACCGTTCCCCTGCTTTCGGACCGATTCTGCGTTCCAGCTTCGATCCAGCACGACCGGGTTCTGTCCCAGAGATTCGAGCGATGACGCAAGCGCCTCGACATAGCCACTCCGATCACCCAGCAGCAGCCAACTCCTGGAGGACGGCGGAGTGAGAACCGGTTGCGTGCCCTCATGAACCATGGGCAGAAACTGAATCCACCGGAGCATAGGATCGCGGGTACCCTCTGGGTTGAAGACCTCGGCAACGAGTACCCCGCTCCCCGGCAGGAGTCGGTCGAGAGTCTTCCCCGGGAGATTCCCTTCTCCGGGCTCACGCCTCTGCGTAACACCTCGGTCGCGGTCGACAAAGAGCGACAGACATCGAATGATAGATGGGACCGTCGGCGCTCCCAGGATGAGAAGATCTCCCCCGGCGGCCAGCAATTGCTGTATCTTGCGAAGAGTTTCTGCGGGATGTTCCCCCTCCAGAACAGACTCTGGGGAGACAACCAGATCGAAAGGTCCGGACTCTGTCAGCTTATCGCTGAGATTCGACCTTAGATCAAGAGGAGTGAAAACGATTCTTGGATCGTCACCAAGGTGATCCTTTAAGCGGTCCAGCGTCGCTTGCGATGCGTGGGTCACGACGCATTCAAAACCTCCCCGAGGAAGTGTTTCTGCCCAACCGCTGATCCAACTGGCAGAGCTGGGATTCAGAAAAAGCAGCCTTACTGGGCGATCCAATCGACGCACCCTCAGGAACTCATGGACGAAGCGAGTCAGCAGGAAGTCCTGCGCACGCCAGGGATACCCCGATTCGAATGCATCCTCCAGCATTGACACCAAGTTGAGGCTCGACAGCAGTGGGGCCGTTCCGACGTCGTCGGCGAGCAATGAGACTAACCGAGGCGCCAGCGTGTAGAAGAGAAACAGTTCATTGCAGAACTGGGGATGCGTCCGAAGCAGGCGCCGGTACTCCTGTTCAACATCGATTGAAGCCCTCTGGGCCAGCACCTTAAAATCACCGCCGGCAGCCTCCAGCAGACCGACGTCGCTCAGGAGCTCTAACACCCCTGTCAGTCGGTGAACGGGAAGCCGGTCCTCGAGTTCGTTCACCTGAATCAGCGCGTTCCCGTTCGATTCGATTCCGCATCTCGCCAGCCCGTCGAAAACAACCTCCGAGAAGAAGGGACGAGAGTCCTTTTCGAAAGCCTGACATCGCCCGGTAAGGTTGAGCTCCTGCTCAAACCGCTGAAAGGATTCTTGCAGCCTCTGCTGGATTCCTGCCGCGGTGAGTCGATCGATTAAAGGTACTCGAACCGTTTCATCCCGGTCGATGCTTTCCCAGCGAGTGCGCAGAAAGAGTCTGTTGTGACGATTTAGTTCGCCTAGTTCGACCCGTTGGAAGCAAAGGCCGAGCATTTCCGCAAGGACGGCACCTTCGTTATTGCAGATGCAGAGGTTGGTCTCAATCACGGAGGGATCATCCTTGACCACCTCGAGCCGAGAGTACAACTGCTCCCCCGCTCTGTCCCAGGTTCTAATCCGACGAATAGATACCGGAACATACACGTCTGTCTCTCCAATCCGAGGAACCAGGTGACAGAAAACGGTCTGGAAACAGGCATCCAGGAGGGCCGGGTGAATCACTCCCGACGTAAAACCTTCCCCCAAAGGCTTGGGGGCCTTAAGGTGGCCGATCGATTCCGATGCGCTGAATTGGAGATCGACTACACAGCTAAACGACGGCCCATAATCCAGCCCACGTTCGAAGAAACCGGTGTAGAGCTCTCGGGCGCCGATCCTTCGATGACATCGCCGCCGAGCTGCTTCCAAGTCAATATCCGGCTGACATTGGGCGGAATTGATCGGTCGAAGATCGCACCGACAGTGCAGCGCCCAATCGTCAGAACCCTCCTTCACAGTAAAGATCTTCAGACTCGATGCTTCCCTGTCAAAGATGCTCTGGAAGCGAGTAGCCTCCTCCTCTTGTAGGATGCAGGGAGACCGGATCTGCAGGTGGTCGATGCTGAATTGGTGAGCCCCAAACAGTTCTCCTCCCGCAGCAAGAGCAGCTGTCACGGTCGCTGCCCCGGGCAGGATCAGCTTGTCGTGTATCCGGTGATCCTGCAGTATCGCCGGCTGGGTTGGCAGGATGGCGTTTACCCAAGTCGGCTGCGCTTCCCGTTTCCTTCTGCCCAGAATCGGGTGAGCAGACCGTTCGAGTCGCATTTCTCGGGAGACCGCCGGTTCGCTCCAGTGTTCTTCTCGCTGCCACTGATAGGCCGGCAGTGGAATATAGCGGGCTCTCTTCCCAAAGACTCCTTCCCACCGAACCGCGAACCCCTCAACGTAAAGCCGTCCCAGGTTTCGGCAGAGGGCTAGTTCATCGGGCAGGTCCCGCTCGAGTGAACCGATGGCGGTCACGGTTTTGCCAGCGGTTCCGGCGCACTCCAGAAGTGAAGCCCTCAGGATGGGGTGCGGAGCAATTTCGAGGAAACCCATAGCGCCCATCTGCAGTGCCAGCTGGACCGCGGGCCCAAACCTTACGGTCTGGCGGATATTCCTCCACCAGTATTCGGAGTCGAGTTCGCCGGAATCAACGGCCAGGCCTGTCACGGTCGAAATCATTTCGCAGCTCAACGAACGGGAGGTGATCGACTGCAGTGAGGACCGAAGCGTTTCTTCGACCGGTTCCATCAACCGGCTGTGAAATGCGTAGTCCACCTGCAGACGGCGATGGAAGACACCCTGTGCCCGCAGAGTTTCTTCAACCTTCTGCAGGTCCTGAATGGTCCCCGAGAGTGTCAGCATTCCCGGATTGTTGATCGCCGCCAGTTCGATCTCCGCCTCGGTCTCGCCGATCAGAGCCTGCGCCTGCTCCCGAGTCAGGCCGACTGCCAGCATCCCGCCACGGGCGCCAGCCAGTTCCATCCAGTGTGAACGGTTGTAGATCACCTGGACGGCATCCTCCAGGGAGAGAGCCCCTGCGATATGAGCAGCAGCCACCTCGCCGACACTGTGTCCGAGCACCCCTCCCGGTTCGACTCCCCAGGAAATCCAGAGTTGTGCAAGAGCCACCTGGAAGGCGAATAGAACGGGTTGAGCCACACACGTTTCATTCAGTCGGCTCGCTGTTTCTACCCGCAGCCATTCCTCCTCGAGCGACCAACCCGCCACCTCCTGAAACAGTCGAGCTGTCTTGCGGACGCTGTCTCGAAATACAGAGTTCGACTCGAGCAGACCATGCCCCATGTCCCACCGCTGGGCTCCCTGTCCGCAGAAGACAAACCAAGGGCGAGCCCTGACTCCTGCCGGAACCCTCCCAAAGGTCACCCCTTCGTTCGGATGGCCACCGGAGAATTCCTCCAGTGCAGAACTCAGCCCGGTCAGGTCGTCCGCGGCGGCGGCGAACCGATGCTCGAAATGGGACCGCCGGCACGCGGCACTCCAGCAAAGGTCTTTGAGGAACTCCGGTTCACTCCTGGACTGATCGATCTGTTCACGGCAAGCTGCGGCTAGAGAGCGCAGCGCCGGCTCAGTCCGTGCCGAGAGAACCAGGAGCGTTCCCGCTACTCGCGCCGTCGCCTTCTCACCTTCAGTCGGGTGGCTGCCGCTTCCCCCCGGGGCCGCCTCAAACTCTTCCAAAAGCACCGCGGCATTTGCCCCTCCGAAACCAAACGAGCAGACTACCGACCGCCGAGTCAGCGCTTCGGACGACCACGTCTGCGGTTCCTCGACCACTCGCAGGTTCAGTTCATCCCAGGGGATCTCCGGGTTCGGTTCACGAAAGTGCAAGTTCGCAGGGAGAAACCGATGTTTCAGACAGAGCACTGCCTTGATCAGCCCGGCAATGCCTGATGCCGGTTCAAGATGTCCGATGTTCGTCTTGACCGATCCGATCAGCAGCGGTCCCCTTCCCGACCGCTGTCCTCCGAAGACCCGTCCCAGTGCCAAAGCCTCGATCGGATCCCCGATAGGCGTTCCCGTTCCATGGGCTTCAGCATAATCAATCTGGTCAGGCCGGAGACCCGCCGAATCACAGATCTCACGGAGCAGCAGTTCCTGTGCTTGCTGGCTCGGAACAGTGAGGCTGCTCGTTTGCCCATCCTGGTTGATTCCAGTGCCCCGGATCAAACCATAGATGCGATCACCCTCCCGACAGGCTTGCGAAATTGGCTTGAGCAAGACAAGACCGGCACCCTCGCTTCGCACGTATCCATTGGCATCACTTGAAAATGCCTTGCAGCGCCCATCAGCGGAGAGCATCGACAAGCGACTGAAACCGACGAACGTCCCCGGAGTTATCAGCAAATTCACTCCGCCGGCGAGAGCCAGCGTCGATTCCCGATTCCAGAGGCTCCGGCAAGCGAGATGGACAGCGTTCAGGGATGAGGAACAGGCCGTATCGATCGCAAGACTTGGCCCTCGCAAGTCAAAGGCAAAGGAGATGCGGTTGGCGAGAATACTCAGAGCCGACCCGGTTCCGCTGTGCTTGTCGAGGTGTCCCAGGCCCGATGCGCTCTGCTGAAGAGCTAAATAGTCGAGGTTTGAGGCACCGATGAATACGCCGGTACGACTACCAGCAAGGGTTTCCATACTCTGGCCTGCCTCTTCAAACGTTTCCCAGGCCACCTCGAGTAATAGCCGCTGTTGAGGATCCATCAGGGCGGCTTCGCGCGGTGAGATTCGGAAAAAACCGTGGTCGAACAGGGGGATCCCTTCGATGAATCCGCCCCATTTGCTATTTGTTCTTCCGGGGCCGGCAGGTTCGGGTTGATAAAAGGAATCGATGTCCCATCGATCGTCAGGGATTTCAGTGATCGCGTCGACTCCACCGCAGAGCAATTCCCAAAATGCCCCGGCGTTGTCCGCCCCTCCCGGAAAGCGACAACCGATGCCGACAATCGCAATTGGCTCTTGCCCCTCGTTCCCGGGGCCTCGTCGTCGTGTGTCGATAGAAGCTTTCCTTCCTTGAGGCGGCATGCTAGGATTGATGCAAACTTATCGGATTCTAACAGAGCCACAATCTATCTCGAAACCCGGAGAAGAGTCGATGAAGTATCGCGATCTAGTGCCTTACTGCCTGTCTCCGTTTGTCGGAGCCGTCCTAACCTTTTCCCTCATCGTACTTATGACGACGATGACAGCTGGCCAAATCAGCCAATTCGCCGGAACCTGGACAGGATCCTGGACCAGTGGTTTCGGCACGGGCTCGATGTCCGTTGACGTCACCGTCGCAGGCAACGATGTCACCGGTGAAGTGACACTCGGGGGTGTGATCTTCGCGGTATCTCCGCCCCATGCCCCGTTTACCATGGAAGGTGTCTTCGATCCCGCTACGGGGATCACCCTGACCGATCCCGACAACCCTATATATGGTCCTCTAACGATCACAATTGGGCTGGACGGATCAGCGACGGCAGAGGCTCCGAATGTCCCATCGGGCTTAATCAACAGCGCCACTGGCTCAGGGCAGCTCAATCTCACAGCCAAGACGGCCTCAGGCAACGGTACCCCTGATCCAGATTTCGGTGGAGACGCCAAAAGCACCTTCAACCTCGAACTGACGAGTCCAGCGGCTACTACTTCGACGTTCTACCTGCCCCAGGTCGGCGAAGGTGTTTCCGGGGCGATCAGCTTTAATACGTTGCTCGTTCTCGAGAATACCAGTACGGAAGGAGCGGCAGTGACGGTCGACTTCTTCGCCACTCCAAACGGGGCACCGATGGAGATTCCAATCGTCGGACTAGGAACGTCTTCCTCTTTCAACCTGAATCTCGACAGGGGTGAGACTGTCTTCCTCCAGACTCCTGGGAATTCCACAACCCTCAAGGTTGGATACGCCCGAGTGACTGCCCCCGACGGGGTTTCCGGCACGGGGATCTTCACTCGTCAGGACAACGGCGTGGCAATGACAAAAGCCGGGGTTCCTGCCAGCTCACCCACCTCGAACTTCAGTACGCCTATCGATACCAGGGGATCGAACAACATCGGACTGGCACTGGTCAATCCTCCGGCATCAGGCGCCACGGCCCAGGCGGTCGCCAACCTCACTCTTCGTCTCTACGATACCGACTTCAACCTCCTCGGGACCCAGACGGTTAACCTGGCAGAAGGTGCACACATGGCCCGGTTCGTGAACGAAAGTGATTTCTTCGCTCACGTTTCAGGTGTCAATGAGATGACGGGGAGCATGACTGTGGAGAGCTCGACACCCGTGGCTGTGACTGTCCTGCTTCAAGATGACGCTCCGGCGTCCTTTCCGGAAGATGTCCCGATTCTGACAGCGTTCCCTGTTCTGACGGGCCGAGCTGACAGCAGCAACGCCGCGGAGATCTCCTTCGAAGCGAGCCAAAGAGCATTCGTCGAAGTGACGATTCGTGCCCCGGAGTCCAGACGTGACGTTGAGGTCGCCCTGATCCAGCTCTACCGCAATGGTCACCCCCTCTCGCGCTTTTGGAGAAAGGTTCCGGCAGCCGGACAGGTACGAGCCGAACTACCACTTCCAGGTGGCGTCAGTCCGAGCGAGATTACGGCAAGTATCGGATACGTCTACTCCGACGGTGGTAGAAGTGCTGAAGCGGTTCTCGAGGTCAGTCCGATCGATCCTAAATGATCGGAGGCTCTTCAAAGAAACCTAGTTCCAGCGAAAGATCTTCAACGCCACGAGGAAGGTGACTCCGGCCCAGGCCGCCAGGATAATGAGGGGAAACGCTTGGTCGATGATTCCCTGCCCTTCCAGGATAACGGCACGCAGGGCATTGATCAGTTGCGTCAGCGGCAGCGCCTGAATGAAGGGCTGCATAATTGCCGGAAATCGTTCGTTCGAAAAGAAGACACCGGAACAGAGCCACATCGGGAGCATCACCACGTTCATGATCCCTGAGATGCTCTCGATCCGTTGGGCACGGGAAGCCGCCAGGAGCCCCAGTCCGGCGAAAGCGGACATGCCGCAGAACGCGACCAGAATAATTGCGGGGATTGTCCCGACAATGGGTACGCCGAAGATCAGCTTGGCAACGAGCAGCAGGGCGAAGGCTTCCGGGATGAAGAAAAGCGCCCTCGTTCCAACCATCGCCGCCAGAAACTGGTAACGCTTCATCGGTGTTCCAAGCATCCGTTTCAGCAGCTTCTTGATCCTCATGTCGACCAGGGAAAAACCGACACCCCACATGCCCCCACCCATCAAGTTCAAGCCGATCAGTCCCGGGACGAGGAAATCGACATAACGTGACCCGGGAGCAGTAACCGTTTCATCCGTGACCGGACGGGCGTCCGCTCGCCCCGCTGCCTTCTGCAGGGTGTCATCCACGATTCCACGCGCTATTCGGGCATCGGGGTTGGTCGGATCAAAGAAGTATTCGACGCTCCCATCGGGGGCCGCCTTCACAACGATCTGCGTCCTGTTCCGCTTGAGGCGCTCGAGGACTTCATCTTCGCTTCCTTCGAACACGCGAAACTGCTTGTCATCAGACAGCGCCTCGAGGATCTGCTCACTTCCCAGTCCGTCGACGACATCGACCAACTGCTGCTGGGGGGCCGAGGTGTCGAAGGCAATCCCCAGGCAGACAATCATCAACAAGGGGAATCCATAGGTCCAGAAGATAGCCTCCGGTTCGCGCATGGAGGCCTTGATATTGCAGAGAATCAACTGGGAAATCGGCCGAGAGCTATTCATCGCGCAAATGCCTCCCGGTCAGGCTGACAAAGATATCTTCCAGGTTCGCATGCCGCGTGGTCAGGTGCTTGAGCTTCCAGTTCCGCTCACTCGTCATCGCGAGTAAGGCCGGAATCGCCAAATGTGGGTGCTGGACCGTTAAATGAAACTCGTCGAGTTCTTCGACGCAATGGGTGACTTCCGACAGCGCAAGAAAGTTGTCCACTTCAGCCTTCTGCTCGGAGGTCCGCTCGAGACTGAATTCCACCACGTGATCACCACCCAGCTGTTGAATCAGCTCCCGCGGTGAGCCCAGGGCAATCACCTTTCCATGGTCAACAATAGCGATCCGATCACTCAGCTTCTCTGCCTCATCCATGTAGTGGGTTGTCAGGAGAATCGTCCGGCCTCTCTCCTTCAAGCTTGAAATGACGTCCCAGAGCTGACGCCTGGCCTGAGGATCCAGGCCGGTCGTGGGTTCGTCGAGAAACAGGAGTTCGGGATCTCCGACCAGTGAAACGGCAACCGCCAGTCGCTGTTTCTGGCCTCCGGAGAGTTCCCGGACCCAGGCATTGGACTTCTCTTCCAGGGAAACCAGTGAAATAGCTTCTTCCGGTTCAATCCCATTCCGGTAAAAGCTCCGGAACAGCCTCAGGATCTCCAGCACGCTCAGCTTATCCTGAAACCGGGTCTCCTGAAGCGTCATACCGATCCGCTGCCGGATTTCGTCGTCGTACCCCTGTCCCCAGTGACGGCCCAGGATCTCAATTCTTCCCGAGGTCGGTTCCAGCAGGCCCTCCAGAATCTCAACCGTGGTTGTTTTTCCGGCACCATTCGGACCGAGCAGACCGAAACATTTCCCCTGCTCCACAATCAAATCGAGTCCATTGACGGCGTCCACCGCCTTTGGGCCTTCACCGTATCTCTTGTA
>CP070717.1:1949585-1965862 GCA_020350445.1 Acidobacteriota bacterium | reverse complement strand
GGGGGGCTCTTTGCCCAGATTACAGCCTACCTGCCGCAAGTCGGTAATGGACAATTTGCAGGTGGGAGCATTCGCACGACGTTCGTTTTCTTCAACACATCGAATGGAGAAGCCTCAATTGATCTGTCATTGACCAAGAGTGATGGGACTCCGATGACGGTGAACCTCGGTGTCTTGGGCACAGGTTCTCAATTCACCCTGAAGTTGGGCCTGGGTGAAACGAAGATCGTTCAGACCTCGGGGGAGGGAGCGCTGGCAGTGGGAGCAGCCAGGATTTCGAGTGATCGCCCGATCGGGAGTTCTGCCATTTTCACGCTGTACGATGGTGAGGCCAGATTTCGCACCGAGGCGGGTGTAGGCAGCACCGAACCGCGAACTGGATTCATGATTCCCATCGATGCCCGAGCGAGTTTCAATACCGGCCTGGCTTTATTCAATCCAGGGGGAGAGAGTGCTTCGATCTCACTCAAGTTACTCACTCCGGATGGTGAGGAGGTCGATACCGCGCAACTCGATTTGGGCCCTGGGAAGCATAGGGCAAGCTTTGTTGCCGGTGAACTATTCTCCGAGATCCAAGAGTTCACGGGAACGATGGTGATCGATTCCAGCCAGGAACTGGCGGCAATGACGCTCAGGCAGAACACAAGTCCTCTTTCTTTCACGACCCTTCCGGTGGTTTCGCTGGATTCCCAGCAACTGGAATTCGCCATTCCTCACGTTGCTGACGGAGAGTTCTCGGGAGGTAGTATCCGGACCACGTTCCTTCTTTTCAACCTTACTGACCAAGCGGGAACGCTTCGATTGAAACTGACCAAGGATAATGGCCTTCCACTGGATGTCACGCTTCCGGGCCTGGGAACGAAGGATAGTTTCGAGGTTGAGCTGGCAGCGCAGGGGTCGCTTTCCGTTACCACAGAAGGGAGTCGGCCCGTGACCGGTGGGGCCGCTCGAATCTCTTCTGATGTCCCGGTTGGGGTAGCAACGATCTTTTCGATCCTGGACCCTCAGGGAGCGTTTCTCACTGAAGCCGGTGTAGGGGCAGCGACTGGAATGGACCAGTTTCAAGTTCCGGTCGAAGTCACTGATTCTTCCAACACCGGAATCGCGCTCTTCAATCCCGGGAGCGAAGAAACGACAATCGATCTCACACTCATAGAAGATGACAGGGATACGATTCGCTACACGTCTACGTTGACGGTCGGTCCGCTCAGTCGTCAAGCCAGGTTCGTCACGGAACTCTTTCCGGAAGCACCCCAATTGAAGGGATCTGTTGTGATTCGGGCTTCGCGTGAGATTTCGGCGATGACTCTTCGCCAGAATTCCGTTCCTCTCAGTTTCACAACCCTGCCTGTTCAGTCTCGAAACGCAGTGATGCTGTCGAGTTTCGAAGTCATCGATGAAGCGGTTGCCGCCGGCAGCCTTGATGAAGAAACCGGGCTGATCTACAAGACGTATGCGGCTTTTGGAGACGGCCGGCTCCCAGCAGCATACCGTGGAGACGACGGGACCCTCTGGGATACACGGATCTATGAACCTCTGTACGAGAAGATCGATACGCTCTCTCCAGAAGCGCAGGAGATCCTTCTTCCGTTTCTGGTCCCCCCGTTTTACGAAGGAAGCTGGTATGACTTCAGACAGCAGGCGGCCAGTGGTTCGGCTCCTTTGCAGAGTGTTCCCCCTTGTACCCATCGTCAGCCGACCCCTTGTCCCATATCGACCCAGTGGGAGTCTCTCGATACGGCCAACGGCAAGATGAGAATCTGGCACAGGAAGGGCATTACAGCTGATCGGAACAAAGCTCTGGATCTCAAAGAAGAAGTCGATGCGCGCATCTGGCCAAAGCTCCAGGGGTTTCTCGAACGCGAACCCATTTCGGATGCCTCTAAGAACAACAACGGGGGGGACGGGAAACTGGACGTCGCGCTGGTGGACCTTGGCGGAAACTGGGGAGAGAACTGGCCCTACCTTCCGGGGTGTGAGGACAATCCGGTCTATCTCCTGTTGAATGTTCGTCGGTCGAGCCCCGAACTGCGGGCAACTCTGACCCATGAACTGATGCATGCACTGCAGTGGAGTTACGACGTCTCAGCGTGGTGTCTGAAGAGCTATCGCTGGCTCAATGAGGCGACGGCTACCTGGGCGATGGATTACGTGTATCCTCCAGGAAACACAGGCTTTGAGCAGTCTAGGGCTGCTAATCTGCTGGATTTCCCTGAGCAATCGCTCGACCATGACAGTGGGGGCACAGTGGCCGATCCCCATGTCTATGGAGCTTACCTTTTTCCATTCTTCATAGACAGAGGGTATAGCGATCGGTGGATCCGCTACATGATTGAGGCGATGACTGAAGTGGATAGCGGCCTCGAAGCGGTTGCGAAGGGGCTTGATCAGGGTGGAGCTACAGACTTTGAGAGGAGGTGGCCCGAGTTCGCTCTGAGAAACTGGAATCATGGTCCGATTGACCAGTATCAGCGTTGGGATGGACTGATGACGACACCCGAAGTTCGATGTCCATTTCAGCCTTGTAACCGTGCCCAGGGAGCAGAACTCAAGCTGGGTTCCCTCGAACAGGTCAAGATCCCGCTGCCGGTCGATCTCCCACATCTGTCTTCCAACTACTACCATTTTCGGTTCGCCGATCAGAACTCCCGTTCGGTCGCCTTCTACAACGGCCTTTCTTTCAAACTTAGTGAAATCGAACTGGAGGATGGGATGACGGTGCTGGCTGCCGAGCAGTTGACGGATCGGCAGAAAGAGGGGGCCAGTATCCAGGCACTCGTCAAGATCGAAGGAAAGGACTGGGAGACCCGGGACTGGACCGATTCGCCGATCAACTTCTTCTGCCGCGACATAAAATCGGAACGGCTCGAGGAGCTAGTGTTGATCCTGAGTAATTA
Organism: Acidobacteriota bacterium; assembly: GCA_020350445.1. Classification (GTDB taxonomy): domain Bacteria; phylum Acidobacteriota; class UBA6911; order RPQK01; family JAPXNP01. The sequence continues at coordinate 1,962,965 of CP070717.1, read as the reverse complement.
TGAACACGAGGAAGGCGATCCGAATTTCGAAAGCCTGCAACCGAGAGGGATAGACCCCGTGCTCTGGGTTTCAAACATGGGATGCAGCAGTTGGGAAGGAACCGTCAGTCTGGAACTGAATGAAGGAGGACCCATCGAGAATTTCGACGGGGCTGTACGCTGGAAACGATGGGCCAGTATGTTCCCTCCTCCGCTCGAAGAGAATCCATCGATCAAAGCCCAGACTGATTTCATGGTGGCCATGCCCAGTTACGTGTTCGAAGTGGAATCGGGCTCATTTGACTGGAGTATCAGCGGCACGGATGGGGACTGTACGGTATCGGGATCGGAAGAGGGGCTTCCGATCAGCGGGCTTGGGAATGGACTAGTCACCTACAACTACGTCGTGGGTGGTGAATACAAGCGAGGTTTCACACTGGCGGGGTTCATGAATGGTTTCTCGGAGTATGAGACGACCGTCACCTACAGCTGTCCGCCTGATCAGGGCGGTACCTTTACCGAACCCTGGACAATCGATTTCACCTTGGATCTCTCCCCCGAAGAAGATGGGGCCAACGCCAAGGTGACCGGAGACGGGACTAAGATCCACGTAACTGATCCAGATACTGGTGCTTCCGTAAGACTCAGATCCTCCCGGGAGTGACTCCAGCGAGTTTCGAATTGTGTCTGTAGGTTGGCCTCCGTAGAATGGGACTTCGTAATTCACTTTCAACAACATGACCCGAGGTCGGGAGGAGATTTGAGATGCAGGAAGTGTCTGATTCGGTTCGAAGAATAGGGTTTGCCCTGGTGTGTGTATGCCTGCTGGCTTGGTCCGGGGTAACGGATCTCAGCGCTCAGACCATCTCCCGTGAACAGATGATCTTCCTGACTGAGGAATGGCAGGGTGAACGTTTCGAAGATGGCCGCCCGAGAGTCCCGGACGAGATCATCGAAAGAATGAAGAGTGTTTCGATCGAAGAAGCCTGGGGTGTGTTGCGGCAGGCCGGGTACAATAACCAGTTCGAAGGCAACTGGATGATGATTCACCAGGATCAGGCCGTTGTCGGCAGGGCCCTCACCGCGATGTACGTTCCGCTGCGTCCGGATGTTCAGCAGCGGATGCTCGACAGGGGACACGCTGAGGGCCGCGTTGGCCCGATGAATTCGTGGCCGATCGATATGCTCCAGCCGGGTGATGTCTACGTGGCCGATGCCTTTGGGAAGATCAAAGACGGGACTCTAATCGGAGACAATCTGGGTAACTCCATCTTTGCCAAATCGGGCAATGGAGTCGTCTTCGACGGTTCGCTGCGGGATTTGGCAGGGCTCGAGGCGATCGAAGGCTTCAATGCATTTGTTCGAGGCTGGGACCCCACAGCGATCAGAGAGATGATGCTTCTCGGACTCAATGCACCAATCCGAATTGGGGAGGCGACTGTTTTTCCGGGAGATGTTGTTCTCGCCAAGCGTGAAGGGGTCATCTTCATTCCCGCCCACCTTGCGGCGAAGGTGGTAACGCAGGCCGAAAGAATTATGTTGAGAGACAGGTTCGGCCACTTGCGGTTGAGAGAAGGGAAGTACACACCGGGCCAGATCGATACCGCTTGGACCGACGAAATCAATGCCGATTTCAGGCAATGGCTTCAGGAGAATCGGGACAGCCTGGGGGTGCCTGCAAGTGCGATCGATGATCTTCTGAAGTCGATGGAGGAGTAGGATCGAAGCGCGGAACGGGGGTTCCGCGCTTCGCTGCCAGGTTCTGGTTATTCTCGGTTGAGCTGAAGCAGGTTGCGGCTAATGGTCATTGGTTAACAGCCATTCAAGGGCGGCGGCTGGGGCCGCCGCACTCCAGAAGGTTTTCTCAGTATTCGCAGGTCGAGTTGTCGGACTTGACGTAGTACGACTTGTAGTTCTTCGCCTTCTTGTCCGTGCAGCCGATGAGCTTCAAGAGTTCAACTTTACGGAACTCGATGGGGTGGCTTTCACTCTGCAGTGAGATGTACCCTTCGGTCAGAAGCTTCCCGTCTTCCTTAACGGCGGGATTGTGGCCGCTGACGGAACCTCCACCGATCTGTGGTTTCTGGTACTCCAGAACCGTCTCGCCGTTGATGATGTGTTTGACCGACTCTCCGCCGAGGACAACCGCTTCGGCGGTGACCCACTGATCTCCCCGATAGGTCTTGGAACTCGAATTCAGGCAGTGCTGGGTAAAGAGCTTGCCGTCGATTTCCACATTGGTACCGGGTGTACAGAGGTTGCCGGTCGAGCGCTCACCGGTTTCGCGACCACCCAGGAGCTGGACCTCAATCGAGATGGGGAAGTCTTGCTCCTTGGTCATTGTCTTCGGGTCAAGACAATGAACCATGATGCCGCTGTTTCTGAAGGCCCAATCCGGGCCTCCCGGGACCTGCTCTCCAAGGAAGCGGTGTTCGACGCGAACGCGGTAGTATGAGAACGGGTCCTTGTAAAAGATATGCCCGAAACGGTTTTCATAATCGGAATATCCGTCATAGAGTACCTTCATGACGCCATCTTCTACGCGGAAGGTGTTGGCGTAGTTGTCATTGAGTTCATGCCCGGCTAGCTTCACGCTCCAGCCGGTCAGGTCCTTACCGTTGAACAACTGTATCCACTCTTCCTTATCGGGATCGTTCTGGGCCAAAAGACCACCGGTCACGAACAGTGCAAGGCAGATCAACATTCGGTATTTCATGTTCTTTAGGATCTACCGAGAACAGGGGGGCTGTAAAGTCCTCACTCGCTGATTGCAGCCGATGTCGAGTTGGAAACGGCCGGTGGTAGGTGGAGGGGTGGCGTTCAGCGCCGCCGCACTTAAGAGGTTTGGTACCAGTTTTCGTCGGGCTCGGGAGGGGTGAAGAACTCCGAATAGGGACGGCCCAGGGCATCACAGACCGAGGTCAGTCGTTTCATGCGATCGGCGGCGGTTGTCCAGAGGAAACTGTGTCTCTTATCGCGGTCGAGTCCAACCGCTTCTTTCCAGACTGCTCGGCCGGCAGCGACGCCGCTGGCTCCCGCCTCACAAGCGATGACGACCTGCCGGAGATAGGTTTCGTACGAGACTCCAGCTGAGAGAAGGATCCACGGCACTGGAGAGGCTTCGGAGAGTTCCCGGCAGACCGTCTGCCAGAGGTGCTCGTCTCGATCGACGGCGACGTCGAGAGGGAACTCCGCTTTGAGTACATCAACCCCTGTGAAGGTGAGATCGACGGCAGTCTGCAGAACAACCTCGTGCTTTTCATTGGAGGTGAGTTTTCGGTTGGAGTCGAGTGAGTAGGAAAGTGGTTCCACCATGAGGAGGATATCAGCAGCTGCGCAGTCTTCGGCGGTCTGATTCACGAGGTCTCGGATAGCCTGAGCGGTTGAAGATCCCGGATGATAGTAGACCAGGAGCTTGATAGCGTCAGCACCCATCCGCTTCGCTTTAGCGACACTCCAGCCTTCCAGGATTCGGCTGTCGCGGGCTGTCGCCGCCCCATCATATCCAGTGGCCTCAACAGCGACGACAAGGCCTGTGCCGGCTGAGATTGCACCGGCCGAAACGGCCTGGGCTGCGCCCACTTCAGGATCGAGCAAGACAGCGGAGGAAGGTTTTGAAAGGATCGATACCACCTGGTTTTTGAAGGCGGTCATGTCCGAAGGAGAGACTTGGGCGGGATCTTCGGGATTGAGCGCCCTCCTCAGGTTATTCCGATGATCCAGGGCGAGAACAGCAAATGCTTTTCGTTCGGTTGAGCAGCGTTGCAGACCCCGTAACTTCCCTACTGTAAGCTCACGCATGATGTACTCCTTGAATTGTTGAACCCTATTTAGCTTATCCTAGTCTGTGTTGTGGGATTAGGCGAGGTAGAAGACACCTGGATCCAGGGTTCGTTTCTGAGATCCGTCCTTGACATCGGGAGCCGGCCTCACTAGGTTGAACTTTGACTCGATCGGAGGATGATTGGTTCTATCCGCACTGCTTGGAGGAAGGTATGCCGACTGGTGAGAGGTTGAATCCGACTTTGGTGGCGCTACTGACGGCAGCTGCAATCATTGTTGTTGTCGCCGGACTCAGGGCTGCTCAGTCATTGCTGGTACCTTTGATGATCTCGGCCTTCCTGGCCATTATCTGTACCCCTGTTGTGAGCCTGTTGACGACTCGAAGGGTTCCGTTAACCCTGGCTGTCCTGATCGTTGTGATTCTCGTGATGGTCATATTGTTTTCTCTGGGCGCCGTAATTGGAGGCTCCATCAGTGAGCTCACGGTCGAGTTGCCCAAGTACCAGCTCCGCTGGGATCAGATGACAGGGACTTTCAATGCCTGGGTGGAGGAACTGGCGGCGTCGAGAGGATTGGATATCAACTCCCTTGAACTGGCTCAGTCGATCGATTCGGGGTCCCTGCTGAGGACCTTCATTCGAGGTCTGACGAGCATTGCGGCCATTGCGTCAAGTAGTCTTCTGGTTTTCTTTACCCTGATCTTCATGCTCTTCGAAGCCTCGCAGATGCCCTTGAAGTTGCAGGCCCTGATGAAACGTTCCGGCCCGCAGATTTCTTCCTACAGCCAGGTCTCGCGTCAGATTCAGCGCTACCTCGCTCTAAAGACCCTGATCAGCTTCTTCACCGGTGTTCTGGTGACGATCTGGTTGACGATACTCGGGGTAGACTTCGCGCTGGTTTGGGGATTGTTGGCTTTCCTGTTGAACTTCATCCCCAATATCGGGTCGATTATCGCCGCGATTCCCGCCGTGCTGCTGTCAGTCGTTCAATTGGGAATTGGCCCTGCGGTCTTCGTCATCATCGGCTACTTTGTCGTCAATGTGCTGATGGGGAATGTTATCGAGCCGCGTTTGATGGGTCAGACACTGGGCCTGTCGACCCTCGTCGTCTTTCTCTCGTTGATTTTCTGGGGATGGGTCTGGGGAACCGCGGGGATGCTGCTTTCGATTCCTCTGACGATGGTCGTCAAGATCATGCTCGAAAGCAATCCGCAGACTCGTGACCTGGCGATTCTGCTTTCGGATGAAAAATCGGTACGTACCGCCCTGATTCTCCAGGAAGAAGAACGGTCCCGGGTGAGCCAGAACCGCGGGGAGGGCAGTTTGCCGTCGGCTTAGGAGGCCCGGCCAAGGTATTTCAGTGGCCAATCGAGAGAAGAGCGGCGGCCAGGGCCGCCGCCTTGCAGAAGGGTTTAGTTCGGTTGGGCTTCGATCAGGAGACTGCCGGTAAAGGAGGCGTTCACCGTAGCGGTGGGGCCCGTAACCGTTCCGAGATCCTGCCCGTTGACATAGTCGGTTAGCTGATAGGTCTTTTCCTCCAACCCCCTGAGTTCGATATCCCCCGAGAACGAATCGGAATAGAAGGCGTAGTAGAGGTTGCCTTCTCTTGCGATGGCGTGGGTCTCGGGCTGGTCAAATCCGATATCGTAGAGCTCGCCCAGGTAGCGTCCCTTCGACAGCTGTTTCTCCTGGTAGATTTTGAGCCAGTGGGCCCAAGCCTCTTCGCGTTCGGGTGTCAGGTCAATTCTTGAGTCCTTCATGGCACCGATCGGCCAGGTGAACTTAGTCCCGGGGACTGCCCCGATACCGATCGTTGAGGCAAAGTCGGTCCCATTGTCGCTCAGTTCAACATGATCTCCGTAGTAAGGTGCATCACGTCCCATCAGGGCCTTGAAGGTCTTGCCCTTGAGACGGATCTGCCAGGAACTGAGAGGGTCGGAACTCACTGGCTGGTTCATATAGGGCATGGTGAAGAAGCTGTAGGAGGCTCCGCAGGGACAGATCTCCACAACAGCGTCCTGCTTGATTTCCAGTGCCGTGTCGTAGATGGCCTTGAAGAACTGGGGCATCGCCTCGACGGCCTCTTCAGGTCGAGCGTGGTTATGAGCCTCGTTAAAACAGGGTGGAGCTCCATTGAGATGCTGACCGTCGATCTTCAGCCCGTCATAATCCCAGTCTCTGATGATCTTCCGAACGAGTTCCCTGGTGTATTCCTGTACGGGGCCGTATGCCGGACAGAGATAGTAGGCATTCCACCATGAAATGTCCTGGTACGATCCGTCTGCATTGATCAGCGCGTATTCGGGATGCTCCTCAAGCAGATCGGTATCCGGATCGACTGCCAACGGCACCCACCAGAGTTTGGGTCTGAGGCCGGCTTCGCGCACGGTAGTGGTGAATTTCAGCATGTCGGCATCCCCCTTCGGAAAGCGGGATTCTTCGAGATGCCAGTCTCCTTCGGCTGTCTGCCAGCCATCGTCGAGGACAGCCCACTTGAGCCCTAGTTCGACTGCCTTGGGGAGGGTCCCGTAGACCTGTTTCATGGTGAACTCACGTTCGTAGCCCCAGGCGCACCAGATGGGCTCGTACGTGGACTCTGGGTAGCTCCCCATTTCAATTCCTCGACGGGCCATCAGGGCCCGGTAACGATCTAGGGGGGTGAAGTAATCCCCGGTATGAACCGTCACAAAGGTCTTGAAGGTTTGGAGTTGTTCACCCGGTTGCAGTATCCCCGCCGATTCGAATTCGACGCCGATGCTGCCGAACTGGTTGGAGGACATGTCGACGGGAAGTGAGACGAGCTTGGGGACCAACTCGACATGGCCGACTGCAAGTCCAACATCTCTGCGCCACAGATCGACAACGGGAGTACCACCCCCGTAGTCCGTCGCATTCATCCCCAGGAAGTTGCGCTGATTGAAGCCAGTGCTGACAGGCAGAATCCAGTCGCGCCGGTTCTCAAAGGATGCGGGGTTATAGCTCCAGAAGGCAGGGCCTTCCGCAGCCGGCGCCGTCGTCGACAGCTGGTAATGATTGTTTACCCAACGGCTGTATTCAACCGCTGCATTGCCGGTGTTCGTGTAGGTGACTTGAAACAGCACGGTTGCTGGAAACTCTTTATAGACTTCCAACTCGATCGTCTTTCGGAGTTGGTCAGATTCTCCGACGATGGTGGTTTTCGTTCCCACACCCAATTGATCGTCGATTTCCACGGCGGTGGAACTGTGCAACTGAAAGGCTGGAGTCTTATCGTCGACGAGAACGAGGAATTCCGAAGGAGCGAAGTCTCCCAGGACGAGATCCTGGTCGTCCAGACTGGCGACGACGCGGCTTTCAGTGCGTTCATTGAACTCAACGCGGATCCCGTCGCCCTGAATTGTCGGGGGCGCCGTCGAACAGGAAATCGACAGGCTCACGAGAGCGGCAAAGACGAGTCCGGTTTTCAAAGTTGTAGCGCGTTTCATTTCTATATCCTCCGAATTTCGCCGCAAAGGCGCTAGCTGCTTTCTCCACAGGCTGAGCCGTAGAGGTTGAGGACTTCCTGAATCCTGTGTCGGATAAGTACCTGCGGCGAGCAGTCAATCTCCCCTCTTCGAATAGCTTCGTACTGCTGGGGCAGATACTGGCTCACCAGTGTTAAAGGGATGTCAATTGATGTCAGGTTTTTCAGCATCGCCTCGAGTGCGTGACTGATCTCTGGATTGCTCCAGTAGTACCGGATTCGATCGCTCAGGCTGAACCTGCGCTGCAGTCGCTGCTCGGCTTCATCTCCTTCGTAGTATTTCTTCCAGTACTGGGGCTGAGTCAGCATTGTCGATTCGATTACGTTTAGCAGGCTAGAGACGGTGTGCTGTGAGCGGCCTTTCGACAGCTCATCCTCGATCATCGCCAGGGCAAAGACGGCTTCTCGGAAGGCGAAGGTGAGCCAGGGACCGACCTTGAGAATGCAGAAGTGGTCCTCGACCAGTTCCCGGAGTGCAGACCCCGGCTGATAATCGGTTGAATGGGCCTCGTAGACGAGTCCGGGATACTGTTCGATCGTGCGAGAAAGATCAACCGCTGCTTCGCGCCGGTAGTTCACGACTGAATCGGTGCCGAATTCAACGCCGGGCTGAACGACAACTGCAATGACACGTTCCCAGGCTCTCTCCAGGCCGAGAGCCTCAAACGAGGAGCGGGCATTCGATATTGTCATGGCGACTTCATCGGGAGTTGTCACCTGCAACTCGTCCAGGGTTTCGTGGGTGCCTCCGGGTACTGGGACCTCGGTGCCAATAACGTATACCTGGGAGCCCGCACCTCCTGATGTCTCTTCGGCTACCCTGCAAAGGCGGGCCGCCCGCTCTGCAACAGTCGTATCCGGCAGAGGAATGGGGTCCCCCTGGCAGGACATGCTGGCATCGAGGTGGATTTTTGAGAAGCCTGCGGCGACGTAGGCACGCATCAAATCTTCTGCTTTGGCCATGGCCTGATCTGGTGGTTCCCCTTGCCAGACTGAAGGTCCCAGGTGATCTCCACCCAGGATGAGCTGGTCAGGTGGAAACTCTGTCTGGGAAGCGAGGTCCTGGGTGTAGTTGAGAAATGCCTGCGGGGTCAATCCTGTATAGCCGCCAAACTGGTTGACCTGGTTGCAGGTCGCCTCGATCAGTAAGTGGGAACCGGTTCTTTTTGCCCGGTCCATTGCAGCCTTGAGGACACTGGGGTTGGCCGAACAGACTGAGTAGATTCCAGCGGGTTCCCCCCGTTTGTGACGTTCGATGATTCGGGCTACGGGATGCTTACTCATCGTAGATGACGACCCCCTGAACAACTCGATTGATGGTTCCCGCAGCACTGGGGGCATCAGGTTTGAGGCCCAGGCTCAGAGATTTGAATGTTCCCAGGATCTGTCCGACCATGACATCGGTCATCACTCGGTAGCCATCTCCCAACACTTCACCTTCGGGGTAGAGCTCCACCAGGTGAGTGCAAAGAGGTTTGAGCTCATCATCGGCCCGGGCACAGACGACCATGGTTCCACACCCCTGCCCCTTCTGCTGCAGTTCACGAAGCATATCGACTTCATACCGCCGAATGGCTGGATTGGACGAGACGCTGGCGATAACCACGCAGGTCTCATCGACGAAGACTTGGGGACCGTGGCGCAGGCCGAGGAACGATTCGAAACGGGTCGCGACACTTCCATCGCTCATTTCCTGCAGTTTCAGAGCACATTCCTGCATTGTTCCGAACAGCGTGTTCGAACCGAGGTAGCAGGCCCTGTCGAACTGAATTCTCGCGAAGTCGGCAATCTTCTGGGACTGATACTGGAGAAGCTGTTCCCCTCCCTGCTGCAGGAGTTTCGAGATCCGGCGCAGTTCCTTTGGATTCTCTAATAGCCCCAGTCCCGCTGCGGTCCAGGCCATCGTTGAGTAGGAACTGGTCATGACGAGGGACCGGTCATGGGTTTCCTCGGGCAGCACCAGGCTCAGAGCATTTGGATCTTCCGAAGCCCGTTTGGCGAGGGCGCCCTCCTTATTGCAGGTGATGACAATCTGCCTGGCGTCAGGACAGTGTCTCCAAACCCTGTCGTAGGTGGCGACCGACTCGGGAGAATTACCTGAACGGGCAAACGAGACGACGACGTAGGGTCTGCCGGGGATGAAGGCGGACGCCGGATGTGTCACCAGATGGGTGGTCGGGATGGAAAGAGTCTCTCTCTTCAGTGTCCGCCTGATCAGGTTGGCCACGGCGTTCCCGACGAATTCGGAGGAGCCTGCCCCCGTCAGGATCAGCGTCGCCTGCCCGTCTCCACGCAGGCCAGCTGCTTCCATGAACTCAAGGATTTCCTCTCTCCGATCGAGGAGGATTCGAGTTGCTTTCGCCCAGGTTTCGGGCTGTTGCTGGATTTCTCCCGGGGTATGTTCGATACCCTTTTCTTTTTTCAAGTAGTCCGGCTGGTCGATTAGTTTCTGCAGTGCATTCATAGGTCACCCAGGAATTTGAGGACGTCTTCGTAGGAAGAGCGTGCGTTGACTCCTCCGGCGAAGGTACAGCTTCGGGCAGCAACACCGTTCGCAAATCGAAGGGCATCCTTCAGAACCATCTTCTTCTCAAGCAAAGCGTAAAGGAGGCCGGCATCGAACGAATCACCGGCTCCTGTAGTGTCGACGACATCGACTTCGAATCCAGCGGACTCTGTGATGCCTTCGGGAGTGTTGCAAATAACCCCCTCCCTGCCGATTTTGACCACCGGAAAGGCGGTCCTTTCCGCAAGCTTCCGGCAGGCTTCATAGGGATCGGCTTCCCCGGTGATCGAAACTGCTTCGTCCTTGTTCGGGAAGAAGTAGTCCAATTGAGGGAGCCAGCCAGCGAGGTGTTCCCATTCCTCTGTCGTGTCCCACTGTGGGTCAAGCGAAGTGGAAATGCCGTGTTGTCTGGCGAATGCCAGCACATCGGAAATGTCGGGGAGAAAGCGAGCCTGCAGATAGGGGCCGCCCAGATGAATGTGATCGGCTGTCTCGAGTACTGCAAAGTCGATATGCTCGCGGTTGAACTCTGAGATGGTCCCGGGATAGGTAACCTGGGTCCGTGTCGTGCCGTAATTGAGATTCACAGTGACTCCTGTACCAACCTCGGAGGTCCGGCAGACGGCATCGGTGTTAATGCCGAACTTCTGCATGCCGTTGACCATGAAATCACCGTACTCATCCTGCCCTGCAAGTCCAATAAACGAAGTGTTCCCTCCCAGGGACACGTATGCACAAGCACAGATCGCGGTGGAACTCCCGATCGTCAGTTCGAAGGTCTTTGCCGAGATTTCTCGATCGACAATTGGCAGCGACTCCAATCCGCCCATAATGATGTCGACATTGATCTCGCCCAAGAAGAAGATGCGTTTTCGGTTGTTTGCTTCCACCTGCATAGCTTAGAGCGGCATCAGCTGAAGAACAAGCTGGATCGCTCCAAGAATCCCTCGGCAAGTTTGGAAGCGCGTTGTTTTCTGATTTGCCAGTAGTTTAGTGACGTGGTGACGAGTGATCTGCTGCGGCAGGATCTTGAGGTTGGGCCTCGGCGGGAGCAGCACCGCCGAGGCCCGTCGGGGGAGACAGCGCCCCGGGGAGGGGCGGACTGTCCGTGAGGGACCCTTGAGTATGGGTAACCGAATTCCGCCGGTCTGGCGACAACGATCGACGTTTTCGGCGCATACATTCTGCCTGTCGAGATCGTTTCAATTGAGCCTGAATCGGAACCTGCGTTTCTGTGGATCTCGATGCTTCTATTGAAGACAACATCACTGAGTTTGTGAAGACGACAAATGTCGACAGGGGGGGAATGACGCCCGATACCATCTTTTGTCGTCGTCCTCGTGCCCCACTGTGAAGAAGGTTAGAGGAAATCGTCAACTACTCGCAGGTCTGCTGCATCATGATCAAACTGGGACCAGAGTAGGGAACTCCGATCGGGTGCTACTGAGAGCCCACAGGCATAACGATACTCAATGGAAACAAGCGTCGTGACGACCTCTGATTCGAAGTCGAAGAACTTGACTGCAAAACGGTCCGCACCTTCCCCTTCCGGAGATATAAAGAAAATTCCCCTGTCGCTGATGTCGAAACGGTGTTCTGCTGATTCAATGATCTTCTCAGTCGAACCGCTGTCGAGAGATAGTCTCCAAATCCCTGAAGCGTCCCAGCGCGAGTAGTAAAGGCAGTTGCGCTCGGTACACTCAATCGCGTATAGACCTCCGCCTCGAGTGACCTGCGACGGCTCACCGCCGTCCGGGGATACTTTCCAGACCTCGATCTGGCCACTTCGTCCAGAGGCAAAGTAAATCCAGTTCCCGTCGCGGGACCATCTGGGCATGAAGTCATCGAAGTCGCTGAACGTGATCTGTTTCAGACAGCAGGGATCCTCCTCGCATTCTGTGCTCCCAATCAGACAGGTCTGAGCCTTCTTAACGAAGATATTGCATCCCCCGTTTACGCAGGAGTGGAAGACGACTTCCTCTCCATTGGGAGACCAACTGGCGCTGTCGCAATGTGTTCCCATGAAACGGGTGAGGGGAGCGGGATCCAGCCCATCATTTGCAGCTAGCCAAAGCTCCTCGTTTCCAGATCTGTCACTACTGAAAACTATCTGGGAGCCATCCGGGGAAAAGACCGGAAGCCAGTCTAGTCCAGAGGACACAATGAACTTATGCGGCTGTTGTTCGTCTCCGGACACCGTATCGGAAAGGGAAAGCGTCCAGATGTTCACCTCATAGGAGGTCTGAGCGAAGACCAGTCGGTTGGCCCGGGCGGAGTAGGCGGCAGAGGAGATCCCTTCCCCCAGGAAAGGAATCTGTCGACTGTCCCCGGGCATGGAAACGTCGACCTCCATAAGGCGCAATCGCGGCCAGGTGCCGGTAGAGTAGATGACGCGGCGCCCATCGCTGAGCCAGACCGGAGCCAGGACAAGACTCCCGGAATCGGTAAGCTGCCAGGCTGCTTCACCTCGGGGATGGTAATCCTCGTTGAGATGCAGGACGAAAAGGTCCGACAATCTTTCCCCGAGGCTGCGAACAAATACCAACGATCGACCTTCTGGTGAAAATGCCGGCGAATGATCTCCCATGTAGCCGGCGGGAGCCTCGGTTAACTGGATCGGTGCCCCCGTCGAAACCGGAATCAGGATCAGCCCGAAACCCGACCCCGCCTGCCGGTGAGTAGTCGCGAGCCATTCCCCGTCAGGAGCCCAGGCCAACTGGCGTCCCCAGACAGGGTCAGTCGTGGTTACTTCAGCCAATTCACGCTCCCCACCCCCCAGTGCGGGTATCAGGATGATCTTTGACCGTCCTCCCGGAAGGGCCCGCAAGAAGGCAATGCGGGAACCGTCGGGCGACCAGGCGGGACTGTATTCGTGCTGAGGAGTCTCGGTCAAACGCAACCGGGATCCGAGGCCTATCTGCTCGACGTAGATATCGGAAGCGCCCTTATCCTGTCCGCTCCAGGTATAGGCTACCTGGTCTCCGAGCGGAGATAGAGTGGGATGTTCTTCAGTGCCCTCGTAGGACGTCAGCGGAGAAACCTTGACGGGAGTTGGGATAGGGATGCTGTCAGGGAGGTAATCGAAGGCTATCAAGAATCCGGCCGCTGCCAGGAGTGCCACTGCGAGGCAGATCCCGACAGTCTTCAGTAACCGGCTCGTTCTCAGGGGATTCCCAGAATGAACGGCAATTGAATCAGCGTTATCAGAAAGAAGATCCCCTTGATTCCGGATCCAATCGTCGAGTTCACCTTTGTATGCGTAGACGCTGGGCCGCTTTAGGTGAAATAAGCGGCGCACAGGCAAGGACTCGCTGGACTCCCAGCGCTGAACGGTTCGTACGTCGCGACTCAGGTAGTCAGCTATTTCCTTCCAAGAGTCCAGTTTCTCACCACTTGATCCCATTCGTGACCCCCTGTTCGTCCCAACAGAGAATGGGGACCTCCTGCACTCCACTACCTAAAAATTCTACAGCAAGGAAACTTGGAGGGCAATAAAAGATTGATGATTAGTTAAACCTTCGAGAGGGAATGTTGGCGTTACTGCTGTCCCATGGGGTAGACGGATTCAACACCCGCTCCGGCCATTCGTGCTGAGACGATCCGTAATGAAG
>CP070717.1:1945501-1949485 GCA_020350445.1 Acidobacteriota bacterium | reverse complement strand
GTGAGGGTGCGCTGGTGAGGTGGTGATGCCTCGACCATCGAACCATGACTCATGACTCACGACTCACGACTGATGACCCACGCACCCAGGAGAATCGCTAATTGCTAAATGGGTGGGGAGACCTTCGGCGGTGAGGCCCCGAAAGGCATGCGAATGAAGAGACAAGCAAGGATGCTTGTCGTACTCGACCCCAAGCCCCAGGCCCTGAAGAGACAAGCAGGGATGCTTGTCCTACTCGGCCACAGGCCGCAGGCCCCAAAAAGACAAGCTGGAAGCTTATCGTACGACAACCCTCCGGGTTGTCTCTCCCAAGCCCCAGGCCCCAGGCCCCAGGCCCTGAAGAGACAAGCAGGGATGCTTGTCGTACGTTAGGACGCGGTATCGCGGCAGAGGTTGAGGAATTCTGCACAGACATCGTTGGCCAGGAGCTTACCTTTTCGGGTGAGCCGTAACCTCCCGAAATCCTCCACGAGAAGCCCGTTCTGGATCAGGAATTCGACACAGGAGCCAAAGTGAGAGTTGAAGTCGGTGCTGTACTTCGAACTCAGCTGTTCGGGCGAGATGCCAAACCGGGTCCTCAGCCGCAGCATGATCTCTTCCCCCAAAGCGGCCAGGGCACCCAGCCGTTCCTCCGTTTCCTTGGGTACCATACCTCGCTTGACACCTTCGATATAGCTCTCCCAGTTGCCCGTGTTGACCCAACGAACGCCATCAACAAACGACGCAGCGCTCAGCCCGAAACCAAGATAGGTGGAATTCGACCAGTAGGCCAGGTTATGCACGCACTCGTAGCCCGGGAGGGCATAGTTGGAGATCTCATACTGCTGGTATCCAAAACGTTCAGCAAGATCCATTGCGGATTCGAACATCTGGGCGACGATATCGTCACTGGGAATCGGCAACTCTCCACGGGCGTGCAAACTGGCAAACGGGGTCCCCTGTTCAATGGTCAGGTTATAGAGCGATAAGTGTTCAGGCCTCAAATCGAGTGCCCTGCTCAGGTCCTCATTCCAAGATTCAACGGACTGATCAGGGGTACCGAAGATGAGATCGAGGTTGATGTTCTCAAACCCGGCCGTACGGAACCAGTTGAAAGAGCGCAGCGCATCTTCGCCCGAGTGGATTCGGCCCAACCTGAGGAGTTGATCGCTCTTGAAGGACTGGGTCCCAATACTCACCCGGTTGAATCCCAGGTAATAGAGGCGATCGCAGGACGCCGGGTTCACTGTTCCCGGATTACATTCGATCGTCCACTCCGCATCCGTGTCAAAGGAGAACGTCCGGTCGATGGCGTCGACAATTGACTCGAGTTCGTCGCCGGTCAGTTCCGTCGGCGTACCTCCACCGAGGAAAAGTGTCGCCGCGCGAGAGCCTGCGACGGGACAGTTCAGGATCTCCTCTCGCACCGCTTTAATATAGGCCGCACGTTCGTCACGAGCGGAAGACTTGGACACGAAATCGCAATAGGGGCACTTACTCACGCAGAAGGGTATATGAACGTATACCGCATATCCTTCATCGTTGGACCACCCTTGGTTTGACACTGCCTAGATTCTCTCACGAAATTTCGAATCGTGTTTTCGCCGTAAATCAAGCGCCTCTATCAAATAAGGAATCCTTTCGCTGTTCACGGGCTTCCTTCATCATGAGAGGAAAGGAAGCTGTCGTATGAAGAGATTAATCATTGTTGGTGGTGTGGCTGCCGGGGCATCGGCTGCGGCCAAAGCACGCCGGATGAGTGAAGAGATCGAAATCATACTGTTCGAAGCCGGGCCCTACATCAGTTTTGCCAACTGCGGCTTGCCCTACTACCTGGGTGGTGAAATTGTTGAAAGGTCGAAACTCGTGGTGACGACGGAGTCAGCCTTTGCGCAAAGATTCCAGGTCGATGTCCGGACGCGGACGCCGGTGGAATCGGTTGATGCGGTCGCCAGGCGGGTGACATTTCGAGGACCGGACGGAGAGGTCGATTCGCTTTCCTACGACCGCCTGATTCTGGCAACCGGGACTGAAGCCATGGTGCCGCCGATCCAGGGGATCGACTCCAAGCGTGTCTTCCCCGTGCGAACGATTCCCGATGTAGACCGGATCTCTGCAGTGATGGCGGAAAGAGGGGTCCGGCGAACCGTTTGCGGGTCCGGGAAGGGCTGTCACGTCCTGGTCATCGGGGCAGGATACATCGGGATCGAAACCGCCGAACAACTGGGTCGCCTCGGCATGAGCGTCACGATCGTCGAACTGGCGGACCAGGTCATGCCGGTCCTTGACCCTGAAATCGCTCGACCTGCCCAACTGGCGCTCGAAGAAACGGGGATCCGGGTGATTCTGGACGATGGCCTCGAGACTCTCGCCCCAGAAGGTGCTGACCTCGTGGCCACCACGTCGTCGGGAGAAACCATCCGGGTCGATTTTGCCATCCTTGCCGCCGGTGTCAGGCCGAATGTCCGCCTGGCTGTATCAGCTGGTCTCACTCTCGGGGCCAGCGGCGCGATTCAGGTTGACCGTTTCCAGCGGACCAGTGACCCCTCGATCTATGCGGCTGGGGACAATTCAGAGACGATGCATCGGGTCTTAGGCCGGCCGGTGAACATCCCGCTCGCCGGACCGGCGAACAAGGCTGGGAGAATCGCCGGCGCTAATGCCGCCCTGGATCTGCTCGCCAGGCCGGACAGTGATCCGGGGAGGCTTTCCTTCAAGGGAACACTGGGGACGGCTGTCGTTCGTGCAGGAGACACCTTCGTGGCGATGACCGGTCTGACCGAGAAGCAGGCCATCAGTGAGGGAATCAACCATCAGGTGACCTACGTGGCCGGCTCCAACCACGCCGGCTACTATCCAGGGGCAAAGCCCATCCTCCTCAAGCTCCTGACTGAGCCCAGTTCGGGAAAGGTGATCGGCGCCCAGGCCGTCGGTGGCGAAGGGGTCGAAAAGCGGGTGGATGTATTTGCCACAGCGATCCAGGGGGGATTCACGATCGAAGACATTGAAGACCTGGACCTCTGTTACGCTCCTCCAGTGGGTTCAGCCCGTGACGTCGCGATCCAGGCCGGTTTCTACGGCTCGAACTGTAAGCGATCGGTCAGCCCCTCGATTACTCCCGCCGAGTTTCTGGCATTGAGGGAGGCACGTGAGGTCTTCACAATCGATGTGCGGACCGCGAAGGAATTCTCCGATGAGCATCTGGACGGTGCGGTCAATATCGATGTGGATTTGTTGCGCGAACGATTGGCCCAGGTTCCCTCAGACCGCCCGATTTACCTGTACTGTCAGGGCGGGTACCGGAGCTATCTTGCCCAGCGGATCCTGCTGAATAGTGGTTGGAGCGAGGTCTACAACATCCAGGGTGGGTTTGGCCTGATCTCGCAGTTCCTGCCGCTGGGCAGGGCAAGGGCTAAAGAGTTCCAACTGTCTTAGGCAGTCCAGGCGAACGTAGAAAGCTGACATTGGATAGCTCTGGAGCCCAGGTTCCTCTATCATTTGCCCGTGCTTTGGGTATTAACCGTCGGAATCACCATCGGACTTTCAGCAGGCCTGGCTCCCGGACCCCTGATGACGCTGGTGGTAAGTCACTCTCTGCGTTTCGGCTTCCGGGAAGGCCTCAAGGTCGCGCTCGCGCCAATCTTCTCAGATCTGCCCATTGTCGGCTTGTCGATTGGATTGACCGCCTACCTTTCAGATTTCGATATCGGGGTTGTTGTCATCTCACTGGCCGGCGGCATCTATCTCTGCTTTCTCGCGTGGGAAACAGCGGCACAATCGGACCTCTCGCTCGCTGACGAGGTGCCGATTGGGTCGATTCGCAAGGGAACGCTCGTCAACCTGTTGAACCCTCATCCCTACCTATTCTGGATCACGGTGGGAGCCCCACTGGTCTTTCGGATCTGGGAACAGGGCTGGCATCTGGCTCTTTTCTTTGTGGCCGGATTCTACGTCTGCCTGGTGGGCTGCAAGATCATCATAGCCTGGCTGGTGAGCCGTTCCCGT
>CP070717.1:1941219-1945401 GCA_020350445.1 Acidobacteriota bacterium | reverse complement strand
TTCTCGCCGGGAAAGAATGCAGCAGGCATTTGCCGGATATCTCGAAGCAAAGCTCGAGACCGCCGAAATCTCGATCAATGAAGCCGCGCTGCTGGCGATCTCGGTCAAGCCCTGAGCTGATCCGACCGGGTAGTAAGGCCCCGAACGAAGCCGAGTCCTCTCAGGCTCGCCCGGAAGATCCGTTTTCCCAGGTAACCGGCCTCTCCTCTGTAATAGAATTGCGAAAGCGAGGAATCGCGAGGTAGCCGCAGAGACCCTCCATTACTCGAGTCGTTTCAGAATCTCAAGACACTTCAGCATCGCCCGGCCATTGTGGTACGGAGACTTCCACAGCCCGCTTTTCACTCCCCCCGCGTTCCCTTCCGGGGAAATCTCTGCGAACCAGTCTCCCCTCTTCCAGTCGACCTGGCGTTTTTCAATCCAGGTGAGAGTCTTCTCAAAGACCTCGGCATAGTGTTCCTCCCCCGTCAGGGAGTACATCATCAAAGCTGAAACCAGTGCTTCCGCTTCGACCCACCAGATCTTGGAGCGATCGACCGCGGGTTCTCCGAGCGGACCGGAGTGAAAGAACCCGCCAGACTGCCGGTCATGGCCGAATTCCATGGAATAGCTAAACAAGGTTCTGAAGAGATCCAGGAAAGGGAATTCGTTGAGTCCGGCTATCCGAAACGCCTCCACCAGCAGCCAGATATTCTCCAAATCGTGTCCATAGGAAGCGACACTGTGGGTAGGCCCCTGCATCGGAGTCCAGTCAGCATGATACCGATCGGTACAAGCTCCGACCGTCTTTCGCACCACCGAATTGCTCTGAATGTTGATCAACTCGATGAGCCGTTCCCTGACGACGGCATCTCGAGTCGCCTCGTAGAAGGTAGTAAACGCCTCCATCAAGTGTAGGTGGGTATTCATCAACTTGACGGAATGCGGATAACCCATCGGACCGTTCACACTCGGAGGAGGTATGGACCAGTCTTTCAGAAAGAACTCACGATAGCCTCCGAATTCACGGTCATGGGCTCGATACTCCAGAAGGCGGAACAGTTTCCAAGCCAGTTCCAGGGCATCGGGATCTCCCGATGCCAGATAGTACTCCGAGAGTCCGTAAAGGGCGAAGGATTGCCCGTATAAGTGTTTCTCGGCTATTTCCGGTCTCTTTCCCGTGTAATCAACAGACCAAAAGAAGCCGCCATCCCGCTGATCCCACATTCGCTCCGCGAGAAATCGGAATCCGTGACGCGCCCCTGCAAGATCTGACTCGGTTCCGTACCCTGAACGTACAAGACTGGACAGGTACCAGACCATTCGAGACTGGGTCACTATCCCTTTCGGGCCAGGGCCACGCCACTCGCCATTGAGGCCGTGATTCAGTTTGTAGCCCCCGTTTTCCTCATCGATCATCTTCGGCATCCAGTAAGGGATGATGTTCTCTCTGAGAATTTTCTCGAGGTTCCCAGTCTTCTCGATAGGGGCTGCCAGCGAATGCACCGCGACAAGTCCCAAGTAGACGGATAGAAGAAGAAGAACAGCGATTGGTCGAAAAGAACTCATTTCCGCCCCTTTCTTAATCCCGACAAATGAAATGCTCTGACATCAAAGCCTGCCTGCAAACGGCTTCCTGATGACCTGATCCTAGCACTCCGACTTCCTGACGCAAGCAAAAAGTCTTTGGACGAACGAGTGTCGCCCTAAATCGGCAGATGACTGGCGATCGGTTGAAAGACAGGTAAAATACCTGCGATGCGCTACATCCTTCTTTTCGTCATTGTGATTGCGATCATCCTTTGGTGGGAGCGGTTCTACTGGAAGCGCCGGGCTGAGATCCTGGAGCTAAAGATCATGGGGAAGGACCCCCATGCAGCAGGGAAGAGCCTTCTGAATGCCTGGATTGACGGGCGGATTGAGGCCCGACTGGCGAAGGAGAGGATGCGAGACGGTGACTGAAGCTGCCTCAGTTGCAGCCGTCGTAGACTGATCTCAGATTCTTGAACTGGCAGCCTCGAAGCAGGAGCAGAAGGATGGAAGAACGCAGACTTGGGAAGAATGGACCACGGATCTCGGCAATCGGCCTCGGCTGCATGAGCATGTCAGACTTCTACGGTTCCCGCGACGAGCAGGAATCGATTCGAACCATACACCGGGCCCTCGAACTGGGAGTCACCTTTTTTGACACAGCGGATATCTACGGTCCTTTCACGAATGAACGACTGGTCGGCAAGGCGTTGGGGGAACGTCGGAAAGAGATCCTCCTCGCCACCAAGTTCGGCATTGTCCGTGATGAATCGGGTGCCTTCCTCGGTATCAACGGCCGACCCGAGTATGTCAAAAGTTGCTGCGACGCTTCATTGAAGAGGCTCGGCACTGACCACATCGATCTTTACTATCAGCATCGCGTCGACCCCAAAACCCCGATCGAGGAGACCATCGGGGCGATGGCCGACCTCGTAACGGAAGGGAAGGTCCGGTATTTGGGTCTCTCCGAAGCGGCACCAGGAACAGTTTGCCTAGCGGCCTCAGTTCATCCCATAGCAGCTCTTCAGACCGAGTACTCGCTCTGGAGCAGGGACCCCGAAGCAGCGCTCCTTCCGACGACCCGCGATCTGGGGATCGCATTCGTTGCATACAGTCCCCTCGGGCGCGGCTTCCTTACCGGAGCTATCCAGAGCATCGACGACCTTCCCCAAGACGACTGGAGAAGGAGCAACCCCAGATTCCAGGGGGAGAACTTCCATAAGAATCTTCAACTTGTCGAAAAACTCTCCGAACTGGCTCGTGCAAAGGGAGTTACAAGTGTTCAGCTGGCGCTTGCCTGGGTCCTGGGCCAGGGTGGAGACATCATCCCTATTCCCGGTACCCGGCGCAGATCTTACCTGGAAGAGGATCTGGGAGCCTTGTCCATCGAGCTGAGCGAGAGCGAACTCGGGGAATTGGACGAGATCTGTCCCGTCGGAATTGCTGCAGGCCAGAGATATCCCGACATGACTCTCGTTGACCTCTGAGGGTGCTCTCGTCCGTCGTTCAGGTGCTGGGCCTGAGACAGGACCGATTTCGTAACTGGAAAAGCAATCCGAAGCTGCGCCAAACTGCCTTCCGGGTCAGCGATGAACTGGAACCCAGTTTCCCAGATGGGTTCCAAAACGACTGATGCAGCCTCGGTTGAACGGAAGGCCTGAGATGCTCCCTCCAACCACGAATCTCGAGCCGCAAACCAGTCGTACCCACTTCCGAATCTGAAAGGGGAATCTGGAAAAGACAAGCTGCTTCGCATCAGGGTCGAATGCCCTATGGCCCTTACGAAAGCGCCTTTTGAATCGCAGCGGCCAACCCCGCGTCGAGCAACCCTATGACTCCGAGGTCGCGTCGCGCGAATGCTCGGCCAAAGGCTTCTTTCGTGGCAAATCTCAAAACGAGGATGCCTTTCTCGCGGGCAAGTCGTTCGAACCTGCTTCCCGAAACCGCGGAAAGGTCCTCGGCCAGAACAACTGCCGAGATCCCGCTTCCCCGTAAAGCCAGATCAACTGCATCTGTACCCAAAACGAGCTTTCCCGCCCGCTTGGCCAGGCCCAGGAGATTTAACGCTTTCTCAACTCGATCCAAGGGGCACCACTTCCAGCCTGAGTCAGTCGCGTGAGTCAGATTCCCTTCTTGTCGAACCGGACCTTCTTGACATCTTCTTCAAGGCCCGTCGGAACAGCCAGGGGGCCGTACAGTTCGGGACGGCGGGTCTTGATCCATCGGCCACCGGTGGTCTGCTCCATTAACGAAGCATCCAGATCGGCAACGACCATGTCATCTCCCGCCTTCCAGGTTTCGCTCAAGATCCGCCCGTAAGGGTCAATAATCATCGCGTTCCCAGTCCGCACCTCATCATCGTCGACTCCGACTCCATTGCTGAAGATCAGAAAGATTCCATTATCGTGCGCTCGCGTGGGCAACCACCTCAACAGCCATTCGCGCCCCTTGGGCCCTCGCAACTCCGCTTCAATCGTCCCCGGATCATTGAACCGATTCTCCCAGACCTTCCGTTCGATCAGCCCCATAGTGTTCGGATTCTTCGAGGTACATCCTCCGGTCTGATGGGGAGCGATCAGGATCTCCGCTCCTTTCAGTGCCGTAATCCGGACATTCTCACCAAGGTTGTTGTCATAGCAGGTCTACACTACCAGGCGACAGTAGTGCTGATAA
>CP070717.1:1938259-1941119 GCA_020350445.1 Acidobacteriota bacterium | reverse complement strand
GCCCTGTTGAACGCCGGGATGGTCTCCTTCTCGCTCCGGAGTCCCAGGCTCAGGCTCAACCTTGGATGGATCCTCCACGAGTCTTGGATGTAAAGGTGTGTGATGTTCGCTCCAGTGGAACCGCGAGTGGCTGCATCGTCCACCGAATAGTATCCGTATTTCCCTCTTCCGGCCTCGCGAAACTCCAGGTCCCAAAAGACCTGCATTCTGCCGTCTCCACCGACCCAGGCATCAAACACGCTGTTGACGTTCTTCTGCGTGCCAATTCCGGCTTTGATGTTGTGCTGCCCGCCAAAGCTCAGGAACTGGCTGAAGTCAGCCTGTACGTACGTACGAGTCGTCTTGTCGTACAATACCTGGGCTCCGCTGGGTGTCCGGAAACCAACCGGTTGCTGCAAATCCAGAGGGACACCCTCTATACCGACCGAGGAGCTCTGCCACCAGTAGTACTTCGTATACGGGATGCCGACTTCCTTATAGTTCAAATAGTAGCGGCCACCCTTCACGCTCAGTAACGATGTGTTCGACAGCATCATATCGATGTTGCCGGTGTAGCTCTGCTCGGGCTGGTTGTAGCCGCGAGTCTTGTACCCCTGCGCGTTTGCTAGGCTCAAGGTGCTGTAGTTCGGCCCCCAGCCGTCGTAAGCAGGAAGGGACCCCGTTAGATATTGCGGCGTGTACAGCCAGGTGAAATTGGTTCGAACTCGACTAGAGGGATCGAAAGACAGCTTGTTGAACCAGTTCATCTGATGGGCCTTGCGTTCCAACGTACCCGGCTCAGTCCCGTTGCTGAACACGTAGTTGTAATTCGAGCGCTGCCACCTTGGGGAAAACGACGTGAAAAACCACAGCTTGTTCTTGACAATCGGACCGCCGAGGGAGCCGCCGAACTCATGGTAGTTTCGCGACTGCTTCTCGTCCTGAAAGTACTGAGCCGTCTGCTCCTCCACAGGGTCCAACTGGAGCCGCTTGGTCGGACTGGCACTCAGGGCGTTACCGAAGAAATAGTAGTGGATCTCGCCGTGGAAGTCGTTGCCACCGGACTTCGTGACCCCGCTGACCACGCCGCCCAGCGCCCCACCGTACTCCGCAGCGAGTCCGGCGGTCTTCACCTGGACTTCCTGAAGGAACTCGAACACGGCATTCTGGCGGGCGCGCCCATCGATCAGACTCGTTGTCGAGACCCCGTCGATGTAGTAATTATTCTCCGCCGCGCTCGCGCCGTTCACCTGGTACCCACCCTCGATCTCGCCGGTGTTCACCGAGGTCGAGAAGATCGCGATGCCCTGAAAACTGCGGGGCTTCGGAAGACGGTCAAATTCCTCCGCCGCGACGTTTTGGGCGATCATCGTGCTGGTGGTGTCGATCAACGGCGCCGCCTCGGTCACCTGCACCACCTGTTCCAGAGCGCCGACCTGCATCGCAGCATCCACCTTGATCGTTCTTCCGAGCAGGACCAGAACATCGGGCACCTCATAACGCGAGAAACCCGATTTTTCAAACCGAACGGAGTAGCGGCCAGGCTCCAGATCGGGGGCATTGTACGTACCGTCGCCCCGTGTCCTGACCGTCACCGTGCGATTCGTTGCTTTGTTGGTGATCGTGACTGCGACTTCGGGCAAGCGCGCCGCGCTGGGGTCGGTTGCCACGCCAGTTAGACTGCCGAAACGCTCCTGCGCCAGGATGGGCAGGGTCAGGAAGAGCAGCAGGGCGAGAGCCAGACTCAAACGACCCCAACCGCTCAAAACTTTAGTCATTATTAGCCTCCTCAATCACGTCCCATGCCGGATGGCACAGGAGCATCTCCATAGAATTTCAAGTGCTTCACATTTCGAGCAACTCGCGGGCCAAAACTTAAGCCCTTTCATGTCAACAAATTTCCGCACGAGAGAGATTAGCCGAATATGAAATATAGCATAGGACAATCTCAATATCTAGATCTTTGCAGGCAGGACAGAAGAATCTTTCCTAACCTACAAGGAACCGAGATGTTTGTGTTGGGAGATGCTTTGTTCTCAACAACTTGAAAAGCTAGACCGGATGCAGTCTGCACGGCGGTCAGGAGCCTCTGGGGCGAACGTCCTGGCTGAGGCAGGTATGCTACCGGGCAGTCCTCCTCGCACCAGCGGCCGTGCCGTATAATCTGTAGGAAGGCTCACCCTCGATGAAAAAGCGCTTCCTCTATGGCTCGGGCATCGTGGCCCTGGCCATCCTGGCGACCCTGGTGGTCTGGCAGGGCTCCTTCACATTCGGCGACTATGGCCCTGCGAACCCGACTCAGACGTTTGTCTACTGGGCAGTCTCCACCCTGGTTTTTCTGCTCACCGTAACGCTCGGGTTCATCCTGTTCCGAACCGGCGTGAAGCTCTACATCGAGCGGCGCACCCACCGAGAAGGCTCGCGGATAAAGACCAAGCTGGTCATCGGCGCCCTCGCGCTGAGCTTCCTGCCGGTGTTTTTCCTTGTGCTGTGGAGCGTCTATGTCCTGAACCGGAACCTGGATAAGTGGTTCAGCCGTCCGGCCGAAGCGGTCAACCTCAACCTCGTGGAGGTTGCCGACGCTCTCGAACGCGAGACCCGCACGAAACTGAACGCGCAGGCCGCCTTGCTGGCGTCCCTGCCGGAAACCCGGGACTACCTGGAGACCGGACTCCGGTCCCGTGCATTCTTCCAGCGCTTCTGCCGCGACAAGGGCATTCAGGCCGCGGTTCTGGAACGGAAGGACGGGGAGAAGCTGACTCTTTGCGGCTCAACGGGCGCTGCGAGCACGCAGCCCAGTCGATCCGTCGTTGTCCGGACCCCGGTACGGCCGGCGGGAGAGGCGCGGGGCGAGCTGATCGTCACCGCCAAACCGCCCGTC
>CP070717.1:1934653-1938159 GCA_020350445.1 Acidobacteriota bacterium | reverse complement strand
GCTCCTTTCAGAGGTTGGTTGAAATCAAACTCTGAAAACTAGAAACGTCCGACTTTCAGAATCTGCGAGATTTGGGGTGAGATTTCTCAAAAAAGAGGGAGTGTCCCTATGTTGGGTGAGGCAACCTCGCTGCGCTTGGTTGCGGGTGAGGCAACCTCGCTACGCTCGGTTGTGGGTGAGGCTCGGGCCTCCGGCCCATCGCAGGTGAGGCGTCCGTCGCAGGCGCTCCGGACGTGGCTACCGATCCGGTTGGGATCGTATTGATCCATGCAGAATGTACGGGATGCACTTCCTCTCAAATCTGCCATTTTCATTTAGTACCTCCTTTTGCCGGCTTGTTACCTTCGAAGGAGGAAAAGTGCGAACTCGGCGTTGTGTTGAGAGGCTGGCTGGTTCGAGGTTTACTCGGGATTTCGCTTTTCGATATATTACCGGTTTATCTGTGAAGAGGATCTCGAACGGATCGAATTTGGTACCGGAAATTGGGTAATCCCTCAATACCTGTTTTGAGACGAGACTTGGCAGAAAACGATTCCTAACTGGGGGTGAAAACGTCCCTGCACCCAGATCGTATGGACTTGACTGGCACAACACTCGCCCACTACCGAATCACCTCCGTCATCGGCGCCGGCGGGATGGGTAAGGTGTACCAGGCTACCGACACAAAGCTGGGCCGGGAAGTGGCTCTCAAGGTTCTGCCCGCCGAAATGGCCGACGACGCCGACCGGCTAATACGCTTCCGGAGGGAAGCCCAGGCTCTTGCTGCGCTGGATCACCCGGGTGTCGTCGGAGTCCACTCTATCGAGGAGGCCGAGGGCATTCATTTCTTGACCATGCAGCTGGTTAACGGCCAACCTCTCGACCATCTGGTTCCCAAAGAGGGGCTCTCATCAGATCAGCTTCTCGGAATTGCCGTCTCACTGACTGATGCTCTCGCAGCAGCCCATGAGAAGGGCATTATCCATCGCGACCTGAAACCCGCCAATGTCATGGTCACGACCGAAGGCCGCGTCAAGGTCCTTGACTTCGGTCTAGCCAAGCTGATGGGCTCGGAAGATGAGGCGCAGGCCAACCTCGATCTTTCAACGATGGTGCAAACACGAGAAGGTATGGTCTTGGGGACGGTCCCGTACATGTCCCCCGAACAGGTTTCCGGTAAAAGAGTCGATCATCGCACCGACATCTTCTCCCTGGGGATTCTTCTTTACGAGATGGCTGCAGGACGCCGGCCCTTCAAGGGGCAATCTTTGGCCGAGCTCATCTCGGCCATTCTGCGCGATGAGCCGCCGGCAATCGAGGAATCACGCTCCGACCTTCCCGGAGAACTGAGTCGGATCATTGCACGTTGTCTCCAGAAAGACCCGGAGAACCGGTTTACCTCCGCCAGCGAGCTAGCTGAAGCGATACGGAAGCTGCGTGGTTGCGTCCCGTCATCGCTCCCCGTTCTTGCTCAGGCCAAGTCATTACCATCGACGGACGTACCATCGAGCGGCTCCCGACGGAAAAAGGAGGGCTTTTGGGTCGCCGTGCTTCCCTTCACTCACCGCGGTCCGGACCTATCCGTCGAGGCTTTGGCCGAAGGCCTGACGGAGGACATCGTCACCGGTCTTTCCCGTTTTTCTTATCTACGAGTGATCGCCCGAGGGTCAACCGCACGCTATGCCAGCGGGACGACCGATGTCCGTGTGGTAAGCAGCGAAATAGGCGCGCGCTACGTGATGGAAGGAAGCCTGCGTCAGGCGGGCTCTCAACTTCGTGTCACCGTACAGCTCGTCGATGCCACAACCGGTACGCACCTTTGGGCGGAGACCTATGACCGGCCATTCCATCCGGAGAAGGTATTCGCCATTCAGGACGATCTCGTCCCTCGGATCGTCTCCACTTCCGCCGATCATTTCGGTGTCCTCGCACGAGCAATCAGCGAGGTAGTTCGCGGGATGCCGCTTGATGAGCTCAGTCCCTACGAGGCGCTCATGCGCGGCTTCGGCTATCACTTCCGGCTGACTCCGGAGGAGCACGCCGAGGCACGTCAGGTGCTCGAGTGGGCTGTCGACCAAGCTCCGACTAACACGGATTGTTGGGCCATGCTGTCCTGGGTTTATTCGCACGAACATGCCCACGGCTTCAACCCCCTGCCCGGTTCCCTCGACCGCGCCCTCGAGGCTGCCCGACGTGCTGTGGATCTCGCCCCGTCTAACCACCTGGCCCAGCAGGCTCTCGCCGTCGCGCTCTTCTTCCGCAAGGAGCGAGCCAGCTGCCTCAGCGCGGCTGAACGTGCGCTTGCGCTTAACCCTCTTGACGGGAGTAACGAAGCATTCTTCCTCATCACCTTCAGCGGGGATTGGGATCGTGGAATTTCGCTCATTCGTCGGGGAATGGACCTGAACCCCCATCATCCCCGCTGGTATGAGCTCATTGTGGCCATTGACGACTATCGCAGGGGTCGCTATCGCGAGGCAATCGACGAGATCGGAAGGGCCAATCTACCAGAGAGCATCTGGACAAGTTCGGTCATCGCCGCGGCCCAGGGGCAGTTGGGGAATCGGGATGCCGCCCGCGAGGCACTGCACTCGCTGCTTACTCAGGACAAGAATTTCGCCCAATCCAGCCGTGAATTGCTCGAGAAATGGTTCGAAGCACCGCTAGTCGACCACCTCATGGAGGGGCTTCGAAAGGCTGGGCTGAGAACGCCGAATGACGATCCGCCCCGTCCGGCTCAGACGGACGCCTCCGCTCGGGCTGTAACGAGAGGTCCGTCCCCCTCTATTGCCGTTCTCCCTTTTGCCAACCTGAGTGCGGACAAAGAGCAGGAGTACTTCAGCGACGGTCTGGCTGAAGAAGTGATCACCCTCCTTAACCAGGTTTCAGGGTTGAGAGTCATCGCCCGCACCTCATCGTTCGCCTTTCGCGGTAAGGATGACGACATCCGGAATATAGCCGCTGCTCTCGATGTGACCCATGTGCTCGAAGGGAGTGTTCGCAGGGCCGGGACACGGATTCGCGTAACCACTCAGCTGATTTCGGCAGACGACGGCAGGCAGGTTTGGGGAGAACGCTACGACAGGGAATTGAGCGATATCTTTGAGGTCCAGGATGAGATCGCTACTGCAATAACCGGTGCGTTGAGACTCAAGTTCTCGACCCGGGATACCCCACAACGATACATCCCGACGCTTCCAGCATACGAAGCGTACTTGAAGGGTAAGCACCATGAAGCCCATGTTACGCCTACTGCACTCGAAGCAGCCAAGAGGTACTATGAGTCCGCTATCGCACTAGATCCCAGGTTCGGCCTGGCCCATGTCGGCGTCGGAAACTACTGGGTCACCCAGATGTTCTTCGGCAGTTGCCGGCCGCACGACGCTGTACCGGCTGCCAGGGCCGCCATCCGCCGCGCGCTCGAGGTCGACCCTTCGATACCAGAAGCGCACGCAATGCTCGGATACCTGGCAGCGCTGTTTGATCTTGACTGGAAAGCCGCCGAACGCCACTTTGATACGCCGGCG
>CP070717.1:1930333-1934553 GCA_020350445.1 Acidobacteriota bacterium | reverse complement strand
GCTGGTTCTCGAGATCCGTTTCGAGCCGCGTCAAGACCTTCACTTTCCACGTCCAGCGCACGGTATCCAAGAGCCAACCATCAGCCGGCCTGCCCAGATCCTCGATCTCAGAACGCTGGGCGAGTCTCAGCTCGGGGCGACTTAGTCCGGCCCCATCCCCAGGGCCATGCTCCGCATCCGGGAGGAGCGAGAGTCGCAAGATCCCCTCTCGCCTTCCCCTCAAAAGGGCCAGGATTCGGTGGGAAGGTATGAGCCGAATCGGTTCACTGTAGTCAAAGTAGTCAGAGAACTTGCGACCTTCTTCTTCCTTTCCCTTGACGACGCTGGACTTCCAGAGGCTCTTGTTCCACAGGAACTCCCGCAACTCGCCCACCAGCTCTGCATCCTCCGAGAATACCTCCATGAGGATCTGGCGAGCTCCATCCAACGCCTGCTTGGAATCCTCGATACCCTGATCGGCTGCAATGTACTGCACAGCTTCCGTGTCCGGGCTCAGCTCCGGATTCTTCCACAGCGAAAGGGCTAACGGCTCCAGACCCGCTTCGCGGGCAATCTGCGCTTTGGTTCGCCTTTTCGGCCGGTAGGGAAGATAAAGGTCCTCGAGGCGCACCTGGGTCTCGGCCTGTCGGATCGACTGTTCCAGTTCGTCGGTTAGCTTATCCTGGTCCCGAATACTGTTGAGGATCACTTCGCGCCGTTCTTCCAGCTGCCTGAGATAGTTCAGACGCTCCTCCAGGCGACGCAACTGAGTGTCGTCCAAGCCGCCGGTCGCCTCCTTTCGATATCGAGCGACAAAGGGGACTGTCGCATCCTCGAGCAAGTTGACCGCAGCTTGCACCTGCTGGACTCGAACTGATAACTCCTGGGCAATTCTCTCGACTATTTCCATTGTTCGCTCTCGGGTTTCGATTCTGATTTGAAGGTGAATAATCTCTGATAAAACTGTCAGCGTTGTCAATTGAGCGTGACGCTCCAGGACAACGGTGATATACAGGGGTGAATAGGAGACTCCCAATCATGAACCGAGCCCCGCGATTCTTCTCCACCGCCATCTTCCTGGTCTTATTTGGACTGGTTTCTGGACAGGCATCACAACAGGAAACGTTCAAGAGCCTCAAGGGGCAGCTGCTTGTGGCGACAGGTCAGGTCGGGGATCCCCGCTTTTCAAAGTCTGTGATCTTCCTGGTCGAACACAGTGAAGCGGGGGCAATGGGGCTGATTGTCAACAAGGTTCTGGCCAAGACCACTTTGAAAGATTTGTTCGAACGAATCGGAATGGATGCTCCGGACAGAGATGACGAGTTTGACATTCATTTTGGTGGACCCGTGGAGATCTCACGCGTCTTCATGCTTCATTCAATTGACCGCATGGGACCGCACAGCGAGGAAGTGGCGACAGGAATCGCCTTTGCTCCCGTCAGCGAACTGCTCGAAGAGATTGGGAACTCGCGGGGCCCGGAACACCATTTACTGCTCGTTGGCTATGCCGGATGGGGACCCCAGCAACTGGAGGGTGAAATCGACCGTGGCGACTGGCTGACATTCGAAGCTGAGATCCCGCTGGTGTTCGCCGAGAAGCCAGAGGAGACCTGGATTCACCTGATGGAGGGGAAGGTATTCCGTCTTTAGGAGAACCCTGGCACGGGGCCCTCAAGCTTGCACGGAAGCCTGAAGTGCTGCGGTTTGAAGCCGCCTCTGCAGTGCCGCCAACTGCAACCGGTAGATCATCCCGCCGAAAAGACCTCCAAGGAGGGGCAACGTCACCAGTTGGATCGAGGCGGTCCCGCCCAACCAGAGCACCTGGACAACAATTGCCCAGCTGATAAACAGCGCGATAACCAACAGAATCCAGACACAGGTCTTAAGCGCAGATTCGTCTCGCCGACCTCGCATTTCAGCAATGATGTACCCTAGGAGGGTGAAAGCGGCCAGCACCTCCACCAACTGAAATACCTCGACAAGACGCCCGCCGGTGATCCTGACAACTTCTCCTCTCAGGTTGACCGCGCTCGCGGGAGGCCAACCGGTCAGCAGGAGGATATAGGTCATCAAGAAGGGCACGAGAACCTGTAATGTCGGCAACTCGAATCGGCGATCCTTCGCATAGGTACCTACCCCCGTTACGGCCGCCATTGCAGTCACTACCCCCAGGACAAAGCCAATTCCCGGGACAAGCAGCGGGTAGGCTCGGATGGCAGGCAAGGTGGCCACGAGGAACCAGACAAACGCCGCAACTCCAAGGCGAACAGGACTGAATCCGGGATGTTCACGTAACCGATTCACATAGATCGATACCAGTACTCCACATCCAAAAAGCCCCAGAAGGGTAGTCAGAGCGAGCCTCAATTGTTCGCTCCCGATGGCAAACCCATTGACCCATAACAGGGGTACCAGGAGATACAGGAGATTCATCAGCGGCAAGTCTAAGAAGAAGACCCGATCAGCAGGCTCTTTGACCTTCGTCACCATCAGGTAAAGAAGAAAGCCTCCTATCCAGGCGCCCAGTCCATTAGCGGCCAGGTCCACTACCGAGGTGATCCTGCCTACAACAAATACCTGAAGGATCTCGACACAGGCACTCAGCACCAAGCCAAACAGGAGTGATCCGAGAAGGAATTCCCCCCGAACGGTCTTTCGCGCCATCTGGAAGATAAAACCTGCCGGGATGAAAAGCAGGATGTTACTGAGGAGATTCGAAAGGGAACTCGTGAAACGGATCGTCACCTCATTGGGAATATGAAACTCAAAGGGGGCAACCGTGATCACGAAAATCACGAGCACGACATAAGACAGCAAGGCGTAATTAAACCCTGTCCGACCCCGTTCCAACCTCATAGCTTCAATCTCGCTGGATATGTTACGCAGTCGAGATGACCGAATCCTGTTATGCAGATCACACTCGTGAATCTTCCAGAGGCCCGCAGCTTAAGAAGTGTACTTCTCAAACAAACGAAGCTGGTCTTTCATCGCCGCCACACGGTCAGCCGGTTCGGTCCTAGCCTCAAGCAGAATCCAACCTGAGTAACCGATGCCTTTCAGCAGCTCAAAAAACTCTGGATAAGGGTAGTCGGTACTGTCGAGTTCCCTGACGTGGACGGTATCTCCGAACCGGTCCTTGACCAGATCGAAGTTGTACTTGAGCCCAGGATCCAGCAGATCCTGACCATTGCAATTCCAGCAGACCTTTACGTTTTGCTGATCCACATGGTCAAAGATCGCTTTCATTACGGGCAACTCTGCCGTCTTCCGGCCATGGACCTCCACTCGGATCACCTGTCCGTAGTCTGCCGCATACTTTCCAACCTGGTTCAGTGCGTCTCCGATCTGTGCGATCGTCTTCTCGGCGGGCACATCATCGGGCAGATTGTTCGGCTTGACCTTCACACCGGTTGCTCCGATATCGTGGCACAGGCGAATGAGGTCAAAGGTTCCCTCGATATTGGCCTTGACGACCGCGGGATCAGGGGCATGGTATTCCTGGTTAGAACCGTAGCCGACACACTCAATCGGGCTGTCTGCGAAACGGTTCTTTACCTCGATCCTCTGGGCAGGGCTCAGTGTCGGCTCCACGCCGTGGGCATGTTCTGTTCGAAGCTCCACCCCCTGAAAGCCCGCCTTCTCACAGTTTGTGATGAGGGTTTCGAGATCCCAGTCCCTGCCCCACTGATAGGTGACAAGTCCCATCTTCATCTCACCACCGGCGAATGAGCTCCATGCGGCAGCATCTGTCCTTGATATGAGGCTCAACACGGCAGCTGACGACAGCCCTCCAAATAGAAACTCCCGGCGCTGTATCCTTCTCGACTTCTTCGACATCTGGGTATCCCTCCAGTTACTATCGCCCTGTTCCCGTTCAGTTGGTGTAAAACAGGACGCAGACTACCGATCGATTCTAGCGAAAGAGGGAGACGGGGTCGATCAGATTCTTCCTTCGGGATCCAAACCAGCGCTCTTACACACCAACTCGGAAGGAAATCTCCTAAAAAGGTTGCTAAGGACTTGAAGCGATCTTAGATAAACTGGGAAGGTAGATAAACTAATCGATAAAAAGGGTCGTTCAGATGAAGGATAAAGGAATCAGTCCTGATGATATTCAGAAATTCATCCAGGAAAAGCTGGGATCAGGTGTCCAGGTA
Organism: Acidobacteriota bacterium; assembly: GCA_020350445.1. Classification (GTDB taxonomy): domain Bacteria; phylum Acidobacteriota; class UBA6911; order RPQK01; family JAPXNP01. The sequence goes on along the minus strand of CP070717.1, from coordinate 1,930,417 downwards.
CAGCTCTTCCCTCAGCAGCAGAAGGTCGAAACCGACGAGGAACAGCCTACGACCCGTGAACGGGCACTGGAGTTTGAATACAAG
>CP070717.1:1927563-1930233 GCA_020350445.1 Acidobacteriota bacterium | reverse complement strand
TTCTCCCGGCGACCTATGGAGTTGTGGTGTTCTCGATCGCGGTCCAGGGGTTGACGATCGACCGACTCGTTCGAAAGGTCAGTTCATGAAGCCGGCCAGAATACAGGTCCGTTTGAGACGGGTATCCCCTTGAGTTTCTCTATACCCGGATCAACGGGTGATTTAGAGCTGCGTCTCATTCCCGGCTGTTTCAGGCTCCGCCTCGGCTGGCCTCTCCACAGGGCCCTTTCGATCATCCAGGCTCTCTTCACGGGCAGGATCGACGCCCTCCCCTCGGAATTCGTCCAGGACCGACCGTTTCGGACGCCACTTTCCAAAGAAGCCATCTCGGATCAGCCTCGCCCCTCCGATCAGGATCGACCCGGCGGAATAAGCCCAGAACAAAAGCGTCACCGACACGAAGAATGGGCCATAAATGGTCTCCAGTCGCCAGGATCCGGCAGATATCCGGAAGATCTGGTTCATGATGAGCAGGGCCGCCGTTACCGCCAGTGCACCTCTAAAACTCAGCCTCAGCGGCGGTCTTTCGATCGAAAGACGATCATAGAGGGCAAATACGAGAACAAAGATCAATGAGGCCGAGACCAGAAAGATCACGGCGGTTTCGAGAAACCCGAAGATCCATGTGGCGTCTCGAACGACTTTGTGAATGAAGCTGACAAACCAGATGGTCAAGAAGATCAAGACGCCTGAGATGACCGCCATACCGGTACCGACGACCTGAGAATGAACAAAGTGCCGGGGGCGCCGTGCCCGATAAGCGGAATCCAGTCCCGCTTCCAGGGCAAAGAAGAATGTAGAGCCCGCCCAGGCGATCAGAAGAACCGAGATCACCTGGGGAGGTCCGAGACCCGCACTGTAGATCCGAAGATTCCGGATGATGAACTCCTGGGAGATTGGGAAGAATCCGGCCAGAGACTCGAAGATCACCCGTCTCAGCTCCTCCAGCCCGAACAAGCCAGCCAGGCTGAGAAGGAGTACGATGATAGGGAAGACAGAGACAAGGAAGTTGAAACTGATGGATGAAATCAGAATCGTTCCCTCTCGCCCGAACAGGTAGACACACATGTCGAAGAAGACCCGCAGCGCTCGCACCCGGCGGTTGGGAGAGGACAGGGAAAACTTCGAATCCAGATGCTTCAAAACCCGTTCATCCACCCGGGAATCCGGCTGTGCCTTCTTCCCACCCTTAACGTCGATTACCCTCATGTCTTCTCGAGAATCCCCTTCGACTCAGGAGTCTGCACCGTACCGGTCCAGAGCTATTCCGAGTCCATCTGCACCAGAGAGAATATACGATTTTCCTGGAGTTCGTGCTTTTCGGTCGTTCCAGTGAGGATAATCACTTCAATCCGGAAACCGAGCCGGTATTCTCTCCTTCGGATGAACCAAAACGTAGCGGATAAGACCATGCTCAACTCAAGAGACTCCACCGTGTTGAAGAGTCAGCCGATGTGCAAAAGAATTCTACTGATTGAAGAAGACCCCTGTCTTAGACGGAAATGGAAGAAGTTCCTTGAATGGGAGCGATACCAGGTGACGATCGCCGACTCGAAAGAGTCCGCGATTCACCTGATGCGTGACCTGCTTCTTGAAGTCGATCTGATTGTGGTTTCGATTCCGAAGGACTGTCAGGACATTCGACCCAAGGTTGCAGGCTTACGCGAATGCTCTTCGACCAGCCAGATACTGCTCGTGGTTGAAAACAGCAATGATCTCGGCGAGGTAAGTTACGATATCCTGGCCAAGCCCTTCTACCCGGAACAGCTTGTTCTCAGGACGAAGAGGCTCCTTTGTAAGCCCAGAGAATCAGGTCAGATCGGCGTTAACGCATAAGTAGACTGAGGTTGGACCTCAGAAAACACCTAACCCCTACTCCACCCCGTCTTCCCCACGTTTCTTCTCCCTGGAGTCTCTCGAATTGATCTATCCGGAAGGTCCTCGGGGCCCCCACAGGTTCTCAATTCCGCGTCTCCCCGGCGGTGGCAACATCCAGCCGATTGGTCGAGGCAATCTCGCACCTTGTAACACCTCATCTGAGTCCTTTTTGAAAAGAGCTTACGCTGGCGAAACGATGTGGTACCATCAGTCGAAACAAGAGGATTCGATGAACAAAGAGAAGACCGCAGCAGCCTGGCAGGCAGTTCGTCAAGACTTGTCCGATGTCCACTCCAAACTGGCCCAGCTTGAAGCCCAGATCAAGTCCCTGGAAAACGAGTACGGGACACTTGAAGAACCGGAGGTTGAAGCCGGTCGAGTTCAAATGAACCTCAAGTCAATTGCACGGATTGTGGCTGGGCTTGCTTCCCTGAAATCACAGCAGGAGATCCTCGAGCAACTTCTAGAGGAATCGGAGCCATTCGTTGACCGAGCCGTCATCTTTGTCAGAAAGGACTCAACGTTCTTCGGCTGGAAGGGAGTTGGCATCGGTCAGGAGCAGATTGAGGAGATTCGGATTTCCGATGCACGTGACTCGATTGTCGAAGCCGCTCGATCCCGCCGAATCATCCAGGTCGAAGGGAATCTGGCCAGCAACTTCGCCTGGCTGGCAGGAGAGGACACGACTGACCGCAGGGCTGTCTGCATTCCACTGATGTTTCAGGATTATGTTCCGGCCGTTTTCTACGGTGATGCACAGCGGCAGCTCGAACTGGGCTCCGTCGAGATACT
>CP070717.1:1924489-1927463 GCA_020350445.1 Acidobacteriota bacterium | reverse complement strand
TTCTTGTTTCGAGTCACTTGGGTTTGGGGAATCTTGACGAAGCCCGGGCTGTCCTCCACAAGGTCCTGACCCTGGAGCCAGAGAACAGCTGGGCCTCGGACCGGCTGGATGAGATCGGTGGCCACTTTACCGGTACCCGCGTACTGGAATTGGAGCGCTGGTTTATCTCCCCGGCCACCGAAGCTCTGCTCACTGAATGGCCGTCTGAGCCGACCGGTCCCCAGATAGTCGCAGTGACTCTGTCCGATCCACCAGACGCAGACCCAGCTGAAAAGCCGGAGTCCCGAACTGGCCTGGACTCAGAGTATCTTCCTCCCCCAGTGATGGTGACTCTTGGGCCCCAGAAGTCGACTGTCTTCCCGCGTGATCTGACGGTGATTGGTGATTCCACTGTGAGGAGTCAGGACTCCGACCGGGATATGCTGGTGGAGACTGCGCTTCTTACCCTGGGAGCTTCTCCGAAGGGAGACAGGAAGAACCCTGAAAAGATCCTCGAAACGATTGAGCTCATTTCTTTGAGCAAGTCCGTAGAGGTCCACGGGATTCCTCTCAGTAAGTCGGTTCCTGTCTTTGAGCCTCCCCCTGATCGACCGGTTTCCGAAAAACCAGTTGTTACCGCTGCTGGAGAGGTGACTTCCGATCCGAACGAGGATGAACTGGGCCTTCCAGCGGAAACCACCCCCAGAAAGCTCGCTGAGAGGCCCCGGCAAAACGTGCTTGTCTCCCAGGCGATTTCTGTCATACCCTCACTCGATGACCTTGGGCTCGGTTCGGGATGGGAAGACCAGCTCAGTCTTGTCGACACCCTGCCTTCCTCGGCTGAGAACATGATTCACGTTTCAGGATTGGCGAGTAGCTCCAGTCTGGTGGCCCTTCCGGTTTCGGATGATCAGCTGAAACGATCGAATGAATCAGGGATGATCCAAAAGGCGGAATTGATAGGTAGCCCGACCTTCATTGGCGGTCTCGTCTGTGCCGTGGTCGTGGTTTCTGTCTTCGGACTGCTTGCCGGTATGGGGACAATGACATTACTAGGCGGCCTACTGGCGGCTGCCGCCGTCTTCGTGTTAGTATGCTGGTGTGCTGGTTCCGGTACGGATGTGGAACCGGCGGATATTCGTAGGGGCCGAATATAGGCTGGTCTGGGGTTCAAGCTTCCTTTTGGACTCGACACTATCTGAAGTCCCTGGTTGGTCTGAAGCTTTTTCGAGGACGGAATGTTCAGATCATCGAAATCTCTTCACCGGCTGGGCATTGCATACTGTCTTGTCGTCGTTTTGCTGGCGATTTTTCTCGTCTTTCACGCAGCGGTAGCAGTTGAGACCGAGTCGAATTCCTTGCGGTTTCTCAATGCTGCCGATCTTCGGCTCCCGGCGACACATATTCTGCTACATGCTGAACTCAGCGTCTGGGAACTGGCGGAATCCCTGTTGAACGACCCCTCCCTGGTTGCGTTGGGGGAACAAGGACTCGGGGCAGTGCAGGAAGGTCGTTCCCCGGCGGCTTTCGAGGAGTCGGTTGCCACTTTCAAACAACATCACCCGATCATTTCCGAATTCTTCATTTCAGGAGGAGGCCGATTCATCTGCGCATGTGATGCTACAGAATCTGCCCTTCACAGGCAGATTTCATGGCTCCTTTCAGCAGGACCTCCAGTGAAACCTGGTAACCCATTAAGTGAAATCCATTCGGTCCCACTAGCAGGCTCCACAGAACACTTGTTTTACCGGACTCTTGCCAACCGGCAGCCTCCGCTGATATTGGGGGTCGTCGTGTCCCTTGATCAAATGGTGGCAACGCTTATTCCCGGCGCGGTTGTGGGTCCTATCGACTTTGAGTCGGCGAAGCAGCCTGGACCGCTTGGATCGCTTCCTGCGGGGACTGGGAGCGAAGCCGTTCAGTTCAACTGGATCTTTCCCGGTAGGACTGTGCTCATCCCTGAGAGTCTGATCTTTGAACGACGAGATACGCTTTACTCGAGCATGCGGCGTCGGATCATCTCGGGTACACTCTCCGTTCTCCTGGCCTGCTTCGGCTTATTTACGATCTACAGGCTACTCAGGACGATCCGTGAAACGGAGATCAAGTCGACGTTTCTTAGTGGCATCTCTCATGACATTCGCACACCGATCAGTCTGGTCCGGTTGTATACAGATACCCTGCTGGAGAATCCTGATCTGACCGAGGGCGAAAAAGCTCACAGCATCGAAGTGATTGGATCTGAAGTCCAGCGTTTGGAGCAAATGGTCGATCGCTTGTTAACCTTTTCGCGGATTAGCAGACGCAAGTTTGTTTTGACTTCAAGCCCAGGGGATCTGCGCTCGACGATTCAACGAGTTCTCAATAGTTATAGTGCTTTCCTCAGGAAGAGTGGATTTCGACTTCGGGTGGACCTTCCGGAGCGCCTCCCCCTGGTTCGCCATGACCCAACAGCACTTGCCGAAGCGCTTCTCAACCTCTTGGAAAACTCTCGGAAGTACTCAGCCGTGATCAAAGAAATCAAGGTTTCGGTGTTCGAAAACGGCGGTGGTGTGGCCATCGAGGTTGCCGATCGTGGGGTCGGGATCTCGAAGAGGGACGAGGGTAAAGTCTTTGATGCATGGTTCCGGGGCTCGCACCGCGATGGTTCCGGCGAAGGCCTCGGCCTCTCAATTGTCAAACACATTGTCGAGCAGCACGAAGGTAAGATCGATCTTGAGAGTAAGGTCGGTGTAGGAACAACCGTTCGGATCACCCTGCCTGCAGTAAAGCCCTAGCACAGTTTCCCCCTCTCCTTTTTACATTTGGTGATTGCGTTGTGACGACTTTTACGACCCCCTTTCTGTAGCTTTAGCTGTAGAACAGAGGGTTGCAGCCGACGGCGAGGAGCATTTGTCGTCTGAGGCTTGCTTTGCCACGGTTCAGGGCGTAGAAGATGGGGTCAACAGAATGGATAGGCAGGCGGCTTTCGCTGAAAGACGTCAGGCCGGTGGAG
>CP070717.1:1921408-1924389 GCA_020350445.1 Acidobacteriota bacterium | reverse complement strand
CGATCTTCTACCCGCCTATTACGTCTGAGTTGAGAAAAGTGCGAAACGGGAGGCGAGATTTCGGGAAGAACCGACAAAAAATCGCAGAAAACCAGCCTGTCCCTTTGACGAGGCCTTTCCCGGAGGCCCCAGATGGGGGGGAAACCAGCCTGTCCCTTTAACGGTGGGATTGGCGAGTGGGACGCTGGCCTTACTTGGTGGGGGCTGGGGATGCTGATACTCCGCGGGTGGCTTTCTGCACTGGGTTCCAGAACTGTGGGGCGAGATTCGTCATCAGGGGGAGCATTGGACCCGTGTCCGCGACTCCGGCGAGCCGGACGGCTTCATGCAGGACCGGGATGGGGCCATGGGCGTTTCTCAAGTCTTCCAGGGGCTTGAAATGCTTGCGGATCGTTTCGGCCCTTTCAAAATCACCCGCTTTCAGAGCTGCGAGCATTTCCATCGACAAAGCGGGAGCGATGCAGACGCAACCCGACGTGAAGCTCCCGAGCCCGAATTCACGCCAGTGGATAATCGCGGGTTGTTCTCCGATCCCACTGATGATCCGCCTTGGATCCACCCTGTCGATGAGGGCGGTCAGATACTCGTCTCTGGATGGGTCTTCCCGGACCACGGCGTACTTGATGGCAGTGACGAGTCCATCATCGACCAGGGAAGCCACTCGCTCGGGGTGAAGATATCCGTCTTGTTTCAGATAGAGAAGGACCCCCAGGCCGCTTTTCTCGCAGAATTTGCGAATCCCAAGTTCAATACCAGCCTGGGTGAGTGGGAAGCCGGAGGGAAGGATCATGACTGTGTCGAAATTGAAGTCCTCCAGCACATCGGCCTGATCCATCATCGTACCGAAGGCCGGGCCGACCGACGGAATGACCCACACATCTTCGGGAACTGAGCGCGAGAGGAAGTCGAGAATCCTGGAAAACTCGGAAGGTCCGACGTGATAGAGATTGGCGTTTCCACCATAGAGCAGTGTCCGAATCCCTCCGGAAGTCAAGTGGTTCACCAGCCGGCGGTTTTCTTCCTCATTGAGCGAGAAATCCTGGGAGCGGGCCAGGGGAGGTACAGCCAGTACTGAATTCCTAATGCGGTTGAATAATTGATCCATTTCAGTGAGTCTCCCTCAAAAGATATCGGGTTCAGGAACCCCGCCCCGACCTTCTAGGAAATCGAAGTCACATCCCCGATCCGCCTGGGTGACCGTTCTTAGAAAGAGGGAAAGATATCCTCGTTCGTAACGGTTGGGACGCGGCTTCCAGGCCTGGCGCCTTTGTTCGAGTTCAGTCGGGCTGAGTCTGACATTCAAGCTTCGTTCCTCGACGTTCAATTCGATCAAGTCACCCGTTTGCACTAATCCGAGCGGGCCGCCGATGGCGCTTTCTGGAGCCACATGAAGGACGCAAGTCCCGTAGCTCGTTCCACTCATGCGGCAGTCCGAGATCCTGACCATGTCACGGACACCCTTTTTGAGCAATTTCTGCGGAAGCGGCAGCATCCCCCATTCAGGCATGCCGGGTGCACCCTGGGGGCCAGCGTTCTGCAGGATCAAGACCGAGTTCTCATCGACCTCCAGGTCGGGGGAATCGATTCGTCGCTTCAGGTCAGGGTAGTCGCTGAAGACAACCGCGCGCCCTGTGTGTTTCAGTAGCCGGGGGTCGGCCGCGGCTGGCTTGATCACTGCTCCATCTGGAGCCAGATTCCCTTTCAGAACGGCAGTGCTCCCCTCTGCGGCCACGGGGTTGTCGAGGGGCCGGATCACGCCTTCGTTGTGAATCGGGGAATCCTGGATCGCCTCACCGAGGTTCTTTCCCGTAACTGTCGGGCAATCCAGGTGAAGGAGATCCTTGATCTCACAGAGGAGCCCCTTCAGGCCTCCGGCGTAATAGAAATCCTCCATGAGGTACTCACCCGAGGGACGCAGATTCGCGATCACAGGCGTCCGTCGTGAGATGCGGTCGAAGTCCGACAGATCGAGCTGAACTCCGGCCCGGCCCGCCATTGCCAGCAGATGGATGATCGCGTTCGTTGAACCCCCGATTGCCATGTCGGTGGTGATGGCGTTCTCGAATGATTCGCGTGTCAGCATCACCGATGGCCGCATGTCATTCCAAACCATGTCGACAATGATTCTCCCAGAGTCGGTAGCCAGACGACCATGGTTGGAATCCACCGCCGGAATCGAAGAGGCTCCAGTCGGCATCAGACCCAGTGCATCGGCGATGCTGGTCAGGGTTGAGGCGGTGCCCATTGTCATGCAGTGTCCGGGAGATCGGGCAATGCCGCTTTCGATGTCGCACCATTCCTGGTCGGTCAGGTTGCCGGCTCGTTTCTCTGCCCAATACTTCCAGGCATCGCTGCCGCTTCCGAGTACCGCACCTTTCCAATTGCCACGCAGCATCGGTCCGGTTGGGAAATAGACGGTCGGGAGGTCTGCACTGAACGCTCCCATCAGCAGGCCAGGGGTTGTCTTGTCGCAGCCGCCCAGCAGCACGACGCCGTCGATCGGCTGACTGCGAATGATCTCTTCGACTTCCATGGCCAAAAGGTTTCGATAGAGCAGCGGACTGGGCTTCATGAAGGTCTCGGTGATCGAAAGGGCCGGGATTTCAACCGGAAAGCCGCCGCTCTGCCAAACACCGCGTTTCACCTCAGCGGAGCGCTCTCTCAGATGGAGATGGCAGGAGTTCAGGTCGCTCCAGGTATTGATGATGGCAATAACTGGCTTACCCCGGTAGTCGGAGGAAGAGTAACCCATCTGATTGAGCCGTGAGCGGTGTCCGAAAGACCTGAGATCATCAGGCCCTGTCCATCTATAACTCCTCAATTCCTCAGGTTGTTTTCTTCTCGTCATTATTGTTCTCCCGCGCCTTTTCTTTCCTCTCCCGGTGGGGTGTGTTAAAGATAGCAGGGAGGGGAGATACGTGCACAGGGTCAAGTCCATGCGGACTCCGAAAGACAGGGCGTGGTCCGTGCTGGTGGCAAGG
>CP070717.1:1918665-1921308 GCA_020350445.1 Acidobacteriota bacterium | reverse complement strand
GTTCGAGGTCCTCTGATCGCTTCTTGTAACGTTCGAAGGAACCCGATGCCGCGAGATCGATCGCATCTTCGAGCTCCTTGACATCATCCGTGAAGAGCTGCTGCACGTATAGACGGCGATCGATAACAAATACCGAGGCTCGAACATTCTTCCCTAGTTCGGCTCGCAGGAAATCCCTCGCAGCAGCCTTCGAATACTGACGCCCCTCGTTACTAAGTCCACCAAATACAATCGTAACGAGTCGCGGCCCAACAGCCACTTCGGAAGGTGTCTTGAACTGTGTAATCTGCTGCTTGACCCCATTATCAAGAATCTCAATATCGCCCGCAGTCATATCAGCAACGAGATTCCCCTTGCCATCACGAGCAATCAGGTTAAGTGTCTTGACAGTCTTACCACTCTGCTCATCCTGACCCAGCATCGGCAGTACAAAGAAGAGTGTGGTCAGGACGACACAGGCAGAAAGGCGTCTGGTAAGCTTACTAGCTCCGAACATAATTCTCCTCCAGCGAATTCATTTCAAAAACAAAGGTAGTTTATAACGGACCGAGGAGACGTTCCACTGGTTCATTTCAACGACTTCAACCGACTCCTCTACTGGGCACTCGCTGGACCGTTCAAGCCCGAAGGCGCCAGGGCAAAGAAAGCATGTTCCTTGACGGCGCTTCGACCCTGGCTCACATAGGCACGCACTTCATACCGGCCTGGCTTGAGATCTGCGACAGGAACCGTCCCGACGAATTTGATCACCCCATTGGTATCAGGAGCCGGCAACCGGGGCGTCCCCCGGCCGACAACTTGCCCGTTAAGCAGGACATCAAGGATAAGTTCCGGTTCCTCCGAACTCTCCAAAGATGGATAGATGACACAATAGATGCCAACACCGGAAGAGTCGTCTTTTAGAATTTCCCCCGTCAGGTTAGGTACTATCTGCCCATCCTGGTAGTGCAGTGGACTGGGAATCCCCTCTTCCTCGGGGAGGGGATCGACCCGACGAACAATAGCGAGGCTGCTCATTCCGAGGCCCTTCCTGGACGGAGGTACGATCAGACGGGTCCTCCTTGCGCTCACCCTCTGGGAGATCTGATCAACAACTGCGGACTCGACGAGATAGGTCCCCTCAGTCAGATCAGCTTCCCGCATAAAGACAACACTTCCATCCCGTACCATTCCCATCTTCTCGAGCGGTCCCTGCAACGGATAGTCCTGGGTGAATTTCTGAATGATACGTCCGCTATCATCTTTCAACAGCACGAGAATAGAGAAACGGGTGTTGTACTGCTGCACTTCCTCGTCTTCCAGGAACTCGAATTTCTTGAGCGGAACCTCCACAACGAAGACTTCTTTTTCCACCGATTCAGTCTCGGCGAAACGCAGGATTCGGCTACTGTGCGGAAAATCCTGCGGCAGTCCTCCGGAATTCAGAGCCACGAGCATCGGCACCTCGTAGGGTTGAATCGGTGATTCTGTCGAAGGGGGCAGGGCAAAATAACCACTACGCCCCTGGACCTTCACGCCGGGCCGGCTCACTCTGACGGAGATCGCCCTGAACCTCCCGTCGTATTCGTTGAGGGAGGGGGTGTAGGCAACTTCGTAGTAAGTTCGAATATCTTCGCTGACCTGCTCAATAAGTTCCCGTGGATCGTTCGTGTTAGCCACCAGGAACCCGCCGGTACTGCGTGCAATGTCATCGAGAGTGCCGGTCCCGTTCATCCGAATCGCTGTCTCGGCATATTCATCAATCATCGTTTCGTCACGGGTGACAAAGCGCCCGAGCCCCGTGAGCATCTGGGAGCGGCTGGCGTTGATCGCCTGGCCGAGCATATAGCGGGTGTCGGCCATCATCTCTTCTGGAGTTAATCCCCGGGCATCGACCGCATAGATGCTGACATTAGCTCGATTGGCCTCGCTCAGCATCAATCGATATCGCTCGACGACAGGAAAAGGAATCTGAATGCCCGTGGAGAAGAGCACCAAAGTCTTTCGTCCCGATTGTCTACCCTCTTCTCGAATCAAGGCTCGAAGAGCACTCACAGTCGTGTGTCCCCGCTGGTACAGCATTAGCTTCTCGGCCTGCCTGAGAATATTCACTGTCAGTTCTTCCAGCTCGATTTCCTGGGTGACGGCCATATCTGGCGCATTCCCTCTCCCTCCCATCACGGCTGATTCGAGGGGATCCTTATCCATTCGATCTGTCGTCTCTTTGAGCTTCCCCTGGATGGTATCCGTGGACTGACTCTCGAAGAGGCCATAGGAACCCGAGGTGGCTCGGAGAACGGCCGCACGAATCGACTCACGGTTATTGGTGAAGTGCTTGAGTGAATGGAGTCTATTGTCGATCGCGAATACGGCGACCAAAGTATTCTCCTCCATTCCGGATCGAATGAAATGCAAAGCGGCTTGCCGCGCCATATTCCTTGCGGTATCCGGAAGACGCTCGAACACCAGGGCGACGAGATTGACGTTCTTGAACGGATCGAACTCAACCGGGGGCAGAGGCGCCTCAAGCGCTTCGGCGCTGCTCCAATCCTCTTCGGGGACACCCTGACTCTTCCCCACGTCCAGCCTATCGTCACCGACAAACCGGAAATTCGTCACCTTCTGGAGGACACCGTTCTCAAAGATTTCGATCTCCTCGGGACG
>CP070717.1:1915724-1918565 GCA_020350445.1 Acidobacteriota bacterium | reverse complement strand
TATTTTCGACTAGTGTGCCCAAACCGGTGACAGAAATCGAAAAACGCATTCGCTTGGCATCGTGTAGACTCTAATCGAGCGTTGAGTTCCTACGATTCAAGTGCTGCAGCCCTGTAAGAAGCCAAAGGGTCCGGGCCGAAAGTGTCCAAGCGTACTGATATCCAGAATCAAGCACGGAGAGTGAATAGAGTTGCACACGAGCTACTCCTCGAATCGAACAGTGACCGGAAACCTGAAGGCGCCGGCGGATGCATGGGTGACACTGCAGAACCTGCGTGTTGGTCTCCGGTTTCTTTACCATCTGCCTCGTTACCTGCAGGCGCGGATTGATTCCGAATCAGCAACGGCGATCCTGGCCGATCGACTTCGAACAAGGGATGCGGCATTTCTTCGTCAGCTTGAACTGGCGGTGTTCTCGTGGCCGGAGTCACCTTATCTTCCACTCTTCGCAAGGGCCCGTCTCGGTTATCAAGATGCCGTAGAACTGGTTCGGAAGGATGGAGTCGAGCAAACTCTCCGCCTGTTCTTAAAAGAGGGGATCTACCTGTCAGTTGATGAGTTCAAGGGGCGGCGCGAACTCATTCGCGGAAACCATTGCGCCCAGGTCTCACCAAAATCTTTCCAAAACCCTGAGTCGCGCTACATGGTTGCCGCGTCCAGCGGGGGAAGCCGAAGTTCCGGGACACCGGTCCTGTTTGACTTGGAATTCATCCGATCCTGTGCCGTCAACAGCCGGATCGTTCATGAATTGCGGGGTGGAAGCCGTTGGGAAAAGACAACTTGGGAAGTTCCGGGAGGCGGAGCTCGGTTTCGATTGCTCAAATACTCTCTTTACGGCCCGCCGATTCGAGCCTGGTTCTCGCAGGTCGACCCGGCCGCAGGGGGGTTGCATCCGGTCTATCGGTGGAGCACAAGGGCAATGCGCTGGGGATCCTACCTCTCGAGACAACAGTTGCCGAAACCCCTTTTCTCGCCGATCAGTGAACCGAGGCCGCTCTTCGACTGGATAGACCAGGTCCGCCTGCAGGGCCGAACTCCGCTGGTTTTCACTTTTCCCAGTTCAGCCGTGGCGTTGGCCCAGTGGGGAGCTGCCTGTGGGCGGGATCTCGAAGGAGTCCAGTTTACGGTTTCGGGAGAGCCGATCACGGCGGCCCGACTCGAGACCATCCGGAGCCTCGGAGGGACGATCGGTGCTCGCTATGGATCGGTAGAAACAGGGCCTCTGGCCTACGGCTGTCTGAACCCGACAGCCCCGGACCATTGCCACTTCCAGAGCGATCTGTGGGCTGTCATTCAAGCTGGTGAGGAGGGCGCTGCGCTCGGTTTGCGTGAGCGGAGCCTGCTCATAACCGGCCTTGATCCCAGGGCGCCATTTCTGTTCCTGAACACTTCCATGGGCGATGAGGCCCACCTCACTAACGGAAGCTGCGGCTGCCCCCTTGAGAATATGGGATGGAATCTCCATGTCTCGGGAATCCGAAGTATCGAGAAGCTGACCAGCGCTGGAATGACCTTTGCGGGGACTGACGTGATCGCAGTTCTCGAACAGAACCTTCCGGGCAAATATGGTGGGATCCCAAATGATTACCAACTTGTAGAAGAAGAGGCCCCCGATGGAAGACCGCTTCTGAAATTGCTGGTTCATCCCAGGTTGGGTCCACTGGATGCAGAAGCAGTGCGTGAAGACTTTCTGGCCGGCCTGGGTTCACGCACGATTGTTGACAGATTGATGGAGACTGCCTGGAGAGAAGCGGGTCTTCTGACAGTCGAACGAAGGCCGCCCTTACAGACAAAGCAGGGAAAGGTCCTCCACTTTCATGTGCTCGGATCGAAGGTTGCGCCCCACTGATGTTCAAAAAAGCAACTGGATCAGAAACTCGGCCCTCTGCAGACTAGAGCACGCAGCCTATGAGCCTGGAACCCCGACCCACGCGATTCCGCTATGTAGTCCTGACGATGTTGATCCTGATGTATGCAGTTTCATACATCGATCGAGTATGCATCGCAGCGGTAGCTCCCGGAATCAGGGCGGAATTCGGCCTCTCTCCTTCCCAGTTGGGAGTTGTGTTCACCTCCTTCAGCGTAGCCTATGCACTCTTTCAGATTCCTGGAGGGCGACTGGCCGATCAATTTGGTCCGAGACGGGTCCTGGCAGGGATGGCCTCATTCTGGGGGGCCTGCACTCTACTCACCGCCGGCGCATGGAATCAGTCATCTCTGCTGGTGGCACGCTTCTTGTGTGGGGCCGGCGAATCGGGAGGCTTCCCCACGGCAAGTCGCTCGATCTTTCAGTGGCTGGCGCCTCACGAGCGGGGATTTGCCCAGGGGATCACCCATTCTGGAGCTCGACTGGCTGGGGCGATCACTCCACCCGTCGCGGCCTGGCTGATGGTCCAATACGGTTGGAGAAGTGCGTTCATTGTGTTCGGGTTGCTGACGTTTGTATGGGTCGTCGCCTGGTATTGGCTATACAGGGACAATCCCGGGGATCATCCAAGAGTCAATCCGCAGGAGCTAGCCCGCATCAGAACAGGATCGGAGGCTAACTACCGGACTTCCACCACGACTCGGAGCTGGTCCTCTCTTCTGCGTGAGCGGGATCTGTTGCTGCTAGCGGCCACCCACTTCTGTTACGTCTACACATTTTGGATCTTCATCACCTGGTTCCCGACCTATCTCGTGGAAACCCGCGGTGTCGAAGTGACAACGGCTGGCCTTCTCGCCGGACTGCCGCTGCTTGCCGGTGCGGTCACGAACACCCTGGGGGGATGGATCTCAGATCGGATCGTGGACCGCCGGGGACTCCGGATCGGCCGAGGGGTAGTGGCGGCTTGCTCCTTC
>CP070717.1:1913084-1915624 GCA_020350445.1 Acidobacteriota bacterium | reverse complement strand
TGGCCGTCAAGGCCCGAGAGGGTCTTTTTGCGCGGTTTTTTTGGTACTAGACTAGAGGCGTGAATGCTTTGCAGAGGCGGCGGTGAAGGCTTTAGGGCGCAAGGGCAGAGGTGTCCGGAGCGGGAAGAGAAGGGGAGGAATCCTGATGAAGAACAGTCAAGGTGAGAGAAGCGATGGGATGCGACGGCGTGAATTTCTAGGAGTGACGTTTTCGGCACCGGTGATGATCCTGGGAGCGAGCTGTGCGGGAAAGCGGGAAGGGCAGGTTCTGGAGCCGGTGGGATGGGTAGGTGGCTTGAAGAAGATTCCCGGACCGACACCGCTGGTGGGTGCGACGTGGTATGAAGCCGGGGCGATTGGGGACGGGATCGAGTACCGGGTTGCTCCTGGTGCGCTGGCGCAGGCGAAGTACGTGACGACGGATATGCTGCTGGACGGCAACCATATGTTTGCCTTTTTGCTGGAGTTGAAGGAGGGCGAAGCGGGGCCGACGACGGGTTTTCGCTGGGCGGGGTTGAATCAGTGTTCGTTGCGGGTACGCTTTCCCTTGGATCTGCTGGATCTGAATCGCTGGGGGATCAACCGCGAAGGAGCGTTTCTGAAGCCGCGGGGTTCGGGGGATCGGAGTGATATTGAGAAAGTGGATCGGATGATCCTGACGGTTTACCGGAAGAGTCCCAAGCCGGCTCGTTGGTGCATGACGGACCTGGTACTGGCGCAGAAGGAACCGGAACAGATCAGAGAGCCGATTCTTCCGAAGGGTCCGCTTTTGGATGAGTTGGGTCAGAGCCGGATTCATGAATGGCCGGCGAAGAGTCGGAGTGTGGAGGAGGTCAGTGCCCGGATTCGGAGTCAGTATGAGAATGCGGGCAGCCAGAAGTGGCCGGAGACGTTCAGCCGCTGGGGTGGCTGGAAGGCGAAGAGACTGACGAAAGGCACTGGCTATTTTGCGACTCACAAGGACGCTGATCGCTGGTGGCTGGTGGATCCCGAGGGCTATGCCTTCTGGTCAATGGGTGTGGATTGTGTGGGACTCGATACTGCGAAAAAGCTGATCACCCGACTGGAGATCGCTGCGTACGACGGTCTGGAAACAGCTCTTTCCTGGATACCTGATCCGAATGGAGATTTCAAAGACATCTTTAGGAATGACCTTACCAGAGAGTATTCGCCTCCCCAGCCGGGGAAATTCATCAACTATGTCGCGGCCAACCTGATCCGTGCACTTGGGGCGGAGGGCTGGATGGACAAGTGGGGGGAGATTGCTTTGGGCGAGTTGCGTCGGTTGCGTTTCAACACAGTGGGCAACTGGTCGGAATGGGAGCGAGCGAAGGCTGCGCAGTTTCCCTACGTTCGACCGATGGGTTTTAGTCCGCGGCGAACTGCGTTCATCTACCGGGACTTTCCGGACGTATTTCATCCGGAGTTCGAGCGAGATGCGGCCGACTATGCGAGTGTACTGAAGGAGACGGCGGAAGATCCTGCGTTTATCGGGTATTTTCTGATGAATGAGCCGACCTGGGGCTTTTCGAAAGAGCTGCCGGCGGCGGGCATGCTGTTTGTGACGCCCGAGTGTCATACGAGGAAGGAACTGGCGGGCTTTTTGAAGCAGAAGTACAGGAATGATCAAGCTCTGGCAGGGGCCTGGAAGATCAGTGTTACGCTGGATCAAGTGGCATCGGGCAAATGGAGGACGCGTCTGAGTGAGGAAGCCAATCGGGATCTGCAGGAGTTCAGCGTGATCATGGCGAAGCGTTATTTTGAGACGATCTCAGCGGCGTGCAAGGAGGTGGATCCGAACCATCTGAAACTGGGGATGCGCTGGGCGGGAGTTCCGCCGATGTGGGCGGTGGAGGGGATGAAGTCCTTCGACGTCTTCAGCATGAACTGTTACATGGACCGGGTACCGCGAGATGTAACCGATCAGATCCATGAATTGCTGGAGATGCCGGTGATCATTGGGGAGTGGCATTTTGGTGCGCTGGATGTAGGGCTGCCCTCCTCGGGGATTGGGCATCTGCACAACCAGACCGATCGTGGCAAGGCGTACCGGGTGTATGTCGAGGATGCGGCGGCGAATCGGAACTGTGTGGGGACCCACTGGTTTACCCTCTATGATGAATCAGCCGTGGGTCGATTCGATGGAGAGAACTACAATATCGGATTTCTGGATGTCTGCAATCGTCCGTACCAGGAGTTGAGCGAGGCCGGTATTGCGAGTCACGAAAGGATCTATGAGGTTGCGTCGGGGGAAGTCGATCCTTACGATGATGTTCCCGAGTACCTCCCGAAGGTCTATTAGGCAGAAGTAAGACCGTTGAGGAAAGACCTGACCGCAACGAGCGCCAGAAACCCGAGGCGTAATCTCGCGGCACCCCCTCTCTGTAAGAGGACACGAGTTCTCTTGCAGAGGGCCTGTCCTGAAGACCATTCGAGGTCAGTTCATTCCTCCATGGTGTCCGCTTCCTCAGTGGTGAGGAAGTCTGCGACCCGCATTCCGAAGTTGGTTGATGCTTTGGGCCGCGTCCAGCAAATAGATG
>CP070717.1:1909614-1912984 GCA_020350445.1 Acidobacteriota bacterium | reverse complement strand
TATCCTTACCAGGGTCGGGACTTCCGTCTGACTGACGTGAGCGGGAAGGTAATCGATAAGGTGCTCGCCTAGAAGGCCTTTTGAGGTACCAATACACAACTAGAGGGATGACCTCGAGCTCCTTCCCTGCGCAAGGGAAGCCGGCCCCGGAAACGTCCAGCATATTGGCTGCTTCTTATTTCTGAGAACTTCCCGCAGAATATGAGAATGGAAATGCGTGCAGGGTTGAGCAGGATCTGGAGGCTGAAACCGGTGGGAACGTGGATCCAATCGGGGAGAAGGCTCAGCTTCGTTTCAGCGTTCTTACTGTTGGTGGGGACCGTCTATGGTGAACCGCTCTCTCGGGCTGACATCCTCGCCGGGATAGACAACCGGATCGAAAGATACCGCAAGGTCGATATCGAGCTCCTGCTACGCGATCCCGAGGGCGCGCCATTACCGCCAGGGACTTCGGTCCGCGTTACACAGATCAGGCAGTCGTTCCTCTTCGGATCGAACATCTTTTTGTTAGGCCGAGCCGACACGCCCAGTCAGGAAGCTGCTTATCGTCAGCGGTTTGCCGAGATCTTCAATTTCGCAACACTTCCGTTCTACTGGTGGAGTTATGAGCGGGATCAGGGAAAGCCAGATACCGAGCGGACCGAAGGAATTCTCCAGTGGACCGAGGAGCAGGGGATTCAGGTCAAGGGACATCCCCTGGCCTGGAACTTTGTGGATCCCCGGTGGCTGCCCGAGGGTAACGGGATTGCTCAGCAACTGCAGATGGATCGTATCGAGAGTCTCGTCGGACAGTTTCGAGGAAGAATCGATATTTGGGACGTTGTCAATGAGGCGACCTCCGCGGAAAGGGAAGAGACGCTGCAGCGTTCCCCGATCCTGACAAAGATGATTCGCGCTATTGGAATCCGACAGTATCTCCACCAGGCGTTTCAGCGGGCCCGAATGGCGGGTCAGGAAGCAGCACTGATCATCAATGACTATGAAGTCGGCGAAGAGTTTCGCACTCGCGTTCTCGAAGAGATGCTGGATTCCGGTCGTGAGCCGATCTTTGACATCGTGGGGATCCAGTCGCATCAGCATCGCGGGCCCTGGTCGGTTGAGAAGATCTGGGAGGTCTGTGAGCGTTTTGCCGGGTATGGAAAGCCCCTTCATTTCACGGAAACGACCTTCCTGTCTGGCAAACCGGGTTGGTACCTCAAACGAGAGGATCCGGATCTTGAATGGGAAAGTACCGCGGAAGGTGAGGTTCGACAGGCTCGGGAGGTCGAAGTCTTTTACCGCGTTCTTTTCAGTCATCCCGCTGTCCAGGCCATTACCTGGTGGGACTTCAGTGATCAGAAGGCCTGGCAGGGGGCCCCTGCCGGCTTGCTGAGAAAGGATATGTCACCGAAGCCTGCCTATTCCGTTCTCGAACGGCTGATCAAGCAGGACTGGTCGACCCGGCTTGAAGCCATCGTCGATGACCAGGGCAGAGTCCGTTTTCGCGGCTTCAAGGGTTCATATGAGCTTGAGATCAATGTCGAGGCTGGACGACGCAGTGCAGAGTTCTCGGTAGAAACCGATCTGTCGCGACCTCTGGAAATTGCGTTCAGGGATGAAGCCGGACGATAATCGGACAAGCTTCCTTTTTCAGACCGGCAACAGCGCTCCTACTTGATTGGATTCAGGCGAGAGGCCGCACCAAACTCTTCGATCGCTTTCAGCTTCTGGCCGGTCGCAAAGTAGATATCCCCGAGGAGTTTGCGGGCTGCTGGGTCTCCGGGTCGTAGCTGTTTACTCTTTTCTGCGAATTCGAGAGCCTTGGTGAACTCCCGACGAGCCGACCAGTGCGCCGCCATAATGAAATTGGCTTCTGAGCTTTCGGGATCGATACGCAAGAGAGCTTCGGCGTGCTTGATTGCTTCCGTCTCCTGGTTGCGGGCAAAGTGAATCTTCGTCAATCGGTTGTGAGCTGCCCAGTTGTTTGGATCGAGTTCGATGACCCGGGTGAATGAGCGAGCTGCCGCTTCGAGGTCACTTCTCTGGAGTGCCTCTTCACCGGCGCTGATCGCCTGTTCGATCTCCTGCTTTTTCCGAAGCTCTCCGAGGAGTTCCTGCGATCGTACGAGGGCCATCTGGGCGCTGTCACGATCTCCGAGCGAGCGATAAAGGTTTCCTAAATCAAAGAACGCGCGCTGGGAATCGGGGTCGAGTTCGGTAGCCCGAACCAGGTATCGAACCGCTTCATCCTCCTTGCCATTGGCATGAGCCACGACACCGAACAGGTGGACATAGATTGGATTCTCCGGCTCAAGTGCCACGGCACGGGTGGACATCTCATAGGCGGCTTCGGGGTTGTTTCCCCGGTAAGTAGCTTCGGCCAGACCATGGAAGGCTGCCGCCGACTTTGGGTTCGACTGGGCGACCTGTTCAAAGGCCACCATTGCGTCCTCCAGCTTGCCGAGCATCAGATAGGTTGAGCCTCGAAGCAGCTCGATCTCCTCGCGGTTGAAGGTCCCGCGGGCTTCCAGGCGCTGGAGTGCGTCAATCGTTTCGTCGAAGCGGCGCTGTCGGAAGTAGGCATCGGCCAGGACCCAGAGCCCCCGGTCCGTGATTTCACCCTGGCGCTCAAGAGGTTCCAGCACCTGTGCAGCGAAACCCGGATAGTTGAGCTCGATCAATGCCTCAGCCAGTTGGAGCCCCTCGCCTGCAGATGATGTGCCCAATTGGAGCGCCTGGTTCAGCTCGATGCTCGCGTCGTTCAACTGCCCCGCCCGGATCATCGCAATTCCCGAGTGGATGTAGCCGCGAACGTCAGTTGGATTCTCTTCCTTGAAGCGGGCGAAAGCGACCAGAGCATCTGAGAAGCGACCGGCTTCCAGGTGCTCGAGTCCCTGCTGGAGTGGGGAGTTCTGCCCCCAGGTAAAGACCCCGTTGAGCAAGATGATCGAAACTGACAGCAGCGTTCGCAGTTGAGACATAAGCTCCTCCATAATAGATTAGGCAGGTGAATCGGCGCAAAACGCTAGAGGGGTTGATGAATCAGTTGAGGTTCTTACTGGCATTTGTGGGGCTCTTTCAACCGAGTACCCTGGCACAGGATGGCGTTCCAGCCTTTGTCGATGTCACGGCTGCGGCAGGAATCCGCTTTGAGCATGTCAACGGCCTACCTGACGAGAAGAACTACATCTTCGAAGCGAAGGGGGGCGGGGCGGCATTCTTCGATTTCGACAGCGATGGTTGGATGGACTTGTACCTGGTTCAGGGTGCAACGGTTGAAACTGTGGACAGAGATCAGTCACTGCGTCCGCGGCTCTTTCGCAACCTGGGTGATGGGCAGTTCGAGGATGTGACGGACCGGGCGGGCTTTCGGCCGGCCTTCTGGGGGATG
>CP070717.1:1905163-1909514 GCA_020350445.1 Acidobacteriota bacterium | reverse complement strand
TCGCTCCCAAGGTCGTGGGCCTGAATGAGTTGTTTGCAGATTTTCAGTCGATCCTGGAGCGCGCTGTCGGAGAAGAGGCCTCTTTGAGATTGGATTTGGCCAGGGATCTCTGCCAAGTCAGGATCGATCCTGGACAGTTTCGCCAGGTGATTATGAATCTGATCGTCAATGCACGGGATGCGATGGACCGTGGTGGCATTGTGACGATCCGAACAGCCAATATTCAACTGGATTCAGGGAATCACCATCACTGGTCGGATCTTCCACTTGGCCAGTATGTGCTCGTTTCGGTTGCTGACTCGGGGCAGGGGATCCCTGCGGATTTACTGGAGAAGATTTTCGAACCCTTCTTCACCACCAAAGATGAATCCAAGGGAACTGGCCTGGGGCTCTCGACGGTTTACGGAATTGTCCAGCAGAATGGCGGCTCGATCGCGGTTGAGAGTGAACTGGGTGAGGGGACTCTCTTTTCAATGCTCTTTCCCCGTGTCGAGGAACCTTCGGCGAAGGCTGTCGAGACGGTTGTCGCCAGAGCACATACTCCCGGCCAGGGGACTATACTGGTGGTTGAGGACGAGGCGACTGTGAGAGAGATGATCGTACGTTCGCTCCGAAGCTTCGGCTACGTTGTTCACTCCACCGGGTCGCCCGAAACGGCGCTGGCACTTTTCGGTGAGAATGTAGATACCTTCGACTTGGTGATCTCAGACGTGATTATGCCAGAACTGTCGGGTCCGGCGATGGTTGAACGCATGAGGTGCATCTGCCCTCAATTGAAGGTGTTGTTTATTTCTGGCCACCCTGGTGATCATCTTGATGATGGCGCTGATTTTATTCGGAAACCCTTTCTCCCGAGTGATCTCGCCGGTCGCGTCCGTGAGATCATCCAGGCTGAGGGTTAGTCGCGCTCGCTATTGATCAGGCGTTGAGATTCCAGGTTATGGTCTTCTGTCCCGGGCCCTGATGTTGGGTTGACTCTGATGCCGTTTGGGGTTAACATTACCGGCAAGTTGCCTCTCTCACTTTAAGCTACAGTGAAATCCAGTATCGGCAAACAGATGAGGTTTTTGTTTTGGATGAAAGAATGACGAGTCGAAAATTCGGGTCGCTCCTGTGGGGAGGATACCGGCCAGTCCTGTTACTTCTGGTCGGGGCTCTGGTGCTGCTGTATCCACAGCCTGTTGAAGCCTATATCGGTCCGGGTGCCGGTATAGCCTTCGTTTCATCCTTCTTCATCGTCATTATCACGATCATCCTCGCTTTGTTCACGCTATTGACCTGGCCGATTCGATGGGTGTTCCAGACAATTAGGTCGCGGGGGGCATTGCGGAAGAGCCGGACCAAGAGGGTCGTCATAGTCGGGCTGGATGGACAGGATCCGGAACTGACTGAGCAGTTTATGCAGGAAGGCCTCCTTCCCAACTTCAAGAAACTTCAGGAGGCTGGGGCCTACCGTCGACTCCGGACGTCGTTACCCGCCGAATCTCCGGTTGCATGGTCTTGTTTTCAGACGGGGAGCAATCCGGGCCGGCATCGCGTTTTCGACTTTCTGATGCCGAATATGAAGTCCTATCTGCCGGAACTGTGTTCAGCTAAGATCGAACCTCCAGCACGCAGCATCAGCCTGGGACGATACCAGTTCCCTATCGGCAAGCCGAGGATTCTGTTCGAACGCAAGAGCCAGTCTTTCTGGAAGATACTGGGCGACTATGGAGTCTTCAGTACGGTGTTGCGGGTTCCGATTTCCTTTCCCCCAGAGAAGTTCAAGGGGTTGCTACTTTCAGCCATGTCGGCACCCGATCTGCTGGGTACGCAGGGAACGTTTTCCTACTACAGCAGCGATCCGGCTGAAAAGGGAAAGTTCACCGGCGGTGTCCAGATCCCGGTGGAACTCAGCAATGGGTCCGTCGCTTCCTCGATCAAGGGGCCTGAGAATCCGATGCTCAAAGAGCCCCACGAGATGGAGGTGCCGTTTCGGGTCGATGTCTCGACCAACGGAGTTCCTTCAAGACTCGAAATCGCCGGGAAGAGCTATGAACTGCCCCTGAGAGAGTACACCGACTGGATTCCCCTTGAGTTCCGAGCCGGTCCGGGGATGAAGGTCAAGGGGATGAGTCGGTTCTACCTTCTCGAATCGAAACCGCACGTCAAGCTTTATATGAGTCCGGTCAACATCGCCCCTGATGATCCGGCGCTTCCGATTTCGCAGCCTGTCACCTATTCGATGTATCTGGCCAAGACGCAGGGGAACTTCTGTACCCTGGGACTGGCTGAGGATACCTGGGCACTGAATGAACGTGTCCTGGATGAAGAAGCGTTTCTCAAGCAGGCATATCTTGTTCATGCCGAGCGCGAGCGGATGCTGTTCGATGCAATCGAAAAGACTCGCCGCGGGGCTGTGGTTTGCGTATTTGACATCACCGACCGGTTGCAGCACATGTTCTTCCGGTATCTCGATCCCGACCATCCTGCCAATGTCGGAAAGGATGTGACCGAACACAAGAATGCCATCCGCGATCTTTACGTTGAAATGGACAAACTTGTCGGGCGGGTGATGGATTCCGTTGACGACGAGACGGCTCTTGTGGTCATGTCGGATCATGGCTTTAAGCCCTTCAAGAGGGGTGTGAACCTCAACACCTGGCTACATCAGAATGGCTATCTTGTCCTGAAGGGAGAGGCGACCGGCGCCGAGTGGTTTGAAGGTGTCGATTGGGAGCGGACCAGGGCCTACGCGGTCGGGTTCGGTGGGATCTATCTCAACATCAAGGGCCGGGAGGCCCAGGGGATTGTCGAGCGGGGCGAGGAGTCGAAGCAGCTCAAGCAGGAGATTATCGAAGGTCTGACCGGGTTGGTGGACCCTGAACATGATCGATCGGCGATTCGGGCAGTCTACGACACGCGAGAGGTGTTTTCGGGCCCTTATGTCGGGGAAGGCCCTAACCTGGTTGTCGGATTCTCGGTTGGATACCGGGTCTCCTGGACGTGTGCGACCGGAGCGGTCACAAGCGAAGTCTTCGAGGATAACACCCGGAGTTGGAGCGGCGACCACACGGTGAATCCTCCGGATGTACCGGGGATTCTATTCGCTAACCGAAGAATTGACTCGGACGATCCCAGCATTATGGACATTGGACCCAGTGTTCTGGACCTGTTTGGTGTTCCTGTGCCGGAATACTGTGACGGAAGCCCCATCATCCCATGATGAAGACAAGACTAGTTCTACTCACTTTAATCCTTCTCCCCGGTTTGGCCGGATGTGGTCTCGTTCCGGCTGCAGAGGCCCCGGCGAAGAAGGTAATCATTCTAGGAATTGACGGCATGGATCCCCGATTGCTGAACGGGTTCATGGAAGAGGGCATCATGCCGAATTTCACCCAACTGTCACAGGTTGGGGGCTTTCGACCCCTGGAGACAACGATGCCTCCCCTGAGTCCCGTGGCTTGGTCGACGTTCATTACCGGGACGCTACCCGGGCGACACGGGGTGTACGATTTTCTCCACCGTGATCCGGAAACAGTTCAACCCGAGTTCTCCATGGTGAAGACTATCCCGTCAGATTGGACAATCTCTGTTGGGTCCTGGGACATTCCGCTGGAAGGGGGAAAGATTGAGCAGCTCCGGCAGGGACGGGCCTTTTGGGAGTTGCTTGAAGAAGCGGGGGTTCCGGTGACGATCTTCCGAATGCCGGTCAACTTCCCTCCTGCCGAGGCCGGGAGAGCTCTCACCGGGATGGGGACGCCGGATATCCTTGGTACTCCGGGGACCTTCTCTTTCTATACGACGACTCCACCTGAGAATCACGGTGACATTTCCGGTGGTGTCGTTTACGAGGTAGCTGTCGAAGACAACCGGGTCCAGGCTCAGCTCCATGGGCCAGAGAATACCTTCCGAAGGTTGAAGCGGGAACCTGCCGATGGCGGAGAAGCGACTGCGTACAATCCAGTGATGACCGTCGATTTTGAGGTTGAGGTCGATCCGGAGTCTCCAGTGGCCAGACTGACAGTTGGAGGGAATGAGTTCATTCTGAAGCAGGGGGAGTGGAGTCAGTGGATTCCGGTTGAGTTCGAAGCTTTGCCGTACCTGGTGAATGTCTCCGCGGTAGGCCGTTTCTACCTGAAGGAAGTGAGGCCCGATTTCAAGCTCTATGTCAGTCCCTTGCAGATCAGCCCTGAAAATCCTGCGATGCCGATCACGTACCCGGAGAGTTGGGCGGGTGAATTGCATGAGGCTCTGGGATACTTCTATACGCAGGAGCTTCCCGAGGATACCAAGGCTTTTTCAGCCGGACTGTTGGATGCCCATGAATTCTGGGAGCAGTCACAGTACGTCTATCGCGAGGAGCGCAGGG
>CP070717.1:1901779-1905063 GCA_020350445.1 Acidobacteriota bacterium | reverse complement strand
GGCGTGCCCACCTGTTGAAGAGAATGGATGCATCGGATCCGACCCCTATCGCGGACTATGAGGCCGCTCTGACCTTCTTGAAGCTTGCCTTGCATTTTCTTCCCAGCCATGAAGGGGCAAGCTTCTGGCTTGGTTATGTTCAGCGGAATCGGGGTCAAGCGGGTAGTGCTTTGCTGTCCTTTGGGCGAACCATGGCTTTGAATGGCCCGTTTGCCTCGCACGCCCAGGCCCAACTCGAAGAGATCCGGGAGGTCCTACTCGAGACCGATCCGAACAGTCCGGCAAATGAGTTTTCGGCAGCGGGGATTGTGGAGGAAGCGCGTAAGGTCCTCGAGGCTGAGGAATCGCGTGTGGAAGAGCTGAAGGAAAGATTGACCCGACAGGAAGGGACACAACAGGAAGGGACCGGCTGATCCCGGGTTAGCCCGCGAAGCACAACAGGAAGGGACAGGCTGGTCCCTTGGCGGTGTGACAGGCGTTGAAGTTCGGAGTCGTGCGGAAACGGGTTCAGTTTCCAGCGGCTTATTCGGTTTCCTCCGGCAGGGTCTTTAGCGCCGCCTCTATCTGCTGTTGAAAGCGCGCTATCGGCTGGGCTCCGACAAGTATGCTGAAGCCTTTGAAACTCGAAGGGTCATCCGGATCGGTGATTCCGAGGAGAAAGCTGGGTGTTCCGGAGAATCCTGCTTTCTGTGCCAGTGCGAGGGTTCCATCCAGGTAGGCTTTGTGGGGATTGGAACTCATGCACTCCTCGAACTTTGCGACATCAAGTCCGAGGGATTCGGCATGTCCGGCCCAGGGTTCGAGACTCTTCTGGTTTTCGAAGAGACGGTCGTGCATTTCCCAGTATGCGCCTTGGTCTCTGGCGCAATGAGTGGCCTGGGCCGCGGCGAAAGCGAGCTTATGCATTCGCAAAGGCATATCGGCCAATACGTACCGGAGTATTCCCGTCTCAACGTATGCTTCCTCGATCTGTGGCGACGTCTCACGGACGTGTCTACTGCAATACGGTCACTGGTAGTCGGTGAATTCCACCAGGGTCAACGGTGCAGTCCACTCTCCCTTGAACGGGTAGTCTCCCAACTTGAACGCCATCCCGTTCACATTGGGTCTGGCAGGCCTCGAGGGGGGGCGGTTCTGGAGCAACTTCTTGATTTCGAGAAGCTCTTTGCGGATTTCATCCTGTCCCTTCTTCAGTGCATCGATTTCCTTCTGGAGGTCTGTTTCGGGTTCCTGCGCGCAGAAGACGATCCCTGAAAAAGAGAGTGGAATCAAAAGGATGAGGCAGATCAGGAGTCGAGAATTCTTCATGAAGTGTCCTGTACCTCCGATGGCGACGGTTGAGCCGTATTTGACTCAAGCTGACAATCGGTCCGATATCACCCGCTGACCAGAGTATCGATGCGTGACCCTTGAGTCAATCACAGTTCGAAATCAAGTGTACTTCTTCGAGCGATTCATCAGGTCCGTGACCTTCGTTACGGAATCACCGGGGTTGGTTTGCTATGCTACCGCGAGAGCGATTCCATCATGAGACTTTTCGGAGACCGGTTGAGCAGGGGTACGAGACTGATCCTTATTGGCCTATTCACGTTGGCCCTGCTGTTGGTGGCGTACTCGATCTATAGTGCGGCTACAGTGGGTCTCGGGTGGCTGTTCCTCGCCTGCTTCACAGTCTTGACGGGGCTGTTCCCGGTCAGACTACCCTTCGTAACACGGCGCACTTCTCCTTCAATAACTGTTTCGGATGTCTTCGTTTTCCTGGCAATTCTCCTCTATTCTCCTGAAGTAGCGGTTCTCATCGCCGTGCTTGATGGCGTGCTTGTAGGACTGCGGAGCAATCGCGCGAAGATCGCTGAACGGATGCCCTACAATCTCAGTCAGCTCGCGATCTCTACGTGGTTGGTGGGACACCTCTTTTATGGCCTGATGGAGGAGATGGCCCCGCTGGCTGCGCGGACCTTCTCGGAGAGTTTAGATTTGTTTCTAAACCTGGGGTTGTGTTCGGTCCTGCATTTCGCCTTGAACGCCCTGGCGGTAGCCGTCGGCGTAATGCTGTGGGCAGGAGTGAGTGTTCGCAAGGTCTTTGTCGAACATCTGCTCTGGGGGCTGTTGACGAGTGTGGTTGGCGCTGCCGGAGCCGGAGTCATTTTCATCATCTTTCGCGACAGTCCGATCTTTGCCCTGGGTGTTACTGTCCCCATGGTACTGATCTTGTTCCATGCCTATCGGATGTACGTCAGGCGAATTGAGCAGGCGCAGAGGCATCTGAGCCAGCTGGACGATCTGTACCAGTCTACAATCACCTCTCTTGCGATGGCGATCGATGCCAAAGACCAAGAGGCCCACGGGAATGTCGAAAAGGTCAAGGTGATGGCGCTGGGGTTGGCCCGGAGGCTTGGGGTAACGGACGAGTTGACCTTGAAAGGATTGAGGGCGGCCGCCCTCCTGCATGATGTTGGAAAGCTGGCGGTGCCTGAGTACATTTTGAACAAGCCGGGCAAACTGACCGCATCTGAAGTTGCCCGAATCAGGAGCCATCCCGGCGTTGGGGCGGATATCCTGGAAACCGTCCCATTTCCCTATCCGGTCGCTCCGTTTGTTCGCTATCACCATGAGAGGTGGGACGGGGAAGGGTACCCTGAGGGCCTGAAAGGCAAGGATATCCCCTTGGGCGCGCGTATTCTCTCTCTGGTGGACTGCTATTTCGGCCTGCGCAGTGACCGGCCGTTTCAACCGAAACTGAACCGCGAACTCGCTTTGAATTTGATCAAACACGAGGCCGGAACGGCGTTTGATCCGTTGGTAGTCGAGACCTTCCTGGCAAGTGTGGACGAACTGGAGAGCGAGGCGGATGAATTGGGAGAGGCACTGAACTATCCCAGCCTGAAGATGAAACCGAAGGCCAGAAAAAAGGACGCACATCCCCTGTCCATTTCTGGGACGGTGTTTCACGATATCGCTTCGACCTACAAGGAGATGCAGGCGGTCTATGAAATTTCGCAGACGATCGGCCGTTCACTGAGTGTAACTGATACGCTTTCGCACCTGTCGGCCCGGATCAAGCGCTTTGTCCCCTATGCCTCTTGCGTGATCTACCTGGTGAATTCCGAGGATGATCGCGTGCTCCCGCACCACGTGTCCGGTATGTACAAGGGGATCCTCGAAGGTGTTGAAGTGCGGTTGGGGGAGGGGGTAACCGGTTGGGTCGCCGCTCACAACAAACCTTTGACCGATGTGAGTCCCGAACCCGACTTTCCCCGTCTCGAGACCCTGAAAGCGGTATT
>CP070717.1:1898799-1901679 GCA_020350445.1 Acidobacteriota bacterium | reverse complement strand
GACAAATTCCTGATGGGGATGTTTTCTTCCACCCTGCGGCGGTACATTGGCGACCGTACCCTCCAGGATCTTCAACAGAGCTTGCTGAACACCTTCACCAGAAACGTCCCGTGTAATCGAAGGGTTTTCATCCTTCCGAGAGATCTTGTCGATCTCATCAATGTAGATGATTCCCTGCATACACCGTTCACGATCTCCACCGGCAGCCTGGAGCAGCTTGAGAATGATGTTCTCAACATCTTCACCCACATACCCGGCTTCGGTCAGCGTTGTAGCATCCACGATCGCGAAGGGGACTGAAAGCATCTTCGCCAAGGTCTGGGCAAGCAGTGTCTTCCCCGTTCCAGTCGGCCCAATCAGAACGACGTTACTCTTGGTGAGTTCCACGTCCTGATGTCGGCGGCGACCCAACTTGATTCTTTTGTAGTGGTTATAGACGGCAACGGAAAGCTTCTTCTTGGCCAATTCCTGGCCAATCACGTAGTCGTCGAGAAAAGCTTTGATCTCGACCGGCTTCGGGAGCGTCTCCTTGATCGAGGATGCTTCAGCAGTGATGTCGTCCGTGATGATCTCATTGCAGACGTCGACACATTCGTCACAGATAAAGACTGTGGGCCCTGCAATCAACTTCTTGACATCATTCTGGCTCTTATTACAGAAAGAACACCGTAAGACGTCATCACCGTCTTTCTTCAAAGCGACCCCCAATGGTACGAACCGATCCAACCGCGCCCAGTGCAGTCAGATAAAACCCTGACAAGCCGTCGGACTGCAGCCTAGGTATGCTTGTCGATAATCTTGTCAATAATACCATATTCAAGTGCCTGCCCCGCATTCATGATGTAGTCTCGATCCACATCTTGCGCCACCCGGCTGACATCCTGTCCAGTATGTTTCGCCAGGATTTGAGTCGTAATCTCCCGCATCCGAAGGATTTCTTTCGCATGAATATCGATGTCGGTTGCCTGCCCCGAAAGACCGCTCATGGCCGGCTGATGAATCAGCACACGACCATGGGGCAGAACGAATCGCTTCCCGTTCTCTCCGGCAGCCAGTAGCAGGGCCCCCATGGACGCAGCCTGACCAATACAGATCGTATTGACATCGTTCTTGACGAACTGCATGGTGTCGTAAATCGCCAAGCCCGCAGTAATCGATCCTCCGGGCGAGTTGATATACAGGTAGATATCCCGGTCCGGATCCTCCGCCTCGAGAAAGAGCAACTGTGCCGTGACCAGGTTCGCCACATTGTCGTCGATTGGAGTGCCGACAAAGATGATATTGTCCTTCAACAAGCGGGAGTAAATGTCATAAGCCCGCTCTCCCCTGTTGGTCTGTTCGACGACCATCGGTATCAATGTCATGTCTGGAGTCCTAACCCCTTGTAGGCTGTTACTGGCTATTTCTTGGATTTGATCTTCGCTGACCCCTTAATTATATCCAAAGCTCGACGACGACGAAGATCCGAAGCCATTCCCACCGCCCGATCCTGTCCGCTGAAATACTGACGAACCATCTCAACCGGCTGATTCATCGACTGGGCCAACTCTTCGATCTCGGCATCGAGATCCTCTTTCGTCACCTTAATATCTTCCACTTTGGCGACTTCCTCCAGCAGCAAGCGAGTACGGACCTCTGTCTCGGCATCTGGCCGCATCTCCTCACGGACCTGTTTCCAGTTGATATTTGCCCGCGACGGGTCAACCCCCTGGGAAGCGATTCTTCGGGCCAGATTCTCCAAGCGCCCGTTCATGCTTTCTTCAACCAGGATTTCAGGCAACTCGAAGGAGGTCAGCTCGATCAGTCGGTCCGTCAGCGCCTTGTTGGTCTGGCTTTCGCGGTTGCGCTCCTGATTCGCCTCGAGATCCTCCCGGATCCGCTTCTCGATATCCTTGAGCGATTCAAAATCGCCCAGATCCTTGGCAAATTCGTCGTTTAACTCAGGAAGAACCTTCTTCTTGATGTCCGTGACTTCAGCCGTGAACTGAAGCTTGTGTCCGGCAAGCTTCTTTTCCGGATAATCCTCGGGATAATCGGCGTCAAAGGTGGCTTCTTCGCCGATATTCAATCCGACCAGGTTCTTGTTGAAGGCGGCGTGAGTCCCCTCGTCTCCGACCTGAACGATGACACCCTCTTCGTGCACCGGATCATTCTTGGCACCTTCCTCGAGATCGAGGAACGTGCCGGTCAAATCAACCATCACCTGATCCCCGTCCTGAACCGGCCGATCTTCTACCGCCACCAGCTGCGCATTCTGTTCCCTCAGCTTCTCGAGCTGTTCCGTGACAGCCTCATCCGTTACCGGAGTATCCTCGACGGTGATCTTGAGGCCCTTGTAATCCGGTAACTCGATTTTCGGCAGGATCTCCAAGACCGCCTCAAAACTGAGCGCCTCGCCCTCTTCAGCCTTGAGGTTCTCAATCGATGGCTGTCCCAGAGGACTCAATTCCTCCTGTTTGACCGCGAAATCGTAGGCGTCGGGGACGAGCTTTCGAATTACCTCATCACGAATATCGGCTGCAAAGCGGCGCTTGATCAGCTGTAAAGGTGCTTTACCCTGACGGAATCCAGGGATGCGCGCATACTTCTTGTATTCGTCAGAAGCTTTTCGGAATTCCTGCTCAGTCTGCTTCGCGGGAATCTCAATGCTCAGCTTCTTTTTTACACTATTTATATGCTCCAGTTCGGCTCGAATGTCCATCCGCGCTATTCTACTTGAATTACCGCTTGAATGCGTAGGAGCGTTGGCACGTTGGTGGGTTAGCGCGTTGGTGGGTTAGCGCGTTTGCGGGTTAGTGCGTTTGCGGGTTAGCGCGTTTGCGGGTGAGCGCGTTTGCGGGTTAGCGCGTTTGCGGGTTAGCGCGTTTGCGGGTTAGCGCG
>CP070717.1:1888727-1898699 GCA_020350445.1 Acidobacteriota bacterium | reverse complement strand
GGGATCGTTCCCGGACGGCGATTCGAGTCTGGCGCGTGCCTCTGTAGCGAAATCGTCATGTATGGCGAGGAACAGATCGACTCCTGCCCGAAGAACCGGCCAGGCGGTCAGCGAAGGCAGCGAGCAGTTCAGACCCGACATCCTGGTTTCGAGGCGCCCAGTGGCACTGCTCAGCGTTCCGTCTTGAGAAAACGCTGAGGAGAGCAGGCAATCCGCCTCCAGGGGCTCGACGACGACAAGTTTCGGGGCAGAACCTTCGACCTGGTAATAGCCCACACCCGAGGAAGCGAAGGTGCCGACGCCACCCTGTAGCAGGACGAGATCTGGAGGTGACCATCCGTTGTGGGCAATCTCCTGCTCGACCTCGTGGAAGATCAACTGATAGCCTTCCGAAACCCAGGCGGGGATCGTCTCATAGCCGACGTATCCCGTATCTGAGATCACCTGGTAGTCTTTCTCTGCCGAATCGACAATCATCCGGTCGACCGCATCCTGGTACGATCCCGCGACTGACTCGATTTCGGCCCCTTCTCTACGAATCGCTTCAATCCGTGGGAAAGCGACATGTTCCGGCAGATAGATGACGCAGCGGAGTCCGAATGTCGCAGCCACGCGGGCCACTGCTCGACCATGATTTCCCTCGGAGGCTGCCGAGAGGACGACGTTATCCCTCTGGAGTCGAGGGTTTTCGCGAAAAAGCCGGTCCACGGCCCATACCGTCCCAAGAATCTTGAACGATCCCGCAGCCAGCCGGGTGGATTCGTCCTTGACCAGAATCGATCCCAAGCCCAGCTCCCGGGCTAGGTCCTCGAGCCGAAACAGCCGGGTGGGCCGATACCCGGGAGTCCTGGAAAAGTGCTTCTCAAGGGACCTTCCCAGCGATTCCCTTCTCGAGGCTCCGCCCCGGGCGGGCCTTTCGAGGAATCGATTCCAGCAGAATCGCAACTCTCCGAGAGGTGGGTTCATGCCTGTTATTATGAAGGTCAGGAAACGCGAACAAAACTCCCAATTCGGCGTCAGAATTGTATAGTCGATCCAGTTAAGGGATACTGCGAAACAGACGCGTTGCCGACAAATCAGGCCCGTCAGTTTGAGGGACTTCTATCTATGAGCATCTTGAGATTCCTGGGTTTCGGTGAAGGTGGTGGAACGACCGCTGGGGAAGAGGTGGAAAGTATCCGCCAGATTTCCCGCAAGCTCGAAGAGTTACCGCCTGAGAAAGCCCGCTACATAGCTGCATTCGCCTATCTGCTCGGACGCGTGGCACACGCCGATCTGGAGATCAGCAAGGAGGAAGCGAGAGCGATGGAGCGAATCATCGCTGAGAAGGCGCACCTTCCGGAAGAACAGACCGTCATGGTTGTCGAGATTGCAAAGCATCAGAACCGGCTCTTTGGCCACGTCGAGAACTTTCTCGTCACTCGTGAGTTCAACGAGCTTTCCAATCGAGGCCAACGGATGGACCTGCTGGACTGTCTTTACGCAGTCTGTGCTTCCGATCGAATGATTTCGATGATCGAAGACAATGAAATCCGCCAGATTTCGAGCGAACTCCTCCTCGATCGCGAAGACTTCATCCGAATCCGCTCCCGCTACCGGGATTATCTCTCCATTCTCCAAAACCCGTCCGAGTGACGACCTTATCGGTTCTCTTCAAAAGATCAGCCGCATCACCAATGCATCTTCGTCGGGGGCGGAGTAATAGAGCGGGCGTTTGCCGACGACGATAAAACCGTAACCCTGGTAGAGGCGGATCGCCCCTTCATTTGACTGCCGGACATCCAGTACGGCGTAAGCAAAGCCCTGTTTCCTGGCAAACAACAAGGCAGCAGAAAGCAACTTGCGGGCAATCCCGTGACGACGCCAGGCTGGATCAACTGCGATGTCCGCAATCAGCAAGCCTTCTCCATCAACCACACCGATCAGGAAGCCGGTTACTGTCTCGTCCAGGCAGGCAACGATCGACCAGACACTCCGATCCTGCAAGATGATCTGAAAGCAGTGGCCGGGCCACGGATTCGAAAAGGATTTGTTCTCGATTTCGATGACCTGCCTCAGGTCACCCGGTTTCATCTTTCTGATGCTGAGGGCGAGCTCCGCAAACTCATCTGGCTGAATTCCAGTTCGACTTGCCACTTTTCGGTTCTCCGGACATCTGTTTCTTTCAGAATACAGTGTGATCGGATGGATTCTCTATGACAACCTTTTCAGCATTGGCAATCGTATTAGTGATCGCGGGATTCTACCTGCTTCTTTCAGGTTATCTCGTTTACAGGATTCTGTCGGGCCTTTTCAGGAGGAGGAAGCCCCAAGTGTCGCGCCTGGCCGGCTGATCTAACGAGCTGGTGCGGCTGGACTGTTCACCGTCGGGGACCGGGGCAGCAATCGATCGGGCAGAAATCGGGACGGGGTCCCATTGTGCCCAAATAGCGCTTCATCGCTCCTGTGTTCATCCGCTCGAGTATTAGTTCGCGGATCATCCCGATAAAGAGGGGATGCACGCCTACGGTGGCCGCACGTACCAGGTTCAGGCCAATCTTCTGGCAATTCTCCTTCAGTTCGGTATCCAGATCGAAGATCACTTCCATGTGATCCGAAAGGAACCCGATCGGGCAGACAACGATATCTGTCTTCCCCTCCTGCTTCAGTTCGGCGGCGCAGTCCGAGACATCGGGTTCCAGCCAGGGCTGCGACGGAGGGCCACTGCGGCTCTGAAAGACGAGCCTCCAGTTCTTCCAGCCGACACCTCCCACAATCAGACGAGCCGCCTCATTCAGCTGGCTCACATAGTCACAGCTGTCAGCCATGGACTGAGGGATACTGTGAGCCGAAAAGAGGACTTCGGTGGTCGAGTGACGCTCCTCGGGAACTGAAGCGAGGGCATCGCGCAGGATTTCAATATTGGCTCCGATGAATTCGGGGTGGTTGTAGAACACACGGAGCTTGTCTACGCGGGGAGCCCTGTCACCCAGGGACCGTCTGGCCCGGGCAATATCGTCCTGGTACTGGCGGCACCCCGAGTATGAGCTAAAGGCGGAAGTAACCAGTGCCAGCGCCCGTTTCACACCGTCTTCAGACATCTGGCGCAGCGTATCGGCCAGCATGGGATGCCAGTTCCTGTTTCCCCAGTAGATCGGCAGGTTTGGGCCTCTCTCTTTCAAGGTCTGCGCCAACGCCGCAATCAAAGCCCGATTCTGCTCGTTGATGGGGCTCACTCCCCCAAAGTGGTAGTAGTGTTCGGCGACTTCCATCATCCGTTCGTACGGGACATTCCTTCCTCGGAGGACGTTTTCAAGGAAAGGGATCACCTCTTCCCGGCTCTCAGGCCCTCCGAATGAAACGAGGATGACGGCATCATACATCTGGCTCATCTAGAAACTCCTGTGTCGTGTCAGCACCTACCCACGGTTAAAACCGGGACTCTTTGGAGGACAAGGCCCTCACCAAACAGTATACGACAGGGAGTTCAGGTAGTCTGATCGACGCCTCCGCAATTGACAGAGCACGACCCAAGGGGTTTTAATCAACGGTCTTCAACTATGCCTGAGTTCGAAAAAGAGAAGGAACTGGCTGCGGCCAAGAGTCTCGAGTTCATAAAAGAAGGAATGACTATCGGTCTGGGGACAGGCTCGACTGCCAGCTATTTCATCCGCATGCTCGGCCAGAAGGTCCGTGCAGGCTTCAAGGTCAGGGCCATCCCGACCTCCACGAGAACAAAGGTTCTGGCCGCTCACGAAGGCATTCCACTGACCGATTTCGACGAGCTTTCCTGTGTTGATGTCACGATCGATGGTGCCGACGAAATCAACCCAACCTTCGACTTGATCAAAGGTGGCGGTGGAGCTTTACTCAGAGAAAAGATCGTCGCTTCAGTGACCGGGAAGCTCATTATCATTGTTGACTCGCGAAAACCGGTGGACCTTCTGGGGCGGTTTCCCCTTCCGGTCGAAGTTGTTCCCTTTGGCTGGCAGGTTGCGAGTGAACGGATCAAGCGTCTCGGTGCAAGGGTCGAGTTACGGACACAATCATCGGACCAACCCTTCGTGACGACCGAAGGTAACTTCATCCTGGACTGCCGTTTTGGCGAAATACCGTCCCCTCGAGACCTGTCCAGGGAGTTGAAGCAGATGGTTGGAGTCGTCGAGCATGGCCTGTTCGTCGACATGGCTCAGATCGCCATCGTTGGCCGAGGCAGCCAGGTCGAAGTCATTTCGAAACCGGGCGCATAGGCAGCCACTAAGCGTGGGAGTACGTAATGTTTGAGAGGCGAAAAACCGGTTCAGTGGTCTGTCGTTCCTGCGGACGCCTGGTAGGAGTAACGGAAGAGTCCTGTTACAACTGTGGGGCCTGGAACCCGGGTCTCTGGGGATTCGCTCCCCTCCTGCGTCGCCTCGGTTATGACCTCGGCTTCGTACAGATCGTCACCTATGGCTGTGTTGGCCTCTATCTTGCCACGCTGCTTTACGACCCGGCCAACATCAGGATGGACGGGATGATGTCGATCCTGAGTCCCAGCACCGAGAGTCTGCTCGTTTTTGGGGGAAGCGGGACAATTCCAGTCTTCGGTTTTGGGCGCTGGTGGACGGTACTCAGTGCGGCCTGGTTGCACGGCGGAGCCCTGCACATCCTCTTCAACATGATGTGGATCCGTCAACTGGCACCTGTCACCGCAACGCTATACGGCGTCAGCCGGCTCATCATCATCTATACAGTCGCGTCGATTACCGGATTCGTTCTGAGCTCGGTAGCGGGAATCCCTCTGACCCTGGGCGCTTCCGCTCCACTCTTTGGTCTTTTCGGTGCCCTGTTCTGGGCCGGTCGCCGAACGGGTAGTTCGGAACTTGGCCGTCAGGCAATGATCTATGCCGTGATCCTGCTCATCTTCGGCTTCCTCTGGCCAAATGTCGACAACTACGCTCATATCGGAGGATTCGTGGGCGGCCTTGCGGCGGCGTACCTTCTGGATCCCTTAAAACGGGAAACGGTCGGAACGATGATCATTGCTCTCGTTTGCTTGCTCGTAACCGCATTGTCGGTGCTCGTCTCGATCGTTACTGCTTGAAGAGGCAACATGGTTACAACAGAGTTCTCCAAGAACCGCTCCTTCTCATTCTTCTGCTGGATGTTTCTGGGTTATGTACTCGCGGTGATCTCCTGGGGCGCGTACGTTCGGGCAACCGGCTCGGGGGCTGGCTGCGGGAGCCACTGGCCCCTCTGTAACGGGGAGATTGTCCCCCGATCGGAACAGCTGGAAACCTTGATCGAATTCACGCACAGGGCTACCAGTGGACTGGCATTGATCGGTTCTCTGGTCCTTGTCATCTGGGCGTTCCGTTGTTACGCCCGCGGCAGCCAGGTCCGCAATTTC
Source organism: Acidobacteriota bacterium (assembly GCA_020350445.1). GTDB lineage: Bacteria > Acidobacteriota > UBA6911 > RPQK01 > JAPXNP01. The sequence continues at coordinate 1,893,331 of CP070717.1, read as the reverse complement.
GCGGCCTTGAGCCTGTTTTTCATGTTGACTGAGGCCCTTCTCGGAGCGGGCCTGGTACTGTTTGGGCTCGTCGCCCGCGACGACTCGATCGCGCGGGCCTGGGTGATGGCCTTTCATCTGATCAACACCTTTCTATTGCTGGCCTGCCTGACGCTGACAGCCTGGTGGGCTTCGGGGCGGACAGAACCGCGATTCGCATTTCAGAAACCGATCGTGGTGGGATGTGTGGCAGCATTGCTCGCCCAGCTTTTGCTCGGAGCGAGCGGGGCGATCGCGGCCCTCGGAGACACCCTGTTTCCGCCCGAATCACTGGCGGGAGCGATCCAGCAGGATTTTTCGGCCGATGCCCACATCCTGCTGCAGTTGAGGGTCTACCACCCGATAATAGCCGGCCTGGTGGCACTGCTTGTCGTGACCACGGCGGCTTTCCTGGCCAGGCGACGCTCGGACAGGATGACCACCGCGTTGGCAATGACACTCGGTCTGCTCTTCCTTCTTCAGTTGGGAGTGGGAATCGTGAACCTGCTTCTCCTTGCGCCTGTCGGGCTGCAGTTGCTCCACCTCTTTGTTGCCGACCTGGTCTGGATCACAACTATTGTGATGGCGGCTACTGCCGTCGAAGAACGCCGGGCGGCACCAGAAGCACGTTGAAGAGGCCCACTCGCCCGGAACGGGAGGAATGCTAATGATCCGTACAGGGTTGCTCCGCTCTTTACGAGGTCTCCTGTTCATAGGTTTGCTCGTTGGCTGGGCCTGTTCCAGCCAACCGCCTGCACTCTATGACATCGTTATCTACGGGGGAACCAGTGCAGCCGTCACGGCTGCTGTCGAAGGGGTGCGCCAAGGCAAGTCGGTCATCGTCGTCTGCCCGGAGCTGCATCTCGGAGGAATGACCAGTGGAGGACTGGGCTGGACCGATACCGGGAATAAGGCTGTCATCGGAGGGCTGGCCCGCGAGTTTTATCACCGGATCTGGCGCCATTACCATAAACCCGAGGCCTGGAAGTGGCAGTCACAGGCCGAGTATGGAAACAGGGGCCAGGGAACTCCCGCAATTGACGGCGCCCAGAGAACCATGTGGATCTTCGAACCACATGTAGCTGAACAAGTCTTTGAGGATCTCATCAGCGAGCACGCGGTGCCAGTCGTGCGCAACCGCTGGCTCGACCGCCAGTCCGGGGTGAAATCGGAAGGGGGTCGGATCATTTCGATCACCACTACGTCAGGTGAGACCTATCGGGGCAAGGTCTTTATTGATGCATCCTATGAAGGTGACCTGATGGCGGCTGCGGGGGTCTCCTATCACGTCGGTCGTGAATCCTCGGCGACCTATGGAGAACGATGGAACGGGATTCAGAAAGCCGCCCGTCACCACAGACACTTCTTCGCTTATCCAACGGACCCCTACCGCATTCCCGGTGACCCCAGCAGCGGGCTGCTTCCCCGTATCAGCAGTGAGTCCCCGGGCGAAGATGGAGCGGGCGACCACCGTATTCAAGCCTACTGTTTCCGGATGTGTTTGACGCGAGTGACTGCCAACCGAATTCCCTTTCCCAAACCCGAAGGCTATGACCCTGCCGAATATGAACTGCTGCTGCGTGTATTCGAATCAGGCTGGAGGGAGACATTCGACAAATTCGATCCGATTCCAAACCTAAAAACCGACACCAACAATCACGGTCCTTTCAGCACCGATAACATCGGCAGGAATTACGGGTACCCCGAGGGCAGTTACGAGGAACGTCGAGCAATCGTCGAAGAGCACGAGCGCTATCAAAAGGGCTGGCTCTATTTCATCGCGAATGATCCCCGCGTCCCCGCCGAAGTCAGAGAGACGATGGCCGAGTGGGGGCTGGCAGCAGACGAGTTTCAGGATAACGGCGGTTGGCCGTACCAGATCTATGTCAGGAAAGCCCGGCGAATGTTGGGTACCTATGTGATGACTGAACAGGACACCCTGGGCATTCGCACGACACCCGGGCCAATTGGCATGGGTTCCTACACCATGGACTCGCACAACGTCCAGCGCTATGTCACGCCCGAGGGATATGTTCAGAACGAAGGCGATATCGGCGTCCACCCTGAAGATCCCTACCTGATTGCCTACGGCAGTGTGATTACTAAGGCCGAGGAATTTTCCAACCTGCTGGTGCCGATCTGTCTGTCGTCCTCTCATATCGCCTACGGTTCGATTCGGATGGAACCGGTCTTCATGATTCTGGGCCAGTCCTGTGCAACCGCGGCAGCTATCGCAATCGAGCAGGATATTCCGGTCCAGCAGGTGTCCTACGCGGAGTTGCGAAAAAAGCTGCTCGAATCGAACCAGGTTCTCGAAATGGCGATTCCCGAAAACGACAGCGAAGGAGTCGAGTGATGAGTTCCATTCCCGAAGCCCTGCAGGAAGTCGCGGAGTTCTTTGATCTGCTGCAGGACCGCAATGAGAGAATCGAAGCACTCATGGCCTTAGCCGATCGTTTTGAAGCGGTCCCCGCGGAAGTCGCCACGCGCCCGTATCCCGAGTCAAACAAAGTCGAAGGCTGTGAGTCCCAGGCGTACGGATGGGGTGTCAGGCAGCCGGACGAGACCCTCCGCTACTACTTCGCTGTCGAAAACCCGCAGGGTATCGCGGCCATGTCGCTGGCGGTCATCCTCGAAGACAATTTGTCGGGAGCCCCCCTGTCGCAGATCCTCACGATTCCTCCAGAGATCATCTATCGATTCTTCGGCCGGGAACTCTCCGTTGCGAAGTCGGTCGGACTCATTGGAATGATCGAGCTTGCCAAAAGGCTGGCCCGCGAAGAATTCAGCGGTGAGCGGGGGTAGGTCAAAATGCGTTTAACTCGCTCTCTCGCCTTTCGGTTTCCTTTACTGGTGCTGCTTTCACTCGCCTGGGGATGCTCCAGCACTGTCGAGCGACAGCCGTCCTCAGAGGAACAGTTTCAGATCGTTCCGGTCAGGCCAATCGAACAGCTCCGAACCGAAGCGCTCGAAGCAGAACCGCCGGTCGAATCCGCAGATCTCGCACCGCCCGACCTCGTAGAGCTCTCCTCCCTGGACTCACGTTTCCAGCTTGATATTCGCTATGCTACGGACCGGAACTTCATGGGAACCCCATTCTATTCCCTGCCGCGGGCCTACCTGCAGCGCTCTGCTGCACAAGCCCTCCTTTCGGCCCACCGGGATCTTCTCAAAAAGGGTTTCGGACTCATGATCTTCGATGCCTATCGCCCCTGGTTTGTCACCAAAATGTTCTGGGATGCGACACCGGAGGAACTCCGTCTCTTCGTTGCCGACCCCTCTCAGGGTTCCCGTCATAATCGGGGATGCGCCGTTGATTTGACGCTCTACGACCTGTCCACTGGTAATCCCGTTCCCATGCCGAGCGGTTACGACGAGTTCACCGAGCGAGCCCATATTGACTACGTGGGAGGAACAGCCCGGGAGAGAGCGAACCGGCAACTCCTGCGAGAAACAATGGAGCGCCACGGGTTCGCCGTATTCGAACCGGAATGGTGGCACTATGACTTCCAGGGTTGGGAGCAATACGCGATCTCCAACATCCCGTTCGAGCAACTCCCTTAGAGACTCAGGCTTCCGGCAAACCCTTCTCGATTACCCGCTCCATCACCTCGCAGAAGCGATCGAGTTCATCCAGGGTCGTATAGACACTCGGCGTCACCCTCAGTCCTTCGAACTCATCATGCTTGATCGTGGTTACCACGATCCGGTGCTCATTGAACAGGTAGGAACTCAATTCGGTGCTGTCCACCCCTTCGATCTGGACATTGGCCAACCCGCAGGAGAACCTGGGATCAAGGCTGGTATTCATTCGGACCCGCGGATTCTTCATCAACCGTTTGGCCCAGTAATCCCGCAGGAACCGCATACGGGCTCCTTTTCGAGCGGGACCGATCCCTTCGTGAAAGGAAATTGCGTCTCCGATGGCGAGGAAGTTGGCCGCCGGGTGGGTTCCGATCTCTTCGAACTTCCTAATGTCATCATCCTGCTCTTCCGAAGCGGCCATCAGGGGCCAGAGTTCCTTGATCCGGCTCCTCCTGACGTAGAGCATCCCGGTCCCGTGGGGTGCAAACAACCACTTGTGGAGACTGGTCGCAAAGTAGTCGCAATCGAGATCCTCCTGGTTGAAATCGAAGTGCGCAAAGGTGTGCGCACCGTCGACGATCACAGGGATACCCTTCTTTCTGGCCATCTGCACAACTTCTTTAACCGGCAGGATCTGCCCCGTCAAATTGATCATGTGACACATCAGGATCAGCCGAGTTCGAGGTGTGATGTTCCTTTCGAACAGGGAAACCACCGTCTCGACATCTTCCACCGGAACCGGAAGTGAGAACTGACGCAGTTTGATACCGGTCCGACGCTCAGACTGCCGCCACGTATTGATCATCCGGGGGTAGTCCTGGTTCGTAGTGAGGACTTCATCGCCGGGCTTGAGGTCAAACCCGAACTGGCAGATCTGGAGCCCTTCAGAGGCGTTTCGGGTAATCGCGATCTCTTCAGAATCGCAGCCGAAAATCCGGGCCAGCCGTTGACGGACAATCTCTTTCCTCGGTTCCAGAATCCTCCACATCGAATAGACCGGC
>CP070717.1:1882697-1888627 GCA_020350445.1 Acidobacteriota bacterium | reverse complement strand
GCATGGCGTTGACCGCAATCCGCGGCTCGTCCGGGAGAGCGTGGCTGAAAGGCGTCCGAGCCGGTCCCTCCTATCTGTCCTATCCCTCCTGTCCGTCCTATCCGCCCTATATCGCCCGTGTCCGCCCCACGGCCGATCGCCCCCGCCGACGCCGCGACCGGCGGCGCACCCTCCACACCGAGCTACTCGCGCGGCTCACTCCACCCGAGATGCCGGCCTACGAGCCGGTCCCTCCTATCTGTCCTATCCGTCCTATCCGTCCTATCTGTCCTATCCGTCCTATCTAGTCCTATCCGTCCTATCCGTCCTATCCGTCCTATTTAGTCCTATCCCCCCGGGCCCTAAGGCGGGCGGCTGTCATCCTCTCGCTGAGTCCGCCTTCTCTTACGAAGGCTGTTTCCAACTGTCGTATCTGTTTGTCCAGCAGGTAGTTTGCCTGGTGTATCAGGCACAGCATCACGTTCGCTACGGTCTCCGCTGGCTTCCTTTCAATGAAACCCCTGTAGGTTTCAAACGATTCATCCGGGCGGTATGCCAGGCGGCGGACGGCCAGGGCCTCGGGACTCTCCTTCTGCCAGACCCGAAAACCCCTTACTCTCAGGAAGTCCTGGTAATCAGCCAGCAGTTCATCGAGACTGGCCCTTGCTACATTAGTCAGCCGGATTTCAGTCTTCTTGGAGATTGCCGAGGCCCGGCTTCCTTCAATGATGTTCTGCTTTCCCGATCGAGCGGCTTGTACCATCTGGTCGACTGTGCGATCACGTCTCCTGAGAAAGCGCTCACAGAACTTCACCGTTCCGTCGTAAATAATCAGGGCCTTCTTAAAAGAAAGCAGATTCTCGTACCCGCCATGCTTAGGGATGAATTCACGCGCCATGTCTTTAGACTCCTTTCGCCGTTGTTAGAGGTGTTCAGTACTGCCTACTAGTACGGCTCAGGTTTGAAATGTGCGAAGAATGGGATAGGACAAATGGGACGGATAGGACGGATAGGACGGATAGGACGGATAGTGATAGGACAAATAGGACGGATAGTGATAGGACCGATAGGACGGGAGGGGGGGCGGATGTATGCCACAGAATGCCCTATTCCTTCGCGACCCATCTTCTCGAGGTGGCCAGGATATCCGAATGGTCCAGGCAGTCCTGGGCCGAAGAGGATTCCTGGTTCATGAGAATTCAGCGGTCTACGAAGTTGATTTCGGCTGCGATCCCGATAGCGATTCCGCTTTGGATGGAGAAAAGAACTCGGTTGACTTAGTCCCGGCGCTCCATGTGGATGGCGATGGCCTCTTCGGGCAGTCCCAGCCGGCGGAGAAGGCCCACGTAACGGGCATCGTCTTTGAGCGAATCGAACCGGGAATCGGATACAAACGGAAGAGCGACAGGCAACTCGTACGCTCTCTCCAACCATTCGAATGCTCGATCCTTGTCCCCGGCCCAGGCGAATCCTCCCGCTATGTCATAGGGTTTGTCATTCCGGGCCACTGACCGTTCTGTCCATTTGCGCCAGAAACCCCGACTCCCGCTCTCAGCGAACGCCCGCTGGTATACCTTCCGGGCTTCAGACGAGTCATACATATCGGCGGAGTTCAGTCCGACAGCCAGAGCCTCTTCCTCTCTTCCGAGGGCCTGGAGACACAGCTGCTGTAACCATAGGTCGCCGCAGCTCTGCGATAGCGCGAGACTCTCCTCGAACTGCCGTGCATAGTAGAGTCGGTACCCCAGCGTCAGAGCCTGTATGGCGGAAAGAGGGTCCGCACGCATCGATCCCTCTTCAATGACCTCCCGCGCTTCCTCAAACCGGCCCATCCAGAGAAGCCACAGCGGGTGTATAAAATCGGGACTCATGAGACCACCCAATTCTCTGGCTCGGTCGTATTCCTCGCCGGCTGCTTCCCATTCATGATCGTAGAAGGCCCGGACCGCCCCAATCGCCAGATGTACCTCGGGATGCGAAGGATCGAGGTCCAGGGCCCGCTCTGCCGCCTTTCTGGCTTTTGAGTAGTCTTCAAAGGAAGTAGTCCAGAATCCTTTCTTAATGTAGATCCGATAGAGGCCCAGATACGGCAATGCAAACCCGGGGTCGATTTCGATCGCGCGCTGATACTCCTCGATGGAACCTGCGAGGTTTTCGAGCACCCTGCCACTGAGCAGTGCCTGATCATTCAGAAAGCCTGCTTTCAAATACGCCCCATAGGCTTCGATGCTCTCGGTCGGGCGCCGTCCGGCTCGAAGCTCTGCTTCCGAAGACAGGCGTATTCTCAACGCTTCCACGATCCTGTCCGTCACAGCCTCTTCAATCTCAAAGATATCGGTCAGCGGCCTGCGGTAGTTCTGACCCCAAAGAACCCGGTCCTCCAGGCCATCGGACAGCTCGACGCGGATCGAGATCTCGCCATCGATCTGGTTGAGCCAGCCTTGAAGAACGGCCCTTATCCCCAACTGTCGAGCGATGGTCTTCGGCTCGATCTCTCCTTCCGACAGCCTCAGCAGGTTACTCGTGGGAATCACCCTAAGTTTCTGAATGGAGGCCAGTCTGGCACTGATACTGCCAGGAATCTCGGCACACAGATAGTCGGCTCCGGAGCCTTCGGCGCTGTTTCGAAACGGCAGCACTGCGATCGAATCGATCGGACCTTCGGGAACCGTTCGAGCCTCAGGCCAGAACATTAGTCCGGCAAGAATCATCAGCAACCCACCGATGATCAATGGCAGGACTGGGTTTCGCCAAAAGGATCGGTTCGTTGAATCACCACTTTGACCCGGACGAAGAACTGACAAATCGACCCCAAGGGTCTCATCAGCCGGGAATACGGGAGCGATCAGCCGGTAACCGCGCCGCGGCAGTGTCTGGATGAACCGGGGATTCCTGGGGTCATCACCGAATGCCTTCCGCAATTCGGAAATCGCATTCGTCAGGACCTCATCCGTCACGAATGTATCGGGCCATACCCCTTGGATAAGTCGTTCTTTGGGCAAAACCTCGCCCCGATGCTGGATGAGATAGACGAGAACCTCCATCACCTTCGGTTCAAGGCGGGTTCTCTGCCCTCGGAAGACAACCGATCCCGTATCCTGACGGACCAGCCACTCTCCGATCCGAAAGCCCTGATCCACTGTCTGTCCTCCTTGCCGACTATGATCTCAGAGTACCACGAAATTAAACTTTCATCAAAATATAATAGGCACTTGTTGTAAACCTGGGCCCAGGATAAGACGCAAAGCACGCATGCCTGTTTGCCTCTTCAATTCCCGGTCCCTGTGTGCTCCGGGAGGCGTGCTTTTCCCCTTTTCAGCCGTCCTCGGCTCGATCAGTCACAGTGGACCCTGCGCAGCATTCACCCAGCACTCACGTACTGGGCTCATCCCTCTCGTGCCTTCAGCACTCGGTCACCCGGTCACGCGGTCACCCACTAACGCGCCAACACGCTAACGCGCTAACTCGCTAACCCGTTAATTCGCTAACCCCATCCGCCCCCCCCAGCGGCCGTTACCTGAAAAAGGTGCCGAATGCCCTCTTCTTTCTGTTCGGCTCTAACGTATAATCGGCAGGCTTTCGCGCTCTTGGCTCTTGAGAATGGTTTTGGTACATGATGATTGCAGCACTACGGCAGCCGGTTCTCCCTCTAATCTCCTCTGGCTGCGCCAGACGTTTCCCCCGCAGCAGTTTGGTAATCCTGCTCCTTTCCTGCATCATTTGCTCAGTCGGAAGCGCGCCAGCGCAGACGCAGGGTGTTAACCGCCAGAAATACCGCATTCACATCAAGAAGACCGACGAACCCATCGAAATCGACGGTCTACTGCAGGAGACGGTCTGGTCGACAGCCGAGAAAGCGGAGAACTTCCCGTTGGTAACTCCCATCGACACGGGGTTCGCGCGGGCGCAGACCGAAGTCATGCTCACCTACGACGACTCTAACCTCTACGTAGGGATCATCTGCTATGACCCAACGCCCGGAAGAAGGCCCGTCGAGTCGCTTCGCCGGGACTTTTCCTTCGGCAAGAACGACAACTTCATCGTCTTCATCGACACGTACAACGATCTAACGAACGGATTTGCCTTCGGTGTTTCGGCGGCTGGGGCTCAGTGGGAGGGTTCGCAGGCCAACGGAGGCTTTGTGAATCTCAATTGGGACATCAAGTGGAACTCGGCCGTCCAGAACTACGAGAATCGCTGGGTTGCGGAATTCGCGATTCCGTTTCGAAGTATGCGCTACAACGAAGGCGCGACGGAGTGGGGTATCAATTTCAGCCGCCTGGACCTGAAGACAAACGAAAAGTCGAGTTGGGCTCCGATGCCCCGCAACATCCAGAGCGCCAACCTCGGCTATGCCGGGACACTGATCTGGGACGAGCCGCTGGGCAAGGCCGGACTCCGGTATTCCATCATCCCTTACGTCTCTGCCAAGATGAATCAGGATAACGAGGCCGGAACCAGCAGCAGCAGCAGCGCCACGGGCGGAATGGACGCCAAGATCATCCTTTCCACTTCCCTCAATCTCGATCTGACCGTAAATCCGGATTACTCGCAGGTTGATGTCGATACACAGCAGACCAATCTTGATCGCTTCGAGCTGTTCTTCCCCGAGAAGAGGCGGTTCTTTCTCGAAAATAGCGACCTGTTCGCGAACCTCGGTGAGCAGAATGTTCGACCCTTCTTCTCCCGACGCATCGGTCTGGATCGGAGGGTAGATGCAGGGGCCAGGCTGAGCGGGAATCTGACCGACAATTGGCGGATCGGAATGATGAATATGCAGGTGGCGTCGGACAACGGGGACCCTGCTGCTAACTTCTCTGTCGGCGTTTTGCAGAGGAAGGTATTCTCTCGTTCGAATTTTTCCCTGTTCATGGTCAACAAGGACCTGACCTGCGTGGAGGACTCGTTTGAGGGCTCACAGTACAACCGGGTGCTGGGATTCGAATACAATCTCCTGAGCGCCGACAACCATTGGACCGGTAAGGCTTTCTTCCACAAATCATTCTTTCAGGACTCCTCCGGAGGTGACACATCCGCAGCGGCCGCCAACCTCACTTACGCGACGCGGTCTGTTTCAATCTCTCTGGACCAGACAAGAGTGGGCGACGACTACAAAGCTGAGGTCGGTTACATCAGGAGGCGGGGCTACTATCAGATCAACCCCGACTTCCGCTATCGATTCCTTCCCAACTCCAGACTCTTGATCAGTCACGGTCCCAGTGTCTCTTTTGACATGTTTCGGGATACCGACTTCAATTTGACCGACCGCCAGTTCCGACTGGGATATTCGCTGGAATGGCAAAGCAAAGATTCCCTTTCGTTCGATGTGCGCGATACTTTCGTGAAGCTCCAGAGGCCGTTTGATCCCACCAATACCGGTGGTGTCAAACTCGAGGCCGGCACCGAACATGAATACCGGGATGCCGGTGCCACCTTCCAGACTGACACCCGGAAACTCGTCAATTACCAGGTCGAAACCCGCTATGGAAGCTACTACAACGGTACCCGTTGGAACGTCAACGGACTTCTATACTGGCGTGTCCAACCGATCAGCAACCTGGCGCTGGCCAGTTCCTTCGACAGGATTCAGCTGCCCGAACCGTACAACAGCGCGAACCTCTTTTTGATTGGGCCGAAGCTCGATCTCACCTTCACCGACTCCCTCTTCCTCACCAGCTACGTGCAGTACAACAACCAGATCGACAACCTCAATTTGAATATCCGGTTACAGTGGCGATTCGCCCCGGTGTCCGATCTCTTCATCGTGTACTCCGACAACTCCTATCCGGAAGATTTTCAGAACAAGAACCGCGGCCTCGTGATGAAAGTCTCCTACTGGTTCAACTGACGGGTTTGTCACGGGGTTTCATTGTAGGGCAAGCATCCCTGCTTGCCTCTTGCATTCCGAGAAACAACCTGGAAGGTTGTCGTACGTAGGGCAAGCATCCCTG
>CP070717.1:1879590-1882597 GCA_020350445.1 Acidobacteriota bacterium | reverse complement strand
GGTCTCTGCGACAACGACGGTTGCCGGGGCGGCGCTTTCGGCGACAGCGAGCGGAAAACGGGAGTCTCCGGTTACACCGTTGCCAACGATCCAGCTTGGCTCACATTCAATCACGCGACTGGTTGCCGGCTGGAATCCGATTGGAGGCTACTCCTACTTAGGGCCCAACATGGACCAGCACATGAGGGAGTACTTCAGCGAAGACCGTACCGCCGAGTTCCTGCAGCGCTGTGAGCGTAATGGCATTACCGCACACCAGTTTGATCCATCGGAGATGATGGTGAAGGTGCTGAGACGAGTGCGTGAAGCGGGAAGTGGGATGAAGTTCATCTGTCTGCATTCAGCAGATTCCGGCCACGGGACGGTCGAACAGGTGGCAGAGACGACGGATCCGATCGCTTTCGCCCACCATGGTGGTGTGACCGACCGGCTGTTCCGCGAGGGAAAGGCTCAGCAGGTTCGAGACTACGTCAAACGGGCACACGACCTCGGATTTCTGGCTGGGGTATCGGCTCATAATCCTGAGAATATCAAGCGGATAGCGGATGAAGACTGGGAGAACGACTTTTTCATGACCTGCTTCCATTATCTGACCCGTCTGAATGACCATCCCGAGTTAGAAGCGGATGTGAAGACAATCGGAAAGGCTTTCTATAAGTCTGATCCGGAGGAGATGAGCCGGGTCGTACGTCAGGTTGGAAAGCCTTGTCTTGCCTTCAAGATCCTGGCAGCCGGCCGGTCTGGTTTTTCGCGAAACGGTGTTTCGGAGGCGTTCGAATACGCGTTTCAGAACATCAAGCCGATCGACGCGGTCATTGTGGGGATGTATCCGCGCTTCAAGGATGAGATCGGCGAAAATGCTGAACTGACAAGGCGCTTCGGTCAGACGGATGTGTTGAGCTGAGCAGATCTCGCGAACGGGAACTTACAGAATTCACTGAAGCCAGTCGTTTAGTCGTACTTCGAGATCTTCCTTGGAGTACTTTTCACCGATTTCGAGTCCGCGGGCCTGCATCCAGAAGGTCGGTTTCGGGGGAGTCTCCCCCCAAGTGATGTACGGCTTGTAAAAAACAAACATATCCCAGGCCTGCATTGCGGGGACCCCTAACTGGTTGGTATAGGTTCGCGATGCGAACTTCCAAAGGTCCCAATAATGCTCAGCTCGTGGATCGGTTAGATAGGTCTTTGCGCGTTCGACGGCGACCTGGGTATCACCGCGCATGTAGGGTGACCAAAGAACGAGAACCCGGACTTTCCCGTTCGGATGCTTCTCGAGAAGGTTTTGCAGATCAGAGGCCCTCTGAAGACAATGTGGTCAGGTGGGTGACAGAATTGCGACCAGCCGACCATTCGAAGCGGTGGTGTTGAACTGTTCTCTGAAGACCTTGCCATCGAATGAAAGGGCAACGGTCCCCGCGTCTGAAGCAAGGGCGGAAACACTCATGAACAGAACTGTGATCCAGGATAAGATTTTCACTTCGAGCATGAAGGATACTGGATCGTCACTGGGTGGTGCAAGGGGTAGCCAGATCCCATCTTAGGTTCGAACTCGATATGCGGAAGCGTTTGCCCGCGGCCAACGTCTGCTCACTTCCGAATTCTGCAAAACCATCTGTTTTGCTTCTTCGGCTGTCGGGGCTGTCACCTGCGTAACCCGGACCCGCTCACGGGCCCGGTCATCCCGGCGAAGCCGGAAGTCCTCATTCTCAGCCCAAATTTCGACAGTCCAAGTCTTTTCAATCATCGTCATTTAACCTCCTTCACGAAAATTCCCGCAATATTAAGTACTCAGTCAGGTACTGAATCAGGCAGAGCCAGTAACCGCCTGCCTCGCTCAGCTCAGAACCTCTCGATGAGGAGCTACAGTTCTCCAAAGACTCTCCGACGTCGTGTCAGCTGCGCAACAGGTTCAGCAGAGACAATTAGCGATTCTACCTCGCCAATTACAGGGTCTCCGTCCCTGAGAGAGCATACGGTAACGTCAAGTCAGAGGAGAACGGCGGTGCAAAGAGTCTCCTGCAACGAGCTCCTTCCACCCTGACATGAGCAGGTGCCTCTATATTAGCCTGACACTGATGTGATTGTCCAGCCCTCTCGAATCTTGCGAGGATGTGGCGCCCGGGAACCGTTGACTCTTTACCCTGGAACGACTAACCTGCGAGACGATCAAAAGAAGCCTTTTTGGCACGAACTTAGACCCAGCGGGAAAAGGATTTCGAGGAAGATGATGGAACTGCACCGAATTGGACGGAGAGGGTTTTTGAAGGCATCGAGCAGGCTGGCTGTGGCGTTCGCCGGGTGGCAGGTGAATCTTCGAGCTCGGCAAGAGGAGACTGCACAGGCCGCGTTGACGTGGGTGGACGGCAGGGAATTGGACGTCGAAGGCCGGGGCTGGCTGGCAGACGAGCGGCTTCGCTACTTTGACCGTTTCCCAGCCAAGGCCGAGGGTGTGGTTCGGGACGAGGTATGGAATCTGAGCCGGGATTCGGCTGGAATGCTGGTGCGATTCGAAAGTGACTCTCCGGAGATTCACGTTCGGTATGAGCTCTTCAAGGAGCGCCTGGCGATGTCTCACATGCCGGCGACAGGCGTCAGTGGCGTCGATCTCTACGGACTCGATTCAGAGAACCGGTGGCGCTGGATTGCTGTCGCAAGGCCCACGGAGCAGAAGGTCGAGACGAGGCTGGTGTCTGATTTGGAAGCTGGGTCGAGGAACTACATGCTGTACCTTCCCCTCTATAACGGCATCAACTCGATCGAAGTAGGGGTTTTGGAAGGGCACACGATAAAGGCACTTCCTTCGCGGAAGCAGCGGCCGACTCTCTTTTACGGTACCTCCATTACCCATGGTGCTTGTGCTTCCCGGCCGGGAATACCTCACCCAGCGATTTTGGGCAGGCGCCTGGACCGACCGGTTATCAACCTGGGATTCTCGGGAAACGGGCGGATGGAACCCGAAGTGGGCGCACTGCTGGCTGAACTGGATCCCGCGGTTTATGTCATCGAT
>CP070717.1:1875634-1879490 GCA_020350445.1 Acidobacteriota bacterium | reverse complement strand
GAGATTGTCGATGGCTAGAATGAAGGCCAGCAACATGACGAAACCTCCGATTCCGGCACTGAGCTGCGACGAGATAATCGCCCTCGGTACCGTTCTTTTGGGATCGTGTGTCTCTTCGGCCAGATCGGCGGCTGCTTCGAATCCCGTGATGCACCAGGCACCCATCAGTAGTGACAGAAGCCAGGGGCCAAGCGTCGCTGCTTCTCCGGTCAAGAAGTTGGTACTACTGACGAGGAACGTGAGTGGTTCCTCTCTCCAGATTCCGACAAGAACCAGAAGGAGAATCGAAATCAGCACCGACCCGACGATTTCAGCAATCACTCCAGTGTCGTTCATCAAGGCAGCCAGTCTGATCCCTCCGATATGAACCAGGGCCAGCGTGGCCATGATCAAGACTGTCAGGATTGCAGGAGAAATCTCAGGAGGAAGCCCCAGGTATCCGTGGGCGTAGTCGGCTAATGCTCGGCAGACTCCGGGAAAACCGGTGACGAATTGCAGTATGAGCAGCCAGCCCACGAAGAACCCAACGTGCGGGTTCATCAACCTTGAAGTCCACTGGTAGGCGTAGCCGGTCAAGGGGAATCTCTTCGACATTTCGGCCAGGACGAGGGCGACGAGGAACTGTCCCACCGCGACAACCGACCAGGACCAGATGACAGCCGGTCCTACCTGCTGTATCCCTTGTTGAAATCCGGCAAAAATTCCCGTGGTGATGGAAATGAGTGAGAAGGAGATTGCAAAACTCGAAAAGGCCCCGATCGAGCGTTTGAGCTCTTGAAGGTACCCAAAGGATTCGAGCTCATGGGTGTCGGATCGCTCTCCCGATCCGGACGGATATCCATTGCGATCCTGCTCCATTCTCAGTGCTTCCTCCCCAACGATCTCGGCAATTTGTCGAGATTTTATGTTTAGCGATATGGCAGGGTCAAGCGTCGCTGCTCGAGCAGTCAGACGCCCTCTGTTCTGGAGCGCTGAGCTTTGATAGTGTGATGACTCAACATGCCTGGGAGGCAGGATGCTATGACTTCTCGAATGCACTTTCTCTTCCTTCTTGTAATGGTCATCCCCTTTGATATGGCTTTTTCACAGGAGCCGGTGATTACTCCGGCCCAGCCGCTGGATCCTGGTGAACCGGCGGGTTCGAGGCCGTACGAGATCGTGCTGGCCGATCGTGAGCCGCAGCAGGATCCGCTCCTCTCCTTTGATCAGCTCGATGGCTGGAACCTCGTGGGTGAGAACGGGGGCGTGGGGACTCTGAGTGTTTCGAACCGGCAGCGTATCTGGGAGTCACCAACGGCCCGCCTGGTCTATCGAGGCCGATCGAGTGAGAGCCGTGTCACGCTGACGCCTCCAAATCCGATCCCGGTGCCGCGTGATTCAGACACCGTCAGTGCCTGGATGTACGGGAACAACTGGTCGTGGGTACCCGACCCGGCAACGCCGCAGGTCGAGATCTTCCTGCTGCTGGAGTCCTCGAGTGGCAAGAGCTTTGAGTTGAATCTCACCAAGGTCAACTGGAAGGAGTGGTGGCTGGCCCAGAGGAAGTTCACCGAAGATCTGAAGGGGCAGCCGGACCTCGCGTTGGCAGGAATCCGGGTCGCGGGTTGCGGGAATACCGAGGACCGGGAGCTGTACTTCGAGAACCTGAGTTTCTTCAAGGAGGAACTGGCGCATCTGCGGTTTGAAGTGAGGCCCCGCCGGGGTATTGAGTTGTTTCCGGGGCAGGATCCGGGAGCGAATCGCGGCGACGGGGTACTGCCGTTCCCAACTCGTGATACCACGATCCTGCCCGATGTTGCTGCCGACAATGTGCGGACGCAACTTCTCCATACCGACCGGGGAAAGCGTTTTCGTTTCCTTTACCAGGGTTCCGATGGAGTCATGGAGTTCTGCCTGGAACCGGGTGAGCAATTCTGGGGTTCGGCGATCGTGAAGATCAATCGGATCCCGGTGGGATCGGTGCTCTGGGGCGCCGGACCAACCTTCGAGACGAAACCTGAACAAGTTGAGTTGATTCGGGCCTGGGCCGACGGTGAAACAGCCCGGGCGGAGTGGAAGGTGATGGTCGGCGGCGAGGAGATCCCGGTCGAATCAGCCATGCGCCTCTGGCAGAAAAGCCTGGTGGTTGATTTCATCTGCCGGGGCGGTTCGGCAACCGGCTTGAGCTACGGCTACCTGCTCGATGTCGCTGAGCCGGAGCTCCTGCAGATTCCCTACATGAACTATGGAGGGCACCACCTCAACGTCCTGATGGGGAAAGGAGTCCGTCCCTTTTTCGCATCGATCTGGATGGACTGGTACCGGTCAAACGCTTCCGAGCCGTTTGCCATCGATGAGATCCGCGGTGAGAAGATCCACCTGAATGGCGGTGTTCGTTATCTAGAGAAGACCGACGGCGAAAGGAACGATCTCTACGAACGGTTCTTTGTCACCCTCTCGGAAAGGTTTGAGGACACGCTGCCCAATATTCCCAATCCGCCGGCGAAAGATGGACACCTGGCGGGACAGAGGCTCTGGCAGGAAACCTGGGGGCCGAGGAATCACGAGGAGGAAATGGCTCGTTCACGAAAGCTGAGGGCCTACGGGATCCGGATGCTGACCCAGTGCAACCACGAGATTGCCTGGCGCGACGGAGGCGAGAGTTTCACCTTCCGTTTGATGGCCGCGCCCGAGAAAGGTGGAGATGAGGCGTTGAAGCGGTTCGTGGCCCATCAGAAAGGGCTGGGCTGGCGGTCGGGTCTCTACACCAACTACACAGATTTCGCTCCGGTGAACAGCCACTGGGATTCGGACATGGTGATGCGGCGTTCGAACGGAGATCTCGTGACCGCCTGGCCGCGATGCTACTCCCCCAAAGCGCTCTTCGCTGTTGAAATGGACCGAAAGCTGGCACCTCAGGTCCAACAGAAATACGGCTCGAATGCCGCATATACCGATGTCCATACAGCAGTCGCTCCCTGGGACCGCACCGACTACGATGCGCGTGTTCCGGGTGCGGGGACCTTTGCCGCGACCTTCTATGCCTACGGTGAACTGCTCCTGCACGATCAGGATGTCTATCAGAATCACACCTGGTCGGAGGGACATCACCAGTGGCTGTATGCCGGCCTGACAACCGGAAACTACGCGCTGACCTACAGTGATTTGCAGCTGAGGGATTATCCCTATCTGCCGCAGTTCGATTTGCTGAAGATGCATCCGCTCACGGTCGATATCGGAATGCCCTGGACCGCGCAGTTCTTCCGGCAGGCGGAAGGCTGGAATTCAGCGGACGAGCTTGAGCGCAGCATCGATCGATTTCTGGCTGCGACCATCGCCTATGGCCATATCGGTTGGCTGGTGGAGGAGGCTCACGGGATCAGGCAGACCGCTCGATCTTATTACATGCTGCAGCAACTGCAGAGCCGGTACGTGATGCAGAAGCCGAAGGTTATCCGCTACGGGAGTGAAGCGGGACTGATCAGTAGCTCGGAAGCGCTGCTGTCCGGGGCCTGGAAGGATTCGCGACTCGAAGTGACGTACGAGAATGGGTTGCGAATCTGGGTGAATGGCAAACCGGAAGGGAACTGGGAGATTGACTCGGCGGCTGGAACCGTGGTGCTGCCACCCTATGGCTGGTTTGCCGAGATGGGGACGGACTTCGTTGAGGGTTCGACCCTGGTCGAAGGCCGGCGTCGAGACTTTGCTGGTACGCCGGAATACATCTTTCTGGATGGACGGAGTTCGGACATCACGTTCCAAGGGGTCTCTACCCGTGCGAGTCTCGCCGTCACCTCGATCGAAAACGCCTTCGCAGAAAGGGACAGGCTGGTTGTAGGGCAAGCGTCCCCGCTTGCCACTCCGGGAAGGCAACCCG
>CP070717.1:1870763-1875534 GCA_020350445.1 Acidobacteriota bacterium | reverse complement strand
TCGAGGTCTCCAGCAGCGACCTTCGCCGGGTAACTCATAACATCGATAATGGGGTTGCTGTTATACGTGGTTGCAAAGAGCCCGTAGGTGTTGTCGGAATCAACAGACCGGGTGTAGGAGAGGTCGTCTTCATGAAAGACATTGATGAAGAGCTTATAGTATGCCTGGCCTTTGACTTTGCCGGCACCGCAGTACCTGGAGACAACGATCTCGGGGCTGCCTACTCCGTCGAGGTTTGCGGTGATGACGCTTCTGGTACTGGCATTGTCTTGAGTGTCCTGACTCCATTTCCAGGCAAGCGGTTCGTCAACTTTCCCTGAAAGAATTGTCACCCTTTCCGCTTCACCAATGATCAGGTTCACATCGCTGAACTCGAATCCCTGGCTGTAATCGATCACTGGAGGTTCCTCCGGATCTGTTCCCCCACCTCCGGGCTTGCCGGGCTTTTCAGGTTTGCCGGCAAAGAGGCTCAGTGCGGTTAGGGTAAGAAGAACGATCACGCAAAGCGAAAAGCGTTTCATACAGGTGTCCCTCCTGTTGATCGAGCAGTAAGCCCGACGGTCTTGGTGAAAGGATTCGAGAGGCTACTCCGGCCCCAATCCCCATCGCATCCCAACGACACGACCAAGAAGAACCTCGGTTGCCGTCAACGTAAACTTAGAAGAACTTCATGTGCAATGTAAAGCGCAAAAGACGCGCAGAAGTATGCAAATGTGCAAATCTGCGGTGAGGAGCTCACAACGCTGAATGTCACTGGTCACTGGCTATTGGTCACTGGTCACTGGCTATTGGTCACTGCGTCAGAGCGTCACTCGTCACTGCACCACATAAACCGCGATCCGCGATTAGAGATCAGCGATCCGCATTTCTCATTTTCCCAGAGGCAAGCTGGAAGCTCGCCCTACGTTTTGATGACCATCCAGGTCATGTCGTCGTGCTGGCGGGTGGCGCCGACGAACTGGTTGACTTGATCGCGCATTGACCCGAGGATTTCCTCCGCCGAATCGCTGGTCTGTGACTGGACCATCGAAACCAGTCGATCGTCGCCGAATTCCTCATCGGAAGCGTTGACTGCTTCGACAACGCCGTCGGTGAAGATCAGAAGCAGATCTTCTTCTCGAAGCTGCACTTGACCGACCTCATATTCAGTCTTTCGCAAGATCCCGAACGGCAACCCACCCTGATCGAGCCGTTCAAGACTGCCTTGGCTTCGACAGAGGATCGGGTAATTGTGTCCAGCGTTGATA
The DNA here is from genome assembly GCA_020350445.1 of Acidobacteriota bacterium. Lineage (GTDB taxonomy): Bacteria > Acidobacteriota > UBA6911 > RPQK01 > JAPXNP01. The sequence continues at coordinate 1,874,287 of CP070717.1, read as the reverse complement.
TAGCGCATCTGCTTTGAGTCGAGATCGATCTCGCAGAGAAATGCGGTCGTAAAGCGTCGTCCATCATTGCTGCGTTCACAGGCCCCGGAGTTGAGAGCTTTCGCCAGTTCCTCCAATGTGGGATTCCAGGTAAGAATGGCATGCAGGCTGGCCTGAAAGGTCGCCATCAGCAGGGCTGCGGGAACACTCTTGCCGGCGACATCGGCAACGGCGATCAGCAACTTTTCAGGATTCTCCACCGATGGCCGCACGATGACATCATAGAAGTCACCTCCCACCGTGTTGGCCGGGCGGGTGGCAAAGGCGATTCCGAGCCCCTCGACGACTGGAGGTGATTCGGGAACCAGCCAATGCTGGATTTCCCGGGCGATCTGCAGGTCCCGCTTCATGATCACACGGTCTGCCAACTCCAGGGCCAGGACGAGAAGCAATCCCAATCCGCCGTAGAAGCCAAGGGCAATGGGCCGGTTCTGCGAGGGTGACGCCATTCCCAGAAATAGTAGGATCAACGAAACGACCAGGATCAGGCGCCTCGCCGGTGTGAGGTAGAGCAGCATGGCCCAGAGCAGGGCTTTTGTAACGCGTAGATACCGCCTCCATTTGGGGAGGCGCTCCATCTCTTCCCAGTTGATGTCCTCTGAATAGAGTCGATAGCTCGACTGGGCATCGGCCTTGAACTGGTCCCAGAGATCCCCCAAAGCCATCTGCTCAGTGATGCGGTCGTAGAACTCACGAATACGCATAAGATAATGTCGATTAGTATCGCAAAACAACTCCTGCCGGTCTACGGACCCACCCGCGCCTTCAGGCCCCTCACCAGCGCGAGTGTCGCGAGCGCCTCACCCGCAATGTGCGAAGCACGAGCTTCACCCGCGCGAACGTAGTGAGCGCCTCACCCGCAATGTGCGAAGCGCCAGCCTCACCAGCGCCGCCAGGCGCCTCGCAAGCCGAGCGCAGCGAGGCCTCACGAAAGAGGGCCACAGGCCAAGCGTACCAGTTCAACGATTTATGAAACTCTGAGTTTTCAGAAACGTAAAATGGACTGAGGAGAGATGCGAGTGATGAAGTGGGTCCATTTATTTTGGGTGTTCTTTCTCCTGACAGCCTTTGCGTACTCCAGTTCCGGGAATCCTGGTGGGGCCAGGACCGTTGCACCTCGGTTGATCTCTGAAAAGCCCAAGCTGGACGGCGTCCTCGATGAGCAATTCTGGCAAGAGATCGAGCCGATCACCGATTTTGTCCAGCAGGAACCGGGGGATGGAGACCCGGCCACCGAACGGACTGAAGCACGAATTGCCTATGATCGGCACAATCTCTACTTCGGGATTCGTGCGTTCGATTCCGAACCCCGGCGTCTGGTCCAAAGTGTCTACGAACGGGACGGCTTCATGCCCGCTGACGACGGGATCCTGATCGGAATCGATTCGAACAACGACAATCGGACCGCCTTCATCTTCGAGATGAACACGGTCGGCGGTAAGACTGATATCGAAGTCTCAGAAGAAGGAAGCTTCAATATCAACTGGGACGCGATCTGGAACTACGCAGTCAAGGTTGACGATGAGGGCTACACGATCGAAGTGGTGATCCCGATGTTCGTGTTGCGCTTCAAGCCCGCCGATGAGATCGAAATGGGGCTACTCCTCAAGAGGCGTATCCGGAAGAACAATGAAGAAGTCAACTGGCCCTACTTCAGCCGGGACTACGAGTTTGGAGCGGCCAGTCAGTATGGGAAGATGACCGGTCTTCAGGGTCTCGAACGCGGGAAGGACCTCGAGATCAAGCCCTACGGTCTGGCCGGGTACTCCCAAACGGTAGACGACTCCGAGTACGAGGCCGATGCCGGCGTCGATGTGAAATGGGGCATCACTCCGAACCTGACGACCGACCTGACATTCAATACCGACTTCGCCCAGATCGAAAGTGATGAACTCCAGGTCAACCTCACCCGGTTCAATCTCTTCTACCCCGAGAAACGCGATTTCTTCCTCGAAAGTGCCAACCTGTTCCAGTTCGGACTTGGGCAGCGGGCCGAAGTCTTCTTTTCTCGTCGAATCGGTTTGAGGGGATTCGAGGAAGTCCCCATCATCGCCGGAGGCCGTCTCTATGGCCTTGTCGGTTCGACCAACGTGGGAGCGCTCGTGATGCAGACCGCTGAAAGTGGAGTGCATCCGGGGGAGAATTTCATCGTCGGACGGGTCAAGCAGAACATCTCACGGCGCAGCTATCTCGGTGGGATCTTTACGAACCGGACGGGCGATACTTCGATGGAGGATACCACCTTCGGAACCGACTTCATGGCACTTCTCGACAACAACCTCCGAATTCATGGCCAGATTTCGCGCAGCGGCCGCGAGGGAGTCTCGGAAGGACAGTGGTTCGCTTCGGCCGGTATTCTTCAGATAACTGATCGCTACTACTGGGAATTCCGTTACGACGACATCGGTGAGAACTTTGAACCCGGAATTGGTTTCGTCGCCCGACCCGACCAGAGGACGCTAACCGGTTTCGGGCAGTACACCCCGCGCCCCGACTGGTCAGGTGTCCGCAAACTCAGCTTCTCGACACTCTTTCGCCGGATCGAAAACCATGCTGGAAATCTCGAAACCCGGACGATCAATCCCGGCGTCGGGATCACCTTTTCAACGGAAGACACGATCCAGGCCGAGTACGAGGACACCTTTGACTGGATTCCCTATTCCTTCGAGATCGCTCCCGGCATAGTCGTTCAAGAAGGGGACTATACGAACCGGTCAGGGCTAGCCATGTTTGAGTCTTCCCGTTCGCGAAGATTCTCGGTCTTTTTGATTGGACGTGCCGGCAGCTTCTATGGCGGAGATCTGAAGGGTTTTGCGGCCCACGTGACTTTTCGGCCCTGGGCCCAGGTCAGGATTCAGGCCGATTCGGAAACCCACTGGGTAGACCTTCCAGGCGGAAGCTTCAGCAGTCCAGTCGCACGCATCCATTTTTCCTACTATTTCAGCTCGTCCCTCTCGACCCGCGTGGCAACCCAGTACTCGGACCTTTACGACGAATTCCTGCTCAATTTCCGTTTACGATGGATCTATACCCCGGGGTCCGAACTCTGGTTCGTCTATAACGAAGGCCGCCAGTTCGAATCGCTCGATCCTTCGCTTCGCGATCGAGCGGTGATCGTCAAGCTGGTCCACAATTTCAATTTCTGAGCTTTGGACTGCCGGTGATTTCCTGGGGTGCGGCGGCCTGAGACGCCGCTCTTTGACCGTGAACCGCAAACGCGTCAACCCGCGAACGCGCAAACGCGCAAACCCGCAAACCCGCAAACGCGCAAACCCGCAAACCCGCAAACGCGCAAACCCGCAAACGCGTCAACGCGTCAACCCGCAAACGCCTCAACGCGCAAACGCGTCAACGCGTCAACGCGCAAACCCGCAAACGCGTCAACGCGCAAACCCGCAAACGCGTCAACGCGCAAACGCGAAAGACAAGCTGGAAGCTTGTCGTACGTTTAGAGTTTTTCGGCGAACTGGTCGGCGAAATAGGTC
>CP070717.1:1866932-1870663 GCA_020350445.1 Acidobacteriota bacterium | reverse complement strand
TGGAAGGAACCGCTGCTTATGAACCGGCCGGAAATGTTGACTGGGATGAAGTTACGGTGAATTTGCCGCTGTTGAGCGGGGACCGGATCTTCACCCACCCGTCCTCCAGGACGGAGATCGAACTGGGAGAGGCGAACTTTGTTCGGCTTGCCGAAGAGACCGATTTGGTCTTCGCCCAGGTCTCGGATAAAGAGATGATCCTGTTGCTGCATACGGGTGACATGATCGTTCGGGTCAACAATTCGCAGAAATTCCAGATCAGAACGCCCCAGGGAACCGTTTACTTCCGCAAACAGGGCGTTTACCGCTTGCGAGTCCGTGAAGATGGACGAGCCCTGCTGCTCGTCCGAGAGGGTAAGGCTGAATTTCATACCCCGGCAGGTAAAGAGAAACTGAAAAGTGGTGAACAGATCGCCTACGGTCCAAACGCTACCGATATGGCGCAGGCGGTATACATGGACTCCTTCGAAACCTGGAGCGATCGCCGTGATGCACGCCTGGTTTCGGTCCGGTCCACCTCCTATGTCGGTGGACGCTACTATGCCGGCGTGGTTGATCTGGACTACTACGGAAACTGGATCTATGACCCGGCCTACGGCAATATGTGGGTACCACACACGGCGTTCACGGTCGGCTGGACACCATTCCGGGTCGGACGCTGGGGATACCTCTCGTTCGGCTGGACCTGGCTCAGTTCCGAACCCTGGGGCTGGCTGCCGTACCACTATGGAAACTGGGTCTATTACGGCCCCGGAAACCATTGGTGCTGGGTCCCGGGAGGCTTTCATCACTGGTCCCCCCATCGAGTGAACTTCTACTTCGGTGGCGGATACGTCGGCTGGGCACCACACGGCTACTCGCCCTGGGGCTGGGGGGGCGGCCATAACACCTATATCGATAACCGAAACGTCGTCATCAACAACAATACGACAGTCATCAACAATAACCGCGGTCGGGGTGGAACGGTGGTCCGGGAAGATGAATTTGGCAACCGGCAACGCGTCCGAAACATCAACAACCCCGATGAAACCCGGGTTAGAAACCTGCAGGCAGGATTACCACGCAACCTGGAGAGTCCCACGGTAAGAAGCCGCTCTTCGGCAATTGATCGCGGAAGATCTATGGCTGATCGAGGAACTGCTTCTCGCCCCGCAGTGCGGCGAGACAATGCAGCCACTCAGACCGGAACGAACCGCTCTGAGCGCATCTCCGGTTCGCGCAACGTTCCTGCGACTCCCGGCATCAGATCCGTGCCAAGGGATTCGAGTTCGGGCACCGCTCGCTATCGGACTCCGAGTTCTCGCAGCGGGGGTACTGTCAGGCCCAACAGCGGAGTTCGGACCACAAGACCCAGCGTAGGGAGCACTAGCAGGCCAAATTCCCGTGTGCAGTCGACGCGGCCCAGTGTCAACAGTGGCGTGCGTTCGATTCGACCAGAATCCAGGAATTCGTCCCGGCAGAACCCCGCTGTCCTTCCGACACGTCCGAATTCCGGGAATACATCGCGGCCCAACTCCGGAGTTCGAACGAACCGGCCAAACTCCGTGAGCAGGCCGCCAGCGGTCCGCTCGAATCCCCGCAGTTCGGGTTCCGGTTCGGTCACAGGCCGCATTCAGACTTCTCCGCGGCCCGTTCCAAGAATAGGATCCACGCCGAACAGAAGCAGCCGTCCCTCGGTGAGCCAGCCTCGAAGTACCTCTCCGAAGCCCAGCTACCGGGCTCCGTCGAGGAGTTCTTCACGGCCTTCAGTCAGCCGTCCCTCGATTCGCAGTTCGCGACCCTCGGTGAGCCGGCCCTCGCGTCCGAGTTCAAGACCGAGCGTCAGTCGGCCCTCTGCCCCGTCCTCGCGCCCTGCTCCGGCCTCCCGGCCTGCTCCGGCCTCCCGGCCCAAGCGGCCAAACTAGGGCCGGTATCGAAGCGTCCTGGACTTTTTCAAGGCAGAGACAAGCTGGAAGCTTGTCGTACGACAACCCTCCGGGTTGTCTCTTTCGCCTCTCCCCCCAGAGACAAGCTGGAAGCTTGTCGTACGTTAGCTCGATTCACGGCAGTCAAACCATGTGACGTCGGATAGTGGGATACGCTATAGTCTAATCTCGATTCTTTAGAAGGAGAGGAGACGGATGGAACTGACGCTGACGCATTTCAGACTGCTGGTTAAAGACTATCGAGACTGTTTCAAATTCTATACCGAGACGCTCGGCTTTCATGTCGCCTGGGGAAACGAGAACACTGGCTACTGTGAGCTGAAAAGTGGCGGTGTCCGCCTCGCCCTGTTCGAACGCGCCGAAATGGCTGATGTGCTGTCTACCAAGGCCCTTCCTGTGGAACCCCGCTGCCAGGATCGGCTGACTGTTGTCTTCCGGGTCAACAGCGTTGACAAGACCTGTTCTCGGCTCCGCAGTAAGGGCGTGGAATTTGTCACCGATCCAGTTGACCGGCCAGAGTGGCGGATCCGCACGGCCCATTTCCGCGATCCCAGTGGCAATTTGATCGAGATCAACCAACGGCTTGTCTGAACGTCTCATGAATCAGGGAGAACAGCTCCGCGAAATCCTCGCGAAACCTGGAATTCTTGTCCTTCCCGGGATCTATGATTGCCTCGGGGCCCGACTGGCCGAGCAGGCGGGATTTGAAGTCGCCTTTACCAGCGGTTTCGGTATTTCAGCTTCCCTCCTGGGAAAGCCCGACTTCGGATTCCTGACCGCAACCGAGGTTCTCAATGCGACCGGGAACATCGTCTCATCCGTCGAGATTCCAATCGTAGCTGATCTCGATACCGGTTACGGAAACGTCTTGAACGTCCACCGGACCGTCTCCGAGGCAGCCCGGAAGGGCGTGGCGGGAATCATTCTGGAGGACCAGGAGTGGCCTAAGAAATGCGGCCACTTCGAGGGGAAACGGGTGATCACCGCGGAGGAACATGTCGAGAAGATTCGGGCGGCGGTTGAAGCCCGGGGGACAAGCCAACTGGTGATCATCGGTCGAACGGACGCCCGGGCCCAGTTGGGACTCGACGAGGCGATCCGCCGTGGACACGCCTACCATGAGGCCGGCGCTGACGTGATCTTTGTCGAAGCACCCCAGTCACTCGAGGAACTGAAGGTGATTGGCAAAGCGTTTCCCGGCGTGCCAACCTTTGCCAATATGATCGAAGGCGGCCGGACTCCGGTTCTGCCCGCCGAAGAACTGGAAGAGATGGGCTTCAAGATCGTCGTCTTCCCGCTGACCGGTCTCTTTTCGGCTGTAGCCGCAATGCGCGATGCCCTAGCACTTCTCCACAGAACGCGGTCTACAGCAGGCAGGCCGCTATCGGTCGACTTTCACGAATTCGAACGTGTAATCGGAGTCGAGCGGTGGAGAACACTCGAGAAGCGTTTTTCCAGCAAAACCCGCTGACACGTCCATCCTCTGAAGTAACATCCGGCCTGCCAAAATGATTTCACAACCGCGTCGGTCGTCTGCCGGGGCCAGACCCGGGAGGACCGCCCCGGTCACTGGCGATTCCATTCCAGCGTGACGAGAACCGGCTTATGGTCCGATACGACTCTCTCGTCGACAATTTTGACCTCGACAACCTTCCAGCCGTCCCGCGGTCGGACCAGAACGTAGTCGATGCGGGCCTGTTCACCGAGAGTGTTTTCCCACTTTTTCGTCACCAGATCGATTGAGGGGCTGCCTGGACGAGCATTGAGGTCGCCGGCAAGAATCACGGGATGCCTCTTCTCTTCGGC
>CP070717.1:1863877-1866832 GCA_020350445.1 Acidobacteriota bacterium | reverse complement strand
CCCCAGCCGTTTAATGCTGACGGGACTGAAGGCCCTTCAAGAGGCCGGAACTCGAAGTTCCGCACTCCAGGAGGCGGTGACCCACGGAGCGCAGTGGGCCAATGGCCGGTAATCCTGCAAGACCTACTCGATGTAGAAACCTTCCCGATGCTGGACCTTTGCACCCCGTCTCTTGACCTTGATTTCGATCTCTCGAAAACCACCTTTTGAACGTTCGCGGTCGATGGAGTAGCCAATCGTATACTGGGCCTGGATCAGCCGCGTAATCGTTCGAAAAGCGCTCTCCAGTTCCTTCGGATCGTCGCTCGAGTCGAGGAATATTCCACCGCTCACCTCAGCCAGTTGCTCCAGGACCTCAAAGTCGACCTCGTAGCCCACACTCTGTACGCCGATGGCGAACACGCTTACACCTGAGTTCAGCACCATGCGGCGGACTTCCGATTCCTTAATCGTACTGGAAGTATCCTTCCCGTCGGAAAGAACCACCAGAATCCTTCGCCCATCCCGGCCGCGAAGCAACTCCTTGGTCGCCAGCCAGATCCCATCGTTCAGATCGGTGGCGCCGCCGGGTCGAATTCCGATCAATGCCTCTTCAAGGAGTGCTTTTGAATCGGTGAAATCCTGCAGGAGAGTGACATCCGAATCGAACTGGATGATCGCCGCGTGATCGAGCTCTTCCCTCAAGACTTCGCGAATGAACTGCTGCGCAGCCCGCTGCTCGGTCTCGAGCTTATCGAGGACACTCGTACTACTATCGACGAGCAAGACGACATGGGCCGGCAGCGCCTCATCGGCCAGGGCTTGACTGAAGTAGCCGATCCTCTTTACTTTCCCGTCTTCGGTAATCCGAAAATCCTCCTGCGTCAAATCCCTGATGTGATTCCCGCTTCGATCCCGCACCGTACAGTCTATTCTCACGAAGTCGACCGCAGCCCGAAAGGTCAGCCCCGCTGAAGCACTCACCAGATTCTCGGCCTTCACCTCGCGGGATTCAGAGTTCGAGACCCTCTGTTCGGCGGACCCTCTGGACTGCACATCACCGTCCCCGGAGGATCCGAGCGGGCTCGCATCCACTCCTGCCGGAAGAACAATTCGACCTTCCAGGAATTGTAGTTCAGCAAAAGCATCCCACGGGTCGCACCCTTCAAGTCGAATCGGATTGACAACCTCGGGAAACAACCTGAGAGGCAGGAAGAAACTGCGCTTCTCCCAGCGACTCGACTCTGAGAGGAAGCGAAACTCAGTCTGGGAGCCGCCACCATAAGCCTCGAAAGGAGCAATCAATTCCAGTCCCGTAATCCTGATCTCGTCCCCTGCAGCCAGATCAACACCGCCAGCCAACCCAATTCCCAGCGTTGCCTCGTCAGTAAAGGGACGAGTCAGGGGAGTTAAACCATCCCGGGATGATTCGAGTAGCGCCGGCTCATTCCTCTGGATGAGGAACAGATCTTCTATCCCATCGGACGTCACGGCGAGCCGAAGATTCCCTTCAACTGTCACGCATCGACCGTCACGATCCGACCCGCACTCAGCCGCTGCGACCAGCCGGATCTCGGAAATGGGGACACGAAAAAGATGCCGGGCCGTCACCGGTGAGGACTGAACGTTGAAAACCGGTCTCGAAACATCGATCAGCTCGAGCCCCGGCGCCTCCGAACCAGGCTCAAGGATTCGGATCGTCAACCCGTCGTCGGCAACCACAGCGAGCCGCTTCCCGTCCGGCGAAACTGCCGTCAACCTCCCCGCGTAACGCGCTTCAAACGCCGCCTGAGAACCAGCCTGTCCCTTTCCGGGGTTGTTCCTCGAACCAGCCTGTCCCTTTTTCGAATTGCCAGGGCCAGAACCAGCCTGTCCCTTTCTCCCGTTGCCAACGTCAGAACCAGCCTGTCCCTTTCCGGGGTTGTTCTCGGAGCTCCTTTTGAAAGCCTGGAGCAAGGTTCCATCGGTCAGGTCCCAGATCACCACGAGATCCGCTTCAGTACTGGCGCTCAGCTGCCTGCTATCGGCTGAAAAGGTAAGCCCGTTTACCCAGAGAAATGTTCCCGCCACGAACGTTCCCGCACGTCCTCCCATATCGGCACGGAACTTCCGGATCGACCGGTAATTGAGGGCCCCATAAGCCGTCGAAAGCAGGAGGAGACCGTCGTCTGAGAATTGTATCCCGCTGACTGGGCCTGACGCCGCCATTGGGGATTTCCAGAACCTCCCGGCTCCCATGTGAGAATGAATCACCCCGTCGCTGGTACCAAAGGCAACCTCCCTGCCCGTGGGAGAAAACCGGATCAGATCGACATCGCTGCTCAACTCTACCCGGGAAAGAATTGCCCCTGTTTCAAAATCCAAAATCTGCGCGATGTGGTCCAGACCGGAAGAGGCGAGCATCGTTCCGTCTCTGCTGAAATCCAGGCCCGTTACCCTCGATCCATGGATTCCCTGCCGTACGGCCCACTCCTTATTCTCGCGAATGAATTCATCGGGAAAGCAGCGGTAGTCACCAATCGGACGATCGAGCCAGCGGACTTGATCCCGCCCCGACTGGTCTTCGCCTACAAGCTGCCACGCATGAAGGTCCCCGTTCTTAGTGCCGGCCGCCAACCAGTTCCCGTCAGGAGAAAGGGTCAAGACAGTGGCCTCACTGCCAACCTCTATCGACTCCTCGCACGCCAGGTTCCGCCTGACGTCCCATGCTCGAATGGTCCCATCCGACAAGGCACAGAAGACGTGTTCTGCACCGGATGAGAAGACAAGTGAGTTGACCGTCTCATTCGTCAAGTCCAGGGTAGAAACCACAGTCAGATCGGGCAGTCGGCGGAGGCCAATCCCTCTCCCGGGATTGGCCGTAGCGAGAAGCCTCCCGTCAGGAGAAACAGCCAGCGCCCTGGTTCCGCGAGCCTCCCGGACTGTGTGAATCAGGCTACCATCCAGGTCGTTCCATAATCTCAGCAGTCCATCATT
>CP070717.1:1861010-1863777 GCA_020350445.1 Acidobacteriota bacterium | reverse complement strand
GAACCGTTTCTCGAGGCGAAGCTTGCTCCCAAGGGAGCTGGAGCAGGCTTGACAGCGGTGATCCCGGACGGCATGAGGGCCTTGTCTGTCAAGGTGAATGATGTCATCGGGGTCGCCGGCTTTGTGGTTCCAGGATCCCGGGTTGATGTCATTCTCACAGGATCCGCTGATTCCAATCGGTCCAGCGACACCTCCAAGATCATTCTTGAAAATGTCGAGGTTCTCGCAGCAGGACAGAACATCGAGCGGGATGCCCAGGGAAAACCCCAGAGCGTCCAGGTGGTCACGTTGACGGTTACACCTGAGCAGGCCCAGAAGCTGGCGCTGGCATCTCAGGATGGAAAGATTCAACTCGCCCTGAGAAATCCGCTCGATCTTGATCACTCGAATCCAAATCCCACTTACCGGGCCGCGCTGTACAACGAGTCGAGTTCACATTCCAAGCCAGTGGAACAGGTTGTCCGCAAAAGAGCTCCCGTCCGAACTGTCCCTCGGCCGCAGCCTCCAAAGCCCGAGGTGACCGAGCCCAAGACCCTCACTGTCGAGGTGATCGCCGGGCAGGATCGGAAGGTATTGACGTTCGAGAACAAAAAAACGGATTCCCGCTGATCAATGCCCAACTGGGTGTCAGACCAGATTGAGGGAGGTACGAATGAAAGCTAAAACAAGGCAGCTCATACCGAGTGAATCGGTCAGATATCTGGCCTGTGCGTTGATCGTCGCCATCTGCCTCAGTCCGGGAGCCGTCTGGCCCCAGGGCCGCGTGGAGACTGGAGCCGAACTACTCAGGGTCCAGGTAGGGAAGTCCGTTGTCGTAACGGTGCCGGAATCCATGGAAAGGGTCTCAATTGCGGACCCGGCAATCGCCTCTTCAGTGGTGGTGTCACCTCAACAGTTAGTGGTGAATGGTCTCCAGCCTGGCGAGACGAGTCTTGTCTTATGGAACGGGCGGGGAGAACCTCGGGCATTCACTTTGCGAGTTGAGATCGATCTTTCGGCTTTATCGGAGGTGCTGAGTTCAGCCTTTCCCGCTGAAGAAGTCCGAGTGGGCCAATCGGGACGCTCCATCGTTCTGAGAGGTGAGATTACATCCGCCGCAACGATCGAAAAGATTATTACGCTGGCGCAGGCCTTTGCCCCGGATGTGGTGAACCTGCTCGACATCATGCCCGCACCCAATGAATCGCAGGCCGTTTTACTCCAGGTCCGTTTTGCCGAAGTGGTCAGGTCCGTTGTGCGTGAACTGGGTTGGAGTCTTTTTAGTACGGGGGCGGGGAACACGTTTGGGAGCGTCACGACCCAGCAGTTCGGGAAGCTCGGAGCAAGTGTCGGCGCAATCCCCGCTCAGGCTGACTCACCGAGAGAACCCCAGGGGTCAGGAATTGCGGCGGGAGGAATTGGTGCCCCTCTGACTGGGATGCCGGCCGTCTTCGGTCTGAGTGATCTGGCTAATATTTTCTTGTTCCGCACCGACGTGAACCTGGGAATGACAATCAGGGCTTTAGAACAGCGAAACCTCCTGGAAATTCTTGCAGAGCCGAATGTTCTGGCTCTGAATGGCCGGGAAGCAAGTTTCCTGGCTGGAGGCGAATTCCCATTTCCGGTTGTTCAGGGAGGGGGTAATTTTCAGTCGATCTCGATTGTCTTCAAGGAGTTCGGGGTTCGTCTCAAGTTCACCCCTGAGATTCGGGCAGACGAAACCATCTTTCTTAAGGTTGCTCCCGAAGTGAGTGCTCTCGATTTCGCCAATGCCCTGACGGTCGAGGGGTTTCTGATTCCCGCTTTGACAACCCGGAGAGCTGAAACGGAAATCGCTCTCAAGGATGGGCAGACCTTTGCGATCGCAGGTTTGATCGATAAACGGACGACTGAGGTCGTCTCGAAGATTCCGGGCCTGGGGGATCTCCCGCTGATTGGGAAGCTGTTCCGCAGTAAAGCCGTCAACGAATCAGAGACCGAACTCCTGGTTATTGTGAGTCCAAAGCTTGTTGACCCACTCGACCCTGACGAGCTGCTACCGCTGCCGGATATGCCGCGTCCTCTGCTGGATTCCGAGGAGTTTGACAGCTCGATGCGAGGAGGAAAGCCTTCGGATAGGTAAATGAGATAAGGAGAGGCGAGACATGAACCGCAATAGACGCCAGACAGCAGACAGAAGCAAGCGTTCAAGACAGGGAGGGTTTGTCCTGATTTCCGCCACGCTGCTACTGGTGGTACTGCTCGGATTTGCAGCTCTGGGCATCGATGTCGGGATGCTTTACAGTGCCCGGGCAGCTCAGCAGCGGGCTGCTGATTCGGCGGCATTGGCTGGAGCCTTCAGCTTCGTGACCAACCCGTTTGCACCTCAGCCCGAGACAGCGAGAGACCATGCTCTTTCGACGGCGATTGCCAACGAGGTATTTGGCGAACCGATCGAGCCTGAACAGGTGACTGTCACTGTCGATGTCTCGAATGCCAGGGTTCATGTTTCCCTGAGACGCAGTGAAGGTCTCTACTTTGCGAAAGTCCTGGGGAGGGACGAAGCGGGGATTACGGTTGAAGCTGCAGCCGAAGCGTCTCAGACGGCCGGCGGGAGCTATTGTACCAAACCATTCTTCCTGCCCAACACCATTCTGGGTGATGAGGATCTGTCGCCTTGCGAAGCCTGTGATGAAGGGGCAGAAGGGCAAGTTCTCATCGGTGAAGATGGGATGACTGCCTATGCCGGTGAGATCATCAATTCAAAGCGGATCATCCGCATCAAACCGTCGAATCCACAGAATGCTCT
>CP070717.1:1857334-1860910 GCA_020350445.1 Acidobacteriota bacterium | reverse complement strand
GCCATGGGCAACCGGCCGGGGCCGGTCCTGGTCGATATTCCAAAGGATATCCAACAGCACTACCCTCGCGATCCTGAAGGAAACTACACGCCGCCCCGGATGCCGGCAGTGATCGAACAGCTGGAAGAGCCGGTTGGGGGCATTCATTCAGACCAACTGGAAGAGGCCTGCCGGCTGATCAGAGAAGCGAAGCGACCCGTTATCTATGCGGGTGGAGGGGTAGTTTCATCGAACACCAGCGCCTACCTGCTAAAGCTCGCGGAAGTCCTGAGTATTCCGGTGACAACCACCATCATGGGGCTGGGGGCATTTCCTCCCGATCATCCTCTCTCCCTGCATGTCCTGGGGATGCACGGTACGAAATATGCCAATGTCGCGATCAACGAGGCTGATCTGGTACTGGCGATCGGGGTGCGGTTCGATGACCGAGTCACTGGAAAGGTCAGCGAATTCATCAAGAACGGGAAGATCATCCATATCGATGTGGATCGAAGCGAACTCAATAAGAACAAGCGAGTGACCTTGGCAATCTGGGCCGATTTGCGACATGCCCTGCCCCAACTGACCTACGCCGCCCAACCGGGAGACTGCGCTGACTGGGTCAGACGTTGCCAGCAGTGGCGGGAAGAATGGCCGTTGACTGCTGATGAAGGGCCCAATGACCAGATCAGACCTCAGTGGGCTATCCAGAAGCTGAGTGAGATGGCCAGTAGCGATGCTCTGGTCTCGGTTGGAGTAGGCCAGCACCAGATGTGGGCGATGCAACACTTCGCAGTGCGCAAGCCCAGGGCCTTTCTCTCCAGTTCTGGTTTGGGGACGATGGGGTTTGGGCTGCCGGCCGCAATCGGGGGAAAAGTGGCCTGCCCTGACCGGCTCGTGATCGATATCGACGGGGACGGTAGTCTCAACATGGCCATCCATGAACTGAGTACCTGCCATCGTTACGGGCTTGGTGTGAAGGTGGTGGTGATCAATAATCAGTGGCTGGGCATGGTCAGGCAGTGGCAGGACATGATCTACCAGCGCCACCGGGCCGAAAGCGCGTTGAGTGATCCCACGACGAGCGTCAAGAACCCCGCTGAAGTCGAGGTCTATCCAGATTTCGTGACCATCGCTGCCGGATACAAAGTCCGTTCAGAACGGGTCACCAGGAAATCTGAGCTTGCGGCCGCTTACAATCGACTGCTGGCAGATCCCAACGAACCCTACCTGCTCGATGTCGTGGTTGCGTCTGAAGAGAATGTCTATCCGATGATTCCGGCTGGAGCCACCTACCGAGAGATCCTCCTGAGGGATGACGACGAGTCCAGTTAGAGAGCACGGGATGTCCTGAAGGTTATCGGGCTACAGTCGTCGAGAACCACCCAGGAACTGGCGATGCCAGAGTTCACTGCACAGACAGGCCCAGATTCCGCACAACAACCCCGTCCCAAGTGGAATCGCCGGGGCATTGAATCGGCGAAACATCCACTCAACACCTCGCTTACTCAGGACCCCTTCGGCGACGAGTCCCCCCTCCAGGAGGATCTCACGGATCTCAGGGAGGTTGGCTCGAATGAATCTGACATGAGGTGTCGGTACACCTTTCTTGTCCCGGCGGGCCAGCACTTCCTCCGGAACGATTCCCCTCATCGACCGGCGAAGAAGACTCTTGGTGAAGCCCTGTTGGATCTTCTCTCTCGAATCGACGGCGAAACTGAACTCGACGAGTCGGTGGTCCATAAAGGGCGCCCGCACTTCGAGAGAAAAGGCCATACTCAAGGCATCCGCCTCGTGCAGCGCCTCGGGAAGTCCGGCAAAGCGGAAATCCTGCCACAGGGCGTTGTTGAGATGGCTGTCGAAGGGACGCTCAACGTCTTGTCTCAGCCAGGTGTGATGGAACTGACTTGCCGCAACTGGAGCCAGGCCGTTTCTGAAATCGCCTGAAAGCCAGTGAGTCATTCCCGGGAGGCCCGTTAAGTTAAAAAGCCTGGCAAAACCTGTTGTTCCCATGCGTACTGCTTGAGCCGGAGTCTCGGCGAGATCCGAAAGTAGTCCCACAGCCTCTCGAATCGATCCAATGCGTTCTCGAATGGGCCTTTCGCCAGCCTTGAGACAGTCCAGGAGATAAGGTGTAACGAACCGACTGTATCCGGCAAAAAGCTCATCGCTACCATCGCCGGAAAGCACGACTTTGACATGTTCGGCAGCCTCTCGATAGAGCGCCCACCGGCCGAGCCGGCCCCTGATCGGGCAGGGTCCATCATGGTGCCAGATGATCTTTGGCAGAATCTCCAGGACATCCGAACTGCTCGGCCGGGTCCAATGGATCCGGTACTTATCCGAGTTATCCGCAACCAGGGCACTGTAGTGGCTTTCATCGATTGAAGGATAGTCTTCGTAACGAAGAGAAATGCAGTCCAGCTGCTGCGACAGGTGCTTCGACGCTATCCTTACGACAGCACTCGAATCGATCCCTCCGCTCAAGAACGCGCCGATTTCAGCATCGCTCCGCAGCCTGATCTTGACTGAATCCTCTAACAGAAAGCGGAGTTCTTCTTCGAGATTCGATGAGTCCGGGCGCCGTTCTGCATCTAGCTTCCAGTAAGAAACCGGCGGCCTGACGGAATCGGGCCCTACCGTAATGTAACTGCTCACCGGCACACTGAAGACATTCTCGAAGAATGTCTGGGAGCCTCCATCCGGGTTCCCTCCAAGCAGATACGTGCCCAGTTCCTGGTAATTTGCCCGGAGTTCTGCGGGGACGGCGGCCAGGATCGCCTTTGCCTCCGACCCGAACACCACCCGGGATCCTCGAACCGAATAGTAGAGGGGCTTAATTCCAAACCGATCGCGACATAGAAGAAGCTCGCGACTTCTTTTGTCCCAGATGGCGAGAGCCCACATCCCATTGAAGCGTCTGAAGCAGTCCTTTCCCCACTGGATGTAAGCCTTTAATACAACCTCCGTATCCCCAGTGGATTCAAAGTCATGGCCGCACTTCCGCAACTCTGCCCTCAACTCACGGTAGTTGTGGATTTCCCCGTTAAAGAGCAGGAACAGGTCCTGATCGAAAGAGCGAAACGGTTGCTGGGCCCGAACAGAGAGGTCCAGGATGGCGAGCCGGCGAAAGGCGAAGCCGATTTCAGACTCTGTCGTTATCGATGCGCCGTCGGGGCCCCGGTGTGCGAGCGAACTACTCATGCGCTGTAACAACGCCGAAGACACCGGTTGACCGTCGCGATTCCAGATTCCAGCAATCCCGCACATTCAGCTGACCATGGTACTCGATCGCGACCAGTCTTCACATCCGGGTCAGGCTGAGTCGCTTCATGTTCGACCGATTATTACTTCGACTTCGAATGGCAGGCCGATCGGCAAAGCTGGAACTTCCCGGCCGGCCCCCGTGGTATGTGAGCGACGAACTCGTAGGAGTAGCGAAGTTCACCCCTCACAAATTCAGACAGGGCCCTGGAAAGCTGCTCGATCTCACTCTGTCGGGGCGGTTTCGCCAATGGAAGAAGGGATCCAATTCTCGAGGATACAGGCATGGCTCCATATTCTACAGTCTGCGGCACCCACCGGGAGTTGCCCTCT
>CP070717.1:1854378-1857234 GCA_020350445.1 Acidobacteriota bacterium | reverse complement strand
TTGAATCACGAGCGACCGGATCGCTGCCCGCTCCAGGTGAGTTTTACACCGGAGTTTGCCTCTCGGCTGAAAGCCGATCTGGAGCTGACCGATGCCGAGTGTCATAACCCGCACGGCGGAGGGAACAGCTACGTTCTCGAAAGGTTGATCGGGGAGGACCTACTGTTAACCTCGGTGGGTTGGGCCAACTCGTACTACGCTGAAGACCGGGACGAATACCTGGATGAATGGGGGGTCACCTGGAAGCGGGCCCCCTATGAAACGCCCTACGGAACAGGCCATTACACCGAAATGGTCAAGCATCCGCTGGCCCAGGACGACGCCATCAGCTCCTACCGGGCGCCCGATCCCAACAGACCGGAACTCTACTCCGAAGCCCGCCAGTTGATCGAGAAGCTGCGGCCTGAATACTGGATTGTCGGGGTCACCGTCACGACCATGTTCGAAACGGCCTGGGCCTTGCGTGGGTACGAGCGGATCCTGATGGACCTGGTCCTCAACCCCGACCTGGTGGATGCACTGCTCGATATCCCCTACCACTACCACAAGGCGGCCGCTGAGAATCTCGCCCAAATGGGAGTCGACATGATCTGGCTCGGAGACGATGTCGGCACCCAGGACCGGATGCTTTTCTCACCGCAGACCTGGCGTCGGTTCCTGAAACCTCGGATGGCAGAAATCACCTCTTCCCTGAAAAGAATCCGACCTTCACTCAAGATTGCCTACCATTCCGACGGGGAAATCTCCCCGATCATTCCGGACCTGATTGAGATTGGAATCGATGTCCTCAACCCGGTCCAGCCGGCCTCGATGTCGCCGGCAGAATTGAAAAAGAGGTTCGGAAATCGGCTCTGCTACTGGGGCACCATCGACGAGCAGTACACTCTTCCATTCGGGACTCCTGCGGATGTCCGAAACGAAGTACTGGAGAGACTCGCAACGGTGGGACACCAGGGTGGGCTGATCCTGGGGCCCACGCATCACGTTCAACTCGACACACCGCTAGAAAACTTCAAGGCCATGGTTGAGACCATTCGAGAGACACCGTATTCGAGCCTCTGAACAAATGGAGATCATATGGACCGACGACACTTTCTTCGCAACCTCGCCTGGACCGGAACCGGACTCACGGCCGGTCTCACCACATCCTTCGGTCATCCGAGTGCTCGCCGCTCCTCGCTCCCGACTGAGGGAGAGGCCACCCAGGACTCTTCCTTTCTTTACATCCTCCGTCTGGCCCTTGCACCGGGACATCAGATCGAGGAGCGGACGAACTTTCTCATCGACTTCTGCCGAGAAGCATCGATCGATGACATCGCATTCATCCTCTGGGCCGAAGAACTCAACACGGGCCATCCGACTCCCCAGGAAACCGACCAGTGGTTGGGAATGGTCGAACAGATCAGGCCCCGTCTTGACGAGGTGGGTGTGACCACTTCGCTGAATCCGTGGGTGGTCCTGCAACATGCCGACCGGGGGCGCACCCTCAAACAGGGGCAAGACTTCCAGCTGATGGTGGACCCCGACGGAAACAGGGCCGCTGCAACAGCCTGTCCCCTTTGTCCGGAGCTGCAAACCCATCTGCGTCAGCATTACCGGCAACTGGCCCGAATCCAGCCCCGGATCATCTGGGTGGACGACGATTTTCGGCTGCACAATCATTCGCCGTTACAGTGGGGTGGTTGTTTTTGCGATCTGCACCTCAAGGAGTATTCCCGCCGAGCGGGCCGTACCGTCTCGCGCGAAGAGTTCGTCCGAGGGGTGCTGCAGCCGGGGAAACCTCATCCCTACAGGAAGATATGGCTGGAAACGAGTCGCGATACGATGGTCAACCTGGCCGGGATCCTCGGAGACGCGGTCCGCAGCGTTTCGCCGGAAACGCAAGTTGGTCTGATGAGTTCCAATCCGGCGGTTCACTGCGTTGAAGGACGCGACTGGAACAGTGTTCTGCGGGGATTCGCGGGTAATCATCCCCCCGTTAACCGGCCGCATCTTCCCTCCTACACCGAAGCTGCCGCCGCCCAGTACCTCTGGAACTTCAACCGAGTCTCGCGCCTCAGCACGTCGATGGTCCCCACCGAAACCCGGCTCTATCCGGAACTCGAGAACTGGCCCCATTCCCGATTCTCGAAATCACGCGCCTTCTCCCGCTTCCAGATTGAGGCGGTGGCGGCGATCGGCGCCCACGGAATTGCAATGGACATCTTTGATCTTTTTGGCAATGGTGTTCTCCCCCGGGAGGGCTACGCCTCTTCACTTACGGAGGCAAAAAAGCTCGCCGAAAGAATCCGAGGACTCCACCTCGACCAGAGCAATGAAGCGGGTGTTCAAGTGTTGTTCAGTCCCCACTCCTCAGAGACAATCTGGACCGAGACAGGGACCAGCTTCTCCGAGTTGCAACCGGAAGAATCGTTCTGGGCCTCTTTCCTGTCGGTCCTGGGAATCGCCCAGACCTACCGGCAGCTGGAGGACCTGGTCCCCGGGGTTGCAGGGATTTCGGGGCAGTACTTTCGCGGACTGACCGAAACGCAGATCCGAAAACTCCTGAACGAACAGCTCACCCTGCTCAACGGGGATGCCGTTTCGACTCTCGTCAGCATGGGGCTCGGAAGCCTTCTCGGTATCCGGTCCGTACGCTGGCATGCCTCCGATTCCGGGATCCCCTCATTCGAACAGGTAGTCGACGGAAACCGGTATGCGGGTGTCCTGGAAGGCCGACTGACGGCACAGGCGCTGACGGGTGCATACCTCGAGGTCGAGTACGACTCGGATGTCGCCATCCGCACAGAAGTGTACAACCCTTCGGGTAAACGAGTTGGGCCGGGAATGGCCGTGGTCGCTCAGCGCAGTGTCATC
>CP070717.1:1849682-1854278 GCA_020350445.1 Acidobacteriota bacterium | reverse complement strand
GTCGGCGGGAATTGCGAGCTGCCTACCGACGGTTGCTCGAGGCGGGGGTAAGAAATCTCTACTATCTCGAAGGTGAACGGCTTCTGGGTGATGACAGCGAAGGTGCCACGGACGGATCGCATCCCTCCGACCTGGGTTTCATGAGGCAGGCTGAGGCGTTCGAGCCTGTTCTTCGGAGGGCCCTCTGGAATCAGAAGTGATTCAGGTGGAGGTTTGGCAGGCGCCGGCGGTTGATTCTGCTCAGCTAAACTGCCAAACCCGGCCAGCATAGAGTTAGTCTCGAGGAACCTTGATCATCCCGAGAATCTTGAGTGCATTCTTGTTGTAGATCTTCTCGAGGACGTCGTCGGGAAGGTGTACCCCATAGATCATCCACCTCCCCTGCAGATGATGGCCTCCGGACGGGTCGAAGTACTCGTCGTCGGTTTCCAGGAAGCGGTAGTAGGCCCGATAGGCTTCCGCGTTCGGAGCCGTATCCGTTCCGAAGAGAACCCGGTCCTGGTACTTGATGAAGAACTTGCGGGCCGAATAGGGCTGGCGTCCGAGTTCACTGATCCGGGCATCGATATCGACGTAGAAGTTGGGATACTGCTCCAGCCACATCGCGACCCGGCCCAGGTCTTCTGGCAGGGTTCCCATATGAGCTCCGACGAAGATTGTGTCGGGGTGGCGGGCAATGACACGATTCCGGGCTGCCAGAATCTCTTCTTTGGAGGGGAATTCGTCTCCGTAGAATGACCAGTTCGGGTGGGTCCCCAGTTCGTCGTAGCGTTCGTTGTATTCGTCGATGGGTGTGAAGAACGCCTTGGGGTCAGAGACATGAATCATCACCGGGATCCCGAGCTCTGCGCATTTCGCCCAGATCGGATCAATTCGGGGATCATCGACCTTGAGCAGTTCGCCGGTCTTGTCGCGTGCCCCCAGGCCGAGCCGCTTCGAGATCTTGAGTCCTCTTGCCCCAAGCCTGACGGCATCCTCGAGCCGTTTGGCTTCGCGAATCCCGAAGTCAGGCTCGTCGATCTTGCTGAAATCGGGGCGGAAGAAAACGAGGAAGCGACCCGGTGCGATCCGCTCGGAAGCCTCAAGGTGTTCCTTGTAGAAGTCGTTAGCCGAACGAGCATCGAGGCTGACACACTGCAGAACGCCGGCCTCGTCCATCTGCTTCAAATACTCCTCGGTGTTCTCGAGCCGGCCGAGATGGTTGTGGATGTCGATCACCGGGAATCGTGGTTTCAGAATCTGGGTCTCCCTGACAACCAATTGGCTTTTGGGTTTCCAGTCCACAAGCTTGAGGTCCGTGTCCTGAGCTGGCAGAAGGGTTATAAGTTGACCGCTGACCAGCAGCGGTAGAATCGCCTTCAAGATCTTCATGTGTTACCTCCGAACCCTCGCCGAGGGCGACTGAGTATTAATAAGCGCGTCGAGGAACATTATCGTGACGGAGAGGTTGAGTCCAGAACTGAAGTGCCCTGCTCAAGATCGTCAGAGGGGGGGACTGCTGCGAGAAGTTCCAGGCTGAAGGTACCGAAGAGCTGCTGACCCACGATCGGAACACTGGAGGAAACAACAACTTGTCCGCGATCCTGCCCTGCGGATGTGGGGATGAGTTCTGTCAGCAGACTGGCTATGCGGCCACGAGCCTTCAGGGGAAAGGTGGACTCTCCCGAGGGCTGGCCGTTTCGATCCAGTACCTCGAGGTGGATCTGTGCCTCCGCTTCCTGAGGGTTGAAGAGAGCCAGGCCGGTGAAGAACGGTGGAGTATTGGCCACATGACTGAAGATCGCCCTCACGAAAAGCTTGTCGGACAGGGGCAGGGCTGCCGCGAACCGGTGAGCGACAGGATCCCCGAAGATAACGTTGCCGACGATCCCCGCGCCGTCGACTTCGACGATCAAAGAACCGGTAAACTCGTCTGGAGCGGCGTCTTCGGCCCACAAGAGGGTACGAACATCTCCTTCAAGGAGGTGTCCTGCAGGAATGGTGGCGACGTAATTACTGGGGAGAGGCGCGCGGTCTTGACGCAGGGCGCCGATCGAAACTGTTCGATCTTCTTCGGCGGTATTGACCAATCGGAGGTGGGTGAAGAGTGTCGGGGAGTGAGCGAGTTGAGCCGAATAGAAGCTCGTAGACCCTTCGGGTTGCACGCCGGCCAACCCGACTACGGTCTCTCCCTGGGCAAGTGTAATGCGCTCGAACCCGATCACACCTTCTCCTGAGACGACATCCACCGCAATGTAGCTGGGGGTCTCGGATACTTCGAAGAGCTCTCTTACTGAGGTCTGGAACGTTCCGCGGGCCGGGATCCCCACCGACTTCTTCGTGAGGGTCACTTGGGAAGAGTTGGCGACCTTCTCTGTCTTCACCAGTGAGAGCTCGGCCTGGAGAGTTGTCAGCGATGGGTTGACGAGCCAGATTTCTGTTTCTGCATCCTTTCCTCGAAAAGAAGTGCTACCGGACGGAGTCCGAGTGAAAATCAGTCTTCGAACCGGTCGTGTGCTGGTAATCGCTCCATCAAGCCGGCTCAATGTGTTATTGCCATGGAGAAAGAAGCCTCCGACTTCAGGGATATCGCTCTCGACCAGGATCCAGGAAGGGGCTGAGCGAGCCTCGCTGGAAGGGAACACTTCGTTCACCAGGCGGGCGAATTGGGCTCGTGGTGGCAAGAGCATCTCCGACGGATCGATTCCCGAAGGGATGGAGGCGCCGTCTGCAGTAAACCCCGTCAGTTCGAGGTTTGCCGGTTGATCGGATAGATTCGAGACAGCGATACCGAGAAAGGAGTCATCTTTCTGCTGGGAGAATGGAACATACTGTAGCCATCGCTGCGCGGTTGCCGCACACTCGACGAACAGGGGCGTCTCACTGATTTGCGGGATTTGGACCGCAGCGTCCGGGGTCCCAGGATTGCCGACTGGAAGGACTGTCTCAATACCGGTCAGTGAGCCCTCTTCAGGGCGGATCATTCGACAGGTCGACGCCATCGGAACCGACTGTGGAAAGTCATCAACCGTTGCACCGTTGTCGTTTTCTGACAGGGGATCACGACTCCAGAGCATGATCGTGCTCCTGGTCTCGTCTGGATCGACGAATCGATATCGGTGAACCGTCGGAGATCCCTCTTCCGGGGGAAGTTCCTGGTCGAGGGCCAGGTCACCGATGACATGCTGCATCGTCGCGAGGTAGTAGTAGGAGAGCTTCCTGGAGTGGCCGTGAGCGGTGTCGCGTATGATTCCTGAGGAAGCAAACTGGAGGGGATCGGTGCTGGATGGATCCCGAAAGATGAACATGAACGCCTTGTCGATCCCCCATCCTTTCAGAAGGGCAAAACTACGCATCAGGTAGTTGGCCTGGGCGAGTTCAGGTACCGCAACCCAGGACCGCCGTGGACCTTCCACGTAGGTGTCCCATCCAAATTCGGTCAACCAGATCTCCTTGCCTGGAGCGTTCTCATTCCGCCAGTTCACGATCTTGTCGATTCCAGGCTTGAGGCCAAAGACCGGGTGTTCGGGTGCGTAGGCCTTCTCGTAATCGGTGCAGTAGAGATGGATGTTGAGGGCGTCGAAAGGGAGTCGTCCTCCCGTAGCCCGAAGTATCTCATCAAGGTAATCCGTGTCGGCTCCCGCCAGCCCTCCCATTACATGGAACGCCTGCGCGTCACCGCCTTTGACACCGAGTAGCGGCCTGGAGGAAGCGGGTTCGACGCCAGACCCGTCGTGAACGACGTTCAGGAACCGGCCGTACTGGGCTGCCGGCCAGAGGGGGCTCTGCCAGTCCTGGTTCTGCTCGTTGAAGTCTTCGAAGTAGCTGACAAGGCCGAGTCCGCTGAGCTTATCGTTACTCTCCAGTTGGAAGTGAGGGTGCTCTGTCTGGCCGTACCGGGCTGCGATCTGCGCCATGTATTCGGCGCGCTCAGCGTAATCTGACTCGCTGGAACCGTCTCCTGAATTGACTGGCAAGCCAGTGACGCTGCCATCGCTGCTAGACCAATTCGTAGCCTGTTCGACACAAATGAGTACATGGATCTGATTCTGAGCACAGGCGGTTATGAAATCGTGATGGTTTGGCCAACTGCCCCCGTACGGGCTGGGTGTCGTGCTGTCCCAGAGGTATAGGTCGTTGGCCGGTTCGAGGTGGTGCCACTTATGGTATTCACGAATCCATTTGAATACACTGCCAAGTTCACCGATGAGGTTACTGTCATAGCTTCCGAGCGAGGTGTTGATTCCCATGAACTGGCGCATTGTGGCTGGTTCGGATATGAGGGTGGGCGCAACCCGGTGCCCGTTGGTGGTTGAGCCGTCTTCCGTTTTCGTGCGCAACCCGGCAGAGGTCAGTAGGGTCATGAGAACCGTCACGAAAAGCACTGTAAGTGTGATCCTGGCACGGGGCATTCGACCATCCCGGGCTTGCTGATTCATCCTGCTAATCCTCGAAACCAAGTTCGACCCTCTGAGTACCTTCGAAGCACTCAGTTGTCGCGGACAGGACATCATGATACGCATTGATCAGGACCCGTGCTGGCTTCTGCGGGAGTCTGAGTTTGAACTCGGGAGAATAGGAGTTTCCGATCAGGGTCGCTCGGCCCAGGAAGACCAT
>CP070717.1:1843045-1849582 GCA_020350445.1 Acidobacteriota bacterium | reverse complement strand
TTCAAACCGGACTTCAACAGTCGTTGCTCGAGCGGGAAGGCATCGAATTCAACGAAAGGGGTCAGTTGGATCTGGCCCGTTATCGCTGGTACCCCGATTGACGCGGCCGGGGCCGGCCGCGTCGAAAACTGGAAAGCTGGAAAGCTGGAAAGATGGAACTCGGAAACGCGGTAACTCGCTAACTCGCTCACCCGAGAACGCCGCTGCATGCCGCCGCAACCTGGCTGCTGCAACGAGCGCCGCTAGGACAGTATCAGCGCATCCGCCACAAACACTGATCCCAGGCCGATTAAGGCGCCGATGAGGACGTCGATGACAAAGTGGTAGCGTCCGTAGATGGAGCCGAACCACATTCCCACTCCCAGCAGTGTGCAGCAGATGGCGATTTCCGGTGGCCATGCCCGCCAACTCCAGATCATGAAGACCATCGCCGTTGAACTGTGGCTGCTGGGCATGGCACCGCCCTTGTGTGCCGGCCCGCGAAACATCAGCCAGTTCGTAAAACGGGTGACACCATAGCCCTTCTGGTACTGCTCCGAGGCATCGAGAAGCCCCAACTCGACCAGTGACCATCTTGGACCGAAAACAGGTGTCAAGGCGAAGAACGAGTAGGCGATCAGGTATCCGAACAGTACGGCGAATGACATTGCCTGAAACTCGCGATCCCGGTGGACGACATCGAGGTAGATTCCCAGCGCCGGGGTATACAGGTAGTAGGAAGCGTAGGCGATGTGAAGAAGCTCTGTCAGCAGCGGATTTCCCCGTCGGGACCAGTGGAGCGAAGGCTGTCTGAATAACCGATTTTCAAGGTCAATGATCGGGCGATCGAGGTTGAATCCCTCCGGGTGGATTGCGGTCAGGGTATGGCGGGCCCAAACATACGCTGCCCAGAAGAACACGATCGGCATCCAGAGTAACAGTCCTCGGAAGAGACCTTCGGAACTGAGGGGACTGTCGGAAAGCGCCAACCAGATAAAGAATGCTGAAACGCCTGTGTTGATCAAGACGATCCGGAGCTTGAAGACTGCCCGGCGAGGGGAGACCAGTACCAGGGCAGAGTGTATTAGCAAATAGATGAGCGGCAGCCAGGCTGGAAGGCGGGAAAGTTCCTCATGCATTGCTGTCAGGGCCGGTCTTGATCGTTGAACCTCGGTTCCATGCTATGATTATGGTCAAATTGTAGCAGTTTCACCCCGAGCGGTTAGCCCTCAGGTGGGCTGGCGTGCAATAAAAGTTTGTCCAGAGGTGTGAATTCGCCGATGGATTTCTGTATACTGACGCCTTTTGGTGGGTAAGGAATTGTCTAAAGGAGGCTTGTCATGGCTCGGAAATGCCGACTAACTGGCAAGGGACCATTAGCTGGAAATAGAGTTTCTCATTCGAATAGAAAGACGAAGAGAAGACAGTTGCCGAATTTGCAGAAGAAGCGAATCTACATCCCTGAGATGGATCAGTGGGTTCGGATTCGGCTTTCCACGAGGGCCCTTCGTTCGATCACAAAGAAGGGGTTGCTGAACTACTTGCGGGATGAAGGCTTAACGCTGAAGGAAGTCCTGGCGTAGGGGGTGAACGATGCGCGATAAGATCAGACTCGTTTCAACTGCAAAGACTGGTCATTTCTATACGACCGTCAAGAATAAGCGGAACACCACCGGCAAGCTCGAACTCAAGAAGTACGACCCTGTGATCCGCAAGCATGTCGTCTACAAGGAACACAAGATCTGAGTGATCTCCGGGGTTGCGTACCCGGTTGTGTTCGGATAGAAAGCACTTTGATTAAGCCTGGACCTGTTCCAGGCTTATTTTTTTCTCCGCTAAAAGCTCACGGAACTGCTGTGCCGTTTCAACCACAGCCTGCTTCATCGGAGTGAATGGGACGTCTCCGATGACAGATCTGAGACCCCCGTCATCCGTGTCCGCAGGAAAGGGGAGTGGTCGTGATGGATCCAGCGTGATTTCAGCTCCCGGTATCGTCTCATTCACCACCCGGACAAACTCCTCGACTTCGACAACATCGTTGCGCAAGTTACAGGCGTGGGCGCCCTGAACGTCTGCCTCAGCGGAGCGAATGAACATTTCGGCCACATCCCTGGCGAATTGCAGGGAGACCAGTCCACAGAAGTTGACCCGGAACGGGACCCCACCAACGGCAGCGAGTATGGCCTTGGCGATATCGGACGTGAGCCCCTGATCCCTGGCGACACCGTAGACAATGTAGGGTCGAAGGCCCACACTGCCCAATCCATGATCCTGCCAGTAGATGCGCGCGGCATCTTCGTCAGCGACCTTGTAGACCCCGTAAAGAGTTTCCGGGAAGCGCTCAACACTGTCATCGATCGGCACCTCTCGATAGCGGCTCGGCGGACCCAGAACCGCGATTGAGCTGGCGTATGAGAATCCTTTGACCTGATCCCGGCAGGACCGGATCGCCTCGAGAACATTGATAGTCCCCACCACGTTGACCCGGGCACCCATGACAGGGTTGGCCTTGCAGAAGGGAACCTGCAGCCCCGCCAGGTGAATCACACGGGAGGCTCCGGACTCTTCCAACACGCTTTTGACCGCGTCAGTATCCGTTACATCGAGTGCCCGGAATTGCACTCTCTCGAGTTCTTCGTCGGACAGCAGAAGTCGAAGACGGGTTGGGTTGTCAGCCAGATCGGTCGCAATCACCGACTTTTCCTGCTGTACAAGAGTTCGGACGATCCATGCCCCAATACAGCCGTGAGCACCGGTGACGAGAAAGGATTCGGAATTCATACTTGGCTCCCGCGCGATGAAGTAACAGTTTCAAAGCTCAACCCTCGCCATTATAATCTCTGCGATTAAGGTCGTCTCTGGCAATTCCTTGCCGGCCAGCCGGTCTGATTGTCAGCACTTCCAGAAGGGGGAGAATGCGGTGGATTCAAACAGCAAGCCCAAACGCTTCGGTCAGGTCATTGGCCTGCGAGACGAATTCAGGGAAGAATACATCCGCTATCATTCCGATGTCTGGCCCGAGGTCTTGAACACCATTCATGAGTGCAACATCAGGAACTACACGATCTTCCTGCGGGGCGATGTGATGTTTGCCTACTTTGAGTACATTGGTGACGACTTCGAGGCGGATATGCAGAAGATGGCGGCTGATGCCAAGACCCAGGAATGGTGGGCCATCATGGGGCCGATGCAGCAGCCTCTCGAGGATCGTGCAGAGGGTGAGTGGTGGGCTACTATGGACGAGGTCTTTCACACCGACTGAACCAGACACTTGGATCGATCCAGTTGCAACAAATCATTAACTACGGATTATTAATTTATGTCGAAATCGAATAGCGTCGTCAGCAAACCGAAACTGATTCCACCTGGAATTCTTTGGCCGTTCATTCTTCTGACCAGCTGTTTTGCCTGGTGGGGTCTCGCCAATAACATGACCGACACCCTTCTGGCTGCCTTCAAGAAGATCATGAGCATGTCTGACTTCCAGACGTCCTGGATTCAGATCGCCTTCTATGGGTCCTACTTCTGTCTGGCTCTTCCGGCGGCGCTGTTCATCAATCGATTCACCTATAAAGCCGGGGTCCTGTTGGGATTGGGTATGTTCGTGGCGGGGGCGCTGCTCTTCTACCCGGCCAGCTATACGATGAACTACTTCCATTTCCTGGGAGCACTCTACATCCTGGCCGGTGGCCTCTCGATTCTCGAAACCAGCGCCAACCCGTACATCATCGCCATGGGGCCCGAGAATACCGGGACCCGAAGGCTCAACTTCGCCCAGTCATTCAATCCAATCGGCTCGATTCTCGGAGTCTTTTTGAGTAAGTGGTTCATCCTTTCGAACCTCAATCACGCCAGTGCCGAAGAGCGTGCCAGGATGGGGGCCGAACAGCTCCAGCAGATCCAGGCGCAGGAGCTCAATGCCGTTATGGGACCCTATGTCGGAGTGGCCCTCTTCCTGATGGTGCTCTGGGTTTTGATCGCTTTCTGCAGGATGCCGACCGCTTCAGATGCCGGATCTGAGTTGAACCTGCTGCCAACAATCGGCAGATTACTTCGGAACCGCCACTATGTTTACGGCGTTGTTGCCCAATTCTTCTATGTGGGAGCGCAGATCGGGGTCTGGTCCTTCACGATTCGCTATGTCATGCAGGAATTGAACTTGAACGAAGAGGAGGCCTCGGCTTACTACATAGCCGCTCTCGTCCTCTTCGCATCGTTCCGTTTTATCTGCACGGGACTCATGCGGTTCGTCAAACCGGGGACGCTTCTGGGGATCCTGGCCTTTCTGGCTATCGGTTGTACGCTCCTGGTGATGTTCACCAGTGGCTATCTCGGTGTCTATGCCCTGGTTGGCATCTCGGGCTGCATGTCGCTCATGTTCCCGACCATCTACGGCTTGGCCGTCCGCGGCCTGGGTGATGACACTAAGATCGGCGGTTCCGGCCTGATCATGGCCATCCTCGGCGGTGCGGTCATCACCGCAATCCAGGGTCAGGTTTCGGACTGGACAGGCAGCATCTCTCTGGCCTACTCGGTTCCGCTGGCCTGTTTCATCATCATCGCGTTCTACGGAACCGCGGGGTATCGGATGGATTTGGAGCAGTAACGCGGTGGAGCGGTGGAGCGTTAGAGCGTTATAGAGTTAGAGGGTTAGAGGGTTAGAGGGTTAGAGGGTTAGAGGGTTGGTGGGTTGGTGGGGTTTTTCGGGTTCATTAGGTTCATAGAGTTTATAAGGTTTATAAGGTTTATAAGGTTTCTTGGGGTGGATGAGGTAGTTTGGGGGATTTCGGGTTCGTGAGATCCTACGGGGCTGAACGGTGCAAAGGGTCCGATTGGGAGAAAGGTGACCCCCCGGCCTTCGTTTAGAGCATTCCCTTGGGTTTGAGGGCCTTGAACCTTATGATTTGATGCTTGTCTGGGATTTGGTGCTGGGCATCTTGGTGAATTCGCTCCCCCGCAACTGGGACGGTTACGTTCCAACATTCCCCCTAGGGTCCGATTGGGAGGAAGGTGACCCCCCGGCCTTCGTTTAGAGCCTTCCCTTGGGTTTGAAGGCCTTGAACCTTATGATTTGATGCTTGTCTGGGATTTGGTCCTTGGCATCTTGGTGAATTCGCTCCCCCGCAACCGTCCCGGTTGCGGGGGAGCTTTCGGGCACGGCCGCTTCGGCCGTGCGCTAGTATCCTGCCGCCATGCCATCCTTGCGGGATTCGCTGGCTCCCCAGTAGACGTCGTTCCTGGCATCGTAGAAGATCGCCTGGTACCCGCCGAAACCATCGGATTCGAACCGGATGGAATGACCCATCTTGGACAGGTCCCTCAGGGCTTCGGTGGTGACTCCCGATTCAATGGCTACGGCGCCTCCATCGGTCATTTGCGGGCCAGTCGGGTCAGAGGAACCGAAATGGCGGTAGCGTGGAGCGTCGCCGGCTTCCTGCGGGGACATTCCAAAATCGATCATGTTGCAGACGATCTGGACATGACCCTGGGGCTGCATATCTCCTCCCATGACTCCAAAACTCATAAAGGGCTTGCCGTCTTTGGTGATGAAGGCTGGGATAATCGTATGGAAGGGGCGTTTGCCCGGTTCGTAGCTATTGAAGTGCCCTTCTTCCAGATCGAACAGCTCACCTCGGTTCTGTAGCCCGAAACCGAGGCCGTCGGGGACGAGACCGGATCCGAAGCCCCTGTAGTTGCTCTGGATGAGCGAGACCATATTCCGGTCCTTGTCGGCTACGGTAAGGTAGATCGTATCCCCCTGTTCGAGACGTGGGTCGCCGGCCGGAAACTGATTCGAGGCCTTATCGGGATCAATCAGCGCCCGTCTCTTCTCTGCGTAGGACTTCGAAATCAGTTCTGCGACGGGAATGTCGTTGAAGTCTGGATCGGCATAGAACTTCGCCCGATCTTCGAAAGCCAGCTTCTTGGCCTCGATCTGGTAGTGGAGGTATTTGGCACTGTTGTGCCCCATCGACTTCAGATCGAATCCCTCGAGGACGTTCAGCGCCTGGAGAGCGGCGATCCCCTGTCCATTGGGCGGCAGTTCCCAAATGTCGTATCCGCGATAGTTCGTGCTGACGGGCTCGACCCAGGTGGAGGTATGCTCAGCCAGATCTTCATAGCGCAGGAAGGATCCAACCCTGCGGCAGTAGGCATCGATTGTCCTTGCGATGTCACCCTTGTAGAAGGCGTCACGGCCCTGGGTCGATATCATCCTCAGGGTTGAGGCCAGCTGAGGATTACGAAAGATTTCGCCCGCTTCCGGGGCCTTTCCGCCCGGCATGAAGGTCTTCTGAAAGTTCGGATAGGTCTCGCCCAGCCATTCGCTCAGCTTCCAGTAGTGGGCAATGACGGGACTTACCGGGAACCCTTCTTCAGCATAGGCGATCGCTGGCGCCAGAATCTCCTTCATCGGCAGCTTGCCGAAGCGGGAATGTAGTTCGAACCAGCCGTCGACCGCTCCGGGAACACTCACGGGGAGAGGGCCGCGGGCGGGAATCTGTTTCAGATCCCGACGCTTGAACTCTTCCAGGGTGAGTCCTCTGGGGGATCGGCCGC
>CP070717.1:1838392-1842945 GCA_020350445.1 Acidobacteriota bacterium | reverse complement strand
CACGCATTCGGCTTCCTGGACCAACGACGCCAACGGGGCTTCAGCTCGGAAAACCCGCCTCCCAGAACCTCTTCTGTCCGATTGACAACTACGAAAGCCTTTTCGTCAGCTGAATGGATCACGCTTTTGAGTCGCTCAATTTCCGAGGTGGCGACGGCGCAAAACAGGACGGCCCGGTCCTGTTTCGAGTACATCCCCGATCCACTCACCGAAGTCACGCCCCGTTTCAAGACCGCAAGCAGCTTCTCTCCGACCTGGTCAGGGCGTTCGGTAATCACGATGGCCAGATGGTTCCGCTTTCCCAGGTACGGTATCTCGGAGGCGACCCGAGCCAGGTTCTGAATCAGTTCACTGGGGCCCCCAAGGATCTCCCGGCGAGAGAGGACCTCGCCTGGGGAGGCCCGCAGCCCGGCGGTGAAGAACGCAATCAGGAAGAGGGCTACAAAGAAGACACCCATTGCGGACAAGATAACCAGACCGTGTATCGGCCCAACTGCGGCGTGCTCCACGAATGACTCAAAGGTATGGGTTACGGTTGGATAGAGCAGCAGCTTGAGGCCCCAGGCCAGGCCCAGAATCAGGAACAACCAGATGTAATTTCGTCTCAACCGGCGGCCCAGTGCCTCCCAGTAACTAACCGGAAACTCAGGCGCCGTCAGACTGGCAATCAGACGATTCGCCCAGTCAGAATCAGGGGTACCACCCGGCCCCAGCATGGCTGCAAAGAATTCGGTCTCCATCAGCCGGACCCGCAACGCCCAAAGCTCGTAATAACGATAGCGTCGTGCCTCGCTGATGAGGAAGAGCCAGATGAGCAGCATGCTCAGCAGGATCACAACGTGAGGTCGATCGACGGCTGTGAAGGCAAAGGTCAAAACCGCGGCCGTTGTGATGACCGACCAGTTTGTAGTCGTATCCAGCCGGGTGCGCCATGTATTCGATCGCGCGATCTCCCCGCGATAGAAATGCACCATCGCCGTGACGAATTCACTGGGGCGAATACGATAGCCCAGATATTGCCAGACAGTTTCTTCGGGGGAGTGCTCTTTGGCCTCCGGATCAGGAGAGTCGTTCATATATGGTCCAGCCTTGAGGAATAAGCGATCATCCTGAGTTCCGAGAGGTAAGAACCTGAAGAAATCGTGAACGCAACTGGTCTCCCATGAGGGCCTTCTTTACCGGTGAAAGGCGCAGGAATCCTCCAACCAGTCCGCGGAAGAAGCGGTGGCTCTTTGAATTCGGCTCATCAAAAACCAGGTTCTGCAGAGTCCCACGCTCCAGGCACTGCAGAATGATCCTTTCGAAAGAGGTGGCGGGATGCAGCACCCTCTGCTCCCGGGGATTCAAATGCATCGCCCGGGAATCGCACCGAAGGATGCATGCCCCGCAGCCCAGGCAGAGCTCGTCATCCACCTTGGGGACCTGGTTGTTCTCATTCTTTCCCGGGGCGGCCTGCATGGCAACTGCATCAATCGGGCAAGCCTTGGCACACTTCCCACATCCCCGGCAATTGTCCATGTCACAATCAGCCAGCCAGTTGGAAGTCGTCAGTGCCCGGTCATACCCCTTTTCGCGAATTCCCTCTAAAAGGTTGCAGCAGCAACTACAGCAGTGACAGATGAAACCGACGCTATCTCTCACATTGTCGGCGCAAAGGGTGAAGGCTGAATCCTTCGACCGGGCCAGGATATCGAGCATCTCTGAACGCGAGATCTCCCGGGCCAGGTTGTTCCGAACCAGGTATCGGGCAGCATTGCCAAACGAAGTGCATGTCTCGAGAGGCACATCGCATCTCATCCGCCCCAGATGGAACTTCTCATGCCGGCAGGAACAAATACCGACCGAGAAACAATCATGCTCATCGATGATCGCGGAAGCCTTCTCATAATCGAGGATCTCAACGTCGGGGAGATCCGGGAGAGTCTCTTCATAGGGAAGCGCCCGCTTGACCGACACCTGCAGGTCTCCCGTGAAGTTGGCTGCTCCAAATGCTTCCTCCTCCATGAGGTAGCGGCTGAAAAGCCTGGAGATCTTCTTCCGGTCGAGCCCGGGATCGGTTCGCATCATCGTGAACTCAAAGATCCCAACAACGAGCGGGCTGACGACGTAGCGGTACTGCTTCCCGTCCCACAGGTCAACCGTCAGGCCCTTCTTGCACAACCGGTCGAGCATCGGTTCGAGACGAGAAGGAGGGTAGCCCGAGAGACGGCTGATGCGCTCGACCGATGATGGTCGAAACGGCATGGCCACGATGAGTTTGGCCTCATCGACGGAATAGAGCTCTCGCAGAATCTCGTGAAAGGTCTCACTCCAGGGTGTACGAACCGACAAGCTGTCGAGCCGGGCACCCAACTGCTGGTAAGCTTCTTTGAAAGGCCGATGCCCCATCTGTTACCCCTCGAAGCGGTGAAACGGACCATTCATCTTCGCACCAATGAGAATACACCGAAAAACCGGAACCCGACAGCAGGTTCACCGGTCGTTCGATCAAGTGCACCTACTCCTCAGGGGGAGGTGCATCTGAATTATAGATATCGCGACTGAGTAGCCAGGAACCGTCAGTCTGGCGCTCCCAGATCTCGATGAACTTCCCGATGTCAGTGGAAGAGGTGCCGTCCGGCAGCTTTAGCGTAATCGTGAAGGATCCTCTCCGGTAAGCCAAATCTCCCATCACAACCACCTCATCAGAAGTCAGTTCAGCGGTCAGAATATCTATCCCGGCCACGGAGCTTGACTCGGCGTCCAAGATTGCCTGTCTACCCACGACGGATGGAGCCCCCGGGGGCATGACAATCGCATCGGCAGAAAAGAGGGCGCCTAAAGCCTCCCAGTCTTCGGCTGCGTAAGCTTCAGCCCACCGCTGGCCTGCCTCATTGATCGCTTTGATGTCGGCTTGAAGATCGACAACTTTCTCGCCGGTACCCAAATCAGCTGACTGGCAGGCCGAGAAAACCAGAAGTGTAAGGAGTATGCACAGAACTCTCATCGACTACCTCTCTATCAGGGGATGTCACTGTCCGACTCCCCCCTGATCAGTTGCTGCCTGACGCACTTTTCCAAAAAGACGTCGCAGGACGTTTCCTTCAGGATTACACAAGAGGTGAATTGAAGACAATCGCTGACCTTGGCGAATAGGAACTGGCAGTAGAGTTTGTTGATTGCTGGCAATTGGAGCAAACGGCCTGTCGCCGGCTGCGATCAGCAGAACAGCCAGCGTCTCGCGGGACGCTTCTGGCATTGGGTACAGGGCTTCACTTCTGCAGACTCGAGGCGTAAGGTTGTCCTGATGGAGCAGACTGTGGGAACGACTGAAGAGGGCCGGTACGGGGTTCTGATCCACGGTGCCGGATGGGTTTCATCTCAACATATTGCAGCTTACCAGGGGAATCCCAGAACGAGAGTGGTCGCGATCTCGAGCCGTTCAAAAGAGAGCGCCCGAAAACGTGCTGAGGAAGCGGAGCTCGAGTCTGTCAGTCTCTATCAAGACTTGGATGAAGCCCTGAAGCACCCCAATGTCGACATTGTCTCGGTCTGCACCCCCCAGCATCTGCACTGTTCGAATGTTTTGGCATGTGCTGCGGCGGGGAAACATATCGTAATTGAAAAGCCCCTCGGGATCGGCCTGAAAGAACTTCGTCAAATGCGGGCGGCCGTGTCGGACAGTGGGGTCAGAACGGTTGTGAGTTTCGTTCTCCGCTGGAATCCCTGGTTTCAAACGTTGAAACGGATGATTCACGAAGGTGTGCTCGGCCAGGCCTACTATGTTGAGACCGATTACTGCAGTCACAATGGCAGTTGGTGGTCGGGGTGGGAGGATGCGCGGACCGCGGCACAAGGTATCAGCGCATTCCTGGTCGCCGGTTGTCATGCCGTCGATGCCCTGCGCTGGTTCGCCGCTGCCGGAGAACTCGAAGCCGCAGAGCCGATCGAGGTCTATGCCGTTTCAGGAGGTTATCGGAAGGGAAACACAACCCAGTACGACCCCTTTCATCACGAGTGGATCGAGAACGCCCCACCGATGGAGTACAACGGTTTGGAGGTCGCACTGGTCAAGTTCTCAAATGGTGTTCTGGGGAAGGTTTCAGTCAACATGGACTGCATCATGCCCTATCGCTTCCCGATTCGGGTCTTCGGAAACCGGGGCAGCGTAATGGACAACCGGGTCTGGTCTCACCACTATCCGGGCCAAACCGACTGGGTTGAGATCCCTTCCATCCTTCCCGACTCGAGCGATGTTACCCACCACCCGTTCCAGGCCCAAATCGATCATTTCATCGAGTGCATCCGTGAGGACCGTGAGTCGCACTGCAATCTGGAGGATGCGATCAAGACGCATGAGATCGTGTTCGGCGCGCTGGAGTCCTGCCGGACTGGAGCCCCTGTGAAATTGCCAAGGATCTGACCTGGTGAGAAGTTGCTGGCCGCAGGCAACTGACTTCTGTGCTCACTTGAGAGTTGAATCCGGAACATGCGATCAGCAAGCTGAAGCCTGGGCCTCAGCACGCCAGCAGGCTAGCAAGATCTGAGAAAATCCGCGGCTTGCTCGAGGGCTC
>CP070717.1:1835602-1838292 GCA_020350445.1 Acidobacteriota bacterium | reverse complement strand
TTCTGATCGGGACACGTTCACGCCGGTTTCGTGCCTGGCGAATTCCCGGTTGGAAGTATCTGGTTGCCGCAGCCGCATTGGCCTGGAGTATCTTTCTTATTGGCGCCTTAACCATTCCGGAGACCGATGGAAACCACGTTCCTGCCCTGGCGACGGGAGGGGGAATTCTCCTCGGTGGATTCGTTTACGCCGTTCTGATACGTACCAGGCTTAAGAAGGGCGCCGCAGGCCCACCAGATATTTCAGCGACTTAGATTCAGTGCATGGGAGCTTTGAGGAACGGCCTTTGAGGAGGTTTACTGCATGCAGATAGCAGGACAGACCAACGTAACATCGATTCGGTTTGGATCGGGATCGGTCAACGGCATCGGGAAGGATTTAGGGAGGTTTGTCGTCGCTACGATGGAACTCCCTTGGTCGATCACAGAAGGTAAGCTCGGTGCAGATCCAGTAGCGGTCCTCATGGTGGAATCGATGGAGCAGGAGTTTGTCGATCAGCAGGTCGCTTCCGCCCCTCCCTGCGACACGGTGGTTGGAATCGGAGGAGGCCAGGCGATCGATCTGGCGAAGTACTTCGCCTGGAAGAAGGGCTGCCGTCTTGTCACGATTCCCACTGTAATCAGTGTTGACGCCTTCGTGACGCCCGCAGCCGCGGTTCGCCAGAACCACCGGGTCCTATATGTTGGTGAATCCAGCCCCGACCCTTTGATCATCGACTACGATCTCATTCGCACGGCGCCTTCAGATCTCAATGTCGCCGGCGCCGGGGACTTGCTGTCAATTCATACGGCGACATTCGACTGGGAGGTTGCCCATCGTGCCGGTAAAAGCGAATACCCGTATTCACAGGATGACATCCAGACAGCCCGTGCGATTCTCGAGACCGTGGCTGAAAACGCTTCCGAAATCCGGGCCCTCTCGGACCGTGGTCTTAGAACGATCGTCGAGGGGTATATGCGGGTCAACACCATCTGTCTGCCCGCCGGTCACTACCGGGTCGAGGAGGGCTCAGAACACTTCCTCTTCTACGAACTCGAAGAACGGTTGAAGAAGCCATTCATCCACGGTCAGATCGTGGGACTCGGCATTTACGTGATGAGCCGCCTGCAGAAGAACCGCGTGGAGTGGATCACCAGCCTCATGGATGAACTGGGGCTCAGGTATCAGCCCGTCGATATGGGAATACCCAAAGATGCGATGGTCGCATCACTCCAGGTTCTGGAACCGTTCACTCGAAAGAGAGGCCTCTGGTACAGTCAAATCCAGGAAACCCCTCTCGACCTTGCGCAAATCGAAGGCCTACTGCGGGGACTCCGTTTCTGAAAGACCCGAGCCGGAACATCACCGAGAGCAGCCCTGGCTTCGTGAATCTTAAGCCCGCCACCTCCGCTGCCGGTCGATCTTTGTCTCGAGCATCTGAGCTATCATTTCGGCATCGTCCCGCACCTGCCAGTCGAACATACCCACGGCAAGAAAGTCGGCCCCCCGGGAAAAGGCATGCCGGAAGCCTTCCAGCGGAGTATCACGCCCGGCACCGAGGACCTTGAATCCGATCCAGGGCTGCTTAACGCCCGCCATAAAAGACTCGATCTCTCCGGGATCGCTGGAAAGATAGTCGACCTTATTGACCGTGTACATGTAGAAATCGGGATTCAAACCCGCCTTCTCGCTCGCCTTGATCGTCTCGAGCTTATGCCCGCCAACACCGGCCAGGATTCCGGTCTTCTTCATACCTTCGACAATCTCACCCAAGTCATCGACCTTACCGGCTTCGATCAGGTTATCTCCGCGCCCTCCATGAAAATAGACGGCGAAGGCTCCATTGTCGCGAGCCATCTTGGCATTCTCAACAGGATCACCCTGTTCGGGGGCACTCTGCGCAATCCACTGGAGCCCGTCTCCCATATCCTTACAATAGGCCCGGTAATTCCTGACAATATGTGGATCAGCCCGCATCAGCGTCGTGTTGATGCTGTTCTGTTGCGCGATCCGCCAGGTTTCCTGGATCTTCTCGTCGGTGAAGTAGTGGGTCATCAACTGCGATTGATAGAGCAGTTCTCCAGCGTGGGCCGATCCGCTCATCAGATTCCCTCCGATGATGAGCCGAGAAACTTCGCGATCGCCCAGTTTGCCCCGCTCCATAGAAGTCACTGGTTGCTTCGATTGATCCCAACCCGAACGGTCCACCAACTGGGCCAGCAATGCCTGGTGCTCATAGCTCATTCCCGCGGCAACCCCGGCAGAGACCCCGAGAGATTTCCCGATCATACTGCGTCGATTCATTTTCTTGCTCATGTCTGGCTCCTCTCTCCAACTGCATTGACGACAGCACGATCGTCTCACGCCAGACAGGTCGACTCAAGAGGTTAAAGGGCACAGGTTCGGGAAGTTTTCTGGATCTCGCGGGACGCGAACTTGCCTGGACTCGACAAAACGGGAGGTCTTCTGGATCTCGCGCAACGGGAGGTTGCCTGGATCCGGCGGAACTGGAAGTTCCTTGATGCAAGGCGGAACTGAAGTTCCGCACTCCAGGAGGTTACCTGGAGGGGGGCAGGAGGCTGAGACTCCTGCCCCTTCTTATGGTTTACTTGGAACCACCACCCTGCCGTAGTTTCTCCATGACCTGGTCAAGCGAGAAACTGGCAGCCTTCTGCCGGGGTGGATAATCCTTGAACGTCATCAGGAACTCA
>CP070717.1:1827591-1835502 GCA_020350445.1 Acidobacteriota bacterium | reverse complement strand
GGCGGCCCGCCAGGGCATTGTCCTGCTCAAGAATGAGGCCGGCTTACTCCCTTTGCGCAAGCAAGGTCAAAAGATCGCCGTCATCGGACCGAATGCTGACAACGGCAGGAATCAACTCGGCGATTACACCCCCACCGTCATCCTGCAGGAGCTGGTCACGGTCCTGGCTGGTATTCGTTCAGCTGTCGGCACAAGTTCGGAAGTGAGCTACGTTAAAGGCTGCGATGTGATTGGAGACGAGACTGACGAGATTCAGGAGGCCGTTCAAGCGGCGGACGACGCTGACGTTGCAATTGTTGTCGTGGGTGAGAACGAACGCTGGGCTCCGAACAATACCGGCACCAACGGGGAAGGGAAGGACGTCGCCAGTCTCGATCTGACCGGGCGACAATTGGAGCTGGTTCAGAAGGTGGTTGCAACCGGCACTCCGACCGTTGTCGTTTTGATCAATGGCCGCCCCCTCTCCATCGGGTGGATCGCGGAACACGTTCCTGCCATTATCGAGGCCTGGAATTGTGGCGAACAGGGAGGAGCCGCCGTGGCAGACGTTCTCTTCGGGGATTACAATCCTGGTGGACGTCTTCCGGTAACCATTCCCCGGCATGTCGGACAGTTGCCAGTCTACTACAACCATACGCCCTCCCGGGCCCGAGCTAACTGGGGCAGGGGCTACGTCGATATGCCTGGCTCTCCACTCTACGCTTTTGGATATGGCTTGACCTACACGCAGTTCGAGTACAGCGACCTCGAGGTGACTCCGTCGGTTGTCGGCCCGGAAGGGGCTGTTACGGTGAGCTTTAACCTGAAGAACACAGGTGAGCGTGCAGGTGTGGAAGTAGCGCAGCTCTATATCGACGATGTCATCAGCTCAATTACGACTCCTGTCATGGAACTGAGGGGCTTTCGCCGGGTTTCACTCGATCCGGGCGAGACTTCCCGGGTGGTGTTTCGGCTCAACCCGAAAGATCTTTCTCTGTTGAACGAGCATCTGGAACGAGTCGTAGAACTAGGGCAGTTCGAGGTCATGGTCGGAGCGGCGTCCGACGATATCCGGTTGCGTGCGATGTTTGATGTGAAAGAATAGGTGGCCTCTGATGAGACGAGTTCCCGAACGGGGGATTCCGACCCGGCCGGGGAAGCCATTGATTTGAGTTTTGTGAGGAGTGAGTCATGTGTGAACGGATGCGAATGCGATGGGGGTGGGTTGCACCTGCGCTGCTGTTGATCGGGCTGATCGGGGCCTCCTGTCAGCAGGGGGTTCAACCGGTTTCCTATGAGATCGTTCTCGAAGAGGGTTGGTCGCTGCGGGCGTCGGCGGAAGTCGGACAGACGGGAGATGTCCTGTCATCTGAGACCGTGCCCCTGGAGGGCTGGTTCACCACCTCTGTTCCGCGGACTGTGCTGGCCGCCCTCGTCTCGAACGGGCTGTATAAGGATCCCTATTTCGGGAAGAACATCGATGCAATTCCGACTAGTCAGTTTGAGCAGTCCTGGTGGTATCGCAAGGAATTCTCTCTCGAAGGATACGAAGACTGGCAGAGTGCCCAGCTTGAATTCGAAGGGATCAACTATCGCGCGAACATCTGGTTGAATGGTAAACAGTTAGCGGCGAATGACGAGGTCATCGGCTCCTTCCGAATGTTCAGCTTTGATGTTGCGGGGCTTTTGAAGGAGCAGGGTAATATCCTGGCGGTTGAAGTCTTTCCTCCGCGACCGGGTGAACTGACGATCGGATTTGTGGACTGGAACCCGAGACCGCCCGATAGAAACATGGGGCTTTGGCGTCCGGTCCGGCTCAAGCTTGCGGGAGCGGTCTCGCTTCGAGATCCGTTCGTCAAGACGAAGGTAAATCTCGAGCCGCTCGCTGAAGCCGGTCTGTCGGTTGAGACCCTTCTCGTGAATCATTCCGACAGTTCCGTCAGCAGTACTCTGGAACTCCGTTTCGAAGGTGGACAGGCGCAGAAGAGCGTCAGCCTCGATCCCGGTCAGACTGTGCCCGTCACGTTCACCCCGGACGAATTCGAGCTCTTGAAGGTGCAGAATCCGAGGCTGTGGTGGCCGAACAACCTCGGCGATCCCAACCTCTACGATTTGGAGCTTTCCGTTGTTGTTGGTTCTGAGATCTCTGATTCCAGGCAGATCAGGTTCGGGATCCGTGAGGTGGGAGACTACATCAACCCGAACGGTCACCGGGGGTACACCGTTAATGGTCAGAAGGTGCTGATCCGGGGCGGTGGCTGGGTGGATGACCTGATGCTCGACGATAGCGTCGAAAAGGTTGAAGCCCAGATGAAGTATGTCCGTCACATGAATCTCAACACCGTTCGACTGGAAGGGTTTTGGGGAAGTACCCAGGCTCTGTATGACCTGGCTGATGAGTACGGAATCCTGCTCATGGCGGGTTGGAGTTGTGAATGGGAGTGGGAGAACTATCTAGGGAAGCCGGTGGATGAGTTTGGCGGTGTCGAGACTCCGGAAGAGATCGAACTGATTACCCGATCTCTCGAGGACCAGGTCGTCTGGTTGCGGAATCACCCCAGTGTGCTCGTTTGGGTGTTTGGCAGTGATATGTTGCCGAGGCCGGCCCTCGAAAGAAGCTACTACGACGCTTTGAAGGAGATCGATCCGACACGCCCGACGCTGGCGGCTTGTTCGATCCGGAAGAGCGAAGTCAGTGGCGAGACCGGTGTCAAGATGAACGGACCCTACGACTACGTGACACCGAACTACTGGTATATCGATGACAAGCATGGCGGCGCGTACGGTTTCAACACGGAAACGGGACCGGGACCTCAGCCACCACCGCTGGAGAGCATCAAGCGCATGATCCCGGAAGAGAATCTCTGGCCCATCGATGAGATGTGGGATTTCCACTGCGGACGGAATGAATTTAACACCATGAACCGTTATCTCAATGCCTTCCGGAATCGATATGGCGAT
The DNA here is from genome assembly GCA_020350445.1 of Acidobacteriota bacterium. Classification (GTDB taxonomy): domain Bacteria; phylum Acidobacteriota; class UBA6911; order RPQK01; family JAPXNP01. The sequence continues at coordinate 1,832,562 of CP070717.1, read as the reverse complement.
GTCGACGGCGTCGAGGAGTTCACCCAGTGGGCGCAGGTAGCAAACTACGAAGCGATGCGGCCGATGCTGGAAGCCTTCGGAGTCAATAAGCACAATGCGACCGGAGTGATTCAATGGATGATCAACTCGGCCTGGCCCGAGACCTACTGGCAGCTTTATGACTGGTACCTGATGCCGAATGGGGCGTTTTACGGTGCGAAGACGGGTTCGGATCCGGTCAACGTTGTCTACAACTACGGGGATGAAGACATCTATGTCGTTAATGACACGTTGGCGAATCTCGACGGCGGAAGTGTCGAAATCCGAGTGCTGAACCTCGACTCGAAGGAGATCTTTCAGCAGGATGTCGATGTGGCGGTCCCGTCGAACACCTCGACTAAAGTCTTCGAAATGCCAAAGTTGGGGGGGCTGTCACGGGTCTATTTCCTCGATCTGCGGTTGAAGAGTTCGGATGATCAGATCCTGTCGCGAAACTTCTACTGGCTCTCGACTCGAAAAGATGTTCTCGACTTCGAAAACACACTCTGGTTCGTGACCCCCAACAAAGGGTTTGCGGACATGCGGCCGCTGAGGAATCTGAAGAAGGTCGAAGTGAGCCTTGAGTCGAAGATCGAGGCCAGTGAGCAGACTCAGACAGCGACTGTGACCCTGGAAAACCGATCTGAGCAGGTGGCCTTCTTCATTGAGCTCAAGGTCGTCCGCGAGGATACTGCCGCATCGGTGCTTCCGGTTCTCTGGGACGATAACTACATCTCTCTGCTTCCCGGGGAGAAGAGAGAGATCCAGGCTGTCTTCCAGACGAAGGATCTGGGTGGAGCGGCGCCGCAGGTCCGTATGAGCGGTCCGAACCTGGTTGATTCGGGTTCCTGATCGTATCGTTCTCTGGTGGCGGAACCGGGATCCGGCAGGTCAACGTTGCCGAATCCGTACGGTTTTGCCGTCTCAGGTAACCGATGGATAGACCCGTCGTACACCATCGATGATCCGATCGATCATCGGTTGTGTGTACTTCGGGCCGATCCGAATCTGTACGAACCGGTCGAAGATATCCAGCGTCTGGCGGCAGGAGTCCGGGCCATACTCGATTGCCCGTCCTTCGGGTGAGTTGAAAGACGGCCAATTCGGATGGCGAGTCTGTTTCTGGATCACTGAATCCTGGAGCGGCAGCAGGACTGAACCCGACAGGGTTCCGGCCGGAATCCCGCGGTCTTCCAGGGCGTCGATGCAGCGGTCACGGGCTTGCTTACTCCCCAGTTCAATGTAGATGGCATAACCGTTGTCCCCTGCGGGATCGGGCCGCTTGCGCATTTTGATTCCGGGGAGGTTCTTAATCCCTTCTCTGACACTGTCAGCATTCTCCCGCAGGGAACGGATCATCGTGTCGAGTTTGGGCAACTGGGCCCCAAGAACGGCACCCGTGAACTCACTCATGCGGAAGTTCTCGCCGGCGAAGCGGGCGACCTGGCCCGTACCCAGCCGCTCTTCGAAAACCGTCCTCAGTCCCCCCATGTCATGGAAGCGCACAGCTCTTTCGAAGACTTTCGGATTCGATGTGACCAGAGCCCCTCCTTCACCTGAGCTGATCATTTTGTGTAACTGGAAGCTGTAGATCCCGACGTCTCCGATCGACCCCAGCTTCTTTCCCTTGTAGGAACCGCCAACACATTGTGCCGCATCCTCCAGTACTGCGACCCCGTGCTTCTTTGCCGTCTCGAGAATGGGATCCATATCGCAGGGACCGCCGAGCAGGTGGACGGCGATAACGGCCTTGGTTCGTGGGGTGATCTTACGGGCGAAGTCTTTCGGATCGAGACAGAGAGATTCATCGATGTCGGCAAATACCGGCAAGGCTCCGGCCTGGATCACACAGGTGTAATCGGACCACCAGGTATAGGCGGGGACGATCACTTCGTCACCTGGCCCGACCTCAAGGGCCGTGACTGCACAATCGAGGGCTGCCGTGCCTGAGGTTACACCCAGGGCATAGGGAACCCCCATGTATTCGGAATAGGCCTCTTCAAAGCTTTTGACCTTCTCCGGGTTTCCTGGTCCGTAGTAGCGGAAAGGCGAGCCCGATTCCAGAACATCGAGGAGGGCTTCTTCTTCCTTGAAGTCATAGTACTGCGGTGCAAAGTATCCCGGCGAGATCGGACTCTCATCATTGAGCAGGATCTCACCCACACCTGCAAACAGCGGTCGTGTCCCTGAGATCGCCAGTCCGGAAAGCGACGCGTACGTGAGAAAATCCCGTCGGGAAACTGACGGTTTCGATAAAGACCTGGAAGACAATTTTTTCGTCATAGCCCACCTCCAACGGATTCAGGTTCGATTCTAGTCCTCCACCCTGAGGGGGTCAATAAGCGTAAGGCAAGCGTCCTATCTTGCCATCCCGACCTGCTGGATTCGCACCACCGATCGATGAGCCTTGGCCGTGAACAGCTGATCGGTGCGCTTGAGGATTGAATCTTGCAGCCCGATTTGGTGTGGGGGGGGGCTTTCATCGCGAGCGGGATGGTCGCGTTTCTAGAGGGTTCGTTGGTTGAAGCCGGCGGCGGCGAGTTGCTCGGCGGCGGCCCAGACTTCGGCTGGAATGGCCTGTTCGATCTGGAAACCCTTCTCGGCGTAGATCTTCATTCGCTGCAGGTCGCCGACCATTGTATTGATCATCTCCGTTTTTGAAATCGAAGCGTCAGGATAGGCGAAGTAGTCGATTCGCGGGGAACTGGCTCGAACAGATTGTCCCGGCCACTGCTTCATGAACGTGGCCCAGGCCCGACGTTCGTTGTAGGGCTTGGAGACCAGGATGAAGCGATTCCAGTTGAGACCGTGCTGTTCGATCAACTGACGGGTGAACACGATGTTCTCTCCGCTGTTCGTCGAACGGTCTTCAATCAGGATCTTCTCGGCCGGGACCCCCATTTCCAGGGCGATGTCGGCAAAGACCTTGGCTTCGGGACGGTTCCAGAGCGAACGGGTGATGGCTCCGGCGCCTCCCGAGAAGGCCAGCCAGGGGGCCCGGCCTTCCAGGTAAAGTTCGGCACCGTGTTTAGCAACGCGGGTGTCGTGGCTTCCGAGAACGAGGATACAGTCCGCTTCCTCGAGCTGGTGGTCGAGTCTCATGTAATTCCAGATAGGCCGTGCAAGTTCGTCGATTTCCTGTTCTGTCATACCCTCTGACTCTCCGCCAGCGCCAATCAGCAATCAGCGATTAGCGATTAGCAATTAGCGATTCGCAATTAGCAATTAGCAATCAGCGATTAGCGATTAGCGATTAGCGATTAGCATTCCGCAATTCGGCCTGGCAAGCAGGGACGCTTGCCGAACGTAGGACAACCATCCCTGGTTGTCTCTTGCTTTATACCCCAGAGACAAGCGAGGACGCTTGTCCTACGAACTCCCAGAGACAAGCGAGGACGCTTGTCCTACGAACTCCCAGAGACAGCCGGGGACGCTTGTCCTACGAACCCCCAGAGACAAGCGAGACGCTTGTCCTACGGTTCTGTAGTCTAGCTGAAAAGCGGCAGTGTCCGCTGGACAAACCAGAAGGTGGCGAATGCGAAGATGGGCAATGAGAGTGCCTGGACAGCCTGAAGCCGCCACTTTCTTTCAGCGAGTTTCAGGGTGAATGGGATGGCGATGAGAACAACCGCCACCTGGGCGACTTCGATTCCGACGTTGAAGGAGAAGAGAGCCAGCACGAGTTGCTCGACGGGTAGACCGAGGATATCGAGTGTTTCAGCGAAGGCTAGACCATGGATCAGGCCGAAAGCGAGACTCAAGAGCCATCGTTTGAGTGGAAACCAGGAGAAGATGTTTTCAACCGCCACCCACATGATGGTCAGAGCGATCGTACATTCGAGCAGTCCCCGCGGAACGGTAACAATCTGCAGTGCGGCGAGGGCCAGGGAGATACTGTGGTCCAGCGTGAAGGCTGTCACGATTCCGATGGTCATCCTGAGACTGGTCGTGACAACGAGGAGTCCGAGCAGAAAAAGAAGGTGGTCATAACCCTGGAGGATGTGGTGGAATCCATGGATTCCGAAAGAGATGACGGTTTGGAGGTTGGAATCGACTCCGGATCGACTCGAGACGTCGCCTTAGTGGAATTCATTGCGGGGGGTAAACAGGAAGGGCCGGGTGACAGCCCCAATCGTGATCTTGGCGAAGTTATCATGCCTTTCGTCCAGATCGTCGAGAATCCGGCAGCGCATGAGCAGGTTGTCGATGGGCCCTGAATGTTGAAACCGGACCGTTGCGTGCAGCAGGGTCGAGGTTCCGAGATCGGTTACCTCTTCTTCTCTCAACGCGACTGAATCGAGGATCAGGGGTAGCGAGGTTTCATTGACTGAAACTGAAATCTTGCCGTCCAGGTAGGCAGCGAGTCTTTCCCGATGAGCATTGAGTTCATCCGGGCTGAGTAATCCATCTGCATCGCTATCCATTTCCAGCGCCTCAACGAGTTCATTGATGAGGATCTTCAGCTCCTGATGGACCGTGTCACCCTCCACCTGGATTAGTGAGTAGCTGATGTTTCCTGGATGAGCAACTGCGGGCACAGTCGCGGCCAGGACGCAGGTTAGGAACTGGGCAAGTCGGCCAATACACTCTCGTTTCATCTGTTCGGTATCTCCCGGGTGCAGCTTTCAGATCAGCTTGTCACAAGGGACTGACGATGAAGACCCCGCCTGAGGAATTCGGGTCCTTCGCGAATTGCCCGAGCTGGGATGCCGGAAAGAGGAGGGACTACTCGCCGAGGTGGTCGGCAAGGGGCAGAAGGGTGAAGGTGAGATTACCTCGGGGTGGGGGAGGCAGGCAGATAACCTGCCTTCCCCGGTCTCTACTGTTCCGAGTAACGAACGACGGTCAACTGTACCCGGCCTGTGACCCGGTTTTCAAAGCCAAAGGTGTCCTTGGCTGCAGGGTCGTAAGCAATGGAGAAGAACTGGCAGTTGTGTACGATATCCGCGATCT
>CP070717.1:1823860-1827491 GCA_020350445.1 Acidobacteriota bacterium | reverse complement strand
GTCTAGTGGAATTCTTCACTCTCATTGTTTAGTCCCGCGGAAGGGCATCGAGTAGAATCGAAGTTGAGGCCTTTGGGGGTATCCCATCATGATCGCCACTTTTTTGAGACTCGCACTAGTTTTGACCTGTTGCCTGATCTTCGACGTCGCACTATTGGCCGGTGAAGTCTACGAGCTACGAGGGAAGGTGTTGCTGGAAGACGGAAGTCCGATTCGAGAAGTGGTCCCTGTGGTCTTTCTCGAGCAGTCTTTGTCGCCTTTCACCTTGCATGAACTGGTGGATCGTGGAGGTAATTTCAAATTCAAGCGGCTCGTGCCGGCCAACTACCGGATCATCGTCTCGGTTCCAGACTGGGGGCAGATGGCTCAGTCGATTGACGTGGGACCGAGTTCTGCCGATCCAAAGCGCAGGGTCTACGTTGAACTGACCTTCGTCCCTGGCGAAAGAGGGACCGAGGCAGTTACGATCTCCCCGTCTCAGTTGGCGGTTCCCGAGGAAGCTCGCGATGAGTATCGCAAGGCGATCGAAGCGTTCGGAAAGCGCAAGAAGAAGGAGGGAGTTGAACATCTTCAGCGAGCGCTGGAAATTGCACCGCAGTATTCCCGAGTGTTGAATCACTTGGGGACGATAGCCTACAACGACAGGCGCTATGCCGAGGCCGAGAAGTACTTCAGGCAGGCCCTGGAATGCGCACCTGAATCCTATATGCCGCTCGTCAACCTCGGAGGCGTTCTGCTGACGCTCCGGAAGATGGACGAAGCGTTGCAACACAATCTGAGTGCTGTCAAGCGCAGGCCCGACGATCCTCTGGCTCATTCTCAACTGGGACAGGCCTATTTAGGGTTGTCTGATTGGCAAAAGGCCGAAGAGCATCTCAAGCGGGCAAAGGCCCTGGATCCTGCACACTTCTCCTATCCGCAGTTGGTCCTCGCCGAGGTCTATCGGCTGCGAGGTGAGAAGGAGAACCTGGTTCGGGAACTGGAAGACTTTCTCAGCCATCATCCAGATGCCCCTGTCGCTGCGTCTCTTCGTGAGATCCTCGAGTCACTGCAGGAGGGCAGGGGAGATGCTCCGAAGGACTGACGGAGATCTGGCCATGATAACACGAAGATCAATCTAGCCTCTTCCTTGAAGGTTGATAAGAGGGTATCTTAGAGATAGAAATTTCGTAGGAGGGTCCTACCATGCCAGTCAGTCGCTTGAAGAGGTTTCTGGATGATAACCATGTTCGCTACATCACCATTAGTCATTCACCGGCTTTCACGGCGCAGGGGATTGCCGCTTCTGCTCATGTGAAGGGAAAGGAGTTGGCCAAGACCGTCATGGTCAAGATCGACGGGAAGATGGCAATGGCTGTCCTGCCGGCACCTTACAAGATCGATTTCGATCTGCTGAAGAGAGCTGTCGGATCAAGCCGTGTCGAACTCGCGAGCGAAGAAGAGTTCAGGAGTCGGTTTCCAGAATGTGAGGTAGGCGCGATGCCGCCATTCGGGAACCTTTATGAGATGGACGTTTTCGTGACCGAAAGCCTGGCGGAAGATGCTGAGATCGCCTTTAATGCCGGTTCACACACCGAACTGGTGCGATTGGACTTCGAGGACTTCAATCGACTCGTCCATCCCAGGATCTTGCGCTTTTCCGTTCACCACGAGTAGTCGCCCAGCGATCTTCTTTCCTGGTGGTCTCCCTCGTCGGGGCAGCATAACCCTCATTTGCTAGAATTGGACTGTTCGAGTGTGTTGACGTGTGAAATGTCGACCCGATGCTGAGGAGACGAGCAAATGTCCTACGATGGCTCTGGGAACAATCCCAGAAACCGGCTTCCCGAGAAAACTCAAGCCTTCGCACAAACTGGAATCCTGATCCTGTTGGGGATCTGTCTTGTAGTGGTTGGAGTCATCGGTTTTCTTTTCTATCGACAATTGAACGCTCTTGGTGAAGATGTCAGAGAGTTGAATGCTGCCGTGGATCAGGTGCGCGCGGATCTGGAAACGGTTGGCGAGATTGCCTCGCTGGCTCGGTCGTCCGCGATGCAGGCTGAAGAGTTTGCCAGGATTTCGGCTGAAGGGCATGCATTTGCTGAAGCGTCCCGGCTGGCTTCAGAAGAAAGGGCCAGACGAGCCCAGATCGAAGCGACAGTTGCCCGACGGGAAAGCCAGGACGCGAAGGAGCAATTGACGGAGTTCCGAAAGCAGAGAGAAGCCGAGATGAACCGCCTGCAGGCGGCCCTTGAGAAGATTGCAGATACCCGTCGAACGGCTCTGGGACTGGTTATGAACCTGGGAAGTGACCAGATCCAGTTCGATTTCGACAAGGCGACTCTGAAATCGAAGAATCGAGAGCTGCTGAGTCGTATTGCCGGTGTGCTGCTGACTTCCCAGGGTTACAGGGTACAGATCTACGGACACACCGACGACGTCGGAACGGTGGAATACAACCAGACACTCTCCGAGCAGCGAGCGGAGACCGTGAAGAAGTACCTGGTGGAAGCGGGTGTTGACTCCTCGATCATTACCACCAAAGGGTTTGGAAAGTCGAATCCTCTGGTTCCCGGCAGCACCGCCGAAGCGCGTGCTAAGAATCGACGAGTTGAGGTCGGCATCATTGACACGATGATTAGCTATCAGGGTCCAGCGGAGGAGTGACCTGGGATGAGCCGTGGTGCTGCTACCCGGACCGCCTGTCAGGTTAAATCAGATCGATCCCGACGAGTGGAAGCAGCTTCGATAAGGTTAACCAGCCGCCGGCGAGCAACAGGCCAATTCCTGAGATCCAGAGCAGCGAGTCCCAGAGTCTCCCTGGTTGCAGGCGGGGATCACAGAAGCGATAGCGGAAGTAGAGAGCTCCTGTCGCCAGCATCGGCAACATGATCGCCTGCATCACCCCGGAGGCGAGAATCAGGGCGACGGGTGCTCGAATCCCCGCATAGAACAGCAGGGCCACAGCGGGAAAGAAGACACAGAAGGCCTGAGTCCAGAAACGCCGGGCCTTTACGGAACCGCTGGATAACCCGAAGACCCTGAGCGCATCAGCGCAGACTCGGGCGTGGCCGGCTGTAGCCACAAAAAAGGTCGAATAGAGGACCGCAATAGCACCAAACAGGAACACCGTATGGGCGAGTGGACCGAATACTGGAACGTACATCTCGGCCAGTGTCCTGACCATTCGAGTTCCTTCAGGATTCAACCCAACCCGGCCCAGCACGGCGGCTCCGAGCAGGTAAAAGACAACGGTGGCAAAGGTGTAGATGAGGGCTGAGACCCAGGCGTCCCATTGCATGACCTTCATCCATCCCCGTGCTCGAGAGGCCCACTCCTCGCTCTGGTCACGTCTTCCGGCCCACCGGGCATAACCCTTTTCAAGGCACCAGTAGGGATATTGAATCAACTCCGTTGCCCCAACCCCAATAATCCCAAAGGCTGCAAGTGCCGTGGCGAGAGGTGACAGCCCTGCCGAGTTCTTCTCTGGGAGCTGAAACCACAATCCTTCCAGGGCCTCGGATGTCGAGATCTTCCAGGCTGGAACACTCTGGAGCTGAATGAGATTGAAGATGGTCACGAAGGTGAAACCTGCCACCAGAATGGTCGACAGAGTCTGGACGACACCGTATCGTCCGGCCACCAGGAGGAT
>CP070717.1:1821257-1823760 GCA_020350445.1 Acidobacteriota bacterium | reverse complement strand
GCTCGGGTCGAACCTACAGTGGTTCCACCTCCTTCTCAGTGTCAGGGACCAGTCTGGTCACGACCTACTCAGTGACCGTGCCGGCCGGTGTCTGGGATGTCCGGCTCTGTAATCTCAAGGCCGATACTGGTTTGGGAAGCTCTGTTGTGCAGAGCACACCCAGCGCTCTGCTGCCTGGAGGCGGATTAGAGTATGTCTCCCATCTCGAGCCGGGAATCTCGGTGTTTCAGAACGTCACGAAGGACGTGACCGTTCAGGCACCGAATACGGTAAAGGTCAGCGGATCGGTCTCCAACCTGACCGAACTGCCACCGGCGGCACAGGCGATCGGTGCGGTCCTCGTTTTCGGGGCCGATTCCTCGAAGACGCAGTCAGTCGCGACCGTCTCGGATGCCAATACGTACGAGACACATCTGGCTCCGGGAACCTATTCGGTCAGCATGTTCTTTGGGGAAGGAGTCGATACAGATTTGGATGGAACTCCAGACACCTACACAAGCGCCACCTCACTGCTCGAGATCGGTTCGGTCACCGTTGGAAACTCCGCAGTCACAAAGAACTTCAGCGTTCCCAATCTGATCACCTTGACTGGCACTCTGCAGCAGCCGCAGACGAACGATTACTCGAAAGCCTCGATGATCGCTGCCGACCCACGCTTCTTCGAAGGGAGCGCAGTCAGACAGTGCTTTCCACAGGTGGGCGCCAGCTTTGCCCTGCCGAACGCCTCAACCGGCGCTTATTCGATGCCATTGATCGCGAACCAGTCCTACGATCTCTTCGGTTCAGTCGACACCGGCCAACTGGGTGGCCCCGAACCTGGGCAGTTCAGTGCTCCGCTGATTGGGACAAACCGCAAATCCTTCGGCGCAGACTCCCAGCTCAACGTGAACATTCCCGCATTCCCTGCACCCGTCACACTAAGTGGCAAGGTCACAGGCCCGGGTGGTGTCCCACTTTCGGGAGCATCGGTCACGGTCACGAATATTGGAAACGTGACTGGCGCTCCGTCAGCCACCTTCTCTGCAACCGTGGAGACCAACGCGCAGGGCCAGTATTCGGTTAAGGTCCCTCCGGGCAGCAGCTATACAATCGAATTCAGGCCGCCGGTCGAAGGCGGTGGATTCGGTTTCTAGTTTCGAGATGAGGGGAAGGAGCGACTGAAACGCTGGCCGCTCCTTCCCTAAGGTCGTTCCGCCAGGCCTGCGAGGAACTGCCAGACCAGAACCGCAGCCAGCCGGGAGGTCTGGTCCGCGATATCCACTTGCGGGTTGACCTCGACCACGTCGATCGAAGTGACCCTGGGGCTTCTCCCTGCCTGTCGAGCCGACGCAAGCAGAACCGAGGGTTCGATGCCCCCCACGGCCGGAGCACTCACGCCGGGTGCAAAAGCCTGATCAACCACGTCCACGTCGATTGTCACCATCAGACGGCTCTTCCCGACAAATTCTCTGCTGATGCTCTGAGGATTCAGATCAGCGGCCCATCGATAGTCCCCATGCTCGCGGACGAACTCTAAATGGGTCCCTGCATTCGACTGGGGCTGGAGGCCGAGAACCGTGTAACGCCGGCAAGCCTTCGAGGGGTGTTCGAGCGCCTGCCTGAAGGGAGATCCGGAATGGGCATGCCCATCCTTCAGGGGACGAACATCAGCATGGGCATCGAAGTTGAGGATCTCAACCTCGGTTGAATTCAAAGCGTAGGCCAGGAAGTGGCCGAATGACGTTTCGTGACCTCCCCCGAGCACGATAACGACGGTTTCATCCGCAAGGTACCGACTAAGGAGCTCACCCAGCTCCTGCTGATCAGCCTCCAGGTCATCTGAAACGGAGAAATTCCCGAGATCGACCGTCTGAGAGAGCAGTTGCGAGAAGGAAGGTGCAAGCTCCGCCGGGGGGGTCATGCGGTAGAGGAAGTTTCGAATACGGTCGGGAGCGCTGCTGGCTCCCGGACGTCCACCATTACGCCTGACACCCACATCCGTCGGAAAGCCGGCAATCACTGCCCTGAGTGGCTGTTCCCCACCCGCCTGCCCCCGCAGCAACTGCCCGACCCGGGGGTCATCCGGTCCAGTCACCGGTACTTCGATCGACGGTTGTAACCACATTCAAATCACCTCATCCGCCGTAAACACACTCTCGCCCCCGATAAATGTTGCGACGCAGGCGTTGGGCCGAAACCGGTAGAGCCAATCATTGGGGTCCTCAGCATCAATGATCGCAAAATCGGCAGCCTTCCCTACCTCGAGTGAACCAAGCCCGTCCTGCAAATCCACAGCCTGGGCGGCATAAATAGTCGCCCCCTTCAGCGCCTCGGCCGGACTCATCCGACAGAGTGAGCAGGCCAGTGTCAGCGCGAGCGGCAAATGGAAGTTCGGTGAAGAACCTGGATTGAAATCGGTTGAAACCGCAACCTTGACCTCTGAATCGATCAGACGGCGCGCATTCGCTGCCGGCTGGCCCAGGTAAAGGGATGCCAGAGGTAGCAGGACAGCCACGACATCGGC
>CP070717.1:1814286-1821157 GCA_020350445.1 Acidobacteriota bacterium | reverse complement strand
GAGGAAACACTGCAGGCAACACGGCTCGCATTGATGGGAAAGCCGGGTGGCATGGAGTAGAATTGCCTTTTCAAGTGCTCCGACTCCGGAAATCTGGAAAGACTCTTAGCAGTCGACTTACAGTGTGCGAAAGAAAGGGATGTCTGATTTGAGTGTTCTCAGAAAGCTGCTACTGCCTCTGATCTTTCTCCTACTCGGTGGGGGAACTGGCTTGGCTGTGGAAGAACAGGAGATCAGCGACGAGAGCAGCGAGACAGTCGCCCAGGGACCGGAGCGTCCGAACAGCCGCAAGGAGAGGTGGCTGCTCTTTCGTGAGCAGAAGAGACAGGAACTCAAACCTCCCGAACAGAATATTGCTGAACAGTATCTGCGAAACTTCGATCGAAAAGGCAGCCAGTCGATTGATGAGGGTGCGTTTTGGGGCTTCTATCCCCGGCTGGAATGGATAGCCCGAGGTTCTGGCGCGGCCCTCGGAGTTCGATACTGGAGACCTGAGGCCCTGGGACCCATCGATCTCATGGGATCGGCATTTTACTCCTGGCGCAGGTACCAGCATTACGATGTCCAGTTCGGCCTGATTCCAAACCGTGGTAAACGGATTCCCTCCCGTTCATTCGAATCGGAAGGGATCGAACAGTTGGGAGACATTGATCAGGGCAAGTTCTCACGATTCAAGCTGTACGGGTCCCTCCGGTATCGAGATCGGACGGACGAAACGTTTTATGGGCCGGGGGCTGGTTCGAAAAGGGAGAACAAGTTTCGCTATCGGGTCAAGGAGACGTCGGCCGAGGCAGTCACGGGACTCCAGTTTACCCGTTCGTTTGGATGGACGGTTAAGCTCGCTTCGATTCAACACTCCCTCGGGAGTGGTCGCAGTTCGCCAACATTCGAAGATCTGGAACTCGGCTTTCCGTTGCCTGAATACGTTGAATGGCCGGATTACGTTCGGTTACATTCGAGTGTTCTGCTTGATCTCAGGGATGACCCCGGGGTGCCTCATCGCGGATTCATGATCGCGTTCGGCTGGGAAAAGTGGGATAACGTCGATCGGATCAATCAATACAACTTCTACCGCTACCTCGCCGATGCCAGGGGGTATATCCCTCTTGGCTCCAATCAGCAGGTAATTGCTTTGCGAGGTCTGTTTGTCAATTCAGATCCGGCCTCGGGGGACAGGGTTCCCTTCTTCCTCAAACCCTCGCTTGGGGGGGGAGAGTCACTCAGAGGTTATGACGCGTTTCGCTTTCAAGGAGATAAGCTGTTTTTGGCCCAACTCGAGTACCGGTGGGAAGCGTCCCGCCGGTTCGAGTTCGCCCTCTTTGGAGATACCGGTACCGTGGCGGAGCAGGGTGATCGACTCTCGTTGGATGAATTAAAGAGCGACTGGGGCATTGGCTTCCGGTTCAAGTCTTCTCGCTCGACGCTGTTTCGCGTGGATCAGGCGTGGGGAAATGAAGGTGCCCGTACTCAGATACGGTTTTCGGCGGTGTTTTGAGCTTGATGTTTAGCAGATACATTTCTCTCTACTTTTTGGTGCTGACCTGCATTTCCGGAATTGCAGCCGGACAGAGGTTTCTGCCCGATGATCCGGTTTGGGATGATCCTGACCAGACATCGATCGAGAAGCCCTTGCTGCGAGAACTCAGCCAGACGTACGACACCTTGGAAAACACGTTCGGTTCCGAGGCCGGCCCCCTTGTTATCGCCGAGAATGTCAATACCCTGGGAGAGGTGCCGAATTCGAGCTGGTTTACCAATCGGATCGGGCGTTTCCCGATGTCGGTGGAAGAGGTGCTCAGGGGAGGAACGGTTTCGGATGGGCCCGACGTAACCGGCAGACTGACCGTCGCCGGTGGCGGCCTCCTGTTCGTGGATCAGTACCTGACCGTCGTGGACTCCAAGGGCGACCGGTATCTGCTGACTTTTGACCGGGAAGGCTTCCCGAATCTCGCGACCGGAGCCGGGTTCATCTCAGGCAAGCTCTTCCATGCGATGGGTTACAACGTCCCGCCCGTCTTCCTGGTATCGATTGACCCCGAGCAGATCGTCGTTGCGGATGATGCCGTTGTGATTCAGACAGCGCGACGAGACGCAGTCCTCGACCAGGAGTTCGTGGACCTACTGTTCGAGGAGAAGCAGGTAGCTCCTGACGGGCGCTATCGTGCCCTGGCCTACGAGTTCCCGGACTCTGAATCGGTGGGGGAGTTCAAGTTTTTCGGTACGCGGCCAGACGATCCCAATGACGTCTTCTTCCATGAGAATCGCAGGGAGCTAAGGGGGTTGCGCGTATTTTCGGCCTGGTTGAACCACTATCTCTGCCGCAGCATCCATACCCGGGATTTGTACCTGACCGAGAACGGGCGATCCTTCCTGAAACACTACCTCATCGGGTTTGGAGCCACTCTTGGGAGCGGACTTGATCTCAACGATCGGATCATTCCGAAGGATGAACTCGCGGGATATGAATACTCTCTGCTCGGGGACGTCAAATCAACGCTGAAGACCGCTTTGAGTTTCGGTTTCTGGAAGCGGCCATGGCTCAAGGTCTCCTATCGTTACCCCGAATTTCAGGAGATTGGACGGATCGAATCGGAGTACTTCGAGCCGGCCGGGTGGCGCCCCAGCTATCCCAATCCGGCGTTTGACCGGATGCTTCCCGACGATGCTTTCTGGGCCGCCAGTATCGTCGCGCAGTTTCCAGACGAAGTGATTCGAGCCGTTGTGAAGGCTGCCCAGTATTCCGACCCCGAAGCCGAGGCATTTCTGAGTGACACGATCATCAGGCGACGCGATAAGGTTGTCGATCACTACTTCTCCGAGGTCAACCCCCTGAGCGATTTCTCGGTTGACGAGAAGATGCTTGTTTTCCGCAACCTTGGAGTTGAGCGGGGGTTAGCCCAATCCGTGGAGTATGAGTACGAGTGGTTCGTTCTCGACAATGCCAACGGTGAACTCGCTTCAATCACCGAGCAGTTGATTCAGCGAGAAGAGAGAATCCCTGTCCCTCAGACGGATGCTGATTACCTGGTTGCCCGGATTCGAACGCGCAGCCCGATCCAGCGCAACTGGAAACAGAACGTCGAGGTTTCGCTGAGAGTCAGCGATTCGGGTGTCAGTGTCGTGGGGATCGATCGAGAAATCGGTGCCTTTACCCTCGAACGCTCTCTGGAGGGTGGCTTTGTTGTTCGTTCCCAGATTGAGTTTGGCGGGACCTACCAGGGTCTCGAGGTTGAACAGCGGCGTTTGGTGGATAACTATTTCGGACGGTTGGCGGCCGCACTCGGACGTGAATTCGATTCGGAGGAGGCCTATGACAACTTGCCTCTCTCGGTGCGGACTACTTTCGAAGCAGTGACGAATGCCCTGCTTGAGACCCCCTTGACCGATATAGACGGAACCAGCCGGGGGCCTGCCATCGGCATTGTCGACCAGGTGGAAGCGGTCCATGGAAGGATTCGGGATGCCCGAGGCGACCATCAGTTCCGCATCTACGTCACTCTCAAAGACGATGCTGTCGACCAACTGAAGGCTTCGAACGAGTTCCAGCGTGGGGCCGATAACACCGTCTACCACAAGGGGTACCCTCAGAACTACCGGCAGCAGGGCGGAGCCCCTTCGATGCAGGTATCAATCGCTGAAGACGATCGGCGGGCCGATATCGATGTGGACTACCGCTCATCCAGTTTTCCGTCTGCCCTCTTCAATGGCCATCTTACGGCAGCCAATTCGGATGTCCGAGCTGGAGACAACCATGTTCGGCACACTCGAAGATGGGAGGGATTCCGGAATTGGTGGCGAGGTCTGCTGGGTCTACCCGTCATCACGAGCATCCTCGGTGAACTGGACAGAGAAGAGACGATTGTTCCGATTAAGCCGCGAAAAGGTAGCGAGGATCTGGAGGTCGCGGTTGGTGACTTCTTCGAGTCCTGGCTCGTGGAGCAGCGTCCGGAACTTTCGGCCGCCTACTTTGCCCAGACAGCCTACTCCTGTATCGACCTCTGGAGGGACGCCGGCGATGTGGATTATGGCATTGCACCCTTCGTCCTGGTGGAACGCATGGCGGCGGTGAATCGCGCGATCGGGCAAGTTGCACGTCTTCAACAGATCGCCTCGTCTCTGTCGCTTGAGGATGAACGTTTGGAGCTCTTCCCATCGCAAGCGCCGGTTCCGTTTACCCTCTATAAGAGTTCTCCTGAATTGAGTGCCCAGTTGATGTGTAACCGGCAGGATGACCTGCGCAGTGAACTCGATCTGGCTTCCTTCAGGGATCATTTCCTTTCCGCTGTCCGGTTGAAGACCGGTGATCGTGAGACGGATATCCTGCTGCTCTGGGCGAAGAAGGATGGAGATTGGAAGATTGTTTCGACAGAAGTCTTTAGAGATGTTGAACAGACCGCACTGCCGACTCAGATCGAAGCGCCGGTAACCCTCGTGAAGGTCACGGCTGACCCAGAGTTTCTCCGCGCCAACCGGGAGTTTCTCGTGAACTGGAGGCGAGGAGTGACCGACACCAGTTTTGCCTACTTCTCACGTTCCTGCATCCCCTGTATCGAGAGCAACGTCGAGGGGCTCGAAGGCCAGACCGATCAAGCTCTCTGGATCGGTCTGCGTGAGGCATTTGATCGGGTAGCCGAGCGTATGTCCAGGGTCAGTGATATCTGGTCTGTGGTAAAGGCAGTCGAGTTTGTTTCTCCGCAGGTGCGGGTCGTTGAACATCCCGATATGGAGCACCTGACCATTGGGAGCCTACCCGACCACCTGGCCGAACAATATCTCTGCTCGAATCTGGGACAACCGGTCACCACTGTGAATCCCGACGCTCCCATCTACGGAAACTATTACGCGACGATGCTGCAGTTTGACCTGGTCGGGGACAGCCCTCCGATTCTAGGCCTGCTCTGGGCTCGGGAAGCTGGTTCCTGGAGGATTGTTGCGTTCAATGTGATCCGTCCTTAGGCTCCCACTGTCAGGGGAGCATGTAAAACTTGAATTGACTCAAAATTTAACTTATCAAATCGATCTATATGAACTATAGTCTAATGCGATCGGGGAGACTGACTAAACAAACAAATGGTGGAATCACCCTCGAAAGGAGGATAGTCGGGGTGTATTCGGCGGTGCGCCTGCGGAGAAATGGTGCACCGAAGGGAAGTGGTTAATGAGTAAGCTGAAGAGCGGTTCCTTGTTTGAAGAGGCTGTTAGAATTGCATTGAGGAGAAACGTTTCGATTTCCGAGGTCCTGGCCGCACTGATCGAACATCGCAAGGATGACCAGACGACTTCGAAAACCCAGAACGGGAAATCCTGATCCTCTGTCGGAGCCGGGTCCGGGTATTCAGGGTTGCCGGATACACTGTAGACTTTGTGTAAGCCGGTCTGGGCCGGATCAAGGTGTCCGAACGTGAATCAATCCCCTTCAAGTCAGCCGGTGAAGTGGCTGAACGAACTCAATGATGACCAACGGCGAGCAGTCTGTCATGGAGACGGCCCGCTACTTGTCGTGGCGGGAGCGGGTTCGGGGAAGACGCGGACGCTTGCGTACCGGGTTGCCTACCTTATCGCGTCGGGTGTCGAGCCCGATCGGATTCTGCTGCTAACGTTCACGCGCCGGGCGGCTGAGGAGATGGTTCGGCGCGCCACGACGATCATGGCCCGGGGCGGTGCCCCTGCCTCCAATCGAGTTTGGGGGGGAACCTTCCATTCGATCGCGAATCGTCTGCTGCGACTATATGCCAGGAGTGCAGGTCTGTCGGCCGAATTCACGGTCATGGATCAGGGCGATGCCCAGGACATGATCGATGTGGTCCGGCATGAACTCAACCTGCATCAACGCAAGAAGCGTTTTCCCCGGAAGGGGACCTGTCTGGCGATCTACTCCCGCCGGGTCAACGGTAATGAATCCCTGACCGAGGTTCTCAATTCCTATTATCCCTGGTGTAAGGAGTGGGAGGATGAACTCAAGTCCCTGTTCAAGGCCTACGTCGAGCGCAAACAGCAGGGAAATGTTCTCGACTATGATGATCTCCTGCTCTACCTGGCCGAAATCCTTGCCGAACCCCAGATCGCCGAGCGCATCTCCCGTCGGTTCGATCATATTCTGGTCGATGAATACCAGGATACAAACAGGCTTCAGGCCTCAATACTTAAGGGTTTGCGGCGGGGGAACTCCAACATCATGGCGGTGGGTGACGATGCCCAGAGTATCTACAGCTTTCGAGCGGCCGCCATCGAAAACATGTTCGATTTTCCAAAGGATTTCCCGGGTGCAAGCGTCGTTACCCTTGAGCAAAACTACCGTTCGGTGATTCCGATCCTCGAGACGACGAACCGGCTTATCTCGCACTCTAAAAACCGCTATTCGAAAGAGCTCTGGTCAGCCCGGAGCGAGGGAACCCGGCCAAAGCTGGTCACCTGTCGGGACGAACGGGGTCAGGATGAGTACCTGGTGGAAAGAATCCTCGAGCATTATGAGGAGGGAATCCCGCTGAAGCGGCAGGCCGTTCTCTTTCGGGCGGCTTACCTTTCAAACTCCCTGGAAGTTGAACTGGCCAAACACAACATCCCCTTTCATAAGTATGGTGGACTTCGATTCCTGGAAGCTGCCCATATCAAGGACCTGCTGGGATTCTTGCGGGTCATCGAGAATCCTCGGGACCAGATGGCCTGGTTTCGGATCCTCCAACTCATCGAAGGTATTGGGCCGGCAACAGCCGCCCGCATCCTCGAACATGTGGCGGGGAAGGGTTTCGATCCCCGCTCGATTGAGTCCTACGCGAGCCCTCCCGCCGCCCGGGAAGGGATTCAGTCCTTTTCGAAACTCTTTGTCCGGTTGGGGGGAGAGCCGAAGTCTCCGGCAACGGAAGTCGAACTG
>CP070717.1:1810947-1814186 GCA_020350445.1 Acidobacteriota bacterium | reverse complement strand
TTTCCCTCGCTGTCGGTGACGCGAACCGAGAGAATGTGATCACCCGTCTCCCGAGGTGTCCATTCCAGTTCCCAGGGGCACCAGCAATTCGGCAGGGGGTCCCGAGTTAAGCGGGCCGGCGTCCAGGTCTGCCCGTCATTACAGCTGACTTCGACCAAACCAACGGGCCTCGCACCGCAAAAGGCGACACCCGTCACCAACCAGCCGCCCCTCTGCGCCGGCTTTGCCGAGTCGATTCGCGATGTCAGCTGGATCAGGCAGCTATCGGACCAGCCCCGGCGCTCCCAGTAACCGCTTTCATCCGACTCGGTGATCACGATCCGTTCGAGCCATCTTGGCTGCTTCATTCCATAACGGTCGGGCAGCAGCACCCGTAGGGGAAACCCGTGTTTTCGAGGCAGATCCTCCCCGTTCATCTCGTATGCCAGTACGCTCTCGGGCTCCATGGCGATCTCCAGCGGTACACTCGAGTCAAAGCCGTCGAGCCCATGAAAGACCACGTGAAGGGCTGTCTCCCGGCTGCCGGAAACAAGCGGTTCAAGTAATGGCGCCAACCGGGTCACGGTCCATTCGGCATTCCCGATTGCCGGACCACCAACCGAGTTGCCGACACAGATCAAGGTCCGCCACACCCTTTCGCTTGGCAGAGACCGAATCGTCTGTAGACTGAAGCGGGATTGTCCGCCTCCCTCGCGTTCGATGATCAGACGATAGGAGTCCGGTTCGATTCCGGGCCGAAATGCGGGGTTGATCGAAGTCGTGAAAAAGGCTCCCCTGGGAGTGACGAATTGGGTGATCCGCTGGATCAGCGGTTTGGCTCTCTGCCGCCACCAGCGATAACCGCCGTAACAGGCAACACCTGCCAGGGAGATCGTCAAGAATCTGCGGCGTCGCAACTGCTTCTGCCGCTGTCTGATCTCTCCAAGTGAATCAAAAAGCGCCATCTAAAGAGTCATACCTACAACTTCCAGACGCTCACTTCCGCCAGGTCCTTCTTCCCAAGATTCGGAACGCGAGCCCCTTCAGCAGGAAAGCCAACCGGGAAAAGGATGTAGGGACGTTCGTTGCGCGGTCTCTCGAGAATCTCCGACAAAAAACCCATCGGGCTGGGTGTATGAGTCACTGTCACTAGACCCATGTTGCGCAGTGCAGCGATGAACAATCCACAGGCGATCCCGACGCTCTCCTGTACGTAATAATTCTTAATTCTACCACCCGATTCATCCCTACCGTAGGATTCCGAAAAGACTACGACAAGCCAGGGAGCTGTCTCGAGATAGGGCTTTCGCCAACCCGTTCCCAGTGGAGCTAGCGCTTCAAGCCACTCGTCCGGCATCCGCTCTTCGTAGCTCTGCCTCTCCTCAGCCTCGGCGGCAACGCGAATCCTGCGCTTGAGCTCCGGATCCGAGATGACCACGAATTTCCAGGGCTGACGGTTCGCACCTGAGGGAGCCGAGGCAGCTGTTTCTATCGCGAGTTCGATCAGCCGCCGCGGAACCGGCTTTGATGAATACTCGCGGACCGTTCTGCGACCCCGCATGAGATCTCGGAAGTCCAGCGCCCGGGCTTCCATTTCACTTTCCTCGAGAAAAACGTGCTCGTACGGGATGAATCGATCATTCATCTTCTTCCTCCCGGAAGGAAGCCGGCCGGCATTCGGACCGGTCTAATCGGAATCCACCGCTCGGACCTTTCTGGGGAGCTTCTCATCCCGCATCGCCGTTGTGTATACAAAGGTCGCGATTACGATTGAAGCCTGCTTCAGGTCCGACAGCGATGCGTGCTCGTAGACGTCCATATTGGAGTGATGGGTCCGCGTATCATAAGAGACGGGATCCTGGATGAACTGAAACGCCGGAAGATTAACGGCGTCAAATGGCAGGTGATCGGTCCCGCCCGTATCCCGAACCGTCAATGTGGTCACACCCAGGTCTGCCAAAGGCGCTATGTATGCACCGAAGATCGGCCGCACGCTGTCATTGCCCTGAAGATAGATCCCTCGGATCTTCCCTGTCCCGTTATCCAGGTTGAAATAGGCCGAGAACTTCTCGTGCTCGTCAGTAAACTTGCCGTTTTCATCGGTCTGAAAATGCCTCTCAACATATCCTTTCGATCCCAACAGCCCCTGCTCCTCGCCCGTCCAGAGTGCGATGCGGATGGTTCTGCGAGGCTGGAGTTTCAAAGCTTGCAGAATCCGGACTACCTCGAGCATCACAGCACACCCCGCGGCATTGTCGGTCGCTCCAGTGCCTGCATGCCAGGAATCGAGATGCCCACCCAGCATGACCACCTCATCGGACACCGCCGGGTCAGACCCGGGGATCTCACCCAGGACGTTGTAGGCCTGCAAATCGTCCTCCAGCACACGAGATGCAAGTTCGACCCGTAACGTAAGTTCCAGTTCTTTTGAAAGGGTTCGATGCAACAGCCCGAAATGCTCCGCTGAAAGGACGATGGCAGGGAGACCCAGTTCCCCGTTCTTCTCGTGCGATCCGCCGCTTCCGACAAAGACCGTTCCCGCATTCCCGCGGCCCGGCTCCAGAACAACGGCGACTTCTTCTTTCCTCAAGAACTCCCCAACCCGTTTTCGCCATTCCCTCTGCGCCCGGTACCGTCGCCGCCAATCGCCGTGACCCTCCCGGCCGACTCGGGCAGTACGGATCTCTTCGAGTTGCTCTTCGCTATATCTTTCCGCCATCGGCTCGAAACCGAGACCGACGTCGCGCGGATCACCGAAAAGAACAATCTTTCCCTTCAGTTTCCCCTTAAACTCGTTGAAATCTTCTTCCTCCTCGGGATTGAACAGAACGGGAATCCCCGAAATGACACCTTCTGTCGATTCTGTCCAGGCCTTGGCATAGCCGATCAACGGGGTGTAGTAGGGTTCCGTCATCTCCAGGGAGAGTTTCTCCAGTTCCCAGCCACGCCCAAACTCGCCCCAAGGTTCGAGAGCCACATTCTCGAGACCCCATTCACGAAGCTGATCCATGCTCCAGCGACTGGCATTCAAGAGATTCTCCGATCCCGTCAGCCGAGGTCCGTGGACGTCTGTCAGATGACTGAGGATTTGCTCAATTTGGGAGTTCTGCTCAACCTCCTGACGAATCTCTGAAAGGATCTGCAAGTCAACTTCATCGCCACCCAGTGACGTTGAAACGATAAGACTAAGAAACAGAGGGAACAAAGGGAGAATTCGTTTCATAGGCGATCAAGCATAAAGAATGTATTCACGATTGCCA
>CP070717.1:1807366-1810847 GCA_020350445.1 Acidobacteriota bacterium | reverse complement strand
GTAGCAACTCAGTCAATAACTCAAGGGCGAGTATCTTGGGCGGATACTATAATCTGAACAGCGCTCTCAACGCTGTCATCCTCACGGGACAAGCCAACAGGATTCTTTCGAACGCGGCGGCCGGATCAATCCTGGGCGGGGCGAACAACTTTGTCTCAGAGGCTTACAGTTCGGTTAGCGGCGGCTGGGATAACGAGGCCGCGGGTCTTTGGTCCGTAGTCAGTGGCGGTGTCAACAATACGACTACGGGCGATTATTCCGTCGTCAGTGGAGGAGAAGGTAACGTGGCGACTGGAGAGGCCGAGCAGGTGCCCTAATCGCTACGCTGTAACTGGTTAACAACTCTCTGTGGCCGTATCCCCGAAAGACTCTCCACCCTTTCTTCGGGGTTTATCCTTCCAGCGGCCCCAGGTTTGACTCTAACAAAGTCAGCACCGCAGTTTGACTTTTAGTCTGGGTAAACTTGTGACTTTCTCTTTTGTTCTCGAAAAAAACAGATTCGTAAGGGGCTAAAAAGGCTAAGTCTAAATCAGGATCTGACGGCTCTTAAATCGAAGGGCCTCTGGGGTATGTAGCACCTTCTTTTAATAACGCTCTGAGCTCCTGGTATGGTGTCTTGTAGCTGAAAGCCAATCGGCTGGGTGCCTGCGTAATGGTTCCGGTATGGGATCTCGGCGCCCTCTGGAATCTGAGGGGGCCAATGTGCAGGTTGTCAACGGCATGGGCAATACCTATAATCTTCAAAAGTCCCCCGAGAGGTTGATTTGATCGGGAAACGAATATCCAAATACACCATCCTGGAAAAGATCGGTCGCGGAGGCATGGGTGAAGTGTATCTCGCTTACGATGAGGCCTTGGACCGCCGTGTAGCGCTCAAGTTCCTTCCCCCTGAACTCGAACAGGACGAGATCGCGACCAAGCGCTTTCTTCAGGAGGCAAAGGCTGCCGGTTCCATTGACCACCCATTCATCTGCCATATCCATGAAATCGGTGAGGTTCAAGAGAAGCACTTCATCGCGATGGAGCTGGTCGAAGGGATGACGGTTCAGCAGCGTCTTATGCAGGGGCCACTGCCGACGAACCAAACACTTCGATTGGCGGCTGAAATAGCAGAGGCACTCGAAGTGGCCCATCAGAAGGGAATCATTCACCGCGATCTGAAGCCCTCCAATATCATGATTACTCCCCAAGGTCGTGCCAAAGTGATGGATTTCGGCTTGGCTAAGCTGCAGTCGGGTTCCGATCAAGATGGCCTGACCGCCGGTCTTACTCAGACCGGTACTACGTTGGGTACCCTGGCATACATGTCACCGGAACAGCTGCGCGGGGCGGAAGTCGATACTCGTTCAGATATTTTTTCGTTTGGTTTGGTGCTCTACGAGATGTTGACGGGAGCCCACCCGTTTCGACGTCAAGGATCCGTTGAAACGGCGAGCGCTATTCTCAGAGACGATGCACCGGCACTCACCCAGTTCCTGGACGAAGTTCCCGAAGGTCTGGACTGGACGTTCCAGAAGCTGCTGGCCAAAGATTCTGCCGATCGGTTTCAGTGCATTGCGGAGATGCGACCCCACCTCGGGGAGTCGGAAGGCTTTGTTATTCCTCGAAGCCGACCTCTACCGTGGGGAAGAATCCTTCGACTCTGGCCAGGAGCTGTCCTTGCCATGGCACTCTTTCTAGCGGTTCTCTACTGGCCTTCGGGGTGGACTTTGGATCGCCGGGTAGCCGTCAAGGAGGATTCTAACAGGGTTGCCGTCTCTATCTTCCGAAATGATACGGGTGACCCTGATCTGGATTCGGTGGGTCGAATGACCTCCGATTGGGTTACCCGTGAGCTCTCCAGATCTGGCCTGGTCGAAGTAGTGCCCACAGGGGCCCTCTGGGAAGCTCTGGGAAATGTTCAAGAAGAGACGCCGGGAGAATCCCGGGACCTGCTGGCGGGAGCTCAGACCCGAGCCGCGTTAGTCGTCTCGGGTGGGTTCTACAGCCAAGGTGAAGTCCTGCATTTCGCCTCTCAGATCAGAAAGGTCTCCGACGGTTCCGTCCTTGTCGCATTGCCTGCAGTCTCAGGGAACCGAAACGAGCCTCTTGGTGCCATCCAGGAACTCAGTGAACGCACCTCAGGTGCACTGGCTGCGACCGTTGTACCGGCTCTCAAACAGTTTGCGAGTGAGGTTTCGACCCCACCAAAGTTCGATGCCTATGATGAATTCCTCAAGGGTTTGGATGCGCTGTACCTTCGCATGGAC
Source organism: Acidobacteriota bacterium (assembly GCA_020350445.1). Lineage (GTDB taxonomy): Bacteria > Acidobacteriota > UBA6911 > RPQK01 > JAPXNP01. Next base: position 1,808,598 of record CP070717.1, on the reverse strand, counting down.
AGACAGCGAGCGGATCAGCACCTTCACAGGGCACTCGAATTGGATCCGCTGTTTGTCTCATCCCACATCTTCGCGATCAATGCCGACGCCCTCGTCGGTCGCTTCGACCACATGCCCGGACATATCCAGAATGCTCGTGAAGGTGAGGACCGCCTGAGCCCCTATGATCGAGCCCTACTCGATAGCTATGAGGCCCGCGTGAAGGGCGATCCGATGGGAGCGCTTCGAGCAATGAGACGGGTCGTGCAACTTTGGCCCGGAAGACAGTCGACTCTCGAATGGATGGATGCTTCTATTGAGGCCAATTACCTGGACGAAGCCTGGGAAGCGTTCGAGCAGAACTCTTCGAACTATCCTGAGATGCACCAGTCTCCAGATTTCTGGGACTATGCCACCCGAATTCTGCATATGAAGGGCGATCATCGGCAGGAACTGCGAGAAGCACAACGAGGTCGCGAGCTTTTGCCGGAAGCACCGCTGGTCATTCGCCGAGAGGCGGACGCTCTGGCGGCTATGGGTCGGATCCCTGAACTTGAGAATCTGATCGAGAGTCTACCCGTCGGGTTTCCACTGAAAGAACACCTAGATCTATATCAGTCGGCTAGTCAGGAGCTCCGGGCACATGGGCAGTTACAGGCTCTGGATTTGATCCTCACTCGGGCCCGTCAATGGTTTGACACGCTTTCGGAATCTGAACGACATGAGAATCGAGGCTACCTGGGTCTCCTGTCCTTCCTGGAAGGAGATTGGGAAGAGGCAAGACCCAAATTGGCCGAACAGGTTCAGCAGAAGCCGATGAGCCGGAAGTTCAAGACATGGCTTGCAGTGACTGAAGCGAAGCTGGGCAATCGGTCGGTTGCTCTCAAGCTTCGAGATGAGTTACAAGAAGGTACCGGCGGCCCGGGGGGAATGCCAGGACTGGCAGCTTACTCGGAAGCGCAGCTTTATGCTGCCCTCGGAGATCCTCAACTGGCGATTAGTCACCTCAAAAGAGCTTTCGATGAGGGGCTGGCCTACGGTAGAGAAATTCATCGAGAAATCGCTTTCGAAACCCTGCAAGACGAGCCCGCCTTTCAAGAATTACTCGAACCGAAAGTTTCAGAATCAGCTCTTCCCTGAGCGAAGTGGGTGCCGAAAGGGTGGGGTTGGGTTGGGGTTAAAAGGTTGAAGGTTGAAGGTTGAAGGTTGAAGGTCCGAAGTTCGTCCCGCATCAGAAATCGATTCTCACAGCC
>CP070717.1:1804436-1807266 GCA_020350445.1 Acidobacteriota bacterium | reverse complement strand
GGAAGGGCGAGTTGAGGGCGGGGACCGCCTTTCTGCGTATTATCATGCCCAAGCACGGGCGACGGGCAGACTGACACGACTTGTCGAGCGTCTACTCGATTTCGGGCGAATGGAGGCTGGCGCTTTTCGTTATTGTCCCGAGTCCGTGAGACTCGATGAACTCACGCGCTCGGTAGTTGATGAGTTTGAACATGTTTCCGCTACCACGGGACACAAGATTGAACTTTCCGCCGATTCGACCCTCGAACCGGTCCTCGTGGACCGTGAAGCAATGGCACAGGCCATCTGGAACCTACTCGACAATGCGATCAAGTATTCGCCTGATGGCTCTAAAGTATGGGTCGATGTTTCCCGGGAGGATGGAAACGCTGCCGTTCGAGTCCGGGATGAAGGTCCTGGAATAGCTGAAGAGGAACAGAAGGATCTTCTCCAGAAGTTTGTCCGTGGTTCAGCAGCTCGCGAGGGGGCTGTCAAAGGAACCGGCATCGGCCTGGCGATGGTCGATCACATCGTCGGCGCTCACAAAGGGTGTGTCCGGGTGGATAGCACCTTAGGTGAGGGGAGTACCTTCACGATTCTATTGAGAAGGGAACAGTAATGGCCCGTATTCTGATTGTGGAGGACGATGCCGATCTTGCTTTCGGCCTTTCAGACGACCTGCAAGTCGAAGGTTACAGCGTCGAAGTCGTCTCCGATGGAGAAGCGGCCCTGGAACGGGTCCGGGAGGAGCAATGGGATCTGATCCTGCTTGATGTCATGCTTCCCCGAAAGGATGGGTTCGAGGTTTGCCGTGAACTGCGTCGTTCAGGAGGCCGTGAGCCGATAATCATCCTGACCGCCAAAACGCAGGAGGCCGAGAAGGTTCTCGGTCTCGAACTCGGGGCGGACGACTACATCACGAAACCTTTCAGCCCCAGGGAACTGCGGGCCAGAGTGAAGGCCGTCCTGCGCCGTTCCAAAGCTGAGACGCCGGAGATCTTCCGTTTTGCGAATGTCGAAGTGGATTTCACTCGAGGGGAGATTAGGCGCTCGGGAACCAAGGTTGAGGTGACCCCTCTTGAGTTGAAGCTTCTAGAAGTCTTTATCAACAACCGAGGGCGAGTTCTGAGTCGCGACCGGCTGCTCGATGCCGCCTGGGGCAGTGATACCTTCGTCATCGACCGCGCCGTGGATGCGCACATCGTAAACCTCCGGCGGAAAATCGAACCGGAGCCGGAAAAGCCATGCTACCTCATCACGGTCCGCGGAATGGGATATCGATTCGATGGGTGATCTCTCACACTATCTTCACTCTTTTTTGATACTGCCTTCACGTCTCCGGCCTATTGTGAGACGAAGGAGGCAATGATATGAAGACGAAGAGGCAAATCACCTTGGCCTCATTAGCATTTACCATGGTCCTGGTCCCAGTCGGTAGCAGACTGAGTCAAACGGAGGAGGATCCGGCTGTCCGGCTCGAGCGGGCCATTCAACTTGAGACCGTTGACGGTGATCTGGAAGCTGCCATCGAACAATATCAAGAGATCCTTGCTGAAAACGGAAACCAGAGGGCTATAGCTGCCAAGGCAATGCTTCGTCTGGGTGGATGCTACGAGAAGCTGGGCCAGAGGGAAGCAATGAGCGTTTACGAAAGGTTGGTCATGGAGTACCCGGATCAGGCGCCGCAAGCCGAGGCCGCCCGCCAGCGATTGGCCCAGCTCTCGGTGGCCTCACCTGAGAAGAATCCCACGTTCCGAAAGGTTGAGATTCCGGGAAGGCCGGACAACGGGGTATTCTCGCCGGATGGCAATCGGCTCGCCTTCTTCGCCGATGGCGGATTGTGGATCGCACCTGCCCGTGGAAACGTGAGTCCCAACATTGCCGGCGAGCCCGCTCGGATTGCCGACGTCCCGGGGGGATGGGCTCTGGGAAACCTGCTCTCATGGTCGTGGAACGGAGAATGGATCGCCGTAAATGGTGAGCTCGAAGGAGAGGAAGCCGCTTTCATCATCCCCGTCAAGGGTGGAGAAGGGAAAAGGGTCTCAATGCCGCCCCGCGGGGGTCACGCGCAGTCTTACCGCTTGAGCCTTTCTCCCAACGGAGAGCAGTTGGCGTTTTCGGCTCTCGAACTCGGACTCAGAGACTCGGATAGACTGGTTGACCGCTACATATACACGATTCCGACTGAGGGTGGGGCTCCACATCGGCTGACATTCGAGTGGAGCAGACTGCCAGCCTGGTCACCAGATGGTAAGTACATTTCATACGTCGGTTACCGCGAGCGTGAAGACTGGTCTGAAGACTCCGAGCGGTCCCGGTACCACGGAGATCTCTGGGTTGTCCCTTCGGAAGGTGGCACTCCGGTCAGGCTTCAGACCGCCGAAGGTCGCTTTCGAGGGCCGGTATGGTCCCCGGACGGCCAGTGGATCGCCGTACATCATGAACCGGGGCGCGGCAACGACAGCCGCGAAATCTGGGCCCTCCCGGCCCTCCCCGATGCAGCCGGCAGGAGCGATCCAATAAAGATCACTCTCCCGCGCAGTACTTATCTTATGCTGGCGGGGTGGACGCCACAAGACCAGATCGGGTTCTTCATGGAAACCGAGATGCACGTCGCTCTTTACACGGTGACGAGTTCCGGGGGGAAAGCTGTCCAAGTTAGCCCGCAGGGGTTCGCGTGGTATCCGAGATGGTCGCGAGACGGCGAGCGCATCTACCACCGGATGGTGGCCCGTCCAGAAGAAGGGCAGCCATTCTGGCTGTTTCAGGTGCCCTCCGCTGGTGGATCACCGACGGGGATACCTGTTGAGTCCAAGAGACGCCTGTCTGTCATGATCCCAGGCGGCGGTTT
>CP070717.1:1801234-1804336 GCA_020350445.1 Acidobacteriota bacterium | reverse complement strand
TATTTGAACAAGCTAACCCATTCGCTCCAGCACTGTCTTTCGGGGCACCTCCCGAACCACTCGGGAAAGACCCGAAGTTCAAGAAAACAACCTGCCCATCTGCAGGACTGGTTCCCCCGAGATAACTCCAAGGCACGCACATCTCGACAAACGTATCCAGCGTAGTACAGTTGGTCCCGTTACAGCCGGAAACGTGGGTAAAAGGATCTGTCCAGTCAAGCCCTTTAGCAGCCGTTGCCGAGGTACAATCATCAGCTGGACTCCCACCGTCCGCACACACTATCGTCGTCGAGGCAACGCAGCCGCCGGTACACGAAAGCACCTCAATCAGATCGCCCGGATCCGTGTTGCCGCTTGCCGCCACAGAAACCCGATAATCTGAAGTTCCGTCGGCTGTCAAATCGACATCAACTGCCGCACGCGAAGCGGTTCCTCCCGAGGCAAAGATATCGTCCCAAGCCATCAATACGCAAAGGGCTGTAGACGTAGGCTGTACCCGAAATTCAGTGATATCTGCAGTTACGGGACTTGACTCATCATCAACTCCATCTACATCGGTGAAAGATACCAAAGGGAGCCATTCGCTACTGTTGCCATCAATCGTCTGGGAATAAGCTACACCTGACAGGCCTATGTTGAAGAGAATAGCGACAATCCCACCTCGAAAGCAGGAATTGAGAACTTTCAGTTTACTCATAATATTATTATCCGACTGTTATTTTAAAAAAATGATATGACAGGGACCCTATATTACCTCAGGTTTCTTCGGTATGCCACCCATTCTTGTACGTCTTCAGCACAGGCGGGTCGGTCGTCTCGTATACAGGAGACCCGACTGGGCTAGTTGACCTGGCCAATCGTGTATTGATTCCTCGCCGTTAGGCAAGGGTGCTTGCTTTCAGTCTCCTTCTTCTGGTTAGGTTCGAGTCTCAGCTGCGCCGTACACATCGTCCGGAGTCACGTTCCCTAGGCTTCCGGATATCTTCTGCGGGGTAGGATTCGATAAAGGAGGCGATCTGTCGCTCGAGTTCCTCCAGGGTCTCCCAGACGATCAGTTGCTGACCTCAGCATAGAATCGAAACATGAACTGCACCTGAAGCAGATCAGTAACTGCGCCTCCACCCTTGGGAGGGCAGTGAGGTGGGCAAAACTGCCCAAATACCAGCTAATTCGAGGTAACAAGGCGCCCGTAGATGCTTGAATAGATAGGATGAAACACTACAAGGGGTGGTCTGTAACATGACGACTCTGTTTCGCTTTAGTCAGATATGAGCATGGGGGGAAATAGGGATATTTTTTGCTGAAACTTCACCCTGCTAGACAGCGAACGAGCAAGGTAGCAGCGAATAGAGCGAGCATGATTCGAACCGTGATGACTATCCGTCGAAAGCCGCTCCGGTGGAACTTGGCGAGCCAGTGAATCCCGATCCAGTGAAGGGTGGTGATCCTCAATTCGACCATGGCTGGCACAAATGGAATCAGACCTAACATCAGGGCGCTGACGAGAAGAAGCCACGTTGTATTCGCCATATCTCGCTTCCTTTCAGAAGATCAATACGCTGGGATGAGGCTTTCATTCATCACCGTTGGGTATCTTGAGGCGTTCCCCGATACTCAGGATGTGGTACCGCTCTTGTTGTGGCTTCGACAAGAGCTCCCGAACTTCGTACGGGTAACCATTCGTCCAGAAACGGTTCTCTGGCGTCTGCCTGTAGGTATCCCTGTGTTGGGGGAGGATGAAGTCCGGTTCGAGCGTATTGATCAGGATCACGGAGCGATCGATGTGCGTGTTGTGGATTGTCGGGGAAAAGAAGAGCACATCGACATGTTCGAGGAAGAGCTGGTCCTCGAGCAGGACCGAGTCTCCGGGCTGTAACACGGTTCTGCCGCCGATCGAAAAGTGGTATCCACAGTCATCGAAGTTGGCCTGGTCGTAGACCGCAAAGCGGCGGTTTCCATGGATCGCCCGAATTGGCAGTACCTCGATACCCATGATCTCGAACGATTCCTTGGGGACAGCTACGCGGATCCTGGAATCCGGGATCCCGAGGCGGCGGGCAGTCTCCAGGCAGCTTTTCGGCAAGACGAAGATGCACTTCGAGTTCTCGAGCAGGATCTTTGACGTGGCCTCATGGAAGTGGTCACCGTGCCAGTGGGTGACGAAGGAGATATCCAGCTCGCTCGCCAGTAGCTCCGCTGAAATTGGCGGCGGTTGAAGCCGGCCGGGATCTTCCAGAACGAGATCTGTCGAAATCAGAAGATCTCCCGATTTGATCAGCCATCCATTGTGACCCATCCACCAGAGGTTTAGTCCCTCAGCCGGTGCCCGGACTTCTTCAAGGATCGTCTTCGCTCGCTCGGAAACCTGGGTTTCAGCACCGAGGGGGGCGGTACAGATCAAGGTGAGGATCAGGAACAGGCCAATACAGCGCAACTTCTTTCTGAGATGGTTCATGCCGGGATCGATTCTATTTTGAGCTGTCCGAAGGAGTCAACGACACATTGAAGGTCTCAAGCATCAATGGAAAGCTGGATCGGCGATGGGGCGGGCGAATCATTAGGCCTTGTCGCCCATGGTGCAGCTGGCGGTTGGAATCGGGGCAATTGCGGTGATATCTTGAGTTCAAGAGGTGGATTCTTTCAGATGAACGTAATCAGGAGGATGGGTTCGTGGTTTTGAGAGCCACTTGGTGGGGTGTCTCGAGGGTACTCTGGTTGACTGTCTTCCTTCAGTTCAGTATCGGGGTCCAGTTCGGTCAAGAGGATACCGGGACGGCGGACCCCCAGAGCAGCCCCCCGTATTGGCTTGGGAAATTGCCCAGACCGATTGTAGACCGACCGGGGCGCTTACCGGCTGACCCCAGTGAAGCTGCTGTTGACTGGCGCCAGCTCAGGGTCTCGGCGGAGGAATGGAAGCGGTGGAAGGAGATTCGGGAAGCTCCAGATCTCGAGGTAATGGCGGGTTTGGCTGCCAGGTTTCTTGCGGACTACCCTGAGACCGCGTTGGCTCCGAATCTTCATGGCGTCCTGGCATCCTACGCTTACCAGATCGAGGACCATCAGGCTTTCATAACCCATGCGGAGGGACTCCTTGAGAGTCGG
>CP070717.1:1795842-1801134 GCA_020350445.1 Acidobacteriota bacterium | reverse complement strand
TTCATGATCCTGAAGCATCTGCCAGCGCCAACTGCTGCCACTCAAAAAGACCAGGCTGAGCCCCCGGCCATAACGATGGGAAACCAGCAGAGGATTGGCCTTGTCAGCCCCCCCATCCGTACTCGATACCGTCTGCATGAGAGCCGTAGCACCAGCTTTGAGACCCCGGACCCCATTCCGGTCGGACAGTGTCGGAATGAGCCGCCAGAGGTCTTCATCCTGCTCTAAGGTCCGTCCCAGTCGCAAGGCAGGATGGTTTCGTCCGTACTCAGTTCTGGCAACTCGAGTTTCGATACGCTGATAATCGTCGATCCCGGCCTGACTCGACGCCGGTGCACTCCCGAGTGAAACGGGAAGCACCTCCTCGACGGGGGTATTCTTGTAGCCTCCATTGGAGAGGGTCGAGGCCCCGCCCAACATCAACAGCCCGCCCCCCCGGCGACCGACAAAATCACGAAGCATTTCCATCTGCTGATAGGAGAAGAAGGCCGATTCCACATCTCCCAGGACCAATCCCTTGTAGGAGAAGAGCTCTTCCCGCCGCGTAGGGAACCCGGCTGCCAGGGTCGTCTCCTGCTCGATCCCCTGTCGATAGAACTTGTTCAGGGCTGTCCTCAACAGAGACTCGACCCGCAGATGCTCATCCCCCTGCAACGCCTTCCGAAGGAATTTGTACTCCCACCGTGGCCGACCTTCGACAATGAGTAACTTCGGTCGGGAGTCAACCGCCCTCATCATCGTTTGGCGCCGGTTGTTCTCGGTAATCACTTCGTCAGCCAGCGGAACAAATTCGAAAACGTAATTCTTCACTCCCTCTTGATCGGGAAAGAGTTTCACCTCAGTCGTCACGACCTCGGAATCGTGAGGCAGCTGAACCTCCACAGATTCGAGAAGCGTACTTCCTTCGCGAACTCGCAGGGTCCCTCTCGCTCCGCCGTAGCCACTGTGGCGCAGCGTCACTCGAGCCACAACCACTGATCCAGGAAGGACTTCCGTCGGAGAGCTAATTGACTCGATCTCAACATCCCGGGCAAGCTTCTCCGGTCCGATACCAACGGTGTGAATGGGGATCTCTCGGGCGATCAACTCCGCGACGGCTTCAAGGCTGCTTCGATAACTGTTATCAGCCCCATCTGTAATCAAGACGATCCCGCCGACTGGGAGGCTCCGGGTATCGGTCAGGACCCGCTCGAGACCGGCCGAGATATTCGTCTGCTCGCCATCGAAGCTTAGAGATTCGGCCGATTCGAGCTTTCTCGCCGAACCATCGAACTGGACCTTGCGGAGAATGAAATTCTTTTCCAGTTCGGCAGTGAAATCGGACCCCTCAACGATCAGGTCTCGGACCGGCTCAGCCCGAGAAACCGTGTCTCCCTGTATCGCCATGCTCCTGGAATTATCGACGAGGAGCACGAGCGTTGTTTGTTGAGGTTCGAGCGTGGAGAGCGTCAGGCTGGGTCGCATCAGAAGCAGGAGCAGAAAGAGCAGAAGGCCGACTCTCAGGCCAAACGCCAAACGGTCGATGATGCCCCCCCTGGTCCTCGAACGGTACGTGAAGTAGAGAAGCCCAACTACCAGGACAGCCCCCAGCACATAGATCCAGACGGAAATCGGGGTGAGAAAGGAAAAGCGTCCTTCCCAAAAGAAAAATGGCCGGTACTTGAAGAAGAAAGCGAAGACTTCTGCCATCAAGATCCAATCGACCCGCGCGAGACCGGATGGAAGTCAGCACAGTTTCGCCCGAGGTAGTCCTGCAATGTAAACATCATACCAGCTTTCATTCTGCTTGACGGATCGCCGCCCCGATGGTTTCCGGAACGCGAGCATTTCCGAGGATAATAGCCTTGGGACGAAGCGTAAAGGCGGACTCCGTCAGACTGCCCGGTCTTTTGACATTCCGGAGGGAGTCGCTTACTATGGGGTGTCTACCCGAAGGACTCTTTTTGGAGGTTCCATGACGTTTAAAGTAGGGGATAAAGTGATTTATCCCAATCAAGGTGTGGGAGTTATTGAAGAGGTTTCAACAAGAACAATTGGCGGACAGGCTGCCCAATTCTACATGGTCCGCTTGGCGGCAAATGACTCGACCGTCATGGTACCCGTCTCAAATGTAGAGAACGTGGGGATGCGAACCCTGAGTTCGGAAAGCCAGGTAAAGGAGATCTTCGAGATCCTGGAGCGTGACTTTCCCGAACCGGAAGCCGACTGGAAGACTCGCTACAAAGAGAATCTTGAGAAGATGAACACAGGCGAGGTTCGAGAAGTCGCCAAAGTCTTGAGGAATCTCTACTATCTCAGCTTCAAGAAGAGCCTTTCGTTTCGGGAGAAGCGTATGTACGATCGCGCCCGAAGCCTCGTTGTCTCAGAGATTGCCATGGTCAAAGATCAAGGGAATGAAACCACTGAGAAAGAGGTCGAAGAGATCCTCAACAACTCCTATCAGAGGACGGTTGAAACCCTCGTAGGCGAAGGCTAACCCTACTCTTCGCCGGCAGAATCCCGCCGCGGAAGTCTCTAGCCCACGAGCTCCTGCAGTGTCTGCGCTGCCGCTTCGATGGTCTGGTCGATGACCTCATCGGTATGGGCAATCGATGTGAAACAGGCCTCGAACTGCGACGGAGCAATGTACACGCCTTTCTGCAGCAATCCGCTGAAGAACCGGGCAAACAGGCCTGTATCACTCCGCTTCACATCATCGAAGTTGGAAATCTCTCCATCGTTGAAGAACAGCGTTGACATTGATCCGCACTGGTGAACCCGCGCCGGAATGCCGACAGCATCAGCCGCCTTCTTCAAGCCCTCTCCCAACCGGGTTGTTGCTCGCTCCAGTGCCGGGTAAGGGTTGTCCCTGCGGAGGACTTCCAGAGTCTTGAGACCGGCGGTCACCGCGACCGGATTTCCAGACAGCGTCCCTGCCTGGTAAACCGCACCCTGGGGTGCCACCAGATCCATGATCTCCTTCTTACCACCGAAAGCACCGATCGGCAGGCCTCCACCGACAATCTTACCGAGGCAAGTCAGGTGAGGGTCCAAGCCAAAACGTTGCTGGACACCTCCGGGCGCGACCCTGAATCCGGTCATTACCTCATCGAAGATGACGACCGCCCCATTCTCCTCGGCAATCCGAATCAACCCTTCCAGATAGCTCTTCTCGGGGACGATCACCCCCATGTTGCCTGTGACCGGCTCGCAAATAATGGCAGCTATCTGGTCCGGATGCTCGCTGAACGCCTCCTCGACCACGCTCAAAGAATTGAAAGGGAGGCTCAACGTATGTTCCGTAAACTCAGCGGGAACGCCTGGGGTATTCGGTAGTCCGAGAGTCGCAACACCGGAACCGGCCTGAACGAGAAAACTGTCGGAATGCCCGTGATAGCAACCGTCAAACTTGATGACCTTCGGCCTCCCGGTATAGGCGCGAGCAACGCGTAAGGCGCTCATCGTCGCCTCAGTGCCCGAATTGACCAGCCGAACCTTCTCCAGCGAGGGGACCATCTGGCAGATCATCTCTGCCATCTCCACCTCGAGTCCCGTCGGAGCTCCGAAACTCGTCCCCTTCCGAACCGCACTCAACACGGCCTCCGTCACCTCCGGGTGGGCATGGCCCAGGATCATCGGCCCCCACGACCCGACATAGTCGATATAGCGTTTGCCATCGACATCGGTCATGTAGCACCCCTCGGCCGAGGCGATGAACCGGGGAGTCCCTCCGACAGCCCCAAAAGCGCGGACTGGACTGTTAACACCACCGGGGATGAATTCTTTGGCTCTGGAAAAGAGTTCTTCGCTGTGAGACATTGGCTGGCTTCCTAAGTGAGGATCTAATGGCGGTGGAGGGACTCGAACCCCCGACTCGGCGGATATGAGCCGCCTGCTCTGACCAACTGAGCTACACCGCCCCAAAAAAGACGAGTCATCATAACCGATTGTACGACTTTCTTCAATCTAAGCGTGCGCGCCTGGCGGCCAACGAGGATCGCTCCCAAAAGGCCCCCGGGGGGCAAGATATGCCTGGGCATCGGCGCCTCTCAAAAGCTGCGTTCTGAGCCCGAACAGGCTAGAATCACACTGAACGTCTGGACACGAAACAATGGCAGAGTTGGAAGAGACCGTTCGAAAGACAATAGAATCAGGCCATCTACTTTGCCCCGATTCTCATGTCCTCGTCGCCTTGTCAGGCGGACCCGACTCCGTCGCCCTGCTGCATGTTCTAAAGGCTCTCCAGGAGACCTTCTCGCACGACCTGTCCGCTGCACATGTCAACCATCACTTAAGAGGAGAAGAGTCGGACCAGGATGAGGAATTCGTTCGGGAACTCTGCGCCGAATGGGACCTGCCCCTGGAGACTCATCACCTTCAGCTCCCGCAGGGAAGCGGGTACAACCTGGAGGAAGCGGCACGATCGGCGCGATACGATTGCCTTGCGGCTACAGCGGATCGACTGCAGGCGGTCCTGGCAACAGGTCACACCCTGGATGACCAGGTTGAAACCTTCCTGATGAGGCTCTTTCGCGGCGCTGGTTGTGCCGGACTGTCGGGAATCTACCTCAAGCGTGTCCATCACCTCCTCAGAGATGGAAAGACAAAGCAGATTCCGGTGATTCGCCCACTTCTGTACGTTTCCCGTAACGATTTGCTGGACTACTTGAGACTCCACCGGGTGCCGTATCGAGTCGATCAGACCAACTACGCAGTTGACCGGGATCGCAACTGGATTCGCCACGAACTGATCCCAACACTGGAAGAGAGATTCAATCCCAAACTAAAGCCTGTCCTTTCACGGACAGCCGCTCTGCTCAGGGAAACTGACGACTTCCTGAACAGGGAAGTGAGCTTGCGCCTGAGCGAAATCGGCAGTGCCTCAGAAGAAGGCTTGTCCCTACCGATTTCCGACTTGGAGAACCTCCTGCCGATCGTGCGGAAACAGCTGGTCCGTCACGTACTCAGGGATATTTCAGGGACGCTTCGAGGGGTGAATCAAGGCCATATTGAGTCTGTGCTCGAACTAACGACCGGACAGAGCGGGCGCTCCGTGACTCTCCCTGGAGGGATGGTTATCACCCGTGAATTCGATGCTTTGCGGTTCAGCCTGAACCCTTTACCAGTCGAATTCCTCTATCAAGTTGAAGTGCCTACGGATATCGAGATCAGTGAAGTCGGCAAGCGGATCGTTTTCGCTGAAGCGAGTGTCAGATCCAAAGGCGTGACAATCCCAGGCGAAAGGGTTATCGTGAGAAATCGAAGGCCTGGGGACAGGTTTCGGGCAGGGCCAAAGGCCCGCACGAAGACCTT
>CP070717.1:1785679-1795742 GCA_020350445.1 Acidobacteriota bacterium | reverse complement strand
GCGGCTCCAGCTTGTTTTTCCCGAAGACCTTTGGGTTTTCCCAGTCATTTCCCTGGGCCTTTACAGCCATGGACGAAACACCTGTGAAAACCAAGAGTGTAACGATGGTACGCACTATTTTGAGATTCATACGACTCCCCTTTTCAGACGTTGATCGTATTGAAACACTTCCTTGATCTCAAAACAAAGCGTACGGGAAAGGAAGTTCCATACGTTTCAGCAGGTTTCGGCAAGTTTCAGCACGTTTCGGCACGAGGGGCATTCGGGGGCACGATGTTACGGGATCCAGTTCGACCTCCGGCCAAACCGTGCCCCTTGGATGATTGATCGCCTTGAGACAATCCCTTGATCTCAAGACAAAGTCTACGGCAGGGGAGGTCAGACTGTTGTAAGATCGGGCTGAGGGGCCAATGTGGATCGGTCGTTAAGGAGAAGGGGCATGTTTGAAACTGAGTTGAGTCGGTCTTTTGAACGGGAGTACGGTAGTTCGCCGTTGTTGATAGCCAGTGCGCCGGGCCGTGTGAATCTGATTGGGGAGCATACCGATTACAACGATGGCTTCGTCTTCCCGGCGGCGATTGACCGGCGTATCTCTATTGCAGTTTCCAGGCGGAGCGATAAACGGGTTCGGGCGTTCTCCTTGGATTTCTCGCAGCGGGATGAATTCTCCCTGGACCGGATTGAGCGCAGTGAAGCGGTGGGATGGAGCAACTACATCCGCGGAGTTATCGTGCAGTTTCAGAAGGCGGGCCTCGAAGTCCCGGGAATGGATCTTGTTATGAGCGGTGATGTCCCGATCGGATCGGGACTGAGCAGTTCTGCAGCCCTCGAAGTCGCGATGTCCGAGACGATTCGCGCCTTGACGGGGATCGAATTGGACAAGGTCCGGATGGCACTGATGTCACAGGCTGCGGAACGGGAGTTCGTGGGTGTCCAGTGCGGGATCATGGATCAGTTTGTCTCGACACTGGCTGAAGAAGGTACCGCGCTCTTTGTCGATTGCCGGGATCTGTCCTTTCGCAATATCGCTCTGCCAGCCGGGATCAAGGTGGTGGTTTGTGATTCAAAGGTGCAGCGAAGGCTCGAGGCATCTGAATACAACCGCCGTCGGAGCGAATGTGAGTCCGCTGCTCGCAAGCTGAACGACGAGCTGGGTGGGATCCGGGCTCTGCGAGATGTGACCCTCGAGCAACTGGAGAGTCACGGCAGGATGTTGACCGATGCCGAGTTCAGAAGGGCCCGCCACGTTGTCGGAGAGAACGAACGTGTCCTGGCGATGGTAGAAGCCCTTGAGGAGGGCAACAGTGTCTGTATCGGCAAGCTCCTCTACCGGTCTCATGAAAGCCTGAGAGACGATTATGAAGTCAGTTGTCGAGAACTGGATACGTTGGTTGAACTGGCCCGCAACGTCTCGTCAACGGTAGGTGCCCGAATGACCGGCGCCGGTTTCGGAGGTTGTACGGTCAACCTGGTCGAGGCCGATGGAACGGAAGAGTTTTGTGCGAAGGTCGGAGTCGGCTACGAACGGGAATCGGGGATTCGGGGCGAGATCTACGTTTGCGAACCCTCCGCCGGCGTATCCAGCGTCAGACCCTGATCAGGATCTGTGGACACAACCTGAACGAGTTAACCTGTTAGCGAGTTAGCGAGTTAGCGAGTTAGCGAGTTAGCGAGTTGGCGAGTTAGCGAGTTAGCGAGTTGGCGAGTTACCGAGTTGGCGAGTTAGCGAGTTACCGAGTTGGCGTGTTAGCGAGTTGGCGAGTTAGCGTGTTAGCGTGTTGCCCACTTCCCGCAATCTCGCTGCGGCACGTTCGGGCGTGATGTCGCGCTGGGGTGTTCCCAGCAGTTCATAGCCCACCATGAACTTGCGGACTGTGGCCGAACGTAACAGGGGCGGATAGAAATGGGCATGGAAATGCCAGGCGTCATGCCGGCATCCGTCGGTGGGGCGCTGGTGGAAGCCCATCGAGTAGGGGAAGGGAGTCTGGAAGAGGCGATCGTAGCAGCCCGTCAGCCTTCTCACTAGGTCGGCGAGGCTCTGCTTTTCACTCTGAATCAGTTCGTCGAACCCGGTCAGATGCCGTCGGCTGAGCACCAGCGTCTCAAACGGCCATACGGCCCAGAACGGGACGACCGAGATGAAGTCTTCGTTTTCGAACACGATCCGTTCAGCTGCCGCCAGTTCCAGCTCCGCGTAATTGCACAGGAGGCAGGATTCGTGCTCGTTGTAGTAGGCGGCCTGCCGTTTATGTTCTTTCTGGACTTCATTCGGCAGGGTTTCATTCGCCCAGATCTGACAATGTGGATGGGGGTTGCTGCAGCCCATCATCGCGCCCCGATTCTCAAAGATCTGAACCGAGTTGATCCAGGGAAGGGAACCGAGTTCGACAAACTGTTGAGTCCAGAGATCAACGACCTGGGCGATCGCAGCAGTTTCCATACTCGACAGGGCCAGATTATGCTGGGGAGAAAAGCAGAGTACCCGGCAGATCCCGCGCTCACTGCGCGCCACGATCAGGCCTTTCATGTCTTCTTCGCCTTCGATCGCTTCGTCTCTGAGAGCGGGAAAATCGTTAGCGAAGACGAATGTCCCCCTGTAGTCAGGGTTACGAATCCCACCGGCGCGTTCGTTCCCCGGACAGAGGTAGCAGGAGGGATCGTATTCAGGACGTGACTCCGGAGGCAGATCCTCGACCTGTCCCAGCCAGGGGCGCTTCGCTCGGTGTGGCGAGACCAGGACCCATTCCCCAGTCAAGGGGTTCAACCGTCGATGAGGATGCTCTTTCAGATCAAACATAGGTTTTCTGAATCCCTGCCGACCAGGAGCAGGTAGCTCACCTGGACAGCATCAGCATAAGCATGAATGCGATCCCCTTCAAGCGTCAACCGTTCCCCAAACTCATTCGTTGGACCCCAGGCCGGGGCTTGAAAAGAGGCTTCACTGGATGGAGACTAGCAGTGGCCAGCAGCTATTAGTAGGCGGCCCACGGTTTTGCTGTTGGCTATTTGCTCTTCGCCATTAGCCGTAAGCGGTTTGCGGCCAACGGCCAAGGGCCAGTGGCCACGGGAGTTAGACAATGTCCAAAGATCAGCCAAAGACTATGGGACAGCAGTTCGGCAGGCGTTCCTGGGCAGAGCCCTGGAAGATCAAGATGGTGGAACCCATTCGCATCAAGACGCCAGAGCAGCGTTTGGCAGCTATTGAAGAGGCGGGCTACAACACGTTCCTCCTGAGATCGGAGGATGTCTACATCGATTTGCTGACCGACAGTGGAACGAGTGCCATGAGTGATCGGCAGTGGTCGGGGATGCTGGCCGGGGACGAGGCTTACGCCGGAAGCCGGAATTTCTACCGGCTGGAGCAAGCGGTGAGGAGGTACTACGGGTACCGTTTCGTCGTCCCAACCCACCAGGGGCGCGGGGCCGAACATCTGATCAGTCAGGCCCTGATCCGGGAGGGGGTGACGATCCCCGGAAACATGTACTTTACGACGACGCGGTTGCACCAGGAGTTGGCTGGCGGAACCTTTGTTGATGTCATTATCGATGAAGCCCACGATCCTCAGAGCCAGCATCCTTTCAAGGGGAACGTCGATCTGCAGAAACTGGAACAGGTCATTCTCGAGGTGGGTCCAGAGCAGATCCCCTATATCAGCCTGGCTGGGACGGTCAACATGGCGGGGGGGCAGCCCGTCAGTATGGCCAACGTCAAGGGCCTGCGAGAGCTTTGTGATCGCTATTCAATCAAGATCTATCTCGATGCCACCCGGATGGTCGAGAACTGTTTCTTTATCCAGGAACGGGAAGAAGGGTACCGGGGACGGACAATCGAGTCCTTACTGCTCGAGTTCTGCAGCTATACCGATGGAGCCTGGATGAGCGCCAAGAAGGACAGCCTCGTCAACATCGGTGGGTGGCTTGCCATCAACGATGAAGAGGTCTTCGAGATTGCCCGAAACCTGGTGGTTGTTTATGAGGGGCTCCACACCTATGGAGGACTGGCCGGTCGTGGTATGGAAGCCCTTGCCATCGGAATAGAGGAGTCGGTCGCGGACGACCATGTGAGAACCCGGGTTGATCAGGTGCGGTATCTGGGTAATCTGCTTGCCTCTTGGGATATTCCGATTGTTCAGCCCGTCGGTGGGCATGCGGTCTTTGTCGATGCAAAGAGCTTTTTCCCACATATTCCACAAAGCCAGTTCCCGGCCCAGACGCTGGCTGCGGAACTCTACCTTGACTCTGGTGTCCGTTCGATGGAGCGTGGGGTCGCCAGTGCTGGTCGGGATCCCGAAACCGGTGAGCATCGCTATCCAAAACTGGAATTGACCCGGTTGACCATTCCGCGCCGGGTCTACACTCAGGCCCACATGGATGTTGTCGCTGAGTCGGTTAAGGCGGTCTTTGAAGGGCGTGATTCAGTACGGGGTCTGAGGATGGTCTATGAACCGAGGTACCTGAGGTTCTTTCAGGCGCGATTCGAGAGAATCTGAGGTCCTGGAGAGGAGGCGAAGCAGGAGAGTACAGCACACCCCTGCTTCGGTTTCAATCAGTTGTAGTAATCGTCGTCATCGTCGTCGAAGTCGTCGAAATCGCCGTTGTTGTCTTCGTCTACGAAGTCGTCGTCATCGTCGTCGAAGTCATCGTCGTCGAAGTCATCGTCGTCGAAATCATCGTCGTCGAAGTCATCGTCGTCGAAATCATCGTCGTCGAAATCATCGAAATCATTGTCATCATCGTCATCCGACTCATCCCATTCATAATCATCACTCAACAGAACAGGTGAGGGATGCAAATATCGAGACTCAAATATTTCCATCTTCTGCACTCCTCAAACATTCTGGAGAACTCCACACTTGAAGTTTCCTTTGGTGCGGATATTCTACAGCGATTTTTCGAAATCAAGACAGAAAATATAGCCTCTTTATATGGGGAATTCTTAGTCCCTTCATCCGACTGGGCCGCGGCGGCTTTGTTCACCTCCGGATTCAAGGTACACTCGCTCGGATGAAGCTCGAAACTTGGGGAGCAACTCTGATAAACAAATCATCCGTGGAGGACTGATGCCGGCTGCTTACACCCCTTGGGACTACTTGATTGTGACAGCTTCGAATGAGCGCCAGTCGGAGTCCTACAGAGAACAGCTGAAAGCTAGGACGGAGCTGGGCTTTCTGAGCGAAATAGGTCACGTTCTGGTCGTTCCCGATCCGGGGGGAAGGCGGGTTGGCAGTGGTGGCAGTACGCTGATCTGCCTCCTCGAGGTTCTGCGGCGAGAACTTCCCGAACCTATGCGGAATGATCCAGATTCCTGGGTGGAGGCCCTGCGAAAACTGAGGATTCTGATTGTCCACGCTGGCGGTGACTCGAAGAGGTTGCCACCTTATGGGCCCTCGGGGAAGATCTTCGTCCCCGTTCCGGGTGAATCCGACCACACTCTCAGTTACACGATATTCGATCGCCAGGTCCCAATCTATCTGGCACTGCCTCCGAATCGTCCCTCGGCCGGTCAGGTGGTGATTGCCACTGGAGATGTGCTGCTCGACTTCGATCCCAAAAGAGTCCGTTTCGACTTCCCCGGAATCACCGGTTTGGGTAGCTTGTCGTCTCCCGAGCAGGCCAGTAAGCATGGAGTCTTCTGCCCCGGGATCGGGTCTGAAGTCCGCCTCTTTCTGCAGAAGCCGACTCCCGAAGAGCAGCGTCGAGCAGGTGCGATCGACCGGCATGGAAGGTCGGTGCTCGACATTGGGGTAATGAGCCTGGATGCAGAGTCTTGTGTTCGTCTCCTTCAACTACTCGACCTCAAGCCTGATTCTTCCGGCGAACTCCAGCCGACGGCACTGGAAACCGGACCCTTTTCAGCCGTGGGATTCAATTTCTACCGTGAGATTTGCTGTGGACTGGGTCGCGAAGGCACCGAAAGGCATTTTCTGGAGAGTTGCCGCCTTGGAGGTTCGAGCCTTTCGGATGAAACTCTCGGGGAGATCTATCGAGCTATCCGGGACATCCCGTTTCACCTCTGCCACGTCCCGCACTGCCGTTTCATGCACTTCGGGACGTTGAAGCAGTTGATCACGACCGGGCATGACTTGATCAGCCTGGACCAGGGGTTTTCCGCCCGCCAGCAATTGCTCGAAATGAACAATAGCTGTTCATCCGAGGGGATGCTTTCGGGTGTGGATGGATGGGTCGAAGGATGCAGGGTTTCAGCTCCGCTCCACCTGGACGGGAACAATGTCTTGGTTGGAGCCGACATCGTGTCTCCGCTTACTCTTCCTCAAGGGGCCTGTTTGGATATCGTGGAAGGGACGTCCCGCAGCGGGAAACCCGTCGAGTTTGTCCGCTGGTACGGCATCGAGGATCTTTTCAGCCCAACACTTGAACAGGGTGGGACCTATAGCAACCGGCCGTTGAGAGAGTGGCTTGAAGCAGTGGGGATTACTGAGTCGGACGTCTGGAGTTCGGATGTGCCAGAGGCGAAACGGTCGCTCTGGTCGGCGCAGCTTTTCCCGGCCGTAGAACCGGGTTCGGAGTTTTCCCAGTGGCTTTGGATGTATGCTCCGGAATCCGCTGATGAAACGCAGCGAAAAGCGTGGCTTGAAGCCGACCGCTACAGTTGCGCAGAGATTGCCTTCCTGGCTGACTATCCGCGTTTTCACAGTCGGCGCATGGTGAATCGAGCCGAGGAGCTGAAAAGACAGGTCGGCCGGCTGTTCCGATTCAGCAGTGGTTTTTCGGCTGCGGAGTTGACCCTTTTAATGGCTCAGGAGAGTGAGGCCGGCCGGATTCAGATCATCAGTTCGGTTCTGGATTATGCCTACAAGTCACTGGTTCTCGAGGAAGGAGCAAGTGGGCTGGATCAACTCGATCTATGTCGCATTCTCCATACAATGGGGACGGCGATCTGCCAGACGGCGCAGCAGGTCGACTGGGATGTCCCGGTGGAGCGTATCCGGGTAGAGCTTGATGAGGAAATCGCAACCTGGATCGGACTGGGTGATTTGGACGCTGCGCCTTCAGGTTTTCTGGCGTGGGGAAAGCAACTCCAGGAACGAGCTTTTTGGACGTTGGGACAGACCATTGTTGCAAGCAGTCGTGAGGCTGTCGGACTCCCCAGAAGTGTGCTGAGAAGCGATGAAATCGTCTGGGGAAGGGCCCCCGCTCGTCTTGACCTGGGTGGTGGGTGGTCAGATACACCACCCTATGCGTTGGAGCGTGGAGGGTGTGTCATCAATGCGGCTGTCGATCTGAATGGTCAGCCTCCGATTCATGCCTACGCCCGGATTCTCGATCAGCCAGAGATTCGGATCGCCTCGATCGACCACAGTACGCGGGTGACGATACGGACGCTCGAGGAGTTGACCGATTACAACGTTCGCATTGACGGATTCTCACTGGCCAAGGCCGCTCTCGCCCTTTCCGGCTTTTCGCCGGAATGGGGCTCGTGGCCTGCAGGAGTTACAACGCTCGAACAGGTGCTGAAACACTTCGGTGGAGGGATTGAACTGACGACGCTTGCCGCCATCCCGAGCGGGAGTGGGTTGGGGACCTCGAGCATCATGGGTGCTGTGCTGATGTCGGTGTTGAATCGGGTTCTCGGGGCTGAACTGGATCAGAGGGAGCTGTTCAACAAGGTGCTTCAGCTCGAACAGGAACTGACAACAGGTGGGGGATGGCAGGACCAGATAGGAGGTGTGGTGGGTGGTGTCAAGGTAATTCGAACCGAACCGGGTCTGATTCCGAGTCCACGGATCAGCTTTGTTACCGATGACCTGCTCTGTCCAAGTTCCAACGGTCATCAGACGCTGCTCTACTACACCGGCATTCGGCGTATGGCCAAGAACATTCTCAAGGACGTCGTGGGTGACTACTTGAACCGGGATCGGGCGTCTGCCGTCACACTTCGTCGGATCCACGCTTTGCCTGAGGCGGTTTCCGACGCCCTGTCGCGACGGGATGGGCCGGCTTTCGGGAAATTGATTGATGTTGCCTGGCGGCTGAACAACAAGCTGGATCCCGGCTCGACGACACCGGAGGTCGAGTCTATCCTGGGCCGGGTGCAGCCCCACCTCTGGGGTGCGAAACTGCTCGGGGCCGGGGGAGGCGGCTTTTTGCTGCTGGTCTGTAAATCGAGTCAGGATGCCAATCAGGTCAGACAGACCCTCGAGTCAGATCCCCCCAACGACCGGGCCCGCTTCTTTCAGTTTGGGATCAACTACCAGGGATTGGTGGTCACCGTTTGTTGACATCCGGGTCCAGAAAGGAACCCTCTTGCCTTAATCGAAGCGGGTGCTAATATTGCGAGTGATGAAAGGAGCGAGCGATGGCGCGAAATGAGGAATTGTTTGTTGCGATATGCACAGGTGATCGGGATTCAGTGACGAGAATCGTACAGTCCGTGCTGGATTCCAACGGAGATGTGGTTGGACTTCTGAATGAGTCGATGATTCCTTCGATGAGGGAAATGGGAGAGCGCTTTTCCCGAAACGAAGTCTATGTTCCCGACATGCTGATAGCAGCCCGGGCTATGCAGACCGGACTCGACCTGATCGAGCCGGTTCTGGCTGAAGCCGGACACAAGAGTGCGGCCAAGGTCTGTATCGGGACGGTCAAGGGTGACCTGCACGACATCGGGAAAAACCTGGTTGCCATGATGTTGAAGGGCGCGGGCTACGAGGTTATCGATCTCGGGGTTGATTGTGATATTCAGAAGTTTGGGAAGGCGGTCTCCGAGGGAGCCCAGGCGGTTCTGTGCAGTGCTCTGTTGACGACGACCATGCCCTACATGAAGACGCTGGTTGAACACTTCGGCCAAGAGGGAATTCCCGTCATTATCGGAGGTGCCCCGGTCACAAAGGAGTATTCCGATCAGATCGGCGCTGCCGGATACGGCGGGGATGCCAACCAGGCGGTGAAGATCGTCGATCAGTGTCTGAAAGCGTGAGTGCGTGAGCGGGTGAGCGTGTTCGCGCGTTCACCCACCAACCCACCAACGCACCAACGCACCAACCCACCAACGCACTAACGCACCAACCCACCAACCCGCCAACCCACCAACCCGCTAACGCGCTAACCCGCCAACGCACCAACCCGCTAACGCACCAACGCACTAACCCGCCAACCCACCAACCCGCCAACGCACCAACCCGCTAACGCGCTAACCCGCTAACGCACCAACGCACCAACCCATTGACGCACTAACGCCCTCCAACCCTCGACTCAGACGGTTTTTCCTGTTTCACTGTCATATAGATTCGCCCGGGAGGGCACTAACCCGGTGAATTGTGAATAAAGTTGAATCGATGGATCGAGCGAAACTCAGACTGCTACTCCAGGAGCATCACTGTGCAGCCTTCGGCTGGGCCCTGTTCTGTTCCCGGGGAGACAGGGATGAGGCGGAAGACCTGCTTCAGTCGGTCTACTTGAGTCTCCTGGAGAAGGGAGCGCGCTTTTCGGGCCGCTCGAGTTTCAAGACCTGGCTCTTCGCAGTGATCAGAAATCGGGCCTTGAAACGACGCCACCGGCTGGCCATACAGTTCGAGCGGATGAAGAACCTGTTTGCCATCGACTCCGCGCCTGAACACCAGGAGCGGGAAGTACTTCGGACAGAACTGAGGGCCCGTGTCGAGTCTTTGCTCGAAGATTTATCGGGCCGTCAGCGAGAGGTGATTCAGCTGGTCTTCTACCACGAACTGACGGTCGAAGAGGCTGCAGGGGTGATGGGAGTTTCAATCGGATCTGCCCGGACGCATTACGACAGGGGCAAGAAACGACTGAAGGATGCGATGCAGAAGGCGGGAATCGGAAATGAATATGAAAAGGGACGATACTCAGATAAAGCAGCTGTTTGAAGAATTGCGGCGCCAGGATGAGCGATCGGCTCCAGACTTTCACGAACTGTTGAATCGTGAAACGGGTTCTCGTTCGGGGACCGTCGGAGGCTTCTGGCTGCGGTATCGAATGGCTGCCAGCGTGGCTGTTCTGGCCATTCTGCTCATTCCGGTTGCGGTCTATTTCGGGAGCGGCAACGGAACCGAGCAGACGCCGTTGTCGGCTGCTGTGGCGGTCG
>CP070717.1:1777561-1785579 GCA_020350445.1 Acidobacteriota bacterium | reverse complement strand
TCGTCCTGTTGCTATTTTGCGCGTGGGACGGCAACGGGGGGGGGTGGTTGCGGTGGCCGGGGGGGTGGGTTTCAATGGTGGGTGGGCCACCGCAGCTCAAATGCGCCGCTTTGGGTAGGGCAGGCGCGTTCGATAAAAATCTATCCTTCGCGGGGTACGAACATCGCCGCGAGGTTTGAGACATGAGCCGTCCAGTACTCGTCGATCATAAAACTCTCTTCCTCAGTGAGGGGGACACCCTGTCTGAATTTCTCCAGGGGATTGGATCGTACCTTCGTGAGGCGCTGCAGGGATCCGGCCGACTGATTCTCGCCACTACTCCAACTTCTTAAATCATGATGTTTCATGAGGTTATCTCCTAATCTCGCTTAACTTGTGTTGCCGGAAGAATGACAGACATTTTTATACCGATCAAAAATAGTCGGACGTTGATATATCGAATACGGAATTGATATATACGGCGATTCGTTCCTGATATACTTTGGGACAGGAGTGGTATGGAAGCGAAGGTTAAGGTGATTCCTCCGTATATCTCATATCGTACGTTCGAGAACTTCCTGTTGGAGTTGAAGGCCAGGGGGCTGCCTTCTCGGATCGACCGAAGTATCCTGGCGAACAAGTCGGGGACGATCCAGTCGCAGTTGTTGCTGGCATTCAATTACCTGGGGTTAGCGTCTGACTCTGGGCGTCCGACCGAGCGCCTGCAGAAACTGGTGAAGGCCGAAGGGGCGGCGATGAAGGGGGGCTACCGTGAGATGCTGGCCAGTGCGTACTCGTTTGTCCTGCAGTCCGACCTCAAGTTGGAAACTGCCACGCCGCATGAAATAGAGGCGCTGTTCAAAGACACCGGAGCGTCTGGGGAGACGGTTCGACGATCGATTTCCTTCTTCATCGCTCTGGCCCGTAAGGCCGGCGTTGCGGTATCCCCTTACATCAAGCCGCATCGCGGGAAGAAATCTTCGAAAGCCGACTCGCCGTCTGCAGAGATGCCGATTTCGGCTCCGGCGTCAGCTCCTGTCGAATTACCCGCGAAAAAAGCGGTGGTGGCCAAGAGGATTCAGCTCCAGAGTGGGGGAAGTCTCACGCTCGAACTTTCACTCGATCTATTCGAGCTCGACCCAAAAGATCGGGAATTCGTATTCGAGTTGATCGATCGCCTGAATGAATACGCCGGGTGACAGCAGGGTTGAGGGGGCCGCTGGGGAGGAACGCGACCGTCTCGCCGGAACGTAACCGTCTCGGTTGTGGGTGGTTGTTGGCTCCTGGTTGTTGGTCGTTGGTCGTTGCCGCTAACGGTGGGTGGCAAGCGGGGACGCTTACCTTCCGGGCGGGGCCGGGGGGCGTCATGCGTTGGTACTCCGACGATTTCGCACTTTTCCAAAGTCGGACGTTATTAGTAGGCAGTGATGTTTAAACGCGAAATCAAAACCGGAGGCAATGATGAAGAAAAGAACGAAATTTGACTGGGAGGAACTGGAAGTGTTGAGTCAGGCGGAACGGATTGAGCGTCTGAGGAGCCGGGCCGATGAGTTGGCTGACGGCAAGATGATCAACTGGACTGCCGAAGATGCGCCCCCTGACATGATGGAGCAGTTCTGGAGAAACGTAGTTCGTGCTGAAGAAGAGGAGCAGGGGGTCGTCCCAAAGAAGGTCCTTCCTCCGCTGAACTTCCCAAATCCGGCCGAACTGACCGATGAAGAAGTTCACAGAGCTCTCTGGAATGCGATCAACGAGCTGGCGGAACGCAGGTTTTTCCTTGAACAGACGGACCATTTGTCGGACCGTGAACTGCTCGAGAAGATCTGCACGGAAGACACCCGGGAGTGGTCTACGGAGGTGGTGCCTCAGAACAGCGCGATTCACTGGGACATGCTGGGCGGCTGGAGTGAGGAGGATATCGAATTGTACCTCAGGTTCTATGCGGACGACCTTACTCGGTCGGACTGGGCTTGGGAATGGCCTGACGACGAAATGCCCGAAAAGGAGGAGCCTCCCTATCAGCGAGACGACAGGCTGCCGAAGCCCTATGGCTGGTAGGGAATCCGAAGTGCCGGACCTGTGACCAGGTGGCTCGATCTGCAAATATAGGAGGATAAAAACGTTTATAAAATAATAGTTAAGTAAGTTTGTATCAGGTTTGACATTAGCAGTTGCCTGTCGACCCCTGGGCAAACTACGGTTGGTCAGGGTTGTCGAGGGATAATCTTGGCAGTCGTTACTGACTCGACTACACTGGTTCTATATCCCGCCGGGCTGTTCGGAAGATGGCCTGATCTGGGAAGTGCATGGAGGGGCCTCTTCGGCTGGATCGGAAAGGTTCTGGGAATGGGAGGACGTGATGAATTTGCAGTATCACTCTGTGCGGGTTGCTGTACTGGGCTTGGTTCTTTCGGGACTCGTCATCTGTTCGCTGCAGGGAGTCCTGTTGGCGGAAACCACCTATTTTCCTTATTTTGCGACAGGTGGTGGTTGGCAGGCGGTTCTGCTCGTTGTCAATGATTCCAATGAAGACCAGACGGTGCGGGTTTTGATCGGTGGTGCCGCCGGATTTGAGACGTTGGACGGGCTGGCTCTTGATGTCGAGGAGGGGGAAGCGAAGTTTCAGATTGCCCTCGAGAGTGAAACGATCCAGCGTTTCGTGATTGGATCGAGTTCAACGCAGCTTCAGACAGGTTTCATCGTTTTGGAATCCTCCGATCCGATCACCGCGGCCCTCTTTTTTGATGCCCGTGTCGATGGCAAAGTCCGCGAGTCAGTCGGGATCATGCCGAAGCGTGACTTGGGGAACCGGTGGCTGGTTCCGATCGAAACGGGAAGCGAACGCGATACCGCCGTTGCGATTTTGCCTGAGGCGCTTTCGATTGAACCGAGTATGCTGTCTGACCCCAATTCCTACTTGCCAGCGACTATTAAGCTGACGTTGTTCAACGCGGAAGGTGTGAAGGTGGGGTCGAAAAACCTCGAACTCTCTCAGATCTACAGTCGCTTCATTACGGAGATCTTCGAATTGCCTGCTCGCTTCCTGGGTTATCTGGAGATTGAAGGGGTCTCGCAGTTTTCAACTCCGATGGTGACGGCGCTCTTTTTCGAATGGAGGGGCGGCGGATGGGAACTGACAGCGATCCCGTCGCTTCCCGCACGATGAAGACCTGATCCTGGATTTGTCTGGTAGAGACCCTGAAATCGGAGATGTCACGCTAGTAGATGCTGAAGAGGATCGAGCTCTCCCCGTACTGTTCAATCAGCCCCTCGATATGTGAGATTAACAGGAGTCTCCGTTCCTTCAGGGTCCGCAGTTCCGGTTCTCTGAGAAGTTCACTGAGGGTCGCGTCGAGCTGTTCATCGGTAAGCTTCTGGAGGTTTTCCCAGATCGAACGATCGCAGCGTTTAATCTTCTCCGGGTCCTTGAGCTCAGCGAAGGTCCGAAAACTACGCGTTGAGTCGATGAACCAGATCTTCCAATCGGGTCCGATCAGTATGTTCCCCAGGTTTCGGTCGTCATTGAAGATGAGGTTGTCGAACAGCGCCATCAGGTGGTGCTGTTGGGCCCAGGCCCCAAAATCGGGAGGCCGCTGTTTCTTATCGACCCGGTCCTTTTCAGTGAAAGCGTCTTCGACCCAAGCCTGCATGGTCCCTTCCTGATCTTCAAATTTCTTGAAGTCCTTGCTGTTGACAAAGTCCTCCAGTTCTAGGGTTCGCCGAACGACTGGTGGCACATGGGGGAGCCCCAGCATCTTGCTGAGCTCGTACGCGGCGCATTCATAGATGCAGGAATCCCGAAAATTGAAGCGCAGGCCGTTCCGATCCTCAAAGCGTTGCTTGAAGATCTCCACGTCCCGAAAAGCCGCGGTCATCTGAATCCCATCCTTTTGGAGGATGACCTTCTTGGTCTCGTTGATCCCGACCTTGATTTTCTCGACACTCGTGATCTGGGCTGAGCGCAGGAAGTCTTCGATCTCGGCGTAGGTTTTAAACGGAAGCACGCTTCCTTCCGGCCCTATCCAGTTGAGGGATTGACCATTGTCCGATTCAGAGGCGTAAATTGACGAAAAGGGAAGCAATACAAGGACGGCGAGAACAGCGCTGATCACAGTCGTCAGGTTCAACGCCGATCGGGGAAGTACTCTCGGAAAGGCCATATCTTCCTCCTGATTTGCCGATTAAGGGAATGTGGGTTTACTTAGAATTCATTGTATTGATGCGACTGATGTTGCGTCAACACGAATCCAGGACCCGTCTCAAGCTGTACAGGTTCGGGCAGGCCCTCACGAGCTGAACGGAGTGAAAACATGCTAGCCTGCCGCCCATCGTTCACTCGACAGTAGATCGCGGATTCTAGAGCGACAACTCTGGGTTGGGCAGAGCGCGCAGAATGAGTAGGAATTCGGGAAGATGTGAATCTGTTTTGGCCCGGCGATCAGGACACCCGAAACTGATTTTATCGGACTCATCAGGCAACTCTCGTTCAGGCTGATCCCGATTTGAGAAGGATTCAGGTATCTGAAGAGCTTCTTCTGTCCACTGACGTGCCAGCCGCAGTATCCGGGGCTGTAGCGCAAGACCCCGGTATCTGGCGAAGCATCCTTCAGGTCCCCATCGAAACGTGCCTGGACGAGATCGGCGACGATGTCGGCGGCGATTGAGGCGACCGAGTCGAGCGTATAGCCCATGGCGACATCTTTGTCCTGAAAGTACTGTTGAACACGGTCGCTGATTTCGGGACCAAGTGTAGCGGCAAAGAGGGCGAGGGAGTCGCCTTTCGGGAAGATCTGTAGTACGGGGTGGTGTTCTTCGTTTTCACCCTCGCCGGTGAGAACTTCTGAAAAATCGGACGGACTGATGGGCGCCAACATGCCGATCGGTGCCGCGAGTTCTTCAAAGAGTTCGAACGATCGTTCGAGAAGACTTCGCGACTGTTCCGAAATCCTGGCACCGGGCGGGACTCCCTGGTGTTGAAAGACAGCTTCGCGACTGGGGTAAACCTGTTCGGGGGTGAATTCGAAGATCTGGCTCACGCTTTGAATCCCGGCAGTTTCTGCATCCCACAAGTTCTCGCGGCGGATTCCATAATCTGGTGAAGGTCGGACTGGGCGGAGGCGTCCAAACGGGAAGGCCTGTAACTGGACAAAAGATCTTCGACCGATCGTCTTGCCCTCTGTTCGAGAGTCTGCTCCCCATCACTGGTCCAACGGGCCCGGTTGGCACGATCGATGATCTCCGATGGAAAATAGTGCTCTTGCTTCAGGTACTTCCGGGTATGGTCTGAGATCAGCAAATGTTTCTCCTCGAGCAGTTCCTTGAAGTGTCCCAGGGAGGGGAAGTCCTCTCGCGGTTGGATTCCTTCAGTCAGTCTCAAAACCATACCACAGATCTGGTTGTCGAGTACCAGCTTCTCAAGGCTGAAACAGCTTTCGAAGTCGAGCATCCCCGGGCCCGAAATACTGTTGATCCCCGCTAGTGCGGCCAGGGTGGCTCCCATGGAGGTTTCGAGTCCGGCCTGGCTGTCGAGCTGCTTCGCGTCGCTCAAACCAATGTAGGCCTGCGTCGGGAGTCCGAGGTACTTTCCGATCTCACAGTAGGCACAATCGAGCATCATTGTCTCGATCGCTCCCATTGGGGTCGTCTGGTATCGGATGTCGAAGATTGCCGGTGAGCCACCATAGACCACCGGTGTTCCGGGGTTCGTGACCTGGCTGATGACAATTCCGCTCAGGGTTTCAGCGGTGTGCTGGACCAGGGAACCGACCAGGGTGACCGGAGACATGAATCCGGCCAGCGGCATCGAGATGAACTCTACTGGAATATTGTAGCGAGCACAGTCAACTGTGTTCTGAGAGGTTACGTCACTCCACTTGAGGGGCGCCGTCGGGCAGCAGGAAAAGACGGTCAGAGGCTTTTCGCGAAGTGCTTCACTCGATCCTCGAACGGCTACCTGAAGATCCTTCATGACTTCAAAGCCTTCGATCGTAAACGCGCCGGTGACGACGGGCTTTTCGCAGTAGAGCAGGCTGAGATAAAGCCGATAGCTGTCAGCGATCTGCTGATCCACATCTGTGGGAATGATCGCTGTGCTCTGCGCCTTGATGTACTCCATCTGGCTGACGATCTGGGTGTACTGCCGATAGTCTTCAGCCACTGGCGGGCGAGCTTCACCACTCTGGCGATCCACTACGCGGATAGCAGCCGACCCGGGGGTAAAATGAACCTGGTCGCCTCGCAGTTCGTGGCTCACTTCTCCCAGAACATCGTAGAGAGTAAAGGAATCAGGTGCAGAGTCGAGCGCCCGGTCAATCAGATCACTCTTGATCAAGACCCGGTCCCCTTGAACCTCCGCCCCATGATCGACCAGGGTAGACACCAGAGCGTCGTTGTGTACTTCGACTCCCAGAGTTCCGAGTAGCTCCCGAGCTTCAGCAATGATCTGTTCCACCAGTTCGCGACGCAGAAACTGAACCTTCGGCCTCATGAATAACCTCCTTGTGTCTACGCCCGGGAGAATAGCATAGCTCAAACCGACGGTCACTAACGTACGACAAGCTTCCAGCTTGTCTCCCCGGAACGTAAGCGTCCTATAGGTGGTCACAGGTGAACACCTCTTATTCTTTTCCAACACCTGATAGAGAATGAGAGGAATGATCCGCCGGGTTACGAATCGCAAGCGTCGAGTCGCCGAAACGACTAAAGCGGGACATTCGGACCCGGCGGAAGTTTCGGACCACAAACGCATACTCGGATGTGGACTACAACAACCTCTACTATAGGATCTGCGCCGGTCCGAAGCCAAGCAAAAAAGAGGAAGCGAGGTGGACGATGAAGGACCGGGAAACGATCGTTGCGTGGCTGGGGCTGGACTGGGCAGATGAAAAGCACTGGGTTTGCCTGCAGGAAGTGGGGCGAGAGGGAGTGGAGAGGTTTTGCCTGGACCAGAAGCCGGAGCTGTTGCATGAAAGGATGCGGGAACTGCGGCAGCGGTTTGGAGGGCGGCAAGTCGCCGTGGTGGTGGAAGAGAACCGGGGTCCGTTGCTGTATGCCCTGATGCAGTACGACTTTCTGGTGCTGTATCCGATTGCACCGAAGGCGTTGAGTAGTTACCGGAAGACCTGGCGGCTCAGTGGGGCGAAAGATGATCCAAAGGACGCGGAACTGCTGCTGCGGTTTGCCTTGACGCACCGGGAATACTTGACGGCCTGGGAAGCGGAAGAGGCGCCGACGCGCCGGTTACGCACCTGGGTGGAACAGCGGCGGAAACTGGTGGAGGAGAAGACGCGAACGACCAATCGTCTGAAGCAGCAGCTCAAGGAGTACTTTCCGCAGGTTCTGGAGTGGTTCAGTGAGGTGGACTCGGCGCTGGTGCTGGATTTTCTGAGTGACTGGCCGTCGTTACAGCAGGTCCAGCGGGCCCGTCGATCCACACTGGAGAGGTTCTTTCAGCGCCACCATTGTCGGCGGGAACGGACCCGGCAGAGACTGGAGTGGATCGCTCGGGGGGTGGCCTTGACCGATGATCCGGTGGTTCTGCAGACACACCCGCTGGTGGTGCGGTTGTACGTGGAGCAACTGCGTTTGCTGGGCCGGCAGATCGAGGAACTGGAGGAGGAGATCGAGAAGGTGTCTGAACGGCACGAAGATCAAGCGATCTTTGCCTCCTTCCCGGGAGCGGGGCGACAACTGGCACCCCGGCTGCTGGTGGCCTTTGGGACGGATCGGGAACGCTTCGATGCTTACCGGATGAAATGCTTCAGCGGGATTGCACCGGTGACCGAACAGAGTGGCAAGAGCCGCTGGGTGCACCACCGGTTCGTCTGCGCCAAGTTCCTCAAGCAGACGTTTCACGAATTTGCCCAGTATTCGATTCCCCA
The DNA here is from genome assembly GCA_020350445.1 of Acidobacteriota bacterium. Taxonomy (GTDB): domain Bacteria; phylum Acidobacteriota; class UBA6911; order RPQK01; family JAPXNP01. The sequence goes on along the minus strand of CP070717.1, from coordinate 1,777,720 downwards.
TTGCGTCTGGGCACATGCCTACTATCACCAACAGCGGGAACGCGGTGCTTCCCAACACGAGGCGATCCGCGCCCTGGCAGCCAAATGGATCCCGATCTTGACCCGTTGCTGGAAAGAGCGCACTGCTTACCGGGAGGAAATCTATCTCGAGGCGCTGCG
>CP070717.1:1772858-1777461 GCA_020350445.1 Acidobacteriota bacterium | reverse complement strand
GTTTTCGTTCGAGACGGCACACACAGCAAGTGCGGTCCGCCTCGAACAGGACGCGGTCGGCGAGTTCTTGCGGAACGTCTCCCTTCTTCCTCGGCATGCCCTCACTTCCCCAGCTTGAGGACGGCCATGAAGGCTTCCTGGGGGATTTCGACGCGGCCGACGCTCTTCATCCGGCGTTTGCCTTCTTTCTGTTTCTCAAGGAGCTTTCGCTTCCGCGTGATGTCTCCGCCGTAGCACTTGGCCGTCACATTCTTGCGCAGGGCTTGAATCTTCTCGGCGGCGATCACCTTTGATCCGACAGCGGCCTGAAGCCGGATTTCAAACATTTGGCGCGGCAGGACCTCCTTCAATCGTTTGACGAGGGCCTTGCCTTTGTAGAAGGCGCTGTCGCGATGGCTGATGAAGCTCAGTGCGTCTACCGGTTCGTTGTTGATCTTAATATCGAGTTTGACGAGGTTGTTATCGCGATAGCCGGAGAATTCGTAGTCGAACGAGGCATAGCCGCGGGTGCGGCTCTTGAGTGCATCGAAGAAATCCATGAGGATTTCGGACAGCGGCAGGTAGTAGGTCAGGATCACTCTTTCGGTACCGGCGTACTCCATGTGGTCGAAATCGCCGCGGCGTTCGTTGCAGAGTTCCATGCAGGCACCAACGTAGGAGTTGGGCGTGAAAATGACCGCCTTCACATAGGGTTCGGCAACCTCTGCGATATCAGCGACGGCAGGCCAGTGGGCCGGATTATCGATCAGCTTGACCTCTCCCGTCTTAAAGGTCACCTTGAAGACCACCGACGGGGCAGTCGCTACCAGTTCGAGGTCGAATTCTCGTTCGAGCCTTTCCTGGATGATTTCGCTGTGCAGGAGGCCGAGAAAACCACAGCGGAAACCGAATCCCAGGGCGGCCGATGTCTCGGGTTCGTAGTGCAGGGAAGCGTCATTGAGCTGCAGTTTGGTCAAGGCATCGCGCAGATCGGAAAACTGGTCGCTATCAACGGGATACAGGCCACAGAAGACCATGGGCTTAGCCTCCTTGTATCCCGGCAGAGGTTTCGGTGCGGGACTGCGGCGATCGGTGATCGTATCACCGACCTGGCAGAGTCCGATTTCCTTGATCCCGGCGTGGACAAAGCCAACCTGGCCGGTGGAAAGGCTTTCGGCCGCCAGCATCTGCGGGGCAAAGACTCCGACTCCCGACACTTCGGCGGTATGACCTGATGCCATCATTTTGATTTCCATGCCGGGGCGCAGTTCTCCATCCACGACGCGGACATAGGCCACGATCCCGAGATAGGGATCAAAGTGGCTGTCGAAGATGAGTGCTCGCAGGGGCTTCTCGGATTCACCATTGGGTGGCGGAACTCTCTGGACGATCGCTTCGAGGATCTCCTCGATCCCGATACCTGCCTTGGCGCTGGCGAGCAGGACATCCGACTTCTCGATGAGTAGGCTCTCTTCCATTTCATCGGCTACACGGTCTGGGTCGGCAGCCGGCAGATCGATCTTGTTGATGACGGGGATGATTGTCAGCTTATGGTTCATCGCCAGGTTGACGTTAGCGAGGGTCTGGGCTTCGACGCCTTGAGCGGCATCAACGACCAGGATCGCGCCTTCACAGGCGGCCAGGCTGCGCGAGACTTCATAGGTGAAGTCGACATGTCCCGGAGTATCGATCAGGTTGAGCTCGTAGACTTCCCCATCTTCCGCACGATGATAGATTCGAACGGCGGCCATCTTGATCGTAATGCCACGTTCCCGCTCGAGATCCATCTTGTCGAGCAGCTGGGCCTTCATCTGACGGGCTTCGACCGTACCGGTTTCCTCCAGCAGACGGTCAGCCAGCGTCGACTTACCGTGATCGATATGCGCAATGATGCAGAAGTTCCTGATTCGTTTTTGAGTACCCATAAAACCGCCAGAGAGAAAGCGCTACAGTCTATTATAAATCGAGCTCGGCTGTGTCATTGCGCGCTGTTTTCCCGGCTGGTCCTCTGTGACCGATCAACCCAGTTCACTGAACAGGAATGACAGCTTATCCACCGCCTCTTCAATCTGTTTTGATGTCGGCTTCCCGGCGGCATGTCCCGCCTTGGTCTCGATTCGAATCAGGATCGGTTTCGGGCCAGCCTGGGCCTTCTGGAGGCGGGCGGCGTACTTGAAACTGTGCGAAGGGACAACCCGGTCATCGTGGTCAGCCGTGGTAATCAGGACCGACGGGTATTCGATCCCTTCCTGGATATTGTGGTAGGGAGAATAGGCGTAGAGTGCCTTGAATTCATCCGGGTCTTCCGGAGAACCGAAGTCCGAAACCCAGGCCCATCCGATCGTAAACTGGGTGAAACGAAGCATGTCCATTACCCCGACATGCGGGACCGCCGCGCCGAAGAGCTCCGGCCGCTGGTTCGTGCAGGCTCCGACGAGCAGGCCTCCATTACTTCCCCCTTCGATGGCAAGGTAGGGAGTTGAGGTGTACTCGTTCTCGATCAACCATTCAGCTGCGGCAATGAAATCGTCAAACACGTTCTGCTTCTGCAGCTTGGTGCCGGCCAGGTGCCACTGCTCTCCATACTCGCCGCCCCCTCGCAGGTTGGCGGAAACGAAGACCCCTCCTCGCTCCATCCAGACCAGGTTCGAGACTGAGAATCGGGGTGTTCTAGATATGTTGAAGCCACCGTAGCCATAAAGGATTGTAGGATTCTTGCCGTTTCTCTCGAGCCCCTTCTTGTAGCTGATGAAGATCGGAATTCGGGTCCCGTCCTTGCTGGGGATAAACTCCTGGATTGTTTCAAACTCCTGGGGGTCATAGTTGAGCCGGGCTTCCCGGAAGACCGAGTTCTCGTTGGTCTCAACGTCATAACGATAAATGACGGAAGGCGTCCTGAAGCTGGTGAAGCTGTAAAAAGTCTCGCTGTCCTTCGTATTGGTCCTGAGACCGCTGACGGCGCCGATTCCAGGAAGTTCGATCTCGCCGGAGGCCTGTCCGTCCAACGTGAAGAGACGGAGCCGGCTGCGCGCGTCTTCGAGATAGCTGCAGACGAAACGGTCTCCGCCCAGGTCAGTGGAGGTTAGTGTCTGTTCCGCCTCTGGGATCAGGACCTTCCAGTCTTCCCGGGCAGGCCTGGTGATATCGATTTCGACTACCCGTGACAATGGGGCGTCGGAATCGGTCTGGAACCAGAACCGCGTACCCTGGTTTCCGATGTAGAGGTACCGGGCATCAAAGTCGTTGAGGAGTTCGACAAAACCTGAGTCCGGATTCTGGAGGTCTCTGTAAAACACCCCATTCGCCGAGGCTGAACCGGGTCTGACTGAGAGGAGCAAGTACCGGCCGTCGTCGGTGGTGCTGGCCCCGAAAAGCCATCTCGGTTGATCGGGCCGGCTGTAGAGCAACTCATCCTGATCCTGTGAAGTGCCGACACGATGTAGATAGACCTTCTGAGAGATGTTGGCATTGGCCAGTTCATTGCCTTCGGTCGGTTCGTCGTACCGGCTGTAGACAAAAGCCGAGGAATCACTCAGCCAGGAGACCGAGGAAAACTTGATCCAGCGCAGGTGATCCTGGAGATCTTCGCCACTCTCGACATTTCGGACCTGCCATTCCTGCCAGTCCGAACCGGCCTGCGAGATTCCGTAGGCCATCAACTGACCGTTCGGGCTGACCTCGAAGGCAGTCAGCGCGGCTGTTCCATCCTCGGTCAGCGTATTCGGGTCGAGGAGTTCGACCGGTTCACCGTCCAGATGATCCAGTCGGTAGACAACACTTTGATTCTGGAGACCTGTGTTGTAGGTGTAGAAGTAGCGGCCGCCGGTCTTTTCGGGAACACCGTACTTCTCGAAATCCCAAAGTCGTTCGAGTCGCTGCTGGAGTTCCTCGCGACCCGGGAGTCCTTCCAGGTAGCCGAATGTCACTTCATTCTCGGCCTTGACCCAGGTCGCTGTCTCTTTCGATTCCAGATCTTCGAGCCAGCGATAGGGGTCCTTGACTTCTACGCCGTGGTACAGATCGATGTGATCCACGGTCCGGGACTCAGGATATTGCAGGCGGGGAGTCGAAGGGGAACAGGAGGCAAGAACGGCGGCAATCAATAGCAGGACTACCTTTCCAAGCTTGAACTGGGTTGTCATGACATTTTTCCCACAGGTCAGTAACATTTCGATCTCCTATTGAACCAGCTCGTATTGAGCCGGTGAAGCGGCGCCGCGTTTCCGGGAAGTCGCTGATTTCACTTTGGCGTGAGCCAGCGGTTTTCCTCCATCCAGTCTTTAAGACGGTCTGGCCAGTTCGAGAGTATGGCATCGTCGGGTGCCAGGCCAAATCCATGACCGCCTTCCTTGTAGATATGGAGTTCAGCCGGCACTCCGGCTTCCTTCAACGCGAGATAGAAAAGAATGCTGTTCTCCGGTTTAACACCCCGGTCATCGTCGGCATGGATTAGAAACGTGGGAGGAGTCTGAGCCGTAACCTGCTTCTCATTTGAGAGCAACTCAACCAGTACAGGATCGGGTTCTTCTCCAAGCAGGTTCCTTCTTGAACCCCTGTGAGTGTTCTCGTCCATGAATGAAATCACCGGGTAGACCAAGACCATGAAGTCGGGACGGGTGCTGAG
>CP070717.1:1769331-1772758 GCA_020350445.1 Acidobacteriota bacterium | reverse complement strand
TCGTCCCTTCAGTGCAACTCGACTGGTGAATTTCGGGCGCCTGCCCAATGCGTCTTTTGCGGTGAGCGACTACTTCCTGAATTCAACCCAGTACCTGGGTACTCTGCCGGACCAGGGGCAGCTGAGACCGATATTAACGCCGTTGAGCCTTGCCGGGCTCAGCCCTGTTGTGGTTGAAGAGTTCATGCCCTACCTGCACCGCATGGGGATGACACCCGTGCTGGGTGGCGGAGCGGCGAGTACGGATGTCTGGCAGGATGCTCCTTTGCAGCCCGGGTCCACAGTCGCTGTCCAGCTTGTCCGAGGTGATATGGATGTCAGTGCCAGCGGGACCCTGACTTACATCTCGGGTGACAAGCTCTACGCTTTCGGCCATCCATTCATGAGCGTTGGAAACACGAGCCTCCCCTTGTCTCAGGCCGCGGTCGTCGGGGTAATCCCCAGCCTGATGAGCAGTCAGAAGCTGTCGGCGACAACTCAGTCGGTGGGGGTGATCCAGCAGGACCGATCGACTGGCATCATGGGCGTCAAGGGTGGGAAGGCCGGATTGATTCCCGTGAATCTGACCTTGAAGACAAGCCGGAATGAAGAGCGTCAGTTTCGTTACGAGGTTGTGGCGGACAGTTTCTTGACGCCGTTTCTGGTGACCTTCACCGTCCATAGTAGTATTACGGCTTCGGAACGCACTCTCGGCGGGCAGACCCTTCTGATGAAGTGCCGGATCACCGTTAAAGGCCAGCCGGAAGTGAACTTTGAGAATGCGATTTCAGACATTGCCAGTTCACCCGCGATTGCCGCAATAAATGCCGCAGCTCCAGTGCACTTCCTGTTGAACAGCGGATTCGAGAACGTCGAGCTCGAAGAGATTGATGTCCGCATTGACGCTGCCGAAGAGATGCGTGAAGCCGCTCTCGACAAGGTCTGGCAGGATAAGTTGGAAGTCAGGCCTGGTGAGGAAGTCGGTGTAACCGTTTTTCTGCGCAAGGAGAATGGTGAGGTCGAATCCGAACGTTACCCGGTCAAGATCCCTGAGGGTATTCCGCCGGGTGACCTGAAAATAATGATAGGTGACGGCCTGTCGTTGATCCAGGCCGATGCCCAGCAGGAAAGTGCTGAGTTCATCCCGCAGAATCTGCGCCAACTGGTGAGAGCGATCAACAATATTAAGAAGAATGACCGGCTCTATGTCCGTCTTTTCAGGGAGCAGCAGGGCGCGGTAATCGGGGGCGAAGGGCTTCCCGGATTACCTCCATCAATTATGGCTCTCTACAGTTCCCAGAAAACGACGGGTGATACCCTTCCAATCAACCGCGTCGTATTCGTCGAACACGAACTTCCGGCCACGGATTACGTGTTGACCGGCCAGAAAGTAATCCAGGTAAAAGTCAAAGGCTGATTGACCTATGTCCATGAGAAATAGTTGTCTGGTTGGAGCGCTGGTGCTCCTGTTGGGACCCTTTACGCTCTTTGCCGCTCATCCCGAGCATGTGATTGTCTCGACGTTCGATCAGTTTCAGAAAGGTGACGGCGAAGGTATCGCGATTACAAGTGACGGGAAGCTGATGATGGCACCGGCCTTCACCGAACAGATCGACACCAAGGAAGCGTTCATCTACTCGGCGGTGGTGAACCAGTCGGGAACGGCGTTCTTTGGAACTGGAAACAATGGAAAAATCTTCCGGCTACCGACCTCGGGGCCCGGCGGAGAACTGGCCAAGCTGGAGGAGGCGGGCGTGTACGCCCTGGCAGTGGATTCTGCAAATCAGCTCTACGCCGCGACAGGGCCGGACGGAAAGGTCTATAAGATCGGCGTCGACGGGAAAGCGGAAGTGTTTTACGAACCCGGTCAGAAGTACATCTGGGATCTGGCTTTTGATGCAGGGAACAACCTCTATGTCGCGACCGGCCCGAGCGGTGTGATTTACAAGGTCACCCCCGATGGGAAAGGGACGGAGTTCTACGACAGCGAAGAGACCCATATTGTTTCGCTGGCATGGGATCTGAGTCAAAACCTGGTGGCCGGGACGGCACCGGGTGGCCTGGTCGTGCGCCTGACGAGGGATGGAAAGCCGTTCGTGTTACTCGACACGGACCTGGAAGAAGTGAAAGCGGTCGATGTCGATCGTTACGGTAACTTGTTCGTGGTGGCACTTTCCGGGGGAGGAAAGCCTTCAGCGGAAGCTTCTACGGCGTCGAATCAGTCATCGAAAAGCTCGGACAGTTCCGAGGAGTCCACGGTAGAGGTCGCCGGTAAGGCCAAGGGGGCCAAGCTCGAGATCTACCAGATCGACAAGAACAATGGTGTGGAGCGGCGGTATTCTTCCAGCGATGAACTGGCTTTCGACATCCTCGTCCAGAGTAACGGCAGCCTGCTCGTCGCGACGGGCAACGAGGGAAGAATCCTGGCTGTCTCGCCCCAAGGGTTCGTTACTGTCCTCGTAGACAGCGTGGAAGAACAGGTGACGCAACTGATCGAGATCGGCGGGGTTGTTTATGGCGTGACCAGTAATCTTGGAAAGGTCTTTCGGCTAGAGACTAAGCCTTCGGACAAAGGTATTTACCTTTCAGAGGTTTTGGATGCCAAGGTACTTGCGACCTGGGGGACGATACGATGGGAAGTAAGTGAGGCGACGGCAAAGGATGCGATACGTCTCTTCACTCGAGCTGGCAACACTGAGAAGCCTGATCGAACCTGGTCGGACTGGCAGGGACCTTACAGTACTTCCGAGGGGAGTAAGATTCAGAGTGTTCCTTCGCGCTATCTTCAGTGGAAGGTCGAATTCGGACCTGAAGCGAGGTCGGAAGTCCTCTTGACCCAGAACAATGCGGTTGAGCATGTCGCGGTCACCTACCTGCAGGCCAATGTGGCCCCGAGCCTGACCTCCTTAACCGTCCATGCCCCGGGTATTGCTCTCATGAAGTTCCCGCAGGCAAATGCCTCGGGTGGGGTTTCTCCAGGTGGCCCTGACGGAGCACACTCAGCATCACTCCCGTCAGCTATCCGTGATTTGGAGACACCAACAGTTGTGATCCCGCTGCGAAAACTCTTCGTACCGGGATCCCGGAGTTTCTCCTGGAAAGCCGACGACGCCAACGACGATCTGCTGATCTACTCGGTCTACCTGCAGAGGGAAGGGACTACGAAGTGGGCTCTCCTGGCAAAGGATCTGGAAGACTCCCACTATGTGATGGATGGGCTCAGTCACCCGGATGGTGTCTTCAAGGTCAAGGTTGTCGCCAGTGACAGGAAGAGCAATCCTGCCGACAGGGCGCTCGAGACCCAGTTGATCAGTCAACCTTTCCTGATTTCGAATGCGGCTCCGGCGATTTCCTGGAAGCCGGTGGAGGTCAGCGGGTCGGGTGCGAAGCTCAGCTTCACCGCTTCGAGCTCGGGAGCCTTTCTCTACCCGGCGGAGTACTCGGTTGA
>CP070717.1:1758189-1769231 GCA_020350445.1 Acidobacteriota bacterium | reverse complement strand
GGTCCACAGTATTACAGGGACAGCGATTGCCAGGCCGGTCAAAAGTAAGGCACGACGACAGAAACGAAACGACATGATTCAACCCCTCCTTATAGGGTGCAGTCCGCTATGGTGAGCCACCTGTTCAGTACACTCATCATAGGCAGATGTGCCCCCAAGGTCAATGAAAATGAGGGAGCTCTACCCCGTGTCAACTAAGGGGTAAAGGTCTCTGCCGCCCGCACTGTCGCTGAGACCGTTGTGGTTGTTTCTGCATCGGCCGTTCCCGTCAACCCCGGTTGTTTGCCACCGACGCTGATTTCAAACTCACCGCTTTCAATCACCTGTTTGCCTTCAGCATTGACGAGTGCAAACTGGGACGGAGAGAGAGCAAAGGCTACGGTCTTCTTCTCACCGGCGGCGAGATGGATGCGCTTGAAGCCCTCCAGAGTGCGGATCGGCACGGGAAAGGAGGCCTCCCGATCCGAGACATAAAGTTGAACGACCTCGTCTCCTGCGCGGCTGCCCGAGTTGGAAACCTCGACAGAAACCGTGATCGTCTGTCCAGGCCTCACCTCCGGATCGGAGACGACCAGATTCTGGTAGCCGAAGGAGGTGTAGCTCAACCCATGCCCAAAGGGGTAGAGCGGCGAGCCTCTGAAGTACTTGTAGGTACGGCCTTCCATGTCATAGCTGTTGAAATCGGGGATATCGTCCACCGATCGGTAATAGGTCACCGGCAGGCGTCCACCGGGGTTGTAGTCGCCGAACAGGACTTCGGCGATGGCTGTACCGCCGGACTGGCCCGGATACCAGGCGGTCAAGACCGCATTCACGTTTTCATCGACCCAGACTGTCCCCAGTGCACTTCCGTTCATGAGGACGACGATAACCGGTTTTCCAGTCTCTACGAGTTGTTGAAGCAGTGCCATCTGGGTCGAAGGGAGGGCGACGTTGGTCCGATCTCCGCCTTCAAAGCCTTCGACCTTGACCGGCATTTCTTCCCCTTCGAGTTGAGGAGAGAGACCTCCGACAAAGACCACGGCGTCGGCCTTTCGGGCGATTGCCAGCGCGTTCTCAATCGGTTCTTCCTGGGGAATCGCCCAGACCAGTTGGGCCTGTGGATCGGAACTGACGTTCGTGAATTCCAGGCGGATGTGGTACAGCTTCCCGGCACTCAGTTCCACATCGGAAGTATTCTCGTGCGGGCGGTGGACATCGGAGTGGCTGACGATCTGTTCGTCATTCAGGAAAAGCTTGTAGCCGGTCAGTCCGTTGACACCCAGTTTGTACGTTCCTGAAACCGGTGGGACCACGAACCCCTCCCACCGTACAGAAAAGGCATCGGCCATGATTCCGGTCAACGGAGTCTGATCGCGCCAGACGAAGTTGACGACCGGGTCGGTTCGAACCAGGGACGGTTTGCCTTCAAACGAACTGTTGGCAAAGTAGCTGCCGGTCAAACCCTGTTCTCGCGCATCTCCTTTGAGCGGGCGAAGATATTGTGAGGCGATCGGAACGAGTGTCGGAACGCCGGGGGCGATGTGACAACCGGGGGAATAGAGCAGTTCGGTGTCTTTCGAGACCGCTTCACGGATTCCATCCAAAGCGGTGACCAGTCGTTCAGCTGTTCCATTGTAGTTGCCCTGCATAACGAACCGGTCATCGGCATTGGGCCCAATAACGGCAAGGGTCTTCAGATCCTTGCTCAACGGAAGGGCCTGATTGGCGTTCTTGAGCAGCACGATTGAGCGGCGTGCCGCTTCGAGTGCGAGGTGCTGATGCTCGGGACTGTTATTGACTGAGTAGGGGATCTGGGCCCAGGGGATGCGATCCTGGGGATCAAACATTCCGAGCTTGAACCGGGCCTTGAAGAGGCGGCGGACCGCCTGATCGAGGGCAGCTTCATCGATGAGCCCCTGCTCGTAGGAGTCAGTCAGGGCTGGGAAGGTGGAACCACAGTTGAGATCGGTCCCCGATTTGACGGAGATTGCGGCAGCTTCCGCCGGAGTTTCAACGATCTTGTGGTATCTGAAGATATCGACGACCGCCCAGCAATCGGAAACCACGTAACCGTCGAACTGCCAATCGTCGCGCAGGGTCTTCTCGAGCAGGAAAGGACTGGCGCAGGCTGCTTCTCCCCGGAAGCGGTTATAGGCACACATAATCGATTCGACACCGGCTTCTCGGACCGTTGCTTCGAAGGCGGGGAGATAAGTCTCGTACAGGTCGTAATCGCTGGTCTGGGCATCAAACGTGTGGCGGCTCGGTTCGGGTCCACTGTGAACCGCGAAGTGCTTGGCGGTGGCTACCAGTTTGAGGTAATTGGGATCATCACCCTGCAGGCCCTTGATGAAGGCTACCGCCATTCGTCCTGTCAGGTAGGGATCTTCACCGTAGGTCTCCTGGCCACGGCCCCAGCGTGGGTCCCGGAAGATGTTGATGTTCGGTGTCCAGAAGGTCAGGCCCTGGTAGATCTGTCGTTTTCCGCGACGGACGAACTCGTGATGCTTGGCTCGCGCCTCATCAGAGATGGCCGTTGCCACCTGATGCATAAACTCGGAGTCCCAGGTGGCCGCCAGTCCGATAGCCTGGGGAAAGACGGTTGCAAGACCGGCTCTTCCGACGCCGTGTAGACACTCATTCCACCAGTTGTATTCGGGGATGCCAAGACGTTCGATCGCTGGAGCCGTGTAGAGCATCTGTCCAATCTTCTCCTCGAGCGTCATCCGGGAGACCAGGTCGTCGAGGCGCTTTTCCAGCGGGAGATCCGGGTTTTGGAATGGGTACTGCTGAGCTGGAGAAGTACCTGCCAGCAGAGTGAACATGAGCATGAGCATAAAGACAGAGAACCCAAATCTTTCCAGTCGATTCCGGCGCATTTTCGTATCCCCTTTCTCTCGATCAACTTGTTTTGAATCGGCTCGATCGGCTTGGAGCCAGTTGGACTCTAAGTGAAGCATACCTGAGACGGGAATGCCAACCGGGATCATCACAAGATCAATGCGATAATGACAAACGCATGTCCAGGCTTATCCGACTGCTCTTCTTCGCAGATACCCATCTTGGCTTCGACCTGCCTCAACGACCGAGAGTCGAGAAGGTCCGGCGCGGGGAAGACTTCGTCTCGAACTACGCGCGGGTGCTGGAATTCGCCCTTCAAGAGCGGGTTGATGCGGTGGTCCATGGTGGGGACCTCTTCTTCAGAAGTCGGATTCCCCTGGGCCTGGCCACCCGGGTATTCGAACCCTTGATGGCTCTGGCTGACAGCGGGATGCCGATCTTCATTGTTCCGGGAAATCACGAGCGGTCAGCTATCCCATTCCGGCTGCTTCTGAGCCATCCGGGCATCCGGGTATTCGGGCAACCGAAGACGTTCCGGCTGGATGTAGCAGGGGTAACACTGGCTCTGGCTGGTTTTCCCTTTGTCCGGGGCAATATCCGCGACACCTTCTCCGACTGGGTCGATCGGACCGGGTGGCGGGATCTTGGGGCTGACGGGGCGCTTCTCTGTATCCATCAGGCTGTGGAAGGGGCAACGGTCGGTCCAGCGGAGTTCTGTTTCAGGCATGCGCAGGATGTGGTGGCGGGCAGGAGTCTGCCTGAAGGGCTGTTGGCGGTCCTTTCCGGGCACATTCACCGGGCCCAGGTCCTGACGCATGATCTGCGGCACCAGGGGTTGAGGGCTCCGGTCATCTACCCAGGATCGATCGAGCGAACCTCATTTGCCGAACGTTCGGAGCCCAAGGGTTTCTTTCTGATTGAGATCTGCCGGCGAACCGGGGGAAAGCTGGGCTTGCACGAACTCAGATTCATTGAACTGCCGAGCCGTCCGATGAGCGTTGTCGAGATCGACCCGGGAAAGGAGCACCTGACTGCAGCCGCATTGAAGAAGGCCCTGAGAGACCTTCCACCCGGCTCGGCGGTGCAGGTCAGGTTCCGGGGCCGGGGAGACGAATTCTCAGGCATCTCTCGGAAGATCCGTCAGTTTGTCCCGCCCGGAACCAGCGTTTCGGTCTCGTTTCCCGACCGGCGTTCTTCCAGGGGCGACTAGTCGGGCGAGCAGGTCATTTGGGGACCAAAGGGTCACTGATCTCGTGGCGAGTGGTCTTCGTAGCCGCCGAAGTAGACGCCAGTGATGGCGGTGACGTTGCCCTGATCATCCTCGTCAAAGCGGATTCTGAAATTCTCGAGCCCTTCCAGGCAGAAGAGGTTCCCAGAGAGTTTGAACAGTTGGCGCCTGGTGGCTTCCTCTCGCTGGTAGAAGACCTGTCCATTCTCAACGAAGATACGCCGTGGCCCGTATTGGCCGATGAATCGGATGAGGTTCTCATCGGAGGCGTCGGCGGGATGTTCCAGTGCGCTCAAGTATCCACTGATCCACTCCAGGCGGTTCTTGCGGGGACCATCGGCTGTTTCGAGCAGCCTGACGATCGCCAGCTTGTGAGCGACTTGTATTGCCTGACCTGGTTCGGTTTCAACATCGGGCTTTACCCCTGTCCCTTCCCAGTTGGTGCCCGAGATCGGATTGACAGCGCGACCGAATGGAATCGAAGCGCCGATCTGTAACTCGGCGTTCTGGTGGTACTCGACCGGATGGGCTCCGCCCCTGGTCGTCTGTCCCACGATGGTTGCCCTCTTCATGTTCTGCAGGTTGTAGGTAAACTCCTCGGCAGCTGAGAAAGTCCCCAGGGAGGTGAGGACGAAAATCGGTATCTCTGCCATTCGCCGCCCCTGGACGTGGGAGGAGGTCCAGAACTGCCTGGTTTCATCCGATTTCCGAATATAGAAGCTGTTGAGATGCTTCGGTTCTTCGAAGAAGTAGCTGGAAATCAGCTGGATCATGCTGGGGCTACCTCCTCCGTTATCCTGCAGATCGATAATGAGGGCATCGGAGTTGGCCAGAAAGGACATAGCGGAGATCGCCGTCTCTCCAGCGTATGAAGCGTCCATAAAGGCATCGAACTTCAGGTACCCAACGTTTCCCAGAAGGCGTTCCACCTTCTGGAACGCGAAGTTATCGAATTTCCGCCGTTCGAGCGCACGGGCTTCTCGGTTCCGCCTCTCTTCCTGCGTCAGATTCTCGAGTGGTGCCTGCTGAGCGGGGTCGACGTGCAGGTGCTTGTCATGCGAAATCGACTGAAGGTCTTCAGTGAGCTTGCGGACCAGAGCATCTACCTCGGCAATTCCTTCGTATGCTCCTTCCTCATATCGCTGGCGGAGGTGCTCGGACATCTGTTTGGCCACGTCGGGAAATACGTAGATTTCATCCAGCTTTGCACTGATCCAGTCGATAGCAGCTTCGGTGTAGCGGGCATCCACGGCCGGGGCCTGGTCACTCTCCTGAGTCTGTCCTCGGGGAGCGACCGAGGCGGCTGTCAGGGTTAGGGCCAGGATTCCCGATGTGAGCAAACAACGAGCGATTCTGCAGGCAGTCGGTTGGGGCATTTCATCCTCCGTAGTCTAAGTGTTCAACTACGGTACGTCAGGACCCGGTCAAGGTTCCGTTGCGCCCCCTCGTTGGTGTGAATTTATTGGAGTTCCTGGTCGTAATGCTGCCTGGATCCTGCCACAGCCCTCCTCAGAATCGCCGTCGACCACCGCCGCGGGGACGGGACTGCATCGTGCGATAGGAACCACTCCGGTAGTTCTGGTATCGCTGGTTTCCCGTCGATCGGCTGTTGTACTGGCGGTTGAGTGACTGGTTCCGGTTCTGGTTCTGGACCTTGTTCCAACTCCCGTTCCGGTTGACCTGTTCCCATCCGCTATCGCCTCGGCGGTAGACCTGGCCGTCCTTGCCGGCGAAGACAGAGTCTCCGACCCGGACGGCGCCACCCTGATCGGTCCGTATTGCGCCGACACTTCCGCTGCGCCCCGTGTTGGGATTGGTGATCTGCGCTCTCCCGACGGTCGCCGAGTTTCCGGTTCGGGCATTGCCGATCGTGGCCGTGCCGCCGCGAGCGGCGAGACCGGTGTCGGTGTTCACGACCGCCCCGCGTCTTCCATAGGCGTAGTTTCCGGTGTATACGTTGCCCACGGCGGCTCTCTGGCCAGCTGCCAGGTTACCGTTGCGGGAATTGTAGGACATGCCGACCTGGTTGGCCCAACGGTTTCCGGTCCAGGCGTTGTATCCTCCCGATCTTCGCGTGACAGCTCCGGTATCTCCCCAACGATGGTAAACGTTACCGGTCGTTGCGGCCCAACCGCCGGGTCCCCAGGCAGCACGGCCGCCATAAGGGCCCCAGGCATACCCGTAACGGGCATAGTAGGGCGGCGGGTAGTACCAGCCCCAGCCGACCGGACCCCACCAGGGAGAGGGTCCCCATCCCCAACCGACCGTCGCATAGGAGGGACCCCAGTACCACCCAAAACCAAAGCCGAAACACCAGCCGGTCCAGGGGGTGTAGGTAATGCTGACGCCAGAGCCATAGGTCACGGGTGGACCGTACCAGTAGCTTCCGACCCAGGGGTGATAATGGTAGCCGGTCCCGTAGACCACGATCGCGCCCGATCCCGTGGTCACCATGGTACCGCTGTAACCCGGGGTGTAGCCCACCCGCACGGTCTCCTCGTCCGCCGCGTAGACTCGGACGTAGGTGATGTAATGCAGCGGGGAACTGGGCGGGATGGAGTAGATTTCGGCGGGAACCGAGCGAGCGACAGCCCAGGGTCCATCGGTTGCGGATGAAGTGAACCAGATTCCATTGTCGACGGCGTAATAGTGTCCGTCGGTGAAGATCATCGGTGTTGGAGTGTTGGCGACGTATTGGAGAGAGGTCCCTTCGATCGGCTTGAGTTGAGGGTCTCCGTCGAACAGTGGCGGGATCATCCTGGCCTCACCGATCCGCACATCGGCGGTTTGGGGAATCCCTGCCGCAATGACGGCCTCTTGCGCCTGAACCGTACCCGGGACTGAAGCTTTGACATTCTCTTTTGGGCTGTCGTCGGGAATGTTCGTGAAATCAGCCGGGAGCTGCCCTCCCTTGATAAAGGTCCAGGGACCATTGGTAGCGGGAGCCCTGAACCATCGACCTGAGATCAGGACGTAGAGCGAGTCCTCTCCCGAATGCTTGAACAGGTGACCCGTCGTATTCGATGCGTAGAGTAACTGGGTCCCTTCGATCGCCTCGAATTGGGGCTCTCCGTCGGTGACAATCAATTCGGTCGGCTCGGTTGCGACATGGATGATGGGTACCGGCCCCTGAGAGAGGGACGGTTTCTTGTCCGGCTCTTCGGGATCGGGAGAACCTTCCATCAAATCGACCCTTTCCGATTCCCGGGCCCACTCTTCAATCTTCTCGAGGTCCTTCGGCGGGGACGTCGCGACGGTCCAGGAGCCGGTCAGTTTTGCGGACTCCATCCATCCGTCAAAGAGTTTCAGAAAGTGTTTCGAGGACTGAAATCGAACGAGCAGAACATTCGTGTTAATGACCCGCTCCATTCGAGAAGTCTCGAAGACGCGGTAGGCGGGATCTCCATCAACGTAGATCGGAATCGCCGGGACGTCGGAAAAGATAATCCGCGGTGGATCGTTCCTAAGCGGAAAGGTCTTGGCCTGTTTTTCGGCCTCGAGAATCGCCAGGGCCGCTTCGAAATTATCGAGAGGAATGACTCTGGACTTCTCAACGACCAGCCTGCGCAACCCTTCCAGGAAGGTCTCTTCTCGTTCTTCATCGGATGGGAATTCCACCGATATGACGTCGATGTTATCGAGTGTCACGAGGCGGGCATTCTTGTCGACGTGGGTCGCAGCACTGAGCAGGACGACCCCATACCGGGGGGACTCTTCTCCCTTCGTTACGGAAAACGCCGCTCGAGCCTGGACGACCGATCCGTCCCATTCTTCCACCTGTGGCTGATGGATGCTGAACGTCGTGTCCCCTTTTTCGATCTTTCGGGGCCAAAGGCTGTTCGCCAGGATCTCATCGGGATCGGGGGGTGTCTCTTCTTGGGCCAGTACGCAGACTGGTAAACACAGGAAGAGAACAAGGAGGAATCGGACAGTGTCTCTTTTGGTCATAGCGATCTCACAAAACCGAATGGGTTTTCGGGTGTTCCCCAAGACGCCCCCAGCCATCGGGGCTGGAACAAACTGTCCAGGGAGTTCTTTGTCAGATTCTAGCAGGATTGAACGGGGAGGGTTGCTTCGGCGGAATTCTGCGGATTGGCATCCGAAATGTGGTAGTGTGATGCAACGTCCTTTACAGGGGTTGGAGCATGGCAGATTTTCGAAAAGTCAGTGAAAAGATTCCGCCGCGGCGCTCCCTGCTGTCGATTGAGATTTTCCCGCCAAAGACAGAGCAGGGCATCACGGCGTTGAAGGACAAACTCACCAGCTATACGGAGTACGCGCCGGAGTTCATTTCGGTGACCTATGGAGCCGGGGGAGGTTCCCAGGTGAACACCCTGGACCTGGTGGATCATGTTCAAAATGAAATGGGTGTGACCGCCATGGCCCATCTGACCTGCGTGGGGCATTCGCGGGAGGAGTTGATCGGAATCCTGGACCGGATTCGGCAGAGCGGGGTGCAGAACATCATGGCCCTGCGGGGAGATCCTCCAAGGGGAGAGATGGGATTCCGTCCGGTTGAAGGGGGCTTCCGCTACGCGGCCGATTTGATCCAGCTCATCTCTGATCAGGGGGGCTTCTGCATTGGCTGTGCCGGCTATCCCGAAGGTCATGTGGAATGCGCTTCAGTCGAGAAGGATGTCGAGTATCTGAAGGCGAAAATCGATGCTGGAGCCGAGTTTATCGTGACCCAGTTCTTCCTGGACAATGTCTACTTTTACCGCTACCGGGACCTTTTGAGGCGGCGGGGGATTCGAGTCCCGATTCTTCCCGGTATTCTGCCGATTTCGAACTACTCACAAATCGCTAAATTCTCGATCATGTGCGGTTGTTCCATCCCGGCTAAGGTCATGCGCGGGCTGCATGGGAAGACCGATGAAGACCAGGAGAAGTTCGGCCTCGAGCATGCGATCGATCAGGTGGAAGATCTTCTGGCGGAAGATGTCGACGGCATTCACATCTATGCCTTGAACAAGCGCAAGGCGGTCTACGCCCTGGCCCCGCTGGTAAGGGCAATGTTCCCAGCCGATTAACCCCCATCGGAACGCTGGCGTCCCGCTGGCAACCGTTCTTCGGTGAAAGTACGACAAGCTTCCAGCTTGTCTCCAGGTAACGAATGGGTTTTGGGTTATGGGTTTTGGGTTATGGGTGTTGGGTTATGGGTGTTGGGTGCCAGAGACCGGAGACTCGCCTTTGCCCCCCATTCACCTTCCCGAGGCCATACGGGGTTCCGGTTTGGAAGACAAGCAGGATGCTTGTCCTACGTTTGCCGCTGGCCCCAGGCGGTCCCACGGCCGTTGGCGCGCTGGTGTAGCTGGAACGGTTGCGTTCCTACTTGATGGGTAGCCAGTAGAGCGTGACACTCAGTGGTGGCACCTCGAGTTTCTCAAGCGGACCATCAAAGGACCGTTCATCGATTTGGATCATCGGAGCCTTCCCCGGGGCGTTGTAGGCCCAGCGGTCTTTTCCGGTGAGGGTCCAGGCCCGTGCTGTCCCGGAGAGTTCATTGCCGGTCAGGCTCACGGGGACCGCGGCCTGGTCTTCGGTTGGGTTGACGACGGCAACGGTCAAGCCGGTCTGATCCTCGGTCAAGGCTGCTGTGATATCGAGATCTCCGAAGTCTCCCTCGACGGTAACTGGAATGGCTCCGTAGTGCTGACGGTAGAGCTTGAGGACCAGGCCGGTCGCGGCAAATTCGGCCTCTGTCGGAGTGGTCTTGATTGCCCCGATGACGTTGACCGTCTGAGCGTAGTTCGCCATGAAGAACATGTCGCTGTTGCGAAACATTTCGTGCAGGCCGGCAGCGATACCGAGTGCGTCCTGGAGAAAGTAGCGGACGCCGAGTTCCCCGTATTCATTGGGGCCATACCAGTAGTTCCATTCGTCGAGAGCGATGCGGATATCCTTCCCCTTGAGGACGTCGAGTTCTTTGCGATACTGCCGGTGAGCGTCGGCGACCTGCCGAATTGAAGAGACGGCTTGAGCGACATGTTCGACGACGCTGTCTCTGTCCTGCCAGTACAGGTGTTCACTGATGAGATCCATATGTTCGGAGCAGTCGCTCAACATCCGGGAACTCCACTCTCCCATGCTTCCGACGGCAACCGGGTAGATCGAGGGGTCCACGCGGCGCATTGCTTCGACCACCAGGTTGTGCTTCTTCGTGTATTCCTCCAGTGGCATGTGTCCGAGTTGCCAGTCCCCATACATCTCGTTACCCACAGCCCACCATTTCACGCCGAACGGTTTCGGATGTCCGTTTTCAGCCCGCAGTTTACCCATCGGGGTCTCAACGGTCCCGTTCAGGTACTCGACTTCTTCGGCTGCGGCTTCGATCCCACCGAGTCCGGTATTGACGGCGATATAGGCCTCGGTCCCGATTTCGCGACAGAGGTCCATGAACTCATGAATTCCGACGTCGTTGTGTTCGATCCCCTTCCAGGCCGGATTCTTGCGCGGGGGACGTTGATCGCGGTCGCCAATTCCGTCCTTCCAGTCATATCCGCTGACGAAGTTCCCGCCCGGCCACCGGTAGACTGGCGAATCGAGTTCCTTCAGGAGTGCCACGGTGTCCTTTCGCCAGCCCAGGATGTTGTCGCTCGGCATCAGAGAGACCGTACCGATCTTGAACGATCCTGTGCCATGGCCGGTGATTTCGAGGCGCCCGTTGTCGGTTGATCGTCCCGAGCGGAACTCGAGAGGGAACTTCTCGTAGTCCTGGGGAAGGGAATCGATGGTCACGGTGTCGCGGTCGCCTGCGCCTCCACCCCAGACGAGACTGACCGTGATCGGCGCTGCGGAAGCGTCCCCGGAAAGGACGATCCGTCCACTGTATTCTCGCCCGTCAACCAGACCGAGTCTTTCCTGAAGGATTCCCGCAGGGCCTTCCTCCTGGTGCAGTGTGATCCGGGGAGTCTGTTCTCCGACGTAGGAGTCAGCGCCTTCCATCGTAACTGCTGCGTGGTCGCCGATAATCATCCAGGGTGAGCGGGTC
>CP070717.1:1755195-1758089 GCA_020350445.1 Acidobacteriota bacterium | reverse complement strand
TGAAACAGCACCTCATTTGCTTACAGAACGGCATGGATAAGATGCCCTGGAACCGGATTGGAGAAGAAATATCCCTGGAATCTCGTACACCCGTTCTCTGTGAGGTAGACCAATTGCTCAGTTGTCTCAACACCTTTCGCGATCAGATCCAGACCCAGGTGTCGTGCAATCTCCATGGTGGCCCTGGCTATTGTCTTTCTTCGCTCATCACTCGGCAGTCCACTAACGATGTTTCGAGAAAGCTTAACCGACTGGATCGGCGCTTCAGCCAATTGGCTGATAGATGAATAGCCGGTGCCAAAATCATCCAGCAGGAACTGCACCCCGTGATCTGCGAGGTCGTTGATAACTTCGCCAGCATCCTCCTGCATGAGCGTCAGTTCCGTGATTTCCAGAATCAGGGAATCGGGAGCGAGATCATTCTCTGTCAGATTCTGGCTTACGATCGTCAGGAGGTCCGTACGAAAGAGTTCAGCCTTCCCGAGATTGATGGTGATTGGCCACTGAAGCGTTCCATCGGTCTTCCAGTGTCGGGCCTGTTTGCAGGCGGAACCGATCACCCATTTGAGCATCTCCGTCTCCAATCCCAACTCTTCAACTGCCGGGATGAAGCGTTCGGGAAGAAGTGCGGGTTTTCCATCGATCCGCCATCGGATGAGCGATTCAACGCCGATGGTCAGCCGAGTCCCCCAGTCGACCATGGGCTGATAGAGCAGGAAGAACTCATCTCTGGCAAACCCTTCACGAATCCGGTTGGCCATTCTGACTCTGTTCCTGGCGGCCTCCCCTATTCGTTCAGTCCAATGCGCAAAGCTTCCCTTGACACCCTTCTTAACCCCCAGCATGGCCTGATCAGCTCGTTCAATGAGTTGCACCGTGTCCCGACCATCTTCAGGGAAGACGCTGACCCCGGCACTGACGGTCACATCAAGCGTCAGGTTGTCTAATTGAAAAGGCCGGCGCAAAGTCGTGAGGACCTTCTCGGCAATGGGACCGGTGAACCCGGCATCACCGATGTCGGGAAGGAGCACGATGAACTCGTCGCCCCCAACCCTGGCAACGGTATCACTCTCACGAACACAGCCCTTCAAACGTTCAGCCACTTCCTGGAGCAACTGGTCACCTGTGAGGTGTCCAAAGGTATCGTTCACCTGCTTGAAATCATCCAGATCGAGGTAGATCACGGCAAACTGAGTTTCTTCGCGCTTGGCCGTCGCCAGGACCTGCTTGAGTCGCTCATCGAGAGCGAGTCGATTCGGAAGTCCGGTCAGTGGATCAGTGGTCGCTGCAAATGCCTTTGTCTGTGCTTCTTCCAGTAAGCTACCAAGCCTACGTCGGCTGTCCATGACTGGGCCAATATGTCGACACGCTCGGTCGAGTACTTTCACCTCATGGTAGCTCCAGGCACGGGGCTCATCTGTGGAGAAGAGAAAGAACTCAAAGAGGCCTTCGTTTTTGTTGACTCCCATCGCCACGAGGGCCGAGATCCGATGCCCCATGAGCTCGTCAGCAAGACTGGCGGTTGAATGCACCGAAGCGACATCCTCGATTACGAGCGGGTCTCCCTTTTTGAGTTCTGCAACAAACTCGGGGACCTTTCCGAAAACGATCTCCAGCCCCTCTTGCAGTAGCTGCTGTTCTGGACCCAGGGAGCGGACCACCTTCACATGCAGGTCAGATTCGAGCGTGAGGTGGCTAACGGCGATATCCGGAAACTGGTGAGCCAGGACATCGAGACCATCGATGAGAATCTCCGAAGGGGTTCGGCTCAGGTCGATCTTCTGTACCAATTGATCGAAGTACTCTGCTCTGAGCAGTTCTTCGTTCCTGGAAAGGGAACTCACTCGCTGATCGGTGACATCGCGGCCGAGGAAATAGAAGCCCGACACAACATCTGAAGTGCCAATTTCGGGAACGAGGGTCAAGCTAAGCCATCGAGTTTCCGCCTCTTCGAGCTTGACAGCCACATCCAGCGAAACCGGAGTTCGAGCGAGCGTTTGCTCGAAAGCCGTTACAGTAAGGGAATAGACTTCTGGACCGAGTACTTCTTTCAAGTGCCTCTTTCCGCAGCGGGCTGCTGGAATCCATTTCACGAATTCGGCGTTGGCTAACCTGAGACGCTTCGAAGCATCGACACTTGCAACCAGAGCGGGAATCCGTTCAAAGAGTGCCGAAAGCCCAGAACCCGACAGGAGGTACCTGTCCAGAAGGCCCATCCTGCCTCGAAGTCTCTGCGATTCCCGAAGAACGACATCCATTCGATTGCGAAGATCAGGCACAATCGAGGACCTGTCCATTTCCCTGGGTGGACTGACAAAAGCTACGCTTCCCAGGACTCCCAGGATTTCGCTACCCAGGCATAGTGGCTCGAGACTTACCAGGACCGGGATTCGCCCACCGTCCCGCCCGATCAGTTGAGTTTCCCACTGGCCAGAGGGCTTCCCGAGAGCTATCACCTGTGCCATTACAGCTTGGGTTTCGGACTCTGCTCCCGGTTCTAGGAATGCCGGCAGGCGCTTACCCAGGAGTTCTTCAACCTCGAATCCAGCGGCGGTTGCAGCTCCCGGACTGACGTACCTCAGGTATCCTTCCAGATCCGTTATCCAGAACGCATCCGCCCCAGACGGAACCAATCGCCGAAACAGGTCCAGTAAGTCCTCAAAACAGTCTTTCCTCGTTAACGTGAAACGATTGGCATCCATTGTTTGAAAGTGTGTCTACCGAGCCTGTGATCAATCTGTGACAACCTTGAGTACCCCTGTTTCAGCTTAGCCTTCTTCCTGCGCCTCGATGCGAGTACGTTGCTCGGGACGATTGGGGTCGGTATCCCGGCCATTTCTGATGTAAAGAACCGAAACTGCGTGCAGTTTAGGATGCAGTTGTGCTGTCTTGGC
>CP070717.1:1750799-1755095 GCA_020350445.1 Acidobacteriota bacterium | reverse complement strand
CTGAAGTTCTTGCCCGAAAAGTATTTCGACAATCAGCAGGCCCGAGAGCGTTTCAACCGGGAAGCTCGTGCTGCATCGGCTCTCGACCATCCAAACATCTGCACCATATTTGAGCTGGGTGAATATGAAGGACAGCCCTACATCGCCATGGAGTACCTGGAAGGCCAGACGCTCAAACAGCGAATACAGGGCAAGCCGCTTACCACGGAAGAGATTCTTGACCTGGGGATTCAAATTGTCGATGCGCTGGATGCCGCCCATGCCAAGGGGATCATCCATCGCGACATCAAACCCGCCAATATCTTCATCACGGAACGTGGCGATGCCAACGGCGCTCCCGGGATTGGGGACGGACTTCGAGGACCGCTTGGGGGACCGCTTGGGGACGGACCCCGACGGCGCTGTCTACTCCAGCTGGATCGGCTTACGGGCGAAGACTCTCCTTGGCTTACTGTGCGCGAAGTAGCGCAGCTCATAGGCACCGGGTTCTTTAGGGACGCGTAGGATCTTCACTTTCGGTCCTCTGGTCATGTACGCGTGTTTGCCCAGTACATCGTCAGGACTCCCGGCTGGAACCAGATTCATATAAGCGTTCGGGCTGCATTCGCCCACACAGGTCACGTCCAGATCTCCGCCGGTCGGAGCCGTTTCCGGCGCCTCGATATGAGCTATTGGATCCCGAACTTCGAGCGGATGACGGATCTGGACCTTCAGATCAGGATTACGAACAAGGTACCTCAGCTCGTAAGTACCTGACTCGTTCGGGAGATTCAGCTTCAGGGTCCTCGGTTCACTTCCAGATCCATCTCCGGGGGACGTCTGTGCGAGGCAGCGGCCCCTGTCCTCGCTGCCAGCCGGTGCGATGCACACCAGATCGCGGGCCGTTGTTGGCCCTCTCGCGTTTATCTCGATCGGGAATGATGCAATCACTTTGGTGGGTGCATCCAGCGTGACAACCTCGACATCTGCTTCCTCAGGCAGAAGATCGGGCGGCATTTGCATGGAAAGTGCTGACTCTATGAAGACCTCGTCACCGGTCAAGGCAAAATCGAAGATACACTCCTCCAGAACATCGGGATCCTGGATCCCGGCTGCGCGGCAACGCTCTTCGGCCCGGGCCCGGTCAGCTGCGAGAATGTCTTTCACTGTGACCGGGCGCACGGGTACATTTGATTTCATGAAGGTCTGGGTACTCTCGCCCTGCCTGTAATCGAACAGTGATTCTTTCTGGCTGATCCGCCAGCTCTCAGCAAAGTCCTCGTAGAGCGTCTCGAATTCGGGCGGAGAGGACAGTGGCTCCCCTTCGCGCGTGTGAAAATCGTTACTGCCGTTGTCGCCGTCCCCGTTGCCCGCAATACCCGCCATACGTCCATCGCGCTCCTCGGCGAGTGAAATATAAAGATTCATCAGACTGGAGAAGAGATCGGTATGCACATTGGTGCCGTCGGCCAGCACGATCGAATAGCGGCGCCCTTCGCGTATCAGCAGGGCACCAGCGTTTTCCAACTCAAGAGGAACGAGTTCCTGGAGTTCCAGAACTTCACCGTCAACTCGAAGGGGCTGGTCTTCCTTCACGCGGACAGAGACGCGGTGCGGCCCCAAACGGACTGCAATCCCTGTGAGGACACTGATCCTGTCCGGCAAACCTGCATAGGGTTCCAGGCGCATCTGCACCTCGAAATTGTCGTCGAGTGATTTCGTCGCGATGAACTCGCCGGCGGCTTGAAAATCGAATCGGACATCGTCGTACGTCGACAAATGCGGTTCGCCAGTCACACCAAAACAGCGGGGATGACCATTGGGAAAATAGGCCAATAATACCCGAGGAACGCCTGCCCAACCCTTAAAGATCTCACATCCATTCTGGGGATCGTATTCGTTCTGTCGGCTTTCAGGAATGGGCTCACCGTTCTCGCGCGTCTGACTGAAACTGCCCTCTTCCTGATCATTGCACTCTTTCTGGGAATCCACGCCCAGTTCCGCAGCGGTACCGGTGCACCGGACTGCACAAGGCGGTCCCAGGAGTCCTGGACTCCTTCGAATTCTTACGAAACAGCCAGGCGGAAGATCTCCACGATCGTCTGGTGTAGTGGGTATCGGAAAATCAATTTCGCCGCCTCCTCTAGGAGGATTTCTGATGACGACCCCTTGGCCAGCTGCCGCCACCTGCAGCATCGGCAGGATCATGCCCGTCGCGAGGAGAACCATTATGCCTGCTCTTCTGCTGACTACGACATTCTTGAGCCAATCTGCAATCATCCCAGCCATCATCATTTCACCTCCGTTTCGGTGCGCGGCCCCTTGATGTGAAATGATCCTTCGACCGGCATCGCACGATACTCCGGACAGGCGAGCATCCCGCTGAAACTGCCCGTCAGCCAACCCTCTTCGGAAGGCTCAAAGGTAATTTGGAACGAGTCCTCCGGACCCACCCGCTCACAGACCGGACCGCGTCCTTCGACGAACATGGCGTAGGTGACGATGCGGTCGCCAGTCATCTCGCCGCCGATTGCCAGGCCGACATTGACGGCATCCCGGTTGATCAGCTGGATCATCGGGTCTCCCTTCAACGTGAAGAAGCGGAAGAGACGTCCCTCATAGACCTTCCCCTCACTTTCCAGACGCCAGCCCGCTTTCGATCTGTCGATCGCAACGGCCGCGGTGCGCTTGACTTCGGCTGGCGCAGCGACCTCTTCGATTACGGTCTCCCGGATATCAGTCAAGGCGGCTGTCAGCTCATCGGCAGTGCCGGCGTTCGCATAAAGACCGCCCCCAGCCTCGGCAATACAGTTCAGCTGCTCACCTTCCTCGGGCGTGACATCAAAGCCGACGACGTGCACTGTGACGTCGACCCCCCGCTCACGCAGGTTCCGTACCAGTTCACAGGGATCTCCCTCACACGTCTCCTTGCCGTCGCTGACCAGGATCAGCTGCGTGGGGGCATCGAGTCCTTCGGCCACCAGCTGGAGTGCCGCCGTAATCGGTGTCTTGCCTTTCGGCTGTACACTCGTTATCGCCGCCTCCAGTTCGGTCCGGGAGTGGTTTCCGACCGGCAGTAGCACCTCGATGTCTTCACACGATTCTTTCTGGCGATGGCCGTAAGCGGCCAGTCCCACCTGCATATCGTCGGGCAGTTCGGAGAGGACCTGACTCATGACCTCCCGTGCCACGACGATCTTCTCGGTGCCGTCGATCCGCCCCCACATGCTGTTGGAGCCGTCGAGCACCAGCATGACTCGGCCCGTTTGACCGAAAAGCCCTGCCGAAGCAGAGGCAAAGGTTAAAACAATCGCATAGATCCACAGTTTCATAGATCAGCCTTTCTGAGTCAGTAACCTTGATCGAGTAACATCAGAAGTTCTCCCTACTTCGAGGTCAAGCACTGCCCATGCTCTTTCCTATTCGACCAGTCAAAGTAGAAAGTGAGTTGGCTAAGAGTGGCAATACGCTAACTTAAATTCAATCGCAAGTAAATCATCAGCCGATCCTCTGATCTACTTTCGAAGATTTCTATTGCCAGATTCCAGGTCAAGTGCGGCTCTTGCTCGCCTCAGGGGCTGAAGTCGTTCTGTGGCGATCGTCAATTGCAGGTGACGCCGACGGCGAACGAAGCAGGCAGCGAAACCGTTGGCTAAGTTGTGTGTTTGCTCGCGAGTAACGGGCTGATAGTTCTCCCTGGAATCTGGCGGATTTGACCTCAACGAAACAGCTTTGGAAGGTTTCCGCCGCAGGTAATGAGGAGCCGGTTCAGATCACTAAAACAGGAGCCGCATTTGGGCGGGAGTCTGCTGACGGAAGGTATGTCTACTATTCAACCTTTCGGCCGGGAATGGAAAACAAGTACACGGGGATTTGGTGTATTCCCGTCGAGGGCGGGGAGGCCGAACAGGTCCTTGACCAGGATGTCGAGTGGTTGCATTGGGATCTTGCGGGAAATCGCCTTTACTTCGCAACGCCAGTCCGGGGAGAGCGTTTCTCGTTCTCTTTTAAGGATCTCAGAACCGGTGAACAAGAAGAGTTCTTTCGGTTGGAAGGCCCCTATGTCCTAGATTCGTTCGGAGTTCAAGAGAACGAGGAGTGGGTCTACTTTGCTTATGGCAGCTCAGAGGAATCAAGAGACATCATGCTGGTGGAGAATTTTCGCTAAGTCCGCTGCCGTTTGCAGCGAGAGCCAGCTAATCAAGTCAGCAGCTTGGCAATCTTCACAGCCGGTCCGTCCAAATGACGCCCAACAACCGCCTTTGATGGAACGGGACTCCAAACGCTAAGGGACTCCCTTTTCAAGTACGAGAAATG
>CP070717.1:1745134-1750699 GCA_020350445.1 Acidobacteriota bacterium | reverse complement strand
TTATCCGGATCCAGAAGCCTGCTTCCGTTCGATTCCCGGCCCGATCCTCCGCCCAGAGTTTCACATCCTCTTCACTGGCAGCCTGATCATGGGCCAGGGCGAAGAGGGCGACAAAGGTGTTGGTTCCCACTTCTCCTATGGGGAATCCGTTAAAGACTCTTTCCCCTACCCGTACACCCGAGCTACAACCGGCCTCGGAAAGCTGATAGACGATCGCTTCAGAACCTCCCTGGCGGAGATAGTGCTGTTGGGAAACGGGTGCCACCCTTGGAGGTTGAGTGTCGAGCTCGAACTGTCGAATATCCCGGGTCTCACGAGACAAGAGCCAGAGGTTCCCCTGATCGACAGCGACGACTTCAACTTCGAGGGGGCCGTCCTGCAACCTGCTCTCAACCTCGGACAGAACGATCTGGAAGCTGGCTGAACCCGAGGAAGTTTCCCAGGGCCACATCGTCCGGTCCGCAGACTGCCCTGCAACGACTTCCTCTGATTCTCCCTGCCGGAGGATCACTTCGACCGACCGGAGTCCTTTCCCGGAGTCTTCAACCGTAATCTTAACGACTCCGTGACGGCCCAGGATCACTTCATCCCCCCAGCCGACCTCTGGCGGTGATGTGTCCCAGTAGAATCCGATCGTTCCAAGAACCCCAACCAGGGCCAAAAGGAGGACGCCTTTAAGCTTGCTCATCCCATGCAATGTTAGCACGGGCCACTTCTGCGGCTAGTTCATCCACCTGAAAGTTGAACAGGATCTGGCCCGACTCGGGCTCCCACATTGAGTCACCATCGCTGGCATAGATCTGGTTGCCCACGGCCCAGATCCGGACCCCGGAAAGGGGACGACCGGGAGGCAGCTGTCTCCGCAAGCTTTCGAGGTTTCGCCGTACCCGTCTGGCCGACACCCCCGCAGTCAGCAGACTCTTAGCTGTCCGAAGCAGGACGATGTCCTGAAGGCTAAACCGGTAACCCGAAACATCCCGTGCAGGCTTCACCAACCCGGCTCGGATGAGAACTCGAATCCGGTCCACAGACAGTTCCAGTAACCTCGCGACCTGCGCTAGAGTCAGGCAGGCAACACAAGGCGGCTGGTTCTGCTCAGAGTCATGTGCCATCTTACGTTCCGAAAGAACGGGTGTGGCCCGAGGGAGTCTTAACCTGCCAACACCCGCTCGATTTCCTTGAGTTCCTCTCCGCTCAGTTCGAGGTTCTGCAGGGCACCGACGGCGTCCTCAATCTGTGCGACCCGGCTGGCTCCTATCAATGAAGAAGTCACGGTTGAGAGGCGCAGTGTCCAAACAATCGCAAGCTGGGCCAGCGTCTGCCCCCTTCGCTGAGCGATTTCATTCAGCGCCCTCACGACTGCAATCTTCTCGTCGGTAACCTGCTCACGGGTTAAGTAGGTTCCCGGCTTGGCAGCGCGCGAGCCGTCCGGAATACCCTGCAGGTACTTATCGGTCAGAAGTCCCTGCTCCAAAGGAGAGAAGACAATGCAGCCGATCCCTTCCTCATCGAGGACCTCTGTCAATCCATCTTCAATCCAACGATCCATCATGCTGTACCGAGGTTGGTGGATCAGACAGGGCGTTCCCATCTGCTTCAAAATGGCCGCAGCCTTCCGAGTCCTTTCGGGTTCGTATTGAGAGACTCCCACATAGAGAGCTTTGCCGCTGCGAACAATCTGGTCCAGCGCTCCCATCGTTTCTTCCAGGGGCGTCTCTGGATCCGGACGATGGTGGTAGAAGATATCGACATAATCGATCCCCATCCTCCTCAGACTCTGATCGAGGCTGGCGATCAGATACTTTCTCGATCCAAAATCGCCGTAGGGTCCCGGCCACATGTCCCAGCCGGCCTTACTCGAAATCACCAGTTCATCTCGATAGCCCACAAAATCCTTCGCGAAGATCTTTCCAAAACTTTCCTCGGCGGATCCATAAGGCGGCCCGTAGTTGTTGGCGAGATCGAAGTGGGTGATTCCCAGATCGAAGGCCCTTCGAAGCATCTTACGGCCATTCTCGAGGGGGTCGACACCCCCCCAGTTATGCCACAATCCCAGCGATACGGCAGGCAGTTTCAACCCGCTGCGGCCGCAGCGATTGTAGATCATTGAGTCATATCGCTTCTCGTCTGCAATATAGGTCATCGGTGCTCTCCTCGATTATTTGATGCCCAGTTTCCGCTGGAGCTCTTCCAGGGGGACACCCTTCGTTTCAGGCATTACCACTATTACCCAGATGAGCTGCAGCACCATCATCGATGCATAGAACGCGAAGGTGTGTCCTCCCGACTGAGCCGCGAAGATGGGGAATGTCCAAGAAATCAGTGCCGCCATCACCCAATGGGTAAAACTGCCGAGCGCCTGCCCTCTGGCTCGGATCCGATTGGGGAAGACTTCGCTGAGGAAGACCCAGATCACAGCTCCTTGTCCAAAGGCATGAGATGAGATGAAAACGAGCAGACTGATCAAGACAATGATGCTGCCCGTTTCATTGAATTCGGTCCCATAGGTATAGAAAGCCCAGGCAGTGCTACTCAGACTCACGATATAGCCGATCGATCCCAGGATCATCAGGTTCCGGCGTCCGAAGTGGTCGATAACAGCCAGCGCCATCATGGTGAAGACCAGATTGATCCCTCCCACCGCGACCGTCTGGAGAAGGGCACTCTCCGCTCCAGCTCCCGCCATCTTGAAGATGTGCGGAGCATAGTACATCAAGGCATTGATCCCCGACAGCTGGTTGAAGATCGCAATGGTGACTGCAAGAAGGATCGGACGCAGGTAAGCCTTCTGCAGAAACGGCTCTTTGATGGAATGGTGTTCGAGGTCAAGGGACTCCCGAATTTCGCGCAACTCCTGCTCGACACTACCCTTGTCCGTACCCAACCTCTCCAGAACGCTGCGGGCATCCTCCATTCGCTTCTGGGCGACCAGCCATCGCGGGCTATTCGGATTCAGGAAGAGCAGCAGAAAGAAGGCGAGTGCTGGGACCGCCTCAACACCGAACATCCATCGCCACTCAACGAATCCCAGATTCATTCCGGCAATCGTATAGTTCGAAAAGAAGGCCAGCAGAATCCCAAGAACAATATTGAACTGGGTAATTGCAACCAGTCGTCCACGGTAACGTGCGGGCGAGATCTCCGCAATGTACATCGGTGAGACGACGGAGGCGCCCCCGACACCGAGTCCACCCAGGAATCGAAAGGCGAGAAAGGAGTACCAATCCCAGGCCAGCGCACTCCCAACTGCCGAGACGAAGTAGAAGACCGCAATCCAGAACAGGACCGTTCGACGTCCCCAGATATCAGCCGGGCGTCCCGCGAGGATTGCCCCGAAGATCGTTCCAATCAGGGCGCTTGCCACAGTGAACCCGAGCCAGAAGGGTGAAAGTTGATAGCTCTCCCTCAGATGGTCGTTGGCTCCGGAGACAACAGCCGTATCGAATCCAAACAACAGCCCACCCAAGGCGGCAATCAGTGTGGCTCCCAGCAAATACAGATTCACAGAAGACTCCTTTGAATTGACCCGTCAGAGGCGAAAAGCTCCCCCCTTTTTCACTTTGCTCATAGTACACAGGGACTCCCTGCATTCCAATCGCCTTCTCAGAGATTAGGGCATCTCGCCGTAGCCGTCTCATGCCCGACCCCGGATGAAGACCAGACTTTAGCTCAGCAACTGGAACCCGCAGCTTCCTTTAGCGTTAAAAAATAGAGTGTCGAAACGGAACAGGAGGGATCCAATGCATTATCCTAAGGTTTCAATTCTTCTCGGGACAGTCTGTTTGCTTGCTCTTCCCGCTAATCTGATCATTCTCGCCGGGCAGGGCGATCTTTTAACCGGGGCCTACACTGCTCACAATCGGGACGTCGAGGTGGTCCAAGAGGGAGGTGAGCGGTTTATCCGTCTGAGTGAAACCCCCGGAGATGGCGCTGCCTGGCTCGAGGACGTTGAATTCACAACCGGGACGATCGAGCTCGATATTCGCGGGAAGAATAAGCCTGGACAAAGCTTTGTCGGGGTCACGTTCCATTCAGCCGACCATGAAACTTACGAAGCCGTCTATTTCAGGCCCTTTAACTTCCGCTCGCCCGATCCCGACCGCCAAAGCCACTCGGTCCAATACATTTGCCACCCCGAGTACACTTGGCATTCACTCCGTTCAAGCCGCCCCGGGGAATTCGAAAACTCTATTTCTCCGCCACCCGAAGCCGAAGCATGGCTTCACGCCAGGATCGTGGTCGAAGATTCGAGCATTCGGGTTTACGTGAATGGGAGTTCCGAACCGTCCCTGGCAGTGGATCGGCTGACCGACCGGAATACGGGACGCATTGGGGTTTGGGCCGGGCATAACTCGGCAGGGGATTTCAAGAGCTTCGAAATCCACGCGGGCCCTTAGCCATTCACAGCCTGACAACTGACGAATTCCTCCTGAGCCTCTCGCCATCGATTTCCAATTCTGATACCGTTCTTCAAATTCAGGAGTCAGCTCTATGGCGAAGAAGGTTAGATGGGGAGTCCTCGGAGCAGCGAAGATCGCAGTCGAAAAGGTTATTCCTGCGATGCAGGCCGGGGAACTGTCAGAGATTACTGCAATTGCCTCACGGGATGAAGAGAAGGCCGCTCGCGCAGCACGGAAGCTGAACATTCCGCAAGCGTACGGATCCTACGAGGAACTCCTGCTCGATCCTTCGATCGACGCAGTTTACAACCCTCTGCCAAACCATCTGCACGTCCCCTGGACGATCAGAGCGATCGAAGCAGGAAAGCATGTCCTCTGTGAAAAGCCGCTGGGGCTGGATGCGCCTGAAGCCCAGACCTTGATCGAATTTCGCGACAGATACAGAGTCAAGCTCCAGGAAGCTTTCATGGTTTGGACCCACCCTCAGTGGGTCGAAGTCAGAAGGCGTGTCCAAGCGGGAGAAATCGGCGAGATCCGAGCCATCCAGGGGGTCTTCAGTTATTTCAATCGCGACCCGAAAAATGTGAGAAACATACCCGATTATGGCGGGGGCGGGGTAATGGACATCGGCTGCTACCCGATCGTCACTTCACGATTCGTACTCGATTCAGAACCGGAAAGGGTCATTGCCCTTGTCGAGTATGATCCCGATTTCCAGACCGATCGCCTGGCCTCCGCGATCCTCGATTTCGGGGATGTCCAGTCGAGTTTCATCTGTTCAACGCAGCTGGTTGCCTACCAGAAGATGCACTTCTTTGGGACCGAGGGCCACATTGAAGTCGAGATCCCCTTCAATGCCCCCACCGATCGCCCCTGCAGGGTCTTTATTGACAGGGGTGACCGCTTCGGCCGGGACCGCGAAACGCTGGAGCTGCCGACCTGCGATCAGTACACGATCCAGGGAGATCTTTTCTCCCGCGCCATTTTGGAAGATACCGAACCGATGTTGCCACTCGAGAGCTCTCTAAGGAACATGGCCGTAATCGACGCCGTACTCCGTTCGGGAGAGACCGGGACATGGCAGAAACCCAGTTTTGAAATCTGAGGACCGCTCGAAATGAAATGCAGACTGGCGATGATCCTTTTAATTGCAGCCCTGCTGGTT
>CP070717.1:1741918-1745034 GCA_020350445.1 Acidobacteriota bacterium | reverse complement strand
GATGGATTGATCGGCGTGGGGGCGACGAGTTTCCTTTCCTCCGTGCAGCGTAAGGAGCGGGTGATCTACTACACGGCCGCCTTGAATGGGAGTCGGGAGAACTTCTTCGGCCCCGTTATTTCTGCCGAGCCGTTGTCCTTGAATCTTCAGGTCGATCAGCTGGATCCGGAAAGACGCGGAGACGGTGAACTCGGAGTCGCTGTTCAAGGCGTGACCGCGGGCACTCACCGTATCAGAGTCGAGTTGAATGGCGTATCGCTCGGAGTCTTGAGCTTCGATAACGGTGTTGCGGTGCAATCTACATTTCCGTTCCAGCAGGCGCTGCTGTACGAAGGGAACAATGTGGTGCGTTTGAGCGCTCAGGGAGGATCCGGCGACATTTCCCTGATGGACGAAATTCGACTGAGCTACTGGCGTCTGTTCCAAGTCGATGACGATCAGCTCAAGTTCTCGCTCCCGCGAGACGAGAGTGCGGTCGTTGGTACATTCTCCAGCCCGGAGATACGGCTGCTTGATGTGACGAGTCACGATAATGCCGTCGAGGTTCCCGCCGAAATCCGGGGAGGTCGGGACCGAAGTCCAGGAAGAAGCGGGCAGGTCAACGGGTACAAGATCCGTGTACGCTCCGCCGGTCGGGACCGGATTCTCAGAGCTGCGACCACCGATCAGTTCGAGCGGCCTGGAGAGATTCTTATGGACTCTCCAAGCAGGTGGAATGGCCAGTCCAATGAGGCTGATCTGGTGATCATCAGTCATGCTGACTTCATGAGTAGTGTGGACCCATTGATCACGTTGAGGAGAAGCCAGGGGCTCTCGTCTGTGGTTGTCGATGTCCAGGACATCTACGATGAATTCAGCTTCGGGCATAAGAGTCCGAGGGCTCTCAAGGAGTTCCTGTCCCACACGCAGAACGAATGGCGTAAGGTGCCGCGGTTTGTGTTGCTCATGGGTGATGCGAGTTTCGACCCGCATGGGTATCTGGGCCTTGGACAGTACGACTTTGTGCCTACGCAATTGATCGACACGTACCTGATGGAGACCGCCTCGGACGATGCACTGGTCGATTTCGACAATGATGGACTGGCGGAACTCCCGATCGGGCGCATTCCGGCACGGACGGTAGCTCAGGCGACGGCGATGGTCAGCAACATCATCCAGTACGGTTCGGCTGAAGCATCGAACAAGGTTCTGCTTGTTGCGGATGGCAGGGATCCTGAGTACGACTTCGAGTCGGCCACTGCAGAGATCCGGAAGCTCATTCCGTCTGACTACACAGTGAAGACGATCGTCAACAGGGACAAAGGAAGCGGCAGCGAGGAGCTGATTCGTCAGTTGCTCGATGGGCAGTGGATTGTTCACTACATGGGACATGGGTCTGTGGATCTGTGGTCAGGTGATCTGCTGGCAGCAGAAGGGGTTAAGCGGTTGCAGAACGGGCCCGGTTGGCCCCTTCTGATTGCCATGACGTGCTTGAATGGCTACTTCCATGATCCCGCTGTGAGTAGTCTGGCTGAACAGTTGCTCAATTCGCCAGGTGGAGTGGCAGCTGCTTGGTCTTCTTCCGGTCTAACCAGTGCAAGCGGACAGTTGTCGCTGAGTCTTCAGCTATTCCAGGACCTCTTCGCGCCAGAAACTCAAGACGCGACCCTTGGCGACCTGATGCTGAGAGCCAAGGCGGCGATCGAAAACACACAGGTGCGGAGGACTTGGGTGCTACTGGGCGATCCCAGCATGCCGATTCGTTAGGAACCGGGCAGCCGCCGCGAGCATTCGCGGGGAGTCAGAGAATCAGAGAAGGTGCAGATTATGCGTGACATTGCGAAGCGTTTAGTGTCAGGGAGAACAGCTCTGCGGTCGGTAATGGCGACTCTCCTGTTCCTCCCGCTATGGTTGCCATTAAGAAGTGATGACGCGTTTGTAGCTGGAAAGACTCGTCCTGGGAATCAAGAGAACCAAGCCCCTTTGATTCAGCCTGTCGGTTCCCGACTGAGCGGGTTTGAGGAATTCCATTTCGAGGGTGCTTCCGGACCTGTCTTTCGAACGCTTTCTGGCGGGGTCCAACTGCTGCTCAAGAGCGATGGGATGGATGCCGCGTTCGGAGGGAGTTCGAAAGGCCAATCCGTTCTTCAGATGACCTTTCTTGGTGCCAGGGAAGGGCTTCAACCGAAAGGTGTGGATCGCCTCTCAGGGATCAGGAACTATCTCACCGGTGGCGAACCGTCCAGATGGCAGAACGGTGTTGTGTCGTTCGCCAGAGTTTCTTACGAATCGATCTATGAAGGAATCGATCTGGAGTTCTATCTTCGAAATGGGAAGATCGAATACGATTTTATCCTCTCGCCAGATTCGCCGCCTTCTAACATCCAATTCGAGTTCGCGAAGCCTGCACACCTCGAGCTGGATCCCCAGGGGGATTTGATCGCTTCGGTTGGAAGCGAGCAACTCCGGATCACCAGGCCTGCAGCGTTTCAAGAAATTGAAGGCCAAAGGCATGCGGTTGCCTGCTCCTGGTCCCTTTCCGAAACCCAGGGTCGTGTCGCCGGGTTTGAAGTTGGGGTGTATGACGCCGAGTATCCGCTGATTATCGACCCGGTTCTGGAGCGTTCCACCTATTTTGGCGGAGCAAAGGGTGATGTCATTAATGCGATTGAGGTTGATTCACAGGGATTTATCTATATCGCGGGATCGACGGAGTCATTCGATCTGCCAGGGGCTGAGACGATCGGCGATTTCTCGGGAAACCTTGATGTATTAATTACAAAGCTTGCACCAGGCGGCAGGGAAGTGGTCTTTACGACGATCATCGGTGGCAGCGGTAACGATTCCGCCGAAGCCCTCCAGGTCTCTTCGTCGGGTGAGATGCATGTGGTGGGCACAACAACGTCGGCTGATTTCCCATTGTCCGGTGCAGTTCAGGAGGAACAAGCGGGATCTACTGATGTGTTTGTCCTGAGACTGGACCGAACTGGAAACAGGTTGAGCACATCGACCTTCATCGGCGGTGCTCGAGATGATACGCCGACTGCTTTGGCAGTCGCCAAAGACGGAAGAATCTACGTCGGGGGGTATACACGATCAGAAGATTTCCCGGTTGTGAATGCAATCCAGAAGACGTT
>CP070717.1:1736296-1741818 GCA_020350445.1 Acidobacteriota bacterium | reverse complement strand
GCGACCCCGACCTTGGCAAGGTCGTGCTCTACCAGCTGAGCTATTCCCGCCCGTCACTTGGCGAATGCGTATTATGCAACAAATTGCACGGTGCAATCAAATCCCTTTGTCTCGAACAGGTTCCCCCGATTTCGCAGATTTCGGGTCTCAGACGTATAGGTAGGGTATGACCAGGTTGCGATTGAGAACGGGTTGCCTCGGAGTCTTGGAGTCGGCTTTAGCGAAGCGGAGCGGACTCTCTCTCGGGCGGTGGGCCGAATGGGTTGCTCTTCGCCACCTGCGGCTGGAATGCTGGGATATCATCCGCCGAAACTGGCGAGTGAAGCAGGGGGAAATCGATCTGATAGCTTTTCACGAAGGGAATCTTGTATTTGTTGAGGTGAAGTCATTGAGGGTGCCGTCACAGTTCATCCCCGAAGAGCATCTCGATGAGAGGAAGATGGCGAAACTTGAAGAACTCGCCATCATCTTCCTCTCGCGTCATGAGCTGTTTGGAGAACCCATACGTTACGACCTGATTGCCGTGGAGACGCGTGATATGCGGAGCTACGCGATTCGGCACTATCAGGGAATCATGTGACTTGTTTGGATCCCGCCCAGTTAGCGAAGGGTGCTTCCTGGAGGGTTTCCCGAAGCAGGCGGATTCCGAGTCTGAGATCCTCCTCAGGAATGTTGAGCGAAGTCCGGAAGCGAATAGCGCTTTCTCCACAGCCCAACATGATGACCTTGTGTTTGAACAACTGCCTTCTAAGTTCATCTCGCAGTTCCCGAGACGGGAGGTCGAGAGCACAGAAGAGTCCCCTGCCGCGAACATTTGAGATCAGGTTGGGGAAATCGGACTGCAGTTTATGAAGTTCCGCCAGCAGGAGTTCACCCATCTGGGCTGCCCGTTCAACCAGCTTTTCTTCTTCATAGATCTCCAGGAAGAGGCGGCAGCGTACCATGTCGACGAGATTGCCTCCCCAGGTGGAGTTGATCCGGCTGGAGGTATGGAAGACGTTTTCTGGTACTTCGTCAATTCGTTCTCCGACCATGATCCCGCAGACCTGGGCTTTCTTTCCGAAGGCAATGATATCGGGATGGACAAAGTGTTCGCAGGCCCACATCTTTCCCGTTGCTCCGAAGCCTGTCTGGACCTCGTCATAGATCATCAAGATGTCGTGGTCATTACAGATCTGTCGAAGAGCTTGATGGAACTCCAGTCGGAAATGGTTGTCTCCACCCTCACCCTGGATCGGCTCAAGGATGATTGCTGCGATATCGTCCGGATACTCTGCGATTGCACTGCGGATCTGAGCCAGTGACTGAGATTCCGCTTCCTTTACCGCCGCAAGATTCTCCCCTTCCAACGGGAACTTGCACTTCGGATTCAAGACCCGAGGCCAGGCGAACTTTGGAAAGTACTGGGTCTTTCTCGGGTCGGCTGTGTTTGTCAGCGAGAGGGTATACCCCGAGCGGCCATGGAAGGCCTGTCTGAAATGCATGATTTGCTGGCCCTTCTCTTCCGAGAGGCCCTTGGCGAGGTTCTTGCGGACCTTCCAATCGAACGCCACCTTCAGAGCGTTTTCAACGGCGAGGGCCCCGCCGTCGATGAAGAAGAGATATTTCATGAAGTCGGGGAGAGCGACGCGGCCAAACGTGTCAACGAAGTCGGCCATCTCCTGGGAATAAAGGTCTGAATTGGAGGGCTTCTGAACGGCGGTCCGCCCCAAGTTCTGGATGGCTTCTTGAGAGGTCAGTTTGGGGTGGTTGTAGCCCACCGGAAATGTGGCAAAGCATCCAAAAAAGTCGAGAAAGTACTGTTCCGTCTTCGAGTCGTATATCTTGGAGCCCGTGCTCTTCTGTAGATCAACTACAAGGTCCAACCCGTCGGCGATCATGTGCTCGCCAATGACCTGGTGAACGGTTCGTGAGCCAGTCTTCAGTTTCGTCTTTTCCATCGTGTACCTTCCCGCGTGTCTTCCAGTAGTATGTTCTTTTCCATCAGCATCTGTCTTATTTCGTCAGCACGCTGGAAATTCCTGTCTCGTCTCGCTTGAATCCGTTCTTCAATGAGCTGTCTGATTTCGTCATCATCCAGTTGCTGCTCTTCGACGTCGAAGACATCGAAGACTGAGTTGACTCCTCGGAGAAATTCGAGGACTTGATCTCGATTCTCTCCACCCAGAGAGCCCTCTTCAATCTGGATATTGACGTCCCGCACCAGTTCAAAGATGGAGGCCAGCGCGGCTGAAGTGTTCAGATCGTCATCCATTGCCTGCTCAAACTGGCTGCGCGCCAGTGCGACTCTCTGTTCGAGTGCCGGGTTTGCGGCGATTTCGTCGGGAATCTCCCGAAGCCGGACGATAAAGTCATTGACTCGTCGAATCGATGCCTCGGATTGCTCCAGTCCATCGAATGTGAAATTTAGCTGCTTGCGGTAGTGGACCGAGGCCAGCAGATAGCGGAGCGAACGTGGGCGACATCCTTTTGCGAGCAGATCCCGGAGGGTGAAGAAGTTTCCCAGGGATTTGGACATCTTCTGTCCTTCAACGATCAAGTGCGCGGCGTGTACCCAGTACTTGACAAAAGGTCTGCCGGTCGCGCCTTCACTCTGGGCGATCTCGTTCTCATGGTGAGGGAAAACCAGATCGACACCGCCGCAATGGATATCGAAGGACGACCCAAGATACTTCATGCTCATGGCCGAGCATTCAAGGTGCCATCCAGGCCTCCCCTCGCCGAACGGAGAGGACCACCATTCTTCACCCTCGCGCTTCGCTTTCCAAAGAACGAAATCCCGGGGGTTCTCCTTCGTGTATTCGTCGTCATCTACCCTGCCCGACTGAACGGTCGCTGAACTGTCGAGGTGGGACAGTTTTCCATAGTCGCTGAAGCCGTCGATCCGAAAGTAGGTGGATCCGTCACTCTGGTAGGTCAGGCCCTTCTGCTGAAGAGTCGAGACCAGGTCAAGCATCTCTTGAATATGCTCGGTTGCCTTCGGCATGATTTCGGGCTGCTGAATCCGCAGGCTCTTCATGTCTTCGAGGAAGGCCTCTTCGAATTCCTTCGTATAATCCGCAATCGTCTGATTACGTTTCCGGGCATTGATGATGATCTTGTCATCGACATCCGTGATGTTCATGACATGGGTGAGGCGGAATCCCTTGTAAAGGAGGTAACGCCTCAGGATGTCCTGGAACATGAATGTTCGGAAGTTCCCGATATGGACGAAGTGGTAGACCGTCGGACCGCAGGTATACATGCGGACCTCTTGATCCTTCAGAGGAACCAGCTCTTCAATCTGCCTGGTTTGAGTGTTATACAGCTTAAGCGCCATCGTGTTTCCAGTCGTCGATCTTATCGGAAAGCGAAATCTGGGACAACTCGAGCAGGAACAGGTTCCCCTCCCCCTGTAACAGCTTGGCCCCTGCCGTTTCAGTGAGTTCTTTCCGGCCCGATTCCTGGGTCAGGATGATGTAGGTCGATTGCGGGTGACGAAGCATGTAGTCCCTGAGTTGATCAATGTTGCCGACTGCATTTCGGGTCGTCTGAAACTCTGCGTAGTAGCGGGCGGAGTGGTGGAAATAGCGGTAAAGGACCAGCGGCTCCTGATCCGAGATCTTCCCGAGTGCGGCGACGCTCAGATCCCTTGCGGAGTGGTACTTGGACATGATTGGCGTTGCGGCCAGGTAGATCACTGCCAGGGTTAAGGCCGCACCTCCCACCAAGATTGTCAAAAGTGTGGCCGGCCGTCTCCTGCGGAATTCGAGCTGACCGAGAATCGCCGCTAAAGCCAGGGGAGACGCGATGCCAATCCCTGTCCAGAGAGCGTTGTACTTGAAGTGAAAACCGAAGATCAGAATGATCCCGAGCACGAGCGAGAAGGCTGCGAGACAGGCCAGTTGAACCTTCATCGGGATATAGACCGAAAGATCGTTCTTGAAGTACCGCTCCCACTCCAGTGCCGCGAGGTAGGCGAGTGGGGGAATCACGGGGAGGATATAACCGGGCAGTTTACTCGAGCTCAGGGTAAAGAAGAGAAACGGGATCAATGCCCAGGTCCAAAGGTAGATTTCCAGGAGTCGGTCGTCGTCCATTGGACGCTGGCGCTCACGCCAGATCCGACGAACTGAGGAGCCGAGGAAGAAGACCCAGGGGAAGAACCCTGCGAGCAATATGGGAAGGTAGTACCAGAATGGCTGGGAATGGTGATGGATGTCGGTGGCGAACCGGGCCATGTGATGGTTGACGATGAATGCGATTAGGAAGTTCTCGCCATTTTGCCACCAGGCGAACAGGAACCAGGGAAGTGAGACGAAGGCGCCAGTCACTGCGATCAGGGCGATTTGTCCCAGCGACCAGGGACGGTCTCCGCTGACAATCAGGTAGATCAAGCCGATCCCTACCAGAAGAACAACTGCTACCGGTCCCTTGGCGAGAACCGCCAGGCCGAGTGCAACTCCGCAGGTTAAAGGCCAAAGCCAACGGGGTTCCCGCTTGGTCAAGTAAAGTGCCAAAGCGGCCCAGGTAAATGTTGCAGCCAGCGGCATATCGGTGCTCGCAGCTCGGCCAAAGATGGCGTACATTGCGGAGGTCAGAAGCATGAGCAGGGAAAGGATCCCGACTCTCGACCCCGACAGTGAGTAAGCGGCATAGGCCAAACCGAGAGCGCCGAGTAGAGCGATGAGGGCCACCGGGAGCCTGGCCGAGGATTCTGAGAATCCCAGAACGTGATAGCTTGCCGACTCGAGCCAGAAGAGCAGCGGTGTCTTTTCCAGCCAGGGCCGTCCTTCCAGGTGAGGTGTGACGTAGTCACCGCTCAAGACCATCTCTTCAGCGATGCGGGCGTATCTCGGTTCATCCGAGCCTGAAAATGGCAGGGCGCCAAGCCGATAGAATAGGCTCAGGTAAGCAACGAACAGGATGAAGAGAATGATCTGGAACCGCTGTCTCGAGTTGTCGGCAGTACTCATTGTTATTGGTGTTCACGCTCCGAAAAGAATCCTGCGTCTATCAGGCTACAACAAAACTTAAAGGGGTGCTAAGGAGTGCTGCGAGCACGCTTTGCGTTTCCCGAGCAGGGAGCTGAGGGGAACGAAAAAGCGGGAGCCCGTGAGCTCCCGCTTTGAATATACACGGTGTGTAGAAACGATAGTACTGGGGAGTAAGCCCTAGTACATTCCGCCCATGCCACCCATGTCATGACCGCCGCCGGGAGGAGCTGGCTGCTCCTTCTCGGGGAGTTCGGTCACGAGAGCTTCGGTCGTCAGCAACAGGCTGGCAATGGAAGCTGCGTTCTGAATGGCGGTCCGAGTCACCATGGTGGGATCGATGACCCCATCTTTGACCAGATCGCCAAAGACTTCGGTGTCAGCGTTGAAACCGTAGTTGAGATCCTTCTTCTCGAGGATCTTGCCCACGATCACTGCGCCTTCATGTCCCGCATTGACCGCGATCTGGCGAACCGGCTCCTGCAGAGCGCGCTTCACAATATTGACTCCGACCTGTTCGTCTGCCACATCCAGCTTCATTGATTCCAG
>CP070717.1:1731208-1736196 GCA_020350445.1 Acidobacteriota bacterium | reverse complement strand
GTCCGTGAGGGTTGCATGAGGAGCTTTCGCGTGTGCCGAGGGAAACCACATGACTTCTTCGTCTACGGTTTGTTGCGCTCGGACTGGCTCGATCCTGAGCTCAAGCGATTTTAGCTTCCATCGGTTGAAGCGTGGCGCTGGCGGAACGCTTTCCAGAACGATTTTGCCACTAGACGGTTTAGCCTGCGAGAAACGGACATGGCTGAGGTATAACGATTAACTGAACCGGACGGACCGTTCTGCGGCCCGCAAGTGTGCGCAGAGCTCGCTTCCTGGGGATTGAGAAATGGAAACTCGAGAGGTTCAAATCGTTCGCTTGTTTAATGAAGCGATCAATCGGCATGACGTCGAATCCCTCTGTTCGTTCATGGCTCCCGATCATGCCTTCATCGATTCTGGAGGTGGGGTCACCACCGGAGTCGAAACGATGAGGAAGGGCTGGAAAGACTTTTTCGAGATGTTTCCGGACTACAGGAATGAGATGTTGGGATTCCTGCAGGATGGGAACCTGGTCATGGCCTATGGACGTGCAAGTGGAACGTACAACGGTAAACGGGGCCTGGTTCCCGAAAACCGGATCACGATGCCGGCAGCCTGGAAGGCCGTCATTCGGAATAGCCTCATCCTTGAGTGGCAGGTTTATGCGGACTGGTCCGAAGGCCTCAAGATCTGCGAAGAAGATGACAAGGCCGGTCAGCCTCTTAACGACGGGTCGGCAGAAGGTCACTGTTTGCCCTGATCCTCTCCCAGGGCAGGAAATCCGTGCAACCCGGCGTTGACCCCTGTATCGTTTCTGGATGCGGATCACTGAAGCCTTCCCTTCAGCAGTGTCGAGGCTGTTGTTGTCAGCCGGGGTAGTCGTTCTTCTCTCCACCACTTCATCCCTTTTTGCCGGCCGGATCTCGGTATCTTTGAACGAGGGCTGGACGTTCGCTCGACAGGATGTGGCGGGTGCCGAATCATCCCTGTACGACGATCGTGCCTGGCAGAGGGTCGATGTCCCGCACAGCTGGAACGGAAAGGACGGCTATGATGATCAACCCGGATACTATCGTGGTG
This sequence comes from Acidobacteriota bacterium, assembly GCA_020350445.1. Classification (GTDB taxonomy): domain Bacteria; phylum Acidobacteriota; class UBA6911; order RPQK01; family JAPXNP01. The sequence continues at coordinate 1,735,137 of CP070717.1, read as the reverse complement.
TGGGGTGGTATCGGAAACGCTTCGAACTGGACCCCTCGATCCGTGGTGGGGCTGTTGAGCTGAATGTAGAATCCGCCTGCCTGGTTTCCGACGTCTGGCTCAATGGACACCATCTTGGACCCTTCCTCAGCGGCTATGTCGGATTCCGTGTCGATATCTCCGATCACCTCGACTTTTCCGAATCAGGTAACGTCCTCGTTCTGAAGGTCGACAATTCGAACAATCCGGATATTCCTCCCTGGAACGTTGAGGATTTCAAGCCCTACCCGCGTGCTGTCGATTTCAACGTATACGGTGGTATCAACTCCGATGTCTATCTCTTGATCACCGATCCACTCCACATCGACTCGGTCCACCTCGAGACCCCTGGGCTAACGCGTCAGGCGGCCACCGTGCAGCGGACAATCGAGGTGGAGAACCGTTCCTCAGACTCCAGAGACGTTCTCCTCGTGACAGAGGTGATCGATGCCCAAGGAATCGTTGTCGAGAAGATGGCCGAAGAATTGAGGCTCGGACCCAGGCAACTGGCAGCGTTTGTCCAGAAGGGGCAGGCTGTGTCATCTCCTCGTCTCTGGTCGCCCACCGATCCTTATCTCTACCGGCTCCGCTCCCGGCTGGTTCTCGACGGAGAGCCGATCGATGAGGTCGAAACCCCATTTGGGATGCGCTGGATCGAATGGAAGCCTTTTTCGGGGCTTCATCTGAACGGCGAGAAGGTCTACCTGCGGGGTGCGAGCCGGCACCAGGAGTTCCCTGGACAGGGGAATGCGATGAGCAATGCCCAGCACGTGCGCGACATGGAACTGATCAAGTCGATGGGCGCCAATTATGTTCGGCTGGCGCACTATCCCCAGGATCCGGCGGTCCTGGAGGCTTGTGATCGCCTGGGCCTGCTCGTCTGGGAAGAGATCCCGGTCGCAATCTCGATTAGCGGGACTCCCGAGTTCAACCGGAACGCTCTGGAAATGCTTCGGCGGATGATCCGCCGCGATCGCAACCATCCATCGATCGTATTCTGGGGACTGATGAACGAGACGACCGAAGGCCTTCCGTTCGTGAAGGGACTGACAGAGCAGGACGTGGTCGATCTTATGCGGCGTTTGAATGAACTTGCCCGGGCCGAGGACCCCACACGGTTGACGCTGGCCTCGGGTGTGACGCGTGCGGTGGCTGAACAGGTTGACATCGATGTCCCGCAGTTCTGGCGGGGCTGGTTCGAAGGCGAACTGACCGAATACGGAGAACTGCTCGATGAGCGGCATCGGACGGATCCGGCTTTCATGGGAGGTTCCTACGGGGCTTCGAGCCAGGTCGGACGCCATACGGAAAACCCCAAGCCACTCGATTTCAGTGAGACCTACCAGTGTATCCTTCATGAAAGCTACATTAGGCAGGGACAGGAGCGGTCCGACTGGTACACGGGAGCCTGCATCTGGACAGCATTCGATTTCGCTTCGAATCGCGAGGACCGGGCGTCGAATCCATTGCCCTATGTCAACCAGAAGGGTCTGTTCGACGCCTATCGCAATCCCAAGGATGTCTACTATCTCTACAAGAGCTATTGGACCGAAGACCCGCTGTTCGTCTACATCGTTTCCAAAACCTGGACCGAGCGCTCCGGGCCCTTGGGAAGAAATAGCCTTATCCGTGTTTACTCCAACTGCCCTCGGGTCGAACTTCTGCTAAACGGCGTTTCCCAGGGAATCTTAGAGAGGATCAACGGTTTTACCTGGCAGGTCCAGTTCGAAGCAGGAGTCAACGAACTCAAGGCCAATGGCCTCGATCCCGAAGGCACTCTCTCCTCCACCGACGAACTGAAGGTCACCTACGGCGTGGAGTAACGGTCAATCTGAAACAGGACGGTAGCTGAAGATTGAAAGCACGATTACAAATTCAAATTTTGCCAGCAGTTCTTATGATTCAGAGATCGCCATAAGATAGATGAAGGGGCGACTGCCTGATTGTCGTGTTTTTTTGAAAACCTGAGGTATGGGGAAGTTAGAATGTGGACGAGTGATTCTGTTTCATTGCCGCTGCAGCGGTCGATTAATGTCCGTTCAGCAATACATCCCGGGAAAGTGGAAAACGCGGGATCGACTTGGAACGAATAGCCCATAGGAGGTATAAACGCATGCGAAATCATGATGCGGCGATGATGACTCGTCGCCTAATCGCTGTTTCTCTTGGCCTCATACTCAGTTTGCCGGCAGCGTTCGCGTCGGAATCAGGGGGGGCGGTCAGTGTTAATGTGGAAAACTTTGTCAGGGCGGAAACGGCTGCCCAGTTTGCCCGGCTGATCGGACTGTCCGGCGGCATCAACCAATTCTTCCACCTTCGTGAACCGACGCCGCTTGACAGGCAAGCCGTGATTCGTATGAACAGGGATACGCTCTATAGTGCAGCGATCGTCGACATCAGCAAGGGCGCCACACTGACAATCCCAGACGCGGGGGAACGATACCTGTCCGCCATGGTGGTGAATGAGGACCACTACATCAACGGAGTTATTCACGAACCGGGCGAACACAGACTAACGGTGGAGCAGTTCGGTACCCACTACGTGAATGTTTCCGTTCGCACCCTGGTCGATTCGTCTGATCCCGCCGACATCCAGAAGGCGAATGCGCTGCAAGACCGGTTGAAGATTGAGGCCGCATCCGCGAAGCCGTATACACACCCAGATTACGACCAGGAGAGCTACAAGGTCACCTATGAGGCTCTGCTCGTCCTGGGCCGCGGCATGAGAGACGCACGTGCCACCTTCGGAAGGAAGCAGGATGTTGATCCGGTACGCCACTTGCTTGGAACCGCGTGGGGTTGGGGCGGATTGCCGGAGACCGAGGCATATTATCTCAATGTGGAACCCGGGCTGCCTGTCGGCGCATACGAACTCACCGTCAAGGATGTCCCTGTGGATGCCTTCTGGTCGGTCAGTGTGTACAACAAGGATGGCTTCTTTCAGGCAAATGAACAGAATGCCTACAGCGTGAACAATCTAACCGCTACTCCCAACAATGACGGTTCCTTCACGATCCATTTCGGGGGTAATTCCGAAAATGTGAATCATCTTCCGATTACTGAAGGCTGGAACTATACGGTGCGATTCTATCAGCCTCGCACAGAGGTTATCGAGGGCGTTTGGGAATTCCCCGCCGCCAGGCCGGTTGCCAGACCTGATTGAGGTATGTCGCCAGGGATCTGTTTGTCAGGGTTAGACGTACATCTCAGCGGAAGTGGGGAGGCCGATCATGCTGATAATTCTGCTGGCGTTGACGGTCCCGGTGAGCACTGCGGCACTGCTCTATGCGCGCTGGGAGTATCGCAGGCGAGGCAAACTGACCTTATTGGGGTTAGCGCTAGTTTCCGCCATGTTATTCGTGCCCAATTTGATTCTAGAGTACGCCACGACCTACGAGAGGCCGAGTACTGTGCTCGACTTCGTCGGTGTGCTCGTCGGTGGTTCCGGGTTAGCGCTGTGTCTGATCAGTGTTACCGCATTCCGTTCGGTACCGAAGACTTTTTGCATTGATGCCGGCAATCTGACAACGGCAGGGCCCTATCGGTGGAGCAGGAATCCGCAGTATGTGGGCTGGGTCTTGTTCCTGCTCGGATTTGCGCTCAATGACTGGTCACTGTGGTGTCTGGCGGCTCTGCTCACGGTCGCGATCAGTCTGCATCTACTGGTTCTTGTGGAGGAGGAACATCTTCGTCGTGTCTTTGGCGAGAAGTACGTCGAGTTCTGTCGCAAAGTCCCCCGTTACGCAGGTCGGGTGAAAGCAGGCGGTTAATGTGGCGGATCCGGTCAGGCACTTGCTCAACTTGGACTTACCTGCCTCTTCTCTCCCGACAGTGGGACGATCTTGCAGTCTTCAAAGTTGACGCTACAGGGGAAGCGGAGTCTCAGGGTTGCATTCATAATGCCTGTGACT
>CP070717.1:1727159-1731108 GCA_020350445.1 Acidobacteriota bacterium | reverse complement strand
TAACCGTGTAGGTGAAGGAGTCTTCGCCGAAGAAATCGGAGTTCGGCGTGTAGGTGACGCTTTGATCTGAGTTTAGTACAGCTGTGCCATGTCCCGGCTGACTGAGGTTAGTTACCGAAAGAGCATCTTCATCGACGTCTACGTCATTCAGAAGGATATTGAGAACAGTCGCTTCCCGTTGCAGCGTAGTAGCCTGATCATCGCGGGCATCAGGTGGATCATTGACACCATTAATGGTGATGCCTACCGTGGCCTGGCCAGATCCGCCCTGACCGTCACTGACGGTGTAGCTGAAGCTGTCGATGCCGTTAAAATTGTCGTTTGGAATGTAGCGGACCGCCTGTCCTGCCTCGGCGATGCTAACCCAGCCGTTTTGGCTCTGTGTGACGGCCGAGATGACCAGTTCATCACCATCGGGATCCGTGTCGTTGGAAAGGACCCAGACCGTCGCCGCCACGTCTTCATCAGTGGTAGCGCTGTCATTCATTGCCTGGGGTGGGTCGTTCACGCCTGTTACACTGACCATGACGCTGGCGACATCAGTCTCACCGTTGCCGTCGCTGATGGTATAGGTGAAAGAATCCTGACCTGAGAAATCTCCGCTGGGAACGTAGGTGACCGAGGTTTGACCGTTTACGGTGACCGAACCATGGCTACCCTGCGTCACACCGGTGACAGACAGTGTGTCCCCATCCACATCGGTGTCGTTTGCCAGAACCGAGACGGTGACTGGTTGACCTTCCGTGGTATCGGCTTCGTCATTGATTGCCTGAGGTGGGTCGTTAACGGGATTGATGGTGATCGTTACGCCAGCCTGATCAGTCCCGCCACGGCCATCACTGATGGTGTAGGTGAACGAGTCGCTGCTGTGATGATTCTCGAACGGTGTATAGAGGACGCTGCTACTGTTTTGAATAGTTACGGTACCGAGTGTGCCGTGTGTTACGCCACTGACGGTCAAGGTGTCCCCGTCGGGATCGTTGTCATTGGCCAAGACGGCAATGATGACCGCTTCGTCTTCGTTGGTTGTGGCACTGTCGTTGAGTGCATTCGGGAACTGGTTGGGGATTTCATTAACCGTAACGGATCCGTTGTTGCCGCCTACGGGAAGCGAAACGCCCGTGGGGTCGGAGGCGACGATATCGGAAAGAACGAGGCCTGTGATGCCGGGTGCAGCCGATTCCGAGATCTGAAATGTCAGTCGAACCACACTGCCGGGACCGGCATTCATGGAAGTCACTCCAACGGCAATGATGGAGACAAGTCCAGGAGTCGTGGGATTGCTGGTCAATGTGTGCTGCGAGGTCAGCAGGGTGCCTTTCTGTACCTCGTCACTCAGCGAGCCGTCACCGTCGGTGTCGAAAAGGGAGAGCACTGTGCTGTTGTAGTTCAGGTTGAACTGCAGGCCTCCGACGCCGCTGCCGTCATTGAGATTGACATCGATGGCAATGGTATCTCCGGGAAAAACTGAAGCGGGGGAGACCGAGAGGGCCCGTTGTCCCCACGCCAAACCGGTAAGCACCTGCAGGCAGACTATTGTCAGAATCGTATTCTTTTTCATAATGAGACCCCTGGGCTGGATGTGTCGGAGAAGGCCAGCTTCCAGCATGTCATGGGGAAGATTCCCCTCCCGCTTGCCGCGGAGTGGACAAGCAGAATACTTGTCTTCCGGATAAGCTTCTTTTCAGCACACAGATTCATTGACCGAACTCATAAACAGGGAGACAGCGTCACATTGCCCACCACATGGTTCTGGAGCAGGACCGTATCGAGGACGTTGACAGAACCATCCAGGTTGACGTCGGCGGCCGACTGATTATCCCCGGTCAGGGTGAGATTGCCGACGATGTGATTCATGATCAGGATCACATCCAGGACGTTTCGAGTAGTGTCGTCATTGACCTCACCCGGGCAGATGGTGCCACCGGGGACGGTGTAAGGAACTTCGTTGGAGAAGCCGCTTTCCAGGTCGGAGGTGTTGACCGCAGTGCACACGTAGTAATAGGTCCGCCCCGCTTCAATCGTAGTGTCGGTATAGGTGGTGTTCGGAATCAAGGTCACATTCAGACGCACATAACTTGAACCGGACTGGTTCGAGCGGTACAGGTTGTACCCGGCTACCTGATCCTCCAAGGGATTCGAATCCCACTCGAGCTGGACCGAGAGTGTCTGAGCGAAGGAGAACACTGGAATCAGCACAGTAGTGACGAGGAGAAGTAGGCATGAAGAAACGCATCTCCGCCTCCACTTTGAATTCATCACTTCGGTTTGATAACTGCTGCGGACCCACTTTGGCCATTTACCTGCATTGCACATAGGGCACTCCTGAAATCAATTCGACAGTCTTTCCGAAGCAGCATTCATGCCAATTGTCAGCGTCTATGATTATCTCATTGATATTGCATCCTTTAGCGCTCTCCTGGTGAAAGTTTCAGTCGATGCCGGAATACGGAAACGGGGAAATTCTCCCTGTGCCGGTTGTGAGACAGTTACGGGGCAAAGAAATGCTATAATCAGGAGTTCCTAGAGGATATGCGGTTTTCGGATCGCCTGCTAGCCTAGCCAGACGGATCAAATCGGAAGCCTGGGTCGCAACTCATGCCCCGATCAACAAGGAGTCCATGCAACCGAAGATTCTCGTTGTCGATGATGAAGAAGCAATGACGGAGGTCTTGCGGATACGCCTCGAAGAGTGGGGGTACGCTGTTGACGTGGCTCTGAGTGTGGCCGAGGCGCAGGCTCTCGTACAGTCGTTCAAACCCAACATTGTCGTTTCCGACGTCGTCATGCCCGAACTTTCCGGACTGGATCTGCTCAAGCTGTTGAAGGAAGGAGAGCCGGAGCGCCCGGTAATCTTGATAACTGCTCACGGCACGATCGAGATGGCGGTAGAAGCAATGAAGATGGGTGCCAATGATTTTCTCACCAAGCCGCTGGACTACTCACGGTTGAGACTGATCTTGGAGGTCGCCCAGGAAAAGGCACAGGCAATCCACCGGGAGCGTCCCTCCGTGGTTACTTGCCGAGAAGACTCCGCAGATGGTCTTGGCCCGATTGTAGGCAAGAGCAGGGCGATCCGGCGTGTCTTCCGACTCATAGAGGATTTGGCCCAGTCTGGAGCATCGGTTCTTATCACCGGTGAGAGCGGGACCGGTAAAGAGTTGGTGGCGCGGTCCATTCATCAAATGAGTTCGCGCGCCAGTGGTCCTTTTGTCCCGGTCAACGCTTCGGCCATTCCAGAACAGTTGGTGGAAAGCGAAATTTTCGGGCATGAGAAGGGGGCTTTCACCGGAGCGGTTTCCAGGCGGCCAGGTTGCTTCGAACTAGCCCACGAAGGGACGCTTTTTCTTGACGAAATTGCTGAAATGCCTATTGAGCTACAACCCAAGATCCTTCGCGTTCTGGAAGATGGGCGTGTACGAAAATTAGGAGGCAATAGGGAGTTTCAGTTCGATGTCAGGGTGATTTCTGCAACCAACATGAATCCACACGAAGCCATCAAGGCCAACAAATTGCGTGAAGACCTTTACTATCGCTTGAATGTCTTCGCCATTGAAATACCTCCTTTGAGAGATCGAAAATCAGATATCCCTCCTCTTGTCAGTCATTTTGTCTCACAGCTGAACCGCAGATACGGTACTGCGGTTGAGGGAACCGACGATGAAGCCCTCGCTTGTCTTTCGGACTATTCTTGGCCCGGCAACGTCAGGGAACTGAGAAATGTGATCGAACGCGCCGTTGTTTTGGCCAAAAGGGGGCCAATTCGGACCTCTCATCTGCCCCCCCATGTGCGAACCAAAGGCCTTCACCCGCGGATGGAAATTGCCCTACCACTTGGAGTCTCTGCCGCAGAGGCTGAGCAGCTGCTCATCTTGAAGACATTAGAGATGGTGGGAGGGAACAAGGCCGAAGCGGGTCGAAGGTTGGGGCTCGATGTGAAGACGATCAG
>CP070717.1:1722395-1727059 GCA_020350445.1 Acidobacteriota bacterium | reverse complement strand
AGAGCCACCTGGTGCGCTGCCAGCGAGATCGCATCGAGCCGGCTGGCGAGGGCTGTTGCCAGGGCGAAAACCCCCACCTCCAGGGTGACCTGCAGTGCGGCCGGAAAGCCGAGACCTGCCAGCCGCTGAATCCGGGGGCGGCTGAACCGAGGGAAGGCCCGGCTGAGCGATCTCAACCGAGACCGTTCGAGCCAGGCGATGTAGAGAAAGAGTACAGCCCCGAGGTAGATGCGCGAGACCAGTGTGGCCCAGCCGGCTCCCGTCACACCGAGTGCGGGAGCACCGAGATTGCCAAAGATCAGGAGCCAGTTGGCCAGCGCGTTGACAGCGTTTGCCGATACCAGGGTAAACATGACGATGCCGACATGTGACTGCGCCTGAAGGTATCTTCTGGCGGAAGTGTACAGAAAGAGGGGAAAAATACTGAGAGTCAAGGTTTCAAGATAGGGACCGGTCAGTTCAGCCACAGATGGATCCGTTCCCCAACTGTCCAGGAAGGTCAGGGGAAGCAGCATGATCAGGCTGAGCGGAATCGTTATCAGGAAGCTCAGGTGGATTCCGTCAACCAGCCAGCGGCGGCACTCGCCCAGGTTTCCTGCTCCGAAAGCCTGGGAGACGAACGTGTCCAGTCCGAAGAGGAGTCCGATTCCAAAGACCGCTACCGCCAGGAAGAGACTGCTGCCCAGGCTTACCGCACCGATGGCATCGGCTCCGAGCCTGCCGACCATCATGGTGTCGACGATTCCCATGAAGACCCATCCCAGTTCGGCGCAGACAACCGGGGTCGCCAACTTCACCATTGCTGAGAATTCGATTCTCGAAGTCTTCAGTTGCATCGCGGCATCTGAATCTATAGTACCTGTCCGAAAAAGACCGCATTCAGGAAGACGCGGGCCGTGGCAAACCAGAAGGCGCGGAAGTTGGGATTATCGGTGAACAGGATGACAGCGCCTCGACCCGATGGCCTCGCGAGGATGGGAACACCACCTGGCAGCATCTTGAGCTTGTTGTCCGGAACATAACCCGAGAGCAGGGGCTCGGACGAATAGACGGCAACGGTCGTACCCCCCAGGTCCGATGGTTCAAGCAGTAGGTCTGAATCTCGAAAGACCGACAGGGTTGCTCCCAGGCCGAAGGCCAGAGGATGAGTCGAATCCAGTTGGGCCTCCAGGATCGATCCCGGGATCTCCTGGGCCCTTCGCTTCTCGTCGACATCTACCCAACGAGCTGGAGGGAGATCCGAGGGAAGGGCGCGCAGTCGTTCCGGGAGCAACTCTTTTTCGATCAACCATCTGACCGCCGACCGAACCGCTATCAGGGTTCCTCCCCGGCCAACCCAGCTCTTCAGCGAGGCCACCGTTGCATCCCCAACCGATCTGTAATTACCTGAAACCAGAATGAGCACGTTGTAACGAGTGAGGTCGAGCTGGCTGAGATCCTGCAAATCGATTAAGGAAAGCGGGATCCCCTGGCGTTCATTCAGTTCGAACCAGACTTCACCGACCTCGATGCTCCGGATCCCGGTTCCGGTGATCAGTGCTACGGAAGGCCGGGCGAGTCTTTTCCCCGAAGGACTGCCCAGATCAGGTCCAGAGGCGGTGAGTCCAGTCGGAACTGGCTCGAACCGGACCCCCGGCCAAGCTGCGATTTCCTCGATGATCCGGTCCACCTGTTCGTTCGAGAAAGTCGGCTGAGACCGTGGAATAACGATGGTTCCCGGTTGAAACGCCGTTTCACCGTCGCCGGCAGCGAGTTGGCCGCTTCGAGTCATCACGGAGGTCGCCAGGCCCCGCCGCTGCATTTCGTAAAGCGCCCGAGGGGCATTCAGAGTATTCCAATCCATCAGGTAGGCGACACCCGGAGGAGTAAACGTGGATGGAGACCCGGGGATCTCTATTTCGGTGATCTCCCTGCCGAGCACCTGGCTGAGATCCTGCTCAGCGACGACAGCCTCGACTCCCAGTGCCAGCGGGAGAGTCCAGGTCGAGATATCGTAGAAGATCGGGTTGTCGAACGAAGTTACCCGGTTGACGAGTGCTTTGAGCAGCCGACTCTGGGGTTGGCGCGTCGGGACAACGAAGGCGGAACCCGGCTCAAATTCCCTCCCTTCAATGGTGATCCCGCGATCGAGTTCGAAAACCCGAATCCGGTGCCGCCTCAGGATCTCCATCAGGGTGTAGGCCCGCTGACCATTTGCCTCTTTCTCGAAGAGATAAGCCGAGATGCTGTCTGCTTGCGCGAGTGTTTCCGCTTCGCGGTAGAAATCCCGTTGATTGCGGAGCAGTTTTGTCCGGAGTCTCGCGATTGCTTCGAGGGAGGAGAGGCTGGCGGCAAACTGGTTACGGATCGTTAAGGTGAAGTCCATCACACCATTGGCGGTTTCACGGGAGAGCGACTTTGTCGAGGCTTGTTCAAAGAGGATTCCGACGGCTCCATTGATGTCGGGATAGGACGCGCCCTTTCCGTAGTAAAAGTCGTCGAAGGTTTCTTCCGTGAAGTAGAGTGCTCCCAGGCTGTCCAGCATCTTTGCATGGAACGAGGCGATTTCGCGGGTCAGTGCGTAGGTTCGTTCCGGTGTGTTCGGATTGTTTCGGCTCGGAACTCCAGGCTGGAAAAAGAAGGTCGAATTGCTGCCCATCTCATGGAAATCAGCCTGAAATTGGGGGCGCCAGTGATGGAAGAGAGCCAGCCTGCCCTGGGATTCCCAGAGCTGAGCGGGAATGTAGTCGCGATTCAGGTCGAACAGGTAGTGATTGGCCCTCCCTCCGGGCCAGGGCTGGTTGTGCTCTCGATCGGCAGGATCGGAAGAGGCGACGCGGCCTCGATTCGCGTTAGCCCAACTGACGAATCGGTTCCGGCCGTCCGGATTCATCATGGGTTCGACGATGACAATACAAGTATCGAGAATCAGATCGACCAGATCGCCCGAACCGGCCGCCAGATGGTAGAGCGTGAGTAGTGCGGCTTCAGTCCCGCTGGCTTCGTCGCCATGAATGCTGTAGCCCAGGTAGAGAACCGCAGGCATGGCTTCAATTGTGTCGTCTGAAACAGCATTCGGGCTTTCTGAAAGAGCGAGGTTCGCCTGTCGAAGCGACTCCAGTCTCAAATGGTTCTCGGGCGAGGTCACAATCGCATGGAGCAATCTTCTCCCTTCATAGGTTTCCCCATGCGATCCGACAGCGATGCGGTCACTGGCTTCCGCCAGCTTCTCAACATACTCCAGGATCTGGTCGGGTCGAGTGTGCCGCTCTCCGATTCTGTGACCGAGAACTGCCTCCGGAACCGGGATCTCTGCCGAGTACTCGACTCCGGCAAACTGGAAGTCCGGGCGGATGGTTCTGGACTCCTCTGCTGAAGAGCCGTACCCAAACCCCAGGACAAAAACGAGGGTGGAGGTTGTGAGCCAATGACTTCGCTGCTGCATCGGTACTTTGATTCCTTTCCTTTGTCGGGACCCATTCTCAGGTGCCACTTCTTCTCCGTCAAGGTGAGCCTTTTCCTTCGCCCGAGCATCTTCAGTTAGAGAGGGGCTGGGCGGGATTCGCCGAGTCAGACAACTCTGTTAAGTTCATGGGGTTTGGTCGTATCAACAGGAGTTGCTTTCCGAATGAGACTCTCAAAACTTGTTCTTCTCATAGGTATCGTGTTTTGTTTTTCGCCCGTGGCTTTTTCTCAGGCTGTGGAACGCAGCGTTGACGGTCTGGTTTATGACCTGCAGCACCCCGACCCGGAGCGCAGGAAGGAGTCGGCCCGGATACTGGGCCAGAACCGAGTTCGTGAAGCAGTTCCGGCGCTCATCAAGTTGACGGAAGACTCGGACAGCTCGGTTCGACTGGAAGCGGCCAAGGCCCTGGTCGAGATCGATGATTCCCGAGCGCTTCAGGCCTTTATTCGGCTCACGCGTGACCCTTCCCCGGCGACGCAGAAGGTCGCCATCCAGGGGATTGTCGATATTTACGTGACGCCCGAGGGAGGGTTTGTCCAAGGGGTTCTAAAGGTCGTTGACTTCGTCAATCCCCTCAGCGATGGCTATGACCCCAGGATTGTCGAGTCTTATGTTCCGGTCAGTGCCGACGCCGTGCGGGCTTTGGGGGATATGTTGTTTTTCGAGGACCGAAGTGTCCGTCAGAGTGCAGCAACGGCGTTGGGAATCCTGCGGGGAAAAGGCGCCTCGACTGCGATTCGCGACGCCATTGAGAAGGAAGACAACAACGGCGTCAAGGTTGAGCTGATTCGGGCCGTCTACAAGATGGGTGACGCAGCGGTCGGTGAGTACGCAGTACCCCTGATTCGGGATCCTGACAAGAAGGTCCATGATGAGGCGGTCCTGACCGTAGGGCGTCTGAAGGTGCAGAAGGCAGCACCGCAGCTCAACGAACTCTACGGTGCTGGAATCGAAGAACAGAAAAAACTCTTTGGTTTTGTCCCCGTCACTGGGAAGGACGACTTTCAGAAGAAGGTGCTTGAAGCCCTGGCGTTCATTGGTGATCCGAGCAGTTCAGAAATCCTGGAGGATGCCTTGGCCGACGAGCGCGAATTCTACCGGCGCTTCGGGGCGGAAGGGCTGGGAAGGATCGGGGATACGAGTTATGTGAATCTGGTGGCCCGCAACTATCTTCGAGAGAGTTCGAAGTCGGTCAAACTGGCGATGACCTACGCCCTGT
>CP070717.1:1707265-1722295 GCA_020350445.1 Acidobacteriota bacterium | reverse complement strand
CCGCCACTTCCCCGTTTCGCTCGCTGGTTCGAATGTTGATGACACCCTGTCCACCGCGGCCCTGAAGCCGGTACTCTCCGATGGCCGTACGCTTTCCGTAACCATTCTCTGTCACCGAAAGGACGTCACCACCCTCGGCGCCGGCTACACACATGCTCACGATAGTGTCGCCGTCCTTCAGACGAATTCCACGGACACCCCGGGCAGTGCGCCCCATTGACCGAACATCCGTTTCCCGGAAGCGGATCGCTTTTCCGCCACGACTGCAGAGCAGGATATCATCGCTTCCCCCGCTCAACTCGGCTCGCAGAAGCTCATCGTCCGCGTCGACACCACAGGCGATGATCCCGGTGGAACGGGGATTCGAATAAGCAAGCAGGGGGGTCCGCTTGATATAGCCCTTACGGGATACCATCACGACGAACCGCTCACTGTCGAACTCATCCACCGAGATGATATCGGCTATCTTCTCATTCTTCTCCATGGCCACTAGATTCACCAGCGGCCTGCCTCGACCAGCGGCAGCAACATCGGGCAATTCATAAACCTTGAGCCAGAACAGCCGGCCGCGGTCAGTCAGAATGAGGAGATAACTGTGCGTCGAAGCCACAAACAGATACTGAATGACATCTTCCTCAGTCCGTGTTGACATCCCGCGACGCCCCTTGCCTCCTCGAGCCTGGCTCTTGTAGACATCCAGCGAGGTGCGCTTGATGTAACCACTGCGGGTTGCGGTAATGACGACCTGTTCGTCGGCAATCAGGTCCTCCAGTGTCAGTTCAGCCTGGGCATCAATAATCTCGGTCCGGCGCTCGTCCTGAAAGCTGTCCCGCACCTGAACAAGCTCCTCTCGCACAACGTCTTTCAGGACAGATTCGTTGGCTAGAATTTCGCGGAATCGGGCAATTTCGGCCAGAACGGCTTTGTATTCTTCGATGATCTTGTCGCGCTCCAGAGCGGTCAATCGCTGGAGTCGCATATCCAGAATGGCCTGTGCCTGCACCTCCGAAAAAGCGAACTGGCTCATCAGGCCCTCCTTCGCTTCACTCGGCGAAGAAGAAGCCCGGATCAAGGCAATGATTTCATCGAGGACATCAAGGGCCTTCTTCAGTCCTTCGAGGATGTGTGCACGCCGCTCGGCCTTGGCAAGTTCGAAGACTGTGCGTCTTCGGATGACATCCTTCCGATGCTCCAGGAAGTGGAGAAGGATCTCTTTGAGGGGCATCACCTTCGGCTGCCCATCAACCAGCGCCAACAGGATGACTCCGAAGGAGGATTGCATCGGCGTCAACTTGAAGAGATGGTTGAGAACGATCTCAGGGACGGCATCCCTCTTCAATTCGATGACGGCCCGCATACCCTCGCGGTTGGATTCGTCGCGGAGATCACTGATGCCTTCGATACGCTTCTCATTGACCAGTTGGGCGATCCGCTCAATCAGTCTGGCCTTATTCACCTGGTAAGGGAGCTCTTCGATGATGATTGCAGTTCGGTCACGACCGACATCTTCGAAGGAGGTACGCGCCCGCATCTGAATAATTCCCCGCCCTGTTTCATAAGCCTGCACGATTCCAGCGCGGCCATGGATGAATCCAGCGGTCGGAAAATCGGGACCCGGCAGCACCCGCATGATATCGGCAATCGTCGTCGATTGCTGATCGAGCAGGAGGATCAGGGCATTGATGACCTCGCCCAGATTGTGCGGAGGAATGTTTGTGGCCATTCCGACGGCAATGCCCGAAGTCCCGTTGACGAGGAGTTGGGGCACACGCGTCGGCAGCACAGTCGGCTCCGTCAACGACTCATCATAGTTGGGCTGGAAATCGACGGTGTCCTTATCAATGTCAGCCAGCAGCTCCTCGGCGACTTGCGACATCCGGACCTCTGTGTATCGCATCGCCGCAGGGGAATCTCCGTCAATCGAGCCGAAGTTGCCCTGCCCGTCGACGAGCGGTACTCGCATCGAGAATTCCTGGGCCATTCGGACAATAGTGTCGTAGACCGCCTGTTCTCCATGCGGATGGTACTTACCGATCACCTCTCCGACAATTCGCGCCGATTTCTTGTGCGGCTTACTGCGAACATTCCCCAGATCACGCATCGCGTAGAGGACACGACGGTGGACCGGCTTCAGGCCGTCCCTAACATCTGGCAGCGCCCTTCCGATAATGACGGACATGGCGTAGTCCAGATAGGACGCCTTCATTTCTTCTTCAATATTGACTGGAAACTCTCTACTTAACTCTTCCATAGCGACTTCAGTTTAGATATGGAATCAGATGTCGAGATTCTTGACATTGAGGGCATTGTCTTCGATGAACTTCCGGCGGGGCTCGACCTGATCCCCCATCAGAATCGTGAAGATCTCATCAGTTTCAATCGCATCTTCGATCTTAACCTGCAACAGCATCCGGGTCTCCGGATCCATCGTGGTTTCCCAGAGCTGAAGCGGATTCATTTCTCCCAATCCCTTGTAGCGTTGAATGGTCACGTTCCGCTTCCCACTGGCAACGATATGCCGGACCAGCTCATCGACCCCCGCTACCGCGATTTCACGGTCCTTCTCACAGATCACCATTTCGGCACCCTGGAACTCAACGATCCGGGAGTAGAGGTGCACCAACTGATGCCACTCGGCAGAAATCAGCAGATCATGATCAATCATCACCGGTATTCCGCCTTCCTCAACCACCCTAAGGCGGTAGAGGCTGTGCTCCTCGTCAAAGAGCACCTCGGCCTTCAGCCCCCCACTGCTAAGCGAGTCGGCAACCTCCTCCAGGCGGGAAGACTGCTCCAGCAGGGAGTCATCCTCCAGGGCATCCGGATCCGTGCCCCTCAAGCGGGACAGTTCCTCGAGCAGAACACCCAGCATGCCGTTTGCACCGATCTTGCGTCCCAGCTTGTCATACGCCTTCTGGAACTCCATCAGATCGTGCATCTTCTCAATCAGCGCCTCGCCTTCATAGGTGGCATCCGATCCCGGCAAAGCAACGACAACATTCTCAGTCGCCCGCGCCATCAAAAACTCGGTGAGTTCGCTCTCCCGCGTCAGATAGCGCTCCTGCTTGCCGACCTGCACTCGATACAACGGCGGCTGGGCGATATAGATATGCCCACTCCGGATCAACTCGGTCATCTGCCGATAAAAGAAGGTCAGAAGAAGGGTTCGAATATGACTCCCATCCACATCCGCATCGGTCATGATGATGATCTTGTGATAGCGCAGCTTGGCCAGATCGAATTCGTCGGGGCCAATGCTGGTCCCCATTGCGGAGATCATCGTGGCGATTTCGTCGTTGCTGAGCATCTTATCGAAGCGCGCCTTCTCGACGTTGAGGATCTTCCCCTTGATCGGCAAAACCGCCTGGGTCTTCCGATCCCGCCCCTGCTTTGCCGAGCCTCCGGCGGAATCACCCTCAACGATAAAGATCTCGGCCAGAGCGGGATCCCGCTCCTGACAATCAGCCAGCTTGCCGGGTAACGCAAGGTTCTCGAGTACACCCTTTCGACGAGTCAGGTCCCGGGCCTTTCTCGCAGCCTCTCTTGCGCGGGCCGCTTCGATCGACTTCTCGACCACGCGCCTGGCCTCGGCAGGATTCTGCTCGAAGAAGATGGCCAGTTGCTCATTACAGGCCCCTTCTACAATTCCTTTGATTTCGCTGTTCCCCAATTTCGCCTTGGTCTGGCCTTCGAACTGAGGGTCGGGCAGCTTGACACTGATCACCGCAGTCATGCCCTCGCGCACATCCTCTCCACTGAGGTTCTGCTTGAGATCCTTCGAGAGGCCGGCAGAAGCGATGTAAGCGTTCAGGGAACGGGTCAGCGCCGACTTGAAACCTACGAGATGGGTTCCGCCTTCGATCGTGTTGATCGTGTTGGCGAAGGAAAAGAGAGTCTCGTTGTAACCATCGTTGTACTGCAGGGCAATATCGACCTGAACCGGGCCTTTCTCAACTGAGAAGCTGATGGGGGGATCATGGAGCGTGTTCCGGTTGCGGTTCAGATGCTTGACGAAGTCAACGATCCCGCCCTCGTAATAAAAGGTCTGCTCCTTATCACTCCTCAAGTCCTCTATTGAGATCTCGATTCCAGGATTCAGATAGGCCAGTTCCCGCAGTCGCTGGGAAAGCACATCGAAGTTGTACTCCGTCGTTTCAAAGATCTCAGGATCAGCCTTGAAGGTGATCTTCGTCCCCCTGCGCTTGGTACGGCCGATCTTCTTGAATTCTGAATCCGGAACACCACGAACATAGCTCTGTGTATACACAGCACTGCCACGCCAGATCTCCAGCTCCAAACGGGAGGAGAGAGCATTCACAACCGAAACACCTACACCGTGAAGACCTCCGGAAACTTTGTAGGTGTCATTGTCGAACTTCCCTCCGGCGTGGAGGGTGGTCATCACGACCTGTGCCGCCGGGATCTTCTTGACGGGATGAGTATCTACCGGAATCCCCCGGCCATCGTCGATGACAGTGATCGAATTGTCGACGTGGATCGAGACCTTGATCTTTTGACAATGTCCCGCCATGGCCTCATCGACGGAATTGTCCACCACCTCGTAGACCAGGTGATGCAAGCCAGGCGCGCCTGTCGAACCGATGTACATGGCCGGGCGCTTGCGAACCGCTTCGAGACCCTCGAGGATCTTGATCTTCTCGGCTGTGTAGCCTTCTTGAGGAGCCCGGACCCTGGATCCTTCACGTCGAACGCCATCCGCGTTATCAACCATCGTTTCTCCGAATTTGCTGCTATGAATGTACTCTGCCCCAAAACCTCAATTACGGGTCAAACCAGCGTCCCCTCTTCATCAGGGTGGGTTTCGAGCAAACGCCTGAACCGTCCGGTTTTCGGCCTCTCAGCGCTCGCCCCAGGACAGAAAATTCTCTCCGCGTGCCCTCGGCTGGAGAGTGACCGTCAGACCTCCTCTCTCCAAGGACCGCAGAACCCTCGTATTATAGCATATTTCGGCCTGAAGTCACATTTCAGGAGTGGAACATATTGTGGGAGATGAAGAGGACACCACAATATGTTGTGTCCATCTCAGGCAATTTCAAATCTTCATCGGCATGACTACGTAATTGTAGTCGTAATCTTCCAAACCTTTCGGTCGGATCAGGCCCTGAGTCTCCCTGTCACGCAGGCTCAAGACCACCTCATCACTGTCGGCATTGACGAGGAAATCGAGGATGTATTGGGCGTTGAAACCGATCTCGATGGGCTCGCCGGAACAGTTGGCCGAGAGCGTTTCCTTCGCTTCGCCGAAATCGGCACTTGTCGAGGAGATCTCGAGCTGGTTTTCGCCGATCAGGAGGCGGACCGCCCGGGACTGTTCGTCAGCCATGATCGCAGCTCGACGCAGTGCACCGGCAAACTCGTCGGTCTTGATCACGATATCGCGGTCGTTTTCCTTGGGAATCACCATCTCGTAGTTGGGGAACTGGCCCGAGAGAATACGAGAAACCAAGAGCCGTTCTCCAACTCTGAAGAAGAGATGATTCTCACTGGTGCCGAACTCGAGATTCTCGACGTGCTCCGAGGTCAGCTTGCCCAGTTCGACGAGGGTCTTCTTTGGAACGAGGACCCGGACCTCACCTTCGACTCCCGCGACTTCACAGCTGTGGCTAATGAGTACGAGCCGATGCCCGTCGGTTGTGACGAATGTGATCGTTCCGGGATTCACGATCATCAGGGCCCCATTGAGCGTATACCGCGATTACTCCTGGGTAATTGCAAAAATGCTGCGAGTAATCAGGGCACGCATCTCCGCGGCCGGCAACTTCATCGACTTCCCCTGGACCGAAGGAACGTCGGGAAAGTTCTCCTTGGAAAGACCTGCGATCTTGAATCTCGACCGTTCGCACTTCAGGTTCACCCATTCGTAGGAGGGGGATTTGAAATGAATGTCCGCCTCTGGCAGCAGCCGAACGATATCGAACAACTTCCGCGATGAGACGGTTACTGACCCACTGACCTTGATGCTGGCTCGACACTCACACTGAAGGGTCACGTCGAGATCTGTCGCGGTGATTACCAGTGAATTTCCACTGGTCTCCAGTAGCAGGTTGGAAAGGATTGGAACGGTCGTTTTACGCTCAACCACCCCCTGGACATATTGTAGTTCCCGCAGAAGATCGACCTTGTTGACCGTTATGTCCATTTTCCGTTGGCTCCTGACCGAAACGCTACTGCATGGCTTCAGCCAGGCGATCGATCATCGCCCGGACTTTGGCGTCACGCTTTTGCATTTCATCAACCTTTCTTATCGCGTGAAGGACCGTCGTGTGGTGCTTCCCGCCGAACTCTTTTCCGATCTCAGACAGGGATGTCTGGGTCAGTTCCTTGCTCAAAAACATTGCAACCTGACGGGGCTCCGAAACGCGCCTCGCATTGTTCTTGGCCTTGAGTTCAGTCACCTTGATTGAATAATGCTCAGCAACCCGCCTCTGAATCTGGTCGATCGTAACGATCCGCGCCTGATTCTCAGCAATGTTGCGCAGTACCCTCTGGGCGAGCTCGATACTGATCTTCTCACCCGTTAGGCTACTGTACGCCACAAGTCTGACGAGGGCACCCTCTAACTCCCGAACATTCGACTTGATGTTGCTGGCGATGAAGATTTCGACATCTTCGGGGATCTCAACACCCTGAGCGTTGGCCTTCTTTCGCAGAATCGCTACCTTGGTCTCGAGATCGGGGGGCTGAATATCAGCAATCAGACCCCATTCGAACCGGCTGTGCAACCTTTCTTCAAGGGTTGGGATTTCCTTGGGCTGCGAATCGCTCGAAATAATGATCTGCTTCTGCGAATCATACAAAGAGTTGAAGGTGTGGAAGAACTCCTCCTGGGTCCGCTCCTTCCCAGCCAGAAACTGGATGTCATCCATGAGCAGAACATCAATGTTCCGATACTTCTCCCGGAACTGGATCATACGATCGTAGCGTATCGAATGAATCAACTCATTCATGAAACACTCGGAAGACATGTAGACGAGCCGAGTCCGCTTCTGGACCGTCAGGATATGCTGTCCAATCGCATGCATCAGGTGGGTCTTGCCGAGTCCGACTCCTCCATAAATGAAGAGCGGATTGTAGGCACAGGATGGTTGTTCCGCTACCGCCAGCGCGGCCGCGTGGGCGAACTGATTCGAAAAGCCCACGACGAAACTGTCAAAGCTGTACTTCGAGTTGAGGCTCCCAGCCGCTTCCCCCTCACCCTTGCCATTAGTCGGCTTGGTAACGGGTTGTTCCGGCTTCTGACCCTCCTCCTCCTCCTCTACAACAAAACGGATCGAGTAGCCTTCAAGCCCCTGCTCTCGAAGCACTTCGTCGAGAACCGCAGAATAATTCTCTGTCAACCAGTACCTGAAGTGCTTGTTCGGAACCAGCACAGTCAAGGACTTGCTTTTCTTATCCTGTCGAAACAACGACGTCGGCCGAAACCATATGTCAAAATTCTGAACTGTTACCTTCTCACGAAGACTGGCGAGAATTTCTTCCCAAAGATGCATACTCATTGCCCCGCACCACACAACACCGAAACTTGGAGCGCCCCCGACGATTAAGGACCAAGCCGATAACCCAACAAAAGACAAAGCTACCCCAAAAGGCCCATCAGCACTCCGGCCGATTTCCACAGAATTTCCACAAACTGTGGAAAACTCTTAAGCGTTTTGAATCGCAGCTCAATCGAAAGCAGGGATACCCTAGCACGCAAAAAGAAAGGTCTTCAAATCAAATTTTTGTCGGCCCCTTGTGATAACGGAATTGTCATTGCGTTGCAACAACTTACGTCGCTTCCTCTCGAAACATCCTGACTTTGCTCGGCCCTAATTCCGTAACTTCTTCTTATTGTTACGGTTACTCCCACCTATACCCCCAGAAAGCCTGCAGCCGATACGGCGAAGAGTGCTTTTTGTCGTTTTCAGCGATTTCGACTCCATCTCCCACGACCCACAAAAAAAAGGCCGGGGCAGTTACCTACCCCGGCTGCTAATACCGCTCTCTAAATCTCGAGCGAAGTCCGATCTATCCGACAGGCCCTGCGTCTCTAGCCAAACCTCCAGAAAGATTGGTGAGACGACCCTCGAATCAGGAGTTGATCAGCTCCTTGAGCTCCTTCCCCGGTTTGAAATAGGGGACTTTCTTCGCCGGAACAAAGACCTTCTCTCCTGTCTTCGGGTTTCTCCCCTGCCGGGAAGAGCGCTCTCTCAGACGAAAACTGCCGAAACCTCTCAGCTCAACCTTCTCACCCTCTTGGAGCGAGTCGACAATGCTGTCGAGCACGGTCTGGACGATTACCTCGGCATCCTTCTTACTCAGGCCCGAAGTCTTTGCTACGCCATCCACGAGTTCAGCTTTCGTCATCTTGATCTTCCCCTCCCTTGGCCTGTTCTGCTTTCTTCCGCAGTTCGCCAAGCTGTGCACCGGCAATTTCCCCAATCGAGGTTGTTGCCACTTCAGGAGTATAGGTCCACCGGTCTTCGATCACTTCGCTTTCAGTCAGGGCCCGAATCGAAAGACCGATCTTACGTTCGAGCAGATTCAGCTTAATGATCTTGAATTCCATCTCCTGGCCAATCTCGAATTCCTCTTCGGGATTCTCGATTCGCCGCGCTCCCAGCTCGGAAACGTGGCAGAGACCTTCGATACCTTCCTGGTTCTCGACGAAAGCGCCAAAATTGGCCAAGCGGATGATCTTTCCGTTGACGACGTCACCAACCTGCTGCTTTGAGAAGAACTCTTCCCAAAGATCCGGCTCGAGCTGCTTGATGCCCAACGAAAGCCTCTGGTTTGAAGCATCGACATTGAGAACAACAGCTTCAACTTCCTGTCCCTTCTGAAGGACTTCGGAAGGATGCTTGATCTTTTTGGTCCAGCTCAGATCTGAGACGTGGACGAGACCTTCCACACCTTCTTCAACCTCTACAAAGGCACCGAAGTCGGTCAGGTTGCGAACAACACCCTTGATGATCGAGTTGATTGCATAGGTCTCTTCAACCTGATCCCAGGGATTGGGCTCGGTCTGCTTCATGCCCAGAGAGATCCGCCGGTTTTCAACATCAACATCGAGAACCACGGCCTCTACCTTGTCTCCGACTTCCACAACCTTAGAAGGATGCTTGAGCCGCTTGTTCCAGCTCATCTCAGAAACATGGATCAAGCCTTCGACACCTTCCTCCAGTTCAACGAAGGCGCCGTAGTCAGTCACGCTGACAACCGTCGCATCGACTCGCGTGTTCTTCGGATAGTTCTCCGCGGCACTCAGCCAGGGATCACCCGACAACTGCTTGTATCCCAGCGAGACCTTCTCCTCGAGCCGGTCGAACTTGAGAATCTTGACCTGGATCTCCTGTGCGATCTGGAACAGATCGGAAGGATGGTTCACGCGACCCCAGGACATGTCCGTGATATGCAGCAAGCCGTCAATACCACCGAGATCAACGAAGGCGCCGTAATCGGTGATGTTCTTGACGATACCATCGACAATCTTGCCCTCTTCCAAGGTCTTGAGGGTCTCTTCCTTCTGCTTGTAATACTCTTCCTCGAGAACCGCTTTACGGGAAAGAACGATGTTGCCGCGTCTCTTATTTACCTTAATGACGCGAACATCGATTTCTTCACCTCGAAAACTGTCCAGATTGCGAACCGGGTGCATATCGACCTGTGAACCAGGCAAGAAAGCTCTTACTCCGATATCGACGGCGAGCCCGCCCTTGATACGCTCGATCACGCGACCCTTTAGGATCGCCTCTTCCTCGTATGCCTGTTCGATCGAATCCCAGATCTTCATTCTCTCGGCCTTCTCGCGAGAGAGTGAAACGGTTCCATCGTTCTCGATGCTCTCTAAGAGGACATCGATTTTATCCCCCACCTTGAGCGTGACTTCTCCTTTTCCATCACGGAATTCGGAAACCGGGATAACTCCTTCGGACTTGAATCCAACATCGACGATTACAACGTCCCGAGACACCTTTAGGACAGTCCCAGTTATGACTTCACCTTCATTGAAGTCTTTTAAGCTGGTGTCATAAGCTTCGAGAATCGCTGCGTAATCCACATCGCCCGGATCCTCGATAACGGGTTTTGCAGTCTCGATTGCCGGAATCTTACCGGCGGTTTCCTCTTTCTTCTCAACGGTCTGTGTCATTCACCAAAAACCTCCAAACAAAATTTTGTCTGCCCCTCTCATTGGAAGGGCACATAAGTCTGAGCGCAGGATACCTTCACCGTCTTAACTACCGGAGATCTCTCACACGAGAAGGCTGTGAAGGCCAATATGGAAGCGTGTCAGCTGCTCCCAGCCGATCACGCGAAGTGAACAAAGAGACAAAACTCCATCAATCCCTTGCCGCCCAGATTTATGAAACTGCACTTATACCCCGGCTTCAACACATTGTCAAGCCAGCAGATAGGTCCTATCGACTTCAATTCCGCGAATTTGGTACACTAGCGGGCTTGATTAGTCCGCAGAGGTCGCATTGTTCCCCTCTGCTTTTTGAGTATCTCAGATATATTCTTTAGCTATAAGGACTCGTTAACAATGAAACCCGGAATTCATCCCGAATATCAGACCATTACCGTGAGCTGCGCCTGCGGGGCAGAATGGCAGACCCGTTCGACCAAGAAAGATGAGATGCGCCTGGAAATTTGCTCGAGTTGCCATCCGTTTTTCACCGGTAAACAGCGGTTGGTTGATACCGCAGGCCGCGTGGAACGATTCCAGCGCAAATACGGCCAGATCAGCCGAAAGCGCTGATTCCGCCGAGTTGGTCAATGTATGTTCGAAAAACTGGATTCGATTGAGGAACGATACAACCAGCTCTGTATCGAACTGGGCGATCCTGAAGTTGTCTCCAACCCGAAGAGGCTGGAGCAGACCGCTCGTGTCCATTCCGAGCTGGAAGAGATCGTCGAAGAGTACCGGCGATATAAGTATCTCTCCGAGCAGGTGCGGCAATCCAAGGTTCTCATCGAAGAAGAATCCGATCCTGAACTAGTTGAGCTGGCGGAAGAAGAGCTCGATTCCCTACAAGAACGCCTGAGTCAGTGCGAACAGAATCTCAGACTCCTGCTCATCCCAAAAGATCCCAACGATGAACGAAACGTCATCCTCGAGATCCGAGCTGGTACGGGAGGAGATGAAGCCACACTGTTTGCCCAGGAAATCTTTCGCATGTACAACCGCTACGCTGAGGCGAAGCGGTGGAAGACCGAGCTGATTTCGGCCAACTACTCATCCGTGGGTGGTCTCAAGGAAGTCATCGCCACAATCAATGGCAAACGAGTCTATAGCCGCCTGCGCTTCGAAAGTGGTGTGCAGCGGGTCCAGCGCGTACCTGAAACCGAGACCCAGGGCCGGATACACACTTCGGCAATTACGGTAGCAGTGCTTCCCGAAGTCGAGGACGTCGAAGTCGCTATCGATCCCAATGAGCTCCGGATCGACACCTACTGCTCGTCAGGGCCGGGTGGCCAATCTGTCAATACCACCTATTCGGCAGTTCGAATCACCCATCTTCCCACCGGGGAGGTGGTGACCTGCCAGGACGAGAAGTCGCAGATCAAGAACAAGGCGAAAGCGATGAAGGTGCTCCGTTCGCGGCTCTATGAGAAGGCCTTACAGGAGCAGCAGGATGAGATTGCTGCGAACCGGCGATCGATGGTCGGTTCGGGAGACCGCAGCGAGAAGATCCGTACCTACAACTTCCCCCAGAACCGCGTGACGGATCACCGCATCGGACTGACTCTACACCGGCTTGATTCGGTGATGGAGGGAGACCTCGATGAGGTCATCGATGCTCTGGTTACGCACTTTCAGGCCGAGGCGCTCAAAGAACTCGCCATCGCTTGAGTTATGGCTCACTTGCCGCCCCGAGGTTTTCCATGTCGAAGACAATTGGCGGACTGCTGAAGCAAGCGACCGCCCATCTTTCGACTCGAGGACTCGAGAATCCGCGCACCGACGCCGAGTACCTCCTGGCCTTCCTCATGAACAGGAGCCGGGCGTTTATCATCGCGCATCCGGAACAACGGGTCGATTCTCAACTCGAAGCCCGCTATACCGATTGGATCGCGAAAAGGGGCCGCCATGTTCCGGTGCAGTACCTGACCGGAGAGCAGGAGTTTTACGGCCGGAGTTTTCGGGTTACAGAAGCCGTTTTGATACCCCGTCCTGAGACTGAATTCGCTGTCGAAGCGGTCCTGGATCTCCTGCAGCAGCACCCGGACTTTTCCCACGCTGTCGACATTGGGACCGGGAGCGGCTGTATCGCCGTCACTCTGGCGTGTGAAGCACCCCGGCTGAGCCTGTCGGCAACCGACCTCTCCCCCGAAGCCCTGGAGGTAGCGAGGGAGAACGCTCGAACCCACAACTGTCTCGATCGGATCACCTTTCTCCCAGGCCGAACCCTCGAACCGGTCATCGCGGCGGGAAACCTGGTTGATCTGGTGGTTTCGAATCCCCCGTATATTGGCTATGCGGAACGCGATGTGGTAGCCCGCGAGGTCCTGGAGTACGAACCCGCCGGCGCACTCTTCGCTGGGGAAGATGGCACAGAGATTATTGGAGAACTCTTCAGCCAGGCCCCTTCAGTCCTTCAAGCCGAGGGATTCCTGGTTCTCGAGGTCGGTTACCAGCAGGCGCTGAAGGTCAAGCAGCTCGGCCAGGCTTCGGGTTGGAAGCACCTTGAATCCCGCTTCGATCTGGCCGGAATTGAACGCTGCCTGATCTTCCGCCGCGCTTAACGGATATGGACAGGACGCTCCAGCACCGTCATCCGCCAGGTTGGAATCTCGAGTAGTGCCACCTTGAAAAGATAGTCTCCCACTGGCGCCAGCAACCGATTGGTGTAGATGATTCCGCGTCCGTCGCGCAACTCATCCTTTTCCAGTGAAGCGCGAAAAACCTCTCGAAGCTTTCCGACTTCATTGCCATTCATATCGGTCAGGACTCCAATCACGCCAAACTGGGTTCTGATGCCGCCTCCCCGTTCCCGACGCAGGGAGTAAGCATTGATCTTGATGCGGAACGGAAGAATGGCATCCTCGCCTTCCTGCCGCTGTCGCAACAGATCCATGTCCGCCCCGATCTCTCGAAACCCCTCTCCGACCGGAAGCCGTGCGATCGCATTCGCATCAAACAGAGCCTCGATGTATCGCTTCTTCGTCTGGACCCGATCCGGCAGATTCTCGAACAAGCCCTGGATGTGCAATCCCTGTCTTCCCAAGTCAACCCGGATTTCCCGCTCGAAGCGGTCTAAGTGGGGGAGTTCGGTGTAGTAACCCACCGAATAAAGATTGCCGAACAATTCATCGTTGATCTCGGCGAGCACTTCGTCGAAATCCAGGATCGCCTCAAACCCTCCAAAATGTCTTCCGTCGGTGGCAGGGGCAAGCCTCGCAAAAGCATCCTCTTTCTTCTTCTTTTCCGCTGCTTTTGCCCCAGACTGCTCGTTTGAGGAAGCTGATCCGATGTAGAGCTCTGCAGCCGACGGGACCCAGACGCTATAGACGGTGACACCGCTCTTTCGAGCTAATTCGATCGATTTGGAAACCAGATGGTACTTGTCATCGATGCCGTCGGAAACGACGATAATCGACTTGCGGTCGTTCCCGCCCGCCCGGCTGTTCATCAGGGAGACTAACGAATCGAGAGAGGTGTAGATCGCGGTCCTTCCCAGGTGCGCCCGGGCGGAGCCAAAGGCCTCGAGAGCCGCCTTACGATCGGAAGTGAATTCCTGAAAAGGAATCAGCTTATCGGTGAAACCGAAAATCCCGACCCGCGTGAAGTCATGAATGTTCTCGAAAAAGGAGCGGGCCGCCAGAATCTCCTCGGCACGGGTTGCGAAGGTACTCCCACTGACATCGAGGAGAAAAGCGAGCCAGAGCGGCCGACTATCCTCACCCTGCCTGCGTGGTTGTTCAAAAAATGCCGGCGTGACCTGCTGTCCATTCTCAAAAACGGTGAAATCTGCAGCCGACAGCTGGTTCATATAGTCACCCGACGAGTTCACGACCGAAAACCGGAGTGAAACCAGGTTAACGTCAACGCGGATCGTTTCATCGGCCACGGCGACTTCGTCCTGGGCCAGGGTCGGGTTCGAACTCACACCGAATGGGAACAATAGAACGGCGACCAGAGTCAACCGAAATCTGACTGAGCGAATCCTATATAGCATTAGTTCGGGCCGCGACCCACCAAATCGAGAAACTCGATACGGGACCGCTGATCTTCCCGAAACTTACCGAGCATCGCTGAGGTGATCATCTTGCTGTTTCTCTTCTCAACTCCCCTCATCATCATACACAAATGTTGCGCCTCGATAACCACAGCAACGCCTAAGGGGTCGATCGCCGTCCGAATTGTCTCCGCAATTTCCTGGGTCAGCCTTTCCTGGACCTGGAGCCGACGAGCCAGGACATCGACGATCCTCGGAATCTTGCTCAATCCAATGACTCGATCACGTGGCAGGTAGCCAACATGGCACCTCCCGAAGAAAGGCAGCATATGATGCTCGCACATGCTGTACATCTCAATATCTCGCACGATCACCATCTCGTCATATTCAACGGTGAACAGCGCATCATTGAGAACCTCAGCTATATCCTGTTTATAACCGCGGGTCAGGAACCGAAGCGACGCTTCCACGCGAGCCGGTGTATCGACCAAACCCTCGCGTTCGGGATCTTCACCCAGGTCGACCAGGATCTGCCGTATCAAGTCTTTCATATTCAACAGTATAAAACAGGAGCGAGAGCAAGTCTCTTTCCGCCACGTCGGTGCAGGTCTTCTCAGTCCGTTGCCCGTTGCCAGTATTCCGAACCGAGGCTCAGCAACCGTTCCATCTCGGCCTGGAGCCGGGTGAGTCCTTCCTCTTCATCTTCAGTCTCGGCAACCACCAGGGGCTTACCCAGTTTCAGTACCACGCGGCTAAACGGCTTTGGAATCCGGAATCGGTCCCAACTCTTGAGCGCCCAGAACTTCTCTGGCTCGAGATGAAAGGGAACAATCGGCAAGCCGGTTTTCCG
>CP070717.1:1698704-1707165 GCA_020350445.1 Acidobacteriota bacterium | reverse complement strand
CATAGAACTGGCCGCCTCCACCGGAGCTGCAACGGAGCTGGTTTCGGCGTTTTCCACGATCAAGCCCTCACTGATCAGCCCCCTGGTCAACAGTGGGTTGGAGCGCTTGACGATATCTCTCCACACGACGGACCCCGTCCAGTTCCGGGAAGTATACGGCTCCGGGTCCTTCGATGACCTGCGTAAGCGGCTCCAAGAACTCCTGCGAGTCAGAGAAGAGTGCGGTTCTTCAGTCCCCAAGCTAGACATTGCCTTCGTAGCGATGAGGCGGAACCTGGGGCAGTTGATGCACGTTGCAGATTTCGCAGCCACCCTCGGAATTGAACGCATCTCGGTACTTCCTGTCATCCGACGAGATCCAATTCCTGAAACTTTCGAACGAGAACTACGTGACGGAAGGCTGCTGCCATCGTTCCAGAATGAGCTCTGTCGAGTAGTACAGGCAACACGGAATCGGTTTCCGACGCTCCAAGTCGACCTTTCCTCCCCGGAGATTGGAGCAACTGAGGAGCTCAACTCCAGCCCCCGCCCCTACCCAGGAACATTACCGGCCGAGGGAAGGATTCACACCTGCGAACAGAACCCCTGGGAAACCATCCACATTCTTGCCAACGGGGAGGCAGTCGTCTGCGAGGTTCAAGATCAGGCCCCCGTAGGAGATCTAAAGAGAGAATCATTGGACGAGATCTGGAATGGGCCCAGCTACAGGCAGTTCCGAAATCAATACGTCACCGGGCAGATCGCCAAATGTCGCAGTTGCATCTACAAGCAGGCCTGGTTACCCGGCTCTCCTTCCCGCTCGATCGAATCCTCGGAGGGAGTGAACGCCCAGCTTTCCTGGGGTTGGCACCCGCCCGACTCCCAGGGGGTGTTGTGGAGTAAGCGTGAAAGCCATGCGATTCTGGGTAGAGATCCCGGCGACAGACGGGTCGGCATTTCTGGAATCCTACCCAATGCCTCAAGCGGCGATCTCAACGTGTTGACCGTGAGCTGTAACGATCGAATCCTGGGTCGGGTTGAAAACAATGGTACAAACCCAGTTTCCTTCCGTACATCGTTCGCACTCGATCGAGATCAGGCGAAAGTCTTACAGCTCCGGTTCTCCGTTCGACAGGCCCTGAGGCCCTCTCGTGTCGGAGCCGGTACTGACCAGAGGGAACTCGGTTTCGCCCTGGGAGGAATCGAGGCCACCCCTGGAACAAGACGATCTTTCAAGCAGTGGATCCGCCGGATCCGATATCTGCCACTGTGGCTGACGATCGAACTGGACAGACGCCTGTCCCGTAGAGGACGAATCCGGAATCGGTTACCGCTTGAATGGTTTCCAGGAGTCTCGGTAATCATCCCAGAGAGGGATAGTCCCGAGATGCTGCAAGAATGTGTAGGCAGCGTTTTTCGGGCGGCGAGTACTCTGAACGAAGCGGTTGAAGTCGTCGTGGTGACAAACGGATGCGATCGAGCTGAATACTTCTCCTTGAAGAAGCTCTTTCCCGAACTCATCTTCATACACTCAGATCCACCTCTCAGTTTCACCCGGGCGATCCTGGCTGGTCTGAAGGTGGCGCGCTACGGTGGAGTCTATCTCCTCAACTCCGATGTGATTCTTGAAGAGGAGGCACTCCACGAGGTCCTGAAATGGCGAAGCCCGAATGTCTCTGCGGTCGCTTCTCAGATCCTGGAGCCTGATCCAACGCGGCGCCGGGAGGAGACAGGCTGGACCCAACTTCAGGTTCAGAACCTTCAAATCGAACTTGTCGACCTCTTTCCAGAGGATGAGACAACGGTTCGGGGAAACCTCTATGCGGGGGGAGGGGCTTCGCTCTTTCATCGCGACCTGCTGAAACGCATTCTCGGTTGGACCGACCCTTATGCGCCCTTCTACTGGGAGGATGTCGATTGGGGCCTGCGCTCCTGGCGAATGGGATATGAGGTCCTGTTCTCTCCGGCATCAAAGGCCCAGCACCGGCACCGGGCCACAGTCAGCCGCTATTATGCTCCAGCGGAGATTAGACGGATCTTCCAGCGAAACGCCTTGCAGTTCGAACTCCGCAACCGGCTGACAGGCGCCGATTCAGTTCAACTCGTACGGACAGTGCGGCGGCTTGATCCTCAGTCGAAGAAAGAATTGGCCTCGCTCCGTAATTGTGGAAGCCTCCTGTTCGACTCTCTTCACTCGCTCGTCACTGGATTGCGGCCCTGGCGACCCGAGTTGGCCTTCAAGAAGGTCTACCGCAACCCAATCGTCAAAGACCGATCGAAGCCCTGCTTGTTAATCGTCTCACCCTTCGCTATCTATCCTCCCCGCCATGGAGGGGCCGTCCGCACACAAAGCCTGGTCCGCGAACTCGCCCGCGATTTTCAGGTCGTTATCGTCAGCGACGAAGCAGATCAATACGGGAGCTCTGCGGAAATCGATGAAACGATCTGTTCCCTGCACCTGGTCCGAGGACGGAAAGAATTGCCGACTGGAACAGCCAGCCGGAAGGATCGAATTCGAAGCCACTGTCACCCGGCACTGATCAAGGAACTGGATCGCGTTCTCACCGTCTATTCCCCCAGTATTATTCAGCTGGAACACATTGAACTTGCCGGCCTGATCGAATCGGGGCTGAAGCGAGACCTTATCTGGTCCTTAATGCTCCACGATGTCTACCTGACCGAGAGCTCGAGTTCTCAGGACGACCTCTACGAGAAATCGCTGCTGAGTCAGTTCGATCAACTCTTCGCCGTTTCGCCCGAGGATGTCGAACTGTTGAAAGGATTCGACGTAGCCGTTATTCCAAATGGGATCGATCTCCACGGCGCAAGCTATACCAGCTCCCGGGGATCCTCCACGATCCTCTTTATGGGACCGTTTCGATACAGGCCGAATCTCGAAGGAATCCGCCTCTTCCTTCAACGCGTCTACCCTCAACTCCGGCTGAAGATCCCGGAAGTGGATCTCGTCATCCTGGGAGGCAAAGGGGCAATGCAGCATCTGGCGGATTTGAACCCCGAACACCTGGATAAGGTGACAGTTCTAGACTCGGTACCCGAAACCCGTTCCTGGCTGGAGCGCAGTGCCGTCACGATCAACCCTCTTTACGGCATCCGGGGCTCGAGCATCAAGCTTCTCGAGTCGCTGGCTGCAGGGAGGGTCTGTGTCTCGACTCTGGAGGGAGCCCGGGGATTTTCAAGTCTACCGTTGCGATCCCTGCTGACAGTTCCGTCGATCGAGGGATTTGCTGCGGTTCTCGAGAGACTCATCAAGGATGAAGAACATCGCATATCGCTCGAAAGGCCGCCCCTCGAACAGCTGGAGCAACTGACCTGGGCGAAGTCGGGACAGAAACTGAGAGAGACCTATGCTTCAATCCTGGCAGGAAGATCACAATGAAAGAGACCAGACCTGGACCATGCCAGCGGAAAACCAGTCAACCTCCCCTTCCCTACTCCTACGACCAGATTGCGGATATCTACGACGAGGATATGGGGCGAAACAACCCGGGTCTGGATATCGCGTTTTATGTTCAGAGCTCTCGCCGATGCCGTCTGCCGATTCTGGAACTGGGATGCGGCACGGGGAGGATTACCTTGCCCCTCCTCGAGAGCGGTGCTCAAGTTATCGGGATCGACAGGTCTCTACCCATGCTCAGGGTCCTCCAGCGAAAAGCCCGGCAACTCCTGTCAGACAAAGAGCAGAGGCGGCTTGATCTGTCGCAGGCGGAGATGACTCGGTTCGCTCTTCAGCGAGCTTTTTCGCTTATCCTCTGCTCCTTTTCCAGCATCACCTACCTGATCGAACCGGGAAGCCGGGCGAGATTCTTCGAGCGGATTCGCAAGCACCTGGATGGGGATGGCGAGTTCATCTTCGATCTTTTCGTTCCCGACCCTTCGATCGACGCTTTACCGGACGGTCATACGATTCATGACTACAGCCGGACCCTGCCCGACGGAACAAGACTCGAACGTTTCCGCAGGTTACGAAAGGCTATCCTTCCTGGAATCAACGAAATAGAGCGCTATTATCGCTTTCTTGACGCTTCTGGAAACTTCGTCAGGGCTATGACAACGCGCGACCGGATCCGCTGCTACGAACCTGATGAAGCCGTTCGGATGGTTCGCAAGAACGGATTCGAGGTGCTCGAAGTCCTACCCGACTTTCAGCCAGGTGAGATACAGCGAGAGACCCGGACCCTCTGTATCCGATGCCGGCCTTCCTGAGACCCCCTACCCTGTCAGCGGCTTCGTCCCTCAATCTCCATTCAGCTTTTCGTCTCTGTTTTGCCAACACGTTCGGTTAGAATGACGCCATGATTTCGATTCGTCACGCTGTTTCTGTTTTATTGACTGTCCTTGCACTGACTGCCTCCTGCAGTTCTCCTGTTTCGGAAACTCCGACAGATCCTGTCACACCCGCCAACACCCTGACTGAAGAAGAAAAAGCAGCCGGTTGGAAACTGTTGTTCGACGGTCAGTCACTGGCCGGATGGGAAGACCCGGCCAGCGAAGATCCACCGGGCGATAGCTGGACGGTTGTTGACGGCTGTATCCGGGCCACGAACGATCCGCAGATCCGCGAGGACCTCCCAACCCTCGAGACCTTTGGGGACTTCGAGCTTTCCTGGGAATGGAAGATCTCGCAAGGAGGAAACAGTGGGCTGAAGTACAGAATCCAGGATCGCGTCTACCTCGCCGAAGGCTTGACGAATCCCGATGCCAAGCGGTTCGAAGACACGGTTGACTACGAACTGACAAACCGGGGGACGAAGCGTACCGACATTACGCCGGGAGAGAAGAACGAAGAGTATGTGGTCGCCTTCGAATACCAGTTAATCGACAACGATGGTCACCCCGATGCCCGCGCGTCCCTCGATCGTTCGGCAGGTGCCATGTATGCCATGGCTGCGCCAACCGAGCAGGTGACACGGCCCGTGGGTGAGTGGAACGAATCGAGGATCGTCCTTCGTGGGATGCATGTCGAGCACTGGCTCAACGGGACGAAGATTGTTGAAGCCGATCTGGATTCTGAGCAGGTCCTGGCTGGAGTCAAGAAGCGCTGGACCACGGATTCCCCGGTGTACCAGATGCTCGCCGAACAACCCCAGAGGAAGACTCCGATCGTCCTGCAGAACCACAACGATGAGGCCTGGTTCCGCAGTATCAAGATTCGGGAATTCTAGAACGGGAAGGTTTTTTAAGCGGCAATTCTGGCTGGAATACCTCCCGCATAACTTCTTTACACAGAACGCAAGATATCAAGGCACCGAGGCTAACTCGTATCGCCTTTCTCCCACTCTCTGCGGGAGTTTCATTATTGGCACGGGAAATGCACCTCCTTCCCCAGGAGGTGCGCTATGAAACATGCCAGTATGGGTCTAGTGGTCTTGGTTTCAGTGATCGGAATCGTTCCCGTCTTCGCAGGGGTTGTCCCCGGGCAATGGGAGAAGGTGGCAGCTACCGCGCCCGGTTCGGGAATCGTCTTGTTTCTCAAGTCTGGGGATCGCATTGAGGGTATGTTCGAAGAGGTCGGTGAACAGGACGTCATCATCGTCGTCGACCAACAGGAGCAGCGTTACCCAAAGCTTGAGGTGGCGAAAATAGAGACGGCTCCGTACAGTGATGGAAAGGCGGACGGAACGTTGACCGGTGCAGGCCTGGGAGCTCTGGGCCTCGGCGTGTTGGGAGCCCTGGCAGGGGCAAACGACGACATGAGTGACAATACGGGACAATCGGCAGCATTCGGTGCAGCACTCGGAGCAGGAATTGGCGCAGCGGTCGGTTTTGCGTTGGATGCGTCGACCAAGGGGTCAGATTTGCTCTACAAGGCACCCTAAACAACCGAGTGCTACTCTCAATCAACCATTTCCAGTGACAACCGGCCTCCTCGAAGGACATCGCGGAATGGCAGTCTCAAGCCCTCCAGCGGAATGTCATTCAAGGAGGCCGATTTGATGTACCGCTTCCCTTCAGAGACACCTTTCGCTTCAATCACAAATTCGCTACCCGGGTAGAAACGAGAATCCAGCTCGATGGTGATCTTGTCAAACAATGGAGTCGTCAGGTCGATCATCGAGTTGACCGACGTTCCCCCATCCATTTCGAACATTCCCATGGCGGTCATAACGAACCAGGCGCCCATCTGCCCTTCATCTTCATCCCCTTCCCAGCCGTGATAGGGGCTCGATCCGTAATAGGAATCGAGAATCGCCCGGGCGTACCTCTGCGTCAGGCGGGGCTTTCCCGAGTAGTTGAACAGAAATGCGGCCTGCATATTGACCTCATTTCCATGGTTGATGTAGTACTCCACGCTCTCGGACTGGGCTCGATCGAAGGCATGGGCGGCGAACCGATGCCTGACCGACTTCTCAAACCCTTCTTCGAGCCTCTGATTGAAGAGGTCTACACCGATCAGTTCGATCAAGCCATTAACGTCATGAGGGACATACCAGCTATACTGCCAGGAGTTGCCCTCAATCCAGTGAAGTCCGGAAAAGGGGTTGAAGCTCTCGAGCCAGGTTCCTGAAGAATCTCTCGGAACCGCATACTTCAAATCCGGGTGGAAGAGGTTATTCCAGTTCTCCGACTGCTTTAAAAAGTAGGCGTGATCGGCTTCCTTCCCCAGCGCCTTGGCGAGCTGTGCGACACAGTAATCGCTGAAGGCATAGTCCATTGTCCGCGAGACCCGCTCCACGTCGTAGGGGACGTATCCCTTCTCTCGATAAACGTCCAGGAACTCGTTACCCACCAGTCCGCTGTAGGGCTCGAGGCGTCTTCCCTGCTCGGTCATCGTATGACGGACGGCTTCGTAGAGCTTTTCGGGGTCATCACGCCAGATCCCTTTCTGATAGGCGGCCACCAGGAGGGCGACTTCATGTGTCACCTCCATGATTCCGGTCATCTCAATTCCGGTGGGCCCGTTACTCGTCCACCCCGTTGAATCGTAGAGTTCCAGCTGGGTCGTCACCCAGTTCCGGATGATTTCGGGGCTGATCAGCGACCAGAGACCATTGAGGTTCCAGTACGTGTTCCAAAACGCGTCTCCACCATAGATGCTTGTCCCTTCGGGAAGCTGCCGGATCTCCTCCTTCGGATCGACATATCGGCCGTCGACGTCATTCCAGGTCTGCTTGGAGCAGTAGCTTCGGTACAGATTGGTGTAAAACTTCGTCTTGTCGGTTTCCGTTCCACCCTCGACCTGAATCCTTCCAAGCAATTCGTTCCACTGATTGCGGGCGCTCTGTCGGGCAAGGTCAAACTCCCAGTTGAAAGGATCCATCTCGGCTTTGAGATTGCGCCTTGCACCCTCGATACCGACTAGAGAAAGTCCCGTCTGAACAAGAACCTGCTCGTCTCGCTGGGTTGAAAAGGTGACGAAGGCACCCAAATCTGTTTCGCCTGTGATCTCAGAAACCCCACGATTGATCCCCTTGGTGCCCCAGCCGTTGAAAGAGGAAAACGGTTTACTGAAGCGGATGACGAAATGCAGAGTGTAGTCATCCCAGGAGTTCGTATGGGAACGGGCAAAGCCTTCGATCTGTTTTTCGGAGACCCGAGTGATCTTCGAATCCCGCAGACGGAATCGGTATTCGGATGGAAAGGCTAGATCGATCAGGATCCGGGCATCCGTAGATTCGGGAAAGGTAAAGCGAAGAAATCCACATCGGGTTGTTGTCGTCATCTCGGCCAGAACATCCGAATCGTAAAGATGAACGGCGTAGTATCCGGGCGAGGCGGTCTCGGTATCCTTCTGAATGCGCGAATGGTAACCTGCCCCGGCTCCACGGTACGGCCTGTCAGCGGCGCCATCGATCGTCGAGAGATCGATCGTGGAAGGCATAATCATCAGGCCACCCATGGTCCAGGCATGCAGGTGGCTGAACCCGCTCACATTGGCAATTGAATATTCATAACCCGACATCCAGCCAGCAGTCTGGTTGTCCGGTCCCAGTTGGACCATCCCGAACGGAACAGTCGCATAGGGTCCCAGCATCCAGCGCGAGTTCGACGTCCCGATTAATGGGTCGGCGTAATCGACCGGCTCTTTCGCAGAGAATGTCGAGATGGTGAGCAAGGCAAAGACCATGACCTGAATCCAGATGAATCTGTGCATAGCATGAGGATCGGTGAAAGGAGCCGGGACTGCAAGCACGACAAGCTTCCAGCTTGTCTCCGGGGGGGTGCGAAGCAAGAGACAACCAGGGATGGTTGTCGTACGACAAGCTTCCAGCTTGTCTCCGGGAGTGTGAAGCAAGAGACAACCAGGGATGGTTGTCGTACGACAAGCTTCCAGCTTGTCTCCGGGGGTGCGAAGCAAGAGACAACCAGGGATGGTTGTCGTACGACAAGCTTGATCGCCGTATCCGCTGGGCCAGTGGGTCTTGAGTCGCCCGCCAGGTCACGGTTCTGTGATAGGTTGAAAAGCTGATTGGGGATATTGCCGTTTCTGATCTGTGCTCCGGCCTTGAAGTGGTGAGTCCTT
>CP070717.1:1692019-1698604 GCA_020350445.1 Acidobacteriota bacterium | reverse complement strand
TGTTTGCACCAATCGCCTCCGCCCCCGCTTCGGCGAGGGTTCCCACTGTAATACTGTGGTGGTAGGTCCCCGGAGCTTCGAGAGCCAGACGCCGCAGGATCGGACTGTTCAAGTTCGACAGTTCCAGCAACCGGATATCGGTGGTCAAGGTGAACAGTGATTCCAAGCCTGGCAGGAGGAGGGAGGTCAGCATCGAGGTCATGAGGCCCGAGATGATGGCAGCCCCCAGACGGATCAGAAACGCTGCCAGGAAAAAGTCCACCAGGATCAACTGAACCGCGATAACGACACCCATATTCATCGCGGCAACAGCCAGCCCAGCTCGAATCAAAGCGGAGCGTTCCCGATACTGGCGCAGGGAATAGATCGCCGTGAGACTACCCGCGAGGCAATAGATGAACATCGAAAGATCGCCAGTCAGTACGGCGACGAAGACCGACAGCACGAGCCCCGTGAAGACAGCGGGGCCGGCACCGATCAGCAGCACTGTCAAGACCGCCCCCAGTGCTACCGGTGCCAGCAGGTAAAAATGGGTTGGATCCTGCAAAGCCGGCACCCGGAGGCTACCGGAAATCAGCTCGGAGATGAATGTAAAGCCTCGAATGATCAGGAGGCTGACCAGTATCACCACTCCATACAGAAGGAGGTCCTTCGCCCGGTCTTCAACCCGAATGAGGCTGACCTGAACATAGGCAAAGACCAGTCCATAGAAGAAGATAACGATCAAAAACACCCCGAGCGCACGATCGACCCATTGTTCGGTGTGCTGCAGATCTTGCAGGGCCCGCAATTGGGCGAGGTTCGCCTCGGTGATTTCATCCCCCGCCCGGACGATCGTCTTCCCCTTCTTGACCTGGTTCAGGACGGGATCCACCTGAGCCAGAGCCTTCCGCTCGTTTTCACGGGTTGCCTCTTCATCGAAATCGGTGTTCGACACGACCCAGCGCTCAAGAAATGCGATCAACTCTTTCTTCTCTTCTGCAGATACGAGTGTCAGTTCATATTGTTGCTGCCGGAGATGATTCCCGGCTTGTCCGAGATCACGATGATCCATCCAGTCGGTAAGAGGGTCCATCCGGCCGGTCACGGGATTCCTCAGTACAATTCCCCGCTCCCGGTAGCGGAGCAAGGCCTCGCTGTTGCGTACAACACCAGGAAATTTCATCGACTCGAAGAGCAAGCCGACCAGTTGATCTTCAAGTTCCTGAGAAAAGCGGTACTTCAGGCAGACATCGATCGTCTTGCCAAAACTGAATCCAGGTAACAGCGAAGCCAGTTCAGTCCGCACCTGCTGCAACTCCCGCGGAGGAATCGGAGCATCTTCCTCCAGTTTCAGCTCAGCGCGTTTCCTCTCCAGGAGATCCCGGGCATCGGCAAACCCCACGCTGATTTCACCCGCGACGCGCTGACTGACCCTCAGGTCGAACGTGAATACCGCAGGTACCGTTCGTAAAGCTTCTTCCCTTCTCTCATTGGTGGCATCTTCATCGACGACGGTAAAATTCTCCGGCGCCTCGATCGTCCAGCCCGCGATGTCTCCAAGAGCGTAGTCCGGTATGCTCTGAAACTCGTACTCAATCAGCAGCGCGGTTGTGATCAGGCTGAAAAGGAGCCCTAAAAGGATCGAGCGAACGTTCCATCCTGAAGGCAGACTGGCGTCCAGGTTACCCAGACTCAGGAACTTCTTCGCCACATGACTTCTCTTGCGGGATTTACCTCGGGGTCGCTCTGCCATAGATTCTCCTGACTTAAGCTATGTGTCCCAGGGACCGCGCATGCGGAAGCAAGGCCCAGCGTTCGACTGGTCTGAATGAAATGGGATGGACAACGGCGGCGTTATCGACTGCACATGATGATCTGATTAGATAGCGCATAGTGCCGGCGATCCGAGTATACACCGAAGCCCAGTCGATACAAAAAGACGTCAGCCGACTTCCCCCGTCTCCGCGGGCATCGCCCACCGGGAACGGAAGTCTCACTGACGTCTCTTCATCAAGTTGAAATGACTGGTTAATTTCTACCCCTCAAACTTCTTGAACAGCAGGGCACCGTTGGTACCACCGAATCCAAATGAATTCGACAAGGCAAACCGAACATCCACTTGGCGAGCTTGATGGGGAACGTAATCCAGATCGCAATCTGGATCCGGGTTATCCAGGTTGATAGTCGGTGGTATGACACCATTGTAGATGGATAAAACCGAGATCACAGCCTCGAGCCCGCCGGCGGCGCCCAGGAGGTGTCCGGTCATCGATTTTGTGGAACTCACAGCCAGGCGATAAGCGTGATCGCCAAACAACCGCTTGATCGCAGCCGTCTCGATTCGATCGTTGGGAGGGGTACTGGTTCCGTGCGCGTTAATGTAATCCACGACGTCAGGTGTGACGCCAGCATCCAACAACGCGTTTTCCATCGCCCGATAGGCTCCCACCCCATCCTCTGGAGGCAGGGTGATATGAAACGCATCCCCACTCATCCCGTACCCGACTACTTCGGCCAGGATTCGGGCGCCGCGGGCCTCTGCGCGCTCGAGCGATTCCAGCACCAGCAAACCGGCACCTTCACCGACCACAAAGCCATCACGGGCTGCATCGAATGGACGACTCGCTTTCTCGGGCTCGTCATTCCGGGTCGAAAGCGCTTTGAGTGCGGCAAACCCGCCCACTCCCATCGGAGTGATTGCAGCCTCGGACCCTCCGGCTACCATCAAGTCTGCGTCACCGCGCTGAACGATCTTGAACGAATCCCCGATCGCATGACACCCTGCAGCACAAGCGGTACATGTCGCCGAGTTCGGTCCAGCCGCCCCAAGGCGAATCGACACCTGCCCGGCTGCTTCATTGATAATACTGGCCGGGATAAAGAAGGGTGAGATCTTGCGAGGCCCACCGGCCAGGAACTTTTCATGTTCCCGTTCGATCGTCGCAAACCCGCCGATTCCAGATCCGATGAAGACACCCGCTCGATTTCCCTCTGCTACAGGGACTTCAAGCCCAGCATCGGCGACGGCATCATCCGAGGCCGCAATCGCATACGCGATAAACAGGTCCATCTTCCGGGCATTCTTTTTATCCACGTAATTGAGTGGATCGAAGCCTTTGACTTCACCCGCGATACTGGTCCCAAAATCGGTTGGATCGAAATGAGTAATCTGCGAGATCCCGCTTTTACCTTCCAGTAAGGCCTGCCAGGTTGTCGACGCATCCAGCCCAAGGGCTGAGACCGCACCAACACCTGTAACAACGACTCGTCTCTTCAAGTCCGGGAATCTCCAGATGTTTAATTCTTATGGGCTTCGATATAGGAAATGGCATCCTGGACCGTCTGGATCTTCTCAGCATCCTCATCCGGGATTTCGATATCGAAGTCTTCTTCGAGCTTCATCACCAGCTCAACCGTGTCCAGAGAATCGGCACCCAGATCGTCAACGAAATGGGCTTCGCCCGTCACATCGGACTCATTCACTCCCAGCTGCTCCACAATAATCGACTTCACAGTTTCTTCAACAGACGCCATATTTCCCTCCAAATGAGATTTTTTCGAAAAGGTAGCGGATGCACGTCTACATGTACATACCGCCGTTAATATTTAGCACATGGCCTGTGATATATCCAGCCTCTTTTGAGGCCAGAAACAGGACACCAGAAGCAATATCTTCCACTGTTCCAATCCGTCCCAGCGGGATCATTTTCTGCAACTCCTGCTTGGCCGAATCGGGCAAATCTTCAGTCATCGCCGTGGCGATGTAGCCAGGAGCAACCGCGTTGACCGTGATGTTGCGAGAAGCTACTTCCCGGGCGACGGCTTTGGTCAAACCGATAACACCCGACTTACTGGCGACGTAGTTGGCCTGACCGGGGTTTCCCATCTGACCGACTACCGAGGCGATATTGATAATCCGGCCATAGCGCTGACGCATCATCCGGGAAACAGCCTCTTTCGTCAGGTAAAAGACCCCGTCGAGATTCGTCGAGAGGACCTTGCGCCAGTCCTCTTCCTTCATCCGCATCAGCAGTCCATCTCTCGTGATCCCAGCGTTATTCACCAGGATATCGAGGCGACCCAGCTGATCCACGATCTGTCCGATCACGCCCTTGACGGCTTCCGGATCAGTGACATCGAGGCGTACGCCGTACGTCCGATCCCCAACGATCTGCAACTCAGCGTCCCAGTCGGCGAAATCGGCCAGCACGACGGTTGCACCCGACTTGGCTAAGCTATCCGCAATCGTCCGTCCAATTCCACGGGCCGCTCCCGTTACCAGAGCGACTTGATCCTTAAGATCGAACATAATCCTCCACCTGCAACGGCTTTTCGATGTTGACGAGATTCGCTTCCGGACTGATTCTGCGAATCAGCCCCGAAAGGACTTTCCCGGCTCCCACCTCGACAAATGTATTTACACCCGCCTCGGTCATCACCTGAACACTGTCTGTCCAGCGGACCATCGAGGCAATCTGTTGAATGAGCCCCTGACGGGCAACGCTGCCACTCCTGACGATCTCGGCATCACAATTGTTCACCAAGGGGACTGTCAATTCGCGAAAGTCCGTTTCTTCGAGAAGTGGACGCATGCGCTGTTCGGCAGGCTTCATCAACGGACTATGGAAAGGAGCACTCACCGGCAGCTTCAGGGCCCTTCTCGCCCCGTTATCCTGCGCCAATCGGCACAGACGGTCGACGGCCTCGGAGTGTCCCGCCACCACGACCTGTCCCGGCGAGTTCTGGTTCGCCGCCGAGACGACCTGTCCCTGAGCAGCTTCAGCCGCCAGCCGTTCGACAACATCGAGCTCGAGCCCGATGATTGCAGCCATCGCACCTACACCGACGGGCACGGCATCCTGCATGAACTGGCCCCTCCGGCGCACGAGCCTCAAAGCATCGGCGAATTCGAGGGAACCCGAAGCGACCAGGGCGGAATACTCGCCAAGGCTGTGCCCGGCGACATAATCGAAAGACACCCCCCGGTCTTCCAGTACCCGCAGGGCAGCCACCGATGTGGCCAGGAGAGCCGGTTGGGTGTTTTCCGTCAGAATCAGCTGATCCTGCGGCCCCTCGAAACAGAGACGGCTCAGCGCGAATCCGAGAACGTCATCCGCTTCTTCAAACACCTTTGCAGCCACCGGGTATTCGGCAGCTAAATCCTTACCCATTCCAGGATACTGAGATCCCTGTCCGGGAAATACAAAAGCCTTCATTCAAACTCTGGGGATTCTTGAGATCTCGGCCGTTCCAGCGCCAATCTCGGTAAGTCTAAACTTCTTCGACCTCGATGACCTGACGGCCCTTGTAGTGGCCACAGTTGGGGCAAACGCGATGAGGCATGATCGAGGCGCCACAATTACTACACACCGAAAGGCTTGGCGCCGTTAAGAAATCGTGCGCCCGCCTCTTACCCCGTCTCGAACTGGAATGTCTTCTTTTTGGATTAGCCATCTTGCCTAACCCCTTTCTAATTCACTTTTGGATTCTTAAGTTGCGCGAGGACTGCGAACCGTGGATCAATCTTGGTCCGATCGCAATCACAGTCACCCTCGTTCAAATCACGACCACACTGATCGCAAAGCCCTTTGCAGCCTTCCCTGCAAACCGGCTTCATCGGGATCTCAATCACCACCTGCTCGGAAAGAACCGCGCTCAGATCGATCTGATCATCCCGGTAAAAGCCCACCTCCAAATCTTCATACTCGAGTTCCAGTTCTTCCCCATCCGCAACGTCCGGATCAGGCCAGTACTCAAGATCAAACTGCTTTGCAATCTGCACTGAGAACGGATTCGCACAGCGGCAACAGGTTACCAAAAGAGCTGTACGCAACGTTCCCTTAACACTGACTCGGTCACCCGAAAGACTCACCTTCATTTCGGTCGCTACATCTTCTGAAAGAGCGGCAAGCCGACTTTGAATGTGGAGGTCATCCTCACAGAAGGAACCCTTGACGAGCAACGGTTCGCCAGACAGCCTCAGTTCATTCAGATTGACGATCATCAGTATCACGCCAGGCGTACTTTGACTGCACCGGCTAAAAAGACGGTGAGTCTAACCCAGACCTCAAAATTTTGTCAAGGTTACACGGCCCTCGATTCAGAGCCTCTCTTCTCATGCCGAATCTACTCCCGGGAGGCTTCCCAAGTCAAACCAACACCCCCTCGGATCTCGTCGTGTCGGAAGGCCGCATAACTGTCGGTCATCCCCGCGATGTAATCACAGACCACCCGATGCAGGCCCAGTTCTGTAATCCGATCAACATGGCTTCCTGGCAGGAGACGGGGCTCGTTCATGTAGAAGTCAAACAAGTCTTCCAAACGCTGCTGTGCGTTTTCACGGGCCGATTCGAGGACTTCATGCCGGTAGAGGTACCGATGCAGGAATCGCTTCAGTTCCAGATTCAGCTTTCCCGTTTCTTCGTCAAACCCGACAATCCGCGCGGAAAGCTCCCTGACCTGCTCGACGTCATGAATGTCCTGCTCAGCCAGCGACCGCTTCGTATTCTGAATCAGACCCGAGACGAGAACATCGATAATCCGGCGAATCACCTCACTGACCTTCAGCTTCTCATCACTGTCGGGGAAGAGGCGGTCGACCTG
>CP070717.1:1688577-1691919 GCA_020350445.1 Acidobacteriota bacterium | reverse complement strand
CGATTATCACCGCCGGGTCCTTGCCTGGTTCGATCACGACCTGAAGGGAAGCGAAGCCCCCGCATGGATCACAGAGGGGATCAGCGCCCTCGAACGGGAACGCTTTCTGGAGGAGAACAGGAAATAGAACAAGCTTGCAAGGGTTACCGGGTGACCGGGTGACTGGGTCAGAGTTTACCTTGCCGGTACCGTTTGGGCCCATCCCCCTTTAGAATGGGGAGCGATGGGAAAAATGGAAACCACACGGCGCAAGTTTTTAGTTTCGGGCGGAAAGGTGACTGCGGCGGCACTGATGGCTGTCGGCGGGTCCTCCACTCGGGTTCATGCAGTTCAACAATCTGGCGAGACGGGTCCTGCGGTTGAGGTTCTCAACCCGATGAACCGGGTGCCGCTCTCGTTCATCATCGATGACTCTACCTGTCTGGTGAACATGGGGCATTTCTGTATGCCGCAGTTCGCAGAGGCCTGGCCTGAGCGGGGGATTTACGACAAGCCCTGGAAGACCTGGCCGCGGGAGATACCTGACGCTTTCGTTCGTGAGTATGGCGAATGGTGTGCAGAGAACGGGGTCAAGGGCAAGTACAGTGTGGTCCCGTTTCCGGCCTGTGTCGGCTGGCTCGATCGAGAGCTTCCAGGCTGGTCCCGAAAGGAACTGCAGGCGAGCCTGAAACTCGTCAGGGATCTGATGGTGCCCCACTGGGATATCCATCCCGAGATGATCTCCCATACGAGAGTCATCGACATCGCTACGGGGCGACCCCTCGAGGAGATCAGTTCTGCGACCATGGAGAACTCCTATCCCCAGGAGAAGAAGAGTGTGGATCATCTCACGGGGTATCTGGCATATGCCCTCCAGATTCTCAAGAATTGCGATCTGCCCTGCGAAGGGATCACGACTCCCGGTGGTTTTGGGACCCTCGTCAAATCGGAACTCGGGTTGGCGGTGCAACAGGCTGTCCGCGAGGTGTATGGGAGCGAAATCCCGCACTACTTCAAGTATGTTTCGGAGGGGGATGAGAGTACCGATCCCGTACTCGAGCAGGTCTCTGGGGTTGGCACGGACCACCAGATTCTGACGGTAAACGTCCCGGCCGGCACAGGAGACTGGTTCGGCGGTTGGGATGGTGACCGAGAACCGGAACCGGATCGTTACATCACCCGGGATGGTACGGGGGGACGACTCGCCGAGCTGATTCGTAAGGGCCAGCCGGGGACATTCCTCTGTCACTGGCCCGGGATGTACACACAGGGCACCAAGAAGGGATTCGACGCCTTCAAACAGGTCGTTCTCGCTCTCAATGAGCATCACGGTTCACAGACTGTGTGGATGAAAGTAAGCGAGATTGCCCGTTACTGGACAGCGAAGGAGTTGACTGAGATCCAGGGCGAAGCTCCTCGCCTGCAGCTATCGGCCCCGGTTGCCTGTCCGGCGTTCACCATGGCGGTCTCGAGCGCATTGTCGGGCCCACCTCAACTCGAATCGATGGGTGCCCGTCAGTCCCTGACCGAAACCCGACGCAAGGACCAGATCAAACCCGGAACCTGGCTGCGGGAAGGGGAGAAGACGATTCTTTGTTTCGATCTCCCGAAAGGAAGCTCCACGCTCCAACTGTAGGACATCCATGATAAGAAAGCATGTGTCAAGGGGAGAGATCTCCCTGGGGTGCTGGGAGAGCACCTGTATATAGGCTGAAGGGTTGAGCGACGAAGTGGTTTTGAATCGGTCAAGGGTTCCGGAAACGAGGTCCGAACCAGACATCCATTTGCGGTCTCAGCGTGCGTGAGGCAGGCGTCACCGAAGATTGAGTTTGGGCACCACCTGTCGGCCAAAAAACAAGCTTGGGGTGTCTCTGAACCGAAGGGTTCTTCACACAGTCCTACTGAGTATGGCCCGACAGGCCACTTCGCCAGCGGAACCCGCTGGTTTAAGGGGCGGTGGATTCGACGGTAAAAGGAGTCTGGCGTCGATCCACGGCCAGTAAATAGGCGACGAGTTTGCGAGCCACCGCCAGGGTGGCCCGATTGTAATCGCCCCGTTGTTTCTCGGTTTCGTACACCTGGCGCAGCGCCGGGGAATGACGGGGTGCCAGTTTGGCGACTTCGACGAGGACGTGCTGGAGATGTTGGTTGCGCTGTTTGGAAATGGGTCCTCGCCTGGACTTGCCCCCCGATTCGTGCTGAGCGCTGCACAGGCCACAGTAGCTGACGGCCTGGGCCACGGAGGAAAAGCGCTGGACGTCTCCGATCTCCAGGGCCCAGGTCAAAGCGGCGATAGTCCCCACGGCCGGGATCGAGCGCAGCAGT
This sequence comes from Acidobacteriota bacterium, assembly GCA_020350445.1. Classification (GTDB taxonomy): domain Bacteria; phylum Acidobacteriota; class UBA6911; order RPQK01; family JAPXNP01. Next base: position 1,689,615 of record CP070717.1, on the reverse strand, counting down.
TCGACCCGTCGAGCCAAAGCGGGGTGTTGGAGCAGGCCGCGCAAGATCCGTCGTTCCAGCCCACTGAGGTACTCGAGGCTCTGACGACTGAGGATCAACAACTCCAGCACCGAGTCGGGGACGTGATCGAGTTGGGTCAGGAGTTGTTGAAAATAGCGTTTGCCGTGGAGTCGGCTCGCGTTGTAAGGCGTACCGGATTCCATCAACAGACCGGCGATCTTGTTCTTCAGCCGGGTGGTCTGGTTGACGAGCAGGTTGCGGTAGCGCAGGACCGTGCGTAATTGTCGCAGAGGCTGCGCCATCAGATGAACCTCGGGAACCAGTCGGCAGCGCAGCAGATCGGTCAAGGTCCGGGCATCGAGACGATCGTTCTTCTTCTTGGCGGCCACAATGGCCTGCAGCCGGGCGGGATGAGCGACTTTGAGTGAGGCGGCTCGAGGTTCCAGGTAATCGTAGATCCAACCGGTAAACAAGGTCGCCTCCAGTACCCCGCTCCAGGGTTGCGGAAGTTGGCGGCTCCAGACATCCAGAGCTGACCGGGTGGAGGGGATGCGCCCTTCCTGCAAAATGTCGCCCACTCTGTCCTGAACACAGAAACTGATGGTCTTCTTGTGGACATCGAGCCCAACGTAGTACAGTGAGGGTGTACTCATGAGTCCTCCTTTTGAGCTTTGTGTTACGGTTTTGTGAGCTTGACATTTTGTCTCGAAGGGGGACTCTCCACCACTCCTTTTTCCTTTGATTGTCTACCAACGCTAGGTCTCGAAACGTTTTCAGGTCCGTAATCCTCAGAAAACGCTGTCGCCTTATCCATTCAAACAAGCTTCCAGCTTGTCCCGGGGGCCACCCGCTAAGAGACAACCAGGGATGGTTGTCGTACGTAGGACATCCATGATAAGAAAGCATGTGTCAAGGGCAGAGATCTCCCTGGGGTGCTGGGAGAGCACCCGTATATAGGCGGAAGGGTTGAGCGACGAAGTGGTTTTGAATCGGTCAAGGGTTCCGGAAACGAGGTCCGAACCAGACATCCATTTGCGG
>CP070717.1:1682936-1688477 GCA_020350445.1 Acidobacteriota bacterium | reverse complement strand
GGCCGATCAGATGAAGGGGGAGCGAGCCCCAGCGTTGATGAATCTGGGATGGGCCCTCACGAATCTGGAAAGGACCGACGAAGGTCTCGAAATCCTCGAAGAAGCAGCTGAGCTGGGGCAGTTCAACTTTGTGGGCTTTGCCGACTGGCCCACGGAGAATCTCGATTATTATCTGGCGCGAGCTTATCTTGATGCGGGCCGGCGTCGGGATGCACTGGACCGGATACTGCCCCTGGCCGTGATCAGTCGGTCTGAAAAAGCGTTGGAACTCCTCGAGGAGATTCACACTGCCGAAGGAGGGGAGGAAGCTGACTTCGCCAGCTATGTGGAAAGGCAGCGTCAGTCTGTCGCAAAGAAGGTGCCCGAATTCACAGCCTTTGACTACGCGGGGAAATCCGTGTCGTTCGAACAGTTCAAAGGGAAGGTCACCTTGCTGGCATTCTGGTTTCCCACCTGAGGAGGATGTCGCGTGGAGTTGCCACGCTTAAAGTCGTTGTTTGAGAAGTACAAGGATCGTGGGCTGGAGCTGGTGGCCATTGACCGCTCGAGGGATACCCAGGCAGCCAGACAGTTTATTGCGGACAACGGGCTGGACTATCGCTTCCTGGAGAACGGGACGGGAAAGACGGAGGTCGTACGAAGCCTGTTTTCAGTAGTGACTTATCCGACAACTTACGTGATTGATGAGTCTGGTAGGATCGTCCTGGCTCATGTCGGATACGAAGTCGGAGATGAGGTCGCTTTCGATAAGGAAATTGCTTCTCTTCTGGGCAGTTGAGATTCAGCAGAAACCCCTTCAGGTGGTATACTTCAGATTCTTGGGGAAAGCAGCATTCGGGCAGCGGTATGGGAACATCTAGGGGTGAGGTAACACCCCTTCCAAGTTAGAGGAGTAGCTCAATGATCGTAACCACTAAAGAACTCTTTAAGCATGCCTACGGCAAGTATGCCATTGGTGCTTACAACATCAACAATCTAGAGCAGTGCATGGGTCTGTTCCGGGGAAATATCGATAGCGAAGCTCCCTTTATCCTCCAGATTTCCAAAGGAGCTCGCGAATACGCCGACAAGCGGATGCTCGAAGCGATAATTCGGACGGCTGACGAAGTCTTCCCCAAGGCGATCTTTGCGGTTCACCTCGATCATGGCGACGAGGAAACTTGTTATGAATGCATCGACAGTGGCTTTTACAGCTCTGTCATGATCGATGCCAGCCATGCTTCTTTCGATGAGAATGTGGCGATCACGAAGCGGGTTGTCGAAGCGGCCCACGCCAAGGGTGTTGTCGTTGAAGCGGAACTCGGCGTACTCGGTGGAGTCGAAGAACATATCAAGGTTGACGAAGGCGATGCTCGTTTGACCAATCCTGAAGAGGCCGAAGAGTTTGTTGCCCGAAGCGGATGTGACAGCCTGGCCTGCGCGATCGGAACCAGCCACGGCGCTTACAAGTTTGCGGGTTCCCAGGGGATTCATTTCGACGTGCTCGAGGGGATTCAGAAGCGTTTGCCGGGATTCCCCCTGGTCATGCATGGTTCGAGTTCTGTACCCCAGGAAGAAGTTGCCCGGATCAACGCAGCCGGTGGAGATCTTGGCGGTGCCAAGGGTGTCGACGAGAATCAGTTCGCTCGGTCCGCCCAGCTGGGTGTGACCAAGGTCAATATCGATACCGACGGACGCCTCGTCTGGTGCCGGGTCCACCGCGAGATGTTCCGCGATCAGCCCGCGGTTTTCGACCTGCGCAAACCGGGCAAGATCTTCATGTCCGAGTATGCCAACTTCATCGCCCACAAGAACACCAAGCTGGGTAGTGCGGGGATGCTCGAGAAGGTGAGAGGTCTCGTCAAGTAGGCGTCAGCATTCCTTCAAGACGGAATCCAGAGAGCCCGGTTTTTTTGACCGGGCTCTTTTTTTGGGTCAAAAACCATCAACTACCAGGACCCGCTTAGTGCCGTCCTTGATTCGAGTGGGGGTGTCATCCTAGAATCTGCGATCAACTGCTTCATTCCTGAACCGAACTTCGAGGAGTTTTCTGATGGAAGATCTTTCAAGAGTTCATGAACTGGTGAGTGACTTGTTCAAGTGGCCCTCTCCCGATGAGGCTTGGGAACGCTTCAGACTCACCGACGAGCAGGTCCGTTCATATCATGAGAACGGCTATCTTTCAGGTGTTCGACTGCTGGATTCAGAACAGGTGGACCAGCTGCGCAGAGAACTGGACGAGATTATCGATCCTGACCATCCTAAGCACGGTCTCTTCTACGAGTTTCATTCCGACGAGTCGAAGTCGGCCGAAACGACTCTCTTCCATGCCCTCGGTGCCTGGCGGATCACTCCGGGATTCCACGATATTCTTTGGAACCCAGCCTTTCTGATCCCGGCCTTTCAGCTGTTGGGGGGACCCGTCCGGTTCTGGCATGACCAACTTTTCTGCAAACCCGCTCACCATGGAGGTGTTGTTGCGTGGCACCAGGATTATTCGTATTGGACCCGCACCGTCCCCCTGTCTCATCTGACCTGCTGGATGGGTTTGGATGATTCGACTACGGAGAATGGCTGTGTTTACTATATCCCCGGAAGTCATCGCTGGGAGCTGTTACCGGTTACCGGGCTGACGGGAGATATGAAGGCGATTTACGATGTTTTGACGGAGGAACAGAAGGCCGGTTTCAAGCCGGTTGCGTCGGAGGTCAAGGCGGGAGAGTGCTCATTCCATCACGGTTTGATGGTTCACGGTTCGTTCGAGAACCGCTCCTCCCGGCCGCGGCGTGGTGTGGTACTCAATGTGACCAGAGATGGAGTCGTCTCATCCGTGGCCGAACCTCTCCTGGAAGGAGTCCCTGCATTGGGGAAGGGCGTCCCATTGGAGGGGCAGTTCTTCCCGCTGCTTTACTCCGGACCCTCGGCGTAGGAGGGGCGATTGCGAGAGCAGGATCAATGGAATCTCCAAAAAATACTGAACCAAAGTTCGGCGGGACGAATCCATATACCTGAATGATTTCGAAGAGAGCGACGTGTGTCTAGTTCCTATTCGAGGTCTCATAAAAGAGTGTTTGACAGTCCGCCGGAAATGGACAATTATTGAAGGAGTAAGTCCACAATATTCCTTTTTGATTGCGTCGTGTTCCAGCTCTCGTCTGTGAAGAGACGCTAAGTTGGGTGTTGAATCCTTCAAATGGGGGAGGAGGTTTCAGCACTTTTGGCACGGCGAGGCTGTGTTTGGCTGTGATTCAGGCTTTACCAACCACTGTAATCAGAAATCGATTTGAAGGGAAATCCTTAACCAGGGTCTCAATTGGTCTTTTTGGAGGAAAATCAGAGATGAAGTTCAAAGGCGTCTTTCTGGGCCTAGTATTGGCTGTTCTTGTATCGGCATCGAGTGCTTTTGCTGCAAATGACATTTTTCAAGTCCCTCTCGATGCGGAGCAGATGGTCCCCGGACCGGGTAATGCATCGAGTTCTGGCATGTGTTTGGGTGACTTTGATTCAGCGAGCAGCGAATTGACGATGATCTGTAGTCACTCCGTTGAAGCTGCGACTGCTGCACACATTCACAGTGGAGGAGTGGGTGAAGCAGGGCCTCCCATCTTTACCTTTCCCGGTGCCGCGAGTCCTTTGGTAGCGACGTTTGTTCTGAGCAGTCAGGATGTGGATGAGCTCTTTGAGCAGCGGTTCTATGTCCAGGTTCATTCAGAGGCAAGACCGGGTGGGGAACTGCGCGGTCAGATTGGCCTTCCCGCAGACCAGGGCGTAAGCTTTCCGTTGACGTCGGACCAGGTGCCGATGTCCGGATCTGCCTATCGTCAGGGAGCCGAGGGTGCGTGTATGGGAGTCCTGGCTCCGGCCGAGAACCAGTATATGCTCGGATGTCGCCACAACGTCATGGATGCAACCGCAGCTCACATCCACATGGCTCCGGCGGGTCAGACAGGTCCGGTCTGGTTCACCTTGAGTGCAGGGACCTCGTTTTTGGCATCGGTCACTCCGGGCAACTTCGTTGGTTCGGATGATTTCGGGGATTTCCTCCGAGCGATGGATTCGGACAATCTCTACGTGAACGTCCACTCTCCAGATCAGCCGGGAGGGAAGATCCGTGGTCAGATTCCCGTGCCACCCAGGGCCTATTACTTCCCGCAGTTTGGAAATGGCGACGGGTTTACCTCGGCCATCGTTTTGATGAACACTTCCACGACGACGGCTGTTTCGGGAATGGTCTATATGCAGGATCCCGAAGGGCAGCCGCTGACCGTCGGCATTGAAGAAGAAGGGGCTTCTGCCCTGTCGGGATTGCTCGGAACGCCGGGTAGCGAAGCGTCCTTTTCACTGAGTGCTTACGGGAGAACGACGATCCAGACCGACGGAGAGGGATCTGTCAATGATCAGGTGGGTTCGGTCAAGGTCATAGCGAATGGACCAATGGCCGGAATCATCAAGTTTGACGTTCCCGATCAGTTTGCGGGAAGTGGCGTCGTCGGGGTTTCTCTATCCCCCGCGATGACCCGTGCGACAGCTCCGGCATATTTGAAGGGTGCCGTGAGGACTGGTCTTGCGATCCGGAATCCGGAAACCTTCCCAGTCGATGTCACCCTCCAGTTGCGAGATGCTGATGGGAATCCGTTGGACTCCCTGGTTGGGACCGGTGGACCGCTACCTGGGAGCGTCGTCGTAACGATCCCTGCCAACGGCAGGATCGCCGCATTCATACCGGAGCTCTTCGGAATTGAACTGAGCGATTTCGATGGGACGATCGTGATGCAGACGGAAAGAGGATCCTTTGCTGCTCTCGCTCTCGAGCAGGGGACCCGGGCAGGCGAGTTTACAACCAAACCGGTTGCTCCGCTTGTAGGGCCCTAAGGTGAATGCTGAGTAGATGAAGAAGGGGTGCTCGATCCCGACCTGAGATCGAGCACCCCTCTTTTTTTCTGAATACTTGTCTCGATTCGGCCCCTTCTAGCGGGCCACCAGCGAATCGAAGCTGATCTGCTTCTCAGTCAATCTCAGGTTGAGATTCCCCTCCAGTCCGAGTTGGCGGGCCCGCTCCTGCAGCCAGGATGGATCGAGACCGGCGCCGGCATTGAAGAGGGTCAGGTTGTGATTGAGCAGCAACAGGGCCACGGTACGGAAATCTCCTACCCTTCGGATACTTCCGATCCGCATCAGGTCGAGCAGTTCGCGGTCATAGGACACATCACCTTCATCGAGGTCCACGACCACGCTCTGGGCCTTGCCGTAAAGAGCAGCAGCAACTGCTGCAGGAAGTCCCATCTCGCCTACGCCAATCACCGTAATCGGCTTGTCCGGGTACGCTTCTTCGGCGCTTGAAAGAGCAGTGAGGATGTCCTGAATCGCATTCTGAAGATCCGAGCGGTTGTAGGCGCTCGACCAGGAATGGGAGTCCCACTCTCTGCGTGGAACCGTGAGTTTTCCCGCAGCATAGCCCTTTGGGTGGAGCAACTGGTAGCCCCGGCTCAGTAGGGAAGGCATCCAGCTGTGGGCGGGAACTCCGTCGGGTCCGATTAACCGTCCTCCCTGATCCCGGTAGGC
>CP070717.1:1680083-1682836 GCA_020350445.1 Acidobacteriota bacterium | reverse complement strand
CTACGTATCACAGATTGTCAATAAAAGGAATGTTATTACCTACGAAGCATGCTTTGAACCTGCAATGTGATCAACAGGCATTTTGGGCAGATGGCACTCAGTTCTTGTCGCGCTTCTTCCCCTTGTCTCGGCGTTCCTTCTGGGTCTTTTCACGATTTTTGGACTGCACCAGAATCCCGACTGCAAAGAGGATGAGCCAGACGACGAACACCACGCCCTGGCCTCGGAAGACTGGCCACCAGGCGAAAGGATCCGACAGCAGCAGATTCGGCGTTGTCCGGCCCAGGAATGAGAGTGCCCCAACGACTATAAAGCTGGCTCCCAGCCCTGCCGTCGCCAGCACCAGAGCAAATTTCTGAACCAGAAGGGCAAGAACTCCACCGACGATGGCAAAGACTATCATCAGCGCTGCCGGCTCGAGATGCATTTCAAGCCCGATCACTGAACCGACCGAGGCCCCAAAGAGGGCTCCCAGAACGAAGACCCCCACCACGTAGAGCAGGCTCACGAGGACTGCGCCCAGCAATCCCCCTATCAATCCAAATCCCCAAGCCGCCGGTTCCGTCACCCCGAACCAGGCGTAGGCAATTGCCACAGTCAACAACAACCCCGCGACAAACCCGACCAGGGTCAGCAATGCTCGAAAGAACTTGTATCCGCCAAAACAGAGGATAAGTCCTGCGACAAGCAGTACAACAGCTGCAAGATGGATCATCAGAAAGCCCATTCTTGGTTTCCCCTTTCTCTCTTTCCCTCAACAGGAACGGAATCCGCACTTCAGAAGTTCCCCATATCTATCCTCTCGAGTGCTCTCTTGCTAGAATCCTCGCAATATAAGCTGAATCACGATCGAAAAGAAAGGAGTAATGGGATGCGACGTCTGTTCTTAGCAGGACTCGTTACAGCACTTCTACCGCTCGTTGGATGCGGTGAAACCACCGATTCATCCGAAAGCGAAATGCGCCCTAACCTGATTTTTATCATGTCGGACGACCACGCCGAACAGGCGATCAGCGCCTACGGCAGCCAGTTGATCGAGACACCGAATATCGATCGCATCGCGAGCGAGGGCATTCGCTTCGATAACAGCTTCGTCACAAACTCGATCTGTGCACCGAGTCGTGCAGTTCTCCTGACCGGAAAGTACAGCCATCTCAATGGACTGCGTGACAATCGCGATGAATTCGATGGCAGCCAGATGACCTTCCCCAAACTCCTGCAGCAGGCCGGATACCAGACCGGAATTGTCGGAAAATGGCACCTCAAGACCGATCCAACCGGCTTCGACTCCTGGCGCATCCTGATCGGCCAGGGGGAGTACTACAGTCCCATCTTCAGGGAAAATGGGGAGCGTAAGCAGTATACCGGATACGTAACCGAGCTAATCACCGACTTTGCCCTCGAATTCCTTGAAAACCGGGACCGCGACAAACCGTTCCTTCTCCTCTACCACCACAAGGCTCCCCATCGAAACTGGATGCCGAATATCAAGGACCTGGGCCGGTTCAACAACCCCGACTTGCCCGTTCCGGAGACATTCTGGGACGACTACGCCGGACGGGAAGCCGCCGCAACCCAGGACATGCGGATCGAGGACATGTTCCTCAGCCAGGATATGAAACTGCATAAGGAGTTCTATGGCGAAGAGACCGGAACCGGCGGCAGTGACGTGTCCAACCCGGAGCCGGCCTGGGCGAATTCCTACGGCCGAATGACCGACGAACAGAAAGCGGCGTGGGATGCCTATTACGGTCCGATCAACGAAGAATTCAAGCAGGCCAACCTGCAGGGCCGGGAGCTCACCGAGTGGAAGTACCGCCGCTACATGGAAGACTACCTCGGAAGTGTTCACTCGGTTGACGAAAACATTGGACGACTACTCGACTATCTCGACCAGAACGGCCTGGCCGAAAACACAGTCGTCGTCTACACGTCAGACCAGGGCTTCTACCTCGGAGAACATGGGTGGTACGACAAACGCTTCATGTACGAAGAGTCGCTCAGCATGCCTCTCGTCATACGTTATCCAGCCGAAATTCCAGCCGGACAAGTGACCGACCTCATGGCGCTCAACCTCGATTTCGCCCCTACCCTGCTCGATTACGCCGGGGTTGAAGCCCCCGCGGAAATGCAGGGCGCTTCTCTCAGAACACTGGTCCGTGGCGAAACTCCCGCTGACTGGCGCGACAGCATGTACTATCACTACTACGAGTTCCCCCACGGCTGGCACTTGGTCAAACGGCATTACGGAATCCGAACCCAGCGCTACAAGCTGATCCACTTCTATAACGATATCGATACCTGGGAGCTCTTCGACCTCGAAAGCGATCCGAATGAATTAAACAACCTGTACGGTCAGCCGGAATATGCCGAGATCCAGAGCGATCTCCACAGGCAGCTCATAGACCTGCAGGAGAAGTACAAAGACCAGCCCGGGGAATGAGTGAAGGAGGCGACTGAGGCTGGGGACTGGGAGTAGGGCAAGCTTCAAGCTTGCCTCTGGGGACTGGGGACTGACGATTGACGAAGTGCCGTAGGCACGAGAGAAACGAGCCCAGTACGTGAGTGCTGGGTGGTCGGAGCGTCGAGCGTCGAGCGTCGAGGATCGAGGGTTTAGGGTCTGGGGTCTGGGGTCTAGGCTTGAGCAATCCGCATTCCGCAACGCGCAACGCGGCGCTCAGATCTTCCCCTGTGCGGTTCTTGAAATGACTTCTTCCTGGAGGTCTTTACCCAGATCGACGAAGTAATCACTG
>CP070717.1:1677091-1679983 GCA_020350445.1 Acidobacteriota bacterium | reverse complement strand
GTTGAAATCTTCGTACCCTTTCTCGATGGCCGGACTCTCTGCGGTCCGGAGCAGCCCGGCATTTTGCGAGAGAGTCCCCTGTCCTGGGATCTCGGCGCGAGTGAAATTCCATTCCCCGCTGTGCTTGTCATAAATGTAGAGCCCTGCGCCTTGCGTCGGGAGCAGGAGCTCGTTCAGCCCGTCCCCGTTCGAGTCCGCGATGGTGAGTGCCTGGATTCGATAGCTTCCTCGGGGGGGTGACCGCCAGGTCTCTACGAACCGATCTCCCTGCCACTCAAGGAGTGCGGCCATGTTTCCCATCGCGACAGCGATTTCCGGCTCTCCGTCATTGTCTGCGTCTCCGCAGGTGAGATTCCAAAATGTTCGGAACTCCCCGGAAAGTGTTTGCCGCGATGAGGGCTCACCCGTGCTCCCGTTCTTGAATATGCTGATCTCGTAGTTCGCACTCAAGTGGACGATCTCCTGCGAACCGTCGCCATCGAAATCGGCGACCGCCACGCCGCCGTGCGATGTCCAACTGGTCCACACTCCCAGGCCTGCGCTGCTCCAACCATGTTCCAGACGGTTGTCGAGATTCTTCCTGAGAAGGTGGACTCTCAACTCGGGATCGAGCCTGTTCCCGCCATCGGCGACCACAGCCCATTCTCCCTCCAGGGACAGAGGTTCTTGGGGAGGTTCGATGCCCACCCCAGGAACCGCTGACAGGGAGCGCAGGTTCACATCTCCGAAGAGCTCTGCCGCCACGATGGGGTGTTCGGCTGTGAGCTTGATCCTTCCTCCGACCTGCCCGGCTGTCTGCGGCGCTAGTTCCGGCAGCAGGCGAGCGAACCTGGCCTTCGGCTCCATGACGATCTCTTCCAGGGCGGTGCTGTTTCCCTGCCCATCGAACACTTCCAGCTTGAGCTCATTTTCCGCATCTTCGATATTCTGGATGGCGAGGCCGGTGTAAGCCCCGGCACCGTTCGCCACCTGGTCGAAATGGAACTCCTTCGCGCCTGAGGTGGCCAGAGGGAGAGCGGCGCTGATCCCCTGCTCAGTACCGAACAGGACGGCTCCGTGGACGCCGGTGTAGTCGGCGGAGATGGTAAGCGATCCGGTCACCAGGTCGCTCGAAGAGGAAGAACCGAAGAGCTCGCCGAGATCGAGTTCAGTGACCCCGCGCCTGGGAATTCTGACCACCTGGTTCCCAAGTTCAGTGCCCCCATCCCGTCGGATTTCGAGTCGAAGATCGATCGGGAATCCTCTCTCTTCGTTGAACAACCTCAGGACGGTCTTATAACCGTTGCCCAGAACCACTTGTGGAGAATAGAGCGTCTTTCCGTGGAGATTCCCGTAATGAGCATCCGTTCCCATGATCGATTCTTCAGTTTCGTTCAAGATGTATCCAACCAGGCTCGGCGGCCCACTTCCCCAATTAGGACCTCCGATCTCAACCCACACCTGTGCGCTGTCGTCCAAGGTTCGTCCGAGAATGTCCTCCAGAGTGCCGTAGATGCCCCCTTTTGGAGGCAGCATCTTACTTATGCTGACCCAATCGCCATTGCCATAGATTGGACTGAGCGCCACCAGAATCTCTTCCTCCGACCTGTTGACGAGACTGATACAGGTAGTGGGATTCGCTCCGAATGGAGCTGCACCGTGGCTGATCGGTACCACCAGGCTGTACCCTCCTCCAGGTATCGCCCGCCCCCCATCCAGCTTGCTCACATCCTGGTTCCCGTACTGGAAGAAGCTGAGCAGCTCCGGGTTATCAGACTGGATCTCCACCCAGCCGATCGTCTCCTTGCCGGCCTTGCCGAAGTATTCGCTGGCCAGGCGCGGGATCTGCTGGCCTGGGCCTAGCGTGTCGCTGGCAGGGTTGCTCTTTAGCGGCAGTAGCTTGCCGTCCATGCCGTACGCGGTCATGGTGACCTGCGCTTCGTCCTCGCTCGGGTTGGAGAGGGCGATGCCGGTCCAGTATTCGCCGCCCATTTGGAGGAGCGGAATCGACTGCGTGAAGGTCTCTTCCGAGCTTTGTTGTTCCAACGGTGTTGCGGGTTTCTCCGACCCACCGACTACAAGTCCTGAGCTGAGCAGCAGCGTAGCCAGCGCGATGCCCGTCTTCTCGAGAAATTCCATCCTCAGCAAATGACACCTCCTGTCGCAAATACCCCAGGTTCATTCTGCTGGACGGTTTTCTGGAGGACAAGGGTCTTTTCACGCGGAAGGCGTGGGCAGCAACCTGGAAGGGGGGTACCTTGGGGTTGTCGGGTTCGTCGGGTTCGTCAGGTTCATAGGGTTTGGAAGGTTCATAAGGTCCCTCGAGTTTATCGAGTTCATCGGGATTGGAAGGTCTCCTAGGTCCTTCGGGTTTGGAGGGCGTATTACCGAAACGGATTGAAGACGTTTCACAATCGGGAGGACGGGAGAAAATGCTATTGAGGGTGGCGGGAACGCGGAGCTCCAGCTCCGCGGTGTCCGACCAGGGGATCGTTCGATGACAACCAGGATTTGGCGGGCCTGGAGACCCGCCTTCCACCGGCGCTGCCAATAGCCAGCAGCCAATTGCCAGTAGCCACCTCCAAACAGCTATTCCCGGCCGATGTTGTACTGGACGTGATTACTTCCATAGGGGGTATTGTAGGAGCGTTCCAGCTTTCCATCGCTCGTCTCATAGATTGTGACGCCATTATCAGCCGCTCTGGACGAGTTGTTCATCCTTGCAACCTCGTCCTTTCCGTCGTCGTCGATATCGAAGGCACGTAATGAATCTGTGCTTCCCCATCCGAAAGTGTCCGTCTGTCTGAGCTTCCACTCACCCGAGTCCTTCGAGAAGACTTTTGTGAAATCTTGGAAGCCACCGCCCATAATCTCGGGTTTCCGGTCGCCGTCGAGATCCGCGATGGCAATGTT
>CP070717.1:1669591-1676991 GCA_020350445.1 Acidobacteriota bacterium | reverse complement strand
GTAGTCTGGCGGCAGGTCGCGAAATACACGCCTCATGATCCGGAAGGTCCGCTTATGCTGCAGAATCACAGCAACCCGGTCCGTTTCCGTAACATCTGGGTCCGCCCCCTCGGCACCTACGACTCAAAGTAACCTGGAGTGGGGCGGCCCTGGACGCCGCCCTTCTCCCCTTCCGCTGTAACTCACCACGAAGGCTGCTCAAGGCGTTGAAGCCCGGGTTTCACAGCAGACAAGTGTGGGGTTTTCACTGCCCTCGATTCAAGAGCGCTGTCTAATGCCAGCGCACTCCAGACCAGACAGAGACTCGCATGACAGAATTGTAGGTATTCCGTACACGAGGCACAAAATTGATCGGCAGGAAGAGGCCTGTGTTGCAAAGGCAGCTCTTCCCAACGCACGAATTCCTCTTGATCGAAGCTCTCAATTGGACCGGTATCCGCTGGTTTTGGTCATGGAACCTCCACTCAAAGGTTCCCCCTTGCCTGGCCCAGGCCGACACTGTTTCCCCGACAGGTTCCTCGCTGATCGCCGAGAGATTCCGACAAAAATGTTGCCGCCCTCGCCAGCTGAACAATTTTGTTGGCAGAGACGGCGTCTGCAGAGTGCCTGCCCGACCGACGGATGGTTCAATAACTCCAGATTAAACAGTCACTTACGAACAGACTAGCAAGCCGAAAGACCTTTTCCTCTCGGACCGGAACGAACCGTGCAGTTAGGTCAGCCAGGAAATGATTCCTGGATTCTGAATTCTTGGAGGAAAGAGATCTTGAAGTTAAGAAAGCGTCGGTTTCTCAGCTGTTTGTCCCATCTGGTAGTGCTCCCCTTTCTGGCAATTGCCTTGACCACAATCGGATATGCTCAGGACACCGAGGATGAGTACTCCTTCGATTTTAGCGCTGCACCGGTAAGTCGCTACCTCTGGCGCGGTCAGAGGTTGACCGATGGCTGGAGCCTGCAGACTGCAGGGACCTTGGGCTTCAAGGGCTTTTCTTTCAATGTCTGGGGCAATCTCGATCTCGAAGCCGTCAACGAAGGGGACACGCTTCTGGTTAGTTCGAACCCCGAGGCAGGAGCGGGAGAGTACAACGGCCTGCAGGGAAAGTTCTCTGAAGTGGATTTTACCGCGGGGTACTCGCATGCGTTCAGAGATATCACTATTGATGTCGGAACAATCATCTACAGCTTTCCTGAGCGCTCGGCCTCCCTCCCGTCCACGGTGGAGATTTACGGTGGAGTGACCTTCGATAAGGTACCCCTCTCCCCGTCCGCGACACTCTATGTTGACGTCAACGAGACCGGTGACTCCGGCGACACCGGACTCTACTTCTTGGCAGGAGGCGGGCATACCCTGCTGACTGGGCTGAACAAGCTACCTGCTATTGACGCTGGCTTTAGTCTCGGCTTCGTTAACCAGGGATTCAGCGCTTACTATTACGGCGCGACGGACTCGGGGTTACACGATTTCAACGTCACCTTCTCGGCACCGGTATCCCTGGGTGAGAACTGGTCTCTGCGACCGTTTATCGCATTCAGTGCCCTGCTGGGCGATTTCCGAGATTACCAGTATCGACCGGCGCCGGATCTATACGAGGGTACCGCCGGCAGCCCCGCCACCTATGCCGATTCAGTCTATGGTGGCGTGAGTTTTGATTTGGGATTCTGACCTGGCCAGTACGAATACTCTTCCTTGTGCTGGATCAAACGTCCCAGGGAGATCACCCAATCTTGGTCCTGGGTGCGGATGGAACGAAGGCTTTGGAGAGGGATCTTGATCCACACCAGGAATCCATCGGTGGTCAATCGGCCCTCGGAATGCCAGACGGTATCGAATCTGTAATCAGGGCCCTTTGCCTCCGTGAGGATGCCATCTCGCTGAATCCCCAGGGGATTGGCTGCAAAGATGAACGAATGTCGCATCTCACGTGAGGTGTCGAGGTAGACAATGACCTGGTCGTCCTGGTTGATCTGTTCCCGCTGGTTCATCCGGGAACGGATCTGAGAAGGATCGTCCTTGCAGTCAAACACGATGTAGAGATTGGCGCCGTCGTGGGAGAGGAATGCAGTCGTTTCTTCACTGACCGGCGCGCCGTCCTGGGGATTTCTCTGGCGGAATCCTGTGACCTTCGCTTCCGCCTCTCTAGCTCGATTCTCGAGGAAGTCCGCGAGTTTTGGAGGCCTCTTCACAAAGGGAACTGTCACAGCTTGGTGTTCTGCAAGAATGATCGTCTTACCTGAAGGAGGAGGCTCGGGAGTACCGCGATCAGCCACTGACTCGACCGGGCCGGGCCGGGCCTCATCAGGCTGTGTGGCTCTTGGGATCTGGGGGGTGGAGACCTGGGGTGGGAGGGAGCGTTTCTCAGGTAAGTCCGGCTTTAGAATCTCGATGATCATGCCCGGTGGAGAAGCTTGGGTCTCAATACGGTGGACAGAGGCTTCTTCAAGATCGAGCACCACGCGAGCTACTGTGGTCTTGAACTGCCCCAGCCGCACCCTCTTAATTCGTGAATCGGCGACCTCCGTCTGCTTGGAGACGTATGGCGCAATCTGCATTCCCGGGAAATCGATGTAAAGACGTTCGGGGTTTTTGAGGGTACCCCGGCGGAACTTCCCCACTCTTTGAAGTCCAACAAAGACTCGAGTCCGGTCAGGCAGTTGTTCAACCTCCAACCGGTAGATCTTGGAGTATCCGTTGATATGCCCCGTTTGAGCTCTTTTAGGGGCCGATGCTTCAACCGCTGGAGTCGTCTTTGGGGCAGATCGGGCTGGCGTCGTCTGTTCCGCCGGCCGAGGTTGAGTTGGAGCAGGCTGCGAAGGCCGGGGTGCTGGCGGTTGGGGAGTCGGTTGCACCACGCTGGGTGTTTGCTTCGTAGCGGGCTTCTTGGCAACAGGGGGCGTCACTGGTCGAGTCGGTTCCGGGGTGCTGGCGGGTTCAGTGGCCTGCGGTTCCGTCTCGAGCGCTAACCCGGAAGGTGTAATCTCGACCAACATGGCCGGGGGTTCTGAGATGACGGAATAATGTGAAGACTTCAAAGGATTCAGGTTCAGAGTGACCCGAACCAGACCGTCCCCTTCCTGCCGGACGTCGATTCGTCGCAGGTACTCGTCGCTAACTGCGAACTCACGGTGAACCCGGTTTGCGATGTTTGCATTCTGAAACTCGATCACCACGCGGGGAGGCCTGGAAATCCTCCTGATCTGGTAGCGGACGGGACGTTCAACGCTGAGAAAGACCTGGGTACTGTTCGTCAGGCTGAGAACGTTCACCCCCTGAAGCGCGACCCGCTGTTGAGAAGCGGGCGATTCCTGGCCGAAAGTCGGAATCGACAATAGGGACAATGCGAGTAGGGATAATAAAGAAGACCTGAGCCAAACTGAGCGTATCACCAGGCCTGAGAATGAATGCATGACTAATCCCATCGAAGTCGGGATACACGTCTCCCACTAATGCCGAAACCCCAGCGCGAAGTATGTCACCCCAAGGTGACAGCCTCGCGAATCGCTAATCGCTAATCGCGAATCGCTAATCGCTAATTCCCGGTCCCGAGTCCTACCAAGACCAGTAGAGAACCTCACAAACTCCGTCCCCAATCCCCCGGGGAGGCAGCCCTTCGCAGGAGTTCCCTGACGAACTCCGTCCCCAGAGCCCCGTTGCGGGGCTCCTGGCGCCTGGCTGCTGGCAATTGGCTCTCACTCCAACCCCAAGCCCCAGCGGGGCGACAGATATTAGCCCAGGGTGCACGAGCCGCAGGCGAGTAAACCCTGGGTCATCAATCCCCCGCAGGACCTCCGGAGCCCTGTAAGGGCGGTACTCCCCACCGCCCTTCAAACCACCCAACACCATCCAACCCATCCCCCTCTGCTGATTGTTCCCCAGAGCCCCCCTGCATGCGAGCAACGAAACATGAAGTAATCCCCAAACACTCCAATGTCCACTGCCACTCACAATCGATATCTGTGGACGTCACCTGAATTCGTGGCCGGTCCCGTTTCGAGGAGGTTGTGCTGGGGGCTCCTTCGTGGCAGACTGTCCCGCGAATTCGACTAAAAGCGCGAGGAGAACTTCTCATGTTTTCTAAAGATCGACGATCCACACGACGCATGTTTCTGCAACAGACTTTGACTGCTGGCGCCGCCGGCCTAACCCTCTCTCGATTAGCAAGCGCCGCGGAACCGGAACTGCCCACCTACCTCAAAGATCAAGGCTGGCTCGTGGGATGCTGGACGAGGCCGTGGGCGGACCAGGACTATCGTGTCGCGATGGACGCCGTTGCCGAGGCAGGGTTCAAGTACCTCGCGTTGACCGGAGCGAAGACCCAAACCGGAAGGGTCATAGCGCCGGGTACGACACTGGAGGAGTCCCGCATTGTAGGAGAAGAGGCCGCCAAGAGGGGGCTTTCGATCACTAACGTATACGGAGGCGGAGTTCCCCTGACAGATGGAGGCACAGCCCTTCGCAAGATGATTGACAATTGCGCAGCGGCGGAGGGGTGGTCGGTCCTCCTGTCGAATATGGGGGATGAAGAGACATTCGAAGAATGCTGCCGAACGGTCCAGGAAGGCTGCGATTATGCGGCCGGGAAAGGGCTGGCCATCGTTCTGAAGCCCCACGGGGGGACAACCGGGACTGGCCCCCAGTTACGTCAAGCCGTCGAGCGGGTCCAGCGTTCAAATTTCACCGTCATGTACGATCCGGGCAATATCCTTTACTACTCCGACGGGAAGGTTGACCCGGTAGAAGATTGCGCAGCAGCAGCCGGTTTGATCACTGGTATTTCCGTGAAGGATTACCGTCACCCGAAGGAGGTCGGCCTGACCCCGGGAACGGGAGAGGTCAAGTTCCCGGTACTGATGGCGCGTCTAAAGCAGGGTGGTTTCTCACACGGTCCGATGATCGTCGAAACCCTCACCCCCGGCGATGCGGAACATACCATGGAGGAGGCCAAGAAAGCCCGTCAATTTGTCGAGAAGCTTCTTGCCCCCTAAAGTGCGGCGGCCTAAGACGCTGCTCTTGGATCACTGAGCGCTGATTCCTAATCTCTAATTCCGAATCGCTAATCGCTTTACCCAGCTCTCCGCCCAAAGCTCGAAATCAATACTCTGAAGAGGTCATCGAACCACCCGCAGCCCGAACTCCCAAACCGACTGTATTTCTCGGTCCATATTCTTTCCAGAAGAGCCTCGACCCTACCGTAGTTCAATCGCTGCTTCAAGGCCCAGGTTTCGTGCCCGGCTCAAATCTCCATTTTCGGTCTGGATAAGGTTGAGGTTGAAGACCGAGGCGATGGTCGATGTGTTGTCGGGTAGTCGACATAAGTGACGGGGGCGGAAGAATCTTCTCGTTTGACCGCCGGGTTTAGTCGCTTGAGGAAACGTTCAACCCGGCGCAGGCCATACCACCGTACGATCCAGCCCGGAATCTAATTCCCAACGGTGTGGCAGAAGTTGGCGGGGAGCTCCGCAAAACGACGAGCACCTTTCAGAACTCTCTGCTCGATTGAGCGCCGCGACTTCCTGCTGTCCAGGAATGTCACCTGCTGTTCTTAGGGGAGGCCTGCCATTACCCTGAGACCAAGTGTGCTTGCCGTATCCAGCAGCCATTCAGAGGGGGACGTTGTAGCCGCGGACGGCGTTGAACCCGAGGGACCTCATCAGAGTAAGGTCCTCCCGAACCGAACCGCTCGTGAAGAATCTGCTCGCCCGCAGCAACCTCCGCGTCGGCTCGGTCACGGGCGCCACGGTTTTCCGTTTCGCCAACGCGGTCGTGTCTGCCATTTGATCAAACCCAATACAAGACTCCAAGCCGTCCAGCCCCCGAAGTGTTGCGAAAGTAGCCCCAGCCTCAACGGCCTGCTACTCAAAATCACCAGTGCCCCAAGAAACTGCCTCAAGCATACCGCACTTAAGTGGTTGCAAAAGAAGGGGATATACAGGTTGAAGGTGAGTTTAGAGAACGCCGGATCTATTGCGAAAAGTTCCAGAGGTAGGAATGAAGGCGCCAGTCCGGACCGTCCATTCGGAAGACCAGAACGGCCTTTCCAAACTCAACTCGGGTCTCTCCCCCGGATTTCGGTTGGACGGTGCGCGTAAATCGTCCAATGTCGTAGGCCCATTCCCCGGATGTCTGGATTTCGTCGGTGGTAAACGACATATTGACCCGGTTGGCCTCCAGGAAGCTCGTGATCGAGGCAGTGACAGCGTCTTTTCCGCTGATCCGTTCGGCATTCGGCGGGAGGAAGACGACATCCTCCGAAAGGTTCTTCGCCACGTTGGCTGAATCTCCCCGATTCATGGCAGCGAGAATCTCGCGTACAACCGCTCGGATCTCCTCGGAGCGTTCATCTTTCGCAGCCATCTGGGGGTCTTCGATCGGTTTCTCGGCCGTTTGACACCCCCCGACCAACAACAGCGCAACCAAGACTAGCAACATTCTCATAGAAATCCTCAACCTCCCCCAAGATTGTACAGTAGATCGTGGAATCTCCCTCACAATCGGTGCTCGCTCTTCGACAGACAGCCCGTTGGTTTTCCAGTAGACTGGATCTAGTCAGGTCAGCTTTCAGGAGGTGTCCGATGAAGTTGCTCTGTTTACTCGTCTTTGTTACCTCACTCTCTTCGCTTTGCGCCTTCGGTCAGAGTCTCGTTGGGACTTGGCAATTCGTCTCAGCGAAGGAGACTCAGGCCGACGGAACCGTTGTCGAGTATACCGATCTCGATCTTCGCTCGAACAAGATTGTCAACAACGACTATTTCTGCGTTGTGACCCGGAATTCCGACGGTTCTTTCCGTCATGCCATCCTGGGGCCTTACCGAGTTGAAGGGGATCTCTACACTGAGATACTCGAGTACTCCTCGAACACTGCCTGGACGGGCAGTCGTCCCGTCTACCGTTACGAGCTCGATGGCGACTTGTGGATAATCCGCACGACCGGAAGCACGCGTGAGAAGCGTGAAGAAGTCTGGCGTCGGGTTACAGGGGTCGGTACAGGTGTCGAGTTCTGAAGAGTACTTTCAGCCGTTCGCCCGAGTCGAGGGAACCCGGGGCGCACCCTCAAGCCCGAGGGGAAGACTGAAGGTTACCTTTGTTCCCTTTCCTGGCGTACTCCAGACCTCCATCGATCCGCCATGCTTCTCTATTATCTTCTGTGAAATCATCAGGCCCAAACCTGTTCCGGGAATGTCGGCAGGGGCTGCTCGATAGAAGCTCTTGAAGAGATTCGCTTGCTGATCTTGGGTCATCCCATTACCGAAATCCCGAACCGAGAGACGGACCATCAGGTCACCCGTCTCTATCCTGATCTCGACGGGTTGATCCCTTTCCGAATACTTATCAGCGTTCGACACCAGGTTGCGCAAGACCTGAGTTATTCGGAGTCCATCGGCCCTGCAGAAGGGGACGGATT
>CP070717.1:1665934-1669491 GCA_020350445.1 Acidobacteriota bacterium | reverse complement strand
GGCGTAGGGGACGGATCTCTACTACGGTGTCCCGCGCTGTCCAGTGGACAGACGCCTATTAGAAATCCCAGAGTCCGGCCAGACCCAAAATCCCAATCCCGTAGGGACGGATCTCAACGCGCTTGTCGCTGGCGTAGGGGACGGATCTCTACTACGGTGTCCCGCGCTGTCCAGTGGACAGACGCCTATGACAGGAGTTGACCGGACGGGAGGTTAAGAAAACCTGGGATCAGCGGTCGACCGAATGCGGGGTCACTTGGTCGACCGACTGTGAGGAAGTCCGTAATCAGTCAGCCCAGCGGCCGTGCACTTCGATCCAGTCGAGACGGGAGCAGGCTGCCGAGAGCCCACCCGGCATCAGGTCGGTGAACCCAACTTCGGCAACGGATTCGAGCCCTGGCTTTTCAACCCAGTCCTCTTCGGTAACCCGGCTGATATTCAGTTTCCGCCAGCGGGCCTGGTCCAGTTCGAACTCCTGGATTTCCCAGTCTTTCGACTCACCCGCCGAAAGGCTGCTGACCAGCCAGGTCCCGTCGGTCAGTTTCAGTGCAATTCGCAACTGTCGAAACCCCGCCTGCTTGCTTCTCCAGCGGACCTTCGCACCTTGGGAAAGGTCCAGACTCTTGGACTTGTGTCTTAGGCTGACCAGCCAATTCCCTGGGCAAGCTCCCGACCATACGTAGTAGGGATCATTCTCGATCCAGTCATGGTGGCTCTTCTTGATCCCGTGCAAGCCCGGCCCATGGAGTTCGACAAGAAGATCCTCGTTCGCCACATGATTCTGTCCCAACGGGATCTCGGGAGGAGAAACTGCCCAGTCCTCCCTGAAGAGGAGTTCAGACGCGGGTTCGGCAACCACGCCAGCCAAAAGCAAGAAAAGGCTCAATACAATCATGAACAGATCATAGCCTTGTTCGGCTGAGAGGAAAATGTCCGAATAGTCCCGTGCGGTCGATTTTAGAAATCCCCACAGCCAGATCCTGGCGAACTGGCTCAAACCCTTTTCGCGAAAGCAATGCTGGCTCCATGCTCGTTGAGACCCGTCCCCCACGCCCCTACGCTTCTGGTTGAGATCCGTCCCCTATGCCTTTGGTCCCTAACGCTCTGCGTTGAGACCTGTCCCCTGCGCCGGGAGGGTCTTCGCCTACGCCTGCAGTGCTGCTGTTACTGGTCGCCCAATGTCGCTCGGGCCCCGGGTTTTCCTTCGTGGATATTGTCGTAGTAGCGAATCGATGGGTAGGCGAAATCGATGTCGTCTCGATCGGCAAACCGGTCCAGGACATCTTCCCAAATGCCTTGAGCTGTACCTCGCCTCGCGCGGGCATCGCAGAGATAGCGGATTGTGAGTAACACGCCGCTGTCGGCGACACTCGTATAGACGATTGGAGTCAAGTGGCTGTAGAAAACCATGTACCTTCGAGCTGCTTCTTTGACCTGTTCTTCAGCCTCTTTCGAGAGATGCAGGGAGTGCTCATTGGCGATATCGGTCAAGATGCGTTTTGCTACCTTCCAATTGCTCTCGAAGGTCACCAGAACTGGCAGTTCGTTCCAGATGTATCTGAAGGCCTGCCCATAGTTCGCTTGAGCTGCCGTGAAGACCATGCCGTTCGGGATGTGAATGACACGTCCCGTGCTCTGGTCGGCCTGAACCCAGTTGCCGATCTCCAGCAGGCTGAACTGGAAGATTCGGATGTCGATGACGTCGCCCCGGTGTTCTCCGATCTGGATTCGATCGCCCACCTTGAAAGGACGGCGCCAGAGTATGAAAAGCCATCCGGCGAGATTAACAATTGGGTCGCGCAGGGCGATCGCCAGACCCGCTGACAGTAGCCCCAGGAAAGTCGATACCGTTTCGAATCCGGGTGACCACACACGTCCGATGAAAAGAGCGGCGATCAAAACGAGAGTGTAGGTGATGGTCTTTCGCCACTGATAAAGGCTTTTTGAATCCTGCACCCTTCGTTCGAGCGTACGCAGGGCGATGAGTCGCAGCAGGTAGAAGGCCACCGCGACCACAACCGATTTGATCAACCGCAACTGGAGTTCGCTGGGATCCTGGAGCAGATGTTGGAACCACTGGACGATCGCTTCTTCCATCTTGTTTCAGACGATGATAACGAAGTGAGGCCGTCCATGAGAACCAAAAACTGCCTTCCCTCGCTCGACAAGGGACGGATCTCAACTTGAGGGGATTCTGCTGAATCCTGTCCTGTTGACACAGGTCCCCCCTTAACTTGGTGTCAGGCTTCTTATCTCAGCCTCGTGGGTCTGTGTTGTCGAGTTGCAGAGTCTCCGGGTTGGCCTGTCTACGCCAGATCAGGAGCCCGACCGGTCGGACTAGCCGGGAACAACCGCAGCTTCAGCCAGGTCCCAGCGCCTCTTTCGCTGCGGTCTGAGCGTATAGCATCGGCCCCCCAGTTGCTCAATAGGATCGACGCGTTTGCGGTAGATTACTCGCTTGCGGAGCTTGGTCAGCCACTCTGAAACCGTGTCGTAGCTTCCTGCGACTACACCCTTTGATACCCAACGATGTCGGTCGAGACCCCAGCCAAACTCAAAACCTCGCTCCAATTCTGCCTCGATTAACTCATCAGGAATCTGTCGCTTTCCTTCTTCTCCGCCGATCGCTCCCCGCCAGTAAAGCTTCAGCTTATACTCCTTGCGGCATTCTTCGATGGTCTTGCCCGGCATCAGCTCGGTAAGTGGAACCATCCCCTCGTCTTTGCCTTCGATTCTTCTCCATGTCGTCCCGCCCTTCCAGTCCTCGGGCCGATCGACAAGACCGGCTCGCACCGGATTCAGATCGACATAGAACATGCAGTTGAGTACATCGGTATCGGTCTCGAGGATGGTGGAAGCGAAGCGTTCGCCGAAGAGAGAGCCGCGCCGGTCGTACTTCCTGTTGAACCATCGGACAATGGCCCCTTCAACGTTTTTCATAAAGGCGGAGACATCAAAAAGCCGATAGTTGAACCGAATCCATTCCCGTTGGGTCTGTGGACGGTCAACTGGTCGGCTGTATTAGGCCCGTGCCCGGCGGTGCAGTTCGCGGCGAGAGAGCTTGCGATATGGCTCGAAGCGAACGATCAGGTGAATGTGGGTGCCCATAATGTCTAACTCGACAAGTCTGCAGAAATAGAGTTTGAGGAAACGGTTGACGCAGCGGATGATAAAGCTTCGGACAACTTGCTTCTGCAGAGGGTACCAGCGCCGCGGGCCAGAGATGCGGGCCCGGATGTGATAAGTGGTGACGCGATCTGGGGTTTTGATACGAGGTAAACGCATGACGAATCTCCCTGTTTTACAATTGCTACCTCTCTATAACGTCTGAGTTAGGAAATCTGCGAACTTGGCCTGGGTAGAGGGCGGTGAGTTCAATTTGAAGGTTGGGGCCGGAAGGGGAGACACACCGGTTTCCAGGTGGTCTTTCAGGACGGAGAGAAAGGACCATCGCGAGCTAGCGTGGGGCGGGAGATGCACAGAACTTCTAAGCCTTTTATCCCCATGTTTTGTTTGTGCTGCCAATTAATCGCTGATAGCCTAATTCGTCGATTCTC
>CP070717.1:1657139-1665834 GCA_020350445.1 Acidobacteriota bacterium | reverse complement strand
GTAGATCCACATGATCGAAAGGGCGGCAAGCTGTCCTGGAACCCCAAGTCTCCGCAGGGAGAATCCCGCAAATGCGAGAACAAGGCCGACGTGAAGTCCCGAGACAACAAAGAGATGCTGGATACCGAGTTCCTGGATTCTGAGGGTCATTTGGTGCTCGAGGAATTGACGGCGGCCCAGAAACGCCCCGGCGATCAGCTGAAATGCCGTCAAAGTCAGCCTGCTGCTGGAAGCTTCCTCAAAGGCCTGAATGTACTTGAACAGTGTAACCTGGATCAGCGCAAGCGGGTGGGCACTGTATCCGAGCCGGAGGAGCTGAAGGGGAGACTTGATCCGCATGCGGTAATAGGTCTTCTTGTGAACCGCGAATATCCGGCTGTCGATGACGCCGGGGACGGCATTATAGGCAGGTTCAACCAGCAGACCCGTCATCTCGAGTGATTCGCCGAAACTCAAGGGTGCTCCAAAGTACTGTTTCGGGGGCCAGGTCGAGGAGTAGATTCGAACGAGGATCCTGCCCCAAACCGTAACGGGTTGTTGGCGTTGGGTGACACGGGCCGGCTGGAACTCGAACTCGACGCTATCGCTGAGTACAAGGGGAGGGCTGCAGATCCAGCCCCTGATTTCCACGGGCCGGGTCGGGTCAAAGGCGGGTACCGGCAGTGTTGCGGGACGAAGAACGGCGAACGCCACCGCAAGTCCAAGGGCGAAGAAGAAGGCGGGATGAAGCGTGATCAGCCCGAGTAGACGAGAGTGGAGCTCAGCGGATCTGGAGACGGAGGCGAGTCGGCGTTTCACATATGCTTATTACGTCGCTGAAGTGAAAGGTACGAGATCCAGTTGATTGTAGCTGGGCGGGCCTGCCGGGCTTACGGGGCCAGGTAAATCTCGCGGTAGTAGACCTGACCGACATCTCGCAGGCATTCGACAAGGATGCGGCGGAACTTCTTCTCCGCGTTTTCTGGCGCCCGGAAGGTGAGTACATACTGGCTCTTCAGTTCACGGGCAATCTGAAGATAGCTTTGACCCAGCGCCGGGAGCTTATCGGGGAAGAAAACCCTGCCGCCATTCGCACCGGCCAACTGCTTCATCGAAGTTTCCTTCACCTTGAAGTAGGCGTCGACGAAACTGCCCTCTTCCTTGAGGACGTTCTTCATCACCCGATTGAGGAACTCGACGCGGTCATCTTCGGCCACCTGGTCTCGGATCAGCTTGGTGCGACTGACGATGTAGAGGACCGTGTTCGTCGCGATCAACTGATTCATCACCTCGCGAAAGGAGGTGTTACTCTCGTTATCAAGTCCATCCGTCAGCAGGATTATGACCTTCTTGCCTGGTAGCTTCTGGAGTCTTTCCTTTGTAGTCGCGGAGAGCGCGTCGTACAGGGCGGTGCGGTATCCAGGTTTCAGCTTCTTGAGCGACTTTCTCACGTCATCGAGGTCATCTGTCCAGTCCTGCAGGACCTCGATCGTATCTGAGAATCCGATGACGGCGATCCTGTCATCCCGGTCAAAGGTTTGCGCGAAACGCAGCGTCGCCCATCTGATCTCCTGAATCTCGTCCTGGACGCTTCTGCTGGCGTCGAGAAGAAACAGGACGTGTACGGGAGACTTGTCGAGGACAAAGTTCTCGATCGGACGGCTCTCCCCCTCGTCAAAGAGCCGGAAATCGCTCTTCTCCAGCCCGAGCAACGCTTTCCCCTCCGTATCGAGCACCGTGACCGGCACCTTGACGAATTGCGCATCGACACGGTACGTCGGAGGCTGCTGCAGCAGTAATAAGCTCAGAGTCAACGCTAAGACCGACATCGATCTTAGAGACGGGAACTCGGTCGAGTTTGTTTCAACTGCTTTAGGATCCGGACTCTTCTTCGACGTAAGCGATATAGTCTTCCGCCGACATCAATTCATCGAGCTGTTCGGTATCCGAAAGCTCAAGTTTGATCATCCAGCCTGCACCGTAAGGATCCTCGTTGATCGTCTCGGGGGCATCTGCGAGGTCCTCGTTGATTTCGGTCACTGTGCCATCGAGCGGAGTGAAGATCTCAGAAACGGCTTTGACGGATTCGACCGAGCCGAAACTCTCCTCTTTCTCCAGGTTCTGGTCGACTTCAGGCAGTTCGACGTAAACAACGTCACCGAGTTCCTGCTGGGCGAAGTCGGTGATGCCGATCGTCACGATTTTTCCATCCACAGAAATCCACTCGTGTTCCTTGGTGTACTGAAGATCTTCCGGAACGTTCATTGCCATATCTCTCTCCGTTCTTGCCTTGGAAAACGTTCTTAGCTCGGGGTGTAGAAGGGTGTCTTCACAACCTCTGCTTTTCTCAGTTTACCCCTGATATCAACCATGAATTCACAGCCTACAACCGCGCTTTGAGCCGGAAGATAGACCAGACCAATACTCTTTCCCAGCGACGGGGAAAAACCGCCACTGGTCACTTCACCCGTACTGCCGTCCTCAAGGTGAGCGGAGTAGCCGTCTCGGGCAATACCCGCATCCACCATTGTAAACCCGACAAGCTTCCTTGTGACCCCCGACTCTTTCTGTTTTTCGAGGGACTCGCGTCCGATAAAAGGGGCGTTAAACTTGACGATCCAGCCCAGTCCGGCCTCGAGCGGGGTCCGATTTTCATCAATATCGTTACCATACAACGGGTAGCGCATTTCCAGCCGCAACGAATTGCGGGCAGCCAGTCCCGCCGCCTTGATTCCATGCGGCTTGCCAGCTTCAAAGACCCTGGTCCAGACGTGCTCGGCGTCTTCGGTAGAGACGTAGAGCTCGAACCCCGGTTCTCCGGTGTAACCCGTTCTCGAAATGATACCCGGCTTTCCAGCGACCTGGCCTTCGGTAAACCAGTAAAACTTGATTCCGGACAAGTCGGTCTCGGTCAGTGCCTGGACCGTCGCTTCCGCCAGCGGACCCTGTACGGCAATCTGAGCATATTGATCGCTCAAATTCGAAATCTCCACATTTCCGGCCTGGTTTTGAACGACCCAGTCGAAGTCTTTCTGGGTTGTGCCGGCATTGACACAGATAAAGAACCGCTCTGCATTGAAGCGGTAGACCACGATGTCATCAACGAACGTCCCAGCCGGTGTCAGGAAGGCGGAGTACTGAGCCTGACCATCCTGCAGGCGGCCGACATCGTTACAGGTAACGGACCGGACCATCTGCTCAGCATCGGGGCCAACGATCTCGAGTTGC
The DNA here is from genome assembly GCA_020350445.1 of Acidobacteriota bacterium. Classification (GTDB taxonomy): domain Bacteria; phylum Acidobacteriota; class UBA6911; order RPQK01; family JAPXNP01. The sequence continues at coordinate 1,662,627 of CP070717.1, read as the reverse complement.
CCCATATGGCTGACATCAAAGACGCCGACAGCTTTTCGGACAGCATGATGTTCTTCGACGGCACTCTTGTATTGCACAGGCATTTCCCAGCCCGCAAACTCGACCATCCGTCCACCCATCTCGCGGTGGATCCTGTTTAACGGTGTCTTCTTGACGCTCATTGTATTTCTCCCGAGGTCTTGAACGTGTACTGCTCGGTTAGTGAGGAGTAGAAAGCCATGCCCTGGAGGACCGGCGGATCTCCGGTGAAGGCCCAAACGGCCAGGTGATCCTCAGTCCCGATCGCCGACTGAATGGCAAACAGGGCATTACGTGTCTGCCGTTCCAGCGTCGCCCGATCGACCGGGGATTCAGAAAGCTGGACATCGACCCGGATGGCAATGCCTTCCATCGAGACGCGGCTCACGCTGAAATCCCTCGACTGGACGTTTTCAATCTGGCGAACAAGGCGGGGCGGAGGCGGAGCAGCCTCTTCGGCCGTATCATCCGAGACCTGCCCGGAGCAGGCGGCGATAGCCAGCAGAACGAGGGACAGGAGGTATCTTCCGGCGAGCCGTCTGAGCGCTTCCATCTCAAGCAGGAATATAACACAGCTCAAGAGGCTCGCCGGGGGAATCGAGCGTTGAATGCAGCTAGATTTTGGGAACACTCAGATAGCCGACGACGAGCTTGTCATCGACTCGAGTGACCACGACTTCGTAGGGCTTCTGCTTGCCACTGACGTAGAAGAGAATGGGCTCGTTGATCGATTGATCCTTCTTTCGGATCACCTTCCCGTCAGCCAGCAGGTACATGTCGAACTGCTTTTTCCGGACGTCGGCATCCTTCAGGCTGAGGGAGACGTCGAAGACCTTCATGTAGCCGCCCTTCTCCTGCAACTCGAAGTTGTAGTATTCCCGCTCCAGTGAACGGCGGATATCCCCAATGTCACCGGCGTTGGTCTCGGTTGCCGAGCGGACCTGCTGCAGATCAACACGGGTCTGGTCGATATCATTCCGGTTCGCCGAAGTCGTCTGTTCCAGGTTCGAAACCGCTGTACTGGTCCTGTCCAAATCCGACTGGATCTGGGTTGCAGTGGAGCGGAGGTCGGATGCCTCATCCTTGAGGGCATTGACATCGGACTGGTCTGCTTTCTGGACGTTCAGAATCGCCAGTTCACGTGTCTGCTCCTCCTGGTCGGTTTTCAGGTTGCTGTACAACGTCTTGTAACGGGCCAACTGCTGCCCCTGTGAAGCGAGTTTCTGATCGCTCGCTCCGAGACCTTCGTTCAAGGAGGCAATCTCATCCTTGGAATCTGCCAGGCTGCGGGACACATCCTGCAGCTCAGTCCGACTCTCGGCCAGTTCAGCCGAGAGCTGTCCGAGTTGCTGCTGTGCCTGGAAGATGTAGAAACCCAGAACGGCGAGTGCGGTGATTGCCAGGAGACCCAGTAAAAGCCTGTAATTCCCTCCCTTGTGTCGGGTGGAAGCCTCGTTGGATGCAGTGACACCCGTGCGATCGAGTTTCTTCTCTTTGAGTCCTGACAATAGCGGGTCATCGAAGTGTTTCAGGTTATCTTTTCCGTTCATTGTGCCTCCTCTATGGTCGATGCAACTGGAGAGAGTTCGAGAGAGCTCGAGTTACCCTCCACGGTTGCCGTAGTAGCCCTTCCTGGCTCGAACAGCCAGGTCATCGCGGTTACGAATTCTGACATCGATTTCGCGCCACTCTCCATCCTGGTTCGCATTCATCGAGTGGTAGCCCAGCGTGTACTGAATCCTCAGGTCTTCAGCGATCTCCCGGTAGATCTGATGCAGATCTCGGGCGTCTCGCGGTGCGTACATTCTTCCCCCTGTCTGATCGGCAATCATCTCGAGCTCACGGCGGGCCTCGTCGTAAGCTGGATCTCCCCCCCAGCCCCCACCCGGGACTCCGGAAGGGCCGCGACGGCCGAAGATGATGTCAATGACCCCGCCGATCCCACCTGCAGGACTGCCTCCGGCCATACCATGCTCAGCCTCGGTATCGAGGAAGATGGTGTAGATCAGGGTATCTTCCTCCTGGATTCCCCGGTACAGGTCTCTGAAGTTGATCTGCGAGCCATTGGAATAATCACCCGTCAATTGGTTGTCGACTCCATCAGTGAAGACCACAACCGCTTTCCGGCCTTCGACATCCCGCATATACCGGTGGATGCAGCGATCCAGAGCATCATAGAACGCTGTTCCTCCGCCCGACTTGATCCGGCGAATCGCGTTCCCGACTTCCTCGCGATCATTGGTGAAATCCTGGGCGAGCCGGGTTCGCGAGTTGAAGGTTGCCAGGGCAACCCGGTCCGTCGATTTGATCTGCTGGGTGAAGCCCACCGAGGCTTCTTTGATGAGATCCATGTACGATTTCGTGCTCCCGCTGACATCGAGAAGGAGCAGGAGGTTGAATGGTGCCTCGTTGGTGTCCAGGTGACTTATGTTCTGCTCAACGCCATCTTCGTAGATCAGAAAGTCATCCTTGACCAGGTTTGGAACCGCTCGATTCGTGTAACGGTCGCGGACTGAAGCGTTGACATAGACCCAGTCCACATTGACTTTGAGGGAGTAACTCCCTCCGGCATTTGAATCGGCAGGAGCTGTGCTGACCGGCACCGGACGAGGGCCTCGAGGTGTCGGCTGAGCCGCCACGGGGCCTTCGCTGTGCGGCTCTTCGGGCATCTCGCCGTGGATCAGGACCGGCGGTGACCCTTTGCTTGGGGCAGTCGTGGAAGTTTGCTGAGGCTGGTCCTCTTCAGGCGGGTCAGGGAAAGCTGGTTCCACCCGTGTCTGTGGTTGCATCGAATCTTCGATCTTGAAGGTGACGTTGCCTTCCTGGCTGTTGGCCATCAAGAGTGGGCCTCCGACACCAAGCTGCTTTTCGAGCGCTCCACGAGTCATCTCGAGCTCCTGGTTCCAGGAGAGTTTTCCCCCGGCCCGTATCCAGCCTCTCAGGTTTAAATCCTTCTGAACGCGGCAGTTGACGTCACCCTGAGTGGATTCGAGCCGGACATCACCCTGTGGTTGAACCGTGGCACGATAAAGGATGTTGCCGGTTTCGGTCAGCAGCGAAGCCGAAGACTTGAGGTCTTCTCCCGTGATGAAGCCGGTTAGGGTCTGAGCGCGGACAAAGCCTTCGATCTGGGTTGCCTCTACAGCTGCATTGGCGCCCCAGACAATGACGTTAGTCTGGGCGGGGAGATGGATATCCAGGTAGACGGTTTCGGCACGGTAATCGTAGAAGTAGGCCTGGATAAACAGCTTCGAACCGGACTTCTGGGCAACAACGGAGACATTGCCCAACTGAGTCTCTTCATTCGCGATGGTCCGGACCCTGACCTCGGTGTAAGCGTTAGCCCAGGCCGAAACGCGAACGCGTCCGTAGTCATTCTCGACGACCAGGGTATCCCCGGGTTGGCTATCGAACCGGTGCGTCTCAAACTTCTGTGTCGGAGCTGCAGCAGGGAGAAGGGAAATACTGCCGACCAGCAGCAACATGGCAAGTAGCATATTTCCCAGTTTTAGTTTGTCCAACACAGCGTTTCCTCTCTGCTTCTAAGACGTAAGATCCTCAGAACGGGTTCAGGTTGCGTATCCCATTCCATGAATGTCGGGGCAGGGTGTTCAGATCCCGGACCCTTGCACCGAATCTCCTTCGGCTCGAACCATCCCGTCCCTGCCGCCCCAATCAAACAGAAGGGTCTGATAGAATTCGGTTGTGATTATCTCCTGGCCAAACCTTCTTAAGATTCTCTGGATAAGCCTCCTGCTGCAGTCATCGCTCGGGGTGAGTCGGGCGGCTGCGGTGGACTCTCCTCGGCAGTTCCTCTACCTTTCCGACCATCGGATCATTACCCTGGAGCTGGTAGATGACTCGAGTGTGATCCTGAACTACATCAATCTCGATACCACGTTCGATCTGTTGAGGGCACGGGATGTTGTCCTGGTGGACGACTCTGGAAAGGGGTATCGGGGGCATCTTTTCCAGGTCGAAGAAGAGGTCGGCTCTGAAAACCCGTACAAGGTCTCCTACTTGATCAAGCCGGGTGAGTTCTCGGGCTTCGTCATCGTCAGCAACTTTGAACTCAAGGCACCCCTCCAGACGGCCTATCTGAAAATTGCGGGTCGAATCATCCAGCTGGAAGCGGTCTCCGCCGAGAATTTCGAGGTTGTTGCTTCCCGGATTGGAGAATTGAATCTCTCGGCGGATGACACGGTTGAGGCAATCCGGAGAGCGGGCTTCAGACGCGGGTTCGGCGATCTCGTCTTTTCGGGTGCGGCCGATGCCGGCGACGTCGAAGGGTACTTTAAAGATGAGAGCGTCGTTGCACCGGTCCCGCTCAAGGCTCCCAAGCCCCGGCTGCCATCTTCCGAATCGCGTCTTCCCGATCCGGTTTTTGTCCGGATCTCGGCGTATGTCGGAACTTCTGGCGGACTCAGGAACCTGGCAGTTGTCGAAGGCCTGAATGAGAAGCTCGACAAGATTGCCATCGAGACCGTCCGCAACTCATGGGTGTTCCTGCCGGCGATCGCTGACGGCAAACTTGCCGGAGCTGAACTCAAATTGAATATCGTCTTCCAGCGCTAGGCGCCGAACTTTGCCAGTCGACCGGCATGGGCCAGGGCGAGTCCCATGAGGTCCTTTGCCGGAATCTGTCCAAGTGCTCCCTTGAGGCAGTCCAGCTCGGTCAGCCTTTCAGCCCAGTCGAGGCGGGCCAAATCCGAAGAGAGTAAAACCGGTACCGGGTGCCAGCTGTGGCTCTTCATCGCCGACGGGGTGGAGTGATCACCGGTGATGACCAGCACGTCTGGGTTCAGGGCCGTGATCTGTGGGATGTATTGATCCAACTCCTCGATGGCAGCGACTTTAGCCGCGAAGTTGCCATCTTCTCCGGTTTTGTCTGTCGTCTTGGCGTGAATGAAGAAGAAGTCGTACTGATCCCAGTTCTCCTTGAGAGCTTTTACCTGGTCGCCGAAGCTGGCAACCACAGGGTACATATCCATACCCACGAGGAAAGAAACCCCTCGGTACATCGGGTAGTTAGCCAGGCAGAGGGACTTCATTTTGAACCGTTCCTCAAGGGAGGGATAGGGTTTGTGCTTGGCGATTCCCCGCATGGTCAGCATGTTGGCCTGCGCTTCATCGGCGAGAATCTGAGCGGCTTGCCGGACGAACTCATTGAGGACCTTCGCCGTCTTTTCAGAATCTGGAGAAACGGCCTTGGCAGGAAGTGCCGGAACTCCTGTGACCTGGGGATCTGTGTCGAGGAGATCGCCACCTGCATCTTTCTCTTCCAGGGTGTAACTAGTATCCGATTTTGAAGGTATGCTTTCATCAATCTCCACTCTGTTTCGTTCGCCTTCTTCTAGCTGGCAGGCTGAGAGTGCCACGATCAGGAGTGAGATCATGATTAAGTACAGGGTAAGCCTCGACTTCTTGTCAGCAAGCATAGTTGGTTTTTTTTATTTTATTGCAGCTAATT
>CP070717.1:1647506-1657039 GCA_020350445.1 Acidobacteriota bacterium | reverse complement strand
TCAGTCCTGGGTCGAGCTCGGGTCGATTCCCTCCCTGGACGTCTCGTTGCTCGAACCTTCGACCTTTCTGTTTACCGACTCGACCTCGGGATGGTATTCAGGGCCGATGGAGCCGAATTGGGAAGCCGGAATTGCGGGCCGAATCGGGATCTGGAAAAGCGAAGACGGAGGGAAAACCTGGGAGCCCGATTTCATCCTCAACTCCAGTACCGGGCCGAGCGAGAGTGGAAGGGCCGCTTTACTCGCTCTGGATGAAACTGGCCGGGGTTGGGCGGTTTCCCCTTCGACTGGGCTCATCTTCAGCCGGGCAATGACCGGCCCGGGGGATGCGAACGGGAATGGAATCATCGATTCCGGTGATTACGTTGTCATTGCCAACTCTCTCTTCAAAGATCCCCCAGATCCGAGCCATGACTGCAATCAAGACGGCTCGATCGACTCCGGCGACCTCCTCTGCATCCTCCGCCGCCTCATAAAGTAAGACACGCGTCCCGCTTGCCTCCGGAACGCGAGCGTCTCGCTTGCGATTCTGGATTGCCAGTAGCCAGTTGCCAGTTGCCGATTGCGGCCACCTTCAGCCCCTCGTCCCCAGTCCCGCCACCGAGACTGCAATCGTCTCGCTTGCGATTCTGAACATCCGGGCACTCTATATCCGACTCCCGGAGACAAGCCGGAGGCTTGTCGTACCAAGGCCTCAGTGCTCTGGGGCGGTTTCAATGTCGAGGGCGGGACCGAATCCTTCCGGTTCGCGGACCGAGTCAATCATGTCCTTGACCTCATCCGACGGGCCCTTGCAGAAGGGTGTCAGGCCTAGAGTCACTGCGAAGTTCAGGAGCATCCCGACCGTGCCGATCCCCTGAGCGTTGATTCCGAGCAGCCAGGGCTGTCGGATGGCTGAATCGATACCGAAGATAGCATTGGCCACGTCGGGTGTCAGGATCCGATCGGCGGTCTGGGTCAGGATATAGAAGGCCGTGAATCCGACACCGACGAGCATCCCCGCGACAGCCGGGACAGTGCCGACCCGCTTGGAAAAGATGCCGAGCACGATTGCCGGGAAGAACGATGCCGCGGCCAACCCGAATGCGAATGCCACGACTTCCCCTACGAATCCGGGCGGATTGACGCCGAAGTATCCGGCAACCATGACCGCGAAGCCAATAACGATACGTCCCACGCGGAGCCGCATCTGCTCGGTAGCCTGCGGATTCATCAAGCGATAGTAGAGGTCATGGGCCACGCTTGACGAGATGACGAGCAGTAGACCGGATGCGGTTGAAAGCGCTGCCGCCAGGCCTCCGGCGGCGACCAGGGCGATGATCCATCCATAGAGTTCGGCCATTTCGGGTGTGGCGAGCACAATAATGTCCCGATCGGGTTGGTGGACCGCACCGAGTTCAAGAAGAGTTTCTCGGGCCGCCGGTCCTCCGTTGGCAATGATCCAGCTATCGGAATCTTCGATCATGTGATTGCGGACATCCGTCGGAATGCCATCGATCTTAAAAACCTCGTTCGGAGGGATGGCTTTCTTGACCCCGTCGTAGGATTCCGATGCGGGGATGAATTGAATCTCCGAAGAAGTATTCGCGGTCAGTTGGACGCGCCCATCCTGGTTCAGATCGAACCAGCAAATGAGTCCCGATTTCTTCCAGCTTTCATACCAACTGGGCAGGTCGGAGGCTCTCTTGCCATTGAGACCGGCCACATCGTCGACCATGTAATAGCGAGCGAAAGCTGCCACTGCCGGAGCGGTGACGTAGAGAATTGCGATGAAGAGCAGCGCCCAGAACGCTGACCACCTTGCGGCCTGAACCGTTCGAACAGTGTAGAACCGGATGATCACATGCGGGAGTCCGGCCGTACCAGCCATCAGGGCGAGTGCAACGCAGAAGACGTTCAATTTGCTCCACTCAGGTGAAACGAAGGTGCCGGTGTAGCTGGCAAACCCAAAATCCTGATTGATGGAATTGAGTTTTTCCAGAAGGAACGGACGGGTGGCATCAACGGTTTCAAGAACCTGGCCACCAAGACCGAGCTGGGGGATCACATTTCCAGTCAACTTGATACTAATTGCGATGGCGGGAATCAGGAAGGCAGTGATCAACACCCAGTATTGAGCGACTTGGGTCCAGGTGATCCCTTTCATGCCGCCAAGTGTGGCGTAGACGAAGACGATAGCCATCCCGATGAAGAGTCGGACCGGAAGCGGGACTTCCAGCAAACGGCTTAAAACGACTCCGACACCCTTCATCTGTCCGACGACGTAGGTAAAGCTGACAAAGATCGCACAGGCTACCGCAACTAGGCGGGCGTTCGAGGAATCGTAACGGTCACCAATGAAGTCAGGAACCGTGAAGTGACCGAACTTGCGCAGGTAAGGCGCCAGCAGCAGGGCAAGGAGCACGTAACCCCCCGTCCATCCCATCAGGTAGACCCCGCCCGCATATCCCATCGTGGAAATAAGTCCCGACATCGAGATGAAACTGGCCGCACTCATCCAGTCGGCTCCGGTTGCCATCCCATTAGCGATTGCAGGTACCCCTTGTCCGGCGACATAGAACCCCTTGGTGGTCCGGACCCGGCTTATCCAAGCGATAAAGAGGTAGATGGCGAAAGTAACGGCGACGAAGATATAGGTCCAGGCTTGTACGCTCACTGGTCCCCCTTTTGACTCTGCAATCGATCGAGTTCCTCGTGGTGCCGGGCATCGAGTCGGTTCAGGAAGAGACAGTAGACGCCGATGAGAATGACGAAGACAATGATGCTCCCCTGCTGGGCGAACCAGAATCCTAGAGGATAGCCGGTACCGGGCAGGTTGAACTGGTTGAGTGTATCGGCAAAGAGTATCCCGCAGCCCAGTCCCACCGCGGCCCAGATCAGCAGGAGGAGGAGTGTTAGTCGGACATTCGACCTCCAGTAGCGGTCGAGTGATTCGTGAATTGCCGGATCGTGAAGATCCGGTTTCAGTGACGCTGGCTCATTCGTAGCAGTTCTGTCGGCTTGGCGACTCATCTTGATTCTCCCGTTGGTCGATTGTCTCCCGGGGTGGGGAAGTTGGGCAGCATAATACAGCAAACCCCAACTTCCTGGAGTGCGCCAGTTTGACTGGCGCCTTCTCCGAGGGAGTTCGACTCCCGCCAATTCGAGACGCTCTAGCGGCGTACATCCACTACCGAAGCGGAGGAGGGAACGTGCCTTAACACCCAATGCGGTTCAACGGAATCATCCTGAAACGGCACTTGCGATCTGGCCTGCCCGTGGTAATGTACGCTGAAGACACCGATCGATCTGCATGGGACTGCGGACCGGATCGGTGAGAGTCGACTCGCCAGGGTCCGACTTGAGCCGCGAGGAGGTGGCATGAAGAAAGCTATCTGTGGTGGTGTTCTGGTCTTAGCGATGATTTGTGGTCAGACGATGGCGGGAGTCCATTTGGAGTTGGTCTCGTTATCCGTAGACGAAGATGGCATGGTCTCAGTGATTTCGCTGGAAGGGTGGGTCGAAGGAGATCGAGGCAAGTTCGAGTTCAAGGAGCTGGGAGACCTGATCGATATGGCGAGCCAACCCCTTCAGGAAACATTCCCGCGCTGTGCTGAGGCCAGAGCGTCGATTCCAGGTGAAGATGAAGATTGGGGTGATGAGGACGAGGACCCCGAGGAATACAACGCCATGGGGAACGCACTCTGGGGGCCGGGGAGCTTTCTCCTGACGGATGATGGGGGGCACAGCATCGTCATCGTCAATGCCAGAATGAAGGCCTATTTCGACTGGAGTCTCGATCAGACTCTACCCATCTTCGGTTCGTTGATGAGTGGGATTCAGCAGGCGACCGGGACAACCTTCGGGGCACCGGCTGTCAATGGACCAAACGTCGTGGGGAAAGAACAGGTTGCCGGCCATGAGACAACCCACTATTCGTATCGCTCGAGTTTCGATTCCACGACCAGCCTTCTGGGAATGAAGATCACTTCAACCACCGAGTCGGATCAGGAACTTTGGGTTACCGATTCAATCGAAGGAGAGGCGCTCAAGGTCTGGCTCAAGAAAGATCCGCCGCTGACAGGGAATCCGCAGATCGATCGTCTGATAATGGTTGAGTTGGAGAGTATCCCAGGATACCCGTTGAAATCGATGAGCGTGGACCGAACTCGAACCAGTCCGGGAAGCGGGAGTGTGACCTGCAAGTCCACCTGGGTTACTAAAGTCGAGCAGCAGGAGATCCCTGCTGAGACCTTTACAATTCCTGAAGGGTACGAGAAGAAGGAATTCTCACTGACCAGCCTTTTTGAATAGCGAGTGGTTGGCGTCACCCGACTCAATGAACGGGCTCCCCCGGGGTCTGAGTTTGACAAATCAATTAATTAAGTGTCTCCTTGTTGACAACAATTGCACTCATCCGGATCGGCCAGGAGACCGAACCGATTTCCGAACATCGCCTTTGAAGAGGCAGGTGGCCGAGGTTCGCAAAGGCTCTTGAGGCCGGACGGCATCCACACAAGGAGAAATACATGCCAAAGTTTGTCATTGAACGTGAGATTCCTGGGGCTGGCGATCTGACCGCCGCAGATTTGCAGGCGATTTCGCAGAAATCCTGCTCGGTTCTGAGTGAAATGGGCCCCCGGATTAATTGGGTCCACAGTTACGTGACGCAAGACAAGGTCTATTGCGTCTACATTGCCGATAACGAGGATGCGGTAAGGGAACACGCCAGCAAAGGCGGATTCCCGGCGAACCGGGTTTCGAAGGTCGTCGAAATCATCGACCCCACGACTGCAGAGTAGGCCAACCCTCGGGGTTGTCGCGTTCGCGGGCGAGATGCCAGGGACAAGCTGGAAGCTTGCCGTATGACAACCCTCCGGGTTGTCTCTGGGGGGTTGCCGCGCTTCGGAAGAGGACAAGCTGGAAGCTTGTCGTACGACAACCCTCCGGGTTGTCTCTGGGTGTTGCCGCGATCGGGAAGAGGACAAGCTGGAAGTCCGGGATTCCTGCCGTTGTTAGCGAAAGACCGCGACAATTCTGAGCGGAGCTCCGCTCCCGCCTTCGATCTTCATTGGAAGCGCGATGATCTCGTAGCCTCCGCGGGGAAGCTGCTGGAGATTTGCGACGTTTTCGAAAGCAGGAATCTCTGCTTTGAACAGGACCTGGTGACTCTCGAAGAGTTTCGATTGGCCATAGTCGATGCTGGCGGTATCGAGCCCCACAGCAGCGATCTTCCGATTCTTGACCAGCCACTCAGCGGCCTGGGGATGCAGGCCGGGAAAGTGCAGTTCGGCGACTGCTTCAGTACCTTTCCGGGCCGTCCCGAGATAGCGGAGAGGGTCCGGATAGAAGCGACCCCAGCCGGTTCTAAACAGCAGGATATGATCATCCGGAATCTGACCATGGCTGGCCTCCCACTCTTCCAGGTCGGCCACACTAATTTGATAGTCCGCATTGTCTCCCACCTTCCCCTCGAGATCGATCAGAACGGCCGGAGCGATCAATCTCTTCAAGGGGATTTCATCAGCCGACGACTTCCCTTCAGCGAAGTGAATCGGAGCGTCGAGGTGCGTACCTCCATGTTCGGCTGCTGCAAATGAATTCGCCGTGTAGTAGAAACCCTGATCAGTCAGACCTTCCCAATCGGCGTTCAGTTTGAATCCCTCGGCCGTCGGCCAGTAGACCGACGTCTCTGAGAAGGCGTAGGAAAGGTCAACGATTCGCGTCGGCGGTTTCTGGGCCAGAAGCATTCCGGTTATAGACAGGTATGCCAGTGCAAGTGAAAGCAGTCTAGTCGTCATGATTGTTCCTTTGAACACCGGGGTGGTGCGTTCGGAGTTCCAACTCTGCCCTCTTCCTCCAGCTCGGCAGATGTTCTATTGCGCTCTATTATCTACAGAGAGGATCCGACGATCAATTCCGCCAGCCGAAGCCGCAAGCCCTGGAGCTGAACTTCAGTTCAGCCTTTTCCGAGGAACTTCAGTTCCGACGGTGGAGAAAGCTGTCAATCGTTGGTCCCTGCCAACCGCCAACCCTCAGCCTCCTCCTCTCCAATAGCCATCAGCCAATAGCCATCAGCCATTACCCACCTTCCCGCCGATCTGGCAGGGGGGCTGGCAGAAAACCCCATCAGAGAGTTTGGAGGACCCCGTCCAGGGCGTCGGTGAGTAGATGCCAGAGGCATCCGATTGCTACGGCTCGCCACTTCCAGGAGGGGACGGCCAGCAGTGCAGTGTAGCCGATTCCCGCCCAAATGGTATGGAGCGGGTGGAATCCCAGGCTAAGGCGCTTGGGGTCGAATATGGGATCTGCCAGCAGATGATCGAGATCGATGAGCATCGTACTCAGCATGAGCAGCCCGGCCTTCTTCCAGTTGTCCTTCCAGAACAGCCTGGCGAAGATGAATGGAGCCACGAAGTGAAACGAATAGTGGAGGGTGTACCTGAAGGTATCGAGTGTGAATTCCAATATGATCGTGAATCCTCCCTGGGCGCAATTTCACAGTGGTTGGGTTGAGATTCGGCATTCAGAGGCGTTTCAGCATCAGCAGTCGGAAATCCATCACTTGGGAGCCGGGAATGTGCGTGGCTTTCAGCGTCAGAGTCCCAGTCCCCTTGCTCAGCTGGATTGTCCCCAGTTTCAGCGGTTTGAAATCTTTCACGTAAGACTCAATACGCTCCACGCGATCGTCTGCCATCCCACGGAGAGGTGGATCATGGGCTTCAAGGATCTTTCCGCTCAGCTTTGACTCGCCGAAAGTCAGTTCGAAGGCTGCTCCAACATCTGCTGGGGGACAGGTGTAGTAGATCTCGACCTCGAACTCACCCTCAGCCAGGACCTCGACTTCCCAGGTGATGCGATCTTCAAGACTGGTCCAGTTCGTAAAGAAGGTGCAGTTTGGATGCCGGTTGGATCGTTCGATGTTCCCGTGTCCATGTCCATCGCGTGCTGGTACCTGGGTGTACTTGAAACCGGGATATCCGATCGTGAATGGACGGGAGTCCCGTTCCGAAAGTTCGCTCAGGACTGCACTCTCCCAGTCCTCCTTTGCACGGGTTAACCGGGAAGTCACCAGCGGTTTCTCCGCTGCAACATCGACCGTTTGCCCCGGATCGTTTTCGAGATCGTAGAGCCTGTTTTCAGCGTCGAGGCGGAACTGCTGGCTTCGAACGCTGGTCTGCTTTCTCCAATGATTGAAGACGAGTCGATCCGGCCAACTGGAGGTCTCCCCTGCGATTAAAGCCTTCAGGCTGATTCCATCGAGCGGTCTTTCCGGTTTGAATGTGATTCCTGCCAGATCAGCGAGCGTCGGGAGCAGATCGATGGCTCCTGCGATCTCCTGAACCTTCTTCCCGGGCGGGATCTGCCCGGGCCATTGAATGAACAGTGGGGAGCGGACGCCTCCTTCGTCGGTCGAACCCTTTCTTCCTTTCATCCCTCCGTTCCAGCGCCAGCTGTTGGGGCCATTATCGGAAAAGTAGACCACGATGGTTCGATCCGAGAGGTTCAGCTCCTCGAGCTTGCCCAGCAGCCGCCCCACGTTCCAATCGATGTTGGCACACATCGCCAGCGCGGCTCGAGTGAAGACGATATCTTCCTTCTCGGGATCGCGATGTGTTTGCAGGAGTTCCTTCGACTCGAATTCCTTCCACCAACGTTCGGGAACCTGCATCGGGCTGTGGGGAGTGTTGAAAGGGAGGTAGAGAAGAAACGGTCGATTACGGTTCTCCTCGATAAAGCGAAGGCCGTGATCGGTCAAGTCATCAATGATGAATCCATTCCCTTCGACGAGCCTTCCGTTGTGTTCGAGCATCGGGCTGAAGTAGTCACCCCAGTGACCAGAACAGAAGCCGTAGAAATCGTCGAATCCACGGGCGTTCGGGTGGTAAGGAGGCTGCATCCCGTTATGCCATTTCCCGTAGGCGGCTGTCGTGTAGCCCGCTTCCTTGAACACTTCGGCCAGAGTCGTCTCATCAAGATCGAGTCTTTCTCCTCCCGCCGAGGTCCCATAAACGCCTCCTCTGACGTGGTAGCGACCGGTGAGCATTTCCGCACGGGTTGGGGAACAGACTGGGCTGACGAAGAACCGGTCAAAGGAGACACCCCTTTGAGCCAGTCCATCGATATGGGGTGTCTGGATGTTCTGGTTTCCATTGATGCTCAGGTCTCCCCAGCCCTGATCGTCGGACAAGATCAAGACGATGTTTGGCTGAGAAGCCGAATCCGGTTCGGGGCAAGCAGAAAGCAGTAATGGAAGCAAGAGAAGGAGAATCGATATCTTCATGGCCCTAGCTGAAGATGATACCGGTGCCCGGGCCGCTTTGCCACAGAGTTTGCTGATCCGGGTTCTTCTCCGACCCTCGCCGCCAATTTCTTCATGCGGGAACTCAGGAGGGGAGTATTCCCTTCACCCGTTGCTGTCAGAGACGATCGTCGTCAGCTCAGGTCAGGCAGCGCGTGACTGCCTGACCTGCGCAATGTTCCTCTTGTTTAGGCTAGAAGGAACGGTCGGCTATCCATCCACTAATTGGGGTTTCCCCCATTGCCGCCGTTTCCACCGCCGCCGTTTCCACCGCCATCACGCTCCAGAATCTGGACGTCCATGTAGGTCAGGTTGTTTGCGAAATCGAGCACTCCGGTTCCTCCGCTACCGGTTTCATCACCCGTGTCGCTGGCGATCATAGCGACAACTTCCTCGGCAGGTTGAAGGATTTGCGTGACACCTTCGGTGAAGAAGGTGTTCAGATATGGCTCCTCTTCGCCGCACACGGCATCAAAGCTGAACGTAATGCGATAGTCGCCTGCAGCAGTTTCATCCGGATGCTCACCGGTTACATCATTAAGCAACCTGACGCTCCAGGTGTAGCCGTAGATGATCCGGCCTTTCACATTGATCTCTGCGGAATAGTACCCGGGGCCGTCTCCACCTTCGTGAACCGATCCGTTGAAGATGTGAGGATTGATCAAATCGTCCGGATATTCATCGGGTTCGGTCCAGCCCTCACCGGGTACCCACACCAGGTCGACCAGGCGCGCGTCGTCTCGGGGAACCAGGAGCTTCTGAATCGTGAGCCGGGCGCAGTGGCTGTAGATGGTGGCTTGGGTGCCCGGACCTTCAATCGCGGTAACGGAGTCGGTAGTAGCTGCAGCACCATGGACCTCATCGATGCCCCAACCATCCACGTGCCTCATCTCATACTCGGTCATCGGAAACTCGGGATCAAGTTCCTGGAACAGTACAACCTCGGTTCGGACCTGCGACCTGGTATACCAGGGCACCGACTCAAGGTTGTCACCCCAGTCGATCCAGTGGACATTGACCGGAGCGGCGCTCCAGTCGACTGAACCCGCTTGCCAGACGTTATTGGAGTCTTTCTGGATGTAAGCGCGTACGAGCGGCTCCGGGTTATCGGCTGGTTCTGTTCCCGGAAGGGGCCCCACGCTGGAAGTCATCCCGTCATCACAATAAGTTTCGTCATCGGGGTCAGGCAGGCAGGCGGCCGGTACAACATCCGGGTCCTCACCATTCGTGCCCCATTGATACCACCAGACAC
>CP070717.1:1641224-1647406 GCA_020350445.1 Acidobacteriota bacterium | reverse complement strand
CGTTTCCGGTTCGCCACACTCGGACTCAGCGGTGGAGGGGATGGGAAACTGGCTCCCTTAAAGTTCCGTCCCGACTGAGGTGCTAACCAGTATCTCTCTGCGTTCTGTCCGACAGCGCCTTGCTTCGTTTCGCCCCGTGACGGAGTCGGTGAGCTAAGGTTTCCTGGGTAGATCCATCGCCGGATTCCGGTCAAAGAAGTCGAAGGGACGGAGTTCGAAGGTATGCCAGAGAACCGGCATCACCGGCCAGTCTTCAGCCCGAACGAGGTGGTGCATCCCCACGGTGTACCAGAGGACAAGATCCGTCTTCTCGATCGATCGATTCTCTTCAGTCCAGGCCGGCAGACCCTGTCCCGGTTCGCTCAGCGTTGGGTGGTCACCCGCTGCGTAGCGTTCGCTCAGTCGAAAAGGAGTAGCCCAAAGGTGGTAGTCAATGAAGCCGGCTCTACGGCGCGGATAGTCCTCTTCGGTCAGGAGGGTGCGTCCCGTCTTTACGGGCATCAATTGATAGGAGGTTTCGTATCCAACATGGTTCCGCCGGTCGTGGCTGATGACCCTCCAAAGAGCAGGTTTCTCCAGATTGATGTTGATCTTGGCATCCGATTCGGTCTTGGCGATCATCGGCTTTCTAACCCAGATGCTCCTCCTCGGATGATCGGCTGGAAGTTCCTGGGTTCGGAGTCGATCCATCAGGAGGCTGTTGTTCCTGCCATCAACGTCGAGGTCGAGTCGAAAGCTGAAGTAATGATCGTGATTGACCGCGACAATATTGGGGTCAACGAACCGGCCAAAGGCGTCGGGTGCGGGAGTTTCGGTGAGATCGCGATCGGTTGTTCCAACGATGTTCGAATCGGGTACTGCCTGCTGTTCCGCCACCATCCTGGTTTCCGCTATCCCGGTCGCACCCACCGATACGCGGATAGAACCATCCTGTTGAAAGACCCAGTCAAAGACGTAGTCGTAGTTGCCCAGCACCGCCGCACTTCTCACAACAAGATCTCGTTTCGGACGGCTTTCCGGTTCATTTGCCCAGTGTCTCCAGGCCATGTCGCCCGAGTAGCGTTCGAAAAGGCAAATCGTGTCTGGTACGGTAACCGGCCTTCCCAAGTCGTTGGACACCAGTTGATCCATGTAGACGGCACTATCTGGACAGTCGAGGCCTCGAAGAAGCGGCTTTGCCAGGCCTCCTTCGCTGAACTCCCCCGCATCGAGAAAGTTCCGCACGTACCAGGAGGTGGATGGATCCATGTAGGGGACGAACATCTCGGATAGATAACCCTCGTACAGGACCGAGCGGGACTGTCCCTTTTCAACGTAATTGACCATCGAAAGAATCATCCCGACCCGCTGATCGGGACGGACATGGAAGCGCCAGTTCTGCCATTCAACATGGTTTCCAGTGGGCTTGAATCCGGGTCCCAGCGGTTGTTCAATCCGAATCGGACCGGGAACTTCCCGGGGGGCGCCGATTGAAGCCTGATCATAATCTGCTGAGACCGTTGGGACGGGAACAACGCCTTCGTCAACGATTCGAATGATTTCCTCGTCATCCAGATCAACGATTGCGGTGAGGTTCTCTATCCCTCGGGTCCAGTTGTTGCGAATGCCTCTTGGGTCGACGCACCCGACATGGCCGATGCGCCTTCCCTGTTCTTCCGGAGTCCCGTAATAGCCCGGAGGAATCGTCATGCAGTCGATCAAGGTGAGGTCGTCGTAACCCCTCTTCTTCATGGCTTCGACAAAGTCTGGATGTTCCTTGACCTTGTCGACCATCTTGCTGAACTCCTCACCCAGCCA
Organism: Acidobacteriota bacterium; assembly: GCA_020350445.1. Lineage (GTDB taxonomy): Bacteria > Acidobacteriota > UBA6911 > RPQK01 > JAPXNP01. The sequence goes on along the minus strand of CP070717.1, from coordinate 1,645,609 downwards.
GTTCGGTTGGATCCCCTCGGTCTTTGTCCACTTGACGAGGGTTGAATCAACAAGATTGACGAGGGCCTCATAGGTGTCGCGCCCCTGCCGAACAAGAGCGTATGCCTGCCGTGGGATCGGCTGCCCTTCGGTCCATTTCAAAACAGCTTCTTTGGGGGGCTGATCCAGGTTGACCATCGAGAATCTGGTTTTGGAATCGAGGTGCCCTTCACGCTGCAGGACCTCCAGAACCGTCCAGTATTCCTGCCAGTTAAGGGGGTCGAGCGGGTGGTTGATCCGTTGCGCGAATCCAACTGAGCAGGCGATCAACATTCCGGCCAGCGAAAGCACGAATACTCTCTTCATCGTAGTCTCCACCTTACAGGCCTCCCTGTCTGGATCACCTTTCTGGAAGCCCTATGAATCGGTTTCTGATGCTGGGATTTATTCAGGTGGAAATATTAGACAAAAATTATACGCATCAATCAACTTTTCTCAGGAATCAGCGGTTCTCGGTGGTAATTCCTGGCCAGTCATCGGTCCGGAAGGGAGACGCGGGGAGTCCTTCCCGGTTATACAGGTTGATAGTCGGGTTGTCCTCCCAGGCGTAGCGGACGGCGACGGGTTCCTCCACGTTGGGGGAGGAGACGACGACCTGATCCCCCTCGATTCTGGCCTGGGCTCGATGGAAGATCCGATCCGAACCGGCAATCGTGAATCGCTGGGGGGAGAGGTTGCCTGCTGCCACGAGACCGCTGCCGATCTGTCTGAAGCTCAGTTTCAGTGCGGAGCCGTCCCGCGTCATCTCCTGGAATATCGGCCCGGAGGGGACGGTCTCTTTTCCATAGACCGGCCCGAGTGCCCAAAGTGCCAATCGTCTTGCGACTTCGATTTTGCTTCGGGGATGGACATCATCGGCTTCACCCAGATCGATCGTAACGGCCAGTCCCGTCTCGGCAACTTCCTGGTGAGTCATCAACTGAGCTTCGCGCAACTCTGCCCAGTCGCTTTCGGAGGGTGCCGCTTTTCTGGCGCGGAAATTTGGGAGTTGAACGATTCCGAAGGGAAAATCACCCTGCTGCCAGGCTTCACGCCAGCTTCCGATCATTGCCGGGAGAAGAGTCCGATATTGATAGGCGCGGCCGGCGTTGCCTTCGCCCTGGTACCAGATTGCCCCCCGGATCGCGTAGGGTACGACCGGCCGGATCATGCCATTGAAGAGCCCGGAAGGTGGACGGGAGAATGAATCGCCCGTTGGTTGGATTTCGATCAATGCACCGGAAAGCCCCTCAGGCATGAAGGGTTGAGGTTTTCCCCACCCGGCCTGTCGAAGTTGGGCGAAATCGATGCGGACCTTCTTCCATTGTCCAGTCAGTGAGATCAGTGAACTTGCATAGTTGTCCCAGTCCGAGACCGTGGGCTGAAGGGAGTGATACCTGATGAAACCTGCGCCGCGTACGTCGAACTCGATTCCCCGGTACTCGCTGAAGTCATTGACTCGCGAACGGCTGAATTGGACGCGCAGTGCTGGGGCGGATCCGATGCGGCTGTTCCCCTCCATAAGAAGCGTGGCAGGGGCGAACTGGGGAGTATCCGACAGCACGAACTGGAACTGGGCTCCCCCGGAGTTCGACCAGTCGCCGAAGAGGAGGTTCGTCAGGTTCTGATCGCCGAAGTCGTCAATGACGAGTGGAGGACGGGATTCATCTTTCGGGATTAGCGTGACATTGTCGATTTCAAGGCGAAATGGAAAGGGTTGCCGGAACAAGTCCTTGATCTTCTCCGGGTTCGAATCCCATCGTTCGAGGATCGGCTGTAACTCAGAATGCTGTTGCAGCCTGGTTCTCGGAGTCCACTCTTCCGCTGTTGTGCCACCCCAGTAACTGCCGATCAGCCCGATCGGGACTCGAAGTCTCTGGTGCAGGGTTCGCCCGAAGAAATAGGCCACCGCGGAGAATCCCGCAGCGGTCTCGGGGCTGCAACTCACCCATTCGGTTTTTGTCTCTTCCTGGGGTTCGAGGGAACTCTGCTTGGGTACCTTGAAAAAGCGTATCGCTGGGTACTCCGCGGTTGTGAGTTCAGCGTTAGCCGTATCGGTTGAAGACAGCGAGAACTCCATATTCGATTGCCCCGATGCGAGCCAGACCTCCCCGATCAGAATGTCTTCGAGGATGATGTTGTTGGATTCGCCTGTGATCTTCATCCTCTGGGGAGCGAAGGAAGCCTGCATCGGCTCCAGGTGAATGGCCCAGGTATTATCCGTTTCCACTGTCGTTGAAACCACCTGGTCGGCAAACTCGACGGTCACGGTTTCTCCCGGCTTTCCCCAGCCCCAGATCGGGACGCGCTTGTCCTGCTGCAGGACCATGTGGTTGGAGATGACTGCAGGGAGGCTGACCGCGGAATGAACCGAACCAGTAATCAGAAAGAAGACGAGAATTGGCAGACAGCAGATCGGTCGAATAGACATGGGACTCTCCTCGGGCTGAAACTAATCGACACGGGTAAGACAGTCAAGGCCGGATTTCTGAGTTCGGGACAAGAGCCTGCACCCTGTCTCTTTCGACCGAGGCTTCCTGAAAGCGTTCCTGGCCCTCTAAGGCATGCGAGAGCAGGAGGTAGCCCGAGGATTCCCGGGATTCAGTTCAACAAGATGGCGGAAAGCGGACTCACCTCTTGCGCGGTTCTCTGAATCGATGTTCCTGAGAGATCCGAAACGGGGGAGGACGGGAAGCTTTCATCGTAATGGTCGAAACCCTGCGCTAGGTCGAACTCAGAGGCCATGACGTAGGCGCCGATGAAGCCGGCGCAGACAAAACCTGACTCTTGCAGGGTTTCAGCCAATGTCTTCTCTTCGGGTCCCAGGACAAATCCAATGTTCTCCTTCACCCCATGTTCGAATGGAAACCTGCCCGTCAGCATGGAGGCGTGGGCAGCGGGTATTCAGAATAGGCTTGCTCGAAGAGGTATCCTTCCCGGGCGAGAAGATCGATCTTTTCGGTCCGATTCTCCTGGTATCCATAGCAGCTCAGTCGATCAGCCCGCAGCGTGTCGACTGAAATCAGCAGGACATTCTCCGCCGACGGGGTGAAGGCGAGCGCGTGAAGAGAAAGCAGGAGACAGAACAGCCCCCGCGTCACCTTATCCTAATGGTAGTAGATCGAATCTGAATCCTGGAGCCTTCTGAAAACGGGGGCTGACGGCAGGACCGGACCGGTTATGAATCTGGCCCGAACATTTTCCGGAGCCCCACGTCGGTGCTCACTGGTTCTTCGGCTTTTCGAAAGGCCGGATGGAGTAGCTCCACCGGTATTCCCTGTTCTCCGTGCGGTACTTTTCCAGGGTGGGGACCGGCGTCCCACCGACACCAGTGACCTGATGATCGATGTACCAGTAGTTCACGTCGGAATCTTCCAACTGGAACGTGTAGTTAGCCCGTGCGAGATGATCCTGGGAGTAGCGGTGAAGGCTCATATTGAGCAATTCGTTACCCTCGACGCGGAGACCGATGCCTTGTTCGTCCGTCAGTGTCGCCCACCGGATCTCGGAGCGGTTTCCATGTTCCTGAGGGATCAGATAGGGTTCATAGAGGTCAGTGATCTCGCTGGAAAAGGTCCCGACCCGGGCTCCGGAATTCCGGTCAGGGTAGTTCTCGAAAGGCCCTCTTCCAAGCCAGCTGAAGGTGCGCAAACTTTTTGCGACTTCCAGTTCGTGGCCAATGCGGGGCAGCCAAGCGGTAACACCGGCCATCCAGTCCGGCAGTCCAGCAACTGGTTCGAGGTGGGTCTCGATTCTCAAGGTCCCGTCTGAATACAGGATATAGCGGGTCTCCACCTCAAAAATCGTCTCACCATCAGGGAGTTTGAGCAGTCCGCTGGACAGGATTACAGGCCGGTTTTCAGCGTCACGTTCCACGTTCATTGAAACGTGGATTCGACGGAGACGGTCAAGGCCCAGGCGGTACCATGTTTCTGCAATCGGAGGATTCCTCCATTCATCGAGTTCATTGGCCGTGGGGGCTCTCCAGAGATTAACAGTTGGACCTCTCTGGATCAGCTGGATGTTTCGGAAAAGGAGAGACTCGAGCTGTCCGGACTCTCTGGAGAAGGTCCAGACCAAGTCCTTGCCTTTGGCCCTGATTTCAGCTGCGGCCGATTCGAGTTCGATGCTCTTTCCGTCGGTCCTTTCAGCAGCCTTTTCGACCGGTCTTGAAGGGGGAATGTTGAACTGAGCCCAGGCCACCTCGTGGCCGGGTTCGGCCCAGACGAGTGCCTGTTTCAGCCGAAAGGAAAGGTCGAGCCATTGTTCAGCGGGGCGCTGTTCTGCAGGAAGCTCGAGTGGCAGCCGGATATCCTGGCCCGTGTGTGGCGGGATGTCCAGTTCGAGTTCACCTGTCTGAATCACCT
>CP070717.1:1638379-1641124 GCA_020350445.1 Acidobacteriota bacterium | reverse complement strand
CTAGGCCGCGGCTCCCAACTGATTCAGCGGACGCCTTCTCCTCAAAGGTCCTGTTCGAGAGGCTTCCCGAGTACTTCCAGAATCCTGCTTTCCAGGAGCTGGTGCGGTCCAAAACCGGGCAGGAGGATTTCCTCTGCAATCTGCCGGTCCAGGGCGCGCAGCGGCACAAGGCCAACCACTTCACTTTGAAAGTGCAAGGCTCCCAGTGCTCGCGCCTCCGACGCAATTCGTCGGAAGAGGGTTTTCAAACTCGTCTTCCGGTAGTCGAGCAGATTGGTGGAGACCTGACTTCTGCCACGGGATTCCAGGAAAAATCCCAGTGCCCTCACTCCCTGCAATCCCCCCTCTCCTTCCCTGATCTTTCGCGCGACCTGTCTCGCGATCTGCAGGTCGCCATCTACTAGTTCAACGTTGAAGGCGATCAGCGGGCCTCGCGCCCCGATGGCACAGGCTCCGGCTGTGGCGTGCAGCGAACAGAGCCCGACGTCAGGCCGTCGTGTGGGGTCCACGGAGACCGTTTCACGCAACATTTCGAACCCTCCCCGGCGTATGGCGGAGAGTTCTCGCCTCGCAGGGAGGAATGCCGCGGCTCCGTAGAAGTAAACCGGGACTGAAAGTCTCTTCCAGACCTGGTTGCCAAGACTCACCGCCAGCTGTGCGCAGTCGGCCAGAGTCAAACCCTGAAGGGGAACAAAGGGAATCACGTCGGCGGCGCCTATGCGCGGGTGTACGCCGCGATGGGAAACGAGGCTGACCAATTCGATCGTCTTGCGAATGGCCTCCAAGGTCGACGCAACGATCCGGTCGGGGGTCGAGACGAAAGTGATGACGGTGCGGTTATGATCCGTGTCGCTTGAGACGTCAAGGACGCGGGTTTCCGGCTGTGATTCAATTTCCAGCTGGATCGAGCGGATCACGGCGTGGTCACGCCCCTCACTGACGTTCATGGCGCATTCGACCAAGGCATTCATTACTTCAGCCCCCTACTTCCAAGGCCAGCCAGGGGCAAGCCCGGTCTGATACAGAAGGCCTTTTCAGCCCCGTTTCTCGCCGGTCTCCCCTCCCTCCAGCTTCTCCACGGAAAGATCGGTGATCTGCAGCCCCCTCATACCGACCACCCGGACGCTGTATCGATCGCTGACGGTGACTTCGTCTCCGATTCGAGCGGTCCGTCCCAGCAACATCATGACGTGGCCGCCGATCGTATCATTCTCCTTGTCGTCGAATTTGACGTCGAGTTCGGTTTCAAGCTGTTCGAGCAAGGTCCTCCCCTGCACCAGGTAGGTGCGTTCGTCCTTCCTCTGTATCGCGGGCATCGGCATCTCGCCGTCGAACTCGTCCTGGATGTCCCCAACGAGCTCTTCCAGGACATCCTCGAGAGTGACTACACCGACGGTGGAACCGTACTCGTCGACCGCGACGGCAAGGTGCGTATGGGTCCGTCGGAATTCGGGCAGCAAGTCCTTGATGTATTTGCTCTCCGGAACGAAGTGTACGGGTCGTTTGAGAAGCCGAAGGTCAAATTCGGGGCCCAACTCCTGCAACCTCCAGAGGAAGTCCTTCACATGAACCGTCCCTACGATCCTGTCCAGACTTCCTTCGCAGAGCGGATAGCGAGTGTGCCGATGCTTGCGGGCGATCTCGAGGTTTTCTTGGAATGACTTTTCGGTATCGAGGTAGACGACCTCAATTGAAGGCACCATGATCTGTCTTACTGAGCGGTCGCCAAAGTCAAAGACCCTCTCGAGAAGCCGCTGTGCGTCCCTGTCAAGGATGCCCTGAGCGTGTGAGTGAGCCAGGATGATCCTCAACTCTTCCTCCGAATGGACTGTTTCCAGCTCCGAAGCCGGGCGAAATCCGAGAGCACGCAGAAAGAGGTTCGCGGTTCCGTTCAGGAGCCAGATAAAGGGATAGGAGAGTCGGTAGAATAGATCGGTTGGCAGGGCGGTCATCAGGACCAGTGACTCCGCCTTCTGGATCGCCAGGGACTTTGGCGCCAGTTCCCCCAGGACAATGTGGAGGAAAGTGATCAGCAGGAAAGCGGAGGCCGCCGCCAGGCCGTGCGCGAGAAACGGTTTGGCTGCACCGAATTCTGAGAATACGGACTCGAACACGCGTGCAAATGCTGGTTCGCCGATCCAGCCCAACCCCAGGCTGGCGACGGTGATACCCAGCTGTGTCGCTGAGAGGTATTCATCCATATTTTGGACCATTCTATGGGCCTTGTCCGCTCGTCGAACTCCTTTCCGGACGAGCTCCCTCAGCCGTGTGCCCCTCACCTTGACGATCGCAAACTCCGCGGCCACGAAGTAGCCGTTCAGAAAGACGAGGAAGAGTGCTATGACTATCAGGAACAGTTGTTGTGCATTTCCTTCCATACGCAGGCATTTATAGCACGAAGGAGGCGAATCGGATCAGAAGCCGCCGGTTCGGGCGCGATTGCGGAAGGGGTCTCGGGAGGAGGCTCCCGCCATCGAGGGGGGCGCAGTTCCTGAACCATTGAGCTGGAAGCTGCATCTCTTCTAATAGCGGAATAAGAAGGCTTTACAGTGCACTCGAGGTTTCAGTCCGACAGGCAGTCAAGAAATTCGCTGGGATTGAGGGTAGTTTGACGTATACTACGGGGAGGAGAAGGCCTATGTCCACAGAGTACAGAGGGTTATTGGCAGTTCTCTTGTCGACTGCTTTGATGACGGGAGTGTGGGGCCAGGATCGGGGCAGCGGACCTTCCGGGCCTGCCCGGGG
>CP070717.1:1632116-1638279 GCA_020350445.1 Acidobacteriota bacterium | reverse complement strand
TGACTCACTGGAAACATAAAGCAATATTGACGCCATTTCTCATATGCTCTTTGTGTAACTTTTCAAAAAGACGCATTCGAGAAGTTCCGCTCTGTTGATTCCTTGCTGAACAGCGGGTTCAAAGGCTTGAACTCACTGATACGGTGAAAGATAATCCTCGACGTGAAGAACCAAGACAACAGCCTTTCTGCGTTTGTATATAGACACACCGGTCCGCGTCCCGATGAGATCGACGAGATGCTCTCGGTCATTGGAGTCGAGTCGCTCGACGAACTGGTCGATCAGGCGGTCCCGCGCGGTATCCGGACCAATCAACCCCTTCAGCTGAAACCGCCTTTCACAGAGCGGGAAGTCCTGGCCGAAGCCCGCCGCCTGGCCGGAAAAAATCAGGTCTTTCGTTCGCTGATTGGAATGGGTTATTACGACTGCATTACGCCTCCGGTCATCCAGCGAACGATCCTGGAAAACCCCGGCTGGTACACCCAGTACACCCCTTACCAGGCGGAGATTTCGCAGGGGCGGCTCGAGGCCCTGATCAACTTCCAGACGGTGGCCTCTGAACTGGCCGGACTTTCCCTGGCGAACGCTTCCCTCCTGGATGAAGGGACGGCAGCAGCCGAAGCGATGGGGCTGGCCTTTGCCGCCAAGGGTTCTGCGAAAAAGAACCGCTTCTTTGTCTCGACCACCTGTCACCCCCAGACCGTCGACGTTGTCCGGACCCGGGCCGATTTCCTCGGGATTGAAGTTATCGAAGGAAACCACGACGAGGTCGAGCTTTCCGAGGAATTCTTCGGAGCCCTAGTGCAGTTCCCTGCTACGGATGGTGAGATTCACAACTATGCGGACTTTGCCGAGAAGGTCCATGGCTTTGACGCGTTGGTAATTTGTGCCGCCGACCTGCTGAGCCTGACGCTATTGACACCTCCGGGTGAGTGGGGAGCCGATGTGGCGGTGGGAAGTACCCAGCGGTTCGGTGTCCCGATGGGATTCGGCGGACCCCACGCGGCCTACTTCGCAACGCGAGATGAGTACAAACGCCTGCTGCCGGGCCGCCTCGTCGGAGTCTCAAAGGATACCCAGGGGCGTCCGGCTTACCGGCTTTCCCTGCAGACCCGCGAGCAGCACATCCGCCGGGATCGCGCGACCAGTAACATCTGCACGGCCCAGGTTCTCCTGGCCATCATGGCCAGCATGTATGCCGTCTACCATGGTCCCGAAGGCCTCAAGGAGATTGCCAACCGGATTCATTCGCTCACCGTGGCACTTGCCCGTGGACTCGCCCGCCGTGGGGTTGAAGTCTTGAACGAACAGTTCTTCGACACGCTCCGGCTGAGGGTCAAGAACGCGGACGCCATCCTGTCGCGGGCGAAAGAAGCGAAAATCAACCTGCGCGCTTACGAAGATGGCACCCTGGGATTATCCCTGGATGAAGTATCGAATGAAGCTGAGGTTGCCCGCTTGATCTCGATCATCTCGGGAATGGAGTCGGGGACTTCGGTCGAGCGGCTGGGCTCAGGCTCGGCGGAGTATCCACCGGAGTTCGTGAGGAAGAGCGCCTACTTGACGCATCCGGTCTTCAACTCCTATCGATCGGAGACGGAACTGCTACGCTATGTCACCCGGCTGCAGTCGCGGGACCTTTCTCTGACCACTTCGATGATCCCGCTGGGTTCCTGCACGATGAAGTTGAACGCAGCGGCTGAGATGCTGCCGATCAGCTGGCCGGAATGGAGTTCCCTGCACCCCTTCGCTCCGATCGAACAGGTGGAGGGCTACCGGGATCTCTGCAACGAGGTGGAAGAGATCCTCTGCGAAGTCACTGGCATGACGAAGGTGTCGCTGCAGCCCAACTCGGGGGCGCAGGGAGAATTCGCCGGGCTGCTGGCTATCGCGAATTTCCACCGGGCACGAGGTGAGACCGGCCGGCGGATCTGCCTCATCCCGCAGTCGGCCCACGGGACCAATCCCGCCTCGGCGGCGATGGCTGGAATGAAGGTCGTGGCCGTCAAGTGTGCCGAAAACGGCGACGTCGATCTCGAAGATCTCAAGGCGAAGGCGGAGAATCACGCGGAACAGTTGGCCGCCCTTATGGTGACGTATCCTTCGACTCACGGGGTTTTCGAAGAAGCGATCCGGGATATCTGCCAGATCATCCATGACAACGGCGGACTCGTCTACATGGATGGTGCCAACATGAACGCCCTGGTTGGGATCTGTCGTCCCGCCGACTTTGGTGTGGATGTCTGCCATCTCAACTTACACAAGACCTTCGCAATCCCGCACGGTGGAGGCGGACCCGGAATCGGCCCCATCGCCGTGGTTCCACGACTGGAACCCTATCTGCCGGGACACCGCTACCATCCGGACCGGGAGCTCGAGGGAGGTGCGGTCGCCTCGGCCCCCTGGGGTTCGGCCAATGTCCTGTTGATCTCCTGGGCCTACATGCGCTTGATGGGTGCCGAAGGACTGACCTACGCAACGAAGATCGCGATTCTCAACGCCAATTACATCGCCAGCCGCCTCGATGCGCATTTCCCGATTCTCTACAAGGGAGCGAACGGTAAGGTGGCCCACGAATGCATCCTCGACTGCCGGCATTTCAAGCGGACGGTCGGGATAACCGTGAGTGATGTAGCCAAGCGCCTGATGGACTACGTCTTCCATGCTCCGACGATCTCCTGGCCGGTGGTTGAGACCGTGATGGTGGAACCCACCGAGAGTGAGTCGAAGCAGGAACTCGACCGCTTCTGTGATGCGATGATCGGGATCAGGAACGAGATCCATGAGATCGAAAAGGGGCAGTCGGATGCGAACGACAATGTCTTGCGCAACGCTCCCCATACCGCTGAAATGGTCACCGCCGATGACTGGTCGCATCCCTACTCGCGCCAGAAGGCGGCGTTCCCGGTACCCAGCGTTCGGACACAGAAGTTCTGGACCTATTGCGGACGGATTGATGACACGTACGGAGACCGCCATCTGTTCTGCGCCTGCGTCCCCGTGGAAGGCTTTCACGACGAGGATCAGTAACGGCTCTGCCACCCCTTCAAACGGTCTGGCAACCTGATATGATTTCACAGGTGAACAAAGGCTCACGCCTTCGCGTATAAGTCCTTGAGTGCTGCAATGAATTCAGGACTGAGAGATATCTAATGCATGTGCGCTTTGGCTTTCTTTGGGAATCCACCAGGATCGCTCTCCAGTCGATCTGGTCTCACAAGTTGCGGACCTTTCTGACCCTCCTCGGAATCATTATCGGAGTCGCGTCAGTCATGGTCGTCGGGGCCGGGATCGAAGGACTGCAGACCTATGTCGTCGACAGCGTGACGAAAACCCTCGGCAGCAACTCCTTCATCGTCGCCAAGTTCGCCCGCATGGGCGACGTCAGCGAAGAAGAGTGGAAGGAGATGGCTAAGCGAAACAAGGACATCAAGTTCGCTGATATCGAATACCTGCGTCGACTCTGCCCCGCGTGTGAGGAAGTCGCTGGGGAGATCAACAGCAATCGCTCGCTCTACTATGACTCCGAGGAAATTCACGGTACTTCAGTCAATGGCACAACGGCCAACCGAATCTTTCTCGGTGGTCAGGAGCTGCAAGAGGGGCGTTTCTTTACTGACGAGGAAGTCCGGCGTTCCCGCTCGGTCTGTGTGATCGGTTGGGATGTCTACGAGAAGTTCTTTGAGGGGCAGGATGCCCTGGGCAAGACGATCAAGCTCGGGGCCGAGCCGCTGCGAGTCATCGGCGTCCTCGAAAAGATGGGATCGACCTTCGGTATGAGCCTGGACAATAACCTGTTCCTGCCGATAACGACCTTCCAGAAAATCTATGGAACGCGTCGCAGCATCAACATTCGGGGGACTGCTCAGAGCCGCGATCTCTTCGAGACCGCCGTTGGCCAGATCCGAACCGCGATGCGGACCCGGCACAAGCTGGGTCCAAGCGACGAAGACACCTTCGGCATTATCTCGACCGAGGAAATCAATTCTTTCGTCGATGAATTCACCCAGATGATCGCCGTTGTCGTGGTCCCGATTACCCTGATTTCCCTCGTTGTCGGTGGGATCGTGGTGATGAATATCATGCTGGTTTCAGTCACCGAGCGGACTTTCGAGATCGGATTGCGCAAGTCGCTCGGAGCGCGGCGCCGGGATATCTTGAACCAGTTTTTGATCGAGTCGTTCTTCCTGGCCGCCTCTGGAGGGCTGATTGGCATGGGTGTCGCGACAATACTTGCCACGCTCATCGAGAATACGACTCCGATGACCATGACGATCAGTATCGGCTATATCGTACTGGCGGTTGGTGTCTCAGGTGGTATCGGGATCATCTTTGGGATCTACCCAGCCTTTACAGCTTCCAAGCTGGATCCGATCGAAGCCCTGAGGGAGGACCGGTGAACAAGAACCAATACCTCGAAAACGTCGCCATGGCACTGGGCACCTTGCGCGCCCACAAGATGCGCAGTTTCCTGACGGTTCTGGGGGTCATCATCGGCGTCCTCACGGTCATCGTCATCGCGTCGATTTTGACCGGCATGCGGAGCAGTATTGTTTCACTGGTCGAACAGTACGGAACACACAATGTCTGGGCCTTCCACCTGACAACCGGTCCCCAGACGGGACCGAGGGATCGCCAGGAATGGCAGCGAAAACCCCTCACTGTCGACGATGCCGAAGCGATCCGGCAGAACGCGGATGCCGTTTCGAAGGTAGGCTATTTCGGATTCTTCTTCGGATCTTCCACGCTGAAGTATGAGGACAAGACCTTCAGCCGCGCTCAGATCCAGGGTGTTTCGCCCAGCTTGGCCGACGTGAACAATCTGGCACTGGCGGAAGGCCGGTTCTTCAGCCGGGTCGATGATCTGCGCCGCAACAACGTGGCGATCCTCGGGGTCAATGTCGTCGAGGCCCTGTTCCCCAACTACGCATCAGTTGTTGGCAAGGTGGTGGAACTCGAGGGAAAGCGGTTCACCGTTGTCGGTGTCCTCGAAAAGAGGAAAGCGTCGTTCTTCGGATCGAATGATGAAGACAACGTGATGTACATCCCCTACCGAACCCTCCGCAAGATCTCTCCACGGAGCGACTTTCTGCTGATCATCTCAGCCGCAAAGGAGGGCCAACTCGAACGTGCTCAGGACCAGATCGAGGCCGTCTTGCGTCGGCAACGTAATGTGAGATTCGATGAGCCCAACAACTTCGACCTGACCACCTCAGACCGCCTGATTCAACAGTTCGATTCGATCACCGCGACGATCGGCCTGGTCGCGATCGCCATTTCCGGTGTCGGTCTGCTCGTCGGAGGGATCGGGGTCATGAACATCATGCTCGTCTCGGTGACCGAGAGAACCCGTGAAATCGGGGTACGGAAAGCGATCGGGGCAAAACGCCGCGATATCGTTTCCCAGTTTCTCTTCGAAGCGATCACCCTGAGTACCAGTGGAGGTGTCCTCGGCATTGTCCTGGCGGTCATCACCAGTTACATCCTGGCCTGGCTCCTGCCCGATATGCCCTCATCGATTCCGAGTTGGGCAGTGATCACCGGTTTTGTCGTCTCCCTCTCCGTCGGCCTGATCTTCGGTGTCTGGCCCGCCGTGAAAGCGTCTAAACTCGACCCAATCGAATCCCTCCGCTACGAGTAAGAGTGCCTGGTTAGCCATGGCGGGAGCCTGGGTGGGGGGCGATTTGGTGAAGCGTCGGGAGATTGGGTTGGGGGCGAGTTGGCGAAGCTTCGAAAGCCTGGGTTGGGGGGCGATTTGGCGGAACTGAAGTTCCTTTAGGAAGGCTGAACTGAAGTTCAGCACTCCAAGGGGTGGGGAGCTTCCTGGAGTGCGGAAGTTCCACTTCCGCCTTGATTAAGGGAGTTTCACTCCCGCCAGTTGAGGAGGTTCTACCCGAAGTTAGCTTTACTGGGGAGCGGCGGAAGCCTGAGTTGGGGGCGATTTGGCGAAGCTTCGAAAGCCAGGGTGGGGGGCGATTTGGCGGAGCGGCGGAAGCCTGGGTGGGGGCGATTTGGTGGAGCGGCGGAAGCCTGGGTTGGGGGCGATTTGGCGGAACTGAAGTTCCTTTAGAAGGGCTGAACTGAAGTTCAGCACTCCGAGGGGTGGGGAGCTTCCTGGAGTGCGGAAGTTCCACTTCCGCCTTGATCAAGGGAGTTTGACTCC
>CP070717.1:1626020-1632016 GCA_020350445.1 Acidobacteriota bacterium | reverse complement strand
GAAGAAGCGCGATACTCCAGGACAAGTGCCTCCAATACTTCCCAGTTGGCAGGAAACCCGTCGGAAAGGTCCGTTAGATCTATCCGTCCAGTCGCAACTTCCTGCGCGGAGTCGAAGACGATCGTCTTTGGCAGTGCCTCGGATCCCTCCCCGCCCGGTGATTGACAGGCTATCCCGGTAAGAGCGATTCCAAGAATGCACAGGTGCGCAATGAAGTAGAGCGTTCTGCAGGATGCATAAGGGAAAGAGCGAGTCGTTCGGTTCAGCTTCACAGGAAACCTCCTCTCCCCTGGACAGGTTGACCAGGTGAAGATTCAATTCGGCTTATTCTTCAGCACCTTCAACGGCGAGAAACTGGGCGCTCGCTGCGCCCATTCGAATAGCCTTTGCCGCGGAGTACTCCGGAGAGTTGTAACACTCAACAGCTTTTTTAAAACTCGGGAATTCGACTACGACGATTCGAGCCGATTCATCGGGCCCTTCGAGGCATTGTGTCCGCCCTCCTCTTACAATGAACCGGCCGCCATATTTCGCGATCACGCCCGGGGTGACGTCTGTGTATTTCCGATATTGCTCCCAATCGGTCACATTGACTCGAACAATGAGATAGCCTGCCACAACGTTTCCTCCCCCTGTTCCCCGAAGAACAGTGAACAGCCCAATCTGAAAGAACGCTCCCAGGTGCTCAGTGCGGCGAAGGAGCAAGTTTGTACTCTACTGCAGGTGAACATGAAAGCCAACGGTTCTGGTGCGATTACTGTCGCTTTGGGTCCTTTGGCGACAGAGCTTGAGTGACTCACCAACCCTGGGCTGAGTTTGAGCAGGGGCTAACGCCTGCCTTTTGCTGTTTTCAGGATTCGGGCGTACTCAGCAGGGAGTTCATCGGACGTAGTAACGACCGCTGAGAATAAAAGGCGCAAGATGCGCGGCAACTTGTGCTTTGCAAATCCGCCGATGACATCAGGGGCTATGGATCCGTGAGGCAGCACCAAAGGGGCGCCGATTTCCCAGAGGGAGAGAAAGTAGTACCGGACAATGATGAATCTTGGTTTGCTGGTACTCACGGAGCTTACTCGTAGTGAACAGCGCGTTCGAAATCTGTAGGGCTGGTGGCAACAGTCAGGGCCGACTGGAGGTCAACGATGCCCGCTCTGAAGAGGTCCATCAAGTGTTGATCGAAGGTCTGCATCCCATACTGGTCCCTTCCAGACGCGATATGATCCTTGATCAGTCCCGTCTTTTCTGGGTTATTGATGCATTCCTGAATTGTCAGGGTCCTGCGCATAACCTCGATGACAGCCACGCGCCCCTTACTATCCGTTCGACGAATCAGGCGCTGTGAGATGATCGCGGTCATCGATTCCGCCAGCCGCTGCCGAATTGCCTTCTGTTCGCTCAAGTCGAAGACGCTCATGATCCTCTGAATTGTCTTGGGAGCATCGACTGTGTGCAGGGTCGATAGAACCAGGTGGCCCGTCTCAGCGGCCTTCAGGACGATATCGATGGTTTCCCGATCACGCATTTCACCGACCAGGACCACGTCGGGATCCTGACGGAGCGCAGCCCTGAGCGCTACACTGAAGTCCAAAGTGTCTGATCCAACCTCCCGCTGGATTACAGATGCCTTGATTTCGTTGTGCAGGAATTCAATGGGATCTTCAATCGTGACGATCTTGCAGGGTTTCTCCTCGTTGATCTCATTGATCATCGCGGCCAGAGTCGTGCTCTTACCACTCCCTGTGATCCCGGTGACAAGGACCAGACCCCGCTCTTCGGCCGAAATCGCCTTGATTACTTCCGGTAGATCCAACTCGGAGATGGTTGGAGGATGGAAAGGGATGACCCGAAAGACGATGGCCAAGCTTCCCCTCTGGCGGCAAATGTTGACGCGAAACCGCGAAACCCCGGGAACCGAATAGGAAGTGTCGAAGTCCTGGATGGTGTCCAGCTTCCTTTCCAATTCTGCTTCGGTTACAGCTTTTGAAGAAAGCAGAAGATGGGACACAATCTCCTTGCTCGACGCAACATCGAGCTTCGGGAGCGACTTGATCGCCAGCACCTCACCATTGAGTCGATACTTCCAAGGTGAGCCGACTCCAAGGTGCACGTCCGATACACCCAGCTCACAAGCCTTCTTCAACACCCCTTTCAATTGCTCAACTGCTTGACTCATCTTTCAACTCAAGCCCGATTTTGACCTATTCATCGCCTAGATACCACAGAAAATATCAGACTGGAATGAATAGAAATGAGAATAGACTCTCCTTTTTGGAAACTCAACACCTGTAAGGTAATCCAGGGACCCTGTCTATCACTCTCAGCCTATCACCCCTGCCCGAAAACTCTCCTACGGTTCATTTATCCAACCAGTTGGAGTTTTGTCATTTCCTTGACAACCAGACGAACAACGTCGTCGATCAGACTCCGAACCGACTTTGGATCAGTGGAAGCACTCTGAGCTGTCCAGACCAACTTCTCGTTCGCGACCGAGTAGGCCGAAGCCTCAATTCTGACCGTCTTCTCCAGTTTGAGGTAATCAGGCGTATTCACAGAGGTCCAGGCCCAGCCGTAATAGCCATAGAAGGTATAGTGCGGAGTTCCCGGTGAGTACTGCAGGTCTTTGTCAACGCCGACGACGCGGAGGACGACGGCTCCATCAACCCCAGACTCCTTGATCACCGCCTTAGCACTCTCGGGGTCGCCAATTTTGTCTTCGGGGAGCAGTGAATAACCTGGGATCCCCTGGGTTCCCCCTGGAAGGCTCCGAACGAACTCATCTTCTGCGATTCGCCGCAAGGTCTGGTCTTTACTCATTACGATGGCAACGAGCTTCTTGAAACTTGTAGGCTGTAGATCCGGCGCTTTCCATGCAGTTTCAATTCGAGTGCTCGGACCACAACCGGTCATTAGTACTGCTGCGAAGACGAGAACCATCTGTAGAGTTCGGCTCATCACTGTATCTCCTTGATTTCTTGATCGAAGTCAGTTGTCAGCGTTCCCACAGTCTCAGAGGTCACCTGCTTCAACTACTAGCCTCTCCAACTGCATTGACATTATCATCAATCCAGGACCAGACGCTGTTTTAGAGGCAGGATATTCCTCTGTGCGCATTCAGGTCAAATTGACCGATGTCGAGTTTCAGAATCATCGCCTATTGTGATTCTGGTCTGTTTATGGTCAATTCAAGGGGGACCTCGGAGGAAATTTCAGATGAAGAAACGATTGAATAGAGACATCCGAATCGCGCCGAATGGAATGAACAGACGAGAGGTATTGGCGGCGGGAGCATTGGCCGCCGCATCGCTTGCCGGTTCGGGTTTCTCCAGTTCAGTGATAGCCGGACAGGGGGGTGAAGCCCGAGGGATCAACCAGTCGATTGTCTATTGGTGCTTTGAGCAGTACTGGAAGATCGATGAAACCTGTCGCATCGCCAATCAGCTGGGTTGTTCGAGTGTTGAACTCGTGGATCCCAAACACTGGCCGCTCCTGAAGGAACACAGCCTGATCTGTGCCCTGGCATCGAGCCACGGATTCGAGAAGGGGATGAACAACCCCGACTACCATTCCATGTGCATCGAGGCTATGCGGAACTCAATTGACGCCTGTGCCGAGTTCGGGTTTCCGACGGTCATTACTTTTACGGGATTCAGAGAAGATATACCCGACGACGTAGGTCTCGAGAACTGTGTTGAAGGGTATAAGAAGATCGTCGGTTATGCGGAGTCAAAGCGGGTTAACCTGGTTCTGGAGATGCTGAACAGTCGGGTCGGGGTCGAGATGAAAGGGCACCCCGGCTATCAAGGTGACCACGTGGATTACTGTATGGAGATCATCAAGCGCGTCGGTTCTCCACGGTTGAAGTTGCTGTTTGACATCTACCACGTGCAGATCATGGATGGAGATATCATCTCGCGGATCAGAGAGAACAAAGACTACATCGGTCATTACCATACCGCCGGTAATCCGGGCCGAAACGAGCTCGATGACATGCAGGAGATCAACTACAGGCCGATCATGAAGGAAATTGTGAAGACGGGTTACACCGGGTACGTTGGCCAGGAATTCATCCCCACCCGTGATCCCCTGGAAGGCCTGCGACAGGCCGTCGAACTGTGCGACGTTTAGGGCCCTGATCCGGACCGGGATACCGGGACCGCCGCCGGTGCGGTGCTGAGCTTCAAGACCGGTCGTCTTTCTGCTCTAAGAGGAACTCCAGCGTCTTCTCGTTGTAACGGTCAGACGCTTCCAGGTGGTGCCCATGTCCGCAGCGGGGAAACCGGACCCATCGGGAGTTTTTGATTCGCCGGTTCAGCTCCTGAGCGAAATGTGGACGTATGAAGATGTCCTCATCGCCCGATGTGATTAGAGTGGGAGCATCAATACGGCTCAGATCATCCAGCGTGTCATGTTCAATTGAGGCACTGCACTGGGCGGTGAAGGCGTCGGCTGGGAGCGATTCATACGAGGCTTCCTTCCGGGCCAACCTGAGCTCCTCCGGGTGTCTTTCGAAGTAGGGCGGGGCAAAGATCCAGAGTTGAACCAGTCGCACAAAATCCTCGGGGCTACTCGAGAGACGGAGGCGCTGATAATTGCGGAATACTGCCTTGGTGTAAAAGTCGCATCGGGCCCAGCTGCTCGAGAGAATGAGGCTGCGCACCGTTTGAGGGCTGTTCAGGGCGAGCATCTGCGCTATGGCGCCTCCCATGGACAGACCGGCGACATGAGCCGACTCTATTCCCAGGTATTGAAGTAAGGCGGCTGCATCGGCAGCCATCTCCCGGGTTGTGTAAGGCCCTGGCGGCTTGTCCGACTGCCCGGATCCGCGGTTATCCAGTGCAATGCAGGTGAAGGTCTGTGAGTAGGCGGCAATGTTGACCGCCCAGCTGGAACTGTCTGCACCCAGTCCTGGGATTAGCAACAAGGGCTCGCCGGTTCCGCAGACCCCGTAGGAAAGTCGAATCCCGTTTACTTCCGCAAATCTGGCTCGTTCGATTGACATCTCCAGTGATTCTCCGGGGAACGGGTGGTGTTGTCCAGATCCCGAAAGGCCTTCCCAGGTCGGACGAAAAGGATGGAGTCTTCGGGAGAGATGTGCTTCCATACGGCTGAAGGGAGAAATGCACCATGATCCGAATCCTGTCATTGAGCGCTGTCGCTCTAGTGTTGGGTTGTGTCGCCCCCGCCCCATCGGAACCGGGGCTCTGGGTTGTCTACGATGGCTACGAAGGGCCCGGCAGTGGGAAGCATATCGTTTTGATCTCGGGCGACGAGGAGTACCGGTCTGAAGAGGCGCTGCCTCAGTTGGGAAAGATCCTGGCCTTGCGACACGGATTCAAATGCACGGTGCTTTTCGCCATCGATCCCGAAGACGGGACGATTAACCCGGAGAAGGTGGACAACATTCCCGGTCTCGAGTCGCTCGAGACGGCCGACCTGATGATTATTGCAACGCGCTTTCGTGAGCTTCCCGATGAACAGATGAGGCATATCGATGGCTACCTGAATTCGGGGCGTCCAGTGATCGGTATGAGGACTGCGACTCATGCGTTCAACTACAGTCCTGAGTCGACGAGCCCCTATCGAAGATACAGCTTTCGGAGTGAGGAGTGGGACCGCGGTTTTGGCCGCCAGATTCTTGGAGAAACCTGGGTTTCCCACCATGGTCACCATGCTGTTCAAAGTACCCGAGGTGTAATCGCCGAGGGCGAAGAGGGACATCCAATCGTGCAAGGCTGTGAGGATATCTGGGGACCGACCGATGTCTATGAAGTGCACCTGCCCGACGACTGCGAACCGCTGGTGATGGGCCAGGTCCTGACCGGGATGGCCCCCGGCGATCCACCGGTGGAAGGTGCTTATCAGACTGGAGACCAGCCCGAGAAGTGTCCCAATGATCCGATGATGCCGATCGCCTGGATCCGGGAATACGTTAGCGCCAGTGGGAAGAGTGGCAGAGTTTTTACAACAACGATGGGGGCCGCCGAGGATCTGTCAAG
>CP070717.1:1622387-1625920 GCA_020350445.1 Acidobacteriota bacterium | reverse complement strand
GGATCAAGGTCGTGGAACGCAACCTCTCACTGTATTTTCTCCTACTCTGCCTCTTGGGGGGACTCCCGTCCTGCCACTTGGAGGATCCGGTTGACACCTCTTCCGTCGCTGCAACGGAGTTTGTTCCGAATGAGACCTGCCGTGAATGTCACGAAGCCGAATACTCCGAGTGGACTGGTTCCCACCACCAACTCGCGATGCAGGTCGCGAATCAAGACACTGTTCTCGGTGATTTCAACGATGTCGAATTCCAGTACTTCGATCTGACCTCCCGGTTCTTCAAAAAGGACGGAGACTTCTTTGTCAGAACCGAGGGTGCCGATGGAACACTCCAAGACTTCAAAGTGGTGTATGTATTCGGCGTCGATCCGCTGCAGCAGTATCTGGTAGAGCTTCCCGGGGGCAGGATTCAGTCTTTGACCATCGCCTGGGATGTCAGGCAGAAACGATGGTTTCATCTCTATCCGAACGAACGGATCAAAGCCGATGATCCCTTGCATTGGACAGGCCTCTATCAGAACTGGAATGGCATGTGTGCCGAGTGCCACACGACGAATCTGCGAAAGGGATACGATGTTGCATCGGATACCTACTCCACGACCTGGTCGGAGATCAATGTCAGTTGCCAGGCTTGTCATGGGCCCGGAGGCCGGCATGTCGACTGGGCCGCTGTCCCTGAGGGAGAACGAGACGAAGAACTCGAAGATTATGGACTGCTGGTTGGGTTTGCCGGGAAGGACAGCTTCTTTGAGGTGGATTCCTGTGCTCCCTGCCACTCGCGCCGCGCGCGAATGAGCCAGGAGTACCGGCACTTTGAACCGTTTCTGGATCTCTTCCGGCCGGAGATTCTGGCTGAGGGGCTCTACTTCACGGATGGGCAAATCCTCGACGAAGTCTATGTCTACGGTTCGTTTGTCCAGAGCAAGATGTATCGACTGGGGGTCCGCTGCTCCGATTGCCACAACCCTCACACCCTGGAACTCCGTCAACCGGGGAACCAGGTCTGTGTCCAGTGTCATCAGGCCCAGCCGGATGACCGTTTCTTGAGTCTCAAGGCCAACGACTACGATTCCCCCGCACACCATTTCCATCCGGAGGACTCGGCAGGAGCTCAGTGCGTGAACTGCCATATGCCGGAGAGGACCTACATGGTCGTTGATCCGCGACGCGACCACAGCTTCCGCATTCCCCAGCCGGAGTTGACAACCAGGCTGGGTGCCCCGAATGCCTGCAATGGCTGTCACACGGACCAGGACAGCCGGTGGGCCAGTCGGATGCTGGACGAGTGGTTTCCCGAACGGGTTGAGAGCCGCAAGCATTTCGGTGAAGTGATTGCCGCCGGGAGATCTGGTGACCCCGCTGCAGAGGTGGATCTTGTCACACTCGTGGACGATCTGAGCCAGCCGGCGATCGTGCGGGCGACGGCTGCCAACCTGCTCCAGCGATATTCCGAGGAATCGATTCCGGCCCTCGTAAGAGCACTCGAGGATTCCTCGCCGCTGGTACGAGTGATGGCGGTGGCAGGTCTGTCACGGTTAGACTTGCAGCGCCGGAAGGAACTCCTGGTGCCGCTTTTGAAGGATCCGGTGCGGTTGGTCCGCATTGAAGTCGCACGAGTGTTGGCTGATCTGCCCGGTGCCCAGTTGGAGAAGGCCAACTCAGAGCTTCTCGCCCGGGCGATTTCTGAATACGAGGAAGCCCAGCTTTCGGTGGCGGAGATGCCCTGGTCACATCTCAACCTGGGTGTTCTTTATACCAGTCGGGGAGAAGTGGAGAGGGCGATAGATGAGTACCTTCTGGCGATTTCGAAGGACCAGACCTTCCTGCCCGCTCGGGTCAATCTGGCCAATCTCTACAACCGGCTGGGACGTAACCGGGAAGCTGAACAGCAACTGCGTCTGGCAATCCGGCAGAACCCGGCACAGGGCGATCTGCACTATTCTCTCGGGCTGCTTCTTGCGGAACAGGAACGTCTCCCGGAAGCGGTGGAAGCTTTGGGGAGAGCTGCTCGATTGTTGCCGGGCAGGGCCAGAGTTCGTTACAACTATGCCCTGACTCTGCAGTACCTCGGTCGTCTTCCCGAGGCGGAGTCCGCTTTGCAGCAAGCCTATGCCGCAGATTCCAGGGATCCGGATATTATCTATGCCCTGGTCGCCTTCTATCTCCAGAAGGGTGATCCGGTGCGAGCGGTTCCCTATGCCGAGCAGTTGGTGGCATTACTTCCCGGTGATCCTCAGCCGGCACAGCTCTTGAGACAGATTCGAGAGGCGAGTTCGAAGCAACGTTGATTGGGAGACATCGACCCTGGTTGAGACCGGCTGGATTCAGCGTAGTGAGCAGGGTACGATTATCGAATTGAGACAGGTATGTGGATAGACTCGGTTCCCTGCAGGTGGATCACTTTTCTGTTTTTGCTGACAGCCAGCTTCGGTTGTGGTGGTGCGGGTGATGACAACCTTTCGGTCGGGTACACCGGGTCTCAGTCCTGCCGTAATTGTCACGAAAGGTTCTACGAACTCTGGTCAACCTCTCACCATGGCCTGGCCATGCAGCCGGTGACGGAAGGGTTGCTGCGAGAATCCCTCAGCCCCCTGGCCAACCCGATCGAGATCCAGTCGTATTCCTATGAGGTCGTACTCGATCCCGAGTTCCCCCACGTCGTGGAACGTGGAGGTGGGGAAGTCCACGAGTTGGGCATGAAGTATGCACTCGGGGGGAAGAATATCTACTACTTTCTGACCGAGAGAGACCGGGGCTGGCTGCAGGTTCTCCCGATCGCCTTTGATGTGAGGGCGGGAGAGTGGTACGACACGACCGCGTCTATGGTACGTCACTTCGCCGATCAGACTGACGAGCCAATCCACTGGACAGAACGGCCGCTGACCTTCAACACCGCCTGTTATGGCTGTCACATCAGCCAGTTGGCCAAGAACTACGATCCCGAAACGGACAGCTATGCGACCACTTGGGTGGAACCCGGAATTAATTGCGAAACCTGTCACGGACAGGGGGGAGAACATGTTCGGGTCTGTACTGAAGCCCCGGAGGGTTCCGTCCCGGATGACCTGAAGATCATCTTGACGAGTGCCTTCACGGTGGAGCAAACCAATTCAATGTGTGCACCGTGTCACGCCAAGATGAATCCGATCACCGAATCCTATCTCCCCGGTGATCGGTACTTCGATCATTTCAATCTCCATACATTGGAACATCCCGATTTCTATCCCGATGGACGTGACCTTGGGGAGAACTACACCTATACCCAGTGGCTGACGGGTCCCTGTGCCGATTCAGGAGAGCTGGACTGTGTCCACTGCCATACTTCCAGTGGCAGGACCCGACAGACGGGTGCGAAGGAGAACGAGGCCTGCCTGCCGTGTCATGCCAAGTTGGTGGACGAGGTCGAAGCCCATTCGCATCATCCCGGGATTCCCGAGGGCAATTCGTGTATCTCCTGTCATATGCCCTCGACCTTCTTTGCCAAGATGGAGCGTCATGATCACTCGATGTTGCCTCCGGTTCCGGCAGCCACG
>CP070717.1:1618240-1622287 GCA_020350445.1 Acidobacteriota bacterium | reverse complement strand
CGCAGCCCAAGGCGAACAACTCGCTCATTGACTCCTTCATCGATTTCGAGGAAGTCGTCGTCATCAACATCGTCGCTCGCGAAGGCATCATTGTCAGGACCGAACTGTGGATGGTTCGTGAAGTTAAAGAACTCAGCCGTAAACTTCATCGTCAGCTCTTCTGTAATTCCGAAATCACGGAAAACGCTGAAATCCCAGTTGAATGTCCTTGGAGAACGGAGGATTCCGAAGGCAGCCGTTCCAATCGTGTTGTCCTCTGGCTCGGCAAAAGCTGATGGATTATAGAACGGGTCACCAGGTCCTCTGCCACCCAGTTTCTGGATCGTGCCAACCAGGTCGGCTCTCCCAGTACACCCTGAACCACAGTTCGTACTCTGTCCTCCACCAATATCAAATGGAGTGCCCGAATACCAACTGATGATGTTGTTGACTTGCCAGCCACCCAGAATATGGGACATAACCCCTCCATCATTCAGGAACTTCTGGCCTGGGCCGAAAGGCAGTTCCCAAATGTTGGTGAGCTGGAAGTTGTGAGTTCGGTCGATGATGGAAACCTGGCGGTTCAGATCGAACAGCTCAGGAATATCAATCTTGAGGCTGCTGTCACTGTCATCACCTTCAAATCCACTCGCCATCGCCTTGCTCCAGGTGTACGAAGCACCTACGGCATACCCACTGGAGAAACGACGCATCAAACGTGTCTGCAAGCTGTTATACCGGGTGTGGCCGGCATTGTCAGTTGCATTCGTTCCTGCCGTTCTTCCAAAGGCGTCGACCAATTGCTGGCCATCTCTACCGCCCCCGAGTGGGCCCCAGTTGAGGTCACGTCTTCCCATTCCACGCACAAAGTTGTTCGCTACGTAGCCCGCTTCACCGGTTATCCCAGCGAACAGTTCCTTCTGGAGCGTGATGTTCCACGACTGGATATAGCCACGCTTGAAGTTGAGGAGGAATGTGTGCGCAAAAACATCGCCTGGAATGTCAATGACGCCATTCCCAAGGTCAGGCACCACGATTTCCGGGATTCCTTCGCTCATTGAACCGATAACGGGGATCCAGTCATTGGTCTCCCGAACGTCGTTTTCAATAAACATGGGGTAGTTGGTCCGCAGGTCACGGGCCAGCGGATACGGGTCAATCGTTATCCCGTATCCTGCCCGAAACACGAAGGTATCGGTTATCCGGTATGCAAACCCAATACGCGGGGCAAACAGGGACTTGCTCATGCTGACACCACAGTCCTTGGGAACCTGCCCGATTCCGCAAACGTCAACCGTGTTGGTCAGAGCATCATATCGCTCCATCCCGCGATGGGCACGAGTCGGCATCGGGTAGTACTCCCACCGAGTCCCAATCGAAAGAGTGAAGTTGGGAGTGACCTGCCACCGGTCACGAACGTAAAAGCCAAGAAGGTTATTACGTGTCGTGTAAGGAAGCGGATCTGTCAGGAACTGCTTTCCTATACGGGTCGGCATTCCCAGCAGAAGCGCTGCGAAACTCTGCCGAGACGTTGAATCACTCAAACTGCAGGTGCCGTCACCATTGTCGAGACACCCGCGAGTCAAGTCTCGATCGAACCGAAATCGACCTCGAGCACCCTGTCCCACTCCGCCTTCGGGCTGAACGTGATTCATGTGCTGCTGGCTGATGTCGAAACCGAACCGAACATTGTGATTTCCAGAAGTCCAGTTGAAATTCCCGGTGTACTGAATGTTCCGGTCATCCCTGAGGTAAGGCATGAAGCTATCCGTGGTACCAAAGTCGTTATAACCCTCAAGGTCCCAAAACGGATATCCACCTTGCCACCACTCGGAACCATTCGTGCCCGGGATTCCAAGATCCAAACCGACGTTTTGATCCAGGAAGGGGTTTCGCGAATCAGTAGTGAAGTCAGCATATCCAAAGTTTCCATCGATTATGAAACTCGGAGAAACAACGTAGTTGAGACCAAGGCCAAGGGTGTAGGTGGTACCGGAACCAACGCCGGGGTTTCCACCTTCGAATCCGAATCCACTCAAGGCACTTCCCATGAGGTTGTCGTTTCCGAAGATTGTCGGCTGCTCCAGGCTGTAGTCGAGTGCACTAAAGCGTCCAAACATGTTGAGACTGTCACTGATCACCCAGTCCACCTTGGTATCGAGCGTCCACCTGTCCCAAACAAAACTTCCCTCACCCAGATAGTTGTTGCTCTCCTCTCCAAGTCTGTTAGAGATGTTTGGTAAAGGAAGCTTGGCGAGAACCGTCTGGTTAATCGGATCCATCCGATCCAACGGTATCGTATTGTTGGGGAAAGGCGTGCGTCCGGAAGCATCGGGGTTGCCGGTCAGGGGATCATAGACGGTGACATCAAGGGAGTCAAAATTCCCGTCTCTCACCCCCTGCGTGGGTACTGAGCCGATACGGTTGGAGAACCGACGATTGGCAGTTCCCTCGTAACTGGCGAAGAAGAAGAGTTTGTCCTTGACGATTGGACCACCCAGCGATCCGCCCCACTGGTTGTAGATATACTTCCCTGTCCTCAGCCCTTCCGGATAAGGATACAGGAATCGCTGAGCACGCATGGCGTTCGAATGATGTACAAAAAACGCGCTTCCATGGAACTGGTTCGTGCCACTCTTCATTCGAACTGTTACGGCGGCTCCCCCTGCCAGACCCTGCTCCGCGTCGAAACTGTTGGATACAACGTTTACCGTCTCGATCGCATCCAGTGACGGAACGTAGCCCGTGATGTGAGGCAACCAGGGGTTCGTTGTGGTGATTCCGTCAATTCGGGTCGTGTTGATGCTGTCGCTGACACCGTTCGCATTGAATGAGCGCGAACGAGAGGGATTGGTTTGAATGGAATGCTCTCGGCGCGGTGGCGCAAACCCTGGCAGCGTCTTAAACAGCTCCTGATAATTCCGTCCCAACGGAACCGGCAGGTTCTCGAGCCCCTCTTCTGCGATCTCAGCCCGAACTTCCGCACGATCCGTTTGAAGGATAGCAGTTTCAGAGGTGACAGTGATCGTTTCAGACACCTGTCCAATCTGAAGAGCGACATTGTGCCGGGCGACGTTGTTTACCGTCACCAACACGTCAGTTTCAACATATTCCCTGAAACCCGGCATCGTAACCTTGAGGGTGTAGCTACCAGGAATCAATGTCGTAAAACTATACGCACCCAGTTGATTAGTTATCGCGCTCTGTACCCGGTTGGTATTCTGATTGGTAACAGAGACGTCCGCACCCGGAACGGTTCCGCCAGTTTGGTCGGTTACGTTTCCGACGATGGATCCATATAAGACCTGCGCCTGCACTTCACAGGGGAGCATGGTCAGGCATAGAATCACCGCCAAACCCAGATACGGTAGTAAAGAGTTGGATCGCAATATGGATCCGATCATAAACACCTCCTCCAGCGTAGATGATTGTTAAACCGCGTTTTCCTAACGCAGCAGACCAAGGAGGCTCGTTGTTTCGAAGGGTGGAAAGGATTACTTGCAGGTACAGGGCGAACAACCGGCCAACAGGCCGCCAGCAACGATGTAACGCAACCTCGCCAAATGTTTCCTAGGGATTTGAGAAACAACCTAACGATAACGATGAACCCCCAACTATAAAACCGAATTCAAGAATTCTTCCGCCTGAGCCAAAAGGCGTTTCGCAAAGTCTGAAAAAGAGCAGCTGTTGTGAGAGTCGACGACATTTGACTCATAGTTTTGCGTCTTACTAAGCAATTCTGATTCCGAAACACCAGACAATACGTTCGGGTGAGGCGATTGCCACGGTCAAGTTATATAGAATCGCACGGTTAGAGAATCCAAGAAAAGCCAGACTTTGGAGTGGAGCTTCTCTGAAGATTCAAGAATTTGAATTCATTGGGGGCTTCGATCCAAAAAATCAGATCAGTTTTTGAATATCTACATCTTGAGAGATAGATTAATGAGGGGTTCCGGCTCTCCGTTTCAATTGTGGCTGCGCGACAGGATGTCGCGCCATCGATCAGATTGGACAAGCTATCGAGAAGAGAAGGAACTCTCGGTCGACCCAAGAGCAGTACTTCATACT
>CP070717.1:1614768-1618140 GCA_020350445.1 Acidobacteriota bacterium | reverse complement strand
GCGTCGGGGCACACGGACAGCTGGAGCCACGATTCTCTTAACCGAAAGGAAGGACCAGACGACCGGCCTGGGCAGCGCCACGGCGTTGGCGGCATCCCGCGTTTCAGAAACGATCTTCGTTGGATCGGGCGGCTCAATCCGCGTGTTTGACGGCTCAGGTACGCGCAACATCACTTCCTTTGACAACGACACGGTCCTCGACCTGGTGGTGTTTTCGAGCATCGACGGGACGGAGTTCATTGCTGCAAGTCTGGGGAGTGGAAAACTTGTTCGAGTCAACCCTGTAACCGGCCAGTCGAATGACCTGGTGAGCGGGCTAGTCGATGTCACATCCCTGGATGTCGACCCCTTCTCAGGCGATCTTCTCGTCGGGGAACGCACCTGGATCGGACTCGTATCCCGAATGACCCTCAACAAAGGCCTATCAGGGATCAGCCAAGGCCAACCAGGTCGCGAGATCCGTTACTCCTCGGTCCAGGCCAGTGACCTCGCAACGGATCGCTGCACAGGAGACATATACCTTGCAGAATCGAGTACCGGTTCGGTCAAGAAGATCGATTCCAGGAAACAGAGGCGCAGTGTTGCCCTGGAGAACCTGTCGAATCCGACCCGCATCTTGTCCATCTATCGGAAAGGAACTCCCTGTCCCTCCGCTTTTGAACTCCTCGTCTTCGAACAGGGAACCCGCACCTTGAGCATCTGGTCACCGCTCCTCGGGACAAGATCACCGGTTGCCACCAACTTCAACCTGGCCGCAATGGCGTTTCCAGGCTATCCGGCCCTGGAATCCTCGCCCTCCGGGGTCTGGGTTTCCGATTCAGAAGGCAAACTGAGTTCCCTCGGGATCGGATCTGCCTTCGACTGGAAACCCATTAATCCCTCCACGATGGAATCGATCCCGGAGACCCCTCTGATTCGCAGCATCTCCGCTGTCGCACCCAACATCCTGGCCATCGAGATCGATGAACGGGGTGTCACAGAGGCGAGCCAGATCCCCTATGTGGCGCAAGCCGGCGACCAGGTCGAAGAGACCGGCAATCACGGATATGGGACCGTCTGGCTGAGGCGGAACGGAAAGATCATCGGGGCTCTCGTTGGCAAGGACCGCGACCTCCTCTACACCTTCGATCAGTTTCAGGGCCGCCAGGTGGATCCAGCAAAGGTGGACAGACGGGAGCTTTACTGGCTCACGTCCCCCGATGATTCGAGTCTCGGGTCGGGAAAACATCCGACTTCGCTTGGAAGAAAAAGTAAACCGCTTGAAATGGTCCAGACCGATACCTGGAGATTCCTCTGGCCTCTGCGGCATACGATCTATCTCCGGCTTCCACAGGATCTGAGGGAAGGCGCACTCTACCGAGTTCATTCCGATGCTTTACCCGTTCGGACGGTGGAGTATCGGCATCTCCCAAGCCAAAACCGTAGCGAGGCCCTCCACATCTCCCATCTCGGATTCCGACCGGACGACCCCGCGAAGCTCGGCTTTCTTTCCTGCTGGATGGGTGACGCCGGCGGTCTGAGCTATGCTCCTGAAGCCCGCTTCACCCTCTTTAACGAACAGGAGCAGATCGTGCTTGAAGGCCAGACAGCACTAGCCAAAGCCGGTAACGATAAGACCGAAGATCCTTACAACCGTAACTACAACCGGGCGGATGTCCATCTGCTCGATTTCTCGGCTCTGACTCAACAGGGCCTTTACCGGGCCTGCATTGAAGGAATCGGCTGCACCTACCCCTTCCCGGTGTCGACGGAAAGCTGGAAACGCGCCTTTTCCACTTCGGCCCAGGGCCTCTACCACCAGCGCAGTGGCATTGAGCTGAGCCCTTCCTACACTACATACAACCGGCGCCGGCCGTTTCATCCGGACGATGGGATGGTGATCCTGCACTCCACCGCTCCGTTGATGGATACGGGAAACGGCTTGAACAGCTCTGATGAAGGGAACTTTGGCAATCTTGTAGCCGGCATGACCGATACTCCGGTTCCCGATGCCTGGGGAGGCTATTTCGACGCGGGAGACTGGGATCGGCGAATTCAGCACCTCGATGCCACGCGGTTACTCCTCGAGCTGGCTGATCTGTTTCCGGAGTTCGTCGGGGCAACTCAACTCGAGATCCCGGAATCTGGCGACGGGCTGCCAGATATCCTGAACGAGGCCGCCTGGGGACTCGATGTCTTTCGCAGAATGCAGGCATCAGCCGGAGGAATTCGGGGCGGGATCGAGTCCGCCGAACATCCCCGACGCGGTGAAGCCAGTTGGCAGGAGTCACTCCCGGTTATGGCATACGCACCTGGTGTGTGGTCCAGCTATGTTTACGCCGGAGTGGCGGCCCGGGCGGCCCATGTGCTCGAGAGCTTCGACCCGCCACTGGCTGAAACCTACTCGGAGAGTGCCCTGCGTGCGATGGAATGGGCCGAGACGGAGTACCCAAGGCTTTCGCAAGACTACCCCCATGCAGTCGAAGACAGTCGCAACCTGGCGGCGGCCGAACTGTATCGTTTGACGGGTCTCGACCGCTGGCACCAGATCTTTCTGAAAACCACGGCCTTTACAAATGGCAATAACAACCTCGCCGTCTGGCAACAGCATGAGCAGCGAGACGCGGCGTTTGTCTACCTCAGGACGGATCACCCCGGAGTCAACCAGGCGGTATGGGGCAACGCTTACAACGCGTTGATGCGGGAAGCCCAGGGGTCAGTGAGCCAGGCCAGGAAGATCGGGTTCCGCTGGACCAAGATGGACGCGTGGGAACCGGTAGGGTGGGGCAAGCTTTCGACTCCAGCGGCGACCAACCTGCTGCGCGCGCATTTTCTTTCCGGGAAGGAATCCTATCTGACCACCGCGATCCTGGCCTGCCAGACCGGCAGCGGGGCCAATCCTGTTAACATCAGCTACACGACCTGGACCGGATACGACACCCCGCAGCATCCCCTGATCGTTGATCAGAAGGTCACGGCCCAGACGGTACCTCCCGGAATCACCATTTATGGTCCCTTCGATCTCGAACGCCCTGAGAACTCCGGTTACTTTACGATGCAGTTGATCCGAGATGTCCTGCATCCACGAATGGAAGACTGGCCAACGATCGAGGCCTATTTTGACCTCTATCTTTTCCCCGCCGTCACCGAGTTTACGGTGATGCAGAACCTGGCTCCGACCCTTTATGCATGGGGCTACCTGGCCGCTCGGGAACAAGAGGCGAACTAACTCGAACTCCTCACGGTGGAGATAGCAGTGGGAGGGAACTGTTTTGACTGCTTATCCCAAGCACTAGTGGACGACGGGTATAACTCTTTGCTCCGGTCAGAAAACAGCAGCAGGGCCCTCGTGCAGATTCTCTCAGGTGAAACTGAAGAGGGGGAGCCGTTGGT
>CP070717.1:1610460-1614668 GCA_020350445.1 Acidobacteriota bacterium | reverse complement strand
CAGTTCCGGCAACCTTACGTTCTGGACGAGGCCAGCGGTGTTCTGAACGCCGGTGCAATCCTCGCCACCTTCGGTGTGAGCGATGCAGCCCTCATGGATATCCTGACCGGGTTTTCCAGACCTTCGGGAAAGCTACCCTACGCGCTGGCCCGGACCGCCCAGGCACTCAAAGATCAGGATTCCGATGCCCCGGGCTACAGAGAAAGGGACACTCTTTTTCCCTTCGGACATGGGCTGACCTACTGAGACGCCGCCTCGGGTGTTCATGCCCCTGATCTGGAGAACGGATCTAAAACTTAAATTGCCTATCCCGCCTAAGAAAGTGAATTCAACCTACACGGCGGAGTGGGCCACAACCTCATGGGACCCAGGCGTAGCCGATCTTCGCGAAGACCGTATAGTCCTTTTTGGTGAGTCCGGCAAGGTGGTCGCCGAGGTAATTGTCGGTGTAACCCAGAAAGAGCACCGTCCGAGGATTAATCTTGTACGAAAATCGTAGCTGGGAGAAGAATTGCCTGAATTCAGGCATAACGGGGATCTCATAGTTCTTTACGTTGTAATCGTAGTCGAAGTACTGCAGCAGAGCTCGGAAGGAAGTCCTGGCACTGAGGAAGTAGGTCAGTGTCGTTTCGCTTATATTGGCTGTGTACAGCCGATCTCCCGAAACCTCCATCCGTTCGAAAATGTGGCTCTGAATGAATCGCAGATGCGCCCCCAGGTTGATCTGGAATGTGGGAGCAAGTCGCACACCCCGGCCGGAACGTGTGTTCGTGAAATCAATTCGATCCCCGAACTGAGATGAGAAGAGCACCCGGCTGCTTTTGGTCGGCCAGATCGATCCTACAAATCTGAACTGATCGAGGTCAAAATCCTGTCCGTTGTATCGTTGACTGAGGCGAGTGTAGCCCGATTGAAGAACAGAATTCTTTGGCCCGCCGTAGGTAAAGGAGGAGGAATAGGTTGTCCTGAGCGGTGTTCCGTCCAGTGCCTTCGAGTAGGAAAAACCTCCGGCCAGCATAAAGCTGCTCCACCAGCCTGTCTTTTCGGGAACCCAGCGATAACTCGGGTTTGAACTCAGACTTCGGTAGCCGACCTGGGGTAGAAACCCGAGGTCGGCTCGGAAGTCGTCTCCGATCTCGGTATAGGTGAGATCCCCCGCAAACCGGCGGGTGAAGTGGGCGTACTCCAGGAAGACCGCGCGATCGCCGAACTCCCCCAGGGGTTGATCGTTTGAGTTGGAGATCTCTTCAGGGTATTGAGTGGATGATCCCAGGGCCTGAAAGCGGAACTGATCGCTGGGAGTCAACCGGAGGAGTCCGTCCAATCCGTAAACCCGGTTGAAGTAGTCTTCTCCTTCCCGGTCGGTGACAAGTACGCCGATATTCGAGTCCCCCCAGAAATCCCTGTTGTACCGTATGACAGAGGATGTATTGCTTTCCAGAACGGAAGTGGCTCGGGATCCTTCCGGGCCAGGAAAAATCAAGTTGGTCACTCGGTCCCGAACGACGTAAGCTCCGACAGCGTTGGCCCCCTCCTTTCCGGTGAGCTTGACTCCCCAGAGAGGGTCACGCAGGGTCCGCGTATGGACCATGTTCAGCGGACTGTTGAATAGATCACTGCCTTCGTTGAAGAAAGGGCGTTTCTCGGGGTAGAACAGAGCGAAGGGCTGATTGATGTCGAGTTGTGCGGAGTCAGCTTCGACTTGGGAGAAATCGGGGTTGACGGTGACACTGCTGACAATGTTTGGGGTCACTCCCCAGCGGGCAGTAACTCCCGCCTCCAACTGCTTGCGGTCGGTTGAGAATTTACCCTCGGGGAATTCCTCCCTTGACCGCGTCTGCAACGCGGTTAAGGTCGGGTTGATTTCCAGATTGCGGCCCGGAGAAACGCCCCTGAATCCCTGAATCTTCAGAAACTGACAGACTCTGCAACTCTGAGACCGATCATAGGGTCGCGCCCAGATCTGATGGGAGACACTGCGGGGGTAGCCCCTTACAGCGTTCAGGCCCCAGATTTGATCCCCGTTCGAACGCTGGAATCGGAGAGAGGAGAAAGGAATTGCCATTTCGACGCTGTAGCCCCACGATGTGATCGTTCCCGCCGACGAATAGATCGTGTCCCAGTTGTAGTCTTTGACCCCGGCTGCATTTCCGAGGCCATCGGTCTGGACCCCCTTCGGATTCGAAAACAGGGTAAAGGTTCTCCTCTGATCGTTGTAGGTGTCCAGTTCCACTGCCACCCAGTCGTCAAAACTGATTTCGTCCCGGTCACTGAAGAAGGCCTGAATCCGGGAAGGATCGGGATCAAAACACTTGAAGCCGATGTACAGGTGTGACCGGTCGTAAACCAGCAGGACCTTTGTTTCGACGGTTGGCTCCACATTTTCTCTGGGGCTGATCTCGTAATTTAGTTCGATCTTCAGGGCTGAACCCCAGGCGTCTTCATCGAGGATTCCATCCACATCAATTGAGGATATGGCCTCGGGGACCTGGTAGGGGTTTTCATTGCTCCCTAATTCGGTTCCTTGTGCCAGCAGAGACTTCGCTGGAGATATCAGCATGCAGACGGTAAGGCAGGGCAGGCCGAGATTCCACAAGAGTTTCTTCATGGAGGTCCACTCGAAATCGATCACTGAAAAAAGCCGTCTCGATTCACGGCAACAGGGCGAGTCCAAACCTATGGACGTGGTCCGACTCCGAACTTGCTTGAACCTGAGGACCCTCCGCCCCCTCTTGCCACTACATTCACGATTAAAGCGGTTGAAATGTTTCCTATCCAGTTAACTTTCTGCCAGTCACTGGGACTCGTTAGAAGGCGCGACCTTTCAGCGGCATACCGATGGTACTGGGATGTGTCTTGGAATCGTCCCTACCACGTAGGGACACTCTTCCAGCCAGGGAAGGGTTCGAGTTCGATCTTCCAGCCATTCTCAGTTTCTGGATCGGGGACCGTGCGCAGGTTGGTCAGGGACTTCAGTTTCGCTACCAGTTGGTGTTGAGGCAGTGTGTGGAGCGGCGGCTTCGAGAGGTCCGGCATCGGCCAGAGGCGCAGGGTGTTGTCCTCGCCGGTCGAAGCCACCCACTTCAGGTCGGGGGAAATAGCAACACATTGAGCGGGGCCAATATGTCCGGCAAGTAGATGAGGCGGGCTGCCATCCGGCCGGCCGACCAGGATCAGGCCGTTCGGCGCCGCCGCAGCGATCACGGCCTCCGACGCGTAAGTGCCATGAATGGTCCCCGTGACGGCAAAATCATCCAGGACGGCGACAGACTCGTTCGTTGCAAGGTTGACTCGGTGTATCTTGAACGGCCCTCCCCGCCCTGAACCCTTACTGAGAGCGAGCACCGAATCGCCCTTCTTGTGCAAGAGCGACACAGTTTCACGAATCTTCCAGAGCAGCGTATGGGACCCCGTCTCCACATCCCAGCAGCGAATACCTCCGTCGCCCGCGGAATAGAGCACTGTTTCACCATCAAAGAGAAGCGTCTGGATTCCTCCTTCGAAGCCCGTGGGTTTGGACCCGGGGTCTTCCGGCGGGTCCGGTTCGGGCACCGGGAAGACGCGGACGGCACCCGTTTCCACATCCCAGACCCTCAGTGTCCGCTCCCCGGGTCCAAACCCTGTTGCGGAAGCCACAAGGCGTCCACTGGGAGAAACCGCACAGGCAAACTGCATCTGTTCCTCGGGAGAACCTTCCAGTCTCCGCACTGGACTTCCGTCGAGCGGAAAGATTGCAGCGTTACCGCAGTTGCCGACCGCAAAAAGATACCGGCCGGAAGGGTCAAAAGTGAATCCCGTCCAAAGGCACATCCGTCCCGGTACGTTCAACAGCTGGACCTCTCGATTTCCAGTTCCCGGCAGCGGCCACAGGCGCAGGACCTCATCTCCCCAGCTCGTGGCCAGCCAGCGGGAGTCGGGACTGAAAGCCGCAGGTCGGATGATCATCGCGTAGCCGTCAAGAACACTCACCGGCCGAGCAGGCAGCGGCCACAACTCCATACGGTCCATCCCACAGCTGCACGCCATCCAGTCACCGGAAGGGTGGACGTCGCAGTTGGCGACATACCACGAACCGCTTCGGCGCAAGGTGACTGGCCGGGAACCCGGCAAGGCGTCGAGCGACCAAAGCTGTGTGAATGTGCCGGGAGGCTTCCACATCCAACGACCCGAGGCATCCGGCAGTATTGATTCGGGCGCCGTCTCCGGCT
>CP070717.1:1598711-1610360 GCA_020350445.1 Acidobacteriota bacterium | reverse complement strand
TTGATCCCCGAAGATTTGAAACTCTACCCTTTCATGCTCGACTTGCTCACTGAACAGGTCGCGGGCTACTACGACCCCCACGAGAAGACCCTCTACCTGGCCGACTGGATTTCAGTTGACCTGCAAAAACCGGTTATTGCACACGAGTTGCTTCATGCGCTGCAGGACCAGTACTTCGGGCTGAAGCAATTCCTCGAAAAAGTGGAAGGAAATGACGATCAGACCCTGGCCCGCAATGCCCTGATTGAA
Organism: Acidobacteriota bacterium; assembly: GCA_020350445.1. Classification (GTDB taxonomy): domain Bacteria; phylum Acidobacteriota; class UBA6911; order RPQK01; family JAPXNP01. The sequence continues at coordinate 1,610,111 of CP070717.1, read as the reverse complement.
GGCGAAGGGTTGGCCGTAATGCTGAGCTATTCGCTGCAGCCCCTGGGGCAGGATTTCCTCGACATTCCTGATATCGTGGGGCTGAACCGAGCCCAGCTCCCACTGATGGCAGCCGAGTTTCCGATCTTCGCTTCGGCGCCCGCTTATCTCCGCGAAACCCTGATGTTCCCTTACAGTTACGGGGCCGTCTTCCTCCAGGAATACCTGCGCAGCCATTCCTGGGACCAGGTTGCTGAAATCTACGCCGACCTGCCTCAATCCAGCGAGCAGATCCTCCATCCCGAAAAGTACTTTGTCCAGCGGGACAGTCCGACCCTCGTCACCACCGAAGGATTGGAGGCAGCCCTGGAGGGTTCCTGGGAATCCATCTTTGAGACCGTACTCGGTGAGTACACACTGTACCTGCTTTTGGAAGGCCGGCTCGGTGCCGAAGAGGCAGAGAGAGCGGCAGAGGGTTGGGATGGGGACTCGGTCCATCTTCTGGAGAACGGGGATGAGTCGGTACTGCTGATGACCACCATCTGGGATTCCGATGAGGATGCCCTCGAGTTCCTGCAGGCTTACCGCAACCTGATGGAAGCCCGCTTTCCTGCAATCGAGTTCAGATCAGAGCGGAACGGAGAGGACGGGATGCGTTACATAACGGAACAGCCGAGACACCGGATAACGATTGAACATTCGGGCAGGGGTGTAGATCTCTCGGAATTCCGGCGACATTAATGGGGCCTTTCGACGGCGTTTGACAGGGTCTGAAACAACGGCGTATGATGGCGTTGAGGAGTAAAGGTATCCACTATGATGGGACTTGGCGTTACTGAACTAGTTATAATTCTCGTGATTGTTATCGTCTTGTTCGGAGCGAGCAGGCTTCCCCAGATCGGAAGAGGTTTGGGAGAAGGCATCTCGAATTTCAAGCGATCAATGAAGTCCGGACAGGATGGTGACTCGGAGTCGAAGACCAAGTCTTAGCCTCTGCTTCGCTCTTCCTCTGTCTTTTCGAATCCTGAAAGTATGGGCATTTCCGACTACAAGTCGAAGTGTCTGAGGATTCGGACTTCGTGCCTCCAATCGCTGTTGATTCCGACACAGTGAATCTTGCCTGGGATTCGCAGGAACTTCCTGAAGACCGGCAGGCACCGGTGAAACTCAAACAGCGGGGCCACGAGATACAGCAGTGGCGGCCGTCTGCAGAGTCGCTTTCCCGGGAAGTAGCCGGAACACTCGAAGTCTCCGGCTTCCAGATGCCGGTTTACCCGGTCCCAGTAGCCCACCCCCTGAAACAGCAGGCCCATATCTTTCTCCGACTTCAGTTCGAGCACAGCCAGGCGTCCATCCGGCGTCGCCGTCAACAGGTCGATTACCCGCCGATGTCCCCCTTTCCACGTTGGGACCTGACAGTAGATTTCAGGACCCAGGCTCGAATTCAGCAGCCGGTAAGAGCGCAGCATCTGGCTTTCCAGCCATCGTTCCGGGCCATGCCGGTAATAGCGATGCATCGGACTGGGACTGCCGACGCGGCGAATCGATTCAACACACCTCGCATGGTTATGCAGATCCACTGCAGCAGACAGCCGTTTTGGATCGTGATAATCGTATTCCAGTTCTCCTCTACCGCGAGTCTCCCATGCCAGGGGGAGGCCCCTCAGTGAGAGTTGCCAACAGCTGTCTCGATAGAGCAGATCAGTCGCCACCAGTTCCCGGGAAACCTCTTCGAACAGCGCTGGAGCCGGGTGGCTTAACGGATGAAACACGAAAGACTGGTCCAGCGAAGAGGACTGCGGAGCGGGAACCCACCCTTCGAGGCTCCCTTCGGCGAGGTTATAAGTCCGGTATCGAATCGGGATATTGAGGTATTCCAGCAGATCCCCGGGTTCCGGACCCCAGGTCGAGGGTACCAGCACCAATAAACGGCGCGGCCGGGTTTTCTGTGACAGGGCCTCCCACCAGAGCGCAACTGCAGCCGCCAGCCTTGCTGGGGTCTCCGAAGCTTCATCCCGGACCGATCCAAGAATCGGTAGAATCTCCCGATTCCCCAGTTCCACAACGACACGGAAGAAGGCAGCGGATTGATGCAGTACGCGATTGGTCGCTTTCGCAATACTGATAATCCGTTTGGGTTTCAGACATCGTTTGACCAAGCCAAGCACCCCTCGAAAACGTTGTTCTTCGTCACTCATCGACAGATTCTCCGGGCATCTGATATATTCCTCCACTCAGTACAAACGTCTGTCGGGCAAAATGTGCGACCGTTCTCCTGCAAAATGCTGAATTTGTTGGTTTAGTGATGGTGATTCCGTGAAGACTCCAATCCTCGAACAGGTGGAACAGGGGATCGCAACGTTCACCCTCAACCGGCCTGCGACACTGAATTCGTATGACCTCGAATTGTTGGTTCACCTGCAGCAGGCAATCGAACGGTGTTCGGAGAGAGACGACGTCCGGCTCTTGATCCTGAAGGGGAGTGGCTCTTCATTCTGCTCCGGGCCCGACATTGGAAGATTGCACCGGTGGCTGCAGTCTTCCGACGCTGCCAATCTGAGACGCGCATCGGAAGCATTTCGTCAGATCCTGCTACGGCTCCGAAGAGTTCCCCAGTTAACCATTGCCGTTATCAATGGTGTCGCAGCGGATGGAGGCCTCAACTTGGCCCTCTCCTGCGATTTCCACATCGCTTCGTCCCAGGCATCAGTGGGATATCCTTTTATTGAACTGGGGCTGAGTCCTGAGTTGGGGACGGCACTACTGCTTTCGCGGACGCTGGGACCATCCGCCTGTTTCGAACTGCTGACTTCAGGGCGACTGCTCCGGGCGGAGGAGGCCGTTCAGATCGGCCTGCTCAATCGGCAGGTTCCGGCGAATCGGCTCGAATCCGCGGTAGCCGCTCTGAAGAGGAAGTTGCTCGGACTCCCCCCCATTGCGGTCCGAAATATTAAAAAGGCTGTCCATGGAAACATGCAGGGCTGGGAGCAGATTCTGGAACACGAAATGGAAGCCCGAATACGCTGCTTCCAGAGTGAGGACTGTCGTGAAGGACTCCGGTCTTTTCTGGAAAACAAGAAGCCGCAATTTAGAGGTGAGTGATGAAATATACGTTGCATAGAAGCTTTTTACTGGTCTTGATGATTTCGATGGGAACCCTTTCCTGTTCAGGAGGTGAATCCCTTCAAGACAACCCACAAACTCAGGAATCTGAAAGTGATTCCCAGATTCCTGAAGATCCTCACTCCAGTATGTCGGAAGTCCCTGCCGGTACTCTGGTGTACGGCACGGACGAAGAGGGGCTGATGGATTTTGTCAAGCGAGGCACCGTAATGTTTCCAGGAATGATGGATCACCTGCGCGAAATCTTTGTGGTTCCTCCCCGGAGCGAGCAGGTCGCCGCTTTCTGGATCGACCAGTTTGAAGTCACGAACAAGGATTTTAAGACCTTTCTCAACAGAACAGGCTACAAACCGGAGAACGAGGAAAACTTCCTCACCCACTGGACAAGTTCGACTCAGTACCCGGACTGGGCCGAGGATTTTCCTGTAACCTGGGTATCACAGACGGATGCGACAGCCTACTGCGAATGGCGCGGCAAGAGACTTCCAACCGAAATTGAATGGGAGCGAACCGTGAGAGGAAGCGATGACCGCCTGTTCCCCTGGGGCAATGAAAGCCCGGGGCGACAGGACGTGACCTACACGAGCTCAGACCCCGATCCAGTCGGCAATCGCCCAAAAGATGTCTCTCCATTCGGCGTCTATGACCTGGCAGGGAACGTCGCCGAACTAACCTCTACGACGATCAAGTTTGGGCCGGATGAGCACGTGATCGTCAAAGGAGGCTCATTCGAATCAGGCGTCCGGGAGATGTTTGCATTCTATCGAGACCTCAATCTCAAGGTGAACGGACGCAAGAAGTCTGTCGGCTTCCGGTGTGTTTCCGATGCCGAAGCCAACTAGACTCTCAGCAAAGTTCAGGAACGGGTTTCGGACCTGATCCAATTAAGATACGGCTCGAATCCGTTTTCAACCTCGAGACTGATGATCTCAGGAACGTCATACGGGTGAAGGGTTTTGAGCCGTTCGATCAATTCAGCAACCTTGTCAGTTTCCGTCTTTATAATCATCAAGTGCTCGGAGGCCCGTTCGATACGGCTGTCCCAGCGATAGATCGAGGTCAGGTTGGGTAGGATGTTTACGCAGCCTGCAAGCCGCTCCCGGACGAGGGTGGAGGCGATCTCCTCGGCACGGGCCGGCTGATCGATGGTGGAAAGAATGACTCGAACATCGGTCATGGTAGACTCCTCAAGATAATGAACATTAGTCGCAAGGCACGAAACGAGCTCTTCTGGATCTTCCTGCTCGTGACGTGTATCTCGATCTGCTATGTCCTGGTCTTCGGCAACGGTGGCTACCGAAAGCTACAGGACTATCGGGAGGAGCTGCGACAGCTTCAGGTCAAGAATATAGATCTTCGCCGATCCCATCAAGAGCTTCGCGAGGACATCCATCGCCTGCGTACGGACCCCTATGAAATCGAGAGGATTGCCCGCGAAAAGTACAATCTGGCTCGACCAGGGGATGTGATTGTCAATCTTCCGTGACCGTCAGAAAGGCCACGAATTCATCCTTGTTTCGCGTCAATCCGGGAAAGGTCCGAATCACTTCGTCGGCCGGAGACATGATCGCGTAGTAAGGCAGGGCAATCGTCTTGAACCGTTCTTCCTCGAGGCGGCGGTTCTCCTCGTGTTCTGGCTCGGTCCCGTCGGTATACAGCCGCACCAGGACAAAACGTCTAAAGAGTTCCTGGACCTCCGGTAACGGAAAGATATTCGCCTCCATCCAGCGACAGTTCGTACAGGTGTAACCCGTAAAGTCGATGAAGATCGGCTTATTCTCGGCCTGCGCGACCTCGAGGGCTTCTTCATAATTCGACAACCAGTGCTCACCTTCTTCTCCAGCCGGTTCAGATCCGAAGACCTGACCGCTGACCGCACCATAGTCCCGAGGAGGCAGAAAAGCATCGAGTTCGCCCAGAGAGAAGCCAAACAGCCCCCTCAGCAGATAGAAGGAGACCGAGAGGAAGAGGATGGCAAATAAGACCCGAGTCGCTCCAATCGATTCGGTAGGCGACTCATGCGAAAACCGGATCCACCCCAACAGGTAGACCGCCATCACCAAACCGATTGCCAGCCAGACGGTTATGAAGACCGGACGAGTGATGAACTCCCACTGGTACACCAGGTCCACGTTGCTGATAAATTTCAGGGCCGCGGCCAGTTCCAGAAAGCCCATCGTAATCTTGACTGAGTTCATCCAGTTCCCGCTTTTCGGGAGCGACTGGAGCCAGGACGGGAAGAGGGCCAACAGGAAGAAGGGGAGCGAGAAGACAGTTGCGAATGCTGTCACTCCCAGCAGAGACCACAACACATCTCCCTGCAGGGCTGCCACCATGACGGTTCCGACAAAGGGAACAGTACAGGTGAACGAGGTCAGGGAGAAGGTCAAAGCCATCAGGAAGATGCCCATCACACCTTTCGTCTGCGTCGACTTCTTGTTAATAGCACTGAGCCAACTGCTCGGGAGACGAATTTCCAGGACCCCAAACAGACTCAGCGCAAAGACGATGAAGATCAGGGCGATAAAAATGTTGACCAGCGGACTTGCAGCCAGGCGATTGATACCACCGGCGCCGAACAGATAGGTCAGGGAAAAGCCCAACAGAGTAAACGTCGCAATGATCCCGAATGAATAGAGGCCCGCCTCAAACACTGCCCTGCCCCGAGTCTTGGCGTCTCGCTTCGTGAAATAGGAAACGGTAATCGGGATCATCGGGAACACACAGGGGGTCAGTAAAGCCAGCGCCCCCATCCCCATCGCAAACCAAATGTAGGCCAGCGTATTGAGTGGGAGCCCGTTTTCTCCGGTATCAGACGGTGTTGCCTCACCAGAGGCGGGTTCGACCGCTTCGCCCACATCAGCCGGAGATTCGGCATCCACCTCCACCGGGAGAACTGCCGTCTCCTCGAGGCCACTGCCCGCCACAACGTTGACCGATGCCAGCACGACCTTGGTCTGCGGAGGCAGACAGGAAGAATCGTTGCAGGCCATGAAGCGTATCTTGACCTGCAGTTCGTGGTCACCGGCCGGGGCATCCGCCTTGACAACGACAGGAACCAGGAAGTCCACCGTATCTTCGAAATAGTTGGTCTGCATCCCAAAGTTCTGATCGAACCAGGGAATCGGTGTGGGTTCTATGGGAACTCCGCCCGGAGCGAAAACACCATCTTCCTGGACGGTGAGAGTCGTCGGAATCGGTCCTCCTTTGGGAACATCCATCGAATAAAGGTGCCATCCCGATTCGACTTCAGCCCGAACGACCGCATCAAAGGTTGAACCGGCCGGTCGAGGCTCGCTATCCAGCACGAGGTCAAATCGGACCACGTTCTGTGCCGATAGGGAGGCAGTCCACAACAAGCAGGCAAGTACCGCCAGGATTCTAATTCGCCAAGTCATAAAGCACTAGGATGATAGAAAGACGCTTCGGGGTTCAGCCCTGCTGCCAGACGATACGCCCTTTGACCATCGTTATTACCGGCCAGCCTTCGAGTTCCCAACCATGGAATGGGCAGTTTCGCGACTTCGATTTGAACTGGGCAACATCGACCTTCTTCTTGAGCTTTGGATCGATCACCGTCACATCCGCCACGGCTCCCTCCCGCAAGGTTCCCCGATCGAGTCGAAGGATTCGGCTCGGATTGACACTCATCAGTTCCACCATCCGTGAGGGCGTGATCACATCTTTCTTGACCAGGAAACTCCAAGTCAAGGGGACTGAAGTTTCCAGCCCGATGATCCCGTTCGCCGCGTCTTCGAAGGCCACTTCCTTGTCCAACCGGGTATGCGGAGCATGGTCCGTCGCGATACAGTCGATACTGCCATCCTTCAATCCGGACAACATTGCTTCCACATCCGATCTCTTCCGCAGAGGAGGGTTCATCTTGTAGTTCGGATCGTAGCTTCTGACCTTTTCGTCCTCGAGCAGGAAATGATGCGGAGCCACTTCGCAGGTAATCGAAACGTCCTGCTGCTTCGCCATCCTAACCCACTCGAGAGCCTCGGCGGTCGAGATGTGACAGATATGAATCCTCCCACCCGTGAGGCGACTCAACACCACATCACGGGCCACCTGCACCTCTTCTGCAGTTCCGCTCATGCCCCGAAGACCAAGCTGCGTCGATACGAAACTTTCATTCATGCAGCCCCGGGCTGCCAAATCGAGGTCTTCACAGTGGTCGAGCACCGGAACATCGAAGATCTTCGAATACTCGAGAGCCCGGCGCATGATCTGGTTGTTCACCACCGGGTGCCCGTCATCACTGATGGCCACAGCTCCGGCCTTGATCATTTCGCCTACTTCAGCCAGTTCCTGCCCCTGCAGCCCTTTTGTAACCGCTCCGACCGGATGGACATTGGCCAGCCTTGCATCCTCCGCCTTATCTACCATGAACCGGGTGATCGCTTCGCAATCATTAACCGGATTCGTGTTAGGCATACAGGCTACCGACGTGAAGCCTCCGGCAACTGCCGCCTGGCTACCCGACTGGATCGTCTCCTTGTCCTCTCGGCCAGGTTCTCTGAAGTGGACGTGCATATCAATCAGGCCTGGCATCACTATCATTCCCGACACATCCACCACTCGCCAACCCGACTCTGCCTTGATCTTCCCCAAGCCAGCTACACGGCCCTTCTCGATCAGCAGATCGGCCTTCTTATCCAAGCCCTGTGATGGATCGATGACCTTTCCACCCTGAAGCAATATCGTCATTTAGAACCTTCCTCACTCGCTCCAAGAATCAAGTACAAGACCGCCATCCGAACAGCGACACCGTTTGTGACCTGCTCCAGAATCACGGAATCTGTTCCATCCGCGACATCGGGATCGATCTCAACGCCCCGATTAATCGGACCAGGATGCATTACGATGGCATCCTTCTTCGCCCAGGCCAACTTCTTCCGGTCCAACCCGTACAGAGAGAAGTACTCCTTGACGGACGGGAAGAAGACTTCCTTCATCCGTTCCAGCTGAACCCGCAGCATCATGACAACATCAGCCTCTTCGACGGCTTCCTTCATGTCATAGGTCACATTCACACCGTAGGAGGCGAAATCGACCGGAATCAGGGTCGGTGGTCCACAGATCCAGACATCCGCCCCCATCTTCTTCAAAAGCAGAGCATTGGATCGCGCCACGCGGCTATGCGTAATATCCCCGATTATTGCCACCTTGAGCCCGGCAAGCTCTCTTTTCTTGTCCTCCATCGTCAGGGCATCCAACAAGGCCTGAGTCGGATGCTCATGCATCCCGTCTCCGGCATTGACAATGGAACAACCCTTCAAATGGGCCGCCAGCATGTGTGGCGCTCCCGCGGACGCATGCCGGATGACGATGATATCGGGGCTCATGGACAGGAGGTTCATCCCCGTATCGATCAGAGTCTCCCCCTTGCTCACACTGCTCGTCGAGACACTGAAATTGAGGCCGTCGGCACTCAAGCGCTTCGCGGCAAGTTCGAAGGAAGAACGGGTCCGTGTGGAGGCCTCGTAAAAGAGGTTGATGACGGTGCGGCCGCGCAACGTCGGCACCTTCTTAATGGGACGCTCCGAGATCTCCCGAAAACTCTTCGCTGTGTTGAGAATAAGCCGGATGTCTGCAACCGGCAAATCGGCAATCCCTAATAAATGCTTACCACTTAAAGGCATACTACTTGAGGTACCTTCATGGGATGCCGAATCAACTGTCTCCGGCACTCCCGGTTTAGCTAGTTAACATCAGCCTTTCTAGCAGCCGAGCCACCCTCCTTCAGCAACTCCGGCGTTGTTAGGAAGACACCTTCTTCTCCATCCACAGACGGGACCCTCACCTCGACAACCTCGTTTTCGGCAGTCTCCACATACTTTCCGACATAGTCGGCCTGAATCGGAAGTTCCCGGTGACCCCGGTCAACCAGAACCACGAGTTCCACACGCTTCGGTCGACCGTAGTCGATCACACTCTCAAGCGCAGCACGAGTGGTCCGGCCGGTGTTCAACACATCGTCCACAAGCAGAACGGTCTTATTGTCCACTTGAAAATCGAGATGTGATCCTTCCACCACCGGCTGAGTCCCCACCAGGCTCAGGTCATCCCGATAGAAAGTGATGTCCAGGATCCCCAAGGGCAACTCGTGACCGGAGATGCTCTGAATCTTGGTCCGTAGCCTCTCGGCAAGCGGTATGCCACGGCGCCGGATTCCGATCAAGACAACATCGCCCAGATCCGCATGATCCTCAATGATCTCTGCAGCAATTCGTGAAAGAGCTAGGTCCATTTCTCGCGGCTTCATCAGCCGCCGAAGATATTTGATTCCCATAATTTTACCGCTAAGGATCATACCGAAAATCCGCCGCTGAAGAAAGATCCTCCGAGAAAACAAGACGCTTTTTCCTGCTCCGGTTTGGCCTCTGCAGGAATCCGGGATCGGACGGCAGATCCGCCCTTGAAAGGCACGACTGGAACACCGAGTAGGAGGAGGTATGCGCCTATGCTATTCTTGCGCTGTGTACAGTGTCGAAGCCGTTATTCTTGAATCTCGAAAATTTGCCCACGGAAGCTGCATCCTGAAACTGCGTGCCCCGTTGATTGCTCGCGAGGCGACACCAGGACAGTTCCTCATGGCGGCCCAAGCCGAGGAATCCGCGATCCCTTCCCCCTTGCTGAAACGGGCTCTCGCCATCTTCACCGTCGAAACCGAGGAGAAGGACCAGTCACTGATCACCCTGCTCATCAAGACGGTCGGACGTGGGACCCGTAAACTGGTGGAGCTTCAGCCAGGGCAGACGCTCAATCTGATCGGCCCACTGGGAAATGGGTTTGACCTGACTCGCGCCAATGGAAAGATCACCCTGCTGGTCGTTGGAGGAACGGGAATCGCTTCGGTCCAGTTGCTGGCATCGGCATTGGCCCGGCGGGGTGAAGAAGTTGAGCTGATCTATGGGGGAAGGTCAGCGGAAGACCTGGTCGGCCTGGCCGAATTCGAGCACTTGGGAATCCCCATCACCACCAGCACCGAGGACGGCAGCCAGGGGGTGAAAGGCCTGGTCACCGAAGCCCTGCTCCAGCGAATCGAACAATTACCCGTCGAACACCTGAACCTCTATACCTGCGGTCCAAACCCGATGATGGAGGCAGTCGGCACTATTGCCGAACAGCACCGGATTCCCTGCCAGATCTCGGTCGAGGTCAAAATGGGTTGCGGGTTCGGGGTCTGCCTGGGCTGCACCGTCAAGACTTCGGAGGGCTATCGACTGGCCTGTACCCACGGACCTGTCTTCGATGCCTCGGAATTTGTCTGGGAACATACCCGGCGGGAGGCGACGACGGCATGAATTCAAGCATTGACCTCTCTGTCGAAATCAACGGGCTCCGGTTCAAGAACCCGGTACTTACCGCCTTGGGAACCTTCGGTTACGGCGTTGAATTCAACGACTTCTTCGACATCTCAGAACTGGGCGGATTCTGTACCAAAGGACTCTCTCTTCACCCAATGGCAGGGAATGCTCCCGGACGGATTGTCGAGACCCCTGCCGGCATGCTGAATGCTATCGGCCTGGAAAACGTCGGGGTCGAGGCCTTTATCGCCGAAAAACTTCCTCAGCTCGAAACTGTCGATTGTCATGTCATCGCCAACATCCTCGGCAAATCGGTTGCCGAGTTTGTGGAGATTGTCGAACGGCTCAACCCCTTTCCCAAGATCAGCGCTTACGAGCTCAACATCTCTTGCCCCAATATCAAAGAGGGCGGTGTCCAGTTTGGCCACGATCCAGTGATGGCGGCAGAAGTCGTCAAAGCCGTCGCCCAAAGCAGTGAGAAACCGGTCTGGGTGAAGCTCTCTCCCAACGTGACCGATATCAGTGTCTTTGCCCGGGCCTGCGAAGAGGCCGGAGCAGACGCCCTCACCCTGGTCAACACCTTTGTCGGAATGGCGATAGACATCAAGAAGCGACGACCGATGCTCTCCAATGTCACCGGAGGCTTGTCGGGCCCGGCCATCAAACCGCTGGCTTTGAGAATGGTCTATCAGGCCGCTCGCGCCGTCGAGATTCCCGTAGTGGGCATCGGCGGAATCACGACGGCACAGGATGCCCTGGAATTCATGATTGCCGGTGCCCAGGCAGTCCAGATCGGTACGGCCAACTTCGTTGATCCCCTGGCAGGACAGAAACTCGTCGAAGGATTGCGTGCCTATTGTGAAGAGCAGGGGCTCGACAGTATCCGATCGATCATCGGGAGTCTCGTTGAACTCCAGCCGGGCGATTTTTTGTATTACTGAGGGAATGCGGAATGCTAATCGCTAATCGCTAATCGCTAATCGCT
>CP070717.1:1592839-1598611 GCA_020350445.1 Acidobacteriota bacterium | reverse complement strand
GAGCGCCTCCAAAGGCAAGCTGGAAGCTTGCCGTAAAACAACCATCCCTGGTTGTCTCTTCCCATCAACGAATGCCTCCAAAGACAAGCTGGAAGCTTGCCCTTCAATGCCCCTCCTCGCTAAACTTGGCCACCGGACGAGGGGACCAATATGGACGACCGCTACAGGATTGACGACACCAGAATGATCATCTCCCCCGGGCTGGTAGTGTTCCGGGAACTGGTCGAAGCCAACATCGAACAAATGGTTGCGATCGCGGGCGATCCCAGCCGGCTTCGACCTCACTGTAAAACACACAAAATGCTGGAAGTTACACGGATGCAGCTGGCTCTCGGCGTCACGAAGCACAAGTGCGCAACACTCGCGGAAGCCGAGATGCTCGCCAAAGCGGGGGTGAAGGACATCTTCCTGGCGTACAACGTGGTCGGACCCAATATCGAACGTGTCGTACGATTTGTCGAAAAGTACCCGGATGTCACTTTCTCACTCACCGCCGATCATTCCAAGCCGATCGAGGAACTGAGCCAGGCGATGGTACAGGCAGAAAGATCGGTCGACGTTCTTCTCGACCTCGACACCGGACTCCACCGGACGGGGACCCTCCCCGGAGCCAGGGCCAGGGAGCTCTACCGCAAGATCGCGGAATCCCCAGGACTGAATCCCGGAGGCTTGCACGTCTACGACGGACATAATAAGCAGTCAGTCGTTGAAGAACGTCGGCGAGCGGTCGATGCCTGTTGGCAAGCGGCCATAGAGTTTCGGGATGCCCTTGTTTCGGAGGGCCTCAAGGTGCCCCGTATCGTTGCAGGCGGAACAGGATCGTTTCCACTCTACGCCGAAAAACAGGAAGCAACCCTCGAGTTGAGCCCCGGCACCACGGTCTTTTACGATGTCGGTTACCGCGACCTCTTCCCCGATCTGGACTTCACACCCGCTGCACTCATCCTGACCCGGGTGATCAGTCGTCCGTCCAAGACTCTGCTGACCTGCGACCTGGGCAGCAAGGCCTGCGCGTCGGATCCTCCGATGGGGACCCGAGTCGAGTTTCCAGACTTGCTCGACGCCAAGCAGATCCTGCAGAACGAGGAACACCTGGTACTGGAAACCGATCGAGCGGACGAGTTCGAACCCGGAGATGAACTGCTGGCGATCCCTCGACATATCTGCCCGACCTCAGCCCTGCACAGACAGGCCTATGTCATCTCCCGGGGAAAGCTGGTGACCCACTGGGATGTCGTCGCGCGAGACCGCTGGTTAACGATCTGACCGGACCGATTCCTGGAAAACGCAGCCGTTCCTTCCGTCAGCTTCCCGAGAAACCTTCCCTCAACTGGCGGTTGTACTCCGCTTCATCAAAGTGCCCCTTTGACTCCGCGATCAACCAGTCCGAGCCAAGTGTCCACTCTTCGTAGCCACTGATCCGGACAGCCCTGCCCGTCCCTCCGGGTCCGCTGTTAGTCCCACTCAGCGTCCAGCGATAGATGACGTGGTTGCCCTCGAGGATCAGCGCGTCCATCCTCACAACCATATCGGGAAAGGCCGTCATAAAGGCCTGCGCAGAGGCAGTGATGGCTTCCCTTCCCACCGCCGGAGCAGCATCGTTGATCTTCAGCGAGCCGTCCTCTGCAAAAAAGGCCGCAACGCTGGCAGCATCCTGACTACACCAGGCAGCGGTGTACTTCTCTCCGAATTCCTTTAGCTTCATCTTGCTCCTCAGCATGAGTTCCGATTGTCCATTGATTCCAAATCACCCCCCAGGGGACGGACCTCTGCGCCTACAGTACGACAAGCTTCCAGCTTGTCTCTTCCAAACCGGGGCCAACGTACGACAACCTTCCAGCTTGTCTCTGCCACCCAAGGGACGGACCTCTACAGATCGCCCTTCCACCGAGGGGCCAACGTACGACAAGCTTCCAGCTTGTCTCTTCCAACCAGGGGATCGACCTCTACAGATCGCCAAAATCCCCCAAACGGCCACGCCCGCTACAGCTGGCGAACCCCACTCAACCGTCGATGTGGGGGCTACGGACAGGTCGCGAAAGCACTCGTATCGGTAATAGCACCCGCCGGTGTACCCAATGGATTCGAGAAGGTCCGACTCTGCCCGGCTATCGTATCCGTTACTGTGAGGTCGAATTCAACATTCGTAGTCGCCGCTGCGAAGACCCAGAACCGGTCGTTCAGATCACAACCGTCCAGAACCTTGACCAGCAGTTCCCAGTTCGAGCTGTCAACGAAGTGGAAGAGCCCCGAATCATCCCGCTGATGTGACACACCGGCGCGTTGCGGGGTACTCTGTCCCTCTTCCTGCCAGTCCACCTCAACCTTGAAACGCCCGTCGTTCAGGCAAAGCGTATTCGGCGAGGATTCACAGTTCGGCGACGTTGTCTGCAAAGCACTACTACTGAACTGAGGTCCCTGAGGATTGTTGAAAACGCCGATCGCAGTCGGAGCTACGTAAGTCCCGGGGGCTCCATTGGCGTAACAGATCTCGACCGAACCCTCAAAGCCATCGGATCGACTGTCGGGAAACACCTCCCCTATATTGATGGCGGTCTGGCCTCCATTGTACGGCTGGCACTTTCGACCGGGCTGGCGGACACCCTCTTTATCGAGCAGTTCGAAACAGAGCTCACTCCCGTCCTGCAGCGGATTCCATGGTGGAAGACCAAGCGCCGCAAACCCTGTATCATGCGTTCCTGCGGTCATATGAACCGGAAACTGCGTACAGCTGCCCGCCGGGATCAAAGGTTGTGGAGGAGAGGAGAAAACTTCGTTCATCCGCCCTTCAACCCGATAGCGAGTCTCGGTAGCCAGTTGCTGTCCACAACCGGGATCCCAGAATTCGACCCAGGTTCCAAACGTCTCCAGCCCAGGCTCCCCATCGGTGAAAGTCAAACGATGACTTCCACCTGGTGGAATGGTAAACGGGAGATAGTGCCCCTGGTTCGAACCATTTGTCAGGATCGAAGATCCCGGCGCGTTACCCGCCCCGTCTGTCAACAGAACCGCACCAGAGCAAGTGGTTGCTGCCCCATTGGTGATAATAAGATCCTGTACGAACGTGTCCGTGCCTGCCTGCCCGACCACCCCTTGCGAATAGACATCCACCAACACCCGGACAGGGTCACTAATCTGCCCGAACGTGGCACACACTGACAGGATGAAAGCAATGAAACAGCCAGCAAAGCGCTTTCCCATCATAGCAATATACCTCCCTTAATTTACTATTGATGATAACCGGCACTCGACTGGTCTGCAATTCCATTCTTCAAACGAGGTGAAAGAATCAAAAGGCTGGCAACGAAGAGGCCCACCGAATAGGACTGGAACTCATCGAGAATTGTGCGGCCTGCGGTAGCCTTCCTGCCTCCCTCCTACCTAGGGAAGATCCAGCAGTCGTCTGATCGCCGCCGTCAAGACCGCTTCGACATCCGGAGCCACCAACGACACTCCTGGACGGGTCTCGTATCCCCCCTCTTGGTAGGCGATCTTTGTTCCGATGTATCCGGGGGCATAGTCCCCGTATGCGGCCATCGCAACAAAGAGATCACGACGCATTTCCTGGGCTGCTAACTGGTATTCAACAAAGAGTTCTCCGGGCATATGCAGGATTCGCGACGGACCCAGTTTCAGACACGACACCTCCGTCTCGTCTCCTCGTTCCGTCCGCTCCAGCCAAGCCAGGGATCCCGCTGCTGAGAGGCGTTCCTCCGCAGACGCCGAGGAATCGTTCAACCTGGCCTGAAGGCCCTCTCGATCAAGATCGGGCGCTGCGGGCAGCGAGATTCGAAACGAGTCCCAACTCAAGTCCACGGCTTCAACCGGGACCTTCACGGTCCGCTTCCAGGCTTCTTCCATCGCGGAACGCAGCCGATCGGCCAGAATCGCCCGATTTGCGGGCTCACCGTCGTTCCACTTACCGGCTCCGATATTTCCACTTGCACCGGTGAAATGGATGTGCGGGATCCCAGTCCTCTCCTGTTGTTCGTTCCGTGCCAGGCCCGGAAAATCGGGATTGGCCCCGCCCGTCCTGTAGTAGCTCTGAGGATGAGTAGCATAGTAGGTCAACGCCGCTACCTCGTCTTCTCCGTTCCAGAAGCTGATCATTCTCAGATTGGGATCAATGAGACCGGCCGGCTTCGCTCGCAACTCCGGATCATCACAGGCGGTCCACCGCATGGCGGCTACCTTACCGTCTTCTCCCAGGATCCGGCGGTTGGACGCGATCTTCTCCACACGGGCCAACCCAGTCCCCAAATGGGTCACTGGTCGGGCCCCATTCACTGCCTCTCGGACGGCCTGCGCCGTTCGCTCAATCACGGTTCGCGCCCAGTCCGAGTCAAAGAACTGATCGTTGATTCCGAATGGATTGAGAAGGCGATCGACGGTGAAATCACATCGTGGCGCATCATGCTGATGGAGCGTGTGGAGCGCGACCCTCCCCGGGTCTGTACCTACCGCTTCTGCAATCGACTGCCGGAAAAACTCCTGGCCCTCGTTTCCGATCCCGATCCAGTCCACCGCACAGAGTACAACGGGCTGGTCATCACCAAGGAGGACAATTCCACTACAGCTCAATGGTACTGTCACCTCCATTGCCAGATCGTAGGCGAGCGGACTTCCGACCGGCGGGGATGCATCCACTGAAAAAACACCCACCTTGAGTGGGTTCGCAACCGCGAAAGCCACGAGGAACGATGACAGCAGAGCCCCGAATAGAATCTGTACCAGCCAACTTCGGTTTCGTCTCACCTTCTCCACCCCTTCACTGAGTGCCATTAACGTCTGCCAGCATCCATCGGAGGTGCCCAGACATCGTTACCTCCGTTCCGATTCAACGATTGTGCCGATTGCCGCTTCCTTTTTCCAGAGCTAGAATGAGCTTTCAAATCAGTAATCTCCAACACCGATGGGCCAAGCAGGGAGCTTGAGATAATGAAGAGTAACCTGACCAGACGACAGTTCATTACGGCAGCCTCCACCGCGTCTGCGGCGATCTCCAGCGTAAAGCTGGGACGACCTTCACACACAACCTTGACGGGGCGGGCGACGGGTAAGCTGGCCATTCTGGGAGGTCAGCCGGTCCGCAAACAGGGGAACTGGCCCAGTTGGCCCTACGTCGATGAAAGGGTTGAGGAGAAGGTACTGGAAACTGCCCGCAGTCGGATCTGGTGTCGAATCCAGTCCAGTTCGGGAACCGTCCCCACTTTTGAAAAACACTGGGCGAAGTTGATGGGATCGAACTTCTGTGTGACCACCGGATCTGGAACACAGGCACTGCACACCTGCGTGGAAGCACTTGGCATCGGCCCTGGAGACGAGGTCATCACCTCCCCTTACACCGATCCCGGCACCATAGCGTCAATTCTTTCAGCCCGAGCCCTCCCGATCCTGGCTGATCTCGACCCAGAGTCCTATCAACTCGACCCCGCAGACATCGAAAGAAAGATCGGCCCAAACACACGTGCCATCATGCCAGTCCATATGATGGGACAACCCTGCGACCTGGACAGTATCGAGGCAATCGCCCGCAAACACGATCTGAGAATCATAGAAGACGCTGCTCAAGGTCACCTGGCAGTCCATCGTGGAGGAAAACTGGGTACAGTCGGTGACCTGGGGTGTTTCAGTTTTCAGTCGAGTAAGACAATCGCCTGTGGTGAAGGAGGTGCGATTATCGGCGACGATGAAGCACTAATGGAACAGTGTTACACCGTTCACAACCATGGAACGTCGCGCCAGGGGATAACCGAGGTCATTGGACCAAAG
>CP070717.1:1589147-1592739 GCA_020350445.1 Acidobacteriota bacterium | reverse complement strand
CTACTGTTAGCGTAAAGCAGGGGATGGATCGAATGCGAAAAACTGTGGCAAAAAGGTCAATTTATTGGGGCGCGATGCGTCGATCTGCCACACCGGTCGGCAGGTGAAGGCACCGATTCCTGTTCGATGTCTTCAAGGTAGTTGAGCCTGCGGGACCTCTTCCACTAATGCTGATGAAAGGCTGCGGAAATGAATTCCAGCACATCCGGAAGAGCAGTGCGCCAGTAGGTCCAGGTATGACCACCGTCGCGAATCCTGAACTCATGGGGAATCTCTCGTTTCCGCAGGGCGATATGGACCAATGAGTTCCCCTCGTAAAGAAAGTCTTCGTCTCCACAGTCGATGTACCAACGGACGGACTTGATCTGCTCAACCGGCAGGGTATTGACCAGTTCCAAGACGCTGTGGGATTGGTAGTAAGCCTCGAGTTGCTCCTCCGTGAATGGTTGGTTGCGTCTGGTAAGCCTCTCGCGAGCGTCCTCTATCGAGAGCGGACCGGTACTCGCACTCAACGGGCAGGCAGATGAGAACATTTCAGGACGGTGAAGAGCGTAGATGAAACTGCCGCCACCGCCCATCGACAAGCCAGCGACAGCACGGTAGCGCTTTTCACTCCGGATCCGATAGGTCTTCTCAATGTACGGCACAAATTCTTCAAAGAAGTGGTCTTCGTAACGCCACTCGCCATTCGGAGAATTGAAATAGCCCCGCTGTCCCGAATGGGCGTCCGGCATTGCGATGACCATTGGAGTGGCGCGTCCTGACTGAATCGCTTTGTCAGCAATATGCAGGACTTCTCCAAACTGGATCCAGCCACTCTGATCATCACCTCCGCCGTGCAGCAGGTAAAGTACCGGATAGCTCCTCTGCGACGTTTCGTAATCAGGCGGCAGATAGACCGCGTAGCGCCGCTCACCCTCGAGAATCTCACTTTGCATGGTCAAGGAATCGAAGACTCTTCCGGTCTGGGCTGACACGGAGCTCGAGACGACAGAGAACAGGAAGACAGCAACTGCAAGAACACTTTCTTTGCGCATCGAACCGAGACTAGCACAACCCAGTCCGACGGTCTCGCTTAACCTCGTCTCGACCGGTTACTTCTCCACCTCGAGTTGCAGCTCTGGGGGATACTTGCCCTCACGCGAGCTGAAGAAGACGCTGTTTGACGAATCGGGGACCAGGACAAAGCTCTGGGTACCTGTTCCTTCAAGGAGCTGCGTCACGTCGAACTCGGCCCAAGTATCAGCCTTTGCATCGACGGGACCGGGTTGTCCTGTGCCGGAGGGGCGGGGCATCGTGTTCCAACTGATTTCACCTTCCTTCCAGGAATTCGAAAGTGAAAACACATTGCCGGTTGTCTTTCCCTCGTCAGTTACGTAAAGGCGAAGGGTAGCTTTTCTGACCGTACCGAGGCTGTTCGGAAGCAGAAACTTGACGCAAGTCCACCAGGATGCGGACTCGAAATCTCGAATCCGGAGGAAGTCCGAATCGCCGTAGTTCTTGTCAGGGTAAGCCTCGTTGACACGGGTGTCCGCAGTGGCCTGAAGGGTCACCTGTTCGACGGTGGGTTCATCACTCGAGACCAGGAACTCTTGATCCAGGCTGGACGCGTTTTGACCGTCTGAGACGACCAGGAAACCGCTGGTGGCACCCTGCGGCACATAAGCCTCGATCAGCGTGGATGAGCTGACTCTGAATTCAGAGGCGGGCTGACCGTTGAAGAGAACGGCACTCACTGATCCGAGGTTCTGGCCGTTTATCAGGACAAGAGAGTTTGCGGGTCCTGACGAAGGGGAGAACGATGCAATGACTGGGGCGCTAGCCGAACGGTCTGTAGCCAACGGCGCTGGAGGAGCCAGGGGGACGGCCGCGTGGGTCCAGTCCGTCCAGTCCATGTTCTTGCCACCCCTGACGGTTTCTCCATCCCAGAATGTAGTCCCGTAATAGTAGTCGAGGACCGGTAGCTGCCAGGTATCGTCACCAACTGCCAGAAAATCAGCAACTTCGACGAGCCAGCGTGCCGCACGGAGGAGCGCCTGGTCCTGCCATTCGAATGCCGGATAACCCTGGCGATGCAATAAAACCGCCTGGACCAGGGCTCCCTGAAGCCCTTCCCAGACATAGTTCTCCTTGGGAGGAGGCCACTGAAAGTCTCCTCCACGCCTCTGATCGTCCGGTACTATGCCGTCGATGTTTCTTCCGCTCTTGGTGGCACCCTTCGGATTGATTCCAACCGGACGGCTCGAGTCAGCCTGCCAGGACAGATCGCCGTATTTGAACCCGCTATAGGCTTCTCGATCCCCCAGCCAGCCCTTGAATACCTTGGCAGCTCGTTCAAGTTCCGCCTTGTCACCCAGGTATACTGCGACTGCGATTCGGCTGGCACCAGCGTGCGTTCCCCAATTGTTTGGACGGTCTTCGTGCGTCGAAACGAGCGTCCGCCCTTCGAGAGTCTCATTGAGTCCTTTTCGGATCCACGCTTTGAAGGTTTCATCCTCGGTGGCTGGGAGTCCGACGAGATCAGCCGCTATGACATAGGCTGCCAGCTCTCTCCCAAAGGCGAGAGTCCGGCCACCCTGCTCTGTTCCGATTGCCTTCATACACTGATCAATGACTTCCCGTCGATACTTCTCCTGCCCTGTACGAGCGTAAACGAGGGCCTTCGCCAGTACATAGAGATTATTATCCTGGCTCTGGTCACTGAGAAGCGGTTCACCGGCGGGCTCATCCGCCTGGGCCTTGAGCCTTTGCCACGCTGCGCCGGACGTCGGCAGTGCAGCGATCTCCTGCTCGTTAATCCAGATTCCTTTACCTGCGAATGCCCCAGCCGATACAGGCCCGACAAGCAAGAATGCAGTGGTCAGGACTGTAAGCAGAACAGCAGACGATCTATGCATCTTCCGCATTCCTTCAATTCTCCCCAGTTGGGTTTACGAACGGCCACCTGGTTTTGAATGTACCAAAAGGAAGGCAGCAGAGACTGTGTCCCATATCACCGAATCGGTTCCTCTCAAGCCCGCTCGACTCTCATTTCGGTTATCGTTGTGTTGGGAGTGATGACGGGTTGGTGGAGGGAATTGTCAGTCCCGTGCTGGAAAAGAGTCATGGGCAGATGTAAGCCTTAAGGCCGGTGGGTCCGGCAGAGAACTCAATGGTGGAATGAAAGATCTCGGCGAAGCACTGTTGGAGAGACTGAAAACTGAGGCGCCGCGTTTCCTTCCGGGCGCGACCGAAGGGGGCATCCGCGTTGTCCTCGAGGAGTTGCGGGGCCAGAAGCATTCGGTTACAGGCAAGTTTCAACTGATTTCGAAAGGTGCCGTACAGCGAGTTTTTGTCAAGGCGTTCCCTTCCGGTGGAATCAATAATGTCTTGAAACATCTGGATGATCCGGCCGGTGCTTTCGCTCGTGAATACGACGTGCTGGACAAGGTTTACCACTCTTTCGAGAAGAGGGCGGTCGACCACCTTCTTGCCGTCCGGCCCTTGGCCTACTTCGATGATCCTCCTGCCATTGTGATGGAGCAGGTAGACGGGACACCTCTTCGCAGTGCCTTGTTTCGGGCGCACCGCTTCAGTCGGCAGCGAGACGTTG
>CP070717.1:1586520-1589047 GCA_020350445.1 Acidobacteriota bacterium | reverse complement strand
TTTTCGAACTGGCGAAGAAGAGACGGAGCCTGACCATTCCTGACGTAATTTTCGAGAAGTTCGGCTGCCGGGTTTCCAGTGGGCTGGCGGCCGTGGGAATTGTTCTTGGAGTTGTCGGCTTTCTCGGTACCCAGTTCCAGGCCCTGGGGATGCTGCTGAGCGGTCTCCTGGATGTCCCGGTTCCATGGGCTGTGGCATTGGGTGCCGCCGTCGTCGTCTTTTATTCCGCAGCGGGAGGGATGCTGGCCAGTGTCTATACCGATGTGATCCAGGGTGTCCTGATGCTCTGGACGGCGACGCTGGTCTTCTTTTTTGCCGTTCGCAAGGGTGGTGGAGTCGTTGAGCTCTTCGGAGGTTTGAACGAGATTTCGGCCGAGACGCTGTCACCGTGGGGGACGATCGGTGCGGTCGGAGCACTCAGCTGGTTCCTGGTTTTCGCGGTTGGAGCCCTTGGACAGCCCCACGTCATCAACAAGTTCATGATGGTCAGAGATCTAAGGGTGCTGAAGTACTTTCCACTGGTTCTAGCGATTTCGATGGCAATCTGCAGCCTGATCTGGCTGGGGATCGGATCGGTGGTTAAGAAACTGGTCCTGACGGGGACTCTTAGCCCGTTGGGCTCACCGGACGAAGCGGCTGCGGCTTTTCTCAATACGCAGGTTCCTCCCTGGCTGGCTGCTGTTGCCTACGTCGGAATTGTTGCCGCAATCATGTCGACAGCAGACAGCTTCATCAATATCGGGGCGGCCGCCCTTGCGCGGGATCTACCGCGATCATTTGGCCGTCCGGAGAGCGGCCAGGTGCTTCGGGGACGACTGTGGTCGCTGGCTCTCGTGGCTGGAGCTCTACTGTTTTCCTGGTTGGTGAGTGGTCTGGTCGCCTACCTCGGGATCATCGCGTTTTCGATCTTTGCCGCTTCGTTGACCCCGGCCCTGGTTCTCGGATTGAGGGAGAAGAATCCATCGGGATCGGCCGCGTTGGCCAGTATTTCAACGGGTCTCGTTCTCAGCATCACTCTGGAATTGTTCAATCGCTTGGGCTGGTTGCCATTCCAGGTCAGTCCTGCGCTGCTGAGCCTGGCGGCGTCATTTATCGTCTTCGTGGTCTGCAGTCGACTCTGTTCGAACCGCCAGGAGTGACAGGCTGCCAGTATCCCGTGCTAAACTCCGTCGCCGATCCATTCAGATCGACCGCTGTCTTGAGGCGTTCAGTCGAATCAACCGTTTCCCGTGAGGGTATTTAAAGAAGGAGTCGAATTGGATCCGTTAATAGGTGCACACATGTCAGTAGCCGGTGGATTGACGAATGCGGTCGACCGGGCTATCGAGGTGGACAGCAACGTCCTCCAGATCTTTGTCAAGAATGCGAGCCGGTGGATTGGACCGGAACTGACCGACGAAGCCGTGGGCGAGTTTCGTGCGTCCCGTGAGTCGGCGAAGCTGAAGTGTGTCACCGCCCATGCGTCCTATCTGATCAATCTCGCAACCCCGGCGGAGGAGTTGTGGGTGAAGAGTGTCGACGCTTTCGTCAACGAATTGGAACGCTGTGAGCGGTTGGGCGTGGAATACCTGGTCGTCCATCCCGGTGCACATGTGGGATCGGGAGAAGAGCAGGGGATTGCGCGGATTGCTGAGGCGATTGAACGGATCCACAGTCGGACGGAGGGCTACAATGTGCGGATTGCCCTGGAGACGACGGCAGGGCAGGGGACAACGCTGGGCTATCGCTTTGAGCATTTTCGCGATCTGTTTGCGCTGGTTCGACGGCCAGATCTCCTCGAGATTTGTGGGGATACCTGTCACCTGTTCGCCGCCGGTTACGATCTGCGGAATGGGGAGGAGTTTGAGCGCGTACTGGATGACTTTGACCGGTGCATCGGGATGGAGAAGCTGAAGGTATTCCACTTGAACGACTCTAAGCGAGAACTGGGCAGCTGTGTGGACCGCCACGAACATATCGGGAAGGGCTGTATCGGGCTGGAGGGGTTCAGATGCTTGATGAACGACGACCGGTTGAGCTCTGTTCCGAAGATCCTCGAGACCCCCAAAGGGGACAATGACGAGTTTGACCAGATCAACCTCGACCTGCTGCGATCGCTGGTTCAGTAGGGAGGTCTGAGAAAGGGTTGGGCTTCTCGGTGATTTTCGGTAGGATGGATAACCTTCACACCGGGGGCCTGAATCGATTGCAGGTTTTGAGATGAATGGAGTTGAGTGCGAGATGCTGGGCTATTCGAAACAGGAAAAGGATGCAGTAATCCGTCAGTACCTGAGTCCGGGCGGGAGTCAGGTGCCGCCACACTGTCGTGACTGCGGTGAAGAGCTCACTTTTCGGCTTGACTATCAGAATCGGGACGCGAAGTTTCGAATCCTGGTGGATTGCCCTGGCTGTGCGAATGGGTTCAGTTGGCGTTCGGAGTTTGAAGTCGAAGGGTGGGATGCACTCCACCTGCAGTACTTCGGGGAGCGGGTGCGGACAAATGATATGATTCGATGCCCGCTTTGCGATTGTACGATTACTTTGTTTG
>CP070717.1:1577663-1586420 GCA_020350445.1 Acidobacteriota bacterium | reverse complement strand
TGGAAAAAATGCCCAAGGCACCCTCGATGAAGGACTTAGCGTCCAACGGTGGAGATGGCCAACCGCCCCGGGAAACGGAATCGCCAGAAACGACCGTTCCACAACTCGAGCCGCCGTCGCGAAGTCTCGCCACGTTTGAAGCCAAGAGTGGACTCTACTCGGTCCGTTACCCAGATAACTGGCAGGCTGCCGAAGGATCTGACGGCGTGGCCGTGACGTTTGTGCCCCGCGGAGGCGTGATTCAGACGAACGAGGGTAATCACATCGTATACGGTATCCTCGTCAACAGATTTGACCCCACTGAGAAATCCTATGACGGACGGGCAACGTCATCGGGTCCCTTCCGGGGCCGCTCCACACTCGAACGCCGGGCCAATCTCCTGGTCGCCGACATCGTTGAAAACAACCGTTACCTGGAAGCGGATCCCTCAACTGTTCGAGAGGTTCAGATTGCCGAAGGCCGGGGTCTCGTGATCTCATTGAGCGGTCCGAACCCAACGACACAGGAGAAGGAAAATGTGACCCTGGCGATTCGCGATCTGTACGATGGAACCATGCTCTACTTCCTCTTCGTGACTCCCGAGAAGGATGTACAGCAGCTGGGTCAGACCTTCAGGACGGTACTTACCAGTCTTCGGGTGGAAGCGCGGTAGGGGGTTAGTGCGTTGGAGGGTTAGTGCGTTAGCGGGTTAGAGGGTTAGAGGGTTAGCGGGTTAGCGGGTTAGAGGGTTAGAGGGTTAGCGGGTTAGAGGGTTAGCGGGTTAAAGGGTTAGCGCGTTAGCGGGTTGGTGAGGGAGGGCTTCACTGCTTTTTCCGGGTGGTAGACGGAGGTGAGTCGATCGACTCTCGCTGAACAAGCTCTGCCTCGGCGAGCGTTGGATGGAGCGGGCTGCCACCGTAATACGGGAAGGTATCGAAATCGATTTCTGCACCCGTGACTCTTGGATCATCCGACTCGAGCAGCGCCCTCTCCAGGCGATCTGAAAGTTCTTTCTTGATCCCTTCATAGACACTGTCCGAAGCCAGGTTCTTCTGCTGGGCGGGATCAGATTTCAGATCGTAGAGTTCCTCGCCGGGCCTCCTGGCGAAGGCCAGGTTGAACAGTTCGAGATGCAGTTGGTCCCGATCGCGACTCTCGATCATGTATGACTTGGTCGGTCCATTATCGACATCCCCATACCAGGATCCGGGAAAGTACGCCTGTTTCCAGTTCGGCGTTCCGGCAGGCCAGCGATCGGGTCTGTAATTGCGAATGTAGAGATAGTCTGAAGTCCGAAGTCCCCGCATCGGGGTCCCGCCTCCATCATCCCCTTCCTGGCTCGGGACATGCCGCTCCTTGCCGAACAGGACAAAGCTCCTGTCGGGCGTCTCTGCATCGGCATCGCCACGCCCAACGACTTCGCGCAAACGTCGGCCGGTCATGACCTCGGGAGGATCAAGGCCGGCTGCGGTCAGGAAGGTCGGCGCCAGGTCGGTCAAACTGACAAAATGTTCGGATACGTGGCCTCTTTCCAATTTCTGACCCCAGCGGATCGCCAGCGGAACCCGGTCACCGCCATCGTAAAGATTCCCTTTGCAGCGCGGAAACGGCATGCCATTGTCGCTGGTGACCACCACGATCGTGTTTTCAAGCTCACCCATCGCTTGAATCCGGCTCAAAATCTTTCCCACTTCCCGGTCAAAGCGCTGGACCTCGAAATAGTAATCGGCTACATCTCCCCGGACCTCCGGGCTGTCGGGAAAGGAGGGGTTCAGTTCAATCGCGCCTTGCTGAATACCGGACTGCAGGCCACTTCCCTCGTCGTAAGTCCGGTGAGGGTCGAGACTGCCGAACCAGAAGCAGAAAGGTTCCTGATCGCTTCGCGAGGCGAGAAAATCCTCAAAATCCTGGTACTCGTCTCCCGCGGGATTCCGTTCCCTTCCGCCGACTTCAAATCGTCCCGGTCCCCATCCCTTCCCCGAAAAGCCCACGTGGTAGCCGGCACTCTCCAGCAGATCAGGGTAGACCGGAATATCCCGGGAAAGAGTACTCCAGAGATTGGCTCCTTCGCGAAGCCGCCAGTGCCACTGCCCCGTCAATAGAGCGGCCCGACTCGGAGTGCAGGAGGGTGAAGAGACATAGGCGTTGGTGTAGAGAAGCCCCTCGCTGGCGACCCGGTCAAAGGTAGGGGTTTCGACTACCCTGTCCCCATAGGTACCTGCATGGGGCCATCCCCAGTCGTCGGCAATTGCCAGCAGAATATTCGGCCGGTTGACGATTGGCGTCTCCTCCTTCCGGCAGGAAGTGAATCCACTCACGAACTGGATGACAATGAGCAAGGTCAGCGTTCGGGTCACAAGCATGGGAGTTCCCTCTGTCCTGGGCATCTTTCGGCTTCTTCATATCTTGCCAGCCCCAAGCGATTGCGTCCACAATCCTTCACCAGGAAATCCACATCTCTCCCACTGAAACCCACAGAATTGCAAGGCTCAAGCGGGCGGTTTTGAACAACTTTTCCACAGGTTTTCCACAATTCGTTGCCACTGGGAAAGTTGAGCAAACAGGTTTGAGAATGCCCCCGTCGACATCTAAAATGGAGCGATGGAGAAACGGACTCTTGGCAGGACTGGTCTGAAGGTATCCGTCCTTGGATTCGGAGCGGCCCCGGTGGGCTATCTGGGTGAAGATGCGAAGCGGACAGCCGAAATCTTGAACCTGTTGCTGGATGAAGGGGTCAATCTGATTGACACGGCGGCCTGCTATCCAAACTCGGAGGACCTGATCAGAAAGGCGATCGGCCATCGCAGGGACGAGTACATCCTCGTCAGCAAATGCGGACACCGAGCGGAGGGACTCACCGGCACCGAGTGGTCGCAAGAGCTGATTTCTCGCAGTATCGATCGCTCGCTGAAGCTCCTGGGGACCGACCGGCTGGACGCCATGCTCCTCCATTCCTGCGAAACGTCCGTTCTCAAGAAGGGTGACGCTCTCGGGGCCCTGGTCAAAGCGCAGGAAGAGGGTAAGATTCTCCATCTCGGCTATTCCGGGGACAATGAAGCCGCAGTCTATGCTGCAGGTTTGCCCCAGATCGAGATCATTGAAACCTCCGTCAACGTCTGTGATCAGAACAATATCGATCTGGTCCTTCCCATTACCCGGAAGAACAGGGTTGGTGTCCTGGCGAAGCGGCCGATCGCCAACGCCGCCTGGAAAGCCGTGTCGGAGCAGCGGGGCATCTATCAGGACTACGTCACCTCCTACTCCCGAAGGTTCAAGGCAATGAGGTTGCGTCTGGCGGACTTTGGAATCGACGGTGATCCTGCGACAGAATGGCCGCGAATCGCACTGCAGTTCACCCTGTCCGTGCCTGGCGTGCACTGCGCTATCGTCGGGACGACAAATCCGGTCAATGCCCGCCTCAACCTCGATGTCATCGGGAGCCCGCACCTGGCACCCGAGATTGTCGGCCGGATTCGAAGTCGATTCACTGACGCCGAGGCGAGGTCGGCTTCCAGATGGCTCGGTTTGACCTAACGGAGTACTCCAGCCGATTCACTCTGCCGGAATCAGTTCGAAGCTCGTCTCCAGGTGGGGAACCTTGCGTGTCTCGAAACCGGGCAACACAGCCAGTATCCTGTAGTGTCCCCGCTCCAGGTTTCGGGTATCGATCCCAGCTGTGTAACGAATCAGCCCCTTGTCGGGGTCGATCCAGGGAGTGCCCCAAGCCTGCACCTGCTCCACCGGCTCTCGGCCCCTGAGCAGCGCCAGTTGCATCCCCTGCTCCGCCTGCTCGAGATCCTCGGGACTGGGATTGTACAGGTGAAAAAGAAGATGGACAGTGTCTCCAATCCGAAAAAGATTCGCCGGCTGCGGTATGTACCGGAGCCCTCCCGCCTCCAGCAGCTCCGCAACCTTCTCCTCAGCTTCAGTGGAATCTCCTACCTTCTCAACCCTCCGGGTAATCAAGAGCCCGCTTGGTATCGAGGCGGCTCGGAAATCAGGAACCTGGAAATCGATCTCACGAACACCGAGCTTCCCCGATCGTTCGTCCCGCACAATCCCCTTCCATCGGTATCCCCCGGAGGACAATGGGGACTGTGAGCTAAAAGCGAGGACGACTGACTCATCCACGTGGGCCTGCTCCCACTGTTCCCGTGTCAGGTCATGCGTCAGTTCCTGCTCGTGATACAGCGGCATCTTATGAAAGACCCGGTCGGAAATCTGGGAGAGAACTGAGGCGCGGACTTCAACCTTTCCCCGCTTTTCACCGGTCGAGAAGTGGTCAAGGCCAGCACCCATACTGAAAACAACAACCGGTGCTCCGTCCGGCCCACGAAAAGGGATCAGGTTAGCGGAAAGCGGAATCTCACCCGTTACATTTCCTTCGAGAGCGTTTCTCAACGAGACCATCCGTTCCCGGCTTGACTGATCATCAAAGGCTTTCCGTTCATAATACCCCCGCGGCGCCTCCACTTTGACATCCCGGGCATCGACTCTCACCTTGAGATTCCGGAAACGTCCCGCTTCCTCCAACTCCGTCGGATAGTAGCCGAGCACGTAGTAGTCGCCGGAATCCTGGATCAGGACATCGAAGACACTCCCCAGGTCGTTGTTGTCGAGAACCGCCCGGCCGCCCGTCCACTGAGCGACCCCGATGATGCCTTCAGTCGATTCCATCAGCCGGGTGTGCGCATCCAGAATCCGGGGAAAGTACTCTTCGTGGCGCCCAGAATGCCAACTCAGGGCATACCGTTTGTCCTGAATTGGCTCGTAGACGTCCAAACCTCGCGAATCGATGGTGTAGAAACTCACCCGGCTCTGAAAGGCCAGTGAGGCCAGGTGACGCAACAAGATGTAGTTGTCCGGATCGAGTCGAAGTCCCGATCTCAGCAGGACGACAACCTTCTTACCCGGCAGTCGACTCAGACTGGTGACCAGATCGATGTAGCGGTACATCGCCAACTGTCCAAAGAAGATGATTTGTCGGTCCACACTCTCGACAGACAACATCGGAGCCTGGTCCAAAGCCCCCTCAAAGAAGGGTTCCTTGTCGAAGCCCGTCATCGTCTGAACCAACTCCATCTCTTCATTCTGGGCTTTCGCCAGGAGACGCTGGAATTCGAGATCACTGGTATGAAGAATTGCCGGGTTGACCCCGGAAGGGCTTGAGTAGGGGGACCGAACCATTCGATCCAGTGCGGCCTCGAGCAGTTCCTTGTCGTTGGTAAATGGCAGGCCACCGAGAGAAATCCGAAAACCGTGAGGGAGCTTGCTCACAAAATCGCGGATTCCCTGAGCAGCATCTGCGATCTCAGTGGGGTTTTCGACCTCCGGGGCAATGTAGATCCAGGTGGGTTCTGTCTCTGCGACAGCAGCCTCCTCTTCGTCTACCTCGACCGAGGCAACCTTGACGGAAGGGGAAATGCTGAACACCTCGGTCCGGGCTGAGAACTCAGGCACATAGTCAAAATATGCCAGACGCTGTTCTTCGCCCTCTTCGAAAAGGTGGAAGTCCTCCCGGTCGAGGCCCCGGACCGGCTGTCCATCCCGACTGACGCGGACTTCGACTTGAACCAGCCTGACCTGGACTCTATACTCTGGCTGCTGGCCGTGAACAGCCGGGCAAAGCGTTAGCAGAACTAGTAAGAAAAACCTTCGAATAGAACCCTTGCTCCTTTCCCTCACGCTCAGTTGACTTGTCCAGATTCTACCCGATTTTGGCAGGCCCCTGCTTGACAATCTCCACCTCCGATCGGTATCCTG
This sequence comes from Acidobacteriota bacterium, assembly GCA_020350445.1. Lineage (GTDB taxonomy): Bacteria > Acidobacteriota > UBA6911 > RPQK01 > JAPXNP01. The sequence continues at coordinate 1,580,677 of CP070717.1, read as the reverse complement.
ACGTCATTGTCTAGTATTTCTGTAGGATTTATATATTTTAACTAATAAGGGCTCTGTACACGGAGCCACGAAGAAGGAGTCTGACTGCGGTGCCGAAGACGGAGAAAAGATCCAAGGTTGAAACTGCCAAAGAAAACAGCAGGGGCCTCAGGGGCACAATCGGCGAGGAGCTTCAGCAGGCCACTGAAATCTTCACCAAGGATAATGTCCAGATCCTGAAGTTCCACGGCATCTATCAGCAGGACGATCGCGACCTGAGAAAGAGTCTCAGGGATGAGGGCCGGGACAAGGCCTACCAGTTCATGATCCGGCTGAAGAATCCCGGAGGCGGTCACCTGACACCCGGGCAGTGGGAAGCGCTCACACAGGCCGCTGATGAATTCGGTGACGGGACGATCCGCCTCACCACACGTCAGGCCGTTCAGTTCTACGGTCTCGGAAAATCCCGGTTACGTGACCTGATCCAGTTTCTCGACCGGCATCTGCTGACCAGCTTTGGCGCCTGCGGCGATGGAGTCCGAAACGTCATGTGTTGCCCCATTTCCTCCATCCGGGCCGGCAGCACCTTCGACGGACGGCACTGGGCTGAACGGATCGCCGACCATCTCGGCTATTCGACCAGTGCTTATCTCGACATCTGGCTGGATGGTGAGAAGCTGCAACTGGATTCCGAACCGCTATTCGGCAAGGGTTATCTTCCGCGAAAGTTCAAGATTGCCATTGGTGATCCTGTCGATAACTGTGTCGATCTTCTCACCAACGACATCGGTATCCTCCCGGAGTTGCAGGATGGCCGTCTGGAGAGATTCCACCTGTTTGTCGGAGGGGGAATGGGCAGTACCCATGGCAAGATCGAGACCTACCCGCGGTTAGCTCAGCAGCTGACGAGTCTCCCTCCGGACCAGCTACTGACCGTCCTCACGGCTGTCGTTGAGACCCAGCGCGATCTGGGAAATCGCAGCAACCGGAAGCGGGCACGCATGAAGTATCTCGTGGAGGAGTTGGGCGTTGACGGGTTCCGACGTGAAGTCGAGCAACGACTGGGCCATTCTCTTCCTGAGGCTGAGCCTGCACGTCTCGCCAACCTGGACCTGCACCTTGGCTGGCATCGGCAAAGAGATGAAAACCTCCACTATTACGGACTCTCCATCGAGAATGGCCGGATCGCCGATCTGGAAGGCTATCGACTCAAAACGGCACTTCGTGAAATCGCCCGCTTGTTCCAGCCTGAGATCATGTTGACTCCCAGCCAGGATCTGATCCTGTCGAACATTCCCAGCCAACTTGTCCAGTCGGTTCAGGACCAGCTGCGTCACTTCGGCATTTCAGGCGAAAACCTGCCGTCTCCTCTTCGCTCGACAAGCATGGCCTGCCCGGCGTTGCCGACCTGCGGGCTTGCGATAACCGAGGCGGAACGAAGGTTGCCCGGCCTGATCCGGCAACTCGAAAACGCCGGCTTCGGTGACGAGTCGGTGATCCTGAGGATCTCGGGGTGTCCCAACTCCTGTTCCAGGCCTCCGGTAGCGGAACTCGGACTGGTCGGCAAGAGCCTTGATGGCTATCACCTTTATGTCGGAGGAAATCGCGAAGGCACCCGCCTGGCTGAGCTGTTCCTCGAGGATGTCGGATCCGAGCAGCTGTTCGAAGTCATCTCGACGCTTCTTGGAATCCATCGTCGGGAACGTCTTGAACAGGAGTCGTTCGGCGATACCTGCAGCCGGTTAGGACTCGAGCGGCTCAAACAGCTATTTGACCTGGAGGTCAGCCAACATGAAGACCTATCCGGTCTCACTGAATCTGGAGGGACGTACCTGCCTGGTAATCGGCAGCGGTCCTTTGATTGATGAGAAAGCCACGAACCTCCTGGCGGCCGGAGCCCGGATTTGCCGGAGGGAGCAGTTTGACCCTGCTGACCTGCCAGGCAATTGGCTCATTGTCGCTGATGTCGACGAGGATCAGGCGGAGAGAATCTTTAAGAGCGCAGAAGAGTCGGGCAAGTTCGTCAACATTGTTGACAAGCCTCGGTTCTGCAGCTTCATACTCCCTTCGATCGGACGCATGGGAGATCTAAGTCTTGCCGTCTCCACGGCAGGCAAGAGCCCATCACTGGCTGCTCTGATCCGACAGGAGTTCGAGCGCCGGTACGCCGGCTATGGTGAACTGCTCGACATCCTGGGCGAGACGAGGGAAGAGATCAAGCAGAAGCTTCCCAACTATGCAGACCGGAAGTGTTTTTACCGGGGACTTCTGGAGTCTTCAGTCCTGGACCGAATTCGCGGACAGGAACCGTCGGTTTTCCGAAAGCTGATCGACGACAAACTCGAGGAGTATCAGAATGCCTGTCACTGATGAACCTACCGGAAAGGTCTTTCTTGTGGGAGCCGGACCCGGTGATCCCGACTTGATTACGGTCAAAGGCCTTCGGCTTCTACAGCAGGCCGATGTCGTCATCTACGACCGGCTCGCCAACCCTGCTCTGCTCGCTCACTGCCGATCGGGCGCCGAGACCCTCCTGGTAGGAAAACGGGGGGGCCACTTCTCGATCCTTCAATCAGATATCAACCGTCTTCTCGTCGAAAAAGCCCGGGGCGGAAACCGGGTTGTCCGGCTCAAAGGAGGCGATTCCTTCCTGTTTGGACGGGGAGGAGAAGAAGCTCTTCACCTGATTCGCGAAGGAATCGAATTCGAAATCGTCCCTGGAGTCTCGTCAGCCCTGGCAGGTCCAGCTTCTGCCGGGATCCCGGTCACCCACCGCGGGGTTGCATCTTCCGTTGCCTTTGTAACCGGTCACTCCGCGGCCAGCGATGAACCGGGTGTCAACTGGGAGAAGCTCGCAACAGCTGCTGACACCCTGGTGATCCTCATGCCGCTGTCCAACCTCCGTCGGATCGTCTCAAACCTGGTTCTCAACGGCCGATCGATCACCACGCCTGCGGCCCTGGTGGAATCGGCAACGCTTGACTCGCAGCGAGTTGTGACATCGACCCTGGGCCGAATCGAGCGAGTAGCAAAGG
>CP070717.1:1574143-1577563 GCA_020350445.1 Acidobacteriota bacterium | reverse complement strand
GGTGGGGCCCGACTCCTTCTCTTATACTGATTCCTCCTTGCCCTAATTGAAGTTGCCGAATCGTGCGGAAGGAACCTATGTCTAATGAACAGGTCATCGTGCTGGGAGCTGGAATCCAGGGCGTCTGTGTCGCTCTGGCTGTAAGCCGACTCGGTTATGCGGTGAAACTGATCGACAGAGCACCCGACTGCATGCTCCGAACCAGTCGTCGTAACGAAGGCAAGATCCACTTGGGGCTTGTTTACGCGAACGACCCGAGCATGCGAACACCTCTTCTGATGCTGGAAGCGGCTCTGCACTTTGCCCCCCTCATAGAGGAATGGACAGGGAACGAGATCGACTGGGGCGCGTTGAGATCCCGCCCCTTCACCTATGCCGTTCTTCGACATTCATTACTGCACCCGGACGTGCTGATCGAACGCTATGTCCAAATCCAGCAGGCCTTTTCGGAGAGGAAAAGAGACAGGAGACTGCACTACCTCGGCCTCCGGCCCAAAGAATTGTGGACTCATCAACCAGGGGAACTCCCGAATCAAATCCTGCGGAATGGAGATGTCGTCGAAGCAATCCCAACAGCAGAAGTTGCGATCAACCTGATCGCGCTTCGGGAAGTTTTGCGTCGGAGTCTCCATCGCTGCCCGTCAATCAGTACCTTCTACAGACACACCGTCGATTCCGTCCGCCGCACCGCGGGAGGTTTCGAAGTCGCGACACACACTGCGGATGGGAAGGAATCTCGGCTGGGCGCCTCCCTCGTCGTCAACTGCCTCTGGACGGACCGCCTCAGGGTCGACCGCGAGTTCGGAATCGAGACCGACCGAAGACGAGTCTATCGATTGAAGTACGGACTCTGGGCAGACCTTCCCGCAGAACTGAACGACCTACCCTCTCTAACCTTTGTACTGGGGCCCTTTGGCGACATCGTCAATGATGGCCTGGGAAAGGCGTACATGTCCTGGTACCCGAGCTGCATGAGGGGCTGGTCCACCGACCTGTCACCCCCTTCCGAGTGGGAGGTCGCCCACTCCGGGGTGGTCCCGGGCCAGATTGCCTCGGAGATCGAGCAGCTCAGCCTCGAAGCGTTTGACGCTCTCGTCCCCGGGTTGCGGCAGTGCCGGGTTAGAAAGCTCTCCGGGGGGACAATCTTCTGCTGGGGCCGTACCGATATCGAGGACCCAAAGAGTGAACTGCATGAGAGACACGCAGCAGGGATCTCCGCCCACGACGGCTATTACTCGATCGACACCGGCAAGTATACCTGTGCCCCCTTGTTTGCTCATCGACTCGCTCAAGAGCTCAAGTCCTCTATTGTGACTGCATGAAAAGTGAACCACCGCTCGTTTCAATCGGGATTCCACTTTACAGGTCTCGGCGATTCCTGGAGAGCATCATCGCCAACCTGGAGCGGATCTCCTATCCTCGACTGGAGATCATCATCTCGGATCGTCACAGCGCTGACGATACGATTGATCTCCTGCGGGAGCATTTCAAAGGTGATTCGCGCTTTTCTTTCGTTCAGGAGCAGGACGACCTGAACTGGGTCGAGAACTACAACGAACTTCTGAGAAGGTTCTCGGGAGATTACTTCCTCTGGATGCCCCACGACGACATCTATCCAGCGGATTATGTTTCGAAACTCGTGGCGGGACTGGAGACTGATTCGGAAGCCATTTGCTCGTTTGGCCGGCTTCATCTGCGAGATCTCGAAGATCGTCCAATCCCCCTTTTCAGGGAGTTTCCCCCAGCGTTTCTGGAAACGGAGGACAAGACTCGAAGAGCTCTAGCTCTCCTCACCTGGGGGGCCGGAATCCCTTTCAGAGGACTGTTTCGAAGAAACCCCATCGTGGAATCTTCCTTCTTCATCCGGCAGACCCTCGACAACTACGCCGCCGACGGTTGCTGGATGTTTGGGCTGGCACTGCGTCGGAGATTCGTCTACGTCCGCCAGTGTTCGGTCCACAAGAGGATGTACCCGAACAGCACTCACAGGCGAATTGACCCAGGAATTCGGCATCAGTTCAACTACCTTCGAACCATCCGGGACTATTTGAAGGATGGCTGTTCCGATCGTCTCGAGGTTGCTGCAGGCACTCTCTTCCTCGGCATTTGGATCTTCGGTGTCCGGGTACACCCCGTCGCGCCCCGCTTCCTGAGAGGCCGGCTGCGCAGACTCGTAACGTGGCTACTTGCTTGAGAGGCCGATCTGGCGTCAGGCGCCCGGAAGGAATCAACAAGTGCCTGCATCTCCCTGCAGTTTTCTGTAGAATCGGCAATCAGTGGGAGGAACGATGAATCCAGCCGGTGAAGTGAGACGCGACAGACAGACCGTATCTGAAGACGGGGATTCCTTGATCCTGTTCCCGGAAGGACTGTCCTTCAAGGATGTACCGACGCATATCGACGATCGGGGTTCTGTCTGCGAGCTTTACGATTCTCGCTGGGACTGGCACCCTGACCCGCTCGTGTTTTCTTACTGCTTTACGATCCGTCCCGGGATGATCAAAGGATGGGGAATGCACAAGGAGCACGAGGACCGCTATTTCGTCCTGTATGGCGAAATGGAGGTCGTCCTCTATGATGACAGAGAGGATTCGGGGACTCGGGGTCTGGTGACCAAGGTCTACCTGACACAGTACAGGCGGCGGTTGATGAACATCCCGGCCGGTGTCTGGCACGCTACCCGGAATCCGGGCATCTCCGACGTAGTAGTAGTCAATTTTCCTACTATTCCCTATGACCACGCCAATCCGGACAAGTATCGCCTTCCACTCGATACGGATCGAATCCCATACAAATTTGACGCCCCGGCGGGCTGGTAATCGGATCGGGCAACTCCCTTGAGTACGAGAGTCAGCATACTACTCCCCACCTACAACCGCCCAGATGTGCTCCCGCTGGCAATCAACTCCATTCTCGCTCAAACCTTTGACGACTACGAACTGCTAGTGGTCGGCGACGGCTGTGCAGAATCCACGGAACAGTCGATTAAAGGTTTCCGGGATTCGCGGATCCGCTGGTTTGATCTCCCAAAAGCGGCGGGAGTGGGATACGCAAATCGCAACATCGCGCTCCGCGAGGCCCGCGGGGAGATCATTGCCTACCAGTCCCATGACGATCTCTGGCTCCCCGACCACCTTGAGCTGCTGGTGCGCCTGATGGACAACAAGAAGTCGGAGTTTGCCTACAGCCGCCCTCTGGACGTATCGACGGGAGGAGTCATCACTCCCGTGTCATTCAACCTGCACGATCCTCTAACCTTCGAGAACTGGGTGAAACGGGGGATCGGCTACGTGCCGATAGCGGCAGTGATCCACCGCCGTGATGGTCTGGCGAAATACGGATACTGGAATGAAGACCTTCAGAAGGGTGGCGACTGCGAATTGTGGGCCCGCATAATACAGTCCGGAGCCTTTCACAACT
>CP070717.1:1571430-1574043 GCA_020350445.1 Acidobacteriota bacterium | reverse complement strand
GAACGGCCGCTACATGACATATGTGCACGAGCTCGACCGAAGAAGAACCAAACGATCAATAAGCGACTGAACTCGGTTGTGGGTCCTGCATTGCGCACAAGGAATTGTTCACACCACTGTGAAGGGGGAGTAAGGGACACTGTTTTGTCAGATTTTCTCTTGTTAAGCTTCCGACCGGGCTTGTCGGTGAGACAAAAAGAGGTACAACAAAAAGGAGTGTCCCTCACTCTCCCCTCCCTCACTCTCCCCCTCCCTTACTCCCCTTCCCTTGCTTTTCGCCCTCTTCCTTGTTTCGCATGCCGAGAGACCAGACAGAATAGTGTCCCTTGCTTTTCACTTGGCCAAGGCAATTCGCATTTCTTGATCTAGAACCGAGTCGAAGCTAGAATCCGGACCCTTGGGAGGTTGATCTGGTGCTGGAATCCGCACGCTTGTTTTTCCGTTACGCAGCTGGCCTGCATGCTTTCCTGAAACGGAAGATCGACCTCGACCAAGCAACCCAGATCGTCAGTCGGTCCCAGGTCAGTCGAGGGGACGCCTTCCTGCAGCTCTTGAACCGGAGTGTTTTCGACCACTCCGGGAGCCCCTATCTGCCTCTTTTCAGACAAGCGGGGATCGGTTTTGAAGACGTGCAGCGCCTGGTCAAGCATGAGGGATTGGACGGAGCCCTGAAAACCCTGCTCAGAGAGGGAGTCTCGATCAGTCTAGACGAGTTCAAAGGGCGAACTCGAACTGTTCGTCCCGGGCTTCCTAAGCCTGCCTGCTCATCCGACTTTGATAACCCTTTCCTGGTTAAGCATTTTGAGGCTGAAACAGGGGGATCGAAGGGCGTCAGCCAGCGGCTTTCTCTCGATCTCGACTTACTGGTCTTTGATGCCGCCTGCCATTACCTGTTTCTCAAGGCTTTCGGGATCTCCGATTCCCCATTGGGAGTCTGGCGAACGGTGCCACCCGCCGTGTCGGCAATCCGCAAACCACTGCTTCAGGCCAAGATCGGAAGGACTACAGCCCGCTGGTTTTCACAAAACTGGTTCCAACTTCCGAGCGGATTGAAGTACTGGTTTTTCACTTATTTCACCATCCTGATGGCGCGTCTGTCCGGCGAACGATTCCCTTCACCGGAGCATCTACCGCTGGATCATGCCAGCAAGGTCGCGCAGTGGTTGGCGCAGGAGAAGCGTGCCGGCCGTAACGCCTGTCTGGATACCATGGTCAGCAGCGCAATTCGGGTGTGCCGGGCTGCCCAGGATCAAGGACTGGACATCAGCCACTGCTTCATGCGGGTAGGCAGTGAGGCTCTTACTCCCGCCAGAGCCGTTGTTCTCTCCGACGCCGGAGTGCGATTCGGTGCCCACTATGCCATCACCGAAGTGGGACCAGTCGCCATGGCTTGTTCCGATCGCCAGTGCGTGGACGAGGCCCACTTGCTCACGGGCAAACTGGCTTTAATCCAGGATGAGAAAACGACTGATCGAGGGGAGAGGATTCAAGATGCTTTCTACCTGACCGGCCTGCTTCCCAGCCTCCCTAAAATCATGATCAACGTTGAGATGGGCGACCGTGGAGTCATTGCGACCCGCAATTGTGACTGCCCGCTGAGTCAGGCAGGATTCCGCCAGACGGTCCACACGATCCGAAGTTATGAGAAGCTGACGAGTGAAGGGATGCTCTTCACTTCAACCGATCTTGCTGCCGTGGTGGAGGACCTGCTTCCACAGCGATTTGGCGGTGATCCATCTGATTATCAGTTCGTGGAATCATCTCGCGATGGCCTCACTGAAGTCCATCTCATTTTAAGTCCCCGTTTGGGCAAACTGAACGACCTCGAGGTAATCGACGCTGTGATGTCCTTTCTGGGTGACCAGAGTGATGGTTACCGGCTAATGACAAAGTTCTGGGCCGACGGGGGAACACTTAAGGTTGTGCGGGAAGAGCCGAAGGCGACACGCGCATCCAAGATCTTACCTCTCTACGTTCCTCCTCCGGAAAACGGAGGTGCCCGGTGAAGGGTGAGTCCCGACCCCTGCCAGATCAGGTACCTTCTCCCAGTCCGGTGCCCTGGTATCGGATTCTGGGTCCCGGTGTCGTATTCGCCCTAACCTCAATCGGGCCCGGCGACTTCGTGTCGAACACGGCAGCGGGAGCAGTTTATGGGTACAGTGCCCTCTGGGTTCTGGCACTGAGCCTCGTCCTGCGCTACGTTTGGCTCGATACGGCGGGCCGCTATGTCATTTTGCGTCAGGAGAGCCTGATGAGCGGGTTTTCTCGCAAAGGCCCCTGGGTTGTCTATGCTGTTCTTGCTTCCTTACTGCTCGAGGGACATCTGCGAAACCTCTTCAAGTACACCCTGATGGGAGCCTGCCTTCATCTGGTCCTGCCTCTTCCGACACCATACAGCAGCCTGATCTGGGCCGCCTTCTCCTACCTGTTCGGCTTTTGGATGATGTTCTTCCGCGGTTACCCGACCATCGAAGTGGTCTTCAAGGTACTAATGGGTCTGATGGGAGGCGCGCTTGTCGTTCTGTCCGCTCTGACTCCCCACGATCCGGCCCGGGTCTTCCACGATCTCCTCCACCCTGTCCTGCCGCAAGAGGGTTATGGGCTGGAGCGGTT
>CP070717.1:1566248-1571330 GCA_020350445.1 Acidobacteriota bacterium | reverse complement strand
GGAAGAGGCAACCAGGGATGGTTGTCGTACCTCCCTTGGGGACGGAGTTCAACGGGTGGAAGAGGCAACCAGGGATGGTTGCCGTACTTTCATCCCTTGACGCCGACTATCCGGTAAAAGCCGAGGCCAGCCTCCATTTGGAAGTAAAGCGTTTACGCGATTGAGGCCCTCTTTCGACTTGAGCGGCCTGCCCTGAAGAGCTGTCGACGCAACTTTTCCGAAAGGTACGGATTAGGTTATCCTAGGCGACAACTGAACCCAGGGTGTTCTTGATCACAGTAGAACGAATCAAATGATCGGTAAGACTCTTTCCCACTACAGGATTAGTGCCTCCCTTGGAGCTGGGGGGATGGGCGAGGTGTGGAAGGCCGAAGACCAGAGACTGGGAAGAGAGATCGCGCTTAAGGTCCTTCCAAGTGAGTTCGCTCTTGACCCTCAGCGACTCCGACGATTCAAGCTGGAAGCGAGGGCAGTAGCGGCTCTCAATCATCCCGGTATCGTGACGATCCACTCTGTCGAAGAAGCTGAGGGAATCTACTTCATGACGATGGAGTTGGTGGAGGGGAAGACTCTGGACCAGTTGATACCCAGCGAAGGGTTGGACTTCACCAGCTTCCTGGTCTTGGCCTTGCCGCTGGCTGAGGCGGTGGCAGCTGCCCATGCAAAGGGAGTTGTCCATCGCGATCTCAAGCCTTCGAACGTGATGGTCGGCTCCGACAGCCGCTTGAAGGTACTGGACTTTGGACTGGCAAAGTTGCAGGAGGCTGGTGGCGACACTGATTCTGGCGGGCTGACATCGATTGCATTGACCGCTGCTGGAACGGTCGTCGGTACTGTTCCATACATGTCGCCGGAACAGGTGGAGGCCAAGAGCGTCGATCATCGTTCTGATATCTTTTCCCTTGGAACGCTCTTCTATGAGATGGTCACCGGAGAGCGGCCGTTTGTGGGCTCGAGCTTGCCAGCCCTGATGTCTTCGATCCTTCGGGACGATCCAGCGCCAGTGACCGACGTTCGGCCCGACCTTCCGGCCGGCTTGAGCCAGGTCATCAAAGGATGTCTCGAAAAGAATCCTGCTGATCGGTTTCAGACCGCAACAGATGTCCTCGCCGAGCTGAAGGCGTTGGGAACGGAAGCGTCTTCGTCAGTCAACGTTCCTGAGGGTTCTGAACGGGTTACAGGAAACCGCCGGATCCTGGAAGCGAAACAGACCGGTGAATCGAGGGTTCCCGGACCGATCTCAGGGGAAGACTGTTTCTGGATTGCAGTGCTGCCGTTCCTTTGCCGGTCTGCCGATCCGTCGATCGAGGCCCTGGCTGAGGGCCTGACGGAGGATATCGTGACCGGCCTGTCCCGGTTTACTGACCTCAGGGTCATCTCCCGCGGTTCCACAGCACGCTTCGCTAGCCAGAACCGTGACGTACGGGTTGTCGGGAGGGAACTGGGTGCACGGTACATTATGGAGGGAAGCATACGTCAGGCCGGGTCGGTGCTGCGGGTGACGGTTCAGCTTGTCGATACCGCTTCGGGAACCCATCAGTGGGCTGAGACTTACAATCGAACGTTCCGTCCGGAGGAGGTTTTCGATCTGCAGGATGACTTGGCTCCCAAGATCGTTTCAACGGTTGCCGATATGAACGGTGTGCTCCCGCACACCATGAGCGAGGCGATCCGCAGCCGGCCGATCGACCAGCTGAGCCCCTATGAGGCTATGTTGCGCGGATTTGGCTACTACGTTCGGCTGACAGCTGAAGATCACCTGGAGGCGCGGACTTGTTTGGAAAGGGCCGTCGCCGAAGAACCTGGGAACGCTGACTGCTGGGCTCTGCTGTCTGTGATGTACGCCGAGGAGTACAAGCACGGATTCAACGTCAAGCCTGATCCCCTCGATCGATCTTTGGCAGCTGCCCGCAAGGCAGTCGGGATAGCACCTTCAAACCATTTCGCTCATCACACGCTGGCCCAGGCCTTGTTTTTCAGGCGGGAATCCCAGGCTTTTCGGATTGCGGCCGAACGTGCGATTGCTCTAAATCCGATGGATGGATGCACGACCGCGTTCATGGGAATCCTAATGGCCTATTCCGGCCAGTGGGACGAGGGATGTGCATTGGCGGAGCGGGCCATGCGGCTCAATCCCCATCATCCGGGTTGGTTCCGCTTCAGCATCTTCTTAAATGCCTTTCGCCAGAAAGACTATAGTGCTGCCCTCGACATTGCCCTCAAGATCAACATGCCGACTTACTACTTCACGCATGCGTCGCTTGCCTCCGTGTACGGAAAGCTCGGCGATCGGCGGGCGGCTCGACAAGCTGTGGCAGAGCTGCTTGCACAGAAGCCCGATTTTGGCGCCACTGCACGTGAGGAATGGGAGCGTTGGGTCGGCCCTGGGGAACTCCTCGAGGAACTGATCGACGGGCTGCGGAGGGCAGGGCTGGAGACCGACCAGCCCGCTGGCGCCACGACGGCCGTGAGTCTTTCGGCTGCGGGCTCCCCGGCGGGAGGTGCGGAATCCATCGCGATTGCAGTGCTGTCGTTTTCCGACATGAGCCCCGCCAAAGACCAGGACTATTTCTGCGAAGGAATGGCGGAGGAGATCATGAACGCCCTTGTCCATGTCGAAGGCATCCGAGTGGCTTCGAGGACGTCGACGTTCAAGGCGGTGGCGGAAGGCGGCGATTTGAAGTCGATCGGTCAAGCGCTTTCGGTAAGTCAGGTCTTGGAAGGTAGCGTCAGGCTTGCTGGAAATCGGATGCGAGTTACTGCGCAGTTGACAGAGATCGAGAGCGGCTACCAGCTCTGGTCAAAACGGTATGACCGTGATGCGGTCGATGTCTTTTCCGTCCAGGATGAGATCGCGGCGGGGGTGGTTGAGGCGGTTACCTCGCGACTGGCTCCGGGTGTGCGAAAGATTCCTGAGCGAAGCCAGGTCGGCAATCTCGAGGCATACCGCCACTACCTCAGGGGCCGGCACTTCAGGTATTCGAAAAACGATCACGGGAACGCCCTGAAATCGTACGAGCAGGCGCTCGCTCTGGACCCTTCCCATGGCCCATCCTGGGTTGGCATGGCTGAAGGCAATGTCCTTGCGGCCCTGTACAGTCTGATCCCTTCGCGAGAGGCTTTCACGACTGCGAAGGATGCGCTGGCAAACGCCCTGAGCCTCCAGGGTGAGTCGGCTGAAGGGGCTTACGTCGAAGGCATGATTGCGTTCTGCGAGGCGAGATGGAGGGATTCTGAGAGAGGGTTTCGGAGGGCGATCGAACTCCAGCCGACCTTCGTTCAATCCCACTGCTGGCTGGCATTCTTACTCAGCATCCAGAACCGCTATGACGAGGCCAGTAGAGAATTTGAGATTGCTCGAGAGCTAGACCCCCTGTCGGCTTATCCCTACGCCATGACTGCTGCGGGTCTACTGGAAGCGGGCAAGCCGCCCGAGGCTGATCTGTTTGCCGAGCAGGCTCTCGCCTTCGAAAAGGAGAACTCTCTGGCCCATTGGTGCTCAGGGGTCGCCAAGGTCGCGATGGGCCGCCTTGATGAAGGCGTGGAGGCTCTGGAGCGCGCAGCCGCCTGTTCCAAAGGGCGGGGCTTTATTCTCGCCTTGCTGGGATGGGGACTCGCAGCGGCGGGCCGACGGGAGGAAGCTGAAGCCGTGATCAAGGAGCTGCGTTCACGTCCGGAATCCGCACCCACAGTGGTGTCCGAGGCCTGGGCTCTGGCAGCGTTAGGTGATCTCGAAAGTGCGTGGGTCTTACTGGGCCGTGCCGAGGAGGAACTCCAGTCGATTCTCTACTTCACTGGCTTCCCACCTTTCGATCCATTTCGGGCGGACGCGAGGTTTGATGAACTGCTCAAGCGTCTTGATATCCCGCCATTGAAGAACCCCTGAGAGCCTGTTGTTACCCCGCTTCTGTCTCCGGCCGGGATTGGTCGACCGGCTTCGGGTCAGCCTTCCGAAACAAACGATCTTGAGTACGATCTGCCGACTCCTCAGTGACTTTCCTGGCTGTTGCTTCGTTGAATATGACTGTTGAACGAATCCCCGTCTTCTGTATCATTGTGTTCGGAGGAATCTCTCTGAGCGTTTGGCGCTTGGCATTCTTCAAAATCCCTTGTTTCGAGAGGGTTAGCGTCCAACCGGATAAATCATGAGAAGCCCTGATCCAGGCGGCCAGAGAGTGATGGTTTGGACTGGGGGATACGACGGGTGAGGGTCGTACGACTTCTTCTACTGTTCGTTTCTGTTTCCGGCATCCTGCTGGTGGTCACGGCTGCTTTCGGCGAAGGACGGCCTTGGATAGACAAGCCTCCCGAACACTGGACCCTGCAGGACGCTGAAGCCATCCTCTGGAAGTCCCCCTGGGTCGGCTATAAGGAATTTCGCTTCTTCAATTCGAGGGGACTTGCCCGTGATGGCAGAATCTGCGCCCGGATTCAGTCGGCTCGACCGATCCGTTTGGCTCTGGCACTGGCTTTTCAGGCCCAGCCCGAGCCAAACGTGGTGAATCTGAAAACACCCGACGCCGAGAGTGTCCAGGAAATGGCTGAGCAGATACATTTGCAGGGAGAGTTTGTGATCTCAATAATCGCTTTCCCGCCTTCATTTCATCGACGCCTCGATAAGCAGCCTTTCGAACAGTTGCAGAAAGAGACGTTTCTGACAGTGGGGAGTCTGAAACTTCCGCTGCAGAGGTATGTCCCACCGAAGGACACCACGTTTGGTGAAGCGTGGTTCCGGTTTGCCCGGCCTGAGATCACCTCGAATACCGATCGGGTACAGTTCACGACTCGTCTACGAGTTCCCGGCAAGATGAAGGTCTCGATTGACTTCGATCCAGCGAAGCTGCAGTTCGAGGGTCAGGTCGACTATTGAGTACGACAAGCTTCCAGCTTGTCTCCGGATGTTTTGACCACTGACCTGACTTTGCTTGGACTTGTGCATCAACCGCCTGCTATAAAGCTGGATGTCGGAACCGTTGAAAGGGTAGGAAAGGACTCGATGAATAGGTTGGCCTCAGTTGTTCTTCTTCTCTCTATGCCTTTCCTTCACTGTGCCGCTGAAGAAAACCGGTATAACGTCCTCTT
>CP070717.1:1555004-1566148 GCA_020350445.1 Acidobacteriota bacterium | reverse complement strand
GCGATCCGCATGATGAAGTTTCCACCCGAGGCTCTGGTTCGAGACACGACGCCCGCAAATTCCTCCATCGGGGCCCGCAACGCCGCAGCAATCTCCTGCGAAGAACGGGTCCGCTGGTCCTGGGGAAGCAGGCTGATTCGAATACTTGAAGTGTTCGTATTCGCGACACGCCATCCTCCGGGCGAACCCACTTCAGTCAATACATTTGCCGTCTCAGGGACCTGTGCCTTGACGATCTCTTCCACTCGTCGAGTGATTTCGTCCGTGGTATCAAGTCTCGTTCCTTCCGGGAGTTCGAGGCTGATCCGGACTTCACCTTCATCGGTCTCGGGCTGGAATTCGAAGCCGATGAACTGCACCAGGAAGAGCGTACCAACGACAGCGGCCAAGCTCGCCGTCACAACAATCCAGCGATGCCTCAAGGCCCATCGAATCCCTTCGGAATAGGTATGATCGAGGCTGTCGAGCAGTCGCGTGGTGCTATGGATAAAGGTATAGCCAAAGGACCCTTCTCTCGGCTCTCTAACCCTCACCCACCGACTGGCCATCAAAGGAACCAGCGTCAATGCGACCAGGAGGGAGCTGAACAAAGCAAAGGAGACGACCCAGGCCAACTGTTGGAAGATCACCCCTGAAATCCCGGCCATAAACACGACCGGAATGAAGACTACAACCGTTGTCAGGGTTGAAGCGGTAATCGCCAGGGCTACCTCCTCGGCACCGGTTCGAGCGGCAGCGATCTTCTCTGCCCCCGACTGCCTGTGCCGGAAGATATTCTCGAGGACAACGATGGCGTTATCCACAAGGACCCCGACACCCAAAGCGAGGCCTCCGAAAGTAATTGTATTCAGCGTGAAGCCATAGAAATACATCAAGCCGAAGGTGGCGATGATGGAGATCGGAATCGCGATAGCAATGACCAGGGTGCTCCGGAAGTTCCTCAGGAAGAGCAGCAGGATGAAGACCGCCAGGAGCGAACCGTAGAGTGCGGCATCACGAACATTCGTGACCGCCCGTTCAATGAACTTCGAGGAATCGAAGATACTCGAGACACGGACTTCGGGGAAGTCTCGATTGATGCGCTCAATCTCTTCGTTGACTCGTCCCGCCACATCTACCGTGTTAGCGCCCGACTGTTTTCGAATCGACATCCGAATGCCCGACACCCCGTCGACTCGCACGAGATTGCGCACTTCAGAATGGCTGTCTTCGATGTTTGCGATATCGCTGATGTAGATTGGAAATCCACCCCGGCGGGTCACCATCGTCTTGGCGATCTCGTCGAGCGAGGCATATTCACCCTCGGTCCGCATGAGCAACTCAAAATCGCCTTCAATGACATGTCCTGCCGGTTCGTTGAGGTTCTCCCTCCGAAGCGCAGCAATCACCTGGTTGGGGCTGATACGGAGCGAGTGCATCTTCTCGCGGTCGAGATTGACGTGGATTTCACGCTCCAAGCCACCCCAAATATCGGCCTGCGCCACACCGGGAATTCTCTCGAACCGATACTGGAGCTGCTTCTCTGCAAACTCTCGGAGCTCCCTGGGGGGCATCTCACTGGAGACACCGAGAAAGACAAATTGGAACACCCCGACATCAAACTTAAAGATGGAAGGTGGATCGGCATCATCGGGCAGCTGCCCTCGCGCGCGATCGACACGGGTTCGGACTTCATCCATTGCGGATTCGAGGTCAGTGCCCCATTCAAACGAAAGACGGATACTGCTGCTTCCCTCGGAAGAAGTCGAGGTGATTTCCTTGACAGCCGGAGTCGACGAGAGTGCCCTCTCCATCGGTATACTGACAAGTTCCTCCATCTCCTCCGGCCCGACACCATCGTAGCTGGTGCTGACCGTTATTGACGGGAGAGTGATATCAGGCATCAAGTCGACCGGGAGCCGCATGAAGGAGATCGCTCCCAGCAAGGTCAGAATGAGAAAGACAACGATGACAAAGACGGGACGACGAATCGCCAGATCAGGTAGTTTCATCCGATTTTAACCTTATCCCCTTCATTCAATTTCTGCACACCGTTCGTCACCACTGTGACGCCCTCGTCGAGGCCTTCGAGCACTTCGACATAATCGCCCTGAATCCGGCCGATCCGAATCTCAAGGAAGTGGGTCACCAGTTCATCATCGAGGAGGAAGACCCCCTTACTGTCTCCCCGGGTGAGGAGTGCTGAACGAGGAATGGCCAGCCGGGGTTGCGGACGCTGGGCCTCAATCGTCACACGGGCAAACATTCCGGGCTTCAATTCCCCCGCCTCGTTTGCGATCTCGATCTCGATATCAGCAGTACGAGTCTCGGGGTTGAGGAACGGGCTGATTCGAACAATACGCCCGGAATAGAGCCTACTGGGATAGGCATCCACCCTAACCTGTGCGGATAAGCCCGGTTTGATCTGACTCAAGACAACCTCAGAGACAGGCACAACCGTCTTGACCCTGCTGACATCGATCACTCGCGTTATCGGCAGGTTTGGATTCACCAACGCTCCAGGATCGAGATTGCGGGACCCCACGAAACCATCCAACGGGGAATAGACCAGGGTGTACTCCCGCTGAATCTTGAGCTCTTTCAGTGCCGCTTCAGCCTGCGACACCTGGGCCTTGGCCAGTTCCAACTGAGCAGCCGCCACACGCAAACGGCTCTCTGCGTCCTCGAGATCTTGAGTCGAAATCAGTGCATCAGTGTGGAGTTCCTGCAGACGCCTGACCTGGATTTCCAGGTTATCCAGAGAGGCCTGCTCCCGGTTTACAGCAGCCCGGGCCACCTCGATCGAGGCTTCCGCCCGTCGAATCTGTTGCAGGAGATCTTCGTCATCGACTACGGCGAGAAGCTGACCCTTGCGGACAGTATCTCCCCGTTCCACCAGGGATTCCTTTAGACGGCCACTGACCCTTGACATCACATCAACAGATGCCAGGGGAGCCAATTCCCCAAGGATTTCCAGATTGGATTGGAAGTACTGCAGCTGGGCCTCAGCGGTACCGACAAGCATCGCCGGACGCTGCATAAACTGTCTGTCTCCAGGGGACGCCTCCGACGACGTCAACTCACCGTACAGACGAAACCCAACAAGTCCTGCAATCGCCAGGATCGGAATAATTACTAATAGCTTTTTCACGAGAAAACCTCTGAACGCAGTCGCGTCTAAAATCAGGTTCTTAACCCACGATAATACGTAACTTCTGCTGAAGTGTTTCAGAGACCGACCCTTTACGGGTCAGGATCTACGACGGGAATACCACGCTCCCACCAACGCAATGGCGAGACTCAAGAAGAACGGAAGCATCCGTTCCAGTCCACCCTTCCAGGCGCTTTCGACAGGAACCAGGTAGAAAGCCAAAACACTGGACAGAAAACCGACAAGGATCGCTGCAAACCGCATCCGAGCGGAAACACGTCCTCCAAAGACCAGCACCAGCAACAGTGGACCGAAGGCCGATCCCATCGCAGCCCAGGCAAACAGAACCTGCGAAAAAATCTCTTGTGAGCCCAGTACAGCGGCCCAGACCGCTGCGATACTCAGTAACAGTACCACGAGGCGAGAACGCGCAATGGGTGACAGTCTCGATTTCTCCGCCAGACGCAGGTCATGGGAGACCGTTGAGGCAGCCACGAGCAACTGGCTGTCTGCCGTCGACATGATCGCGGAAAGGACCGCGGCCAGCATCACTCCCGCCACAACCGGACTGAACAGCGAATTGGTCAGCGTAACAAAAGCGACTTCTGAATCAGCCAGATCGGGATAGAGTACTCTCCCACACAACCCGACGAGGATCATCCCGGTGTAAACCACGACAGCCCAGGCGATCGCGATCCTTCTGGCGTTCTTGACTGCATTGCGGGTATCTGCCAGGGCCATAAAGCGGTTCACGACATGGGGCTGCCCGGGATAACCCAATCCGATCCCCAGCAATCCGAGGACAAAGCCCACAGCCGAGACAAAGGGAAGGTTCCGGGTCAGACTCATCAGGCTTTCATCCCCTGCCGCAACGAGACCATCGGCAAGTCCAGTGAATCCACCAACAGCACTCAGCGCCGCAATCGGCAGGATTAGGGAGGTGAGCGCCATCAGTAATCCCTGCAGCGTGTCGGTTACACTCACCGCCCAAAACCCTCCCAGCATGGTGTACAGGACCACAATCCCTGAACCAATCAGAATGCTCTCGCCCGAAGAGATGTCAAACGTCTCAGCAAAGGTCTTTCCCGCACCTTGAAACTGCGAAGCAACATAGGTGACCAGTGACGCAAGAATGATCACCGAAGCCAGGACCCGGATCGCCTTCGAGGTAGTTCCCCTGCCGAGAGTTGCCAGCACCTCGGTCACCGTGACCGAACCCTGCTCGCGGCTGAGCTTTTGGAGGGACGGGGCCAGGATGTACCAGTTGATAAGGAAACCACCCACACAGGAGGGAAAGAGCCAGAGTGACGAGAATCCCCAGGCATAAGCCGCACCACTCACACCCAGGAGGGTCCAAGCCGAAGAAGAACTCGCAGATGCACTGACAGCCGCTACGAGCGGGCCCAGCTTACGACCTCCAAGATAGAAGTCCACCCCGTCATGGGTCCGTCTCTCGTAATATAGACCGATCGCCACGAGACAAACTTTGTAGACGATGAGGGTCAAAAGCACAGCACCTTCGCGACTCATTGCAAGGAATGCTACCCCATCTTGATCCCGGCTGTCTGATCAGTCTGGAAAATCACTTCAATGGATAGATCTCGGGGCGCCGATCTTTGAGAAAATGCCGCCGTGCCGGGCAATCGGCCAAGAGGCTGAAATCAAGATCAGCGAGAACGATGGCGTCCTCTCCCCGCGGCCCCCGGGCAATCACCTGCCCTCTCGGATCGGTCACGAAAGACTCGCCTGCAAAGGTAAGAGAATCTTCCTCGCCGACTCGGTTTGCCAGGGCCGTGAAGAACCCGTTCTGCATCGCCGCCACCTGCAGTTCAGCTTCGAAGAGGCCGCCAGGCCATTCATCGACTGCCCCGGCCTGCGGTACAACAACGAGGTCGGCGCCTCCCACTCCCAGGGCCCTCATCACCTCGGGATAATGCCGGTCATAGCAGATCGCCACTCCCAGCCGGCCGACCGCCGTTTCGTAGACCTGCACCCCCCGGTCGCCCGGATCGTAATAGTCCTGTTCATAAAAGCCAGGGCCGTCCATAATGTGGAGCATTCGAGTGACACCAAGCAGGCTGCCGTCTGCATCGATCACCGGAGACGCATCATACCTGTGGTCGCCTTCCTGCTCATAAAGGTTCAGCACCGTGACCACACCGGCCTCACGAGCCAGCCTGGAAAACCTGTCGGTCAGAGGACCCGGAATTGTCTCCGCATCAGGAACATAGGGGCTCCCCTGCCGCTTATGCTGGGGGAAGAAACGCTGGAAAACGACTTCGGGATAAACAATCAGTTCAGCTCCCGAAGCTACAGCCTGCTTGAAATGAGCAACTCCACGTTCGATGTTCCGTTCGACCGATGGCCCGGCATGCTGTTGAATCAATGCGATCTTCAAGCTCACTCCTAATCGCTCTAATCCTCGGCTCTCAGGACTTCCAACGGTGGATGTTCCAAAAGGCCACGGCTGTTCGACATCCCGATCGCAATCGTCAGGAAAACCACGGCTCCGAGAACAACAACGACCGCCATGAACTCTGGAATGAAGACCGCATCAAAAACGAAGTACACGATCGCCCAACTGGCGACGAGCGACAACACGATACCGGTGATCGAGGCAAAGATTCCGAGAAACAGGTATTCGATCAGAAGAATCCGCCGGATCTGGGGGCGGGATGCTCCCAGCGTCCTCAAAAGAATGCACTCCTTCATCCTCTGATAGCGACCCGAGACGATCGCACCGGTCAATACGACAAATCCGGTGATAATTGAAAACAACGCCATGAAACGGATGACGAAGGTAAGCTTCTCGAGAATCGAGTCAATCGTATCGATGACGAGGGAGAGATCGACTGCCGAGACATTGGGAAATCGCTGGATCGCAGCTCGCTGCAAAGCCGCCGACTTCTCCGGCGTGTCGGCCCGCGAAACAAAGACGTGAAACTGCGGGGCCTCTTCCAGGAAACCTGTCGGGAAGACAATAAAGAAATTTGTCTGGAAGTTTCTCCACTCAACAGCCCGGATACTACCCACCCGGGCTTCGAGCGGAATCCCAAGGATGTCGAACGTCAGAGAATCTCCTATCTTTACGTCGAGATCCTCGGCAATCCCCTGCTCGAGCGAAACTTCTGCTATCTGCTCATCATTTCGACCAGCAAAGGTTCCCTCCAACAACGTCTCCGAGTCCCAGAGCTCGTCCCGATAAGTACAGCGATATTCCCGACGCAAAGCCCAGCGACGCCCACCGTAGGACTCGTCCTCGCGGAGTTCATCCACTCCAATACCTTTAACCGAAGCAAGCCTCATCGTCACGATAGGGACTTCCTGGAGCACCTCCATGTCCATCGAGTCAACAATCTGCCTGAGCTCATCTTTCTGCGGGGTCTGAATGTCGAAGAAGATGAGGTTGGGCCGTCCTTCCTCTCCGAATGAGGAGACTTCATCGAGCAGGCTGACCTGGGTAAGATAGAGCGTCAGGATAAAGAACGCCCCGAGGCCGACGGCGAGCATCAGAACTACGGTCTGGTTATGGGGCCGGTAGAGGTTGGCTAAGCCCTGCCTCCACACGTATTGCCACCCACTCGGGAAATAGCGTCGGGTGATGACCATCGTCACCTTGGCTAAAGCTGTCAGCAATCCCAGGGTCACGACCAGCCCGACAAAGAACCCCAACCCCACCTGCCAGCGGGAAGAATAGGCGAGAGAGAAGCCCAGGAGGGCCAACCCAACCAACCCAAAAGCGACAATCACCAGCAGGTCACGCTTCCCTCCAGTTGCGTTTTCATAGTCGGACCGCAGGGTCAGGAGAGGCGAAATCCGCCGAACCGGCAAGAGTGGAATCAGGGCAAACAACAAAGCAGTACCGAGGCCGACCAGAACGCCCTGTCCAACTGCACCCCAGGACACGGCCTGTTCGATTTCGAGCGGAATCAGATTTCCCAGAATCAGGGGAATGAGTCGCTGAATTCCAATCCCGATCAAGGCTCCGCCGAGTGCCCCGAGGATACCCATGAGGCCTGCCTGAACCAGGTAAATGGCGAAACTGGCGTAGGGACGGGCACCGACACAGCGCAGCACAGCGACCGTTTCCATCCGCTGACGTATGTATAGGTGGATTGAACTGGCGACCCCGATCCCCCCAAGAACCAGGGCAATGAATCCTACGAGACTGAGGAATCGGTCCAGATTGTTCAGTTGCCGTTCGAAGCGCTCCTTCCGTTCGCTGACCGTATCGGCTGAAAGCTCGAGCCGTTCCCTCTCTTCATCGGTGGCCTCGACCAATTTGTCAGCGTCGAAATCGACCGGCAATTTGAAAAACGCGTGGAACCGGACCCGGCTTCCCAATTGCACCAGTCCCGTCTCCTCAACAAACGTCTCAGGAATGTAAATCCTCGGTGCGAACTCCGAGAAGGCCACTGACTCGCCCGGAATCTGCAGGAGCCTGCCCTTAATCTCAAAGGTGACATTGCCGATCTTGATCGGGTCTCCCACTTCGACCCCGTACTGGAGCATCAGGATATTGTCGACAAGGGCCAACTTTCCCGACTGAAAATCACGAGCGGCACTGGCTGGCTCGGTCTCAAATTCCCCATAGAACGGGAATTCCCCCCGCAGGGCCCGAACCTGTACCAACCGCGTTGCCTGCTGCGTCGGGAAGAGCGCCATCGAAGAAAAGCTCACCTGCCGGGCCTGAATACCCCCGATAGATTGAAGGAATGCCTCATCCTCGGGGTCGAATGGCGAATTGGAACGAATTGCCAGGTCAGCGCCGAGAAGGATCTTGGCCTGCTGCTCGACGGAATGAAGCAGGTTATCGCTGAACGATCTGACCGATACGAGGGCAGCCACCCCCATGACGATCGAAGACATGTAAAGGATGAGCCTTCGACGGCTGTGTCGACTATCCCGCCAGGCCATCTGCAGAATCCAACCCCAATTCATTGTGAAACCAGGCTCCTGCTTTCGGTCAACCGATCTGAGACGACCATCCCACCCCGCAGCGAGATGATCCGGTCGGTCTTTTCGGCCAGTTCAAGGTTGTGAGTCACTAACACTAGCGTGGTCCCACTCTCATGGTTCAGATCGAACAACAACTTCTCCACGGTATCGCTGGTTTCCGCATCGAGATTGCCCGTCGGCTCATCCGCAAAGAGAATCCGCGGTTTGTTCACAAAGGCTCTGGCCAGCGCGACCCGCTGTTGTTCTCCACCCGAAAGCTGAGTCGGATAATGGTGGAGCCGGTCAGAAAGGCCCACCTTTTCGAGAAGCTCCTTGGCCCGGCGGTGAACCCGGGTCTCTCCACGGAGTTCCGCCGGAACCATCACGTTTTCGATGGCGGTCAAGGTCGGGATCAGTTGAAAGGACTGAAACACAAATCCGACATAACGATTCCGCAGTTCAGCGAGCTCCTCCTCCGACAACGGGGAGAGATCCTCCCCAACCAGGCTGACCGTACCGGAACTCGCCCGGTCGAGACCTGCGCACAGACCCAGCAGGGTGGTTTTCCCGCTCCCCGAAGGTCCGACAACCGCACAGCTCGATCCTTCTTCGATTTCGAATGTTACATCTTTCAGAACGGTCAATTCCCGCTCACCACTCTTGTAGGCCTTTGTCAGGTTTGCAGCTGTTAGAATTGTTCGACGCATCGGCTCGGCATTCATGTCGGCGTTCATCATTGGCTTACTATCGTAATATAAGAGCAGAAATCAGATGGATTCGCGAATGAACTACTTTCCAGTATCGAACCCTTCAATCCCATACCCTGCACTGCTCCTGTGCTTCCTAAGCATAACAGTGGCATTTGTTTCGGCAGCCAGTGAAAAGAAGACAATTCTCGTCCTGGGCGACAGCCTGGCAGCAGGTTATGGACTCGATACGAGTCTGGCCTTTCCGGCCCTGGTCCAAGAGAAGATCGATGCGGCGAACCTTCCCTATCGGGTCGTGAACGCCGGAATCAGTGGCGACACCTCAGCTGGGGGGCTCAATCGTATCAACTGGCTGCTTCGGCAACCGGTTGATGTCCTCATTCTCGAACTGGGTGCAAATGACGGACTTCGGGGAATCAACCTCGAGACCACCAAGCAAAATCTTCAGGGGATCATCGATCAGACCCGTGCAAAGTACCCCGACGTTCAACTGGTCATTGCCGGCATGATGGTTCCGCCCAATCTCGGTCACGAGTATACAGACCGGTTTCGCGCTATCTTCAGAGAACTCGCAGAAGAGAACAACGCCCCCCTGATCCCCTTCCTGCTCGAGGGTGTCGCCGGAAAGCCCCAGCTAAATCTGGGAGATGGGATTCACCCTACCAGTGAAGGACATCGGATTGTGGCCGAGACCGTCTGGACGACGGTTGCTCCCCTGCTTCAATAGTCGGTCAGGCCGCCAAGCCCCTTAACGATCCGCTTTCTGCTCGAAGACCAGGTTCCCACCCACGTAGGTACTGAGCACCTTAGTGTTGGGAATCTCATCGACAGGACAGGTCAGAATATCGTTTGAAATGACAATGAAATCGGCAAGTTTACCCGCTTCGAGTGAACCGTACTCCTTTTCCGCCTGCAGCAGGTAGGCATTGTTGATCGTAAAGAAGCGGATGGCTTCGACACGGGAGAGAGCATTCTCTGGACGAATGGGCTGATCGAGCCAGTGCGCCCGGCGCGTCATGGTCACCCAGATCGCCTTCCAGGGATCATAGAAGTTGATTGAACGTAGAGAGCCGATCTTCTGCATGTGATCGGACCCTCCCCCCGCGATTGCCCCGGCGGCAAACAACTGCCGCAGTGGTTGAAAACGACTCATCCTCTCGATTCCAAAGTGCCCCACGAGAGTTCTCCCGTCGAGGAAGAGCCACGAGGGTTGAATGTCAGCAGTGATCCCCAGTCGAGCAACGCGCTCAATCGCATCTGGGGCCATGAAGTTCGAGTGACAGATCACGGGCCGCTGCTGCCGGATATCGAAATCGCCCTCCAGCGTCTCACAGGCCCGGATGAAAGCGTCGACAGCACCATCGCCGACGGAATGTGCCATAAACTGGACGTTGTTCTCGAAGCAGATCCTCAAGATCTCAACCAGTTTCTCGTCGGGGATGAACTGGATGCCGCGATACTCGGGATCGGTAATTCCATACAGTTGACTCGTCCCCCAGGGGTCGAGCATATAGGCACTCCCCGTCAGCATACCTCCATCGAGATAGGCCTTGACCGCCGCCATCCTCAGCATCGAGTCCCCGGAATAGAGATCTCCCTTCGCCACGCTCTGCACACGGGCGCGGATCTCCTCGATCGGCTGGATAGAATCGATGTGCAGAGAGAGATAGGAACGAACGCTCAACTCTCCATTCTGATGCATCGAAGTGTACAGCTCGACTTCGTTTCTCGAGGCATCCCGCTCAGCGACCGCCGTGATCCCAACCCGGTTGTAGTCGGCGAACAGTTTCCTGAGTGATGCCTTCCGGTCCTCCCGGGTTGGCGATTTCAAACCGGACTCGGGAGTCAGGTATCGGCTGCAGTTCCTCAAGATTCCGGTCAACTTGCCGGTTTCGGGATCCTTCTCGGCAAAACCTGTCCCTCCGTCGTCGACCTTCCAGTCTTCATCAATTCCGGCGAGCTTCAGAGCGAGTGAATTCACCGAAGCATCCGGCCCCGTTCTGAAGACAACGGGATTCTCAGGGGCAACTCGGTCGAGTTCCTCACGGGTGGGATACCTCTGTTCCTTGAGCCGGGTCAGGAAGACTTGCTTAACCCAAATCCAATCTCCCGGTTTGGAGACGGCCACTCTCTGTTTGATGTAGGAGAGCACTTCTTCGATCGTCTGCATTGAAGGAATCTCGTGGTCGAACTCGATCACTGAGGCTCCGGCCGGATGGGAATGAGAATCGATCAAACCCGGCAGAACTGTCTTGCCGCCGAGGTCAACTACCCGGGTCTCTGGCCCTCTGAAGCGATTGATCTCCTCATCGCTACCGGCACCGAGAATCCGGCCTCCGCCAATCGCAAGTGCCGAACGAACCGAGAAG
>CP070717.1:1551200-1554904 GCA_020350445.1 Acidobacteriota bacterium | reverse complement strand
CTGAAGTCCGGCAGATAACTCTTCCTCGATTCGAACGGATTCCTCAATGCCACGACTTCCCCGTCCTGGACCCCGCTCAGGATCGGATACAGCCCATGGCTCCTTGTCCCCACCTGGACGATCCTTGGATCGAACGTCTCCCCGTTCTGGACATAGATCGTCGCTTCCGTTTCCTTCATCGTCACCGCACTGACCGGGATGACGAAGCAGGAATCGAACCGTTCCAGGATGACCTCGGCCCTCACCGTCATTCCGGGCTTGATTCTCGTCGCCGCTTCCCCCACGCCCGTCATCGCCACCTCACAGGTGAAGTATTTCAGGGGAGAGTTGCGCTCGAGTGACTGCGATACCGCCGATACCCCCGTGATCGTCCCCACGAAATCGCGCCCCGGGATCGCATCCAGTCTCAGGTTGACGCTTTTTCCCCTGGACAGCCCTCCAGCATCGCGCTCCAGAACGTAGATGCGGGCCTGGAAGGTCGCCAGATCGATAATCTCCACGAGAACCTGCCCCGGCATGGCATCGTCTCCAACCTGCGGTTCTCGACGTCGATCCAGGCGATACAAGGCCAGCCCGCTCGCCGGTGTCCTCAACTCCAGGGCATCGAGCGTTCTCTTCGCCATCTGCATTTCGGTCTGCGCCTTATTCCGTTCGATGGCGAGGATCTGCTGGTCTGCACGTGCCACCCGCCTCTGTGTTCGTCCCTTGTGATTCAGAAAATCGATCCGGTCCTTGGCGAAGTCGGCGTTGATCTGCGCCTCGATGATGTCCCACTTTGCAAAGATCGTTTCATCCTGGGGCAGAACGGTCATGGCGAACTCATATTCGATCTCGGCGTCGGACCGATCAAGATTAAGCACCGTCTGATCCGTCTCCTGCTGCGTTGTGGTGACCTTTTCCCGCTCCTCGTTCGCCGCCAGGGCATTCTCCTGGACCTCGAGCGCTAACTGCGCATCGGTCTTGTCAAACAGGACCACGGTGTCTCCTGCTTCCACGACCGAGCCTTCCGGAATCAACCAGGCTACCTTCAGACTGCTGACCGGAGTTCTCGGTGTCGGCACCGGAACCGTCTCCATCCCCACAATCTCACCGAAAGCCGGTGCCTCCAGTTGGAACGGACGCTCCTGGAGTACCCTCACTGGAACGGGATCCTCGACCCGCGGACTCAGCACATCGCTCAATCCCGCCATCAAGGCTTCGCGATAGAGCACGACACTCGATACGAGCCCCACGATCAAACACACCATAAACAGCCGCATGAAGAAGCGTCGCGTCGTTCGAGCTTCTCTGACGTCTCCTGCGTTCGCTGCCATCCTTCTACCTCCTCAAGCCGCGTCGGGCTTGGCCTTGATCCTCTCCTGGACCTCCAGCCCTTCCCGGACTACCGCGGCAACACCATCGTTCATCAGCAGTTCGATCTCTCTCCAGTTCCAAACCTGTACGACCGGATCCCAAACCTGTACGAAGGACCGTCCGGTTCGCTCATTGATACTCGCCAGCGGGATAACGATCGCATCAGAATACTTGCCGACCAGAACCCGTACCCGAGCACTCATCCCGGGGCGCATCACTTCGGGTTCGATCGAGTCGAGGCTGACAATGGCCTCGGCAACCTTTTGCGGACGATCGTAGGTCGCCTGCCTGAGAATCGAGCTCAGATCAACCACCTTGCCGGTGAAGGTCCTTCCCTGGAGAGCTTCGACCTGAATCATCGCCTCCTGCCCGATTTCAATCTTCCCGGCATCCACTTCGTCGACCCACACTTTGACCCGCAGCGTCGAAAGATCGGGAATCTGCATGACCGAGTCGAGCGCAAAGACATTGCTGCCGATCTCGCGCGGCTCATTGTTCCAGTCCCGCTGGTAAACGACAACACCATTGACCGGAGCGCGCACCTTCAGCGAGTCCAGCGCATCGAGCAGGTCGTCGAGTATGCTCTGATAGTGCTCTTCATTGCTGCGCGAGATTTGCAGATCGAGCTGAGTACTTTCTTCGAGGTGTCTAATCTTCTGCCTCTGCGTCTCCGCCCGGGCAGATGCCATGTCGCGACTGATTCGGGTTTCTTCGATCACAATCGCGCTCTCGAGCCCGATCTGGGCACTTAACTTGTTCTCCAGTTTCTCGAGATCCGAGATCGCCTGCTCGAGCGCCAACCTCTCCTGCCGAACCTGGATATCGAAATCCGACCGTTTCTTCCGCAGTTCCTCCTGAACCTGCTGGAAGTTCGCCGCGACATCCCTCAGCCGTTGACTGATCTCGGCACCATCAAATTCCGCGAGGAAATCACCCTCTTCGACCTGGGTACCTTCTTCGATCATGCGGGACAATCGAAACCGGCGCATATTCGAGATACTCGGAGGCCCGATGCTGTAGCTGCGCGCAGCTTCCAGGGTACCGGCACCATCGACCATGATCGGGAAGTCGGCCCGCTGCACGGTGATCGTGTCCCGTTCACTCGGGGCGGCGACCGCTGTCCGCTTCTGATACAGGTATCCGCCGAGGACCGCGAAGACCACCACAAACGTCAGGAAGATGATCCATTTCTTCGCACTCACTTCTGACCTCCTCCCAACCTGTTCAATCCAACCAACTCGTCCCCGCCCTCGAGACCGGTCGTCACTTCGACCACCTCACTGCCATGGGCCCCGATCTCAACCGTCTGGCGCAACGGCTCGTTCCCTTTCCCCTGGGAGACAACCACGAAGTAACTCCCATCAGAATCCGAACCCAACAGAGTGCGGGGAATCGTAAGCACATCTGAAGCGAGGTTCACCGGGATCTCGACACGAGCCGTCATCCCCGGCCGGTAAGCAGTGTCCTGCTGATCCAGATCAATCGTCGCACTGAAGACCTTGTGGTCTGAGGCAAACCCCTTCCGTCCGGCAACACTCGTCAGCGAAGTGATACGTCCCGTCCAGGTCTTTCCAGGGATCGCCACCAGGCCAAAATTTGCAGCAGCACCCGGCCTCAGATAGCGCAATTCCGTGTCATAGACATATCCAGTGATCCGCATGCTCGTAAGATCGGGCAGGCTCATCACCGTCATCCCGGGAAAAATGGCATCGCCAACCTGTATCTTGCGGTTCTCCCGCCAGTTGTCACCGTAAATAACGATCCCATTCTGAGGCGCGTTGATTTCCAGCATGCCCAAATCGGTCTCAATCCGTCGCAGCTCCAGTTCGGCCTGGGCGCGCTGAACCTCCACGAGTCCCAACTGGGCGGGAACCGACGCATCGTGATTCTGCAACTGCTCGGTGGCCTTCTCCAGTGCCAGCTGAGCTCGTTCCAGTTCCATCTGGTAGCGTTCGTAGTCGTTATCGGGAATCAGTTCCTTCGGAATACCGCCGTAGAGCCGGGCAATCTTCAACTGCCCTTCAGCCTGGGCCAGAGCATTCTCCAGATCGCACCGTGTTGCGGCAAGATCGGCGGAGGTCTTGGCGATCTGCAACTTCGCCTCGTCCAGCTTCCGCTCCGCTTCCCCCTTCGAACTCACCAGGTCGGAAGAGTCGAATTCGAGGACGCGGTCACCCTGGCGCACATTGATCCCCTCGTCGGCCATAAAGGTAATCGTGCTCGAAAAGCCGGAACGGATCCTGGGGCAATTGATCTCACGCGACTGTTCGGCCTGGAGTTCACCAGAGATAATGATCGTCCTAACGATGTCACCCCGCTGAACCAGGAAAGTCTCATTGTCAGCCAACCCG
>CP070717.1:1540782-1551100 GCA_020350445.1 Acidobacteriota bacterium | reverse complement strand
CGACGCTGCTCTTCCTCAGTCTGCGGGATCAGTGGAGGAACCTCCGAGGGCCGTCCAAGCGATGTAATCGCAACGAACGTCAAGAAAGCAGTACAGGTTTTGAGGAGATCTCCGGTCTGCAGATTCTCTGAGCAGACTTCAACGCGGATTTCCATCGACGTCTTGAACGCCCGGGTCACCACGGCTTCGAAGTTCATGACTTCTCCGACCTTCACTGGGTGCAGAAAACGCACTGAGTCGACCGAAACGGTCACCACCGGTTTTCGGCTGTGACGGAAGGCAGCAATCGCCGCGACCAGATCCATCATGTGCATGACCTTTCCTCCGAGCACATTGCCATGAGTGTTGGCGTCATTGGGGAGCACCAACTCGGTCATCGTCGTCCGCGATTCGCTTACTCTCTTTCCTTCCAATGCCATTCCCCCTTTATCGAATAACTCACCTCATATTCCAGGCCGGCTCCCTGTACCGGAAGTGTTGCTTTTCGCGACCCTACCTGTCAATTTCCAAGATGCCGGCAGGTCCTACTTAACAGAAGCAGAGGGCTGTGATATCGTCCAGATTACGATGGTAGTCAACGATCTCGATCTGGTCACTGTTCTGGTGTTCATCATGGTCGGCTTAGTGATCCTGCAATCAGTCGGTCTGGTCATCATGCTGGCCAAATCGAATGCTCGACTTCAGGAAGCAGAATCGAGACTGCAGCGCTATTCGGTTCAGATGCGGCCCCTGCTTGCGAATTTGCGGGATGCCCTCGAACGGCTAAAGTGGATTCCCGGACAGCTCCAGGCATTCGAGGAAACAACGGAGAATCTGCTCACCTCGGTGGTCGGTGGTCTGGAGACAGCGAACGAACGATTCAAGGTCGGGCTGGGAGCAGGCTGTGACCGCATCGAAGAAGCCGGACGCAAGATCGAATATGGGCTGAGCACCTTCTCTCGCCAGACGTCCCGGGTCCACCGCAGTATCCGGTACCCGGCGTCGAACTTTTCGGCCCTGATCCACGGCCTGACAGCAGGTATCGAAACGCTGCGGGGCGACAAGAAGGATCCGACGCGCCATTACCAGGAAGAGGAAGACTTCATCTAGTCGACATCACCTCGGTTAGGTTTCAGTCGAGGCGTCTCATCTCCTTGAGTACCACCCTGGAAAGCTGATTCAGTGCCTCCACCAGGGTTCCAATTGAAGACGAGGAGTAATCCGAGACTCGAACGGCCCCTGGAGAATCAGCCAGAAAATACCCGTCCAGCTTACTTTCCAGTTGCCGATTGATCCGCCCGCCGTCACGAAGAAAGGCTCGAAACTGATCAGAAGCGTTCCTGGTCTTCGGCACCACGACCTCAAACCTCGAGTTATGGCCCTCGACGAAATAATCGGCAAAACGGGCCTTGAGGTCCCGGGCCTCGGCGCCAATCTCCTCAACCACCCATTTCATCTGGTCAACCCCAGGCTCGTCCTGCATCATCCCGCTGCCCTGGTCAATCAGCCCACCAATTCGGTTGCTCGACTCAAAGATCTCGGTCATGACGCCGATGACATTCTGGGGATCGGGAGCGACCAGGAAACGCGCCCGGTTCATTTTGTGATGGTAAAGGTACTTGAGGTTATGCTGGACGAGAAGGTCCAGGCGGCTTCGACCGTTCAAGCTCTCCCGAGACTCGAGTTGGACCGTCAATACAGAGTAATCCACCCGATCAAAGGAGAGATCCGACAACGATCTCGTGAAACCGTCGCCACCTCCCGCGAAAACCATCGAGTACTCAAGGACGACTAAGACTAGAACTGACAGGAGCCTCATAGTTGCTTGTTTGATTCCACTCTAAAAGTTGTCCTGCCCCCTGTCAATGGGCAAAGCTTGCTCCGCACTGCAGATCACCTTTTTGAACCAGGGGCTGACGTTCGCCTCCCCGAGAAGCTATCATTAGATCCGTGAGTGAAATTCTCAAAGCGATCCGATACAAGAGCCTTGATGCGGCGCGCAAGGCGCTGGAACAGGTCGCCGTCGACCTTGATCTGAACCATGTCTTCGATGACGATGGAGACGAGCCGCAGGGTCTGCTGTCGATCATCCCGCAAGACCGTCTCGATGAAGAACTCTTCTACCAGCTTTTCGGTACGAAGGACGGAGTTCTAATCGAAGTCGAGAAGTTTGCCTATTCCGGATATGGTCCTCCCGCCGACGAACATGACTACATGGGTTTCGTTTCGGAGAATGTGGCCTATGCCATCAGTGGGAGTCGGCTTCCGGTTGAAATCGAGGCTTGCTCATTCGGAGCGGTTGATTTTCATCACCTCGACGCCCTGGTCCTCGACGGTGTTCATCCGATTGACCGTGAGGATCTGGCTAAACGTATCGGCCTGGCAGATGACTGGGACTTCGACCGACTATTCGACCTGATAACTGAAGGCCAGTACACGGGAGCCGAGATCGACGAACTCATCCACAAGGGCATCCAGTAAAGCGGTCCAGCTTTCACCGGGTCAGTGGGTCAATTCTTTGACGGATCGTCCGGACGCAGGTGCCGGAAGTGAGACACAAGATCCCTCTGGTCGAGCAGGACCCCCATGATGGAAAGCATTTCTTCGGCCCGGTTCCGGATACTGTCCAGTTCGAGAAGAGACTGTTTGTCCTGCGCAGCAATGGGAAGAGACGAACACAGAGCGTTGACGACGGTTGGAAAGTCCCCGTCCTCGAGGAATCTCAACAGGTTTTCGTCGACCCCAGTTTCTTTGGTCAACTGACGATAGCAGGTCAACAGTTCCTGCAGGGCTTCCTCGTCTTCATACTCCTGTTCGAAGTCCTCGTCGATAATGCTGACCCGGGCAGTGATATAAGGGGAGACTGTAACGAGGCTGAGAATTCGAAAACGGCACACCCCTGAAAGCATGATATCGAATTCCCCATCCTCGAGTTCCTTGTAATCACTGATTACACCCAAACTCCCGATCGAGTAGTGATCGGGTATCAGGGGCTTACCGGATTCACCTCCGGGCTTGACAAGGACCATGCCTATCCGGCGCTCCTGATCGAGACTCTCCGAGACCATCCGACAATAGCGATCTTCGAAAATGTGAAGAGGCAGAAGCGTATTCGGAAAGAACACGACGTTCGACAGCGGGAAGATCGGGATGTCAATAATCTCGGAGCTCAGCAAGGTGCCCCCATGTCGACCTCACATTGAGAATTTGTTCGGACTGGGACCAAGGCCCACCCTCAGACCAGTGGTAACACCTTAGCAAGAAAGTGTACCCAGAGAAACCCCGTAAAGGAGATCACAGTCAGCAGCAAAGTCCAGACTTTGAGGGTCTCACCCTCAGTCAGGCCCGCCATCTTACAGACTATCCAGAAACCGCTGTCATTCATCCAGGGGGTTGTTGTCGCTCCGAAACCGATAACACCTACGAGATAAACTGGATGGTAGGGCAGTTCCACCGCTGCAATCGCCGGGGCTATGATCCCGGCCGAGGTAATCATTGCAACCGTCGCCGAGCCCTGGGCGACCCGGATCAATGCTGCAATCAGGAAGGCTAGAGTTAGATAGGACAACCCCCATTTCGCAGCGGCATCTGCGATGACATCACCCACACCCGAATCGGTGAGTACCTTACCGAAAGCGCCGCCGGAACAGGTGATGAACGCAATCGTCGCTCCACTTGAAATCGCGGGCTCCAAGCTCTTGAAAAGTTCCTGTAGACGAATCTTCCTCACGCTGACAACCAGCCAGATCGCGGTCGCTGCCCCGAGGGTAAAGGCAATGTCCTTGTCTCCGAGAAACTCGATAACCTGGGCAACCCGGCCCTCCAGGGCTCCAATCCCGACGATCGTGGAAAGTGAGATCAATCCCACTGGAAGAGCGATCGGGATCAGGGAGGACAGAAACGAGGGAAGTTCTTCATCTGGACGCTTTGCCAGTTCTTCCATCTCTTCATTTGAGAGACCATAGACCGGCAACGGTTTGATATCGAGCCGCTTGTTCAGAAACTTGGCGTACCAGACACCACCAACAAGAGCTGGGACGATTGAGACCAGGGTTCCGACCAGAACGGCCAGGCCGAGGGAGACGTTCAGCGTCTGGGCCACAACTACGGGCCCCGGGGTTGGCGGCACCAGTGCATGCGTGATCGCACCCCCCGCAGCAGCGGCACAAATCATCAAAGCATAGTCTCGCTTGCGCCGGGCATAGGCGGCTCTGACCAGGGGAGCCAGCAGATAGAAGACCGTATCGAAGAAGACCGGCATCGAGAGCAGGAATCCACTCGAAAGAAACGAGTACTGCTCCCGGCCGGAGCCAAACCAGCGTGAGAAGGTACGAATGATCCGATCGGCGGCACCGCTGTCGACGAGACACTTTCCAACGATCGAGGCCAGGACCAGCAAGATGCCGATCTTTCCCATCAGATCCGCAAAGCCGCCGGCAACGGTCGGCACCACATTTTCGACGGGAATAGCATCGGAGAAAAAAGCACAGGTAAGTGCCGAAAGGATCAGTGCCAGGAAAGGATGGAGTTTGAAGTAGAGTAGAAAGACGAGAATCAACCCGACCCCGAGAAGCAGCGTTCCAACTGGTCCAATCATTCCCTTCTTCTACCCATCCTTTCGACTTGGAGACCCCCGTCGTGAGGGGACAGTTAAACAGAGGAAATCCCCCGGCGGCTCGTCAGGCCCGCCGGGGGAAGAAACCGCTCTAGCTCTTCATCAGACTCCGCAGAACGAAGTGTAAGATCCCGCCGTGACGGAAATACTGTACTTCGTTCGGGGTGTCAACTCTCGCGACAACCGAGAACTCCTTCACGGTGCCATCTTCTGAGACAGCACGAACCTGCAGCTTCGCATCCGGGGTCAGGCTGTCATCCAGGCCGATCAAGTCGTATGTTTCCTGACCTGTCAGCCCCAGGCTCTCGGCATTCTCACCCGCCTCGAACTGAGTCGGCAGGATACCCATTCCGATCAGGTTGCTGCGATGGATCCGCTCATAGCTTTCGGCTATGACAAGCCGGACACCCAAGAGTCGGGTGCCCTTCGCCGCCCAGTCACGGGAAGAACCGGACCCATATTCCTTTCCAGCCAGGATCATCAAGGGAGTCTCCTCTCCCTGGTACTTCACCGAGGCATCGTAGATGCTCACGACATCGTCTGAACCGGAAACGCGGGTGTACCCACCCTCAACACCTTCGACGAGTCGATTGCGCAGACGGATGTTTGCAAAGGTGCCACGGACCATGACCTCATGGTTACCCCGTCTGGAACCGAAGGAATTGAAGTCGACCGGTTCCACGCCATGGTCGATCAGGTAGCGGCCTGCGGGTCCGTTGGCGGGGATCGATCCCGCCGGCGAAATATGATCGGTCGTCACCGAATCACCCAGTTTCGCCAGTACGCGCATTCCCGAGATATCTCCGAGAGTACCCGGTTCGGCGCCCATCCCATCGAAGAAGGTCGGCCGGCGAATATAAGTCGATGACGCCTGCCAGGCATAACGGTCGCCTTCGGGGACCGGAAGGCTGCCCCAGGACTCATCACCTGTAAAGACGTCGGCATACCGAGAGGCATACATCTCCTGCTGAACCGCCGACTGAACCGCACTCTTCATCTCGGCCTGAGTGGGCCAGAGATCCTTTAAGAAGACATCCTGCACATTCTTGTCCTGCCCGATCGGATCGTTCATCAGGTCGATATCCATCCGGCCGGCCAGGGCATAGGCCACAACCAGTGGCGGAGAGGCCAGGTAGTTCGCCCGGACATCTGGGCTGATCCTTCCTTCAAAGTTACGATTCCCCGAAAGAACCGAACAGGCAACGAGTTGATTCTCCTGAATCGCCTTCGAAATCTCGGCAGGGACGGGACCACTGTTTCCGATACAGGTCGTGCAACCATATCCGACCAGGTTGAAACCCAGCTGATCCAGGTACCGGTCCAAACCAGCTTCCCGCAAGTATTCCGTCACCACCTGGGAACCGGGAGCCAGACTGGTCTTTACCCAGGGCCTCCGGTTCAGACCGCGCTCGACGGCCTTCTTTGCCAGCAGTCCTGCTCCCAGCATCACCGAAGGGTTCGATGTATTCGTACAACTCGTGATCGCTGCGATCACAACCGCGCCGTCCTTCAGGTCAAATTCAGTCGGCTGCCCCGTCTGAGGGTCCACCATTGAAACCGGGATCGTCGGATCACTGGCATCTCGCCCCTTCAGAGCACCCTTGATTGTTCCCAGCGACTTCTCGAATGCCGGTTTTGAGGCCGACAGAAGGATCCGGTCCTGCGGACGCTTCGGGCCTGAAATACAGGGCACCACCTCGGCGAGATCGAGTTCGAGAGTGTCGGTAAAGACCGGCTCGGGGCTCTCCGGCGTATGGAACAATCCCTGCGCCTTCGCATAAGCCTCGACCAGGGCGACCCGCTCGGGATCACGCGCTGTGAATGCCAGGAAGTTGACGGTTTCAGCATCGATCGGGAAGATCGCGCAAGTCGCTCCATATTCGGGCGACATATTCCCCAGTGTTGCCCTGTCGGCCAGTGACAGACTCGATAGACCCGGGCCGTAGAACTCGACAAACTTACCGACAACCCCCTTTGCACGAAGCATCTCAGTAATCGTCAAAACAAGATCCGTGGCCGTTGCACCTTCCGGCAGATTCCCGTGCAGACGGAAACCGATGACCTGGGGAATCAGCAGACTGATCGGCTGCCCGAGCATCGCGGCCTCCGCCTCGATTCCTCCGACACCCCAGCCCAGAACCCCGAGCCCATTGATCATGGTTGTATGGCTATCGGTACCCACCAGCGTATCGGGATAGGCATAGACCTCTCCGTCAATCTCCCGATCGAAGACGACCGAAGCCAGATACTCCAGGTTGACCTGATGGACGATTCCAGTCGCCGGAGGAACAACCCGGAAGTTGTCGAATGCCCCCTGGCCCCAGCGCAGAAAGGTATAACGCTCCTGATTACGCTCGAACTCCTTCTCAACGTTGGACCGGAACACTCCGTCGCGGCCGAAGAAATCGACCTGCACCGAATGGTCAATCACCAGGTCTGAGGGGACCTGGGGGTTGATCTTCGACGGATCCCCGCCCAATTCCGCCATGGCATCCCGCATGACAGCCAGGTCGACCACCGCAGGAACTCCGGTGAAGTCCTGAAGGATCACCCGGGCGGGAGTAAAAGCGATCTCCTGGTCCGATTTCTCTTTGGCGTTCCAGTTGACCATCGCTTCGATATCCGAACGACTAACCGCCTTCCCATCTTCACATCGGAGCATATTCTCAAGGAGAATCTTGAGCGAGTAGGGTAGCCGGGAGATGTCTCCGATCCCCGCCTTCTGCAGGACTGGCAAACTATAGTACGAATAGGTCTTTCCACCTACATTGAGCTTCGATTTCGTTCTTAGACTATCGATGCTTGCTTGTAACATCGCCATTTCACTCCTATCTGTCTAGCATCTACTTGCGGTAAATGTGTGTCGCGTGCCCCAGGAACAGTTCGGCAACTTCGCCGACCGTCTCGGACAAGGTCGGGTGGGTGTGTATCGTCAGTGCCAGGTCTTCGGCAACGGCTCCCATTTCAATGGCCAGCGTACCCTCGGCGATCAATTCCCCAGCATTCGGACCGACAATCCCGACACCCAGGATCCGACCGCTTTCGGGTTCGACAACCATCTTGGTCATTCCGTCGGTCCTACCCAGCGTCAAGGCCCGGCCACAGGCCGCCCACGGGAATCGCACCACCTGGACATCGATCCCCTTTTGCTTGGCCTCGGTCTCCATAATACCGGCCCAGGCGACCTCGGGATTGGTGAAAACCACCGCCGGAATCGCCTGATTATCAAAAGCCGAGTTCCTTCCGGCGATCACTTCAGCCGCCACCTTCCCCTCGCGCATGGCTTTGTGGGCCAGCATCGGCTGCCCGGCAACATCACCAATTGCGAAGATGTGCGGTTCACTGGTTCGACACTGCCGGTCAATCTCGATGAAACCGTTCGCCGCGACCCGGACCGAAATGTTTTCAAGACCCAGCCCCTCTGAATTCGGAGTCCGCCCCACGGAAACCAGCACCCTCTCGAAGGTCTGTTCTTCATTGACAGCACCTTCGAACTTGACCTTGATTCCCTTTTTGACGTCGGTCATCGAAACAACCTTCGTCTTGAGATGGACGGCTTCAAAGGTCTCCTTGACCCTTTTGGCCAGTGGCCGGACCAGATCCCGATCGGCACCGGGCAGCAGGCCATCCAGCAGTTCAACAACCGTGACCTTCGTCCCGAGAGCAGCATAGACGGTACCGAGTTCAAGCCCGATGTAGCCTCCCCCAACGACGAGCAGTGTCTTTGGTATGTCCACCAGTTCCAGCGCCCCGGTCGAGTCCATGAGCCGCTCACTGTCGAGATCGAGTCCGGGAACAGTACTCGGCCGCGAGCCCGTCGCGATAATCGCGTGTCTGAAGCTCACCTCATCCACGTCACCCCCCTCGATCGAAAGGGTGTGCGGGTCCTTGAAGCGGGCACTTCCCTGGATATAACGGATCTCATGCTGCTTGGCGAGTTGCCCCAGGCCACCGGTCAACTGGCTGACCACCTTCTCCTTCCAGGAACGCAGCTTGTCGAGATCGATCTTCGGAGCTGAAAAGGAGAGCCCAATCTCCTCCGCATGCCGGGCTTCATCGAGGATCTCCGCCGCGTGTAACAAAGCCTTGGAGGGAATGCAGCCGACATTCAGACAGACCCCACCCGGATTCTCTCGAATATCAATCAGTGTGACTTTGAGATCCAACTGGGCCGCATGGAATGCAGCGGCATACCCCCCTGGACCTCCTCCAATGACAACCAGATCGGTCTCATGTCTCTTTTCGGTCATTCGGAAATCTCCTCTCGGAAGAAGCCCCGTGGGCTCCGTCAGTTCGCCGGGAAAACGACAGTTTATTACATCTTCGCAGCAGGTGCCATGACTGCGCTCCGCCCATTTCGTGGCTGAGTTTTCGACAAGACGCACCCGTCATCCTGTTGTGGTCTAATGGCCGGATGCAACAATATCTTGGGCTTTTGGAAACCATTCTTGAGAAAGGAGCCCGCAAGGAAGATCGCACCGGGACCGGGACGATCAGTATCTTTGGACACCAGATGCGCTGTGACCTGTCGGAAGGCTTCCCACTTCTGACAACCAAGAAACTCCATCTGAAATCGATCATCCATGAACTCCTCTGGTTTCTCGCGGGAGATACCAATACGAAATACCTCGAGGAACATGGCGTCTCGATCTGGAACGAATGGGCCGATGAAAATGGTGACCTGGGGCCGGTTTACGGCTATCAGTGGCGTTCCTGGACCGGCAGCAATGGGCAGAAAGTGGACCAAATCTCCAACCTCATACACCAAATCAAGTCCAACCCGGATTCTCGACGACACATCGTCAGTGCCTGGAATGTCGGGGACCTGGAGCAGATGAAGCTGCCACCGTGCCACGTACTGTTCCAGTTCTATGTTGCAGAAGGCCGCCTTTCCTGCCAGCTTTACCAGCGCAGTGCGGATGTCTTCCTCGGTGTCCCCTTTAACATCGCTTCCTATTCCCTGCTGACGCTCATGATCGCCCAGGCATGCGAGCTGCAACCCGGGGAATTCGTCCATACCTTTGGTGATGCCCACCTGTACCTGAACCATTTGGATCAAGCCCGCCTTCAACTGACCCGGAAGCCCCGTCAGTTGCCCAGAATGAAGTTGAATCCGGACAGGCACTCAATCTTCGACTTTGTCTACGAAGACTTTGAGCTGGAAGGGTATGATCCCCACCCCCATATCAAGGCAGCGGTATCCATATGAAGCCAGCCATCATCGCAGCCATGGGTGAAGGCCGGGAAATCGGCTTGAAGGAGGGACTGCCCTGGCATCTCCCAGCCGATCTCAACCACTTCAAACGGATGACTCTCGGCCATCACCTCATCATGGGAAGGAAGACCTTCGAGTCAGTGGGATGCCCCCTGCCCGGTAGAACCACCATTGTTGTTTCGCGTAACCCCGGGTTCAGCGCTAAAGGCGTGCTGGTTGCAAACTCGGTGCCGAGTGCCCTCTCCCTGGTCAGAGGCGATGACCAACCCTTCATCGCCGGCGGTGCCGGAATTTATCGAGCAGGGTTCGAAGTAGCGCAGACGATGTACCTGACCCTTGTCCACGGGAGGTTCGAAGCTGACACCTTCTTCCCGGAATTCGATAAGTCACTCTGGAACCTGACTGCAGAGGAACACTTTGAAGCCGATGAGGTCAACTCCTGGGCTTACACCTTCATGACCTACGAACGGAATTTCTGAGTTGGAAAATGGAAACTCGACCCACCGCTG
>CP070717.1:1538159-1540682 GCA_020350445.1 Acidobacteriota bacterium | reverse complement strand
GTCGCATTTGAGGGACAGGTGCCGGGCAACGATCTCGAGTCGTTCTTCCCAGCTGGGGGCGGGCGGGATCTCGCCTTCAATCAGCAGGGCCTTCGCATCTCTGAAGATCCAGGGATTCCCAATTGCCCCACGGCCAACCATCACTGCATCGACGCCCGTTTCCTGAAACATGCTGCGTATCAACTCGGGCGTCAGGGCGTCACCATTGCCGATTATGGGAATCTGGATCTCGGAATCCTCTTTGAGCCGGGCCAACCACTCCCATTGGGCCGTCCCTTTGTACATTTGCGCCCGGGTTCGGGCATGCACGGCAACAGCCTGAATTCCTGTTGACTGCAGCATTCTCACGACTTCGACAATCTGAATCGAGTCTTCACTCCACCCAAGCCGTGTCTTCACGGTAACCGGCACATCTGATCGCTCGACAACCGTCTTCGCGATCTCCTCCATTTTCGGGAGATTCCGTAAGATGCCGGCTCCTCCGTCTTTGCAGACAACCTTCTTGACCGGGCATCCGAAGTTGATGTCGATGATATCGGGCCTGGCGGCATTAACGATTTCGATCGATTGTTTCACCTGCTCGACATCCCCGCCGAAGATCTGAATCGCGACAGGTCTCTCCGCTTCGTGGAACTCCAGTTTCTGAAGCGACTCCTCGGCCTGATAAACCAGCCCTCCCGAGGAGATGAACTCGGTGTAGAGCAAGTCTGCACCGTATTCTTTGCAAAGTACTCTGAACGGAGGATCACTGACGTCTTCCATGGGGGCCAGGAAAACGGGGAATCTCCCGAGTTTGATGGTACCAATCTGCATCGTCAAAAAGTTCTCGTGAAATGAGTTTCAACCGGCGCGGGAAATGCGCCGAACTCCTCAAATTATAGTCAATTCGAATCCCTCTCGGATTCCCAACACCTATTTGGCTCTTGAAATTCGGCTGAATTCTCGGAAAATCGGGGATACGTGTTAGAACAAAATCCATTCTTCCTGAGTTGTGTTGCGTTGGCCCCAATCATCACCATCGGCATCCTGCTGGTAGGTTTTCGGATCTCAGCCCGAGTTGCAATGCCCGTCGGTTACGGAGTCACGGTGGTATTTGCCCTGCTCATCTGGAAGGTTCGCCTTCCGGTCATCGGGGCAGCCAGCATCCAGGGGGCGCTTATCGCACTGTCCCTACTGTTCATCGTCTTTGGCGCGCTCCTGTTACTTGCCACCCTGACTGAAAGCGGTGCGGTCGCGTCCATTCGGGCCCTGTTCCTCCGGATCAGTCCCGACCGTCGTGTCCAGGCAATCATCATCGGATGGCTGTTCGGAAGTTTCATCGAAGGGGCCGCCGGCTTTGGGACCCCCGCGGCTGTCGCCGCTCCCCTGCTGCTTACCCTGGGCTTTCCAGCAATGGCGGCAGTGGTCGTCGGACTGCTCATCCAGAGCACACCTGTATCTTTCGGAGCGGCTGGAACTCCGATTCTGATTGGCGTCGCCGGAGGGTTGGATTCTCCAGTGGTGCAGAGTTACCTGGCTGCACAGGGTATTAGTTTCAGCGAGTACCTGCTTGAAATCGCGCTCAAGGTGGGTGCGATCCATGCCCTGGTCGGGACCTTGATCCCGCTGTTTCTCTGCGTCTTCCTCACTCGATTCTTCGGGAGCCGCCGTAGCATCAGAGAAGGTCTCGAGGCTTGGAGATACGCCCTGTTTTCTGCGTTCGCGTTCACGGTCCCCTACTTCCTTTTCGACTTCTTCTTCGGTCCGGAGTTTCCCTCGCTTTTGGGCTCCGCGGTCGGAATGGCGATTGTCATCCCTGTCACGCGCAAGGGGTGGTTTGTCCCACGAAAAAGCTGGGACTTCCCCGAACGGAAGGATTGGATCCAGGACTGGATCGGTTCAATCGCGCCTCCGGATCCACGTCCATCCGGGATCGGACCGGTCATGGCCTGGCTCCCGTATCTCCTGGTCGCCGCGCTCCTGTTGATTTCACGCTTGCCTTCGCTCGGCCTCAAAGCCATCCTCACCGCCCCCTCCTTCGGTCCTGAGAATCTATTCGGGACAGGAATCGGACAGAAAATTGAGCCGTTCTACCTCCCCGGATTCATCTTCATGGTGGCCTGCGTGGCTACGTATTTCCTGCATCGGATGAACCGAAGACAGATCCTGGGTTCATGGCAGCTGGCGGGAAGCCAGCTCAAAGGGGCGGCAATCCCATTGCTGTTCGCACTTCCGATGGTCAGAGTCTTCATTGAATCGGGGCCGGAACGTAATCTTTCGGGGCTCTTGAGTATGCCGCTGACCCTTGCCGAAGGTGTGGCCACCGGAGTGGGGACTGCATGGCCGTTCTTTGCACCTTGGATTGGAGCCTTCGGGGCATTCATCGCGGGTAGCAACACGGTTTCAAACCTGATGTTCTCCCTGTTTCAGTTCTCAACCGCACAGCAAGTTGGGGCGATTCCATCCACGGTCGTTGCAGCCCAGGCAGTTGGTGGTGCCGCCGGTAATATGATTACCGTTCACAATGTCGTCGCCGCTTCAGCC
>CP070717.1:1532583-1538059 GCA_020350445.1 Acidobacteriota bacterium | reverse complement strand
GCCACCGCCACCCGCTGCTGCTCGCCTCCCGAGAGCTGCGAAGGATAGTGTTTCATCCGATGCGCCATGCCAACTCGCTCCAGTGCCTCTCGAACCCGCTCCTTTCGCTCCGACGAGGGCATCCCTCGGTAGGTCAATGGTAACTCGACATTCTCGTATACGGTCAGATCACCGATCAGATTGAAGCTTTGAAAAATAAAGCCAATCTCCCGGTTGCGAATACGGGCGCGCTCCGACATAGAAAGATCCTCCACCGGAAGGCCGTTCAACAGGTACTTCCCTTCCGAAGGTGTGTCCAGCAGTCCCGCAATCGATAACAGTGTCGACTTGCCGCAGCCGGAAGGTCCAGACACACAGATGTACTCGCCCGACTGGATCCTAAGATCCACCTCCGATAAGGCGTGGGTCTCTACCTCATCGGTGTAGAAGATCTTCGTAACACCCTTCATCTCGATCACAAGCGGACGTTCTGTCATCACTATTTCTTCTCCTTGATTGGTCTCGATCCTCTAGGATCAACTCCACTTCGGTCTAATCCAGTCGAATCCGGTCTAACTCATCCCACTCGGAAGTATCGGACAGGATTACTCGATCTCCTTCTTCCAGGCCCTCTACCACCTGAATGGTAGTCACGGAACTGCGCCCGAGTCGTATGGGTACGCGCAGGGCTTCTTCCCCATCTGCGGCCAGCTTGAAGATCCCGATGGTGGTATCCGGCTGGCCGAACACCGGTCGGCCCATCTTCAAGACGTCATCCAGACGGTCAATCTCGATTGTGCCATCGATGTTCTGATCCGGGCGGGATCCTTCCGGAAGTTGCTCGGTAAAGGTCACATCCACCAACACCGTGCCCCCTCGGGCTGCCGGGTCAATACGGACCACTCTTCCTGCCACCACACCGTTACGGGTATCGATGGCGGCCGGTAAACCAAGATGTACGTCTTTCACCTGAGTTTCCGGGATCTTCAGCTCCGCTTTGAGACGACTCGGCACGGCCACTTTCCCTAGAATGTGCCCGGCTCCGATCTGCTGGCCGACTTCTACCGGGGTTTCCTGCAGCACACCGTCGATTCCGGCTCTCACCTGCAATGTCTCGACCTGCCGCTTTCGCAACTGGTATAGACCACGTAGTTGTTCGATCTCCGCTTCTTTGGCAGCCATCCTGGCGTGACGGGATTGGGCAGTCATCACCAGTCTCTGCTGCTCAACCTGGCAGCGTTCGGCTAGCCCCTGGGTAGTGATCTGCGCAACTCTCAAATCAAGAGCGGATACCAAGCCTTCTTTTGCCAGGACTTCGTCGCGTTCGGCTTCGAGACGTTTCTGCTGATATTCCGCCTGGACGCTGGCTGCCAGGGACTTCTGCGTCAACTCCTGATTCTTGATCTCGACCTCGAGATTCTTTAGCTCTGCGATGGCTTTCTTCAGCTGAAGTTGTGCATCCAGAGCTTCCCGCTCCAAGGTGGGATTAACCAACTCTACCAGGATCGTCTCCGCCCGTACCGCCGAACCAGGCAGAACAGCAATGCGTTCCACTCGCCCTTCGGTCGATGCAGCGATCCAGCGGATCTCTTCCGGAACCAAGGTACCCGTCCCCCTCAACTCGATCACCATGGAGCCTCTTTCCACTTCTCCCACCCAAACCGAACCCCGCTCCACAGTGAGTGGCGCCGGCTCGAGTCTTGAGAACGCCCAGGATGCGGCAAACAAACTCACGGTAATCAAAGCTCCGTAGAGAACCCTGCGAATCCGTCTTTTTCGTGTAACTCCCTCACGTCTTATGTCAACCATAGGATTTCCCTGAGCCAATTACTCGTATTTAAGCGCAATCAAAGGGCTCACCTGAGTGGCCCTGCGTGCGGGAATATAGGATGCAACCATCACGGTTCCAATCAGCAAAAGAGCAACCACTGCATAGGTGACCGGATCGTTCGGACTGACACCAAAGAGATAGCTGGAAATGATACGACTTAACGCCAGGCTGATCCCGACTCCAACGGCCAGGCCAATGAGGGTCATCTTCAGTCCACTTCCCATGACCATTGCCAACACACGTCCCCTTTGCGCACCAATCGCCATCCGAACACCAATCTCGTGACTGCGTTCAGTGACGGAGTAGGAGAGGACTCCAAAAACACCCACAACCACTAGAACCACCGCTAGAATCGCGGAAAAGAGGAACAACTTCATCCAGAAACGCCAATACTGAATGGAATCCGAAAGTCGCTGTTCCATCGTTCTAATCCGATCTGCAGCCTGGTTCGGATCGATTTCGGCGATGATCCGTTCAATCGAAGGCGCCAGATCCATCGAATTGCCGGCCCGTACCAGGAGGTCTTTCCTGACCACCGAGTAGTAACTCGCTCCCGGGAATTCCCATATGTGCTGATACTGAGGGACGTAGATTGTCGGCCAGGGCTCCCAACCCAAACCTCCCTTCTCGTCTCCAACCACTCCGATGATTTCCCGCGAATGTCCCTCTTCGACACTGAACCCGAGATTGGCTCCACCAAAGTCGGCCTGGATCAGATTTCCAATGGGATCTTGATCTGAAAAGAACCGCTTGGCGAGCGTCTCATTCACAACCGCCACCCATCTGGATCCCTCACCGTCCTGTTCCGTAAAGGTGCGGCCTCTCAAGAGCGGAATTCCGACCGTCCTGAAATAGTCTTCATCAGTTGACCGGTAGCTAGTCCTGGGCTGCCGTTCGGCTTGGGTAGACGATTTCCCGAGGATTCTGAAACTGCATCCGGCTCTTCCCGTCAAGGCGGCTGAGTCCACTCCTGGAAGCCTTTCGACCCGCTCCACCAGTTCCTCGAAGAAACGGTGCGCCCCTGGTGTTACTTTCTTCATATCTCCTTCGATGAATTCCCAATATTGAGGGCCCTGCAAGAAGATTCGCGCTTCCAGCAGATTACTCGGGTCGTAACCAGGGTCGACTATTTGCAGCCGAAGAAAGCTGTTCACCATCAATCCGGCCCCTACGAGCAGGGCCAGTGCCAAACTGATTTCGGAAACGATAAGCATTCCTCGAAGAAA
Organism: Acidobacteriota bacterium; assembly: GCA_020350445.1. Taxonomy (GTDB): domain Bacteria; phylum Acidobacteriota; class UBA6911; order RPQK01; family JAPXNP01. Next base: position 1,535,023 of record CP070717.1, on the reverse strand, counting down.
CGGATGACCGCCACCGGCCGACCTTCTCAAACCCTCTTTCAGCGACTGGGTGAGATTCGGTCGAGAGCATCGAAACGCGGGTGCCAGCCCCAGGCAAATTCCTGTAAAGAGCGAAACCAGAAGCGTGAAGATGAGCACGCGCCCGTCAATATCCATTTGATCCCCGCGCAGCGTCCAGTACTGGGGCGCCAGAACCACAAACAGCTGCACTCCCCACAAGGTTAGGAAGAGACCAGCCACTCCGCCCAGCAGGGAAAGCAGCACGCTCTCAGTCAGAAGCTGCCGGATCAGGCGAAAACGACCGGCGCCAACCGCAAGCCGAATCGCAATCTCCTTCTCTCGCCTGCTCACCCGGGCCAAGAGCATGTTAGCGATATTGGCGGATCCAATGAGGAGAACCGTCAAGCTGATGGCAAAGAGAAGGTAGAAGATCTCTTCCCAGCCGGAGAAAAAGGACGCTTGCAGAGACTCGACTCCTGCTTGCCATTTCCCCGCTGCTGAGGCTCCACGCCCCCCCAGATGGCGGTTGATGGCCACCAGTTCCTGTCGAGCCTGTTCCAACGTTACACCAGGCTTGAGCCGTCCTATGGCATCAAACCAGCGGGTCGTCGGCGCATACTTGTTCTGGGAAGTATTGAAAACCTGCCAGGCGTCGGTTTGGTCACTCCAGGGATAGATCCAGAAACCACGTGGCATTACTCCCACGATAGTCGTAGTTACACCAGCTATCACCAAGCTCTCGCCGAGAATGTTGGGATCAGCACCGAAACGGCGGTGCCAGTAACCATCACTGATGACTGCTACTTGCCCCAAGTCGTACGGTGCGTCATCCGAAGTGAAGTCGCGACCCAGCTGCGGCTCAATACCCAGCAGAGAGAACAGGTTCGGACTGACCCACGCAGCTTCCCCAGGCTCAGCGTGGCCGCGAGAGGAAAGAGTCACGGAGGAATCAGCCACCATCCCGATACCTTCGAAGGACCGGGCGCCCTGACTCCATTCCCGCACAGTCGGAAAGGTAGGGTTTCTGGGCCAGTCCGGCTGCCCCAGATTGGTTTCCCGAAGGCGGACCAGCCGCTCCGGTTCGTCGTGGGGAACAGTCCGGAAGAGCATCGAGTTGAGGACGCTGAACACTGTGGCATTCGCCCCTATGACCAGGCCCAACGAAAGCACTGCTACTGCGGTGAAGCCCGGATTTCGGTACAGGATCCGCATCCCGTAGCGCAAGTCTGCGATCAATGAGTCAAATCGGCTCTTCAATGTGTTGATCCTTGATTTTGTAGAGAGGAGTTCTGCGCACCGGGTACCCTCAGCCTGGACTAAGACTTAAGCATCCTCAACAAGCCGCTTAGCCGCGTTGCAACTCAATCAGTCATCGTTGAGGAAATCTTCCATTACCCAGGGTGTGTCAACTCTAGTGCTCACTGTCCAGGCCAGTTGCCTTCCGTCCGGGTGAATCGCGAGGTGAGTGATTGAATCCGAACTTGTGAGACCGGTTCGGCCTAAATCTCCTTCGGCAATATCTGTGAAAGCGATCTCAAATCTCCGGCCCTTTGAACCGGATCTTCTTCTGACTGCCAGGTAGATCCGCTTTCCATCTGGAGCCCAGACAACCTGAGATGAGGTGAAACCTAAATAGAGATCCTGATCCAACTTTCCGAGACGTTGTGTCTCGCCATTCTCAACGGAGAGGATAAGCATTCTTCTCTGGCCCGGGTCGTCAGCATTCTCCTTCTCCGAAAAGAACAGGAGGTCACCTTTGCGAGAGAGACGCAGAGGACGCACCGAGGACTCGGCGACGTGAAGGGTTTCTTCTTCACCTGAACGTGTGTCCCGTCGTAAAATTCCACACTGGTCAGGCGTCCCGCGGTAGTATACATAGCGCCCATCGGAACTCCAGTCTCCCATTCCGAAATAATCTCCTTCCAGGAGCAGTGAACTCTCGCCGGAATGCTGATCTATCCGGAAGATACCCGTTTTCTCGCGGCCACGGCCCCAGACTAGGAGTGGTTGTCCTTCTTTGTCCCATCGCAGCGCTGATCTACGAAGAAACTCCATCGATGAAAAGAGTTCGCGATCTTCGCCCTTCTCATCGCGAATGACAAGCGTGCTGACACCTGGTGAAGGTCTCATTCTTACAAAGGCAGTAGACTTCCCGTCGGGAGACCAGACCGGTGACAAGACACCTTCGAGTACTGCGCCACCCACAGGCTTGGGATCTCCAATCGCCTTTCCGGTCTCGAGATCAATTTCTGTTCGGTAACTCCTGTGCCGCCGATCGGTCTCAGCATAGAAAAGAGCTCCGGCTCGGCTCAGACCCAGCACCCAGTCTGAAGTGAAATCCTTGCTGACGATTACCGGTTCCCCATCTTGTTGACCGTCTGAGATCTTCACCCGAAATAAGTCTCTCCCCCCGGCTCGCTCACTCGCAAAAAGCAAGTCT
>CP070717.1:1528519-1532483 GCA_020350445.1 Acidobacteriota bacterium | reverse complement strand
GGACAAGGACTCCACTCCCATGAAATAGACGTCGAAGTAAGGGGATTCGTACCAGGGAACGGCCTCGCGGTAACGGATTGCTGTACCTAGGTTATCAATCGCTGTTGGATAGTCTCCTCTCGCCAACGCAACCTCGCCGCGAACAAACGCCCAGCCAGGTGAACTAAGCCTCTCACCACCGTCCTGGAGGATCTCGTCTGTTTCGGAAACAAACCCGGCCCTGGCGAGCAGCATGATGGGCAGCTCGTCGACTATCGTGGCCCACACCCTGTCCCATGTTCCCAGAAAGAAGACTCCCTTTCCCATCTCCTTCGTGATAAGGCCCACTCGATTCTTCAGCTCATCCGGGTCCTCCTTTGCCAGGGCGACGATCAAAGGCTTCCAAGGAATCCCTTCCGGCATCACCGGCAACAGGTGCTGAAAACACTCTTCCGCCTTTCCGAACTCTCCGAGCATCAGAAAGGCCAGGCCGGTGCAAGTGGCCAGCCGGTGTCGTTCATACCCCTCCCGGACCGGGAGAATCTCTGTCAGCTGAAGCAGTTTCCGTCTCGCTTCTTCGATGTTTCCTTCCACCCAGGCCTGGTGAACAGGAAAGACGAGAGCCCAATCGTCCCAAATCTGAGGCAGGTACCCATTATCTACTATGCTTTCTCCCTGGAAGCGTGCGGCGTATTCCCCCGCCTGCCTCACATCTCCCTTGCGCTGGACGAGCAGCAGTGCAGACAACCCGTTGAAGTCCTTGAGGATCGGACGCAGGTCGGCGGCCCGCAGGATAAAGGGAAGTGCCTGATCCCACTGTTCGCGGTTCAAGTGGTAGATCGCCAGGTTGTTGGCCGCCCAAAAATGATCCGGGAACGCGCGCAGGAGAGTCGCGTAACCTTCGTGTGACCGTTCCTCATCGCCTGAATGACCATAGTAACTTGCCTCGATGAAGAGCCTTTCTCGAGGTGTAGAATGCACCGAAAGTTCCTTGGCCCGAACGGCATGAGGCATAAACTCTTCCTTCGGCTTTCCTGCATTCCGAAGGACCCAAGCCAGCAGGTTCTCCGCCGAAGCGAACGTCGGGTCGGCCTTGAGCGCCTCCCGCAGGAGGGGTTCCGGATTCCCGTTTCCGCGGATCATTCCGTCGGCCAGCGTATAAGCCTTCAGTGCATTGAGAGAAGGCGTGGTGACCTTCTCCAGGGCCTGGCCTGTTGCGGCGATCTCGTTCAGGGACTCGCCCAGGCGCTCGCGGGCCCAGTTTGAGAGGACCCGAACCGAAGCAAGTAGGCCTTCCGGAGTCACTGCGTCTTCATGGTTGGAATCCACCACGACCCCGGTGTTTGGGTCAATGACCTGCAGGCTCAGTTCGTAGACCCCTCCCACCTCCTCGATGCGGCCCGCGAGCAGTGCGCGAATCGCCCCATCGCGCTGGCAGATCTCCCGGCCAACAGCGATATCGACTGGGGTATCCGGAGCTAGCTGCATGAGGGTCAAGGCGTCCTGAACGCGGTCGGATGACACGACGTTTACGTAACGCGAATTGCTGAGATCCCGTTGCAGAATGTACTCCATCGTGCCGTCCAGGGCTGCCTCCCCGGTCCGATTATCGAATTTCGTAATCAGGACCCAGTCCCGATTCTGGAAGGCCAGGACTGTTCCGGCACCGCCTTCATCGGGAAGCAGTCGCTTGATCATCTCCAGCGGCCGGAACCGCACCGGGAGGAAGGGCTGCAGGAGCAGAGGAACGACCAGAACCGCTGCCGCTGCGATCAGGAGTCGGCGCCTCTGCGGTCTGTGCCGTCTCTGTTCGAGTTCCTTTAACCTGTTGAAGACATCCATTGGTTGGCCGAAACGCTTCTCGGGGGACCGTTCGAGACAGCGAAGCAGAACCGGTCGCCAGGGATCAAGTGCAGGAGGCAGCCGTAAATGAGAAGCACCCGTTTGACGTTGAAGCCGTGGCTCGACCAGAACCACGGCGTCGCCTGCCGGATGAACTTCTCCGCCGACCAGTTCGGCGATCACGAGCCCCAGGGAATAAACGTCGGCTGCCCTTGAAACTGGACCCTCTTCGAACAGTTCCGGGGCCATGTAGCCAGGGGTACCCGCACGTGGACTCAGAGAAGGGCTTCCTCCTCCAGCCAGATGGAGGGGAACGGCTACGCCGAAATCAGTCACCACGACCCGGAAACCGCCCGTATCCCCTTCCGGAACCAAGATTACGTTGGCGGGCTTGAAATCTCGATGGATCACCCCGGCTGAATGGGCGGCCTGCAGCGCCGCCGCCATCTGCCCGATCAAGAGAATTGCCTCTTTCGGGGAAAACGGACCACGGGTTCTCAGCCGGTGAGAGAGGGATTCGCCCTCCAGAAACTCCATCGACAAGAAATGCACCGAATGTCCGGTTCCTGCCTCAGAGCGTTCGGAATGCTGGCCCAGGTCAAAGATCCGGCAGACATTGGGATGAGTAACACGGCGAGCGACCTGAATCTCTTGCTTGAACAGATTGAGCGTACGCTCGTCGCCTGCGATCTCCCGGCGGATAATCTTCAGGGCAACCCGCTCCTGGAGTTCGAGATCCTCTGCTTCATAGACCTCACCCATGCCGCCCCGGGCGATGAACCGGCAGATGCGGAACCGGGACGCCAGGACGGCACCGGGATCAAACTGTGGGGGACGTTCGGCGATCGCCGCTTCCCGCAAATTCAACGCGGGAGTGGAAAAGAGGTCTTCCGGGCTTTCGTACTCCTGAAGCAGCGTCCGCAGTTCTTCTGCCAAGTCAGGGTTTCCAGCGCAGGCCTGGGTCAAAAAAGCTTCGCGCCCTTCGGCAGGAAGATCCAACGCCTCGTCGAACAGAGCCTTCAGTTTATCCCAGCGTTCCGCTTCCATCTTTGAACCCGAGAATGTTCCGACCTTTGCCGGGGCATGCTACCGAACCCACGATTCAACCATAGCGGCACCACACGGGAGTACATTATCGACTCCTCTTCACCTCACGCTGCAACCAGGTCCTGGCGAAGTTCCACTCCCGTTCGACGGTTCTCTGCGGGGTCCCGAGAACCTCGGAGATCTCCGGGATCGTCATTCCCGTGAAATACCTGAGTTCCACGATCCGAGCCTGGCGGGGATCGTTCTTTTCGAGCCGGCGGAGGGCGTCATCCAGCAGCACGAGTTCCTCCGCCTGAGGGGCGGTCAGAGCCATTGATTCCTCGAGCGGGATCCTGGCCGGGTTGCCTCCCCGCTTGGCGGCACTCCGTGCTCGAGCATGGTCCACCAGGACGCTTCTCATCACCTCAGCTGCAATAGCGAAGAAATGGGCCCGGTTCCGCCAGTTCTTCTCGCCGCGCCCCACAAGGCGGACATACGCCTCGTGGACCAGGGCTGTGGTCTGAAGCGTGTGGTCGGGTCGCTCTTTTCTCATGTAGTGAGCGGCGAGACGTCGAAACTCGGCGTAAACCAGGGGCATCAACCGATCCAGGGCTTCCCGGTTTCCACCCCGCAGATCATCGAGCAGTTGTGTAACGGTTTCAGAATCGGATTCACTCATTCGTGAAATGCACGACGCTCCCACCCCTCCCAGAAACGGAAACAAGAGTTGACCATATTATATATTGAACATTGCTGCCCAATACAGTTCTTTGTGTAAATGTGGCCCGGCCGTTTCGGCCGAGCGTGACACTGTAAAGTCGGACGTGTCAGCCGGAACGCGGGGCTCCAACTCCGCGGTGGCCAGGATGTTGAGCCGGAACGCGGGGCTCCAGCTCCGCGGTGGCCGACGGAGACCTTCACGGTGTGATCACTCGGATTTGGCGGGCCTGGAGACCCGCCTTCCGAATCCAGCGGGCTGGAACGCGGAGCTCCAGCTCCGCGACGTGGCAATGCCGGACGTGGCGGGCCTGGTGCCCCGCCGTCCAAAACCACGGTGGCCAAGGCGGCCGTGGCGGGGGGGGACGCGGAGGAGCCGCACCGCGCTGGACGACGGCGG
>CP070717.1:1520443-1528419 GCA_020350445.1 Acidobacteriota bacterium | reverse complement strand
GTTCCGAACTGACGGCTGCGCTGGATCACGGCGTGTTCTGCCTGGTAATGGAGTCACTGTCTGAAATCGAGCTGCTGGCTGAGCTCATGCAGACGCGGTCAGACAGCGTGAAGATCTCCCTGCGGATCAACCCGGAAGTCGAAGTCCCGACCCATCCTTACATCTCAACGGGACTCCGGCAGCACAAGTTTGGGTTGGATATCGCATCACTCGAGCAGGCTCTCGAGATCGTCGAAAAGAATCCGCAAATGGAATTGACCGGGATCGGATCGCACATCGGATCACAGATCCTGGCGGTCGGGCCATTCGAGGAATCTTTGCGCAAACTGCTCGAAATGGCTCGCATGATCCGAGCGGCAGGATTTCCGCTCCGGCATCTCGACCTGGGCGGAGGCTTCGGGATTCCCTACCAGGAGGGGACGGAGTTCGACCTTGCACGATTTGCCGAATCTCTCGAAAGAGAGTCAACGAGCTTCAGGATCCTGATGGAACCCGGCCGGTTCATCGTCGGGCGGTCCGGGGCACTCGTCTCTACGGTCCTCCATCACAAGGTCAACCACGATAAGCAGTTCATGGTCATCGACGCAGCGATGAACGACCTGATTCGGCCGACACTCTACCAGGCCTATCACCGGATTCTCCCGGTCATCGAGGAGCATGCCCCGTCTGTGCAACTGGATGTGGTTGGTCCAATCTGTGAGACTTCAGACTTTCTGGCAAAGGATCGCGCCTTACCGCTGGTAGAACCGGGAAGGTTCCTCGCAATTATGGACGCGGGAGCCTACGGTTTCGTGGCTGCTTCCAACTACAACTCCCGACCCAGGGCCGCCGAGGTTCTCGTTGACGGACAAGAGTTTCGACTTATCCGAAAACGGGAAACCTACGAGGACCTGATCCGAGGCGAAAGCACCTGATATCATCGCCCTGTGAACTCTTGGCAGAGCAGAGCGATCAATCGACCCTTCGCACGGTCATCCGTTCTATTGTCACCGGCATGATCGGAGTCTCGCCCTGTGTCGGCACCTGGGCCAGCCCGTCAACAGTCTCAATCCCTTGAAGAACTGTGCCGAAAACGGTGTACTCACCGTCAAGTTCCGGTTGAGGTGAGAGCACGATAAAGAAGGAATCCAACCCGCTGTCGGGATCCTCACCACGGGCCAATGACACCGCACCCCGGATGTGCTGCTTGTCGTTGAACTCCGCTTTGAGGTGCTGAATGTATTTCGCATACTTTTGCGATACCGGCTCCTGACGGGTCGACAACGATCCACCCTGGACGACGAATTCGGGTACAACCCGATGAAACTTCGTTCCATCGTAGAGCCCCAGCTGGGCGAAACGCAGGAACTGGCGAACATGGTTTGGAGCCACTTCAGGGAAGAAGCCCAGTTCGATATCCCCAAGGTTCGTCTTGATACTGACCCGGTACTGACTCAACTCTTCCACACTCTCTTCAGCGAAGGGAATCGGTTCCGGCGGAGGCCGTTCGCGTTCATACATCCGGAGAATCTCGATGCGGTCCCGCACCAACTGCTGTTCATCCACCTCGGCTTCAGAGATCTTGATGACAACGTCGAGCCCATCGACCACGCGGCCAAAAGCAGTGAACTGCCCATCCAGCTGAACCTGATCGGAGACGCAGATAAAGAACTGCGAGCCCGCGCTGTTCGGGTCTCCCGGTACCAGGACAGCCGAGACTGTACCTCCCGTGTGGGACAGATCGTTGAACTCTGCCTCCAACTCGTTCAGACCGCCGGTACCGTATCGCTCCTTCGCTGAGGGATCTCGAGACAAGGGGTCTCCGCCCTGAATGATTCCGTAGCGAATCACCCGATGAAACGTTGTCTTCTCGTAAAACCCACCGCGAACCCGCTTGAGAAAGTGTTCGACATGATTCGGGGCCAACTCCGGAAACAACTCCATCACGATCAGCCCCACCCGGGTTTCAATCACAACCTGCTTATCCGCCGGCTTGGGAGGGTCCTGTGCCCAAAGCAATTGCGGGCCGGTCAGAAGTAGAACGAGACTCAGAACGGCCAAGCACCTGATTCTTCCTCGCCCAACAGTCGCTAAACCTCGAAAGATCCCCAAGATCCCTTCCTCCTACTCCTTCTTCATCCTTGCAGCACGGTCCGCGCAATTGCCTGGTAGCCACTCCGCGCCCGCATCAACTGCTCCAACTCGATGTACTCATCGACGATGTGGGCCAGGGTTTCCCTCGAAGGGCCAAATCCGATAGTAGGGAGTCGCTTCACGCCGGCGCTCAGAGCGGCGTTCGTACAGAACTGGTACGCCGAGTACCTGGGCTCGATACCTACACTGCTCAGTCCTTCCGAGGCCTTTCGGACCAGTGGACAGGCTTCCGGTGTCTCCCAGGCGGAATACCACTTTCTCTGGTTGACGCTCCATCCTGTATAGCTTGTATAGCGTGCTTCGGCAAGATCGATCGAAGTCTCGGGACAGCCTGCCCGCAAACAGCAATCCCTCAACTGCCGCCTGAGCCCGTCCTCCTCTTCACCCGGAAGAAGACGACGTTCGTAAGTCACTCGGCACTCACTGGGAACCACGGAATGGGCAGGATAGGGACGGGAGATGATGTCGGTCAGACACATGACACCAGTCCCGACAAACTCATTCCGCGGCATCGGCAGCCCTTCAATCTCCGAAACGATGCTCATCATCTGATGGACAGCGTTTTCTCCAAGATGGGGTGTCGACGCATGAGCCGGCTTCCCGCGGGTTTTGATCAAGAACTCAGCACGGCCCCGGCCCGCTCGGGCGATCTGTAGACCGGTTGCCTCACCGATAATCACAAAATCGGGTAGATAACGCTCAATCACCGGAGCCAGCGCGCTCCCTTCAGTCGTCTCCTCACCTACCGACGCCACGACGACGGCGCGTCCAAAGAGCCGGCTGCGCTCAAGACCGGAGATCCCGAACACCATGGCGGCCAGGGCCCCTTTCATGTCTGATGAACCACGCCCGTAGAGCCGGCTTCCATCAATCTGGCCGCCAAAAGGATCAAACTTCCAGTCCGACTCCGCGAGCACATCGACCGTGTCCATATGAGCGTCCAGCAGCAGCGTCGGTCCGGGGTACTTGCCCTGCACAACCCCGATCACATTCCCGACCGAATCGGTCTCGACAGCGTCGTATCCAGACTGCGCCATCATTTCCGCAGTCCTCTCGGCAACCGCTCGCTCATTCCCCAACACACTGGGGGTCCGAACCAGGTTCTGCGCAAACTCGACCAGGATCTCGTCAGATAGAACCATCGTCACCTCTGGTTTCGAGCGGTCCAAGATCTCCCACGGCCGCGTTCTCGAGGGCCTGCTGAGGGGTCTTCGCCCCTGGGATCACCGTATGACAAGCAGGATGAGTCAGACAGAAGCGCAGGCTCACCTGGGCTGGGCTCTGTTCTGGATACCGGTTGAACAACTCCTGCTGAAGCTCGAGTTCCGTCAAGTAATCATCCAGCCTGTCCCGCGATAGATTAAAGCTCCGGTGATCTTCAGAGTCAAAACGCGCCTCTCTGTCAAACTTACCCGTCAGGACTCCGAAGAGCAGTGGAATCCGCACGATCACTCCGATTCCATACTGCTGGGCAAGGGGAAACAGGACACGTTCGGCTTTTCTCTCCAACAGGTTATAACGGACCTGAATGCAGTCAATAAGCTCATGATACTTCTCCAGGAACCGTGCCTGCTCTGTCTCCCGGTACGAAGTAATGCTCCAACCTGCCCAGCGGATCTTCCCCTGCCGCTTGAGCGTCGCCAATGCCTCCCAGGGCTCGTCGGACTTGAGCTGTTCTGTGGTGAGGCTATGGAGCTGAAGAATATCGAGAACTTCACAATCCAGACGCCTCAGACTCTGTTCCGCAGCCCATACCAGGTAATCTCGTGATTCACTGAGACGAATCCGCCCATAGCCTGTTTCATCAGCAGCCGTGGCGTTGTAGAAATCATTCCCCGCCTTCGTCGCTACGATGATTTCGTCTCGACCGAACTCACGAAGGACGCCGGCAACGAGTTCCTCGGAATGCCCGTAGCCATAGACATCTGCCGTATCGACAAAGGTCACTCCGCATTGAAATGCCGAGAGCAGCGCCTGCCTGGAGACCTCATCGTCGGTCGGACCCCAGTTGACACCACCGATGGCCCAGGCTCCGAATCCGACCCTGGACACTGTCGGCCCTTTGCTACCCAGCCTCACATACTGCATCGCAGAAGCGCTCTCCCGTTTCTGGCGCCGTTTCAGGGTTCACGCCACTCGCCTATTCCGTACAGCCTTCGTTAGTGACACGGACTCGAATGCCTTCGAGAACCTCCCGAGTTTCGTTGTCCAGCAGGTAAAAGAGCGTATTGTCCCTGACCCAGTTGCCCGTCTCGGTCTGTCCTTTGGGCCCTTCGATGACAAACAGCTTTCCATCAGGGCTCGTGACTCGGATTTCAATCCGCTTGACGCCTTCGACATTCCAGTGAATCGTGGTTATTCCCAACCCGTCATCACAATCCTTCAGAACGGCAGGATCCGCCCAGAATCGCTCCGTCCCCGTATCTGAGACCGGGTATTCCGGCTCTGCGACAGCCTCCTCAGCCGGCTGGACCTGTGTCGTCTGTCCCACCTCTCCTCCACAGGAGACGGCAGTGAGTAGGAAAAGTGTACTTAACACCAAAAAGATCAATTCACGCTTCATGTTTGATTCCTCTTAAGCCAGAACAGACCACCAAGGCCCCCTCTGCAGACACCTATTCTCGTTCAGTAAGCTTCTCTCAGCAAGACACAAGCCTCCAGGCTGTTACCGTTTTCGGGCCCTGTAGACATGCCTGTCCTCCAATTGCAGGGCACCTCGAAAGAAGAAGTAGAAGCCTGCCAATTGAATCAAGTGAAACAAGTCATTGTGGTTGAACTGCTCGTGAAATCCAACCTGGAATGCCAGAAGGATCCAGGCGATGACCGAAGTTGCCAGGCCGGCCAGCAACCACCGCACGCAAGGCTCCCGCCGGGGAGGAAAGGCCGCGTAGAAGCCGGCTAACATCGCCCCAGCCGTCAGTCCAATCAGGAAGATCGTCACATTCCATAAAAGCGCCAGCGATCCCTCCGACAGGTGCAATCGGAAGCCGTGAAAGGAGCCACCCGTGAGAGCCGCACCAGCGATAGCCAGGAACCCAAAACCCCACAATGCCCGTGCAACAGAGGCTTCAAACCAGTTATCCTTCAGGAGTCGAACTCCAAACCAGGTGCAGGTAACAGTAATCAAGTAATCGGTCAACATCGTCATCGGTTCGGAGATGGTCATTGACAATGGAGTTTAACACCACAACCGATGTACGTCGTTTGCTTGCAGAGGAGAACAGAGTAGTGGCTGAAACCAAAGGTTCAAGGCGGGATTTTCTGGGCAAGATTGGGCTGGCAGCCGGATCTGCGCTAATCACGGCAGCTCATCCGAAGACTCTTTCTGCGACCTCTGAGGATCTGCAGATAGCCTGCAATCAATACACCTGGCAGGAGTACTACCGGCGGGAAGGCCGCGACTTCATGTCGAACCTCTCCCACGGATTCAGAGAAGTGGCCAAAGCTGGAATAAAGGGGTTCGAGCCGAACGCTGACTCGCCCGAACAGATCAGCCGAGTGGGGAAGGCACTCCAAGACCAGGGACTCGCCATGAGATCGCTCTATGTCAACAGCTGGCTCCATGAAGAGGAAAAAGTGGACTCGAGCATCCAACAGATTCTCGCCATTGCGAAAGAGGCTCAGGGCCTCGGGACGGGCATCATTGTCACCAACCCCAGTCCCATTCGTTGGGGCGGTCCTGAGAACAAGAACGACGGACAGCTCGAAACCCAGGCCAGAGCGTTGAACAGGCTTGGTGGAAGCCTTGCCGAACTGGGGATAAAGCTCGCCTACCATAATCACGACATCGAGCTGCGTGAGGCGGCTCGCGAATTCCACCACATGATGGTCGGGACAAATCCCGAGTTCGTGCACTTCTGCCTGGATACTCACTGGGTCTACCGTGGCTCTGGCAACTCCCAGGTCGCTCTGTTCGACGTAATCAAGCTCTACGGCTCCCGGGTGATCGAACTCCATTTTCGTCAGTCCCGAGATGGCATCTGGACCGAAGCCTTTGGCGAGGGAGATATCGATTACCGAAGAGTCGCCTCGCAACTCAAGGAGATCGGTGTCCGCCCCCACCTCGTCCTCGAGCAGGCGGTCGAAAAGGGAACCCCGAAGACGATAAATCCGCTGGAAGCGCACCGGCAGAGTATCGCCTATGCTCGTGAAGTATTCGCAGGACTACTGAGCTGACTACTGGCGGCCCGGACTGGGGGCTCAGAGTTTAAGGCCGGGCTCCTCGAACCGATATGCCGTATCCGTCATCCGAGAGTAGCGGGACTAGGAATTCCGGATCATCCGGATGATCTCGACCAGCGAAGGTCTCTTTCCCTGCATCAGCAGGGCGAAACGAAAGACCTTCGAAGACAGCCAGGCCGAGATGAGCACTCCCACCAGAAGGAGCAGGATTCCCAGCCAGACTTCCCAGAGCGGTGGCATTAGGACATTGACCCGAGCCAGCATTACCAGCGGCGTGAACAACGGTATCAGGCTCAGAATCCGGGTTGCGAGAGTACTCGGATTCGGTACTGCATAGAAGGTCATAAACAGGGCAAGGATGAACGGGAACATCGCCGGGAACATGGCCTGGCCCAGTTCCTCGGTGCTCGAACAGGTCGCCGCTACGGTCGCGAACATCGTCGAGTACAGGAGATACCCCAGAGCAAAGAAGATACAGAAATAGAAGATGATCCGCAGATTCAGGATCGAAGCGAGATCCACACCCATCTCTTCCCCACCGATTGCCAGAGCTGGAAGTGCGTAGAGAACGGCCACCACAGCACACAGCACCCAGATGCCGAGTTGGGTCAATCCTGACAGGAGGACTCCAAGAATTTTACCGACCATGAATTCAAGAGCGGTGACGGCACCCAGGACGACCTCAATCAGTTTCGATGACTTCTCTTCGACAATCGCCATCGCCATCCCCTGCCCGTTGATCAACACCGCCATGTACATCAGCATTGCAAAGCCCAGGGTACTGAAAAAGGCACTTTCAAAGCCCCCCGATTCTTCTCCCTGGTCTGAAACGGTGACGGTCTCGAGTCGGACAGCCTGAGCTTTATGGACCTCTGCAAAATCGACTCCGGAACCCTCCAACAGACCTTCCAGCGCTGAGATTCGCAGGGCCTCCGCAAGACGGGAGATGATGATCGGGTTGGCCGTCTCTCTAGCGTAGTACGCTCCTCGGATCCGCCTTTCCGGATCGGGTTCGAGAACCAGGTAGCCATCGAGTTCACCCCGTAACACGGCATCACTGAAGGAGCGTCTCTCGGCTTCCTCGATCAGTGAGCGCTGATGCACCTGCTGGACAACGATTTCCGGTTCTTCGAGCTCACTCAACCGAGCCTGGATCGGGCCTGAGAGCCCGGTCTCGATATCCAATATTTCGATAGTTAACCTTTCCACGCCGGTCTGGGAGAAAAGCATCGGCAGGACGAACATATAGAACGCCAGGAATAGCGGAACAATCAGGGTAGTGAAGACAAAGGCTTTGTTGCGCACTCGCGCGATGTACTCGCGGCGCGCGATGTTGAAGACCTGCTGCAAACTCATGCCTTCTCCTCCTTGCGATCCGCTCCCACCTTCTCGATGTAGATCTCCTCGATATGAGGCACCTCAAGACGGAACGATCGGATCGTGACGCGGTCGATAACCTGCCGCAGGATCTCCTGCGAGTCTGCCCCCGGTTCCATCAGAAGACGCGCCAGTCGACCCGTGTCCTGAACTGACCGCACACCCTGAATCGATTCGAGTCCCCCCTGTTGCCCCTCGTATTCGACCGCTATGGTATTCCGGCCATAGGCCGCTTTGATCTCCCCGAGTGATCCGCTCAGGACAGAGCTACCCCGATGAATCAG
>CP070717.1:1516515-1520343 GCA_020350445.1 Acidobacteriota bacterium | reverse complement strand
TGATGACGGGACCATGGCTCGGATGGATGACCTGATCAAGTTTTCCGAGAAGCATGACATCCGGATCGTATCGGTCGTCGATTTGATCAAGTATCGTTTGCGCACGGAGCGGTTCATCCGGAATACAGAAGTCCTGCCGTTCGAATCGGAGTTCGGTTCGTTCAACCTGCATGTCTACGAAAGCCAACTCGATGGAGCGCATCATCTTGCGATTGTAAAAGGCGACATCGGGGGAGATGAACCGGTGCTCCTCAGAGTTCATACCGAGTCTTTACTGGGAGATACATTTGCGAGCCGCCAGTGCGGTCCGGGTTCGGAACTGCGTTCCAGTCTCGAGATGATCGAGAAAGAAGGCCGCGGAGTCCTTGTTTATCTCAAGGCGAAGGAGCGGGAACAGCAGTTCCTGCGCGAAGTTGCGGCTCATCGCAAGGGCTCTGAGGAAGGGGTCGAACATTCCAGCTTCAAGGACTACGGCATCGGAGCGCAGATCATCGCTGATCTCGGGTTGCACAGGGTGCGGCTCTTGACGAACCACCCGAAACGGTTGGTTGGCCTCGAGGGTTTCGACATCAATATCGTGGAGCAGATCCCGATCGGGACGGCCGGCAAGGTTAAAGTCGCAGGCTGAATCAACCGTTCTTCTCGGTCAAATAGCCTTCGCGGTGGTTCACCTTCAGCTTGTCCGGTTTCCCGTCGCCGTCGACATCAACGTTCACTTCCACCTTGATCTTCCGGTATTTCCCGTCCTTGGACGGATTCGATGAGACGTACCCCATCGAATACTGGTTGCGCAACAGCAGAGAGATGGTCTGGAAGATGCCGGGGAATTCCGAAAGAAATCGTGGGAAATAGGACTCCCCGCCCGTGGACTTGGCAAATGCTTTCAACGCCGCATCGCCCTGGTAGAAGTCGAGTCGCTGGATGGCGCCCATCCGGTGCTCGGCACGGGCCCTCAAGTTGCCACCGAGGCTGACCGTATAGATCACCGCGTTCGCCCGTTTGACACGATCCAGAATCTCACCCAGGTTCTTCTTGCTGAAGGTGTCGAGGCCCGTCGAAAGTACGACGAGGGCGACCTTCTGGTCCAGTTCCTCGACGCGATCGAGGGTATCGTAGATCGTGTCGTAGAGATTGCTCTCCCGAAAACCGGGATAGTTCAGCCGTTGCAGGGCCTTGAGGACGGCTCCCTTATCCTGGGTGAAGTCAACCAGGATTTCGGGATTCATGTCGTAGGCGATCACCGCGATCCAGTCACCGGTGCGCATCATATCGACGAACGTATACGATGCCATGATCGCTTCGTACAACCACTGCCAGGCCATGACTTTGCTGTACTCGGTAATCAGTACCGCCGTCATCGGCGCTTCCACCGGTTCAAAGAAGGTAATGTCCTGTTTGACCTTGTCCTCGTAAATCTCGAAGTGATCCTTCGTGAGGCCGGTGATGAGATTTCCCTTCTTGTCCTGGACCGTGACGTCGACACGGATCTGCTCAACTGAAACCCTGAGGGCAGCCTGCCCCGCGGGCCGGCTTTCTTCTTCCTCAATTTGCCGCTGCTGGGCCGCTAGCGGCAGGGTGAGCATTACAAAGACCAAGAAGGTACAAAAGAGCGAGCGATGATATTGTTTTTGCATCGTTACCCCGAGATTGTAATACAGAAACGCAAGTTACGAGATGCAGGAGCCCTGTCCAGTGGCTCCAACTATATAGATGCAGCTCAGGCGAATCTGTTTGAGCCTCCGCCGGGAAACGTTTCTGCGTGCGGACTTGGCCACCTCACTGGGGTCTGCGGCTATGGTAAAATCCCGTCCTAAATGACACCAAAAGAGAAGGAAGGGCGTCTCGTCTCCCTCCTGGGCGAATACTCGAGTTCGATCGTTGCGTTCAGTGGCGGAGTCGATAGCTCTTACCTGGCTTACGTGGCCAACAAGGTTCAGGGGAAATCAGCTCGCATCGTGACGGCACTGTCTCCTTCCGTCTCGAAGATGCAGGAAGACCTGGTGCGTGACTTTGTGGACCGGTACGGGTTGAATCATACCTATATCGAGACCGAAGAACTGGCGAATCCGAGCTATGCCGAGAACCCGTCGAATCGATGCTACTTCTGTAAATCGGAGCTGTTCGAGCGCTTGAAACAGCTGCGGCTCGAGTGGAATGTCGAAGTGGTTTTCGATGGCAGTAATGCCGATGATGTCGGAGACTATCGACCGGGTAAGCAGGCGGCACGGGAGCAGGAGGTTGTGAGCCCTCTGATCGAGGTCGGGATTACCAAGGCCGAGTTGAGAGAGCTCTCCAGAGATGCAGGGTTGCCGACTTGGGATCTCCCTGCCATGCCCTGTCTGTCGTCCCGGCTGCCTTATGGTGTTGAAGTGACGGTTGAGAAGCTTCGCCAGGTGGAGAAGGCCGAAGAAGTGCTGCGCCGGATGGGGTTGCATCAGTTCCGGGTCCGTCACCACGAGGAGCTGGCTCGTCTGGAAATCGAACGTGAAGAAATGGCAAAGGTTTTGAGCCTCGATGTCTTCGACGAGATTTGCGCAGAGTTGAAAGCCTTGGGGTACCAGTACGTAACTATCGATCTGCAGGGGTTTCGTTCCGGTTCTCTCAACGAACTCCTCCAACTCGAGAGCTGAATCTTTCCTTTTCCGCAGCCTTCGTTCAATATCTTGACGAGTTCGAAATCCCCCGGGAGGGGGGATAGGGTCGCTAGCGGGCGTTCAGGGAGGGAGTTTCGCTTTGGGTGACTTCGTCAAAGGTCCTGACTGGGGTGTTTGCGGTATTCATGATTGATCCAGGTGTGTCTCGCCAGACCGGTTCAACCACTAACAGGTTTCAACTCGCTTCAGCCGTCTGTGTACTGACTAGCTTTGCGTTTACCCAACCGATCCTGGAACTGCTGGGCAGAAATGCCGAGTTCTTTCTCGCCCATGACTTCAACCGGATCGACACCCTGTTGTTCGTCGGCCTCGTAGCACTCCTGGTGCCGACTGGACTCGGTTTGGTGGTGTATCTGTTGACTCGCTTCTGCGGGAGCGTCGGAGCCCTACTCTCTGCCGGCATCTTCTGGTGCCTCTGGATTCTGTTGGCGGTCCCGGTGATCCGGAAGCTGGGAGGTTCTCCCTGGATTGTCCTGTTAGTCGCGGTCGTGACTGCGAGTGCGGCGCTCTACCTGCTTTTGAGATTTGCCCAGGTTGGGCAGTTCATGCGTTTTCTCCTGCCGGCTGTGATTGTGTTTCCCGCCTGGTTCATGTTTCTGACTCCGTCGTCTCGGCTGTTGTGGGGGGAGTCCAGCGAGCAGTACGGCTTCGAAGACACTCTTGAGGGGAACGAGACGCCAGTGGTGATCCTGATCTTCGATGAATTCCCCATGGTTTCCCTCCTGGGTCAAGATGGGCAGATCGACAGTAGCCGCTTTCCCAACTTCGCGCGCCTGGCGGGGCATTCGGACTGGTATCGCCAGGCATCATCGGTTTCAGAGGCAACACATTACTCGGTACCGGCTTTGCTCACCGGCCGCTACCCTGTCCCAGCCAGGCTTCCGGTTTACCTGGATTATCCGGAGAACCTGTTTTCCCTGCTTCCCGATTCGTCCCGAAGCGTTTCGTTCGAAACTGTGACTCGTCTATGTCCTCCCGGGTTCTCCACCGAACTGGAAACGGGAAGCATGGCGAAGCGGTGGGTGGTACTGCTTGCCGATACGGCGTTGACTTATGCCCATTTCATCCTCCCACGAAAGTTGGCAAGGAAGCTTCCCCCGGTGGATCGAGGTTGGGCCGGGTTTCTCCAATCGCAGGCTAAGGAAGATCTCGGTGAGCTTCTCGAGAGATTGGA
>CP070717.1:1511924-1516415 GCA_020350445.1 Acidobacteriota bacterium | reverse complement strand
TGACCTTGAATGACAAGATTTTCCTTATCCCCGAACCCAGCATCGCGGAGGAGCCGGCAAGGGATAATCCCGACGTAACCCTGAACCTCGGGGGTATGGGCTGCCCGCTCCTTGGGCTCAAATCAATGATGGCGCTCCGAGCACTCGCGCCAGGCCGGACGATCGAGATCACCACCACCGGCACCGACGCCAGGAAGACGCTCGGCCGAGTCTCTTGGATGACTGGAACCCAGCTGATCGCTGTCCATCAGCAGAACGGACAGTTCAAGCACCTGTTGAGAAGGGCGTAGGACAATGAAAGGCACACTGGGAATCTGCGCTACGACCAGTTCGAGTCTTACTCATCTACTAGGCATCACCTCGGCGGCGGTTCGGGCTGGCAAGCGGGTCGAGGTCTTCATTACTGGGCAGGCAGCCCGTTTCACCCAGGATTCGCGTTTCGCTGAAGTGGTCGCTCTAGCGGACGTGGCAATCTGCGAAGTGAGCTATTTTGCTGCAGGCTACCAAGGTGTAGAGATTCCGGGTCTGGGGGACAAAGACTTTGTCACTCAGGCCCGAAATGCCGACCTGGCAGAACGCTGCGAGCGTTACCTGCTGATCTAGGAGTCAGTGATGGCGAAGAAGATAACGGTTGTCATCAGAAGTGCGGACCGCCAGTACGAAGGACTTCGATACAGTCTCGGGCTGATGTTCGAATGCCATGCAGTCTGTATGGTCGTGCTGGATCATGAGGTCGAGTCGACGGAAGAGTACTCCGAGAATGCCGAATTCATCGAAGAACTGGGCGGTCGGCGTCTAAGCAATGTAGAAGCCAATATCCTGCACCACGGCTTCGGTCACGTTTCGTTCCAGGAGTTGACAGAACAGATGACTTCCAGCGATCTGGTGGTTCCGTTCTGAAAAGGAGAACAAGATGAAAGTGCTCCACATTTTCAGGTCTAGCCCCGCTCACGAGACTCTACGGCTTGTTGATGCAGTGTCAAAGGGCAACAGCTGCCTGAAGATCCACTTGTTCGATGCAGGGATCGAATACGATGAATTGATAAAGATGGTCTTTGCCGCCGACCGAGTGATCTCCTGGTGGTAGCCTGAGGACCCCTTCCCTTCCAGATTCGGATCGCTGCGCTGCTGGTTACGATATTCCAGCCCGCATGAAGGATCTCAGATTCGCAGCACCCGTTACAGATAGCAGGAGCCCGAATAACCCGTAAATTCCAAAATCCCAGGCACTTCCGCGAGTACCCCAATAGGCAGCGATACTGAGACAGGCGATACCGAGGCCCAACGTCAGCCATCCACCTCCAAGACGTTTTCTCAACAGTAGAAGCGCTGCAACCGCTGCGGTGACCCCCAGCAAGACAAGGATGACGCCGACCAGGCCAGCCAACTGTTCGGCGGCCTCGGAAGAAGGTTCGTTACTGCCAAACTCCCGGGCTCCTTCGACTGGATTGACGATGAAGAAACTGCCGTAAGCAAGAGAATGGAGCACCAGTAGCCCGAGGACAGGTATCCCCAGCCACCGACTCCAGGCTGGTTGTAAAGGCGTAGGACGGCCTGAAAAGTTGTCTCCCATCACTCGACCCCCTTTCTCTGCTTCAGACATTTCAACTCCAGCCCTGCAACGGAGACAGAATTGGGAACTGTGTTCCTCCGTGACGACCCCACTGCACACCCAGCGTCGTCAGTCAGTTGGTCGAAACCTGCCGGGAACGTCGACGGAGCGGCTGGTCAGCGCTCATCTGCAAACACCTGATTGATGAGTGCGGTGTCGCAGTATTCCACCACCGAGCAGATCCGACCATCTCTCAACCGAAACACCTGGCAGTATGAGTTGTTGTAGGGGACTCCATCCAGCGTCTCTGCAAACCCATTCGCCTGAACGACGACTTGATCCCCTTCACTGATCACATTCTCTAATCTCATCTGGATGCCGGCCTTGAGTTGCGAGAACAGTGGAATGATCAAGTCGTTCAACACACTCTGTTTCCCACTGTAGGTACCTGCAAACCGCGAGGTACCGATATCGGTCCAGACCACGTCATCGCTGAACAGCTTGAAACACCCCTCTGAATCTCCGGAATTCGAAAGGGCGAAGAATCTCTCAACAACTTCTCGGTTCCTATTTGTCTCCATGGTTTTCCTGTTTTCTCCCTTCGTTCGGTCTAACGACATGGGCCGATGACCAGCATCCTTGCAGCGCAGGAACAGGCGACCCTCTCGTGAGTGGTATCGGGAATAGACCCCGCTGGACTGGGCCGTTACGGCCCTCTTGAGGGAATTGTAACAATCCCAAGAGACAAAAGCACTGGAGGCGCCCAGGGAGAAGTGCGACGGCTTAGGGACACTTCCCAGGGCCCATCAGGGAGCGGATGGCGCGGCAACGAATTTGGACAGGAGCCGGATATACGCCACCTGGTAGCCATTGCTGTTCTCCGTCACCGACCAGGAGTTGAGAGGCCAACTCGTATTGAAGTCCTTGTACGACTTCTGTGCCGGCTGGTCCTTCGGCGGGACGATTGACTCCGACTGGCAGAGCGCATTGTTCTGGCTGCTCCCACAGCGGTTCGGGCAACAGCCATCCCAGTCGTATGACGGATTCGGACCTCCCGTCAGAAAACCGGGAGCGGGACCATATTGCGACACCCCAACCCGGTCCCACAGGGCACTGCCGTTGGCGAACCAGCTATGGTAGAACTCATTGACCGATCGCTCCGCACCCACGTCGTACATATTCGACAAGTAGACCAGTCCCTGGGGATTCACCCCATGGAGATAGTGGAGGTAGCGTTCCGCGGCCAGGCGAGCTTCGAGAGGGGTGACTGTGTCGAACCCGTAGGTCACCAGTGCCATAAACATGTTGCCCTTATTCGATTTGGTCGAGTTGCTGCCCCAGGTATAGTTCTGGGTGGCTAAAAACGCTCGGTAGGGGTCGAGCTCATTCCGGAGGGCGGTCAGGTTATCCGAGCTCTGGATCGCCGCGGAGTAGGTATTCCGGATTCTCGTGGCGACCTCCGCGGTCGCACCGTCGAGACTCGAGTAATAGAGCAGCACGTCCTGGATTCCCTGCTCGAAGGGGTAGGCGAAGTTCCAGGCAATCAAGTGGACACTCCCATAGTTGGCGTCCACCACGGTGCGATACTTCTCCTCACCGGTCACCTCGAAAAGGTAGCAGGCTGCCTCGATCCTCTTCACGAGCCGCCCGTAATCATCGGTCTCCTGCTGGCCTGCACCTAACCCCTGGGTCGGAGTCCCCCCCTGGTTGTTGTAAAAAAGCACATCATCATTCGCCTCAGCCCAATTCCACGCGCGTACTGCTCGATCGCGCAAGTCATCGGAATAGGCTGTCATCTCGGACATATTGAGAAGCCGGAAAACCTTCGCACCATAGGCATAGGCAGCAGCTGAACTCAGCGTAGCCGAGGTACTTTCGGTGCCGTATTTGCTGGGGCCCGACGCCGCCGACGGGGGACTTGCATGGCTGAGCCCGACGATGCTCAGCACCGATCCGTTGGGGTTCTGCATCTTAACCAGCCAGTCCATACCCCACTTAGCTTCATCGAGCAGGTCTGGAATGCCATTTCCCGACTCCGGCAGGCCGAGGTCATCCCCGAAAACCGCCCTGTTCTCCTCCCAGATTCTCAGCAACTGGACGACATATCCGGCAGTCCAATTCGTGTACTTGTTGTAATCTCCAGCGTCGTACCAGCCTCCCGAGAGATCCCTTTCCGTCGAAGGATCGCCAGATCGATCGTAGCGCCGGCAGTTGGCGTCCTGAAGTGGCCCCAAATGGCTGGCACCATCAGCCCAAGCCGCACCAGCGTATTCCGCCTCCTTAGGGAACCCGGCACGCTGATAGAAGAAGGTCCGCACCGCATGCTCGAGCACCTCCCGGTAAACCCTCTCCCCGATACTGAACTCGGACGACCGAAGATTCTTCTCGACGTCCAGTACGTAGTACGTACCCGGCTGGGTGGCGGCAGAAAAATCGAACCACCAGGCCCGGTCCCCTGAACTCGCATCTTCGGCACCGGACCTCCACTGTACTGGAGCCCCAGTCATCACCTGCCGCGCCGTCACTGCGTCAATCAGGGCGTAGGTTGCTCCCGGCTGGAAACTCTGCTCTGCGTCAAAACCGGTCACCGGGTCGCGGATCACGGCGATCTTTTCCGATTCGGGCCGGTATCCAAACTGTTCGACGACTATGAAGGCGGTCTCAGATAGCTGCAGGGGATCGGGGTAGGCCGTTAGGGCGGAATGCATCCGGAGTTTAGTGTCCCCGAAAAGCTCCTGGGCCACCACTGGATTGCCGTCTGTCCGAACCCGGACATACCCTCCCGCCTGTTCCTCCAGGGGTACCAGTTCCGAGATCAGTTGCGAAAGCCTTGCACCAGGCCCCAGCGAAAACGGACCACTCGCCGTCGGGACACCTTCCTGGTCCAGCACGTCGATCACTCCCTCCGCACCCAGCGGGCCTGGAGCATGCAGAGCAAG
>CP070717.1:1508695-1511824 GCA_020350445.1 Acidobacteriota bacterium | reverse complement strand
TGGAACGGGTTAATCGCCAGCCCGATCACGGCAGTAACCCAAGTTGCCGCTATCCTAGCCTGAGGTTGAGATTGAGTCAAGGAAGGCAGGAGTCCTGCCTGGCAGACTAGCTGATCGGCAATTCCGATTCGCAACCGGGACGGTTACGTTCCGATTCGCAACCGAGGCGGTTACGTTCCGATTCGCAACCGGGACGGTTGCGTTCCGGGTCAGCAATTCTCGAGTGTCAGCTCGACCGTCTCCTGCACCTGTTCGGGTTCTTTGGGATAGATCCCGACAATGATCGGGTCAGTCGACTTCATCCCCTTCAGGACCCGGCCGAAGGCCTTCGCCTTGAGTTCACGATTCCCGACCAGCCGGCCTGCAGCCAGAACCTTGATTCCGAGGCAGGGTTTGGGCACCTGGCGAACCACGGCACACATCTTTTCGAGGTCCGAAGGCAAATAGACTTCGCCGAGTGGCCGTTCTCCCAGGCTGGCCTCGTATTCCGCATCAGGCCTGAACATGTGATACATCGAAGTGATGTAGAACTCCGCTTCCCAGCCCTCATCTTCCGATCTCTTCAGCACATCCGGATCATGTACAGAGAATCCAGCCATCACCCCGGTATCATGAATTCTCTTGAGCATGTCCTTGATCTGGTTCCAGTCCTTTCGTCGCCGGGCCTGCTCGACCTGCCATCCATGATGACTGATCGCCAACGGGCCATGCTGGGCCGCCTGTTTGACCGCACCCGGTTCGTCCACCCAGGTCGGACGCCCCAGGCAAATCCACTGCATCTTGCCGCCCTCGTCCCGAAATCGTTTGAGATCGCCGACGCTGCGTTCGTGATAGCTGAACTGCCAGGTGTTGATTCCCTGCTCCTCACAACGATGCAAGGTCTCCAGGACCCGTTCAGAAGTCGAAAACTCCCGCATGTGCGCATCGAAGATGTGATTGAAATGAGAGTAACCGTAGAAGGGATTCGCTCCCACGATCAGACGGGTGACCTGGGTCTTTCCAAAGGGGACCAGCGGAAGTTTCTCAGCTGCAGCCAAAGCTCCTCCGACAGTAGTTCCAGCGGCGACAGCGGCCGCAGCAGTGGCCTTCAGGAATTCTCGTCTCGACTCGTTCTCAGGATTGGGCTTCAACGTCGGTACCTCCTTGATTGATGTAGGGTACTCCGACGCACGTCGATCGGCAACCGGAAGCCCGCGGGGAACGCTCCACCTCCATCCAGCAGGCCGGACGGAACAAGTCGCCCCACGGGGTAAGGGTCAAGGAGCCCTCCTCATACTCGGTGGCTCCTTGATCGCAAGAACTGTTACTCGAGCTCGTCGGACAACCGAATCAATCTCGCTGACAGATCGGGATCTTCCATCTCCCTATCCAAGGGAAACATAGGCCGTTGAATCCGCTGATAGCCGAGCCGTTCGAGATCCTGGTCCACACCTCCGGGGGTCAGCGCCATGACCCAGTCGGCCTGCATGTTGTAGAGCTCCGGGACCAGATAGCCAATCTTGACCACGACGATATCCGCTTCTCGAGGATTCAGTCCCAACTGCGTAAAGTCCGCTTCATAGTGATAAGGCTTACGCTTCTTTGTCACAATCACATGAACGCTTCCCACCCGGATCGACGCTTCCAACTCGGCATGCAAATCACCGTCGCGAATCGCTTCAACCGTCCCTTGAATGCGAATTGGAGGAGAGTAGCGGGAATCGACTTCAGCGCCGGCAAAGCCATCCACTTGACCACCAACACCTACATCGAGAACCTGCTCCATCAAGTCGGGGGCCGGAAGCGATGCATAGATCAGTGACGGCCCATCGGCTGCCTTGAACTCGGGTCGTTTGAAGATCTCCGCCAGGGTCCAGGTCACATCACCAGCTCCACCCGCCGTCGGATTGTCGCCCATGTCACTGATGTAGAAGGGACGTTTTTCACTGGTGAGCGCCTTCTCCAGGCCTTCTTCGAGCGTGACAGTGGGAGCGACAAACTCAAAGTCAAACCGGACATCCCAGAAACGCCGGCCCAGGCGTTCGGCGGTAGCAGTCACCGTGTCGCGGTCGTCACCTACCACCATGACGACACCATGGTTGCGGGGCTCATCCGCCCAGGCATAGCCGATCCAGATCGCGGCATCGACAACACCCTCCTGGGCAGCCGCAGGGGCGACTTCCGCATATAGACTCTTGCCAGGTTCGATCCGGGTACTGGTCTTCTCACCAGGCAGAAGAATAGGAACGGGAATCCAGGCCTTGTAAGCCGGTTTGCCCATTCCGCTCTCGATTCTCTGCAGGAGGTTCTCAGCCGCCCGTTCCTTGGACTCCATCTCATCCTCATGCGGAGCCATCCGGTAACAGGTGATCAGATCGGAGTTCTCGGCGAGCCGGACCGAGACATTCCCATGCAGGTCCATCACGGTCGAGACCATCGGCTCGTTTCCGATCACTTCCCGAATCCGGATGATCAGATCTCCTTCCGGATCATCTAAACCGACAACACTCATCGCCCCATGAATGACGAAAAACATCGCGTCGTAAGGACCGTTCTCGCGGAGTGAATCGAGGGTCTGGTTGACGAGGGATTCATAAGCTTCCCTCGTTACAGCGCCACCCGGAAGGGATCGTCCAATCAGGATCGGAACCCATTCGGCGCGCTGTCGCATCTCGGAGTCCTCCGCGAGAAAAGGAAAAGCGGAGAACACGTCAGGCCCGTACCTCGCATGGAACGCCTCTTCGCCGGTCAACGCCGGTGAGAAAGTACTCGATTCGATTGCCAGCCCGGCAATCGCAATGCGGGGCAATGATCGATCGCCAGACTCGCTTCCACCTGGGCTCGAGCAACCAGCAGCCAGGGCCATGGCGATTACCAGGAGAGTTCTAAGCCAAACCAACCAGTTCAAACGGATTTCCACGCTCTTGATCATCATCGGCCTAGATTACCTCATTCTCAGAATCCGGAAGGCAAGCGTCTCGCATGCCAGGCCAGAACCCGGAAGGCGAGCGTCTCGCTTGCCAGGCCAGAACCCGGAAGGCAAGCGTCTCGCTTGCCAAACCCATAATGGTTGCCAAATCCGCATTGATTGCCAGTTCCGTTTCGCAACCGGGACGGTTACGTTCCGGGGGGGGGCGCAACCGGGACGGT
>CP070717.1:1505162-1508595 GCA_020350445.1 Acidobacteriota bacterium | reverse complement strand
GATCCGAGGCAAGCAAGCTGCTGGCAATTGCTCAGTTGAAGCTCGCCGATGATCCGACGGAGGCCCTGATCTATGCGACCGCTAGCCTGGAACTCAGCGATTCGGAAAACGCTCGTCTCTTCGCCATCAAGGCATTGGCCGAAGGTCCACCCATCGTCGAACTCGAGTACAAGAATGAGATGGGGAACCTGCGATATCCAGCGTTCAGCCCGGACGGGACACAGCTTGCTGCAGCCGGGCATTCGGAGGTGGCGGCCGTGTGGAGGGATGATGGTTCGCTGGTCACACGCCTCCCCGGGCATGAAAACAGTCCGCAAGGCGGGAACATCGCTTTGTGGGTAGGGGACGACATCCTTGTTAGCCAACTTCTTTCTTGGGTTTCCCAAAGGGCTCGTATCTGGTCCCTTCCGGAAGGGCGGGAAATTCGAAAAATTGATTTTGGGGTGCCGGGTTGGTGGCAAGCCGGTCGCGGACGACTTCTGGTCGAAACTCGCAGGACTGAGCCCAACGGACACGAATACAGTGATCTCCGCATGTGGCGTCTTCCAGAGGGGGAGGAGGAACACCTGGGATCCGTGGACCTGACAGAACTTGGCAGTGGGGGCGGTTTCTTCTTGGGAGACGGCAGTTACTGGTTTGTTTGGAAAAAGAGCTTCTTGATCAAGAGGCCGTTGCCCGTGGGTAAGGGACCGGATGCTGAATTCAGCCGTGTCGCCTCGGAGTTGGTGCGGGTGGAGGACCTAGGATTATGGGAACGATTCTGTTTGAGGGACAGCGAGGGGAACATCCGGATTTGGTCCTTCACCGGCTCCGACCTGGTAACACCGATCGACATCCCGAAACCGGAAACGGCGCCGGAAAACATCCTTCCGGAAGTGTCGAACCGTTGGGTCTGGAGGGAGCCCTTTGGAAACGACCCGAACGTAGCGATCTGGTCGCTCGAGGCGTTGCCGGGTTCGCAACCGATCCTCTTGCGGCGACGGGGATCCTGGTACGGTGCCGCCTGCGGGTTCCATCCAACCGGCAAATGGCTGGTCTGCTCAACAAGCGGTCTGTCCAACTTCACCTTTTGGCCACTGCCCGAGAGTCCTCCCAGTGTTGTGGAAGGCTACAACCATCCTCTCTGGCGGCCTGTTGTCTTCAGCCCGGACTCTCGATGGCTGGCCACCTCTTGGGAGGACGGCGGATTGCGCCTCTGGCCGTTGCCGGGGAGTGGAGCACGCCAATTCCGTCAACTGACCGAACCGCAAACTGAGATTCAGTGGACGAGGCTCCTCTTCGATCCGAATGGTCGCTTCATCTTTGCATTGGGTGCCTTGGGAGAGGCCTGGGTCGTGCCGCTGGACGGGTCCCCCGAACGACGGCTCGAAGGGTTTTCGAAGAATTTGCTTGTGTCTGAAGGGGCCGTTTCACCGAGTGGACGCCAGGCGGCCGCAGCCGCGTTCTACGGCCAGGGAGAGAAATCTTTCCGCGTCTGGGATCTGGAGACCGGTGCAGTCCGGGTGTTCCCGCTGCCTGAACCGGTTTCCCTGGAGGAGGAGGGAGGGTCCACAGAGCGGTCGGGCTATGAAGCGGGCGTAACTTCTCTCGTTTTTGACGGGGAGTCCGTGCTCTACACGGCCGGACACGGCGGCATCCGCCGGTGGAATCTGCAGACGGGTGCTCAAGAGGTCGTCCGGGAGGGGCCCTGGACCGCCATACAGCCTTTCGGGGACGGTTCCGAGGGGTTGGTAACTTTTGCAAGCTTTCCTTCCTTCGATCCCTCGCCGCAAATGCCGGAGTGGGTTGAGCTCAGGACAGGAAAGACCAGGCCGGCAGTTGAGTTGGCCGGCTTTCCGCAGAGTCAAGCCGCTGTGAGCGCCGGGTCGGTTTTGGTTGCCGGAGGTGAAGATGGTCTCGTCCGCGTGGCGCAGATTTCCGGTGGCATACCGCATGTACTCGCCGGACATGTGGGGACTGTGAAAGCTGGCGCGGTTTCCCCCGATCTGAAGTGGGTGGCTTCGACCGGGGAAGACAACACTCTGCGTCTCTGGCCGATGCCCGATCTGTCCAAGCCGCCCCTCCACACCCTGCCCCACGACGCCCTGATCGCCAAACTCAAGTCCCTGACCAACCTCCGCGCCGTCCCCGACCCCGAAGCCGAAAACGGCTGGAAGATCGAGGTTGGCCCGTTTCCGGGATGGAAGAACGTGCCGTCGTGGTGATGCTTGCGTGACCGCGTGACCGCGTGACCGCGTGAGCGAGTGCACGTTTTATTGGGTCACCGAGTGACCGGGTGGCCACGGGACCCGGGACTTAGGACATTGCGTGACCGAGTGACCGGGTGGCCCGGTTTTGGCGGTCCAGTGCCGAAGGCACGGTAGAAATGAGCCCAGGGTGTCAACCCTGGGTAACCAGAATTGAAACCGATTGAGTGCCGAAGGCACGACATTTCGATGTGCCGTCTAAGAGGGGTTGTCAAGTGACGGTTTCGTACGGCTGTGCTATTCTCAATTCATGGAGTCCGGTATGACCACGGTTCGATATGTCTATTGGCAGGACGGCGAATTCTGGCTGGGCTACTTCGAGGAGTTTCCCGAATACCTCACTCAGGCTTTGAGCCTTACGGAGCTGGAAGAGAACCTGCGGGAACTTTACCGTGACCTGACCAGCGGAGCGATTCCTTGCATCCGCAGACTGGGACATCTGCAGGTTGCATGAAACGCAGGGATCTGGTTCGTAAGATCACGAAGGCGGGTTGCAAACTTATCCGCCGTGGAGGGAGACACGACTGGTACCAGAATCCTGAACTCAAGAAAGCTCAGCCCGTTCCGAGGCACAAAGAGATTAACGAGATGCTTGCTCGCCACATTCTTAAAGAGCTCGGGATCTCGGACGAAGCATAATTAAGGCTGTCTGTTGTGAGTGTTTCAGCCCGGAGTCTCCTGGATTCCATGGGTTCCTTCCACCGATTTCACGGATGCTGGGTTTCGAGCATCGGATTTCGAATTTCGAGTTTGATGCGTCCTCGCGGTACTCGGTACGCATGACCCCTTTGCCTAGCGCGCAGCCCAGGGTGTCGTCTGAGACCAAGAGACAAGCTGGAAGCTTATCCTACCTAGAACATATATTTCACGGCGAACTGCATGATGCGGCGGCCGCGTTTGAGGGCGGTCCGCCCGACGTTGTCTTGTTCGATCGTCTCTTCCGTCATTACTCCATCCGTGAAATTGAGCCTCGTCTCCTGGCCGGAGAAGAAAGGTAGCGGATGGTTCAGGATGTTGTAGAACGAGACGCGGAACTGGAGCTTCCGGTCCTCCGCAGTGCCGATTTGCCAGTTCTTGAAAATCGACAGGTCGTGGTTCTGAAACCCCGGTCCCTTCATGTACGGGCGAGCAAAGTGGCCGTTGCGGCCAATCGAAGGGGCTTCGAAGCAGCGCGGATTGAACCACTC
>CP070717.1:1500258-1505062 GCA_020350445.1 Acidobacteriota bacterium | reverse complement strand
TACCTGGATAGCAGAAACCGACGGAGTATACCTGAATGAGCATTTGACCAAAGGATTTGCCTTCGATATCGCTCCGGATGGGAGCGGTTGGCTCGCTTCCCTGCATAGTGGCATGCTCTTGAAGCGATCCGCATCAGGGCCCAGAGAGCCGTGAGACGCCAACGGAGATGGCAAGACCGATTCCGGCGACCTGCTCGAACTTGTCAAGATCCTCAACGACGATATCGCCGCTGGAGAAGGGACCGACTGTAACAAAGATGGCAAAACCGACGTCGGCGACCTCATCTGCGTGGTCAAGAAGCTCGAGGAGAAATAGGGATCTGGAGTGCGGCAGTTCACTGTCGCCTTGATTGAGGGAGTTCCACTCCCGCCAATAGCGGGCGATTTGGGGGTGGGGGCGATTTGGCGGAACTGAAGTTCCGCACTCCAGGGGGCTGAAGGGCCGCCGCTCTCCAGGAAGCGCCCACTACTTGTCAGGTTTTCCCGATTCAGTTTTGAACAGCTGCCCTTTCGAGAGAGGGCCTTCGCTGGTGCGGTGTTCCAACGGTCGAGCGTCGGCCTCGAGAGCGTGGGCCAGGCCATCATCCCTTTCCAGGTAGACCTCGTAATCTTCATAGCCCACACGGACGGCGTGAACCAGATAGTCGAATTCGTAGCTCCCCACGCCCCCAGCCAATTCTCTGACCGTGAAACCCTCGGAATCTGTCTGGACGACTGCCAGCCCGAGGGAGTGAATGGACCGGGGAGTGAGGCTCACCGTGATACTTTCCGAGACGGCCATAGCCGCGAAATGGTCGGGAAAATCGACATAAGCCCTTCCCGACTCCAGACGGCCTTTCCCTCTCACATAAATCGCGGCTTCGGGCCCTTCAACCGAGGTGTAACGGATCATCCTTCCCTCGATATCGGGATCGGGAACGATGAATGACTTTGTCTGTCCGAAGACAACGCCGTCGGCCCCGTTCATTCCAGCCGTCGGATCGCCGTAAGCATTATAGATCCTGAAAATGCCGGCGGGACTCACAGCATGATTGTTCGAGGAGATGGAGACCAGCTGATTCCCAAGAGAATTGAGGTTCGTGAAATAACCGCCCCCGGTCTGACTCGCCTCCATGTAAATCATCGAGTTTCCCGCTGCGTCATGGAGCGTGAATACGCCATCCCCCGTCGGCGTGTTCCCAGCCGCCAGCATGGTCGATCCTCCCGACCTGAAGAGGTGTAACGACCCCACTCTTTCACCAGCAAGCGTGTTTGTGCCACCAGTCAAGCGGGCGATTTCATTTTCGGAACTGTCAAACAATCCAAAATACCCGACCGTTCCTTCTCGATACGTCGTTCCAGCTAGACGGAGTTTTCCATCCGCACCCTGCAGCTTCAACAATGCATCGCCGCCGGTGTTCACAGAAGCGACGAACAGATTCGCCCCGCTTGAATCCGAAAGGCTCAAGTAGCCGGCAATTCCCGAAGGGGTATTGATCGAAGTTAACCAGCTTAACGTATTCGACTGCCCATCCAGGGTCCTGATCATCCCGGCACCGCCGGTATTCTGGGAAACTCGAAAGGTCTCTTCCCCGGTCTTACCCCTCAGTTCAAAGACCCCACTGCCTTCGGAGGCCGTTGATTCACGAAGTCGGAAGAGCACATTGCCCGAGCCGTTCAGTCCCTCGAAAAGACCAGCGGAAACCCCATCTTTGTTGACGTCGAGTGCAAAGAACCGGAGTGCCGGGTGTCCCTGTCCATCTGCTAACTGGAAGTATCCTCCGGGGCCCGGGGTACTTCCGTCTTCATAATCCAGGACTCCCGTGCCATCGACATAAGTCATCTCGACTGCACTGACGCTTCCCTCGCTGAGGATTCGAACACTTCCCCGATCACCACTTCCCCCAAAACGAACCTGATCGGCCAATTGTTCTGAGGTGACGGCTCCGTTGGCAATCTTCGCTGCAGTCACAGCACCATCCGCGATATGTTCGGTCTGGACAACACCCGGGTCGAGCACAGAGGCGGGAGCCAGAACAGGGATCGTCGCCAGGGGAATCCCCTCCTGCGCAAGTGAAACGGCCAGGACTTCGCCATCAGCCGTCACCTCCGCCAACCCTTCAAACTCGCCCAGGGAAGTGAAGAACGGCTCCTCGTCAAAGAACCGCGCCAGGTGGTGTCTCGGGTCAACCTGGAAATCCCTCCGTCCCACCTGATTCCCTGTCGAGTCGAAAAGCTGGACCGTCACGTTCCGGACATCTACGGAATCTGGGTTTGCGATGGCCAGTGCCGTGCGAAAGCCCCCAGTCTTTCGCACAAAGAGTTTGAAATGACTGAGCGGACTGGAAGGCAAGACTCCAACCTGGGTCAGCAAGTCTCCACCAGCCGAGTGTATCTGGAAGAGTTCTGCCGAATCGAAGGTGGATGCCGGGGATGAAAGCCGGGCCCATCCGACTACCACATCGGTACCGGCAATCTCGATTTCAACCGTCTCTGTCCCACCACCCGGGACGGTTACAGAACCCTGCGCCTTGAGGATTCCATCGGAACCGAAGAAGTCAAGATCGATCGTCGCAGCGACCTGACCGGTGTTGTGTACCGAGACAAAGGTTGAGATCGTACCGCCGACCGCAACCTGAGGAAAGAATTGCTCGTTGTCCCCGAACTGTGCCCACAGGAAGGTCCCTGGGAAGGCTATGACAAGAATGGATAGGAGACTGAGGGGCGAAAGCAATCTAAGGCTTCTCATTTTGAGCTCCCTTGCGAGGGAGATCTGGAGTTCCAGAATCCCCGTGCCGAAACGCATGTGAACTACACTTCAAACTACAGTGTATCCATTCACAGGTTAACCTCTAAGTACATTTTTCCGACGAATCCTCTCTGCGGTGACTTCAATCCCCTTGAAGTGACCGAGCGCCGCGGGGTTCTCGAATTTGGGATAGGCATCCCTGCTTCGCGGACAAAATGGACCCGCAAAAAAAGATGAGATCCAGACCGTAAGAGGATAGAATCACTGAAAGGACACTAAGACCCAGTTCCCGGGGAATTGGACCGGGGCATCGAAGCCGGAGAATGTAATCATGGCCAAACATTATTCCCGAAGACAGTTTCTGAAGACGACGACTTCAATCGCTGCAGCCTCGAGTGTTGCACCATTTATCAACTGTGGTTCGGTTGAGGTGATTAAACCGATGACTCGAACCCTGGGAAGAACCGGATTCGAGGTAACGAGCCTTGGGCTGGGAGGGCAGGCCTCCCTGCAGTGGACGCCCGAGGGGATAGATCCGGCCGCGATCATCGTGAAGGCCGTTGAGAAAGGGGTCAATTACCTCGACACATCGAACGTCTACGGCCCCAGCCAGGTCAATTTCGGCACGGCTTTCAAAGCGCTCAACCTGGTCCCCGGCACCCCAGGTTATGATGAGGCCCGACGCCGTTCCATCTATCTGGCCAGCAAGACGATGGTGCGCTACTCAAAAGGAGCCAATCCTGAAGTCCGAGGCTGGAGTGAAGGACCGGAGGGATCTCTCGCGGTTGAGGACTTGAAGCGGACTCTTTCTACGATCTTCGGTGACGGTCAAGGCGGTTACCCGGACGGGGCCTACATCGACTTGTTCCAGATCCATAACCTCAACACGATGGCTGAAGTCGATGCCATCTATGAAGGTCTCGACAATCCCGACCCGGAAATGGAGCGCATCGGTGCTCTGGCAGCGCTCCTCGACTTTCGGGACGGAACCAACCGAACCGGAATGAATCCCCAGGAAGAGAAGCTGATCCGGAGAATCGGTATCACCGGCCACTTCTCCTCTCCAGTGATGATGGAGTGCCTCCAGCGGGATGAGCACAACATCATTGACACCATGTTGATTGCGATCAATGCAAACGACCGGCAGTACCTGAGTCATCAGTACAACTGCATCCCTGTCGCCGAGGCGAAAAACGTCGGAATGATCGCGATGAAGGTTTTCGCCGACGGAGCGATGTATACCAAGGAGCCGAGATGGTCTAGGGCACCTGAGGATGTGGTCCGCGTGGTCGGAACCCAGGAACTGCCCAGCCGGCCTCTCATCGAATATGCCCTGACGACACCCGGAATCGGCACGGCGATCATCGGTATTGGCCAGGTCGATACGGATGGCAGCAGCTGCCAGCTCGAGCAGAACCTCTCAGCGGCACAGATCCAGCCCGAATCATTTAGCTCGACCGATCGTGAAGAGATCGAGAAACTGGCCCTGAAGGCAAGAGCCGGACAGACCAACTGGTTTCAGGTCGAAAAGCAGCCGCTGGGCGCCCCACGCGAAGTCCAGGCAACGACCGAGAACATCGATGGAAAGCTGGTCAACCGCCTCTACTGGCAGACAGCATATGCTGCGGACCAACCCATCGTTCGATACGAGATTCGCCGCGATGACGAACTTATCGGACAGGTCGATTACCAGCCTCAGACCACAAAGACGCCCTTTGCCTTCGACGATAACCTCGAGACATCGGGCCGCCACGTCTACCAGGTCGTCACCGTTGATGGGTCCGGGACCTCCTCGGCCAGCGATCCAATCGAAGTGGTCTCGGTCTGAGTGTAAGGGCCGCTCGCTGCGCTCGCGGCCCCGTGAGGCTGCGCGGGTGAGGCTGTGCTGGTGAGGCTGCGCTGGTGAGATGGCTGTTGGGCTTGGCAAGCGAGACGCTTGCCTTCCGGAACGCGACCGTCCCGGTGGCAAGACCGTCCTGACTGGCAACGGGGGCTTGGCAAGCGGGCCGCGTACCGACCGGAACGCGACCGTGCCGGGGGCGCGAGGGGCCTGGGGGGCAGGGTGGGCGGGGCGGG
>CP070717.1:1497618-1500158 GCA_020350445.1 Acidobacteriota bacterium | reverse complement strand
TGGCCTCACTACCCGGGACAGGGAGCCGAAACCAGCGCTGCAAGCTGTTTCGAAGGCCTTTGATGAAACACCGATGGTACCTACTTCTGCCTGGCCAAAGGTTTCCATCATCATCTGCGCCTACAACGCGGCGATGACCCTGAGAGAGTGTCTTGAAGGGGTAACACAGCTCAATTACCCAAACTATGAAGTCATTGTCGTGGACGACGGCTCGACCGACAACACATCGACCATCGCCTCGGTCTTCAACGTCAACCTTATCCGGACTGAAAATGGAGGTTTGAGCCGGGCACGAAACCTGGGCCTTGAAGCAGCGACGGGAGATATCGTTGCCTATCTGGATTCTGATGCATACCCAGATCGTGACTGGCTGACTTATCTTGCCTATCGGTTCAAGAACTCCGACTACTCAGCTGTTGGGGGGCCAAACATACATCCCGGCACTGGAGACAGGGCTGACTGTGTCGCAAATGCCCCGGGCGGACCGATGCATGTGCTGCTTTCCGATCACGAAGCCGAGCATATTCCGGGCTGTAACATGGCCTTCCGGCGTGAGCAGTTGAAGGCAATCGGCGGATTCGATTCCCGGTTTCGGATTGCGGGCGACGACGTCGATGTCTGTTGGAGGGTTCAGCAGCAAGGCTGGAAGATCGGGTACCACGCCGGAGCGCTGGTCTGGCACCATAGTCGTCCCTCGATTCGGACCATCTGGAAGCAGCAACTGAACTACGGTCGGGCCGAGGCACTTCTGGAAAGAAAATGGCCCGAGAAATACAGTCGGTTTGGGCATGCCGTCTGGCATGGACGGATTTACGGTCCACCTCTGAACCGTCACGCCCTGTTTGGTCGCTGGCGAGTCTATCACGGCACGTGGGGAACCCAGCCCTTTCAATCTATCTACGCCCCAGCCCCGGGAGGAGTCTCGGCCCTCATGCTCATGCCCGAATGGGTACTTGGCATCGGGCTTCTGGCCCTTTTATCGATTTTGGGATTCTCTTGGACCCCTCTGCTACTGGCCATACCACTTTTCCTGCTGGCGCTCGGCGCCTTTGCGGTTAACGCTGGAGTTAATGCAGCCCAGGTTGGCTACATCGAGTACACCAAGCCGAAGCGTTCTCGATTCTCCGAATGGTGCTGCACGTCATATCTGCATATGCTCCAGCCTCTCGCCCGACTAGCCGGGCGAATCCAGTACGATCTACATCCCTGGGTAAATCGAGGATCGACCGGATTCTCGGCCCCAACTCCAAAGACGGTTTCCCACTGGTCTCAGACCTGGGGTTCACCAGCGGACTGGCTGGCCTCTATTGAGCGTAAGCTTCTCAAATCGAGGGTAGTCGTCGTGCGGGGTGGGGACTTTGATCGCTGGGACCTGGAGGCCTGGGGAGGATTTCTAGGTGCGACGCGACTCCTCCTGACTGTCGAAGAACATGGGAGTGGGCAGCAGTTGGTCCGGTTGAAGACCTGGCCCGTCTTTGCCTGGAAGGCCCTCTGGATCCTACCTGTGGTGGCCTCCTCTGCTGTCCTGGCTGCGGTTGACTCGGCCTGGCTTGCCTGCGGTGTTCTTTCTCTCATGACTCTTTATCTCCTTTATCGCCCGCTACGAGAGTGCTCCGCCTCAAAGCAGTCGGTTCTGAATGTTGTGAACACCTGGAAACGCAGTGAGCCGGTTGATCGAAAAGCCCAGGCAGACGATCATGACCGAAGTGTTGTGAAAACCCAGGAGCGGGAAAGGCAGCCGGTTTTATGACTAGACAGAAAGGCGTGAGGTCTTGCCTTGGATAAGTGGCGGAAGGTCTTCCCTTACATTGGGCGACAGTGGAAACTTGTCATTCTCCTGGTAGTTCTGACCTCCTCCTATACCGCCACAGTGGCACTTCAACCCTGGCCCCTAAAGCTATTGGTGGATTACGCCCTGGGGAGTGAGACCGTTCCCGGCGGCCTAGCGTCTCTCACCGAGTACTTCCCCGGACAAAGATCAGCTGCGCTCATCATTCTGGCGGCGGCTCTCAGTTTCATCATCTTCCTGTTGAACAGCGGGCTGAACTCGGCGAGCAGTTGGGCCTGGACAGCAGCCGGACAGGGGATGGTGTTCGATCTTGCTGGAGACCTCTTCGCACGGATGCAGCGACTGTCGCTATCCTTCCACAACCGAAACCATGTGGGGGATCTCCTCAATCGGCTCATGGGTGACGCGTACTGCATCTACAGCATCGCTGACGCCCTGATCGTATCTCCGGCCTTCAACCTGCTGACCTTGGTTGTCCTCGGATCGATCTCCTGGAGCCTCGATCCCCAGTTGACCATCCTATCCCTGATTGCCGCACCCGTAATGGCCTGGTCTTCCCGCTATTTCGGGAGGAAGATGAAGCGCAGAGCCAAGCAGGACCAGCAGGCCAAATCGCGCCTGTCCATCTTTGTTCAGCAAACACTGACTTCAATCCCGGTCATGCAGGCGTTCTCCATCGAGGATCGAAACCGGGGAGGTTTTCGGAACTTGGCAGAGATGTTTCACGTGACCAAAAATTGGACAGAATACG
>CP070717.1:1494664-1497518 GCA_020350445.1 Acidobacteriota bacterium | reverse complement strand
TCGAAATCCGACAGAAAGACCACTATTCTAGCACCGGTCGGCGCAGTACTCAGTTACTCTCTGAAAAAGGGAGTTCCCCACCGGGAGGATCCTTCTCGGAATCTTCCGATGGCAGGCCGCCGCCCATTTCCGCTTCGTAGAGCTCCTCGAATTCTTCGAGGGAAGGCAGATCAGAAAGATCATCAAGACCGAAATGGATCAGGAAATCGACCGTTGTACCGTAGAGGATCGGCTTCCCAACTACCTTCTTGCGTCCCCGGATCTCGATCAACTTCTTTTCCACCAGCGTTTTGATCGTCGAAGTCCCCTTCACCCCGCGGATTTCCATAATCTCGGGGAGTGTGATGGGCTGTTTGTAGGCAATCACAGCGAGGGTCTCCAGAGCCGCAGGTGAAAGCTTGGCGGAGGGTTTCGTCTTCAGAAATCGGCGAATGACTTCGTGGTTTTCCGGTCGCGTCGAAATCCGGTAGCCGCCGCCCAGCTGCCGGATCTCCATTGCCTCCTGGAAAGAGTTGAAATTCTGGGCAACCTCGGCGAGCAGTTCCTCCAGACGCTTGGGCGTCTCTTCGGGAAAGGTCAGTATCAGGTCCTGTATCGAGACAGGATCCTGGTTGGCAAAGAGGATGGCCAGGATCTGGTTTTGAAGCTCGCCCTTCAGCATGCAACGATCCGAATATCAGAGAAAAGATTCTCCTGGAAGAGCATGACTTCGGCGAGGCGAGTCATCTCCAGCAAAGCAAAAAAGGTGACGACCAGGTGAATCCGGGAGATCGGGTTCTCGAGAAAGCTGGAGAACAGGATCTCCTTCTTGACCCGAATCAGCTGCCGAAGTTCGTCCAGCTTCTGTTCCAGGGTCACATGTTCATGGGCAAATTCCATGACCACCTGTTCCTTGTGGCGCTCCACCATGGAGTGAAAGGCCTTTACGAGATCGAATACGGTTGCCGAGACGGCCTCCTTCTCTTCCTCTTCGAACTCGTTCCCTCCTCGAACCCAGATCGAGTCTTCGATGACCTGTCGATCATGCAGAAGGCCTGCCGCCTTCTTGAACCGTTCATACTCGAGCAGCCGATCGACCAGTTCCTGTCGCGGGTCAGGAGGTTCCTCTTCACCTTCCTGAACGGGATCCGGAGGCAACAGCATCCGAGACTTAATGTGGATCAAAGTCGCTGCCATGACCAGATACTCACCGGCCACAGTGATATTGAGATCCTTCATCATCTCGAGGTACTGCAGGTACTGGTCCGTGATTCGAGAGATCGGGATGTCGTAAATATCGACTTCTTCAGTCCGGATCAGATGAAGTAACAGGTCCAGCGGGCCCTCGAAGATATCGAGATCGACACGATAGTCACCGGTATCCGCTGGAGCCGTCATAAGCTAATACTTTAGCCTCATAGCCTGACGTGCGGAGTCCATTGTCGCCGCTGCCACTTCGCGCGCCTTCCGGCTGCCTTCGACCAGGGTTTCCCTGACTCTCGAGGGGTTTCGTTCGAGTTCCACCCGTTTCTCGTGCAACGGTTCAACAATCGGTACGAGTTCTTCCAGCAGACGTTTCTTGCAGTCGACACAGCCGATCCCGGCTGTCTTGCAGCCTTCCATAACCCAGTCGCGACCTTCCTGCGGTGTGAACACCCGATGCAGATCGAACACGGGGCACACATCGGGATTCCCGGGATCGGTTCTTCGAACTCGTGCAGGATCGGTCACCATCGGCATGATCTTCGTGCGAATACTGTTGGGATCTTCCGAAAGCTGTATTTCGTTTCCGTAGGACTTGCTCATCTTGCGCCCGTCGGTTCCCGGCAGCCTCGCCGCCTTGGTGAGTTTCGGCTGGGGTTCCGGAAAGACCGGCGCGTACAAATTGTTGAAGCGACGGGCGATCTCTCGACAAAGTTCGATATGCGAAACCTGGTCCTCCCCGACGGGGACAACCTCACCCCGATAGACCAGGATGTCGGCCGACTGCAGGACAGGGTAGCCCAGGAACCCATAGGTCGACAGGTCCTTCTCCTTGAGCTGAATGATCTGCTCCTTGTAGGTCGGGACCCGTTCGAGCCAAGGAATCGGTACAAACATCGAAAACAGCAGGTGCAGTTCCGCATGCTCGGGAACCATTGACTGCAGCATCAAGGTCGATTTCTCTGGATCCAGCCCCGCCGCGATCCAGTCGATCGCGATATCGGTAATATTGTCTGAGATCCCTTCGACGTTCTGGTACTCGGAAGTCAGGGCGTGCCAGTCGACGATTCCGAAAATACATTCGTACTCGTCCTGCATTGCCACCCAGTTATCGAGCGCGCCCACCAAATGTCCCAAGTGCAGGCGGCCCGTCGGCCGCATTCCGCTAAAAACCCGTTTCTTCATGAACTCGATTCCGTTAACTCGCTATCAGTTTCGCTACCACGCCCAAAATCGGCCTGAGTATACTCCCAATCACCCCTGTATAAAGGAGTCCCAGCAACAGCAGGAACCCGTAGGGGCGAACCATTTCGATGTACCGAGACAGCTCTCTGGGCAACACTCCGATCAGTATCCAGCTCCCGTCAAGTGGCGGAATCGGGATCAGGTTGAAGACCGCCAGAATCAGGTTGAGTATCAGACCGACCTGGCACAGCAGCAACAGCGGTTCCAACGCACCCCATCCACCGTTCTCCACCCCGGAAAAACCGGTCAGCAACTTCAAGCCAACCAGGAAGCCGATCGCAGCCAGGATATTACTACCGGGGCCTGCCGCCGCGATCGCCATATTGGCCACTCGCTGATTTCGCAACCGCGATTCAACAACAGGAACGGGTTTAGCCCAACCGAAGATCACCCCTCCCATCACCAGCCCAATCAGAGGAAACAGAAG
>CP070717.1:1491348-1494564 GCA_020350445.1 Acidobacteriota bacterium | reverse complement strand
TTGATTTCGATAAGAAGGGCGACCTGCTCTGGCGGCTCGTTCTCGCGCGCTTTCCCAACATCATCTCCGTTCAAGTTCGGGAATACTGGGAGTCGGGCCAGACACTCGCAAGCAATGTTTTCGTCAAGTACACCACCTCCAGTCCTCAGTTGAAGGCTGAGAACATCGATACCTTTAGCTACTTCTCGCGCGATCCGGCGGCACTGACGGCGGATAAGAATGGAGACGGGATTGTTGATGAAACAGAACTCGGAAGTTTGGCTTCGGGTGGGGGCGTCATCGATTCAGTAACCGAAGTTGCCGCAATCGATGGAATCATCATGAACCTACACATTGTTGCCACCCGGAAGAACCAGCGCGATACTCTCTATCCAACCGAAGATATCACCAGCTACATTCGTCCCCGGGCGATCGCACTCTTCCGACAGAATGGGATTATCGGTTTGGCTGACGCAAACGAGGCCAAACACGTCAATTAGATGAGGTGATTGCAATGTCTCCTGATTACAGGCTCAGCACAAGAGACGCAGATTCCGGTTTCGGCATGCTCGAACTGCTGGCCAGTGTCGTGGTTATTACGATTGCCCTGCTGGCGATGGGCCAGTTCATGGTCGTTACCATTGACTCCGGAAGTGCAAGTTCTTATCGAGTTGAAGTTCTCAATCAGGTTCGAGCAAAGATCGAGGATGTGAAGTCCATTCCCTACGATCAACTCGGCATCAGTACCGGAAACGGTGATTCCGGACCAGGATACTTCGAGACGGACCCCTTTTATAACCCGACTTTTGGCCAGGACGATCTCTTGCTTTCGGACACGGTTGAGCTCTCTCATGATGGCACAACGCTGAGGACGGTAACCATCCAGGCAGTCGATGATGCCTCGGACGATACCGGAAAGAGCGATTGGGACGGCGTAACGGACCCAAACACCGAGAGCATTCTCGATTACAAGCTGGTTACCGTCTCGATCGATGCAACCGAACCGACCGATGGCTCCAAGTTTACAGTTGAACTCTCCACGCTCGTGATCGGCTCCCTCGAGAGTGAGGTCGACGGGGCTGGCAACGATACCGATACTGCCATCGCAAAAAAGTCAAAAAAGGCGAGAAGCGGAAAAGGCAAAAAGAAGACCAGGAAACAGTCGAACCACGACACGAAAAAGAACGCAAAGAATAAGAAGGGCCGCGACAGCAAGTCGGATGACACCGCTGAGAGCTCAGATGACTCACGTGGCGGCGACTGGGGCTCTCTCAAGAAAAACAATTGGGGCCGGCACTAGGCCAAGATTCAGGACTGGCGTTAGCGCGGCCAGTTCCAGGATGCCTTCAGTTCAAGGTAGAAGACATGAATTGTAAAACTGGAACAAGCGATCAGGGCTCTGCTCTCCTGATGGCGGTACTTCTGCTGCTGGTCGGCGGAATCGTCATGGGCGCAATGATGACCATGACCGTGTCCAATACGAATCAGACCGCTTTTGCTGAGTCATACGAGTCTGCCTATCAAATTGCAGAGGCAGGAATCAATCGCACGTTGTACCAGATCGAAGCAGCAATGAGTGCACCCCAGGCCGGGGCCATGAGCATCAGTGAGTATGTTTCGGCTGCCGAAGGTTCCGGTTTTCAGGGGACCGTGGGAAAAGGGAAATACAGCGTTGCCGTAGTTGACCCGTTCCCCAATGATGGGCTCTTCGACCTGGAATCGACTGGAACGTTCGGCGGGATCGACCGTACGATCACAGCTACCCTCAGGACAACCGAGGCGGTCAAGGCGCTGGATTACTCGCTTTTCGGGAACTACATCCACTTCGATAACCACAACAGGGTCAATTTTGGTGTCCGGTTGGTCAGCTCTGTCTATTCGAACAGTTCTATCAAGATCGATCCTGGGATCATTATCGAGGGCCCGGTACAGGCCGTTCAGTTCGTTGAACCGAGCTCCAGTTACGGAGGTTTGGTGGCCACCAAGATCGAGCCTGCGGCTCAGCAGGGGGATCCCGATCCGACCAACATTTCTTCCGCCCCAGTCGAACAGGTTCAGCCCGCACCGACCGTCTGGCCCTTTCCCAGCTTTAATTTCGATGAAGCACTATCCGTTGCCCAGGCGCAAAAGCGGGTGATGGCGGCCCAGGAATTCGAGAGCCTCGCACAGGCGGCCTACGACTATGCGAAGACGCTTCAATGCGGGGGCTCAGATGATCAGTGCAACCAGTTGGTCTCCCTGCCGCAGACGTATTACCCCAGCTCTGTTAACAAGGATTTTGTCCCCGTTAATGTGATCAAGCACTACACGACCACGAGCAATGGTGTTCCCCGCCGATTCATCCGGGTTCCCAACGCGGATATGCCTGATACATTGATCGAAGTCGGATCACACGATGGTGTTTCAGAAGGTCTGGACACCACCTACGAGGTGATCTTCGAGGGCGATCCTCTGCCCGACAACGATACCGTCTTCTATCTTGATGGCGACCTTGAGCTCTCACTCCCCGGCGAATGTCCAGTGCGCATCGAAGGTTCCCTGATCGTCGATGGATCGGTAACCATTCTGGGCAGTGCCGAGATCCTCGCCTGGGAAAACCGGAACTCGCCCTGGTTTGTCCCGCTGGGTGAATCTCTTTATCAGTTTGCCCTGACCCTCGATCAGGTGGGTCCAGGAGATGGATTCTATGATACCTCGACACCGACTTCCGGTGACTGTGGCGGTCTCCCCTGCCCTCCCTTGTTTGATGTTCGCTACTCACGCTATCCGGCGATTGCGGCAAATGACACGTTCAGAGTAGTTGGCGGTGCCTACAGAGATGATTCGGGCAGTCTGACGTTTGCACAGGCTGCCGGGGGGCCCGTTCACATCGAGGGCGTTGTCTATTCAGTAGCTGAAAGCCACCTGCATCGCTCCGAGTTTGAGGCAGCAGCGTACGCTGTCGGATCCGAGATCGCAGATATCGTACACAACTGCCAGTTCTTCTCGTTTGCTTACGACCCTGAAGCCAAGGACACCTTTGGCTTTGAAAACCGGGTCACAGGCCGGGTACAGTTGACAGTCGTTCGCTACTCGGAACAGTAGAGACCGGGGAAGGCAGGTTATCTGCCTGCCTTCCCTCCCCCCCCCGATGTAATCTCACCTTTACCCTGCTTCCCCGTTCCGATCACCTCGCTGAGTAGTCCCGCCTCTTTCCTGAATCCCAGTTCGGGCAATTCGCTAATGAGTCGGGGTCCT
>CP070717.1:1488718-1491248 GCA_020350445.1 Acidobacteriota bacterium | reverse complement strand
CAGGCCTCCCGGGTTCGAGCCGTTCGGTCCGACTCCGAGCCACCCTTCCTGCCGGTTGATGAAATACAGCTGATCCTTCGATTCGAGTGTCCGCTGATCAAGCCCCGCCACCTTGTTCCAGGTCGTTCCACCATTCGTTGTCCGGTACACCTCGACTCCGTCCTGGTGCCCGACGCCGACCGCCCAGCCATACTCATTGTCGAGGAGCTGCAGACCGGTGTACTCAGATGGGCCAGCGGGATAAGACCACGTCTTACCGCCATCCTTGGTACAGGCCATGCTGCGCATGACGTAGCAATACTGCGTTTCACTGACGTGGTCGACTCGTGTGAATCGAGCTCCTACCCCGCCGTCCTGGATCGTGGTCCACGTATCCCCCCGGTCAGTTGTCCCCAGGATCTTACCGGC
Organism: Acidobacteriota bacterium; assembly: GCA_020350445.1. GTDB lineage: Bacteria > Acidobacteriota > UBA6911 > RPQK01 > JAPXNP01. The sequence continues at coordinate 1,490,840 of CP070717.1, read as the reverse complement.
GTTATCGGTCGTCGTGACGGCAGTCCAGATTGAATCGGGGGAAGCGACGGAGAGAATCGGATGTTGGTACGCACCCTCTTCGCCCCTGTCGATGGAAGTCCAGGTCATCCCGTAATCGGACGACTTAAGCAGGTCTGCCGAGGTGTAGGAGGAATCAGTTATAGCCCAGATTTCAGACCCTTGGATAATCTGAACGCTTGCCCACCGGGCAGGGCAGAGGTTGAAGAAGGGACAGGCAATCTCCTGGAACACAGGCTCCTGCCAGACCCCTCCCGAAATCCTCTGCGTGAAGCTCCTGAAACCGTTCCCGTCGAAACCGACAGCGATACCATTCGATGGATTTGCTGCAAGGTCGATGTCCACGTAGCCGTAACCCGTCAGCTTTTCCACTCGAGTCCAATTCTCGCCATCACTGCTGGCCAGGACCCGTCCGGTGCAGATGGAATAAGCACAGGGCCACGCACTGGCATTCTGACCGACGAAGAGTTCTCCACCTGCCGCGCCAACGTAATGGAGCAGGCTCACCGGTTCCTCAACGATCGGGAGCTGCGTTACACAGTTCGCACAGAAGTCCGTTCGCTCCCAAGTCTCGCCACCGTCCGTCGTCTCGAGGAGTACTCCGCCCGATCCGACATCAGGATTGCTGAAACTTCCGACCACCCAACCGTGCAGGCCGGAAGAAAATGTCATATCGGTAATCTGGTAGATGTCGCCCGGCAGGGTGGATTGTGTCCAACCTCGGCCCTCATGGCGGGAAACAAGAATCGGCCTCTGGCTTCCGGGGAGATCGGGGCCGCCCAGGGCATAGTGATCCCATTCTGTAGGGGCTTCCAGTCTCCAGAGAGCTTGATCATCATAGTCGGTTCGACGGACCGTCTGGAAGTTATCTTCAGTTTCGACGATTACACCGAGCCATCCCATCCAACTGGAGAAGTAGTTGCCCACAAGCGTAGCCTTGGTGGAATTCCCGTTCTCGTATACCTGGAGTCCGGTAAAGATCCCAGGCCATTCCCCCGAATCAAAAACCAGATTCCAGGTGGTCCCACCGTCAGCGGTGGAGACCAGTATGGCCTGTTCATCGGTGTTTCTTCCCACTGCGTAGGCATGTGAAGGGCCCGTCATTTGGAAACGATTGATTGACTTGATCCAGTCCGGAATGGGGGAAACTGTCCAGGTATTCCCTCCATTCTCGCTGTATGCAATTCCCGTCCCCGGTGTCGCCACCGCCCCGTCTCCCGTGTAGCCAACCCCCGTCCCTCCCGTCAGGGCCATGGCGTAGGTGCCTTCGAAGAAGACCAGCCTGTCAACCCAGGCGTTTTCGGTAAGCTCTGGAGCCACCTGAGTCCAGGCCCAGCCGTCATTCTGGCGGACACCCTTGACGAGCAGATTACCCGTCAGCCAGACAACATCATTGGCCGGGGAAGCATCTTCTCCGTTTTGAACTGCGATGGAAGTGAAGTTTCCGCCAGAGACCCACTCCCAGTCCCTCGCCTGCGTCGAGGCGGTCAGCAGGAGGAAGGCCATCAGCGTTGCTTGCAAAGTTCGTCTCATGCTGCACCTACCTCTGCTTTGGAACGGTGATTTCGAAAGTGGTCAGAACCAGTCCGGCCTGCTTGAGCGCAACGGCACCAATCGGAAGGCTGGCCGTGACCTCGACTGACCCCTGGAACTCAGTCAGGGCCGAGATCGCCGCAAAAAACTGCCTCGAAAACTTTGGAAGGTGTTCGAAAGGTTGCATCGTGATACTGCTCGTCGCCAGAATATCGCCATCGACCTCCTTCACTTTCAACTGAACAACAACCTGAGAATCGTTGGCGTTGTACAGCGCGATACCGGTATCGTAGACATCGGCCTTGTAGACGATGGGGATCTCGAAGAAATTGACCAGGGGAGAGGCAGAAACTCCGGCGGCGGTCATGCTCCACCCCGCATCATCGAACATCTCGAAGACGATGCGGCCCTCAATCGGGGCGGTGGCGACGAGGCTCGCGTAACCGACTCCCAGGTCCCCTGTCCCGGCACTGTTGATGAACTTGGTGCCGCTGGGCGGGATTGACAGTGTGAGTTTCGAAGTGGTCTGGCCGTCGTCCATATCGATGTTCCAGGGAACGCCTCCCGACTT
>CP070717.1:1485753-1488618 GCA_020350445.1 Acidobacteriota bacterium | reverse complement strand
TTCGCCAAGGACACCATGACCCTCCGCCTCAACGAAGACGGCGGGTTCACGATGATGTCCGTCTGGACCGGGCCTGAGAAAGATCAAGGGCGGGTCGTTTTCTTCGGATCCTGCGCCGAGATCACCAGCCGCCCGGTGTGAGTAGTGATAGAACTTGTCATGAGAGAGCGTTTCAAGAAAGAGTGGCCTTCCCCATTCAGTTCCATCCTTTTCAATTGCCAGCGTACAGCCTTCCATATCGTTTTCATGTTCGGTCTTCGGCGCAAACCCTTCGAAAGGCCGTGCCGTGTAATCACGCGGGTGGAAGAAGGCGTAGGTGATGAAGTAGTGATCCGTCGATTCGATAACGGCATAGTAGACGTACGCTGGAAGACTGAAGCGGTAGGCGTTCTTCCAGTTATTCGATCCGTTCAGATCACCGTCGAAATCAAACCGGGTGATGTAATCCAGCACTTCTGACTCGGCCTGCTGGAAGATGACCGGCGCGTAGTATTCAGCGAGTTCCAGGTATGACGGAGCTCCTGCAGCTGAGAGGGCCTGAAGTTGACAGAAAGTTACTGCGAACAGGGCAAACCGTTGAAGCGTCATCGTTCTGTCCATGCTAGGCCTGCCCCCAACGGTCGTCAATTGCAGAATGTGAATTTATTAGGAGTAAAAGGATTCAATACGTTTTAATATATATTTCGTGATTCAATTTCGGTATGGGTTGCAGGTCGTATTCATCTTGATTTGTGGTGTCGGGGTCGCCGGCCCTTTGCGAGCTGAGTCGATCCGGATTGCCTGGGAAGCGAGGAGTGAACTCGACCGGTTCGGTTACCATGTCTATCGCTCGAGAGACAAGGGAAAATCCTTTCAAAAGCTCAATGTGCACGCTGTCGAAGAAGTCTTCTTCGAAGACAGCACCGTCAGGCCGAACACTTCCTACATCTACCAGGTGCGTGTTTTCGGAGACCTGGGAAGGGAATGTGCCCGGTCGGAGCAAGGTTCAGCAAGGGTGATAGAGTCGGAACGTCCAACTCCTGCGGAGCCGGTTCCCGCAAAGAGCCTTCATCTCGAGTGGTCGAAGGTACAGTCCTGTGTCCCTGTACCCAATTCGCCCGATCCCGAACCGACGAAGAAGATCCCGATCGGTATCTCCTTCTGGGAGGTTCTTCCGGATCGGTTACCCGACGCTCTTCAGGAGTCGATTTCGTCTCCCGGGTTCATCACGATCACTTCGGTTCCCGCCGCCGCGGTCAGTTGCTGGAGTTCAGCGGGCGTTCCCGTCAGGACTGGAAACGTGGCGTAGTGCATCGGGATCACCTTCTTCGTTCCCAGTAACTGGCAAGCCAGGGCCGCCTCTTTCGGCCCCATCGTATAGAGATCTCCGATTGGCAGCATTGCGAGGTCGGGTTTATACAGATCGCCGATGATTTTCATATCACCGAAAACGCAGGTGTCCCCGGCATGGTAGATCGTAAAGCCGTTCTCGAACTCAACGACGAATCCGGCGGGTTCACCAGCGTAGACGATCTTTCCGCCGTCGTCGATGATCGCGCTGGAATGGTGGGCATTGACCATCGTCGCCTTGATGTCGTTCAGCCGGACGCCACCGCCTTTGTTCATCCCGGTAACGTTCTCGACTCCTTTGCCACCTAGCCAGAGCGCAATCTCGTAGATGCAGGCAACCTGGGGTTTGTGCTTCTTGGCGAGACTCACCGCGTCCTGCATATGATCCCCATGGCCGTGCGTGATCAGCATGGTGTCGAGTCCGGGCAATTGCTTGTCCTTCTGGGGGCAGGCCGGATTATTCTCTACCCAGGGATCGATCAGGAGATGCTTTCCGCCGGGAGTCGTGAACAGGAAGGTTGAATGTCCCAAATACTTGATTTTGATACCGCTGTTCAACGCCATAATCACTCCTTTCTCTCTGGAAAGAATATACTGAAGCGGGCAGAATCAGTAAACTGCTGGAACCTAAAGATGAAGGCATTCCTGATCACTGCACTATTCGTTGTCGTCGGACTGATCTGTCTCAAGCTGTTTGTCATCTGGCTCGAACCCCGGATGACCTTCTTCCCAGACCGTCAGATCAGCAGGACTCCTCTGGATTACGGAATCCCATTCGACCAGACGGTCATTTCGACCGAGGATGGCGAAGCATTGATCACTTGGTATCTACCTCACCCAGATTCGAAAGCGACGATACTGTTCTTTCATGGCAATGCCGGAAACATTTCCAGCGGTAGAATCGACCTCCTGGTAGCGATCTACCGGCAGGGTTACAGCCTTTTCACTTTCGACTATCGTGGTTTTGGAAAGAGTTCCGGGGCTCCAACGGAGGAGGGAATTCAGCTCGATTCTGCTGCTGCGGTCAGATTCTACTGGGAGAAAGTACATCGTCCCGGGGAGAAGGTGGTCTATTTCGGGAAATCATTAGGTGGGTTCACTTCGGCTCACGCAACGACGGTCAGCGAGCCCGACGGCCTGATCCTCGAAGCGACATTCCCGGATAAGGCGACACTACTTTCCCGGTATACGCTCTTGCGGTTTCTCTCTCTGTTTTCGAAGTATCGGCTCGAAACGATCTCCAATCTGACTGGGAGGACGTGTCCGGTCCTCGTCATTCATGGCGATGCGGATGAAGTTGTTCCGTTTGAAGTCGGCAGGGAGCTGTTTGAGAGACTGCCGGGTGAGAAGTATTTCTTCGAGGTGCCGGGAGCTTCCCATGTGAACCAGTACGAGGTCGGTGGTCAAGCGTATTGGATGCGGATAGAGACCTTCATTAACCAGATTGGAGTTTCGAGATGAGCCTCGACCGGATCGTGATTCGCCGGATTTCCTGCCATGCCCACATCGGCGTACCTGAAGAGGAACGCCGTTCGC
>CP070717.1:1481867-1485653 GCA_020350445.1 Acidobacteriota bacterium | reverse complement strand
TGCAATCGCTCCCAGAAAGTTTCGTCGTGAAAGCATCCTTTACCTCCCGATTAGGTGATGAATGGTATCGGCTCAGAAGTCAATTCACAATGCTCTCAAGAGAGGAATCTGTCCGGCAATGCCTCAAGACCGCGGTTCGTACCCTGCAGAGCGCAATTCATGCCATTTTGCTGTTCTCGACGGGCCCACTCTCCGTAAATTGCATTCAGATCACCTCACAGGAGAAAGAGATGAATGAACGCACCTATACGAGACGTTATGATCTGGATTGGCTGAGAGTCCTCGCCTTCACCCTGCTGATCCTCTATCACACTGGAATGATGTTCAACGGCTGGAGCTGGCATGTCAAGAATCCGGAAACCAGTAAGATCTTGGAATATGTCATGCGCTTCTCGAATCAATGGCGTATGCCTCTTCTGTTCTTCATTTCCGGAGCCGCCGTCTGGTTTGCGATGGAGAAGTATAAGAGCGGTCGATTTGCCTGGGAGAGGATCAAGCGCCTGCTGATCCCCCTGACGTTTGGAATGTTCTTCATCATTCCACCCCAGGTCTACTTCGAGCGCCTCTTTCAGGGAGAGTCCTTCGGCAGCTTCTGGGTCTTCTATGAATCGGTGCTTCACCTGCATCCCTATCCAGAAGGCAATTTCAGTTGGCACCACCTCTGGTACATCCCCTACATCCTGGTTTACTCGCTCCTGATGCTTCCCTTCTTCAGCCTCCTCAAACATCCAACGGGCCGCAAGTGGCTGACCCGCTTCATGCAGAAGGTCTCACAGGGTTCGGGGGTAATCTGGTGGTTTGTACCGATCGCCCTGAGCCAGATACTCCTTCGACCCTACTGGCCGGATGATACCCACAACCTGATTGCTGACTGGGCTCAGTTCGCCGGGATGCTCCTGGTCTTCTGCCTGGGGTTCGTTTTCGCTTCCTCTGACGCGATCTGGAGATCACTGGAAAGCCTGCGCCGACTTTCTCTCGGCCTGGGAGTCGGGACCATCTCCATCCTGTACTGCGTCTGGTACGCCGGTCTGCGACCTCCGTACCTGGCTGAACCCGCGTACTGGATTCTCTCGAGCGCGAACATCTGGTTCTGGATCCTCGCCATACTCGGCTATGGATATCGCTACCTCAGGTTCCGTAACCGCCTGCTCACCTATTCGAACGAAGCGGTCTATCCCTTCTATATTCTTCACCAGACAATCACCGTCATCGTGGGTTACCATATGGTTCACTGGAACGCACCTATTCTTGTCAAGTTCGTCCTGCTGGCACTGGCGACCTTCGCGGGAAGCTGGGTGATCTATGCAGGACTGATTCGGCGATTGCCGTGGTTGCGGCCCCTGTTCGGTCTGAAGTTCCACGGATACAGACCGGCTGGCAAGCGCCCTCTTTCGAGAGGGCTGACCTTTAGCACTGAGGGAGCGGAGTAACGGGAGGCAGACTCACTTGGAACTATCCACAGCCCGCAAGTGGCTTCTCATCTTCGCCTTCTGCACCCTGATGGGGCTGCTGAGTGCCAGTACGTTCTACACCGAAGAACGGATCGATGATCAGCTGGTGCCGTACAAGCATTTCCTGGTAGATGAGCTTTCGGCAGCTTACGCCTTCTTCCTCCTTCTACCGGGGGTCCTTTGGATGCTGCGACGTTTTCCGTTCACGTTCCACACCTGGTATCGCGTACTCCCTCTCCATCTACTCGCGAGCCTGGTCGTCGGCGTCTCGCATACCTTGTTAATGACCCTTTCAAGAACCTGGCTCTATCAGGTCTTCGACCGGGGCACATACATAATGGGGAACCCTTTCTTTCGCTTCGTCATGGAGTATCAGAAGCAGTTCCTCCTCTATGCGGGGATTGCGGTTGCCTTCCACCTGCTGGACGCCTACCGGCAGAAGCAGGAAGCCGAGAAGAAGAGCAAACAGCTCGAACTCCGCCAGGCGCAGCTCCAGTCGTCACTGGCGGAAACCCAGTTGACCGCCCTGAGAGGCCAGATTCAGCCGCATTTCCTGTTCAACACCCTGAATATGATCTCGTCAGTGATGTACGAAGATGTCGCCGCGGCGGATCAGATGATCTCCCGTCTGAGCAGGCTCCTGAGAATCAGCCTCGATCGAGCAGGCGATCAAAAGGTAAGGCTCGATGAGGAGTTGGAATTTGTCGAGGCATACCTTGAGATCATGAAAGCCCGTTTTCATGATCAGATCCGCTTCACAGTCACGCGTGATGAAGCTCTGCTGGAGGCTCTCGTCCCCAGTTTTGTCGTGCAGCCCCTGGTAGAGAATGCCGTCAAACACGGGGGGACCCGACAGGGACAGACCCTCGACGTATCGATCCGGGCCTGGAGCAAGGACGGCCGACTCCATATCAACGTTGAAGACAACGGTCGCGGAGGCGCCGAACAGCCCAAGAGGGAAAGCGCCGACGGCATCGGCCTCCAGAACGTCGGCGAGAGGCTACAGCATCTCTATGGCCCTTCGGGGCAGGTTGAATTCGGTCCAAATTCGGGTGCGGGATTCTCGGTCGGACTGAGCTTTCCCCTCGAGTTCGCACCGAAGGTCCAGGGGGCGGTTCCGTGAGGAGTCAGGTTCAACCCCTTCGAGTCTTAATCGTGGATGACGAACCTCCGGCTCGCCGCAAGCTGGAGAGGTTTCTCCGTCGTGATGAAAGGGTTCACATCGTCGGCGAAGCTGAAGACGGAGAAGCAGCGGTCCTCCAGATTGAGAAACTCTCACCCGACCTGGTCCTCCTGGACATTCAAATGCCGCGGCTCAACGGATTTGAAGTCCTCGAGGCGATCGGAGAGGACCGTCCACAGATCATTTTCACCACCGCATTCGACCAGTATGCGATCGCAGCATTCGAGGTTCGAGCCCTCGATTACCTTCTCAAACCTTTCGATGAAGACCGGCTGGGAGAGGCTCTGAACCGGGCGATCGAAGAGCGCCGAACCGGGGATCCCACTGCGCAGAAGATCGATGACCTGCTCAAGGAACTCCGCCGGCAACACCCCGTTCTGCGCCGAATCCCCATCAAGACACCCGGTAGGATCATATTCATCGACACAAACGAAATCGACTGGATCGAGTCCGAGGAGAAGTACGTGCGGCTTCACACGGGGAAGCGGTCTTATCTCCATCGCATGACCTTGACCCACCTCGAAGAACGGCTGGACCCGGCCGTCTTCATTCGTGTCCACCGCCGCCAGATTGTGAACGTCTCTGCAGTTCGTGAACTTCAGGCGATATCCCATGGAGACTACTCGATTATCTTGAACAGCGGGGAGCGGATTCCCCTCGGCAGGACTTTTCGAGAGCACTTTCTCGAAGCCTTCTCTGCGGCACCATCCTCTGGAAGGCCTGGGAACTGACTCAGCCGCCTGACGTCGACCGATCCAACTACTGCACCCGATTGACTGTACTCTCCTGCACGCATAAGATGCGTCGGGCAAAGTCAGACAAGGAGATTTCAATGAGGTGCATAAGGATCCTAATCACCATCTGCTTCTGTAGCTCGCTGATCCTCACAGCTGCTGAAAAGCCAAAGCCTTTCGGAATAGATGAGGCCTTGAGTCTCAAAGGTCTTTCAACAGCCCGGCTTTCCCCAGATAAGAGTTGGGTTGTCTACACCATTCGCAATACGGATCTGCAGAAGGACAAACGGGTAAGCAACTTGTTCATGGTCTCTCTTCAGAACGGAGAACGAGTCCAGCTGACCCGAGGGGATTCATCGGATCGATCTCCGAGCTGGAGTCCGAACGGGGCTTACCTGGGTTTCCTTTCGAATCGAGA
>CP070717.1:1479173-1481767 GCA_020350445.1 Acidobacteriota bacterium | reverse complement strand
TGTGGGCTTTGTGCAGGCACAGCGCTGGATTGCCAACAACAATGTTGGCAGAGCCAGTTTTCTGCTCGAACGACTGAACTCCGGGGAGTTCAACAGTCGGCAGCGCAGGACGGTCTCAGACGAGGCACTCACTCGTCTCGAGAGAGCGGAGAACTGGTTGCCGGATATGCCCGAGATCGACAATCTGAAGGGGACTGCCTACATGATGCTGGGTCGCTACAGGGAAGCGTCTGAGAGTTACGGCCTGGCTGCTCGTGGTGTACCGAGCCCAGAGGTACTCACGAATCTTGCGGCGTCCTACATCGCACAAGGAAAACTGGTCGAAGCTGAAGCGCAGCTCGAGCTTGCTTTGCGATATGACCACCGGTTCCAGAAGGCCATTGACGCTCGAAACCATATTTTTTCAATGGAACAGAAATGAATATCGGTTTCGATCTCAGGCCTGCCTATAAGCCCAATTCGCGTCATCGGGGGATCGGGAGATACACCCGGGAGTTGGCCGAGTCATGTTGCCGTCTGAATCAGGAGCATGAGCTTCTCTTTTTCACACTGGGTGGACGTCTGCCCGAGTTTGAGTGCAGACATGAAGTTGCTCCGCTTCTGTTTTTGCGTAAACCCAGTCGTTTGAACTGGCTGGTTGAGCTTGCGCTGTTTCCAGGCAAGATCCGCCGGCATAAGCTGGGGCTGTTTCACGCGACCGATATCCTGGCGATCCCGAAGACCGACTCCTGTCCTGTCCTGGCAACGGTTCACGATTTGATCCCCTTCGTCTTCTGGGAAGAGACCGTTCGTGAACTACCCAAGGATCTGGTCTATGCGCTCACTGTCGCGCGCCGGCGGATTCAAGAGGCGGATCACATCCTGACCGTATCGATGCATGCGAAAGAGGATATCTGTCAGCGCCTGGGTGTTTCAGATAGACGGGTATCGGTGGTTTATGAGGCCTCCAGTACGACGGTCACGCCCGTTGAACGGAACGAAGCCGAGCGTCGTCTTGCAAGAGACTTCGGGCTTTCCAGCCGATTCCTTCTTTACGTCGGCGGATCGGACTATCGCAAGAATTTGAGCTTTCTGATCGAAGGGTTCGCCGAACTCAGGCGGAAGGGCTACAAGGGGTCACTGGTTCTCCTCGGTGAAACTTTTCGGACGCAGATCCCCGAAGTTAAAGCGGTCAAGCGTCTGGTGACAATGTTGGGTTTGAATTCTCGAGTCCTGTTTCCCGGATTTGTCAGCGATTCAGATTTAGGTGCTTTCTATTCGGCCTGTGATTTCTTTGTGTTCCCTTCACTTTACGAGGGGTTCGGCCTCCCCCTGCTCGAGGCGATGCGGTGTGGTGCCCCGATCCTCAGCAGTTCCGCTGCCTCTCTCCCAGAGGTGGCGGGGGACTCTGCAGGGTATTTTGACCCAACTTCAATGGAGTCGTTCACCGATGTTTTCTGGTCTTCCTACGAGTCGGCTGAGCTGCTCCTGGACCGGGTCGCTCGAGGGCGTGAGCGGGTCGCTACGTTCAGCTGGGAGAAAGCCGGGATGAGGCTTCTGGACCTTTACGATCGTCTGTCTGACGGTTCTGTCGAGAGCCGTGGTCCCGTTATGCCCCTGAGGTGGACGGGATGAGGGTCGGTATCGACGGGCGGGCAATAGTGGCCGGGCCGGCGGGCGTGGCGACCTATGTTCGCAATCTTCTGAGCTGGTTACCGGAACTCGATCCGCTCTGCCAGCCTTTCCCAGGGAACAACTTTCTCTGGAATCAACTCCGCGTCCCCTGGGCGGAGCTGAGTCGGAGCTGGGATCTTTACCATGGCCCGGGATATACAGCCCCGCTTTTGCGGCTATGTCCAATGGTTCTGGCCGTGCACGATATCTCCTACCTGGCTCATCCCGAATGGTACCCGTATCGACTCGACTGGTTTCGGAAAGCCTATTACCTGGCATCTCTAAGAAGGGCCGATCGCATTCTGGTGCCTTCCGAATTTACCCGGCAGGAGGTGGAAAGGATTCTTCCGGGACTTACGCGAAGAGTCCGCAAGATTCCACTTGCTGTTTCCAGTGAATTCCATTCGGATTCCAGAGCGGCTGAGAAGGTCCGCAGCGATTTCGAGTTGCCCGATGCTTTTCTCCTCCACGTTGGAGACATCCACCGACGGAGGAATCTCCCACTGCTCCAGCAGGTTGCCAGGAGTGTAGGGTTGTCGCTGGTCCTGGTGGGGCGGGTGCTCGATGCGGGCATCAGGATCCAGGAGAATGTGCGCATTCTTTCCGGGGTTTCCATCGATCAGTTGAGAGGACTCTATTCGGCAGCCGCGGTCTTTGTCTATGCTTCCATGTATGAAGGCTTCGGATTTCCCCCATTGGAGGCGATGGCTTGTGGATTGCCGGTTGTCGCTGTGAAGAGGGGGGCGGTGCCAGAAGTCTGTGGCGAGGCCGCCCTGTGGGCTGAGCCGGCCGCTGCGGCATTTGAGGAGGCGGTTCGCGAAGGCCTGGAAGATCGCCCAACTTGGGCTGCCCGAGGCTTCGATCAGGCGAATTCGTTTTCGTGGGAACGCACGGCTCTTGCGACGCGCGCAGCCTATCGGGAGTTGATCTGAGCTGTTCGC
>CP070717.1:1469951-1479073 GCA_020350445.1 Acidobacteriota bacterium | reverse complement strand
ACAGTGCCCCAAACCTGGATGTCGCGTTTGATGTGAGCGCTGAGCGCTAATGGCTAATGGCTAATCGCTAATGGCTAATCGCTAATGGCTAATGGCTAATGGCTAATGGCTAATCGCTAATGGCTAATCGCTAATCGCTAATGGCTAATCGCTGATCGGGGAGGTTTCCTGGCGTGCGGCAGTTGCACTACCGCCTTTTGCGAGCGAGTTTCACTCGCGCCTCTGAAGAGAAGCCGAAGGTCAGACCCGTCGGACACCGCGGAGCTCAAAGAGCGGTAGATGCCAAATCGCAGCCCCAGGCCACCAATCACAGCCGGGACGGCTGTGTCACTGGGGTCAAGGCCACCCGATCACAGCTGGGACGGCTGTGTCACGGAGGGGTTGTTAAACTATCGGGCGTTTTCTTCCGTCTAATCTTTATAGAAGAGAATCGAGCTTCTGTTCGCAGTTCTCTTTAGGACTAGAGAAAGGCAGAGAGAAGATGACCCATTCGGCAGTTAACAATCATTCCCCGAAACGGGAAGTGCTTTTCGATGAAATCGTCCGGGTCTTGGATGAGATGCCGGAAGAGCTTCGTGAGGCGTTTATCCTCAATCACTATCTGGGCAGGACTCCCGAGCAGATTGCTGCACAGACAGGATCTCAGCGCAAGGACCTGGATGCGCGGCTGGAGGTTGCCAATCGCATCTTCTTTCGCAGCCTTCGGCTTCTCCGCTGATGGGACTCACCTCGATCGGGCAATCCTGAGCCCGGTCATAATCGGCACTGGAAATCACGACTTCGATTTGGGTTTCTTCGGAAACTTGGTCACCAGAACTGCGACTGAGCGAGGCTGAAGCAGGCAGCGCGGCTCCCGCAGGACTGGGGCTGAACGCAGATCTGAAATGTCATTCGGCGGCGACAGAGCCGTATCGATCACCTTCCTCCAGCGGAATCGTCCGACGGTCGGAGGCAGGCGGAATTCCAGAGGCTCCCAGAAGGCGTTGAGTGCAACGTAGAGCCGTCGGGTTTCCTGCAGGTTGATCAGGGAAAAGGCCAGACTGCGGGAGTCTTCGCTGTAATCGGGTTCAAATGGGTTGACACCGTGCCACTGAACCTTGGCTGTTTCAATCAGTTCCAGCAGGCTCATTCCGTGATCGAGTTGGACCGCATCGAGAGTTAGACGGAACTTGATCAGCCGTTTGACGAAGCGGTGAATATCGGGGTAGCGATCCAGCAGTCCCCAGTCGAACCAGCTGGTCTCATTGTCCTGGCAGTAGGAATTGTTGTTCCCCAGCTGTGTACGACGGGCTTCATCACCCATCAGGATCATCGGGACACCGAGTGAGAGCAGGGTAATCGTCAGGAAATTCTTGATCTGCCGGTTGCGCAGGGCCTCGATTTCCGGGTCATCGGTTGGGCCTTCGACGCCACAGTTCCAGCTCAAGTTGTAGTTCGTACCGTCCCGGTTGTTCTCTCCATTGGCCTCGTTATGCTTCTCGTTGTATGAGACGAGATCGTTCAGGGTGAAGCCGTCGTGGCAGGTGATGAAATTGATACTCTGTTCCGGTTCCCGGTCTTTGTGCCCGTAGATGTCGGGACTGGCCAGCAGCCGGTGTTTCAACAGCGGTACTTTCCCACTCTCACCACGGAAGAACCCGCGCAATTCATCCCGGAATTTTCCGTTCCATTCCTTCCACCGGTCGCCGACGAACGTGCCCACCTGGTATAGGCCTGCGGCATCCCAGGCTTCGGCGATCAGCTTGGTACCCGACAGGATGGGATCTGATTCGATATCCCAGAGGATCGGTGGGTCAGCCATCGGAGTCCCATCCGGGTCCCTCGAAAGGATCGAAGCCAGATCGAAGCGGAAACCGTCGACATGCATCTCTTCGACCCAGTAATGGAGGCTGTCGATGATCATGCGTCGGACGATTGAGTTGTTCGCGTTCAACGTGTTCCCGGTACCGCTGTAATTGGCGTATCGGGACCGATCCGATTCGAGGATGTAGTACACCGAGTTCTCGAGTCCCCTGAAGCTGAATGTCGGACCCCGTTCATTTCCTTCTGCGGTGTGATTGAAGACGACATCCAGGATGACTTCGAGTCCGGCCCGGTGCAGGGCCTTGACCATGTCGCGGAATTCATTGATTGGGGCCAGGGGATCTTTCGCGGAACCATAGCCGGCATGGGGTGCGAAGAAGCTGACCGGATTGTAGCCCCAGTAATTGGTCAAGCCGGGGGCCGCTTCCTGTTCATCGAACTGGAAGATCGGGAGTAGTTCGACGGCCGTAACACCGAGATCCAGCAGGTAGGGGATCTTCTCGATCAGTCCGAGGTAGGTCCCACGCTTCTCATCGCTTACCCCAGAGCTTTGATGCTGTGTAAAACCCTTGACATGCATCTCGTAGATCACGGTCCGCGAAAAGGGCCGGTTCAGGCGATGGTCTCCTTCCCAGTCATAGGCGCTGGGGTCGGTGACTACGCTGCGCATCGCGGAGGCGAGGGTCTCGCCTGTCTGTTCGGCCAGTGCCCGGTCATAGGAATCGGGAGTGACGACACAGCGGCCGTAGGGATCAATCAGGAGCTTTTCACCATCGAAGCGATGACCCGCTTCCGGGACCCATGGGCCGTGGACACGATATCCGTACGTCTGTCCTGTCCGCAGTCCATGAACAAAGACGTGCCAGTAGTGGAAGGTGCGGTTCTTCCGCGGGCAAAGCGGGATCACGGCGAGCGGTTCTGGACTCTGTGGGTTCTCGAAAAGAAGGAGTTCGATCCCTACGGCCGACTTTGAATAGAGACTGAAATTAACCCCGTGGGGATAGACGGTACTCCCCAGAGGAGCACTCATCCCGCCGCTGGTCTTCAGTTTCATGGCTGTACTCCATTCCGGGACGGGAATCCCCGGTTACGGCAGATCCTGATGGTGTTCCAAGGCGCGGTCTGCGAACTCTTCCAGATTGACATCGATTCCACGGACACGCCAGATCTCTTCGGCGTATTCCCGGATCGTCCGATCCGATGAGAACCTCCCCATCCGAGCCACATTCAGGATAGCCATTTTGGTCCAGAGTGGCCGGTTCTGGTAGGTTGCAGAGACCTGCTCCTGGCACTTGACGTAGGCTTGGAAGTCGGCCAGCAACAGGTACTCATCATGGGAAATGAGTGCATCGAAGATCGGTCTGAACAGGTCGCGATCACCCCGTGAGAATTCGCCGGAGATCAGGCTGTCGAGCACGGCCTTGAGCTGGGGGTCGCCATGATAGTAGGCCTGTGGGTTGTAACCCTTCTCCCGCAAACTCTGGATCTCTTCGACTTTGAGGCCAAAGAGGAAGAAGTTCTCCTCTCCGACGGCCTCACGGATCTCGATATTGGCTCCGTCAAATGTCCCGATGGTGAGTGCACCATTGAGTGAGAACTTCATGTTCCCGGTACCTGAGGCTTCCTTGCCCGCGGTGGAGATCTGTTCGGAGAGGTCGGCAGCCGGGTAGACCCTCTCGCCGAGTGAGACACAGAAGTTTTCCAGGAAGACCACCTTGATGCGGTCATCGATGTCGGGATCGTTGTTGACCACTTCGGCCACCGAGTTGATCAATTTGATCACCAGCTTCGCCATGAAGTAGCCCGGAGCCGCCTTCCCGCCGAAGATGAAGGTGCGCGGCTGGATGTCGGCGCCAGGATTCTGCTTGAGTTGCTGATAGAGGTGGATGATGTAGAGGACCAGCAGCAGTTGACGCTTGTATTCGTGGATCCGTTTGACCTGGACATCGAAGAGTGAGGACGGGTCTACTTTGATACCCTGCTTTTCCTCGATGTATCGGGCCAGGATGAACTTATTGTCTTCCTTGAAGGTGTTCCAGGTCTCTTGGAAGTTCTCGTCTTCACTGAATGATTCTAGCTTTTGCAATAGATCGAGATCGGTAGCCCATCCCTTGCCTATCTTCTCCGTAATCAGATAAGAAAGCTTCGGATTCGCCAGCAGCATCCAGCGGCGTGGGGTCACTCCATTCGTCTTGTTGCTGAACTTCTCTGGCCACATCTCGTAGAAATCCTTCAACAGGGCTTCCTGGACGAGGCGCGAGTGGAGTTCCGCAACGCCGTTGACGGCATGGCTGCCAACGGTGGCGAGGTGGGCCATTCGGATCTTCTTGACTGGGCCTTCCTCGAAGATCGACATTCGTGCGATGCGGGCCCAGTCTCCAGGGAATTTGTCCTGGATCTGCTTGAGGAAGTTCTGGTTGATGTCCCCTATGATCTCGAGGTGGCGGGGGAGCAGCCGGCCGAAGAGGTCGACCGTCCAGGTTTCAAGAGCTTCGGGAAGCAGTGTATGGTTCGTGTAGGCAATCGTCTTCGAAGTGATCTCCCAGGCTTTTTCCCACTCGTATCCATAAACGTCGACCAGGAGGCGCATCAGCTCGGCGACGGCGATCGAGGGATGGGTATCATTGAGCTGAATGGCGCTCTGGAGGTGCAGTTCGTCGAGCGTCTCATGCGTCAGCAGGTGGGTCCGGATGATATCCATCAGGGAACAGGCGACGAAGAAGTACTGCTGTCGAAGTCGAAGTTCCTTGCCCTGTGGAGTGTTGTCGTTCGGATAGAGCACCTTGGAGATATTTTCAGAGAAGGTCTTTTCGGAAACTGCGCGCGTGTAATCACCATCATCGAAGACCTGGAAATCGAAGTCCCGTGAGGAGGAGGCGCTCCAGAGCCGCAACGCGTTTACCGTATTGGTGTTGAAGCCCGGAACCAGCGTATCGTACGGTGAGCCAATCACGGTTCTGTCGGGAAACCATCGGGTGCGTTCGCGTCCTTCGTTGTCGATGTAATGTTCCGTATGGCCTTCAAAGCCGACCTCGACAGCTTCCTGGGGACGATGCATCTCCCAGGGGTTGCCAAGCCGCAGCCACTTGTCGGGCCGCTCGACCTGCCATCCGTCCTCGATCCGCTGTTCGAAGATGCCGAACTCGTATCGGATTCCGTAGCCCCTGGCCGGGATATCCATCGTAGCCAGGGAATCGAGGAAGCAGGCGGCCAACCGTCCCAATCCCCCATTTCCCAATCCCGGTTCGGGTTCCACTTCCATGAGTTCGTGCAGTTGGAGACCGAGATCTGTCAGCGCTTCATGAACGCGCATCCAGCACCCCGAGTTGAGCAGGTTCTTTTCGAGCTGCCGGCCCATCAGGAATTCTGCGGAAAGGTAATAGACCTTCTTTGCCCTGGTCCGGAGAGTTGTCTCAACCGACTTGATCCAACGGTACATCAGGCGGTCGCGCATGGTGTACGACAGAGCCATGTAGCAGTCGTAGAGGCTCGCATTCCAGTCAGCGACTCCCTGCAGGTAGTGGAGATTGTCAAGAAACGCCCGCTTGAAGGTCTCGACATCCATCCCGGTGCGGTCATCTTCAACGACGACTTCGGGTAACTGACGACCCTGAAAGCCGTCCAGTGTCTGTGTTGTTCGCCGGAGCCTCTCGCGGTAATTCTCTCTGAACTTGACTCGATCTTTTTCCATGAAATCCTCCAGCTCCTCTGCGGACGCGGATCCTCAAACGTCCAAATATGTTTTATCCAGGATACCTTCCCGATAGGAATCGAGCAGGCGCATCCCTTCAGTCGGGCGGATCTGTCCGGACTTGATCGCCCGGTCGACCTGTACCTTGACCCGTTTCAGCAGGTCTTTTGAATCATACTGGGTCATTGCCAACACTTCGGAAATCGTGTTGCCTTCAATGCGCTCTTCGATGTAGTAGCCGCTATCCTCTTCTTCGTCAAGAAAGACGTGGACCTCGTTGACGCGTCCGAAGAGGTTGTGTATGTCTCCCATGATGTCCTGGTATGCGCCCGTCAAGAAGATGCCGAGGAAGTAAGGGCCCTGTCCGAAGAAGTGTAAGGGAAGGGCTTCCCGGGTACTTCCCAAGTCAACAAACCGGGAGACCTTGCCGTCTGAATCACAGGTGATGTCGACGAGAGTGCTGTTGTTTCTAGGCTGCTCGTCCAGCCGATGGATTGGCACGATGGGAAACATCTGCCCCAGTGCCCAGTGATCGAGAAGCGATTGGAAGACGGAGAAATTGCAGATATGCTGATCGGCAAGCTGCCTTTCCAGTTCGAGCAGCTCGTCGGGAAGGTTCAAATCATCTTCTTCCGCACCGAGTTCACCCCGGATCTTCTCGGCAATTCTCCAGAAGAGCATTTCGATTGAAGCCTTTGGCTCGAGATCGAGCAGTCCGACTTCAAAGAGTTTCTGGGCCTCTTTCTTGACATGGATCAGATCGTGCCAGGACTCCAGCAGGTTCTCCGATGCCAGGTGTTCCTCAGTATGGAGCAGTTCTTGAACGAGTTTGTGATCCGCTCCGGGAAGCGATGCCTGCAAGCGTTCCGGCGTCTTTCGAATCGAACCGAAAGCGTTGACGACAAGGACCGAATGGTGGGCGACGATCGCTCGACCCGACTCTGAAATGATGTGGGGTTCCGGGACCTGTTCCTGATGGCAGACGTCCTGGATGTTGTAGACGACGTCCCGGGCATATTCATCGAGCGAGTAGTTCATCGAGGAAGGGAAGACCGATCTCGAACCGTCGTAATCAACGGCGAGGCCACCACCCACGTCGAGGTACTCGATCTGGTGACCCATCTTGCGCAGCTTGGCGTAGTAGCGGGAGGCCTCTCTGACGGCAGCGACGATCGTCTGGATATCGGGAATCTGCGAGCCGATATGAAAATGGAGCAGCTTCAGGGTCGATTCGAGTCCAGCTTCTCTGAGCAGTTCTATCGCACGCAGAATCTCAGAAGTGGACAGGCCGAATTTCGCTTGTTCTCCACCGGACGTCGCCCAGTTCCCCTTACCTTCAGTCCAGAGGCGCATTCGCAGGCCGAGAAAAGGTTCGACCATCATCTCTTTCGAGATTTGGATGACCTGTTCAACTTCGGACAGCTTCTCGGCGACCAGAATCACCTCTTTGCCCATCTTGCGGCCGAGTAATGCTGTGCGGATGTAGTTGGTGTCTTTGTAACCGTTGCAGACGATCAGCCCGTCATCGGTTTCATGGACGGCCAGGGCCGCGAAGATCTCTGATTTGG
The DNA here is from genome assembly GCA_020350445.1 of Acidobacteriota bacterium. Lineage (GTDB taxonomy): Bacteria > Acidobacteriota > UBA6911 > RPQK01 > JAPXNP01. Next base: position 1,472,011 of record CP070717.1, on the reverse strand, counting down.
AGCCGACTTCGATTCCCAGGCGATAGGGTTGTCCGGCGTCGAGAATCTCTTCGACGACCTCGCGCAACTGGTTGACCTTGATCGGGTAGACCCCGCGATACTGTTTACCGTATTCAAACTCTTGAATTGCATCGCGAAAGGCTTCGTTCAACTCACGAACCCGGTGGCGGACGAGATCCTGAAAACGGATCAGAAGAGGGGTTTTCAACCCTTGTCCCACTGCGTCCTGCATGACATTGAAGATCGAGATCGAAGGACCTTCTTCCCCAGTGGGCAGGACCGTCAAGTGGCCGTCCAGGTTCACGTCAAAGTAACCTGCACCCCAGCGATCGATCATGTAGAGGTGCAGAGAGTCCTCGATCGACCAGTCAGAAGATACTATGGCTTCGAATTGATCTGTCACTAACAAGCTCCTCGGGTGACTGAACTGTACTAATGTTCACCATGTTACTCCCGTTTTGCCACCGGAATAAGCCGGAGGTTAGAGGAAGGGTGAACGGAAGGAGGATTCAGCCCTTCTTCGTCCAACCGGCCTTATTAGTCTGCCGGGATCTTGCGATGGCCAGGGCCTCTTCCGGGACATCCTCGGTTACGGTCGACCCAGCGGCAACGACTGCATTCTTTCCCACTCGAACGGGGGCAACCAACTGGCTGTCACTGCCAATAAATGCCCCATCTTCGATGATCGTATCGTGTTTCTTCGCTCCGTCGAAGTTGCAGGTAATCGCGCCGGCCCCGACATTGACCCCTTCGCCGATGGTGGCATCTCCCAGATAGCTGAGGTGGGCGGCAATACTCTGACTTCCGACAACGGTTTTCTTCAACTCGACAAAGCTACCAATCCTTACCGACGCCCCGACTTCGGTCTCCCCTCTCAGGTGGGCAAAGGGACCCACGACGGCTCCCGATTGAACCCGGCTGTTTCGGATGACCGAAAAGGAGTCGACGGTGGCACCGTCAGCCAACTGGGCGTTGGCCAGGTGGACATAGGCGCCGATTCTGCAGTCTTTCCCGATCTTTGTTTTCCCTTCGATGATTGCCCCGGGATGGATCATCGTGTCGGGCCCGATCTCAACTGTTGAATCGATCACCGTGGAATTCGGATCGATCAAGGTGACACCCTCCTCCATCCACCGGGTGTTGATCCGGCTCCGCAACTTGACGGCTGCAGCCGCTAACTGGCGCCGGTCATTGATGCCAAAGATCTCTTCATCGGCCGCTTCGACTTGAACTGTCTCAACGCGTCGACCGTTGCGACGCAGCACTTTGACCATGTCGGTGAGATAGTACTCTCCGGCGACGTTCTCATTGGAAAGCTGGGAAATGGTTCCGACCAGCGCTTTAATACCGAAACAGACGAAACCGGCATTGACCTCGAGGATTCTCCGCTGCTCTTCGGTGGTTTCCTTTTCCTCGATAATATCGAAGATTTGTCCAGCACTGTCCCGCAGGATGCGACCGTACCCGGTGGGATTGTCAAGCTGGACGGTCAGCAGGACTTCGTCGGCACCGGTTGTCTCCTGCTTGACGAAGAGTTCTTCGAGAGCGGAGGTCTGAATCAGCGGAGTATCACCGTAGAGAACGATCAGGTTCCCATCGAGTCCGTTCAGGGCTGGAACGGCAGACATCACCGCGTGACCGGTTCCGAGCTGTTGTTCCTGCCTGACAAACTCAACTGGATACCCTTGCAGCGCGTTCTGGACTTCTTCCGCCCCCTGTCCGACGACGATGATGGCCTTCTCAACCTGGAGCTCCGGCAGACGGTCCAGCAGATAGCAGATCATCGGCTTCCCGCAGATCTCATGAAGGACTTTCGGCTTTTCAGATTTGAACCGCGTCCCTTTCCCCGCGGCAAGGATCAGGGCATATCTCGATCGGGTACTTCCCATTCGTAAATCTCCATCTTTGGTTTTCTTCGACAACATTATCGCATTCGGTTGGCCGAGCGCTAAATGCTGAGTGAGAAATGTCGGAGTTATCCCCGTTCTGAAGGGGGGATTGGAGGATTCAGGTGCAGGTCCGTTTCGCAACCGGGACGGTCGCGTTCCGCCCGGCGCCTT
>CP070717.1:1466481-1469851 GCA_020350445.1 Acidobacteriota bacterium | reverse complement strand
GTCGAGCGTGTCAATGTAGCGACTGAGTTCGCTCATCACCTGATCAACCATGCTGCGCATCTGCTCGGAAGTCAGTTCCAGTCTGAGATCCGGTTTGTTCATATTCAAGCCGCTACTATGCGGATTGCGCTGCTGAAGTTCAATAGATGAATGCCGCTTCCAATGGCACCGCGATTTTCGAGCTGTGGGTTGAATTGGGGTAGGACTGCCTCCAAAATGAGCCGATGGACTTAGCGGAGAGAATGTCGAGGTTGGGAAGTGAAACGGCTTTTGAGGTCCTGGCCGCAGCCAGGGTGCGTGAGGCACTCGGACACCGAGTCATCCATTTGGAAATCGGGGAACCTGATTTTCCGACACCACCCCACATCGTTGAAGCGGGTATCCGGGCGCTGAGAGATGGCGCGACTGGATACACACCGGCTGTCGGGATCCTGGAACTCCGAGAGGCGATTGCTGAGCAGGTCGCGGAGACCCGGGGAATCACTGTCCACCCGGACGAGGTCGTGGTGACTCCCGGAGGAAAGCCGGTCATGTTTTACAGCCTGCTGGCCGTCGCGGGAGAGGGTGATGAAGTGATCTATCCCGACCCCGGATTCCCGATCTACGATTCGATGATCCGCTTTGTCGGTGCTACTCCCGTACCTATACCGCTTCGAGAGGAAATCGATTTCCGGCTCGATGTCGAGGAATTGCTGGGTTTGATCGGTCCCCGGACAAAGTTGATCATTCTCAATTCACCTTGTAATCCGACGGGATCCGTGCTGACGCGCAGCGACATGGCCCGCATCGCCGAAGCCTGTCTGAACCGGAACCTCATGGTCCTGTCCGACGAGATTTACAGCCGTATCCTCTATGACGAAGAACATGTCAGTATCGCGTCTTTTCCAGGCATGCAGGACAAGACGATCATCCTTGACGGTTTCTCCAAGACCTATGCCATGACGGGCTGGCGCCTGGGTTATGGTGTGATGAATCGGGAACTGGCCCATCATTTCGGGAAGCTGATGATCAATTCGAATTCCTGCACGGCGGCCTTCACGCAGTTCGCGGGGATTGAGGCGTTGAGGGGAGATCAGGGGCCGACTGAAGAGATGATTGCCACCTTCCGCCGCCGGCGAGACCGCGTTGTCCCCCTGCTGAACGCCATCGAGGGCGTTTCGTGCCGGACTCCGCGCGGAGCTTTCTACGCGTTTCCGAACATTTCGAGCTCGGGGCTCAGCGCCAAGGCATTTCAGGTCAAGCTGCTCGAAGAGGAGAATGTTGCGGTCCTCTCAGGCCCGTCATTTGGTCCCCATGGGGAGGGATATCTTCGGCTTTCCTATGCTTCGTCGATCGAGAACCTGGAACAGGGGATTGAAAGGATCGGGCATATTGTCAGGAGTTTGGGATGAGTTTCCGGATCTTTGCCACCTGTAACATCGGAGAAGATGCGCTCGATCGAGTCCGAGAACTGGGCTACGACCTCGAAGTGTTCGCAGAGCAGGAACCTCCCGGGAAGGCCCTGATCCTGGAACGAGTGCGAGGCGGCATTGACGGACTGATTACGACCTTACGCGATCCCATTGACCGGGAAGTATTCGAGGCGGGGCGGGGAACGTTGCGCGTCGTTGCGCAGGACGCCGTTGGCTTTGACAATATCGATCGTCAGGCGGCCAACGACTGCGGGATCCCTTTCACGAATACGGCTGACGTCCTGACCCATGCCACGGCCGAGTTTGCGTTCTTCCTGCTCGGTGCAGTGTCTCGCAAACTCTATCCCAGCGAACGGATCGTTCGCGAAAACCGCTGGTCGACCTGGCATCCCTTCCTCCCCATCCTCGGCGATGAGGTGACGGGAAAGACCGTGGCGGTCATCGGGACGGGTCGAATTGGCCGGGCGTTTGCAGTGAAATGCACCGGTTTCCAGATGGATATCCTCTGTTGCGACGGTGTCGAGGATCGGACTTTTGTCTCCGGACTGCAGGAACTGCTCGATACCCAGAGCTCTCTCGGGCTTTCGCGGCGCAGGTGCAGCGCCTCCCAGGTGTCATTCGAGGAAGCCCTGGAACGGGCCGACTACGTCAGCCTCCACGTTCCACTCCTGCCTGAGACATACCACCTGATCGATGCAGGGGCTTTGCGGAGGATGAAGCAGAGCGCCTATCTGATCAACACTTCCAGGGGCCCGGTTGTCGATGAGCAGGCCCTCTGCCAGGCGCTCAAAGAGCGTTGGATCGCTGGTGCGGCACTCGATGTGTTCGAGCGGGAACCGCTGCCGGAGGATTCTCCCCTGCGGGATCCGGAACTCACTGATCGACTGCGCATGTTCCATCATTTTGCCAGTGCGACGCGGGAGACCCGGCTCTCGCCGGACCCTGAAATCGGAATGGCCGGACGCTGCGTTCAGGGGTTGATTGATGTTCTGGAAGGGAATTACGGTGGCGACCTCCGCCAGATGCCCTACGTCGTGAACAAAGAAGCCTTCTAAAAGAACGGCCGACAGCGAAGTCTTCCGCTGTCGGCCGTTTCTCACCTCTCCTCGGGCGCTGTCAGATCAGGGAAGACGATCGAGCAGAGCCACTTCCTCTTCCGAGATTGCATTGTCATAGATGCGCACCCGCGCCACCGCGCCTGAAGCGGAATCCCCGGGCCTCGGGACGTTGTTAAAGAACCTCAACGTGTTCTTGTCGCTAATAACGGCGCTGTTATTCACGTCCGTGAACGAGAATTGCTTCACGCCGTTAACATAGCCAACGACGCGCTTGTCGGAATCACGCGTCAGCACAACCTGTACGAAAGTATTGGGGTTAATGCTTGCGTTAATCGAGCTGGAACTTTCATTGTAAAAGACCAGCATCCCATCCAGCACGAAGAGACCCCGGTCAACTTCCCCATTTTTTAAATCCAGGATCTTCCTCCACCTCGACGTCTCCTTAAAACTGAAAAGGACAGCAATCGTGTAGGTATCATTGGGCATGACTCCGACCGTGGGCACTAGAGTCAGGCCGTCATTGGGGGCAAAGTTCAAGACAGTGCTCGGATTTCCATCAACCATTCCGACTGCAAATGTGTTGGAACCGACGTTGTTCAGATTGGGGGGGCCGGATACGGAACTCGCCAGGGTGTTTTGAAACTGATAGTCGGCTTTCAGCCTCGCCGATGTGACAGCGTTAAACTCGACGATCGGCACAGCCGAGAGCAGCGACTCTTTCGCCACCAGACTCGTCACGGCCACTTGCCCTGTCTCCAGCACTTCAACAACCAGGCTGCCACTGAACTTGTTGATTCCGGGGACCGCTGGGAACAACTCGGTGACGAATACGGCAATCTGGTTGTTGGCCCGGAGTGGGTTGAGCCGCGGGTCCAGAACGCTGGAAACCTCAACGCCATT
>CP070717.1:1461807-1466381 GCA_020350445.1 Acidobacteriota bacterium | reverse complement strand
CTGTCCGACCTGTCCGACCTGTCTGACCTGTCTGACCTGTCCGACCTGTCTGACCTGTCCGACCTGTCTGACGTGTCCGACCTGTCCGATTTGTCCGACCTGTCTGACCTTCGCTTCTGATTGGCGGCGGGAGTGGGACACCCTCGAAGAACGGCGGCGTCTACCGCCCCCGCCCTCCACAATGACTCGCTTGGTCATTAGCCATTAGCCATCAGCCATCAGCCATCAGCCATCAGCCATCAGCCATTAGCCATTAGCCATCAGCCATTAGCCATTAGCCATTAGCGATCAGCGATTAGCCATCAGCGATTAGCGAGCAGCAATCACATCAATTCACGCATGACTTCGTCGAGGGCTTCACGGCCGGGGCGGAGTTGTTCTTCCTGGAGCCGGGCCAGCGGTTGATCGACCAGGTTGAGGCGTTCGATGAAGTTGTCGGCGACCGGGTTGATGTAGATCAGACCGGTGAGAAACTCATGCCTTTCCCGGGTTTCTCTCAGCATCTTGAACGCATGGGCATTGTTGGTTGGATCGTAATCGCGCTCGGTCTTTCGCAGTCTGAGTGTTGAGCCGTCATGGAGTGTGTAATCGAGAATCTCCCCTTCGGCGTACTCGACTGGTTCGAGCGGTTCAAAGTGGGGAATGAAATCGATCTGATGCAGCAGTTCTTCATGTTCCTTTCCCCAGGAGTAGCTCTTGCTCGAACCCTCGTGATCATTGAAGGTCACACAGGGGCTGAGAATATCGAGCACGGCGGTACCGTTATGGGCCAGTGCACCTTTCAGGAGGCCTACGACCTGCTTCGGATCGGCGGCGAAGGAACGTCCCACGTAACTGCAGCCCATTTCAATTGCCAGCTTGCAGATATCGATCGGCGGCAGATCGTTTTCGCTTCCTGTCTTGAGCTTGGCCCCGAGATCAGCGGTGGCTGAAAACTGCCCTTTGGTCAGGCCGTAGACGCCGTTATTCTCGAGGACATAGATCATCGGGATGTTCCGTCTCAGCAAATGACAGAACTGTCCCAGGCCGATCGATGCGGTATCCCCGTCGCCGCTGACACCGATACAGAGCAGTTCCCGATTAGCGGCCATCGCTCCGGTGGCCACGGACGGCATCCTCCCATGGACACTGTTGAACCCGTGGGAATGCCCCAGGAAGTAGGCCGGTGTCTTACTTGAACAGCCGATCCCACTCATCTTCGCGACTCGATAGGGATTGACTCCCATCTCGTAGAAGACCCGGACAATCTGGCTCGAAATCGCGTCATGCCCGCAGCCGGCGCAGAGAGTCGAAGGTGCCCCCTTGTAGTCTGTCATCGACAGACCGATTCGATTGGTCTTGGCCGCTCGGCTCACAGTCTTAGCCATCCTTACTTCTCCTCCAGTTCCACGATTCGATCGGTGATGAAACGAGCGTCGATCGGCAGTCCGTTGTAATGGAGGACTTTTTCTATCTTGTGTCCCTGCCGGGGATGCTCAACGACAACCAGATCGGCCATCTGGCCATCACAATTCTGTTCAACGATGTAGATCCGGGAACACTTCTCGAGAAAACCTCCGAGTTGCTCGCTCAGAGGAAGCGCTCGAATTCGCAGGTAGTTCGCTCGTATCCCGTACTCAGTTTTCAGTTGCTCGAGGCTCTCTTCGACAGCGACGTGCGAAGAGCCATAGGCGATGATTCCGACTTCAGCGCCCTCCTCCCAGTGAATCGTCGGCTGCGGGGTCAACTTTCGGGAAGTTTCGAGCTTATGCCGCAGCCGATTCATCAGGTTTTCATAGTCCTCGGGCCGTTCGGTGTAGGCCGCCCGCTCATTGTGCCCACTGCCGCGCGTGAAGTAGGACGCGAGCGGATGCTCCTTTCCCGGGAGGGTCCGATAGGGAATCCCATCTCCGTCAACATCGTCATAGCGGGCAAAGCTACCGATTCGTTCCAGGTCGTCGGCACTGAGCACTTTTCCCCGATTCAACGGTTTCTCGGGATACTTGAAAGGGTCTGACATCCAGTTGTTCATCCCCAGGTCGAGGTCGGTAGCCACGAATACCGGTTGTTGTAGCTGTTCGGCAAGATCGAATGCTTCGCCCGCCAATTCGAAGCACTCCGTCACATCCGCCGGAATCAGGACAACATGCTTGGTGTCACCATGCGAAAGAAAGTACAGGGAAAGGATATCGCTCTGGGAGGTGCGCGTCGGTAGTCCCGTACTGGGTCCAATGCGCTGGACATCGAAGATCACGCAGGGGATCTCCGCGAAGTAGCCAAACCCGGCGAATTCAGCCATCAGTGAGATACCGGGACCGGAAGTGGCAGTGATGGCTCGACAGCCGGCCCAACCGGCCCCGAGGCACATTCCAATTGCCGCCAGTTCATCCTCCGCCTGGATAACGGCGAAGGTGTTCTTTCCTGTCTCTGGATCCACCCGATACTTCTCCAGGTACCCGATCAGCGATTCAGCCAGGCTGCTCGAAGGGGTGATCGGATACCAGGTCAGCACCGATGCACCGGCGAACACCGAGCCCAGGGCCGAGGCGGAATTCCCGTCGATGATGATCTTCTCCCGGGTGAGATCCATCGGTTCCAGCCGGTACGGGTCACTCTTGGTGAAGTTCTGCACAAAGTACTCGGCGCCAATGTCGGCCGCCTTCACATTGAGATCGATAGCCTTTCTCTTCTCCTTGAACCAGTGCTCGATCGCGCTGTGCACTTCATCCATCGGAATCGACAGCAGTTCAGCCAGGGCGCCAACGTAGATCATGTTGGCCACCAGCTTGCGTAAACGGGTGTCTTCCACAATCTCGATTGCCAGCTTCGAAAATGGAACGGGATAGCAGATGAGGTCATCCCGCAGCTGGCCGAGGTTGAGTTTCTCTTCGTAGAGGACGACGCGACCCGGTTCCAGCGTCTCGATGTCCTCCTGCGCAGTCTGCGCGTTCATGGCCACGAGGATGTCGACTTCCTTTTTGCGCCCGAGCCAGCCATCTTTCGAAGCCCGAACCGTAAACCACGTCGGTAGGCCCGAAATATTCGAAGGAAACAGGTTCTTACCGCTGACGGGAATTCCCATGTGAAAGATCGAGCGCATCAAGACATTGTTTGACGACTGACTTCCCGATCCATTGACTGTTGCGACCTGGATACTGAAATCGTTGACGATTTCTGTCCCCGGCCCCTTCCCCGCTCCAACATCAGATTTCAATGAGACCAAGCTCACCTTCTCTATCCTCCATAGCTCCAGCAACTTCAGGCGCTCCAACTGCTTTTCAAAAAGCTGCAGCGCGACATTCAACCTCGATCTGTACTCACGTTGAGTTTAGAAAGAGTGCATCCCCGAGCCTCGTTTCGATCTCAACGACCTCCGAGGCATGAGGGACGGCAGTTCAGACCTGCCAATGTGGCCAGAATTATACCGGAAATCCCCGCCAGCATTTCCAGCGGGGCGCTCCTTTCGTTACACTTCAGTCCTTATGATGCCGGCACGCGAAGATATCTCGTTCATCCTGGTCCGAACCCAGTTCGCTTCGAACCTCGGCTCGACGGTCCGGGTCATGAAAAACATGGGCTTTGAAAACCTGGTCCTGGTTCGACCCGAATGCGAGGTTGGAATGGAAGCCCGCAGCTATGCCATGAAAGGTGCGGAGATCCTGGACAACGCCCTTTTCCTCCCATCACTCGAGGCGGCCACCGAGCGGGTGGGGCTCCTGGTCGGTACCACGGGCCGCTTTCGTGGCGAGCGGAAGAAACTGGTGAGCAGCCCAGAAGTTGTCGATCGAATTCTCGAGAAGACCGGTCCATCAAAGGTTGGAATTGTCCTTGGCTCAGAGGACAACGGCCTGCGACGAGAGGAACTGCGTCTCTGCCAGTGGCTGGTGGAAATCCCCACCGGATCCGACTATCCGGTGATCAACCTGGCTCAAGCGGCTGCGATCATGGCCTACCAGATCAACCTCGGCTACGTGGAAGAGTCGGGCAAGCGAAAGGACAGGTCAATCGGGACAGAGGAATTTGAGGCTTTGATGGATCGAATCGAGAACACCCTGGAATCGCTCGATCTCCCAACGCGCGTCTCTGTCAGCCGTATCATGCTTCGACTGAAGAAGATCATCGCCCGCGCCCAACTCGAACGGGAAGACATCAACATGCTCCACGGACTCATGCGCGAACTCGACAAGAAGGATTAACTCTTCACAACAGACAACTTCCTGGAGTGCGGCAGTTCCACTGCCGCCCTGCTTGAGGAACTTCAGTTCCGCCGGTTAGACCCCCTAGGTCAGACAGGTCAGACAAATCAGACAGGTCAGACAAGTCAGACAGGTCAGACAAGTCGGACAAGTCAGACAGGTCAGACGAGTCAGACAAGTCGGACAAACATGTCTAATCAGGATGGTGCGACGGGAGTCAAACTCCCTCAGTCAAGGCGGCAGTGGGACTGCCGCAATCCAAGCAGCTCTAATTGAAGCGGAAGATTCGAATCTCCCCGCTGGATAGCTTGACCGGGTTCAGTGAAGCCCCGCTTCCCGTTTCCAGGTCAACAGCATCCTGAATCGGCAAGGTGACAGCAGCCTCCCGCTCGGAATGAT
>CP070717.1:1458734-1461707 GCA_020350445.1 Acidobacteriota bacterium | reverse complement strand
GTGATGGCCACGCTGATCAAGAATCGTAACTGCGGTGAGAAACAAGCGGTGGCATCGATCGTGTCGAACTTCCTGGTGGCCTTTCAGTTTTCCGAAAAGGTAAAGACGTTTGGGATTTGGACTGGACCTGTCCCCACGATATAGCCCCCTACATCCTTGATGCATCCCGCAGGAGGGATTGTCTCCGCAGGTGTCTGGTCTCGTTTGCTGGGTTTATCAGGTATCTCCGGGCAAAGCGGCCCCAGTGTGAAATCGTACAAGAGCAGTCTGGGGTAACCTCCTTTCCGCACCAGCTAAAACAATGTGGACAACATCTACACTCGGAACCGTTGCAGCCGTCCTTGTTGTGTTTTCAATAGCCTCCGTACAGGTGTCAAAGCATTCCCATGAATCGACGCCGGCCTCTATCTCAACTGCACCGTCGGCGGAACGCTGCCGGATAGCTGGGACCGATCCCTTCAGCTGAAGCTCAATAAGCGGAAAAAGCTGGAGAAGTTGGCCCAAGATGGGGCAGAATCGATTCCCGGGTCGAGTTCTCCTCTTCGATCGGGTCTTTTGAAAACCCGCATCGTGCGTGGAGCGCCCCAGGCCCTCAGTCACTAATTTCGACAACAGTGGGAAAGGAAAAGTAATCACTATCATGAAAGAACGCGATTTTTCACGAAGGACTTTCTTGCAGAGTGCGTCGATGGCGGCAGCCTTACCGGCCATTGCCGTCAATGTTAGAGCTTCGTCAGAGGCTGCGGGTCTTCACGAGTCTGTTCTCAACGAAAATCCGCTCAGACTCGGACTGATGACGTATCTCGTCGGCAGTAAATGGGATATCGACACAATCATCAAGAACTGTAAAGAAGCCAGGTTTGAACATGTGCAACTGCGCACAACCCACGCCCACGGTGTCGAGGTGACGCTCACGGCTGCCCAGCGTGCAGATGTTAAGAGGCGATTTGCCGAGGCAGGCCTGGCGATCAGCCTGGCCAGTGGGTTCCAGTATCATTCTCCTGATCCAGCCGAACTGCGAAAGAACATTGAAGGTACGAAGCAGTTCCTTCAGTTAGCGGCCGATGTTGGCGCACTCGGTATCCGCGTTTTCCCAAATGCTCTGCCGGCGGAAGGTGAGCCCACGAGGCAGAAGATTCTGGAGCAGATAGGGAAATCCGTGTCCGAATGTGCTACGACGGGAAATGACCTGGGCGTTCAGGTCCGGCTTGAAGAACATGGAAGGGGTACGTCCAATATACCGGTGATACGGCAGATATTGGATCACGCCGACAATCCCCACCTGTATATCATCTGGAACAATTCGGACAGCGACTACACCGGCGAGGGCCTGCCCAAGGGATATGAGGGAATGAGTCTCGAGGAACAATTCAATCTGGTCAAAGGCAGGATCGGGAATGTACACCTGCGCGAGTTGTTCACCGACTATCCCTGGCGAAGGCTTTTCAAGCTTTTGAGTGATTCCGGATATGAAGGCTATTGTGACATCGAACTATCAGACGAGAGCTGTGAACCTGTCCGGATGATGAAGAATTATCGCGTGGGGTTTCTCGCATTACAGAATGCCCTCTGATCCCCTGCGGTCCGCAATCAATATTGTCCGCATGCGCTCGCTGACGCGGTTCACTCAAAGTACCGGGCCGAGAGTGATACATGTAACCGTGAAGAAACTGACTATGAAATGCATCGTAGCGATAACAGCGCTGCTGCTTACCGTGGTCAATGTGCCTGTCCTGGCGACGCAGGCCGAGTCAACAGGCTATCCGGATTGGGCGGTTGTCTCTGTCGCTCACCGAGGAGGGATCGTTCCGGGCTACCCCGAGAATACATTGGAGGCGTTTAGACAGGCGATCGAGCATGGTGCACAGGCCATTGAAATCGACCTGCGCGGTACAAAAGATGGCGAGATCGTCATTATGCATGATGAGACGGTAGATCGGACCACCAATGGTAGTGGTAGAACCACTGACCTGACGACTTCTGAACTGAAAAGGCTAGACGCAGGGTATGGTCGGAAGATCCCGACGTACGAGGAGACTCTCGAGTTGGTGGCCGGAACCGGAGTGACTTTGCTCCTCGATATCAAGGAGAGCCCGGATCTGGACAGGAATCGAGTCGTCCGAATTACCGAACACCGCAACGCTGTCCTGAACGTGATCGTCGGGGTACGTAATCTTGAGGATCTTCGGACTTTTCGGATCCTCAACCCGAACCTCCGAATACTGGGATTCATTCCGAAAGTAGAGGACGTCAGACCTTTTGTCGAAGCGGGCGTGGATATCATTCGGTTGTGGCCCAGATGGATCGCGGAGGACCCTGGTTTGATTAAGAGTATCCACTCCTCAGGCATACCCGTGTGGGCCACTGCGGGTGATGCGCAGCGCGGTGAACTGGAACGTCTCGTCAGGTTCGGCGTCAACGGTATTCTCACGGATTTTCCGGCACTCCTGAGCGCGCTTCTCGATGATCTAAGGAAGAACCGAAACAATTAATTGACAGATTAAGCTGATCCCTCCTCGGCTCGTAGCTTCCGCGATCCGGACAAGAGAAGCTGCCTCCTCGAAGGTTGCTCTTTGCTGGCTCATTACGACAACAGACTCGTCGATGAAGACCTGACGTCATCGATCAGTGCTCCATCGGCATCATCGAAGCGGAGACGAGCTTAGAGGCACGAACCAGCAGTACTCCTGACGTCCCGGCGGAGAAGGAAGAGAAGGGGACACTCTTCTTCTTAGGGGCGAGGAAGAAAAAGGGACACTCTTCTTCGCAGGGTCGGGAGAAAAGGGGAGAAAGGGACACTGTTCTTCTTGGGGCGAGCAGGCCCTTTGGAGGCAGCCTGGGAACTCCTGTTGAAGCTCTTTTACGATCTCAGGTGAACCTGATGCTGCTTCGAGCCCTGGCCAGGTTTGAAGAACTGCAACACCCTGGAGTGCGGAACTTCGAGTTCCGCCTTTGCCAAGGAACTTCGAGTTC
>CP070717.1:1454403-1458634 GCA_020350445.1 Acidobacteriota bacterium | reverse complement strand
CAGGTCGAAACCCAGGTTTGCTGCCCGAGCCGCGGAATAACTGACCGAATTGCAGCTGATAAACGCCAGCGTGCCAATTAGGCCAACGAGTACTGGAGGAAGCGGTGAGGGAATGCGCAGGGCAAAGACCGTGAGGCCCACTACCAGAAACCCGTCACTGTATCGATCCAAGACTGAGTCGAGGAAGCCACCCAGATGGCTCTCACGTGAGGTAAGACGAGCCAGTTGCCCATCGACACCGTCGAACAACTGGCCGACTGCAGCCAGGATGCCGCCCTGCCAACCGTATCCGAGACCCAGCAGGATGCCGCCGGCAACGCCTAACGTAGTCGATGTGCAGGTGATCATCAAGGGGGTAATCCAGCGAAACCGGGCCAGAATCGGCGTTACTTTAGAAGAGAGATACAGTTTGATCCACTTCAATACAAACCGATCGGATGGTTTGGTCTTCCAGTCGCGCCCCCCCTGCACTGATCCCGCCTTCATGTTCGCCTGATCGTTCGAGCTGTGATTCTTCAGTTTGTCTCGATCTCCTGAAGTGAAACTCCCAGCAGATTCTCGGCAATCTCGTTCATCAAAGACTCGTCGCCCAGGAGATGAAATGTACGGTGAATATGCGTTATCTGGTCTCCGGGAGCCAGGGCTGCTGCCGGGGACGAGGTTTCGAGTTCGTAGAATGGGCCCATTGGTTTCGCTCCCGGTTCAGGAGGACCATCGTTGTAACTGTTGACAACGTCTCCCTTGTAGGGCTCTTCCTGGATTTCCCACATCGAGTTGACGTACTCAGCCTCCGTCGACGGCTGATTGTACTCCACGATCGTGAGTGCACGGCCCGATGCGTCCCAACTACCCAGGAACCGTTGGGCCCGCTGAGGGTTAAGGCCAATCTTGCTCCGATACGCCCCATCAGCGCTGAAGAGCAGGACATCGTCGAGAACCTTCAGACGATCACCAGGGACCTTCCCGAAATAGGAATCGTTCACGATTGGAACCGTCGCTGGGTCCAAATCGGGATTGTAGGGAATAACGACGCGGGTCTGCGGAGAAGGGTTGTACATGCCGAGAATCCAGATCGACAGTAGCCCGCTATCCCTGGCCCAGGCGCTTTCCCCGGTGTTGGTGAGTGTGTTGATCGATTCGAAAGCCACGAAGCGGCAGCCTTCTGAAAGTGTGACACCGAGGCTTTCCTTCAATGCGGTTTGCGGAAGCATGCGGATCGTGCGGTCAATTCTGAGGTCAAACCGGCTCCCTGAGTAGTTCTCTAGACTCGCGGAACGTGAGAACACTACCTCTTCCTTGGAACTACTCACGATGTCGAACGGTTCGGTATCGATCACCGGAGGCGTCTGCCAGTGATCCAGGTCGAAGGGGTCCCCTGCCTTGAAGAAGATCGCATACTGTCCGCCCTCGGGTCCCATCCAGAAACGATCCTCACCACCAAAGGCGTTGATGTGGGGGAGGAGTTCTCCCGAGCGGATCAGTTCATAGTTGATCCATCCAAAACTCGCGCCATTCGGTCCCCCAGCCGTACTGGTCATCACGCGGCCCTGCCACTGAGGGACAACCGCTACCTGGCCGAGTCCGTCCGGGCTTTCCAGGAGAAGGACATCTGTAAACTCCTGTAAAAACTGCAGATCGTCTCCAAATGTATTGGGCATCTCGATTTCCTTAACCTTCGTCTGGCAGCCTCCCATCGTTACGAGAACCAGTATTGAAGGCAGGGTAAGGGATAGCAGAAAAGCCCTGCTCAAGCTCACTCCTTCCAGATTTCTCATGATCTCTCCTCAGATTCGTCAATGGGATGATACCGCGGAAGGGTGAGGCCTTCGAGCCTGAAGTGCTCGATGGATGTCAAACTCGTGGAGGGAAGATCTGGAAGGGAGAGGGCAGGGACTGGGTGAGGCGACCCAAATCGGGCCGCCTCCGAACTCTAGATCACACTATTTCGGCTCTTCTTGTTTCTCCTTGATGACCTGGCGGGACTTCTGCAGCTTGGCGGCAAACGCTTCCGCCTCCTGCTTGCTGATTACTCCATCTCCGTCAGCGTCGGCTTCAGGGTTGTCGACAAGGAACTTCTCGCTCCGCTCCTGTTGGCTGAGAGCTTCTTCGGCTTCCGGAGTCTCTCTGATGATCACTACATCGTGTTCCGGGGAGTGAGGGGAACCCTCCTTCTGAATGAAGAGCATCTTCCGGTGCCCCTCGTGTGAACCCGGTTCGCCGACCGGATGCGGGAGGCCATGGGTCTCGGCAAAGGCGGCCATCTCTTCCTCAGAGATCATCCCATCGCCGTCTGTGTCGATTTCTTCCTTCGACCCAGCGGTAATCTTCATGACCTGAAGGGCTCCCCCCTCTGGACCGATCGATTCTTCGTTTCTGAAGACGAAGACGTTCCGCTCTTCTCCGGAGGTCTGAGCATAAGCGTGGAACTCTTCGGGACTGAGCTTTCCATCACCATCGAGGTCAGCTTCAGGATGATCCTTCAGGACCTGCGTGAAGTCAGGGCCTTCCACATGAATATTGAAGGTCCTTTCCCCTGGTTGACCCTCGGTCTCGGTTTCGTGAATCACGTAATCGCCAGCTTCGCCGACGATAATCACTTTCTTCTCATCTCCGAACTTCTTGATGATCTTCTCGATCTCAACAGTTGTCCCCGATTCGGCGTGATGCTTCTGGATCTGCATTTCGATCATGCCGCTTTCCGAACCGTCACGACTGACCCAGAAGTGGACGTTATCGCCTTCCGGACCTGAGGTGATTTCGAGATCCATGAGGTCAGGGTTCGCATCGGCGTAGGCTTGAAGCTCATCGAGAGTAATGAAGCCATCCATGTCGATGTCGGCCTCCGGAAGCACAGATGCTTCCATTTTGAATCCCTCTCCCGAGTCGTCAGTCTGAATGACAATGTGCATCCGCTCCTTGACTTCCGTTGCACCCTGTTCCGTGCTCTGAGCAGTTGCACCCCCCAGGGCAAAAGCCGCCCAACCCAGGACAGCCGGTACCATCAACCAATTCATCTTCGGCGAAATTGAATTTCTCTTTTTTAGAATCATATTGAATCGTTCCTCCAAAAAGGTCCCTTTGCGGGCAAACGTTAGATTCTGAGACGGGCTCAACGGCTGACCGATGTGGCGAACGACTGTCAGCAGAGAGCTGGCGTAATTACGGGGATTAACACTGGTTGTATCGATCGCCCACTGGTCGCAGGCCAATTCCGCAGCTCTTTCAACCTGGCGGCTGACCCAGAGAACTGGTGGCCAGAAGAACAGGAGCAGGCGTGCCAGGTTCTGCAGCGTGCGCAGCACCAGGTCCCCGCGTTTGATATGGGCTAGTTCATGGGCTATGAGGGCGTCTCTGGTCTCGCTGTCAAACCTGCCGAACAGATCGCTCGGGACGATCAGCTTCGGGCGAAGGAGCCCCGTGACATAGGGACTGATATTCTCGCTGGTTTCCAGCAGGGCCGGCTTCCTCCTGATAGACATTTTCTTGCAGAGTTCCGTCACCCTCCGATCGAGGTCGCCAGTCACCGTCCCCAACGAATTCAAGTGACGGTGCTGTCGAAATGCGGAAAGCAGTGAGCGAAGCGAAAGGATCAGAAGAAGACCCAGGTACACTCCTGCCAGAACCAGGGCGAAGGTCTCATTCCATCCAGGCGACGCGCTCGGGGTTCCTCCCATTGCGACTGTCCCGGCGGTTGTATGGCCCGTCCCGCTAGATGCAACTGCCGCCCCGTCTCCCTGGTGGGTCGATGGCCAGTAGAGGCCGATGACAGAAAGAAGTCCGCTCAGGGAGAAGAAGACCGGTAGGATCGGCGGCGCCAGAAACTTGAGCAGCACAACGGTCCAGATTGCACATTGGAACGCGGGGCGAATTCTCTTGAGGAGCGTGATGCACAGAATCCACGTGATCATTGCCAGTGCTGTTCCATGAATCAGCAACTGGGCAACGGATTCCAGTGACGAGCGGAGGTCGTAGGTCCAACTCATTTCTGCACCTCCTCAGAATCTTCCCCCGACTCCAGTTCACGGTGCCGAACGAGCATCGCCTCGAGCCGCTGAATCGATTCTTCCGAGAGATCAGAACTCTCGACGAGACGCAGCGCCAGTTCGACGGGACGACCGTCGAAGAAGAGATCAACGAATTCACGCGTTCGCTGTTTCAAGATTTGCTCCTCACTGATCTTTGGTACGAACTGGAAGGGTTGTCGTTCCCGATCAACGAGTAACACTCCCTT
>CP070717.1:1449611-1454303 GCA_020350445.1 Acidobacteriota bacterium | reverse complement strand
TTGGTCGTTGGTCGTTGGTCGTTGGTCGTTGGTCGTTGGGGTGCAATCAGGGCATAGGTAACAATCGGCCTGACCGGGGCTCTCCCAGATCGGCCAGCCCGTAATCTGACTTTCCTGACTCTGGGGCAGACTCAATCGTCCGCGCAGTTCCTTCTTCTATACGGTTGGCAACTCCCGGAGTGTCTCACCATCGGGCATGGGAACGCTGTTCGCGCAAGCTGTAGGTGTGTTGACCCGGCTGGCGGGTTGCGCGACACCGTCTCGTGAATAGACCCTGCTGCCGGTAATCCCTGAGCACTTGCTCCACTTCCTCCCGGCCTCCCACGGCGATCCCGTCCGTCCAGAAGCGCTCGCGCCAGAGCGCAGTCGAAAGCTCCGCCTCCGCCTCCTGCGACCCCAGCACCCGGCCCTGTCTCCAGCGACTGATCATCAGCCCTTGCAAGACCAGTTGCTGACGCCAGGCCTCAAACGCCTGTTTCGGTCCCCCGTCAAACAGCTTCTCGATCGGCATCAGGTCCCGGTCGCGTCCCTGCATCCGGGCCCAGGCCGATCCCCCCTTCCATTGTCCGGCCCGTTTGACCATCCCGGCCTTGAGCGCATTGAGTTCGACATAGAACAGGCAGTTCTGGACAGCCCGGGCATCGAGCAGTTCGGTGTTTTTGAAACGGCCGGCCCAGAAATGTCCCCTGCGGTTGTACTCCTGGTTGTACCACTTGGCATATTCGCCGTTGAGGTGATGCATGAAGGCGGACAGATCAAAGAGCTTGTGATTGAACTTCTCCCAGTCGGCGGCAGTCCAGTGGCGGGTGACGAGGGTGAAGCGGCTGCCGTAGAGGAGTTGGGCGCGGCGGCGGAGTTTGCGCAGGGGCAGACGGCGGAAGCGGCGGAAGAAGACGATGAGGTGGTAGTGGGAGCCGAGGATCTCGAAGGCGACGAGGCGGCAGCAGTAGACGCGGGTGTAGAAGCGGATGCGGTGGATGAGCTCGCGGCAGGGTTCGGGTTTCTGCAGGGGGTAGTGGCCGAAGTGGCCGGCGACGTGGGTGATGAGGTGATAGAAGGCGTCCAGGGGGCTTTTGTGTCGGGGCAATCGCATTATGCCGTCCTTTCGATTGAGATGGCGGACCCGAGTGTCCGATCTTCTACCCGCCTATTACGTCTGAGTTGGGAAAAGTGCGAAACGGGAGGCGAGATTTCGGGAAGAACCGACAAAAAATCGCAGAAAACCAGCCTGTCCCTTTAGCGATGGAACGCGACCGTCTCGGTTGCGAAACGGGGCTGGCAATCACTGGGGGATTGGCAAGCGGGACGCTGACCTTACGGGAGGTGGTCGTCTGGATTGCAAATCACAGAAAAACAGTCTGTCCCTTTTACGATGGAAACAGCCTGTCCCTTTTCCCGGGGCCCCAGATGGGGGGAAGAAAACCAGCCTGTCCCTTTTCCCCGCCTTCTTCCCCCGGGTTATCTGAATGCTGTCTCAGTCGAGCAGGGGAACAACCGGTAAGGTCGCCAGAATCGAGGGCTTTGTCTGGACGACCGTGCCGGTAAACACTCCTGTCCCGGTGGCTTCGATCAGTCCGATGAAGTCATCGAAGTTGACCGTGGCGTTCCACGCGATCTGATCCACGAAGAGTGCCTTGTGACCCAATCCCGGAAGCCCAAAACTCGATGTCGCCAACTGCTTGCCATTGGAATCGAGCAGGCGGAGATTCACTTCCGCAGGCTCAGAACTCGCATTCATAAAGGCAATCCCCGTATTCAGGTTCTCCTGGGAACGCGCCTCAACAGGTGCCAGGAAGCCGTTCGGTGTCACCGGGCTCTGCCCGACTCCAGCCAAGCCGACCGAACCTCCATAGAGAATGACACCGGCAATCAACTGATCCGAAGTGACAGCCACACTGCCCACACTCAGCTCGCCCTGCTGGTCGGTCTGGAGTACCTTCATACCGCCCGGGGGAATCGTTGTACGAGTCTCTCCCTCGACAATCTCGCCATTCAGGTCGATCGAAATCGGATTGCCCCCGTCGTCACGAATCGACGAGAGAACCGTCGCCGTCTTATTCAGACTCAGATTCATGAGCATGATCTGGCTGAAAATACGCACATTGCCAACGCCTCCATCACCGAACTGGGCAAACAACACTTCACGATTGAGCTGCAGGTAGTTTTCAATGCTCGCATCGGTCCTCAGAGAAGGATTCGGGGTCACGGACCGCAGGTTGGAAGCTACGGGCATCGTTGACAACTCTCCCTGTTTTGTACGCAGCACCGTGGCGGAAACCGGCCCACCTGAATCAGCTCGGAGGAGTCCACGGAAGTTGGACAGGTCCACCGCCCTGTCCCAGGAAAGCTCGGTTACGAACTTGGCACTGTGTCCATGACCAGGAACGCTCACTCCCGACTTTGCTAACACTTGCCCGTTCAGATCCAAAAGCTCCAGTTCGAGAGTGAGTTGGGCTCCCATCGGATTTGAAACGGCCACGCCGGTACTAACCCCTTCCGACGCAACAATATCAACTGGGGCAACAAACCCGCCTTCCAGGACGGAGCTCGAGCCGACGCCGGCGACTCCGATTGTTCCCCCGAAAACGACAACGCCGCCCAAAATCCGATCAGAGGTCACTGAGACAGAACCAGCCTTCACAACACCCTTACCATCGGTCTTCAGCGTGACAAGGCCTCCCGCGGGGATCTCCCGGGTCAGGCGCCCTGAAGTGCTCTGTCCCTCCAAAACGGTAGGAAGTAAATCACCATAATCGTCCCGGATTTCGATCGTCGCATTAGCAGCCTGTTCACGGTCCAGGTTAAAGAGCAGGATCTGACTTGTGATCTTTACGCCGCCCCCCTCTCCGTTCCCAAACTGGGCGAAATACAGCTTGTGATCGATGATCGGATTCGGTGGCCCACTCGTGTGAGAAAAGATCCCGATATCGGCGTCTGGTGTCCCATTGTGATCGAGATCCGGCAGCGAGGAATCGGGCAACTGGTCGCCATCCGAGTCGCCGAGCGGCACAAACACCATGTTCGGGGTCTCAATATCAACCCCGGCGCCGGCGAGTAGCAGTGGAATTATTGTCCAGGGAATGCTTGCGAAGTCCGCATGGCCGTCCTGATTGATATCGAAGTATGTGAGACTGGTCTCCAGGCTCACCGAGGCCTGGCTCGGAAGGCCCAATACGGATGCCATATCCGAACCATCCGATTCCACTCGAATGGAATCAAACACGCCATCTTGATCTGAATCGAGGAGGTCCATATTCGCTGCGAACCGGCTGATCGATCCGTCTTTGAAGATCTGAGAGGTCTCCCCGAAAAAGCTGTTTGCCCGGAAGTTGCGATCATAGCCGGTTATCGTTCCCATGAAGGTTCTATAGAATTCGTCCGATCCAAATGTCGCAGGCTCTGCCGAACCAGGCTCCCCAGCCGCACTGGACACCTTGAAATCGTCGACAATCCCTCGGAACTCTCCACTAATTGTCTGATATCGACCCGTGATCGGATGGGGATTTGAGAGCCGTGCCGTCACCCTGCTGCCGAGATTTGGCACAGCCGGACAAACCAGCGAAATTGAATCGCCGTTTCGAAGTGCATAGATTGGTTGGTCTTCCGGATCGGGACGGCCATTCTTATTCGTATCGTAAAGGGGCACATCGTCCCAGGTCTGATCTGCAAAGGGCCCAGTCATCCAACCCGAACTTGGCGCTGTACCAATCTTTGTCACGAAACCCTGTTCTGCTCTTCCGGAAGAAAAGCTACCTTCGGTCGCTGGAAAGCCCTCACTGTCGGTCGTACCTACCACGACAGCAAAGGAACCATCCTGGGCCACGGCAACACCAGTCGCGGTGTCGCTACCAGCCCCACCAAGATAGGTCGAAAACAGCAGTCTCTTACCCGACGGGTCGAAACGTGAAATGAAACAGTCCTGCCGGGTGAAACCATTCTGGACCAGCTCAGCCTGCAACGGATCAGCCAAGGGAAAGTTGGCCCCCCGCAGCACTGGGAGTTCAGGCTCGCTCGTAAAGTCGCTCATCTCGGAGACCTGTCCGACTACCCAAATCGATCCAGCTGAGTCGACGGCCACGGAGTTCGGCATCTCATCGGCTAGACTTCCCCCAAGAAATGTCGAGAACACCAGATCGCTGCCCGCAGCGTTTAATTTGAAAAGCAACGCTTCAACACCTTCACGGCTGCTGCGGAAGGGCTGGAAGCTATCCGGCGTGGTCTGAAAGACCTGACTCAAGGTATGCCCGGTAACATATGCGTTACCTGAAGCATCGACCGCAATCCCGGTGCCCGTTTCAAAGCCTCCCCCATAGCGTGTGGAATACACTACTGACTTCCCGTCAGGGCTAAGTTTCGTTACAAACACTTCGCCGAAGGTGCGTGACGTCGTCGATGGAAAGTCAGAAGAGCCCGTCTTCCCGGTGATATACGCTGCGCCCGAGCCATCTAGAGCAACCGCGAGACAGTCCTCATTCCGGGATCCCCCAACGTAGGTCGAGTAGAGGACTTCTCCCGAAGGTGAGAACTTGGAGACAAACGCATCTCCCGAGTCGAACGACCCCTCCCCTCCCGCGTAAGCCGGCTGATAGGCGTTGACCGTTGGGAAATCCGTGGATTTTGTGAGGCCAACTGCAAAGACATTTCCGCCTGCATCGCTGGCGACGCCCTTGGGCCGATCCAACTCGCTTCCAC
>CP070717.1:1445933-1449511 GCA_020350445.1 Acidobacteriota bacterium | reverse complement strand
GAGGGCACAGTCAAGTTGGTCTGCCGGTTCTCAATGCCGCTGCCGAGGAACCCGGTTCGCCACCGACTCGTTCACCCGAGCAAACTGGCTGGAGAACCCATTCACGACCCAATCCGTGTTTCGTAGAAACGACGGACCCGTGGGTTCTGCAAGAGAGGCTCATGGACCTGGTGGGTGAACAGTCCCACGCCCCCATTAATTTCAAGGACGCTGAAACCTTCTGAACAGACCACAATGTCCCAGCCAATCAGAGGAGCGAAATTGAGTTGGGTGGCGGCACTCAGCACACTCTCAACAAGCTGAGTCCAGCCCGGTACCAAGATCCCCCGGATCAAAGCTCCAGACTCGGGATGACGCTCATGCCACAATAATTCTGAGCCCCCTTCCGAGTAAGTCACAGCAGGGCCCAGTTCTCCAGTCTCGGGAGCAATACGTGAACTCAATCCCCCCATCCCGGCCTTGAAATTGTCGACCGGAAAAGAACGGACCGTGCCAAAGCGGTGCGCTGCGGCTGCCACGAAGGGTGAGAGCGAATCGTCGTCCCACATTGTGAGAATCCGAATCGTATTCGTCGTTCTCGGATAGATCACTGCTGCGTAATCATGCTGGTGTATCAACTCGGTGGCGATATAGTCTCGAAGCCGCTCGATCAGGCGACCTAGATCGGAGTAGTCTGAATGTTCTCCGTTGATCAGACAACCGTCACCGTTGGCTTCAACGATGAAGATGCCTCGGCCCTTGCTTCCCCGAACCGGCTTCAGGACGATGCCTCCGTCTCTTACTGATTCGCGAATCGATTGTTCAGCCTGCTGGAGGTTGGGACTTGGCAGGCCTGAGCAGGCGACTGGAGTGATCGTTCTAGGGTAGGGAAGTCGGACTGCCTCCATCAGGACAGGGAACACGACTTTGCTGTTGATGTAGGGGTCATAGTGCCCGTTGATTACTGTTCCCAGCACCCCCTGGGTCCAGTCCGAGACATAGAGGTCGGCGCAGTTGGATTCCAGTTGGTACATCCTGTAGGACTTTCGCCTGAATCCTCTGCGCCAGCTTCTGAAGGTGTGCTTCAAGGATAATCGGACAGGTGATCGGATTTCGGCCCAGACCCATTCACAGGCGTGAGAAATCCGCCGCAGTATTCGAACAGTCCGGGCGAAATTGTCGGGAGAGAGGCTTAACTGCAATTCCTTGTGTCCCAACGTTCGGAGTACCTCCGTTTGTTTCCTGTCAAAAGTGTCGAGTTCTCATGACAGCGATCAGATTGCCTTGATGCGTTCTATCTCGCTTCTGCTCAAGCCGAGTCTCCAGCAGATATCGCATAAGAACCTTTCGGGACAAGTGGGTCGCCAGCATCTTACCGGGGCGACCTGGTCGAAGATCAATCGTGAGAGATGTTGATTGATCCGCCCTTTGAGCAGGACGAGGTCTTCGGCGATTAGCAGGGACTTCAGGTGCTCGGCAGCGGCCTGGGGATTGGTGAAGTAATGGCAGGCCTCGTCCGGCATCCCTTCCCTGAGGGCGGCCTCCCGGCTGTGGTGGGCCGAAGGTCCCACAAAGACGGCTATGTCGGCAATTTTACTGGCCTGGCGTCCTAGCTTACGCAGTCGGCTTCTGATCTTGGCACTGGAGTCTGAGTAATCACCGGCCACCAGGATCTTTCGTTTTGCCCGAGCCTCCGAAAAGGCCTGGAATGCTGTTTCGAAGGACTCGGGTGTACCGCAGTACTCATCCCGAATCACAATGGCGCCGCAAGGGAGTAGGACGGGCCCCATCCGGGCATCGAACGGTAAGACTGCAGCGAGAGTCTTCAGTGCCGTCTCGATTGAGATACCACATTCGATCGAGATGGCCAGGCTCGCAAGAACAGAAGGTATCCAGTGTTCCCCAACGAGGCTGGTCTTGACCTGGTAGCGGCCTCCGCCATGACATAGAGTGAACTGCAGACGTCGGGGCCATTCTGAAGAGGAATCTGTGAACGAGTAGTGGCAACCTGAAGATCGACCGAACCGGAGCACGGGTGCCGCTGTATTCCAAGGTGGCCCCAGATGGGGATCGTCGCCGTTGAGAAGACCGACACCCTTGCCCCTGAGCGATCCAAGCAGGCTCTTCTTTTCCCGGCCGATCGCTTCGATATTTTCAAAGCTGCTGCGATGAGCGGAGCCGACTGAAGTGACTGCTGCGATGTCAGGTCTCAGCAGCCTGCCAGCTTTGACCAGGGCTCCCGGTCCTCCGGTGGCGACCTCGAAGACGGCATACCGGTGCCAGGGGCGGACCCGGAGAACATTCAGTGGCAGGAGCCTGCCTGAATTCTGGTTTCTCACTGACTTGAAGGTTCTCGAATGAGCCGAAAGAATGGCAGCCGTCAGCTCCTTGGCGGTGGTCTTGCCGTGGCTCCCGGTTACTGCGATGAAGACGGTGCGGAACATCAGCCGGCGCCAGACCGCAGCGGCTAGATAGAGCAGGGGGCGCAATATCGTGATGAGCCTTCCGGTGACTTCATGACGGAACCAGTGACTGATTGACAATCTGTTGTGCCTTCGTTTGCTTAGAGCCCAATGCTTCGTATCTGAGACGCCGACCGTGTTCAGTATAGGCGTCAGGGAGCTTCTGTAACAGCGTGTGTCGGTCGGTGAACCCGTAGGACAGGACACGGACAAAGATCGCAGCCGAGACGGCTTTGTTCAGGGTGTCGAGACTTATCACCCGTCTACGTTTCTATTTCATGTAAACGGTGTTAGCGTGTCATGAGATGGGTGATCCCAGTGTGCCCTGCATCCGGGCGGATTGTGGGACGAGGACGGTGCCGAGCAGACGGAGGACACATGTTGGAGAGAGCAACTGGATTGTGCTTTGGGTTTTTGACTCTGGCAGCGGCGCAGTATGCAGTGAGAATTGCTGTCTTCGTGGCGGCGATGACTATGGGGGCGGCTGGGGGGGGACTCCAAGAGGAGGATCCAGTAAACGGCGAGGTCTACTCGACTATTCCTGAAGAAGAAACCCACCTATACTTCCCTTTCTACCGGCTCGAAGAGGATAGATGGACAGGGTTTGGAGTCACCAATTACTCGGATGAGCCCGCGAACGTCACGTTCACAGCCTATTTTCCGGATGGCTCAAAGGCCGCTTTCCCCATGAATCCCTCTGTGTTTACACTGAAGCCACAAGAGCAGATCGCCAGAATGGGATTGGAAGTATTCGGCAGACCTGTATCACTTCCGCTGGACGTCTGGATTGACGTGACGAGCGACAACGACGAGATCGGCGCTTTCTTCATCACCGGTTCATCCGATCACGGGGAGCAGGAAGGTGGCAATGCAAGCAGGTACCCTTCAAACTGGCTCTTCTTTACGAGGATCTTCCAAGGGCCGGACGCCTATTTCGGACAGGAGGCCAGCACCCGACTCAACATCGCGAATCCAAGCGCGGAAAACGTCTCCATTGAGCTGCTCCTCTACCAGCCGGGAGTACAAAACCAGACGGTTTTGCGGACGATCCCGAAGAATGGTCTTTTGAGCGAAACGGTCGACCAGTTGTTTGGCCCAGCTACGGTGCGGTCGGGATACGTCAGGGCGCATATCGCG
>CP070717.1:1440137-1445833 GCA_020350445.1 Acidobacteriota bacterium | reverse complement strand
GGCGAATGGATCCAGTCCTGGGCAAACATTCCCCGCGAGGAGTATGAGAAGCTCGCCCCACAGTTCAATCCCGTCAAATTCGATGCGGCTCAATGGGCACAGCTGGCCCAGGATGCCGGGATGCAGTACCTCGTCATCACTTCAAAGCATCACGAAGGTTTTTCGATCTTCAATAGCGCAGTCAGCGACTACGACATTGTCGATGCCACACCCTACGGGAAGGATGTCATCGCCGAACTGAGCCGCGAGTGCAAGAAACGGGGCATCAAGTTCTGCTTCTACTATTCGATCATGGACTGGCACCATCCCTCGCAGTATGTTGAAACTGAGGAAAAGTACCGAACCGCCGGTCATCACCAGAACAAGATCCATGAAGATCAGAGAGCCGAGTACATTACCTACATGAAGGCCCAGTTGAAGGAGTTGGTGGACCAGTATGATCCCGAGGTACTCTGGTTCGACGGGGAATGGACTGACTGGTGGACCGAGCCCGACGGGAAGGATCTCTACAATTATGTCCGCAGTCTCAAGCCCTCGATCATTATCAATAATCGGGTTGGCAAGGGCCGTGAAGGGATGAAGGGGTTGAACAAGGGTCCGGGCTATGCCGGTGATTTTGGAACCCCTGAGCAGGAGATCCCGCCGACTGGCCTTCCCGGCGTGGACTGGGAATCGTGCATGACGATGAACGACACCTGGGGGTTCAAGTCCTATGATGAGAACTGGAAGAGCGCTGAAACCCTGATCCGCAACATCGTCGATATCGCGAGCAAGGGCGGCAACTACCTCCTGAACGTTGGCCCGACGGCGGAAGGGCTCATTCCCGAGGCCAGCATTGAGCGTCTGCAAGGGATCGGCGCATGGATGAAGGTCAACGGCGAGAGCATCTACGGTACCCAGGCCAGTCCTTTTGAGGCGCTCGAATGGGGCCGGGCAACCCGGAAAGCCGGCAAACTCTACCTTCAGGTCTTTGACTGGCCGCAGGGAGCGTTGATAGTCCCACCGGTCGAATCCGCTGTCACACGGGCCTATCTGCTCGCTGATCCGGCTGCCGACCTCGCGGTGAAGCAGACGGAGGAAGGGCTGGAGATCACTGTTCCATCCCAGGCCCCGGATCCGATTGCCTCGGTGATCGCCCTCGAGCTCGAATGATCGTTCTGGAATGCGCTGGCCCTGGCCAGCGCCATCGAATTGGCTCAATGGCTATTGGCTATTGGCTATTGGCGATTAGCATTTAGCAATCAGCATTTAGCATTCAGCAATGTACTCCATTATCGGTAGCGGCAGAGTTGCCCATCATTTCTCCCACTATTTTGAACTCCTGGGCCTCCCTTTCAAGCGCTGGTGGAGGCCTCGCGCAGGACAGGATTCCGAAAACCCACCATTCGAAGAAGTTGTTGCCAATTCGAGCCATGTCCTTCTTTTGATCAGTGATGGAGCGATTGAGCCTTTCGTTCGAGAGAATTGGACAGTGCTCGAAGAGAAAGTGAGAGTCCATTTTTCGGGGAGCCTGGTCAGCAGCGTTTCGATCGGGTCCCATCCCCTGCTCTCCTTCACGAGTACCCTTTACCCTGCTGAGATCTACCCTCGCATCCCTTTCATACTCGAACGAGACAGGGGGCAGTTTCATGAGGTCCTTCCTGGACTCGAGAATCCGCACTATCTGATCGACCCTTCAGCCAAGGCGTACTACCACGCTCTCTGCGTACTGAGCGGCAACTTCACCACACTACTTTGGGACAAGTTCTTCTGTGAGCTCTCCGACTCCCTCGATATTCCTCAAGAGGCTGGATTCCTCTACCTCGAACAGATCTGCAGCAACCTGAAAAACCGGGATATTCCGGCGCTGACTGGCCCCCTCGCCCGCCGGGATTTGGGTACAATCGAAGCGAACTTGAAAGCCTTGGAAGGGGACCGTTACAGAGAAGTCTACCTCGGATTCCTCAAGGCTTTTGGACTGAACCCGGACGACTGAAGAGGCTCTGTCATGACAGTGAACGATTTCGCCGAGATGAAACGATCAGGGCGCAGGATTTCGATGATCACCTGCTACGACTACTGGTCCGCTCAGATCATTGACCAGTCGACGGTCGACTGTATCCTGGTTGGTGACAGTGTCGCCATGATCATTCATGGTTACGAGAACACGATTCCCGCTACCGTCGAAATGATGGCATTGCACGTCAGTGCGGTCAGCCGGGGAGCACCGAACAAGTTCATCGTCGCTGATATGCCCTTTCTGTCGGTCCGAAAGGGGCTGAAGCATGCAATGGATTCAGTCGAAACATTGATGCGTGCCGGAGCCCAGGCCGTCAAGATCGAAGGGGTTTCGGGTCATGAGGAGATCATCCACCATATTGTGGAATCGGGCGTTCCGGTAATGGGACACCTGGGTTTAACCCCCCAGTCAGTCCACCAGTTCGGGGGCTATCCGGTCCAGGGGCGAAAGGAAGATGAAGTTACTGCCCTGAAGGCGGAGGCGAAACAGCTGCAGGAACTGGGTTGCTTCTCGATCGTTCTGGAGTGTGTAAAGAGCGATACAGCCCGCACACTGACTCGGTCTCTTCAGATTCCGACCATTGGAATCGGAGCAGGGCCCGACACCGATGGGCAGATCCTGGTCCTGCACGACATGCTTGATCTCTTCAAGAATGTTGACCCACGCTTTGTCCGTCATTACGTTCGGGGACATCAACTGGTTCTCGATTCTCTCAACCACTTCGATAGCGACGTCAAAGAAGGCAGCTTTCCCTCAGCGGAGGAGAGCTATCTATGATTCGAGTTGTCAGTCGTATCAATGACTGGAGAAAACTCCGGCGCAGTGGTGAATTCGAGCACCGCTCGCTGGGATTCGTCCCCACCATGGGCAATCTGCATGCCGGGCACCTTTCTCTGATCGAGCGCTGCTGCGCTGAGAATGAGTTGAGCGTCATCAGTATCTTCGTCAATCCCACACAGTTCGATCAGCAGACGGATCTCGAAGCCTATCCCCGGACACTTCACGACGACCTGCGGATGGCGGAAGAGGCGGGAGTGGACTACGTCCTCGATCCGGCCTTCAGCGAGCTCTATCCCGACGAGTACCGTTACAAAGTCACCGAGAGTCCTCTGAGCCGCGAGTTCTGCGGAGCCCATCGACCGGGGCACTTCGATGGAGTGCTGACGGTCGTTCTGAAGCTCCTGCTGCTGGTTAGACCCACGCGTACCTACATGGGAGAGAAGGACTACCAGCAGTTCCTGTTGATCCGAGATATGGTCGAGGCCTTCTTCCTCGAAACCGAGATCATCCCCTGTCCAATTGTCCGTGATACCGACGGATTGGCCTTGAGTTCGCGAAATCGAAATCTGAGTCCCGAAGAGCGCAAACTGGCCAGTCAATTCCCCGCCCTGCTGAAGTCACCTGGCACCGCGAAAGAGACGGCTGAGAGACTGCGGAAGGCGGGATTCGAGGTCGACTACGTCGAGGACTTCGATGGCCGCCGGCTGGCCGCCGTCCGTATCGGCCAGACCCGGCTGATAGACAACATCGATGTCCCTTGAGACATCGCTCTTTGCCCTGCGAGGCCCGGCCTCTCTATAATGGCGCCCTATGACTGAGCAGCAGATGACGATTGATGAGCAGATGGCCTACCTTTTGAAGGGGGCGGCTGAGGTGATAAACGAGGAAGAGCTTCGCCAGAAGCTCGAGAAATCGGCCAAGACCGGGAAACCGCTGACCGTGAAAGTCGGCTTCGATCCGACCGCCCCGGATCTTCACCTCGGCCATACCGTCCCGATCCGGAAGATGAAGCATTTTCAGGACCTTGGGCACCGAGTCGTCTTCCTCATCGGCGATTTCACGGGCCTGATCGGGGATCCTTCGGGTCGAAACAAGACCCGGCCTCCAATGACGCGCGAACAGGTGCTGGAGAACGCCGAGACTTACAAGAAGCAGGTCTTCAAGATTCTCGATCCTGAGAAGACGATCGTCGACTTCAACAGCCGGTGGCTTGGAGAATTGGGTTCCGAAGAGTTCATAAGGCTCTGTGGCAAGTACACGGTCGCCCGGATGCTCGAAAGAGACGATTTCTCGAAACGGATAGCAGAGCAGCAACCCATCTCGATCCACGAACTGCTGTATCCGCTTGCTCAGGCATACGACAGCGTCTTTCTCGAAGCCGATTTTGAGCTGGGCGGAACCGACCAGAAGTTCAATCTCCTGGTCGGTCGCGATATCCAGCGAGAGTATGGAATCGAACCTCAGGTCCTGCTCATGATGCCGATCCTGGAAGGGCTTGATGGGGTCGAGAAGATGAGCAAGTCGCTCAACAATTATGTCGGGATTGCCGAAGCGCCCGAAGAGATCTACGGCAAGGTCATGTCGGTCTCAGATGCGCTGATGTGGCGCTACTACGAACTGCTGACCGACCTCTCCCCGCAGGACGTCGCTGCCTTGAGGAAGAAGGTGGAGAACGGCGGACTGCATCCGATGAAGGCAAAAGCGCAATTGGCCGCTCACATTGTGAAGGACTTTCACTCTGGAGAAGCGGCCGCCCAGGCTGAAGTGCATTTTGCCCGGGTGTTTCAGCAGCGCGAGAATCCTGAGGAGATGCCTCAGTTTGAGATTGACACAAACGGGGAAGCCATAGCCCTGGTGGGGGTGATCGCCGAGATTGGATTCGCCGCTTCGAAAAGTGAAGCCCGCAGGCACATCGTTCACGGAGCGGTTTCGATCGATGGCGAGAAGGTCGGTGACCCGCTGGCTTCCTTGACCGCGGCCGATTCACCCGGATTCATCCTGCGGGTGGGCAAACGACGCTTCGGTCGAGTGGTCCTCAAGTAAGCATCGGGATCCGGCAGCCACCCTCCTGACGCTTTGAGCAGGCCCGGGCTCAGGTGCCACCCTTGCTTCCGAGTGTTTCGTCAACAGCCCCTCGGTTGAGCGTTACGCCAGGTTTCGGGCAACTGGCTTTGAGTCCTAGGGCCTGACATGGTAGCCGGCGGACTGCAGAGCCCGGCAGGCCCGGCCGAGGGTGTTCGACTTAACCAGAATACGGTCGGTGTCATAGCTCGAAACACTAAAGATCGGCACGCCAGCCGCGGCCAGACAACCGGCCAGGCCAGCGAGGATTCCGACCAGGCCAAAGTCGAGGGGTCCCTGCACGACGAGGCACTTCCAGCCGCGATCAGCCTGCACCTCCTCGGGGATGCTGTGCTGCTCACAGACAATCGACAACTCATCACCCGTCCGGGTCACCGAGCACAATCCGGGGCCCTGCGCCCAGTCCGGAACCTCCGCTTCGGGTTCAAGCC
Source organism: Acidobacteriota bacterium (assembly GCA_020350445.1). Lineage (GTDB taxonomy): Bacteria > Acidobacteriota > UBA6911 > RPQK01 > JAPXNP01. The sequence continues at coordinate 1,440,541 of CP070717.1, read as the reverse complement.
GACAGATGCAGTATTCACGGTGATCGACTTCCAGGATAAGTTCATTGGCCATCATTTCCATTTTACCCCCGGCATCAAGCTGCCAGTCGACCGACGAGTTCGGTACAATCGCATTCCGATGAACACCGAAAAACGAATAGAAGTCTTCCTGAAGCTGGTCCTGCTGGTCAGCTTGATTGTTGGTACTGGCAGCGGTTGTGGGACCGGCCAGGCGGCGCTCACCTTTGAACAGATTGACAAGATCGACGTCCACTCCCACATCTTCGATGACGTTGAAGGGCTGGCCGAGATGCTCGAACGCATCCATCTCCGGATCATCAACGTCTGCAACCGTGGGACTGACCGCTTCGTTCTGGTCCGGATGGAGGAGATGGCGGAAGAGCTGAATCGCAAGTACGGCAATG
>CP070717.1:1436768-1440037 GCA_020350445.1 Acidobacteriota bacterium | reverse complement strand
GTCATCGATGAATCCGACAGTCCCGTAAAAGAGCAGGGAAGCCAGGGCCAGCCAGACGTAGGCGTTTGTCAGGTCGGCCCACATCAGGGTCGGCAGGACTATGCTGATAACGATCAGTACTCCCCCCATTGTGGGCGTGCCGGCTTTTTTCTGGTGGCTCGAGGGTCCTTCTTCCCGGATATATTGTCCCACCTGGAAATCGCGAAGCTTCTCGATGACCCAGGGACCGAGCCACATACTGATGAGCAGAGCCGTCAGAGATGCGTAAGCCGTTCGGAAGGTAATGTAATGTACGACGTTGAGGACTGAGATCTGGTCATGAAGTGAATAGAGTAGATGATACATCATGACGGATCTCCTTCAAGTTTCCGGACGATTCTGTCCAGTTGCATTCCACGTGATCCTTTCACGAGAAGCAGATCACCGGGTCGTAGAGTCTGCTCCAGATACTCGGCGGCTGATGCAGCGTCGTCGAAATGCCGCGTTGAGTTGGTGGGCAATCCTTGATCGATTGCTCCTCGCCCGATGTGGAGAGAAGCCTCTCCCACGGTAATCAGGAGGTCCGGCCGGCATTCTGCCACCTTCGTACCTACGCCGTAGTGCAGTTCCTCTGTCTTCCGGCCTAATTCCAGCATGTCTGCCAGGACAATGATCTTGCGGGAGTAGGACGACAGGTCCCTGATCGTTTCGAGGACCGAGGCGACGGCTGCGGGATTCGAGTTGTAGGAGTCATCCCAAAGTGTAAAGCCGCGCAGCTTCTTCGCCTGACCACGCATGGGAAGAAGATGGAGCCCCGCCATTGACCTTCTGATCGATTCCGGGGTCATCCCCAGTTTGCTGGCGACGGCGACCGCAGCTACCAGGTTGTAAAGGACATGACGCCCGGAGAAGGGGACGACGAGTTCGAGCACTTCCTGAGCTCCGGTGATCGTTACCTGTGTGCTTTCGAGATTCTCAGCCGCATAACTCGCGACTCGATACTCCGCCGATTCGTCAAACCCGAATGAAACGGATTCCGCCCGGTGCCGCAGGGCCAGTTTTCGAATCAGGGGGTCGTCGATGTTGTAGAAAAGTGTTGCCGGTTCCTGCAGTGTCTCGAGGATTTCACCTTTCGCTTCAGCGATTCCGTTCAGGTCTTCGAAGAATTCGAGATGGACGGGAGCGACGTTGGTCAGCACTGCATAGTTAGGGGAACAGATCTGCCCCAGTCTTCGGATCTCCCCCGCATGGTTCATCCCCAGTTCCAGGATCGCGAGTTGGTGGTGCGATTCAAGAGCCAGCAGTGACAGGGGCAGGCCGAATTCATTGTTGAAGTTGCCCGGCGTCTGGTGGACCGTTCGCCCGGCTCCTGTGACCGCCGCGATGAAGTGTTTCGTCGTCGTTTTTCCCATGCTGCCGGTAATGGCGACAATCGGACCGCCCCAGCGGGATCGTACCAACGCGGAGAGTTGCTGCAGGGCCCTGGTCGTATCCTCGACCTCGAGAAAAATGCAGTTGTCTACCGGATTTGTACCCTCCGAGCGAGCTGATACCACGATGACGGCGGCCCCTCTTTCCAGAGCGGCAGAGATGAACTTGTGTCCGTCGTGCCGAACACCCTTGATGCAGAAGAAAGCCTGGCCCGGCTGAATCGTCCGAGAATCGATCGAGACCTCGGGAAAACAGGCAGGCACCGATTCGGTCGGACCGATTCGAGTCGCCTCGATTGCCTTCTCAACTTCGACGAGACTTAAGTCGAGCAAAGGGCCTCCCTGACGATGTGTCTCTCATCGAAGTCGACCTTGCGGCCCCCGATGTCTTGATAGGTTTCATGGCCTTTACCCGCCAGCAACACCAGGTCTCCTGGCCGGGAAAGCTGGAGTGCTCGACGAATCGCTTCGCGACGGTCGGTTATCACCTCAAACGGCCGTGCATCCTGTGGGATTCCTTCCAGGATGTCGTAGATGATCGCGTCGGGATCCTCAGTTCGTGGATTGTCACTCGTGACGATCGAGAGATCTGCTTTCCGGGTGGCTACCTCGCCCATCAAGGGACGTTTCTTTCGGTCGCGGTCTCCACCACAGCCAAACAGACAGATCACTCGTTCGGCTGCGACCTCACGGGCGAGATCGAGGACGTTGCTCAGTGCATCGGGTGTGTGTGCGAAATCAATGACAACCGTCGCCGGAGCATCGCATTCCACCTTCTCGAAACGTCCCGGCACACTCTGGATCGAACGGAGGCCTTGCTGGATGATTTCGTTTGAACATCCCAACAGGCTGCAGGCTGCGGTCGCCGCGAGCAGGTTGTAGAGGTTGTGCCGGCCGATCAGGCTGCAGCTGATCTCGAGCGAGTTCCCCAGCAGGTTGATTGTAGCCTCGACTCCCTCCTTCGACAAACGGAGAGACTCGGGGCGAACATCGGCCGGACTGTCGATACCGTACGTAATCGCGTCCCCATTGGCTTCGACTGCCAGTTGACGACCATAGGGATCGTCGGCATTCAACACCGCCCATTTCAGACCTGGGTTGTACCGCTTGTCAAATAGCCTCTTCTTGGCCGAGAAGTAATCGTTGAAGTCTCCGTGAAAGTCGAGATGGTCTTGTGTCAGGTTCGTAAAGACCGCCACCGGGAAGAGGCTGCCGAAGGTTCGATCGAGAGCCAGGGCGTGGGAGGAGACTTCCATGACTCCGGTCCTGCACCCGGCCCGAACCCCCTCGGTTAGCAACGACTGGATTTCCACGGATTCCGGTGTTGTCAGTTTTGAGTCTACGACCCGCTCGCCGATGTAGGTCCTGATCGAACCAAGCATCAGTGCAGGTTTCATCTGGGACAAGATGCTGTGGCACAGGTACGCGGTGGTGGTCTTTCCGTTGGTTCCGGTTACGCCGATCATCGTGATCTGTTGAGAAGGAGACCCCATAAAGCGATCTGCACCGAGAGCCATCACCTGTCGGATTGAACGGACCTGCACCCATTGCCGCTCGAATTCGACGGGTGAGGGCCGTTCCGAAACCACAGCGACCGCGCCGTTGGCCAGGGCCTGGTCAATGAAGGCGTGGCCGTCGAAGGCGTGTCCTTCGATGGCGAAGAACAGGCTTCCGCTCTCGACCTGACGCGAGTCATAGGCCAGGGAAGAAATCTCGAGATCACTGTTTGCTTTCAGATCGACCAGTTGCCCGGTCGGTAGCTCTGAGAGCAACTTTTGAAGACGCATTCCGTCGATATCCTTCTGGAGAAAAGAAAACCTCACAAACCGTTCCCTTAGAGACCTTGGAGCCGGGCGAAGG
>CP070717.1:1430724-1436668 GCA_020350445.1 Acidobacteriota bacterium | reverse complement strand
TCCGGCCACCTTTTCATCATCGACGTAACGCTGCATTGTCTGATGCAGGCGGTCCAGCCTCTCGGACGACATTCCAACCGAATCGGGCGTTCCGACAGGCAGTTGTTGTGCCACTGCGAAAACTGGGCTGAGCAGCAACAGGAGCAGGATGAAGACGAGCAGGAGCAGATTCTTCTTCATAGGCACAGTATTATGGTTTCGAGAACTCCGCGGCACAACTCCCTTCCGCCTCCTACCCCTTGTTTTTTCAACGCGCTCCGGTAAGCTTTGAATTCGAACGAAGGTGGTTCAGTTTCCCTGCTGAGTCAGCTCGAGTGCACCCGGGAAGGAGGTAGCTATGGTCAAGGAATGCGTTCTCTTCGCAGGTCTATTCTTGGTACTTTTGAATCCCGTTTTTTCCGGGGACCTGTCGATCGCACTGGATTCGGATTCCGGGAAGTATGTCTTCCGGGAATCGGGTGTTGCGGTTCTCGCCTACAACTTCAGTACGGTCGAACCGGGGGAGCTGTTGAGTGAGGTCACCGAAGAGAACCTGAAATACGCTCGTGCCAGAAGTGACTATATTCATCCTCTCTACGGTCCCGGTGGTCAGTTGATGACTCTCGACTTTCCGGTGGATCACCCGCATCACCGGGGGATCTACTGGGCTTGGCCCGAAGTGGAGTTCGAAGGCGAGTTGGGTGATTTGCACGCCCTGCAGAAGGTCTTTGCACGACCGACGGGCGAACCCGAGACCATGGTGACTCCGGAGTTTGCTCAATTGAAGGCAAGGAACCGCTGGCTGTGGGAAGACCGGACACCGATCGTGGAGGAAACGGTTGTTATCCGCGTCTATCCAGTTTCTTCGGAGGGGCGATTCATCGATCTTGAGTTCCATTTCAAAGCCCTGGTTGACTCGGTGACAGTCGCTCGGAGAGGGACCGATCAGTACGGTGGCCTCAACGTCCGATTGAATGAGGTCACGGATCAGGTGATTCAGTTTCATACCGATTCCGAGGACGCAGCCCCAAGGATGGCCTGGGCCGAGCTCTCAGGGATCTTCAAAGGCGGCACCTCGAAGCTCGCCCTCAGCATCTTCCAGAAAGAGAGCAACCCGGACTATCCCGGTGATTGGGTGGAGTATCCCGAGCTGAACTGGTTTCAGCCGACATTTCCTGCGGCGGGGACGAGGTTCCCGCTGAAAAAGGAAGCCGCAACCGTCCTGGGTTACCGCCTTTGGATTCATCCGGAGGTGACGGAAGCGGACCAGCGCAGCGTTTGGTCTGTCTACAACAAACAGGGGTTGATGCTTCAGGATTAACCCAAGCGAGATTTGAAGGAAAGCGAATGAAAGAGCAGAGCGAGAAGCGAGGGCGGGACGGACGATCGAGCCGGCGCCGCTTTCTGGGAAATGCAGCCGGGGCAGTCGGAGCAGCCTATGCCTTTTCCGCCGGTACCCTGGGCAGGGGAGCCACCGCACCCAGTGATCGGATCAACCTGGGAATCATCGGGGTCAATGGAATGGGGCGTGCAAACCTCGAGAATTGTGCCCGCTATGAGGATGTGGTTGTTCGGGGAGTATGCGATGTCTCTACCGAGAGAAGGGAAGCCGTCGTCGAGCAGTACAAGGCTTCCGCTGAGGGCTACACCGATTACCGGGACCTGCTGGCCAATCCGGCGATCGACGCTGTTATTATCGCCTCTCCGCCGCACTGGCATGCTCGTATGGCGGTTGATGCTGTCGAGGCTGGGAAGGACATCTATCTGCAGAAACCGATGACCCTCTATCCCGACGAAACCCTTGCCGTCAGAAACGCGGTCAACAAGCACAACCGTATCAGTCAGATCGGGACGCAGATCCATGCCGGTTCCAACTACCGAAGGGTGGTCGAATGGGTCCGTTCGGGCAAACTGGGGCCTGTCAGCGTGGTTCGAACGTTCAATGTGATGAACCAGGGGGCGGCGGGACTCGGCCGGGCGCCCGTTCAGGATCCACCTGAAGGCCTGGACTGGGACCTCTGGTGTGGACCGGCTCCGAAATGCCCATTCAACTCGATCCTCTACCAGGACAGCTACAACCACTGTTCCTTCATGGACTACTCGGGAGGGTGGACTCCCGGAATGGCTCCCCACATCATCGACCTGCCGATCTGGGCTCTGGATCTGGGGCTGCCTGAGACGACGTCCTGCCTCGGGGGACGCCATATTGTCGGTGGAGATGGAGATGCTCCCGACACACAGGAGATCACCTGGAAGTATGACAAGGTGACTGTCACCTGGATGATGAGCCTGTCCAACAGTTTTGCTTTCGACTTTGGTCGAGGGGAACCGGCCCGCCGTCTGGGTATCTACTTCCACTGTCTGAATGGAACACTGTTTACGAACTATGAGCGACATGAGGTAGTGCCAGAAGGCGATCTGTTCAAGGATAGAACCCCACCGGCAGAGTCGATTTCCCCTTCGCCGGGACATGAACGGGAGTGGCTTGATTGTCTCAAGGATCGCCGGCAGCCGAGCTGCAATGTCAACTATCACTGGCGAATCGACATGGCGATTACACTGGCCAATCTCTCTTACCGACTGGGGCGCTCCATTCGTTTTGATCCGGTCAGTGAGAAGATCGTAGGGGACGAGGAAGCCGTTCGGCTCGCCCGGCCAACGTACAGGGAGCCTTGGGAGTTTCCGGTGGAGTATCTTTAAAACACCCGGACAGGGAGATCGATTATGAAGCGAACGCTCACCATTTTGCTGCTACTTCTCGTGAGTTCACTCGTGGCCTGCGGCGCAGAAGAGGCCGAAGTTCAGGGTCCGAAGGGTTCTGATTATCCGATCCAGCCGGTGCCTTTCAGCTCGGTCAAGTTGACCGATTCCTTTTGGGCTCCCCGCATCAGGCTCATGCACGAGTTGACGATTCCCTATGCGTTTCGCCAGAGCGAAGAGACGGGGCGCGTTAAGAATTTCGAGATCGCCGCGGGAATGGCTGAAGGGGAATTCTGCACGATCTATCCCTTCGATGACTCCGATGTGTTCAAGATTATCGAGGGCGCATCCTATTCGCTGCAGACGGTTCCCGACCCGAAGATGGAAGCCTATCTCGATGAGCTGATCGCCAAGATCGGTGCTGCCCAGGAACCCGATGGTTACCTCTACACCAACCGGACGATCATGGGTGACCGGCCCCACGAGTGGGCCGGAAGCCGGCGTTGGGAACTGGTCCATGAGCTGAGCCACGAGCTCTACAACCTCGGACACATGTATGAAGCAGCGGTGGCTCACTACCAGGCCACCGGAAAAAGGAACTTCCTCGATATCGCGATCAAGAGTGCCGATCTGCTCGTCCGGGACTTCGGCTGGGGAAAGGAAGAGAACTATCCCGGCCACCAGGAGATAGAAATCGGGCTGGCTAAACTCTACCGGGCAACTGGGAATTCAGAGTATCTGGAGCTGGCGAAGTTCTTCCTCGACGTTCGCGGGCCAGACGGCAAGGAGTACAGTCAGTCTCATCAGCAGGTGGTCGATCAGGCCGAGGCGGTTGGCCATGCTGTCAGGGCCAATTACATGTACGCTGGAATGGCGGATGTCGCGGCGCTCACTGGTGACGAGCGCTACGTTCAGGCGCTCAACCGCATCTGGGAAGATGTCGTCTCGAGCAAGATCTACATCACTGGCGGAGTTGGCGCCACCTCATCGGGCGAGGCCTACGGGAAGGCGTACGAACTGCCCAACGCGACGGCTTACTCCGAAACCTGCGCGTCAATCGCCAATGTCTTCTGGAACCACAGGATGTTTCTTCTGCACGGAGAAGGGAAGTACCTGGATGTACTGGAGCGCTCGCTCTATAATGGAGTGCTGTCGGGCCTGGGGTTGTCGGGCGACCGGTTCTTCTACCCCAACCCCCTGCAATCCGATGGGAAACATGAACGCAGCGCCTGGTTCGGCTGCGCCTGCTGCCCGAGTAATCTGACGAGATTCGTCCCTTCGATTCCCGGCTACATCTATGGACAGCGTGAGGGTACCCTGTTTGTCAATCTGTACGTCGACAGTGAAGCGGAGATCGAGGTCGCGGGTCAGAAGCTCAAAGTCGTTCAGAAGACGGCATACCCCTGGGACGGGAACGTTCAGCTGACCTTGGACACACCAGAGAGCCTCGACCTCGAAATCCGGCTCCGGATTCCCGGCTGGGCCGGTGAGCGAGCGGTGCCCAGTCAGCTCTACACCTTTCTCGACGCGGCACCTGCTAATGTTCGAGTCGAGGTAAACGGGCAGGAGAAAGTCATCGAGGTGATTGATGGTTTTGCCGTTTTGAAAGGTAGTTGGGATTCGGAAGATGAGATTTCACTTGAGCTTCCTATGCCGGTTCGAAGGATTCAGGCCGACCCGCGGGTGAAGGATGATCAGGGGCTTGTCTGCCTGCAGCGCGGACCGCTCGTGTATGCGCTGGAGTGGCCCGATAATCCAGACGGGAAGGTACTCAATCTCGTGCTGGCAAAGGAACCCGAGTTATCTTATCGATTCAGTGAAGAACTGCTTCAGGGCGTTGGCCTGATTTCAGGAAGGGCGGTAGAGGGTGTCAACGGGACCTCTGCTTCCTCGAAGCCTGTCACGTTCACGGCGATCCCCTATTATGCATGGGCCAACCGTGGGAAGGGTGAAATGACTGTCTGGATTCCGGTCGGCGACTGAAGGCTGCATTCAGACTGTTGCGATCAGACAACTGCAACACTGGTCGGTTCAGAGATCTTGAGTTGGATCTGATCGAAGGCCTCGCGAAGGTTCTGACAGACGAGATCGGGTTTTGTTTCGAGAAAGGCCTTTTCATCTTCGGTCGACTGGTGAATCAGTACGCTCAGTGCCAACCCCGCTGCTTTGGAACCGACGAGATCGGTTTCATACTTGTTCCCGATGTAGGCGGCGTTTTCCTCCTTGGCATTGACGGCTGCCAGGGCGATATGGAAGAGCCGGGGATCGGGTTTGCGGAATCCATAATCGGAGGAAATCACAATCGTGTCGAAGAACTCCTCGATTCGCAGTGCTCGCAGTTCCGGATTGCAGTAGACCCGTTGGGCATCTGTCACAATTCCGAGCCGGTAGAGCTTGCGAAACTCGTTCAGAGTCCAGAAGGTGTCATCGAACAGTCGAAGTTTCTCTCGGGTCAGTGAGCGGTAGAGCTGGGTTGTCAGCATTGCCAGGAACCGGTCGCAGACCCGACCCCGGTCCCTGAGGACGTGCTCGAAAGCCTGGGTGGCGTCGATTTCCGGATAGCGCTCGCGGCTCCGGGCAAACTGTTGGTTGACCTCATTGAAGAAGAGTTCTCCAAGCTCTCGGCCGGGAATAAATACACGGCGGTATTCGAGAAAACGACTGACCGTTTCGAAGATCTCTTCTCGATGTTCGTTGGTGTGAATATCGATCAGTGTTCCGTAGATGTCGAAGAGAATGGTTGTGATTTGAGGCATCATCTTCCTCCCTGGGACCTGTCCTGAATTCACGTTTCGAGGCATCGACCCGCTTCATGTATGAGCCATTCACGGTGGCCGAAAGGCAACCACGGATTGCGGGCAATCCTCAGTTCTCCAAGGGCCATGTAAAAGCGATTTCGAAATGTGAAGTCGGAATAGGATTCTTCTTGTTTATCAGTCGCTTGGAAGTAATGTTCCAGAAAACACTTTATGAAAGGCTCGGCCGCTGCGGCGTTGTGAATCCGCAGCGCGAAATGGTGTTTCAGCTCGGCTGCAAACAGTCCGATGTCATACATTGCGTCGCTGACGTGAAGCCGTTCGAAGTCGATAGCAGTCAGGGTTTCCTCGTCGGGACCGAAGATGAAGTTCGTGGGGGTGGCATCTCCATGAACGAAGGATTGGTGGTCGGACCACATCTCGTGTCGGGCTTCCCATTTGTCACACCGATGCCGCAACCGGTCGGCTGAAATCGGCTGGGCGACTTTCAGTTGAACCAGTGCGTCGAT
>CP070717.1:1427426-1430624 GCA_020350445.1 Acidobacteriota bacterium | reverse complement strand
CGGGTGCGTGACCATTCCGAAGACAATCTCGCACTATAGGGTCCTCGAACAGCTCGGCAGTGGGGGCATGGGTGAGGTGTACCTGGCGGAGGACACGAACCTCGGCCGCAAGGTGGCCCTGAAGTTCCTGGCGGAGTCGCTCGAAGAAGACGGTGTGGCCCGGAAGCGATTCCTGCGGGAGGCGAAATGCGCTGCCGCCATCGAGCATCCCTACGTGTGTCAGATCTTCGAGGTGGGCCAATCCCGCGGCCGGAGCTTCTTCGCGATGGAGCACGTCGCCGGCGAGACGCTGCAGGAGAAGCTGGAGGACGGTCCGATTCCGCTGGATAAGGCCCTGTCGATCCTGATCGAAGCCGCTGAGGCGATCGAGAAGGCTCACAGCTCCAGCTTCATCCACCGCGACCTGAAGCCGGCCAACCTGATGCTGACACCGGAAGGCCACGTCAAGGTGATGGACTTCGGTCTGGCCAAACGAATCTTGAAAGACGAGGAAGTCGAGCAAGCGATTACGACGGGACTGACTCAGAAGGGATCGACACTGGGAACTTTAACGTACATGTCCCCGGAGCAGATCCGAGGCGAAGAGCTCGATGCCCGCTCCGATATCTTCTCGTACGGAATCATTTTGTACGAAACCCTGACTGGACAGCACCCATTTCGGAAGCGGCAACCCATGGAAACGGCTGCCGCCATCATGAATGAACCGGCTCCTCCTCTAGGACGCTATAGGGAGGATGTTCCGCATCGCTTGGGCTGGGTGGTCAGCAAGCTCCTTTCGAAAGATCCAGAGCGCCGCTACCAGCTGATCCACGAGGTCAGGATCGACCTAGAAGACATCAAGAGCGCGTTGAGTAGTGAAACGCCAACTTCGCTACAGGCAGCTCCAGTCCAATCCTCGATAGGATGGTACAAGAAGTCAATCCTCGGGTTAGCAGTGGCCCTGGTTGCAGCTGTTACCCTACTCATTTTTGAACGCTCAAGCCTAGTCCCTGGAGAGGACCCACCAGCCTTTGAAAACCCGCTCGTCGGTGCGAAGTTCACGAAGATTACGAATTTCGAAGGTTCAGAGTATGACGCCGACATCTCCGCGGACGGCAAGTTTGTGGCATTTCTTTCCGACCGGGACGGCTCACCTGACATCTGGGTTGGGCAGGCAGGAACGGCCGATTTCCGTAATCTGATCCAAGAAATGGAGGAAGACGCACCTCGAACAGTTGGATTCAAGGGAGACGGGTCGGAAATCTGGATCGGCGCTGGGGTGGCTGGAAGAATGCGAACGGTTCCACTGTTGGGCGGCCCAATGCGCAACATCCTCGCCGAAGGCGTGGTTAACGCCGACTGGCTACCGGATGGTAGCCGGGTCGTCTATACCACACGCGCTGCAGGGGACCCCATTTTTGTAGCGGACGACAATGGAGTCAATAGCCAGTTGATTCTAGAGTCGAATGCTGGTGAACATCAGCACTTTCCGGCTTGGTCATTGGATGGGCAATGGATCTATGTGGTGCGAGGTCGGCCAGTTACCGGAGAAATGAACCTGTGGCGGATTCGCCCGGACGGGAGTGAACTAGAGCGGTTGACTGAGAAGAAAAGGGATGTCAGCTACCCTACCCCGATTAGCGCTCGGACCGTTCTATACTGCGCACGAGAGGAAGATGGTGCGGGACCCTGGCTCTGGGCTTTGGACCTGGAAACGAAAACCTCGCGACGAGCGAGCATCGGGTTGGAGCGATACACCTCTGTCGCAGCTAGCGCAGACGGACAAAGATTGGTGGCGAGCGTTTCGAATCCACGAGCGAATCTCTGGAGAGTTCCAATACTTGATGGGATCGCGGCTGAAGCCAACGTGAAGCTCTATGAAATGCCGGGTGTCCGCGCATTGGTCCCACGGTTTGGAGGACAGTTTCTCTTCTACTTGTCTTCTCGGGGTTCGGGTGACGGCCTCTGGCGGTTTCGAGACGGAGAAGCGGTTGAAGTGTGGAGAGGCACAGACGACACACTCTTTGAAGCACCTTCGATCTCTCCGGATGGCGATTACATAGCTTTGGTGCTGAAGCTTAATTCCCGACTGATCATTCATATACTAAGTGCAGACGGGTCCGAACTTCGGATCCTTTCGGAAGCGGTGGACGTCCGCGGTTCGACCTCATGGTCTCCGGACGGAAAGTGGATCGTCGCAGGTGGAAGGGGATCCGACGGCCAACCCGGCTTGTTCAAGATCCCGGTCGAGGGTAGTCTCCCTGAGCGTATTGTAGACGGAGAGGCGCTAAACCCCGTGTGGTCACCAGACGGCAAGCTAATTGTCTATTCCGGTACTCAGGTTGCTGCCTATGCCCCCGTTTTAGCGGTCCAGCCCGACGGAACACCATTTGAACTTCCAAGAATCGAAGTGCTTCGCGGAGGTGAGTTTTTCAGATTCCTTCCAAGTGGTGAGGGTTTAATTTACTTGAAGGGGCTTCGGGCACCGAGGAATTTCTGGCTGCTTGATCTCGGTAGCAGGGAAACCCGTCAACTCACTCGCCTCGACGCAGCCGGGACTATCCGTTCGTTCGACATCACCCCTGACGGTAAAGAGATCGTCTTCGACCGGATACAAGACAACTCGGATATCGTCTTGATAGATCTCGAAACCAGGGAAGAGCACACCAATGGCAAATGACGATTGGCGAGTGTCGAATGGGAGGGCGAAGTATCATTAGTCGGACAGTGTCACACTACGAGATCAAAGAGAAACTCGGCGGCGGCGGCATGGGCGTCGTGTACCTGGCCAAAGACACCCGGCTGGACCGGGAAGTCGCCATCAAGTTCTTGCCTACGGGCTACTTTGGTGACCGAGTAGCTGAAAAGCGCTTCGAACGGGAGGCGAAGGCGGCAGCCGCGTTGAGTCATCCTCACATTTGCATGATCCACGATGTCGGAGAACATGAGGAACAGCCGTTCCTGGTCATGGAACGACTCCGGGGACAAACACTCAAACACCGACTGGACGAAGGACCAATCGAGCTCTACAAGGCGCTGAAACTGGCCACGCAGATTGCGGCAGCACTGCAGGCCGCCCATGCCCAGGGAATCATTCATCGCGACATCAAGCCGGCCAACATCTTCATCACCACGGAAGGTTACACCAAGGTCCTGGACTTCGGTCTGGCCAAGCGGCTGGAATCTGGACAGGAAGCAGAAGAAGACCTCTCCTCAGCT
>CP070717.1:1424067-1427326 GCA_020350445.1 Acidobacteriota bacterium | reverse complement strand
GAAGGCTTCACAGTTCACTGGCTGGAATCGATCGATGAGGATTCAGCCTCCAGCCGTTCAAGCTTAGGGAATTGACTGCGTTCAAGGCAGCTTCGTCGATTAGCGATTAGCGATTAGCGATTAGCGATTCGTGATTAGAGATTCGCGATTAGCATTAAAGAATCCCAAGCGAGCCGCTTGCATTCGTGCCCCCGACATGGGCTGTATCCAGGAAGATGAAAGTACTTGCAAGGGGATGATGGAGCCAGTTCCCAGGGAACGTGGGGTCCGTCTTTCTTATTGCCCCATCGTTGCGTGACCTTTATCATCGGAATAAAGAAACGACGGTTTACATCCAGTATCAGGATGCGAACCGCGGCCTTTGGAGGGGGAGTATTGCTTGGTTGGTGTCAAGGTTAGCCACTACCGGATCATCGAGGAACTCGGTCGTGGTGGTATGGGAGTTCTTTACAAAGCGGAAGACACCATCCTGGAACGCCCTGTTGTCCTGAAGTTCCTTCCCGAGCAGTACTTCAATAACCCGGAAATCCGCGAACGGTTTAATCGAGAGGCTCGTGCTGCATCGGCGCTGAATCACCCGCACATCTGCGTCATTCATGAACTCAGAGAGGAGCAGGACCGCCCCTTCATAGTGATGGAGTATCTGGAAGGCCAAACGCTTCAGCAGCGGCTCCTTCAACGACAACTCACCACCGAAGAGATTCTCGAGTTGGCCATTCAAGTCGTCGATGGCCTTGATGCCGCCCACTCCAAAGGGATCATTCATCGAGACATCAAGCCGGCCAATATCTTCATTACTGGTCGAGGCTCTGCGAAGATTCTGGACTTTGGACTGGCCAAGCTGTCTCAATCTTCAGGCCCATTCAGCCCGAGTGCTCCAGTTGGCGATGTAGTCGACCTGACCTCTCCCGGGATGACCGTGGGAACCGCATCTTACATGTCTCCTGAGCAGGCGCTAGGTCGCGACCTGGATCCTCGTACAGATCTGTTTTCGTTTGGTGTAGTCCTGTATGAGATGGTGAGCGGGATGCGGCCGTTTAGAGGAGAGACTTCCGCCGAGATCTGGAGCAATGTTATTCACCAGGTACCGGTCCCTCTGACAAGGACAAACCCCGAAATTCTGGACGGCTTGGGAAGTGCGATTGAGCGCTGTCTCGAGAAGGACCCCGACCTAAGGTATCAGTCCGCCCGGGATCTACTCGCCGATCTGAAGCGCTTGCGCCGGGACGCCATCTCGGGAGAGACGGTCGCGTATAACGGTGTGGCCGGTTTGGCTCGAAACGAGAAACGGTGGGTCATCCTTGCGGCAATCATTCTTCCGACCCTACTGTTGTCAGTGCTGTGCTTCTGGGCGATGACCTCATGGTTGACAAATTCTCCTGAATCGCAGATTGAGATCGTCAACCTCACCAGTGATGGCATTCGAAAGCACTACCCCCAACTGTCCCCGGATGGAAGCAAGATCGTCTTTCACCAGGAAGATCCGGCCCTCTCGACCTCAGATGTTTATGTCAAACCCATTGGCGAAGGAACTTCAGCAATACGCTTGACACGGGATCCCGCGAATGAGGGAGGCGCGGCCTGGTCGCCAGACGGCAGCAGGATCGCATTTGCGCGCTGGTCCGAGTCAGATGACGGTGCAGCTTTATACACTCTTCCGGCCCTGGGTGGGGAGGAAAGGAAGTTGGCTGTTCTTCGTGGACCCTGGTCGACGATCGGGTTGAGTCTACTGTTCCAGCTCTCATGGTCGCCGGATGGTAGATGGATAGCTGTTGCGGAACGTGAATTCGTTGATCAGCCCTCCAGGATTCTCAAGGTCGATGCGGAGAATGGAGAGAAGCGTGTTCTTACTTTCGCTCCGAGAGAAGCAGACGGGGATAGCGCTCCAGCGATTTCTCCCGACGGTCGGTTTCTTGCTTTCTGTCGAACTAGTTCGAGGCAGTGGAGCATGAGAGGTCTTTGGCTTCTTGACCTCGAGTCTGGCGAGGAACGGGCGCTCACCGATCAGCTCTACGATGAGTTCTCCAGCATCACTTGGACCCCTGATAGTGAAGAGATTGTCTTTTCGGCGGCTATCACGACTTACACGGCAATGCGCTTGTTTCGAATTCGGCTGGCAGGCGGCGAACCCCGCGTGATCAACGCGACTGGTCGAGGCGCCCACTTCCCTCACATTCGAAACGGCCTGTTAACCTTTGTTCAACATGATGCAATGCATAGCGATATCTGGCGGATACCCGGGCCATCATCACTGAATCCGGGCCAAGCGGAACGGGTTGTCCTGACAAACCCAAAGTTTCAGGACAGCAACCCTAGCGTGTCCCCCAACGGGGACCGGATTCTCTTCAACTCGGATAGAACGGACGCTTTTGAAGTCTGGGTAACAGCTTCGGATGGCTCCGATCCTTACCAGTTGACGCATTTCGGAAGGCACTGTGGAAGAGCGAACTGGTCCAGTGACGGGACCAGGATCGTATTTGATTCCAATATTAATCAGGCATGGGGCGTCTATGTGATTGATGCCGAAGGAGGGGTACCGTCGAGATTAACGGGCACGCAATACGAAGGTGGGGCTCCCTCCTGGTCGCGAGATGGATCCCGTATTTACTTCTGGTCCAGCCGGGGAGAACGCCGAGAAGTCTGGAGCATGCCAGTTGATGGGGGCGGTGAGGCGGTACAGATTACGAAGAATGGAGGATTCTACGGACTCGAGTCTCCAGATCGAGAGTTCTTCTACTATGTTCGAGACGGGAAGAGTGATCTCTGGCGAGTCCCCATTCAGGGTGGAGAGGAAGCTCAAGTTCTGGATCTGCCCCTCTGGTCTTTCAGTTGGGACCTTGCGGGAAGGTGGGTCTATTACGGTGCAAATCTCCCTGCTGGAGGCTTTGGTATTTACCGCCTGGATCCTGAGTCCGGTGAATCGGAGGAACTCTACACCCACCGCCACCCTTCGGACGCGATTCATTCTCTTGGGGTTTCACCCGACGAACGCTGGATATATTTCGCCTACGGGAATATCGAATACGCTCAAGATCTCATGCTGGCGCGAAACTTCCGGTAACAGTTTTGGAGACCGCCCGCCGGCCGATCAGCGATTAGGGATCCATAGGCCCCGGAGACAAGCTGGAAGCTTGTCGTACGACAACCATCCCTGGTTGTCTCTTGCTCCGCACCGCCGTAGACAAGCTGGAAGCTTGTCGTACGACAACCATCCCTGGTTGTCTAGTGCTCCGCGCGCCCGGAGACAAGCTGGAAGCTT
>CP070717.1:1420053-1423967 GCA_020350445.1 Acidobacteriota bacterium | reverse complement strand
GGTGTCGCGAATCGGGTACAGAAGTCCTACCCTGAGTTGTTACGACTCTCCCAGCCTGCCCTCATGATCGCCGGATTGACCCGGCCTTCCAGAAAAGATAGCTTTAAGAACAACGCGTTTAAAGACAATAAGTTAAGAGATCTTCTGACAGCTGGAACCTCGCCATCTCCAGACTTTCAGGCCTCCCTCCACCTTCTTTGGCACACCGGTTGCTATAGGCAAAGGCGTTGAACCGTGCCGGCCCGTTTCGAATAACCCGGCACAAACTTGATAGGAGACCATGCAGAAGAAGATTGCACGAACCAAGAAGAGAGCCGCGCGGAGGATTCGCGAAACTCAGCTGTTTGCCAAGGCACTGAGGTCACCGAGGCACCCGATCCTGGTCCATCTGGTACCCACCCGCCGGTGCAACCTGTCCTGCCGTTACTGCAACGAGTTCGACAGTTCCTCGCTACCGGTCTCAACAGGGACACTGTTCACGCGGATCGACCAACTCGCAGAACTCGGTACCACGATGATTCATCTCAGCGGCGGTGAGCCGATGCTGCATCCTCATCTCGAATCGCTCATCGAGCGCATCCGATCCAAAGGGATGATTGCCGGACTGTTGACCAACGGAATACTGCTCTCACAGAAGCGTATCGAGGGACTCAACTCGGCCGGGCTCGATCATCTGCAGATCAGCATTGATAACGTAGAGCCCGATGATGTCTCGAAGAAGAGCCTCAAGGTACTCGATAAGAAACTGCGCCTGCTCGCCGAGTACGCTGAGTTTGATGTCAACATCAACTCCGTTCTCGGAAACTACCTCGAACAGCCGGCAGATGCCCTGAAGATTGCCGAGAGATCGCACGAACTAGGTCTTTCGAGTACGGTCGGGATTATCCATGACGAACAGGGTCAACTCAGACCTCTGGGAGCTGAGCAGCGCAAGGTCTATGAACAGATCAAGGCCCTCCAGAAACCCCTGTTCCGCGCGGCCTCCCACAACCGTTTTCAGGAGAACATGGTCCGAGGGCTGCCGACCGACTGGAACTGCCATGCGGGAAGTCGCTACCTGTACATCTGCGAAGACGGGCTCGTGCACTACTGCTCCCAGCAGCGGGGAACACCAGGGATTCCCCTGGCGGACTACAAGGTTGACGATCTCGATCGGGAGTACCGTCGAGAAAAGGACTGCACTCGCTACTGTACCGTTTCCTGTGTCCATCGGACCGCTTGGCTCGATACCCTGCGGGAAGATCCCTACGAAGCTCTGAAGCAGTTCTTCCCCGGCGATGAAGAGAATTGGACGACGGCCTCGTTGCCCCCTGTCGTCCGAGGTCTGACCTGGCTGTTCCTTCCCGATCAGAGGACCAGGAAACCCAGCCTGTTCTCAAAACTTGCACTCCGCCTTCTCGGAGTTCGCTAACGTAATCTGGATCTTCGCACCAAGATCCGGTGGCAGGAGACGGAAGCCAAAACCTCCCCGGCTTCCGTCTCCGAAGTATTCCGGCCAGCCAATAGCTAGACGGCTTCCAGGACCTCGTTCAAATGCTTCAAGCTTCTCCGGGCCTGTTCAGGCGTTCCACATTCCACCGACAGGACACCCTCCCAGCCGGCGGAGCCCAGGATTGAGACCACTCGTGCCCAGTCGATCACACCATCGCCGCAAGCGCAGCCAACTGGGGTTCCGGTGACCTTCCCTCTCTCTTCATCGGCATGTTGGACCGAGATGTCCTTGGCGTGGATATGGACCAGTCGATCCAAGACCTGACTCAGTCCCTCATATGGGTCTTCCCCACCGAGGAAAGCATTCCCTGTATCGTAATTCACCTTGAGAAAGGGCGAATCGACCAAAGTGGCAATGCGCAATAAGCCTTCCGTCGTCTTCGAAATACTCTGATGAGGTTCGATCCCGACGTAGACCCCGTAGCGTTCGGCGGTCTGCAGAACCACGCTCAAGGTGTACTTCATGACCTGGAAGCATTCCTCGTCTGAAAGCCAGTCCGGCCGAATCCCTTCATCTGTGTTGACAACAGGTGCCCCGATCGCAGCGGCGCACTGGATTGCCCGCCGAAGGTATGGAACCGAGATTTCAGGCCTCATTAGGGGACAGTGGGAACTCAGGCCCGAAGGAATCACCCCGTTGCGGTCCAGAACTTCCTTCATGTACAGCGGATCATCATCCAGCGAAAAGGAATGGAAATACCCGGCTTCACTCAATAGTTCACGACCCAGATGAACCATCGGCTCCACGTATCGGTAACCCAGTTGCGCGGCTTGCCAGACACCCTCTGCGAAGGGCTTGTCCTCACATCGAATGAACTCCAGATTGACTCCAGGGCTGATCTTCATCATTTCCTCCAGATTACGTTGTAGCTTCAGCAGCCATGGTAAGCTGATTTCAGTCGTCGCAACACCCCAACTCTCCAACGGAGGTACGCTTGAATTTGGAAGTGGCCACATTGGGTGGCGGTTGTTTCTGGTGTCTGGAAGCCGTCTTTCAGCGGCTGCGTGGCGTTCAGAAAGTGGTCTCCGGGTATTCCGGAGGACTCCGCCCCAATCCGAGCTACGAACAGGTCTGTTCAGGAGCTACCGGACATGCTGAAGTCGTTCAGATCACCTTCGATCCGGGCGTTATTTCCTTTCGCCAGCTTCTTGAGATCTTCTGGATGAGTCACGATCCCACTACGCTAAACCGGCAGGGCGCCGATGTAGGGACTCAGTACAGATCGGTTGTCTTCTATCAGAACGAAACTCAGCTGCGACTCGCTGAAGAAGTGAAAAGCGCCGTTGAACGTGCAGGTTTCTGGAAACAGCCGATCGTCACGGAAATCAGTCCTCTCAGCGAGTTCTATCCCGCTGAGGACTATCACCAGAACTACTTCAACTCGAATCGAGGCCGCCCCTACTGCCAGTTCGTGATCGAGCCGAAGTTGGAAAAGGCTGTTTCGGAATTTGGCAAACTGATGGATTAGGAAAGCGTCTACCTTCGTCTACAGAGGACACCTCACTTAGCAGGTGGCAGAAACCTGGTAGGTTTCTCTCCCGCCGTCGAACAAAGCATCCGACTCATCCGATTCACCGCCACTGACCAAATCAGCGGCCAGCTCATACGTTGCCTCAATCGCTCCACCCTCGCGGATCGAGGTTAGCGGCTGCATCTGCGCAACCATCTGCTTCACGTGGCGATCGTAGGGAACCCCGTAGGACTCGTCCAGATGCATCCCCAGGTACTTCTCGGAGACACTCCGAATCACCTGCGACGCATTCAAATCCCGCTCGCTCCGAACCTGGTTTACAACGATCCTGGGGCGGATCTTCTGAAGCTCGTTTTCGATCGGACCGACCAGTTGCTTCCCTCCCAACTCAACAATGGTCTGAAACAGATCCTTTACTGTTTTCAGTTCCAGCTGATTCTGAGGGTCCGCTGCCTGCCTGACAAGCTCTTGAAGGACTGTGATCTTCCGGGTCATCTGGGTCAGGCGTCGGTAGACCGAGTTTCTCAGGAATCCGTAGGCGTTGAAGATCGAAATCGGCTCAGCCGTGGTAACCAGGACCTGACTGTCAGCGAAGAGGAAGAAATCGAGCATATTGAACGACGTCCCCGCTCCGAGATCCAACAATACAAAATCCGCCTCCAACTGGCTGAGGTGGCGCATCAGCTTTATCTTCTTGGCGACCACCAGATTGGCGACAGCAAGGTTTTCGCTGGCACCACAGATCACACTCAAATCTCGAACAGAAGTCTGCAGAGCAGTTTCCGTTAGGCTGCTTACCTTCCGAGCCAGAAGGTCATTCAGACTCAACGGCGGGTCCGAGATACCCAGGAGGGTGTGGATGTTCGCCCCACTGAGATCCAGATCGACCAGGACTGTTCGCTTGCCAAGTCGAGCAAGCCACTGAGCGGTCAGAATACTGAGAATACTCTT
>CP070717.1:1417335-1419953 GCA_020350445.1 Acidobacteriota bacterium | reverse complement strand
CTGAGCAAAGACCTGGGGGAGGATCTTGAGGGCGACATCCCGATTCAGCTTGGTATCACGGGCGCGATAGACTTCACCCATTCCGCCTTCGCCTAGCTTTTCTTCCACGCGGTAATGGGCAATCTGTTTGCCAATCACAAGCCAATCTCCCCAGACACACGAAGCGGTACACGTACCACAGTTCTGATCAACTCCACCTCCCAGCGCAGCTTGACTTCGATGTTAAATGTCGAGTGTCTACAAGGCAAGTAGAAAGAATGGGCTCGGGCTCCACCCCCCATCCTCCTGCCGAGGCTTCAAAATCGCCAGGCAGTGGGTGATAATCCTCGTTTGAGCAGTGCAATGGCCAGTCAAATCCAGAATGAAGCGGAGCTCAATGCAGATAAAGTCGGTCACTCCATCAGACGATGGCTGAAGGACTGGAGTCGAAAATGGAACGAGCCTTCACTTGCTCAGCAAACAAAGGTCGAGTTCTCCAATCGGATGAAAGTCTCCCTGGGCCGGGCCTATCCAAGACGCATGCTGATTCGACTGAACAAGAGCCTCGAGCCAAGACGCAACCTCAAATTGTTGCGCGAAGTCCTTTGCCATGAAGCTGCACATTTAACCGTGCATCGTCAGCATGGGTGCTCAGCGAAACCTCACGGTGAGGAGTGGAGGCAACTGATCCGCCTGGCTGGATATAACCCAAGAAGAACCTACAGAGTAGAGAGGATTGGTGAATTCACTCAAGAGCCCACGATCCTGTTCCTGCATTCCTGCCTCAACTGTGGTGCGAGACGCCTGGCTAAGAAGCCAATGCGCGATTGGCGCTGCGTCACCTGCACTGAAGCAGGCCTCGAGGGGAAACTCCAGATCACGACTCAGCCCTCCAGAGAAGGCCTGGGGGAATTCCCTCGATCTTACCAAGGGGCCCACTCTCCGAGGTCCTGAGGAATCTGCAGCAGTCGGCCTTTGTATCCTCGGAGTGAGTGTCAACCCTGCTAGCGGAAGTTCTCGACCAGCATAATGTCGATGTTCGAATGATCGACCACCGAGTAGAAAAGGGAGCGGCCATCGGGAGCCATTGCGAAGGAGTAAAGGCTATCCAGGTCGGGTGTCGCACTCTTGACCTCTTCCGTCTCGAGGTCAAACACGCGGATGCACGAACGGGTATAAGACAAAGGCCCAACAAGCGTGTAGATCTTGTTGCGGACCATCCGCGGCCTAACTCCATCCACTCCTTCGACGGGTATCGGATTCCCACCACCGGTATGCTGTTTCTAGACACTCGTCCCTTGAGCGTTGGTCAAGTAGCGCCACTCCCCATCGGGAGATTGGCCGAGTTCTCTGCCCTCCGCTTCCTCAATCTGCCCCCCTTCAGCAGGAACCTTCAACAACGCCAGTTTCCCCTCGCGAGTAGAGCTGAAATAGACCCACTTTCCGTCTGGGGACCAGGTGGGGTCCCCTCCCTCAGCCAAGCGTTGAGGCATCCCTCCCTCCGGCCTCACGCGATAGATTCCAAACTGACCCTCGACCATAGCAGCGAAAGCAATCCACCGGCCATCCGGAGACCACCTTGCCCGCCACATTTCAACGCCGTAAGTGGAGCCGGTGGCGGGCAACAAGGCATCCCGGGGAATCAAGCGCATCAGATTCGATCCATCCCAGTCGCAGACAAAAAGTTCCATAGGACCGTTCCGGTTGGAGGAAAACACCACCTTCTTTCCATCGGGGGAGCAATTCCACAAATAGTCAGCACGAGAAGAAGACTGAAACAGTTGAGGCTCGCCCGCCGGCTCACCGGTTTCATCCAGTTCGAGCCGGTACATATTGTAATCCACGCTGCGCCTTTGGTAGGCCAGTCGGTTATTCTCTTAGGAGACGGACGGAAAGCGCACATTTGTTCCGGCAAACTCCATGAGCTCCGGCCGCTCCGGATCATCGAGTCGGACCCTCCAGAGCTGCCAGCCATCCACTACTCCCGCTGAGTAGACAAGCCCGGTTCCTTCCGGATCCCAGGCCAGTCCAGCGAAATATACGGGGATCGACAACAACCGCTGCGGCTCCCCGGCCGGCTCCATCTTCTCGTTGAGAGGAAGTGTGTAAATGTCGCCTGCAGGGTATCCTTCTGTCCTCCTGAAGGCCAGGGTTCTACCATCGGGGGAAAAGCACGGGGCGGTATCGACGGCGGGGCCCTTCGGCTCGGTCAGGGGGCGCACCTCTCGAGTCTCGAGGGAGAGCAGAGACAACCCGCTCCATTCTTCGGACTCGGGACAGCCGGCAAATACCAGTGACTTGCCGTCCGGGTTCAGCGTGAAGTAAGGCGTGTTTTGGCCGAAACCCCCTCGCCGGACGCTCACCCACTCCCGCTCTGGTCCTCCCAGTGCCGGAACGGAGCAGATGTACCAGGGACCGTCCGGCTTCTCGTCTAAGCGCAGGAAGAAGATGGAGCTTCCGTCCGGAGCCCACGCAGGTCCTGTATCTCGTCCGGAGTGCGTCAACCGCAGGGGTAAGCCTTCGGTTGCTGCGATCTGGATGACCTCTATGTTGCCGCCCGTGAAGTGGCCCTGAACATAAGCCATCTGCTTGCCGTCGGGAGACAGGCTGGGATTATTCTCGTCTCCCGGCATACTCGT
>CP070717.1:1413846-1417235 GCA_020350445.1 Acidobacteriota bacterium | reverse complement strand
GATTCATGATCTCGAAGAGTCGGAAGGTACGCATTTCCTGGTCCTTGAATATGTCCCCGGAGAAACGCTGGCGGAACGAATCGATCGGGGACCGCTTCCGTTCGAGGAAGCTCTTCCGCTGTTCAAACAAATTACCGAGGGTTTGGAGGCGGCTCATGAGAAAGGCGTCATCCACCGGGATCTGAAGCCTGCCAATATCAAGATCACTCCCGAGGGCCAGGTCAAGATTCTGGATTTTGGGTTGGCTAAGGCAATGGAGGGTGAAGTGCCAGCTTCTGAACTCAGCCACTCGCCGACAATCTCCCACATGGCAACGCAGGCGGGCGTGATACTTGGCACGGCATCTTACATGTCTCCCGAGCAGGCTCGCGGAAAGCCGGTAGACAAGCGCACTGACATCTGGGCTTTTGGCTGTGTGCTCTACGAAATGCTGACGGGAAGAAAGGCTTTTAAGGGCGAGTCCATCACTGACATCTTCGCAGCGGTCATGAAAGAGGAACCGGATTGGACCCTCCTGCCGGTGGCTGCTCCGGTTCTGTTGAGAGTTTTAAGTCGGCTCTTGCGAAAGGATCCGGTGCGACGTCTTCGCGACGTCGGAGATGCCCGGATTGCCATCTGCGAGGCGGTGGAAGACCAGGAGGAGCCGGATCTGCCCAAAAGGGCTCCTGGGATAATCCGAATCGCCGCGGGTTACTCCCTGGTCTTTATACTCGGGCTTCTCCTCTCGTACACAATCTTCCTGTGGAGAGCCGACGACGGTGATGGCGCTGACAACGTTGTGCTGAGGTTCGGAGGCCAGTTGCCTGTCGGGCTGAGGTTGACACCGGCGTTCTCTCCTCCTCTGATTCTCTCCCCGGATGGGAAGATGGTTGTCTTCAACAGTGCACCAGAAGAAGGTGATTCGAGGGGAGGTTTCTGGGTGATGGACCTGGAAAAGGATTTCGGGCCCCGTCTGATCGAGAACGCATCAGGGGGGGTGCCTTTCTTTTCGCCCGATGGTAAATTGCTCGGATTCCTGGATCCCGATGCACGCTCTCTATACCGGCTCTCCTTAAGCACAGGCGCAATCGCCAAGATCTGTGACGTTCCGGGACGCCTGAATTCGGGTGCAACCTGGGGAACGGACGGTACCATCGCCCTGTCCAGTGCAGGCTATGGTCTTATGGCACTGAGGCCGGGTGCCGATCAGATGACGCCCCTCCTGACTCGCGACCGGGGATGCAGTGGAGGCGAGGGATGGTGGCCACAGTTCATTCCCGAGGAAGAGATTGTGATCTTCTCCACCGTCGATACCGGAGGGCACCGATTGGAGGTGTTGGACCTGAAGACGGGGAGTAGACAGAGAATCGAAGGGATAGCCCGGGGCAGCTGCGGACGAATTCTTCCCCCGGACAAGCTGGTCTATGTCGACGGAGGCGCACTGTTTGCAGCGAGGATAGACACGACGAGCTGGCAAATCCTCGGTGAGCCAGTGAAGATGCTTTCCGGAATTCACGTTCGGCATACCTCCGGACTTCCCTACTTCTCGGTTTCTTCTTCGGGTTCTTTGGTCTACAGTCCCTTGCACTCGAGGGAGAGTCGACGGGTCGTCCTGGTGGACCGTGCAGGACAAGTGGAACCCCTGACTCACGAGGAGGGAATATACGGGGATCCCAGCTTCTCCCCAAATGGGTCCACTGTGGCGGTGACTCATGTGGGATCGGCCGGAGTAGGCGGAGCCGGCGATATTTACCTGTACGGCACCCGTGATGAGCGCGTAATGCGTTTGACCACGAACGGCTTAGCGAAGTGGCCCAGGTGGACCCCGGA
Organism: Acidobacteriota bacterium; assembly: GCA_020350445.1. Taxonomy (GTDB): domain Bacteria; phylum Acidobacteriota; class UBA6911; order RPQK01; family JAPXNP01. The sequence continues at coordinate 1,415,426 of CP070717.1, read as the reverse complement.
TGGTTCAGCGATCGTCTACGGAGAACTTTATCGTGCCCTTGTTTCAAGGTCGGTTCTGGTGGAAGCCGAAGAAGAGCTTCTTTGGGAGGCCGACCTGGTCTTTCCAGCGAGTTGGAACGTGAATGGAAGAGAACTCCTATTCGAGCAATTCAATCCCGACACAGGATTAGACATTTTTTCCTTGGAGTTGGGAAAGGAGCCTGAGCCGGTGCTGGTGAGGGAACCAACTGACGGGTTTGCCAGGCTTTCTCCGAATGGCAAATGGCTAGCGTACCAGTCTGACGAGTCGGGCCAGAATGAGATTTACGTGCGCGCCTTTCCAGGGAATCAAAGAGGTGTACCGGTCTCCACTAGAGGAGGGGAACACCCAATCTGGTCGTCGGACGGTAGGGAGTTGTTCTACATCGAGAAGAAAAAACTGATGCGGGTAACAGTTGATGACTCTGCCGAGCCAAAGCTCGGCACTCCAACTCCATTGTTCGAAGGGGTCTTCCTGACCCCGAAAGAACTCGGCGTCCATTCGACCTGCTTTGACGTTTCTCCAGACGGGGAGCGTTTCGTAATGCTTCAGGGAGAGCAGGAGGAGGTCAGGCAGTACAACATCATTGTGAACTGGGTTCAGGAGGTGGAAGAGCGACTCGCTCAGGCCGGGTACTGATCGGTTTCGTTTTCGGCTAGAACTCCCCTACTTGGCCCCATAGGTAATCTGAACTGCGAACGGATTAGGTGAGAATGGCTCATTCTCAGGAATAAGACGATGATTGGTTCCCGGATCGGTCATTATGAAATCACTGCCGAAATCGGTCGCGGCGGAATTGGCGAAGTCTACCGTGCCCGTGACACCAAGCTGAAGCGCCAAGTCGCCCTGAAGTTCCTGCCTGAAAAGTGCTTCGAAGACAACGGATTTTGAAAGGAGAAGTACAAATGAACAAGAACGTATTGGCTTTTGTGACTATTCTCGGACTGTCTTCCACGGGAATAGTCCTCGGCGAGGAAATCGCAATCAAGGGCCACTCTGTGTACACCCTGGAAGAAAGTGAGCGGATAGAACAGGATGACGGGACGGTATTGGTCCATGAGACTTCCCGAGGATTTGCGGTCCCCGAGACCGAACCTGTCCAGAACGAAGACTGCTGGGGAACTCGTCTGATGAAGAGCGAGAACAACTGGACGGGCGGAGGTTTTTGTGTCGGTGTAAACACCGAGGGAGATATGTACTGGGTCTGGTGGAAGGGTAATCAAGATGGAGAGACCTGGGGATATCTTGGAGGAACGGGAAGATTCGAAGGTCGATCCGGTGGAGGAGACTCGAGAATGATAAGGACGTGGGCGGACGGAAAAGCAGCTTACTCCTGGGATGGAACCTACGAAAAGAAATAGGAGTGCTCTCGTTCCTCGCAGCGCGGTCGAGATACTCCGAGGTATATGCGGAACCTAAGCCTAATTTTGATTCGAGTCTTGAGATAAGAATCAGGGGTCTTACTGCTTGCCTCCAAGCGAGTTGGCAATTTGTCATCGAAAGCAATGTTCTGACGGAGGTGAACTTGATGAGACCTGCGTTGCACGTATCACGTTGCACG
>CP070717.1:1405129-1413746 GCA_020350445.1 Acidobacteriota bacterium | reverse complement strand
GGATCCTTCAGTGGGGGGACGTTCCATCTTTCACTGAGCCATCGGGCGGAAGGTCTCGAACAGGACCGCAATTGTGTGCTTGTCGGAAGTGCATCGGATCTGGATTCGGTTGCTGGGGTGGCCGCTCTCGTTTCAGCTGAAGGTGTCATGGAATCGGGGACGTTTCAACTGACAAGACCCGATGGGGCGTCTTATTGAGGTATCCTAGCTTGCGAAAGCTATGGACCATATCCGACTTGTACAGCTTCAGCATCGGATCATCGGCCGCCGCGTCGCGTTAGTAGACGAACCGAGGCTACGGTTACTGGAAGAAGTAACCACAGTTCACGGACTTGCTCTTCAGGCGATAGAACTGGAAAGGTCGATAGCTGAGAGGTCGGAGACCTTGTGTTCCGGCGAATCCCTCGAATACGACGAAATTTACAGCGGAACTGCTGAGTGGAGATTGCTGGCACCGATCGACCATCGGGATCCTGCTCACTGCCTTGTCTCCGGGACGGGACTGACCCATCTCGGAAGTGCCCAGAGCCGCCACGAGATGCACGAAAAAGCTCAGGCGGAAGGGGATGAACTGACCGACAGCATGCGCATTTACATGGCTGGTGTCGAAGGTGGACGACCGAGTGCAGGGAAGGTTGGAGTCCAGCCCGAATGGTTTTACAAGGGACAGGGAACGGTGGTCATTGCTCCCGGGGAAACTCTGCGTGTCCCGCCTTTCTCGTTGGGTTGCGGTGAAGAGGCCGAAGTGGCGGCTGCCTATCTGATCGGCCCCGGTGGACAGCCTGTCCGTCTCGGCTTTTGTAATGCGAATGAGTTCTCAGATCACGATCTGGAGGCCCGCAATTATCTCTATCTCGCTCCCTCAAAACTCTGTGACTGCTCTATCGGTCCGGAACTCGTCATTGGAGGTGGATTCGACAATCTTGAGGGCCGGGTGACCATTCAGCGAAACGATCGGGTTCACTGGAGTTCAGAGATACTGAGCGGAGAGGAGAACATGTCCCACAGCCTGGCGAATTTGGAACACCATCTCTTCAAGTTTCACCAGCATCGAACCCCCGGTGATGTACACATCCATTTCCTGGGTGCTGACCAGTTGAGTTGCCGCGGGGGCGTACGGACCGCTCCCGGAGACGTTATCGAGGTGGCCTGGGAAGGGTTGGGACGGCCTCTGCGAAATCCTGTCAGTTTTGAGCACGGCTCCGAGCGGCTCGTCCAGGTCGAACCGCTGTAGATGCGCTCACCGTGCCAACCGTTCGAAGTTCACCGAGTGGTTTCATTCAGGCGGCCATACTTCTTGAGAACAGTTCGGAGCTGATCGTGAGGGAGTTCGATTACCCTGTGATCATCTCTACCCACCATGGTCTCCGCAGCTACCAGAGCATTGACGATCGACTCCTCCGTAGCTTGGACGACAGCATCAAAGATCGGGCTGAGAGAATCGTTGGACAGCATTTCAACAGCGGTCTTTTCTCTATTCTCCGCTACTGAGGGATTAGCAGTTGAAAAGGCTATGAAGATGTCACCTGAACCATTTCCCGAGGTTGAGCCGACGCGTGCCAGTCCAAGTGTTGCCCGACGAGCCAGGCGCTTAAGCTGATGGGATAGCAAGGGAGCATCGGTCGCGATGACTATGATGATCGAGCCCTGTTCTTCGCTATAGACCCGGGCCTCCCGCAATTCCAGTCCAACCGGGACTCCAGCGATCCGAAGCTGGTCTCGGAGCCCGTAGTTGGCCTGGACGAGGACTCCAACGGTGTATCGGTCCGATCCGCTGGATACGACTCGAGAGGAGGTTCCGATACCCCCTTTGAACTCGTGACAGACCATTCCCGTTCCGCCCCCTACATTGCCCTCTTCGACCGGCCCGGAGTTTGCGTTCTCGATCGCCTCAAAGACATGTTCGGGGTGAACGTGAAACCCGTTGATGTCATTCAGATACCCATCCCAGGTTTCGGCAACCACGGGAAGGGACCACCAGTAACCTTCGCTGTCGGGACCTCCTTGTTGAACTCTCCAGCGGATAACCGCGTCGCGGACAACTCCGACGCTGTGCGTATTCGTGATCATCACTGGCCCTTCGAGCAGGCCGGATTCTTCGACCCAGCTGGTCCCGGTCATCTCGCCGTTACCGTTCAGGGAGAACCAGCCGGCAAAGACCAGGGATGTACTCGATTTTCCTCGCGGAAGGACGGTTGTGACCCCCGTTCTGATCGGTCCTTTTCCGGTTTCAAGCGCCCCTGCACCCGAGATAATTGTTGAGTGTCCGACCTCGACCCCTTCGACGTCGGTGATCGCATTCAACGGACCGGGGACTCCTTCGAAGGGAACTCCAAGATCCCGGGCCCTCTCCGATGGACCGGACTGCAGATTACCCACAACCCCTTCCCGGCTTTCACTTAATGTCAGAATCCCCCAGATTGGGATGGAAGGGACTCTGACGGCGTTGGACTGGACTGGTAATGTGATCTCTGGCTGCCCCGGCTGAAAGAGGGTCGCTGTTCCGATCTGTTTCCATCCGAACGCACCTGCGTCGACGAATAGGTCGGATTCCCGGTTGGCCTGCCTCGGGTCCCGGTCGACGAGGTGAACGACAACCTGGTCTCCGCTTTTTCGAGGGAGGAGGATATAGTCAGTTGATGTTCCTGTGTCGACCGCCGGTCTAACGCTGCTGACCAGGTCGGAGGCCGAAGGATAGCAGGTGACCTGGGGGTCGGCGCAGCGCTCCTGGAGGCGGTCACGGTCTTTCGGCTGCAAGGTTGCCGGATCGAGTACCAGGATTCGATTGGACTGTCTCAGTTGCTGGGGGTCGAGTGGGTGACTGAGGGTTTCATCCCCAGCGACAGCGAGGTTGTAGCTGAAGCCCGCAGCTGTCAGGTCGCGCCCCGCTTGTTTCAGAGCGTCCCCGTTTCGATAAGCGGTTTGTGAAAAAACGAGGGTGGCATCGGCGAATGTCTCGAAGTCATCGAAGAGGTTCGCGTGAGACTTCACGAAGCGGTAAAGAGGCGCGAACTGTTCCTCAGGGCCATCATACCAGTGTGTCCCTTTTTCTTTCGTGTAGCACCACTGGCGGTGTGGAGTCATCAGGGACTGGCCGGAAGCGTAGGCCAGGGCGATCCAGCGTTGGACCAGCTGGTGAAAGGAGGTCTCTTTGATGAGGGCCCAGTCCCCGCCACTGGCGGTTGCGGCCAGGGGGCGTCCAAGTCCTTCCGCCAGGCGATAGGCGAAGATTGGGAGCTCCGAGAGAACCTGCCGGTGGGCTTCCTGGTCGATTTCCGCGCTGAAGAAATCGAGTGCCTGGAAGTCGCAGGTGTGGGGATGGTAAAGAATGCAGTTGTTGGCACTGAGGGGGACCGGTCGGCCGGCGGTCTCGGCTGCCAGTCGGCGAAGCTCCATCATAAAGCCGGCGGCTGCGCGCAGGTGGTATGCCATCCAAATGTCGTAGAACGGCTGGCGCCTGGCTTCGACCTGCCCGGCAGGCTGCCTGGATCTCCAGTCGAGAATGATCTGGCGGTAATCGAAGCTCTCGGGGTCTCGGATACCGGCCCTCTCGAGGGAGGCCTCAGGCAGCGTGTTCAGGAATCCTCGAAAGCCGGTTAAGCATCGTTCACAAAAGCAGCCCCCGTGAGAAACGGAGCCGGCTGTGCCGAGATGGTCATCGATATGTTGTCCATCTGCGCCGGCCTTGATCGTTTCGATCACTCTCTCCCTGATGAAGGTCCTGAACTGTGGCTGGTTGGTACAGCACCACCAGAAGGGAATCCCCTCGTGTTGATGGTCGGTCAGCCAGGGGACCTTGATCGGGTTACCCTCGACGTCGCGGCAAAGGCCATCTTCGTACGAGTTGGGAAAGCGCTGGTAGTAACGGGCGAACTCTGTGACCATCCCGACACTTCCGAAATAGCGGATTCCTGTGGCGGCTGCGAGGCTCTTTGCTGTCGGGGTTCCACCCCAGGCCAGAACATCGATCCCGTAAGCCTCGTAGGTGGCCCGATCGGCCTGATACATTGAGACCACATCTGACTTCTTGATCTCCGGGGATCCGAGCAGGCTTGCCGGTAGGAGCAGGAGTACCAGCAGCGTAAGCGGCCGGGTCCCTGGGCGCCGGAGGCAGTCGAAAACGGGGCTGTGTCCCGCTCTGGAGAGGGTGGCGATCGCTCTTTCATTCCGGGAATTCTTCGAGCCGAGTTTCCAGGCGATTACAGTCAGGTGTTCAATGACGATCTTCATGAGCATCTTCCCCCGCGGTCCAGCTGATTCTGGCTACCTCTGGAATCGTATGAAGATGGGCTGGTGCCGTCAATATGGCAGTTGGATTAGATTTCAGTGTCGGACTTTTGTGAACCCTGTGCTCTATTTGGGACTACCAGAGACCGATGATCTTCCACCAGAGAGCTCCCACCGATAACCAGATCGTCACCGTGACCAGGCTGATCAACAGACCGGTCTTCCACCAGGTCGCCTGGTCGATATACCCGGCTCCGAAGTAGATCGGTGCCGGGCCGGTGCCGTAGTGGGTCATAGCTGCATTCAGGCTGTTCATAAAGCCGAGGACCATTAAGGCGAGGGGCACTGGGGTCCCGATGCCGATGGCTACGAGTCCGAAGGGGACATAGAACGCCGTAGCATGAGCTGTCATAGATGCGACGAAGTAGTGGAGGTAGACGTAGGCCAGGATGAGAAGGATGAAGCCGGGAATCCATGAATGGATTTCTCCGAGGTGCAGGCCCAGGAAATCGGCCAGGTACTGGATCACTCCCAGTTTACCCAGTCCGGCAGCCAGTGAAACCAGGCCTCCGAACCAGACCAGAGCATCCCAGGCTCCAGATTCGGAGAGGATGTCGCGCCAGCTGAGCACACCAGTAACCAGCAGAAAGCTGACAGCCAGAAACGCGACTGCTGTCGCACTGAAGCCCGACCATTGGCTTGTGGCCCAGAGGCTCAGCGTGATCAGGAAGATCAGCGACATTTTCTTTTCCATGCCGCCAAAGGCTCCCATCCGACCGAGTTCTGTCCGAGCGAGAGACGCAGCTTCATGGGTCTCCTTCAGTTCGGGGCGTAGCTGCCAGAAGATCAGTGGTGGCAGAATGAGCAGAGAGATTCCGGCCGGTAACAGGGCGGCCCAGAACCACCCCAGCCAGGAGATCGAGTATTCGAACGAATCCTGGGCCAGCCTGACGATCATTGCGTTGGGGGCTACTCCGGTCAAGAACAGGGCCGAGGTGACCAGGTTGATCTGAAACTGGTTGAAGATCAGGAAGGCTCCAGCCCGCCGGGCCGTTGGCCCGGGTTCTGATCCCAGGCACGATGCCAGGGACCGGACAATCGGAAAGAGGATGCCTCCCGCCCGAGCGGTATTGGAAGGAGTGGCAGGTGCAATCGCCAAATCGGCGAGAGTCAGGGCGTAACCCAGTCCGAGCGTACTCTTTCCAATACGGCTGACCGCAAGGTAGGCAATCCGACGTCCCAGCCCGGTTTTGATGAAGCCGCGGGCGAAGAGGAACGCAATGACAATGAGCCAGACCGTTGGATCGGCGAACCCGGTCAATGCTTCACGTACGGGCAGGGTCCCGGTCAGTGCCGTCGCTGTAACACCCATAAGGACGACAGCTCCCTGGGGAAGCGGCTGTACGATCAGTCCCACGATGGTGGCCACGAAGATCGCCACGAGGTGCATCGCTTCCGGACTCAGTCCATTGGGAGCGGGCAGAAACCAGAGCGTCAATCCGATACCCAGAACGAGGAGGCCCCTGGATGTACTGATACGAGGAGCGATTTCATTCGCTGTAGTCTTCTGCTGCATGGACCTCCCGCCGCATTGTCGGGCGCTGACTCGAAGTTTCCGGATGGAGAACACAACGCCTGAGCCGGATCAAGAAGGTATCACCTCCCCCTGTGAATCGATACCCGCTCGACCAGGTTTTATCCAGCTGCAGTTCTCGGTAGAATCCCGGTGTCGACAGATAGAAGGGGAATTGAGGTTATGCAAAAGATATCCGTAGCGGTAATTCCAGGTGATGGGATAGGGATCGAAGTGGTAAGGGAAGCGCAGACGGTTCTGGATGCTCTGTGTGAGATGGATGGTGGGCTGAAGCTGGAGTACACCCAGTTTCCCTGGGGTTGCCGGTATTACACCGAGCATGACGAAATGGCTCCGAAGGACTTCATCTCGATCCTGGGCGATTTTGAAACGATTTTTCTCGGGGCCGTGGGGTTTCCGGGAGTGCCGGATCATGTCTCTCTTTGGGGTCTGCTGTTGCCGATCCGGAGGAGTTTCGAGCAGTATGTGAATCTACGTCCGGTACGGGGACTGAAGGGGGTGCGGATTCCCCTGTCTTCGGCAGAACCATCTGAGATTGACTTTGTCGTGGTTCGCGAGAACACCGAGGGTGAGTACTCCAGTTCGGGAGGGCGCATCCATAGCGGGTTTGACCATGAAGTCGTGATTCAGAATACTGTCTTTACACGGTTGGGCACCGAACGAATCATTCGTTATGGGTTCGAACTGGCGCGAAAGGCCGCACGGAAGAGGCTCTGTGGGGCAACCAAGTCGAACGGAATCAACTGGACGATGCCCTTTTGGGATGAGGTCTTCAACGCGATCGGTGATGCTGAGTATCCCGATGTGGAACGCCGCCTGGTTCACATTGATGCACTCAGTGCGTTCTTCGTTCTCAAGCCCCAGGAGTTTGATGTTGTGGTGGCCTCAAATCTGTTTGGAGACATTCTGACCGATCTCGGTGCTGCTATTGTCGGTGGTATTGGAATCGCCCCTTCGGCGAATATCAGTCCGGCAAAGAAGTACCCTTCGATGTTCGAGCCGGTTCATGGATCTGCACCCGACATCGCCGGCCGTGGAATCGCGAATCCGATCGGGCAGATCTGGTCTGCTGCGATGATGTTGGAACATCTTGGGCGTTCGGATCTGGGCAACCGACTAATGACTGCAGTGGAGGATGTGCTCCACACAACTTCGATCCGAACCCCCGATTTTGGCGGTAACGCAACAACCAGGGAATTCGGCCAGGAGGTCATCGATCGGCTGGTTGCCTGTTCGTCGTAGGTTCGGGCCCTGTTTCCTGAGTCGAGGAGGAGATCACTCCGAGACCGACACCTGTGAGAAGCGCAGCGGTGCGTCATAGCCCGTGCAGGTGATCACCAGATCATCCCCATCCCGGGAAATCTCACTGGCCTTCTCGAGTACCTGGAAGTACAGATCTTCCTGTTCCATCGGGGCTCCCTCGCAAGCCATCCGAGTTGCACCCAGGGGTCCGATCTTGACTCCACTTTCCCCCCACTGGATCTGGCCGAAGTAGCCGTTACAGCCGCCCTGGCCCGTCAGCCTGTCCTCTTCTCCGAATTTGAGTGTTGTCCTTACACCGTCAGCCACAGCCGTACCCGCAAGGTCGTTCAGCAGCCATTCTGTACCGATCAATTGCTGACGAAGATCTCCCTGATTCGAGCCGGCGCACGCAAAGGCAAACACGGCGCTCGACAAGATCAAGCCGAGCAAGATTCGTAGTGATCCCTGTAAGGTTCTGTCATTTGTCATAGGGCAGTGCTTCTTGTGTTTTGACATTGTATACTCTCCAAAAGCATCAGCTAGTGTCGCTCTTGGGTTATTATAGGCGGCATTCGTTCCCTGCTGCGATGATCAAAATTTTATGAAGACAACGTTCCCGGTTCTCGGTTCCTGCATTTCTGCAGTTTTTTTCCTCCAAACGCTAAATGTCCTTGCGGGTGATCCTCCGTTGGACGCTTCGGCTTTTCTCGACAACTCCCTAGCTCGAATGGAGGCAACACATCGGAGCGGAGTCCTGTTCGCGAAGTTTGAGATAGCCAGAATCGAGATCTGTTTCGGTGCTTCGACCTCGAGTGAGTTGAAACGATTGTCGACCGGAAGAGAACTCAGTGCCGAACTTGAAGATCAGATTGCCGGAATCGCCTTCAATGCCGACGATGTCCTGATTCGGGTTGAGTTCAAGCGGAATCTCAGCCTTGATCGGCTGTTGAGTGAGTTGCGCAGGAACGTTCGGATGGTGCATCAGGCAGGGATTATCGATCCCTATATCTATCGGGAGACGATAGGGAATCTGCCTCGCTGGTATGACTTTCTTGAGTCGAGAGGGCCCAAGGAAGGGGATCAGATGCTGTATCGTGTTGGAGGCGACGGCCTTCGCGCGCAGTATTTGCGCGACAAACAGGTTCTGGGTGACCAGTTCTTCACCGGTTCTGTGCGGCGAGATACGATCCTGGGTGGCTATTTTGCACCGAAGTCGTCTTATCGTAAGGACCTGATTCGGTCCTTGTTCAGCTCAGGCTCGGCTGCTGCAGCCAGATGATCCTCTCGTCCGGCGGGAACTCTGAAAAGGAGTTCTATGCCGTTGCTTCTCCGAGCGGCCTTTCAGTCCATCGGCTGAAACGGCTGGGCCAGTGATATCGCGGGGAAGGTTGTCAGCACCCCGGGGGACTGGCGGATCGCAGTCAACGCCATCTTCCGATTCGGCTCCTTCACTCGAATCCACAGGGAACCTTCGAATCTTGATGGCAGATTGAGGCCGAACGGTGCTTCGTTCTGAAATCGAGCCAACTGGCGGCGGGCTCCGAGCGCGATGTC
>CP070717.1:1400869-1405029 GCA_020350445.1 Acidobacteriota bacterium | reverse complement strand
CCCAATCACCCTGGGCGCGGGTACGAATTCCTCCACCTGCCCGACCTCGCCAGGGGAAAGAAAATGTCCGCCCCCTGTGATATAAACCTTCCAGCTGCAGGGGTTTAAGGCGAGTTCCCTGAACCCTCAGGCTGGCCCAAAAAAGGAGATTCTGTGTGTTAAGGGCAATTATCAAGTTTTTGAAACGCCCCTGACCAGAATCGGGCTTTGATCGGCAGGAAGAGGTGGCGGAGAACTGCTCTGCTTCGCCAAAGCTGGTTTTCGAGGGCTTTTTGTCTTCCGCCCCGTCCAGAACCCGAACGAAGACAGCACCACCTAATCGCTGATAATGCCGTTTTGGGCGCGAATGAGTGTCCTGCGGTGAAAGCCGCTGGCAACCAGCCGATCGTACAGGCCAGGCTGATGAAGATCAGGATGAGTGGATACGGCTACCACACGGGGACCGGGATCTATGCAGAAAGAGAATATCCGCTCTAACAGAGAGATAAAGGCTGATGGCAGAACTGTTGAACTGAAGTTTTCGCTGTACACACACTTCGGTTCACACGATTGCAGGACGGAGGGCTGCTCATTAAGCCGCGTCGCGTTAAAAGACGGTCAAGTGTTGTCAGCCTACTGCGGTTCGAAAGACTGGAAGGAAATTGCCCCGGGAATTGAAGTAAAGGACACTCTAACTTACGGATCAGCAAGCAGGGAGTTAACGAGTACGATTCGAATCCAACCCTCGGCATGCCCTGTGACTCTGTTGCTTGATGATGTCCATGAATATAGCGCTTCGGACTATCCCCACAAGGGAGAGCAGTCCTCACAGAGATACTCCATCCGGGTTGTCGAGTGAAGACACAGCCTGCACCCAAGTCGGTCACGAACGGACTGAACTTGCTGAGCTTTCCTCTCTGATTCCCTACTCACCATCCTCGTCGTTAAACAGAAGGCGCGCATAGGCCGGAGAGTCCCAGCGGTCGTCATCCGGCAAACGGTTGGTGTTCCAGCACTGCGCGGGATCTTCTGCGGGGATCTCCGCTGCCTGTTGTTTCTCGGATTCCCTCTGAATTCGCGGGTCTTCCAAATCATCCTTCAGTCCAGTCCGTTCCTCGACACCAGTCGCGATCACTGTTACTCGGACGTCCGAACCGAGGGTCTCATCAAACACTGCCCCGAAGCGCACCTGAGCATCCGGTTTTGACCCTGCGAAGACGGCCTCACACGCATCTTTCACTTCGTGCAGGGGTAGGGAAGAGTTGCCCGTAATGTTGACCAGAATTCCCCTGGCAGTGCGCAGATCGATTTCTTCAAGTAAGGGATGGTGAATTGCCTTCTGTGCTGCATCAGCAGCCTTGGAAGAGATGCCCATTCCGAAGAAGCCAGTTCCCATGCCTGCCAGCACGGCCTTCAGATCGGAGAATTCCAGGTTCATGCGACCTGGCACCACTACGAGATCAGTTGCGCCCTGCACAGCCTGTCGAAGAACGTCATCGGCAAAGTCGAGCGCCTGAACGAAAGAGACTCCGGGAGACAGAACCGAAAGGAGTTTGTCATTCAGGACCGTCACCACCGCGTCCACGCAGGGTTTCAGTTCAGCGAACCCTCTCTGAGCGATCGCGAAGCGCGGGCTGCCTTCAAAGCGAAAGGGCTTGGTCACGACTGCTACAGTCAAGCACCCCAGCTGGCTCGCCAGGCTCCCGATGACCGGAGCACCTCCCGTGCCCGTTCCACCTCCCAGGCCGGCGGCAATGAAGACCAGATCGGCTCCTTCGAGTAGCTCAATCAGCCGGTCGGTCTCCTCCAGGGCTGCCAGCTTTCCTTGCTCCGGATCTCCTCCGGCGCCGCGTCCTCGAGTCAATTGCGCTCCCAGTCTGACTCGGCAATCTGCCCGGGAAGTTTCCAGCGACTGCCAATCAGTGTTCGCCGCCAGGAAATCCACTCCTTGAAGGCCTGCTTCGATCATGCGATTGACCGCATTACAACCTCCACCACCCACGCCCACCACTTTGATCGACAGACCGTCGGCAGGGGGTTCGGCAAAGGAAAACTTCAAGGCTGCTGACTCTCGAGACACCACGAATCTCCTCGAATTCTGTTGCACAGCCATTCTCAGAACCTCGTCTGACATTACTGCTGCACCTGATTTACTGCAGAAGAGGGGGCTACGTACGACAAGCATCCCTGCTTGTCTTCCGGGCGGTCAGTCGGTTTGCACTGTGTCGCCCTTCTCCGCTATGATCCGCGCATCTCGAACAATCCAATGATCGGAAAAAGTATCTCTCATTACAGCATTACCGAGAAGATCGGTGAGGGTGGAATGGGCGAAGTCTACCGGGCCAGGGATCTGAAGCTCGGTCGTGATGTCGGCCTGAAACTCTTGCCTGAGCTCTTCGCATCAGACGCACAACGGATGGGGCGATTCAGCCGTGAGGCCCAACTCCTGGCATCCCTGAACCACCCCAACATCGCTTCAATCTACGGATTGGAGGAAGCAGACGGCGGCAAGGTTCTAGTCATGGAGCTGGTGGAGGGTGAAGACCTTTCACAGAGGCTCCAGCGCGGTCCTATTCCTTTGACTGAGTCTTTGGAGCTGGCCGTGCAGATAGCGGAGGCGCTGGAGTCGGCTCACGAAAAGGGAATCATTCACCGGGACCTGAAGCCGGCCAATATAAAGGTGACCCCTGAAGGAAAGGTCAAGGTTCTGGATTTCGGTCTGGCCAAGGCGCTGGAGGGAGAATCCGAAAAGAGCTCCGCGGATCTCACCATGTCTCCCACGCTGTCACTGGCTGCGACCCAGGCGGGGATCATTCTGGGAACGGCTGCCTATATGAGTCCGGAGCAGGCCAGCGGTCTGCAGGTAGACAAGCGTGCCGACATCTGGTCATTCGGTGTGGTTCTGTTCGAAATGCTGACTGGTGGGCAACTCTTCAAGGGGGAAACGGTTTCACATACGCTGGCGGATGTTCTGCGCGCGGATGTTGATATGGAGGCTCTGGGTGCAGCTACGCCACCCGCCATCCGGTCTTTGATCCGCCGCTGTCTGGACAGAAATGCGCGCAAGAGGCTTCGCGACATCGGAGAAGCCCGGATCGCCATTCAGGAGTACCTTGCCAATCCTACCAAGCCGCAGGATTCCGAAACCGTCTCTGCTCGTCCCGCGGCGTCGCAGTTGAACAAGCCGGTTGTGGCCGCCTTGCTCATCGCGGCCGTGACGGTGAGTTCCCTGGCTGCCTGGTTCCTCAAACCTGAGCCTCCTGCGGACTCGCCCGTCAAGGTCGAGGCCGCGGTCTGGGCCGAGCAGCCGATCCCGAGAGACCAGGCCAGTAGTGCCGTTCTCTCCCCGGATGGCAAGGTCCTCGCCTACATCACCGGTACCTCGGTTGCTGAAACGGGGCGTCTTTTCGTGCGTCCTTTGAACCGGCTCGACGGAGAATTCCTCGAAGGAACCGAAGGCGCCTACAATCCCTTCTTCTCCCCGGATGGGCAGTGGATTGGATATGTGACTGCCAGAGAGCTCAAGAAGGTGTCGGTCAACGGAGGAACACCCCTGACCCTGTGCAGTGTCTCACTCAGCCGTGGGGCGGACTGGGGTGAACAGGGGACCATCGTATTTGCTGGAAAGCCAGACTCAGGTCTGCAACAGGTTTCCGTGGCCGGAGGTGCTACCAGCGAGGTAACGAGCCTGTCGGAAGGAGAGGTCAGTCACCGTTGGCCGCAGTTCCTTCCGGGTGGAAAAAGAGTCCTGTTCACTTCTTTCGGCTCGAATGATCGAAACAAGGGTCGAATCGAGGTAGTCGATCTGGGCAGCGGGACGCGAAAGACCATCCTGGAAGGCGGGACCTACGGCCGGTATTCGGTTTCTGGCCATATTCTCTATGTCAATAACAACACGCTCTTTGCGGCGTCCTTCGACCCTGAGGCGCTGGAGTTGAAAGGCCTGCCGACGCCGGTTCTCGAGGGTATCAACATGAACCCGGAGGGCGGTGCTCAGTACAGTGTTTCACTCAACGGGACGCTGGCCTACGTTCCAGGAACGGCTGAAGGAGCGAAACGCTCTCTGGTTTGGCTCGACCCTCAGGGACGAGAGACCCTGGTTTCGGAGACCCTTAAGGAGTATCGCCTCCTCCGGCTGGATCCTGCGCAACGTCGAATGGCGCTGGATGTTTTTACAGATG
>CP070717.1:1397529-1400769 GCA_020350445.1 Acidobacteriota bacterium | reverse complement strand
TTGTACTCGGATTGAGGGATGCAGGGTTAGCGATTGACGATTGACGAATCGATTCGTCAATCGTCAATCGCTAACCCTGCATCCCTCAATCCGAGTACAAACTCAGGAACCGGGAGTCAATACCACATTCCGATAGTAGACGGTCCCATGGTCACCCTGCAGCATGATCGGGCCCGGCTCGGTCTCATTGACATCCAGGGCGCCTCCGGTGATACCCGGTATCAGTTGACCGTCGATCGTCGTTTCGCCGTTGACGACAACGGTGACCCGGTAGCCGATAAGCGTCACCTCAACCGTATTCCACTCACCGGCTGGTTTTGCCGCATTCAGACTGGGTTTCACCTGCCCATAGATGCCACCGACACCCCGGGAATAGGGTTCCTTGCCGAAGTCATCGGCAACCTGCGATTCGTAGCGTCCGCGCAGATAGATACCACTGTTGCTGCCTTCAGGGATCTTGAATTCAAGGTTCAGCTTGAAATCTCTGAACGTCTGAACCGTACGAATATTGGCTCCGGTTTCCTCGTTAACCATGATCCCGTCGACGGCTTTCCACTTGCTCTCGCGATTGCCGATCGCCTCCCAGCCGGTCATATCCTCCCCGTTGAAGAGCTCAATCGGATCTCCCCACGTGACCTCACGGTCTGATCCCTCGAGACGGTCCGGAGACCGTACAGCAGACCACTCAAAAGTGGCATCTCTCCAACTTGTGCCGACCCCCTGGATCATGTCACCATCGAGCGTCCCTTCCATGGCGGGCATCTTTCGCTCGGGTTGATCTGGATTCGGTTCTTCCTCGAGCATCTGGACCTTCAGCTTCCCTTCCACAACCTCGACGTCCGCGGGCATGGGATGCCCCCCGCGATGCAGGAAGAGAGCGGTCCATCCCTCACCCTCACGTTTGATTTCGAGCCAGGACGAGGAAACCCTGTCGCCACTGACTTCCTTGACATTCCAACGCCCCTCGTAGGCCTCAAGTGGATCGACTTCGGCCACCGGTTCCTGCGGAGCACAGTTTGCCAACAGAACCACTGCAGACCACAACACCAGCAACACTACGAACCTGTCTTTGCTCATCCGAAACATCTCCAACTCAGTCAACACAAATTTCATTTGAAACAACCTGCCCCCGATCGTACTCTCCCAGTTCATCGCAAACCAGTCCCAAAAAGTGAACCCAGATGGATTGAATGATCTTCCGAGGCCTCGAACCCTCTGTTGTTCCTGCCGCCACGCGCTCCGGGACACTCGAATTGAGCGATTCCTAAGCCTTGTCTCCACAACACTTCCCATCTAGAATCAATCATAAGGGGTTTTCGTAGGGTTTGGTGATCAGCATCCTACGCTCCGCGGGTAAGCATTCTTACGGGAGGAGAGAATCATGGCAAGAAGCCTTGCTTTACTCAGTTTTCTTCTGACGGGACTGGGATTCGGCTGGCCCCAGTTTCTGTATTCAAGCGCTCTGCAGGACTCGAATCCTGCCGCGCAGGTCGAGGTCGCCGTCGATCTGGTCCCGGTCGATGTCATTGTCCTCGACGAGAAGGGGCGTCCAGTCAGTGACCTGTCCCGAAAGGACTTCCGCCTGAAGGAGGACGGAGATCCTCAGCAAATCACACACTTCTCTCTGAAGACTGTCGACTCCCCGGATTCACCGTTGGGTTCTTCCCTTCGCTCGGGGGTCTCCTCTCATCGGACCTTTCTTATTGTGCTGGGGCGAGGAGCTCACCAGGTTTTCAAGCCGCTCAGATCACTGATTCAATTCGTTCGTGAAGGGCTTGATCCTGAGGATAGGGTTGCCGTAATGGCCTATGACCGCGCGACAGCATTCACGACCGACCACGAACTGATCGCCCAGTTCATCACGGAGTACCAGGATATCAGTGAGCATCTTGAAACTGTGATCAAGGTCCACTCGGCTGGATTGGCTTCCATCTACGGGATCATGGAAATGCCCGAGTCCTTTCGGAAGAGGATCGATGCCCTTTTCGACCGGATAGGCACCAGATCACGGACGGTACTCGCTGATCAAGACCCCTTCGACAGGAAGAAGCCGGTCTCGGAACAGAGCGAGCGCTCCTTACTTTCAACCGCTGAGTGGACTCACCACAATGGGATAACATCCGCCTACGAACGCTGGACTGGCGGAACAGCAGGAGCCGATCCGGCTTCTATGGGCTTTCTCACCGACCTCCCATTCGATACTTACATGGAAGGACGGGCTCGAACGAACCAGGATATAGCGAAGCTCTTTGCAGCCATCGAGTATTTGCGCTTCAGCCCGGGAGAAAAGCACATCATCTTCTTTACAGAGTACGGACTCTTCTTGCCGAGGCTTGAGGACAACCGAAGTCTGACAAGTACGGCGAGCGACGCTCGCGTCCGGATTCACTGCTTTCATACAGGACATACCGGACTCGATGTCCCATCCAGGTATTCCCCAAACCAGGGTATGGGCAGTGGCGACTGGGAAATGCGATTCCTTCGGAATGCCCCTGGAGGCCAGATCACCCAGGCGAGGGGACTCGAGTACCTGGACGGCCTTGCCGAATTGACCGGTGGATTCTCATTCATTCGAACGGACATAGACAAAGCGCTGCGACAGACGGGTGATGCGACCCGGCATTCGTATCTAATCAGCTATCGTCCCACCAACCGCGATTTCGATGGTTCATTCCGGACAATCGACGTACATGTCGGACGCAAGGGATATCGCGTCCTCGCCCGCAGAGGCTACTACGCAATCCCCTTCACCCAGGAATACGACAGTGACTACGCCAGGATGTACAGTAGGATCGTCACCGCTGCGGAGTATCCCGAGGTAATCGAAGATGTCTCATTCAACGGCCAAATCAGCGAGCCTGAAGAACGTGGAAACCACCGAGAGCTTCTGCTCAATCTCAGTCTGCGGCTCGACTCATTTACCACGGGGCCTGCGCGAGACAACAGGACCAGACAGATGGCATGGACGACATTCGGTTACACGAAAGACGGGAGACTCGCATTCCAGGACTGGGCCGACCTGAATCTTTCTCCGATCCACTTTCGCGGAAACCTCAGTCGGCCCGTTCCCCTGATAAAGCGACTCTCAATTCAAGAGCGGATCGAGGCAGATCGCATAAAAGTGATCCTCTACGACTATCAAAGTGACCGGATCGGATCCCAGACATTTCAACTGAAATGACAAAACGGCCTCTTCTTTCCTGCAGCGATTTATGCTGGTGGGGGAGCGGGTTCTCTCGG
>CP070717.1:1394610-1397429 GCA_020350445.1 Acidobacteriota bacterium | reverse complement strand
GTTGGGGACGGAGTTCGAAGGTCAGAAGACTCGTGAAATCAGAGGCAGATTTTGGCGAAAACGTCTCCAGTTCATGACAAAGTGTCGCACCAGCGCCGGGAACTCGTCCGATTGCCCACCCCCAGTATGCGGTGTGATGTGACAGTTCGGAATCTGCCAGAGGGCGTGGTCCGGCGGGAGAGGTTCCGGGTCGGTTACATCCAGGAATGCCGCTCTGGGTCTGCCACGAGACAGACCTTTGGCCAGGGAATCCTGATCTACAGTTGTTCCGCGGCCGATGTTGTAGAAGGTGGCGCCCTCCTTCAAATCCTTGAACAGAGTCTCTTCGACAAAACCTCGAGTGGAAGGATTGTCCGGCAGCATATTGACCAGATGGTCGACTTCACCCAGATACTCCCGGATTTCTGAAGGGGAAATGACTTGAACATCCTGATGCGGAACTACGGCCTGGCGGCGGACGGCCAGAACCCGGGCTTTGAAGGGTGCCAGAAGTTCGGCTAACCTCTGTCCGATCTGCCCGTAGCCGAGCAGCATGACGGTCTGGCCGGTCAACGTTGAAGACTGTGCCCGCAGGTTCCACTGGTCCCAGCCTCCGACATTGCCGAAGGCCTGCGGTAGTTGCCGGGCCCCTGCCAGCATCAGAGCCAGCAGATGCTGAGCGCAGGGATCCGCGTAAACGGGGGAACTGTTCGAGAGCGGGATCTCTCTGACACGCAAGAACTCCCGCACAACCGGAGTGTCGTACGGCGTATACCCAGCACTGTCGAGGTGAACCCATTTCAGAGCATCAAGCGCGATCAAGTTTTCAGGATCGGGGTGGCCGAAGATAACCTCGACACCTTCCGGAATGGGATCCTCAGGCTGCTTCGAAAAGACAATCTCGTACCCCTCGAGTTCCTTAATCAGCAGCTTCTCGCTAGCAGTGTTTCTGAACGCGTTACACCAGATCACAGGAGTCCTTGAATTCTGCATGGTTGTGAGGCTCGGTCGGGAACCAGGCGATCAGGTCTCCTTCTTCGCCCTGGCTACCGCCTTGAGCGACTCGATCAAAAGGACGCCTCCGCACAGGGCGGCACCGACGATAAGCGCGGTCTGAGTCGTGAGTCCCAGGATCCAGATGCACACGGCACCCGCCAAGCTCCCTCAGGCTACTGCTCCGACTATTCTTCCAAAAAGCTTCATGGTGATGGTCCCTCTCCAAACCATGCTAGTTTTCACACTGCGGGAAGTAAAGATCAGATTTGAAACGAGCGAGAGCACCCACCCCATCCGTTCCCTCTTCCTCTAATCCTGCCTTCCGTGTACTGTAGGCCAATCGATACCCGCATTGACGACCTTCGGACAGAAGAGGAGGAACCGGATGGAGGAGATTCATCGCAGGCGATTCATTCAGACCTTGGGAAGCGGATTGCTGTTGGCTCCTGGGATTTGTTCGACATTGATGGGATTGCCCTCCGACTTCCTGAAAGCGCTAGCCCTGGCAAACGATGAAGTCGTCGAACGTCTTATCGAGGCGCAGCTCGCTTCCGGCCCCTATCGAGGCGGCCTTTTCGATCAGTACGGAATCTACTCGGCAGGTTCGACAGCGGGCTTCATCCATCGGTTGACGGCGGCGTTCTGCTCCAAAGACTCTGGCCGTCATCTACAACCCGGGTTGATTCTCAGGATGGAAAAAGCCGTTGAGTGTCTCCTCAGGCATCAGCACGGCGATGGGACAATCGACCTAGCCACGACGAACTTCCATTCACCTCCCGACACCGCCTTCGTTCTTGAGCCTCTGTGTGTCTCATCGGCCGTGTTGGCGAAGATCGAAGACTCTCACCTGGATCGCCTGAAGTCGCTGCTGGAACAATTCGAGACAGCTGCAGGGCGAGCTCTGGTAGCTGGAGGGATTCATACACCCAATCATCGCTGGGTTGTCTGCTCGGCCCTGGCCCGGCTTCATTCTCTTCGCCCCAACCCATCGTACATCGAGCGCATCGACACCTGGCTGGCTGAAGGGATAGACCTCGACCCGGATGGACAGTACACGGAACGTAGCGCTTCAATCTATTCTCCGACCTGCGACCGGGTCCTGATGAATGTAGCTCGTTTGCTCGATCGCCCTGCACTGCTGGAACCGGTGCGGAAGAACCTGGAGATGACGCTGTACTACCTGCACTCCAACGGAGAAGTAGTGACCGAGGCCTCCCGCCGCCAGGACAGGAATCTTCGCGCCTACCCGCTCGGCTACTATCTACCCTACCGTTATCTGGCACTTAGGGACGCCAACCCGCGCTTCGCAGCCATGACAAAGCTGATCGAAGGGTATGGCCCAGAGACACTGTCCGACAAACTCATCTACTTCCTGGAAGATCCTTCGCTGGCAAAGCCACTCCCAGCGACGGAACCCCTGCCCGATAACTTCTTCCGGCACTTCACCCATTCAGACCTGGTTCGCGTGCGGCGGGGGCGCACCAGCAGCACAATCCTTTCCGGTGACTCGCGCCTCTTGTCGCTGCACAAGGGGGAAGCCGTTTTGGAGGCTCTCCGTTTCGCCTCTGCCTTCTTTGGCAAGGGACAGTTCCGGGGCGAACGTCTCGAAGTCAGAGGGCAGAACGTATCAATGGAACAGCGATTGAGCGGCCCCTATTATCAGCCCCTTCTGCGCCACCAGCGCAGACCCGATGGAAGCTGGGGGCGCGGAGACCGCGATCTGCGTGAAAGGTCTGAAGAGCAGGAACTCTTCTCTCGCACTTCTATCACCGAACAGGATGGGACATTCACAGTCGAGATCAGCGTGAGCCGTTGTGCAGGGGTTCCGTTTGCCCTGGAATTTG
>CP070717.1:1390120-1394510 GCA_020350445.1 Acidobacteriota bacterium | reverse complement strand
GGTCGATGCAATTTGCTCCGAGTACATTTCGCTGGTTGCACAACGAGCCAGTGAAGCCAACATCGAAATGCGCGAGGTAGACCGAAATCGACGTTATGGCAGTTATGAGGCAGAGATCGAATCTGTAGAAATGCTGGATGCCGACGGTCGTCCGGTTCGTGCCGTTCGGTGCGGGGATCGAGTGCGTTTTGAGGTTTCTATCAAGCTGAGAAAGGAGTTGGAAGATCCATCAGTCGGAATCCTCATCCGAGACCGGCTGGGAAATGATATTTTTGGGACGAACACCTGCCTGGCACAGGTGCCGATTCCAATGGATGTCACTCGATCTACTGTGGTTTTCGAACTCGACCTGGATGTCGGACCGCGCCACTATTATCTTGCCACTGCGGTTCATTCGGGTACCGATCACCTTGGGGTCTGTTACGATTGGATCGACAATGCCGTTGCCTTTGAGGTACTTCCCGGCGAGGAACAGTTCTCTGGTTACGCTCGGCTGAAGCCCAGAATCACTGTACGGAACAGGAATTGAAGCAACACCCCGTCTTTTTCGAAGAGAGCGAGATCTACCAGGAGCATTTTCTCGGCCGGGATCTGCGCTATCCAAAACTGTCGATTATTGAAACCAGTTCTCTCTGTAATCTCCGTTGTCCAATGTGTCCCCGTACGATCGACCGGTCTCCTAGCGGAAGCCTGTTCAGAAACATGAAGTTCGAACTTCTTGAGCGCCTGGAAACCGTCTTCCCAAAGTTGGATGAGGTGATTCTCTCCTGGATCGGCGAACCCCTGATCAATAAACAACTTCCAGAAATCATCAAGTTCATCAAACAGTTTGGCCCCAGGGTTCATGTGACGACCAACGCCGTTTTACTGACCGAATCTCGGATCCATGAATTAATCGATTCCGGTCTGGATTCTCTGGCGGTTTCGATCGATGCCGCAGACCCTGAGACGTTTGCCCAGATTAGGGTGGGGACCGATCTTGAAACCGTCCAGAACAATGTCCAGTTGCTCAATCGGATCAAGAAGGAGCGGGGAGTTGACAACCCGAGCATCGGGATTGCCTTCGTCGCAATGGCCGAAAACATCGCTGAACTTCCCGAAATGGTCCGTTTGGTGGCCGAACTGGAAACACCCTCGCTTAGTATCGATATTGTTGACGATTTCACGCTGACTGATGATTTCAGGCTCGACTCGCAGAAGACCGTCGGACGACAGGAGGAGGCCAGGGAAGCACTGCGGGAGTGCATTGAGAGAGCTGTTCTGGAAAACGTGAAGCTGGTCTTTCCGTCGATGCGCCTATTCCATGAGTTGGGTGAGTGGCCGGAAGGGAATCCTGTGGATGATCGTTATTTCTCAATGGATTACAAACCAGAGCAAACGGCCCAGATGGGGTTCCGCAAAGGTTGTGGCGTTCCCTGGGCCCATGTTGTCATCGGTCATGATGGCAATGTTCATCCCTGCTGTATTTCCGGGACGGTTCTGGGCAATGTCTATGAGCAGTCGTTTGACGAGATCTGGTATGGCCCAACGTATACCGACTTTCGCCGTCAACTCAAGAGCACCGACCCTCCGGAAGAGTGCTGGAACTGTCGGCGGACCATATGGAATGGCTCGCGGGAGAGTTCGAAGCTGCCAAGTGAGATTAAGGTTGGGCAGGATGAGTTTTATGGATTGGGCTGGGGGCCGATGGCGCATGATCGATTTGGCCGGGCGTTTCGCCCTCTCGATCGAGAGGCGACACTCTTCCTGGCGTACGGTGGGGAACCCGTGCTGACATTGGAACTCGGGCCATCGAAATGGGTGGAGCTCGAAGGGACGGTCTATGTGAATGACCAGAAGCTCCGTCAGTTCAAGGTCTTTCCCGGGTGGCACAAACTCTTTTTCCGACTTCCCCGGTATTCGGGCTCATCAGTCAAGGTGCGAATCGTCACAGATACGCCGAAAGGGCAGCTGATCTTCAAGGGAGCGAGTCTCAGAAGGCTGGACCGTTCGCTGATTGAAGATCGGTGTAAGAACCTCTTCTGGAGAACCTACAATCGTATCCGAGTTTCTCTTCAGGGGAATCCTTCCTCCGCTGAGACGACCGAGTCTTAGTCTCTGCTCTTCTCGGGGCTGTTCAGTGAGTTGGGTTCCGTGTCAATGGGCTTCCCAGGCCTGGTTTCAGGCCGCGGGTCCGAGGAGGCGGGAGATGTTGTGGACCAATAGCTCGGCCGTCCGATCGAAGGAAAACTGGTCACTGAGTCTCTGGAGCCCCCTTTGCGCTAGTGCTCGTTTGAGATTTTTATCGCGGCAGACGAGGTCGATCGCTTCGGCAAAGGTCAAGGAGTCCTTTTCCGCAAGGAGTATCCCTGCATCTCCAACCGTTTCGGGGACTGCAGCGGCAGCATAGGCGATAATTGGAAGACCGTAATGGAAGCTTTCCAGCACTGGTACACAGAAGCCTTCATGTTCACTGACACTGACGAACACGTCGGCGCCAACGAAGCATGCGGCCAGAACCTCGCGAGGTATGTGTCCGGTCAGGTACACATCCTCAAGGCCCAGGTCATCGATCATCATCTTGAGTTCCCGGTGGTAGAGTTCCATTCCTCCCCAGGAACCGACCCAGACGAGGCGACTCGCCGGGTTGTAGTACTTCTGGTATAGGTTGAAGATTCCGAGGAGATCTTCGGCCTTTTTATTGGGGACGAGGCGGCCCACGAAGAGTACGGTCGTTCTGGGCTTGCGAAGGAAGAAAGGTCGGCGCAAGTTCGACGGGGACAGTAGTTTGCTTCGGTCAAACAAGATAGGAAGAACTCCGGTATCCTGGAATCCCAGCTTGTCGAGCTCTCTGCGATTGAAGTCGGAATCGGCGAGCGCAATATCGAATTCTCTCGACACCTCACCGAGTCCCTGGCGTCCCGATCTCAGCCGGTCGGCAATCTCCGGGTTGTACTCTTCGAAGTACTCCGGTGGGCTGATGTTGTGATAGATCATCAGCTTCTTACCCGGGAAGGCGAGAGCATCGGGGAGGGTCGTGCTTCCTATGGAGTAATGGTAAATCAGCAGGTCGGTCTCAGTTGGGCTGAATGACTCCATAGGCCCACATAATTGACGGGAAGTCTCTGCAATGTGGTCCCGGTCTGAGAAGATCTCAGACACAGAGCCCTGCTGTCGGAGTACCTTCTGGATATTCAGTGCCTCATCCGAGATTGCGTCTCCAACTAGAAAACCGGAAGTGATCTGGTGAATTGCCTTGCCTTTCATTCCCTAATCTTCGTTTGGAACTGCGTTTGCGCTGGTTGTATTGGAGATCCACTTGTCGAATCGGGAAATCAGGACCGGCCAGGTGAAGTGTTCGTTCACGAAGTTACGGCCATTCAGACCTAGGTCTTCGGCGTCACGTTTGTTGTCGAGCAGGTGGAGTAGACACGCTTCGAAGTCATAATAATCGCTGAAGATCAGGCCTCCTCGGCTTTTCTCAGCGAAATCGCGCATGGGCGGGCTCATGGCATGAACCAGGGCCGGAGTCCGACTCAACCAGGCTTCCATCAGGACAATGGAAAAACTCTCGTTCGTAGAGGGGTTGCAGAAGACTTCCGCTGCCGCATAGGCATTGTACTTGTCCTGAGCAGCGACAAACCCCAGATCACGGACTGCCGGATCATCACACGCAACCTCTCCACTGCCAATCAGTACAAGGTCGAGAAGACGGTGAGGATGGTCTTTCTTGAACTGCTGGAAGTAAGCGATCAAAAGTTCGGTGTTTTTTGTAGCATCCTTTCTGCCAACATAAAGTAGAAAAGGGTTCTTTTGGCTGTACTTTGACCTGAATGCCTCAGGGTCGACAGCTGGAATTGGCTCCATTCCCATACCCAGGACGATCTTACGGGCATCGCCAATCTTGTACATGTCTTCGGCTAAAGCCTGCTCTGGATAGGAGTTGAACATGAATGCAGAAACCTCTGAAAAGCACTCCCGAAACAGTCGCATTCGGGCGTAAGCCTCATCATGAAGGCAAGGGATGAGAATACCCCGATCTCGGGCCGCCTTAATGCCGAAGTAGGTCGTTCCGAAAAGGTAAGGAATAAAGAGAAAATGAGACTCGTTCCGGTGAGACTCTATGTAGCCTACCAGATGCTCACTGTTGGGGCCCTCGTGGACGAAAGTGGATTCCTCTTCCCTGGTAATATTCAGCCCAAGCAGCAGCCTCTTGTTGATCGCGTTGAATTCTCCATGAGCTCCTCTACGAAGCTCGAACCGCCGAACGGTGACCCCATTCTCCCGATAAACTCCGGGTCTGTAATGGGATTCGTTCCAATCACTCTGGAACTCACGGATGGTGGTTGTAAGGACTTCGACATCAAAGCCTTCCTGTGTCAAGTGTTCAGCCCATTCGCGACATAGGGTT
>CP070717.1:1386590-1390020 GCA_020350445.1 Acidobacteriota bacterium | reverse complement strand
CCCGAAGCGTTTCGTTCGAAACTGTGACTCGTCTATGTCCTCCCGGGTTCTCCACCGAACTGGAAACGGGAAGCATGGCAAAGCGTTGGGTGGTACTGCTTGCCGATACGGCGTTGACTTATGCCCATTTCATCCTCCCACGCAAGTTGGCAAGCAAGCTTCCTCCGGTGGATCGAGGTTGGGCCGGGTTTCTCCAATCGCAGGCTAAGGAAGATCTCGGTGAGCTTCTCGAGAGATTGGAAGGCATTCTCACCACGGATGCCGATACCCAGTTCATCTTTCTCCACATGCAGACCCCGCATTTCCCCTGGATCCATCTGCCGAGCGGGCAAGTGCACCAACGGAGGAATGGCTACAACATCCCGCTCAAGAACAAGTTGTGGTTGGAAGATGTGAATGCCGTGGCCACGGCATATCAGGCCCATCTGCTCGAAGTTGGGTATGCCGACAAGGTCCTCGGAGAACTCCTCGATCTGTTTCAGCGCGCAGGGATTTACGACTCCAGTTGGCTGGCGGTGTGTTCGGATCACGGAGTGGGCTTTGAACCGGGAATGGAGCATCGAATCGCGCTGCCCGGACATTTTCGCCAGGTGTTGAATGTCCCGTTGTTCATCAAGCGGCCTTTCCAGACGACTGGGGCAGTTTCAGATCGAAATGTTGAACTCGTGGATGTTCTCCCGATCATGGCCGGGGATCTGGGCTTTGAGATCCCATGGAAGGTTGACGGGTTGTCGCTCTCTGCTCCAGAACGAAAGGAGAAACGGCTCTTCCATGTGGACCGGTCAGAACCGATCTTCCTCAATAACAAGTTTGAGCAGATCCGGGAACTCGCGATCTGCTTCGAGGGTGAGGTCGAAACCCTGAGTGAATTGAGCGGGTGGCTGGATAACACTTCGATTGACGAGGGGCGTTATGTGTTCACTGGATGGGCCGGGAACAGCCGTTCAGGAGTCCCGGCTGAGCGAGTCCTGATGTTTCGAAACGGCCTGTATGAAGGCGAGACGGTTGTGGATCTGCCTGCTCCCGATGTTGCAAGGACCCTATCTCAACCCAGCCTTGGGAACTCCAGGTTCCGTTTCGAGATTCCGGTGGAGCGACTCACTGATGCTGAGGATGTGCGGTTCTTCGCTGTTTTGGAAGGGCAATTCTCACAACTCCGTTACGGGAAGTCCTACAGGTGGCTCGATCCTGGGATATACCATGAAGAACCTGATCCGGATGGATGCCGTCAGACCGATCAGCCCTATTTGATGCTGACCTTGGGAAGCAATTCGAGTTCTGAGAGTTCGGAAACTGAGAACAACCCGGTGATCAGGCTGGCGCGTTCTGTCGGGAGAGACGGCTTCTTCTCGCTCACGCCGTCGGCGTCAGTTATCAACCTTTCCGTTCCAAGCCAACTGCCCGTCAGTTCGGAACTCCGGGTGCGGTTGGATGATCCTTCGGCGTTTCGTTCGATCGATCCAGAAGGATCCTTTCTCCCCTGTACAGTCGCGGGCAAAGTCGTCGGCAAGAATCCGCCACGATTCATCGGTATCGGATACGAGGGGCGCATCCTCTCATTGGCTGCGGTTTGGAAAAACGCGGACGGTGATTCCGAGTTCAAAGGATTCATCCGTCCCGACCAACTGCTTCCCGGGAAGATGGATCTCGAGTTCTATGCGTGCACCGAGAGCCGAATCGAATCCCGGCTTGAACTGAACTGAGATCCCGCCTCAGGGAATCCCCACTCCCGATAGAGGAGGCGATTCCTACCGTAAAGCCGGAACGACGATGTCGGTCACGAGCCGAACGAGTTCCATCGCATCACCTTTGACCTGCTGGGCGAACTGGCGGCCCTGGTCTCCATTCGATCTAGATGTACAAACCAGGGTTGATCCCGAGGTGAGGGTTTCCATCAGTGGCCCCTCTTTCGTACGGCTCCAGGTCCCCTGAAAGTGCCGGCCAATGGAAAGCAGGTTCTGTTTATCCTGCAGCAGAGCAGGTTGGTTGCTCAGGGCCTGATCCATAACCTTCGACCAGGCTTGATCATCATCGGGGAAGCGGTTGACCAACTGCGTGTACAGGATTGCCGATTCGACCTTGAACAGCCCGCCCGGATTCACCAGGGCTGAATCGACCGATCCATAAAGCTGGCCGCTGAACAGCTTGTTGAAGCGGGCTCTCATTAGGCTCGCCAGCTGAGCGACTTGCTTTTCTGATGCCGTCTCGGCCGCAACCCTTGGACCCAGTAGTTCATCGGAAAGGACCTGGGTTCGCACGGGAAACTTCAGCAGCGCCTTTCGCACTTCCCGCATCGACTGGCTCAACGGTTCATGCAGGCTCGATTCCAGCGATGAGTGATTACCCTGGGTCGAGTTCTCAATCATTCCCGTCACATTCTTGGTATGCATCTCAGCCATCTTGAGATAGTGGGCATACCAATCCTGGGCGGAGAAGTCCCCGTATTTGAGTCCGGCATACGTGCGGAGGGCTCCGGCCTGCAGGACGTCGCGGCAGAAGTCTGCCGACGGTGCCTGGTCAGCCAGCCCCGACAGGTATTCGATCATCATAAAGCGATCGGTTGCGTTCATGATCTTCTCACGGATGAACTGTAGCGGGGCCGGTTGGTCGGAAGCTTCAGTCTCAATCGATCGAAGGTTCTGTCGAAGCTCTTCGATTCCCTCCGATTCGAGTGTTTCCTCGAACCTGGCCATCACCTTGCGATCACGCTCCGTGACCAGTTGGGGGTGGTCCAGGTAATACTGCCAAGCCTGCTCCATGTTGCAGTCCGGAGAGGAGGCCTTTGTCCGACGCCGATGGCTCAGGCGTTCGACCCCCACAATGACCAGTATGACCGCAACGATTGCAACAACCATCAATAAATGACCGCTCATGGAAATACCTCAGTTCTACAATCTTTTGGGTGATGCCGATGCCCATTTGACCGGCACAACCCCATCTCAATCGTCCAGAGAAGACTCGGGGTGTCTTAGTTCTTTGACAATTAATTAATGAAGTGTGTGCTTTTTTACTCTAAAAGCAATCTGATTTCAAGTTCAGAAAGGCTGTCTCGAGGAATTGTTTATAATTTTGAACCGTGGTTAGGATTCTTCTGTTCGCGATGTTGTCGGAGGTCGCCGGTGAGTCGACCCTGGAATTGGAGTTGGAAGAGGGTGAAACGGCCCGGGACCTCTTTCGTAAATTAACTCGCCGCTGGCCCGAGTTGGATCGTTACCAGGCGATTTGCAGGGTAGCCGTCAATGAACAGTACGGGAGTTGGGAGCGGGTCCTGAAAACGGGGGATGAGGTGGCATTCTTTCCCCCAGTGAGTGGAGGTGCCCGTTGATAGAACTGACCCGGGAGCCGATCGACCTGCAACGTGTTCTGGACGCTGTACGCTCTCCTCGAGCCGGTGCTGTTGTCACGTTCGACGGTCGGGTTCGAAACCACT
>CP070717.1:1381215-1386490 GCA_020350445.1 Acidobacteriota bacterium | reverse complement strand
GCGGGCGGTATCCGTCACGAACGGGAGTAACTGGTCAGCAATCCCGAGATAGGAATCCACGATCTGTTCGGCGTCAAGCGGTTCGGCGCCATAGAGCTGCTCGAGAATCAGGTTCTTGAAAGCGACATTCTGGGTGGCCTTTCGCCGAAAACGGTCTGGATCCGTAAGATCGCAGACGCGCAAGCCGCGACGTCCGATCTTGTCCTCGTAACAGGGACCGATCCCACGACTCGTCGTACCGATCCTCCGATCGCCCAGGCGTTCTTCTTCAGCCCGCTCAACCGCCGTGTGATAGGGCATGATGAGGTGGCACCGATCGCTGATAAAAAGACGATTCTCCAGGGAAAACTCCTCGAGCATCCGCAATTCTTCCAGTAACGCAAACGGCTCGATGATGACGCCGTTTCCGACGACACACTGTTTGTTGCGATGGAGGATTCCCGATGGAATCAGGTGCAGAATATATTGTTTCCCGCCGATAATGACGGTGTGACCCGCATTATGCCCACCCTGTGAACGAGCGACCACGTCGAACCGCTCCGTTACCAGATCGACAATCTTCCCCTTGCCTTCGTCACCCCACTGCGTTCCGACTAAAACGATATTTGCCATGGTGCACAAAAGTTACTTCAGAATGGGTCCTGCGTGAAGGGCAAAACAAAAAAAAGAGCAAGGCGAACGACGGAAACACCGTCCTGCCTTGCTCGAGAGAAAACCCTCTGATGTAGCCGGGCTCTTTAGAGCTGGGCCTCAATCAAACGGGCAATATGATCCTTCGAAGTCGCACCCACGATCTGGTCCCGGACTTCCCCGCCCTTGAATAGCAGGAGCGTCGGGATACCGCGGATGTTGTAACGTGCCGAAGTCTCGGCATTATCGTCGACATTAAGTTTGACCACTTTCGCCCTGCCCTCAAAATCATCCGCCACCTGGTCGACGGTCGGGGCCAGCATCCTGCACGGGGCACACCATGCAGCCCAAAAATCGACCAACACAGGAACTTCAGATTGAAGGACTTCCGTATCAAAACTCTGATCTGTCACGTCTTTCACGTGTTGACTCATCATCGCCTCCAAATCGATCTGCTAAATCTCAATAATTCCATCGGTTATGGTAGCATAGGCTCCATTTTGGTGAAACCGATACACGCCAAGAAATCGTTCGGCCAGAACTTCCTTCAGGACTCCAATATCTGCCGAAAAATCGTCGATTTCGCCCGAATTGGCGAGTCCGACACAGTTATTGAAATCGGGCCCGGTACCGGACAACTAACCGACGCCATCCTGCAGACTGGCGCCACCGTCTATGGCGTTGAAATCGATACCGACCTGATCCCCCAGCTGAAGGATCGGTTCGCAGCCCCTGCAAACCCTGTCGGTGCCCGATTTCACCTGGTCGAGGCCGATGTTCTCGAACTCGACTGGAACCTGCTCATTCCAAAAAAACATTCGCCCAGGGATGTAAATGACAGTTCCCAGCAAAAGCAAATCAAGCTGCTGGGCAACCTGCCTTACAACATCGCCACGCGAATATTGACTAGGATGGCTGAAGAACGAATCGGGTTTCAAAGTTTCACCTTCATGGTCCAGAAGGAAGTTGCAGATCGGATCCTGGCCGCTCCCGGTTCGAAGGACTATGGGTACCTCACACTGGTACTGGCCCACCGCTTCCGCAGAGAGAAGGGTTTCGATGTCGCTCCCGGGGCGTTTCGACCCCGTCCCAAGGTCATTTCCCACGTTATGCAGATCAGTCCGTACGTTGAGCCTCAAGAAGAAATCGACTACCCGTTCTTTCTTCGATTGATTCAGACGGCCTTTCGCCATCGCAGGAAAACATTGTGGAATAACCTTACAGGTTTGGGGATCGAACCCGACCTTCTGCGGCAGGCTTTCGAGAGTCTCAGAATCGCCCCCAAGGCACGGGCTGAAGAAATCTCACTCGAGGTCTATCGCTCGCTGACCCGCGTGCTATCCTTTACACCATGAACAACTTTGTTGAGGTGATCCCGCTCGGCGGTCTGGGCGAATTTGGGATGAACAGTACCGCCCTGCGCTGTGGATCCGACATGATTGTCATTGACGCCGGGATGGGCTTTCCCTCACACGACAGCGGGACGGGACTGGGGGTTCATGTCATCGTTCCCGACATCACCTTCCTCAAAGAAAACGAAGATCAGCTGCGAGGGATCATCCTGACCCACGGGCATGAAGACCATGTCGGGGCCGTGTCCTTCTTCCTGCAGGACCTGGATGTTGAAATCTATGGCAGCCGGCTCACTCTCGGCCTGGTTTCGGAGCGATTGAAGGAGCGACAGCTCTTGAATCGGGCTCGCTTGAACGAGATCGCGGCCCGCCAGGTTCTGAACCTGGGCTGCTTCGAGATCGAAGCGCTGCACGTGACCCATTCCTATCCCGATAGCTTCTGTTTAGCCATTCGGACTCCGGCGGGGACCCTGATCTGGTCCGGGGACTTCAAGTTCGACCAGACTCCGATTGATGGAAAGATGAGCGACTTGCACCGTCTGGCGAGTTACGGCGAATCGGGTGTGCTCGCCCTCTTTTCCGACAGTACCAACTCGGCTGTCCCGGGTCTGGCCCCTTCGGAATCGAACGTCCGGGAACCGTTGCGCAACATCTTTCGTCAGGCCCCTGGAAGGATCGTCGCCACGACCTTCGCCAGCAGCATTCACCGAATCCAGATTATTTTCGACCTTGCGAGAGAATTTGAAAGAGTCGTCGTTCCGGTTGGCCGCAGCATTGTCAACAATATACGGATCGCCAATGAGTTGGGCTATCTCAATCCGCCTCCGGAGATTCTAGCCACGGTCAAACAGGCCCGCGACCTGCCCCCCTCAGAGGTTGTCATTCTGGCCTCCGGTAGCCAGGGCGAGCCGATGTCGGCGTTGACAAGGCTGGCTATCGATCAGTTCAAGAATCTCACGGTCGAAGAGGGGGACACCGTGATCCTCTCGACGCGGATCATCCCTGGAAATGAGAAGTCGATCTCCCGCATGGTGAATCACTTCTTCCGCAGAGGCGCCCGGGTCGTTGATACCAGCCACTCCCAGGTCCACGTGTCTGGACACGGCTACCGCGACGACCTGAAACTGATGATCAACCTGACGAAACCTTCCTTCTTCATCCCGATTCATGGAGAGTATCGCCAGTTGAAAAGCCACACCTGGATTGCCCGCGATCAGGGCTTACCGCAGGAGAGAATCGTCCTGATGGAGACAGGCGATGTCCTGCGTCTCGATCCCGAGGCAGCGGAGGTTGTCGACAAGGTCACGGTTGGACGGCGGTTCATCGACGACGGCATTCTCGAAGAAGTCCATGAAATGGTTTTGCGGGAACGCAGATTCCTCTCCGAGGACGGTTTCGTCATCGTCATCCTGCGAATTGACCGCCGGACGGGAGTTCTCCTCGGGGAGCCCGAAATCGTCTCGAGAGGGTTTATCTTCATTGATGATTCCGAAGGCCTTCTTGCCGAGGCATCCCTGAGAATCCAGGAGATCGTCGAGGAAACCTCCCTTGAAGAGAAGCAGGATGACGAGCTTTTCAACGAGATCATCCGCAAGGAGCTGAAACGATTCTTCCGGAAGCAGACTGGAAAGCGCCCTCTGATCCTGTCGCTGACCCTGGAAATCTAGTCTCAGCCTGAACTTCAACACTCGCTGACTTCCCGCCTTATACAGCCCTCCGCCCCCTCAAGGGGTGTCTGCCGTCTCTGCTATGCTGAAGTCGGGTGAAGTGTCGAAACAATGGCGTGCGCAGTTTGACCGCCGCTCTGATTGAGGAAGTTCTGCGGGTGCATTCATGGCGAAGATGATCATTCATCAAAGAAACAAGACTAACGAGGTCCTGGGTCTCTTGCTCCTGACCCTGACTCTCCTCCTCTATGTCGCTTTATTCACTTACAGCGGGACCGATCCCTCACTCAACGTCGCCGCACCGGGGAATCAGGTTCAGAACCTGATTGGAAGATTCGGCGCCTGGGTTGCTGACCTGCTCTTCCAGGGTGTCGGATTTGCCGCACTGCTGCTGCCCATTCCGCTATTGCTGGTGGGCTATCGAAAACTGAGGAGTCGAGAAATCGAATACCCCTACATCAAGGCCCTCAGTTTCCTCTGCATCGTGCTTTCGACAGCGACTGGCCTGACGCTTCTCGCATTCCAGCTCCCCGAATCGGTCAATTTCACACCCGGTGGAGTCCTCGGTATCGTCTTCTCCCAGATGCTGCAGCAGCACCTGAACCTGACGGGAGCGGTGATCTTACTGACAGCGATTCTATTGACTTCACTGCTGCTGACCACTCGTTTTTCGATCGATGGAATCCTCAACTGGCTGACGGCTCGAAACTGGAGTTCTGAATTGAGTCTTTCCTCCCGGATCAACGCATGGAAGAAGCGCCGGCAGGAGCAGCGCGATCTGGCCCGGATCAAGAAAAGCAAGAAGGAAGTTGTCACTCAGTCGATGCCGAGAAAGATCAAGCTCGACGAGATGATCCAGACTGAGCCTGAAGAGGAGGAAGAAGAAACTCAGGCTGCCAGTGAGAGCACCCCTCACTCCGAACACCGTCCGGTCATGGTGCCCCGGCATCCCGTCCAGGAGACGGTCCCTCCCTGGACTGAAAAGGAGCCGTTGCAACCGAGCCGGCAAAAGGAGTTTCGGCTGCCTTCAATTGAGTTCCTCCGTGAGCCTGAAGGAGAGACCCCGATCGACGAGGAGAAACTCCTCGAGCAGGCCCAGAAACTGGCCCAGAAATGTGCGGAATTTGGAGTCAGCGGCCGGGTTCACCAGATCCATCCCGGCCCCGTTGTCACGACCTTCGAATTCAAGCCTGATCCCGGTGTCAAGTACAGTCGAATCACGAACCTGGAAGACGATCTCTGCCTGGCGATGAAAGCGGAATCGGTTCGCATCGATCGGGTGCCCGGAAAGAATACGGTGGGGATCGAGGTCCCGAATGAGACCAGAAGGGTGATTTACATCCGCGAACTGTTTGCTTCGAACGAGTTCCAGAAATCGAAGTCGAGGCTGACTCTCGGTCTGGGACAGTTGATCAACGGGACACCGATTGTGAGTGATCTGGCAAAGATGCCGCACCTGCTGATTGCCGGTGCCACGGGTGCGGGGAAGAGTGTCGGGTTGAACTGCATGGTCTGTTCTATTCTGTACAAGGCCCGTCCCGATGAAGTGCGTTTCATCATGGTCGATCCCAAGCGTCTGGAACTCGGCTTCTACGAGAACATCCCACACTTGCTGACACCGATTGT
>CP070717.1:1377320-1381115 GCA_020350445.1 Acidobacteriota bacterium | reverse complement strand
CCCAGGTCGGGCACCCGTCTGGGCATGTCTTCAAAACCGGCTTCATAGGCTCGTTCATAGGGAACGAGATCTATGCTGGAGGAACTGCCCGTGATCTCGCGTACCATTTCAGCCAATCCCTGAATCGAGGTTTCCTGATCATTTCCGATGTTGAATACCTCTCCGACCGCATTTGGATGGGTAAAGACCTTCCCCAGTGCGCCGACGACGTCTGAGACGTGTGCGAAACAGCGGGACTGCTGACCGTCTCCAAAGACAGTTAACGGTTGACTGTTCATCGCCTGTCTTACAAAGGTCGGCAGAACCATCCCGTAGCGTCCGGTCGGCCTGGGGCCGACTGTATTGAAGAGGCGAACAATGGTGACGGGCAGATGCTTTTCTCTCCAGTACGCGAGCGCGAGGAATTCATCGATCGCCTTACTGCAGGCATAGCTCCAACGTCCCTTGGAGGTCGGCCCCAGCACGAGGTCGGCGTCTTCAGAGAAGGGCACCCGGACCGCTTTGCCATAGACCTCGGAGGTCGAGAAGATGATGACCAGTTTCTTCTTTTTGGCAGCCAGTTCGAGCACGATTTCAGTTCCGCGGATGTTCGTCTCGATGGTTCGGACTGGACTCTCGACAATCAAGCGAACACCCACAGCTGCGGCCAGGTGGAAGATCACATCGGCACGATCGACCAACTCGGCCATGAGCTGTACTTCCATTATGGAATCGATCGTGTAGTGGAAGCGGGGATTCTCTTTCAGGTGGACAATGTTCTCGAACTGGCCTGTGGACAAGTCGTCAATCACGAAGACACTATGGCCTTGGTCGAGGAGATGCTCTGCCAGATGTGAGCCGATGAATCCGGCTCCACCAGTAATAAGGATCTTCATGTGTTCGCTTTCTAATCGGTCTGCACGGTGGTTTCAAGGGGTCTGCCCTTACAAACCCCTATGCTATAATCTACGCTTCAAACGCGTCTAGAGTCGGACCGATGAAAAGCATATCCGTTATCATTCCTCTCTACAATGAAAAGGGCTCCCTTGCTGAACTTCACCAGGAACTGACGGTTGAACTGGCAAAGCTCGACCTCGTCGCGGAAATCATCTACGTGGATGATGGTAGTCGGGACGGTTCGCTGGCACTGCTCAAGGCGTTACAATCCCGGGATCCTCGTATTCGAATCATCCGTTTCCGCAGGAATTTCGGGAAATCGGCGGCATTGTCAGCGGGATTTGAGGCCTCGAGTGGAGATGTGATTCTGACGCTGGATGCGGACCTGCAGGATCAGCCAGCTGAGATGCACAAACTGCTCGGCCGGTTGCGGGAAGGGAGTGACCTGGTTTCAGGATGGAAGAAGAAGCGGTTCGACCCCTTGAGCAAACGGATCCCCTCGAAGGTATTCAATCGGGTGACATCCCTTCTTACCGGGGTCCCTCTTCATGACATGAATTGTGGGTTCAAAGCGTATAGGCGCGAGGTCGTGGAGTCGATCAAGGTATATGGCGAGATGCACCGCTATATCCCGGTTCTGGCCAGTTACAAAGGTTTTGTGGTCTCGGAAGTGGTGGTTGAACACCGGAAGCGGTTGCACGGTCGGAGCAAGTTTGGGGCGGCTCGGTTCTTCGGGGGCTTCTTTGACCTGCTGACCGTGATCATGCTAACCCGGTACAACCGCAAGCCTCTGCATGTTTTCGGCATCGTTGGCCTGCTGCTATTTGGCCTGGGGTTGTCGATCGAGACCTATCTGACCCTGGGCTGGTTTCGAGGGATTTGGATCGGCGACAGACCGGCTTTTATGCTGGGTATCCTCTTACTCATTGTTGGGATGCAGTTCATCTTTTTCGGTTTACTGGCTGAGATGATTGCCTACTCAGCCAAGCAGGAGGATGACTTTTCGATTGGCGAGATCCTGGAGTCTTCGGAATCACTGGAGAAACAGGTCGGTGTTCAACCCGTTTCACGGGTAGGAAATTGATGCGCCGAGTGAGAAAGCCCGGTATAATTCCCCTGCTGCACTGATCCCACTTACACTCTTTCGTCTGGGGTTCGATCGTAGAAATAGCAACAGGTTATGCGTTTTGTCTTGATTGGGCCGACCCACCCGTTTAGGGGAGGCATAGCTCACTATACGACCTCACTGTCCAGAACGATGGCTCGGGAGCACGATGTGCGTCTGGTCTCCTTTAGCCGGCAGTATCCGCGGTTTCTCTTTCCAGGACGGACCCAGCAGGACCGAAGTGAACGTGCTTTCTCGGTTCCCAGTACCCCCTTGATCGATTCTCTCAATCCTCGAACCTGGCACCGCGCCGTCGAAGAGATCGTGAGGTTTGGACCGGATGCGGTCGTGTTTCAGTGGTGGCAGCCCTTCTTTGGACTGGCCTACGGAAGCATTATGAGGCATCTGAGTCGTCGCTCTTCGATTCCCGGGTTTCTGCTCTGCCATAACATCCAGGGGCATGAGACGCATTTCCCGGGAATTGCCCAGCTGGAATCCTGGCTGGTGCAGCGAGCTTTCGACCAGGCGGCAGGATTCCTCGGACACTCTGAAGAGATGGCCAGGAAGATCCGGGAAATGAGGCCGGGCGTACCGGTGCGCAAGATTTATCATCCGCTTTATGACTTCTTTCTGGATTTTGAACAGGACGAACCCCTTCCCGTTTCAGATCGCGCACAGATCCTCTTTTTTGGAAAGATTCGTGAATACAAGGGGCTTGAGACCTTGATCGATGCCTTGGGCTTGATAAAAGGGAAGCTGGACTTTCAGGCGGTTATTGCCGGGGAGTTTTATCTCAATCCCGAGCCATACTACGCACAGGTGAAGCGGTTGGGACTCGAAGAAGACGTGGTCTGGTGTGATCGCTATATTCCCAACGAAGAGGTTCCCAGGCTCTTTCGGTCTTCTGACCTGGTCGTGCTACCCTATCTTCGTGCGACCCAGAGCGGTGTTGTGCCGGTGGCATATCAGTTTGAAGTCCCGGTGATCGCTTCTGATGTGGGCGGGCTGTCCGAGGTGATCCTGGAAGGGGAAACCGGGTACCTGGTTCCCCCGGGGAATCCTGCGGCGATTGCTGAGCGGTTGCTTGCCTACTTCCGTCAAGGCAGACAGGACGAATTCAGAAAGAAGATTCGGGCTTTTCGTAAGGCCCTGACCTGGGAGAGCGTTGTAGAGGCCATTGTGGACATGACTCAGGAATTGCTCGAGAAGCGGCCAGATGCGAAAAGCCAATAGTGGTGCCGCAAGGGCGAAGAGAAAGAAAGGAAGCCCGGAGCGACTGCTTTGGGGAATCCCTGTCCTGCTCGCAGTGCTCTGCTTTCTCCTCTACGCCAATACCCTTGGTCATAGCCTGGTCTTTGACGATGTCACCTTGATTCTGCAGAACCGGAGTGTCCTCGAGTTGGACTGGGCGACGATCCTCTATAAAGGGGGGTATCGTCCCTTCAGGACATTGACCTACGCCCTCAATTACGCAGTCGGGGGCGAGGACCCCTTCGGCTATCACCTGGTCAATGTATTGCTCCATGCCTTAAACGCCGTGCTTGCCTTCTTGCTCTTTTGGCGGCTCAGCCGGTCGAATGCCGTGGCAGGAATAGGTGCCGCATTCATGGCTCTTCACCCGGTCCAGACAGCTGCAGTCGCTTATGTGTCGGGGCGTAAGGACCTCTTGGCCGCTTTCTTCCTGCTGGCAGGATTTTATCTGTACGTCTCCCGTCGAAAAGAAGGGGGTATCGGGTGGAAGACGCTGGTTGCCGTTTTGCCGCTTTTCGTTCTGGCGATTCTATCGAAAGAGGTGGCGATCGTCTTGCCCGTTT
>CP070717.1:1374463-1377220 GCA_020350445.1 Acidobacteriota bacterium | reverse complement strand
GCTTGAATTCGATGAAACGACGATCGGACGCCTGTCCGAGTCGGACATCGTAATGACCAATCCGTATATCTCCCGGCAGCATGCCAAGGTCGTCAGGCAAGGAAAGGAGTTCTTGCTGGTCGACCTCAAAAGTACCCACGGTACTTCGGTGAATGGGAGGCGGATTCACGAGCAGGTACTAAAGCCGGGTGACCGCATCACGCTGGGTCGCGATCAGGTGGAGATGCGCTTTTTTCGGGGAGATGAAGACGTTTCCGATCTGGGGGCTACGCTCGGCGACAAGGACCTCGATCAATCGATGATGAATCTGACCTCGGTCATTCCGCTCTCCCAGACGGAATCTTCGAATATCGAGAAGATCTCCCATATCCTCGATTTCCAATACAACTGGGAGAAGAGTTTTTCGGCGGAGAGGACTTTTCGCCAGATTCTGGATGCGGCGCTCAATCTCAGCGGGGCAGAGCGAGGTTACGTTCTGCTCAAAGAAGATGAGGGCTTCAAGTTCGTTGTCGGTCTCAATGGCTCGGGGCAGACGCTGTCTGAAGCGGAATTCCAGACGAGTCATTCCGTAGTCCAGAAGGTGGTTAATGGTGGGAAGCCGGTCCTGATGACGGAGAACATCGATCAAGCTTTCGCCAAGCAGCAGAGCATTCTGGCGATGGACCTCAGGGCGGTCGCCTGCATGCCGCTGCAGTGGATTTCGGACCGTTCCGAGGAAGCCGAGGTCCGGGGCATCCTCTATCTGGACAGTACGAAGACGATGCATGCGTTGACCGGACTGGATCAGAAGATCCTCAACAAGCTGGCGGTTGAAGCGGCGAATGTCTTTGAGAAGCTGGAACTGATCGAAGCGTTCGATGAGAAGAAGGCGATTCAGAAGGAACTGGCCCTGGCGCAGGAGACCCAGGCTGCCCTTTTACCGCTGACGCTGCCCGAAGTAGCGGGTTACGAAGTCAGCGCCTTCAGCTATCCAACCCGTCACGTGGGTGGAGACTTTTACGATTTTCTTGACTTGGATACAGCGGTGATTGCCGGTGTACTGGCCGATGTTTCCGGTAAGGGGATTTCCGCTGCGCTGTTGAGTTCCCATGTGCAGGGAGCGCTCCAGATGCAGGTGCGTTCCCGCTCGGTTTCCGCATTGGATCAATCGATTTCCCAAGTCAATCAGTATCTCTGTGACAAGTCCCAGGCCAACCGTTTCGTGACGCTTTTCGTGTTTGCCCTGGATAACGAGGGCAGGGGGCATTACGTCAGTGCGGGCCATAACCCAAGTTATCTTTACCGGGGAGTGACGAAGGAAGTGGAAGAACTCCCTTCTCGAAGCCTCGTGGTCGGTGCTTTCGGCTTCGCTACCTTCGAGTCGACGGCGGTCGAGATGGAGCCGGGTGATGTGATGGTTGTCTACAGTGATGGCATCACCGAGGCAATGAATCCACGGGATGAGCTCTTTGGCGAGGAGCGGTTGGTCGAACTGATTCGGAGGCATGCATCGGAGGGCTGCCAGGATCTGGAGAAGAGGATCCTCGATGCAATAACGGTCTTCACCGAGGGGATGGATCAGACGGACGACATGACCTGTGTAATCGTCCGAAAACTCTAGGGAACCGACCGCGGAGGCAGCGCGAGTTGTTCGA
This sequence comes from Acidobacteriota bacterium, assembly GCA_020350445.1. Taxonomy (GTDB): domain Bacteria; phylum Acidobacteriota; class UBA6911; order RPQK01; family JAPXNP01. The sequence continues at coordinate 1,375,586 of CP070717.1, read as the reverse complement.
TGACGCGGTAGAAGAATCTGAGACCGCGCTCAAAATCGTCGAGAGCGATTCGTTCATTTTGTGCATGGACACCCCCCACCTCCATCTGATCCATTTGAAACGGGGAAAAGCCATAGGAAGCAATCCCATGAGCCCGGAGCAGTCGACTGTCGGTGAATCCGGCCAGGACTGAGGAGCCCACTTTTGCATCAAAGCCGGTGATCTTTGCGGCTTGCCGGATTGCTGTCAGGAGTTCCGGGTTCTCTTCAGAAGCGTTGGGCTCACCGCTGAGAATTGGCTCGATCTGCACGGCTGGATCATCGATTGCCGCGACAACCCGGGTCAGGAATTCCTCCGGAGATGTTCCCGGCAACAACCGGCAGTCCAGTTCTGCGAAAGCGACGGGGGCGACGACATTTGTATTCTCTCCGGCCTGAACAACCGTCAGTGTCACCGTGTCGGTCAGGAGGGCGCGGATGGCGGGGCTGAGGGCCACAAGCTCGCGTTCTTCAATTTCCCCCAGCCTGATCTTCTCGATGGTCGCCTTTAGACCCTGGGGATAGAACTCCTGCAGGTTCTCGAAAAAGTGGGTGACCCGGGGGCCAATGCGAGGCTTCATGGGCAGGTGCAGGACTCGGCTCAGTGCTCGGATCAGTCGCTTTGAGGCCGTTTCTCTGGGTGGAACCGCACCATGTCCCGAAGGTCCTTTCACGGTCAGTCTCAGCCACAGTGGTACTTTCTGTGTCGTCTCGATGCCGAAGAATGCCACCTTTCCGTCAACCGTGATGTTTGTCCCGCCTTCAGTCAAGGCGAACCCGGCGTTTTCCACGAGCTGACCGTAGTTGTCGAGAAACCAGGCCAGCCCCAGTTCGCTGCCCTTCTCCTCGTCGGCAGTAGCCAGCAGAATGATGTCTCGCCGCAGGGGTTCCTGCGAGCGATAAAGGGCAAGGAAGGTCATCAGATGGGCGATGCCGAGGCCCTTCATATCGAGTGCTCCGCGCCCCCAGGCGTATCCGTCGCGCACTTCGCCACCAAATGGCTCTTTACTCCATTCATCCGGATTGGCGGGGATAACGTCCAGGTGCTGAAGGAGTACGAGTGGAGCCTCGTCTCCCTCTCCTTTCAGGCGGGAGTAGAGAGTGGC
>CP070717.1:1369933-1374363 GCA_020350445.1 Acidobacteriota bacterium | reverse complement strand
GTTGTCTCTTGCTCCGCACTGCCCGGAGACAAGCTGGAAGCTTGTCGTACGACAACCATCCCTGGTTGTCTCTTGCTCCGCACTGCCCGGAGACAAGCTGGAAGCTTGTCGTACGACAACCATCCCTGGTTGTCTCTTGCTCCGCGCGCCAGGAGACAAGCTGGAAGCTTGTTCTACTTGAGGTGCTTGCGGAAGAAGTCGATCGTGCGCTGCCAGGCGAGTTCCGCCTTTTCCTCGTCGTAGCGGCTGGTCGAATCGTTGTGGAAACCGTGGTTGGCTTCGGGATACATGTGCATCGTGTAGTCGACGCCGTTGGCCTTCAGATCTTCCTCGTACTCAGGCCAGCTGGCGTTGACCCGGGTGTCGAGTTCCGCCAGTTGGATCATCAGCGGGCTCGTGATGTTCTTGCGAATCTCCTTGGCGGCAGGTGTGCCATAGAAAGGTACTCCAGCATCGAGTGTCTCTGGGATAACGGCGGCCAGCATATTGACAATGTAACCGCCGAAGCAGAATCCGACGGCCCCGAGTTTCCCGTTGCTGAGTTCGTGCGCTTTGAGGAACTTCGCAGCTGCGATGAAGTCCTGTTCAATCTTGGCCCGGTCCAGGGATCGCTGCAGTTCGCGCCCCTCGTCATCATTGCCGGGATAGCCGCCGGCCGGGTAGAGGGCGTCGGGCGCGAACGCGACAAAACCAGCTTTCGCCAGGCGGCGAGCCACATCAGCGATATACGGGTTCAGTCCGCGGTTTTCATGGACGACCAGGACGACGGGAGCCGTTCCCTCGAGCTTGGTGGGGACAACAAGGTATCCACGCCCCTCACCATGCCCCTGTGGGGAAGGGAAGGTTACGTAGCGTGCTTTGATGTCGGGGTCATTGAACGAAACCTGCTCCGCCTTGGCGTAATCGGGCATCAGGGCCGGCAACAGCACACTCATCGTCAGCGTTGCCGTCGTAATAGTCGCCAACTTTTCGAGAAATGTCCGGCGGTCAATGATGCCGTGTGCGTATTCGTCGTACCAGTCAAAGGCTTCCTGCGGTATCGGATGAACGGTTGTCGTGAGTTTGTGTTCTTCGATTGACATTCGACTTCCTCTTGTTTCGCCGATGGTCCGGATCTGGGCATCCGGAAGACTGTAGAACCATCCCGATGGATGTTTAATAAGGGTTCAATATACCATGCAATATTGAATTTTGAGTCACTGGTCGGTTCTGGAGGGTGCAGCGCTGTGAAAAAGTAGCGAAGACCGATCCCGCTTGTGCTAGACTCTGAAGTTAATTAGCCCATTCCTAATTTTCCAAAATGCATAACTTTCCGTAAGACAAGGAGGTCCGGAAATGAAGTTCATGGTTACCTGGAGGGTCCATCCCGAGAAGCGTGTTGACATTATGAAACACTGGATTGGATTGACGCCTGCACAGAGGGCCGATTGTGGAGAAGGAGTAAAAATGATCGGCCGGTGGCACAACGAAGTGGAGTTTACCGGTGTAGCGATTGTCGAATCGAATGACACGGCAGCGCTCTCGGCCTACTTGATGCAGTGGAATCCCTACATGGATATGGATATTGCTCCCGTCCTGGACGACGAGGAATCCGCTGCTGTTGGGAAGAAAGTCCTAAACGGTTAACGTTGGCTCTGGGAGGCTTTTCGGCCTGTCGAAGCCCCCGGTTGCAATAGCAGGAGGCGTGCTCTCACTGGCAAGTGGCAAGCGCCTCCTGCAACCGTATGCGCAGCAAAGAGGGTGATGATCGCGTGGGGTCATTCCTCTTTCAGCAAGCGTCCAAACTCGGGAAGCAGTTCGTACTTGTTCAACCAGGTCGTGTACATCACACCGGTTGCCCCGGGTGTCGTTTTGAGCACCTCGAGCCAGCCCGGTATATCTTCCAGATCATCGGTATCGTAGTAGGCCGCACCCAGCGTCTTGAAGCCGAGACCGGAGAAGTGGGCGAAGCTCTTGGTTCGCACCCGGCGGCCCCAGATCGCCATGATCAGATCTTTGGGGACATGATTCCAGGACTGGTCGAAGTCTCCATCAACCAGGTAATAGAACTTTCGCCCCGAGTTGTGAGTCGGATCGAGCATGTCTGACCAGGTGAAGACCTCGGCTCCTGGATGGACGTTGCGAATCAGTTCGACCTGTTTTGTGAGACATCTCCCGAGGATTTCACCCATTGGTACCCCTTGGGCTTTGCAGGCGGCACAGCTTCCTCCGGCCCGAACTTCGTCCATCGAAAGGAAGAACTTCCCGGGTGAGAGGTGCTGATCGACCAACTCGGTCACTCGGCGATAGATCTCGAACAGTTCGGGCTCAGACATGCAGACGGAGACCTGTCCCCGGTAGAGGCTGAGGCTGTGATACCAGCTGACCCGCAGACGTTCACCGTCCTTGATCAGGGAACCTTCGATCAAGCGGATCGGAGGTCCGGCATGGTCGAGTCGATGGTTGAGCCCGGGATCTTCGATACGAGCGAAATCCTTGCCTTCTTCATAGGTCGTTCCGCTGGCTTCACCTTGCACCTTGATCGGAGTTCCAGGGCGGCGGAGCACACTGGCCATCCCCGTTTCCTCGACCTTCAGGTCATCGATCCAGAACCGTCCCCCTTCACCTGTGGCGACTCCGATGGACAGTTCCACCTCTTCATATTTCATCGAATTGAAGCCGACGGTGAACTCGCGCCAATCGGTATCGGTGGGAATCTGTGGATCGAGGAGCTGGAGCCGCCGGCCGTCGGGCATACCACGAACCTCCAGCCGGATGTGGCCGAGGCTGAATGGGCGGGGCGGGTCCATTCCTTCGGTCTTGAACCAGGCGCTCAGGGTGTAGGCCCTGTAGGGGACAAGCTTCACTATCTGTTTGAGCTGTCCCGCTTCGCTGGGAAATTCTCCGAATCGTTCGAAACGAAGAGCTTTCTTTCCAGAATGAACGTCGGAAGAGTCGACGTGGATGACGTCACCAGTCGTCTCGGGCGATGAGAACCCGGTCAGCCCGCTTTCCGTTGCAGCCTCGAAATCCCCATTTTGGAGAATGACTTCATGATCGGGCCGGAGTTGGGCTTCGTCTCCCTGGACGATGAAAAGCGCGTCGCGCACAGGCAGTCCTGCAGCGAGGTTTGGGTTCTCGTCGAGACCGTGACCGTAGCCGGCGGAAAGGAAGATCGGGATGATCTCCATCTGGTTGCGGTCGCAGATCTCTCTAACCTCGTCGAGCCGCCTCAGATAATCAGGTTCCTCGAACCTGGCCTCCCGGAATCCGCCGGAAAGCAGAATGCCGTTCAGGCCGGCCTTTGCCGCTGTTTCGACGATACCCTGGATCTCGGCCACATCACTGTCTTCTCTCAAAGAACGGGAAACATAGGTCCAGCGGTTCTCCAGGAGGTCGGGGGGCTGCTCGGCGCAAGCGCCAGCGAAGAGGATTCCTGCCAGTAATACCAAACCCAGTCGCGGTCTCGTCATCATCTGAATCTCCTGTGTTCGAAGTCGTTCTCTTTGCCGAAGTGGTTGGAAGCTCTACTGCAGCTTGACGATACCCATCATCTGATCTTTCAGTACCTGCTTTTCGCTCGCCACGGTGGGGATGTCAGCCAGGTTTTCCCATTCGAAAGGATCATTGCGATGGTCGTACAGTTCCTCCCTGCCGTTGGGATACATAACGTAACGCCAGTCTCGAGTGCGGTAGGAGAAGGTCTGCTTGTTGAGATCTTCCTTGTCGAGACCGACGCCTAGGACCGCTAAAGCGCCATCCGGCCCGGCCCACTCTGACGATGCTGGATCTTCCAGAAATGGCCGGAGGCTGAATCCGTCGAGCTGTGCTCCTTCCGAATTCTTTGTCGTTTCCCCCTGGAGATCGCAGAGATCAGCGAGCGTGGGGAATATGTCTATGAGGGATACTGGATGCTCCACCCGGGATCCGGGTACGTCTTCACCCGGGGCGCGGATGATCAGGGGAACCCGGGTACTTTCCTCCCAGGGGGAGTTCTTGAACAGAAACTCCTTTTCTCCCATGTTCCAGCCGTTATCGCTGGTGAAGACAACGATCGTATTCTCCCGAAACCTGCTGTCTTCCAGCGCATCGAGGACCAGTCCGATCTGCTCATCGACAAAGGCAATACAGGCCAGGTACGCCTGGAGGAAATGTTTTAGACCGGTTTCCACATCAGGGTAGGACTCCCCGATGGTTCGATAGTACCGGGGACCTTTCCGATCGGGCGGATAGAGTGCGGCGTAGTGCGTATCGAGTGCGTCCCCCTCCTTAATGGGCGAGAGTTCGATCTCTTCAATTGGGAACATATCGAAGAACCGCTGGGGGGCATAAAGAGGAGTGTGGGGACGGACGAAACCGACGCCCATGAAGAAGGGACGCTGGTCTTCACTTTCCTCGAGTTCTCGAATCTTGCGGATAGCCCACTGGGCATGCATTTCATCGGGGGTCAG
>CP070717.1:1365006-1369833 GCA_020350445.1 Acidobacteriota bacterium | reverse complement strand
TTTTTTTGGATTGTTTAACTTCAGTTCAGCCTTTATGATGGAACTTGAGTTCCTTCATGTTGCCCCGCAGCGTCGGTAGTGGAACTCCCTTAAACAGGGGGGCTGTGCAACTGCCGGACTCCATGAAGTTACGGGCAACTGTGTGAAAGTCGAAACGCGGTCACTCGGTCACTCGTTGAAGAATTGCCATCCTCTCTTCCTCAACCATCGGTCCGGTTATCTGGAGGATTCTCTTGAATTCCGGATGCTCGAAGAGCGCTTTCCATTTCGTCTCGAACTCGGCGAGGGAGTCGAATTCCCACAACTCCAGGTACTCACCGACATTGCCGACCAGCGTACGCCAGACGCCCTGGAACTGGATTCCGAGATTCTTTGCCAGGGGGACCACCTCGTCGAGCAGAATGCGTTCGAATTGCTCGGCTTGATCGATCCGAACCCGGTAAGTCACACGCAGGACATACTTAGGCTGGGGCATCTTCCTGTTCCAGTTCCCAGGTCACCTGGGTGTCGCGACGGAGGCAGTGAAAGACCGAACAGTACTTGCTGAAGGAAAGGCTAACCGCCCGTTCAATTCGGTCCCGGGGAATCGCCCCGGTGATACTGAACACCAGATGGATCCTGCTGAAGTACTTCGGAGAGAAACTGTTTCGTTGACCGTTTGCGGTGATCGACAGGTCTTCAGGCGCCAGCCGCATCTTCGTCAGGATATCGATCACATCGACAGCCATACATCCCGCCAGTGCAGATAAGAGTCCTTCCATCGGACTCAGTCCGGCCTCAGCTGTGCCATCAACAACGGCAGTCCTACCCTTCTGGTTGCGGGATTCAAAGAGTAGTCCTTCGTTCCAGTCAAGATCGATCTGAACAGCAGGGGTAGGGACGGTTTTCATTCTTCTTCCTTAAAAGCACACTAAGCCTAAAAAGCACACGAAGTTCGCACGACGACTCAACTTGTATCGTTAGTGCCATTATGCCAGATGAATTGAATTTCGATGGAAACCCGGTCAGCGAACGGCCACTCCGAGCGGCTGGCCGTCTGATGAGACGAACCTGACTTGACCACCTCCCGAAGTCGTATCGAAGAAGTAGAACAGTGTCCGGAAACCCGAACCCGTCAGGAAGCGACCGATGATCCGGTTCGTCTGTGCCCCATCGACAGGTGGCTGGGGAGCCAGTGACGACAGCAGGAAGGTCCCCTTCTTGTTGTAGATCCCCAGTAATGGGAGAACGCCGAAATCCTCATCACTCGTCAGCCGTAGCAATGAGTTGAAGTAGGTCGGAGTCTCGGTAAACAGTTCGCGCAGGAAGATCGCTTTGCGCTCGCCGGACCCCAGGTTGATCTCGACCTGGCGTCCCAGGTCGGGGTGTTCGGCCGTGCTGAGGAGCTCCGCCGTAATCGTCGCCGCTCCCGAACCGGGATTCAGCAGGGCCAGTGCAGAGCTCTGGCTCGGACGCTCGGACGCCAGGACCAGTAGCTCGCGAAAAGCGGGAAGAGCTGGAATTGCCACCTCCGAGACCTCCGTTCCCCTGGTCCATTGGGTCATGACAGCAGTGGCCTGGGGCAGCGTCGGCCCCTCCACCCCGGTCAAACTTGCGTAGCCGTAGTAATCTCCGTCCTCACCCCGCAGCACCGTTCGAGTCATCTGCCACGGACCGAGCTGCAGTGTCTCCTCTCGAATCCGCTGACCCGACGCGTCAAAGTAGGTCAGCAGGGCAGTGATTGAATGACCACTCGGATTCAAGAAGCTCAGGTCTGTGGAGTAGCTGCTGCTGCCGGCGAGTTGAGCAAAATACTGTTCAGCTGCACCATCTTCGGGGGGACTGAAGGGGACGGGTGTCAGGAAGATCTCGCCATTGCGATTCGTCGTACTGCGCAGGACCAGGCAACCGAGCGCCTGGTCCGAGGTGACTTCGACCGACCCGGTCAGTGGACCCGAGGCAGTGAAGCGTTCGAAGAGGTAAAAGGCATTCGACTTCCGCGCACCCACCTCCTCGACGATCGTCTGCTGTAACTGTTTCCCCTGGCTGTCGCGCAAGACAATCTGGGCGTTCGCCGTCTGTGTCGCAGAAGGGTTGACGAGGGCGATCGCCGTCGTTGTGCGTCCTTCGTGCAGTATCGGAAAGGCCCAGGTGTTGCGCGGCAGCGTGGCGGGCAAGCGGGTGGCCGACGTCAGATCCCCCTGGCTCGAGTACTCGAGGACCGCAACCGATTCCGGCAGCGGCGTGCCCGATTCCTCCAGTTCCACCCATCCGAACTGGAGCGAGCTGCCCCCGGCCTGGGTGTAGAGCTGAGACAGTACATCTCCCGCACTCCCGTATGGGGCTTCCGGGGCCGCTCCATTCAGCTCGACCTCGTACCAGACCGTCTCGTCCCTCTTCGTGTCCAGCAGGTATTCTCGCGAACCCACGCTGCCGGAGCTGAGTCGGGCCCCACGTTTTCCGGTGGCATCGAGTGGATAGACCTGGATCGACTGTGCTGCTGGAAAGGCAAAGCGGACTTCGACCTGCGAGGGTCGGATGATCGTCGGGGCCCGTCCCCAACGGTTGTCGACCGACGTGTGTTCGGCATTCCACACCATTCCGGTGTTTTCATGCTCGGTCCAGACCGAAAGCAGCAGCCGTCTTGTCTCGCGAATCGGTGTTCCATCCCACGACTGGAGGACAACCGCCGCATGGGCCGGCCCCCCATTCCTGATCCGGAAATCCCATCCGTCCAGTTCGTGTCTCTGGATTCCGGTAAACCCGATCACCCCCTGGACCCCCGGTCCCTCGACCTTGACGGTCGTCGCATTTGCATCGGTCCTGTCCCAGGTCAGTTCTCCATGATCTGAGCGGATGACAGTGCCGGGAGGTTCCTGCTCGATACTGACCGGCTGCGGTGAGTTGAATCCTCGAATCCGGAACCGGCTCTGGAAGAAGGTCCTTGGATCCCAGCCCTTGCCCTCCAGGAACGTCCGTGAGTAATGCCTGCCTTCGACATAGCCCTGGTAGACCTCCTCCATATTGACCGCCGGACCCTCGAGAACACGCGAAGGCTGACTCTGCTGTCCCAGGAAGATCCGTGACGCGATCGGCATCTGGGCGGACTTGACCGGGTTGCCCGCGAGCGAGAAGAACGAAGTTGTTGCACTGTCCGATGGCCACCCGTAATCGAACATGTAGACGGCGTCCCAATCCTGCTGATTGGCAACCAGGGCGATCAGAAGAGGACCTTCCAGTGCGTACTGGTTCGGAAAAGGCTGGTTGAATTCCGAAACAGTGTACGGCTTGCCTTCAACGGCGATCGCTGCCAGGCTCGAAAGTTCATGGAATTCATTGACCAGAGGACGATTGTGGATGATCCAGCCGGTCGGGGACCAGGCGGGAACACTCGGCCACCAGGGATGATCCCAGTACATGTGTCCATCGACGAAATCGAGTTCCGCCTGGACCTTCATGTCTCCCAGGAAACACCACCAGGGAGCTGTCCCGGTTACCAGTGCGCGAGCACCCAACTCCGTCTTCAAGTACGTCCGCATCCCCGAGAAGTAGGCCGAGTCCATTTCGCCGTAGAAGGTCAGGAGATCGAGATTGCGCTGGTTCGAGTAACGGCCCAGGCTGGAGCGAAGCGGACGCTGAATCGTCTGCGCCGTCAGCGATTCACCGGGACCGAGGCCGATCGGGCTGACCTCACTAAACTCGACCTTGTCGATCCAGATCGTGTTGTCGACTTCTCCCAGTTCGAAGGTGGGCCGGGCTGTGAGGGGATCGGTCTCGTTGGCCAGGAACTGACCTCTGTACTGCTTCCAGGTGGTCGAAAGCAGGACGCGTTTGCTCAGCCCGTAGTTCCGCCAGTCCGGAGCCCCTTTCATCACATCGATCGTGATGCCGCCCGCCTTAGTCGCCTTGGCATAGAATCTGATTTCGTAGCGCTTGCCCGCTTCGATCGAGTGGCCATCTTGTGTGAGCTGGACATGCCAGTTTGTCCCATCTGAGTCGACATCGACCTTGAGCGCTGCACTCCCGTCAGGTCCCGCACCCGCGACAATCGACGTGGTCGCCCTGGCTGCATCAACCTGGTTGACCCACCAGTCGCTCATCCCCGACTCGAAACCGCCGTTGCGCATCTTGTCGGATGAATCGATCGCAGGCCCTTCCGGCTTCCAGGCGTTTTCAAGTTGATTGTTACTACCGTATCGGTCCCGCAGCCACTGGTTCCAGCGCTGATCGATTTCGGTGCTGTAGACCTGCGGCAGCGAATCCGCCTGCCCCTCGATGTAATTGATCTCTCCGTCGGTCAGCAGGCTTCCAAACAGGGAGTCTTCATTGGCGATTTCCAGGCAGAGTACCCCCGGATCCTCGGTGTACTTCAGTCCGGTATAGGTGTTTTCTCGGTCCAGAAGCTGCTGAGCATACTCCTTCTGCAGTTCGATCATCCGGGGATTGATGTGCGAGATCCCGCGAAAGAAGCTGTTGCTCGTGAACTTATTGGTTTCCGGCAGACCGTCTCCTGGGCCAAAGTGCCGGGCGACCTTCAGATTGATATTGACGTAGATCCCGTTCTTGCGGAGTTCAGAGACAAGGTAATCCCATCGGTCCAGCTGGATGGCATCCAGGTGCCGGGTATCATTGGGGAAATGGTTCGGATCGAAGATCCCGTTTGGCCGGGCGTAGAAATCCATGTGGTGAAAGCGGACGACGTTGACTCCCAGCTTGGCGAGGTGAGCGGCCACCTTGCGGGCCGTTGTCTTGTCGGGGAAATTCGTGCGGAACTTGAAATTGACACCCCAGAACTTCGCCCTCCGCCCAGTCTTTTCAAAGTAGAAGCGACCCGCTTTCGAAGCCTTG
>CP070717.1:1358727-1364906 GCA_020350445.1 Acidobacteriota bacterium | reverse complement strand
TACCTCGTCGGACAAATCCCGGAAGTAATATGGGCAGATTCCCAGGCGCAAACCTCGAGGAAGTCCGGATGGCAGGTTGACATATCGACCGGTCCCACCGTCGGGAGCGAGCACCTCCATCATCTCCGCCACACCCGTTACACTCCGGGCCAGTGGGCCCACATGATCAAGAGTTCGACTCAGGGGGATGACTCCACTGGTCGAAACTAAGCCGCGAGTGGGTTTGAGCCCCGAGACTCCACAACAGGCTGCCGGAATTCGGATCGAGCCCCTGGTATCGGTTCCGATGGAACCGCACACCATTCCCGCAGCGACTGCGACCGCAGACCCGCCGCTCGACCCCCCGGGAACACAGGCCGTGTTCCATGGATTTCGACAAGGTCCAAAATGCTCGTTCTCGTTCGAGATACCGAACGCGAACTCATGCAGGTTGTTCTTACCGATAATGACGGCACCGGCCTTCCGTAAGCGCCCGACAACGGCCGCATCCCGCATCTCACACAGCTTCGGGGATTCCACACTCGAGCCCGCTGAGGTTGCCATACCCCGGGTAAACAGGATGTCCTTGATCGAAACAGGAACTCCAAAAAGAGGGCGTTCTCGATGCCCCTGCCGATCCAGGGCAGCGGCCTCCTCTTCGGCCCGAACATTCAGGGTAATGAACGCGTTCAACCGGGGATTCAGCTTCTCCGTCCGCTCAAGAGCGATCCTCGTGACCTCGCGACAGGTCAAATCTCCCTTCTGAATCCGTCCAGCCAGCAACGGCAAGTCTTCCAGCAAAACCTCGGCGCCTCTCATCAATCAGAGATTCTGCGTCAGTAGGACCGGTAAGTCCATGGTCTAATCTCAATCCAAGAAATGGAGAGCATTGAATTGAATTTTGAAATGTTGACCGCTTTTCCACATCTCCTATAATGGGAGGTAAACCTAAACGATGAGTAACAAGCATCTTTTAATTCTGGTAAGTATCATTCTTCTTGGATCTGCTTTCGGCTTTGGCCAATCTTCTACGCGCGGAGATTCGCTCGAGTTCACTCCGTCGAGCAATCCGTTCTTCGGAGGGCCGGTCTATGGAGATGCGAAAGGCAGTCCCCACATTGGGCTTTTTCCGGCGATGAGAATCCCCCAGGAATTCGTGACAGCGTATTTCTTGAACCGGATGCTATTCCAGGGAGGAGACGCCTATGTGGAACGACCTTACGCGCACTCTGGACCCCGGGGCTACATTTGGAGGGCCTACGATCCCGGTTATTACACCGGATACTGGGGAAGAGCGCCCAGGCACTACTCGGGCGCCTACTTCGTATCCGAATGGATCGATCGGGACCCGGTCGGAGCCTCTCAAGGTACAGGACTTGAAGAATCGATTCTGCTCCGAGAGGGGATGAGTCAGGAAGACGTCATGGGGATACTCGGATCCCCGAATCAGCGCGTTCGACTCAAACAACGGGAAGTCTGGAAGTACTCAGCATTCTCTCTCCTCTTTGAGGCGGGAGTGTTGGTAGAACTACGATAGGATTGGGAACGTGATCAGTTTTCAATATGGAAAGGGGAGATAAATGAAACGGTTCACAGTGTTCGTTGTTGCGATTGTCCTGTTTGTGTCGGTCATATCCTCGGCGTCAGCGAAGAAGAGAGTCGCAGTCCTGGACTTTGATTTTTCGGCTGTCCAGAAGTGGTGGGACAACAACTGGGATGTCGGAAACGGTGTATCCGACCTGATAGTGAAGAATCTCGTTCGGGATGGAACGTTCAGTGTCATCGAGCGCCGCGCGCTCGATGCGGTTCTGGCTGAACAGAACTTCTCTAACAGTGATCGCGCCAGTGCCAGTACAGCCGCCCAGATCGGAAAAGTACTCGGAGTCGATGCAATTATTGTCGGCTCAATTACTCAGTTCGGCACCGAGAACAAGAGTTTGGGTATCGGCGGTCTGGCCGGGAAGTGGGGTGGCTTCGGCGCCGGAAAGGTCGGCACCTCGAAGGGCAAGGCGGTTGTTGCAATTGACGCCCGGGTGATCGATGTCAATACGGCCGAGATTCTCGCTGTCGCAGATGCTAAGGCGGAATCTTCTCGTAGCGGCCTTCTTCTTGGCGGGTTCGGCGCAGGCGGTGGAGGTTTTGGTGGAGGCTCGATCGATATGGGTTCGAGCGACTTTCGCGAAACCATCCTGGGAGAGGCGGTCCATGGGGCCGCTGAAGACCTGACAGCGGAGTTGATTGCTGCTGATTCACGGATTCCTGTGACCGAGCGGGTGATCAGCGGGCTCATCGCCTATGCTGACAGCGGGCTCATTATCGTTAACGTCGGTTCCAGTCATGGCGTTACCGAAGGAATGGAACTCTCCGTTGAGCGGATCGTCAACACCATCAAGGATCCGGCAACAGGCAAGGTACTTCGTGAACTGACCGATACGGTGGCAAGAATTCGTGTGACCAAGGTCGACGAAGGCTCATCTGAAGCAACCCTCGTCTCAGGGTCGGGTGAAATCGCCGTAGGCGACGTCGTTAAGACGCCGTAAGTGTGTACCAAGAGATGGGAGAGCACGCTCCCTTTCCCGGGACGACTCTTCCATCTCTTTCACCATCCAATCTCGGTCTCCTCATCGGTTCTGCCGGGCCAGTTCCCTCACGGCGTTCTCGATTTCGAGGCTGAAATCCTCATATCCTCCCCGCCCTCCTGGATGGAGAGGTCGTCCAATTGCCAGTTCCACGTTTCCTCGCTTGGGCCAGCGACTTCCAGGCGGAAGGACCGCCAGTACACCCCGCAAATAGAGGGGAATAACGGGCACTTCCAACTTCTGAGCCAGGAGTGCCACTCCCGGCCTAAACCCACCGATCGCCCCGTCTTCGGATCGCCGTCCTTCGGGGAATACCAGCGGACAATACCCCTCCGCCACCAGTTCACCAGCGTATTGAACGGAGCGTCGGAGCACTGCGGCCTGTTGCGGCAGAGGAAAGGCGTTGAAGAGCGCACAGGCGAGTACGTACTCCAGCCCTTCACCTACCCGGGTGATGAGCGATCTCGACTCGAGAAGGAAGCTCGAAAACCGTTCCAGCCGCATAGCCGGGGCGATCCTCCATTGCCAGTCCACCGGCAGTCCGCTGAGGATCGCCAGGACATCCAGATGACTCGTATGGTTTGCAACGAACAGAACGGGAGGGTGAATTCCGTCGAGATGCTGGATTCCTGTCAAAAGGAAGCCGATATAGTGGCGGAACAAGGGCAATGCCAGAAAACGCCTCACCCCCCCTCGAATCGAGCGCACCGGCAAAGATCGTGTCCAGCGCGGGAATGAGAGTTCCTTGCCGCGCCCCCCTTCCGACCCCGTCTGCTGCTGCACCGGAGCATCCGGCGCAGCCGCCTCGGACATTAGACGGCGCAGATCGCCGACCGTTTCGAGTTCGGCGATACTTGACTCGGGGATATTGGCCAGTCCTGCACCTTCGAGCGCCGCGTGTAAATCCACTCGATCAAGTGAAGTCAGGCCCAGGTCCTCCTGAAGTCTAGTGGTTTCAGCAATACCCGACTGCCGCGACCCAACAAGTTCATCAAATGTTTCAGGCAAGGCTGCCCGCCCAAGTGCGGCCTTTACCGATCCCTCGAGAGAATCGGACAGAATGCCTTCGCGCACCACGTTGCGCTGGAGCTTCATAGTGGAAGGAGTTCTTGGCAGCCGCTCTTCAGGCCAACGAGACCAAGAGTGAATCCTCTGGTGTTCTTCGAGGTTTCGGTTGGCCTGCTGCACCAGGCCGGCGAGCGGTTCATCCTCCCGCTCCGTCACCAACACGGCATGAATCACAACCCTCCGGTTCACCAACTTCCCGACGACAGCACACTCCCTGACCCCGGGAACTTCCTCCAGGATGGCCTCGACTTCCTCCGGATAGACATTCATCCCGTCCGGCAGGACAATACGATCCGCCATTCTCCCTTTGAAGACGAGGTTGCCATTGGGATCGATCGCTCCGAGATCGCCGGTATGGAGCCAGCCGTCGCCTTCAACGACATCTCCGGCCGGTTCTCCCGAAATGAAGTCTCGTACAACACCCGGACCTCTCACCAGGATCTCCCCTTCCTCTGAAATCCGGACCTCCTGCCCTTCCAACGCCTTTCCCAGTGCCCCGACGCGGGAGTGAAATGGATGATTCACGGCAACGATCGGACTTGCCTCAGTCAGTCCGTATCCCTGGATAGTGGCGACACCGACACCTCTCCAAAAACGCTCAAGTGACAACGGAACGGGCGCTCCACCCAACACGAACGCCCAGAACCTCCATCCCAGGGCCCGATGCAGGCTTCGATTCTTCCACCAGCGCTCCGCAACCCCGACGATGCCTCGAGCCCGATAACCCTCTGTACGAGGTTGGTGACGACGGATGAAGAAATCCTGAAGCTGCTCTGCGATCAGGGGAACCGACACCAGCACCGAAACCCTTTTTCTACGAATGACGTTCACCAACTGCTCAGGCGACCGCTCGTTGACAAACAGACATGCCGATCTCAGCAGCAGTGGGATGAAGAGACCCAGGGTCTGTCCGAAGAGATGGCTCAACGGAAGCAGGTTGAGGACCCGGAATGGCTGAATCAGACTAAGCCAGATCCGATAGCGCTCAATTTCTGATTGAAAGGGCCGGAGGTTCGCACAGAGATTCTGATGCCTCAAAACAACGCCCTTCGGATTCCCCGTGGTCCCAGAGGTAAAAACGATCTCGACAACATCCTCCGGACGGACCGGGCTCAGGCTGAGCTCAGTTCCTTCGAGCCGTTCAAGCGCAGAGAATGAGAGGCTGTCCAGCTTCAGAACAGAGGGATCAACTGAAGAAGAATGGATCACCAGCCGGGGTGACGTAAGTTCAGTGATTTTGCGGGCAAATTGGGGGGAGAATCCAACATCGATAGGTACAACCTGAATTCCCCGGGCGACTGCTCCCCAGAACGCAATCACCCATTCAATCCGGTTCTCAC
The DNA here is from genome assembly GCA_020350445.1 of Acidobacteriota bacterium. Lineage (GTDB taxonomy): Bacteria > Acidobacteriota > UBA6911 > RPQK01 > JAPXNP01. The sequence continues at coordinate 1,359,940 of CP070717.1, read as the reverse complement.
CCCAGATAACCAGTCGATCACCGCTGGTGAGGCCTGCCGAGTCCAGACAGGAGGCGAAACCGCCAATCTTCCGAAGCAGCTCTTCGTAATTAAGGCTCCACTCACGATATCCGTTGAAATACCGCAGAGCCTCACGACTACCTGCCTGCCGGGCCTCACCAAGGAGGTCGGCAAGGGTCTGCACTACCAATAGGTATCTTCAAGTACAGAGCCGTCTTCCAAATACCAGGTGTTTGACCCGTAGTCCCGAGCCACGAAGATGAAGAGCTTATTGAACTGATCGGCGGCCTCCTGCGGTAACGAGACCTCGAAGAGCAGTTCAGTTCCTGCAGGTGGAAGGTCAGCGGCTTTCAGCTGAAAGCCCTTGGAAGCCACCTGCTCGACTCCCCACCAGTTACTGGTATAGCCCTGCTTGAAATCGAGCGCCTCTGCGGCAACATCCTTACCATCCTGGGTCAGCTTCAGCGTTCCGACTGGAGCAGTATCCCCTGCCGCACCAAAGCCCAGCCGATAGTTCTTTCCAGGTACAAAGCTCGAAACCCGGATAGAAAAGACGACATTGCCATCCATCGACTTGACCATCGGCGCACTGGTGACAGCGTTATCCTGTGCAGCTACCGGAAGCGCCAGAATACACGCAATCGCTAAGGTAAAGGTTGAGATTAGAAGCTTCAGTTTCATCGATTCATACCCCCCTATCTGATTACGAACATTCGATCTCGTCAACGCTTTGCCATCGTGATCGCACTATTCCAAACGGCAGTGGGTTCGACGGCCCTGCCAAAGGGTTTTCCGGCGATTCGATAACCCCTTCCAGCAACACATAAACTACAACACTTCCGATGATATACCAAGGTCTCTCCCTCTTTGAATAAGCCAAACGGCAAACAACCCATAGAGAGCGGGGATTTGTCCCGCCTGAAGAGTTCGTATATCTTGTGTTTCACCATGAAAGCAGTACGCGTTGCCAAGTTTGGCGGACCTGAGGTTCTGGAGTACCAAACCGTTGCCCAACCCAAGCCTGGCCCCGGTCAGGTGCTAATCGATGTCAAGGTGGCAGGAGTCAACTTCATCGACACCTACCACCGGGAAGGTCTTTACCCTCTCGAACTACCCTTTACCCCCGGAATCGAGGCCGCCGGTACAGTCGCTGCGGTGGGGCCAGGAGTCGAGGAATTCAAACCGGGAGAAAGGGTCGTATATACGCTGGCTG
>CP070717.1:1354297-1358627 GCA_020350445.1 Acidobacteriota bacterium | reverse complement strand
GCGCAGGCGCTGACGAACGCGGAGCGAGCCAGGCCACTCACCAGGCTACTCTGATGGTCTGGTACGGGAAGAGCTTCGAGAAATCGATCCGCAGTCGCCTTCATTCGGTCAGGGAGCGAAAGACTGGGACCGGACGGGCCAAGATGCTGCAGCATACGACCTGTCAGGTCTAGGCGTCGCGGGATTCCACACACAATCGGGGTGTTGTCTTCTTCTTTCAGAATCATCCAGTCGTCGCCGAGAAATTCAGCCCCTTGTCTGACGACGCTCAGACTGACGGTCGTCTTCCCGGAAAGGGGGAGTCCGGCGATAACAACGCCGCTTCCATTCAAGCCAAACCCTGATGCATGCAGTGAAACCGCTCCACGTTTGAGTCCAACGAGTTCGATGAAGGATTTGAAGAATGGAACAGCAATTGATCCCGGCTCAACGGTAATCCGAACCGTGGGCAGTTCTTCAAGATTGAGCTGGAAGTTAGCGCGCTCCCCGCGCTGGCTTTTCCAGTAGAGCCTCTGGCCGTCGGGAGAGACGGAAGCCTCGCGGGAAAGAAAGAGGCGATTCTCGGGAATCTCGACCGGTTTGAACTGAACCCGGATATCGGGAGCATGCTCGGATCTGGATTGAAAGCTGTTCAACCAGCGGTTCGGATCAGTTCCCCGTCGTCGATCCCCTTCGACCTTCAGGTAGGCCGAGCCAAAGAAATCATAGTCAACGGCTGTCGGTTTCTGGGTTTCTTTCAATGGATTCAGAGAGGCCATCGTGATCTGGTATCAATGCTGGGATCTGCGCGCCAGGAGCTTCCCGATGTTTTTCTTAATGTCGAATAGCAGGGGGAGCGGGTCGGACAATGAAAACAGGGGAAAGATCTTGCGTCCTTTTACAGACTCCCACCACTGACTCAGGGGCAGCTTTCCCGAGGCCCAGGAACTGTAACTTGCCCGCGCATCCTGACGGAGGAACATCCATTTGACTGGCTCACCAGAAGTCAGGTTGGAGGCGGGCAAAGGAAGACCCAGGATCTCACAATACATTGTCTTCAGGAGTTCTACCCCTGAAGCTTCAGCCATTGCCGACCTACCCGTTGGGCGACCGATATTCGGTTCAATTACATAGAGTTTGCCGTCCCGGTCATCGTATTTGGCTTCGATATAGCCCAACCCTTTAAACCCGATCTTCCCAAAGAGGGAGAGGGTCAATTCTCTGACCTCATCATTGTCCTCGGCAACGCTCAAGCTGGCAGTACCGGTCTTCGGGGGCCACTGCCGCAGTTTTCGCGAGACGAATGAAACCAGGGGCTCTCCCCGTTCGCTGAAGTAGCAGTTGCAGGTGTAATGGTTCGTATCTCCACCTTCGATCGACTCTGTGACCAGCATATCCCCGGTCCAGCGATTTACCTCCTGCCAGATCGTCTCCAACTTCCCGGATTCCTCGATCCGAAACACCTTGTCCTGAATGTGGGCTTCCCAAAGGGGTGTCTTAACCGTCGGCTTGAGGTAACAGGGGAATCGAAGGGTCTCGCGGGCCTGGAGGATGTCGTGCTGGTCCTTGACGATCAGACCTTTCGGTACGGGGATTCCTTCAGTCATGGCAAAGCGATGGAAAGTCGACTTCTCGATCAGGGTCTTGACCACTTCCTCCTCAGGCAGCCGGAAGCGGAAATCCTGAGAAAGGCGGTCCCGGTGACGAGAGAGTGTCAGCACCGCCATGTCAGTGCAGGGGAAAAGCACCGGCCGGGAAGGCAACTGCTTTGCGATTCGCAGCAGGCTTTCAACCAGTTCTTCACCCTGTGTCGGCGCAATGAAGAGGCGCTGCTTGGCGCGGGTGTAGATGGCCGGATGCCGCTTGTCTTCTGCAATTCCTATGACCGGAATCCCCCGGGCGGAGAGAATCCTGGAGGTCTGCAATCCAGTGATGCAGTCACTGCCGATAACGAGTGCAGGAACGTTGTTCAATTTGAGATAACCTGAATCGGTGCTGCTAAAGCTGGTCCTTCACGGCTATTCCGTTCGCGGCACTGCTGGCTGTCCCTCGAGCAGGGTGAAGGACTCGGCCCCAACCATGATTGATTCGACGAGAACGTTCTCGGTCGAGTGAACCTCGAGTGATCCGCCGATCTGTTCAAAGGACGGCCCGAAGAACGGAGCTTCATTCAGCAGTCCCAGAACCTGCTGTTTAGGGGCGAGTTCAATGATTCGACTGGTAATCAGTTGACCGCGTGGATCAAACGCTTCCAATTCAACCTCAACCAGCGTGGAGCCCGCATTGAATAGAGCCAGGCCCTGAGAGATTCCAGAGGCGGGAGATTGCGCGATGTGTGGGATGACGAGATCCACTGCCGTTTGAGGTTGAAAGGGAAGAACGGTCTGAGTTTCTCCGTCAGTGCCCGTATAAGTAACCGTCGAGACCATCAGTGAATTCGTCTCAAAAATCCCGGAGACTATGTTCCAGCTTCGCAACCTTACGAAGCCAACGAGAAGGTCACCGGAGCCGGGCAGAAGATCGGAGAGTAACTCGTTCATCTTAACCACGTGGAGGGCTCCGGGTGGTACCTCCAATTCAGTTTCTCGAAGTAAGACCCCATCGCGGTCGAAGGCGGTCAGGGTCACAACCGCCTTGGAGTTCTTCACGTTGAGCAGTCGAACCGCGGTGTTCTCTCCGTTCGATCCGGCGAAGAAGTAGGGACAATACCAGTTCCGCCTGGTGCTTGGGATTTGACCCGAAAGCATCTCCGCCGTCGCAGCGCTCATCGTGAGTTGGAAAGCCTGGACCGGTCGGCTGGCGGTGATTGACAAGTAACCCTCTTGGAGCGGATCCCCGTCCGGAAAGATCGTTTCTGTCAATCCCATTAGAGATCCGTTTGGCCGCAGGGTTCCTGTCCAGCTTCCGATGCGTTGACCCTCGAGCGAATTCAGGTTCACTGTCACCTGGGTTGTCTCACGGTTGTCATTGTTCACCCATAGAAAGGTTTGCTCGGCCTGTCCTTTCGTTGTACCGGTGAGATAGAGTTCTCTGCCAAACTGGCCCGTCGCTCCAATCCCATCCAGGCGAGTGCGCGACTCATCACCGATCATGAAGAATCCTTGAATCGGCCCGAGCTGTCCTTTGAGCGAAAGGGTCAGAGGCTCGACCGCCTCGTGCAAAAGCCCGTTGACCGTGGAAGGAGACACGAACACCTCGGTGGTCAGCTTGGCCATCTGGCCTCCTGGATCAACAGCTTCCATCTGTTCGAACGTCACCAAATGTCCCTCTCGGTTGTACCCGCTAACATTGATGGGATTGGGAGTGAGGCCTCTATTCAGCGCGGCAAAGCCAACAAACGTATCTTCAAGTCCGGCACTAAATGGAACCGGTACACTCGGGAGGAGGTCACTGAAGCAAACGATCCTCTTTCCGTCGTCGTCTGCAACACAAACCTCCTTCTGATCGATTGTGACCACGCCATCAGGATCGATGAGCCCAAGCTGTGACACTGCGTCAATCGTCTGCACTCGAACACCTTCGGGTGTCAGAAGCGTGAGCGATGAGGTTGAATCCCTGTCATCGGCGACGAGTAGATAAGTGCCCCAGAAAGCAACCCCCTGAGGTTCGAGCAGCCCCAGTTCGGTCAGTTCGATCCGGTTGAGGATCTGACCGGTCCGGTCTACTTCACAGATTCTCTGGCCATCGTCATCTGCCAGGAAGATGTTTCCGGTGACCGGGTGTACCGCAATACCGTCTGCATCGACGTTTGATGAGGTCCTGAAGAAAAGGGAGACCACACCGGCCGGGTCAAGACTCAGGATTTCCCGGTCCCCTTTTGCCAGTAGGAGGTTGCCGGTCACGTGATCGTAAGCGATTCCTTCCAGTCGGTCGGCGTCTGGAATCGACTCCCAGACAGGATAGCTGCGCAGGACTCGACCGCCGAAGGAAATCTCATGGACAGTACCGGGAGACTTAGTGGCGAGAAAGAGAGTCTGTGTTTTCGTGTTATAGGTGAGTCCTTCCGGGCTGCCGAGTCCGACCGCCTTCCAGTCCACCAGAGTCCGTACCTTTGAAATCTGGATCTCGCCTTGAGTGAAGGAACTTGCTAGAAGAATGAATATACAAGCCAACGTTTGCCTGCTGATCAACCATCGTTTTCTCATTGGAAATTGAATCCTTCTGAATTGACTAAAACCGATCTAACTTCTGATACTTCATCTGAGTTTCGAATTCACACGTTGATAGAGCGCGCCTGTCGATGATGTGGCTACCGCCCCCTATCTTCAGCAGGTCATCAGCTCGCCTCGTCACCGGATTAACAAAGTGTTCGGAGACTCCTGGCCCACTCTCCTGTCTATTCGGCATCCTC
>CP070717.1:1351515-1354197 GCA_020350445.1 Acidobacteriota bacterium | reverse complement strand
CAACCTCCACCAGTTCCCATCCAGTTCTCATTCTTACCCTAACAGGTGTCTCACTTCTTGAGGGGGGCACTATACCCGTCTCTTCCTGCGCTACAATCTTTCATGGCCAGTCTCCTTTCTTGGGCTTCGAGCCCGTTAATTGTTTGCAGCGCATTTTAGCGACTGCGTGAGACTGGCCTTCTCATCCCATCTCCAAGAGGATCGACTGGTCTTTCCCTGAATCGGGTGACACGCTCGAAATTTGGTCGTAAGTCCATTCAAATAATGGATTCAGCTCGGTGACTGGCACCTAATTCACCGTGTGGTTGGTCTTCTTGGGGAGTTTATTGGGTCTGGGATTGGCGGAACTGAAGTTCCTCGATCAAGGCTGAACCGAAGTTCAGAACTCCAAGAATCTGTACTAGGATTCTGGCTCGCTGGGCTCCGGGACGGTGGCTTTTAGACAGCGGCCGTTCTATCATTCCGGTGACATCGGAGATTGAGTAGTCGTCCGATGCCATTGGAGGCCTGAAATGCCGAAGAAAATGTGGTTTGCCGTGGGAGTCCTGGTTCTCCTGGCCAGCTTTTCAGGAACGCAGGCGCAGGGGACCTATGAGTCTCAGCCTGTCCTGGGGGAACGCAACATCCAGCTTCTGCATGATGAAGGTTTTCAGTTCAGGGATCTCAACAAGAACGGCAAGGTCGATGTCTATGAAGACTGGCGGCAGCCCGTCAGCGACCGAGTGGACGATCTCGCCTCTCAAATGACCCTCGAAGAGAAGGCCGGCATGTTGATGATCAACACGCTGAACGCAGAGACTCAGGGCACGTTGTCCGATAGGGCCGTTCAGTATGTCCAAGATGAAAAGATGACGCGCTTCATCTTTCGAAATACGGTGACGGCCACGCCAGTTGTGGACGCAGCGGGAGGGTGGCGAGGGGCTCAGCTCACCCCTTACGAAGCGGCCCAATTCATGAATGCGATGCAGGAACTCATGGCTTCGACCCGCTTGGGAATCCCGGCCCTCTTCAAATCGAACGCCAGAAATCACTATGACCATGATGCCAGAGCGGGAATCAACGTCCCTGCGGGATCTTTCTCGGAATGGCCAAAGGAAGCAGGTCTTGCAGCGACCCGGGATTTGGACCTGATCGCGGAATTCGCCCAAATTATCGCCCAGGAATGGACATCCGTTGGATTGCGATCGATGTATGGGTATATGGCGGACCTCGCTACCGAGCCGCGCTGGTTCCGCAACCACGAAACCTTTACAGAGGATGCCGATCTCGCTGCGCAGATCATGACTGTCCTGGTCAAGAATCTGCAGGGAGACCAACTGAATACCAGAAGTGTGGCACTCACCATCAAGCACTTCCCGGGAGGTGGTCCTCAGGAGGGTGGAGGAGATCCCCACTACGGCTACGGTAAGAACCAGGTCTATCCTGCGAACAACTTCGAGTATCACGTGAAGCCGTTCAAGGCCGCAATTGAAGCCGGTGTCTCCTCGATCATGCCTTACTACGGGATTCCGGTTGATCAGAAGTACCTTCCGAATGATGTGGGAATGTCATTTTCGAAAGGGATCGTTACCGAGTTGTTGCGGGACGAACTCGGCTTCAAAGGGAACGTAAACTCCGACACGGGGATCATCCAACGAATGCCTTGGGGTGTGGAGGATAAGAGTCTAGAGGACCGGATCGCGATGGCCATAGAGGCCGGTGTCGATGTCCTCTCCGGTTTCAGCGACAATAAGCAGATCCTCGGACTCATTACATCGGGAAGGATCTCCGAAGAAAGGGTAAGTCTCTCGGTCAAAAGACTTTTGGCTGAACAGTTTGAGCTCGGGCTCTTTGAGAATCCTTACGTCGATCCGAATCGTGCATCCTACGTGGTGGGTAATAGGGCTTTCCAGAGAAAGGCCGAGATCGCGCAGCGCAAATCAATTGTGTTGCTGCAGAGGAAGGAAGACCTGTTACCTCTTCCGATGCCAAAACCGAAGTCAAGAGCCCGCGGACCTTTTGCCGATCTCGAGCCGCAGGCTCCGAGTCCGGTTGCTCCCAGTGAAAGAGAGACGGTGCAGTTGTATACGATGGGGATGAACCCCGAAGTAGTGGCCGATCAGCGGTGGTTTGGGTTCACTGTCATTTCAGGAGACTATGATCCGAGTCAGGGCGAAACCCGACCTGTCGTTCCACCGGGAACGGACTATGCCATCCTTCGGGTGGAGGTAACGAACTCAAGGGGTCAAGGCTTCGGCGGACCTGATCCGGAGGAGTTGGACTTGCTGGCCTTTTCGGACATGGCAAAGTCAGAATCGTGGAAGCTCACACCCTCGTTAGCCGATATTCAGGGCGTGATGACCGAGGTGGGAGCAGAGAAAACGATTCTCGCGATACAGTTCCGGCAACCTTACGTTCTGGACGAGGCCAGCGGTGTTCTGAACGCCGGTGCAATCCTCGCCACCTTCGGTGTGAGCGATGCAGCCCTCATGGATATCCTGACCGGGTTTTCCAAACCTTCGGGAAAGCTACCCTATGCGCTGGCCCGGACCGCTCAGGCAATCAAAGACCAGGATTCCGATGACCCGGGCTACAGAGAAAGGGACACTCTTTTTCCCTTCGGACATGGGCTGACCTACTGAGACGCCGCCTCGGGTGTTCATGCCCCTGATCTGGAGAACGGATCTAAAACTTAAATTGCCT
>CP070717.1:1348828-1351415 GCA_020350445.1 Acidobacteriota bacterium | reverse complement strand
CCGCAGGGGCCAAAAACCTCGCCCGTGATCGAGTGCCGTCCGATGTCATCACCGTGTCCGATCTTGTAGGCCGAGCCGACTACCGCCATGGCGTCTCCTGCACTGTCAACAGTCCGAGGTTCTGATGCGAAGACAATCATCGATGCCCAGAACGACCAGGGAGGCTCGACCCGGTCTGCAAGATTCTTCAGCCAATCCTTATGCAGTCTAAGGTCATTGTTCAGGACGGCGATCAGATCTCCCGAAGACTCACGGATCCCCAGGTTGCAGCCGCCGGCATAGCCCAGGTTCTCGGGTGACTCGATCAGCCGAACGTGGGGATAATGGCGACAGATCAAGGCAGGGCTGTCGTCGGTCGAAGCGTTATCGACGACAATGACCTCATCGGGCTGCTGGGTCTGTGCATCAACCGATTCCAGACAATCGAGAATCGATTCGGAGCCGTTGTAGTTGATGATGACGACACTTACGGTAGCAGGCACAGGCCGGTATTATAATACCCAAGCAGGAAATGAACACTGAGGAGCTGCGGCTCGAAAACACACAACAGCATGTTCTAGAGCGGACCCGGCCTGCGTCGGCCCGTCTCCGTCTATCCCCGGCTATTCAGATTGTCGTGGATGTCTTGATTGGTATCCTGTCTTATTGGTTCGCCTGGCTGATCCGGATGTACGTCTATATCCCCTTCACCCAGGATCTGCTGCCTCAGGAGCGATGGGATGTCGTGGAACACCTGTGGGTGGTGTTGATTCTGAGTCAAGCCTTCTTTCCCTTCATCTTCGGTCTTCACGATGATTTGAGGGTTCTCGGGCGTCGGGAACTGCTGACACAGACCTTTATTTCCTGCACTGTTCAGGTGGTGGTTTTGGCTTCCCTGTTCTACCTGACCGATGAGGCCTTCCCGAGAACGGTTATCCTCCTGTTCGGAGTGCTGAACTTCGTGGGGTTGGCCAGCTTTCGAGTGATCGCGAAGGCCCTGCTGCATACACAGCTTCGCCGGGTCCTCGTTGTTGCGGAGACGTTATCGGCGGCTCAGGAGATCGTAGCCGAAATCCAGAACAATCCCTGGATGGGGATGAACACCGTCGGTATTGTCGCGGATAACCTTCCGGAAGAGGGTGTCGAAAATGCAGATCTTACCGTTCTGGGTCGTCTTGCTGAAACCGAAGAAGTTGTCAGGAAGTTCCAGATCGATGAAGTGATTTTTGCCGCGGAAAGGTCGTGGAGGGATGAGGTCCTCAGTTCTCTGAGTAACCTCCAGGCCGAGTTGACGCCTCGGATAGCCATCCAGCCGTCTGTTTATGAGATCGCCATTGGCCGGTTGAGGCACATCAACATTCATGACACACCGTTGATCGAGGTGCGCGGAAACCCGAATGAACCGTTTCAGAGGTTTTTCAAGCGAGGTTTCGATATCTTTCTGGCCGCCCTTGGTCTCGTGATCTCAGTGCCGTTTATTCCCTTTATCATGTTGGCAATCGTTCTCTCGTCACCGGGTCCGGTCTTCTACTCGCAGGAACGTGTGGGGAGAGGCGGAAGGTTGTTCAGGCTGCTCAAATTCCGCACGATGATACCTGATGCCGAAAAAGTAACCGGTGAGCGCTTTGCCGAAGAGAACGACCCCCGGGTGATCCCCGTGGGGAGATTACTCAGACGGTTTCGAGTGGATGAGATTCCCCAGTTGGTGAATGTCTTGAGGGGCGAGATGAGCTTTGTTGGCCCTCGACCGGAGCGCCCGGTCTTTGTCGAACAGTTGGCTCGTCAATTGATCGGTTACCGGGATCGGCACAAGGTCAAACCAGGTATTACAGGTCTGGCGCAGGTGAGGGGATTCTATGACACGAGCGCTCAGAAGAAGCTCAAGTATGACCTGGCCTACATCTACAACTACAGCTTCTCGTTAGATCTGCTGATCATACTCGAGACGATCAAGACTGTTCTTACCCGACGGGGCAGTTGAAGTAAGCGGGCTCATCTCAGAGCTGATCTCGACTCCTTGACTCCTCGTACTTCACGACGCTTTCGATGATTTTGCGCAGGTCCATCCGAGGGCTGTAGCCAATCAATTGCCGGATCTTTCCCAGGTCGGGCACCCGTCTGGGCATGTCTTCAAAACCGGCTTCATAGGCTCGTTCATAGGGAACGAGATCTATGCTGGAGGAACTGCCCGTGATCTCGCGTACCAATTCAGCCAATCCCAGAATCGAGGTTTCCTGATCATTTCCGATGTTGAATACCTCTCCGACCGCATCTGGATGGGTAAAGACCTTTCCCAGTGCGCCGACGACGTCTGAGACGTGTGCGAAACAGCGGGACTGCTGACCGTCTCCAAAGACGGTTAGCGGTTGGCTCTTCATCGCCTGTCTTACAAAGGTCGGCAAAACCATCCCGTAGCGTCCGGTCTGCCTTGGGCCGACCGTATTGAAGAGGCGAACAACGGTGACGGGTAGATGCTTTTCTCTCCAATACGCTAGTGCAAGGAACTCATCGATCGCTTTACTGCAGGCATAGCTCCAACGTCCCTTGGAGGTCGGCCCCAGCACGAGGTCGGCGTCTTCAGAGAAGGGCACACGGACCGCTTTCCCAT
>CP070717.1:1345783-1348728 GCA_020350445.1 Acidobacteriota bacterium | reverse complement strand
TTGAAATCCCAGTTCCAGGGATGACACTGAAGAAAGATGGCACCCATCTGGTCGATCTCTTCTGGACGGTTCACCCGGAAGGGATGTTCCATCCGCCAAATCAACTCATCGGGGTTTCCGGGGCCAGGAGGCCTATTCGGTTTTTCACCGGGATAGAGTGTCTTGACAACCTCTACAGGATAGCGTTGCTTGAGGTCTCTGGTTTCCGGCTCCGTATTCAAGCCATCCGGATCTTCCAGGTCGATCGGGCCGCCAAGAGTCAGGACCCCATCTGAATTGATCTGGCCCGGACCCCGATCGGCGAATTCCAGAGCTCCAAAATAGGCCACCAGTTCAGGATGGTTTCGGACGACGTAATAAGTGACTTCGTCTCCGTCACCGACCCAGGTTTCTGCTCCCGGGTAAAGCCGGATACCTGCAGGTCCAAAGGCTCTCATCGTAAAACCCAGCTCTTCTTTGACCTTCCGCTGGCAGATGTCGAGGTTCTCGTACTGCCGGCTGTACTCCAGCCCGACCTGTCGGGGGCCTTCCGCTCCATGATCCCAGGTGTGGTTCCACAATTCGAAGCGGTCCGGATCGAGCGATCTAAGCCAGTCAAAAACTTCCCTGGAACAACGACCCGGGTTGATCCCCAAGTCCGCCTTGGCTCCTGACCTCTCCACGACCGCACAGAAGCGCTTCCACGATGGGAAACTCCAGTCCGCCAGATCATCCAGCTTCCAGATCACCCGCTGCCGGTACATCCTCCAGAGGGGCCCCATCTGAGACTTGAGAGTCCGGCCTCCAGCCTGTGCAGGGACGAACCCGCTTCCCATCCACCGAGCCCCGGGGAGAAACGAGTCCGTTCCTCCGGTTCTGAGTTCGTAGTCATATCCGGGCTCGACCCGAAGCTCGAACGAGGATGCTGGCTGGGGATCCTGGTTTGACGACGCTGGAACTGTAGTCCACGAAGGGACGAGCGAAGCGGTGACGAAAGCCCCGAACTCCCGACGCGAGATCTCTGATTTCATGAATCCTCCTCCCTGGCAAACTCGTCTACTGAGCGCCCTCGGCGGAAGTCACGCGCCGTGACGTCTCAAGCTCAGAATACGCAGGGAACCTAAGTCCGTCAACGAGTGTGGGCTTTGAGTATAAACAGTGTCCCTTAGAAGCCCCCTCCTATAGCACCTCACGCCTGGGAACCAAAGGCGCAGAAGAGCACAGGCGCGATCTACGGACCCGGAAGGCTGCTCTAGGTAGGATAAGCGTCCCGCTTGCCTCATAGTTCTCCGGAGACAACCTGGAAGGTCGTCCTACGTCGGATAAGCTTGCCAAATCCACCGAACTGGCCGACGTCCTGCGTTCAGGCGCGCTGTCAAGCGACTCCTCGAACACTTTGCTTGGGCTTGAATTCAGGTTTATCGCTATCAGAATTGCCATCGCTATCGCTATCGCTATCGCTATCGCTATCGGGATCGGGATCGGGATCGCTATCGGGATCGATTCCGTAGGCCGCTGGCTCCTCTTGAACTTGGTACCCTCTACCGCCCAGTCGACTCAACATGGCAACAATACGATCCAATTCGGCCTTTCGTTGTTGGCTTTCCTCTTCTTCTATAGCCTTTCCAACCACCAAGACATCCTGAATAGCGGCGCATTCCAACGCAGACCCACGGGCGATCTCGAAATACCGCCTTCGATCTGCCTTTGCTGTTTTCCCATTTCCTTCGGCGATATTCAGCGGTATGGATTGGCTCGCCCGAAGCCATTGTTCTCGTGCATTTCGATGGATTCCAGTCAACTTGCCGGCTTTTTCGTAAACCCAGGCCACGTAACTTATCGAGAGGCGGTAGACACCCAATCTTTCGTGTCCCAGTGCCATATTGATTCGATCCCGATCCCGATAGCGATCCCGAACCCGATTTCAGTGGTCCCAACAGTGTTTCGCAGCCGGGGCGGTTGCGTTCCACACGCGTGCCGCCAAGAGCCAGCAGCCAACAGCCACTTCCAAACAGCTATTCTCTGCCGATGTTGTACTGGACGTGCCCGTCGCCGAAGGGGACGTTGTAGGAGCGCTCCAGTTTTCCTCCTGAGGTCGTGAAGATCGTGACGCCGCCGGTACTGGGGTTAAATGCGCTCGACCCTATCAGGCCAATCTCGTCTTTTCCGTCGTTGTCGATATCGAAGGCACGTAGAGGATCCCGCAATCCTCCCATCGATAGTGTCTGTCTGAGTGCCCAATCACCCGCATCCTTCGAGAAGATTTTGACGAATTCGCTGGCGCCTCCCATGATCTCGGGTTTCCGGTCGCCGTCGAGATCCGCGATGGCAATGTTGGTCACAAAGACGGGAAACCCTACCTCCAACTCCTGAATCATCCGATATTCGTTACCGACCGCTTTGTACAATACGAGATTTCTCCATAAGCCACCGAGGATCTCAGGGCCGTCGTCATCCAGCGGGTTGATATCCCCCACCGCCACGACATAGTTGAAATCTTCGTACCCTTTCTCAATGGCGGGGCTCTGTGCAGCTTGGACCTTTCTGGCATCCATAGGTGTTCCCTGCCCTGGGATCTCCGCGCGGGTGAAATTCCAGTCTCCGCTGTGCTTATCATAGATGTAGAGCCCTGCGCCCTGTATTGGGAGCAAGAGTTCATTCAGGCCGTCTCCGTCCGCGTCTGCGATGGTGAGTGATTGAATCCGGTGACCTCCTCGAGCAGGAGAACGCCAGGTCTCGACGAACCGGCCCTCCTGCCATTCGAGAAGCGCTGCCCTGGTTCCCATCGCGATGGCGATCTCCGGCTCTCCGTCGTTGTCGGCATCGCCGCAAGTGACGTTCATGAACGTTGGAAACTCCCCGGGAAGCGCTTGCTGGAAGGAGGCCTTACCTGTGCTGCCAGTCTGGAAAACGCTTATCTCGTAAGTTGGACTCACGTGGACGATCTCCTGTAGGCCGTCGCCATC
>CP070717.1:1340177-1345683 GCA_020350445.1 Acidobacteriota bacterium | reverse complement strand
TGATCCCACCGGGGCGAAGTCAGGGCTCGGTGAAACCGCGGTGACCACGACTTCTTCATTAAACATCTGCCGGCGTTCCAGTCGGATTTCCAAAGACACAGTCCCGGGAGCTTCGACCAATACGGTGGTGGGCACATGGGTGGGGTGGCTGACCTGCAGAGAGAGCGGAAAGGAACGCGATTGCGTCATCGTTTCCGGGATCCGGAAGTGCCCGCGAGAATCAGTGAAGACATGTTCAGCAGAGTCGAGGAAACCGACCCTGCTTCGAGCCACAGGGCTGCCTTCCGGATCGAACACGCGCCCTGAGACCGAACTTCCGAGTGCAACCGTACAGATCAAGAGCAAAACTAAAGGGGCAGCCGTGTACTTCATTGCGGAATCTTGGAGATTATACTGTGTTTGGTGTGCCCGACGTGTGCCGAACACACGGCTTCCCCGTATCCTGTTACCCTGGCACTGGATTGAGCCGCCGGACCGATTCGCCTAGATACCGAGTTCCTTGGCTGCCGCCTCGATCATCTGTGTCGCCTGGGAAGTGCTGCCATAGCGTTGACGGAGTAGATTGTAGAGTTCCTGCCGGGCTTCCCGCGAGCTCTAACCTTTGAGTGCCACCGCCCTGGCAAATGAACGAATGGCATCATCGACCCGATTGGACCTCCACTGACAATAACCCAGTCTCAGGTGGGCAAAATCAACGGATGGATCCATCTCGACAGCCTTCTGATAGCTGTCCTGAGCCTTGCTGAAGTCCCCGGCTATGTAAGCGTCCTCCCCCACAGCACGATGGCAAAACGCTCTGGCCCGGTTACTCTCAGGGCCGGCACTCTCGAGCCCTTTGAGTGCTCTTTCAGCGTACTGAGCAGCCTTTGCAAGGTCCTGGATGGCCCAGCTGGCGTTGACCATTTCAACAAGCATCTCGGTATTGTTTGGCGCATGTCGCAGGGTTCGTTCCGCCCACTTCTCGAAGTTGGGCGTATCCCTCATCGACTGATAGGCCTTCGCTACCAGGTAGGCCGTGCCAGCGCTTGGAGCCTGGTTGTAAAGGCGCGTACCGAACTGGACAAGCTTCTCGGGCTGGCCTAGTTTCTGGTAGGCCTCAGTCGCCATCGCAGCCATGTTCTGATCCGACGGACGATGACTGAGATACTGTTCACTTGCTGTTGCCAGTTGCTCCCAAGCCCCCTGCTCCCGAAGTGGTGTCAGCTGCTGGGAATAGAAGTAGGAAACGTTGGGGTCTAGCTGAGACTCCTTGTAGGTCTTAACGAATTCCAGGCAGAGCGACTTCTGTGTCGCACCCGCAGCCGCCTGAATCTTCTCGAACAGAGCGTACTCCGCAGCATAGGTACTACTGTCCTGGGACGGGGAAGCCAGGGCAAAGGCGGTGAGTAAGGACATTAAAGAGATTGAAACAAAAACTCTCAGCACAACCATAACAGCCTCCTTCTCTGAACCGCTGGAAAGCAGGTTTCCAGAAAGATAAATTCTTTCAGAACCTTCCAAGGGAGGCAAGGTCTCTTTTTGACTGATTCGGGTCCCCTGGGCAAGGGACCCGAATCCTACCTCGAAGACACCTCTTTCCTCCGCGAGTCAACCTTAGTCAACTTCCCCAAATGCCTGAGAATAAAGGAAAGCAACTTTCATTCCTTTCCTTGGAACTCATCGGACTTCTGCCTTCGGTTCAGGCTGGTAAGGCTGCCACGGAAGATCTCAAGGGCCTGTCTTGTTGCAAGAGATGGCTAAGTTAGAAGGAGGGATCGAATCTTCGCCGCGAGGCTTTCAGTTCAGTGACCCGGACACAGGTAAGACTTTGGGTAAATCACCCAGGGACGGTCCAACTGGGCGAAAAGGCTCGTTAGGAGATCAGGCTAACTTGAAATCCAGCACGATCGGATCATGATCCGAAAGGGGCTGCTTTGGATCGTTCACATCCGGAATGACTCGGGGAGGCGAATCCTTCAGTGCCTGGACCTTCTTTCCAGCGAACCAGTCCAACTTCATCGAACAGCGCCCGTTGTTCTTCTCCAGGGCCCAGCGGATGAACCAGAAACACCAGTTCGGAATCCAATCGGCCATTCGTCCATTGGCGGCCAGGTCGTTGACGTCGTAGTGAAGCGTACAACCCCCGGGCTCATTCAGACCCTTGTAGTCGAAGCCGCGCCTTTCCAACTCCCTGAAAAGGTGTCGTTCGAACCACCGATCGGGATAAGGGTAGTGCGTCCGGATCACGTGCCGGACTCCCATCAGTACGCGACGGGTATAGCCCATGATTGAAAAGAAAGCATTGCGGGAGTTGTAGGTCGAGGTGTTCCAGTCCCCACCGATCAATGCCGGCAGTTCGGGGTGGAACTGGTCGAGGTCGTCCAGAACCAGCTGCATCTGCCGCATGCGATGCTTTTGAGTGGAATGGGCATCCAGGTGGACACTGACAGCTCGAACCGGGCCGGATGGATGATCAATGATCGCTGCAACCCCACGCTGCTGGCCCAGGCGTTTCTCTCGGCCCGCCATCTTATCCTTTCCGTTGGGCAGAAGAATCGAATGGGCTTCACGAATTGGAAAACGGGAGAGCAGGGCGTTGCCATGAATCCCGTACAAGTTCTCTCCCTCCACTTCGCTCTCAAGTCCGCTACCCTTTTCGAGATTGATGTAGGAAGGAGCGAAAGCGAAATTCAGGTCCAGGGCCTTCGCCAACTCATGCGGAATCCTCAGGTTCTGGCTCCGCACCATACCGTAATCGAGCTCAGTCAGAAAGAAGAGATCGCTCTTCGAAATAACCGGATGTTCGGACAAGACTTCAACGATACCGCCGAGCTCAATGCCCCGCTCGATGTTCCAGGCCGTGGCCCGGATCTCCTCTGACGCCTCGACGGGAGTCGATCCCTCATTCACCTCGATCACCGTCTCGAGGATCTCTTCGACCTGCGACTGGAGCGCCACGTAAGCGGGGAGCCGCAACAACTCCTCAGTGGAGTTCGCTTTGCAGAGGTCAGGAAAATGCTTGCCGAGGGAGTGTTCTAATGCGCTCACGATCTTTACCTGTTCCGAAATCTGAAAACCGCGATTTTACGAACTAAGGCCGGGGGCTTTCAACCTGGGCTCCCGCCACGGCTCCAAATCGGGTCTCGAGGTTGTCCAATTGACGAACGCTGTCTATCCTAGCTGTAGATCTGCAGTTCGCGCAGCGAAGAGGAGTTCCTTCATGAAGACAATCGCAGAATCACTGGCTGTTTTGATCTTGCTTTCAGCTTTAGCTGGCTGTGCTTCCCCGACCGAAGGGCCTGTGGGAAGGCCGCCGAATATTGTCTTTATCCTGGCGGATGACCTGGGGTATGGGGAACTGGGTTCATACGGTCAGGAATTGATCGAAACCCCTAACCTCGACACGCTGGCGAGCAACGGAATACGCTTTACACAGCACTACTCGGGTTCACCGGTCTGTGCTCCTTCCCGTTATGTTCTGTTGACCGGAAGACACTCGGGCCACGCCTACATCCGGGGTAACGATGAGTGGGGTGATCGAGGGGATGTCTGGGACTTTGCCAAAGCAGTCGAGGATCCGAACCTGGAAGGCCAGCGCCCCTTGCCGGCGGGTACGACCACCATTGGAACACTTCTTCAGAGCGCGGGGTA
Source organism: Acidobacteriota bacterium (assembly GCA_020350445.1). Taxonomy (GTDB): domain Bacteria; phylum Acidobacteriota; class UBA6911; order RPQK01; family JAPXNP01. Next base: position 1,342,053 of record CP070717.1, on the reverse strand, counting down.
TAGGACTGCTGTCGTCGGAAAATGGGGGCTGGGAGGACCGTTGACCGATGGTGTCCCAAACAAACAGGGTTTTGATTTCTTCTATGGTTACAACTGTCAGCGGCAGGCACACACCTTCTTTCCTCGGCACCTTTGGAGGAATACAGAGAAGGTCTGGCTCGACAACGAGCTGGTAGTACCGGGCACGAAGCTGGCTGAAGGGGCAGATCCCCTTGCTCCTGAGAGTTATCGTCAGTTCTACCTGGAAGATTACTCGCCAGAGTCGATGCTCAGTGAGGCGGTCTCCTTCATCGAAGAGAACCGAGAACAGCCGTTCTTCCTCTATTTTGCCACGCCGATTCCTCATGCACCCCTGCAGGCCCCGGCTGACTGGGTGCAGAAATACGTCGACAAGTTTGGCGACGAGGAGCCCTACCTGGGGGATCGAGGCTACTTCCCTCACCGGTACCCCCGTGCGGCTTATGCCGCGATGGTCTCCTACCTCGATGATCAAGTGGGGCAGCTCGTTCAGAAACTCGAGGAACTCGGCCTCCGCGAGAACACGGTCATCTTCTTTACGAGTGACAATGGTCCGACCTACAACGGGGGAACGGACTCGCCGTTTTTTGACAGTGCCCGTCCATTCAAGAGCGAGCAGGATTGGGGAAAAGGTACCTTGAGAGAGGGAGGCATTCGGGTGCCGATGATCGTCAATTGGCCGGGAACGATCGAGCGATCGAAGACGACCGGCCATATTTCGGCGTTCTACGATGTCTTGCCGACTCTGTGTGAGCTGGCGGGGATTCCAGTGCCTGAGGGAGTCGATGGAACCAGCTTTCTCTCCGTGCTGCGCGGGGAAGAGTCCCAGGTACAGCATCCTTTTCTCTACTGGGAATTCCCCAGCTATGGGGGACAGCAGGCAGTTCGGATGGGGGACTGGAAAGGAATCCGTCGCGATATCTTCAAGGACAATCTCGACATTGAACTCTACAACCTGGTGGAGGATCCCAGGGAGCAGATGAATGTTGCTGCACAACATCCCGGAATAGTTGATGAGATCAGGGCCATCATGGAACGCGAGCATGTGCCCGCCGAAGTCGATCGGTTCAAGATTAAGCAGTTGGGAGATTGATCCGCCGGGCCACTCTGAGGTCGAGAGGGTTGGCTGCTCCGTTGGTGGTTCAAATCAAACAAGGTGTTCGCCGCCGCGGAGAATCATCTTGTCGTCGATCCACACGTCAGGTTGGGTCAGCACCCCGTCGAGGTGGATGCCACAGTGGACCGTGCCACCGAAGAACGCGTTGTTTCCCAGGGCCAGATGGCATGTTCCCATTGCCTTCTCATCCTCGAGCGTGATTCCGGTGACTTGGGCCTGATGGTTGCACCCTATGCCGAATTCCGCCAAGTTGAACGCCTGGGGGCTGCCGACGCTGGTGAGGGTTTCCTCGAGCCATCGAGCCGCTTGACCTCCCCGAAACTCAACGGCATAACCGGACTGAACCGAGACGGAGACCGGCTCGCTCAATCTCCCGATCCCGGGTAAGGACCCATCGATAAAGTAAACGCCATCGGCCGTACCTTCAACGGGAGCAATGAAGGCTTCTCCACAGGGGAGATTTCCCCAGAAACCGGGTTTGTCGAAGATCCCTCCCTTGCGACCGTGAGCCTCCCGTCCAGCAATCGAGAACACGAGGTGGGTTCCCAGGGAAGTCCTGATCTGGACTGTTCGCCCCTGATCGAGTTGATCCGCGAAGCGGTTCACCCGGGAACGGATCAATTCGTAATCTGCTGGAAAGTTCCTCAGCAGGATCTCGGGTGTTATGCCGGGTAAGGTTGCGATCCTCACCCCTCGATCGGTCGCGTTCCGGCGGGCCGTCGTCCAGGAAATCGACTTCGC
>CP070717.1:1336513-1340077 GCA_020350445.1 Acidobacteriota bacterium | reverse complement strand
TCGGGGAGAGAGACGGAAGTCGTGTCGTACGTAGGACTCCGTCCCCACAAGGACGAGGGAGGCCGTTGAACTCCGTCCCCGCCTGGTGGGTGGCCCCTCAGCGCGATGCCTCACAGGCAATGTGCCGCAGGTACGCGCCTCACCAGCGAAGCCTCACCAGAGCGGGAGCGCCAGCGAACAGCTCCTCACGATCCCCATAGAGGTCCGTCCCCACGAGGACGGCTGTTGAACTCCGTCCCCACATGGCTGTTGAACTCCGTCCCCACATGGGTGTAGGACTCCGTCCCCACTGGGGGGCGCAGGGGTTAGTTGGGGAAGGCCATGCGCTGGAGCAGCGTCTGAAACCGGGGGTGATTCCGAATCGCATCGAAAGCTGGGCTGACATTGGCCAGAACAACCTGGGTATGGCGTTCTTCGATGGCTCTTTCGAGCCAGTTCAGGGCTTGGTCAACATCACCGCGACGGGCGTAGATCTCCGCAAAGGAATAGGGCGCACGCCGTTCTTTCAAGCCGTCGATGCGCCACTCCCAGTAGCCCTGCTCTCCAGCCTCCTGATATCGTCTTTCCAGCGATTCAACTGCATCTGGATGCACCACCGAACGACTCAGAGCCTCCCGTCGTGCTGCGACAGCATCGTCGAACTGTCCCAACTGTTCATAGACGGTTGCCAGCCACTCATACGAAGCAGATTCGTTCGGCTCAAGTTCGATACACTCGCGGTAGGCCGCAACCGCTTCGTCAAAGCGGCGTGAATTGAAATGGACCTCTCCCAGTGTCAGCCTCGCCGACGTGGCAAGAGGATCGAGTTGAATCGCATTCTGAGCAGCCTCGAGAGCCTCAGCGGAACGACCGACTGCCATCAGGTACCAAGCATAATAAGCGTGGGCCTTCACCGAATTACGATCCAGTTCGATGGCGCGCCGATACTCTCGGTCGGCCCGATCCCAGTCCCAGTCGAAGTAGAAGCTCATATCCGCCCGAATGGTCACGACTTCAGGGTCCTCACTATCCAGGTTCAGGGCCTTCTCCAACAGCTCGCTCGAGAGGGCATAGGTCTCTCTTGCGCTCGCCGCTCCGAACCAGACCAGCCAGTTTCGACAACTGACCAGACCGGCGTAAGCCGGGGCCCAATCAGGATCGATCTTGATAGCTTCCTCGAAATAGGGAGTGGCCGCCTGAAACCCTTCCACAGTCCACTGATTGTACTGCTGGCGGCCCTTGAGGAAGAGCTCGTAGGCGTCAGGATTCACTGAATGCCTCAGTGTCAGCTGACGGACCTCGTCCGGTGATACCACGATCTGAATCTCCCGGGCCACCGACCGGGCCACATCACTGTAGAGTGCCAGAATGTCAGTTGACTCTCGATCAAAGTTTTGGACCCAGACATGCTCCTCCGATTCTCCGTCGATCAACTGGGCGGTGATCCTCACCCGGCCCTCTCCCCGCACGACCGACCCCTCAATCAAAGCGGCGACACCCAGATCAGCGGCGATCTCACGTGCCCCCAGATCGGTCTGTTTGTAACGCATCGCCGACGTTCGAGCGATCACTTTGAGCTCACGAAGGCGGGACAACTCCGTGGTCAGAGCCTCGGTCATCCCATCAACAAAAAACTCCTGCCCCGGGTCTCCAGTCAGGTTCTTGAGTGGAAGGACAGCAAGGGATTCGTATTTTTGTCCCGACCGGGGTTCCCTCGTTTCCTGGAGAGGGCCACCATTACGCAAGATGTCCCCGCGAAATAGAATGAACCCGAGGACCAACGAGAGCAGCGCCGCTAGACAGAGAAAACTCCACAGGAGCCATCTCACCTGACCCCGTCGGCTCCCGTCATCTGATGACTCAGCCAAGGTGTTCAATTCCTCTCGGACCTGGCCCATCGACTGGAACCGGCGATTCAGATCCTTGGCCAGAAGTCCTTTTAGCAAGCGTTCCAGTGCCACAGGAACCGAGGTGAGGCAAATATCCAGAGGCGGAGGCTCTTCATTGAGAACTGCGCTGGCAGTATCGGCTCCGGTTTCCCTTCGGAATGGGTGGACACGGGTCATCATCTCATAGAGCACCACACCGAAGGAAAACAGGTCAGTCCGGGCATCCAATTCCTGCCCCCGCAACTGCTCAGGAGACATATAGGTCAGCGTTCCGAGGCGGGTACCCTCGGTTGTCAGCGCCGAGGAAAGATCCTGACGGGTCTCCTGGTCTTCACTTAACTGCTTTGCGAGCCCAAAATCGAGCACCTTGGCGAAGCCCTGTCGAGTGATAAAGATGTTTCCAGGCTTGATGTCCCGGTGAATGATTCCCTGCGAATGAGCGGTCTCAAGTGCAGAGGCAATCTGACTTGCCAACTGGATGATTTCAGCCGGTTTGAGGGGCTCCTGTCTGATCCTCTGCTCAAGGGTCTCTCCCTCAAGGAGTTCCATCACGAGGTAGGGCTGCTCCTCATATTCTCCAACATCATGGACAACACAGATATTGGGATGGTTCAGCGACGCGGCCGAGCGGGCTTCTCTCTTAAAACGCTTCAGAGCCAGTTCGTTTTCAAACAGATCCGGCGGCAGAAACTTAATGGCAACGTTCCGCTTCAACCGTGTGTCTTCAGCGCGATAAACGACACCCATTCCTCCGCTGCCAAGCGGCTCAATGATCCGATAATGTGAAACAATCTGTCCTATCACTTCCGCCTGTCCGCTTCCGATGTCAATAGTGAATGATTCTAGTATGGGCTTCTTTAGACGCGCAAGGAACCGGCGGCGAAGAACCGGTTGCGGAGCCTGCCAGGGCATGCGGTATGACCTTCCTTCGCTTCACGGTCCAAGTCGAAGGGGTAGCACTGGCGGGATCCGTGCAGAGCCCGGAGGACTCTACTCGCCAGCGTCTGTGAGAGATTTGCCACGTTTCTCATGCGATCTCCCAGGGGCCGGGGCACCACCCATTGCGCCTCCCCGTTCACAGAATTATCCCGAATTGCATTTTCTAGTTGACTCGCGCTTCAAGAGTGTTGCAAATTGCACGGTGGGGGAGCCGAGTTTCCCCTCCAAAAAAGGGGTGGACGAGCCGGCATTTTTAGAATTGTCAGCTTTGTCATTGTTTTTTTACCGGGAAGGGGGACCTTCCTGCCTCTCGCCTCAACCCTTTGAGGGTTACTTTCATTCACAATTCGTTTGAGGAGGTTCTCGAGATGTCATCCAGAAGAGTACCTGGGGCGAGGCTATGGACAATAGCCCTTCTTGCACTCACGCTTGGCACAGTTCTCACAATGACTCCGACCGTTCTCGCACAGGTCCTGTACGGAACGATCGTAGGCAATGTCACAGACCAATCGGGTGCTGCTGTCCCCGGAGCTGATGTAACAGTCACGAACCAGGAAACAAACCGTACCCTAACCACGATCACCAACGAACTGGGAGCGTACAGCTTCACAACCTTGCGACCGGGAAACTTCACGGTTGAAGTGATTATGCCTGGGTTCAAGGAATTTGAGCGGACCAATGTTCCCGTAACCGTCAACAACGTAACCCGTGTCAATGTGATGCTCCAAGTCGGAGAGGTCTCGGAGACAGTGACCGT
>CP070717.1:1328195-1336413 GCA_020350445.1 Acidobacteriota bacterium | reverse complement strand
TTCGTCTCGTGCTTCCAGGCTGGCAGAACTCTCCCCTTTCGAATCGGGAATCCCAGGGAACGTGGACAGGGGACGGAAAGTACTTCTTCTTCACTTCGGTCAGGGAGGGGCTGAATCATCTCTGGGCCCTGAGGAAGGAGACCCCGCTAAGCCTTTGGAAAACACCCGCGCCAATGCGAGTCACACCCGGTCCTCTTGACGTCTATGAGCCTCTGGGCGACCGGAGTCCCGAGCGGATTTTCTGTAAAGCTACAAAGCCACGGGCCGCGCTTTCCAGGTACGTCAAGGAAACGGGGACACTCGAGCCCTATCTGTCTGGGATCTCAGCTGAAATGATCGATTTCTCGAAGGATGGCGAATGGGTCGTCTACATCGCCTTGCCCGAGGCCAGCCTCGTTCGCAGCAGGATCGATGGCGGTGAGCGGCTTCAACTCACCTCTCCTCCTCTGCAGGCGACTGCGCCTTCCTGGTCGCCGGACGGCAAGCAAATCGGTTTCATGGCACGGATGCCTGGTGAAGGTATGCAGGAGCATAGAATCTACCTGGTTACCTCGTCAGGCGACAATCTCCGAATGGTGCAAACTGGCCTGGGTCCCAGTTGGTCACCCGATGGCCGCTACCTGCTGTTCGAGCACTCGAGCCCTTCGAATCCGGAAGCTTTCCATATCCTGGATCTGAAGACGAATCTGGTTACCGACATTCCTGGTTCATCGGACAAGTCAGTCCCCCGCTGGTCCCCTGATGGCCGTTACATTGCCGCCACTGCCGACTACTGGTCCAAGGTTGCCGTCTTTGAGTTTGAAACACAGAACTGGCGCACCTTGACCACGTATCGCGGGGCTACCCTCGAGGAACCCGGAACTCGCAAAGGAGGTGGAGACGGGGCGTTCTATCCTACGTGGTCCCATGACGGTCAATGGGTCTTCTTCATCGACTGGACTCCCGGGTTTGCAGGAATCTACAGGATCAGTCTCTCGGGAGGCGAACCGGAGTTGGTCCTCGATATGATGAACCCTCGAACAACACCTCGGACCAATTATCCGGGGACCCTGGGCGGGTGGTTCGGATTGGCTCCGGATGATTCCATCCTCGTCGCCGTCCAGGCTACTGAAGATGAAATCTACGCCATCGAATGGGAAGACGGCTAGGCGGAACACTTGCTCTCCCTAATCCGGGCCTGGTCGAGTATCCTCTAATCCCATGGACTTCGAGTCGATCACCGTATTTGACCTGCGGAGCGCCGCATCGTGGGCAGCCCCACTGATCTTTGCGGTGACGATCATAGGCGTCGCTGTCGGCCGGTTCCCCTACCTGCGGATGAACCGGGCCACAATCGCCCTGGTTGGCGCGACAGCCCTCGTTCTGTTTGGGGGAATCTCACTGGACTCAGCCTTCGACCTACTCGATTGGAACACTCTTTCGCTACTGCTGGCGATGATGATTCTGAATGCAAATCTCAGAATTTCGGGCTTCTTCCAGTGGATCAGTTTCCGGCTGCTTCACAGTACCCACTCTCCGGTCTTCTTTCTCGGACTGACGATAGCCTTCTCGGGAATTCTGTCGAGCCTCCTTCTCAACGACACGATTGTCCTGATGTTCACCCCGATCATACTCGAGATCGCCCGAACCCAGCGGAGGAATCCGGTCCCCTTTTTGATGGCGCTGGCTCTTTCGGCAAACATCGGATCTGCCGCAACGTTGATCGGAAACCCACAGAACATGCTGATCGGGATTGCCTCGGGCATATCCTTCATCCACTTCGCTGCGGTTCTTGCTCCTCTTTCCCTGCTTTGCCTCGGCATTGTCATGCTTCTCGTCTGGCTCGTCTACCGGCGCGACTTTCAGGGTGAATTTAAACTGCCCGATAGGGCCGCTCCTCCGCGTACCTACCACCCACTACTGATCAAGAGCCTCCTGGCTTGCGGGCTCATGCTGGCTGGTTTGATTGCCGGCTTACCGCTTCCCCTGGCCGCGTTGTCAGGTGCAGGGATGCTTCTCGTCACCCGGAGGCTGAAACCAGAGAGAGTGTTCCGTGAAGTCGACTGGTCCCTACTCGTCCTGTTTGCCGGCCTGTTCGTTGTAACCGGAGCCATCGAGGAGATTCAACTGGGAGAGGTCCTCCTCTCGGCAGCAGAACCTCTGATGCAAGGAGGAGTTTCTGCCCTTACCTTGACCTCAGCCGCCCTTTCGAATCTGGTCTCGAATGTACCAGCCGTCCTGCTGTTGAAACCGATTGTCGCCCGCTCGTTGGATCCAACTCTGTCCTGGCTCACACTGGCTATGGCAACCACCTTCGCCGGCAACCTGACCCTGTTTGGCTCGGTTGCCAACCTGATCGTCGCGGAACTGGCACGCCGCGAAGGTGTGAAGTTGACTTTTGGCGAGTACTTGAAATCGGGAATTCCCGTTACGGCATTGAGCCTGGCCATAGGAATCCTCTGGTTTGGAAGATACTGAGATCGAAGCTCCTTCAGAGGGCATCAACTGCACGAGCGTGCGGCTAGAGTGACTTGAGTACTGACCTCATGCTCTCAGCCATTTGTTCTTCCTGTTCCTGGGAAAGCCGGGATGGAATCGTAACGATCGCGGATCTCGAGAAGAGATCATCGCTGACGGGACAGGCTCCCTTTCCATACTCATACACGCTGTTGGCATTCTCAGAGAGCGCCCAGGGATTACCAGCCGGAGAAAGGGGGACCTTTCGGGTAAGGGCCCGGATATTGGAGTAGATGTGGAGACCATAGTCCGAGAGACCAATGACATGCCTTACCCCCGCCTTTTGCAGCCCTTTGATTCCCCTTTCTGCCGCGTGAGTATCTTCGAATACCAGGATTAGAAAAGGCCCGGTATCTCCAGCCGCATCGTTCAGCCTCCGAAAGGAAACTGACCTCAATCCGGACAATGCGGCCTTGATCCTTTCCTTCGAGCTTCGCATGTGGTTCACGACTGTGGAAAGCTTACGCAGTTGAACATTGGCAACGGCTCCACCGAGTTCGGATAATCGTCTCCCCTGTCCCCAGAGCTGCACCGGATCGGATTCGTCCGGTTGGCCCCCTTTCCAGGAAGTCCCGACATCGTGGGCTCCGATCAAACGGGGATAGAGTTCATCGTCATTTGTGATAATCAGCCCACCTTCGCCGGCAGTCACATTCTTATTCATCTGCAGGCTGAAGATTCCGACCTTCCCAAACGTACCCACCATCTGTCCACCAAAGGTCCCGCCGTTACACTGGGCGCAGTCCTCGAGGACAGGGATCCCGTGACGGTCCGCAACCTCCATGATCCGCCCCATATCGCATGGGGTTCCCGCCATGTGCACAGCGACGATCAGGCGAGTCCGCTTAGTGATACGCCTTTCGAGATCCTCGGGGTCCAGGTTGAAACTGTCGTCGACCTCGCAAAGGACCGGAATGGCATTGCAGTGGACAACCGCTCCCACAGTGGCCACCCACATGAACGTGGGAATTATCACCTCGCACCCGGGTCCAATCCCAAGGGCGGACATCGCCGTAAACAAGGCGCCGGTTCCACTGCTGACCGCCAGGGCATGTCTGACTCCGTACGTCTCGCGGGCCAACTGCTCCAATCGCTGCACCTGGGTGGGAGTTTCAGGGCCATCATAGCGGAACAGGGTTCCTCGCCGAAGCACATCGAGCACCGCCGCTTCCTCTTCCTCTCCCAGCCAGTTGATACCCGGAAACTGAACAGGCCATCTGTCTTTCACGCTCGGATCCTTTCCTTTAAGAAGCAGAATCTCTCAACCTCGACTGACATCGATGTTATGGATGTATCGGCCTGGAATCAAGCGGTGATGAAGAGGATGGAAAATCGAAATCGGATAACGATCGATACGGTTAGTTCAGAAGATCCCTGCTCACCAGTGCTTCCAGATCGACCACAGCTTGCAGGGCGTTTCGGTTCTCCTCCCAGACTTTCAATTCATAGGTCAAGAGCGTCAAAGCCGACGAGACAAGAGATTCGAACTCGATCCGGCCAGTCTGGTAGCTGACCAGAGCGGAGTCCAGGCTTGCCCTGGACTGCGGAAGGATTCCGGTGCGGTAGAGTTCCAGGAGTCTGAGGGCGCTACTGGAACGCTCACAGGCATCCTGGATTTGAAAGGCGAGTTCCCTCTGCTGCTCCTCAACGGCGAGCTTCGCCGCACGTAGATCGCCGAAGCGTTCCTGTACTCCCAGATCTTCCTTCTTCGAGCGGAACAGAGGGATTTCGACTCCAACCTGATACTCATACATGTTGGAGTAGGGCTCCCCGCGAAGTAGATAGCTGAAGCCAATCTTGAAGTCGGGAAGATGAGCCTTCTTGGCGAGTTGGAAATCGATTTCAGCTTTCCGAATCGCAACTCGGCGCGCATCGAGTTCCGGGTTTGCACCGCTGGCCGATCTGTACAGTTCCGAAGCGAGAGGCAACTTCTGTAGAGTGGTGATCTCGATCGCGGGTAACGGTTCAAGTTCTGTGTCTGAATCCCTGTTCAGCAAGCTCTTGATCCTGGCTGAAACAACGGTCCGATCCCGCCTGAGCCTCTCCAGTTGTTCGACGACCAACGAAATCTCCACCTGAGAGCGGAGGACATCCTGTTGCTCCCCCTTTCCAACGCCATAGCGGGCCGCTGCAATCTCGGACATCTGCTTCAGAAGCTCCTGATAGTTTCCCAGTGTCCTCTCAGCCTGACCTATGTATAAGAGCTCCAGCGCCGCCGACTTCACCTCACGAGCCACTTGGAGGGAACGGGCCTCTGACATCCTCGACATCCGATCGGCCTCGGCCGTTGCACTCTCGCCTCGAAGCGAACGCTTTCCGGGCCAGGGCAGCGTCTGGGAAACCATCACCGAAGCCCAAGCCAAAGGCTCCTCACCGATCATCGTAAAAGGAAGGGGTCCACTCATCGAACCCAAAGCCACCTCAGGATTCGGGAGAGCAGATTCCTGGGGCGGTTTGAGGGTTGCCGTCTCCCATTCCTGTCTTGAAGCCAAGACTCCCGGATTATTCCTCAGTGCTTCCCTGACCCAGCCACCGAGGACTCGGAGTCCCTCAACAGACACAGCCCGATCTTCTTGCTCCCGTTGCGTTACTCGAGTCATGGGGTCCGAAGCCTCACCCAAGCCCAGGTCCCCCGACAGGATGAACAGGAGGAGAAGGAACATTGCGAATCGAAGTTGTGGTCTCATACTTTTATGCGCGTTCAGCCTGCTCGTCGATCGACTTCGGCAGGTGTCCGCGTTTCCATATCAGAAAAATCGCAGGGTAAATTGTCAGTTCGAGAAGAAATGAAGTCACCAGGCCGCCCACCATGGGTGCGGCCATCCGTTTCATCGTGTCGGCCCCGATCTCTGTCGAAGAAGCCCAGAGTATCGGCAGGAGCCCGACGATCGTCGTCAATACCGTCATAACCTTGGGGCGTACCCGTTTCACAGCCCCATGATGGATCGCCTCTTTGAGATCGCCCAGGTGGAGCAAGCGACCCTCGTCCTGCCACTTCTTGCAGGCCAACTGAAGATAGAGCAGCATGACCACTCCGGTTTCGGCATCCAATCCCGCAAGTGCGATCAGGCCGACCCAGACCGCGACACTCAAGTTGTAGTCCAGAAGGTAAACCAACCAGAAGGCACCCACGAGGGAGAAGGGCACCGCCAGGAAGACAATCAAGGGCTCTTTCCAGGATCCGAAACTGAGGTAGAGGAGCAGGAAGATGACGAACAACGTCAATGGGATGATTAACTGCATCCGTTGCTTCATCCGGAGCATGTACTGGTACTGCCCACTCCATTCGAGATGGTACCCCGCGGGGAGGCGGACCTTCTCTTTGACAACCTGCTGGGCCTTCCGAACAAACCCTTCGTAATCCTTCCCGATCACATCGACAAAGACATACCCGACAAGTTCTCCGTTCTCATTTCGAATCATCGAGGGACCTAGCTTCATCCGGATCTCGGCAATCATCGAGATCGGAATCTGTGCTCCCGATGGGGTCGGGACCAGGACCCGGCTCAATCGATCGAGGTTGTCCCGGTATTCTCGGGCGTACCTCACACTGACGGGATAGCGCTCCCGCCCTTCGATCACAGTCGCGATACTCATCCCACCGATTGCTGTCTCGAGGATCTCGTTGACATCTTCGGCCAACAAACCGTAGCGCGCCGCTTGGTCTCGTCTCACTTCGAAGTCTAGGTAGTAACCTCCGGTAATCCGATCACTGAAAACGGTCCGAGTTCCTTCCAGCTCCTTGAGGACGGATTCGAGTTCACTCGCCAACTGGTTGATCCCATTCAGATCCGGGCCGAATACCTTGATACCGAGGTTCGAACGCATTCCCGAAGAAAGCATCTCGGTCCGTGTCTGAACCGGCATCCACCAAATGTTCGCCATACCTGGAAGCTTCAGAGCAGCATCCATCTCCTGAATCAGCTCTTCCCAGGACATCGAACGTTCCTTAGGCCAGAACCTGTCGAGCCATACTTTTAGGAATTCAGGCGCTCTTCCACTATGCCAGCGTTCCTCGGTGACCTTACGCCACTCATCCTGAGGCTTCAGGAGCACCACGGTTTCGGCCATGCTCAGCGGAGCCGGATCGGTGGGCGTCTCGGCGCGTCCGATCTTGCCGAATACCCTCTCCACTTCTGGGAACTGCATTAGCAGCTTGTCCTGCGTTTGCAGAATTCGGGCAGCCTCGGTCACAGGAAGTCCCGGGGGAGCCGAGGGCATGAATAGAATCGATCCCTCGTTAAGTGGTGGCATAAACTCCGATCCCAGCCGCTGATAGATCGGAATCGTCGACACCACCATGAGAGCAGCTAAAGCGATTACCAGACGCGGGAAGCGCAGTGCAAACCTGAGAACCGGGGAATACAGGGCTTGGAGCAACCGACTGATAGGGTGCTTCTCTTCAGCCCGGATCCTCCCGCGGAGCAGGTAATGCGCCAAGGCAGGTATAAGGGTCACCGCCAGAATCGCTGCGAAGGCCATCGAAAAGGTCTTCGTCAATGCAAGCGGGTGGAAAAGACGTCCCTCCTGGGCCTGCAGGGTCAACACGGGGATGAAGGACACGGTGATAACCAGTAGAGAAAAGAAAATCGAAGGGCCGACTTCCTTGAATGACCGGACGAGAACTTCGCCGCGGGGTTCGTTTCGTCCTGCCTCCTCCCATTCCTCCAGACGCTTGTGCGCATTCTCAATCAACACGATCGAGGCATCGACCATTGCTCCGATGGCGATAGCAATACCTCCCAGCGACATGATGTTGGCGGTCTGCCCCATAAAGACCATCGGAATGAATGACAGGATCACACCGGCCGGCAGCGCCAGGATGGGGATAAGAGCCGTTCGGAAGTGCAGTAGGAAGGCAACGATCACGAGACTGACGACAAGCATCTCTTCGGTCAGGCTCTTCTTGAGTGTTTCCACAGCACGGAGGATTAGTTCCGAACGATCGTAGGTCGTGACCAGTTTGACCCCTTCGGGCAGGGAATCTGAGATCTCGGCCAGCTTCTTCTTAACATCCTCGATTACGGCGAGAGCATTCTCCCCGCTCCGCATGATGACAATTCCGCCAACTGTTTCTCCCTTCCCGTCGAGTTCCGCAAGTCCACGCCGCATGTCTGGCCCGAAAGCAACCGTGCCGAGTTGATGGAGCAGCACCGGCACACCTCTCGAATCCACGCCAACGGGAGTGTTCTCAAGATCGTTGAGCGACCTCAAATAGCCCCGTCCCCGAATCATGTACTCGGTAGACGCGACCTCAATCACCTTTCCACCGGAGTCGCGATTGTTCCGGCGGACGGCGTCGATTACCGTTGCGATCGGGACGTTGTACGCCAGCAGCTTCTCGGGCTCGAGTTGAACCTGATACTGGCGAACGAACCCACCGATCGGTGCTACATCAGCAACTCCTGGGATGGCCTCTAGCCAATACCGGAGGTACCAATCCTGAAAGGAACGCAACTGGGCCAGATCATGCCTCCCGGTGTCGTCGACCAGAGCGTATTCGAAGATCCAGCCGACACTCGTCGCATCAGATCCCAGTGACGGGGTGACCCCTTCGGGCAGTTGTGAGGAAATCGTCTGGAGGTATTCGAGAACCCGAGTCCGAGCCCAGTAGAGGTCCGTCCCCTCCTCGAAGATGACATAGATGTAAGACGCTCCGAAATCGGAGATTCCGCGAGCTATCTGCACCCTGGGTGCCGCAAGCATCGCGGCCACAACCGGG
>CP070717.1:1321636-1328095 GCA_020350445.1 Acidobacteriota bacterium | reverse complement strand
GCAGGCAACTTTATCGGCTCATCATGCCCGATGATCGAGGTCGGGAACTTGGCAAAGATCAGAGGCTTCTCAGGCAGAGCAACATTCTGTTCCCGCGCATGATCCTTGTAATTCAGGCCTATGGCGACGATCTTGCCGGGATTGGAGATCGGAGCGACGATCCTGATCTGCGTGCGGCTCAGCTTCCAGGGGACATCCCGGGCCGCTGACTCGGCAAATTGCTTGATCTGCCCAGCTACCTCGAAAGCCTCCCTGCCCGCGGCCAGCCAGCCTTTCAGATCCGGAATCTTGAACAAGTCACCGGCACTGGTCGGCAACTGCCCGGCATCCAGCAGGCTCTTTCCCGCCTCAGGGAGATCCACAACAGCCCCGCCTTCCAGTTCGAATCCATAGCGCAATGTTGAGCTGGCAAAGAAGCTGCAATACTTCACCGCGACCTCCTCTCTAAACTAAATCGGGAAAAGCCGACTCCACTCCCTTTTACTCAAGGGCCCCAAAAGTCGGCTCAGTACTGGGTTTTTACCTCAATTCCGCTGGGCTTCCCCTATTGAACTCGCCAGCAGGTTTTCCACCAGCGGGATTCTGTCGATCGCCGTCTGAACCTGCTTGTCGAGTTCGAGAGCCACCTTGTAACTGGCCTCATCACCCACGAGTAACAGCAACAACTCCTGGCGCAGGAAATTCTTGAAGTACACCTCGTTGGCAGCAATCTCATCGGCACTGAGTTCGACATCGCTCTCCTGGGCGAAATCCAGGAACCGTGTATAGAGCTGATCACTCAGGACAAACTGATCGGCGAGCTTCTCTCGGTCCTTCAGGGATAGGGCTTCGATCTTCTCTGGAGGGTTCTCCGTCATGAAGGCATCTTCTATATTGCCGGAATAAACCTTCGAGGCAAAAAGTCTAAAGAGGTTACCCCTCTGAACCCGCCGCAGTGGACGGCTAAAGCGCTCGAGCTTCACTTCTTCATCGGGAGTGATTCCGCCGCCACCGAAGACCACGCGCCCTCCATCAGTAAAGTAGGCGTCCTTATCTCGAGAAGTCTCCTCATCACGATGGTTGTAGTAATCCCAGAAACTCTCTGAATAGCTTCTCTGGATCAGGCGTTCGCTCGGGGTGTAGTACTTCCCTGTCGTCAAGGCAAGCCCGCGGGAACCTTCCAGGGGGAAGATTGTTTGAACGAGCGCCTTTCCAAAACTCGTCTCACCAAGAATCAGAGCCCGATCATGATCCTGCAGGGCACCGGCCACGATTTCACTCGCGCTCGCACTACTCTCATTGATCAGCACCACCATCGGATAGTGAATCGTCTGGGGTCGACTGGCCTTGTAATCCCGATCGTCCCGCCCCGTTCTCGAACGGGTACTGACGATGCTCTGGCCCCGATCCAGAAACCGGTCCGAGACCTCCAACGCTTGTGAAAGAGCCCCACCCGGATTGTCACGCAGATCGAGGATCAATCCGTCGAGGTCATTCTCACCCAGACTCTTCAGAGCCTCGTCGAGTTCTTCTCCCGTCGTTTCGGCAAAGCGAGTGATGCGCACATACCCGATCGTCGGTCGAATCCGGAAGACATACTTGATCGTATACATCGGGATCTCGTCCCGTTCTACCGTGAATGGGAGCGGCTCATCTTCACCCGGACGCTCAACGGTTATATTGAACGTGGTTCCTCGAGGTCCCTTGAGATTGGGGATGACTTCGGTGTTCAGTTCCCAATCATCGATCGGTTCACCTTCAATCTTGGCGATCACGTCTCCCGCCCTGAGTCCGGCTTTGTAGGCCGGAGTTCCCGGACTCGGTGGCTCTACGACAACAACTCGTCCACTACCGGGCGATTCAGCCCGAATAGAGATCCCGAGTCCGTAGTACTTACCCTTCTGCTCTTCCTGAAGCCGATCGTAATCTCGCGTCGAGAAGAAAGAACTGTGGGGATCCAAGGTGCGAAGCATTCCACGGACGGCACTCTCCATCAGAGTATCGGAGGGGATCTCCGTCGCATACTTCTCCTGAACCATGGCAAAGACACTTGTGAACGTCTTCAACAGGTCCTTGTTATCCTCCTCGAGCGTAGCTCCAGCAGTCACTCTATCCCCAAAAAAGCCACCCAACAAAGCCGAGATGGCAATTGTAATGATCAGGAAATTTCCGAGTCTTGTTCCCATTAGAACCTCTTACAGTTACAACTTTGCACCTAGTATAACACCGAGCTTTTAACGGCTGACAGACCTGTATCTCTCTGGAGATTCCCATTCACGCAAGAGTGTTCGTCCCCAGTTGACTTGCCTCGGCATGCTGGAATAAACTTGCCATCGGAAGTTAAAGACATGGGATGGAATCTAGGTTTTCCTGAATTAGTAGTTATTTTTGTGATCGCCTTACTCGTGTTCGGACCGCGGAAACTCCCTGAACTGGGTAAGTCTCTCGGGAAGAGCCTCGCTGAGTTCAAGAAGGCAACGAACGAGCTCAAGCGAACCTGGGAAGAAGAGGTCAAGGCCGAAAACGAAGAGCTGAAGAAAATTCAGCACGATATCAACGCGAATTGATCGATTGACTCTCCCCAGTAAATGAACGATCCGAAAAACCCCCAGTCGGAATCGGCGAGTGATTCCGAAGAAAGCCCTCAGCAGCAAACCTCCGAGGATGTAGAGCCACCCGAGGAGTCCCCAGAAACTGGGGATTCAGCTCCGAAGCATACGGTTCCGCAGCAATCCAGTCCTTCACACGACGAACCGATTGAACCGACACCTCCCCCTGACGAGAACGATCCGGAGGACGAGGCGGAAGAGGGTGAAGAGGAGGAAGGAGAAAGAGGGCTCGGCGGCCGGATGACGTTTCTCGAGCATCTCGATGAGTTCCGGCGACGGATTCTCAATTCGGTTGTCTCTATTCTGGTCACCTTCGTTGCGGCCTGGATCTTTCGGGAGGAGATCTATAACTTCATTGCCGCGCCGATCTACAACGTCGTAGAAAAGCTCGTCGTGATCAAGCCTACCGAGCCGTTTACGATTTACCTGAAGACTTCGTTCGCCGTGGCGATCTTTCTGGCATCCCCCTTTATCCTGCTCCAGGTCTGGCTGTTTATCGCCCCAGGGCTTTATCGGAAGGAAAAGGGCTACGCACTACCGTTCCTGTTTTCTTCGACGCTGCTGTTCGTTCTGGGTGGGATGTTCGCGTACTACGTCGTTCTGCCCCCGGCACTCGACTTTCTGCTGCTCGAGTTTGGAAAGAACTTCCAGGCGTTGATCACGGCGATTGAGTACTTCGACTTTGCGCTGCTGATTATCATCGGGATGGGAGTGGTTTTCCAGTTACCGGTGCTGGTGGCGTTCCTGTCGATCTTCGGCATGATCACACCACGGTTCCTCTGGAAGAATTTCCGGTACGCGTTTCTGTTGATCACAATCATTGCCGCGGTTGTTTCGCCAACTACCGACCCCTTCAACCTCTTCCTGTGGAGCGGACCGATGGTGGTCCTTTACACGATCAGCATCGCAGTTTCCTGGGTCTTCAAACGTAGAAGAGACAAAGACGAAGAGGCCGATTCAGACTCCTCACACTCAGCCTGATCTCGCCAGGGTGGCCCGCCTGCTTCGGGCAATTCCAGATCAGCCCGCAGCGGTCTCAACGAAAGCACCATCCTGGAGTTCCTTCAGCACCTGAAAGGGCCCGGTTATCACCGGATCACCTTCCTCCAGTCCCTCCACGACAATCTCCAGCCCCCCGATCACACCGGTCTTAACCGGGACGAAGACAGCTTTCTTCTCCCCATCACGATGGAGAAAGACTCCGGTCTGTTCTTCGCCACCGATATCTCGGATAACAACCGACTGAAGAGGAACGGTTAACACCTGTTCCAGCTCAGTTGTCAGGATTTCCGCATCACAGGTCAGCCCGGGACGCATTCCGGGATCGGGCTGCTCGATCCGAATCACCACCCGGAATTCGCGTGCCGCGGCTCCTGTCCCCAGGGAAGGAAGTGCACTGGTACCGATCTCGATCACCTTTCCAACAAAAGTCCGATCGGCAACTGCGTCCAGTGAGATCTGCGCCGACTGTTCCAGGTGCACGCTCAAGATATCGGCCTCGGCCACCTTCACTTCGGCATTAACACCACTCAGATCAGAAATCGTCAGGAGAGTTGTTCCCGGCTGATTCTGAATCCCGATGACAACCATTTCCCCTTCACGCACCTGAAGGCTCGAGACAACCCCACTCATCGGGGCCCGAATCTCCGTTTTACTGAACAGATCGGATGATCGTTTGACCTGGGCCGTCGCCTGACTGACCCTCCGGTCCGCCGCCGCCTGCGCATTCTCAGCCCTCTCGAGATTGGCCTGCGCGACAGCCACATCGGCAACTGCTGTTTCATATGCCGCTTTCGCCTTATCCAGTTCGGCTTCGGGCGCCACACCTTGCGAGAAGAGACGTTCCATTCTCGCCAGGTTCAACTCCGCCTCTCGCTGGGTCGCCTCGGCCCGCTTGATCTGGCTCCGCGCCGCAGCTACGTTATCCTGGGCTGCTGCCAACTCGGCTTCCAGAGCCTTGACCTGCGCTTCGGCGCCCTCCAGATCAGCTCGCGCTTGAATCGGGTCGATCCGGGCGAGAATCTGTCCGGCCGTGACCTCTTGCCCCTCGACAACAGGAAGGGAGATCACCTTCCCCATAATGTCTGAACCGATATCGGCGTATCGGGTCGCGACAATTTCGCCCGAAGCTGTTACGAAGGAACGAAACACTGGCTTTCGAGTCACCTGACCGACTTCGACCTGAATCCCCGCATCTGACCGTTTCATGCCGACAAAGACTGCAGCGGCAACAAGGACCAGCACGAATACAAGAAACAGCATTCGTTTAAACATTGGATTCAATCTAACACAGTTATCAACATGACTAGAACAAGCGGTGTATTCTTGTTAAGGAGATTATGGTCCATCCCATCCGAGCCATCCTCGATATTATTGGTGAAGCGACTGGCGCGACGGTCTCACACCCGCTGCGGACCTTCCTGTCGATAGCCGCCGTCTCGACAGCTGTCGCGACCATTGCCATCGTGGTGACAGGACTCGAAGGATTCCAGAGCTTTGCCAAGGCCACCAGCGCACGGGCATTCGGAAGCGACACGTTCATCCTGGCCCAGGTCATCTCGAGCCAACTGAACCGCAAAGAATTGGCTCTGAAACTCGAGCGGAATCCGGCGGTCAAGCGAAATGACGTCCGGTTTCTCCAGAATTACGCCGGGAAGGATGTCATTCTCTCTCCAATCGCTCAGCGCCGGGCCGACGTCGTGGCCGGGGAGAAGAAGTACGAGGGGGCGGCACTAAACGGGGTTGGCTCCACGATGTTTGACATTCGGAATATCGGCCTGGCAGCCGGACGGTTCTTCAGGGAAAACGAATCAAGAAGCGCCAGCCAGGTGGCCGTGATCGGGTCGGATATCGCAGAGACACTCTTCCCCGGGCAGAATCCCCTGAACAAGAAGATCCGTATCGGAGGCCGGGGTTTTCGAATTATCGGTGTCCAGACACGACAGGGGACATCGGGCGGTGTCTCGTTGGATCTTTATGTCTGGATTCCACTTCGCGCCTTTGAGCGGGTGTTTGGCGCCTCAGAGAGCCTGCAAGTCTTCGCCAAGGCAGCCGCCATTGAATCGACGGTAGAGGCCGAGGACAAGGTTCGCGTCATCATGCGAGCCCGACGCCACCTGCGTCCGGGGGAGGATAGCAACTTCGATATCCTGAGTCCCGAGGCTGCCCGGAGCTTCGTTCTCAATGTTTCAGAGCGAATCGGTGCGGCGGCCGGGCCGATCTCACTGGCTGCCCTGCTGGCCGCAATCGTCGTCATCACCAATACCAGTCTGGTTTCAGTCACACAGCGGACCCGGGAGATCGGAATCCGCCGGGCCATTGGGGCTGCGCGCAGCCGGATCATGGCCGAGGTTCTCACCGAATCGATCCTGGTCGCCTTAATGGGAGGCGCAGTCGGAGTTCTGGCCGCGCAGGCCCTGCTGTCGGCTGGGGAGGCACTTCTCGGCTTTGCCCTGCCCTTGAGACTGACAACGATCGGCTGGAGTCTTTTCGCCGCTGCGTCGAGCGGTTTGTTGGCGGGACTTTACCCCGCTAGAAGAGCGGCCAGAATCGAAGTTATCAATGCCCTGCGTGTCGAATAAGAAGGCGAGTAACGATGCAGCTGATTAGGCAAAGAATGATGGCAGTCCGGCGATGGGTCACCGCGCTATTGGAAGCTATCCGCCTGGCCGTCGACTCGATCTGGGCGAATCGAGCCCGATCCTTTCTGGCCATCTCCGGTATCGTGATCGGAATCATTACGGTCGTTCTGGTCGCCTCGGTTCTAGCGAACCTCCGGAACCAGATCGCCCTCCTCTTTCGTGAACTGGGCACGGAGAATGTCTTTGCCTACCACCTGAGCGGGGACCCCTATGCCGAGGCCTCTGAAGCT
>CP070717.1:1316749-1321536 GCA_020350445.1 Acidobacteriota bacterium | reverse complement strand
GTTGTCGTACGATAAGCTTCCAGCTTGTCTCTTCGGAGCACGGCGCCTCCAAGAGACAACCCGGAGGGTTGTCGTACGATAAGCTTCCAGCTTGTCTCTTCCGAGCACGGCGCCCCCCAAGAGACAACCCGGAGGGTTGTCGTACGATGGCCGGGAAGGGTGGGTTTCGGTCGCCAGGAATTATTGTCTGAAGCGGTAGTTGCCGTGGACTTTCACCCGGATGACCTTGCCCGTGTCGTCTCTTTCGAAGATCCATTCTTCGCCCAGGCTCTCATCATCATCCCGGAACCGCCGAAAGGTATCGCCTTCGATGTGTTTCAGGCGGGTGAGATTAGAAAGCGGGTCGTCGGTGGGAGTATGAAAGGAAGCCAGGCCGTCTTCCCAGGGGACGATGACCTCTTCCCACCAGGCCGACTCATAGACCCCGGCGTAGGGCTCCAGGTCAATCGGTGGCAAGGCCGGCTTCTCCTGGCTTTCCAGCGCCTCTTCCACCTTCTTTCCAATCGTCTTGATCATCTGTCCGGCAAACAGTTTCGGATTGAGATCCATGGCATTGAACATCACGATCGCGGACAGTTTGCGCTTGGGAATCAGCAGGAAGACCGATCGGAATCCGGGGCAGTAGCCACCATGTCCCACGAAGGTATCCTCATCCACTCGATAGACTTCAAAGCCGAGTCCCCAGGAATTCTTCCAATTCATGTCCATCCACTGGACTCTCTGCATCTCGCGCAGGGTCGAACTCTTGAGCGTCTCGGAACCTTCGTCGGAAAGCAGCCGAAACTGCCAGGAAGCGAACGCCGCCAGATCCTGAACGTTTGAGCCGTAGCCGGCGGCCGGAGCAATCCCGCGGGCCTGGAAGAAGTTGATCGGATCTCGTGCGCCTTCGCGGGTGAGCCTGCCATAGCCCTGCGCCATCAGGCTGCCGGGTCCCTGCTCGGGCAGGAACGGAGTTGTATTCTTCAGGTCCAGCGGTTTCAAAATATTCTGAGCTACGTAGTCATCGTAACTTTCCCCCGAAGCCTTTTCGATGATCTGCCCAAGGAGGGTCATTCCCAGGTTGGAATACTGGAAATAGCGTTCGGGTGGGTACAGCATCTTCTGCCCGCTCAAGCCTTCAATCACCTCGCCCCGGGTTGGAAAAGGGAAGTCGGGTTCGGTCCAGTAGGACTGAGCTGATTCGCGGGGGAGTCCGGCCGAATGGGTCAACAGTCCTCGAATCGTCGGTGAGGGGTCGTCGCTATCGGTCGGCGGCAAGTTGGAATAGGGTAGATGATCAGAGACCCTGTCATCGAGTCTCAGTTTTCCTGCGTCTCGTAACTGCATAATCGCCAGGCTGGTGAAGAGCTTCGAGATCGAACAGATACTGTGGACAGTCTCGTCGGTTTCCTCGACCTGCTGCTCACGATCGGCATAACCGAAACCGTGGCTCCAGACCAGTTCCTGGTCATGAATCAGGCCAAGTGAGGCTCCAGGGATCTTCTTGTACGCCATTTCTGACTCGACCCAGGCTTCGTAGAGGCGGATCGCCTGCTGGACGTGGAGATGATCGGTCGCGGCGTTTGGGTTGGGCTCAGCACCGGCAGAAACAGAGACACTGAGAACAAAGAGACACAACAGCGTGATAAGTGAAGGCACTCTCATACGGTATTCGCTCCTTTGGCATACCAGTCGGGATCTCTCGCCAGCTTATCACGGGCTTCCTCGGTCAGCATTTGAAAGGCTGGATAATCACTTCTCCAGGAGCGACTGAGGAAATCGCCGTCTTTCATCTTCCGGATCTCCGGTTCGGCTTCTCGGATGTAGCTTCCGTAGATGTGGAGCGAATCAGTGATATCGACATAGCGGCCGATCTGAACTTCCTGGTCGATTCGTTCACTGATCCTTCCGGCGATGATGCGCTGCAGGTCGGTCAGGGCGTAGGCGTTCATGAACCAGGCCTTGTAGAGATCGCGGCTTCTCCAATGGGAATTCATGTTCAGGACAGGCCTGCCAACCGAATCGACCACAATCCGGAACCAAAGCCGCTGAAGACAGGGTGGGTCATCGGTTGAAGGGTCTGCCGTCGGCATCCAGGTAATCGCCTGGGCACGCCGAGTGTAGAACGTCGCACTCAGTTTCTCGATGACGTATTCGATTTGATCGACCGAAGCGAAGGGTTTTGCGGTGGAAGCATCTCGGAGGTCTGAGACCGGGCTGTAGGCGAAGAGCCGTTCGTGGTAGGTATAGGTCCACTTTCCGGCTGCCGGGTCGATCCAGTGGTCATGGATTCCTTTACAGACCTCCTGCCGGTAGGTCTCCAGTTCTTCGGGGCCGCCTGGGATGTTTCGATGGATCCTCGGTTCCGCGAAGGGATCGACAACGGTCACCATTACGGTAGCGTCGCGGCTGGGGGGATCACCGGGCTTGTCATACTCGGTGGTAATCTCGAGCCCTTCCTCCCAGACGGCCAGGACCGCCTTCTCCCAGGCTTCGGGCAGGCATTTCCCCTGGACACTAATTGATGGAATCACTCCCGGCAAACCTTTTGCTTCTGTCACAGCAACCTCCCTCTACTCCCCTCTTCTGCAGACCTCGAACCCTTGGAAACAGCCGGAATACGGCAACTCGCCCAGTGTAGCAACTCGCTGTTACGAGTCCAGCCCCTGCCACGGGTTTGTCAGCCTTGAACGGTAAGAGAGAAGGGGATCCATCGGCCTTCGTGGCTGTACTGTTTGAATTCAGAGGGTTTGAACTGAATGAGAAACCTGCGAGTTGCTGTTGTCGGACTGGGAAGGATAGGAAAGGTACATTTGGAGACGCTGCTCCGGCGAACGGCGGGTGTCGAGGTGATCTCGGTCTGGGATCCGAGGAGCGCTAAAGCGGAAGAAGCGGCTCGAAGCGGCGGGATTCCTTCCGTCGGAAAGAGCTTCTCGGAGATCCTTGAAGCGGATGTCGATGCTGTCATCCTCTGTTCGCCGACGGATACCCACACAGAGTATGTCATTGCTGCGGCCCGGGCCGGGAAACACATCTTCTGCGAGAAGCCCCTCGCCCTCAGTCTTGCGGAGATCCGCGACGCGATCGCCGCTGTTGAAGCGGCCGGGGTCCAGTTGATGGTAGGGTACAACCGCAGATTCGATCCGAACCATTCGAAAGCGCGGCAGATGGTCGAGACCGGGAAGATCGGTGCCCCTCACCTGCTCAAGATCACCAGCCGTGATCCCGCGCCGCCTCCACCCGAGTACTGTGCCGTGTCTGGAGGGATGTTCCTGGATATGACGATCCATGATTTCGACTTGGCCCGATATGTCATGGGCAGTGAAGTCAAAGAGGTCTTCGCCAGAGCGACCTCGCTGGTGGATGAACGGATCGGGCAGTCGGGTGATGTGGATACAGCCGTTATCACGCTCGACTTTGAGAATGGCGCAATTGGAGTCATTGATAACAGTCGTCGTGCGGTCTACGGATACGATCAACGCCTCGAGGTCTTCGGCTCAGCCGGGATGGTCCAGATCGACAACACCCGGCATGACACCCATGAGTTCTTCGGTGCTGAGGGGACTCAGAGGGCCTTGCTGCACGATTTCTTCATGGACCGGTACCGAGAAGCCTTTGCGGTCGAGATGGGGGCTTTCGTCGAGTCTATCCGGATGGGTAGGGAAGTCCCGGTGACGGGGCACGATGGGCTCCTCTCGGTGGCGATCGCCCTGGCGGCGAAGAAGTCTGTGGCCGACAACCGCCCCGTCCATATAGACGAAGTCTAATTTGGAGGGGGAAGGCTTGCGTTCGCTTTTGTGTCGCCTCGAACTGCAGTCGTAGTGGGTGCTGAGAAGCGACTCTTTCAATGTAGTTCGTTTGAGCAGCTTGGAGTTGTCGGTCCCCGAGCCGCCCGAGCCGTGCAGGAAGAGAACGAGCGGATAGAGACGGCCAGGCTCCTGAGAACAGTCTAGGCGTCACGCTCGAGGATATCGAGACCTGTCGTTCGTTTGCTCGGGGCTCGGTGTCCTATTCATCGAAATCGAAATCGACGCCGTAGACCACGGGCTCCTCTTTAACCTGGCAAGGTTTCTTCCGCCCGCCCGGCTGAGCATGGCATCTTTACCGTCCTACATAAGGCGATGGGCCCCGGTCAGGCCTTTGACCTTCTCATACCGGGAGCTTTCGGAGAGCCGAAACGGTCTCCAGAATCCGATCTGTGGCTGTTCGCCTCACTGATTTGTTGGAGTACACCGGTTATACATCTTGCTCACACAGTCTCTTCAGTTCAGCGAACTCACTCCTCGACTGATTCATGATGGCCTTCTTGATAGTGTCGTAAATAGTTTCATCGAGCCGGTTCTTGAAATTTAGTTCAATGTCTTGAGTAAGTAGTGTCTTTCCACTTCTTACTTTCAAAACGAAACGTACATCTGCTGTATGCGCCGCACTTTCCAGATGAACAGCAAATAATCTATTGGGTTGGAATTCGGTGACAACACCTATCATCTCAATTTCTTGCCCGCCCTCCTCGACATATTCACGAAAAGTCGTGCCGACTCTTTCCGGTGTCTCTCTTATGTATTCGGATCGAGATACATTCATAACCCATTGCCTTGCCCTTTCTGGGCTTTCAATCCAACAGAAAACCTGCTCGGGTGCTGCCTCAATTTCGATACTGCAAGCTAACTTCATTGGAGTTATCCTATCGATCCAACGTTTCGGTTCAGCGCCGTCTGCCTTGCAGGCACGGCGCAGTTTCGTCGCCTGACTCTTTCCTTTCGCTGAGGTCATTTCAACCGGAATAACAGCTCCACAATCACCTCTGT
>CP070717.1:1308866-1316649 GCA_020350445.1 Acidobacteriota bacterium | reverse complement strand
TTCAAATCCTGCTCAATGGAGACCCGCGGATCATCCTCGCCGCCGGGAGAGGCAGCATGGACGATCCAGAAAACCTCAGCTCCGTTGATGTGATGCCCTGGATGATGAAGCCGGCGGAAGACAGCCTGGTGGCATCACAACTCTTTTCGATCCTTTCGTCGCCCCCTCAGCTTGACCGGCCCTCTTTGCCGACGGGGACCCCTGCCGACATAGCCGGCGCATGGGAAGTCGAAATGGACTTCCTGGTCAGCCCGGTTACTCACTTCCTTCTGCTTGAACAGGAAGGGAATCAGCTCAGAGGGATCCACCAGGGTGAACTCCTCTCCGGCAAGTTGAAAGGTACCATCCACGGTGATCAGGTTCAGTTTCGAAGTTCCCAGGCTTATGAGGGAACACGACTGGGATTCTCATTCTCCGGAAAGGTAACCGCTCAGTCGATGACCGGTAGCGTTGACCTGGGGGAATACGGAGAAGCCAAGTGGGTGGCCCGGCGCGTCTCGTACACGGGTTGATAGAGCGTCTAGAGTCGGCAATGCCGACACCGGAAACGATCCAGAGCTTTCCCCCTCACTCAGGGGATTCTGCCCTGCCAGCAAAGGAGACCCCCAGAAAGGAGCCAATTGCGGGAAACATCCGGTCGATCTCGAATCCTGGCTGCAGGACCTTCTGGACCTCCAACCCCATCAGAATCGCCATGTAGAGACGGGCGACCGCTTCCGGCTCGAGACTGGCCGGGATCAGACCATCTCGCTGCGCCTGGACGATCAGGACCGAGAACTTCTCGATTCGGTCATTCAACCCGTCACCGAAGAGTTCCTGTAGTTCCGGGTGATGCAGGGCTTCAGCCCAAAGCTGCAGATCGAGCTTCATGAGTGGCTCCGAATCGGAATCACGGTACCGAGTCAAGACCATCTCGAAGACCGAGCCTATCATCTCGAGGGGGCTTCCCTCGGGGAAGGCATCTTCAATCTGTTCATCGGCCCGTTGCCGGGTTGCTCCCGCGAGAACTTGAAGGATCTCCTCCTTGTTCTCGAAGTAGAGGTAGATCGTCCCAAGACTCAGGCCCGCTTCCCTGGCGATGTCCCGGATCGTCAACTTTGAATATCCCTTACTCACCAGGCAACGGAATGCCGCCTGCAGAATCTGTGCCTTCCGGGCTTCAACGTGCTCTTCGGTAACCTTCGGCATAGCCTCGCCTCACCCCAAAACTGAACAATCGATCATTTTAATGAACTTCTGTTCATTTTCTATCGTACATTCTATCAGGAGGCACTGGTTAGGCCCCAAGAAAGAATTAATTTGGAGGAAATTCGAAATGCAAAACCTGAAACCAGCGAATGTCAAAAGCAGATGGCAGGCATGGTTGTACTCAAAAGGTCTTCTACTGCTCGGGATTTGTGTCCTGCTGGTCTTTTCAAACGGACGGTGGATCCTTCCCCTGGCAACCTGGCTGGCTCCAGTGTTGATCCTGAGATATTTCAGGACGGCCACGAAACTCTGGCATGCGTTGCTTTGGACCTGGCTGATCCTGGTCTTGACAGCACCCGTCATCTGGCTTGGACTATGGCCTTTCCCCCCACAGGTCATCCTTCAAATCGCGGCTATCGGATCGGCCATCTCTCTGATTCCCTACCTACTGGACCGGTTCTCCATCGGCCGGATAGGCGGCGTTGCCCAAACGCTCATCTTTCCCGTTACAGCGGTCGCCCTCGAATTCCTCGGATCGCTCCGTGCGCAGGGGGCCTGGGGCAATATCGCTTATACGCAAACTGAAAACCTCGCACTTCTGCAGTTCGCCTCGTTGACCGGGGTTTGGGGTATCACCTTCCTCATCCTCTGGCTGGCTCCCGTTCTGAACAATCTCTGGGAAAATGGTTTCACGATCCCGTCCAGTCGCCGGGCACTCCTCGTTTATGGAAGTACCCTGGCCGGAATCCTCCTTTTCGGAAGTCTCCGGCTGTTGTTCTTCCAACCGAGCGGCGAGACGGTTCGCGTGGCAAGCGTGACTCCACCGGAATTCTTCGACTTCGCGACACCCGACGACCTGCAATCGTTTCAGCGGATCATGACCAAG
This sequence comes from Acidobacteriota bacterium, assembly GCA_020350445.1. Lineage (GTDB taxonomy): Bacteria > Acidobacteriota > UBA6911 > RPQK01 > JAPXNP01. The sequence goes on along the minus strand of CP070717.1, from coordinate 1,314,575 downwards.
GAGTCGATTGATCCGGCAGTAGCCGAATCCCTTCGAGAAAAGCTGGCCGGCTCGTTCGACACGCTCTTCGCCGACACCAGAAGGGAAGCCCAATCGGGCGCTGATCTCGTGGTCTGGCCGGAAGGGGCGCTGATCTCCTTCGATAGCGATCAGGATCGCGAGCTGATCGAACGAGCCAAGCAGGTCGCTGTCGACGAGCGCATCTACCTGGCTGTAACAATCGCCATGGTTCCACTCAACCCCGAAAAGCTGAACGAGAATCGGATGCTCTTCATTGATCCCGACGGAGAAGTCCGTGACACCTACTGGAAGACCTATACCGTTCCCGTTGTTGAAGCACCCTTTGCCGTCCAGGGGAGTCATCGAGTTGCTCTACAGGAAACACCTTTCGGGAGAATCGCCGGCGTCATTTGCGCCGACATGGACGCTTCTCGATTCCTGCATGATGCGGGGCAGAAGGAGGCGGATATCCTCCTTGCTCCATCCGGAGACTGGCCAGCCATCAAGAGCCTTCATTCCCGCATGTCCATCATGCGAGCTGTCGAGCAGGGTTTCTCACTTGTCCGCCCCGCCAACCACGGCCTCACTCTCGCAGCTGACTACCAGGGCAGAGTCCTGGGTCGGATGGACCACTATATGACGTCCGATCGTCGCATGTCGGTTTCTGTCCCTGTTAAAGGGACGACCACGCTCTACGCCAGGACAGGTGACCTTTTCGCCTGGCTCTGTGTTGTTCTCAGTGCGCTCTTCCTGGCCAGACTGGCGCAACTCTTTGCTGGTGTGAGGCAAAAGCCGTTTTCCGATCTGGAAATGCAGGACAATCCGGGGGCTGTCTAGTATGCTTGAGTGACACTCAAGTCATGGAGCAAACGAGGTTCTGCTCCTAACGAAAGGAGCCCGCAAAGTATGCGAAAAGGCAGTCAAATCGCGCGTCGGAAATTCTTGACGACGGCCGCAAAGTCGGTCGGCCTGGGGGCGGTCGGATTCCCTCACATCATTCCTTCAGACGTCCTATCCGCCCCGGGCAGAATGGGCGCTAACGATCGAATCTACATCGGCCACATCGGAATGGGAGGCCGGGCAAGAGGACTGTGGCGGGAGTTGAAAGGACTCCGCGACGCCGGTGCAGCTACCAGTGTGGCGATCTGCGATGTCGACCGCCGAGCCCTGGACCGCACGAACAAAGATTCCGTGGCTCCGGGAGCCCAGGTCTACCATGACTATCGCGCTCTCCTCGAACGCAAAGATATCGATGCAGTGGTTATCGGAACACCGGATCACTGGCATGGTGTCCAGTTCGTCCATGCGGCGGAAAGCGGAAAGCATATCTACTGCGAGAAACCCGCGTGCTGCACGATTGAAGAAAGCCGGGCGATGGTTGCAGCGGCTGAAAAGGCTGGCGTGGTATCTCAAATCGGTTCGAAGGGACGCTCACAGCCCGAAGCCTACCTGATGCATCGCTACCTGGCCAATGGAGTGATCGGCAGGGTCCACCACGTTGAATGTTTCCATTATCCCAGTCCCGTGGATGACTCGGGGACTCCCGATTCCGACCCTCCTCCGGAACTCGACTGGGATCTCTGGCTGGGACCATTGCGATGGAGACCATACAACGAACGCTACTGCCCTGGCCGATTCCGCTGGATGATGGAGTCGGGAGGCGGCCAGATCCGGGATCGGGGAGCCCATGTGATGAGTTGCGCCCTGTGGTGGATGGGTGCCGACGGGACCGGACCGGTTACAGTCAAAGCCACCGGAACACCTCCAGACCAGGGGGTCTGGGACGCAGCCGTTTTGATGGAGGTCACCTATACGTTCAAGAACCCCGACTGGAAGATGACTTGGACCCAGATGCCAGAGGAGGATCTTCCCGCCGCCGAAGAACGGACACCGGACGAACTGAATGATGAGATTACTCCAATAAAGCGTCCCGGCTACGGAGCGATTTACCACGGTGAGCCGGGCACATGCATGCACTGGGGCGGTGACGGAGGGACATGGGCCGAAAGAAAGGTCCGGCAATGGCAGCCTCCAGCGGGGGCAAAGGAGGTTTACCGGAGCCCGGGACACTTCGAGGACTGGTACGAGTGTATTAGATCAGGCAGGAAGCCGATCATGGACATTCGCGCGGGAGCAGGAGTCGCCAACCTGTGTATCCTGGGGAACCTTTCCTACCTCCTGGGACGCGAGTTGAAATGGGATCAGGAGAAACAGGAAATCGTGGGAGACGAGCAGGCACGACGACTGATGACTCGCCCCCAGCGACACCCCTACCACCTTTGAAATGGTCGAGTCCCTTTTCTGAGAAGGACCGATGGATAAGAAGAACCTATAGGACGAGTCATGAAGGAAGCACAAATTGAACAGTTAATTGCAGGAATCAAGAGCCAGGAGCCCGAGCAGAGAACCGTGGCCTGGCGCAGCGCCGGATCGGTGGGTGCCCCGGCAATTCAGCCCCTGGCCAGTCTGGCTGCCGAACGGAACCATGAAGTGGGAAGAGCTGCCAACAGGGCTATCTGGCAGATCGTCCGTTCTGCCGGGACTCCGGGGCAGGAGGAGGGGAAATCCGAAGTCATCGGAGCTTTGAAGGCCCTGCTCACAGGGGAAACCCCGGTTTCGCTTCAGCGGGACATTATCTGGATGTTATCTGAAATCGCCTGTGCCGACTGTGTCGCCGACGATCTCAGCGCGCTGCTCCAATCGCCCGAGTTGAGGGAGGATGCCCGCTGTGCTTTAGAAAGGATTCCGGGGCAGTCTTCACTGAACGCATTACGAGAAGCCCTTCAGACGGTTCCAGAAGACTTCAAGATGAACATCGTTCAATCACTGAGAGCGAAGGGTGAAGAAGTTCCCGGATACCCCTGCAGGAAGCTCGCGCTGGCGGAACGTGCGGGATAGAGATCGGCGTTCGCCCTTCTCACTAAATCGACTGATCTAAGGAGTTCCACCATGGTTGTTGCCTGTGTACACGTCAGGGTCAAAGAGGAGCACGTTGAAGACTTCATTGCCGAATCCCGGCTGAATCACCTGGGATCAGTCCAGGAAGACGGTAACTTCCGCTTTGACGTCTGCCAGAGCCAGACGGATCCCACGGTGTTCCTGCTTTACGAAGCCTACACCTCGCAAGAAGCGGCAGCCCGACACAAGGAGACCCCTCATTACCTTCGGTGGCGAGACCGAGTCGCTGACTGGATGGCTGTTCCCCGAACTGCTGACAAATACCGAATTCTGGCCCCGGAAAAGTGAAGACTCGACAGACGAACCGTTTTTTGATCTACTGACCTGCAATATCGAATCGTCCTTGCGATTCTGGAGGTTTTTATGAAATCAAAGAGTTGGATAATCCTAGGTGTATCTTGTTTCGTCTGCCTGCTTCCCCTGTTTGCCCAGGAGCAATCAGAGCCCAGGACCCCTGTCGAGCTGGTAGCAACTTACGAAGCTCTCGCAGATACGATCCTGGCCGCGGATCGGGCAGAAGAAGATCTGGTCAAGGGGATTCTTGCAACGACCTACGGTCATGCCCAGGCCGCCAGACGCCAGGCCGAGGCGAAGATCGCAGCGGGTGAAGATTCGAGGTCCGCATTGGAAGCCCTGGCCGCCTACGTTTCCCAGTTGGGCAATGAGGGTGATTCCGCCGTCGCAGGGGTGCGTAAACGGCTCGTTGAGGGTGGGCATCACCACAATGCGAAAGGCGAAGAGGAAGGGATCTACGACGAAGGCTTCGTGATAGTCACGAAGGCTGCCAAGAAGGTTTTCCTGGATGCCGCGACCGAAATTGGAAGATCGTCCCGAGAGCCTAGCGTCGAAAAGCTGAATGCGGCCTGGTCCAAGGTTGAAAAAGAATACAAGGACCTGATGGCCTCAGTGGCACACTAGCAACTCAAGAGTGATTCCACAGAACTTCATGTCGGGGGCTGCTTTCCTCACTGTCTATTTCCGCCGGTTTCAACTGGCCAGTCTCGCCTTAGCTCTGTGCTCCGTGATCGGAGTTGCATCCGGCTACGCTGCCGAGGACGCAGCCTCTCATTTCTATTTTGTCGATGTCGCCAGGGAGGCCGGGATCAGCCGTGTGGTCCTTGCGGGACGGCCTGCCAAGGATCATCTCCTGGACTCGGCTGGAACTGGAGCAGCCTGGCTCGACTACAATCGCGACGGCTACCTGGATGCTTACATCGTCAATAGCTGGACGATGGAAGGCTCAAAGATCACCGAGCGAGGCAAGAACGCGCTCTATCGCAACCGTGGAGACGGGACGTTCGACGATGTCACCGATGCGGCGGGTGTCGGAGGTGAAGGGCACTGGGGAGCCGGGGTCGCCGCTGCCGACTTCGATCAGGATGGCTGGGTCGATATCCTGGTGACTAACTTCGGGCCCAACGTCCTCTATCGAAACCTTGCCAATGGTCGGTTTGAGAATGTCGCACCGGCCGCCGGAATCGAACAGCCAGGCTGGAATACAGGAGCTGTCTTCCTCGACGCCGATGGTGACCGGGATCTCGATCTCTTCATCGCCGGATATATCGATCAAGGAGTAGAGGCAGTCCTCAACGCAAAACCTTCCCTCGACTGGAAGGGCATCGACAAAGTCGCCATGGGACCTTTTGGGCTCCCGGGAGCGCCCGACCATTTTTTCCTTTCCAATGGCGACGGGACCTTCGTTGAAGCAACCGCAAAAAGTGGACTGACCGATCTGGCCCTCGGATTCGGCTTTGCCGCTCGGGCAGCCGACTTCGATGACGACGGCGATCTCGACATCTACGTGGCTAACGATTCCGATGCCAACTATCTTTACCGGAATGAGGGTAACGGGACCTTCAAGGAAACGGGGCTCTGGTCAGGGGCGGCCCTCGATGCCAACGGCGCAGCTCAAGCCGGGATGGGTGTAGCAGTAGGAGACGCTGACGGAGATGGCATCCTCGATATCATCGTGACTAATTTCTCGGAGGATTTCCCCACTCTCTACAAGGGGCTCGGGGAAGGATACTTCGAGGATGTCAGTGAAAAGACAGGGGTCGGACCTCCCATGTTTGACTACCTTTCCTGGGGCACCACCCTATCCGATCTCGATAACGACAGCGACCTCGATATCGTGATCTCAAACGGCCATATCTATCCCCAGGTAGATGATCACGCCCACCTTGGATTCACTTACCGGGAACTGAATACACTCCTGGAAAACGACGGCTCCGGACGATTCCAGATGGCGGGTCATTTGGCGGGCCCAGGCTTCGCCGTTCAAGAATCGAGCCGAGGACTGGCCGTCGGCGATTACGACAATGACGGAGACCTGGATCTGCTTTTCACCAATCTCGAAGCCCCGCCGACGCTCCTGCGCAACGACTCGAAAGCGGGTGCCTGGCTCACCCTTATCTGTGAGGTTGAACCCGGAACGGGACCACTGATCGGAACCCAGGCCAGGATCACGGTCGGGTCAAAGCAGATGTACCGGGATATCGCCTCAGGCGACTCCTACGTCTCCTCTCACGACCCGCGCCTACACTTCGGACTCGGTGACGCCACGCTGGTGGACAAGGTTGAAGTCCGGTGGCCAGACGGGACTCGAACAACGCTGGAACAGGTCGAGGCCAACCAGTTCATCAGGATCAAGAAACCCTGAACGTAAGGCAAGCTTCCAGCTTGCCTCTTCCAATCCAGGGAGACAACCAGGATGGTTGTCGTACGAAGCTTCCAGCTTTCCTCAAACGCAAG
>CP070717.1:1293380-1308766 GCA_020350445.1 Acidobacteriota bacterium | reverse complement strand
CAGGGCAGTGCGATCACTCTCTCGAGGGATGGATCCCGACTTGCCTACATGACAGGGAGCTCAAGTCTTCCCACCCTGAGTCTTTACCTGCGTCCGCTGAATCGCATGAAATCTGAAGTGCTTACGCAAGGCGCTTACAACCCCTTCTTTTCGCCCGATGGCCAGTGGGTTGGATTCGTGACCCCAACGGAACTGAAGAAGGTTTCGGTGTCGGGAGGGACTCCTCTGACCCTTTGTCCCGTGAACCTGAGCCGCGGGGCCAGTTGGGGCGAAACGGGTTTGATCGTCTTCGCTCCAGTGCCTGCGGGCGGCCTTTCGCTGGTTTCGGCCGCCGGAGGGGAACCGAGGCAACTGACGCAGCTCGAAGAGGGGGAGCAGAGCCATCGCTGGCCCCAGTTTCTGCCCGGGGGTGAGAAAGTACTTTTCACCTCGTATTCCTCCAGTGATCCGAACGCCGGCCGCATCGAAGTGGTGGATGTGTCCAGTGGCGAGCGAACTGTTGTGCATCACGGGGGAACCTATGCGCGTTACAGCGAATCCGGGCACATTCTGTATGCCAACAACGGAACCGTCTTCGCTTCACCGTTTGACCTCGGTCAAATTGCTCTGACGGCTCTTCCTGCACCGGTTCTGCAGGGGATCACAATGAACCGGGAAGGCTGTGCTCATTTCGACGTCTCGGATGATGGCAACCTGGTTTACCTGACGGGAGAAACCCTGGGGGCACAGCGCACCCTGAAGTGGGTGAATGACAGGGGAGGTCTGGAGTCGATGACCGAGACCCGCCGTGACTACCTGCACCCCCGGCTTTCTCCGGAGGGAGGACGACTGGCGGCCGAGATCTTTGCGGATGGAAATCGTGACATCTGGATTCTGGATCTAGAGCGGGATACCCAGACCCGGCTCACGTTTGATGAGGCCGTCGACCAGTATCCCATCTGGTCACATGATGGCCAGTTTGTCTACTTCGGCTCCCATCGGGAAGGAAAGTATGGGATCTTCCGGAAGCGGGCCGATGGATCCTCACAGGAGGAACGGTTGACTGAAAGCGACGCGGTCCAGTCTCCCTATTCCGCTTCTCCGGATGGCAAATTCCTTACGATCGATGAGCAGAATCTGAAGACAGGGAGTTATGACATCCACGTTTTGAGTCTGGGAGGGGATGGAACCTCAGCTCCTTTTTTGGCGGGGTCATTCAGCGAGGCCGACATGGTTTTTTCCCCGGACAGCGAATGGGTGGCCCATGAGTCGAACGAATCGGGTGAATGGGAGATTTACGTCCGACCGTTTCCCGGTCCGGGAGGACGCTGGCAGATTTCTACAGGTGGCGGGGAATACCCGCGGTGGTCTGGCGATGGCCGGAATCACTTCTACAGAACGGGCAACACGATCTGGAAGGTTCCGGTTGCCGTACAGGGGGATTCCTTCGAGGGTGGCCGGCCGGAGGAACTGCTCAAGCGGTCGGGGAGCTATCAGGCCGAATGGGACGTTGCCGCTGACGGAAAGCGCTTCGTGATTATTCAGGAGCGAGAAGGGGGAGACCGAGGTGATGGCAATCTGGTGAACTTCACCTTTAACTGGTTCGAGGAACTGGAGCTGCTGCTCGAGACGGCCAGATGATTCTCCACGACATGCGGCTTTCCGGACAGGTTGGAGTTGGGCGAAAGTTAATTTACTGGGATTGAAGAGTTTCGAGGATAAAGAAAGATATGGCCAGAATTGGGGAATCGATAGGACACTTCAGTGTAACGGGAAAGATCGGCGAAGGGGGTATGGGTGAGGTTTATCGGGCAACTGACACCAAACTGAATCGGGAAGTCGCCCTGAAGCTCCTTCCGGAGATTCTTGCCTCAGATCGCCAGCGTATGACGCGCTTCGAACGTGAAGCGCAGGTTCTGGCCTCCCTCAATCACCCCAATATTGCCGCGATCTACGGACTGGAAGACTCGAGCAGTGGTAAGGCCCTGGTAATGGAACTGGTTGAAGGGGAGGACCTCTCCGAACGGATCGCGAGGAGTCCGCTCCCCGTGGAAGAGGCGTTGAGAATCGCCCTGCAGATTGCCGAGGCGTTGGAACTGGCGCACGAAAAAGGGATTATTCATCGGGACTTGAAGCCGTCAAACGTGAAACTCACGTCGGACGGAGCCGTCAAGGTGTTGGATTTCGGGTTGGCTAAGGCGTTGGAAGGTGAACGAGAGGGGCAGCCCGATCTGACGAAGTCTCCGACGCTTTCGCTGGCCGCCACCCAGGCCGGAATCATTCTCGGTACGGCTGGCTACATGTCGCCTGAACAAGCCCGGGGAAAGGCAGCCGACCGGCGGGCCGACATCTGGTCTTTTGGAGTTGTTCTCTACGAAATGTTGACGGGTCGTCAGGCCTTCTACGGCGAGACCCTTTCCGACACGCTGGCGAAGGTCCTCGAGCGGCAGCCCGACTGGGAAGCCCTTCCGGAGAGTATTCCTGCACGGGTCAGGAATCTCCTGCGGCGCTGCCTCGAGAAGGACGTCCGGAACCGGCTTCAGTCAATTGGGGAAGCCCGGATCGCAATTGAGCGATTCCTGGCGGATCCTGGCACCGATGAGTCGGTTGCTGCGGCTGAGATCTCGACTGCGATCCCCGGTCGCCTGAAGGGGAGCTTGGCTGGGGCTGCCGTGCTCTTAACGCTGGTGACCTTTGCTGCCGGCTGGTTCCTGAGGCCGCAACCTCCCGAGCCGATGCCGGTCCATTTGGATGTCGGCCTGTGGTCTTCAAACCCAATCCCCGGTGATCAGGCTGCGAGCGTTGTCATTTCACGGGACGGAAGACGCCTGGCGTTCGTGTCGGGTACGTCGGCAGCTCAGTCTGGCCGATTATTCGTGCGTCCCTTGAACCGGCTGGAACCGCAGTTTCTGGAAGGTACCGAGGGCGCGTACAATCCGTTCTTCTCCCCCGACGGCCAGTGGATCGGTTTTGTCACAATCGCGGAACTCAAGAAGGTTTCTGTGACCGGTGGAACTCCGCTCACCCTGTGTAACGTTTCTCAGTCGCGCGGAGCCAGTTGGGGGGAAGGTGGTTTGATCGCCCTTGCCCCCAGTCCCGCCGGAGGTCTGATGAAAGTTTCGGCCGCTGGGGGAACACTCCAACCTTTAACAACTTTGGGTGAAGGTGAGCTGAGTCATCGCTGGCCGCAGTTCCTCCCCGGTGGAAGTAAGGTCCTGTTTACCTCCTTTTCGTCCAACGATCGGAACGAGGGCAGGATTGAGGTTGTGGATGTTGAGAGTGGGGAGCGGACGGTCCTTCATCAGGGAGGAACGTACGGCCGATACGCTGCGTCGGGTCATCTACTTTTCGTGAATCGAGGGACGTTGTTTGCCGCCGAACTGGACCTGAACTCATTGACAGTAGCCGGGATCCCGGCACCCGTGCTGCAGGACTTGACTTCGAACGGGGAAGGCGGGTGTCAGTTCGATCTTTCCGAGAATGGGACGCTGGTCTACTTGACAGGTCAATCGGAGGGAGACAGTCACCGGCTCTTTCAGTTTGACCTGCAGGGAACGGAAACGCAGATTTCGGAATCGCCTCGCGACTATCGGACTGTCCGGCTTTCGCCTGACGGCAAGCGTCTGGCGGTAGATATTCTCTCGGATGGGAATGTCGATGTCTGGCTACAGGATCTGTCGCGGGACATTCAGACAAGGCTCACTTTTCATGAAGGAACGGACGAGAGTCCCATCTGGTCCGCCGATGGTCAGTTTGTGTACTACTCTTCGAATCGTGAAGGTAAGCGTGGAATCTTCCGGAAGCGGGCGGATGGTTCGGGTCAGGAAGAGCGGATCACGGAAAGCCTGCGGCTGCAGAGCCCCTATTCAGTATCATCTGACGGGAGATATCTCGCTCTGCATGAGCAGGGTGAGAAAGGCGGATATGACATCCGAATCTGTGACCTGGAAGAGGACTTCAAGACCGAATTATTCTTCGAGAGTGCATTCACCGATGGTAACCCGGTCTTTTCTCCGGATGGGCGCTGGATCGCCTATACGTCTGACGAAACCGGCAGTTGGGAGGTCTATGTCAGGCCCTTTCCCGGTCCCGGTGGGAAGTGGCAGATTTCGACAGCGGGAGGAGATCTAGCTCGTTGGTCACGGGATGGCCGACACCTTTACTACCTCTGGGAGAACACCCTCTGGAAGGTCGCGGTCGAAGCCGGGGACGCCTCCCTCGAAGTGAGTCGTCCTGAAGAGTTGCTGGTTCTCGACGGTGCTTTTCAGGACGAGTGGGATCTTTCCCCTGACGAGTCCCGCTTGTTTCGAGTCCGACTGGAAAAAGGGGGCGCAACTGGAGGGCCGAATCTGGTTAAGATGGCATTCAGCTGGTTCCAGGATTTGGATGCTCTGCTGCAGGTGCAGTGAAGACCGCATCGTTGCGGGAACGTGCCTAAAAGTCGATTGAAACAGACGGACTCGATCGGTCTCCCCGAATTCGGATCGGGACAGAAGTCCCACCGTCCTCACCTCGAAGAAGAGGATCGAGGATCTTCAAGAGGTTGGACAGACCTCCCGACGTCATTTCAGAAACGGCTTTTTCCAGGCTGACCCGGCCGCGGAAATCCATCTGGTTCGACTGCAGACCGTAGGAGCCGGTCAGCGAAACCTTCATCCCCGGGACGCCGAACTGGAGCCTGGAGAAGTGGATCTCGGAATTCTCCATTCGAAAGTCGCCCGTCAAATCGGAAAAGGTACGGTCATCGGAATCGGAACCGCGGTCGGCACGGCCCAGCTTGCTGATCTGGGCGAGCTTCTTCTGAAACTCGGGATCGGTGAACTGACCTTCATGAATCTGGAACTGACCGTCGATCTCCATCCTCTCGATAACTTTCCCCGGTCCGGGTGGTACTGTGACGGCGGCTGTGAACTGGATCTGTCCGGTCAAAGGAGGTTGGTCGCCTTTGAGGGCGATCCGCAAAAGATCCTCAACCCGTGACTTCTCTCCCTTGACATCCAGCTTGAGTACTCTGCCTTCTTGAGCGCGAGACCGAACGATCTCGCCGACCGTGTGGATTTCCGTTTCGAGGAAGGATGATCGAATGTCTCTCAGGTAAACGTCGCTTCCCAGACGATCAACAACAAAATCGACCGACAGGGGGACAACGTTTTCGGCCTTAGTCAGCTGGAATTCGGGAATCGTCGCCTTTCCTTCGATATGGTTTTCCCCCAGGTTTCCGTTGAAATCACCTTCGGAGGTGAGTATTCCGCTGATTTCCTTGAATGCACTGAGGTCGGCGTCCCGGAACGTGTAATGGCCGGAAACCGGGGTCCTGATCGGATCGTTTCGATCGAAAGGTCCGAAGACTCCATCCACGAGAACATCACCTTCCGGATGAGGATAGTGGACATCGGCCTGAAAAGGACTCGGTCGACCGAAGGCTATGTCCCGCATCGTCATGGTGCGGATCTGGATGATTCGGGGAGGCTTGGACGGATCCTTCGATTCGAGCTCGATCGCAGCCGTCTCGAGGACGAGGCGCTCCACGAGGAAGGGGGACTCTTCCCGCAGAGGTGGACTGTCGTTCTCGGTGAGGGCAATCGGTTTTAAGTTGAAGGCGACACTCGAGCGTTTCGGTGGAATACGAACGAAGAGGTTCTTCAGCGTGATGGAATTGAGCGATCTAGGCGACCTCAGGAGGCCAAAGAGCCCGGGCTGAACGTGGATCGATTCGACGCGGACAAACAGTTCAAAGGCTTCGTCCGCGCGGCCAACAGTCAAGCCTTCGCCTCGAAATCCGAGGCCAGGCCAGACCGACCAGCCAAACGAATCGATCTGGACGGGACGTCCGGTCCGCTCGCTGAGGACTGCCTCCAGTTCTTCTTCGAGTTGGGGGGCCAGGAAGATACCCAGAACACTCAGCCCCGCTACCAGGACCAGTAGTGCAATTCCAGCAAATATCAGGAACTTCTTCACTCAGAACTCCTCATGAACTCATTCTTCTGGCCCCGTGTGAGCAACAGCGCTCGCCGGTTCAGACCAAATGATCATGTCGATTACACAATGGAAGCCCAAAACGGGAAAATAGTTCAAGTCCTGAGGTTCTGCGTAGTCGATCTCTCGATTCCCTCCGGGTGGTCTGTTACAGTCACGAAATGGCAAATCTGACACTCAGGATTCTTCTTCTCGTCGTAGCGTTGTTTCTGTTCATTCCCACTGGTTGTGTAGCTCCATCGGAAGAAGCGGATGCGCCGGGTGAACCAGTCGGGGACTGGACGGTTCTCGGTCCGGGCGGAGGTGGATCCACCTTCATCCCAACAATCAGCCCCCACGATCCGGCTACCATGTTGGTACGTTGTGACATGAGTGGAGCCTACCTGACCCGGGACGGTGGAAAGCAATGGAAGATGCTGAACTTTCCGGGTGGTGCTCAGGCTTTTGCCTTCGATCCCTCCAATCCAGAGACCATGTACGTCGGTGCGACCGGCGTTCATCGCAGCACCGATGGCGGAAGAACCTGGGGGATGATCTTTCCTCGCGACGATACTGTGGTCGAGATCCAGAGCATCAACGACCATGCCATGACGTCGTACGTGACGACTGACAATTTTCCTCAGGATCCGGGCACGACGGTCCGATCCATCTTCATTGATCCGGCGAATCCGGATCACATTCTGGCGGCAATCAGCAGTGGGTCCGTCAATGGCGTGTTTCGATCACAGAACGCCGGCAAGGCCTGGGATTTGGCGCTGGAATCTGCTGATCGAATTGTTCGAATCCTGTCTCTGAGCGATTCTGAGCGGTCGGTCCTTGTCTTTACGCGTAACAGCTGGCGAATCCTGGACCTCGACACCGGTGAAGCTGGAGCGGACAATGCGTTGGGGCCCGACGTTGCGCCGATCTCCTGGGTCGAAAGTGGATTGGATCCCGCGAGCGGGAGCCCGTTGCTCTGGTCGATCAGGCAGGATAACCGGGAAGGGGATGGAGGGCTCTTAACCAGCCTGGATAGGGGGCGTTCCTGGAGAGCGGTGGAGCCGATTGACCCCCCCGCCGAAGCGGAAGGCCGACGCCCTTCATTCAACTATGTCGCGACCTCGCGGGCTGATGGAAGGGTGGCTTACCTGGTCTGCAACCGCTCCTGGGAACTGAATGAAAGAGGCGAAGTGGGGCTCTGGTACGGCATTCTCAAGACAGTCGATGCCGGTGAGAGCTGGGACTGGGTCTACCGGGCAGGTGGAGGATCGGAAGACTACACGATTCGGGATGGCTGGGCAGCCGAAAACGTGAAGGATTCCTGGGTCCGTGAGGCATTTGAAGGGGAATTTATCGCTGCAATTAATGTCGGTGTTTCCCCCAAAGATCCCGACCTGGCTGTCTTTACCGACTGGTATCGCGTGATGAAGACGACAGACGGAGGCGAGCTCTGGGAGGCGACGTATGCCGAGACTCTACCCGACGGCAGGATTCGCAGCCGGGGACTGGATGTAACCACCTGCTATGGTATTCACTTCGATCCCTTTGACCAGGACCACATTGCCATCAGCTATACCGACATTGGTTATTTTCACTCCTATGACCGCGGTAAAACCTGGAAGCGGTCGGTTGAAGGTGTCCCCCCGGCCTGGGACAACACCTGCTACTGGATGCAGTTCGATCCGGAGGTTAAGTCGAAACTGTGGTCGGCGTGGTCCTCCTTGCACGATATCCCGAAACTGAAGATGATAAGGAATCCCAGGTGGCAGGAATTTGCCGTCGGGGGCGTTTGCGTTTCGACAGATGGAGGGAATTCCTGGACGGTGTCGAGTGATGGCCTACCCGAGACTTCTCCAACCACTTCGCTGGTTCTCGATCCGACCTCACCAGTGAATCAGAGGGTCCTCTATGCTGCGGTCTATGGACAGGGTGTCTACAAATCGGTTGACGATGGCAAGAGTTGGCAGAGCAAGAGTGAAGGGCTCGGAAGGAACCTGAACGCATGGGAACTGGTGTTGTCCCCGGACGGAGCCCTGTATCTGGTGATCACTCATAACACGCAGTTTGAGAATGGTGTCGCGCTGCCAGATCTGCTCGACGGGGAGGTCTATCGTTCAACTGACGGTGCTGAGTCGTGGCAGAAGGTACAGCTTCCTGAAGGAAGCCGCTTTCCGAACTCGATCAGTGTTGATCCCAGCGATCCGAAACGCCTCTATGTGGCGCTCTGGGCCAGTATGATGAAGGCCGATTTCGGCCGTTTCGAAGATGGCCGGACACTACTCGAATCGAATGGTGGCGTTCTCATGTCGGAGGACGCAGGGGCAAACTGGAAGCCCGTCTTTGATTCCAAAGCATATGTCTACGGGACAACCGTCGATCCGAACCAACCGGAACGGCTCTACCTGGTGACGTTCCATAACAGTGCCTACAGGAGCGAAGACCGTGGGAACACCTGGCAAAAGATCCCCGGTTACAGTTTCCGCTGGGGGCATCGTCCGATCATTGACCCCCTTGACCCCGAATGGCTCTACATCACCACCTTTGGAGGCAGCCTCTTCCACGGCAAACCGTGAGTTATCTGGAGTACGGCGGCCCTGGATGACGCTCTTTGGGTAGTCGGTCGTGAGTCAAGAGGCCTGTAGCCTGTGGCTTGTGGCCTGGGGCGGCTGGAGTTCCGCCGGCAACGGGGAGATGACTTTACGCACTCAGAAAAACTTACTTCGCCCCTTTGACGTTCATCTGGACTGAGTAGAGCGACGTGCGGGCGGTGATGAAGAGGATGTCGCGTGTCTTGCCTCCAAAGGAGACATTCGCCGGACGCTCCGGTACTTCAATTGATCCGAGTCTCTGACCCTGCGGGCTGTAGACCACGACTGCATCATTGGTCAGGTAGAGGTTCCCCTGTTCGTCGAGGGTCATTCCGTCGGAGCCTTCGGGAGCGATCAGCTTCTTATCCGTGAGTGTCCCCCCAGGTTCGACGCTATAGACGTAGGTTTTGCCGTCGCCGTGGTCGGTGACATAGAGCAGAGATCCATCGGGCGTCCCAATGATTCCATTAGGACGGACCATGTCGTCGATGACTCGCACCAGTTCCTGGCGGCCCGGCTTCAAGTAGTAGACATGCTCTCCGTCCTGTTCGAGATTGTCACGGTTTCCATACCGCGGGTCGGTGAAGTAGATCCCGCCTTTCGGATCGGGCCAGAGGTCGTTATGACTGTTCAGCCGCTTTCCCTCGTAACTGTCGACCAGGACCGTGACCTCCCCTGCAGGACTGATTGAAACCAATTGACGGCGTCCCCCCTCACAAGCCAGGAGGTTGCAGGAACCGTCGAAGTAGAGTCCGTTGGCAGCGCCGGAATCTTCTTTAAAAATGGAGAGTTCGCCGGAAATCGACCATTTGTGGATTCGGTTATTGGGGATGTCGGTGAAGAAGACATTCCCTTCAGGACATACGGCGGGGCCTTCTGTGAACTCGAATCCGCCGGCAAGTTTCTCCACCTTGCTGCCCGGCTGGACGAGTTCGAACCCTTCCTGACTAGTCGAAAGCTCCGTGGTCGTTCCAACTGCAGGTCCAAAGCAACCGAAAATTGCAAAGCTCAGGACTATTGAAAAGATCACAATTGACAGGGGATTCCTCATGGCTGAGTCTCCTTTCCATCCTTGAACAGCTTCGGGACCTAACGTCATCGTATCTCGCAGGAAGCTGAGACGCAACGAGCTTTACAGTGTCCGGTGGCTTCTGGCTGTACTTCCCTCGGACTCGATTGTGGCGGGGTGTTCCACTGTCTTCTTGCGAACTTCCTGGGATCTGGTACCAGCGGTCGATCGAGGGAGTTCTTTGATCTAGCCAGAGTACCACTGGCGGAATGCCAGGAGATTCCTGCCGGTAGACTTCTCTTCCTGCGACCTTTATAAGTGTAGCCATGAAAAAGACGCCTGGAATCTGGTTGATGTGTGCCTCTGTGTGCCTGGTAGGTCTGATCGGGGCGACCTGCTCAAAGGTTGAGAACCAGGCCTCTCCGTTGACGGTGGCCGAACAGTTGCAGCGAGTTGAGGAAGGAATTGCTCGAGGGCCTTTCAAGCCGGACTGGGAGTCGCTCAAAGGATTCAAAGCCCCGGAATGGTACCAGGATGCAAAGTTCGGATTGTTCATTCATTGGGGAGTCTACTCGGTGCCGGCCTTTGGGAATGAGTGGTATCCGCGAAACATGTACAAGGCGGACACGAAGGAGTTTCAGCACCACATCGAAACCTACGGTCCCCATTCGGAGTTTGGGTACAAGGATTTCATCCCCCAGTTGACGGCTGAGAAGTTCGATGCGGGGCAGTGGGCTCGACTTTTCAGAAGGTCGGGTGCCCGCTACATCGTTCCCGTGGCGGAACATCATGACGGCTTCCCGATGTATGACTGCAGCTTCACGGAGTGGAGTGCGGCGAAGATGGGGCCGAAACGGGACATAATCGGTGAGTTGTCCGAAGCGGTTCGCAGCGAGGGCCTCCATTTCGGTGTTTCCAGCCACCGCGTGGAGCACTGGTGGTTCTTCGATCAGGGGCGGCTGTTCGACTCGGATGTCCAGGACCCGGCCTATGACGGCCTCTATGGGCCTGCCCGGTCTCAAGACAAGGCTGAGGATGGGACCGAACCTCCCAGCCAGGAGTATCTCGACGATTGGCTGGCTCGGACCGCCGAACTCGTTGATCGTTACCAGCCTGAATTGATCTGGTTCGACTGGTGGATTGCCCAGCCAACCGTTCATCAGCATCTCCGTCAACTTGCTGCCTACTATTACAACCGTGGTGTTGAATGGAATCGGGGAGTGGCGATCAATTACAAGAAGCATGGAGGGTCATCCTTTCCAGATGAGGCTGCCGTACTCGACATCGAGCGGGGTCAGTTGGCCGGTATGAGAGACCTCTTCTGGCAGACCGATACTTCGGTGTCGAAGAACTCCTGGGGCTACATCCAGGAACACGACTACAAATCGGTCAATTCGATCGTGGATGACCTGATCGATATCGTCAGCAAGAACGGATGCATGCTGCTCAATATCGGTCCCCGTCCCGACGGAACCATTCCGGAGAGAGAGGTCGAGATGCTGGAGGAGATTGGCCGCTGGCTGGAGGTCAACGGCGAGGCGATCTATGAGACCCGTCCGTGGAAGGTCTTTGGTGAGGGACCTACAGCGGTGGTGGAAGGGGCTTTTAACGATACGAAACGAGGTGCATTTACTGCAGCAGACATCCGTTTTACAACCCGTGACGACGCTTTGTACGTGATTGCCCTGGATTGGCCGGATGGCGGGGAACTTCACGTGCAGTCGCTCGCCTCCGGAGAAGGTGTGACCGTTCAGAATGCCATCCTTCTCGGGGGGGCGGAACGATTGGAGTTCAAACAGGATGACGAAGGCCTCACGGTTCAGTTCCCGGACGAGAGGCCTTGTGATCATGCCTATGCCCTGAGGTTGACGTTGCGGTAGCGGGCGTCAGCCGGGTTGGAGACCCACTGCTCAGTCTTTGCTGTATACTCCTAGTCAAGCAGGAGTTGGGCTTCCGTTGGATACTCATACAAAGGGATTGATTAGTACCGTTCTCGAGGACCGGTACTGCCGCTGGGCAGTCATCGGTGTGTTCCTGCTCTGGCTTCTCCTGGCCTCACCTTTGTTGACTCCTGAAGCCGCCTTCAACTTCTGGCTTTATCATCTCGACCTGTTCTGGCTCACCCCCATCGCCCTGGCTCTCTTCCTGGGAACGAAAGCGATAACCGGTCCCGAGGAGAGGCGCTTCTGGCGTTTGCTTGCCGTCGCTATGTGCATTTGGCTGACGGCCCGGATACTTGCCGTTTACTGGGGAGCGCAGGAATGGCCTGACGCAATGGACTTCGTAACAGATGTTCTTTACGTCTGCCTGTACCTTGCGATCCTGTTGGCCATGACGAGTCGCCCGTATTTGAATGCGGGTTGGACTCGGACGAATCCGGGTTTCATGTCTGAATCGGTAAGCCGCGTGCTGCTCGTGCTGGGAGTCTTGTCCTACTTCATTGTCTTTCCGGCCGAACTATCTTGGACCCCGGATGGACCACGGCAGCCTGCCGTCTACATGTACTGCCTGCTGGATTTGTTTCTTCTTGTGGGTGCATTGGCCAGCTTGCCTCAAACGAAAGGGATATGGCGCAGTGTCTACAAGTGCCTGGTCTGGATATTTGCTGTCTGGATCTTGAGCGACAGCATGGATCTCATCGAATCGACAGGTCTAATCAACGAGGTCCAGCCAGGGTCCGCAGTTGAGCTATCGTGGCGCTTGATTTGGATGAGTCAGATTGCCGGCTTCCTGGTCCTGGTCCGGTTACAGCGGATGAGTAGAGATACTCCCCGGGCCGAAGACCTGTCCTTCCGCGACGATTTCGATTCACCCAGTAGAATGCGAAAGGTCCTCATTCTCTCCTCGGCCTTCGTCTTTCCCACGATTCACATCGTGATCTACTCATTTGGTCTACTGCCACTCGAAGAAAGAGGGAGTCGGGCCATTGCCGCTCTATTGTTCATGTCCCTGACCGGAGTTGTCGCTTACGTCTACATGGACGTACTCGAAAAGGGGCGAGGACGGGCGGCCAGACGCTTCCGTGCAATGTTCGATCAGGCCCCAACTATGGCTGCTGTGATCCAGTTAGTGGAGGGAAGGCCCAGAGTGGATGACTGCAACAAGCTGTTTGCCGAGACACTGAGTTGGCCCAAGCACGACGTTCTGGGTCGGTCACTGTTCGAGTTTGTGAACGAGGCGTCGATTCCGGTCATTCAGCGAGCCCTGAAAGCCAGCCAGAAGGGGCGCCTCCATGAAGAGGAATGTGGTCTTTTAACAGCCTCTGGAAAGTCCGTCCAGGCACTCTTGCGGACGGGACCGGTCCTGATCGAGAAAGGACTTCCTGGACAGATTCTGGTGACCCTGGTCGATCTGACTGAGCAGCGAATCCTGCAGGAAATGCTGAGTCACGCACAGAAGATGGAGTCGATAGGGCGTCTGGCCGGGGGAGTGGCGCACGACTTCAATAACTCGTTGACGGTCATCACCGCCTATGCCGAAACGGCCCTTCATTCCACCGACCTGAACCCGTCCCAGCGAGAATCGCTCGAAGGGATCCGGGAAGCGGTTGGTAATTCCGTTTCGCTGACCTCCCAGTTGCTGAATTTCAGCCGCAGGAGAGCCCAGATGGCGAATGATGTCGATCCCAATGAAATCGTCCGGAATGTGGAGAAGATGCTGCAGCGTATCATTGGCACAGGAATCGAACTGCGCTGTGAACTTGCCGATAGGCTGCCGACAATCCGGGTGGATCCCGGTCAGTTCGAGAGTTCGTTGATGAACCTCGCAATCAATGCGCGGGACGCAATGCCACAAGGGGGGATCCTTAAGATTCAAACCTCGCTTTCCAGTCTGGTGGGAAACTCTGAACGGAGGCAGGTGAAGATTTCGATTTCGGATACCGGCGTAGGCATGGACGAGCAGACTCGCGAGAGGATCTTCGAACCCTTCTTCACGACAAAGGGGCCAGGAAAAGGGACTGGCCTAGGGTTGTCGACAGTCTTCGGCTTTGTTGAACAGAGCAGCGGAACGATCCGCGTGGAAAGCTCACCCGGCCAGGGAGCCCGGTTCGAACTCGCCTTTCCTGTTACCGAGTGAACCTCTCAGTCGTGTCCCGGGCCTTCACAACAGCAGGGATCATCTCCGGGTTCGATCGAACGAACCGTCAAGTAATGCATGACCCCACTGAGAACTCGGGTAATGCCGTGAGTTGAGCCGGCAGGGAAGAACACGATTTCTCCCGCACCAGCGGTAAAGGTCCTGCCGTCGATCACGAATTCACCGGATCCTTCGAGCAGGTACATTACCTCCTCAGCCCCATGGGAATGGACATATTTGCTCCGGGTCTCGTCCCCCGTCAAAGTGGTCCGATGAATATGCAGCCGGGCAGCTCCCATACTGTCGGTGAGAAGTGGCGTGTAGTCAGCTTTCATATCTAATCCGCCTCGTAAACGACCTTGCCGGCGACCATGGTCATCTGCACTACGAGTTTGCTGTTCTCAATCCTGAAGACCACCAGGTCAGCCCTCTTTCCCGGAGCAAGCTCGCCTCGATCATTCCAGCCGTAAAGCCGGGCCGGGTTCTGTGTCACCGTCTGAACAGCATCAGCCAGGCTGCATCCTGTATAACGCATGAGATTGCCGACCCCCGCGGTCACCGGGAGGGCCGCCCCAGCCAGCACATTCTGGGCGGGAAACTTCACCATCCCCTCGGGAGTCAGCTCGAGTTCTTTCCCATCCAGGTTGTAGACTCCCGGAGCCAGGCCGAGAAACTTGGTAACGTCAGAGGTGACGACGATGCGGTCTTTCCCCTTGGCCTGAAAGAAGGTCTTCACCTCTTCGGGACGTAGATGAAAACTATCCACGATGATACTCGCCATCAGGCGATCCTCGGCCAGTTGGGGCCAGAGGGGATTGTTGTGCCGGTGAATCTCATTGGCACATCCATTTCCCAGGTGGGTTGAAATGGCCGCGCCCGCATCCACGGCCTCCGTGATCACAGCCGCCGAACCATTGTGGTGGGCCAGGGCAACCACGATTCCTTCCTTCCGACAGTTGCGGATGAACTCCATGGCTCCTTCGATCTCAGGAGCCAGTGAGACCTGGAGGATTTTCGCATCGGCAGCTCGATAGTATTCCTGGAATTCGACCCAGTCAGGTGGGCGGACCCATCGCGCCTGGTGTGCTCCGCGATAACCATCAACCGGGGAAATATACGGGCCTTCCAGGTGAAATCCCGGAATCGAGGAGCCGATTTCAGGATCCCGTGTGGCCTCGGCCAACACCTTGAACGCATGGCGGATCGTCTCATGCGCATTCGTGGTCACGGTCGGGAGATAGGTGGTTACACCGGCCTCCCACAGCCCTTTTGTCGCCACCCGTACCTGCTCGACGGTTAGCTCGGTCGTGGAGAAGGAATGGGAAGCGTAACCGTTGACCTGGTTGTCAATGAAGCCGGGAGCGACATACGTCTGGGCAGTTTCGGGCGATGAGGGGGCGTCCAGCCGAACGATTCGAGAGATCGTCGATCCCTCGATTTCGATCTTAACGGGAGAGCCGTCCAGGTAAAAGCGTGCCTCAACCGCTGAGGAATCCTGGCCGAAGCCGGCACTCGGGATCAGGGGAAGAATCAACGATGCGACGAACCACAAAACGGGGCGAAAGGGAATTCGAATGTTTCTTGTCACAATGCGGCTATTCTCCCATACCAGATCCGTTTCGCAACCGGGACGGTTGGGTTTCAGAGAGAAACTGGAAGTTACGTACGACAACCATCCCTGGTTGTCTCTTGGCTAGGCGCCCCCCAGAGACAAGCTGGAAGCTTGTTTGAATGGATAAGGCGACAGCGTTTTCTGAGGATTACGGACCTGAAAACGT
>CP070717.1:1279673-1293280 GCA_020350445.1 Acidobacteriota bacterium | reverse complement strand
GAACGCCCTGGTCGGCATCGGCGACGTGCTGGCGGCCAGCAAGGCGGGAAGCGACATGGCCGGCCTCGCCGCGCGGAACGTCGAGCGGCTCGAGGCCCTGATCGCGAAGTTTCCATCCTACGTTCGTGCCTATGATCGTTTGGGACTCTGCTTCGAAGCCCTGGGGAAGAATGAAGAGGCGCTCGAGCAGTACCGAAGAGCCGTCGACTTGAACCGGGTTCAAGATCCACAGTGGGTTTGGCCACCATTGAATCTTGGCGTTCTACAGACCCAGATGGGTCAATTCGAGGACGCTGAAGGCTCGCTTCAGGAGGCGGTAAAGATTGATCCCGGTTTTGCCCAGGCGCATTACCGGCATGGTCTTGCGCTCGAGAAGCTCTCCCGTTTCGAGGATGCCGCGACTGCTCTCCGTAAAGCGGCCGAACTCGATCCGGAATATCCGGATCCCCATTGGGCTCTGGCGCGGGTTCTGCGTAGAGATGGAGATCGGGAAGGGGCTGCTGCTGCGGTGCGGGAGTATCAGCGGCTCAAAGCCGCCCGAGAGCAGCAGTAGAGCCGGCAGTGGACCGGCTTCAGTTGCCGGCGAGCTGCTTTTCGATTTCAGTCTTGAGTTGCTGGGCACCAAGATTCGCCGGCATCAATCTCAGTTCGGCTTCCGCTGCTTTGAGAGCTTCACTCAGGTTTCCCTGCCGGAACAGAACGCCCGCGAGCGCCAGGTGGAGATCGAGAAGAGTTTCATCCAACTCGATTGCCGCCCGAAAGGCCTGGGCTGCCCCCTCCAGGTTCCCCTGCATCAGGTGGGTCTGGCCAAGTGACTGAAGGAACCGGGGCGACCTCTGGCCGGCCTGCATCAGCCGCGCTGTACTCCACTCGGCGAGTCCGCGATAGGTTTGTCCCAACTGGTAGGCGAATTCGGGATTCTCGGGTTGGATACCAGCCAACTCGTGCCAGACCAGGGCTTCGTCAATTCGCCTGCCCAGGGTCGCATAGACAACTGCCAGCTGGAGACGGATCTCAATGTTTCTAGGTAGATCTGAAGCGGCCCGTTCCAGTTCTTCGAGACCGGCATCAATCCGGCCGAGGGCAATCAGGCTCCCTCCCATCAGAGCCCTGGCGTTGTGCAGCGTCGCATCGACCTCGAGTGCCTTCTGAAAGTGCTCGATCGCCTGGGAGTGCCGGCCCTGTCTCTGGCAGGAGATTCCCAGATTGTGGCGGACGAGACCCAACTGGGTTTCCGTATCCAGGAGACCCAGTAGAAGGGCCTCAGCCTTCGACCACTCACCTCGTCGCATGAGTTCCGTTGCTTCCTGGAATGGTCGTGAAAACTCGGCTTCGCCTGAATCGGCTAATTGCGCAGGCTTACTCAACTGGGCATCGAGAGGAAGAGCTGTCAACGGGAAAGACAGGAGCAGGAGGGCGGCCAGTGTCCTTTTCATTCCGATTCCTCAACAACGATCAACTGGTTGGCTTTCAGACCGGTCAAGGTCTGCCGGATTCCGCTCGGCCAGTGGATCTCCAGTTTCCCCACTTCCGTCTCTTCACCCAGGCCAAAATGGAGCCTCGGGTGGCTGGATGACTGGTAGCTTGAAGTGGTTGTGACCGTGGCATACTGTCTCTGTCCCGAACGGGTTTCAATCTGGACCTCGGCACCGATTCCATCCCGGTTACTCCGGGTTCCAACGGTTCTTATCTGAATCCAGTTCTGACGGTTCCCACCATCGTTTCTGAAAATCACCGCGGGGCTGTCCAGGTTCGACACAACGACATCGAGATCTCCGTCGTTGTCCAGATCTCCGGTAGCCAGACCTCTGCCTACGAAATCGACGCTGAAGACCTCACCGGACGAGGCTGAAACATTCTCAAAGCTCTTGCCTTCCAGATTGCGGAGCAGGAAGGGGGGTTGCGCGTATTTCAGATGGGGTGAAGTGATCTCGATCGTGTCGAGGACGTGTCCCTGGATAATGAAGAGGTCTCGCCAGCCGTCGTTGTCGAAATCGATGAATCGAACGCCCCATCCAGCGTAAAGCAGTGTGATCTGGGAGAGTCCCGACGTATCAGAAACGTAGACAAAGCTCTCGTTCCCTTCATTCTGGTAAAGAGCGTAAGCTTCGTTCGAGAGATTCGTCACGACGATGTCGGCCAGTCCGTCATTGTCATAGTCGGCTACATCGACCCCCATACCGGCAAAACTGTTGCCGTTCTGGTCCATGGCCACGCCAGAGAACAGGGCGACCTCTTCAAAGGTACCATCCCCCTGATTCTCCAGGAGGAATTGTTCCATCCCGTCGTTGGAGATGAAGATATCGATCAGGCCATCCCGATTGATATCGGCGATTCCCACGCCCAGAGCTTTCCCCGGGTAGTTCGATACCCCGGACTCCTCCGTCGCATCGATGAACCGCTTCCCCTGATCAGTCCGGTAGAGCAGGGGGGAGATCTCGCCGAAATTCTCGGGATGGCAGTAGGCCCGGACTTCGGTTTCACCGCAGTAGATATTCTTGTCGAAGTCCCAGTCGAGGTAGCGTCCCACGATCAGGTCGAGGAATCCATCGTGGTTGTAGTCGACAAAGGCGACACTCGATGTCCACCCCGATCCCGAGACGCCCATTTCAGTGGTGACGTCGGTGAATTTTCCTGCACCTTCATTGCGGTACAAGACGTTTGAGCCAATCCCCCCGACGAAAATATCGGGATCACCGTCGTTATCGTAGTCAGCGACGGCGACGCCGGTTCCGTAGAGTTTGCCCCGAAGGCCGGACCGAGCCGTGATGTCGGTAAATGTCCCATCCGGCTGCTGTTCGTACAACCGGTCCGAGAAGCGCTCTTCGGACTTGTCCGGCTGCTTGCCCTTGGGCATCGAGACCTCGATCAAAGCGCCATTGGCGAAGAAGATATCGAGCCTACCGTCTCCGTTGTGATCGAGTAGAGCTACACCGGAACCCATCGTTTCAGGGAGGTATTTCTCGCTTGTTGCCGATGAGACCTGGCGAAAGCGGACCCCGGACTGTTCAGTGATATCGACAAACTGAGTGGGCGAAGGATTCCCGGACGGGCCGGGATCGGGGCTGCTCTGAGCTCGTACCGAGGCGCATGACAGGAAAACGGACAGGATGAGGAACGACCACCTGGCAGGAGCGTCGCGGCGTATTCTCAGAGTCATGTTACGTCTCAGAATGAGATTCTCTCCGGCCCCTAATTCGCCGCACTCGAAGCCACCACTTCAAAGCTGTCGCCTACCATTGCCATTTGGTTCAGGATCCGGTCAATCACCTCGATCTGCAGATGGTACTTTCCCGGCCCCAGGCGCTCGGGAGAGAAGAATCGAGTCAAGACCACTCGCTGCCCCGAATAGAATTGAATTGACTCGCCCTGCTCATCGACCAGTTCAACCAGGTTCTGCCCTTCATGGCTGAGCCTGTACTTGACAGTCAGGGAAGGCTCAAACGTCTGCTGATCGATGCCGACGTTATAGAGTTGAACGTAGGCTCCCATCAGGCGATCAGTTGGGAAGACACGGTCCAGACTCGGACGGATCTTGACGTTTCCGAGGACAAACATCTCATCGGCCTCAGCTGCGTTTTCCATGACCTGGATGGAGTTCGAAAGGATAAGAGAGCTGGCTGCAAGATTCTCCTCCCCGTAGTCCGGAGGGAGGATCATGCGAGTCGAAACACCGACCTTGTCACTGTTGAGGTCCTTGACCACGAGATCCAGCTTGACCCTTTCGCCCTTCTCTAAAACGATCATTTTCTGATAGAGCGATTTCCCCTGGAGTCCTTCCTGGAAGCGTTGCTCGGAGAAGGATGTCAGTAGTTCCTCCTCGAACTCCTTCAGGATCAGCTTGCCCATACTCGTGACCGCTCCGTAGATCGCGACTTTGGCGACTCGGTGGCCGTTCTGTTCGGTATAGGTCAGGCTTTCGTTCGACAGTTCCACCGTAATCGGAACGATGCAATGGGTGTCATTGAGACGGAAGCTGTCCTGGTGAAACCGGAACGGAAGTGTCTGATAACTGATATCCACATCCACCTGGCTCTTCATATCGTCGTATTTGAGCTCTGGCGGACGCTGGATCCCCACATAGCGTTCAAATCTCGGAAAGGGAAGGTCCTGGTTCCGAATCGCCATCAAGGGATAGTAGCGCCCGCCTCCCTGGTTGACGAACCGGTCGACCTTCGTCGCCAATCCCTTGGCTTCCGCCTCCGTCAGACCGATTCCCGGCACATTGGCGAACGCGTCCTTCTCCCAGGGGTCGTGCGTCAGGTGGTAATCCCCGGTGAGCGTGGTATCGACGAACTCGAGTTCAATGTCTTCCCCCAGGCCTTCAATCCGGCGGTACCGCCAGACTTGAAAGGGAAAGGTTGATGTGGTGCCACCACCCTCATATTGAGGCCGTTCGTAGGTACCTCCGGTGTACTCAGTAATCTGAAGCGGCGGTCCGTGAGCAATATAGATCCGGCCCCGGTCGGTCTTCCATCCCGAAATCCCGCTGGAAAAGCGTTCGTTGGCATAAGCGATCCGCCGGTAGTGCTCTTCCTTGAATTCATTGAACGGGGTCTTGAGGTCGGTATCCCGGCGACGCCAGAACTGTTCAATGAATTGCTCTCGTTCCTCGTCTGTCGTCAACTTGAAGAAGACCTCCTGCTCATCGTCGGAGATGATGTAGACAACGTCCTCCTCAAGCCACTTCTTGTAGTAGTTCTCCGACTCCTCCTGCCTCAGCTTGTCCGAATCCTGGCCCAGGGAGATGCTGAAGAGGAGAGATGTGACTAGGAAGAGGATTCTCACGGTCGACGTTTTCATGTTCGAAACACCCTACTGACTGACGTTAGAGATGTGCCATCCATCGTGACACACATTTCCAATTGGATAGCTTAGCTGAAAACTGATTCTCTCTCAAAATCGAGGACGCTGCGATGAATGTTGCCCCTGGCCGGCGGTATCCGTCCCCTGAGAGAGGTTTTCATGCTGGTCGCGTCGCGTGTACTACTGGCGCTGGCATGGAGGATTCGCACCCAGCAGCGGAGATTTCTGTTGTGATCGATGCGGATGCCTATCGGGCGAAAGCGCCGTCATCGTTGACGTGGATAGGGCCGATCCAGAAAGGAAGAGGATTCCAGCCGGTTCTCGCGGCCGGCTTACTGGTCTGCTTCGTCGTGGATTGTCCGCAGCGTGATGACCTCGTAATTCTTCACGCCGCCTGGGGTGCGGATGGTCACCTCGTCTCCTGCTTCTTTTCCCATCAGGCTTCGACCGATGGGCGAACTCGTCGAGATAAACCCCTTGGAAACATCAGCCTCTTCGGCCATCACCAGACGATAGGTAACTTCCTCGTCCCGATCGAGGTCGAGGAGGACAACAGTCGAACCGTAAGAGACACGGTCAGCTGGAATCTTGCTGAGGTTGACCATGGAGAGCGAAGACAGGCGCTGCTTCAGCTGGGCCAGTTCAGCCTGGACGTAGGACTGCCGTTCCTTGGCTGTCTGGTATTCGGCATTTTCCCTCAGATCTCCCAGGGCAATTGCCTTTTTGAGGGCTTCCGGCAGTTCTTCTCGAAGTTCCCTTTCGAGTTTCTTGATCTTGATCTCTAAATTACGAATGACTTCCTTCAAAAGTTGATCGCCTCACTTGCAAGCTTGAGGATAGAACCGGGTAGGATCCCCAAGTAAATTGTACCCAGGACCATAACCACGATGACGATACGTGTCGCCATCGAGAGGCGGTCTACTGGTTTAATTTCGCCTTCTGCATCACGCATGTACATGTAGATCAAAACTCTGAGGTAGTAGTAGATGCCGATGGCCGAAGCGATCACCGCAATTACGACTAGCCAGTACATGCCGCTTTGAACAGCAGCGGAAAAGAGAAATAGTTTACCAGTAAATCCTGCAGTCAGTGGGATACCTGCAAGTGAAACGAGGAAGACGGAAAGAGCAAGACCAAGAAATGGGTGCTGGAAACCAACTCCAGCGTAGTCCTTAATCTCGACGGTTTCTTCATTCTGACGACCAATGATCTGAATGATCGCGAAAGCGCCGAGGTTCATAAACGCGTAGGCGAGCAGGTAGAAGAGGACGCCCTGTGCCCCGAAGTCGTTGTTCGCAGCCAGTCCCACCAGCAGGTAGCCGGCGTGAGCAATCGACGAATAGGCGAGCATGCGCTTGATGTTTGACTGGGTCAGCGCGGCGATATTGCCGACCAGCATCGTCAGGACCGCAGAGATCCAGAGCAGTTCCACCCAACCGGAACTGATTGAGGGGACCACCTGGAAGAGAATGCGCAGGAGAGCGATCAGGGCCGCTGCCTTCGATGCGACCGCCAGGTGAGCCGTAATCGGAATCGGGGCTCCCTCATAGACATCAGGCGTCCAGACATGGAAGGGGGCCAGCGCCGCTTTGAACCCGAAACCGACGAAGATCAGGCCGAGGCCGATCAACAGGTAGACGGGATACTCAGTCTGGTTTCCCAGGGACTGAGCGATTTCCAGATACTTCGTGGAACCAGTGGCTCCATAAATGAACGCGATACCGTAGAGCAGGAAGCCGGTCGAAAAAGCGCCCAGAAGGAAGTACTTCACGGCCGATTCAGTCGACTTCTGTTCGCCCAGCCGGTAGCCGGCAAGCACATAGGTCGCAATCGAGAGGATTTCGATCCCCAGGAAGGTCATTATCAGGTCGGCACTGGCCGCCATCAGACACATTCCAACCGTCGCAAAGAGGAGAAGCGAAAAGTACTCCGCTTTGTAGAGACTGTCTCTCTCCAGGTACTGAATCGACGTGGCGATGATCGCCGCCACCGCAAAGAGGAACAGCAACTTCGCAAAATTCGCGAAATTGTCCTGAAAGACCATGTCGAAGAAGGTCAAATCCGACTGCCCCCACTGGGCGATGACCGCGACCATTGCCGCGGCAATCCCAACCAGTGACAAGTATCCGAGCTTGGCCTGTTTCTCCCGCTTTACGAAGGGAATCAACAGCATCAGCAGGATGCCCGCAACCGACAGGATGATTTCCGGTGAGAGAGCTGAGTAGTTAAGCATCTGAAAGTCTAACGAGTTCATTTAGTCAGTTCCGACGTTGTCATCAGACCAACAGGGGAAAGCGCATCCCCCTGCTCCTGTTCGACACGATAAACTTCGTCCGTGCGGACGTCTTCAATTCGATCAACGACCTTCTGGATCGAGACATCCATCTTGTTCAGGAAACTCGGGGAGGCAACGCCCATCCAGATTGCCATCAGGATCAGGGGGAGGATCATAATGATTTCCCGCGGCGTCATATCCTGAAGCGTCATATTCTTTTCGTTTTCGATGCGACCCATGAACACCCGCTGGTACATCCAGAGCATGTAGATGGCGGCGAGGATGACAGCCGAGGCCGCAAAGACGGCATAGGTGCGGCTCATCAAGAAGGTTCCCTGCAGCACGAGGAATTCACCGACAAATCCATTCAGGCCGGGCATTCCGATACTGCTCAAAGCAATGATCAGAAACATCGTGGCAAAGATCGGCATGCGGTGGGCGATACCACCGAAGTCAGCAATCTGCCGGGTATGTCTGCGATCGTAGATAATCCCCACCAGGAGGAAGAGCGCTCCCGTTGAGATGCCGTGGTTCAGCATCTGGTAAGTCGCCCCACCGATGGCCTGCATGTTGAAGGCAAAGATACCCAGCACGACAAAGCCGAGGTGGCTCACTGAGGAATAGGCCACCAGCTTCTTCACATCTGGCTGAACCATGGCTACGAGGGCACCATAAATAATGCCGATGATTGCCAGGACACAGATCACGGGAGCGAGTTTGACTGCTGCCGTCGGAAACATAGGCAGGCAGAAACGCAGCAGGCCGTAGGTCCCCATCTTCAGCAGTACACCGGCCAGGATGACCGAACCGGCGGTCGGGGCTTCCACGTGGGCATCAGGCAACCAGGTGTGAAACGGAAATAGTGGCACCTTGATCGAAAAGGCCAGGAAGAACGCCAGGAAAAGCAGAATCTCAGCCATCGGTGCGAGTACGACTGCTCCGTTGGCCAGGCGTTCAGTGAGCTGGACGATGTCGAAGCTGTTCCCCCCATTGAAGAAGTACAGTGCAATCAATGCCGCCAGCATCAGGAGTGACCCGAATGCGGTGTAGAGGAAGAACTTGACTGCTGCGTAGATACGCCGTGCTCCACCCCAGATTCCGATCAGGAAATACATTGGAATGAGCTGCGCTTCCCAGAAGAAGTAGAACAGGACGAGGTCCAGCGACATGAACACTCCGAGCATGCCGACTTCAAGCAGCAGCATCAGGATCATGTAGGCCTTGACGTTCTTCTGGATGCTCCAACTTCCCAGAACCGACAGCGGCATCAGGAAAGTAGTCAGAACGATCAGGAAAAGACTGATCCCGTCAATTCCAACGTTGTAACGGATACTGAAGCCGCCCGCCTCGATCCACTCAATGTTCTTAACGAACTGCATGTCCGCCGTGGAGGCATCGAAGTCGAGGACCAGGGGAACCGAGCAGATAAAGGTCACCAGGGTGATGACTAGTGCCAGGTTACGGATCAGTCCGTGATTCTTACCCGGAATAAAGGCAAGGATCAGTGAGCCCAAGCCGGGAATCAGTAGCAGAGTTGTCAGAATGTTTTCACTCGCAAGCATTTTAGTTCGCTAGGTAGTAATAGAGGAAAATCAAAACAGCCCCGAACAGAATCCAGCTGGCATAGGCTCGGGCATAGCCGCTCTGAAGCCGCTTCACACGGTTACTCCAACCCTGCATCAGGGATGCGACACCGTTGACGGCACCGTCAATGATGCCCACATCGATTCCTTTCCACAGGACGAATCGGGAAATACGCTCGATGGGCCAGACGATCAACGCGTCATAGACCTCATCGACGTAGAACTTGTTCCACAGAAGCTTATGTATTCCGGCGAACCGTTCCGCGATCCGTTCCGGGATCGCCGGGTTCTTCACAAAGAAACGGTAGGCCAGGAAGATCGATATCAGTGCCAGAGTGACGATTACGACGGTTAAGCCGATCTCGAGGCTGTGGCTGTGCTCTCCTTGATGTCCGTCACCGGTGTAAGCGTAGTGAAAGACCGGTTCCAGGAAATGCTCGAAACGGTTATCGCCCAGCCAGGCCGGCAAACCAACCAGTCCCGCGATCGCGGAGAGGACACCCAGGATCATCAACGGCAGCGTTACGAATAGAGACGGCTCCTTCGGTGGGCCGGAATGGTGATGATCGTGATCGTCGTGGTGTCCGTGGGATTCGTGCGAAAAACGTTCCTTCCCATAAAAGGTCAGGTACATCAGGCGGGCCATGTAAAACGCCGTCAACGCTGCGACCAGAACACCCGCAACCCAGAGCAGCAGATGTCCGTGTCCACTGACCAGCGAGTTCCAGAGGATCTCATCCTTGGAGAAGAATCCGGCGAAAGGCGGGATTCCAGCGATGGCCAGTGTAGCGACTCCCATCGTCGCCCAGGTAATGGGAAGGTATTTCTTGAGCCCACCCATTTTCAGCATGTCCTGCTCATGATGCATGGCAAGGATCACACTCCCCGACCCGAGAAAGAGCAGTGCCTTGAAGAAGGCGTGGGTGTAAAGGTGGAAGATCCCTGAAGCCCAGGCGCCAACGCCCACGGCCAGGAACATGTAACCCAACTGGCTGACCGTTGAATAGGCCAGGACCTTCTTGATGTCGCGCTGTGCAATCGCGATCAGCGCAGCCACAAGGGCGGTAACGATTCCAATGACGGCGACGATCAACATCGATTCCGGGGCCCGGCTGTAAAGTGTTGCCGAGCGGGCGATCATATAGACACCGGCGGTGACCATCGTTGCGGCGTGAATCAGGGCACTGACCGGTGTCGGACCGGCCATGGCGTCGGGTAACCAGACGTAGAGGGGAATCTGTGCACTCTTACCGGTCGCTCCGAGGAAGAGTAGTAGGGTGATCCCACTCAGAACACCGAAGCCAATCTCCGGTGCGGGGAAACGTTCCGCCACCGTGCTGAACAGCGAGTGATACTCGAGTGTGCCAAAGGTCTGGAAGATCAGGAACATGCCGAGCAGGAATCCAAAATCGCCGATCCTATTGACGATGAAAGCTTTCTTTGCGGCATCACCGGCAACCCGCGTTTCAAAGTAGTAGCCGATGAGCAGGTAAGAACAGAGTCCAACGCCCTCCCAGCCGACAAACATCAGCAGGTAGTTATCGGCGAGGACCAGGGTACTCATCATGAAGATGAACAGGTTGAGATAGGCAAAGAACCGATAGTAACCGGTCTCTCCCCGCATGTACTCGACCGAGTAGAGGTGAATCAGGAATCCGACACCTGTCACGACGAGGATCATCACGCCGGACAGGGGGTCGAAGAGGAAGGACGCATTCGCGACGAAATTCCCCGATTCGATCCAGGTGAACAGGTGATTCGTCACCGCCCGGTCAGCGGGTGCCAGCCCCAGGAGTTCAAAAAACGTCAGCAGTGCGATGGCAAAGCTGATGAACACCGAACCACAACCGATAGTGGCGATGAGTCCAGGGGAAAAGCGTTTCCCGAAGATTCCGTTGATTGCTGCTCCTACGAGCGGGAATAGCAGGAGGATCCAAAAAGTCTCGAGCATTTGATTACCACTTCATCGTGTTCGCTTGGTCAATATCAACTGAGTCGTTTCGCTTGGAAAGGAGTACGATCAGTGCCAAGCCGACCGCTGCTTCCGCGGCGGCAACCGTCATCACGAAAAATACAAAGATCTGGCCGTCGACCTGATCGAAATGTCTTGCGAAAGCGAGAAATGTCAGATTAACCGCGTTGAGCATCAGTTCGATACTCATAAACATCGTGATCGTGTTGCGGCGGACGATAACACCGAGAGTTCCGATACTGAACAGAATGGCACCGAGTACGAGAAATTGTGTCGTGGATACCATGGGTCTTAGTCAACCTTTTTCGCTAGCACCATCGCGCCAAGAACAGCGACCAGAATCAGGATAGATGTCACTTCAAATGGAAGCAGGTAATCGCTGAAAAGGCTGCGCGCAATTACTTCGATGCTCCCCTTTTGAGCAAGGCTTTGGGAATTCGTATCCGACTCACGAAGTACGGGCATTGCCCAGAGCAGAATCAGGGCGAGTACCGCAGACATCGGGAGTGCGAGTACCGAGACTCGCCGGATCCGATTGAATGAGAAAAACTCGGATTCCGGGTCGATCAACATGACCACAAACAGGAACATGACCATGATCGCCCCGGCATAGACGATGACCTGGATCGCCGCTATGAAGAATGCGCCGAGCTGATAAAAGAGGACAGCGATCGAACCGAAACAGACGATCAGTGCCAGTGCGCTGTAGATCGCTTTCCGCTGAAGAACCACAACAAGGCCGGCAACAACTGCAATTGTCGCAAATAGATAGAATACCAACTGTTCCACTGAGATTGCCCCTTGCTCCTCGATCCTCTTAAAACGCTGCCCATCCCCGGCAAAACAACGTTGTCATCTTAGTGGAGGACTTTTGGGTTGTCAACCAACTGAAAATGCACGGCAACCGCCGGATTTGAGCCCTGTTTTCGGCTTATTGACAGGGTAGGCAAGTGGACATCGGAACCGGTTCTACTCGACAGGTTCCTCGATCCGTAAGATCTGATTGGACTTGACGTTTTCGAGCTTCTGCAGGCGCCCGTCCGGCCACTTGATTTCGACCGCTTCGACGGTCTCATTTGAGGCGACACCAAAGTGAAGCCGGTAGTCATTCTGTGACTGATATCCGCCGCCTCCCACCACTGCCCGGAACTGTCGCATTCCCGGAGTTCGGACGGTCACCTCACTGCCAACCGCCGTCCTATTCGACTTGCGCCCCACCAGCTTGATGATGAGCCAGTGGCCTTTGGCGGACGAATCATTGAGCAGCAGCGATGGTTCCTCATCGAGATTCGTGATCAAGAAGTCCAGTTGACCGTCGTTGTTGATATCACCCGGAAGCAGGGCCCGGCTGTTCTTGATCTCCTCGAATCCCAGCCCCGACTGGGAAGTCATCTCTTCGAACTGGCCGTTTCCCAGGTTCCGGAAAACGAGATTCTGTTGCTTGAAGGAAGTGCCGATCTCGTAGTTGTTGACTTCCGGGTAGACGTGACCATTGACTATGACGATGTCTTTCCATCCATCCAGGTCGAGGTCGATGAAAGCGATTCCCCAGCCGAGCTTCTGCCAGCTGACATCGCCAAGGCGAGCACGATAGGTGACGTCGAGGAACTGGCCCGTTCCTTCGTTCTGGTAGAGCGTATTGTTGTCATCGGAGAAGTTGGTCACCATCAGATCGAGATCACCGTCATTGTCGAAGTCGGCAAAATCCACCCCCATCCCCGCCTGCTCCTTCCCATCCTCGTTGAAGGACACCCCAGTCAGTAGACCCATCTCGAAAAACGTCTTGTCGCCATTGTTCTGAAAAAGAAAATTGGGGACGGAATCATTGGCGACAAAGATATCGAGATCACCGTCGGCATCGTAATCGGCCCAGATGACTCCAAGTCCAAAATACTTCTCCGGCTGTTCTATCCCCGCTGCTGCAGTCTTGTCCAGGAACGTCCCTTCGCCCTGGTTCTCGTAAAACTTGTCGCCCGCTCCGGGCAAACCCCGTGGACCGCACTGAACCTTGACCCCCCGATACTGGCACATCGGTCCCTCGACCGGGGGGTTGATGAAGTCGAAGTCGACATAGTTCGAGACGTACAGATCGAGGTCTCCGTCGTTGTCATAATCGCCAAAGCCGCAGGAAGAACTCCAGGACTGATCCGATTTCCAGGCCTCTGAATCCAGCTGTCTGAAGGTGCCGTCCCCCTGGTTCATATAGAGGATATTGGGACCGATGTTCGTGACGAACAGATCCTCCCACCCATCATTGTTCACGTCTCCTGCACAGACCCCCATTCCCCAGCCGCGATCTCCGACACCAGCCTGGCCGGTGACATCCGTGAAGGTTCCATTGCGATTGTTCCGGTAAAGCTGGTTCTCGGCAGTATTATTGCCCTCTCGATAAGCCTCGATCGACGAACCGTTGACGAGATAGATGTCGATCCAGCCATCATTGTCATAATCGATGAAAGCTGCTCCTCCCGACATCGATTCGGGAAGGAAGGGTTTCCTGAGATCGCCGCTGGTCATCTTGGTCGTCAGGCCGGCCTGAGGAGCAATGTTGACAAACTTCGGCCAGGGACTCTCCGCCTTCACGATGGGAGTAATCAAAATGAGAGAGAACAGTACAACCTTCATTTAAACCTGAATAGTCCCGGTATTATAGAGGTTTTGGAAGGGCGCCGCCGAGCGCTCTCGAAAAGCGATCGAAGATTCTCGTAGTTGGCCAGCCGTGAAGGAGGCCACAGCGTTAGACCTGAAACTCAGGCGCAAACAGCGTATCCTGAAAATTAAAAAGCTCTCAGCAACTAGTCCTTTAAGGAAATGGGTATGAATGCAGCAGCGAAGGCACACAAGGGTATGTGGAGATCGTCTCGAAGGCTAAGTCTCCTGTTGGTTGGGGCGGCGGGTCTGCTGCTTGCCCGACCCGTATTGGCAGTTCAGCCGGGCGCTGAGGTGGAGTCGGTGTTGAGTCAGGCCCAGG
>CP070717.1:1265650-1279573 GCA_020350445.1 Acidobacteriota bacterium | reverse complement strand
GGTGATGACAGTTGAGGCGATTCTCGAGAAGGTTCAGGCAGAAGAGCGGATTTCGAGTGACGAGGCATTGTGGCTGTTGCGGTCCGATGAGGTTCAGCGGATTGGAATGGCTGCCGATCTGGTTCGCCGGCGGAAGCATCCGGACGGCGTCGTCTCGTTTCTGATCGATCGAAATATCAACTACACCAACGTCTGTGTTGCCCGCTGCACCTTTTGCAACTTCTACCGTCGTCCCAAGGCGGATGGAGGCTATCTCCTTTCCCACGAGGAGATCTACCGTAAGATCGAGGAAACCCAGGCCCTGGGAGGGACGGGAATTTTGATGCAGGGGGGCATGAATCCCGACCTCAAGATCGACTATTACGAGGATCTCTTGCGCTCGATTCGTGAACGCTACGACATTCATCTCCATTGTTTTTCTCCTCCCGAGATCGTCGTATTGGCCAAGTTGAGCAAGATAACGGTCCGTGAGGCGATCCGGAGGCTCAAGAATGCCGGGCTGGATTCGATTCCCGGAGGTGGTGCAGAGATCCTGACCGAAAGAATGCGCAAGCAGATCAGCCCGGGCAAGTGTAGTGCCGATCAGTGGCTGGATGTGATGAGGGTCGCCCACCAGGAGGGTTTGACCACCACGGCGACGATGATGTTCGGTGGTGGTGAGTCGGACCGGGAGATCATTGAGCATCTCGAACGGGTCAGAACGCTGCAGGATGAGACCGGCGGCTTCGTTGCATTCATCCCCTGGAACGTTCAACTGGAAGGTACCGAGATGCAGGAGCATGTGCATCAGAAGGTCTCGCCGCTCGAATACCTGAAGGTCCTCGCCCTTTCTCGGGTATACCTGGATAACGTGCACAATATACAGGTTTCCTGGCTGACCCAGGGCCTGCAGATCGCCCAGGTGGCGCTGCACTTCGGCGCCAATGATGTCGGCAGTATCATGATCGAGGAAAACGTCATCAGTACCGCAGGTGCGCATTACACCGCAACCCGGATGGATCTGGTTGAATTGATCGCTCAAGCCGGCTTTACCCCCGCCCAGCGGGACACCCTCTACCGGACGTTCCGGAAAGTGGCCTAAGTCTCAGCTGGTTCCAAAACGCTCTTTTAAGATGTATTATTATGCGCTCTGTATGCATCTGGAAAAGACCGAGCGTCAGCGCGCCATTATCGAACTGCTTGATGCGGAGGTAGTCTCCAGCCAGGAGGCCCTGCGAGAAAAGCTGGGTGAGGCCTGCTTCGACGTAACCCAGGCGACTCTTTCGCGGGATCTCCGTGAATTGGGTTTCGTAAAAGCGGTGGCTCCCGGAGGCGAGTATCAGTATGTTCGAGCGGAACCGGGGGAGGGTGAGACGATCATCAGCATAACGGTGAGTCGTAATCTGTTAGTCATCAAGACGAAGCCGGGTATGGCACCTCCCATCGCCTACCGCATCGATGATCTGGGTTGGGCCGAGATTCTGGGAACCGTGGCCGGCGAGAACACGCTGTTCGTTGTACTGTCGGAAGATTGTGACCCCTCCCAAATCAAGGAATCGGTCAGACTGCGGCTCAAAGGCTAGCCCGGATCACGGTTCTTCAGACTGCCTGCAGGTTCGGAATCGGAGTTGGAGACTTGAAAGAGAAGAGAAGCGAAGGGGCCAAAGAAAAGAAGACTGCCTTATGGGCCGGCCGGTTTACTGAAGCGACCCAGCCCCTGGTACAGAACTACACCCGCTCGATTCATTTCGATAAACGGCTGGCTCCTTTCGATATTAAAGGTAGCCAGGCCCATGTACGGATGCTCAATCGTCAAGGCATTCTCTCTGACGAGGATGCGGGTGCCATTCTCAAAGGCCTTGGGCAGATTCAGGCGGAAATCGAATCGGGAGAATTCCCCTTTCGGGACGAGCTTGAAGATATTCATATGAATATTGAGTTTCGCCTGAAGGAGTTGATCGGCGAGCCGGGTGGAAAACTGCATACGGGGCGAAGTCGTAACGACCAGGTGGCGACTGACCTGAGACTGTATTGCCGGCATGTCGCCGATTGTTGGAAGAGCGTCCTCCGGCAGTTGGTCGAAGTCCTCGTAACGAGGGCGGAAGAACATCGCTTGGACCTTTTTCCGGCCTGGACCCATTTGCAGGCCGCACAGCCGCTGTCCTGGGCGCAGTACTTCCTGGCCTTTGCGGAGATGGCGGGACGCGACTCGGAACGGCTGGACAGTCTCCTGCAGAGGCATTCGGTGAGTCCTCTGGGTGCAGGAGCATTGAGCGGGAGCTCGATTCCGCTGGACCCCGATTACACGGCTGCTGAGCTGGGTTTCTCCGAGGCTTTCTGGAACAGTTATGACGTCGTCGGAGACCGGGATATGGTCCTGGAACTCGCCCAGGCTGGAACTCAAATCATGCTCCACTTCAGCCGGCTGGCCGAGGATTTCATCTATCTTTCCAGCACGCCGGTGGCCTGGCTTGAACTACCGGATTCACTTTGTACGGGCAGCAGTATGATGCCCCAGAAGAAGAATCCCGATGTTCTGGAACTGATGCGGGGAAAGACGGCTTCCGTCGTCGGGCATCTCAATGCATTGCTGGTGCTCGTCAAAGGGTTGCCCTCTTCATATCATCGCGACCTGCAGCAGGACAAAGAGCATTTGTTTCCGATCGTGGATATCGTCTCGGATTCGCTCGAGATTCTGGTGGTCCTTCTGGCTCAAGCGAAGGTTCGAGTCGACCGGGCTCATCGGGCTTTGGAGAGCGACTTCCTGATGGCGACTGAACTGGCGGAATGGCTTGTCAAGCAGGGTTTGCCATTCCGAACAGCTCATGAGAAGGTGGGTGCACTGGTGGCATTCTGTGTGGCCCGCCAGATCGGTTTGAAGGATTTGACCGCGGAGATGATGGCCGAGGTTATCCCCGAAGTGGGGTTCGAAGGCAGCCAGGTCTTCGATCCAGGAATTGTCCTGGAGGGGAGGACGCATCGAGGTTCGACGGGGTTAGAACCCATCGAACAGCAGCTACGAAAGTGGAAGCGGTGGCTCGCCGAGTGAGACTCGGATCGATTCTTTGCTGATTGACTTTGGGTCGATCCAGCGCGTATGGTGATCGAAATTTGGGCTTCCTCGAAGGGGGAGGCTGGCGTTCAGTAGCGGGAGTTTGTGGTTTTACGGAATTATTTGAGGAGGTTGCTATGATCAGGAGAACTCTGTTTCTTCTGGTGCTGATGTCTCTATTCGGCCTGGTTGGCTTTGGCCAGTCCCAGTCGAATTCTGCTGATCTACTCGGTGTAGTCAAAGATCAGACAGGTGCGGTACTCCCCGGTGCAACGGTGACTGTGCGCGGTACCGAGACCGGGTTGGAGCGAACGACACTGACCGATGATGTCGGGGCTTATCGAATCCTGGTTTTGCCCCCCGGTGTCTATGAGGTCCGGGCGGAGATGCCGGGTTTTGCCACGAAGGTCCTGACCGGAGTCCATCTCACGGTCGGGCAGTACGCCAACCTGAACATTGAAATGGAGCTCTCAGCGACCGAGACGGAGGTGTTCGTATCGAGTGACGCTGAAATCGTGGAACGGCAGAAAACGGTGCAGGCCTCTACGATTGAGGAGACCCAGATAGACAACCTCCCGATTAACGGCCGCGACTACTTGAACTTCACGCTGCTGGTTCCCGGGTCAACCACTGAGAACTCATTGGTGGATTCGACGGTACCGCAGGCGCCGACTTCTGGGCTCTCTTTTGGAGGCCAGGACTCTCGAAGTAACTCCGTGACAATCGACGGTGTGGACAACATGGACTCGGTATCGAACGGTGTCCGCGCCACGATGAGTCAGGACGCGATCCAGGAGTTCCAGATCAGCCGGAACAGCTATTCGAGTGAATTCGGCCGCGCCCGTGGTGGCGTTGTCAACATTGTCAGCAAGTCCGGAACCAACAGCTTTCATGGCAACGGTTTCTTCTTCTTCCGCAACAACTCACTGGATGCTCGCAACACCTTCTCAAGACTGTCTGATCCGCCATTCAGCCGCTACGAGTTCGGTGGAACAGTCGGTGGCCCGATCGTCCAGGACAAGACCTTCTTCTTTACCAGCTTTGAAAGGTTGGACAGGGAAGAATCGCGGTTCGTTACCTTCATGGATGATTTGAGCATCTTTGAGACGACGCAGTCGCAGAAGGATTTGTTCGGTTTTCTCTCGTCGACTGGAATCCTTCCCCTCCAGTTAATGGCAGCGGCTTTCTCACACCCCGATTTTGGGGTATTGAACACGACGGAACTGACCTTCCCGAACACCCTCAGGAAGTTCGAGAGCGAGAGTGGGATCTTCCCCTTCGAAGCGGACCAGAACTCCTTTTCATTTAAACTGGATCACCGGATCAGTTCGAACAACGACTTGTTCGTCCGCTTCAACCTTAGCGACCTGGTCGACGCCGGAGCGAACTTCGGAGGTCTGCAGGGTGTCAGCAATGGTCTGAATTTCGACATCTCCGATATTGGAGTCGTGGTTTCCGATACCCACGTGTTCTCGGCATCGACCTTGAACGACTTCAAGTTTCAGACCTCCTTCCGGACCTTCGGTGCGCTGACGAATGATCCCCAGGGACCCGAGATCGCCATCGCCAGTGTGGCCGAATTTGGCCGTCAGTTCCTGAACCCGACGGGTTACGACCAGAACCAGTTTCAGTTTGCCGATAACTTCACCATGATCCGGGGTAACCACACCCTGAAGTTGGGGACGGACCTCAACGTTCTGAATCTCGAGGGTTTTGCGAAGGTCTTCATGGGTGGCCAGTTTTCCTTCGCCGAAAGGATTCCTCTGGGTCTCGTGATGGATTCCCTCCTCGGTACGGGAACTGCAGCGGGTTTGGCTCGCCAGTTGTTCACGCCGGAGTCTCTGGGCGGACTCGGACGACCGGATCTGGTTCCGAATGTGTTGACTCCGATTTCATCGGTTCAGTCCTACAACTTCGGCTTGCCAATTTCCTACTTCCAGGGATTTGGTGATCCAAACACCGACGTTACTCTGACGCAGCTGGCCTTCTTCCTCCAGGATAACTGGAGAGTCTCAGAGCGGTTCACCCTGAACCTGGGGCTCCGTTACGATACGGATTGGCGCCCGGAGACACAGAATGTGCTCGATGCACATAGCTATCCGTTCGGTTTCGAAATGGCCTCGATCAATGATCGCAACAATTTCAGTCCCCGCCTCGGCTTCGCCTGGGATCCATTCGGAGATCAGAAGACGGTCATCCGAGGGGGAGCTGGAATCTTTTACCAGAACTTCTTCCAGGCATTCACATTCGTCTCCCAGGTTCTCTCGGGTCAGATCTCGCAGGTGTTCCTGCCGATTACGGGACTGCCTGGAATCGACGTCACCTCAGCCGATGTGTTTGCCGGTTATCAGCAGACCGGCAGCGTGGATGAGAATCTGCTGGCGGGTCTTGGAGTTGCACCTGGAACGACACCCTCGGTCATTTTGCCCGGGGCCGCCAATGTTGTGAATCCGTACAGCATTCAGACCAGCTTTGGCATCGAACGGGAACTGGCCCGTGACTGGTCGCTGTCGCTCGACTACGTGATGAACCGTGGCCAGAACCTGATCCGGTCGCGAGACATCAACGTTCGAGCTGTTGGAGACAACGAATTTGAACTCCCGGCGCTTGATCCTCGATTCGCCCAGGTGAATATGCTCGAGACCAGTGGACGGTCCTCCTACCACGGGTTTACCACGAGTTTGAGGAAACGGTTCGCGCAGTCCTACAGCTTCATGATGGCTTACACTTTTGGCAAAGGGATCGACGACACCACCGATTTCGGGACGGCTCTGCAGCCCAACAACCAGGTGGATCTGAAATCGGAAAGGGGGCTCTCAGCCTTCGACCAGAGGCATCGGGTGGTCTTCAGCGGGATCTGGCAGTCACCCTGGAGTCTTTCGTCGGCGAATGGGTTCGCTCAGCATCTGTTCGCGGACTGGACCGTTTCACCGATCGTCACTTTGACGAGTGGACGGCCATTCAACGTCACCCTGGGTTACGATGCCAACAACGATACTCACGAAGAGACGGATCGCCCGAGGCTCCGGGATGGCTCGACTGTGGGACGTCATACGGGACGCGGTCCGAGTTACGGTACGACCGATCTCCGGATTTCGCGAAAGTTCCCACTGCCGCGTGAAGCGATGAGTTTCGAATTCATCTTCGAAGCCTTTAACCTCTTCAACAACGTGAACTATTCAGGAGTCAACCGGGTCATCGGTCGCGATGCCTTTGCGTTGAGCCTATTGGAATCGACCAATGGTCATCCCGAGGGAAGCAGCTCGATTGCTTCGAATCGGCCGCTGGGATTTACCTCGGCGTTTGATCCTCGGCAGATTCAGTTTGGCTTTCGGTTCAACTTCTAGGAGGGAGCATTCATGAAGAAACAGACATTAGTGATCGCCCTACTGCTTGCGTTGGCTTCGAGCTCCCTTGGAATGGCCCAGGAAGCTCCACCCAGCTTCAAGAATATGATAGCTGTCGGAGACAGTGTCACCGCCGGCTTTCAGAACCTTTCGTTGAACCACAAGGGGCAGCAGGCTTCCTACCCGGCGCTGGTAGCTCGACAGGTTGGTACCTACCATTTTCTTCCCCTGATCACCGAACCGGGGATTCCGAATGAACTGATCCTCGTGGAACCGACATTTCCTCCGGTCGTGGAACCGGCACCGGGCCCTTCGGGAACCCGCGTGTTCCCGACGATCATCCCGCAGAATATTGCGGTACCGGGCCACTCGGTTATGGAGGCTTTGACCACGAAGCCCGAGCTTCCACTCGACACCCTGGAAGATGTGATCCTGGGGGTTCCGGCCCTGGTGATTCCTCAATTGGGGATTCCACCTTTGGCGCAGATCGAGATGGCCTACGCCCTGCAGCCCACATTTGCCCTGTTCTGGCTGGGCAGTGCTGACGCGCTGGGTGCGGTGCTGGAAGCCGATCCCAGTCTGGTGACGCCAATCGAGGTGTTTCAGCAGGCCTATCCGCAGGCGATTGGCGCTCTTCTTTTGACCGGTGCCAAGGTCGTTGCTGCGAATATTCCCGATCTGACCTATCTGCCCTTCCTGAGCGAAGCCGAACTGGTGGCCGCCGTTGTCGGTGCCCCACTTGAGATGATCGGACCCGCTCTTGGGATTGAGGCTGGAGACTGGGTAACCGCCTACGGACTCCCACTGGTTCCCCAGATTCTGGGTGGCGCCATCCCTGGTCCGCTTCCGCCGAACGTGGTTCTAACGGCAGCCGAAGGCCAGGAATTGAGGGTGAAGATTGCGACGATGAACGCCATCATCGGCCAGGTCTCATCCGTGTTGGGATTCCCCGTCGTGGATGCGCATGCAGCCTTCGCCGAGATCGACCAGAACGGACTGCAGGTCGGTGACGTTTTGATTACAACCAGTTACATGGGAGGGGTGCTCGGGCTGGATGGCATTCATCCGACGAACACGGCACACGCCTTTATCGCGAACCTGCATATTCAGAAGATGCGGGAGGTCTACGGCTTACCTATTCCGTTGGTAAATCTGGAAGCCGTGGCCGCTGCCGATCCTCTTTTCCCTCCGAATATCGGTCCCCAGTCAGCAGGAACACTCCTGTCGATGGACCAGGCTGCCTTTTCGCAACTGTCCGAAGCAGTATTGCCGAAGGCGGTTCGGGAGAGACGCCAGGGCGGATTCTCGTCCGGAGACGATCCCGAAATGGACGAGGGCTCTCAGCCGATGGCCGGGTTTGAGGGGATTTTCAATTCGACGTTTACTGCACCAGCCGTGCAGTTAGATCCCGGACCGATCAGCCAGCCGAAGTCCAAAGCGGAAAGGGAAGTGAAGGCGGGACAGAGACTGCAATAGTCACCGGTTACGAATCTTTTCTGTACTTACCATATGCAGAAGGGGCCTGGATGGGGTCAATTGACACACTCCGAGCCCCTGTGTTAGCGTCTTGCTTCTTCTGAAGCGACGGCCAGGCAGTTATTTGTATCCAGGACATTTTTTGGAGGTTAGGAGAATAGATGGCACCACAGGGTAAACATTTTTTTACGTCAGAATCGGTAACGGAAGGGCATCCGGATAAGATCGCTGATCAGATCTCCGATGGAGTCCTCGACGCTATCCTGAGGGAGGATTCGCTGGGGCGTGTCGCCTGTGAAACGATGATTACAACAGGTTTGATCGTCGTTGCGGGCGAAATCACTACGTCCTGTTACGTTGATATCCCGTCGATCGCGCGCAAGGTGGTTCGCGAAGTTGGATACACGCGCGCTAAGTATGGCTTTGACTGCGAAACGTGCGGTGTCATCACCTCGATTGACAAACAGTCTCCCGACATCGCCCAGGGTGTCGATACTGGTGGCGCCGGTGACCAGGGGTTGATGTTTGGCTACGCCTGTACTGAGACAAAGCAGTTGATGCCAATGCCGATTCAGCTGGCCCATGCCCTGACCATGCGGTTGTCGGAGGCTCGAAAGAGTGGCGCTCTACCCTGGCTGCGCCCGGATGGGAAGTCCCAGGTGACGATTGAGTATGACGGTTTTAAGCCGGTTCGGGTCGAGGCGGTTGTGATTTCGACCCAGCACGATGGGGAAGTTTCGAATGATGAGATTCACCGAGGGATCAAGTCCGAGGTGATCAGTCGAGTGGTCCCCAGTGAACTGATGGACAGCAATACCAAGATCTTCATCAATCCGACCGGTCGCTTCGTCGTCGGTGGACCGCAGGGTGACTGCGGATTGACTGGCCGCAAGATCATTGTGGATACCTATGGTGGAATGGGGCATCACGGAGGAGGCGCTTTTTCGGGCAAGGATCCTTCGAAGGTGGATCGTTCCGCTTCGTACATGGGACGTTATATCGCCAAGAACTGTGTTGCAGCCGGACTGGCTGACCGGGTTGAGGTGCAGTTGGCCTATGCAATTGGTGTCGCTGAACCGGTTTCAGTCCTGATCGATACTTTTGGCACCGGCAAGGTGAGTGACGCCAGGATCAGTGAACTGGTTCGCGCGAACTTCCAACTGACACCGAAAGGCATTATGGAGACGCTGAACCTGAGGCGTCCAATCTTCCAGAAGACCGCAGCCTTTGGGCACTTTGGCCGCGAAGACGGCGATTTCACCTGGGAAAAGACCGACAAGGCCGAGAAGCTTCGCCAGGAAGCCGGTCTCTAGTTCGAGTATCGGAAGCTTTAGCGGACCGATGATTCCGCTGCTTCCAAGTAGTTTCTGAGGAACTTCCCGGTGTGGGATTCTCCGCATCGGGTCAGTTCTTCGGGCGTACCTTCCGCGACAATCGTCCCGCCTCCTTCTCCCCCTTCGGGACCCAGATCGATCACCCAGTCCGCACATTTGATCACATCGAGGTTGTGCTCGATGACCAGCACCGTTGCCCCACTTTCGATCAAGCGGTCAAATGCCTTGAGCAGTTTGCTGATGTCGTCAAAATGCAGACCGGTAGTCGGTTCGTCGAAAATGAACAGCGGTTTTCCCTTGGTCTTTCGAGAAAGGTAGGCAGCAAGCTTGATCCTCTGGGCTTCGCCCCCGGACAGTGTTGTAGCCGACTGTCCCAAGCGCAGGTAACCGAGGCCGACATCCCGAAGCACCTTGAGCTTCCGAACCAGAGAGGGCTGGGAAGAGAAGAAGGCAATCGCCTCCTGGACGGTCATGTTGAGGATGTCGTGGATGTTCTTCCCTCGGGTGGTCACCTCGAGGACCTTCTTCTGAAAACGTGTTCCCTTGCATTCCTCGCAGAGCAGTTCCACATCGGCGAGAAACTGCATCTCGACCGTAATTGTTCCGGAGCCCTGACAGACTTCGCAGCGTCCGCCCGGCAGATTGAAAGAGAAGTGGGCCGGAGAGAGGTTCCGGGAATGGGCCTCTCTGAGCGAGGCGAAGAGCTTTCGGATGTCGTCAAAGGCTTTGACATAGGTAATGGGATTGGAGCGGGGCGTCCGGCCGATCGGGGTCTGATCGACAAGAATGATGTCGCTGATTTGGCTCAGGCCTTCAATCCGATCGAATTTTCCGACTGGACCCTTCCAGTCACCTTCGAGCTTTTTGGACCCAGCGTAAAGGATATCGTGAACCAGGGTAGACTTTCCGGAACCTGAGACA
Source organism: Acidobacteriota bacterium (assembly GCA_020350445.1). Taxonomy (GTDB): domain Bacteria; phylum Acidobacteriota; class UBA6911; order RPQK01; family JAPXNP01. Next base: position 1,269,464 of record CP070717.1, on the reverse strand, counting down.
CCACTGATGCAGACAAGTCCTCCGAGGGGAATCCTCACATCGAGGTTCTTGAGGTTATGCTGTCGTGCCCCGAAGATCTCAATCGAGGTGGTTGGTGGAGAGCGCCGAAAGACGGGGATTGAAATCTTGGCCTCACCTCTCAGGTACTTGCCAGTCAGCGACTCCGGACTCTGGATCATTTCGTCGAGCGTGCCGCTGAAGACGATCTCTCCTCCGTGTTCCCCCGCACCGGGCCCGATGTCGATGATGTGGTCCCCCGATTGGATGATGTCGCGTTCATGCTCGACGACGACGATCGTATTTCCCAGGTCTCTCAGCTTCCGGAGAATGTCAACGAGGCGGTCCTGGTCGCGAGGGTGAAGGCCGATCGAAGGTTCGTCCAGAACGTACAGTGTCCCGGCCAGGGATGAACCGAGCGAGGCCGCCAGGTGGATCCGCTGCATTTCACCACCGCTCAAGGTCGAAGTGATCCGATCGAGCGAGAGATAGTCGAGGCCGACTTCTACGAGAAAACTGAGCCGTTTCTGGATATCCAGCAGAAGACGTCCCGCTACCTTCATCCGGGCCGGAGGGAGTTGAAGGCTGTCAAAGAAACGGTGTGCCTCGGAGATCGGCATCTGCGTCAGTTGGGCGATTCGCTTTCCCGAAATGTAGACGTCCATCGCTTCTGGACGGAGGCGCTCACCGTTACAGTCGAAGCAACGGGCGTAACCCCGATACCTCGCGATAAAGATCCGGACGTGCATTTTGTACTTCTTCTTTGCCAGATGGGCGAAGAAGCCCTTCACACCCGGAAAACCTTTGACTCCCTGCCAGACTGCATCTTGAAACCGCTGAGGAAGGTCTTCATAGGGGACGTCTGTCGGGATGGCCTTGTTCGCGGCGAATTCCAGCAGCCGCCTCTGAAAGCGCTGATACTTGGGTTTTGAAAACGGATCAATTGGGGATTCCAGCAGAGTCTTCGAACTGTCCGGAATGATCAAGTCGCGATCGAGTGTGATCGTACTGCCGAACCCGTGGCAGGTTGGACAAGCTCCGTATGGGTTGTTGAATGAGAAGAGTCGGGGTTCGGGTGCGCGGTACTGCAGTTCACAGGACTGGCACTCGAAGCGTTCGCTGAAACGGAGGGTTTCAACCCGGTCGGTCAAAAGGATCGTGACTTCGACGACGCCGTTTCCCTCGGCAAAACTGAGTTCGATGGAATCGGTCAGCCGGTCCCTGGACTCCCTGTTCAGCACGAGCCGGTCCACCAGGATGTTGAAATCCATCAACTGATCCAGGGTTTCGGGTCGGTCCCCAGGGAGTTGCTTCAACTCGGGTTTCCTCGAAAGACCATCGATCAGGCGATAAAAGCCCTGCTTCAGCAGGTTCTCTATCATCTGGTCGAGTCCGGCGGACCCGTGCTCTTCATCGGTGAGGTCGAGAGCGCTCCCTGTAAGTGGAAAGGTGATGTAGGCCCGAGCCCCTTCATACCTGGACAGGAGGTCATCAACCGCCTGATCAGCCGTATCTTTCCGCACCTCCTGCCCGCAACCCCGGCAGATTACCGAACCCGCTCGGGCATAGAGGAGTCGAAGGAAGTCGTAGATTTCAGTGACCGTTCCTACTGTGGAACGGGGATTCCGCGAAGCATTCTTCTGGCGAATCGCGATGGCCGGACTGATTCCCCGAATCTCGCGAACGGCTGGTTTCTGCAAACGCTCGAGAAACTGCCGGGCATAGGCCGACATCGATTCAACATAGCGCCTCTGTCCCTCGGCGTAGAGAGTGTCGAATGCAAGGCTCGACTTTCCGGAACCGCTGAGACCTGTAACGATCGTCATCGAGTTTGCCGGGATCGTTACGTCGATATTCTTGAGATTGTTCTGGGTTGCTCCCAGAATCTCGATCGGATCGCCTTTAACGTCTTCTATCGCCATGGGTGAATCGCTCAGTCTATCACGGGTCCATGCCGGGCTTCTCGCTGACTGGACCGGTTCGCCTGGGAGGGATTGACCGCAGATGTTCGTGGGGAGCCCATGTTATAGTGACCTTTCATGAAGATAAGTGCGATTCGTCCCGACAGGGCACTGCCCGGTGGAATTGTCCGAATCGAGTTGAGCGGTGTTGAAACACTGGGTTCCTTGAAGGTTCTGGTCGGCGGAATCGAGGCAGATGTTCTGGCGGCATCAACCCGCTTCCTGATGATTCGCATACCCGAGACCGATTCCGGTGAGGTCGAGGTCATTCTGGAACAGTACGTCATGGAATCGGATCTCGAAGTGGGCTGGTTGTTGGCGGACCACCTTCATCCGGTCTCGAATCCTGTGGTTGATCGCAGGGGGAATATCTACACGACTCTCAGCGGTGCTCGAGGTGAAGAGGTACCCTTTGGAGTCCATCTCGTGACGCCCGATGGTCACCAGGAAGCCTTTCTCGGGGATATCACCAACCCGACCGGCCTGGCGATCGGTCCCGATGATCAACTCTATATTTCGAGTCGCCATACGGGAACCATATATCGATCGAGTTTCGACAAGCAGTTGGAGAAGTTTGCCGAGGGGTTGGGCATTGCGAGCGGTTTGGCCTTCGACAGCCAGGGCAACCTGTATGTCGGGGACAGGAGTGGTCCGATTTACCGGATTGATCCGTCGGGCCAGGTCAGTGGATTTTGCGAACTGGAGCCAAGTGTTTCAGCCTTCCACCTGGCCATTGATGCCGAAGACCATCTCTACGTGACGGGGCCGACTCTGGCGACTCAGGACTGTATCTACCGCATTGGGCGTGATGGGGTACCCGAAGTCTTCTTCAAGGGATTCGGCCGGCCGCAGGGCCTTGCTTTTTCGCCGTCTGGAGTCCTGCTGGTCACGGGTTCCTATCGTGGGAGAAAGGGAGTCTATTCAATTGAGGCTGGGAAGGCACGGTTGCGGGTGAGCGCGGCGATGCTGGTTGGGATGGCCTTTACCCCCGCCTATGATCTTCTGTATCTTGCCGATAGTGAGAGCCTGTTTGAGATCAGCTATTGGGAGTAGCGCTCGGAACGTATCCGGGGCCTCAAACGATCAACCGCGATGATTTCCTTTGAAGTTCTCCATGCCGATGCCGAAACCAGGGGACGAGTCGGGCTCCTGACGACCCCGCGTGGACCCGTGGAGACGCCGGTCTTCATGCCCGTGGGAACCGCGGCCACGGTCAAGGCGATGCCTCACGAGTTTCTGGAGAGGCTCGAGGCCCGGCTGATTCTAGCCAATACTTACCATCTCTATCTGCGACCCGGAACTGAAATCGTCCAGCAGTTCGGCGGTCTGCACGGTTTCATGGACTGGGATCGTGCGATTCTGACCGACAGTGGAGGCTACCAGGTCTTCAGCCATCAGGAACTCAACAGGATTTCTGAAGAGGGCGTCGAGTTCCGCTCACACCTGGATGGCAGCCGGCATTTCCTCTCCCCGGAGAGCTCGATTGAGATTCAGCGCGCCCTGGGGGCCGATATCATCATGGCCTTCGACGACTGTACACCCTATCCTGTCAGTGCTCGCGAGGCGGAGGCTTCGATGCTGCGTTCCATGCGCTGGGCCAAGAGATCGAAGACCGCCCTGCGGGAGAGTGAACAGGCCTTATTCGGCATCGTCCAGGGGAGCGTGTTCCCGAATCTGCGCCGCATCAGCCTGGGGGAGATAGAGTCAATCGGTTTCACCGGCGTGGCGCTCGGTGGGTTCAGTGTCGGTGAGCCGAAGCTCCTGATGCACGAACTTCTCACCGACCTGTCAACACTGCTGCCGGCCGAAAAACCCCATTATCTGATGGGCGTGGGAACACCGGTCGATATCGTCCT
>CP070717.1:1262743-1265550 GCA_020350445.1 Acidobacteriota bacterium | reverse complement strand
GTTCAAAGCGGTCCGCAACAAGTTTCAAATCTTCGGAATTTGTCGCCAGTGCCAGAACGAACAGGAAGAGGAGGCCAGTCCCTATGAAGCCGGGCTGGTCTTTGCCCGCGATGCTCTGAAGATTGCGATGGAGACGGAGCGGCGCGGCATGCGCTTTTACAAGGTGGCATCAGAAATTGTCGCGCGTCCGGTGACACGTTCGACATTCCTCAGGATGCTGAAAGACGAGCAGCAACACTATTCTGCCCTGAAGAAGGAGTGGGATAAGCTGGTTCGCGAGCATAAGGGAGTCCTCGATGCCCCCGTATTCCTTCATTTCGACTTTGATGCATTGAAGAGAATCTTTCCCTCTCGCCAGGAAATCAGCAAAAAACTCAAGGCCGACCTAAACGAAGAGGAAGCACTGCGGTTGGCCATGGCGATGGAGAAGGACGCCCACGATTTCTTCGCCAGCTACGCTGAGAAGTTTTCCGATACCGAAGGACGAGACATCTTCTTGAGGTTTGCCGATGAAGAGCAGGAGCACTATGACACGATCCGAGAAGCTCTCGAGAGTCTCGGTGAAGAGAATGCCGGCGCTGTTGAATCCTGATCTCAGGTCACGATGAACTGGCCTTGCACCCTGCTCCTGATTCTCACTCTGACTTGCACACTGGATTTCGCCGTCGCGGAAAGCCCGTATTTAATCGTGCTGGGAATCGCCCAGGATGGCGGTGTCCCCCAGGCGGGTACCAAGCCCGTTTCCGCCCAGAAGGTGCAGCGCCGCTTCGCGACGTCGCTGGCATTAGTCGATCCGGATACGTCGCAGCGATGGCTTTTTGAAGCGACACCTGACTTCCGTGAACAGCTTTATCGGCTCGATCAATCCGTACCAGTTTCGACAGTGCCGGGTTTGGACGGGGTCTTTCTAACCCATGCCCACATCGGACATTACACGGGGTTGATGCACCTGGGTCACGAGGCGCTTGGGGCACAAGGTGTTCCCGTTTATGTGATGCCCAGAATGGCCCGGTTTCTCGCTGAAAACGGCCCGTGGAGCCAGCTTGTCAAATACCGGAACATACGGTTGGTCGAACTGGCCGCCGACCGTCCCGTGCGACTGAACGAACGTCTGCGAGTGACGGCGTTTAAGGTTCCCCATCGTGAGGAATTCTCCGAAGTGGTCGGTTTTAGAATCGAAGGCCCCGATCGTTCGGTCCTGTTCATCCCCGATATCGACAGTTGGGCTGACTGGGCAGAGCAGGGTTCCGATTTGACGCAGGAGTTAGCGGCCGTTGACCTTGCGTACATAGACGGTACATTCTTCAGCGACGGCGAGATCCCCGGGCGTGACATGTCAGGGTTCCCCCATCCGCGTATCGAGGAATCGATGCAGCTTCTCGGAGCCCTTCCGGAAAGCGAACGTCGAAAGGTCCGGTTCATCCACCTCAATCACACCAATCCTGCGCTCGATCCTGGGAGTGCCGCGTATTCTCGTGTCGAAGCCGCAGGGTTCGCGATCGCCAGTGAAGGGGATCGCGAAGGCCTCTAATCGGTCTCATCGACCATGGGCTGTTGAGCCATTTCACAGATTAACAACCGGCGATCGTAGACAGAACCCAGGAGAAAGAGGTTCTTCCAGGGCGCTGCTACACTCGCTCCCGAGAGGTAGGTCCCGTCACTGAGGTGGATCTCTTCAATGGTTGGGCTGTCAGGCTCGGCAAAAGAGATCCGGAGTGCCTGGGAGGGTGCGAGCCTGTCCGGATCCGCTGCATACTCGAGGAAGGTCAAGAGCTGGGGGTGGCCGGCTAACCAGAGATTGCCCTCTGGGTCGAGGGTCAGGTTATCGACCCCGGTTTCGACCGGAATCCTCTGCCGTAGCGAGAGGTCCCCACTTGCGGGGTCACGAGAATAGACAAGGACGCTGTTTTCTGTTGTGGCAGCGACAAACACGGTGAATCCGTCGTGACTGACCACGATGCCGTTGGCGTAACCGATGCCGTCGGCGACGAGGCGAAACTCAGATCCATCGTAGAAGAGCACCGAACTCCGCTGTAGAAGCAGGTAATCCTCGAGTTTCCTTCCAAGACTTGATCTGCTCGCGTGATCCCGGGTGACATAGAAGGTCCGTTCACCCACCGGGGCAACATCATTGGCGTTGAACAGAAGTTCTCCCGAGATCGACTCGACCGGAATCAGCCCGGCAGCACCCCGTTCAAAGATCTCGATGCTGTCTTCTTCGGGACCGTGATTGACAGCGAATACCAACGATTCGCCCTGCGGATTGTTCCAGAGACCCAGTCCATGGGGGAAGAAGGGAAAATTCAGATTACCGGAACTGTCCTGGGCCGAGGCGTCTGGATTGTTGAGATCCAGCAACAGAATCTGTCCGGGGATGGGTTCGCCCAACTCGGGAATCCTGCGGTCCAGGCTCGAGATAAAGGCCTCTGACCGATCCTCAGCGATAACGATGTCCTCGGAACTGTACATCCCCAGAACGGGACGGCACGGACCGGATGAATGAAACGCCAGTTCTCTAAAAGTTCCAACCTGGATCAGCGCCCAGACGAAGTACACTGCGACGATCGCTGTTCCCAAAGTGAGGAGAATCCCTGAAATCTTGAAACGCTTCATATGTCTGCACTCATTATGCCATCCTGCCTGAGGTGGTCTCGTGAAATACTGGCGTTGGTGCTAACATTTGCCTGCGGAACCTGCGATTTCCGGGAGATGAGATGATCGAGCGCTTCTTCAACCTGACTGCAAATGAGACGACCTGGCAGAGAGAAGTCCTGGGAGGGCTCACCACCTTCATGACGATGGCATAC
>CP070717.1:1259340-1262643 GCA_020350445.1 Acidobacteriota bacterium | reverse complement strand
GGACCGAAATATCTTACCTTCCTTAATGATATATTCAAGGTACGTTAATCTGAGGGTTTCGCTGACGTTGTGATAGGTGATCAGCACACCGATCTTCTTTTCTTTCAACTGTTTAATCGTCCTTTGAATGTCGAGAACCGCGAGTGGATCGATGCCTGCGAATGGTTCGTCGAGGAGGATAAAGGAGGGTCGTGTGACGAGGGCACGCGCGATCTCGAGGCGCCTTCGCTCACCACCAGACAATGTGTAGGCGGCGTTCTTTCGAAGCTCAGAAATCCCAAACTCCTCCAGTAACTCGCTAACCGCCTGATCCGCCTGTCCAGGGCTCAGGCCAAGTGTTTCTGCAATCGCATACAGGTTGTCTTCAACCGAGAGCTTCCGAAACGCTGAAGGCTCCTGCGGGAGATAACTGATCCCTTTTCGTGCCCGGATGTACATCGGATGGTCCGAGATGTTCTCACCGTTGTAGATCACTTCGCCCGAATCGGGACGTACCAGGCCCACGATGATGTAGAAGGAAGTCGTCTTCCCAGCCCCATTCGGACCCAGGAGTCCGACGACCTCTCCGGAGCGCACTTCCAACTCGACCTCGTTGACCACTTTCCGGCCACGATAGGCCTTGCTGACACCCGCAGCTCTTAACGTTGGAACAAACTCCTGTATGCTCATATGCAATTCTCAGTCCAGATACAACTCTAACACCAGCACCGCTGCCGGTCAATCAATAGAAGTTATAACCTCTTTTAGCTCAAGTGTTTACAAAAACCCTAAGTTTGAGCAGTAATCAGTCGTTGCGAACAACGACTCGGTCTTCCTTTCGCAGGTAGGTGGCTCGCTCACCCTGCCAGGTTCGTCCATTCTCGACGATTTCGACTCCACCAGAAGCCTCCACCCGATCCACCTGATTAGATTCGTCTTCAGCGAAAAACAGTTCAATTCGGGGAGCACGAACGATTAGATCCTCGGATGTCAGTACGACATTTCCATCGTAGCGAGCCTGCTGAGTGCCGGTCATGAGCACAAGTTTCCGCGCCGTCACCTTATAGGTCTTTCCCTCATCACTGGCTTCCACCAGCGTACTCTGCACCTTCCCCTCAGCGACCAGTGACTGGGCCACCCGGTTGACCCGGATCTCGTCGGCAACAACCAGGTTCTGATCCTGTACGAGCCGAGGGGATTGGGTATAGCTAACCCAGTCGGACTCCACCTCAGCCTTCATTTCACCAGCTGTGATGATGACCGGGCCCTGAGCGCCCGCCATGACGCTTTCGACCTTTCCCTGCCCCTGTATCGCCTGGCGAACGCGGTCGAGCAGGAACTCGTTGGCTGTCGTTTCGACTTCCCCCTCGGTGCCCTTACCTGGCCCCATCCTGAGCCGTGCCTTCGGCACACCAATGGACCGAATAATCCGCTGAAGGGGATCAAACACGGCCCTGCCCGATTCCAGTTCCAAATCGTTTTGAGAGGCTCTCTGCCAGAGTCTGAAGTTCCCGTTCTGTTCCGCTTCACTCAGCAGTCCGGCAACATACCGAAGGACCAGTTCGTCGCTCTGGGTGTGCCGGGTTTCGTTGCCTTCATTCACCTCGAGATCGACCCCATCCCAAGCCCGTGTCTCCTGAACCTTCCCCTCTTCGCTGAAGATGACCGCCAGTTCCGGAGCCCGGACAACGTTCCGTTCCGTCCCACCGATCGAACGCAGGGTGCATTCATCTCGCGCCGTAATCCGCGAAATGATGCCCTCTCGGTACTCGAAATCGACCTGCTCCCGGGCTCTCAACTGCCTCAGGAAGCCAGGTTCGCTCATTTCAATATCGACAGATCCTTGGGCGCGGGCACTCTCGAGGACCGAATCGGAGACCAGTTTCAAGTCGACGCGCTGGGCGCGCAGTGTCTCTTCAGCCAGCCCGTCGGGCCGATCGATCGACCGGACCAGGCGAACCTGTCCCGCCAGTCGCAGTTCCCGGAAATCCCGGGTGACACTGTCTAAAATCGCTTCGAACTCCCTCGCCTGGCAGTCACTGACAGAGAGGGCCGAAGAACGAATCGTAACGCCTGGCCCCGCAGTCATACGACGCAGCGCCAGTTCCTGTTCATCCGACTCGAGCGCATCAAGCTCCCCGAGGATACGCGGGGCCTCGAGCCGGAAACCACCTCCTGCACCACCGCTCTCGTAAACAGCCCGGGTGGCCGGATTCGTTGCCGAAGCCTGCCCGCCCAGCACTTCAAGACTTCGCTCAGGGCTCACCCTGGTTTCGAGTTCGAGGTTGATCTGCTCTCCAGAAAACGTCCGTCCCGCCTGCAATGTCAGCCGGGCGGCTCCCCGCGCCTTGATCTCCTGGGCCGAACGGTCCTCTGCCAGCCGGAGAATCGCTTCTGTCGATTTCAGCCAGTACTGTCGGTTACCGATTTCCGCGGCTCCCTTCAGTTCAATGCGGCCCTGATGAATTGCATAAATCGCCGAGCGGGAGTGTGCTTCGCCCGCCTGGCTCCCCTTGCCAAACTCCAGGTCAAGTCCCTGGCTGATCGTCATGGTCTGGGTCGGAATATCGTAACTGAGTCTCCCACCTTCGCCCCGAATCTCCTCCTTATCAAAACGAAAGGCTCCGTTGATCCGAATCACCTCGCTGTCCAGATTCGCCCCGGCCCAGTCGGCGTAGACCGTCGTTCCGTCGTAGAGGTGAATGACCACATCCTCTTCGAACTCGATCTCCTTGTCGTCGATTCGATAGAGAGCTCCGCGCCCCTTGATCGCATCGGTCGGGTTGCCTTCCGGGTCATAGCGGAACATCGTCACGTCTTCGAGTTCATGGACACCGGCCCGTGTGATCGTACTGATGCTGGCCAGCACTTGGAAGACCGGGGAGCCCTCACGCATCTGCGTGTGTTCGAACTCGGTCGATTTGCGGCTGATTTCCTCCGACAGCAGCTGAGCAACTGTCGCGGGTCGGGTGTTTCCGCTACGACTCCGGTAGCTCCATATAATGGCGCTTATCCCGGCGAGCAGGAGCAAGAGGAGTAGCAAGCGAAAAGCGTTCGAGCGAAACATGTTTCAGTGAGATATTCTATCTGAAGTAGATTCTGACTAAGGATGTTTCAACGGGCGACCGATTGAAAGCCTAGCGCCCCGACATGACCTCGGCCGGCTCATGGTCCTCACTCCGGCACAAATCTTGGACCGTCATCACGAGACGATCCATTCCCTGAAAGCTGTCCCGAGAAAGGCTGTAAGCCAGATCAACCGCAACCCCGGGTGCCAACTGTTGGGCCATCTCAGCCCGACGCCACCACAAAATGTCAATCGGC
>CP070717.1:1255672-1259240 GCA_020350445.1 Acidobacteriota bacterium | reverse complement strand
TCCGCCTAGCCGTCTTCCCATTCGATGGCGTAGATTTCATCTTCAGTAGCCTGGACGGCGACGAGGATGGAATCATCCGGAGCCAATCCGAACCACCCACCCAGGGTCCCCGGATAATTGGTCCGAGGTGTTGTTCGAGGGTTCATCATATCGAGGACCAGCTCCGGTTCACCGCCGGAGAGACTGACCCTGTAGATCCCTGCAAAGCCTGGAGTCCAGTCGATGAAGAAGACCCATTGACCATCGTGGGACCAAGTGGGATAGAACGCTCCGTCCCCCCCTCCTTTGCGAGTCCCGAGTTTCTCGAGAGTAGCCCCACGATATGTGGTCAACGTTTGCCAGGTTTGTGTTTCAAACTCAAAGAGGACAACCTTGGACCAGTATTCAGAGGTGGCCGCAATGTAACGACCATCAGGAGACCAGCGGGGGACTGACTTGTCCGATGAACCAGGAATGTCGGTAACCAGATTCGTCTTCAGATCCAGGATATGGAAAGCCTCCGGATTCGAAGGGCTCGAGTGCTCGAACAGCAGGTAGCGGCCATCTGGAGACCAACTGGGCCCCAGGCCAGTTTGCACCGTCCGGAGATTGTCGCCTGACGAGGAAACCAGATAGATTCTATGATCCTGCATGCCTTCACCAGGCACCCGTGCCATGAAACCGATTTCTTTGCCGTCCGGCGACCAGGAAGGCGCTGTCGCCTGCAGAGGAGGAGAAGTGAGTTGAAGCCGTTCACTGCCATCGATCCTGCTGCGGATGAGGCTGGCCTCGGGCAAGGCGATGTAGACGACCCATTTGCCATCCTTCGAGAAATCGATCATTTCAGCTGAGATCCCAGACAGATAGGGCTCGAGTGTCCCCGTTTCCTTGACGTACCTGGAAAGTTCGGCCCGTGGCTTTGTAGCTTTACAGAAAATCCGCTCGGGACGCCGGTCGCCCAGAGGCTCATAGACGTCAAGAGGACCGGGAGTGACTCGCATTGGCGCGGGTGTTTTCCAAAGGCTTAGCGGGGTCTCCTTCCTCTGGGCCCAGAGATGATTCAGTCCCTCCCTGACCGAAGTAAAGAAGAAGTACTTTCCGTCCCCTGTCCACGTTCCCTGGGATTCCCGATTCGAAAGGGGAGAGTTCTGCCAGCCTGGAAGCACGAGACGAAAGTCGCCTCCGTCCGCATCGACTTCTCCCCACTGATTGTTTCCCAGGCTGAACCGCAAGAGTTTGCCATCCGGGGACCAGCGGATTTGGTAAACAGGAGAAGATGTGGACACCAGCTTTCGCCGATTCCGGCCGTCTTTACCCGCGATGTAAACGGCTGCCTCAGGCTCTTGGCCCGGCTCTGCCATGGCCCCGAAAGCAATCATGTCACCTCCGGGAGACCAGGCGGCGCCTGAGGTGTGGTAAACCTTCAAGTCTCCCAGGCGTTGTGGGATTCCTCCCGTCGTTGGCATCAGCCACAAGGGCTGTTCCATACCTGCTGAGGAGCGCTCCGCTATGAGCAGGGTCTTTCCGTCCGGAGATATGTCGAGAATCCCGACTCCCGGGAATGGGCAGTCCATGGGAAAGACTTCCCCTCCGTCGACCGAAACATAGGATAGGCCGCAGTGACCCTCCCTGTATTCCGAGAAGAAGATACGCGATCCATCAGTCACCAATCCGCCTTTTGGCCTTCCGGTATCGGTCAACTGCGTCATGCGCGTCACCCTGGGAGTGAGGACGGCGGCTTGATACCGGGAGTAGGCCAGGTAGAGACCCGCCAGGAGCAGCATTGCCCAGGCCCCGATCCGAAACAGTCGAAGACGCCGGAAGGTGGAAGCCTTTTCCCGACGATCACCAAGACCGACGGTTCCTGGCTCTGGTCGAGTAAGTAGATTGGACTGGCTCACAGCCTGTGCGCTTTTCACATAAGCGGGGCGGAGTAGTGAGCGACCATCGAGGAATGCAGAGTCCCCGTTCCCCTTTCCATTGCCGTCTCCGGGATCAACGTTCCCGTCGGAGATTTCTACCGGGCCGACCAGTTGATATCCCCTTTTCGGAACCGTCCTAATAAAGGAAGGGTTTTTTCTGTCGTCCTCGAACACCCGACGGAGTTCAGAAATGGCCCGGATCAGAACATCGTCTGTAACAAACGTATCGGCCCAAACACGCTGAAGAATGGCTTCTTTTGGGATGACATGGCCAGCCTCCTCCGCCAGGCAGGCCAACACCTCCATCACCTTCGGCTCGACACTAACTGATCGGCCAACTCGAACAATTTTGTTCAGTTGTGGGTGAATCAGCCACTCCCCAATGCGAAAGTCTGTCTCCAGGAACTTACTCTTCGTCAAGGATAACGGCCTCTCATCGAGGCAGTATCGAGCCAATTCGAGAGAATTACATCCGTGGAAAGTGCGGGTCTTTTCGGGGTTTTGGATTGAGGGATGAAATCACAGATGAATGGAGGACTATTCAGGGGATGTCCGAGGGGTCAAGTGAGTCCGACCTGTCGGACACGTCGGACGCGTCGGACAGGTCGGACCTAGACTGGCACAGAGGACTCTGTTCTGTTAGTCCAGACCGTTTCGGGGAACCGTCACAACAGCACCCCGGCTCATGTCGAAGATGGAGATCCCGTCTTCGGAGAGATAAACCAGCCGGGAATCATCCGGTGCCCACCTCGGAGCTGAACCCAGGCCGATCTCCATGAGGCCGCCGCTTCTCACGTTCAGAATGTATAGGGTTTCGACTCCGTCATGCGAATAAGCACTGAATGCCAGCATCTCGGTACGGTTGGCCCATGTCAGGCCTCTCGGGGCTGATCCGAAAACCCCTCTGCCATACTCGTTCAGGACCGATCCCGTTTGAAGGTCGATCACCTCAATCGTGTGGTCGCCGCCCGGGTCACTGACAACCCGTGCGATCCGATCCCCCTGCGGGCTCCAGGTGAAGATGTCTTCGGGAGTGACAGCCTTTTGCGCGCTGGTGGATAGGTCGGTCAATGTGAGCTCAAAGGGAAGGTAGTAAAGGCCGAAATCTTCGTCGGCATTTTTCCCCTTGCCGATTCCCACTATTCTGACAGTTTCGTAACCTGTAGATCTGACTGTCCAGCTGGTTCTGCTGATCCGTTCAACCTCGACATTCGAGGCACCAACCTTAGAATTGCTATTAAAACGGAAGTAATACATCTTTCCATTCACATCAATCGAACCACCCATTGGACCGGTCGCGGTTTGGCCATCGGGGATGGCCCAAATATCCCACATGATGGCCAGGTGAAGTGGAACAGGTTCAGTGGGGGGGTCGAAGCTCTGAGGTCCCTCCTCGACTTGATCGCTCAAATCGACGTAAGCGGTTCGCGGGGGATCATAGGGCCTGTAAGCCGACATGAACTGGTATCCAGCATTCTCAGCGATGACACTCCTGACACCCTCCTGACCGTCAATGTATGCTTCACCATTTTGGCGAAGACGTTTCGTTGAGTCCATCTCTGTGGACAGTCTCGCGAAGTCCTTTGGCTGAGTCCCTCCTCCAGGCTTACCGGCAAGGCAGAGCCCGCCGCCGAGAACCATTATTGCTGCAAAGCCCAGGAACAGCT
>CP070717.1:1250906-1255572 GCA_020350445.1 Acidobacteriota bacterium | reverse complement strand
CGCCTGGATCGGCCGAGCCGCGACTCGAATCCGCACCCTGGACCGGCATGATTCCGACCCCGAAGATCAGGAGCAGAATCGCAATAGTACGGCCCCAACAGATCCAATGAAGAGTCTTCAGGCACACTGTACCCTGCATAACGCTCTACACCTCGCTACTGTGCGTTCTGGCCCATCCTGGACCTTCCCCGCGGACCTTCACGGTCTCCTGCACCCTGTGCAATCCATTCCAGCCAGTCCCTTTCAACCGGCTCGAAATTCGCGCCCAGCAGTGCTGGATCGGAGAGCATCAGATCAGTCTGCTCGCCAGCCCGGTTGCGATCGATCAGTTCCCTGACCTGCTCCAAGCCAAGTCGCTCGACCAGGTAAGCGAAGAACACTGCCGCCTCGGCATCGAACATGGCCCGGTCTCGGACATCCTTCGGGATCGACTCAGACGAAGGCGCCTGTCCGCCACCGCCCGATCCGGGACCCTGCCCACCGGGTCCGCCAGGTCCCCCAGGTCCGCCCGAAAAGCCGCCCCCGCCGGGGCCCCGCAGCTGGAAACCTCCTCCGGAGGCCTCACCGAGCGCACTGGCCGGCAAGACAAATGGACGAGACATGGTCAGAACGTCCTCGATCGAGAACATTTCATCGGTTCTTCTCTGCAGATAACCGATTCGGGGTCCCGCCGCCTGGGCAGCGTAATAGGCGATCCCGATGTCGAGCCAATCGGTCAGCAGGCTCCGGTTCATGTCTTCGATCCGGGAGTACTGGAACTCCTTTTCGCCAAATCGGGTGATCAAAACGGCAAACCCGATCTCGCGCAGAGTCCTCTCCATCATGCGTACCTGCATCTCTCCGGCGCGGCTTCTCATCCGTTCCAGCCGCTCTGCCGGTATCTCACCGCCCGATCTGGCCTTCATCCGCTCGATCAGTCCTCGGGTTTCAGCCTCGGTATTGAGTGCCATCACCACCCATCGATAGCCCATCCGTAACGCCCGGGGTTCGTAGACCGCATCCCTCTGCTCACTACTCGAACAAACAAAGACGGCTCCGTCCGGGAGGTCATCGCCCAGCAGGGACTGGAGTCGGCTGCGAACCTCAGTCACCGGCCCGATAAATGGGGTGATCTCCGAACGCTCGCTGGCAAGAAAGTCCACACCGGGCACCTGTCCGCTAAAGAGCTCGAAGTCCCGGGAAAAGAGGTTCTCCTTCGAGGCCCCAGAGACTGGGTTGAGGCAGGTCAACAGCAGGATTGCGGTGAGCATTAGCCAGGTTGAAGAGTTGAATCCGAAGTCCAATCGAGAAGTGGCAACACTGCTCATAACGAAGCTCTCCAGACACAAGTAACGCTCTCTCTTATCGCTCAACTCATCTTACGATCACCCCGGTGAGTTGTTTCGTCTGGAGGAAGTGATCGGAATGCGATACGCTCGGCTCCCATCGATTTGACTCGGGTTCAGGAGGAGACAGAATCATGCCGTCAGCCTATCGACGATTCCTGTCCTTGACATGGGCTCTTCCGCTGTTCCTCGCCATATCAGGTTGGGGAGGCATGTCCACAGCGTCTGCCATAGAGGGGCGGACCGTCGAACTGATTCTGGACGCCTCTGGCAGTATGGCCGGCAAACTGGACGACGGAACGGTCAAGATCGTGGCCGCCCGGGAAGCCGTCGAACGGTTCATAAAAGACCTGCCCCAGACAACTGTGATCGCCTTCCGAGCCTATGGACATCAATCCGCCCGAGAAGAACACAACCGCCAGGACACACAGGTTCTCGTCGGTTTTGGATCGGCGGCTGAACAGTCAGCCAAGATCCTCACCAGGTCGAAGGAACTTCGCGCAAGGGGCTACACTCCCATCAGTTATGTACTGGAACAGGCCGCCAGGGATTTTCACCGCGAGATGACCGGGGAACGTGCCATCATCCTGGTCAGCGACGGCAAAGAGACCTGTGACGGAGATCCCTGCAGCGTGGCCAGGGCTCTTCATGAAAGTCAGGCCCAGCTGGTCATCCATACCGTTGGCTTTGGCGTCGACGAGGCCACGCGAGGTCAGCGTGAATGCATCGCTAGCGTTACCGGCGGCACCTACTTTCCCGCCCAGGACGCCGGCACCCTCGGCCAGGTCCTCGGTGCTGCCGTGGAAACCGCCTCGGTGACGCCCAAAGAAGAAGCCGGAATGGGATTCCTCGAAGTCGAAAGCGCGACAATCCAGGGACACCAGGTCAGCAGCGCTGTCAGTGGCGAGGTCGTTGGGAATGTCAGCAGCGTGACCTCCGTGATCGAGCTGCCCGCCGGTATCTATAACGTGACGGTCGGCAGTAGCCTCTGGAAGAGCGTCGAAGTACGAACGGGAGAGAAAACCGTCCTCAGCCCGGGCCAGCTGACGGTCGAGAATGCCTCGCTCCAGGGACATCGGGTCACTAATTCGGAGACAGGTCAAGAGCATGGCCGAGTCGGAGCTATTACAAATTGGACCGCCCTGCTACCCGGCGAATACGACGTCTGGTTCGGGCCGCTCGCCTGGCGGATACATATTCGCGCCGGAGAGGAACTCCAGTTGCGTCCCGGCTGGGTCCAGGTCAAAGGAGCGGATATCCGCGGTCACAAGGTCCGTACATCGGCAGGCCAGGAGGTCGGCGCTGTCAGTGCCACCACGAATTGGATTCCACTCCCACCCGGGGCATACACGATCGAAATCGATGGGAAAACCAAGAGCTTCACCCTCACCGAAGCCCAAGAAGTCGAGTTCCGGCGGGAGTGAAACTACCTCAAATAAAGCGGAACTCGAAGTTCCGCACTCCAAAGCGGCGGAGTAGTCGTCACAGGCGAGTTGACCTTGAAAAGTCCCGTTGAGCCATTCGGCGTTGCTCTCATCCAAACTCAAAATAAACGGCTGTTCAGCCTGAAAGAGACGACACAAACGGTCTCGTCCAACGTCGAACGACGCACTCTCCACTCGGCGTTTGGAGTTCTCGCTGTCAGGTACAAACAGGAACAGATTGACTCCGGCAGCCGGCAGCGAGTCCAAAGAGTACGACCCAAATCAGCTTATTCGGATTAAGCCAGGTGCGCGAGAAGAAACGTCTTACAGGTGGGCTGGTGAGCGAAGACCAGGAGACCTGCCCCTTAGAAATTCCTGCAATACTCATAAGATTCTCTGCCGATGATATTTGCGGTTTTGACGGGTGAGTCTAGCTCGGTGGAGCTGCTACGTAAAGCTCCCCACCAACCCACCCAATCAACCGTTTACTATTTACTCAATATGTATTATATTATTCACCATTAAATTAACCGCTTTTGATCTCAGCTGTGAAAAGCATCAGAACTGCTCGGCGCTAAACAGATGGATGCGTGGGGATCATCAAAGCCCTACCCTAAGAATTCCCGGGAGAAGCTTGAAAGGAAACTCAAGATGCGTAATTCAAATTCGGCATTGATGGCTCTACGGAACGTGGGAATCGTTGCGATGCTGTCGATCCTGCTCGCTGCTTGTGGAGGGAGTCAGACCGAGTCGACCGAGACCACGAACGAGGGCACCTTGTCCTCCGAAATCGCCGCATCAACATCCAGTGAAGCGGCTACGGAGGAATCGAGCGAGGGCTCCGTCACTTTCATGGTCGAGGGAAACCGGATGACCTTTGAGCATCTACCTAAAGCGAGCAACGTCTATTCCGCACTCGCCAGCACGATCAGAGCCCATCAGAACGCAGGATCAGAGGAAACCCTGTCGATCACCTTCATGTCGATCGATCTTAAGAAGCACACTTATCCGACCGATCTGCCGGTTCCCAAAACTCCGGGCCAACCGATGGATCCCATGTCTGCGATGGCTTCGGTCGGATTCAGTTACACCAACTCCGATGGCGTTGAGTGGGCCGGACCGGGGAAACTTCGAGTGGAAGCCTTCGGAAGTGATGGCGTCGTACAGGGAACTTTCGACAATGTGTCACTTCCTCACACAGAAAAAACGGAACCAAACATTACCTTGTCCGGTGGCAAGTTCAGCGCCCGGATCACCTCTCCCTGGTAGGGCTAAGAACGATGGAATCTGTAGCACCGTAGATCAGGGATACGCGGAGTGGGGTCGCAAGCTCACACGTGGCTGCGATGGCACGTTCGTAGCCACGAGCGACACCGCCACAGCGGATAAAGGCCCCTCATCTTCGTCACCTCTATGTGGAGTGCTGAGGCTTGCCTCAGCTTTCCCATCGCACCATGAACCCTGACGGTGAGAAACCTATAGGGCGTCCGTTCCAGACTCCCAGGCCCAGAAACCTCGCCAGCAGCCAGTAGCCAGTAGCCATTCTTGCCACGGCGGGAGTGAAACTCCCTCAGACAAAGCGGAACTCGAAGTTCCGCACTCCAAAACGGCTTTACACGTCTTGACTGGTTCGCTAAACTGCCGGGACACATTTGTTAACTTGAATCGGCATATAATCTGTTCCAGTCAATTGCACAGTTCCAACGAATGATCGGAAAGACACTCGCTCACTATCAGATAACAGCCTCCCTGGGTCGGGGTGGAATGGGAGAAGTCTTTCGCGCGCGCGATACAAAGCTCGACCGGGAGGTTGCCCTCAAGCTGCTTCCACAGGAGGTGAGCCGCGATCCCGAGCGGATAGCCCGCTTCCAGCTCGAGGCACGGACCCTGGACAGTCTGCAGCATCCGCATATCGCT
>CP070717.1:1243172-1250806 GCA_020350445.1 Acidobacteriota bacterium | reverse complement strand
TTCTTCTTTCAGCTGGCCTGGTGGAGTTACATCCTGGTATTGGCCGGCTTGAACGAAAGCCGCCATGGAAACGCTGTTCTGCTGCGAGGGCGAGGGGAACTGTTCTGGCTGGCAGGTATCTCGGTGGGTGCCTGGCTGGGTTTCGAAGTGTTGAATTTCAAGCTTGGAAACTGGCACTACATTGGGCTCCCGATCGAGGGTTTTCTGCGCTGGCCAGGTTACGTCGTAGCCTTTGCCACCGTGATCCCGGGTGTACTTGAAACCGAGCGCTTTCTGGACAACCAGGGTGTTCTCGAGGGGCTTGGTGGAAGGCGGATCAAGGTTCCCCCTTCGCTACATATCCGACTCATGGCAATTGGCCTCCTGATGCTGATAGGCCCTTTTCTCAGCCCTGAGGTCTTTTTCCCGTTTATCTGGATGGGGCTGGTCTTTCTTCTCGACCCGATCCTCTACCGTTCCTCGCGTTCCGAATACTCGATTCTCAGCCAGGCGGAGTCGGGAAGTTACGAGTTGGTTGGTCGCTTGGCGATTGCGGGCCTGCTTTGTGGAATACTCTGGGAGTTCTGGAATTTCTGGGCGGGAGCCAAGTGGTTCTACACGATCCCTTATTTTGATTTCCTGAAGGTCTTTGAGATGCCGGTCGTCGGATACCTGGGTTTCATGTTCTTTGCTCTTGAATGCTACCTGCTCTACCAGTGCTCTATTCTGATTAGAGAGAGAGCCCGGCGATGGAATGTCTTGATCAGGGTGTTAATTCTGGCGGCCGGAGTGGGCCTCGGCTCAGTCGTGGTCTACTGGATCGACACCATTACGGTGATGAGCTTCAGGATTCTGACCCATTGAGCGGCCTGGTATCGTTTTAAGCCGGTTCGCCTTTATGAGTCCATCTGGCGCCGGATGAACGTCGGGATATCGATGAATTCCGTTTGCCCGGAGTTGTCCCGAAGGTCCATTGGGGTTTCGGGATCTGCTATGCCGTCGCTTTCGTCGAGGCGGACTTCGGCTTTGTCTTCCGTCTTCCCGCGACGTTCGGTCCCTTCGCCCTCCTCAAATCCTGTAGCGATCACGGTAATCTTGATCTTGCCCTCCAGGCTGTCGTCGCAGACGGAGCCAAAGATGATGTGGGCCTCAGGATGAGCGGCTTCCTGGACAATATTGCTGGCCTCACTTACCTCGTGGAGCGTCATCGTGGAACTACCGGTGACGTTGATCAAGACTCCGCGCGCACCTTCGATGGTGGAGTCCTCGAGCAGGGGAGAGGCAATAGCCCGTTTCGCCGCGGTAGTGGCCCTGTCGTCGCCATCTGCCGTTCCCGTACCCATCAAAGCCATACCCATTCCAGACATGATGGTCTTGACGTCCGCGAAGTCGAGATTGATGACCCCAGGGACGGTGATCAGATCACTGATGCCTTGAACCGCCTGGCGAAGAACATCGTCTGCGAACTTGAAGGCTTCGAACAGGGAGGTCCCGGCAGGGACGGTTGAAAGCAAGCGCTCATTTGGAATCGTAATCACTGTATCGGAGCTTACACGGAGTTCGTCCAGTCCGCGTTCAGCCTGATTCCAACGCTTCTTTCCCTCAAACTTGAAAGGCGTGGTCACGACCGCAACCGTTAAGGCTCCCAGTTCGCTCGCCAGGCTCGCGACGATCGGAGAGCCCCCAGTTCCGGTTCCGCCGCCCAGGCCAGCAGTCACGAAGACCATGTCGGCTCCATCGAGCAGTTCGATGATCCGCTCTGTGTCTTCGAGCGCTGCTTGTCTACCGATCTCGGGATCGGATCCTACTCCAAGTCCTTTCGTGAGCTTTTCGCCGAGCTGGACCTTCCTGGCGGCATATGACTGTCGAAGTGCCTGGACATCGGTGTTGGCGGCGATGAACTCGACGCCTTCGATGCCGGCCTCGATCATTCGATTCACCGCGTTGCATCCGCCTCCTCCGACGCCGATAACCTTGATCGATGCGCCATTCAAAGAGGTCTCCTCGAAGGAGAGTTTAATAATCCGATCGTCATTAAACTTGAGGTTCATTTTTGCCTCCAGGCTGTCTGGGCCGGCCACCAAGCCTAAGCCCCAGCCCCGATTCATTCAAAAGCGGTCGAAGATCCAGTTTCTGACCCGTTCCTTTATCGCCTTGGGTTTCACAAACACGCTCGTTTTGGCAGCCCGTGCCAGTTCATTGCTTTGCGACTCTTGCGCGTACTTCAGGAGCCCCAGCGCAGTTGAATAGGCCGGATGGAAGACTTCGGTGTTCTTGGATTCGAAATCCAACGGAAACCCGAGTCGAACCGGCATTCCAAAGACCTGCTCAGCTCTTTCGACGAGACCGCTCAGCAGGGCGCCGCCTCCCGTGATGACAACACCGCTCATCAAATCGCGATTCAGCCCCGACCGCGTGATTACCTTGAGACTCTCATCGAGGATTTCATCACTCCGGGCTTCGACAATCCGGCAAAGGAGTTTTCTCGAGATGGTCCGATTCCGGCCGGTTCCCATTTCGGGAACCTCGACCACTTCTTCATCCGGTACCGTTGCCGGAAAGACACTCCCCATGCCCTTTTTGAGTTGCTCGGCGTCATTCAGAGGGGCTTTCAGGCCGATGGCGATGTCCTTGGTGATCAGGCTGCCGCCCATCGGAAGCACCTCTGAATGCAATAGACTTCCATTACTGAAGATCGCTATATCGGTTGTCCCCCCGCCGATATCGACGAGTACAACGCCCAGTTCCTTTTCGTCTTCGGTCAGGACGGCGTGCGCAGAAGCCAGCTGTTGAATGACAACGCCGTTGACGATCACCTCAGACTTGTTGATCGCATTCAGTATGTTCTGTACGACAGCCGAAGCGTTGATCACGACATGCAGGTTGACGGTGAGTTGAGATCCCGTCATTCCAAGGGGATTAGTGATCCCTTTCTGACCATCAAGGGAGAACCCCTGGGTCAGGATATGGACGATTTCATAGTCGGCGGGCAACTCCAGTTCCCTGGCCGATTCGACTGCCCGGTCCACATCTTCGGAGGTAACTCTCCCGTTCTTGCTGCGTACATCCGTTCTGGCTGTGGTGTTACGACTTTGCAGGAAGCTTCCGCCGACACTGACAAAGGCCGACTCGACGACAATCTTTGCCGCGCTTTCAGCCTTTTCCAGCGATTTCCGAACGCTGGCTATGGTGTCGGAGAGATTGACGACGACGCCTCGTTTGAGACCCTTCGACTGGCTCCAGCCGGTCCCGATCACCTCGATCGATGATTCGGTGACTTCGGCAATCGCGGAGCAGATCTTGGTCGTGCCGACGTCGATTCCAGTTATCAGCCTTTTCTTTGCCATGTTCGCGATTCTTCTATATCTCTTGCCCTGGCTATCGGAATGCGTAGCCGGGGGCCGTTGTCTTTATGCTGCGATCCAACCCTTCTCGAGATCATCCTGAAACCGATTCGTTGGGAGTATGGAAGATGATCTTGTCGTCGTACGTGACATCGACGTATTCGATCAGCCCGTACTTCTCCTTCAGCTGGTAGTACAACCGCTTCTGAGATAAGAAGGTCTCGTAGCGTTTTCTAAACCCTTGTTGTCCGAGGTAGATTGCGACAGGTTCCTCGGACGGGATCACAGCAACTCGGTCGGGATTCCCGACATCGACTTCAGAAATCGACTGCGTGTAGTCAAGTTCTTCCGAGCTCAAATCGCGAATGACGGCGAGGTAAAGACCCAGGCGCTCTGCATTCTCTTCGCGAGCATTCTCTCGCTCGACGCTGTTCAATCCCTTGACGATCGGCTGATCCAGCGACTTGTAACTCGGGCCATAGCTGTCCAGGACAATACCTTGTTCGTCTACCACGTAAAGGCCGCCATCAATAGCGGCAACAGCGGCGGGCGTTCGTTCCTCTATATGGATGAGCAGTCGATCCGGAAGTTTTCTCCGAACCATTGCCCCCTTGACCCAGACTTCGCTTTCGACCAGCGATCGGACTCTCTCCAGATCCACGGCCAGGAGGTTCCGGGGTATGGACGATTCAAGAAGCGTATTGAACGCTTCTGTATTGAACCTGTCAGCCCCCGAGTAATCGATTACTTTCAGGGCAAAGTAGGAGTCCTTCTTTTCGGCGTTTCTGGCTTGGTAATATCCCACGGTACAGACAACCAGGATGCCCACGACTAGCAGTATCCGAGCCAGTATCGAGGTAATCATAACCAGGCGCTGCCGCCTTCGTTTACTCGTCTCTTTCACAGGAAGTCTCCTTGGGCACTGCGTTATCGCCCAGCACGTAGGGTAGCACCCGACTGTGAATGTTTCCGTTTGGTCCCGTCAGCAAACCGTTTCCTCCATTAACTGAATAATCCTGGCGACCGCATTGGGCTTTGCCAGGGACCGACTCTTCTTCCCCATCTCTGCGAGCCTTTCTCTCTGGCTGTCCAGTTCGACGAGCTTGGCTGCCAGTTGAGAGGGGTCGGAACCCACTTGTTCGAACAGTATTGCCGCCCCGCGGGATTCGAGGGCCTCGGCGTTTTTCTTCTGATGATCATCGGCCGCGTGGGGGAAGGGAATCAGGATTGAGGGTCGGCCGGCTGCCGTGATTTCAGCGATAGTCGAGGCGCCTGAGCGAGAGATGATCAGATCAGCCGCTTCAAAACGAAGCGGCATATCATCGATGTACGGTACCACTTCAACCGGGAAGCGCAGGCTGCTGTATTCCCGGGAGATCCGTTCAAAGTCCCGCGGACCGGTCTGGTGTACAAGGCTAAAGCGGTCGGCGGAGAGGTTGTGGGCAGCTGCTACGACCAGTTCATTGATCGGCCGGCTGCCTTGACTTCCCCCGAAGACGAGTACTTCCAACGGGCCTTCATGTGGCGCTAAATCGGGGACCGAGAAGAACTGTTCACGAATGGGAATCCCAGTGATCCGGGCCTTCTTGCCGAACCATCGGGCTGTCTCCTCGTAGGCAACGGCTGCACCCTGGCACCAGCGTCTGAGCAGGCGGTTGGTGAATCCAGGTAACACGTTGGGTTCAAGCAGCAGCGCCGGGATCCTGAGCATCCTCGTCGCCAGTACCAGCGGACCCGAGGAGTATCCCCCCACTCCGACGACGAGAGACGGCCGGAATTCCCTGACGATGCGCAGGGATTGAACGATACTGGGAATGAGCTGAAGCCCAGTGGTGACCAGTCTCCGCAGTCCGACATTCTTCAGGCCTCCGATTTCGATCGTCCGGAGATTGAACCCGAGAGGCGGCAGGATGCGGGCTTCCAGACCTTGTTCTGTACCTGCGAACAGCAGGTCAATACCGGATGACCGCTCTTTCAGAGCCTGTGCAACCGCAACAGCCATATAGACATGTCCGCCGGTGCCTCCACCGGCGAAGAGTACTCGGTTCAGGCTCAACGTTCCTCCCATTTCAGCTTTTGTGAAGTGGATTTACCGGGGACCGCGGGCTTGGCTCGAGCTGCCAGTTGACCTCGAGAGTGACGCGAGATGTTGAGCAGGATTCCAACCGACATCAGCATAATGACTGCCGAGGAGCCTCCGACCGAAAGGAACGGGAGGGGAATCCCCTTGGTAGGACACAGACCCAGGACCACGCTCATGTTAAGTAGAGCTTGGAAGCCGATCATAGTGACGACTCCGAGTCCGAGGTAGGTCCCGAAGATCGAATCGGCCCGCATCGAAATCTGGATTCCCCGACAGATAAAAACTGCGAACAGCAACAGGACAGTCACACAGCCCAGGAGGCCGTACTCTTCACCGAGGACGGCGTAGATGAAGTCGGTATGCGGCTCAGGCAGGAAGAAGAGCTTCTGAGTACCCTGGGCCAGTCCTTTGCCCATCAATCCTCCCGATCCCACGGCTACAAGGCTCTGAAGAATATGGTAGCCCGTGTCGAACGGGTCGGCCTGAGGATCCAAAAAG
The DNA here is from genome assembly GCA_020350445.1 of Acidobacteriota bacterium. Classification (GTDB taxonomy): domain Bacteria; phylum Acidobacteriota; class UBA6911; order RPQK01; family JAPXNP01. The sequence goes on along the minus strand of CP070717.1, from coordinate 1,244,902 downwards.
GCCTCGATCCTGGCTCGCCGGTATGGAACCTGGTGGACAAGGAAATAGTAGAGGGGGATCGAAGCGAGCAGTAAGAGCAGGTAGTAACGATAGTTCAATCCGGCGATAAACAGGAGGATGCCGGCGGTCACCAGCAATGAAATCGAAGTGCCGAGGTCGGGTTCGATACCGACCAGAAGAATCAGCACTCCGATCAATCCGAGAGCTGTGATGAGTTGGCGGTCGAGGCGGTCAATCTGGCCGCCCTTGCGAGTCAGAAGGAAAGACAGCATGAAGACCGCCACGAGTTTGGCGGCTTCCGACGGCTGGAATCGGGCCGGGCCGAGGTGGATCCACCGGCTGGCGCCATTTACATCGGGATTGATCAATACCCACGCCAGGAGCCCAATCACCAGGACGAACGAGCCGTAGACAACCCACTCGTTGGCATATCGATGGTAATCGGTTCGCATCGCCAGCAGCAGCAAGAGCAGGCCGAGAAGGACTGCGATCAACTGCCGAGCGAAGATTCCCGCTGATGTCCCGTAGATCTCCTTCGACATAACGGGTGAGGCGCTGAAGACCAGGACGAGGCCGATACCCACCAGAATCAGGACCACCATTACCAGGATTTGGTCGTAAGGCATCTTTCGATTCATGATTCTTTCCTGCTTATCGTTCCTTCTACCTGAGCTTCAGTGTTGTGAGGCTGAAAAGCGCAAAGATCAGCCCCATGATCCAGAAGCGGATTACGACCTTGGGTTCCGACCATCCCAATAGTTCAAAATGGTGATGGATTGGTGCCATCTTGAGGATTCGTTTCCCACGAAATCGGTAGGATGCTACCTGGAGGATGACCGAGAGTGCTTCGATTACGAAGATACCTCCGATGGAGAACAGCAGAAGCTCCTGTTTGATCAGGATGGCCACCGTTCCAATTGCCCCTCCAAGCGACATGGAGCCGACGTCGCCCATGAAAATTTCCGCTGGATAGCAGTTGTACCAGAGGAATCCGAGGGTGGCGCCGACCATGGCTCCACAAAAGATAGTGAGTTCACTCGCGTAGTTATTCTTGATCAAATCCAGGTAGGTGGCGAACGTCGCATGCCCGGTGACATAGGTCAGTACAGTCAGGGCGGAAGCTGCGACCACCACCAGTCCGGCGGCCAGGCCATCGAGGCCGTCGGTGAGATTGACCGCATTACTGCTGCCGGTCATGACGAATAGAACAAAGACGATGAGAGGAATGAAGGTCGAGACTCCCAGAATCACCAAATCCAGTTCGGGAGTGAACCGCTTGAAGAAAGGAACGCTGAGTTTCGTACTGTACAGACCCTGTTCACTCAAGTAGATCAACGTCGTGACGATGCAGGCCGCGAACAGCACCTGGAGGATTACTTTCTGGTAGGCGCGCAGGCCAAGGGAGCGCTTCTTGATCACTTTCAGGTAGTCATCGATGAATCCGACAGTCCCGTAAAAGAGCAGGGAAGCCAGGGCCAGCCAGACGTAGGCGTTTGTCAGGTCGGCCCACATCAGGGTCGGCAGGACAATGCTGATAACGATCAGTACTCCACCCATTGTGGGCGTTCCGGCTTTCTTCTGGTGGCTCGAGGGTCCTTCTTCCCGGATATACTGCCCTACCTGGAAATCGCGAAGCTTCTCGATGACCCAGGGACCGAGCCACATACTAAGGAGCAGAGCCGTCAGAGATGCGTAAGCCGTTCGGAAGGTAATGTAATGTACGACGTTGA
>CP070717.1:1239119-1243072 GCA_020350445.1 Acidobacteriota bacterium | reverse complement strand
TGGGGATTCGTGTCGTCGCAATCCCCTTCTTCGACACACCAGCCGTCACCATCGGCATCCGTGCATTCCGGAACGGCAAGGGTCAAGGCGTCGTAAACCTGCAGCAATCCATGGCCATACGCGCTGTCATAACCGACCGGCCCGAGATCGAGTGCTGAAGAGGTCAGAATTGTCCTTACCTGCGCGGGTGACATCTCGACTACCGCTTGTCCGATCAACATAGCCGCAGCCGCAGCGACGTGCGGGGCAGCCATCGAAGTTCCATCGAAGAACCAGTAGCCCCACTCTCCACGGATCCGGGTCTCCTGCAGGACTCCGTCTCCATAACCGTCACCATTGAGATCGCGTCGAAGATCGCCCCCCGGCGCTACCATATCGAGTCCGATGCCCCCGTTGGAGTACTGCGCTACGACATTGGCATAATCGGTTGCCCCAACTCCGATGGTAGTCGGGTAGATGGCCGGGTAGGCGACGTTTCGAAAATACGACTCGTTACCCGCAGAACAAACGACGGTTACTCCGGCCTGCTCGGCAGCGTCAAGTGCCGGATCCAGGATCGGGTCACTCGTGAGCCGGTATTGAGCCCTCGATCCCAGGCTCATGTTGATCACCCGGGCTCCGGCGCCGATCGCTAAAGAGACACCCTCGGCAACATCGGCAAAGGTCCCGCTGCCGGAATCATCCAAGACCTTGACCGGCATGATGCATGCCGCCTCGTAACCCAGTCCAGCCACTCCCGTCCTGTTGTTTGTCGCCTGTGCAATCGTGCCCGACACATGGGTTCCATGACCATCACCATCGTCGGGATCCGAATCGTTATTAACCACATCCCAGCCCGCTTCAACACAAGCGATGCCATCCACTCCACCGACTGCCAGTCCGGTATCCAACACAGCAACAATGACGGGTACACCGGTGAACTCCCGCCAGGCCAACCGATCCTGCACCCTGGGAAAGTGCCACTGATAGGAATAGAGCGGATCGTTCACGGTCTGAAACGCGTTCAACCTGCGATTCACACCGGCCCGGTAACCGCGAACCCTCATTAAATCAGCAACTTCCGCTTCCCTTCCCAACTCCACACGGACGACGCTGATCCCGGAATGAGGCAGAAACCTCACCAGTTCGAAATCGGAAACTTCATCGGGAGTCGCGTAAACGGCCACTTCCCCCGCAACGAAAGGCGGCCCCTCCGCCCCTGCCTGGGCCAGACTCTTCCCTCCCCAAACGATAAAACCAATCAGCAGCACGAACAGCCCACGTCTCAACTGACTGCACATGATCCACCTCCTGACGATGGAGAGTTCCGTAGTTCCTGACGGCGACCGGTAGACTGCGGACAAGGTATTTCCGCTTCGGCCTTCAGGGGCAAAACACCCTGGATGTCGAGAGCAAAAAGGCAGGCAGGAATCGGTTTCAGCTTACAACCGTTGTCCTGAACGGCTCGATCGCCAGGCACGACGGAACTCCGTCATTCTCCCCCAAGGTTACACTTTGAACGGCGGACGAAGATTTACAGATAGTATAAGTTGGCCCGAATCCGGGGTCAATGGGAGGGGCTCGCTGACGCTCGCCCGTGAGGCTCGCTTCGCTCGCAGGTGAGGCCTCGCGGCTGGTGAGGCTGGGCTGGTGAAGCCTCGCTCCGCTCGGCTGGTGCGGTTCCCCTAACTGGAAGGCACGCGTCTCGCTTGCCAGGCTGGCTGTACTTGCCAGATCCGTCTCTACTAACCCGATCAGTTTGTACTTGCCAGATCAATCTTGACTAGCCCGATCAGTTTGTACTTGCCAGATCAGTCTTGACTAGCCGAATCAGTTTGTACTTGCCAGATCAGTCTTGACTAGCCGAATCAGTTTGTACTTGCTAGATCAGTCTTGACTAGCCGAATCAGTTTGTACTTGCCAGATCAATCTTTACTTGGCAGGCCCGTTTCGCAACCGAGACGGTTGCGTTCCACCCGCTCACGCGGTCACGCGGTCACGCGGTCACCCGGTCACGGCGAAGCCTCACGGGCCAAAGGCCCCACGGGCCAAAGGCCTCACGGGCCTGCAGCCCAGCCGCAGACCCAAAAATCACCCCTCTGCAATACGATATCCTCATGCTTCGAATCATCTTGCTGGCGATCCTTACCTTCGTCTCCTGTAGTCCAGTTCCCGAAGAGGAACCACCGACGAACTTCCTTTTTATCCTGGTGGACGATCTCGGGTACATGGATATCGGAGCGAATAATCCCGAAACCTTTTACGAGACGCCGAACATCGACCGACTCGCCGCTGCGGGGATGCGGTTTACGGATGGTTACGCCGCCAACCCGGTCTGCAGTCCAACGCGCTTCAGCATCATGACTGGACGCTATCCAACCCGCGACGGTGCCACCAATTACTTCAGTGGAAAGCGGGAAGAGCGCTTCCGGCCGGCTCCGCTCAACGACCGGTTGCCGCTCGAAGAAGTCACACTCGCTGAAGCCCTCAAGCAGCACGGCTACCGGACCTTCTTCGCCGGCAAGTGGCACCTCGGTCCGACCGAGGAGTTCTGGCCCGAGGCGCAGGGGTTCGATGTCAACCGCGGAGTTTACTCCGCCGGAGCCCCTTTCCAGGGTGGCCAGTACTTTCCTCCCTACGAAAACCCTCGGCTCGACGACGGACCTCCGGGGGAACATCTCCCCGATCGGCTCGCCACGGAAACGGTTCGCTTCATCGAAGAAAACCAGTCTGTCCCTTTCCTGGCGTACCTGGCTTTCTACTCGGTCCACACGCCTCTCCTGGGACGAGCGGACCTGGTCGAGAAGTATGAAAAGAAGGCCCGAGAACTCGGAATCCCAGACGAAGACCTCTTCGGCCCAGAGGAACAGGTGTGGCCGGAGGAAACACCGCGAAAGAACAGAATTGTCCAAAACCACGCAACTTACGCTGCAATGGTTGAAGCGATGGATGAGGCTGTTGGGAAGGTCCTCAGCAAGCTCGATGAACTCGGACTGGCAGAGAACACAGCGGTCTTTTTCATGTCTGACAACGGCGGCTTGAGTACAGCCGAAGGGTCTCCGACAGCCAACCTTCCTCTACGGGGAGGAAAGGGCTGGCTCTACGAGGGAGGGATTCGCGAACCGTTCCTGATCAGGGTACCGGGACTCACGAAACCGGGCAGCACGAATTCGACTCCGGTGATCAGTACCGACTTTTATCCGACGATGCTCGAACTGGCCGGCGTCCCTGCCCTGCCCGATCAGCACGAGGATGGATTGTCCCTTGTCCCGCTTCTTCGTGGTGCCGATCAACTCCAACGAGAAGATCTCTTCTGGCACTATCCACACTATTCCAACCAGGGAGGCTTCCCCGGTGGAGCGATTCGATCCGGAGACTGGAAACTGATCGAACGCTTCGAAGACGGAAGAGTCCACCTCTACAATCTCGCGGAAGACATTGGAGAGCAGCAGGACCGGGCCGAAGAGTTTCCCGAACTGGTTGAGAAGATGCGCAAGAGACTGCACACCTGGTACGACGAGGTTGGAGCCAGGTTTCTCGAACCGAAGGACGGCGGACCGGAGCCCTGGCAGCCTGGGGCTCGCTGACGCTCGCCCGTGAAGGGCTTCGCCCTGTGAGGCACCTGACGGTGCTGGGGAGGCTCGTGCTTGCCGCACGTCACTTGTGAGGCATCTGACGGTGCTGGTGAGGCTCGTGCCTGCGGCACGTCGCTGGTGAGGCACCTGGCGCTTAGGCGCTGGCGGTAGGACAAGCATCCTTGCTTGTCTTTCGGTGGTCCTCGAGTGACCGGGTGACCGCGTGACCGGGTGTGTTGGCGCGAGCTCGCGAGTTCGCGTTCGCGGGTTGGCGCGTTAGCGAGTTAGCGGGTTCATGCAGCACTCTTCACTCTTCACGGCTCACGGTCCGTGTCACTTTTGATCGGGTCGAGGACAGGGGATTGCGCCCCTGTCCCCTCCCACACCACCGGACATACC
>CP070717.1:1231509-1239019 GCA_020350445.1 Acidobacteriota bacterium | reverse complement strand
GCTGCCACCGGAACGTAGGAATTGATCATCAGTAGTCCGTCAAAGTCCTCGAAACTGACTGCTGGGACCCATTGGAGTTCGGTCACGAAGAGGGCGCGGTGCCCTCTTGCGGGCAGGATCACTTCCGCCTGCGCGACGGGGATTCCGTCAGTCCCGGCGAGCTTCAAATCAACCCGGGATTCAAGGACTGTCGGATTCATCAGGGCCAGACCGGTGTTGACCTGAAGACTCTGCCTGACTTCTACAGGTGCGCGAAAGCGGTCTGAGAAATCCTCCTTACCGGCGACACCTGCCAGTCCCGTCCCTCCTCCGAATAGGAGAACTCCGGATAAGGGTTGATCCGAGTGGCTTGTGACCGACCCTGTCAGTAGGGGAGAAGACGCTGGTGAGCGGAGCACACTCATACCTCCAGCCGGAAGGCTGACGAGGGACTCGCCGGCTGGCGAGAGTCCATTGAGTTCAACTTCGATCGGGGAACCGTCGTCGGCCCGAAAGTCCAGCCAGGTGTTGACGGGTAACGAGGGGTTGGGGTTCTGGAGGTAGATCTCGCTGGAAAGCAGCCCGAGCCCGGAGGCGAAGTGGGGGAATTGGACCTGGAACTCTCCGGCGCTGCTGAGCCGGACATCGTCGACGGCTGCCGAACCCTGGCGCAGGTTCGCAAACTCTATACCCAGCCGGTGTCCGATAGCCTGGGGCTGGTCACTCGAGGCAAAGCTGACCTTGTACGTCCGGGCCTCGCGGACGAGTGTGAACTCCCGCGAGACAATCGGCTGCCGAACCCCATCTTTGTCATAGAATAAGGATGCTCGGAAGCGAGTCGATCCGCTCCAGTAATCCCGGGCCGAGAAAGTTAACTGGACGACACTCCCTGCCTGGATCAGATGATTCGTCAGATTCCAGACTGGGGCTGAAAGCCCATTGAGTCGTGCGTTCCAGGTCCCCTCGGTGGGGAAGATCTGTTCGATAACAGCATCCGTCTGATCACCCTCGCTCTGCCACCCGGGAATCGTGGTCCAGGAGTCCTGAGGGTCTGTGCCGGGTTGTTCGAATCCGGCATTCTCAACTTCGATGGGGATTCCAACAGGCACTGGGGTTGCGGAAGCAGTGTCCGACTGAGGACTCTGGTTACGGTTGGGCGAGCGGTCGCGGGTCGCCACCACATATCGATAGAGGGTACCCGTTTTCAGGCCATGGTCAGTATAGAGAGGACCTTCCTGCCAGCCACTGTCGTGTCCTCCGCCCTCGACACAGATGAAGGAATACTCGACCCCGCTGGGATCGGACGCCTCGGCGGCCTCCATCGAGATCGAGTCATCGCCGATCGGGTGAGGCTTGACCTTCCATTCCGCTCCCTCAGGCGAGGGTGGAACGGCATCGGGAGCAACTCCAGAAGCGGCAGGGACAGTCGCGAAAAGGATCGAACTCGGGGGAAGTTCGATTTGAAACGAAGGGCCTGCAGTAAAGGTACTCCCAGGGGTACTTCCAACTGAAAGGGGATCGGGGTGAACGACCCCGTTGACCGAAAGGTCGTTGAGATCCTGGGGCGGAGAGGTCGCTCCCGTCATCGTCTGGCCCGCCCCCTGCAGCAGCCACCGCTGTCCAGTGGTTGTTGGCACCATCCCGGAAACTTCGACATCGGCTTTCAGTGTCTGGTCGGGGGAGTTGTTCGCTGCGAAGATTGTCAGTGAGCCCTCTGCATCCAGTGCGGCATAGGCTCGGACGAGCGGGTGGTTGTCACGGGTAAGGACCAGGTTGCGGCCGAAGCGCTGTGTCAGGAATGGGTAGACATACCAGTCGGGAACGGGTTCGTAATCGCCGAGGTAGGGATGCCAAGCGGGCAGAGCGCCCCGGCGGGTAAAGAAGAATTCGCCAAATGAGTTGCTACCCTCCCAGCCGTGGGTTGCCATTTCGAGGATGTATTGAGACAGGAACAGGGCGCCTGAGAACAGTTGCCAGCGGGGATAGATTTCCGTGGCTTCGTTGCGGTTCTGGTCATCGCTACTGTACTCGATACCTCCCGCCCTGTACTCGGTCATCCAAAATGGAATCGTCCCGGAGAATTCCGGGCCGAGCGCCTCAGAGATGATCTGGTTCAAGTCCTGGGTGAAGATCGCAATTTCTTCGATATTGTGGCTGAACAGGTAGGGGTTGTAGTCGGAATGACGGTTCGAGCCCGGATAGGCATGAATGATCAAAAAATCGGGCACGATTCCTTGCTGGAAGGCCGCGGTGAGCATGTCACGGGTCCAGAGACCGGGATTCCACCAGTCGGGTCCATCGACGGGATCAGCCACCGCACCGATGCGGATCATAGGATTGACTTCTTTCATCGCCCGATAGAAGTCCGCGAAATGGTTACCGTAGTAGGTGCCGGAGATGACCCCTTCCTCCCAGCCTGCCTCCCAGGGACCCATGATTTCGTTCCCGATCTCCCAGTAAAGGGCACCTGGCGTGCGGGCCATTTGATCCTGGGCCCAGGCAACGGCCGCGGCGACGGCCTCTTCATGGCTGTGGTCTATCTCGTGCCAGAAGCCGGGGAAATTGACAATCGGCTGGAGCCGGCCTCCGAGCTTGGAGAGGAGATTGAGAGTCTCGGGATAGCTGACGATCCAGCGATTGCGTCCCGAAGGACCTTCCATATCGCTCCAGAGGAAAGCATCGCCCCACGACCCGCCGGGCCACCGCATTTCGGTCCGTCCTGAGGCGATTATCAGGTTATTGAAGCGAGCGTTACTGCCGGTTTGGCCGTCCCAAGCCGTCAGGTTTGCACCGTACAGCGTTTCCGGAATCGTCCGGATGTGGGCGGCGGCATTGATCTCGATGTGAACCGGGACCGCGCTTTCCGAAGCGGGGACTGCCGGACCCACAGCGAAAAGCAACGAACAACCGAAAGTGACAACAACTCCAAGCAGGAGCATCCGTGCGAAGTTCGCGAGACCCACTTTCCTTCTACTCCTCTGCGGCGATTCCATTGGCCCGGCCCAGTTTAGCCGCAAGTTGACCATTGACGAAAGGTGGTAGTGAAGTCTTTCCGGCAGAAAACGATCAGGGTGGTGTTGGCAGGGCGATTGATCCTATAGAGTGGGTGGCTTAGAATGGGCTTCATTGAGGTATGTGCCGTCTTGGGCCACGTTGCCCTCAGGGCCGGTAATCAGCCGACCTTCAGTGGATCGTTCTACTTCTAGAGTCCCAGAAGCTGGATTCGTGCCTGCCGGTACGAAGGGGACTCCAGCCGAATGCCGGAACACTGGCAGTGGCCTATCCGTTTCAGATGGAGGTGTCTTTGAGTCTTTTTTCGTACAGTCCTGGTGAGTTTTTCGATGAACTGTTCGAAGGGCCGGGGAAGCCGCGTCCCGGTGCACGGATCCTCGTTGAGCGGCTCGACAGTTTAAACCACGATCAGCTCACTCTCCGGCAGCAGGCTGCCGAACTTGCCCTACTCAACATGGGGATCACGTTTAATGTCTACGGAGATTCTGCCGGTGTGGAGAAGATCTTTCCCTTCGACATCATTCCCCGGATTCTCGAGAAGGAGGCCTGGGACCATGTCGACAGGGGACTTCGCCAGCGGATCACAGCACTCAATCTGTTCCTGGATGACCTGTATCACGATCAGAAGATCCTCAAAGACGGTGTGATTCCGCGATTCGTAATTGAGTCCTCGAAGGGATTTCTTGCCTCCTGCAGGGGGCTGAATCCACCGCACGGGACCTGGTGCCATATCGCCGGGATCGACCTGGTGAGGGATGAGAAGGGGGAGTTCTTCGTCCTCGAAGATAACCTGCGTTGTCCGAGCGGGGTTTCCTACGTTCTCGAGAACCGGCAGGTGCTCAAGCGTATTCTTCCGACAGCTTTTCAGAAGTCGAAGGTTCAGCCTGTCGATGACTACCCCGCGAGGCTGTTGGATTGCCTCACCTCGATCTCTCCCGAGCAGTCACAGCGGCCGACAGTTGTTTTGTTGACCCCTGGAGTTTACAACGCCGCCTACTTCGAACACGCATTCCTGGCCCAAAAGATGGGAGTCGAGTTGGTCGAAGGGAGAGATCTCGTGGTTCTGAACGGGGAGGTTTGCATGCGGACCACCCGGGGACTACAGCGGGTGGATGTTATCTATCGGAGGATTGATGATGACTTCCTTGATCCGAATGAGTTCCGGTCCGATTCGATGCTGGGGGTCCCCGGGTTGATGGAGGCTTACCGCAACGGCACCGTAGCGATCGCCAATGCTCCGGGGACTGGGGTTGCGGATGATAAGGTGGTTTATGCCTTCGTTCCTCAAGTCGTGAAGTACTACCTGGGTGAGGAGGCGGTTCTGCCGAACGTTCCGACCTACCTTTGCTGGGAGGACTCACAGCGCCAGCACGTCCTCGAGAACCTGGACAGTCTGGTTGTGAAGGCGGCGAACGAATCGGGCGGTTATGGCATGCTGATTGGACCGCATTCCACAAGCGAGCAGCGGGAGGAATTCCGTCGCAAGATTGAAGCCAATCCACGTAACTACATTGCTCAACCCACGGTCTCCCTTTCTCGAGCTCCGGTCCTTGTCGAGGACCACTTCGAGGGTAGGCATGTCGATCTTCGCCCTTACATCTTGTCTGGTAAGGAGACCTATATCCTGCCAGGTGGACTTACCCGTGTCGCCCTGACGAAGGGGTCGCTGGTCGTCAATTCCTCACAGGGTGGGGGGAGCAAAGACACCTGGGTTCTTTCGCAATGAGGAATCGACAGGTCTTTTCATTAGGGGACACCAGGCCTGGGCTGAACGGGAGTCCTCCGTATTCGAGATTCCCGCAACCAAAGAGAGGGTAAATGCTGAGCCGTGCCGCCGATGCCATTTATTGGATGAATCGTTACATTGAACGAGCCGAGAATGCCGCTCGCTTTGTCGAGGTCAACAGCCACCTGATGCTGGATCTTCCTGACCTGGCCGATGAACAGTGGGAGCCACTGGTGACGACGACTGGGGACCGAGAGTTCTTCTTAACGTGTTTCCAACGAGCGGACCGTGAAAGTGTGATCGAGTTTCTAACCTTTGACGATCGAAACCCAAACTCGATCGCGTCTTGTCTTTACAAGGCCCGTGAGAATGCTCGATCGATTCGGGAGATCATTTCGTCGGAAATGTGGGAGCAGGTCAACCGGTTCCACCTTATCGTGAAAGAAGGATCGAGGAATGCGGTTCTCGAGTCACCGCATGGCTTCTTCACCCGGATCAAGGTGAATGCCCATCTCCTGTACGGGATCACGGATGCGACGATGTCACACAACGAGGCCTGGCAGTTTGGAAGGCTGGGGCGATACTTGGAAAGGGCCGATCAGACTTCTCGTATTCTCGATGTGAAGTACTTCATTCTGCTCCCCACGGTCAGTGACGTGGGAACACCCTTTGACAACATCCAGTGGTCGGCGTTGTTGAAATCGGCCAGTGCACTGGAGATGTATCGGAAAAAGTACGGCCAGATCGCTCCCGATCGGGTCGCCGAGTTCTTGATGCTCGATCGAGATTTCCCGAGGTCCATTCGGTTCTCGCTGCGGCAGGCGGAAAGGGCGCTGCGGATCATCAGCGGCTCCGGAGAGGGGACCATCACGAACGCTGCGGAGAGGGAAGTGGGACGACTCCATTCCGAACTCGACTACGCCCAGATCGAGGAAATCATCGAATCGGGACTTCACGAGTTTCTCGACGTTCTTCAGCTCAGGCTGATCACGGTGGGGAGTGCGGTTGCATCAACCTTCTTCAATCTGCATACTGTCGCGTGAAATTACGGAGGAGCAAAAGGTTTTATGAGTTTCTGTCTGGGAATGAAGGTTGCCGACGGCTTGGTTGGGATTGCCGATACTCGGGTGACAACAGGGACCGAACGCATCACGGCACGCAAAGTCACGATTCACCAGCATCGCCAACACACGATGTTTCTGATGACGTCTGGACTGCGCTCGGTCAGAGACAAAGCGCTGACCTACTTTGAGGAAGTGATTGCTCAGAGTGACGAGTCCTTCGACCGGCTCTATAAGGCGGTCAATGCCTTTTCTGCTCAGATCCGCCGGGTGGCAAAGGAAGATAAGAAGGCGATTGAAGAGAGCGGTCTCGGCTTCAATCTGCACGCCCTTGTAGGCGGGCAGTTCGAAAATGACGGGGAGCATAAGCTCTATCTGATCTATCCCCAGGCGAACTGGGTTGAAGTCGGCCAGGGGAGTCCCTACGTCATCATCGGCGAGAGTGGGTATGGGAAGCCTCTCCTGGATCGTGTTTTGCGTTACGAGACTCCTCTCGAATTGGCCCTGAAGGTCGGGTACCTGGCTTTTGATGCGACTCGAACGAGTGCGACGGACGTTGATTTTCCCCTCGACATCGTGCTCTATAGGCGGGGGACGTTTCACATGGCGGAGCAGCGGTATACCGCCGAAGAGCTCAAGCCGACTTCCGACTGGTGGCAGGAACACATGCAGAAGATGGTGAACGAAGCACCGGCCGGATGGATTGAAGGCGCCTTGAAGGGACTGGACTCGATTCCTCGGGAGCCTTCCCACAACTGCGATCTATGAAGTTTCTGATTCGACATCGAATCGAATATACCTACACGGATCTCGTTACGCTGGAACCGATAATTGTGCGCCTGCGCCCGTTGTGCAACGCCTTTCAGGAGGTCCTTCGTCACCAGATCCAGGTCTCCCCTGAACCGGGAGGGAATTGGCCGCTGATCGACTACGCGGGAAACCCGGCCCAGCGCTTCTGGTTCAATGGGCAGCATCGCAGACTGCGGCTTGAAGCCTTCTCAGAGGTGGAAACGCGGAGAGACAATCCGTTCGACTTCTTGCTGCTGCCTGGCTGCGAGAAGATCCCTTTCGAATATGAAGAGTCGACCTGGCGGCTTCTGGAGTCCTACGTCAAGGGCCGATCAATCCCCGAAGTGACCGCTCTGGCTCAGGGCGTGCTCAAGGATAGTGGTGGTGAAACGGTGCCCTTCCTGATGCGGTTGGCCAGCGTTTTACATGAGGAGATCGGACTCCGTCGACGCCCGAGGGGGGATCCGCGGAGTCCTGAGCGAACCCTGCGTTTGAAGCAAGGAGCCTGTCGGGATCTGGCGGTTCTCTACGCCGCGGCATGCCGTTCCGTCGGGCTGGCGTCCCGCTTCGTAAGCGGGTACTGGCACGGCCCCCAGATTAAGACCCCAGAACTGCACGCCTGGTGTGAAGTCTATCTTCCGGGAGCGGGCTGGCGAGGATTTGACCCCGCTGCGGGTTTAGCGGTGGATTCGACCTACATTGCCCTTGCCGCCGGATTGACGCACCACGAAGCAAGGCCGACAGAGGGGACCTTCCGCGGTCCCGCCCGTTCGCGCATGAGGACAACCGTGCGGGTTGAGGCTCTTTAGGCTCCCCGGGCCGTTCCGATCATGGCCGGAGACAAACTGGAAGCTTGTCGTACGACAACCATCCTGGTTGTCTTTTGTCATGGGGGAGATTGCCGGAGACAAGCTGGAAGCTTGTCGTACGACAACCATCCTGG
>CP070717.1:1228618-1231409 GCA_020350445.1 Acidobacteriota bacterium | reverse complement strand
TACTGAGGCTTATTATCCATTCCTTACGGTCATCCTGGAACCTGCCTACGAAATGGGCATGAATGCAGCCCAGCTCCTGTTCAGCCGGCTGGATGCTGAGGAGGACTTGCAACCTCGACAGGTCGTGTTGCCCACGCGCCTTACCATACGCTACTCCTGCGGGAGCAGGTTGAAGGAGGATGGCGATTCGGGGCCTTGCCTCTCGATCCCCGAAGATATACAGTCGCAGACTGTTCTGGTGAAGCCCTTGAGTGCCGAGGAGCAGAGCAAATTCGCCGCGTGTATCAAAGGGGTGGTTGGCCCAACCGTCACAAGAAGCACACGGCTGTCAGACGATGACAGGCCGAATGTCAACCGCTTGCTCAAGGTGCTCCAGCATCGGCAGGCTGACCGGTTGCCGCATCTCGAGTTCCAGATAACCAGTCAGTCTATCTTTGAATACGTCCTGGGGCGTGCGCTTGGGTACGGTAACAACGCGGATGCCAGCGTGAGCGATCAGGCGATATCACCCAAGGATCATGTGGAGTTTGCCCGGCGAATAGGTATGGACGCCGTTACCTGTAATTTCTCCTGGAGACCGAATAATGTCTTTCAGAAGAGCCCGGACGGCACTGAGAAGTATATAGGCGGTTCGGTGAAGACCTGGACCGATCTGGACCATCTGGACTCTCCTCCATCACGGGCAGATCAACTTAGCACCCTGGAACGCTATTTGCAGGCTGCCCAGGGGACTGGTGTGGGCGTCGTGGCCAGTTTCACCTCTTTCTTTGACAGCGCTATGTTGGCGGTAGGCATGTCCGATGCCCTGGATCTGTTTCACAGCGACCGACGTTTTCTGGAAACGTTGATGGATATCCTTCTGGAGCACCAGGAAAAAGTGGTACGCGCCGTTTGCGACCGGTTTGCAGAGGACTTGGCTTTTATATCGATCAGCGATCATGTTGCCAACGACGCCGGGCTGATCATTGACCCTGATATGTTCGGCGAGATATTTCCGGACCGGATGCAGCGCCTGGTCTCCCCCGCCAAAGAGCATGGTAAACCTGTCGTGATGAATGCTGGTGGGAGAATTGAGGATGTCCTTCCAACTCTGTTCGATATTGGATTTGACGCCGTGCACTTGGTCGAGCCTGAAGTCGATCGTATCCTGGAGTTGAAGCAGCAATGGGCTGGTAAGGTGGCACTTACAGGGGGCTTCCCTACCAGGCTGCTGATTCGCGGTAGCCGGGACGAGATTGAGGAAAGGGTAAGAGAATACTGCCTGAAGTTGGCCCCTGGAGGCAGCTATGTGTTTGGTTGCTCCACGCCTATTACAGAGAGCGTTCCGCCGGAGAATTTCGTGACCATGGCGAAAGCGGTACATAAGTATGGTCGCTATCGGTCTTCAGGGGATGAGGCTTGAGAATCTCAATCTCAGCCATCCAGCAGTTGTCGCGCTGAGAGTGTGACTGCAGAGAGGTCCGAAACTGGTATCAGGTTTGTTTTCTCCCGCGCTTGAAACGTTTCGATATATCGTCTCATAGGTTGAGAGTTTAGAGAGAGGTGGAATCACAATGAACATCATCCTGGTCATGTCGGATACCTTCCGCTACGACAATCTTTCATGTTATGGCCCTACCCGATGCAAGACCCCCCGCCTGGACCAGTTTGCCCAGGAGTCCTTTGTCTTCGACAATGCTTACCTGGGCTCTTTTCCCACCATCCCCAACCGCCTGGACATCATGAGCGGGCGCTTCAGCTTCATTGATCGGGAATGGGGCCCGCTGCCCGACGACATCGTGACTCTTCAGCAAGTACTCAGCGCCTCGGGTGTTGTCTCCCAGTTGATCGTCGACACGCCCCATATGCTGGAAATGGGCTACAACTACAGCCGGGGCTTTGACGCCTGGGAGTGGGTCCGAGGGCAGGAGACCGACCAGTGGAAGACGGCCCCCAAGCACGTCACGCCCCCTAAGGACCGGAGCAAGTACGATAGTCGGGAATTCATCGTCATCCGCCACCTGCGCAATACCGCCTGGTGGGCGTGTGAGGAAGATCGATTCGCTCCACGTACCATCCAGGCCGCCTGCCAATGGCTGGAAGAGAACCAGGACCAGGACCAGTTTTACCTGCACATCGATATGTTCGACCCCCACGAACCGTGGGACGCTCCCCGGAAGTACGTGGACATGTACGATCCAGACTGGAACGACGAAGAGGTCACCTACCCCAATTACGGCTTCTGGCGCGATTTCTTCGACGAGCGGGAGATCAACCACTTCCGCGCCATGTACATGGGCGAAGCAAGCATGGTAGATCACTGGTTCGGCGTCATGCTGGACAAGATCGACGAACTGGGACTGACCGAAGACACGGCGGTTATCTTCGCCAGCGACCACGGCTACCTGTTTGGGGAGCACGATCTGCACGGCAAGTCACTCTTCCCAGTGGTCGACGGCAAGATGTACTACGAAGCCATCCACATGTATGACGAAATCCGGCGCACGCCGCTGATGATTCGCCTGCCGGGCCAAACCGAGGGAAAACACATCAAAGCTCTGGCCCAGGCTCCCGATCTGATGCCGACCATCCTCGAGATGGCAGGTATGGTCGCTACCGAGACCATCGGCGGTCGGTCCCAGATCCAGGCGCTTCAGTGTGGGGTCTTCTACACCGAGGACTGGGAGTGGAGACCTGAAGCGATTCACGGCAGGTCATTGATGCCGTTGATGCGGGGAGAGACAGACCGGCTGCGAGACATCGTGGTCTGCTCCAACACGCTGGTTCATCACACACCCATCCTGGCCAAATC
>CP070717.1:1225626-1228518 GCA_020350445.1 Acidobacteriota bacterium | reverse complement strand
CCCGTTCGAGATACTCTGCCAAATCGAATCTCTTGCTGAATCAGCTGAGATTCCAAGGCGTGCGAGAACGTCGTCAGCCGCGAAGCCTGACAGAAGCGGTGTGGTGAGGATAACAATTGCGAGAACAGGGACAAGACAAGCGAAGAACTTCTTCATGACAGAACCTCCTCTAGGGGGAGAAAGGGAACCCTGCACTTTTGGACTGAATGGTTGAGGAACCAGGAAAAGGGCGACCTGGGGCCAAGGAACCTCCAAATTGAAATTATGTCGAGATTATCCGGCAAATGGCAGCAGCCTGGCAATAGTCTTGCAAAAGTACCATCGATCGGTGTGAGAAGGTTTTGCCAAAGAAACGACTCGCGGCGCCTCCTGGCAGGAGGAGCATGCCCGACATGCTAAGATCAGAGGATTCCAGGGATGCTGAAACAGGGATGGAAGTGAAACGGACAAGTGGGCTCCCCACCCTCAAAGAACGAAGCCTGATCATTGTTCTCGGCTCACCCAATGACGACGAGGGGAACCTTTCCAGCATTGCCCTCGAACGCTGTGGGCAGGCGTTGATCGAATTTGGGCGAAGTCCCAGTTCGCTCATCCTTCCTACAGGTGGTTGGGGGGATCACTTCAACCGGACCGCGGAAGCGCACTGGTCGTACGTGAGACGCCACCTCATCTCACTGGGCGTCCCTTCCGGCTCCATACTCGAGGGGATTCCCAGCCGGAACACTCTCGAGGATGCCTCGAGATCCCAACGAATTGTCGAAGGGACTGGAATTGCACGATTGGTGATCGTCACCTCTGATTTTCATGAGAGGAGAGCCCGGATCATCTTTGAACGAGCTTTTCCCGGCCACCGCGTCGCGATGGCCCCTTGCCGTACCCGGCTCCCCCGGGAGACCCTCGAGAATTTAAGAGAGCATGAACGGAGAGCGATCTCGAAACTTCGAACCCCTCCGCCGCCCAATTCGTAACACTCCCCACATCTTGAAACTCGAAACTCGGATTTCGTGCTTCGAGTTCCGTGCTTCACACCATTATCGCGCTTTCAGCACCCGCTCGAGGATCCTCTCGCTGTGGTGTTCGGAACGGTTGTACTCGCCGGCGAAGATGGTGATGACAAGTTCTTCTTCGGGAATGATGAAGAGCCTCTGATTCCCGTTTCCGAAACCGGCAACGACGCGAGGGCCATCGGGGAGATCGCCAACCCACCACTGGTAACCGTATCCCCAGACTCCATCCATGCTCCAGTCCCCAATCTCCTGCACATGGCGCATTGACGAAAGTCTGACCCAGTCAGAGGGGACGATCTGCTGGCCTTTCCATTGACCGCCATGAAGATAGACCGATCCAATCTTGGCGAGATCTCGAGCCTTGAGGCGGAGCCCTGACATAGCTGAGGGATTGTTGTCTATCCAGGTGCCAGGACCCAGCCATTCGAATTCCTCGATTCCCAGTGGGCCGAAGAGCTTCTCGCGGGCGTATTCCTGGATCGTCTGGCCAGTCAACTCAGTAACGATTGATGCGACCACCTGGGAGAGGCCGCCGGAGTAATACCAGGTACTCCCCGGAGTGAACTCAATCGGCCGGGTCAAGACCGACTTGGCCGGATCCTCGACCGAGTAGAGCCGGATCTCATCGTTCGTTTCCTCGGTATAGGAAACGTCCATTTCATTCCACTCGAGGCCGGCTGTCATGGTCAGTACCTGATGTAGCGTGATACTACCTTGCTCACCTTCGCGAGATAGACGCGGTAGATACTCCAAAACCGGACGCTCAACAGCCTGCTGGAAGTCTCCTTTCAAGGCGATCCCGAGTAGGGTCGCCGTCACGCTCTTCGATATGGAACGAAGGTCATGGAGACTCTCGGAGTTGAAATCTCGATGTCCCAGTGGTTCTCCCCAGCGGTCGTCGGTACCGGAAAAGTAGCGTTCGTAGACCAGTTGCCCGTCATGTTCGATCAAGAGGGCATGGGTATTGGGGAAAGCGCCTTCCTCGATCTCGGCACTGATCTTTTCGAGAGCCACTTCGTCGAATCCGGCGTCGGCTGGATTTCCAGTTGTCCAATCGTTGACCTTTAAGGGGTTCGCCTCTGGAGGATCTTCCTGAGAACACGTTGCTGCAACGATTGTGAACAAGACGAGTAGCAGTAGACGAATGCAAAGTCCCATGAATCCCCCTTTGTACGGCGAGGTTAATAGCGCGATAAATGTTGCCGTTCAGGATAACACGCGGGGGTTTGTCCCTGCGGAGGAAAGAGAATTGAACTGTTTCCGATTTACCACTATGAGTCAATATTTCCATGGACTATACTTTTCACCGAATTGGAGGTGTTTTTAGATGAAAGGGAAACAAATCATGTTGTTGGTGGGGGCGGTGCTAACTCTCTGCCTGCTCACAATTGTTAACCTGGGGGCTCAGGAGAAGAACTCCTATGAAGGGGTTGCAGTCTGTGGAATGTGCCACAAATCTGCAAAACAGGGGGAACAGCTGAAGATCTGGCAGGGGAGTAAACATGCTCAAGCTTTCAAGACCCTGCAAACTGCCGAAGCGAAAGAGATCGCCAAGAAACAGGGGTTGACGGGAGATCCTGAAAAGGAAGAAGCCTGTCTACGGTGCCATGCGACGGGGCACAACGTTGATGCGGCGTTACTGGGCAAGAAGTTCTCGATCGAAGACGGGGTCCAATGCGAAACCTGCCATGGCCCCGGTTCCGGCTACAAATCGATGAAGGTAATGAAGGACCAGAAGGCCTCGATAGCGGCGGGCCTGATCGTCCACGGAGATAACATGGGTGAGTATTGCGCCACCTGTCATAACGCCGAGAGTCCGACGTACAAGGAATTCGACACAGCGGCGCGGTGGGAAGAAATCAAACACCCCGTCCCGAAATAAAGT
>CP070717.1:1222911-1225526 GCA_020350445.1 Acidobacteriota bacterium | reverse complement strand
TCGAAGCCAGGCTTTACAACTCGTTGCGCTCGGGTCACCTGGACATCCCGGCTTTGCCGGGTGATAGGCCACCTCAGCGGAAGTTTTCGGCCAGCATCAATTCTGCTCTTCCCACAGCTTGACATCCCGGATAATGATGCCTCTGGTGTGAGCGGCAAGGAGTGCCATCGTTATCTGTATGGCCAGCCTGAGACCTTCGCTGATCTCCAGTGGGCTTTTCTCCAGTCGGTTTTTAAGCGTCTCACCCTCAAGTCGCTCCATGACGATGTAGGGTTGATCGCCATGGTCCCCGACGTCATGCACGACACAAATATGAGGGTGGCTCAGGGCCGCTGCAGCCTTGGCCTCTCGCTGGAAGCGCTTTTCGGCGATACGATCTCCGAAGTAGTCCGGGGGCAGGACCTTGATGGCCACGTCACGATCTAGACGGGTGTCTTCGGCCAGGTAGACGACTCCCATTCCGCCACCGCCCAGCTTCTCTTTGATTCGATAGTGGGAAAAAGTTTCACCAATCATCGATCTCTTATCTCGCAATCTGAATCACGAGGCAAAGACTCGAGACCAGTTGCCCGATCACGGTTTTCCAGAGAAAGGAAATTGCCGTTATCCTATTAGATCTGGCGAAGGCAGGGCAACCAGTTTCGGGAGAGCTGATTGCTCTGGCCCGTCATGCTGCTACCTTCTTGGAACAAGGCTTTGCAGCTCTTCGAACCAGTTGAGTACCACGACTAGCTCTGCCTGGTTACCCGATTCAGAAACATTGGTGGTGATCAAAAAGCGCTGCCCGTCCGGTGAAATATCCCAATCCGTTCCCCATTCAGATTGGTCACTGGTTCCCATGTCGGGTATCTTGACCACCACCCTCGGAATCTCTGAAGAAAAAGTATCTGTTGCATCAATCGATGACGCCATGAGAGTCTCGTTGTTCAGGTAGTAGACTTCTGTTCCCTGCGGGTCCCAGAGCGGATCTCGCCCTCCTGACGTAGAGATCTGCCACTTACCTTGTTCCACGTCGGGGAAAGGTCGAACATACACTTCGTGGCGACCCGATTCATCCGATACGTAGGCGATCCATCGACCGTCGGGTGAGATGGCCGGCTCAACTTCGTTAAACCGTGTCTTCAGCAAAGGTCGGGTCGTCCTGTTCGAATCGAGAGAAAGAAGGTATAGATCAGTCGACGTCTCAAACTCCAATCGTTGGAACACCAGGGCATTTCCATCGGGCGTAAAATCCCCGGGTACCTGGATAACACCGGGAGTCGTAGTCAGACGCTCCGCCTGGCCGGTGCCGTCGGCCGATTTGCTGTAGAGATGGGACTCTCCTTCATGATTTGAAGCGAATATGACTGCCGTGCCGTCAGGAGACCATTTTGGGAGTTGATTCGATCCCTCAAAGGTGAGCCGAGTTCGGGTCAAACGCTCCAGGTCATGGACCCAGATATCTGTTCCTGACGAGTGCAGTAGCGTCAGAACTATCCGCTCGCCGTCGGGTGAGATGCGAGGGAACTCGTAGAACTGGTCTGCCAGTATATTCTCTTCCTGACCTGTTCGGTCGATCCACACCACTGTGCTGGTTATTGAGCCACCGGTCCCCGGGACGTAGGCCAACGCTCCCGATTGCGAAGTGCTGAAATGGACAGCACCAGTGAAGGCATTACCAGACTCACTGACTTTTTCGACAACCAAAAAAGCCGAGCCTGTTAACTCCACACGGAGTGGATCAAAGGGCACCGCCCACAGCGACCCCTTCCAGGAATAGACGAGGTGCCCCGAGGGGAGGAATCGCGCATCCTTGCCGCCACTGACAATTACCTTTCGGTCACCTGTCTCCAGCGACTGAACCACGATTTGTGCCTGGTCCCAATCGCTGTGAAGCCCCAGCGTGAAAATTATGTCTTTCCCTCCCGGCAGTAACTGCGGCCCGTGAGCCATTTCGCCAGCAGACGAGTCCACCTCGATCAACAGCTTCTTCTCGCCGCCATCGGCGGGCACCTCAAAGATCCCGTCCTCTCCCTGTCCGAAGAGAATACGCCTTTCGCTGACCCAATTGGCTCCAAATGGATTCCCGGCCTGGCATAGTGTTTCCGGGCTGCCGCCGCCCACAGGAACTTTCCTGATTTCCCCCCCGGCCCAGAAGCCAATCCACTGCCCGTCTGGCGAAAAGAAGGGATTGCGGCCTCCCCCTTCCAGTGTCCCAGCGATCGGTTTGGCAGCAAGCTGGTCCATGGCTCGGTGATACAACTGGCCGTTGGCCGAATAAACCAGATGCCGGCCGTCGGGAGAAAGAGCCAACTGATGACGGCCGGAATACGAGAATGCCTGGTCCTGGGGCAAGACCAGCGCGAAGCGCGAAGTGGGAGCCGTTACCGGGGGGCTGGGTCTGAGCGCCCAGCCGACGAAGAATGTGACGGTCGCCAGTATCAGCGCAGCTGCTGTCAAGAACAGCTTTCGTGCAGACGACATTGCTGTTGGCTGCTCCCGGGATTGCCATGCTTGATGGGCCTGAGGGTCAGACAGGTACTCTTCAAGGGCAATCCGCACGTCGCCTATCGCCTGGACTCGCTGACTCATATCCCGTCTTAAGCACCGTCTCAATAAGTCTTCGATAGCTGGTG
>CP070717.1:1217162-1222811 GCA_020350445.1 Acidobacteriota bacterium | reverse complement strand
GTCTTCCTGGAAAATCGGCATGAGTTGCTGATAGATTCGGTCCATTTCATCCGGATCTACAGTCGACTCTGCTGCTTCGAGAAGAGCGATTACGTTGGGGTTGCTATAGCCAATGGGTGATTGGGAGCCAAAGTAGGCCTTGTGGCCCACGTCTCTCTTCCCATGTTGAAAGATCATAAACAGCGCGTCGAAATCACCAGAAGTTGCCCGCTCCTTCGCTCGCCCCAATTCTAGATTCTGGATAACCAGACGCACACCGAGCTGTTTCAACTGAGACTGGACGTAGACCGCCGCCTTATCCAGTCCCTGCGTCGCTGCGACGATTGTTGATAGCTCGAGAACCGCCTTCCCATTCTCTCGAACGCCGTCGCCGTCAAAGTCATGCCAACCGGCTTCGTCCAGCAGCGCTTTCGCCCGATCGGGATCGAAGGCCAAGGGCTCAGGCAGTCGGCGATTCTGAAACTGGCGCCGCGTGAAGATGACGTCAAAAACGGGAGTGTCGTCGGGGAGGTCGATGACCCGATGTAATTCCCTTCGATTGATAGCCAGCGTCAATGCGCGACGGACCAAAGGATCTTTGAGTGCCGGATGGCGCTGATTCCAGGCGATCCCTTTGAAATGGTCGCCGGTCGTCTGGTGGTAGGTTACAAACCGAGGATCGCCGGCAAAGACCGCAGAATCGAGCTGACTGTAGGGCACCAAATCCAAACTTCCACTCAGAAGCTCAACTGCCTCATCCTGGCCAACTCTCAGGACAACAGTTTCAATGGACGGCTTACCTAGGACATAGTCCTCATTGGCTTCAAATTCGATGAATGACTTTGGATCGTGCCGCACATAAAGGTAGGGACCGTTGCCCACCGGCTGAGTCC
Organism: Acidobacteriota bacterium; assembly: GCA_020350445.1. GTDB lineage: Bacteria > Acidobacteriota > UBA6911 > RPQK01 > JAPXNP01. The sequence continues at coordinate 1,221,939 of CP070717.1, read as the reverse complement.
AGAATTTCCAGTGGTAAACCGTCTTTGGATCGAGGTCTTCCAGAAGATGTTTCGGGTAGTAAACCTGAAATGTATCCGGCGAACTGTAACTCTCTCCTGTGTGATAGGTGATGGTGAAGGTGCTCTGATCGTGGACCGTCAAATCAAAGGAATCGGGTGCAATCCCAAGGACTTCGGGATGACTGAGGAGCCGGTATGTGAATTCTACGTCGTCAGCGGTGAACGGAACACCGTCGTGCCAACGAACGTCGCTACGAAGTCTTACTTTCCAGGTCCGGTAGTCGGGAGAGTGCTCCCAGCTCTCAGCCAGCCAAGGCTCTATCTCACCCGTCGAACCGGATCGAACGAGTGGCAAGAACATTAGAAACTGGGCAGGCATTCTCCACAGGGGCCCAACGACTCCTTCTCCGCAACAGTAAAGAACGCTGATCGAAGGGTCCTTCTCAGATCTTTGGCCAGGAGAAGAACCACAATGAATCGTGAAGACCGCAATAGAGAGTGCAAGAATGATTCCTGTTATCAGCCCGTTCGTGAGTGGCGAGAAAATTGCTTCTGAACTGCTCCAGATTGAGACTCGATGTCGATGATCTAGCATCTTATTCCGATCCTGCGGACCATTCCTCCAGGTCACGGAAACTCGGCTGAGCAAATGGGCAGAAAGACACTAAGGCCAAGTAAACGGAGGCTCCGAGCCCGTTACCACATTTGGCTAAGAGTCTAAGAGGAAGCCGCCCTCGATTTGATGAAAATGTAACACTGCATCAGCATATTTGCAACGGAAATCACGATAGGATCTTTGCGGACGACTCTCGCTTTTCGGGGTCTGAGTAGGCACGATTCTGTTGCCGAAAGCGTTTTCCAGCATTACGATTGATGCTAACTGGAAGGAGTAACTTGACCGGACAGGCAATCCACCTGCCGAATCACAGAGAAGCTGCGCCCAGAAGAGGGAGGCAATCAACGACAAGATGTGCCGAGCAAGCTCGATGAACGAAATATTAGCGGCGTGTCGAAGGTGGACAGGGTCAGTCTTCTGCGCCATCGGGGGTGACCCGACAAGGCCGACTCATCCAAAGAAGTTGTCTCATCGAGGTGGGCTCTACCACTCAGCGTGGCTGGCTTCCATTGCGCTGGCGATTCTGAACGTGGGCTGTGACAGCGGTGGTGTCGATCCTGCCTCATTGAGACCCAATACCGTGATCATCGGGGTAAAGGACAAAGACGCGCTGCTTCCCGACAGTACCTGCGCCGACTTCCTCGTTTTCTCTTCTTGGACCGTCTCCTCCTTCGGGTCGGACTTAGATTCGGAGCGGCGTCTGGCACGATCCTGGGAAACTTCGGCCGACGGTCGAGTGCGCACCTGGTATCTGCGCGACGACGTACGCTGGCATGACGGTGAGACGCTGACTGCCCATGACGTAAAGTTTACGTTCGATTTGTTGAGCAATCCGGACGTTTACTGGTTTCGTTTCGAAGAGGTAACGGCGGTTGACGATTACACGGTCCGAGTTTCCGCCAGCCGCCATGACTACGCCAGTGATATTGTGATCTATCCCAAACATTTGCTCGATCACCTGGACCCTGAGGATTTTTGGCAATGGGACTTCTGGACTTACCCAGTAGGAAGCGGCCCCTACCGTTTCGTTCGCTATGCGCCGGAACGTTTTTTTGAGTTGGAGGCAAATCCTGAATACTTTGCGGGCAAGCCACGGATCGAGAGGCTGCAGGTTAAGTTCATTGGCGGGGCCGGCGTCTCCGAAGCTCTGGCCGGAAACGTAGATATTTTGTATTTCTTGCAACCAGATTTGATGGCAGCCCTGAAACAGGACGGGAGGTTTGGGATCTACCACTGGGTGGCGCCCGGATTTCTGGGACTCTATTTGAATCATAAGCACCCGCTTTTCTCCGATCCAAGGGTACGCCGGGCTATCGCCCTGGCGATCGACCGGCCGGCGATCCTCGAGGCGATCGGCTTAAGTCGCGATCTTCCTTTGACCGATGTTCTCACCACGCCCCGCCAGTTCCTTAGAAGGCGGCTACCTCCGCCGCTTCCCTATGATCCGGAAGCAGCCCGGCGACTGCTTGAGCAGGCGGGTTGGATCGATCAAGACGGTGACGGAGTCCGGGAAAAGGGGGGCACACGAGCTCGTTTCTCACTGTATCCCAGAGGGGAGGGGAGAGGAATCATGATTCAGAACTACCTCGAGCGGGTGGGTCTGGCTGTGGAAATCGGACCCTCTCCCTCAAACAGCAGAGGCCAGCTGGAATCCGGAGATTTTGACGCCCTGGTTGCCGTTGTACAAAACTGGGATCCTTGGTTCACCCGGTTCTGTGGTGAGGACTCCGTTGTTGGATACCGGAATCCGCGGGTTGCGAAGGCCTTGAGTCAAGCCCTGTCGACATCGAACCTGGACACCGTGGATGCCATATATGTCGAGATTCAAGAAGAAATCGCCCGCGACATGCCGCTAATCTTGTTACAGCCATTCACGGTCACGCACGCCATTCACCGCCGAATCAAAGGTTTGAACCCAATCTTGCGGAGAGACCCTTTGGAACTGATGGACGAACTCTGGATCGAGCCGGAGTGAGTCGCGCTTGTCAACACAGACCGGGACTGCCGAATTGTCTTCTTCTCCCAGACGGCGCAGAGGGGACCCGTCAGGCAACAAGCCAGCCTGGGTTTCGCTAACCCCTGCGATTGTTGAGAAGGCAACGGGTTGGCCCCCCGGTTTCAGGGTTTGGTACCAGGGTTGTGCCCTTACACGGCTGCTTGGCTGTGTGCGGGGCAAGCATTACCCTCGAACTCACCTCAGGGAGTCGTTCTCGTCAATGAAGGCCGAAACGGCCGAATTGTAATCCTCCCCCAGGGAGCGCAGGTGAGCCCGATCAGGCAATACAACCAGTTTGAAGTTCGCTAATTCCCGTTTCATGCGGTGAGTCCAATGGTTTGGAAAGTCGTACTCACCAATCACGGCCAGTACCGGAATGTGGATCTTGGTGAGATCGATCTGAGTCGCGGCGGTCTTCTCGTAGCCCTCAAATCCCTCGCCCGCTTCCCAGGGAGACTCGAATATCGCCTTAAGAGCATCCCAGTCCAGATCGGTACGCTCGTCCCAGGTAAACAGTTCCTTCTCCCTGGGGTCGACAAACTTGATGTCCTTAGGGACGCGAGCTTTCCAAACGGGGTCGATTTCCGGGATACCCATGCCGCCATAACTGGCGGTTACGAATCGTTCCGGATGTGCGGCCAGCAGGAATGTCACCAGGACACCGCCCAGAGAGAACCCGTGCACGTGAGCCTTTTCGATTCCAAGGTGATCCATCAGCTCCACGACATCCCGTACCATGTGGGGGCCGTACTTCTTCGGATCGAGGGGTTTATCACTGGCACCGTGGCCACGCTTGTCGATTGCGACGACGCGATGGTCTTGAGCCAGCGCCCGGCCCAGGCCGTCTTCTTCGAGCCAATCAGCTGCGGTTCCCGTGTAACCGGGGATAAGAATCACGGGCGAACCCTCCCCCGCAACGGTGTAATGAATCCTCAGCCCGTCCGATGAGCGAAAGTAGCTCCCAATTGGTTCTTGTAATGCCATGAGGGTAAGAGCAAACAGAATTAGGTTTGCGAGTCTCATTGAGTCTCCTTCCGTACCGTCTTCGGATTCTCAGAACAGCTGGTTTTCGCTGCCCAGAGGCATACAGTGTCCCAGTCAATATGGGGGACCTCGTCAGTTGAGAGTGGGCTGTACTGCGACAGCTCCTCTCGACTACTTGAAAAGAAGCTCCTGCTACTCACGTATCACCTCTTATCCCTCCCAGGACCCTCAGGGCGAAACCGAACCCAAATAGCGATCCAGCCAGGCCAGGGTCTCACGAGCGAGTTCGTCCATGGGCACAGTGTGTCCCGCTTCAAGAATAGCGTGATGCTTGTCTATATTGGGTGTACCCAAAGCGCGATACATCGGTTCCTGAGAAGTCTCGACGGGAAAATAGAGATCGTAACGCCCATTGAGCATCAAAGTTGGAATCTTCACCCGTGGTGCGAAGTTGAGTTGATCCACCTCGGGAAAAGTCTTGGGGTACTCGAAGCCACCTGAGTGCAACACACTGGCCCGAAAACGGCCTTCTAGAGCCGTCAGGATTACCCCCAGTACCGCGCCTGCGCTGTATCCATAGTAGGCTAGCCTTTGATCATCAATGTCAGAACGGCTCTCCAAATAGTCGACGGATCTCCCGAGATCCTTCGACCACATGACCACATGATTTCGATAGGCGTCCGTCAGTGCCGGCGAATTGAGCCATACCAGGGCAGTACTTTCGGACTCCTCTCTTCTCTCGTAAGTCCCTTTGTAGACGGGATAGAAAACCGCCCTTCCGCCACTGACCAGGAACTCGAGGTCCTCAAACGTAAGTCCCTGACTGGAATTCAAGATGAAGGCGCCTGATGGTGGGAAATAGATGACGGCCTGAAACGGTGGCTCTCCGCTTTTCGGCAAGAGCAGATAGCCGCTCACCCGTTCGCCAGCATAAGCAGCGTCAAAGGAAACCGACTGCTTGATCCAGTAATCCGCTCTTTCGTCAACGGAGTCTATCAACGAATGCAACGGAGTCCTCTCATAGGAGTACAACCGCCTATAGCCCTCGAACTCTGCTTCCGACACCGGCTTCTCGAGGTTGAAGTTTCTGCGCGAGAACTCGATCGGCTCAGCGGCTGCTTCAGGGACAGGAGATCGAAACTTTGCGCATCGAAACCCATAAGTGGCCAATCGAGTGAAAG
>CP070717.1:1201779-1217062 GCA_020350445.1 Acidobacteriota bacterium | reverse complement strand
GGTCGCTTTGTTGGACGGGTCGGCCATGCACGGCCGGTTTCGGATATTTCGGTAGAGGGTTCCAGTTTGCGGTTTACCCTGCCGACACAGTACGAAAAGATGGATACGGATCTGTCATTTACGGGACAGCTGGCCGACGGCATGTTGTCGGGCAAGACCAATGCAAACGCTCCCCAGGGAACGGAACTCGATTGGACAGCCGTGCGGGCGCCCGAACTGGCGGCAGCGGCCACGGTTGAATGGGGCGAACCAGTGCAATTGTTCAACGGAACGGATCTAGCAGGATGGCACCTGATGGATCCCACGCAGGATCAGTTCTGGAAGGTTGTCGACGGGGTCCTCATCAAAGATGTCAAGGATGAAGGTGACGTGGTAGAAGGGACCGGCCTGATCACGGATGCCGCCTTCTCCGAGTTCAAGCTGCATGTGGAATTCATGTATCCGGAAGGCAGTAATAGTGGGATCTATCTGAGGGGCCGATACGAGGTTCAAATCCAGGACGATTTTGGAAAGGAGCCTGGAAACCGTCTTATCGCAGGTGTTTACGGATTCATCACTCCGACTGAAAACGCGGCAAAAGAGGCGGGTGAATGGCAGACGATGGATATCACCCTCGTGGGACGGACGGTCACAATCGCGTTGAACGACACGGTTGTTATCGATGCCCAGGAGATTCCCGGGATCACCGGTGGAGCATTGAACTCGAATGAAGGTGAGTCAGGTCCCATCTTCATCCAGGGTGACCATGGCCCGATCTCCTTCCGGAGTATTGAATTGACTCCGGCAAAGTAAATCAAACGTGTGCGGTCGCGACTTTTCGGTGAGGAATCCCGCCTCGTACGGACAGCCGTGACCGCCCCTTTCTCTATCTTGAAGAAGACTTGATGTTGGGCAGAGGTGAGCTGAACCTACTCTGCTGAGGGTCAGCGCAACCCTTAGGGAATCGTCAGGCAAATCTTGTTCAAGACCGCCTCATCGGTTAGCGCGCGCGCCGTCCCCCTGACGACAGCGAGCAAAGGCTGCTCAGCAATAGTCGTCGGAATCCCCGTTTCTCTCTGGATCACTCGATCCAGCCCCTTGAGGAGTGCGCCACCACCCGCAAGTACCAGGCCTCGGTCCGCAATGTCAGCGGTGAGCTCAGGGGGTATTCGTTCAACTGTTGACTTCACCGCGTGGACGATCAGGTTTATGGAAGGTTGAATCGCCTGGAAGACCTCCTGTGCATCTACGATCAGAATCCCTGGGAGCTGCCGTATCAGGTCTTTTCCGTTGACTGGCATTTGACCCTCTACCGACCCGTCGGCGGAACCCAATTGGATCTTGACAGCTTCGGCCGATTGTTCACCGATCAGAAAATTCTTTCTTCGGCGCAGATTGAAGATGATGGCATGATCCAGATGGTAACCTCCAATCCGGACGGAACCGCTGCAGACGACTCCACCAAGACTGAAGACCGCAATCTCGGTTGTGCCGCCACCGAAATCGACAATCATCGAGCCCCTCGGCTCAGTGACGGGGAGACCCGCACCAATTGCAGCAGCCATCGGCTCCTCGATGACATGTACCACTCCTGCCCCCACAGAACGTACCAAGTCCCTGAATGCCCGGCGCTCGACGGGTGTAGTCTCCGTCGGGACACAAATCACAGTCCGGTTGTGGCATAGGAACTCTCTCCTCCCTGCCTTTTTCAAGAAGGTTGAGAGCATTTCCGCCGCATAGTCGAAGTGGTTGATGACCCCATCGCGCAATGGATAGAGCACTTCAATTGCGGCCGGGTTGCGGCCTGTCATCCGCTTGGCCTCCTGCCCTGCCGTGATCATCTTGCCCTTGAGGAGATCAATGGCCACGACAGAGGGTTCGTTGACAAGGATCCCATTCTGGCTGTCACAGATCAGCACATTTGCTGTGCCGAGATCGATCCCGAGGCGGCGCGAAAAATGTTCGAGCAGCGACAGAGTCATGACAGGTAAATCCCTCATGAGAAATTCTACTCAAACGCCATGTCTTTAGGAACCACGACCACCGCGAGTAGCCGACAATCCGGAACATCAGCCGCATGCTTTGAATTTAAGGATATACGTGTGCAACTGCTCGGCTTATGCCGGAGTTGCTGTGAACAGAAGAGAAAGGAGGACAGGAGATGAATGGACAACGAATTCTATGGATGCTGGCGGCGGGTCTGTTCCTCGTCAGGCTCTCTTCGCTGATAACCTGTTCCACAACGACGACGTTGCGGATGAGTGTGATCCGATTAACGGTTTCCTCAGTGGCGGCATCCGTCCTGTACGCCCAGGCCAAGCATCAGCTTCCAAAGATCACTGGTGATTCCGAGCGGACCAGCGATAGACAATCCAGCCTGCCACAAGTAGGTTGATCAGCGTTAGGACCCCGGTTGCCTGTGCAATCATTGAGAAACCCAGAGCTCCCAGCACATTGATCGACGTATGGAGAAAGAGTGCCACCAGTAGACTCCCTCGCGATCGAAGGTAGAACCAGGTGAAGATGATCGTGAGTGGAATGGTCCAGACAATCCTGAAGATCACTGCCGCCGGACCGCCAAAGCCAAAACCTCCAGCCCAATCTACTGGCAGATGCCAGAGAGCCCAAACGATGCCCAGCACCAGGCTGGACATCAGCGGACCATACCTAGCCAGCAGCGCCGGAAGGAAGAAACCGCGCCAGCCGACTTCCTCTCCCAGCGAACCTCCAAGCATCAAGTTGAAGGCAAACGCCGTAACAAGAAGCCTGAGGAAGGCCACAGGCCCATCACTTCCGCTGGAGATTGTGAAAGAACCGCCAAGCGAATTCACCAACACCCAGGCCCCCAGAAAGAGCGCGGGAAATAGAAAGAGGGAAAGGCATAGGGTTGCCGTATCCGCAAGCCCCGGCCGCGTGCCCGTTGCCGGCAGCAGTAGCGAACGGTTGAAAGAGGAGAAGAAGAACACGACCACCAGCGCAATCAGCAAAGTCAGGCCGGCTGAGATCGAATCCAGCGCTTCCACCCCGGATGGGCCATTGGAAGAGATCAGCAGACCCGGCACCGCCAGGGGGAGGAGCTGTATTAACAGGATACGGAGTGCATTCCACCTCAGACGCCTCCCGATCAGAGCGGATAACAGCAGAGCGGAGAGGCTCGGTGCCAGCACGCCTACCTGGGCAATCAGCCAGCGTGAATCCAGTGAATACTCAGTGATCATCAAGAGAACACCCGAGGCGTACCAGATCGGCCAAGACAGTAGGAAGGTGAGAACAACAAACGCAATGAGATGCGATGCGGTTGGGATCGATTGGCCGCTTTCGGGAGGGGCTCCCTTCACTTCAGGGTCCAATGGGCTACAACCCTTCCAGAGACCGTCAAATTGTGTGCGAGTTTGGTCTCGTCTCGAAGGCCTCTGCACTCAATCTCACACAGCTTCAAGGGGAAGTCAAACAGGGGTAGCTGGTTGTCCTCGCCTTTAACTGAATATACAACTCAATGCGGCGTGTTAGACTGATTCACAATTTAGTCGATCTGTCCCGTGAAAACGGCCCGAATCGAAATCGTTCCATAGAAAAATCGGATATCAGAGTTGTCGCATGCACAGGTCTGCGCCGAGAGGCATTCCAAGAGAATGGGGCCTTGGTCCGCGTTGGTCCACATGGCCAGAATTCGGAGGATCCGAGCACAATCGGGGAGAAGTCAGTGGCAAAAGAGAAAGACGAGAATCCAAATATCCGGTACGCAGTGGATGAGGATCCACCGCATCTGCTCTCCGCAGGCTTAGGCTTGCAGGTAGTTATCCTGATCCTTGCAGGAATTGCCATCACCCCAATTATTGTGCTTCGGGCTGCAGGTGTGGACGAGTATGCGAACTGGCTCGTCTTCGCTGCCATTTTTGTCAGCGGACTGACCACGATCATCCAGGCCCGGCCAATCGGACCTTTCGGGGCCGCTCACGTGCTCTTCATGGGGACTTCGGGTGCTTTCATTGCGGTTGCGATAACAGCGGTGGTCGATGGAGGTATTCCTCTTTTGGCAACACTTGTCCTGGTCTCTGCCTTGATCCAATTCTGGTTCGCATCCCGTCTCCATCTACTCCGTAAAATCATCAATCCGACAGTAGGGGGAACGGTCATCATGTTGATTGCAGTGACCGTCTTCCCGATTGTCTTCGGGATGCTGGACGATTTGCCCGAAGGCTACAATCCCGAATCGCCGGCTGCCTTGGTCACGGCCGTCATCACATTTATCGCCAGCGTCTGCATCACTCTTTTTGCCTCGGGGCAGCTCAGGCTCTGGGGACCGCTTTTCGGCGTTGTTCTCGGTTGCATCTGCGCCGCTGCCTTCGGGATCATGGATTTCAGTCGTGTAGCCAGTGCAAGTTGGGTCGGTGTTCCGGATCAAGTCTTTCCCGGTCTTGATCTTTCATTTGATCTGCGGTTCTGGTCGCTGCTGCCAGCCTTTGTCATTGTCACCGTTGTGGGTGCAATCGAGACCTTTGGAGATGGCATCGCAATCCAGCGCGTCTCTTCCAGGAAACACAAGCCTGTGGATTTTAAGACTGTTCAGGGGGCCGTCTACGCGGATGGGTTGGGGAACTTCCTCTCTGGACTGGTGGGGACGCTGCCGAACACGACTTACTCGACCAGTATTTCCGTGGTGGACCTGACCGGTGTCGGCGCCCGCAGAATCGGCATCTACGGGGGTGGTTTCCTGATGGCGATCGCCTTTTCGCCTAAGATTTCAGCCCTGCTGCAGGCAATCCCCAACCCTGTGGTAGCCGCCTATGCTACGGTTCTTCTGGTCCTGCTCTTCGGTCATGGGCTCAGACTGGTCTTTGAGGGGGGCCTCTCCTACGAGAACGGGATTGTCGTCTGCCTTGCATTCTGGTTGGGGACCGGGTTTCAGAACCAGTGGATTTTCTCGGATCTGATTCCTGGATGGGCCCACACAATCCTCGATAACGGCATGACTGCAGGGGGAATGACAGCTGTATTGCTGACATTGATTCTGGCACTGAAGAATCGCTCAAAAGGACGGCTTACGCTTGAGTCAGCTCCGGGTAGTATTCCGAAACTTCACGAGTACCTGAGTGATCTCGCCAATTCAGCTGGCTGGGACAGAACTGCCGTCGATCGGCTTCACCTTGCCGGAGAGGAAGCGCTACTGTTCCTGATCAGCAGGACAGAACAGGCCTCCGATGGTGCCCAGAGTTCAGTGCGGGTTTCGGGCCGTGAAACTGAAGGCATCATCGAGGTTGAGTTCGTCAGTGGTCCGGGCGCTGCAAACCTCGAAGGTCTGGTGCGCGATCTGGGGGATGTCTCCAAGCCCGTCGAGGAAGAGGCCGGACTCCGAATTCTCAGACACCTGGTTAAAGGAGTACGACACCAGCAGTTTCATCAGGGCGATTACCTGGTCCTGCAGGTCGACAGCGCTCCCCTGGCCTGAAATCTGTCCGACTCTGCTGCAGAGCGCTTCGGAATGCACAACTGTACGTTGCATCCACATCAGGTATTCCAGATGTGGAATGTGGAAGAATCTCTAGATATGGAGTCTGCCGAAGGAGGCTGGGGCTAGTCCTCAATCCATCGGAATGGTTTCAAGCGGGGATTCCCGTTCGACACCTACGATCTCGAAGGTCGAGCCGTTCGGCCTCAAGTAGACCCGTACCGGCCGGGCCCAATGTTCAAAGTCGGGATGAATCGAGCGGATCTCCGCCAGAAGGAAGGGTTCACTCCCTCCTTGGGGTTTGGGTAAGGGTGGAAGAGCGGCCGATTCTTCTCGGGTTTGCAGGGCCCCTCCCAGGCGCCGGACAGTTCGGGAGGCGATGTTATCGAACTCGTGCCAGACAATCTCATAAAGAGTGCTGTCCGGCGCAGTAAACCCGAAATGTTCCGAGAGGTTCTTGAATGTTAGGCTGCTGTCTCGAACTCCGAACACATCGACAGGATTCAGCAGGTTGACCCCCCACTCCCCACATTTGCGCTGTCGCTCCAGAAGGACCTTGTAGAAGTACCGCTCGTCCTCGCCCCGGGTGAACTGACCAGTTCGGACGATCGCCCACAGGTCCTCGCTCGAAAAGCTCATCAGGGTACGGGCAGCCCAGAACGCATCTTGGGCAGTCATCCGAATGAAGGCGGCATTCCGATAGTCGTTACGCCATCTCACCGGATCAAAATTCTCCGACTCCCATCGTCCAATGGCTCTGAACTCTGGGAAATCCGGCCAGTCAACCTTCCGATATATCGGAGTATTGAGCCCAAATCGAAGAGCATTCTCTTTGAGCAAATCTAAAGGAATCGAGTAGTAGAATCCCAGGTACCCGTCCTGAATCTTGACCGAACCGCTTCCGAAAGTAGAGCCAAAATCCATGAGATAGTGGCGGATGAATCGTCTTCCCTCTTCTTCGATCCAACTGTCCTGGGTGTTCTGGGCCCTCGTGTCATCGTGGTTTGTCCAAGCGGCAAACAGGCGCAGTCCCCTCAGTTCACGTCGCTGCTCGTGAGGGATCACATCGTTGGGATCATCCGAGCGGGTTCCGAAGTACCGGAATGGCCCAATCGGTCTCCCCGGGATGTATTTGCTCGCTGTAACCCGCATCAGACCCTCTTCGGTCACATGTACCTTGGCCAGCATTCGCCGCAAGCGGGTTTCAGTTAGAGGAACTTTGTCTCCAAAACGGTTCGTTACTCGCGTTCCTTCCCGAATCTTGAACCGCTTCGGGTCAACGTAAACGATGTAGTTCTCGGGTACGTTGTAGCCCAGTGCAAAGAAGATCCGGGTTGCGATGATCTCAGCTGCGGTGGCCAGTTCGGGAGCCTGGATCGGGTCGAACTTGATGACGTACCGATCCCCCTTCGAGTCTTCAATGTGAAATCCAGGAGTTACACCCTGGCTCTTCCCCCGGAAGACCATCCAGTCTGAGTCCACGTCGGGAGGGGCGGTGAAGTTCGGCCCTTTGCACAACGCATCCGTCTTCATCCTGTTGAAGCAGTGACGATTTGTAAACCAGCTCGAATCTGGAACCTCCCCCAATGAGTTGACGTTCAGGGCCTCGCTAAAACCCGGCTCACCCAAAGGGAGAAACATGTTGCTGAAGCGATCAAACATGTCACTCAGCTCTAACTCCGCAGGTTCTGCCACAACGTCAATCAACCGATCATCATCGACGCGCATCGGATCCGAAGGGTGAAAGCGCTGACCAAAGAGGCTCCCGCAGATCGGGGCAAGCAGCCAAATTGAAAACCAGACTGTTAAGGTGCGGCTCAATCCTCGGTTCATTGAAATCGTATCCCACTCCCGAAGTGAAGTTTGACGCCCTCCTTACTGCCGGCGAGATCGATATTGAACGACATTCCACCCGGTCCCCTGATGCGGATGCCGCCGCCATAGCCCCACTGCAGACGTTTCAGATTGAAATCACTGAATTCTGGAAACACCTTTCCCCCGTCGACAAAAAGCGCAAGGTCCGTGAAAGGCCACAATTCCCAACGGTACTCAAGGTTGATCAACAGGTTCCTCAGATCGCGGAACCGATACTCGTGAAATCCTCGCAGAGACTGGGCTCCTCCCAGGGTTTCCATCAGGTAGAAGGGTACTTCCTGGTCCGGATCGGCGACTATATGGACCGTCCGAAAACGGAAGGCGAGCCTGCGGTTCCGGTGGATCAACGGGACCTGCGCCCTGAATTGCGCAACAAAGCGGTTCGAGGAGAACTGATGTAATGTTCGGTCGTCGTACCGCCGGGCTTCGACGATTAGGTCCCACCCTACGTGGGGGAAGTCCCAAGTGTCATATGCCTTGATCCGGGCCTTCCCTCCCCAACTCCAGAACGTTGTCCTGCCATCGCCAATGCCGGGCAGGTCCGGAAAGAGGTCATCCAACGGAGGGCCCTTCTCGCTCGGCCCAGCTTGTGTTCGCAGAAAACCCGCTTCCCCAGTCAACTCGAGTGAAGTGCCGATCTCGACCAGGAGTCCTGAAAGGGCCTCAAACCCCTTCTGGCTGAAGAAACGCTTCTCTTCATCGCTGTCTGGACCCAGGCCGAAACAATTCAGCTGGGTGTACTTGTATTGCTTTCCGGAAACGAACGAGCTGAAGGGAAGTGGATTCCGGGGCAGCGGAAGATCCAATCGGGCATCCAGTTGGGTGTAACCGAGGCTCGAATAGCGGCCGTTGATTTCGCCCCGGAGAGTCTCACCTTCCGACTCTGCCACATATCCCGCCCCGAAGACCCAACCCGAGCCGGAAGGCATCCCGCCGATCAGGGGGCGGAATCCGTTCCAACCGTTTTGGAAAATGCTTGCAGGCAGGCGCGCTTTCTCCCAGCGCTGAATCCGCGCTTCCCATTCGCTGATGGCATAAGGTGCCAGTGCTCGGGATTTCTCCCGTCTCAGCCTGGCGAGATCTTCCTCTTGAGAGATCGACTGATCACTTGTCTCCTCCAGGGGAAGGGCCAGGGAACAAGTGGACTCAAGGTTCAGTCCCAACAAGATAAGGAAAACCGCTCGCAGCACAGTCTTCATGAATCACGACTCACCGGAATACAATGAAGAAGCTCGTAACCCTTTTGTCACCAATCTAAAGCGCCCCTGAACCGGTCCCCGCTGCCATGGGGTCTCCCTAGAGTTTAAGGGTGGTATCCCCATTGTTCAACCCCGTTTCATCTCATCGAGGAAAGCCCTCGCCGAGGGCTACCGTGGTTGGTCAACTTCCCGGGAGGCGAACCTGGTAGCGAGTATCTCCAACCGGATCACAACCCAGTTGGGCCAATACAGCCGTCAAACCAATCCAGAGTACTATCAGGCCTATCAGAGCCCAGTTCAACCAGTTCAGACAGGACAGCTTAGACTCGTTGTAGCAGACCAGAGCATAAAGGGCGAGTGCACCTAGTCCTTCAGCGGTGCGGACCGACATGCCGTCTATGAAAACCTTCGCGACTGCCCGGCTTCGGCGGTGCAGAGCCAGGAACGCCTGTTCCCAAGTCGACCGGTGAATGGCCGATTTCAGCCCATTTTCTGACATCTTGAGGAAGGCCCTGGAGAACAAACTCGAACTCAAGGCGACTACAGTCGCACTACCCAATAACACGAGTGGAAGAATCAAGAGCGCTCGTGCAACACCAAACCTGGCCTGAACAGCAGGGGCGGCAAAGAGCTGCAGCACTAGTGCCGCCCCGTTCAGCAGGGTATAGAAACCAGCGAAGAATTCCGCGCTGGTGTTGCCGGTTAGCTGGGCGAAAGCATAGAACTGGAAATCGATAAACTGGCCTGCCAAGGCCATTAGGCCTGCTACGCCGGTCAGAGCCCAGATGAAAGGGACACTCATTAGCCTGGTTGTCGAGACCGGGACGAGGCCCCCTTCCCTCTCTTCCCTCTTCGTTAAGAACGAAGCTGAGAACATCGACAACGGATATCGCCGGTGTGCGGCGATAACAACTGCTGATGCAACCAACAAGGCCACCCCTCCCACTGCCAACAACGCCGCGGGGCTTGTGACAGGAGCCATCACCCTGCCCATCAATCCTCCCAAGGTACCGCCCAGTAGGGAACTCCCACCTATTCGACTGTAGGACCAGGATTTCTCGGCGTCATCAGCTTCTTCCAGGAGGTCACCGGCAAGCAACCAGGCACCCGCGAAGATTGCTGAGAAGAGAACCGGAACGATCACGAAGAGGCCGATCGAAGCCCAGGCAGCATTGAAGTCGATTCCCTTGGAAATCGCGATGAAGGCAATGCCTGAGACCATCAAGACAAGCGTTCGAGCGCTCCTGCAACCGACCCTTTTCATCAATCTCAAATGTAGAAATGCAAAGGGACTGGCCAGGAGTGCGATCAAGCCAAAAGCCAAAGCCAATTCAGACAGGTCCCGAGAAGCGAAGAAGAGAGAGTCTCGGGCAGTCTTGACCAGCACTAGCGACAAACTGCACAGCCCCACCGCCACAATCGGAAAGCGCGCTGCCTGTTTAAACTCCAATTTGCCCAAACCATCAATACTATAGCGAATACACTTGGGTTCTGGCATCGAGAAACTGCAGTTGCCAAAGTGGGGCGCAGGGATCGAAGGCTGGGACGAGTGGCGGGGTGCCAGAACTCGACTCATGGATAGGTCCCCACGCCTGAACGCCCCGGTGCCTGGTTGACCGAAGTGGCGAGGATCTGTAAAAGAGAAGAAGATGGATCAAGAATACCCCCTTGAGGCGATCCAAGAACTTAAGCTGCGAATGGGCCGTTCGATCATTGGTCAGGAGGCTGTGGTTGAGCGGCTGCTGATGACGCTGCTTTGCAACGGTAATCTCCTGCTGGAAGGGCTCCCCGGCCTGGCAAAGACCCGCGCCATTAAGAGCCTGGCCGCGAACCTGGAGAGCGAGTTCCGGCGCATTCAGTTCACTCCCGACTTACTCCCGTCAGACATAACCGGGACGGAAATGTATTACGAGGAGGGGGGGAAGGGCCTTTTCAAATTCCAGCCAGGTCCGATTTTCGGCAACCTCATCCTTGCAGATGAAATCAATCGCGCTCCGGCTAAGGTCCAGGCAGCGTTGCTCGAGGCGATGGAGGAACGCCAGATCACGGTAGCCGGGACGACACACCGCATGCCCGACCTCTTCATGGTACTGGCCACCCAGAACCCAATCGAACAGGAAGGTACGTATCCACTACCAGAGGCGCAGATGGACCGGTTCATTATGAAGGTCATGATCCGTTATCCCGATGAAAGTAGTGAAGTTGAGGTACTGAGGCTCGTTCGTGGCGAGGAATTGCCCCGTGCTGGGGACAGTCCCTCTGAAACTCCGGTAGAACCGGTCTCTCAGAAGCTGATCTTCGAAGCGCGAAAGGAGATTCACGGAGTCCATGTTTCGGAGAATATCGAGAAGTACATCATTGACCTGATTAACGGCACTCGATACCCGGAGGCCTATGGAGAGCCTCTCTCCAAGTGGATTCAGGTGGGGGCCAGTCCTCGTGGCGGGATCGGCCTGGAGAAGACTTCCCGAGCCCATGCATGGCTTCATCGGCGAGATCACGTGACTCCCGACGATGTCCGCTCGATGATTCCCGACGTGCTTCGCCACCGGATCATCTTGAGTTACGAGGCCAACGCCGAAGGAGTGACTCCGGATCAAGTGATCGAGGAACTTGTGAGGCAGGTGGCGGTGGCTTGAGGGAAGGGGGAACCATACCGCTCGTCCTCAAGCTCGGGAGCCAGAAATGTTGACAGATGATCCCAGGGTCTACACGAATCTGAAAGACTTGAACAGTCTTGAGCACCGGGCCCGTGGATTCAGTTTCCTGCCCCGGCAACCGGTGCACAGCATCCTCGCCGGTCGCCACAGTTCACGACTGAGGGGCCGTGGCCTGAATTTCGAGGAGATCCGAGGGTACCTCCCTGGCGATGACATCAGAAATATCGATTGGAAGGTTACGGCGCGCCTTCGAAAGCCTCATGTGCGAGTCTATACGGAAGAACGTGATCGCCCCGCGATACTCCTCGTGGACCAGCGGATCTCGATGTTCTTTGGCAGCAGCGTTTACGTCAAATCGGTTACCGCCGCGCGCCTGGCCGCCCTCGTGGCCTGGACGGTTTTCCATGCCGGCGATCGTGTCGGGGCCGTGGTCTTCAATGATCGGGAAATCCGAATGTTTCCCCCTCTTCGGAGCCGCCGCCGAATCCTGGAGATTTTTCAGGCTGTTGTCGAGATGAATCGGGCGTTGGATGTCGAGGACACCTCCCGGGCAAATTACGGTCAGCTGACGCGGGCACTCGAGCAAGTCCGTCGACTGGCGAAGCACGATCATCTGATTGCCATTATGAGTGACTTCGCGGGTGCTGATGACGAGAGCGCCCGTCTGATTCTTCAGATGGTGCAACACAATGACTTGTTCGCTGCGGTCGTTCACGACCCGATGGCAATGGAACTGGGAAGCCGGGGGAGACTCGTCGTCAGCGAGGGCGAACTGCAGGTGGAAGTGGATCTTGGTGATCGGAAGGAGCGAGAGCCTCTCCTGGAATTCACACGTGCGCGCCTCCAAGACGTCGTGAAATACCTGAAGAAACTGGCCATTCCGGTGCTTCCTGTTCACACCGGAGAGGACGTGGTGGAGCAGGTCCGACAGATGCTGGGTCATCAGTCCGAGAAGAGGTTCTGAGGACAGTGGAAGAACAACTGGCGAATCTGCAAGAGATCGGGCTACCTGAACCGGTGTCGTACTTTCCCCAGACCATCAGTTGGTACATTGTCCTCGCCCTGGTTCTCCTGGCTTCTCTATGGATGGTCTGGCGCTGGATACGCAGATGGAACAGTAACCATTACCGTCGAGAAGCTTTGAGGGAACTGGATGTGATCGAACAGGCCGGTCAGCCCCTGTCGAGGTTGCCCGTCCTGGTGAAGCGCGCAGCTTTGGCCTTTGCTCCTCGCGAAGAGGTGGCGGCTCTAAGTGCTGATGCCTGGCTGCACTTCCTCGGTTCCACTTGTCCTGGCAGTGACTTTACGTCGGAGAAAGGTCGCCTGCTGCTGGATCTCTCCTATGCTTCTCCCGACAAACTGGACCAGCTGTCACCAGATCAGAAACGAGAACTCTTCTCTCTCGTCCGGCTGTGGATCAGGAGGCATCGTGCTGGTCTTTGAGTATCTGTGGGCTTTCCTGCTGCTCCCTCTGCCGGTCCTCATCTGGTTGCTCTTTCCGGTCTACCGGGAAAACCAACAGGCTGTGCGCGTTCCCTTTTTCGAGGAGCTAGCCTCTTCGGCAGGCCTGAGGCCTTCCCGAGGCGCTGTCGTTCCCCGGCGTAACCTGGTGCAATGGCTTCTGGCCCCGATTGTCTGGATCCTTCTGGTCGCAGCTGTTGCGCGTCCGCAGTGGGTCGAAGACCCTGTCGAACAGATACAGTCTGCTCGAGACTTGATGCTCGCCATCGATATCTCGGGTTCGATGGAAGCCCGGGATTACGTAGATGCCGATGGAAACAGAGTCGACCGTCTGACCGCGGTCAAGGCCGTTGTGGACGACTTCATCAGCCGCCGAGAAGGTGATCGAATCGGACTGATCGTCTATGGCGGTGCAGCCTTTCCCCAGGCCCCGTTCACACTGGACCATGAGAGTGTGCGGCGACTGCTGGAGGAAGTGGCTGTTGGCATGGCCGGGCCCCAGACGGTCATTGGCGATGCCATCGGCCTGGCCATCCGATTGTTCGAGGCCAGCACAGTGGAAGAACGGGTACTGATCTTGTTAACGGATGGAAACGACACGGGAAGCCGGATGCCGCCGGCCAAGGCGGCTTCCATCGCTGCTGAACAAGGGATTGTCATCCATACGGTCGGCATCGGCGACCCGGAGACTTCCGGAGAGGGGCAGGTCGATCTGGTGCTGCTGCAGGAGATCGCCCAGGCTTCCGGAGGCCGTTTCTTCCGGGCCGAAGTCCGTGAGCAACTGGAAGAAATCTACACCACTCTGGATGAGCTGACGCCTCAGAACTATGCGCGCTTCAGCTATCGGCCCAAGACACCCCTTTTCCACTGGCCCCTGGCAATTGCCGTTGGACTCCTCCTGCTCTACGAGATTGGGATGATACTTTGGTCTTACGTGTGGGCACGCTCTGAGAGGATTGCCTCTGGGGCGGCTCCAGCCGAGGAGCGGGCGGGATGAGTACCCTGGTCGAGCAGTTTCACTTCCTTCGTCCGGCCTGGTTGCTGGTCATTCCCCTGTCTTTTCTGATCTGGCGACTGGCTGTCCGACAAGAGGATGCCCGGCGTCGCTGGAGCGGGATCATTGCCCCTCACCTTTTGGAAGTCCTGCTCGTGGGACGGGCTACGGGCTGGCGCTGGAGGCCAATCCATCACGTAATGCTAATGCTGGTTCTGGGAGCCCTGGGCCTGGCCGGGCCCACCTGGGAGCGGGAACTGCCCCCATTTACGGAGGACCGAGCACCCCTGGTCGTGGTTCTGGATCTGTCGAATTCCATGAACGCGATAGACGTGCAGCCGACCCGGCTCGAACGAGCGAAGCAGAAGATCCGGGACCTGCTCGCACGACGGGTGGGGTCGCGGACGGCACTGTTCGTCTACGCCGCGTCGGCCCACATGGTACTGCCTTTAACCGATGACCCCGCCCTCATGGAAATTTTCCTGGCGTCGTTGTCGACAGATCTGATGCCCAGGGAGGGAAAGAATGCAGGGGCGGCTCTCGAGGCTGCAGAACAACTCCTGGCCCGAGAAAAGGCACCGGGCACGATCCTATTTCTGACCGATGGTATCGAACAAAAGGATCGGTCCGATTTCGTGAACCATGGAGTCCGATCGTCGGACCAGATCATGGTGCTGGGTGTGGGAACAGCCGCCGGTGGTCCGATCAGGAGTGGAGAGAACCGGTTCCTTACAGATTCCACCGGCCGGCGCATCGTGACCCGGATGGATGTCGAAGGCTTCGAGCGATTACGGGACGAAGCGGGAATCGAGGTTGCCGCAGTGACACTGGACAGCGAGGACGTAGAGTGGGTTCGGAGGCGTGCGCAAAGTCACCTCGAGTTGGTCCAGCAGCAGTTGGGGGAGGAACGTTGGGTAGACTTCGGCTATTTCCTCACCATTCCAGTAGTCCTGTTGGCGGCGATATGGTTTCGCCGGGGATGGACCGTGAGATGGCAGCCAGCGAGATGAGGAGGACATAACCTGCAGTGACAAAGCTCTTAGCACCTGTGATTCTGGCCGCTGCGATGGTTCCGGGCTGGTTCCTCAATCTCTGGCTGACCCCCGATCAGCAGGGGCGTTACCTGTTCGAGCAAGGGGAATACGAGCAGGCCGCCGATCGGTTTGAGGACTCCTACTGGAAAGGGATCGCCCTCTATCGGTTGGGCCGCTTCGAGGAGGCGATCGACCAGTTTGCCCTGCGGGATTCGGCCGAAGCCTACTTCCACCTGGGTAATTGCTACGCGCACCTGGGTGCATACCCAGCCGCTTTGGAAAGTTATCAGGAATCGCTGAATCTCCGATCGGACTTTCCCGAGGCGCAGGCAAATCTGGACTTGATGGCAGCGTTGATCGAGCAGGAGAAGGAGCCGGACCAGGCTGAGGAACAGGGGGCGGCCGGAGAGCCGACCTTCCAGGCCGACGAGGTGCAGTTCGACGAGAAGGGCAAATCTGGCACGAGAGGTGAGGTCGATGAGGCGCTCTTGACCGAGGAGCAGTTGGCCGAGATGTGGATGCGCAACATCCAGACAACACCGGCGGGCTTCCTCCGGCAAAAGTTCCATATCCAGGCCGAGCGCGACACCGGGGGGACGCGATGATGCGCCGCGTGCTGCTGGCCGCGCTCC
>CP070717.1:1195728-1201679 GCA_020350445.1 Acidobacteriota bacterium | reverse complement strand
GGAACGCGTTGCCGAATCCCTGTTCACCGCCTGACTGAGGCTGGTGGAAGAGGTCGTTGGCCGCTGGTTGTTAGCTATTGGCCGCGGGCTGTTGGCGGCTAATGACGAATAGCTGCTGGCCGCTGGTTGTTAGCTATTGGCCGCGGGCGGTTGGCGGCTAATGACCAGCGACGAGCGACGAATGACGGATCGCTCCTGGCTGCTGGTTGTTGGCCGGGAGTATCACCAAAGGGTTGTTCGGATTGGCGGGACTGAAGTCCCTCAAGCAAAGCGGAACTGAAGTTCCGCACTCCAGGGAGTTGCCTTGGAATTCCGTTCTCCAGAGAATTGCCTTGAGGTTACGCTCTCCAGGGAGATTCCTTGGAGTGCGGCAGTTTCTCTGCCGCCCTCCCCGAGCGAGTTCCACTCGCGCCACTCACTGACTCCCAGCCGGGGGCTCATAGGCGCAGAAGGGTTCCTCGGCGAGATAGTCTCCCGTCATCGAAAAGGCTCGGGCTCTCGATCCGGCGCAGATATGGCGGAACTCACAGATCCCACACTTACCTTTCAAGAGGTCGAGATCCCTCAACTCTTTGAAGACCGGATGGGTCCGGTAAATCTCCGTCAGTGAACCTTCACGGATGTTGCCACAAGGCAGGGCGAGGAAACCACTAGGGTAAACATCACCGCAGTAGCTGACAAACAGGTGGCCATTTCCAGCATTCACACCCTTCGGAGCCAGCCCAATACTCCCGCCCGGGCCAAAATCGCGCCGCATATGCCAGGGCAGCTCTCCCTTCTCGCGCTTCATCCCCGGGGGTCTCATTCCGGTCTTGCCACCGGGATGCCCCATCGGAGGCGTCGGAGCGGGATGCTCATCCGGACCCGATCCGTTCCCATCCCTCTGGTGGCGTGCATGCTCCTGCATGAGATAGCGTCGGTAGTGGGGAGCTTCCGTAATCTTGACGATGAAATTCACCTGATGCGAATACTCGGCCAACTGAGTGAAAAGGAACTCGAACTGCTCGGCATTCATCTGTCCGAGATCCTTTCCCCGCCCCATCGGAACCAGGAAGAAGACCTCCCAAAAGACAGCCCCGAGACTTCCAACGATCTCGGTCATTGCCTTGAAGTGCTCGAGATTATAGGAACTGAAGACGGTGTTGATCTGCATCGGAAGCTGGGCCTCCCTTGCAAACCCGGCACCTGCGATCGTACGGTCAAAGGCTCCCGGCACACCCCGGAAAGTATCGTGGACATCAGCCGTCGGTCCATCGAGGCTCATCGCCATCTGGGCGAGGCCCGCCTCTTTGAGAGAAAAGACCAACTCTCGCGTCAACAGCGGTGTCGCTGCCGGGATGGTCGCCATGCGCATACCGAGCTTACTGCCATAGG
Source organism: Acidobacteriota bacterium (assembly GCA_020350445.1). Taxonomy (GTDB): domain Bacteria; phylum Acidobacteriota; class UBA6911; order RPQK01; family JAPXNP01. The sequence goes on along the minus strand of CP070717.1, from coordinate 1,200,305 downwards.
AGATCAGTTCACACAGGTCCTGGCGTTTCGCGGGATCACCGCCCGACAACACACAGATGGGAGTCCCCATCTCAGACAAATGATCGAGAACACCGAATCCCTCCTCGGTCGTCAGCTCACCCGGGAGGGCTTCAGAGATGGCTTCCGCCCGGCAGTGCCTGCACGCGAGATCGCAAGCCCGCGTCGTCTCCCAGATCGCGACAAAAGGTGTCTGATTAAAATCAACCGACGCCAAGGACGGCATCCCACCATGCTGCATTATGTGACTCCTTCGGAGAATGCTAAATGCTGAATGCTAAATGCTAATCGCTAATTGCTAATTGCTAAATGCTAATTGCTAAATGCTAATTGCTGAATGCGAAATGCTAATCGTGAACCACGGCCGGGGGGCCTCAGGCCCCAGGCCCTGGGCCATAGGCCCTAAGGCTCCAAGGCCACTATCCTAGCATTAACGCTGAAGCTGACGTAAACACCCCAGGGGGGCCGGGCTCACTCACCGCCGCGCGTTTCCCGCAACATTGCGTCCAGTTCCTCCAGGGTGAAGCGTACACTGAGAATGTAAGGCTCCTCCCCTTGATCCCAATGCCCGTAGGTCGTCGTAACAAAGGTCCCATCCGGCAGCAGCTCCAACCCTGGATAGGCACAATCCCACCGGTGGTGGTTCTTTTTGAGACGAACGCGGTACAGCCCTTCCTTCCCCTCCAGAATATCTTGATAGCTCCCGACCCAGCCTACCCAGTCGCCTTGGGTGGGGCTTTTCCGGGTCGTGTCACGAAAGGTGATGAAGAGGCGTCCGTCAGGACCATATCGAGCTGTGTGCCGGTCACCTGTCAAAGCCCCAGGTAATTCCTGCGGCTGACTCCAGGTTCTGCCTTCATCTTCCGAAAAGATCACGAAGGAATTGAACTTCCGGCTGTTCTCACGTAGCAGGAGGGCGATCTGTCTGCCGTCGGGGGAACGAACGGCTCCGGGTTCACAGAGGTGTGCGGATACGTGTTCCGCGATCACGGTCGGAGCCCCCCAGGTCAACCCGCCATCGGTAGATTCCGTCTGATAGACCTTGAACGCCCCCTCCTGCATCGATCCAGAGATGAAACGACCATCATCATGGAAGAACGCCAGGTAATTCCCATTCTGTACCCGGACGAGAGATGCCATGGCGACGATTCCACCGAAATCTCCGATCGGTTCAAGCGGCGTCCAGTTGGATCCATCATCTGAAGAAGTCGTGAGCCGGATCGGATAGAGGCCGGAAAACATGATCAACCTACGGTTGCCACTCTGGTCCAGCGTTCGGTAGAGAGTCGGGACTTCCTTTGAAGTGGCCCAGTTTTCGGGAACAGGAAGACGGTCCGACCAGGTGAGCCCGCTGTCCGAGCTCCGTTTCATCACAATGGCTCCCTTCCCGTGACCTTTTGGATAAACACAAATCATAGTCCGACCATCTTCCAGAAGAACGGTCGTGGGATGGCCGAGATACTGTCCAGCTTCACGGTCGACAACGACCTGCCGCCTGACCTGCTGATCGAGATCTATCCAGGGAATCGAGTAACCCGGATCCAGCGTCTGAGCCCAGCCTGCCAGGCCAAGACCCGCAAATATGGCACTGAACACCGACAGGGTGAATTTCCAATTCATTCCGCCACCTCCGAAAACATAAGTCAGCTGTCTCCCCTTCTCCGATGACTCTTGTCATCTCCCCAACTGCCAGTTACCGTACAGAATACCCTTCTTTACGGTGAAGATCTGTCGGCAACGAATCCACTAGAAACAAATAGTGTAGCGAGCACTTGTTTAAAGAACCGAAAACTCTGAACAGTTGCGTTATTATTCAATACATATAATCCAGATGCCTCAGTTCCCCTGAGACTCGTGGGTTGAAGAGAGGAGGAAAGATGAACCCAGCGACGAAGACAGCAGTGTTTCTTGTGCTCTTGATCACTTCGGGCACACTGCTGGCGCAGGAAGATTGCGTCGAGTGTCATTCGAAGAAGACTCCAAGCATCGTTTCTGACTGGAAGTTGAGCAAGCACAGTGAGGGTGGAATCGGCTGTGATGTCTGCCATGGTGATCAACACACTTCGGCGGAGGACGTTTCCGAGGTCGAACTGCCAACGCCCGAAACTTGTGCGCCCTGCCATGCAGACCAGGTTGATCAGTTCAAGGCGGGCAAGCATGCTGCCGCCTGGGCGGCGATGAAGGCGATGCCTTCGGCACATGCCCAGCCGGTTGCCATGATGGAAGGGATGAAGGGATGTGGCGGTTGCCACAAGATCGGCCTGAAGTCCGAGCAAGACATCAAGGACCTGAAGGCCGAGGGAGCAGGGTTCGGAGTTGCCTCCTGCGATGCCTGCCATACGCGTCATACATTTTCGAAGAAAGAAGCCCAGCAGCCTCAGGCCTGTCAGACCTGCCACATGGGTTTCGATCATCCCCAGTGGGAGATGTACTCCTCCTCGAAGCACGGAGTGAGATTCCTCTTGAAACAGAATGGAACGCTTGCAGAGACAGTTGCGGCACCAACCTGCCAGACCTGTCATATGCAGGAGGGCAATCACAAGGTCAAGACGGCGTGGGGATTTCTTGCAGTTCGACTTCCCCTACCCGAAGATGAGCAATGGAAAAAGGACCAGACCACGATTCTGCAAGCCCTGGGAGTCCTCGATCCGGAAGGCAACCCGACCGGCCGGCTCGATGTCGTTAAAGGCGCGAATATCGCCCGTCTCACCCAGGAAGACTGGCAGGAAGAACGAGACAAGATGCTCAGGACCTGCAACCAGTGTCACTCGATGAACTTCGCGATTCGTGAACTTGGCAAGGGCGATGCGGTGATTCGCAACGTCGATCGCCTGATGGCTGAAGCAGTCCGCATCGTGGCAGGTCTCTACCAGGATGGGACCCTGGCCAAACCGGAATCCTACGCCTACCCGTTCCCCGATCTGCTGACGTTCCACGACGCACCGACCGTCATCGAGCAGACTCTGTTCGAAATGTTTCTCAAGCATCGGATGAGAGCATTTCAGGGTGCGTTCCATGCCAACCCGGATTACTCGCTCTGGTATGGGTGGAGCGAGATGCAGCGCGACCTCACCGAAATCAAGGAGATGGCCGTCGAGTTACGGGAACGCAAGCAGCACTGACTTGACTGAAGACCTAAAGGCCTGTCGCTGAAGGTCCAGTGGCAGCAGAGAGTTCCTGCAGGATCTTCCAGCAGAACAGTTGCATCCGAGGCAGGTGGAAGGGGCCTTTCCAGAGGTTCCCTTTCACCCGGCTCGACAGTGTTCCGTCTCGGTGCAGATAACCGAACCATTCCCCATACTCAGGATCGGGGAAGTGTCGGTTTGACCAGTCGGAGACCTCCCCATACCATTTCCAGTACTTCGGATTCCCCGTCAGCTGGAAAGCCAGGAGCGTCGCAATCATCGCCTCAGTGTGGGGCCACCAGAACTTCATGTCGTGCCAGTATTCCTGAACGGGAAGCCCCTTGAGATCGACGAAATAGAGGAGACCTCCAAATTCGCGGTCCCACCCTCTTGCCCACATCCAGTCGATCATCTGGGAGCCGACTTCGATCAGGGAGGAATCGCAGTCGCGGATCTTGGCCTCCTGCAGAATGAACCAGGCTGCCTCGATGGCGTGACCCGGCACCAGGGTCCGGCCATCAAAATGGTCCAGGATCTCACCGTTGGGGCCGACCGTCTCCATGACCACTTGAAGATCCCGCTTCACGAAATCCTGCACAATCTCTTGAATGGACCGTTCGATCCACTCTTCACAAACGGGGTCCGCACTGACCCGGCGGAGCTCCTGCAGCATGCCAATCAGGACCATCGGCATCGACAGGCCTTTCATCGGCCGGGTAACTGGATTCCACTTCGGCTCTAGTAGACCAGGTTCTCTGTAATAGCGCAGGATCAGCCGGGTCAATTCCAGCGCCTGCTCGAGGGCCTTCTTGTCTCCGGTCGCCCGACAGAACGCCGCCAGGGCCATCACACCGAAAGCCTCGGTAAAAAGATAACGCCGCTTGCGCAGCGGTTCGCCGGTCCGAGAGACGCAGAAGAACATGCGTCCATCCGCGTCAAAGCCAAATTTGCGAATAAAACTAATTCCGTGCTGAGCGAGAGCCAGCCATTCCTGGCGGCGCTCGACCTCACAGACGAGACTCGACAGGAGCCAGGTGAACCGGCAGGTCTGCCACATTCCCTTATCCGTGTCGATCACCGTTCCGTCCTGATCCAGGCAGAACAGGAATCCTCCGTACTCCCGGTCCACGCAATGCTCCGTCCAGAACGGAAGCGTGTTCTCGAGCAGGTCTCGCTTTATTCGATCAGCCGCGTGCTTCATCATCTCGATCTCTCGGAGGCAGGCCCAATCATCCAAGGTCGCCCCGGACGCCCTGAACGGAACGCCTGCTCCAACCGATTCATGAGCGCGCCCAGTCGAAGAAACCTATCTCCTCCAACTTCCGTCGGAGTGCATCAACCTGCGGAGCGCTTAAGGTCTCGTTCGGACGCCGCAAAGGTCCGCAGTCCAGGCCAATCATGCCCATGACCGCTTTGAAGGCGGAGAGGCCCCCG
>CP070717.1:1191652-1195628 GCA_020350445.1 Acidobacteriota bacterium | reverse complement strand
GGCCAGTTGGCCGCCCGCCTTCATTTCTTCAACCCCGCCTGCCAGTTGGTCAAAACCACGATTGGGGCGGGAGTGGAATCGCTGCTGTCCTTCAGAACCAAGAAGCGCTTGCCATCGGCCGTGACCGCGTAGCGGAAAGAGCTGGGTCTCTCGATGCCGTTCGTCGGAGTCAACGCAAACAGAGGCTGCGGGCTATCAAAAAAGAACCCGGCGGCGCCTGCCTTGTCGGTGGCGGGCTTGATCGCAGCGGACATCAGTTTCTGATCGGCGGCAAGAAAAAACAACTCACGGCCATCTCCGCGCCAGCGTGGATCGGTCCCACCGCCGGCTGAAATCTGCCAGCGCTGCTCCGCCGGCTTGCCTTCCAACGAAAACGGCTGAATGTAAACTTCGTTCCTACCCGATTCCTTAGAAACATAGGCGAGCCACCGGTTGTCCGGTGAGAGCTGGGGTTTGATCTGACTGAACTTGGCTTGAACCACCGGCACAGGTTTCCCGCCAGCGGACGGGAGAGCGTAAATGTTGAACCCTTCCTCGCTGCCAGTCCCTTCCGCGAACAACAGGAATTTGCCATCCCTGGTCCAATCAAACCCAAGCTTCGGCGAATCGGTCGTAGTATAGATCGCCCGTCCGGCGACTGCACTGGCAACCGATTTCTCATAAAGATCGGTCCGGCCGGTCCGGTTGGAGGAGAACACGACGGCAGTCCCGTCCTGCGACCAGACGGGGCGCGTACTGCGCGTCTTGGCAACGTTGGTAAAGCGGGTAGCCGCCTTGCGTTCGGAATCGTACATCCAGAGGTCGGAGAATTCTGTCGCGGTCTGCCGCTCGAAGACAACATGCTCGTCGTCCGGAGAAAGAGCGAAGTCGACGATGGCCGCGGCTTGTTCCACCGTGCTCAACTCCGTGCCGGAGCGATCCATCCAGGTGAGCTTGGTCAGGCTGCTCCCCCCGGGCTTGATAGAGCAGGACGCCGGTGGTGGACACGGAAAAGGTTCCACGCAGGGTGTTCGCATTTTCGGCGATCTCCATCAGCTCACCGGCGGGGCGAAGCGTGCCATCGTCGACTGGCTGCGCCACCAGGGAACCGTCGCGGCCGAAGACAATATATCCGGTGTTCGTTCCGGGCTGAGGTGGAGCGTAGACACTGCTTTCGTAACCGGGAAGTAAGCGCCGGGTCTCGGTGGAGTCGAGAGAGGCAGCGTAGATTCCCGTCTTGTCCTCTGGACCTTGCGTGACGGTGTACAAAAAGCGCCTGCCATCGGGCAGAAAGTAGGGATTGCCCAAAACCAAGGGGCTCTCCAGGAGCGCCGTGGAAGCTCCACCGGAAGCGTTCGCCCGATAAATCCCGGCGCCGGGCCCCGGGAACAGGACGACTCCATCTTGGTTCCAGGTTGCAGTAAAGGTGCTTCCCCCGGATGCAATGTTTGTCACCGGACCGCCGTCGGCAGGGATCTTCTTCCGCTCCGAACCCGCTGCGAAGCCGATGAACCGCCCGTCGGGAGACCAAAAGGGGTAGATCGCGTCGGCGGTTCCGGCGAGCTCCCGCGGCTCAAGCGAGTCCAGCGCGCGGACCCAGAGAGAAGTTTGGCCGTTGGCGCCAGCGGCGATGGCGACCCGGCGGCCGTCAGGCGAAATCGCGAAGGAATGGATAACGGTGTTGGGAGGAGGGGGAATCGTGTAGGCGTAAGAAAGCAACTCCGGCGCCGTCTCGCGGAAATGAAGGAACGCCAGGGCAACGGCAGCCGCCATAACCATCACGGCCACCGCCGGCCATAACCGCAACGTTACCGAGCCACGGCCAGAGGGACCAATTTCTTCCTCCAGCAGCTCCCATGCGACGCTAATGTCCCGCAGCCGCTTCTTCGGGTCTTTCTCCAGGCAGCGGCTTAACAGCCGCCCCACTTTCCGCGGGGCCGCACTCAAATCCGGTTGTTCCTTCACCACGCTCGCCAGCGTCTCGGTCAGGTCCTCGCCTTGGAACAGACGTTTTCCCGTCACCATCTCGTACAGCACGACACCGAACGACCAGATATCCGACCGCTTGTCCGCCGGCTTGCCTTTCGCTTGCTCCGGAGACATGTAAGCCGCCGTTCCCAGGATCATTCCGGCCTGGGTGGCAGCCATCGACAGCGTTGGAGACTGGGAGAGTCCGGCACCAGGCTGAGAAGCTGTCACTCGATCTTCCAGTGCTTTGGCCAATCCGAAGTCCAGGATCTTGACCGTGCCGTCCGGGGTCAGCTTGATGTTGGCCGGTTTGAGGTCCCGGTGGACGATGCCTTTCTCATGGGCATCTTCGAGTGCTCCCGTGACCTGACGCGCAATAGCCAACGCCTCCTCCAGTGGAATGCGGCCTCGGGCGATCCGTTCCGAAAGATCCTCCCCTTCCACCAGTTCCATGACCAGGGCCCGCGTCCCGTTGGCCTCCTCCAGGCCGTAGATCGACGCGATGTTGGGATGGTTGAGCGAAGCCAGCACCTGAGCCTCTCGACTGAAGCGCCCCATTCGCTGTTCATCGCTGGCGAACATTTCCGGGAGCAGCTTCAAGGCAACGTCGCGGTTCAGACGGATGTCTCTGGCTCGATACACCTCACCCATTCCGCCCTGGCCGAGCTTCGCCGTGATCTCGTAATGTCCGATCTTTTGTCCTAGCATAGAGAGGAAGTTATTCGGTATGTTAACCGTTCACCTACAGTGACATCAAGTGTCAATGAGTTGGCATCCAGTGCGAGTGTTCAGGACCTGCCTCCGTGGATTCGTAGGCTCAAAGGCGCCCTGAATTAGATCGTCAGTTTTTCTGGCTGGAAAGGGCTACTTGGCCGTCCTTGACGAGGGATGAGTGGTCCTTTCGATGGTCTTCAACAAGCTGCTTTCGGAGTCGCTGGAGTTGAGCATGCTCAAACTCAGTGATCTTCACTCCCCGCCAGCTGTCAAAGGCCCGTATCACGGCCGAATACCTCAGCTTCAGGACCGGGCGTTCTCCAAACAGACTGCCTGCGGCTCTCAGCCTCCGTCTCTCTTCCCCGAAGAGTCGCTCCAACAGATTGGTCGTCCGAATAACCCGTCGGTGGGTTGGCGGGCAGTGCAGATGCGCGATACAGGCTTCAAATCCTCCTCAAAGCAGCGCACGGCAGTCGGATAGTCTTTCCCATAACGGTCGACCGAGTCGTCATTGAGCGCCCGGGCCATAGCCTCGGACGGTGCCTCATACGCCGCTTTGGCCGCCTGCTTGAACTCGATCGCGACCTCCACTGTCGAGAACTTGCTCATCAAGTTGCGCACGCGTAGAGCCAGACAGCGCTGTCGGAGCGATGACGGGAAGCATTCTTCCACCGCTCGAATCAGACCAGCGGCTCCGTCGGTGACGACTAAAACCGGATCAGTCAGACCGCGACGTTGCAGGTCCTGAAGAAAGTCTCGGCAGCAGGCCGGCGATTCCTTGGTCCCCGGCGCCAGGTGGACCAGGACCTTCTTCCCCTCCCAGGTGATGGCCCAGGCACACAAGACCGCTTCCCTTTTCGCTCCCGGCCGCAGCCGCTCAGCAATTCCGTCCAAGAACAGATAGAGTGGCTTGATCTCGCTTAAATCCCGGGTGGCGAAATCTTCATACTCGGCCCACAGGACCTCGGAGAGTTCGCTGACCGCGGTTCGAGATAGGAGGCTGTTTCCGTCTTCATCCTGGAAAATGGCTTCAATATCACGAGTCGAGCAGCCCCGGGCATACATCTCGACAGCCAGCCGTTCCAAGGCTTCGCTGCGACCACCCAGAAGTTCCCTCAACTCCTTGAGTGAACTGGCATCCACATCGCGCACCTGAGGCGAAGCATACTTGACTTCACCTTCGCTGGTCTTCACTCGTCCGGGGCGATAGCCGTTGCGATAACCTTTGGTCTCGGTTCCATGGCGGTAGTAACCTCGGCCTAAGAGATCTCGAACCGCGCCTTCTAAGGCCTCCTCAACCATCTCCTGAACTGCC
>CP070717.1:1188121-1191552 GCA_020350445.1 Acidobacteriota bacterium | reverse complement strand
CGCCGCAGATGATCGACGACCCGGGAATCGAAGGGGAGGGAAATCAGCAAACGGGTACTGCCGTCCAGAACCCGAACGGTAACGAAATTGACGACACCTTTGCTGACCACGAATTCTGAAAACTCGTCCCGAATCCAAGCAGGAAGGGTGACCCGCTCGACAACCTCCGAATGCTCGCCAGAGACCACCGATTCCAGCAAGAACAACTCATCTCCACTGGCCGGATCGAAGGTGCGTCGATAGAGTTCAAAACGTGCTCCTTCATAGCCGGCAGGCACACGACCATAGCTTTCCTGAACAATCGGGACCAGCTGACTCTCTCGTCTACCAGGATCCAGTCGAAGATAATCGGAGACGACACGAAAGCCTGCCTGTTGCAGCGTTTCGGAGATCCCCTTCAACTCTCGTTCCAGGTAGAGACTGCTCGAAGCCTTCAACACCAGGACCAGCACCAGAAGCAAGATCCCCGTCATGATGGCTACCGGAATGATCCCAATAAACGCGTAGGAGACGATGATCTTGTTACGGACCTTCCAGAACAGGAGCACAATGCCCTTGCGAGCCCCCAGGATCACGTAATAGCAAGCCGATACGAAGAGCCCGATGACTCCCAAATCCCTCAGTACTCCGAGAATACTGCCAGGGAATACTTGAGTCACCAGGATGCCGACAAGGTAGACCGCAACCATTACGAGGGTATACCCAGCCATCCTAGAAAGCCTGGAAATTCTCATGATCCAGTCACTGGTTCTGAAATCCCGTTCTCCTCACCAGGAATGCAAGTCCTTTATTATAGACTCAACGTGTAACATCCGAAATGGGTCCTCTAGAGACAGGATCAACTTGAATTCAACAGTGCGCCAAAGAGTTCTACTACTTTTTATCGATGGAATTGGGCTGGGGCCGGCAGATCCAGCAGTCAATCCTCTGATCGCCGGTGGTCGCGAGATCCTCAAGATCTCAGCTGAGCAACAACAGCTCCCCTCCGGTGGACTCTGCGTAGCGACGGATGCCTGTCTTGGGGTTGCGGGTCTCCCCCAGAGTGCCACCGGACAGACCACACTATTCACGGGAATCAACGCCGCCCAAGCTATCGGGCGCCATCTGCAGGGGTTTCCCAACCGGCAGCTACGGCAAATCATCGGAGAGTCTTCACTCTTCAAAAAGGTGATCGGCGCCGAACTGAATGCCACCTTTGCAAATGCCTACACCCACCGATTCTTCGAGAAGCGACCACGTTGGACCTCCGTCACGACGACGATGTGTGAAACCGCCAACGTTCGCTTTCGCACGATGAAGGATCTCGAGAGCGGGAGCAGTCTGTTTATGGACTATTCGAACCGGTTTCTGATCGACCGGGGAATCGAGATACCCTCCCGGTCACCCGAAGAAGCAGCCGAGATCCTGGTTCGACTCGCTTCCAGATATGATCTCTGTGTTTACGAGTACTTCTTGACCGACCTGATCGGCCATCGGGGCACCTTTGCCCAGGCGAAAGCACTGGTTGCTGAGCTCGACCGCTTCATCTCCGCCGTCCTCGACAACGCCAATCTGGAGCAGCTATCAGTAATCCTGACCAGCGATCACGGCAACCTGGAGGATATGCGGACGAAACTCCACACGACCAACCCTGTGCCCACGATGATCTGGGGGCCGCTTCGAGAGCACTTTTCCGAAGGTGCCAATGGCCTCAGCCTGACCGATCTAACACCACGGATCACACGCTTCTTGACACAACACAACGGGCAGCCTGCCGCAAACTAGGGGGCCAATTCGACCAGGTACCTTCCGAGCGCTTCATCGCTTTCCGGGCTCGAGCCGAAGGCTTTTCTCCAAACCTCGGGCCGCTCCATACAGGCATAGACTTTGACACCCGAACCCGATTCTTCGATCCAGGTCCGCAAACTCGAATACAGTTCAGTCCGAATCGGTTTGAAGTAGCGCAACTTGCCGTCCTCGGCAGGGACAAGTTCACCCAAAGGCAGGATACTGTTCGGAAACCGCTCCTTCATGATCTCCAGTTGGCCAGGCTGCATCCTCAGTGCCCCCAGCGAAATCCAGGCGATGGCATGGGGGGGAATCCGGTCAAATATTCTCTTGATCAGGGTCCGATACCCCTCTTCCCACCCCTCATAGTGCACCATCGGGTCGAAATGAAAGGCCACGGGGTACCCTGCCTCAACACACCGCCGGGCCGCCTCGAGTCGCTGCTCGATCGTCGAAGTCTTAAGCTCTTCTTTCTGCTGAATGTACTCGGGATTGACCGACCAGGCAACGACCGTTCGCCCCTGATGGTCCAGGTCCAGCAAGTTCTCCACACAGTTGGACTTGGTCTTCAGTTCCAGGATTCCGTTAGGTTGCCGCGCAAAAAACTCCACAAGGGGGACGGAGTAGCGCGTCAACGGATCGAGAGCCAGGCTGTCGGCCAGTTCCCCCGTGCCGATCCTGAATTGGACCTCACGATTAGCTGACAGCGCTTCGTCGAGTTCTGTGATGAGACGCGCAATATCCGCATAGACGATCATGTATGGAAAATTGAGGTACGACTGCAGGTAGCAGTAAGTGCACTCCATGTGGCAGTTGCTCGCAAAATTGATGACGTAGTAGTCGCAGCAGACATTTCGAGTCTCGGCCCGGCTCTGCCGCCCAGGGCAGGGCTTGAAATACTTGCCTTTGAACTCGGCAAGAATCAGGGTCTTCTTTGCCAGGGTGATCGAAGGTGTCAGGCGCTGTGCCTCATGCAGCATTGTTTCTGCAGAATCTATGATTTCAACCGGAACATCGGGCACCCTCGCCAGCACATTTCGCGTAATCTCGCTGTTCTGGACAGCACTTTCAATCACAACCCGTTCGGGAATATAGGGCTTCATTCAAAACAACCTTTCAATACCATCTCAAAAGTCAAATCAGGTCAAAGATCTGATCTAGCGCCTCATTCTCGACGGCCTTAGACAGAGCCCGGACCGAGTCGCGCAGCCTGTCGGCTGAATCGGCCGTCAGAACCAGCGTAACCTTATCCCCTTCGAGGTCTTCCGGGACCTGCAACTGGACCCCTGAGGGAAGGGACAGCGCCCTCCGGTACGTTTCGAGTCGCTTCCGGTACTCACTCCGAACCGGGTACCGCAATTCCCAAATCCGCTGGCGTATCAACGGGAAACGTTGCTCATGGCGGATGTCGGGTGACTCTTCGATCGCGCTTATTCCCCATTCCACCCAGAGTTGCGTGAGATTAGCTCGCTCCGAAGTGCGCAGATCAGCCAGCAGCTCCCAGAGCTGCTTCTGCTTATTCCGGCCCAGCTGGTACCTTTCCACAACTCCTGTGAACAGGGCCTGTTCCGCTTTCGACCAGCGATTCAATTTGAGGGCAACTTCAGCGATCAGCTGCCCCCCGGCAACGGCAGCTTTAAGTCCCTCCGGAAGACCGTCCAATG
>CP070717.1:1180130-1188021 GCA_020350445.1 Acidobacteriota bacterium | reverse complement strand
GAGGAAGTGCCCACTATACTTCTCCGCGCCCCTGCAAGTCATATGTGAGATCTCCTCGTTCGGGTCCATCCCGACGCGGAGTGCGGCACTCGTGGTGATCAACTTGGAGATCGATGCAGGTTCCCGGAACTGGTTGAGTGACGCGGCCCCTTCCCGCCTGTAGGTTCTGGGATCGGAGACCGCAGCCAAGACTTCCCGTGTCTTCGGATCCAGGAGGACAATGGAACCCCGATAGCCCTTGAGCGCAGCGGCGGCCAGCCTGCTCAACTCCAAATCGATACTGAGACGCAGCGCCGCATCTTCCCGTTCGAAATAGAGCTGCGACAGCGCGTCCATTGGAAGCAATCCTCGGCTCAAGTCCTCGGCGGCCTGAAAGCGTCCCGTTCGATCGAACTGACCGACTGTACGACCCCTTCGGTCGAACACCACACAGATTGGGTGGGTTTCCAGGATGGTCTCGACTTCGCGCACTCTCCCCTGAAGCCAGGAGGTCACCTGATCGTCCGATCTGGAATCCGGTTCGAGTTGCTCCTGTTTCAGGCTCCCCATTTCGATTTCAGCCGCCCTTTGAACAATTTGCCAAAGCTTGCCATCGGTCCGATCCGAAAGGAATCGACTCAGTCGCAGTGTGGGTTCATAGCGGGCGTGGGTCAGTCCGTCCAGGACGATGAGCCTGAAAGGGAAGTGCTCGAACACTTCGGGCGAAGGGCCTTCCCAATTCAGGATTCCTTCCCCGAGGAGTATCTGGGTGACCTTGAGTCCCAGCTCAGCTTCGCCTCGAATCCAGAGGTAGGAGGACAGAGGCTCGTAGAGGTCTTTTGCCTCCCGCAGCTTCCACTCCAGCAAATATGTCTTCGCCTGGGCCAGGTCCTTCTGGCTCCGGTATGCGACAGACATGCCGCCCCACGTCAGCAACGCAAACAGAGGGATACTCCACAGTAACAATCTTTTCCAACGACTCAAATGAAAACGCACCGCGTAATGATAGCTCGAAGCGCTGCCTTTGTGGAGTCTGAGAGCGTTATCGCTGGGGTAAAATCCCTCGGTCGCGGGGTCGATAGGGTTCGTTCACCCAGCTGTTTCAGAGAAGCTGGGGCATCTGCCGGTGACCTGGTTTGAAAAGGCGATGTGTAGGGGTCTGTACAAGCTTCAGAGTTTGCTTTATGGTAGCTTTTGATTGTGATTTGGTGCATCTTTCACGGCATCTGAATTGCATGTATATTTTTTTGCTTTTTTGAATGACATATTTGCTTTCGGACTGTTTTTCAGTAAGGGAGTTTCACCCAGATGGAGGCGATTCAATGATTAAGCTCAAAGAGAAACTCTACGAGAAGATCGTTGTCGGACGTGAAACCGTGACGCGGCTCGTCAAAGAACACGGCGACGTCAAGATCGGTGAGGTCACGGTTGCTCAGGCGATCGGGGGAATGAGAGGCGTGAAGTCTCTGGTGACAGATATTTCGTACCTGGACCCCGAAGAGGGAATTCGTTTTCGCGGATATACCATCCCTGAGACCTTGGAGAAGTTGCCTAAGGTTCCTGGAGAAGAGATGCCCTACGTAGAGGGGCACTTGTACTTACTTCTGACGGGTGAGATCCCGACTAGTGAAGACGTTCATGAGATCGCTGAGCTGTTCAAACAGCGTCAGCATGTCCCGCAGTATGTGATTGACGTACTCCGTGCCATGCCGACCGATTCGCATCCCATGACGATGTTCTCTGTTGCGATCGCTTCCATGCAGAGGGAATCGGCATTCGTCAAGGCCTACAATTCAGGAGTCAGCAAATACGAGTACTGGGAGCCGACATTTGAAGATGGCCTCAGCCTGCTTGCCAAGCTTCCTGGAATTGCCTCGTATATCTTCCGGATGAAGTACCGGAGTGACGTAATCATTCCCGGGAATCCGGAACTCGATATGGGTGGGAACTTTGCCCATATGATGGGAGTCCCGAAGCCTTACGACGATGTGGCGAGACTCTACTTCATCCTGCACAGTGATCACGAAAGTGGCAATGTCAGCGCCCATACGGGGCATTTGGTGGCTAGCGCCCTATCGGATCTCTACTACTCCATCTCGAGTATGATCAATGGATTGGCTGGCCCCCTGCATGGTCTGGCGAACCAGGAAGTTCTGCGATGGATCCAGGGGGTTCGTGAGAAGATGGGTGGTCAGGTCCCGACTGAAGAAGAGATGCGCCAGTTCGTGTGGGATACACTCAACTCGGGGCAGGTCATTCCGGGATTCGGTCATGCCGTGCTGCGCAAGACCGATCCCCGCTATATGGCTCAGCGGGAGTTCTGTCTGAAGCATCTGCCGGACGATGAACTGTTCAAGTATGTCGATGTGCTCTTCCGCGTCGTCCCACCGGTTCTGAGAGAACAGGGCAAGGCGAAGAATCCCTGGCCGAACGTGGATGCCCAGTCCGGAGTTATCCAGTGGTACTACGGGGTGAAGGAATACGACTTCTACACCGTACTGTTCGGGATCGGACGTGCTCTGGGTGTTGTCAGCAACATCATCTGGGACCGGGCGCTTGGGTTCCCGCTGGAAAGGCCGAAGTCACTGACGACCCACATGTTGGAAGAAATCGTTCAGCAGCAGACGGCAGGCGTCTAGTCTCCGTTATTGATGCCCGATTGCCTTTTTGGGGACCGGTCAACGCCGGTCCCCTTTTCTGTTCAGGCTTTCAGCCCGCCCCTCTCCCAGCAAATCCCTTTAGAGTTGACCTGTGTTGCGTTACAATGGGGCAGCTTTACTGCCAAGTATTTCTTTTCTCACTGAGTCTATTTAAGGAGCGGTTATGAACTGGATGAGGGTCCTTCTCGCAGGTGTGGTCAGCGGAATCGTCGCAACCATTGCAAACTTTGTGATGCACGGGGTGATCATGGCAGGAGCCTACACGAAGCATCAGGCTTTTGCTGTCGAAGAGCAGGCCAACCCGCTGCACTTCCTTCTCATCGCGGTCTGTGCTGGAATCATGGTGGCGATCCTGTTTGCCAAGACGCAATCCTGCTGGGCCCCTGGAATTGCAGGGGGGGCCACGTTCGGTCTCTTTGTCGGCCTGGCCTACTTCTTTATGACGTTTTACTACCCCCTGGTTATCGCTGGCTTTCCCTACCACATGGGTTGGTGCTGGGCCGGTATCGATCTGATCCAGTTTGTGGTCTACGGCGCGGTCATAGGGGCTCTCTACAAGAAGTAGGGCTCTGCGCTCGCTCCTTTCAGTTCATCGAAACTCGGTTTCCCTTCATGTCGAACAGATGAAGGGGGCCGAGTTCCATGGCCTCAATTCCTGGCCGGATCTTCTCAGAATCACCGACGATGATGAACAGCATGCGACTGGGGCGGATATTGACTTCGGCAGCGTGTTCCGCCTCCTGAAGTGAGACGCTTCGGATCTTTTCCACATAGCTGGCGAAATAGTCGAGTGGCAGGCCAAAGTTGACCACGTCAACCAGTTTCAAAGCCAACTGGCCAATTGTCTCGAATTCCTGAGGATATCCCAGCGTGATGTAGTTCTTCGTGTCCTGCAATTCCTCTTCCGTGATGGGAATCTCGCCGCGGATCCCCTTTAATTCCTTCACCATCTCGGTCAGGGCCTCTCGTGTTACCTCCGTCTGAACCTGGGCATAGGCGAAAAAGGGACCTCGACTTTTGCGCGAGCTGAAGTAGGAGCGTGAGCCATAGGTATAGCCCTTATCCTCTCGCAGATTACTGTTGAGCCGACTGGTAAACTTCGCTCCGAGGATTGTATTGGCCAACTCGGTTGCAGGAAAGTCGGGACTGGTCCGCAGGATGCCTTCGTGACCAGCTATAAGAACTGACTGAGCTGCTCCCGGCTTGTCGATGACATAGACGGCACTTTCCGCAAGCAGTGGACGGTCTGGAACCAGGATTTCGGGAATCGGCTGTGATTTCCAGTTCTTCAGTTTCTCCTCGAGCAAGGGTGTGATATCAGTCTGTGAAACCGCCCCGACCACGATGAGTGTGGAGTTGTTCGGACGGAAGTAGGTGTCGAAATAGGACACAAGCTCGTTGCGGGTGATCTGTTCGAGGGACTCTCGGGTTCCGGTCCCCGTGAACGGTTGGGCGTACGGATGTCCTTCCCCGTAGAGCAGCTTGAAGAAGCTCTTGAGTCCAACGGTGAAGGGTTCCGATTCCTCCACGAGAATCTGCGCCAGGTATTCCTGCTTCTTCCGTTCCAGTTCCGCCTCTGGAAAGGTGGGATTCAAGAGCAGGTCAGCAATGATCTCGAGGCCTGCGGGTAGATGTCTCCGGAGTGAATTCAAGCTTATCGTGGCGGAATCGAAACTCGAATTCGAAGAAAGCCTGAGTCCGAGGGATTTGACCTGCTCTGCAAGTTCCAGCGCATTCCGACTTGCTGTCCCTTCATCCAGTAGATCAGATGTCAGTCGCGATAACCCCGGGCGATCTACCGGGTCCGCTGTCCAGCCGCCGTCAACCACTAGATTCAGTTGGACAAGTGGAAGTTCCTGGTGTTCCACCAGCAGCACCTTGAGGCCATTCGGAAGTTGAAACTGGCTGACATCGGGAAGCCGGAGAGCGACTCCACCGGCTGAAGCCGGAACTTGGGTCCGGTCAAGCTCCGGTGCCGGTACGGCTGCCAAGTCGCCTGCTGGCTCCACTTTCAGGATGACCCGACGGTCGCCGACTAAAATGCGTTTTGCCGTCGCCTGTAGAGAGTCGAGGGTCACTCCATAGTATCGAGCCATATCGGCTTCGAGGTACCCGGGTGTACCGGCGAACGTATTGTAGGAATTCAGTCGGTCTGCCTTTCCTCGAAACCCTCCGACCGACTGAAGTGAGCGAAGAAGCGAGGCTTCCCACTCATTCAGAGCACTCGTCAGTTCCGCCTGTCTCACCCCGACATCGCGTAGCATTGCGAGTTCCTCATCGATTGCGGTCTTCAGTTCCTCCAGCGTATGTCCCGGCTTGGCTGTGGCTTCGATCGTGAAGGTACCGGCGATTTCCCTCGAGTACTGGTAGGCCTCGACGTCCTGGGCAATCTGATCTTCATACACGAGCCGCTTATAGAGCCGGGAGTTCTTGCCACCGCTCAAGATGCTGGAGAGCAGGTCGAGGTCGGCATCCCCCGGTTGGAACAGGGCTGGGCTATGCCAGTTGATGTAGAGACGGGGGAGGGAGACCCGGTCCTTCAGTTCAACCAGCTTCTCTCCATCCAGAGTGGGTATCCAGTCTTGAATGCGGTCAACGGGAGGTCCCGGAGGTATGCTGGCGAAATACTTCTCAACGAGTTGGCGTGTTTTTACGGGATCGATGTCTCCAGCGATCGCAAGACTGGCATTGTTGGGAGCATAGTACGTGCGGAAGAACTGCTGGACATCTTCAACCGTTGCTGCGTCGAGATCGTCGAGACTCCCGATCACAGACCAGGAATAGGGATGGTCCGAAGGGTACAGGGCTTGAAGAATCACTTCTTCCGCCTTGCCGTACGGTCGATTGTCGACCCCTTGTCGACGTTCGTTCTTGACCACCTCACGCTGTCCATCGAGCTTCTTCAAGTCGATCGTTTCCAGGAGAGTGGCCATTCTGTCCGCTTCCAGGAAGAGGGCCAGTTCGAGTGCGTCACTCGGAGCGCTCTCCCAGTAATTGGTGCGGTCCTCGGTCGTCGATCCGTTATTGTCTCCGCCCGCGGCCTCGAGCCACTTATCGAAGCTTCCTTCGGGAACATTGGCGGAACCTTCAAACATCAGGTGCTCGAAGAGATGGGCGAAGCCTGTGCGACCTTTCTTCTCATTCTTCGAGCCCACGTGATACCAGATGTTGACGGAGACGATGGGGGCGGAGTGGTCTTCGTGGAGAATGACCTCGAGTCCGTTCGAGAGAATGAACTTCTCAAACTCCAACTGCGGTGTTTCGGGATTGGGTGCGGCGGAGGCGCCGGCGGCGCCGAGAATGAGAACGATCGAAAGAATGGCTGCGGGGACAGTCTTCCAGAACTTCATGAGTCTCCTCCGGAGGGCTGAAGTGAACTGACCATTTGTCGGAATCCTCGAACTCTAGGTCGCAGTGACTCGAGCCGGCCCGAACCGTCAATTCAGTACTACCTGAACCTGTGTGCCCTTTCAACACCCTTTACGTCCGACTCAAGCAAGGGTTCCCTCTTGCCTGAAATTCCTCCTGCACCTACGATGGAGGGGCGTCAACCTGATCGGGAAGGAGTACTCATATGCCAAAGATTGCGATGATTGGTGCTGGAAGTATGGTGTTCTGTAAAACGCTGTCCATGGATATCCTGGCGACGCCAGCACTGCGAAACAGTGAACTCTGCCTGATGAGCAGGACCCGGCCGAAGCTGGATCGGATGGAGAACTTCATTTCCCGGGTGATCGCAGAGAATCAGCTGCCGGCCACAGTCTGGAGTACGTTGGATCGTCGGGAAGCCCTCAAGGATGCTGATTACGTCATCATCATGATACAGGTGGGTGGACTGGAGGCCTTTCGGCTCGATTATCAGATCCCCCTCAAGTACGGCGTTGATCAGTGTATTGGCGATTCCCTCGGCCCCGGAGGTATCTTCCGGGGATTGAGGACAATTCCTGTCCTGGTCGATATCGTACGCGAGATGGAGGAACTGTGTCCCGATGCGTTGCTCCTCAACTACTCCAATCCAATGGCCGCCTGCTGTTTCGCGATCGGGCGGGTGGCAGAGAAGGTCCAGTTTGTTGGCCTCTGCCATGGCGTACAGACGACCCTCGATCTGATCGGACGCTATGTCGATGTCCCCAAAGATCAGATTGACTATGTCACCGGCGGGATCAACCACATGGGCTGGTTTCTTTCCTTGAAAGACAAGCGGGACGGACGGGACCTCTATCCGATCCTGAGGGAGCGGGTCGAACTCCCCGAGTACTATGTCAACGAAAAGGTCCGGTGTGAGGTAATGCGCCATTTCGGCTACTTCATGACGGAATCAACGGGACATCTCTCGGAGTATCTTCCCTGGTTCAGGTCCTCACAGCGGGCGCTCGATCTGTACTGCGATGAGCCGAGCTTCGGTGGTGAATCCGGGGCCTACTACAATTACTGCCAGATGCTGGCGGACAAGTACAAAGATATCGATTACCTGGAATCGGAGGATGCGGAACTTGGGGAGAGAAGCGTCGAGTACTGCTCCCACATTCTGGAAGCCCATGAAACGGATCGGGTATTCCGTTTGAGCGCCAACGTCAGGAACGACGGTTATATCAGCAATCTGCCGGAGGGATGCTGTGTGGAAGTGCCGGCTTTTGTCGACCGGATGGGAATCCATCCGATGCAGATCGGCAAGCTGCCACCGCAGCTGGCGGCGCTCAATCAGAGCAATGTGACGGTGCAGACCCTGACGGTTGAAGGTGGTTTGGCCTGCGATCCCGAATTGGTCATGAATGCTGTGGCACTCGACCCTCTGACCAGCGCTTGCTGCACACTAAAGGAAGCGAGGGAGATGACGGCGGAGCTCTTCGAATCGCAGCGCGAATGGCTGCCCCAGTTTGAAGGGAGGGCTCTGCGGTCGACTCCGACTATCTCGATTCCTCCCGCTCTCACGCCGGTCGATGTTCCGCTCGATCCCGCCCTGGCAATTGCCAACCGTTTTGGTGAATTGGCCGAGAGCAAGCTGACAGAGGAATAGGAGAGTCCCCAGTTCCTGGGGCTGCAGGAGACCTCAGCGGATTCTAAGGAACCAAGGTGTCAGGGTCTTGACGCGTTATTGAGATCCAGACCCTCCTACTTGCCTCGTTTGAAATGCAGATCGGCGAAATCCATGAAGCGCTCCCAGTCATAGAGCGTGACATCATGCTCGCCTGGCCGGATGTGGTAGCCGATGGTGTTCATGATCGGCTGGCTGAGATCTGGCATCTGGTTCG
>CP070717.1:1176769-1180030 GCA_020350445.1 Acidobacteriota bacterium | reverse complement strand
GAGAGGTCGTCAAGGCTGGGGAGGTGGTCAAGGTTCGTGTCCTCGAAGTCGATCTGCAGCGGCGCAGGATCGCCTTGTCCATGAAATCAGAAACGCCCCCTGCACCGAAACCCAGACCCCGTCGGGAAGACCGTCCCGCCGCTGGGAAGGCTCGCCAGAAAGAGGATCCCGGTGGTTTCAATCGCCCCTTTACAGCTTTGCGCGACCTTCAGAAACGGAAGAATTAGCTCTTCTATTTCACCTGCCAGAGTTCAGATGGAGTGTGGGCCTGGCTCATGAATTCGACGAGTTGGCGGGCGACTTCAGGGTTCTGTGTCGATACATCTTGGTTCTCTCCCAGATCTGTGTCGAGGTCGTATAATTCGACTTCTCCACTGAAGAGGGGCTTGCGGATAGCCTTCCACTTCCCGGACCGTACGGCTTGAGCTGAACCGCGTTCGTAGAATTCCCAGTACAGGAAGGGATGAGACGCTTGATCGTCCTTCCCCAGGAGAGTCGGCAGAAAGCTGATCCCGTCCGTTTTGGCCGGCGGTTCGACATTCGCCAGCTCAGAGGCTGTAGCCAGAAAATCGGTGAAGTAGGCTAGATGTGAGGTTTGCGAACCGGGACGTACTTTGCCGGGCCAGCGGACGATCATCGGGACCCGGATGCCCCCCTCATAAAGGTCTCTCTTGATGCCACGAAGTGGTCCATTCGAATCAAAGAAATCGGGATTGTTTCCCCCCTCTGCATGGGGGCCGTTATCAGAGGTGAAGAAAACCACTGTGTTGTCAGTGAGCCCCTTCCGATCGAGTAGGTCCATCAGTCGACCGATGTCGGTGTCCATCCGACTGATCATCGCTGCTAATCCCTTCTGGGGGGGCGGCCAGTCCTTCTCCGCATAAGGCCCGAGATCGGGTACCTCCATCCCCTCATCCGCAGCCTCGTTGTTGGCATGGGGGATTGTTAACGCTAGATAGAGAAAGAAGGGCTCAGTCCCAGTGTTCTCGATGAAGCTCATGGCCTCATCAATCACCAGATCGTGGCTGTATTCGAGCTTTTTCTCGGCGACACCCTGACCGTAGGGCCCTTCGTCAGTGACTGTGTTTGCCAGGGGAACCCGCTCCTCATCCCGAACGAGGAAAGACGGGTAGTAGTTGTGCGCATGGCTCTGGTCGAGGTAGCCAAAGAAGGTGTCAAATCCCTTTCGTGTGGGCATCCCGTCTGAACCTTCGTGTCCTAAACCCCATTTCCCGATGTGTGCTGTCCTGTAACCGGACTGCTTGAGGATCTCAGCCACTGTCACGTCAGCTGGACGTAAGTTGATCTTGCCGTTCCCGCGAATGTATGTGTGGCCGGTATGCTGGCCTGTCATCAGGACGCTCCGTGAAGGGGCACAGACGGTTGATCCAGCATAGAAATCAGTGAATCGGAGGCCCTCGACGGCGAGCCGATCGATATTCGGAGTCATGATCTGCTTCTGACCATAAACTCCGAGATCCCCATACCCAAGGTCATCAGCAATGATGAAGAGAATATTGGGGGGAGGGGATTCACTGTTCGAAATCGGGGCGTCTGAACAGGCTGGGACAAAGCAGAGTAGAAGCAATATGAGGTTTCTTACGTTCACGGTTCCTCTCCCGGTGTTGACTGGCTCGGACCAAGATACAGCCTTTGGCTCGGTGCGGCGAGCACTTTTGCAATCGTTGGGAAGTGTCCAGGTTTCTTCTGGTTGATACGAGTCCCCTGTTTCGGACTGTCCTGCCAACCGGTTCCGGCCTTGGGCGAGTCTGCGGAAGGGGGGGCTCGCTGGACAAGGTCTTTCCTGGTTAACGCGGCGATGGTTGGATCTATTGCGCTGTGGTGCTTTCCACTTGGATTAACCGAAATTCGTATAATTGTTGCTACAACAATCCTTGAAGTCGAGGTTTCATTGAAAAAAGGGGAGAAGTTAACGGTTGGGAGCGTGCGTGTAGCGCCGGGCTTGGCGATGAGCCTGGTACTACCTCTAGCTGTCTTTACAGTGCTGCTTTCCGTCAGCCTGCTGGCCTGGTTTCGGTCCGAACGAGATGCTCTCAACGAACTGCAGGTCGAAACTGAGATTACGGCCCATCAAGCGGCCCTTCGTCTGGAATCGTGGATCGATGTCCGAGTCTTTCTTCTGAGTCAGTTCTCTGAAGTGGCTCCCCCAAAGGAGCGAGGGAGAACCGATCTCTTTGAGCAGTTGGCAGCACGGGTGGGCCAGGAGTATCCAGGCTTTCAGGCCGTCAACTGGATCGATGAGCACAACGTGATTCGTGTGATCGTGCCACGTGAGGGAAATGAGCCTGCGTTGGGTGTCGATTTGTTGACTCATCAAGAACCAGGTGTTCGCCAGGCGATTCTGGAGGCCCGACGGACTGGGCGCATGCAGCCGAGCGGTACGATTCAACTACTTCAAGGAGGTACGGGGTTTGCCGCGTATTTGCCGGTTCGTAATGAAGACGAAAAGGTGGTCGGTTTCATCAACGGTGTGTTTCGAACCTCGGATCTCATCAACTCGTGTCTGAGTGAACCGATCTTTAGACAGCGTTTCGCCTTCTCGGTCTCTGACGAGAACGGCGTGCTGCTGGCTGAGCACGGTGTGGGAGCGGAATCGTTGGCAGGCCGCGTGAGTTCTGCTTTCCCTATGCGGGTCTTGGGCCGGATCTGGAGCCTCAGAGTTACACCCACCCAGATCCATGTTGATGACAATCGGTCCGTTGGAGGCTGGTTGATTCTCTTCTTTGGAATCTTGGGAGCCTCAGGGATATCGTTTCTTCTGAGACAGACTTTGCAGCGTCATGAACTGCTGAGTCGGAGTGAAGCGCAGTACAGATCTTTGTTTGAGAACTCGAACGATGCGATCTATTCCAGTTCTCTCGATGGCCGCGTGATCACTGCCAATCCAGCGACACTGGCCCTGCTGGGTTATACCGAAGCTGAGTTGCTCAGTCTCCAGACCGGGCAACTGTATGCGGATCCTGAGGCACGGAGGTATCTTCTGACACATCTTCGAGAGAAGGGTTCTGTTCGGGACTATGAAGTCAGACTCAGAAGGAATAACGGAACCAGCCGGGTCTGCAAGATCAATGCTGTCCTGGTTGACAACGGTGACGGCGAAACATTGATCCAGGGGATCGTCCGGGATATCACCGAGCAGTTGGAACTGGACGAACGGTTTCTCCAGTCCCAGAAGATGGAGGCGATCGGGAGGCTGGCTGGAGGGGTCGCTCATGATTTTAATAATCTGCTGACCGTGAT
>CP070717.1:1173769-1176669 GCA_020350445.1 Acidobacteriota bacterium | reverse complement strand
ACCAGGCGGCATTGGAGGCCCACACCTCGCCCACCCGCTGTGGAGGTCCAGAAGGGAGGGGGAAGATCCAGAGCGAGTAAACGTCTTCCAGCGTCCGAAACTTCATATCGGAGATCATCCCGGCCAGCAGCATCTTCATTCCGTCCGGGGTAATATCGAGCGGCCAGGCCACTTCGAAGTACTTCTCGATCGTGCCAACCGCTTCCGATTTCCCTCCCGATGCCGCGACGACATGCACCGGACCGGCCGCCAGATCTCCGAATGCTGAAGTGAAATAGACCAGAGATCCATCCGTCGCCACTCCGAGCTTCGGGTTCCCGTCACTCGTCACCTGCCTCATCGTGACCTCGATGGGAGCAGGTGGCAACTGCGTCAGAATCAGGGAGACGACAGCGATCGCGACGATCAACAGGGCGGCCAAGCCCGCCAGCCAGACGATTTGTCTGCGCCGGGGGATACTCTCTTCCCGAAGTTGAACGAGTTCGGCACGGACCTCCCCGATCGACTGGAACCGCTGGGAGGGATCTTTCGCCAGCATCCCCTGGATCGTCGAGTGCAGGACCATTCCGGGTCCTGCCTGGCTCCCAGTGGGATACTGGGGATCTCGATTCAGGATCGCCCCGACGGTCTCCACCGGTGTCGGCCCCGCAAAGGGATGTTCCCCCAGAAGCAGTTCGTAGAGAATGATGCCGAAGGAGAAGATATCGGAGCGCGGGTCCACTTCCTGACCCTTCAACTGCTCCGGTGACATGTAGTTGAGCGTCCCGAGTGTGGTCTGATCCTTGGTCAGTGCCGCCGTAATCTCGGCTTCGCTTCCCTCACCGATCGGCACTTTCTTCGCCAGCCCGAAATCCATCACTTTGACCCGTCCTTCAGTCGTCAACATGATGTTGGCCGGTTTCAGGTCCCGGTGGACGATGCCTTTTCCATGGGCCCGTTCGAGCGCCTCGGAGATTTCGCTGCCGATCTGGAGAATCTCCCGGTAGGAGAGAGGGCTCTCCTGCAGGCGTTCCTTGAGCGTCTGCCCTTCCACGAACTCCATGGCGATGAAATCGGAACCATCGTCCGCCTGTCCAATCTCATGAATGTGGCAAATGAAGGGATGATCCAGTGCGGCGGCCAGCTTGGCTTCCCGCAGGAAGCGCTGGCGCAGAATGGGGTCCTGCTGCAAGGGTTCGGAGAGAAACTTGAGGGCGACCTTGCGATCCAGGGAAGTGTCCTCGGCCAGGTAAACCTGACCCATGCCCCCTTCGCCGATCTTCTCCAGCACTCGATAGTGTCCGATGGTTTGGCCGATCAAGGTCCACCCCGCTCTATCTTTTCATTTTAGTTAACCGGGTAAAGGGAGGCAAGGACATTCAACTGTCGCCATCTGAGATGCCGTGCCTGCGGCACTCGGGTCAGCTTCGTCTTCTCCGAAGTTCAGTAAGACGGTCAGCGAAAGCAACGTCAGTTCGGATACACCGTTGCCAAGGCTGGATTCTAGCTCCTGAAAAGAGCTGTGAAATCTGTGGGCAGCGAATCAGATCCACTCGCCGTAGATAGTCTTGCCCTTTTCGTTTGACTCGTAGAAGGCCTGGATGATTTCCACCGTTGCCAGTCCAGCCCGGCCATCGACCCCATACTTCGGCTGCCGATCCTGGATCACACAATCAACGAAATACTCCATCTCTGTGACATAGCCCAGGTTATAGAATTCATCCACCGCCGGCTTTGTCCAACCGACATTGATATCGGCTTTTTCAATGCTGTAGGCGATCCCGTTCATCGAGTAGCAATTCACCGCCGAACTAAAGGTCAGATCGACCTTGATGACACCTTTGGTCCCATAGATTTCGATCTTGTCATCCATTCCGCCCTGGGTGATGTAGTTCGATTCGGCGAAGGCGAACTGGCCCTTCTTGAAACGCATCATCCCCATGCCGAAGTCCTCTCCGGTGTTGCCTTTATGGATGAAGTTCTGCTCGCCTCCACCCGTCATCTTACCGGTGACTTCAACCACCGGGTTGTCGTCTTGTCCGAGAATGTAGAGCAACCACGTCACGGCATGACAACCCATGTGCAGGAACACCCCTCCACCACAGGTTTCCTTATTCTGGGCAAAGGGAGAATGGGTACCGTTATGGACTTCTTTCGCCTTGACGAACAGGATCTCGCCGACGGCGCCCTCGGCGAGCAGGGCTTCTGTCCGGATCAATGCCGGCGCATGAAGCCAGTCCTCTGCATAGAAAAGCTTTGTATTGTTGCGCTCGGAAACCTCGACCATCTCACGGGCCTGCTCGACACTGATCGCCAGCGGCTTCTCACAGATCGAATGGACGCCAGCCGCAGAGGCGGCAAGAACAATCGGATGGTGAAGGAAGTTCGGGGCACAGATCGAAACCAGATCGAGATTCTCCTTCTCGATCATCTCGTTGTAGTCTTCGTAGGTCGCGGGAATGCCATACTTTCCAGAAATCTGCTCCAGGTTGTCGAGCGCCGCGACCGCAACGACATCAGCGTTATCCATCCGGCTGTAAGCATCACAATGAAAGTCAGCCGCAAACTTCGATCCAACAATTCCAACTCTAACTTTATCCTTCATGTTTCACTTCACCTCCGTTGTGCCCCCGTATTGTACCGTCAACAGGAAAGACCTGAAACCGGAAGGTAAGCGTCCTCGCTTGCCAGACCGATTTCCCAACCGAGACGGTTACGATCTTGCGGACGGTCGCGGGCCACCGCTTGCAGCCAACCGCCAACAACCAGTAGCCAACAGCCATTCCCAACCGGGACGGTTACGTTCCGGAAGGTAAGCGTCCTCGCTTGCCAGACCGATTTCGCAACCGAGACGGTTACGTTCCGGCGGACGGTTACGTTCCGCCGGCCGGTTACGTTCCGGAAGGTAAGCGTCCTCGCTT
>CP070717.1:1169178-1173669 GCA_020350445.1 Acidobacteriota bacterium | reverse complement strand
CTGCCCCAAAATGTCGTAAACCTTACCCAGATAGATGTGGGCCCAGGTTTCAACCCATTCCGGTTTCAGGTCCCCATTGAGGACATCACGCATGCTGTTAGCCGCATTAGAGTAGCTGTGCTGCTGGAAGAAGACCTCTCCGAGGCGGAAGTGGGCCAATGAACTGCGCGCGTTCTGGGCAATCGCCTGTTCGTACTCAGTAATGGCCGACACATGTTCCCCTTGTTCCGCAAACTCATCACCCAGGCTGATGTGAACCGCCAGGCGCATCCTTTCAGAATCCATCAGGATCTTGCCATGGGGATCGATCTCGATCCGAACGGGCATCGTCTGCGTCTCAAAGGTGAAAGTCGTCGTCTTCCCGTTCACCATCAACTGCTTCTCTTCCGGCTGACCTTTGGTTTCAAACAACAGGTCCATCGGGGTCCTGAACAGTTCGAGGTTCTGCTTGACCTGCCCCCGGATCTTGAAGCCACCCTCCCGAAGACGGAAGATCGTATAATCCAGCCGGAACTCGGGTACTCCAACGGATTCGATCCACTGAATAAAGAACCAA
The DNA here is from genome assembly GCA_020350445.1 of Acidobacteriota bacterium. Taxonomy (GTDB): domain Bacteria; phylum Acidobacteriota; class UBA6911; order RPQK01; family JAPXNP01. The sequence goes on along the minus strand of CP070717.1, from coordinate 1,173,113 downwards.
TTGAAGTTCTCGGTCGTCCGGCCCTGCACCAGCTTCACAAAATCGGAGATGGCCGCCGCCTGCTGCGACTTCTCATGATAGAAATCCACTACCGCCTGGTTCAGTTCAGCCTCACCCATCAACTGCCCCAGCATATAGAGGACCCAGGCGCCCTTGCTTCCGACGATCGAACGGTACTGAGGGGAACCCATCTCCAGGTCGAGCCCACTGAAAATTGGGGCCGTCTCCTGATACTTGAGAGCTTCGACCGCCTCTTTCGCCAGACGATCTTCGAAGAGTTTAGGATCTTTGCTCTTCAGATACTGAAGAGCGGAATAGGTCGCGAATCCTTCCTGAAGCCAGGCATCCTGTACAGTCTTGATCCGCACGGAGAACCCCCACCACTGCTGGGCAACACGTCTCGCAATCTCAAACTCCGGAAGAGTGTAGGCATCCAGAACCCTCTCTTCGAGAAAGATGATTCCCGGAGCCCCGGTTGAAGTCAGGGCGACGTTCCCCACCTCAGCAAGAACCAGTTCGTCGACCGGCACCTCCCCATACTGGGACTGGAAGAAGTTCACCAACTCTGAGACTTTCTCCACAACAGCTGTCACATCCCTTTCCGAGTCTTCGGAAACATAGAAGGTGATTGGCACCGGCCCCGACTCGAATCTCTCGCGGAAATAGCGAGAAACAATCACATTGATCTGATTCAGGGGACGCTCGCTTTTCCAATGGAAGGCCTCGGTGATTCCAAGCGTCTCGATCTCGTCCAGGGAACCCGGCGCAACAACGGTGTAACCCAACGGAACGGTCACGGAAACCTCTGCCGTGGCCCCATCCGTAGCCAGGCGATGTGAAGGGAACCAGTAGCCGGCACTCAGCAGAACCGCACCGCTGCTTTCGATGACCGCCTGCTGTGTCGAGGGGACATCGAGGAAAGCGTACTGTTCCCGTTCCAACAACCCTTCAAACTCGATATCGAGAGTCTTTCGAGTACCCTGCTTCATCGACTCATCGCCTTCAATGCGGACCCGATTCCGTGTGAAATCATCAGCGCGGATCGCGAAGCGCTCCCCCTGCTCGTCTCGAACGTCAACGATGCTCAACTGAGGATTAAAACTGAAAGAGAAAGCCCGGGTATCCCGCAGGACGTCGAGTTCAATCTGAACCCTTCCATGCAGATAATTGCGATCGGGTTCAACCTCGATACTGACCCGATAGTGCTGGACATCCGCCAGTTCAGGCTCTGCCGTCTCGAACTGAGCACTTCCAGTCACCGACAGGACGGATATGACGAGTAGGAATACCATCAACTGCATCGTTCTAATTCTCATCTTGCTTTACCTTATCCAGAAACTTTCCAAATATTCGCTCAGCACCCCGAGCGTACGCATCAGTCACGCCCAGCGCTTCGGTGGCAGTGCGCAACCGCGTCCGCAAACGAGCGGCCTCTTGCGGTCGGGTCAGAATCCGCTCCAGGAACCGGCCGATCGCCGGCCCCGTCGCGTTCCACTGAACAAATTCAGGCACCACCGTCTCACCGGCAACCAGATTCGCGAGACAGTAGGTATCGGTCCGCACAAACGGTTTCAGTACAACCCAGCTCAACCAGGAAAGCCTGTACACCATGGCAAACGGAACCTCGAGGATCATTGCCTCTAGCGTTGAGGTACCGCTCTTTACCATCGCACAATCTACCTGAGCGAGAATCTTCTCACTACCCTCGCTACAGATGTCCAGATCCAACTTCAGGTTCACCCGCCTCTTCCATTGCTCAACGATCCCAGCGAGGTGCTTCAGTTGAATACTCGGCGCTTTCTGCAGAAGGAATCGAACCTTCATCCGCTCGCTCAAGTAGCGTCCCGCGTCTAACATGACGGGGAGAATCAGGTCCACTTCCTTCTTCCGACTTCCGGGCAACAAAGCGACAGTCGAACCCGACTCGTCAGCCGCGGTCACGGCTCCACCCTGTCTCAAACGCGCAGCCGTCGGATTCCCAATGTAGAACGCTTCGACGCCCTGCTCCCGGTAAAACCCTTCCTCGAAAGGAAAGATCACTAACATAAGATCAACATAACGAGCGATTTGTTTCACTCGACTTCTGCGCCAGGCCCAAACCTGGGGACTGATGAAGTAGCAGACCGGTATACCCGCCTTCTTGAGCCGGCCGGCAAGAGGCAGGTTGAAGTCCGGGAAATCAACGAGAATCGCCAGTCTTGCCTCTCTCGCAACGGCTTCTCTCTGAATCCGGCGAAACAATCGCAGGTAACTCCCGGCGTGAGCCATCGCCGCGATCGGTCCGATTGCAGCCAGTTTCGAGACATCCAGAAGCAGATCAACGCCTTCCGCCGACATGGCGGGACCCCCCGACCCGAAGAAGTCCCATTCCCCGGCGGGAAGCCGCCGACGCAGTTCGCGGATCAGTCCGGCCGCATGCCTCTCACCCGAGGTCTCACCAGCTACCACCAGGACTGAATTCGGCACCACGATCTCCTCTCCCCTCAACTAGCCTTTTGACTAATCCACCCGCCACCCAGGACGCGGTCCCCGGAGTAGAAGACGGCGGCCTGCCCCGGCGTGACTGCCAGCTGCGGCTCATCAAACTTCACGTCTCCAACCAGGTTTCCTTCAGCATTGCGACGGATCTGAAGTCGAGCCGGAGCGGGAACATGATTAGAACGAATCCTCACTTCTGCACGGATTTCATCCAGTTGCGGCTCGCGCCTCGAAATCCAGTTCACCCGCTCCACGCCCAGTGACCGGCTGAAGACATCCTCTTTGTAACCCACCATAACGCGATTCTGCCGAACATCGAGCCCCATGACGTACAGGGGACGCGGATGGGCAATCCCCAGCCCCCGCCGCTGGCCTACCGTGTATCGAAAGACTCCACTGTGCGTACCCATCACTGTTCCATCGCGAAATACAATTGGCCCGGGCCGTTCGTGGGATTCAAGGACCGGCAGAAACTCCTCATTGACCTCGCCTGCATGCTGCCGGATAAAGGCGGCGTAATCACCATCGGGAACGAAACAGATCTCCTGGCTCTCCGGCTTCCGGGCCGTTGTCAACCCTTCCGCACTCGCAATCTCCCGAATGTCTGGCTTCATATATTCACCGATCGGAAACTCGGTGTGGCACAACTGCTCCTGACTCAACTCAAACAGGAAATAGGACTGGTCTTTGTCCTCATCTTTCCCTTTGAAAAGCAGGTACCCCTCGCCGGGGTCATGGCGAATCCGGGCGTAATGCCCTGTCGCAACTCGTTCAATTCCCACCTGCCGCGCAAACGTCAACAGCCGGTCAAACTTGAGAAAGGTGTTACAGAGAGTACAGGGGATCGGCGTCTTCCCATTCAGATAGCTTCCGATGAAGGGTTCTACAACCTGTCGCTCGAACTCCTTCTCAAAGTTGAGGACATAGTAGGGAAACCCTAGTTTCTCCGCCACCCGGCGCGCATCGTACGAGTCGTCGAGAGAACAACAGCGCCCCACCTTCGGAGCACCATCGGCGGTCGGATTGCGCCGGGCATCCCAGAGCTGCATGGTGCATCCGACAATCTCGTAGCCGCCGCGCTGCAACAGGACCGCGGCCACTGAACTGTCGACACCTCCGCTCAGGGCGAGAACAATTCGATTCATTCGACCATTATATAGAGGAATCGGAGTAACCTCGCCCAGCCCACAGCGCTGTCGAGGTCACTCCTCCCAGAGAATGGCGCGGGCCATCAACTCTACCTGCGAATGATTCAGCGGAACATCATAGGTCTCGAGAGCCAGAACTTGCGAACGAAATCGTTCAGAGAGGGCATTGTAGGCGGTCAGAAACTCCACTCGAATCTCCTCGAGCCGCTCGCTGAGTTCCACATCCCCGACCTCACCCACGACCAGGTCATCCGGCAACAGCGGGCTGAGGTGCTCCCGCAGAAAACAGCGACTGAATTGTTCCCGAAT
>CP070717.1:1157434-1169078 GCA_020350445.1 Acidobacteriota bacterium | reverse complement strand
GTGACCGGCCATGTTATCGGCGATAAGTGTACAGGGAATGCCTTCTTTGATCATCTCCCAGCAGGTGAGTCGTGCCCCTTGTAGGTAGGGCCTTGTTTCGCAGGCGACAACCTGAACGCGTTTCCCGGCTTCGACAGCTGCGCGAATGACTCCGAGAGCTGTCCCGTATCCACCTGTCGCCAAGGCACCGGTATTGCAGTAAGTCAGGACGGTTGAATCATCTGGGATGAGAGTCTGGCCTAGGTTACCCATCCGGCGATTGACCGCCACATCTTCGCCGAGAATCAGGAGCGCCTCCGAAAGGAGTGCCTCCTTCAGTTCCTGGTGAGACGAGTCCCTGGCCTGCATAAAGACGATGCGCATCCGCTCCAGGGCCCAGAAGAGGTTGCGCGCCGTTGGTCGCGTGGCCTGCAGCTTTGCACACGCCGAGTCGAATACCGTCTGGATAGATTCGGTCTCCGGCTGTGAATGAACCGCTACGGCAACGCCCATGGCGGCAGCAATCCCGACCGCCGGGGCCCCCCGAATCACCATCGATTGAATCGCCTCAGCGACTTCATCTACCGAACAGTAGACGTTGTAGACCTCTTCATCCGGGAGCCGTCGCTGGTCGAGCATGACGACTCGGCCCTCTTCCCAACTGATTGGCCGGATGCTCTCGGTGTGTTGATCCAATGTCTTCCTACTCACTTCATCATCGCTTGGATCTCTGCGGGTAGTTCGAACTTCTCAGCAGGGATCTCAACGTTGTGTGCGACGGAGTCGTTATGAAAGCTGATGGTGAACTGGGGCAGAAAGATCTCCATGGTGAACGGGATTTTGATCCCTTCAACATCCCGGTAGTCGGTGTAGTTTGCCTCGGTTTTCTGTCCCGCCACTGTCGTGATCGTGCGTGTCAGCAGGCCGCTGTCGGTGGCGAAGTAAGCCTTCAAAGGGCTGCCAGTCTCGGGTGTGAAAGTGACCTCGGTGCAGGCCATCCCCCGGATCTCCAGGTTTCCGGTCACTTCAGCACCAGCAAAATTCTCCTTCCAGTGGGCGAATTCGACAATTTGAGATCGCCTGAGGCTGGCCTCTCTCTCTTCACCCTCGAGGATTCTGGGTCCCATCATCGGGTTGATATCCCAGACCACGTCGCCATTCTGACCGCTGGACGCTCCGCCGAAATTCGCCATGTCGACTGTGAACCTGCTCTTGTCGGGGAGCACGACATAGCTTTCAAAGGGCGCTTCCATCCCCATGTCGGGAAGGCTGAACGTTCCCCGGACAACTTGCGATTTCAACTTGTCAACAGCTTCCTTGCCCCCAATCGCATCGAGGTACTTTGCGATGACCTCGTCTGCTGTCTGGGCCCATCCGGTTGTACCAGCTACGAACAGTATGAGAAGGAGTACCAGGAAACGGTATCGATGCATTCCAACTGTCTTTTGAGGGTTCATTGAACTGCCTCCGGTTCTTTGATTCGTGCACTTACACTCACCATCATGCTGCTCTTCCCGCGGGCGACTGTCAACGGATGCCTCTCAAGGTGGAATGGTTGTTGGTCGCTCAAGGAGCCTTCAGCCGCTAAAATGTGAGGAATATGAATAGAGGGACCGTTCTGGTGACGGGTGCAAGCGGGGTGTTGGGCTGGAGCTTGTGCCGGTTCCTGTCGCGCGAAGGCTTTGAAGTGATCGGCACCTACAACATCAATGGCCCCGATCTGTCTGGTGTCAGGTTTGAACAGGTTGCATTGGAGGATGAACCTTCGGTTCTGGCCCTTTTGAAGAAGGTCCGGCCAACGGCAGTTGTACATGCTGCGGCAATGACAAGCCCGGATGATTGCGAGCGTGAGCCAGAGCGCTGTCTGGCAGTCAATGTCACGGCGACTAGAGTCATCCTTGAGAATTGTCCCGCAGCGGTTCCGGTTCTGCTGACATCGACCGATCTCGTCTTCGACGGACTCAAGGGCCTCTACAGCGAAGAGGATTCTCCTTCGCCGGTTAATCATTATGGTCGTTCGAAGGTAATGGCGGAGAACGCGGTCTTTGAACGGTCGAATTCGGTTGTCCTGAGGATCGCGAAACTCTATTCCAATGGAAGCCCTTTTCATCCCTGCTTTACGACCTGGATGGAGGACAGATTTGAACGAGATGAGGAGGTCCGGCTTTTCGAGGATCAGTTCCGCAGTCCGATCTGGGTTGGCGATGTTGCCCGGGCGGTGGCGCGAGTCCTGACTCAGGGGATTCGGGCCAGCCTCTATCACCTGGGAGGCCCGGATCGACTGAGCCGATTGGAGTTCGGCAGAGCCTTCGCCGAGGTTTTCGGGTATGATGAGCGACTGATCCGGCCGATTCGCAGCCAGGAAGCGGGTCTTGTTTTGCGCGGTAGCGACTGTTCTCTCAGGTCGGACTTGTTCTATCGCGATTATGGGTTTGTGCCGAGTTCTCTGAGCGAAGGGCTTCGAGCGTTGAAGGAAGGTCTCTCTTGAAGAGTGTGGAGCAGGGCCCTTATCCCCTGCTCCACGCACTACGAATCAGGGGAGGTCAAAGTAGTGCAGTCTCTAATTCTGTTATACGCATTCTTCAATACCAACGTTCACTGAATTGATGTTTTTTTATCTGGATGCGTGAAAGCACGATGATCAACTCTGGGAGTTTCCGCTAAGAACGATGGAAGAGATTCGACGGCTGTTCCCCTTTGTCCGACCATTTCTCCCGCTGGTTGTGGTTGCGGTTCTGCTCCTCGTGGTGAGCGGATTCCTGGAAGCCCTGATCATTATGCTGCTTGCGCCGATCTTCAATCAGTTGGCTCCTTCTGCTGCTGCGGCCTCTGGTGGGGATAAGTTTGCCTTCCTGGAAGAAGTCCTTGGACTCCGATCCGATGTCTACTTTTTGCGGGTGGCAGTCTTCCTGGTTGTGTTCTCATTCTTCAAAGGGATCTGCCTCTACTTCGCCGATTACGCGATGAACTATAGCGGCCAGAGACTGGTGGCAAGAATCCGGCAGGAGGTTTACCAGCATATCCTGAACCAGTCGCTGACCTTTTTCTCGGTCTATCCCACTGGCAAGCTAATGTCGCGTGCGATCGCCGATACCGAGCAGTTACAGGAGACGGTTGGAAAACGGTTGACCGATTTCATCCGGCAGATCTTTCTTCTCATCTTCTTCCTCGGTCTCGTCTTTTATGCCGATTGGAAGCTGGCAATGCTTTCATTCGGGATCGCACCTCTCGTCCTGATCATCACGACCCGTATGGGGCGAAGGATCCGTCGTGACAGCCTGGCCAGTCAGGAGAGCCTTTCAGAGATCTCTCATGCACTGCAGCAGACGATCACCGGTCAGAAGATTGTCAAGGCGTTTGTGGCAGAAGGTTATGAGAAGAAGCGTTTCAGCCGGCTGATCAGCCGGCTTGTCAGAACAAATCTCAAGATTGCAAAGGTCGGGGCACTGAGTTCACCCCTGATCGAGTTCATCGGATATGTGGCCTTTGTCCCCTTCCTGCTCTATTTCAACTATCAGATCAACCAGGGGTTCACTCTGGGTGCGTTTGTCGTGTTCATCGCGGCCCTCTTCCGCTTGTATGAACCGATTCGAAAGCTTTCCCGAATGCATCTGCATTTTCAGCAGTCCTTCGCATCGGCTCAGCGGATCTTCGAGGTGCTCGATGCGCCAGTCGATATCGGGGATGCCCCTGGTGCAACGGCCCTGGCCCCTCTGAGCCGAGATGTCGTATTCGAGAATGTCTCCTTCTCTTATCCAGGAGATGAAGATATTCCGGTCCTCAGGAACATCAACCTGAGAGTGCGTCGAGGGGAGATCGTCGCTCTCGTCGGCTCCTCTGGAGCGGGTAAGACGACGGCTGTGAACCTGCTGCCCCGCTTCTATGATCTTTGTGAGGGACGGATTTTAATCGACGGACGGGATATTCGAGATGTGACCCTGAATTCGCTGCGCTCCCAGATCGCGCTCGTGACCCAGGATACCTTCCTGTTCGACGATTCCGTACGCAACAATATCGCTTATGGCAGGAGTGACGTCAGCCTGGAGAAGGTCCAGGAAGCGGCGAAAGCGGCCTTCATTCACGATTTCATCGAGACTCTTCCGGAAGGTTATGAGACCCGGATCGGCGAACGGGGTCAGCGTTTGTCTGGTGGACAGAGACAGCGGATCGCAATTGCTCGGGCGGTCTTGAAGCGGTCACCTATCCTCATCCTGGATGAGGCGACCTCGGCACTGGACTCCGAATCGGAGCACTTGGTCCAGCAGGCCCTGCACAATTTGATGCAGCACTGCACGACACTCGTAATCGCTCACCGTCTGTCCACGGTACGATTGGCCAATCGAATCGTTGTTCTCGACCGGGGCGGAATCGTCGAAGAAGGGAATCACGATAAGCTGATCGAGGCCTCCGGGATCTACAGAAGGCTCTACGAACTACAGTTCGCAGATGTAGCGGTCTAAAACCAATAGGTGTAACGTGTAGCTGGCGGGACGCTGAATTCGATTCAGACTGAGGAGTTGGGTACATGTACAGCATGACGGGATACGGGCATTCTGAACGCTCATTCGAAGGGTGTGACGTCCTGGTGGATATCCGGACTGTCAATGGGCGCTACTTCGACTTCAAACCTCGGCTCGGCCGGGAGTTGCTTCCCCTGCAGAATGAGCTGAAGGAACTGGTCCATGAACGAGTGAGTCGGGGGCGGGTTGAACTGACGATCGATCTTCGGTTGAAAGGGGAATCCCAACTGGAACTGAACGTCGAACTCGTCGAAAACTACCTTGAAATTTCCAGGCAATTAAACCAGCTGGGGGTCAGCGGCGATGTCTCGGTTGCACATTTGCTGACTGTTCCCGGGGTGGTGATTGCCCGAACCGGTGAAGAGGTGACCGACTCGATCAGGGATGAAGTCTTCGAGGTTGTCGAAGATGCTGTGGAGAGCCTGGTTGACAGTCGGCGTCGAGAAGGGCAGTCACTACTGGTTGAACTGCGGGAACGGCTGGGTCTCCTCCGGCAGTATGTTTCTCAGGTTGAGGGCCATACAGCCGACATTGCAGAGCACTATCGCGAGAAGCTTTCCGAGAGGGTCCGGGATGCGGCAGCTGATCTAGCCGTCGATGACGGCCGTCTGACCCAGGAAATAATCTTCTACGTCGAACGGTCGGATATTTCTGAAGAACTCGCCCGACTCTACAGCCACATCGATCAATTTGAACATATGCTCGGGGATGAATTCGGTCGGCCCGTCGGTAAGAAGCTTGATTTCCTGTGCCAGGAACTCAATCGGGAAGGGAATACCTTGTTGGCCAAAGCGGCTGTAGCCGCCATCTCCGAGATCGGCGTCGAACTCAAGGCGCTGATCGAAGCCATCAGGGAGCAAGTACAGAATGTCGAATAGAGGGACGCTCTACATCATCAGTGCTCCTTCCGGATCGGGTAAAACGAGCCTGGCTGGTCGTCTCCTGCCTGAGGTTGAACGGTTGAAGTTCTCGGTAAGTCATACGACTCGGGGTGAACGGCGAGGCGAACAGCATGGCGTGGAGTATTTCTTCGTTTCAGCGGCCGAATTCGAGCAGATGATTGAGCAGGATGCCTTCCTGGAATGGGCCCAGGTGTATGGGAATTACTACGGGACGAGCCGAGCCTTCGTCGAATCCGAGTTGGCTTCAGGGTATGATGTCCTCCTCGACATCGATATCCAGGGTGCCCTGAAGGTCAAGCAGGCGATGCCCGAAGCTGTAATGGTGTTTGTCCTTCCTCCGTCCTTTGCGGAATTGGGAGCGCGCCTGCGCCGCCGTGGACTGGATGACGAGGAGGTTATCGAGAAGCGTCTCGGCATTGCACGAAATGAGATAAAGTATTATAAGAATTACGATTACGTGGTAATCAACCGAGACTTGGAAAGATCAGTCCAGGAACTCAAGTCGATCTTTATGGCGAATCGCTGTCGGGTAAGTCAGCGTATTTCTGAAGCGGAACAGATCGTTGCGACGTTCCGGGAATCGGATATCTGACCGGGGACTTCTAAGGGATCCCGGATCGCATTTTTTGGGAGAACAGGCTTTGAAAATTCCAGAGACCTTTGACAGTAAGTTTCGTTTTGTCTTAGTGGCCGCCGAACGGGCCAAGCAGCTTCAGCATGGGGCTTCCCCGAAGATTCAGATCAAATCACGGAAGGCTGCCCATATAGCAATTAAGGAAACCGAAGCCGACTTAGTCGAGTTTTCGGTTTTGGAAGAAGATAGCGAAGGATGAAGGTGGTCCTGGGTGTCACCGGTTGCATTGGTGCCTACAAGTCGGCACTGGTCTTGAGGCTCCTGCAGCAGCACGGGATAGAGATCATTCCGGTGATGACCGAGAGCGCGACGCAGTTTCTCGGCCCTTTGACCCTCGAAAAGCTCTCGGGCAATCGAGTGATTACGGGATTGTTCGACGATCGCTCTGCCGAGATCGAACACATATCGGTAGCTCGGTCGAGTCAGTTGCTCCTCGTCGCTCCGGCGACGGCGAATATCCTGGCGAAGTTCGCTTCGGGCATCGCCGATGATTTTCTTTCAACCCTCTACCTGTCAACGACCACACCGGTGATGGTGGCGCCCGCGATGAATGTTGAGATGTGGAATCATCCCGCTACCCGCCGGAATCTCGAGATTCTGAAGGAGCGCGGCGTTCTGGTTGTTGAACCGGAGTCCGGATACCAGGCGTGTGGTGAAGAGGGCCCTGGACGGTTGGCCGAACCTGAAGTGATCGTTCGGGCCGCCTTGGCGGTTCTACAGCCTGCGGGGAGCTTGAGTGGGAAGCAGGTCCTGGTGACAGCTGGTCCGACGATCGAGGATATCGATCCGGTTCGCTACATTTCGAATCGCTCATCGGGGAAGATGGGTTACGCAGTCGCTGCTGAAGCAGCTGCCCGGGGAGCCCGGGTCGTGCTGATATCCGGTCCAACCAATCTAGCGCCCCCTGGCGGGGTCGAGACAGTTCAGGTCAGGTCAGCGGCGGAGATGAATGAAGCGGTTGAAGCTCGATGGGAACGGATGGATGTAGTGGTCAAGGCGGCGGCAGTCGCCGATCACACACCGGCCCAGGTCAGCCCTCAGAAGATCAAGAAGAAGGAATCGAGCCAATCGATCGAACTGGTGCCAACGGTCGATATCCTGAAGTCGTTGGGAAAGCGCAAGACCAGCCAGTTACTCGTCGGCTTTGCTGCCGAATCGGAACGGGTTGTTGAGAATGCCCGATTGAAGTGCCAGAGCAAGGGACTTGACCTGATTGTCGCGAATGACATCTCAGGCCCCGAAGCCGGCTTTCGATCAGATCAGAATGAGGTGGTCCTCATTGACAGGACCGGTCACGCCGAGTTCCTGCCAAAGATGTCAAAGGCTGATGTCGCGGCCCGGATCTGGGATGCCATCGAGGCTCTGCTGAAACCAGTAGAGGTGGGTTCGCTCGGAACCCATCGTTAATCTTGAATAGGCTTTAATCAATGAAAAGTGGATTTGTCGCCTTGATCGGCAGGCCGAATGTCGGGAAATCGACGCTCTTGAACCGGCTTGTTGGAACTAAGGTTTCAATTGTCAGTGATAAACCTCAAACAACGCGTAACCGTATCCTTGGGGTCAGGACCGACCCCGAGTCGCAGATCATCTTCCTGGATACTCCGGGGATTCATCGCCCGGGATACCGCCTCAACGAGCGGATGATGGACGATGTCTATGAGGTCATCAGCGAGGTGGACGTCGTGGTTCATCTTGTCGATGCTTCTGAGAAGTTCGGCAAGGGCGAGAGTTTCGTCCTGGATATGATGAAGGCCGCAGAAAAGCCAACGATCCTCCTGTTAAACAAGATCGATCTGATCAATAAGGGGAAGGTTCTTCCGTTGATCGAGTTCTACAACGAGACCGAGGCTTACGACGAAATCATCCCGGTATCGGCCCTCAATGGGAGTAACACCGACCGACTGCTCGACGTGATCCTCACGTATCTCCCCGATGGGGATATGCTGTACCCGGATGATTACCTCACCGATCGGCATGAGCGGTTCATGGTGGCCGAACTGATACGGGAGAAGGTCCTGGCGAAAGCACGACAGGAACTCCCTTATTCCACCGCCGTTCAGGTCGAGGAATTCGATGAGAGTCAGCGCGAGGACGGCTTTGTCCGGATCACCGCTTCGATTATCGTTGATCGGCCAGGGCAGAAGAAGATTGTTGTCGGCAAGGGTGGGCAGTTTATCAAGGAGATCGGTATCGCGGCGCGTAAGGAAATCGAAGAACTACTGGATGTTCGGAAGATCTACCTGGCGTTGAATGTTAAAGTCGTCGAGGGCTGGAGAGATCGCGAGTATCTGCTCGATGACCTGGGCTTCAATAGAAACTAGCTCGACTGGACTGGTGTGGAAATGGCTGATCGGCAGGACGATCTCAGGCAGGAGTTGGCAGAGCAGCTGAAATTCTATGCCGGCCTGGGCGTCACTCATCTGAAGATCGAGGAGCCGGTTCTTAGTCCAGGGGAAAGCAAGGTCACAGAGGAAGTGACGTCGACGTTAGACACGGTACGACAGGACCTGGGTGAGTGCACGCGCTGCCAACTCCATGCAACCCGAAAGAACATTGTCTTTGGGACCGGTTCGCCGAAGGCGGACCTGATGTTTGTCGGGGAAGCTCCTGGAGCAGACGAAGATGAGCAGGGTCTCCCCTTCGTCGGTGCTGCGGGCCAGCTTCTCACAAAGATTATCGCCGCGATCGGGTTGACCCGGAAGCAGGTGTATATCGCCAATATTCTGAAGTGTCGTCCGCCCAACAATCGTGACCCCAAACCTCAGGAAGTTGAGGCTTGTGAGCCTGTTCTCTTCAAGCAGATTGAAGTCATAGAGCCGATGATCATTGTGGCACTCGGCAAGTATGCAGCTCAGACCCTGCTCCGGTCGGATACGCCGATCAGTCGGCTCAGAGGGCAGTTCTTCGAGTACCGAGGGAGTCGGTTAATGCCGACCTTTCATCCTTCCTATCTCCTCAGAAACCCCAGTGCGAAGCGCGAGGTCTGGGAAGATATGAAACTGGTACGAAGCACCCTCGAAGAGTTGGGGAGCGCTTATTACCGATAGCAGGTTTTGGATCTAGTAGAAGTCGCCATACCTTTTCCGATCTTCAGTACTTTTACCTATCGGGTAGAAGAGGATATGGGTGAAGCTCGACCTGGTTGCCGGGTTCTGGTTCCTTTCGGCCGCCGGCATTTGATCGGGGTCGTCCTTGGGTCCGGCGCCGACTACTCGGGTGACAAGCTGAAGAATGTACTCAGAATCCTTGATCCTGAACCGATTCTGACTCCGAAGCTCCTTGAACTGGTCCGCTGGATGGCCTGGTATTATCTTGCCCCACCTGGAGAATGCGCTCGGGTCATGCTCCCGCCCGGTCTGCTCGCCAAGCAGGCCTCTCCCGACGAATCACCTGAGAAGTTCTGGCCAACGAAGAGACAGTTGGCGGTTCTGTCTGTCGATGCGGCTGCTTCAGGGCTGACTGCCAAGCAGTCGATTGTTGTTCAAGCGCTTGAGAGCCAGAACTTGCCCGTTCTGGTTTCCCAGTTGGTCGCAGACTTGGGCTTCAGCCAGTCAGTGATTCAGAGTCTGGCGCGTAAGGGTGCCATCCGCGTAGAACCGATCGATCTTTTCCGTTCACCCTGGAGCCAGGTCCAGGTCGAGACACCCGTGAAGCATCCCCTGACCGCCGAGCAGCAGGAAGTCTTCGATCGGGTGGTTGAGGCTGTAAACCGCGGCGGCTTCGAGACCTTTCTGATGCATGGAGTCACCGCCAGCGGGAAGACGGAGGTCTATCTCAATCTTATTTCCCAGGCGGTCGAACAGGGGAAAGGAGCCCTGGTACTGGTACCAGAGATCGGGTTGACCCCTCAGATTGCCCGACAGTTTCGGGGGTGGTTTGGAGAGCGAGTCGCGATCCTCCATAGTGCCCTGTCCGATGGGGAACGATTCGACCAGTGGCGGAGGATTCGCCAGGGGCGGGCGACTGTTGTCGTGGGCACTCGTTCTGCCGTGTTCGCTCCCGTACGGAACCTGGGTCTCATCGTTGTCGATGAGGAACATGACGGTTCCTACAAGCAGGCGGATCAGCCTCGTTACAATGGCCGCGATTCCGCAATCAAGCGGGGACAGATCGAAGACGCTGTTGTGGTTCTTGGCAGTGCAACCCCTCAACTCGAAAGCTATTACCGGGCGAAGAGTGATGCGCAACTCGAGTACCTGGCCCTGAACTCCCGCATTCTCGATCGGCAGTTACCGACAGTCCATATCGTCGATATGCGCGTCGAGTTCGAGAAGCATGGGAAGGCCGCGGTGATTTCAGAACTGCTGCACGAGAAGATCTCTTCCCGTCTCGAACGGAAGGAGCAGGTTGTCCTGCTGCTGAATCGCAGGGGCTATGCTTCGATGCTGCTCTGCAGAAGCTGCGGGCATACGGAGACCTGCCAGAACTGCAGTATCACCTTGACCTTTCATCAGGAGGCGAATCGTCTCAGCTGCCACTATTGCGGCTATTCGAAATCCGTACCGCGCAGTTGCCCCGAATGCTCCAAAGCCTATATCTACTACGTGGGGGAGGGCACCGAAAAGGTTGAAGAACTGGTGCGGGGAATGTTCCCTTCCGCTGCCGTCGATCGACTCGACCGCGATACGGTTCAGAGGAAGGGTTCTTACGAGAAGATTTTGGGGGCAGTCGCTCGGAAACAGACCGATATCCTGATTGGCACCCAGATGATCGCGAAGGGACACGATTTCCCCTCGGTGACGCTCGTTGGAGTCCTTTCCGCCGATCAGGGCCTGAGGTTGGCCGATTTCCGTTCGGCGGAGCGGACGTTTCAGCTTCTGACCCAGGTTGCCGGAAGAGCAGGGCGGGGTGAACAGCCCGGTGAAGTTGTTATTCAGAGCTACTTCCCGAATCACTACAGTCTGAAATATGCTTGCGCCCAGGATTATCAGCAGTTTGCTAACCAGGAACTCGAGTTTCGAAAGCGGTTCCGGTATCCACCATATACCGCTCTTGCCAACCTGTTGGTGGTCAAACGAGATTCTCGACAAGCGTGGGAGTTGGCACATACGGTGGCGCAGACGCTGAATCGGTGGCGAGGTGAGTTGTCGTCTCCGTCACGGATGAAGGTGCTCGGCCCTGCGGCGGCTGCGATCGAAAGACTCAAGAAGGACCATCGGGTTCAGATCCTGATCAAGACGACGAATCGAAAGGAGCTTCACGCTGTCCTGGAGAAGACAATCGCAGAATTGGCCAGTGAGAGGGTCGATCTCAAATCGATTCGGGTCGATATCGATCCACTGAACCTGATGTAGTGGAAGTGGGTAAGCTTGAAGATCCATCGAGAACGCCTGGAGGAAATCATTGAACATGCATGGCGGGATTCACCCCGGGAATGCTGCGGCCTGCTGGTTGGCCCCGTCGAAGGTGCCGAAGAAGTTGAAAGGGTAGTTCCCTGCGAAAACAGCCTCCAGAGCCCCAGAGCGTTCTCAATCCCGCCAAGGCAGTTGTTCGAACTCTTTCGGCAGATTCGAACCGAGGGGCGAAGTCTGGTCGGAATCTACCACTCTCATCCGACCACCGAGGCCGTTCCATCCGAACGAGATGTGAAAGAATTCTACTATCCAGGC
>CP070717.1:1142150-1157334 GCA_020350445.1 Acidobacteriota bacterium | reverse complement strand
TAGACTGGACCGGTAATCGGGTGCACCGTACTTCCCGGGGGATCGAGCAGGGTCCATTCTCCGGAGGCATCGAGTTCGAGATCTCCGGCATTGCGGACATCCATCACGATCAACTGTCCCGGCTTCGCCTTCGAGTTCATCGGGATGTCGGGGTGGAACCGGTTGAAGCAGTTGGGATCGTCGGTACAGTGCTGTCCCTGTCGCATGAGGACTAGGGGTTCCTCAGCCCCAACGAGCGGAACAACCGCGATGACAAGCGCAACTCCAGACAGGATGACGTGGCGGACTAGACTCTTCATTCAATGAAACTCCTTGGTTGACCCGGTTAGCAGAGGTTCCATCGATTGTACGCAGTTTCGTCCTCTGGTGAAAGTTGGGGTGAGGGCTCGCTGACGCTCGCCTGGTGAGGCACCTCACCAACGATTCGCCGAAGGCGGGAGTCTCACCAGCGCAGCCTCACGGGCGACGTGCCGCAGGCACGAGCCCTACCTAAACTTCCGCACCTCTTTCAGAACATCTTCGCGGCCTTCCCAGAGTTTGTAGACGGCACGGTAGTTGAGTCTGTAAGTCTGGCCGATTTCGAAGTCGGGGTGAATCCACTGGAAGTCCCAGGCGGGATTGGTGTCATCTCCCTTTCTTGATGTTCCACCGCCTGAAGGGGACTGGGTGAACCGAATCCCCTCAGTCTGATCAAAGATCAGGATGAAGACCATGTTTCGAAAACGGCCGTAGAAGAAGGGAAGCTCGTATCTCAGCGGAGAAATGCTCGAGAACAGGGCTGGCCGGGCCTCCGGTGAAAATTCCCAAACGAATTGATCGTCCTTGTGGGTCACGGTACTGTCGCGGTTGTGAAGCTGGGTTGAGAACTGCTGCCAGACCGGCTCGCCATCTCCCCCCGGGCGTTGGAAGTAGATGCTCTTGTCCAACGGGCCATTGATGTAACTGGCCCAGAAAAGACCGAATCCGCCTCCTTCGAACGAATCGGTGTGGGGCGTGACCTCCACCGTGACGTCGATATAGTTGGGATTGACAAGTCGGAAGGTGGTCTTGCTCGAGACCTTCCAGGTCGGGAGCGACGGCTGCGAAAGGACCGCCGTCCGAGCATCGATCTGGTCAAACTCCATCGGGGCCCGCCGCGGTTCGAAGAACACGTCGTCGGTGTTCACCCGTGCCGAGCCGTCGAAGACATGCTCGAGATTCAGACCCGCATAGGCGGGAACGAACAGGTTTTCGCCCTGATGGACCGATGTGAGTTCGAAGACCCCGTTATAGCCCTCGAGATGTTCGCCAAGGGCCGCGTTGTTGCCGATGGTGCAGGTGAGCTCAGCTGAACGAAGTGTAGCGAAATCGGTGTTCGACTCTTCCTCGGACTGGGCGGCCAGAACCAGAGACAGCACGGTCAAAAAGAACAGTAAAAGACCGATCGGATAGCGCTTCATGGGGCTCAACATAAACCGGTTAGAGAGGAAAAGCCAGTACAGAGTGGCTAGAATGGGCTCATGCGAACCATTACTCGGTTTGTCCTGGGTGGTCTTCTGTTCCTGGTCAATTTGGGAAGCCCGATGGCCCAGAATCCTCCGGTCCGCCTTGGGGTCGCTGGACTGACTCACGGTCATGTAGGATGGATCCTCGGCCGGGAAGCTGGCGACGACGTTAGGGTAGTCGGCATTTTCGAACCCAACCGTGAACTGGCTGAACAGTACGCACGGCGATTCGGGTTTTCAATGGATCTGGTTTTTGGCTCTCTCGAAGAGATGCTGGAACGGACTCAGCCGGAAGCCGTGACTGCGTTTAATGCGATTTCTGAACACCTCGCGGTAGTAGAAGCCTGTGCGCCAAGAGGCGTTCATGTCATGGTCGAGAAGCCGCTGTCAACTACGCTGGAGGATGCTCGAAGGATTGCCGCACTCTCCCATCGCCATGGGATTCAGGTGGTGACGAACTACGAGACGACCTGGTATCCCAGTACGGCGGAGGCGTTTCGGCGGGTTCATATCGATCCTCAGATCGGAGCTGTGCGCAAGATTGTCGTTCATGATGGGCACGAAGGGCCCAGGGAGATCGGTGTTGGACCTGAGTTTCTGTCGTGGTTGACCGATCCCGTGAAGAACGGCGGTGGAGCCAGCATCGATTTCGGTTGCTATGGAGCAAACCTGATTACCTGGTTGATGAAGGGGCAGCGTCCGGAATCGGTAACGGCTGTCTTTCAGCAGATGAAACCGGAGATCTACTCGAAGGTGGATGATGAAGCGACCATCATCCTGACCTATCCGGGCGTTCAAGGGATCATCCAGGCCTCGTGGAACTGGCCGTTTGGCCGGAAAGATCTGGAGGTCTACGGGCAGACGGGCTATGTGCACACGGTTGATGCCCGAAAGATGCGGATCCGACTGGCTGGAGATGCGGATGAGGCCGAGGTGGAAGCCCCGACGAATGAGGGGGTATTTCAGGAGCCGTTCAGTTACCTGGCAGCAGTTGTTCGTGGTACCCAGGAGGTGAGCCCAACCGATCTTTCCTCCCTGTAAGTCAATGTGACCGTTGTGGAGATACTCGAAGCCGCCAGAGAGTCTGCCCGTCAGGGTAGAACGATTCGCCTGGACTGATGTAGCTGGCTAATGGTTGCTGGCTATTGGCCACTGGCTATTGGCTATTTGTCAGGCGCAGAATGCAGCCGTTTCGGTAGCGAAGGGAATTCACCAACGTGCCAAACTCCAAACCCCAAACCCCAAACACTTGAAGTGCACCAGGCATTTAGGTGAGATTCGTCAAATCCGAGAAACCTGAACTGCGATCAGCGCTCAGCAATTCGCATTCCGTAGGAGTGAGTGAGACGGTTGCTTTACGGAACTTGACCCGTAACGTTTTCAAGAATAGGGTGCACCTTCATGAAGCATCTACGCTCTTTGACCTTTGCTGTGCTTCTCCTGGGTGTTTCTTCTGTCGGCTTTCAGGTGATTCTCGGTCAGAATCTGCAAATCACCGGCGATGACCTCGCCTGGAGGGTCGAAAACCCGTTCATCGTTGTCGATTTCAGCCCTAATCCGCGGACCGGTCGAAGTGGACAGATCAATACGGTCCGTGTCAAAGGTCCCGACATTTTGTTAAGCCGGGGAACCCCGAGCTCGACTTTGCACCTCTCCCCCAACCTGGCCCAGGGAGGAGACTGGGTTTGCACGAATCGCTGGGATCCCCCCCAGCAATGGGAAGTCCAGGAGGGACCCAAGGCGTTCCGGCTCGAGCGAAGCGGCCCAATGCCGGTAGTTCCCGAGATCTTCGGGGAGACGGTTTACGAGATCACACCGGATGCACCGGTGGTCCGGGTCTTTGAGAGGATGACGGTTCAGGAGCCTGCGAAGGTCGCCCTCTTGCGGGTGGATGAATTAAGTGTTGAGCCTGGTCCGGAGAACCCTTTTACTCACATCGCCTGGTCCACCGGGTCGGGGACGGAGTTACGGGACCGTAGAGGCAATCCCGTTCTTCCCCTTGAGACGCAGTGGGTCGCATTCTTCAGCCAGGCGCATGGCTTTGCTGTTGTTTCAATCTACGATGAGCTTTCGATGACAGGACCCAATGGCGGCAATGCCGTGCTGAAGAATCCCTCGCTGCATTTCGCTGGTGACCCACACTATTTCTACCGGGCCTTCATCTTTCCAGACGAATCGGTGACCGGGAATGACACGCTGGTCCAACTTCCGGCCGGCTCGGTCTATTCGATTCGCTACTCTTTACTCTTCCTGGAGGGAGTGGACTGGCCGAAGATCGAAGCGTTGATTGGGGCTTTCATGGAGCGAGAGGGTCGGGACTAGTCCGGGCTCCTTTCGTCTGAGCCCGATTCCCTTCGAGGGAGGGCGGAGTTGGGCGGGAGTCCTGTCGGTGGATAGCTCCTGACAAACTTTCTTGAGTCGAGCCTTACTCCTCTTCTTCGAACAGAGGAAGGTATTCGCCATAGCCCTCTTCTTCAAGCCTTTCGACTGGGATGAATCGTAAGGCGGCGGAGTTGACGCAGTAACGCCGTCCGGTCGGAGCAGGTCCATCGGGAAAGACATGACCGAGATGGGAGTCACCTTTTCTGCTGCGGACCTCTGTTCTGGGAAGAAACAGTCTGAAATCGCGCTTTTCGACGATGTTATCGGGTTCTAGTGGACAGAAGAAGCTCGGCCAACCAGTTCCGGAGTCGAACTTCTCATTCGAGCCGAACAGGGCTTCCCCACTGACGATATCGACGTAGATTCCAGGTTTCTTGTTATCCCAGTACTCGTTTTGAAAGGGAGGCTCAGTGCCTTCCTCCTGTGTGACGCTGTACTGCAGAGTGGTTAGGTCTGCGCGGAGTTCTTCCTTGGAAGGTCGGATGAATGGCTGTTGAGGGTCTGTCTTTTTCATCGAATCGTTTCACCTTTCTGGCAGTCCTGCTCACCGAAAGCTGTACCGGCTACTCTTTAACAAAGTACACTAAATTGGACGGCAGGACGGATCAGGAATGGAAGGTGTCTCGATTCTGACCCTTCGGTTCCCGCTGATCCTTTAGGTTTTCTGGAAGGCCTGATGCACATGCTCAAGGTGAAGGTTCTTTCCTACGATGGCTACAAAGCTGACGAGCGGCCTCGAGTTTTTGAGCTCGGGTCAATCGGTTACGAGGTCCGGAAAGTCCTCGATCGCTGGTATGAACCGGGTGGCGCTTACTTCAAGGTGCGGGCGAGCGACGGGAACATCTACATTCTCAAGAATTCATTTGAGAAGGGCTGGTCACTGGTTGCCTTCCGCCAGGAACGGACCAATTAGGCCGGGGACCTTTCAATCAAGAGTCCGGGCTGATTTCCTCAGAACTCCATATCGAGCGGTGGTGAGGCCGAGATCGTCAGGTAGCAGGCAGTCGCTGTCAGGGCGAGCGCGATAACCAGGGCAACGATCTGAGCGGTCTTTGTTGAACGATGGAGTCCGAATTTTCCCGGAATATGGATTGCCAGCCAGGGTACCGAAGCCAATATCAGTCCGGCAGTGGCCGGAGCCTCGGCGAAGTACCAGGCTGCCGCGAAGAAGGCAGCCAGGAGAACCGCATACAAGGGCTGCGTGTTTGTGGTCGGTGCTTTCCTTCCGACCCAGGCTATCGCGAGGTCAGCGGCAAGGAGCGTGGCGACAACTGCGACTGCCTGAGCCAGCACGACACTCCCCGCGATTCCGGTGAGAATCGAAACTCCGATTCCAGTCGTCAACAGGAGGACCGTCCTGATTGCCGGCATCTCTTCAACCAGCTTCCCATTCCGAATCCCGAACCAGAAAATGGAGCTTCCCAGCAAGAGCAGACCGAGCAACCCCGCTCCCTCGAGAGGCTCCCAGGCAAAGCGAAATGCGGGTATGAGAATCAGTGCCAACGCCAAAGCCATCAAGCTCAATGTCGCCAGGTCGAGAAAGCTGGGCTGACCTTGCTGCTTTCGATCGGACCTCGACACTGATCCCAGCAAGCCAGCCAGCAGTGCGATCCAGGGAAGCCACTGGGTACTGTCGGCAGGAGGTAAGCCGGGCCAGCCCCGCACAGCCGTGTCCCCGATGAAATAGGCCAGGGCCAGGGCGAAAGGCTGAACTCGAACCGGTGCTAAGAGCAGCGCCAGGGCGGCCGGAATTCCGGGAATCAAGACCGCATAGATCGCTGCCTGCTCGAGAAGCTCGATTTCCATATCTTCGGCTCTTGCTGCTATTGACGCTGAACCAGGACGTCCACGTAGCAGGTGACCTCGTCACCACCCATCGGAATCATGTTGGTCATTCCGAATTCGCTGCGTTTGATCGTGAACTCGGCCTGGACTCCGATGTTGAAGTTTCCGCGGCGGTCTTCACCTTTTCCGACCTGTTTGAGGACCACGGTCAGGGGTTTGGTGACTCCGTGCAGAGTGAGTTCGCCAGCGGCTTCCCAGGCAGCATCAAAACCTTCCACCGAAGTCTCTTTGAACTGCGATGCCTTGAAGATGATCTGGGGAAACTGCTTGGCGTTGAAGAAGTCGGGGCTGGTCAGATGTTGATCCCGGCGCTCGTTCCCCGTGTCGACGGAACCCGCATCGATCGTGATCTCCAGTGACCTTCCAGCCGGATCTGCATCGTCCCAGGTAGCGGACCCGGAGAAGGAATTGAACCGGCCGACGACGTAGCTGAAGCCTGAACGCAGGACCTTGAAATTGATGAAGGTATGGACCGAATCCACCTTGTAGCTGTCGGCGGCAAGAATGGGCGAACTCGAAATCATGAGAAGGGCCAATAGTGCAGAGACGTTGAAGATACGCATAGGTCTAGACCTCCAAAGAAACTCAATATTCCTGTTACTGGAACTTTAGATTGAAATGGGGAGGTGCCGGCCTACCGGCAACTCCATTTGAGAACTATTACGTATGAAACCCGGCATTCGTTTCAGACCCAAACCCGTTTCGCGACCGGGATGGTTACGTTCCTCGAGTCGGTTGAGTTCCGGAAGACTGAAGATCACTCATTGACTCTCGCCTCAGAGGTTGATTTGCTTAGGGGATTAACAAAGGAGGTTTGTGCAATGGAAAGGAATCTGAAAGGAAACCGATACCCGGGTGTTTCCCGGAGGCAGTTTTTGAAACAGTCCTCAGCCATCGGCGCAGTGGCCGCTGTGGGCTTTCCAAACGTGACTGGGGCCGTTGCCGGATCGGATGAGATCCGTGTCGGGGTCATCGGATGCGGAGGGCGGGGAACCGGGGCGGCACTCAATGTCCTGCAGGTTCCAACCGAAGTGATCTATCCTCCACCCAGAAACGGATATCACACGGAGGATGCGGTCCCCGGATCCCAGGTGGGGGTGAAAGGGATCAAGGTCGTGGCGTTGGCCGATCTCTTCCGTGATCGGCTGGAGGAGTGCCGCACCCAGTTGCGCAACGTGGGAAATGACGTGCCGGACGACCGATGTTTCGTGGGCTGGGATGCGTATCAGGCCCTGATCGATTTGGACGATGTCAATTACGTCATCCTGGCCACTCCTCCTTATTACCGTCCGAAAGAGCTCCATGCCTGTGTCGATGCAGGGAAGCATGTGTTCATGGAGAAGCCGGTCGCTGTGGATTCGCCTGGTGTCCGGTCCATCATCGAGTCAGGTGAGGCCGCGAAGAAGAAGAGCCTGGGTATCGCTGCCGGAACCCTCCGGCGTCACCAGGCCGATATTATCGAAACCGTCCGCAGGTTGCATGAAGGAGCCATCGGTGAGATCTACCAGGCGCGGGCATACTTCAACATCGGAGAGATCTGGATGATTCCGCGCGAGGACGGATGGTCCGACATGGAATGGCAGCAGCGCAACTGGCCCTATTACACCTGGCTTTCCGGTGACATCATCGTTGAACAGCATATTCATATGATCGACATGATCAACTGGATAATGGACGCTAATCCGGTGAAGGCCTACGGAATGGGTGGCCGCCTGGCACGTCCGGGCGAAGAGTATGGTCATATCTACGATCATTTCGCGATCGAGTATGAGTACGCCAACGGCGCGATGTTCTTTAGCCAGAACCGGCAGATCGAGAATTGTGCGAATCGAATCTCGGCGGCTGTTCTCGGGTCCAAGGGACGATCCAACGGGGAGAACCAGATCTCAGGGTTGACCGAATGGCAATACGAAGGCAAGGTGCGCGATGCCTACGAGCAGGAGCATATCAACCTGATCGACAGTATCCGCCGTGGCGAACCGATCAACGAAGCACGACAGGTAGCTGAATCGACCTTGACCGGTATCATGGGTCGGGATTCCTGCTACAGCGGAGATGAAATTACCTGGGAGGCCGCGTTGAATTCGAAGAGGGTCTTCGGCCCGAATGAGCTGAAGTTCGGCCCCTTGGAGTTGCCCGAGGTTCCAACGCCGCGCAACTTCGAATTCGAGTGACCTGGAGTGCGGCGTCCTGGGTTCGTCGCGTCTCCAGAAAGCTAGGACAGGGCTTCGAGGGTGTCAGCCAGGCTCTGGCGTAAGGAGACCTGGGGGCGCCAGCCCAGTTCACGTTTCGCCTTGCCAGTGTCCAGCTTCCACTCTTTTCCCCGCAGGGAATGGATCAGCTCCCGGGTCATGACCCGGGGAGTGCCCTGGATCCTGTGACTGATTCTGTCGAAGATGGGCACCAGTGGCAGGAGGGCGTCTGGAAGTACCATGGCGGGCCTGGGTACCTGGGGGTCGACGCCGTTCATCGTCTCGGCGAGTTCGCTGAAACTGGGAAGATGATCATTACAGATCAGGTAGCGGCCTGATGCCGCGGCTGACTCGCCAGCCAATAGGTGAGCCTTGGCAACATCCCGGATATCGACATAGGGCAGGTTCGTTTGCGGAGCACCGAAGCGGACGGAACCCATCCGAATTCCCTGGATAATATCGATGGTCGGGGTAGGCGATTTGAACAGTGGCCCTCCAATCGCTCCAGGCAGAACGGTAACCAGGTGTAACCCTTCGCTTTCGGCAAACTCCCAGGCTTTCCTTTCGGCGAGGGTCTTGGCGCGAACGTAGGGGACTTTAAGTTCCTGATTCCAGTGCGATTCGTTCAGCGTAGGGCCTCCTCTGGGGGTGACCCCCACGGAGACACAGGAGGAGGTGAATACAACCTTGGATACAGCCGCTTTCCTGGCGGCCTTGAGTACATTCATGCCGCCTTCCAGGCTCGTGCGGATGATTTCCTCAGCGTTCGTGCGGGGAATGAACTCGTAGGCCGCGGCTACCTGGAAAACGACGTCGATCTCCTGGACGGCTCTTTCGATGGTTTCCGGACGGAAGAGGTCGGCCTCAACAATCTCGATTCCGCCCAATTCTTCGAGGTGTCCGACCCGGCTGGGATCGGTGGTGTCCCGAACCGAAGCCCTGACGGGATGGCCCGCTTGCTTAAGGCAGCGAGTCAGGGCAAAACCGAGATGTCCGTTTGCACCAGTAACCAGGCAATTCATCAGCTTCTTCCTCTCCGAATATGACGCTAAAGAGAATCAAGAATACGGGTTTCGGTGTTCAGTGAATTCTTCAATAATAGACCAGAGCGGTAGCGATGGGGGAAGGCATTCTTGATTTTGTCGAGGAGGAAGGGGCTTATGCGCAGGTTTCTTGGGTTGATCGCCGGTTCGATGATGGTGCTGGTAATTTCTGTTGATTTGGCAGGTTCTCTCCGGGCACAACCCCAGGAGTCGCGTTTGGAGAAAAAGGTTGTTGTCGAGGGGAGGCCCCGTCTCTTCTTCCGTCACGACGGGCTCGAACGACTGAGGATGCAGATCACCTCCACCCATCGTGCGAAGTGGGAAAAGCTTAAGTCAGCTGCCGATGCGGCTCTGGGGCAGGTGCCTCCTGCGTTTCGAAAGCCGCGAGTCGGCGGAGATTCGACACGTCCGGGAACGCTAAACGATGAGATGCTTTGGCAACGCCAGTATGGCTACAAGTTACCTGGAATGGCTCTCGTGGCCCTGCTCGACGGTTCTCCCCGGTACTTTGAGCTGACCCGTCGCTGGGCTCTCCAGCCGGCAACATACCCACTTTGGGGAGCCGGGCTCTACGAAAACACCGGGCTGGCTGCCAAACACCAGCTCTTTGGGATCTCGATCGCTTACGACTGGCTCTACGATCGCTGGTCAACCGAGGATCGGATTGCCCTGCGTGAGACGCTCCGGCGGCACGGGCGGATCTTGTATGAGGCAGCGGAGGGGATCAACGATCGGGGCTGGTGGAAGGATACGTGGAGGCAGAACCATGCCTGGAACGGTTATCAGGCGCTGGCGGTCACGGCGATCGCCTTGATGGGGGAGGAGCCCGATGCGGAGACATGGCTGAAGAAGGCACTTTGGGGTGGACGGCACATCGTCCAGGAACTCGAGGATGAGGGTGCGTACGAAGAGGGACTGCCCTACTGGGGATACGGGATGGAGGCGCTGGTGAGATTCCTCGAGGCGGTTACTCCCTACTCCGAAGAGGATTTCTACTCATACGATTACTTCTCGAATACCTACCTTTTCCGGTTGCACCTTGCTGGGCCCGACGTGGGTCAGATTGCCAATTTTGGAGACGGTCGAACGACGGACTGGCACGCCATGGAAACAACGATGTATCGACTGGCTGCACAATACCGGAATCCCGTGACCCAGTGGTTGGCCGATTCGATGCCCGATCGTACTGATCTCGACGCATCCTGCTGGGGATTGCTCTGGTACGACGCAGAGATCCAGGGGAAGTTACCCCAGGACACGCCTCGATCACACGTCTTCAGGGAAACCGGGTTTGCGGGTGCTCGCACCGACTGGACAACTGAGGCGATGACGCTTCACCTCAGGAGCGGAGTGGCGGATGTCTCGCATTCCCATCTCGATGTCAACAACTTCCTGCTCAATGTGGCCGGGGAATGGCTGCTGAAAGACTACGGCTATGGAAGGGTCGGGCCGGGGTATTTCAACAAGCAGATGATCTACTTCAACACCGGGACACCGGGGCACAACTGCCTGGTCATCGATGGGAAGGACCAGCGAAAGGACCACGACAGCGTCGGGAAGATTACGGACGCCGTGGATACCGGCGAAATGGTCTGGTGGCGATCCGATGCGACGGCCTGTTATGAAGGGTCCGAGTCGGTGGTCCGGGATTTGGTGATGTTGAGACCGGGCGCAGATGATCTCGAGTGGGGAGCCGTAGTGATCCGGGACCAGGCAAGAACCACTTCTCCGGCTTCATTTGACTTTCTCCTGCAACCGGGTGGAAGGGTTGCATTAAGTAGCAATGGGACCTTCGTGATCGAAGGCGAGAAGGTCTCGCTCGCGGGGATTGTGATTGCCCCGAATGAGGTGGCAGCATCAGTCGAGCATGGGATTGGTAAGCGAATTAACGTGGAAGATCCTTTGAGTCTGAGGATTTCTGCTCCGGAAAAGGCGGAGCAGGTGGAATTCCAGGTGGTCTTTATCCCGTTCCGAAACGGCAGCGAAGTCCCAGCCGCCCGGCTCACCGAAGCTGGCATCGAAATCGGTAGCCGGGTCCTCGAGTTCGCTGATTCTTCGGGACAGCAGCCGCGTGTTATCGTTCGTTAGGGACAGCGTTGTGTATGTCGCTCAGGCCTGATGGTGGAATGCCGGTCAGGGCCGCAAACCTATAGAAGTCATATTGTTGGCCCAGTTCAGGATCAGGTTTAACTGGTGCGCTGTGTTGGGAGATTGAGGCTGCATCATCACGAAACGTGTTCCATCGGGAGAGATATCGTAATCGCGGCCCGTCTGTCGGTAGCGCCCCTCGAACAGCGGTTCCGGTTTGCCCGGGGAAAACGTTGGCCGGGTCTGAACAGGGACACGCATCAGGGTGTTGCCGTTTCGGTAGAATAGCTCCTGTCCGTCCTTCGACCAGATAGCGCTTCGGCCACCCTGATTGGAAACTTGCCATCTTCCGCCGCTGTCAGGATACGATCTAACGTAGACTTCCGTAGTCCCGCTCTCGTCAGAGGCGTAGGCAATCCAATTGCCATCCGGAGAAATCCGGGGGCTCCATTCTTCTCTGGGGGTTTCCAGATAGGGTTCTGGCTTTCCCCCCACTCTCACCATGCCGATGTTGTCCAGGTTGATAGGATCCGTGTAATCGTAGAAGATCATTTGCCCATCAACAGACCAGGAAATTGGGTCGAGCCATTCGGGTCGGCTGTTAATGAGGATAGTCTCCTCTGGGCCGCTTCCGTCAAAGGGCTTGCGAAATAGTCCAAATGTGCCGTCCCGTTTCCCACCATACGCTATATAACGGCCGTCCGGAGACCAGATTGGGTCACGGCTTTCTCCGACAGGAACGAGATTGGTCCAAGCGTCGCGTTGGATATCATAAACCCAGACATGTGCGCTCTCTTCTTCGATTGTCATCGCTACTCTTCTGCCGTCCGGGGAGAGATTGAGATCTTCAAAACCGCGAATCTCCTTTGAGATGGGTTCGACGTTCCCCTCACGATCTACCCAGACCAGCCTAAACTGGTCCGCCGTGGCACTTCCCTTTATGTAGAGTAGTGAGCCCGTGTCTGAGATTGAGAGAAAGGACAATCCCCAGTCCATCGGAGTCTTGATTTCTTCCAAGACCGGCGCCGGTTCTCCGCGAAGTTCGAGCGACTCGAGATCAAAGGGCACAGCGTAGAGCGATCCCTTGCGGACGAACGTCAAACGGCCGACTGAATCCGCCGTCACTTCCGGAGACAGGTAAGATCCCCAGGAAGCATCCTCGATAAGAACCTGATGATGAGTATTCCCTGGCCGTTGGACAGCCAGCCGAACGAGTTCTAGATTCGGAGAGAGAATCGTAAAAAGCACGCTACCGTCAGGAATTAGCCGGGGCCAAACATGAAGGCTATCCGATGCTTCGTGATTGAGAAAGGTGGCCGCTTCCATCTTCCCTCCAGCTGCCGGGACTCTCATCAGCCCCTGGCTTCCTTCGTGCGAGAAGACGATGGAGTCGTCCTTCCCCCAGGTCCCGCCTGCTCCGAGCCTGGCCGGGGCGACTGTGGTTGGCGTCCCGCCGCGGATCAGGACCTTCTTCAGTTTGGAGTCTGCAAAGAAACCGACCCAAAGACCGTCAGGCGAAAAGAAAGGACTGACCGCCCCTTCCGTACCGGGAACGAGGTAGGCCTCGAATTGATCCAGCTCTCTGACGAAGAGTTGAGTCTGTTCGCCTTCCCCTGAGATGAAGGCCAAACGATCGCCATTGGGTGAAATAGCAAAGGAGGGATAGCCTTCCATGACTATCGGTTTATCGTCGGGGAGATTGATATTGACCCGGGCGACGGTAGGTTGAGGGATGACTGAGCCCTCCTGATTTAGCCAGAGCAGCCCTGCCAACATCGCGCAGAGGACAGCTGCAACCCAGGAGAGGTGGGCCGATCGTCGGCTACCAGTTTCTTGGACAGTTGACTGAGGGTGCTCGGGGAGTTCTGCCAATTCCAGTCGAGCATCTCCAATATCTCTCAGCCTTTGCCGCGGGTCTCTGGCCAGGCACCGGTGGAGTAGACGGGTGAGACGGGGAGACAGGTTGGAGGGGAGACTGCCCCAGTCGGGCTCATCTCGTAGTACGGCGGCCAGTGTCTCAGTGAGGCCAGCCGCTTCAAAAACCCGCCGCCCTGTCAGCATCTCAAAGAGGATCAGTCCAAAGGCCCAGATATCAGTCCGCCGATCGACCGGTCTTCCCTTTGCCTGTTCGGGAGACATGTAACCTGCGGTTCCCAGGATGACGCCTGCCTGGGTTGCGGCAACTGAAAGAGTCGGTGATTCGGCAAGATTCTGGGCCGCAGTTGAACTTGGGTCTTCGATTGCCTTTGCTAAGCCGAAGTCAAGGATTTTGACTCTTCCGTCTGGAGCAACTTTGATGTTGGCCGGCTTCAAGTCGCGGTGAATGATGCCCTTTTCGTGAGCGTCCTCTAGTCCCTCCGCGATCTGCCGGGCGATATCTAACGCCTCTGTCTCCGGGATCGGTCCTCGGGAGATTCGCTCCGAAAGATCCTCGCCCTCAACCAGTTCCATGACCAGCAGTTTCAAAGGACCCGTCAGTCCAGGGAGTTTGCCTGCAACTATCGAAGTCGGTGTGGGATTGCCGCCACCCAGTGTGTCGGTTTCAGGGATGTCCTCCAGGCCGTAGATCTGGGCAATATTAGGATGGTTCAGCGAGGCCAGCAGCTGGGCCTCTCGCTCAAAACGCCCCATTCTCTGCTGATCAGAGGAAAAAGCTGGGGGCAGGAGCTTGAGTGCGACCTCTCGATTGAGGCGCCGATCACGAGCTCGATAGACCTCTCCCATCCCGCCTGCTCCGATGCGACCCAGAATCTCGAAGTTCCCGATCTTCTTACCCTTTGTGTCGTCAATAGACTCCATATTTACGAAAATGATAAAGCCGGGAAAGGAGTGAGTGCAACCGCGTGGGGTGGTTTACCGTTCTGAAGCCACTTATTCCGGCTTCGCCTCTGAGGTTGGATTCAGCTGCGCGAGCATCTTTTCTGCGTACTCGTTTCCAGGATCAAGCTCAAGGCATTTGCCGAGGGCCTGCCTCGCCTCTTCAGTCTGGTCGTTGGCAAGGAATGCCCTGGCGTAACCACTGTAGGCATCAGGTGAATTCGGGAATAGACGGACGGTGAGCGCAAAGACGTCGATCGCCTCCCCAGGACGCCCCCACCAATAGAGGAAGTGGTAACCGAGCCAGGTGAGTGACTTCTCACTGAAGATCTCCTGTCCACTGGAGCTGGCCAATTGGGCTTCGATCCGAGGGCTGGCCGCAGCGTATCCCTGGTTGATCACCAGATCGATGAGTTCTCCCTCGGAGGCAATGGTTTGAGGACTTCCGGGACTGAATTCCAAGCGGATTTCACCGGTGTCGGGTGCTGAAATTGAGGCGAGGGTACGGAGCGTGTGAATTGCCTTCGGATTCCCCCTGAGGTAACCGTCGAAGAAGGTGAGAGCGAGCCGACAGATTGACTCGTAAGTCTCCTGAAGGTTGGGTTCCGGTTCTTCCCAGAAGCCAGGGACCGGATTCTCGATTCCCAGCGCGGCGTAAAGAGTAAAGGCCCCATGATTTGAGACCGGGACGCCGGCCAGGTAAGAATCACCAAAACGCTTCCGCTTGAGGGTTGAGTCCTTCTCGGGCTGAATAAACCGGGATTGGATGACGTGCATCCAGGGCTGGGTAAAACGCCTTTCGTCATAGCTGGGGTGATTGCCGGGAAGGCCTGAGCTGTGCGGGTGGAGAATTCCTGAATCGAGGCTCAAGAACGCTGAAACTGCAGGATTTCGCATGGTGAGGATCAACCCGGACATTCCGCCGAGGTCGTACCCGATCACGGCCATTTTCTTACGGTCGGCAAAGGGAAGCGCAGCTGCTTGCGCAAGGGTTAGTTCCATATCCCGGACCTGGGTTTCCAGGTCGGGGACCGAGAGGTTGCTGAGTTGGCTGTGAGTGCCTTTGAGTGGAGAGGCTGCAACAAGAAACCCGTGGCTTGCCAAATACTCACACAGGAGGACGTGGGTGACAGGCGATTCGTAGTAGAGGCCCTGTCCCACGACGATAACGGGAAACGGTCCCCCAGCTGGTTCCAGGTTGAGAATAGCGCGAGTTTTGAGCCGCTTGATTTCGGCCTGCCGACTGTCTGAAAACCCCAGGGTCAGCTGCACGGGTGTGAAATGGTTGGATGGCCCGGCTGGGCCTTCTTCGCCGTAGAACTGCAGGTAGTCG
>CP070717.1:1136555-1142050 GCA_020350445.1 Acidobacteriota bacterium | reverse complement strand
GATGATAAGGGGCCGGGATGGATCAGGCAATCAGAAAATCGCAATCGAACAGGAATCCTGCATCCGTAAAGTGAGGTGGGGCTTTGAACACCCGACCCTTGGGTTATGAGCCATACCTAATAGTGTCTAGCCTTTTTTATTCAAGCATTTACAGGCTTCTTGTCCCTCGTTTTAGCTGGTGTTTGGGGAGGTTTGCCCACCTTGTTGCGCACCGCAGACGTTCGACTCTCCATTTACGAATATGCCCCGATCTGTCCCACTTTAGCTGACATAAGACAGAAAGACTTCTTACCGGGGACCGCACGAAGCGCTATGAGAGGGAAATCTCAGAGGCGGGAGCCAGCTCAACAGAGTCAGATCCAGCCAGACATTCGAGGACTACAGCGGTTGACTCCCCTGAGAGCCCCAATTGACGGAGCGGCATTTGCAGGGACGCTCCGCAGACCGATCAACGGAAGTTCTCCACAAGAAGCAGATCTGATTCTTCCAGGTCGTATTGGGAGGAGAGCAGCCAGCGACCATCAGGGGAAATTCCGAACCCAGGCCCCGAACTGGGTGGGTGTTGGAGCACTCCTACGTCACCTATGCTTTGGTCCTCAAACTTGTACGATCGCACAATCCACTCCATGCCAACAGTGAAGAGGGGGCGAGTTGACCAGTGGAAGCCCAACATTTGCTGTCGTTCGACGAAGTAGATTCCGTCTCGAGCGAGATCCCAGTTCGGCCACCAGGCGTTGATCGATTCTGATACGAGGAGTTCCTCCCCACCTTCGACCGGCATTCTCCAGATCCGGCCGTCCCCTCTGTACTTGAGATAGTAGAGGTATTTCCCGTCGAAGGACTCGATCGGTCTAAAGCCACCATTCTGAGTCACCTGGATAGCTGACTCAATCGCATCGTCCTCGCGTGGGCCCAGAAAAGTAGTCTTCCATATCTGATTCTCACCTGTCCGGTTGGAGGTGAAGTATACGGATCTCCCGTCACTGGACCAGCTTGAAAGAATGTCGGCTGATTCCGATTTAGTTATCCGATGGACGGCACCTCCCGCTGCGCCCACCACATGGATATCGGAAGTTCCATCGACTACGCGATCGAACACGATCCACTTTCCATCTGGTGACCAGCGCGGGCTTCCGCAATTCCCGATCGTTGTCAACTGAAGCAGACTCGACCCGTCATAGTTACAAGTCCAGATATCGTATTGTCCCGACCGACTCGAGGTGAAAACGATTCTTTCTCCGTCTCTGGAGAAGGCAGGGTTGGCGTCTCCTCTTGTGGAAAGGACGAAAGGTTTGGCTGAGTCACCCTCGGGGTCCTCCAAATCGAGTTTCCAGATATTGGTCGAAATCGATTGTCGGGCAACGGCGAGTTTTCGTCCTTGCCGGGAGATGGCGAGATCTCGACCTTCAAGACCCACAATCGGGCTTGACGCTCGTCTGGAAACCGAAACTCTACTTAGCTCACCTTCCCAACCCGCTAGAACCAGATCTTCCCCATCTGGCGCAAGTGCCATACTTGCAGCGCTCCCTGGGCGACTGATCCACTCGGGTTCGCCGCCCTCAACTGGTACAGAGTAGAGGTCAGCACCGGACGAAATACGGATGAAGTAGACCATTTTGCCGTCAACGGAAAAGACCGGCTGGTAATCGCGCGTTTCGGTTTCCGGAGGAGAAGTCAGCCAGATTCTCTCTCCTGTTTCGAGGGAGAATAGGATGATTCCCAGGCTCTTCGTGTCGCCGAACCGGTCGGAATAGGCCAGATATTGCCCATCTGGGGACCAAGTTACTTCACCTGTTACTGTACTGAGTTCGGTGACCTTGCGTTCGGTGCCCCCGGTCGGGGGAATGAGGAGCAGCTCTGCGCGATTTTCTCCGTTATAACGTAAAAAAGCTATCTGGCTGCCATCTGGAGACCAGGCCGGAGCGAAGTCTGAAAGGGCGTCGGTAGTCAGTCGAAGAGGTTGCCCGGGCCCAATTGTTTTCACATAAATATCCATGTTGTCGCGCTTTTCCCCGTCCCAAACGAAGGCGAACTGGCTGCCGTCGGGAGAGAAGGTCGGCTGTTTTTCGAGACCCGGGTAACTGGTCAAGGGCACTGCTTCCAACGGAGCCAAAGCTGGATCGGGTTCGGCCGGGGCGAAAATCCAGTAGAGACTGACCGGGGCAAGAACAAATAGAAGGGCAATGCCGGCAAAAAGCCACCAGGGGGAAGACCGGCCAGAAGTTACCGTTCTTTGGCGTCCCGAATCTTCGATCAGCTGTTCCAGATCGTTCTGGACTCCTTGCATGGAGCCGTGGCGGCGTTCAGGCGTCTTGGCCAGCATCTTGCGCACGATGTGCTGGAGAGCCTCGGGTGTTTCCGTCAGGAAACGAGTCAGTGGAGCAGGCTCTTTGTTCAAGATGGCCCCGACGGTTTCGTTGGCCGATTCCTGGCGAAATGGGTGTGCCCCGGTCAGCATCTCGTAGAGAACCACCCCAAACGAGAAAACGTCGGTTCGGGCGTCCAGTTCTTTCCCGCGAAGCTGCTCGGGTGACATGTAGGCCAGCGTGCCCAGTGTAGCTCCGGCTCGGGTCAGCGCTGAGGAAAGGTCGTCTTCCGCTTCCTGTCCAGATTCCAGCCGCTTCGCCAGACCGAAATCCAGGACCTTGGCATAGCCCTCTTCGGTGATAAAGATGTTGGCAGGCTTGATGTCGCGGTGAATGATGCCTCGGGCATGGGCCGCCTGCAGGGCAGCGGCAATCTGAGTGGCCAGTTTCAACGCCTTATTGAGCTCTATCGGTCCTTCATCGTGCCGGTGTTTGAGTGTTTGCCCCCGGAGTCGTTCCATGACCAGGTACGGCTGGTCATCAAACTCACCTACGTCGTAGACGTGGCAGATATGAGGGTGACTCAACGCTGCTGCCGCCTTTGCCTCCCGTTCGAATCGCTTTTCGGCGACGCGATCACCAAAGTAATCCGCGGGCAGGAACTTGATCGCCACTTCACGATCGAGCCGCGTGTCTTCGGCCAGGTACACCACGCCCATGCCACCGCCGCCGAGCTTTTCCTTTATTTCGTAATGAGAAACGGTCTGACCGATCATAACTTTCCAGAGTAAGGAAGTTGCTCGTTATCTTAGTAAATCTGGCGGAATGAGGGCAAACAGTTTTGGGCCGACTACCCAAGCCCAGGAGTGCAAGTCTTGAGCGCCGATGGGACAAAAAACGGCTTTTCCTTAGGAGACGCTTTTAGGATCTGAGAGGGGGCCGCAACCCCTCATTCTTTCCCCCGGACCCCCGCCTGCTCCGGCAGGGCGGCACCAAGGAAGATTCTATGCCAGGGGGCTCATTGGCCTGGCGCGAAAATCGGGTACCGTAATCGGAGCTGAGCTGGAGCACTTTCTTGATGGCTTACAGGTGGAAACCTGCATCTGTGCGGACGCAACATTCGGGTGACCCCGGGGGCAGTTTTCAAGGAGCAGAGGTGGCTTGCGGCAGCAACTGGGTGTCTCCCAGGATCGCAGCGCTGGGTGAAGTTGCATTTGGAGTTCTTGTCAGAAGCTCCAGAATCTCGGAATGAAGATCACAGAGAGAATCCAGAAAAGGATGCTGAGTGGAACACCGGTGCGCAGAAAGTCCGTGTACCTGTATCCCCCTGGGTTATAGATCATAGTATTGGTCTGATAACCTACCGGAGTAGAGAAGCCGGTGGAAGCAGCGAAAGTGATGGCCATCAGAAACGGCCTTGGATCGACCCCGATTTCTTCTGCCGTCGATATGGCAATTGGCGCCAGTAAGACCGCCGCAGCGTTGTTGCTCATCGTATCGGTCATCACCGATGTCATCAGATACACTGCAGCAAGGACGGCGACGGGACCGAAGCCCCCGACCCAGCCGACGGCATTCCCGGCGATGAAACCGGCTGCCCCGCTATTCTGCATCGCAATCCCCAGCGGAAGGATGCCGGCAAGCAAGAAGATCACCTGCCAGTTAATGGCATGGTATGCCTCCTCCAGCCGCAAACAACGTGTTAAGACCATGGCGAGGCAGCCCAGGATGGCGGTGACAAGGATCGGCAGGACGTCGAAGGCAGCCAGTCCAATTACAGCGGCCAGGATTCCGAGAACTAGCGGGGCCTTGTGCCGCAGCACAGTACCCGGAACTTCATCGAGCACAATGAAGTTCTGGTCTTTTCTCAGCTTATTGATCTCCGCTTCGTGGGCCTGGATGAGGAGTCCGTCTCCGAGGCCAAACTGAATGGAATTAAGCTTGTCATGAATCGCCTCGCCTCGCCGCAGAATTGCCAGAACCAGCGCCTTGTAGCGATTCCGAAAATCCAGATCTTTCAGGCTGTGTCCGATCAGTTCCGAGCCGGGGGCAACCAAAGCCTGAACCAAGCGCAGATCTTCGGTCTGCAAAGTGGTATCCCGGAGTTTGAATTCAACATTCAAATCGAGTTTGGCCGAGTCTCGCAGCCTCATCAGTTCGCGAATCTTTCCCCTGACCAGCAGGACGTGACCCGGCTTTAGCACATGCTCGAGCGGGGCCCAGACTGCATCCCCGGGGCGGATGATCCGGAGTATCGTGACATCATGCTCTTCGCCGAGCCGGCTTTCCACCACGGACTTGCCGACAAGCGGCGAGTTGGCCTGGACACGGAGCTCGGTGATGTACTCTCCGAGCTGGTAGGCGACTGCGAGTTCCTGGGCCCTGCGTTCCGGAAGCAGCCATCGACCCAGCAGCAGGAAGAACAATGTGCCCCCTAGGAACAAGACTAAGCCCATACGAGTAAACTCGAACATACTGAAGGCTCCGTATCCAGCCTGTTCAGATATGGCACTGACCAGCAGATTGGTCGATGTTCCAACAAGGGTGCAGACACCGCCAAACTGCGAGGCATAGGACAGCGGGATCAGCAATCTCGAAGCGGCAATCTTCCTCCGGTTTGCGAGAACCATCACCAGGGGAATAAAGACCGCAACCGCCGCGGTGTTGTTTACGAAAGCCGAGATGACAGTGATCGATCCCATGATCACCACCAACGCCGCGTAATAGTTTCTGCCGAACCTGACCATCAGTCGTCCCACGGCTGCTGTAGCGCCGGTCTTCTGCAGGCCTGCACTCAGGATGAACATCGCGGCGACTGTAATAGTGGCAGGATTGCTGAAACCCGATATCCCTTCCTGCGGTGTGACGAGCCCTAGCAGGAGCAGCACACCCAACACCAGAAGTGCAACGAAGTCTATCGGGTACTTCTCAGAGACAAAGAGAGCGACCGCACCCACAAGGATTACCAGAACCAGGATTGCTTCGAAGGTCATCGGGGGAGTAGTCTAATTCGCTACCCTCTGTTTCTCAAAGCACAAAGTCCACTTGGAGTTTCACAAATTCGGATGTGACCTGACCAGTTTTTCAATTTGCCGGAGAGAACAAGGCATCCGCGGATCGCATTGGGACCAGCGAGGCTAGATGCCCCGCCAGGCCGGGCAACCAGCCTTCTTTGAACCGGGCGATTCT
>CP070717.1:1123592-1136455 GCA_020350445.1 Acidobacteriota bacterium | reverse complement strand
TTGGAATCAGTTAGAGGTGGTTTGGAAGCACTGAAAAAGGCCTTTGGGCTTTCAGATGAACAGTTTGAAGCTTTGGAGAAATTCTCCGGAGCTGAAACGATCCTGAGCCGTGATCCCGGTGTGAAGGCTCCAGCAGCTGCACCAGCGGCACCAGCACCGACTGCACCTCCTCCTGCCCCACCAGCAGCTCCAGCCGCACCTGCTGCCGAGGAAGCCAAGGCCGCCGAAGAGGCTAAGAAGGCTGAAGAGGCTAAGAAGGCTGAGAAGCCCGAAGAGGCTGTTTCCGAAGCGGAAGCAGCGGCTCCTGCTGAATCTGCTCCGGCTGAAGAAGCGGCGCCTGCGGAAGCCAAGCCGGAGGCTGAGGCGAAGCCTGAGAAGCCGGCAGCGGCGGAGAAGGCTGCACCCAAGCCACGCAAGAAAGCAAAGGCTAAACCGGCCGCAGAGGATCCGAAGGCGGATGCCAAGGCCGAGGCTGCAGAGAAGGCCGCGAATAAGGCTCAGAAGGTCGCCAGGAAGGCTTCGGCCAGGAAGGCTTCGACCAAGAAGGAGGAGCCTGCGGCAGCTAAACCCGATTCGAGTGAGTCGGGCGAAGAAGCCTAGTGCTGAAGTGGTAGGAAGCCGGTTCGGCAGAGCCGGTATCCAACGGTCTGATTTAGATGTGGACGCACCCCGGTCTGCGGGTGCGTTTCCCATTTCTGCTTGAACTCAACAGCTCCACGCGCTTTGGTGGACTGTACCCCGATTAGAATCGAACCTCACGAGGAGGGCTCTCATGGCTATTACAGCTCAACAGGTTAAGGAACTTAGAGACAAAACCGGTGCCGGGATGATGGAATGCAAAAAGGCATTGACTGAAGCGAAGGGCGATGTCGATGCCGCCGTCAAGATCCTGCGGGAACGGGGTCTGGCTGCAGCAGCCAGTAAGGCCGGTCGTGCAACCCGGGAAGGGATCATTGGACAGTATATTCATGCCGGTGGAAAACTGGGAGTCCTCGTGGAAGTCAACTGCGAGACCGACTTTGTCGCCCGTACTCCCGAATTCCAGGAATTCGTGAAGGATATCGGAATGCAGATCGCTGCCGCCAATCCTCTGTATGTCCGCCGTGAAGAGGTCCCGGCAGAACTCCTCGAGCGGGAAAAAGAGATCTTTCGAAACCAGGCTATCGGTGAAGGTAAGCCGGAACATATCGCCGACAAAATTGTTGAAGGCCGGCTGAAGAAATACTATGCTGAGGTCTGTTTATACGAGCAGGCCTACATTAAGGACAGCGATGTGGTGGTCGAGGACTTGATTAAGTCGAAGATTGCCACCATTAAGGAAAACATCTCTGTTCGTCGGTTCGCCCGTTTTGAAGTCGGTGGCGATCAGGGTTGAATGCAACCCTTCTGTTGTCCTTATCAAGAGGACTTTCATCGGCAGTTGAGCCGCTGGAGGGAGGCTTGAGAAGAGCAGTTCCACCCTGTGTTGATAATGATGAATTAAGAAAGGCAGGTTGAGCAGTATGGCTGAAGACACGGAGATTCTATCGGATAAACCCGTTGTCGAGGCTGTATCCCTTCAACATCCTGCCTATGATCGAGTTCTTATTAAATTGAGTGGCGAAGCCCTGATGGGAAATCAGGGCTTCGGCATCGAGCCTTCCACCGTGGAAGGTATTTCCCGCCAGATAAAGGAAGTCCACCAGCTGGGAGTCGAGGTCGCCGTCGTCGTGGGCGGTGTCAACATGATCCGGGGAGTCAAGGTTGTCAAAGACGGCTTTGACCGGGCAACCGGCGACTACATGGGAATGCTGGCTACGACGATCAATGCGCTGGCTTTGCAGAATACGCTCGAGAAACAGGGGATCTATACCCGTGTTTTGAGTGCTATTCATATGGCCGAAGTGGCCGAACCTTTCATTCGCCGTCGAGCTGTACGGCATCTGGAAAAGAAGCGCGTTGTCATCTTTGCCGCTGGGACGGGGAACCCCTTCTTTACGACCGATACGGCAGCCGCCCTGCGGGCCATGGAAATCAAGGCGGATGTCATCCTAAAAGCGACCAAGGTGGACGGGGTCTACGATTCCGATCCAGTCCTGAATCCGAATGCCAAGCGCTTTGAACAGTTGACTTATCTCGAAGTCCTCGAAAAGGGACTCCGGGTAATGGATGCGACGGCCATTTCGCTCTGCATGGATAACAGCCTGCCGATCGTCGTGTTGAACCTGCTCGAAGATGGGAACATCCGTCGGGCAGTCCTGGGTGAACCGATCGGTTCGAGAATCGTCAATAAATGAAACAGGGTGAGGATCTATGACGAAAGAAGTCACGAAAGAATCCAAACAACGGATGGATAAGACAATCGAGGACTTGGAACGGGAATTGGCTTCGCTGCGAACCGGACGGGCTTCTGTGCATCTGCTCGATCATGTCAGCGTCGATTATTACGGCAGCCTTACCCCGGTGAACCAAGTGGCTTCGGTCCATGCTCCGGAACCCAATCTGATCACGATTCAGCCCTGGGATGCTTCGCAGATCGGGCAGATCGAGAAGGCGATTCTGACCTCTGACCTCGGACTGAATCCCAACAATGATGGCAAGGTGATCCGGGTCCCGATTCCGGCATTGACGGAGGAAAGGCGAAAGGACCTCGCCCGGCAAGTGGGTAAGGTTGCCGAGGAACATCGGACAGCCATTCGTCAGATCCGTCGCGATGCCAATGATCGACTCAAGAAACTCCAGAAAGACAAGGCGATCTCGGAGGATGAGGAATACTGGGGCCACGACGAAGTGCAGAAGCTGACCGATGAGTTCATCGGGAAGATCGATCTGCTCGCGAAACATAAGGAGCAGGAGATCCTGGGCGGTTAAGTATCGGGATCGGAGTTTCCATCGGTCCGATACTTGTTTTGATTCCCAAACTGCTTGTCTCTCGGGAGAGGTGTGTTTACCATGAAGCAGTCCGCCGGGATCGGTTCTCGCGCGGTGCTGTCGGGGGCCATCCCTGGGGTCCCGCCTTTGTTATAATCGTGGCGGCTCGATGACCCTTAGCAATCTTGGAAATGAACCGCAAATGTCGGAGACACAGCTGTTAGGCGAAAACTCGACTGCAGAAGGACCTGTCGAACAGGAAGTTGTACACCATCGTCCCAGCCTGCTGGGTGAACTTCGGGGGTGGCTGCGCGACATAGTCTTTGCCGCACTGACAGCCGTCCTGATTGTCGTCTTTGTGGTGCAGCCGGTCAAAGTAGAAGGAACCAGCATGTTGCCGCAGCTGGAGGACCAGGAGCGGATCTTCGTCAACAAGTTCATCTACCATGTCAGCGAGATTGAACGGGGTGATGTGGTCGTCTTCTGGTATCCGAAGGATCCCGCGAAGTCCTTTATCAAAAGAGTGATCGGGCTTCCGGGAGAGGAAATTGAGATTCGACGGGGAGTGGTCTACGTCAATGGCAGGGAACTGGTTGAACCCTATGTTCCCTATGAGTTTTTCGATCCATCTTCATCGGGTCCGACCCGGGTGGCATCAGGCAGCTATTTTGTGCTCGGTGATCACCGAAACTCCAGCAATGATAGCCGGAACTGGGGGACCGTGCCGATCGAGAATATCTTCGGCCAGGCGGTCTTCCGCTACTGGCCGGTCACCAAACTGGGACTGATTGACTGAATAACGGACAAAGCGCGCGTTTATGAAATCGAGAGCAGTACTTTACCTTGAGAATGGCTCCCTCTACGAAGGCTTTTCTTTCGGCGCTGAAGGCGAAGTGATTGGCGAGGTTGTCTTCAATACCTCCATGTCAGGCTATCAAGAGATCTTGACCGATCCCTCCTACGCCGGCCAGATCGTGACAATGACCCACCCTGAGATTGGGAACTACGGAACTAACTCGGGGGATGTCGAATCGCGTCGACCCTTCGTCTCGGGCTTCGTCGTTCGCGAATGCAGTCGAATTCACAGTAACTGGAGATCTGAAAAGGCGTTGACCGATTACCTTGCCGAGAATGGAATCTGCGGCATCTCCGATCTCGATACCCGGGCACTGGTTCGGGAAATCCGTGAAGTGGGAGCGATGCGGGGGATTATTTCAACCTCCGATTTCGACACGACTTCACTTTCCTCTAAGGTTCTCGCCCATCCCCGGATGGCCGGGAGTGACTACGTCCGGCATGTGACGACTGAACAGAGCTATACGTGGGGGGCGGATCAACCTCGTTTCAAGGTGGTCGCCTACGATTTCGGGATCAAGCAGAATATCCTGCGTTCGCTGGCCAGCCGCGGGTGCGATCTCACGGTCGTTCCCGCCAGAACGGCGGCGGAAGATGTCCTTCGCCTCGATCCCGACGGGATCTTCTTGTCGAATGGGCCCGGTGATCCCGAGCCGCTCGACTATATCGCACAGAATGTCCGGAAGCTGGTCGGGAAGAAGCCGGTCTTTGGAATCTGTCTCGGCCATCAGGTATTGTCGCTGGCACTGGGCGGAAAGACCTTCAAGTTG
Source organism: Acidobacteriota bacterium (assembly GCA_020350445.1). Lineage (GTDB taxonomy): Bacteria > Acidobacteriota > UBA6911 > RPQK01 > JAPXNP01. The sequence continues at coordinate 1,131,980 of CP070717.1, read as the reverse complement.
AAGTTCGGCCATCGCGGTGCGAATCACCCCGTCAAGAACCTTCTGACCGGAAGGGTCGAGATTACCAGTCAGAACCACGGCTTTTCAGTGGATCCCGATTCGCTGAATTCAAATGAGGTGGAATTGACCCACTTCAATCTCAATGATCAGACCCTGGAGGGACTGCGACATCGGTCGCTGCCGGTCTTTTCAGTGCAATATCACCCCGAAGCTTCTCCCGGACCACACGATTCTTACTATCTGTTCGACGATTTTGTAAGCCTGATGGATTCGGATTAGCTTTCGCAGAGGAGAGCGGTTTTTCTGGGAGCTTCAACGATAGAGACTCAAGAGCATGCCAAGACGAAATGACTTAGAAAAGATCCTGATCATCGGTTCCGGCCCCATCGTTATTGGTCAGGCTTGCGAATTCGACTATTCCGGGACTCAGGCCTGCAAGGCCCTTATGCGAGATGGCTATGAAGTCGTACTGGTCAACTCGAATCCGGCCACGATCATGACCGATCCCGAGTTTGCCACCAGTACCTATGTCGAACCCCTGTCTCCGGAATATGTCGCGGAGATCATCCGTAAAGAGCGGCCCGACGCCCTGCTTCCGACGGTCGGTGGTCAGACCGGGCTGAACGTTTCAGTCGATCTTTGCGAGAGCGGTGTGCTGGACCGCTATGGTGTGGAGATGATCGGAGCCAAGATCCAAGCGATCAAGGTCTCGGAGGATCGACGCCTGTTTCGAGCGGCCATAGAAGAGATTGGCCTGGATGTGCCCAGGTCAGGCTTTGCCAACAGCCTGCGTGAAGCCGAGGCCCTCATGGATGAGATCGGTCTTCCCGCCGTCATCCGCCCATCATTTACCCTGGGAGGCAGTGGGGGTGGGATTGCGTTCAACAGTGAGGAATTCAAAGAGATCTGTGCTCGCGGACTCCAGTTGTCCCCAATCCACGAAGTCCTGATCGAAGAGTCGATTATCGGGTGGAAAGAGTTCGAGCTCGAGGTCATGCGCGACCTCAATGACAACGTCGTGATCATCTGCTCCATCGAGAACTTTGATCCGATGGGAGTTCATACCGGGGATTCGATTACCGTTGCGCCCGCCCAGACCTTGACGGACAAGGAGTACCAGGCGCTTCGTGATGCCGCTATCAAGATCATCCGACGCGTCGGAGTTGAGACCGGCGGTTCGAATATCCAGTTTGGTGTGCACCCGGACGACGGCCGGATCGTCGTGATCGAGATGAATCCCCGGGTGAGTCGAAGTTCAGCGCTGGCTTCAAAAGCGACCGGGTTTCCAATTGCCAAGATCGCCGCCAAACTCGCTGTCGGCTACACCCTGGACGAACTGCCAAACGATATCACTCTGAAGACACCGGCTTCTTTTGAGCCGACCTTGGACTACGTGGTCGTAAAGATCCCGAAATGGACCTTCGAAAAGTTTCCCGAAGCTGAACCTCTCCTCGGTACCCAGATGAAGTCGGTCGGGGAGGTGATGGCGATCGGCCGGACCTTCAGAGAGGCGCTGGGGAAGGGTATCCGTTCCCTCGAGACGGGCAAGACCCTGGCGGTCGATTCCCTCCCCTCGGATCGCTTGAGGGAGAAGCTCATTCAGCCCAACCCGGACCGTTTGTCCTATCTGCAGCGAGCCCTGATCGAAGGCTACTCGGTCGATGAACTGTACCGGATGACGTGGATCGATCGCTGGTTCCTGGATCAGTTCTCTCAGGTTGTCGAAACTGAACGTATCCTGGAAGGACTGAACTGGAAGAGCGTAGACCCCGCTCTGATCCTAAAGGCTAAACAGGAAGGACTCTCCGACCAGCGGCTTGCGCAATTGCTCGGGAGCCAGGGGGGAGATCGATTGGAGGAGGTGGAAGTCAGGGATTACCGCGACGAACACGGTATCGCTCCAGTCTTCAAATGTGTCGACACCTGTGCGGCTGAATTCGAGTCCTATACGCCTTATTTCTACTCAACCTATGAGAAGGAAGATGAGTCGAACCCGTCGGAACGGAAGAAGATCATCATTCTCGGTAGTGGCCCGAACCGGATTGGCCAGGGAATTGAATTCGATTACTGCTGTTGCCATGCCTCGTTTGCCCTGCGGGATGCCGGCTACGAGACGATCATGGTGAACTGCAATCCCGAGACGGTTTCAACCGATTACGATACTTCAGACCGACTCTATTTCGAGCCGTTGACCTACGAAGATGTGATGGCGATCGTCGATCGGGAAAAGCCGGATGGTCTCATCGTGCAGATCGGCGGGCAGACCCCTTTGAAACTGGCGCAGAAGCTTCACCAGGCAGGTGTCCCCATCATTGGGACCTCGCCCGATTCGATTGATCTGGCTGAAGACCGGAAACGGTTTGGAAAGCTGCTCAACGATCTGGGGATCCGTCAGCCGGAGAATGGTACTGCCCGCTCCTTTGAAGAGGCCCTGGCGGTCGCCGAGAGGATCGGATACCCGGTCCTTGTCCGACCTTCCTATGTCCTGGGGGGGCGCGCCATGGCGATCATTTACGATCAAAGCTCCCTTCAGCGCTATGTCAATACAGCAGTCGATGTCTCACCCGAACATCCGATCCTGATCGATCGCTTCCTCGAAGACGCCTATGAGTATGACGTTGATGCCCTTTCCGATGGTGATCAGGTCATCATCGCGGGCATCATGCAGCATATCGAAGAGGCGGGTATCCATTCAGGCGACAGTACATCGATCCTGCCGCCTTTGGCAGCTGATGCTGAACTGATCGAGACCCTGACAGCTTATACACGGGAACTGGGTAAGGCTTTGCAGGTTGTCGGACTGATGAATGTGCAGTTCGCGATGCTCGATGGGCAGGTCTACGTACTCGAAGTGAATCCACGCGCCAGCCGAACGGTTCCTTTTGTCAGTAAGGCGACGGGAATTCCGCTGGCCAAGTTTGCATCTCAGCTCATGATTGGCAAGAAGCTGAAGGAACTTGGAATCGAATCGGATCTGACCGTCAACTCCTGCTTCGTCAAGAGTCCTGTCTTTCCCTTTGCCAAGTTCCATGGGGTCGATACGATTCTCGGCCCTGAGATGAAGTCGACCGGTGAAGTCATGGGAGCCGATGACGATTTCGGCCTGGCCTATGCCAAGGCTTCTCTTTCGGCTGGTGTCAGCCTGCCCAAAAGGGGAATCGTTTTCATCAGCGTGAATGAGCGAGACAAGACGAATATCGTTCCGATCGCCCGGGACTTCGACCGTCTCGGATTCCGGCTCGTCGCGACGCGGGGAACCGCGGAAAGCCTGAGGAGCGCGGGGTTGATGGTCGATTCTGTTTATAAGGTGAACGAGGGCCGCCCCAATGTGGTGGACCTGATCAAGAGCAACCGCGTCGATCTGATTATCAATACCCCACTGGGAAGAGAATCATTCTTCGACGAAAAGGCGATCCGACGGGCCGCTACGCGGTACGGCACGTCTTGTATCACGACCCTGTCGGCGGCACGTGCGGCGGTCAAAGCCATCCGCTCTCTGCAGAGGGAAGAGATTTCGGTCACCAGTCTTCAGGAGTATCACAGCCGTGCGCTGTAGCTAAGCGCTCAGCTCATTCTCGACCCCGGTCTCAAGATCAGCCAGCCACCGAGACCGGCGATCAGTGAGCCCGCCAGAATCCCGATCTTTGCTGAATCGAGAACCTCGAGCCATGCATAGGCCAGGTTGGCGATGAACAGTGACATCGTGAAGCCGATCGCACCCAGCCAGGAGATCCCGTAGATATGGCGCCACGTCAGGTCAGCTGTTTTCTCGGCAATCCCCAGTTTGACGGCCATCCAGGCGAACAGCGTCACACCCAGCTGCTTGCCGAGAACCAGTCCGAGGATGACTCCGATCGAAACCGGACTCATCAGGGCTTCGCCGAGACCGCCGCCCAGTGAAACCCCGGTGTTGGCCAGAGCGAAGACCGGCATGATAAAGAACGAGACCCAGGGATGTAACTCGTGTTCGAGGCGCTGAAGGGGGGTCTGAGCGTACTCAGCCGCCGATTCCAGGGCACCGAGTGCGGCCCGCTGGCGGCTGCTGGTCAATACCGTTTCCCCTTCCTTGCAGTCCTTTTCGAACTCGGTAATGAAAACACGCGCACTCTGCAGAAAACTCCGGGTATTGATCCGCGTAGAGGCCGGGATGGTCAACGCTGCCAGGATTCCCGCGATTGTTGGGTGTACACCCGACTTCAGAAACGCAACCCAGAGGCAAAAGCCGAGAATCGCATAGGGAATGGGCCTGCGAATTCCCAGGCGGTTGGCCACGATCATGAACAGCAGAAAGACGCCGCCGATCGCGAGGCTCATCAAGGAAATCTCATCGGTGTAAAAGACAGCTATGACAAGGGAAGCTCCGATGTCATCGACGATGGCGAAGGCGGTTAGAAAGATCTTGGCCGAAATGGGGACGCTGCGGCCGATCAGGCTGAGCACACCCAGGGAGAACGCGATGTCGGTCGCCATCGGAATGCCCCAGCCTCGAACGTCGGGTTCAGCCGGATTCAGCAGGAAGAAGAACAGGGCCGGAAATACCATTCCACCAATCGCCGCTGCAATCGGTAAGGCCGCCTGGCGGGGTTGTGCGAGTTCTCCGACCATTACCTCCCGCTTGATTTCCAGGCCCACGACGAAGAAGAAGACAGCCATCAGCCCGTCATTGATCCAGAGGATCAGGCCCTTCGAGAGCACGAAATCTCCGACGCCCAGAGTCAACACCGTCTGGAAGAGATTGTGATAGGACGCCGACCAGGGAGAATTCGCCCAGGCCAGAGCGATTACTGTGCAGACCAGAAGCAGGATTCCGCCAGAGGCCTCCTCTTTGAAGAATCTCTGAAACGGATTCAGCATCCGGTTGATCGGCGGTTCATTCGAATCCCGAAGGAAGAAGCTGGTTGTATGCATCTCTTACTCCGTCTCTTTCTTAATGCGTCGCGTCCTTCGCCACAGAGTGTGAGAGTCTAAAGTTTTCGAATCTTCAGGTTCCGAAACCAGACCGTCTTGCCGTGGTCCTGGAGGACAATGTGGCCGGTCTTGTTCAACCCATATTTGGGGAACTCGATGAACTTGCTGCTGGCCACCATTTCGTTCCATTCATCACTCCAGAGTTCGTATTCGACGACCTTCTCCTCGTTAAACCAGTGTTCAACATGGGGGCCGTTGACGATCAGGAGCATGTGGTTCCATTCACCAACCGGCTTGACCATGTCCTTGGTAGGTGGATGCAGGTCGTAGTTGGCTCCAGAAAGCTGGGTCGGCTTGACATCCGAATTGGGTGCTCGTTCACCGTCGGGAGCACGGTAATCGGTCCAGCATCCTTCAGTGGCGTCGACGATCTGTAACTCCGGACCGGTATGGAACTCCTGATCGGAATCTTCTGAAACTCGAAAGAGCACACCGCTGTTCCCACAGGCTTTGATCTTCCATTCCAGACTCAGCTCGAAGTTGTCGAACTGTTCAATGGTCGTCAGGTCACCAAATCCTTCACCGCCATGTTCGGCATTGAAGACGAGCAGGCCATCCTGGGCTTCCCAGCCGGGAGGAACACTGTCACCACCGAAGGTGCGCCACTGGTCTATCGATTCGCCATCGAACAGCAGGGTCCAGCCCTCCGCCTTCTCAGCCTCCGTCAAGGTGTTGATCGCCGTTTCAGCTTCAACCGATTCAGCAGGAAGCTGAGCTGCGGTCTCCGGTTCCTGGGCCGGCGTGCAAGCCGCAGCCATTGTCATCATGAGAACAATAGCAGCGAGAGTATTCTTTCGTTTCATTTGAGATCTCCTTGAGAAATATAGTACCCATTCTGAGCAATCCCCATCGATAAGGCAACTGCGCTACCAGAAGGCTACTTGTCCCGTACGATGCCTGCTGTTCCGGTGTACATCCTGACTCAAGGCTGGACACCGACCATCGATGAAGGTTGAACGGTGGCATCCAGTACCCGTTGCCAAACCTCTCCGGCAGGATCGAGCTGCTTACGCTTGCCCACCGCCAGGTCCAGCGGGACATGGGTGAACCGGTGGTTCCAGAAACCGATCATGATATTGGTTTTGCCCGCCAGGCCTGCATGAACGGCATGTTGTCCCAGGATCAGGCAGAACGAGGAGTCCATCGAATTGGCCGGCAAACTCCGGATCATGTAGCTGGGATCGATATATTTGATCGTGAAATCAAGGCCCTTCTGGAAGAAATGGCTGGCGAAACGTTCCTTCAAAAAGAGTCCGATGTCCTTGAGCTTGACGTTGCCAGAAGCGTCGCGCTTGGAATCTCCCGCTTCTTTGATCAAGCTTTGACCGGCACCTTCAGCGACGACCACCAGTGCATGGTTTCTTTCACTCATTCGCCGATCCAGGTGTTCCAGCAATCCCCCCCGTCCCTCCAGGGTAAAGGCCACTTCCGGGACTAGGCAGAAGTCGACATCTCCGCTGGTCAGTGAGGCTGAGGCGGCGAAGAAGCCGGAATGCCGCCCCATCAATATAACCAGGCCGATCCCATTCCAGGCACACTCGGCCTCGGTGTGGGCGGCAGTGATCGCAGCCTGGGCCTCTTCTACCGCCGTGGCGAACCCGAAACTGCGCTCAATCCACATCAGATCGTTGTCGATGGTCTTGGGAATTCCGATCACGCTGATCTTGAGATTCCGGTTTCGAATCTCCTCGTAAAGAGCCCTTGCCCCGCGAAGTGTTCCATCTCCACCCACCGCGAAGAGGATATTGACCTTCCAACGGACCAGCGTGTCAATCATTTCGCCGAGATCTTGCGGGCCTCTTGATGAACCGAGAAGGGTACCTCCCTGCTGGTGGGCCGTACGGAGCATCTCCGGCTCCAGGAAGATGGGGTCCTGGTACTTTCGCGCCGCCAGTCCGGCGTAGCCGTAGCGGAAGCCAAGCACCCGGTGGACTCCATAGCCGTTCCGCAGGGTCAGGATAATCGACCGGATGACATCGTTCAGGCCCGGACAGAGACCACCACAGGTGACGATCCCGCAACTTACTTTGGATGGATCGAAGAAGATCCGGGACCGGGGACCGGCGGCTTCAAACGCCGGGAGCTCTTTTCCACTCTCCAGGAATGACCGGGTCTGACGCCTTTCAGACGCTACCAGGACCCCTTGTGAGTCGCTGGTAAACTCCTGGTCTCTCTTGGCCAGTGGGGAATCGATCGTCGCCGGACCCAGAACCTCAACCGCCAGCTCCTCTATCTGCGGGAGCTCCTTTGGTTTGACCGCACCCTGATCTTCGCTCATCAAGCTACCTCGATTGAATCTGCTCTTAGTTTCCGAGTCCCGGCATCAGGCGCTGGGCATTTCCCGAGTAAAACTTCTCGAGGACGTCTTTGGGAAGCCCCAGGCACTCAATTTCCTTGCCTCGATACTCCATCCTGCCGGTACCGGCATAATACTGAAAGTCCTGCCGGTAACGCTCTTCGAGCCGGTCTACAAAGGCCCGCTGCTCTTCAGCAGAAAGCTGCTCCCCAGTGATGGCGTTTCGCGTCATGTCCAGGCCGTAGAGAACCCTGTCCTGATACTTAATGAAGAATTCTCTCACAGTTTTCGCATCCTGGCGGGTCAGATCAGCCGTCCGGGCCGAGCATTCCACGTAGAAATTCGCATAGCGGTCCAGCCGTTTGGCGACCTCGGCGACATCATGGGACATACTCCCCATGTGAGCACCAATGAGGATGAGATTCGGATGCTTCTCCAGGATGCTGTCCCGCGCAGCCATCAGGTCTTCATGGCTGGGGTATTCCGATCTGCCATAGAGGTGCCACTCAGGGTTGTTGGAATAGTAGCCGTAGTGAACATTTTCGGGATCGAGCGGCAGCCAGGCAGCCAGCGGCTCAGCCAGGTGGGCCAGTAAAGGCTTGTTCTGCCCGGCGAGGTAATCGTAGATCGGGTCAAAACGGGGATCATTCGGCATCAGGAAGGAACCGTCGGGATTCTTCAGTTCCAGGCCGACATCCTTCCAAATCTTAACCATCAGGGAGCCGTTCTCGAACGATTTTCCCAACCATTCGATCACGCTTTCGGCATACTCGGGCTCATCTCTCCCCACCAGGTCGATGGTCGAAGCAAAGGGGAGGATCCCATTGCCGTACTTGCGATTCAGCTCTTCCGCCATCTCCTCCATCCGGACCAGAACGAAGCGGTCAGTCCCACGGTTGCAGACGTTGATGATCCGGAGATGGATGCGTTCAAGCATCTCGGCCAGCCCTTCAACGTCGTCGAAAATGTGGGAGTGGACGTCGATCTTGTCAATCTCTTCAAAGGTGAGCTCCGACTGGCTGGTCCCACAACCGCTGCCAAAACCAACAATCAAGCTGACCAGCAGGACCAGCTTCAGGAAGACTTCTATTCGTTTCTCGGTGTTCATCGGAATGCGATTGTAC
>CP070717.1:1114543-1123492 GCA_020350445.1 Acidobacteriota bacterium | reverse complement strand
GATCTCAACCAGTGGAGCCTGGTCTGGGTCGAAGGGGCGGGCCGGCCGACAATCAAAGCAGAGTTTGACGTTGATTCGGCTGGGCGTTTTCAGCGTTTCGTCGTCACACAGGAGGATCCGCTCGGAACCGAACGAGTCTGGCCTCAGCAGCTCGAGATCTTTCTCGGCACGGACCAGGTTTCCGTCGAACTGAATGAGCGGGAACAGTTGCTTCCAGAAGCGATTGGAAAGCGGTTTGACGGATTTGTCCTTCTGAACGGAAACGGCCTCGGCTACGGGCGTTTCGAATTCGACTGGGAGTCCCTGAGCCGGGTGAGTGAAGAACTCGGACGGATTGCAGCACCGGTGACACGGGCCTCGGCCTGGCTGACACTCTGGGACACCATGCTGGAGGGAAACTGGCCCCCGGATGCCATGGTTCGTCTCCTGTTACGCGGAATCCAGCAGGAAAACGAAGAACTGATCCTGCAGCATCTTCTGGATCTTCTGGAATCGGCCTTCTGGCAGTTTCTGACTCCCGAAAAGCGGCAGCACCTTGCGGGTGAAATCGAGGGAATCCTCTGGACGGCAATTGCTCAGAGCGATCGGCCCGGACTTAGTTCGACGTACTTTCGGACACTTCAGTCCGTAGCGTTGACCGAGGAGGGGCTTGCGAGGCTGGGTCGCATCTTTCGGGCGGAGGAGGAGTTGGGGACGCTGCGCCTGAGTCTACAGGACCGAGAGGAGCTCGTGTTTCAGTTGGCGATCCGGTCGGTGGCAGGTGTGGAGGAGATGATGGCGAGTCAGAGGGCCGAGACGGAGGATCCCGAACGCCTCGCCCGTTTTGATTTTCTGCGACCTGCGGTCTCAAGCGATCGGGGGGAACGGGACGCGTTGTTCAGCGGCTTCGCCCAGATCGAGAATCGGCAGAGAGAGACCTGGGTTTTAGAGGCTCTTCGTTACCTGAACCATCCACTCTACTCGCAGGAGGCCGTCAAGTATCTGCGGCCGGGCCTGGAACTGCTCCTGGAGCTTCAGCAAACCGGGACGATCTTCTTTCCGAAACGTTGGTTGGATGCGCTCTTCTGGGGGCATCAGGACGTGGAAGCGTATCGTGTCGTGAGCGACTTCCTGCGAGAGAATCCCGATTATCCCGAGCGATTGAAGGGGAAGATACTGCAATCAACCGATACGTTGAGTCGGGCAGTCAGGATTTTGGAAGGGATGCCGGCTTCGGTCGAGATACCTTGACCCGCGAAAGCCCGGATGACAGGGAAGGGAGGCCGGCGATCCACAACCTGGGTTGCGAATCGCCGGAACTGTTTAGAGAACAGACTTACTGCCCTTGGCAGCGGTCTTGCGGTACCCGTTCGGGGAAACGGTGTGTTCCCCTCGACCCATTGCGACAATACCGGTTCGGACCATTTCGATGATCCCGATTTTCCGTAAGAGGTCGGTGAAGCCTTCGATCTTGTCTTCCTCCCCGGTGATCTCGACGATCACGGATTTCTCGGCAACATCGACGACACGGGCCCGGAAGATGTCGCAGAGCTGCATGACCTCCGAACGCCGGTCTCCTTCGACCTTGACCTTGATCAGTGCCAGATCACGCATCACGCTGGGTTTGTCATGGAGGTGCTCAACCTGAACGACATTCACCAGCTTTGACAGGCACTTTTCCACCTTGCGAGCTTCCGTTTCCGTGCCTTCGATCAGGATTGTCATGCGAGACAAGTCCGGGATCTCGGTCCGTCCTACGGTCAGACTGTCAAGGTTGAAGTTTCTTCTTCTGAACAGGCTCACCACCCGGTTCAGGACTCCAGGCTTATTTTCAACCAGTGCACTCATTGAGTACTTCATGGCTCTGCTACTCCTTCTCCGTCACAGCACCAGCAACGGGGCGTCTGATCATGTTATGCAGTGAGGCTCCTGCGGGAACCATGGGGTAGACGATATCGTGCTTTTCAACCACGAACTCGATCAGTACGGGTCCCTCGGTCTGCTGTCGAGCGAACTCAACGGCCTGGGGGATCTCCTCTCTCCTGGTTACCCTCATATTCGGGATTCGGTATGCATCGGCGAGCTTGCAGAAGTCGGGACTACCCATAGGAGTCGCGTGATAGCGCTCTTCGTAGAAGAACTCCTGCCACTGCCGGACCATACCCAGGTAGCTGTTGTTCATAATGGCGATGTTGACATTGACCTTCTGCTCCACCGCCGTTGCCAGCTCCATCATTGTCATCTGGAATCCGCCATCACCCACGATGGTCCAGACTTCTCCGTCTTTCAGCCCCATTTTGGCGCCGATTGAAGCCGGGACGGCAAATCCCATGGTTCCCAGACCGCCACTGGTTATGAGAGTCCGCGGACGCTGGTGGTGGTAGTACTGAGCTTCCCACATCTGGTGCTGGCCGACATCGGTCACGACCACGCACTCTCCGCCGGTGTATTTCCACAAATCGCGGATGACGTGAGCGGCATAGAGCTTCCCTCCCGGATCGGCGTTGTAGATGTCGCGCAGGTGGCGGTCGTCCTGCCAACTCTGGATCAGGTTGACCCACTCGGCGTGTTCAGCCGGTTGCATTCGCTCAGTAATCTGGCCGATGACATGCTTGAGGTCGCCGACGATGCCCAGATCGACTCGGACATTCTTATTGATTTCAGACGCATCGATGTCGACATGGATCTTCTTCGAGTTCTGAGCGTACGTCTTGAGATCTCCCGTAACCCGGTCATCGAAGCGCATCCCGAAGGCGAGCAGCAGGTCGGCCTCCTGGATAGCGATATTGACGTGGGCCTCTCCGTGCATTCCCATCATTCCCAGGCAGAGAGGGTGCCCTTCCGCCAGGGTTCCCTTTCCGAGTAGAGTCAGGGCAACCGGAATCTGCCTTTTTTCAGCAAACTCGAGGAGTTCCTGTTCTGCTCCTGAGAGGGTGAGGCCGTGACCTGCGAGGATCAGTGGCCGTTCTGACTCCTCCAATAACGCCAGGGCTCGATCGACCTCGTCCGTTGTGGCCACCGTCACGAGACGTTCACTGGGAACGACGGCCGGCTCGGAAATCGGCTCGTACTCCGTTACGGCAATCTGCACATCCTTGGGGATATCGACCAGTACCGGACCGGGGCGGCCACTCTTGGCGATATGGAATGCTTCCCGGATAGTCGGGGCAATTTCATCCACCTCTGTAACGAGGTAGTTGTGCTTCGTGATGGGAAGCGTGATTCCAGTAATATCGATTTCCTGGAATGCATCGGATCCAATTACCGATGTCGGAACCTGTCCGGTAATGCAGACGATCGGCGAAGAATCGAGCATCGCCGTTGCAATACCTGTTACCAGATTGGTTGCCCCAGGCCCGCTGGTGGCAACCGCTACCCCGACCTTACCAGTCGCCCGGGCATAACCGTCAGCCATATGGGCAGCACCCTGCTCGTGACGAACGAGCACGTGGTGAATCTGGGGGTATTTGGTCATTGCATCGTAGGCTGGGAGGATGGCTCCACCAGGGTAGCCGAAAACCAGATCGACTCCTTCCCTGATCAAGCATTCCCAGAGTATTTCCGCTCCTGTAAGCTTCATTTCGTTCCCTCTCCATTTGCCGGTGCGCTTCCTGTGGACTCTCTAAACAGGTTGCGACACCAGACCATGAAATCTAATCCAAGAAAACCGCTCCTGTACTCGCACTGCTGACCAACCGGGAGTATCTCCGGAGCCAGCGGCTGTTGATTTCAAGCTCGAACGTTGGCAGTGCCTGGGTCCGGCGTTCGAATTCAGCCGGGTCAAGCTCCAGTTCCATCGAGCGAGCGTCGAGATCAATATTGATCATGTCACCATCGCGTACGATCGCGATGGGGCCCCCGGCTGCCGCCTCGGGGCTGACGTGCCCGATCGAAAGCCCGCGGCTTCCGCCCGAGAACCGCCCATCCGTAATCAGCGCAACTTCTTCACCGAGACCCATTCCTTGCAGTTGGGCGGTTGGGCCCAGCATTTCCTGCATCCCCGGACCTCCCTGGGGTCCCTCGTAGCGAATGACTACGACCTCTCCCGACTGTACCTCTCCTCCGAGGATTCCCCGGGTGGCATCTTCTTCACTTTCGTAGACGCGGGCCGGACCCCGATGTGTTCGGCTGCCACCGACGCCTCCTGTCTTGATCACTGCTCCATCCGGAGCGAGATTCCCAAAAAGGACTGCCAGGCCTCCCTTCTGGGAGTAGGCATTCTCGCAGCTGCGGATGACTTCGGAATCCTTGATTTCGGCTTGGCTGAAGTTCTCACCAAACGGTTTGCCTGTGACGGTCGGACGATTGAGGTGCAGAACAGTCGTCCGCCGGCTGACTTCCTTGAGAATCGCCGGAACACCACCGGCACGGTGCACATCCTCCATGTGCCAGTGACTGGCGGGACTCACCTTGCAGATGTGGGGAACCTTCTCGGCCACTTCATTGATCCGCTCAATGGGATAGTCGATCCCCGCCTCATAGGCGGCGGCCAGTGTGTGCAGAACCGTGTTCGTACTGCCACCCATTGCCATATCGAGAGCGAAGGCATCATCGATCGCTTCTCGTGTCACGATCTTTCGCGCAGTCAAGTCCTGCCGGATCAGCTCCATGATCTGCCGGGCCACTTGCCGGGCGAGTTCGTAGCGCTCGGGGGTTTCCGCCAGGGCACTCCCATTGAACGGAAGTGCCAGGCCGAGCGCCTCGAGCAGACAATTCATGCTGTTTGCCGTAAACATCCCAGAACAGGAACCGCAGGAAGGACAGCCATGATCTTCGAGCAGTTTCAGCTCGGCATCATCGATCTTGCCGGCCTTGTGTGCCCCGACGCCTTCGAAAACCGAGATCAGATCGACCGTCCGGCCATCCGGTGTCTTGCCGGCTGCCATCGGTCCTCCACTCAAAAAGATTGTCGGTATATCGAGACGGAGGGCCCCCATGAGCATTCCCGGGACGATCTTGTCGCAATTGGGAATGCAGATCAGTCCATCAAATGCGTGGGCATTGACGACCGTTTCCACCGAATCCGCGATCAACTCGCGGCTGGGTAGGGAATAGTTCATCCCGATATGCCCCATGGCGATTCCATCGTCGACACCAATCGTGTTGAACTCGAAGGGAACTCCACCGGCTTCTCGGACCGCCTGTTTGACCGCGGCCCCAAATTTCTGCAGATGAACATGGCCGGGAATGATATCGATGTAACTGTTACATACAGCGATGAATGGTTTCTTCATATCCCCATCGGTCACGCCTGTTGCCTTGAGCAGTGAGCGATGAGGTGCCCTTTCAAAACCCTGTTTGATTCGATTGGATCGCATTCTGGTCTCCGTCAACGTTCTGTGTCAGTGTCATTTCAAAAATTATCGAGCAAAAAAAAAGCCCCCGAGTTCCGGGGGCCAATGAATCCTCTTTTCTGAGCGGATGGTCAAGCTTGTTTCAGTGCTTGTGCCCCCATCATCCGCCCACCGCTAAGGGCGATAATGCCGATTACAATGACAATAATCAGGAGGCTCTTAATCACTGGTGTAAAATCCATCCAATATTTTCTTAACGCCTGTTACCAAAATCTCGCCGACGTAAAGTAGCTGAAGCGAATGAGTTTGTCAATCCCCGAATACGTATACGACGGTCAAATCGTAGCGAATGGGTTGCCTTGCCCTGAAGTTGCTTTATACTTCTTGGCGGATTTTCTTCCGAACTGGAGAGTGGGATGAGTGCAGGAAACAGGAGTATGGCAAAAAAGAAGTCACTGGTAATGAAGTTTGGTGGAACCTCGGTGGGAACGCCGGAAGCCATCGAACGAGCTGCTCGAATTGTCGCTGATTCGTTGGAGCGTTGGCCACACACGACAGTTGTTCTCTCGGCACTCTCGGGGGTCACGAATCTGCTCCTCGAGGGTGCACATAAAGCGGCGGATGGTGATGTCAGTGTCGCCGAAGCGGCGGCCGATGAACTGTTGGAACGGCATCATCATACGATTGAAGAACTGGGGATTGATCCGGCCGTACAGCGTTCACTGTTTGCCGAGATCGACCAACTGATCGGCGAATTCAGGAATTTTTGTGAAGCGATCGGTGTGCTGGGTGAGGCAACACCCAGAGCGTTGGATACAGTCGGCTCCCTGGGGGAGCGGCTCAGCGTTCGGATCTTTGCCGCCGTACTGGATCGGATGGGGATTCCCGCCGAGGCAATCGAGGCTTCGCGGCTGATCATCACCGATTCGAACTTCCTGGCGGCCCATCCCGACTGGACGGCGACCCGCCGGCAGGTGAGTAAACACCTGGTACCGGTTTTGGAACGAGGTACTGTTCCTGTCGTGACCGGGTTCATGGGCGCCAACCCTGCCGGTGTGATCACGACCATGGGGCGAGGGGGAAGCGATTTCTCTGCGGCGATTCTCGCAGCGGCATTACAGGCCGATGAAGTTTGGATATGGACCGACGTCGATGGGGTGATGACAGCTGATCCCAGGATCGTTCCGAACGCGAGGACGATTCCAACTCTGTCATATCTGGAGTTGGCGGAACTGGCCTATTTTGGCGCCAAAGTTCTGCACCCCAAGACGATCCGTCCGGTCATCGAGGCCGGTATCGGCCTGGCAATCCGGAACACTTTCGAGCCATCCGCCCGCGGGACACGGCTCCTGGCAAAAGGAGCCTCCTCTTCGGAGCAAACCGTCAAGGCGGTGACCTCAATTCGTGGACAGGTGTTGATTACGATTGAAGGCAGCGGCATGCTCGGGGTCCCCGGCGTCGCCGCAAGAGCTTTCGGCGCAGTCGCCCAGACCGGCACGAACGTCATCCTGATCAGCCAGGCATCTTCCGAACAGAGCATCTCATTTGCTGTTTCTGCTGATTCCGCCGAGACAGTTATCTCGGCAATCGAAACCACTTTTTCCATCGAGCTGATGAATCGTGAAATCGATCGCGTCTGGGCGAGCGAAGAAGTGGTGATCGTAACGGTTGTGGGTGCGGGTATGCGGCACACTCCTGGTGTTGCTGCCCGAGTGTTCAGTGCTCTGGGAGAACACCGTGTCAACGTGATCGCGATTGCACAAGGTTCCTCCGAGGTTGCGATCAGTCTCGTCGTCGCAGCCAAGGATATGGAGCTTACGGTGCGTTCTCTCCATGACTTGATTTAGAATAGCCCCGCCGTTTTATTGGAGGTTTTAAATGTCAAAGGAAATACCCGTAGCGGTTTTAGGTGCGACCGGAAGTGTCGGCCAACGCTTTGTTCAATTACTCGCAGGTCACCCTTGGTTCAAGGTCGTCGCAGTGACGGGGTCGGAACGCAGGGTGGGAAAGAAGTTTTCAGAGACCTGCCATTGGATTCTTTCAGAACCGATGCCCGAGTACGCTCGGGACTTCAAAGTGCTGCCCACAGACCCTGCTGGGCTGGATGCCCATCTGGTTTTCTCGGCTCTTCCCTCGGGAGTGGCGAAGGAACTGGAGCCGAATTTCGCGAAGGCTGGAATCTCGGTCTGTACCAATGCCGGAGCCTATCGCCGTGAGGCTGATGTCCCGGTTCTCCTTCCCGAAGTCAATGCGGACCATATCGATCTGGTGCCGGTTCAGCGAAGGAAGAGGGGGTGGTCTGGATGTATCGTGACGAATCCCAACTGTACGTCGACCGGGACCACGATCGCTCTCAAGGCGTTGATGGATCGGTTCGGATTAGAGAAGGTCTTCGGGGTCTCGTTACAGGCGATTTCCGGGGCGGGATATCCCGGGGTCGCTTCAATGGACATTCTGGATAACGTCATTCCCCACATTGCGGGGGAAGAGCCGAAACTGGAGTGGGAACCGCGCAAGATGTTGGGCTCTCTTGTGAATGAAGAGATTCAACTGGCCGATGTCACATTTTCAACCCATTGCAATCGGGTTGCCGTCAGCGATGGGCATCTGGTTTGTCTGACCGTCGAATTGGGCAAGAAGGCATCCGTCGAAGAGGCGATTGCGGCGTTGCGGGACTACCAGGCCCCGGCCCGGAGCGGCAGTCTGCCTTCAACACCGAAGCCCGTTATCGTGGTATCGGACGATCCCGGTCGTCCGCAGCCGAGGCTCGATCGGATGACCGGCGCCGGGATGACGACTGTTGTCGGTCGTGTGAGAGAAGACACTCTCTTCGATTTGAGGATGACCGTTCTCTCACACAACACGATTCGAGGAGCAGCCGGCGGTTCGATCTACAATGCCGAACTGCTCGTCAATGAGGGATTGCTCTAACGAATAATCTTCATCTCCAAATCATTCTGGAGACTGAACTCGAAGAGCTGTTCGACGGCGAATTCCACGTCTTCACCAGCAGTGGCAAGGGTGACCCCTGTTCCAGCGCCGGCTCCAATCGCCGAGCCGATGGCAGCACCCTTGCCGCCTCCGGCTATTGCCCCGATCACTGCACCGACACCGGTTGCGATCCCAATCCGCTTGGCGTCCCGGCCAGTCGAACTCTGGGCCTCGAAACTTAAGGTATTGGAGCGAATCGCGTAGACCTCTTCGTTGACGAACACCGAATCGAGGGTAATCGCCATCTGAGCCTTACCTTTGACTTTGCCGCTTTTGGCCGCATTGACAATCTTTCCGGTGACCCGGCTTCCCGCGGGAGCAACCAGCTGCCCATCAACCAGTAAATCGTCTTCGAGGTCCATCTCAAACGTCTTCCCGGTGGTATCTGTCTTGGTACTGAGGGCCTGGGCCAGCCTGACCTGAATTGGCGTTCCACTCGCCAGGACGGCGGTGGTCGGGGCAGGCGGGGGCTCCGGGGCCTTCGGTGTCGCTTGTTCTGCGACGGCTTGCGCCGGGGTCTTTGTGACAGACTCGGCCGGAGGTGCGGCTACAGCTGGTGCCGAGGGTTTCTTCGCCTGACTTGGAGCTTGAGCAAGCTGATCCCCAGTGTCCGGGGCCGAACTCGGCGGCGCTTCCGTCACCGGTTCTTCGGGCTGAATGCCTTCAGCCTGCGAGGTGGCAAAGG
>CP070717.1:1108033-1114443 GCA_020350445.1 Acidobacteriota bacterium | reverse complement strand
CGGGACACCCGATCGGAACGCAACCGGCTCGGTTGCGATACGGGTTTGGCAAATGGGACACCCAATCGGAACGCAACCGGCTCGGTTGCGATACGGATTTGGCAAGCGGGACGCTTGCCTTCCGATTAGCGGTGTGCGCTTGAAATCGCGTATGCTTTGCACGTGTCAAGCGTGAGTAGTGGGGTCACATATCGGGAGATCTTCAAGGCTTGGTGGCCTTTAGCGGCCAGTTGGCTTCTCATGTCGGCGGAACTGCCGGCGATCAGTGCGGTCATCGCCCGCCTGACAGATCCGACGGTCAATCTGGCGGCGTATGGTTCGGTCGTTTTTCCGCTTGCGATTCTGATCGAGGCCCCGGTCATCATGTTGCTGGCTGCCTCGACCGCGTTGAGCAAGGACTGGGCCACCTATACTACGTTGAGACGCTATGTCCGATGGCTGGGTGCTTCGCTTACGCTCGTTCATATACTGATCGCGTTTACTCCGGTTTTTGACTGGATTGTGATTTCCGTCATCAGCGCCCCTCCCGAGGTTCTCGAGCCCTCCAGGATCGGACTGATGATCATGACACCCTGGACGTGGTCGATTGCCTACCGGCGCTTCAACCAGGGTGTATTGATTCGATTCGGCCAGTCCAAAGCTGTCAGCCTGGGAACGGTGGTTCGACTGGCCGCGGATGTCACGGTGTTGGCGGTCGGCTACTGGGTGGGTTCGATTGCCGGGATCGTGGTCGCGACCTGTGCGGTCTCAGCCGGCGTGATTTTCGAAGCCCTTTTCGTCGGCCTCCGAGTAAGGCCCGTTCTGGCTGGAGATCTGCGCGATGCCCCGCCGGCGAACGAAGCGGTGAACCTGCGCTCATTTGCTGCCTTCTATGTCCCGCTTGCGCTGACCTCGCTTTTAAACCTGGCGATTCAGCCGGTCAGTAGTGCTGCCCTGAGCCGGATGCCGCAGCCGCTCGAGTCGTTGGCGGTCTGGCCGGTGGTTTACGGTCTCTTCTTCATGTTGCGCTGCCTGGGACATGCCTACCAGGAGGTGGCGGTCGCACTGCTCGATAAACCCGGTGCCCATGTCCAGTTGCGTCGTTTCGCCTTGACTCAGGGGAGTTCGACGACGCTGATGCTGGCTCTCATTGCCCTGACCCCTCTCTCGCGGATCTGGTTCGTGGATGTATCGGGGCTCAATGAAGAGTTGGCCGGTCTGGCGGGAACAGCGATCTGGTTTGGTCTGCTGCTTCCGGCTCTGAGCGCGCTGCTGAACTGGTTTCAGGGCATCCTGGTTCATGCGAGAAAGACCCGGGGGATCACGGAATCGGTTTTTGTCTTCCTGGTCGCCTGTAGCATTGGTCTCTGGATCGGTGTAATGTGGGGTGGGATGCCGGGTATCTTCATCGGGCTCGCAAGCTATTCGGTGGGAGGACTTTTCCAGCTTTCCTGGGTCCGGTGGAAGGGCAGCGGGGTCCTGCCGAAAGACTGAAAGGCAGAGGGATGACCATCCGCAAGGGACAGCGCTTCATGGTTGGGCTCAATGCCGTGATTGTCGCGGTAACCGACGAATCTCCTCGTGTACTGACGGTTCGCGGTAGTGAGCTTTCGATGACGGATGACCACGAACTCGCTGCACTCCCCTTCGGGCCTCTCGATGCGGAGAAGGACCGCACCCTGGAACGGGGTGTCCGCGGATGGGTCAGAGAGCAGACAGGACTCGAACTCGAGTACGTTGAACAGCTCTACACGTTTGGTGATCGCCATCGCCATCCGATTGAACATCAGGGTGGGCCGCGAATGCTGTCGATTGCCTATCTCGCTCTGATTCGGGAAGTCAAGCTTGCCCTCGATTCGCGCGCGAAGTGGTTGGATTACTATAGCTTTCTGCCGTGGGAGGATTGGCGCAGGGGGCGACCGAAAGTCCTGGACCAGGTCATCCTGCCGAAACTCGAGGAATGGGTGACCGGTACCGAAGAATGGGCTTCCCGTACGCACCGGCAGGAGCGCTTAGCGATCGCCTTCGGGTTGGGAGGCTCCGAGTGGGATGGAGAGAAGGTCCTGGAGCGATATGAACTGCTTTATGAAGCGGGGATTATCGACGAGTCGGTCCGGACCTATCGGGGCAAGAGACGGCCTTCTACGGCTGTGGAGAAGCGCGAGTTGATGGGACGTCGTATGGCTCTCGACCACCGGAGAATGCTGGCTACCGCCCTGGGACGGCTCCGAGGGAAGATCAAGTACCGACCGGTTGTTTTCGAACTGCTCTCTCCCACCTTTCGCCTGCTCCAGTTGCAGCGGGTAGTCGAGGCCCTGGCCGGCGTTCGCCTGCACAAGCAGAACTTCCGACGTCTCGTGGACCGGGGAGGGCTGGTCGAGGGGACCGGGCAGATCGATAGCGAAACCGGAGGGCGTCCGGCCGAATTGTTCCGCTTCCGCAGGGAGGTGTTGACTGAAAGGCGAGCGCCTGGAGTGGGGCTGCCTACCTCTTAGGGATTGTCGGGGATTTTAGGATGCTGTTGAAGTTGAACCAAGGTAGTGCTAAAAAGTCTTCTGAAACAGAAATGGCTGAATAGCATCTTTAGAGTAGATAGGTAGTTGTGTTGGACAGTCAGGTTCATTTGCTTTACACTGCCTTATCTGTACGAGCGTTGGCTGCGGCCGACGTTATTTTTTGAATCTAGTATATGCTCACTTTGAGTATAAGGGGAGTTAAATGGCGATAGAAAACCGAGGAAGCGGCCAGTTCGACTACACGCCGGAGGTTGCCGCTGCGACGGCTCCAATCTACGAGAAGCTGAAGGACGTTGTTCCGGAGATTGAGTGGCCCGTTCATGCGCCGCTGATCGACGCGATTAATCGGTTAAAGGCGCAGAAGGACGCGATCATTCTCGCGCACAACTACCAGACTCCGGAGATCTTTCATGGGGTGGCGGATTTGTCTGGAGATTCACTGGCCCTGGCGAAGCAGGCGGCCGAAACGGAAGCGCAGATGATTGTTCTGTGCGGGGTCCATTTCATGGCTGAGACGGCCAAGCTTTTGAATCCGGAGAAGACGGTTTTGATACCCGATCTCGAAGCCGGTTGTTCTCTGGCTGATTCGATCACCGCTGAGGATGTCCGCCTGCTCAAGGAGCGTTACCCCGGGGTTCCGGTGGTGACTTACATTAATACCACTGCCGCTGTTAAGGCGGAGACCGATATCTGTTGTACCTCGGCCAATGCGGTTGAGGTGGTCGAGTCGCTGGGCGTTGACCGCGTGATCTTTCTTCCCGATGAGTATCTTGGCAAGCATGTTGCTTCGAAGACGAATGTCGAAGTCATTCTCTGGAAAGGCCACTGCGAAGTCCATGAACGGTTCACGGGAGCCGAATTGAAGGCGTTCCGTGCGCACCATGCGGGAATTCAAGTGCTGGCACATCCTGAGTGTCCGCCAGATGTATTGGCTGAGGCCGATTTCGTGGGTTCCACATCGGGAATGATCCGGTGGGTCGGCAGGGAGCGTCCGAATCGTGTAGTCATGGTCACCGAGTGTTCGATGAGCGACAACGTTTCGGTTGAGTATCCCGACGTCGAATTCATCCGGCCCTGTAATCTCTGCCCACATATGAAGCAGATCACGCTGTCGAATATCCTGTGGGCCCTTGAGAATGATCAGTACCGGGTGGAAATCGATCCCCAGGTGGCAGAACGGGCACGACGTTCCGTTGAGCGAATGATCGAGGTAGGGAGAGGCAAGAATTCATGAAACTCAGTGGCGTGGATCATGTGATCAAGACGGATGTCGTTATTGTCGGCAGTGGGATTGCCGGAATGACGGCTGCATTGGGCCTGTCTCCTTTGAGTGTTGCACTCGTCACGAAGAAGACGATCGGCGATGGAAGTTCCAGCCGACTCGCCCAGGGAGGGGTGGCGGTCGCCCTGGGAGAAGACGATTCCCCCGGCCTTCACGCGGGTGACACCCTGGCGGTGGGGTATGAGCTCTCAGACTCCGACACCGTTGACATCGTGACCCAGGGGGGACCCGAACTGATCCAGCAACTGATCCAGCTCGGAGCGAAATTCGATCGGAACAACGAAGGTCGCATCCAACTGGGAAGGGAAGCGGCCCATAGCCGTCGTCGGATTGTCCACGCCAATGGAGACTCAACTGGGGCGGAGATTGTCAGGACGCTAGTAGAAGCGGTCCGTCAATCCTCACGCATTCATCTTGAGGAAGACTGTTTTGCGGCGGAAATCCTGCTCGAGAGCGGGTCGCCGAAGCCGATCGACATGGTTTCGGGAGAAGGCTGGCTTTCGGGACGGCGCATTAGTGGCGTTTTGGCCCGGCGCGGGGATGGGACCTGGGTCCTGTTTCGGGCGGGAGCCATCATTCTCGCCACCGGAGGAATTGGGTCGTTGTTTACCCATTCCACGAATCCCATGGAAGCCACGGGAGATGGACTGGCGATGGCAGCCCGTGCCGGTGCCCAGTTAGTCGATCTCGAGTTTATGCAGTTTCACCCGACCGCGCTGGCCTGTGAAGCGAGTCCATTGCCCCTGCTGACTGAAGCGTTGAGGGGAGAGGGAGCCGTGCTGATCGATTCCGAGGGTGATCGATTCATGCTGGCCGAGCATGAGCTGGCGGAGCTGGCTCCACGCGATGTTGTCTCCCGGGCGATCTGGCGGAAGCGCCAGTCGGGAAGCGAAGTCTATCTGGATGCGCGGAAAGCGGTTGGCGACCGGTTCCCCGAACGGTTCCCCACGGTTTACGAGGCCTGTCGTCAACACGGGATCGATCCCCGCATTGAACCGATGCCTGCTACTCCTGCGGCCCACTACCATATTGGAGGGATTGTGACGGATCGTGTGGGCCGAACCTCTCTTCCGGGGCTCTGGGCCTGCGGTGAAGTGGCCTCAACCGGGCTCCATGGTGCGAATCGTCTGGCGAGCAATTCGCTGCTGGAAGCTCTCGTGTTTGGCCAGCGGGTTGCCCGGGATATTCAATCGAGCTGGCATCCAAGGAACCTGTTGACTCGATCGGCAGATCCGGGAACGCTCTATTCGAGTGTCCGGGAACGAGACGATCTCAAGATGGAAATCCGTCGCTTGATGTGGGCCAATGTCGGCCTGGTCAGGGACGCCGGCAAGCTCGAAGCGGCTCTCAATGAACTGGGGCGGATTGAGCGCGAACTCGGGCCGGCTCCATCGGAAGTCCGAAACATGGTCACGGTGGGGAAGCTGGTAACCCAGGCGGCTCTGATTCGGCGAGAATCGAGAGGGGTGCACTACCGCAGTGATTTTCCGGAAAGCCTTTCCGAGTGGCGCCGCCGGCTCTATTTCTCAGACGCTCAGCTGGTACCTGAGAAGAGTCTGAGTCTTGCCAAGTAGGATCCAGGCAGTCCGAAAACCTATCCATTAACCCCCATCAATCCGGTTGAACCGTTATGGACAGTAGAAAATCGACCAAATTGATCCCCCTGAATCCCATCCTCTATGAGAATTTTGTCCGCCGGGCATTAAGGGAGGATTTTGGCAGGGCGGGGGATGTGACGACCGCTTCGATCATTCCGGTGGATGCGACTGGTGAAGGGAAGATCGTGAGTCGGGTGGCCGGTTGTTTGGCGGGTGTTGAGCTCGCCGCGACGGCGTTTCGCCTGCTCGATCCCGAGGTGAGTATCGACATTGCCATCCGGGATGGTTCCGAGACCACTGCCGGTGATGTCATCGCCACCGTTCGCGGCAGTGCCCGGACCTTGTTGGAAGGTGAGCGGACGGCCTTGAACATTCTCGGTCACCTCTCCGGCATCGCCACCGTCACCCATCGTATCGTTCGGAGTATCGAAGGGAGCCCGACCCGGATCGTTTGCACACGCAAAACGACACCGGGCCTGCGGGTTCTCGAAAAATACGCCGTTCGCGCCGGGGGCGGTTTCAACCACCGCTTTGGACTCGACGACGCAGTACTGATCAAGGAAAACCACCTGGCGATCGCCGGAGGGATTAGCGAGGCGGTGAGGCGGGCGCGTGCAGCCGTCGGGCATATGGTCAAGGTCGAAGTTGAAGTCGAAACACTGACTCAGCTCGAAGAAGCTATCCAGCAGGAAGTGGATGCGGTGCTGCTCGACAACATGTCGCTGCAGGAGATTCGAGAGGCGGTGAAACTTGTCTCGGGTCGAGTAATCACCGAGGTATCGGGCGGTGTAACACCCGAACGCGTTCCCGAGATTGCGGCCACCGGTGTCGATCTGATTTCCCTGGGATGGCTCACGCACAGTGCCCCGAACCTGGATGTTGCGTTTGATGTGAGCGCTAATGGCTAATGGCTAATGGCTAATGGCTAATGGCTAATGGCTAATGGCTAATGGCTAATGGCTAATGGCTAATGGCTAATGGCTAATGGCTAATGGCTAATGGCTAATCGCTAATCGCTAATGGCTAATCGCTAAT
>CP070717.1:1099102-1107933 GCA_020350445.1 Acidobacteriota bacterium | reverse complement strand
TGCATTTGTTATTACCGAACAGGCAGGACCAAGTTCCCTCGGTGCATTTCCTGCAGCCGGGAGAAAGTGCGCCGAGGTTAAATACAGTTTCCACGGCAACTCTGAGGCACACTGTCTTCGAAGGATTGGAGCAGCCGAGACCGTTCAGCTTCTGCAACTGCCGCCTCTTCCGATGAGATCCAGTTCAGGTCGTGAAATCTATCCCCATGCTCAAGATGATTCTGATCAATCCAAATGGAACGGAGTGAAGTGCTGTCTTCCATTGAATACCTCCCGGTCCAGCAATACGCAGGAGGTGATCCTTTGAGGAGAATGGAGTCAAACCTTTGTCAAATGGACGATCTCAACTGAAGGTCTGTTTGTCTCACCTGACGTGGGTGCACTCTAACGGATGGGAGCCGGCGACTCCTCAAGGGACCGTTTCACTGTTCGGGCACTTTGCTCTGGATCTCGGTGAACCAGTTCGAGATGACCTGGATGTGATCGGGGAAGAAGGTGTTAATGGCTTCGTTGAGGGTCGCTTCGTCTGGTCGTTTGAACATCAGAAACCGGCCGTTCGACGCAAGGTCGTATGAGCGGATGGCGAACGAACTCCCGTAATCGCCTTCAAAGAGCTTTTCAGGCTCTCCAACGGTGACTGCATTACCGCCTCGATCAAACCGAAGCCGGACGCTAAAGAACTCTTCTCTCCAGCGATAATAGACCTCGCTTCCACCCGGCGACCAACCGGGTTCATATCCCCCGTTCGTCGAGATCTGTTGGGTCCTGCCCGGGCCAGGGAATGGCCGGATATAGACTTCTTGACGACCGGATTCGTTGGTTGTGAAAAGCATCCATTTGCCATTAGGCGAGATTTCAGGGTACTGCTCTGAAAAACGGGTTCCCAGATATATCTTCTTCGCCCCATCCCTTGAAAGATATCCGATGTCGAAACCCTGGTCCGGGTTCGCTTCGACGAATGTCAAGAATCGACCATCTTGACTCCAGGCACTGGGACGCAGGTAGCTCGAACTTCCGTCGTACATGAGAGTGGGCTTCGATGGACCTGAATCGATCTCTTTCGTGAATATGGAGCGAGGGCCCAGCAGATCGGAACTGAAGGTGAACCCTTCTGGACTGGGTCCCCAGACGGCATAGATACCGTTCCCTTCGAATGTCTGCCGACGAGCCGTCTTGCGGACGGTATCGTAGAGCCAGATATCCTGAGGAGGATAGAGCGCCGTGAGAAGGATACTCTTTGAATCTTCAGAAGCTCTAGCGGTAAAGAAGTTCCTCGGTTCGACGCCAACTGGTTCTTCTCTTCCATCCCGATCGACCCAGACCACAGTATTCTTGATTTCGGGAAAGACGGAGCCTGCCAGGTACACCATCAAACCCGAATCCGAAAACGACATTTGGACCCCACCGGTCCTGAGGGTAGGATTCACCGTGAAAAGCGATTGTGTCACATCCTCCAGGAGAGGAATCTCAGCCCCTTTCGTTGTCAGTGAAGCAGGATCGAAAGCGATTGCGCGCAGATTTCCGTCTCTGGCAAATACTAAATGTCCCGTAGGGACGTACCGGCCGTCCCAACCGTCAACGAGCTGCACTTGTTGCCCGGTCGTCAGGGAAAGCGCGCCGACTCTTGCGGCATTACCCAGGGAATCTGCTTCCAAAGCCGTCGTATAGAGGACCGCCTGACCGTCCGGAAGTAGAAAAGGCAGGCGATGGCTGATCTCTCCCGCCCCTGTATTCAAAGCCGTCAGTTCCCTGGGTTCTCCTCCGGATTCCATACTTCCATCAGACCGCCCGATCCCGTCCCAAAAATGATGGTTCCTCTTTTTGACCAGGTTGCTCCCCAGCGAGCCTCACATTCGCACAGGGTGACGGGTTCCCCTCCGTCCACGCGGACCTTCTTTAGATAGAATGAGTTTTCTTCCTCGACATAAACGGTAAAACCCAGCCAATCTCCGTCGGGTGAGAAGAAGGGTTGAAAACCGTTGACCGTTCCTTGGACTTTTCGAGACTGCCACTCGTCAAGCCTGCGCAATTCAATCTCGACTTCATCCGGGAATCGGTATGGATTCTCCACTTGCCCGGTTACGATGGCGAGAAGAGATCCATCAGGGGAAAGAGCGATCCCTTGCCGGTAATAGTGTGCAACCCGTCGATTTGACCCGACGCTCAGTTCGAGGCGCAGACTCGACGGGTCAAGAAACTGCTCTGGCTGAGACAGGAGTACAAATGCCAGCCCCAACAGTGTGACGGTCGCTATCAGCCAGGGAAGGAAGTGCAGGAGGGTGCGACGGCGAACGGGAGATCTAATGGGATCAGGTGTGCCTTGGGGGGTGAGGCTGGTCAAGAGGTTTCGCAGGTCTGTGCGGCTTTCGAGGACGCTTTGATAGCGTTCGTCAGCCTGCTTGGCCAGCATCTTCCCCAGAATATAGCTCGCGACCTCAGGAGCCATGGAATCTGAATGACTCAACGGAGGCGGGGATTCTCGCAAAATTGCCCCTGCGGTTTCAAATGGGTCTGTCCTTTTGAAGGGGTGCTTTCCAGATATCATTTCATGAAGGACGATCCCAAATGCAAAAATATCGGAACGGGTATCCAGGGGATCTCCCCGCAGCTGTTCAGGGGACATGTACGGAATGGTTCCCAGCCGCACTCCCGAGCCGGTAAGCCCGGTTATCGGATCCTTTGCCAACCCACTCTGCGGGCTCAGGTCCACGAATTTGGCCAAGCCAAAATCCATGACCTTGGCATGACCACCCTCGGTAATCATGATGTTCGAAGGCTTCAAATCGCGATGGATGATCCCTTCAGAATGTGCGGCTCCGAGTGCCTCTGAAACCTCGATTGCAATCTGGATCGCTCTTTCAAGCGGGAGTCGGCCCTGTCGCAGGCGTTCTTCCAGGGTCTGCCCCTTCAGATACTCCATTGCCAGGAAGCTTCGACCTTCCCATTCTCCAATCTCGTAGATATAGGCTATAAATGGATGGTCAAGCAGGGCTGCTGATTTTGCCTCGAGCAGGAAGCGCTTCTGTGCAATAGGATCATCCTCCAGCGAGGGAGGGAGAAACTTGAGAGCGACTTTGCGATTCAGCTTGGTGTCGAGGGCCAGGAATACTTCTCCCATCCCTCCCTGGCCAATCTGCTCAAGCACTCGAAAATGAGAAACAAGGTTTCCAATCATCCCTGATCATTACGTCCGGATCAGAAGCCAGCGACTCGTCTTCTCTCAAGACACCGGGGAAATCCGATAAAAGCGCTAAGTCGGCTGAGTGTAGCATGGCCGTGACCTGCACGCCAGAACGAGGCCACACGAACGTCTCGGATTCACGCGTTGATACAGCCATCAAATTGGTGGATAATCTTAACCACAGAGTCGGTTCTCAATCAGCTGGATACACGTGAGGAATCGGCTGCCGTCGAATCCCGGCAGGTAAGGATAGGAGGGGGAGCCTGGGGATTTGTTTGGGCCAAGCCGTAACTGGAGGGGATAAATCTTGATCGGGCAGGTGATTGCCCATTATCGAATCGAAGAAAAGCTGGGGGCAGGGGGAATGGGCGAAGTCTATCGCGCCCATGATACGAGGCTCAATCGGAATGTGGCCTTGAAAATCCTGCCGCAGGATCTTGCCGGGGATTCCCATCGCATCTCAAGATTCGAACGTGAAGCCCAGTTATTGGCTTCATTGAGTCATCCCAACATAGCTCAGATTTATGGGATCGAGGAAGTTCCCCGTAACTCCAGTTCAAATCCGAACTTGTCGGAGACCGACGGAGGCTCCGGTGTTGATCAGGAGCGAAGGCATCAGGGTCGTTCGAAGGCTTTGATACTGGAGTTGGTTGAGGGAGAGACTCTGGCCGAAATCATCAATCGAGGACCGGTACCGGTTGATGAAGCGATTCGAATCGCATTAGAAGTGGCGAAAGGCCTCGAGGCTGCCCACGAACGAGGTGTCGTACATCGGGATCTCAAACCCGCCAACATCAAGATAACTCCCGAGGGAGAAGTCAAGATATTGGATTTTGGCTTGGCGAAAGCACTTGAAGGGCAGTCACCGCTCGCAGATCTGTCAGCCTCGGTCACGCTATCTTTGGACGCTACACAGACCGGCGTCATTGTTGGCACAGTTGCCTACCTGAGTCCGGAACAGATCCGAGGCAAGCCGGGAGACCGCCGTTCGGATATATGGGCCTATGGCTGTGTGGTTTATGAAATGCTCTGCGGTAGACAGCCGTTTGAAGCCGCTACCGGAGCTGAAGTCCTCGCTCGAGTTCTCCAATCTGAACCCGAATGGCTCGAACTTCCCCGGGGGACTCCTCAATTGATCCTAAGACTGCTGCAGCGTTGTCTGGCCAAGCAACCGAGAGAACGTCTGCAGGCGATTGGTGATGCCAGGCTCGAACTTCAAGAATGGCTCAGAAATGGAGACTGGCGTGTCACCGATTCGGGAAATGTCCGCGAGTCTTCGAGAAGGATGCGCTGGTTTTATCTTGTATTCGCGTTGCTGGGTGCAGCCGTACTATTCTGGGCCGGTGCACGTTGGGGCTCTCAGCGAGGCATTGTCGTTGAGTCCAATCCTCCAAAGACGGTTAGGGCCGATGTCTCACTGCCTGCGGAGAACCGATTGGCATTCGGGTTGACCTATGGTTTCGATCCGACTTTACTGGCCATTTCCCCTGACGGCACCAAGATCGTCTATGCGGGGCGTTCGTCTTCTGGTACCCAGCTCTACTTGCGTGAACTTTCAAGTCTTGCGGTCCAAGCCCTACCGGACACCCAGGGGGCAGTTCATCCGTTCTTTTCTCCAGATGGTCAATGGGTGGGTTTTCTCACCTTTGACCGGCTCAAGAAGGTCTCCCTCAACGGGGGTGGAGCCATCTCTCTTTGTGATGCGCGGACGGGAACCCGAGCGATCTGGACACGAGAGGGTACGATCTACTTCGGTCAAAACGAAGGGTGGGAAATTCGAAAGGTTTCAGAAAACGGAGGAGAGTCGACCCGGGTAGGCGTTGGCTTACTGTATTCCCTCCTGCCGGACGAGCAATGGGCACTGATCGGGCGAGAATATGGTGGATTAGGCCTTGATTACCGAGGCGTCGATGCGCTTTCACTGGTTACAGGAGAGCGGATTCCGATCGTAGAACGAGCCTATGATGCCCGTTGTCTTCCCAGCGGCCACCTCCTTTTCAGTCGGAATGGGACCTTGATGGTCGCTCCTTTTGATGCTGAAACTCGCCGGATCCAAAGTGATCCAAAGCCCCTCGTTTCCGGAATGAGTATGGAGTCCTTCTTCGGATTTAGCCAGTTCACGGCTTCTCAGAATGGTTCTCTTGCCTATTGTCCGGGTGGTGATGCGGCGTTGGGGCGAATCGTCCGGATTGACCGGCAGGGGAACGTGAACGAACTCGATCTTCCGACGGCTTTGTATGGGATGTTCGATGTTTCTCCCGATGGTGAGAAGGTGGTGGCCCAGGTTGCCGATATCGCCGACTACCTGCAATTGTGGAACAGCAGGAGCGGCGAGCTTCGAACCCTCAGCGATGCCGAAAGACGCTCCTGGCCATCGTGGGGTCCTTCCTCGCAAAGGCTCGCTTATACCGCCGTTCGGGGCGAAGAGACCTTTCTGGAGGTTCTGGATCTGGAATCAGGCAGGACGGAGAGGATTCACTGGGAGCCCACGAGCAAGCATGGGTTTGCAGCGCAGTCATGGACTCCGAACGAAGACCTGATCGCAATCAGTGATTGGGATAAGAGTTACAGTATTTCTGTGGTCCCTACCAAGGGTGGAACCGAAGTATTCCAATTTCAGTCTCCAGAGCATATGGAATGGTCTCCGTCCTTCTCTCCTGACGGGAAATGGATGGCTTATACCTCCGATGAGTCAGGTAAGTTTGAGGTCTGGATTCGGAGCTTTCCGGATGGTGAGGTCAAACACCAGATTTCCGGAGGGGAAGGGGCCTTCATCGAGCCTTTGTGGTGTCCGAGTGGGGAGCTCTTCTTCAGGAGCGGTAATCGCTGGCTCGCCAGCCGTGTGGTCACCAGCCCGACTCTGAAATGGGAGCGACCTGAAGTGGTTTGGGAAACGAGTTATCACGATACTCCCGGAATATCTTACGATGTCTCGGAGGACGGGCAGTATCTCTATGTGGTCAAGAGCCTGGTGCAGCCGCAAGCTGCTCGGTTAATCGTTGTACTGAACTGGACAAAGGATCTAACGGAACTTGCTCCACCCTCTTGATCCGGTGTGCTGTCCCGCCTGAAACCCGTTCGCTGTTCCGAGATTCCCTCCGCTACAGTCATTCCGCAGAGATCAGGATGTAGAACATCGGAGTTCCGTCTCCTCGACATCGACGTGGCGGAAACCTTGTACCTCCTTCTCCAGGCTGGCCACGCTTGGGGGTTCGGAAACCTTCGCGAACCTCATCATCAGTGCTGAGAAGGGTAGCCTTGCCTGCCGGCTGAGCTGAAATCGATTCCTGGAATTGGTGCGACTTGACAGCTTGGGGGCAAGACTTTACTTGCCGTTTTTGAAGACATAGACTGGCTGGCGATCAAGGTTCAGTTCGCGTCGTTTTGCCGACCAAAGGCAGAGACCCGCGAACCCTCAAGGAAGAGAAAGAGTTTCAATTAGCACTCGAATTCAGAATAGGACAATCGCATGATTAAGAGTTCCAAACAGATCCATGTGCTGTGGATAGTCGGCTTAGCCCTGCTACTTGTATCCGAAGCCTCCCGGGCGGCTGAAGAAGGCGCCGTTATGACTCCGGAGCGAGTCGCGCAGCTCAAAAGTGTCGGATCAACCGCCATGTCTCAAGATGGCCGGTTCATCGCCTACACTCTCAGTGTTCCGAGAATCCCAGGAAAAGACGAGGATGGAACTCCCTGGACTGAGCTGCATGTTTGGGATCTGGAAGCGAATCTCTCCCGGCCTTTCATCACTGGGAAGTCAAACGTCAGTTCGGTTGTCTGGACACCGGATGGGAAGGGGATTTCCTTCCTGGCAAAGAGGAACGACGATAAAGTAACCTCTCTCTACGTCATTCCCTTTAAGGGGGGTGAGGCCAGCCGAGTGCTTGGCCTCAAAACAGCGATTAGCGCTTACAGTTGGAATCCGGACGGAAGCCGGGTAGCTGCGATCGCAGTGGAGCCCGAACGAGAGAACCGGAAGAAACTCCAGGAAAAAGGTTTCAAGCCAGAGGTCTATGAAGAGGATCTTCGGGTACCGAAAGTCTATATCGCCGAAATTGACGGCGAGAAGGAGCCCGCGGCTCTCAACCTTTCAGGAGCTGCGTTTCAGCTCGCCTGGAGCCCCGTCGATGACCGGCTCCTGGTCAGTCTGGCCCCGACTCCTCTGGTCGATGACCGCTACATGTCCCAGCGTGTCCATGTTGTGGATGCAAACAGCGGTAGCGTTCTGGCAAAGTTTGAGAATCCGGGCAAACTGGACGCGATCAAGTGGAGCCGTGACGGGGTGAATATCGCACTTCTCTCGGGAATCGATATCAACGATCCCGCGGCGGGAACCATCCTGGTAGCACCGGCTTCAGGCGGTGATCTGAGCTCACCGCTCGAGAACAATCCGGGTCATGTGGCAGAGGTTGTCTGGGGGCCGTCGGGAACGCTCCATCTCGTCAACGGTTTGGGTGTCTGGACCTCCTATGAAACGGTCAGTGCCGACGGTTCCGGCAGGAACCAACTGGTTGAACCGGGTGGTCCGATCCTCTCCTCGATGAGTCTTTCAAAGGATGCTCAGAAGGCCGCGTTCCTGGCCAGTTCTCCTAAACACCCAGCGGAGCTGTTCGTTTTCGAGGTCGGTTCGAAGGCTCCCCGTCGGCTGACGAACAGTAATCCCTGGTTAGCCAACATTCGATTGGCTAAGCAGGAACCGGTCCAGTACAAGGCCAGAGACGGTCTGGAACTGGAGGGAATACTTTGTCCTCCCCTCGATGAGCAGCCGGGCCAGCGCTATCCACTGATTCTATCGGTCCATGGCGGACCTGAAGCGCATCGCAGCAACGGCTGGTTGACCCGTTATTCGGAACCTGGACAGACCGCTGCCGCCCGGGGCATGGCTGTCTTTGTACCCAACTATCGCGGCAGCACCGGCCGCGGTGTGGAGTTCTCGAAGCTGAGCCAGGGAGATCCCGCAGGGAAAGAGTTTGATGACCTGGTGGATGCTGTTGATCATTTTATTGAGATCGGCTTGGCCGATCGCGAGAAGATCGGGGTAACCGGCGGTTCCTACGGCGGTTATGCGACCGGCTGGTGCTCTACTTACTATAGTGATCGATTTGCGGCCGGTGTCATGTTCGTCGGGATCAGTAACAAGGTTTCCAAGGTGGGGACAACGGACATCCCAAACGAAGAGTACCTGGTCCATGCCCGAAAGCGTCCCTGGGACAACTGGCAGTTTTTTCTCGAGCGCAGTCCGGTCTATCACGCCGAAAAGGGACAGACTCCTCTGTTGATTCTCCATGGGGAGGATGATCCCCGGGTCAACGTGGGACAGTCGCGGGAACTTTATCGGCACCTGAAGATTCACGGAAAGGCTCCCGTTCGACTAGTCCTCTATCCGGGTGAGGAGCACGGCAATCGGTTGGCTGCCGCCCGTTATGACTACAATCTGCGTATGCTCCGCTGGTTTGAACACTACCTCAAGGGCCCGGGGGGCGAGCCACCGAGTACAGAGCTGGACTACAAGCTCGAAA
Source organism: Acidobacteriota bacterium (assembly GCA_020350445.1). Taxonomy (GTDB): domain Bacteria; phylum Acidobacteriota; class UBA6911; order RPQK01; family JAPXNP01. The sequence goes on along the minus strand of CP070717.1, from coordinate 1,099,233 downwards.
CCGCTGAAGAGGAGTAAGCAACGCAACCGTCTCGGTTGCGAAGCGCCAGCTGAAGTACGCCAAGCTTTCAGCTTGTCTCTTGGTGGTTTGGAAGAGACAACCCGGAGGGTTGTCGTACGCCAAGCTTCCAG
>CP070717.1:1096246-1099002 GCA_020350445.1 Acidobacteriota bacterium | reverse complement strand
GATGTACAAAGATGCATCGGTCCAGATGGAGACGGTGTTTGGAGATGGTTCACACGGCAGCAGCAGCGGAGGTTTTATGGACAAGCTGCTGGGAGCCGGGAAGCGTTTGATAACGGGCGAAAGCCTGTTTATCACCGTCTTTACCCATCGCGGTAATGGCAAGGCCCGTGCCGCCTTCGGTGCCCCGTATCCGGGGAGTATCATTCCCGTTGATTTGAAGAGCGTGGGAGGTGTGCTTGTTTGTCAGAAGGACAGCTTCCTTTGTGCGGCCAAAGGGGTTTCGATTGGCATCTACTTCCAGAGAAAGATCCTGACCGGTCTGTTCGGGGGAGAAGGTTTCATCATGCAGAAGCTCGAAGGCGATGGCCTGGTGTTTGTCCATGCCGGTGGTTGTGTTGTCGAGCGTGAACTGGGTCCTGGTGAGACTCTGCATGTTGATACCGGGTGTATTGTCGCCATGCAGCCCTCGATCAACTTTGATATCCAGCAGGTCGGTGGCATCAAGTCGGCACTTTTCGGTGGCGAGGGACTCTTCTTTGCGACCCTGTCGGGGCCTGGTAAGGTCTGGCTGCAGTCGCTCCCCTTCTCACGTCTGGCCGGAAGAATGCTGCAGGCTGCCCCTCAGGGTGGAGGCAAGCGTACGGGTGAAGGTTCGATCCTCGGCGGTCTGGGTGACCTCCTCGACGGAGATAACTAAGGCCGGTGAACAGGACGGGTCGCAGGTGGGCGTAAGTTATGATCCCGGGGAGCCTTGGCGGCTTCCCCGGATCGAGCGGTCGGCCAACTCCAGGTAGATGTGTCTGACCTGCTCGAACGTCTCGGGCACAGGACCTGTCGTATCCACGACAAAGTCAGCGTAACGGACCTTCTCGAGAAGAGGCATCTGGCTCTGGATCCTCTGACGGGCTTCCTCTGGTGAAATGGCGTTTCTCGCCAGAAGGCGCTGTAACTGGATAGCGGGCGGGCAATAGGCGATGATGACCGCATCGTATTTCTTATAAGTACCCACCTCAATCATCAGAGCGGCATCGACAACGACGAGGTACGCGCTGTCGGAAGAGATCTGTTCAGTGAGGGCGTCGATACGACGCCGTTCCTCGGCAATGATATGGGGATGGGTGAGGGCGTTGAGCCGGGACAGGGCGTTTCTGTCGGAGAAGACAATTTGTCCCAGTCGGGTCCGGTTAATCGTTTTGTCCGGCTCCACTATCGAATCGCCGAATTCGGCGACTACCTCCACATAAGCTGGTTTGCCGGGAAACAGGATCTCACGAGCGATCTGATCGGCGTCGATGGTTGCGGCCCCGAGCTTGTCAAAGTGGCGCAGCACGTTGCTTTTGCCACAAGCGATCCCTCCGGTTAACCCGATCTGCAGCACACCCGTCCTCCCAAGTTCAGAAGTAGAACTCGACCCACTCGCTCCAGCAGGGTTCTGTCGACTGTGGCGAAACCCTGAACCGGAACGGATTCCAGGCTTTCAAGTTTATCCAGAGTTCCCGGGGAAAGGGACCCAGGATCTGGTGATTTCCCTGAATTTCGTATTTTCCAGCGACGTTGTGATCCCCGGTACCGATGTCATACTCGATCTCATAGGTGGTTTTCATGTCACCCGACCAATCGAACAACAACGCTCCAGTGTGGATATCATATTCCAGCGTCTGTTTATTTCCCGGCGTGTAGATTCTGGGACACTCCTGGGGCCTTACATTCAACATGACTCGATCGGAGGATCCGAACAGGCGCTCGCCCAGAGCCTTCGATTCGCTGAGCCAGCTCTCGAGGGCTGTCTGCAGGCTCTCAACGGTCTCCGGATTGTCGGCCGCAATGTCCTTGAGTTCAGAGGGGTCAGTTGAGTGGTCGTAAAGCTGTCCGTTCGAAGTGTATTTGTATCGACCCTTGAGGATTCCGCGTACCCATTCATGCTCTCGGTTGTGGGGCGTCTGATTTCCGGCAATCACCGACTCGAAATAGATGGGGCGGCTGGCTGGTAGATCGAAAAGGTCGGTGCCCTCCAGCGGGCTCTTGGCCTCGAGGTTGAGAAGGCGCAGGAGGGTCGGAAAGATGTCCACCTGGCTCGCAGGTTGGGCTATGGTCGACCCAGCCGGAACCTTCCCCGGGTAGCTCAGGATGAGAGGGATGTGAACCAGTTCGTCGAACAGCTTGGCTTCCAGTGAGGTGGACGCATGTCCGACGAAGCCATGGTCGAGGAGTTCTTCCCCGTGATCTGCAGTCAAGACGATGAGGGTCTTGTCAAACTGCCCGGCTTCCTCGAGACGTTTCAGGACTTCTCCGAAAAACCGATCGACCCGTCTGACTTCCGCGTCGTAGAGCGCCTCAAGAATCGGTTGGTCACCTTCCTGGAACTGGGTTGAACCTTTGGGCACGATCGCCCCGTTGAGAACGGCCTTGATCCCGGGACGCTTTTCCAGGTTTTCGAGTGTGTCAGGTAGTGACTCGGGCGCAGGCCGGTAAGGCTGATGAACAATCGTGGTGTGGAACCAGACGAAGAACGGGTTTTCGGTGGTGGAGTCCTTCAAGTGCCTGTCGAGCCAATTCAACAGTGGAGACTCCTCCCGCTCGCCAAAATATTCTCGATTGATCTCGGGAAGTCCCAGATTTTTGTAGTAGGGGGCAAAGGTGAAGAAATTCAGATTCGGCACTGCGTATCCGGCATCTCTGGCCAGTTTCAGGATTGTCTGCAGTTCTGGAGAGCCCATCCGGTCGCGATTGTTGACCCCGTGGGCCGGGGGATAGAG
>CP070717.1:1092355-1096146 GCA_020350445.1 Acidobacteriota bacterium | reverse complement strand
GAGAAGTCCATCGCTCGAAGTGATGAAATAGGTCAGGTTCGCTTCCAGGAAGTTGTCCAGAACCAGGTCATCGGCTAGGAGAATCGCAGTTCCCGACCACAAACCTGAGTCGGTGATCCTCAGTGTCACCGTCTGATCTGGAGCCAGTTCGAGTGTATGACGGCCCCCGGTCAAGCGGATCCCGTTCACCATCGGGTTCCAGGGGTTTCCCTCACCGATGCGGAAGATCACGGATCCCGCCCAGGTATAGACCCCTCGATTCGTGACGGTAATGCGCGTCTCAATCGATTCTCCCGCCGCCACCTGGCCGAACACGGCATCTTTACCCGGGAGAAAGTTCTGTCCGAACGCGCCCGCTGTCGCCACCAAAAATGAGAAAGCCAAAAGTGCCAATCGGTTTAGTTTCATCACACTTTATAAGATGTCTAGAAACGGAAGAATGTTCGAAACGGCGATGAATCGACGAACTCCCCAGCCCAAAAAGTACGCCACGCTTCCAGCTTGTCCCCCGGAACGTTTGCTTCCAGGTTGTCTCCCCGAACGTTAGCTTCCAGTTTGTCCTCCGGAACGTTAGCTTCCAGTTTGTCCTCCGGAACGTAAGCTTCCCGCTCGCTGCTGGAACGTAAGCGTCCCGCTTGCGATTCTTCGGGGCTCCAACGCTTGTCTGGAATTTGGCGCGTGGCGTGTTAGGGGGGGCGTGCGCAAGCGAGACGCTTGCGTTCCTGAATTCCCTACGCTAGATTGATCGACCTTGAACTGAGAGGTATTGCCCAATCATGAAGAAGATTTTCCCTGTGCTCTTTCTTTTCTGTTGTTCGATTGCCCTTTCCCAGCCCGAGGGATACTACCGCGATCCAGCGGTTCGTGGAGACCAGATCGTGTTCTCAGCTGAAGGTGACCTCTGGATTGTCGGTCTCGAGGGGGGGACGGCTCAGCGACTCACCTCGCATCCGGGAGAAGAATCGGCCCCTGCGATCTCATCCGATGGCCAGACGCTGGCGTTCACTGCCACTTATGAAGGACCGACGGAGTTGTACACCATGCCCCTGCCCGGTGGACTTCCCACCCGCTGGACCTATGAGAGGGATGCTTCGATTGCCGTCGGATTCACACCGGACGGAAAGCTGCTCTACACCACCCGGGCCCTGTCAACTCTTCCCAACTACCAGTTGTTGACCCTCGACCTGGGTTCGAGGGTGAGGGAGCGCATCCCGCTGGCACAGGCCTCCGATGGAGTTTTTGACGACTCCGGAAAGATCCTCTATTTCGCCAGGCCCGACGATCATCGCAACAACACCAAGCGCTACCAGGGGGGGACGGCTCGGAATATCTGGAAGTTCAGGATTGGAGGGACGGAGGCCGAGAATCTGACTGCCGACTTCCCGGGAGAAGACCATTCTCCGATGTTCTGGAACGGAAGGGTCTACTACGTCAATGACCGGGACGGCACAATGAATATCTGGTCAATGGATCCCGACGGAGGTGACCGGCGGCAGCATACCCGGCACAGCGGATGGGACGTCCTCGGCCCTTCTCAGGGAGACGGGAGAATCGTCTACCAGGTCGGTGCTGATCTCTGGCTCCTGGATATTGCAACCGATCAGGCTCGAAAGGTTCCCATTACCCTGGCCTCCGATCTTGATCAACTGCGTGAGAAGTGGGTCGACAATCCGATGGAATACCTGACGTCGGCTCACTTGAGTCACGATGGATCCAAGGTGGTCCTGACCTCCCGGGGACGCGTCTTCGTCGCACCGGCAAAACAGGGCCGGCTGGTCAGAGCTTCAGTTAAGGAGGGGATTCGCTACCGCGATGTCGGCTTCATGCCCGACGGCGAGAACCTCCTGGCCCTGAGCGATGAGAGCGGAGAGTTTGAATTCTCACTGCTGCCTGCCAATGGAGTCGGGGAAGAACGGGCGCTGACCAGTGATGGAGAGATTCTTCGCTTTCTTGGGGTTCCCTCCCCTGATGGCAAATGGGTTGCCTACAGCGATCTGCGCCGCGACCTCTGGGTTCTGAACGTCGAGACCGGAGAGCAGAAGAAGATCTCAACCAATGAAGAAGGGACGGTTGACCTGGAATGGTCGCCCGACAGCCGATGGATTGTATTCAGCCAGCGTTCCACGAACAGCTTCAACCAAATCCATCTCTACGAGTTGGAATCGGGTGAACTGACACCCCTGACAACTGATCGGATCAACAGTTTCAGTCCCTATTTCAGCCCGGATGGAAAATACATCTACTTCCTGTCAGACCGAAACCTGATTTCCGTGGTCGGCGGCCCCTGGGGGCATCGCCAGCCGGAACCCTACTTCGACAAGATGTTCAAGGTTTACACACTCGCGTTGCAGAAGGGCGTCCGGTCTCCATTCAAACCGGATGATGAACTGAGCGCCCAGCAACCGGAGGAGAAGAAAGAGGCAAAGGATGAAGAGTCGGCAAAAGAGGGCAAACCGGAGGAGGCGGCCCCCCAACCGGCCAACGTCGTCGTAGATCGCGAAGGAATCCAGGCCCGGCTCAAGGAACTCCCCATCCCTGCGGGAGACTACAGCAGCCTTTCTATCAACGACAAGGCACTCTTCTGGATTACCGATGAGGGCGATTCCCGGAATCTGATGGCCCTCAAGATCGCCAACAAGGATGTGAAACCGGAGCAGGTCGCCGAGAAGATCCGCGGATATGAAATGTCGGGCGACGGTAAGAAAATCCTCATCTCAAAGAATTCCGACCTCTACGTGATCGATGCGGCCCCAGCTCCGGCCAAGATGGAAAATGCCCGGGTCGATCTCAGTAACTGGGCGTTTTCTATGAACATGCGAGAGGATTTCAGGCAGATCTTTATCGACGCCTGGAGGATGGAGCGGGATTACTTCTGGGATCCAGGCATGCATGGCCTGGACTGGGATGCCATGCGGGATAAGTACCTGCCGCTGGTGGACCGGGTCACAACACGATTGGAATTGAGCGACCTGATCGGCCAGTTGGTCGGGGAGCTTTCCGCCCTGCATGTCAGTGTCCGAGGCGGCGACCTCCGAGAGGGCCCGGAAGATATTGAAGTCCCCTCCCTCGGAGCACGTTTGAAACGGGATGAAGGGGCCGGGGGCTTTCGGATCGACTACATCTACAGGTCCGACCCCGACTATCCGGACGAAATCTCACCTCTCGCCGATCCCGACCTTGACCTGGGTATCGGCGATGTCATCACCTCCATCAATGGAGTCGACACCCTCAGCGTTGTCCACCCGAATGCCCTCCTGCGTAACCAGACCGGACACCAGGTCCTGCTGGCGATAAAGCCTGCCGGAGGGGCCGAGCAGCGCCAGGTCGTCGCCATCCCAATCTCGGATGAGGCTTCGCTGCGCTATTCCGATTGGGAGTACACACGGCGCCTCGCTGTCGACGAGGCCAGCGATAATGAGATCGGGTATGTCCATCTGCGGGCGATGGGACCAGACAATCTGACAGAGTGGTATCGGAACTTCTACCCGGTCTTCAACCGCAAAGGCTTGATCATCGATGTCCGCCACAATCGCGGTGGAAACATCGACAGCCTGATCCTGGAGAAACTCATACGAAAGGCCTGGTTCTACTGGAAAACACGAGCCGGTGTGGAAACCTGGAACATGCAGTACGCCTTCCGTGGACACATGGTCGTGCTCTGTAACGAGATGACTGCCTCAGACGGGGAGGCCTTCGCCGACGGATTCCGACGCCTGGGCCTGGGAAAAGTCATCGGCACCCGGACCTGGGGTGGTGAGATCTGGCTGCACGGTGCCAACCGTCTGACCGAT
>CP070717.1:1074277-1092255 GCA_020350445.1 Acidobacteriota bacterium | reverse complement strand
TCAAGACCTACACAGAAGAGAACCTGCGTTATTCGCAGACCGTCCCGTTGACGATGTATGAAGAGAAGAACTCGGGCTCCAATTTACCGGCCCAGATCGATCTCTATGCCGCGACAGGATCAGCATACAAGTTTCTCTTTATCGCGAAGGGTGGAGGATCGGCCAACAAGTCCTTTCTCTTCCAGCAGACGAAGGCGCTGCTCAACCCTGAGACTCTCGAGGCCTTTCTGATCGAGAAGATGAAGACCTTGGGAACGGCCGCCTGCCCCCCGTATCACGTCGCCTTTGTAGTCGGGGGAACCAGTGCTGAAACGTGTCTCAAGATTGTCAAACTCGCTTCGACAGGTTATCTCGATGAACTGCCTACGACGGGGAATCTTCAGGGCCGCGCATTTCGCGATCTCGAGCTCGAGCAAAAGCTCCTGATCGCCGCTCAGAAGTCGGGCCTGGGCGCCCAGTTCGGCGGAAAATACTTCGCCCACGACATCCGCGTAGTCCGTCTCCCGCGTCATGGTGCTTCCTGTCCGGTCGGGATGGGAGTGTCCTGCTCGGCTGATCGGAACATCAAGGCTCGGATTGACCGGGATGGCATCTGGCTCGAGCAGCTCGACGAGAACCCGGCAAGATGGCTACTGGAGACGGATGAAGAGGTTGCTGCGGAAGCGGTTCCCATCGACTTGAACCGGCCAATGCAGGAGATCCTGGCTGAGCTGAGCCGTTACCCAGTCAAAACCCGCTTGTCCCTGAATGGAAAGATGATTGTCGCCCGCGACATCGCACACGCGAAACTCAAGGAACGGCTGGACAGTGGAAAAGGGCTCCCCGACTACTTCAAGAAGCATCCGGTCTACTACGCCGGCCCGGCCAAGACACCGGCTGGTATGCCCTCCGGCTCTTTTGGCCCGACCACAGCAGGACGCATGGATCCCTACGTGGATCTATTCCAGTCCCATGGTGCGTCGATGGTCATGCTGGCGAAGGGGAACCGTTCCCAGCAGGTGACCGACGCCTGTAAAAAGCATGGCGGTTTCTACCTCGGCAGCATCGGTGGTCCCGCCGCGATCCTGGCCCAGGACAACATCCGTAGTGTCAAGGTCCTCGACTATCCGGAACTCGGTATGGAAGCGGTCTGGGAAATCGAGGTTGAGGACTTCCCGGCATTCATCCTCGTTGATGACAAGGGGAACGACTTCTTCCAGATGTTATGACCATCAAACGAGTGTCTCGCCTGGCCCTGGTCTTTCTGCTCCTGGTGGCGGGATGCGCGGGTCGGGCCGGAAATTCGGAGTTCGACCGGGTCAAACGCGTTGTCGATGGTGACACGATGATTCTGGAAGGCCTGGGCCGTGTGCGGCTGATCGGAGTCGACACGCCCGAAAGTGTCAGGCCGGATCATCCCGTTGAATACTTTGGCAGAGAGGCGGCTGACTTCGCCCAACGAACGATCGAGGGCAAGCGCGTCCGTGTCGAATTCGGCGAAGAACGCTTCGACAACCATGATCGAACCCTGGTGTATTTGTACTCACCAGAAGATGCGTTGTTCAATGCTACTCTGATTCAGCAAGGTTATGCGATCGCCTATACCCAGTACCCGTTCACGCGTCGAGATGAGTTTCTTCGCCTGGAACACGAGGCTCGGACCAGTGGGCGAGGAATGTGGGCGAAGATCGCCGGGAGGTGGCCGCTGGAATTCCATGGGAATGTCAACAGCATGATCTATCATGGATCACAGTGTGAACACTTCAATTGCAGTAACTGTACGCGGGGTTTTTCTTCGCGGCTAGATGCTGAGGAGGCCGGTTTCAGGCCCCATTGGGGCTGTATGCAGCCAAAATGAGCTGGGAAACTCGAGGCACCCGACAAGAGGCCTTTACTCTTAGAACAGGAGGCTTTCTATCGTGAGAAGAAGAACGTTTATTGGTGCCGTATTCTCGGGGTTGTCAATCACGGGCCTGTCGGCTCGCCCACCCAAGCCGAAGGAGGGGTCTATTCCGACTCGGACATTCGGCCAGACCGAAGTGGAACTGACCATCATTGGCCAGGGGGGAGCACGTTTGGGGCTCATGCGCACGAAAGAAGAGGCCCGGAAGCACGTGCGTCGAGCGTACGACCTGGGTTTGAACTATTTCGACTGCGCCCATTCCTACTGGGAAGGTCACTCAGAAGAGGTTTACGGAGACGTCCTTTCTGAGGTCCGAAAGGATGTCTTTATCACATCGAAGAGCACCCAGCGGTCGGCCGAAGGAGCACAGAAGGAACTCGATCTCTCTCTCAAACGCCTCAAGACCGACTACATCGACCTCTGGCAGATCCATGGTGTCGAAACAAAACAGGATGTTGAGCGGATTCTGGGACCGGGAGGCGCCCTGGAAACCTTTGAATCGGCCCGACAGAAAGGGCACTGCCGTTTCATCGGCTTCACCGGGCATCACGACCCCGAGGTCCACCTGGAACTGCTTCGACTCTACAATCGCTGGGACTCGATTCTCATGCCGCTGCATGCCGCCGATCCTGTCTACCTGAGTTTTGAAAAGCAGGTGTTGCCCGAAGCGGTTGATCGAGGGATCGGAATCCAGGGGATGAAGGCCTTCGGCAACGCCTTTCTGCTGCGCTCGCTCAATCCCCGGGAGTGCCTCGAGTATGCCCTCAGCCTGCCCGTGGATTGCGTCACTGTAGGCTGTTCGACACAGGGACAGCTCGAAGAGGACGTACGTATCGTCCAGGGTTTCAGCAAGCTTTCCGATGAACGAATGTATGAGTTGAGGATGATGGCGACGCAGGGGGTCGGTTCCTTGAAGGGTCCAGCTCTGGAGTATTGGAAGAAGGGTTCCTGAGAGCCGCCTCGATAGCAGTAGATGGGAGCAAGCCAGGATGAGCCGCAAGAAACGAACCAGGAAGAAGACCCCCGGGCTCTCCCCCGGGAGTCTGGTCTACGTGGGGGAGCAAAAAGCCGATGTGGTCAGTCTGCGAGTCGTTCGCTACAGCCCGAGTGTATGCGAGGAACGACAGATCAGCGACCCTTCGGAACTGGCACAGCTGGTCGATGGCCAGGCCGTCACCTGGCTGAATGTCTCAGGACTCCACGATACCGATTTGATCGCCTCCCTGGGAGAGGTGTTTTCACTGCACCCGCTGCTCCTCGAAGACGTACTCAACATCGAACAGCGACCCAAGATTGACAGTTTTCCGGAACACCTCTTCATCGTCTTGAAGATGCTCCAGCTTGACAGCGAAACCCATGAACTGAGGACCGAACAGGTCTCCTGCATTCTCGGACAGCAACTCGTCATATCGTTTCAGGAAACTCCCAGCCCCCTTTTCGAACCGGTCTATCATAGGATCCGCGGCCGGAAAGGGCGGATTTGCACGATGCCGGCCGACTATCTCGCCTATGCGCTGATCGATGCGGTCGTCGACCACTACTTTGGGCTGATCGAGTCGCTCGAAGAACGGATCGAAAGAATGGAAGAAGAGGTTTTCTTGAATCCCACCGAGAAAACCCTGCTGCAAATCCAGCGCACAAAGACCGACCTCATTCATGTCCGAAGATCAATCTGGCCGCTGCGTGAGGCGATTGGGATCCTGCTCCGTGACGAGCCCGATCTGATCTCTGAGAAAGTCACGATCTTCTTGAGAGATGTCTATGACCATACCATCCAGGTGATCGATACCCTCGAATCGATCCGGGATACGAACTCGGGGTTGATGGACATCTACCTCTCGATGGTCAGCAACAGGATGAATGAAGTGATGAAGGTGCTGACCATTATCGCGACGATCTTCATCCCTCTCACCTTCATGGCAGGCATCTACGGGATGAACTTCGAGTATATGCCCGAACTGAGCGTACACTGGGCCTATCCGGTCCTTTGGCTGGCGATGTTGACGGTGGCCGGAGTGATGGTCATCTACTTCAAGAAGAAGAATTGGCTCTAGTAAGCGCCGACACAGCACAACGGCTAGTGTTTCAACCTCGGGTACGTCTTTTCCCCAGCTCGCACGGCCACACTCAACTGGTTCCCGGGACGGGGTAAAGGACAGGCGAATCCATCTCCATAGGCACAGGACGGATTGAACGCCTTGTTGAAATCAAGCCAGAGCGAGGCACCTACTTTGAAGGGTACAGTCAGGTATCGACAGGCCGGATAGGTTTCCCGCCCGCTTGTCTTGTCCCGAAACATCAGCATCACGGTTTCGTTATCTGCAGGATTCTCGTCGAACAGGAGAACATCGAGCGACTGGCTCTCTCCCAGCAATTCAAAATGCACCCGGCCATAGATCCACGCAGGCCGTTTCCAACCCTGCGTATCGAGAATCGTCACCCGCTGTGGCTCAGACTCCACTTCCACCCTGCCCTCGACTCGAAACGCTGGATCGACGGGGAAGTAGACCAGTCCGGCAAAATGCTTCAGCTCCTCAGCTTCAGGATCCACCACCCGAATCACGGGGCCCACGGGATGCACCTGGAGCACCAGAAGAACCGGCCCCGCCCAATAGTAATCCCCGACATTCCAGGCCTTCTCGAGCACCGGATTCTTATCTGGATAGTCGAGAACAGTCCCCTTGAGTCTCTTCACAAAAGTCTGCTCCCCGCGCCGGAGTACCTCGAGATGCTGAGGGGCAACTCCATCCGCTTTCCAGACCAGATCTGCTGCGTTCGAACTGCCGAAGACCATTCTGGGGCGATCGAGTAAGGCAATGGCCGAAGTCGCCAGGGGTGACCGCACCGGGTCGGCAAAGGTCTGATCCCGGGTTTCCCTTTGCTGCATCAACGCAGCCGTGTAGTCTGGAACAGTCCCCTGAAGAAGAAGCAGTAAAAAGCCAGTCAACAGCATCCCCTGATTCTACCAAGGGGCTCCCTCTTCGTTTACCCCATTCCAGTTCAATTCAAAAGGAGATCCTGCTAGGCTAAGTGAAACACTACAATCAGCCGAGAGGTGTCATGGGCCAACTCGAGAAGATTTGGATCAAGCGCAGCAAACGGGGACCAATGGATCCTGCCCAGAAAGCGGCCACGAAGACCGGCCAGGGTATCGTCGGAAACGCCGATCAGGGTGGCTACCGTCAAGTCACGGTCATCGAGAAAGAGGTCTTCGAGACCGTTTCGCAGGAGTTGGGGAAACCGGTCGATCCAGTATGGCGGCGGGCGAATCTCCTGGTCACCGGAATCTCCCTCGTCCAGAGTCGCGGCAAGATCCTCAAGGTCGGGAACCTTCGTCTCCAGATCGAGGGCGAAACCAGAGGTTGCGAACGGATGGATGAGGCCTGTCAGGGGCTTCGGGGCGCCCTCGGAAAGGACTGGCGCGGTGGAGCCTACGGCGTAGTCCTCAACGACTGCGAAGTCACGGTCGGAGACGCGGTGTCGTTTGAAGAAGCGCCCGCTCACAAGCCCTGACCCAGCGGTCTTCCAAGTCCCGCCGCAGCCTTTTCAAGCGGTCAGTTCCGACTCCAACTGTTCCAGACTCTTCCCCTTTGTCTCAGGGATAAAGGCTCGCACGAAGAAGAGCGATCCGACGTTGATCGCTGCATAGAACAGGAAGGTATAGCCTCCATCCCAGCGTGCCAGCATCGAAGGGAAAGTCGCGGTAACGATAAAGTTTGCTGACCAGAGGGCAAAAGTAGCGACCGAAACAGCTACTCCACGAATGTTGTTCGGGAAGATCTCAGAGATCAGCACCCAGACCACCGGTCCATATGAAGCGGCGAATGAAGCGATGAACCCCATGATGAACAGCAGCACCCAGTAGCCATCCAGCCGCCCTGCGAAAAAGGTCAGTGAAAGGGTAAACAGGAAGAAGGCCATTGAACCGGCACCCACGATCAGCAGAGGCCGGCGTCCCAGGCGATCAACAAAACGCATCGCGAGAATCGTGAAGACACAGTTGATCACACCGATCGCCGCAGTCTGCAACAGGGCGCTTCCCGTCCCAAACCCCGCTCTCTCAAAGATCAGCGGCGCATAGTACATGATGACGTTGATTCCGGTGAACTGCTGGAAAACGGCCAGGACCACTCCCAGCAGGGCGAGCTTCCGGTAACCAGGCTTCAACAGAACCGTCACCCCCGCCGTAACAGCTGCCGAATGGGCGCTCTGTACGTCGCGGATCTCCTCTTCGACCTCCGCTTCTGACAACCACTTGGAGAGGACTCTTCGAGCCCGTTCCACCTGCCCATTAATGATCAGCCAGCGCGGACTCTCGGGAACAGTCACCAGGAGCAGAAGGAACAGGAGGGCGGGAATAGCTTCGACCCCCAGCATCCATCGCCAGTTGTTCTGGGTCAGCTGTTCCAACAGGTAATTCGAGAAGAAGGAAACGAAGATCCCAGTCACAATGGTCAGCTGGTTCAAAGAAACCAACCGTCCCCGCTGTCCGGCTGGTGCGACCTCGGCAATGTAGATCGGGGAGATCACCGAGGCTGCTCCGACCGCCACGCCTCCGATCATGCGGTAGATCACGAATTCGGTGAAACTTCCTGCCAGCGCACTGCCAAGAGCCGAGATAAGAAAGAGCAACGCTGTCAGCATCAGCGTCCGCCGCCGACCCAGCCAGTCTCCGGGCTTGCCCGCCACCAACGTCCCGAGTATGGCACCCAGAATCAAGCTGCTGTTGGCCCAGCCGAGAAGGATTTCGTCAAGGTCGAAGAACTCGCGAATGAAGGGATTCACACCCGAGATGACGGCAGTGTCGAACCCAAATAGAAAGCCCCCCAACGCTGCGACAGCACTGATGATAAGAACGTAGTGCTTCACTCCCCCTCCCTCTAGCTCCCCGGTTAGCTGACCGTCATCGGACTCTCAAGGCCAATCGGGCAGTTCAGCTGCTCCCGTTTCCTTGTTGACCGGGAACTGGGCGCCGAGACGTTCGAACTCCGATCTCATCGCCTCAGCCAACTCACCCAGTTTGTCAGGTCGCCGGGCGGCCAGGTCGTCGCTCTCACCGATGTCATCGGCCAGGTTATAGAGCTCCCACCGCTCTGGCTCATAGAAATAGACCGCCTTCCAGACCCCTTTCCGGATCGCGCTGTGCGGTTCGTAGCCCAGCCCGGCCGGACCCCAGACATGAGGATAGTGGAAAAGCAGGGTGCGATCCATGCCTGGATCTCCAGCAACGGCAAGGGAGCCGCTGAAGTCCAAGCCATCCAGCTCTGACCAATACGATTCCGGAATCTCAACACCGGCCCAGGCACACAGGGTGGGAAAGTAGTCCTCACTGATCACCGGTAGGGCCTGCCGCGAACCTGGCTTTATCGAGATTCGATTCTGCAAGTCATTTCCTGGTTCAAGTCTGGCCCAGCTCACGATCAGCGGAATCCTCGTACCACCCTCGTAAGCGGATCCCTTTCCCGCCTTCAGAGGCCCGTTGTGGGTCTCCTTTCCGGTCCCCATCGGGGTCGTCCCCCGTGCGTGAGCACTGAGTCCACCGTTATCTGACGCGAACAGCACCAGGGTATCTTCCGCGACACCCAGTTCCTCGAGCCGGGCCAGGATCTGCGCCAGGCTGGCATCCATACCTGCAACCATCGAGGCGTAAATCGCCTCCACTTCCGGGATCGGAATCTCCGTTCCCGGGTAGATCTGGCCACGATAGTGATCGACGTAAGGCCTGTGCTCCTGAAGCGGTGTATGGACTGCGTAGTGGGCCATGTAGAGATAGAAAGGTCTCTGGTCCAAGACCGCTTGTTCGATTGCGGCGAGGGCCTCAATTGTCAGTGCATCGGTCAAATGGGTTTCAGTGCCGTGGTAGGACTCCAGACCGGGAACTCCCCAGGGAAGCGTATAAGAACCGGCAGTCTCGTTCCCATAGTTCTCTTCTCCATGGTAGTGCCCGGGGGCACCGGCGGCATGACCGGCGATATTGATATCGAACCCCAGCTTCGTCGGATCACTTCCTTCAGTCCCATGCGCTCCCCAGTGCGCCTTTCCACAGTGAATCGTCCGATAGCCAGCCTCACCCAGTAATTGAGGTAGAGTGACCTGTCCCGGCTGTAACCCTTCCTTCCGCCAACCGTCCGGGGCCCTCAGACGCTCGGTCTCACCAGACTGATCACGATCCGGGAACAGGGTCCAGTTTGTCACCTGGTGACGTACTGGATTCTGACCTGTCATGATCGCGGTTCGAGTCGGCGAACAGACCGCCGCTGCGTAGGCCTGGGTGAAGCGGACACCATTCGACGCCAGCCGCTCCATCGCAGGGGTCCGAAAGTGCTGGTTCAGCGGCGTCGTCTCCTCATGAAAGGCCACCGAGGTGTCCTGCCACCCCATGTCATCGACCAGGAAGAGGATGATATTGGGACGCTTCGCCGAGGATCGCTCCGGAGCTTCGTCACAGGCTCCCAACCCCAGCGCCAGGAACAGGATAAAGAATCTCATTCGAACGTAAATCGCACACCCCCATTCAACTTCAGACCCATGCGACAGCCCGGCAACATCCCTCAACACAGGCCCATCAGAGCACGAACGCTACTCACTCGAATCCAGGCAGTTGGTACTCCATCAGAGAATCCAGGCTCTCCGTGTTCAAGTCGACCGCTTTGAACCGATACCGCAACCTATATTCTCTCTTATCGAGCAGGAACTCCGGCAATGGTGGCGTCCCCATGAAATCGGTCCCCACCCCGGACTGGGCAAGATCGATGTTCAGGGTCAGAGCTTCAGCGGGGTGAAGATCTGGTACATGCGAAGCCATTGACAGATCTTCCAGCGAATAATGGTGGGCACTCACATTCAGTCCTTCGCCCGAGACCAGTATTCCGCGTCCGCCTGAATCGGTCAGAGTCACCCATCTGACATCAGTCTTGTTCCCATTCTCCTGGGGATGGATGTAGGGGACGAACTGCTCTGAAACCGAGCCTTTGTAGAGGCCAACCGGGGAACCGAGGTTACGATCTGAATAGTTCTCCACCGGACCTCTGCCATACCAGCTCATCCGGTCAAAATGGTGCCCCAGCTTGAACTGAGACCCCACACGTGGCAGAGGTGTGATCTTAAAGACCGAATGAATCGCCAGCCCGAGTAACCCCATCACCACGAGACTCACAAGGAAGAAGGGGATTCTGACCCTCCAAAGCCTCAGCCAACCCTTCCGCCACCCAACCCGGGTTCCCGCGAACCAGAGTCCCAGGATGATCAGAGCGGTCCACTGAAGAAGGCCCCAATTGAGGGGGACCCTCAAAAGCCGTTGGACTTCGACGTCTCCGGTTGCGTGAAATCGGTAGACTGTCTCGAATGCGAAGTCGGTTCCCTTTCCTGACAACTCACCCGCAACCTGCGCTTCGACTAAACTTGGAGACACCTGCTCAATCGAACTGCTGTTGACTCTGGTCTCCAGTTCATCGAGGCCCAGGCCTTTCCAGTCCCAGGCAATCCCTTCACCAATTCCAAAGCCACCCATCGCCGCGGGATCACTTTCGGGACCACGCATTCCCCAATCGTTGTCGACGGGAGCTCGCCAAAGGGACCACTCGGCAGCAGTCCCGCCCAGTTCCACGCCGTCTCTTGAAATCGACACGATTTGCCCCGTGTTCCCATCGAACGAAAAGGCGAATCCCTTCCCATTAACCGCATAGCTTCCAGAACGATCAAGCTCAATGAGTTCCAATGACTCGGAATCCTCGATCAAACGCTTCTCCGGCACGTCCACAGCGAGCTCGAATTCCTCCCAGGCCACGACATGCCCTGCCGGCGCCCAGAGATTGGCCTCACGCAGTCCCAGCTTCACGATAAGCCGGTACTCTGCACCTGCCTTCGGCGGTTTGGAAAGATGGAAAGGAACGCTGATTTCACGGGACTCACCAGGGCCCAGTTCGCCGGGCTCGAGTTCACCCGTCTCTAGAGGGTTTCCAGACTCCATCAACTCCCAGTTCAAGACAAACCCGCCCAGGTCCTGGAAGTCATAGGCGTTGGAGACACGGATCTGGCCAATGGAAAGATCAACCGGAGTGAATTCCACCCACTGGTGGGCCTTCTTAACCTCTTCGAGTGCCGGTTTCGGGGTGCGGTCCGGAAAAACCACACCATTCAGACAGAAATACCCCAACTGGTCCCCCACGACGGGGTGATTCCGGATCCTGCTGTCAGGCCCGAAGTCGCCACCGTAGCCCCAGAATTCCTGCCCCTCGGCTGTCTTCGTCAGAATCCCCTGATCGACCCAGTCCCAGATGAATCCACCCTGCATCGCGGGATACTGCTTGAAGATCTCCCAGAATCGCCCAAAATGCCCATTGCTGTTCCCCATCGCGTGGGCGTACTCGCAGAGAATGAGTGGCCGGTCGGGAGAGCTTTCCATCAGGCCGACCAATTCATCGGGCCGGGGATACATCGAGGAATTGATGTCGTAGCCACTGGGCCGGCTGCCGGCCTGAATCAACTCCCAGGCGGTCGCAATCTTCTCGAACACACCACCCTGGAAACCGATGATCCCGCGTTCCCAGTCACGCCCCTCGTAGTGGATCGGACGCCCGCTCTGATCCAACTCGCGAATCGCTTCCGCCATCGCCTGGAGGTTCACTCCATCGCCCGACTCATTCCCCAGCGACCACATCACCACAGAAGGATGATTCCGGTCTCGAACCGCCATCGCCACGCCTCGGTCGATGATTGCCTCTTTCCATTCCGGTTTCTTGACCAACGAGTCTCCCATGATCATCCATGAGTAGTGGCTTTCCACGTTGGCTTCATCCATAAGGTAGATCCCGTATTCATCACACAGGTCGTACCAGCGAGGATCATTTGGATAGTGGGCAGTTCGAACCGCATTGATGTTGTACCGTTTCATCACCTCCAGATCGCGGATCATCGATTCGACGGTGAGCGTACGCCCTGATACCGGATCGAACTCGTGGCGGTTGACTCCCTTGAAGTAGACCGGTTCACCGTTGATCAGCACCTGGGCATTCCGGATCTCGACTTCACGGAACCCGACACGGGAACTGACAACCTCCAGTTCCCTCTCCTCAGCGGTGAGCAGCGCCAGCGTCAGATCGTAGAGGTTCGGGGTCTCAGCACTCCACAACTCGACCGATTCGAGAGCAAACTCGACAACGAACGGAAGGTCCACGTTGCCCGGTGACTCGGGGAGTTCAACGAGTGCTTCAGCCAAAAGCTCTCCTGACCGTTTCCGAAGCCTCGCTCGTATCTGAGACAAAGCGCTCTCATCGGTGTAGTTCCGAATCTGCCCACTGACCCTCAGTACCCCTCCACGATACTGTTCATCCAGATCGGTGACGATCTCGAAGTCGCGAATGTGTACTTCCGGCAGGGCCACCAGGAAGACATCCCTGAAGATTCCACTCAATCTCCAGAAGTCCTGGGTCTCGAGATAGCTGCCATCCGAATAGCGAATCACCTGAACTGCCAGCTGGTTCCGGCCCGGACGGACACGCTCGGTGATATTGAATTCAGCAGGTGTCATACTGCCCTGGCTGTATCCGATCTGGAACCCGTTAATCCACAGGTAGAAGGCTGACTGAACACCTGCGAAGTGAATCAGGACCTGATTCCCGCTCCACTGCTCCGGAAGGTCGAAAGAGTACCGATAAAGTCCGGTCTCATTCCCGTCCCTGGGGACGTGTGGAGGATCGTAGGGAAAGGGATGGGCAATGCTCGAGTAGATGGGCGTACCATACCCCTGCAACTGCCAGTTCGACGGGACAGCGATCTCATCCCACGATGAGTCATCGAAGCTCTCGTCGGAGAATCCTTCCGGAACATCCAGCGGGTTATCCAGGAAGTGAAATCTCCAGTTCCCGTTCAGAAGACGGAACAGCGTCGAACGGGAACGATCGAACGATAGGGCGCTGGCCTCATCCTGAAAGGGGATATAGGATGCGTGGGGAGGTTCCACATTTTTTTTGAAAACACCGGGATCCTCCCAATCATTCGCCTGACCCTGCGCGTGCGCAATGAGGCCCAGTCCAAAACTTGCAATCAGGGCGAATGCCCTCAGTTTCCCAGCCAATCTCCACCCCCGCTTTCGACCGAACCTATTCGAAAATCGTGAATTCTCCCCTGAGCAGGTCCGATACTCGGGAAGAGGGCCCAACGAGTACACTGTGGGTCACCGGTTCGACCTCCCAACCCCTGGTTTCTGGGTTGTACCAGGCCAGCTCCTTGACCTCGACCGACAGTTCGACTGTCCGGGTTTCTCCCACTCCCAGATAGACCTTTTCGAAATCGCGAAGGAGCTTGACCGGCCGATCGATGACCGCGTTCTCAAAGCCCACATACAACTGAACCGTCTCTTTACCCGCGACTTCACCGGCGTTTCGGATATCCACATGCACTCGAACCGTTCCGTCGGCGCTGACCTCCGGAGTCTCCACAACCAGGTTGCTGTACTCGTACTGCGTGTAACTCAATCCGAATCCAAATGGGTAGGACGGCTCATAACCCTGCTTGTCGATCAATGTATACCCATGATAGTAACCGTATTCTGCCGTTTCGGCGAACTCGTCAAACGGAGGGAGTTGTGACTCATCGACCGGGAACGTCAGCGGCAGTTTTCCACTGGGGTTGACCTCCCCGTAGAGGACTCGCGCCAGAGCGTTGCCGCCCTCCATCCCGATATACCAGGCCATCAGAATTGCCGGGGCCTTCTCCTGCCATTCCTCGAGGGTAATCACACTCCCGCCGATCATTACCACCACGCAGTTTGAATTCACTGCCGTCACAGAATCGATCACGTCGAGATCACGCTGCTCGAGAGACAGCGGCACCCGGTCCCCTCCAGAGAGCGTGACGTCACCAATTGTCAGCGGAATCTTCTCCTCCGGGCTATTGGGTTTCGATCCATCGGCGTTGATGAACTCTCCTTCTTCGTCATTTCTGATCCCGGCAACAACGATGACGACATCCGCTCGTTCAGCTGCGTCTCTTACGGCAGACAAGTCCGATCCGTCAGCATGAAGCACCTCGGCGGAACCGTTCAGATATTCACGGATGCCCTGCAGTGGACTAACCAGGTAGGGAGGGTTTACTGAACTGCTTCCTTTATCGCCCGTGTTGTCTGCATCAGCCAGGTGACCGACGACAGCCACGGTCCCGGTCCGGCTCCGATCGAGTGGAAGGATTCCTCCTTCATTCTTGAGTAGGACCATGCCTTCCTCAGCAGCCTCCCGGGCCAGTGCGGTGTGCTCGGGACTGGCGACCAGTCCTTCGCCATATTCCATCGGATCTTCCCGGGTGATGTAGTAGAGCTTAGTTCGCAAGATCCTCAAGACGATCTCGTCGATCTCCGCTTCGGTTACGGCTCCAGATTCAACCAGGCCCTTCAGGTTGTCCCCGTAGTAATTCGCACCGGGCATCTCGATGTCCATTCCGGCCTTGACACCCTTCAAACCGTCCCGGAGCCCGTAGAACCAGTCGGAGGTAACAAATCCCTTGAATCCCATGTCCTCCCGAAGGATTTCCGTGAGGAGCTCCCGGCTATGCCCGCAGTATTCACCCCGGAACTTGTTGTAGGCACTCATGATCGAGGCGACATCAGCTTCGATAGACTTTCTGAAATGAGGGAGGTAGACCTCCTGCAGGGTCCTGTCATCGAGTTCGACATTCACGCCGAACCGGCTGGTTTCCATGCTGTTGAGGGCGAAATGCTTCGCACAGGCCATCACATTGTGATGCTGGACCGCCTTGACGAGTGAAACCGCCATCTCTCCCATCAGCCAGGGGTCTTCACCGTAGCTCTCCTGGGCCCGACCCATTGAGGGATGCCGAACGAGGTTGATACAGACGCCCCCGAAATAGTTGGCACCCAATGCCCGAGCCTCTTTCCCAATGGCATCACCGACACGGCGCTCCAGATCGGTATCCCACGAAGCTGCACGGGCGATTGCGACAGGAAAAGATGTCGATCGACCTACGATGACACCTCGAGGACCGTCAGTGAAGGCTATGGGAGGGATTCCAAGACGCTCGTTTGCACCCGAGTAAGAGACCAACACATGCCCCTTGAGGACCATTCCCAAAAGGAACCGCGCAACCCCGTCCCCTGACATCTGCTCGATCTTCTCCTCGAGCGTCATCTTCGCCAGAAGCTCAACAGCAAGACGTTCTACCTCGGTCTCGTCAATTCCCTTTTCCCAGTCGTAAGCCGATGGGTTGATCTCAAAAGGTTGCAGGGTGTAGTAAACCCATCCCCCTACAGTCGCAACGACGAGAACCAAAAGGGAGACAACGACCAGAGCTCCAATCTTGAGTACCTTCCACAGTCGTGCCATAGTACCGGCGAGTCTATACGCCGGTCTGGAAAGCGTAAAGCCCTGTTGAGCGTAAAGTAAGCTCTAGTCTCGCTTGTGGAACGTTAGCACCGGACAGTCAGCGGTGCGCACCACCCGCTCGGTCGTACTCCCCAGCAGCGCATGATTGAGCCCCGACAGTCCGTGGGTCCCCATGATGATCAGATCGACCTCGTGCCTGCTCGCGTATTCGACAATCTCCGCCTCAGCCTTGCCGTCGGCGTCACCCGCAATAACTTCAAGGTGAATGCCTTCGAGGCTTTCGTCACTATCCAGTGTTGCCGCCAACGCCTTCCGAGCCGAAGCCTCAACCTCCTTGAGGTCCTGCTTGACGCTCGCCTTCCAAGTGGTGTCAAAAGGTGGGAAGACGGACTGCTCGAGCACATAGAGAACAGCCACCTCTGAACCGAACCGGGAGGCAAAGTCCTTCCCCCGTCTTACGGCGTCCCTGGAGGTATCGGAGAAATCGAATGCAATCAACACCTTCTTGTAGTCCGTGGCACTCCGATACGGCTTCCGAAGTGAGGCTACCGTCAACACTGAACAGGTGGCATGTCGAACAACCTTTTCCGCAACGCTTCCCAACAGAAAATGCGCCAGGCCCGATCGGCCGTGAGTCCCCATCACGATCAGATCGGCTTCGCTTTGGTCGGCATAATCCAGTACTCCTGAAGCCGCCGCTACATCCTTGACGAGTACCGTTTCGACAAGTTCCTGGGTCTCAATGCCATCGAGGAGATCGGCAAGACACTGCTCCACGTACTCTTCGTACTTCCTCTCATCAAAGAAACGGAATTCAGGACGTCGAGGGTCATCGCCATAGGGAGTTCTGACATGAAGAAGAGAGATCCGTGCGTCAAAACGTCGCGCTATTTCGAGGGCATGCGGGAGCGCTCTCTCGGATTCTTCAGAGAAGTCAGTTGGGAATACAATTCTTTCAATCTTCATCAGCAGGTACTCCCCTCCTTCGGGAGCATACGTTCACTTGTGAGTTGAACGCATCGATCATAATTCATCCAGCCTCCTCGATCCAATAAATCCCGGGGGGACAAGGATAGGAATAACGGCCGATTTCCAGTTTCCTGAGCGATCCGAGTGCACCCTATCAAGCGGATGTACCCTGCCGCCCCATCTCGCGCAGGAATCTGAGGTGGGCAAGCAAGGCCGAAAACAGGCCGGGATGACAGTGATAGTCAACGGCATACTCCCGGCAGGTCTCCTGAACGATCCGAGCTAACGCGGGGTAGTGGATGTGACAGACCTTCGTGAACAGGTGATGCTCGACCTGAAAGTTCAATCCCCCGAGGTACCAGGTCAGAAACCAATTATTCTGAGCGAAGTCAGCGGTCGTTTCGAGTTGGTGCACAGCCCATTCCTGGTTCAACGCACCTGACTCCAAGTCGGGCTGGGGAAACTTGTTACCTGCAACAGTATGTGCCAACTGGAAGATCACCGACATGGTCAACCCGAACAGGAGGTGAATGAACAGGAAGAAGCCCAGTACCACGAGAACAGGGTGGAAGAACATGGGAATCACAAGCATATAGGTCAGGTAGAAAGCCTTCATTAGAAAGAGTGTGAACACTTCCTGGGGCTTCGCCTTCCGCAACTGGTAGGAACCGATCCGTCCAGTGAAGAATTTCTGAAAATCATTGTAAGCAATCCAGGTCAGGGTCAGGAGGCTGTAGAGGGGCAGAGCGTAGAAGTGCTGGAACCGATGCCAGGACCTGCGGCTCTGATGCGGGCTCAATCGAAGCAGACCATTCGTATTCAGATCGTCATCCAGTTCGGCCAGATTCGTGTAGGTATGGTGCAAGATGTTGTGTTTCTGTTTCCAGAGCATCTGATTGCCCCCGATGATGTCTCCAACAAAGCCCATGACCCAGTTCACCTTGCTGTTGCCCGAGTAACTGCCATGAGCCCCATCATGCATGATGTTGAAGCCAACCAGAATGAAGCTCTGCGCCAGGGCAACGGCGGCAACGATCGCCGGGAGCAGCGAATCGGCATAGAACACAAGATAGGTGTAGGAGGTGCCCAGCAACGCCAGGATTACAGCCGTCTTCGAGTACATCCGCCAGTCACCCGTCTTCTTCTTCTGACTCGTGACGAAATAGTCATCGACACGTTTCTTCAACTCTCGGAAAAAGACTGCCTTAGTGGGAAAACTTATCTTCTGCATCTACCGCCCTCTGTCAACTTAGATCACTCGCCCGGTCTTTCCGGATCGACTCCGAAACCTACCTGATTAAACGACACCATCCTTATGAAAAGGATAGCCAAAAACCGGTTCGGGTTCACCTCTTCCATTCATTGATGAAATGGTCGAGGTTTTCCCAGGTCCTGGGGGTGTCTTCGGTGATGTTGTCAACCGGAGAAAGTATGAAGCCTCTGGGGCCGAGAGTGTCGAGCGCAGACCGGACAGCAGCCCGGACCTCCTGTTCCGAACCCATCTCAACCGTGACTGCACCCGATACACCGCCCCACAGGCAGACTTCATCACCCAATCGATGCTTGAGTTGAGCAAGGTCGGTATGGGTTCCCTGAACAGGGTCGATCCCGATCAGAGCGTCAATCCCAGCGTCGCGATAACAGTCGGTCAATGGCAGAACCCCACTCGAACAGATCAGGCCGAAGCGTGCCCCTCTCTCATGGGCCAGTTCTGCTTCAGCTCGAAGGAGAGGCAACAGGGCTTCACGGTCAAATTGGGGCGTCACAAAGTCACACCCTTCATACCAGGCACGCCGAATGTAGAGGTCCACAGGTCCGGACAACACCACCTTCATGCGCTCCAGGTTCCATCGATGAATCCGCCCCAGCAAGTCCTTTACGAAGTCGGGCTGATCGAGCGTGAGTAGAATCAGGTTCTGCAGCCCGCAAAGCCAGGCCAGCATATCAACTCCGACCCCCCATCCTCCGGCGAGCAAGACACCTTCTTCCGCCGCAAA
Source organism: Acidobacteriota bacterium (assembly GCA_020350445.1). GTDB lineage: Bacteria > Acidobacteriota > UBA6911 > RPQK01 > JAPXNP01. The sequence continues at coordinate 1,075,072 of CP070717.1, read as the reverse complement.
GCGCCGGGCGACTTCGGCCTCCTTCCGGTAGGCTTCGACATCCTCCTGATCGGGGGGACAAAGCAGATAATTCAGAGAATCCAGGTCCTCAGGCCCCTCAATCAGAGGCTTTTCCATTCTTGGAATCTGGTAATCATCTATAAAAGGGATTCGTAGGCCATGGGGCCAGTCGTCCGAGGTTCGAACTCGAACGCTCAAAGTTCCGGCTGGTGTCCTGTACTCCCGAACAAGAATCCGGTCTGAGTCGACTCGATTCTCGACAGCTACCTTCGGTGAGAATCGAACGGGAAGGCCCCTCAAGTCGGGATGTTCGGGCCGTTCCCCACGGGAGGCCGCCGGAATGAAGAGCATCGGATCCAGTCCCATCTCCCTTTCAGCCCGGGCCAACTGATACCTGTCTTCCTTGAGACGTTTTCTAAGAGCGGAGAAGCTCATAAAGCAACAGGGCACATGATCAACTTCTTCACTAGAGAGTGCCCTGATGAGGCGTTCGCGCGAGCTAAGTGATGTCATAACTGAAATCCTCAAAGGTGTTGAGAAGGCGACCGTAACAGATCGGTGGAATCGAAACAAGGACTCCGAGTGGACACAAATGATAGTCTGAGGCAAACTTTAGGGTAATCGGTGCGCGATCGCATGGATAGGAGGATATCTGAGCCGCAAGAAGATACTGATCGTTGATGATCAGCCTGAAGTCAGAGAACTGGTTAGCGTCACACTTGAGATCGGTCCTTACGAGATCATCACCGCTTCGAACGGCGGCGAGGCAATTGCGATGGCGAGAGATCATAAACC
>CP070717.1:1068094-1074177 GCA_020350445.1 Acidobacteriota bacterium | reverse complement strand
TTCGAGAAGCATTTGGAGCATTTGACGACAGCGGGTTATAGTGTCGTTCCCCTTGAGAGGGTCCTCGATTTCGTTCGAACGGGAAGACCATTGCCCGATCGCGCTGTTTCGATAACCGTCGACGATGCCTACCGTTCTGTATACGAGGAGGCTTACCCGAGACTCCTAAAGCGCGGATTCCCGTTTACGGTATTCGTCAGCACGGATGCTGTGGACAACGGATTCCCTGACTTTATGACCTGGGACCAACTTCGGGAGATGGGCCGGAACGGAGTGGCGATAGCCAACCATGGAGCGGCCCATGAGTCCCTGCTCGAAGGGGATGCCGGAGAAACGGAGATCGATCGGAGGGAGCGAGTCAAGCTGGACATCGAGAAAGGATGGCAACGCCTTTCCGAGGAATTGCAGCCCCTACCCGGAGTGTTCGCCTATCCCTATGGTGAATTCGACGTCGTTTCCGCCGAAGTCATCGCCGGACTCGGCTATGCAGGGTTCGGCCAGCACTCTGGAGCAGTTGGGCAGTTGACCGATCTGCGGTCGATTCCCCGATTCCCGATAGCCGAGCCCTTCGCCGAATTGGAGGAGTTTCGGGTCAAGGTTGCGAGCCTGCCTTTAGCAGTGGTTTCAGTCGAACCATGGAATCCAGTAACCAGAGAGGCCCGGCCGCGGCTGATAGTCAATCTGGGGACAGGCGGAGCTGCTCTTGACCGGTTGTCCTGCTTTGCGAGTGGGCAGGGGCAGGTTGAGGTCCACTGGACCGAAAAGGGGAAGCAGTTCTTCATTGAGGCCACCGAACCTTTCAGGCCGGGCCGCCAGCGTTACAACTGCACGGCTCCGGCGCCCACATCCGGCCGGTTTTACTGGTTCAGCCAGTCTTGGGTAATCCGTTAGACAGTACCTGGCAGCTAGTCACCCCTTCAGTCGGTCGGCCAGTATCCAGCGAATTCACGCTGAGTGCAAATCCGCCTATTGGAGTGCATCCGAATACGTCGTAATCGGACGAAACTCCGTCAAGGAGCGTTGCCAGGCCTCATTTAACGTGTCACAGGTGCAGGTTTTTTGGGAACAGAGCCTGTACTTTTCTGTATTGACCGGTCACCTTGATCATCCTAGAATCAATTTAGACTTGCCAGGTGAGTTAACAGAGGGAGGAGGTTCGTCCTGATCGGCGCATCTATTTCCAGCTATAAGATCCTTTCCGAGATTGGTCGCGGAGGAATGGGGGTCGTATACAAAGCGATTGACACCCGGCTTGGCAGGCATGTGGCACTCAAGGTTCTGCCTGAAGATTTTGTAGGGGACCAGGAAGCCCTGGAGCGATTCAGCCGCGAGGCCCGCGCAGCATCTTCCCTGAACCACCCGAATATCTGCACGATCTATGATGTCGCCGATTTCAACGGCCAACCGGTCATTGTGATGGAGTTCCTGGAAGGCAGGCCTCTTTCTCTTGACCTCTCGGATGGGCCGCTTTCCGTAGAACGATCTCTCGAGTTTGGTCGTCAACTGGCAGATGCTCTCTCGGTTGCACACTCATTGGGCATCATCCATCGCGATCTCAAACCAGCGAATATCTTCGTGACCGGCCGCGATCAGACCAAGCTCCTCGACTTTGGCCTGGCCAAGCTTGGGGTTCAAGTCGATTCTGCAGTTGGAGGGCGATCCCGTGCTCCAACCGCACAGCCCAGTGAGGGCCTTACGGAACAAGGGTCGACAATGGGTACCGTTGCCTACATGTCCCCTGAGCAAGCCTTCGGGCAACCTGTCGATGCCCGTTCCGACATTTTTTCATTCGGGATCGTGCTCTACCGGATGGTGACCGGAGAACTGCCGTTTAAGGGGGTGACGCTGGCGGCCCAGTTCGTTGCTCTCTTTAATGAGGCTCCCCCTCCTCCTAATGAACTTAACCCTGAGATTCCTGTCGAGCTCTCAGAGATCATTCTCAGGACGCTCCGTAAGACTCCCGAGGAACGGTACGATTCCGCGAAACAGCTCCTTCTCGATCTGACACGCCTCAAGAGGAGGATCGACTCGGGAAAAATTCGGCTGAAGGGTCAAACGTTCAGTTCCGATGAACACGCCCAGCCCCTTGACTCTCCACCAGTCTCCGAAAAGCCGATCTGGCCCAAGGTATCGTTCAGGGCCCTTCTGCCTCTCCTACTTTCGGTGCTTCTGCTCGCGGGGTATTACTTCACACCCGTTCGCTACTACGACTGTATTGTCATCGGCCCTTTTGAAGTCAAGTCGACCCGGCTTCCCCCGGGTCTCCTGGAGTATTCGCTGGACAAAATGCTGAATCGGTTCGCCAACTCACAGCAGCGGATCTTCTCTCGATCCGAGTTCGAGTATGCCCGTCGGGACGAAACTGACCCTCCATTTCTTGCGTCTGTTCCCGGGATTTCCCGCTGGTTCCAGCTGAGGCCGTCCCTTTCGGTCGAGGGCGAGATTCGAGAGGTCGTGGGCGCTCTCGAGGCCGAGATCCGTGTGGTCAATCGAGGGGAGTTAAACGGGTTCAACTGGACCTGGCTCAGTGAACAGGACCTACTCGAAGTCGGGCTGCCCGACCTCACGTATGAGGTCGTTCAACTCACCAGCTCTAGTCCAGAGTCTGGGGCCGCAGATGAAACAGCCTTAAAACCCAAAACCGACCAACTGCTCTCGCTCAACTGGGAAGCCGTTAAGCACTACTACAGCGGGCTTCTCGCCTGGAGGCGGCTCGAGGCTAACGAGGCTGAGCGTGAATTCCTGGCTGCACTGGTGATTGACGATGAATTCGCGTTGGCTTTGATTGGTCTTGCAGAGATCAACGTGTTCTACGCGAGGTGGGACAACGCGATGTCTCACATTCTGAAGGCCCAGGAATGGGGGCACCCTCTCACCACCATCGATGACCTGAGGCTAGAAGCGCTGCTGGCCCGAATTCGCCAAAACCCATTTCAAGAACGACGTCACCTGCAGAAACTCATCGGCCTCAAACCCTACTCAAAAGATTACCATTTCGAACTCGCAGAGTCGTACTTCCACAACGCTGAGGTGGATGAGGCCATCGATCGGTATAAGGATGCAATCCTACTGGACAAGAGTTTTGCCCGGGCCTACAACCACTTGGGAATCTGTTATGCCTGGCGTGGGGATCATGAGGAGTCACTGATTGCCCTCCAGAAGTATGTTGACCTGGATCAGTCTCCAAATTCGTATGACAGCCTGGCTCATGGCTATATGCTGCAGGGACGATATGATGAGGCAATAACATCCCTCGAAAAGGCTATCGAAGTCGGCAACACTGATGGTACGACACGGCTCCTGCTGGCTTACCAGTTCTACTTGAAAGGCAATCATCGGGAAGCCCGAAAGTCACTGGAGGAATACTTGGAGGCCGAGGAGAAAGACCAGTTCAAGGCCTACCACTTGATGCTGCTCGCCTACCTTGCCCTCGAAGATGGAGATCCGGCACGAGCACTAGAAAAGTCGGACGAAGGGCTGGTTCTGATGCAGCCTTTTCCAAAAAGTATCCCGACAGGGGACCTGCTTTGGATCAATGGACTCGCTCATCTGCGGCTGGGCAATCGGCAGCAAGCGCAAGCCACGCTCAATAAAATGAAAGAGATAATCGAAACCGTCTCGGTCTCCGCACTTCGTTACAAACCTGTTTACAAGTATGCCGCTCTTCTGGAAGCGAGCCTGCTCATCGAAGAAGGAAACCTCCTGGCAGCTGCGGACACCCTGTACAGGATCAGTTCCATTCCCTTTAAACTGGGGTACCGCTCCAGCTACTTCGGCCGAGGTTTCACCTTTAACCTGATCGGTCAACTGCTTGAAGATGCCGGGCATCTTGAAGGGGCGGAAAAGATATATCGAGAGGCTCTCGCTTATAACTCTCATTTCGCGTTGGCTTACTACAACCTGGGCCAACTGCTCAGCAAGCTCGAACGCTATGGAGAGTCCAAGCAGGCGTTCGAACGTTTCCTCGAGGAGTGGTCCAGCGCAGATGAAGATCGACCCCAGGTAGTCGCGGCACGGACCCTCTTGAATCAGCTCGACCGGATAACGGGCAAGCCGAATAACCAGGTTCAGTAATCCCGGCTCCGGTGTCAAAACCATGCTGGTTTGGGCTGTTCAGCCTGGGGAGAATTGACGTTTTGCAGAAATAGTCCAAAACCCCTTGCGTGCAGCGGCTGTTTCGGTCTTACATGGATAACTATGAAATCTATCTTCCCGCCGATCGCGCTATTTCTGGTTGGGATTGTCTTTCTTTGCTCATTTTCTTTGGTCCGATCAGAAGCATCGGGGCAAGGGGGCAGCGAATCAGGCGACAAGAACCTGACTTTCTATATTGGCACCTACACTGGTACGACCAGCGAAGGAATCTACCGGTGTACCCTCGACACAGAAAACGCATCTCTGGGGAAGCCCGAACTGGCGGTTGCGGCACCCAACCCCTCTTTTCTGGTCTTCGATCCCGCCCTTTCGATTCTCTATTCGGTCAATGAAACGGAAGATTTCGAGGGGAAAGCCAGTGGCTTTGTCAGTTCGTACAAGGTCGATCCGGCTACGGGTGCTCTTCAACTCGCAGGCCGAGCATCCTCCGGAGGAAAGGGTCCGTGCCACCTCGGCCTTGGCGCCAGTGGACAGATCGTCGCTACAGCTAACTACGGGGATGGCACCGTTGCGATCTCAGCCATCGACACGAACGGCTCCATTACCCCGCCGACCCAGGTTGTGCGCCACTCCGGATCGGGTCCTGATTCGAGTCGTCAGAAAGGGCCTCACGCCCACAGTGCGAATTTCGGGCCCCGCGATATTCTTTACGTTGCCGATCTCGGGGTCGACAAGGTCTTTCTCTACGCACTCGATGTTGAGAGTGCTCGAGTAGCGGAATCTTCGCCCCCCTATCTTGAACTAGCGCCCGGTTCAGGGCCTCGCCATGTCGCATTCAATCGGGCCGGGACCGAGATGTATGTCGTGAACGAACTCAACTCGACTGTAACCCGGTTCAGGCCGTTCAGTCAGACACCCGATAAACCACTTCAGACGATCACCACCCTCCCCTCCGACTTCACCGGCAAGAACTGGCCGGCTGAGATCACGGTCTCCCCGGATGGTCGATTCCTCTATGTTTCGAATCGGGGCCACGACAGCCTGGCGATCTTCCGGATAACCCAGGGAGGCCTCGAAGCCGTCGGGTTTGCTGCGACCGAAGGCAGGAATCCGCGCCATTTCAGTTTCGATCCTTCGGGTGATTTTCTGATCGTGGCCAACCAGGACAGCGATAACCTGGTGCTTTTTCGGGTGGACAAGGAGACCGGCCAGCTCACTAAGACCTCCAGTGAAGTCGCAGTGGGACGCCCGGTCTGCATCCTCTTCCCGTAGAAAGGGGAAGACCCTTTCACAGTTCAGACTTGATGTCGCAGGTGCTTTTTTTCAGTTGTTTGCTGGCTCAGTATATTCCCCATGTGGCCCTTGGTGGAGGCTATGAAATCCACGTCTTCTTGACCAATAAGCTCGACAGTCCGTTTGTGGGAGGTTTGTCACTACATCAGGGAAACCGTCAGGGCTGGGCTGGTCAGATCAATGTTGATGGTCAGCCCGGCGACCCTGGATGGATAGCGGTAAACCTCTCGGCGAAGGGAACGGTCCGAGTCAGGATTCAGGGAGACACAGCGCTTCGCAGCGGCTATCTCATAGTCTGGGGCACTGGGGAGAACTCGGGAACCGATGTCGCTGTAAGCTGTTTCTACAACTATCTCGTTGCCGGCAAGCTCATCGATTCTACCGGCGTACCGGTATCTTGGGCAAATCGGGGGCATCATTTTGCGGTCGAAAAGTCCCCTGCAGTCAATACCGGATTCGCCTGGTCAAGCCTTTCCCCGAACGACCCATTTGAAATCACACTGGAGCTCTATGATTCGACAGGGGTCAAGGTGCAGACGAAGACTAGGACTTTTGCCGGACACCTTGCGCTGTTCTTCACAGAGATCTTCGACAATGTGGCGGACGGATTTGTGGGTCACGTCCGCATTACCTCCCCGACCGCAGTCGGAATGACGGTTCTCCGCCTAGAAAACGTGTCCGGAGGTTTCCAGCTG
>CP070717.1:1064335-1067994 GCA_020350445.1 Acidobacteriota bacterium | reverse complement strand
GTTGATTGTGACGGTGAATCCATCGAACTTCAGCTGCTGATGGACGGCGGCAAGATCGGGCCCTACCTGACATCCGACTGACTGGCGGATAGGGGCGTACCCAGCTGCGACGCCAGCGTCCACAATCATTCCACCTGCAAATCTCTGATCGAACCTGCCTGTTTCACACCTAACGATCTCGCAGCGGCCCGATGAAGTTGGCCCGACGGCCCCACCGGGAAAGTGCGCCTGTGCCGGCTCTGTCCTCCTAAGCAAGTGCATCGAAACCGCAACATTCCGTTCCCAACGAAGTTTTCTATGCAAATTGGGTGGCGATCCCGACGCAGTCCTGATAGAAGAGTGAGTGAGGAGCAAGTCGATGAAGCAAAAGACCAGGAAGGCACTTCAGAATCAAATCACCCGTCGTGAATTCGTTGGAACCACATTGGCAGCCGGCGCATTCGTTACCGCGGCCCCTGCCCTGTTACGGGGTCAGAATCTCAACAACAAGTTGAACATCGCGTTTATCGGTTCCGGGGGGCGCGGGAGAGCGAATATCGGGCAACTCACCGCGCTCTCGGAAGAGGAGAAGAAGAAACGGGCAGAGGCCGGTGACACTTCGCCCCATCCCGACGAAAATGTAGCTGTCCTGTGCGATATCGATCAAAACGCCCTGGACGCCGCTTCTCAGCGGTTTCCGAAGGCCAAGACTTACAAAGACCTCCGACGGGTCTTTGACAGCCCTGACGACTTCGATGCCGTCGTCGTCTCGACTGCTGAACAGACACATGCCATAGCCACCTACCTGGCGCTGACGCAAGGGAAGCACGTCTACTGCGAAAAGCCTCTGGCATACAACATCTGGGAGACCCGGTTGATCCGCGAGACGGCGGCCAAGTACCCCCATCTTTCCACACAGATGGGAAACCAGGGCCATGCTTCGAATCGTCGACGGACGATCCGCGAAATCCTCGACACCGGCGTAATCGGTCCGGTGCGCGAAGTCCATGTCTGGGCCGATCGAGCCTGGGGGTTGCAAGACGCTGCCTCGGCCGAGAAATTCGATCATCCGCACGGGTTTTACAATGAGATCCAGATCGTGGAGCGTTTCAAAGAAGAAATGCCGATTCCACCGCACATGAGTTGGGACCTCTGGCTCGGACCCGCACCGGAACGTCCGTACCATGACACCTACTTCCCGGGTCCCCGCTGGTACCGCTGGTGGGATTTTGCCAACGGGACGATGAGCGACCTCGGCAGCCACGATAACGATGTCCCATACACGGTTCTCGATCTCTGGCAGCCCGACGGCAAGGGTGGCAAGGTCCTGGCTCCTCTGACGATTGAAGCCGTCTCGCATAATGTGCCGGTGGCACATGAGGAACTCGCTCCGGCAACCCTGAGAGCGACCTTCGAATATGCAGCGGTCGGTTCCCAACCGGCCCTCAAACTGGTTTGGCACCAGGGCGACAGCAAACCACCCGGATGGGTCGAGGAATGGGGCCGGCGATCCCAACTGTTCATCGGTGAAAACGGCATGCTGCTCGGGAATGGGAAACTGCTTCCCGAAGAGAAGTTCAAGGATTTTCAGACTCCACCCGAGACATTACCCCGTTCGCCCGGACACTGGGTGGAGTGGGTGAATTACGCCAAGGGTATCGGGCCTGTCCCCGGTTCAGACTTTCAGTATTCAGGCTGGACCACCGAAGCGAACCACCTCGGCAACGTAGCCTACCGGACCGGAAAGAAGATCGAGTGGGACTGGGAGAAGATGCGCGCCCGCAACGCATCGGAAGCCGACCCCTTCATCCGTCGCCCCGAATACCGGAAGGGCTGGGAAGACATCCTGAAGGTCTAAAGCGGGCTTTTCGAGATTCGTAGCCCGGGGAGGCGGCTCAGGGGTTCTTCCCTTAGGTGTCTTTAGAGTAATGGTAGAATCTTACCCAGAGAAGATTCTGGGCAATGCACTGAATTGCGTTCAGGAAATGGGTGAGACCAGTTCCTCGAAACGAAGGCTCGACCTGAAGAGTGGTTGATTTTGCCCGGTTCTTACCAAGTTATTTGACACAAGTCGAACTCCGGGGGCTCATCCGTTGAGACAAACACTCTGCCGGCCTGCCGCACTATTGGGCAGTATTCCCTTCCTTTTTATGTCAATGTTTGCGGAGCCGCGAACCATTGAATCGGTCAGTGATGATCCATTGCAGGAAATCAGCATCGACTATCCGATCGATGCCTCGATCTTTCCTCCGGAATTTCCCGCTCCAACCTTCCTGTGGAGAGATCCGGAACCGAACGTCAAACAGTGGCTCATCGAAGTGACCTTCGCTGACGGCTCACCTTCAATCCGGGAAACCTCTAATGGCCCTCCGATGGAAATCGGCGAGATTGACCCCCGCTGTGTCAGCAGCACCAACGAACTTCCTCGCCTGAACCGTCAACAGGCTGAATCCAAGACCTGGACGCCAGCACCAGAGACTTGGGAAACCATTAAGAAGCACTCCAGGGAAGCAGCAACCGTCACGATCACAGGGTATCTGGACGCCGAACTGACGCAGGCTGCATCCCGAGGACAATCGACGCTCGAGACGTCGACCGATCCGGTCGGAGCGCCGATCTTCTACCGCGACGTTCCCCTGATGCCTTCTCCCAGCACAAACGGAATCATCCAGCCCCTGGCGACCAGTGCCTTGCCCTTGATCGCCTGGAGGTTGAAGTACGTCGATGAGCCGGGAAGCCATGTCCTGATGGAAGACCTTCACACTTGTGCGAACTGTCATTCATTCTCCCTGGATGGCAAGACAATGGGCCTCGATGTCGATGGTCCGCAGAATGATAAGGGCCTCTACGCCCTGGTACCGGTACACGAACAGACTTCGATCACGAACGATAACGTCATCGAATGGAGCGACTTCCGGGGGAAACTCGGAGGCCGATTCCGGACCGCCTTCATGGCACAAGTCTCTCCCGATGGCCGGCACGTCGTCGCCACAATCAATGATCCGGGAAAAGAGAATCGGGAGCGTATGGAAGATGTTCGAGGGAAGTATTTCGTCACCAACTTCCTCGACTACCGTTTCCTGCAGGTCTTTTATCCCACGCGCGGGGTTCTGGGCTGGTACAGTCACGAAAAGGGCTATCTCACGCCGCTTCCCGGTGCTGATGATCCTCAATACGTCCATACAGGGGCAACCTGGAGCCCCGATGGCAAGTTCCTCGTTTTTGCCCGTGCCGAGGCTCGAGACCCCTTTCCTCCGGACAACCCTCTCCCCGCCTACGCAAACGATCCGAATGAGTTGCAGATCCAGTACAGCCTCTACCGGATCCCTTTTAACGACGGGAAAGGGGGAGTCGCCGAACCGATCAAAGGGGCCTCGCACAACGGGATGAGCAATAACTTCGCAAAGATCTCGCCCGACGGCCGCTGGATCGTGTTTGTGAAATGCCGGAACGGACAACTCATGCGTCCCGACAGCGAACTGTACATCGTGCCGATAGAGGGCGGTGTGGCCAGGAAGATGACCTGTAATACACCACTAATGAATTCCTGGCACAGCTTCTCACCCAACGGCCGGTGGATGGTCTTCTCGTCGAAAGGGCGAAGCCCCTACACCCAGATGTACTTGACCCATATCGATAGCGACGGCCGTGATAGTCCGGCAATCCTGGTGGAAAACACG
>CP070717.1:1060051-1064235 GCA_020350445.1 Acidobacteriota bacterium | reverse complement strand
TTTGGGTTCGCGAAGATAGGCTTCGAGCTTCGCCGTCGCCCTAGATTTATGGTCGGGCGAAAGGTGCGCGTATCGCTTCGTGACCTCGATACTCGAATGGCAGAACAACTCAGAAACGGTGTACAGGTCAACTCCCGCCATGACCAGGTGAGAGGCATAGGTGTGGCGAAGGGTATGGAAAGTGACGTGTTTCTTGATCTCTCACAGCCTGTCATGAGGCGTCAGAACCATAGCGCCCCATGCAGGCAGCGTAGTGTGCGGCAAGATAGACAGGATTCCAAAAGATACTCCACAGGCCGAGCTGCCGGCTTCAAATGGAACAATGACAGCTGTCAAGACGGTTAAATACGGCCATCTGGGCGGTAACCGGATTTGTCAGTTGAAAAATGAACTCCGGCAGGTCTAGTCTGGTTTTAGAACCGGCCCCAGGAGACTGTCATGAAAACAGACGACGGAGACTACGGTCACGAATCGACCCCATCCCACGAGAAGCCGCTTCAATCCTGGAAAGAGATTGCAGCCTACCTTGACCGAGCGGAACGGACAGCACGGCGTTGGGAAAGGACGGCAAGGCTCCCAGTGCACCGGCTGGGTGAAGGGAAAGGCAGCAGCGTTTACGCCTACCGGACCGAAATTGATGCCTGGCGGGCTACAGATCGAACTAAGACAATCCGGGAGGACTTACGGCGAAAGAGTCTGCCAGTCGCAGCTGTGATTCTGGGTTTGATCCTGGTCGCGTGGTTCATCAAATATGGGCCGATCCTGAATCCACCGAATGCCTTCGTTGAGGCCGCTACCGGAATAACGGTCCGAGATGTCCTGCCTGGAGGCTACTCCGAAGGAGGCCCTTCTCCCGATGGACGGTCTTTCGTGTTTATCGATTGGGGGACGGGGAATGTAGCAATTGAAGATATAGCAACCGGTGAGCGAAAGCAGTTAACCGACGAAGGCCGATGGGAAGAACCTGAGCAGTTCCCCATGTGGGCGGCAATGTCGCCAGATGGCACCAGGATCGCGTACACCTGGTTTCTGGGAGATGGAGATCGCACTGAACTTCGCCTGATTAACTCTGACGGGTCAAACCAGCGCACTCTCCTCGGAACGGAGGCTGGTTTCAACCATGAAACCGTTTCCTGGTCCTCAGACGGGAAACAGATCGCTACCCGCAGGTTTGGGGAACCCTCTCAGATCATTTGGGTTTCTGCGGAAGATGGGTCAATCCGCGTTCTTGCGACATTGGAGAACAACAAGTGGCTGGGAAAAGTCTTTCACTCTCCAGACAATCGGTACCTGGCCTACAGCCACACTTCTGAGAAGTATCCACCGAACCATGACGTGTTCATGGTCGCGACGGACGGCAGTAGCGAGACCATTGTCCTCGTGGAACACCCCGCAAATGAAAGGGTCCTAGGTTGGATCCCCGGCCGAGACGCGATAGTGTTTCTAAGCGATCGCAGCGGGACCTGGGATGTATGGCTGCTGGAGGTTAGGGAGGGTCGGCCATGGGGAGATCCAGAGCGCGTTTACACCAACCTGGGTAACGTGGCCCCCCTGGGGTTCACAGATGACGGCTCATTCTATTACGAGGTGTACTCCCGCTGGCTGAATAATTATGTGACCGACCTGGATCCACAGTCTGGAAAGCCGGTCGGCCCAATAACACAGCCTCTCGTAGGCTACAACCAGGCACTCGACTGGTCCCCTGATGGGCGCTACCTGGCTTACTCCCCTGTAGGAACGGAGCCCGAAGGCCCAGGCATCTTCGCAGGTTCACTCTGTGTCCGTGATCTACAGACTGGAGAAGATCGAGTGGTCCCCACTGACTTGATGGGCATCTTCGTCGTGCGCTGGTCTCCAACTGGAAGTGCTCTTCTTGTAGGTGGCTTCAGAGAAAGAGAGGTTGTAGACGCGAGGATCAAATCCAGCCTCTTTTCTGTCGATCCCAAGACGGGCGTCACCAAGCTGGTAGTGGAGAGGCCGAAACAGAGGATCATGATTGGGGAGTGGGCTCCGGGTGGAAAACTCCTCTATTTCATTGCGGGCGCCTCTGTAGTCTCGCATGAACTGGAATCAGGTCGTCACACCGAGATCTACCGAAGCGAGGGGCTGACCGGACTGCTGGCCCTCTCAAATGACGGAGAGAGACTGGCCGCTGGTATCAATGACGCCGACAGCGGTTCCGGCTTGGTTGTCATCGAGGTGTCAACCGAAGCCGTGAAAGAGCTGCCCGGCCTGACGGACCCCCCTACCATGATGGATCTCGTCGATTGGTCGCCTGATGGCCGTCATTTGTACTACTTGAAGGCGGAGGAACAGCTAGGCACGAGCCTGTGGCGCATCGACACGAAGCACTGGTCGCCTGAAAGGTTATGGCAGACGAATAAGAGAGTCGGTGGCCTGCGCATTCACCCGAGCGGAAGACAGTTAGCCTTCGCAGAGCTCACCCACGAGACCTCAGTCTGGGTAATGGATGGGTTCATTCCCGGGTCAGTGGCTTCGAAATGAAGGTGGACCGAAGAAATGTCAAGGGTAGCGCTTAAGGACTTGCTGATCATCTTGGGAGGAATCGTGTTCTTCCTCGCCCTCTGTGCAACCGTGGGGATATCCACTAGCTCGCCCCCCATATCTTCTCCCGCAGAAGCTGCCTATTACCGTGGGTACGGACCCGATGAAGTACCTATGGGAGGTGTGCTAAATCTGGAACGCGGTCCTCCTAGTCATTCAGCCGGGGGCTGGGAATAGGGCGGACTCGAGCTCCCGAAGGGAGCCGAACACTATTTCCAGAAAGCGTAAGAGCTCGCGCTGACTGAACCTTGCGGCGCTCCCCCCGATGTTGGCCGGCACAGAAGCGGCTGCTCTTCTCGTCTGGCTAGTGAGTCCCCGCTGTTCGTTCCTGGGGAACTGTCTTCGGAAACATCGTTACCCCAAACCCACGACCCAAAACCCAAAACCGACCACCCGCCAACCGCGAACCACGACCCGACCCTCCCCGCTGTCGAATCCTGACCGGGCCCCGTTGAAACTCTAAACGTTCCGCGGCTTCTCAGCGAACGGGAGTGGTTTGCAGGATCTGCTCGAGTTCCTCGAACCAGTTGAAGGTAAATCTCACCAGGTTTGGCCCCGAGGATCCGGCGGGGCCCTGTTCCTTCACATAGTAGAAGCGCTGACCGTCGCGACTGATCTCGACATCGCCCTGACGGGAACCCTGGATCTCAAGCAGTTTCACCGGCCTGCCTGCCTCGAATGAATCCCCGAGGGTCGTTACCGGGACCTCAAAAACGGCTTCGGCTTTCAGGTAGTAGAGTCTCTTCCCATCAGCTGACCACCGCGGGTATTCACCCCCGTCGGTTGAGATTTGCCACTTCCCGGCAGAGCTGCCAAACGGGCGAACATAGACTTCCCAGCGGCCCGATTCGTCGGAATCGTAAGCGAGCCAGCGGTCATCCGGCGAGAACACCAGATCTGCTTCACCAAAGTCACTCTTCCATAACTGCTGGGGCTCTTTCTCGCCGTTCAGTGGCAGCACCCAGACGTCATAGCCGCCCGCATTCTGGGTAAAGTATCCGAGATATTCGCCATCGTGCGATGCGGACCAAGGGAATACGGGATCCGCACTCTCCAGGAGAAGTTCTTCCTCACTGGCACCATCCGCACGTTTTCTAAAGATTCCATTCTTGCCGGTCCGATTGGAATTGAAGTAGATGTACTGCCCATCCGAAGACCAGACCGGATTCTGATCGGCACTCTCGTGGAAAGTGAGTCGGGTCTGAGTATCCCTCTGCAGATCCTGCACCCAGATGTCGTAGTTGCCATCTGTAAAAACATCCAACGCCATTCGACGCTGCGCAGGATCCAGCCGGAGGAGACGGTATTCCTTGAGGGTCTCCGAAACCAGGGTCTCTCTTCCCTGAGGGTCGAACCAAACCAGAGAGCGTTTCGCCCCTTCAGCCGTTCCCGGAACGTAAACCAGCGTTCCGTTGAGTGACACACTGTACTGAGCACCGCCCTCCGGGTTCATGTTGATGCCCTCCAGAACCGGTGTCGGCATGCCTTTCAACTCCAGCGCCTCAGGGTCAAAGGAAGCCGCAAAGAGCGTGTTGTTATTGACATAGAGAATATGGCCGGAAACCGAATACCGGCCGTAGGTCCCGCCTTCCAGGATGGTCTTTCGCGTCCGGCTCTCC
>CP070717.1:1056514-1059951 GCA_020350445.1 Acidobacteriota bacterium | reverse complement strand
TGCTGGATTCGGATCTTCGGAACCGCCCGCATCGATCTGCCTCCTTGGTCTTGACAGAAGTCTCTCACAGATTTGTGATCGAGTGGGGAATGTCTGAACGAAATCTCCGGATTCGGGTCCGATTCCGCCGGGCCGTGGATGGTTCTCGTCCAGCAACCGGTGAAGATACTTGATCTATCTTAATCGGTAATTCCTTCCCGGTCCTGAGTGCGTTTCTCGCGGGGGTCACCGGAGATCAATCTCTCTTCCAAAACTTTACAGTCTGGTGTAGTTTTGAAGTCTACTTTTGAATTAACTGAATCTCTTGCCGCGCAGCGGATTAGTGGAGTCATCATGAAGGCACATCAGGAAACGTTCGGTGAAGTACCCAACCCATCAAACCTTACCCGTTTCATTCAATCCTGGGTCTGGACCGGCGATCCCCGTCAAATAGCGGTCTTGTACCTGGTTGTGATCACTGCCATCTTCCTCATCGGAGTGCTGACGGCGGCAATGTTACGGCTGGAGATGATAGATGGGAAAGGCCTGGTGATGACGGCTGAGATCTTTAACCGGATCTTCACCATGCACGGCATTATCATGATGTTTTTGGTGCTGCTGCCCTTGATCCCAGGGGTTTTGGGCAGCCTCCTCGTTCCTCGGATGATCGGGAGCGATTCATTTGCCTTTCCACGGCTGCAGCTCTTGAGCTGGTACTGTTATCTCGCCGGCGTTCTGATAACGCTCGCGACAATGCTTCGCGGCGGGGTCGATACGACCTGGACCGTTGCTCCTCCGTATGCCTCGCAGACCGGGTCGAATGTGGTTGGGGCTGCACTCGGAATCGTCTTTGTTGCGGTCAGCCTGTTACTGATGTCAGTTAATTACCTGGCATCGATCCATGGGCTCCGGCAGCAAGGAATGAAATGGACGCAGCTTCCAGTCTTCGTCTGGACCCAGTACGCCTCATCCTTGATTCTCCTTTTGACAGCCCCCATCCTGCTCCTGCTGATGGTGCTGCTGGTGATTGAGCGGCTGACGGGTGCCGGTCTTTTCGATCCGGCTCTGGGCGGTGACCCATTGCTTTTCAAGAAACTGTTCTGGATGTTCGGTCGGCCTTCCTTTTACGCCATCGTGCTGCCGGCAATGGGAATTATCACGCAGGTGATCACCGATGGGGGACGACGGCAGGTTTTCGGCTACCGCTTCGTCGTCATTTCGATCTTCGCCATTGTGGTCCTGGGTTTCCTCTCTGCAGGGAGTCACCTTCTGGTGAGTGCACAGTCAATCTATACCAGCCTGCTCTTTTCGGTTTCGAACTTCCTGATCGCCGTTCCTTTCTGCCTGATCATCGGTAACTGGATTGTCAGCCTTTTTCGGGCTTCGATCCGTTCCAGCGCACCGATGGTTTATGCTTACGGCTTCGTTCTTCTCCTCACCATAGGAGGCCTTTCGGGGCTCACGATGGCCGCCGCCGGAGCAAATGTCCACCTCCATGCGACGGTTTTTGTGGTGGCCCATTTTCACTACATTCTTGCCGGGGGCGTCCTGATGGCGTATCTGGCCGGACTTCATCTCTGGTGGGGGCAGCTTTCAGGTCACCAGTATCCTGAAGGAACGGCCCGGGTCGCGGCTATCGTCCTGTTTCTTGGGTTGAACCTGACCTTCCTGCCGCAGTTCATCGTCGGTATGCTTGGGCTCCCTCGTCGTCATTTCACCTTTCCCGTTGAATTCGAGCTGTACAATATTTTCTCAGCTGCGGGCTTGACGATCCTGGCGTTTGGCTACCTGCTGCCTGCTCTCTATTTTGTCTGGTCTTTGCGCTTTGGACCGGAGGTTGAGCGGGCCGAGGCGCTTGCCTGAAGACCGTGGCGTGCCGGACGGTTCCTGGACTTTCTGCACACCCTCTTTCTGGTACAGTTCCCGCTGGAGGTAGATCGTGATCCGTGAGTTTTTGAAGGTCAGCCCCATTCTCGACGATACGAATTACATTGCTGAATCAGCGGCGGTTATTGGAGACGTTACGCTGGGCTCCCACACCAGTATCTGGTTCAATGCCACCGTTCGGGGTGATGTCAACTGGATACGGATTGGGCAGGGGAGTAATGTGCAGGACAACGCGGTTGTCCACGTGACGAATCGGACGGGACCGACCGAGATTGGGGACTATGTCACGATTGGACACTCGGCCGTCGTACATGGGTGTACACTGGGGAATCGTATCCTGGTGGGAATCAATGCAGTGATCCTGGATGGTGCCACGATCGGTGACGACTGTATTATCGGAGCCGGCTCACTGGTAACCCAGCGGACGCAGATTCCACCACGCTCGCTCGTGTTTGGTTCTCCGGCTCGAGTCATCCGCCCCTTGACCGAGGAAGAGGTTGAGTCGGTCTACCGCAATGCCCAGAACTATCTGAAATACTCCCGGATCTACCGGGGGGAGGAAACCCCCGACGAGAATCCCTTTTACGAACCGAGGCGGTGAATCTGAGGGAGCGCCGGGGGGCAACTTGTGAGCTGAGCTGGTTTCAATGCTTCAAATCCTGAAAGGGTACTTTTCGCAATCATGAAACGACTACTTGTTCTGATCGGCCTACTTTTCTCCGCTGGTGTCGTCTTCGCCGACGATCCACCGCAGCTTCGGGTCTTGACCTATAACATCCACCATGGTGAAGGGCTCGACGGAAAGTTCGATTACGAGCGACTGGCCCGCGTGATCGCCGACTTGAATCCTGACCTGGTGGCTCTTCAAGAGGTCGATCGAAAAACGGATCGAGCAGCCGGGGTCGATCAGGCGGATCTGCTGGGTGAATTGACGGGAATGAAGGTCGCCTACGGAAGGGCGATGTACTACGGGGGTGGCGAGTACGGCCAGACGGTCCTCTCACGATTTCCGATACTCGAGTCAAAGACCCATCCATTACCTTTCAGGTCCGGCTATGAGCCACGAGCAGCTCAGGCCGCGGTGATCCGTCCCGATAACGGCTTGCCGGATCTGCTCCTGATCAATACCCATCTCTGCCATCGGGATGAAGAGATCAGAGTTGAACAGATCCAGCACATGATCGACCTGTTTGCCGAAGAGAAGAGTCATCCCGTGATTCTTGCCGGCGACCTCAATGCTCGCCCAGGCAGCCCTTCAATCGATCTGGTGACGACGAAGTGGGAAAACACTCTCGGTGAGCAGGCCCGCATCGACTACGTTCTCGTTCGACCGCGAGACGGCTGGAAGGTCGTCGAGGTCAAGATTGTAGACGAGAGAGTCGTTTCGGACCATAAGCCGGTTCTCGTCACGCTGGAATGGAATCGCCAGTGACCGGGGCCGTCCACCCAGGTCTGGACCCGGCAGACGACTGATGCGGGTGTGAAATCGCCGTGGCAGGCCGGATGTTATTTCAGTGGCTGGACGTGTCAGCGGGTTTTGCTGGAAAAACGCTTCTCAAGTGTTCTCCACC
>CP070717.1:1049006-1056414 GCA_020350445.1 Acidobacteriota bacterium | reverse complement strand
GCGGCTCCGCCTTGCGGTTCGGCTCAGGTTGGCTCCATCACCTCCTTGAAAGTACCTTTCAACTTCCTAGATACAGCCCATGTCGGGCACACGAGTGCGGCAGTTCACTGCCGCCTTAATTGAGGGAGTTACACTACCGCCAGTAGCGGGCGATTTGGGTGAGGGGGCGATTTGGCGGAACTGAAGTTCCTTAGGGAAGGCGGAACAGAAGTTCCGCACTCCAGGGAGCCAGGGCGGTCGCGCTCCAGGGAGGCTAAGGCCGCGGCACTCCAGGGTGACGTATCCTTGCTTCTGATCCAACTCCCCACTATTATCTGCAGGAAATGAAGATCGTGAGCAACTTAACCCGCACAGAATTTGACACCTATGTAATTTCCAGAATCCCTGTTTCGATCAGGGAGGCCGCTGCTCGCAGGATTGTGCGCACAGTCCTGCTGAGGACATTGCTCCTGGTCAGCGTTCTCTTCCCCGTCCTTTCCATCGGCCTTGCGACGGAAACCGTTCAGCCATCTCTTCTATCGGGGATGAAGTGGCGCCTGGTGGGTCCCTACCGGGGCGGCCGCGTGATGACCGTGACCGGTGTTCCCGGCAACCCGCAGCTCTACTATATGGGAGCGACGGGCGGAGGGGTCTGGAAGACTGAGAATGCGGGACTGACCTGGGAGAACATTTCGGATGAATTCTTCGAAGTCGGCACCATTGGAGCCATCGCCGTTGCCAATTCGGACCCCAACGTCATCTATGTCGGTACCGGCGAAAAGTCGATCCGCGGTGTCACCACCAGCCACGGAAACGGGGTATACAAGTCGACCGATGCGGGAAAGACCTGGAGACACGTCGGGTTGCCGAAGGCCGGCCAGATCTCACGCATCAAGATTCACCCACAGAATCCCGACATCGCCTACGTGGGTGTGCAGGGGCAGATCTGGGGCCCCAGCGAAGAGCGAGGTGTCTACCGGACTCGGGACGGAGGTAAAACGTGGGAGCAGGTGCTCAAGGTAGATCCCCAGACCGGGGCCACCGATCTCCGGATGGATCCAACCAACCCGAGAATCCTTTATGCGGCGATGTGGGAACACGGTCGTCGACCCTGGTACATCCTGTCGGGTGGCCATGCGGGAGGGATCTTTAAGTCTACGGACGGTGGCGACAATTGGAAAAAGCTCACCAAAGGCTTACCGGATCTGATCGGAAAGATCGGGGTCGATGTCTCAGCCAGTAATCCCAGCCGACTCTACGCAATCGTCGAAGCCATGCCGGGCAAAGGCGGGCTCTATCGAAGCGACGACGCCGGAGAGAATTGGCAACTCATGAATGGGTCCCGCATTCTCTGGACCCGGTCCTGGTACTACATGCACATCGCCGCGGATCCCGTCGATGAGAATACTGTCTGGGTTCTCAACGCCCCCTTGATGAAATCGATCGATGGTGGAGCGACGTTCGAGATGAAATCGACACCGCACGGGGATCATCATGACCACTGGATCAACCCTCAAGACAACAAGAACATGATCAATGCCAACGACGGTGGGGCAACGATCACGTTTGACGGGGGTGCATCCTGGTCGAGCATCATGAATCAGCCGACCGCCCAGTTCTATCGGGTCAATACCGACAATCTTTTTCCCTACCGCATTTACGGCGGCCAGCAGGACAACACGACCGTGGCTATCCTCAGTGAGACATATGACGGTGGTATCGGAAACGATGACTTTATGGAAGTCGGCGGTGGAGAGAGCGCTCACATTGCATTCGATCCCAACGACCCCCGCCTGGTCTATGCCACGACCATCAACGGTACTCTGACGGAATATGATGTCCAAAACCAGAGAATCCGAGAGATCAAGCCCTATCCAGAGTTTGTCTTCGGCATGGAATCCAAGGATCTTCACTTCCGAACCAACTGGAATGCTCCAGTGACCGTCTCGCCGCAGAAGCCCTCGGTCATCTACTACGGAACCGAAAAGCTCTTGCGTACGACCGACCGGGGTGTAACGTTCGAAGAGATCAGCCCCGACCTGACGAAGAATGAAAAGGACAAGCAGGGGCTCAACGGGGGGCCGATCACCGTCGAGAATGTCGGAGCCGAGTTCTACGGGACAATCTTGACGATCACGGCTTCCCCCCACGCTTACGGAACTGTCTGGGTGGGAAGCGACGATGGGTTGGTACATGTCACCCGCGACGACGGCGAGACCTGGCAGAACGTGACTCCCGGTGATCTGGGTGGTGCGATGGTCAATTCCATCGAAGTCAGTCCATTTGATCCGGGAACGGCATACGTTGTTGTCGCCGGCTACAAGATGAACGACTTTCTTCCCTACATCTACAAGTTGACCGATTACGGCCGAAACTCGACTCGACTTGACCAGGATCTACCACAAGATAACTTCATCCGTGTCGTCCGGGAGGACCCGATCAAGAGCGGGCTGCTGTACGCAGGTGGCGAAGGTGGGATGTACATCTCCTTCGATCAGGGGCAACACTGGCAGTCCCTGAAGCTGAACCTGCCACCGGTACCCGTCACCGATCTCGCAATCCGACAGAAAGATCTTGTGGCGTCAACGCAGGGCCGCGGCTTCTGGGTACTGGATGATCTTTCGGCGCTTCGCCAAGTCGAGAGCGCCATGGCTGAAAAGCCCCTCCACCTTTTCCAACCGGGCCCCGTAGAGATGATCCAGAGAGGGTGGTCCGACGGCCAGTTCGAAGGCGCGAATCCGCCGGCGGGAGTATTACTGAATTACCACATCAAGGAAGAGAGCGAAGAGCCTCTATTGATCGAGATAACCGACTCTGAAGGCCGTATCGTCCGACGGTTTTCCAGTGAAGAAGGGGAGTTCGAACGCTGCATGCTGGCCAACATGGATCAGCGAATCCCGCTGGAGATAAAGTACCCTTCGAAGGAGAAGGGAGCGCAGACCTGGGTCTGGGATTTGAGCCGTGAAGGAATCCACTGCATCGAGGATCTTCCGTTATTCGAGGGTTTCTCAGGAGCTCTGGTGATGCCGGGAACGTACACGGCCCAGATCCGTTTGGGCGATTATCAGGATTCAACTCAGCTTACTCTCCTGCCCGATCGGCGGGCCGCAGCGAGTACAGAAGACATGCAGTTAGTCGAGGTGCAGATCGTTGCGATCACCTCGTTCCTGAATGAACTGATCGACAATCTGGCAGCCATTCGCAAGTCGCGATCTCGAATCGAGGCTTTACTCGAAGACTACCCCGACGCAGACGCACTTCAGCGTCCCGGGAAACGGGCGGCCAACCGCCTGACCGAATGGGAGAAAAAGGTTCTACAGGTCGAGTTCGAGACCTACGAAGATGAAGACAGTCTGCCCGGGAGGATGGTCAAACAGGTCCGGCATTTACTCGATGTAATCGACAGTTCCGGGCCGCCTGTCTCAGCCGGCGCCATGCATCGACTCAGCGATCTGAAAGCGATGTGGGCGGATCTGAAGACAGAGCTGCAGGCCATCCAGGCCTCAGACATCGCTGCAGTCAATGCTTGGGCGCGCGACAATTCGATACCGCACGTAGCTACCACTCAGTAGCAGGCGATAGCCGCCTCCAGCGTTCAGGCGTAACCCCGCTTGAGGAGTGCCCGGGCACCGTCTGCGAGAGCTTCGGCACTCGGGATGTCCCAGTCAAGGGTATCGGCCAGGCGAGTCATTATCGAAAAGACGTAACAGATATAGATGGAATCTCTCACGGTGTCCCTCGAAATCCCATTTTCAACAAGAGGCCGAATGTCATCCGCATTCACCGCTTCGGGAGAAAGGGCAAGCTTTCTAACAAACCGCAGAAGAAGCCGCAGCCTTTTGTCGATATCTGCTGTCTCAAAGTCATCCAGAACGGCCTGAATCTTCTCAGCGTTCTCGTAGGTGACCGCCGCGACCGCGGCGTGAGAACTGCTTCAGAACTCACATTGTAGTTGCTTCGAGAAGAAGGCCGCGATCAGTTCCCGTTCGCCGTGGGAAAGTTCAGAAGGGCCACACAAAACTTCCTGAGTCAGCCGGCTCATGGGACCACCGAAGAAGGACTTTCGATAGAAAATCGTCTTGATTACACCGGCGACAGGGTGACCCGAAGCCAGGCGAATCATAGCCAACTGGAATTTCTGAACGAGTCCATGATCAGTCTCAACACATCGAAGTCTCATTCCTCTTCCCCCAGAGCCGACAAGCCGACTTCCAAGCACAGCATTCCCGCACCCAAAGCAGCCGCAACGATGATTTCAAACAGCTGGTCCTCGCTGTATTCACCCTTCAACCGGTCAATATCTCCGTCAGTCACTTTGTAGGCGTTTCGCCGAATCTTCTCGATCAGAGGTTTCAGCTCCGCGGGAACCTCGACACCCCCGGCTGCTACCGCTCGGCGCAAGGACTCAGACGTCGTCGCCGAACTCTCCAAAACAGCTTCCTCCAGCAGACGCCGCGCTGATGCTAAGTTATCCTTCATGGAAATAAGCTAACACAATATAGACACCTTGCCCCAGAAGAAACCCACGAGAGCAAGCATCCCTACACTTCTGTTGTTCGTGTAATCTGTGTGCTCCCAATATCAGCAGCCTGACTCAGTCGAGCAACTCCATCCGGTATCCCTGGCCGACGCTAACCCCTTGTTCTTTGAACTGGGCGGCGGCATTGAGGAAATGGGCCGTGATCCAGAAAACGGTCCAGTCTTCGACGTACCCGCCTCGGAGGCCCTCGACGCCCGTGTAGTCCCCACGCTGAGCATAATTCGTCTGCTGCGGCTGCTCTCCCTGGCTGCCAAAAGGGTCGAGTAACTGACCACAGGAACGAAACATCATCAAGGCGACCTCTTTCAGTTCAGACCGGCCGCTGAGTTCCCCCAAACGGTAAAGACTTGGTGCGATCAGTACTCCGTAGACATCGATATGCTGATTCTGGACTGAAACCGCTGTCCAGCCACGGGTTTTGAAGTCGTGATTCCGCAATCGCCCTGGCGGTAAGTCGATATCCCACACGACCAGATAGGTGAGAGCGACATCGGCCGCATGCCCCGCCCAATCGAGATACTTCCGTTCACCGGTCAGACCATAAAGGGCAAGAAAGCCTTCGAGGGCAGCCCAGGCCCCTTCCTTGTCCTCGCAACTGGCATCGAGTGTCCCGCCCCAGTAGGGTTCCCGCATTGACAGGTGACGGCTGGCATAGACCTCACCCGCTTTCAGCGCCGCTTCCCGAAAACGCTGTACGCCCAGAAGCTCCCAAGCCTGGCTCAAGGGCGCGATGAAGAACGCTTCATTCGTCGAGAGCGGCTGCCAGTCGGATCGCAGAATCCGAGCGGCATGAAATTCGCTCGCCCGCATCAGGAAGTCCTCCCACTTCGCCGTCTGAAATCCATGGGTCCGTCCCACTCGAATCGCATTGGCGACGTTCTGCATGGCCTGGCCCTGCGATAGTGTCTCTGGATTCTCCGACGGCTGCTGCCAGACACCGTCCTCCAGGTCGTACCAGGTATGGAATCCCTCCTCGTAGAACTCTGCTTCGGAGAGAAAGTCGAGCGACTTCTGGACCATGGAGCGTGAGACCGGATCTTGATCGGGATCTGATAACAACTGGAGGGCATAACCCAATGCCGCAGCCTGCCCACACCACCCGAGAACCAGCTTCGGCCGATCGTAGTACTTGCGAAAACCGGCAACCGTTCCCTGCTCGTACCAGCGGGTCGAGGCATAGCGGAACTTGGCGGAGATGATCTCGGGGAACTTCGGTAGACCTTCCGATGAAAAGGGACCGAACAGCTTTATCGACTGGTCGACGGCGGCCTGAAATCCCTGGCCTTCCCGGTCCACGGGATAGGCCTGAAGATAGAACCTCTTCTCGATCACTGCCCCGGGTTCAACATTCAGATAGGCCTCATCATAGGGCAGGAAACCGCGCTGGGTGGCTTTGACAACACTCCGCTGCCCATTTGCAGCGCAAGCTCCCGAGAGCAGCATCAGTTCGGTTACATCCTCCCGGCTGCGTACACCCATGGACCACCACTGGTCTTCCCGATTCCCGTAAGGAACCGGGGAAGGCAACGAATGGAGGGCGACACCTGCCCATTCGTTCCCGATCGCTGTCTCAAAACTGGCGAAGGGCATTGGGAACCGGTGCTCTTCAAAGGCCGCAAGATCCCCGGGGGAACCCGAGTACACGGGGGTGCGCCCACTCTTCCGCCCCGAAGGGTTGCCATGATAAAGAATCCCGGGCAGCACGATTCTGGGGCCGATCCCCGGAGTCTGGAACCGAACGGAAAGGGTGGCAGCTTCAAGGCGCTTACTTCCCTTCCATTCAAAACGCCGAATGCACTCGACGAGTGCCCCCTTCTGCCGGCAGGAATCACGCAGGAGCCACTCCCCCGAATCGAGGATGATCCGGCCCGTCAGGATCGTCCACTCCCCCGCCCTAATGACCTGCTCGGGAGCCGCGTGATGCCAGTCCGACGGCCAACCCTGCTCCCATTCCGTTGCGATCGACCAGAGCCCTTCCGGTGGCGAGGTCAGTGCAGCGGATCCTTCCCCCGCGATCTGAACACGGATCAGCCCATCACTCCTCAGGACTTCCAATCGGCTGGCGGGGCCTCCCAAAAGTGCTGATCCAGTCAGAACAGCGACGGTCAAAAGAATTCTGATTCTGCGTGAGATTCTGTAGTCGTATTGCATTCCTTCGCCTTCCCTGCGGGCAGATCTATCTAAACCAGATCACCGTCCCTTCCCCATGAAGGTCCAGGTGATCGCCTCGTAGGCAAAGGGCTTTTCGTCCCGATCTCGCTCGACCGCTCCGGTCCAGACGCCATCTGACCCGAGTCTCGCACCCAATCGGGTCCAGCTGTAGGCTCCCTCTTCGTAGTCAAAGGTGAGACCGTCATCATCGTAGAGCTCAAATGAAGTTTCGAGAGTCCCGTAGTGACGGACTTCGAGGTCCAGACGTTCACCGGATCTCGGCATCTGGCGGCGAGCTTCGATTAGAGGAACAATACCTCCGTCTCGAACATAGACGGGAATCTGCTCCAGTCCAGGCTCTGCTGTAATCACTTCACTCTCCCCAGCCAATTCTCCAGTGTAGAAATCGTACCAGCGGCCCGACGGAAGAAGCACGTCACGTTGAGTCTGCCCGGCAAAAAGCGGAGCGATCAGAAGGCTGTCTCCGAACATGAACTGGTCCTGCACCGAACGCCTGCGCGCTGATCGACGGGAGTCACTTTCAACCTCGCCATCACCCTCGATGAATCCGTCCACCAACTGCATTGCGCGGACCGGAGGAATTCCGTCAAACTGGTATTGAGCGAAGGTTGTGTACAAGTAAGGAAGCAGCCGCATCCGCAGTTGAGTGACCTCTCGGACCTCCTTCTCCACCTCGGGGAATGACCAGGGCTTGGTACCTGAAGACCAGGCATTGAG
>CP070717.1:1045542-1048906 GCA_020350445.1 Acidobacteriota bacterium | reverse complement strand
CAGCCGTCTCGACAGAACGAGTATGGTGTGACAGCTTCTGGACCGCTCGGAAGCATCGGCTACTTGACGGTCGGCATCGATCAAAACAAGGTCCGCGGGATGGTGAACGGGAATGTACTCGTCCCCCTCGAGTCCGAACGGGTGCCACTCGCTGAAGACCCGGCAGTCCGTGACATCGTACAGGGGTTCCTAAATGCCTACCCCGATGAGCTTCCGAATCGAACAGATTTCGACACCCGGGCCCTGAACACCAATTCCCCTCAGAACGTCGACCGCACGGTCGGACGAATTCGCCTTGATCTGCCATTCAATGACCGCCAGAACCTGACTGCAAGTTTCCACTCAGATCGACAGCGGGTCGATGCATTCCAGTTCGTTGCCGGACAGAACCCCGACACCGAGATTCATGGAAGTCTGGGCCGGGTCTCCCATCGGATTGACTTCTCGTCAAAGACACTAGCTGCATTCAGCGCGAGATTCCAGCGGACAAAGTCCCTGCTAAAGCCCGAACCCAATGCCGTCGGGCCCCGCGTTCGACTCGGATCTCAGATTCAGGAACTGGGTCCTGAGAGTGAGTTTCCCGTCGATCGTACTCAGAGTGCCCTGGCATTCGGCGGTACGGCAAGCCACATCAGTGCCGACGGTAACCACACACTGACCTTCGGCGGACATCTCTATTACGGGCGCCTTAGC
This sequence comes from Acidobacteriota bacterium, assembly GCA_020350445.1. GTDB lineage: Bacteria > Acidobacteriota > UBA6911 > RPQK01 > JAPXNP01. Next base: position 1,048,213 of record CP070717.1, on the reverse strand, counting down.
GGTATTGAAACCAATGATATTCGAGGATACTTCCAGTTCTCGAACCAGTTTGGAAGAACCGCAATCGAGAACCTTCTTTACGGTACCCCGAGCCGATACATCGTCACGATTGGCGACATTTATAGACAGTTCCGCAACTGGCGCGGCCAGTTCTTCATCGGAGACCAGTGGCGGCTCAGTCAGAGACTGCATCTGACCTACGGACTTCGATACGGCTTTCAAGGTACCCCAGTCGAAATGGAAGGCAGGGATCTGCTCCCCTTCGGATGCGACTGCAACAACTTCGCTCCCCGACTGGCCATCGCCTTTCGCCTGAGCGACGCTTTCGCCCTGCGGAGTTCCTACACCGTCTCCTTCGGCGAAATCTACGCCGTGACCTACCAGCAGATCCGCAACAATGCGCCGGCGGTTCGCCAGTACCAGGTTCAGAACCCCAGCCTGCTCGATCCTCTAGAGGGAATCGATACGGAGAATCCGACCTCCCGCTATTCTCCGACCCAAATCAGTCCAGACCTGGTCGCTCCCTATTCTCACCAGTACAACCTGAGCCTGGAAAGAAAGTTCAACAGCGGGATATTCCTGCGATTGGGATACCTTGGGAGCCGGACGCTCAAGCCATTTAAGGCCTATGTACTGAACCGGGCAGAAATCGTCGAGGGTATCCCGCAGCTCCCCTCCACAATCGACGCTCGTCGAGCCGACCCGCGGTTTGCTGAAGTCTACAACATCGCAAATGGTGGTATCGGTTACGTGGATGCGGCTCAAGTCTCCGTTGGAATTCCCTACCGGACAGGGATCTCACTGACTGCGACCTATACGTTTTCAAAAGCGATCGATCTCGGCACCAGCTACACTTCGACGGCAGCCAATCAGGGAGTTACGAGAGGGCGGAACCAGGACCAGTATGATGCCTTCGGAGACCAGAAAGGCCTCAGTAACTTCGACTCTCCTCACGCGCTGCTCATCTACTATAGCTGGGAACTACCGGAACTGACAGCAGGGGCGGGTTGGCTGAGATCGATAGCAACTGGATGGAAGATCTCGGGTACCGCCCTGGCGAAAAAGGGGACGCCCTTTACCTTGTTCAACGGCTCAGATGCCCTGGGATACGGAAATGTTGACGGTTCCACCGGTGACCGGCCGAATATCCTTGATCCCTCCATTCTAGGAGCGTCTTTTTCCCATCCGGATACTTCGGCTTCGATTCTGACCAGGGATCGCTTCATTTACATCCTTCCCGGTGAAATCCGGGGCGATCTCGGAAGGAACACATTTCGCAAGGGTCCAATCAAGAATCTCAACTTGGCCCTTTCGAGACAATTCTCCTTCACCAAGAATGGAGAGGCCGCACTTCAGTTCCGTATCGAAGCTTACAATCTAACCAATTCGCCCCAGTTCGATGAACCTCAACGGAATCTCTCGGCACCCAGCTTTGGCCGGATCACCAACACCTTGAATGATGGACGCGTTTTCCAAATCGGGTTGGAGCTCGGCTTCTAGGAACAGGGACACTCTCGTCTGCCCAGTCAGACCCGGTCAAACCTCCGGATTCCTGCATTGGGGAGAGGTTGACTATTCAGACTTGGCGTTTGATGATCTAGCCTGACGGGATAACGGAAGGATCAAGGAATCTTGTCTCCGGATCAGGAGCAGGGGGGTGTGTCGGGGAACCCGGTCTATCGCTGAGGTCTATGCATAGTCCGATCCCGTTAATTCAAAATGCGGTTCCTGGCTTTTACGCAAGACATTTCAACAGCTTGAAGCAAACGCTATGAAATCTTTCATTCAATTCCTGAAGAGGGTACGGACAGCGGTTCTTGATGGACTTCACTATCTGAACCATCTGAACAAACGTTCACGAACCAGAATGGACCCTGAAGGTCGGCAATATCGTAAGTACCCTGCCCGAATCTTCTCCCTGTCCTTCTCGTTTGCCTTCCTCACAATCCAGAGTTGGGCGGGTTCGGTTCCAACCACCGCTCAACACGGAATTGTATCCGCCCAGAACCTCCTGGCAGCCCAGGTCGGCTCGCGGATCCTGCAGGAAGGCGGGAACGCAGTCGATGCAGCTGTGGCCACAGCCTTTACGATGGCTGTAACCCATCCAGCGGCCGGCAACATCGGGGGAGGTGGATTCCTCCTCCTTCGCCCCGCGAAGGGAGAACCAGTTGCCTACGACTTCAGAGAGGTCGCTCCACAGAAAGCGAATGCGGAGATGTGGTTAACCGAAGGTGTTTACGACAAGGAGAAGCATCACTTCAGTCATCTTTCAGTCGGGGTACCCGGAACCGTTCATGGCCTCTATCTGGCGTGGAAGGAACAGGGCACGCTTCCCTGGCGATCGTTGCTGGATCCGGCAATCGATCTGGCACGTGACGGTTTTCCAGTAACTGCAGGGCTGGCTGCTTCGCTCGAGAAGGTCCTCCCGCGGATGAAGAAGTACCCGGCCTCGATTCGTCAATTCACCACGGGCGGGGTCCCCTACGGAGAAGGGGACACGTTGAAACAGCCGGATCTGGCGAAGACCCTCACTCTCATTGCCGAGCAGGGTCCCCCAGGTTTCTATGAAGGATCGGTCGCCGAACTTATTGTCCGGGAAATGGAGGCCAACGGCGGCTTGATTACCCGGGAGGACTTGCGAACCTACGAGCCGAAAAAGAGGAAACCGGTG
>CP070717.1:1028785-1045442 GCA_020350445.1 Acidobacteriota bacterium | reverse complement strand
TTTCGGGCCGAGGATCTGGTGGATGTCTCGGGTCGCGTCAAGGGACGCGGGTTCCAGGGCGTCATCCGGCGTCATGGGTTCGGTGGTGGCCGTGCAACGCATGGTTCCATGTTTCATCGAGCTCCGGGGTCGATTGGTGCCAGCGCCTATCCCAGTCGCGTTGTGCCGGGCATGAAAGGTCCGGGCCGCATGGGTAATAACCGGATCAAGATTCGTAAGCTGCGCGTCGTCAAGATCGATCAGGAAAACAACCTGCTCTTGGTGAAGGGTTCGATACCGGGGGCGAGGGGTGGTTACGTCTTGATCACCCGGAACCAGTCATAGGTGAAAGAAGCAGGCAATGGCAGAAGTTGAAGTCAAAAATCTAAAGAACAAGGTTGTCGGAAAGCTCGAGCTTTCTGATGAGGTGTTCAATTACGAAGCGAGTCGGACGCTGGTCTGGGAAGCGGTCAATGCTTTTCTGGCTGCACAGCGCAAGGGGACTCACGCAACCAAGAATCGGTCTGCTGTCAGAGGCGGCGGGCAGAAGCCTTGGCGTCAGAAGGGAACCGGACGGGCCCGTGTGGGAACGACCCGGAGTCCTCTCTGGGCGGGTGGTGGAACGGTTCATGGGCCCCAGCCGCGGGATTATACGACGTCGTTTCCCAAGAAGAAGCGGCGCGGTGCGATGAGGCTCGTTCTGACGGACAAGTTGAAGAGTGACCGGATCGTGGTTCTTGAGGACCTGAATATCGGGTCGCACAAGACCAAGGATGTGGCCGGTGTCCTGGCAACCTTTGCCTTCGATAAGAAGGTTCTGGTGGTGGACAGCCGGGAGAACCGGGATCTCTATCTCGGGTCTCGCAACATCCCCCGGGTCAAAATGGTTCCGGCAGACGGAGTCAATGTCTACGACTTGGTGAACCATGACGCAGTCATGATCAGCAAAGCTGCAATTCTCGAATTGCAGGAGGTGTTGAAGCGATGAGTGTTTATGATGTGATCCGCTTCCCACACATAACTGAGAAGAGTACGTTGCAGTCGGAGACGGGCGAGCAGCAGTGTGTCGCTTTCAAGGTCCGCGTGGATGCCAGCAAGCATCAGGTGAAGGAAGCGGTCGAAAAGGTCTTCGATGTCAAGGTCGATCAGGTAAGAACAGCTCGGTTTCAGGGCAAGATGAAGCGCCAGGGACGTAACCAGGGCCGGCGGCCGGCCTGGAAGAAGGCCTACATCACGCTGAAGCCCGGTCATAAGATCGAATTCTTTGAAGGTGTCTAACAATGCCAATTAAGAGTTATAAGCCCACTTCTCCGGGTACCCGGTTCCGGACGGTCAAGGCGGCTGGCGAAGTCGCAGATATCAAGCCGTTGAAGCGTCTGACGACTGGAAAGAAGCGGATAAGTGGTCGCAATGGTAAGGGGCAGATTTCGGTACGTCGCCGGGGCGGCGGTCATAAGCGCCGTTATCGGTTGATTGATTTCTTCCGGACGAAGGATGGAGTACCGGCCAAGGTGGTGTCGATCGAATACGATCCCAACCGCGGGGCCCATATCGCCCGGCTGCACTATGCCGATGGCGAGAAGCGTTACATCCTGGCTCCTGAGGGAGTGGGACCCGGTTCGGTGGTTGTGTCAGGCCCGGACGCGGATATCGTGGCGGGGAATAATCTCCCGCTGGTCAATATCCCGGTCGGTACGACGATCCACAACGTGGAGTTGACGCAGGGTAAGGGTGGACAGTTGGCCCGGGGAGCCGGGACATCAGCTCAGCTGGTGGCCAAGGAAAGTGACTACGCTCAGGTGAAGCTACCCTCCGGTGAAGTCCGGCGGGTCCATATCCTCTGCCGGGCGACAATTGGCCAGGTTGGAAACTCTGATCACGAGAATGTGTCACTCGGAAAGGCGGGGGCAACGCGGTGGCGGGGCCGTCGTCCGAAGGTTCGAGGTGTCGCGATGAACCCGGTTGATCACCCGATGGGTGGTGGTGAAGGGCGGACCTCGGGAGGTCGTCATCCTTGTTCTCCTTGGGGCTGGAAGACCAAGGGGTACCGGACTCGGAAGAACAAGCGAACGGATCAGTTCATTGTTCGCAGAAGAAAGAAGTAGCGAGGAGTTGAGATGCCGCGATCATTGAAGAAAGGGCCGTTTATTGACGACCATCTGTTGGGCAAGGTTGACCGCGCGAATGAGACGACTGACCGGACGGTCATTAAGACCTGGTCCCGTCGCTCGACGATCATTCCAGAGATGGTGGGAATGACCATTGCGGTGCACAACGGCAGAAAGTTTATTCCGATTTACATTACCGAGAATATGGTGGGGCACAAGCTGGGTGAGTTCGCTGCTACGCGGACCTTCAAGGGCCACACCAGTAAGACAGAACGCGCGTCGAAGATGCGATAACGGATCGAAGAATTATGGAAGCCAAAGCGACTGCTAAATACATCAAAGGGTCACCGCAGAAGGCGCGTCTGGTTATCGATCTGATTCGCGGCCGCAGTGTTGAGGATGCTCTCAGTATTCTCAAGTTTTCGAAGAGGCGGGCCGCCAGATCAATTCAGAAGGTCCTGCGGTCGGCGATTGCGAACGCGGAACAGAGTTCTCCATCTGTGGAGGTTGAAGATCTCTACGTGAAGGAAGTCTGCGTAGACCTGGGGCCCACGAAGTCCCGCTTTCGTCTGCGCCCGGCTCCTATGGGCAGGGCTTTCCGTCAGCGGAGACGGCAGAGTCATATTACGGTCCGGATTTCTGACGAGAAGGAATAGGAGGTAGGAGCTTGGGCCAGAAAGTACATCCTTACGGATTTCGACTGGGTGTGAATCGGACGTGGAAGTCACGCTGGTTCGCGAGAAAGAATTACGGGGATCTTCTGCATGAAGACCTCAGGGTGAAGAAGCTCCTGAAGAAACGCTTCTACCATGCCGGGATCGCTCGGATCGAAACCGAGCGGGCTGCCAACAAGCTGACGGTTGTGATTCATACTTCCCGTCCGGGAATCATCATCGGCCGGAAGGGCAGTGAGATCGAGCGGCTGAAGGCGGATCTTCAGAAGGAGACGGGTCGGGAAGTATTCATCAACATCCAGGAAGTGCATAAGCCGGAACTGGATGCCCAGTTGGTCGCCGAGAATATTGCGACCCAGCTGGTGAAGCGAATTGCTTTCCGACGGGCGATGCGGCGAGCCGTCGATACGGCCCTGCGCTTCGGTGCCGGGGGTATCCGGGTCCGTTGCGGCGGTCGTCTCAACGGTGCGGAAATTGCGAGATCTGAATGGTACTTGCATGGCCGGTTGCCGTTGCACACCCTGCGTGCCGACATTGATTACGGTTTTGCAGAGGCATTTACGACATACGGTGTGATTGGAGTTAAGGTCTGGGTCTATAAAGGCGAGATCTTCTCCGGGAAGAACGCCTAAGGGTAGCGGAGATTAGATCTCATGTTAATGCCAAAGAAGGTTAAGTATAGAAGGCGTCAGAAAGGGCGGATGCGTGGGAAGGCCCAGTCTGGCAATCAGGTGGATTTTGGAGAATACGGACTCAAGGCATTGGAGCCTGGCTGGATTACCGATCGACAGATCGAGGCCGCTCGTATTGCCATGACTCGATATACCAAGCGTGGTGGAAAGATCTGGATTCGTGTGTTCCCGGATAAGCCGGTCACCAAGAAACCGGCTGAAACCCGTATGGGTAAGGGAAAGGGCGCACCGGAAGGATGGGTCGCCGTGATTCGTCCGGGTCGTGTTCTCTACGAGATGGAAGGTGTTCCCGAAGATGTGGCACGTGAAGCGATGCGCTTGGCCGCCCACAAACTTCCCATTCGAACGAAGTTCGTAACACGGTTTGGTGAATGATGAAAGCTTCGAAGTTACGTGACATGTCTGTTGATGAGCTCTCAAATGAAGGGCGAGAGCTGTCCAAGCAGTTGTTTCAGCTCCGACTCCAGAAGGCGACGGGGCAACTGGATAACGTGAACAAGATTCGGAATATTCGCAAGGACCTGGCCCGGGTCAGGACGATTCTCAAGGAAAAGGAATAAAGGTAATGGCGGATCGTGAAGTCCGAAAGAGTACAAAGGTCGGGCGAGTGGTCTCAAACGCGATGGAGAAATCAGTCGTTGTAGCGGTAGACCGTCTCGTCAAGCATCCGCTTTATGAGAAGACCATTCGCCGCACGAGTAAGTTCATGGCCCATGACGAGGAGAATACTTGTCAGGTGGGCGATCAGGTGGCGATTGAAGAATCTCGTCCCTTGAGCCGGCGGAAGCGTTGGGTCGTCAGAGAAGTTCTAGAGAGAGCAAAGGGATAAAACGATGATTCAGATGCAGACTGTGCTGAACGTTGCCGATAATTCCGGTGCACGGAAGGTGTGCTGTATCTCCCCTTTGGGTGGCGATTCGGGACGGCATGCAGGCTTGGGCGACGTGATTACCGCCTCGGTCAAGGAAGCCTCACCCGATGGTACGGTGAAAAAGGGAGATGTGGTCAAGGCTGTGGTTGTCAGGATGCGGAAGGAAAGCCGGCGAAATGATGGCTCCTATATCCGCTTTGACGAAAATGCTGCCGTGCTAATCAATAACCAGAGGGAGCCGATCGGGACTCGTGTATTCGGGCCGGTGGCTCGAGAGCTACGCGAGAAGCGCTTCATGAGAATCGTCTCATTGGCTCCGGAAGTGCTTTAGGTACTGGATTCAACGATGTTACACGTCAAGAAGGATGATCAAGTTAGGGTTCTGGCCGGGAAGGACCAGGGGAAGACAGGGCGCGTGCTTCGGGTCTTGCCGAAGCGGAATCGGGCCATCGTCGAGAATATCAACACCATCAGGCGTCATACCCGGGCCAATCCGCAGCGGAATGTCCAGGGTGGTGTCGTGGAGAGAGAGGCTCCGATCCATCTCTCCAATCTGAAGGTGATCTGCCCCGAATGCAACGATGCTGTCCGGGTTGGCTACCAGTCCCTGTCAGACGGAAAGAAAGTCCGCATCTGCAAGAAGTGCAGCGGAACTATCGATAAGTAGAGTAGGACCATGGCGAGACTCAAAGAAAAGTATCAGAGCGAGATTGTTCCCGCACTGAAAGAGAAGTTCAACTACACCAACCCGATGGCGACCCCGAAGGTCACCAAGGTGGTGATCAATGTGGGTGTCGGTGAGGCAACCCTGAATCCGCGCCTGTTGGACAGTGTTTCCGAGGACCTGGAAGCGATCACCGGACAGAAGCCGATCATTAAGAAGGCTCGGAAGGCTATCGCCGGATTCAAGTTACGCGCCGGGATGCCGATCGGTGTGATGGTGACTCTTCGGCGGGAGCGGATGTACGAGTTTCTGGATCGTTTGGTGAATATCTCTTTGGCCCGTGTCAGAGACTTTCGCGGCATTTCTCCAAAGTCCTTCGATGGACGGGGGAACTACACGCTGGGGATTCGGGAACATTTGATCTTCCCCGAGCTGGATGCCGGGAAGGTCGAACGGATCTATGGATTGAATATCACCATCGTTACGACGGCAGAGACGGACGAAGAAGCGCGCTTTCTGCTCGCTCAGTTTGGCATGCCTTTTGCAAAACGTGAAGAACAGCCGCTGCCGGCGGCCCTCTAGACTGGGAATAGAATGGCCAAGAAATCGTTAATCGCAAAGCAGAACAAGAAAGTGAAATTCTCGACCCGAGCGTATACACGCTGCCGACGCTGTGGGCGTCCGAGGGGTTATTTGAGGAAGTTTCAGTTATGCCGGGTCTGTTTCCGGGAGTTGTCTCTTCGTGGAGAGATCCCAGGTGTAACGAAGGCGAGCTGGTAACAGGAGCCTGGAGGAACGGGACGGATCACCGCAAACTATTGGTGATCAACGGATTCGGGTTCTCCGGAAGTTCAAGGAGATAGGGAAAGATGTCAGTCACGGATCCTATTGCGGATTTTCTGACTCGCATTCGGAACGCCCACATGGCATTCCACGAGACAGTGAATATTCCTCATTCGAGGACCAAGGAAGCGATTGCCCGGATTCTGAGGGAAGAGGGATATATCGCCAGTTACAGTGTTGATGAGAGTCAGCAGTTCAAGGTCATAGCGATCACGCTGAAGTATCTCGGTGATCGTGAACCGGCCATCCGCAGGCTGGCACGGATCTCCAAGCCGGGTCGTCGTGTCTACGTCGGCCGGGATGATATCCCCAGCGTTCTCGGCGGACTAGGTGTGAACGTGCTCTCCACTTCGAAAGGTGTCCTCTCCGGAAAGAGGGCAAGATCCGAAGGGGTAGGTGGCGAACTCCTCTTCGAGGTCTATTGATATAAGGCGGGTTTTGGAATGTCTCGTATAGGCAAGCAGATAATTAATGTTCCCTCCGGGGTGCAGGTCTATGTTGAGAAGACCCGAATTCTCGTCGAGGGCCCCAAAGGTAAGCTCGAGGTTCCGCTGCCGGCCGGGATTGGCGTTGAATCTGGTGATTCGACGGTCCAGTTGACGCGGGTTAACAACCTCAAGCAACTGCGTTCCCTCCACGGCTTGACCCGGGCACTGCTGTTTAACGCCGTGACCGGTGTCAGCGAAGGGTTCGTCAAGAAGCTGGACGTGGTCGGAATCGGCTATCGGGCGGAGGTCCGCGGCAGGTACCTGAATCTTTCCCTGGGTCACTCGCATCCGACGGAGTTTCCCATTCCGGAAGATATGGAGATCTCTGTCGAGAGGGAACAGCGTCAGATTTCGAACTATGTTGCCACGATTAAGATCGGTGGGCATGACCGGTATCGCGTCGGCCAGATTGCGGCCGATATCCGCGCACTGCGGCCCCCCGATGCCTATAAAGGAAAAGGTGTCCGTTACGCCGATGAAGTCGTGCGGACCAAGGTTGGAAAGAAGGGTGCATAATGGCCAATAAACTGAGTAGAGCTCAGCAGCGAAAGAGAATTCACCTGAGGACCCGACGGAAAGTCCTGGGAACGGCTGAATTGCCCCGACTCTGTGTCTTTCGGAGCTTGAAGAATACCTACGCGCACCTGGTGGATGACAGCCAGGGACGGACGCTGGGAGTGGTTTCGACCCTGAAATTGAATGGGAAGAAATATCCCAACGGTGGAAATGTGGCCGCGGCCAAGGATGTCGGCACCGCGATCGCTCAGAAAGCGCAGGAACTTGGCTTCAAGAAGGTCGTCTTCGATCGCAACGGATGCTTTTATCACGGGCGTATCAAGGCGCTGGCTGAAGCCGCACGGGAAGCAGGACTCGAATTTTAGGGACGGAATTTGTAGGCAGGATAAGAAATCCTCGAGGTGTCTGAATGGTATACGGTGAATCAAAGGAATCGGAATTAAAGGATCAGGTCATATCGATCAAGCGGGTCACCAAGGTCGTCAAGGGAGGTAAGAACCTCAGCTTTAGCGCCCTGGTTGTCGTCGGTGATCAGAACGGGCGGGTCGGTTTCGGCCTGGGAAAAGCGAAGGAAGTCCCGGCTGCCATCCGCAAGGGCCTGGAAAAGGCGAAGAAATCGATGATTGATATCCCGATGAGCGGAACGAGTATCCCTCATATCGCTCTGGGACGTTTTGGATCTGGACAGGTTCTGTTGAAGCCCGCCTCGGAAGGAACCGGTGTGATTGCCGGTGGTCCCGTCCGTGCGGTCATGGAATCGGCCGGAATCCGGGATGTGGTCACCAAGTCGATTGGATCTCCGAATCCCCACAATGTCGTCAGAGCCACCTTCGAAGGCTTGGCTCAGTTGCGCAGCCCCGAACAGGTCGCTAAGGCCCGAGGCATGGCTGTCGAGGAACTGTAGGGAAGAACGGGGCGAGGGCAGATAGATGGCGAAAAAGAAGACTCCAACGTTGAAAATCAAATACGTCCGCAGTACGATCGGTCGTCCCGAAGCACAGAAGAAGGTTGTCCTGGGTCTGGGCTTGCGGAAGCTGAATCAGGTAGTGGAACGGCCCGATACGCCGGAAATCCGGGGTATGGTTACAAAGGTTCGGCACCTCGTTGAGGTTGTCGAAGGAGAATAGTCGTGGACTTCGAACTGCACAATTTGAAGCGCACAAGAGGCGCGAATAAGAATCGGAAGCGAGTGGGACGGGGCCCGGGTTCGGGAAGTGGTGTCACCGCTGGACGGGGAGAAAAGGGACAGAAATCACGTTCCGGTTACTCCCAGAAGGTTGGATTTGAAGGCGGTCAGATGCCTCTCTACCGGCGCTTGCCGAAGCGAGGCTTCACGAATCCGTTCCGTAAGAACTTCTACGTTATGAATGTGCGGGACCTCAACCAGTTTGAAGACGGAACGGAAGTCTCCCCCCAGACCTTGATCGAGGGGAAACTGGTGAAGTCGGTTCAGGACGGCTTGCGGATCCTCGGCGAAGGTGAACTGACCAAGAAGTTGACCGTCCGAGCTCATCACTTCAGCGAATCGGCGAAGCAGAAGATTGAAGCCGCCGGGGGAAGCGTAGAGGTAATCTCCTAATGGCTGACGTGACTACCCTTCAGGCTGGTATCCGAAACGTTCTCAAAATCCCTGACCTGAGGAACCGAATTCTCTTCATGCTGGGGATGCTGGCCGTATACCGGGTGGGGAGCTTTATTCCGACTCCGGGTATCGACAGCCAGGCGCTGCAGGAGTTCTTTGCTCAGCAGGGCGGAACGATTTTCGGAATGATGAACCTCTTTGTCGGAGGGAATCTCAGCCGACTTTCGATTTTCGCACTGGGAATCATGCCGTACATTACGGCCTCGATTATCTTCCAGTTGCTGACCGTGGTCTGGCCCTACCTCGAACGGCTTTCGAAGGAAGGTGAACTGGGCCGGAAGAAGATCAACCAGTATACCCGTTACCTGACTGTCGGTTTGAGCGCCTTCCAGGGATTCTTTACGGGAGTCGCCCTCGAACAGACGACGAGTTCACCTCCGATCGTCCCGAACCCCGGATGGGGCTTCCGGTTGATGACGATGCTCACCTTGACCGCTGGAACGGTTCTGGTCATGTGGCTCGGTGAACAGATCACCGAACGGGGAATCGGTAACGGTATTTCGCTCATCATTTTCGCCGGTATTGTCGTCGGGTTGCCGTCGGCTGCCGGGTCGCTCTGGATGGACTGGCAGGGCGGAGAGAGGACCGTATTTACGATCATCTTCCTCCTGATGATGATGTTGCTGGTCACTGCGGGGATTGTCGCTGTCGAACGAGCACAACGCCGGATCCCCGTTCAATACGCCAAACGTGTTGTCGGCAGGAAGATGTATGGCGGCCAGGCTACCCATCTGCCGCTGCGGATCAATTCCGGGGGAGTTATCCCGGTAATCTTCGCTGCTTCGATCGTGGCCTTTCCATCCACGCTCGGAATGGTTTTTACCGGTGATTGGGTTCAGTCGCTTACCCAGCAGCTGGCCCAGGGATATCCGCTCTACAACCTGATTTACATTGGCGGGATCTTCTTCTTTACGTTCTTTTACGTGAGTATTATTTTCAACCCGGATGAGGTTGCGGACAATATTCGGAAATATGGCGGCTATATCCCGGGTATCCGACCGGGACGTCGAACTTCTGAATATATTGATTCTGTTCTGAGTCGACTGACAACGGTGGGCGCGATCTACCTGGTCGTGGTCTGCTTGATTCCGGAGTTTCTCATTACCGGTTTCAAGGTGCAGCCGATTCCTTTCATCGGACCACCTCTGGATGACTTCCTGACAACGTATGATCTGGATTTCATTACGACCGGGTTGGGTGTCAACTTTTATTTCGGTGGAACATCGCTGCTGATTGTCGTGGCGGTTGCAATGGATACGGTCCAGCAGATCGAATCTCAGCTGATCATGCGGCACTACGAAGGATTCCTGAAGAAGGGTCGAGTTCGCGGACGAAGAGGATAGCGACTGAGGATGTGGAAGCGCCATGGACGAAGGGCGAGTCACAGCTGTCGGTGGACCAAGGATCATTGTTTTGTTGGGACCTCCCGGAGGCGGGAAGGGAACCCAGGCTAAGAAGCTGGCGGCAGCGTTTGGTATGAAACATACCTCAACCGGAGAACTCCTTCGGGAGGAGATCCGGCGTGAGACCGAACTTGGCCGTCGCGTCAAGGCGACGATTGAGGCGGGCGATCTGGTTTCAGATCGATGTGTCGGAGAGATTGTCGAACAGCAGGTTCGCCGGCTGGGTGAGAACGGGATCATCCTGGATGGATACCCGAGGAACGTGGCGCAAGCCGAGTTCCTGGCTTCGATTACGGAAGATATTCCGGTCGAAGCAATCAATATTGAAGTTGAAGAGAGTCAGATCGTACGTCGCCTGGCTGGCCGTCGATTTTGCTCTCGGTGTGGAAACATTTATAATATTTACTTTTCCCCGCCTCAGGCTACGGGAATCTGTGACAATTGCGGCACGGAATTGCTGCGGCGTCCAGATGACAAGGAAGAGGTGATCGAGGAAAGATTGAAGGTTTACCGGGAGGAGACCCGGCCTGTAATCGACTACTATCGGGATTTCGGAAACTATCACGAAGTGGATGGCAACTGGGATGCCGATGAAGTCTACCGGGATATCTGCCTTGTCGTGGGAGCCTTCGCAGCATGATCTTTCGGAAGGGAAAGACAGAACTGGAGAAGATGCGCCGGGCGAATTTGATAGTCGCCGAGGTCTTGGACCATCTCTCCCGTCTGGTAAAGCCCGGCGTTTCAACCAAGGAATTGGACGAAGTCGCTGAGGAATTGATACGGAAATCGGGTGGTTTGCCCTCTTTCAAAGGGTACCAGGGCTTTCCGGCCAGTGTTTGTGCATCGGTGAACGAGGAAGTCGTTCACGGGATTCCGCGGCGGGACAAGATCCTGTGCGAGGGCGATATCCTGGCCGTCGATGTCGGAGTGCAATTTGAAGGCTATCACGGGGATTCCGCAAGGACGTTTCCGGTAGGCCAGATTTCGGATGAACTGAGTAAGTTGCTCGAGGTCACGAAAGAGTCGCTTTACGAGGGAATCCGGGAAGTGAAAGTGGGTACCCGGGTTTCGGATGTGTCAGCAGCCATTCAGGCGCACGTCGAGGCCTATGGTTTCTCTATCGTAAGAGAGTTTGTCGGACACGGAATCGGGAAGTCGCTTCATGAGGAGCCTCAGGTCCCGAATTACGGTACCCCTGGACGGGGACCTCGTCTGCGGGAAGGTATGGTTCTGGCAATCGAGCCGATGGTCAACCTCGGGGGGCCGGGTGTGAAAGTTTTGGCGGACAATTGGACCGCCGTGACCATTGATGGGCAGTGCAGTGCACATTTTGAGCACTCTGTCGCTGTGACGGATAACGGCCCTTGGATTTTGAGTGAACCGAGTTAAGGGAGACCGGCGTGTCAAAGAAGGAAGAGGCGATCGAAGTAGTCGGCACGGTAGTGGAAACCCTGCCGAACGCGATGTTTCGGGTGGAATTGGAGAATAAGCACGAAGTCCTCGCTCATGTCTCGGGGAAGATGCGAAAGTATTTCATTCGCATTCTGCCGGGTGACAAGGTGAAGATGGAGCTTTCTCCCTACGATCTGACACGCGGCAGAATTGTCTATCGATACAAGTGATGGACGGTAACCCTCGGAGGGTTATCTGGAGAGAATAAGATGAAAGTTCGAGCATCAGTCAAAAAGATTTGCATGAAATGCAAGGTGATCCGAAGAAAGGGCGTTGTCCGAGTCATTTGTGAGAACCCAAAGCATAAGCAGAGACAGGGATAAAGTGACCGGCCGATAAGTATCGGCGGGTCATTGGAGGAGAATATGCGAGTCGCAGGAGTCAATATTCCTGACAATAAGAGTGTTCAGATTTCGTTGACCTACATCTACGGGATTGGAAAGGCTCGGGCAGCCGGAATCTGTGAGAAGTCCGGTGTCGATATTCATACGAAGGTCAAGGATCTTACGGAAGACGAGGCCGCCAGAATCCGGCAGATAATCCAGGACGAAGGCCGGGTCGAGGGTGATCTCCGCAAGGAAGTACAGCTGAATATCAAGAGACTGATGGATATCGGCTGTTTCAGAGGATTGCGACATCGCCGCGGGCTCCCTGTTCGGGGACAGAGAACGCATACCAATGCTCGTACGCGCAAGGGACCGAAGAAGGGAAGAATCGGTCGAAAGAAGAAGTAAGAGGTCACAATGGCTAAAGGTGCTAAAACCGGAAAGAAAAAGAGTGTTAAGAAGAGAGAGCGACGGATCATCGCTCATGGAATCGCCCATATTCAGGCGACTTTCAACAATACGATGATCAGCATCAGTGATCTCGAAGGCAATATCCTGTCCCAGTCGAGCGCAGGGGCGCAGGGTTTCAAAGGGAGCCGTAAGAGTACTCCTTTTGCAGCCTCCCAGGCTGCGCATTCCGCGGCCGCACTGGCCCGCGATATGTACGGCATGAAGTACTGCGATGTGCGGGTCAAAGGGCCCGGTGCGGGACGCGAGGCTGCGATTCGTTCTCTTCAGGCTGCCGGTCTGGAAGTCCGTTCCATTAAGGATGTGACTCCCATCCCGCATAACGGATGCCGGCCGCCAAAGAAACGGCGCGTCTAGTCCGTTTCAGCGAAGTGATTAAGAGGTACGATCTTGATAGATAGCAGACGACGCCCGAGTGATGGGATGATCGCGAAGGTCGAAGCGAGAAGCGTCGTCGGGAGGTATTAGGTTTGGCAAGATATACAGGCCCAGTTTGCAGATTATGCCGACGTGAGGGAACCAAGCTGTTCCTGAAAGGGCAGCGGTGTTTCACCGACAAATGTGCGATTGAAAAGCGGAACTATTTCCCCGGGGAACATGGACGCAGCTTTTTCCGCCGTCGACAGGTGATCGGTTACGGTCAGCAGTTGCGGGAAAAACAGAAGGTTAAGCGTTCCTACGGTGTTCTGGAACGCCAGTTCCGGCGCTATTTCCAGAAGGCCGCCCGCCAGAAGGGCGTTACCGGAGAGATGCTGCTGCAGTTGCTCGAACGTCGTCTGGACAACGTGGTCTATCGCCTCGGAATCGGGAGCTCCCGCACCCAGGCGAGACAGTTTGTACGGCATGGTCATATTCGGGTGAATGGACGCAAGGTCACGATTCCATCCTTCCTGCTGGATCCCGGTGATGAGGTTTCGGTTCGTGAAAAGAGCCGGAAGAATCCCTTTATCCAGGAATCCCTCGAGGATGTAGCCGGTCGGGGTGTTCCGGCCTGGCTGAGTCTCGACCGAGACAACTTCACCGGCCAGGTCGTTGAACTGCCTAACCGGGAAGAAATCAAGATCCCGATCGAAGAGAACCTGATTGTCGAGCTCTACTCCAAGTAGGGTGAGCCGGCGCGAAATGAAACGGATGGGTGGTTTGTATCACCCGGTTTCGATTCACTTGTTCGAGTTTAGAGAATCAGACACGGAGAAAGTCCAATGAAAGGTTTCCAGAAACCTAAACGTCTGGCGTGTGATTTGGAGACGCTGACCGATAGCTTCGGACACTTCTATGCTCAGCCTTTTGAGCGAGGTTTCGGAACGACAATCGGAAGTGCTCTGCGCAGAATCCTGCTGTCCTCAATCGAGGGCGCCGCCGTGACTGCAGTCAAGATCGATAACGTGCTGCACGAGTTCTCGTCGGTTCCCGGAGTTCGTGAAGATGTCACCGATATCATCATGAATCTCAAGCAGATACCGATCAAACTTCATGTTGATCACGCTAAGACCATTTACTTGGAAAGTGACGGCAAGAAGGCTGATCTCAGCTCGGGCGATATCAAGCCCGATCCAGATGTCGAAATCCTCGACAAGGGAATCCATGTCGCGACGGTGAATGAAGGCACCAAGTTCCGGATGGAAATCCGGATTAAGCCGGGCCGGGGTTACATTGCCGCGGATGAGAACTACGATGAAGATCTGGGCATCGGTTATATCCCGATCGATTCAGTTCACTCCCCGATCAAGAGGGTCAACTTCTGGGTAGAAGCCGCGCGACTCGGTCACTCAACGGACTTCGATAAACTGAACCGCGAAGGCTGGACCGACGGTAGTATCAGCCCGCAGGATGCTGTGGGACGGGCTGCCAAGATACTGAAAGACCATATGTTTATCTTCATCAACTTCAAGGAAGAACCGGAAGAGGCGGTTTCCGAAGTTGATGAGGAAATGGAAGCAATGAACGACAACCTGAACAAGTCCATCGAAGAGCTGGAGTTGTCGGTTCGTTCCTATAACTGCCTGAAGAACGCTAATATCCAGACCATCAGTGAACTGGTGACGCGGACCGAGGCAGAAATGCTGAAGACCAAGAATTTTGGTCGCAAATCGTTGAATGAAATCAAAGAGATCCTGGCTGATATGGGTCTCTCCTTCGGTATGAAGCTCGATGATAAAGGACGCGTCATCGAGGAGACTGCCGAGGTTTAACCTTAGAATCTTTAGAGAAAAGAGACCTGAGAAGTTCCTTCTCGTTATCTTTAGCGGAGGGTTGAAATGCGACACCGTGTTTCCGGGCGAAAGCTTGGGAGGACCTCGAGTCACCGAAAGGCGCTACTGCGGACAATGGTGACCGAGTTCTTCGAAAACGAAAAGATGATTACGACAGTCCCTAAGGCGAAAGCGGTGCGCTCCGTCGCCGAGAAGATGATTACGCTGGGTAAGCGAGAGAACCTTCATGCCCGAAGACAGGCCCTCTCCTACCTGCGCAAGAAGTCGGTAGTGTTTAAACTGTTCGACTCGCTAGCGCCTCGCTTTGCCGACCGAAATGGCGGTTACACCCGGATTCTGCGGCTCGGAAGCCGAGTCGGGGACGCCGCGGAAATCGCCATGCTTGAGTTCGTGGATGCCGCTACGGCCGCTCCAGAGAAGAAAGAGTCCAAAGAAACGAGCACTTCCAAGAAGAAGGCTAAAGCAGAGTAACCAGCCCTCTTCGATAGACAGTCTTTAATCGAAACACCCGTCGGCATTTGCCGGCGGGTGTTTTTTTGTCTGGAAAACTCTCGTAGCCGCTCAGTTCGTCAGAGCTGCTATTCCCGTTGCACCCAGTACGTAGAGAAGGAACGGGATAAATACCAGGACGACCCCTTTCCCCACACTGATCTTGCGCGACACCTTCGAGACACCGAGTCCCAGGAGGTAGATCACGTAGAAGCTGATCAGGTCCATCGACGACATGAACCGGTAAACCACAGGAGACTCTTTTGGATTAAAGAGATGTCCCAGGTTGGTCATATAGGGGTTCTGGACGTCGATCGCCTGTGGATCCTGTGTCAGCGAAAAAACCACCGCTAACAGGATCGATCCCACCACGGTCTGAAAGAAGAAGGTGTGGGAAGCGACTCCCAACAGCTTCATAAAGGTTGTCTCACTTCCAGACAGGTAGATCAACAGCATGAGCACACCTGAAACGAGAAAGAGCATGATCAGTGGACCAATCGCCGGTCCAACCCAACGCACGATCGTGCCCGAAATCTTCGCCTGCTGCTCGATCTGCTCCGCCGTTAGCCGTTCTGCTTGCGGTGCCTTCTCGATCTGCGCGATCAGGTATTCATCCAGATCAATGACGCTGTCAATGACAAACCATGCCAGGAAGGCAACGAGGATAGACAGGATAAGCGGGACGATGAACCCGGGTTTCAGGTTGATGTCTTCAAAGGTTGCCGAGGGTTCGAAGAAGATGCCCTGCAACCTCCAAGCCGCCCCTCTAACCGGAGGAGAACTCTCTGTCGTTTGCGATACCACTTGATCTTCCATACTCCGAACTCCTTTTCCTTTTGTGGAACTTACGCACCAGTCGTCTGGATTATTCGGACTAATTCGATACCCTTGACATGAATTCTCGCTAAATGCAGGCAGAAAGACCAGTCACAATTCTCGGTCGTCCGATGCCCTGACCCTTTGACCCCCTTCGCCCGAACCCCTATCATTCGCTCATGACGAAACGGTTCGGACTGATTCTACTGCTCCTGTTGATTGGGCTCTTAACGGAGTGCTTTGCCCAGGGAAGAGACTTCCAGCTCGAGGAACTCTATGGCCCCCGCAGGAACCGGAAACTGGCCGGCGAAGCCCCGGCCACTGTTGTCTGGATGCAGGACAGCCGACACTATCGCCTGCCGGTTGCGCAGGGACCCGACCTTGTAGTCGATGCCCGGACGGGAAAGAGCTCCCCTCTGTTCGCATTCGAACCCCTGGCCTCTTCATTGAGTAAGTTATCGGAGGGGCAGCTGGAACATACCGAGAAGTTGCTCGAAAGCACCGAAGAGATGCTGAGTCCATCAGAGGAGGCGCTTTTACTGAGATTCGAAAAGGACCTTTTCTATTACTCCCTCGAGGGAAGCCTCAAGAGGTTGACCTCTGACAGTGCCGCCGAAGAGTTTCCGGAATTCAGCCCCTCTTCCGAGTGGGTCGCATACGTCAAGAGAAATGACTTGCATGTGGTCGAGATCCAGTCGGGAAGCATTCGGGAATTGACCAGCGATGGGGGCGAGAATCTGCTGAATGGAAAGCTCGATTGGGTCTACCAGGAGGAGATCTACGGGAGAGGGGATTTCAAGGGGTTCTGGTGGAGTCCTGATTCGCAGTACATCGCCTTCCTTCAGCTCGATGAAGCGGGCGTCCCGCGATTCCCGATTCTCAATGATCTCTCAATCGACCCGCAAGTCGAGGAAACACTCTATCCGAAAGCCGGTGACCCGAACCCGGGAGTCCGGCTGGGAATCGTCGCGATTGCAGATGGCGAGATCCAGTGGGCCGATCTGTCCGGCTAC
>CP070717.1:1023240-1028685 GCA_020350445.1 Acidobacteriota bacterium | reverse complement strand
GAAATAGTCTCCCGTCACCTGGTGGACTTCGTTGGTTTCGCCCGACCAGACATAGATCGATGAGAAACCGGCGAGATTCCCCATAGAAAAGGCGATCCATGCACCGTCGGGTGACCAGGTGTAGTCGTTGATTCCGCCGTACTCGTTGTCGGCAATCTCCATTACTGCCTTGGATTCGACCGTGAGGACGTAGAGCTTACCGTCCTTGTCCGAGAATGCCAGCTTCGAACCATCCGGGGACCACTCGGGTGTGTAAAGCATCGCCTTGAAGTCGGTGGTGAGAGGTTCGGGCTTGCCCGACCCGTCCTGGTCGATCAAGTAGATCTGTTCTTCGCCACTGAGATCCGAGATGAAGGCAATCTTCCTGCCATCCGGAGACCAGGAAGCCTGTTTATCGTGAGCGTTAGAGGAATTGGTCAGGTTCCGAGTCGGACCCTTTTCAATGGGGACCGTGAAGATATCTCCTCGTGCTACAAACAGAGCCCGCTCACCTTTCGGGGAGAGGGCGTAATCTTCGATGTCTCTCGATGCCGAATAGCGGGACGGTCGCATTGAAAGACCGTCATCGGGAACCGAGATCGCAATCCTCGAGGACTTTTTGGATGCCGTGTCAAAGATCTCGAGTTCACCGTCGAGCTCATAGACGATCTTCCCCTTGTTGTCCGAGGATGGCCAGCGGACATCCCAGACCGAGCTCCGGGTCAGC
The DNA here is from genome assembly GCA_020350445.1 of Acidobacteriota bacterium. Taxonomy (GTDB): domain Bacteria; phylum Acidobacteriota; class UBA6911; order RPQK01; family JAPXNP01. Next base: position 1,027,979 of record CP070717.1, on the reverse strand, counting down.
TGTTCGATCCCTTCGCTCTCCGTGTCATAGGAAAAGAGGTTCAAGGTTCCGGTCCGATCCGAGACAAAGTAGATCTTGGTTCCAATCCACATTGGATCGCGCTCCGTACGCTTGGATGTTGCGATCTTTTTCGCGGCATGGCTTTCCAGGTCGAAAATGTACAGGTCCTGGGCCCAGCCCCCTTCGTATCGTTTCCAGGTTCGGAAGTCTCTAAACAGGGGAGAGTAGACCAACTGTTTCCCATCCGGGGCGAAATCGCCGGCACCCGAGGTGGGCATGGGCAGCATCCTGGGGAGTCCACCATCAACAGAGACCGTGTAAAGGGCAGTCAGGGTCCGTCCCCCGTCGGCGTCCCGCAAAGACCGAAAGACGATGTGCTTTCCATCCGGAGTCCAGCCGTAGACCTGATTGTCATAACCCCAGCGAGGAGTCAGTGGACCGCGCGCCGGATAATAGGTGAGCTGTCTTGGAATTCCTCCCTCGGACGAGATGAGATAGACCTGTTCATCGCCGTCATATTGACCGGTAAATGCAATCCAGCGGCCATCGGGCGAGAATCTGGCAAAAAGCTCCTGTCCCGGATGGGCAGTGAGCCGGGCTGCACGGCCACTATCGGTCGAGGCGGTCCACAGGTCCCCCCCGTAGGAGAAGACAACCCGTTCACCCGAGATATCGGGGAATCGCAGGAGTTTGGTTTGGGCGAGCGCCGAACCGGTCAGGGCAAGCGCCGCCAGGACAAGAGTCGGGAGAAATAATCGTTTCTTAAGAGACATCTGTTCACCTTATAAATCGAAAACCAAGATCATTCGTAATCAGGCATAAGTTGAACATTCTATTCGATTCGGGCCTACTTCTGCGTCAGCCGCACTGCCGGGCAAGACAGAGGGGCGGCAGTTTCTGACCTTGCTCACTCCACGGTGTCGATATACCATCCCTCGGGAGCGGGGTAGCGGGCGGCCGATCGCCGGCGGCTTGCTGTTGGGCTCTGGACCTCTGGGCATTGGCCGTTTGCCGTTCACAGCCGTTTGCCAGTGGCCAGAAGCCAGTCGCCTGACCCTCTTGGAGGAGTATGAGAGCAGCCAGCGAATTACCATACAAGTACAACTTGCGTTTCGTCTGGATGATCAGCTTGATCGCTGCGATGGGAGGACTGCTGTTCGGCTACGACTGGGTAGTCGTGGGGGGAGCCCGGCCATTTTACGAGCCCTACTTCGGACTGAACAGCCCAGCGCTGCAGGGTTGGGGAGCCAGTTCAGCCTTGGTGGGCTGCTTGATCGGAGCGATGGTTTCTGGGGGACTCAGTGACAAGTTCGGTCGCAAGCGTCTGCTGATCCTTGCGGGAGTTCTGTTCACGATCTCGGCTATCGGTACCGGCCTTGCCGGGGACTTCTTCTGGTTCAATTTGTTTCGAATCCTCGGTGGTGTCGGAATCGGACTTGCCTCAAACCTCTCCCCGATGTACATCGCCGAAGTGTCACCTGCCGCGCTCCGGGGCCGTTTAGTGTCGTTCAACCAGTTGACCATCGTGATCGGTGTACTGCTGGCTCAGACGGTGAATTGGCTCATCTCCCTGAATGATAGCTTGCTGCCCGATAACGCGACGACGGCGATGATTCTCGAAAGCTGGAATGGCCAGGTGGGCTGGCGCTGGATGTTCGCAGCCGAGACGGTACCGGCACTGTGCTTTGTTGGACTGATGTTCCTGGTTCCAGAAAGTCCCCGGTGGTTGATCAAGAATGGCCGGGATGCAGCTGCTCGCCGGATTCTGGTGCGCCTGGGCGGGAAAGAGTATGCCGATTTCGAGGTGGAGGATATCAAGCAGACGATTGCCACGAGCGAGATTGCAAGGGTGAATTTCCGTGACCTACTCGAGCCACGGCTGGCCAAAGTCATCCTGATTGGGGTGATTCTGGCGCTCTATCAGCAGTGGTGCGGAATCAATGTGATCTTTTACTACGCGTCAGATATCTTTCAGGCCGCCGGCTTCGACATTAAGGATGTCATGCTCAATATCGTCATTACGGGAGTCGTAAATCTGTTCTTTACCTTTGTTGCGATCGGAACCGTGGATCGGGTCGGTCGGAAGGTCTTGATGTTGATTGGCTCGGCAGGTCTGGCCCTCAGCTACGCGATGCTCGGGTTCAGCTTCTACACGGGGGCGTCCGGAGGTCTCGTCGTTGCATTGACCGTGACCGCGATTGCGTTTTACGCTTTTTCTCTGGCACCAGTAACCTGGGTACTACTGTCCGAGATCTTCCCAAATCGGATCCGGGGAGCTGCGATGTCGGTTGCGGTGTTCTCACTGTGGGTTGGCTGTCTCACTTTGAGCTACTCCTTCCCGAGCCTGAATCTCAACCTGGGTTCGGCGTACACCTTCTGGTTGTACGGTGCGATCTGCCTGGCCGGCTTCTTCTATGTCCTGATCGTCCTCCCTGAGACGAAGGGGAAGTCACTGGAAGACATCGAGAGGGAATGGTAGGAGAACCCTCCTGGGTTCTTCGGGTTTTGAGGGGCGTTGGGGCCTGCGTTCCTTCGGTGACAGCCGTCACGGAGATTTGGCAGCGCTCTGGCTCATACTGGGTCGTATGAAGACCTTGCACTGTGAGAGAGGGATGGGGCTGATTTCAGTCCTCGCCGCCCTCCTCATCATTGGGTTACTGATCGGCGGCTACATTACCTATCAGCCGGCTCCCAGTTCCTCCAAAGCGGCCATCCTGACAGCCCGTGATACTGCGAAAGATGCGGCTTGCCATATGAACCGTCTCACACTGGAAAAGGCGCTCCTGACCTGGTCGGTTCAACACCCGAACGAAGAGCCATCGATCCGGGCACTCAAACGCTCTGGAATCCTCGTGCGGGGATGTCCGCAGAATGGGGAACTGAGCATTCGGAATGGCCAGGTGCTTTGCTCAGAGCACAAGTAAGTTGTTCGCTCAGTCCTGGTCGGTGCCGAACAGGAAGGTGAGTACGCGGGGAAGACGCTCAGCCCATGCCGCTTCATCGTGTTGTGCGCAGGGAACGATTGTCAACAGCAGCCGACTCTGTTCAATGCCCTGTCTTTCCAGGAGCCGTTTCAAACGTTCGGTGTCGGTGACTGCTTCCCGGTTTGTCATCGTCAGAGTGGAGGCAGGGTCGCAATCCGGTTCTCCTGTCTCATTTGTTCCAACACCGATCGAGATTCTACGCGGCCAGACTGTAAGCCGGGCAGCTTCCTTCAGGATATGAGCATCATCCACGTACAGTGAGGGGCTCTCGAGAAGTAGATAATCGAATTCCCTCGGACGTTGAATCACCGTGAAGAGTGCGGCGAGGGCACCGTAGGACGCGCCCCCGATGCCTTTCTGGCCCGGAGCGGTGCGGAACTCCCGTTCAATAAGTGGGATCACTTCGCTCAGCACGAATTCGGGATAGAGCGCTCCCTGGAAATCGGGCAGTTTCGGACTGAGGAATTCATCGAAGTAGGGAAGGTACTCACGAGAACGTTCTCTCCTGCCGGGGTGATCGATTCCAACGATAATTATCGGCTGGATTGTCCCCGCCTGGAGCAGTCTTTCTGCCGTCTCATCCGCCTGCCACTCCTTCCCGGAAAAGGTTGAAGTCTCCGTCTCGAAGAGTGTCTGGCCGTCGTTGAGGTAGAGGACAGGATAGCGTCGGTCTCGTTCCTCGGTGGAGTCATAACCGGGCGGGAGCCAGATCCTCAGTTTGCGAACGTTCTTGAAGACCCGGCTGGGCAGCTCCCTGATCTCGATTCTTCCGCGGGACGAGCCCTGAGGTTCGGGAGCTTCCCCTGAGAGCGGGGGCATGTTCCACAACAGCACGAGAACCAGGAGGGCGATCCGCATGTTGACTGTTTGTACGGTACCTCTTTCATAAAGGTTCCGCTTTTGGACGTCGCCGGCAACTTTCGGCCAACGGGATCACGCCGAACAGTCCAGTCGAATTTGCCTGTAAATAACATTTGGCTCGGATACGTATGTTGAGAAAAAGATTCAGTGTTCGAGGGCATTCCTTTTAGGGAAAGGAGTCTAGGATGAAGTCGATCGTCTTGGCAGTGCCGCTGTTGTTTCTCGCGTCCGTACCTTCCGGATGTGAGACGGGGAGTGAGGTCGAGGGTCGAGAACCCTCGGTGATAGTAATCGATCAGTTCATCGGACCTGAAGAGGAGTTGAGCCTCCTTCGCGCCGCAGGCGACAAGCTGGTGGAAGCATTCCTGAAAGAAGATCTTGATGTCCTGATGGAAGGGTTCACGGAGGATGCAGTCTTGATTCCGGAAGGGCAGCCGATCCTGAAAGGAAAGGGCGCGATTCGAGTTCATTACCGCACAGTTTTCGATGAATTCGAAGTCCTCGAATTTGGACCAACTCTCGATGAAGCCATCATCGTCGGGGATTGGGCCTATACGCGGGGAACCGCATCGATCCTTGCCTGTCGAGATAACTCCCACGACGATGATCACAGGTTCAGGCAGTTCAGCCGCGGGATGGAGATCTGGCGCAAGCAGGGTGATACCTGGCTGATCGCGCGGGCAATCGGCAATCACTGAATACGGTCCCTCGTTCACCCTTATCAGTTTTCCTTCCGGGGGCTGTGTGTCCAGGTTTGCCCTGTTCTCGTCTTTCCGTCGTGGTTTCTGCTGCTTGACATCCCGCCTCCGCACCTCGGTCCTGCCGTCCGGGGAACCTTCTTCTCAGCGCCGGGGTCCATTGGGTAAAGTGGATCTAAGGATTTTTCGGTCTCTG
>CP070717.1:1019474-1023140 GCA_020350445.1 Acidobacteriota bacterium | reverse complement strand
GGCGGCGTACCCAAGTGGCTAAGGGAGAGGTCTGCAAAACCTTTATTCACCGGTTCGAATCCGGTCGCCGCCTCCAATCCTCTCTTTAAACCCTTGAAAAGACAAGATGTTAGCAGACCCCTGTTGGGGGTGGTTTTCGGAGGGCAGTGTTCGTCCCGTTTTCGTCCCACGTTCCTCCATCACAGGCCGTGCTCTCTCCACTGCAAATTCTGGTGAATACTTGGCGTAGTATTTCTCGGTTGTAGGTGTTTCCCTTCAGCGGAAATGGGGCAGTTTGGGACTTTTGGATAAGAGACACTCTGAGGGAATGAGGAGGGGCCGAGGCCCCTCCTCAGCGGCCCGGGCTTGACAACTACTGTCAGCCTTGTCGAAGCTGGCCATGGCACAACCGAGAAGGAGAAACCACCATGGCCAAAAACGTCGTCAAACAGATCCGTAAAGCCACCCGGCGGAGGTTCTCTGCCGAAGAGAAGATCCGCATCGTGCTGGAAGGACTGCGGGGAGAGATTCCCATCACCGAGTTGTGCCGCCGAGAGGCGATTCAGCCCTCGATCTACTACAAATGGTCCAAAGCCTTTCTGGATGCCGGCAAGAACGGCCTGACGCGGGACACGCAGCGTAGTGCCACCGCACCGGAAGTGCGCCACCTCAAGGAGGAAAATGAGGCGCTCAAGCAAGCGGTGGCCGAGATGGTTCTGGAGAACCAGCGGCTCAAAAAAAGTTTGGGCCTGTAAAGCGGCGGAGGTACCAGCGGATGGCCGCCGAATACAAACTCGAAGTCTTACGCGTGGTGGAGGCGGGCCCACTGCCGGCAAGCCAGGCCTTGAGGCAGCTGGGCATCCCCCGCTCCACCTATTACCGCTGGCGAGCGAACTTCCGGCGCCGGGGACGAGCGGGGCTCTATGATCGTCCCGCGTCGCGCAGTCGGGTCTGGAACCAGATTCTACCCGCCGAACGAGACACGGTCCTACGGATTGCGCACCTGTATCCGGATTGGTCCCCGCGTGAGGTCAGCTGCCACATCACCGATCGGTGCGGCTTTACGATCTCCGAGTCGTCAGTCTATCGGATCCTGAAAGCAGAAGGGCTGATCCCAGAGCTCGAGCAGAAGACGTTACCGGCCGGATCCGAGTATAGCGTCAAAACCTCGGGACCGAATGAACAATGGCAGACCGATGCCACTTACCTGTTGGTCAAGAACTGGGGCTGGTATTACCTGATCTCGGTCCTGGACGACTTCAGCCGCCGAATCCTGGCCTGGCGACTGCAGGCGGCGATGACGGCCGCGGACTTCAGCGAGGTGGTGGAGGCTGCCTGCGAGGCTACTGGTGTCGAGGACGCCCCTTTGGAGAAGCGCCCTCGACTGGTGACCGACAATGGATCGGCCCTGATCTCGAAAGATTTTGGCCAGTATCTGGAGGCCAAGGGACTGGGCCACATTTTCGCCTCACCCTATCATCCGCAGACCACAGGCAAGATCGGTACGCCAGGACAAGCCTGGCTGAACGAGTGGGTGAAATTCCCATCCGGCCAAGGCCTAGCCAGCCAGCCGGAACCGAGTTTTGCACTGGGTCGGGTAACCGGCTTGGTGAAGTGTAAACAGGACGAGTGTAGGCCGAAACGAAAGTGAACGACAGGCGAGCCCCGAGAACCCGTACGTTTCCAGAAGCCGACGTTGTCGTTTGTGCGGAAGGCACAAGCGAGGCATCTGTTTTGGCGAGGATGTCTCGATCTGGCGGGGTCTGCGTCGTCGGCATGCACGAAAGCGTTCAGTCGAGGAACCTGGGAGGTCCCATCCTCTCCCGATCGGGTAAGGGCTGCCGAAACCGTTTGCAAGGCTGCCCTGAAGGAGGGTGGGAAGTCAGATCGCTCCATAAGTCCCGAGGAGGCAGGGTAATGCCTGCGGAGGGAAGGGAGCGACGAACAGCGCGAGTCGCCAGCGGAAAGAAGCCCCGGTCACCGAATCGGACTAGCTTCAGAACGAAAGTGGCGACCCTGGCAGAACGTACGAGGAGGATTCGTGATGAACCGTTGAAGACCCTGGCTCACCTGATTGATCAGGAGTGGCTGGAGGAGTCCTGGAAACGTCTGCGTAAAGGAGCTGCCTTTGGCATTGATGCGGTCAGTGCCGAAAGCTACGGAGCGGAACTGGAAGCCAACTTGGAAGACCTGCTGGAGAAGATGAAGTCGGGACGATACCGACCGAGTCCAGTCAAGCGGGTCTACATTCCGAAGGCCGACGGTCGACGCCGTCCGTTGGGGCTGCCGACGGTGGAGGACAAAGTGGCTCAAGGGGCCGTTGCCCAGTTACTGGGCACGATCTATGAGCAGGAGTTTCTCCCCCTGTCTTACGGCTTTCGCCCGGGCCGCAGCGCTCATCAGGCGCTGGAAGCGGTCAAAGCGGCGATTGCCCAGAAGAAGGTCTCCTGGGTGGTGGACGCCGACATCCGCTGCTTCTTTGACGAGATGGACCACGACTGGCTGCTGAAGTTCCTGAGACACCGGGTGGGGGATCGGGCGATCCTGAGACTGATCCATCGCTGGCTGAAGGCCGGAGTCATGGAGGATGGCAAGCTGATCCGGAGTTCAACCGGTGCTCCTCAGGGAGGCGTGTTGAGTCCGGTTTTGGCGAACGTCTATTTGCATTACGTCCTGGACCTTTGGGTCGCGAAAGTGGTTTCCAAGTCGGTCCGCGGGGAGATGGATAGCTTCCGGTATGCGGACGACATCCTGTTCTGTTTTCAATATCGCCGAGACGCGCTCCGTTTTCTGGACGCGTTGCGGCGACGTCTGAGGCGATTCGGGTTAGCCCTCAATGAAGAGAAGACCCGGTTATGTCGCTTCGGGCGCTTTGCGGAACGGGACCGGAAACAGCGGGGCGAACGACGGGCCACTTTTGGCTTCCTGGGCTTCACCCTGTATAACCGACGGAGCCGTCAGGGGAAATACACGGTGGGTTGTCGGACGCAGTCGAAGCGCTTGAGTGGGGCCATGAATCGAGTTCGGAGCTGGTGCCGGGAGAACCGTCATCAGCCGGTCGCGTGGCAGGCCCGCTATCTCAACGCGATGTTGCGTGGACACTACCAGTACTACGGAGTTACGAGTAACTTTCCCTGCGTTTCGGCTTTCTACCGCCACACGGTAAGAATGTGGCAGCGGTATCTGAGCCGACGCAGTCAGCGAGCCTACTTGAGTTGGGAGAAGTTTCAGCGGATCTTGGATGCGCATCCGCTCGTCCGACCGCACCTTCCTCACTCGGTCATCTACCGTTGACGCTTACTGTGAAGCTGTTCGAAGAGCCGGATGCGGTAGTTCCGCACGTCCGGTTCTGTGAGGGGCGCGGGAGGCAACTCCCGCGTCTACTCGATAACGCTTTCATCGCACCTGTCAGGATGAGTTCTACTCGATTGCTTTTCGCAAGAAGATCTACTTGACGGTGGAGGAGCTACAAAGGGATCTGGATGCTTGGCTGATACGCTACAATACGAGGCGCCCACATCAGGGTAAGCGGTGTCAGGGGAAGACTCCCATGGAGACTTTCCTGGACAATCGACCACGGGCCCAGGAGAAGCTGTTGAGCCTAACTGAGGAGGACCGTCTGACAGTGATCGCATAATCGGTCAGTTCAGCCCGGGAAGGTGTCGACTGTCAGATCAAGTCTTAGCT
>CP070717.1:1007962-1019374 GCA_020350445.1 Acidobacteriota bacterium | reverse complement strand
TACGGCCTCGTTCGGTCGTGCCTTTCATCGGCATCGAGACAATCCTTCGCCCATGTGTCCGGAAGAACAACTCGGGTGAGAGCGAGAGGATCCAGTCCTCGCCGTTCTTCAGGATTGCCCCATAGCGGGCGGGCTGAGTCCGGGTCAGGGCCGAGAACAGCGAACGTGGGTCACCAGAGAATTCAAAGCGCAGCCGCATCGTGAGGTTGACCTGGTAGACCTCACCTCTCCGAATGGCTTCGAGGATCTCCAGTACCCGCGCAATATACTCGTCTCGGTTCAGGTCGAGACGCAGGTTCTGAACGAAAAACGGAGTGTCGATGTAGGCTGGGGAGTCCTGCCGCAAGTCAGTCGGACCGGAATAGACACCGAATTCAAGCAGTTGCTCGTTCGAAGGCAGAGCCTGGCCGACTGCCGGTTCGAAGAGATTCCCTGCTTCGTACCCGATCCAGCCGATCAATTCCCGCTCATGGCGAGCCTCCTCGATACGCTTTAGGCCTTCGACAACGCCGGGTTTTCCATCTGCCGAGATCCAGTCTGAAGGGTCACAGTAGAGACGATACGCAGGTGCGGGACTCAGGGTCGCCAGGATAGCGCCCCGTCTGCTACTGCCGAGTCTGGCCAACTGGGCAAGGAGCGGCTGTTCAGGATTGTGAGGAGAGCGCGAGTCGTGTGACCCCTGCACGGGTAAACCTCGATCCTTACGACTTGTTGTTCCTGGCGGAAGGTGGATGCTCCCGTCGCAGAATTCCGAAATTCACATAGTTCTGGCGGGCATCGTAGCGGAATACCGCTTCGCGTAGTATCCCCTCGACTTGAAAACCGCATTTCTCCAAGACCCGTCTGGACGCATGATTCTGTTCAAATGCCGAGGCGTATATCCGGTTCAACTGGAGCGTTTCGAATCCGAGTTGAAGGATTCCGCGGGCGGCCTCCGTCATCAGCCCCTGGCCCCAGTAACGCTGGCCGAGCCAGAACCCGAGTTCGGCACATCCATGCCTGTGGGAGATACCGGAAAGGGAGATGATGCCGGCCAACTGGCCTTCCTCTTTGAGCACGATTCCCAGAATAAAGGCGTGGCCATTACGCCAGTCCCTCTGTGCTTTCCGGATAAAACGGACTGCCCCACCCTGAGGGTAGGGATGAGGAATTCGAGTCGTCCAACGGACAACGTCAGGGTCATTGACCAGGTCGAAGATCGTTCGTGCGTCACTCGAGCGGACGCGCCGCAGCAGGACGCGAGCCAATGCTGTCTCAATCGGTAGAGTCTTCAAGGATTCACCTCGCCGCGTGAAGGAAAAGGCAAGGATACCGCAATTTAGAAAGGCGTACTAACCTGCCCCCGGACTATCCTCCCAGGGGTGGTGAGTTTTCATTTGCCCGGCCATTCTTTGAGTACCGAATGACTCCGGAGCTGTCGATAAAGAAGGATCGGTCTCCCGTCACCCCTTGCTCAGTTGGCCATCCCTGGCCCCACCACCTGTACTTGGAGCGAGCGGCATTGTCGATACTGAACGTGTAGCCGTGTGCGTCAGGATCGGGGTTTCCAATGAGTTCTTCGCTGATCAGTTGCTGATCACTGTCGGCATAGTATCCGTACCTTTCGCGATAGAGTTCCTGGCCGGCGGTCCAAGTGCGGAGATAGGCGATTGCAGCCACTTCGAACGCCGCTTTCTTCGAGGATTGAAGATTGGCGACAGCTAGACTCGCGACAATCGAAATGATTGCCACGACGATCAGAAGTTCCAGCAGTGTGAACCCCCGCATCTTCTGTTTACGCAACATCTTGGCGCGATTATCGGGTCTAAGTGTGTTGGTCGTGTGTGACGACCGTCACCAATTTGAGAGAGATTTCGGCCGAATCTTCGTGCTGGAGGTGTTGTGATTCCACCAGACGATCTATACTCCGGCAGGGCGGTCGACTGCGATGGAATGAGTTGGGGGAAGTCATGGAGCTAGACGATGTCAAAATGCGCAACTGGAAAAGCCCTGCAGTCTTCTTAGTCCTGGGCTTGCTGACCGGGTTTGGAGCGTTCCGAGAGGGTGAGCCCGTCAGGGCCGCGGGAGAAGCCCGCCTTAGCATCGACACCTCCACTCAGTATCAGACGATCGAAGGTTGGGGAACCTGCCTCGTGAACTGGGGAAGCCTGGCGGGTGCTCAGAGTCTCTATCTCGATCCTCGTTTCATGAAGGCTTATGCCGAGGATCTGGGCTGCAATATGCTGCGGATCGCACTGAGTCCGCATGCTCTTAAAGGGCCGAGCGGCCGTTTGGATGATCCTGTGGTTCTTGTCGAAGACCTGCAGACAAACATCGATCGCATGGATTTCGAGCATGAGCGAATCAGGATCTTTGGTCAGGTGGCGCAGGCGCTGAAGTTCTCGGCCCGCGAGCCGGATGAGGTTCGGATCGTCGGAGCGATCTGGTCGCCTCCACATTGGATGAAGTCGCCGACTGGGGCTGAGGTGAGATACCTCGGGAGTGGCCCGGAAATCGCCACACCTTTTGTCTCCTTCAACGGGTCGGATACGGTTGGTGGTCGCCTGACGCAGACCCCTGAGAACCTGGTGCAGTTCGGCCGGTATGTTGTCGCCTGGCTGAAAGGATATGAACAGAGGTTTGGACTCCCTCTCTATGCCCTCAGCCTGCAGAACGAGATTAGCTTCGAGAATCCGTTTGATAGTTGTACCTATTCACTGGCTGAAGGCCCGGACCAGGATGGGGATGGCGACAAGGATCCCGAAGGCGGACACTGGTGGCAGTATGCCGAAGCCCTGGCTGCTGCTCGAGACGCCTTTGCCCATTATGGCGTTGCGACGAAGATAAAGGGCCCCCACATGGGGAACCTGGGAGAAAGTCCTGCGAGTCCCTGGGCGCTCTCGGATCAAATGCGATTCATCGAGGCCGTGGTCAATCACCGCGACAAGACTCTGATCGACTTTATCGATTACTACAACTCCAACGGATACTGGGGGAACGATTCTGACGCAGTCAAGATGTGGCACGCCTATCTCTGGGGGCAGGATTCGCTTCCGGAGGAACCTTGGGCTTTTTGGGGTTTCGCCCCGGGTATCAAGAGTATTGCAGACAAGCCGACCTGGATCTCCGAGGTGGGAGGAGCTTCCGAAGAATGGGTCAACGGTCCGGGGGGGACTACGGGGAGCGGAGCGATTACCGTTGCCCAGAAGATGCAGAATGCGCTCGTTTTCGGCAATGTGAGTGCGTACGTCTACTGGCAGATTCTCAACGATGGGGCAGATCGACCTGACATCCATTCACTCCTCGGTCGCAGCTTCGATACGACGGGCAAGAAGTTCTCCTCCTATCGGCACTTTTCACGCTATGTTCGCCCCGGGTCGAAGCGAGTGAAAGCCGTCTTTCAGAACGGCGAAACGGCAATTGGAGGAGTTGACCGATTCGATACCCAGAATAGCCTCAACGTCAGTGCTTTCCTTGGAAAAGAAGGGGAGAGTTTGACGATTGTGCTGATCAATATGCTGAGCGAGGATCAGACCGTCGCTCTAGAACTCCCTGCTTCTCCCAGGGTGCAGGAATTCGAATCGTTTCAGACAACAGCCTCGGCAAGTTGGGAGACAGGTGCCGCGCTGCAGGTTGTCGACGGAGTGTTGAGGCTGACAGTTCCGGCCCAGAGTGTAACCACGCTATACGGTCAACAGGTGGAAGGTTTCAGCCAGTATGTTCCTTACTTTGAATCGGGTGGGGGTGACTTTACCGGGGTTACTTTTTCTAACCCTACCCCTGAGGTTGTTACGCTTGACCTGACCGCCCAGGTGCGGAGCCCTTCTGCTTCGCAATTGGAGACCTCACTGGAGCTGGGCCCCGGACAGCAGATTGCCCGATTACTGGATGAACTCTTCCCACTTCCCGCAGAACAGGCCGCCCGGGGGTGGTTGAAGGTGGAATCGAGTCAGGAGGCTGTCGGCGTCTTCGCTCAATTGGGAAATCATGGCCTGACTAGACTGGATGGTGCGCTTGCGCTGCGGTCTGCGGGACTGCGACTCTATCTCACCCGATTGAATGAAGACTTGGAAGGACATCCTGTGCGTACTGAAGTCGTTCTGACGAACCCCGGTAAGAACCCGGTCCAGGTAGATCTTGTGCTTTGGGGCAGTGATGAGGTTGTCCCCAGTGGACAGGCCGGTGAAGCGCAGGAACAGGCCCGAGAATCGATAACGATCGCTCCTTTGGGGCAGATCATCGAATCGGTTGACAGCCTGTTCGAAATCCCGACCGGGAACGGCTATCTCGAAATCGATGTCAAAGGGGAAGGTGGTCTGCTAGCCTTCGAACGAATCGAAGGTCGAAACGTTGAGACGCTGTTTGCACTGAATGCCAGTTCCTCGAAGCCTGAGCCGGTTCTGTATTCGGCCCAGCTGGCGAGTGTCCCCGATCTGCTCTTTACGAATCTGAAGCTCGTGAATCCGCTGAATGAGTCGAGGACGCTCACACTTCGGGTGATTTCGAACGAGGGGGATGAGATAGCGCGTTCAGGTGAGATTGTGCTCCCTCCGCACGGGTTTCTTGAAGGCACGGTGCCCAGTATTCTGGAGGCCTACAGAGGGCAGTCCACCGCACAGGAGGTCCCTGAGACGATGATTGGTTCGCTTGAAGTTCGTCTTCTCGAGGGTGCCGGCGTAGTCGGTGATGTTGTTTTTGGATTGACCGATTTGGGCTATGCAGCCGCGTTGCCGTTGCAGGGTCAGCTGTTCAGGAAGGCTGTATTTAGCCACGTTTCGAGCTTGCCCGGGCTCTTCTTCACGGGGTTTGCGTTCTACAACCCCGGGTCAGAACCGGCTGAACTGATGTTGTCTGTGTTCAAGAGTGACGGTACGCAGAGTGGAATGGCTCAGATTGAACTGGGTCCGGGCCACCGTTTATCCGACGTTCTGTCATCCCTCATACCCGAGGTGAGGAGCCAGCCGGGTGGATTCCTGATCGCTGATTCGGACCAGCCTTTAGTGGCGCAGGAACTGTTTGGAACGGAGTCCACAACTTTGCTTTCGGCCGTCCCTCCCCGTGTACTCGAGTAGCCTTCCCGGAGCCCCTTGCCTCGGGATCTCCCGTCCTGAGTGAAACTTCGCAACCCAGCCGATCGGCTTACATTGACGGACCCCGATTTGAATTAGAATGATGCATCGAATGAGAGGGGTTGGGATGGTCCTGAATCGATTGGGTTTGCTGACAATGGCTGCGGCCGTCGTGTTTCTGTGTGCAGGAAGTGTTCTGGCTGAAATGGTACTGGATAAAGAGGGTAAGGTGAAGGCCGAGGCTGACCTGCGATTGAGATTTGAATCGGACTGGGATTCGCATCGTTCTGATGGGACAAAGCGTGATGACCGGGACCGATTGAGACTCCGGGCCCGTTTCGGGATGACATTCCAGCCGACATCGGTGATTTCTGCTGGTTTTCGGATTCGTTCGGGATCTCGAGCCAGCCAGCAGTCTCCTCATATCACGCTGGTTGATTTCGATGATAATCCGACCGGAGATAAGCACCTGCTGTTTGATCGGTATTACCTGCGCGCTGAGTCCAAGAATGCCTGGATTTGGGGTGGCCGGAATTCAATGCCATTTTGGCGGCCGAATGAGTTCTTCTGGGAGGATGACGTCACTCCGCTTGGAGCCGCAGGTGGATACAAGTCAAGTTGGAACGGAGGCAGCCTGAACCTGACCGGGGGATACTTTACCTCGCCGGACGGAGGAGTCTGCTTCCACGGAAAGCTGGGGGCCGGCCAGGGAGTTCTATCGCTGCAAAACGGTCCGCTGACCTGGACCTTTGCGGGCGGCCTCTTTGCGTTCTTCGGAGAGCCGGGTGCCATCCATTTGCGGAACGGAAACGGCGAACGTGACTATCTGATCTGGGTTGGGAACATTCAGTCCAAGTTTAAGGCCGGTCCTGTCCCGCTGACTCTGGGTCTCGATCTCATGCACAATTCGGAAGACTATGGAGAACATACTCCAGATAACCGGGAAAGGGATGGGTTCGTCCTTTCGGCGATAGCAGGCCAGTTGGCAAAACGGGGCGATCTACAGGTCGGATACTTTTACGCCCATGTGGAGAAACTGGCCGTGAACGCGTCCTATGCTCAGGATGACTGGATCCGATGGGGAAACGCGAGCCAAACCGACTCCAGTGACTACAAGGGGCACGAATTCCGTGTAGCTTACGGATTCTCAAAATCCTGGAATCTAATGGCTCGGCTCTTCCTCGTGGATGCGATCACCAGTATTCAGGACGGAAAGCGCTTCCGGATCGATCTGAATTACCGCTTCTAAACCTATTCCCGAGAATGAATCCAGTCCAGCAGTGCTGCGTCGAATTCGCTTGGCTGTTCCAGTTGGGGCGTGTGCCCGCTCTTCTCGAAAACCTGGACGGTCAAGTCCTTGAAATGGGGTCTGAGAGGTTCCCATGCCTCTGGCGGGGGGACCAGATAATCGAAACGACCAAGAGCGAGGAAGACCGGGCGGTCGAGTTCCTCAAGACCTTGAGTGATATCGATGTTGCGGAACAGGTTCCCCCAGACGTAGTCGAACATCTGGGTATTCACATCCATTCCCTCCCAGAGGGGTGACGAGTCGAAGGCAGGATCGTACCAGATTCGGGGACCCCTCCGGACGTAATCCAGGATGAAGGCCTCGCTCTCGGAGAGGCTTTCTAATTCGGAGTCGGGGTGGCGCTTCAAGCTCTCCTCGAGAAGCGCTTTGCGCTCCGCAGAGGCTGTTTCCTCCCAGTTCCTTTCGGTGGCTTCGAGTGCAGCAGGACTTATGTCGGGACCTATGCCGATCATGACAACGTGGGAGACGCTGTCGGGGTATTTTTTCGCATACTCGAGGGCCATGAACGAATGTCCGGAATGCCCGATTGCAACTACTCTTCCCCACCCAAGTTCGGTTCGCGCTCGTTCGATGTCGTCGATTAAGACATCCAGATCGAAATCTGTCGGTGGATCGAAAGGTCCCGGAATCGCCGGGGCAAAGCCTCGGTGGTCGACGAATGCCATCTTGAGGTGGGAGCGAAGTTCAGGAGAGAAAGCGCGGGGGTAATAGAGCGAACTCCCGATGACGAGTGCTGGCGTGCCCGTCCCTTCAACTCGATAACGTAAATTCCATCTTCCCGCCGCGATCGTTCCGGAATCGGCAGTCACCTCCGGAGACTGTTCAACTGCAGGTTGTTCGCTTTGCGACTCGTTCTGGCAAGATCCGGAAGAGATGCATAGCATCAGCAATGCCAGCAACGCGCCAAGAGATCGCTTGTAGTTTCCGAGCATTTTGGTCCTCCTTTTCCCAAACAAAGCACGGTGGATCAGCCGATCCGCGAGGGTGGAGCACGGTCGCTTCACGTCACCCTCCGACAGTTTGCAAGGGTAGCACCGGGAGCAGGGGTTGTCAGCTGCCCGGTGGTTTCGACCTGTTGTGTTGACATGGAAATCAGAGAAAAATAACGCAAATCTTGCAGTTTCTACAGCCGGATACCGCTTTGTAAGGGTGAAGGGGAATCCTTCTATCTGGAGCAGAGGATCGATGATTGGCCGAAGCGTTTCTCATTACCGAATCGTGAGCCGGCTTGGTGCCGGCGGTATGGGTGTGGTCTACAAGGCCGAAGACCTCCGCTTGGGACGGTTCGTTACACTCAAGTTTCTCAATGAGAAGCACCAGCTCAATCCTCAGGCGCTCGAGAGATTTGAACTCGAAACTCAGGCGATTTCGACACTCAACCACCCCAATATCTGCACGATTCATGATGTTGACCGGGATGGGGAGCACCCTTTCATCGTGATGGAGTTCCTCGAAGGCAAGAACCTCCGGGATCTGCTGCGGGCCGAGACCCTTGAGCCCGAACGAATTCTGGAGATTGGAATTCAAGTCACTGAAGGGTTACAGGAAGCCCACTCGAAGGGAATTGTTCATCGAGACATCAAACCGTCGAACATCATGATCACCCGGGCGGGACATGCCAAGATCCTCGATTTTGGCTTGGCAAAGCTGATGGAGTGGCCCCAGGGACCACATTCGGATTCGTCGGGACTCACAGTTGACCCGATTACCCGTGATGGTGCCATGGTGGGAACCATCAACTACATGTCACCTGAGCAGGCCCTGGGCAAGCCTGTTGACGGACGATCGGATCTCTTTTCGGTGGGAGTTGTACTGTACGAGATGGCAACCGGCCAACCCCCGTTTCAGGGGGCGACGCAGGCGGCATTCTTCGAGGAATTGATTCACCGGAGTCCTGTGCCGGCCCTCGAATCAAATCCAGTGCTGCCGCAGCGCTTCGGACCTATCCTCGATCGCCTGCTACAAAAGGAACCGAATTTTCGTTACCAGACCGCGAAGGACCTTAGGGCTGATCTGGCAAACCTCAAACGCCAAATCACGCTTTCGAACAGTCCTCTTCCCGTGTCACGTCCGGTGCGGCCCCGCAGCCTCCTGAAGTACTTGTTGAGAATTCCGGTAATGGCGGTCTTGGGCCTGGCTCTCTTCTACGGGGCTGTTTCTTTTCCTACTGACGATCTGAAAGAGTGGGTCTGGGGCGTCGAAATATCGTCCGGCCGGCATCTGGCCGTTCTGCCTTTTAGCGCCTTGGGCTCAGGAACAGAGGAAGACCGGATCCTTTGTTTGGGTCTGACTGAAGACTTGACCACGGCGTTGGTCCAGTTGACGACTTACCAGAGTGAATTCTTGATTCTTCCAAGTGAAGAACTGCGGAGTCGAAACGTCCGTTCGGCTCGAGAGTTGTTCAAGACGTTTGGAGTGGGCCTGGCGGTGGCCTGTGCCTTGGAATTCTCCCGCAACCAAGAGATCGTTCTCCATCTTGAATTGATCGATGCAAGAAAGCTGATCACCTTGGAAAGAGAGAGCATCACAAATTCGTCGCAGGAACGCAGTCTGCTCACGGAAGCAGCGGTCCGGGCACTGAGTCGGATGCTTCAACTGACCCTTTCAGAACAGGATCATGCGGTCCTGATGGCGACACGAGCTCAGGTAAGCGACTCAGTCGAAATCTACATGAGAGGCTTGGGACTTCTGAGGAATCATGTTGATCACCATGACCTAAGCCAGGCGATCTCGTATCTGTCCGAAGCGGTCAGCTTGGACCCGGAATACCTGCCGGCTGGCATTGCTCTGGCGCAGGCACACCTCGCTCTGTTCCTGGATACTCGACAGGTCGGTTCGCTCGAGAATGCCGAGGAGATTTGTCTGAAGGTTCAAGAGAGGTCCCCCGATTCAGCTGAGCTTCTGGCCACCTTGGGAAGTGTCTATTCGGAACGGGGACAGTTTCCTGAAGCAGAAGGATTGCTGCGTCAGAGTTTGCGGTTGTTCCCCAATAATCCGAGCGCAAAACAGGAACTCGCACGGGTTCTCGATGCAACCGGTCGTTCTCAACAAGCTGAGGCACTGTTCCGAGAGGCCATTGAGCGCTGGCCCGATGACTGGGTGGGCTATCGGGAACTGGCCAAGTTCTACGCCAGCCGGGCCCGTTTTGAGGAGGCGATCACAACGTACGCCCGGGTTGTGGAACTCAATCCTGAAAGCTCGGTTACCTACGCCAATCTCGGAGCGATGAATCTGTTTAACGGGAACCTTTCAGAGGCATCGGCGATGCTGAGATTGTCGATCCAGATGAATCCCACCGACTATGCCTACGCGAATCTCGGCACTGCTCTGTTTTACAGCGGACGCCTCGAAGAGGCTGCGGAAGCGTTGGAGAGGGCGCTGGAAATCGATGCTACCGATCACCGCCTGTGGGCCAACCTGGCCGGGTTCTATAAGCGATTGGGAGACCGGGAGCGGATGTTGAGTCGCTATGCGGAAGCGATCAGCCAGGTGGACCGACTTCTGAGGATCAATCCCGGCAATGTGACCTACCAGTTGGATAAGGCAGATTATCTGATCAACTCGGAGCAGCCGACGCTGGGCCTCTCGCTACTCGATGAGATCGGGTTGAGGCTCAGGGATAGCGACCGATCCAGCGAGATGTATCTCGTCGGCCAGGTGTACGAGGATGCGGGAATGCGAGCGCAGGCGATTGAGTGGACGGTTGCTGCAATCCGTGCGGGTTACCCCCTCGATAGCGCGCTGGGATCGTCGACGCTCGAGGAGTTGGTAAAGGACCCCGAGTTTCTGAAACAGATCGATGAGTTGGGCCTTCATTAGCTTGAGGCCAGGGAGACGCATTGAACTAACCATGCAAGAAGGAGGACAGCAATGCCCCAGAAGGTGTTTATCGTCAAAGGTGATTTTGGCTTTGAAGTGGTACCCGCGGATGTCGTGGTCAATAAGGCGGAAGATCCGAAGGTGACGTTCCAAAACCTCGCCAAGAATGACGTGCTCATTGAGGGGCTTCCACAGAAGGCGATTGAGAAGTTGAATCCAGCCGCTGCTCCGCTGCTGGATTACGCTAACAGTCCCACGAGCAAACAAAAGCCGCAGGTCACGGTGGATTTCTCAGATGTTGACGACGGGGTCTACACCTACGGCGCAATCATGAAAAACCTGAAGTTCAAAGCAAAAGGGCACTCTGATCCACGAATCATCGTGTACTAGTCCGTAGGTAGTTCGGAGCCTCTAACTCTCAGGGAACCTTCCAGCGACCTTTACGCCGGTTTCTGGAGGAACCTTAAGGGGGGGAGGCACGAGTGCGATTGCTTCACCAGAGACCGGCGCAGCCACCCGATTCCCTAAGAAAGCAGCCGCGCCGGTCAAGAAAGAAAACAGAATTTTGCAGGGTTCAAACCCCTACCGCTTTAAGCTACCACCCTGGCTGGACGCAGATATAGTCCGTTCCGTCAAACAGCCTACCGTCGAAAAGTTCTCCGGTGAGTGTCGCTTCTCCTATGCCTGGATTCCAAAAATCCGGATTATCCACGAACTGGCAAACCAAGTCTTCGTATCCGTCACCATTCCAATCCTGGAACGAGCACTGGGGAGTTCCATTCCCTTTCGTTCGAACCTCCAGTCCCGCGAATATAAGGGTGGAGATGTCGATTCCAGAGACATCAAAACTGGCACTTCCATTGATGGCGACAGGAATGATTCCATGACCATTAATATTGAAACAATTTGGATCACTTCCGGGCTTGATGTCAATTTCAACTTCCACTGTATCCACAGGACTGCAGTTGCTAAACCGCTGAGACCCCGCATAGATGGCATCCAGATCGAAGCCGAGAGAACCAGCACCAGAACAAGTACCCGGATCAAAGTAGTCGCCATCCTCACTTCCTGGGTAGTCGGTCATCCGGACGTAGCAGACTTCGGCCAAGTCCGTCTGAGTCAGGTCGATGTAGGCTTTCGTGCCATCAAACTCTGGACTGCAATTGTCTTCCGGGGTACACACATCGTCGTACACCTTATTCCTACTCTGGTTGCAGTCGTTGAGGGCCCGGCCGC
>CP070717.1:1004341-1007862 GCA_020350445.1 Acidobacteriota bacterium | reverse complement strand
AGGACAACTCCATCGAGAGGATTTCCCCGGAGCATCTCCTCGACATCCATTGCCATCAAGTTCCTGAGCAGCATCGCGGAGGGTTTCACGAGCGTCTCAGCAAGCGAAATGGTGGGGAACTCCAGAGGCAGCCCTCCTGCCTCCCAGACGCCCCGTTTGACGGCCTCGGCGACCTGTCGGAGGTGGGCATTGCAGTTGGTCAACTCGCTCCAGGAATTACAGATTCCGATGACCGGCCGCCCTCCGAACACATCATCGGGGAAGCCTTCTGATTTGAGCCATGATCGATGCACGAAAGAATAGAGCGAAACCCCTTCGAACCAGTTGCGGCTTCTCAACTTCATGTGAATACTCCAAACGATGTTGCGAACAAACTACGGCAGAGGGCAGGGACTAGTCGACGGTCTCTTCGGGCTGGGGTTCCGTCATCACGATCATATCGAAGACCTCCTCAACCACCGGGCGCTCTTCCTCAAGCTGGCCGAACGCCAGGACGATCACACTCTTTCTCGCTCCGGCGACGAACGCCATCGACCAATCAACGATCTCACCCTGATAGAGCCCGGCCCCTTCGGCCCGAAACTGGAGGAGCTCATTCACCTCGATTAAGCCCTGCTCTACGAGGACCTCGGGCAGTTCGATGATCTGCGAGACCTCCTGTGCGATCGCGTCCGTGAAATACTCGACGACCTGCTGCTCAGAAAGTAAGACCAGGAGATGGACCGACTGGTCAGGACTGGTGGAGGCAAGGGAACTTCCCTGAACCAGGTAATCCCAACCTTCTGGGAACTGGATCTCGATGCCCGATTCCTCGTGGATGACCGGCTCAGCCGAGACAAGGGCGCTGGCGCACACAACTACTCCGAAAAAAAACTTCAGTACTGATCGACCTGTTTTGTGCATGTGGCCAGCTATTCTGAGTAACAACTCGACAAACGTTTCAATGAGTGGAAGACTTTTATCACCGGTGCAGTAGGGATGCAACCGTGCCACTGGGTGATGTTATTGTGACTCAATCTTCTCAGGACAAGGATTTCGAGTTTAGACGACTAAGAATTGTCGGGCAAGGACTCCTCCTACTGGCACTCAGCCTGGGATTTTCTTCTGCCAAAGGCCAGCCTGGCCCCGCTGTCCTGAGCAACATCTCTGCCGAACGACTGAATGGCACAGTACGGGTGGAACTGTTGATCGATCGAGAAGTCCAGTTCAAGACCGTTGCACTTCGGAACCCAGATCGGGTTTACATAGACCTGGAAGCGACCTTGGCGGATCAGCACCTGGTCAACACGACAATCGACGTTGCTGATACACCCCTGCGTCGTATCCGTACCGGACAGCACCAGTTCTCGGTGGCTCGCGTTGTCTTTGACCTGGCAGAACGGGCTGATTTCAGAACCTACTACCTGACGGACCCTTTCCGAATCTTCATCGAGTTCCAGACTCCGTCACCATCTTCGATCCCCAGGGCGGAGCCTTCTCAGGCAACGGCACCCCGATCGATTCAGCGATCCTCCACAGACGAGTTCCTCGAAGGAGTCCGCGCCCAATCGGATGCTGACCAGACCTCGGTGGAGCTCAGCTTCAGTGGGCCGGTCCAGTTCACGACCGGAAAGCTCGCCTCCCCCGCTCGTTTCTACTTCGACTTCTCGAAAACCCGAATCGGGAAGAGTCTGCCAACTCATCAGTACCCGATCAATGACTCGAGATTGCAGCGCATACGCATCGGACAGAACCGGCTGGACCTCACCCGGGTTGTCTTCGATCTTCCCTTTCTCGTCGAACCCTCAATTGAAAGGATGGAATCGGGGTCCCGTATCAGAATAGTGTTCAGAAGCAGCCCGGCCTCTACAATCCACCTTGATACGCCTGAGACTGCCCCACTTCCGGACCCCCCGCCCTCTCCCCTTGCGAGGCCTCCTCGAGTTCCGTCTGAACGCGCGCTCAACGTCGAACCGGCCCCTGTTGATCTCACCTGGGGAATGGGCCCACTGGAAACCCTGCCCTTGCGTTTTCACAGCTACACGGTTTTCTCGGCCCCACGCGTCAGCAGGGCCTTTCGGCCGGCCACTCCACCTCCGACTGTCGTAGCACCCACCCATTCTGTTCCCGTGGCACCCCCCGATTCGACCCCGGGAGAGCCCGCCTCGCTGGTCCTGGATGAACTTGTCGTTCGAGTCAATGGCGACTACATCACCCTCTCCGAGTGGACTGGTGAACTAGCCCTTCTCCGGGCCGAGATCATGGAACAGTACGCGACTGATGAGGAGGTCGAAGTAGAATTCAACAGCCGGAAACGCACGGCAATGAGAGAAATGGTCGAACGAAGGCTACTGGCAGAGAGAGCCCAACTGGAAGGGCTGGATCAGGGGATCGACGAGAAGGTCGATTCATTCATCCAGAAGGTTTGCAGTCAAGCCGGACTCCCAAACGAGTCTGCTCTCGATCGAATCCTCCGTTCCCGAGGAACGTCAATCTCAAAGTATCGGACGCTGGTCAAGGAACGTCTGTCCGCGGAGCTTCTATTGCAGCGCGTTGTGGAAACGAAAGGCGTTGTCTTCGATATCGAAGTCCTGCGGTATTACCAGGAAAACAGCGCCAGATTCATGCAGAAGGGTCAAGTAGAACTCGCCGAGGTCTTTCTGAATGGTCTGGGCAGGACACCTCAGCAACTCCCCGAACTCACCAGTGAAATCGAGGCCAGCTTGGCTGCCGGCACACCATTCGAAGAGGTAGCTGCCCGGTACTCCGACGGGACAACAGCGGCTGGGGGTGGAAGACTCGGGATCTTTGAGGAGGGTTCTCTTGACTCCCAGGTGGAACCTATTGTCGCGGGCCTGGAAGTCGGAGAGGTAAGCGCGTCGATTCGAAAGGGAACAGGGACTCAGTTCGTCAAGCTCCTTCGGCGTATACCCGCGGCACCACGACCCTACGGCGAAGTCTCTCCAATCATCCGGAACGAACTACAGGAGCAGAAGATCCAGCAAGTCCTCGCAGACTATGTTGATAAACTCTGGCAGGATAGTTTCGTAGTCCTCATGCCGGCCTACGAAGGCCAGTATCAACTTCCGGTCCGATAGTCAGCAATACAGAACAGGTTAAGGGAAACATGCACTTTCTAAATCAACAGACCGATGACATCCGTTTTGCCGTAGAGCTCGTCCGGGAATGCTCCAAAATGGCCCGCGATATCCAGCGAGAAATGGTCACTCCGGCCCTCCAAAAGGATGACCGTTCGCCGGTTACTGTAGCTGATTTTGCCGTTCAGGCTGTCATTGGGAAGCGCCTTGCTGAACGGTTCTCCAGGACTCCCCTCGTAGCTGAGGAGTCCACGAAAGCCGTTTCCCGAGTCGATTCGGACCGTGTCTTTGGACAAATCGCCGATTTCGTTCGCCCCCTGGAACCTTCCGCCGATAGTGAACGCGTCAGGAAATGGATCGATCGCGGGCAGGTTGAGTTCTCGGATCGCTTCTGGGTCCTTGATCCGATCGATGGGACCAAGGGCTTCCTCCGAGGGGATCAGT
>CP070717.1:995115-1004241 GCA_020350445.1 Acidobacteriota bacterium | reverse complement strand
TGCGCTTTGGACGCGAGGGTGCAGCGGTTGCAGTCTGTGGCCGTTCGGAAGCGAAGCTTGAAGTTACGGTACGCGAGCTTTGCACACTGGGCATCGAGGCATCTCCCTTCGTCTGTGATATCTGCAATTTGCAGGCTGTCGAGGACATGGTTGCCGCGTTCACCCAACAGCAGGGAAAGATCGATATCCTGGTCAACAATGTTGGTGCTTTGGGGGAGAGTCGCCTGGAGCAACGGGATGACGATCTCTGGCATCGGGTTCTTCGGACAAATTTGGACGGTACCTATTACTGTACGAGCCGGGTACTTCCGCATATGCCCGATGGCGGGAGGGTCATCACGGTGTCGGGCGTTCTGGGTAAACGGGGATTCCCGGGGTGGGCGGCGTACTGTACTTCCAAGCATGGTCTGATCGGATTTACCCGGGCGCTGGCGCTGGAACTGGCACCGCGGAGGATCACGGTCAACGCTATCTGCCCGGGGTGGGTGGATACCGACCTGGCACGCGGGGTTCTCGAAGGGGTGGCGAAGGCCCAGGGAACATCGTTTGAAGAGATTCGCTCAGGGGTACTGAGTGACGTCCCCCTGGGGGAGATGTTGGAAGCGGAAGAGATTGCCGGTCTGGTAGCTTTCTTGAGTTCGGCAGAAGCCCGTAACATCACCGGACAGGCCTACAATATTTGCGGCGGGCAAGTGATGCATTAGGTGCGCCACGAGGAGATCGATTGGAAGGAGTGAAAGCGGGATGGCAAGAGTAAATCGTCGGGAGTTCGTGAAGTCTTCGGCTGCTGCGTTGGGAGTTGCCCTGGGAACGCCATTGTTTGGCTTGTCTGCTGATCATTCCTTCAAGACAGCATTGGTCGGTAGTGGCTGGTGGGGGATGAACATCTTGCGAGCGGGGATCGCTGCCGGCCGTTCTGATGTCGTAGCTCTCTGCGATGTGGACCAGAACTACCTGGATCCCGCGGTGGAGGAGGTCGCCGGGCTGACTGGCAGGCGTCCGGCCTCATACAGGGACTATCGAGAACTCCTGCATGCCGAGAAGCCTGAGATTGTGATCGTGGCAACTCCCGATCACTGGCATCCATTGATTACGATTGCCGCCGTAGAGGCCGGCGCTCATGTTTATGTCGAGAAACCGATCGGGCACACGATTCAGGAGGGGCGTGCGATGGTGAATGCGGCCCGCAAGAACGATCGGGTTGTCCAAGTGGGGACCCATCGCCGGATTTCGCCTCACAACGTTTCTGGGATGGAGTTTCTCCGCTCCGGAAAGGCGGGGAAGATCGGTTCGGTGCGAGCCTTTGTCTACAACCAGGGGGACCCGTCTGCGCCGACGCCTGATTCGGAAGTGCCCGCAGGGCTCGACTGGGATTTCTGGTGTGGTCCGGCACCATACCGCCCGTTCAACAAGCGGATTCACCCCCGCGGTTTCAGAAACTTCCTTGATTTTGCCAATGGGACGCTGGGTGACTGGGGAATCCACTGGCTGGACCAGATCCTCTGGTGGACCGAAGAGAAGTACCCCAGAAAGGTGTATTCAACTGGTGGCCGCCATGTGATGACCGATAACTCCGATGCGCCGGATACCCAGATTGCCACCTTCGAGTTTGAGTCCTTTACAGCCCACTGGCAACACCATGCCTATGCCGGGGCATCCAATGAGAATCACCGGTTCGGTTGTTATTTCTACGGAACGGAAGGTGTCTTTCACATGGGATGGTTAGACGGTTGGACGTTCTATCCCAAGAACAGCGGTGCATCGATCATCCACAGCGAGCCCCGTCTTCATGATCCCGATTCCCAGAACATACCCGAGCTGTGGGAAGACTTCCTTTCAGCGATCGACAGCGGCACCCAGCCGGTCTGTGATATCGAAATCGGCCACCGGTCGACGAATATGAGTCTTCTGGGGATGCTCTCTCTCAAGCTGGGCCGGGCGGTCGAGTGGGATGGGGAAAGGGAGCAGATCGTGGGCGATTCCGCCGCCAACGCACTCCTCAAACGGGATTACCGTGCCCCCTGGGTGTATCCCTCGGTTTGAAGGGTTTGAACCGACACTTTGAACCGCTAAGGCGCAAAGACGCTAGACGGATTCTTTTCTCTTTCCGGTGGGATGGCTCGCCGAGTTACCCTAATGAACTGAAACGCGGATTGATCTTGTAGTCCCACATGGAACCATCAAAATCCGCTTGGCGTTTTAGCGCTTTTGCGGTTCAACCCTCTTATGCGGTTTTGACCTTTGATTCCTCGTTCGGCTTCGGGGTTTCTGATCGGGCCAGGAGTTTGTTCAGATCGTAAACCATGCCTTCGCGGGAGAACGAAGTGAACTCGAGGACCCCGGTATCCATCCGAATCGCATCTTCGGGACAGGCCTCGACGCAATAGCCGCAGAAGACGCAGAGCCCCAGGTCGATATCGAAACGGGTGGGGTACTTCTCAATCAGGGGATTCGGATGCTCGCCTGCCACAATCGAGATACAGTGGGCGGGACAGACCGTTTCGCACATCATGCAGGCCACACAGCGGGGAGCACCATCTTCGCGGCGTGTCAGGCGGTGCAATGTCCGCAGGCGCGGAGCCAGGGGACGGCGTTCTTCTGGATACTGGAACGTGGTCGAGCCCTTCTTGTCTTTCGCCAGCCCAAACAGACGGGCGATGTGAACCGCCATGTTCCTGAAGAAGTGCCCGGTTGTGAGGGCGATCCCGCGAACGACTTCCAGGACGTAAAGTCTTTCCAGTAGGGTCAGCTGCTTTTCTTCAACCTTGATTGCCATAGGTATTCTCAGTTTCCAACTATCAACAGAACCACGCCTGTCACGACGATATTCAGGATCGACAACGGCAGCATGATCGTCCACCCGAGTCTCATCAACTGGTCCCACCGGAACCGCGGCAGGGTCCAGCGGATCAGCAGGAAGATGAAGCAGAGGGTGAAGACCTTGGCCATGAAGGCTCCAACCTGCAAGAGCATCACGGCGACAACGGGCAGCTCGAAACTGCCTCCCCAGGGGAACTCGAAGCCTCCCGCGTAGAGGTAGGGGACCTGCCAGCCGCCGAAGAAAAGGGTCGTTGTGAGTACGGCCGCCAAAACCGTTTCGATGAAGTCAGTCAGGAAGAACATCCCAAACCGCATTCCACTGTATTCGACGAAGTACCCGATGATTTCCGATTCACCTTCGGGCACGTCGAAAGGAACACGCTTGGTTTCGGCCAGTGCGGCTGTGACGAACAGGATGCAGCCCAGTGGCTGAAGCAGGATGCCCCAGGCGGGGATCCATCCGAAAAGTAGTTCGCCCTGGGCGATATTCATCTGCTGGAGGCTGAGCGTTCCGTAGACCATGATGGTACCGATGACGGTTGCACCCATCGTGATCTCGTAGGAGATCATCTGTCCGGAGGCCCGCAGCCCACCGAGCAGGGCATAGTTGTTTGCGGAAGCCCATCCCCCGAGGACAAATCCATAGATTCCCATGCTCATCATCGCGAAGACGAACAGGAGTCCGACATTCAGGTCGAGGACTTGAAGAGAGACCGTGTACCCGGCGATTTCGTACGTTCCGCCGAACGGTACGGCGGCAAATCCGACGAGTGCGAAGAACAGTGCGATCATCGGAGCCACGGTATGCAGGATACGGTTGCCCTGGGCGGGCACAAAATCCTGCTTCGTGAACATCTTGATCGAGTCAGCGATGATGTGGAAGAGTCCCAGGATGCGGAAGCCGAAAATGTCCGCCCGGTTGGCTCCGATCCGGTCCTGCATCACTGCGCTCTGCTTCCGTTCCATCCAGGTCAGGATGGAAGCGAGTCCCATTATGGACGAGAACCAGAATAGAACCTTCCCCACGTCGATTGCGTATTCCATGATCATTCCCTAAATCTATTCTCTACGCTTGAACTGCTGTATCTGGGTCCACCGAACTGCCGGAACCGGACAGTTCGTCCAGGGAAATCCCTTTCCATGCCTCGAAGATCTCATCGGCCGAGGCGGGCAGTGAATAGCCAAGTTTGGCCGCCATTTCGCTGATAATCTGGCTGTCGTTGCGGGAATCGCCTATTGGAAGAAGGGCCTGCTTGAAGCGCTGGACTCGCCCTTCAAAGTTGGTAAATGTCCCATCCTTCTCGGCATGAGTGGCCCCCGGCAGTACGACATGAGCCCGTTCTGCGGTCGCATTCCAATTGGTGCCGACATAGACGACGAATTTTGCCTTCTCCAGCAGTTTCCCGGCTTCGCCATCCGCGAGGTTGTGGCGGAAGATGATCAACACTTCAATTTCACCTTCGGCTGCCTTCTCGAGAACAGCTTTGGCATCGCCGCTGTAACCGAGATCTTCAACCCCTTTAGTATTGGGGTTGCGGTCGGCATTCCGCAGGAAATCGTCTGCCTCCCCGGGTTCTTCCCACGGATTCAGAGCGGCAACGTTAGTGAGCTTCATCTTCTCAACGAACAGTTCCCGGCAGGCCAGCAACTCTTCGTTGGAAAGCTGCGGTGACACGATCACGCCGACGCCGTTTGCACCCTTCTCGGAATAGGCGGCTTTGACAGTTTCGGCCACACGCGCGAGAGCTGGATCCCAATCCGAAGGCTCCAGATCACTGGTGGTGCGCTGCATGGGTGTCTCAATCCGATCGGTATCGATGAAGCCATACCCGAAGCGCCCCTCGTCACAGATCCACCATTTGTTGATGTCTGGATTGTAGCGGGGTTTGATTCTCATGACGCGCCGTCCACCCGCCTTGTACGCCCTTCGGGAACCGTTGTAGTCAAGGCTGATGTTGCAGCCCCTGGAGCAGCCGGTACAGATTGATTCCTGGCTGGCCAGGTACCAGACACGGCACTTGAACCGGAATTCCCGTTCAGTAAGGGCTCCGACCGGGCAGATATCGATCACGTTACCCGAGTAGGGGTTGTCAAGTGATTTCGTCGGATACAAATCAATTACAGAGCGGCTTCCCCGGTTGAACACTCCCAGTTCGTTCGATTTGCTGACTTCCTCGGTGAAACGAACACAGCGGGTGCAGAGGATGCAGCGTTCCTGATCGAGTATGACGTGGGGGCCGATTGGAAATGCCTTCTTCTTCTTGACCTTGTTTTCGAGGAAGCGGCTCTGGTACTGGCCATGATCCATGTAGAAGTTTTGCAGGTCACATTCCCCCGACTGGTCGCAGACCGGACAATCGAGCGGGTGGTTACTCAAAAGGAACTCCAGCATCGACTGCCGGGCGCTGAGGACGCGTTCGGAGGTGGTTGAAACCACCATCTCGTCCTGGGCCCGGGTGTAGCATGCAATCTGCAGGTTCGGGAACGTCTCAATCTCGACCAGGCACATCCGGCACCTCCCGGCCAGAGAAAGCCCGGGATGGTAGCAGTAACGCGGAATATTGATTCCGATCTGTTCAGCCGCCTGGATTACGGTAGTACCCGCATCGACTGTTACTTCTTGTCCGTCAATCGTTAATGTTGGCATGACTTTCCAAAACTAAACGGCCACGGCGTTCCGTTTTCGGTCTTCAACCAGAGAACGCTTGTGTTTTACGTAGTACTCGAATTCATCTTCGAATTTCGAGACGAAACTCCTCAGCGGCATTGCCGCTCCTTCACAAAGAGCACAGATACTGGTTCCACCCATATTCTGTCCGAGGTTCTTGAGAGTGGCGATATCCGCCATGGTTCCGCCGCCCTCGACGATCCGAGTCAGGATGCGGAAGACCCAGGCTGTTCCCTCGCGACAGGGAGTACACTGTCCACAGGACTCATGGGAGAAGAAGTGTTCGATATTGTGCAGAGCCTTCACCATGCAGACATCTTCATCGAGAACGATCACCGCCCCTGAGCCCGCCATCGACTTGAGTTTGGCAAGGCAGTCAAAGTCGAGTGTCGCCATCTCGGCTTCTTCCGCTGTGAGAACCGCGGAAGAAGTTCCACCGGGAACAACAGCCTTCAACTTCCTTCCTTCCAGGATCCCGCCGCCATGTTCGTAGATCAGCTCCTTCATCGGGGTGCCCATGGGGAGTTCATAGACTCCCGGTTTGTTGACACATCCCGAGAGAGCGAAGAGGCGGCTTCCGCCGTTGCGCTCACAACCCAGATCGGAGAACCACTGCGCGCCGTTCTTGATGATGCCGGGAAGATGTGAAAGGGTCTCGACGTTGTTGATGACTGTCGGGCAGCCAAACGCTCCGACCAGGGCGGGGAATGGCGGTTTGAGTCGCGGCCAACCCTTCTTGCCTTCGAGTGACTCTAGAAGCCCCGTTTCCTCTCCGCAGATATAGGCTCCGGCTCCTCGATGGATGAAGACATCCAGCTTGTAGTCCTCTCCGAGAACCTTTTCACCGATAATGCCGCCGGCGTAAGCTTCTTTCACGGCCTGTTCGAGGCGTTCGAAGGGACGAACGTATTCACCGCGAATGTAGATGTAAGCGGTATGGATCCCGACGGCATAGGAACAGATGATGATCCCTTCGAGCAATCTGTGAGGATCCCATTCGACGATGTATTTGTCCTTAAAGGTACCGGGCTCTGCTTCGTCGCAGTTAACGGCCAGGTACTTCGGCTTGTCGGTACCCTTGGGAACGAAACTCCACTTCCGACCGGTCGGAAATCCGGCACCCCCGAGACCGCGCAGATTCGAATTGATTACCGTCTCGGTAACCTCATCGGGTTTCATCTCTCGCAACGCCTTGCGTGCAGACTCGTAGCCACCGTGCTCGAGCCGCCACTTCAGGCTCCGGGCGTTCTCATTTCCGAAAAACTCTGAGATATTCTTGACGATAGGCATGTGCTTCTACTTCCCGGACGTTTTAGAGGCAGCTTGCTTTTTCAGGAGTTCCACCACCTTTTCCCTGGTGAGGTTCCCTTCAAAATAGCCATCCAGCTGGAGCATCGGGGCCAGCTCGCAGGCACCCAGGCAGTCTGGAATGACTTCCCAACTGTACTCGCCGTCTTCTGTTATGCCGCCACTTTCAACACCGAGCTCCTTTTCGAGCGTTTCCTTCACCTCGTCGGATCCTCGAACCCAACAGGACAGGCTTTCACAGACCCGAATATGGTGTTTCCCCAAAGGATTGCGGGTAAACATCGTGTAGAAGCTGACGACTTCGCGAACATCCACCACAGGAACTTCGAGTAGATCAGCGATGTACTGCTCGGCCTCAGGCGAGATATACCCTTCCTGCTCCTGGGTCAGGTGCAGACTGGGAAGCATTGCTGCGCGCTTTGTGGGATAGCGTCTGAGGATTTCCTCAAACCTCTTCTTATTCTCTGGGGTGAACTCAAACGACGCACTCATCGGTCCAACTCTCCTGCGATCATATTGACTGAGCCAAAGGTGGCGATGATATCCGCGATCTGGTCTCCCACCAGAATCTCGTGGAGTCCGCCCATGATGGGGAAACAGGGTGGTCGGCAACGAACACGCCAGGCCCGATCCGTCCCGTCACTCACGATGTAGAAGCCGAGTTCTCCATTCCCACCTTCGACGGCTCCGTAAGCTTCCCCCTTGGGGGGGCGTACGCCGTGGCCCAGCATGATGATCTTGAAGTGATTCATCAACGCTTCAATGTTCGAATAGACCTGTTCCTTCGGCGGAATCCAGGCCTCCTTACTGTCGGCACGAACCCGGTCATGAAAGCGCTTCTGAGTTCCTTCCAACGTGGGCTCGATCAAGACTTCGTTCTTGAGCAATCCTGCAGTCTTTCCGAATTTCCCCAAATCGGCCATCACGTTTGGCGGGATAATCTTGCCCTCGGCATCGACGTTGGTCGGTCCCTCCGGAATCTGGTCGAGAGCCTGCTCAACGATCCGGATCGACTGTCTCATCTCCTCCATCCGAACCAGGTACCGATCGTAGTTGTCACCCCGTCTTCCAACAGGGATGTCAAAGTCGATCCGATCGTAAACGTGGTAGGGCGTCGCCTTTCTGACATCGTATTCGACGCCGGTGGAACGGAGGAAAGGCCCCGTCATGCCGTAAGAAGCGGCCAATTCTTTGGAGACGATACCGACATCTCTAAGCCGGTCATAGAAAATCCGGTTCCTTTTGACCAGGGTGTCGATTTCATCCAGCACTTCGGCCGTCTGCTTGAGGACGCTCCGGCATTTCCCGTCGAAATCGCTGGGAAGATCACCTTTGACTCCACCGACCCGGGCATACGAAGTCGTCAAGCGGGCACCGGTGACCTCTTCGACCAATTCCCAGATCCATTCCCGGGCCTTGATCATGTAGAGAAAGACGGTGAAAGCGCCCAGTTCCATCGCCGAGGCACCGACGCAGGTAAGGTGATCACTGATTCGTGAAAGCTCACTCATGATCACCCGGATGTACTCACAGCGTTCGGGAACTTTCAGTCCCATCAACTTCTCGACTGTCATTGCAAAGCCGAAGTTGTTGATTAGCGGTGAGACGTAATTCAACCGGTCCGTATAGGGGAAACACTGGGTATAGGTCCCCGTTTCACAGTGCTTTTCAAATCCGCGGTGGAGGAAGCCGATATCGATATCGCAATCCTTCACCATCTCACCGTCGGCTATCACCTTGATCCGGATGACACCATGCATCGCGGGATGCGATGGTCCCATGTTCAGCAGCATTTCGTGCTCCTGAACGTCTTCTCCGAAATTGCGAACGGGCTGATCGTGCACTACTGTCGCGTCTGCCATGGGTTTATCAATCCTTTGGGCCTACCAGCGGCTGGCGCTTGGTGATCGGATAATCCTTGCGGAGTGGATGCCCCTCAAATTCCGGGTACATGAGAATCCTGCGCAGATCGGGATGGCCCTTGAAGACAATCCCGAACATGTCGTAGACCTCGCGTTCATACCAGTTGGCAGCGGGCCAGACCGAACTCACCGTCTCAATCGTAGGGTCAGAACCTTCGACGGGTACTTTGACTCGAAGTCGATGGTTTTTTTCGAGCGACTGCAGATGCATGACCACTTCGAAGCGTGGCTTGTTCTTCCAGTGATCCACAGCCGTCAAATCGATCATGAGGTCGAATGCCAGCTCGGGATCCTCTTTCAGAAATCTCGCCACCTCGAGGATCTTCGAGTTGGCTATGACAACCGTATCGTCCCCCAGGCGTGAATGGGTCGAAATCACGGCATCTGCAAAGCGCTCCCGTATCTTGT
>CP070717.1:992188-995015 GCA_020350445.1 Acidobacteriota bacterium | reverse complement strand
GGGAAGGCGGAACAGAAGTTCCGCACTCCAGGGAGTTACCCTGGCGTGCCACCCCGGATTCCTGGAGTGCGCTGGCCCTAGGACAGCGCCTTTCTTTCGAGTGACCGAGCGCGTTGGCGCGAGCTCGCGGGCTCGCGTGAGAGCGTTGACCGGCGCGACAGTTCCGCTCAGTCACCAGCACAGCCTCACCAGCACAGCCTCACCAGCACAGCCTCACCAGCGAAGCCTCACCAGCGAAGCCTCACGGGCGAAGCCCTACCTCTAGGGAGCGTCGACGATCTCCCCCTGCAGGACTACGACCGATCGCCCGGGAACGGTGAGGGAAATCCCCCGATCGGTTCGTTCAACACTCGAGAAACGCTGTGGTTTCAGCTGGTCGGGATTCTCGAAGGTATTGTGGGTGTCGAGTTGATCGGCGGTCAGGATTCTCCCCTGGATGTTGCTCGCGCGGGCTCCACGCAGTTCGATCTCGAGCGGTTCGGCAATCCTGGGATCGGTGTTCGCGATACTGATGTACAGCTTTCCATCTTTGCGTGATGCTGAGGCATGGAGACGGTCCACCTTGCCTTCCTCAAAGTGGTACGGACGGGTCTGGAGCCGGGTGGTCAGCAGATCGGCATCCTGATGAACCTTGTACATCTCGAAAACGTGGTAGGTGGGGGTCAGGACCATCTTGTCCCCTTCGGTCAGAATCATGGCCTGCAGGACATTGACCGTCTGTGCCAGGTTCGCCATCTTCACTCTGCGGGCATGGGAGTTGAAGATATTCAGCATGATCGCTGCCGAGACCGCATCTCGCAGGGAGTTCTGCTGGTAGAGAAATCCCGGTGTGCTGCCGGGTTCGGCATCGTACCAGGTGCCCCACTCATCTACCATGAGCTGGACGCGGTTCTCGGGATCGTAGCGGTCCATGATGGCGATGTGGCGTTGCAGCACCGGGTCGAGTTCGAGTGACTTTCGCATCACAGAGAACCAGTCGGCCTCTCCGAATCCGGTGGCCGGTCCTTTCTTCTGCCAGGTATTTGGTACGACGTAATAGTGGACGCTCATCGCATCCATCCGTCTGCCCACGTCCCGCATCAGGACTTCGGTCCAGCGATAGTCATCGCTTCCGGCTCCGCCGGCGATCTCCGTCAGTTGGTTACCTGAGTATTCACGGACGTAGGTGGAGTAGCGCCGGAACAGTTCGGCATAGAACTCGGGCTCCATCTGGCCGCCGCATCCCCAGTTCTCGTTTCCGATTCCCATGAAGGGGACCTTCCACGGGTCTTCGCGGCCGTTGGCTTTTCTCAGCAGTCCCATCTCGGTGTCACCGGCGTAGGTCATGTATTCGACCCAGTCCTGCATCTCTTCGACGGTGCCGCTGCCGACGTTCCCGGCGACATAGGCTTCGGTACCCAGTTGCTCGCAGAGATCCATAAACTCATGTGTCCCGAAGGAATTGTCTTCAACGACACGTCCCCAATGGGTATTTAACATCGGAGGCCGTTCCTCCTTTGGCCCGATCCCTTCCTTCCAGTGATACTCGTCGGCAAAGCATCCACCGGGCCAGCGGATCACCGGCGGGCTGACCTTCTTCAAGGCTTCAACGACGTCGGTTCGGATACCGCGGACATTGGGGATCTCGGAGCCTTCACCGACCCAGAAACCGCCGTAGATACAGCGGCCGAGGTGTTCGGCAAAATGCCCGTAGATGTGCCGGCTTATCTTTTCTGAAGGGGTATCCGGATAGGCCTCGATGACGAGTCGACTACCGTCAGTCAATTCCTGCGGAAAGACAGGTGTCACCGGCAGGACCACAAACAGGTAAGACAGTACACAGACTAAGAAAATGGGGATTCGACTCTTCATCGCTTTACTTTCCTTCAGGTTATTTTTCGCGGGTTCTCTGCACCAGTGAGACGACAGCCTCTTCAACGAGTTCAGGAACATCAATGTACAGGTGGTGGGAGCTGGTTTCAGCAAGAATGAACCGGGCGTCTGAGGACTTCTGGCTGAAAGCACGGCTCTGTTCGATCCAGTAATCCTGGTATTCCTCCGCGATTTCACCAAAAGCCGGGTTGGCCCGCCCGGCGGCCATTACGATCAGAGGAATGTCCGCAAAGGACGAGATCTCTGAAACAAGCCTGGCACTTGCTCCAAAGAGTTCTCGATGCTCCGAAGCCAGCGTTTGGAAGAACACTGCTCGGGCTCGTTCCCCCGGGTCCGAAGACTCGGCTCCCTGATCGGCATAGATCTGCCATTGGGCTGTCATCCGCTCAGCCATTGCCAGAAGCATCTTGAAGTCTTCGCCGGTGATGAACGAGAGAGGAGGTGGGTCAAGCAAGACCAGGCCGGCTACAAGTTCGGGATACTTGTGGGTGAAGACCGACATATTGAGGGCACCCAGAGAATGACCGACCAGGATGTATGGTCCGGGGATTCCAGCCCCGTCAAGGACCGCTTTCAGCTCGTCTGCTTCGCGACCAGCGTCACGGGGAAGGGGACCGGGCTCGCTCTGACCGTAACCTGCTCGGTTGTAGGTGACAACGCGCGTCACCCCGGACAGACGATCCTGGAGGGGTTTCAACTTCTCCATGCCGTCGCCCAGGCCTGAGTCGATGACTACCGGGGGGGCTCCGCGTCCCTCGGCCTGGACCTCGAGCTTATGGCTGCCAATGTTGATTATCTCCCCGGAGAGAAGGTTACTACCAAGGAGGCAGAGAACGATCAGTGAAGTTCCCAGGTAACTGGGTCGAAGGTTTTTCATGTACATCACACTCCTCCCGTCATTCTGTCTTCGCGGGACTCCTCGACTCTACTCTGATCCAGTATTGACGTTATTCGT
>CP070717.1:988721-992088 GCA_020350445.1 Acidobacteriota bacterium | reverse complement strand
CGATGGCGAACTGGATTTTTCGGATGCCTATGATGAAGGTATAGGAGAGTGGGACAAGGTGGCTGTCCGCTACGCCTACACGGAATTCGATTCTGAAGATGCGGAAGCGCAGGGGCTGCAGCAGATTATCAGCGAGTCCCTGGCCAGCGGGATGTTCTTTCTGACCGATGCGGATTCGCGGCCGGCTGGGGCCGCTCACCCATTTGCCAATTTGTGGGACAACGGCGCTGAACCGGCTGTCGAGCTGGAACGAGTTCTTGAGGTGAGACGTATCGCGCTCGATCGCTTAGGTGAACGTTCACTCGATGAAGCAAGCCCCGTGGCCGAACTGAAAAGGACACTGGTCCCCATCTACCTCTATCACCGTTATCAGATCGACGCGGCAGCGAAGCTTCTGGGCGGGGTTGACTATCGATATGCCGTAAAAGGCGACGGGCAAGTCGGCCAGAAGATGATTGACGGCCAACAGCAGGAACGAGCGCTGAACATTCTGCTGCGAGCGATCTCACCTGCGGAACTGACAGTGCCTGAACCTCTGCTCAAGGCGTTGATCCCCGATCCTCCGGGCTACTCGGATCCGACGCGGGAACTGTTCCCGGGGCGTACTTCGATTGTTTTCGACAGGCGGACCGCAGCTGAAGTGGCCGCAGATCTTGTTCTCGCTGCGATTCTCCAGCCGGAGCGAGCTGCACGTATGAATGACTTCTCAAGCCGGGATCCTGGTCTGCCGTCGTTTGCCTTCGTGATCGATAAGCTCTTGAAGCACACCTGGTTTGCCGCCCCGCCGACAGATCGCTCCCAGCTGGCGCTTGCCCAGACCGTACAGGGAGCCGTTCTTCGGCATCTTGTCGGTCTCGCTGAAGATCCCAAAGTTGATTTCTCGGTGAGAGCGGCGGCCGAAGCCGGATTGCGTGAACTTCGAGACGGGCTCGAGAGCCAGGTGCGGGATTCGAGAGCGGGCGACTCGTCCTTCACACATTGGGGGCTGGCGGAAGTCGAGAGGTTTCTCAACCGCGCTTATCGACCCGAGGAAAGGCCAAAGTCAATGAACCCTCCGCCGGGGAGCCCGATTGGCTGAAGGGTCGGAGTTAGGCAGGCAAGTTGTCACGCTTTGCCTGCCTGTCCTATAGTAGCCGGATATGGAGCAGATTCACGCTAAAGAAGGTTGGTTTGTGTCCCACCTCTACTTCCAGATCGATAGGGCGTTGTGGGACGTGTTGGATAGAGATGAGCAGCGCAGGGGGCTGGATCGGTTTGAGAAGGTCCTCGGTGATTTCAAGAAGGGGAAGAACTGCCAGGCTTACTGCTATTCCATTTGGGGGCTGAAGGCCGATATCGCTGTAATGCTGGTGTGTCCCGAACTGCAGCATCTCAACCAGATTGAAGTCGACTTGGCGACCTCATTTGGTGGCGGTGTACTGGAAACCGTCCATTCCTTTATCTCGATGAGTGAGATCTCGGAGTACATCTCTCAAGAGAATGACTACGACCGCACCCTTCGGGAGAAGGAGGGACTGACGCCCGATTCGCCGGTCTATCAGGAAAAAATGGGGCAGTTCCGGGAGCGAATTCAGGCGTACATCAAAGATCGCCTCTTCCCTCAACTTCCCGAGCATCGGGTGATGTGTTTCTACCCGATGAATAAGAGCCGGGTCCGCGATGCCAACTGGTACATGCTCGATTTCGAAGAGCGGAAGACGTACATGGCAAGTCATGCGATTACCGGGCGAAAGTTCCAGGCCACCGTCAAACAGTTGGTAACCGGATCGATCGGTCTGGACAACTGGGACTGGGGCGTTACCTTGTTTGCTGACGATCCTTTCTACCTGAAGAAGATCCTCTATGACATGCGCTACGACGAGGCAAGTGCGAAGTTTGGAGAATTCGGAGATTTCTATATTGGGCTGCAACTCGAGCCCAGAGAACTGTTCAAGCGCTTGAGGCTTTAGCTACCGCAGTTACTGAAAGGGGAATGCTGGGGCCGGAAGGTGCGGAAAGTGATCTTGTAAGGAGGAGAATATGGCGAGACCGATAACTCTTTTTACCGGACAGTGGGCTGATTTGACGTTTGAGACGATCTGTCAGAAGGCCAGGGATTTCGGTTATGACGGGGTCGAACTGGCATGCTGGGGCGATCATTTCGAGGTCAAGAAGGCTGTCGAGGATGACAGTTACTGTGCCGGACGCTGGGAGATTCTCAACAAGTACGACTTGAAGTGCTTTGCCATCAGCAATCATCTGGTCGGCCAGGCCGTCTGCGACCTGATCGATTCGCGGCATAAGTCGATCATTCCCGATTATGTCTGGGGAGACGGGGATCCAGAAGGCGTCCGCCGCCGGGCCGCTGAAGAGATGGTCAGGACTGCACAGGCTGCGGTCAAACTTGGTGTCAAGGTTGTCAACGGATTTACCGGCAGCAGCATCTGGCACTATCTCTACTCCTTTCCGCCGGTTGATCCCAAAACGATTGAAGCCGGCTTCCAGGACTTTGCCGACCGCTTTATTCCGATCCTGGATGAGTACGAGAAGCTTGGGGTGAAGTTTGGACTCGAAGTGCATCCCACCGAGATTGCCTTCGATATCTCGAGTGCGGAGCGCGCGTTGGCGGCAGTGAAGAATCATCCGGCTTTTGGCTTTAACTACGATCCCAGTCATTTTGGCTATCAGGGCGTCGACTACATCGCCTTTATCCGGAACTTCCGGGACCGGATCTGGCATACGCACATGAAAGACGTTTACTGGGCCGACAGGGCCTGCCGGGCAGGCGTCTTTGGTGGGCATACTGATTTTGGCGATCCCGACCGGTTTTGGGATTTCAGGTCGCTGGGACGCGGTTCAATCGACTTCGAAGAGATCATTCGAGCCCTGAATGAAATCGGCTATGACGGGCCGCTTTCCGTTGAGTGGGAAGACGGTGGGATGGATCGTGAACATGGTGCGGCTGAAGCGGCCGAGTTCCTGCACCAGCTCGACTTCAGGCCCTCGGGACGCGCGTTCGATTCAGCCTTCGCCCACGACTAAAAAGTACGACAAGCTTCCAGCTTGTCTCTTCCGCAGGACGAACGAGTACGACAAGCTTCCAGCTTGTCTCTTTGCAGCCCTGGAGACAACCAGGGATGGTTGTCGTACGTTCTCCTGGGGACAACCAGGGATGGTTGTCGTACGTTCTCCTGGAGACAACCAGGGATGGTTGTCTTACCCTGCGATGACTTTGACCCAGACGTTGCGGCTGCGAGGTCCGTCGAATTCGCAGAAGTAAATGCCCTGCCATCGGCCCAGTTGCAGCCTCCCGTCTTCGACAATGATCTGAAGGGAGTGCCGGGTCACACAGGAGAGGAAGTGGGCTGGAGAGTTCCCTTCGATGTGG
>CP070717.1:985973-988621 GCA_020350445.1 Acidobacteriota bacterium | reverse complement strand
TCCTCCCTGTTTCCGATCCACCTCAGTTGGCTCTGTTCGATCCTTAGCCGTTTACCGGACAGCACTGATCGCTAATCACTAATCGCTAATCGCTATTCGACGAAGCTGCCTTGAACGCAGTCAATTCCCTAAGCTTGAACGGCTGGATGCTGAATCCTCATCGATCGATTCCATCCAGTGAACTGTGAAGCCTTCGACTTCATTCGAGACCCTGTGAGAAGGATCCCGAAGCAGTGTCTTCATCTGTTCGTGTTGCGCCGCCGTGACAAAATCGGAATCGATCAACAGGACTTGGCGACGGGGCTGGCCCTTCAATCGGAGAGGCACCTCGTCCAGGTTGACCAGACGTTCCTTCCACTCGGGTGAGCGAAGCAGGACCACTCGCTCGATATTCGGTGCAGCGAGAAGGATTCCTTCCGTTTCTGTCTTTTCGAGAAATACTTGGAGCCCTTTCCAATCTTCCCTCTCCTTGCGGTCACTCAGCGCAAGCGTGCCCAGGCTCAGAAGAACAGTCAGAATCAGGGCACCGGAGAATCCGATTCGCCGCCTGGATCTGGGAATCCCATCTCTGCACCACTCAAGACCCAAAACGCTCGCAAAGATCAGAGGTGGAGTCACGAAAAGCAATTGCCGAATCGCGAAGAAGTACCCCCTCCAGGCATCGAGCGAAAAGACCAGGACGGCTGGAAGGGCAAACCAGGCACTGATTTGCAGGAATGTATCCCAACTCCCACTGCGGCTCAGTGATCTCATCCCTAAGATGATCAGAATGAATGCCAGGAGGGAGAGAGGGTAGCTGCCGCCGCTCAACTCCCTGAAGACACGGAGCGGGAGACCGGCATCTGAGAATGGTGAAGGATAGTCCGCCGTCGTGCTTTCCCTCGTCCATAGTGCCCAGGGAAGAAACAGCAATAACGCACCGATGGCAGAGCCGGCGAACCCTCCGACAGTTCTCCAGCGAGTCGGAAGATCGCCATCCTGCTTTCCACGCCCGCCTCGAAAGAGATCCGATAGGACGATGACTCCTTGAGCGAATAAGACGGTAACGGCAAAGTAGTTCGTGTAAAGGTTTGCAGCATGGATCAGGAACAGCCAACTCCAGTCCCTGATTCGACTCTCGGTTCGCGCCTGCCAGAAAATCCCAAAGCTGAGAAGAGTCAGCAGAAAAAAGAGTGAATAGTTGGCCCCTTCCCTTGAGTAGAACACGTGTAGTGGAAAGACAGCCAGCAGCAGCGCACAAATCCCGGACTCTGTCGACGACAGGATCTTCTTCGCAACCCAGTAGATCACCGGAATGGCCAGGCAGCCGAAGAGGGCGGCATGGAACCGGGCTGAAAACTCCGAAAGCCCCCACCAATCGACGAAGATTCCCTGGATGACGTAATCCAGGGGGGCGGCTGCCACATCCTGCCGCAGATCAGACAGATTGCCCCACAAGGTCGGACTCGAGAAGCGGACCAGGCGCAGGAGCTCGTCCAGCCAAAGCTGCGGCTGGTCCAACCGAACGAAGCGCAACGGGATACCCACCAACAGCGCCAAAACCAGCCAATGTTGTCCGTTATCCGTCCTGAATCTCATCGGTTCTCAGATCTAGAAAGTATGACAGATCTCCCCCCGGTCCCGCCCATCATCCTTCCTTCTAAGGGGTTGACTCCTGGACACCTCCCCTGTATCAAGGTCTGGAGGACATGAAGTATCGGAGCTCAACCCGATTCATCCTGGAAGGGCTCGAGGGGGTAGCCGTGACGCTGGCCGTTCTGCTCACCTGGCCCGTATCCCGGTTGTGGCTTCAGAACTGGGGGGCTGTCGTCGAAGAAAAGCAGCGCCAGTTGCCCGGTGACAAGCTCGTCCTTCCGCAGCACTCAGCTTACACGAGAGCTGTAACCATTGATGCGCCTCCGTCAGCCGTTTGGCCATGGCTGGTCCAGTTTGGGTTCGGGCGGGCAGGCTTCTACTCCTACGAACTGCTGGAGCGCCTCGTAGGAATCCCGGTAAAGAATGTCGAGAGTATTGTTCCGGAATGCCAGGGCCTCACGGTGGGCGACAGCATTGTGCTGCATCCAAAGGTGCCCGGTATTCCGGTCGCCGCTCTGAAGGGTGAAAGCCACATCTGCCTGGGAGTAGATGCCGATGTGGAACATCCCCAGGAG
Organism: Acidobacteriota bacterium; assembly: GCA_020350445.1. Taxonomy (GTDB): domain Bacteria; phylum Acidobacteriota; class UBA6911; order RPQK01; family JAPXNP01. The sequence continues at coordinate 986,471 of CP070717.1, read as the reverse complement.
AAGCCCGACCCAGGCCGTTCCTGGTCGATGTACATTGAGCCGGCATCGGGGAACTCAACCCGCCTCATCCTCCGAGGCTGTATCGAGCCGCTTCGGGACTCCAGCCTATCCGGCCACCTCGCGATCATGATCGAAGCCCCGATCGATTTCATCATGGAGCAGCGCATGCTGCGTACTATCAAGCGACTGGCAGAATCGGATGGCAGGCATCCCGCTTGAGATTCGGGGAAGTCAGGCGTCCCGCTTGAGATTCGGGGAAGTCAGGCGCTGATCACAAATCGATTCTTCTGGAGTGCTGAAAGCCTGGCTTCAGATCTCTGATCGAGCCCCAGGCTGAACCGATCTCCAGCCCCACGCCTCAGGCCTCAGGCCCCGGAGGGACAAGCTGGAAGCTTATCGTACGACAACCCTCCGGGTTGTCTCTCCCAGGCCCCAGGCCACAAGCCCAACGCCTGAAAATAGGGACAAGCTGGAAGCTTATCGTACGACAACCCTCCG
>CP070717.1:979770-985873 GCA_020350445.1 Acidobacteriota bacterium | reverse complement strand
GTTGCCCCCACAACCCGGACCCGTTCGCGCCGCTTAATCCCCTCCTGATAACGTAGCGATCCACGCCGCGATTGTGTCGGCAACCTGCAGTTCCTGGCCCGAGTACATATGATCGGCGTCTTCGATCATCACAGTATCCACCCGACTGGGGCCCGTCGGCTGGCGCAGCGTTGACCATCTCAAGAGTTCGAGATCCGACTCTCCTCCGACGTCACCTTCGGTTCCAAAGAAAGCGAGGATCGGACAACTGATCTGAGAGACGCCGGGATTCGGTGTCTCCACCCCGAAGAAGTCGTAAAGGGCCTGGGGAGTATTCACGATATCCAGATGCGTCGCCGCGCTGATGAAGGAGGGGAATATTCGATTGGGAAGTCGGATCAAATCATCCCCCCGGCCCTCTTCGACCAACCGAGTGGCTTCGGCCAGTAGTTCAGGATCCGGAGCCGACCGTTCTCCATAAACCATTCCCGAGGCGAAGACCAAACCGGCTACCCGTGGATCCCGCCGCTCCGCCTGGTAGGCCCGAACCGCCGCCCAACCAGCACTGTGTCCGACCAGGACTACCTGGGGGAAACCCCGCTGTTCGGCAAGATCAATCCACGAAGCGAGATCGAGTACCTCCTGGCTGGGGATTCCCCAGTATCCTCCACCGCGGACTCTCTTCCCCCATCGGTATCCGGCCACATTTCCTATATCGTGCATCCGAGTATTGACCGACAGGAACGGATAGCCCCGCTGTGCCAGGGCCCGCCCGATCATCACGTAAGATGGATGATAGAAATTCACTCCCCAGCCGTGGACCCAGATCGCGGCTGTTCTCTCGGAACGTCCTGACGGAGGGCTGAACAACACCCCCCCGCTGATGATGTCATCTTCTGAGCTGGCGAACACCAGTTCCTCGGGAGAATTCGCGGGAGTGACCTCGACCCTGCCGGATCCGCAACCGGACAGCAGAACGAGAATAACCCCACACAGGGCGACTAGACGGCAGATCGCCGACCAGAGCGACCGCATCGACGCGGCAGTTCGACACCAATCCTTCATCGTTACAGTAGCTTACACCCGGGCCGAGTCTCAAGGTAGGGCAAGCGTCACAGGTACAACCCATTCTCATCCTTCCCAACCGAGACGGTCCCGGGCCACCTTCTGCAGCCAACGGCCAACAACCAGTAGCCAACAGCCATTCCCAACCGAGACGGTTACGTTCCGGCGGTCGGCCACGTTCCGGCGGTCGGTCGCGCTTGCCGGGCTCGTTCGGCTAATAACCCTGTAACCGGACCGAATGTTTCCTTCAGGAAGTAGTGACAGCACTTCCGACGGGCTCCCCGAAATTGAAGGCCCGATTGAGTATGCTGTCTCGAAAGAGAGGCACCAATGACACAGAATCAGAACACTCAAAGAACCGGCGACCGAATCTTCTTCCTGGACAACCTCAGAACCTTCATGATCTTCCTGGTGGTTCTGCTCCATGCGGGGATCACCTATGAGAGCAGTGGGATTCCCGCATTCTTCTGGATTGTGGACGATCCAGCAACCAACGACCTTTCCGGCCTCCTGAATTTGGTTCTGGATATCTTCGTCATGTCGACGATCTTCTTCATCGCCGGATACTTCACACCGGTCTCCCTGAGTCGAAAGACTGGATGGAAATTCATCTCATCGAAATTCAAAAGATTGATGATTCCCTGGCTGATTGCGGCATTCACTCTTCTACCACTCTACAAGGTCATCTTCCTCTATTCGCGGGGGCTTCCTCAGGAACACTGGACCACCTATTTCCATTGGACCAATGGCATCTGGAACCAGAACTGGCTCTGGTTTCTCCCGGTCCTGTTCCTGTTCGATCTGCTCTACCTGGCAGGATTTCAGGCCAAGATCAGTTTTCCAAAGGTCAATCTGTGGGGCGCTGTAGCAGCCGCCCTCATTGTTGGCTTCATGTATACCCTATCCATCCAGATCTTCGGTCTCCAGGGCTGGACCAAGACCTTCCTGGTCGACTTCCAGAATGAACGCCTGCTCGTCTACTTCCTGGTCTTTCTGCTCGGAGCGCACGCCTACCGACTAAAGATCTTCGATTCGAAACCGAAGTCGAAGAAACTCTACCTAGCCGTATCCAGTCTGGCCTGGATCCCGATTCTCGGATATGTCTTTCTGGTCCTGGTGGCGATTCTGAAGCCTGGAACCCGGATTATCTCGGCCTTCGGTGATGCCGTTCTGATGCAGGCCACCTTCTGTCTTTCCCTGCTCTCGATGATCTACCTGCTGGTTCAGACTTTCCGGTACTACTTCAACCGGCAGGGAGGATTGCTTCGCGCACTAAACGACTCCTCGTACGGTGTCTATATAGTTCATGTGGTCGTGTTGGGGGGCATCGCACTCGTCCTCCTGAACGTTACACTTCCCTCACTGCTCAAGCATCTGACCCTGACCTTCACTACCTATGCGGTCAGCATAATACTCGTCCTGCTCTACAAGCGCAGCCTCAGCCCCGTCTCTCGGAGTTGGTCTAAGCCTAAGACAACAGCTGAACCATTGACTCAAAGGGAAATGGCAGGCTAAGTTTGACCCATGGCGGATTCGGCCGGTCCTCGAAGATTTCTCACGACACAGTGGAGCCTGGTTGGCGCGGTTGGGAACGATCACGCCAGTCAGACTCGGGCGCGAACTGCAATGGAAGAACTCTGTAAGGCGTACTGGTACCCCCTGTACGCCTTCGTTCGGAGTCGGGGCTACTCAGCCGAGGACGCCCAGGACCTGACCCAGGCCTTCTTCACCAGAATCCTCGAGACCGGCGGACTGGCGACTGCAGATCGGAATCGAGGGCGGTTCCGTTCATACCTACTGGGAGCACTCAAGCACTTTCTAGCCAACGAGTGGCATCGGGAGAAGGCTCAAAAGCGGGGCGGACAGGTTCAGTTCTTCGAATGGAATGACCTCGATCCCGAAGACCGCTACGCGGGAACTGCAACCCCATCGGCTGGCTCCGAGTTTCTCTTCGACAGGGAGTGGGCCCTGGAAACCCTCTCGGCCGCGCTCGAAGCTCTGCGACAGGAGATGGTCCGAAAGGGAAAGGGAGAACAGTTCGAGGTGCTCAAAGGAAGTCTCTCCTGGGAACAGGAGGCATCCCGGGAGGAAATTGCCGAGCGTCTGCACATGAGCGAAGGTGCGGTAAAAGTCGCGATCCACAGGCTCCGTCAGCGCTACCGTGACTTGCTGCGCTCGACGATCGCCGAGACCGTCAGCACTGAAGCCGATCTCGATGATGAAATGCGCTACCTTGTTTCAATTCTGCGCACCGAGTGAGCCTTTTTTGTAACTTCCCCGCGTGTTACCGTCAGGAAGAAGTGAATGATGGGCAATCCGGAGATTGATTCATGAGCACTTCCAACCAGGGACGATGCCGAAGGTGTGGGGCGGTCATCCAGGGAAAGAGGACCGATGCACTCTGTCCTGCCTGCCTGATGTCGGGGGCTCTGAGGCCGATCGGACAGGGAGAGGATACCTTTGCTGACGCCCCTGACTCCAAGCAGCGATCGTTCGACCCTATCGAGTTCCCCTGCGAATTCGGAGACTACCGGTTGCTGGGGTTCCTCGGTGCCGGTGGCATGGGGACCGTCTACGAGGCAGAACAGATCAGCACGGGTCGTCGCGTTGCTCTTAAGATGTTGGGTCACCAGCTGGATTCATCTGAAATGAGGCAGCGCTTCCTGAGGGAAGGACGCCTGGCCGCGGGAGTGAATCATCCCAACAGTCTCTACATTTTCGGAAGTGAGGAGATTGAAGGTCTTCCTGTCATTACGATGGAAATCGCCAGTTCGGGCACATTGCAGGATCGGCTGCGAAAGAGTGGGCCTTTCCCGGTTTCCGAAGCAGTCGATGCGACACTCGACGTAATCGCTGGACTCGAATCCGCCTCAGCCAAGGGGATTCTCCATCGCGACGTCAAACCCTCGAACTGCTTTGTCGGTCCAGATGGCACGGTAAAGGTCGGCGACTTTGGACTCTCCGTCTCGACGCTTACGAAGAGTGACTCGCTTGTAACCACACTCGGCAGGATCATGGGCACACCTGCTTACGCCTCCCCCGAGCAGCTGCGGGGTGACAATCTTGACCTCCGTTCTGACATCTACTCTGTCGGAGCCACACTTTTCTCCCTTCTAACGAATCGCGTTCCCTTCGAAGGAGAGAATGCGGTCCAGGTCGTTGCGAATGCCGTCAATAAACAGGCCCCACCGGTCTCTGCGTTCCGGGAAGACATTCCTCCTCGGCTGGATCGAATCGTGGCCCGCTGTCTGGCCAAGGAGCCGGACGAGCGTTTCGAAAGCTACGCGGAGCTGAGAAACTCACTGTTACCATTTAGTTCAGCAGAACCGGAACCTGCTTCGATGAAGGTCCGTGCACAGGCGGGCTGGCTTGATTACCTGACCGCTTTCCTGGTGCCATACATCATCCTCATGCTGGCGGTAGGAAACGAGACATTCCATTTCCAGCTGTTCATGGAACGAACCTGGTACTCGGCGCGATATTACGGCATCTTCCTCAGCCTCGGAATCCTTTACTTCACAATAGCGGAAGGTATCTGGGGCGCCGGATTGGGGAAACGGCTGAAGGGTTTGCAGGTGATCCGTCCGAACGGACGATCACCGGGCATCTTGAGAGCTCTTCTCCGTATTGTCCTTCCGATCCTGACGGTTGAAGGCATCCGAATCCCTGTTCTACTAGCGACGATTTCTGCAACCTCGATCGACACGCTCTCAGTCGGTGACGCTGTCGCCTATTCAGCCGCGGCCTTCTTATGCCCCTGGATCCCTGTCCTCCTGGGGATGTTCGCCCGTCAGAAGAACGGGTTCGCAACGTTTTGGGACCGCGCCAGCGGAACCCGAGTCATCATCCGGCCAGAAGGGACCGAGCGAGCCCCAATTGGGCCTGGAACTCCAGAAGAGGTACCTTCCGGAGAAGCCAGGTATCTTGGCCCCTACCAGCTGTCGAATGAGATCGTGCCGGGCAGTTGGATCGCTGGGGCAGATCCGGTCCTCCTGCGGAGAGTCTGGCTGCTTCGAAGAGAGTCCTCGAGATTGCCTCTCACACGCAGGAACATCGCTCGTCCCGGGCGTCCGCGCTGGCTGCAGAGCGTGGAGAGGTCTGGAACGATCTGGGACGCCTTCGAATCGATTCCTGGCAAGGCTTTCTCCGAGATCGTCCAGGGAGGGGAACTCGTCCCCTGGTCGACCTTGCGTCTGTGGCTGCATGATCTTGCCTCAGAGCTCTGGGCTGCAGCAGCAGATCGCTCACTTCCCCTCGAACTGAGCCTGGATCAAGTCTGGATCACGGAGGATGGAAGAGCGGTCCTTCTCGATCGGCCCTGGCCTCGAAGCGAAACCTCTGCCAAACGGATTGCGGTGACCGACACCGCCGGACAGCAGCGTTTCCTGAGCGCCGTCTCGGCCTTCGTGGAGACAACGAGCCTGCCGTTGCACGCCCGTCCGGTTCTACGCAACCTGGCGGCGGAAAAATTCGACAAACTGAGTTTCCTCACCGGCATCCTGCAGGGACTCCTGGACAAACCGGCCAAGGTCAGTGCCGGGATTCGAGCGGCTTCGATCTTCATGATCCCAGCCTACATCTGGATCATGTTCTTCATCGGCTCCTATACAGGAGGAAGGGCACAGGAATGGTATCCCACCCTGGGTTGGATTCTGATGACTCCGACCCTGGTGGTGCTCCTGACAGCTGCCGTGGTTCAACTCATGGAGCTTCCCTTTCGGACCACGATCGGACACACAGTTTTCAGGCTGGCGGTCGTCGACTCGAAAGGTGAGAGAGCGGGAGTATTCCGTCTTCTTGTTCGGTGGGTGATTATCTGGCTGCCCCTACTGATTCCCCTGTCGCTGGTGGCGGCCTTTGTCGGAATAGACCAGGCCACTCTGCCCCTTACAGCGTCCGCTGTGTTGATCCTGCCCTGGCTCGGCGCAGCCATTGCCGTCATACGCCAGCCGAATCGTGGTCTCCAGGATTGGTTGTCAAATACATGGGTCGTCCGCAGATAACCGTTGTTGAAGTGCGGCGGCCCAAGACGCCAACTTCTAAAGCCCCGGACAAGCAT
>CP070717.1:974322-979670 GCA_020350445.1 Acidobacteriota bacterium | reverse complement strand
GATGAAATCGTTCGTGAAAGGATCGCTCCGGACATAGATCTCACCCACCAGCAGTACAGTGGGCAGCGACTTCGCCTGAATTTCCGTCTGGAAGTGGCCTCCGGCTCTCTGCAGCAGATCCATTACACCAAAAAGGCGCTTGGTGCCGACCTCGAAGAGTGCCTCCTTAAGGCTCGATTGACGTTGAGCCTGACGCTCCAACAACTTAATCAGTTCCTGCTGGTACTGAGTGTATAGCCTCTCAGCGGCCCCAGCGTGCTTCTCCACCGGACGTACATAATGGAGACAGTCCAATAGCAGGTCTGCTGCCATGACGCCGGAGAACACCAGGGTACTGAATCCGGGTGGAAAACCATCAAAGTAACCGGAATCCTCCGGGGACCATATTTCTACTTGATCCTCCCAGCCCAAGTGCTCAAGAATTGCTCGGTGCAACATGTTGTAAACACCAAACCGGCAAGGACCTCGTGCCGTTGGCATCATAAGAGTGAATTGTCCGTTCTTGTCTCCATCGACTTCGAGGCGCTGCAGCAAAGAACCGGTGGTAACACACAGCGGAACACATTCCTTTCCTGAGGTGTAACGCCTCCCCTTCACCACTGTCTCACGATTGGGCATTGGCAGGACTTCTGCCCGGACGCCAACACCCCTGAAACAGGCAGCGAGAGCCTCGGCTCCGGGTCCCATGCGTGGAATCAGCAGCCGACCTTCAGGGACCGTCCCCAATCTCCATCCGTTCCCTTGTATCTTCCTCAGATCTCTTGGATTTCCAGCACGATTCTGCCGGGTACGATCCTGTTCGACACAGTGAAGGAAGGCCTCGATGCGGGTCTTGGTCCCCGCATCTCCCATATGCCCATCGGTTTCCAGAACCGCGAAAGGCTTGCCCTCCATAATATAGCTATAGAAATGAAGCAGAAAACTGTCTGGGCCACAGGAGTAGTTCGAGCAATACACACTATATACCCCCCGGGTTCGCCTGATTTGATGTGCGGCGCGGAGAATTCTCTGGCCTTGGGCCCAGAAGACTCTATCAAAGGTTGGCACTTCGGTTCCGACCGGATAACAGTCAATCGGAATTGCCATAGCGCCCTGTTGACGCAGTAAGGAAGGCACATTGGAGTTCAGGACGTTGTTGTAAATGGTGTAGGGACGACCCAGAACGACAACCGGGACTACACCTTTACCACGGCAGAATTCAAGAGCCGCTTCTCCCAGTTCCAGGCACTGTTGCTCGAAACGTTCCTGTTTCGTTCGGCCTTCCTCAAACGCTCGCTTCCATATTCGCCCCCTACGGCCCGCATCTTTCGCTAATCGCCGGCACCCATCCGCAAACCTCTTCGAATAGAGTCCTTCCGCTCCCACATCGATGACCGGAGAAAGAACCCGGTGCCGCGTTCCCTCCGGCAAATTGAGTCGCACTAAGTCCGGACTCGCCTGCACCGTTGGGCATACGACACCGTCAGGTTCGCCCGCAGCTCTCGGCAGACTTCGCACCATGGGAAGAAAAAGGAAATCAACCGGCTCTTCCGCCAGAGAGTTCGCCAGGCCCTGGTATTGCTGCATCGGGGCGCAGAATCGGACGTTCGCTTCTTCGATTCCTCGACGCAGGTGGGCGTCTGTCGCGGCCTCAGGCACACAGAGCTCAAATCCCAGTGCGTTAAAGAAGGCTGCATAGAAAGGGAAGATCCCCTTCAGCTGAAACTCGTCGGTAATCGCAACCCGGCGTCGGTTCTTAACCGATCCGAATTCTGCCAGCATCTTGTCAATGAGTTCCTGCCGTTGGGTGAAGGGGTCAGGCGCTCCATCCAGTACCTTGCTTCTTCTGACTCCCTGGTCGAATAAGGAACAACTCCCTCCCCAAGTGAAACTGCTGCGGCTCTTCTCAACGGTCGTAGTGAGTCGATCAATACGACAGCGGTTGCCGGCTCCTCCACAACCGACCTTCGACTTACAGACGAAGGTTGTCTTTCGATTTACTTCGGCTTCCAGGAAACGCTGCGGATCTAAATAATCTCCACCTTGCTGGAATGTATTGTTCTTCATCGCCAAAAGGCCAATTCCGTGAGCCCCCATTGCGCCTGGATTTGGCGGGATAATTACCTCGGTCCCTGTCTGTCGCGCCACGGCTGCCGCCAGAGCGTCGGCGGTGAATGGCTTGCCCTGACAGAACACGACCTTCCCCACCGACCGGGTACCTTTTACACGATTGAGGTAGTTCTGGATCACCGAGTCGTAGATTCCAGCAATGATGGAACGCTGCTCGATTCCGGCTGCTACTGCCTGATCGATTATCTCGGCCATAAACACCGAACAATGCTGCCCCAGCGAAACTCCGGATTCAGCTTGCATGGCCTCTTCAGACATCTGAATCAGGTCCTGAAATTCACTGAATCGTTCTCCCTGCTCTTCGATGAAGGAGCCTGTACCCGCGCTGCAGGCTTCATTCATAGCCGAATCGAGAATGCGGCCATCCACCAATCGAATGTATTTGGCATCCTGGCCTCCAATTTCAAATATCGTATCCACTCGCGGGTCATGGTGGAGAGCCCCCTCCGCATGGGCAACAATTTCGTTCATGACAAAAACTGCTTCCGCTCCGTAGCAGATCGTCATCAACGTGGCAACAATCGCCCTCCCGCTGCCCGTTACACCGATACCCACAACCGGGTAATCACAGGCCGGTCCTTCCACGAACAGCCGCATCAGAGACTGAGCTGCAACGACAGGATCTCCTTTCGTACAAAGGTAGGCATCCCAAATCATCTCCTTCGTTTCTGAATCCACTGCGGCCAACTTTGAACCAGTGGATCCGATATCAAAACCCAGCATGATCTGATTGGGAAGAACCTTACCAGCGACAGGGGAGGGCTCGATTCGACGAACACGATCTAGATATTCAAATAGGGGTGGAACCCGATCAAAACTTGCTGATGGTTTGCTAGTTAGAATCCGCTGCAGCGGAGGAACCTTGGTATCTGTTTCTTCCGACGCCAAGAGAGCACAGCCGAGAGCCTCCAGGAAACGAACTTTTTCCCCGGAGAACTCCACAAGTTCCATCCCGTGCCCCTCGAGAAAGCGCTTGATATTCTCTCGGATTCGGAGAGACTGGGCCAATCCCCCAGTTAGGACCACCCGCGGTGGAGAAACCCTCGGCTTAAGGTGCATCTGGATGTTGTCACAGACCGCGTCGAACAGACCCGCCAAAATCTCACGCCTGCTGTGACCCTGGTTGGCCAAATGTGTCAGGTCCGTCTTTAGGATAACCGGACATCGTCCCGAGAGCAGTGCTGGAGACGTCACCTCTCTACAGTATTCGTCGGCTTCTTCGACATTGAGTCCAAACCTGCCCACCAGCTGGCGAAGAAAATTGCCCGTCCCTTGGGAACAACGCCCATTCTCTCGCAACGTCTCCATCCCATTGGCCCTTATTTCAAGTACCGAAAACCCATTACTTCCGACAGAAACGACGGTTCCCGGCCCATTCCCAAATAGGTAACGAAAAGCAGCGGTCTGAGCCTGCTTGACAGGGATTCTGGGCAAATCCGCCTGTCGACTTAGCCTGCCACAAACAGACACTCCCGCTATTTGGTTCCAATCCCATTCGCGAAGCAGGGTCAGGAGAGCCACACCGGGCTCCTTCCGATGTATCTCTAATCGGCTGCGAGTCCAGTAGCGCTCTTCGTTACGGCAGACAATCTCAGCAACTTTGATGGTCTCTGCCCCCATATCGATGCCGATGTAGCGTCGCTCCTTCATGCGTAACTCCCCTTTTCGCAGATCCAATTTTTCTCATTTGTCTCCATCACAGTACTAAAGCTTGACCACGAAAAGGTTACGGAGCCTTATCCAGTTGCTCTGCGCACCATTAGTGGCAACTGTGTTCGGACTTCAGGGTGTGCTGAGTAGCTGGACACTGATGACGGTCCTTTGATTGCGCGAATCTCGACATTTCTTCATGAAGCTGCAGCAGTACGAATCGTCCGCCAAATGGAATAAGATATCGAGTCATGAACCACCGGGAACGGGTGCTGGCCGCATTGAACCGTCGGGAACCCGACCGAGTCCCGATGGATCTGGGCGGGACCCTGGCGAGTACAGTCGTAGGCCCCGCCTATGCGCGGCTGCGTTCCGCGCTCGGCCTCGCCGTACAGGAGACGAGAGAGTCCATGCGCTACGCGAGCCTGGTCGAGATCGACGAAGATGTACGGGTCGCTCTGGACGTCGACATCATCCATGCACCCAGAGCTTTCGGCTCTGGAGATCAGATGAACATTGTGTCGGAGAACGTCTTTGTGGATGAGTGGGGTATCCGCTGGCGCAAGCCTGAAGACGGCCACTACTACGTCGAGAGCCCCCCCTTTGGGAATGAAGCCACCGCTGCGACCGTTGAACGCCACTCCTGGCCGGATCCGAAAGATCTCGTCAGAGTGGAGGGACTCGCGGAGAAGATCAAGAGCATCCGCTCGGAAACCGATTATGCGATTTCCCTGGAGCTTCGTGGACGAACCCTTTCGCTGGGTCAGTTCCTTCGCGGTTTCGGCGAGTGGATGATGGATCTCGCATCCAACGGATCATTCGTAGACGCGTTGATGGAGAGAACCACACAGATCCAGCTCGAGGCGAATGAGTTGATTCTCAAGGAGGTCGGCACCCTGGTCGACGTGGTCTATACCGCCGACGACCTGGGAGGCCAGAACGGCCCTCTGGTCTCGCCGGAAACGGTCAGACGCTTCTTCAATCCTCACTATCGACGCCTGTGGGGACATATTCGTGCGAATACCCCGGCCAAACTTCTCCACCACTGCTGCGGCTCCATTTACCCCTTTATCCAGGATTTCATCGATTTCGGTGTTGAGGCGCTCAATCCCATTCAGGTGTCGGCCTCGAACATGGACCCTGTAAGGCTCAAGAGGGAGTTCGGTGACGTACTGGCCTTCTGGGGCGGCATCGACACCCGTGACGTGATGCCCCGGGGTACGCCGCAGCAAGTCCGCAGGGAGGTCGCGAGCCGGATCAGCCAAATGGCCCCAGGCGGCGGATTCGTTCTGGCCGCAGTCCATAATCTCCAGCCCGATGTTCCTCCTGCGAATATTGTCGAGCTCTTCCGCTCGGGCGGAGAGTTGGGCCGGTATCCCCTACGGTCGCACAGTTGAGAACCGAGGAATGCCCCATGAACAGCAAGATCCGAGTGCTATTTCTCTGTACAGGGAGTTCTTGTCGAAGCCAGATGGCGGAGGGCCTGTGCCGCCATTTCCGGGGCGACCTGATTGAAAGAGGCGATCCTGACGCTTTATCCGGAAAAGGGGGACCCGGCTCGTTGATCCTTTCCCGTGAAGTTAAGACAT
>CP070717.1:971492-974222 GCA_020350445.1 Acidobacteriota bacterium | reverse complement strand
TGGAATAACCCCCTCCAGAACAGCAAGGTCCGTTGGCTGATAGCAGGATTCGGTGGTCGGCCCATCCCACGCGGGGTGACGATTGTAGCCGTAAACCAGTTCTGAACAGATACGACCAACTTCACCCGCCGCCGAGGCGCTCTGGACGTGACACAGGTCGGTGAAGAAACGTACATAACCCTCCAGCGACTCCGCCAGGACCGGATTTGAAGGCCCCTGTTCTTCCAGTTCGATGACATCGAGAATCTGGCAGCGGGCCGCAAGAAGCCAGCACAGCGCATCGGCCAATGGAAAGGTCACACCCTGCCGCTGGCCCTTGTACAACTTTGTACCATCGGCATCCTCTGCGACCTGGAGATGATTCACCGTCCATAGCCACAATTCCATCGCTGAAGCGAGGTTGCAGGCCCCCGTCCCCGGGCGTCTCGAAGCAATCTCGCGCATCTGACGAATCCAGCGGCGGAACTGGGCCAGGAAAAGGCTGTTTGTCATGGTTACCGTCAACTGCCTTCGCTGGACGGCTTCCGGGCCCTCGTAGGTAGCCTCGAGTTGTGCATCCATCCACTTCTGCCCCAGGAATCCAGGGCAATCTTCAGTGATTCCATACCCACCCATGAGACTGACGGCTTCACGCATCATATTCGCGCCGTGACCCGTATTCCACAACTTACAGGCCGGACACAGAACGTTGGCCTGTGAGTCAAGAAGAGCGAACTTCACAAGCTCCTCAGAATCAAGCTCTTCAAATCTGGCACGGTCCCGCAGGTCCTCATAGGTATCCAACAGTTTTAGATACTCGATCGCATCCTTTTCGAGCTTGCGATGGGCCTTGAGCTTGTCACGTCCAGTCAGGATTCCTTGCTCTTTGAAGATCCCTTCCTTCTTGCGCTCCATCGGATCGAGCCGATCAAACAGACGAGCAGCCTCGAACCCCAGTGAGGATGCCGCTTCTCCAGTAGCCCAAACATCCACAAGCCGATGAATCACGTCTTCTTTCTGCTGAAGTCCCAGGTCGTATCGAGGTGAACCGGGCGAGCTCGCCGTACCACCCCTGAATCTCTGCCGTTGATAACGGATGACCGGTTCGATAGCAGACAATAGCTTTGCAGCTGTCATCAATCCCACAGTCACACGGGTGCGTCGAAATACGGCCTCTATTACCTCCCCATGGGAGAACGCCGGTACTATCACCCCGTCTTCGATCGTGTAGCCACCGATGATCCTGCTCGCAGGCACCTTCAGGCTGAAAACGGGATCTCTGGTCGAGGATAATTGATGAACCAGCTTCAGAGTTGGGGCACCCCTATCGAACACACCAGGATCTCCCTCTTCAAGGATGACCATGCAGCTCCCCTTGATGCGCTCGTCATCACTGGATACAGCAGCCGTTACAAAGTTGGCAAAGTCCATATTAGTAATGAAGCGTCCACGCTTCTCGACCTGCAGAATCGGCTCCTGGCCCTCTTCCCACGAGTCTACACGAATCCGCCCACCCAGCATGCTAGCGTCGACACCAACATATGGGAGAGGCTCTGTCAGGCTGAAAGCCCCTCGCAAGGGCTCCCGATCTTCACCCGGTTGCGGCGGTATACATCGACTCATATAGGATTTGACCTGTTCTTCGGTACCCTTTTCATGAATTGGGGCCAGCGCCAGACACCCAGCAAGGCTGCTGGTGGCGGATCCGCCGTCCACCCAGGCCAACTCAAAGGCAACCAGGGCAAGAGCCAGATTCTTTGGGCCTTCGATAAAGCCTCCATGCTCCGGGTCCATGAAAACCGAGGTTATTCCCGATTCATCAAAAGCCTTCAGAAGCGAAGACTTTGATTCTGTCCACTCATGCGTATTCCGCGCGCCATCTGCCACCAATCGAGCAACGGGACCCCGCGCCACGGATCGGGCCCCCTGCACGATCATCTGCAGGTCAAATCGATCCGCAAATCGCCACATGATTTGACGGACTTCGTCACTCGGTAGCGTGTAAAGGCTCTGAGATTTTTCTTTCGGTGTTAAGTTCATGTTTCTAAAGGATTAATTTCACCTAACCTAAAAGCAACATACAGACCGCAAATAATAGGAAAATCCGCCAGAAAGATCAATCCGAAGGAGGGCGAGCGTTCGCCGCACACTTTGACAATCCCGGCCAAGCACCCCCCACATCTACTTCTTCCCTTATCAGGGACCGAATTACGGACGGACCTCGACATGTGATTGGGGACTGCCAGTGGGGACGAAGAATGCCGGTGGAGATGTTCCCCGACACTATGTTGTTGGAACCTTATTGGGCACAGGATCCCATTGGGGACGGACTCCGACGCCGGCCTTAAGACTCAACAAAAGTCGTGACTGCATAGAGTTTCGTTGAATCGACCGGTCTTGCTATAATGTCGTCTCCGCGCTTCAGCCGGCGTAGCTCAAATGGTAGAGCGACGCATTCGTAATGCGTAGGTTGGAGGTTCAAGTCCTCTCGCCGGCTCCAACGATCTTCAAGAATCAAGCTGATACTGCCCCTTCGAATCTCCGAGTTAATGCCTCTGCTTACGCGCAAGTTAAGGGCATCCCTCGAGTGGAGGACTGGAAGAGTGAGGTACTAAGGACGGACCTCGACAGGCTGTTCCGGATCCTTCAAGATGAGCCGAATGGTGCGTCTGAGAGGTGAGCAAGCTGGGATCCAGCCGTCAAGCTGGACCCGATCATTAGAAGCCGCTGAATTAGCCGAGACCGCACACC
>CP070717.1:964681-971392 GCA_020350445.1 Acidobacteriota bacterium | reverse complement strand
TGGGCTGCGATCGCGGAACGTTACAAGGGGAATGCGACCGTGGCTTTCTACGAACTCTACAACGAGCCGACGGTCAGCGGTGAAAACTTCGGGAAGATGACCTGGCCCGAGTGGAAAGAGATTCAGGAGGGACTCATCGCCCACATTCGCAGGATCGATTCGGAAACGATCATCTTGGTCGCTGGATTCGACTGGGCCTACGACTTGACTTGGGTTGGGGACGATCCCTTCACCGAGGCGAACATTGCCTATGTCAGCCATCCTTACCCGCAGAAACGGGACGAACCCTGGGAAGAGAAATGGGAGGCCGACTGGGGATACGTTTCGGATAAATATCCAGTCATTCTGACTGAAGTTGGTTTCTGCCTCGAGGAGGAGAAGGGGGCCCATGTCCCAGTGATCAGTACAGAGAAGTACGGTATCGATCTGACCTCGTACACGGAGCGGAAAGGAATCTCCTGGGTCGCCTGGGTCTTCGATGTGAATTGGTCCCCCCAGTTGATCACCGACTGGGATTTCACTCCTTCGACCCAGGGACGGTTTTTCAAGGGTTACCTGCAGTCGAAAAGGAAACAGTAACAGGCGCGACGTGTACACCCTCACCCAGGCTTGAGAAGGCCCTTTGGGAATCAAAACCCAGACGGATCCGACGCGATCAGTCAGAAGATGTAGAAGCTGAGACCGGCGGCAAAACCCCAGTCCCCGGTGTAGTCCGTCAGCCCGCGAACGATGGCGGCGTCCACCTGCAGGCCGTCGGATAGTCGATGGGTGATTCCTCCGTCGAACTGGGCCCACCCCTCTCCCCCATCTGATTGGGGCCCACCTCCGGCAACTTCCAGGAAAAAGCCTGTACTCGAACCCAGGGGTGCGGCGAAGACGAGTGCACCCACTCCATCTTCGTAGCAGTTGCGAGTGGTCTCATCGTAGCGGAAGCTGACTCCGCCGTTGAGGGTCAAGGACATGCTTCGAGGAAGTGGGAAATCCACCAGCATTATTGCAGTCCATTCCGATTTCTCTGGTCGGAAGGCCTCGGATCCGATTGGCAGTGCCCAGTTCAGCAGAACCCCGACGGCGGGTTGATAGCTGTCATCTGGTGTCTCGACAAACTGCCACTTCAATCCGACAGTTGGATTGGCAAATCCGCTGTCGGACTCATCGAACAGGGTTTCTCCAAAGTGGCGGAGTCGCTGGTCGTACCATGTAAACGCAGCTGTTTCGAGACGAAGTTCGAGGTTTTCAAATGCACCGAATCGGAAGAGTAGAGGCGTGCTGAACTGTCGGAGTCGCAAGGACAGGTCCTGCTCTTCCAGACTGAGATGTTGATAGAGTCCTCCGATTTCAACCTGTCCCGCTCCCCATGGGACCGTGCCGCTGGAAGCCCCGACTGTCGGACGGTCGCTCGAGACGGGAGGCCGCTGGTCCTGTCCAAAGGCGAGTCCAGTCAGGTTCAACGCCAGGAGAAGCACGGTCAAGGCACGAACCGGTAGCGTCAGATTCTGGCTGTGAGCGGTCTTTGTACGAGTCACTGTTCTCATGGTCTGTGGCAACTGATCATACAGCAAATCGATCGTCTGCCTCGACGGTTCCGGCCAAACCGGCTTCACTCCACAATCAGGATGGCCCCATCGCCGGAAGGAACGGAGAATCGATTGCCGGTTTTACCTGTCAGTGAATTTCTGGCGTTTCCTGCTAACTCAATCTCATAGCTCTCGGGTGAGCCGGGCAGGTTTACGACAACCAGAGCACGCTCATATTTCCTGCTCCAGACAAAGGGGTTCAATCGGGTGCTGGGCCCGACTGGCAGGCCAATCTTCTCATCGTATTCTGGATACCAGTCGTGCCGGTGGCTCGTGTTGTCTGAGAAGAGGTAGTAGAAGTCGCCGATCGCCAAACTGAAGGCCAGGCTCCAGCGGCGGGCCTGTGGATCGTCGGGAGGCTTCTGTCCTCTCTGTGGGTCTCCGGGCCACCCAGCGTGGGAACGGATCTCTTCAAAGCGTTCGATCAAGCTGATGCGGGGTTCCATGAGCAGCGACTGGGTATGTTGCATTTCCTGAACGGCTGTTTCCCACTCCGTTCGATCGTGACTCCAGCCCGACTCGTACATGATTCCGTTCACGAAGGGAGCAACGAAGTCGTATTCTCCAATCGCATAGCCGACATTCAAGAAGAGGAGGAAGTCGTTCCCCACCTCCTTTCTGATTTCAGTCAGGAATGCCGTCCAGGGTTCGGGTTCGTTGCGCACATTGTCATAGAAGACTCCATCAAAGCCGATCTTCTGAAGGGCGACGGTCTGCTTTACAACATGTGCCCGGTAGTCGGTTCTGTTCCAGTCCATTCGATGCGTGCCCGGCCAGAACTGCTGGCGTTCCCCGTCTCTTCTCAACCACCAGGGATGGTCTTCCGGTAACCAGTCATCGGGGTATTCATAGAAAAGCAGATCCCCAATGATAACGGCATCGGGATTGATCCGACGGATTTCAGCGATTCGATCCCTGGCGATGGATTCGGATTGATCCGTAAACCCGTCTGCCTCCCCCGTTGGCTTCCCGTCATACACGAGGCCAAACGATCCGGAGCCCGCCATAATCAGATCATGTCGAGCCATGCTGGCGATTGAACGGTCTCCCCGAACTGGAGCCCAGAGCATAGCGATCCTCGGGTATGGGGTCTGGACAAACGATCTTTCCGGGGAAGTCTGAGCCTGAACAGGTTTCAATAATGGAGAGAGTAGAACCAGTGTAGCCAAGACTCCCAGGAAGGCAAGCAAGGTTTTAGATTCGACGGGACGTATGTTCTCATTCATAGGCTACCTCCGGGGCTCTCTGCCCATTCGTAACGATACCGTGTTTTCAGCGCGAAAAGTACCCGGTTGAGTCGGAGAGTAGCGAGCGGAATGCTTGCGTTCCGACCCCAAGTGTATTATTCTTCGTGTTAACTCGCAGTCTTTGATTTTCATCCATTGAAATCCGATTCCTTGAGGGGGCATTCACGTTGTGATTGGAGAGAAGCTTTCTTATTTTCAGATTACGTCCAAGCTGGGTGAAGGCGGCATGGGTGAGGTGTGGGAAGCCACTGATACCAAGCTCAATCGCCAGGTCGCACTGAAGGTCCTGCCTGAAGTCTTTTCCAACGATATCCAGAGGATGGGAAGGTTTCAGCGAGAGGCCCAGGTGCTGGCTTCTTTGAATCACCCGAATATCGCCGGCATTTACGGACTTGAAGAAGCGGATGGGAAGAACGCCCTGGTCATGGAACTGGTTGAAGGGGAGGATCTTTCGGATCGAATCGCTCGTGGCCCCATTCCACTTGTGGATGCGTTGCGATTGGCGCTCCAAGTCGCTGAGGCTCTTGAAGCGGCTCATGAGAAAGGGATTATCCATCGCGATTTGAAACCTGCCAATATCAAGGTCAGGCCCGATGGCAGCGTTAAGGTACTCGATTTTGGACTGGCGAAAGCACTCGAGGGGGATCCTCAGACTCAAGCGAACCTGACTCAGTCTCCGACTATTTCAATGGCTGCGACACAGGCTGGGATCATACTGGGAACGGCTGGCTATATGAGTCCGGAGCAGGCAAGAGGCCAGGCTGTGGACAAAAGAGCCGATATCTGGGCTTTCGGTGTAATCCTCTACGAGATGTTGACAGGGAGGGTCGCATTCACGGGAGACACGATTTCGGATGTGATGGCCTCGGTACTCAAGATCGATCTGGACTGGTCGAAACTCCCTGAGGAAACACCCTCGCCGGTCCGACGCTTGCTCAGGCGTTGTCTCGAAGGCCAACCCAAGCAACGTTTGCACGACATCGCCGACGCACGTATCGAGATTGAACAGTATCTGTCCAACCCGATCGATGAGAAGGCACAGGTCACCGAACAGCGAGCAACGGGCTTTACCTGGGGGCAGAAGCTCGCACTGGCCGGTGCACTGGTTACAGTCGCAGCGGTCTGCACAGTGATTGGATTCTTCCTGAGTCCTTCAGAATCGCTCCGAGAACCCGTAAGAGTCGCGGCGCTTTTAGAGGGTGAACAACCCTTCTTCCTGGGACAGGGGAGTGCCGCAGTCCTCTCTCCGGATGGCTCCAATTTGGTATTCGCTACGGGTCGCCCGGGAAACAATTCGCAATTGTTTCTTCGGCCAATGGACAGCACGCAGAGCCAGGTGTTGAAGGATACCGAGAATTCCTACAACCCGTTCTTCTCTCCCGATGGGAAGTGGATCGGGTTCGTGACCTTGAATGAACTCAAGAAAGTGTCGGTCTCAGGAGGAACTCCGCTGGTTCTCTGTACCGTCTCACGTTCACGTGGGGCAGCCTGGGGAGAATCGGGGACCATCGTGCTTGCCCGTGAATCGCGTTCAGGGCTTTCGCAGGTCTCGGCAGCTGGTGGAGAGCCTCAGGAGTTGACCACTCTTGCCGAAGGAGAACTGACTCACCGTTGGCCCCAATTCCTCCCGGGAAGCCGCTGGGTGCTGTTTACGGCCTTCGACAAGGCCGATCCTAACTCGGGGAGAATCGAGGTGGTGAGTGTCGAGACGGGAGAACGGAAAGTCGTCTGGGAAGGGGGAACATATGGACGCTACCTTAGCTCGGGGCACTTGGTCTACATCAACGCCAGTACGATGTTTGCGGCCCCTTTCGATCCCGAGACGTTTGAACTGAAAGGGATGCCAGCTCCAGTTGAACAGAGTGTCAGCATGAGCGGGAATGGCGGAGCACACTTTGATGTCTCTTCGGATGGAACGCTGGTCTATCTGACCGGTGAACAGGCCTCGATTCAGAGGATCCTGGTGGAGGTGGATCAAGAAGGGGATCTGCGTCCGGTGACAGAGACCAAGCGAGCCTATCGATGGTTGAGGATCTCTCCCAATAATCGGTACCTTGCTGTCGAAATCCTGGAGGAGGGGCAGTTCGACATCTGGATCCACGACCTGGAAAGGGACACGCAGACCCGGCTTACCTTTAGTGATGGCCCTGATATCGGACCGCTCTGGTCCCAGGATGGACAGTTTGTCTACTTCGGGTCCCAGCGGGATGGCAAATGGGGTGTCTTTAGAAAACGATCGGATGGCGCTGGAGGCGCCGAGAGACTGACAGAAGAGGTCGGGACTACGATTCCGTACGGAATGGCTCCAGACAACAACTCTCTTGCCTACCATGTCAACGACAGGGGAACCATCGACATTTGGATCTTGCCTACGCAGGAGGAAGGTGCCAAGCCGTTCAAGCTTTTTGAAGGTGACTTCAGAGAGTATGACGCTGTCTTCTCACCCGATGGGAAGTGGATTGCCTACGAATCGGACGAGTCCCAACGGACTGAAGTCTATATTCGCCCATCAGTTCCCGGACCTGGCGGGAAATGGCAGGTGTCCACTGCGGGTGGCCAGATGCCCCGGTATTCTCAAGACGGAAGGACCCTGTACTTCCTCGGACTCGATTATTCGGTTTGGGAAGTGCCGCTGACTGCAACTGCTGATGCGGTCAATGTCGGACGACCCAGTAAGCTTTTCGATCGCCCTGCCAACCTGATCGCTGAGGAATGGGAGGTAACTCCGGATGGCAAGCGTTTCTTCTTCATTCTGAGCGAAGGCAGCGAACGGCAGACAAGCGGTCCGAACGTAGCCAATTTCACGTTCAACTGGTACACGGCATTGGAACGGCTACTGGATGCGGGGCAGTGAAGGGGGAGAAAGCGCTAAGGACCGAATTCTAAATCTCAGACAAATTCCAAGCTTCAAGCGGAAATGTTCAAACGGGGAGACTTTGTTGCTCGAGCCTGGGATTGAAGTCCTTGGACCTTAGCTTTTGGTGCTTGTTTGGGATTTAGAGCTTGGCACCTTGGTGAATTTCTTCAACTCATCCAATTCCGTGACCGATTCTCCAGCGAGGCCAACGTGTCGATAGCGATATTCACGTCATCGACAAGCTGGTAGTCGAACATCCCTACACAGATGAAGTCGGCTCCGTTTTCGAAGGCGTACTTGAACCCGTCTTCAGGGTGGATGGCACCGCCGGCCAGAATTTTGAAGGCGATGAACGGGGTGCCCCGATTTTCCATGAACTCGACTGTCTTTTCGGGGAAGAGACAGAACATGTTGTCGTGGAATTCGTTGTGGTCCGACGAGCGTTCACCATCGACGGAGAAGGGGATGCGGTTTTCCCGTGGGTGAGCTGACCAGTAGTTGTCGTGGTGCAGTGTCTTCATGAAGAAGTCGGGCTCAATACCTGCTTCCTCACAGGCGACCAATGCCTGGATCGAGTGTGCTCCAAGTCCGGCCGGAAACCCTTTCTTCCGGATATAGTCGATAGCCTGCTCGAGAACATCGATCTCGCCCGCCCGTACGCGCCAGTCGCAACAGTTCCCCTGGATCTGGATGAAATCGACACCGGCTTCAATGGCTGTATCGATATCGCCAAAGGGGTTCTCTTTCGTGGGATGCACCTGTGAGATGGTCTGCAGGTTGCTGTTGAAGATCTTCTTGTATTTGTTGATTACGGGGAACTGGCTCACGGAGATATTGATCGTATTGATCCCGGCCTTCTCCCCGAGATCGAGAGTCTGGAAAATCTTATCTTCGGTGTTGTAGGCCTTGAAAAGGGATGAAACGTAGATCAGGTCACGCGAATGAGACCAACCTCCGATCAGGTTGCCTCCCATGATGAGGCGGCTGACCTCTTTGTCTCCGATCATTCCTCTTGGTAATTCACCTTTCA
>CP070717.1:951446-964581 GCA_020350445.1 Acidobacteriota bacterium | reverse complement strand
ACCGCGCTGGGTCGACATCAGTGCTTCTGACCTTCGGGATCCCCGGCTTTCTCCGACTGGAAAGCGGGCACTTTTTGAATATCGTGGAGAGCTCTTTACAGTTCCTGCTGAGAAGGGGAGCTGGCGCAACATTACGGAGACTCCCGGTATCGCCGATCGCCATGCTGTGTGGTCTCCCCAGGGTGACAGGATCGCCTGGTTCAGCGATGAAGGGGGTGAATATGGACTTGTTGTGGCCGATCAGGATGGAAGGAATCCCCGCCGTCTGGAGATCTCCGAGCCGAGCTTCTATTTCGACCCGGTCTGGTCACCGGATGGAACGCGGCTGGCTTTTACCGACACCCATTACCGGATTCTTGTGATTGACCTGGAAAGTGGAGCTGTAAAGCATGTGGCCACTGACCGCTACGCTCATCCTGAACGGTCGACGCATCCCGTTTGGTCTCCCGATTCGCGCTGGATCGCTTATTCCCGCCGTTTGGAGACCCAGCTTCGTGCTGTATTCGTTTACGATACCCGGGAAGAGGAAACCCATCAGCTGACCAGTGGCATGGCGGACTCGATCAGTCCCATCTGGGATGCCTCGGGCAAGTATCTCTACTTCCTGGCATCAACCAACTACGGTCTGAATACCGGTTGGCTCGACATGACGTCCTACGAACGGCCCGTCACGCGGGCGCTCTATCTGGCTCTCTTGAAGCAGGACGAACCCTCTCCATTTCTCCCGAAATCGGACGAGGAGAGTGGAGAACAGGGCCCTGAAGAGAAGGCTTCCGGAGAAGAGCCGGGTGAAGCCAAGGATGCCGAGTCTAGAGCCGGTGAGGAAGGGAAGGATGGGGAAACTGAGAAGTCCAAGACGATCCCGGATGTCGTCATCGATTTTGCAGGGATTTCCAGCCGGATCGTGGATGCTCCGAAACTGCCGCTTGGGGACTACCGCGGCCTGGTTGAGGGTTCCGAAGGACAGGTCTTTCTGGGGGAGGACGTTCCAGGTGAGCGGTCGATGACGCTTCAGCGTTACACGGTTAAGGACCAGAAGGTCGAGAAATTCGCCGAAAACGTCTCCCAGGTTGTTTCATCGCATGATCGGAAGAAGCTGCTCTATCGCTCGAATGACACGTGGATGATTGTCAATTCTTCGGGAAGACCTCCCAGCGGAAACAACAGCGACAGCGTGAAGAAGCTTGCTCTGAGCAGTCTAAGGACTCGAGTCGACCCAAGGGCTGAATGGGCCCAGATGTTACGGGATGGCTGGAGGTTCATGCGGGACTTTCTCTACGTGGACAACGTGCATGGTGCTCCGTGGGAGCAGGTCTGGGAATGGTACAAGCCGTGGCTCGAAGGGGTCAGCCACCGATCTGACTTCAATCATCTGCTCGATATCCTTTCGGGGGAGGTCGCCGTCGGTCACTCCTACGTCCGGGGTGGAGACTATCCGGATTTGACCGATCCGAGGACTGGTCTCCTGGGTGTCGATCTCGAAGAGTCGGAGGGTTTCTACCGCATCAGGCATATTTACACGGGAGAGGAGTGGAACCCGGGCCTGGCAGGGCCCCTTTCCATTCCGGGGCTGAACGTGAGTGTTGGGGATTACCTGGTAGCGATTGATGGCAAGCCGCTGAGGGTCCCCGAAAACCCGTTCCGTCTCTTGGAAGGGACGGCTGGGAGGACGATCACGGTATCGGTCAGCAATCAGCCGTCGATCGAAGATGCGAGAGAGATGCTTGTTGAACCCGCATCTTCGGAGAGGGAACTGAGAACGTGGGCCTGGGTTGAAGCCAACCGGAAGAAGGTCGAGCAGGCGAGTGAAGGGAAACTGGCCTACGTATGGCTGCCTAACACCGGCCCGGGAGGTTATACGTTCTTCAATCGCATGTACTTTGCCCAGCAAGACAAACAGGGTGCTGTCATCGACGAGAGAAACAATGGAGGAGGTTCGGCGGCGGACTACATTGTCGAGGTTCTCAGCCGGCAGCTGACTGGTTACTTCAACTCGAGAGCCGGGGATCGCAAGCCCTGGACCCAACCGATGGCGGGACTTTGGGGTCCGAAAGTAATGATCATTAACGAGCGAGCTGGGTCGGGTGGTGATCTGCTGCCGTACCTGTTCCGATTCCGGAAGGTTGGCCCGCTGGTGGGGACCCGAACCTGGGGAGGGCTGGTCGGAACCTGGGATACTCCACCGCTACTAGACGGAGGACGCTTCGTTGCGCCGCGGGGTGGATTCTTCGACGTCAACGGCGAATGGGCTGTTGAGGGAGAAGGTGTCGCCCCCGACATCGAAGTCCGCAACGATCCCCAGCCCGTGATTTCCGGCCGCGATCCTCAGCTGGAAAGGGCGGTTCAGGAGGCCCTGCGACTCCTCGAGACCGAGGGAGTTGAACTGAAGCCCGAGCCACCGGCTCCGGTGAGATGGCGGCGGCCAGACCCCCGGTAGGGCAGCCGGCGGAGTTTCTCAAATCAACGCCGGTGAGCCGAAGCTGAGCAGTTGCCCGCCGTCCGATGCGAGTCGGGCAACTGCAGTTCTCCGATCGACCCTGGTTATCTAGGAACCCAACGTTGAGTAGAGGGCCCAGGCTGCCATCAGTCCGATCGAGATGACACTGAGCCAAAAGAAGAGGCGGTAGACCTGCGAGGGTCTCAGCTCGGTGTCGATGTTCCGATAGTGAAAGACGATGGCTTTGTAGGCAACGACCAGGAGAAAGAGCGAGTTCGAAATCCCCATGAACACCACGAGAAACAGTGGCTTCTGGAACGTCAGGTAGACAGCGCCCCAGACAATCGGCAGGACCCAGGCCATGATCGCGATCGACCGACGCCTTCTCTCTTGATCATTCGATGGGATTAACCGCGCTTCGACGAAGAAATCGGTCCAGAGCCTGGAGTATCCCGCTGCGTTTGAAAACACGGTCGAGAAGAGTACCGCGAAGGCTCCGATCATAAAGACGAACCAGGCCTGTTGGCCCAGGACCTCAGTGAAGATTACCGAGAGTTGGACAATCAGCTCATTCCCGTCCGCCAGTCTTTCCTGCGGTTGAAGGACTGTGGCACCGAGAATGTAGAAGGCGCAGGTCGTGATCGTGTAGACCACCATTGCAACCAGGGCGTCTATTCTCATGACCCTGATCCAGCCCCGGGCTCGACGGATCCAGTCTTCAGAACCGTCGGCGGGGCCGGTCCAGCGGGCATAGCCCTTTTCGAGACACCAGGAAGGATAGGTGAAGATCTCGGCCGATCCGACACCGGTGATTCCAAATGCTCCGATAGCGAGGGCCAGGGCCCCGGGTGGCAGCTGGAACTTCAGTCCTTCGGTGAGATCGCTGAGGCCGAAGGAGTAGATTGTCCCCTGGACAGCGATCACGCAGTAACCCACTGCCAGGACAAAGATCATGTTGAGCGTCGTTGCGATGACTTCAACCGCCTTGTATTTCCCCCTGTAAATGGGGAGTGCGATGAAGAGTGCGACGAGAAGAATCCAAACCGGTATGGGGATGCCGGGAAAGATCGAGAGGGCAACCTGGGCAGCCCCACCGATGACACCGGCAAGGCCGATGAACATGGAGATCAGAAAGAGAAAGGCAATGATCACCGACCAATGCAGGCCGAGAATCCTGCCGCGTTTCTCAGTATTCCAGGCCTGGAAGGAAGACTGTCCGTAGAGGATGCAGTTTCTCCCGTACTCGAGCTGAACTGCAACCTTGATCAGACATCCGAGGAGAATGATCCAGAGAAAGGTGAAGCCTGCGCGTGCCCCGAGTGCCGTGGTGGCGATCAGTTCGCCCGAGCCCACAATTGCGGCAGAAAGGATCAGCCCGGGCCCAAGATAGCGGATACTGTCAATGAGGCGTCTTGGCGGTTCACGTAGAACCTCTTTTTGAACTCGCTCTTTCTCCATCTTCTCCCCTTGGCTGGTGGTGCCCTTTTCTGATGCCTGTCACGGAGGATCTAGCCGCTCCAGACTTCGGTTACATGGTTGCTGATCATAAGGGTCACGGTTCTGGGAGGCAAGGAAAGCCTTTCGATTCCAGACTCGTGTTCGACTCGTACCGGAACTGAAGTGGAGCGTTTTCGATCATCCTGGCCGCTTTCTGTCGCCCAGTGATCGGATCTGAGAGAATAGGTGGGGATGGACCGCGGTATCTTTTCGTATTTCACCTCCACTCTGCTGCTTCTTTCCCTGTCGATGTGCTCGAATGATCCAGGGACAGCTCCCCCCGATTTGAAAACCTACACGGTGCGGGGGGTCTTCCTGGGTCCTCGCCTCGATGGGATTGCGATGCGTGTCGATCATGAAGCGATCCCGGGTTACATGGAAGCGATGACGATGAATTTCAAGTTGGAGGACCCGAGTGAGATCGTTGGCCTCGAGCCCGGGGATCGGATCGAGTTCGACTACCTCGTGCTCGTTGACGACACGATTGCCCGCGATATCCGAAAACTGGAGGCCAAACCGGGCCCGGTTATCGAGCTTGATCTGAGTGCACTCAACTCTGAAGGATTGAGGGGCCCTCCAGATGGTCTGGTTGCCGTGAGTTACGAGTTCTGTATTCCCGATAATGAAAAGGCAACTGCTGAAGTCGAGGGCATCGACCCAACGGTTTCCTGCTCGCGATCTCCGGGGAGGATTGGATGTGAACCCGGGGAACTCCTCTGTATTGGGCATACGGGACAGGCAGGCTTCCGGGTTGTTCTCGACCGACTTGCTGCACTTCCCTTTGTTGCCCGAATCATCGAAGCTCGTTTTGAGTGAGGTGATGGCCCGGGGACAGAGCGGATCGGGATGTCCTGCATTCCGGAACGCATTTTAAGGGGCTTTACCGGATCGGGTTCGCAGGCTAGACTGACCACGCGATGATTGTCTGGCTCGGATCGTTTTGGAATCTGGATCGACTCGGATGACTCAGGCACGCTCACTGATTGCTTGCTCTCTTCTTGTCTGTTTTCTTCTTCAACTGACCGGTTGTTCTTTCTTTGGTACCCAGTATGAAGACTGGCCGATGTGGCGGTACGATGCCGGCCGCACAGCCGCCTCTCCACATCAGCTCCCGGACGAGCTGAGCTTACTCTGGGTCCGGGAGTATCCGAAGCTCGAGCAGACCTGGGACGATCCCCTCAACCAGGATCTGATGCCGTTCGGCTCGGTCTATGAGCCGGTTGTCCATCGGGGAATCCTGTTCATCACCTCGAGCGCGAGCGACTGCATGATTGCGCTGGAAGCTGAGACGGGCAGGGAACTTTGGCGTTACTACGTTGATGGCCCCGTGCGGTTTCCGGGGGTTGCATCGAAGGGTCGGGTCTACTTCACGAGCGATGATGGACACCTCTACTGCCTGGAGGCCGAGTCTGGGGGCCTGATGTGGAAGGTGAATGGAGCGCCTGTGGACCGGCAGATTCTCGGGAACGAGCGTCTCATATCGACTTGGCCGGCGCGAGGAGGGCCGGTCCTAGAGGATGGGGTGGTCTATTTTGCCGCCGGGATCTGGCCTTTTATGGGGATCTTCATCTTCGCTGTTGATGCCGAGACTGGGGAAGTGATCTGGAAGAATGACGGGACCGGGGCAAGGTACATGCTCCAGCCGCATAACTCCCCGGCTTATGCGGGTGTTGCTCCCCAGGGTCACCTTGTTATTGCTGGTGACAGGTTACTCGTTCCGGGTGGACGTTCGGTCCCAGCCTGCTTCGATCTGAAGACGGGAGAGTTCCTCTACTACCGGTTGGCGGAGAATGGCAAGACCGGTGGAGCTTTTGTGGCTGCACAGGGTGATTTCTTCGTCAACTACCACCGCGACAGTGTTGTAAGCCTTTACGAACTGAGTGGGGGGGAGGCGGTCTTACCAAGGTTAGCCCGAGTTCCGGTGATGACACCTGAGAGGCTGTTCAGCCGTGGCGACCTGGTGACCGCACTGGACCTGGAAAACATCCGGCAGACAGATGTTGAGCAGAAGGTCGTGTTCGACAGGGCGACAGGCGGAATTGAAACGGTCGATGAGAAGAAGTGGGAAATCGATCCGCTCTGGCAGGTAAAAGCCGACGCTTCGGGTGATCTCATTCTGGCCGGTGAGAGGCTTTATGCCGGTGGTGACGAGGTTATCTCGGCCATTTCCCTACCGACCTGGGGGACGGAGCCCGAAGTGGTTTGGGAGGTCGGGATCGAAGGCAAGGTCGGGCGCCTGATCGCGGCAGACGGAAAACTGTTCGCGGTGACAGAGGAGGGTCGCATCTTCGCCTTTGGGCGAGAGCGAGATGAAGAACCAACGGTTTGGCGCGGCGCGGAGACACCGTTTGAAGTTGACGAGGAAATTGTTGGGAGAGCACGGTCTATCCTGGCATCAACCGGCATCCGGGAGGGCTACTGCCTGGTCTTTGGTGCCGGCGACGGGGACTTGGCTGAAGCGCTCCTGGAGGAATCGGACCTTCGAGTGATCGCCATCGAGTCGGATCGGGGCAACGTCGAGCAACTCAGGCGGCGTTTCGATGCAGCCGGGCTTCACGGCAAGCGGTTCAGTGTCAAATTCGACGGCGATGGAGAATTCCGGCTGCCGTCGTATCTAGCCTCGCTTGTCGTTGTCGAGGATCTGCAGGCCTCGCAATGGCCTGAAGCCGAGGCGTTCTTCTCTAACATTTTCGAAGGGTTGCGTCCTTACGGTGGAACGGCCTACATCGCGGCGGATGAAAGGGTGGCTTCCCAGGTCGCCGGACGGCTGTCCGAAATGGGACTCGCGAATGCGGTTGTTCGCCGGATCACTCATGATCGAGCTCTTCAGGAGGGAGTTGAAGGCGCCGGTCGCCAGTTTGAATCGGGCGGGGTGAATGATGATCTCGTCGAGGAAATTGAAAGGGCATCGGGTCTACTGACGACGCAGGGGCATGTCTTACTGGTTCGGGAAGGAGCTTTGCCCGGTTCAGGTGACTGGACCCATCAATATGGAGACGCTGCAAATACCGTCAAGTCGGATGACCAGCTCGTCAAACTTCCCCTTGGGGTGCTCTGGTTTGGAGGCAGCTCGAACACCGACGTTCTTCCCCGTCATGGGCATGGTCCCCCGGAGCAGGTGATTGGCGGTCGCCTCTTCATCGAAGGGATCAACAGTTTGAGTGCGAGGGATGTCTACACCGGGCGTGTTCTGTGGAAACGGCAATTCAGCCGATTGAACACTGCTGGAATCTACTACGACGAAACCTACAGGGACACTCCTCTCGATACCGCTTACAACCAGGTTCACATCCCAGGCGCGAATGCCCGGGGGACGAACTTTGTTGCGACCGAGGACCGAATCTACCTGGTCCTGGAGGACAGTTGTGTCGTGCTTGATCCGGTTACGGGCAAGACCCTCGATGAATTTGAATTGCCTCCTGAGGCTTCGGGAAAGGAAGCTCCAGAATGGGCGTACATTGCGGTTTATGGAGACTACCTGGTCGGAGGCGCAGGCTTCGCCGATTATCTCGATCACCTCGATCTCGATGAACTTGACCCCAGGATGGGGACTCGTCTGAACTCCTTCTACAATTTCGATATCACGGCCAGCAAGAGACTTGTGGTCATGAACCGTTACTCGGGAGAAGTCCTGTGGACTCGCGAGGCCAAACTCGGCTACTGGCACAACGCCATAGCCGTCGCCGACGACACCCTCTTTTATATCGACCGGCTGGCACCATCAGTGTCGGCCGCACTGAAGCAACGTCCGGGGCGCTTCCGTTTCCCTCCAGCTGAGCTGACGGCACGACGCCTGCGGGATGGTGCCCTGCGCTGGAATTCGACGAAGAATGTTTTTGGCACCTGGCTCAGCTACTCCGAAGAACATCGTCTTCTTGTCCAGGCCGGCCGGTCATCCTCGGACATGCTGCGCGGAGAACCAGAAGGGGTGTCGGTCCATCGGGCTGACGATGGATCAATCCTCTGGGAATCTGACATTTCAGATCGGGGTCCCTACATTCTGCATGGCGAGACAATCATCACGGAGGGTACGGCCTACAGCTTGCTGACCGGTGAACAGAAGATGAGGACGGATCCTCTGACTGGCGAGGTCACCCCCTGGATCTTCCGGCGTGACTACGGCTGCAACTACATCATCGGCAGTGAGAATCTCCTGACTTTCCGTTCTGCTGCCGCGGGGTTTCTGGATCTGCAGAGTGATAGCGGCACGGGGACGTTCGGTGGCTTTAGATCCAGTTGCACTTCAAACCTGATCGCTGCGAACGGAGTCCTGAACGCGCCGGATTACACTCGTACCTGTTCTTGCAGTTACCAGAATCAGACATCGCTGGCCCTGATCCATATGCCGGAGCTCGATCTCTGGACGACCTACTACAGCCAGCCGAAGGCAGCCTCTATTGGAGAGGCCAGAACCGCCGTATTGTTGAGTGATCCCCGGGCGAACCTGGTGTTCGGAAACAAGGCTTTCAGAGCACTCTTTGAACTTGCCGAAGAGGAGGAACTCGGGGAGTTATCGATTTTGGATTTGACAGAGAGTCCTGAGGAGATGGAAGCGGTCCTCGAAGGCCTTCAACAGGAAAGAAGCTGGTCGGGGAACCTCGATATTCGGAAAGCTGATGGGACGGTCGAGCCGATCCATCTGATGGCGCGGGTCTTGTCTGACGAGGCGTTCGTTCCTGCTGCCTGGATCTTTCTATTCGAGGAATCCCCAGAAGGTGCGGTGGCTTTCCTCGATCTTTCAGGAACCGTGACGTATGTTGATGACACCTTTCTCCAGCTGTGGTCGGCGGTGGATGCGCAGGAAGTGCTGGGGGCGTCTTTCCAGGATCTTTGGGAGGAAGAGGCGAAAGCGGGCGTAGTCCTGAAGGAACTCTTGAAGGGGCAGGAATGGCACGGCCAACTTACGGTTGTTCGAGATGCTGCAGATAGGAGAGACATCGAGTTGAGTGCCAGCGCCGTGAGAGATGAAGCCGGAGAGGTCGTCGCTTCGGTTATCACCTGTTTTGATGTGACTGAGCGAAAGAAGCTGGAAGCGGAGGCCAGTCGGTTGGTCAAGGATTTGGGGAACGGCCGGAGTCTCCACTACTTTCTCAATCGACGGCAGCCGGTTCAGAGACTGGGGGTCAACTTCGGAGCACCGGGGGACCGGCAGGCCGACAGTGGGACGCTCTGGCTCGAGTGGCCCAGCAATCCAGGACCGTCGCCACCGATTGAGCTGAGCATCAAGCCTGAGACTGCGACTGTCTATACCCATCACCCCTCCTGGGTTGAAGGAGATGGACACCGATGGATTGCTGCTTCGGGAGTTTCCGGACTCTCTTCGCTTTCTCTCGATCTGGGCGGCGGCACTGAGGGAGCCAAACCTGAGAAGCAGCGACTGTTCGACGTTTATCTGTACTTTGCCGAGCCGGAAGATCTAGCAAGCGGGGAACGGCTCTTTGAAATTCGAATACAGGGCGAGCCCGCACTCGAACAATTGGATGTTGTTCGGGAGGCCGGCGGTGCCAGGAGACTGGTGGTGAAGCTGTTCAAGGGAATCACCGTTGAGGAAAGGCTGGAGATTGAGTTTGTCCCACTTGAGGGTTCCAGGGTTAAGGACCCGATCCTCTGTGGTCTGGAGGTTATTGCTCAACCTCCCTCCTAGGATTGTGGAGTCCCCGCTGGATTTCCCTTCCTGTCCTCTTCATCAGCGGTCACTGAGAGGCCTTCTGAGATTCGACCTTGCTTGAGGTGGACCAGTCGGTTGGCGTAGCGATCGGCGAGATCGCTGTGACTTGCCAGGATCACGGTTCCTCCCCCTTTCTGAAACTGGTCGAGATGGTCGAGAACGGTTTGTGCACTTACGGGATCGAGGTTTCCGGTCGGCTCATCCGCCAGTATGATCTTGGGATTACTGATGAGCGCCCGGGCAACTGCAGTCCTTTGTTGTTCTCCGGCGCTAAGTTCCGCAGGAAGGCTGGATAACTTCTCTCCGAGACCGAGGCTTTCCAGGAGGTTCACGGACCGAGTTTTCTCGGTCTCTCTCTGGCCGGTGCCAAGCAAGACATTTTCGAGAACGGACAAGTAAGGGACTAGATGGAACATCTGGAAGACGAAGCCGACGTTCCGGGCTCTGAAGGCAGCCTTCTGCTGTGAATTCAACCGTTCGAGATTCTGCTGATTGACCGTGATCACGCCCTGGGAGGGACGAAGCAGGCCCGCAATCAGCACGAGCAGGGTGGTCTTACCGCTTCCGCTGGGGCCTCGAACCACGACGAACTCCTTTTCCTGGATGTGGAGTGTGACTGCATCGAGACCCAAGGTCTCTTTCTGCCCCTGCCGGTAGATTTTGGAAACTGAATCGAGGCTGATCACAAGGTCTCCCATTTAGCTGTCCCGCAAGGTCGTGAGGGGATCCCAGTTGACGGCACGGGCCGTGGGTATGAAGGCTGCAATGGCAGTGAATGCCGGTGCCAGAACGATCAACAGAGCAAGCCAGGCAAAATTGAGCCGCAGGGCTCCCGATGTCAGGCTGAAGATCTGTGGGCCGAAGTGCAGGGCAATCAGACCGCCGAGAAAGAATCCGATCGGAGCTCCCAGTACACCCATCAGGAGTGCGCGGCCGAGAAACAGCGTGGCGATGCTCCATGATCCACGGCCGATCGCTCTGAGGATTCCGATCTCCTCATACCGTTCACGGACATTGAGCATCGTTAGAATACCGATGGAAATCCCTCCGATGAGAATCACGAGGGGGGTAAGAAGGCCGAGATAGCCTTCCATCGCGGCTCTCTGTCGTTCCCTGACATCGGCGATTCCTCTGAGCAAGAGCACCTTGCCTTCTGGCAGTATCTCGGCGAGTTGGGCTTCAGCCAGGGCAAGCGCATCGAGTTCCGTCTGGCCCGATTCGATCAGGCAGAGGCATTCGAGGGCCGTTATCTCGTTGATCCGGTCCTCCAGGCCCAGGAGTTCCTGGATGTCTTCGAGATGCCCGAAGACCTTGATGTCGTCATTGCTGCCTGTGGGGGAGAGCGCCCGGGTGACCCGGAAACTCCGTCCTTCGAGGTCGATCCCCTGTCCTTCCTGTATGTCGAAGAAGCGGGCCACCTCTGAACCGACGTAGACTTCGCCCCGTTCGACAGAGAACATAATCGGTGGCTGATTGCGGCCCGGTGGCATGACTTCGGGCAGTATCCCGGTCAGAATGATGCGGCGTCCCTTGAGGTCGATCGCCTGTTGAAGCGTCGCTGTCAAATGAGTGTACTCGTAGCCGTCGAGTGCGGCGAACCGGTAGACATACTCCTCGGGCATCGTCAGTTCTGAATAACCTGCCGACCAAAACTGATCCATCCGTGTTTCAAGGGGGATGATCCTGAGGTTTTGTCCCATTCCCAGTTGGATCTTTCGGGTTTCATTCCGGTAGCCTTCGCCGGTTGTCACGAAGACCGTAAACAGTCCAACCGATGCGGCAACAGCCATGAGACTGAGTAGGAAGTTTACCTTGCGGTAACCGATTTCCTTGATTACGAGACGCCAGATTTTCAATGTTGTCCCCTTTGGGAGCGCACGAGCATCCAGGCTCCGATCAGGAGGGCGATTACTGCCATTCCCCCGACCATCAGGAAGAGACCTGGAATCGTTCCCTGACTTTTCGAGCGGGAACCCGATGCCGGGATCTCAAAGTTAAGGACCGGATCATCTGCAGAGAGTGACCGCATGTCGAGTCGTTTGTTTGTCCTGAGGATTTGGCCGACCTCGATTCGAACCAGTGGATTGTCGGGATCGAAACCTAGGTCTCTTGCGACCAGGTCGCGCATTTCTCGATTCCAGGAAATCGGTATCGCGGTTCCTCGGATCAGGCGGGGATCCAATCCGCATTCACAATCGGCACCGATCACGAAGAGGATCTGGGTCAGCAGATCGAGCTGGATCTCCCTGCCCGTCATCAGGGGGCCAATCCACCGGCCTCTTCCGTACAGGACCGCCAGGACGGGGTCCTGCAGTGCGTGGGAGTCCAAATGAAGACTCCACATCAAGACGGGATCAGACTCGAGCTCCGACTGGGTCAATCTGATCATGATCGGGCCCTGGCGGATCGGTTTCGGGAAGTACTCGAGCTCTGCTTCGACAGCCGAGAGGGCCTGCGCAACTGTCATTTCGACGCGACGGTTTTCCCCCAGGTCATCACCTTCGACAAACAGGACGACCCCAAACGAAGTTGCTAGTCCTTCGGTGATTCGACTTCGAATGGGGGAATCAGCGACCCTTGCAAGAGCCTTTCTGACTTGCTCCTCTGAGAAGTTATCGGTCCAGAGCAATCCAACATCGAGCGTGTGGCTGTCCGGAGAAAGGAGAACGGCTGCCGGCGTTGAGACTGTTAATGGATCGAGGACCGTGAATGCCGGATCTTCGAAAGAGGGATCCCATTCCTGGATTCCCAGCGAAATCGGCAGATCTGAGAAAAGGTTCGCTGCCGCAGCACTGAGAGCTTCCCTGGTTTCATCTGGGGTTCCAGGATCCACCAGACAGAGCAAGCGGTATTGATCCAGTCCCAGATCTACAAATCCCGTTTCCCTGACATTGTATCTGCAGGCCAACGCCTCCGAAATCGATAGGAGGAGAACCCCCGAAAGGAGAACGGTGCCCGCAAAACGAATTCGCTTCAATAAGACGCATCCTCTCCGAATCGTAACCCCAGCAGTCAGAAGGAATACCACAAGAACGATTTCGAATCCACGGCTGGGCGGCATGTGTGGAGCAGAACAGGTGATGAGCCGTCGCTGCCTGGACGGATTTGCATCCTGGGCCATTTTGGGAGGTATCGACTGTGCCAGGATGTGTTACGTTATGGTCCCCCGGAGATGCCGTGTTGAAGATGTTCGTTGTGAGAGTAACAGGGGCTGGAGTCGTGGTTTTCCGTATCAAAGCAATCTCGTTAACGCTTGTTATCTGGGTCGTGGGAATCCTAGTGTCTGTCGACGGTTTCGCCGTGAGTCAAAGCGGGAGACTGGTTGTCGAAGTGCAGAGTGAAGGGGCCCCGATCGCGGGAGCTGGAGTCTTTGTATCGCAGCAGGAGGCTTTCACCGATCAGCAAGGACGGGCACGACTCGAACTGGCTCCAGGCGAACATGCTGTCCTTATTTTCGCCAAAGGTTACCTGGACCTTGAAACGTTAGTGATCGTGGATGTCGATCAGGAAGTCGATCTTCTCGTCGAGTTGGT
>CP070717.1:948645-951346 GCA_020350445.1 Acidobacteriota bacterium | reverse complement strand
CCGGAAGGAACGCAGGCTTGCCGTACAGCAGATGGGGCGGGAAGCGGGACATGGCGACTGTGCCATGTACGCTGACCAGTTTGAACTCTTAAGTCGGGGAGACATCGACGCGGTCCTGATCGCAACAGGTGATCGATGGCACACGCTGCTTTCAATACAGGCAGCCAAGGCAGGTATGGATGTCTTTTGTGAAAAGCCATGCTCCATGACAATTGCAGAGAGTCGGGCACTCGCGGATACTTTTCAGCGGCTGGGCCGTATCTACCAGGCCGGTACACAGCGTCGGAATGGTTCCAATTTTGAGCTCGCAGCTAATCTGGCCCGCAACGGACGATTGGGTCAATTACAGACCCTGCACGCCCAGGTGGGTCCGGGTGACAGATGGCCGCCGATCACAACGTTTGACTGGCTGCCGGCGGAACCGGAGCCTCCAAATGACGTCTGTGATTGGGACCGTTGGCTGGGACCCTGTCCCTGGCGACCTTTTAACTCGCAGTATATCCGTGGGCGTTGGCGAGGCTACTTCGATTTCCATGGCGGAGGCATTCTGGAATGGGGGTCTCACACTGTGGACCTCTGCCAGTGGGCAGCCGGGCTGGACGAGACTGCCCCGGTCGAATATGAGCCCCGCGGGATGGGCTCCGACACTCCCTACTCTATTCATTGCCGTTACGCAAATGGCCTTCAGCTTGTGATGCGAGATAGTGATTTTCTGGATCTTGGAAGCTGCCATATCCGCTTCGAGGGAAGTGAAGGGTGGGTCGAAACAGCCGATGGGGGAAGGATCGAGACCTCTGAAAACTTGCGTAACGAAAGCCCGGACGTACCCCGAGAGGTTGCCCGGGCCGCAACAGCCAATCATGTGCGGGACTTCCTTGACTGCGTCAAGTCCCGGAAGACACCTCGGTCGAACTATCTTGCTGCCTGCCAGGCCCATGTAGCCTGTCATGCCGCTTACATAGCTTTCCAGCTTGGCCGCAGCCTGACCTTCGATCCTGCTCGGGACACCTTTGAAGGTGACGAGATGGCCAACAGGATGCGGTCACGCGCTATGCGCGAACCTTGGAAGATTTAGAAGAGGGGGAAGAGATGTACCGGACGGTAGGATTGGCACTTATGTTTGTTGTTGGAAACCTGTCGATGGTCCTTGCGAACCAGCAGAGAGAAAACGAGGCTTTACAGCCGATGGTCGATGGGAAATATGGCAGTGCGGCTGAAATCATGGCTCTGGCCCCGGCGCAGCTGGTGGAGATTCTCGAAGATTCCGATGCCACCCTGTTTGCGAAGAGCAGGGCCTGCCTGAGACTGGCAGTAGTTGGTGGAAAGGACGAGGTCCCGGCGCTGGCAATACTCCTCGAAGATTCTCAGCTCTCCCACTATGCACGCTTCGCCCTGGAGGCGATACCCGATCAGGCGGTGGACGAGGCCCTGCGGGAAGCGCTGGGTAAAGTCGAAGGGAAATTACTGGCAGGTGTGATCAATTCAATCGGGCGCCGAAAGGATGTCGATGCACTTCCTCTACTTGGGAAGTTCTTGCATAGCGAAGACGCGGAGGTCTCTCAGAGTGCTGCAGAGGCGATGCGACGCATCAGGCCGGCATTCTACTGACCTGCCGATGCAGTATGCCGGTGCCGCTTCTTGAGTGGGAACCCCGGTCCTTCCCAATCCGTGGTCAGGGCTTAGACTCGCCATAGTCGAGAGAAGCCACATGAGCTACTCGATGGGAGTTACTGGAAAAGAGGTGAATTCACCGATGTTTTCGCCTAACTCCAGTGCGACTGCGGCAGCTCTGCCACCGTCTACCTGTACAGTGACAGTGCCCAGGAAGTCGGCAGTCCCTACTTCTGGGAAAAGCTCATGGAGGAATCTTGCGAGGTGGCCTTTTGCTTCAAGTCCCAAAGGTTCGGAAGATACTATTAGAGCGCCGTCAGTATCTCTGAGTGTAAGGTTCAATGAAATCGAGGAGGTTTCAGTGTTCTGGATCGCGACTCCCGTATTGAAGCCTCCAAAACCGCGGCGGACTGGAATCAGGAACTGGCTGAGAGGTTGACCGCTGCTCACACTTGTCGTGCCAATCCCCTGAATCCTGAAGCTGGAAACCGCTCCGACATTGCCATCAGAGATGACCGTGGCTGACCCTACCAGAGGCTCTTCGCTCTGGCCATCTGTGGAAACCATAAAGACGCCCTGAGGCTGCACCACAAATTCGAGTTTTTGGAGCGGGGAGCGAAAGTGTTTTGTCTCCCCGCTGGTACCATCCTGCAATGTCGATAGTTCCACAAGGAGTGGACTGCCGTGATCATCGTAGAATTCGATTTCGCCTTCAACAGGAAACTCCTTTGAGGGATTTGTCAGAATGATTTCCGAGGTCAGTCCGGCTCCATCCCCGAACTGGGCGAAGTAAGTGTGGTTCGCCAGAGACACTCTGCTCACAAATCCAGCCTGATCCCTGAAACCTGGCGTCACTAGAGGATTCTTGATTGGAAAGTCGGGGGAGTAAGTGGCTCCAATCAAATATAGATCCGAACCATCCGACAAGTGTTCACAAACAACCTCTTCTTCTGAGCCTCCAAAGTAAGTTGAGAAGAGAATTTCAGGCTTCTTGAGATCTACCTGAGTGATAAAGACATCGTCATCTCGGAAGGGAGCGTGGTCATCTCGATTTAATGGAGAATGCTCTTCTTGGATGGGATTCATTGTT
>CP070717.1:945062-948545 GCA_020350445.1 Acidobacteriota bacterium | reverse complement strand
GATCGGGGCCCCTGATTCGTTTTGAATAATGGAAACTGTGTCCTTCTGCTCGGTTGAAGTCACGAGCACAATCCAGCGTCCATCGGGTGAAACGGCCGGGGAAGCGATTTCTCGATCGCGTTCGAGCAGCGGGACAGGGTCGGTTGATGCCAGCGGCTGACGATACAGCGTCTGACCACTCACGAAGTAGACGGTCCCGTTCCAGACGGTGAAGTCGCCACCCCCATACCCCACCTGGGCCCGGGGGCCGATTTGCCGGGTCAAATCGTAGCGCCCACCCCAGCCTCGAGGCTGGCAGACGAGGACGTTACGGCTCGATCGCCCTTCCATCCAGACGAGGGTTCCAGTCGCATTGTCCCATTGAAGATCGGCGAATCGAAAGCCGGCTGAGATCCTTTCTGCCGTGACTGGGCTCTGCCAGTTTGGATCGGTCGGACTCGAGGAATTCTGTTTCATGTTTCAACGGTTAGTTTATGAAAAAAACGAGGACTTCGTAAGCAGGCGGAAGGGCGGGGAAGTAGCTGCCTCGCAGACTTGAAAAGGGTTTGCCAAAGTGTTTCACTTTACCGTTATGAAAATTCACGAATTTCAGGCGAAACGGTTGTTGGCGGACTACGGGGTTCAGGTCCCTGAAGGCCGTGTGGTCCGAACGGCCGCCGAAGCCTTTGACGTTGCTGCTAGATTTGGTGGAACGGTTGCCGTTAAGGCTCAAATCCATGCTGGAGGACGGGGCAAGGGAGGCGGAATCAAGATCGCCAAGACTCCCGAAGAAGCGGAGAAATACGCTGCCGCTCTGCTGGGCAGTCAGTTGATCACTCCTCAGACCGGACCCGAAGGGCGGGAAGTCCGGGTTCTTCTGGTCGAAAAGGGATTGAACATCAAGCGGGAGTTCTACCTCGGAATCGTCATCGATCGAAGCGTCGGAAAGCCGGTTGTTATGGCGAGTAGTGAGGGCGGTGTTGAGATCGAAGAGGTGGCAAAGCGGAGCCCCGAGAAGATTCTCAAGGAGCATATCGATCCTGCTGTCGGGTTCCAGCCTTACCAGATTCGTAAGCTGGCTTTCGGGCTGGGCCTGAATCCCA
The DNA here is from genome assembly GCA_020350445.1 of Acidobacteriota bacterium. Taxonomy (GTDB): domain Bacteria; phylum Acidobacteriota; class UBA6911; order RPQK01; family JAPXNP01. Next base: position 947,463 of record CP070717.1, on the reverse strand, counting down.
GGCAGGTTTCGACCCTGATGGTGAAGCTTTACCAGGCGTTCGAGGATCTCGACTGTTCTCTGGCGGAAATCAACCCGCTTGTCGAGACCCAGGAAGGGGATGTGCTCGCCCTGGATGCAAAGATCAACTTCGATGACAACGCGCTGTTCAGACACCAGGCGGTGGCCGAACTGCGAGATTTCAGCGAAGAGGAGCCTCTCGAGATCCGGGCCTCCCGTTTCGGGCTGAACTACATTAAGCTCGATGGGAATGTCGGCTGCATGGTCAACGGTGCCGGGCTGGCGATGGCGACGATGGACATCATCAAACTAGCTGGAGGAAATCCGGCCAATTTTCTCGATGTCGGTGGCGGAGCAAGTGTTGAGCAGGTCAAGAATGCCTTCAAGATCCTGGTCGCCGATCCGAATGTGAAGGCGGTTCTGATCAATATCTTCGGCGGGATCATGCGGTGCGACACGGTCGCTGAAGGTGTTGTGAAGGCAGTCCAGGATGTTGGCGTGGCTCTGCCGGTGGTTGTGCGTCTGGAAGGGACCAACGTTGAACGAGGTAAAGAGATCCTGAGCTCGTCGAGGATGAACTTCATTGTCGCCGATGGGATGGGAGACGCGGCCAAGAAGGTTGTCGCAGCCGCAGGATAGGAGTTGTACCGTGGCTATTTGGGTAGATAGAGAAACAAGATTATTGGTGCAGGGCATCACGGGACGGGAGGGAACCTTCCATACCGGCCTCTGTCGAGAATACGGAACGAACGTGGTTGCCGGAGTCACTCCCGGCAAAGGCGGGATGGTCCATGACGGCATCCCGGTTTACAACACGGTGGCGGAAGCGGTTAAGCAGGAAGGTGCCAACACCAGCGTCATCTTCGTACCACCACCCTTTGCGGCCGATGCCGTGCTCGAAAGCGTCGACGCCGGGGTTCCGTTGATCGTCTGCATTACCGAGGGTATCCCTGTTTTTGACATGTTGAAGGTCTGGAATTCGATGCAGGGTAAGGGAAGCCGGTTGATCGGACCGAACTGTCCCGGGATCATTTCTCCGGGTAAGTGCAAGATCGGCATCATGCCGGGGCACGTCCATCTCGAAGGACGGGTCGGTGTCATCTCCCGCAGTGGAACCTTGACCTACGAGGCTGTGGGACAGTTGACTTCACGCGAGATCGGACAGAGTACCTGTATCGGGATCGGTGGAGATCCGATTATTGGAACGGGATTCATCGATGCGCTGGCCGCATTCGAAAAAGACGAAGAAACCGATGCCGTGGTGATGATTGGCGAAATCGGTGGATCGGCGGAAGAAGAGGCCGCGGAGTACATCCAGTCGAGTTTTTCGAAGCCGGTTGTCGGATTCATCGCCGGGCAGACCGCTCCTCCTGGACGTCGCATGGGGCATGCTGGCGCGATCATCTCCCAGGGGAAGGGAACTGCCGCTGAAAAGATGGCAAAGATGCGTGAATGCGGCATCCACGTCATCGAAAGTCCCGCCGATATCGGCTCTGCAATCGAATCCGTACTGTAGAATATAGCGCCATGGAAAGAACACTTGGAATTATTAAGCCCGACGCAGTCAGTCGGAATTTGATTGGTGAGATCCTCGCTTTGGCTGAGAAGAATGGTCTCGCCGTTCGTGCACTCAAGCGGCTTCATCTGACGAAGAAGGAAGCCGAAGGTTTTTACCACGTTCATGCCGAGCGGCCGTTCTTTGGCAGTTTGACAGACTTCATGTCGGAAAGCCCGATTGTCGTTGTGGTTTTCGAGGCAGAAGATGCCATCGCCAAATGGCGCAAGGTGATGGGTGCCACCGATCCTGCTAAGGCGGATGAGGGAACGATCCGAAAACTCTATGCCCAGAATATCGAGCGAAACTCGGTACACGGCAGTGACAGTCCCGAATCGGCCTCAACTGAAATCCCCTACTTCTTCTCCGCTCTGGAGATTGTGTAGGCTTACCCAATTCAACCTGCGGAGAGAATGGCTATTGGTTGTTGGTCGCTAGCTACTGGCTGCGTGCGACCAACGACCAAGATGGCTGCTGGTTACTGGTCGTTAGCTACTGGCTGTAAACGGTGTGCTGCCAATGACCAGACTGGCTATTGGTTACTGGTCGTTAGCTATTGGCTGTAAGCTGCCTGCGGCCAGCGACCAAGATGGCTGCTGGTTGTTCGTCGTTAGCTTTTGGCTGCGAACAGCGTGCTGCCAACGACCAAGATGGCTGCTGGTTGTTCGTTGTTAGCTACTGGCTGTAAACGGTGTGCTGCCAATGACCAGACTGGCTATTGGTTGCTGGTCGTTAGCTATTGGCTGTAAGCTGCCTGCGGCCAGCGACCAAGATGGCTGCTGGTTGTTCGTTGTTAGCTACTGGCTGTAAACGGTGTGCTGCCAATGACCAGACTGGCTATTGGTTG
>CP070717.1:941721-944962 GCA_020350445.1 Acidobacteriota bacterium | reverse complement strand
GGCTGGTTGTGAAAGGTATCGTGGCTCATAAAACCTCAATAGTCTATGATAGGTTTGCCATGCCAAAACGAAAGATTGATCTTAAACCGGAGCTTGAATTTGTCTCGATTTTAGACGAATCAGGTAACCTTGACACTGAACTGGATCCAGGTATTCCGGACGACGATCTGCTGAAGCTCTACCGTACGATGCTGTTGGCACGTAACTTTGACGAGAGAATGGTCCGCTTACAGCGGCAGGGACGGCTCGGGACCTTGGTTCCCTGCAGGGGACAGGAGGCCGCCAGCCTGGGAAGTTGCTACGCTTTAAGGGATTCCGACTGGGTCACCCCCTATATCAGAGAATTGGCTGGTTGCATCTGGCGCGGATGGAATCTCGAACAGTTTCTCCTCTTTTATGCCGGACACGAGGAAGGAATGAAGATTCCCGAGGGTGTGAACGACCTCCCTCTCTGCATACCAGTGGCTACACAGACGATTTTGGCGGTGGGTTTAGCCTGGGCGGCCAAGATCAAAGGCGATGACTCAGTGGTGCTATGCTTTTTCGGGGACGGAGCTACATCGGAAGGCGATTTTCATGAGGCGGCTAATTTTGCATCGGTCTACAACCTGCCGGTGGTCTTCTCGTGCCATAACAATCAGTATGCTCTCTCAATCCCGCTGAGCCGCCAGACGAATTCAGAAACCATTGCCCAGAAAGCCGTCGCCTACGACATGGCCTGTGCCCAAGTTGATGGCAACGATCTGCTGGCTACTTATTCGCTTACCCGAGATGCAGTCGAAAGGGCAAGAAACGGAGGGGGTCCCACTCTGATTGAAGCGATTACCTATCGACTCACTTATCACACCACGGCGGACGACCCAAGTCGATATCGAACGAAAGAGGAGGAAGATGAGTGGGAGCGGCGGGATCCAATCCTTCGACTTCACAAGTATCTGACCGACAAAGGTCTGATCGATGATTCACGGCGTGATCAATGGTTGGAGGAAATTGCAGCTGAAATACAGCAAGCCGTCGACAATGCCGAGTCTTTTTCCCAGCAGGATATGTTGGATATCTTTGACTACACTTATGCCCAGATTCCACTTGGGCTGCAGAAACAGAAACGAGAACTTAGCGAGTTCATGGAACTCGTTCAGGGAAAGGCCTGATCGAAAATGGCTCAACTAAACATGGTTCAGGCACTCAACCTGGCACTTCGGCGGGAGATGTCCCGAGACCAGCGCGTAGTCGTGCTGGGACAGGACGTGGGCATCAATGGCGGAGTGTTTCGCGTCACGGAGGGGCTCTTGGACACGTTTGGAGAAAATCGAGTCTTCGATACCCCTCTTGCTGAAAGTGCCATCGTGGGGAGTTCTGTCGGCATGGCCATCAACGGGTTAAAGCCGGTTTGTGAGCTGCAGTTCTCAGGTTTCTCCTATCAAGGCTTCTACCAACTGGAGCAACATGCAGCGCGGATGAGGAATCGAACCCGAGGACGCTTCACCTGCCCAATCGTAGTGCGGATCCCCTATGGTGGCGGAATCCGAGCGTTAGAACATCATTCCGAGAGCCGTGAAGCCTATTTCGCCCATACCCCCGGTTTAAAGATGGTAATCCCCTCCGGGCCAAGGAAAGCTCGAGCCCTCCTCTCGAGTGCCGTTAGGGACCCGGATCCGGTCATCTTCTTCGAGCCCAAGGCTCTTTATCGCTCAATCCGGGAAGAAATCGATGAGAACGAAGAAGAAACCTTCCCCTTGGGAAAGGCCGAACTGATCAGAGAAGGGGATCAGATCACTCTTATCGCCTACGGCGCCATGCTGCCTCCGACGCTTCGCGCCGCGGAGACTCTTGAGCACGAAGACGGAGTCGGAGCAGAAGTCGTCGACCTCCTGACCATTTCACCGTTGGATGAGGAGACCGTGGCCAGATCGGTCGAGAAGACCGGCAGAGCCGTAATCGTCCACGAAGCTCCCAGGAACTGTGGAGTTGGGGCTGAAATCGCTGCGCGTCTGGTAGAAAGAGTTTTCCTGAGCCTGGAAGCACCGATCCGACGGGTGACCGGCTATGACATCCCTGTACCCTACTTTTCAAGAGAAAACCTTTATCTCCCCTCCAAAGAGAGGATTCTCCAAGCAGCCAGAGAGACATTAAGATTCTGAAATTCGTTCGATCGTTGGATCGTTCAATCGTTAGATCGTTGGATTGATTCGCAGATTTCCTGAGTGAGACGTAAGATTCAACATGGGGACAATAGGGAAATTTGCGGAACTGGAGGCTTGGACCACTGGTCGGGAACTGGCCAACCTCATCTATGACTTGACGGATGTGGGGGCCTTCGCCAAAGATTTCAGCTTAAGGGATCAACTACGTCGGTCTGCGATCAGCGCAATAAGTAACATCGCCGAAGGATTCGACAGCCGCACTCACAGAGGCTTTGTCCATTTTCTCGGTATCGCCACGGCATCTCTCAGTAAAGCAAAATCTCAACTCTATCTAGCCCTGGATCGAAACTATATAGACGGGAAAACTTTCGACGCCGTCTACGATCTCTGTGATAAGACCGCCCGCCAGATTTCCAAATTCATCGACTACCTGGAACAGAACCGACCTAACGATTAACGACCGAACGATTGAACGATCCAACGAGCTAACGAGCTAACGATTGAACGGCTCCCTGAGAAACGTCAGGATTTGCTCAATCACGAACGCACGGAGTCTTTCGACATCATCGTTTCTGGTCGTGACGAAGAAATCACTATCTCGATAGATCCGCTGATCCTGATCGATGCCATTGAACATGTCTTCTTGTCGGTGGCGAATTTCTCGCCTTAAGTCCTCCCAGCGATCAGGATCCCTCCGCTGGACGAGATTCTCAAGAGTCTTGAGATACCGAACGTCATCGATTCCCTCCCTGGCTGCTTCTATCGCCAGGGTCCGGACTGGGTATATACCGTCGATAGACGGGTAAACCGCAATCCAGTCCGCGTCAGACTGGGCTGGACCAGTATCGGTTTCGCCTCGTCCATCAAAATCGTCCCAGGCATTTCCAATCCAGTAATTCCAGCACCAAAACCACATAACCTCACTCTCATAGTAAGAAGGAATCTGGCCATAGAGCAGCCGCACTTTGCCAAAGGACTCGTCGGCACAGACGATGTTGTACGTCAAGAAACGCTTGCCGTGGCTGATCTCCAGGGCTTTGATCCGCTGGAGGTCCCGGTTGGCCACCATGATGTCACAGCTCTTGAGAAGAGGACCT
>CP070717.1:938144-941621 GCA_020350445.1 Acidobacteriota bacterium | reverse complement strand
CTTCCCATCTACACGTGCTTCGGATGAACGTCCCGTCACTACCACTCCGAGTCTTTCCGTCCTTGTTCCACTCTAATCCCACAAACACCATTCTCAGCAAGAAACCGTAATTGTACCAGTTGAGACCGCACCAGATGTAGTGCTAGGATCGCCCCATCAAGCCATGTTGTATGAGAACAGAGCTCCTTCAACCTCGGACCCATCATTTCGATAATAGAGTGCGTCTTCCTTCCAATAGACGGTCAGCACCCCTTTATCTTTCAGCTTCCCCTGGATAATCAACTCTGAAACCGGGTCCTCAATATACTTTTGGATCGCTCTTCTCAGGGGCCGTGCGCCATAAGAGCGATCCTGACATGTCACGTCAATGATCCATTTCTTTGCGTCTTCGAGCAACTGAATCCTGATCTGCTTCGAGGCCAGATTCTCGTTGACCTGCAGTAACAGGAGGTCGACGATCTCATGCAAATCCTCTTCACTCAACGAGTCAAACACGATGATCTCGTCGAGCCGGTTGAGGAATTCCGGATTAAAGACCTTCTTCACCTCTCCCATCATCGCGTCTTCGATACTGCTTCGGCTCTGCTGAGCTTCCGCTGTGAAACCCAATTGCGACCGGTTCACGAGGTGTCGCGCACCGATATTCGACGTCATGATGATGATCGTGTTCTTGAAGTCGATCTTATTCCCGTGGGAATCCGTCAACTGCCCGTCCTCGAACACCTGAAGCAGGAGATTGTACACATCCTGGTGTGACTTTTCGATCTCGTCGAGGAGCAGAACTGAATAGGCGTTCCGCTTGATCCTCTCCGTCAGCTGTCCCCCTTCTTCATGACCGATATAGCCCGGGGGTGAACCGATTAGTTTCGAGACCGAGTGCTTTTCCATGTACTCCGACATGTCAAAGCGGATCAGGGCCTTCTCACTACCGAACAGAAACTGTGCCAGTGATTTCGCCAGTTCCGTCTTCCCGACGCCGGTGGGACCCAGAAACAGGAAGGAACCAACCGGCCGGTCGGGGCTCTTCATCCCCGCCCGACTCCTCCGGATTGCCCGCGCCAACGCCGAAACGGCCTTATCCTGGCTGACGATCCGGCGATGCAGTTGCTCTTCCATCCGCAACAGCTTCTGCATCTCCTCTTCCTGGAGCGATTCAACTGGTATTCCTGTCCAGCGGGAGATCACATCCTCGATATGTTCCTTCTCGACGAAGGGTATCCCTTCACGGGAGAGGGCCCACTGCTCCGTCTCTACTTCGAGCTTTTCCCGCCCGGCCTGTTCCTCTTCCTTCAGAAGAGCAGCCCTTTCGAAATCCTTTTCCTCGATCGCCCGATCGATCTCTCTCGTCAGGGATTTGATCTGGTTCTGCACCTGGCTGATCGCATCGGGAACCGAAGTGTTGTCGAGTTTCACTCTCGCACCCGCTTCATCCAGCACATCAATTGCCTTATCGGGAAGAAAACGGTCGGAAATGTAACGACTCGACTGGTAGACGGCAGCTATCACAGCCTCATCCGAATACTGCACCTGGTGGAAGCTCTCGTAGCGTTCCTTAACCCCGTGGATTATTTCCACCGTCTCATCTTCGCTCGGGGCCTGCACCTTGATCGTCTGGAACCGTCGCTCCAGCGCCCGGTCCTTCTCAATCGACCGACGATACTCGTACGGGGTAGTCGCACCGATGCACTGAACTTCTCCGCGGGACAATGCCGGTTTCAGAATGTTGGCGGCATCGAGAGAGCCCTCGGCAGAACCTGCACCGACCAGCGTATGCAACTCATCAACGAAGATGATGAAGTTCGGGTTCTCAGCCAGTTCCTTCATGATGCCCTTGAGCCGTTCTTCAAACTGGCCCCGATATTTGGTTCCGGCGACGATCAGGGAAATGTCGAGCGCCAGGATCCTCTTATCACTCAGCATCACGGGAACCCGGCCATCTACGATTCTCTGGGCCAGGCCTTCCACAATCGCCGTCTTGCCTACACCCGGCTCTCCGATCAGCACGGGATTGTTCTTGGTCCGGCGGCACAAGATCTGAATGACCCTTTCCAACTCCGCCTCACGTCCGATCAGAGGGTCGAGCGTTCCATTGTAGGCTGCCTCGGTCAGATCCCGGCTGAACTCGGTCAGAGTCAGGTTCTCTTTGACCCGAACACTCGATTCCTTGGGTGCGCTGCCGGCTAATTCCTCGCGCACGCGAGACAGGTTCAAACCCTTATCATGAAGGATCTGAGCGGCAACGGAATCCTCAGCACGCAACAACCCCAAAAGGATATGCTCCGTACCGATATAGTTGCAGAGTAGACGATCCGCTTCTTCGGTCGCGTAGGTCAGGACTCGCTTCGACTGGTCACTGAGAGGCAACTCGACCGAAGTCGAGACCTTTTCAGCTTTCTCGAGCCGATCCTCGATCTCTTGGCGGATGCCGTTGAGCACCGATTGAGATTTGGGGAAAAAACGTCCAGCCAGGGCCTTGTCTTCCCTCAACAAGCCCAGCAAGATGTGCTCCGTCTCGATCGATCTGGAGCCCAACTGACTGGCCTCGTAGCGGGCAAAAAAGATTACCCGTCTTGCTTTCTCGGTGTACTTTTCAAACATATCCTTCAGGAGATCCGGGTTCGATGCCCTATTAAAACAGAATTGGACAACGAACAGCAAATCAACCACTTCGGCTAGCTCAACACACCGCCTGTCATCCACTTTTGGGTGTGGCAGATTCCTGCCAAACGCGGGTTGTGCGTCACGATAATCGAGGTCAATCGGTGCCGTTCATGGATCGATAAGAGGAGTTCGTGAATCGACTCAGATGTCCGTTCATCGAGATTCCCTGTCGGTTCATCGCCGAGCAGCAGCTGCGGTTCTCCAATCAGCGCACGGGCGAAGGCAATGCGCTGCTGCTCACCGCCGGAAAGCTCACCCGGTTGATGGGTCGCCCGATCCTGCAGCCCGACTTCGTCCAGAAGGATCCGGGCCTTTTCCTCGGCTTCCTTGAACGAGACACGCCTCAGCAGAAGGGGGAACATGACATTCTCCAGGGCGGTGAACTCGGGCAAGAGGTGATGGAACTGGAAGACGAATCCGACGGAACGATTGCGGAATCGGGCCAATGCATCTCCTTCAAGAAGCGTGACCTCCTGTCCTCCAAAGAAAACGGTTCCCGAGTCAGGTTTCTCCATACCCCCAACGATATGCAGGAGCGTGCTCTTCCCTGCCCCACTTTCACCCGAGATCGCCACCAAGTTGCCTCGCTCGACTGTCAGTGAAAGGCCGCACAGGACATCGATACGGTCATCTCCCGAGCGGAAGGATTTCGTGAGTTTCGAGACCAGGAGGGCTCTACTCATAGCGAATCGCCTCCACCGGATCCAGGCGCGCGGCCGACCGCGCCGGATACAAGGTCGCCAGAAAGGAAATCAGCAGGGCCGCTCCCGAGACCATCAGCACATCGTAGACATGCAAACGGAAGGGGACGTAGGG
>CP070717.1:934711-938044 GCA_020350445.1 Acidobacteriota bacterium | reverse complement strand
GACTCTGGATCTCGATAGCGTTTTCCAGGATCTGAGAACTGTATCTCGAGCCGTCGATGAAATGATCAGGAGGCCAGGCCCGACCGTTCACCGATGGGAAAAGAGCTTCGGGTGTCGGCCAGACCTTGTCTCCTCCGAAATTTGACCATTCCACGGGACCTTCTGCAGCCCTCGGCTTTTCGATTCCGCCAACACCCTCGAATTCGGGATTCACCCAGAGGATGTTGGGCCCGTCGGAAAGGCCGTAGTGCATGATCCTGCCGATCGAAGGGACGATCACCACGCGCGTGTCGCCATTCGAGAGTTCCAGGGCTTCCTCCCAACCGCGAAAGGAGACTTTCCGGACCTGGACTTCAGCCGAGATTGAGGAGCCGATGAATACCAGCAGGGCAAAGCCAACCGAGAACATTCTCCCGATTTTACTCATGCAGTCCGTGCTCCTTCGCAAGTTTCAGCGGTACGTCTTCGATTCTGGCCTGAGTCCATTAATCCCAGTTCATCACGACCTTGCCGGAGTTTCCTGAGCGCATCGTCTCAAAGGCTTCTTCGAATCCGGTGTAGGGATACTGGTGCGTTATCACTGGACTGATATCCAGGCCGGTCTGGACCATCGACTGCATCAGGTACCAGGTCTCATACATCTCGCGGCCATAGATGCCCTTGATTGTCAGCATGTTGAAGATCACCGTATTCCAGTCGATCGCCAGGTCCCGGGTCGGGATACCAAGGAGTGCAATCTTTCCGCCGTGGCACATCGCCTGAAGCATGTCTTTAAAGGCCTGTCCGTTCCCGGACATCTCCAGACCCACATCGAATCCTTCCTTCATCCCGAGCTCTGTCTGAACGTCAGCCAGCGTTCGTTCCTTGACGTTGAGAGCCACCGTCGCTCCCATCTTCTCGGCCAGCTTCAGCCGGTAGGGGTTCATATCAGTCGTGACGACAAAACGGGCTCCGGAGTGCTTGGCGATCGCGGTTGCCATGAGTCCAATTGGACCGGCTCCCGTAATCAGGACGTCCTCACCGAGCAGTGGGAACGAGAGAGCACTATGCGTTGCATTTCCAAACGGATCGAAGACGCTGAGGATCTCCATCGGGATACTGGGGTCGGCATGCCAGACATTGGTGACCGGGATACAGAGGTATTCGGCGAATGCACCCGGTCGATTGACGCCAACACCAGAGGTCTTGGCGCAGAGGTGGCGTCGACCTGCCAGGCAGTTGCGGCATCGGCCACAGACGATATGCCCCTCACCCGAAACGATATCTCCGATCTCCAGATCGCGGACATTACTTCCAATGGCGGCCACTGTGCCGACGAATTCGTGTCCAATGACCATGGGAACCGGAATCGTTTTCTGCGCCCATTCGTCCCAGTTCCAGATATGAACATCGGTGCCACAGATCGAAGCCTTGTGGATCTTGATCAAGACATCGTTGATTCCGTACTCGGGTACAGGTACCTCGTCAAGCCAAAGGCCCGGCCGGTCAAACTTTTTAACCAGGGCCTGCATAGTTTTGTTCATCCTCCCCATGATAGTTGAAAACAAGGCATCCTGGCATGGTTTTGCTGTGTGACCCAGGCCGCTTTTTGCGTGGATGGTTGCAGCATCGGACCCGGTCAGCTGCCTGTTTTCGCTTGACTTTCACACGGGTAGACCATATTTGAGTACGATATGAGTGTGAATACCTCGATGGTGCTAGTCTTGCTCGGAGAAGATCGTCCCGGGTTAGTGCGGAAAGTCTCCAGCTTGATTGTGGAGCGAGGCGGGAATTGGATGGAGAGCCACCTGTCGAGTATGGCCGGGTTCTTTGGTGGGATGATCCATCTCAACGTTCCAGCTGATCAGGCCGATTCTCTCAGGACCGCTTTGCGGGACCTGGAGGCGGAAGGTTTGACGATACTCGTTCAGACGGCTGCCCACGAATCACTCTCAGCAGGAGTTCAGGCGGTTCAGCTGGAAGTCATCGGGAACGATCGTCCCGGAATCGTCAATAGGATTTCCGAAGCGATTGCAGCCAAGCGGGTAAATCTCGAGAAGATCGAATCGGAATGTACGAGTGCTCCAATGTCAGGGACGGAAATCTTTACCCTGAAGGCTGAGTTGATCGTTCCTTCCGATCTCTCGCTTGAAGAACTTCGGTCAGATCTCGAAAAGATCGCGACCGATCTGATGGTGGATATCTCGTTCGACTGAAGACTCTCGGCCGGCTAACGGGTGAGCCAGGCCCTGATTACGGCAACGGTCCTGCTCCGCCCCTTTTCTTTTCCAGTGTCGATCTGAGGAATGCACACCACTCATCGAGGTGGGTGCCAGCTCTCGCTGAAGTCTTCAGAATGACTGACCTTTGGTTGAGTGAGCGGATCTGATCCTCAACGGCCTCGAGATCGAAATCGACGTAATCGAGCAGATCAATCTTAGTAATGATTGTGACCGCCGCTTTGGAGAAGATGCCCGGGTATTTGAAAGGTTTGTCATCTCCCTCGCTGACTGAAAGGAGGGCAATCTTGAAATCCTCACCCAGGTCGTAGGCGGTCGGACAGATCAGGTTTCCGACGTTTTCGATAAAGAGAATATCAGCATTCGCGAACCCTTCCTCAACGATTTCCCGTTGAATCTGTCGCGCATCCAAGTGGCATGAACCGCCCGTCAGGATCTGTCGGGCTGGCACGCCCAGTTTACGAATCCGGTCCGCGTCGCGCTCGGTGGCGATATCGCCCTCGAGTACCGCAACCTTAAGGCCGCTGAGTCGGCCGATCGTCGATTCGAGCAGTGTCGTCTTCCCTGAACCCGGCGAGGAAATCAGGTTGACGACCAGGGTTCCCGTGGCCGAAAAGCCTTGACGCAGCTTAGCTGCAGCCAGTTCATTGCTTTCGAGGATCCTGCGCTTGACGTCAATCTTGGTTGGTTCTGTCATGGTTGATTCGAGTCTTCCTGGATGAACGATATCTGGACAATGTCGAGCTCGTCCCCTCCCTTGGTGACAACGGGGTCTCCGCACTTGGAACAGAGCCGCAACCAACTTCCTCTGGCTCGGTCGAGATTCCGGTTGCAGGTGGGGCAGTAGGTCTGGGCAGGACTCCATTCGATTTCAAGGGCTGCATCGGGAGTCGAAGTCCCGCTGATCAGGGCTTCCCAGGCAAAAACGAGCAGGTCGGGTTCGACAGCGGAGAGTTCGCCCACCGCTACCTTTACCGACTCCAACCGGCCTTCTCCCTGTTCCCGGATCAGACCTTGAGCCGTTTCGAGAATGCTGGCAGCGATACTCGTTTCATGCACAGAACAGGACCCTCCTAGAAATCGGCGCGAGTATAGCACAGCGAGTGGCGGCTTC
>CP070717.1:930021-934611 GCA_020350445.1 Acidobacteriota bacterium | reverse complement strand
GGGAGCTGCACGGACGCTTTCTTCCCCAGAGTCCGCAAGGCTGGATTACATCCCGGCCGATCTGAGAGGGTCCCGGTAGGGCCGAGTGTTACCTATGTACCCGGTTTAATCTGTTACCCATGTACCCGGATGTTCACACCCCAGCGACCAGCGCCCCCCGACCAGCGACCAACGACCAACGACCAAAACCAGCCTGTCCCTTTTCCTTTCCGGTCAAGTTGCCAGCGATGACAGGACAGCAGATGGAGTCTGTCCCTTTGCGGACGGCGAGGACAGCAGATGGAGTCTGTCCCTTTGCGGACGGCGAGGACTGTGAGAGCCGGCCTGTCCCCTTTTCGGATGCCAGGCTGGCGAGAACCAGCCTGTCCCTTTCTGGATAGGGGGAAACAGGCTGTCCCTTTGTGGGGCCGGAGGCTCTTGGCTGGGGTGGCGGAGTGGTGGTACGAGATAGGCAGATCGGTAGGTGGACGACGGGGACGAACGGTGAAGGCTGCTTAAACCAGGGGGAGAAAGTGGGCCAGAAGCATTGTTGCGATCAGCCCGGTGACCCCCATTATCGCCGCCAGCGGAGTCAGCGCCATGAGTCCCTCTTTCTCGGTCATTCCACTCATCTGCGAGACCACCCAGAATCCGCTGTCGTTCATCCACCAGATCGGCTTCGACCCGCACCCGATAGCAACGGCGAGATAAACGGGGTGAAAACCCAGTTGCCCCGGATCGGCCAAGGCGATTAAAGCTCCTGCTGACGTAACCATGGCGACAGTGGCGGAGCCCTGCGCTGTGCGGATCAAAGCTGTCAAGAAAAACGCCAGCGGCAGGATCCCTACCTGGTAGGTTGTCGCGATCGTCTGGATCGAAGCTCCGATACCCGTCTGCTGCAGCGCTGAGCCAAAAGCTCCTCCGGCCCCGATAATCAAGATGATCACTCCGGCCGTTCTCAGCGCTTTACGCGAGGCCTGCACAACTCGACCAGCCTCGGTCTTCCAAAGCAGCATTACGAGTGCAATCGCCGCAGAAACCGTCAAGGCAATGTTCTTTTCGCCAAGTGCCATCAAAAAGCCCAATTCGACGGAACCCACTGATTCGAAAAGGGTTCTACCTGCAATCAAGATCACCGGAAGCAGGATCGGAACAACTGAAAGCCAGAGAGGAGGAAGCTGATTGTCCTGTTTCGCAGCAATCGCCTCCAGTTCCTCGAGTGCTTCCCTGGATTCACGCAAAGGCAGGTCAATCCTTCGGTTCATCCACCAGGCAAAGAGGAACCCATTCGTAGAGGCAACGATTCCAACGGCCAGGCCGACCAGTATCATCAACCCGATATCGACTCCGAACTCCCCCGCCACGAAAAGCGGTCCGGGAGTTGGCGGGACGAGTGAATGCGCCATCGTGCCACCGGCTACGATCCCAAGAACGTAGAACAGATAAGACTTCCCTGTTCTCAGTCGGGTAGCCTTCGCCAGTGGAATCATCAAGTAGAAGACCGTGTCGAAGAAAACTGGAATCGCCAGCGCAAAACCGGTTCCAACAAACGCAAGCGGTGCTCGTTCCGCACCCAGGAACCGCAGGGCTGAACGAACCATTCGGTCTGCTGCTCCACTTTCCAGCAAGCAGATCCCGATAATTGAGGCCATGGCGATGACTATCCCGACCTGTCCCGTAGTCTTGCCAAAGCCTTGTGCTATGCGCTCACCAGCGGACTGGCTGGCGAGTTGAGCAGCCGCCTCTGTGCTGGCTCCGTTCTGAAGGGCAAAATCCTGCAACGCTGCGGCTGGAGTCAGGGTTGCTACGACCAGCGCCCCCAGCAACAACGCCAGAAAGGCGTGCAGCCTCAAAAAAAGGATCCCCCCAATAACGACCAGCATTCCTGCGAGAAGAATTAGGAATGGGTACACTGACGCTATTCTGCTTGGCTGGAAGGCGACCGTCAATGCTTCGGAGCAAAAGATTTGAGACTGCCCGAACCGTCACCGTTTCACTGGCCCCGGTTTCTTCAGGCACTAAGGTTCCTCTTCCGGCTCCTTGCGCAGAAAATCGAAATCGGCTCCCAGGTGGGCCTGTTGAATCGACCTGTGGTACAGCCGCTCGTACCCCCGCTTCGGTTGAGGAGACCGGGGCTCCTGGGAAGCTTTTCGGGCTGCGAGTTCGTCATCCTCGACGAGCAGATTCAGGCTCCGCTTATCGACACTCAGTTCGATCAAATCGCCGCTCCGCACGAGTCCGAGCAGTCCTCCCACGGCGGATTCGGGAGAAACATGCAGCACGATCGTGCCAAACGCAGTCCCACTCATCCGGGCATCGGAAATCCTCACCATGTCTTTGACCCCCTTCAACTTCTTGGGGATCGGCAGATACCCAGCCTCGGGCATTCCAGGGGCGCCAACCGGTCCGGCATTCTGAAGGACGAGAAAATCCTCGGGCCGGACATCCAGCTCCGGGTCGTCGACCCGCTCGGCCAGATCCCCCAAGGAAGAGAAGACGACCGCCCGGCCCCGACCATTGAGGAGAGAAGGGGTCGCCGCTGAACACTTCAGGATTGCTCCATCAGGAGCAAGGTTCCCGCGTAGGACCGCCAGAGCTCCCGAGCTGTAGACCGGATCTTGAATTGAATGGATGATCTTCCTCACGCCACGGTTCGGACGGACCGTTTCAAGATTCTCTCGAATCGACCTTCGAGTCACCGTGAGACAGCCCTGGTCGAGCCGATCTCCGAGCGCCTGCATCAATGCGGGAACGCCCCCATCCTGGAAGAAATCTTCCATGTAGCCTTCCCCTGTCGGCTTCAGGTCAACGAGGACCGGCGTCTCCGATGAAATTCGATCGAGATGTTCAAGTTCAAGGTTGATGCCTAACCGGCCGGCAACGGCAGTGAGATGGATGATAGCGTTGGTTGAGCCCCCGATTGCGGAGAGGATCCGCAGAGAGTTTTCAAACGCCAGCGTAGTCATGATCTTCGAAGGACTCAGCCCGGCATCGACGAGTCCCATCGCCAAAACCCCAGTTTCCTCGGCGATCCGCAACCTTTCGGCATACACAGCCGGCGCAGCTGCCCCTCCGGGAACCATCATCCCCAAGGCCTCGATCGCACAGGCCATGGTGGAGGCAGTGCCCATCACGCCACAGGTCCCGGCCGTCGGGGCGAGTCGCGATTCGATGACGCCGATTTCGTCGTCATCGATTTCCCCTCGCCGGAACATACCCCAGAATCTGCGGCAATCGGTACACGCTCCTACCCGCTCGCCCTGGTACTGATTGGCCAGCATCGGTCCTGCGGCCAGGACGATACAAGGCAAATCCGCGCTGGCCGCACCCATCAACATCGCCGGCAACGTCTTATCGCAGCCACCCACCAGGACGACACCGTCGAGTGGCTGAGCCTTGATCATCGTCTCAACATCCATCGACATGAGATTGCGGTACATCATGCTGGTTGGTGAAAGAAAGACCTCACCCAGCGAGATCGTGGGAAATTCAAGTGGAAGCCCCCCGGCTTGCCAGACCCCCCGTTTCACAGCCTGAACGAGTTCGGGAAGATGACGATGACAATTGTTGAGTTCGCTGTAGGTATTCAGAATCCCGATAATCGGTTTACCCAGTGCCTCACGCGAAAAACCCATTGAACTCGCGAATGAGCGTCTCAGGTAGAGAGCGAACTCTTCATCTCCGTACTGTGTCAGGCGGTTGCCCAGACCTTTCTTTGCCATCCGGCGAGTGTAGCACCAGGGGATGAGTCCGCAGGGGTCTTTTCAATGTTTGAAGCGACCGTGCAGTTCCTTCAGGGCGTCGACAGAGAACCCCGGAGACCGCACCAGGTCGAGAATCTCAGCTTCAACCTTCCGGACCTGTTCTACCTGGTCGCATACGTCTTCGATGACCTCGTCGGGCACAGTGAGTAGACCGTTGATGTCACCGTGCAGAAGATCCCCAGGTCGGATCTGAAGACCACTCAACTCGACATCAACATTGATATCGCAGATGACGGGGTTCCCATGACTTACGGTGAAACCAGGGCAAAAGAGCTGAAAGCCCCCGAGTTGTTCGATCTCGAGAATGTCGCGAAGCCCTCCATCGGAAACACATCCAACAGCACCGAGCGCCTTGGCCGTAGTCGCCATCACCTCACCGAGATGACAGGAGCGCACCCGCTCAGGACCGATATCTTTGATCACGAGGACGGCTGGTTTGGGGGACGCTTCAAGTGCTTCCCAGAGCGGAAAGAGCCCTCGCGGGCTGCTGGACACCTCCGTCGTACTATCGGCTGTGCAGGTCACGGCATAACCAACCATGGAGCCCAGTTTTGGATAGATACAGCGCAGGTCGAATCCAGCGTAACCAGAAGTAAGCGGCCTGACACGAAACCGTTCGATGGCATTTGAAAGTGTCGGGCTGTCGATCTGACTTAGTCGGGTCAGGATTTCGGGCGAGTGTCTTCTCATGAAGAGTGATCATAAAGGAGGGAGCACAGCGATCAAAGGGGGAAGCTAGTCGAGGTCGGTTCGACTGAGTTGACAGCGACCGTTCGTCAGCTCGCGCAATTGGCTTTCGAAGTCTTCGGCCCTTTCGGACTCGAGTTCAATGCGAAGGACCAATCCG
>CP070717.1:920437-929921 GCA_020350445.1 Acidobacteriota bacterium | reverse complement strand
GACGGATTCCCTGAGTTGAGCCGGGCAAAGCAGGTGAAACAGGACAAACACGGGGACTTCAAACCTCGGTTCGACTAGACTCCGGACACTTCCCTTCTGCTCGCGCCAGCTTCTTGCCATCCGCAAATAGGAATAGATTTGCCGATACCTCAGGACGACTGTTCGGCGCTGCACATCTGACCGTCCAGCCACCGGATAGATGCTGGACAGGTGGGCCTGCGCAGGATTGCGTTCAACCGTTTTTCGAACCTCCGGAAAGTCGATCCAGTCCCTCCAGAACGATCCGGGACGATAGCGTTCAGGCTCCAGTAACTGGAAAGCCCTGATCAGGGCAGCCCTCACGGTATCCACCGAGCAGTTCCTCACCGCGGCCAGTCCCTCGGCACTGAACCGCGTCACCCAGGTCAAGCTGAGATCCAGTGGGAATTCAGATTCAGGGGGAAGCTTCAGCTCAGCCAGCACCTGGGCGTGTAAAGCAGCCCTGAGAATCGCTGACAGCTGGTCTCTCGAGAAGCTGCCTTCCCGCATCAGGTCCCATTCCGTGCTGCCCAGCCCCTCTTGCCCATCTTCCAGGGTCTCTACCAGCCTCATGAGCTGCACCACATCCCAGGCGTAGTCCACCTTTTCCAGGCTCAAACCCCGTGTGATCAGAATGTCCCCCTTGGGCGTCGCACTCACCGAAAGGTGCTCCTCCCGGGTCGATTCCCTGCCCAGGCTGATCCAGTCCAGAACATTGATTCGGATGGAGTGCTGTCTCCCCTTCGACAGCTCGACACTCCACTCGATCAGCACTTCGGCGGTGCGCTCCGGGATCCTTCCTTTGATGACTGAATTCAAGACCGGTCTGAGCTGACCTCCCGACTCCTCTACCAGCGAATCCGGCCAGGAAAGCTTCAGCACGATCCGTTTTCTTTTCCAGGAACTTGCTGAGAGGGCCAATCCGATCTCCAGCTGTCGCGCCAGGGCTTGTTTCAGCCGGCGGTTGACCGGAGAAAGCAGGGGTTGAATCCCGGTCTGCTCAGCTTTGACCTGGACCTTCCGAGCCAGAGAGACGCCGACCTCCAGACCTCCTGCGACAGTTGCTTGCCGCCTGCGCAGAATTGAAAGCTCTCTTTTCCCCCGGCGCCTCGACAGCCTCAACGTGAAGTCCCCGCGCCGGGTGACTCGAGCGGAGGCGTGAATTCCCGCAGAAGCGCCCAGTGCGGCGGTGAGACTCGCCGCAATCGCCGACCGGCCGACTTCCCAGCCACGGTCAACCGTCAGGTTCAAAGCCACCGAAAGGTTCAAGCTCCCAGACCAGGACCACGTCACGAATGATGAATCGGGAAGCCCGAGGACTCCTGCCACAGAACAAGGGTCAACAAAACCCTTCCAGCTTTCTTGCAATACCGATTCGAGTGTCCCTCCAGTCTCAAAGAGCCTCACCCAGATCCAGGAGGTCCGACTCCCTGTCCTGACCTGAAAGAACCGACGCTGACGCGCTTGACCGGCTGACAGGTTGACCTCACCTTCAACCGTCCACTGCACCCCAAAGTGGCCTTTCGGGACTTTGTGATTCCCGAGGAAGCTACCGCCTGATGGTATCAACAGCGCCCGGATCCGACCGGAAGGCGTTAACTTCCAGCGCAGGCCTTCTGGAGATTCTGCGGTAACCGTCCGGGATAAACGAAATGCAATCTCAAGCGGCTCCTGCCCGCGCAGCAGCCTGACCGGAGACTGATCAAAATCAACCTTCAGCGGCCCTGGCTTGTACTGCACCACGAGCCGGCTTCCAGTCACAAACTGCGAGTACCCCCCTTTGAGCACCCACCGAACCCTAACATCTTCCATTCCAAGAGGTTACAGGTCCAGTGGGATCGGCTCAAGGAGAAATTCACTTCACCTCGAAGGTCCCGGACAAGCGAACATCCCTGGATGAGTGTCCAACCATGACCTTGAACTCGCCCGGTTCGACTACCCGTTCCAGGTGCCGGTCGAGCAGCTCCAGATCCTGGGGACCTAACTCGAACGTGACCGTCTGGACCTGACCCGGCTGGAGTTCGACTCGACGAAAACCCCTCATCTCCTGAACGGAAGTCGAAACGGTCGCGATGAGATCTTCGACATAGAGCTGGACCACTTCAGTTCCTTCGCGGGAACCAGTGTTTTTCACCTTCAGAGAGACCTTCACACGACCGGCTGGGCCGATCATCGCCGGTTCAATCGACAGGTCGCTGTATTCAAACGTCGTATAGCTCAGACCGAAACCGAACTCATACAGCGGCTCGGGGCTCATGTCGGCATAGGGTTTACCCCAGCCTTCCTTGATCCAGTAGGATTTCGACTTCTTGAAGTTGTAATAGACCGGCAGCTGTCCAACATGGCGGGGAATCGTCACCGGCAAGCGGCCACTGGGATTCACATCGCCGAAGAGGATTTCACTGACAGCCGTCCCCCCTTCTTCTCCGGGGCTCCAGGCTTCCAAAACTGCCGGGACATTCTCCGCCACCCACCGAGTCGAAAGTGGCCGGCCATTGATCAACACGACAACCGTGGGAGTCCCCGTTTCGACAACCGCTTGAACCAGATCCAGTTGCAGCCCCGTCAAGTCGAGAGAAGCCACGTCGAATGCTTCACCCGAGGTCCCCTGCTTTCCCTCGGCCTGCCACTCGTTCTCACCGAGCACAACGACGGCCACCTCGGACTGGCGTGCGATCTCCGCTGCCTTATCGATCTCGTTCCAGCTCTCGTCAATCACGTCGCAGCCCCTGACATAGCTTACCTGCGTCGATTCTGAAACGGCCCCGCGGATGCCTGCGAGTACGGTGACGACCTCCTGAAGAATCGATGCCGAAGTGTAATCGCCCAACTGGTTTCTGCGGTGATCAGCGTTGGGACCGATGACCGCGATCGATTTCAGGTCTTTCTTGAGCGGGAGCAGATTGCCTTCATTCTTCAACAGGACGATCCCCTGGCGTGCGGCTTCCAGGGCCAGCTTCCGGTCAGACTTCCCACCGGTGTTCAGCTTCGACTCGTCTGCCTTCACGAAGGGCTGCTCGAAGAGCCCCAGGCGAAACTTCAATTCCAGAATCCGCGCAACTGAGCGGTCCACCGTTTCCTCTGAAACAAGACCCTCACGGACGCTCTCGAGCATGTATTTTAGATACCCGTCTTCATAGGAAATGCCGACATCGACACCTGCTTTCAAGGCGAGCTGACCTGCTTCCTTCTGGGTCGGTGCCAATCCCTCATAAACCAGTGTCTCGATCCCTCCGCCTTCGCTCAACACCAGTCCCTTGAAACCCAGTTCATGTCGCAGAATCTCCGTCAAGATCCAGGATGAACCGTGCACGGGAACTCCATCAATAGCCGGATAGGTCGCCATCACCCCAAGGGCACCCCCCTTTTTGATACCTGCTTCCCAGGGAGGAAGGAAGACCTCACGCAGCATCCGTTCCGAGATCTCCATCGCGCCCCGTTCGAGCCCGCTGACGGGCTGACTCTGTCCCGGGTAATGGCAGAACCCGGCGACAGCCTTGTCACCCGCTGTCAGGTCGTTTCCCTGGACAGCATCTACGATGATTTCAGCAATCCGCGCGGTGTAGTAGGGATCTTCACTGTAGCCTTCCTGGTTCCGCCCCAGGCGAGCATCCCGGTAAGGCTCGATCACCAGGGTAAAGAGCTGATGAATGCCGACTCCCCTGCCCTCGCGAGCAACCACTTCGTAGATCTGGTGAAGCAGGTCCAGATTCCAGGTGCTCCCCAGAGCCAGGCCTTCGGGAAAGATCGTTCCTCCCGAACACATCAGGCCGTGGGTTCCCTCTTCAGTCTGAAGCAGTGGGATTCCCAGCCGCGTCTGCTCGCGGGCGATCTTCTGCAGTTCGTTGAAGTAATTCACCTGCTGCAGCGGACCTTCATGAAGGATCGTGTTGGCCAGGGTGAAGAATCCGCCTCCAGGTCCGATCTCCGGGATCAGGGTACCCGCGGCGAACTTCTTACAGTTCTCCATCTTTGCCGGGATGTCAGGGCCCAGTCCGGATTCGTAGACGCAGGGCATGTTTAGCTGCCCGATCTTCTCCTCGAGTGTCATTCGGCTCAACAGATCCGCAACCCTGACATGAATGGGCTGACCGGCGTCCCGATAGAGCGGTTCATCAGATTCTGATTGAGCAAGTGCGAGCCCACTGAAGATCATCAATCCGATGATTAGAACCATACTAAACGGGTGACGGGACTGAAACATGACAACTCCTCTCTTTGGCCAAAGTTTTCTCCACTCAAGACCTCTCGAATGCTATCGTTATAGTCTGCAATTTTGATGTCGGATGCGCTAGCCCTCCGGCTTGAAAAGTTTTCTGAACCGAGCATCGATCCAATCGAAGGGAGTGTCAGTTATGCCTCAATTAGCAATGCGTGGCGGAACCCCTGTCCGAACTGCGAAATTCTTTCAGTGGCCTCATTACGACGAAAGTGAACTGCGCAATGCCGAAGAGGTGATCCGAAGCCGGCGCTGGTTTTCCGGGATGCGGGGTGCCGACAAGGGCACGAAGACCGAGGAGTTCGAACGACGATTTGCCGATTACCATGAATGTGACTTCGGAATCGCCTGTGCCAATGGGACGGTTGCTCTCGAGATCGCCCTGCGCGCGGCCGGTGTCGGGGCCGGAGATGAAGTCATTGTTCCGGCCGTTACCTTTATCGCCACCCTCAGTGCTGTCCTCCAGGTTAATGCAATCCCGATAGTAGTCGATACCCAGTATTCCGATCACTGTATCAGCCCAAAAGCAGTCGAGGCGGCAATCACCGACCGGACCAAGGCGATCATTCCAGTTCACTTTGGAGGCTTCTCCTGCAACATGGACCGTCTCATGTCGCTGGCGAAGCAGCATAAATTCGTCGTGATCGAAGATGCCGCTCACGCCCATGGGGCGGTTTACAAGGGGCGGAAGATTGGAGCTCTCGGTCACATGGCAACGTTCAGCTTTCAGGAGAGTAAGACCATGACTGCCGGAGAAGGCGGCATTGTCACCTGTAACGACCCGGGATTTGCCGAACGATGCATCATGTTTCGCAGCTGTGGACGCAAGGAGGATGAATCCTGGTATGTCCACTACGACCTGGCCGTCAATTACCGCCTCGCGGAGATTCAGTCGGCAATCCTTTTGGCGCAGCTGGACCGACTCGACGATCAGCTGAAGACAAAGAACGAGAATGCCGCGTTCCTGAATGATCTCCTGAGCGGTGTTTCCGGAATCGAGCCGGTTCCAGGCGATGGCAGTACCGATCGCAACGGCTACTACCTTTACCTGCTTCGGTACTTCAAAGGCGAGTTCTCAGGTGTCAGTCGCAACCGCTTTGTGGAAGCACTCAATGCTGAAGGCATCCCTTCACATATCGGGTATCCCTGGCCGCTTACGAAGAACCCGATGTTCCAGGAGATCGAAGATGGGGCCAAGGGCTGTCCCTACACCTGCCCGTACTACGGGAAGGAAGTCTCGGTCAAAGATGCGGCGGTCCCTGTCAGCGAGAAAATCTGTGAGGAGACCGTTGTAATCCCGCACCAGGTGCTGCTGTCTCCACCGAAGGAACTGGAGGATATTGTAAAGGCGATTCGGAAGATTCAACAGAGCGCCGCTGAACTCCTGTAGAATTTGAGAGAGGCCTCTCATGAGACGTCTGCTGCCCCTTGGGCTCGCAGGGTTGATCAGCGTCAGCCTGCTTGGATGGGCTGTCTCGGGGCTTCGCTCGCATTCTCAAGTCAACAGCGCAGACCTCAGATACAGCCTTACCTTTCCGCAGGTGGCAGACGGTCTCTCTTCAGATCTGCAGATCCGATCCACCATCGCTCTGCTCAACAATTCGGCGAGCGCGGTCAAGGGAACGATCTCCTTCTATCTGGACAGCGGGCTACCGATGCCGCTCGAGACCAATCTCGGGACTTCATCCGAGTTCGAGTTCTCGATCGAGCCCGGTTCCGCCTACCTGCTCAAGTCTGCTGGAAGCGGAGTCCAGAGAAAGGGGTGGGCCGGTGTGGTATCGGACCGGGAGATCACTGGAACAGCCACCTATGAGCTGATCGCTGCCGAAGGACACTTTCTGAGTGAAGTCGGTGTCGTCGACTCTCCCCGCTCTGCCAGGGTCGCTGTCCCCGTTGACACGACATCCCAGCGGCGAGCGGGGTTTGCAGCCTGCAATCCTCATGCGGCCCCATCCACCGCGACCCTCTACCTCAGGAACCGGCAGGGAGAAGTGCTTGCGACCACTCAGTTGGAGCTGGATCCTCTCGGCCAGGTTGCGGAATACGTCTCTGAGCGGTTTCCCGGGGTGAATCTCGAGGACTTTGTCGGCACGCTGTCAATCGAATCCGACCCGCCGCTCTCCACTGTCGCCCTCCAGACGCGAGGGTTCGATTACACCAGCATTTCCGACTTTGACCTCAGCAGCGGTTCGACTGAACAGGCACCACTCGTGTTTACCCGGATCGGTGACGGCCAGTTTGGCACCCTTGCCATGAAGACCTCGATTACAGTCTTCAATCCCATCGACGAAGAAAGAACCCTTTCCGTCAGTTACTTCGAATCCGACGGCAATAGGTTGAGCGGGGCAGCTCTGACCGGGGACTCAACCACCGATTTGAAGATACCTGGCGGGGGTGTGGTCAAGGTTTGGACGTCGGGAACCTCTAATCCCGGAAAGGTCGGCTGGGCCGAGGTCGAGTCTGACGGCCCGGTCTTTGGCGGGGCCACATTCGAGCTCTCCCAAATCGACTCAGGCGAGTTTATTTCAGAGGTCGGGGTGCCCCATTCGTCCCGGATCCTCGACCCGATGATCTATGCCAGCCGGGAGAACGGCCGCTCGACGGGCCTTGCCCTGACGAACTACGGGGCTGAAGAGATTGAGATTCACCTGGATCTCGCAATCCGCGAGACGACTGAGAACGGTTCTGACCCCAGCGATAAAACCTTGAGTCAGGCTCCCACGATCTTCGCAGAGACCAAGTTTCTGCTTCCAGCTCGTTCCCATGAGGCGCGCTTCATTGCTGAGTTTTTTCCCGATCTCCCGGTCGACTCCTTTTCGGGAACCCTCCAGGTTACCTCCACCTCAACGCGCTTCGGACCCGATATCCACATTCCCTTGTCCGGGTTGGCCCTGATCACTCGGGGTCCGAAATTCACCTCACAGATGATTGCTCCCAGGGTGCGAGGTGGACAGCCCCTGACAGCCTGGGATAGCGAAGTCAGTGAGTTGCTCGCACAGATGACGCTCGCTGAAAAGATCGGACAGATGACGCAGGCGGAAAGGAGAGCAATCTCCGATGTCAGTGACATCTCAACCTACCACCTGGGCTCAATCCTCAGCGGCGGGGGCTCAACTCCAGAGGTGAACCGGGTCGATCACTGGGCAGACATGGTGGATCAATTCCAGTCCGAGGCACTCAAATCCCGACTCGGCATCCCAATCCTCTACGGTGTGGATGCGGTTCACGGTCACAGCAATGTCTTTGGAGCCGTCATCTTCCCTCACAACATCGGGCTGGGCGCCACGAGAAACAGCGATTTGGTCGAGCGAGTTGCCCGGGTCACCGCAAGCGAGGTTCGAGCCACGGGCATTAACTGGACATTCGGTCCTTGCGTCACTGTTCCACAGGATGAACGCTGGGGCCGAACGTATGAAGGTTTCAGTGAAGACCCGTCGCTGGTCCAGGAGTTGAGCCGCGCTTCGGTACTCGGGTTCCAGACAACAGATCTCTCCGACCCTCTCGGGATTGTCGCCTGCGCCAAGCACTACATGGGGGACGGCGGGACCCAGTTCGGTATCGACCAGGGCGACACTCGAGTTGATGAGGAGACGCTTAGACGCATTCATCTTCCCGGTTACCTCGGGGCCCTGGAGGCGGGCGTTGGGACGATCATGGTGTCGTACAGCAGCTGGAATGGTCAAAAGCTCTCGTCACAGAAATACCTTCTCACCGATCTCTTGAAGGAGGAGCTCGGTTTTGAAGGGTTCCTGGTTTCCGACTGGGCTGCCATCGATCAACTCCCCGGCACCTACCGTGACCAGGTCCGTGAATCGATCAACGCCGGACTCGATATGATCATGGTGCCCTACCGCTACCAGGAATTCATCACGACTCTTACCGGTCTGGTCGCCTCAGGCGAAGTCCCAGAGTCGAGAATCGATGACGCGGTTCGACGGATCCTGCGCGTCAAGTTCGCCGCCGGACTCTTCTCGCGTTCTCCCTGGACCGATCGAACCCTGCAGAATCGCTTCGGCTCTGCAGGCCACCGCGAGCTGGCAAGAGAAGCCGTTCGACAGTCCCAGGTCATGCTGAAAAACACCGACGGTCTGCTACCCCTCTCACCCGACACAGCCCGTATTCTGGTTGCCGGGAAGAATGCTCACAACCTGGGCAACCAGTGTGGCGGCTGGACCATCACCTGGCAGGGGGGATCCGGTCCAATCACCACCGGAACGACCATACTGGAGGGAATCCAGCAGACCGTTTCCTCCGCTACGGTCGTGACCTATTCCCGCTGGGGAACCGGTGCCGCCATGGCCGACATCGCTATCGCCGTAATCGGGGAAACTCCCTACGCTGAAGGGTATGGCGATCGCCAGTCACTCCTTCTCGACGACGACGACCGCGCTGTCATCAGTCGAATTGCGGCAACCGCGACTCCTCTGGTTGTTGTCATTGTTTCGGGAAGACCGATGATCCTTGGTGAGGTCGAAGCGGAAGCAGACGCCATCATCGCCTCCTGGCTTCCAGGCACCGAAGGCCGCGGAGTAGCGGACGTTCTCTTCGGGGTCTTTGCTCCGGTTGGCAAACTCCCCTGCAGCTGGCCCTCCTCTATGTCCCAAATCCCGATCAACCTGGGAGATGAAGACTACACTCCCCTCTACCCGTACGACTACGGGTTATCCTACTGAAGCGTGTTTCTGTGACTGGCTTCTTAACGACAGCCCTCCGTTCGCTTAGAATGATGTTGGACCTATGGAGCTAAAAACTATCTTGAAATTGGTTGGGGCGGGGGTCACGGGAGGGTATCTCGCGTTAAAGATCCGACGGCCCCGCAACAGTTATGACGAGTTTCTCAAGGTTTATGACGCCGTCAGCCTGGACTTCCTGAGACAGCTGGAGAACACCTTCCTTCAGACAATGCTCCCCGCAGTATCCCCGGAAGATCGAGACCAGCTCGACGAGCTCTTTGATAACCAGCCGACTTTCCAGGAGACGCTCCGGTTTTTTCAGAGACATCTCCCCGACTTCGACGACCTGGTTCTGAAAGCGATGAGCCGTTTCTGTACCCTCAGAGCGGAGGATCGGTTTTGTACCGAGAGTCGCCGGAAACTCTCGCGGAAAGATGCCCAAACCTACTCGATCGCAATCGACCAGCTCTTTGTCGATCTCGAAGATTCCTTCCTGGACGCGCTGAACCGAAACCTCCCGCCTGAAAGACGGGAGGCGTTCGATGAGGCGGTGACCGAGGAAATGCCGCTCAAG
>CP070717.1:916110-920337 GCA_020350445.1 Acidobacteriota bacterium | reverse complement strand
AGCCCAACAGCTGATCTGGAAGGGGGACTCTCCACTTGAGCTCATCACCACAACAAGAAAACGGTTCAATCCAATGCTTCTGCTCCCATAACATGCCGCGCCCTTCTTCCTCTCCACCAGTTTCCCAAATCTGGCTTATCCATCCAAACAGGCACCTTCAAGAAATCTAAGATATTGATAGTAAATGGGTTACGAAGGTGCCTGGCACCTTCGGCCAAAACGAGACGGGAGGCACCTCATTCCCAAGGGTTCGCCCCCTGCGCTAACTTGTACCGTCGCTACGCGACTCGGGACTCACGAGTTAGAAGTTATAAGCTACAAGTCAGGAGGTAGAGGATTGTTCTGTTTCTCCGAAGAAGAAGCCCTGTCGCGCCTTCAGCGCTTCTCTTGTCTTATGACGTTTCCCTGACCCAGGGCTCACGCCCTGGGCTATTCTCTGTCGCGCCTTCAGCGCTTGAATGTTGTTCACTCTTTCTAATTCCCAGGGCTCACGCCCTGGCCCCGGGGCGATCCGCTGATGCGCTTTCAGCGCTTGAAGAAGAAGTTAGAAGGCTCGCGACTCCTGTGGGACTTCCGAACTTATCAATCTTGCAGGCTCAGCAGGCGGGACACCTCATCTGAGAAACCGGCGACGACACGCAGCCGGGGTGGGTTCTGCGCATCCTGCTGCAACATGACGAAGTGTTGCCCGTCGGGGAAGACGTCGTAGCTCTGATCCCCCGAGGGGTCGAATGCGAAGTCGAATTGAAAGAGTTCGGTCTCTGCTCCGAGGGGATCGGCAGAGTCGGGGTTGAAAGCGACGGCCATCATCCGATCGTCCTTCAGGTAGAAGAGCTCTTTCCCGTCCGGAGACCAGCTCGGATCGACGCCGCCGTCCGACGAAGCGGTGAATCTCGGTTCGAGCTCCGGGTACTTGCGCACCATGATCTGCGGCTTGCCTGTTTCCATCGAGGAGTACGCAATCCAGCTACCCTGCGGATGGAATCGACCACTCTTCTGGCTACCGGGCTCTCTCACAATCGCCTTGGCCGGGGAAGAGCCATCCACGGGAACGACCCAGATGTCGTCCTGGTCCGTGCTCGCGGAACCCATGATAGCGGTCCTGCCAGGAAGAGGACTGCCATAGAACATCAGTACGCTCCCATCCGCCGAGAACGATGTCGGCCACTGATCCAGGTCCTCTTCCGAGAGGGGTTCGGAGACACCGCCCCTGGCTTCCTGCCAGTAGATGTCGCTAGTCGTCCTTGCGGCGCTGTAGGCGATCCGTTTTCCGTTCGGTGTCCAGACTGGCTCAGTGTTATAGCCACCGCTGTCTTGGAGGAGACTTTCCCTCGAGGAGGCCAAATCGATCGTCCAAATACTGGGGGCTTGTTTCCCGGCAAACCAGTTGGTGGCTTCCCCTTCTTCTTTTCCGATAGCCAGCCGGAGCCCGTCCGGAGACAGACGGGGCCAACGGTAGTTGGCCTTCTGCTCGATGAGGCGAGTAGCGCTGCCGTCTCGACCCACTCGGACGATCGAACTGCCTCCACCACCGGGAAAATGGAGGTAGACAGCTGTGCCTCCGGGTGATACGTCAAGAAACAGCGGGTCTACGCCTGGCATGACAGGCACCGGCGTCCCCAGCGTGCTGTCGGTCAAATCAAACGGTGCGACGACACTCACTCCCGCCTGTTGAAAGACGAGATGCCCGCTGCTCAAATAGGAAAACGGGCCGCTCCCTTCGACATCCAGAGTCTCCCTTGAGTCATTGTCCGGAAAGTAGCGGGCCAGGACGCTTCGATTGCCGACCTCGTCGATCGAGAAAAGCACACTGCCATCGGGGAGCATCTTGGGGTAGCGATGATAGGCTTCACCCGCGTCGGAATTGCGCCTCGTGATCGTGGTGACTGCGCGGGTACCCACATCGACCAGCGCAAGACCGCCCTGACCGTCCTTGATGTTTCCTAGCGAATCGGCCACAATCTTGTCTCCAGGACCCCAGCTTGCTCGCGTGTCCCACCAGGCACCGGATGCAACCAACGTTCGCTCTCCGCCGGCGACCGGAACCTTATACATGGCTTCGCCGCGAACCGTAAACCCCAGCCAGGTGCCATCAGGGGAAAAGAAAGGTAATCCACCTCTCTCGGTACCTGCCAGGGAGGTCGCCTGGAATTCGTCCAGGTGTCTCAAGTAGATGCGTGAACTCGCCCCCTTCCTGACCGTGTAGGCGATCGTCCTGCCATCAGGAGAAATGACAGGTACGGAAAGCCACGGGCTCAGCCGCTCCCCGGCGGCTGGCAGGATTTCGCTTCGGAGAACTCCGCCTGGCCTCGTGTCGGGCGTACCAAACCACGAAACACCAATCAGCGTGAGAGCTACCGTTATCAAGACTGCGGCTGCGGTCACTAAGGCGATCGACCTCCCGCTGACTCCGCCAACCGCCACTGGTTCGGCCTGAGTGGCGCCATCCGGGTCATTGTTCTCGATTCCCGCCAGGGCTTCCGCCAGTTCGAGCCGGACGTCGCCGGCGTCCCGCAGCCGGCGTTTCGGGTCCTTTGCGAGACAACGACGAAGAAGTCGCCGGACCCAACCAGGGACGGAGTCCGGCAGCTTTTCGAAATCGGGAGTCTCCTTGAGGATCGCGGCCAGGGTGTCCGAGACGGTTTCTCCACTGAAGGCACGGCTACCAGACAGGATTTCATAGATCACACAGCCGAACGCCCAGATGTCGCAGCGTCGGTCAACCACCTGGCCGCGCGCCTGCTCAGGACTCATGTAAGCCGCCGTGCCCAGGATGACTCCTGCCTGGGTTGCGGCCATTGTCAGCGTGGGTGAATGTGTCAATCCGGGATCCGAGTCGGTCTCGGGAAGCTCCATTGCTTTGGCGAGCCCGAAGTCGAGCACCTTCACCTGCCCCTCGGGAGTAATCTTGATGTTGGCAGGCTTCAGGTCGCGGTGGATGATGCCTTTCTCGTGAGCCGCTTCGAGAGCATCAGCGATTTGCAGCGCGATAGGCAGGGCTTCGTCAACAGGGATCGGACCCTGGGAGATTCGGTCCTCCAGCGTCGGCCCGTCGATTAACTGCAGGACCAGGGCCTTGGTGTCGCCCGCATCTTCAACTCCGTAAATAGCCCCAATGTTGGGGTGATCCAGTGAAGCCAGCACCTGGGCCTCGCGCTGAAAACGCCCCATCCTGTGGGGATCCTGTGCAACACTTTCGGGCAGGACTTTGAGTGCCACATTGCGCTTGAGCTTGGTGTCCGTGGCTTGATACACCTCTCCCATACCGCCTTCGCCGATTTTCGCCGTAATCTCGTAATGGGCTACCCGCTGTCCGATCATGATGATGAGGTTGCTCGTTATGATAATTGAGCAGACTAAGTCTCCTCAAGTATCAATACCTTTGCACAGTTTCAACCCGGCAATGCTGGCGTGATCCAGTGAGGCCAATAGGTGTGTTTCTCTTTCATAGCAGGCTATACGTTCCGAGTGTAGCTTGATTCCGATGCTAAATGTGCCTGGAACCTTGAAACAGAAGACAGGAGACAGAAGACAGGAGGCAGGAGGCAGGAGGCAGGAGAGAGCGCTGAAAGCGCGACAGCGTGAAGCCCAGGGCATGAGCCCTGGGTGATCGATGCCCCCTCCCGACTACGTTTTGGTGCCGGGCACCTTCAGGGAAAGTAAGGTGTTGAAAAAAATAAGCTTACAAAAGTGCCTGGCACTTTCGCTGCCGCCCTTTCAGGGCTTGGGGAATATGGTGGTGCCCACGACCCTCCGGGTGAGCGCTTCGCTTCCCCCGGGCTGTGTTCTGCCGCCCCGTTGGGGCTTGATAATTTGGGGTCGGATCACTGCTGCCCCGTTGGGGCTTGGCAATTCGTGGTCGGATCGCGATAGTCTTTGTTCAACAAATGGTTTAGGTCCATTTCGAGAGGGGCCACTTCAGTCTCGCTTAAATGGCCGCTCAATCCGATCTTCGACAAAACCCCGGTCAAGAATAAGATCGTATTGTGAATGCTGAATACTGGGATCAAGCCCCGTTGAAAGGGCATTGCGGTAGTGAGTCAAGGCCCGCTCCCGTTCCCCCAACAAATCCAGGAGGATGCCCTGCCAGACACTTACGAGATAGAATTCCACAACTTGCTCTTGGGGCTTGGTAATCGTCGCCGCCATCCGAGAGAAGTTCTCCAATGCCTCTGAGTAGAAACGTCCGTCGAATAGTAGGAGGCTCAGCTTCAGTAGTAGTCGGTT
>CP070717.1:909609-916010 GCA_020350445.1 Acidobacteriota bacterium | reverse complement strand
CTTGCTGGAGATTCGGATGTCGGTCTCCGGTTCTCCCCGTAAACCGTTCGGTCTTTCGGTGAGGGAAGGTGAGCAGGAAGAGACTCGGGTTGGAGTCCAACCTGAGGGCCCTTTTCTCTTTCTGGACCGGTCGGAGAGCGGCGATGCTGGTTTTTACAGTGGTTTTGGGCGCCGGTTTGAGGCCCCACTTTGGCAAAGTGTGGATGGCGGACTGGATCTGCACATGTTCGTGGATTCCTCGAGCGTGGAAGTCTTCGCCGATGACGGGACCGCTGTGATCACTGCTCAGATCTTCCCAAGTCGAGAGAGTACCGGAGTGTCCCTGTTTGGGGAAGGAGACGATCTTGTCGTCGACCGTCTTGAGATTTGGAAACTCCGGTCCGTCTGGCGTGAAACTGCGAGGGACTGAGTCTCCATTCAGGGCGCGTAGGAGCGTTGCATGAACTGAACTGGAAGGAACTGCACTTCGACCCTCAATCAACTCGGTGGGGCCGCTTCACCCCCGTGTCCGATCCAAGACCTGGAACTACAGGCCTCCCAGGTTCGACATCGCGGCGGCGGCGAAGCTCAGGACGAAGAAGAACCCGCACATATCGGTAACAGTAGTGAGTAGCGGGCTGGAAACCAGTGCTGGATCCAGTTTGAGGCGCCGTAAGATGAGGGGAAGCATTCCGCCCAGCATGACTGACACCAGGGTGTTGGCGGCCAGTGCTCCACCAACCACCACGGAGAGCCAGATGTTTCCCTTCCAGGCAAAGGCAACGAATCCCAGGAGGATGCCGAGCACCAGGCCATTGATGATTCCGAGCCAGGCTTCCTTCAGCAATACCCAGAGCAGTTCGCCCGGCTTGACCAGCCCAAGAGAGAGTTCTCTCATCGAAACGGCAACCGCCTGGTTACCCGAGCAGCCGCTCATGTCACTGACCATGGGAAGAAACACAGCCAGTGTGATGGCTGTGGCAAGGGTGTCCTGGTACAGGGCAATGACACTTGCCGCAATGATGTTCAGAACAATGTTCATACTCAGCCAGGAGAGGCGGCGGCCGGACCGGGAGGCCAGCGGCATGGTGCGAAATTCCTCTCCGCCGATGATTCCACTCAAGCGCAGGAATGTCCTGGTCTTACGTTTATTGAGTGCTTCCTCGACTGCACCAGGAAGGACCACACCCACCATGTGGTGTCGGGCATCGACGACCGGGACTCCGAACAGACGATGCTCTTCGAAGAATTCACGCAGCTCTGTAAGAGAAGTGTCCTCGGCAACACTGAGAGGGGAAGGAATCATGACCTCTGTCAGCAGGGTCTGTCTCCTCGGAAAGAGCAGATCGTGCATCCGCAGCACTCCAGCCAGCCGGTCCTCCCGATCCACGACATAGAAGTACTGGACGTGAAAATCGGCATACCTGCTCCGGTTGGCCTGCAAATCATCGAGAACAGACTGGATTGTGTCATCCGTTTGAAAAACAAGAAACTCCGAAACCATGAGCCCGCCAGCGGAATCGGGTTTGTAGGACAGCAGTTTCCTCGCTTCAGCGGCGCCCTCCACGTCCATCCGGGCGAGGATGGCCCGGCTGGAACTTCCATCCATCTCGCCGAGCACATCGACAAGATGGTCGCTGGGCAGTTCCTCGAGGATCGCCGCCGCCTGCGCCGACGGCAGTTCCTCCACCAGGTCTGCGGCCTGAGCTTCGGAAATAGATTCAATGACATCGGCTGCATCCTCCGGGTTGAGAAGGCTGAACAGGCTCAGCTGTTCCTCACTGTCCAGACGCGAGATGGCTCGCGCGATCTCAGAGGTGCTGAGCGTATTGACAAAACGGAGGAGCGCCAGACTGTTGCGAGTCGCGATCAACTCACCGAGTGTTTCCCAGGAGGGTTTCGTTTGACTCATTGAGGACTCCTGTAGTCGACATTTTCAGGCTGAATCCGTCTCGACTCCACCTGTAGGACGCTGTTTTCCAGCGGAGGAGCTTTAATTGCAGCGGAAGTGCCCGATAGGAATTTGCATTTCAGCGAAGTGAGTGTATCTCAGAGGGAATGGTGAGTAAAGCCATGTGAAGTCAGCAGATAGCGGTCAAGATTAACATAAAAATCACCTAGAATTTAGATGGTAAGTTTATTGACAGATTAATCCCGGAGGGAGATACTTCGGGAGAAATCCCGGACACATGCATCGAGGAGGTGATTGATGTGTTCGTAGCTCTGGAATCTGGAGATGTGAACCAGCCCTGCGATGAATCTTCCCGTCCCATTGAAAGTTCAGTGCTTCTAGCGGTCAGCTTGATCCTCTCACCTTTACTGAATGGATGTTGTATCGAACGCAGCTTGCGTTGACTCAACACCGTCCCTACTTCGACAGATCGATCACGCTCTTGAGATCCAGAGCAGAGGAGACAACTGACTTCTGGAGCATTCGGGTCACGCAGGGAATAAGAGTCGGCACGCATTCCACCATGTTCGTCGAGAACTGGGAATCAGTTTGGCAGGTGGGGGGGCTATTGCAGGTTCCTCCCCGTCGCAGGTTTGGAATGAAGGAGGGAAGAATGAAGGTAAGGTTGGCCTTTCAGCTGTTTGTACTCACGGTTCTTATGAGTGCATATCCATTTGCACAGTCCGGTGGCTTCTCCGGGGCAGATATCACAAGAACCGGTGTTGATTTCACAGAAATATCCGGTTTCTTCCCGGGCACTCCCCATACTCCCGAGGATCCGGGACAGGAAGGGTGTACATGGTACTCGGAAGGTGCCGGGATTTTCACTGCCTGGGATCATGGAGGGGAGTCAAATCATTTTGGTCACTGCCTTTGGGCGATGTACACAGCCGAGCTGACACCTGGCTTCTGGCGCATCGGTCTGAATGCAATCAACAGGGGAAGTATCAAAAGCAATCACTGGTACCCGAGCTTTCAGGTACTGGTTGAGATCATCGGGGATACGCGATTTCCGCAGAAGAAGATAATTCATGTGCCCGCAAGCGATGATCAGGTCCACCATGGATACCAGTGGTTTCATATTCAGAAGACCGGAATCTATGGTGTCACTCTAACCTGGCTGAACGATAAATCGGAGTGCTTCGGATCCAATTCTGGCGGAGGTGCTGAAGAGTGTTTCGATGTGAACATCATGATCGACAGCGTTTTTATGGATAGATGGCGGGGCTGGATATGGTAGCTGCCAGTGTTCCAGGGAGATCGCTCTCGCACACCATCACTAGAAAGCAGTGAGAACCATCCAGGAGGCCTTCTCTGGGCAGCAGTCGGTGGTGTCAGGCTGGCGCTCCAAAGCGACGGTTTTCGGGAAGGAAAGACGACAGGGAGGTCACCGAGATCGGGACCTCCCTGTCGGGAATGCGGGCTCTACTGGTACACGAACAACATCGAGTAGATGATGAGTACGACGATGAACAGCCCTATACCAAGACAAGTGAAGCCAAACACCCGAGCGGCCTTTTCGAGCCATTCCGGTGGGGCATCTCTCAGCTTGTCTCTGATTACCCGATTCTGTATTGCTATCGAGTACTCGCGAGGACGATCATGTTTGAGTTCCTCGACGGGCACTCGCCCTGTAAAGATGACCGGATCCATCGGGAACTTGTCCGGACGGAAGTGCGTGTTGAAGAAGTGCACTGTAAAGATGGACCCGGTTGCGAGCAGCGCCTCATCACTATGGATGATCGTTGCTACATTTATCACCCAACCTGGAATCCCCAGATTGGTAAAGAACTCGGAAAACCAGAGGAGTAATCCACTGAATCCGATGATTGTGACACCCCAGAATACGGCGAAGTAGTCAAACTTCTCCCAGTAGGTCCAGCGACCATAATCTGGTCTCGGTCCGATTCCCAGGAACCATTTGATGGTGCCGATGAACTCGAAGATGTCCTCCTTCCGGAACATCAGGGTGTTTTCGCCGATCAACATTCGTTTTACCGGCCATTCGCGCCGGCGGACCTTCTGCACCAGGTAGCCGATATGCATCGCGAAATAGGCAAAGGTGATGATCGCAGCGACACGATGCAGGAACCCGCTGACTTCATAACCTCCGATCAGGCGCGAGATCACCTGGAAGATTCCGACATCGGCGAACTTGATCGTCATGCCGGTTATTGCCAGTGTCAGGAAGCTGGTAATGACCATCAAGTGAAGAATTCTTGAATACCCATCGAACCGCTCGTAGTAGCGCCCTTTCAGTGAATCCGCCACCTGGACGCTTTCGGCCGCACCGTTCGCTCTTTCCTTCAGCGCTCTTGGAAGCCAGAGAGCGGTGTGGATCCCGAAGAATGTGAAGACTCCAACGAGCAGGATGGTCATGAACCAGAACGTGTAGTAGAGGTAAGGATAGCGGTCCCGGTTGTGATGGGTCGCATGGGTCAGATACCCGACGAACTTTCGATTGGAATTGGGATGGCACCCGCGACAGGTCTCGATGACATTCTCGCGGCTCAGTCTTGACTCGGGATTCGAAACCGGCAGGATGTCGTGAGACCCATGGCAGTCATAACACTTCGCTGTGATATCGGATCCGAGTTTCGAAACCTTCCCGTGGAACGTTTCAAAGTAGGTTTCGGTAACCTCCATGTGACAGCGTCCGCACTGATCAAGAATCCCTTGTCTGAAGTCACCCTGATCCACGCGTGCAATCGTGTGCGAAGCATGGCAGGAACTACAGACGGGAAGATCCTGATCTGTTTCGGTGAGTAACGGACTGTGAATGCTCTTCTGGAACTGCTCGTAGATTCCCTGGTGGCAGACCGCGCAGGTCTCCCCAATATTCTTGGGATTCACTGCAGACAAGGGATCCGAGGCAGGGCGTTCACTGTGAGATGTGTGACAGTCGACGCACGTCGCGGTGACGAGCAAACCACTCTCCAGAAGCCCTTTCCCGTGAATACTCATCCGGTAGTTTCGGATGATCTCGTGCTGCGTTCCCTTGTAAGAGATGGTCGCAACTTCCCCCTCGCCGTGGCAGCGTCCGCACAGATCGGGGATGTTCCGTGCGAATGTCGGTGAGTTGACATCCTCGTTGTCTTTTTCGTTATGGACTTCATGGCAGTCCGAACAGTAGGGGGCGTCCTCGTTGCCATTCACTCTGAGATGGTTGTGATGACTCACTTCGTACTGCTCGACCTGTTCGGCATGACACATCGAACAGTCGACTGGACCACTGTCCAGACAGACCGGATCGCGAGCCTGACTGACATTCGTATGACACTTGACGCAGGCGTTGGTGGAGTGAACCGAGTTCTCCACCATTGAGGCGTCGACATAGAGAGAGCGTGTCTCCCCATCCTTTGTAACAGTCAGGTTCTCGTCCGAGTGGCAGGAAACACAGAGCCTGTCGGGGTAGCTTTCCTCGTAAAAGACTCTGCGAATCTTGTGGGGTTGGTGACACTCAATACAACTTGGAATCTCGTGAGGTCTCCTCTCCCAGAGTTCTCCACGGATCACCTTCGTATGGACCTGCTCGATCTGGGCGTGGCAGTTCATGCAGGTATCGGCGATCTTGTTTCGGTTGATTGAGGACTGCGTGTCCTCATGGGGCAGGATCGAATGTGACGTGTGGCAGCTGGTGCAGACAGCCGTCACGATCAGACCTCTTTTGAAGAGCCCGTCTCCATGGATCGATTCAGAATAGTCTTCCAGAACGTGATGTTCTGCAATCGTGCGAAGTTCCGAGACTTCAGTCCCTTCCTTGTGGCAGGAACCGCAAAGGGACGGGATGTTCCTCACATAAGTTTTCGAGGTGGTATCGGTGTGGGGAAGGATATCGTGCTTTCCGTGGCACGACACACAGGTTGGGGCCAGGTAACGCCCCCGACTCAAAGCCACACCGTGCAGACTTCGATTGAACTCCTCTACGGCCTCGTCATGACACATTGAGCAGTCGACAGGGGCCAGCCGCGGATCATCCTCGAATGCGTGTTCGGCCGTCGCATCCATATGGCAGCTGGCACAGCCAATTTCTGCGTGGACCGAACCGGCAAACCGATCGGCGTTGACGTATAGGGAAATCCTCCTGCCATCACGCTCGCCGACAAAGTCCCTTTCTCCATGGCAGGCCAGGCACTCATCGTCTTCCTGAGCCATTGCCAGACCGGATCCCAGGGCGAAGAGCATTAGCAAAAATAATAGAACACGAGTCATTGCGCTCGAACCTGGTTCATAGCGTCGTCGTCTCATCGAGAGCAGCCTATGCATCCGTAAATCCTCTTCTGGTTCGGTTCAAGTTCCAAAGATCGTCAGAACTGTCCGGAATCAATTTCCTGGCGGTGGGAAGGATGATCAAGTTCTCTGCCCAGATATGTCTGCGGAAGTGCCAGATGACATCCACTAGAATGGCCGACAACCTGTCGCATGCCCCGTCGCCGACATTCCCGCTTTCGATCGTTCGAAGTTGTCTCTT
>CP070717.1:906380-909509 GCA_020350445.1 Acidobacteriota bacterium | reverse complement strand
CCTGGTTGTCGACAAAACCGGAACCCTGACGGAAGGTAAGCCCAGGCTGGTCGAGATTGAGGCGGTTCAAGGGACAGACGAAACCACCCTGCTTCGACTAGCGGCAAGTCTCGAGCGAGGTAGTGAACACCCCTTGGCGGCGGCAATAGTCGAGGCGGCCTCGAAGGAAAGCCTGCGGCTTGAAGCAACGGAGGATTTTGAGTCCATTTCGGGCAAGGGCGTCCGCGGGCGGGTCGATGGCGTGGCAGTGGCCTTGGGCAATCGCGCCCTGTTGAAAACACTTGAGATAGATGCTTCAGACTTAGTGGACAAAGCCGAGGCGCTTCGCCAAGAGGGTCACACAGTGATGTTCGTGGCCTTCGACGGCCGGCTTGCGGGCCTTCTTGGTGTTGCCGACCCGATCAAAGAAAGTACGCCAGAGGCAATCGCCAATCTACATGCGGAGGGCATCCGGGTAGTTATGCTTACCGGAGATAGCCGGACCACTGCGGAGGCGGTAGCTGCCAAACTGGCTATCGACGATGTGGTCGCAGAGGTATTGCCTGATCAAAAAGCAGAGGCGGTCCAGCGGTTTCAGGCCGAAGGATCGATCGTGGCCATGGCGGGTGATGGAATCAACGATGCTCCCGCGCTGGCTCAGGCTCACGTGGGAATAGCCATGGGCACCGGGACCGATGTCGCCATGGAAAGTGCAGGAGTGACTCTGGTCAAGGGTGACCTCAACGGAATCACGCGAGCCCGGCGATTAAGCCGTGCGACCATGGCCAATATCAAACAGAACCTCTTCTTCGCATTTATCTACAACTCGCTGGGAGTTCCAGTTGCCGCGGGAATCCTATACCCCTTCTTCGGTATCCTCCTGAGTCCCATGCTGGCCGCTGCGGCTATGAGCTTTAGTTCCGTTTCGGTCGTTGCGAATGCTCTGCGTCTTAGTAAGACTGAACTGTGAGCCCGGCATTAGTACCTTGCTGGCAGTCTGCTAATAGCCGGCGTCGTCATTTGTTGAATGAGGAGAGAGTAAGATATCAGCGCAATGAAGAGAGGAAGTGGTCTTGGAGTTGATCGACACCGAAACAGGTCAGAACGATACTTTGCCCGGCTGAACAAGTGGACACGTAAACTTCACATCTTTGCGGGTCTGTTTGTGAGTCCTTTCATCCTGCTTTACGCAGTCAGTGCGATTCTTTTCAATCACACGTGGGCACCCGGGTCGTCACCATTGGCGGCAAGATGGGAGAGAAGTGATATTGAGATCCCTTCGGATCTCGCCGATCTGGATTTGGCGCGAGCGATCTTGTCTCAACTCGGGATTACCGGCGAAATAGAGTTCTTCAGGCAAGAGGAGAATGCAACGCAGTTGGTAATCCCCGTCATGAAGCCAAGAAGAAGAACCATAGTTCGTGTGGATGTCGCGAGGCGGGCAGCTTCAGTAGAAGAAAGAGATTTGAGTTTTTGGGCTGCAATCCTGTATCTCCACAAATCGCCGGGACCACACCTGGCAGGTTTTCGCGGGAATTGGTTCTACACAACAATGTGGCGATGGCTCGCTGACGCTTCCATCTGCCTGATCCTTTTCCTGTCGACGAGTGGGGTTTACCTCTGGAGCCTTCTTAAGGCAAAACGTAGAGCCGGGTTAGTGACCCTTGTATGCGGAGCCGTCACGATTGTTTCCGCGATAACACTTCTTGTTAGATAGGCTATGTCGAGGATACCGGCCCAAAAAGTAATCAAGAAAATGGCTCAATGGAACCAGAGAATCCGCATCTATCTTGGGCTGTACCTGCTCTTCTTCATCTGGCTGTTTTCGCTCTCCGGATTACTTTTGAATCACCCCACTTGGAGGATTGCACAGTTCTGGCCGGACCGGGAGCAGTCATCTTTTGAGCAGGTCGTCCACCTGAAAGAAGAGATGGAAGATTCGGAGATGGCGAAGGAGCTGATGCTCCAGTTGGATCTCTCGGGTGAAATCGAACAGATTGTTCCCGAAGAGGATTTTCAGTTTCAGGTTGTCAAACCGGGGCGGATTTACAGTATCACCGTTGAGCCGGAAATTCGCTTGGCCAAGGTCGAGGTGATCCGGGTGAACGCTTGGGGTGTGCTGCACATGTTGCACAGTTTCACGGGGGTCCGGATGGAGAATCCGGAGAAGCAGCGCGACTGGATATGGACTCACATCTGGAGTATCTGCATTGACGCTGTTGCAGCCGGACTCGTCCTGTTGGTGATCAGTGGGCTCTACATGTGGTGCCGAACTAAGGCGAAAAAGCCTATCGAGGTCGTGAGTCTGATAGCAGGAACCGTGATCTGCGGGTTTTTCCTGCTTTTGGGAATCTCCTGAATCTAACGCCTTTCGAAATTGACTTTGAGTCGTGCACCCGAAGGTCCTTGGTTTCGGGTGGCACAAGAAGAAAGACGAAAGAAAGACTCCTCACCATCACCTCGTTACTGTATTTTGCCGCTCTTGCGGCTGGATCCTTACCCTCTGCTTCGGGTAGAAGCGTGAACAGAGTGCGGGAACTACCACCATATTCAGAAACGTTGACGAGATCAGCCCGCCCAGAACGACAACTGCCAGAGGAGACTGAATCTCATTACCAGGCCTGTGACCGGTCAGGGCCAGCGGTATCAGGGCCAGACCGGCAGTCAGAGCGGTCATTAAGATGGGGTTCAATCGATCCATCGAACCTTCCAAGATAGCTGAGTGGAGCGACCTGCCCTTTCGTAGCAGATCCTCATAGCGGGAAACCAGGAGAATCCCGTTTCGAGTGGCAATTCCCAGTAGCGTAATGAACCCGACCATGGAAGCAATACTCAGGATTCCACCGCTCAGGAAAACTGCGGCTACACCACCGATCAGAGCCAACGGAAGATTGCTCATCATTAAGACGGCGAGTCTGAAACTGGCGAAAGCGACGTACAGCAGAAAGAAAACGGCCAGAATAGCAAGAAGGGATAGAATGCCTACCAGTCGGCTTGCCTCCGCCTCGCTCTCAAACTGGCCTCCGTAGACGAGGTAGTAACCGTCCGGGAGTGGCACTTCTTCGCCAACGACGGCTTGAATCTCATTTACCGTCGATCGAAGGTCTCTGCCGGCCACATTGCACTGAATGACAATCTTACGCTGCACAT
>CP070717.1:900534-906280 GCA_020350445.1 Acidobacteriota bacterium | reverse complement strand
CGGCGGTCAGCAGGTAGCGGATATGCAGCAGATCAAACAGGGCCGGGTTCCTGACTTGCGCTGCACTGACCGACCAGTAGGAACTGGTCTCGAGGTATTCGATAACCTCTGGTTTGGCATTCTCGAGGAATTCGCCGATAATCTGCCGCATGCGGGTGTTGAGTCCGATCTCGTCAGGATCGAAGCCCATCAACCATTTGTAGGCGTTTCCAAGACTGGGGTCGATCTTCTGCATGTAGCGGAACAGCCGTGTCGGAGTCATGACGTCATAACCCCGCACATCCTGCAAGCCAAAGACCTGATTGGAGTTCGGGGTGTATGCCCCCTGGAACCCGTAGATTCGGGGTCGCTCTCCGACGAGCAGCTGGTTGATCTCAGGTTGCGGGTAAAGCGCTTCTCTCGAACCCCGGGGATTCAAGCCCCATGAGAAGAACGACAAATCAACCAGGACCAATGTGACCAGCAGCCCGGCTCTCCAGCGTCCGGGAACGAACAGGAGGATCACCACCGTCGCCGCCAGCAACCCCAGGCAGATCAGACCGTTGCGAACAGCGATGCCGGCGGGATCCAACTGGCTGAGAAACTCGGAATAGTGCCAGAAGAGGAATGCCGCGGAAACCGGCATGACCGCGGCCATGCCGAAGGTCAGAGCCGGGAGTCTTCGTTCTTCCCTCTGCAGTTCTTCGATCCCGATCGCCGCCAGTTGGGCAATCGCGAAGATCCCGAGGAACACGAACTTGTTTCGTTTCGCCAGCTGAAAGACCGGAAGATCGAGCAGGGACTCAATCCCGGGAATCGCAAAGATCACTCCCGCCCCGATCAGGAGCAGCAGGAGCGGGAAGAGGTACTGCAAATGTGCTCGCCGACGTCCCAGCCAGAGACCCAGGACGGCAAGCACGAACCCGGCGATCGAGGAGTAGAAGATCGAGTCCTGGTAACCGGGAAACCCCCAGTAATTCCCTTGTATCGGACTCCCGAAGAAGTTGGGCACCATCAGTGAAACCAGGGTGTCCAGCGTGTAAGGGTAGCCGGACCGGATCACGCGCGGGCCAGACGCCACCATGCTTTCCCGGAGGTAACCCAGCGTTGCCAGCCACTGAGCGCTGGTCACGAGCAGGGCAAGAAGGAATCCGGAACCCATCAACAGCACCGGCCTCACCCGCAACGGTCGAGTTATCAGACCCGCCAGGAGCAGGGCCGCCGAACAAACGGGAAGCACCGACTGAGGCTGCCCCGCCAGCGCCACAACCGAAACCACCAGCACGAACAAAACGTACGACAAGCTTCCAGCTTGTCCCTGCCATCGTGCAAGAGACAACCCAGAGGGTTGTCGTACGGCAAGCTTCCAGCTTGTCTCTGGGCAGCTCGAAAGAGACAACCCAGAGGGTTGTCGTACGACAAGCTTCCAGCTTGTCTCCGGGCATTCTGGAAGAGACAACCCAGAGGGTTGTCGTACTTTGCTTCCAGCTTGTCCCTGCCCGCTCCGAACTTCATCGGTTCCGCCCCGGCACAAGGCTTTTGCCGCCAGCAGCACCCAGGGGAAGAGCACTTCCACCGTCGAATAGGGGAAAGCGATTCCGGCTACCGTGTGCATTGAAAGGGTGTAGACGGCCGCTCCCAGCAGGCTCGATACCGGCCTTAGTCCGATGGCGTTGAGCCAGAGATACATCCCGACCAGGCCCAGTGCCAGTTTAGAGATGAAGATGAGCGTGAAGGACAGGCTCAACGGAAAGATCAGGTGAAGCCAGGTCAGCGGGAAGAGCAGGGCGGTCTGGGGGTTGGCAAAGAAGGGAGTCCCCAGATAGTTGAAGGGATTCCAAAGAGGGAACTCCCCTTTCCAGACCGATTCCTTGAAGTAGTGGGCCCAGGGGTAGAACTGGTAGATCTGGTCGAGCTGCTGGGCCGGATCCTGAATCGTCTCGAGGTTGACATCGGTCCACGGCGCATGACGGTAGAGGAATCCGGCGGGGACGACCGTGCGGTCCCCGACAAGCGCGTCGCCGAAGAAGAGAGCCGCAGTCAGCAGACACAGAATGAGTCCAGTCCGCCTCGACATCGCTGTTCGGAACCTCCAGAAGCCTGTCCGTACCCGGTTAACCGCTCGAGACCAGAGACCTATACTAGCGAAGCGGCATGCTTCTGAATCTTACGAACAGCCGCCGCGATTTCGTCCATGTCGGAACGGGGGCCCAGAAGCTGGGTCTGAATCAGCCAGACCGCTTCATCACAGAGCCGGTCGTTCTCGGGACACTCATTGCGCTCCAGCAGCAGTTGGATCTCCTTTTCAGTGTAGATCCGACGGAAACCCCGCGATTTGTAAGTCGTCTCCAGGAACGGCTCCTTGTTCAGCCTTCCGTAGCCCGATGAACAGGCGACACCTTCCGCCTTCATCGCCTCGAGGAATCGTTTGCGAGACATTCCGGCAAAACCCTCGGGATCGAAGCGAAACATGTACAGGTGGTAGGCGTTCCTCGTACAGCCTTCATACATCTCTGCAGGCCGGATGCCCGGGACCTCCTTCAGGAGACTGGTCAAATATTCCGCATTCTGTTCCCGAATCTTTGCCTGCTCTTCGAGACGATCGAGTTGCGAGAGCAGCAGTGCTCCCTGGAATTCCGTCAGACGCCGGTTGTCACCATTGCGCGTGTAGACGAATCCGGAACTCCGGTCTCCGATCAACTTCCCGTTCTCATCGATTTCATAGCCGCGGCCGGCATTCTGGAAGCTGGCGACACGGGCGATCAGGTCTCCATTGTTGCTCGTTGCCGCACCCCCTTCTCCCGAGTTGAGGTTTTTGGAGGCCTGGAAGCTGAAGCAGCCGAGATCGCCGACCGTGCCAACCTTCTGACCTCTCCACTCGGCCAGATGCGACTGGCAGGCATCCTCGAGAACCGGGACATTCTTCGCCCGGGCGACCTTCAGAATCTCATCCATGTTCGCGACATTTCCGCCGAGATGAACGGGCATGACACATCGCGTGTTTTCCGTGATCGCCGAGGCGATCTTTCCCGGGTCGATCTGGAAGGTACTTCGGTCGGTATCGACGAAGACCGGCAGGGCGTGGTGAAGTAAGACAACATTGATCGTGGCGACGAATGTATAGGGCGGGACGATAACTTCATCACCCGGTCCGACCTCGAGAGCCGCCAGGCTTGCAACCAGCGCACTGGTCCCGCTCGAAGTCGCCACCGCGTACTTCGCTCCGAGTCTCGATGCCCAGGCTTCCTCGAACTGATCGACATGGCTTCCCCGGTTCCAGTGCTTCGATTCCAGGACAGCTTTCTGATTGGCGCGGTCATTGTCCTCAACCACCGGCCAGCCGGGGAAAGGCTTCGTCCTCACCGGTTCTCCGCCAAGCAGTGCAGGCTTACCGTCAACACCGGCGGAGACACTTAAAGTGGGAGCGGCCGCTGTGAAATGCATCCCCGCTGCGCCTGCAGAAACCAGGCCAATGAAGTTCCTTCGATTAAAATGATTACTCATCGAATCTATTCCTCCTCCCTCAGTTTAGCGCTCAGTTCGTGTACCTTTGCCATGATCCGGTCTTCGACCGTTGGTTGAAACGACCCCGGACGACCGTAGTAGATCATCGATTCCTCCGCTTCATACCCTCCTTCGCGCAGGATTCTGCGGGAAGGGATGTAGCAGGAGACATCATTACTGTATCCGGCCACCCAGACCGATTTGGCTTCGATTTCCCTTTTGATTCTGAATCCATAGTCCCCGACGACCTCGCCACCGAGTGCGACCAGGGTGATCGCGTTCCCCAGGTTCCAGATTTGGACAGGGTAGCTGTAGTTGGAATCGATGCTGCCGTTCGCGTCCAGCTCGGCCAGGAACTTCTTTGCATGAAGCCGCTTGTGCGGGTTTTCATCCTCCAGCTGTTTCTCGAGGACACTCCGGCTCGGGGGAACCTTGAATTCCAGGTCGACAGTGTCAAAGGTTGCTCCTATCGACGGAGCAATCGAATATAACGGCCCTGTCAGCGC
Source organism: Acidobacteriota bacterium (assembly GCA_020350445.1). Lineage (GTDB taxonomy): Bacteria > Acidobacteriota > UBA6911 > RPQK01 > JAPXNP01. The sequence goes on along the minus strand of CP070717.1, from coordinate 902,291 downwards.
ATCAGCGACCGCGCGGCCAAGTGATGCCCCGTGTTCTTCGGCCAGTTCTCGAGTTCCCCTCGGATAGGGGTTCGAATCGCCTCCGGTTCCGGTTACGAACAGGGCGATGCTGTCCGGATAACGTTTCTCGAGCCACTCCTGGGCGACACCGGCATAGTCCCCGTGGTAGTGATAGTTGCTCCCCTGCAGGGTGGTGTTGTGGCAGGAATAGCCGAATACGACGGCCCGCAGACTGCCCCGTTCGGAGTCAATTGCCAGCACCGGCACGGAATGGTCAACGGGTCCGGCCCGGTTGGCCCCAATGACGAACCCCGAACTCGTTTCAACCCGTCGATTGATCGCAAAGCTCGCCGTTGCATACCCATGGGTCACCTTACACGGCTGCAGGTCAGAGAGCGCCGTTTCCACCAGTGAGACCAGTTTGTCAGCCAGCGACAGGGTGTAACTGGCAACGGCCTCCTTCTGTTCGGGCGACATCAGGTAGGCAATGTCCAGGACCCGCGCGAGTGCCGGTCCCGAGTGCGTGTGGCTCGCATTGAACAGCAGACGGTCCCGGCTCAACCCGGTCGAGTCGGCAATCCGTTTCGCGACACCCGAAATGAACTCATCCGAGAACCCCAGCAGGTCGGTCGTGATGAGAACGACACGGTTCCCCCGAATATCCTCCAGTGCCAGCGCCTTCGCATAGAGGTCCTGGCCGGTACCCTGCGCGGGCTTGTCCCGTGCAGCATATCCAGCCATCCAGATCGGAGTTTCGGGAGTGATGACCACCTTGGCCGTACCCGCCTTCCAGGCGAGTCCAAGCGGTGTCAAAACGATCAAACAGAGGAGCGTAATCGTGAATCTGCGGAGTATTTCCAAAGTGCGATCATGTTACTGGCGACACTCAAAACGGTCAAACCCGAACTTCAACGTTGGGGCTGCGCCCGTGAGGTGCGTGCCTGTGGCACGACGCTGGTGAGGCTGCGCTGGTGAGGTTCTGCCCTCGCTGAGTTGGGGCCCCAACCGTCAGCCTCCAGTCCCTGCTGGCAAGCGAGACGCTTACGCGTGAACGTGAGTTCGTGCCAACACCCCGGAGTGCAGCGGGACGCGTTCCATTAGGGACACTCATTCTGACGGACTCCAAAGGGACACTCTTTCTGACGTGCTCATTCTGACGGACTCCAAAGGGACACTCTTTCTCGTTTCGAGCCTTCCTTCAGATTCATCGTCTTCGAATCTGAGGCGAAATAGGTTATGGTTATTGGGTAGCGGTGATTGTTTCAAACTAACGGTCCGTTGATTGCTGAGCGACAGTAAGAAAAAGCCTGCTCGGGAGAGAGGACAATGATTCTGAAATCTCCTGTTCCCATCTTGTCGTTGCTTCTTCTGTTTTTTTCCGGGATCTCACTGGGGCAGACCGATCCGAAAGAGATCATCAATCGCGTTGATCGGATGATGCGGGGTGATTCCTCTCACGGTGTCGCCGAGATGTCGATTGTCACGAAGAGATGGAGCCGGACAAAGACCCTCGAGATCTGGTCGGAAGGCACGGAGAAGGCTCTGATTCGCATCCAGGCTCCCAAGAAGGAAGAGGGTGTGGCGACTCTCAAAGTTGCTACAGACATCTGGAACTACCTTCCCAAAATTGACCGTACTATCCGGGTCCCGACCTCGATGATGATGGCCTCCTGGATGGGCAGCCACTTCTCCAACGACGACCGGGTCAAGGAAAGCCTGCTGGTCCGCGATTATGACATCCAGATCAGCTCCGAAGG
>CP070717.1:887523-900434 GCA_020350445.1 Acidobacteriota bacterium | reverse complement strand
GTTCAGAGCGTTGGGGGTGTGAAAGTTCACATTCACACCGAGGGATTCCACCTGTTCGAGGAAGGGAGACAGGATCTCATCGGTCTTGAACAGCAGGGCATCATCGTAGAAGACGATGTTCTCCACCCCCTGGGCTGTGAGCTGACGCGTTGCTGCGATCGCTGTCTCCAGGGGACGACTGCGAAACCTCGGGTAAACCTGGGGGACGGAACAGTAGGTACACCGGAAGGGGCATCCATCCGAGAGTTTCAGTACACCGACTTCCAGGTTTCGGTATGACTCCCAAAGGGCCGTTTGGCTCGAGTCGGGGGAGAGGCCGATCTGCTGCCAGAGTGGATCGAGGTTCAATCCTTCGATGACCAGGTCTGGGGCCAGCGTCCGCGCATGGGTGGGACAGATGGTTGCGTAAGGCCCCCCGAAGACCGTTCGCGTTGCCGGGCTGATCTTCTTCAGGGTGGCGAGCACCTCCTTCAGTCCCAGGTACCAGTAGGTCATACCGGTCTGGATCAGTGCGAAGTCAAAGGGGCCCTCTTTGGACAGGAAGTCTTCGAAGGTCTCTTCCCGCAGTCCGTAACGCCGAAACTTGCGCGGGATCTTTCCGAAGGCTGACGGCTTCTCAACTTCCCGGGCTGGGAACCGGCCCCGGCCCCACTCGTCGCTCCGGGTCTTGGGATCGGTCTGTGCTTCCGGATGCTTTCGGTCCAGGAAGTCAAAAAGTTCGATCTCCGCCTGGCCGCGCAGATACCCTGCGATACGGAGCAGTCCGTAAGGTTTCAGCCAGAAGTCAAAGGCTGAAAAATCGTAGATCGGCGGATTGACCAGCAGGATTCGACTCATGAGTTGGATCGTCTACTGAAGTAACAGATCGAGTGCGGACGATTCAAGTGAGAGGGCTCTCGTCTTCCGATTCCCGGAGATTCCTGAGCCCTTTTTCGAGCAGGTCGCCGGCAATGTCCATGAAGTCGCGCTCGGTTACGATACCGACGAGCCGGGTCCCATCGACGACCGGGAGACAGCCCACCTTCTTCTCCCGCATCAGGGCGATCGCCTCAACCGTCCGGGTTTCGGGAGTGATCGTGATCGGATCCTTCTTCATGATTTCGACGACTCTGACCGGTTCATCCGAATCGTTGGCACTGCACGTTCCATAATGCCGGAGCAGGGAACGGTACGAGATCAGTCCGACGAGGTGGTGATGGGTATCCTCGACCGGGATGTGGCGGATGCGTTCCCAGTCCATCAGATTCGCGACGAGTTCGAGTGTATCGTTCTCAGTCACCGTGACCAGGTCGGTCCGCATGAACTGGGAAACACGGCGGTAGCTCGGTTTCCAGCCGCCCGATTCTTCGATCGTCGCGAGTTCCCATTCATGGACCGGCCGGCTGGTCTTCTGCCGTTTGACGATCGCAGCCGTAACGGCGGCCAGGCGTTCGGCAGCACTGCCCCGGTTTCGCATTTCGGCCAGTGATCGAAGCATCCAGTCGGAGCCGGTCTTCTGCAGCCGTATCCGTTCTTCGAGGATATCGAGGTAGCGGCTGATGTCGGCCTTTGCGATCCCTCGCGAACGCAGCCCCTTTCGAGCCAGCGGTATCAGCTGGTCGCAGATCAACTCCTGGGCCGGAACCGTTTTCCCGTCGAGCCAGGTGAATTGCGCACCCAGTCCCAGCCTGGCTGCGGCGAAGAAATTGTTCCGGACATCTTCAAAGTCGATCAGTTCCGCGGGATTTCCATATTCGGAGGAAAAGCCGCTTAACAGACCGAAGAAGAAAGCGGCATTGGCGATCGAATCGACCGGAGTCGGACCCGACGGGAGGACCCGGTTTTCGATCCGAAGATGAGCCTTGCCGTTGGAGATGCCGTAGCAGGGACGGTTCCAGCGGTAGATTGTTCCATTGTGCAGGCAGAGGGCCTTGAGTTCGGGCGGGCGTCCCTGGTTGATCGCTTCAAAGGGATCTTCATCGATCTCGGTGCCCAGGATCAGGCGGTAGCGGGCAATGTCTTCCTTGACGATCTCGAGAATCGAGTTCTTCACCCAGCAGGTCCCGAAACTGACCCGGCCCTTCGATTCACGCAGATAGGGCGTTGCCCGGCGGGTGTCGACCGCCTGTTGAAAGACTGCGATCCGGGTCTCTTTCCAGAGCTTCCTGCCGAAGAGGAGTGGAGAATTCGTGGCGCCGGCCAGCAGTGGTGCACTGATCAGCTGAGCCACATTGTAAAGCTCGGCAAAGTCCTCGGGGGAGACCTGGAAGTGCAGCTGAAAGCTCGTGTTACAGGCCTCGAGCATGACGTTGTCATGTTCCACCCGCAGTTCGTCAATCCCCCGGATCTGAAACTCATAAGCCCCGCCCCGTAAACGCGTCATGGCGTCGTTCAGAGCGTAATAGCGGGGACGGGGAGTCATGTTCTCCATCCCGAGGTCTGACTTCGAGATCGTCGGCAGGATTCCAGTCAGTGCGACTTCACAGTCATGCTCCTGGACAACCCTTCGTAGTTCCTCGAGGTGACCGACGAGCTGATCTTCCAGCCGGCTCAGGCAGTCGTCGCCAAAGAGCAGGGGATCCAGGTTGAATTCCAGGTTGAAGCGGGCCAACTCAGTCGTGAATGCGTGGGGGTCGAGTTCAGACAGGATCTCGGTCGCGGCCGGAGCCGGATACCAGGATCGGTTGACCAGGAAGAGCTCCTGCTCGGCGCCAATCCTGTGGATCTCCGATTCGATCATCCCCCGGTCGAGCAGCATCTCCAGGGCGTGAACGTCCTTGAGCAAATGCTTCATAAAGGCGCCGAGTTCTCTGGCGTCGGTATCTTTATCGATGTTTTGTTCGCCCATACCCCTCCCGACAGGTCGATAAAGTATTCGGTTAAGACAAGGATAGCAGAGACTGGTGGGCAATTGGCTACGCTTCAGAAGTAAGTGGTCGGGCTGATTCCGATAGAAGCATCTTCGTAGCCGACTATTCAATTTACCGGGTAAATTGCTACCATCCTTGCCAATGACGGAACGTCCCGATACCTACGTTGATGCACGGATGAGGGTCCGGTATGCCGAGACCGACCAAATGGGCGTCGCCTACTACTCGAACTACCTGGTCTGGTTTGAGGTGGGGCGGACCGAATACTGTCGAGCTCGTGGCTTTGCGTACTCGGACCTCGAAGAGGATAATGAGACTTTCCTGCCGGTTGTCGAGGCCAATTGCCGCTATCTCAAGCCGCTGCTCTACGACAGGGAGTTCGTAGTCAGGACCCGGGTCAAGACGTTTCGCCGGAGATTCCTGGCATTCACTTACGAGGTTTTTTCAGCCGATCTCGAGACGTTGCATGCCGAGGGTGAGACAAAGCACGTTTTTACCGGCCCTGACGGCCGGCCCAAGAGTCTCCCCGAGGAGTTCCATCGCTTCTTACAGTGATCGTCCTGAGGCGGGTTTTAAGAGGGATTACCATTGGCGAAGACGGGACCAATTGCTGATCTACTGATCTGGGTACCGATCCGGGTCTTTCTCTTTGTCATCGGGCGCATCCCACGGCGCTTCTCCCGCTGGATATGCGGCAGGATCGCGTTGCTCATCTATTACCTCGACGGGAAGCATCGACGGATCGGGATGTACAACCTGGGAGTCGCGTTCCCCGATCAGTCGGAGTCCTGGCGCCAGGAGATTCTCAGGAAGAGTTTCATCCAGTTAGGTGAGAATGCGGCCGATGTGTGTCGCCTCGAATGGGTTTCAGAAGAAGAAATCCGCCGGCTTGTCCGATACGAACCAGGTTTTGGACTCGAACATTACCGTAAGGCGAAGGCGGAAGGGAAGGGCCTGATCTTTTTGACCGCCCATATCAGCGCCTGGGAACTGCTGCCGACGGCTCACGCGATCCTCGGCCATCCATTGAGTTTCATCGTGCGCCCGCTGGAGAACCGACACCTGGACCGCTGGGCGCTGCGGACGAGAGAACGCTTTGGGAACCGGGTACTGTCGAAGTTTGGCTCGTTGCGCGAAGTGCTGCGCATCATCCGGAAAGGGGAAGATGTCGGCATCCTGATCGATCAGAACGTACAGGAAAAGGACGGAGTCTTCGCTCCTTTCTTTGGTATGCCGGCGGCGACAACGGTGAGTGCGGCCGCGTTGGCCCTAAAGACAGGAGCCCCTGTCATTGCTGGATTCATGACTCCAGATCTTGAGAAAGGGAAGTATCTGATCCGATTCTATCCGCCGATCTTTGCCGAACGGGGAGACGATCCCGAGGAGAATCTGGTGAGAAACACGGCCCGTTTCAATGTCTATATTGAAGAGGTACTCCGCGAACACCCCCACTGTTGGCTCTGGGGCCATCGTCGTTTCGCCACCCGCCCAGACGGCAGCAATCCCTACAAGTAGAACAAGCTTCCAGCTTGTCTCTGGCGGTTCGAGTGGCCGAGTGGCCGAGTGTAGGACAAGCTTCCAGCTTGTCTCTGGGAGGCGAGTGACCGAGTGTACGACAAGCTTCCAGCTTGTCTCTGGGACTGGAGAGACAACCAACAACCGACAACCGTCAACCCTCAATCGTCCACCCCGACCCCCACAAGCCCACGCAATCCCCTTGTCCTGCAGCCCTATTCCCGATAAAATTACCGCTTCTTACGGTGTAGATATAGAACTGCCTGCTAATTGCGGGTGGTTTGTGCCGACAACTGTGAAGACGATTCTTGTAAGGAGGAGAAGTAGATGGCAACGAAAGTGGCGATTAATGGATTCGGCCGGATCGGGCGTAATGTTTTGCGTGCTGCGCTGGAGCGTGGAGACGGCCTGGAATTTGTTGCGATTAACGATATTACGGATGCGAAGACGCTGGCACACCTGCTCAAGTACGACTCTCTGTACGGAATTCTCGATGCCGACGTAAGCTATGACGAAAAATCGATCATCCTCAACGGAAAGGCCATTCGTGTCTTCTCCGAGCGTGATCCCGGTCAGATTCCGTGGAGCGAAGCCGGTGCTGACGTCGTCGTCGAGGGAACCGGACTTTTCCGGGGTCGCGAAGATGCAGCCAAGCATCTGGGGGACACCGTAAAGAAGGTCATCATCACGGCCCCGGCCAAGGGACCCGATGCGACGCTGTGCCTGGGTGTCAACCAGGATACTTATGACCCGGCGAACCATCACGTGGTCTCGAACGCCAGCTGTACGACGAACTGTCTGGCTCCGGTGGCCAAGGTTCTCAACGACAGCTTTGGGATCGAGAAGGGTCTGATGACGACGATCCACAGCTACACGAACGACCAGAAGATCCTCGACCTGCCGCACAAGGATATGCGCCGGGCCCGGGCGGCCGCCCTTTCGATGATCCCGACCACGACCGGTGCCGCCGCTGCGGTTGGACTGGTTCTTCCCGCGGTGAAGGGAAAGCTCGATGGCTATGCCATGCGCGTTCCGACTCCGACGGTTTCGGTGGTTGACCTGACCGCGACCTTGAACAAGGACGTATCGGTCGAAGATGTCAATGCCGCCGTCAAGGCTGCGGCCGAGGGTCCGTTGAAGGGCATTCTGGCCTATTCGGAAGAGCCGCTGGTTTCGGTGGACTTCACCCGGAATTCGAACTCCTCGATCTTCGATGCGCCCTTTACCAAGCAGATTTCCGGCAATATGGTGAAGGTGCTTTCCTGGTACGACAACGAGTGGGGTTATTCCTGCCGAGTGGTTGACCTGGCGAAGTATATCGGCGCCAGACTCTAGGAGTCATCATGTCTAAAAAGAGCTCTTCAAAGGTTTCCGTTCAGGACCTGAACCTGAGCGGGAAGAAGGTCTTCATCCGCGTGGACTTCAACGTTCCGATCCAGGACGGGAAGGTCGCGGATGATACACGCATTCAAGCAGCTCTGCCGACGATCAGGCTGGTCCGGGAAAAGGGTGCCAGCCTGATCCTGGCCTCTCACCTGGGACGTCCGAAAGGCGAGCGCAAACCTGAATTTTCTCTGGCTCCAGTCGCCGTTCGCCTGGGCGAATTGCTCGGCGAGAAGGTGACGTTTGTCGACGACTGTATCGGCGACAAGGTCGACGCTGCGGTCAAGGCCCTCGAGCCTGGTGATGTTCTGCTTTTGGAGAATGTCCGCTTCTATAACGGAGAGACCAAGAACGATCCCGAGTTTGCCCGGCAACTGGCGGGCTTGGCGGATGAGTTCGTCAATGATGCCTTTGGGACGGCGCATCGCGCCCATGCTTCGACGGTTGGTGTCCCCACGGTTCTCGGTAAGGGAGCTGCTGGTCTTTTGATCGACCGGGAACTCAAGGCGCTTTCGAAGGTCCTTCACGGGGCAGAGAAGCCGTTGGCCGCCTTATTCGGTGGAGCGAAGGTTTCGGACAAGATCCAGGTGATCGAGAACTATCTGCCGTCGGCCGATACTATTCTGCTGGGCGGAGGGATGGCGTTTACCTTTTTCAAGGCGCAGGGTAAGGAGATCGGGAATTCGCTGCTCGAGGAAGACAAGCTCGACACAGCTCGTGAACTGCTGGCCCGGGCCAAGCAGCTGGGCGTGGACTTCGTCCTTCCGGTCGATGTCGTCGTGGCGCCCGAATTCAAGGCCGATGCCGAGTCCCGGATTGTCTCGAGCGATGAGATTCCGGCTGGCTGGATGGGCCTGGATATCGGTCCGAAGACAGTCGAACTCTTCCGCAAGAAGCTGGCCGAGGCGAAGACGGTCATCTGGAATGGCCCATTGGGTGTATTTGAGATGGACCAGTTTGCCAAGGGTACGCTGGGAATTGCCGAAGCGGTGGCTGCGAGTAGCGCATTCAGCCTGATCGGCGGTGGAGATTCCGTCTCCGCTGTCAAGAAGGCAGGAGTGGCGGACCAGGTTTCGCATATTTCCACCGGAGGCGGAGCTTCACTTGAATTCCTGGCTGGCAAGGAACTGCCGGGGATCGCGATTCTAACGGACAAGGAGAACTGATGGCGCGTATACCTGTAATTGCTGGAAACTGGAAGATGTACAAGACGCGTCCGGAGGTCAAATCGACACTGGAAGCGCTGCGTAAGCTCGTCGATGGGGTCGAAGGGGTCGAAGTCGTGATTTGTCCGACGGCGACCTCCCTGGCCACTGCGGCGGAAGTCCTTGAAGGTTCAACGATTCGTTTCGGTGCCCAGAATGTGCACTGGGCCGCTGAGGGAGCGTTCACCGGTGAATTGTCCTGTGCAATGCTGCTCGATGTAGGTTGCCAGTACGTCATCATTGGGCACTCCGAACGACGTCAGTATTTTGGGGAGACGGACGAGACGGTTTCGAAGCGTCTGACCCAGGCGCTGGGGACCGATCTGACCCCGATTCTCTGTATCGGCGAGACGCTCGAAGAACGGGAAGCTGACCGGGTTTCCGACGTTGTTCTGGGGCAGCTGAAGCGGGCTCTGGCCGGTTTGACAGAGGACCAGATATCCCGTATTATCATCGCCTACGAACCGGTCTGGGCTATTGGTACGGGCCGGACGGCGACGCCTGAGATCGCTCAGGAGGTGCACTCCATGATCCGGACCTGTCTGGAACAGGAGTATTCCTCGGAGTTGGCTGAAGGGCTGCGGATCCTTTACGGTGGCAGCGTGAAGCCTTCGAATGTAGCGGAACTGATGGCGCAGGCAGATATTGATGGAGCACTGGTCGGAGGCGCGAGTCTAGACGCCGAGTCCTTCGCCCAGCTGGTAAAATATTAGAGATTGCTACTGGTCATTAGCGATTGGCAATTGGCCCTTAGCAATTAGCATTTAGCAATTAGCATTTAGCAATTAGAGATTACCAACCATGTTCGGACTGTTACTCGTCTTACATTTAGCGGCTACGGCCATTCTGATTTTGAGCATTCTGCTCCAATCGGGTAAGGCCGGTGACCTGGCCTCGACCTTTGGTGGAGCGACCAGTCAAACCGCCTTTGGTGCCCGTAGTGCAGCGACGTTGTTGACGAAGGTCACGACAGCGGCGGCGATCACGTTCATGATTACTTCATTGGGCCTGTCGATCATGTACACGCAGGACTCCACTTCAACGATCATGGACTCGGTTCCGGCTGCGGAAACGACAACCGAACAGGCAGCCCCGGCTCCTCCTGCTGAAGCTCCCAGTGAGCAGCCAGCACAACCCTCAGGGGAGTCAGACAGCGGCTCAACCGAGCAGTAATCTCGTCTGCGTGCCGGAGTGGTGGAATTTGGCAGACACACCATCTTGAGGGGGTGGCGCCCGTAAGGGTGTGCGGGTTCAAATCCCGCCTCCGGCACCAAGTCCACGGCCTGGACGGCCGTGGGGAAAGCTGGAGTGAAACAGCCGTCCCGGCTGTTTCTGAAAGCTAGAAATCTTGAGCCCGGCCGATGGCCGGGTTTTTTTTGGATTGCGGCAGTTCACTGCCGCCTTTCCTGAGGGAGTTCGACTCCCGCCTTTAGACTGAGACTGAACACTTGCTCGGAGCCGGTAGGATCGGTCAGACCGGTCGGACAGGTCGGACATGTCCGACAGACAGGGGGCCTAATCGGACGAACAGAGAGTCCCGTAGTTCCAGGAACTTCTCTCTCCCCAGTCTCGAGTCCCGCGTCCCAGAGGCAAGCGAGGACGCTTGTCCTACGCTGGGCCTCGATCTTCTGAAGGGGCCAGGCGGATCACGTTCTCTGTGAGGCGGGCGAAGTATTTGCGGGCTGTGACAACTTCGGGACTCGTGAATGGCAGTCTCTCAAGAACCTCATAGAACTGCAGCTCGGCCGTCGGAATCGTTTTGGCTATGGCTAGAAGCGATGCTTTCAGACTATCCGTCCCTTCAGCGTACCCGGCATAGTCCAGCAGGACACTTCGGATCTTCACCTTCAACTCTTCCGTCCAGAGACGAACCATATCCTGGTTGATCTTGAGGAATTCGGGTCGGGAGTGCTCATCGCACGCCAGCAGGTATTTCGAGATACTGTCGCCGTAGTCTTCAAGGGAGTCGATAAACCGGTCCACCTTTTCGGCGAATGCCTTGATCAGTTTGACTGCGAACGGGTCCAGTTCACAGGACTCGGCCCACTCGACACGGAACTCGCACCATCTGCGAAAAGTGACGGCTGTCGCCAGCTGATGCACGAGTATCTTGAACTTGGGACGGATATCTTTGAGAACCCTGACCTTCGAAACGTCCACAACCACGGTCGATTCCAGGTTTCCACCTCCGATGAGGACATCGTCCCCATAGATTCCTGGGTTTACGCGGGTCTTGGCGGCCACCATGCAGTTCAAGCCGAGCACAACCGGCGCGATGATGCTCGAGTGACCGCCGATGAAGTCGTACCTGACCGGGGCGTCTCCACAGGAGAGGAACGGAGACTCGATCGATCCGATAACCGTTGATGGTTTGATGAGGGCCCCCACCGTAGGGCCTATGGGAAGGAAGTTGAAGTTGATGACACCTGAACCCACTTCGGCACCGACTTCCAGCCGGGGGCTGGTTCCACCGAGCATCAGTACATTACAGAAGTTGATCAACGAGCCCAGGGTTGTCTTATAGCCCAAAACTGTGGTTTTGGTGTCCACTGTATGAGCGCTCTGGGTGCCTTCCTCCCAGGCACAGTTGCCCCGCACTCGGGCCCAGCCGACTGTCGAGCAGCGATCCAATAACACGGAATCGAGGTACTCGCCAGAATGAAGGGAGCAGCCCCGTCCAATGAGGCAGTTCTTAATCGTCGCGGCTCCGACGATCTCCGTACCCGCTCCGATCATCGTGTCTGCTCCGAATAACCTGGTACCAGGGCCAATCTTGACACCTGGTTCGATGTTAGAAGGATTTACTTCCTGACCGATCGAGATCGATTCAGGGCAGGGAATTTCGATGTCCTGCCTGCTCATCAAAGCTCGAACCACATCTGTCTCCGATCCTTTCAGTTGACTCGACATCTCTCCGTCCTTTCTTTCAGAAGCGCTGTACATTGGATCTCGGTAGTGAGGCCAACCAGCAGTTCTCCTTCGATGGATTCAAGGGAAAGAGGTAATCCTCCAGCCTCGACTCGGGTGCGATGACTGTCAGGCATCTTCTTCCAGCCCGACTCCGTCGCCAATGCCATTGTCGGAGAGAAGTTTGAGCACCTTCTGGTGAAGCTCTTCTGTGCAGGTGCAGAGCACGTTGTAACGTTTCTGGACATTGTCGTCGAAATCGACTTCGTGTCCTTCGAATGTGGTGACGACACAACCGGCCTTCTCAGCCACGGCGAGCCCCGGATAGATATCGTTGTGCGGTTGCTTGTGGCCAAAATAGATGTCAATCCGGCCATTGGCGACATCGCAAAAGCCGCAAGGTCCGCCGTTTGGAAGAATGAATTTCACCTTCGTAAAGAGGAATTTGAAGATTTCAGAGGTTGGATACATGAAGGGGGGCTTCATCATGTAGGTCTCGAGGAAAGCGTCCCTCAGTTCTTTGGTGCTGTTGGGGCGTAAGCCTCTCTTGTCGGATATCCGTCCGTGTGACTCAAGCGTCCCCTCGTAGCTGCCTTGCGAATCACAGTACTGCACCAGTCTGGAAGTCAGATCCAGTACCACTGCCGTCAGAGGTTTGGACTCCACAACCCGTTCGGGTCGCGTATAGATGGCCAAGGCGGTGTACCAGAATGCCGGGATGTTTCTTTTATAAAGCAAGCTTCCATCGAAAGGGTCGCTGACAAAGTAGATTGGTCGGTCGAGCCCCTCCAAGACACTACCCTCAGGTTCGATGTCCATCCTCCCGATCTCTTCACTCAGCATTACCGCATCGATACCATCTCGGGACAGCTGGTCAATGAAGTAGCCCTCCACCTCCTTGTCGACTCGCAGTGTTTCGGTATCCCAGTGGCGGTGGGTCTTGGCACCGCCTTCGCGCGTTTCTACAACTTCAGCACCGGACTTCTGACTGAGGTCCTGTACGATCGAGGCCGCTTTGGAAGCCAGCTTTAGAGCGTAGTTGGTAAATGCGTGTGAAGAATCTTGATGAGACACGGTGACACCTCCTGCATGTTAGATGAATCTCTTGCGACTTTTCCATTAGAATCAAGAAACGTCAAGACCTAAATTATTAGAAAGGTGTACATTTTTCTCAATGAATTGGGAGGATTGAGAAATCAGCGCATTTCGCAATCAGAAGTTCCCGATTATTATCTAGTGATTAGTGATCAGTGACTTGTGATCAGCATTTCGGATTTCCCAATTTGGGATGCCAAGCAGGACGCTTGCATTCGGGGGGTGCGAATCGACGGATGATGGAGGTGGATCGATGACAGTCAGTAGTAATGGACCATCGCGACGCGAGTTCTTGAGGACTTCGGCAGCTGCCTCCGGGGGTGCGAGGAGCCTGATCAAGGCCGGTGCACAGGTGGCGGGCTCTGACAGGTTGAGAGTCGGACTGATCGGCTGTGGGGGGCGGGGGAGTGGGGCGGCCCGCAATGTCCTCGATGCCGCTCCCGGGATTGAACTTTATTCATTGGGAGATCTGTTTCCGGAACCATTGGAAGACACTTTAGAGATGCTTCAGCGCGAGCGGCCCGATAGCCCGATGGCCCGGTTTGGCAACCAGGTCAACATCTCGCGGGATCGGTGTTTTGTTGGATTCGATGCTTATCAGAAGGTGATCGATTCGGGGATCGATGTCGTGCTCATGGCGACACCGCCAAACTTCCGCCCGATCCATCTGGCCGCCGCCGTCGACGCCGGGATCCACAGTTTCATCGAGAAGCCGGTCGCCGTCGACCCGGTGGGTGTCCGGCAGGTAATTGAGACTTCCGAACTGGCCAAGACGAAGGGACTGGCGATTGTCGCAGGGACTCAACGGCGGCATAGCCAGCGCTATCTCGAGATGGTCAAGCGTATTCACCGGGGCGATATCGGCGAAATCGTCGGAGGCCAGATCTACTTCCTGATTCACAATACCCCCTGGCTGGGGAAGCATCGGCGGGAGCGTCAGCCGGGATGGTCGGACATGGAATGGCAGTGTCGCTGCTGGTACTGGTTCAATTGGCTCTCGGGGGATCACATTGTGGAGCAGTTCGTCCACAGTATCGACTTCATGAACTGGGCGATGGGTGGCCCTCCGGTAAGTTGTCTCGGTGTCGGCGGCCGCGAGGTACGGAAGGGGCCAGACTACGGGAATATCTTCGATCATTTCGCCATCGAGTATGAGTTTCCAGGCGATGTACGGATTGCTGCCATGTGCCGGCAGATCGACACCTGTACGAACCGGATCTCGAATCGGATTGTGGGTGCCATGGGAATTGCGGATCTGGAAGAGGATGCCGCCGTGATCAAAGGGGCGAGAGCCTACGTTTATGAGGGTCCCGAAGAGGAGCCACAGGTTCAGGAACACACCGACATGATTGCCAGCATCCGGGCCGGTATACCCTTGAATGAGGGCAGACAGATTGCGGAAAGCTCGTTGACGGCGATCATGGGCAGAATGAGTGCCTACACCGGAAAAGAGGTTGAGTGGGACTGGGTGCTGAATGAATCGAAACTGGATCTGAGCCCACCGCGCTACGAGTTCGGTGATCTACCGGTTCGCCCGGTAGCGATTCCCGGGACATCACCACTGATTTGATCGATCCTTTGGAGTGCGGCAGTTCCACTGCCGCCCTGTCTGAGGGAGTTTGACTCCCGTCGAGATTGAGGTGAATTGACGGAACAGAAGTTCCTCAAAGAAGGCGGAACAGAAGTTCCGCACTCCAGGGAGATGTCTTGGAGTGCGGCAGTTTGACTGCCGCCTTGTCTGAGGGAGTTTGACTCCCGTCAAGATCGCGGTGAATTGACGGAACAGAAGTTCCTCAAAGCAGGCGGAACAGAAGTTCCGCACTCGTGTGCCCGACATGGGCTGTATCTAGGAAGTTGAAAGGTACTTTCAAGGAGGTGATGGAGCCAACCTGAGCCGAACCGCAAGGCGGAGCCGCGAGGTGAAGCCGAAGGAAGCGGAAGGCAAACCGACGACCGC
>CP070717.1:882673-887423 GCA_020350445.1 Acidobacteriota bacterium | reverse complement strand
ATTCAAAGTCATCCGTAAAGAAGGCCCGGCCATAGACCGGGAAATCGGCCAGTGCTCCGGCCCGGGTTTTCAACAGTTCGAGAACCGAGAGGAACCAGGTCTTCTTTTCGCCGAGGAAGTCCTCTTGCCAGAGACCGGCTTTCTCGAGTTCTTGCTGGATGTACGGAGCCAGGTCCTCAGCCGGGAACGACGAGATATAGCGCTTGTTCATCCAGTCCAGTTTGGCTGGGTCGAAGACCGCGTTTGCCTTGTTGATCCGCTCGAGGCTGAAGCGTTCGGTGAGTTCTGAAACCGAGAGAAATTCAGAGTCATCACCCGGGGACCAGCCGAGCAAAGCCAGGTAGTTGAAGAGGGCCTCGGGCAGGAAACCACTGTCACGGTATTCCGTAACCGAGGTCGCCCCGTGACGTTTGCTCAAACGTTTCTTATCGAGTCCGAGGATCAGCGGAAGGTGAACATAGGTCGGAAGCTCGGCCCCGAGGGCGCCGTAGAGCAGGGCATGCTTACTGGTGTTCGAAAGATGGTCCGCCCCTCGAACCACATGGGTGATCCCCATCTCGGTATCGTCGACGACGACGCTCAGGTGGTAGGTCGGATAGCCGTCCGAACGAAGGATCACAAAGTCTTCAACGTTGTCGGTTTCCACCGTAACCTCACCAAAGACCAGGTCGATGAAGGAAACCTTCTGTCCTTTCGGAGTCTTGAACCGGACAGCAAAGCTCTCGCCGGACGTCAGTCTCTTCTGGACTTCAGCTTCGGGCAGATCACGAAACTCGAGGTGGGCATCCGAACCCCGATTCGCTTCACTGAAGTCGCGGTAGGCGTACCCTGCGGCAAGCAGTCGATCGGCGGTGGCGGTGTAATGGTCGAGCCGCTGCGATTGAAAGTAGGGGCCCTCATCCCAGTCGAGCCCCAGCCAGGTCAATCCTTCGAGGATCCCCTGGACCATATCCTCGTCTGACCGTTTGACGTCGGTATCTTCGATCCGAAGGATGAATGTGCCCTGGTTCTGCCGGGCGAAAAGCCAGTTGAACAACGCCGTCCGGGCACCGCCGACATGCAGGAAACCGGTAGGACTAGGAGCAAAGCGAACTCTAATCGACATCAGCTGAAATCCGAAAGCCTATACGATAACAAAAACCCGACCGGATTAGCAGCCAGCCCAACCCGGAGCTTTCGATTCAGTGGGTCTCTTCTTCTCCGCCTGTTCAAGTCCCTCCAATCCATGGCACAATCGAAAGTATGATGAAGAAGACATCCTGGCTGGTTTTGGTGGTGGGCCTTTTCCTGGGTGCCGCCTGCACACAGACGGTTGAAGCGCCTGCGGAGACCGAAGAGGCCCCGGAGCAGGCAGTGGCACTTCCCGAAGGTTCTTCGACCGATGACTGGGTTTCGATCTATGACGGCGAAACCTTGGCCGGATGGCATCCGTTGACGACGGCGCCAGATTTGGGAGGCAAGTGGGAAGTCGTCAACGGTGTGATCGAGGGTGACCAGGATCCCCCCGGAAAAGGCGGCTTTCTGGTGACAGACCAGAAGTACCGTGACTTTGTCGTCGATATGGAAGTCAATCTGGATTACCCGACGGATTCGGGTGTCTTCCTCCGGATGGGTGAGGACGGCAAGAGTCATCAGGTGACGCTGGACAACGTTGACGATGGCGAGTTCGGGCGTATCTACCTTCCCTGGACCCAGGACACCGTCTTTGAGAATCCGACGGGGAAGCAGTTTTTCAAGCAGGGTGAATGGAACAAGGTTCGGGTCCAGATCGAAGGTGAGCCGGCAAGTATCCTGTTCTGGCTGAACGACGAACTGGTGACCGATTTCCAGCATACGGCGGAGACGACGCAAGGCGTCCCGGCGGAAGGCTTCATCGCCATCCAGGTTCACCCCGGCGAACGGTGGAAGGAAGGCAACAAGGTCCGCTTCCGCAACATCCGCGTCAAAGAACTGTAACCCAACCGCCCCAGCCCCTCGGAACGTAACCGTCCCGGTTGCGAAGTTGTCCTGGCAAGCGAGACGCTTACCTTCCGGTTGTGGCCCTGGCGGTCCACTTACTCGGGCAGATCGACAAAGAAAAGAATCGTTCGCTGCTGTGCTGAAAGCTCGACTGGGGTCTGGCGATAGAGGATCGCCGTATCGCCTGTGATAATCCGGTCTTCCTCAACTTTCACTGATCCATCTATCACGAAGACGAACGATTTGCGGTCCATCGTGGTTTCGAAGATCAGGTTCTCGTTCGGTCTGAGGCTCGAAAGGTAGAAAGCGAGGTCACCGTGGAGTGGAAGTGCATTCTCGTGACTCTGGCCTGAAGCGATTGGAAAGAAAGCAAAGAAGCCTTTCTGCCGGCCAACGTCGAAGACCTCGAAACTTGGTTCGCAGGACTCCGGTGGGTTTCCAATCCAGAATTCGAGGAAACGGCACTTCTGGTTTTTCGAAGGATTCCGAAACTGGAGGAAGGAGGCTTCCTCCGCTGTCGTTACCCGGCAGACCTTCCCGTTTTCGACGAGAGAAAACTCGCCTTCAGCCGGAGCGGTCTCGAACGACTGTTCCAGGGGATAGAGCAGTAGATCGGTATCGGGAAGTAGCTCGATCTGAAATTCTGCCCCGGGCTGGATCGTGGTCTCATTGAGTTGAATCAGGGGAAACGGAGAGATCTCGCTTGCCCTGATCGGACCCAGGTATGAGTAGGAGAGGTAGATCTCCGTTTGATCCCGTTTGCGCTGATTCCGCCGTCCAATTGAATACATCGGCCACCACTATAGCTAAAACAGGATGGGGAGAGGAACCGCTAAGACGCCAACGCGCCAAGCGGACTCTCCTTTCTTCCAGTTGGAGAGTCGTTAATATCTCTTTGTAGGCCGTAAACGGAGATCTGCCAAGGTACCCCCGCATGGAAACTCTGAGATCCGCTTAGCGCCCTGGCATCCGAGCGGTTCAAAGAGCTCCGCGCCATGTTCACCCAGGACGTGGGCTTAGTGATCAGCTACCTCCCGGGGTTCGATCTCGAGAGCGTCTCCCTGCACCTTCAACCGGATGACGGTTGCGATCTCCTCGGCTGTGTCGACCGAAGCAGTGATCCGGAGCCCTTCATCTGAATTCTCCAAGGTGACTGGACCGCTACTCAGCACCTCATGTGAGAGGATAGCGGTATCGAGTCCAGGCAGTTGCAGTTGGCCGTCCTCACCCCACTCCCAGATATAGAGGTAAATATCACCCCCTTTACAGGTGGACGCTCCCCAGGCTCCGGGCTTATAGGGTCCGCCGCGGGTGCCGTAAACGCCCTCACCAAACTGATCGAGCCATTGCCCCATCGTCTTCAGGGTTTCGACCTGCCGGGGTTCGATGCGTCCGTCGGGCATTGGGCCGACGTTGTAGAGGAGGTTTCCGTCTCCACCGACGGTCTGAAGCAGGGTCCTGAGGGATTCAGCGGCTGACTTGAGTCTGTCGCTGGGTTTCCAGGCCCACTGTTCCCCGATGGTGATACAGCTTTCCCAGGGCCGTTCGCGGTTGAACGCTCCGACTTCCTGTTCCGGAGTGTCGTAGTCTCCGGCGTATTCGTCTGAGATGGTGATCCCTTTCATCCCCTCCCGGCCCTTATCGACGCGGTTATTGATCAGGATATCGGGCTGCAGTGAGCGGACATAGGCGTAGAGGTCGAGTCCGTCCTCATGGGTCCAGGGTGATTCCCACTCTCCATCGAACCACATGATCCCGAGCGGTCCGTAGCCTTCGATGATCTCGCGCAGTTGGGCTTTGAGGAATTCGCGGTAGCGATCCATGTTGGAACTGACTTTTTGCGTTTTGCCACCGGGACTTCCCAGCGGGTAATCGGGGTGGTACCAGTCACAGATCGAGTGATAGGTGGAGAAGGAGATTCCGTATTTCCGGCAGGCGTCGGAGAGTTCTCGAAGAATGTCGCGACCGAAAGGTGTGGCCATGATGTCGTAATCGGAGACCTTGGAATCCCAGATCGCGAATCCGTCGTGATGTTTCGAGGTGATGACGATGTACTTCATCCCTGCGTCGCGGGCGATTTTGACCCATTCTTCGGCATTGAACTCGGTTGGGTTGAACCGTTTGTAGAGCTGGTCGTATGCGGTTTCGGGCACCTCCCGACCCCTTGACCAGCCGATCTCAGTCCCCGCCAAACTCACCGGCCCCCAATGAATAAACATCCCGAAGCGCATCTCCTGCCACTTGGCGAGTGATTCGGCGTGCGTGGGCAGAGGCTGTTGGCCCAGAGCCGGCCCAAACGAAAGGAGACCAAGAACCATGCAAAACGAAAAGGACCCCAAAGGCCTCGAGAAGAAGTGACGGTTGAAGAGCATCAGGCAACCTCCTAAAGGTAAAGGTAAGGATACTGGTGCCAAAGCGAATCCGCTAGACCTGGACTGCGGCACCCCCAGGCACCGCTCTGAATCCAACCCACCCGCCCACCCGGTCACTCGCCCACCCGGCCACTCGGTCACTCGGTCGCAAGTCTCACCAGCGCCAGCCTCACCAGCGACGCAGCGAAGCGTCCGTCGCCTCACAGCGCAGCCTCACGGCGAAGCCGCAGCCTCACGGCGAAGCCAAAGCCAAAGCCAAAGCCCCGAGTTCCCGGCTCCCGGTTCTCGCGCACCCCAACCCCTGCATGCTAAAATCCGATTTATCCGCAAACGCCCGGGTGGCGGAACTGGCAGACGCACAGGACTTAAAATCCTGTGGGGGGTAACCCCCGTGCGGGTTCGATCCCCGCCCCGGGCAT
>CP070717.1:872481-882573 GCA_020350445.1 Acidobacteriota bacterium | reverse complement strand
GGGTCTTGCACCTGGATCGGCCAGGCCTTTCTCGACGACGGCTCGTCGGTGACCGGCGAGGGTGAGGGGACGTGGCAGCAGGTTGAAGGACAGCATCGCTGGAAGCTAAGCTTCCCCGTGATCGAGATCTCAAGCGGCGGGCGCCTTCGCTCTGAAGGAGAGATTGATCTCGCCACCCGCACCTTTACGGGACAGCTGTTCGACGCGGATTGAATTCACCAACCGCACGATGATTTCCCAATGAATCCTAACCGCGAAGAAGCCGTGGGCCAGACCCTCGGCCGCTACAAGCTGCTGGAGAAACTCGGTGAAGGTGGCTGCGGCGCGGTCTATGTCGCCGAACTTGGGCGCGCGGAGGAGGCCCGCCGGGACCTCGCCCAATTGAAGCTGGCCCTCGGGGACAAACCCGGACATGACCGAGGCGATGAATGGGTTCTGGTGGATCAGGCCGAAATTCATCAGCGCGAAGCAAAAGCACTGTTCCAGGCCAAAGGCATACCCCTGCCCGAGCCGGAAGCGAAGTGAAACCCAACCCCGCTTGCGCAACTGCGTTACGCCTCACCCTTGATGATCCCTTTCTGAACCCTGAACCTGTCGTCCGCCAAATCCTCGTCCGATCGCTGCCGGCGGTACGCGCGGGCTTGGCCAGAGTGAAGTTCGGGATGCCACACGCGGGAACTTCAGCGCGTCATCAACCGATGACCGCTCGGGTCTGGGAGGATCCGCGCGGCACCTTCAACCAGGGCCGGAAAGCGGCCGGTCTCGATTGGGTCAAAGGGTTCCACGATCTGCGCCACTTCCGCGCTAGGCATGTTTCACCAAACCGCCCCGGCAATAGGCGATCGCGGTGGTCAGGCTCAGGCCCAACGCGCTTCCAACGTCATTTCCTGTTAGACTTGTCTTGCTGAACCTCCTTAGCTTGCGGCGCACAACAGGTTCCCATGAGATCGCGCTGCTAATTACCATCCCTTGTCTACTGCTGTTGTGTGGGTAGGAAAACGGTGGCCGCCCTGTCTCTGCATCGACTTGCCTTGAGACGAACTCTGCGGTCGACCTGAAAGTGATATGCAAATATGTCAAAGATCCAGCCTGAATCTAATTCAGGATTCGAAAATTTCTGCTTGAACGAGGCCTTGATGCGGGGAATCTCCCACGCTGGTTTCACAACTCCCAGACCCATTCAAGTTCAGACTATCCCGACGGCGCTGGAAGGACGCGACATCCTGGGCCTTGCCCAGACCGGAACTGGAAAAACAGCGGCCTTTGCGCTGCCCGTCTTGGAGTACCTTCTGAAGTCAAAAAAACGGGGCGGGCCGAGGGTGCTCGTCGTGGCTCCGACTCGCGAACTGGCCAACCAGATCAATAAGGAGATTAATCTCCTCGCCAGGTACACCGACCTGAAGATGACAACCGTCTTTGGTGGCGTTCCCACTAAAGCCCAAATCTCCTTGGTCAGAAACCATCCCGATATTATCGTGGCCTGCCCAGGCCGTCTGCTTGACCTTCACAGGCAAAGAGTGCTCCCTCTCGAGCACGTCAAGGTTTTGATTCTGGATGAGGCGGATCACATGTTCGACATGGGCTTTCTCCCAGATCTGCGGCGCATTATCGACGCCTTGCCCGCCAAGCGGCAGAATCTCATGTTCTCGGCAACGATGCCGGGTGAGATTCGAATCCTGGCGGACAGGATCCTGGACCATCCCTTGGTCGTCGATCTGAACAGTTCTCGCCCGATATCGACGGTCGATCATGCCCTTTATCCGATTGAATGTATCGAGAAGGTTGCCCTCCTGAAGCATATCTTCTCTGAGAGGGGATTTGTTTCGGCAATTGTTTTTACCCGGACCAAGTACAGAGCCAGGCGACTGGCCCATCAACTGGTGCAAAGCGGACACAGGGCGGTTGCTCTTCAAGGCAATATGAGCCAGTCGCAGCGGACACGGGCGATGGAAGGATTCCGTCGACGTCGCTTCGATATACTAGTCGCAACTGACATTGCCGCTAGGGGGATTGATGTGCAGCAGGTCTCTCATGTGGTCAACTTCGATATGCCGTCTACGGTGGATGCTTACACGCATCGAATCGGCCGGACGGGAAGGGCAGAGCGGAGCGGCAAGGCGTACACCTTTGTGACCGGTGATGACCTTGATATGGTAAATGCAATCGAGCGCCGGATTGAAGCTCCAATCCCGCGGGTAGTTATCGAAAGATTTGCCAGAATCCCTTTCCCCGGAAATCGTTTTGAGGTCGAACAGGCTGGCAAAACACCGTTTGAGAAGATACCCGCCCGGTCACCACGCGGCAGGCGGGGAGCCGAAAGGGGCCGCAAATCTGGACGGCACGCCTTCCGGAAAGCGTCCTAGCGATGTTGACCGTGATCGAACTAGGGGAGCGCGTAAAGGAACATACCTGATGCAGGCAATTTTACTTCTTTATTCAGGTTTCAGAAGTAAGCGCTACTCCTATCTTCACAACCAGTGCTTGCTCCCCACTCGCTGTGAGCTTTGTTTCGCATTCTTGAGATGGGGTAGCGGGCCGAGAATCACTCGAGCTCTGGCGCCGAGCCAGTAAGAGAAGTCGAAAACCGCACCAATCAGTACTCCTCCGGGTAAACGATAAAGACTCGCGGCTTGCATGCCGATGGCCGCAACAAATCCACACTGGCTGCAGTCAGGTTTTCCCCCAGTTGGCAGGGCAGAACGTTCGTTTCGAAATCGGCGGAGATACATTCGGTGATTCGAGCGAAGACACAGCGAGAAGGAGGACCCGGGGGATTCAGATAGGCTCGAACCATTTCGTCTGAGTGGCGCAGCTTGTCATAGATGCTGCCCGGTCGATCCAGTTCCGCAACAGGGCTGACACGCTCCTCCGGTCCAATGGGACCGCTGCACTTCCGCTGTCATGCGCCATTGGCTCGATGGGCTGTGGAGTTATGAGCCAGTCTCTTGGGCCCGCCCTGACCGATTGCTTTTTATGAAGTGCGTCCTCTATAATCTAATGATTAAGGTGCCGGGCGCGGCGAGTGGCAGCCTTACGGTCGTGGTATTTAGAACGCGCTCCCATGACAACTCTCCTGGCCCGAAGCTCTTGGACAAAATGTGAATGGCGCCAAAGAATAGTCAGACTGTTGACTGGGATCAACTCCTTTCCAAAATCTCCAAGGCGAGCGCCGTAGAATACGGTGTGGACCGCAAAGTTTTCTGGGAAGGGGACCCTGCGGACTCAGTGTTCTTTCTCCGGAAAGGCCAGGTGAAGCTCTCGGTTACCTCCCAACAGGGCAAAGAAGCGATTATTGCTATCCTGGGGGGCGGAAATTTCTTCGGCGAGGGCTGCATGGCAGGCCAGCCCTTGCGTATGTCAACTGCGACAGCCATCACCGATTGCAGCCTGGTCCGGCTGGAGAAGGGCCTGATGGTCCAATTTCTCCGCGAGCAGCACGCGATTTCGGAAATGTTCGTCACCCATCTGCTGTCGCGCAACATCAGGTACGAAGCCGATCTTGTTGATCAGTTGTTCAACTCGAGCGAGAAGCGTCTGGCCCGAATTCTCTTGCTGCTTTCCCATTTCGGCAAGGAGAGTAAGTCTGAACGTGTGCTTCCTAGAATCAGTCAGGAGAATCTTGCCGAAATGGTGGGCACAACCCGCTCGAGAGTCAGTCATTTCATGAACAAGTTCAGAGAACTTGGCTTTATCGACTATGGCGACAAGACCGGGTTGACGGTCAACAGCGGACTCCTGAGTGTGGTTCTTCACGATTAACAACATGCCAATCGGGAGATTTCTCTGTAGTTCTTCGTCGCCGATGATAAGGAATCAGATCCGTTCTTCGATCCTCCCTGCACTACCCTCCCATCCCTGGAGTGCCGCCAGCGTACATCCACTCATGCTTTCGGTCGAAAGCTCACTCGCAGGGTACCTCCACAGAGCATCCCAACAAAGAAGCACTGTTTGTTGGCCGGATTGAGCAATATTGATCAGCTATGTGAGCAGTAGTGAACTGAAATGTGGCTTGCCTGAGCCTTAGAATAGTCCTTTAGTTGCGGTGTACATGCGGAAATCGAGGATGCCACCGCAGAACAGAGTCGCTCCGAACTGCTTATGGCAAGTCAGGCGTTTGTCGCTTGATTGCAGCCGCCGGAAGGCACAAGTTTAGCTCTATGAAAAGGAGCACCTGATTTTGGAGTAGAAGGCATTTTTTGCTCCAAGGGTGGGCAAATTATTAAGTAACTCCGGGAAGGATACGTGGCAGCAAGAAGAATGAGTGTATTAAAGAGAAGAAGAATCCTGGTGGACAGGATTATTGAAACTCTCAATCAGATGCCTGCTGAGGTACGTAGAGTTTTCATCCTCAGCCATTACCGTGAGTTTGCGATGTCAGAAATCGCGGCGGTACTGGAGACCACGGAGAAGGACGCCGAAGCCCTTCTGAGAAGGGGTAATTCCCTCATCGCTCGTAACATTAAGATCTAGGCAGAATGTAAAGAACACGTTACAAACAACCTTCTCACTCCCCACTAAGTGAAGAGCTTCTCCTTTCCTTTTGACTGATAGTCCGGGTCAATACAAGTTGGAGCTTCTCTCGGGCAATTGGGCAGCACTCAGCAGTCGCTAAGTCAACAGTTCCCAAAAAATTTGCGGGAGAAATAGCCAAACGAATGAGTGATTTAGCAGTGGGCTGACCGCCGGCTCAAGTTGAGCCACTGGACTTGCCCATCCGTCGAACGGAGTCACCCGGATCTGCCCGAAGAAGAAAATCTCTGTCGATCGGGCTTATCGGCCTCTGCCCGATTCTTCAAACGGAGCTGCTGCTAATGTGGTCAGCGCAGTTAATCGGGTGCCAGCTGGGGAGACGCTCGTGGCGACTGAGAAGAGAGAAAAGGAGTACACCCAATGAGTAAGTTAAAGGTTCTTGCAGTGTTGATAGCATGGGCCATGACGGCCTGGCCCCTTCTGCATGCCGGCGATTTGTCCCGGTACCGCGAGTTTGAGCTGGATTCGAATCTGCTCGAGGTAGCGAAACAAGTGGACGCAAAAGTGGAAGACGCGAAAATCATCCATGAACGACCCGCCCTGATCCAGGAACTCTCCTGGCGGGCCGGTTCCGATGACGCCGTAAAACAGATCCAGTTTAGATTCTACCGGGGCGATCTCTTTAGGATGGTCGTTCACTACAACCGCTACAACACCCAGGGTCTGACGGCCCAGGATCTGATCGATGCCACGTCGGCGATCTATGGAGAAGCCCTGCGGCCGACCGCCGAGATCGCCGTCAACACAATCTATGGCAGCAACGAAGCGGCTGAAGTTATTGCTCGATGGGAAGATGCAGATTGGTCGTACAATCTCGTTCGGCTAAAATTCGAGCCCAGCTTTACGCTGGCCGTATTTTCGAAGCGTCTGGACAGCTTGGCGCGGGCGGCCATAGATGAGGCGATTGAATTGGACATGCAGGAGGCTCCTCAAAGAGAGATCGCCGAGAAGAGGAGAGAAGAGATGTCCAAGACCGCTGAGCTGGAAAAAGCCCGCCAGGCGAATAAGCCCCGCTTTCGGCCATGAACCCTTCGAGTAGTATACCGCTTGACTCTGTGTGTTCGGAGAGGTTCTGTTGACAAAACGGAAGAGGAGACTGCTACTCATCGCGGGAGGGGTGGGGTCCATATTAGGGATATGGATTCTTTCGAGCGTATGGAGTGATGCCCGGGCCGACAGGATCAACTATTCAGAACTGGTGAACCTGGCCGAAAGAGATATGTTGAGGAGCACTCGCGCTGTACCTCTGATCCTCACCGGCAGCAGGCTGACGGGCAGATACTTCGATACCGCCTCCCAGACCGAGCGGAACTTTGTAGGGATCATTCCACCTGGATCTCAGCACTCGGTGGCGGACATACTGGTTGCTCAAGGGTTCATAGTCAAGGTCGGCGACGGGGATCAGCGTTCCTGGACCCACTTCGTTCTCACCAGTGGATTTCCACTTCTTCTGCTCGCAGGGGTCCTTTTCATCTTCGTATACCGACGTTCGCGTGGAGGGGGCGGAGGACTGCTTTCGTTAGGAAAGAGTTCAGCCAGACTGTGGACAAAAGGATGCGAGGTGACGTTTGAGAACGTAGCCGGGGCCGACGAAGCAAAAGAAGAATTACAGGAGATTGTCGAGTTTCTCGAGGATCCTCGTCGGTTTAGCAGACTCGGAGGGCGGATTCCCAGAGGCGTCTTGCTGATGGGGCCCCCAGGGACTGGAAAGACATTGTTGGCGAGGGCGGTTGCCGGAGAGGCCGGTGTCCCCTTCTTCAGCATTAGTGCTTCAGAGTTTGTAGAGATTTTTGTCGGTGTCGGGGCCAGTCGTGTCAGAGATCTCTTCAAAACGGGAAGGCGGCACGCTCCGAGCATTGTTTTCATTGATGAGATTGACTCAATAGGCCGGCGAAGGGGAGCGGGCCTGGGTGGTGGACATGATGAGAGGGAGCAGGCCCTAAACCAACTGCTCTCGGAAATGGACGGGTTCGAGTCCAGCGAAGGTGTTATCGTGGTTGGCGCAACGAATCGACCGGACATTCTGGATCCGGCCCTGCTGCGCGCCGGACGATTTGACCGGCATGTAGTGGTTGGCCTGCCGGATGTCAGGGCGCGGGAAGGCATCCTCAGAGTGCATCTACGCGGGATCCCTCTCTCCGATGACGTCGAGATCCCACTTCTGGCACGTAGCACGTCGGGTTTCTCAGGGGCGGGATTGGAGAACCTGGTCAACGAAGCAGCGCTGAGAAGTGCCCGCCTGGATAGAGAGAAGGTAACCATGGCCGACTTCCTCGAGGAAAAGGACAAGAGAATGATGGGCAGGGAGCGGAGATCGCTGACTCTGAGCACCAGAGACAGAACCGCTGCAGCTTATCGCGAGGCCGGTTACACCATGGTCGCCTGGCTGCTTCCCGACACCGATCCGGTGCTGAAAGTCACCATCGTCCCCCGGACCAACGACCTTGGCACCACGATACAGGTGCCTTCCGAAGACCGGCACACCTCCACAGTGGGGTACTTGGAGTCGACAGTCGCCATTCTCATGGCTCGGAGATGTGCCGAAGAGATATTCTTGGGCAGCGTGACATCGGCTGTTGCCGATGACTTGAGCAAAGCCACGGAGTTGGCGCGCCAGATGGTTTGCGAATGGGGCATGGATGAGGAAATTGGCCCTCTGAGCCTGGGCGGACACGAAGAAAATGTCTTCCTGGGCAGAGAAGTCAGCCGTCATCGGCAATACGGTGAGGCGACTTCGACCAGAATTGATCTGGCAGTCAGGAGAGTTGTGCTGGAAGGCTACAGGAAGGCCAGAAAGATCTTGGAGGACTGGCAAAGCACGGTCGTGCGGCTGGCCAACGCCCTGCTGGAGACCGAGACCCTTGACTGGAATCAACTCCAGACTCTCATCGAGCCCGTGAGCCACTTTGAACTGGGCCACATTTCGCATGCCCGGGGGCAAGCCGACCGTTCACCCAATCGCCCCCCGCTTGAAACCTGGACGAGGCTGCCAGCGATTTCGACCGGACCCCCCAAGGAGATTGAGCATTTGGGCTCGCCTCACCAGAGAAGCTGAGGATGTGTGGCGCACTCCTGGAGGCTGTCCTGCGGGCCAGATCGAAGTCCAGTTTTGACGGAGGTCTGACGGAGAGTGCTTCTGTTGCGCTCACCAGTCGAAACTTGCTTGCTGCGGGAAGCCAGCCATTTCCAGCTGGACGCCGCGAGACCGTTTCTCGCTTGAGGCATTTGAAATAGACGATTGAATCCTGAGCTGTTTCTCGCTAGCGTTATGGAGACATGGCAAGAAGCTGGAGTGTTTATTGGCCCTCTCTGGAAGGGATTTTCGAGTTTGCGAACGAAGCGATCGTCACGGTGGACTCAGACGGACTGATCGTTTTGTTCAATCCAGCAGCCGAGAAAATCTTTGAGTACGGGCAAGACGAGCTTTTGGGACGTTCGATGGAAGTGCTGATCCCTCAGTCTTTGAGGTCGTTGCACGCCCACCATGTGCGGACTTTTCTGGCATCCCCCGAGGTGGGGCGGCACATGGGACATCGGGAAGAGATTGTGGGCCGACGCCGGGATGGCTCGACTTTTCCAGCCAAGGCATCCATCCTCAAATCGACGCTGCCCGGTGGAAAGTTGTTGCTGACCGTCATTCTCCAGGATATCTCACGGCAGAGAGATCACAGAGCGTTGGAGGATAGCGTCAGGATTTCGAGGCTCACACAGCTTCACTTTTTTCCCGAGTCGCTACCGCACCTGCAAGGGGTAGAACTTGCAGCCGTCAATATCCCCTCGGAGGTGATTAGTGGAGACTACTACGATTTCTTCAAGATTGTAGAAGGTCACTGGGGTTTGGTCATTGGTGATGTTGCGGGTAAAGGAATCCCGGCAGGTTTGATGATGTCGGCTTTCCGCGCCTCGCTGTTGGCAGAGGTTCGGAACAACTATGCTGTTTCTACAATACTGACGAAAGTCAATGACCTTCTCTGGGAGACTACTTCCGGGAATCGGTTCGTCACTGCCTTTTATGGTGTTTTTGACGAACGTCACCGGATGCTGACCTACTGCAATGCTGGGCACAACTTCCCAATCCTTTTGCGGCAGGACGGCAGTCTGCAGGAACTCGAGACAGGCGGAATCCTTCTCGGAGCTTTTCAGGGCAGCCAATACGAAGAAGGACACCTCATGTTATCATCGGGCGACTTGCTGCTTTTTTACACTGATGGGCTGACTGAGGCGCTTGACGAAGATGGCAAGGAACTCGGCAGGGCAATACTACCTGGGTTGCTGAGAGAGTTATCTGCCGGGTCGGCCTCTGAGATCGCCGAGGAGCTAGTTGCATATCTCTCGAGGGCTTCGGCTGAGCACAAGCCCGCCGATGACGTATCTCTCATTGTGATGAAAATGAAAGACCTAGCTGATCGGCCTTGAGAAGGCCTCTAAGCTATTCTCACGGTCCCTCGCCCTTAGGCTCCGACTGCCATAGAATCGATTTGGGCCGCACCACTGTCGCTGAAGGGCGATGATAGTGCGGTCGCTCTGGCTCCAGGGAAATATTCCGCAGGTGGCCGATCTAATATAAGAAATGGTTTCTGAGGCCAAATGTTATCTGTTCAATCTCAGCGGACGGACCGGTAGTTACTACATGATCCGAGTTGAACAACTACGAGAGGGCGGTGATGTGAACTGTCATCAGTTGCTCCAGCGAAATGGATTGGCAGATCATCGTCTACGATCCGGATATGCAATTCAAGAACGGATGACGAGGACAGGGTAGATGCAGGGAATACGGAAAAGAAATCCCCGTAACTGGTGGATTCCAAATGCCCGGGGCGGGGATCGAACCCGCACGACCCAAAGGGTCACAGGATTTTAAGTCCTGTGCGTCTGCCAGTTCCGCCACCCGGGCACGCTGTTCCGCCATTCTAGCACTAAGGAAAGCCCGAAACCTAGAACCTTGCAGCCGACAGTTCAGTACATAGATTCCACTGCCCGTCCAACGTTTTCCAACTATCCCCGTCCTGAAAACTGCGGCCTTTCGTCCTGCTTAATCTCAACACCGAAACCTGCGCGAGAGCTTTGTCGAGAAAACTTCATTTTGGGTCTGGCGAGTACCGGGTTTTGGGCATACATTTAAGACCGAAACGCAAATGGCAACGGAGGGTCCAATGAAAGGTAACAAGGAAATCATCAGTAAGCTGAATGAACTACTCACCGACGAACTGACGGCTGTCAATCAGTACATCGTCCATTCCGAAATGTGTTCCAACTGGGGATACGGTCGTCTTCACGATGCGATAGAAAAGAGAGCGATCCAGGAGATGAAACACGCCGAGAAGCTGATCGAGCGAATCCTCTTTCTCAGTGGTAAGCCAGTCGTGAGTAACCTCAACAAGATTTCTATTGGAGAAAAGGTTGAGACTCAAATCCGAAATGATCTCGCGGCAGAAGAAGGTGCTCTCAAGAGTTATAACGAGTCTGTCGATCTTGCTGCACGTGAACTCGATAATGGCAATCGCGACCTCCTGGAGTCGATCCTTCACTATGAAGAAGAACATTACGATTGGCTCGAAGCGC
>CP070717.1:867407-872381 GCA_020350445.1 Acidobacteriota bacterium | reverse complement strand
ATGGTGGCTTGCGAAGCCCTGGTCCGCTGGCAGCATCCAGCGAAGGGTATCCTGAGTCCGGAGGCCTTCCTGCCGACGGCTGAAGAGACCGGGATGCTGGCTCCGCTGGGCTGGTGGGTCCTGAATGAGGCCTGCCGTCAAATGCGGAGCTGGCAGAACAAATACGAAGCTGCCCGAGAAATGGGTGTCAGCGTGAACATCGCGGGTGTGCAGCTCATCAATTCTGAAGCGTTGGCGCTAATCGAAGGTGCCTTGAAGGAAAGCGGTTTGGATCCAGCTTTCCTCAGGCTCGAGCTTACCGAAAACGGAATCCGGCAGTTTGGAGAGGCGGCAACCCCGATTCTCAGGAAGCTCAAGCGGACTGGGCTTCAGGTTTATCTGGACGATTTCGGAACCGGGTATTCCTCGTTAGCTTATCTGCACCGGCTGCCAATTGATGTGGCTAAGATCGACCGCTCCTTCATTTCCGGACGAGAATCGAAAAATGGGGGGCACAAGGTGGTGCAGGCAATGTCGAACCTGCTGCATGAACTGGGAATGAAGGTCGCCGTCGAAGGTGTCGAAAACGCGGCACAGCTAAACCTTGCCCGATCATTGGGTTGTGAGATCATTCAGGGATTTGTGCTTGCCAAGCCGATGGAAGCCGGGGCGTTTGGGCGATTCCTGGCACATCAACACCTGAGGGATGAGATTGCATCGCTGGTTCTGTCATCAGGCGATCAGGAATCACGCAGCCTGTGATGAATCGGGCAACGACGCCCCCACTCGAAGCCCGGAACCCGCTCCAGTCGGGTGTCGGTACTGACTGAGGATAGAGGGGTATTCAGCGGGGAGCTATTCCGACTCCAGGTCTTTCCTTTCCGGTCCACGCCGACGAGGAAACAGGGAAAGAGAGTCGTAGTTCTTCAGCTTATGAGGTCGAGTTGCTTTCTTCTGTAACAGGGCTTCTTCTTCCCGCAGTTCCGTTCTTTCCGGCTGTCCAGGCTGCTCAGTTGGTGCGGATTCTTCAGGTAGTTCAGACTTCTCAGATGGTGGGGGTGAGGTGTCGAGCTGAGAGGTGGAGACGGAAAGTTCCTCGACCACGGAACGGGGAGATTCCCGATCAACAACGTCTTCCTGCTGTTCAACTCGATGACCTTCGAGGGAGGGCTCAATAACCTCTTCCTGATCTTCAACTCGATGACCTTCCAGGGAGGGTTCCACTTCCACCTGGCCGGCCGTTTTCTCATCGGTCTCAGGGCTGAGTTCGATCGCTTCGATTTCCAGTTCAGGAGAGTCCGCTGCCGCACTCACGGGCTCGGCCTCTGCTTCATCCGGAGTCTCCAGGATCGGACCGGCCTTCTCCTCATCCGGTTCGAGACTCTCGCCGTCCTCTTCAGCTCGCTTGAGAAGCCCTGAGTCCAACTCTTCCTGTTCGATCCTGCGGACGAGTTCAGCGTACTCCAGGGAGTCTTCGCCCGGCTCGATCGGCTCGCCATTCCCTTTTGAAAACGACGAATCGGGCACAATGGGCATCCGGCCAAAATAGGTGTATTCTGTCCCGCAGACCTGGCACAGCAAGGTTCGTCCGCCTGCGAGCGAGAAGATCTTCTGCTTGAACGTGGACCGCTCGCCCGTTGCGACGATCCGCTTCTTCTCCCTGCACTTCGGACACCTCTTCACTGTCGCCCCCCGGTTCGGAACTCAACTGCTCTTGACGATAGAAAGATATCGTAACACCTGTGACAGGGCAGGCGGTAGATCGGGGAGGGTCCGTCCGGTACGTTTCGTCTTCGCTTCACTGTAGAGCCGCCGAACCTAGCGAACCGAGCCAAAGATGATCAGATCGGACAACAGGCTCGGAACCGCAGCGACAAGTCCCCAGCCGAGGGTCTTGATCTTGCTGCCAGGAAAGAAGAGAACATCATTTCCCCGAACCAGGAAGTCAGGCTCCGCTCCTTTCACAATCCGGTTCAAATCAACGGAAAACTGCTGTCGGTTCCCATCCTCATCGTAACGCAGAAGAAGACCTCCGGAAGTCTTCGCGGTCTTCAAGGGGCCTCCGGCCGTTGCAACCGCCTGGGTGACCAGCAACGGTGTATCATGGGGAAGTTGATAGGCTCCCGCCTTGGCGACTTCTCCGATTACATAGAACTGCTGGATCTCTCTTCTCGGAATCGTGATGACATCTCCACCCCAGATGTTCAGGTTCAGTTCCGAATGGCCTTCATAAAGGAGCTTCTGCAAGTCGACACGGCGCGTCACTGTGGTATCGCCGTTTTCGGGATCCCGCTGCTGTACGATGGCCACCATCTGGGCATCTTCCTCCTGGAGTCCACCCGCCTTGGCAAGGAGATCGATGAGGTTCATCTCGCGGTCGAGATAGTATTCACCTGGGGTAGCAACCATTCCCAGAACATAGGCTGGTCGGGAGAGATACTGCTCGACAAAGACTCCGACCTGAGGATTCAGAACGAGTTCCATCTCGACCAGTCGGCTCTCAATCCGTTCTGCAGCTTCCGCAGTGGTCAGTCCGCCCAGGTTAACTTCACCGACGAACGGGATTTCTGCAGAGCCTTCGCTTCCCAGTCGAAGGGACTGGGTCATGGCTTCAACGCCAAACACGCTGATTCGCACGACATCGCCCTGACCGAGTCGATAGCTGCCTGTGTCTGACTTCGGTAGCGCCATGCGCTGGATCCGGTCATTGGCTGACTGACCGAACGCAGCACCGCAGAGAAAGAGGATCAGAACAAGAGTCTCAAATGACCGTCTGGTAAACATCTGGCTACCTCTGGACATGGTGCTAACTCGATCTTCCCGACGCCTGAAGTCTCATCTGGCTTCGACCATAGTACTGACTGTACCGAGTCTGCCCGGCGTCCCCACCGTTGATCACCGCTCCGGCGAGGCTGGCATCGACCCGCTGGAGATAGGAAAGGGCTTTCTTGACATCGTCTTTTGAAGTCTTTCGAGCCTTGACAACCAGGACTACTTCGTCCACTTTTCCAGCTAAAACCAACGCATCGGTGAATGGCAGTACCGGTGGAGAGTCGATGATAATCACGTCAAAAATCTTCTGCAGAATTCCGAAGGCAGCATCGAGGCGTTTTGAATTCAGCAGATCGGGGGGGCTCTCCAGCATCGAACCACCGGGCAGGAAATAGAGGTGAGGGGTCTGGGTTGACCGCAGCAGGCTGTGCAGGTTCGATTCGCCCTCGAGGAAGTCCGAAAGCCCGGAGCCGCCAGATCCATTCAGCAGGGATCCGATCCCTGGGTTCCGCAAATCGAGGTCGACGAGAAGCGTCCGAACACCCGAACTCGCCAGCGTGATTCCGGTATTGACCGATGTCGTCGTCTTGCCTTCATTCGGGAGTGCCGAAGTAAACAGAAAAGTCGACGGGACCGACTCAATATCGGAAGGACGAATCGATGTCCTCAGAAAACGATAGGCCTCTCGCGCTGCCTGCGAATGGCCTGCCGCCTCGAGACCCGCGGCCATCGCTGAGCCACTCCCGGGTAACAGGAGCCGGCCCTTGGCACCCGATGTCCCGAATTCTGGGATGATGCCCAGGCAAGCTGCCCCAAATCCTTTCTCGAGGTCTTCGGCACTGGTAATCGAATCGTCGAAAGACTCCATCAGAAGCACGACCCCGAATCCAAAGAGAAGGCCAATTACCGCGGCCATCATCATCATTTGAGGGATCTTCGGCCAGGAGGCCAGATCGGGAGCCTTGGCTCTCTCGATGATACGAACGTTCCCCGAACGCAGGGAGGCCGTAACCTGAGCTTCTTTGTATCGCTGAACCAGCTGCTCATAGACGGTCCGACTGGATGAGACCTCGTTCTGCAGCATCTTGTATTCGATCAGATCTTCAGCCAGACGATCGGCTACTTGCCGCTGGCCCCGGAGCCGAGACACCGCCATCGCATAGTGTTCTTCCGAGATCCGAAAGTCTTCCCGTGCTCGCTGGATCGCTCTGAGCTTTTCTTCTTTCAGCTGGTTGTTGAGTTCCTCGATTTCATTGAGCGTCCGAGCCGTTTCCGGCCAGTTCCTGCCAAATTGAGCACTGAGACTCGAATAAGTCTGCTGGAGCGTACTCAGACGGCTCTCGAGATCCCGAGTGGCATCATTTTCCAGGGAAGGTGGAAACGCTTCAGGGGTCGCCGTGTCAATGACTCTCTGCTCTGCCCGGAGTTCAAGAAGCTTCGATTCCGTGCTGGTGAGATCCCGGTCGATGTCGGCTACGCGCTGCCGGGCAATCTCCTGATTCTGGTCGATGTTCAGGATACTCTTCTCTTTCGAGTAGTTGATCAGGGTCGCTTCCGAGGCTTGAAGCTTCTCGCGAGCCTTATCGACTTCAACCCGCAGAAAATCACTGGCCTCCTGGGCGGTATCGCTGCCTTCCAGGGAATTACCCTCGGCAAAGACATCCGCATAGGTATTCGCAATCCTGGCGGCAAACTCACCATTGTGAAACCGGTAGTCGATCTCGACGAGCCGCGTACCCGGGATCAACCGGACCGAGAGGCCTTCCTTGAGCCGGGTAACAGCAAGTGCTTCCTCATCCACCACTGCATCCGGTTCCGGCGAAGTGATCAGGCCCTTAACGAACCGTTTTGCGTCGGATGCCAGTGTGAGAAACAGCCCGGGTGCCGGGTCGGAGTTGAAGACCGGGTCCTGGGTCAGCCCCATCCTGTGGATCACCAGCCCGGCCGTTGAATCGCTGATCAGAATCTCTCTCTGGGTCTGCAGGTAAGCGTCCGTGGTTCGGAACTCCCCGCCCACATCCAGTTCTCTGGAGTACGGGACAATACTGGGAAGACCGGTGTCGACCTGCAGTTTCACCTGTGCTTCGTAAAGAGGACTTGCCGTAAACAGTTGCGCCGCCGTCAAAACGACCACTAGACCGGCCAGTCCCAGGATCAACCACTTGTGGCGTCCGACGAGCCGGACCAGATACTTGTAGAAGCCTGGTATCGAAAACTCATCCT
>CP070717.1:864278-867307 GCA_020350445.1 Acidobacteriota bacterium | reverse complement strand
GCTCAACCTGTTACGTCTCAACACCGTGCCGCCCTTCGATCCACGGGAGTTGGGCGGCATGAAGGAACTCCGTCAGATGTCGGAGAAACAGCTTAGAAAGTTGGGACGTATCCCCGTTCCGCTCATTCGAAGAAAGGGAGGAGAGGAACTGAAACCCATTGGCTGGGAGCAAGCGCTTGCCCTAATTGCTGAACGCGTACAAGCAAGTGATCCGCGTCGACTTGCCTTCTATGTCGTTTCTCGGGGCACCGCCAACGAAACGTACTATGTGGCGCAGAAGACGGCCCGGTTTCTCGGAACGAACAACATCGACAATTCCGCACGCGTGTGCCACGCATCAAGTACCACTGGCTTGCAGAAATCCATTGGATACGCTGCTACGACCTGCAGCTACCGCGACGTCATAGGAACGGATTTGCTCGTTTTCATCGGCAGTGATGCCGCCAACAACCAGCCGGTGATGATGAAGTATGTTCATAATGCGAAGAAGCAAGGGACAAAAGTGGCCGTCATCAATCCTTTCTTCGAACCGGGCCTGGACCGATACTGGGTGCCCTCCAATGTCGATTCGGCATTGTTCGGGACCAAGATCTGCGATCACTATTACCCAATTCAGGTTGGTGGTGACATTCCGTTCCTCAATGGAGTCCTGAAGCATCTCATTGATCGGGATTGGATCGATCACGAGTTCATTCGAAACCATACCTCAGGCTGGGACGATCTGGTGGCGGAGCTTTCCTCCCAGAGTTTTGACATGCTTGAGCGCCGTTCCGGATCGACGCGAGAACAGATGTTTGAGTTTGCCCTGACATATGCATCTTCGCGCCACGCGATCTTTGTCTGGTCGATGGGGGTCACCCAACATCGTTGTGGCACTGACAATGTGCGTGCCATTGTCAACCTTGCGCTGGCCAGAGCCAATGTGGGAAGGGAGCATACTGGGCTGATGCCTATCCGAGGGCATTCCGGTGTGCAGGGAGGGGCTGAAATGGCCTGTGTTCCGGACAAACTTCCCGGTGGGAGGCCCACGAATCCGGACGGTGCTGCCGAACTCAGCCGCAAGTGGGGCTTCCAAGTTCCTGACTGGAAGGGTCTTTTCGCCGTCGATATGATCGATGCAGCCGCCCGCCAAGAACTGGATATCCTTTACTCGATCGGCGGAAATCTGGCCGGCATTCTTCCCGATAGTCGTTACGTAGAATCGGCACTGCAAAAAGTCCCCCTACGCGTGCACCACGATATCGTGTTGAATCCTCAGATGTTTATTGACACCGAGGATACGGTTGTGATCCTTCCGGCCACAACCCGCTACGAATTAGAAGGTGGTTGTACGGAAACGACCACCGAGCGACGGGTGATCTACAGTCCTGAAATTCCGGGCCCCAGAGTCCCCGACGCTCGAGACGAATGGAAGGTCCTCATTGAAGTTGCAAGGCGGGTGAAGCCCGAACAGTCGGACTTGATCCATTTCGAGACTACGGAGAGCATCCGAAACGAAATCGACGAAATCATTCCTCTGTATCGTGGGATCAAGGATCTCCACCGCAAAGGAGACCAGTTCCAGTGGGGCGGACCGCTTCTCGGAACGGACGGAAAATTCGACCTTCCCGACCAGCGTGCTCTATTTGCTTCCCTCCGGCCTCCTGTGGAAGATCTGCCCCGGGGTAAATTCCATCTTGTGACACGGCGCGGAAAACAATTCAACAGCATGGTACTTGGAAACCAGGACATGCTGGTTGGATGGAATCGGAATGACGTCATCCTCTCGCCGGAAGATCTTGAGAAACTCGCCATCAAACCGGGAGACCGGGTAACCCTTTCTTCCGCCGCCGGGTCGTTTTCGGGCATCGTGAAAGAGGGCAATCTGCAGCCCGGCTGCATCATGGTGTACTGGCCGGAAGCCAATGTTCTGATTGAACATGGAACGGTGGATCCGGAGTGTGGGATCCCGGCGTATCGTGACGCGCTGGTCGAGGTAGAACGCGCGTGAGTCAGAAGCTGCAAGAGGGTATCGCCCGCCTCTCCGTAGACGCTTTTCAGAGGCAACAGGGGGAGGTCAGGTCGGAAAGCGTTGCCATTGAGGAACCTCTCGAAATTAGACTGATTCAGGAGGACCGACCTGTACCGCTCAGTCTGGCAATCACAATGCGGACACCGGGAGACGATCGCGACCTGGTCGCAGGATTCCTGTTTACCGAAGGAGTCCTGAATCGTTCATCTCAGATCAGAAGCATCGTACCGTGTGGCCCCTCTTCGGCAGAAAAAGGCGGGAATGTCGTGAATGTCTTCCTGTCTTCGGGTGTCTCAATCGACGCCGAGAGATTTACTCGGAACGTGTATACAACATCAAGCTGCGGTGTCTGTGGGAAGACCTCCCTGGAAATGCTGAGAGTGTCGTGTCCGACTCCTCCCCTGGGTAACTTCACACTTTCCCCTGATTTGCTTCAACACTTGCCGAACAGGCTTCGCCAATTGCAGACTCTTTTCCTGCAGACGGGAGGTCTTCACGCTACCGGTCTTTTCGACTCGGAGGGAACGCCGCTCCTTCTGAGGGAAGACGTCGGCCGTCACAACGCTATGGACAAGGTCGTCGGCAACCTCTTTCTGGAAGATCGACTTCCGGCCTCGAACACCATCGTCCTGCTTAGTGGACGGGCCAGTTTTGAACTGGTCCAGAAGGCGGCCCTGGCAGGGGTTCCGGTGGTGGCGGCGGTCGGAGCACCGTCTACTCTTGCCGTTGAAGCAGCCCGAGAATTCGGGATGACCCTGGTTGGATTCCTCCGCAACGATCGATTCAATGTTTACGCGGGAATCGACCGAATCCTCTGACCGAACTGCGTCTTCTGTCTCCAGGTTGACGCGTTGGAGCACTCGTAATTATCCAGTCTCCAGCCTCCAGTTTCTTCAATCCGTGAGCCGGCCGTACGGATTTCCGAGCAAAAGCTCGTAGTCCTTTCGAGTGTTGACGTTGAAAAAGCAAGAACCGGAAGATCGCCAGTCCCCCGGCCGGACCCGGAGCACCATCAAAT
>CP070717.1:861670-864178 GCA_020350445.1 Acidobacteriota bacterium | reverse complement strand
ATCAGGTTGATCCGACCCGCGAATGGATCGGCCAGGGTCTTGAAGACAAAGGCGACGGGTTTGCCCTCCGCCTTGACTTCGATGGTGCACTCTTCTTCGGTCTTCGTGTTGACGGCCTTGACCGGGCCCCGCTGCAAGGGGTTCGGGCAGAGTTCCGCCACTGCGTCGAGCAGGTTCTTCACTCCCACGTTATGGGAAGCGCCGGTACAAAATACCGGGTAGATCGCACCTGATTGGATCGATGATTTCAAACCGCCGATGATCTCTTCGTCCGAGAGTGTCCCCTCTTCGAAGAACTTCTCCATCAGATCATCATCGCTTTCCGCGATCATCTCAATGAGCTGTTCCCGCTGAGAGTCAACCTCGGCCTTGAGGTTTGCCGGGACTTCTTCTTCCCTGTAGCTGCCGTTACCGTACCATTCGTAGATATATGCCTTGTTCTTGACCAGATCGACAACCCCGCGAAAGTCCTTTTCTGAACCGATCGGGAGCTGCAGGGCAACGACTTCGCGTCCGAAAGCCTCTTGAGCCGCTGCAAGAGCTCGTTCGAAACTCGAGTTGTCCCTGTCGAGCTTGTTGATAACGATAATTCTGGGGAGATCGAACTCCTGGGCAAAGCCCCAGACGAGTTCCGTCTGAACTTCGACTCCAGAGACTGCATCAATCACGACGAGGGCCGTTTCCGCAGCCGCCATAGGAGACTTCGCATCAAAAACGAAAGCGCTGTAACCCGGGGTATCCAGTAGATTGATCTTGTTGCCCTTCCACTCACAGTGGGCCAGCGCGGTGGTGATCGTAATCTTTCGTTCTATCTCATCTTCGGCGTAATCGGTGATCGTCGTTCCTTCCTCGACACGTCCCATCCGATTGACGGCACCTGAGGTGTAGAGGATGGCACTGACGAGCGTGGTTTTACCGGAATCACCATGCCCAACAACGGCAAGGTTGCGAATTTTATCGCTGTCGAAGACCTTCATTCCAGCTCCTTTCTGGGGTGTAGTAAGCTCGAAAATGTAGCACAGCTACTGGTTCACTTCAATTTTCATTCCGGCCTTCCCCTGAACCTGCCGAAAGGAGCCAAGAAAACGGAATGGACCGGTCTGCCTTTGGTAAACTCAGGATTCCTCAGAATGAAAAAGGGGGCTGAAACGAATTGAGATACTTCCGTGTCTTCCCGGCACTCTGGCTGCTGCTGACCTGGGGGGCGAGCTTTGCGCAATCCCCCGTGGAAAAGCGTCTCCGACTTCGGGATCTGGGTGTCCAGGTAGGCGTTTTCGCCCCGGGTAAATGGAATGCAATAACCGATGTCGCAGGTGTCCGGGTCGGGCATGTGACTTTGATCGAAGGTGAGCAGATCCGGACCGGGCTGACTGCGGTGCTTCCGCATGGAGAGAATCTCTTTTTTCATAAGGTTCCCGCCGCTATCGAAGTGGGAAACGGCTTCGGGAAGCTGATGGGCTTGAGCCAGGTGGAAGAACTGGGGACGATTGAAACCCCGATCCTTCTGACGGGGACCTTGAATGTGCCAAGAGTTGCGGACGGCCTGCTGGACTATATGTTGAGCCAGCCTGGGATGGAGAATGTCCGATCGATCAACCCGGTCGTTGGAGAGACGAACGATGGAGCTCTCAGCGAGATCCGGCAGCGACCTCTCGGCTCGGAGCATGTCCTGAAGGCAATTGAGGGTGCACGAAGCGGGCCCGTCGAAGAGGGGGCAATAGGCGCTGGAACCGGGACGATCTGTTTTGGATTCAAAGGGGGAATCGGGACCTCGAGCAGACTCTTGAACTCCGCACAGGGCGGATACACCATTGGGGTGCTGGTACAGACCAATTTCGATGGGATTCTCCAGGTTAACGGGGCACCGGTTGGAATCGAACTGGGGAGAGACTATGCTCAGGACTTGACCCCGAGAGTACGGGTTGAGAATCGTGACGGTTCCTGCATGATCGTCGTTGCGACTGACGCCCCGCTCGAGCCGAGGAATCTGAAGCGGTTGGCGAAGCGGGCCCTGACGGGGATGACCGCTGCCGGAGCCTTCGGATCGAACGGTAGCGGAGATTATGCAATTGCTTTCAGCGTTTCCAACAGTAACGACTGGGTGGAAAACGATCGGATGACCCCTCTTTTCCAGGCGGCCAGGGAAGCGACGCAGGAAGCTATCTATAATTCATTATTGATGGCGACCTCGATGACCGGACGTGGGGGGAGGAAGGTCGAGTCCCTACCTCTGGAAAGATTCTCCGAAATCCTCAAGAAGTACCGAGTCATAGAATGAGAAAGATTAGCTATCTGGCCCCTGCTTCGGCTGCCGTCCATCTGCTGTCATTCGTCCTGATGCTGTACCAGGTCGAACCGTTTTACACGTTCTTCTTTCAGCTGGCCTGGTGGAGTTACATCCTGGTATTGGCCGGCTTGAACGAAAGCCGCCATGGAAACGCTGTTCTGCTGCGAGGGCGAGGGGAACTGTTCTGGCTGGCAGGTATCTCGGTGGGTGCCTGGCTGGGT
>CP070717.1:847258-861570 GCA_020350445.1 Acidobacteriota bacterium | reverse complement strand
GAGACGGGCAGCAACGGCGGCGGCTGACCCGCCACTCGAACCGCCGGGCACATATCCCGGATTCCACGGGTTACCGGTCGGAAAGAAGGCCGAATTCTCCGTACTCGACCCCATAGCGAACTCATCCAGATTGGTCTTGCCAAGGATGAGGGATCGGTTTTCATTCAGCTTCCGTACAACTGTGGCGTCGTAGGGAGGGATATAATTCTCCAGGATCTTCGAACCGCAAGTCGTTTTGAGCCCCCGGGTGACGATATTGTCTTTCACCCCGATGGGGATACCGGTCAGAAACCCGAGCTTCGTTTCTCGAGAGGCGATCCCCTGGTCGAGAGATTCGGCTTCCTTTAACGCGCGCTCCCGGTTTACGGAGATGAACGATCGGATCGTGGGATCCGTCGTCTCGATACGATCAAGAAATGCCTGGGCGATTTCCTTAACAGAGAGGTCTCGGCGTTTGATGGCGCTGCGGAGTTGCTGTATTGAGAGGTCGGTAATGGGATTCATTCGATCACCTTGGGAACGCGGAAGTGGCCCTGCTTCTTCTCCGGGGCGGCATTCATTGCTTCCTCATGAGGGAGTGAAGGTCTGCACTCGTCCTCCCGCAATGGAGTTGCCAGCTGATCGCCATGAATCGCGTGGTAGGTAGGCCGCGTGTCGGACGTATCGATATTCTCTAACTGGTTGAAATAGTCCAGGATCTGGCGGAATGTGGGGACGAA
Organism: Acidobacteriota bacterium; assembly: GCA_020350445.1. GTDB lineage: Bacteria > Acidobacteriota > UBA6911 > RPQK01 > JAPXNP01. The sequence continues at coordinate 860,851 of CP070717.1, read as the reverse complement.
GTCGTCAAGATCGGACTCAGCAAACCGGAGTTTAGCGAGATCGGCAATCTTCTCAACTTCACGTTTCGATATCTTTGACACGATTCCTACTCCTCATGTTCGAGGGCTTTACGGGCATAACGCCTCAGCCTGTGAACGTCCATTTTAATCTGCTGTTTCAAAACTTCCAGACTGGAGAAGCGCTTTTCGTCTCTGAGTCGAAAGCAGAATTCCAGACGAAGGGCCTGACCGTAGAGGTTGCCCGAGTAGTCGAGCAGGTGGGTTTCGACCGTAGGGAGAGGCTCAGAGTACCCATGTACCGTAGGCCGATGACCAATATTGGTGGCTCCAACATAGCTGGACCCGTTCAAGTGGACTCGGGTGGCGTAGACGCCGTTTGCCGGTATCAGTTCGTTATTCGTGGCGAGATTGGCTGTGGCAAAACCCAAGCCTGCTCCACGCTGAGCCCCCCGGACGACGTTACCTGTCAGCTCATAGGGCCGCCCGAGGAGACGTTTAGCCAGAGCCACCTGGCCTTTCCTCAATGCGGTGCGTATTCGGGTGCTGCTGATGCGTTCCTTTCGGAAATAGACCGACTCCGTCTTGAAGACCCTGAAGCCAAATCGTGTTCCCAGCTCGGAGAGGGTGTCAAAATCCCCCTGGCGCATATGACCGAAGCGAAAATTCCCCCCGACATGGATCTCTCGAATCCCGTTGCTGTGAATTACCTGCAGGACAAAGTCTTCCGGGGAGAGCAGTGAGAGCTCTCGACTGAAGGGGTACTGAACGAAGACGTCGATTCCCAGCGATTCGAACATTGCAGCTTTCTGAGCGAAGGTCTGCAGCAGCAGAGGTGCCTGTCCCGATGCGATCACCTTCTGGGGGTGGGGGCGGAAGGAGAGGACCGCAGCCGTCCCCGACGATTCACGTGCCCGGGCAACAACCGTTTGAAGGATCTGCTGGTGTCCCCGGTGAACTCCGTCAAATACCCCGATAGCCATAACCGGGTAAGCGGGAGTACCGGCGAGCTGTTTTAGATCCGTGACAACCTGCATGATTCAATCTTAGAAGACTGTGCTGTTTCTCTGATAATCCCTGTCAGAATTCGAGTTGTAAGCCATCATAGGCCAGTTCGACTCCTCTTGGGAAACCGGCATTCGCCGTGGAATGATCCACCGCATGACTCATGTGGACTAGAAAGGCCCGCTTCGGAGCAAGTTCTTCAATGACTTCCAGAGCCTCTCCAATCGAGAAGTGTGTGCGGTGGGATTTGAACTGAAGTCCATCCAGCACCAGGCAGTCGAGCCCTCGAAGCCGGGACAGGCTTTCCGGTGGGATCCGGTTCACGTCGGTGACATAGGCGAAATCAGCGATGCGGAACCCGAATACCGGCATTTCGCCGTGATAGACCTCGATCGGCTCGAACTCCAGGTCCTTGATGCTGAAAGGCCCCTTGATAATGTGGGGGAGCAATCGGGCGACGCGCCGTCCCGGGTTCGAGTTGAACAAGTGTCGGAAGGTGATCTTGAGTTCAGCGAGAGTCTGTTCACTGGCATAGAAGGGCAGGGCCTCATCAGAGCGAACGCTGTAGGGGAAGACATCATCCAGACCCAGAACGTGATCCATGTGATGGTGGGTGTAGACGATGGCATCGAGTCGGTTGACGCGGGACCGAAGCATCTGCTCTCGGAAGTCAGCGGAGGTATCGATGACGACGGTTGCCTCACTTTCGATGAGCAGGGAGCAGCGCAGTCGTCGATTCCTGGGGTCCCGTGAGTTACAGACAGAACAGTCGCAACCGACTACGGGGATCCCCCGGGAGGTGCCTGTTCCCAGAAACGTGATGCGCATAGATTTGAATTAAGACTTTCTGATGCGGAAGGGCCTTGCCGCTCCGGCAGTTGTCAGAGGCTGATGACCTTTGATTTGCTGAGGAATTTCATTCGCAGTTCATAGAGGAGGTTCTCGAACAGGCGATCTTCGTCAGCGCTCAGATTCCCTTTGGTCTTCTCCCTGAGGATTGTCAGTATGTCTATCATCTGCTTCGCCGCGGGAAGGTTCTGTTCTTTCTGGCCTGTCGACGGATCGGGGAGTTCACCCATGTGTGCCAGGGAGGAAGTGGCCAGGGAAAGAAGGAAACCAGCAAAGTCCACACTGCTTTCATCTTCCCCGTCGAGGTGATCATCAGCGCCTTTGGGCGGAGTCGCTTGGGTAGACTGTTGCTCTGGGGTCGCGCCGCGCTCCCGATCGGGAACCTTTTTCGGCTCGTCGTCGCGCAGTGGGTCCCCTTCAGAGGTGAACTTTCGTTTATCCGCAACCTTGAAAGAGGAGGAGGTCATATCCTTTTCAGTTTCACTCATGTTGTCTTCTCCTTCGTTCAATTTCCCGGGACGCTGTGACGTCCTCTCATGCTCCATTGACCTTATTGGCTTGCCAGACGGCTTCCATTTCTTCCAGGGGGGTGTCCTTGAGCGAGTTCCCCCGGTCTCGAATCACCTGCTCCATCGATCGGAACCGCTGCTCGAACTTGGCGTTAGCTTGATTGAGCGCAGTTTCGGGATCGATTTCGAGGAATCGGGCGACATTGAGGGCTGCAAAAAGGAGGTCGCCCACCTCTTCTTTGATCTGCCGTGAATCCTCTTGCTCGAGGGCTTCTTCGAGTTCGTCGAACTCTTCAAAGACTTTCTCGCGAATTCCGGTAATCGAGGACCAGTCGAAACCAACCCGGGAGGCTTTGGCCGTGACCTGATAGGTTTTATACATCGCAGGCAGGCTCTTCGGAATCCCATCCATCATCGAGTCCCGAATGGCTTCCTCCTTCCCGGCGGCTTTCTTTTCCGCCGCCTTCAGATCCTCCCAGTTGCGGAGGAGTTCGTCCGAATCGGAAATCTCGACATCGCCGAAGACATGGGGGTGTCTGCGCACCATCTTGAGGTAAACCCTCTTACAGACTTCGAAAGCATCGAACTCATTACATTCCTCTGCTATCTGGCAGTGGAAGATGACTTGAAATAGGAGGTCGCCCAGTTCCTCGCAGAGGTCGTCCGCGTCCTCACTGTCGAGCGCCTCGAGAACCTCGTGGGCCTCTTCGATCAACATCGGTTTGAGGGTTTCGCGATCCTGTTCCCTGTCCCAGGGGCACCCGTCGGGGCTGCGTAGCAGACGCATCAGGTCAACGAGTTTCTGAAAATACTCTTTCCTGTTTTCCATAGGGGCCAGAACCCAAAACGGGACGAGATGATCCGCTCATCCCGTCTCCGCAATTTCCAAATGTCTGGGAGTAGAAGAAGCACTCTCCTGAATCGCTAAGTTCGGCTCAGACCTCCACCAGGTCGAACTTCTCCATGGCGATCAGTGGATCGATCCGGATCGTCACTTCCTTCTTAGTCATTTCTTTGATCTCTCGGGCCACAGCTTTTTCCGTTTCCCTGAGCGCCTTTCCGACATCGGGATGACACCGGATGATCAACTCCGTGCTGTCGCCCATCGCCGGAAGTGCACGTTTCACTTCGGCGTGGATAGTGTAGCAGACGGTCCGAGGCGACTTTGACATGCCGGTGCCTTCACAGCTGGGACAAGGCTGGCACAGGGTCCGTTCGAGGGACTGCTTGACCCGCTTGCGAGTGATCGCAACCAGGCCGAACTCATTAAACGGAAGGACTTTCGAAGGGGATTTGTCTCGCCGGAGTTCCTGCTGAACTGCTTCCAGGACGCGCTGCTGATTGCGAGCTTCATTCATATCGATGAAATCGACAATGATGATTCCTCCCAAATCCCGCAGCCGGATCTGCCGAGTTACCTCGCGCGCGGCATCCAGATTCGTCCGGGTGATTGTATCTTCGAGTGAATTGGTCCTGCCGACGTATTTGCCCGTATTGACGTCGATGGCCACCAGGGCTTCTGTTTGATTGATGACGATGTACCCGCCGTTTTTGAGCCAGACCTTGGACTTGAGAGCCCGCTCGACCTCGGGATTGATTCCGAACTCGTCAAAGATTGGAACCCGCTTGTTGTAAAGCCGGACCTTTCGAACCATCGAAGGATTGAAGTTGTTGATGAACTCAACGATCCGTTCGTATTCATGTTCATCATCGACCCGGATTGCGCTGTAGTCATCGGACACGTAATCTCGGATGACGCGCTGAACGAGATCCAGTTCGGAATGAATCAATGCCGGTGCGGAACTCCGTTCCACCTTGCTCAAGATCTGCTCCCAAACCCGCGTCAGGTAGACCATGTCCTGGCGGAGTTCGGCTTCTGTCTTATCTTCCCCGGCCGTCCGGACGATGAACCCGCGGTGCACGTCTCCGCGCAGGCCCTGTACGATATCGCGGAGGCGCTGGCGCTCTTTTGCCGACTCGATTCGACGCGAGACACCGACATGATCGACCGTCGGCATGAAGACCAGGAAACGTCCCGGAAGGACGATATGAGAAGTGATCCGGGCACCTTTCTTTGCAATCGGCTCCTTGGCCACCTGCACCAGGATCTCCTGACCTTCCTTGAGAAGGTCGCCGATCAAGGGAACCGGACTGGATGAACCGTTTTTCCGGCGGCTCTTTGACCGTCGTGATGAGCGCCCGAGGGGGAAGGTCTGGATATCGGTGTCGGGCTCAATCCGGGCCTTGCGTCGGCGTCGAGTTCGCTGGGGAGGCTTGGACTGGCGGGCACTCTCTCGTCTTCCCAGGTCGTCAGGCAGGATGCCGGCGAGTTCAAAGTCCTGATCATCCATCTGCCGACTTCTGGGAGGTCGGCGCATACCGGGGGGCATGGGTAGTTCCGCAGGCAGAATCTTGGCGACCAGTCCGGCGGGGGCTGGCAGAGGCGGGGCTTTCTTCTCGGGCCCGGCAGGAGCCTTCTCGGCCGGCTGAGGCCCCCTTTCCGATTCGCCCGGCGAGCCTTTCTGGGTTGGCGCCTGTTTGCGAGGCGGTTTCCGAGTCCGCCTGCCTCGACCGGGCTTCTTCTCTCCTACATCCTCCTCGACGTATTCATCGCTCGCCTGGCGACGCTCCGGAAAGATCTCTTCAATCTCTTCATAGTCTTCGAAAAAGTCCGAGACATACAAGAACGCGTTACGCTCCTGCCCGATATCAACGAATGCAGCTTGCATTCCGGGTAGAACGCGGGTCACCCTCCCCTTGTAAATGTTGCCGAGGGTACCCTTACTCTTGTCGCGTTCAATGAAAATCTCTGTGACTTGATCGTCCTCAACGATGGCAAGCTTGGTCTCCAAGCTTGTCGCACTGACAATCAATTCCTTGGGCATTTGTTCTCCCTTTGAACGGGTACGAGTCACCCGCTCTCACGGAGAAGCGGTTCAGGGAACGGTGGCTACGGTCTCCTCTCATGGGAGGAGGCATATGCGTAGCTATCCTGTGGAGGTCACGCCGAACAGGCCACTGCATTCAATCTGATAATGGGAGGTCGCTGCTTCAATGTCTACTAAACAAACCCACCCCGCTCCGGGGGCGGAAAACTTCTTGTTAGACCTCGCCTGCCTTGTACGCGTGTTCCTCATCGAGTAGGGCACGAGCTGTTCGTGCAAAACCTGACTTCCTGAAAAGCTTCTCTAAATAATCTATATAAATTGCTTAAAAACAATCCGTATACCGGGTAATTGCCTTCAGCATAATTATATAGAGTGCTTTAGTTGATAGGCAAGAAAAGTAAGCGGTCTCTTCTGTCAGGAATAGACAAATCTGCGCAAGCCGACATTCAAGCCCAGTCCAATCGCGGCAAAAACGGTGATGAGGGAGGAGCCGCCGTAGCTCAGTAAGGGCAGCGGAATGCCGATGGCCGGCATTATCCCGAGGGCCATTCCGACGTTGATCAGCACATGGGAGAAGATCATACAAACAATGACAACGAGAATCAGCATTCCCGCCCTGTCGCGGGCCTTCTGTGCAATATCGATGAGGCGAAGCAGCAACAGGAGATACAGTGCCAGGATGGCCGTTGCGCCTGTAAGGCCCGTTTCTTCCGCCAGCAGGGCAAAGATGAAATCGGTGTGGCTTTCAGGGACGAAACCCAGTTGGGCTTGCAGTCCATTGCCGATACCGCGACCAAAGATCCCTCCTGAACCGATTGCGATTTGTGACTGCCGGGCCTGATACCCGATTCCCTGCGGGTCCAACTCGGGGTTAAACGTGACCAGCACTCGCTGCTTCTGATAATCCTTCAGACCAAACCAAACGAGGGGAGAGAGCAGGAGTAAGAGGAGGAGGCAGACGAGAACTGTCTTGGGCCGAATGCCTGCAACCCAGATGATCCCGCCAACGATTGGGAAAAACATCAGGGCCGTCCCAAGATCGCGCTGGAGGATAATCAGGGCAATGGGCAAGGCGCTGATCAGTCCCAGAGTCGCAAGTTGCCGATTCGTGAGGTGCCGCTCGTTGAGGTCCGTCAGAAAGCGCGTGGCCACCAGGATCATCACGATCTTGGTCAGTTCAGAGGGCTGGAGGTTCATGCCACCAATCGAGATCCAGCTCTTACTCCCATTAATTTCAGACCCGAAGAGTAGTACGCCTGCCAGAATCGACAGCGAAACTCCGTAGAGGAAGAAGGCATGGTCCACTAGAAAACGGTAATCAATCGAAAGGAGTACAAGGCAGACCAGGAGTCCGAGGCAAATACGAATCGCCTGCCTGAGGTAAAGGCTACTGTCCGGGTCTCCTGAAGACGCACTGTAGACACCCAGTACTCCGAGGATCGCCAGAGTCAGTGTAAGCCACAGCAGGATAAAATCGAGCCTTCCGAGAAGTCGACCGTTAATCATGTCTAGTTCACTGCCGCCAGTTGCAGCTTTGGTTCAGGTTTCTTGTACTTTTCGTAGTACGCTGAGAAGAGTCGACCGGCCAGCGGCGCTGCACTCGCCCCCCCTGATCCGCCGCGCTGAACGATGACGGCCACAACCAGTTCCGGATTGTCCCTGGGGGCGAACCCGACGAACCAGGCATTTGGCACGTACTTCTGCTGCTCTTCTTCTGAGAGGCGTTCTCTGGTTCGATTGCTGATCGTCTGAGCCGTACCCGTCTTGCCGCAAACATCGAACCCGGCGACTCGAGCGCCACTCCCAGTGCCGCCTTCATTGACCACACTCCACATAGCGTCGCGGATCAGTCTGAGGTTCTCTTCCCGAAACATCCTGGGCTGCGGAGTCGCTGACGGTGCAAGGCCAGCTTCACCCGACTCAAGCAGGAGGTGGAGCTTGGGACGGAATCCCGAGACGATGATCCCAATGGATCGTGCCAGCTGCAGGGGTGTAACATTCAGTGGCCCCTGCCCGATTGCCACTGAGATGGTTTCGCCGTCGTACCATCGCTGTCCGAAAGCCTTCCGCTTCCACTCCTTCGAAGGAACGAGTCCAGCAACCTCACCTGAGAGCTCAACGCCCGTCTTCTCGCCGAGGCCCACTGTTTGACTGAAGGCGCTGATCTGGTCGATTCCCAGCTTCCTGCCGAGGAGGTAGAAGTAGATGTTACAAGAGTGCTGGATTGCCTCCCTCAGCCTCATATGTCCGTGCCCGCCGGTGTTCCAGCAATGGAAAGTATGGCCGTATAGCTCGACTGAGCCTGAGCAGAAGACCCTTGTATTCGCGTCCACCAGTCCGGCCTCGAGACCGGCTAGAGCCATGGTGATCTTGAAGATCGACCCGGGAGAAAAGGTGCTCTGAATCGCCCGGTTCTGAAGTGGATGGTCTGGGTTGCCGATCAATTCTTCCCAGTCCTCCATAGAAATCCGGGTCGCAAAGAGATTGGGTTTGAAGGACGGTTTACTGGCCATCACCAGGATCTGACCGTCCCGGGGATCCAGCGCCACGACTGCCCCCGGACCATCTCCTAGCGCTGCTTCTGCAACTTCCTGCAGCTCCTTATCCAAGGTCAGTGCCAGAGTCTCTCCGATAACCGGCGGGGTCCGACCCACCTCTTCCAGAATCTTGCCATGGCTGTTCACGAATGCGCGACTAAAGCCATCGGTGCCTGTCAAAACAGCATTCCAGACCCTCTCAACCCCAGCCTTGCCAATCGTGTCACCAGGCTTGAGCTGAGCATATTCCGGTAGATCCAACTCATTTTCAGAAACCTCGCCCACGAAGCCGAGCACATGCGCGGCGAGAGCGTCGTTCCTGTAGAGCCTCCGAGGTTGCTCGAAAATACTGAATTCGGGGTGCTCGGTCTGGTGGGCCAGCAGGAAGGCAATCTCGTCCATCTGGAGATCTTCCTTGAGCAAAACGGGCTGGAACTTGGGATAGTGGGAAGCCTGATCGAGTTGACGATCGAACCGGGAGGGAGTGATGCCGAGTTCCCGGATCGCAAATCGGCGGGTCCGGTCCGGATTGAGTACCTGCTCACGGTCGAGGAAGAGGTTGAAACTATGGATGTTCTCGACGAGCACGGCACCTTCGCGATCGACAACCATGCCCCGTGGAGCCGTTAGCGGGATGGTGCGGATCTGATTGCGGGTTGCCAGTTCGGCGTAGCGTTCGTAGTCGACTACGGTCAGGAGCCAGATCTTGAAAACGAGGGCGAGAAAGACCAGGACTATAGCTACCCTCAAGTAATCGATTCGAAGCTGAAGCTGTCTGTTGTCCTGCGAAATCGCCATTGAACCGTGAAGAGGCTTTACTGTTAGAGTCTCGACCCCTCCTGGAGCCTCCGAAAATCTGTGGGAGGAAACCTGATCTTATCATACAAACGGAAGAACACCGTTCCGACGATGCCGGTCCCGATTGCCCGCAAGAGGATGATCAACAGGGAGGGTTGGGGAAAGGGTTCTCCCAGCAGCAGCAGGATTGCGAAGATCATGAGTTGATCGACGATCGAGGCGATGAATAGCAGGATCGTTCGCATTGCCCGCGCCTCATCAGGCATCCAGCGACCCAGATAGGATGATGCAAACCCGAGCAGGGTCTTGCTCAATCCGTTCAGCCCAAGAAAGAGCCCGAGCAGGTAATCCAAGGCCAGTCCAGAGACCGTGCCCCACGCTGCTGCCTTCCCCGGAGGACTGTACCATCCAACATAGAGAGTAATGATAAGAATGAGCTGGAGCTGAAGGAAGTTTGGAAGTACCCAGAGTTGCACCAGCTCCAACAGGAGGGCCGCCCCCAGCATCGCTGCGGTCTCCCTCGTGGAGATTTCATCGGTCGGGCTGTGTCTGAGGTTCGCTGCGCTCACGGCTTCTTCAAGACGACCTCGACTTCATCGAGGCGGGAATAGTCTACAGTTGGCTTCACATGAATCTCCTGATAGACCCCGTCCCGAATAGCGGAAACGACTGTTCCTATCGGAAGACCCTTCGGATAGATGCGATCAGTTCCTGAGGAGACGACAAGTTCACCGGGTTCGACGTTTTCTGTACTGGAAATGAAATTGAGGCGCAACAGGCCCGTTCCATCCCCCTGGACAACCCCCATGATTCGTGACCCGTCCAAGACGGCTCCAGCCGCCGCATTGACATCGACCAAGAGTTCCACTTCCGATGAAATAGCCGATGCGACAAGTACCCTCCCCACAATTCCTTCGGGAGTGATGACGGCAGAGTCAAGGTCGATGCCATCCCGAGTCCCTGCATTGATTACAAGGTGGTCCGCGAGAGAAGGTATCCGCCGCATGAGGATGGCAGCGGGGAGGGTCTCGAACGAATAGTACTCAAGGAGCCTCGAGTTCCGTTTCTCTCGACCGACAGCGAGTTCGAGAGCGCGCAGGCGGGCGATCTCCAGCTTCAAGCGACGGTTTTCAGTCGTCAATGTGCGGTGGGATTCGCGAATGGTCCGAAAATCAGCGATATTACGCACGGTACCACTGACGCCGGAGGAGACAGCATGGATGATGGCCACTACCGGTGTAATTGCAAGGAGTCCTGTGGCGCGGAGCAGCAACTGGCCGTCCTGTGTCCTGACTTGAACCGAAAGCAGGAAGAGGTTCAAGATGACCAGGAGCAGAAGGCCCACCAGGGGCCTCCTCTGCAGAACGTTGATCATTGCAAGCTAATCCGCCTCAAGAGAGCCATGTCGTCGAGCATCTCTCCGACTCCGAGGACCACCGAGGACAGAGGATCTTCCGCTAGAAAGACCGGCAGGCCGGTTTCGGCATTGAGTCGCTTGTCGAGATGCAGCAGAAGCGCACCACCACCGGTCAGGACAATTCCCTTGTCGACGATGTCTGCGGAGAGTTCCGGTGGCGTCCGCTCCAAGGCAACCCGAACTGCATTGACAATCGTTTCGATTGCGTCTGAAAGGGCCTCGCGAACCTCTTCATCCGTAACCACGACGGTCTTGGGAATACCTTCGATCAGATTTCTACCCTTGATCTCCATCGTCAGAGGTTCATCCAGCGGAGCCGCGGAACCGATCTTGATCTTGACCTGTTCCGCCGTTCTTTCTCCGATCAAAAGGTTATGTTTGCGCTTGATGTACTGGATGATTGACTCATCCATCTCGTTTCCGGCAACCCGCACGGATCGGCTGTAGACGATGCCCGATAAACTGATCACGGCGATATCCGTGGTTCCGCCACCGATATCCACGATCATGTTTCCGCTCGGTTCAGTGATCGGAAGTCCTGCTCCTATCGCGGCCGCCATGGCCTCTTCAACCAGGTAGACCTCGCTCGCTTTGGCTCGGAGGGCCGACTCCCGGACGGCACGCTTTTCCACCTGAGTGATCTCAGAAGGAATACAGATCACAATCCTGGGGCTGATCAGGTGATTCCGGTTGTGAGCCTTCTTGATGAAGTACTTCAACATCTCCTCGGTGACGTCGAAGTCGGCGATTACTCCGTCCTTCATGGGCTTGATTGCGACAATCGTCCCAGGGGTCCGGCCCAGCATCTCCTTCGCCTCACGGCCGACAGCCTCGACCTTGTTAGTCACCTTGTTGATCGCCACGATCGATGGTTCGTCGACAACGATTCCCCGTCCACGAGCGTAGACCAGGGTGTTTGCCGTCCCTAAATCGATAGCCAAATCGTTCGAAAAAACACTGAAAATAGAACGGAGATTCATGACTCACTTTCTACTAAATTGCTGGCAGCACCGTATGGCGGAACAGGTCCGACTGAGTGACGCCAGGAAGCACATCCACCTCTAAGTGAGGTTAAACAATTATCCAACACGAGGGCGCTTCAAGCAAGCGCCTATCGCATGATAGGCCTATGCTATACTCTTGCTTTTCCATAGGAATACGCTTTGGAGGAATATATATATGCTGCCGCTTTTTAGACAAAAACGAGAATGGCTCAAGTGGGTTCTCCTGCTGGTCATACTGGCACTGGGGCTGACTACAGTCTTGCTTTTCGTCGATACTCCGCAGGGACTCGCTCCCGGAGTCGGCGCAAGAGAGGTTGCCGTCGTTGCCGGGCACCCGATCACCGCGGCGGAATATGGACGGTACTACCGCCGTCTGGTTGAGACCTATCAGCAGGCATACCAGCTCGACGAGAGCAACTCACAGATGTTGAGACAATTGGGTCTCGAGCAGCAGGCGCTGAACCAGTTGATTAGCCGGTACGCAGTGATCCATGCCGCAGGAGAGATGGGCGTAGGGGTCTCGAACCCTGAACTTGTCGAAGCGATCAGTCGCCTGTTTCAGGATCAGGGCTCGTTCGTCGGAGCCGATCGTTACAAGCAGATCCTGCAGTCGAATAGCATGACGCCCAAAGAGTTCGAGGCCGCCATGCAGCGAGATCTGGTCGGTGACAAGCTTCGGAGTATCCTCACTGATGGAATTCTCGCCACATCAGCCGAAGCCCGACAGCAGTTCGTTGAACGAAACGAGCAGGTCAAGATCCAGTACGCGCTCTTCGATCCGGAGGTCCTTGGCCGGGAAGGTGTAACGGATGAAGCCCTGCAGGAGTTCTTCGCAGAGAATCAGGAAGACTTTCGGATTGATGAAACGCGGCGCTTGACCGTACTCCCGATCGTTGTGTCACCAATTACCGTCGAGGTCAGCCCTGAACTGATTGCAGCCGAACTGGCCAACGTGCCGGGCGGTGAACAGGTGCGTGCACGACATATCCTCATCCGGTTTAATGATGATGAAGTCACTGCCAGGGCGCAGGCTGAAACTATTCTAACCCAGGTGCGTGCCGGCGGGTCCTTCGAAACTCTGGCGGCGACGTTTTCTGAGGATACGGCGACTGCTCTCAGAGGGGGTGACCTGGGTTACTTTGGCCGTGGCCAGATGGTCCCGGAGTTTGAAGCAGCAGCCTTCGGCATGGAGCCCGGTCAGACCAGTGACCTGGTGCGGACACCGTTTGGGTTCCACATTATTCAGACCCTCGACAAGATCCTGGACAGCGCCGAAGAATCAAAGAGGCCCTACGCTGAGTTTTTCGCCCCGCGAAAGGAGGCGGAGCGCAAGACCGCAGAACTGGCCGAGCAGTTGAATGCAGAAGTGACAGCTGGCAAGACTCTTGAACAGGTTGCAGAAGAGCATTCGCTTGAACTGGCGATGACCGAGCCCATCCAGAAGAGTGCTCCCGGGTCCGTAAAATTTGGCTTGGGGAGAGACTTCGTGGAAGCCGCTTTCGGCGTTGAAGTGGGACAGACCATTGGCCCCTTCTCAACGGCCGGCCGTGCTTTCATTGCCCGGCTCGAAGATGTTCAGCCGACGTACATACCGGAACTGGCTCAGGTGAAATCGGAAGTCCGGACTCGGTTTGAGAGTGAACGGGGAGAGACGCTTGCTCAGGAAAAGGCCTTTGAATTCTTCGAGAAGGCGGAGAGACAGAATTCCTTGAGTGAAGTGGCGAGAGAGTACAAGGTCGCTATTGAAACAACGGACTTCTTCAAACGGGGCGCGATGATTAATCCGGAACTGGCTTATGCCCCCACCGTTGGAGAGCAGGCTTTTCTGCTCGACATCAACCAGATTTCCACGCCGATCTCCGTTTCAGGTAAGTATGTCATTATCCAGGTTCTCGAGAAATCCGGAATCGATGAAGCCGAATTCGAATCACAGAAAGAGCAATTGGTCGAACAGTTGACGCTGCAGAAGCGAAGCGACTTCTATCGCGCATACGTTGACAACGTCGTCGCGGAACTTCGGCGGGATGAACTGATCGTCATCAATCAGCAGTTGCTGGATCAGCTGTCCGGCGGCAGCATCGGCTAAGCTTGCGGGGCACAGTGCTTTCGGGTTAAACTGTGCCCTTCCTCAGGTGTGGGGCTGTAGCTCAGTTGGAAGAGTACCTGAATGGCATTCAGGGGGTCGAGGGTTCGAATCCCTTCAGCTCCACCATCCTTCGCTCTGACCGCAGGCGTTCAGAGCTTCGGATGGCAGGCCGGTATCCTATAGATCTGATCGACTGGGGTGGTCAATTCAGAGCGAAGGATGGTGCCCTCCGAAGCCTTGGCGAAGGAGGGCTGTCTGTATTACACCTACGTTTTGGAGAGTGTCAGCCAACCTGATCAGCGCTACATCGGGCACACCTCCGACCTGCGAAAGCGATTAGCCGAACACAATGCGGGCAGCTGCCTGCACACGCGGAAGTATCGACCCTGGAAAATTAAGCTGTATCTCGCCTTTGAGGAGATTGATCGGGCTCGGGACTTTGAACGTTACCTCAAATCGGGCTCAGGCCATGCCTTTGGGAACCGCCACCTTTGGTGAGCCAG
>CP070717.1:844595-847158 GCA_020350445.1 Acidobacteriota bacterium | reverse complement strand
TGTTCACAAGTGCACTGACTGCAATCTCTGCCTGACGCGGTGCGAAGGAGCCGCTGATCCCCAGGGAGCCGTGAGGCTGAGTGAATGCTTTGCCTGCATGAACTGCATCGATGATTGCCCAGAGGACGCTTTGTCGTTCCAGCTCGTTCAACTGGACACCAAGCAGGTTGTTCCGACTCCGTCAGTTTCCCGGCGGAAATGGGTATTCTCCTCGATGATCGGTGTATTGGCCTATCCCTTTATCAAGAACCATGGGGTCAACACGAACGAGAACTTCTCTGGGGCATTGATCCGGCCCCCGGGATCGGTCGAAGAATCGCAGTTTCTGGCGAAATGTATCAAGTGCGATCAGTGCATCAATGCCTGTCCGACGAACGTCCTGCAGCCGGCGACGTTCGAAGAGGCGGGGATCGAAGGCCTCTGGACCCCGGTGATGAACTTCGATATCGGGCATTGTCAGCTCAAGTGCAATCTCTGTTCGGAGGTTTGTCCGACTGGAGCGATTCGGAAGATCACAGTTGAAGAGAAACTGGGCAAGGGTGATTTCGAAGAGCAGGGACCAGTTCGGTTGGGAACCGCCTTCTACGATATCGGGCGGTGTCTGCCACACTCAATGGAAATCCCCTGTGTTGTTTGCGAGGAAGTCTGTCCCGTCTCTCCCAAGGCAATTCAGACGAAAGATTTCGAAACCAAGGATGTGTTTGGCAACGTTGTCGTTCTGAATAAGCCCTTCATTGTGCCCGACCTCTGCATCGGGTGCGGGATCTGTCAGACCGAATGTCCGGTCAAGGATGAACGAGCGGTCTATATCACGGCGGTCGGAGAAAGCCGTTCCGAGGAACGTCGGCTTCTGCTGAGGGAGCGCGAAGTCAGTTGAACAACGAAAGATTGAGAGCTTAGCACACAGCTCATCTCAGTTTTCGGTGGTGGCGTAATCATGAGACTCCTCAGTACTCGTGACTTCTGTGGGTGTGGGAGCTTCTTTGAATCAATGGTCGGCGTTGGACGGAGCGTGATTGGAGAATGATGAAAAAGAACGAGATAGGTCGGAGAGGTTTTCTGAAACGGACAACGGCGGCGGGAGCCATTCTTGCCGGGACTTCGGGACTAGAATCTTTGTCATTCGCCCAGGGTGGTTCAGCCGTGGCAAGAGTTCCCATGAAGGAACTGGGTACGACCGGAGTCAAAATTCCCGTACTCGGCATGGGGGGTAGTCAGAAGTTCGATGCCAGGTACGATCGCCGGCTCCACCGGGCATTCCAGATTGGCATCACCTATTTTGATTCGTCAGAAAGATATTCCAATGGGCAGTCCCACAGGACATTGGCTACATTCTTCGAACAGGTCGAACGAAAGAATGTCTGGATCACGAGTAAGGTCAGTTCAGAGACCCACCCCGCCAGGAATGACGCTCCTCCTGAGCATTTCAAGAACAACGTGGACAAGGTGTTGAATGAACTGAAAACCGACTATCTCGATATGTTCTTCATGCACGGGATCGATGACACGCGGTTCCTGGAACCTGAGTTCATCAAGATGAGCGAGGAACTCAAGAAAAGTAAGAAGATCAACTTCTTCGGTTTCTCCTGCCACGGAGGAAATCTGCCCGCTCTACTCGAAAAGGCCGCCCAGGCCGGTGGGATTGACGCGATTATGTTCCGCTACAGTTTTCGAACCTACGGGGATGCCGCACTCAACCGGGCCATCGATGCTGCGAAGGAAGCGGGTATCGGTCTGCTCGCTATGAAGACAATGGGGGCGATCGCTGAAGATGATGAAAGGATTCTCAATTTCCAGTCACAGAACTTCACACTGCCGCAGGCCAAACTGAAGACCATCTGGGCCGATGACCGGATCGACTGCTGTGTCTCTGAGATGGAGAACATCCAGATGGTGCAGGAGAATTCCGCGGCTGCCCTGTCCACAGATCCCCTCGCCATGGAAGAATTCCATCAACTGAATCGCCTGGCCGCGCAGACGGCGGGCCAGCACTGCCTGGGTTGCCGGCACCTGTGTGAATCGAAAGTGGATCGAGAACTGAAGATTGCGGATACGCTGCGCTATTTGATGTACCACCAGGCCTATGGCAAGCATGAACTCGCACGTGAGTGTTTCGGGAGGATGTCACCGGAAGACCGCGACTTTGAGCGAGTCGACCTGGAAGCTGCCATGGCGGCCTGCCCCCAGGGGATCCGGCTGGATCAAAAACTCGCCGAAGCAAGCCGGATCCTCGGGGAGAAAGGTCCGAGTAAGGTCTAGCGCCTAACCCCGGAATTCCCAGAGAGAGGTTGAAGCACGCCAGGCGGCCACCCTTCATTTCAACCCCCTTTTTCAAACCAGACTTAGACGTGCTGAAACGTGCCGAAACGTGCTGAAACGTGCTGAAACGTCCCACGTGTTGAAACGCCGCCTTCCATGCTCTCTGTCGTCGGTGGCAAACCCGGTTAATTGACGACAACGGGCATCGTCGCAAACTGTCCAGGACTGGTCTGTATGACCGTGGCCGACAAGGGCTCGCTACTTTGGACTTTCAACAGCCCGTTGAAATGAGCGAAGTCGATTG
>CP070717.1:838192-844495 GCA_020350445.1 Acidobacteriota bacterium | reverse complement strand
GTGTACCGTGCCCGCGACACCAAGCTGAACCGGGATGTCGCGCTCAAGATCCTGCCTCAGATCTTCGCTCAAGACTCAGAACGCATGGCCCGGTTCGAGCGGGAAGCGCAGGTGCTCGCTTCACTCAATCACACCAACATTGCGCAGATTTACGGGATAGAAAGTGTACCGGGAACTGGTCCGGCAGTCGACGGTCGACAGTCGACGGTCGTCGGCCAAACACCCAAAACCCCCCACCCAAAACCCACTTCGGGCACGAAATGTCTGGTCCTCGAACTGGTCGAAGGCGAGACGCTGCAGGAGCAGATTGCCCGTGGTCCGATTCCTGTCGATGAGGCGCTGAAGATCGCCCTTCAGATCTGCGAAGGGCTGGAAGCGGCTCATGAGAAGGGCATCATTCATCGGGATCTGAAACCTGCCAATATCAAGATCACTCCCGAGGGGCAGGTCAAGATTCTCGACTTTGGGTTGGCAAAGGCACTTGAAGGTGAGACTCCAGTTTCGGACCTTTCCCATTCCCCGACGATTACCCACGCTGCAACCCAAGCCGGAATGATTCTGGGTACTGCCGCTTATATGAGTCCGGAACAGGCCAGAGGAAAGGCGGCGGACAGGCGCGCAGATGTTTGGGCCTTCGGAGTCGTGCTCTATGAGATGCTGACAGGAGCAGGTCTTTTCAGAGGAGAGACTGTCACCGACATCATTGCCGCCGTAGTAACTCGTGAACTCGATCTGGACCCTTTACCGAAGACCACGCCGGCGCCGGTTCGCAGACTTCTCCACCGCTGCCTGCGCAGAGATCCTGGCATCCGTCTTCCCGACATCGGCTCGGCCCGGCTTGTTTTGCACGACACGCTGACGGCTGCTCTGGGCGAAGCTGAGGTGCCGGTGGAGGGTCTTGACGAGGCTCTTGATCTCGCAAGGAAGTTGCGTAGGCGAGGACGCTGGGCATGGGCGGCCATTTCGCTGGTGTTGGCCGTCATCGCCGGAACGGTCGGCCTTGTCCACTGGCGCGAGAGTCCGCCGTCGCGTCCGCTGACCCACTTCGTCATCGAGCCTGCCGAGAACTGGAGTTTCGGGCAAGATGATTACCCCGTGCCCTCCCCGGACGGTCGCCGGATCCTGTTCAGGGCGAAAGGCAAGGGTCCCAATGATGCCCCGATGCTCTGGATGCGCTCGCTGGACTCGCCGACTGCCCGCGCTCTGATCGGAACGGAAGGTGCGTCGTCTGGGTTTTGGTCGCCGGATGGGGATTCGATCGGTTTCTTCGCCCAGGGCGAAATGCGGAGATTGACTCTCTCCGAAGGCAACGTTCAGAGACTTTGTTCCTTGCCTTCTCCAGGATTGAACTTTGGCGACTGGAACACGAACGGCACCATCCTTTTCTCGTCCGGCCGAGTTTTGATTTTGTCCGACCCCAAAGGGGGCTATAGCGTCGGGATTAGTGGGCATCTTTATACAGTTTCGGACAAAGGGGGTCAGCCCCGGCTCATGATGGAGGCCGACAAAGAACGGCAAGAAATCGGCCTCGTAACGCCGCAGTTTCTTCCGGACGGGCGTCGGTTTACCTACAGCTCTGCAAGTTCTGAGGCGGGTGTCTATCTGGGCTCCCTGGATCGTCCGGGTGAAAGGAAACTCCTTATATCGGGCGCGAGGCGACTCCGCTACGCTGCCGGACAAATGTTGTTCTCGGAGGAGGGGACGCTTTATGCGCAACCGTTTAACCTCGATCGGGGGGAACTGACCGGAGAGGTAACCCCCATCGCGTCGAGCGTTGAATCAGCACAGCCCTTCAACGGTATCGGAAGATTTGGGGTTTCGGAGGAAGGCACCCTGGCCTATTACTCGGCCGAGCTGGACCCGGGCGGGGTTCAACTTGCCTGGGTCGACCGGCATGGAACCGTGGTCGGCAGAATTGGAGTTCCGGGACGTTATCATCAGCTCGCCTTGTCGCCCGACGAGAGCAAGGTGGCGGTTGAGGTCCTTGAAGGAAACCAGTTCGATCTCTGGGTCATGGACCTCTCTCGGGGTGTTCCAAACCGCTTTACGGCAACGCCGGGGAACGAACGAGCACCTGTCTGGTCCCCTGATGGGCGATCGCTGGCATTCTCGGCTCAGAGGAACACGGAGAATGACATGCGGCAAAAAGGTCTGCGGCTGGATGACACGGAAACCGTGCTCGGCGATCTTCCGGGAGAAAGAGAGGTTCCGGAGAACTGGACCGCCGACGGGAAGACGCTGCTTTTTCTCCGGATGGCCCCGGCTGCTCCCGGCCAAACCGTATGGGCGCTTTCTGCAGGAGATGGTGAGAAGATCGAGCCGATCTTCACCAAGTTCAGGGTTGACGAACCGCAACTATCTCCCGATATGCGCTGGATCGCCTACATGTCGAGGGAGTCGGGGCAGGATGAAGTCTACATCGAGTCCTTCCGTCGAGAGGGAGATCGAGTCCGCATCTCGCTTGAGGGCGGGGGGCAGCCCAAATGGCGGGCCAACGGCCGGGAACTCTTCTACACGACGCCGAGCGGGATGCTAATGGTTGTCGAAGTGAGAACGGAGGGAGACCGCCTGGAAGTAGGTCTACCTTCGGAACTCTTTAAGCTCGAAAACCTGCAGGGCGGAGGATATGACGACTACGCCCCCGCGAAGGACGGACAGCGATTCCTGGTCAAGGTCCCGATCCAGCAGCCAGAAGGGCCCAGACTCCACATTGTCACCAACTGGTCGGAGCTCTTGGAACAGGACGATTGATTTGTGAGGTCAGACAGCCTTGGGTCTCAGGTCTCGAATTCCAACCCCGAAGAGGAAATGAATGATTGGTAAAGCAGTCAGCCATTACAAGATCACAGGGGAACTCGGCGGGGGCGGTATGGGTGTCGTTTACAAAGCCGAGGACACCACGCTGGGACGTCCCGTTGCCTTGAAGTTCCTGCCCGAGAAGTACTTCGATAACCCGCAAGCCCGTGAGCGCTTCAATCGCGAAGCCCGTGCCGCATCGGCTCTCAGCCATCCGCATATCTGCACGATTTTTGAGCTGGGTGAGCATGACGATCAGCCATACATCGCGATGGAGTATCTGGAAGGCCAGACGCTCAAGCAGCGGATACAGGGCAAGCCGCTGACGACGGAAGAGATTCTTGACCTGGGGATACAGATCGCCGATGCCCTGGATGCCGCGCATTCTAAGGGGATCATCCATCGGGACATCAAGCCCGCGAACATCTTCATCACCGAACGGGGCGATGCCAAGATTCTGGATTTCGGTCTGGCGAAAGTCCGGGAGGAGGAAGGCCCGATTGACTCGGGCGCCGCCACCCGAAGAGCCGATGATCTGACCTCTCCAGGGATTGCGGTGGGGACGGCTTCCTACATGTCCCCAGAACAAGTACTGGGAAGACAGCCCGATCCTCGGACCGATCTCTTTTCTTTGGGTGTGGTGCTTTATGAGATGGTCACCCGGACGCAGCCGTTCAGAGGGGAGACCTCCGGTGAAGTCTGGGATGCGATCCTGCACAAGGCACCAGTGCCACCGGGCCGGATCAACCCCGAGATACCAGATCAACTGGGAGCTATCATCGATCGCTGTCTCGAGAAAGATCGAGAGACCCGGCACCAGTCAGCAAGAGACCTGCTGGCTTCGTTGAAGTTGCTCAAGCGGGAGATCTCGGGCGGGTCCCCGAACAATATCGCGCTACATCTCGATTCCTTACAGAGCAAGAGAAGAAGCGGGCACTGGACCGGTCTGGCCGGCATCCTGCTCCTGACCTTTATCTCGATCCTGGCGTGGTGGGCTTGGCCAGGAGGGCAATCCCCAAACCCTCTGGCCCCAATCAACATAGTTCCATTTACGGATGACGGGGATTGGAAAGGTTACCCACAGATTTCCCCCGATGGAGGAATGATCGTTTACTGGGGAGGGCCTACCGGGGAAGTGCCCTCGAGTCAGGTTAAATCGACAGGGAAGGGAGCGAGACCCCTTAAAGTCATCGCAGGGGGCTTTTCGACTGTCTGGTCACCCGATGGCAGGCAGTTTGCGTATCTCAAATCCAGGGGTGATGGCGAACAAGGGACTCTCTTCACTGTTCCGGCTCCTTTTGGGGGGCAGGAACATGGAGTCGTAGACCTTGTTGGACCGGGATACAGCGATTCTGGTTGGCTCTGGAGTCTTTCCTGGTCACCAGACGGACAGTGGTTGGCTATTGGTGAACTAGCTTCGAGGGAAGAACCTTCACGAATTGCTCTGATTTCTCCTGAGACTGGCGAAAAGGAACCTCTGACCAAGCCTCCACAGGGGATTTCCGGCGATTCGTGGCCATCTTTCTCACCTGATGGACAGTATCTTGCTTTCGTTCGGTCGACTGCCTGGGGAGGGCATGATCTCTGGATTCAACCCTTGGACGGTGGAGATCCATGGCAGTTGACCTTTGAGGTCTACGGAGGGGTCTGGGGTGCAACCTGGACGGCTGATTCGAAGACTCTCGTCTACCCGGCCAGCAGATCCGGAGAGCATACCAACATGCGTTTGTTCCGAATCCAGCTGGAAGACGGTGTCCCCGAGCCTGTAACTGGAGTTGGGCGAGGTACCGCCGATCCGCACATCCGGGGGGATAAGCTTGCCTTCGTCCGACTGCAGAGGCAGATGCCTGATATCTGGAGAATATCCGGACCCGGTTCCGATAGATCGGGACCGCCGGAAAAGGTAGTCTCAACAAATCCTACGATTTCTGATACGCATGTTTCGGTCTCGGCGGACGGAACCGAAATCGTTTTTGTCTCAGACCGGAACGATTCATTTGAGGTTTGGAAAGTCTTGACGGAAGAATCAGATGCTTTTCCAACTCAATTGACCAGTTTCAACCGGCAGGCGGGAACGCCCAGTTTCTCTCCAGACAATCGATCGATAACATTTGATTCAAATGTAGAAGGGGACTGGGATATTTTCGTTGTAGATGCCAATGGGGGAGTGCCGAACCCGGTAACGCAGAACCCGGCGACCGATAGCTCCCCGACCTGGTCAAGTGATGGCCGCTCGATCTACTTTTCATCGGATCGAAGTGGAGAGATGCAGCTTTGGAAAGTGCCTCGCTCCGGTGGTGACGCAGTACAGGTAACCCACTCCGGAGGCTTGGTCGGCAGGGAATCCCACGATGGAGAATACCTCTACTTTTTAAAAAGAAGTAATGGTCCGCTATCAAGTGTTTCACTGCAGGGCGGAAAGGAAATCGAGATTCTGAAAGAGCAGGTATCTGAGCTAACTTGGGCCCTGTCCGAGAATCGTGTCTATTTTGTAGTTCAAGAGCCTGGAAAATGGTTCTCCATTCGTTACAGCGACTTGCACACGGGAGAGACGAAGGAGTGCTACCGGGAAGAAGGGGATTTCTTGGTTACTTCCGTCTCAGTATCCCCGGATGAAAAGTGGGTCTACTGGGATCTTGGGAAGTTCACCGAATCTAGAGATATCATGCTGGTGGAGAATTTCCGGTGACCGGAGTACCGAGCCTCCCTGGAAGTGCCTCTCCATCGATTGCCCGGGTACTTATCTGATCAGACCTCCCTGTGAAAGACGGTCTCCCGCAGGTCTCCCACTGTACTTCCCAAGACTTCCCGATTCTTCACCTTGGTCTGAGCGCAGCGACGCGGAGTCAAGAACTGTTCACTCCGCTCACGGTATCTCAACAGCCGGCCAGTCAATGTGTTCTACTTCCACCTTTCAGACTAGCCACCAACAGCCATCGACCGTTTCTGCCGGGTGCGCCACCCCGCCTCTTTAAACCGGTGGAGACCACCGGATACTCGGAAGGAAACATGAAACTCGCTTGGGGAGGCCTTGTTCAACTCGTCCGTGTGGTTTCCTGGGCCCCACAACTCGCAAAATCGGGCCGCAATCGAAAAAGGAACGGTCAATTGTTGTTGACGCTGTCTTCTCCGGAGTGAAATCCCAAGCTACAAGCCTCCGTAGATGATGATCCTGGGATCGGAGTGGCCAATCACTTTAAGCCCGGAGACTGCCCCTGATATCGTGTATGAGTATACGCCGTCAGGCTCAGAAGCGCTGCTGCTGCCGGTCGGCTTTTTGTAAGTTACTGTGACGGTGTTTCCCGTGTTGTCCTTTTTGGGGATCGAGTGCTTTTTCCCCTGAAATTTCTTGTCCACAAAAGGCCCACCGTTTACCGAGTCTTCTGCAATTTCTGTGGGCAGTACAACTTCTAAATCCTCTCCTGTCAGGTTGACCCACAAGATATCCGCATCGTTCTTTCTGTCGAAAAAGAGATCGGGATGACTGATCCGATACTGGAGGGAGTC
>CP070717.1:829380-838092 GCA_020350445.1 Acidobacteriota bacterium | reverse complement strand
TACTCGCCTCGACTCGCTGTCTTCTGGAGAGGTAGCTTTCTGTTTCAAATCAGACCCTCATGTGCCTCTATAATGGGCACCGACGAGTTCACACAGTTCGTCCATCGCTTGACGGCAGCAATCACGATGGAAAACCTGCTGCCCGTCTCAATCACCCATTTACCCAAAGAGGGGATGAAGAAGCACTCGATCCGTTTCTACCTCGGTGCTGATTCGATCCGGGAAAACTCCCGTTTCCCGAAACCGCTCCGAGAGGCGGTCGGCTTTTCGGAACATATCGAAGTGGCCTCCGCTGAATATGAACCGGATGCTCATTCCCTGTTCCTTGTCGGGTACCCGAACCCAAAGCTGGCGGACGAGTATTTCCTTCAGATGCAGGATCAGCTGCAGTCCTTCTTCTCGACTGAAGGGGTGTACATGAAGAGATCGGGTCTCCTGATCTGCCTCTTTATCGGTCCTGAGCAGCAAGCCACGACGGTGCTTCAGGCAGTCAAGTACAACCCCTCGATCAAGTGGCTCTATGAGAAGAAGGAGGATCCGAATTCGAGCGAAATCCAGACCTTTTTCGGGCTGCTGACTCAAACGATCCTGGGGATTGGGACCTTCCTGCTCATGATCATCGGCAGCGGTCTGATCGCCGGCCTCTTACGGTACGAGTTCCTGCGGCGGTTCCCGGGCCTCTCGCGTAAGAAGGGAACGATTCGACTCAATCTCGATTAGAGCACCGCGGTTCCACCGGTTCAGGCACAAAAAAAACCCGGGCCCTTTCGGACCCGGGTCCAAGGCTCGAAAGCCCCTCCTTAATCTAGTATTCCCGGTCCTTCTTCACACCCGGGTTCGGAAGCGGATAAAGCCCGTTCTCGTCGGGCTGCAAAGGAGCCTCGAAATCGGGCCCATCGAACTTATCAACGTCCGGGGCGAATTCATGATCGGAATTGAGGATCTGATCGAGTGTAATCTCCTGCCCGGTATGTGCGGCCATCCGGCCCATTGAGGTCACCAAGCTGGCCATTGCACCCCGCTCCACCTCGTTGTAAGGCTGATCTTCGCGGATTGCCTGGATCAGGTGATTCCATTCCAACTGGTAGGGATTCGCCTCACCTTCCGGGTAGGCCCACGCCACGCCGGTTTCCGAATGGACATCCTGTCCGGTCAGAATCCGACTGCGTGCCGGCGTATGGGAAGAAATCGAGATGACAGCCGATCCCTTAGTCCCATGGGCGAAACTCGAGAATTTGTTGTAGCAGCCTTCGATACAGCGGCCTTCCAACAGGAGTCTTGCCCCATCTTCGAAGGAGTATTCAACGCTGTAACCGTCAAAATTCTGATCGATGGCGTCACCCCGGTTATGCCGCCAGCCCATTCCCTGGGCCTTCACAGGCCAGCCATTCTTCATCCAGCAGCACTCATCGATATTGTGAATGTAGAAATCGCTGTAACATCCACCGCTGGCCCAGAGGAAGCTGTGAAAGCGCTCGACCTGGTACATCAGGTGGGTCTTTTCTGCAGGCTTCGGACCCGAGTAGAAGAATCCGACTGGACCGTGCATCCGGTAGGCTCTCAGATACTCCACATCGCCAATCTGGCCACTCTGAATCCGATCGAACAATTCCTTGCGCGCATCACAGTGCCGGCACATCAGGCCCACACCCACTTTGAGATTGCGGATACCGGCGAGTTCACCCAGATTCAAGATCCGGCGGGTCGTGGGACCGTCAACGGTAACCGGCTTTTCCATGAAAACGTTCAGTTCTTTGTCGATGGCATACTTGAAATGGGGCCAACGAAAGGCTGGAGGGGTGGCGAGGATGACGACATCGCCCGGCTTCAGAGAATCCATGGCATGTTTATAAGCGTCGAACCCGATGAACTTCCGTTCTTCGGGGACATCGATCTGATCGGGACCGATTACCGGCTCATTCGTGTCGGGGTCCTTCCGCTCAGCCTGCGCTTTGATCAGCGAATCGTAGCTGCTGGTCAAACGAGCCTCGAAGACGTCTGCCATAGCCACCAGTTTGATCGGGCCGTTCTTGACAGCAAGGGCATTGATCGCAGCACCAGAGCCTCTTCCACCGCACCCGACCAGGGCCACCTGGATCGTATCGTTCCCGGCCGCATGCACCCGCGGAGTGAGCCCCGCAGCCAGAGCCGAAGCCGTAGCAATCCGACTCGCTCCCTTGAGAAATCCCCGACGTGAAGTATCCTTACCTGACTGCTCGCTCATAGACCCTCCTCAAATAACAATCTGCCTCTTGCCCAAGCGCACTGACGGCGTTCGAGAAATCGATGATGATCTTGCCCAAGAAATTCTACAAATCTCTCCCGACTAAACGATTATATTCATTATTTCTTCCGGCACAATTCCCAATTTGCCAAACCTCGTCTCAGCTGAAGATTTGGCCGAACCTATGGCGATAGATCCATCCTGGCCAGTAACACCTTGTAGCGCGGGTCATTCCGGATTACGTCGAAAGAGGGCTCGGTCTTGACCAGGGGCACCCTTCTATCGCGGGCTTCGAGAGCTACCTCGAGCTGTTCGAACACGCGGTCGCTGTCGCCACTCCCTGCGCTGACAATAGCCAAAAACCAGGCAGGAGTTCCCTTCCTCTCGGCGGCGATATTGGTCAGCCGAACGGCAATTCTCTCCATCTTCTCACGCTCGCCCATCAGGGCAAACGCGTGGCCGAGACATGCCAGAGCCCACTCGTCACGAGGGGCCTTCTTCAGGATCGTCTCGAAGTTCCGGACAGCCGCTTCCGGCTTCCCCATCATCAACTGAATTGTCCCAAAGTGGAGATAACTCGACAGGAACTCCGGATCGAGCTCGATCGACTCCTCGAGTACCCGGATCGCCTCTTCGAACCGGCGAAGCCGCATCAACCGGTTCCCGACGTTGACATTGACGACAACCGAAAGAGGATCCAACTCGTGGGCCGCTTCGATCTCTCTGAGCGATTCTTCATGCCTTCCCAATATGGACAGCAGCTCACTGTACCACTGATGAGCCAACGCATAGGCCGGATTGAGGGCGATCGCGCGCTGGTACTCCTCTTCGGCCTTCTCCCAGTCCCACTGGTCCTGCCAGATTCCAGCCAGTGCGGTATGCGCTTCCACAGAACGGTCATCGATCTCGACTGCCCGGAGTGCCGCGCGAGTGGCCTCTCTGAAAGCCTCCTCTTCGGGAAGAATCAGGTAGCTGGCCATCATCGAGTAGGTGTCGGCGATCCCTGCGAAGGCCGCCGCAAAATTCGGATCCAGATCAACAGCGGTTTCGAAATACTCCAAAGCCCTTCGGAGCCCATCCGCCGACCGTTTGTTCCAGTGAAATCGTCCTCGCAAGTAGGCCTCGTAGGCCTGGGTATTCTCTGTCGGAGAACGCGTACTCACCTCCTCATCCTGGGGGAGTAATTCGAGTGCCAGAGCTTCCGCAATCCTCCTCGCTATCTCGGACTGGATTTGGAACACACCGCCGAACTCCCTATCGTAGGTCTCCGACCAGATGGCCGCCTCGTCAAAGGAGCGGATCAATGTCGTTGTCACGCGTACCCGGCCGTCCGCGCGCCGGACACTGCCTTCGAGTACGAAATCGACACTCAACTCCGCGACAATCTTGCCGATCGAGGCCTCGGCATTCTTGAACTTGATTACCGAAGAACGGGCAATGACTCCCAGCGCCTCCGGTTTCAGGCGGCTCAATCGGCTAATCATCTCTTCGGTCAGTCCCTCACTGAAGTACTCCTGATCGTCGTCACCATTGAGGTTTTGAAAGGGGAGGACAGCCAGCATCAGTCGTTTCGAACCGGAATCCTGACCCCAGAAGAGCCCGTTCCACAGAAACAAAGCAGCCGAGCACAGGAGAACCAGGATCAGGGTCACCCCGAGCCCCCGGATCAGCCACTGGCTCCGCTTGAGTCGGGCGCTTACCTCGGGAAGAGCCTCGGCAGCCTTCAGCGGCTGCAGTTTCTCCACGAGAGCCTGCATCGAAGGAAATCGGGCATCCGGTTCCTTCTCGAGGGTCTTTTCGACGACCTCTTTAAGGCCTTCCGGAAGATTCGGGCAGAGTTCCAAAAGAGCTTGCGGTTCAGAGGAACGAATCCGATCGACGGTCTCTGTACCCCTCTCCCCCCGAAATGGGTGAACTCCCGTCAACAACTCATAGAGGATGATCCCGAGGGCAAAGATGTCGGAACGCTCATCGCACGCCTCACCCGAAATTTGCTCGGGAGACATGTAGGAGGGGGTTCCGACGATACCGTCACTCAGAGTGGTCTGACCGGCGATCAGGTGAACGGGACCCCGCCCAGTTTCCGCTCTGGCGAGTCCGAAATCCATGACCTTCGCGTGCCCGTCGGTCATGAGCATGATATTGGCCGGCTTCAAGTCTCGATGAACGATCCCTTTGCGATGGGCCACTTCCAGCCCCTCCGCGACATCGGAAATGATCCTGAGCACCTGGTCAATCGAAAGAGGTCCTGCCCTGAGACACTCCTTCAACGTTTTCCCCTCGAGGTACTCCATCGCGATAAAGGATCGCCCTTCGGCCTCTCCCACTTCGTAAATGTGGCAGAGGAAGGGATTGTCCAGGGCCGCAGCCGCCCGGGCTTCCGTCAGGAATCGCTCCCGAGCCGCTTCCAACTCCCCGAGATGTTCCGACAGAAACTTCAAGGCCACCGGGCGTTGAAGAGCCAGGTCCTCGGCCAGGTAGACTTCACCCATACCGCCCTGTCCCAACTTCTCAATAATGCGGAAATGGGAGAAGACCTGACCTAGCAAATTGCCACCTTCCCTCAACCCCTTGAGGAAACATCGAGATACGTTTCAGGTTCCATGCTAATCCGCTCGAAGCCACCGTGCAATCTCAAGTCTATCCGCGGAGGAAAAACCCACGGCCACCAGAATCCCCCGGGCCCCATTTGGATGCACAGATCTGCTCATTCCGGTTTGGCTGGCAGCCAGGCCGGATCAGCCCTCCGAGAGGGAGGGGCGTACTGGGGGCTGGAAATACCCTTGAAATCGAGAACCCAGTGAGTAAGCTATTTAGACCTGACTGATATCACCAGTATTGGACCCGGTGCCCTGAGTGGTCCCGGCAACATGAAGACAATACCGATGGGAGGTTTACCAAGATGAGGAAGTTATTGATCACTCTACTCTTTGTAAGTTGCGCGCTCGGGTCCGCAGCCTGGGCTGCCGACGAACCGCTACGCATTATCGCCGTTTTTGCCCATCCGGATGACGCCGACAGCCGGATGGCAGGTACCGCCATCCAGTGGGCAAAGATGGGGCATCAGGTGAAGTTCGTCTCGATCACCAACGGAGACGCTGGACACTTCGAGACCGGCGGAGCGAGATTGGCCCAGCGACGAAGGGCAGAATCGGAGGAAGCGGCCCGCCGTTATGGGATCGCGGAGTACAAAACTCTGGATAATCACGATGCCGAACTGGTCCCCAGCCTCGATGTCCGCAAGCAGGTCATTCGTGAAATCCGGGAATGGAAAGCCGATATCGTCCTGGGACTGCGACCGAATGACTACCATCCCGACCACCGCTATGCCGGCGTACTGGTCATGGATGCTGCCTACATGGTCGTTGTTCCGAACTCGGTCTCGGATGTACCGGCACTCGAAAAGAACCCGGTCTTCCTCTACATGCGCGACCGCTTCACCCGCCCCTACCCCTTCCAGCCCCACATCACCGTTATCATCGATGATGTCTTCGACCAGAAGATTGACGGACAGATAGCCCATGAATCCCAGTACTTTGAGTGGCTTCCCTGGGTCGACCGGATCCTCGATGAGGTTCCGAAAGATCCGGCCGCGAGGAGGGAATGGTTCATCGG
This sequence comes from Acidobacteriota bacterium, assembly GCA_020350445.1. Classification (GTDB taxonomy): domain Bacteria; phylum Acidobacteriota; class UBA6911; order RPQK01; family JAPXNP01. Next base: position 832,253 of record CP070717.1, on the reverse strand, counting down.
GTGGCGAGGAAAGCCGAACATCAATGACGAGATGAGGAAGAACCTGGAGAAGTGGTACGGCGCCGAGAAGGCACAGAAAGCGGTCCATGCCGAAGCCTTCGAAATCGCTGAGTACGGTTACCAGCCCAGCGAAGAGGAAATCCGCAAGATGTTTCCCATGCTGGGCCAGTAGGCTGTAGTAGAGCAGGTGGAGAATTCTCCAATGTTCTGTCAGAATTCCTGCAGGAGATTTTGCAGCCCCTGACGGAGGAGGGTTTCGTGAAGAGGAAACTCACGCTGGCGATCATTCTGTTTCTTTCCCAATCCGTGTGGGTCTGGGCCAAATCCTACACGATTGAAGACCTGCGCATTGAGGCGGTGGTTGAAGCCGACGGAAGCCTGAGACTGACGGAGTCGGTCCGTTATCAGTTCAAGGGATCCTACTCGTACGCCTACCGGGAGATCCCACTGAAATCGGGCGAGCAGCTTGATGCGATCCAAGTCTCGGAGGGTTCAAACCGTTATCTTCTTTCTTCTGACGAGGAGCCGGGGACCTATGAAATTGATGCCTCGGACAACCGCGTCAAGGTCACCTGGCATTTCAAGGCAAGGAGTGAGACACGAACCTTCAACTTTGGCTACACCCTCCGGGGGGTGGTCAAACGTTACGCCGACGTCGTCGAACTCTACTACCAGTTCGTGGGCGACGCATGGGAAAAGTCGATTGATAACGTCTCGGTGAGGGTTCGCTTTGCTGAGGATGTTTCACGGGAGTCACTGCGGGCCTGGGCCCATGGCCCGCTCCACGGGATGGTCAGTCTCCCCGCGGATGGCTCGGTGCTTCTCGACGTCTCTCCTTTGCCGAGCCGCACCTTCTGGGAAGGTCGTATTCTTTTCGATCCATCGACGGTTCCCTATTTAGTGGTAACTTCAGATGTGCCGGCTAAAGACCGAATCCTGGCTGAAGAAGCTGCCTGGGCGGAAGCAGCCAACCGTAGACGGGCCGAGGCGGAACAGGCAGCCGCCGAGAAGGCCGAGCTCAAGGGACAGCTGATACCCTATCTGGTTCTTGCCGTTCTGATGGGTGCCGGCGTCTGGATGTTCCTCTTCTTTCATTTTGGAAAACCCCATCCGGTCCGGCGTTCGTTCGTTCCCGGAGAGGTTCCGAGTGATCACCCTCCCGCCCTGGTCACCTACCTGCTCCATCGGAGCGTCGGAGGTGGTGCGATCGTATTGACACTTATCGATCTGGCCCGCCGGGGATATCTCAAGATCACTGAAACAGTGACCGAAAAGGCGGGCTGGTTTGGGACGAAGACCAAGACCGACTATCGGATCGACCTGACCGACAAACCCCTCAGTGACACCGCGCCGTTTGAACAGCAGCTGGTCAAATTCATGCTCGAAAAGGCAGGTAATCGGCAGGGCTTTGAACTTTCCGGCTTCAAGAAGATCGCCCGTAAGAACACCTCGGAATTCCACAAATGGTTCAAGAAATGGATTAAAGGGGTGACGAATCTGGCGAAGGACCAACAGTTCTTCGAGAATTGGAACGCCTCGGTCATACTTGCCAATAGCCTGATTGCGCTGGCGGTCTTAGCATTTGGCATCACCTTCATCGTTCTGAGCGGTTCAGAGTTCGGGGTCGTCGCAATCTTCGCTGGACTGATTCAGGCGATTCTTTCTCTTACCCTTTCTCGAAGAACGGAGCAGGGACAACGTCTTTTGGCCGCGTGGAAGGGCTATCGGGAGCACCTCAAGTCGATAGCCCGTGCCCAGGGGCCGGTTTCTTTTACGACGACAGAGTGGAGTCAACATATCGTGGCAGCGATCCTTTTCGGGCAGCACAAGCAGCTGGGGAAGGTTCTCGATCGCTCTGTAGAGGGAGAGCCGGTGAACTACTTCCCCTGGTATGCCATGTCCTCGCATCATCAGGGAACCGGCCTTTCGGGTTTCGGCGAAGGCCTCTCCTCGATGGTGACATCGGTCTCCACAACCATGAGCTCGGCCTCAGGAACCGGAGGTGGAGCGAGTGGTGGCGGAGGAGGAGGGAGCGGCGGAGGCGGAGGCGGCGCTGGTTAGACCCAGTGGTGCGGGGAAAGTTCGTCCACCGAGTTGCTTCCAAGGGACGGCAAGGGCTCCGAAAAGAGAGGATCTGCGCAGTTCAAAAGGAGTTGCCCGGAGGCCTGACCTCGATCTCCTGGCTTACGCTCTCTGGACGGAGCAAGGGACGTCCGGGTAGTCGTTCTGTGCCGGGATCATCGATCAAACGCCTTCAGGGCTGCAGAGACAAGCGTCCGAACATCTTCTTCGTTGGGCCCAGTGACCTCAATCGTCGCCCTATCCCGCTTCAATGCAATCAGGTCGTACCGGTCATCATCGGGATGGTAAGTGATAAAGGCTTCGTCGCCCAGGCCTGCGACCTCTCGGTAGGGATCGTCCATAAACTCCTTCATCCCCGTGTAATCCTCGGCCGGCATGAGCCAGAAGACAAAGGCTTTGCCCCCGGCGTCATCAGAGATCAGATAGAGACACCTCGTCACCACCGTCTCCTGATCCTTAATCAGCCGTTCCTCGGTCAATCTTCCCCCAACGAGTTGCACTACTTCGGCTCCGGGTAGAATCTGGCAGGCATCGGAGTCGAAACCAGGCCCCACCTTCAAGGCCGGCTCAGCCCCGACTGATGGTTCCCCGGGCCTGATCTCGGCTGGAGCGGTGGGCGCTTCCACTTTCGAACAAGCCAGCAGCGGACTGAATAATGTCAAGAGGACAGAAACAAGGCAGGAAATTCGCGACATATACTACCTCCCCACGGCAGAGTGCTCTCCGACTGGAATTCTCTCCGATATTGTAACCGATGAATCGTGATCGGTCGTCCCGGGTCCCGCCATCAT
>CP070717.1:826699-829280 GCA_020350445.1 Acidobacteriota bacterium | reverse complement strand
GTAGAGCGCGCGCAGCGTCAGGGTGTGGGTCTTCCCTGTGCCGGCACTTGCCCAGACAAATGCGTGCCTGTCGGTCAGGACAGCACTGCTTCGATCTTCGGCGTCGACCAGATTGACGTTCTTCAGCTTAGGCTCCTTCCAAGTTTCTTCATCTGCTTTAGTCGGACAGGGTTCGAACCCTTATGAGCCCCTAGAAGATCCGACAGGTTGTTTTCGAAGCGTCGGCATAACGAGGTCATCCGGCAGTATCGACAGGGGACTAGAGCCTCCAACCCTATCTCACTACAGAACTCGTTTGAGATTGGTGGGAAGGCAAGCTGATCCAGGAAGCCAGACAGGATTTCCAGGTGAGTTTCACCATCTACTTGACTTGAGATTGAAACCTCGTCTGGCGGGTCCTCCCCCAGATAAATAAAAGCGAACCGGGGAAGAGTCGAGAGTTCAGATGTCTTGGCGTAGAGAAGAGGGTAAAGGATGGGCTGCGCCAGGTATCCCATTTCGATCTGCAGTCGTTCTTCATCCTTTTTCTTCCATGGGTAGCGGCCCGATTTATAGTCGATGACCCACAGTGTTCCGTTCCTATCCTCAATTCGGTCGATCTTGCCAGAGACCCTGAGGCCACCAATCTTCACGTCCAGTTTCTCCTCAAGTGAAACAATTTTGCCGAGTTCCAGTTCCGTACTGGCAAGTTGTCCCAGATAGAACTTGACTTTCTCGAGGAGGCGTCGCCGGTGGTACTCAGCGATTAGAGGCGGTGCCAACTCCAGCAGGTATCCATACTCGCCCTGGAGTTTCTCGAAGAGGGTATCCAGTTCCAATTGGCAGTCCTTGAGAAGGTCTGCCTGATTCCCTCGGAGTTCAACAGCCGGGCCCAACAATGATTCCAGCAGAGAGTGCAGTAAACTCCCTCGCCCCATCGGGTCGAGTCGGTCGGTAAAGAACTTTGGTTCAAGAGGAGCAACCTCGGCCAACGATTCAGCCCAGAACCGAAACGGACACCTCGCCAGTAACTCCAATTGTGTGACTCGGATTCTCTTGCGTTCTTGAAGGGGCTTAGATGCCGATGGAATTGGCTCGAACGGTTCCGAACTCAGGCGGGAACGACCTCCCTTTCTGCGGTCTCTTGTGAATCCGCGAACGAGGTCGCCATAGTCTGGCGGCAAGTATCGGCCCACACTTTCGTCCATTCTTGTCAAGTGTCTTGCCTGTTCCACCGGACTTCTCGAAATGTGACCGTCTGAAAGGCCATGGCAGTCCTTCCCCCAGTTCTTCAAGTAGCGGAAGACCCAGGGAGTCGGCGAGACGGTCCGTCCTCCCTCGTCGGTGGAAGGGATCACCCAGTGAACACTTTGAGCCGTAGGGTTGAGAAGATAGAAAAGCAGAACCATCTCCTCAGTAGCCCTTCCTTTTAGAGGAAGCCGAAATCCAACATCCCTCAGGTTCTGGATTAGTTGCTGTCTCGTTAGATCGCTGAGAAACGGGTCCTCGTCAACCTTAGATGGGAATTGGTCGCCAGAGAGCCCCAAGAGAACAAGGGCCTTCGGAGTTAGCCCCCTTGCCCTCATTATCGGGACGAGTGTTACTGCCTCCTCGTCGAGCGGTTCTGAGTAAGACCCTTGTTCCAGAGCTTGAGATGCGAGCTGCCAGAGGAGGTCCAAAGGAAGTTTAAGGTCGGGCAGAAGGGTCCTGAGCTGATGCAGTTCCTCCTCCAGAGGTTCCAGGACCTTCGAATCGTCGAGCCAGAAACAAACACGTTCGAAATACTGGGCTGCCTCTGCAGGGTTCATTGTCCGATCACTCGGCCTTGTGATCCAGAGCTCACTGATTTCATTTATCAGCACAGCTTCGTTTTGAGTGAATTGGGACGGAAGTCTCCTTTCGGGATTCTTTATGATCTGGGCTAGTTTCTCCCAGGAAGGGCCGGAAGAGACGGGAAGATCTCGAATCTTCTTTTCAAAATGGTTGTGATCTATTCCCCAGTTTGCTGCAACTGAAGGGAAGACTCTCAGGTAGGCTAGTATTCGCTCTACGCTCCCCTCTTCCCTCCAAATCTGGTACAGCATGCGAATTGGACGCTGCATGCTAGACCCTTGTGACGGTAGAGCGGAAACACGGAGCGGTATCGCAAAGCTTGTAAAAACCTCAAGAAGAATTGGATAGTACGCTTCAAGCCGTGGGGTCGCGACAATGATTTCGTGTAGCTGTAGTCCGGGCTGCTGGTCGAGCCACTTCCGAATGCGTACCGCAGCTGAGATTGCCTCTGCCCTTATTCCTGAAGCCCTCTGGACAGACAGGCCCTTCGGTGGTTGCCGGATTTCGCCGTCCGGAAATGATTTCAGGAAGTAGTCAGTGAGCCCTGTGGCTGGCCTTGAATCCTGATCGCCGCGTGTGAGCAGGGAGGTTCCGATCCGAGCCTGAATATCATTTAGGAAATCCCTGCAAAAAGTGAATGCCGAGTGGCCCCTTGTCGACGGAGCCGGGAAGTACAGACGAACATCCAGTCGCTTGCTCAGCGCCGAGAGGACCTGGAGATTGACATCCGTCATGTCGTAGAAGCCGTAAACATGGAACACAGGGCTCT
>CP070717.1:813084-826599 GCA_020350445.1 Acidobacteriota bacterium | reverse complement strand
TTGGCTGGGCATTCAGGACCCGGCGAAGGTCGAGCAAGCTGCCCGCGAGGGAAAGCAGCTGCCTCCCTTGCATTCGAGTGACTTGGCCCCGCTGCCGGAACCGGCGCTCCGTACTGGGATCCGGGCAACCTCGGCGGCCGTACTCGATTTAATGCAGAAATAGACAGTTTTTGCGGCCATGCAAAAGTCGCAACATCTTTATTTTCTGTGGTTTTTGCGGGTTTTTCGATTGGGTTCTCACACAACCTGCCAGTCATTGGTAGTAGAATATTTCTAGAATGGCACCAGACAGGGAGCCTCTCCAAAACGCACTTCACTTGTCGCGTCGAGGGGAGATCACCGACGATCTCTCACTGCTTCTTAACATTTTGCCTTCCCGGCTTCGAGAGGTCCTCGAGCAGGAAGATCGACTCGACACGTTAATCGAAATTGTTCTGGACCTCGGACGCCCCCCGGAAGCGCGATTTCCTCACTGTGCGGTCTACTTCAAAGAGTTTGAAGTCAGTCGTGAGGATATCGAACATGTCGTGAATCGTGTGGGGACATTTACCGGAGACAATCGGGCCGGAATCGAACGGACCCTTCACCGGATCAGCGCCATCCGAAACCGTCGAGGGATAGTTGTCGGACTGACCTGTCGCGTTGGACGGGCCATTACGGGAACCGTCGATATCATCAAGGATCGCGTCGAGACGGGACTGAGTCTGCTCCTGCTGGGTCCGCCGGGGGTTGGGAAGACAACACTACTGCGGGAAGCTGCACGAGTCCTGGCTGATGAGATGCAGAAGCGGGTGGTGGTCGTCGATACTTCGAATGAAATCGCCGGAGATGGAGACGTCCCGCACCCGGCAATCGGGCATGCTCGCCGGATGCAGGTTCCAAGTCCCGAACTGCAGCACCAGGTGATGATTGAAGCCGTCGAGAACCACATGCCGGAAGTGATCGTCATTGATGAGATTGGAACTGAACTGGAAGCATCGGCGGCTCGGACAATTGCCGAACGGGGGGTCCAACTGGTGGCGACGGCTCACGGGATCACCATGGATAATCTCGTCATGAATCCCACCCTCGCAGACCTGGTTGGTGGGATTCAGGCGGTGACGCTCTCTGACGAGGAAGCTCGGCGGCGGGGAACCCAGAAGACCGTTCTGGAACGCAAGGCTCCTCCGACCTTCGACATTCTGGTTGAAATCAAGGATCGCGATCGGTTTGCGGTTTATCCAGATCTGGCGGCTGTCGTGGACCACTACCTGGCTGGAGCACCCTTGCGGCCAGAAGTCCGTGTCCGGAGCAGCGATGGGAACTTCACCGTCCAAGAGCCGCTCGTCCCCAGGACAATGGAGCTGAGTTTTTCCTCCAATGTCACATCCAACGGGCAGGGAATGCCCAAACGGCCCAGACGGAGACTCCGCCGCCCGGCGCGGATCTACCCGATTGGAGTCAGCCGGACCCGGCTCGAGAAGGCGATTCGTGAGGTCGGTGCCCCCGCGAAACTGGCTGATCAGCCGATCAATGCGGATATTGTCTTGAGCCTTAAGGCGCAGCGGAAGAAGCAGCCCAGGAAACTACAGAGCGCACTGGATAGAGGTGTGGAGTTCTACACCATCAAGAGCAACACCTTCGCTCAGATCAAGGAGTTTCTGACCCTCCATTTCGAGACTCGGCAGCCGACTCCGCCGCAACCTGAAGTGATGGAGGAAGAGGCTCTGCACGATGTTGAGGACGCAATCATCAGGGTTCAGAGAAGTGGTGAGCCGGTCGAACTGCCCGCTCTGAACTCCTATCTTCGACGCAGGCAGCATGAGATCGTTCAGGAACATGGGTTGCGCTCTGAAAGTGTGGGGATCGCACCCTTTCGAAGGGTGATCATCTTTCCGGAGTAGTCTGTTTCCTTGTCAACCTGCGACTCTGCATTGAAATTCTGCCGGCCAACCTCTACACTGCCGAAGTCAACCTGGAGGGCGTAATATGAGACTCGCAGCGGGTACAGTGTTCGTTTATGCGTGGGTAATCCTCGCAGCGGCGATTCTGGCCTTCAAGGGATCAGGTGGAGTGATCTCGCTTGTCTCCGGAATCCTGGCCGGTGCGGGCCTGGTGACTGGAGGCGTCCTGGCATTGAGAAATGTAACCGGCGCCGCTTACGGCAGTGGCGTCCTGACGTTCCTTTTGGCCATCTACTTTGCCTATCGGTTCCTGGCTACCGAACGCTTTCTACCCAGCGGCGTACTGCTGATTGTCAGTTTTGTGGCGCTCTTCTTGATCCTCGTTGGTATCTTCATCGGACTTTCAAAGGAAAAGGCGTAGGCAAACGGGCGATGAATACTGCAAGACTGGCGGTTGTAACAGGAGCCAGCAAGGGAATCGGGCGGGGTATTGCCGTCAAGCTCGCTTCCATCGGATACGAAATCCTCGTCAACTACGGTGGGGATCGTGCGGGAGCAGAAGAAACGGTTCGAATGATCAGTGGTGTGGGATCCCAGGCCTGGATTTTTCAGGCGGACGTGGGCGATCGTGATCAGATGCAGGCGATGTTCGACTTTGTCGTCGACCGGGCCGGCATCCCCGACATCCAGGTGAACAACGCAGGGGTTCAGACCTGGAAGCCTCTTCTGGAACTGACGGATTCGGAATGGGACCGGACCATTCGTACGAACCTCAAAGGGGCCTTCCTGGGAACGCAGTTAGCGGCCCGGTTGATGGTTGAGCACCAGCGGAAGGGAAGGATCATCAATATTGGGTCGGGCTGCAACAAGGTTCCTTTTCCCAATCTCGTCGACTACACCTCCAGCAAGGGTGGGATCGAGATGTTAACCCGGGTCTCAGCCGTCGAACTCGGTCCTTACGGCATCACGGTCAATTGTGTGGCTCCGGGGGCGATCGAGATCGAGCGGACGAAGGAGGAAGCCCATGATTATGCGGGAACGTGGGCTCCGTTGACCCCTTGTCGACGTGTGGGACAGGTCGAAGATGTAGCGGAAGCAGTGGCTTACCTGGTTTCAGACGCGGCGGAATTCGTTACAGCACAGACGCTCTACGTAGATGGAGGTGCTTTCAGCCAGGGTCCCTGGCCCTACTGACTTCACCAGACGTTGAACCGGTGCACGTTCAGCGTCCCCTAACGTTTTCCACGTTCAGTGTTCAACGCGTTTCCTGGGGTGCGCTCAATCGAGAGTATCCCTGCGGCTGTTGCTGGGAGAGGCAGTGAACTGCCCCCATCCCCCAGATGAGATCCCTGCAGTCGATTGCCACGACCTTTCGGTCTGTTATGACTTCCTGCAGCACGGCAGCAGCGTCCCGATCCTTTTTTTGTCCGAAAGCGGGCATCAGGATGGCATTGTTTGCGATCAGGAAGTTGGCGTAGCTCGCCGGAAGTCGATCCGAACCGGCGTAAATGGGGTCGGGCATGGGGAGTTCCACCACCCGGAACAGACTTTCCGCTTCAGAGAGGCCCTCGAGGTACTTCAAGTTCGCCTGGAGAGGGGCGTAGTTCGAATCGGTCGGATCGTACTCAACTGCGCAGACAATAACCTCGGGTGCAACAAAGCGTACGATGTCATCCACGTGGCCATCCGTATCGTCTCCTTCGATTCCATCACCCAGCCAGATGGTCCGTTCAACCCCCAGGTAACACTCTAGAAAGGCTTCTATATCGGACTGACTCAACGCAGGGTTACGGTTCTCATTGAGAAGGCATTGCCGGGTGGTTAGACAAAGGCCTTGCCCGTTGACGTCGATTGACCCTCCTTCCAGTACGATCCCCGGCTCGAACACCGCGATATCCAGGAGAGGACTCAGTAGCCGGGGTAGTGCACCGTCGGCCTTCAAGTCGTCGTATTTATCGCCCCACGCGTTGAACCCCCAGTGATTGTAGGCCAGTTCGATTCCCCTGGAGGAATGTCGCTGAACGAAATTCGGCCCGTAATCTCGAATCCAGCCGTCCACCGTTGGGATGACGAAGGTCGTGACGTGCTCGAGTGCAACACCTCTCTTTTTGAGGCGGTTTCGGACTGATGATTGAGTTTCTTCGTCATCGACAAGGAGCAGCACCTGTTCACCGGTAGACAGGGCCTCGATCATATCGAGATAGACTTCTTCAACCTGCTCGAGCCGGTCAGGCCAGGTGATCTCATTTGTGGGCCAACTCAACCAGGTCCCGTAGTGAGGTGACCACTCCGCCGGCATTCGGAAACCTGTCTTTTTAGATGGAATATTCATATTCCTTTTCCAGGGTCAACAAAGGACAATCGTGCCACTCCCGCGGCCCCAGTCTGTGGTCTCCAACCCCTAGTCCCTATCCCGAAACCGACGGGTCAAGTCCTCGTAGGCATCGATGCGCCGATCCCGAAGGAAGCACCATTCGCGGCGTGTCTTTTCCACCTTTGAGAGGTCACACTCGGCTATCAGGATCTCTTCGTCTCTGTCTGAGGCCTTGGCGATGAGACGTCCAAAGGGGTCGCTGATAAAGGATTGTCCCCAGAACTGGAGGTTTTCTTCCTTTCCGACCCGATTCACCGCGGCAACGAAGACACCGTTGGCGACGGCATGAGCCCTCTGCGAGATTTCCCAGGCTGAATGTTGAGCCCGGTTCGTTTCTTCGATTTCTCCCGGGAGCCATCCGATAGCGGTGGGGTAGAACAGGATCTGAGCTCCGGCCAGTGCAGTCAACCGGGCGGCTTCAGGAAACCACTGGTCCCAGCACACCAGTATTCCGAGATTCCCAAAATCGGTCTGATGGCTGAGGAAGCCAAGATCCCCCGGTGTGAAATAGAATTTTTCGTAGTAGAACGGATCGTCGGGAATGTGCATCTTTCGATACTTGCCGACAATCTTGCCCCTTTGATCGATGACGACCGCGGTGTTGTGGTAGATCCCGGGAGTGCGCTGTTCAAACAGGGAGGCGATGATAACCACGCCCTTCTTCGCAGCCAGATTTCCGAGTTCCTCGGTTGACGGACCGGGTATTGTCTCAGCCAGATCGAACCGGTTGACCTCTTCAGCCTGGCAGAAGTAGGTGGACCGGAAAAGTTCCTGTAGACAGACGATCTGGGCCCCCCGATCCGCCGCGTCGGAGACCCTGTTGACCGCTTTCGTAAAATTCTCTTCAGGAATCGGGCCGCAACTCATTTGGACCAAGCCGATTTTCACTGTTTTTGCCATCGTTGAAATGCCTCGCTAAGCTCTTGGATGTCGCAATCTTAACACGCCGGAATCGGGCACTGTCACGTGTTTCGGGTCAGGCTGTGAGATTGACGGAGCGAGCGGGCAATTGCTATGATCCGGAGTTTGTTATGGGGGCAATATACGGTCCGTTATTGTTTCGAAACGCCAGATTCATTCACAAGGGCAGCTCTGAACGTTGATTAGTACTTGGCGGAGATTCACGCTTCGATCCAGAGAATGGGCAATGATCGCCCGGGCCATGGTTTCGACCGATCACCCCATCCTGGCGCATATCATCCCGATGCGCCGGTGCAATCTGGCTTGTGCGTACTGCAACGAGTATGACGATCATTCTGATCCGGTACCGACCGACGAGGTGATCCGGCGCATCAACCATCTGGCGGATCTGGGAACCGCGGTCATAACGATCAGCGGGGGTGAACCTCTGCTGCATCCTGAACTCGAGTTGATCATCCGGACGATTCGAAAGCGCCGGATGATTGCCGGGATGATCACGAATGGCTACTTGTTGTCTCGAAAGCGTATCCGCTCTCTGAACGAAGCCGGCCTCGATCATCTGCAGATCAGCATCGACAACGTGAAGCCCGACGAAGTTTCGATGAAGAGCCTCAAGGTGTTGGACAAGAAACTGGTCTACCTGTCGGAGGAGGCGAATTTCAAAGTCAACATCAACTCGGTCCTGGGTTCAGGTGTAAAGGACCCGAATGAAGCCCTGGTGATTGCGGAGCGGGCGGTTGAGTTGGGCTTTACTTGTACAGTCGGTGTAATCCATGACGGCCATGGACATCTGAAGCCACTGGGACGTCGGGAACGCGAGGTCTTCGACAGGGTCCGGGGGTTGGGAAACAAGGGATACGCCCAGCTGAATAAGTACTTTCAAGGTAATCTGGCTGATGGTAAGCCCAATAACTGGCGTTGCCGGGCAGGTGCCCGATACCTCTACGTGTGTGAGGACGGCCTGATCCACTATTGTTCCCAGCAGCGGGGTTATCCTGCGGTGCCTTTACTCGAGTACACCACGGCGGATATCAAACGGGAGTTCCGGACCGCCAAGGAGTGTGCCCCCTACTGCACGATTTCCTGTGTGCACCAGGCTTCTCTGATCGACTTCTGGAGGGCTAACCAGGAGCTCAAGACTCCGGAGACGTCCCCCGGTCAGGATTCCCAGCCCGAGGAACTCGTTGAGCTTCGGTAGGCCGGGAATCCCGTTCCAGTCCGGTCTAGAGACTCCAGGGGTTTCTGTAGCGTCGGGCGAGCATCTTGTTGGCTTCCTCATCCCCGACGATCTGCTCTTTCTCACGATCCCAGACGAGCCTGCGTCCCGTGAGGTAGGAGATGTTTGCCAGCAGGCAGGTCGTCGTTGAGCGATGTCCAATCTCAATGTCTGAGATAGGTTCCTTCCTCGACTTCATGCAGTCGAGAAAGTCCCGGGTATGATCATGATTGCTGTGATTGGACTGTGACTGCTGCATCGCATACATGAGAGGAATCCGTCGTTCCTCTTCCCGGCGTGTCTGTGGAATCACCTCAAAACCACTCCGATCGAGGAACATCGTCCCCTTGGTCCCGTAGAATTCAATGCCGTAGCCGTGTCCGTTGACACCGTAGCTGTTGCAGTCGCGGTTTTCGTAGGTACAGATGAACTCGGGATACTCGTAGGTGACGGTCAGGGTATCGGGGGTCTCCCGATTATCCTGTAAGACGAACTTCGCTCCGCTCGCACTCACGTTTTGTGGAGCATCGACATCCATTGCCCACTGGACGATATCGAGCAGATGAACACCCCAGTCGGTCATCATTCCGCCGGCGTAATCCCAGAAGTATCTGAACGTTGACCAGCGGTCTCCTACCCCGAAGCGGTTCAGGTTGAAGGGGACTTTCGGCGCCGGTCCAAGCCAGAGGTCCCAGTCCAGGCCTTCTGGTGGATCTGAATCGGGAGGATTGCCGATTCCATTGGGGAAACTGTTGCCGAAATTCCAGGTGCGTACCGAGGTAACCCTTCCAAGTTCACCAGCTCGAACCAGTTGGACGGCCTTCTGAAAATGAGTTCCCGAACGCTGCTGTGTGCCCACTTGAACGATTCGGCCATGACGCCGAGCCGCCTCGACCATGGCACGTCCTTCTGCCACGGCGATGGAGATCGGTTTTTCAACGTAGACATCCTTGCCTGCCTGGCACGCCTGGACTGCCATGAGTGGGTGCCAGTGGTCAGGGGTTGAGATGACGACAGCATCGATATCCTGACGCTCAAGGATCTGCCTGAAATCGGTGTAGGCCTGGGCCTTTGTTTCTTCGACCGCACGGTCAAGGTGCGGCTTGTAGACATCGCAGACTGCGGCAACTCGACACTCAGGATGTCCCAGGAAGACTTCCATGTTGTACATCCCCTGCCGCCCCATTCCGATGACTCCCAGCGTAACCTGATCCGAGGGGGCTACTGTCCCGTTTCCAGCCCTGGCGATCCCCACGGCCGGAGCACCCGCCAGAGCGGCAATCGAACTGGTCTTTAGAAAATCTCTTCTTCCAATTGTCTTTTTCATGAATATCTCCCTTGATCCATCTCGTCCCGAAATTGGCCCTTAGGTTCGCAGATTATGAGTGGAAAGACCAGAGGCTTAGCGGACGATGTGTGGTGGAGGACTGACAACCCGACGATTCAAATTGTGCTAAATTTCAGAGGATGTTTTCGGGATTAATTGCTCTACATATACCTGATGGCTTTATTACCCCTTCAGTGGCTGGGCTGGGTTGGCTGATGTGTGTCCTCGTAATTTGGATGGCAACCCGGCAGACCAGGACCCAGTTCGGTGAAGCTCAAGTCCCGGTGATGGGGGTGTTGGCTGCGTTCATTTTTGCCGCGCAGGCCATCAACTTTCCGATCATGGCGGGGACTTCGGGTCACCTGGTGGGGGCCGCGCTGGCCGGAATTGTCATGGGGCCATGGGCGGGAAGTCTGATTATGGCCGCTGTCGTGATCGTTCAGGGCCTGATCTTTCAGGATGGTGGGCTGCTCGTGATGGGATGGAATGTCATCAACATGGTAGCCGCTGTCCTGGTCGGATCCTCCGCCTATCTCGTAATCTTCCGGATACTGGGGACCGACCGGAAACGAAGCCGGCCGCTTGCTGCCATGATTGCCGCGTGGATTTCGGTAGAAATCGGAGCGGTGGCCACTGCATTGGAGTTAGCGGTTTCGGGGACGTTCCCTCTCGGCCTTTCTCTCCCGGCCATGACCTTGATTTACGGTATTGTCGGTGTTTGTGAAGGGGTCATCACCGCGGCAGCGATCAGTCTGCTTCAGGTGAGCCGGCCAGAAGTATTGCGTGGGGGGGAAGAGTCACAGGGCAAGATTTCAGCGGCCTGGTTGAGCAGTGGTATGGCTCTGGCTCTGGTGATTGCACTCTTCTCGCCTCTGGCATCCGGGGCACCTGACGGACTCGAAGTTGTCGCTCATCAACTGGGAGCCTCAGAGTCTGAGCCGTTCCTCTCGATTTTCCCCGATTATTCTGTATCCTTCATTTCATCGAGTGTCTACTCGACGATCGTTGCCATGGTGATCGGGGTCATCATGGTGTTTAGTTCGGTCCTGGCAGTCGGCCACCTGGTCGCCCGCCGTTCGGAGGAATAGGCTCCGCCGTGATGCAAGGCAGTACCAGAAGCCCTGAAACGGGCGGAATGAGATCCCTCGATCCTCGAACCAAGGTTGTGGCGGTTGTTCTTTTCATCCTCGCGGTCAATCTGATTCCGGCAGGGGCCTGGCCGGTCTATCTGGTTTTGCTGGCGCTCCTGTGGTCGGCAGCGGTTGTCCTGCATGTCGGGATGCTGGTTCTGCTTCGGCGTTCGCTGGTTGCCGTCCCGTTCGTACTCGCAGTGGTTGTCTTACCCTTTACCACTCCGGGAGCAGCAATTTACGAGCTTCCGGGGCTTGGCTGGCAGATCTCCCGCGAAGGGATGACCCTCTTCCTGACGATTCTCTGCCGATTCTTCCTGGCGGTGCAGGCAGCGGTGCTGCTGGCCGCGAGCACTCCGGTTTCTGAGCTGCTCTGGGGTCTTCGGAAGCTGGGGGTCCCGACAACCCTGGTGGCGATAATTGGCTTCATGTATCGATACCTCTTCGTCATCGGTGAAGAGGCGGGCCAGATGATCCGGGCCCGTGCCGCGAGGAGTGCTCAGATTCCTCACCATCGTCGTCCATCGGTTTTCTGGCAGGGAAGGGTCTCAGGGTTGATGGTGGGAAGCCTTTTCTTGAGGGCGCTTGCCAGAAGCGAGAGGATCTATGTTGCCATGCTGTCGCGGGGTTACGACGGTCACCCGCGGTCGATGCTACACCTTCGGATGGTTGCCTGGGACTGGATCGTGGTTATTGGAAGTGGGTTGCTCTTGGCGTTGATCCTGTGGGGGAGAATGGCGTGAGCTGTCTGGTAGAAATCAAGAACCTCTCCTTCAGCTATCAGGATGGACGGACTGCCTTGCAGGAATTGGATCTCTCCATCTGCGAGGGCGAAAAGGTCGGAATCGTCGGGTCCAATGGTGCCGGTAAGTCGACTTTGCTCCTCCAACTCAATGGTGTGCTCCAGGGCACGGGGGATGTGCGGATCGCCGGCGACCAGGTTTGCAGGCAGAATCTTGGCCGGATTCGCTCCCTGGTCGGACTGGTTTTCCAGGACCCGGATGACCAGTTGTTCTCTCCAACAGTTTTTGAGGATGTTGCCTTCGGCCCTCTCTACATGGGCTTGGATGAATCGGCGGTTTCTCTCCGGGTGAGGGAAGCCCTCGAGTCGGTCGGTATGGACGGGATGGAAGAGCGGGTGCCGAACCGAATGAGCCTTGGAGAGAAGAAGTTGGTAGCGATTGCCACGGTTCTGGCGATGCGTCCTCGCATCCTGGCCCTGGATGAGCCGACAGCGGCACTGGATGCTCGTGCGAGGCGGACCATTCTTGGAGTCCTGAAGCATCTGGATGAGACGCTGGTCGTGGCAACCCATGATTTGAGTCTCGTTGCCGAGGTATTGGATCGAACCATTGTGATGGACCGAGGTGAGGTGGTGGCTGACGGCCCAACTGCTGAGATCCTTCGGGATGAGGCGTTCCTGGCTGAGCACGGGCTTATCTGACCTGGGCCGGGCGGGACGCGGTATTCGAGGAGAAGCTGATCGAAGATGACCCAGGGTGGAAACAAAGGGCAGGAGTGGGAGCGTTGGCGCACTGAATTTCCAATTCTGGAAGAGAGTGTCTACCTGATCAACAATTCCCTGGGGGCGATGCCTCGACAGACGCCGGATGCCCTTCGCGAATACACCCGAATGTGGGAAGAACTGGGAGTCCGAGCCTGGGAAGAAAGCTGGTGGAACCTCCCCCGGGTCATCGGCGATCTCATTGCGTCGATCATCGGAGCCTGGCCTGGGACTGTCTCGATTCAGCCCAATGTGACAACCTCTCAGTGGATCGCGCTCTCCTGTCTGGCAGGGCAGGAACGAAAGAAGATCGTCTATTCTGAACTGAATTTTCCCTCTGTCCGCTATTTCTATCAGGCGCAGCCCGACCTCCAGGTTGAAGTGGTCCCATGCCCCGATGGGATGACCGTTCCTGTCGAGCGCATGCTGGATGCGATTGACGAGAACACACTCGCTGTTCCGATTTCGCACGTCATCTTCAAAAGCAGTTTCATCCAGGATGTTCGGGCGGTTGTAGAGAAGGCCCACCGTGTCGGAGCGTACGTCATTCTGGACACCTATCATTCCGCCGGGATTGTCCCCTTCAGTCTGCAGGAGTTGGAAGTCGATTTTGCCGTAGGCGGAGTTTTGAAATGGCTCTGTGGCGGGCCAGGTGTCGCTTTTCTTTATGTTCGGCCTGACCTGGCCGATCGAATTGCCCCCCAGTTGACCGGTTGGCTGGCCCATGAGCGCCCCTTCGACTTTTCGCCCCGGCTCGAGCTATCCGACGGGGCTTATCGCTTTATGTCGGGCACGCCAAATATCCCGGGTCTGTTTGCAGCCCGGCGAGGTCTGGAGATCATCCAGGAAGTTGGAGTGGCACGGATTCGAGAGAGGTCATCCATGCTGACGGAATTTCTAATCGCAGCGGCTGATGCGGCTTCAATCCCGGTCCGGACTCCTCGGAATCCGAGGGAACGCGGAGGGCATGTGACACTGAGTCCTGAACGTGCGGAATCGGTCAGCCGACATCTCCTCTCCCACGGGTTCGTAATTGATTATCGGCCTGGTGCCGGGATTCGGGTGGCACCGCATTTCTTTAATACCCGTGACGAGTTGGAACATCTCGTTGCGGAAATCGGGAACTTCCTGGAGAGAGAGTAATGGGTCAAATCTATGATGTGACAGCTCTTCTGCATGAGGGCACTGCCAATTGGCCGGGGGACACCCCCTTTTCTCGCGATGTGAGTGAACGGATTTCTGAGGGTTCGTGTATGAACCTCAGTCGGGTGGAGATGAGTCTGCACACCGGAACCCACATGGATGCCCCGTGGCATTATGCTGATTCGGGTGTTGGGATAGACGAGGTCCCACTCGAGGCCTGTCTCGGGCGGGCCTTACTGGTCTCGATCGAGAATGTGACCGAGGTCCAGGTCGAAGATGTGAAGGACGTGATCCGGAAAGGCCCAGAAAGGGTCCTGTTCCGGTTTGATTCCCAGAAGAACGCCGATATTTTCCGCAAGGACTTCACCTACTTCTCAGCTGAGGCGGCTCGGGCCCTGGGAGAGGCGGGTGTCCGGTTGATTGGAACCGATTCAGCCTCGGTTGATATCTGGGATAGTAAGACACTGCCGGCTCATCGGGCCTTCAATGAGAATAGCGTCTTTCTCCTGGAAAACCTCGTTCTGAACGGGGTCCCCGACGGGGAGTACGAACTGATCGTTCTGCCGCTCAGAATCCGTGGAGGAGACGGTTCACCGGTTCGGGCGGTGTTACGGACCCTGTAGGTTGTGCCTGCTGAAGGTCAGATGCCAATTACCCGTTGTTGTTCTGCGAACTCAGACGGACGCGGTCGTGCTCATCTGAGAGATCTGGGTCATGAAGCTGATTTTCTGTTGAGGCGACGACGACCGAGACCGCGGCATCACCCGTGATGTTGGTAACTGTTCGCAGCATATCCAGGATACGATCGACCCCAAGGATCAATGCGATCCCGGCACTCGGTACTCCGATAGCTTCCAGAATGATGACCAGCATGATGATTCCCGCACTGGGCACCGCGGCGGTACCTATCGATGCCAATACGGCCGTCAGCACGATGGTCAACTGAGCGGCAAGACCGAGTTCCATCCCCAGGGACTGGGCGATAAAGACGGCGGCCACCGCCTGGTAGAGGGCGGTTCCATCCATGTTGATCGTGGCACCGAGAGGAAGGACAAATGAAGTGACCTCTTCTGAAACGCCCAGCTTCTCTTTGCAGCGTTCCATCGTCACAGGAAGCGTAGCCCCACTTGAACTGGTTGAAAACCCGACGAGCTGTGCGGGTGCGATCCCTTTGAAAAAGGTTACGATCGGCATCGGGCTTCCCAGTTTCAACAGCGTGGGATAGGTCAACAAAGTTTGGATGATCAGCCCCGTAACGACTGCGAGACAGTAGAAACCGAGGGCGCTGAGGAGTTCCAGTACCTGGGAAAGGTCATCGGCCGCGATTGAAGTGATCGTACCCGAAATCAGGGCGAATACACCGAGTGGTGCCATCAGCATGATGATGTCCACGAGCCGGATGATCACTTCGTTCAGTCCGCTGAAGAATTCGAGTAGAACGTTAACCTTCTGTTTGGATACCTGGATGATCCCGATCCCGATCAGGATCGCCACGAAGACCATCTGCAACATATTTCTGTTATCGGAGGCGGCACCGAAGAAATTTTCGGGAACCATGTCCAGCAGAGGCTGAAGAGGACCCCGGTCTCTTGTGTCCTGCGCCTTGTCCGTCTGGAGATCGGCATCCGCCTGGTAAGTGGCCTGGAGGGAATCTCTCAGTTCAGAGGGGATCTGGTGTCCCGGCTGAAGCAGGTTGACGATGACGAGGCCAATCGTGACCGAGATGGTCGTTGTCGCCAGGTAGATGACAATGGTCTTCCCTCCGATTCGGGAGAGCTTCCGAATGTCGGACAGAGATGCTACTCCACAGACCAGGGAGGTCAAGACGAGAGGGACGGCGATCAGCTTGAGCAGGTTGATGAAGATTGTTCCGAATGGCGTGATCCAGTCCTGGGTAATCTCTCCCAGTCCCATTAACGCTGCGAAAACACCATAGAGAACGCCGAGGATGAGTCCGGCAATGATCTGCCAGTGAAGTTTCCGGTACCAGGGCATGACGGGTATCCTCACAGATTCC
>CP070717.1:802312-812984 GCA_020350445.1 Acidobacteriota bacterium | reverse complement strand
TTCACCTGGAAGGCCGGGGTGGTTTCGGAAACCTCATCGAGAAACAGGGTCCCTCCGGCCGCCTGTTCGAACAGCCCCTTCCTTGAAGTGATCGCTCCCGTAAACGCTCCGCGCTCATGTCCGAAAAGCTCGGATTCGAGCAGTGTTTCGGTGAGTGCCCCGCAGTTGATGGCGACAAACTGTCCCGCTCTGCGGGGACTGAAGTCGTGCAGGCTGCGCGCGACTAGTTCCTTTCCTGTGCCGGTCTCACCCGTGATCATAACGGAGGAATCGCTCTGAGCCGCCAGAGCGATCCGCTTGTAAAGTTCAACCATCGGCGGACTGTTCCCGACCAGCATTGTTTTCTCCTCATCGGGAGTCTGCCGGGACTTGATCCGATTCGACCGGACAGAGGTGAGCGCCTTCTCGACAAGGTGAATTAAGTCCTCAATTTTGAATGGTTTTGCCAGGTAGTCGAAAGCCCCTTCTTTGATCGCCTCAACGGCGGTCTCAACGCTTCCCTGGGCGGTAAACATCACAAATGGGGTCAAGGGCTCGGGTGCGTTGGCCGATCTCTCCTTTAGCAGCTCCAAACCCGTTCCATCACCCAGATAGAGGTCACAGAGGACGAGGTCAAAGGCCTCGTTGGAGATCAGTTCCCGCGCCTCAGCACAGGAGGCCGCAGCCTCGGCAGCATGTCCCGCCGAGTTCAACGCCATCGTCACGAGCCGTGAAGTCGAGTAATCATCTTCAACTACCAGGATTCTAGTACCCATAGCCCTATTCTCCCACGTCGAAGGGCAGACTGACCCTAAACGTCGACCCTAGCCCCAGTTGACTCTTCACGGAAACCGTTCCCCCGTGACGGTGAACCACCTCTTTCACAAATGCCAGGCCCAGGCCAGAACCGGGAACCTTGCGGGCTGCACCCTCTTTGACTCTATAGAATTTGTCGAAGACCTTCGGCAGTTCCTTCTCGGGGATGCCGGGGCCTTGATCGGCGATTGAAACAACCACTTCATCGCTCTCGACGGCCGCAGAGACATTAATGGTTGATTCCGGCGGACTGAACTTCACCGCGTTTCCCAATAGATTGAGAAAGACCTGGGTCAAAAGGTTCAGATCCGCCCGGATCGTCACCGCCGGCATCGTGTCGAGACCTTTCACCTGCATCGATTTCTCCTTCAACTGCGTCTCGATCAGCGAGGCAACTTTCGACAGCATCGGACGGAGTTCGAAGTCGGACAACTTCGGTTCCAGGGACCGATGTTCAAGCCGGGAAATCTTGAGATAGTCCTCGACCATCTTTGAAAGCCGATCAGTCTCACTTCTGATCAAACCAAGAGCTTCTTTCTTCGCCGTTTCATCCAGCTGCCCGCCGAGCAGTAGAAGGTCTGCGAAACCGTGGATCGAGGTTAGTGGTGTCTTTAACTCGTGACTGACAAATGAAAGCATCTCTTCCCGTTCCCGATCGGCCCTGAGAGCCGCCTCGGTTACATCTCCCAAAATTCCCAGTTTCCATTCGAGGCTCCGTTGCCAGAGTCCCAGTTTCCAATGCGGAATCGTATCCGGCGGAGGAGACTCCCGAACCAGCTCTTCGAGCCTGCGAAAACGTTCATTCAAATGCTGATTCAACTGAGTGTGATGCATGAACTGTGCCGAAGCTGAGGAGAGAGCGACGGCAACGGCAATTGAGACGACGGGAAGCCAGTATGCAGCATAGAGAAAGATCAGGACCGGAAGCAGAATTGCACCCAACACTGTCAAAAGAAAAACCAGGACCGACCGCAGACGGGAACAACGGTAAAACAGGGACCAGAAGACGATCACCAGAACAGCCAGCAGAGCTATGATCCCACTGTCGCCCAAGGCACCGACAAAGCGCTGATTCAGGATGGTATCAATCGCATTGGCGTGGATTTCGATCCCCGGCATTTCGCTGGGCCCGGAAAACGCCGTCGCCAGATGATCCCCCAGGGAATAGGAGGTAGCTCCCACGAGGACGAGCTTTCCCGGAATGGCCGCAAGGGCCTCGGGATCCCCCCGGAGCAGGGCAGCTGCCGAAACATGGAGAAACGTTCCCACTCCGCCACGACTGTTGATCAACAGCCGGTCTCCCGGCTGAACGGAAGTCAGCCCCAGTGAGTCGATTGACTGGTCAATTGGGCTGGCGAGTCGAGGAATCTCAAGACCGGTTAACCTGAAGCGGCGGGCGTCGACCTGGATAGCATCGGTTCGATCCCCGTAAGCAAGCGCCGCCATTTCAACCGCAAACGCCCAGCGTGTGACTCCTTCATGACTCAATCTCAGTGGGATCGAGCGACAGACACCGGCCGGGTCCTTGTCGGCATGAATATGGCCGAGTCTCAGGCTGTGTTCGGTCTCACCCTCTGGTTCCTGCCAGAACAACCGACGCTCACCCTTGTCAACGGTGAGTCCCAATGCGGTACCCACCACTACGCCTCGATCTCCACCCAGCGAGGGATACAGATCGAGCGAGCGGCTGAGGAGAAGGTCCAGCCCAAGCCCCCTGGGCGATTGACTGAGTATCTGCTCGAAGAGTCGATCCTGTTGTTCCGGTGCCCAGGGCCACGGACCTGCTTCGACGAGGCTGCCATCGTCGATCGCAACGATGACGATCCGGGGATCGGCGGGCTGCTCACCCCGCAGGCGGAAAGCGAAGTCATAGGCCAGGGCATCGATCTGCTCCAGAAACCCCCACCGCAGCGTGATCACTAGCAGCAGGAGAAAGAGGAGCACGGCAATGCTTCGAATCGGCAAACTTCTCAAGGCAACCATCCCCTTGACTACTAGAATATACAATGCGGAGTGCCTTACGATAGGAATATGCCTGCAGACTGGATGCTGCAACCGCCAGTAAACCGGACAACGGAAAGATTTCGCGACTGGATTATCTGGTCTGCTGGCGCTCTCTGCCTCTTGTACGCAAACGCCTGCGGTACAGCTGATCAAGGGGAATCAGGCTTCGCTGATTTCGGTGTGATCGAGAGCTTCCACGCTCCTGCCTGGTCCCATCAGGATCGTCTCGACATCTTGAGCTTCATGGGTGAACTGGGTATGACCTCCTACTTTTACGCACCCCGGGATGATCCCTTTCAGAGAGAGCGCTGGCGGCACCCCTACACGGGGAGGGCCCTCCAGGAGTTCCAGGAGGTTCTCGCTGCCGCCCAGGCCAACCGCGTGCGATTCCATGCGGTCCTTCGGCCGGGAAACTCGATCTCCTACTCGAGTCAGGACGATCAGAGAATGCTGTTGAACAAGCTCGATTCGTTGCGAGACCTGGGTGTAGAGCACTTCGCTCTCTTCTTTGACGACGTTCCCCTCCGCCTGAAGCAGCCCCAGGACCAGTCCGCATTCACCTCCCTTGCCGAAGCTCAGGCGCAGGCAATCAACCAGGTGTACGAATTCCTGCAGGAACGCAGCTGTACCCTCTCGATCTGCCCGACGGTTTACTCGGGCGAAGCAGGCGATGCGGACTACCTTCGAGAACTCGGCCGCAAGGTTCATGGCGACGTGGCCTTCCTCTGGAGCGGTTCTGACAGCACGCCTCCCGACTTGACTGTTGATGCCGCCCGCCGCTGGCAAGGAGTGATCGGTCGTCGGCCGGTGATCTGGGATCGTTATCCCGCCAACGATTTCACTGACTGGAGACTGTTTCTCGGACCTGTCAGCGGGCTGGATCACGATCTTTCCAACGTCTCGGACCAGATTCTGTCGAATCCAATGAAACAAGCTCACGCGTCGATGATTGCCCTGGCAACCTTCGCAGATTACGCTCGCGATCCCATCGCCTATGAGCCCGAAGAGGCACGACGTCGAGCCGTACAGCGCTTGTACGGCCGCAATACAGCTCGTCTGATCCGCCCATTTCTGGAAATCTATGGAGGCTCCCCTGGAACGGAACACCTGTTCGATCCCCTGTTCATTCCCCGCGATTCCTTCTCGGTTCCAGAGATTGACGATGGTCTTGGACGACTCGAGGCCGCCCTGCGTAACCTCAAGTCTGACGACTATCGTGCCGACATCGACCTGATCAAGCTCCTCCGCGAGCTGGAGCCTACGGTCGTTCGGGCCCGCGAACGCTACGATGAGCTGTTGGCTGATGATCGTTTTGAGCGACGGGGAGAAGAGCTGATTTACCGCAGGGAGATCGACCGCTATCAGCCCCGGCTGGTATCCCGAGAACTCGATCTGGACGGGGATATCCGTGACTGGCAAGGAACCGACTGGATCACCCTGAGCTCAGGAGGCGGCGAATCCTTTGACTATGGGGTCGAGGTGGCTCTGTGCCAGACCGCTTCCAATCTTTACGTCGGCCTCGACATTCTCGATCGAACACCCGTTCGGTATTCCGGGGAGAAGATCGGGGAAGGGGACCATGTGGCACTTTTGATCGCTGACCCCAACCACCCCGGAGCCTTCCAGGTTCACCTGATTCCGCCGGATTCCTCCCAGGTCCCCGTCGCCTCGTGGTCATCCCCCCGCCACAACCCGGCCAGCCGGGGACTTCAAGCAACCTCGGAACTGATCTTTGACACCTTTTTCGTTTCACTGCTGCAGGAGCTCCCTCAGCCAATCGATATCGAGGTGACCTCCCGGAGGACAGGAAGTGGGTATATTGTAGAGGTACGCCTTCCAAAGGGGTCGTTCACCGAATCGAATCTCAATCTGGTGGTTGTCGACTCATACCGGCAGGGCAGAAGATTCTTCTCGCTTTCAAAGCGTAATTATCCTGCTAATACAAAAACTTATGCCTCAATATCTTACAACTGACCTTAGATGAAGATCGAAGTTGTCCGGTCCAGGAGGTGATCCCGCAACTCCAAGAGGTCAGTGACAACCAGGTCCGGCTGGAAACCACAGTCGTGAGCGGGATTGCCGTTGGTTACGAGGGCGGTCAGGGCACCGGCACTCTGTCCCGCCTGCATGTCAAAGATATAGTCCCCGACGACGAGCAGATCCCGAAGTGAAACGCCCATGATCACGGCAGACTCGATAACCGAAGCAGGATCGGGCTTTGGAGGCAGCGGATCATCCCGGGAGATGATGACTCGGAAACAGTCCGCAGTTCGGTCCGGGAAGTTGACCAGAGCACGATCGACCGAGATCCGACTGTTTCGGGTGACCAGCGAGACGGGGACACCGTGCTCACCGAGTGTCGCGAGAAGCTCGACGGATCCGCGATTCGGGAAGGAGTCGGCCGCGGCCAGGGCTTCATGTCTCTCAAGGATCTTCACGCCCGAGGATCGATCGGGTTCAGGGAGGGTCTCCAGGTACTCCAGGATCGGCGTCTGCTGGGGACAGTTGATCTCCAGCCGGATCTTGTTGAAATCCAGGGGACCAGGCCAGGTCAGGGTCCCATCGAAGTCGAAGAGGACACCCCCGATCGGTCCGGGTCGGCGCTCTACTCCCATCGCCTCTGGATCCCGTCCCAACGTTCCCTCATGATTTCGTCGCTTTCCCTCGAAAGATGATCTTGTAGAGCAGGCTGTCAATGATGGCTCGCCAGCTCGCCTCGATCACATTCGTCGAGACCCCGATAGTGGTCCAGGCCTCATTTCCGTCCGTCGATTCGATCAGGACCCGAACCTTCGCCGCTGTCGCTTCCTTGGCGTCAAGCACGCGGACCTTGTAGTCGGTCAGGTGGATCTCTTCGATTTCGGGAAAGAAGCGGGCCAATGCCTTCTTGGTCGCAAGGTCCAGTGCATTAACCGGACCATTCCCGTCCGAAGCGGTATGCTCCTGGCCATCCCCGACCGATACCTTGACCGTGGCTTCGCTAATGAAGGTTCCGTCCACAGCCTGATCGACCATCACGCGGAAGCCTCTGACGTCGAAGGGCTCATTCTCACCACCAGAGAAATGATTGACCAGTAGCTTGAGGCTCGCCTCGGCGCCTTCGAACTGATAACCATCGTACTCGAGCTTCTTGATCTCGCGAAGCAGGCTCGTCAGGTCCAGTTGTTCTAGATTGATGTCGCCAAACTCCTGGATCTTGTAGAGAAGATTGCTCTTACCGGAAAGGTCTGAAACCAGGACTCGGCGGCTGTTTCCGACGAGTGCCGGATCGATGTGCTCATAGGTGCGGCTGTCTTTGAGGATGGCGCTGACATGGATTCCGCCTTTATGGGCGAAAGCGCTGCGCCCGACATAGGGCATCGTGTTGGGAAGGGCCACATTTGCTGTCTCACTGACGAAGAAGGCCAGAGACGCCATGCCCGGAAGCCGTTCGCTGCCCACGGTCTCACACTTCATCTTCAGTTCGAGATTCGGGATGATCGACGTGAGGTTGGCGTTTCCAACCCGCTCACCATACCCGTTCATCGTTCCCTGGACCATCTCAGCGCCCGCATCAATCGCGGCCAGGGAGTTGGCGACGCCCAACTCACAGTCGTTGTGGCAGTGGATCCCCACCCGGCTAGACAACTCGGAAGTGACCTTCCTGGCAATTTCGGCAATTTCGCTCGGGAGGCTGCCCCCGTTCGTATCACAAAGGACAACCCAGTCGGCACCGGCCGAGGCCGCGCAGCGCAGCACCTGCAGCGCATAATCCGGGTTTTGTTTGTAACCGTCGAAAAAGTGCTCGGCATCGAAGATGACCTCTTTGCCGTGCTGTTTCAGGTAGGCAATACTCTCTTCGATGATCTGTAGATTCTGATCGAGTTCGATTCCAAGCGCCTGGTGAACATGAAAGTCCCAGCTCTTTCCCACCAGGGCAATGGCCGGTGTCCTGGCATCGAGCAATGCCTTGATGTTGCCATCCTCCTCCACCGGGTTCTTCCAGTGCCGGGTGCTCCCGAACGCAGTGATCTTGGAGTGCTTCCAGGTCATCTCGGCCGCCCTTTCAAAGAACTCGGCATCCTTTGGATTCGAGCCAGGCCAGCCGCCCTCAATGTAGTGCACACCGAATTCATCCAGCCGCTCAGCGATTCGAAGTTTGTCGGTTACACTGAGGGAAATGTTCTCACCCTGCGTCCCGTCACGCAGCGTACAATCATAGATCTGGACCTTCTCGGGTCGGCTCATGATGCTCCTCTTCCTTTCATTTGTTCTCTGCGGCTTCCACATCTTTCAGCCTTCTGCCTCGGGAATGGGACTCGGACTTTCGGTGAAGATTGGCCGGGTCCTGTAAGCGAAGCTGGCGATTCGGCGACAATGCCGAGCCCGTCCGCTTAAATCCCGGCGGCGGGAATAATAATGCCGATCGGAATAATGAACGCGTAAATCGACCCTCCAACACCCTTCGAGGCGCTGCAACCGTCCACCTTAAACGTTCGATTCATTCCTGTTTCCACGGCGCAACGAAGGATAGTGGTTTGAAGGATTGAAGTCAAGCTGACTTTCGCCGAGGCACCGCTTTGGTAGTCTGACAGGAATTGCTTTATCATTCACCAGGCATGCACGACCGTCTGATCAGTCTGCGAGAAGAGTACCAGGAAGAGCGACGGCGCCTGGAGGAGCAGTTCCTCGAGAAAAGGGATGAGCGTGCATTCCTGCTTGGCCAGACCGAAGCGGTTGACCAACTGGTGCTCCGGTTGGCTGACCCGTACATTCAGGAGACCGAGTTCGCTATCATCGCAACCGCCGGGTACGGACGAAAGGAGCAATTCCCCCAGTCCGACGTCGATCTTCTGGTTGTCTATGAAGGGGATTCGGCCCGGGCGGAGGCTGCAATCAGCCCTTTCCTCCATTCCCTCTGGGACGCCCGGCTCAAGCTTGGACAGCAGGTCTGGTCGACCGCCGAAATGCAAACCCTCAGCCTGCAAGACTACGAGTTTGTCCTCGCCCTCTTTAACGGTCGCTTCATCGGTGGCCGAGAGAAGATTGGACGGCTGGTCCTGGAAGAGCTTTTCCCGGCTTTTCTCGACGATAACCGGGACGGACTCATCCAAAAGGTCATCGCTTCAACCAACGAACGACACGAGCGGTTCAACCGAACGATCTACCAGCTCGAGCCGGATTTGAAGGAAGCGCCCGGAGCCTTGCGGGACCATCTGACCGGAACCTGGCTGAAGCGCCTGGTAGGGAAGGGAGGGTTCCTCGCCTACAGTGAAAGCGATATCGATTCGGCACACCGTTTTATGCAGCGCTTGCGCATCAGCCTGCACCTGCTGACCGGGCGAATGGATAATCGGTTGACTCACCCCTTGCAGGAAAAGTTGATGAACTTCGTCGGATTCCGCTCATCGGGAACGCAGTCGGGTGTGGAGTCCCTCATGAAAGAGTACTTCCTCAATGCCCGCGTGCTGTCCGGGTTCTGCTCTGCAATGCTGGCCCGATTCGAACCGAATGAACGGGAGACGGTGACAGTCGAAGTGTCGACTCAGCTGGAGACCGTCGACCAGGTGCTGGAATTGCTGCACCGGGCGGCTCGAGAGGGCCGGCCCCTGGACGACAGTGTGCGCCGCCGAATCCTGGATTCGTTACCCGAGTTCAGTACAAAGATTGACTTCCCGATTATCCGTGATCAGTTGCGAAGGCTCCTCGTGCCCCAGCCGGGACTCTATCGGATGCTGTCAGACCTGTACGAGCTGGGAGTTCTCGAACTTCTCTTTCCTGAGTTCGGGACGATCAAGGCGAGGGTAATCCGCGACTTCTACCACAAGTACACCGTCGATGAACACACCTTGATAGCGATCAAATGTGTGGAAGAATTGGCGACCCGTCCGGAAAAGGATGGTCGATTCTCTTCGATCCTGCGCGACACTGTGGCTCCCTATGAACTGACCCTGGCTCTTCTCTTCCACGATGTCGGAAAGGGCCGGGGTGGCCAGCACGCCGACCAGAGCGCACGGATGGCAACCCGGGCATTGAGACGCTTTCGATTCAGCAGGGAAGAGATCAATTCGATCGCACTGCTGATCAGAAACCACCTCGCGATGTCAGCTGTCGTCTTCCGGAGAGACCTCGAAGATGATCAGGTCGTCAAGCGCTTCGCCAACCTTGTCGGTGACACTGAAAGGCTCCGCCTTTTGACCTTGCTGACCTTCGCCGACATCAAGGCGGTGGCCCCGGGAACACTCAACGACTGGAAGAAGGATCTTCTCTGGCAGCTCTACCTGTCGAGTTACCGGAAACTGACGCTTGAATATGGGGAGGAACGGGTCGAAGAGGAAGATATCAGCGAGATGCTGCTGCAGGGACTCGAGGAAGGGCTCGACCAGGATGATTTCGAACAGTTCCTCGAGGGATTTCCGACCCGGTACCTGGCCAGCACTGCTCCCGGGGAGATCTACGACCACTACCGGATGTCACTGGCGGTCTCCCAGGAAAGCCTGGTTCAGACCAAGCTGCTGAATCGCAAGACGCATTTCGAGCTCTGCGTGGTCACTCCGGATCGGGCTCGGGCTTTCGCCAAGATCGTCGGAATGCTGTCCTATTTCGAAATGAACATTCTGAGGGGATACGGCTTTTCGAACCGGCGGGAGACGATCCTCGACTACATCCAGTTCACCGACGCGCTGAATCATTTCGGCCAGCGGGAAGAGCGGCACCGGTTCAAGAAACTCCTGACCGGCGCTCTCACCGGGGATGTTTCGGTCAAGGAGCTGATCCGCAACAAGGAACAGAGCGTCCTGTTTCGCAAGCCGGTACAGCGGATCTCCCCCAATGTCTATTTCGAAGATGAACAATCGGCCCGGTATACGATCATGGAGATCATCGCTCAAGATGCCATGGGTCTGCTGTACCGGATCAGCGAGCAAATCTCTGAACTCGAATGTGACATCAACCTGGTCCTGATCTCCACAGAAGGGGATCGAGCGGTCGATGTCTTTTATTTGTGCCATAAGGACGGTAAACTTTCTGAAGATCTGAAGAGAACCCTGTCCGAAAGAATCATTTCCGCACTTACTTAGCCTCCGAGGCTGATGGGCGGTCATGTCGGTGGGGTTCCGAATGAACAGGATTCAAGACTGCTAAGGAATACGGAATAAAGACTATGAAGATGATCGTGGCCATCATTCGACCCAGCAAGGTTGAAGAAGTAAAAGACGCGTTGGGACGCCTGCATATCTCGGGAATGACAGTAACCGAAGTTCGGGGACACGGACGTCAGAAAGGCCACACCGCGATCTATCGTGGAAAGGAGTACAGCGTCAGTCTCCTCCCCAAAATCAAGATCGAGGTTGTTTTACCGGATGACCTGGTCGATGAAACGATCCAGACGATTATCGAAACGACGCGAACGGGTGAAATCGGTGACGGCCGAGTCTTTGTCCTCCCCGTCGAGCAGGGATACAACATTCGCACCGGTGAGCGGGACGTTCTCTAATCCGCAAAGACCTCGAGATAGATCTCGCGAACTGTTCGGGCCGTCTCACGATAGTGCCGCAGGAAAACCTCCGGATCCCTCTCCCCCAGCAAGAGAGCCAACTGCCGGTTGGACTCGACTTCCGCTGAGATCCGATCCGCTTCTGCGACTCCCCTGAGATCTTGAACCGATTCCAGCTTGAAGTAGAACTTCAGCGCCTCTTTTAAGGCAGCCCACGGCAGCTTCTCCGGCACTTTCTTTTCTAATTTATCTATTGCCAGAAGGGTGTTAGATTCTACTACTTGATATTTCAATTGAAGATACTGAACGGCAAACTGAACATCCAGAAGGGCCCCGTTCCCGACCTTGATATTGAAGGTTGACTCATCTTCGCGACCGATCTCCTTCTCCTTGCGCTGC
>CP070717.1:794756-802212 GCA_020350445.1 Acidobacteriota bacterium | reverse complement strand
GATCTCGCTGTTCGCCTGCTCGAGTTCGCTGGTTCTCTCTTTGACCTTCTCTTCGAGTCTGCGGGTCAAATCGATCAAGTCCCTACTACGCTCCTCAAGAGAACTCGCCATTTCATTGAAAGACCTGGCCAGTTGGCCAAGCTCATCCCGGCTTTGAACATGGACCCTCTGACTCAAGTCACCTTCCGCAATCACGCGAGCCCCCATCGTGAGTTCCTTCAGGGGGATGGTGATGTTCCGGGCGAGCGAAAAGGTCAAAAAGATCACCAGAAGGATTGAAAGTGAGGCCGCCGTAATCAGAATCGTCTTGAGCTCCTGAACGGGAGAAAAGATGTCGGCGTTGTTGATACCCACGCCGCAGACCCAGGTGAAGAACTCATGATTGACCACACTCAGACCTGAGATCTTCGCCGTCCCGGGAGGGTATTCGTACTCGTAGAACGGTTCACCCGCCTTAACGGCTTCATGCAGTCCCACCAACTGATGGTCTTCAACGAGACGGGTTCCGTAGTTGTCCCGGCCCAGGGCAGCGTCTCCCAATTCATGGGCGGGGTAATCCCGATTCCGCCTGTACTTGTGACCGATGATCGTGTTCTGATCGGTATCGAAGAGGAATGCGTAGCCTGAACCCAGGGAATGCTCGTCCAGGTCCTCCTCCACTTTGTCGAGGATTTCCTGGATGAACGACCAGTTCATCAGTGCCAGCACACCGCCGACAACAATTCCCCGTTCGTCCACAATTGGGGCCGCAAAGCCGATCGAGTACTGTAGTGCGATGTCGCTAGCCGCATACCGGTACAGTCTTTGAACCAGCGGTGAACTGTGCCAATCGATATAGCCCCAGCGCCCACTACGCACCTGCTGCAGCCACTGCGAGTCGGGTGTAAAGTCCAGCAGGCTTTCCCCTTCCAACTGCTCGAGTTCCAGGGAATCCAACAACTCGGGAACAAACTCCCGGCTCTTGCGATTGATCGAATTCGTCAGCATAATCCGACCATCGACGTCGAAGAGGATTAGCAGATCATAGACCTCGTGAACCGCAGTCAACGCATCGAGCAGCAGCACCGGCATTTCCTGACTGTCACCGGTGATATAGTCACGAAACTCTTCATGGAGGGTCATCGAGACGGTCTCCTCCATCTTCTCCAGGATCGTTAGCTGAATTGCGTCACCGACGTTCGAGGCGATCTGCTGGAGGTAGAGAACAATCCGATCCTCGGTGATCCGTTCCTTGGCCACAAAGTAGGAGAAGGTGGAGATACCGATCAGGGGGATCAAGCAAAGCGGGAGTATGAAAAGAACAAGTCGATACTTGAGGCTCTTGATCCAGGACAACATCGTCAACAGTACAAGATTTTAACACTTAACTGACAATTCATTTTACACTTCAGAAGACGCCAAGATAAGTGTCGAGTTCCCACTGATGGATCTGCTGTACATAGGTCGCCCATTCCTGCCGCTTGGAGACAACGAACTGCCGGTAGATATGGTCGCCGAGAGCCTTCTGGATGACCTTGTCCTTCCTAAGCTGTAAGACAGCCTGGTTCAGGCTGCTGGGAAGATCGGCGATCTTATGTCGGCGCCGTTCCCGGACACTCATGGTGTAGACACTCTTACTAACCGGCGGTGGTGGCGTCAACTTCCTCGCGATCCCATCCAGGCCGGCCTCGAGCATGACGGCCACAGCGAGATAAGGGTTACAGCTCGGATCGGGCATCCTGAGTTCACACCGCGTTTCGAGCTCTCTCGGAGCCGGCACTCGAATCAACGGGCTTCGATTCTGTTCGGACCAGGCTACATTGGTAGGCGCCTCAAATCCTGGCACGAGTCGTTTATAAGAGTTGACGAGAGGATTCGTGATTGCGCAGAAGCCGGGCGCATGTTTCAGCAAGCCTGCGATGTAATGCAGGGCCGTTGCTGACAACTGGTTCTCTCCTTCGGGATCAAAGAAGGCATTCTGACCGTTCTGGAAGAGGCACTGATGGGTATGCATACCCGAACCCGCTACTCCGAAGATCGGCTTCGGCATAAACGTCGCATGGAGTCCGTGATCCTGGGCCACCTTTCGAACAATCAATTTGAAGGTTGTGACATCATCGGCCGCGGCCAGAGCCTCTTCAAACTTGAAATCGATTTCGTGCTGTCCCGGGGCCACCTCGTGGTGGGCCCCCTCCACCTCGAAACCCATCGCCTCCATGACATTCACCATGTCGCGACGAGCTTCTTCTCCACGATCCACCGGGGCGAGATCGAAATAGCCTGCCGAATCATGGGTTTCCAGCATCGGTCGGCCCGTTTCATCTCGCCGAAATAGAAAGAACTCGGCTTCAAAACCGACATGCATGGTGTAACCCTGCCGCAGGGCTTTTTCCAGCAGGACCTTGAGCCGGCTTCGAGGACAGCCTTCGAAAACCTGGCCGTTCGGATGCCGGACATCACAAATCAGGCGACCGACCTTTCCCCGCTCGAGGTGTTCGAAGGGAAAAACCCGAAAGGTTCCCGTATCAGGCCTCAGGACCATGTCGGCCTCTTCGATGCGCGAGAAACCCTCAATCGAGGAGCCATCAAAGATCACTCCCTGGTCCAAGGCTTTCTCGAACTGACTCTCGGGGATTTCGACATTCTTGGTTACGCCGAGAATGTCAATGAACTGGAGGCGGATAAAGCGGACCCGCTCTTCTTTACAGACCTTCAGGATTTCTGCACCGGTCATGGGCTGCTCCTCTGCATTCTCATTTCCCCATTGGAGAGAATACGCGCTGCTTGACAGTGATGAAATCGATAAACTCGAGATCAGGCTCGAACCCGATACCCGGCTTATCCGAGACCTCGATACAGCCATCCGCGTCTACGGTGACTGCCGGCTGGATCGTATCCCTTTCAAAATACCGCCTACTGGCCGAAACATCCCCTGGAATCGAGAAATTCTCCAGTGTCGATAGCGCAATGTTGTGGGCGCGGCCAATTCCGGTTTCGAGCATCCCTCCGCACCAGACGGGTATTCCCCGAGCCTGGCACAGATCATGGATTCGTCTGGCCTCTGCCGCACCGCCGACTCTTCCCATTTTAATATTGATGATGCGACACGATCCGAGATCGAGCGCAGCCGAAGCATCGCGCGCATGCTCGATGGACTCATCGAGACAGATCGGAGTCCGAATCGATCTCTGCAGGCTCGCGTGCTCAAAGATATCGTCGTGGTAAAGCGGTTGCTCGATCATCATGAGCTCAAAGCGGTCCATCGCCACGAAGGTCTCGAGATCGGTCAACCGATACGCTGAATTCGCATCCGCCATCAGCGGAATGCTCCCAAAGCGGTCCCGGATCGCATCCAGTACATCCAGATCCCAGCCGGGCTTGATCTTCACCTTGATCTTCCGGTAACCCCGCTCGAGTTCAATCTGGATCTTCTCGAGCAGTTCCTGGACGGAATCCTGGATTCCGATTGAAACCCCGCAGGGAATCCGAGTCCGCGTACCACCCAGCACCTTCCACAGTGGCCTTTCCTCTGACCGGGCCTTCAGGTCCCACAGGGCCGATTCAACGGTCGCCTTTGCCATTGGATGACCGCGAATCGGTTCAACACTCTGGGCGTAGGATTCGGGGTCGACCCAACCCGTTTCCAGCAACTGGGGTAGCAGGAACGTGCTGAGGACGTACCATGAAGTCTTGAAATCTTCGTAACTGTAAAAC
The DNA here is from genome assembly GCA_020350445.1 of Acidobacteriota bacterium. Lineage (GTDB taxonomy): Bacteria > Acidobacteriota > UBA6911 > RPQK01 > JAPXNP01. The sequence continues at coordinate 798,519 of CP070717.1, read as the reverse complement.
GGTCCCTCGCCAGAAACACATTCCCCCCATCCACTGACTCCATCGGCCTGGAGTTCCAACAACAAGGCTTCCTTGTCGTAGGAACGGCCAAAACTGGTCTCGAAGAAATGGAGGAGCGGCAACCGGATAGAACGAAGAATTACGCGATCGATACGGATAGCTGCCATACTAGAGCGTCCTTTGTTCAAGGAGATAGGCTCCGGTACTCCGGCCGTCAGCCTGCTCACCAAATAGAAATCCTGAGACAGAATATTCCCTCTTCAGTCCAAGCGTAAACGCTTTTCTAGTCATCTCGCGCCAGTTTCGGGCACCGGAGGGCTCCTGCTTCTTCAAATGCTGAATATCTGGCGGAATCTCGACAGTTACTCGCTGAGCCGGCCACTGAGGCTGGTCTATCCAGTCGGCTGTAATCGGATCAGATCGGGCTCCCAAGCGGATCAAAGGGATGACTTCATCGACCCCCTTCACCGCCCGGAGCGGAAGCCTGGGGGCTTCGAGATCCCAGACCACGAGGAACCGGTCCGTTCCGAGGCCGGCATGAAGGTCGCTTCCGGTTTCCTCCCCGTAGAAGTTGACGTAGTAGGCCCCAAAGCGGACGCCCAGCTTGTTGAAGTTCAGATTCGCGTTGCGCGATTCCAGGGGGTCAAAGGTCCAGGTCACACGATCGACACTTCCCCTCAAGGCCTGGCGCTGGGCTTCTTTGAGGGAGCGACCGATTCCCTGGTTGCGCAGGCCGGGAAGAACGGCCAGCATATGCGAATGATGGATCAACTCTCCGTTGAGGACGGCAGGGACGGTAAGAGCAAAGCCCACGAGGTCTCCCCCGAGCCAGGCTCCGATCAGCGTTCCTCCCGCCACCCGGCAGCATTCCACCAGCGAGGCAGAAAAAAGATGACTGTCCTGGAAGCCCCAGACCCGCTGCTGTAGCGCGACACAAGCTGACAGTTCAGAGGAGTCGGACGGCGTCCGAATCTCGAGGCTCAACGCCGACGACCCCACCCCCCTCCTCCGGGGGTTTCCACCGTAATTACCTCACCTTTTGCCAGGCTCATCGAGACCTTGCCGTGCAGCTTCTTTTTCTTGACGGCACTGATCTGGAGGAGGTTCTGCCCCTTCTTACCGGACGTGCCCCCTTTCATTCCATAGGGCGCATGCCGGCGACGTTCGGAGAGGACCGTCAACTGGCAATCGGTCAACATTTCGAGGCTCCTGACAATGCCGTCGCCGCCGCGATTCTGCCCTTTCCCACCGGAACCTCTCCGAATCCGATACTCCCTCACCCGAATCGGATAATAGCGTTCCAGTGCCTCGATCGGAGTGTTCAGGGAATTCGTCATGTGGGTGTGAATCCCGCTGTCCCCGTCGCTGCCGGGTCCAGCTCCCATACCGCCTCCGACCGTCTCATAATAGGAAAAGGGTGTTCCGGTACCGGGTAGCAGCCCGCCGATCGAGAGATTGTTCATCGTTCCGCTGCTGGCGGCTGGAATGCGATCCGGAAGGGCTCCGGCGAGAGCCTTCAACAACACGTCTACGATCCGCTGCGACGTCTCAACATTACCGCCCGCTGTCGCAGATGGGAACTGGGCATTGACGATGGTACCTTCAGGTGCGATCAACTCCACAGCGCGAAGCATCCCACCGCTGGCCGGAACCTCATGTGAAGCCAGACACCGAAGCACATAGTGCACAGCCGACAGGGTGATCGCATAGACCGCGTTCAGGCAGCCCCTCACTTGGGAATCGGAACCGGTGAAATCGATCTTCATTCGATCACCTTTGATCTCGATCGCCACCTTGATTGAAACCGAACTGCTCTTCGCCGAGGTATCCACCCCATCATCATCGAGAAAGTCCTCTGCCCGATAGACTCCATCGGGCATCTGGCTGATCAGGTGGCGCACGGCTCGATCGGCGTAATCATGCAGGCCTTCAACATAGAGCTCCACCTCTTTCAACCCCGACCGTTCAACCAGCTCCATCAGTCGTTTTTCACCGATTTTGATCGAACCCACCTGAGCCGCCAGATCCCCTTCCCGCTCAATCGGTGTCCGAACATTGAACAGGAGAAAACGGAGGACACCCCGGTCCAGTTTGCCCCCTGAATAGAGCTTGAGCGGCGGAATCCGCAGCCCTTCCTGGAAGATCTCCTGGCTCATCGGCATCGAACCCGGAGACATCCCACCAACGTCGGAGTGGTGCGCACGGGCTGCCACGTAAAACATCGGGCGGGACGGCTTCGAACGAGGGGGGAACACAGGCGCAATGAGGGTGATATCCGGCAAATGTGTCCCACCGGCGAAAGGATCATTGAGCATAATGATATCGCCCGGTCGGGGCCGGAACCGATCAATTGCCATGCGGACAGAGAGGGGCATAGACCCCAAGTGCACGGGCATGTGATCACCCATCGCGATCACTTGGCCCTTGCCGTCAAAGACAGCACAGGAATAATCGCGCCGTTCTTTGATGTTCGGAGAATAGGCCGTCCGCTTCAGCACGGTGCCCATTTCTTCGGCAATTGAAACAAAGAGATTTCTGTATATTTCCAGTTGAACAGGATGTAAATCGGGCATAGGACATTAGCATACCAGAAGCGCCCTTCCACAGGATACCGTCTGAAATTGGGAAGGGGGCATCCCCCCCTTGAAGGGCTTCCCATCACTGCGTTTTCCCCTCTTCCACGCGTGGTATAATCCGCCTGAATTATGCTCATCAGATCGATCGCATCAAAGACAATGATTGTCCTCGAGATGATCAAGATTGAGCATACGGTCTTCGCATTGCCTTTCGCCTTTATGGGCGCGTTTCTGGCGGCTCGAGGCATACCCGGCATATCGGAGTCGTTCTGGATTCTGGCCGCAATGGTCGGGGCCCGAAGTGCAGCCATGGCATTCAACCGGTTAGTGGATCGGGAGTTTGACGGCGCCAACCCTCGAACAGAGGGCCGGGCACTTCCACAGCAATTGGTCACCCCTTTCTTCGTCAAGATCTTCATCATCTTGAGCTCTGCACTTCTGCTGTTTTCTGCCTGGATGCTCAACCCTCTGGCCTTCGCCCTTTCCCCCGTGGCACTCATTATCGTCTTGGGTTACAGTTACACGAAGCGGTTCACGGCATATGCCCATGTCGTGCTTGGGCTGGCGCTGGGGATCGCCCCAATCGGCGGTTGGGTTGCCGTCAGAGGGTCACTTGAACTCGAACCCCTATTGTTGTGTGGGGCAGTCCTCTTTTGGGTAGGAGGCTTCGACATTATCTATGCCTGTCAGGACGAGGCGTTCGACCGAAGCTCTTCATTGTTTTCCATTCCGAGCCGCTACGGAATTCGGGGGGCGCTCATCGTTTCAAGACTCTTTCATATTTCAATGGTTCTGATCTTGCTGGGAGCCTTCTACTATTACGGGTTGGGTTGGATGAGTTATATCGGTCTCTTGTGTGTTGCGGCCGGACTGATCTATGAACATAGTCTTCTGAGTCCTGGAGACTTGAGTCGGATCAACGCCGCATTCTTCACAGTAAACGGTATCATCAGCATCTTACTTTTTGTCTTCGTAGGGATCGATCTATGTCTATTCGTCTAGGTGATCTACTGATCAAGAAGGGGATCTTGAGTCCTCAACAGCTCGAAGAGAGCCTGCGATTCCAGAGAGAGCACGGTGGACGTCTGGGCTCAATCCTTCTCAGACTCGGTCACGTCTCCGATGAACAGATAGCGGCCGTCTTGAGTGAGCAGTACTCACTCCCTTCGGTCAATCTCAAGAGTTTC
>CP070717.1:788540-794656 GCA_020350445.1 Acidobacteriota bacterium | reverse complement strand
TTCGCTTCAATCGCTTTGCTCACACCCCCACTTTATCCGCTTACCCTGTGAGTTTTGAGACAGCCTCTCACGCCCTGGGCTATGCGCTGTCGCGCTTTCAGCGCTTGAAGGGTCTGTTCTTCCCCCATTCCCAGGGCTCACGCCCTGGGCTATGCGCTGTCGCGCTTTCAGCGCTCTCTTCTGTCTCCTGACTTCTGTCTCCTGATTCTTAGCCCCACCGGGGCGACGGTGAATAGCCCAGGGTGAAGCGCAGCGAAAACCCTTGGTAACGGTCACAACCGCACACCCCAAGCCCTGTAAGGGCGGCAGCAAAGGTGCCAGGCACCGTGTAAAAACCCTCATTGTTTCCCAATAACTCTTCCGTCAGAAATATCTTGGCAACCATCAAGCAACATATGAAAATAATCATCTGCTTGATTCTCTGACCCTGTATCAACGGTAGCTACCCGAGCTGGCACAGACGAAGTCTCAATGCGCGCGAAGGGCGCAAGGTTAGCGAGGTGAGCGATGAGTGCAGTGACGGCTTACATGCCTGACTCCAAGTACTGGTGAGGCTCGATCGCCGGTGGCTCCGCACACGTTGGTCTCCACAGGAACTTGCCGGAAACCTCCACGACTCCCTCTTCGTTCACGAGGGGCCCCTCTTGCTCCGGATACCGGACGACTCCGGGGAACGTGACCTCGAAGTCGCCGGCCACGACGGTGAGCTCACCAGCATCGCGGTCTACGGTCGTGAGCCGCAACGTTCCCGTCTGGGAGTAGCTGAGGACCAGGTTGCCGCCGCCAAAGAGCGTGATGAACGCCTGCTGCCCGAGCGGGAACGATCCTACCTCCGGTTCACCCTGGAAGCTGAACGTCACTCCCGAGGGATCGTTGGGGCCATATGTCCGGCCGTCGCTTGGGGTGGCGTAAAGCTGAACCCCGTTGGTGAACGGCGTCGACTGCACCTTCACCCCCGGGCCGCCGAGATCACCGCTTCTCAAGCCCGCCAGCTCCGCAGTCCAGAAACAGCCGCCGAGTCGCAGGTCTTCGTAGAGCCAGCGGGAGTCGCCTTCGTCGCCCAGTCGCGCGACGACCTCCACGTCGATCAGCTCACCATCCTGATGGTCGCGGCCCAGCGGCATTCGATAAGGGAGCTCCCATACGCCGGGTGCCACTTCGGCCTCGAGTCGCTGTTCCACTTCGATCGTTCGGCCTTCGAACACGAGCTCGAGGGGGGTCTCGCTGGGCTCGTCTTCCATCCCCAGCCCGTCAACGCGAAGGCGCAGGTCTACAGAATCCGGTCGTCCATCGCCTGAAGTGCCGAATACCTGAACGGTCGCGCCGTTCTCCAGCTCATCACCCTCCTCGTCGACCAGATAGACGATCTCGCGGGCTCGAATGTCGCGCTCGCCGTAAATGACCAGGCTGGCACCCGTCACAGGATCGGCCAACTCGTCGTTGATTACGGTCAGCACCGAACCGTAGTTGGCCATCGCGCATCGGGCTGCGCTATCTCGGTCCGGAGGATCTGCACAGCTTTCGGGGTCCGGAGGGTCCTGGGTCAGCTCGTTCAACCGTTCGCGAACCCTGTCCATCGCCTGCTCGACTGTCAGCCCACTGTCGTCCTCGACTCGTTCGTCGACCTCGACCAGTGTCTTGGCGATCAGTTCACCAGCCGCGGCCGCTGCACCGAGTGACATGGTCTCCTTCCACGAGATGATCGCGCTGTTTTCGCCGCGGATCGCACCGGCGAGGTTTGCCGTGTGCCCGCTGCTGCACGCGCTCAGGACAACCACCGCATTCGAAACTCCGTCAGGGTAGATCCCGTCGAAGAACGCGGGCGATAGCATGATGAATCTACCTGTCAGGGTATAGGGCAGCCGCTGGTCCGCCGGCTTCGCCCGTTCCCATGCTGGAGTCCCGGGGTCCTTTCTCGCCGTGCCTCCTCTGCGGACCTCGGGGATCTCGACCGGTCTGGCCCTGACCCAGAAACTCCCGGTCTCTACTCCGACAAGGTTCAGCAACCGGGTCAGTTCCGCGTCGCCATCGGCCGCGGCGCGGTCAGCCTGCGCGCGAACATAGTCTTCGGTCCACGGCGCCAGCAGAGCCGACATGCACACCTCGGATCCGTCACCTCGGACATCCTCGCACACCGAGGCCCCGTGTGTGAGCAGGTGCACGTAGTCGTAATCATCCCAGGTAGTGAAGGCTTGGAGACCCACCGCGCCATTCGTAACGCCCGGGTTGGCCGGATCCAGACCTTCCGCCATGATCGTAACTTCGGCGTAGTCACGGGCGCGCAACGCCTTGGCTACCAGGCCGATCCCGTCGGTGTTGTATCGGACGCCTCGCCCACCGCGTGAGCCAGAACGTTCTTCAATCTGCCACTGCCAACGGAAGGGAGAGACGAGGAGAGCCCTCTTCTGCTGGCGACTCGGCAAGTTTTGAGTCGCGGCAGGCGCAGGATTCGAAGAGGTGGGCGCTTGGCCTGGGAACGGCAAGGTCGGTGTACTGAGCGTACCTACCGTTCCCGCAGTCTGCAGCAGGATCCAGTGACCACGGCCACCACGAACCCTGAAACGCATCCCCTCGGAACCCTTGGCAACGTGGGCCACTTCAGGCCGGGCACCGAGCCATTCCATGACGTCATCCAGCTCTCCACCGAGTGAGAGCCTTTCCACGACCTCAAGCGCGAGCGAATCCGTTGCTTCACGAATCTCAGCTGTGACCTCGGCAAGCGTGCAAGGATGATCGGAACCACCGCAGGGATCGAGCCCGGCTGCGGCCTCGGCCGTGCCGTCTCGGGGCCCGTAGGCCGCCACCGCGAACACAAAGATCATGGAGATCCTGACAAGCAAGTTTTTGGGACTCATTACTTTTCCTTTTAGGATTGAATAAAGCGAGGAGCCATCAACGATTTCAAACGAGAGCAGCAAGGTCTAGGGAAGAACCTCCCTCCTATAGTCCCCTCTTCCCGAATATGTGATTTTGAAAGTATTGGTCACAGCGATTAGAAAGTCAACTCTCCAAAACAGCTGCCGACCAACGCATATCCTACAACGACACGCCAAACTTCTCCTTTCCAATCTCCTAACTTCAAACTGATAACTAGCAATCCACTGTCAACGATGTCCTGCTATCCCATATCTAGCTACTAACACCTGTCTCCTGAATTCTGGGGCGCAAGAGAAAAGCCCGGGAAAGCGAAGCACAACCCCGGGTGCGGACACCACCGCACCATCCCCCAAGTCCTGTAAACGCGGCAGCAAAGGTGCCAGGCACCTTTACAAATCATTTATTTTCAATATGTTAACTTTTCCGGAGGTGCCAGGCACCAATGGATGGAGATCATTGCCATGACCATTCGGCAGAAGATTATATGTTTGCATAGGCCTTCTGTCCCCAGAGGTACCTAAAATTGGAATAGTTTTCTAGATGCGCTTCACATCCTCCATAAAACGATGGAGGAGATACAGGGTTCCGCTCTTGACTTACTGGATTACCTGCAAGCACACGCACCTCGTCCTCCAGGTCAAGCATCGTCCGTTACTCGATGGCAGCTGAAGGGAGCACAGTGATGATGAGTTCATGGTCGGTTGACTCAATGGTGGCTCCACTGAAGGAAACAAACAGTCCATCGGCCTTAACGTTGACAGCAATACCGTTGCGCTCGACCACCGGCTTATCCGAAAAGCCTGAAAAGGCGATTCTGCGGTAACCACCGAGAAAAGGGTGCTGACCGACCGGGCTGGTCAGTGCAATCACTCCCTCCAGCGATCTTGGCAGAAAACGTGGGTTTTCGAAGCTGACCTCTCCGCGCGGATGAGAACTGGTCAGCAAGTGAGCTTGCAGGGCCTCCCCCTGATCGAGTATCTCCACCGCCATGGGGTCGAAGCGATCGAAACTGAAATGATCCTCCTCATCCGCAAGGCGGATGATGACCCGATTCCTGCGCTGCAGGAAGTCGTCGTAGAGCTGCTCTCTTTCGGCTGATAACTTATTGAGTGCAGTGATCGCGCGCTCCTCGATTCTGGTCCGTACTTCGTTGGAGAAAGTCGCCGGATCGGCATCCATCGCTGCCAGAGCCGTGCTCAGGAGCTGGGTAAAAGTAACCTCGGGCCTGGCGTCGAGATCCTCTTTCCAGGAAGGTGCCAGGCGGTCGAGAATAACCGATATCGCCGCGCCGGTCTCGTAGAAACGCCACCGGATTCCTGCGGGTCCCCGGTCTTCTCGGAGCCGCTCCGTCTCGCTGGCGACTCCGAGCATCGACCTGCCCATGTAAACCGCGGTCCCCTCCTGCAACTCAAGTGCGGTTTCGTAGGAACGGTGTTCCTGGCTCAACCTTGCCTGGCGATCGAGACGAATAGTCAGGGCCGCCGCCGCCCACGATACCCCATCTGAGTCTGATTCGGACTCCATGGCTTTGGCCAATGCCTCTTCCTCCAGGAGCAGTTGACGGTAATTCTCGAGATCGTCCACTGGATAGTTGTAGCGCCAGATCTCATTCGGACTCCAGGTGGGGTGAAGAGGTCGAGAAAACAGGTGAAAAACCTCGTGAAAGAGGATGTGAGCTTCGTAATCGACCGTTCGCCCAGGCTCGATTGTCAACAAGAGGGTCGCGGTAGGCACTCCACCGATATCGGCGTTTGAGTTCCACCGCATAGCCGAATGCTTGCCGGGCGATACCCTGACACCCTCATGCCCAGGGAGCAGGAGGAATTCGGCCGGCGGATTCGGGTGGCGCAGAAGCAGGGTGCGTTCTCCGTCGTAGATGGCGATGGGATAGGCGGTTGCGTCGAACCCGGGCCACCCTTGCAGCTGAGCGGCGCGGTCGAAGGCAGCAACAACCGCGAACGGATCTACTACCTGAGTTTCGGCCGCAACAGCTCGAGAGATACTGCTGCCAAGTGACGATGCTGCCAGGAGGATGCAGGCCGCCATGCCCAATCGACAGTTCAGACGGAATCGGTCAGATCCGAATAGGAGATCCTTGACGGTGACTGGTTTGGTGGCCTGACCTGCACACATGGGCTTCTCCTTCCAACGCCGTACAGCAGCTCTGTCAGTTTCATTGTACGACTGTTCGGAGCAAACAGTTAGCAATAATGCCTGCCCGGGCTTACGGCGTGAAGAACACGAAAAGCAGGGATGCATGTCCTACGGTGACCGAGAAATCGCCTTCAGTCTCCTAACTTCTAGCTTCCAGCTCCTGGCTCCTAACTTCTGGTTCTGAGTGCCACAGGCAAGACATGTGTAAGCCCAGCTCGTAAGAGCTGGGTCTACAAGGCAAATCAAAGAGTAGAGTGCTGTAGGCACGGCACGGTCAGTTTAGGATACCGGTTCTGTCGTCCCTACAGGGCTCAGGAATAGTCTTGGAGATTCAACCACCCAGGGCGCACGCCCTGGGCTAACTTGTACCGTCGCTACGCGACTCGGGAACCAGGAGCTAGAAGTTACAAGCTACAAGCTGGGAGGCGAAGGCGTTCTCCTGTTCCTCCAAAGAAAGAGGCCTGTCGCCCTTACAGGGCTTTTCGTCAGTCGGTGTTTCCCCACCCAGGGCTCACGCCCTGGGCTAGACGCTTCCGCCCTTTCAGGGCTTCTGTCTCCTGTCTTCTGCTTCTGTCTTCTTACTCCTGTCTCCTGAATTCTGTCTCCTGGTTCTCGTCTCCTAGCTTCTAGCTCCTGTCTCCTAGCTCCTAGCTCCTAATTCCTGCCTCGCAAATTCTGCTTCCCAGCCCCAAAGGGGCGGCGGGAATTAGCCCGGGGGAAGCGCAGCGAAACCCCGGGTACCGGTCACCCTGGATTCCCCCAAGCCCTGTGAGAGCGGCAGCAAAGGTGCCAGGCACCTTCGCAACTTGCTTAATATCCATATGTTAACTTTTCAAAAGGTGACAGGCACCAATGGGATGCGATGGCGGTTTGAACAGAACTTCTACACAATGTAGAATTTCAGGCCTATGTTACGCAAGATCCATTTGCGCTTTACACCATCAGAAAATGGAGTGGGACAAGTTCTGGGTGAACTCGAAACCCGGGTAATGGAGGTAGTCTGGGAAAATCCTGGAATCACTGCTCGGTCGATCTGCTCCACATTGAAGGAATCGAATCTTGCTCAGACGACAATTCTAACGATA
>CP070717.1:784347-788440 GCA_020350445.1 Acidobacteriota bacterium | reverse complement strand
TCACTGTCCTCTATGTCGCCGGAGAGGAATCGGCTCAGCAGATCAAGATGCGTGGCGACCGGCTGGGAATCAAAGGAGAACGATTGCTGATCTCACCCGAGACCTGTCTTGAGCAGGTTCTCCAGGAGGTGGAGCGGCTGAAGCCCGACATCCTGATCGTCGATTCAATCCAGACGGTACACACGGAACAACTGCCTTCGGTTCCCGGAAGCATCGGCCAGATCCGGGAGTGCGCACTGCGCTTGCTGAATCTCTCGAAGAGCCGGAACATTCCAACCTTTCTCATCGGGCACATCACCAAAGACGGAGCCCTTGCCGGACCAAAGGCTCTCGAACATATCGTGGATGTTGTCCTCTACTTCGAAGGGGATCGGCATCAGAACCAGAAACTGATCCGAACCGTGAAGAATCGTTTTGGCCCGGCCAATGAACTCGGCATCTTCGAGATGACCTCGGCCGGTCTCAGGTGTGTTGAGAACCCTTCGGAACTGTTTCTTTCAGAGCGGGCCACCAACGTCTCGGGGTCCGTCGTTCTAGCAGCAATCCAGGGCTCCCGGCCAGTGCTGGTGGAACTACAGGCACTGGTCAGCCACAGTAATTTCAGTACCGCCCGGAGGATGGCAAACGGCGTCGATCCGAACCGGGTTTCACTCCTGCTGGCAATGCTCGAAAAGAGAATGGGCTTTCACCTGCTGGGCAGCGACGTCTACCTGAATGCCGCCGGCGGTATCAGCCTCGCGGAACCGGCTGTCGACCTAGCCCTTGTAGGAGCCGTCGTCTCTAGTTTTCGTGATCTTCCGGTGCCCTCCAAGACACTGACCTTCGGTGAAGTGGGGCTGGCCGGAGAGGTTCGAGCGGTCAGCTTTGCGACAACTCGAATCAAGGAAGCCCTGAATCTGGGTTTTGAGCAGGTCATCCTGCCGCAGGGCAATTTGCCGATTTCCGAACCCATGGGTAAGATCGAACTTCGAGGCGTCTCGACAGTTGATCAATTTCTGGATGCCGTCGGATTGTGAAGGACTGCACTTCAGAGGGAATGAGCCAGCGTGACCAATCAGACAGCAGTTGAACGGGCAGCTCTCGTACTGGCAGCTGCGGGTACGGGAAGTCGATTCGGCGCTGAAACGCCGAAACAATTCCTGTTGCACCAGGGCAGGCCGGTTTACCTCCGATCCCTCGATGTATTTGTGCCATTCGTAGCAGAAGCCGTTATTGTGGTCCATCATGACTGGATCGCACGAGTTAAAGAAGACCTCGCGAAAGAAGCGCTCCCGATCACTGTCAAGGTCGAGGAGGGCGCGGATACCCGGCAGGCTTCCGTCGGCTGCGGCCTGACCCGGCTTGACCCAGGAATCGAGATCGTGATGGTCCATGACGCGGCTCGTCCATTCATCAGTGCCGGTCTCGTCGAGTCAGTCCTCAGCATGACATTCCTCCAGGGCGCCTGCATCCCTGTCCTTCCGGTGGGCGATACGGTCAAGGAAATTGAGAAGGGAGAGATCGTCCGGACCATACCTCGCGAATCACTGGGCTTGGCTCAAACACCCCAGGGCTTCCGCAGGGAGTATCTCGAGCAAGCGTATGAACGAGCCCGGCGGACCGGGTTTCAGGGGACCGATGAAGCCTCGATGGTGGAACAGCTGGGTGTCAAGATTGCCACAGTGACAGGTGAATCACGCAATATCAAGATCACTTGGAGTGAAGACCTCAAAGCGCCGCAGGAAGGAACCACATCAGGATGAAACCAGAGATTAGAATCGGCATAGGTTTTGACTTCCACCCCTTTGCCAGGGATCGGCAACTTATCCTCGGCGGTGTCGCGATCCCTCATGACCAAGGATTGCAGGGGCACTCCGATGCAGATGCAGTCCTGCACGCTGTCACCGATGCCCTACTGGGCGCCGCCGGTATGAGCGATATCGGCAGCTTCTTTCCCGATACCGATCCCCGCTATAAGGGAGCCTCTTCGCTGATCCTGCTCGAAAAAGCCTACCGGTTGATCCGAGGTAAAGGATTCTCTGTGGGGAACGTCGATATCGTCGTGATCGCTGAAGAGCCGAAGATCATGCCATATTCCCCTGCGATGAAGGCAAATCTTTCGCGCGTTCTTCAGATCGATGCGCAGGAGATCGGAGTCAAAGCAACAACCATGGAAGGAAAAGGGCCTATCGGTCGTCGCGAAGGGATCGCGGTCGAGGCTGTCGCCCTCTTGTATCGAGATCAGAACTCGTAGGGCTCAGGTTAAGCGGCAATCCGATTCCACACGATCAAAGAAGCCGAACTGAGACAGGAGAAGAAAAACAGAAATGAACATCGATGCAAATAGACTTCTCGCCGTAGCTGAAGAGGCCGCCACCGAAGCGGGAGCCCTGATATTCCAGAAACGCAAGACCGCCTTCAAGGTTTCAAAGAAGGGGAAAGTCAACCTGGTCACAGAGGTCGATCTCGCTGCAGAGGAACTGATCGTCAGTACAGTCCACAGGCACTTTCCCGAACACCAGATTCTGGCGGAAGAACGGGGTTCGGCCGAAGGGACCGTTCCGATCAAGTGGGTCATCGATCCAATCGATGGGACGACGAACTATGCCCACGACTATCCGTTCTTCTGCGTTTCCATCGGTATCGAGATCGAGGGCGCACTCGCGGCCGGGGTAGTCCATGATCCCGTTTCCAGAGAGACCTTTACCGCCGTGTCCGGTGAGGGAGCGTATCTGAACGGAAAACCGATCCAGGTCTCTTCCGAATCCTCCCTCGTCGATAGCCTGCTGGTGACGGGATTCAGTTATGGCACCCCGGAGATCCAAAAGAACCTGCGGCTCTTTAACGAGATGATGATGGAAGCCCGATCTGTCCGCAGAGATGGCTCGGCGGCGCTCGATCTGTGCTATGTCGCCTGCGGACGGTACGAAGGATTCTGGGAACTCAGTCTCCAACCCTGGGATGTGGCCGCAGGTAGCCTCATTGTTCAGGAGGCAGGCGGAATGGTAACCCGTTTCGACCAGACTAACGCTACAATCTATGACCGGGAATGCCTGGCGACAAATGGTAAGGTCCACCAGGCTATCTCTGAAATCCTGACTCGAGCCTGCAACTTCCCAGATGACCTTTAAAGTAGTTTTCGGAAGCGTGTCCCCAGTATACAATCTCAAGTTTAGGAGCCTGGACACCTTCACATTTTTGGATACCGGAACAGGGATTTAACACGAGCAGATCGACTGCCGGGAGTATTGAAATGAGGAAACAGATGCGAAGCAACCTTTGGCTGATTACTTTGGTCGTTCTTATGTCAACCTCCTGGGGCTTAACAGCCGCCGACCTCAAAACGGAATGGGTCCTGACCGACCTTTATGCCGACCTGGAAGCCTGGCGGGCGTCAAAAGAAGGGGTGCCTGCGTCGGTAGCCAAAATCGAGAAGTACAAGGGAACTCTGGCCGACGGCCCGCAGCAACTTCGAGAGGCGCTGGAGCTTTACTATGCGACCGGCAAAGAAGCCGCTCGCCTGTTCACCTATGCCAACCTGGTCAGCGACCTCGATATTCGAAAGCCGGAACCCCTCGGTATGAAACAGGAGCTGGGGCAGATGTTTTCGGAACTGTCTGCCCGGACCGCCTGGCTCGAGCCTGAGATTCTCGCCCTGTCAGGCGACCAGCTACAGCGTTACCTCAAAGAGGACCCCGGCCTGAAGGTGTATGCGCGTTACCTCGAAAGACTCGAAAAACAGCGACCTCATATACTGGATGCTCGAAGCGAAGAGATCATGAGCCTTTCGGGGCTGATTCGAGGAGATGGAAGCAGCATCGGGAATATCCTGACCAACGCCGAGATCCCCTGGAAAACGATCACGCTTTCGGATGGCACTGAACTCCGAATTGATGCCAACGGGTACTCAGTCGGCAGAGCGCTGGTGAATCGAGAGGATCGCATCAAGACCTATGATGCCTTCTATTCGACGCTCGATGGATTCCAGCAGAGTCTTGCCACAACTCTTTCAGCGACGGCAAAAAGCCACCTTTTCAGTACACGGGTCCGCAACTATAAGGACACTCTCGAAGCGTCACTGTCAGGAAGTGAGGTGGAGCCGGGCGTTTATAAC
>CP070717.1:780697-784247 GCA_020350445.1 Acidobacteriota bacterium | reverse complement strand
TTTATATTTACTGCAGAAAAAGCAGGAGGTTTTACAGCAGGGTTAAAGGATATTGGTATTCCCAGACACCTCAAAAAGGGCGCATTGTGCCCGTAATTGTGCCCGCGGGAATCCAACCCCAGCTCACTGGAGCCAAAACAGGTACACATTTGCTTCGGCCAAAGTCATCGGGGGGATCCATGGAACCATCCTTCAGATTTCAATATGGTGGACAATCCAGCTTGCTGACTGGGAGCTCTTGAACGGGTGTCATATCTGGTAGTGGACACAGTAGACTCGTTTGTTCTTTCCCGAGATGAAGGGACGAACATGCCCGCCTTATAGAGAAAGCATTGCTGTGTGTTCAGCGCTCGGGTCGGGTACAGGGACCACCGGACCGCTTTGCAGACTCGAAAAGCTTGCACCCTATCCTGCCTCTTCGAACAGGACACTTTACGTGTTCTTACGGCCGGATATTTCACGTACTAACAAATATCGGCGCCTGACCTCGATTGACACTCTTGTCGAGTGCGGGCTAGTATCTGGGGTTAACTGACCCGGACCGTTTCAGATTTGCAAAGGCTTGCGCTTCAATGTCCAAAGAACAGCCGTCAGCTGAGCAGCCAACGGAGTTTTACTTGGGGCCGTTTGCGTGCCGGCCTCTCCTTAACACGGTCACTGATTCTCGGGGCGAGACCTGGTCGCTGAAACCGAAGACCATGGACCTTCTGGTGTTTCTTGCTGAGAACCGGGGGAGAGTGGTCAGCAAGGACGAAATCTTCGAGGCGGTCTGGACTGACACATTCGTGGGCGACGGAGTCCTTTGGAAGTCGATCTCCGAACTGCGCCAGACTCTGGGAGACGATTCGAAGAACCCACGGATCATCGTGACCATTCCTAAGCGGGGATACAGGCTGGATCTCCCTGCGGACATTCCTGAGGAACAGAATCCGGTCGAACCGACGGCACGCTCGACGACCTCATCTCCGGGACAACCTTGGCGCCTGAGCTGGAAGCCAGTTGCGGCGGTTTTTGTCGCCGTAGTCCTGGGGGCTGCCGGTTGGTTTATTCTTTGGCGTTCGAGCGAGGAAAAGGCCTCCCCTTCTATCGGACAGCGCCCAATCATCCTGGTGGGGCAGTTTGATAATCGTACGGGAGAGTCGGTTTTCGAAGGGACACTGGGTTATGCCATGCAGAACGACCTTCTGGCTTCAGAACTTGTCCGGGTTGCCTCGAAGACCCGTGTCGAGGAGACGCTCAACCGTATGGGGAGACCAGCGGACACACCTTTGGATGAATCTGTGAGCCGGGAGGTCAGTCTGAGAGATGGGGAGATTGTGGCCATCGTCGTGGGAAGTATCGCGAAGTTGGCCGGAAACTACGAACTGGGAGTCCGGCTTCTGGATCCCCGTTCTGGAGAAGTTCTGCGGGTATCAACTGAGCGGACGGACAGACCCAACCAACTGCTCGACTTCGTGGGCGAGATGGCAGACGACATCGTAGGTCGCGTCTTGAGCCTCAAAGGGTTGCCCCCTTCGCCCATGTCAGATCGAAAAGTCTGGACCCGGTCGGTGGAAGCATTTCAATCCTATCTTCAGGGGATCGATTCATATCGACTCGGACAGTACGGCGAAGCGGAGATTCTGTTCCGGCGGGCTGTAGGAATCGACCCGGAGTTTGCTTCCGCCCATCTCATGCTGGGCTGGTCCTATAGATACCAGGGACGGCAGGCGGAGGCGAATGAGCAGGGGAAAAGGGCGGCAGCTCTACTCGACAGGGTGACCCCTGCCGAAAAGGCTTTTATCGAGGGTACCTGTCATTACTGGCTTGAGGAATACGAAGAAGCTTGGGGCCACTTCGAACTGCTTTTGGAACTCGAGCCAGATCACCCCTGGGCCTTGATGATCCTGACGACGGTGGCCAAGAGGCTGGGCCGGTTGGATCGATTGACTGAAACCATAGTGAAGACTGCGGCAACGAATCCGAAACTCCTATCCGTCCAGGAAGGGGGTGCCGGCAAACTGGTCGAGATTGTGGGTAGAGTGGATCTGGCTCGCCCCCTGGTTCAGCGAGCGAGGGAGATCACCGCAGAATCTCCCACGCAGTGGGGCTCCGAGTCGGGTTGGCGAGGGGCATGGATTCAGTCGTTTGGTGTATGGGAGCGATGGCTCGAGGGCGACATCGAAGGGGCCCTCTCCGAGGCCGAACGAGTCCGAATCTGGCTGGAGGGCAAGCGCTCCAACAACTTGAGTCCACAACGACACGCCAATTTTCTCGCGCTGCAGTACCTGACTCTTGGTCGCGTGAAAGACGCTCTTGAGCTGATTAAGGATTTCGGCGCAGCTCCGGGACTGTATTCGACTGAAATGCTGGCTCTCTCCTCGGCAAGCTTTGACGATGAGTTGATGGACCTTCTGGGACAATCTCCGCCCAGTGTTGTCCGTTCTCTTCTTGGGCTTCTGCTTCGCCCTTCCCTTGTGGGTTCGACAGGCGATCCGGTGAAGCTGGTTGCACCGGACCAGCCACAGGAGGGCCCCATCTTTGAGGCGGAAACTGCCATCGCCGACGGACGCATGGAAGTTGCCGTCGAGCACTTGCAGAGGGCTCGGCAAATGATCTTCGAGGGCCGCGTCATCACGCCGGGTTATCTCAATTACGCCGTTCCCTATGCTGCGCGGCAGGCACTGGTCCTGCTCGAGATCGCTCGCCTCGAGGAGGCTTCCGGCCGAACTTCAAAAGCCGTTCGAGTGCTGGAAGAGCTTTCCTCGATGAGGGCTCAAAGCTATCCCGCGACCGCCATTGTGTGGCTTTTCGGCCGGGCCTACCTGGCCGATCTCTATCGACAGGCGGGCAGGGCCGAAGAAGCCAATTCCATCGAAGCCGAGCTGAAGAAGCTGCTCGCATATGCCGATCCCGACCACCCGCTCAAAGTCAAGCTCTCCCGTTGAACCGTCCTCCCGACTGCGTTTGCGACAGCCGATATCCAACCCACGACAAAGCCACCATGACTGAATCACGGTGCTCGTGGCCTTTCGCGGGTCCCGGAAGCAAGAAGTGAGGTTTTTGTAAGGTCGTTGTAAGCCTTTTTCCACTTGGATCGGCTACACTCCGGCCATTGACAACCGGATCGATGAATTTCTGTGGTAGCCACTCCAACTGGCTCCTGCCTATCGGTCCAACCACCAACGCGTTTGAGGAAAGGAAACGGACAATGAGAATGAAGGATCTGTTAATTGGAACTGTGCTGATGTTGACACTGGCCACCTGGGCCGCAGCCGCAAAAGGTGACAAAGGGGGCAGTGGAGGAGGGAAACCCTCTAGCTCCACTTACTCGGTCATATTTGATATTGAAGACGGATATGATCTTGTTGGCGATGGAGCCTCGTTTGTCGACACTCCCGACACCGTCGACGGAGTCTCGGCGGAAATCGTTGGAAGTGGCAATCCTCTTCTGTATCTGGGTATTTCGGGACGATTTGCCACGATTGACCTGGCCGGGTGCGTCGTCTCTGAGCATGAGACGGCGAACTTGCTTTCAGACTAGTATGTCGATGACATCGTCCCCATCCAT
>CP070717.1:770921-780597 GCA_020350445.1 Acidobacteriota bacterium | reverse complement strand
TGAGCGGGTGAATTGGGGGTGAGGGGGCGATTTGGCGGAACTGAAGTTCCTTAGGGAAGGCGGAACAGAAGTTCCGCACTCCAGGGAGTTAGGGCGGTCGCGCTCCAGGAAGTGCCTTGGAGTGCGGCAGTTCACTGCCGCCTTAATTGAGGGAGTTCCACTCCCGCCAGTAGCGGGCGATTTGGGGGTGGGGGCAATTTGGCGGTGAGGGGGCGATTTGGCGGAACTGAAGTTCCTTAGGGAAGGCGGAACTGAAAGTTCCTTGATGCAAGGCGGAACTGAAGTTCCGCACTCCAGGAGGTTACCTGGAGGGGGGCAGGAGGCTGAGACTCCTGCCCCTTCTTATGGTTACTTGGAACCACCACCCTGCCGTAGTTTCTCCATGACCTGGTCAAGCGAGAAACTGGCAGCCTTCTGCCGGGGTGGATAATCCTTGAACGTCATCAGGAACTCACCGACATAAGCCTGGGCTGGGACCATCATGAAGACATGGTCGAGCAGCCAGTCGTAGTAGGTGTTCGATGTAATGTCGGCTCTCTCATATGGATCGCGACGGAGGTTGAAGATCTTCGGGACACGCAGCGGAATAAAGGGTTCCGCCCAGGCCTGCAAAGTCGCCTCAACCCGCTGCTCCAGGAAGATGATCTTCCAGTCCCGGAATCGAAGAGCGCTGAGATCTCCGTCATCCGTAAAGTAGAAGATCTCGTCCCGTCTTCCTTTCTCCTCCTGCCCCGTCAGATAGGGGAGGAAGTTGTAACCGTCCAGGTGCACCTTATAGTTCCGGTTGACTCCCTGGAAGCCAGTCAGCAGTTTCTCCTTCACCTCAGCCTCACCCGCTGCCGCAAGAAAAGTTGGGAGCCAATCCATGTGATGCATGATTGTGTTGGAAACCGATCCAGACTTGATCTTCCCAGGCCAGCGGACCATTGCCGGGACTCTCCAGCCGCCTTCCCAATTCGTATTCTTCTCGCCACGAAACGGCGACACAGCTGCATCCGGCCAGGTGTTCATGTGCGGACCGTTATCGGTGCTGTAGAACACGATCGTGTTGTCAACGATACCCAATTCGTCAAGCTTCTTCAGGAACCTGCCGATGTGCATGTCATGTTCGACCATTCCGTCGGCATATTCGTCCTGCCCCGAAATGCCTTGCAGTTCGGGTTTGACGTGTGTCCGAAAATGCATCCTTGTCCCACTCCACCAAATGAAGAAGGGCTTACCTTCCTTGTGAGCTTTCTCCAGGAAGGCGAGTGCGGCATCGACGGTATCGTCATCAATGGTCTCCATCCGCTTTCTGGTCAACGGACCGGTATCTTCGATCCGACCATCCGCATAGGAATGAATGACTCCCCGAGGTCCAAACTTTTCACGGAAACCCGGAAACTTCTCTTCCGTCGGATAGTCTGGCAATTCAGGCTCTTCTTCGGCATTCAAGTGGTAGAGGTTCCCATAAAACTCGTCGAACCCGTGATTGGTCGGGAGATGTTCGTCCCGGTCTCCGAGGTGATTCTTCCCAAACTGACCGGTAGCATAGCCCAGGGTCTTCAACAATCCCGCAATCGTCGGATCTTCAGCCTGCATGCCCAGTTCGGCTCCGGGTAGTCCTAACTAACACAAGCCCGTCCGGAAGACGCTCAGCCCGGTTATAAATGAGGAGCGGCCGGCGGTACAGCTCTGTTCACCGTAGTAGTCAGTGAAGATCATGCCTTCGCTGGCAATTCGATCGATGTTCGGAGTCCGATATCCGACCATCCCCATGGTGTAGGCACTGATGTTGGAGCGCCCGATATCATCACCCCAGACAACGAGGATGTTCGGTTTCTGGGACTGAGCGACCACCGAACCGCCCAGCAATAGCAATACAATTACAAGCAGTAGGGTTCCTGCTCCGAAGAATCTCTTATTCGCTTTCAAGATATGCCTCCTGTTCAAAAAGCACTAGGAACAAAAAGGAAGTAATGACATACAAGTAAAGAAAAACTAGCTCATAGACACTTTCGTTGCAATTGCCTCAGGTTACCACAAACTCCGGGGCAAGAGGGCAAGAAGGGAGGGCTGTTTCACAAAAAATACAAGGTAGAGCAGCTAATCCTCCGAACCGAAGGAGGGTCAACCGTGAAAAGCTCCGCTGGCGAGCCTCACCCAGGCGCAAAGCTCGCCAGACGTCGGCTCTAAGCTTCCTCGGATTTCAGGGAAAGGCGACCGGTCCAAGGGAGTCCTTGAATATCGAGGACACTTGGAACCAGGGATTCAGATCGAGCAGGAGTATAGGCGACTCGGGTCACCAAAGTACGCGGCTGCCGCAAGTTACCGACTGTCGCGATTCTGACCTTTTCGATAGCTGCCAAGAGCAGGGCTCTCCAGGAGAGGGCTCTCGATGCCAGAGTCAATGAGCCAAATTCCTCTTCGTAGCGGGCAAAAACATCCTCTGCATAGCGCCTCTCGGCGGGGTTGTGGGCAAACTGGATCAACACCCTGAGACCGGGAAAGTAGTTCAGACAGCACGCCTTGAAATACTCATGACGGGCTACTAACAAGGGATCCGTCGAACCACGGGTCGAAAGATAGCCCAAGAGATTGGTCTCGAAAAGACGTAACAGGGATGAACCCAACTCATCCCAAGCCCTTCGAAACGCGTTCCTTAGATAGACTTCCGATTCCTCTGGAGTGAAATGCGGATGTCGGAACCACAGCTGATGCTGACCGTGCCACTCTTCGTAGGGAACATCTTCCCGCAGCAGCCCGCGAATCTTGTAACTCTGGTAAAGCTTGGTCGTTGGCAAGGGGCCCAACTGCATAAACTGGATAAAGTCGGGCGCTGCATCGATGGCAAAGTCGATCTCATCGTGGATCGTCTCTTTGTCGTGCTGTTCGGTGAAGAGAATGACCGACCCGAGAACGACTACACCTGCCGATCGAAGCTCTGCTACCAGTTCGGGAAAGTTCACTCCACGGTTCTTCTCGTAATCACTCTCACTTCGGCGGCCTTCCATTCCCAGCCAGAGAAAGGTCACTCCCAGTCGACTCACAAAGTCGATCCCCACTTCGCGAATTGTCTCAGCCGAGCTGAAGATCGAGAACCGATAGGACTTTCCGTGACGCTCCATCTCGTCAACCAGTTCCTCGGCGCGCTCCCGGTTTTTCAGAAAGTTCTCATCCATGATGAAGAACTCGGTGTAGCCCCTCTCCCTTTCTGCCCGCTCGCAGAAATCGAAAATCTGCTTTCCAGTGCTGAAAAAGGCGGTGTATTTCCGATCGAAAAAATGGCTTGTACAGCAGAACCGACAGGCATTGACGCAACCGACTCCCGTCATCAGGACGGCACTCCGGTTCGGCATCGGAATTCCCATGATGTGCTGGTTGAATGAGGAAGGCATGATCGGGTGTGAAATCGGTCGACAGGCCTTTTCACCCAGGAGTTTCCGAAAGAAGCCTACACCCTCCCCGCGGCAGATGTGATCGTGCTCGATCAGTTTCTCAATATCGGGAATCGCCGTACCATGTCCTCCCAGGACCAGGGTGGTGTGGGGCGCATGTTGGCGGACCAGTTCGGCCATGCGCTTGGCCTTGACGAAATTGGGAGTGATAAAGGAAATCCCAATATAGTCGTATCCCTTCTGGATCTCCTGGATGAATCGCTTCTGGGACGGAAAATCGAGAACTGTGGTATCCGCCTGCAGGTTATCGGCAATCAAATAGAGCCCGAAGCTCTGGTGCTGGAACCGCAGCGAAAAGAGCCCCTGCTCGCGGGTTACCTGGTTGTGGAAGAGCTCCATGATGTTTTCTTTGCGGCCGTAAGCATCGTCGACGCCATAAGGACCGAAGACAGAGGTCAGCAGGATTTTCGGCAGTTTTTGCAAGTACAGACTCCTCTTGAATGTGTTGACAAATCCCCGGAAGCTATTATCGGTCTCCTGCGTTGACCGGAATGTCAAAGAACTGCAAAAGCACTTCGGGAGAATTCAGGGTACGGGGAGGAGAAGAAGCGATCCGACTGGAATAATCTCGCTTTCAGCGGTACGCTCGGCATCTGATGAAGAAATTCCTGAAGATCCTGGTCCATCCCGTGACGATGATCTCCCTGGTTCAGGTCGCCTGGACCGTGGCGTTGATCTTCTGGATCCTCTTCTTCATCGGACGCTACAACCAGGTTGTCGAGCTTGCGGAGTCGACGGGGGCCCGGCCCCAGGACCTCGTCTCCTGGGCTCCGCTCGTGGTTGGGATCCTCCTCCTGGTCTTTATCTTCGGAGGCACCCTGGTTCTGATCCTCTACCTTTCCCGGCAGTACATCCTGAATCGCCAGATGAAGATCTTCATGTCATTCATCAGTCATGAGCTGAGGACCCCGCTGACGTCCATACGGCTCCTGCTGGAGACAATGCGGGACAACAAGCTCAATCCGGAACAGGAAGCCGAGTTCATCGACAACATGCTGCAGGATACCGATCGACTGACCCGCCGCATCGGCAGTATCCTGAGTGCCTCACGGTTGGAAAGACGTCTTCTCCCAATGCGGCAGGAAATCATCTCACTCGATCTCCTTGTCGAACGCTTTGTTCAGGGCCGCAAGACCGCGATCGAGTCGGCCGGTCACCGTGTGATCGCGCGGGATCTCTCACCGGCAGCCGTCATCGGTGACCCGGAGCAGTTGGAGAGCGTTCTGGGAAACCTCGTGGCAAATGCGGAACGCTACTCTCCAACCGGTTCGGACATTACAATTTCGCTTTCGACCCTGGGCCGCTGGGCGGCCCTTTCAGTCAGAGATGAGGGGATCGGAATCGCCTGGCACGAATTGCGGAAGGTTTTTCGACTGTTCTACCGGGGGGAGTCGGGAGGCGACTCCATCAAGCGCGGAAGCGGGCTAGGACTCTACATTGTCAAGGGAATCGTTGAACAACATCATGGTAAGGTAACGGCCCGGAGCCAGGGGATTGGAAAGGGAACAACCTTTGTCGTCCAACTCCCGCTGGCGAACGGGAAATCCGAATAAGGTCATGAAGATACTCCTAGTCGAAGACGAAGCCCATATTGCCAAAGGTCTCCTGTTCAACTTCAAGGGTCAGGGCTGGGAAGTCGATTGGGCCGAACGAGGGGAGCAAGCGCTCGAAATGTGGGCCTCGGGCGATTACACCCTGATCGTTCTGGACGTCATGCTGCCCGGAATCGATGGGTTCGAAGTGGCGCGGAGAATTCGGCAGGTGGATGGCAAAATAGCGATTCTGATGCTGACTGCGCTGGCCGCCGATGAGGATCGCATTGCCGGTCTGGAATGCGGCGTGGACGATTACGTCTCGAAACCCTTCGTCCTGCGCGAGTTGCTGCTTCGGATTGCCGGACTCCTGAGGCGTACCCAGTGGGCTCCCCAATCTCCCGGCGAAGTCTTGAACTTTGGCAAAGCGACAATCGACCTGGTTAAGCCAATGATCGATGACACCCCGCTGACCCGGATCGAAATCGACTTGTTGCGCTACTTCGCACGAAACCCCGGACGCCTGATCTCCCGCGAGGAACTCCTCAAGGCCGTCTGGGGCTACGAACCCGATACCCTCACCCGAACCGTCGATACGTTTATAATGCGGGTTCGGAAATTCGTTGAACCCGAGCCCTCACGACCGACCTATCTTCGATCGGTGCGGGGCAGAGGTTACATCTATCTTCCGACCGGAAAAGAATGACACA
This sequence comes from Acidobacteriota bacterium, assembly GCA_020350445.1. Taxonomy (GTDB): domain Bacteria; phylum Acidobacteriota; class UBA6911; order RPQK01; family JAPXNP01. The sequence goes on along the minus strand of CP070717.1, from coordinate 774,918 downwards.
ACCGATCCAATCTCATCGCGGGAATCCCCGACAGACCGACTGCTGATGCTCAACTTCCTTCTCTATTTCTTCCCGTTTGCCATGGATATCGTCGTCAGCTTGCTGCTCTTTGTCGGCAGGCACTCCCTGGCAGCGAACGGCGCCTCGGAATTCGTCGTCGGATCGGTCCCGATGTTCTTCGGTATCGGCTACTTTCTTTCCGGTCCGATTATGCGCGCCATCATCAGCCGGAAGTGGGCCAAGGTCGAGATGATCATCTCGATTGCCATACTTGCCTTGCTGAGCGTTGTACTCGCCCGCATTGAAAGCGTCGTTGCGATTCAGATCCTTTTCTGCCTGATTCCCTTCTCGGTCAGCCTCTTCTTCAACGCGTTCCAGATTTACATGCTTGGGATCTCAAACGATCACGCCCGGCCCCTGGCGGTGACGCTTTCGATCTACACCTTCGCCTGGTCGCTGGGCTATGGCGTTGGGCCATTCGTGATTGGCCTGGCCCGGGATTTCCTCACCTGGTCACAGAGCTACTACGTATCCGCCCTGTCGTGCCTGGTGATCGCCCTGATGGTTCTAGCCTTTCGCCCACCACGACCGAATCCAGAATCAAAAGTCGATTCGCCACCTGAAGCAGAATCAGCCCGCCCCCTGCTCTTTGTCCCCGGCTGGATCGGCGTGGTCATTGGCCTAATCGGATGGACGGTGATTGCCACTTACTGGCCTATCATCGCGGTGTCCGCGGGAATCTCACCGGAACTGAAGGGAATTGTCGAATTCTGCTTTGCCGCTGCCCAGGCCCTGGCCGCCCTGGCTTTGATTCTGCTGAAGGATTGGCAGCATCGGCCCTACCTGCTTCCCTTCTTCGGTCTCGTTGGCGTCTCGGCACTCCTCACCTTCGGCTCCGGAAACGCTCCGCTCTGGTTCATCCTGGGCGCCGCTATGATGGGCTGCTATACCGCTTCGACCTTTCTCTTCTCGGCCTTCCACTGCATGCTCGACGCAAAGATGGCCTCGAAACGGGTCGCTGTGAACGAGATGATGGTCGGTCTCGGCTATGTCCTGGGCCCCATCCTGGCCTCGGCCCTCCACGGCAACGGGACGCCGTTCTTCCATTCCTTCGCTCTGGCTGCTGGTCTCATCGCAATCCTCGTCACTATCCAGACAGGAATTGCACTGAGCATCCGGCGACGCAGCAGGATCTAAAAGCCCCCCGGAAGGTAAGCGTCCTCGCTTGCCAGACCCCCATCGCAACCGGGACGGTTACGTTCCGCCAGGCGTCCTCGCTTGCCAAACCCATTTCGCAACCGAGACGGTTACGTTCCGCCGGGCGGGGTCTAGGGCCGCCGCACTCCAGGGGGTGAATCGGAGACTGCCCATTCGGGGAAGGGTGCCTGGGAGCCCTTCTGGGCGTGCCACAGGATTCGATTCAGCAAGTCCTCCGGACACTGGTCGACCTTGTCGAGCGGCAGCGTTTCAGACAGTTCAGCGTAGTGACGCAGTAGCGGATCCTTGATCGATTCCTTCGGCGGATTCATCTGATCCAGCGGGATATTGTTCGGAACCGCCTTGAACGGAGTGAAATCGGGCTGATCAGTAAAGCAATCTGTCATCGGTGTTGCCACGGCATCCATCTGGTTCATCGGAGGCAATCCGAGAATCAGTTCGATCGTCCGCAGCATCCCCGGTTGGTTGTACTGGGTACTGATGACCTCCCCACGCTTCGTATACGGACTGATCACGTAGGCAGTCGTCCGATAACTGCTGATGTGGTCCCAACCATCCTGTGGATCGTCTTCGATCGCGAAGATCGCCGTCTTCTTCCAGAACGGGCTGTGACTGATCGCCTCGACAATCTGGCCGAAAGCCAGGTCGTTGTCGGCGACATGAGCGGCCGGAGTCGGATACCCCTCCTTCGTCCCCGAAGCGTGATCGTTGGGCAGGCAGATGATCACGAGATTGGGGAACTCACCGCTCTCCTCGTATTGCTTGAGCTTCTTGATGAACTGGGCCGCCCGGAAAATATCGGGGACCTCCATGGCCCATCCGATCGTATCCATCTCGAGATAGGGTCGAAGCGATTCGATCGCCGGACGACTCCCGATAGCGGTCAATCCCGTCTGGTTGATGAAGTCCCGATAATAATCGAGGAACGTCGGTGCCGGAGTTCGATCCAGGTCCATCCATCCATAGGCTCCGATGGCAAACTCACCGAAAACCCTCAAAGTCTTCCCTCTTTCGATAGCGTTGTCCCAGATGAAGCCTGAAGGAGCGTAGGCAAGAGCATCGACATCATCGTCTTCCATTCCATCCGGATAGCTGCGAGGAAACCCAGCGAAAGACTTCTCCATGTAGTCGGTCGTAATCGCCGTCGTGGACCACTGGTGTCCATCGGCGCTGAGGATTCCCGAACAATAGGTATTGTCGAGCAGGACGAAGTCCCGGACCATCTTGTGCTGGTTTGGGGTCACCTTCTCGCCAAAGATACAGAGATCCGGGTCTCCCCTGCCCTGTTCGAGGTCTCCCAGGACCTGGTCATAGGTTCGATTCTCTTTGATGATGTAGACCACATGTTCGAAAACCGATGGCTCACCGACCCGTTCAGGCACCGGTCTCGGCGGCTGATCCGGACGGGCCGGAAGCAGCGATCGTTCCAGCATCTCCCGGCGACAGTTGGCCAGGACCGTCCGGGTGTAGCGCGTGAGCTCTTCCTCGTCCGGTTCATCCACCAGGGAAATCGTCCCGAAGTACTGGCGGGAATTGAACCCCAGTTCCCCCTCCCAAAACGTTCGGCGACCCGAGCCCATCCCCTTGATGTTGGCCACATAGAGCCTGCTCCGCGCGTTGTCGTAAAGGATCGCACCCGGGAACCAACCGACCGGTATCAAACCGAGTAACTGCGACTTCCCCGGATCGAAAGAGACCACTGCAACCGCATTCTGGCTTCCATTACAGACATACAGCTTCTTTCCCGAGGCATCGAAGGCCAGGGCATTCGGATTCGCACCATAATAGTCATCGGGCTGCCATTTCAGAGAGATCGTCTCAATGACACTGTTGCTGGCGATCTCTATCACACTCACGTTGTCACTCGCCGCATTCGCAACCAGAAGGTGACGACCGTCTGGTGACAGGGCCATTTCAGAGGCATGCATCCCGGTCAGGATCTCCTTTTCCACCGATCCAGTCGTCAAATTGATCACCGAAACCGAGCCCTCGCTCGCGATATGACGCACCGGGTCTACCCGGACAACGGTTCCCCTCCCTGCCGGCCCAACGAGGTCATCTTCACCCGGACGACGGCCACCCCAATTGCTGACATAGGCCTTCTTTTCAACGAGAAGGAGTGAGTAGGGCGCCACACCAACGTCGAATGTCCGCACAATCCTTCCCGAGGCAATATCGAGTTCCGCCAACTGGTTGGTTAGATTGAGGACGACAAAGAGACGGCTTCCATCCTCGGAAAAGGCAAGGCCTGAAGGGATCTCCCGTGCCCGGCGATGTAGACCGGTCTCCGGCAGAGGTATGGAATAGAGAGCCTGAACCCTGCGGTCGGAATCGACTCCGAAGACTTTCACGCTCCCTTCTACGTTCGATAGGTAGATTCTTCGTCCATCTGGAGAAAACCGCAGACCGGTGTAACTGACCTGCCCCTCCTCGTCAGGTTCGAGGATGTGGTCCGAGACGGGCTCGGCCACCTGCTGTTCAGCCGGAAAGGGGACCCTCTGAATGACGGAACCGCTGTCAGGATCCAGGATCACGAGTTGGTTCGTCTTGCCCGAAGTCGCCAACAGTTTTCCATCCGGACTCATCGCCAGGACCTGCGGCCGCATCCCCGGCAACTCGACCTGTGTTCCGGCCGGAGACAGGATCTGGCTCACGGGAAGTACCACCCGCTGCGGATCAGAGAACCCCACCGTTTCACTGCTGGACTGAGTTCCCTGGAAACCGATGGCCGATCCGGAAAGGACGAATGCGACCAGGGCCAGAAAACCAGGAAAAACGA
>CP070717.1:762697-770821 GCA_020350445.1 Acidobacteriota bacterium | reverse complement strand
TGCCAGAGTTCCCAGTAGACCCACTGCACCTCGTGTTCGAACGGTGCATCCTGATTGAGGACACCGTCAGCGATCAATTCGTCCATCATCGCCTTCGCCGGCTTGGCGAACTTCTCGTTGTAGAGGACAACGAGGTCATCGAACTGCTTGTAGAAGTTGTCGACATAGGTGTCGTTGTGGCAGTTCAGACAAGCGCCCTTCATCACCCGGCGGCGCTCCTCCCAGGTCACGATCCTCGCAACCTTGCGGGGAACCGTCTTGGACACCAGCTTCTCGTTTTCAACCACCTTTTCGATCGTGTCAACCGTGTCTCCCACGGCAGGCAGTTCCCGGGTATCCGGATAGTCCTCTCTAAATTCGTCTTCATAAACGACTAGGTTCAATTTCGAACTGATGACTGGGCGCAGGGTCCAGCTGATCCGTTCGCCGACATCATGACTGTTCGCCACATACTCCCCGTTCGGTGTCATGTAACTCGAAATATGGCAGGTAGCACAGGTCGGAGCCGCCGAGTAGTCCTTTCCCAGCACCCAACTTCCCCGCTTGTCCAATTGCATCCGGTCCCGATTGGCATAGAAGGCAATCCCATGCTTGGACTCGTTGTAGATCTCAATCTGCGGATGGTCCGGACCCATATGACACTTCCCACAGTTCTCTGGCGAACGAGATAGCTTCGCTTCGAACGCGTGCCGTGAATGGCAGGCGTGACAGGAACCTTTCGATCCATCCGGATTCAACCTGCCCATTCCGCTGTTGGGCCAGGTATCAGCATCGATCACCGGACGGTTCTCGCTACCGGTGCGCACGATCTCGCCCCCTTCGTCACGTTCAAACTTGATGATGCTGCCATGGCACTGCCAACAGCCGTTGACGGCATCGGCAATATTACCCGGCATTCCAGCCGCTTTCTCGGCCAACACATTGTCAAGACTGGCAAGGATCTCACCGGCTTTGGCGTGGTGGCTCTGCGAGAACTGTTCATACTCCTTTGGATGACACTGCTGGCAATCCTTCGGGGTGACCAGAGCGGAAATAAAATCACCCTCGTGGAGCCAGGCATCTACATCGGTCTCGTTGGCGATATGGCAATCGATGCACCCGACTCCTACCGCTGCATGCCGCGAATGCTCCCACTCCATCACCAGGGCTGGTGAATCCTTGAGATGGCAGTCCACACATCCACGGTTCTCAGAAGTCACGACGGGCTCGAGCAACTGCTCAACCCGAAGCCTCTTGCTTTCGTGGTAGGCCACCACGAGAAGGGCTGCCAGGAACAGAAATGACAGGGCAGCAACTACATAACGTTTTGTCGTCAGATTCATTGTTCTCTTCTCCTAGTGGGCCATTGACTCCCACACAGTCAAAACCAGGAAACCCAGGAAAGCTAAGACTCCAACCGGTACTGCAATCCGGTCAGCGTCTTTGTACACTCGAGACAGACGCTCTTCTATGAATGGCCAGAAGAACACGATCGCACCCAGGAACATCGTGAATACAACACTCACCTTCAGCGACGTCAGCTTGAGGAGTCTGAAGCTGAAGTAGAAATACCATTCGGGCTTGATGTGGTCAGGAGTGACATTCGGATTAGCTGGCTCACCCAGACCCGCTGGAAACACTAGAGCCATAATCGTCAGCAGGTACATCATCAGCACACCGATCAGCAATTCGGTCGTCGCATGATCGGGCCAAAACCTGAAATGCCTTTCACGCTCCGGTACGCTCTCTCCTTCAAAGTGGAACTCCGTGACACCATGCAGGCGGATCAACAGGACGTGCAGGCCAATTAGCAACAGTGCCAACGTCGGCAGGAACGCAATATGCAAAACGTAGAAGCGGGTCAGGGTATTGGGGCCAATCTCGGCTCCCCCACGCATGAATGTACCGATCGTGGGGCCGATAATCGGAACCGCATCCGCGAGGTTGCAGGCAACTGTCGCCCCCCAGAAACTCAACTGCTCGTAAACCAGCGAGTACCCCGTGAATCCGAAGGTCAACGTCACCCCCAGCAGCATGAAACCGATACACCAGTTGAGTTGGCGTGGGCGCCGGTAGCCTCCGGTGAAATAGACCCGCAGCATATGGAGGAATACGGCGATGATCATGCAGTTCGCCGACCATTTGTGCAGCGAGCGAATAAACCAGCCAAAGCGGATCTCCTGGGTGATCATCGCAACACTCTGATACGCTTCGGCCGCTGAGGGAACGTAGTAAAAAGTCAGAGCAATTCCGGTAATCACCTGGACCACAAATAGATAGAGAACTGTTCCACCGAGACAGAACCACCACTTCTTCAGGTGGTATGGAACGGGTTCTGCACCGGCGTGCCTGACCAACTCCCAGTCAAATGGAAACATCTCGCCCAGCCGGTCGAGTAGAGTCGAAGAATTACCCTTCGAGTTCGCCATTACGCCGACCTCCTCCCAGGATCCTTCACCTGGATGTAGACAACTCCCGCAGCCTCATCCACCTCGATCGGAATCGATGCCAGTCTTTGACCGCCATCTGCCGGCGGACCTGAAACAGCATTCCCGTCCGAATCGAAGACCCCTCGATGACACGGGCAGAAGTACTGCTGCTCTTCCTCCTGCCAGTGGACCTTGCATCCCAAGTGCGGGCAAGTCGAGGAGAAGGCCTCAAACTCCCCTTCACTCTTCCTGCGAACAAGGATTTCATTCCCTTCCAGGTCCGAAAACCCCTTCACTCCTCCGACCGCGAACTGCGAGACACGGCCCGCGAAGATGTTACGGGTCTTTGCCTGAGTTCTCTTGGGGAGCAGGAACAGAAAACCCTGGAATGCGAATACGCCGTAGCTGGCCACCAACCCGGCCCCCATGAGGACCGAAGCAAGCCAACCGCGTCGACTCGTCTTCTCTGATTCCGCCATCGACCTCATACCTCCTCAAAGTACGACAAGCTTCCAGCTTGTCCCTCCCATCCCAGATGACAACCAGGATGGTTGTCGTACGACAAGCTTCTAGCTTGTCTCTTCCTTCCCAGATGACAACCAGGCTGGTTGTCGTACGACAAGCTTCCAGCTTGTCTCTTCCTTCCCGGTCAACAACCGGGGCAACTGCGCACCTAAAACGTTGTCTGAACCGCCAGGTAGAGGAAATTGATTCCTTCCGCCGATCCCGATTCCTCGATAAATGTTCCCGGGAAGAAGTGGGAGTATCCCCCGGTTACCACGAGGTGACGATTCACCGGCGAACTCAACGTAAAATCCACTTCCGACCCAATCGACTTGGACTCTCCTCCACTCCCCTCACGAACAACTCCTCCACCTGCGTTGTAGAAGGCATCCTGGGCAGAGGCTCGCCAGAAGTTGTGCAGGTCGAACGCGAAGTTCAGCTTCGGCAGGAGTGGAAAGGAGACTCCAGCGTTCCAGTCGACAATGTTCTGCCTGCCAACGATGTCGATGTACCCCAGGTAGGCGTGACCGAGGGGGAAGAGCTGGTTGAAGGTCCCCACTTTGTTGTCATTCGGATCGTCGTCACCTGAGCCGTAATCGAGACCCGTGTAGATACGTGGTTTGAACCCCTCCGCCTGCAAACTCGCACCAACCTGCCCTGCGAACATCGATGCACGAACATCTGCTGGGCCAACGGAGCCGGTCTGGAACGCGCCCTCCAAATCGAAGAAACCTTTTCCCTCTGAGAAGCTGCCTCCCAGCCTTGCGCCAAACGTCTGTCGAGTCTCTTCCCCGATCGTTCCAACCCAGGAAGCACTTTCCCGTTCGAAGCCGAGCCAGTAGAGATCCAAAGTCAGTTTCTTCGAGGCGATATTATTCGTCGCGTAGATGCCGTAGAAATCGATCCCCGACGCGTCGGCACAATTCAGGGAGTACTTCTGTACTGCGGCATACTCACTCCAGAATCCGTCGACTCTCCAGCCCCCCTGCCTGATAATCAGCCTGGCAGCATCCCAACTCCGGCGAGTATTCGCCCAATCGAGTGGACTGACCAGACGCTGCTTTCCGAACTGGAGTTCCTGCCGGCCCAGCCGGAGGGTCGAAGCGGCCGGGTTGGGCGCTAGGTTGATATCGACCATCAAATGCTGAATGTCAGCCGTGTCCACATCGAGTGTCCGAAGCCCCCCAGGCAAATCCCGATTCGTTGATAGCGAACTCTTCCCCTCGACAAAAACACGGAACCGGGAACCGAACCATAGATCGGAATGCAGACGGACCCGCATCAGTCCAAAGCCATCATCTCGGTTGCCGGACCCGCCAAAGCCAAACTGGTCCCAGACTTCCCCACGAAGCCGAACCTGGCCTCCGACACTCATGTACACCGAACCGCTCTGATTCAGCGGGATGAACTTGAGCTTTTCATATCCCGTCTGCCGGTCGGAATCTTTCAGGGCACCCCAATCTTCTTCCACCCTGATGTTCTGAAATGCCGGGAAAGTAACCTTTGGTTTCTCGGCCTCCGATGACTCGACCTCCGATTCCCCTTCACCTGTCTCGGAACTTGAATCGGGGCCGGTCCCGGCGTACACCGATCCAGCTAGAAAAACCAGAAGGGAGGACAGAATTAGTAACTTGCGAAAGGTGCTGATCGACATATCCGCCTCAAAGGATAATTCAAACGTCAACTCAAAATCACCAACTAAATTAACATACAATCCCATCCACCCCCCCATCCTCCTGTCCGGGTCGCAAAACTCCCACTCATTGCCAGTTAAAAGGATCGTTTGAAGTCAATCTGTCCTCAATGACCTTTGTCACACCCTCCTTATTTTCCGCTCCCCAGCTTTCCAACTTTCCAGTTCTTCAACAATCGACTATGGTGTTCCCCGGAGGTAGATTGAATGAAGCTCAACCGTCGACAATTCGTAGCCACTAGTTCAGCCGCTCTTGTCAGCAGCGGCAGCGCCTCGGGCAAGGGGACCATTCAGGGCGCAAATGACCGGATCCGAGGAGCGTTTATCGGAATGGGGGGCATGGGCAGAGCGAACCTCTCCGATTTCATGCGCATGGACAACGTGCAAGTCGTCGCGGTTTGCGATGTTTGGGACTTCAACCGGGACCGGGGAATTGAGATGACTGCCTCGCAAGCCTCAGGCCGGGCCGAAGGGTATTCAGACTTCCGCAAGATTATCGATCGAACCGATATTGACTTTGTCGTCGTTTCAACGCCCGATCACTGGCATGGCATCCCGGCTATCCGGGCTTGCGAATCGGGTAAGGACGTCTATGTCGAAAAACCTCTCACCCACAACATACGTGAAGGCCGGCTGCTGGTCGATGCGGCGAGAAAGAACAATCGGGTCGTTCAGATGGGGACCCAGCAGCGTTCCGGTGCCCATTATCAGGAGGCTGTGAAGATCATTCAGGATGGTGGTCTGGGTAAGGTCACCTGGGTTCGGGCATGGAACTATGAGAATGAGAGTCCCCACGGTGTGGGCAAGCCGGCAGATACGGCCCCACCGGATGGTCTCGACTGGGATTTCTGGCTCGGTCCTGCTCCAAGGATTCCTTTCAACCCGAACCGTTTTATCGGATCCTTCCGCTGGTACTGGGATTATGCCGGCGGCAAGATGACCGACTGGGGAACCCACCATATCGACATCATCCAATGGGCCATGAATGTTAAGGGCCCGCATTCGGTCAGCGCAATCGGTGGAAACTACGTCCTCCAGGACAACCGGGAAACACCGGACACTCTGGAAGCCGTCTACGAATACCCGGGATTTATCATGACCTATGAAAGCCGGGTGTGTAATTCCCGCGAACCGCTCAGGCGTGGTTACGGCATCGAGTTCTTTGGCACCGATGCCACAATGTTTCTCGATCGGGATGGATATGAAATCGTCCCGGAGATCGATGGCGAATTCGAACCTCCCACACCTTCCTACGTCTACCAGCTCAATGCGGCGGGGCGCCGCTGGGTCCCCTGGGAACGTCCCCGGAGCCAACGAAAAGGCCGTTCCGAATATCTCCGGGGTGATGGATCTGACCAGCACGCCACCCATGTCCGGAATTTCCTCGACTGCGTTCAGAGTCGACAACGCCCCAACTCCGATGTCGAGATCGGTCATCAGTCCACGGCAGCCTCACACCTGGCCAACATCAGCCTCCGCTCCGGCCGCCGGATCTACTGGGATACCGAAACCGAAATGATCCAGAATGACCCCGAGGCCAGTAAACTGCTCACCCGGGACTACCACGCCCCGTGGACCCTCTAACCCTGGACTGCGGCGGTCCTAGACTCCGCCCTGGTTTCTTGGAGTGCGGTAGTCCCACTGCCGCTTTCTCCGAGCGAGTTGGACTCGCGGCGGGTTAGCCCGCTTTGACGGAACTGAAGTTCCTCGAGACAGAGCGGGACTCGAAGTCCCGCACTCCAAATGAACGGCTGAGAATGCTATGGTATCCACCATGAAGAGTACCCTTCCCCGTCGCCAGTTTTTGAAACTCGCAACTGTCACAACGGCTCTCGGCTTGGCAGCTGGAAGCCAGGCAGCCGCCGTCCCGAAACGCAATCTCAAGCTCGGATTCGACAACTTTTCGATTCGGGCTTATGGCTGGAAAGCTCCGCAGTTGCTTGACTACGCAGCGTCGCTGCAGGTCGATACGGTTCTCTTCTCCGAATTGGACGTCTACGACTCGCATGAAGACTCCTACTTACGGGAACTCAAGAAAAAGGCCGCTGGCCTGGGACTCGAAATCGAAGCGGGAACCGGCGGTGTCTGCCCGACTTCAAAGCGCTTTGATACCCGATTCGGAACGGCTGAAGAACATCTCAAGCTTCTGATCCGGGTGGCCAATCGAGTGGGATCATCGGTTGCGCGCTGTTATCTCGGTGATGCCTCGGAACGGAGACGCGAGGGAGGGATTGAGCCGAGAATCGAGGACATGGCCGACACGTTGAAAAAGGTGCGCACTTTCGCCATTGATTCCGGAGTGAAGATCGCGGTCGAGAATCATGCCGGAGACATGCAGGCCCGTGAACTGGTGGGGCTGATTGAACGAGCGGGGTCCGACTTCGTCGGAGCGACACTCGACAGTGGCAACGCAACCTGGACACTTGAAGACCCACTGGAGAATCTCGCGATTCTAGGCCCCTACGCCCTGACGACTGGAATTCGCGATTCGATGGTCTGGGAAGACGAGGAGGGTGCAGTCGTTCAGTGGACAGCGATTGGCGACGGACTCACCGATTTTCACGCCTACATGGATCAATTTGCAGAGCTTTGCCCGAATGCCGCCATACAGCTCGAGATCATCTCGGGATTCCAACGTTCCTTTCCCTATCTGAAACCCGAGTTCTGGCAGGGCTACGAATCGGTACCGGCTCATAGTTTCGCGCGTTTTGTCCAGATGGCAAAATCGGGTCAACCGATCGCCGCCAAGACCTACCCCGAGGGTCCGTCCCGTAAAGCGGCCGAAGCCGAATACCAGCGAACTGAACTTGAAAAGAGTATCCGCTACTGCAAAGAAACCCTCGGCCTCGGCCTCAAATAATCTGGGCTGCGCCCGTGAGGCTGCTCTGGTGAGGCTACGCTGTGAGACGCTTGCCTGCGGCACCACGCTGGTGAGCTAGGCACGGGCCACTCCCTGGAGTACGGCGGCCTCAGACGCCGCCCTAGACTGCCTCGACCGCAGCCGCCGCTCCCCCCCGGAGACAAGTGCGCTTCCACACGCTTTCGACGCACAGTGAAACTCATCAACCGCCGGTCCTAACCCGTCCCGGGTCGCCTTGTGAGTCTACCGATTCACGATTACCTGCATTGAAGGGAGTGGAACTCCCTCACCGAAGGCGGCAGTGTAACTACCGCACTCCAGGAAACCTCCCCCAATCCACGACTAGCGACCAACGACTAGCGACCAGCGATTAGCGATTAGCCATTAGCCATTAGCCATTAGCCATTAGCCATTAGCCATTAGCCATTAGCGGGATGGTAAGGGGGCGTGCTCGGTCCGGGGAGCGCATCGGACCTCCGAACGCGGGATGCGTCTCCCGAGCGTGGTGGTGCGCCAGCTCGCCGCTCATGGCTCATGGCTTCCCCTACACTACCCCCCCATGCTCATTCCCCTCCGCACAGATCGCGCGCCGCGACGGCGGCCGGTGGTGACGGAGACGCTGATCGTCGTGAACATGCTCGTGTACCTCGCGGGGCTGA
>CP070717.1:755452-762597 GCA_020350445.1 Acidobacteriota bacterium | reverse complement strand
GGACTGGTTACCGAAGTCACTGTCTTCAGCAGCCTTTCTGAGATCCACACCAGCTCGGAAGAAGTGGTCGCCTACGTTAAAGGAGACGATATCCTGGAACTGGAATGTGTCGCGCGTAAACAGCTGCGGATAGCCAAGGAAGCCACCGATGGTCCCGCTGATACCAGCGATACCGGTCATGGCAACGTCAGGAACCTGCGGCTGTTCAGCCAGGAAGTCACTTCGGCCGTAAAGATAGCTGAAGCGGAACTCGTTGCGGGTAGTGGGTGTGAACGCGTGCGTCAAAGCCAGCGTCAGACCGCGCTGTTCCCCCTCGGAGAACTCGCCCATACCGGGCCGTGCGAAGAACTTGTAGGTTGCGGCGCCATCGTTGTAGTCGAAACGACCAAACAACTGCGTGTTTTCGGTAAAGTTCACATCCATACGGATATGGAACTGGTCCGAGTCGTTTGAATCGGAACCGGATGTGTTCACCCGGCCCAAAACGGGCAGGTCAGCCGGCCACTGTGAAGGATCGCAATGCCAGCAGAGGAACGAACCGGTGTCGATCAGGTCCTGAACCGTCATGATGCCGGAAGTCGGCGCCAGTGCCGGGAACTGATTCAGCGTCTCAGTTGAAACGTTCCCCGCATAGTTCTGCTGCAGGTACTGCCGGAACTCAGGGGTCTCAACATTCGTGACCGCCGTTGAACCGGTCCGCTGACGGAAACCTTCGTATCCACCAAAGAAGAAAACCTTGTCTTTGATGATCGGTCCACCCAGAGTGAATCCGAACTGGTTCTGCTTCAGAGGAGACTTGTCCTTTTCACCGGTGGTCTCGTCATAGTAGGCAAAGGTATCAGCAGCATCAAACGCGTCATTGCGGTGGAACTCATAGGCCGTTCCATGGATGCTGTTGGTACCGGACTTCGTGACAACGTTCACAACGGAACCACTGTGGGTGCCGTATTCAGCCGAAAAATTGTTTCGGATGAGACGGAACTCCTGCACCGAGTCAACACTGGGCTGAACCACGGGCAGACCACTGATACCGTCGTTGGTATTGTGGGCACCATCCAGGGTGAAGTTGTTACCGCGGGCACGTGTACCAGCTGCCATGAAGGATGAGCCTGCTGCACCCGACGTCTGGGCAACACTGCCCATGGCGGGAACAACACCCGGGGCAACGAGTGCCAGGGCGTAGGCATTACGACCGTTGAGAGGCAGATCAACGATCTGCTCTTCACCGATCAGCGTCGAGGGCTGAGAGTCCTCGGTGTTAACGACAGCCGAAAGGCTCGTCACCGTCAAAGTTTCGGTGATGTCACCGACTTCGAGTGTAGCGTCCAAGGATACGATTTCACCAACGGTGATTTCGTTACCGGAGCTCTCGAGTCGCTTGAAGCCCTCGAGCTCGAACCGAATCGTGTACATGCCAGGCGGCAGGTTGGTGATACGGTACGAACCATTGTCGTTCGTAACAGCTCTCCGAACCACGTTCGTCTCTTCGTTGCGCAGTGTTACCTCAACTCCAGGCATGATACCGCCGGTCACATCAGTGACGGTTCCGGTGATACCACCACCGCCAACCTGCGCAAAGGCAGGCGGAGCGAGAAACACAGTCAACAAAGCGAAAAGAACGGGTACGGAAAGGTATTTCCCTAGTAGTTTGGGTTTCATTTAAACCTCCCCATTTTTCGCATAAGGGTTAGTTGACCTCCGAAATTAGGGGGCCTCAGACGTCCAAGGCCCCCTAAATTCGATTTCCTAAAAACGTGTGAACACAATTCGATCAGGTACTCCCCTGATCCCAATATGAAGCGGAAGAATAGCATATATTCTTCTGCCGAAACCTATTTCGCAATTACTATACCATTTCTGGGGTAGAGGACCTGTAAGTGCCGTGCCTAAAGGAAAAGAGCCCCAATTCGGGCGTTGTCAGCACAAGGCGTAACCGCTTAGAAGTCCAAACAATTGGATTGAATTCAAAAACATGGATGACCCGGATCCCCTGCGCAAATGTCTGCGAGAGCACTCCCAAGATCCGCTGCGCTTGCTCGAATCAGCTATGCAGGTGGTAAACTTATAGGGATCTGTAAATTGCCCGCATTCCGTATCACAGCAAAGGACCGAGTTTTTTGGAAGAAGGTGTGTGGGATCAGAACCAGCGTTCGTTTTTTGGATAGAGCAACAATGATGACATATAGAGCTTTTTTGAGTTGCATTCTCCTGCTGTTCACCTGGCTCGCTTCGGGGAATTTGATGGCCCAGGACTCGAGTGAAGGGCTCCGCCAGGAAGAGAGTGAAGACTATTTCAAGAAGTGGTTGGACGAAGACGTCAAGTACATCATCACCGATGAGGAACAGTCTGTCTTCAAAGCTTTGACCACCGAGGATGAGCGGGAGCGATTCGTCGAACAGTTCTGGTATCGCCGCGATCCCGATCCGCGAACCATGGAGAATGAGTTCAAGGAAGAGCACTACCGGCGGATCGCTTATGCCAACGAACGGTTTCAAAGTGGTGTTGCCGGCTGGACGACTGACCGGGGTCGGATCTACATCACCCACGGTCCTCCGGATCAGATTATTGCCTATCCCTCGGGCGGGCGTTACATCCGAAAGCCTGAAGAAGGTGGAGGGGCGACGGCGACGTATCCCTTCGAAGTCTGGCGCTACCGTCACATTGAAGGGATGTATGATCAGGAAATCGAGCTCGAATTTGTTGACGCATCCTGGGCGGGACAGTACAAGCTGGTCATGGATCCGGATGAGAAGGACGCCTTGATGCGGGTCCCGTTGGCCGGATACACACTGGCAGAGTCGCTGGGCCTGGCGAAAAAGATGGATCGTCCCTATTTCCAGCCAGGTATGAGAGGGCGCTATCCGCTCGTTCTTCCACGGGCAATCGACAGTCCATTTGCTCGCTATGAACGGCTGGTTCAGGTCCAGAACGCGGAACCGATCCGCTACACCGATCTGCGCGAAATCGTCAATGTCGATATGTCCTTTGATCCACTTCCGTTCGAGGCTCGGACCGATTACTTCTCCATTGATCAGGACCGTGTCCTGGTTCCGATCACCGTTGAAGTGGAGAACAAGGATCTTTCATTCGAACTGAATGGTGGCTTGCATCAGACAAAGCTCGCCGTGTACGGGATCGTTACGAGTATCACCAACCGGGTGATCACTGAATTTGACGAGGACCTGAGCCTCGGTTTCACTGATGATCAACTCTCGGGGGCACTCCAGCGCAGGTCTTCTTACCAGCGACTCTTACTGCTCGATCGCAAGATGCGGTATCGGCTCGACCTCGTGGTCAAGGATACGAACAGCGGAAACGTCGGAGTAACCCGGTTGGGATTGGCCCCACCCTCTTATACCGAAGGCAAACTCACGGCCAGTTCGCTCGTGCTGTCGGATGTGATCGTTCCGATGCAGGATTCCAATGCGCAGGAGATGATGTTCGTGCTGGGCGATATCAAGGTCCGTCCGAGCGTGAAGAATTCGTTTGGCGTGGAGAATCCTCTGGGATTGTACCTGCAGCTTTATGAACTGGGTATTGATCAGTCCACGCAGAGTCCGTCGATCGAAACCCATTACGAGATCATTCGGGGAGGAGAAACGGTTGTTGAAGTCACGGGAGGCGACCTGGAAGGACTCCGAGTTTATACCGACCAGCGTGCCGCGTTGATAAAGGTGTTGCCGACCGACCAGCTTGAACCGGGCAGGTATCAGCTCAGAGTGGAGGTTCGCGACCTGATCAACGGCGGTACTGTGGAAGAAACCCAGGAGTTCCTGTTGGTTGCATCCTCTCCCGGGGCGTCCGCCCCCAGCGGATAATTCCAGGGCTGTTTCTGGGACCGAGCCGTCAGGCGCTTCCCGGTGTCGCTCATGTGCTAGCCTTAAGGAAGAGATTCGGGTCGAGGTGGCTGCTGATGGTTTTGCTTTGGGTTGCACTTTTCATACAAGCGTCCACGGTGGGACAAGTTCCACTGAATCCTGACCTGTGGTTAAGAGATGTGACCTACATCATTTCCTCCCAGGAAAAGGAAAACTTCAAGGCGCTCACATCAGATGTTGAGCGGGCGCTGTTTGTCGAAGAGTTTTGGAAGAGTCGGGATGCCGACCCGAGTACGGAGCGGAATGAGTTTCGTGAGGTTTACCTCGATCGGGTGGCGATTGCACATAAGCGGTTTCCCCCTCTGAGTGATCGGGCCCGGGTCTTCGTTCTGAATGGCGAACCCGATCAACGGCTTGTCTACCCTGAGATGAAGTTCGACGAACCGCTGCCTCAGGCAAATGCCGACCGGGCTGGAGGGAACAGAGGTCAGAGCGAAACGTCTTCTTCCCTGAGAGCCGGCGACGCCAGTTTCCCAACGATCAACATTGAGAGCCCGGAGGCTGAGCTTTGGACCTATTTCAATGCGCGGGGGTCCTCTCGGGTAGCGGGCCCGTACGAGTTGATTTTCATGCGCATTCCACCGGGAGAACTCTCAACCCTCTATGCGGTTCCCCATATGCTGAACCGGCTCAATCTGGCGAGGATGCTGGCAAATACGCCCCTCTTTCGAGGAAGCCGGACTTTCCCCGTCGAACATACCCTGGTTTATGCCGGTGATCCGCGTTTCCACGGCATCCGCGACTTCTACCATGAAATGCTCAATAACAACCGGAGCTTCGATACACTCGAAATCTGGAGATCGATGAACGAGGTTAGGCGTTCCTCTGGTGATCTTGCAGAAGCTGAACGCCACCGGAAACTGAAGGAAGTTGTCGATTCGAGCCTCTACTTCGACACATTGGAGGCCTCGGTTGACTACTGGTACTTCCGTGCGGCCGGCGAGTTTGTCTACGTTCCGCTGTCTATTCACGTTCCGGGCGACGAACTCGATGGGGTGACGGAGCTTTCGATCCTGGCAGAGGTCATGGAGGGTGAAAAGATCGTAGCCCGGTTCGCCGATGAAGTCAGCTTGGACAGCCGGGAGGACCGCAGTCTGAGCCGAGAGGGCTTGCTCTATGAATCGCGATTTGCGATCCGGCCGGGAGAGTATCGATTGATGGTCAATGTGCTGGATCGGGACAACGGACGCCATCGCCGAATTGACTTGCCGCTCGCTGTACCCGATCTGGGTCAGACCGGTTTTTCTCTCTCCAATCTCGTGCTCTGTAACGATGTAGCTGACCGCGATGAGGTCCGTAAGAAGAGTGGCGTTGAATACGCCCGGGAGTGGTTGACTTACAGTGACCTGAATCCCCTGTCGGCTGATGGATTGATGCTCAAACCTGCCCCGGCCCGCCAGTTTCGGAGAAAGGACCTGCTGACAGTCTTTTTCGAAGTCTATCTTCCGGAACTGGAGGACTCGAAGCCCAACGTCGATGTTGCCATCACGGTCCATCAGAACGGGCAGGAGATTTCCCGGATAAAGGTCGAGAACCTGCGGTATCTCACCGAAGATCAGCTTTCAAAAATCTCATTTGCCCAGAGCCTTTCCCTTTCCAGACTGCGCCCGGGAAGATATGAACTCCAAGTAGAAGCCCGGGACCTGATTTCGGGAAGGCAGGCCGTGGGCTTGGAAACATTCGAGGTCTTATAGTGATTCGAAACTGCCTTGTGAGTCTCTTGGTTGGCGTCTTCTTCTCAGCTGGTTTGAGTGCCGCTGACAGATATGAACAGTGGCTCGATGAAGAAGTCGTCTGGATCGTCGGCAAGGAAGAGAAAAAGAGATTCGAACAGTTAAAGACCGATGAGGAACGGGACGCCTTTATTGTGCAGTTTTGGAAGGATCGAGATCCGACTCCGGAAACTCCGAAAAACGAGTACATGGAAGAGCACTACGTGCGGCTCAAGGAGGTCAACGAGCTGTTCCATGAGTCCAATCTGCCGGGGTGGAAGACCGATCGAGGACGGATCTATATCATTCATGGACCGCCGAACAGCCGCAACAGCCAGGCCGAGACCGAAATCTGGACCTACAACAGCAATCCGAATGCCCGCTATTACCAGGGTTCGCTGATGCTGCAGTTTCAACGGGGCGGGTCGACCTTTCAACAGCGTGGGCTCAATGAATCAGCGCAGGGACAGAGCCGGATGCAGCAATACCAGATGGGGCCTCGAAATCCACAGTCGCTTTTCGCCCAGCATGATCGCTGGCGCCTCGTTGCCGCAGGTCCAGGCCTGGGGATGGGAGGGACGATCCGAACCAGTGCTGGAGAAACCGATTCCTATATTGGAGACCTCTTGCGGTCCCCGGGAGACGTGCTCGAAGAGAAGAAGGCCGATGAGGCACGTCGGCAGGAGACCTGGAGAAACCTGGATGCAGCGGTGAACACTTCGGTGGCGTTCGGTAAACTGGATCTCGATATCGTTCCGCTCTCTCTTTATCGGGAAGGAAACCATTTCTTATTCTTCGATCTGGAGATCCCCTCGACCCAACTGCAGTATGAAAAGGTAGACGGTGGAGACCGCGCCGCCAAGGTTGATCTGCTCTGCGAGGTCAAGGACCAGGCGGACGACTATATCGTCGACAAGATCGACGAAACCTTCTTGTTCCTGCAGCCCAGGAACATGGATGAACAGCCTGTCCTGCGGTACTCCGACCGATTTCGACTCCCGGCGGGTCGATACCATTTCAGATGTGTTCTCCAGGACGTTGAAACCAAGAGAATGGGTCTCGAAGAATTCGACTTTGAAGAGAAGCCGGCAAAAGACAAACAGTTGGCGATGAGTAGTCTGCTCCTTACGCAGGACGTTCACCAGGTCAATGAACCGGAGTTCATTCCGGAACTCTATCCGCTTGCGTTTGGTGAGCTTAGGTTTCCGATTCGCCCAACCCGTCCGATTGACCCGAATTTGCCGCTCTATCTCTACTTCGAGGTTTATAACCTCCTGAAGACAGATGGAGTCGCCCGGCAACTGGTCTTCAATTACAAGCTCTACAACGACGAACAGATCTTTCTGAAGCTCCCGATGCAGGCCTATGACGCCTCATTGGGGGACTCTCTGGCTCTGATGTTCGATGTCAGTAAGCTGCCGGTCGGTGAATACTCCTTCCTGTTGAAGATCATTGACACCGAAACGAAGGAGTACACAATGCGCCTGGCCAGTTTCCAAATCGCCTCACCCTAGGACAAGCTGGAAGCTTGCGTACGACAACCCTCCGGGTTGT
>CP070717.1:751844-755352 GCA_020350445.1 Acidobacteriota bacterium | reverse complement strand
TGAATACTTCTCCGGTTTACGGAATCTTCACCAGAATCATCCGATTCAACAACCAGATTCTGTCTGAAGCTGCCCGCGTGCTCAGACGATCCGGTCGACAGGTCCGGCCCGGTTCACCGGGTAGTCCTGCGGACTTCAGAATGAAGGAGATGCTCGGAGAAGAACGGTCTCTCCTCGAGAAACTCGCCCATCAACTGGCAGACTTGCTCGGAGGGGAACAGGATTACCTCAACTCGATCGAGGCCCGAATGGATGCCCAGGCCCATAAGCTGGGCCTGTTCTAACAGCATCGCCGACGATTCAGGATCAGCCCACCGTCAGTGCGACCGGCTGGCTCCCCTTCGCAGCCGATTCCTCAGCCGCCCAGATGATCGCTTCAACCCGTTGAACCAGCGGAGAATCCAATCCCAGTAGAGAATCCTTCTTCCCTTCCCGCGCCAAGGCGACGAAATCCTGAATCGTCCTCGAACACTGGTGCTTCCAAACGTCACCGCTGTCGAGATGATGTTTGGCGAACGTCGGGTCGGTTGAATACTTCCGGCCGAGAGCCTTCGAAGACCAGCTGACCCTGCTTTCCAGGGGATTGTGCGGCGTATAGTCAAACTGCCCACCGGTTCCAATCACCGTATGTCGGGCGTCATACTTCTCAGCAAAGTCGATGTTTCCCTGGACCAGTCCGACAACGCCGTTAGCAAACGTGATCATCAAGTCAATCTGGGTGTGGTAATCGAATTCGCGGATCTTCGGAGCCC
Source organism: Acidobacteriota bacterium (assembly GCA_020350445.1). Lineage (GTDB taxonomy): Bacteria > Acidobacteriota > UBA6911 > RPQK01 > JAPXNP01. The sequence goes on along the minus strand of CP070717.1, from coordinate 754,600 downwards.
GAGTCTGACAGATCACGGATTCAGGTGACTCGCCGATCAGAAAGACGGTCTGAGCGATGGCATGGCAAATCCCCATCGGGACCGCTCCCCCGCTCTTCTCACGAGACAGTTTCCACTTCTGCCCTTCCGACTGCCCCGCCTGAATCGGATGACGGTAGGTGAAATGAATGGACGCCAGTTCCCCGAAGGCACGCTGCTCGATCAACTGCCGCAGCTTCTCCTGCTCATCGTAATGGACCATGATGTAATCGAGCTTGGTCGTCAGACTGCAACCTTCCAGCGCCGCCGTCAACTTGTGAGAGCCCTCGCGCGTCGTGGCATAAGGTTTCTCCAGGAAAAGATGCTTACCCGATTCAAGTGCCTGGATCGACAAGGGGACATGCAGGTGGTTCGGCACCGCTATGACAACGGCATCGACCACATCTGAGGCCAGCATTTCGGTGTACGAAGTGAAACACTTCGCCTGACCGAGGCCCAGTTCATCCCGCACCTTATCCATCACCGGCGCGTTTAAATCGCAGAGCGCTGTAACAACCGACTGCCCGTTCTTGTTACCGCTGCGCTTTTCGGTGTCGTATCCGGCGGCGTCATATTCGACACCAACCGCCAGAGCACCGGCCATCCATCCCGAAGCACCCACAATCCCGACTCGAAGTTTCTCACTCATATTCTGGTTAAACTCTCCTTCCTGACACGGGATTATTCGACAGGATGGGGACGAATGCAACCGTCGGTCATGGCCGCTGGTAGTAGCCCATCAAGTGCGTCAACCCGAGGATATGTCCCTGCATCGCCTGCTCCACCTGCTCACGACTTGCTCCTGCGGGAAGATCCAGCTTCGAATCGAGGGCGTAAAGCTTGAAGAAATAACGATGCGCCGGTCCCGGTGGGGGGCAGGGTCCACCCCAGCCGTTCCGGCCAAAATCCTGGCGCCCCAGCTTCGCACCGACCGGAACGGTGCCCTCCAGCATCATCCGGATCCCGGGGTCGATATCGAATACAATCCAATGCACCCAGGTTGCTCCCGGAGCATCGGGATCCTCCATGATCAAGGTCCAACTCTCGGTTCCCGGCGGACCCGCTGACCAGGTCAAGGCAGGAGACAAGTCTTCCCCGTCACAGGCGAACCTTGCTGCCACAGCGCCACCGGGATGAAGATCCGGGCTTAACAGTTGAAGCCGAGACTGGGGGGGTGTACTGGTCAGCTGAAACTTTCCTCCAGCCTGAGATTCAAGCCTCAAAACAGTCAGAAACAGGCTCTCGTCGGCCTGGAGAACAATATGCCCGACAAAGTCCCCAGAAATGCCAAACCTCTGCGAGAAGAACTCCGCGAGATGCCCCTCGAACTCCAGCACCCTTGTCTCGACCAGTTCGCCATCTGCATCGAAGAGCTGGACCGAGATCTGGAACTTCTCCAGCACGCCGTGCGGTGCAAAAGCATAGCCCGTGTCGACCGTTCCCTTCTTTTCCACTGGAAATGCAAAACGGTTCCCCGGAGGCAAAACCGAAACCCCTGTCGAGTCCTGGAGCCCGTCCGATGCACCTGAGAAGTTGTAGAAGAAACTGATCATCAGATCATCGGAATCCAGGGCCCCATCGCCGGCCAGGACCAGATACCCGGCTCGAGCACTTGGATCTCCCCCGATGACATACTTCTTCGTTTCACCCGCCGCGAGTTGAAGCTGAAACCCCGCCTCGCCAGGTTGTGCCTCGCCATTCAAAGACCAGGGGGAATCCCAGTCCTGATCATTTCCCCTCTTCAGCTGAGCCCTCCCCGCCCAGGCCGCACCGGTGCGGTTCTGAACGATTAGAATCCCCTCATAACCTCCACCCAACGCCAACTGGGGAATCGTAACTCCATCAGCCAGGGCCACGGCTGAACTGATCAGCGCAGCCAGTACCATCAATGACCAGGACCTCACGGCTAAACTCATAGCTTCTCCTTTTCTTTGCTTCAGGTTAGCACCTGAAAGAAGATTCGAGGAGAGCAACTTGAGGATTTCGACAATCCCGTTGAACCAGAACTTTCGCCGGCCCACTCCACCACTGGTGCCGACAGATATTGAATTCACCCGCCTTCCCTGCCAGCATAGAAGGCTCGCACAACACCGCGGAATGAAGGAGAAGACAGATGAGACCTCGCGATCCTCGATTGGCCCTCTTGTTGTTGATTTGCATCGTCCCGGCATTCCTCGGATCCGGCTGGGGCCAGAATTCCCAGATCACGATCGATTCGAGCCAGACGGGCGAACCGATTTCACCGTATGTCTACGGCCAGTTCATCGAACACCTCGGCCGATGTATCTATGGCGGGATCTGGTCGGAGATGCTCGAAGACCGCAAGTTCTACTACCCGGTGACCGGAGAAGCCCCGGCCTGGACCATGTTCAAACCCGGCGACCGATCCTGGGACGGAGAAGGTCAGCCATACGAACTCCTGACCCGCTCACCCTGGATGATTATCGGCGACCACGCAGCAGTCACGATGGAAGGCGCTGACTCCTACGTCGGCGAACAGACTCCCCGGATCACACTGCACCAGGAGGAAGGCCCTGCGGGAATCCTTCAGGAAAGAATCGGTCTGGTTGACGGGCGAGAATACAGTGGGCGGATCGTCCTTTCCGGGGACGCTTCCGCAGCGCCGATCACGGTCAGTCTCGTCTGGGGTGGAGGCGCCAGCGACCGCGCCACCGTGACCATCGATTCCCTTCCCCAGGACTACGAGAAGTTCCCTCTCGAGTTCCGCTCGGGACGAT
>CP070717.1:746142-751744 GCA_020350445.1 Acidobacteriota bacterium | reverse complement strand
TGGCTGGGAGAATTCCCTCTGCATGTCGTTGTTCAAATCGAACCTACTAAAACCGTCGTAAAGTTTACCGTATCCAAATATTCGCGGGCAACCCGCACGACATCTTCCCGGGTGACTTCTGAAATCCGCTGGGGATATGTGTTGATATGGTCAGCCCCCAATTCGAATAACTCGATGGACAGGAGTGATTTCGATACCGACGTGTTCGACTGGAACTCGAAGACAAAACTGCCCGTGAGGAAGTGCTTCGCCATTTCGAGTTCCTCCTCGGTGACGCCTTCGGCCTGGATGCATCGGATCTCTGAGCGGAGTTCCTCCAGCACTCGGTCGGAATTTCCTGGAGACGTTCCAACGTAGGCGATGAAGCGGCCTGGATAGATCCCGGACGACCCGCTGATATCGGCGTAGGCCACGTAGGCCAGTCCTTCATCTTCTCTCATCCGCTTCGGGATTCGACTCGTGAACCCCGGTCCGCCACCGAGGATCACGTCGAGTACCTGGAGGGAATAGTGGTCGGGGTTTTTGCGGACCGTTCCCAGATGTCCGATGTAGATGTGAAGCTGTTCCTTGTCCATTGCCGCGCTCACTTCGACCGGTGCAGTCTGTCGAGCGAGGCTCCACCGGGAAACTGGAGCGAAGGAGGGGTTGGTCCAGCCTTCGAAATGAGTCCGGACAAGATTCTCGAGGTGGCTCGTCTCAAAGTCTCCGGAGACGATGAGAATCGTGTTGGAGGGACTGTAGGTACGGGCGTGAAACGCCTGGAGATCCCCGGAGGTGAAATCGGCGAGTGTTTCCGGAAAACCCAGGACGGGGGCGGCGATCGGCGTATCGGCATAGACGTGTTGATTCAGGATTTGGCTGCCCACGATCTGGGGGTCATCCGCCATTGCCGCTATATGAGTGATCACCTTAAGGCGCTCTTCCTTGAGTCTTTCCGCCGGGAAAGTGGGCCGGGTCATCATCTCGGCAAGGATCTCGAGGGTCAGAGGTAAGTGTTGGGTATGGGACTGAAGAGTCAGGGCCGTCAACTCTCTTTCGCTGAACGAAGTCATCTCGGCGCCAATGGCTTCAAGGGCTTTTGACAATTCGGTCGAGGTGTAATTCTCGGTGCCTTCATCCAGCATTCGAGCTGTCAGCGATGCCATTCCGGGGGAATCGGGGGCGTTCTGATCCTTTCCGCAGGTCACGAACGCATTGAGGGAGACGAGCGGAATTCGCGGATTCTGATGGACCAGAAGAATCAGCCCGTTGTCGAGTTCGAATCTGTCGAATTGAAAGTTCTTGAACATCCAGTACTACATCGGAGCCAAATGGCAGATCACGGCCTGATTTCGATCACAGTAAGTCCGGGCGGCTGTGGCGAGCTCTTCGGGGCTGACACCGACTGCCCGGTTGAGGTAAGCGTTGAGGTTTTCCCAACGGTCCAGCGTTTCTAGCAGGCCAAACTGGAAGGCCTGGTCAAATGTGGTTTCCATATCGCCCAGGAAATGAACGATCAGCTGGTTCTTGGCCCGCTCGAGTTCGTCACCCTCTGGAGGTCTTTCAGCGAGTTCTTCGAGTTCTTCCAGAATCGCCGACTCGACCCGTCCGGGGTCGACTCCCTCCCGCAGTTCGGCCCGGATAAACAGCAGGTAGGGTTCGCGGGTGTCTTCGATCTCGGTCGTTACAAACGATGCCCAGTGTTCCTGTTCGACGAGTCGGAGATGGAGTCTCGAGAGTTTCCCTTCGGAAAGGGCTCGGTCGATAACGTTCATCTCGGCAAAATCTGCCTCTGTGGAGGAAGGAGCTGGAACGGCGACCAGCATCCGATAGACGCCGGTCGGGTGTTCGAGGAAGCGGCGAACAAGTTGCGTGCGCTGCTCGGAACGGGCTTCAGCCAGGTTGGGAACTGTGCACGAAGGCAGTTTGCCGAGTGTCTGCTCGACGGCCTTGAGTGCTTTATCAGTCTCGACATCGCCGACGAGAACGAGTGTGGCATTACCGGGGACATAGTGGGTTCCATAGAACTCGAGAAGCGCTTCACGCGTCATGTTCTCAAGGTCTTCCCGAGTCCCCAGGATCGGCTGGCCATAAGGGTGTTTCTGGAAAGCAGCCTGGTCCATTTCAAGTCTGAGAAAGTCCCACGGGTCGTCGAGCGCCATCTGTAATTCTTCGAGGATCACCTGTCGTTCCAAGTCGAATTCAGCTTCGTCGAATTGGGCGTTAAACATGCGGTCTGCCTCGATCTCGAGGGCCTGTTTCCACCGGTCTGACGCAAAGCTGAAGAAATAGGCCGTATAATCATGTGCTGTGAAGGCGTTATTGAAGCCACCGTTCTGGGTGGTGATGTAGTCAATTGCCCCTTTGCCAAAACGTTTAGTACCCTTAAACAGCATATGTTCGATAAAGTGGCAGATACCTCTTTGGCCGGGAAGCTCGGAACTCGAACCGACGCGATACCAGATCATGCTGGTCGTAATCGGAACGGAGCGGTCCGGACGGATCAGGACGGTAAGTCCATTGTCGAATCTGTGCCGTTCGACGTCGACAAACCTGAAATTCAAGAGGCTCTTAACTCCATGAGAGGTTTCAAGCTGATTATACGTGCTGGCCATCTGATTTTCGCGATTTTCTTGATCCTGAGCATAGGTGGGCAGAAAACTTTTGCTCAGGGATCCCTTGAGTTGCCGTCGGTCGAGCGGAAACCATTGTTGAATGGGATGCAGTTTCTGTTCTTTGATGGTCGGTCGGAGAAGCTGCCATTCCTGTTAATGGTCAAGAACGGAGCGGCATTCGATCCGGCGGGCAAATCTGGAGCGACGCACCTCATGGTTGAGATGATGCTCGATACCTTGAATGATGAGGCATCTCGGGCTGAACTCGAATCGAGAGGTGTGAAGGTCACCGGTTCGGTCGACTGGGATGCCATCTATTTTTCAGGCTCGGCACCGATCGAATCCCTTGAGTTCGCCCTGACGAGGTTGGCTGAGGTCGTTGTCCGGCCCGAGTTCACTGAGGATTCGATGGAGAGGGTCAAGGCTCGCCTCCTGGCGTCTACTGGAGAGAAGGATGCGACCCTGGAAGGCCTTACGGAGAAGATCTTCAACGAACGGTTGTTCGAAGGAAATCCCTATTCGCATTCCGTGGAGGCGAGTGCCGAGGAGTTATCGAATCTGCTCCTCCGGGATGTGAAGATCCAGTACCGCAGGCTCCTTTTGCCGAACCAGGCCCTTTTGGCCGTACAGTTCCAGGAGAACCGGGAAGAGCTCTTTCGACGGCTGGGCCGTCGCTGGGGGGGATGGGTGAGGAGTAATCCGGCACCTTTTACCTTCCGCAGGGGGGCCGTTCCCGATACGCCGCGTCTGATGCTGGTTGAATCAGACCGTGATTCGGGCTTTCTTCGCTGGGGTTATATCAGTGTTGAGCGCAAGTCGACCGATTTTCTCGTGCTGAAGATTCTGGAGCAGTACTTGACTCTGTCTCTGCCGGATTGGGCCCAGGAGATAGCTTCGAGTAGCCAGATCCGGGGGCAGGCGCAACTTGTCGCGCGACGGATGCCGGGTTATTTCCAGGTCAGTATTGAAAGTCCCGTTGAGCAACTGGGGCTGTACTATGACAAGATTGTTAACTCGGTGGAGGCCGTTCGAAAAGGTGAGTTCGACCTCGAGAGGTTTAACGAAGCAAAGGAACTGGTCAGTCACGAATATGTGAACTCGTTCGACAGCCCGATTTCTCAGATCCGAAGCTTTCTGGACGCAGACCTGTACGGGTTGGGCGTGAGCTACATCACGACCTTTAATCTGCGCCTGGAACGCGTCTCGCCAGAGTTTTTCAGCAGGAAGGTGGGCACGATTCTTCCCGCAGAGCAATCCACCCTTTTACTGGCCGGTCCGGCCGAGAAGTTGAAGCCTGTTTTCGCCCATCTCGGCCAGATAGAGATCTTGAATTAAACGGTTGGTTTGGCTATAATTACGTCCGGTTTTGTCTGCGCGTTAAGTGGGCCAATGCCCACTTTTTTGTTTTTTTGGGAAGATGATCGACGTTGAAAGGCGTGCTGAGCAACTGATTCAGGACCTGGTCGAGTCGGAAGGCTTCGAGCTGGTGCATGTTGAGTTCGTGCCGAAAGGTGGGGCTCCGATCCTGCGTGTTTATCTGGATCGCCCCGGCGGGATAACGATCTCTGATTGTGCCGAGGTCAGTCGTCAAATCAGTGCGTTGTTTGACGTTGAAGACTTCCTGGACTTCCATTATACGTTGGAAGTCTCCTCTCCAGGGATTGAGAGGCCGTTGTTTAAGGCGGATGATTTTAGGCGTTTTACAGGAAAGGAAATCAGACTGGTCACGTTTGAGAAGGTTGGGAACCGGAAGAATTTTACGGGCTACATTGTCGAGTTAGTTGAGACGGTTTTGAGCCTCGATTGCGAAGGTGTCCTTTATAGAATTCCACTCGAGAATGTGAAAAAGGCAAATTTGGTGTATCGGTTCGAGTGAAAATCTCATCATTTGAACTGGTGAGTCAATGAATGGGAACTTGCCCCGGAAACGAATATGGTCAACACGCTGAGTCAGACTATTGAGCAATTGAGCAAAGAGAAGGGTATCGATCCCGAAGTCGTTTATTCGGCTTTGGAGGATGCCATGGTCGCTGCTGCCCGGAAGTTCTTCAAGACGGAAGAGGACCTGCAGGCGAGTATCGATCATGAGACGGGTCAGATCGAGGTTTTCGCTGTTCGTGAAATCGTTGAAGAGGTTGAAGACCCAGCCCGCCAGATGTCGCTGGAAGAGGCGCTCGAAATTGATGAGACGTTCGAGGTCGGTGACTACATCGAAATGCCGAAGCCAACCCTTGAGTTGGGGAGAATTGCCGCCCAGACCGCGAAACAGGTGATAGTCCAGAAGGTTAGAGAAGCCGAGCGTGAGATCATTTTCGAGGAGTTCTCAAATCAGGTCGGAATTGTTGTGAACGGGATCGTCCGCAGGTACGAGGGGCGCGACGTTATACTGGACATCGGCCGTACTGAGGCACTCCTGCCTTATACTGAACAGTCTCGCAACGAGCAATACAATCTGGGTGATCGGATTCGGGCCGTTATTATCAAAGTTCATCGCCTTACCAAGGGGCCTCAAATCATCTGTTCGCGTACGGACCCGAGTCTTCTGATTCGTTTGTTCGAAGCGGAGATTCCGGAAGTTTACGACAATACGGTAGTGATCAAGAACGCGGTGCGAGAAGGTGGGGAAAGGGCGAAGGTCGCCGTTTCCAGTACTGACGACACCGTTGATCCGGTTGGCGCGTGTGTCGGGATGAAGGGGAGCCGCATCAATGCGATCATCCGTGAGTTGAGGGGAGAGAAGATCGACATCATCAACTATTCGGATGATATCGTTGACTATACGATCAACGCTCTCAACCCTGCCCGGATCTCCAAGGTTCTGGTTGTGGACCCGGGTGAGAAAATTTTGGAAGTGATTGTTGCCGAAGATCAGCTTTCTTTGGCGATTGGGCGCAAAGGGCAGAACGTCCGCCTGGCTTCCCGGTTGCTGGGTTGGGAAATTAATATCAAGGGATCGGAAGAGAAGAAGCTCGAAGTCTTGGGAGAGATGGACAAGCTCGAGCAGCAGC
>CP070717.1:742338-746042 GCA_020350445.1 Acidobacteriota bacterium | reverse complement strand
CGGAACCACGCAGACGCTGCTCCGCTTCCCAGAGACTCATCAGAACCGTCGGAGACCCGTCGATCGATTCAATCAGGTCGCCCACACGAATCCCGTTGTCATGTGCGGGACCCACCGGAGCCACCGCCACCACGTACCCATAACTGTAGCGCTTCGACAGTACCAGGCCGACACAGCCCCCGTTCTGCTTCGAATCAAGCTGGGCGTAAGTCTTGGCATCGACAAAGCTTGAAAAAGGATCCAGTGCCTCCATCATCCCGTGCAGGGCACCACTCATCGCCTTCGACATATCCGGCTTCTCGACGTAGTCGTCTTCAACCTTACTGAAGACCGTCGTAAAGACCGACAGATCCCGATACGCCTCGTCTCCGGCGGAGACTTTCAACATCAGTCCGCCGACCAAACCGTATGCGACGATCACGGTCGATGCCAATAGAATTCCTAGCTTAAGCCGTTCCAACATGGAGAGGTTTCTCAACTCTTAAGAAGATTATACGAATGAACTCGCTAATATTTACGCATAGAATACCGCTGTAAAACAAGACTATATCAGAAGTCTGGCAGATTTAGGGTCTCAAGTTCAACAGGCGGTTTTGGTATGCAAATGTCTCGATGGCTCGGCCTCGATATCGGATCAAAAGTGATTGGTGTGGCGGTATCAGATCCACTCAAACTGACAGCCCGGCCTCTAACCTCTCTCCGACGCACGACAATTGACTCCGATTTGCAGGCCCTCGTCTCGCTCTGCCGAGAGCATTCCGTAGAGAAGATCGTCGTCGGACGCCCGGCGCGACTGTCGGGGGAACCGAGTCCCTTCCAGCAGGCCGTCACCGAATTCGCCGGGCAACTCGAAGAGGCTTCGATGCTTCCCCTGGTCTGGAGTGATGAGCGACTTTCTTCGAAAGAAGCCGAACGCCTGATGGCCGAACAGGGTATCCGGATCAGTGAGCGAAGGAAGCTTCGCGATCAGTATGCCGCAGCCTTAATCCTCCAATGGTATCTTGATGAACAGTGAGCGTGACAACGAATGACCAGGCCGACAGCAAGGAAGCTCAAGCTGCGCCTCGGCGTCCCATCCTGCGCCGGGCCCGGCTTCTCTGGCTCCTTCCGTCTCTCGCCACCCTGTTCCTGGCTGTCGCGGCCGTCGCCGCCGCATACTGCTGGCTGGAGTTGAATCAGCCCTACCGGGACTATGAAGCACCGGAACTGGTCCTGACAGTTCCGAGCGGCCAGACCATCAAAGGAACAGCTCAGCAACTCGAAGAGTCCGGAGTGATCAAGTCCTCACGGCTGTTCGAGATCTTCTTTCGCTTCTACCGGCGCGAGCAACAACTGCAAGCCGGTGAATACCGTTTTGAAGGCAATCTGTCGCTTTTCGACGTGGTTGAGAAACTTAAGAATGGAGACATTCACCACTATCGCGTGACAGTTCCCGAAGGCCTCGACCGGGTCGAAATCGCCCAGGTCTTTGTCTCCGCAGGATTTGGCTCACTCGAACGGTTTCTCGTCCTGATGAACGACCCGGCCCCGATTCTCGATCTGAATCCCGAGGCCGAGACGCTCGAGGGGTTCCTCCATCCCAACACCTATTTCCTGCCCAGCGGGTCGGATGAGAAGGCGATCGTTGACTTGATGCTCAGCACGTTCCGGCGACTCTGGACGGACGATCTCAGCCAGCGGGCAGCCGGAATCGGGTTGAGCATCAGCGAAATCGTCACGCTGGCCTCTCTCATCGAAAAAGAGACCGGCAAACCGGAAGAGAGGCCACTGGTTTCGGCGGTCTTCCACAACCGCCTGAAAATCGGCATGAAGCTAGCCTGTGACCCGACCGTGATCTATGCGGTCAAACGAGTCAAGGAATACGACGGGATCATCCACCGGAGCGACCTGCAGCTCGATTCGCCCTACAACACCTATCTCTACCCGGGCCTTCCTCCGGGACCAATCGCCAATCCGGGCCAGGCTTCGATTCTGGCCGCGTTGAATCCCGCGGACTCCGACTATCTCTTTTTTGTGTCCCGAAACGACGGAAGCCACATCTTTTCCACGAACTACAGGGATCACTCTCGGGCGGTCCAGCGCTATCAGCGTTAGACCGGCTTCGGTCTTCATGAACTTGTGATTTCCTTTCCGGTAAGATGGTTTAAACTGGGGGAAGAGGAACTGCAGATGAGATCAAGACACGTTCAAATCATAGTCTCCGTTCTGATCACCCTGGCTTTGCAGACAATTGGAGCCCAGGCCGCGGCGCCGGCTCCATTGAGACTGCAGATTCCCTACGAAGCTGCCTGGCGGGGGATGAGGGACACGCTCGTGTCGGAGAAATGGGCAATCAGTAGTGAGGACCAGGGCCGGGGAATCATGGTGACCAATTTCAGAGAATATAGTTCCGGCACCTTGACGAAGAGTCACATCGCCAAGATCGGAACTCCGATCAAACTGGCGGACGCTTACTGGGAAAAGGTGGAGTTCCAGTACGAGATCGTGGTGGAACTCGTCGAAGCCCGCGAGACCCTGTTGACAGCTGCCTGCAACATCCGGGCACTCAAGCGCGATTTCTTCGGGAATGAAACCTGGGTCGAGATCGTCAGTAACGGGGAGAAAGAGAGAGAGCTGTTGACGAAGTTCGGCAAAATCCTGTTTGGCCAGAAGTTCGAGTTGGAAAAGACCGGGGGAGGCTTCTGGGAGCCATCTCCTTCGAGTGTCCCTGATATGCTGAAAGAAACCCCGAGTACGCTACCCGGCCCCGAGAGACCATGAACCCTGAAGTCCTGAAAATCCTCGATCGGGCTCTGGAGTATTCGCTCTGGGTCTTCCTCGTCTCCTTCGTCCTGATTCTGACCTACGGCAGTATCCGGCTGAGGACCCGGAAGCGGCGAATCGGCGATCTCTATGAAGAATCGATCCCCGATGAACGCTCTGGTTCCCTGACAGCAGGAAAGGTAAAGATCAACCAGTGGCCGGTCGTCTTCAAGTCACTGCTCCTGTCGCTCACCTGCAGCCTGGCGTTCTTCCTGATTTTCATCTTCACGCCCCTGCCCATCTTTCAGAATTTTGCAGCGAGTGACGCCTGGCAGGTCACCCCGCTACGAGTCAGCTCGGTCGATTTCGAACGCTTTTTCGAAGGCTTTTCGTTGAACGCAGAGGTCTGGAACCAAACCACGGTTCCTCAGCAAGTCCGGGTCAGGGTCACCGTCATCGGCGCCGATGACAAACCTTTGGATGATTTGGACGTGGAGCCCTCGCCGAATCCGATCGAACCCGGGACTTCGAGCACATTCGAAGTTCGCTATACCGAGAATTCGCCGTTTATCAAAGGTTACAAGCTAACGTTCTTCGGACCAGACGATCAGCGGATTCCTCATGTCGTAGGGTTCGATGCCCGCTGAGTCCAGGCCAAAGCGAAGTCGGGCTCTGTTTCGTCTGATTCCTTACCTCAAGCGCTACAGGCGCCGCATTCTCGCAGGCACCCTCATGGTCCTGCTGACCAACCTCGCCGCGGTTCTCGCCCCCTGGGTCCTGAAGAACGCCATTGATGCACTCCAGGCAGGCCAGGTCGATACCCGGACCCTGGTCTACTTTGCCCTCGTGATCACGGCGCTCAGTATCATTGAAGGCATCTTCCGGTACCTGATGAGACGGATCCTGATCGGAGTGTCGCGCTACATCGAGTACGACCTGCGCAATGATCTTTTCACCCACCT
>CP070717.1:739074-742238 GCA_020350445.1 Acidobacteriota bacterium | reverse complement strand
TTCTCATAGCCAAGAGTTCCCATCACCATCGCCATGTCAGCGGCAATCTCTGAGAAGTTGAATGCATCGAGGTTGATACCCTCCCCGCGCAGCCGTTCCCAACAGGCCCGAACAGGCTGAGTCTGCAGTTCCAGAACCTCTTCGGCCGACAGGTTCTTCTGCAGCCTCTCATAGGATGCTTCAACGACTTCGTCGCACAGAAGGGCCGGCTCGGAGAGTGGAAGGCCCCGGTTCTCGATGAGAACAACGTCTCTCAGCGTCCGAAGACTGTCTCCAACCGGTGATGCGACGACTGGACCGATGTTGGCGATCGCCGAGGTGCCCGGCCCGGGTGGGGCCACTACGAGCGCTTCAACTTCCGACCGGTCACCTCTTTTCGGGAAGACGGCTACGGCTAGACGGACGGTTCCGCCATTGGCCTCCCCATGGAGTTCGGGAACTTGGACATACCCACACTTCACGGCTTCTTCAGGATTTTCGGCTTCAGGAAACGGGACCGGACAGGGCGCGGCCTCAAAGACGCCAAGTTTAATAGAAGCCCCCTGATTCGGGTCGGATCCGGAACAGGAGATGAGTAAAAAGAAGATAGTCACCGCGACGAATTTCTTGAAAAGCATGAACCCTCCTCCTTGCTGATAAGAACAAGAATTGACATTGAGCACAACCCTGTTTCTTCAGATTTCAGTAAATCTTGATGGGGCGATGTGCTCACCAGCCCTTTTTTGCAGGCGGTTACGAAGTATCTCTGCTGAGATGCACTCCGCTTTCTAGAGGGCAACTCCCGGTGGGTGCCGCAGACTGTAGAATATGGAGCCATGCCTGTATCCTCGAGAATTGGATCCCTTCTTCCATTGGCGAAACCGCCCCGCGACCGCCGACAGCTGCAAGAGTTTCAGGAGGAACGTATGCGGGAGTTGGTGTGCCATGCCTACCGACATGTCCGCTACTACCGAGAGCTATTCGATAGTTCTTCTTTTCACCCCAGTGACTTTCGAAGTCTGAGCGACCTGCAGAAGATCCCAACCAGTACAAAGCAAGACCTCCAGATTCTGCCTCCGGAAAAGCTTGTGGACCGGAGGTACAAGATCGACAAACTGGTGTGCCGGCGAACAACGGGTTCAACCGGCATTCCTTTCAAAGTGCGCTGTTCCTGGTTTGAAGATCGTCTCCTCAGTACATATGCATTACAGACGTGGAGCCTGTTTGGCTTTGGACTGGGGACGCGGATGGCAAAGGTAAAGATCGTGGGTCAAGGCAGTGATCTTCCTGAAACCATGCGAGTGCTCTCGCGACTGGGGATTTTCGGGATGAGAATGATCCATTCGTTGCAGGAACCCGATGTGGTTTGCAGAGCCTTGAGAGAGTATCGGCCCGACGTGATCGTGGGCTATCCCGGCTTCTTGTCTCATCTCGCTGCCGATCTGGATGAGAGCGACCGGGAAGCGATAAATCCCAGGTTTCTGATTGCGGGAGGAGAGACGATGACTCCCTCGATGAGGAGGCAGATAGAGGCGGGGTTTGGAGCCCGGGTCTACGAGAGTTACGGAAGTCATGAGTTCCACCTGATCGCCGCGGAGTGCCCTGAGACCGGGCTACTTCACGTCAACGAGCGGACGGTCTTGCTCGAAGTGTTGAACGGGGATGGCGAAGTCGGTTCGGGGCAGGGGGGAGAGACAGTGATCACTGCTCTCCATTCCTTCACCCAGCCGTTTATCCGGTTCCGGTTGGGGGACTGGGTGGAGCGTGGCCCGGCGCCCTGTCCTTGCGGTTTGCCTTGGGCAACGTTGAAGAGAGTGGAAGGCCGCAAGGTGGATTGGATCAAGCTTCCTGGCGGAGATTCTATCCCGCCGGAACGTCTGTGTATGGCTCTTTCCATGACGATGCCGTGGATTAAGCAATACCAGATCATTCAGGAGAATCGGGAAAGCCTCCTGGTCAAGGTGTTGCCTTTCGAACCGCCCCGACAGAGTGAGATCGAGCAGCTCTCCAGGGCCCTGTCTGAATTCGTGAAGGGTGAACTTCGCTGCTCCTACGAGTTCGTCGATCACATACCACTGGGACCAGCCGGGAAGTTCCAGCTTTGCCGATCGGCCTGCCATTAGAAGTAGATGTGATAATTAGTCGAACATGAAGCGACTCAGCCTGCACCGGTTTCGACAGACATTTGTGGGAAGAGTACTGAAGGTGATTTACCCTCTGCTGCTGCTTCTGGCCTGGGTCTGGCGACGGCTCCTGTTTCGGACGAAGTTCGTCGCCATTACGGGGAGTGTCGGGAAGACCACTGCCAAAGAAGCTCTCGCTCTCATCCTATCGAGCCGGTTTCGGGTCTACAGAAGTGCTCGTAACCAGAACGGGCGCCAGTTGGTCTGCCTGAATGTCCTCAGAGTAAAGCCCTGGCACCAGATCGCCGTGATCGAGGCCGGCACGGAAGGTCCGGGAACGCTTGGTCCTGTGAGCAGGCTGCTTCGACCCGACGTAGTACTGGTGATCGACGTCGCTCAGACCCACGTGCGAGGTACAAAGGGTTGGAGGAGACTGCCCGTGAGAAGCTCTCCCTCATCGACGGGCTGAAACCCGGAGGGGCTGCAATTGTCAATGGCGACAATCCGTACCTGAAGTCTTTTCTTTCGCCGCAGGGAAAAAGGACGGTCTGGTTTGGGTCGGATGACAGGAATGATCTGACTGTGCTCGAGACGCGATCGGAATGGCCTGAGAGGTTCCAGTTCGATTGTCGAATCGAGGAGCAGTCTTGGACTGTAAGAACACAGTTGGTCGGCAGGCACTGGGTACCGGCTGTGGCTGCCGCAGTTCTGGGATCCAGAGAACTCGGAATACCTGTAGGGCAGGCATTGGAAGCACTCGCCCGTCTTCGCCCATTCCAGGCCAGGCTCGAACCAGTTGTTCTTCCTTCGGGAGTCGTCTTTCTTCGTGACGAATACAATGCATCTGTCTGTACGTTCAAGGTTGCCTTTGAAACTATGCGTGAGGCAGCTTGCAAGCGCAGGGTTGCGGTGCTTGCCGACTGTACTGATGGAGAAGCAAGGGCTCACAGGAGACTGACCTCGCTCGGAAGTGAGGCTGCAAAATGTGTCGACCTTCTGATCCTAATCGAACCTCATGCCCGGCATGCCTTCAAAGGTGCCCTGCGAAGTGGTATGGAAGCC
>CP070717.1:732014-738974 GCA_020350445.1 Acidobacteriota bacterium | reverse complement strand
TCCGAAGCCGCCTGCGCGCCCTTTACGCCCAGTAATTCCGAACAACGCTTGCCCCCCCCCGGATTACCGCGGCTGCTGGCACGGAGTTAGCCGGGGCTTCCTCCCGAGGTACCGTCACTTGCTTCGTCCCTCGGGACAGGAGTTTACGATCCGAAAACCTTCTTCCTCCACGCGGCGTTGCTGGGTCAGGGTTTCCCCCATTGCCCAAAATTCCCCACTGCTGCCTCCCGTAGGAGTCTGGGCCGTGTCTCAGTCCCAGTGTGGCCGTACGTCCTCTCAGACCGGCTACGGATCGTAGCCTAGGTGAGCCATTACCTCACCTACTAGCTAATCCGACGCGAGCTCCTCCTAAAGCAACCAAAGCTTTTCCCGTAATTAACGAAAATTACGGCTTATGCGGTATTAGCCAGCCTTTCGGCTGGTTATCCCCCACTTCAGGGTAGATCACCCACGCGTTACTCACCCGTTCGCCACTCTAATCAGTCACCGAAGTGACCTTTCGCGTTCGACTTGCATGTGTAAGGCACGCCGCCAGCGTTTATTCTGAGCCAGGATCAAACTCTCAGTTTAAGAGTTTAAACAGAGTCTTCTCCCGCACTTCTTCAATCTCCACCCAGTTGTCAAAGATCACGGCCGTCATGAGCTGACTCGACGACCTGACAGCCAGTTGGCCGCCACGGGTGCAAATGATACGCATTTATTTCGCTTTGTTCAAGTCGGCAAAATTCAACCCTAAACTCCTGCACCGAAAGCACTTAGAGAGAAATAGCTCGAAAACAGCGAAAATTTTTTTCATTTTTTCTTTCACTTTTTCAAAAGAAGACTCGACGCGTTTTTCGCCCTTTTTTCAACCTAAGGGACTGAAGAAAAGGATCTTGGGCGCCATCAGATGACCCGAAAAAGCAACCGGAGCACTGAGCTTGAAACCGGCGAGGGAATGGCGATTGGCGATTGGCGATTGGCGATCGGCTATTGGCTATTGGCTATTGGCTATTAGCAATTAGCATTTAGCATTTAGCATTTAGCATTCAGCATTCAGCATTCTAAAAAACACAAAACGGGAACAGACCCAGGACTTCCCCGCAATGCTTGCACTTCACCGTTTCGGGGATCTGGGCAAAACGGGGGATCGTGGTGCGGAATTCGCTCGAGACTTCCTCGACCGGTGGGACCTCGGGTGAGATCTCGGGCGCCGGGCTCCGACGGATCTCCTTAACCCTATACTTATAGATACTGATATTGTCGCAGCTGTAGCACTTGATCCGCTTGAAAGCGATCGCCAGTTCGACGGTCCGGAATTCGTTTTCCGCGATCAGCCCGTCAGGTTGTTCTGCAAAGACCCGGCTATCAAACACCCGTCTGCTACCTCACAATTCAGATCTCAATTCAGAGAGACAGCGGCTATCCTCTGCCTTCACACTGCTCCACCATTCTAGCGATTCCCGTTGACAACGTCCAAATCGTCCGGCCAACTCGAACGGTAAGCGTCTCGCTTGCCAAACCCACCCTACGTACAAACCCATTTGGCCACCCGGACCATCCCGCCCCAGGCCCCACGCCACAGGCCTCACGCCACAGTCCTCACACCCCACCTATCGCCAGCCGTTGATGATCGTTTCGCGCAGATCGAAGCCGAAGGCCCGTTCCGAGACCACGATGATAGGCGCCGCCTGAACCCTCTTGTAGGCCGAGTAGGTCATCGTCCTATAGGTTTTGCGGGCCAGTTCCAGGAAGGAGGCCCGGTCATAACGCGTGTAGAGGTCCCCGGCCTCCGTCGCTTCATATTTGTTGAGATTCAGCTCCCGGCGCTCGAACTGATCGGCCAGGACTTCCGGACTGATGTTCTTCTCGATGAAATCACTCACCATCGGACCAACCACCGAGTAATCGAAGGGGTCCACCTGTCCCTCGCTCAGTTCAGCCGAAGCCGGAATCTCGAAGATTGCTCGAGGGATCATTTCCCTCCCCCAGCGCCGGTTCACATACCGGCTCACGCGATAAACGTCCGGCTTGGGCAAATCGCCGATGACAGCCAGCCCGCCCACCATATCTCCATAGAGCGTGGCATAACCGAGGGCGATCTCAGTCTCGTTGCCATTGGTCAGCAGCAGGGCCTCGCGATCATTCGATTCCGCCATCATGATCACCCCGCGGATCCGTGCCTGCAGGTTCTCGAGCGTCAGATGGCTGCGCATTGGATGCAGGTGGCTTTCGAAATCCCGGACCGCCTGATCGACCAGGTCCTGGATCGGTACCACGTGGTATTCCGTCCCGAAGTTCCGGGCCAGTTGGGCTGCGGCGGTCTGCGTAGTTTCCGAATTGAACTTGGAGGGCAGATTGTAGAGGCTCACCCGCTCCGCACCCATCGCATCGCAGGCGATCGCCGCCCCCAGTGCCGAGTCGATCCCACCTGAAACCGCTTCGAGAACCCCTGTGAAGGCCGCAGTCTTATCGTAATAATCCCGCACGCCCATCACCAGGGCATCGTAAATTTCCTGTTCACGTTCAAAGACCGGAACCTCCACAGGAGACGCCACTCCCCCGTTGAAGGTCACGGTCTGCTGGTCTGGGGCGAAAGAAGCCAGGCATGCGACCTGCTGCCCCCGTCGGTCGTGAGCCGAGCTGAAACCATCAAAAGGAATGATGTTCTTCCCGTTATCCCCGATGCCTACGGTATTGACTGAAACGATCGGAACTCCGTAGGCTTCGACATGGGACCGGATCAAAAGACTCCGCTGAAAGCGTTTACCATCCTCGAGCCCAGGGCTCGAACAGACGAATGGACTTGCGTTTATACAGAAGAGATAGTCCACTCCCTTTTCAGCGTAGACTCCGGCAGGTTTGAAGTCGTACTTCTCGTCCCAGAGATCCTCACAGATCAGGACTCCGATCCGGACCTTCCCGCCGGGACCCAACAGAATCGGCTCCACCCGCGAACCCGCCTTGAAATAACGTTTGTCATCGAAGTAGCGGTAGGACGGGAGCAGCCTCTTATGCACGATATCGGACACTCGTCGATCGTCGACGACCATCGCGGCGTTGTACCGGATCGGCCCGGAGTCGGGTCCACTGCCTTCCTCTTCGAAGTCAACAAATCCGATAATCGCAGCAATCCCCTTACAGGCTGGAACAATCTCTTCGAGGAGGATGCGCTTGTTGTCTCTGAGAAACGTGCGATTGAACAAAAGCTTTTCATCGAGACAGTAGCCGGTCAGACACATCTCTGGAAAGACCACGAGATCAGCCGCCTGTTCCCGGGCCTGATCAATTCCCTGCAGGATCAGTCTGGAGTTCCCCTTGATATCGCCACTTTTCGGATTGATTTGAGCGATCGAAACCCTGAATTCCATAGATGGTTATCAGGATATCCTAATAGCGGGCTGATGATCTCCCCATCGATTGCATTTGTGAGAAAGGCTTTGACCACGTTCCGCGGTCGCCATAGAATCAATCGCAACTGCCTAGGACGTCCAAACACAGGGGTAAGGGAGCTCAGATGTCTCAGAACTACGATATCGTCGTCGGAATTCCAACCTATAATGAGGCACCTACCATCGGTTCTGTCACCCAGATCGTGGGAGCGGGCCTGCTGCGGCACTTTCCAAATGAGCGCTCTATCATTGTCAATTGCGACAATTCCAGCCCTGATGGCACCCAGGAAGCGTTCCTCGCGGCAGAGAGCAAGGTCGATCGCCACTGTCTGACCACGCCACCCGGAGTAACGGGGAAAGGCAACAATCTCCTCAACCTCTTCCGATACAGTCTCGAAGTGGGAGCCCGGGCCATCATCGCGGTCGATGGTGATCTTCGGTCGATCACACCCGAATGGATCGAGTATCTCGCGTTCCCCATTCTCGAAGGCTATGACTATGTCACCCCGGTCTATTCGCGCAACCAGTTCGATGGGGCCATCACCAATCACATCTGCTTCCCTCTCCTGATGGGATTGACCGGCAACGACATCCGCCAGCCAACCGGAGGCGAGTTTGCCTGCTCGAGGGACCTGTGCCGTCACTGGATGGAACAGGACTGGAGTGATGATGCGAGACATTACGGAGCCGATATCTTCCTTTCCCTGCACGCTTTGAACTCCTCATTCAAGGTCTGCCAGGCCGGTCTCGGGGCCAAGATCCACAAGGCCAGCACACCGAAACTCGGCTGCATGTTCGACGAGATTGTGCACACCCTCTTTTCAACCCTGGTGAAGATGAAGGCAACGTGGTACGACGGCTGGCGGCCCACCGGGGATGATCCCCTCGGCCAGGGACGAATCCGCTCGACCGATGTGACCGGAGAGAAGAAGCTGCAACAGCCACAGTGGCTCGATGTCAACATCCTCAAGCTCAAGTCCGATTGTCGAAGGGAGTTTCACGCCCACCAGAACCTGGTACAGAGATTCCTCAGCCCCTACGCCTACCGGCAGATTTCGAACATGGTTTCGATGGACTACTACAACATCGATCTCATGCTCTGGTCACAGATTGTCTACTCCGCACTCTATCTCTACGAGACGGTCGAGGAATCAGCCCGGCAGGACGTCATCAACTTCTTGAAACCGATCTACCTCATGCGCAGCCTGGCCTTCAATTACAAGTCGTGGCGCTACGACATCCTCTTTTCCGAAGAAGAGGTGAAAAACCAGGCCCTCGGCTTTATGGCCCAAAAGCCGTACCTTTTTGGACTTTACCTGGGGGCGGATGCGACCGCGGAGATCAATCCGCAGGTCTGAAATGGGGGGTGATGACCTCCCCGAACTGGTGTTTAAAGGCTGGAGTGGAGAGCTCTCCTCCACAATCGTCCGGCGCGATCTGAGCCCTCTATCTGAGCAGCCTATCCGAATCAAGCGCCTGCCTTCGAGGCCATATTATTCTTCTATTTGATATCCGATCGAGGATTAGACTTGGCCGGTAGATCTCGTGCTATAATCCCTTTCCTCAAAAAGCATCGCGCGCCCGGAGCTCAGTTGGATAGAGCGCCGGTCTACGAAACCGTAGGTCGCAAGTTCGAGTCTTGCCGGGCGCGCCATTTTCCCTCTGCTTCGTGGGCAGTTAGCCTATACTCCCTTCCGCTGGATACCTTACTCACCGCAGGATGTATCCGTTTTGCATCCACCTCGCTGGATTTGCCGCCTTTCAAGACCCTGAGGACCTTCCGTCAAATCGCTGAACCGTTGGAAAACAGCAAGAGTAGCGTATCCAATCTTCTCAAGTGCGCAATCTAGGAACTATCCAATAACCCTCAAGAATTGAGGCCCGCAAACCCAGTGTCTACGGGCCTCTGTTTTCACCTTTCAGGTGTCCAAAAAACAGGTGTTTTCTGCCCACAGCGCGGTGAGCCAACTGGTCGAGGTCAGGCTAATGAAGGCTGGCCCACTTCCCCTTCAGGGGTTGCACTCGCCCGGACCAGCCGGTCTCCAATCAGGCCAGAAGAACTGCTCTGTTTTGCCGCCAGGCAGTTGACCTAGTCGGGTAGCACCAAGGAAATTTCCACTGCCATCGAAGGAGACTTCGTAAATTGACAACTTGTGACTCTCACTCACACCTCCCGAGACTTCCTCGACCAGGATGCGATCGTCGCACGGAGACCACTTCGCATTTCGGTGCGATACTTTGACGTTGTTCGTTAGCTTATGGAATGTTCTTTCCGGGTCCCAAAGGTCTATCAAGAAGACGTCGTCTTTGTTCGATCCCTGAGATCCAGACATCAAGAGCCACCGATCGCTTTGGCCTGACCAATCTGTGGGTTGATCCATGTCCCAACCCTGGACGGTCATCTCGTTCGTGAGATTCAAAAGTGGAACGAATCCGGCAGGCAACCCGTCGGTATCGTATGTCAATTCAAGAATCCAGCCTCCCTTTGACCTGAGGTCGGTGCTGTCCCACAGCAAAGCGGCAATCCGAGTCCCGTCCGGGGACCATGCACCTGGGAGTACCACGTCTGGGAACGTGTCAACTCGAACCGTATTCCAACCGGCAGGACCTTGAATGCCAAAGAAGATCTCTGCGGTCCACCCGCCGTCAGGGAGTTGCTGAGGATCGGACCAGACCACCATCGCCGAATCTGCTGGATTGACCAGGGCGAACTCGACGCAGCCCGAGCTGTCGCCAATATTCGCAAGAGCCTGAGGATCAAAGGAGTCAATCACATACAGGCCTTCACCCTGAAGCGTCATCCCCGCATGGTTGAACAGCAGCCATCCCCCAGGAAGCCAGGCTGGGTGCCCGCCCCCCTGAAGAAGGAGCGTCTTGTTGGAACCATCAGCATTCATCGCAAACAGGTTTCCGCTTCCGCAGTGCCAACTACTATAAGCAATCGCCGGATCATAGGGCGGAGCGCTTCCGCCACCACCACCCGGCTTCCCTTTTCCAGCGAAGGCTAACCCAATTCCCAAAGAAAACGTTGAAACAAGAGCCACGACCATTGCATAACGTTTCATCTCCATCATCCCCATCCTTTCAGTGGTTCGTGCGTAAGATTCTTCTCTTTGTTCCAGGCGTTTGGCGTTGAAGATGAAGGAGGCGGAGGCGCTAAACGGGACGGGTATTCCAAGTTCTGGGAAGAAGAAGTTGAGGAGCGAGGTGCCCGACTGTCCTGCCAAACGGCGGTCGAGTTCTACCTCATTCAGCTGTCCCGCAATCGAGAGAATCTGCCGGATTCCGGACCACATACAGTTGATGCGACCTTACTAACAGAACCCAAACATCCGAAAGATATGACTTGAGAAACTGCAAATTACCGAAGCAATTTAACAAGAATTGAAATCAATTTAATCCCGCTAAGAGACCTTGTCAAGCGAATTCTGATCGTTGACCATCCGGGCCACATTAGGCAGGCCTTTAGACGAGCAGGCATGTTCCCCAAACCTCTTGGGGCTGTGAATCGCCAGGCTCAAAAAAGGCTGGTTGCCCGGCCTGGCGGGGCATCTAGCCTCGCTGGACTCGGCAGAAGGACCTTCACTGG
>CP070717.1:722265-731914 GCA_020350445.1 Acidobacteriota bacterium | reverse complement strand
CCTCTCGGGGACGGATCGAGAAGGAATACGCGGACTCTGTTCTGTAAGTCGACTAACGGATTACGGCGACTCCATGGCGCAAATCCCGGGTCCCGATCGGCCTGCAAAGGCGCTATGAGAAAGGGAACGAGCTCCAGATCTTTGTTGCTGACTCTGATTCGGCGATTCTTCCAAGCGGTCAGGGGAGATCGCAGGTCAACACCTGGTGCCGGCCGGTCGGTTCGGGTGAATACCTGACCGTGGTTCTCAACGGAGTGATAGTACTCGAGGGGGCCAACTTTCTCGGACCAAATGTAGGATCTGGATCGTGACCCCTCGCAGTTGACAATGCTATGATTTTGGCTCAAAGGAGGTGGCGTGTTCAAAGATTTTCCTGACAACCAGAGGTACAAAGTCGTCATTAACCACGAGGAGCAGTACTCGATTTGGCCGGTGGACCAGACGAACCCCCCGGGCTGGAAGGACGTGGGGAAGACCGGTAGCAAAGCGCAGTGCATAGATTACATCGAAGAAGTCTGGACGGATATGCGTCCCTTGAGTCTTCATCGGGACTTGGCCAGTCGTTTGCGCAAGAAACGGTGAAATGGCCCGCACCTGCTGGGCAGAGTCGTCGCTGGGTTGCATGATCCGGATGCCATGAACATTCTCGGCCTCTCCGCGTTCTACCATGAATCGGCCTGCTGTCTGTTGCAGGATGGCCTTCTGATTGCCGCTGCTTCGGAAGAGCGATTCTCGAGAATCAAGCATGATCCGCGCCTGCCCGTTGGGGCGTTCAGCTTTTGCCTGAAAGAGGGCGGCTTGAGCGTAGCTGATCTGGATTGCGTTGCCTATTACGAGGTGCCGGTCGATAAACTGGCTCGGCAGCTGTGGGCGGGTGTTCCGGCAAACAACGACAGGGATCTGCCGTGGCTTGATCCCAGGCTGCCTGAACGGATGATCAGAGACCGGCTGGGCTACAGCGGTCCACTGAGGTTCTATCCCCACCACCTTTCCCATGGGGCGAGCAGTTATTTCTACTCGGGATTTCCGGACGCAGCCATTCTGACGGTTGATGGCGTGGGCGAATGGACAACCCAGGCCTACTTCGAGGGCGTTGGCCCTGATATCAGCAAGCTCGAAGAAGTCAGATTCCCCCATTCCCTTGGACTGTTGTACTCGACGGTTACGTCCTACTTGGGCTTCAAGGTGAATGGGGGCGAATACAAGGTGATGGGTCTGGCCGCTTACGGACGGCCCTGTTACGCAGGTCTCCTCCGAAGCCTTTTGCGCTCAGGTTTAAATGGGCAGTTCGAACTCGATCTGCGTTACTTCGATTTCATTCAAGGTCGGCGAATGTTCTCTCCCCAGTTCGTCGAGTTAGTCGGGTTTCCACCGCGGGAGCCGGAATCGCAAGTTCAGGACTTCCACTGTGATCTGGCGAGTAGCCTGCAGGTGGTCTTGGAGGAGATCTTGCTCGACAAGGTCCGATATCTCGCCAGTCGGGTGAAATCAAGGAACTTGTGCCTGGCAGGGGGTGTGGCGCTGAACTCGGTGGCGAACGGGAAGATTGTCCGCGAAGGACCTTTTGAACGGGTCTTCATCCAGCCGGCGGCTGGAGATTCGGGTGCGTGTCTGGGGGCAGCCGCACTCGCCCTCAGAGACCTCGAGGGAGGGCTTCCTCAGCCTTTGCAGCACGTGTACCTCGGTCCGGCCTGGGGTCAGGAAGAGATCAACGCCCTTTTGAAGGCCTGTGGTCTGAGGGCACACGATTTCGGCGATGACCTGGATGCCTTGGCCAAAGCCGTGGTCCATCGCCTTGAGAAAGGGTGGGTTGTGGGTTGGGTTCAGGGTCGAATGGAATTCGGACCACGGGCCCTGGGAGCACGTAGTATCCTGGCCGACCCAAGGCGTGAAGGAATTAAGGAACGACTGAACCTCGAAATAAAGAAGCGGGAGTCCTTCAGGCCCTTCGCTCCGAGCGTTCTCGAGGATCGTGCAGCGGACTACTTCGAGCTCGCTGATTCGTCGAACTTCATGCTTCAGACCTGCCAGGTTCGGCCCGGTTTCGATTTGCCTGCGATCACGCACCAGGATGGTTCAGCACGACCGCAGACAGTGTCTCAAGACCACAATCCCGAGTTTTTCAGGCTCCTTGAGCTCTTCTACGAAAGGACAGGCTGCCCTGTATTGTTGAATACTTCGTTGAATTTCCGGGGCGAGCCCATCGCCTGTTCACCCGCCGACGCCTTGCGGAGTTTCGTGCAGTGCAATCTGGACTCGATAGCCATTGGGCATCGCCTGATTGACCGTGAAGATGTGTCCGAAGAATGGCTACGGCTTGTCCACCAGTGGCCACGTCAACGATTTCAGGCCTCAGCCGCCGCCGCAGCCATTCCCAATGATCTCTATACCTTTGTGTGAAGAGGAAGGAATCGTTTAGTGCGAGGCCGGTCAGGTGATCCAGGGCAGGAGGTTAAGGGGGAAGCTCAGAAGGACTGGTCCCGTACCCTCGCAAATTGGCTGGGTAGCCCAGCAGGAATCAGGCTGGCAAGGGACCTCCAGTTTCGGTCAAAGTCGGAAGCAGATCGCAGATCCTCCCGTGTGCCTCCCTGTCCAGACGAGGTGACTGCACAGGCCCGAGCCATCAGTATCTGGCAACCGAGCGAAATCGATGGCGAAACGGTCTTTCGGCGACCGGAACCAGGCCCTTGGGGAGATCACTACGCTTCGACTCGAGTGCTGAAGGTCAGTAAGCGACCCGGGCAGAAACGGATCTGTTTCTTTGGAGAATCAGTGGCCGCAGGCTATCTCTATGCGCCCCACCTGACGCCTGCTAAGGTCTTGGAAGATCAGCTCCGCGCAGTCGACACCCAGCAGTCCTATGAAGTCATTGACCTGGCGCGCACGAATGAGACCCTTAAAGGACTGACGAATACCGTGGAGAGCGCACTCCAACTCAACCCCGATCTCATTGTCGTCTTCGCTGGAAACAACTGGGTGCTCCTTGAGACAACGGAGATGTCGCCCTATGTCCCTTCGATGAACTGCCGCGTTGGATACGCCCAGGCCTTGGAGCAGGAGGGTCTTCTGGGGCCCGTCGAAAGGGCGAGCCGGAAACTCTTGGAGAAATCGTTCGCTTTCTTCGACAGGCTCGCCAGAATGGCGGCCTCAAAGCGTATTCCGGTGGTCCTGGTGATACCGGAGGTTAATCTTGCTGACTGGGAGAACCGGCAGCCGGTGGCCTGGCTACCCGAATCGGGTACCCGCCTGTGGTACGAACATTATGAGCGGGGGATGAAATTCCTGCAGCAGGGCGCTTGGGTTGAGGCCGCTCGAGAAGCCCATGAGATGATTCGTCTCGATGGTTATACTTGCCCCACCTCCCAGCGAATGTTGGCCCGGGCACATCTCGAGGGCGGAGATCTCGAGGAGGCAAAAAGGGCTTGCAGGGCTGAACTTGATGCTAACCAGTACGCCACCCTGGGTTTCCTGGGTGCCCCACAGGCGACGCCAATGGTCCAGGGGATCCTCGAGCGTGGGGCAGCCTTGTTTGGCTTTTCGACTGTGGACCTGCGCCGTAATTTCCAGCGCTTTTCCCCCGATCAATTACCGGGGCGCGATCTCTTTCTTGACTACTGCCATCTAACAGCCCGGGGAATGCATGTAGCGATCGCCGGAGTGACCGCGGAAGTTGTCCGCCTGTTGAGTAGAATGAGCCGTCAGTTGGAATGGGAGGAAGTCGCCCGGACTGTCCCGTTTCCAGAGATAGATCCCCGGGCAGAATCGGCCACTTTCCTGGGTGCAGCGATTCATAATGCCCACCGTCTTCTGACCGTTGGCAGGAAGACAGACATCATCGAACATTGGTGCGAGAGGGCATTGCAGGCTTCCGCTTCAGCCGAAGACGCCATGGCAAACTTGGTCGCCATTCGTCTGGACCCGGGCCAGGAACTCCATAGAGGGCATCTTCGAAACCTGCAGTCGAGCTGTCAGCTCGGTTTTCAGCATGGGCTTCGGTATGAACACCTGGACTGCGACTTGATCCAAGCGTTCGAGGCAGTGTTGAAACGCACAGGAAATTCCGATGCTGTCGCTAACCTGCTGGGGAGACAACCGGGCGGGAGTCTGAACGTTGATCTGGCCTGCCCGAGGAACCTCTGGGAACCTCTTGAACGGTTTTATCCCGAAGTTATTGCATCCCAGGATCCACCCGAATTGGCCTACTATCGAAGCCCCTGGCCTGCTTCCTCCTTCGCTCTTTTCTGCTGCGGTTCGAGTGATGTCGAACTCGCGATCACGGCACGCCTGCCTGCGCCAAGTGAAGAGTCATGTGCAGTGAGGGGGTGTATCGACGTGGAGGTTAACGGCTGTCGGACAGCTACTTTGTCCCTGACCAACCATTGGAAGAAGGTGACTCTGTCCCTCAGCCGGGAACACCTTGTTCCAGGCCTGAATAAACTGACATTCAACTGGCCGCTTCCCCAGTGGCGAGGAGAAGAAGCGCTTGATCGGGCTATCCGTAGGCTGCAAAGGGGATTGCAGGCTGATATCCATCCCGTCTTCGGTGAGGTCGCCGAGATCATCGCCCGCGAGTACTGATCGAACTGTCTCGAGGGAGAGTCATGCTGGCAGTAATTGGAGTTAACGTCAGTTGAGTCGAGGTCAACTAGGGGCCTCTCTGCCAGGGAACCATCCCCGCCTCTGTGATGTGGCGCATGATCAGTTGGAAGAGCTCCGAATAGGATGGATGATCGTTCGGCAGCGGGTTGGATTCAATCGGGTCGGTCTCGAGATTGAAGAGTTGCATCGGTTCGAATGGCGTGTTCTGCAGTAGTTTGAACGCACCTCTGCGCGCTGCGTAATAACTGCGACCGCCATACCGGGAGTTTCCCTCTCTTCGGACCCAGATCAGATCTCGATCTCCTTCGCTCGGGCCCGCTGAGTCTCCGACCATATCGGGCAGGAGGGACACACCATCTATTCTGTCGGGTACTGAGACTCCGGCGGCATCACAAATCGTCGGGAAGAGATCCATGGTAATACCCACCCGATCCGAGACCGTTCCTGCTGGAATCTTACCTGTCCAGCGGGCCGCGAATGGAACACGAATTCCCCCTTCCCACATGTTCTGCTTTCCGCCTCGAAGGCTGCCATTGCTGGCACCCACGTTGAGCTGGCCGCCGTTATCGGACGTGAAGAGAATCAACGTGTTCTCCATCAAACCCCGGTTTTCAAGTTTCCGCAGTATTTGGCCGACTCCGTCATCCATGTGCTCGATTAGCGCAACAAGCGCCGCACGAGACCCGTCGAGATGGGGCTCGCGTTCACGGACGCGGGCAACCCAGTCCTCGGGGGGTTGAATCGGGGTATGAGGAGCGTTGTAAGCCAGATAAAGAAAGAACGGGGTTTCAGAGTCTACAGCTTCAAGGTAGTCGACGGCCCACTGCGTAAACAGGTCGGTCGCGTGGCCAACGGGATCAATTTCATCTCGATTCAGCCTGACGTAGTTGTTGCCATGCCTGAGATGATTAAAGTAGTCATCCATCATGTCGCCGAGGAAACCATGGAAGAAGTCGAAACCCCGGCTGTTGGGATGTGATGCGTCGTCGAGGCCGAGATGCCATTTGCCAATGCAGGCTGTCCGATACCCCGCTTTCTGAAGCAATTCGGGCAACAGCGTTGCTTCAGGGGACAGGTGCCCCCAGTTGTCGTGACGATAAGTCCGAATGACTCCAGGGACTCCGACTAAGTCGGGATATCGGCCCGTCAGAAGCGCCGCGCGAGTCGGAGAACAGACGGGGCTGTTGGCGTAGAAATTACCGTATCGTCTTCCCTCTTGAATGATGGAATCGATATGTGGCGTCTTGAGGTCCGGAGCCCCGTAGCTCGAAAGATCCCCATACCCGAGATCATCGGCGAGAATCAGCACGACATTGGGGCTTCCTGTAGCATTGCTTCCCGAAACTACGGAGAGTGCGAGAAAGAGCACCAAGAGAAAGGGGAACCACTGAATCCGGAAGCTCTTGTAGTTATCTCCCTGGTGCATCGACTGTCCTCTCCTTCAGAGGAATTCGACGTATCTGTGAGTCGAACCCTCTAATCCGACTCGATGACTCCTTTTTTTAGCTCGGTTATAGCGAGCCAGAGTTCGAGACAATAAAACTCAGAACTTTTCGAGTCCGTGCGCAAATACGCCCAGGGCGACGGCACCGAAGCTCAGTACGCCGATTGAAACTGCTCCCATTGCGACGCCACCCAGGGCAACGGCACCCAAGGCAATAACGCCGATGGATACGGGCGCCAGCGTGACAACGCCTACCGCCACGACCCCCACAGCGACGCCGCCGGTGGCGAATTCACCCAGGGCGAAGATACCGTGCGCATGCCCGCGCAGTTCACCCTTTTCGAAATCCGGACCATAGGCAATGGACCACAGTGGCATCCCCAGGATCTTCGTCGACGAGCAAGCCCGAACCCCGGAACGGCGCGGCCAGGGAGTCAAGATGAACTGGATTTCGGTCTTGAGATCGCTCGCGTGCTGGTAGCGTTGCTCGGGACGGCTCTCCAATGTTTTGAGGACCACTTTGTCCAGACGTCCGTCCAATTTGACGGATTTTGATGGCGGGGAGAAGCGTCCGATCGGAAGTGCGCCAGTCAGCATCTCGTAGAAGACCACACCGAGCGAGTAGATGTCCGCTCGGTGGTCCACATTGGCAGCAGCTTGAGCTTGTTCCGGCGCCATGTAATGGGCGGTGCCCATCCGCTGGCCCAAGTGGGAAAGGTTTTCGTTCTGCGCGGAGGGGTCAAGGAGCTTGGCGAGCCCGAAATCCGCTATCTTCACCTGGCCGCGACTGTCCAGAAGGATGTTCTCCGGTTTGATGTCTCGGTGCACGATACCCTGCTCGTGTGCATATTGCAGCGCGTCGCAGACTTGGGGCACAATGGCGAGAGCCTTTTCGGGATCCAGATGGCCCCCGCGGAGAACGTCGCGCAGGTTAACGCCGTCCACGAACTCCATAACGAAATAGTAGTTGCCCGCCTGGGTATGCCCCGAGTCGAAAACGCTTACGATGTTTGGGTGATTCAGTTTGGCCAGCGCTTTTGCTTCGCGCTCGAATCGTTTCGCGAAGGCCGGGTCCTGCTGCAGGTCGGAGTGCAGAATCTTGAGAGCTACCTCGCGATCGAGATGGCGTTGCCTGGCTTTGTAGACGAATCCCATCCCGCCCTGGCCGATCAGTTCGCCGATCTCCAATTGGGGAAGTTGTTTTGCCAGGTCGTTCGAGTCGGGGGCGGCGGACTTCTGCCTGCTCGGGGCCTCCTCCCAGGTCAATTGTTCATCGGTGGTTCGATGCAGTCCCGCTTGCAAGAGGCATCTTGGGCAGAGGCCGTGTGGAGCGCCTTCGGGCATCATCGATCCGCATTCAGTACAAGAGTTCATCGATTCTTCTCCTTAATATACAAAACTGCGCTCAGTTCGAGCCTTCCACAAAAAACAATTGCACGATGAGGATCGTGTCCAGGTAGCCATGAGCCAGAATATTGATCCACAGATTCCGCTTTACTTTGAGATAGGCGAGAGCGAAGACGAGACCCACAAACGCGGTTTGCCCCATACCGACCGGGCCCCACTGGAAGTGAATGAAACCGAATACGGCGGTGCTGATCAGGACGGCTAGCCATCGGGCACCTCGCCCGCCGGAGCCCATCTCTTCGATTCGTGTGATGAGAAATGCACGGTAAATGACCTCTTCGCCGAAACTCGAAACAATGTAGACGCCGATCAACGAACCGATGAGCAGGGGCAGATTCTGGTAGAGGTAATTGTATCCGCTCAGGTTGGCTCTTGCGGGAATACCGGGAATGCTGGTCATCACGACAGTCCCGAGCAAGAAGGCCGCGGCCGCCGCAGCGAAGACCGCGAGCGACAGCAGTAGCACGCGGACGACGGTAGCGCGCCGGGGCATTCCAAAGGTCAGCCCCAAGTGGGCCCAGGTTTGGCCTCGCAATCGGAGACCCAGGTAGACGATCATGAGCATGGCGACGTTGGCCACCCACACGACCCCCTGGCGCGCAATGGGATTGTCGCCCAATTTCGGCATCACAAGCAGAATAAAGGTCCAGGGTACGGCGAAGGGGACGATTAACTCGATGCATTGAAGCGCGATTCGCGACAGTGGCGTTTTTTCGACTCGACCTTGGAACATGTCCGCATACGACATTCTCTGATCCTCCTCGTTGCTGCGCCCGGGAGCGCGTGTTCATTTGCGTTTTTCCAACTACCCGTAAATGAAACACCACGCTCAAAAGGTTACAGCGGGCCGAGGGGAATTCAGCACAGGGCGAATACATTCGCTTGCCTGTCATCAGCTGCCGAAGGCGCCGAGCAGGTCTCGCATTTCCTCTTCGATGCCATCTTTTGTGGAGACGGTTTCGGCGATTACGGCTCGAAGCTGGGTGCGGTAGGCTCGCCTGAGCCGGTGAACCGCTACCTTTACGGCACCTTCAGTTGTGTCGAGTAACTGGGCAATCTCTCGGTAGGTCGTCGATGCTTTGCCGGGGGTCAAGTACACCTTGATTGCGTCGAACTGCGCCCTCTTTCCACTTCTCTCCCACTCGTCTTGAAGCTGGTCCATGGCCTGTTCTAACACACTGATTGCCCATGACCTTTCGAAGAGCTTCTCCGGCGTGAGATCGTCCGCGCCTTCCTGTGCATAGTGGCGTTCCGCGTCATTCAGGTCGATGGACACGAGTGTCGCACCGCCGCCCCGTTTCAGCCGCTTCGCGTGCTTTCGCTCGTTCGCTGTGAAATGGCGCAGTGATGCCAGCAAGAACGAGCGGAACTTGCCACGCACTGGATCGGCCAGTCGGAAATCGTTCTTTTCCAGCATTCGAGTGAGAAACCCCTGGGTCAGGTCTTCGGCCTCGTGGGGGTCGCAGCCGTAACGTCGAAGGTATGCGTAGAGGGGATACCAATAGGTTTCGCAAAGCGTTGCCAGCGCCGCGCGATAGCCTGGTGAACCCGGGTCACCCGCGTCACGAACCACGGTCCAGTGCGTGGTCAGAAAACGGCCCCCCTTGTGGATTCCGCCTTTCGCACCTTTTTCCGGCCCGGTCATGACAGTGCCTCGCATTTAAGAGATCAGGATACCGACAGCGCGGTCGTGCACCTTCCCAAACGTTGCCGAACATCGCCAACGCACTAGTTCCAGCAGAAGAGACTCGGTGAAGACCTTTCCAAGATTCTACCTTACAACCGTTGTGCGACGCTTCTTCAGAAAAGGGTGTGTGTTCCTCAGGGGCAGGAACGAGAGTGGACTGTACAGGAACTACGCGGAACTGTCCCTAGTGCAACGGTTTCCCTCGGCCACCGCAACGTCGAGGAAAGTGGTGGCAAGGTGGAAGGCGACGTCATCCACATCCCGTACCAGGAGCCGAGTACTCCACCACTCGAACAGGTTCCCGAGTGAGGGGTGGACTGAAAAGCCACGCCCGACGTCAGAGCCCGGTAATCGCCAAGCGTTGTCAACGTTGCGAGGGTCGATGGCTGAGGACACGCAGGAAACTTCGGGCAGGTTCCGACTGAACCGATCCCTCCCCAACCGGCATCGTCGTAAAGGAAAGAGGGGCGCTATTCTGACGCAGCGTCATCGTTGCCACCGGACCTGCAATG
>CP070717.1:718752-722165 GCA_020350445.1 Acidobacteriota bacterium | reverse complement strand
TAGAGGAACAGCAGAGCAGTGCAACTCGCCAGGGCAAGGAAGAGGAAGGGTCTCCCGAGTACAGCCAAAAGGAGTGCCTGAATCTCCACGAGTACGCTTTCCGGCAAAAGAAACGGTCCGATCATGAGATAGAGGGGCCCAAAGAGGATCGCGGAGTTTTGAAACCGGATCGAACAAAAGAGCAGGAGCGAGGAGTAGAAGAGCAGGCCTCCGTTGGCCAGCAGCCAGTGAGCGAAAGTGGGAGGCGAGCCCAGCAGGAAGAGCATAAGGAAGGGGATGTTTCCAAGTGTCCCCGTCAGCAGAGCAACAGCCAGGAACTTGGCTTGAATAACATCTCGGTCATCCAACGGAAGACTCTTCAGGAAGACAAAGTGGCGCCTCTTACGCTCGTTGATCACAACGTTGAGCGTGAAGAATAGGGAGCTGGCCAGTACTACGCCGATGATCAATCCCTGTATCTTACTCTGTCGCTCCGGGCTCGGTTCGAGAACGACCGAAAGGAGCATGCCGGCTGCGGCTAAAAGGGCAAAGAGGATCCAGGTCTTCAGGTTCTCGCGGATGTCTTTAATGATGATCGGCAACATGAGGCCCCCCTTTTCCGATAAGTTCCAGGAAGATTCGCTCCAGGCCCGTCGGTTGGCCGACAGTCTCAGGGGGCGCAACATGGAATTCATCCAGTGGGGCATCCGCCAGTACTTTTCCTCTGTCAATGATCACGATTCTGGTGCAGATTTGCTCCAGGTCTCCGAGTATATGAGACGAGAAGATAATCGAGGCATTCGGCTGGCTCTCCCGGTACTGCTGAAGCAGGTGCAGGATGTCTTGTCGTACCACCGGATCCAATCCCGAGGTTGGCTCATCCAGGATGAGTAGCTCCGGTCGTTTAGCCAGGGCCGCGGCGATACTCAGCTTCACTTTATTTCCCTTGGAGAGCTTTCCGTAAGAGAGGTCTTGCCGGATTTCGAGCCTTTGCAGGTATTTCGAGAAGTCTTGGGAACTCCACCTCGGGTAGTAAGGTGAAAGGAACCGCTCGAGATCAGTAGGCTTCATCCAGTCGTAGATAACCGGCTCCTCATCGACGTAACCGATTCGCTCCTTGATCTCCCGGGTCTCATTCTCGTGGTTCAAACCCCAGAGCCGTACGGAGCCGGAATCGGAACGAAGTACTCCGATCATGATTCTCAGCATCGTCGTCTTTCCGGCGCCGTTTTGTCCCAGGAGGCCTACGACTTCACCGGCCGGGATCTCCAGATCGATCGGACCCAGCGTGAAGCCGCTCGTGTAGGTTCTGGTCAGGGCTTTGAATGTGCAGAGAATTGACATGGAGTGCCTCCAGAAGATGCGGGAGGGGGAAGTCCCCGACGGGAGATGATCTCCCTCCCTCGTTGGACCTTGGTTGGGTCTAAGCACGCAAGTCCGTTTCCGACACTGATCAGGGCAGTGGCCACTCCAGCTCCGACTGCGTATCGTTGACCCCCCGGAACGAAGGCGGCTATAAGGCCGCTCGCTGTTAGTCCTATTCTATGGTCGTAAATGAATTCGCACCACCCCTTAGTTTTGGACTGGAGAAGTTCTGAGTCCGTCAGGGGGGCCGACTGGCCGGCTGCCCCGGCCATGCAAGGTGTCATGAACATGGTTAGTCCCGGACCCACAATCGTTCGCTTCATCGTCTTTTTCTCATCGCCGAGAGCTTAAGGGTCAGCCAGGGAAATGTCTCGCGCCGGTTGCGGCGACTACGCAGGTTGTACCGATTTCGTCAAATTCGCCGGCCCGAGGGCGGGGAACGCTGGGATGCAACAGTCTCGCCTGTGAAGGAGGCACGACAATGACCTAAACCGGTCTCCCGGAAAGCTGGAGTACGGTGTTAAATCCTAAGGAAACGCAGGAATCAAGCAGGCCCGCCGGTTACCTGGCAACACGCCAGCGTGACGGAGATGCATCAACTCGCCAAAGCTCCGACCATCGCGATCAGAGCAGCCACGAGGGAGACCCACCTGGTCGCCGACTGATTCGCCACCGCCAGAATAACACACACGAGAGCAAGCCCACCGGAGACAATTGTGAACGGTCCGCCCACAACGGATGCGCCCTTTACCAGGTACAGGATGAGATCGACAACCAGTGTTGAGTTCAGGAGGATTAAGACTATTCGTTGTGCTCGATTCATGGTGCCCTCAATTGAATGCCTGGGTCACAGTGTCCAGAAAGGACTGGAGTCGCGCTTCTGCAACAACCCCGATCCACCAGACAACCCCAGCCACCGCTGCTCCCTCTCTCAGCCTGTGTGCTCCCACTGTAGACAGACCTGCGGCCAATAGCAAGTAATACCAGGCCTCGAAGAGATTCAGGTTACCCAGGATCGAACTGAGAAACGCACTCGATGAACTGAAGAGTAGATCCAGGCCAAGCGGCGGACTCAAATCCCCGGGACCGTAGATGTTCTCCAGTCCGCGGAGTGAAAGGATGACCGCGGTTACCACCCCTTCCAGCAAGAAGACCGAGGAAGAAGTGAGGATCACGGCTATCCCCTTCCTGAAATCGAGCGTCCTGCCCCAGAGAGCCAGCAGACTGACTGCAATTCCCGAGTAGAACGAAGCCTTGATCAGGAGAATTGACGGAGTTGCGACCAGTCCAATGATTCTCCAAGGGGTACTCGTGGTTGTGGATGCAGCGATCTCATCAGGCTCCAGGAATTCCGCCAGCTGGAGTTCAGCAGCCCTCTTCATGAAGGGATCCATCCAGTGAGCGAGGACCCAGTACCCGACCGCAAGAATTATCAGATAGGGGAACCAGTTTGGTGCTCTTGATATCCGGGAGAACTCCCGGGATGGACTCCAGATCAGGTCGATTCCATACATTGTCCTTCCCTTCAGAAATCGAGCTCTTTCAGGCGAAAGGCCCGGATGGAGAGCAAGAGGAACAGCAGCGCAGCGCAGCCCGCAAGAGTCAGGAAGAAGAGGGGGTTGTTGAGGATCGCCAAAAGGTACTCCTCAATCTCCACGCGGAAGCCTCCCGCCAGGAAGAACAGTCCGATGAGTAGATAAAGGGGCACGAAGAGAGCCGCGATACTTTGAAAACGGATTGAAAAATAGAGCACGAGCGAAGAGTAGAAAAGCAAGACTCCGTTGACCAGCAGCCATTGAGCGAAAGTCGGGGGTGAGCCCACCAGAAGGAGGAGAAGGAAGGGGAGGTTCCCGAGTGTCCCCGATAGCAGAGCAACGGCGACGAACTTCGCTTGAACAACGTCTCGGTCCTCCACCGGCAGACTCTTCAGAAAGACAAAGTGGCGTCTCTTGCGTTCGTTGCTCACAACGTTGAGCGTGAAGATTAGAGTGCATGTCGAAACCACACCGACAATGAATCCCTGCACGTTACCTTGTCGTTCCGGACTGGAGTCCAGAACAGTTACGAAC
>CP070717.1:711085-718652 GCA_020350445.1 Acidobacteriota bacterium | reverse complement strand
CCCAACAATCCCGACCGACAGCATCGTCTCACCTGCCTGATACCGGTTTCTGGTTCAGTTTCCAGCTCTCTTGAGTTTAGCGTAGGAAATCAGATTCGCCCAGATCCGATATGCTCCCGGTACTCCAGCCGGCAACTGTCGGAAGAAGGCGAGTCCCGTATAGATGTAAGAACCTTTTCCGTAATCCGTGATCACGAGGGAACCCTTTTTCGGAGCATTGTTGTAAGCCCAGGGATCCTGCAGTTCGAGCAGGGGCTTGTACCTGGGATCCCACTCTCCGAGGAAGTACAAGCCTCGTTCCTGGACCCAGTTCTCCCAGTCCTGCTCTCTGATCTGGTTCGGCTGTCTAAAGAGGAGATGCCTGGGTTCCAGGATTGAAACCGGAGACTCCTCGACGGTGACTCTGTCGTGCGGCCGACTGATCCGCAAGGGATACGGGGCAAACTGACTTCTCAGGAATTCGTACTTGTTGTACTGGACCACCAGGTGCCCACCCGCTTTGACATATTCGAGCAGACGGTGGTTGTTCGAGATCAGGTCTTCGCGATTGAGGTAGGCCCGGACTCCGGTCACAATGACGTCGAATCGGTTCAAATCCCCTGAAGCCAGGTCATCTTCTGTCAAGTAGGTGACCGAAGCCCCGATCCGTTCCGTTGCCTGACCGACCTCGTCTCCGACTCCCATGACATAACCGACCTTCAGATTGGGCGGTAAAGCGATCGAAACAGCGGTTACATTCGATTCGGCCGGCTGAAAAAAGAGCCGGGTCTCGACATGGGAATAGGCGATCTCTTTGAAACCGGTGTTGTACGTTTTATCGCCGACGAGCGCTTCGGCACCGATTCGATAGATGCCTTCCTTCAATCGTGCTGACGAGGTGACCCTGAAGCGGGCAATCCGGGTTTCGTTTTCGTGGCTGAAGTTAAGCCGAACCGACGCGGGGCGGGCCGTCCAACCCTGGGGGAGTTTCAGAGCCACGGAAGAAACGATCTCTCCTGGAGAATAGTTCGTGACGCGGACCTTGAACTCCTCGCTCCTCGCCGCTCCGAGCCGTACCAGAGAGAACGCGGGCTCGACTGACAGGCTGAGGGCAGGGACAACCATGAGGGCCATGCGCTTCTCCATCCCATCGCCGGCGTCGAACCATCGGTACTGGACCGAACGATCAACCGAGGCAACGATTCCGGAGGAGCGGTAGGTGAAACGGACGGTTGCGGGAGGCGGCACGAATACCTCAGTTCCATCAAAGCCCTCCTGTACAACGAAGCGGTCTGGGCCCGCAGCCTCGCGAGACCAGTAGGGTGCGCTGTACGGAGCGTCGGACCCGACTTTGACCCGGAACAGCGTTTCATTCCCCCGATCCTCCCGGCTCAACTCTTCCCACCCTTCGGGAAGGCTGAGCTCGATACTCTCCAATTCGATCTCGGCGGAGGAACGGTTGTTGAGGCTTGCGGTGATCGCGATCTCCTCACCCGGTACGACAGTCCCATTCCCTCTCGAAAGCAGAAACGCTTCCGCGGAGATGAAATGAGCCTTTTCGGCGGCGTTCAGGAAGTCCTTCTCCTTTTCCTTCAGCAGAAACAGGGCATCTGGATCGCGTGTCCCGTCCTGCATCCTGCGGACAAAATCGAGCCCGGTCATCACTGCTTTCACCGAGGAGATGTAGTCTGATCGGGAATAGGCCTCCTGGGCCCAGTTGATGTAGCCATCGAGAAGGATCACTGAGGATTCCAGGCTGGCGTCGAGGCGCAGCAGGCTCTGGAGGCTGTCGTCAATCTGGTCAAAAAAGCTGCCTTCAAGGGCAGAGGACTCCACCGTGCTATTGGCGAGAAAGAAATTTGCCGAATAGGGGTCGGGCCGGGGAAGAACGTTCATCCCCTGCGAGCGATGGTGACCGCGGGCAAGAGCCCCGACCTCAGCATAGGTCGCTCCCAGCAGGGGATCGTAAGCTCCAAGCTCAACTTGTACATCTCCTCCGCTTCCACCTGAGCTCATCCCGATACCCATTGACTGGAAGAGCCTCAAAGGTCTCCAGGGGAGCAAACCCTCGGCGATCTGTTCCGGGAACTGTGATGGATCTCCAGCCAGGCGAAACGCCTCGGCTGCGAGGACTGCCGAAGCCTGGTGGTGCTGTCCCCCACCGGTTCCTGAAGGATTCAGAGTCACAATGATGTAGGGGCGGAACTCCCGAATGACTCTGACGATGTCCTTCAGGATTTCCCCGTGGCCCCATTTCTGAAACGTCTCTTCGACGCTGAAGGAATAACCGAATTCGAAGGCGCGGGAAAAGTATTGCTCTGCCCCGTCATAGCGGTGGATTGCCATCAACTCGCCGGTTCGCAGAAGTCCAAGAGCTTCGAAGAGCTCCGAACCGATCTCATTCTGGCCGCCGTCTCCACGGGTCAGGCACATCAGGGCCGTTCGGTAGCCTTCACCTCGTGAAAGCCGAACCAGGAGAGCGTTGTTCTCATCGTCGGGATGGGCCGTGATGTAGAGGACTGATCCCACCTTGGGAAGTTTCCGCAAGGCGAGGCCAAAACCGGTGACACCGGTGTCCTGAGGGATCGGCTGAAGCTGTCCGAAAAGAGACACGGCGCTCAGCGTCACACTCAGAGCCGAGAGGAGGAGAATCGAAACGATTCTCTTGCCTTTGTAACCGTCTGTGATGTTCCCGTTCTGCCGATAGCTCATCGACTACTCCTTCGACGTAGGACGTTCAGAAACCGCAGGCTTGATTATGTTGACCATTCTAGCCCGGTTCATCTGCTGGACGAAGGTCAGCAACTTGTCTTCCGCCGGCTCGATCTGCTGGCCGAATCTCTCTCTCAGCCTGGATGCAATCTCGGCGGCTGAGACTCCGGAATCGCAGCACTTCCAGACTAGCGATCCGACTTCGTCCAGACGAATCCGGTAGTCGGATATTCCCAGGAGTGAAGCCATCTTCCTTCCCAGGTGTGATTCGCCGAACCGAGGCCGAAAGACGACAATCCGGCCGTCTTCCTGCTCTTCCCAGTCCAACCTTCGTTCAAACCGGGATTGCAGAAAGTCAGGTGTTACCCCCATTACTCAACCTTCACGCCCGGAGTCCCTCCCTTCCTGGCCGCATTCAACGGGATCTTGACCAATAGGAAGAGGAGAACCGGGAAGATGATCATTCCCAGCCAGGGATTCTCAGCAAAGTGAGGCAGCTCGGGCAGGTACCCGGTGGAGATTCCAAGGACCCAGAAGGCCAGAAGGACAGCCATCAGCGACTCTCCAGCGATAAACCCGGAGGAGAGCAGGATGCCGGCATTGACTGCGCTCGTTCGCTTTTCAGGCTCGACTTTGCGCGCTTCGAGAGTCCTGTCGAGGACGAGCCGGATCAGACCACCGACCGCGATCGCAGCAGTTGAATAGAACGGCAGATACATTCCGACCGCAATCAGCATGGGTGCCGGGGCCTTGATCAGGATCAGGGCCAGACCCAGAAAGATTCCTGCGATTACCAGCGGCCACGCCATCTCGCCCCCGACAATCCCTTTCGACATCAATGCCATCAGGCCGGCCTGAGGAGCAGGGAGATCAGCGCTCCCAATATGGTAGACCCGGTCCATTACAACCATGGGAAAGACGAGTGCAAGCGCCGCAAAGACCACCCCGATGATTTCAGCGACTTCCATCCGCCAGGGGGTCCCTCCGAGAATGTGGCCGACCTTCAAGTCCTGGGTCATGTCGCCGGCGATTCCGGCAGCACAACAGATGACGCCGGCTACGCCGAGTACACCCATGATGCCTGAATCACCCGTAACTCCAATTATCACCATCAGGATGGCGGCGATCAGGAGGGTCGACAACGTCAAACCGCTGATCGGATTGTTTGAACTGCCAAGCAAACCGACCAGGTAACCTGCTACGGCGGCAAAGAGGAATCCCAGGATAATCATCACGACTGTGAGGACAATCGAGCCAACGAGGGACCCACTGAAGTACCAGTAAAGGAAGAAGAGGGGGATCGAGATAATAGCGATGGCCACTCCAACCTTCTTGAAATCGAGATCGATTTCGAGTCGGTTGACGTCTCTCTTTCCCGATTTTGCCGCCTGGAGGTCGAGGACAGCTTTGCTGATTCCTTCGACCAGAGACTTGCGAAGCTTGATTAGCGTGTAGAAGGCGGCGACGATCATCGTTCCAACCGCGATTGGACGAACCTGCCGCAGCCAGATTGTCTCTGCCAGGGTCATCCAGGACTCCGTGTCCGAAAGCCCGGCAGTCAGTTCAGGGTTCAAGAAGAGACTGATCGGGACGAGGAAGAGCCAGCCTGCCATAGCCCCGGAAAAGAGAACAGCCGAGATCGAAGGCCCGACAATGAATCCGACGCCGACGAGCAGGGGAGAGGCCGCTGG
Organism: Acidobacteriota bacterium; assembly: GCA_020350445.1. GTDB lineage: Bacteria > Acidobacteriota > UBA6911 > RPQK01 > JAPXNP01. Next base: position 714,270 of record CP070717.1, on the reverse strand, counting down.
AGACTCGAGCAAGACGCCACCGTAATAGGTGATCTGTCGCCCGAGGATTTCGATCTTTGAACTTCCCAGTTTCAGGAATGTCCGCGTATGGTCGGCAATGAACTGAATCCCGTAACTGTTCTTGACTAGCTCCCAGATACCGCCGAAGCCCATCGCAGCAAAGACGTAGACTGCACCCGTCTGTCCACCCTGTCCCGCCTTGACAAGCTCTCCGGCTGCTACGCTCTCAGGGAATGGAAGATCGGCCTCTTCTACCAGGGTCCTTCGCAGGATGATGACGAATAAGACTCCAAGGGTGCCGCCAAGGAGCATGATGGCTGTACTCTCGAGGTAGTGCAGTTCATCCCACACCCCACTGACGACAAACGCCGGAATTGTGAAAATTGCCCCTGCGACCAGGGCTTCCCCCACCGAAGCTGTCGTTCGCGCAATATTCTCTTCGAGAATCGAACCGCGGAAGAGTCGGAGGGCAGCCATGGCAACAACGGCTGCAGGGAATGTCGCCGCGACCGTCAGCCCTGCCTTCATTCCCAGATAGGCGTTGGCCGCCCCCAGGACAATGGCCATGATGACACCGAGGAACACGGCTTTGAACGTCAACTCCTGGAGATCCGTCTCGGCAGGGACGAACGGTTTAAACTCCTTCTTAGCGTTTGTCTGAACCTCGGGGTCCTTCATTTAGCCTCCTCAAGAAATGCGATCCGCTTTCGACAAAGATTCCCGGAAATGTAGCATGAAACGAAGGTCGCTACAAGGACCGGTGCCGGGTGATAAGGCTCCGCAGAGTGCCGGTTTTACACAAGTTTCAGCTCGACTCGCGGGCTTGAATCCCATACAGTTCAGGGTGGCAAAGGAGAGGTTTCTTGGACCATGGATTCCATCAATCAGATGGCAGTTCAGCACCTGCACGTGGGGTATGTTCTGCTCAAGCGGGCGCTGGAAGGGTTTTCGCAACAAGAGATCTCTCGTCGATGCCCCCCCGATTCGAGCCCGGTCATGGTCAACTGGTGGGTCAACTGTTCTGCAAGATGACAGGCAATGTCGTCGGAGTATAGGAAAGACGGATGAAAGACAAGACTGGCCCGAGCGATCTCGGAGATATGAGTACGGAAGAGTTTAGAAGGCACGGTCACGAAATCATTGACTGGATTGCCGATTATCTTGGGGAAATGGAGCGGTTTCCGGTCCTTTCCAGGAATCAGCCCGGAGATCTCAAAAGAGAGCTTCCGCGGACTCCACCACTTGACGGCGAGTCGATGCCTGCAATCCTGGCGGACTTCAGAGACCTGATCATCCCGGGTATCACACACTGGAATCATCCCGCTTTCTTTTCCTATTTCTCGATTACAGGATCGGGACCGGGCATTCTCGGTGAACTACTCTGCTCGGCCCTCAACGTCAATGCGATGCTGTGGAAGACATCTCCAGCGGCGACCGAGCTCGAGGAGGTGACACTGGACTGGCTTCGTCAGATGCTGGGCTTGCCCGATTCCTTCTGGGGAATCATCTATGACACCGCCTCGGTTTCTACCTTGCACGCCCTGGTCGCGGCCCGGGAGTGTGTTGCGGGACTGAGTCCGCGGCAGAAGGGCCTGGATGGAAAGGGGGGCCGGCTCGCCCTTTACCAGTCAGAGCATGCCCATTCCTCCGTAGAAAAGGCGGCCATCACGGTGGGAATCGGCCAGGAGGCCGTCAGGAAGATAGCCTCCGATGCTGCCTTCCGGATGGATCCGAAGGCACTGGAATCTGCGATACAAAAAGATATCAGTGCCGGATGGCGGCCGTTTTGTGTCGTGGCAACCGTGGGGACCACGTCGACCACCAGTGTCGATCCTTTGCCCGAGATCGCGGCGGTCTGTCGGAAGTATCACCTTTGGCTGCATGTCGATGCCGCCTATGCCGGACCGGCCGCTATCCTACCCGAGATGAAGTGGGTACTGGAGGGAGCCGATCAGGCGGATTCGATTGTCACCAACCCGCACAAATGGCTCTTCACTCCCATCGATTTGAGCGTCTTCTACTGCCAGAGACCGGACGTCCTTCGCCGCGCCTTCTCACTGGTTCCGGAATACCTGAAGACCAACGTCGACGACACGGTCACCAACTACATGGATTACGGGATTCAGTTGGGCCGCAGGTTTCGAGCCCTGAAGCTGTGGATGATCCTGCGATACTTTGGGCAAAAGGGGATTGAAGCCAGGATTCGCCGGCAGATCGGCTGGGCCCAGGAACTGGCTGAATGGCTGGATTCGGACCCTGAATTCGAGAGGATGGCACCCACCCCGTTCAGTACCCTCTGTTTCCGAGCTAAACCGAAAGCCCTGGCGGCAGACGAAAAGGCGCTCGAACAGTTGAATGGAGAGCTGCTCGAACGAGTCAACGACTCGGGGGAAGCGTTTCTATCCCATACGAAACTCAACGACCGGTTTACGCTCCGTCTCGCCATCGGCAACATCAAGACTGAGAGAAGACATCTCGACAGGGCGGTCGAGATCCTCCGCCAGGCACTGGCCGAATTGAAAGAAGAACGGGGAATCTAGTTTCGACCGAGCTCCTCTTCCACCGTCTTGGAGAGCTGCTCGTAGGAGACCGCGCCTTTCAAGGGGCGCCCATTCACGAAGAATGCCGGCGTCCCCGAAACCCCGGCCTTCATCCCATCTCGGACATCATCCCGAATGGACTGGGCGTACTTCCCAGAAGCAAGACAGTGGTTGAAGGTATCCATGTCGAACTCGAGTTCCTGCGCCGCCCCAATCAGGGCTTCGATAGAGAGTGTTTTCTGATTCTCGAACATCCAGTCGTGCAACTCCCAGAACTTCTGCTGGTCCCGGGCACAGAGGGAGGCCTCGGCGGCTTTCTGGGCATTCTTGTGGATACTGGTCAACGGGAACTGCCGATAGACCAGTCGGACATTCTCCCCGTAGGTATCCTGCAACTTCTGCAGCGCTGGGCCCACTCTTGAGCAGTAGGGACATTCAAAATCTGAGAACTCCACGACGGTTACCGGGGCTGAAGAAGGTCCCTTCGCCGGGAACCCGTCTGCTGCCACTTCGAATCTCAAAGGCTCGAGGTGATACTTGATCTGATACTTCTCCGCCAGTTCTGCGACTAACGCCGACCGGACCTCCCGGGAGCGCTGCTGCGTCAGGAACCGTTCAATCTGGGGGAGGAGCTCTTCCTTCTCT
>CP070717.1:707821-710985 GCA_020350445.1 Acidobacteriota bacterium | reverse complement strand
TTCCAGGCCGATTTTTGAGTTTACCCGCGATCAATCACGGCAGCTTGCAGAACAGCGCCCGCTGGATCTCGATAGAGATGGACTTCAGAAGAGGGTTCGCCGGATGCTCTCAATTCCGGAAACGATGGATTCGGGTCCCGATTACCGCATACTGCGCGAGTGGAGTCCCCGCAGCTACCCGAAACCACGGTGGTCTGCCTACATGATCGAAACTGAGCCGGGCATATCGGCATTGGTCTATCGCCTGGGTGATGAACGCCACTTGTCAAGACCTCATGGAGACTCGAAACGCGCGGTTCTCTACGTTTCCCATCTCTCGAGTGACGCCGAACTGAGAGAGGAACCACTGCTCACGGAACTCATCGGCGAAGAGCCCGATTCGGTGTTCTATACAGTCGATGTCCGGGGTATCGGAGAATCGAGGCCCGATACCTGCGACGAGGGTTCAAACCTCACGGCTTATGGGAACGACTACTTCTACGCGATGCACTCGCTCATGCTCGACCGTCCCTACGTTGGACAGAGAACCCTCGATGTCCTCCGCGTTGTCGATTGGCTTTCAAGCATTGGCCATTCGGAAGTGCACCTTGCAGGTAAGGGTTGGGGCGCATTGCCGGCGACTTTCGCCGCACTGCTTTCCGAAGATGTCACCCAGGTAACCCTGAAGAACAACCTGACCTCGTACGCCGAAATAGCCGAATCGAAGCACTATGACTGGCCCCTGTCATCCCTGCTTCCAGGAGTCCTGTCCTCATTTGACCTGCCCGACTGCTATCGCGTCCTGCAGGCAAAGAACCTGCGGCAGATCGATCCTCGCGGACCCGTTGCGAAGTTGTTCTGACGGTTTCAAAGCACGATCAAAAAGTACCCTGGAGTGCGGTGGACCTGGACGCCGCCTTCGAACCGCGAATCACAAATTCTCGGAGCCTGGAGTCCCGTGGAGGGGCGGCCCTGGACGCCGGCCTCAACCTCAGCACCTCGTAGCCATCGAATCCGAAACGCGGGACCTATTCTCGATTGGAAGCCAAGAAGACCTCATTCGTCTCCATCGCGGCTCCGGCTCGAAAGACCTCCCGAACGTTGCTGAATACATTGTTCATAATCGAGATATCTCGACTCTTATCGACGTACAGGAAGGTCCCAATCGATCGATCGGGCCGGCAGTGGGAGATCAAGGCGCCTTCAACGCCCTTCATCAGCAGAAGGGCGGGAGCCTGAGCCGCTAGCTGACCTGCAACATCGACCAGTGCAAGCTGCCCAACATCATCGAAGAAGAAAGCCGGCCGTTCATCAGGCGTCTCGAAATCGACTTCGACTTGCTCGAACCGGACCTCAGCGGCATGCCGCACGTAGAAACCGTAGGCCGGAAGCATGCCAAACATTTTGTATTCTGGATAGCCCTCTTCCACCTCCGGTACAGCCCGGTCAACCAGTTCCCGTTTACCTCCTCCGGCGAAGGTAACGCGGATGTTCTCGAGAGAGACTTCCTCAATTGGATGTCCGGGAAGCCCCGAGATCGAGCAACCGGTCGCATCGATGCCACGTGCCTGGATATTCCGTAGAGACACCCTTCGGAAGGAACCCATGCCGGGCCGTTCCAGGCCCTCCCTCCTTTCCCAGGTACCCCGCGATCCCCCCGGTCCCCTGGCCAGGAACGGCCGGGCCCGATTGCCGAGCCGGAGGAAGATCGCCGTCCCGGCATTCCGAATCACAATGTTATCGACCAGGACCTGGTCAAGGGTTCCCCCATCGACCATCTCGAGGGCAATGGCCGCGAGTCCCGTGTCGTAGATCGTCGAATTGCTGAAGGTGATGTTCTGAAACCCTCCATTCGATTCGGTGCCGAGTTTGAAGGCATTGCAGTCGGATTTGAGCACCGAGTTCGTGACCGTGACATCCCGGCAGGCCCGGTCCGAAGTGGCTTTCAAGACGATCGCATCGTCACCGCTCCGAATGTCGCAGTTCGAGATCCGGACCCGGTGACAACTGTCGATGTCAATACCGTCGTTATTCCCGGCCACGATACTGTCGACTGTGATCCCCTCGATCAGCACGTCGTCACAGGCCAGATAATGCTGGACCCACATCGGCGAGTTTCGGAGCGTCACATCACGCACCGTCACATCCCTGCACTGGATGAAACGGATCATATAGGGACGCAGTTTGTAAGGATCTTCAGGCGTCTTTCGATCCTTGAACGCAGCCCCTTGCCCGTCGACGGTTCCTCGCCCGAGAATCGCGATGTTTTCGGCGTTCTCCGCATAGATCAGGCTTCGCTCGGTGTAATTATCGGTGTAGGAACGGTATGCGGGAATCGTGACAGGGTAATCCTTCAGCTCCGGGCTGCCGAGGAGAACAGCACCGGCATCCAGCAGGAGAGTCACATGACTCCTGAGAACGATGGTGCCGGACAGATACGTTCCGGGAGGAAAGTACACGGTCCCCCCGCCCGACGAACTGCGAGCATCGATCGCTTCCTGGATCGCTTTAGTGTTCAGGGTCACGCCATCGGGTCTGGCTCCGAACTCGAATACGGAAGACCAGCCCGGCCCGCCCTGGGCGTGGACCTCCGAAGGACCGGACGCCAGGATGAACACGCAGAACAGTAAGCCAAACCTCGCAGGAATTTTCGTCGCCTGCCTTCCCATAAGTCCCCCCAATAGCCCTGACACTTCTAATTGTCCAGATCCGCCGAGGACCGAAGGCACTCGAGATGGACTCGAGGTGAAAGATCGGCCTCGTGTTCGAAGGGAAGTCTAGACCAGCCACTCTCGACCGTAAAGACCGCGGCGGGCCGACACTGCTGTCGGGCTTGCCTGCGTGATACGAGGCTGGAGGAAATCCGGCGCCAGGGACGTTGAAGAAGTTCACCGCCCCTGATGCGCCACTATTGCTCCTGCAACAACTCCCTGAGTCCCTGCATAGCTTCCTGGACCTGCTGCAGCAAGTACCCGAAAAAAATGACAAAGGGACAATGTTTGTGTCCGAAATGACAGAGGGACACTGTTTGCGACAAAGGGACACTGTTTGTCGCGAGAAACGGGAATGAAAGGGAGAATGAAAGGGACGTTGTTTTCGACGTGGCAAGCAAGGCGCAGAGTCAGGGACACTGTTGGTGGGCCGAGTCAGGGACACTGTTTGTGGAATCGGCGAAATCGACGGTG
>CP070717.1:704642-707721 GCA_020350445.1 Acidobacteriota bacterium | reverse complement strand
GATCAATTAGGGTTGAAACGAACACAACACCATTGTTCGTGTCTCCGCGACCGAAGGCAATTCCGCTGTAGTAGAACAGACCATTCGTCCCCGCCCGAATCGTTGGGTCCGCACCCGCACTGTAACCGCAGAGAGGGTGGCTGAAAGGAGTGCCGTCTTCATTCAGGCTCTGCGAGCCGTCCGCCTGATAGCACTGCTGCGGGAAACCAGGAAGAAGACCGCTCTGCCAGGTCTTGCCTCCGTCGAAGGACTTGAACAGCCCAAGCCAAGTATCTCCTTGGCCATTCAGCGTCTGGCTTCCCGGAGGGGCGTAACCAGGTTCAACATCGACGGTGCGATAGTCGTTGGCTCCGCCCAAAAGGTGGAGCGGGTTTCGGGATGAAGCTGCAATCGAAGGTTCATTCTGTTTCTGAAGGAACTCATCGCCTCCGTAGTACTCGATCGAGCCGTCATCAGAGTTCTCAACGAACGTCCCCGAGACCATGTTGACGTTCTCTTCCGCTACGACTTCCTGAGCGAGCAACGCCGACGGCATCACCGCCAAGAGAAACAGCCCTACCAATACCCAACACTTAAATCCATGCACCTTCATCATATTTTCCTCAATCGGATCTGAATGGGTCGTCAAATCAGGGGTAAAGCAGGTAGATTAGAGCTTGTTCAGCCCCCAATGATTTGCCAGCTCTCTGAATCGGAAAGTGATTCCGCCGTCACCAATCCGAACCGAGCACACCACTGCTCAAAATCGTTTTCCGTTTGTCCTTTTGATCACTTGCACTAAACATCAATTTCGATGAGAAATGTTTCACAAATGGTACTACAATCGGCAGACGATTTCCACTTGAAAGATCGGATTTCATCCCTGAATTACAGCTGTTTCGAGGAAGTCTCCGCCGGGTCATCTAACCCTCACGCTGGCAATGCGCTGCAGTGTGTTTTAATTTGCATTTATTTAATGATGTTCGGTGCAATGCTCTGTTAATTCCTTGTCGAGTCGCCGGATTCGATGCGACATCTCTTTCAACAGGTTGAACGCCAGGGAAGGATCTTCCTGGATTCTTCGGAGCAGTGTCCGCTTGTCGATCGTCAGCACCCGGGCTTCACCTTTCGCCCGGACTGTCGCCGAACGGACTTCGCGCTCAAAGAGAGCCATCTCTCCGAAGAAGTCTCCCGTACCGAGACTGGCCAGAATCACTTCTCGCCCATCACGGTTCTGCAGGATCTCAACCTCGCCCTGCTGAATCACGTACATGCAGTCTCCAGCTTCTCCCTGCCGGACAATGGGTTCCTTATCCCGGTAAGCTTTCCCCAAGTCGCTCGTGCCCATCCATCGCTCCTGTATCTTGATTCTTCAGATCGAAAAAGAGGCCACCCATGACAAAGTTCCAGGCCAATCGGGCCAGGAACCAGGGTTTCATCGTTCTCAGTAGGATCTCTTTATAGGGTGCACTGCCGGTGAAGATGTCCCAGAGGACCGTACTCATCTGCTGTGTCGGTCCCCCTTCCGTCTGTTCCATCCGGGTCATTCGCAGCATGGTCCGTCGAGTAACCTTGGTGCGCTGCAGCTGCTTGTTCACGGCGAAGACGAACTTGCCGATACTGTTGTCGATCTCGATCTTGCGGCAGGCCGGCCAGAAACTCCGTTTGAAATCCTCTTTCGAGATGCCCTGGAATACTGCCGCTGTCGCCGCTGCCTTCGCAGTCTTGTAGGCCGCTCCGATCCCATCCTTGTAAAGCCGTGTCACACCGCTGTCGCCGATGACGAGCAAACGGTCTCCGAAGGGCTGCCCCGTCCCGCCTACATTGATCGTTGGAAAACAGAGGCAGGAGGACTGGTAAAGGTCGAAGTCGGGAGGAAAGCAGGCCTGCACTTCGGGAGCGTTCAGGAATGAACTGACCAACTCTTCGTTGATCTCATCTCCCAGCATACAGAGGGTGACGTAATCGCCCTTCGGGATGACAGCAGCAAATTCCAGGTGGGGCAGGTCGAGCAGGAAGACGTGCATCGCGTTCCCGAAGTTCAGGGCCACCTGCTCTTCACCCAGGTGGTACTCGCAGATGAAGGTCTTGACCCTTTCCGGAGCGATGTAGCCGCAGCCCGATTGTTCGAGAACATACTGCAGCTGGCTGTTAACTCCCGAGGCGACTACCAGTAGATCATAAGAACCGATCTCACCCTTGGGTCCGGAGAGCGTCGGCCGACCACTTTCCCAGGAAATATCACTGACCAGCTGCCGCCGGACCTGGGCGCCCCGATCTTCCGCCATCTTGAGCGTATTCTGATCGAAACTACTCCATTTGCTGTTCTGGATGTCCTTTGGCCCTTTTCCACGGTAGACCGCCGCGATCCGTTTCTCATGCAGCGGCGTCTCGATCCGGACATCACCGACATCCATGTGAAGGACGTAGGATTCAATCCCGCGCTGGATCACGGTTGAAGGGATATTGATCCCCTCCGTCGCCAGCATCTGAACCAGGGATTCCGAAACGATACCACCACAATGATTGCAGCCGGCGGGACCGCTGAATGTGCTGAACTGGCGTGGTTCAAGGATGTCGACTTCGAGGTCGATCCCAATCGTCTCAGCCAGCTTGAGCAGGAAGAAACTGAAGAAAGAACCGGCAGGCCCGCCTCCGATAACCGCGACCCTGGAGCCCTGTTCCAGAGTCAGATTCGAGACAGATTCCTGTGAAAGTTGAATAAGGGTTCGACCAACTTCCGAACTGAAACCGGAATTACTCGCCAATCATTCCCCCGTATAAATCTGTGCCCTCCTCAGCCCTCCGCTTTCCGATTCAGGCTTGAATGCTGCTCGTCTCGGGTTAACAGTTAAGGCCATCCAAGACAGGGATCACTACCCTGCGTAACCCACTGCGAACACATTCGGTTAATCACCATGCCAGTTCCAACCCCCGAGGTTGAACATACTGAAAGTGCTTCGATTCTAAGTTATCCAGAAAGATAAATCCATCAGTATTTTCCGCGGATTTTTGGAGATGGGATGAGAAGGCCAGTCTCACGCAGTCGCTAAAATGCGCTGCAAACAATTAACGGGCTCGAAGCCCAAGAAAGGAGACT
>CP070717.1:701734-704542 GCA_020350445.1 Acidobacteriota bacterium | reverse complement strand
GGAGTACATGCTATCGGACTAACCAGGCTCGCCATTGGACTCGAACTGCGACAGATCTTCACGCTCTCGTCCTGGACGGGAGGTCTGGCAAAGAAGGCGAGAGCCACGAGCAGGCTTCCGCATCAGTCCCAGTGAGGCGGTCGAAGATAGGGCTGGGAGCACGAGCCTGGACAGACGCTACACAGTCCACCATCTCTGGAGTGCCGACAGACCGACCTCCACTTCCGTTCTCTCCTGACTATTGTCCAGGATAAGGCCGCCAGCGAATCAGCAGGCTGATCGAATCTGGCTGACCCTGGGGCCAGGCAGCTGTCTAGTGAGAATCTGCTTGACCCTGGGTTTTCGTCGATCAAAATGGAACTGTACCCGTTGAAGAGTTAACACTCGGGAGGTTGCGACATGAGAGAAAGATCATCCTGGAAATCCCAACTCCATTTAGTTCTTCTATTGGCGCTCTGCCTTCTGCCGGGGATTGCGTGTCAACCTGAAGGCCCACGGACCTACTACCTGGACAGTGTGGCTGGGGATGATGCAAATTCCGGTCAGTCCGAGAAGGCCCCCTGGAAGAGTTTGGACCGCGTAAACGAGACACGCTTCGCGCCGGGTGACCAAATCCTCTTCAAGGCCGATTCCGAATACGTAGGGCGACTCGCCCCGAAAGGGTCCGGCAGTTTGGAGAATCCGATCAAAGTCTCGACCTACGGTGGTGAGGGCCGGGCGTTGATCGCAGCAGAGGGCAAATTCAACGAAGCTCTGCTTCTCCAGAACCAGGAGTACTGGGAAGTCAGCAACCTGGAGTTGACAAACCTCGGTACCACCCGTGAGCCATTTCGCTTCGGTGTTCGCGTCAGGTCGTGGGACTACGGCACGATGCACCATATCCAGCTGCGCAATCTCTACATTCATGATGTTAATGGATCCCTCGTCAAGAAGGACCAGGGCGAAGGCCACGGGATCGTCTGGGAGAACGGCGGGCAGGAGGTTCACAGTAATTTCGATGGACTGCTCATCGAGGACTGCCACCTGCTGCGAACAGACCGGAATGGGATCTCGGGATACACCGAGTATCCGACCGATCGAAGTATCTGGGTACCGAGTCTGAATGTCGTTATCCGGAACAACGCTCTGGAGGATATAGGCGGAGACGGGATCAAACCATGGGGATGTGACGGAGCTCTCGTGGAACACAACGTAGTCGATCGGGGTCGCCAACGCTGTGAGGATTATGCTGCGGGAATCTGGCCATGGAACTCCGACAATACGTTGATTCAATTCAATGAAGTTAGCGGCATGAAGGGGCAGAAGGACGGCCAGGCGTTCGACTCAGATGCATTCTGCCGAAACACGGTGTTTCAGTACAACTACTCTCATGACAATGATGGCGGATTCATGTTGATTTGCGGTCGCGAGAACGTTGGCACGACAATCCGGTACAACATCAGCCAGAACGACAAAACCCGGCTGTTTCATTTCTACGATCTCATCAATAACACCAGGATCTACAACAACACTTTCTATGTGAAAGAAGGGATCGATCTGCGGTTGTTCATCTGGACTCCGGGGCGTTCAGGATGGGCAACGGATACAGAGATCTACAACAATGTCTTCTACATAGACGGCGTGGGTCGAAACCACTACGGGCTAGGGAAGAAAGAAGTTGATGACGGAGTCTGGTTAAGTGAACCCGGTTTCGGAGGGGCGCAGAATACAAAGTTCGAGCAAAACCTGGTGTTCGGTAACTTCGAGGATGTCCCTGAGGAGTGGTTGGCACTGAAAGAGGATCCCGGGCTTGTCGCCCCCGGCGGTGGAGGTACCGGATTCGAATCTCTGAAGGGTTACGAACTGCGGGAGGACTCCCCCGGAATCGGGGCAGGTAAGCCGATCGACGACAATGGAGGACGTGATTTCTGGGGGAATCCGGTTTCTGACTCGGGAGCACCTTCCATAGGCGCACACGAAAGACCTCGTTCTGAATAAGTCCTTCCGGTGACTGGTGACTGGATGCATCAGCAGAGGACTCTCCGTTGATTCACCAACGGTTCCTGGAGTCGCAGAAGAGCAGCAGACAGAAAGCCGAAGCATGGTCAGACCAGGTACATTGAAAGCTCTGGTACAAAGGTCGGTGGAGACGGCGCTTGCATCCGGGGCTCTCGTCACGCTCGAGACCCACTCGGAACTCATAGAAGATGGCGGTGTCCCGTTCGTGGTTAGAATCCTGTCGAGCCGGCTTCGCAAAGAACAAAGTGCTGTCTTTCAGGCTCTTCCGGAGGCTCAGAGGGTTAACCCGTTTCTACCGTATGATCCCGACTTGTATGTTGCCGATCTTTCCCCGACTCACGTTTGTCTGTTGAATAAGTACAACGTTGTTGAGCGTCACCTCTTGATGGTGACTCGGGAATTCGAAGCCCAGGATGTTGAACTGACGCTCGAAGACTTCTATACGATCGCTCTGTGCCTCAGGGAATACGATGGGTTGGCATTCTACAACTCGGACAAGACCGCCGGGGCCAGCCAACCTCACAAACACCTGCAGTTCGTCCCCCTCGAAGACGACCCGCTGTTTCGTGAACTCCCGGTTGAAAGGCTTTTCCAAGATGCGGCAACAAGCCTGGGATCGATCTCCGTTCCATTCCGGCACGCAGTCCGCTGCTTCCTGGGGACGGACCTCTACGGGAACGCAACAGCGAAGTGTCACGGCGATACGGCACAGGGGACGGACCTCTACGACACCGCCGGGACCAGTTCGGAGCCCGACATTATCGCCGAGGGGACGGACCTCTACGAGTTGAACGCGGTCGCCCGGCAACT
>CP070717.1:697411-701634 GCA_020350445.1 Acidobacteriota bacterium | reverse complement strand
ATCTCTCTGGGAGGGCTTGCCGGAGTGGCAGGAACGGGGGCTGGGGGAGGTTCCACCTCTTTGGCTACCGACTCGTCTCCTCCCTGAGCCGGCTGAGGTTCCGTACCCTCATCGGTTGTACCTTCCTCGGGGCGACGCCGCACATCATCGACAACCTGTGCCAACGGAGAGGATCGATCGAGCTCCTTCGGCTCAAAGTTCTCGAGCTCGGCCACCTTCTCACCAGAGGACCGGGTCACGAAAACCACCATGCCTCCGACAACGATCAACCCCAGGAAAGCCCAGACAATGGGAACCCACCGTCGCTTGGTACGCTTTCCGGAGAGGGTGTCATCATAAAGGGAGGCACTCGGTTTATCTGAATTCGCCCCTTTCCGCTCGGCGTCAGTCGACTGACGCTCTCCCTTCCGGGAACCTACCAGGATGTCCCCAATTGGCTCACGCTTCATTCCATGATTTCTCCAAACCCAATTTTACACCGGTGGAAGATCCTAACACGAAGACTGGAAACTGAAAACGAGAGCGGGCGACACGTCTCCGGAGCTTCCTCTAAAATAGCTGGTAAATGAACGGAAATCTGAACAGAGCTGAACTGTTGTCGCTCGTTGAACGGGTCTTCGCACTCCGCGCCACCGACGAAATGCTAATCGTCATGCTCGACCTCCCCGACAATGCCACACCCGATTCCGACGCGTGGAAGCAACGTCGGGAAATAGGAGCGAACTGGGTCAAGGAGATAGCCGGTCAACTCGGGAAGGTGCAGGTCCGCCTCTGCCTCTATCGAAATGTCCGGACAAACAACGCGGAACTACCCGAACGGGCCTGGCTACTGGAAACCCCCACTCTTCCAGCTGGGATCGCCGATCTGAACCCGGACGAGTCGCTGTCTTTCGATCAAATCTTTGCTCGGACCTCGATGATTCTCGCCCCGACCGAATTCTCCGCAACGGCACCACTGAAGCTCAAGGCACGAGAATTCAAGTTCCGGGCGGCGACCATGGGAGGATTCTCACCGGCCATGATCCCTGCGTTGCGCCTCGACTACGGCGAAATCAACCGCCGTGTCGATCATCTCAAACAACTCCTCGACCAGGCCGGCGCTGCCGAGTTTGTCTTCGAGACCGATGGCACGGATCAACACCGTCTCATCCTCGACCTGCGCCATCGGAGCGCCCATGCATCGGGAGGCCTGCTTCGAGAGCCCGGAACAGCGGGGAATCTACCTTCGGGCGAAACCTATATCGTCCCCTACGAGGGCGAACAGGAGGACGATCCCAGCCTTTCCCGAGGAGTACTTCCGGTCCAGTTTGGAGACGATCTTGTTCTGTACACGATCGAAGAGAACCGCGCGGTTGCTGCCCAGGGATCGGGAGAGGCAGCGCAGCGAGAAGAGGAAAGGCTTCGCCGCGAGCCAGCCTACGGCAATATCGCTGAACTCGGCCTCGGTGTTCTGGACGATTTTGGCATCGAGCCCTGTGGAAGTATCCTGCTCGATGAGAAGCTCGGCCTGCATATCGCCTTTGGCCGCAGTGATCATTTCGGAGGCCAGGTCGGACCTGCCGACTTCTCAGGACCTGAGGCGGTCGTTCACATCGATCGAGTCTATCTCCCCTCCCTTCAGCCCCGGGTCAATGTCTGTTCCGTCGATTTGATCGGAATCGGGGAGGAACCTCTTCCGCTGATGCGGGATGGCCGCTACGTTCTTGCACTTTAGAGGATCTGCCGAAAGCAGGCCAGGGACTCTTTCGCAGGCGGAAACGCTCTGCAAGCGGAAACGCTCCGCTGGCGAAAATCTTTCGCAAGCGGGACGCTTGCGTTACTTAGTTTTTGCGGTAGAGGCTGAAGCCCGAGATTGTCGGACAGGCTCGTGAGTCCTCGATCACCAACCTCACATACCGCGCACTGACCGTGTCGAAGCGATCCAGACGGCGATATCCAATGGTGGTTCCTGAAACGAGGGTCTGCCACTTTCCGCCCACGTGTGCATCGACACGATACTGCTTGCACCGTTGCCCCAGAGCGATCGGTTCCTCGATTCGGGACACGTTGAATGTCCTGGTCTCCCCCAGATCAACTTCCAGCCACCCTTGCGTCAAACCATCATCAGTGGACCAGAAGGTCTGGGAGTCACCATCCAGGACCATTGCCGGAGCATAGAGTGAAGCAGATCCTCGGGTATTGCTGGCCGAAGCGACTTTCCCCGCAGCCAGGTCCTCGGCAAAGATCTGGTCCAGGGTCTTCCTGAACTCCCGCAGGCGCGCAACATCTTCTTCCGGAATCAACCCCCGCCGATCGGGAGGCAGATTGAGCAGGAGGACACTATTCCTTCCCACCGAGTTGAAGTAAATCTCGATCAGCTCTGCCAACGATTTCGGCTCCTCGTTGGGGTGCCAGAACCAACCCGGCCTGATCGATACATCAGTTTCCCCGGGAACCCAGTCCAGCCCTTCAGGATCGCCCGTATTCAGGTAGGAGGTGTCCGCCATTCCGATTGAGACTCGAGAACGGTCCATCATGGACCAGCAGGTGCTCCCGGCGATCCCTTTCTCATTGCCGATCCAGCGGACATCCGGTCCGGCATCCGAAAACATCACGGCACCTGGCTGCAGTTGCCTGACCAGGGCCCAGTACTTGTCGAAGTGATATGACATGTCCTTCGCATCCCGGCCCTTCGCTCCATCGAACCAGACCTCCGAGACTGGTCCATATTGGGTCAAGAGCTCCCGCAATTGTCCCAGGTAGTACAGGTTGTACCGGAGTTCATCGCCATAGCTCGATTCGTGACGATCCCAGGGGGAGAGATAGAGTCCCATCTTGATTCCGCGTTCTCGACAGGCATCGGCCAGAAATCCGACGACGTCGCCTTTACCTTTGAGCCAGGGGCTGCTTTTGACCGAATGGTCTGTGTACTTCGAGGGCCACAGACAGAAACCGTCGTGGTGCTTGGCAGTCAGGATGATGGTCTTGAACCCGATTTCGGCCGCCACGTCGACCCACTGCCTGACGTCGAGTTCAGTTGGATTGAAGATTTGGGGATCTTCCTTCCCGTCTCCCCATTCCCGGTCGGTGAACGTATTGACCGTGAAGTGGACAAACATGATCAGCTCCTGCTGCTGCCACTCCAGCTGCCGTGCGGTTGGAATGGGCATAACCGGCAGCGGAGGTGGAACCTGGGCGATCACTCCGACCGGGACAAAGGACAGGAGCAATACCGGCAGGACCCTCGACAAACCGCCGGAGGCATGGAAGGGGGAGAACACTCTCACAAGGTGTTTCATACCCGGATTCTAGCCGGATCGAAGCAGAAAGTCCTCAGTCCTTCCGTCAGCGCTTCAGTTGCCGATCAGCAAGAGCTGCTTTTGAGGAGTCGAAAGATACTCCGCTCCATCAGCGGTCACCACGACCATCTCTTCAACCGTGGCAACCCCTTTACCGGCGACGGTCAGCCGAGGTTCAAGAGTGAAGACCATTCCCTCTTCGACCGGCTCGATCACCTTCTGAGCATACTTCTCCCACGCCGGCCCCAAAAGCGCTGTCCCATCGTGGGCGAACTGTCCCACCTGATGGCCGAGGCCGTGAGGATACTCTTCATACCCACGGCTAACGATATGCTGGCGGGCTACGTGATCGACGTCTCGACCGATCACCCCGGGCTTGAGAGCCTGGCGAGCCATTTCAATTGACTCGGTGATCGTCTCGAATCCGGCCAGGACATCGGAGGGAGCCTCGGTCTCGCCCTCTTTCAGGACATAGAAAGTCCGCTGCATATCTGAACAGTAGCCGTCGACCTTCACTCCGAAATCCATATTGAGCACATGTCCCCGCTCGACGAGCCGATCTGTCGGACGATAGTGGGCTCCGGCAGTATCGGGTCCGGTAAAGACGGCCGGACAGTGCTCCGCACCCCAGGCGAGTTCGAGTCCGGCTTCCTCCACGAGGTTTGCCATGAAGGCGGCAATTTCCTTCTCCGACTTCCCCGGCCGAATGAACGGATGGACTGCAGCAAAGATCTCCTCTGTCTTGTTGATTGCCCGCCGGATCCGTTCGAGTTCGTGCTCGGTCTTGCGGGCACGGAGACTCGAGACAACCTTTTCAGCGGAGACCAGTCGATCTGCGAATCCGATTTCAGAGAGCAGATCGACGAGCGTCAGATACATTCCGTGACTCAACCCATCGGCAATCTCGCTGGTCTTCGAGAAGTTCACCGCGATTGACGCCGGGTT
>CP070717.1:687717-697311 GCA_020350445.1 Acidobacteriota bacterium | reverse complement strand
GAAAACTCCCCCTGGTTGCGGTATCGGTGGTGAATCTTGTTCAGGGTTCTGCCCGATCGAAGGGGCGACCCATCGCCGAAGTTCCAGGTGTAGGTCAGGATAGATCCCTGGGGGTGGGACGCAGCTGCGACCAATCGAAAGCTGGTGCCCTCATCGCCTGTTGCAGGCTCTGCCGTAAGATTCTCGATTACTGGGCCGCCGCCACTCGATTGACTCCAGACAAAGGGCGCGCTGAGGAGCAGGGAGAGGAGGAGACACAATCGCAGACACTTCATTATCCAGCTTCGATCCATCGAACACTTGGTCCCGGGAAGGCACAGCGGCGGCCAGGGCCGCCGCGCTCACAGGAAGATGCTTACGCCAGCGCCTGCTCCAGGTCGGCCAGGATGTCTTCAATATCTTCGATACCGATACACAGGCGGATCGTGTCGGGAGTGACCCCGGCCGATACGAGTTCATCATCAGAAAGCTGGCGATGGGTCGTCGATGCGGGATGGGCCGCCAGTGATTTCGCATCCCCGATATTGACCAGCCGTTTGAACAGGTTCAAAGCATCGTAGAACTTAACACCTGCCTCGAAGCCGCCTTTGATACCGAACGTGATCAGGGCCGAAGGCCTTCCCTGCGTGTACTTCTGTGCAAGCGTGTAGTAGGGAGAACTCTTCAGTCCGGCATATTTGACCCATGCAACCTTTGGATGTTGCTCGAGGTAGTTCGCCACCGCAATGGCATTCTCGGTATGTCGTTCCATCCGCAAAGCCAGGGTCTCGATACCCTGCAATATGAGGAATGCGTTAAGTGGACTGATGGCCGAGCCAGTGTTGCGCAGCGGAACCGTTCGGGCACGTCCGATGTAGGCGGCCTCACCGAAGGCTTCGGTGTAGACCACGCCGTGATAGGCCGGTTCGGGCTGGTTCAGAACTGGAAAACGTTCAGGGTGCTTGGCCCAGGGGAATTTACCCGAATCGACAATGACTCCACCGAGGGAGTTTCCATGGCCACCCATGTACTTGGTGAGTGAGTGGACGACAATGTCGGCACCATAGTCGATTGGCCGCATCAAGATGGGAGTGGGTACGGTGTTGTCAACGATCACGGGTATCCCATGCTTGTGAGCCATCGTGGCAATGGCTTCCATGTCTGGAATGTTGCCCGCCGGGTTACCGATCGATTCGCAGAAGACTGCAGATGTCTTGTCGTCGATCAGGGCTTCGAGGCTTTCCGCACTGTCATCCTTGGCGAGTCTGACGTCAATTCCCAGTTTCGGCAACATGTGGGCGAACAGGGTGTAGGTTCCGCCATAAAGCAGGGGGACCGAGACGATATTGTTCCCAGCCTCGGCAATGGTGAGGACCGCGTAGTTGATCGCGGCACTGCCGGCACTCAGGGCCAGGCCGGCCAGCCCGCCTTCGAGCTCCGCAACTCGCTTTTCGAGCACATCGGCAGTCGGATTCATGATCCGGGTATAGATATTCCCGGGAACTGCGAGATTGAAGAGATCGGCCCCATGTTGAGCATTATCGAACTCGTAGGCCACTGTCTGGTAGATCGGGACAGCGACGGACTTAGTAGTGGGATCGGTTTCGTAACCACCGTGAATGCCAATAGTTGCTGGTTTCATGATCGAGTGTTCTCCTACTTAAACTGCTGTTCGGACCAGACTGGATGTCGGGCAATACGTATCAAGTGCCGTAGATTCTACACCGGTTAACGCAATCCGAGAGGATTCTCTGGATCGATTCCCGGGGCAAACGCTCTTTTTCGGTCAACCGCTGTCAACTGGTAGACCAACCCCAGCCAGTTGTTAAAGATGGCTTTTCCCGTGTCTCCCCAGGTATTGTCAACATATCGCTCGAGCGTCGCTTCGGGGAAGGGGGGAATCGCTGTACCAGCCTTCCTGCTGGCTTGGACGATTCGCTGATATTCGTCAGCAATGACGGCGGCCTCTTCAGGGAAATAGTTCTCAGGATGGGGCGGATAGACATCGATCTCGCCCTCGATGAAACGCAGGACTTCCCTCTTATATTCCTTGAGCAGACTGTTGAAGTCGTACTCTGGATGCCCCTGCATGAAAATCAGCCGAAACTGGTCCGGGCTAACCACCATGTGGACCCCACCATCCTTACTCTCGACAAGGATTGTTAATCCTCCCGCCTCGAGCTGAGCACGGCTGACCGTGTTGTAACGGGAATGAGGGACATCGAATCGCGTGTTGATATCGCGCATGATCGGATGCTGCTGCTGAATGACACGATGGCTATAGACACCCCACTTCTTCCCCGGAAGGGGTTGGCGGTTGATACTGTAAAGCTGCTGTAACAGGGCGTGGGTCGCAAGGCAGGAGCAGAGGATCGAGGTCGTGTTTTCAGCCGCCCAGTGGATGATCTCCTGTAGCGGCTTCCAGAAGGGTTCCGCTTCGAGTCGCGGATTCGCGACATTCGCACCTGTCAAGACCAGGGCATCCAGCCCTTCCTCCTTCAGTTTCTCGAAGGGTTCGTAATACTGATCAATGTAGGAGCGCATCTGTGAACTGCGCGACAACCCATCGATCGAGAAGGGATGAACATAGAACTGAGCGATCTGGTTACAGCTCCCCACCAAACGCATGAACTGCTGTTCGGTAACAGTCAGTGCGGAGTCAGGCATCATATTCAGGAAACCGATGTGGAGTTCCCGAATATCTTGATGAATCGCGTGGTCCAGTGTCAGGATCTCCTGACCCTGCTGTCGCAATCGATCAAACGAGGGCAGCAAACTGTGTGCAACTAATGGCATAGATCTAAAGACTCTCCGGCAATGAGAATGGATTCCACCGGCCCGAATGGAACACTGTTACCCCCAGTTTACCAGGGGATCGGATAGTAGCAAGGCGCCGCAAGACTGTCAACGACGCGGCCGGTCGGCTGCGGGGAAATCTGGCCCTGGTCTCCCGAACCGCGAGAGATCAGGAACGCAACCGTCTCGGTTGGGTTCGTGATGGGACTTGGAATCTGACAGCAGCAGTCTGGAGATTACTGGCAAGGATACTTGTTTTCTGGGGAAAGTCTGGGATGGAGTGGGGGCCTGGGTCTCCCACCGCTCCATCCCAGTCGATTCATCAAATCGTCTGGATTAGAGGCGTCATTGCCGGCTCTTCATCACCCAGAGAGGGATGCAGTTGTCGTAGTCTCGGAGGAGGAGTTCGAAATCCTGCCCCTCCTCGGGTTCGTACTTGTAGTACATTAGTACGTACTCGGAATCACCCAGGCAGTCCACTTCCGAGTATTCCACGTAGACAGTTGTGTTGGGTTTGGGGAGTGGAACCTGGTTCTCCTCCCAGTACCAGGTCGGGCCAACACTGTTGATTCTTAAGGTAGTTGACCCGTCGATCCAGATTACGAGGCCGGAGGCTGAGAATGCATCGACTGTGCCTACCAGCACATAGGGATCTCCGATGCAGTTGTCTCTCTGTACTCCTGCCTTCGCCACCACATCAGCGCTCAAAACGAGCGCTAGAGCCACCAAAAGCGGTGACAGGGCAAGTAGATACCGTCGCATGATCCAAACCTCCTTTAAACATTGAGACTACGCCGTATTGCGCAGTCGCCAGTGTTCTTTGGATCCCAGCTATCACCTCCCTTTTTGAGACATTTCAGAACGTGCGCGATGGCTTAGATGGAAGGTTCTCAGGAGCTGCTCTTGGATGGGCCACCCTTGTCGTGAAGACCGGGCTGTACGTAAGCGAAAAGTGTACAACCAAGATTCTTTAATGTTCAAGCAAGCCATGCCGCCGGTGTCAGAACGCCCCCGAGGACGTGTGCGGCGATGAGGACCAAGAGACTGCTCCCACCGTCGACACGCACATTCAGAGACTGCCCATAGAGCTGGGAGTCGGCGAAGAGATCATTAGGGTTCGGGAAATCGGCTACGGAATCGATACGAATCACCCTACAGACGACGAATAACCATAGTGGTCAAGTCGTCTGTTAACGGTGTCCTCCTGCGATGCTCAGCCAGGTCCTCCAGCAACCGTTGAATTGTCTCAGATGCCGTGTGCCGACTACCCGATTCGAGGATCCTCTGCAACCTTTGTTCTCCGTATTCCTGCCCTGTCTCGTCCCGGGCTTCCGAAAGGCCATCCGTGTAGAGAAAGAGGGAATCGCCCCTTTCCAACGCGACGGTAACAGGCTCGAACTGAACGGAAGGAAAGAGACCAAAAGGAAAGCCCCCCGGCTTGAGAGTGTCGACTCCCCGACCGTGAAGGAGTTGAGGAGGCTGATGGCCGGCATTGCAAATCTCAACCTTCCCCTCCCGTTCGACCCGGCCGACCAGCAGGGTGGCATAGGCATGCGGGAGCGTACTGGCCGTGAAGAGGTTGTTTGCCTCGAAAACCATCTTGTCCAATGCCTGGCGTTTCGTGACGAGAGAACGGAAAAGGGTGTGCAACTGGGCCATGAGCAACGAAGCGGCAACACCCTTGCCTGCCACATCTCCAAAGAAAAAGTAGAGCCATTCATCCGCAGCAATTAAGTCGAAATAGTCGCCGCTAACCGGCCCAAGAGGCTCGTAGTGGTAATCGAATTCCCATCCTGGAAATTGGAAGTCCCTTGTTGGCAGCAGAGAGCCCTGCACCTGTGCAGCAGAATCCAGATCACGCTGCAGTGCGTTGCGCTGTTCCAGGGTGAGGCAATCCAGACAAAAAGTGGTCAACGGGTCGGCTGTCAATCGGTCCGCTTCAATTCCCTCGTGGCAGTTCCCACAGATCCCGTAGTTCCCGTGATCCAGTCGTTGCAAAGCGGAATCCACTTCGCCGAGCAGGCGAGTCACTTCATCGGATTCCGCGGGTTCACCCAGAGAAGTCAGCCGCGCCCTCCGATCGAGGAGTTGCTCTCTGAGATAGACAGGACTCATGCCGCTCATCGGACGCCTCCTGCGTGGAGTTTCCTGAGTAAAACGATCTGACCCGCATGATAGATGTTGTGCTGAAGAATCCCGAGAATGAGTTCGAACCTGTTGTCTTTGGTGCCTGCAATTGAATCGAACAGCTCAGATTCCTCGAGTTGACCAACAGCGGTCAGGAGTTGATCGAAATCGGCATCGAGTCCATTCATCAGAGAACTCCAGTCCTCTGCCTCCGAACCCGACGGCCAATCCTGCTCATCCGTCACGGACTCAAAAGGCATGCGGCCACTGATTCTCTGCTCCGCACTCTGCATCCAGGTTCTCAGGTGCAGAACAATCTCTCCGACAGTATGGACTTCAGGGTGAACCCGCGTCCACACCTCTTGTTCACCAACACCCTGTAGAGCCTGTTTCAGGCTCGGACCGTGCCAGGCTTCGCCAAAATAACTCTTAGAAAGCTCCTGCCGGATTTCTCGAATTCCCAACATCGTCTGCCTCCAAGAACTAACCGTTTTCCACTGAACACTGGTTAGATTCTAACAAAGAAAATTCTAACCTGTCAAACAATAAAGATGGTTATAATAGGGTTTGTGGACGGAAAGCTGGATTGCAGGGAAGACCATTACGAGTTCGACTTTTCAGGGGGCGCACTGTGTCTCGATTTTGCCAATACGATTCCTGATCGGCCCTGCTGTGAGAAAGAGCATTTGACCAGCTTCTCGCGCCTGCTGACCTGGGCGGAACAGGCTGGAATCGTGGGTGAAGAGGCGCGGGACTCTCTCAGACACGCCGCTGACGAGGCTCCTGCGGAAATGGAGCGGGTACTGGAAGAGGCCACCGAACTCCGGGAATGCCTCTATCGGATCTTCTCGACGCTGGCAGATGGTGCTTGCGTGACCGCCCCTGATCTGGAGGTGTTGAACCGCTGGGTCAAAAAGGCCTTCTCGGAACTGAAGGTCCGGGAAGGGGACTGTGGATTCGAGTGGGCCTATCCCCCGGTCCGCAACCTGCTGGACTACTTTCTCCATCCGGTCGCGCGGTCGGCTGCCGAACTTCTGACCTCAGAGGACCTCCCGCTGGTCAGGGAATGCGGCTCAGAGGCGTGCAGTTGGCTCTTCCTGGACCGGAGCCGGACCAAGCGACGACGGTGGTGTGACATGAAGACCTGCGGAAACCGGGCCAAAGCCAGGCGCCACTATGCCCGCTCCCGTGCTGGCCACCCGGAAACCTAGCAAAACAACCGCCCGGAACACGACCGTCCCGGTTGCGAAACGGAACGCGACCGTCTCGGTTGCGAAACAGACCTGGCACGCCAGGCGGTCTTGGCAAGCGGGACGCTTGCCTTCCGGTGTGGGATCGTCGTGGTTTTGCGGAAATGCTCGTAATCTACAGCTGAACATGACCAGAAGACACCTTGGAAACTCTGATCTCGAGATCTCTCCCCTCGGCCTGGGAACCTGGGCGCTAGGTGGAGACAGTGCCTTTGGCTGGGGACCGCAGGACGATCGTGATTCCATCTCAGCTATTCGTCGAGCCTTTGAGAAAGGGATCAACTGGCTCGATACGGCTCCGATCTACGGGTTGGGACATGCGGAGCGCATCGTGGGCCGGGCACTGAGGGATATCGGGACAGCCCAACGTCCACTGATCTTCACCAAGTGTGGCCTGGTCTGGGATGAAGTCGACCGGTCGTTCCACAGCCTCAAGGCCGAGTCGATTCGTCGAGAGGTGGAAGCCAGTCTCAGCCGGCTGATGATCGACGTGATCGACCTTTACCAGATTCACTGGCCTTCATTTCCGCCAGGCACACCAGACGATGACCTGGAAGAGGCCTGGGCCGAGCTTTCCGCACTAATCGAACAGGGAAAGGTCCGTCACATCGGGGTCTCGAACTTCGATGTCAGCCAGCTGGAACGTGTCCGGGCGATCGCACCGGTCACCTCGCTGCAGCCTCCCTATTCGATGTTGATGCGCGAGATCGAAACCGAACTACTTCCCTTCTGTCGAGCCAATGGCATCGGAGTCATTGTCTATTCACCGATGCACGGCGGGCTCCTGAGTGGGAAGATGACGCGGGAAAGGTTTGCCCTCCTGCCCGAATCAGACTGGAGAAAACGTGGGAACCCGGCATTCAGGGAGCCTCAACTGACGCAGAACTTGAAGTTCGTTGAGCTGTTGAGAGACATTGGGGGGCATCACGGGCATTCTCCGGCAGAGGTAGCGATTGCCTGGACGTTGCGGGACCCTGTTGTGACGGGAGCGATCGTCGGAGCTCGGCGGGCGGAACAGGTGGACGGCTTTTTGGCAGCCCTCGAGTTCCGTCTCAGTCCTTCGGAGATCGAACGGATTCAAAAGTATCTGCCGAAATCGGTGGGAATTCTTGACTTCTCCTGAAGGGGGAAGCAACGTTTGAAGAGGTAGCCCGGTACCCGGACTGTTCAGCCAGGATATCGTTTAGGGACTTCAAGGAAAGAGGAAATGAGTGACGCAATCGGATTGTTGAGTCTATTGATTGGACTCGAACTCGTACTCGGTGTTGACAACGTACTGGTCATCTCGATCTTTGTGGGGAGATTGCCTGAAGCGGAACGCCAGAAGGCCCGGATCTTTGGACTCGCCTTGGCGATGGTAGCCCGCGTCGGTGTTCTTTTCCTGATCGTGACCCTGGCCAGCTTCACAGCTCCGGTACTCTTCAAGTTCTCGGTTCGAGACCTGATCTTGCTTGCCGGAGGGCTCTTCCTGCTCTGGAAGGCCTCGGTCGAGATTCACCATGCGGTGGAGTTGAAAGAGGAACAGAGCAGGAAGGAGGGAACGCTGCACAAGGGATTCCTGTCGGTCATTTCCCAGATTGTCCTGCTCGATATCGTTTTCTCAATCGACTCGGTCATCACGGCCGTTGGGCTCACGGACGAGCTCTGGATCATCATTGTCGCTGTTATTGCGTCGTTCACGCTGGTTCTCTTCTTTGCCAGGCCGATTGGTGAGTTCATCTTGAACCACCCTTCATTGAAGATTCTCGCCCTTTCATTTCTGATCACGATCGGCGTCACCATCTTCATGGAAGGGATGCACCAGACGGTTCCCAAGGCCTACATCTATCTACCGATGGGTTTTGCCCTCTTCGTCCAGATCCTTCAGATGCGGTATGAACACAACCGGCGAAGAATGCGGGAGACGGAATAAGCAAGGTTCACGGCTGGCGAGGCGACAGAGACAGTTTTCCAACTTCGCTGCCCGAGGTATCCGTCACTCGAGCAGAGATCGCCTGGGGCGTCACTTCAATCCGTGCCACCTGATCCTGTCCGACCACGAGTATCCCGAATTCCTTGCCCTCGGATCCGGCCGGTGTCCAGGAATAACGATGCCGGTGGCCCGAAATCACCAGATCGATCCCGGCTTCATTTGCCAGACGTGTCCACTTGGCTTCAGTGCCATCGACCCAGCCCCATCCGGGATTGTGCATCAACAGTATTCGAAACGGGGCTTCCCTAACGCGAGGTTCAAAGGCCAGGTGTTGTTCCAACCAGGAAAACTCCCGCTCACGATAGGGTTCGGTGCGGTTCAAACCTGCGTAGACGTTGGTATCGTCATCCTTATCCTCTCCCGTATCCAGAACGATGAAATGGACCGGTCCCGCGTCAAAGGCGTAGTAAAACCGGCCACTCGGTGTCGGCAGGTAATCATAGAGATTTCGAGCAAAGACCCCTCGCATCTCATGGTTCCCCCTCGCGAACACCAGCGGGACAGAATGCCTCAGCCTCTCCGAGACTGGCTGAAGAAAACTGGAGAACAGTTGTTCTTCGCTGTCGAGTGTATCGACCGCATCCCCACCGTGAACAAAGAAATCTAAACCTGTCCAGTCGGCTGCATCGAGATGGGAACTCAGCCGCGGCAAATCCTCGTGCTGGGTATCCACCAGTACGCTGAACGTTATCCGTTCTGCCGAGGAGGCCGGAAGGCTGAAATTGTAAACGGGACTCTCGATACTCAATCCCTTCTCGGGCCAATAGGGCTTCAGTTTCACGACCCGCGTCGAGACAGCTTTGTAGTGGTACTTCTGACCAGGGATCAGTCCGGAGAGATGGACGACATGGGTGGTCCCCACCGGAAGCAGGCCATGCTGGTCGTTCTCGGCGACCTCACCGAGATCTGGAGTCGTTCCAAACTCGATGCGTGAATGGCAGTCGGTATCCGTGATCCAAACGATGCGGATACTGTCACTGGTTGGAGCCACCAGGTAAGGACCTTCGACAATCAGCGGCCGGGTGTTGTGGGTGATGAACTCACGGTCCTGGGCTGTACCAACATCTCCCAGAATCAAGAGAAAACAAAGGAATGACAAAACACAGGTGGCTTTTCGCATCGTTCGCCTCATAACAGCATCAGTGTTTACCAGTTCCGCGGCTCCAAATCCAGCCACCCAATCGCCGACACCCCCCTCCGGGGTGTCTCTGGGAGGTCGCCGTGCTTCGGAAGAGACAAGCTGGAAGCTTGTCGTACGACAACCCTCCGGGTTGTCTCCCGGTTCCCGCAAACCCGTGCACTTGGTACCCAGGAAGAGACAAGCTGGAAGCTTGTCGTACCCAACCCTCCGGGTTGTCTCCCGGCTCCCGCAAACCCGTGCACTAGGAGCCCCGGAAGAGGCAAGCGGGTAGCGTGTCGGGCGCAGCCCTCCGGGTTGTCTCCCGGGTGGCGGGGTGGGGGGGGGGCGGG
>CP070717.1:683809-687617 GCA_020350445.1 Acidobacteriota bacterium | reverse complement strand
TGACTGGTGAAGACCAATGAACCCAACCGCAATCAAGACTGCCGCAACACTTCCCTTCATGTTTCCCAGCCTAGCCGACTCACCTATCGCAGCCAAGACGATTGTTCTTCAGTAGGGCAAGCGTCCTCGCTTGCGTTACTCAAATACTGAATGCGAAGAACAAAATGCGGATAGCTAAATGCGAAATGCGGATTGCGGATGAGGCGGCTGCGATACTGTCTCGGCTGGGCTGGGTGCTGGCTGTTAAACGGCAAGCTGTGAAAGCCACTTGTCACCGGCGAAGTGCGTAGCGCAAGCCTCAAAAGCGCGAACCACGTGAGCGCGGGTCATCGGCCCGATGATCACATTCCGAGGGAAGGCGGGAGCGGCTTGGCCCCGAAGCCCCACAAGCGAGGGTCATCGGTTTGAGGCTTGCTTTGCGAGGGAAGGCGGGGGCGGCTTGGCGGAACTGAAGTTCCTCGAGGAAGGCGGCACCGAAGTGCCGCACTCCAGGAAGTCTCCTCGATTAGCGATTAGCGATTAGCCATTAGCGATTAGCCATTAGCGATTAGCGATTAGCGATTAGCCATTAGCCATGCCTACAGCGGATGTCGTCATTATCGGAGGCGGGGTGATGGGACTCAGTACGGCCTATCACCTGGCCAGAAGTGGCTGCAAACGAGTCACTCTACTCGAAAAGAAGGGCCTGTTTGGGGCGGGAGCGACCGGGGAGAACGCGGGCGGGATTCGTCATCAGTTCTCGACAGCCGTCAACATCGAGCTCTCGAAGCACAGTATCGCCATGCTCCGCGAATTCGATGAAACGATGGGGCAACCGATCGATCTAAGGTTCTGTGGCTATCTCTTCCTGATAGACAACGAACTTGATCTCAAGAGTTTTCATTCCAGTGTTCTACTCCAGCATGCTCTCGGGATTGGGACGGAAGAACTGGGCCCCAATGAAATCCTCGATCGACTTCCTGAATTCAATCTCGAAGGGGTTATCGGGGGGACCTACTACTCAGGTGATGGCCTGGCTGATCCCGGGGGAGTCGTTCAAGGCTACGCGAGCCAGGCCCGCCGGATGGGAGCGGACTTGCGCGTCGATTGTCCAGCGCTCGAAATCGTGACGGCAGGCGACCGTATCACTGGAGTTCGGACAGTCCATGAGACGATCCACACCCAGAACGTCTTGATTGCAGCGGGACCGTGGTCCAGTCCACTTGCCGGGCAGATCGGAGTCTATCTCCCAGTACAGCCCCTGCGCCGCCAGATTATGGTCACGCGGCCACTCGATATCGATCTGGACCGGATGCCCTTCGTCATCGATTTCAGCCAGTCCCTCTACTTTCACCCCGAGGGTGGCGGAATTCTGACCGGAATGTCGAATCCGAACGAATCGCCAGGATTCAAGACCGGACTCGACGATGAATGGCGACTGACCCATCTCTCAGCGGCGCTTCACAGGCTACCCTTGCTGGAAGGGGCCGAACTCCAGACCGAGTGGGCCGGGCACTATGAAACGACTCCCGATTCCCAGGCCATCATCGGCAGGATCCCGGAATTCGATGGCCTCTTTACCTGCACCGGCTTCAGTGGACACGGCTTTATGCATGGTCCAGTTTGTGGTCTATTGATGGCGGAGGAGATACTGGAAGGCAAGGCTCGGACGGTTGACATCACCCCTCTGCGCTGGGACCGATTCAAGCAGCGCGAACTGGCCGATGAATTCAACGTTATCTAGCCCGGCCTATTGAAATAGGGTATCGCCGTCACGTAAATTGCTGGTGCTGAATCAGGGCCAATCAGAGGAGTCGTCATGTCTCGTCACTGGGTGAACCGATCGATCGAGAAGATTGAGGCGGACTTTAATCGGAGTGCCGATACCCATCTATTTCACTTACCGCTTCCCGGCCACCCCGAAATCGATATCTATCTCAAGGACGAATCCACACATCCGACAGGCAGTCTGAAGCACCGGTTGGCGCGATCGCTCTTCCTTTACGGACTCTGCAACGGCTGGATCACCGAGGGCCGGGCCATCATCGAGGCCTCGAGCGGGAGCACTGCCGTCTCAGAGGCTTACTTCGCACGACTCCTGGGGCTTCAGTTCATCGCGGTGATGCCGAAATGCACCTCTGAGGAGAAGATCGCCCAGATAGAGTTTGCCGGGGGCCAATGTCACCTGGTGAGCGATCCGACGAAGATTCAGGACATTGCCCTCGAAATCGTACAGGAGACTGGCGGGCACTTCCTCGACCAGTTCACTTATGCTGAACGGGCAACCGACTGGAGAGGAAACAACAACATTGCCCAGAGCCTGTTCCAGCAACTGGAAAAGGAACGCCATCCCGATCCGCGCTGGGTCGTGATGAGTGCGGGCACCGGAGGAACATCAGCGACACTGGGTCGTTTCATCCGTTACCAGAAACTGCATACAGAACTCTGTGTCGTCGATCCAGAGAACTCCGTTTTCTATGACTTTTTCGTCACCGGTGACCACTCGCTCACCTGCTCGACCGGTTCCAACATTGAAGGGATCGGGCGGCCGCGGGTCGAACCCTCGTTCATCCCGTCGGTAGTTGACCGGATGCTCCAGGTCCCCGACCCGGCTTCGATTGCATCTATTCTATTCCTCGAGAGGCTTCTCGGACGAAGGGTCGGAGGTTCGACCGGCACCAACTTCTACGGTCTCTGCCAGCTGATTTCTGAGATGTCTGACCGGGGTGAAGGGGGGTCGGTTGTAACCCTGATCTGTGATCCTGGGGAACGCTACCTCCACACCTATTTCGATGAGGGGTGGCGAGCTCAGAAGGGGATTGATGTGACTCCCTATCTGGAACAACTCGAGAACTTCTGGTTTCACGGGGTTTGGGAACCGGCCGAACAGATCGCCTAGAATCCCCAAAACTGCATCGAATGGGTTAGGCTGCGATCTCTGAATTCTGCTATATTCCGGTTTGCGGACTCAACCAGGGAAGGCAGATTTGTCAGAAGAATTGACCAGTCTCGAAGAAGCGTACTCGGTACTCGATGTCAAACCGGGAGCTTCCCTGCGGGAGGTAAACCAGGCCTACGAAGACATGCTGGACCTCTGGCGTCCCGATCGGCTGGCCGATAATCCCAGGCTGCGGGCTCGGGCGCCCTCCAAGAACCGAGAGATTCGAGCAGCATACGAGCTCCTGTTCAATGAGTTGAGCCGTGCGCGAAAACCGGCCGGTTCAGCGACG
Source organism: Acidobacteriota bacterium (assembly GCA_020350445.1). Lineage (GTDB taxonomy): Bacteria > Acidobacteriota > UBA6911 > RPQK01 > JAPXNP01. The sequence continues at coordinate 684,408 of CP070717.1, read as the reverse complement.
CTCCCTTCACAACCGACTGTTAACCGGGCGATAAAGCCAACAGCTTCAATTTACGAAGATGCCATCGCTGAGCGAGGGCATCAACGATCTCGAGCGATTCCAGCATGGCTGGTGCTGACTTTCGTAGTAGCCGTAACCCTTGCTGCCCTCTACTTTCTCACCTTGGGAGAGGAGGTAGCGCCTGCCCGTGAAGTCACTGATTCGGCAATACAGCCACCGGAGGAAGCGGGGCAGCAGCCACCTGCCGAAGAGGATTCGTCGAAGCCCAATCGGCCCGAGGAGGCCGCGGGACTTCCGGCGTCTCCCCCGATCGAAGCGCAGAGTAGACCGGACCCAGCCAATCAACGGTCTCTCACACCTCAGTCGGTTGAGTCACCCACTGCCGGTCCAGCTTCCAGGGCGCGTCAGCAGTCACCCCCCAGTGCACCCCGCCGGGCCGGGGGTCCGGCTCTCATCAGGGACGAGCTGTTTGAAGAAGGAAGTGAAGAAGCGGATCGCAAACTGGAACAACCCTCATTTGAGCACCTGAAGCTTGAATCGGCCGCCGTTCGAGAGCTCTTGTCCGGGGTCGCAGGATACGATTTCATTGACTGGATTGT
>CP070717.1:680075-683709 GCA_020350445.1 Acidobacteriota bacterium | reverse complement strand
TGTGTTCCCGCAATCTGTTCCGGGGCCATGTAAGCCAGGGTGCCCACGGCGGTTCCTCTCCGGGTCAAAGTCATGGTCGGATCGATCGCCGGGATCTCTGCCTCTTCGGTCAGTCTTTTGGCCAGGCCGAAGTCCATCACTTTGATATGGCCTCCGCCCGTAAACATGATGTTTGCCGGTTTCAGGTCCCGGTGGATGATCCGGCGGCTATGCGCTTCTTCGAGCGCTTCCGTCACTTCTCCGGCCAGACGGAAGAACTCGTCTAAAGAGAGGGGTCCCTGGGCGATCCTGTCTCTAAGCGTGGTGCCGGAGACGTACTCCATGGCGATGTAGTCGTGGCCATTGGCATGACCGGCTTCGAAGATCTTGCAGATGAAGGGGTGATCGAGAGCGGCGGCCGATTTGGCTTCACGGACGAAGCGCTGGCGGGCGACGTCGTCAGTTCGCAGGGCTTGCGAGAGAAATTTCAGAGCCACCCGGCGGTCGAGCGACTGGTCTTCGGCGAGGTAGACTTCCCCCATGCCTCCTTCGCCGAGCTTTTCCAGCACCCGATAGTGGCCAATCGTCTGACCGATCAAGGGTTTCCTCGGAGTTTATGGTAGATCGGAGATGGAGGAAGAGCAAAAAGAAAAATATGCCGCCCACGGATCTCACGGATCGTTTTCTTGTTGCATACCCCGAAGACAAGTCCGACGCGTAAGACCAGTCGGACCCAAAACCCGCAACCCGAGACCCAACATCCGTGGGATCCGTGGGCGGCATATTCGGAATTCGAAAAATTCGTAGTGACAACAGGAAAGTGACCCGGTTTGACAGAGTGAAAGTGACCCACCCAAGTTATATTGAAGTTCCTACAAGATTTAGGGAGCGTGTTTCTCCTTTCTGCTAGTGTTCGCTCGAAGAGAGTGGCGCAGTGGCGGCCGCGTAGATGAGACCGGAAGCCAGGGTCGCCGGTTGTTGGGCATCCACCCAGTCGGAGGTGATTGATTCGAGCTGACCGACGGGGCTGTAATGATGGATGATCGTGGTTCCGTTGCGCAGGGTGGTGGACAGGTTAAGTTGGTGGGCGGCCTCCCGCCAGCAGTCCGGAGACACTCAAATCCTCGTCAACGTCTGGCCAATGAATTCCCACACCACCACCCAGGAGTTCCCAGTTGTTTCGTTCTTTCTCCGAAGCGTTCGCCAGACGCGGAAACCAGAACAGGGGAATCGTTACGGTCCGGCCGTCGACCAGTAGCACCACTAGTTCATCGGGGGTTACACGGACCCCTTCAGCCAAAGGCTTCAACTCAGCTGCGGAAGAATTCATGCCAACTCTCCAGAAAGAACTGCTGATCTGTTTCGACCAACTGTCTTAACTTCGTCAACTTGTGTGCGGCATATCCTGTCGAGGAAGCCAGCTCCACCGCCTCCAACCAGAACTTCGCTAGTTTACTTCCTTCTTGGACATAAATATGAGGTGGTTCTAACCCCTCATTGCTGAAGAGTCCTTCCGGGACTGCAGCGGACTCGTCTTCGACCTCCGCTACCCGTACGGCGGTCCGAGCCTCGACTTTCGTCGATGGTTCATGGATCACCTTGCAGACCGACGCGTCAAGCGTTTGCCAGGGCAGGTTCCCGTGGCTGCGTCTCACGACCGCTCTGTGATTCAGTTCGTTCCATCGCCCCAATTCCATCCCCTGCATGATGTGGATCCTACTCGCTGGTGGGAGCCGGCAGGTCCCCAGCCATTCACCAAACCGGTCGTTGTACTTATCGGCGAGCACCTCATAAGCCACTTCGAGAGTGTCTCAATGGTGCTCCAGGGGATAGACCATGTAACTCTGGTCGGTGGAGAAACTAAAGGGACAACAGGAAACGTCACAAGAATCTTGTTGCCCGGAGGAGGGCGTCTTCACTTCACCGGAAAGCGGGTCTATTCCCTGGACGGTAGTCGCTTCCAGAATGTTGGCGTCATTCCCGATGTTGAGGTCTATCCAACCTTCGAAGGTCTCAAAGCCGGCCGGGATGAAGTACTGGAGACGGGATAGGAAATACTCCGAGAGAAGATCGCGGCGCAGCCAGTCCACTGACTTTCTAAAGCACTGCTCTCTCCCTCGAGAGACTTCAAATCCAGTCCAAGTTACGCCTCTCGCCCGCAGCCCGCTCAGGCTTGCGTTGCCAAGGAGACTGACGCTGCTCAGAGGTATGACTCTTTCGGCGTGACAGTACCTGTAGCCGGCCAAAACCCCGCAGGGCTTCACAGGGCGCCAACCCTCGAAGGAAAATAATAGGTAATATTCAGCTTATCCGGTGTACGGCGGCCTTCCTACCAGGAGGCTTTCCCGGCTACTGGTTCCCCCACATTTCTTCAAACTCGGCTGGTCCGAGGTCGATATCCCGGAGGATTCCTTTCAGAGTCCCGATCTTCAAAAGGCGATTCCCGTGAACCGGGACGGAGGTTCGAAAGTCTTCGCGCGCAAGGACGTGATGACTGCCGCGAACTCGAAGCAGCGTGAAGCCCTGACTTTGGAGAAACCGAACCATCTCCCTGCCGGTTGGACGTGGTAACTTAGGCACGCGAACTGGCCAAGTCTTGGAGGTTCCAGTCAAGCTGTCGGATGGTCAAAGGAACGTTGGCGCGGCCCAATGCGTCTTCGAGGCCAAAAGACTCAATGTAAGCGGAGAGTGCCTCCTTGAGGTCCTCAATCGCCTCTTCCTCAGTTTCTCCCTCGCCGTAAGCGGGAATGTCGGGCACTCTAGCTGTGTAACCGCCAAGCTCCGGATCAGGGATCAACTCAACCGTCAAAGATCCTTTCATGCGGCTATTGTAGAGCGAGTCTCTGGAAAAGGGCAATTCGAGCTGCCGATTTCGGCACTCTGCCGGATACACTTTCCTCGCCAGCACTCTGAAAGGATTCGGCCTTTTCAGGAGATAGGCGACTGTAGTCAAAACTGTAGCTGTTCAGAGCCCCCAGGAACCCTACAGAGCCACAAACTTCAACAGGCTGGCCGTAACTCATTGAAAAAAAGGCTCGTAAAATGGGCATTTTCGGCCCATTGCGGCGCCTGCTTTGGGAGCAGGTGTCTGCCCCAGGGAAAACGCTCCGAAAAACCGCTTAACCATGCGGGTTTACAGCAGTCTTGGGATTCCCGCTCACCGGTCCTAAAAACAGGTGTGCGGGAGCGCGTAAGTGTCTGTTCGGAAAACCGTTTTCACACTTTGGCAGAGTTGGGCGCGCGCCTGTCTAAAAGGCAGGAACGCGGTAATTAGGCTTTCTCAAGTTCTTGAACCGCCGGCGAAGTCAAGGCAGAGACTGTCCGGTTTCAGATCCTGCTCCGAGAATGAGCTTTCACCAACTGGAGAGAGAGGTGACGTGTGCCGACTGAGAGATGGCAATCCCAAGGAGACTTCTGTGTTGTAATCGCTTGATCTCGATCAAGTTGACAATACCCGGACAGCTGTCTCCGGTTTAGCCGTTTGGAGGCGAGAAAGGGGACCAAACAAGTCAACGATACCGCCAAACGAGCCGCGAAACGAATCAAGGCGACGATGTGAATCTGAACTTGATCCCACAGAACCGGCAGGCGTAGACTTTTTGTACAAAGATCAAGCAGGATCGAAAATTCTCTCTTCAATGCGTCGGCCAGATCT
>CP070717.1:669424-679975 GCA_020350445.1 Acidobacteriota bacterium | reverse complement strand
TATCGTGAAGTCGGCTTCAACCCTGTCGCGATCACGTCGGCAGATCTGGAACAGTGCGGCGCCGCTGCTAAACGCCATTCGATTCCCAGCGTTTACTCTTCTGTTGATGAGATGCTGGATGACGAGGCAATCCAGGTCCTGGACATCGCTGTTCCACCCGACATCGAACTCGGGATCGTGCGGAAAGCGGTCACTCGGAGTCATCTTCGAGGCATTTTGGCCCAGAAACCCCTGGGTACGAACGTGAATGAAGCACGGGAGATCGTCCGCCTCTGTGAAGATGCCGGAATCGTGCTTGCCGTCAATCAAAACATGCGCTTCGACCAGTCGGTCAGAGCTTGTCGCAGTCTTCTGGATTCGGGAATTCTCGGGGAGCCCGTTCTGGCGACAATTGACATGCGCGCGATACCCCACTGGATGCCCTGGCAGGAGCGGTTGGGATGGTGCACCCTCCGGATCATGTCGATCCATCACCTCGATACTTTTCGTTACTGGCTCGGTGATCCGGATCGAGTCTATGCCAGCACCCGGCCCGATCCCAGGACGCGTTTCGCCCATTCGGACGGGATCTGTCTCTACATTCTGGAGTATGACCAGACCGGGGCCCGGGCGTCGGCCTGGGATGATGTCTGGTCCGGGCCGGCGAGGGAGGGCGCAGGGGAAGACATTTCGATTCGCTGGCGAGTGGAAGGAACCCGGGGACTCGCCCGGGGGACAATCGGCTGGCCAAGTTATCCCGAACGAACACCCAGTACGCTCGATTACACCACCGTTGAGGATGCAGGGAAGTGGCACCAGCCGCGCTGGGACCGAGTCTGGTTTCCCGATGCCTTCGCGGGTCCGATGGGCGATCTTTTGACGGCGCTCGAAACTGGAGGTGAGCCCTCCATTTCCGGACAGGACAACCTGCGAACGATGGCGTTGGTGGAAGCGGCCTATGAGTCGGCGCAGACCCATCAGTCGGTTAACCCGGCAAAGTGGTACGAAGAGGAGATTCAGCGATGAAACTTGGATTAATCAATAGTGCGTTCGCACAAGTCGGAATGGATTTCGAAGAGGGGATCCGGCATACCAAAGAGATCGGTTTCGACACGGTCGATATCTTTACCGAGGCCTGGCAGATTTCGGACCAGGAAAAGCGCCTGATCCGGGAGATTTGTGCCGAGTATCAGTTGCCGATCGTTTCACTGCCCGTCTGCTCCCTGGGTATTGCGGACTTCAATGAACCGGTACGCAGGTTTCACATCGAACGGACCAAGGCCTTTGTGGACCTCGCTCACTTCCTGGGTTCCAGGAATATCCTCTATGTCCTGGGTGAGTATCTCTGGCAGCAGGAGGTGATACACCCGTCGGATCAGTGGGCCTGGGCCGTCGAGGGGACCCGTGAGATCGGAAAGTATGCCGCCGAACACGGGGTTGAGATCGTCGTGGAACTCGAACCTTTCAAACTTTCGATCGTGAACAATATCGATCGTATGGTCCAGTTCCTCAAGGATGTCGATCACCCGGCGGTCTTTGCCAATATCGATGTCAGCCATGTCGTTCTGGCCGGTGATGCGCCCGGTGAGATCCAGCGCCTCCAGGGCCTGGCCCATCATGTCCACCTTTCCGACTGTGACGGGAAGGTTCACGGTGATTTGCCTCCGGGGCAGGGAGTGATCGATTTCGCTCCCTATCTTGACGAAATCAAGAAGCTCGATATGCCGGGTGTTGTCAGTATTGAACTCGAGTACAGCCCCGAGCCCGAGAAGATCGTCGAGTGGGTGCAGGATGCCTATGATCAGACGGCGAGGCTCATGGCGAACGCCGGTCTGCGGAACTAGGTGCCGGGGGGGGCTGCCTCGTCCGCTGTCATCCCGGGTCCGTTCGATCATCAGGACAGGAAATAGTAGGTCAGGCGTAGAGCGAAGAGAACCTTCATCAGGACCCAAGATTTTCGGATGCGGAGCACCTGAGGTGCCAGCCCCAGAAGGTTCTCAATCGCGACGCTTTCAACCACACCCGTGGCGGCAGCTACAGTGAGTTCGAAGGCGAGTTGAAGCAGAGAGAATGCCCAAGTCAACATGATTCGAGCTCCGAATCCAGTCTCAGGTTCTTCTGACCCGAGGCGGTAAGCCATTCCCTGAAGTCCGTCTGTGGTAGACCCCGAGACTGTCTATTCCAGGTAGGATCTGCGGCAGTTGAACGTCAAGACCGAGGAACTGATCAATGCCAGCGACAGCAGGATAAAGATGCTGTTGCCGACAGGGCCTTTGAAGGGATTGTGCTCGATCAGCGTGTCGATCAGGACTCCTATAAAGGGTTGTCCGGGTCCGACCATTATCACCAGTCCCAGGATCGCTAGCACACCGAGCCCCAGGCTCATGACCAGAAGAACCTTCTTCAAGTCGAGGATCTGCGTGAGTCTAGGGGAGAAGAAGGCGATGTCGCGGATCAGGACAAAGACCGAAAGCATGACCAGGACAAATCCAAAACTGATCAGGATCGTCCGGATTTCAAATGGTGTCCCCAGGATGCCGGCGGTGAAAAGGTAGACTCCATAGGCCAGCACGGCAGGAAACAGCAGGACCAGGAGTCGGGACAGTCCGATTTGCCATAAGGGCAGCGGGAGCGCGGCGTAGAGGCGTTCGTGCTTCTCCTTCATCCGGAAGGAATGGATGTTGTTCAGAGTGATGAAGACGATGAAATAGAGGAGTAAAGCCGGCGCGAAATCCTCGATTTCCATCCGCGCAAGAAATGGGAAGACGATGACAATACCCAGCGTGAAGCCTGCATGCAAGCCGTTGTATCGAAGCTCTGAAAAGACCAGTTTCCACATCAGGATTCTCCTCTTTACTCCAGGTATGATCGTCGATTCTGGAAGGTGACAAGGCTCAATACAAAGAGAGCGGCGCCGAGTGCCAGGAAGGTCAGCGCACCGATTGGTGAGGCGGTAAGGTCGACCAGCCTGACAGGTACGAGCGGGACCAGCGGGCCGAGCAGTCGATAGGAGTAACTCCCCGGAGACATCGACTGGAGCCCGCCAAAGACCAGAAGGAGCAGCAGGGTTCCACAGACCATCGAGAAAACGAACTGGGTTGCCAGCAGGCCCTCTTGAAGCCGGCCTTGAACGGAAAGCGCGAGATCCCGCTGAATCAGGAAGTAGCTGTTCGCCGCGACCAAGAATCCAGTCAGAGACACAACCACCCAGCAAGGACCAGGAACGATTTCTCTCGCCCGGGTTGCGAGAAGTACCAGGGTGAAGATCAGCAGCATTATCCCCCAGAGAACTGGAACAAAGGACGTTCGGGCGATTGCTGTGCGCCACCGGCTCACCGGCAGAACAGACAACAGTCGATCGGTTTTTTCGGTGTACTGGCGGATCAGGCGGACGACGGCGACAGCAGCGATAGCTATGAATCCAACCATTGCCATCCCCGAGATATCCCTTTCTGGGGCCTTCCAGGCCGATCCGAAAACGATGACCGTCAAGATCGAATAGGATACGAGCAGGAAAGCAATTGCCTTCCAGTGATAACGAGCCTCGGCCCTAATCAGATGCCACATTTGCTCCTCCTTTCAGGATCTCGACAGTGATCTCGTCTATGGTCATCCGGGTGAGGCGGATGCTCTCGGCGGAAGTCGCCTGGAGAGCTTCCAGCGTCTCAGGGTAGTCCGAAGACCAGATTTGATGTTCCTCTCCTTCCTGGCGGTGGTTGGAGACCGAAGGCAGGTTGGGCAGGGAACCCGAACGGATGCGGAAGGAGATCTTGCGCCATTGCTCGGTAAGATCCTCCTTCTTCGCCCGAAGCCCGAGGTGGCCATCGTTGAGGAATAACAGCTCGTCGGCCAGACGACTGATGTCGGAAAGAATGTGAGTCGAATAGAAGATCGAACACTCGCCGCTTTCGAGTACCTCGAACAGGGTCTCGAGAACCTCGGTGCGCACGATTGGATCAAGACCCGCCGTCGGTTCGTCCAGGAGCAGGAGCCTGGGGGAACGGGCGAGGACACCGACCAGCGAGAGTTTGACACGGTTGCCTGATGAAAGGTCCTTCGCCCGCCGATCCAGGGGCAGCTGAAAGCGTCTGGCGAGATCGAGTGCTCTCTTGTCCGACCATGAAGGAAAGAACTGGGAGAGGAACTTGAGGTTGCCCTCGGCGGTCCAGCGTTCATAGAACACATGGGCGTCCCCGACATAGCCGACATCATGCTTCCAGGCGGGTCTCTGTGAATTGGCCTCGCGGCCGAAGATGCGAACAGACCCCTTGTCGCTTCTGACCAAACCTGTGATGCAGTGCATCGTCGTCGTCTTACCCGATCCGTTCGGTCCGATGTAACCAAGGACCACTCCCGGTTCCAGGCTGAGATCCAGAGGGCCTAATTCGAACTTTGGATACCTTTTCACTAAGCCTTTCAGTTCAAACGCGTTTTCCACCGTTACTCTCCTTTTCCCTGAGATAAGTCAGGATCGTCTGGCTGACTTCTTCGAGTGACAGGCCTTCGTCAACCGCCATGTCGATCAGCGGATCCAGCTTCTCGAGGAACCGTTCCAGGGCCATCTCTCGTTTCGTGCGGTCATGGAGATCGGAAACGAAGAAGCCTTTTCCGCGCCTCGAGTGGATGAGGCCTTCTCTGATCAGTCCTTCGTAGGCCCTCTGAACCGTGATCACACTAACCTGATTCTGCCGGGCAAGGTTTCGAATCGAAGGAAGGGAAGTGTGGGCGTCGATGTCGCCGGCGAGAATCTTGGCTCTCACCAGTCGAATAATCTGGCTCTGAAGGGATTCATCCGAGAGATCGCTGAGATTTAATAACATAATCTTTTCCTGTATTACTGTGTATATTACATATGTACAGTATACGCAGTCAAGAACGATTTTGTTCCCTTCGATTTTGAGATTTCTCTTCGCATTGCGGGAGAGGCCTCAGTCGGTCAACTCGAGCAGGTCATTCAGAACCCCGTAGGCCGTATCGTAGAGGTCAGGTGCGAGTTGCTCGATGATGAGCGGGCCCATGAGATCGGTTTCGATGATCAGTGCGGAACCGGAACCACTGATACGAGCCAGGGGATGGTCCACAGCGAGTTCTTCAGGGCGGACGGATGCCTGGAGACGATCGGCGGTCCACTGGGCTCTCGCGACTAACTTGAGGCGACAACCGCGGTCACCGGTCCGGTCGAGATCGTCTCTCGAGAGGTCGGTGATCCCCATCCGGTCAACGTCAAGGGGTGTGATCCTCCCCTGCATAAGAGCGTTGGCCAGGACAGTGATCTTGGCGGCGGCATCCCATCCCTCCAGGTCCAGGCTCGGATCGGCCTCGGCAAAACCTTTCTGTTGGGCTTGGTGGACTGCTTCCTCCATGCTGATGCCCGCTTCGAGCTGCCCCAGGACGTAGTTGGTCGTTGAGTTGACCACACCTGAAACCTGCAGGACGCGGCAGCCCCGGAGGGAATGGCGGTAAAGGTTGAAAACCGGGGCTCCGTCCAGCACCGTGGACTCGAAGAGCAGGCGGCAGTCTTCCTGGCGTGCCAGTGATTGCAACTCTTCCCAGTGGAAGGCCAGCGGGCCCTTGTTAGCGCTCACAACGTGCTTTCCCCGGCTCAGCGCTGTGCGGATGAACTCGGCCGCAGGCTCCCCACGGTCACTGATGGAGAGTGTCGAGAGTTCCACGAGCACGTCGTAGTCCAGACGCCGGGCCGCTACCCGGCTGTCGATGGGGACGAAGTCTGGATTCATTGGCGTGAATGCCCCGGTTCCTTCGAACTCCGCAAGGGCATTCGATAGATCGATTCCCTCTGGGTTGGCCAGGCTTCCGTGGCTTCCCGTTGTGATCCCGGTGACGGAAAGGTTCTGCAGATCAAGTCGCTCGAAGGAATCTTTTTCGACTGTCAGGATTCGAGCAATTTGTCGTCCTACGTTTCCAAACCCGATCATGAGAGCGCGCATCGGACTCCTTCTCCTTGTTCTTGTCGAGTCGAACACAGCCGGATTCTAGAGCAAGATTAGGACAATTCCGAGGATCATCAGTGTGGCTGCCGGAAACCGGCTCCTGAAACCGCCCTCAGCGAAGAAGATAATCCCGATCAGGACCGATCCGAGTCCTCCGGCCCGCTTCAGGGTCTCCACATAGGCGACGAGCACCTCTCGATAAGCGAAGAACTGTGCCAGCACCGCGACAGCGGCCACAAGACCGGCTAAAACCAGCAATGGGTCCCCGGCCGAAGCTGCTTTTCGTTCGTCTGAAGCTTCGAAGCGGACGCCCAGGAAGAGCAGGAAGCCCAGTAGTGCAGAACTTCCCAGCGTTATGACCATGCCGAGCAGCAATTCTGAACCGTGAATGATCGCGACCTTATCGAGGGAGGTCGTCAGCCCCCAAATCACGGCAACTACCAGCATCCTCCAGCTACCCGGCTCGCGGATTGGAGCGCTCAAGAGCTTCTTCAGGTCGGAGCTCTGATCGAGGTGAAGCAGCAGGGCTCCGGCGACAACCAGGCCGATTCCGAGCCAGCCGGCCGGTTGGGGGTACTCCTCGAGAACCACCGTAGCAACGAATGCCGAAACGACGGGAGTGAAGGCCAGATAGGGGATCGTCAACGACAAGGGGGAAAGGGAGACTGCCTGGACATAGAGGACCGAAGCGACAGTAAACGTCAGGATCTCGAGACTCGAGATCACCACAAAGATCCAATCGGCGGACCAGTGCCCGGAGAGCAGCTGCAGGATTGTGAAGATCACCCCGGCGCCGAGGTTGATCCCGATCACGATCTGGGCTGCGGGAAATCGACCGCCCAGAATCTTCCGGAGTACGTCGAGCGCCACGAATGCCAGCGAGGCGAGTCCTGCAAGTGCGAATCCCATGAGCGCCACGAATTGTATACGAGAGGGCTGCAGGCTGTTGCCGATGTCAGCTGTCGGCGGTCAAAAGGATCTTGCCGATATTCCGTCGCCCATGCATGTAGTGATGGGCGGCGACCGCCCCATCGCGGGACAGCGGAAACGTCTGTCCGACAATCGGCTCGAGCCGACCCTTGTCGATGAAGTCGAGTATCTTCTTGAATGCGGCGGCAGCGCGTTCCGACCGGCTTCCCAGCAGGGCTAGATGAAATCCAAAAACACCCACATTGCGTCCGATCATATCCAGCGGCTTGAACTTCGGAGTCTGAAAGACGGCCCTGGCGGTTTTCAGCCAGTTGCGCCCCGGTCCCGAGACAGCAGAGGAAAGGCCATAGGACACGAGTCTTCCAAGGGGGCGTAACAAGTTGTAGGCCTCCTGCAGCGCGGTGCCTCCCAGTGAATCGATGACCACATCGATCCCTTCTTCATTAGTCAGCCGCCTGATCTCTGCTGCGAAGTCCTGGGTTCGGTAGTTGATCGGGTTCGCAACCCCTGCGCGTCTCAGAAAATCGAGCTTCTCGCTGCTCCCGGCGGTGGAATAGATTGTCGTATCCCAGAGTTGGGCAATCTGGATTGCGGCTGTACCTACGCCTCCGGATCCTCCCTGGATCAGAACCCTTTCGCCATCGGCGATGTGCGCCATCTCGACCAGGCAGAACCAGGCGGTAAGGTAGGTAACTGGAACAGCAGCCGCGGATTCGAACCCCATAGAATCGGGTATCTGTTCGGCCATCTGCTCGGAAACACACACTTCTTCGGCATAGCCGCCGAATCGAGTCAATGCCACGGCGCGCTGGCCTTCTTGAAAACGGGTCACTTCAGGACCGCAGGCGATCACTTCACCGGAGACCTCGAAGCCGGGGATGTAGGGAACACCCGGAGCGTTTCCATACAGATGAAGCCGCTGAAGGAGGTCGGCGAAGTTGAGACCCGAGGCACGAACGCGAACCTTAATCTCGTCTCCGACCGGTTTCGGAGAAGGAACCTCCCTTTCGACGAGCACTTCTGGCGGTCCGAACCGCTCGATAAGAATTGCTTTCATAGGCCCAAATTCTATCGCTTTCGTCTACACTAGTCTCCAGGGTTGAGTTCAAGAAACGGAGAAGCTTATGTGGTTGAGGTCATTGAACTGGAGTTGGATTCTCGCTGGATTCTGCTCTGTTTGCGTGTTGGGGAGTCAGTTACAGGCCCAGGAGCCTACGGTCACAACGGTGTTTCTGGTCCGACACGCCGAAAAGATCGACAGCAGTCGCGATCCCGATCTCGCACCGGAGGGAAGGGAACGGGCCGACCGTCTTCGGGACCTGTTACAGCGCACGGGAGCCAGCGCGCTGTTTGCCACGCAATTCAAACGAACCCAGCAGACGCTGCAGCCTTTGAGCACGGTGCTGGGTGTACCGGTCGCGGTTCGCCAGGCCCAGGCTCTGAACGAACTGGTCGATGAAGTGAAGACAAAGCATCCGGGTGAGACGGTCGTACTTGCCGGTCACAGTGACACCGTCCCAGAACTGATCCGGCTTTTCAGCGGCACGGGAATTGATCCGCTCGGTGAGGACGATTACGACAATCTCTTCATTCTATTCGTGACCTCAGAGGGCTTGAGTCGACTGGTCCGACTCACCTATTGAGACCCGCCTCTGGGGCAAGGTCTTACGTTGTCAGTATTGAGAGAGGAGTTCATTTTGAAGCTGAAAGAGATACCCTTTGGATACCTTCTTCTGATCCTTCTGCTGGGGTTTGCCACCTGTTCTGGTCCGTCTGAACCCACGGTGAGCGAGGAAGCGAGCCCACCGGTTACCGGAATTGATTTCACTTTGTTCGACACCAAGGTCGATCCTCTGCTCGCTCAGATGACGCTGGATGAGAAGATCGGTCAGATGACACAGCCTGATCAAGATTTTCTTAAGTCTGACGATGAGATAGCAGAATTATTCTTAGGTTCTGTCTTAAGTGGCGGAAACTCCGATCCTGAAGCAGGAAACTCGATCGAAGCCTGGACCGAGATGTACGAGCGCTACCAGGCGGAAGCGGGGAAGACACGTCTAAAGATACCGCTTCTCTTTGGAGTCGATGCGGTGCACGGGCACAGCAATGTGATCGGAGCGGTTCTGTTTCCTCACAATATCGGTCTAGGCTGTACCCGGAATGAAGAACTGATCGAGGAGGTTGCCCGCATCACGGCGGTCGAGGTGAAGGCAACGGGTATTCACTGGACCTTTGCGCCTTGCGTGACGGTCCCCCGTGATCTGCGATGGGGACGGGTCTATGAAGGTTTCAGCGAGGAACCGGAACTGGTGGCGAGGCTTGGAGCTGCGGCAACGCGGGGACTCCAGGGAACAGACCTATCCGCGCCGCTGAGTGTGCTGGCCTGCGCCAAGCACTTTCTCGGTGACGGTGGAACGACGTGGGGAACAGGCACGGTCCGAAGAGGTGAAGACGATTTCTATCCTATCGATCGGGGTGATACTCGGCTGGAAGAAGCGGATTTCCGGCGCATCCACCTGGCCGGTTATCCTCCCTCGATCCAATGGGGAGCGGGTTCGATCATGCCTTCCTACAGCAGTTGGAATGGGGAGAAGCTCTCGGGACATAAGTATCTCCTGACCGACGTACTCAAGCAGGAACTCGGATTCGAAGGCTTCTTGATCTCAGATTACAACGCGATCGATGAACTTCCCGGAGACTATCGCGAGCAGGTCAAGCGATCGGTGATGGCCGGAATGGACATGTTCATGGTGCCGGAGCGCTACCGGGAGTTCATCGGCACTCTCAAGTCCCTGGTTGAGGATGGTGAAGTCCCGCTCGAACGGATCGACGATGCGGTCCGTCGAATCCTCCGAGTGAAGCTTGCGATGGGACTCTTCGACAAGGACAACATGGCCGACCCTGAACTGAGGAAGCTGATCGGGTCCCCGGAACACCGCGAGGTGGCGCGTGACGCGGTTCGCCAGTCGCTCGTTTTGTTAAAGAACGAAGGAAACGCTCTGCCGATCCGGAAGGAAGCCAGGATTCATGTGGCCGGTCGCGGTGCCGACGATCTAGGGATGCAGTGCGGAGGATGGTCGATCGACTGGCAGGGGGGCAGTGGTGAGATCACGGAGGGAACCACGATCCTGCAGGCGGTGAAGGCCGCTGTCACCTCGGAAGCGGGGGTAACGTACTCGAAGGACGGTTCGGCTGCCGCCGGATCGGACGTCGCCGTCGTGGTAATCGGTGAGTCCCCTTACGCGGAGTTCATGGGAGACAGGGAGGATCTTTCCCTTTCATCGGAAGATGTCGAGGCGGTCCAGAATGCAAAGAAGGCGGGAGTGCCGGTGGTCGTTGTCCTGCTGACAGGTCGTCCGGTGCTGCTGGATTCGATCCTGGATGAGGCGGATGCCATCGTGGCGGCCTGGTGGCCGGGCACGGAAGGGCAGGGAGTGGCGGACGTTTTGCTGGGAGACTTCAATCCCACAGGCAAACTCTCGTTCACCTGGCCGCGCGATATGAGCCAGGCGGACTTGAACGTCGGTGATGCTGTCTATGACCCGCTCTTTCCTTTTGGATTCGGCCTGTCCTACTGAGGCTGAATTTACGGAAAAGATCAGCTGATCTGAATCGGCTGCCTCCGGGAACCCCAGATCCCGGGGGTGGCCTCAAATATCCCGGAGCACGGGACGCCACAGCTCAAACAACG
>CP070717.1:663343-669324 GCA_020350445.1 Acidobacteriota bacterium | reverse complement strand
GGGGCCCTGGTGATCGTCGTCCTGTTCCTCTTCCTCGGGAACATACGGGCCGCCTTGATTGTTGCTGCCATCATCCCTCTTTCGATGCTGGTGGGTTTCGTGGGAATGCTGGCTTTTGGCATCTCTGCGAACCTGATGAGTCTCGGGGCGATCGATTTCGGACTGATCGTCGACGGATCTGTCGTAATGATGGAGAATTTCGTGCGTCGGCTGCAGCGCCGCGACGATCCCAATTTCTCCGCTCCGCAGGAAATCCGAGCCGCCGCCCACGAGGTGGCCCGACCGATTGTGTTCGGGATCGCAATCATCATCTCTGTCTATATTCCGATCTTCAGTCTGCAGGGGCTCGAGGGCAGGATGTTCCAGCCGATGGCTGTCACGGTCTGCTCGGCGATTCTGGGTTCCCTGATTCTCTCGTTGACCGTGGTTCCAGCCGCGGCTCTCCTGGTCTTTCGTCGGCCCTTGAAACCAAGCAAAGCCAGGCTCTTCAGCTATGTCCGGCGAGGATACGCTCGCCTGCTTCCCGGGCTTTTGAACCATCGTTATCCGGTGATTGCGGTTGCGGTTTTGATAGTTGCCGTTGCCCTCGGTTCACTGCACTACATCGGGACCGAGTTCATGCCGCGACTCGATGAAGGGTCGATCCTCATCGAGACACGAAAACTCCCGAGTGTCTCGTTGACCGAATCTGTCGCCATCAGCACCGAGATCGAGAAGATCGTCAAGAAGTTCCCCGAGGTGGAAAGTGTTGTCACTAAGCTGGGTCGCCCCGACCTGGCGACCGAGGCGATGGGGATCTATCAAGGCGATGTTTATGTGATGCTGAAGCCGAATGACGAATGGACGACTGTGTCTACCAAGGTGGAACTCATCGAAGCCCTCGATCGAGAACTGAAGCGTTTCCCGGGGGTGACTTTCAACTTTACCCAACCGATGGCGATGCGGCTCGATGAAGTCGTGTCAGGAGTCAAGGCGGATGTCGCGGTCAAGATCTTTGGTGACGATGAGAGGGTTCTCAGCCAGAAAGCCGGCGAAGTACTGCGCGTTCTTTCCCAGATACCCGGAGCTGCCGATGTCCAGGCCGAGGTCTTTTCGGGCGCTGCCGAATGGCGGATTCTGCCGAAGCGGGCGGAACTGGCCCGCTTTGGTTTGAATATCTCTGACCTGCGCGAGCTGATTGAGATGGCTGTCGGCGGGATCAAGGTGACCGAACTTATTGAGGGACAGAGGCGCTTTGACGTCGTCTTGAGACTGCCCGAATCGGTCAGGAAAAGTCGAGAGGAAATGCTGGAGCTCCGGCTCGAGGCCCCCGGAGGCGAAGTGGTTGAGCTGCGGCGAGTGGCGGACATCGTCCAGGCGAGTGCTCCCGAGATCGTCAACCGCGAGAGTGGGCAGCGCCGAATCGTCGTTCAGTCGAATGTGAGGGGCCGGGACCTGGGTGGTTTTGTCGAAGAGGCTCAGCAGCGGATTGCCGCTGCGGTGACACTCCCCGCCGGATACTACTTTCGATGGGGCGGGCAGTTTGAGAATCAGCAGAGAGCGATGAGCCGGCTGATGGTGGTGGTTCCGGCCGTTATCCTGATCATCTTTTCACTGCTTTTTGCCTCGTTCGACTCGGTCAAACAGTCGCTGTTGATTCTGATGAACGTCCCCTTTGCGGCGGTTGGCGGGATTGCTGCCCTCTGGCTGAGGGATATGAACTTGAACCTGTCGGCTTCCATCGGCTTCATCGCGGTCTTTGGGGTGGCGGTTCTCAACGGCGTTGTGCTGGTCGAGCACATCAACAAGCTGCTCGAGAAGGGCAGGTCGATGCGCGACGCGATCATCGAGGGAGCGTCGGTCCGGCTGAGGCCGGTTCTGATGACGGCTCTCGTTGCCAGTCTCGGCTTCGTGCCGATGGCTTTTGCCACGACTGCCGGAGCTGAGGTTCAGCGTCCACTGGCCACGGTTGTTATCGGAGGGCTGGTGACTTCGACCCTGTTGACCCTTTTTGTGCTGCCGACGCTGTTCTCCGCCTTCTGCGAGAGAAAGGACCCGCTGGAGACTTCCCAGCAGCTGATGGAGCCGGGTGTCGAGTCATAGGAGTCGCCAGTTCAATCCGCGTCCGAGGCCCTTCCGGTAATCCCGTATTCCTTGAGGCGGTACTGAAGTTTGCGGAGACTGATCCCCAGTTCTTTTGCCGTCGACTTCCGGTCCCCGCTATTGCGTTCGAGGACATCCAGTATCGCTGACTTCTCCATCTCTGCCAGGGTCAGCTGTCCCGCCTCTAGAGCGCGCATTGCTTCCGGCTCCCCATGCAGCGGAAGGTCCTCTAATTGATCGGCACCGGGAGGACAAACGATCATGGCCCGTTCGATCGCATTCTGAAGTTCTCGAATATTCCCAGGCCATTCGTAACGAAGGAGTGTGTCTTCCGCTCTTTTCCCCAGAGTCTTGACCTGGACTCCCATCCGGCGGGCAATTCGGTCAACAAAGAAGTTGGCCAGGGGGAGGATGTCGGGACGCCGTTCTCTCAACGGAGGAATCTGGATGGGGAAAACGCTCAATCGGTAGAACAGGTCTTCGCGGAAGATCCGTTCCTCGATCGCTTTGCGAAGATCCCGGTTGGTGGCGGCAATGATGCGTACGTCAACGGAAATCGTGCGGGTACCCCCAACGCGTTCAAATCTCTGTTCCTGCAGGACACGGAGAAGTTTCGACTGAACGCTGGGACTGATTTCGCCGATCTCGTCAAGGAAGAGCGTTCCTCCATGAGCTAGTTCAAAGCGGCCCCGCTTTGCCTGGTAGGCACCAGTGAAAGCTCCTTTCTCATGTCCAAAGAGTTCTGACTCGAGGAGCGTTTCGGTCAGAGCTGCGCAGTTGACGGCGACGAATGCTCCCTCCGGGCGGGGACTCTGGCGGTGAATGAATCGTGCAACGACTTCCTTTCCCGTTCCCGATTCCCCAGTGAGCAGCACCGTCGTGGGTTGGATTGCAACCTGACGGGCCAACTCCAGAACGCGCTGCATCTGTGAACTCTCGGCGATGATGCCTTTCGGGAACGCTGCGTCGATTTCATCGCGGTAAAGATCTTTACGATTCTCGAGCAGGCGTTTCTCGAGAAGCTTGGCGACGACGAGCCTGAGTTCATCGGGGTTCTTGACCGGTTTGGTCAAGTAGTCGTCGGCTCCAACCTTCATCGCTTCGACCGCGCTGTCGATCGTCCCGTACGCAGTCAGAACGATAATCGGAGTTTCCGGACTCCGCTGTTTCAGCCAGGGGATGAGCTCGATTCCGCTGATCCCCGGCATCCGCTGATCAGTTACCACCAAGTCGAAAGTTCTCGAGGAGAGCAACTCCTTTGCCTCCTCGCCTGAAGCGGCCGAAGACACGGAATAGGTCTTCTGCAGCACGGCTCTCAGGAACTGTCGCTGCGCGGGTTCGTCATCGATGATCAGTATCGAATGAGAGATCGATGCCATCGTGTTCTTCCTGTCAGTTCCAGCTGAATGGTCTATCCTCGTTCAGCCCAGCTTTACCTTACAGCAAGCGCCTCCACCCGATCGGTTCGAAAGCTGAATCGTCCCACCGAGCCGTTCAACGAGTTGTCTCGAGACGGGCAGACCGAGGCCACTCCCAGTCATCTTGGTCGTTCGAAATGGTTGGAAGAGTTCTTCGGGGTCCTCTTCTCCGATACCCGGACCTCGGTCGCAGACGCTGAGCTCGATTTCACCGGTCTTTCCTCCACCTCGAAGCGAAATCTCAATTGATCGATTGTTCTTTTCTCCCTCACCCGATGCTTCGATGCCATTCAGGATCAGGTTGTAGAGAACCTGTTTCAGGGCGCCTTCATCTGACTCGATGACCGTTTCAGGTGCGCTTATCTCGGTCCGCAGTTCAATTCCGCCGGCTTCAGCCTGGGCCTCCAACAACTCCGCCACCGACTGGATCAACTCCCTCAGGTTCACTTGAGTCAGCTTCAATTCCTTTGGCCGGGCAAAGTCGAGAAGGTCTGAAACGAGCTTCTCCAACCTTTCGGCCTCCCCGACCACGGTACGCATCATGGTCTGAGTCGCGTGGTCCTTCGTAAGTTCCTCCTGGACGACCTGGGTGAGTCCCTTCATCGCACCGAGGGGATTCCTGATTTCGTGGGCCAGGGTCGCCGACATCTTGCCCAGGGTTTTGAAATGGCGTTCCGATTCTTCCCGAGCAGCCAGGGACAGGTGGCGATCGATCACCTTCAGGAGGGAAAAAGAGACACCCATCAGCAGGGCGATCGCCGCAAGCGCAATCACCAGGTGGACGTAGCCCTGGCGGACCAGGAAATCGGCGTCTGAGTCCTCTATTCCAATTCTGAGACGCATTCCGGGTGTCGCGGTCCGATGGTTCATCCAGCGCGGACCTCGGCCCTGACTGGGGCGGTACTCAAAAAGATAGATGTTCTCGAGGTATCCCGGCGCGGCGTCTCGAACTGCGGGAAGCAACAAGGGGTCGCCGCAGGCCTCTGCCAGAAGCTGGCCCGTGGAGTCGAGTAGGGCCAGGTAGCGGAGCTGGGCTCCGGACTGCTCGATGCGGGCTGCTAATTCGGTATCCCAGACTGCAGGGTTATTCCTCCTGCCAGGCCCTCGGATTGCTGAAAGAAGGGACTCCGCGATGTCCCGGGCCCGATTTGACAGGTATTCCTCGCGCAGATTAGTCAACGTATAGTAAGTGTGCAGGGCACTCAGGAAGAGTCCCGCACAGACCAGGGCGGTCGCTGTCAGGAGAATCCTGCGAGGGAAGCGGTTTTGTTCTGCGCTTGAACCTGTTTTGACCATTTCGGCTACCCGTAACGAAAGATGCCCCTTGGGCCGACGATAGTCTACATGGAGAGCCGGATCAAGTTGGAACTCACCGGTCTCATGAAACACTCATTCGAGTCGCCTGCGAAGGAGGTCTCGAGTGAGTCCGGTGAGTTTGCTGCCCGGCTCCTACAGGTTGAGAACCTGCCCGGTCGGGAGTTAGTTTCCGCCCGGCCCGCGCTGCCCCTGGCCTCCGATGGCCTGACAGCCCAGCGCCGAACGGTATCCACCCTTGCCGTGTCCGCCGATCGGAATTCCGGAATCATCACGGAGGGTGAGGGTCTGCCCGTTCTTCACAATCTGAACCGCCACCAGGGTGTCTTCAGCGAAGGGTGAAGGGAACGTCTTGATCGTGATTTCGTCCTGGACTTGCAGTTCGAAAGGCGCGTTGGTCCAGGCTCTATAGGGACCGACCACGATCGTGAAGCCTCCGGCTGAAATAGTCGGGAATCCTCGCCCCGGAACCATGTCGACCTCTTCGATCACCATTGTTGACTCGGTAATGTCCTGCGGAGTTATTCCCGGCCCCATTCCGCCGCACTGTCCTGTCCCTCGCTGACCGCGGACTCCGCCACGACGACCCGCAGCCCAGGAGGGCCTGCCGAACTCATCGCGCAGAAACAAGGTCTCGCCTCCGATATTAACCGAGACGGCGACGAATATACCGTCGTAGACTCTGGAGGGGAAAGCCTCAGCTGAGAAATGGTCACCCTCTGAGAAGCTCAGTCCGAGATCTTCAAGAACAAAATAGGGGGCGATCATTACCGTTGTCCCATCTTCCAGCACAACGGAAGGACTCCCCTGTCCGATTCCCAGGTTAATCTGTGCAATCTGTCCTTCGATAAGGGTGGTCTCAATCGGGACCCCGTCGGAAGCGTAGCCTGCACCCCGATTGGCACCTCTTTTCGGCTGCGCGAGCAGGGCTGAACCGAGAAGTAGCGTGATCACGATGGTCATAGATATCGATTTCTTCATGTTGTTCTCCATAGAAACGAATTGACTTGGGTTGCGCCCGGAACCCTCGGCGAGGCCCGGACTGGTTATCGATGCTTGTCAGTTTCGGCCGCCTCTGCGCTTGCCACCACCTCCAGCTCCCTGCCTGCGGTAGCCTGTGTTGTCCGCTCGGTTGCCGCTCCCTTTTCGGAAGTTCTTTCCACCGTC
>CP070717.1:658721-663243 GCA_020350445.1 Acidobacteriota bacterium | reverse complement strand
GAGTTCAGTCAGATCAGAACGGAATACCTGCTTTACTAGGACAGGACGAAGACATGGCGAATGAAGTTGAAGTCAAGATCGAAGTGGAGCTCTCGGAAATCCCTGCGATTATTTCCCGACTCGAGTCGATCGGGTTCGAACAAACAACGCCCCGGACAGAGGAGAAGAATCTCCTCTTTGATTTCGCCAACGGGACCTTGCAACAGAAGGGTTGTGCACTTCGGTTGAGGCAGTTCGGGCCAAAGACGATCCTGACCTACAAGGGCGCCGTTAAGGCACACGATCATCTCAAGATCCGTGAAGAGATCGAGAGCGGCGCTGAAGATTTTGACTCGATCGCCAAGATCTTTGAGCGGCTCGGCCTCTTGCCCCGTTTCAGGTATGAAAAGATTCGCCAGAAGTACCGTTCTCAGACCGACTCATCCCAGATTGAAATCTGTGTAGATGAAACGCCCGTCGGGTGCTTTGTCGAAATCGAGGGATCCGAGGAGGATATTGAAAGGACAGCCTCCGCCCTCGGATGGAACAAGAGTCAATTCCTGAAAGTGAATTACACTGAGCTGTACAGGAAGAAGGGGCTGGGTAGCGTCTAGTTGAAGGGAATGGTTCTTGCCGCAGGTTATGGGACGCGTCTTCGCCCTCTGACCTTTTTGAGGGCTAAACCGGCCGTGCCCTTTCTCAACCAACCGTTTATCCGTTACTCGCTGGAACTCTTCCGTGGCCTCGGTATCAAAGAAACGGTGATCAATTTGCACCACCAGGAGGATTCGATTCGTGAAGCGGTGCGGGGCAGCGATCTCGAAATCAGCTTTTCATACGAGGATGAGATACTCGGAACCGGTGGAGGTATCGGTGCGGTCAGGGACCTTCTATGTCAGGACACGACGGTTGTCTCCAACGGGAAGATCTATTTCGAGGACGATCTCGAAGATGCCCTGGTGTTCCACAAAGAGCGGGGATCGCTAGTTACCCTTGTCCTGGTCCCATGGTCCGAAGGTGATCCATTTGCACCTGTCCTCCTCGACGCGGAAGGGACTATTGTGCAATTCACACGCACCAGGAAAGAACCGGTTGATCGTCAGGGACTCCGTCCATTCACCTTTACCGGCGTCCATCTCCTAGAACCGGGACTTCTCGATCTGATTCCAGAAGGAACCGCTGATATCGTCACAGACGTCTACGAACCGCTACTGGGCTCCTCGACGCCACCGATCGGCTACGTTAGTGACTCCTACTGGTGCGAGTGCAGTACCCCCAGGCGCTACCTCGAGAAATCGCTCGATCAACTCAAACGACGAGGTCTCGACTCGCTCTGCGAAGGCGAAAAGACGGGGAAGATCCGGAACTCGGTGATCGGCAGTGGAGCCTCGTTTTCCGACTCGGTCGTTCTCAGCGACTGTGTGGTCTGGGAAGGAGTCCGTATCGAAGGGACCGGAACCCATAGGAACACTATCTTTGCGACCAGTTTGACCGATGTGCCGGCAAGTCTCTCTCTCGACAACGCTGTTGTGGTGCCCAATTGTCGTGAGATCGTTGAACATAAGCCAGAATATGCCTTCGAAGCGGGCGATGTGATCATTTGGCCCCTCGAACCGAAATAAGTGGAGAAACTACTGAATGACACCCGAGACCACCTTTCCACCTATTCAGCAGCGCTTGATGGAATTCATCCGCCAGCGCTTCAAGCCGGGTTATAACCACTACAATGTCCGAAAACTGATCGGAGATGCCACTTCGCGCCAGTATTACCGTTACGTCACCGATTCGGGTGGGACGTTGATTCTGGCCGCCTACCCGGAGCCCTTCGACCCGAATCATTTCACCTACAAGCAGATCTACGACTTGCTGCAGGAAATCGAAATCCCTGTTCCAGAGATTGTCGAACTCAATGGAGAGCTCGGGATCGTCCTGCAGGAGGATCTGGGTGATGAATCGCTGCAGAAGACGCTGATCAAGACCGTCGAAAAGCAAAAGATCCGACTGCTGGAAAGCGCGATCGATCACATCATCACGATCCAGGAGAAGGGCACAGTCCACGTTAAACCCGAGTACGATGCCTTTTCGCTCGCCTTCGATGAAGAGAAGCTAAACTGGGAATTCAGCTTCTTCCACAGACAGTACATCCACAACTACAAGAAACTCGCGAATGTCGATGACGACCTCTTGTTCGAGGAGTACAATCGGGTCTCTTCAGAGTTGGCCAACTACTCCCGGGTCCTTACCCATCGCGATTTTCATGTCCGCAACATGATGATGAAGAAGGGGATTCTCTACGTGATCGACTTCCAGGATGCCCGCTGGGGTCCTCCCTCCTACGATGTGGTCTCACTGCTGAAGGACTCGATCGAACTCGATCCGCACACGGTCGATGAACTGCTCGGATACTATCTCGAGAAGATTCGCCGCAGAGACTTTGCCCAGTCCGAGGGATTCGCCCTGGATGACAAAGGATTTGCCCGTCAATTCAAC
The DNA here is from genome assembly GCA_020350445.1 of Acidobacteriota bacterium. Lineage (GTDB taxonomy): Bacteria > Acidobacteriota > UBA6911 > RPQK01 > JAPXNP01. The sequence continues at coordinate 660,774 of CP070717.1, read as the reverse complement.
CTGATGTGCATCCAACGATTGCTGAAAGCGCTCGGCACCTACGCCTACCAGATCATCGTTCGCGAGAACTTCATCTACGAGCAGTACATGGCCGGTTCTCTACACCGAGCCCAAATGGCCCTCGAAGCGGTTCCCGAATTCCCGGCCATCCGGGCCCTCGTCGATAGCGAACTCGCAAAGTAGGGGGAAGAAGCGTTAGCGCGTTGGTGCGTTAGAGGGTTAGAGCGTTAACGCGTTAGTGCGTTAGCGCGTTGGTGGGTTAGAGCGTTAACGCGTTAGTGCGTTAGTGCGTTGGAGCGTTTGCGTGTTAGAGGGTTGGTGCCTGTCGAGCTGTAAATCCGCAAATCGAGGCTCTTCAACTCACTAACCCATACGCCAACTAAAGCGGGAACGGGCGAACCGCCAAGCGCATGGCCGTACAGAAACGGGGCCTACCCTGCTAAAATCTCCTCCATGCACACGTACGTACAGGATGTTCACAGGCACGTCGGTGAAGAAGTCACCATCAAGGGCTGGCTCTATAACAAGACAAATAAGGGGAAACTACGTTTCCTGCTGGTTCGAGATGGAACGGGAACGATCCAGTCGGTCGTTTTCAAGAAGGCGGTGTCGCCCGAAGCGTTCGAAGCGGCGGACAGTGCGACACAGGAATCCTCAATCGCTGTAACCGGTGTCGTTCGGCAGGACGACCGAGCGCCAGGTGGATTTGAACTCGACGCCTCGGACTGTCGCATCATCCAACTTGCCGATGAGTACCCCATCACACCGAAAGAGCATGGCACGGCCTTCCTGATGGAGAACCGTCATCTTTGGCTGCGGTCCTCCAAGCAGCATGCGATTCTCAGGATCCGACACGAGATCATCCGCGCTGTACGCGATTTCTTCGACGACAACGGGTTTGTCCTTGTCGATACACCGATCTTGACGCCTGCGGCCTGTGAAGGAACGACGACTCTCTTTGAAATCGACTACTTCGGGGAGCGATCCTTCCTCAGTCAGAGTGGACAACTGTACAACGAAGCGACCTGTATGTCGGTCGGCAAGACCTACTGCTTCGGTCCCACGTTCCGCGCGGAAAAGTCAAAAACACGGCGCCATCTGATGGAATTCTGGATGGTCGAGCCTGAGGTAGCCTGGGCCGAATTAGACGACGTCATGGTTCTGGCAGAGAACTTCGTCTCCTTCATCGTCCAGCGGGTGCTCGAAAGACGACAGGAAGAGCTCAAGGTCCTTGAACGGGACACCTCGGGCCTGGAAAGGGTAATCCCACCCTTCCCAAGGATTTCCTATGCGGAAGCCTTCGATATCCTCGAGAAACACGGCACTGAGACCCCTCGTGGAGCCGACTTTGGCGGTACCGACGAGACGGTTATCTCGAGCCAGTTTGACCGGCCCGTCATGGTACATCGCTATCCAAAGGATGTGAAAGCGTTCTATATGGAACCGGACCCTGAAGACGCGGAGCTCGCTCTCTGCGTCGATATGCTGGCTCCCGAAGGCTACGGTGAAATCATCGGGGGCAGCCAGAGAATTCATGATCACGATCTGCTGTTGAGGCGAATCAAGGAGCACGACCTGCCGGTCGAGGCATTCAAGTGGTACCTGGATCTCAGGAAATACGGTTCCGTACCTCATGGCGGATTTGGAATGGGCATTGAACGGGTCGTCTCGTGGATCTGTAAACTCGACCACGTGAGAGAGACCATTCCGTTCCCCAGGATGCTCTACCGGATGTACCCCTAGCACGGTCGGGACGACCGCGGCGAAAGCTGGACCGCAGCCTGGCGGCTGCTGGGAAAGCTGGAAAGCTGGGTAGCTGGAACGCGACCGTCCCGGTTGCGAGAGGGAATTCACCAAGGCGCCAAATTCTAAATCCCAGGCAAGCACCAAGCTGCAATCTTCAAGGCTCAAAACCGAGAGGAGGCCCCGAAGTGAAGCCGCGAATGTTCGGTCCAGTCCAACCGAGCTCCTGAACCGTCAAAAACCTCACAAACGCAAAGCACCTTAGGAACTTTAGGAACTTTAGGAACTTTAGGAACTTTAGGAACTTTAG
>CP070717.1:655778-658621 GCA_020350445.1 Acidobacteriota bacterium | reverse complement strand
CCGAACACCCTCACCATCCGTTCGACGCAGTCCTGGCAGAGCTGCTCAGCTGTTTGCGTGGAACCAAGTGCCGTCAGCACTTCAACCAGCCTCGCCTGAGTGTAAAGAGTGTCTGGGTGATCGCGACCCAACAACTCACACTGGATATCCCAGACTCTTCTCAGGATCGGCGCAGCCCTTTCGTACTGACCACTCGCAGCGAAGACAGTAGCAAGTAAGAATGCTGATGCCAGCGTGTCTGGGTGCTCTTCCCCCAATGTTCGAGCCTGAAGGTCCTTGGTGCCTTCCAGCAATTCCTCGGCCATGGCGAGTTGCCCCTGTCGAACGGAATTGAGAGCCAGATTGTAGGAGGTAGCCAGGGTATCCTGATGGGCCTCGCCAAAGACACGCCTCCGGGCTTCGAGGACTTTCAGATAGGCTTCCTCGGCCCGATCATACTCACCAGACATGCTGTACAACCCTGCAAGGGAACTCATTGTCGACAGGGTGAGGGGGTCGTCCTCATCAAGGATCTCACGTCGGATCGCCAAACCCTGCTCCAGCATGGTTCTCGATTCCGACAAGAGGTCGAGATTCCTGTAGGCCTGCCCGATAGCATGCATCAACCCCGCCTGAATCTCCGGCTCGCTCTTGAGCTCGCCCTCAACCCTGGCAGCACCAACTGACAGTATCTCTCTGGCGGTTAGCTCTGCCCTTTGAGACTGCCAAGGATCTGAGACTGAAAACAAGTCGGTCAGAAAAGTCGTCACCTCTTGAGAAGTCCTGGCCTCCCGGTTTGCGCGATCCCACTGTTCGGTGATCCTGGCATTTTGAATGAATACAGTAATCGAGAAGACCGAAAGCAGTAATGCCAGAACCGCGACAAAAATGACGCCAAGCACGTGGCGACGGACGAACTTCTGGGCTCGGTAGGTGGCGCTAGGAGGCCCTGCCAGGACCGGCTCATCTCGAAGATGCCTTCTAATATCCTGGGCAAACTCAGAAGCCGAGGAATAACGCCGATCCTTTTCTTTCTCGAGCGCCTTAACGCAAATCCAATCAAGATCTCCGAGCATAGCCTTTCGTAGGGAACGAAAATCCGTTTGTCTAGATTCGGCAACCGAGGTGGCAATTTCGCCCAGATCCAAGAGTCGAAGACTGGGTGCAGGCGGCTCTTCAAGAGTAATCAGTGCCCCGATCCGAAGAAAAGAGAGGCCCGAGAAATCAAACGGTTTTGCCCCAACGAGTAGCTCGTACAAAAGTACGCCCAGGCCATAGACATCTGTCCGCGTGTCGATTTCCCGCGGGTCCATCCCGACCTGCTCAGGACTCATATAAGAAGGGGTACCGATCAACTGCCCCAGTTCCGTCACCTGGGTCGCTTCGTGCAGCTGTCGGCCGATTGCTTTGGCGATGCCAAAATCGATAATCTTGGGAATTGGAACGCCGTCAACAGTCATTACGAGAACATTTGAAGGCTTAATGTCTCGGTGGATGATTCCCTTCTGGTGGGCGTGTTGAACGCCTTCACAGACATGGATGAAGAGTTCCAGCCGGTCTCTGGTTGTCAGGCAATTCTCGTCACAATACCGGGTGAGCGGAACACCTTCTACAAACTCCATTACGAAGTACGGCAGACCCTGCCGCGTTGTACCGGCGTCATAAACCTGCGCGATGTTTGGATTGTTCATCAGTGCCAGAGCCTGTCGCTCTGTGTTGAAGCGCGTAACAACCTTCGATTAATCAGCCCCGTCGCGGATGACCTTCAGAGCGACATCTCGGACAATCGGCTCGTATTGCTGCGCAAGATAAACGGTGCCCATACCGCCTTCTCCGAGCGTATGCAAGATCCGATAGTGAGCAATAATCTGGTCGATCAAGCGAACATCACCTTAACGAAAGCTCCAAGCCCAGTTCCAGAGAACTCTCTAAAACGAACAAACAGATTGAATCTGGCAATGCAAAACCCTGTTGCTGGCTTCCCTTGGCAAGGTTCCCCCGGCAACCCCCATCTAGACAGAGCTACTCCCTCGATATCATATTAACACACAGATTAACCCGCAATAATCGACTGAGTTGATTTTCTTGCTTTGACAAGGTTGCTTGAGCAATGAGAGAATGACCGGAGACAGGAGGAACGGTGGCCCGAGACGCAAGCTGGATCTGGAATTGTAGTTCAAGGGCATCTAGGGGCTCACTTCACCCACACTAACAGATCGCCGCCGTTGCAGGGTTTTCCTGAGTTGCCAAATCGACTGCGATGACATCAGCGTCGTATTGAATTCGCTTGAATAGGTATTGGGATCTTCCCAAAACCATTTTGTTGCGAGGGCGCCGGGCTGGAAGTAACCAGGTTCGAGTTCGGCATCTGGCCTGGTGGGGGTGTCTCTGTACAGCAAGGAGAAAACTCATGCCAAAGAAGCTAAGCGGCGTTCTACTCCCTATTGTCCTAACCTCAGCTACATTCTTCACGGACCTCTTCGGTCACCAAATCTGGCTCCAGCCTGACAAGCCCAGGACAACTGTTGGAAACTGGGCGACGGCAGTCAACACTTCGAACTTCAGTCTCGCTGTGCCAGACAATTGGGTCGCGTTTCAGGGCTCACAAGTTATTGTCATGGGGATGCAGGACCGACGTATCCATTACACCGTTTGTGCATCGCTATCTCAGGACGGTGCGCAACAGGGCGCTCTGACAGGATGCGTAGAGGATCAACCTCTCACCTTGGTTAAGGACCAGCTTGTAGCTGTTGATGTTTCGCCCGTCTTTCTCCAGTCCCCATTCCCTCCCCTCGCACCTGGTCACCTGCTCAGTGTCCGCTTTGAGGCTACTGCCGATTCGAGAATTGTCGGAATGACTGTCT
>CP070717.1:651401-655678 GCA_020350445.1 Acidobacteriota bacterium | reverse complement strand
GTCACCGAGTCTGTCAAACGCCTGCTGGACATATCCGAGCGGGACAGTCGGGGAATCACTTCCCACGATGACTACTCTGCCCGAGACCTCGCGGACTTCAGAAACGGCGTGCCACATCCTCTCACCCAGGTCGCCTTCCGCCTGTAGCGCAACCTCGTACTCGGCCCCCATTCCCCAATTCCTGACGAGGGTCAACCCCTCCTCGCAGTCACACTCCGCCAGATAAAGAAATCGTCGGTCTGCCATCCGACGGTACCGCTCGAGGGTATCCTGCAGCATCGCGCAATAGAGATCGAATGCAAATTGCTCTCCCACAGTCCCGGCAAGCCTCGATTTCACCCTTCCCAACCGGGGGAAGCGGGCGAACACAAGCAGGGTATTCATCGGACCCTCTTCACTGCACGGCTGCATAAACATAAATTCAAGGGATTAGAGGCGGGAAAGGCGAGCGAGGTTCCAGCCACCGTACCTTTCACGGGTAAAGTTGTCCCAAACGGGACTTCGAGCGCACCCTGGCGCCCCCGGAATCCTCCCAGAAGATATAACTCTTCCAGCATTCGGGAGCCTGTACCTGCGCTACGAGGAGACGGACCTTCGCGGGAAAGCCGATTGGGGCTCTCGGTTTCTTTCGAAGGTGAAAACCGACCTCCTCGGGAGTCCGGTCTCCCTTCTTCCGATTGCAGGGCACACAGCAGGTGACGATATTCTCCCAGGATTTTCTTCCCCCTCGGGCGACCGGAATGACATGATCGTAGGTCAGTTCCGCAGCGGGAAGCCGTTCTCCACAGTACTGGCAACGATACTTGTCCCGCCCATAAAGGTTGGGACGATTGAACCGGACCTGGCTGTGAAAGGGTCTCACCTTCACATAGTGAAGCAGGCGAATCACCGACGGGACCGCAACTGCCAGAGTTACACTCCGAACCTTGCGCTCGTAGGCCTCAACAAGTTCCACCTTCTCCTGAAACAGCATCTTTACAGCCCGCCTCCAGGAGACGACCTGAAGCGGCTCATAGGTGGTATTCAGTAGAAGGGTTCTTTCCATAATTGACAGGTCCCCAACCCCCTGTCCAGTCATTGGCCGGAGTATTGTACTCCAATTCAGGTGACATCCTTGAATCAGCGGTGGTTTCGACCCTCAGGCAGGGTCTCTTTTCTGCTATCATTCCCCAATGCGAAGCCTGGGACTTTTCATCGGAATGCTCCTATTCTCTGGACAGCTGGCTGCTCAGGGTGATCCCACCCAGGAACTGACTTTTTTTTTCACCGGCTACGTGCACGGGAACTTCGAACCCTGTGGCTGAAAATCCCACCCGTCAGGGGGGCTGGCTCGGCGAGCCGGCTACATCGCAGAATACAAGAAGACTCATCCCGGTACAGTGGTCAACGTCGAACTCGGCAGCTTCTTCCAGGCCCCCGGGCCAACCGCTTTGACCGTCAATGACCTGATGTTCGAATCGCTCGATAACTTGCCGATCCAGATTCTGAATCTGACAAGTGACGACCTTCATGTCTGGGACCGGTTGTCCAGTGCGAACTTGCAGCACACCCAGATTGTCTCGACAAACCTGCTGCCTCCGGCTTCGTCGCGGGCGGCCCTCAGACCGTACCGAATCGTTGCAGGTCCCGCGGGAGCGCGAATCGCCATCCTCGGCCTGGCGGATCCCGCTTCCGTAAAACCTCGGTCGGGTTTCCGAGCCCTGTCCGCGACCGAGGCAATTGACAAGGTTTACGAGGAACTGAAGGAGCAAGCTGATTTCTGGATTGTACTCGGAGACATTCCTCCCCAAAAGGCGGAGGAACTGGCAGATCGGTACAGTGAGATTTATGGCATTCTCCTGATGCAGAGGCAGTACCGGCTGCTAAGGCCCTGGCAAGTTAACAACGCCGTGATCTGCGAGAGTGTCGAACGGGGCCGCTATCTCGGGCAGTTGACTCTGCACTTCGACGACAAAGGGGAGATGATCGCTTACGAACCCAGGCAGATCCAGCTCAGCGCCGATGTTCCAGAGGACCCGGCACTGCTGGAAGCTATGGAGCGGACCCGATCGAGACTCAGATAAATGCAACGTCTGGTATCCTGTCTACCCTCAATTCTACGATCCGTAAGCAAAGATGAAAGGACCTGTTTCATCTTCTTAAAGGAATTGTGGCCCCAGATCGTCGGCGATGAAGTGGCTCGAAAGACACGGGTTCTTGATCTGAGTGAGAAGCGGCTGGACGTTGGAGTCCCCAGCGAAGCCTGGCAGATGCAGCTTAGAAGCCTGACTCCTGTCATCTTGGCCTCGATCACACGAATGTGGGGATGCCGGCCCGTTGAACGGATCGAGATGAAAATCGATCCAGATATTATGTAGAGAGTTTGATCGCACAATAATGAATGCAAGGTGCCCGAATCCGCGGTTTGTCGCCTCGAGGAAGATTCGCGCATACGACTTCGACTATAATTGGAAGCTTATGGTTTACAGATTGCTGGTTCCGTTTCTTGCCGTCTTGCTGTTCTCCAACTTGAACGCCCAGAGAAGGATTGCAACGCTCGATCCGAACGTGGATGTTCCAGAGGAAGAGATCGTGACCTTTGACACGAACATCGTTCCAGTAGCAGGAACGACGGTTGAGGTCGCCAGCGTTGGATCGCTCGCGAACAGCAGGACCCTCGTCGATCTCAATTTCTCCCCCAACATCGTATTCATACCCGGAACATCCCGGGCCTTTGTTCCTTACACGGGTTCGAACCAGGTGATGTATTTCGATGCGGTGACGCACGAGATCCTGGCGATGATCGAAGTTGAAGAGAATCCCAGTCAACTGACGCTTTCCCCGGATGGCAAGACGATCGGGTTTACATCACTCTATCTCAAACGAAATATTCCGGACCCCTCCAACAGTTTCGACAGTGAGCAGGTTGGTGCCGTGACTTTTATCGATGTCGAAACGTTGGCAGCACGCACGCTGGCCCTGACTGAGGTCGGCCTCTCGGTGGCCAACAATCTGATCTTTTCAGGAGATAGCAAGACTGCTTACGTAGCTTCCGCACTCACGGATGAGATACTCAGGATTGATGTCGAGGCACTTGCAGAGATTTCGCCTCGGCTGGCTCTCAGTGGGGGAAGCCGCCCGATTTCCATATCCATGGCTCCCGATTTCAGCTTCTTCACTGTAGTCCAGGTAGGCTCAGCCCAGTTGGAGTTCTCCCAGTCACCCGATTCCGTATCGCTGATCGATCCCGAAACCTGGACGGTCACCCATACTATCTCCCCAAAGACCGGCAGCAACACCGATGAGCCCCTGTTTCACGACTTTGCCGCCGCCACGTCGGTGGTCTTCTCCGCAGACGGTCGCTATGGATTGATCGTTGATCAGCGGAATTCCGAAGTTTCATCGATCCCGGAGCTAGCGTCTGATCGGGCCTGGTTGATCGACTTTGAGATTCCGGACTTTGTCAACGTGTTTCGGACCGGCGGAATTTCAGCCATGACAACGCTTTCCCCGACGGGAGAATTCGTCGTGGTAAGTGCCTTTGAACTCACCATGATCGATCCCGAAACACAGACTTTCCGGAAGATCACTCCAAACCGGAGTAATTTCCGACCTCGAAGCCGGGTCTTGTTCAACGCGGATGGCTCGAAGATCTTCATTGCCGCTCCGATGGATGACATTGTGATGCGAGTCGACAATGAATTCGGTACGGTAGATCGATTCGTTACGGTTGGAGGAGAGGTCGACCGGTCGGGTCGAAAACTGTCCTCAGCCCCACTCGAGATGGCCTTTAGCCCCGTCGGTGAGATTCTGGCCGTCGTCAATTACAACGCCAATACGATCGACCTGGTGATTCCCTCCTATCAGCGCTATGTCACGCGATCCGTCTCGAGCGACGAGTTTTATACCGGCGTCGCCTTCACCAATCGCGGCACCGAAGAGGCGGATGTTGTTGTCACCGGACTCACGACGGGTGGAATCCTGTTCCAGGACGACGACGAGACCGAGGAAATCGAATTCGTCAATCCACGCCATGGCCTTGTGGCGCCGGGCCGACAGGTTGCTTTGACGACCGACGAGTTGTTCGAAGCCAGCGAGGGTTCCAGAGCGGACGGCTGGGTTGATATCGATACCGATCGAAATGATTTGAGAGGTTTCTTCCTGAGTGGCGACTACGCCGGTAAGCGAATGGACGGTGCTGTTGCGGCAACCGTCGGCTACAACCGCCTGATCATCCCCGAAGTTCGGTCGACCGATGGATGGCAGACCGAACTCACTGTGTCAAACATTTCTCGGGG
>CP070717.1:648106-651301 GCA_020350445.1 Acidobacteriota bacterium | reverse complement strand
GCGCCATCCCCTGAAATGGCCAGGGCGAGGACTTTGTCGCGATGCCCGCTCAGGGTATGCAAGCATTTCAACTCACCGACCGAATCCACGGATATTGCATTCTCAACAGGCGGGTCAGCCTGAACCGGCGACAAGGCCGCGCCAGCCTGCGGAACGGGCATCGCTGAAGCGGGCGTCCCGAAACAGACGATCAGCATCACAAGCGTCGCAAACATGGCCATCCTGACCGTACAGCGTTTGATCATAATGAGTTTCTCCTCGTCGATGCCCGCAAGAGCTCTTTTGAAGGTGACGTACGGCGCGTAACCGTCGCATTCGATAACAGCCGGATGCATTGCTAAGTAATAAGTAATCCACAGTTGAACCTGATCACAAAACCTGTGTCCGCCCAGCGAAATCTACGTCAATCAACTGGCTTCTTCTGCCCCCCCAGCGACCTATGGGACAATCTCTTATAATGCCTCAAAGACACATAAGGGGACATCACCTCCCCAGGCGCGGAGATATGACCAACCGCGCCCCCTGGCGAACGGGCGCAAGCTGATTATTTGCGACTGATTATGGTGAAGGTGGTCATGCAATCAATACCATGCAACTCGCTGGACAAGTAGAGCCTACCTCGTCACTCCGGCCTGGCCGCCAAGAGCAGTCCGTACAGCTTGCGGGTGCTTTCCGGCGAAGGCGGCGTCCAGTTGCTGTCGGTGTCGAACCTGAGAACGAAAACCAGGTCCAGGTCATCGACGATGACGAGATGGTGCACGCCGATGCCGGAGAAGAAGAGACCGGTTCCACCCAGCATCTTGTACAAGACACCTCCCTCGAGGATCGTGCCCCACATGTAGCCGAAGCCTGCGCCGACCCCCTCGATGTCCTTGCTGTAGGTCCTGGTGCTCTCCTCGATCCAGTCGGCCGGGATGAGTTGCTTGCCCTCCCAGACACCATCATGGAGATAGAGGATGCCGAAGCGTGCCAGATCGCGGGCGCTTATCCGGAACCTGTAGGACGGATGCTGCGAGCGCTTCTCTTCGAGGTTGTAGTGGCACAAATCCGTGTCGAAATCCTGCATGCCGATGGGCTTGGCGATCCGCCGCTCGAACTCCTCGAAGATGTCCTTCCCGGTTAACTGCCGGAAGATGGTGCCGGCGGCGTTGAAATCCCAGTTGTTGTAGTAGAAGAAGGTGCCGGGCGCATGACTGCCACGCTCGGGCCGCTTGGCGATCATGCTCGCGACTTCGGCCGCAGCCGGATGATAGACGCCGGAGCGTCCCTGGAGCAGATGCCGGATGGTCGCTTGTTTCTCCTCGGGCGTCAAACTGGGTGGGATGTCGTCGATGCCGAGTTTGTCCATCGTCAAGTCGAGATCGATGGTGCCGTCGGCAACGTAGAATCCGTAGAGAGCGCTCAGCAGTGGTTTGCGGATAGAGTGGGCCTGGTAGTTCTTCGTGACCTCGCCCCAGGAGAAGACCACCTTGTCGCCCTGGGCGACGACGAGGGCCGTGTACCCGACCGAATCCACATATTCGGCGAGCTCGTCCAGTTTCTCGGCTGACCATCCGGCCTCCTCGGGGGTGATGGTCGCGAGGTCGGCTTTCTCGGTTGACCGTTCGGTCTCATCGGGGGTGACGGTCTCTAGGCCGGCATCGCGGGTCTGCGCCAGCCCGTTGCAGGCAGCCACTACCAGGCACAGTCCGATGTAGAACAACGCGAGTCGCTTCATTGTCTCTCCCTCCATAGTCAATGTCTCACTGGGTGCCGTTGAAAGCTGAATCCGACCGCGGATAGATGGGATGAGAAGGCCAGCCTCCTGCCGGCGTACCGTTAGGCCGCCGCAACCTGAACGAGCCCAGAGGCTCAGAAGGAGGCCGACCCGTGACTGAGCATAGTCCAACAAATTCTATTTTAACACCAAGCCGGATATATCCAACCTTTAAACGGACACTACAAGATCGCCTACTTCGAAAAGCCTCGCCTGAATATCCAAGAAGAAAACCCGGCGGAACAGAGTGGCAGCATTTGTCCTGCCGGGAGTATTGACTGGCTCGCCGTATCATCCCCAGACGAACGGGAAGAACGAGCGGTGTCGTCGCCCGATCAAGGAACAGATCAACCTGGTGGTGTGGGAGTCGACGGAGGAACTGGAGAAGGAAATCACCCGATTCGTGGCGCACTGTAACTCGGAGCGTTACCATGAAGATATGGGAAACGTGACGCCCGATGATGTATACTGATGATTAGCACTCTTGATGAGATGTCCCGTTCCATCGAGGATAAACCAATATGTGCTGTCCGACAGGCCGTTCTTTTTTCCGGACTCTCTGGTTGTGCGTCTTCGTTTGCTCGACCGCTCAGGCATTGACCTTGCAGGTGCCGCTCGAGTACCAAAGGCATTCCTATGTGCAAGACCAGTTCTATCCCTTCGGCTCGACTCACTTTCGCCCTCACCTGGAAAGCCCCGAGGGAGACTGGGAGCTCCCTGACTTCGTGAGTGCCAGGCCCGTCTTCGGTATACTCTCTCTGGGGGACTCGGAATTCCTCTATATCCTGGACCGGAGTGGGGCTGACGACACGTTTTACAGCAGAATTTTCTTCGATATCAACGGCAACCGGGATCTGACCGATGATCCGGTCTTGCAGGGCGAGGTACGTCGCGCAGGGGAGGGATTCTACCCTGTCGAGTTCCCGGAGAGTGTCGATGTCAGGTACCGGCTCGACGGCGAATGGCTGCCCTACAGTCTGCAGTTCATGATGAGCTGCCGGAGCCTGGATCTGTCCGGCGAAGAAAAGCTCGTCGCGACCGATCTTCCGAGGTACGTAAACCTGTACATCCGGAGCAACTGCTCCTACAAGGCGAGCTTTGAACTGAAAGGCAAGACGTACAGACTCCTGATCGGAGATGGCAACTGCAACGGCAGATTCACCGAGACGGTTACTGTCCGCGACGACCTCATAACCTCCACGACAGAGCGGATGCCGCTTTTCCTCCAGGGAGACCGACTATACTTTGCCTCTGGGGACGACCTCTCCTCCGATGACGAGTCTGTTCTGGTCGATTCTTTGCTCATCGAAGAGACCCTCTTTGATCTGCGGATAGACACGGCTGGAAAAAGGCTTTTCTTGGATCCCGTCGCCGAAGACTTGGTTCCGCTCGAGCTTTCCCAACCACCGGAAATGCTTCTGGCGCTCGAGGTCAACGAG
>CP070717.1:643828-648006 GCA_020350445.1 Acidobacteriota bacterium | reverse complement strand
GAGATCACCCCGAGGAGCCGGATGTGGTAACGCCGCTTGTCCGGTTCTGAGAGGGCTGGGGAGACAACTGGCGACAGGATCGACCACGGTGGAACTGTGAACCCACTCCGCAACCGAAAGGGCGGAGCTGGAAACCCTCCACCTACAGCCGACCTTGGCTCCGGAAGCTCCCCTTCTACTCGAGCGACGGTGGAGCGTAGCGGAACCTCGGGTTTGAGGGGCGCCCATCAATCTTCCGAGAGACCTTAACGAAGGCGGTGCTCTGGGAAAGGCGGCGGAGCGTCAGGGCGAGAAGGCAGTTGATTAATAATCGAACCGAATCTACCATCTGGAACAGTGACTGCCGGTAAGAAAGCGTTGGCCCGGCGGTCGATTCACGGAGGGAACATGGTTGACCAGCCGCAGGCTCAACGCCGGTCGGGCAGGGGGTGCCTCAAAGGGTGCCTGGTGACGATTCTGGTTATGGCTATTCTGGGAGCGGCTCTCGTCGTGGGCGGCTATGTTGCCGGAAAGACCTATCTGGAGGCCCAGCTTCCGGTATGGAGGGCCCGCTATCCTGTTGTGGGTCTGATTACCGATCTGATGAGTCTGGATCGCGAAGATCCGTTCAAGGCGCTCAAGACCAGGGAGCGGAACCGTCTCGAGGGAGCCGCCGGTTGGGACAGTATTCCATCGGATATTCCCGTGTTTCAGAATGCTTCGGCCCAGAACGCAAGCGTTGCGCAGGGTACCGTCACCATCTTCCAGGAGGTACCCGGGCGTCCGGGCGGTCTCTTCCAGACAGGGTTGTCGCGCTTTCAAAACAGCGGATGGGATTGTTCGCGTGAGGGAGAGCGGGGAGCCCTTTGCCGGAAGGAATTCCGAGTTTGCGCACTCAACGTAACTGAAGCCACTCCGTTCCTCTTTCGCGCAACCGAAGTCGCCGAATTCTGGGTCAGCTGTACCGAAGCACAGGAGGCCGGCAATGAGTAAGGTGTGGAAGGCTGCTGTCATTTTGCTGTTCTGGGCGGTGACGACGTTCCAAACCTGTCCTTCTTCGAATCCAACCGGGCAGCCCGATTTGGAGGGCTGGGCTCGAATCTCGATCCAGGGGCCGGGTGCTGTCTCGGATGGCTTCGCCAATGCCTTCGTCAACCTTCCCGGCTCACTCGATGCCATGGCGCGCGGCATTCAGAGCGTCATGACCATTGTGAAGGGACTGGATAATCCGGCTGCCATGGCCCGCCTGGATGCTTCCCGAATGCAGGACATCGTGAACCTGGCCGGTGGTCCCGGTAAAGGGGTCGCGGGAGACGCGCGTTACGACGGTCTCGTTACGTTTACCCTGGAACCCAGGGACGACGGCTTCTTCCGACTCAAGAAGGGGCAGGTCCGCTACGCCCTTCGCAACGGAATGCAAGAGAAGTACAACTCGGGTGACGACGTGATGTCGATGTCGTTGGAACTGGACGATTCGCTCGCCGGGCAAGGAACCGTTGATCTCGATCCCGAGAAAGACCAGATAACCCTGCGCTTGAACGTGGTTGGACAGGATTCGCAGTGGGACCAGTTCGTACCGACCTATGAGTTCACTCTGATGGTCGAGCATTGGATGAAGATCTACGGCAAGACCCTGGCTCACTTTACTCTGAAGACGCCGATGAGTACGTCATTTCAGAACTGGGATACGGAGTACCTGGGCGAAACGGCCACGCACCGGCTGGTAATCGTGGCGCCGCCGGTGATGAATCAGGACGATAGCTGGGACGTCGATGATGCCCAGTCAACGCAGTCATTGATATATCGGCAGCGAGGGGAATTACCCAAAGAGGAGGTGGCACGTTTCGCAGAGACAAAAGAGATCTCGTTCGGTGCGACCGATGTCTGGCGAAACAACCTGGGTGGGGCTGAGGTTGGGGCCTTCGGCATCGGGTTGAAGGGTCCGGATCTGAGTTCGGAATGCGGACCGCAGTGGCCGGAGCTTGAGGAAGAATCGGCTGCCCGGTTAAGAGCCCAGGTGACGGCTCAACTGACCCTTGAGCCGCTTGGTTTGGCCAAGGCCCATTCCATGGCGTTGAAGCTCCTTTCCGGCTCCACTTTCTGCGACGAGATGCCAAGTGAGCTGTTCAGGCAGAGGACTCGTGTGATCTACCAGTTAGCAGTACTCGAGTCGGATTATGGTGAAGCCGAGAAGGCATACAGCGCACTCCTCAAAGAGATCAAAGCGGCCCCGGATTCGCGGGGGAAGATCCGGGATTTACTGGCCCTCGAATCGGTTGGCCAGTTGCTCGGTGTTCTCGACGAGGAGACTTCCGCGGACGCATTGATTGAAGCCGGTGAAACACTCCGCCGGATCGGCGAGCAGGAAGTGGGAACCGCCGGAATCAAGAAAGCCCTGGCTATCGCTGCGGAGGCGCAATTGCTGGGTGTCGATGGAGATTTGGCGGACGATGCCCTGGAGAGGGCCACCACCGTAGCGGTTCGGCAGTTAGTGACGGCCCAGAAGAATTTCGATCCATGTAAGGCTCACCTGCAGGAGGCGAATCACCTCGGGGAACTCTTGAGTCTGGCAGTCCTGTTGGGCGGCGACGAGGAAGAAGTGCATTCACAGGAGACGATCTTTGCGATTCTTGACGCGCTCGAAAACCTGAGGGGCAATCGGCCCCCCGGATGCGTCGGTGATACCTATCAAGAAAATCCGCTCCCGAAGATCGACAATCCCGACGAGTAAGGCCCCGGAGCAGCTACCCCGGGGCAGTGGGCATCGCCCCCTTCAGGGGCTGGAATGTCGGTCGCTGAGCCTCCGAAGACCCGAGGCTTAGCCCCGCCTGAGGCGTGGCCGCGCCGTCGGGCTATCACGCATCACCCCTAACGGGCTTCCGGAGGGTGAACTGAAGCCCCCATGTTGTTTCGGAGTTATGTCTGTAGCCCGCAACGTGGCCGGTGGTCAATAGTCCGAAGTACAGGAGCACCCAACGGGGGCGGTGGTCAATAGCCCGCGGGGGAGGAGCCCCCAACGGGGGCGGTGGTCACTAGCCCGAGGTGGAGCGGAGCGGAACCTCGGGTTCGAGGACGTGCCATCTTTCCGCTCCCCTAACGAGCTTCCGGAGGCTGGCTTGAAGTCCCTCAAAGGCCCCAAATCAGAATCAGCGTGAGAACCGCTGTGCGATAAGGCCCGCTGAGACCGTACAGAGTGTTCCGATAAGGACATACCAAGTCCAGGCGATTGTCGTGAATTGACTCACTCCGATCATGACGATCAGGCCGGCAGTCATGCCGAGCAAGCCTGGTGTCTGGGTCATCCGGCGATGAAAGGTCCCGAGAAGGAAGATCCCCAGCATACTGCCCATGGGGATACTCGTAATCGTAAGTGTGGCCTGCAGCACCTCATCGGTCTGGGTCCGGGCAAAGACTGCGACCAGGATCAGGAGGATTCCCCAAATCAGTGTCAGGACCCGCGAGGCAGCCAGGTAGTGCGACTCAGAACGACCTTTGACGAAGCGGGCCCGGTAGAAATCGTTCAGCGACGACGAGGAAAGGGAGTTCAGCGAGCTACTCAGCGTCGACATGGCAGCGGCAAAAATAGCCGCGACGATAAAGCCGGAGACTCCGGGCGGCATTTCCTGGACGATAAAGGTTGGAAGGATCTCGTTGACATGCCCCAGTTCGTTCTGGAGTGGGAAGTGTTTGTAGTAAGCGAAAAGCAGTACACCGAGCAAGAGGAACAGCAGGAACTGGAGGGCGACGATGACACCACTCACCAGTAGAGCGAGCTGGCTCTTCTTCCGGTCTCCGCAAGCCAGGTAACGCTGCACCATCATCTGGTCGGTGCCATGGGTTGCAAAGGTCAAAAAAGCGCCGCCGATCAAGCCAGCCAGAATCGTGTAAGGCTCCGTCAAGTTTAGGTTGAGGTTCAAGAAGTCGAGCTTTCCGTCCGGCGCGGCCGTAGAGACCACCTCTCCCCAGCCTCCCGGGACACGATCCAGAACGAACCAGAATGCCAGCAGCGCACCACCTACATAGATCACGAGCTGGATGAAGTCATTCCAGACCACCGCGGTCATCCCGCCGAAAAAGGTGTAGACGATTGTGACGACTCCGATAATGACCACAGTCCAGATATCGGAAATGCCGGTCACAACAGCCAGAACGAGGGCTGTGGCAAACAGGCGGATCCCATCCGAGACCGATCGGGTCAG
>CP070717.1:640655-643728 GCA_020350445.1 Acidobacteriota bacterium | reverse complement strand
GCTCACGATATCCTCGTTAATCGTGATTATCTGGCAGGACTAGCGTGAATACATCCGTTGAAATATACGATTCCCGCGCAGGCTTCTACGTGGAAAACCCGGAATGAGAACCGCTAAGACGCGCGCCGGAGAGGGTTTGAACCGCTAAGACGCAAAGACGCAAAGGTTTTATTTCTTTTCGGGAGGGGGTGGATTGGAGGGTTTCGGTGCAGAACCTCAGGCTCGTTCTGCCGAGGAGGTACTTTGATTGGAAAGGGGAGGAAGAAGGTTTGAACCGCTAAGGCGCGAAGACGCAAAAGGTTTTAGTTCTTTTCGGGAGGGGGTGGATTGGAGTGTTTCGGTGCAGAACCTCAGGCTCGTTCTGCCGAGGGGGTGCTTTGATTGGAAAGGGGGAGAAAGAAGGTTTGAACCGCTTTGGCGCGAAGAGGCAAAGGCGCAAAAGACATTTCTCTTGTGGCTGGGATTACGTTGGAGAGTCTCAGTTCAGGCGGTTCACCTCGGGTCTGCCAAGACATCCTACATGGAAAACAGAAGAGTCCGCTTAGCGTCTTGGCGTCTTAGCGGTTCAAACTTCCCGGCTTCACAGGCAGGTGGCCTGGTTCACATTAGGATTCCATTTTGAGGAGACCGTTTTCGATGGCGAAGCGGACGAGTTCGGCGCGGCTCTTGAGGTCGAGCTTGCCGGTGATGTTGGTCCGATGGCTCTCGACCGTGCGCTCGGAGATGCAGAGTTTCTCGGCGATTTCCACGTTTGTATGGCCGTAGGCGAGCAGGGTACAGACTTCCTGTTCACGGGGAGTCAGTAGATCGAGACGGGCTTTCGACTGGCCGGAGGGATTATAGAAAGAGGAGAGTACCTTTCCCGCCAGGGAAGGATCGACATAGGTTTCACCCCGATGGGCCTTGCGAATCGCCTGGACCAGGTCGCTTCCGGTTGACTTCTTGAGGACAAAGGCCCGGATCCCCATCTTGAACAGTTCCTTGAGATAGTACTCGTCGTCGTGCATGGTCAATACGACAATAGCCAGTCGAGGATTGGCCTCGAGTACCGTTTCGGCGACCTTGGAACCGGGTAGGCCGGGCATCGTCAGATCGAGTAACAGCACATCGATCTTGTTCTCTCCGACCAGGCGGATGGCATCGAATCCGTTACCGGTTTCCGCCACGATCTCAATGTCTCCCTCTTTCTCGAGGAGGGCACGCAGACCGCTTCGGAAGATGCTGTGGTCGTCAGCTATGATGATTCGGATTGCCATTTTGAAATCTGTTCACTCGGAATTTTCACTCGAATCGTGGTCCCCTTGAGATGGGCGGACTCGATATCGAGGGTACCCTGGCACTGCGCGACCCGTTCCCTCATCCCGAGCAGTCCCAGGCCATGGTCGATACCCGGTTTGACCGAATCGGGGTCGAAGCCCTTCCCATCGTCTTCGATGATCAGGGTGACTGCAGTGCGATCCTTCATCACTATAACACTTGCCCGTTTAGCAGCAGAGTGGCGGATGACGTTATTGAGACTCTCCTGGGCCACCCGGTAGAGGGTGATCTCGAGCCAGGAGGGGAGCCGCTGACCCTGGTTCGAGGAAAAGTGCTGGTAATCGATCTGGATCGGTGTCGTTTTAGCAAGTTCCTCGATGTAGCGCTCGAGAGCCATCTCGAGACCATAGTCATCCAAAATGGAGGGCCGCATCTGCCAGGCGAGTTGATGGACATCGTCGATCAATTCCCGGATGCGGTGCTCGAGGTCGCGATAGGATTCGATCGAAAGGATATGCTCATTCCCCTGGGCTTCAGCTTTCTGCTGCAGTGCAAGGAGCAGGGCGGAAAGGGATTGGCCGAACTGGTCATGCAGATCACGGGATATCACCCGGCGCTCTTCTTCCTGGGAATGGACCAGACGATCGACGAGGCGGATTCGAATCCGTTCCTTCTCCTCGAGTTCCTCGTAACGCTTCCGCAGGCGGAGGGCCATTTCTTTGAAGGAGTGGGCCAACTTGCCAATTTCATCCTTCCCGATCAGGGAATCCAGTTCCGGCGGAACCGACTTTTCAGTGAATCGAGTGGTCGCTCCGGTCAGTTTCTTAATCGGCAAAATCACGACCTGGTTCATCAGTGCTCCCAAAACAATCAGGATCGCCAGGACCGTGAGGCCGGCCTGCAGGAGCATTTCATAAAGACTTGAACGCAGTTCGCTGTGCATGACCTCGGTGGGAAAATCGACAATCAGGAGTCCGAGGAGAAACTCGTTGGAGTTGTGGCAGGTGTGGCATTCCGGCCGGTTGGGAATCGGTTCGGCCCGGCGTAACACCTCACGTCCACCGAGTTCGATGAAGGCAGAGCGGGGAACAACCGTTTCATTGGAGTGGCAGGGGGCACAGCCCGCGTCCTGGCGGTCCATCACCAACCCGACGTCGGCGGGGTTTGAACCGAAACGGATCACTCCCTTGAGGTCGAGGATCTGGATCGAATCAACCGCGGCATCGTTGGGCAGGGCCTCGACCGCCCGCTGCAGCAGTTCGGGATGCTCGCCGAGCATTGAGAGCTCGAGCAGGCTGTTCAGCGTGACACTCGAGACATCTTTCGCCGATTTTCGGAGCTCGCCCAGCAATTGCTGCCGGTAGTAACGGTAATCGGCTACGAAATAGGTCGCTGAAAGGACGAGGATGGTCAGAATCACCCCGGCGGCAATCTTGAAGTGCAGGCTGTGGAAGATTCGAGCTCCGAGTGTCTTCATCTCGTCAATCAGTCCCGACAGAGTCTAGGCGTCGAGGCATCAAGCAGTCAAGGCGCCCAACGTACGACAAGCTTCCAGCTTGTCTCTTGCAGGCCCTGCGGCCTGCGGCGTGTGGTTTGGGAGAGACAACCCAGAGGGTTGTCGTACGACAAGCTTCCAGCTTGTCTCTTGCAGGGCCTGTGGCCTGTGGCCTGTGGCCTGCGGCCTGTGGCCGCCGCACTCCAGGGGGGTGCCTGGCGGCCGCCCCCATCTTCCTGGAGTGCGGCAGTTCGACTGCCGCCTTGATTGAGGGAGTTTCACTCCCGTCAATTCGCCCCGAACTTGGGGGAGAAGAGATGC
>CP070717.1:635702-640555 GCA_020350445.1 Acidobacteriota bacterium | reverse complement strand
CTCCGAGCGAGTTCCACTCGCGCCGAATCGAGACAGCTCGACACCCGAAGCCAAGGGTTATCGAAGTCTTGATCCAAAGGTGTTACCTATGTCCTGACCTAAGAGTGTTACCCATGTGGACGGATTCTCGCAGCCAATGGCCAGCGGCCAGAAGCCAACAGCTATCCGAAGGCGGCGTCCAGGGCCGCCGCACTCAAGAGTGGAGCATTTCGGCACGGACGTAATCACTCACTCTCTTAGCCAGATCTCCCTCAGCCTGATGCTTCTCCATGAAATCGACTATCGCAGAACCAACGATGGCTCCATCGGCGAAGCTCCACACTCGCTCGATATCAGCACGGGAACGAACACCAAAGCCAACGCAAATCGGTCGGTCTGTGTACCTTCGAATACACCTCGCTGTCTCGGGTACGGTCTGATCGAACTCGGTGTGCTTCCCGGTCACACCGGTACGGGCGATCAGGTAAACAAAGCCGGTGGTGGCTTCACAGACCGTCTGGATCCTCTGCTCGGAAGAGGTCGGGGCGACCAGAAAGATCGTCTGCAACTGTTCGAACGGCTCTACCAAGCGCGTTGTGGGGCGGGAGGACTCGATTGATAGTTGACAGTTGACGGTTGACGGGGAATGGTCGTTGGTTGACGGGTGTCCGCCGGAAGCTTCGCGGCTGAGCAGATACTCTTCCGGGGTCAGATCGGAGATCAGGATCCCATCAAGACCAGCCTGCCTTCCATCGTGATCGAGCTGAGACATCCCGTATTGAAGGACCGGATTCAGGTAGGTCATGAAGATCAGACCCACATCCGATTTCGCACGAATATCCTTCACCAACTGTAGGTAATCCGGCATCTTGTACCCGTGCTTCAGCGCGGCAAATGACGACCGTTGAATCACAGGTCCATCGGCGATTGGGTCCGAAAAGGGGATCCCGATTTCAATCACCGCAGAGCCGAGTTCAGCGAGGGCAAGAATCACATTCCGTGTCGTCTCCAAATCGGGATGCCCGGCAGTGACGAATGGGATGAAAGACTTCCTGGGTATGTTTAGCACGACATGCTCCTTGCGGGATTCAAATGGTCCCTCCGATCTTCTGGGGAGTGCGGCAGTGCGACTGCCGCCTTTCTGAAGGGAGTTCTTCTCCCGCCGCCTGACCCCTGGACTCCTCGAAACACACCCATTCTTCACCTGGGACTGCCCAAAGACGATTGGGGTGTTGGCGATAAGACAAGCAAAGACTGAAGTCTTCGCACAAAAGCGGCAGTGGAACTGCCGCACTCCATGAAGGCGTCATGACTTTGGGATTCCTTTCACGGACTCAACATCTTTATCGCCACGCCCGGAGAGGTTGACGATCAAAAGTTGACCTCGATATCGCTCTCTCTCGTCAAGCAGATGGGCGACCGCATGAGCGGATTCGAGAGCCGGAATAATCCCCTCGAGGCTGCTGAGAGAGTGGAACGCTCGCAACGCCGATTCGTCTGTAACCGAACAATAGCGAATACGACCAATCTCCTGAAGATATGCATGCTCGGGACCGATGGACGGGTAGTCGAGCCCAGCAGAAACACTGTGCGTCGCTGCCACCTGTCCCTGCTCATCCTGCAGAACATAACTGTAGGTCCCGTGAAGGACACCGGGGAACCCACCTTCAAAGCGAGCCGCATGTTCTCCCAGCTGGCTGCCGCGACCTCCAGCTTCAATCCCCACCATTGCGACAGATTCATCCTTCAAGAACTCATAGAAGAGTCCGATGGAATTGCTGCCACCACCAACACAGGCGAGCAGGGCATCGGGCAACCGTCCTTCCTGCTCGATCACCTGCTGGCGGGCTTCACGTCCGATGACCGACTGAAAGTCTCGTACCATCATCGGGTAAGGGTGAGGTCCGAGAACAGAACCCAGTAAGTAGTGGGTATTCTCAACATTCGTAACCCAGTCGCGCATCGCCTCGTTGATTGCATCCTTGAGCGTACAGCTCCCAGAATCGACAGGAACAACCCGGGCTCCGAGTAGCTCCATTCGGTAAACATTGAGCGCCTGTCTCCGGCAATCCTCGGTTCCCATGTAGACCTCACAGTCGAGGCCCAAGAGGGCACAAACCGTTGCTGTAGCAACACCGTGCTGGCCCGCCCCCGTTTCAGCAATGATCCGTGTCTTGCCCATTCGCCTGGCAAGCAGAGCCTGGCCTAACGCGTTGTTGATCTTGTGAGCTCCCGTATGACAGAGGTCTTCACGCTTCAGGTAGACCGTTGCACCAACTTCTTCCGACAACCGAGAAGCCTTGAAGAGAGTTGTCGGACGTCCGACGTACTCACGAAGCAGGGAGCTGAACTCATCGCGAAAGGCCGGATCATTCTTCGCGGATTCATAGGCGGCTTCGAGTTCTTCGATCGGCACCATCAACGTCTCAGGGATGAAACGTCCGCCATAGATTCCGAAGTGACCGCTTTTATCGGGTAAATTCTTCATGGTAATCACGAAATGCTAATCAGGAATTGCTAATTGCGAATTGCGAAATGCTAATTGCTAATTGCTAATTGCAAACTCCTATTCTGCAAAAAAGCCTATTGCCAGTCGCTGCGACCGGCTTACGACAGCCAACCGCCACTAAAGAACAGCTGGCAGCTTAGCCAAAAACCAAAGCCCAACACCCAAAACCTAAGCCCCAAAACCCATTACCCATGACTCAAGAGACAACCGTGGACGGTTGTCCTACCTTGTCGACCCAAGACTCATGGAGCCCAGAGACAACCGTGGACGGTTGTCCTACCTTTCTTCGATGAGTTGGGCCAGCGCGCGGCCGGGGTCTTCCGTGTCCATAAACGTTGTGCCAATTAGGAACGCATTGAAACCGGCATCACGAAGTTCCAGGAGTTGCGAATGCTCCGAGATCCCGCTTTCAGCGACCAGGGTGAAACCCTGCTCGCCCTCCAGGCGACGGGCGATATCGAACGAGGTCTCAATGTCCACTTCGAACGTCTTCAAATTTCTGTTATTGACGCCGATGATCCGGCTCCCAGCCTCAAC
Organism: Acidobacteriota bacterium; assembly: GCA_020350445.1. GTDB lineage: Bacteria > Acidobacteriota > UBA6911 > RPQK01 > JAPXNP01. The sequence continues at coordinate 637,530 of CP070717.1, read as the reverse complement.
CGCTGTCTCGAGTTCATGAGGGTCGTGCACTTCAACAAGTGCATCGAGTCCCAATTCATCTCCATATTCAATCAACTCTTCGATCTGTCCCTGATCCAGGCAGGCCACGATCAGCAAGAACGCTGACGCATCGGCCCCACAGGCTTCCGCAACCTGGTAAGGATCGATGATGAAGTCTTTGCGGAGAAGTGGTACCGGCAGAAAATCCCAGGATTCTGAATCGGAGTCTTCGTTATCGGAATTGTAGGCCAGGTGCTGAGCCTGAAAAACCCGACGAAGATAATCCAGCCGCCCACCGAAGTAGGTTTCATCGGACAAGACCGAGATCGCCGCGGCTCCCGATTCAACGTAGGTCAGTCCGATCACCTCGGGTGCCTTCTGACAAAGAAACGGCCCATGACTGGGGCTCTTGAACTTGATCTCGGCGATGATATTCAGCCCCGGGGCGTTCAGTGCATCCTCGAAAGATGGAACATCCCTCTCGTTGATACGGCTGACTAACTGGTCAATCGATTTGCGGGCCTTCGCTTCCGCAACCTCAAGCTTCTTTGTGGCAATAATCTGATCTAACATATGGATGCTGAATGCTAATCGCTGATTGCTAAATGCTAAATGCTAAATGCTAAATGCTGATTGCTAAATGCTGATTGCTAAATGCTAATTGCCAATCGTTGCTGGTTGGCTGTTGGGTCCAACTGCCCGCTGCCACTGACCGACAACCACTACTCACGATTTACGACCCTCGACTCAAGACTCACGACTCACTGCCATCGACTTACGAGCCTCGACCCTCGACTTTCGAGCCAAGAGACAACCGAGGACGGTTGTCGTACTTTTTGACCTGTTTGAGAAACGCCTCGAGCTTCCTCTTATCCTTGCGCCCGGGGGAAGATTCAACACCCGAGCAGACATCAACACCAGTGGGATTCAACACTCGAATCGCCTCATCAACATTGTCGGGCGTCAGTCCGCCGGAAAGTATGAAATCTCGATCGAGCTTCTGCACTGCCCCCCAGTCTGCCAGTTTCCCGGTTCCCCAGGACGTGTCAATAATGATCTCATAGTTTGGAAAGTGGATCGCATCGGCGGGCGAGGTCGCGACAATGATTCGACCACCCAGGCCGTCCAGTTCCTCCTCGGAATTCACCCCGTGCACCTGGTATGCATCTAAGGTGAGCTGCGTAGGACGAGCTTCCAGCTTGTCTTCAGCAGATTCAGATGCTGATGCAAGAGACAACCAGGATGGTTGTCGTACGGTGTCTCCAGAGGACAACCAGGATGGTTGTCGTACGGTGTGCCCAGAGGACAACCAGGATGGTTGTCGTACGATGACCCCGACGTTCAAGATTTCCGCGGGCAACTGAGCAATGATCTCGGCCGCCGTTTCAGGTTCGATGTATCGGGGGCTCTTCGGATAGAAGTTGAAGCCCAGGGTATTGGCTCCAAGCTCGACAGCGCAGAGTGCATCGTCGAGCGTTGTCAATCCACAGACCTTAATCATGAAACCCTCAGAACGGTCCATCTTTCCTATCCACTCCCTAACCGAATCCCGCCGAATTCTTGGAGTGCGCCGGCCAAAGACGGCGCCCTTCTATTGGCAACGAATGCAACGCCCCTAAAACTCAAACCTCTCAACTGAATCCCCTCCTCGATTCGGTGAGAGGGGGTGGACCGAAAGCGGCGTCCAGGGCCTTAATCCAGGCAGATGTCGGCGGATTTATCATCACCGGTTCGTGATCTCCTTGAGCTGTTCCAGCTTCTGAATGGCCGCTCCACTAGTCACCGCATCTTCTGCCATTTCCAGGGCGGCGGTCATCCCAATGCCCTG
>CP070717.1:627880-635602 GCA_020350445.1 Acidobacteriota bacterium | reverse complement strand
TTTGACGTGGTGGTCTTAAGAGGCTTATCCTACCTCAGCTTACCTCTTTCAACCATCAAAGTTGCTTCTAAGAAAGCGTTCGTCAAGGGTAAGAACCTTGTAAAGCTGATTGTACGCCGAAAAATGTACAAGCCCTAATAGCACTTTCCGCTTTTTGCCGTAAGTGGTTGATTCAAAATGGGTAACGGTTGTGAAATTTCAAAAGTGTCTTTGGTGCAACCATGCTGGGATCCGGCCACCTTCAGGCTGCCCTGGGTAGGGACCAGTTTCAGGGGCGTGGCTTGTGCCAGTCAGTAGTTTGGACTGGACCCGACAGTTCGCCCAAAGCAACCTGGTGGATGGTCTGGCCGCAATCGCCGCATATACGGATGTATTCGGTGGGCTCCTGGTCGTGTTCGGCGTTTTTGGGATACCAGATGTCTGCTAGTTCTTGTTGTCGTTTGCCACAGATGTGGCACCAGTCGTTAGTGTGTTGTGAAATGGTTGCCAATGGAAGTTCCTTTGTTCTTTATGAGCTTTCTTAGAGCCTCAATAGTAACTGTTGATCCAGCTCGGTGCAGCATCTGGTGACAATTGGCGCAAACCAGGGCCAGGTCTTGGAGCCGCGTCTTGCTCCCTGGCTGAAGTTCTGACAGAAGAGTCTGCGGCCATTTCTACCGGTTGTAAAAGTCCGCATCGCCCGCAATCTCCCATAAACACTGGCGCGCGGATAGTTCGCGAAATACGGGCATAGACAACACCCCCTACTAAGTGGTTGGCGAACGTTCAGTCGTGGCGATTTTCGCGCAATTAAAGGGCGGTTTAGGATCAAGAATTGCCGGAGTTTGCCCCGGAGTTGTGCTACACAACGGACGTATCGAGCGACGAGAACAAGGCAGAGTTTCGGCACCGCTTTACGCTAGTCGCTAGGATGGAGGTTGCTTCTTCGTTCGATAGGGCTTCAGCAATTTCGTCAGCTCTCTTGCTACACTCGCTGCGCCGGCAGCTCCGGAGAAGGGTCCCGATCCCTTCCCGGAGACAAGCACGATGCCCGAGTTCACGTGCTTCAGTGAGAAGGGGTAGTCCCAAGCGAAGGTATAGCCGATCTCCAGGACGACATCTGCTATCGACGGGGTATCGACGATCGTGACACCCAGGGTGAGGAAGTTCTTGTCTCTGCCGAGGGCCGCCTGCATCTGTTGGGCACCGAAGAACTGCGCATCCTTCGTATCTACCCACAGGGTGCGAAAGTTGGCAAGGATGAAGCTCTTGTCTTTTGACTTGAGTACCTCCGACCTTTCGAAATCGTCACTCGCGGTCTCCTCGCCCTCACGAGGCGCCGCCGGTCTGGGTTTCTCTAGAATCATGGCGACTGGTTCTTGCACAGCCGGTTGCGACAAGGACAACTCCAGCTGCGCCCCCGAGTCGAAAGCAAGCGCCTCAGGGGCTTCGGCCAGGCCGATCACACTCTCCACGGGGACAGCGAAATTGAGGTTCTGGCCTCCCTCGAGGGCTCCTACTACAAGTCCGAGAGCGCGTCCCTCGGAATCGATCAACACACCGCCGCTCGACCCGGGGGACGCGCGTGCAGTGAACTGGAACAACCGATACCCACTTCCGGCTCCCGGCACTTCATCTGCCAGCCGATAGGCACTCAAGCTCCCCGAGGAGACCGTCCACGGCAATGCAGCCGCATGGGAGATCAGGAACACGGACTCTCCAGGCTTCGCCTGGCTCGCCGAAGCGATCGGTAAGGCCTGCAACCCGGACGCGGAGATGCGTATCGCCGCTATGTCACGACGGCTGTCGACTCCGAGCAAGGAGACATTGTCGAAGACCTCTCCGTTTTTGAACCGGACCTGTAACGCCTTAGCTCCCTTGAGGACGTGGTACGCGGTCAACAGAACACCGTTTTCTCGGGCGACCATGGCTGAGGCGATCCCATCGAGTTCGGTAGGGGACTTGCCGATCAGCAGGAGCGCCACGGCCGGGGCTGCTTTTTCGACGATCTGTTCCGGACCATGCTGTCCAAGGATCGCCGGAACCAAGGTAACAAATAGACCGAAAACTGCGGTTAGTAGGCGGACGAAACCAAGACGAGTAGATCTCATACTGCCACCTCCCGATTTCCTCGAGGACCGGGGAAGCGAACGAGAATCCTATCTATTTCTCATTTTACCACCCCTCTCGATCCGACTGCTAAGCGGTAATTTAGCTAGAAGACGCTCAAAACGTTTCATAGGGGGCAGACTCTTGTCTACTCGGGATCAGAAGTGTAATTGCCCGCGAACTCCACCGTCGACAGGGGGCACATAGACGCACTGGACGCGATTGCCTCAATGACCCTCCATATTTTCGCTGTGCACCAGCAAATGGCGCGCTGCTCCGGCCGTTACACGAATCATTCTTGCGGCAGGGGATTCGATTCGCTGAGGGGGTTACCGCCACGAGTGCCGCGGGATTAAGGGCAAGGACTTTGCTATTATGTGATTCAATATCGAGCTTCTTGATGATATAATATCAGACGTGGAGGTATCACATGTCCAGCCGTGTGAAAATGAGATTTCTCGCCATTTTCCTTTTTCTCTCCACCCCTACTTGGGCGGAGCCGCCGGAGCAGCCCGGTACCTTTGACGCCCGCGTAAAACGTGCAAGTGCTCTTCTCGATAAAGGCGACCTGGATGGCGCAATCGTCGAATTCCGCGAAGCCCTGCGTCTGGAACCGGGAAATTTCTTAGGCCACATCTACCTCGGCAAATCGCTCGAGGCAAAAGGCGATTTCGATAGTGCAATAGCGGAATTCCGTGAAGCCAAACGTTTGCAGCCGGACGATGCCTGGCCGCACTTCTACCTCGGCACCGCTCTCGCGAACACGGGCGACTTTGACGGCGCAATAACAGAATTCCGCGAAGCCCTGGATCTGGAACCGGACGACCCCTCAACGCACCACAACCTGGGCGGCGCGCTCCAGGCGAAAGGTGATTTAGATAGCGCAATAGCAGAATTCCGCGAAGTCCTGCGTCTGGAACCGGACGACCCCTCAGCACACTACAACCTTGGCCGGGCGCTAAAGGACAAAGGCGATTTGGACGGCGCGATCGCCGAATACCGGGAGTCCGTTCGTCTGAATCCAGAGGATCCTGAAGCACATGTTGCCCTCGGTACCGCGCACGGGGCTGCAGGCGATTTCGATGCTGCTATCACCAAGTATCGTGAAGCCATTCTATTAAGACCGGACTATTTCGACGCGTACCACAACCTCGGAGCAGTGTTTCTAAAGAAAGGCGATCTGGAGGCCGCCGTTACCCACTTCCGCGAGGCAAGTCGGTTAGAACCCGCCGATCCCGACGCCCGTTTGGCCCTCACTATCGTTCTCGTAGCCAGTGGCGATTTGGACGGCGCGATCAGTGAGTTGCGCGAGGCGATTCGCCGGAAGCCTGACGATGGGCAAGCTCACTGCAGCCTCGGGGGACTGCTGGAGAAGAAGGGCGAGTTACAGGCCGCCCTCGACGAATATCGCAGGGCCTCTGATCTCGATCGGAATAACAAGGAGTTCCGCGAACATTACAAAAGGCTTTCCAGAAGACTGAAGAAATAGAGAAAGCAGGTCCTCATCGAGAACCGGCTTGGGCGCATATCGGCGCACTGGATCAATTGGCACTGGGCTTCTTCCCTTGGTGTCCGGGAGAGATTCCCAACGGCAATCAACGTGGCGGACATCGAATATCCCTGTACGGGCGATGTCAAGGAAGTGACACAACCAGCAGAGGGCTAGGACTGTATCGTCCCGCTGGCTGGAGAGGAGGAGATATGTGGACCTTTCCAATGAATTGTCGTTCTCGGTTTTCACAGGTCATTCTCGTACTGGGAATCCTCGGGATTTCTGGCACGGGTTTTGTCCATGCTGGTGGACAATGGCGTTCAATCGGGCCCTACGGAGCAGAGGTGAGGGCGCTGGCAATCGACCCGCTGAACCCCTCCACCCTCTATGCCGGAACCTACGACAGCGGGCTCTTTCGGACCACGAACGCCGGGACCAGCTGGACTGGGATCACTAACCCTAACCTTCTGACCCCTTCTAGCGTGTGCAAACTGGCGATCGATCCGCTGAACCCCTCCATACTCTATGCCGCGACCCAATATGAGGGCGTGTTTCGCAGCACCGACAAGGGCGACAACTGGACCTCAATCAACAACGGCCTGTCTGGCCCTCCCCGTTATGTCACTGCACTGGCAATCGACCCTGTGACCCCCTCCATACTCTATGCAAGTTTATTTGACGAGGCGTATCGCAGCACCAACTCGGGCCAAAGCTGGACTCCAATCAATAGTGGTCTGCCCGGCTTTGCGATCTATGCGCTGGCGATTGATCGGCTGAACCCCTCCATACTCTATGCCGGGACCGAAGGTGCCGGTGTGTATCGCAGCACCAACGGCGGACAGAGCTGGAATGCCGCCAACACAGGCCTCACCGATCCCTTCATCTACTCCCTGGTGATTGACCCGGTCATTCCGTCCACCCTATATGCCACTACTGGCTCGGCAGTGCATCGCAGCACCAACTCGGGTCAAAGCTGGACTGCGCTGAAACAGGGCTGGTCCGCCCAGATCGTGATGGCGATGGTGATTGATCCACTGAATCCTTCTACTCTCTATGCCGGCACCAACGGTGACGGTATATTTCGAAGCACGAACAGAGGCGCCAACTGGACTCGTATCCAGGACGGCCTAAGCAGTTCTCGCGTGTATGCAATGGCGATCGATCCGCTGAACCCTTCCATCCTCTACGCGGGGACCCGGGGTCCCGTTTTCCGCAGTATCAACAGAGGTGACAGCTGGAACGCTGTCAACAATGGCTTTGCAAAACCACGCGTCAGTTCGCTGGCAGTCGACCCGCTCAACCCCATTACCGTATATGCCGGAACTTACAATCTCGGCGTGTTCGTTAGTACCAACGCCGGCGCCAGCTGGACGGCGCTTAGCAACGGTCTCCCCACACTTCCCGTTTGGACGCTGGCGATCGATCCACTGAACTCCTCCATCCTCTACGCGGGGACCTCGGGTGGGCTGTTTCGCAGCAACGACTCGGGCAAGAACTGGGTCGATATCAATGAGGGCTTTACTGCCCTTTACCTCTGGGCACTGGCAATCGACCCGCTGAACCCCTCTACGCTCTATGCCGGAATATATAGTGAAGTGTATCGCAGCACCAACTCGGGCCAAAGCTGGACCCCAATCAATAGTGGTCTGCCCAGCCATCAGATCAATACGCTTGCGATCGACCCTCTGAACCCGCCTATCCTCTATGCAGGCACGGGAGGTCGCGGTGTGTATCGCACAACCAACTCCGGAGCCGCCTGGACGGCCATCAATAACGGCCTGACCGATCTTGGAATCTCTGCTCTGGCGATCGATCCACTGACTCCTACGACCCTCTATGCCGGGACAACTCGTGGCCTGTTTCGCAGTACGAACGGGGGTGACAGTTGGACCACCCCGATCAATAACGGCCTCACCGATCTTGGCATTGTGGCCTTGGCGATCGACCCGCTGAACCCCTCGATCCTCCACGCCGGGACAGGGGATGGAGTGTACCGCAGCACCGATTCGGGTGACAGCTGGACCGGTATGAACACCGGCCTCACCGCTCCCTTCGTCCGGGCGCTTGCGATCGACCCTCTGAACCCCTCTACGCTCTATGCCGGAACCGAGGGCAGCTTGGCTGAGAGCGGCGTGTTTGTTTACCGCCCAGAGTTCGAGTCTTCTTCCTTCTACTTCCCGCAGATTGCCGACGGCAGAGCAGGAACGCTGCAGTTTCAGTCGACCCTGATTCTCGTGAATACGGGTCAGGATAGTCTGGTCCGGGTCGAGTTCTACCGTACACCGGACGGGGAACCGATGAACCTGACCCTTGGGCAACTGGGTACCGATTTCGTTTTCCAGTTTGACCTCGAGCAAGGGGAATCGGTCTCCCTGCCCACGCCTGGGACCGGCTCACCCCAGGTGGGTTATGCCCGCGTCTCAGCCGGTGAAGGGGTCGGCGGCGTGGTGGTCTTCCGCCGGACGGATCTGGCCACGGGCATCTCGCTTTATGAAGCCGGCGTACCCGCCTCCAGCGAACTCCGGGAGTTCTGCCTCTTTGTCGATTCTCTCGGCCCACGCGATACCGGCTTTGCCCTGGTCTATCCTCCCAGTGAGGAAACCACCTTGGCACAGACGCCGGAGGCAAACATCACCATTCACCTCTACGACAAACAGCACGGCCTCGTGGCGGAGAAGACCCTGGAGTCGCTGGCTCCCGGCAGTCACCTGGCCCGCTATGTCCACGAACTCTTCGATGACCCGCAGCTCAAGGCACAGGCCCGCGAGATGCAGGGGATCCTGCAGGTGGAAAGTGACCAACCGCTGGTGGCGGTCACAGTCCGCCAACATGACGATCCAGCCAGGGAATTTCCCCAGGAAGTGCCCTTCCTGACCACCTTCCCGGTGGTAGCGGGGAAACCGGGCGGTTCCAGTTCCATGGAGGACGGCCTGTCCTCGTTCTTCTTCCCCCAGCTGGGCGATGGAGCCGCCGGGACCCTGCAGTTCCAGTCCACCCTGATTCTGGTCAATACCGGTTCGGACACATCGGTGCGGGTGGAGCTTTACGGGACACCGCACGGGGAGCCGATGACCCTGACGCTGGGTGAACTGGGCGCCGATTCGGTCTTCGACTTCGAGCTCAAGTCGGGGGAGTCGCTCTCCCTGTCCACTCCCGGTACGGGGACGATGCAGGTCGGTTACGCCCGGGTCTCAGCCGGAGCGGGGGTGGGAGGCGTAGTGGTCTTCCAGCGGACGGATCTGACAACCGGAGTCTCGCTGTATGAAGCCGGTGTACCGGCCTCCCGGCCGGGCAACGCTTTTTGCCTCTTCGTGGATTCTCTGGGCGTCAGGGACACGGGCTTTGCCCTGGTCTATCCTCCCGAGGAGGAAGGTTCCTCCTCGCCGAAGCCGGAGGCCCAGGTGACGCTTCGACTCTACAACAGGCAGTATCAACTCATCGCAGAACGGAACCTGGAACCGCTGGCTGCCGGAGCCCATCTGGCTCGCTTCGTCCATGAGATGTTCGAGGATCCCGCTGTCAAGGCACAGGCGCGGGAGATGGAGGGGATGCTGGTGATCGAGAGTGATCAGCCGATTGTGGCCGTCACGGTTCGACAAAACGATGACCCGATGAAGGAGTTTCCCCAGGAGGTACCCGTTTTGACAACGTTCCCGGTCGTGCCTGGAGCGCCGGAGTAAGCAAAGACTGCAAGGATCAAGGAGGATCTACGCTCTGGAGTGTTCATCCGAAAAAGGGCCTTCCAGACGTGTGGGAAGACAAAAAGGCTTTGAAGTTACCTTCATGGTCGAGGAGGGCAATCGATTGCCCCTCCTCGATGTGACGAAAAGGAGCTGCGATGAACGTAAAGAAGATACTATTATTTAGTGTTCTTGTCGGGCTATTCATACTCCCGATTAGCGCTTCTGCTGATGTGAAGGTGGATCCTGAGACGCGCTACCTGCTACTTGCTACCACCAAAACCTCGACGATGCAAAAGGAGCTGGATGAGGCTTCGGGCATGGGTTTTCGTGTCTTGATGGGTTCACCCACCAGCGGAAAGGAGATGGTGCTCTTGCTGGAACGACTTGAGATCCCTCAAGAGGCGCCCCAGTATTATCTGCTTGCCACGTCCCGTACTGAGACCATGCAGAAGGAACTGG
>CP070717.1:621699-627780 GCA_020350445.1 Acidobacteriota bacterium | reverse complement strand
CCGTGACCGCATTCCCATCCCTGTCCGTCACCGAAGTCAACCGGCTCATTTCCGCCCCTGTCCGTCACTAAGGTCAACCGGCTCATTTCCGTCCCAGAAACGCCGTCATACCGATAAACCAAACGAGTCGACTTCTCCCAGTAGAGCCAGTGGTCGCCATACCAGATCAAGCGATCATGGTTTCCCTCCAGTGGAACGCCTTCAATGGGAGCGGAATCGTTGAGATTGAGCGCTGCCGAGAGACAAGCTGGAAGCTTGTCGTACGATAACCCTCCGGGCTGTCTCTTCCGGGGAGGCTAAATGCCGAGGGACAAGCTGGAAGCTTGTCGTACGACAACCCTCCGGGCTGTCTCTTCCGGGGAGGCTAAATGCCAGGGACAAGCTGGAAGCTTGTCGTACGACAACCCTCCGGGTTGTCTCTTCCGGGGAGGGCGAAATGCCAAGGGACAAGCTGGAAGCTTGTCGTACGGAATATGACAAAGGTCATTGCCCGATATACCCATCCCGGTTATGCTAGGCGTACCGTTGCCACGTGACCGATGTTACAGACAACCGAAGCCAAGAGGAGGTTCGGTAGGTGCCGGTTTCGAGTCTCCTGCTCACACTGCGGAATGGGGACGAACATGAACTGTTTTCCCTGTTAGAGCACTTCCCCTCAGTGGTCAGCGCCCACAGAAAAGGTTCCCGTGTGGCGCTTGTTCTAGAGACTCGCAGTGCGGAAGAGGCGCGGGAGCGATGGGAAGAGCTTTCTGCACTGGACGGAGTAATCAGCCTGAACCTCGTTTACCACAATGTTGAGGACTTGAGTGAGGTGGATCCATGACGGTTTCACGCCGAAGATTCATACTACAATCAGCCGAAGCCGCTGGTGTCGCGGCATTGGGCCTGAATCTCCCCCTGTTGGGAGCGCCTGTCTCCCAGAACGCTGAAGGGCTTTCCTGGCAGAAGGCACCCTGCCGTTTCTGCGGAACCGGATGCGGGGCGCTGGTTGGGATCCAGGAAGGCAGGGTTGTCGCGGTTCAGGGAGACCGCGAATGTCCAGTCAACCGCGGACTGCTTTGTGCCAAGGGGTATCACCTGGGGGCAGCACTCTACGGTAAAGACCGGCTGAAGACCCCTCTGATAAGAAAAGGGGGCTCCCTGCAGGAAGCCTCTTGGGAAGAAGCGATCAACCTGATCGCTGAGAAGGTAATAGCTGACCCGGACCGCTTTTCGATCTACGGATCGGGCCAGTGGACGATTCCCGAGGGATACATCGCCATGAAGTTTCTCAAGGGCGGTCTCGGTAACAACCACCTCGATCCCAACGCCCGCCTCTGCATGGCCAGCGCTGTGACAGGTTTTCTCACTACCTTCGGAGTCGATGAACCCTCCGGGTGTTACGACGATCTTGACCTGTGCGAAGTGGTGATCACTTGGGGAAACAACTGGGCGGAAATGCATCCCGTCCTCTTTTCGCGCCTGATCGACCGTCGAGCCAGGGGCGAAGAGATCCTTTACATCGACCTGGGCACTCGTCGGACCCGCTCCACTGAAGCCGCCGACCATTACCTGGAATTCCGCCCTCACACGGACCTGGCGATCGCCAACTGTATCGCCCACCAACTGGTCGAGAACGGGACCTGCGATCGCAACTTCCTGGATCAGAACGTCCGCTTCAAGTCCAACGACGATAAAGATATTTCGTTGGAGGAGTACCGGTCCTTCCTCCAGGGCTATTCCGTTGAAAAAGTGTCTAAGCTCTCTGGAGTCCCCGCCGATCAACTCCGGCTCCTGGGGGACCTCTTTGGGGACCCCAAAAAGAAGATCGTCTCTCTCTGGTGTATGGGGATGAACCAGCACACCCGGGGCACCTGGATCAACAATCTCGTGTACAACGCTCACCTTCTGGCCGGCAAGATTGGGAAACCGGGCAGTACACCCTTCTCTCTGACCGGCCAGCCAAGTGCTTGCGGAACCTGCCGGGAGGTCGGCACATTGGCACACGCCCTTCCCGGGGGCAGAGTTAATGCCTCGGACGGAGACCGTGCCGAGGTCGAAGAGGTCTGGGGGTGCAAGCCGGGAGCGATCAATCCGAAGCCGGGACATCACACGATGGCGATGTTCGAAGCCCTTTCCAAGGGCGAACTGACCGGAATGTGGGTGCAGGTCACCAATCCCGCCCAATCGATCCCGAATCTACATGCCAACCTGGCGAATGCCGCCGACCGCTTCGTCGTGGTCTCTGATATCTATCCCACGGAGACAACACGGATCGCATCTGTAGTCCTCCCCTCGGCAACCTGGGTGGAGAAGAATGGCATCTTTGGCAACAGCGAACGCCGGACCCAACAGTGGTTCCGAATGGTCGAACCACCCGGTCAGGCGCGTCCCGACGTGTGGCAGGTATTGGCCGTGGCCCATCGAATGTACGAAATGGGCTGTGAAGACCTCAAAGGGCGGGACGGCAAGTTTCTTCTGACGGTCCGTGACGACAGCGGCAACGAGGTCGAAGCCTGGAAATGGGAGGTCTTTCGCGAGTTCAACGTTGATCGAGCTCTCTTTAACGAGTATCGAGCTCTGACGGTTAAGAAACACAAGGATCTCGCACCATACGACGAGTACGTCAAGGTTTCGGGAATGCGCTGGCCCGTTGTGAAGCAGAGCGACGGATCCTGGAAAGAGACCAAGCGGCGCTTTGTCGGCGGAGAGGACCCCTACGTCAAGGAAGGGCGTCAGGTCGACTTTTACGGTGCCAGGGCGGGTGACAGCCGGGCCATCATCTGGGCTCGCCCGTACGAGGATCCGCCGGAGTCCCCCGATTCGGAATACCCATTCTGGCTCTGCACCGGGCGTGTTCTCGAGCACTGGCACACCGCCACCATGACAGGGCGCATCAAAGAACTGCGCAAAGCAATGCCGAACACCTATGTCGAGATCCATGCGGAAGACGCCGAACGCCTCGGCGTGAAGACCGGAGACCGCGTGAGGGTCCGTTCCCGCCGTGGGAGCATCGAAACAGTGGCCTGGATCGGCGGGCGAGGAAAACCCCAGGTGGGACTGGTCTTCATCCCGTTCTTCGACGAGAAGCGGCTCATCAATCGGGTGACGCTCGATGAGTACGACCCGATTTCGAAGGAGCCCGATTACAAGAAGTGTGCCGTGGCACTGGAGAAACTCTCATGAGCAGACTCATCGCCGGACGCTGGGTCCTCTTTCGATGCCTGGTCACATTGCTTCTGGTGTCACTGGCCGCAGCAGCTCCGGAGGTTTCCGACAGGACCGAGCGGCGGGCTTTTTATACGGCCCCACCGACGGTGCCGCATGAACTGGACGGGCTGGAAAACGGTGACTGTCTCACCTGTCACGAGGACGTGCTCGATTTGGGAGACCAGGTCTCTGCGCCGACTCCCCATCCCGAGTACTTCAATTGCCTGCAGTGCCATGTCGGCACAGCACCACTGCCAATCGCAGAAACCACACCAGACGTGGCCTCCGACTGGAAGGGCCTGGCTGAGCCGACCCTCATCGAGCGAGCGAACCCCAAAGCCCCTCCATCGATTCCACACCGGCTGTTCCTTCGTGACCGATGCCTGAGCTGTCACCATCCGGATCATCCGAACCCGGCCCAGCGGACATCGCATCCGGAAAGGTCGAATTGTCAGCAATGCCATGTGGCCGACCAGGAGAGGGAGTTCTAACCGCTTTTGACTCAGGTGAGGCTTTGCTGGTGAGCGCCGTTCGCTTCGCTTCCGGCTTGGTGAGGTCGGCATTCCTTCGCATGTCCACGAATCCCAGTCTATTCGGCCGTCCCCCGACCGTTGTCGAAAGCTGGAATCCGGTCGAAGAGTGTTAATAGCATCCACGAATCTGGATCCCTCAGGCAGGGCCCGAACACCCGATCATTCTCGGAGGACTCCTCCGGGTTATGCAGGCAGCTGGCAACCTTGTTCCAGATGCGCACCTCGCCCCTCCGGAATTCCAGTCCGAGGGTTTCCTATTCTTCGGGACCGTTCCATAATTCAGGAAGGCCGGTAGGCCGGAGGGGAAAATATGAAGCTCCGCACTGGGTTGATCGTGTTGTTGCTTTTGGTGGGCTGCCAGGGATCTGAGAGCGAGGAACAGACCCGGGTTTCCGCCGGTCCTGATGGGGAAGTTGTCCTCACACATGGAGAACTCCAGTTGTCGTTGGACACGAAGCTGGGTCTTACCGTATCTCTCGCGGGCCGATCGATCGTTGAACCTCCGGGCGAAGCTTTCCCACTGAATGTCTTGACAGTGGACGGCGGCGAGTTGCGAGACTTCGTCCTGTCATCCGATCCACCGCTGCTTGTAGCGATCTCCGATCAGCATGGGACCGGGAGCCAGATCGATCTTTCAGCGCTTGCCAGTACGCCGGAAGGAATCCAGGTTCGTCAGGATCTGAAGATTCGAGTGTATGACCGCTACCCAACCCTCGCCATCCTCGACATCTCCTACACCAACCTGGATCAAGATCGTGCCCTGACAGTGAATCAAACGATCAGCGGTCAGATGCGCCTAAACGCTCAGAGAGCCCAGCCCGAGAGCGCGCCCTATGACTTTCACACCTTCCAGGGCGGATCCTACGAGTGGGGTCGATCGTATGCCGGGATTCCGATAACCCAGGCTTTCAACCAGCAGAATCTTATGGGGCTCTACACTCGAGCCAATTTCGATGAAGATGAAGACGAAGGCGGCGGAATCAACTTGATCGATGTCTGGAACCGAACTACGGGCCTGGCTCTTTGCCATCTGGGTACGCGGGACCTCTTCGTCTCTTTTCCGACTCGCACGGACGAACAGGGGCTAGTGCACATCCAAATGGAAGAAGAACCCGATCCCGATTTGGGAGACCAGCCCAGAATGGAACCGGGTGCAACGTACCGCGTGCAGGCTCCGATTGGGATCATTGCTCACCAGGGAGACTACTTCGAACCGCTTAAAATCTACCGGGATCTTCTAGTGGACCAGGGGATTCAGATCCAGTCGGAATCCCCCCAGTGGACCTACCAATCCTACTGGAAGACCTGGGGCTGGCAGCGGGACTTCACCTTGCAGATGGTCTACGAAAGAATCCCGCAGTTGCTCGAACTGGGCATCCGACAACTCCAGATCGATGACGGCTGGCAGGACCATGTCGGCGACTGGAATCCCAACCGAGAGAAGTACCCGCAGGGAGAAGCGGGTATGATCGCTTCGGTCCAGAAGATGAAGAGCCTGGGGATCGAACGGGTCTATCTCTGGTGGAACCCTCTCGGCGTCAATACCGATTCAGAGATGGCGCGAAAGACCGAGTGGTTGGTACTGGGCAAAGACGGCGCACCACCAACCTCCCGTCAGCACACGCTGTGCCCGGCTTATCCTCCGGTGCAGGAACATATTCGTAGCCTGGTCCGGAAGTGGATTTCGGAATGGGGCTATGATGGGGTCTACAACGATTTCGCGATGAATTCCGTGGCTCCCGCCTGTATCAACCCGGCCCCCGGGCACGTGAAGCCGACCGATGCTTTTGCGGCGACTCCCGAGATCTGGCGGATTATCTGGGAAGAAGCCCATGCGCTGCATACCAGTCCATTCGTTGAAACCTGCATTTGCTCACTACCTCATTCGCTCTTCAAGAATCCCTACACGAACATGACAAGCGCATCCGATCCCCTGACGAATCTTCAGGTTCGGGCCCGGATCAAGGTGGAAAAAGCAACCCACGGGCCGAGGTGGGCATACACCAACTGCTACATCGAAGAGGGGCGCCGAGACCCCCTGCCCGCGTTGTCTGATGCTGATTTCGCGAGCAGTGTTGGAATCGGATCGATTCTCGCCACGCTCTACGCCGAACTGACTCCCGAAGAATTCAGCCAGTACAGGAAATGGTTTCAAATCTACTTTCGGGAAATGGTGAGTTCCGGTGAATACCTGAACCTGTATGACATCATCTACGATCGACCGGAAGCGCACGCTATCCGCAAGGATGGGGTAATGTACTACGGGTTCTACGCCGATTCCTGGAACGGCCCTCTGGAACTGCGCGGACTGGAAGCTCGTCAGTACCAGGTGCTCGACTACGTGGAGATCCGGGAACTT
>CP070717.1:619053-621599 GCA_020350445.1 Acidobacteriota bacterium | reverse complement strand
TTCTTGAGTGCCATGCCCAGCCACGTGTATGCGGCTGCGAATCCAGGGTCTTCGGCTATCGCAGCATTGAGGAGTTCTCCGGCAACGCCGCTTTGACCTCTGCGCTGAAGATCATCGGCTTCGCTAAACAGTTGAAGCGCTTTCAGCGAAGAGGTTGTCGCTCTTGCCAGCTCACGTTCTAAATCCGGGATTTGAGGCAGTACTTCGCCGAGTCTCTCTCGAACCCAGATCGAAAGGTGCTTCATCGCTGGCAGGAGTTCAGCTTCTCCCAAAGCTTCCTCCTCTCTGGAGGCGATACTCTGCCCATTGGTCGGATCGACGAGCTGGACTGTCAAGACGTAGGTCGATTCCAGCTTCGCCACCCGGCCTGTCAGGAGAGCTCGAATTGCTCCATCGCGAAGGCAGATCTCACGGCCCAAAGTCAGGTCAACCGGGCTATCAACTGGCTTCTCCATCAGACGCAGAGCGTCTTCGATGCGGGGCGGAGGCACAACATTCACAAAAGGGGACTCGATTAGCTCCCTCTGCAGTGCATACTCCAGGGTTCCGTCCAGAAGGGGATCGCCGGTGCGATTGTCGAATTGAGTAATCAGCACCCAATCCCTTTCGCGGAAAGCGAGTATGCCGGAGACGTCGAACGCTGAATCGAGGCCCCACCAAACCAGGACGAGTATGGCGAGGACTCCGATCACCAAGCCCGTCGTCGCGCGGACTCTCGACCTCGAGCGTGTTCTTTCAAAATTCTCAATCGCCTCGAGGCGCTCGTGACGATTATTCCACCAGGCATCCACCTCTTGCGGGTAAGCGTATACGGTTGCTCGTGTGTCGTGGGCGTGGCGGAGTATGGGCAGATCCTCGCTTTTCTCCCACCGCTGAACAGTCCGAACGTCACGCTTCAGGTAGGCGGCAATTTCTTTCCAACCGTCCAGCCTTTCGCTGGAATTCGGTTCCTGGTTTCCGCTTTCATTCGAGTTGCGTTTCACCCCAGGGTCCCCTCAAATTGGGATGTTTAAAGCTTCCTATATCCTAGAACCGACCGAGTTTCCCTGTCAATCGATCTCATGTCGCTTAATGCCGCCTAATGTCGGCTCATGCCGTATTGAGACTTGCCGGATTCTCTAATAGGCTGTCGAGAAGAGTCGACTTAGAGGATTCAGCCCACATGTAGGGCGTGTTTGTACTAGCTATCTTGACGGGTAACTGACAATCCAAAAAGAGGACGTTGAGGGGAGGCGGCACTTTTGAACATGTGTTCGGCTAAGATCCTGAATGGGACATAGCCCGCTTGCGGCCGATTACTCCTTCCCAGACGTTGTGTAGAGGAGGCCGGAAATGAGAAAGGTTAGTATGTTTTGGGTCGGCATTGTGTTGGCTTGTGTGATGGCTGTATCCGCGCTTGGGGCTCCGCCAGACAAGTGTGATCAGGATGGTGATGGATATTTGAAGGCAAAGTGCACAAACACCGACATCGACTGCGACGATAGCAATCCCGATGTTAACCCGGGCGCTGAGGAGGTGTGCGACTCGGTGGACAACGACTGCGACGGAGCGGTGGATGAAGATCTACCGGGCTGCGGTTCGGGAGGTATCCACTGGGGTTGCACGACCGACTTTAATTACGGCATGTCTGACGGAAGTCTGACCGGACAGTGTTTGGGCTTGGATTACGGTTGTCAAGGGGGTGTCGCTGAAACCTGGCTATCCGGTGATCCCTATGACCGCACAGACTCGACTTGCCTGGCGACGCTCTATCTAGGTGCCGGAGGGGGGGAACCGCGTGTGGAACTCTCCTGCATGGTCACCGACCAGTATGCTGCAAATTTCATCCCTTACGTTCCTGAGGGACAAGATGGGTCTTGTGACACCCGGGATGACCCCTTTATGATCAGAATGGGCGGACAGTTCGAGGTCGACAACCCCGCGCTGCCGACGGCCATCGTCGCGTCGGTACAGTGGCGACTGGGGTCGAAGTCACCGGATCGGCTCTTCGAGCTTTTCGATCCAACTCAGTATCTGCCCGGTGGCACCTCAATTCAGATACGAGATGATGTCACTCTCGAACCCGTTCCCTTCACGATCCCGATTCGCTGCAACGATCCGTTCTTCTGCTTCCAGGGAAAGGGGTGCAAAGACCCTACGGCTGCTTGGGGTAGTGTTTCGCATTCCGAGATTTACTGCACGCCTGTGCAGCCATAGTTGCTTCACAGAGAGGGCAGGACAGGGGAACCCTACTCCGGGAGTGTACGGTCTCTCAGACCCCGACTAGCTACTCAAATCATTCTGAATGTCCCGCAAAGAGCCTTGGTTAGTAGCTTACGGACTCCTGCCACCTCGATCTCCTGACATTTCAACATTTAAGGTGGCAAGTCCGAAAGCATGCCGGTACTCAGACCTTTCCTCAGGAGCTCTCACAGTCACTGATTTGTTACCACTCACCAGTTGACTCTAAGACCCGCCTGGATATTTCGAGGTCCTATTCCCCCTTTGTAAAAGATCTTCCCGAAATCGGGATAGTCTACATAGCTCACCGGGTCGCTCCAGCGTGT
>CP070717.1:613560-618953 GCA_020350445.1 Acidobacteriota bacterium | reverse complement strand
CTTGAACGTCCGTCAGCGATGGAGCGACTGCCGGCGGGTGGGGAGGAGTAAGTCCTCCGGGCAGCAATCAGGCCCGTTCCGTCACAAACCGTTCGATCGCGGCCTTGAGGTCCTGGACAGACACCGGTTTGCTCAAGTAATCATTCATACCGGCCTCCAGACACTCCTCCCGGTCTCTGGCCAGGGCATTGGCAGTCATCGCGATGATATGGATCGGTTTGGAATACGTTGTGTGGCCGCTTCTCTCCTTTGATCGAATCAACCGCGTCGCCTCGAATCCGTCCATAACCGGCATCTGGCAGTCCATGAGAATCAAGTCGTACTGGGCTTTTCCCAGTGCTTCCAGAGCGTCTTGACCATTAACCGCGACTTCGGTTTGGTGCCCCAGCTTTCCAATCATCGCTTGAGCAACCCGCCGATTGATCTCGTTGTCTTCCACAAGCAGGATCTTCAGCAGGGATGTTTCTGGTGCCGGCTGGGCTGAGGGCTCCGGTCGTAACTCTGCAGTCTCCACTGAAGTCAGAGGCGCTGACTTTGGAACTGTCTTGGGACCCGGTCCACCCTGGATGGCGTTGATGAGGCGCTCCCTTTTGATCGGTTTCAAGACGTAGTCATCGTAGAGAGAAGCCTCTTTC
The DNA here is from genome assembly GCA_020350445.1 of Acidobacteriota bacterium. Taxonomy (GTDB): domain Bacteria; phylum Acidobacteriota; class UBA6911; order RPQK01; family JAPXNP01. The sequence goes on along the minus strand of CP070717.1, from coordinate 618,318 downwards.
TTGGCGGATGCCGCCAGGGAAGCAAACGTACAAAGCAGCACTAGGTGTACTGAAGGACCTTCACGGCTTTCCCGAATCCGAGAGGCGATCTCGTCGGGGTCTTCTCCAGGAGTCTCGTCGATCAAAACGACCTGTCGTTTCTGGTTTTGCGGGCGGCTCAGCTGTCCCAACATCTGGTCCATTTGATCCATTGCAACGGCTGCGACACCTATCCGTTCGAACATATTAAGGAGAGACTTTGTAAACAGCGGGGTCTTGCTATAGACGAGGATCGGCGTGTCCTCAAATCCTCCAAGAATCTTTCGATCCGGCTGGTCCTTTACGGCATTGACCGGGACTTCAAACCAAAAGGTGGAGCCGCTACCCGGTTGCGATTCCAGCCCGATCTGCCCTTTCATCAGCGATACCAGGCGACGGGCTATCGCCAGACCCAGTCCGGTTCCGCCGTATTTCCTGGAAGGTGTTGCATCCAGCTGGCTGAAGGGTGTGAACAGGAGCTTCTTCTGTTCATCCGAAACACCCACTCCGGTATCGGTAACTTCGAACCTTAACAGGGAACCGCTGTCGGTTTGCTCAGGGAAGTTGACTCGAACCGTCACTGATCCTCGTTCGGTAAACTTGACCGCGTTGCCGACAAGGTTCAGCAGGATTTGTCGCAATCTGCCCTCGTCCCCTCTAAATGCCTCGGGCACCTCCGGTGGAATGATCGAAACCAGTTCAATCCCCTTCTGCTGTGCCCGTCTCCCTTCCAGTTCGAGGACCCCTTCCACCAGGCCGAGGATTTCGAAATCAGTTTCCTCGAGTGACATCTTGCCTGCTTCGACCTTTGAGAAATCGAGAATGTCGTTGATGATCTTCAACAGAGCAACACCGCTCGACTGGATTGCTTCGACGAACTCGTGCTGTTCTGGTCCGAGGCGCGTCTGCATCAGCAGTTCGGCCATGCCGAGGATGCCGTTCATCGGAGTACGAATCTCGTGGCTCATGGTGGCGAGAAACTCGCTCTTCGCCCGACTGGCGGAGTTTGCAGCGGCCGTGGTGGCCATCAACTGTTCTTCGAACCGCTTGCGCTCGGTAATGTCGCTCTCAATACCCATGAAGTTCGAGATCGCCCCCGATTCATCATGTATCGGCTGGACCTCAATTGCCACCCAGTAACGTTCACCGCTCTTCTTGTAGTTCAGTAGCTCTACGCTGAACCCTTTTCCCTGTCTAATCCGGGATCTCATCAGCTCAACTACTTTTGGATCGGATTTCTGGCCTTGGAGCAGGGAACCGGGAGTCTTCCCGATCGCCTCATCCATCTCAAATCCGGTCAGGCGAACGAATCCTTCGTTGACCCAGATGGTCTTACCTTTGGCATCAGTCAAGACGACCGCGTTATCGGTCCGACTTGCAATCAAAGCAAGTTTGCGGGTTTCGGCCTGTTGGGCGATGAGCTGTTCGTCGGCCTGGCGCAGCGCAGCGTTCTGTTCGAACAGAGTCTGATTGGCCTTCCTCAGCTCAGACCTCTGTTGAGACAACCGTTCTACCAGCTTCTTGACATCTTCGAGTGCGCTGCGATGGGATTGGACCACGTTGAGCAGGTCGAAGAGGGGATCATGGGGCGCAAAATCCTTGAGGGTCAGGCCAAGTTCTACGAGATCGCCCGGGTCCGTCAGCCAGGGATGCCATATGAGCATCAAATGATTCGACTCTTCCAGGTAGATCACTTCTCCCCTAAGCAACTGATGACTGAGAAGATGCTCCCATAGGATCAAGCTCTCAGTTCGGTCCTTGAGGAGGCTGAAGGTCGGAATGAGATCGGGCCTCCGCATTCCAAACAGTTCTGCGAAAGCACCTCCAACGGCCACATCGGGGAAGATGTGCTGAAGCGAAGGTCCGACCTGTACGATGCTGAGTTCGGAATCCAGCGCCAAATGGAATGGAAATACCGCCGAAAACTGGGCCGGTGATAAGGTCAGCGTTGGTGTCGAAGAAGACCTTTCGAAACTCATGAGCAATTACTGTGTTGACCAGTCCACAAGAAAAACGTCGTGATCTGCACCCTTTTCTTTCTCCTCGACGAGCGTGATCTTGGCATCGGTCTTGAACATTTTGGCGAGACCACTCAGCAGACCCTTGGCAAAGAGGGTAAGTCCGGGTCGATTCGTCTCGTAGTGAACCTGGAGCGAATGATCCGTGCGATCTGTGACGGAGAAAGTGGGCGGCTGGAGCTTCGGAAAGATCATGACAACCCGCGTGTGGAACGAAGGAAGATTGGTGAGAAAGTCCGGCAGATTCTTCCCTCCTGCCTGCATCAGATCCCCATATCCGCGTCGAGCTGTTTCGAGAACCCAGTACTCCCCGAACGCGAAAAGCAGATCTCCCGCAGGAACATCGAGAACCCGGGAAGCGGCTGAGACCAGGTCATAGGTCACTTTATCCGGGTAGGGATCATTGCGAATGAATATCTCGTAGTCGAGGTCGGCCTCGTCTTTGATCTTTTCCCAGGCTTCGTCACCAAACTGACTTCGAATGAGTTCCTCGATTGCATTATTCACCATTCCGTACATGACCACTCCGATCAGTAAAGACAAAGTTTAAGGACGGACACAAGGGCCGATATCATCAAGGATTCTATCATGCTCTCGGGACGGATGACGGGCCGCTGTTAAGGTCTCTTGAGCACTGAGCTGGGATCTGGGCGGTGTTAGAATGGACCCGTCTGGAGATCCAGGATAGACATGAAAAAACTAGCATTGGGGCTTTGCGTAGCTACGTTTGTAAGTTGGGCAGTTTGGGGGGGCAGCAATACTGTCTTCCGTCCCTCTCCGCCCAGCCTCCTGGATGACGTGCAGGATCGACTCCGTTCACGGCTTGAAACCGCCCTTCATCTGAACGAATTTCGAATTGGCAGTGAACCCGTTCGTTCCGTGGAGACGCTGATTCGGTTCTATGAATCGAGGCACTTCAAACCTTACTGGACCGTCGAAAGGGAGCTTCGTCCCCAGGCCAGGCAGTTACACTCCCTATTGCTGGAGGTGGAATCGGAAGGGCTCTTTCCGCAGGATTACCACATTGAGGAGATTCAGCGCTTCGATCGCCTGTTCGACTCAGGCGGCAGAGAATCGTGGGATGCGAAGGTGGTTGCTGACTATGAAATTCTCATGACCGATGGCTTCCTGACCTTTGGCCTGCATTTGTTGAGCGGCCGGGTGAAACCAGAGGACTTTGAAACGGACTGGATTGCAAAGCCGAGGGATGCGAATCTCCTTGAAGCGCTCATCGCTGCTGATTCCAGCGGCGACTTGAAGGCCGAAGTAAGTAAGTTCCGGCCCCGGCAGGCAGCTTACGCAAATCTGTGCAAGGCCCTCGAACGCTACCGTTCAATCCGTCGTTCAGGGGGGTGGAAACCGGTCCCGGCAGGGGCCAAGCTCGAACTGGGAGTATCAGATCCCCGTGTCGTGGACTTGCGGAACCGTCTGCAGGCGACTGCGGATCTGGAGCAGGCTACGGTAGCTGACCCGTCGCTCTTCGATTCGAATCTGACAACCGCAGTCCGCCAGTTTCAACACAGACATGGACTGGATGCGGACGGGGTCGTCGGGCCAAAGACACTTGAAGCGCTCAATGTTTCGGTTGAGGACCGGATCGTGCAAATCGAACTCAACCTCGAACGCTGGAGGTGGCTCCCAGAAGACCTGGGTCTGGTTCACGTGATCGTCAACATTGCCGGATTCCATCTTGATGTCATCGAAGATGACCGCGTGGTACTCGAGATGCCCGTTGTGGTCGGTAGACCCTACCGGCGAACGCCCGTTTTCTCTGATGAGATGACCTACCTGGTTTTCAATCCCTACTGGAACGTCCCGCCGAATCTGGCCAGGCAGGATATCGTTCCGAAGATCATTGCCGATCCCGAGTACCTATCGAAGGAGAGAATTAGGGTATTCCGGGGATGGGGATCAGATGCTGAGGAATTGGATCCGGCAACCATCGACTGGAAGAGCGTTGGGTCCAAGATCGGTGCTTTCAGGTTTCGGCAGGACCCCGGCCCGGCAAACGCTTTGGGGCGCGTGAAGTTTATGTTCCCAAACACCTTCAATGTCTATCTCCACGATACCCCGTCACGCAGTCTCTTCGCCCGATCAGAACGGGCCTTCAGCTCCGGGTGCATTCGAGTGGGACTTCCGCTAGAGCTTGCCGCGTACCTTCTTTCCCCGGCGGGAGACTGGACGCCTGAGCGGATCGAGAAGGTCCTCGTTCGAGGGGAAGAAGAGACCGTCCTCCTGCCCAGGAGGGTCCCGATCCACCTGCTCTATTGGACCGCCTGGCTCGAGAATGATCCCGATCTGGTGCATTTCCGAAACGATATCTACGGCCGGGATGCGCGTCTGAAAGAGGTCCTTCAGGGGAGACTACCTCTCTAAATCCGCACTCGTTTCGGCGGCCCAGTCAGTTTGAGGACCGGAAGCGATCTGAAGCGGATGAATGCGGCATTGAAACCATTTGTTCCCATTGAAATCGACAACGCGTTTAGCTAGACTGATTCCCCGTCTGAACCCAAAATATGAAGCTATTTCATGTAATCTGTTCTCTCGTTCTTCTGCATCCCATGCTACATGCTTCTGGTACCGATCGTCCCAAAGGGGAGGTTTCGGTTGTCTCGAAGCACAAACTCTCCTTTGCAGTCCATTTCAAAGATGAGGTGTCCTCTTATCGTGTCCTCGGCCTCTCGGTCTCGCCCTCTCAGGAGCTTGATTTCTCGGTTAAGAG
>CP070717.1:604300-613460 GCA_020350445.1 Acidobacteriota bacterium | reverse complement strand
CCTGTTCGGCTCCCTTCTCAGCTCGTCGGATGCTCAAGGAGTATGTCGAGCGGCTCTATTTCGCCGAATAGAGAATTAGATTTACGAGTGAGGTGCTGGTCAGGGTTCCTGTTCGTCGACGACTCGAAGGGTCTCGCGAGCAACAACAATCTCTTCGTTTGTTTCGATGACCAGCGCCTCGATCCTCGATCCCGGCGTCGTCAGTTTCTGTTCGTGCCGCTGATTGGCTTCTTTGTCGAGCTCGAGGCCCAGGAAATGGAGTGCTGAGAGAACCCGGGCCCTCAGATCGGCATCCTTTTGACCGATGCCACCCGTGAAGGTAATCGCATCCAGCCCCTCCATCAGTACCAGGAATTCGCCGATATAGCGCTTTACGTCATAGATGAACTTGTCGCGGGCGAGTTGAGCCCTCTCCGATCCCTGTTCAATCGCCTTCACGATGTCTCTCATGTCACCCGACGTCCCAGAGAGTCCGGCGAGTCCGGCTTCCTTGGAACAATCGGCCAGAGCCTGTTCCAGCGTGATCCCCTTCTTCCGCATGATGTAGGGCAGGGCAAAGGGGTCCAGATCACCGATTCGGGTCCCCTGGATAAGTCCGGTCTGAGGTGTGAATCCCATGCTCGTATCGATCGCCCTGCCATTCTGAAACGCACACAGGGAGGAAGAGCCTCCCAAATGGCAGGTGATCACGCGATGATTTTCTGGAGGTAAGCCAGCCAGCTTCACCGTTTCAGCGGTGGTAAACCGGTGCGAGGCTCCATGATAGCCGTATTTCCTCACGCCGTACCGGCTGATCCAGTCCCAGGGAGTTCCGTAGATCTTGGCGTATTCCGGTGCCTCGGTATGGAAGCCAGGTTCGAAAACTCCTACCAGAGGGATTCCTGGTAGAAGTTCGCGGAACATGTAAATCGCTTCCAGGTACGGGGGGTTGTGGGCAGGGGCCAGATCGCGGTAGTACTCCATCGCGTCGAGGACATCCTGCTCCAGGAGAAGGGAACCATTCTTCTCTCCCCCCTGAACGCACTTGAAGCCCACCGCCCCGATTTCTTCCAGGCGGAGAACCGGGGCTTCCGAAGTCAAGAGATCGAGACAGAACTGGACCGCCTGCCGCTGGCTCTGGACTTCGATCGGCTTCGAAATGGTCTCTTCCTCACCGATCCAGAACCGGACAGATGCCTGGTCCGTTCCGACCCGTTCGAAATGTCCGCGGGCAATCTGCCGCTCCACAGGCATCTCGATGAGCTGGAATTTCAAGCTCGAAGAACCGATGTTACAGACAATGAGATTCACGATGCTAAATGCTAAATGCTGATTGCTAAATGCTGATTGCTAATAGCCAATAGCCACTAGCCACTAGCGGCGCCTGCCCCAAGTCCTCAGTTTCAGCCTGCCAGCTGCTTGAGCACCGCCTGGGTCACCGATTGAATCAACGCCTCCTGATCGACCGATTTGGAGCCGTTCCTCTGGGGTGACTTCGCGGGTGCTGGCTGGGTCTCTGCCTGGACCGTACAACTCCCTTCGTCGCTCTTTTCACAGGATTCGCAACTGACCTGGGTCTTGATCCCGAATCGCTGCCTGAGGTCCAGAAGCTTCTGAACATTGGGAGGCGAAATCGAGCCCAGGTTGCCCAACTGAATCGCGGTGAAGGCGATATGGGCGAAGTGCTCCAGCGTCTCCATCTTGTAGTAGGCATTCATGACATCGGCACCGATTGTCAGCGCTCCATGGTTCTCCAGCAGGAAGGCATCATAATCCTTCAGGTACTTGAGCACCGGTTTGTAGAATTCGTCAGTGCCGGGGGTGCCGTATTCTGCCAGCGGGATACCCCCCAGTCCAACGATGACTTCGGGCAGGACACACTGGGTTAATGGAATACCGGCTACGGCGAACCCGGTGGCCTTCGGAGGGTGCGCGTGGACGACTCCATTGACATCGGGGCGATCTTTGTAGATCTGCAGATGCATGAAGACTTCCGAGGAGGGCTTCTTACGGCCCTCCAGCACGTTCCCATTGTAATCGACAACGATCAGGTCCTCGGGGCTCATGAAGCCCTTGCTGACCCCACTTGGCGTGATGACCACCTTGCGTGAATCGATTCGGGCACTGATGTTCCCATCGTTCGAGGCCACATAGTTTCGGGCATAGACTCGACGTCCGGCTTCAACGATCTCTCTTCTCAGCTTGTATAGGCTGGAAGCCATAGTTCAACCATCCTTACTTATCGAGTTTCTTCGGAAGAATCATTTCGACATCGGAGTGGGGGCGAGGGATCACGTGTACGGACACCAGTTCACCCACCTTCTCGGCAGCAGCAGCGCCGGCGTCGGTGGCGGCCTTGACTGCTCCGACATCACCCCGGACCATGACGGTCACCAATCCGCCGCCAACCTGGTCCTTGCCCAGAAGCTCCACCTGAGCGGCTTTGACCATCGCATCAGCAGCTTCGATCGCTCCCACCAAACCCTTTGTCTCAATCATTCCCAATGCTTCTTTTGCCATGTTTGTCTCCTTTTAAGCGTTTTTCTTCGAGGCTTAGCTCTAAACCTCAATCACGTCATTCTCAGTGAACGAAAGGTGCAGATCCTTCGCACCCTCGCAAAATCTTTCGGGGTGCAGACCCCCTCTCCTGTTGGACTCGAAATCGTGTGTGAAAAGTACCCTTCGCCAGCCGGCGGACCGTTCCCGGCGAAGCTGGGGCCGTTGACAACGACGATGCTCGTATCAATCGCCTTGGAAAAGCGCGTAATCGTCTTCAAATCATTTGAATGGATCATCGCCGTGTGCCGGTAACCATGCTCCGCAGTTATCGCCATCTCGATCGCCTCATCGAGGTCTTGCGCACATACCACCGGCATGAATGGCATCATCTGTTCTTCCTGCACGAATGGGTGGTCAGAGCCGGTCTCACCGTAGAGCAGTCGGACATCATCGCTGAGACTGATCCCGACTGCGCGCGCGAGAACCGAGGCGTTCTTGCCCACGAAGTCCCGGCTGGGAATCCAGTGGCCCGAGTTGTTCCGACTGAAGACCTGGGAGGTTAGGGATTCGATTTGCTCAGCGGAAAGGCGGACTGCACCGGCCCGGTCCATCGCCGCCGTAAAATCGTTGAACACCGGTTCGAGGACGAAGACTTCCTTCTCTGCAATGCAGAGGATATTGTTGTCAAAGGCTGCCCCATCGATGATGTGGCGGGCGGCTTCATCGAGATGCGCTGTTGCATCCACCAGTACCGGAGGATTCCCAGGTCCGGCGGCGATAACCTTCTTGCCCGAGGCAAAGGCGGCCTGAACGAGTGCAGGTCCGCCGGTTGCGGCGATCAGGGCGATTGCCGGGTGCCTGAACAACCGGTTGGCCGATTCCATGGTGGGTTCCCGGATTAGAGTCACCAGGTTCGCCGGCCCTCCGGCCTTTTCGATTGCCTGGTTGAAGATCTGCATCGCGTAGGCTGAGACTTTCTTTGCCGCGGGATGGACATTGAAGACCGCTCCATTTCCGGGCGCGATAATGATGATGATACTGTTCAATAAAACCGGGATCGGGTGTGTCGATGGGGTGATTGCGGCAACGACTCCATAGGGAGCGTAATCTTCAACCGTCAAACCTTTGTCTCCTGACCAGGAGTGACTGACCAGGTCTTCGATTCCCGGAGTTGAATTGGCGGCATTGTGATGTTTGAGGATCTTGTCCTCGAGTCGTCCCATGCCCGTTTCGTCTCGCGCCATTCGGGCGAATTCATCGGCATGATCGTGCATCGCCTTGCGAAGGGCCTCGATAACGCGGGTGCGTAACTCGATCGGAGACCGCGCCCAGATCTTCTGTGCCTCAACCGTCGCAGCTACCGCCGGATCGACATCTTCGAAGACTCCGGAGCGCCCAGCGGCGACCGTTGCCGCCAATCCTGCTTTGGGAGCGATCTGCTGACGCTCCAGTTCCGAGAGGACCCGGCCGACGATCGTGTTAATCAGGTTGCTGTCTATTTGAGCCATAGCGTTATCCTCTTGCCCAGTGTGGAAGCTTCATCAGTCGATCAGTTCCACCGGATCTCCACAACGGAGACCGCAGGCATTTGCCTCGTCTGTATCAATGTGCATTTCCAGGTTGAGGTTGTCGGCCATTCGGATGACGACATTGTTGAATGTCACGCTCAATGGACCCCCGGCCCGAACACTGACGATCTGACCGCTGGTGACACCAAGTCGGGCAGCATCCTGCGGGTTGATATGAATATGGCGCTTTGCCCGAATTCCTCCTTCCGGCAGGTTGAGCACACCCTTGGGCCCGACCAGGACCAGTGGAGCCGAGCCGCGGATATCACCCGAAAGCCGATGAGGCAGATCGATACCCAGGTAGATGCCGTCGCTGTAGGACAGTTCGACTTGCGTCATCTTACGGACCGGGCCCAGGATCCGGACCTGTTCGAAGAGGCGTCGCTTCGGTCCGACGACCGTAAGAGTCTCATTGGCTGCAAATTCGCCCGGTTGATTCAGATCTTTGAGCTTTGTGAGTTGATAGCCCTTACCGAACAGCGTTTCGAGATCTTCCTGTCTGATGTGCATATGTCGGGCAGAGACGCCCACGGGAACCATGCGGTCGGAATCTGAACCCTTGAGAACGTTGCTGACGACCTCCCGCACGACCGATTCGACCAGTGTTTCGAGGCCATCAGCGGAAACTGGTTCACAGCGCCCGCATTCCCGGCAGGACGCGCTCCTTCTCGGCGGCAGCCCCCTGGTTTCCTGTATGGTTTCGAGCCTGTCGTACACTTACAAAATCTCCCGATAGAGTTGCGGATTTGGTGACGCTATAACCGCACGATTGACGAGTAACCCTTTCTCTCCGATCGTCTTGGATCCAGCGTCTATGGCTGCCTGAACGGCTGACACATCTCCGGTCATTGTTACGAAGGCCTTGCCGCCCAGGGCCATCGCCAGTCGGATCTCGATCAGCTGGACATCGGCGGCCTTGACGGCTGAATCGGCCCCTTCGATGAGCGACGACACCGAGAAGGCCTCCAGGATTCCAAGTGCTCCTGTCGGTTCGACCGTCACGGAACCTGCAATGGCCGGAAAGATCGAGGGGTGAACATTAGAGATCACCATCGAATCGATGACCGCCCCTTCCCAGACGGCCAGTCCGGCGCCGACACTGAATCTGACCGCGGCGGTATCGCCTCCGATAATCACCATGTACTTACCGGCGCAGATCGTCCGAGCCACCAGTAGTTCCACATCGGCAGCCTTCAACATGGCGTCGGTGGTCTGGTAACCCGAGGCGATGCTGTTTAGTTCAACCAGCCCTACAGCTTTCATCCGTTGCCGTTCCTTTCAATGCGTATGCAGTCGGAAACCTCGGTCACCGTTCCAGCGATGCTGGCATGGACGTGGGCTCCCAGTTGGTTGTCGGGAATCTCGCCGATGAGCTGCCCCTTTTCGACGGGCATCCCTGTCGTGACAACAGCAACAGCCGGGTTGCCGGTGTGCTGTTTCAAGGGGATGGAGACACTCTCTGGAGAGCAGACCTTATCCCTGAACGGGGCCTCCACCTGGTATTGGGAGACGCCGAGTTTCTTGATGAGCAGTTTCATCGGTACCCGGCGAAACTCCTTCATGGGATGCACTCTGACTTGACTCGGACCTTCCCATTTCCCCTGGCCGGCTGCCCGGAGCGAGGCGATGCCATCGAGGCAGGCCTCCCGCGGGTAAAGCGATTCGGGGCAGGCGTAGAGCGTGCAGATGCCACATCCACAACAGAGCTGGGCATACTTGTTCCAGATGTCAGAACCAGTCGCACTGAAGCCGAGACTGCGCATGACAGCATGGGGCTGGACATCATATCCGAGGAGATAGCGGGGACAGAGCTCGGTGCAGAAACTGCACTGGTCACAGGCAGACTTTCCGATTCGCGCCTGTGCCTCTGGTGGTCGCTGATAGCGCTCGATTAGCTCGTGCGAGGCGGGGAGAACGATCAGGCCGGCAGTTGTTTTGGTGACTGGTCGTGAGAGGTCACCCGCCAGGCGTCCCATCATCAGGCCGCTGTCCATGACGGCGTAATCGTCGATCGTAGCGCCGCCCGCCAGGTCAATGACCTCTCTGAAGGAGACTCCGATGGGGACCTTCAGAGTACAGGGGCTCTGAACAGCACCGTTGACCGTCAGAAAGGTCTCAGTGACAGGGAACCCGCGATGGGCCTGCGCGATCTGATACAGCGTTTCGACATTATTGACGACGGCTCCCACATCAAGGGGAATCCCCGCCGGAGGAATCAATTTGCCGGTGATCTGGTGAACCACCTCATACTCGTCTCCGGAAGGGTAGAAGTCGCCGAATTCCGAGATCTCGATCGATGTCCCACGGGTCGCCTTCGCGATCGATTCGATTGCGTCCCGGTTCTTCGACTTGATTCCGACGCGGCACTTGACGGCCCCAACCGATTCGCCCGCCAGGCTGAGTCCTTCGATGATCTCCTCGGAAAAATGGACCATCAGTTCACGGTCCTTCTGGAGTAGCGGCTCGCACTCGGCACCGTTCGCGAGAAACCATTCCGCCCGGGCTTCCATCTTGACGTGGGTCGGGAAACCGGCTCCTCCAGCCCCCACGATCCCTGCCTGTTTGACTTGTTCGGCTAATCTCATCGGCTTTCGTTTCATGCTTCAAGCCAGGCTGTGACGATCCGTTTGATCGTGGTCAGCCCCAGCATGCGACTGTTCAGTAAGAGAATATTGCTGTTGGAATCCTGGCGGCTTTGCCGGGCAGTCTCGGCGTCCCAACAGATTGCGGGCCGGATCCCTTCGATTCGATTTAGTTGGTGGCAGATCGCATAGACGGCTTCGTCTATGATCACCAGGTGATCCACCGTTTTGTCAGCGACCTGTCTCGCCGACTCAAATGAAGCTTCGAGGATGGCCTCAGAAGTCTTGCTGCGAGTGAGTCCGAGTTCGACGCGCCGACCGGCGTTCGCCGCAACTTGAACGACTGCGTCTTCGACCGATCGGCTGGTCTTTGGAGCCAGCAAGAGGAGCCTCTTCTGAAGCGGTCTGGAAGGGGAGGTCCCCTTCCGCTGTTCAATTGGGCTGCAGCACTTCAGCTCGATGCCCCTGGCCCGGGCAGAATCCCGGGCGAGTGGGGTGACGATGGTCCGCTTCGGCAACGAGATCGAGGAGGCCCCCGCGTCGACGGCCTTGAGGATGTCGGCTTCGGAAAGCAGCCGGCCTTCATGGCGATGTTCATCTCCCAGGGTTAAAGGCGTGGATGTCTTCTCTTCCGAGCTTTTGCAGCAGCCTTGCTGATCGCAGGAGCAGCCACCGCAACCCGACGCTTCGGCCTGGACGGCCTTCAAAACCTCAATCGTGATGAGACGGACCAGCCGCTCGAGTTCAGGCGTTTGCATCTTTGCCTTTCATCCTGATCCGGTCAATGACTCCGACGACGACCTCACGCAGAGGGACACCGCATTCGATGTCAAGAATGTCGAAGGAGGCGCCACCACCAGAAACCACCAGGACCCAGTCCCCGACTCCGGCTCCGATTGCGTCGACGGCAACCATTGTCCCTTTCTCCTTGAGATTCCCGTCGGTGTCAGTGGGGCGGACGATCAGCAGCGGATACTTGCGGTAGCAAGGATGCTTTGCATTCGAAACCACACTGCCGACAACTCTGCAGATAAACATTCCGTTACTTCTTCCGTGGCTGTTTCACGGCCTTTACCGTTGGTGGTACCTTGAACTCGGTGCCGATATCGAGTCGCTCGACGAAGCCGACAATACTGATCTCGGAGGGTATGGCCCGTTCCTCCAACAGGAAACTGGCTTCAGTACTGTTGACCCAGTAGACGAGGTCGCCTTCACAGGTGCCAATCGTGTCAGCCGCAATGATCGGATCCCCCTGCGGCTTCTCGAACTCATCGATCGGCTGCAGGATGTAGAGCTTGACCCCTTGGAGACGGTCATCCTTGATCGAAGCCCAGATCTTTCCCTCAACGCGTCCGAGATTCATCCATTCTCCGTCTGCTTGTCATAGGTGACTTCGCCCCGATAGACGATCGAATCGACAATCGCAACGATCGTCGCGTCGGTTGGAACCGACATCATCTCATCGGTCTGCCGAGCCGAACTCCCCCGGACGATCAGAACAATCTCCCCTTCTCCGGCTCCGACAGAATCGACGGCCACCAGTTCGGTTCCACTCGGCGACTTGTCGGGTCGCAGAAGATTGACTACGAGGAGCTTGTGGCCGTGTAGTCGATCGGTCTTGGCGGTCGAAACTACGGTTCCTTCAACTCTTGCCAGATCCATTCTTTGTCTCCTGCCTCTCGGGCAAATCCTCTTACATTCCTAGACCACCCGGCATTGGCCGGTCTGAAAATCGATTCCTCGCTGGGTGAAGTCTTCTGCAGCTGCCGTCGTGATGAGTCGATCGATCTGGTCCCAGGGCAGTAGAAAGCTCGGAGCCGAACGACCGAGTTTGCTGTCGTCCACGCAGAAGATCGATCGCTTCGAGCGGCCGCAGACATGGCGTTGGAACTCGGAGATCTCGTCCTGTGAGTTCCAGAGCCCATTCGAATCCATTCCTTCCGCACTCAGGAACGCCACGTCGAATTCCCAGGGACTCAGCGATAGCCCTGCTCCGGGCCCGACGACAACGAGCTGATGGGGCAACAACCGGCCTCCAAGCAGGTACACTTCAACCCCTTCAGCGGAAGCCAGAGCTTCGGCGACGGGAAGACTGTTCGTCACTGCTTCGAGGGCGGCTGGTTTCAGTCGGCCGATTTCTTCGGCAATCGCGAAGACCGTTGAGCCGGCGTCGAGAAAGACGCGATGACCGTCACTGATTTCACTGGCCGCCACACGGGCGATGCGTTCTTTCTGCCGCCGGTTCTGGGCGTTTCTCTGGTAGAACGAAAGGAAGAGCGCATCGTACTCCAACAACGCTCCTCCGTGGGTCCGGGTGATCCGGTTCTCCTGCTCGAGTACATTCAAGTCCCGGCGAATCGTTGCCTCCGAGACCTGGAGCTGCTGGGCCAGCGTGGCGACAGACTGATACCCCTCGCGTTGTAACAACGTCGTCAGTTGCTGTCGCCGCAAATTGATCTCCTCGAGTGAAGACTTCACAGGAGAGATTTTAGCACTTTTATGAAGGAAAACTAGCGTTTATTTAGATTAAAT
>CP070717.1:601487-604200 GCA_020350445.1 Acidobacteriota bacterium | reverse complement strand
TGACTGGGCTGTTGTGGGGGCTGCTGCGGGGCCGCGGCCCGGCCTGGACTTCTAGACTTGGAGGACAAAGGATCGAGATCAGCTAAGGCATACAACGAGGAAGGCATCTCATCGCCCTGATATAGGATGAAGGGAGGCCAGCTTGCCCCTCGTCCGGTGTGGATGATGGCTACAGCTGTGGCCTCTTCGTCGAAGACAGCGAGCATATCAGGGCCTTGCGGGACTCCCTGCGCCAGGCGCCTGAACCTAAGGACTCCGATTTCAGTAAAGTACTCCCCAGCGACCGTCTCCGTCCTTGTGTTGGCTTCGCTGCGCCCGTCAAACGGGATGACGGTGGATACGAAGGTGCCTTCAACCGGTTGACTTGTCGGTGCCGTCGGCTGGGCCGCTTTTGGTGCTGCCCGGGCTGCTTGCCTGCGAGCGACCATTTCATCCACCGGTCGCTCTTGTGGTTCAGAGGGAGGCGCCGCCGCCTCGATGGTCAGAACAACCCTGGAAAGCTGCTTAGGAACAGTCGACTTGTCTAAACCCGACCACGTCTTTACGATTTGGGACAACTCCGGTCGCGCTGCCTGCAGAGTAGAAGCGACGGAATTGAAAGCAATGGCAGCTGAAGCAATAATCAGCAGATTCTTCAATCTTCCCTCCGACCAGTTCTTCTTCGCCACCTTCAGCTAATGCGTGACAAAGAAATCAATTGAATCGATCCAGGTGCTGTGAAACGTCAACCTAAAGGAGTCAGGCTGGCTCCGGTGTTTCTCAGAGGTTGGAAAAGCTAATGTTCACCTGACAAGGCAGGCTCCGCGTCACAACCCGTGATTCTGTCACCTGTGCCAGCCTGAAGCAGATCTTGTGTGATTTTAATGCACCAAACTCTTATCGCAGGGACCGAAGCCGTTCCTTGGCCTGGCAAGCCAGCACGGACAATCACCAGCTAACTGCTTCTCAATAGGCGGAAGTTTTCCCCAGAGTACATGGATTCAGAGACTAAATCAATGGCGTTGTTGAGGTGGTTGCCCTCCCTGCAAAAGCTCGATGTCGTTGGGAATAGGGTGGTCTTCACACCATCGCAACCCTTCGTCCAACCCTCTAAACAGATGACTCTTAGAGTTGAATCGAGTGTCCATGACGAGAATTGAAGATCTGTTAGTCCTTGCCCCTTACGTATGTCTTCTGCATCGAAGCTTAACCATCTAATTTATTCCCGTGAAACTATATCCCTTTCTGGTAATTCAGGCAGGAATGCGCTAGATTTTCTCGGAATGAAAACGGCTGCTGCAAGAGAATTAGGGCCTATTCAAGAGATTGCCGGATCACGGACCGATGCGACCTGTTTTCGCTCTGTGAATACCGTTCGTCAGATCGCTCCACTTGCGCTTCCAATTCTCACAGCGGCATCGTTTGTTGCCGTTCTGCTTTCCGCTCACACTCTCGCTCAAGATGAGCCTTATCTTGGGATGCGTGAGTTTAGAGTCTCAGCGGCCCAAATCGAGGAGGGGCGGATTGAGATCGATGGAATACTTGACGAAGCTGAATGGGAATTGGTGGAGCCCGCAAGCGATTTCACACAAAACGAACCTCTTCAGGGACGTCCTTCAACGGAACGAACAGAGGTCCGAGTTCTCTACGACGACAAGAACCTCTACATTGGGGCCTACTGTTTCGACTCCGAAGGTTCGAGCGGCCTGATTTCAAAGGAACTAAAGAGAGACTTCAGCCCTCGCGATAGTGACGTCTTCCAGGTAGTACTCGACACATTCAACGACAACCGGAACGGCTTTGTCTTCGGAGTCAATCCAAGAGGCGCAAAGCGGGACATGCAAGTCGGTGGAGACGGCCAGAGTTTCAACTCCGAGTGGGACGCAATCTGGCATGTAAGGACCATGATAACCGATGCCGGCTGGCAGGCGGAGTTCGCGATCCCGTTTCGTTCACTCCGGTTCGGCCCTGGTGAAGAGCAATTCTGGGGCATCAATTTTGACCGCCGAATTCGTCGAAAGAGTGAGGTCGCTCAGTGGGCACCAGTTCCGCAACCGTACTTTGCCTATCGTGTCTCACTGGCCGGATCATTGAACGGAGTCAGCGACGTTCGCCAGGGCCGGAACCTGTATGTCAAACCCTATTTATCTGCACCGATTGTAAGAGGTGAAAATGACGATGTCGATTTCAAGCCCGACGCAGGGCTGGATGTCAAATACGGACTCACTTCAGGTCTGACTCTTGATCTGACTCTCAACACCGATTTCTCACAGGTAGAAGCCGACGATGCCCAAATCAACTTTTCACGTTTCAGCCTGTTCTTCCCTGAGAAGCGTGAATTCTTCCTCGAAAACAGGGATATCTTTGACTTTGGGAGTACGGGAGTCCGAACGGGAGGGAGAAGACGCCGAGGCGGGCTGTCCCGGCCCGGGAATGACCTCGTACCCTTCTTCAGCCGCCGGATCGGAATCGAAGATGAACGTCTTGTTCCTATCCTGGGAGGAGGTCGCGTCACAGGTCGTGCCGGTCCCTACCGGCTCGGGTTCATCTCGATGCAAACCGCTAGATTCGAGGAGATCCCCAGTACTAACTTCACCATTGCGCGCCTTCGCCGAGATGTATTTCAAAGCTCAGATATCGGAGTCATCTTCGTTAACAAGAACGAAGCAGGAGACGATTTCAACCGCACCTATGGAGTGGATGCCAATTTCAGGTTTTTTGACTACCTGGAGGT
>CP070717.1:591961-601387 GCA_020350445.1 Acidobacteriota bacterium | reverse complement strand
TTCTTCAGGGAGATAGCCGACACGACTCCGCACGGCTAGGGGTTCCGAGCTGCCCAGGAGGCTGACACTTCCAAAATCGGGTGGGAAGATTCCAAGAGAAATCCTGATCGTCGTGGTCTTTCCCGAACCATTCGGACCCAACAAGCCGAAAATCCCACCCGCAGGTACTTCAAAGTCCAGATCATCTACGGCCCGGGTGTTCTTAAACTCTTTGACGAGGTGTCGGCCACGAAGCACAGGTTCACTCATTTGACTTGCACGCTACCACAGGCCTCTGTAATTCCCGAACGATGCTCTGGTCGAGCAACCGACATGCATTGAGCCAAAAAAAGAGCCGGCTCTCTGGGAACTGAGAGCCGGCTACTTAAGGAGGAGTACTTGGGATGTAACGTCCTTTTTATGGGTTCACTAGCTTAGAGGGGTTATTTTGGAAAAAGTTTCGTTTTTTTTGCCCTCCAGGCCTAAGGACACAGCTGTCTCAGTAGTAACGGCCAATCATCGGATGATCGACAATCACCCTTTTCAATTCGAGCGGATCGATCAATCCCGGTCGCCGATAGATGACATTCCCGCCGGGTTCAATGAGCAGGGTATAGGGCAACACACCTTCCCATTCCGGATCGATCGCCTCGATCATCTGGTACTGGTCTTCGCCACTGAAAAGGTAGTTCTTGAGTGCCGAGTGTTTCCCCTCCAGGAACTTGAGCACGTCATCCCGGCTTTCCGGAGAATCGGCACTCAACGAGACAAACTCGAATGCCCTGTCTTTGAACATCCGATGGATAACAACCAACTCTGGATACTCAATGACGCAGGGGCCGCACCAAGTTGCCCAGACATTGATCAACCGCAGTTTCTCGGAATCGTTCTTCAACAATTCCCTGATTCCGTCAACATCAATATCGGTCAGGGTTACTTCGGCTTCTTCCCACTGTTTGTCGACATCCTTCTTCCACTCAGTCTTCCAGCCCCACTTCACCGAACAGCCAAAGGATTTCGTCTTTTCAACCGCAACGGGTTCCCCTGCCAGAACGGCATCGACGGCACCCCTCAGATCCTCCGAATTTGCAGTACCCGGCTTCTCAGACCCGTCCAACCGGCCTACATAGCGCAACTTCCGTTCTGAATCGAACACGAAGGCATGGGGAGTGGCAACTGGACCGTACTGGAGTGAGACAGCCTGGTCGTCCCCGTCGTACAGATAGGGGAAGTTGAATTCGTGGTCGCGGGCGCGGATCTGCATATCTTCGAAGGTGTCGCCCATATCGGAATAACCACATTCCTCATGCAACAGAGCGATTGGCGAGTTGGGCGAGATTCCAACAACGGCGACGCCTCTGTCCTGGTAGTCGCTAACAAACTGCTTGATCCGCTCTTCATACGCCTGTGCAGTCGGGCAGTGATTGCAGGTAAAGATCACCACCAGTACCTCGGAGCCTTCAAAATCGCTGAGCTGATGGTAGCGCCCATCGACCCCGGGCAAACGGAAATCGGGAGCCGCAGCCCCAATCTCCAGGAGGGTCACCTCCTGTTCAGGTACCGGTTGAGGGTCCGCCTCAAACGATTCGGCGACCTCTCCCTCAGTCTCGGTCGATACAGGTTCAACAACACATCCGAAAAGGAACGAGATCCCGATCAGACAGATCAGCAGGCACATCGTCTTCATGAGCGTCATAGTGCGTCATAGGGTACCAGACCTTTGCGCAGCATCAAGCTGATTTCGACCGATCACGAACCACTAGGACCGATTGACCCAAGGTTCCGCAGGATAGCTGGCCGTAGTTTTGAAGGGGAGATGAATCTTTCTACCTTCAGCGGCTGACTGATAGGCTGCATAAATGACCTCGAGAACAGCTTTGCCATCCTCTCCTGTAACCTCGGGCACCTGATCGAAGCGAATACAGTCTACGAAATGCTGCATTTCCTGCGGGAATCCGTAGTTCCAGATCTCCTCGAAAATCGTGAAGGTCCATCCCCGGGTTGTTGATGCCTTCTCTACGGCATAACCGTACCCCACCTCGCTGTAGGTCTCGAGGGCGTTTCCGTGAAGAAGGTCCGCATAGGTGACCCCTTTGTCCCCATAGATCTCAGCGCGGTCATCCATCCCGCCCAGACGGGCCCAGCTCTCCTCGATCATGGCCATGGCATGGTTTTCGAATTCGAGGATGATGATCGCGGTGTCGTCACCCTTGGTCTTATCTCCGTGGACATAGGTCCCACAGTGGGAATAGACACTCGAGACAGCAGGGCGTCCCAGGATCCAGCGTGCGAACTCAATCCCATGGCACCCCATGTCCTGCAGAACGCCTCCTCCACTCCTCTCGACATCCCAGAACCAGGGAGCGTGTGGTCCGAAGTGCTTTTCGCTCTGCTTGACCAGGTGCACGCGACCCAAAGCCCCCTCATCAACGAGGTGCTTGGCCCGGACATACTTCGGTGCAAAGCAGAGTTCCTCAGCGTACATCAGCTTGACACCGGCCTCGTGGCAGGCTCGGATCATCTGATCCGCTTCGTCGAGCGTCATACACATCGGCTTTTCACAGATCACATGCTTTCCAGCTTCGGCAGCCGCAAGGGTCGCCTCACAGTGCAAGACATTTGGCAGACAGAGTGAGACCACATCAATCTCTTCCCGCTGAACCATGTCGTGGAAGTCCTTGAACCAAAGAGGAATCCCGAACCTGGCTGCGAACTGTTCGGCCCGGTCTCCATTGGGCGAAGCGACCGCCCTGACTTCACATCCCTTGCATTGACGAAAAGCCTCGACATGAATCTCTGCGATAAAACCTGAGCCAATAATCCCTACGCCAACACGATCCATCTCAATCTCCTCTCCTCTGAGTCTCACTCAATCGATGCCAATTCCCTGATCAGTTCCAGCGGATCCCTTTCTTCTCGATCGAAAGGACGCAGGCGGATCGAGTATTCATACTCTCCAGGGAGCACCCGATACTTTTTCAAGGTCCTGATCGGGGTTCCTCCCACCCCGGTAACCGCATGATCCAGATTCAATGTCACCCCATCCCGCCAACGCAACTGGAAAGGATAACTGGCACGACTGAGATTATCCGTTCCAAACCGGTGGACACTGAAATTGAACCATTCCGGACCCGTGACCAGGAGTCCCTTACCCTTTTTCGAAACGACGGAAACCCATCGGACATCGGTCCGATTGCCATAGTCACCCGGTACCAGGTAGGGCTCATAAAACTCATCTACCGCGAGAGCATATCTTCCCACCTTTGCACCGGTCTTGCGATCGGGATAAGTTTCGTGAGGTCCACGACCGAACCATTCCACTTTCTCGAACGAGCCGGTCAAGCGGAGTTGCGTCCCGATCTTCGGCAGCCATTCGGGCATGGGCCCCCGCGTTTCAACACGATGAACGAACTTGACTTCTCCGTCGCCCCTGAAGATGTAGTCATAGGAACTCAGGACAGACGCGTCATTCTCCGGTGCCGCCTCTCTCAGCCGCGTTCGAACCCTCACTCGATCTCGCTGCGTCTCGATAACACTCGTCTCGAGGACTTCCACCTGTAAACGGTCAAGACCTGAGCGCCACCACTGTTCT
This sequence comes from Acidobacteriota bacterium, assembly GCA_020350445.1. Classification (GTDB taxonomy): domain Bacteria; phylum Acidobacteriota; class UBA6911; order RPQK01; family JAPXNP01. The sequence goes on along the minus strand of CP070717.1, from coordinate 597,816 downwards.
ACGATCGGTCGTCCGCCCCAGTCCCGCTCATGCTCGTTCCAGATGGGGGCTCTCCACACATTGAGCCGGGGGCCAGTTTCGAGGAATTCCATTCCGTCGAACACCATTGAAGTCAGCGTCCCCAACTCCCTGTCGATCCGATACTCGAATTCATCCCCAACAATACGAATCTCCCGATCCGTTTCCTTCACCTTGAGCGCGCCTCCGTCCGTCTCCCGGCTGGCAGTCGCCGAAGCGGATTCTGCGTCAACCGTAAGCCGAAACTGCACCCAGGCAACTTCATGGCCTGCGTGAGCCCAATCGGTGGCCTCCGGCAAACGAAAGCTGATAAAGAGAAACTGCTCCACACCTGGCTGAGAAACCGGAAGCGAAATCGGCAGCTCAACAACAGTCTCCCTGCCAGGATCCAGATCGAGATCCAACGAGCCGGACTGAACCTCCTTGCCACCGACCTGCAGCGCAAACCAGATCCTGTAGTCGCTCAAGTTCTTGAAATGGTGCAGATTCTTGATCGAGACCCGCCCGGCATTCAGATCGACTGGGGAAACAGCAACCGGCTGGGGAGTCTTCTTCAACTGCCAGAGCTCCGGCTGGATTCGACGATCGGGCCACACCAATCCGTAATCTCGCGCTCCGATTCCCAGGCTGAAGAACTCGCCCTCTTCGCGGACCTCCTCGAAGTCGAGCCAGAGGAGAGCTTCCTTACGTGCCCCCTCCGTAATGTCCGCGGGTTCCAATGCCTGGGCAAAGACCCTCACTGAATCGACAATCGCATTACAGAGCTCTCCGGGATGCTCCATTCCGATCAGTTCCGAGCTCCTCCCAATCATGAGCGGCCAGGGGCTGTGATCGATCCTGCCCTGGTGCAGACGAGTGGCTACCAACTCTCCATCGACGAACAGACGCAGTTCAGACCCGTTGTAGGTCCCCAGGATTCGATGCCAGCGCTCTTCCCAATCACCCGTGATCTTCCACGATACCGGTATCCTCTCTCCATCATGGATGAAGAACTCCAGCGTTTCCTCGTCGCTCTGCCAAAGCCCGTACTGATGTTCCCCCTTCGTGATCAGTGGCGAGTACCCATTCCACCGACGAGGAAAGACGGAAATTGCCAGGGATAACTGGTCTCCGGTGATATCCAGCGCGGGATCGTCGTAAAGATCGACCCAGTCATCATGCCCGCTCAGGTCGACTGCACGTCCCTCGGCACCCTCGACAAGATGAGCCCGATTCAACAGCACCGCATCATTCCTTCGCGGAGACTCATCCGGTGTGTAAACGACTTTCTGTGTAATACCCGGGCTGATCCAGTCCCAGATCGCTCCACCAGTGAGCCGCGGATACCGGCGAATCAATTCCCAGTATTCTTCCAGGTGCCCCAGGCTGTTTCCCGTAGCTGCAAGGTATTCGTCCATGAAGGAGGGACGGGGGTCTTGATCTTCGCTGACCTGACCGACCTTCTCCAATTCGTCCGGAGCCGGGTACCTGGGGCCCACAATATCTTCAAATGGCAGCAGGTCCGTGTTCCCACCATACAGCCAGGCCGGACGTGTCGGATCGATCCTCTTCCCTTCTTCGATCAAGGCGGCGATATTCTCCCCGCTCCCACTCTCATTTCCCGCGCTCCAAATGATCACACTGGGATGATTGCGATCGCGGAAAACCATCTTTCTCGCTCGATCGACATATTGAGCCCGCCATTCCGGTCTCTCCGAAAGGTAGATCGTTGAGTGAGCTTCGTCCCCCGTTTCATCAACTACGTAGATTCCCAACTGGTCGGCGAGTTCGAGATACTCGACATTCGGTGGATAGTGCGACGTCCGGACACAGTTGACATTGAACCGCTTCATCAGGACGAGATCCTGCCGCATCGTATCCCGGTCCATTGTCCGGCCTGTGACCGGATGATGAACATGGCTGTTGACACCATTGAATTTGATCGGAACCCCGTTGACCAGGATCTCTTGATGACGGATCTCGATCTCGCGAAAACCGACAGGGTTCACATAAGCCTCGATCACCTTTCCGGCAGAATCGATGAGTTCGAGTGACCCCGTGTACAGGTTCGGGTACTCCGCGCTCCACTTCCGCGGATTCTCTACCGGGACAGAGAGCGCTACCCACTCGGTCTGTCCCGGGGAGAGGCTGACAGGCTCACCCTCGACCTTCTTCACGAGACGCTGGTTCTCGTCAAGGAGCTGGAACCGGACCCGAGAGTCTTGCGGCCCATCACCAAAGTTGGAGAGTTCGACTCCAACATCCACTGTTGCATCGACGTACCGGGAATCGAGATCGGTCCGAATGTAGAAATCCCGCATATGGACCGGCGGTGTCGCCATCAGATAGACGTCCCGATAAATTCCAGACAGTCGCCACATATCCTGATCTTCCAGATAGGTACCATCGGAATAGCGAATGACCTGAACCGCAATATCATTCTTCCCCTCCCTGAGATACTGCGTCACATCATATTCAGCCGGTTCCATCCCTCCCTGGTTGTAGCCCACCTCCTGCCCGTTCACCCAGACATACGAAGCCGACTTCACACCTTCAAAATGCAGGAAGATCTGCCGGCCGTTCCAGCCCTTCGGAAGCCGAAAGGTCCGACGATAAAGCCCAACCGGGTTGTAGCTCTCCGGCACTAAAGGGGGATTCGAAGGGAATGTCTGCTGGACATTGCGGAACAGCGGATGGCCAAAACCCTGCATCTGCCAGTTTCCCGGCACCTTGATTTCATCCCACTGATCAACCGGGAAAGAAGGCGAAAAGAAGTCCGATGGGACCTCGCTCGGAACCTGTAACCATTTGAACTTCCAGACCCCGTTGAGCAGAAAACACCAGCGCGATTTCTTGCGCTCGGTACTCAGCGCCTGCTCAACCGAATCGAAAGGCATCAGAGTGGAATGAGGTTTCGTCTGGTTCCGTTCAAAGATCTCTGGATTCTCCCAGTCCCGCTCCTGTCCTGCTGCGACCGCGATGGAGAATAGGGCTAGAAGAACCGTCGCTTTCCTCTTGTGAACAAGTCTCCGAATCGCCATGAGGAAATCATAACGAACCACGCTACAGACGCAACCTTCTCTCGCCGATACGCATCTGCACTTTCTATAGACAGGAGAATTGCAAGGGATGAAAACGCCTAAGATCATAGTAATACTAATCGGCCTGACCTGGATGACATTCCAGGCCTTGAACGGCCAGCCCCAGACCAGCTTGAAACCTGAGACCGCCTCCGCCTTCGCCGACTATGTCAAACAAAGCGAAGCCGAACTCGATCAAAGGCTGTCCGGTGAGGCTGCATTCCTGACTGTTGATGGGAACCCATCCGATCGTCAGCGGGTGCTTTCCAGCGAGATCGTGGTCAAGAAGATTGAACCCGACGTCAAGGTTCCCAGTGGGCTTCTGCACGACTGGGTGGGAACCCTTTTCATTCCCGAGGCGACGGGGCTGGAGGTCGTGAAGGTACTGCTCGACTACGACAATCCTAAGCATGTCTACCCTGAGGCGCTGGATTCAAAGCTGAAAGATCAGCAGAACGGGATGATTCACGGTTTCCTCCAGCTCCGTAAGAAGAAGGTCATCACCGTCGTCTTGAATGTTGATAACGAGATCACCCTGTCGGAACCCACACAGGGACAATGGCATATCCGGTCGCACAGTACGAAGATCTCCGAAGTCAAGAATCATGGCAAAGAGGACGAGCACGAACTCCCGGCAGGTCAGGACAGCGGCTTCATGTGGAATTTGAATGCCTATTGGTGGCTGCAGGACACCGACAACGGTGTCTTCGTGGAATGTCGAGCTATCTCCCTGTCGAGAGAGATTCCCTGGCTGTTTCGCTGGATTGTCAAACCGTTCGTGACGAGTATTCCGAAAGAGTCATTGATCGGGACTCTGACAGCGACGAGGGAAGAAGTGAAACGGAGACAGTGAGCTGATTGGGGATGAGTCGCCTGACCCCCCAGGTGAGTCCCTGATCGGGTCGAGGACAGGGGATTGCGCCCCTGTCCCCTCCCACACCACCGGACATACCGTTTTCAGTATCCGGCGGTTGAAGTCATGCCCCTTGTTGGGCAAGACCTGACGGCAGGAGGAATCCGTAACGGCGGAGCAACGCATTGTTCAGGGCGGTCTGCAAGACGGGATGTCGGGCCAGTCGCCAGGCTCCTCGATGACTAATGATCGAGCGGGCGTGAGAAGGCTTGATGCCCAACCGCCGCAGGGCCTTCAACCGGCCGCGCCAGCAGTGCCAGCGCAGCCAGAAGCATTTGCGGATGTGGCGTCGAATCCAGCCCTCCAGATCGAAGATGGGTCGGCGCCATTCCGCCAATCGGAAGTAGGCCCACCAGCCCCGGATATAGCGCTGCCACTGTTCCCGGAGTTGATTGCTCGTCCGGCTTTGCCGCGCATCCCAGAGTTGGCGTACCCGAACCTTGAAGCGTTGCAGTCGATCCGGGGCCACTTCGATCTCCCCTTTCCGGGTGATCCGAAACCCCAGAAACTGCCGCTCCCAGGTTCTTCCGATTCCGCTCTTGCTGGCGTTGACCTTCAGTCGCAGCCGCTTCTCCACCCAGTGCGGCAGGTTCTGGATCAATCGGTTGGCCGTTGCCTCGCTGCCCACGTAGATGTTGACATCATCCGCGTAGCGGCAGAAACAATGGCCCCGCTGCTCCAGTTCCTCATCCAACGGGTGCAGGTAGATGTTGGCCAACAACGGTGAGAGAGGGCCTCCTTGCGGAGTCCCCTTCTCCTGTCGGATGACCACCCCTTCCACCAGCGCTCCGCTGCGCAGGTAGCGTCCGATCAGCTTCAGCACCCGCTTATCACGGATCACCGAACCGATCCTTCGCATCAGAATGTCGATGTGGACCTCATCGAAGAATTTCTCGATGTCCAGATCCACCACCCAGTTCTTCCCTGCGACCGCGTACTCCCGGGCGGCCCGCACCGCATCCTGCGCGCTGCGTCCCGGCCGAAACCCGTAGCTTGACTCGCTGAACTGCGGATCAAAGATCGGGGTCAGCACCTGCAACAGCAGTTGCTGGATGAACCGATCCATCACCGTCGGAATGCCGAGCTGGCGCAATCCCCCGTTCGGCTTCGGGATTTCCACCCGCTTCACCGGGGTCACCGCCCAGCTCCCCATCAGCAGTTTCGCTCGGATCTTCGGCCAGTATCGCTCCAGATGTCCTTCCAGTTCGGTGGTCTTCATCCGGTCGATCCCCGGCGCTCCCTTGTTGCGTTTGACCGCCTTCAGGGCCCGCTCGTAGTTCTCGTCGGTCACCACCTCTTCCATCAGTTCTTCGTACATCGCTTTCTTTCCGGTCCCCGTCACTTCCGTTCAGACTCGCAGTCCCACCCTTCCGGCTTGCCGGGCTCCACCCTTGGGCCTTCGGTGTCAGTCCGGGGCCGCGACCACAGTTGTCACCTCCCGCTGTCCCAGGTCTGCTTCCCGCCTCCCGTTGTGAGGTTCTCCTTAATCGTTGTACTGACTCCTTCTGTCCTTCGCTCGAGCCCCATTACAGAGCCTTCTTCACTACTATGACCTCTGCTGACTTCTCCCCGGTTCTCACCCGGGAGATCTCCCCGAGTCAGGTGCTGTATCTTTCCCAACGCGCCGCCCGGCTCTACCTGACACGTCTCGGATGGACTTCGGGTTTCGCTGTTCCTCGCCAGCTCACCGCCCGTGCCCGGCCTCCACACCGGTTCGTCTTCCTGCGGTCGTCGGTTTGCCTTCCGCTTCCTTCGGCTTCACCTCGCGGCTCCGCCTTGCGGTTCGGCTCAGGTTGGCTCCATCACCTCCTTGAAAGTACCTTTCAACTTCCTAGATACAGCCCATGTCGGGCACACGAGTGCGG
>CP070717.1:583752-591861 GCA_020350445.1 Acidobacteriota bacterium | reverse complement strand
CTGAAGACGGTCGAGTTGATCGCCTGCGAGGATACCCGGCACACCTCGAAACTGCTGCGCCATTTCGGAATCGAACGGCCGACGATCAGCTACCACGAACACAACGAAGATCAACGAACACCTTCCCTGATCAAGAGACTCAAGGCGGGACAGAGCCTCGCCCTGGTTTCAGATGCAGGGACACCTCTACTTTCAGACCCGGGTTATCGACTCGTCCTGGCTGCTCATGAAGCCGGAATTCGTGTCTGTCCCATCCAAGGGCCTTTCGCAGGAGCCGCTGCCGTCTCCGTTTCGGGGCTGGCTACAGACCAGGTCCTCCTCTGCGGCTTCCCGCCCAAGAAGAGCTCCGCCCAGCTCAAGCAGTTCGAGGCCGTCAAAGAGCTGCCCGCCACCCTCGTCTATTATCTTTCCCCGCATAAGCTCAGCGCCACGCTCGAAACGATGCTCGAAGCGTTTGGCAATCGTGAAGCATTCATCCTGAGAGAAATGACGAAGCTGCATGAAACGGCCTACCGGGGTACGATCGAAACCCTGCTCGAGATTATCCGGGGTGAACAGCCCCTCGGTGAATACACCATGGTGATCGCAGGCAAGTCTGGGGATTCCCCTCCTCCCCCGCCAATCGATCTGGACGCCTACATCACCGGCCTCTGTCTGACCCGGGATCTGACCAGGACCGCAGCCATCAAGGCCGCCTCAGCAGAACTCGGCATCCCCCGTCGCGAACTCTACGACCTCCTGAAACGGGACTAATTTCCCCGAAAATCCACGGAAACTCAAAAAAAGTCGGAATATTTATTCGAATGCCCTTGCATAATCCTCTTTTATCCGTATAATTATGCAGAACGCATGAATAATATTAAGTATCCATACCATCCACTCAGGCCTCTCAGGCGCAGGGCTCGCTCCAGGCGTTAACGGTCAGGTTTCGCCGATTCCCGTTTTATCTCTTGTTTTTCGAAGGAATTGCAGGTTTTTCATGTATACAGCAAACGTAGCCAACACTTTTTCAAACCCTTTTGATTACAGCGGAGTCACCCCGGATTATGTCAGTTCTGCTGCCCGCCGATTGAACCTCGAGTTTCCCGTCGATGCACGGGAGACTGTGCAGCCCGCTTCAGGTGACGTGGTGCTGGCCGTGGTTGAAGAAGTCAATCCGGCTTATCCCTATCTCGAGATCGCTGATGGTACGACCGTGTCGTTGAGTGCCGGCCATCTCATCATCGGCTCAATTGGATCAAGAAAGGCCTTGCATGGCTTTTCGGGCAAGATCCCTCAGGAACTCACCATCGGCCAACCCCTTTCTCTGTTGAACAAGGGGGGAGTCATTGGTGACTGCACGGCATTTCACCGCGATCTGGAATGGCCGACGCAATTGCGTTATCTGGGGACCATTCACCAGGGAGACCAGCCGTTGAATATCAAGAGTGCATCACTTCCCTTTGTCGAGGGACCGCTTCCTGATGTTCCGCTGGTAGTTGTCCTAGGAACCTGCATGAACTCCGGTAAGACGACCGTCTGCAAGACGATCGTTCAGAACTTCGCTTCACGCGGGGTCACGGTTCATGGTGGCAAGGTCGCGGGTGTCGCCTGTCAACAGGATCTGGTGGCCCTTCAGAAGGCAGGCGCGCAAAAGGTTACCAGCTTTCATGACTTTGGATTTCCCTCCAGCGCAGATACGGAATCTCTGGTTCCGGTTGCGCGCTCGATGGTTCATTATCTCGCGGACCCGAAGCCCGATTTCATCATCCTCGAAATGGGCGACGGGATTCTGGGCGGCTACCACGTTTCATCTCTCTTCAGTGACCATGAGTTCTTATCCAAGCAGGTCTGCACCGTGGTCTGTGCAAACGATTTCATGGGCACCTGGGGTGCGCTAGAATGGATGGGGAAGAACGGATTCCCAGCCAAGGAGCACCCCATCATGATTTCGGGTCCGGTTACAGACAGCGGAGAAGGGATTCGATTTATCGAATCGACCTGGGGCGTATCAGCAGCCAACCCCTTTGACTGCCCGGGTAAGCTCTGCAGCTTTGTTCACAAGAGCCTCGGAAAATGCTGAGAGTTGGAATTGGAGGAGGGTCTGGATACTCCGGAGTGGAGTTGATCCAGATCCTCCTTCGCCACCCAGAGGTGGAAATCACGTTCCTTTCTTCGGAGCGTTACGCCGGCGACCCTGTTGAGGTGCTGTTCCCGCATCTGAGGTCACTGATTGATGTGCGATTCTCGAAGCTGGAGGACGTCTCCCAGACCGATCTGGATGTCCTGTTCCTGGCATTGCCTCACGGCGAGGCTATGCGACTCGTTCCCCAACTCGACAATATCCCGCTGATCATTGATTTGAGTGGGGACTTCCGGATTCCGGCCCCGGAGGTGTTCGAGCAGTACTACGGCTTCGCCCATACCGCGATGGAGCAGCAGAAAGGGTTCATCTATGGTCTCACCGAGATCAACCGGGACCAGTTGAGAGGGGCGCGTCGGATCTCGAATCCCGGCTGTTTCGCCACCGCTACAATTCTTGCCCTTTACCCGCTCTACCGGAAGGCCTGGGTAGACGGGCCGGTTTATGTAGATTCGAAAACCGGCTCCTCCGGGGCAGGCAGGAGCCCTTCGGCAACGACACATCATCCGCGCAGAACCCAGAGCTTGTTTCCCTACAAGCCCTTTTCCCATCAGCATATCCCCGAGATCGAGCAGTTGTTGGATCGGGCTGAGAACCGGCTGATCTTTCAACCGCACTCAGCACCCTTCGTCCGTGGGATCTTTGCCAGCCACTACATGCAACTGATCGAGCCAAAGACAGCGGAGGAAGTGCGCGCGCTTTACCAGGAAATCTATTCTCAGAGTCCTTTCATCCGAATCGTTCCCGGCTGTCCTGACCTCAGTTGTATCCAGCATTCGAATTTCGTTGATATCGGCGTAGCCACGGATGACCGACACTTGATAGTCTGGTCAACGCTCGACAATCTCCAGAAGGGGGCTGCCGGACAGGCAGTCCAGAACATGAACGTTGCTTGTGGGTTCGAGGAAACGCTGGGTCTAACGGCGTCGCCGGCGTTTCCCTGATCAGGATAATTGGGGGGCGGTCATGACTGACCAGAATCTGAAGACAATTGAGGACCGGTATCAGCTTGGAACGTACGGCAAACTGCCAATCGCAATCGATCGAGGCAGTGGCTGTTACGTCTTCGACTCCGATGGACAGCGCTATCTCGACTACTACGGCGGCCACTGTGTTGCTTCGACCGGGCACTGCCACCCAAGAGTCGTCGAGGCGGTCAGAAAGCAGGCCGGCGAGCTGTTCTTTTACTCGAATGCGGCGTACAGCAGCATTCGTGCCCAGGCATCTCAACTGCTGATCGAAACCTGTGGTGAACCGTATTACCAGGCTTTCTACGTCAACTCGGGGGCGGAAGCCAATGAGAACGCCATCAAACTCGCCCGGGCCCTGACGGGAAGGACTGAGGTGATTTCGATGGAGAATGCCTTCCATGGAAGAACCTACGGCGCCTTGTCGGCCACCGGAATCAAGCATCACCGTGAGTACCTGAACACTCCCGTACCCGGCCACACGATCCTCCCCTACGACGCCGTCGCCGATGCGGTTTCAGACCAGACTGCCGCTGTGCTGGTGGAGCCGATCCAGAGCATGGGAGGAGTGTTCGAGATTCCGATCACAACGCTGCAGGCGATCCGCCGGGCCTGTGCAGCTCACGGCACACTCCTGATCTTCGATGAGATTCAGACCGGCGTGGGACGGACGGGAGAATTCCTCTTCTCGCGCAAATCGGGCATCTTTCCAGAACTCGTCACCCTGGCGAAGGGAATCGGCTCGGGTTATCCCGCCGGAATCCTCCTGGTCACGGAAGCCATTTCCAAGCAGGTGAAGTTTGGTGACCTCGGCTCAACATTTGGAGGCAGCTCCCTCGCCTGCGCCGCCATCAAGGCAACGCTTGAAGTTATCCGGGACGAGGGCTTAACGGAGAACGCCTCGAAGATTGGAAGCTATCTGAAGAGCCAGTTACTGTCGCTGGAATCGGTGGAGGAAGTCCGCGGATGTGGACTACTGCTGGGGGTGCGCTTCAAGAACCTCACCGCCAGGGAGGTTCAGCAGAAGCTGATGGCTGCTTACATCCTGGCCGGGACATCGAGTGACCCAGGGATTCTCCGCCTGATGCCGCCATTGACCTTGAGTCAGGGGGAGGCCGATATCTTTCTGGATACGGTCAGGTCACTATGAAACTGGTTATCAAGCTGAGTGGCAAGGTTCTCGAGGATGAGGATCTGACTCGTTCACTTTCGCACCAGGTCTACCAACTCGCAGCGGCGGAGCACTCCCTGGTTCTCATACACGGTGGAGGCAAGCAGTTGACGAACCTCTGCCGCGAAAGGGGAATTGCGGTCCAGCAGGTCCAGGGTCGTCGCATCACCGATGCCGCCACCCTCGAAGCGGCCCAGATGGTCTTCAGTTCACTCAACCGCGGCCTGACCGCGGCGCTCTGCGCCCGGGGTGTCGAAGCGGTGGGCTTTTCAGGATTTGATGGGGGACTCACTACGGCACGCAGGCGGCCTCCGGTTGAAATGCAGGACGGGCCGGGCGGCGAGTTGAAAACGATCGACTTTGGCTTTGTGGGCGATATCGTATCGGTTGACCCGACCTTGATCCAGATGTTGTGGGAAGCTGGATTCACCCCCGTGATCAGTTGTCTCTGTGCTGATGACGGTCAGATCCTGAATGTGAACGCTGACACCTTGACCGCCCAGCTTGCCGTGTCACTTTCTGCCGACCGAGTCATTTCAGTATCGGATGTCGACGGCATCTATTCTGACCCGAAAGACCCCGCCAGTAAGATTCCGGCACTCAACGCCGACACGGCGCGACAGTTGCTCGAGGAGGGTGTCTTTCTGGAAGGAATGATCCCTAAGATTCAGAACGCACTCGACGCGCTCGACCAGGGGATACCGGTCTTCCAGGTCTTGAGCGGACTCGAAGCGAATTCCCTCGTCGGCTTTCGAGACCCGGAAAGCGGGACGGTCATTACTCGTTGACGGCGGCGGAAAGACGCTACCGTACCTTCCTGTCGATCTCCAGCCAAAGCCTTTCGAACGCCAGCGAAGCCCGGCAGGAAGGCGCGAAGGCTGCGACCGGAGCCCGATATAGCCCCATCTGTTCAACGATACTGGAATAGGGGACGGTTCCCTGGAGGAAGGGGAATCCGGCGTAACTCTCTTCGAGGCAGACCTGGCGATGGAGAGACTTACGACGGTCGACCATGCTGAAGAAGGGCAGCACCTGGAGTTTTGATTCACCCACCTTCCCCAGATATCTTCCCAGTTGGGCGAGAGTTCGCAGCGAGAGCGTCGTCGGGATCGTCGGAACGACCAACGCATCGGTCGTCTTGAAGAGGGTTTCTGAGACGACATTCATCCCGGGGGCACAGTCGAAGACCAGCAGGTCGTAATACTTGCCCAGCGTCTTGATCAGTCGCATGAAGAACTCTTCCGGCCGGCTGGCATGTTCCAGGATCCGGTCGAGCTTGCGGAATGAGAAATCACCGGGCAGCACGTCAAATCCAGGGAAATCGGTCCCCTTGATCGCCGATTCCACGGGACGCTTCCCTTTGAGTAACCCCTTCCCGCCACCCTTGATCTTCGGCTTCACTCGCAGAAAGAAGGTTGTTGAGGCCTGAGGATCGAGATCCCAGATCAGCGTCCGCCGTCCCTCGCGAGCGGCAAAGTAGCTCAGATTCACGGCTGCTGCCGTCTTTCCGACTCCGCCCTTGATATTGAAGACCGCGAGTACTTTCAAAACGAACCTTTCCTGCTCAACCTTCTGTGGCCGCAAATAGAGTACGAAAGCACTCCACATTGCTCCCTGAGGCGAAGCTTTCAAAGCGCTGAGAGAACTGGGAGCGCAGAGAGAGTTGCCGCTGGTCGAGGCGTTCCACAAGCCTTCCCATTGCCAAAAGGGTTTCCGATCCCACGCTGCCTTCAGCCATCATCTGTTCCGCGAACTCCTTCAGTTTCTCCTGCTGCACCTGGCAGTCATTGAATTCTCCCAGGTTATCCTGCAGGACCTTGAGTGCTTTGATGAGCTGCTTCATTTGATCAGAATCGTAGAGCGACGTGAAGAACTCGAGAAGGTAGCGCAGTTTCTTACAATCAAGCCTGACCTCGTGCAGTGCGTCCGCCGGGCTCGAGTCATCGATCCTGTTTCCCTTTTTAACAATTCGCCGAAAGACTCGCCAGATCCTGCCCGAAGCGACTTCTCTGACCGGAACCCCGGCATTGGGAGCGGTTTCACCGTTCCCCGCGGAAGACTCCAGGAATGTCTTCCAGTCCTGCACCAGCCTTCTGTATCGCCGCGAGTTCAACGCCCTGACAAGGAGTTCCTGTTCGGTCCGATGATGCTCGGTCAGGAAAGACTTCAAAGGCTGAAGTTCCAGTCCCACCTCAGGGGGCAGGTCGCTGACGAATTTGGGATACTCGAGCAGGTAGACATCCATATCGCGGGTCGGGCCGGTGACCCTGCCCAACCAGGAGAACTCCCGTTTGAAATGATCCGTCACCTCCTGCGGGATGACGCCCTTGATCTGGGTAAGTGCGGCCCGTGTCCTGCGAATGGCCACGCGAAAATCATGCAGGAATTCGCTGTCGAGATCCGCCCGAGTGCCCGACTCGTTGGCAAGCACCGTCCCGAGCAGCGTCTGATAGACCTGTCGGACCGCCTCACCTGCCGACATCTCGGCTGCGAGTTCGATTGAGACCTTCGACGAGTAGTCCAGCGGGGCACGTCCCAGAAAGTTCAGAGACTGGTCCAGCAGTGACGGGATGGGCACGAGTGGATTGAGGCCTTCGATCGTCGACTTCAGTTGAGCGAACTCCTCGAGGTACCCGGTTACCGGTTCGAGTTCGAACGAAGCCGGAAGCTCTCCAGCATATCTCCGGCTGCCAGGCTTCCTGACCTTGCCCCGGACGAAATGCAGGTAGGCCAGAGTCTTCTTCTCGGTATCAAGCAGTCGGAAGGTACGCCGTGAACAGCGAATCTCGACGAGGGGGAGAAGCCGGCGGATCTTCAGCACGGGCTCGAGTTCGGTACGGACCATTCCATCCGGGAGGCTTTCGGAAAAGCCGGGACGTTGTTCGAGCCGGGATCGATAGGCTCTCTCTTCCTGCAGACTGCTCAGAATCAGCCACTGCGCGGATGGAGACGTCTCAGTGACAAGGGTCCAGCCGCTCCGGAAGAGCCGCCAGTCAAAGGTATCGTAGTAGGTGACATGACCTGTCCACACCTCTCGTTTGCCGAGGCTCAACAGGTCCGCGAGCTGTCCCACCAACTCCTTCTCGGGCTGGTTTAGCTCGAACGCCTGGGTGCTCATGGGAGAGGAAGACTATCCTTTCTTTTTGCCTTTCTTCTTGGCCTTCTTCGTCCCCTTCTTTCCCTTAGCTTTCTTCGCGGTCTTCTTGTCCTTCTTGCCGCCCTTATCCTTCTTGGGCTTCTTGTCCTTCTTGCCCTTCTTTGTCTTCTTATCCTTCTTTGACTTCTTCTTGGGCTTCTTGTCGACCTTGACCTCGAAAACCTGTTCCTCCTCCGCACTACGTACGGATGCTGCATCCAGCTCTGCGGCGGCGGCAATCACCTTTCCCGCCCGTGAAGCCGGAAAGCCGCTCGCCAAAACGACATGCTCAACTTCAGCTTTCGCCAACTTTGCAACGGAATCGATACCGGCGATTTCGAGTCGGCTGGCCGTTACGGCCCCTACACCCATCACATCTACGAGTTTTGGTTCAGACATGTATTCCCCGCTGGATTGCACCGGAAACGCTCTTCCGGCTGTTTTCAGCTCTGCCCTCAAAAGTTACAAGCCAGACTACACGGAAAGCGCGAATCAGTAAAGGGGACAGAAGCTGGAAGAGGCCGCTGGCTATTGGTTGTTAGCTATTGGCCGCGAGCGGTGAACGGCCAACGACCAGAAGCCAGAGGCTCTTCGTCGTTGGTTGTTAGCTATTAGCTGCATACGGCGAATGACCAACGACCAGCAACCAGCGACCAATGCCCAGCGGGCGGCTAACGACCAGCGACCAGAAGCCAGAGGCTCTTCGTCGTTG
>CP070717.1:579221-583652 GCA_020350445.1 Acidobacteriota bacterium | reverse complement strand
GCCCGAATTGCTGAAATGACGATCAGGACGAGCAACGAGGGGATCAAGATGCGGTTGGCTCGTTCGATCCCACCGACAACGCCACGGCTGATGATCAGGGCTCCCAGGCTGATGGCGACGAAATGGAAGAGAACCGGCTGCCAGCCGGATGCGGTGAAACTCGTCCAGTCGGCGCCGTGGTCAGATATCTCGAAGATCTGCCCGGTCAGGGAAAGGTAGAGGAAGCGGATACACCAACCTGCGACCACTGAATAGTAGAACATGATCGCCGTGGCTACGAACGCGACGAACCCTCCCATCCAGGCCTTTCGTTTCCCCAGCATGACAGCGAAAGCTCCGATCGGCCCGTAGCGGGTGAGTTTTCCGATTCCGAACTCGGCGATGATTAGAGGGATACTCCAGAGAAACAGGAAAATGACCCAGGGGATAAGGAACGAACCACCACCATTGACGGCGGCGATTCGAGGAAACCGCCAGATGTTTCCCGTTCCTACGGCGATCCCGATGACCGAAATGATGAGGCCCCAGCGTGAGGTGAAGCGTTCTGTCATTGAGGTCGCTGCTCCATGTAGGACCTGATAGCCTCATCCGGGACGACAGCATCCACAATTCCAGAGATGACAGCAATCGAATCGGCACCTGCGCTCCACACCTCACCAGCACGGGCGATCGTGATTCCACCGATGGCCACGATCGGAAGGGAGGTTTGCGCTCTTGCCCAGGAAACGAAATCCTGTCCGAGGGGATCGTATTGACTCGTCTTGGAAGTCGTCGAGTAGACCGGTCCGCAGGCAATGTAATCGACCGGTTCTTCGAGTGCCCTGCGAAACTGGTCCTGACTATGCGTTGTGATCCCGATCACTGCATCCTCTCCCAGAACGCCTCTGGCGAATGCAACCGGCAGGTCGGTCTGGCCCAGGTGAACCCCCCGGGCTTGACTTGCCAGGGCCAGGTCCACGCGGTCATTGACGATGAACTGGGCACCGAAGTCGGCGCACAGGTTTCGGATCTGCTGGAGTATGTCGAGTAGTGGCCCGTCTTCAAGTTCCTTCTCCCGGACCTGGAAGAAACGAATACCGGCGGTGAGAAAGATCCTCGCAAGCTCAACATGCGTCAACCCCGCAAGGTTCCTGCTCGAGGTGATCGGGTAGAGCTCTCCTGGTCGAAATCCCTTCATCATGCCCTGAACAGACTGAGTAGCCGGTCCACCAGGATGACGGCAATCGCAAGCGGGCAGATAAAGCGGATCAGGATCGTCCAGACCGGAGCGAGACTAAAACTGTCATTGCTGGAGCGGATTTCAGCAAGCGCCTTCTGGATCCCCCACTTCCAGCCCAGGAAGATGCAGATCAGCAACCCTCCGATAATCAACGACAGCTTCCCGAAGAGGAAGTCGGCGTTGGCCAGAAATCCGGACAGACTGGGGACGGCCCCTTCTCCGAGAGCACTCGGTACACCCAGCAGAAAGGCCATGATCCCTACGGTAATGGCGGCTTTTCGCCGGTGCCAACCCCGCTGGTCGATGAAATAGGCCACGACAACCTCCAGTAAGGAGATCGACGAGGTCAGTGCGGCAATTGCCAGAAGAATGTAGAAGGCGACTCCGAAGGCCTGGCCAAAGGGGATACTCTCAAAAATGTTGGGAAGGACGATAAAGATCAATCCCGGTCCCTGATCAGGGCTGAGACCTTCAACCGCGAAGAGGGCGGGGAAGATCGCGAAACCGGCGAGGAACGCGATCGTCAGGTCAGAAAGGCTGACATAGAAAGCACTCGAGACGAGGTCTTCCTTTTCGGAAAGGTAACTTCCATAGGTGATCATGGCACCCATGCCAAGGCTCAGTGAAAAGAACGCCTGCCCCAATGCGGCGAGGACTACCTCGAAAGTGATTTTGCTGAAGTCCGGTTTCAAATAGAACTCAATCCCGGCCCCCGCTCCCGGCAAGGTCACCGATCGGATGACGAGCAGCAGCAGCAGGCCCAGCAAAACCGGCATCAAGATCTTGGTCACTCTCTCGATGCCCCCCTCGATCCCACCGGTCACGACCCAGACCGTAATGCACATGAAGAGCAGGTGAAACACTGTTGTCTGGTAACCATCTGAGGTGAATCCGGAGAAGATCTGGGTGACCGACTCGGTATTGGCAGTGTCGAACACCCCCTGAACGGTCATGAGAATGTATTTCAGTGTCCACCCTGCAATCACGCTGTAGTAACTGAGGATGACCAGACCGGTCAGAACACCCAGACCGCCCAAATACTTCCAGGCCGACTCCGGCGCGAGTTTCTTGAATGCACCGACCGGGTCACTCTTTGACCGGCGCCCGATTGTGAGTTCGGCGATCATGACCGGAACGCCGATCAAGAGGACACACACCAGGTAGACGAGGACAAACCCGGCTCCTCCATTCAATCCCGTCTGAGTTGGAAACCCCCAGATATTCCCGAGTCCAATCGCAGAACCGGCGGCCGCCAGAACGAAGCCAAGCTTTGAACCCCACGCTCCCCGCTCTGCAGACTGATGCTTCACTTAACGACTCCAATCCTCTCCAGAAATGACGTGTTGTAGTCCCCTTTAATGAACTCAGGATGAGTGATGATCTTCTTATGCAGGGGGATGCTCGTATCGATCCCCTCGATGATGAATACATCGAGCGCTCGGACCATCCGAGCCAGGGCTTCCTCGCGATCACGGCCGTAGGCCACCAACTTGGCGATCAGTGAATCGTAGTGCGAAGAAACCAGCCAGTCCTGGTAAGCCGTTGAATCGACACGGATTCCGGGTCCACCTGGAGGATTGTAGGCTGTGATCGTTCCCGGAGAGGGTCTGAAGTTCTCGGGATTCTCGGCGTTGATGCGACATTCGATGGCGTGACCCGTGAGAGCGATATCTTCCTGCCGGTATCCAAGTTCGAGGCCGGCGGCCACGCGAATCTGCTCCTTGACAATATCGACTCCTGTCACCATCTCGGTGATCGGGTGTTCGACCTGAACTCGAGTGTTCATCTCGATGAAGTAGAATTCGCCGTCCTCATCAAGGAGAAACTCAATTGTGCCCGCACTCTGGTATCCAATATCACGCATGGCCTGCGCGACTTTGTTTCCCAGTCTTGCCCGGGTCTCATCGTCGACGATAGGACTCGGGGTCTCCTCGATCAGCTTCTGATGGCGCCGTTGCACGGAGCATTCGCGTTCACCCAGGTGAATCGCATTTCCATGTTCATCGCCGAGTACCTGGAACTCAATATGATGCGGGTTGACCAGATACTTTTCGAGGTAGACGGCAGCGCTTCCAAAAGCGCTATGCGACTCGGATTGGGCCGTTGCCAAGGCTTCTTCCAGATCAGCTGCTTTCCGAACGATACGCATCCCGCGACCGCCACCACCGGCAACCGCTTTGATGATCAGTGGATATCCGATCTGCTCTGCAAATCGGGGGGCTTCGTCCCGATTCTCCTCTTCGATCAACTCGGATCCCGGGACGATCGGCAGGCCCACTTCAGCAGCGCGAGCCCGTGCCCGGGCCTTGTCTCCCATCAGATCGATGATCTCGGGAGCCGGGCCAATGAACTTGATGCCGCAGGTCTCGCAGACTTCTGCAAAATAGGCGCTTTCGGCCAGGTATCCGTACCCGGGATGGATCGCTTCTACGTTGGTGATCTCGGCAGCGCTGATGATGCTCGGTATGTTGAGGTAACTCTCATAACTTTTCGCCGGGCCGATACAGACCGCTTCATCGGCAAAGCGGACGTGTAGTGAATGGCTGTCGGCTTCCGAGTACACCGCTACCGTGGGTATGCCCAGTTCCTTGCAGGCACAGATAATCCGAAGTGCGATCTCTCCGCGGTTCGCAACTAGAACCTTCTTGAACATATGCGTTTGAGTTCTCTGGCTAGGATTGACGAATCTTGAACAAGGGTTCGCCGTATTCAACCGGCTGTCCGTTTTCAACGAGAATCTCGACGACCTCCCCACTGACATCCGATTCGATCTGATTGAAGATCTTCATGGCTTCGATAATGCAGATCACCTGGGATTTTGAGACCCTTGAACCCACCGAGACAAAGGCATCAGCATCCGGTTTCGGCGTGAGGTAAAAGGTTCCGACGATCGGAGCCTTAAAGACATAGAGGTCATCCTGCTCCTCTTCAGCCGGCGGTATCTCCGCTTGAGACTGAACCGCAGTCACTATCGTGTGGGGCAGTTCGGCTGCTACGCCCGTTACCTGGAGATTCCGGGAATTCCGAATTCGCAACCGGACGCCCGATTTTTCCATCTCAAATTCCTCGATTCCCGAAGACTGGATGAGTTCGACTAGCACCTTTATCTCATTGATATCCATCAATTCTCCTTAGGAAGCGCAGGGAAGCAGGGGCCATTTTCTTTTCTCGAATCAAATTAGTCAAGTTTACTCGAGGCGCAGCGGCCGACT
>CP070717.1:576380-579121 GCA_020350445.1 Acidobacteriota bacterium | reverse complement strand
TTGCACTGCCGCCCTGTTTAAGGGAGTTCCTCTCCCGCCGGTTCGCGGCAACCTGACGGAACTGAAGTTCCTTCAGAAAGGCTGAACAGAAGTTCAGCACTCCAGGAAAGAGTGACCGGGTGACCGGGTAACTCCGTCACTCCGTCACTCGGTCACTTAAAAAGGGTCACCCGGTGACTCGAAAGGGTCACTCGATCACTCGGAGACTCGGTGACCCGACTGGTTGTCGACAAGCTGGAAGCTTGTCTTACTTTTGGGCGCGGAGGTCCTTGACTTTGATGATTCCGCCGGAGTCCTGGGCGATGTAGAGATTGCCTTCTTCGTCTTCAGCTATCCCTTCCTGGTCGTTGCCGAGAAAGGCGTACTCTTTGACGATATAGCCGTCGAGGGAGACCTCGAGAAGAATGTTGTCGGCATCACTGACAATGTTGAGCAGACCGGTGTGCTCGTCGTAGTACATGGCGGCCGGGTCGTCGAGTCTGACCGGCAGGACTCGGATGATGCGCGCTTCCCCGCCCCGCTCGCCACTTGACAGGAGGGGCGCCTCGACTTCGAGAACCCTGGGTGGATCCCACTGGTTACCGACGTAAAATGTGCCGCCCTCGGGATGGTTCGCGTCAGGAACGAAGGTGATCGACTCGCAGCCGTTGTCGAACCGGTCGATCTGTTTTTGCAGAAAGTTGTTGTCATCCTCGAACTTCCGGCTGATCGGAAACTTGCGCGTAATCGCCTGTTGATCGGCGTCGAATTCGAGCAGGACGTCTTCCGCCTCGACAACAACATAGAGGAGTCCAGTTGCGGGATTCACCGTAATCCCCTCGAGATCGCCTTCCACTGGGAAGTTCGCGACCGGGGTGCCATCGGTCTTCATCTCGGCAATCTCCCCTTCATCACTGACTACGAACAGGGTCTTGCGTGTGGGGTGAAAGACGATACCTGAAGGCTCGACGAAGTCCTGTTGATCGATATCTCCACCGAAACCGGGTTCACCAAGCCAGAGGTAGGGAAACCGAATAGTCTGCTCTTCCTGGTGCGATGAGCACCCGGTCAGACTACCGGCAGCCAGGGTCAGAAGGATGCAAAAGACTCTCAATATAACTATTCTCCAGTCAAACTCATCTCTCAATGGGAACGTTGGTAAACCAGCAGCACCGGCCAGCATGATACCAGAACTCTTGTTTTACGAAGGACTTCACCGGCGGGTTTCAGGGAAAATCATCCGCCAGTAAAGCTGTGTCGGAGGAAGTTGGCTCAGAGCCGACCGAACCTGCTCACGGTCATACCGAATCGAGCTTTGATCAGCAATCCTGAGCTGGACCGGCCGGGAGGTGAGGGACACCTTCGAGGCATCAACGTTCGAGAGCCAGACACCACCTTCGACAACGCTGTCTGCTTCGAGGTGCAGGCTTCCATTCCCGAGATGGATCAGCAATCCTCGAATCCTGGAATCTTCCGTCAGGCGCAAATCCCCTTGTCCGATCACAACACCGGAAAGCGTCTGAACGAGAGTGTCTCCATCGGTGAAGAGATAGAGCCCACTTCCCGAGGGCGTGTCAGCCGGGATAGGGCGTGCAAAATCGGCCAGGTGCTGCTCGACATGTTGCCAGAATCCAGGCTGCAAGAGCACTGAGAGCGTCTCGTTCGACTCGTAGCGCCGGGATAAGTCTGCCACCACGGGTATCGTTTCGCCGCTGCCAAAGCGCTCCAGTTGTGCAGCACCCACTGCCTGCTCGAACTCTTCGACCAGATTCGCCCCGGCCAGTCCGATCACACCGACGGCGGGAACCTCACCGCCATTCACCTGGAACTGACTGCCGTCGAGATCGAGCTGAAGTTCGCTGGCAAACAGCGTGAGAGCCGCCGAGACTTCAAACTGCTTCTCGATGCGAAACGCCGCTTCGGTGAGGGCGACATGGTTCTTGAACCGGGGAAGTTCAGGGCTCGAGAGACTGGCCCCGGCGACGCCCAGGCTGCGCAGAACAATAATCCCGTTCGTATCGGTCCCATATTCCTCGGCTGGATCATTTGAGAAACGAACCCAGAAGGAAGCCGATTCGGAGGCCTCGTAGCGGTAGAGAGTTCCCCCTGATTCCGGGTCAAATGGATATCCATCATCACAGCTCGGGCTCCATCCGCGAAGATCCTCGAAGCGAGCGATTGCTGCAGGGACGGGATCTCGAGACTCGCCGGAGGCACACAGGACCCCGTCGCGGCCTTTGAGGAGTTCGTCGGGCTCCAGGGACTGCAGCAGGGAGCGTCCGTATTCGATTCCGCTGGCGGAAAGGGAGACGGCATAGAGCTGCTTTTCAACCGACGATGCCACCCTCCACTGACTGACGACCTGGAGCGCCGCCACCCCGAGAAGCGCCGCCATCACCAGCACCAGGATCAGGATGATGAACAAGATGCTTCCCTTCTCGCTCATGGTGAATTCCTTGGAAAGAGACCGGGACGGTAATTGGGAAGAAACAGGGTCCACTCAGAGGTCAGCTTCGATTCCCCTCCCGTCCAGAGTTCTTCTCGGGTCTCTGATTCGAGTTCGATCTGGACCAACCAGGGGTCCTGAGATTCTCCGGCGAACCGGGTGACGCGGGGCAGAACGGGTTGATAACGCCCTTTCCCGCTGCGCAGTTGAAGAGCCTCTCCGTTGGAGCGAATGGAGAGAGTTTCGAACGGGTGCCGAAGCTCACCGTCGGGGAATCCCTCCTCACCGTCAATATCTGCCTCGACATGGATGCCCC
>CP070717.1:572024-576280 GCA_020350445.1 Acidobacteriota bacterium | reverse complement strand
GGAGCTTGGAATTCGGTTTGACAAGGCCCGGGTCAACGATTCCGAGAAAGCCAATTCGAACCGGACGCTTCACTCCGAGCTGCCCGGCCGAAATCTCCACGACCGCATATCGCGGGGGCGCCTTTACCCCCGGTTCCCGCGGCCGCAGATTAGTCGAAATGAACTGGGTCCTGGCCAGCTCCAACTTGCTCAACTCCGGCCACCAGTAGAGATCATCCGCTCCCAGATTCATCACTTCGACGGGAATGAACTCCAGTGAATACTGCATGAAATCATTTACGGCTGCCGCACCCGGTCCAGGACCTGCGAAATAGTTCCCGGCATCAATGTGTAGACCCGCTCGATGGACTGCGTCGCGCGAGTCCAGCGTCACTCCGGCCCTGCGTGCCGGTCCACCGGTCGGACCGGCCTTACACCCACAGGGTTCAAAATTCCCTTGGACGTCTCCAGAATAGTAGAGGTCTATCGAGGCAACCTGCTCTACTTCGGCATAACCGGCAACAAGTAAACACCAGATCACGGGGACATTGACTATTACGGTTCTCATCTCAAGTCGTTAGATGAGACAATGACCTCTGAAGTCGCGGAAAATCTGAGGAAACTATGGCAAAAATCGGGGATCTCAAGCTCAGGTACAGAATCTTCATGAAGACCTACCGCTACCGCTCTGCCGACTGGGGCAGCGGCGCCCGGCTGCAAGTCCCCCTCTCCGAAGCAAAGATTGCCGTGGTTACGACGGCAGCCCTTTACAAGCCCGAGCAGGAACCCTTTGATGAAGAGCTCAAAGGCGGAGATCCCTCATTTCGTGTCATTGAGCAGGGGACCGATTTGTCGACCCTCAGGCTGGGGCATAGAAGCGAGGCATTCGACCACACCGGCGTTCTAAGCGATGCGAACCTTGCCCTCCCGCTCGACCGCCTGGTTGAACTACAGGCCGAAGGCCGCATCGGATCGATCAATCCACGACACTTCAGCTTCATGGGCTCGATCACCGCTCCGGGGCGCCTGCTGTCGAAAACGGCTCCCGAAACAGCCCAGATGCTCCTCGAGGATCAAGTTGACGCCGTCGTACTCACCCCGGTCTGACCGGTCTGCAATCAGTCCGTTGGATTGATCCAGTCCGTCATCGAGAAACTTGGGATTCCGACGACTTCAGTCACTCTCCTGCGTGAAGTCACCGAGAAAGTGAACCCACCGAGAGCTCTCTTCGTAGATCGGCCCCTCGGCTACCCTCTGGGAGAGCCCGATAACCCAAACATACAGCGCGATGTGCTGATACAGGCCCTCTCACTTCTCGAACTGGAGCGGCCAATGCCGTTTATCGTGGACTATACCCCCTCGGTCGCCTCCGGCGATTGAATAACCTCCGTACCCAAGCGTAAACCTTGAGAGGCCCCTGGAGAGATTCCCCTCTGCAAGTTTGTGGATTCATTTCCAGTGTCGCAGATGAGAGAATCAAGATGCAGGCCGATCCGGCCTTCGGCCGTTCTCGGCTCGCTCTTCTCTGGCCCGAAAGGAGATAAGGAGGGAGTATGAATTTTATAGTCGCTTTGGTGTCCCTGCTCACCCTGCTTCTGATCGCCTACATCGTGATCCGCGCCCGCTACAAGAAAGCGGGACCCGACGAGGCCCTCGTCGTCTACGGAAGAAAGAAACTCTTGGGAAAGAAGGTCATGAATGAGGACGGAACCGCTGAGGGATTCCGGATCGTCCGAGGTGCAGGAACCTTCGTCTGGCCCGCCTGGGAGGGCTATGAGTACCTTTCCCTGAAGATGATGACCCTGGATATCGACCTGCACCACGTCTATACGGTTCAGGGCATTCCCATCAACGTCAGAGCCGTGGCTCAGGTCAAGATCCGGAGTGAAACCGAACATATTCGCCGGGCCGCCGAGGGTTTTCTTGGAACTACTCCCGATGAAGTCTCCGCCACGATCAAGGAAACCGTGGCCGGTCACCTCCGCGGGATTGTCGGGACGCTCACCGTTGAAGAACTCTATCGTGACCAGAAGAGCTTTCAGGAAAAGGTCCGAGACGAGGCGCATCAAGATCTCGTGGGTATGGGATTCGAGTTCAAATCATTCGTCTTCCAGGCCATTCAGGACGACGAAGGTTATCTCAATGCTCTCGGGCAGCCCAAGATCCAGGAAGCGCTCAAGCACGCCCGAATTGCAAAAGCAACCGCCGACCGGGATGCCAAGATTGAAGAGGAAGCCGCCCGTCAACAGAAGGAGCAGAAGAGGTTTTCCGTTGATGTTGAAGTCGCAGAATCGGAGAAGAGCCTTAGTCTCAAGCGTGCATCTATCAAGAAGGAAGTCGATGTCGCCGACGCTCAAGCGGTGAAATCGGGTGAGATGGAGCTGAAAGTCCAGGATATCGAAATTGCCAAACGAGAAGTCGAACGCCAGAAGCTCGAACTCAATGCCACGATTCGTGAGAAAGCCGATGCCAAGAAGTACGAAGCCGAACGGCTGGCAGACGCCAACCAGTATCGAATCGAACGCGAGGCCGCCGCTGACAGGAAGCAGCGCGAAGAAGCGGCCGAGGCCCTGAAGGCGGAAGGTTCGGCAAAGGCTGAAGCCGAATCCAAGATGCGCAGAGAAATCGGTCTGGCTGAAGCCGATGCCGTCCGGGCCAAAGGGGAAGCCGAAGCCGAAGCCCGACGTCTCCTGGCCGAAGCTCTCAAGCTCTACAACGAAGCAGGTCTCTCTATCGAAGCTCTCAAAGTCCTTCCCGAAATCGCTGCTGCCGTTTCCGAGCCCCTGTCCCGTGCGGGTACAACAACGATTATCAGCAACGGATCAGATGGCGGCGGAACCGGAGCTGGGAAGCTCACGGAGGATGTGGTGCAAGTGCTGAGCCAGCTTACTCCGATCATGGACCAGCTGGCCGGTGTCGATCTCAAGAACCTGCTCCAGGATATCTCCAAGCTGCCCTCGCAGATTAGTGCCGGAACCAGCAAGAAGGTCTGATTGGAGCCAACCATGCGCCAGGCCGAGAAGTTCCTCCGTCTCCTCAGAGAGCTGCGTGAGACCTCCGGGTCGATGAAACGAATGAAGAAGATGTCAGATCTCTGGCAGTTCGTCTCGGCCCTGTCGCAGCAGGAAAGAAAGGACCTTGCCGTCGACCTGGGATTCGAGGGGGGTGAATCCCTCCTCGAACGATTCTCAACCAGTCCCGGCTCGTCCGTCACCGAGGTCCTCGAATGGGCCGATGAGCTGTTTCAACAGGTCAACCTCGATCAGCTGGATGACGCGGTCCCTGGAAAGAAGGCCGGCTCACTTGTGGCGGCCCTTAAAGTTGCGCAGACCGAACTCAAACGCCGGGAAGTGCGCGTCCGGTCTTCAGAAGCCGCCTCGACCACTCCAATTCCCCCTCCAGCCCCACATTCTCCAGAAGTGGAGCCGGACCAGGTCGAACCAGCTGAACTTGACGAACCTGACGAACGCGCTGAACTTGCTGAACGTGTTTAGCGTGACGAACCTGCCGAACGTGTTGAACGTGCCGAACCTGTTGAACGTGTTGAACGTGCCGAACCTGACGAACCCGAAAAACCCGACGAACCCGAAAAACCCGAAGAACCCGAAGAACCGAAACCATCCGGCAGCCATGAACTCCGAGACCAACGCAGGCCACTCGTCGAGACCCGCCCTTCCGCTTCCTTGATTGAGGAGCTCGAACACTTCCCCTCGCCGTTCAGTCGCATGCGTTACCTCCTCCTGGGGAGTACCCTCCCCGACGCCCTGGATGTCGAAACGATGTCGGTGATCCTTGAGAAACTACCTCGAGGTTGGATGAGAAGACGGGTATTAAGTCATTGTCTAACCAAGGAATTCTCGGATTCGTTTCCCACCGTTTTGGAGCTTATTACGAACCAGTTGGAAAGAGACTTCGACTTCATCTGGTACCTGGAAGCCCTCTTGAGCCGATCGGACCGACTGGCCTCCGACGAGCTTGCAATGCTCGAAGAGGCGGCTCCCTCCCCGATGATCCTTCGGATTGTAAAGAGAAGGATCGATCGGGCCCTCTCAGAGTGACCAGAATGCGAGAACGGTTGGCGATGGATGACCGTCAACCCTTCCCCAGTCTCCAAACCCTGAATCGCAAGCGGGACGCTTACGTTCCGGGGAGACAAGCTGGAAGCTTGTTGTACGTTAGTGACCGTCCTGAATCGCAAGCGGGACGCTTACGTTCCGGGGAGACAAGCTGGAAGCTTGTCGTACGTTAGTGACCGTCGGTGTGAGCTATGCTATTCT
>CP070717.1:565169-571924 GCA_020350445.1 Acidobacteriota bacterium | reverse complement strand
TGGTGGCCTCCCTTCGAGAGCGCGAGATTCCCCACGTCAACCGACTCTATCCCGGTGAAAAGCACGGCTGGCGAAAAAAGGAGACGATCAGAGACTACTACCAGACAATCGAAGAGTTCCTGAAGAAATTCGCACGGCAACCCGACCGGCTGCACCATTCGCCGCCTACCGTGAACGGCCGATAACCCTTAGCCTCGCTTCGGTCCCGCTATAAGCATTTCAGCTGCCCGGCGGCCGAGTTCCCAGCTCGCACCCATTCCATGGCCGCCGAGACCGGCGATCCAGAAAAACTCCGGCTGCTCTTCCGACCAGCCCAGATGGAACTCGCCGTCCGGCGTCTTAGTCCTGAAGCAGGACCAGACCCTGCGTTCCAATGCATCTGCAAGAGCTGGCAGTTCTTCTGCGATCAATTCCGCCAGGCGTATGCTGATGTCGGGGTTAACTATCTGAATGAATTCGCCCGAACCCGGTTCCTCATCACAGACGCTGAACAGGAGTCCTCCCGATTCGGGACGGAAATAGAAATTGCTCGCCACACTCCAGACAAACGGCCAATCGGGGTCGAGTTTCTTGATCCCTTCGAGGATAAACAGGTGCCTCTTGAATGCCTGCATTGGAAGCGTCTTCAGTCCGGCAAACCCTGCAATCCGGGGTGCCCACGCTCCCGCTGCATTAACGACTACCCCAGCCTCTATCAATCCCAGGTTAGTCTGCACATTGAAATGATCCCCGGACCGCTTAATGGCCGAGACCTCGCAGCTCAAGTGCAATTCATGACCGGCGTTTCGCGAACCCTCCAGGTAGAACCCAAGCAACTGCGAGATGTCCATGATCCCGTCTGACATGGTCAACAGAGCCGACTCGAACTGATACCCCTTCAGAACGTGAATCCGCTCACGGACCGCGCCAGGATCCAGGAAGGCGGTCGGCACCAGATCCGGCTGCCGGAGCTGCCTTAACTCCTGTTCATCGCCCAACAACAGTGAGCCAACCGGACGATACCCCACAGTCGACCGGCGTTCACTGTACTCACGCTGGCTTTGGGCGACTATCTCCCGGATTTCCCCATGTTCGACAGACTGCAGTACCAGAGAAGCGTTCCGCCCTGACGCATGGAAGCCAGGGACCTCTTCCTTCTCGACAACGATCACGCTGCTTTGCTTCGCGCAGGCCAGATGGTATGCCGTTGCAGCACCGGCAAATCCTGCTCCAATTATCAAAACGTCGGCTTTCACAGGGAGGGATTCTAGCACGTCCAGGAAAACGGTTTTAGCCTCAGATTTACACCTCGATCAATAGGGTCGCAGACCAGTTTTCAACGAGGTGATCCAGCCATGCCTGTCCCAAAGAAACAGCAGCGGCGCGCAAGGTTGCAAGAGTCACATTTTGGCTTGGCCAGACAGGTCCTCTTACAGTGCTGGACTATCAATGCGTGGTACTCCCGGTACAGATTCGTGTCGCAAACAAGTTCGTTTTCGAACCGGGATTTCAGGTCGTCGTAGCGAGCATCGGGCCCAGTTATCCCCAGCCGCGACAGCAGCCGGGAGGTGTAGGCATCAATCACGAATTCGGGATCGCCGAACGCATACAGGAGGATCGAATCGGCAGTCTCTGGCCCGACGCCCGAGACTTCGAGAAGAAGTGAGCGAGAAACCCTCTTCTGACCGGCGAAAACCGGCTGCAGCAGTGTCGAAAGGGACCTTAGCGTGGACGCTTTCCTTCGGAAGAATCCTGAAGGCGCGACCGCCTTCTCGAGTTCGTCCTGCGCAGCATTGAGGACCCGTTCGGTTGTCGTTAACCCCCGCGAAACCATCTCCTGCAGCGCCTTTTCGACATTCTCCCAACGCGTGTTCTGAGTCAGGACCGCCCCAACAACAACCTCGAAAGCCGGGGGCGAAAAGGCTCCACGAACCGGCCAGGTCCCATCAGGCCAACTGGGATCGTGGGCAACAGACTCGCAGAGGATATCGTACAGTTCAGAGAGGGAAACAGTCTTCAGTCTTCCACCTTCACAATGTGGGTCACATTACCGAGCAAGATCCCAATCTTGACCCGATCTCCCACCCGGGCATCCGGATAGATCAGGTTATCTGGAACACGGATGCGCCGGACCGAATCCCCGGGGTCGGAAGGTAAGGAGAATCCAATCTCGAAAAACCTCGCCCCATGGATCTGGTAAGGACGGATCGACTTGAGCACCGCTTCATTCTCACTTTGAAAGAAATTTCCCGACGCCACGACACTACCCTACCACAGGATTCACTGAAGTGCGGCGGCCCCAGACGCAGCCCTGCCCATTAAGGTCTCAACAACCCGGTCGGTACACTGGCGTCGGCATCCAGGCGAATAACAAGTTCGGTCTCAGACGGGATCACCATATCCTGTCCCCGAGTCGCCAGGATCCCGGCGATACCAGCTACGGCTCCGACAGCGGCTCCGATCTTCGCTCCCCGTCCGCCACCGGTCAACACGCCGAGCAGGGCGCCGATACCGGTTGTCTTCGCCACGCGCTTGCCATCCTCTCCCTTGCTGGCCGGGCCTTCGAGCGTTCCCTCATCATCCTTGACCCGTTCGTCGGCCCGGTCCTCGATCGACGCGACCGTGCCCTGTATTGGAAAAGCGAGCCCACCCCGAGGTTCGATTTCATTGAAGCTCAGATTCATCTCAGCCCGGCCCTTGATCCGACCGGCCTGCTTGAGATGGGTGATCGTTCCGTTGACCCGGGAGCCCGCCGGGATGGCTATCTCGCCATTGATTTCGATATCGCGCATCACCTCGGCCCGAAAATCATCCCCCCGTTCGTTCCGCTTGGTACTCAATGTTTCGAGGAGTCTAACTTCGATCTCAGTACCGCTTGGGACAATGATCCGTCCGCCCGTCGGATAGCTGGGAATCGGATCATCAACGACGACCGGAGGCGGTGCCGACAGGGTCTTCTTCTCCTGACCCAGTCCGTAGCCTACTTCGTAACCGTCTTCGAAGCCCCGACGGAACGCAACCATGTAGACATCACGGTCATGGATGGAAGCATCGAAACCGTTCAATGCAGTCTGGTAGTCGACCTTGTTGGCAAAGTCGAACGGTGCGGCTCCTTCTTGATCAGCACGCCCCGCCTGTTCTCCGGCCACCCGGCCCGAGTCGTACGCCACCCTGTAGGTGTCGGGCTGCGCCAACAGCGATCCACAGACACACCCAAGCAACAAGACCAGAACGATTGACCTGACGAAAAACCTACACATCTCTCAACACTGACCAGAAAGCAACCCTGTCACTCCCTGAAATCTACCAAGACCTTATCCTTAAGGCCAGCCCATGGGACCGTAAAATCGCCCAATAACAGACGATTTCCGACTGACTGAGGCTGTCCACCTTCCCGTTGATACTGGAAATAGTAGAGGGAATAACCGCCAGAAGCATAGAGCCCACCCGATCGCTCATACCGGGCCCGACCGAGGTACGGCCCCAGCAAGTCCCCTTCTTTAGTCTTCACAGGAAGTCCTTCGAAGGTGTTCTCCGGAGCGATCCGGATCAGATTGTTCGTCAACGGGAAGTTGAGTTCCTCCTCCTTGCCCTTCGGGTTGAACACCTGGGCAAACGTGAGGGAACACTGACTTCCCTGCAGTCTCTCCGTCAACTCGGCGAGCACCTTGTCGACATCTTCCCATTTCACGACCTTCGGCTTGCCACGAGTCTTAATCTTCTTCGGAAGCTTCATCTGCGCCGCTACGGAAGCACAGTCCTGTGCCACGAGGGGACTCAACAATGAAAAGCAAGTGACGAAAGCCAAAACCAGTCTCAACATCTCACACCTTTATATTTGATGTAATGAGGCCACGAAATGGTTGAATCGAATTCGTTTCCGATGGCCATGGCAGTATTTTAATGGCCGACCACCGACGCTATGAGGCTTTGTAGCCGTGGATCCATTCGATCATCGCCTCGACATTCTCGACAGGTGTCTGAGGCAGAAAGCCGTGCCCGAGGTTAAAGATGTGGCCCGGTCGTCCGCCGGCGTTCTCGAGGATCTCGAAGACCTTACGCTTGAGGGTGTCCTGATCGCAGAGGACGGCAATCGGGTCGAGGTTTCCCTGGATCGCGGAGTCAAACCCAATCTTCTCCCAAGCCTGGTCCAACGGCATCCGCCAGTCCACACTCTGCACGGTTCCGCCCGCTTGCCGCATCAGTTCGAGGTAGCCGGAAGTCCCCGTCCCGAAATGAATTTTCGGGATGTCCAGGTCACTCAATGAATCGAAGATCTTCTTCGAATGGGGTAAGACATAATCTCGATAGTCATCGGCACCCAGAGCGCCGATCCAGCTGTCGAACAGCTGCACCACCTGGGCGCCCGCTTCGACCTGGGCCCGAAGGTACTCTCCTGTGACCGTGGCAATCTTATCCATGAGCAAATGCCAGGCCTGCGGCTCGCTGTACATCAACTGCTTCGTCAGGACGAAGTGCCGGGAATAGCCACCTTCGATCATATAACTGGCCAAGGTAAAAGGAGCCCCCGCGAATCCGATCAGCGCAACCGACTTCGGCAGCTGCCCGCGAACGATTCCCAGTGCCTCGAGAACGAACCCCAGTTCTTCTCGCGGTTCGAAAACCCTCAGTCTTTCAACATCAGCGGCACTTCGGACCGGCTTATGAATCCTGGGGCCCTCTCCAACAGCGAATTCGAACTCCAATCCCAGACCCGGCAGAGGCAGGAGGATATCGGCGAAAATGATGGCAGCATCCAGGTCGAACCGGTTGATCGGCTGCATCGTGACTTCGGCGGCCAGCTCCGGTGCATGACACAGTTCGAGCAGCGTGTACTTCTTCCGTAGCGCGCGATATTCTTCCATGTAGCGACCCGCCTGGCGCATGAACCAGACAGGGGTACAGTCCACTGACTCCCGTCGACAAGCTCTCAAGAAACGCGATTCTTTATCCATAATCGATCCTATCCCTCAGCGGTTATCGTTGATCTTGAAGCGCACTATTCTGTCACAAAGCCCGATTCCGCGTGCAGATCCGCCCTCCCTTCCCAAGGCGATCAACCTCGCTTACCTCCCCGAAGTTCGCACTTTTCGATTCTCGGACGTAATAGGCATCGAAAGAACGAGTAATCCGGAGGAAACCATGCTTCTGAAGATTCACAGTGCCGCCGTCCTGGGGATCAAGGCCCAGATGATCGATATCGAAGTCAACCTGTCCGTGAGTATGAAGCAGTGCTACCACGTTGTTGGACTGCCTGATACCGCCATCAAAGAGAGCGACAAGCGGGTAAAAGCGGCCATTCACAACTGCGGGTTCGACTATCCGGTGACCGGACAGATCACCGTGAATCTCGCCCCCGCCGACTTCAAAAAGGAGGGCAGCTGCTACGATTTGCCGATTGCCCTCGCCGTACTCGGGATCGTCGGTCCGCTCCGGGCCGATGCGATCGAAGACTGGCTGATCCTGGGCGAGCTCTCTCTCGACGGCCGGGTGCGCCCGATCCGCGGCGCTCTTCCAATCGCACTCAGTGCCCGAGACCATGGCTTTGACCGGATCCTGCTTCCAGCCGACAACACCCGCGAAGCGGCAGTCGTGGACGGAATAGAAGTCTATCCAGCGCATTCACTCACCCAGGTTGTCGACCTGCTCCATGGAGAAGTCGAGAAATTCCCGCCCGTCGTAGTGAAGCGCGAGGAACTCTTCGCTCGTACCAACAATGGACTGGCTGACTTTTCCGATGTCAAAGGGCAGCCTTCCGCCAAAAGGGCGCTGGAGGTGGCCTGCGCCGGAGGCCACAACATCCTGCTGATCGGTCCACCTGGTGCCGGAAAGACGATGCTGGCTAAGCGGATTCCTTCAATCATTCCTGAGATGACGTTCGATGAGGCCCTGGAAACTACTGCGATCCACAGCGTCTGCGGACTGTTGGATGAGCAGCCGATCGTTGCAACCCGTCCCTTCCGGGCACCCCACCACACCATCAGTTCAGCAGGACTGATAGGGGGCACATCGATTCCCAAACCGGGAGAGGTCTCGCTCGCGAATAACGGAGTCCTCTTCCTCGATGAGCTCCCAGAATTCCAGCGCAATGTACTCGAAGTGCTGCGTCAACCACTCGAGGACGGGACGATCACGATCAGTCGCGCCATCCGCTCCCTCTCCTTCCCAGCCAGATTTATCCTGGTCGCTGCGATGAATCCCTGCCCCTGCGGATATCTGAACAGTGTTCTTAAAGACTGTACCTGCTCTCCCTCGCAGGTCCATCGCTATTTGACCCGGATCTCGGGTCCCCTCCTGGACCGGATCGATCTCCACGTCGATGTCCCGGAAGTGAAATACCAGGAACTGACAGCGGCTCCCAAGGGGGAAAAATCGTCCCTGATCGCCAAACGCGTGGCTCGGGCGCGGAATCGTCAACTCGAACGGTACAAGAAAGATGGAGTTGTCTGTAACGCCCAGATCCGGGCCAGGCAGATCCAGCGTTACTGTGTCCTCGATCCCGAAGCCAAGGAGACTCTGGAAAAGGCGATCCGCAAACTCAAACTGTCGGCTCGGGCCTACGACCGCATCCTCAAGGTCTCGCGCACCATCGCCGATCTGGACCGTTCTTCCAAGATCCAATCCCCTCACGTCGCCGAAGCGATCCAGTACCGCTCCCTCGACCGCAACTACTGGGATGGGATCTAGGGAGGGACTGAGGCCTGGGGACTGAGGCCTGGGGCCTGGGGCGCGGGGCCTGGGCAGGAACAGGGCCGGGTCAACGGACCTGATGTCTT
>CP070717.1:561552-565069 GCA_020350445.1 Acidobacteriota bacterium | reverse complement strand
GTCGGTTGTCGGTTGACGGCTGGCGAAGGTGCTAATCCGAAATGCTCATCGCTGATCGCGAATCGCTAATTGCTAATAGCTAATTGCTAAATGCTAATTGCTAATTGCTAATTGCTAAATGCTGAATGCTAATTGCTAATTGCTAAATTGCCTTTGCTTCTGGGTTTTGGCGATTGGCTGCTGGCAGTTTGCGGCTAATGGCTAGTGGCCAGGAAACAGCGGCCAATGGCCAATGGCCAATGGCCAATGGCAAAAAGCCTAAAGCCCAAAACCCAAAACCCAAGACCTTCCACCCTTGACTCATAATGCAAGAGACAACCGAGGACGGTTGGCCTACAGTTCTCTGCCGAGTTCTAATGCTTTGAACAATACCTGTGCCTTGTTATGGCACTCGAGGTTTTCGAGTTCGGGGACGGAGTCGGCAACAATCCCGGCTCCGGCTTGAATCTGGGCCTTCCCGTTCTCGAAAACAATCGTTCGAATCGCGATACAGCTGTCGAGATTCCCTGAATAATCTATATACCCGATTGCACCGGCATAGATTCCCCGATTGGAGCGTTCGAGTTCCTGAATAATCTCCATTGCCCGAATCTTCGGTGCTCCGGTGACGGTTCCCGCCGGAAAGCAGGCCGCCAGGGCGTCGAACCGGTCACGGTCTTCCCGAAGTCGTCCTTTCAGCGCACTGACCATGTGCATCACGTGGGAGTACTTTTCCAGGAACATCAGGTTTTCGACTCGCACTTCCCCGAAGTCGGACACACGACCCAAGTCGTTTCGGCCCAGATCAACGAGCATCAAGTGTTCCGCCTTCTCCTTCTCATCATTGAGCAGTTCCACTTCGAGCCGTCTTTCATGTTCGGCGTCGCGCCCTCTTCGTCGTGTCCCAGCGATGGGCCGGTACTCCAGTTCCCTGCCCTCCACCCGTACGAGCATTTCAGGCGATGAACCGGCCACACAGGTCTCACCCTGCTTCAGAAAGAACATGTACGGTGACGGGTTGATATAGCGAAGAGCCCGGTAGACCGAGAATGGATCACCTCTAAAGTCTTCTTCGAAGCGCTGAGACAAGACCACCTGGAAGATATCCCCGGCACGAATGTACTCTTTTGCCTTCTCCACCGCATCACAGAACTCATCACGTGAGAAAGACGAGCGCGCTACGCGGCCGGAATCAAGGAGGTTACGCCGGCTTGAATCGCTCTTTATAGCGGCGACCTTCTCCGTTGAGAGGACTCTCGATTCGGAACTCGATACCTGCCTCAAGCGTTGCTCGATCTCATCGACTTTCTCCGCACTGTCGTGAGACATGATGATGATCTGGTGCTTGACATGATCAAACGCGAGAACCGTGGAATAGAGGTCCATCCGGACTGCGGATCGGGGTGGCTCCGTTCCTTCGTGAGGAATTCGTTCGAGTTCCCGAACCATGTCGTACGCGAAGACTCCCACAGCTCCTCCGGCAAATGGCGGAAGATCAGGATGGGGAGGCTGCAGTTGGGGAAAGATCTGGCGAAACTCCTCAAGTGTCCCTTCGAAGCTGCGATAGGGATCAACTCCGATGAAGGAGTAGCGTGCAACCCGCTCCCCACCTTCGACAGACTCCAGAAGAAACGCCCGATCACTGTCGGCAGAGACCCGCATATAGGCCGAAACCGGTGTCAGTAAGTCAGCAAGTACAGACTTGTGAAAAATCATCTGCAGTCACCTGTTCCAATTCCAGGCAATTTCCTGGAGTGCTGTAGTTCCGCTTCAGCCCTGACCGAGGAACTCTCAGTCCCGCCAACGCTTTGATGCCCCTCTTTCGAGGGCGATCGTTCTGTCACGGGCGGGAGTGAAACTCCCTCGAAGAAAGCGGCAGTGGAACTGCCCCACTCCAAGAGATCGGAGTTTCTCATCAAGTTCATCTTTGACGATACCTCAAAAAACAAAAAAGGCCGTGAAGAACTGTCTTCACGGCCTCTTCTTCGATTGATTTTCTCTATGTCAGGCTACATGAGATCGACAGTTCTCCCCGGTCGAATTTAGCTATACCACCAACGCCAGAGATACATGTTGATCTTCATGAACTTCCCGAAGCCGAGTTTAGCACAGGGAGGCTGACCGTTCAAAGAGGGAAATGCGCTGGAGTTGGTGTTGGGTGACTGCCGCTCCCCAGCTTTCCGGCTTTCTTCGCAAGCGGAACGCTTGCGTTCCAGCTTTCCGCGCAGCCCAGCGGGCTGTGCTCTTATCCCTGTGACATCGACTGCAGGAACTGATCGTTGTCCTTGGTCTTACCGAGTTTGTCGAGCAGCAGCTCCATCGACTCCGTAACGGAGAGCGGATTGAGCACCTTGCGCAAGACCCAGACCCGATTGAGTGTCCCTTCGTCGAGCAAGAGTTCTTCCTTCCGGGTACCGGAGCGGTTGATATCGATTGCCGGGAAGATTCTCTTATCGACCAGGCGCCGATCCAGAACCAGTTCCATGTTACCGGTGCCCTTGAACTCTTCGAAGATAACGTCATCCATGCGGCTTCCGGTATCGATCAGGGCAGTGGCGACTATCGTCAGGCTGCCACCCTCTTCCAGATTACGGGCGGCTCCAAAGAATCGCTTTGGACGCTGCAGTGCATTCGAGTCAACACCTCCTGAGAGAACCTTTCCGGAGGGTGGTACTACCGTGTTGTAGGCCCGGGCCAGTCGAGTAATCGAGTCGAGCAGAATGACGACATCCTTGCGATGTTCAACCAGGCGCTTCGCTTTCTCGAGGACCATCTCTGCTACTTGAACGTGACGCGAGGCGGGTTCGTCGAAGGTTGAGCTGACCACTTCACCACTGACCGAGCGGGTCATATCGGTGACTTCTTCAGGCCGCTCATCAATCAGCAGAACGATCAATACAACCTCGGGATGATTCTGTTCGATCGAATGCGCGATACTCTGCAGAATCATGGTCTTACCGGCCCGCGGCGGAGACACGATCAAGGCACGCTGTCCCTTTCCGATCGGATTGAGAAGGTCCATGACACGCCCGGTGAGGTCCTCGGTTTCGGTCTCGAGCTTCACCCGTTCCAGCGGATAAAGCGGCGTAAGATTCTCAAAGAAGGTCCGTTCCCGGGCCACATCGGGATGCTCAAAATTGATCGCTTCGACCTTGATCAAGGCGAAGTATCGTTCCCCATCCTTCGGGGGACGCACCTGACCGGAGACGGTATCTCCGGTGCGCAGATCGAACTTGCGGATCTGCGAAGGGGAGACATAGATATCGTCCGGACCGGGAAGATAGTTGTATTCAGGTGCCCTGAGGAAGCCGAACCCATCAGGGAGTGTTTCGAGAACACCTTCGGAGAAGATCAATCCACTCCGTTCCGTCTGGGCCTTCAGGATCTGAAAGATCAGCTCCTGTTTCCGCATCCCAGTGGCGCCTTCAATATCGAGTTCCTTGGCAATCTTATTCAAGCTCTGAATACCCATTTCCTTCAGGTCTTGAATATTCAGGGGATCACCGTTCGGCTTCTCGTTCGGCTTCTCGTTCCGTTT
>CP070717.1:554361-561452 GCA_020350445.1 Acidobacteriota bacterium | reverse complement strand
CGGCTCCGCCTTGCGGTTCGGCTCAGGTTGGCTCCATCACCTCCTTGAAAGTACCTTTCAACTTCCTAGATACAGCCCATGTCGGGCACACGAGTGCGGAACTTCAGTTCCGCTTTGACCGAGGGAGTTCCACTCCCGCCGCACAGCAGACACCACCCGTCCGACCCGTCCGACATGTCCGACCCGTCCGACACCGCACAACTCAAGAAGCACTAGATTCACGATCACAGCCGGGACGGCTATGTCACGGACCGCGGACGCGTCAGACAGGTGAAGAAAAGCTTTCATGCTTTGATTCGAGTTTTCGTTTACAATAACCAGTTAACTTGCCGATCAATATCGGTTTTCCCGTTTCATTCAGGAGCTGTCATGCTGAGTCGATGCGTTGATTTACGAGATTGTGGCCTCTTTCGTGTACTGGATGTGACTCGCCGCTTGAGCGCCCCAATCGCGTTGGGGGAGATGCTCCAGCTGGTGATCGAGGCGGCCCTGGAGACCCTGCAGGCGGAACGGGGAACCGTGTTTCTCTTTGACCCGAAGACCGACGAACTCTATTCAAAGGTGGCCACCGGCACCCAGGAAATCCGGTTTCCGTCCAAACAGGGGATCGCCGGTGAAACAGCCCAGACCCGTTCCCTGATCAATGTACCCGACTGTTACGCCGATCCCAGGTTTAACCAGGAGATCGATAAGAAGACCGGTTTTCACACCCGCTGCCTGCTCTCGATTCCGCTGATCGGACTCGATGACCTATTGGTCGGAGTCCTCCAGGTGCTCAATAAGAAAGACGGGGTCTTCACACTGGAAGATGAGCGGGTCTCCGATACCCTGGCCGCCCAGTGCGCAGTCGCCCTCCAGCGAGCATTGTTGATCGAAGAGCGGCTCGTCAAGCAGAAGCTCGAGCAGGATCTTGCCGTAGCCCGTGACATCCAGCAGGCGGTCCTGCCCAAGGAAGTCCCCTCGATCGAAGGTTACAGCGTCGCCTGCTGGTCGCGGCCGGCAGACGACTCGTGTGGCGATATCTACGATGCCGTCGAGATCGATGGCACACGGATGGCCCTCCTGCTGGGGGATGCGACCGGACACGGGATCGGCCCGGCATTGAGTGTCACGCAGATGCGGGCTATGTTCCGGCTTGGCCTGCGGATGGGCGGCCAGCTCGATGCCATCACGAAACAGATCAACGAACAGCTGAAGGTCGATCTTCCCGGAAACCGCTTCATTACCTCCTTCTTCGGCATCCTGGATGCGGAGGAGGGACAAGTTGAGTACCTTTCCTATGGTCAAGGCCCCCTGATCCACTACCATGCCCAGACCGGAGAGGTGGAGTTCCTGGAGTCTTCGGGACTCCCGATGGGGATCCCGTTAAACATTCCATCCACCGTTCCCGCGCCGATGAAAATGGACCCCGGAGATGTGGTGGCGATCATCACCGATGGTTTCTTCGAGTATGCCAATCTATCCGAGGAACAGTTCGGCAACGACCGGGTCGCCCAGGTCATTCGTGAGTTCAAAGGAAATTCGATGCAGGACCTATTGACGACCCTGTTGAATGAGATCAACAGATTTGCCGGCGATGCTCCGCAAGACGACGATATGACCGCAATCCTCGTCAAACGGTGCAACTAACGACAGTGAAGAGCCCATACAAGAGAGGTAGAAGGCTAAGGTAAAAACGACTATGGACCGAGAAAAGAAAGCCCGACTGAAGTTCTGGGGTGTTCGCGGATCGATTCCAACACCCGAGTCGAACAAGCTTCATATTGGGGGGAATACGCCCTGTACTGAACTGCGGACGGCTGACAATGACATCATGGTCTTCGACGCAGGTACCGGGATCATCAACCTGGGTAACTCGATCATACGGAAAGGTCTCACCAGCCAGGGTATTCATCTCTTCCTTTCACATTTTCACTGGGACCACATCCAGGGATTGCCCTTTTTCAAGCCGATCTATCGATCGGAATCAAGGATTACGATCTATTCCTCGCAGGAACCGGAACAGACGCGAAGGATGCTCGAAGCACAGATGAGTACTCCCTTCTTTCCCGTGGACTTCAAGAACCTTCCTGCCCGGATAACGGTAAGGAAACTCCGTTCAACGTTGGTGCGCGTCGGAGGTGCTCGGGTCCTGCCTTTCTCGCTGAACCATCCGCAGGGTGCGACTGGGTTCCGGATCGAGACCAACCAATCGACCATCGTCTTCGCTACCGACCATGAACCGGGAGTCGAAGAGATCGACCAGAACCTGAGAAGTCTCTCGAGAGATGCCGACATCCTGATCGCCGATACCCACTTTTCGCCGGAGGACTACCAGTCGGCCAAGGGCTGGGGACACGGCACCTGGAAAGAAGCCGTCGATGTCTGCCAGAGCAGCGCAGTTGGTCAGCTCTTTCTGTTTCATCACAATCCCGCCTATTCGGATGACACGGTCCGCTCGATGTTGAACGACGCACGCAAGGAATTCAGATCCACCAAGATTGCCCGTGAAGGCACGGCAATTGAAATCGGCTGATTAACCTGCAGACCATCCGGGCCACCCTTATCCGTACTTTCTACGGATACGCCCGCCGCAAGATCCGCAACAATTCCGGATGCCTCTCTCCCTCTACGTCGGTCAAACTGTGATCGTTCAGGTAAGGGGAAAGACTTGGATACTAGATTACTCGTTCATAATTGTGTCTTTACGACGGTCGCCAAAGAGAAACCAACACTTCGAGCCAAATCCCTCCTGGTCTTGATTTGTTGGGCTGGCTGTTT
Source organism: Acidobacteriota bacterium (assembly GCA_020350445.1). GTDB lineage: Bacteria > Acidobacteriota > UBA6911 > RPQK01 > JAPXNP01. Next base: position 558,692 of record CP070717.1, on the reverse strand, counting down.
ACTGTCCTGGTCAGGATGTCAGGTCGAATCATCGAATGCAGACCAGCAGCAAGCGACGCAGGTATCCACTCCCTTACCTCCCGAGGCTGTCCCACCTCCCGAAGTTGGCGCCACATTCACAGATGTTTCCGATGCTGCTGGAATCGGATTCACTCATTCTTTTGGAGACGACAACTTCAGCAACCTTGTCGAAGCTGTTGGGGGTGGAGCAGCCTTCCTGGATTACGATCAAGACGGCTGGGTCGACCTGTACCTCGTTTCGGGTAAATGGGCCGAAGGTCTGAGCTCAGGGGAACGTGAAAGCCCGCAATCGATCAATCGTCTTTACCGAAACCGTCAGGATGGAACGTTCGAAGATGTCACCTTAAAGGCCAGAGTCGGCCTCGAAGAGTCATTCAGTATGGGTGTCACGGTCGGAGACTACGACAATGACGGCTATCCCGACCTCTACGTCGCCAACTTCGGAAGCAGTGTCCTGCTCCACAATGAGGGCAACGGGACCTTTCGTGATGTCACCAGTCAGGCAGGTGTTGCAAACAGCGGACTGTGCAGTGTCGCCGCGACCTGGCTCGATTTCGATCGCGATGGACTGCTCGACCTCTACGTCAGCAGTTACATCGATTTCGATCCCGACTACTCCCTCTACTATGCCCCCGATGGTTTTCCTGGACCGATGGCTTACAAGGGTCAGCCGGACCGGCTTTACAGGAATCTAGGCGACTCCCGTTTCGAGGATGTCAGTGAGCAGGTGGGGATTGCCGGGCTGGAAGGCCGCGGGATGAGTGTTGCTTCGATCGATTTTGATGACAACGGCTATCCTGACCTCTACGTGACGAATGACGCCACTGAGAATTTTCTACTCAAGAATGAGGATGGAAAGCACTTCAGCCAGATCGCCCTGGAATCAGGCGTCGGCTATAACGGAATGGGCGACTCTACGGCCAGTATGGGAATCGATTTCGGCGACTACGACCAGGATGGCAAAGTCGACCTCTTCGTCTCCGACAATTCCCTCTCTTCGCTCTACAAGAATGAAGGTGACGGGCTCTTCATGGATGTTGTCGTTGAATCGGGTATCGCCCTCAACAGTGCCCAGTATGTCGGCTGGGGATCCTTCTTCTTCGATTTCGACAACGATTCCGACCTCGATATTTTGAAAGTTAACAGTGATCTTTCCAGGCTGTTCGGCCAGGAGGATCAGATCTTTGAGAATAAAGGTGAAGCGCAGTTCGAAGATATCTCCCCTGCCCTGGGCGAGTACTTCAATCGCACCTTGATCGGACGGGGGGCAGCCTTCGCCGATTACGACAATGACGGCGACCTCGATGTCATCATTTCGAACATCTCCGGTCCGGCCGTCCTGCTGCGCAATGATGGTGGCAACCGCGCAAACTGGCTACAGCTGGACCTGGTAGGAACCCAGGGGAACCACGATGGTATTGGAGCGAAGGTCCAGCTGACAGTCGGTGGGAAGAGTCTAACGGGTTACCGTCGTGCAAATACCGGTTACCTGTCGACTTCTGATTCGAGACTCCACTTCGGCCTCGGATCGGCCACCACCGTCGACAAGATCGAAATCATTTGGCCCTCGGGTGACCGCCAGACCATTGAAGCGGTTCCGGCCAATCAGAGAATCACCATCAAAGAGCAGGTTGGGTAATACAGCAATGGAGTGGTACGGAAGCGAAAGATGGCGGGTATTGAAGGGAGTCCTCTTGTGCTCCGGCGCCTTTCTCTTCGCACTCACGGCTGCTCTGACCTCCGATGAACTGCCTCAGTCTGAGCAGGTCTTCGGTGCAATCAGCCCGTCGGATGTCGCGAACACACCCTATGGTTTCTATCCGGCCGGAACTCGTCTCGGCCGCTGGATCTCGGGGGAAGAATTCGAAACGATCGCTGCGCAACTCGCCGTTACGAGTCGGCCGGACATCTCGTTCGATGGAACACGGATGCTCCTATCAGCATTGACCGGACCCGATTCGGTTGCCCAAATCTGGGAACTCAACACCGACTCAGGCAAGCCGCGCCAGATGTTCTCTTCGGCACGGGCCAGCTTTTCGCCGCATTATCTACCCAACAATAGAATCGTATACAGCCAGCTCGTCGGTGAGCCCGGGGAAGGCCTCGGCCTGCAGTCCCGGCTCTTCACCAGCGAACTGGATGGGTCTGATCAGACCCAGATCACCTTCGGGGAAGGGTTCCAGAGAATTATCCAGATCCTGCCCGATGGCCGCATTCTTTACGGGAGCTTTGACAGTCCCGAGGATCCGCCGAGCCAGATCGCTGTCCGGCCCGATGGAACCGAAGCGGACCTTTATGTCACTCAACGAGCCTTGGTCGCGTCAAGCGATGAATATATAACGTTTTCTGAGCGACTTCCCCTTGCCTTCAGAAAACACCTCCGCGAGAACCGTCCCGGTTTTCGCAAAACTACACCGTTGCCAACTGACGATGGAGACATCGTCGATGTATTCACTGCTGCGTCGCGGCCAAGGCCCCCCATCGCGACCAGCGTTGTCAAACCCGGCCTTGACCATGGATGGCTGCTCTGCCTCGACGCGTCCGAGAGTACCTTCTCGATCCCGTCCAGGGAAGTCAGTGCTGTCCGGGTCTGGGATAGCGCTGCGGACCGGCTCCTCGGGTCGGCCCCAGTGGAAGCGGACGGATCCTTCTTCCTGGAGGTTCCGGCCGATCGGTCGTTACGCCTCGAGATCGTCGATGCCGAGGGGAAGACCCTGGCTGAACAGGGGTCCGGCATCTGGGTAAGGCCCAACGAGAGTCGAGGGTGTATCGGCTGCCACGAAGACCGGACACTGTCTCCGGAAAACCGCATTCCGCTGGCCGTCAGTAAGCCCGCTGTCAAGATCGCCGAGGCAAGGGAGAAAGAGGTTCAGTCTTGAGTAAGATCATCGCTTCGATTCCTCGCTACTCCGTGCTCGTCGTGATCTTCCTGCTGACGGTCGGTTATTTTCTTTCGGAGCGCCACGCCTCCTATTACATGGGAACTGAGGCTGACAGCGTGGGCTGTGGCTCCTGTCACCTCGACGCCAACGGCGGCGATATCCTCGACCGAATCATCAAGCCTCGATATGTCAGTCCGATCAACTTCGCTGCTTCACCCGACGGTAGCCAGCTGTATGTCACTGCCCAGGACGCCGATGCCCTCCTGGTCGTTGACCTCGAACGGCGAGAGCTCCTGGACAGAATCGAGGTCGGCCGTCAGCCGCGCGAGGTACTGCTTTCCCGAGATGGCTCCATAGCCTATGTCTCGAATGAATGGTCCGACTCCATTTCCGTAATCGATCTCAAATCGCGTTCGGTCACCGGACGGATCGCCACCCCGAACATGCCGACCGGGATGGCACTCTCCCCCGACGAACGAACGCTGTATGTCGCCAACTGGCAGGATGATTCGATCAGTGCCATCGATTTGGCGACCGGTGAAGAAGCGATCAGGCTGGCGGGAGGTGGTAGCCCTAACCTGATCGCTGCTTCAGCCGATCATTCGAAACTCCTGGTCACGAACGAGTTGTCCTATCTGACTTCGACTCGGGAGGTCCCGATTTCAGAAGTCACGTTGATCGATACCGCCACTCAACAGATTGAAAAGCGGCTCCGCTTCGAAAACGCCCATCTCCTGGAAGGAGTCACCTTTGTACCGCCCGGGGATCTGGCCGTCGTCGCCCTCGTTCGTCCAAAGAACCTGCTTCCGGTGCTCCACGTCAACCGCGGCTGGGCGATGAACAACGGTATCGGTGTAATCGATGTTGAATCGGGAGAGGTTGTCCAACTGATTCTCGATGACCTGTCCGCCTCCTATGCCGATCCTTACGATGTGGCGGTCACCCCTGATGGCAAACGCCTCTTCGTGAGCCATTCGGGAGTCGACCAGATCACCGTCATCGACGTCGAGAAACTGCGCGAAGTCGTCGAAGAAGCCCGCAGCCGGGACACGCGGCTTTATGCCCACCGGCTCGACCTGAGCGAACGGTTTGTCATCAAAAGGATCGCTACCGGGCCCAGTCCAAAAGGACTCACGGTTTCACCCGATGGGAAGCTGCTCTTTGTCGCTGAGCGGCTGAACGACAGCATACTGGTCGTTGACACCGAGCAACTCGAACCGGCCTATACGATTTCCCTCAATGGTCCCACCCGTGAGACGGAGGTCCGGCGAGGTGAACGCCTGTTCAATAGTGCCGCCCGGACATTCCAGGGACAGTTCAGCTGCCGCAGCTGCCATCCGCGACATCATGTCGACCGGCTGCAGTACGACTTCGAGCCCGACGGCCTCGGACAGAACATTCTCGATAACCGAACACTTCTCGGAGTCG
>CP070717.1:543121-554261 GCA_020350445.1 Acidobacteriota bacterium | reverse complement strand
GAATCCAGAGCGAGAGAATCCAGCTCAATGAAGATACCGTTTGGGCAGGGAGTCCGATTGACATCCAGAAGAAGGGAGCTTATCGGGATCTTCCAAAGATTCGGCAGTTGATCTTCGATGAGCAGTACGCCGAAGCAGAAGCCCTCGTCAAAGGGAAGATCCTGGCGGAACGATTGGTCAGAAGTTATCAGACGCTCGGCGAACTGACACTCGACTTTGAAGGCTTGGATGAAGTCACCGGCTATCGGAGGGAGTTGAATCTCAATGATGCCGTCAGCACGGTCGAAATGGAAGCCGGGGGAAATCGCGTCAAGCGTACGTTCTTCTCCAGTGCCCCCGCCCAGGCGATTGTAGGCCTTTTGGAGGCTGACCAGAGAGGCGTGATCACCTTCGAAGCGGAACTGAGCAGGCCTGCGGATGCAGTTGTCGAGATCATCGGTGGCGACGAGTTCCTGATGAAGGGACAGGCGACACAGGAAGGCCAGTTTCCCGGAGTCCATTTTGAATGCCGGGTCGGGATCTTCCCAACGAATGGGACGCTGACCGAGGTGAACGGCAAGCTGCGTGTTGAAGGTGCCGACTCGGTGCTCATCGTGGTTGTGGCCGGGACCGATTACCAGGGCCGGGAACCAGCTGATCTCACCGAAAGGGTGTTGGCCAGGGTCAAAGACGTCGAGTTTCCCCAGTTGCTCAAAGAGCACATCACTGATCACCAGAGCCTGTTTAACCGCTCTTCTTTGGTGCTCGGCCGGGCTGATGCTGCCGAGGTGCCGACTGACAAACGGCTGGAACGGGTCGCCGGTGGGATTCCGGATCCTCATCTGGACGCGCTTCTCTATCATTACGGCCGCTACCTTCTGATCAGTTCATCGCGGCCGGGAACCATTCCGGCGAATCTGCAGGGGATTTGGAACGAGCACATCGCGGCTCCGTGGAACAGCGATTACCACATCAACATCAATATCCAGATGAACTATTGGCCAGCCGAGGTCACCAACCTGTCCAGCCTCCATGAACCCTTCTTCGATTTGGTCGAACATATCCGGGTCCGGGGACGGCAGACCGCTCGGGAAGTCTACAACTGCGGAGGTTTTGTCGCACACCACACAACCGATGCCTGGTGGTTTACCCGGCCAATCGGTGAACCGCAGTGGGGGATGTGGGTCATGGGTGGCGCCTGGAGTACCCGGCATCTCTGGGAGCATTACCTTTACACCGGAGACTTGGAATTTCTCCGCAGTCGTGCCTGGCCGGCGATGAAAGAAGCTGCCGAGTTCTTTCTGGACTGGCTGGTCGAAGATCCCAGGACCGGAAAGCTTGTCAGCGGCCCTTCGAACTCTCCCGAAAACACATTCTTCACCTCTGATGGGGGCAGGGCCTATCTGTCGATGGGTCCCTCGATGGATCAGCAGATCATCTGGGATCTTTACACTAATGTCTTACAGGCTGCCGAAACCCTTGGCTTGGAGGATGAGTTCGTGCTGCGGGTTCGGAACAGCCGCGAGCAGTTGCTGGGTCCCCAGATCGGTAGTGACGGCCGCATACTGGAGTGGCCCAGAGAACTCAAAGAGGCGGAACCCGGGCATCGGCATGTTTCTCATCTCTTTGCTCTGCATCCGGGAAACCAGTTCAACTTTGCCGAGACTCCCGAGTTCGTGGAGGCGGCGAAGAGAGTACTCGAGTCCCGCCTTTCACATGGTGGGGGACATACCGGATGGAGCCGGGCCTGGATCATCAACTTTTACGCCCGTCTCCGAGAGGGAGAGGAGTCGTACAAACATCTCCAGTTGCTGTTCGAAAAATCGATGTGGCCCAACCTCTTCGACAATCATCCTCCATTTCAAATCGATGGGAATTTCGGAGCAACGGCTGGTATCGCAGAAATGCTTCTGCAGAGCCATGCTGATGAGGTGCACCTTGTCCCAGCATTGCCGGCGGCATGGAATGAGGGCCACTTCAAGGGGCTGAAAGCCCGTGGCGGGTTCGAGGTTGACCTGGAATGGAGCGCAGGATCGCTCACTTCTGGAGTTCTGGATGTTGTGCCGGGCGACTTCGAAGATCGTCGTACGATTCGTCTTCGCTTTCCAGTAGCGCAGAAACTGATGTCGATTCGTTCAGCCGGGGAAGAAATCGAATTCAACTCGCCTGAGCCCGGATTAGTCGATGCCGAAGTACTCGAAGGCAACAGTTACGAGCTGACCTTCCAGTAGTAGCGAGTGGAAAGAGCTTCCCTCCGGCCTGGAGGCCAGGTGTAAGTTACTGGTTGATCATACGATTGAGCCAGCGTTTGATCCAGGGTACCCCTGCCGCTTTCTGTTCAGCTTCGACTCGTTCACGCTCCTGATCGCGCAGCAGTTTGAGCAGGAACGCTTCCCCTTCCGGCTGGTGACAGTCTTTGTACTTGCGTTCGCTTCCACAGGGACAGGGCTGGTTCCGGCCGACGCGCAGGGTTTTCCGGGTCGGGAGTTCCACCGACCGCCGGATCGGCATCTTTGAGGCCATCTTGTTGGTTTTACTTCTTGCCATGATCTATCTCTTCTTGAACGATTCCACTCGCGGGCGGAAACGGATGATTCTAAACTGAAGGAAGGGACTTTTTAACATTTCAGAACCCGATTTGTCCATTCTCGGGTCCGTTCAGCAAATGCGCGGGAGTTGCTCACCGCTGATCATATCGAGGATTCGACGGACGCCAATTACACTGCGAACGGTAACGAGATTGTCCCTTGAATCCGCTACACGACCAATGACCGTCGCATCGGCACCTAGGGGTGACTCGCGCAGGATCTCAACGGCTCGTGCGGCTTCAGACTCGGGTAGAAACGTCACAAACCGCCCCTCATTGGCGATGTAGAAAGGGTCGAGCCCAAGAATCTCGCAGGCGCCTCTGACCTGGTCGAGAACGGGAACGCGCTCTTCGTCAATCTCAATGTGTCGCCCGGACGTCTCTGCAATCTCGATAAGAGAACTGGCCAGTCCGCCTCTTGTCAAATCGCGAAAGCAGTGGACATCTATCCCCTCCTCGAGGAGGCGAAGGGTTAACTGGGAGACGCAAGCGGAATCGCTTTCCAGGCTCGTTTCGAGGCCAAGGCTCTCTCGAGCGTTCATGATGGCGATCCCGTGACGGCCCAGGTCCCCGCTGACAATTACCGCGTCTCCGTCGCGAACCTGCGCTGGCCCGATATTCACTGAAGCATCAATCAGGCCGATTCCGGAGGTGTTGATGTAGACTCCATCGCCCTTACCCCTGTCAACGACCTTGGTGTCACCCGTTACAATCTGAACACCCGCTTCCTGTGCCGCGGCTGCCATCGATGAAACGATCTTCCACAGCGTTTCCATCGGAAGGCCCTCTTCGAGAATGAACCCTGCACTCAGGAATAGTGGTCGGGCCCCCGACATCGCCAGATCGTTGACCGTGCCATGGATGGCGAGACTTCCTATGTTGCCTCCCGGGAAGAACAGGGGACGGACCACGAAAGAGTCCGTTGTGAACGCCAGTCTGCAATCGCCCAACTCGAGCCGAGTACTGTCGTGCCTTTGCTGCAGGAACGAGTTGTCGAAGTTCGAAACGAACATCTTCTCGATCAACTGATGCATCAGGCGTCCCCCACCTCCATGGGCGAGCAGGACCTCAGGGTAGTCAGCTATCGGAACGGGGCAGGCAGACAGGCCGCCGGCTGCTTTCTTCGGATCGGTCATTCAGTCCCTCTCTCGAAATTTCTGTAGCGGTAGTAGGCTGCGCAGGCACCCTCAGACGAGACCATCGTCGCTCCGAGAGGATGCTCGGGTGTGCAGTGGGTTCCGAAAGCGGGACACTCTGGAGGTTTGCGTAGACCCCTCAAGATCTCGCCGCTGATGCACTCGGAGGGTTCGTCGAGTGTGAACTCTGTCGTTCCAAACCGCACTTCGGCGTCAAAACGGGCAAATTCATCATTCAGGCCCAGGCCACTGCAGGGGATTTCGCCGACGCCGCGCCACTTTCGCGGGATAACGCGAAAGACCCGACGAATCATTGCGACAGCTTCTCGGTTGCCTTCCGGTCGTACCGATCGGGAGTACTGGTTCTCAACTTCGGCCCGCCCGGATTCCAGCTGTGACACACACATCAGAACACCCTGTAGGATGTCGATCGGTTCAAATCCCGTAACTACGATTGGAACCCGGTATTTCTCTGCGAGAGGTTCGTATTCCGCGTAGCCCATGACAGTGCACACGTGACCGGCTGCTAGAAACCCCTGGACACGGTTGTTCGGCGTATCCAGAACAGCCTCGATCGCAGGAGGGACCAGCACGTGGGAAACGAGAAGGCTGAAGTTCTGCAGCCCGAGGGAGTCCGCTTGTATCACAGCCAGGGCATTTGCCGGGGCCGTCGTCTCGAAACCGACCGCGAAGAAAACAACTTCGCGATGAGGGTTTTCCGAGGCGATCCGAACCGCATCGAGGGGCGAGTAGACGATGCGAACATCGGCACCGGATGCTTTGACGGCCAAGAGGTCCCTCGTCTGCCCCGGAACCCGGAGCATGTCTCCGAATGAGCAGAAGATGACATTTGGGCGGGCAGCGATCTCCTGAGATTTCTCAATAATCTCGAGCGGAGTCACACAGACCGGACAACCTGGGCCATGCACCAACTGGACTTGGTCGGGGAGCAGGCGGTCGATGCCGAACTTGACGATCGCGTGCGTCTGTCCGCCACAGACTTCCATGATCCTCCAGGGATGAGTCGTGATGGAATGCAGTTTGCGCGAGAGCTGGAGTGATCTTTCGCGGTCCCGGTATTCGTCGACGAACTTCACGATCCGGCAACCTCCTCATCGTCCAGTTCCCCCATCTCTTCCAGGTATCGGAAGACTCGCTGGGCCTCATCTTCATCAATTACACTGATTGCCATTCCGACGTGGATCAGAACATAGTCCCCGACCTGGGCTTCTGGAACACAGGACAAGCTCACCTTGCGCGAGACGCCGCTGAAGTCCACCTTCCCTTCCCGCAGTATAGGATCATTACCTGTAATCTCGACCAGCTTACCCGGTATTGCCAAGCACATCTTATCGACCCCTCCGATAGTTTCTCGCCGCCGCTACCAATTGTCCCACAGAGACACCTCCATCATTCGGCGGAATACGCTGATGCCAGTAAGGCTGGAATCCTGCGCGTTTCAAGTACTGGATTGTCGTCTCAGTCAGCAGTCTATTCTGAAAACAGCCGCCGGTGAGCACAACCTGAGACTGTGCGGCCTTCTCGGCCACGCGAACGGCCAGGTCAGCCATTGTGTTGTGAAATGCTCGTGCAATGGACTGGACCGATTTCTTCTCCCGCCACCTCTCGATGACTGCATGAATCATCGACTCCCAGTTGACCACCAATCGGCTGGGCGAGGTGTCACAGGGCTGAATCACAATGCTCAACCGGTCATCTGATTGGATCTCGCCGGCAAGGAACTCCAGTTCCATTGCCGCCTGCCCTTCATACCCACAAATCTGACGGACGCCGAGAATCGCGGCCACTGCATCGAACAGACGACCCATGCTCGTTGTTCTCGGACTATTGATCTCTCGTTCGAGCATGCGGCCGATGGTGCGGGTTTCACTTGCATTGAACGCCCGGACAGCGGGGAGATCGGTGAGGGCAAAACACCTTTCCCCAAAGATCTCGAACAGCAGACCGATTGCGGACCGACGCGGTTCCTTTACAGCCGCCTCTCCACCCGGAAGGGAGAAGTGCCGCAGGGCGGCTGCCCGTTCGTATGAATCATCTGAAATGGAGAGAAACTCCCCTCCCCAGATTGTCCCGTCCGTTCCATAACCAGTCCCATCCCAGGCCAGCCCCAGAGCGGGTGCCCGAAGGTCGTTTTCGGCCATGCAGGCGAGAACATGGGCATAGTGGTGCTGGACCGCGACTCCTGGAATTCCCGTCTTTTCGGCAAATTGGGTCGAGACATAACCGGGATGAAGATCGTGGGCGATCTGAACGGGTTCGACCTCGTAAAGACGGCGAAAGTCCGCAACCACTCTTTCAAAGGCCTCAAGAGATTGTTCCGTTTCGAGGTCGCCGATGTGCTGGCTGCTGAATAGGTTCTTTCCCACCGAAAGAGCAATGGTGTTTTTCAGATGGGGGCCCACTGCCAGGAGAGGAGGCAAATCCTGAGAAAGGTGAAGGGGCAGAGGGGCAAAACCCCGGGCGCGACGCAAAATCAATTCACGGTCACAGATGATTCGGGCAATCGAGTCGTCCACATGGCGTGCGATGGGTCGGTTATGCGCCAGGAAGAGGTCCGCAATGCCTTCCAGTCGAGTCAGCGCTGCATCATCATCAGTACAGATCGGTTCCTCCGAAAGGTTGCCGCTCGTCGCAACGACTGGTGAAGGGAGGATGTCCATGATCAGGTAGTGCAGTGGAGAGTATGGGAGCATGACGCCGAGATTGGGGTTTGCGGGCGCAACTTCATCAGCGATCAAACTGGAACAGCCCGAGGACTTCTCGAGCAGGACGATTGGTGCCTCAGCCGAACAGAGCAGGGCCTTTTCCTTCGAGGATAACCGGCAGATGCCGCTGACCTGTTCGACGTCGCGACACATGAGAGCGAGCGGTTTATGGCGTCGCTGTTTTCGGTGCCGGAGCCGGGCAACGGCGGCGCCGTTCGCAGCATCTACGATCAGTTGGTAGCCGCCGATCCCCTTGAGCGCGAGAATCTTTCCTGCCCGAATCGCCCTGCAGGAGTCCTCCAGGGCTTGCGGACCCACCGCAATCGAGGCCCCTTCTCGATTGAGCAGACGAAGGGCGGGACCGCACTCGGGACAGGCTGTGGGTTGAGCGTGGAATCGGCGATCCGTCGGGTCTTCGTACTCCTTTGCACAATCCTTGCAGAGAGGAAACTCCCGCATCGTTGTGTTCGGCCGGTCATACGGGAGAGAAAGGATGATGCTGAATCTTGGCCCGCAGTTGGTGCAGTTCGTAAAGGGATAACGAAAGCGGCGGTTCGCAGGATCCCTGATCTCTCTCAGACAGTCCGGACAGGTCGCCAGATCTGGAAGGATCAGCGTTCTCTTTCCCTTAGCAGTACTTCGATCGATCTTGAACTCTCTGTACCCGACCGGGTCGAGTTCATAAGTTTCCAGACTCTGAATGGCTGCGTGTGAGGGTTTCTCTGTTCTGAGCCGCTCGATGAACCTCAGGCCCCGATCCGGGGTCCCCTCGATCTCGATGAAAACACCTTCCCCGGAATTCTGTACCCAACCGTTCAGTTCGAGCTCGCGAGCCAGTCGATACACGAAAGGGCGGAAGCCCACGCCTTGCACTGCCCCTTGAAGCCCGATTTTGAAACGACGCTTCACATCTCCTCCACCCACCCAAGACCCCGAGCCTTCATTTTCTTCGATCTGACCGGAGACCCGCATTTGCATATCCGGTACTAAGGTGAGACCTGAGGCAATGTTACCAAATCCGTAATTACTACGGATTTTCGAGTGTACGGTTGCCGATAGAATCGGAAAAAGTCACAGGCTTCATGTCGGCAGAATTCCGATGCGTGGAGATGCAGGGGAGAGGGCATCCATTTGCAGCCTGTAGAATCCGTTCCGGGGCTGGTGTCGGGGGGAGGTAGATTATGGGGAAAAGGACGAACCTGTCGATCTGGGAAGCCATGCGCAACAAAGGCTACAGCCGCAGGGATTTCCTGGAGTTCTGTGCTTATGCGGGTACACTGGTCGGTGTTCAGTCGACCGGCTTGACCACGGTCGTGAAAGCCTTCGAAGAGAAACCTCGTCCACCGGTCGTCTGGCTACACCTGCAGGAATGCACCTGCTGTAGCGAATCGTTCATCCGATCGTCTCATCCGATTATCGCCGATGTCGTTCTGGATCGGCTTTCCCTCGATTATACCGAGACCCTGCAGGCGGCGGCTGGAGTCCAGGCTGAAGAGTGCCTGCACAATACCATTACCGAATATGCAGGGGAGTACATTCTGCTCGTGGAAGGCTCCGTTCCAATGAAGGACGACGGTGTTTACTGCATGATTGCTGGACGGTCTTCAGAGCAGATACTGCAGGAAGCGGCCGAGGGTGCCGCTGCCGTGATTGCCTGGGGCAGCTGTGCTTCCAACGGCTGTATCCAGAGTGCTGATCCAAACCCGACGAATGCCACTCCAATCCATAAGGTGCTCTCGAAACCGGTAATCAACGTTCCGGGATGCCCTCCGATTGCCGAAGTCATGACTGGCGTCGTAACCCATATCCTGGCGTTTGAGCGCTTGCCTGAGCTTGATGGGCAGGGGCGTCCGATGGAGTTTTACTCTCGACGTGTTCACGATACCTGCTACCGTCGGCCGTACTATGACGCGGGACTCTTTGTTGAGGCGTGGGACGATGAGCGGGCACGGAAGGGCTACTGCCTCTACAAAATGGGGTGCCGTGGACCGGTTACGTACAACGCCTGTTCGGTGACCCGATGGAATGCGGGAACGAGTTATCCGATTCAGTCGGGACATGGCTGTATCGGGTGCAGTGAAAACGGGTTCTGGGATGACGGCCCCTTCTATAGCCATTTGGGTTCCTTCCCTGGGTTCGGAATTGAAAGCACTGCAGACACCATTGGAGCAGTTCTCGGAATCGGCGCGGCAGCCGGGGTGGCCGCCCACGCCATCTCTACCAACATCCGGAAACGAAAGCTGATTAAAGATCGAATTGACAAATCGGTTGAAGCTCCCATTTCAGTTGAGGAAGGAGATGAAAGCTGATGGCGAGGATCGTTGTTGACCCAATTACTCGGATCGAAGGTCACCTGAGGATTGAGGCTGTTGTCGAAGAAGGTGTGATTCGCGAAGCTTATAGTTCCGGAACGATGGTGCGAGGCTTTGAGAAGATCCTGAAGGGAAGAGATCCTCGGGACGCATGGGCTTTTACCGAAAGGGCCTGCGGCGTTTGTACGACCGTCCATGCGCTGGCAAGTGTGAGAACTGTCGAGGATGCCCTCGGAATCTCGGTTCCCCGCAATGCCGAACTAATCAGGAACCTGATGTTCTGTACGCAGTACGTGCAGGACCACGTTGTCCATTTCTATCACCTGCACGCCCTCGACTGGGTCGATGTAGTCAGTGCGCTGAGCGCCGATCCAAACGAGACCAGCCGGATCGCCCAGTCGATCTCAAACTGGCCCCGGACCTCCGCGGGATACTTCTCAGACGTCCAGAACAGGCTGAAGAAATTCGTTGAGAGTGGACAACTCGGGATTTTTGCCAATGGATATTGGGGACATCCAGCCTACAAGCTGCCCCCTGAAGTGAACTTGCTTGGAGTTACGCACTACCTCGAGGCACTCGAGTGGCAGAAGGAAATCGTTAAGATCCACACTATCTTCGGCGGAAAGAATCCCCACCCGAACTACCTCGTCGGAGGAGTCCCCTGCTCGGTCAATCTGGAAGAGGTCAATGCGATCAACACAGAGCGGCTGAATCTCGTCGGGCGCCTGATCAAGGAGGCGATTGAGTTTGTAGAGAAGGTATACCTGCCCGATCTTCTGGCCGTCGCGAGCTTCTACAAAGACTGGGCCCAGTGGGGTGGTGGGCTCACGAACTACCTCTGCTATGGCGATCTTCCCACTCGGGGCTACAACCAACCGGAATCATTCAAGTTCCCAAGAGGAGCGATTCTGGGGCGTAATCTGAACGAAGTCCATGAAGTCAATGGACGAGATGCCGAAGAGATCAAGGAGTACATCTCACATTCCTGGTATAAGTACTCAGGCGGAGATGATACCGGTCTCCATCCCTGGGACGGCGAAACTGAGTTCAACCACACGGGTCCCAAACCCCCGTTCGAGCACTTGGATGTCGAAGGGAAATACTCCTGGCTGAAGACCCCCCGCTGGAAGGAACATGCCATGGAGGTGGGGCCGCTGGCTCGACTCCTCGTCGCCTATGCGAAGGGAAGCACCGAGGTCAAGGATGTCGTCGGAGACACGCTGGGCCGGTTGGGGGTCCCGATCGAGGCCCTCTTCTCCACACTCGGCCGGACCGCTGCGCGAGGTCTTGAAACCCAGCTTGTCGTGCACTGGATGAAGGAGTTTTACGACGAGCTTGTGACCAACATCAAGGGTGGGGTGCTGAGGACCTTCGAGCAGTCGAACTGGGAGCCCTCAACCTGGCCCGAAACGGCCGAAGGTGTCGGGATGACCGAAGCTCCGCGGGGCGCCCTTGCACACTGGATCCGCATCAAAGCTGGCAAGATTGACAACTATCAGTTGGTCGTTCCAAGTACCTGGAATGCATCGCCGCGAGATTCCCAGGGACAGCGCTCTGCCTATGAGGAATCCTTGATCGGGACTCCTGTTGCAAACCTGGATCAACCGGTCGAGATTCTGAGGACAATCCATTCCTTCGACCCTTGTATCGCCTGTGCTGTTCACCTCTATGATCCTCAGGGGCGGCATCTGCACAAGGTGAGTTTTCAGTAGGAGGAGAGGAATGCAGAACCCTGCGATTCGGTTTAACCGCGTGTATGTTTGGGAGTTTCCAGTCCGCCTCTACCATTGGGTCAATGCGATCTGTGTGATGCTGTTGATCGGGACCGGGTACATCATTGGGCACCCCTTCACAATCTCCTATTCGACCGAGGCCTATCAGCAGTACTGGTTCGGAACGGTCCGCTTTATCCATTTCGCTACGGCCTTCCTCTTCTTCTTCAACTTCTTCGTCCGGATCTATTGGGGATTCGTCGGGAACCGGTTTTCTCGCTGGGAAAACTTTCTGCCCCACAAAAGAGAGCAGTTTCGAGAAATGATCCAGGTCCTCAAGTTCGATATCCTTCAGTCGGGGACACACGGGCGCATCTCGATTGGGCATAACAGCCTGGCCGGGTTGATCTACTTCGGATCCTTTCTGGTCTTCCTGTTTCAAGCATTTACCGGGTTTGCCCTGTATTCGAGTATGAGTGCATCGTATTTCCCCAGTCTCTTCGCAGGGATCGTTCCCTTGATGGGTGGGGATATTGCCGTGCGTCAATGGCACCACGTCATGATGTGGTTCTTCGTCGTTT
The DNA here is from genome assembly GCA_020350445.1 of Acidobacteriota bacterium. GTDB lineage: Bacteria > Acidobacteriota > UBA6911 > RPQK01 > JAPXNP01. Next base: position 543,228 of record CP070717.1, on the reverse strand, counting down.
TTGTCGTTGTTCATGTATACCTGGTCTTCTACCATGACTATGTCGAAGGCAGAGGGACGACTTCCTCGATGGTTGGGGGATGGAAGTTTGAACGGGAAGATTACCTG
>CP070717.1:529323-543021 GCA_020350445.1 Acidobacteriota bacterium | reverse complement strand
TTGCTGTCATGGCGACGGGGGCCGGAGGCGGTGCATTCGGCCTGGGAGGCCTCGTCCTCGAACTGCCGGTGTCGACCACGATCATGCTGCGCTCGATTGCCGATATCGCCCAGGCCCAGGGTGAGGACATCGGAGTTGTTGAAGGGCAGTTGGCCTGTCTCGAGGTCTTTGCGCTGGGCGGGCGCACCAAGGACGATGACGCTGCCGAGACGGGTTACTTTGCCATTCGATCCGCTCTGGCTTCCTCGATCACCGATGCAGCCAAGTACCTCGCCCAGAAGGGACTTCGCGACAAGGGGACACCGGTACTGGTGCGGTTCATTTCGGCCATCAGCTCTCGCTTTGGGATCGTGGTCTCTGAGAAAGCCGCCGCGATGGCGATCCCCGCCCTCGGTGCAGCCGGAGGTGCCGTGATCAATTCACTCTTTATCAGCCATTTTCAGGATATGGCTCGCGGACACTTCATTGTTCGGCGACTCGAGAGACTTTATGAACCCGAACTCGTTCGACAAGCGTATCTTCAGCTGAGCTCAGAAGTATAGAAAAGGATGAGAGATCGGGAAAAACGATCCGAAATCCGGGGCAATTCCCCCAATCCCTGGCCCTTGCAGGGGGTGTTCGTAATATACTCTGCGATTAAACATTGGCTGGAGAAATGGCGACACGAACTGTTGAGAAAGACGTGAGCAGAGAAAGAACCCTCGACTCCTTCAGACGTTGGGGATACCTCGAGGCCGAGTTGGACCCTCTCGGACGCTTGATTCCGGAAGTCCATCCTGAGCTTCGGACGGCGGAACCGGGTAGTGAAGAAGGACGTAGCTTCTACTGTGGTCCAATCGGACTGGAATTCATGCACATCCCCGATCCGGCGAGGCGCAGATGGCTTCAGGAGCGAATGGAGAAGCCTCCGGCCGAAGTGGACAGCAAACGGACGCTGGAACGATTGGTCCGGTGCGATCTACTCGAGAAATTCCTCCAGACTCGTTACCTCGGCAATAAGCGCTTTTCGATCAAGGGAGTGGATTCGCTGATCCCGTTACTCCTCGAAATGTTCGAGGAGGCTTCACAGGAGGATGTCCAGCGGATAATCCTGGCGATGAGCCATCGGGGTCGATTGAACGTCGTGGTCAATGCGGTCGGCAGGCCTCCCGAGGAGATCTTTGCGGGATTTGAGGATGTTGACCCGAAGAGTACCCTGGGCGGCGGGGATGTGAAGTACCATCTCGGCGCGACGGGGATCTACACGTCGCCATCGGGTTCCCAAGTGCCGGTTCATCTTGTCTCGAATCCCAGCCACCTCGAAGCGGTCGACCCGGTTGCTCTCGGACGAGTGAAGGCGCGGCAGATTCGGCTGGGGCCTGGTCGGGAGGCTGACGTTCTCCCAATCCTGATGCACGGAGATGCTGCCTTTGCCGGGCAGGGTATCCTGGCAGAAGTTCTCAATCTCTGCTCTCTTGAAGGCTTTTCGGTTGGCGGTACCGTTCATGTAATCGTTAACAATCTGATCGGGTTTACCGCTTCTCCCCACGAACTGCACTCATCGCGCTTCGCCTCCGATGTAGCTAAGCGCGTGCCGATTCCGATCATTCATGTCAATGGGGAGGATCCGGATGCCGTCGTTCGTGCGGCCCATCTCGCGATTGAGTATCGTTACACCTTCGGCAGTGACGTGGTGGTCGACCTGATCGGCTACCGACTTTACGGGCACAGCGAGGTCGACGATCCCACGATCACGCAGCCGCTGCTGTACCGGCGTCTCGAGACCCATCCCACCCTATGGGAAGCGTATGCCCAGAAGGTGGGAGCGGATTCCGCCGAACTCGACGGGTTGGTGGAGGCCGTGAAGGTCGAATACGACCTCGCCATCGAACAGGCGAAACAGATGACGCGACGACCGGTGATGCGTGCCTTGCCCGACTACTGGTCAGAGTACTTCGGCGGTCGATATAGGAAAGAATACGAGGTCGATACAGGTCTTCCAGCCGAAGAGATCGGCCGGTTGGCCCAGTTACTCACGCGGTATCCCGACGGCTTTAACATCCATCCCAAGGTTGCCCGGCTCCTGGAGCAGCGGGCCGAGATGGGAGCAGGGAAGCGGGCGATCGATTATGGCATGGCGGAGGCTCTCGCCTATGCGTCCATCCTGAAGGCGGGACATCCGGTCCGTTTGACGGGTCAGGACTGCAAGCGGGGCACCTTCAATCACCGCCACAGTGTCCTCATCGATATAGAAACCGGTGAGGAGTACTTTCCACTCCAGAATCTGGCGAACCAGCAGGGATCCTTTGAATGTTATGACTCGATGCTCTCCGAAGCTGCTGTTCTGGGCTTCGAGTATGGGTACAGTCGTGATTTCCCGGAGGGCCTGACACTCTGGGAAGCTCAGTTTGGCGATTTCGCCAACGGGGCCCAGGTCATCATCGACCAGTTCATCACTGCCGCAGAAGATAAGTGGGAACTCCTGTCAGGCCTGGTGATGCTCTTGCCGCATGGATATGAAGGGCAGGGACCCGAGCATTCGAGCGCCCGCGTGGAACGGTTCCTCCAACTGGCGGCACGAGACAACATCCAGGTGGCCCAGCCCTCGACGGCCGCCCAGTATTTCCATCTCCTGAGACGACAGATATTGAGGAACTGGCGGAAACCTCTCGTAGTCTTTACTCCGAAAAGCATGTTGCGGCACCCGAGCGCTTCTTCCGATCTCACGGATTTCACGCAGCCACGGTTCCAGACCTTGATCACCGACCCTGTCGTCAAGGATGCAAGAAAGATCCTGATTTGCACTGGGAAGATCGGGCATGAGCTCGTACGGGAGCGCGATGCCCGGAAGGACTTTTCGACTGCCGTCTTCTTTGTCGAACAGTTATACCCCTTCCCCGAATCGGAACTCCGCAAGGCGCTGGCCCAGCATCCGAATTCGACTGAACTGGTCTGGGTCCAGGAAGAGCCGGCCAACATGGGGGCGCTGAGTTTCGTCCAGCCCCGGTTGAATCGGATCGGTGGCGGAAGGATGTTTCGCTCTGTGAAACGGAGTGCCACCGGGACACCGGCTACCGGCTCGGCCAAAGCTCATCAGGTCGAGCAGAAGACACTGGTCACCCTGGCCTTCGCCAAGATCCTTTAACGCCTTGTCTTCCTACTGGAAGCGAATGCCGTCGTACTTTAGGTCGGGCAGTGAGGCATAGACATGCTCGTCGAGGCGAAGACCGAGATAATCAAGAGGATTTGAGTAACCCACCGCCCAGAGCTCATCCTCGTTCAGTAGACCCAGGCTCGCCAGGTAGTTCATGCATTCCGCCATACAGGCACTCGAACCGACGAGGTGGTCTCCGACCGGGTTCCAGAGCTTGCCCGACGTTTCCAGGACAACTTCCTGACCCAGCGTCTCGTATTTCCCGGGCGGGTAACCTCCAATCGGGGCCGAATCGCTGACTACAATCCTCCGATCGGGGGACGTCAGCCGGGTGACAACCCGGATGAAACAGTCCGGAAGGTGGTGGCCGTCGGTGATCATCATGATCTTCAGCTGTTCGCAGTCCAGCTGATCCCAGATGGGGTTTGGATGCCGGGGGATCAGGTTGGGAATGCCGTTTCCCAGGTGGGTGGACGCAGTCGCACCTTCTCTACAGGCTCTCCTGATCCGGTCCGCGTCGGCGAGATGGTGGCCCAGGGAAACACGAACGCCCGAATGGGAGACGTGGCGAATCAGTTCAGCCGCTCCCTCGAGCTCCGGCGCCAGGGTCAACAGGCTGACCGAATCGTCGGCCAGTTCTCTTAATCGTTCGTAGGATTCGATGCTGGGTGGAGCCGTGCAGTCGAGAGGATGAGCGCCGCGTGCGCCGTCTTTGGGAGAGATGAAGGGGCCTTCGAGGTGGATTCCCAGGAGATGTGGCCGCAGGTCTGGTTCCCACATCGCTTCAGCCAGTACCGGGAGATTCGATTCGTAGACCTCCCAGCTGCTGGTGATGACGGTTGGGCAAAAGGCGAGTGTCTTTCTCTCTCTCAGTTCTGTGACCACCAGGCGTACCTCATCCAGCGTCAGCCCGGGGGCTGAAAAATCGACGCCCATGTAACCGTTGACCTGTAGATCGATAAAGCCCTTTTTCACAGATTTAACTCCTAAGCGTGCATTCAATTCTTTGTTTTTAAGGCGATCCATGTATATAGTACGGCCGTGCAAATTACCACTCTAGACTGGACCGTACTTATTGGGTATCTAATTGTCATCGCCTGTATCGGGCTGCTCGCCGGCTTCAAAGTGAAGGGCACCGATCACTATTTCCTGGGCAAACGAATGTTCGGGAAGCTCCTGATGATCGGGCAAAGCTTCGGAATCGGGACTCATGCCGAGATGCCGGTTTCTCTGGCCGGAGCTGTCTACTCAACAGGGATGTCGGGAATCTGGTTTCACTGGAAGAACCTGTTCGCCACCCCCTTCTACTGGGTGATGGCCCCGGTTTTTCGGAGGATTCGACGGACGACGATCGCCGAACTCACCGAGGACCGGTATGGCGTGTGGATGGGAGGCGTCTACATCGTATTCGCCCTCTGCTATTTCACGCTGAATACCGCGAGCATGCTCAAGGGCGCTGCCAAGGTGATCAATCAGGCCGCCGGAGGTGATGTCGGCGTGAACAACGTCGTCATCGCGATGACCGTGATCTTCATCCTCTACAGCTTTGTAGGGGGCCTCATCGCGACAGCCTGGACCGACTTCTTTCAGGGATTCCTGATTATCGCTCTTTCCTTCATGCTGATCCCCCTCGGATGGTCGGCCGTCGGTGGGCTCTCAGGGATGAAGGAGAGCCTGGAACTGTATAAATTCTCATTGGCGACACCGGAGGGAATCACTCCCTGGATCATCCTGATGCTGACCCTAAACGGGTTGATCGGCATCATGGCGCAGCCGCATATGCTGGCGGCGGTCGGGACCGGTAAAGACGAGAAGACCTGCCGCGTCGGATTCTTCTACGGAAACTTCGTCAAGCGTGTCTGTACCGTGGGTTGGGCTTTGGTTGGAATCATCGTCGCCGCTATGGTGGCCAAGGGAATGTTCGGGAGTACCGGCTTAGCCGATCCCGAGGATGCCTTCGGGTTCGCCTGCCGGAATCTACTCTTTCCAGGTGCACTGGGCCTGCTGATCGCCAGTGTCCTGGCTGCCAATATGTCGACTTGCTCGGCTTTCATGGTCGATAGCGGTGCGCTGTTCACCCAGGGACTCTTCCGGAAACACCTGGTCAGGGGTCGCTCTGACCAGTATTACCTCTGGGTCGGCCGCTTGAGTGGATTCGTGGTCACCGGGTTCGGTGTCCTCTACGCACTCTTTTTGATTGAGAAGGTCCTCTATTCCTTCCTGTTGACCGAGACGCTGGCCACATTCATGGGAATCAGCATTCTCGGTGGAATCGTCTGGAGAAGGGCGAATCGCTGGGGTGCCCTGGCCAGCCTGATCGTCTCGATTGGCGTCAACTTCCTCCTCTACTGGGTCAGAGGGGAACGCCTCGACCACTGGGATGCGAACGTGTTCCTGATCGCCCTGATCGCTGGAATCCTCGCCCTCATTGTCTTCAGCAAGATCACTGCGCCCGAGCCGACCAAGCAGATGAAGTCTTTCTACGATCGACTCGATACGCCTTCTGATGGTGAAGAGGACAGTCAGGCCGCGGATCCCGAAACGCCAAGCGAAGCCGAACAGGTTGACTATGCCAAGAAGGGCAGACAACTGTTGATCGTGAACCTGCTGAATCCGATGAAGGGCAGCCGGGGTGTGGGCCTTTACAGGGCTTACCGGGAAGATCTCAGGGGATTCAGTATCGGCTGGGTCCTGGCGATCCTTCTGGTGGCGATCACGGCCGTCTTCCTTAGCCTCTAGCAGGGTTGACGGGTTCGTCTGTCGTGACAAGGATCCTGAAGATCATTTCGAATGGTTTGGCCCCACTGACGCTGTTGGCGGCAGTGGCGGCCTACCTCCATCCGCCGATCTTCCTCCCGTTCTCAGGCAGCTTTCTCTGGTTCTTTGCGGCTACGATGCTGGCGCTCGGTGTGGTCCTCGATCCTGCGGAGTTTGTCGACACGTTCAAGAAGCCCCGGGAAATCGGACTGGGGCTGGCGACGCAGTATAGCGTTATGCCGATACTGGGTTTCGTCGCCGCCTATTTCAGCGGACTCGACCCTGAACTGGCTCTCGGTTTTGTCATCGTTGGCTGTGCTCCGGGGGCGATGGCCAGCAATGTCATCGTCTACCTGGCCGGTGGAGCCGTCGCCTACTCCGTGGCCCTGACGAGTATAGCGACCTTCCTGTCGCCGCTTGTCACACCCTCTCTGGTTGAGCTTCTCGGGGGAGTCTTCCTGCCGATTCCATTTTGGCCGATGATGAACACCATCCTCTTGACGGTCCTGTTTCCCCTGGTTATCGGCATGGCTTTGCGACGGGTCCTGGGTTCATCGCTCAAACGGGCCCGCGAAATCGCTCCGGCGGTGGCTGTCACCGCAATCGTCATCATCATCGGTTATGCCGTCGCCGCGAACCAGGAACAGATCGCCCGAGTTGGGGGAGCGGTCTTTGCCCTCGTCGTTCTCGTCAACGCCCTGGGCTATCTGATCGGCTGGTTTCTCGCTGCGCTTTACCGCTTCGAGCGGAGCTATCAGCTGGCCTTGATGATCGAGATTGGAATGCAGAATGCCGGACTGGGTGTCGCCCTGGCCTTACAGCATTTTTCCCCGGAAACCGCACTTCCAGGTGTCCTCTTCGCAACCTGGTGCATCCTGACCGCCGCCGGCGCCACAGCATTCCTCCGCCGCAGGTAGGACAAGCTTCCAGCTTGTCTCTCGCCACACCGAGTCACCGAGTCACCGAGTCACCGAGTGACCGAGTGACCGAGTCACTGGTTCACTGGTTCACTGGTTTGAAGGTTTGAAGGTTTGAAGGTTTGAACGTCTGCAAGTTCTCTGGTTCACCGAGTCACCGAGTCACCGAGTGACCGCGTGACCGCGTCAACGCGCCAACGCGCCAACGCGCCAACCCGCCAACCCGTCAACGCGCCAACCCGCCAACCCGTCAACCTGTCACTGATTCCAGTCGATGCCCAGGGAGCGGGATCAGGCCTTCCGGACCTTCTCGGGAAGCAGCTGGGCCAGCACATTGTCCGCGGGATAGGCATGTCCCCGATGCTGGCAGAATGCCTCAGCGTAGGCCACTTCACGACCGAAGAGCGGGGATGCATCCTGGCCCAGTTTGCCTGCCCAGCGTTTCATGCTCTCGAGGTACTCATCCATTCCGTGGTGAGCTCGAAGCCAGTTGCGCTGACTCTCGTGACATCCCAGAAGTTCGGCCTTCTTTTCGACCTGTTGAGATATATCGACATAGCAATGGGGGGCCACGGGATTCCCAAAGAGGTCGATCCCTTCTATCGGTTGCGCATAGTAGAGGTAAGGAATGCGGTTCGTCCGCTCTTTTGTTGAAAAGCTTCCCGTGTCGTAATTCCGGACGGGACCATAGAAGCAGGCGTTTCTCACGAGCCGGCTCGTATTCTCATGGTCGGAAAGGTAGTCGACTGGCGGATGGGTCAACACGAGCCAGGGGTCAACTTCCCGGAACAGAGCGGTCACTCGCCGATTGGTCTTGTCGTCGGCGAAGATCCCGAAGTCATAACACCCCCCGTAATGGTAGGTCGCACCCAGTCTACGACAGGATTCCTCAGCTTCACTGCGGCGAATGCGGGCGATTTCCTGCGGAGAATACTCGAACGATCCTCCATCTCCCTGGGTCAGGGTGGCAACATGGAGTTCGAACCCCAGTTCCTTGAGCAGAAGCATCGTCCCCATGCACATGATTTCGACATCATCCGGATGGGCGCCAACGGCCAGCACCCGTTTCCCGACCGGGTCAACTCTCGAATCTTTCTTGCTCAATGTTCTGAGTATCCTTTCCTCCCACTCACCCGGTAACTCGGTCACCCGGTCACCCGGTAAGACAAGCTGGAAGCTTGTCGTACGCTGATTTTAGGCTTGGGTCGACGGGTAGCGGAAGAGTGGTTCGCCCAGCTGCGCTTTCTTCTTGATTTCGAGGGATTCCTGTTCCGACAACGGCTTGAACTTCATTGCCAGATCGAGTGCCATCGTGAACAGGTTCTCGTCGCCTGGGGGAATCGCCGCTGTGATCGGATGCGAGAGTGTGAACCTCAAGCCCTGTTCTGCTTCCCTGGGATCTGAGAACGGAGTGTACCAGCACTTCGGAAATGGGTTTTCCTCGTCCCGATTGCGCGGGCCTTTGGCCATCGCCTTGAGAGCAAGTATGCCCATATTCTTCTTCTTTGCCATCTCAAGGACTTGTGGGCCGAAGTTGCCGGCATTCCAGGTGCCGTAGTTGAAGGGGAAGAGGATCGTGTCGAAGTCGTAGCCTTCCATCAACTTCATGGCGGCCTCAACCGAGTGGGCCGAGAATCCCAGGTAGCGGATCTTCCCCTGCTCACGGGCCTGTAGAAACGCCTCGAGTGCTCCGCCGGGACCAAGGATTGTCTCGACGTCCGAGACCTTCGTGACCGCATGCATCTGGTAGAGGTCGAAGTGATCGGTCCTCAGTTTCTTGAGGCTTCGCTCCAGTTCTTCCAGTGCCCCCTCCTTCTCACGGGACTGGGTCTTGCAGGCCAGAAAGCAATTCTTGCGGTAAGGCTCGAAGGCTGGTCCGAGCATCTCCTCGGCGTTGCCATAGGTTGGAGCGACATCGAAATAGTTGATTCCCCGGTCGATTGCCTGAGCGACGCGGTCAGCTGCCTCCTTCGTCGTTGCATCACGAACGACAATGCCTCCGAACCCAATCATCGAAAGCTTCTCACCGGTTCTTCCCAAAACCCTCTTCTCGATCTGACCAGCACTCTGAAACCGGGCCATACCCACCAGGCTTGCAGGGAAACAGGTCAGCATGGCTGAACCGGCGGCGCTCTTGAGAAAACTTCTTCGATTGATCATTGAATCCTCCTATTGGTTCTGCAGGTCTCCGGGTGGAACTGCAGGTTGATCGGTCCGTCTACTTGAGAGATTCTATCGCCTTTTCTTAGACTTTCAAGGTCACCCGATCTGCTATAGTGAGAGGAAGATGTTTCGGGAGAGCACTTTATGACCTTGCTGTTCTCACTTCTTTTTGGCAGCGCCTTGATGGCGGCTGGAGCGGATGGAATTCAGCTTGAAGCGAAGCCGCTGACGCGGAGGGAACTGCCCGATGATTTCCCCGCCACTGTCCTCGAGAAGGATTTTGCCATTCTCGAAATACGGTTGACCAACAATACCGAGAATCCCTGGGATCTCGACGTGGCCCTGTTCAAAGCCTTCAGCAAGAAGGGGAAGGAAATCGAGCGGGCATTGGCGACCGATATCGCACCTGAACTGGTCAAGTTCTATACCTCGAGCGGGGGAGGGGTCTATACGCAGCAGAGAGGCTATGGTTACCCGTCCGGGCCATACCGCAGGACTCCAGAACGCGCAGGTGTGATAGGCACCCCCTCAGTCGCCCGAACCGTTCCGGTCACTCTCGGAACCGAGTTGCGAGAAAAGCTGGAAGGGTTCGAGATTCAGACGGGGACGGTACTGCCAGGGGAGACGGTTCAGGGATTCTTCTACCTGAAGAGTAAGGAAAGTGGGAACAAGCTAAAGGGAGGTTACCTGCAGCTGGAAGAGCTTCAGGGCGACTTCTAGAAGGCCGGCATCACCCACAGAATCCACAGTTTGAAGCATCTCTGTGAATTCTGTGGGCTGAAATCAATCTTTAGTACCCGTCAAAGCCTCGCCGCCAGCCGCCACGATGGCCCCCTTCGGGTTCGACCAGTCGGAACTCATGGAGAAGCCGGAGTGTCCGGGCATGCTGTCCAGAGGCGACGATCGCGTCAAGCTTTTCCAATTGTTCGGGATGCAGGAGAGCTCTGAACTCGGTGATGAGGGCTTCCTGATCCGCCTTGAGCGTCTGCATCCTCTGATGGTTCTGGATGACGAGATTGCCGATCTCGCTGGGATCGGGGTTCTCGCTCTCCAGCAGGGCCTGCATCTGTTGCCGGATCTGCCGGTTCTGCTGCATTAGATCACGGGTCGACTCGCGCCGCGCTTGCAAGAGAGCACGGAACTGTTCCTGCTGCTCCGCGGAAAGCTCCAGTGCCTCGGAAAGCGCCTGGAAACCGTGTTGAGACCGCTGACCTTCTACCGCTCGGGGGCCGCGACGCCATCCCGAGTTATCTCCTGGGCCCATCGGTCCGGGACGCTGGGCCATCAGTGAACCACTTAACGCCAAAACAAAAAGTATGACTGCCAATCTACGAATCATGTTGGGATGTAATCTCCTTTCTTACCCGATGATACGCACGGTCAGGGAGGATGTTTCAGCGGGCCCGCGACGACGCCCCACGCGTTCCAAAGAGATCCAGGCCAGAGAATCCTCAGGCCAAGTTCTCTTGATTCGATGGGCTCAAAAGTGTGAGTCCTTACGAAGTCCTGTTGGCGGAGAGCCCGGTTCTCGGCTTGCTTTCGGGCCCTAGGCCGGCTCGACCGATGTCTGCCTCGAGAAGAGCATTTTCAAGAACCGGTAGAACAGGTAGATCACACACAGGAAGAAGATCAACAGGACAGTGCTGGCCCCAACGGCGATGTAGGGATGGTTGGTAACGAGCCAGAGTAGACCGATACTGATCGCATCTTCCAGGAAGCTCAGGATCCAGTTCGAAAAGGGTTCCGGAGTCGAATTCACCGCAAGTCGAGTGCTCGCTTTCGCCCCATGCGCGGAAAACGTGACAAAGCCTCCCACCAACGCCGCAACCCAGATCAGGTGCGGTGGCAGGTCGCTCATCGCACCCACCGCCAGGATCGCGCCCGCCGGAATCCGAATGAAGCTGTGGATTGCATCCCAGGTGTTATCGACGTAGGGAACCTTATCTGCGATGAACTCGATAACGAACAGGATACCCGCGGCGATCATCACCCAGGGATGCGAGAGGATCTGCATCCCCGAAGGGAGATCGAGGACATCGAAATAGTCGAGCAGGCCCAGGGTGAGTACCGTGATGTAAAGGTTGAGACCTGCCGTCAGACTCGAACCCAGTGCCAGCGCTAAGTGAGAAATATCCATGTTTTCCAAATAGTACGGCAAACGGCCGAGTTTTGTTCTAACATCCCCCTCCCTGGAGTGCTGAACTTCAGTTCAGCCCTTCTCCAAGGGACTTCAGTCCCGCCGCCCCCTCCCTGGAGATGGGATGAGAAGGCCAGTCTCACGCAGTCGCTAAAATGCGCTGCAAACAATTAACGGGCTCGAAGCCCAAGAAAGGAGACTGGCCATGAAAGATTGTAGCGCAGGAAGAGACGGGTATGTACTGGGACTGGATCTGGGAGACCGCAAGAGCCGGTATGTGCTGCTGAATGAACGGGGAGTGGCAGTGGAGGAGGCCTCGGTACCGACGAAGGCGAAGTGGCTGGAAACGTTGTTCGAAGAGATTCCGAAGAGTCGAGTGGTGATGGAGGTCGGGAGCCAATCGCGGTGGGTCAGCGAGTTAGGGAAAGAGGCGGGGCACGAGGTGATTGTAGCGAATGCGCGTCGGGTCCGGTTGGTCTATGAGAATCCGCAGAAGAGTGACGAGGTGGATGCGCAATGGCTGGCGCGGCTGGGACGAGTGGATACGAAGCTGCTGCACCCGATCGTGCATCGGGGAAGACAGGTGCAGGCGGACCTGGCGATTGTGCGGAGCCGGGAGGCCGTGGTCAAAGCGCGAACCCTGTTGATCAACCATGTGCGGGGGATGGTCAAAGCCTGGGGTGTGCAGTTACCGAAATGCGGGACGAAAGTGTTTGACCGCGAAGTCAGAGAAGCGATACCGCAGGAGCTGAAGGTCTCGGTGGGACCGATCGTGGAACTGGTGGGTCAGTTGAGTGAGCAGATCGCCGTCTACGAGCGGGAGTTGAAAGAACGGGCGGAGAGCTATCCGGAACTGCAGGGGCTGATGGCGATCGATGGGGTGGGACCGATTGTGGCGAGTTGCTTTATCTGGACCTTAGAAGACCCGAGTCGGTTTCGGCGATCGCGTGATGTGGGGCCGTATCTGGGTCTGGTCCCGAAGCGGGATCAATCGGGAGAGGTGGATCGACGTCTGGGGATTACGAAAGCGGGGGATGAAGGGGTGAGGTGCCTGCTGGTGCAGAGTGCCCATCACATTCTGGGGTATCGGGGAAAGGATTGCGATCTGAGGCGCTTTGGATTGAAGTTGGCCGAAGCGGGCGGCGTGAGGGGGAAGAAACGGGCGGTGGTGGCGGTAGCGAGAAAGCTATCGGTACTGTTACATCATCTGTGGGTGACGGGCGAAGAGTACGATCCGTTTTATCAGGCAAAGCGTCGCAGCGCCTAGTGGCCCTGCACCAGAGCGAGAGCGAAACAGCGATGGGGAGTCGAGAAGCAGAAGATGAAACCGGCCGAGGTGGAGTCCGGGTGACTGCGTTTCAGCACTCGTCCCGAAGAGGACGACTTGGAGTTGGCAGCACCCACTTGAAGGAAGGACACCAGCCAGCACCCGGTCCAGGAGAGACCGAAAGAGAGTGCGTATGGAAGTGTTACCGATAGAGAGCCGGAACTCAACCGAAGCTTAACGACGACCAACCCAGAAAGGGATATAACCGAACAAACCGTGTTCAGACCACTAGCCGATCACTGGCGGCCCAAAGATGGGCCGCACAAAGAGAAGATTTGTCTTGACACAGACTGGCCTTCTCATGGAAGTGCTGAACTTCTGTTCAGCTTTCTTTGAGGAACTTCAGTTCCGTCAAGTTGCCGCGCACCGGCGGGAGTGGAACTCCCTTAAACAGGGCGGCAGTGCAACTGCCGCACTCCAAAAAGCATCCTGACGACCCACGGCCGGGACGGCCGTGCCACTAGTCACGGTGCCCGAATACAACCAAGACACGGTTAGGATGGTTGTCCTGTGCAGGGTGACGCCTCGTTGTTCAATCAATGGTAAGCTGTCTCAAACATGGCATTTAACCGGAGAAAGTTTCTCAAACGATCGCTTACTGCAACGGCTGCGACAGCTGTGACCGGGTTTGGGTCTTATCTCTATGGGACCCGGCTCGAGACTGAGTGGCTAGAGATCAAGAAGGTTGATATTCCCATCGCCAACCTCGATGAGAACCTGGAAGGGTTTCGGATCGCGCTGCTGAGTGATTTCCATTTGTATCCAACCACCCGTTTGGAGTTCATTGAAGAGGTCATTGCCGAAGCCAATAAGCTGGATGCGGATTTGGCCGTATTGACCGGCGACTTTGTACAGGGTACTGCCGAGGCGATCCACGATCTGGCTCCGGCGCTGGCCCGGTTGAATCCGCGGCACGGGATCTATTGCGTACTGGGAAATCACGACCTCTGGAAAGGTGCCGACCTGGTCCGCACCGTTCTGGAGAAGAATGGAATGCCGGTTCTTCATAACACCGGACTGACTCTCACCCACGAGGGAGCACCGCTCTATCTCGCCGGTGTAGACGATACCTGGAGCGGGAATCCCGATGCCGCCGCCGCAATGGCCAACCATCGGGACAGCATTCCGGCCGTCTTGCTTTCTCATGAACCCGATCCGGCCGACAAGTTTTCACGCGATCCACGCATCTCCCTTCAACTCTCCGGTCACAGCCACGGCGGACAAGTGAGAGTTCCAGGCTATGGGTCTCCATTCCTGCCTCCGC
>CP070717.1:526295-529223 GCA_020350445.1 Acidobacteriota bacterium | reverse complement strand
CAGGACCCGAGGAACGTGAAAAGAGCGATGAGCCACGAACTGCAAACTTGTCTACTCATAGAATTAGCCACCTCCATTAACATGTTTTCATTTACGTTGAAGGTGCAGATTGCAACATCCAGTCCAATTCCAGGAACTAATCGAACATTTTTTTAAAATATTGAAAAATAGAGCTTTACCAGACTTCTTGCAATTGCGTCATCAGGCAGACTGCAAGCCTGGTGGGGCCGTTGTGGCCAGTGCTGTGTCACTCTGACTCCCCAGACTGCGAAGGAGGAGAGTTCAGTTGGAGAGGCAGACGTGGAAAGATCCCCGGAGGGGAATGGAACGCAGGGAAAATGGGACCCTGGGAGGCTAGAAAGCCAGGCGCAGCAGCAAACTGTGGCTCAACGGCCGGAACAGCGGGCCCAGTGTCTGCGTCAACTGGTATTCAATGAAGAGGGTATCGCCAAAACGACGGCCCGCACTGAATCCCAGCTGATCCAGATGAAATCGCGAGGACTGAAAGAGGTTCGGCCCCTGTGCCCGTCCATGTGAATCTACACGACGCCCACTGCTGTCAAACTCAAACTGCCCGCGAAAGACTTCAGAGGACCAGTAAGACGTCAGGCCACCTCCGGCGAAAAGAGACCAGGGCAACTGGACCTGGATCCATCCATGGAGCGCATGATCATGACGACCGCCTCGTTCCGCACTGACTGTCGTCAATTCCATCGCCTCTCGCCGGACGGCACGTTGACGCAGATTCGAATACTGATAGTCCAGGGCTGCAAAGATCCGGTCGCGCCAGTTGACGCCCAGGCCGCCTCCAACAGACGGGACCCAGTAGAGAGACTCGCGCTTGGAATCGGCAAACCGGAAGTTGAGGATGCTTTCATCGAGGCTCGTGCGGGTCAGGGAACCGAAGGCTGCGACAAAGACCGACGGCGAGATCTTCTTTCGCCATTTGATCCCCGTCTCCTGACTCACACCTGTCGTATTGAATTCAGCCAGGTCGGCGGGCCGCCCGTTGTACTCGTGGAAGCGCTGCCCCGAGTTTCCCGAGACGAATCCCGTAGAAAAGTACATCCCCAGTGAGCCCAGCCCATCAGAATCGCGACTGTAGCCGAAGGTGATCTTTTGATTATCGGTCCTATAGCCGGTTACCGAACGGTCGCTGGTCAATAGAAAGCCACCGGGTCGCAACTCGTAAAGCGTGTTGATGTCACCGCCCGAATGGGTCCAGTCATATGACACGGCGACGGTCTGCCCCGGGAAACGTCTGGCCGCGAGAAACATGGTCCGGTGGGAATCCGTGTCCTGAGTCAGATTTGGGGCGTAGAGACTGTTTCCGATCTGTTGAATCGAGACTTCTCCGCCGAAAGCCGTGGGAATCCTCCGGTTGATGTGAAAACTGAAATCGCGATCGAAACCACGATACTCGTAGAGGCCCGCCAAGACCCAATCACCCACCGGGCGGGCGTAGGAGAATCGAGTCGACAACCCCTGAAGCAGCCTTTCATCAGTCGCAAAGAGCGCATCGACATCGGCAAACTGATGGAGCGGGCTCAAGGGGGAAATCTCGGGCCGCTGAAATGACTGGGAGCGGGCCGGGTAGAAATAGAATCGCCCCGAGGGTTCCACAATATGCCCGGCGTAGGCCGGATTGTCGAGCAGATCGAGATGACTGTCCGGAAAGGCGAGAAACTTCCTGAGTAGAGGGTAGTCTTCGGTGGTTTCCCGGTTGAAGTTCTCCGCGACAACCTGCTCAAAGGTTACCGGAGGATCGGGTGGTCGGAGCGGGTACAGAGTTACCTGCTGACCGCCGGGGACCAGCACCTCATCTCCGTCAACCTGGATATTCTTAACCGCGACCAGCCCCTCCTGGACACGTACAGTGGTCACCGTATTCTGGTCGACTTCGATGTCGAACTCGGTTCCCCGGACGCCGATCGTCGCAATGGGGGTATGCATTTCGTAGGGGTTCGGAGCACCCGTGATCTTACGGATCTTGAGCCGGACCTTTCCGATCCAGAGCTTGAAGAGTTCGCGAATGCCTCCCTTGAAGTTCAGGATTTCGAGATCCGTTTCGGCTTCAATCTCGATTGTGGAGCCATCCACCAGCCCGAGACGGGCCCACCCGTCCTGACCCGCTTTAATCCGATCGCCGGTAACCAACTGCATTCCCGTCGACAGCAGCACCGGTGATGAGACCGGCGTCAGGGCACCTATCTTCCGAATCTCCCCCCGCGCCTCGAGCACCGATGCCTCTCCGATCGCCAGTTGAACGGATCGGTTCGACTGGCCGAAAAGAGGTTGGATGAAGAGTAAGGAGAAGGCTGCCAGAAAGATGCAGGTCGCCTGAGCTGCTCTGCTGATTCGCGGGTATGCAATGGTGCTACGAATCAAGCGTCTAATTTTCTGCCTCCAATTCCAAAAATAACACATCTTAGAAGCGTTGGCACGTTTCGCTGTCGCTCCCACCCCCGAACCGCCGTTGGGTATGGGCGCCCGGCCCCGCTACGAGGCCGGACACCCATGGGGGAGGATCGTCGATATCAATCTTCCTGAATCTCTATCTTGCTTGCCTGAATTGAACCGTCTCCTTTCAGGTCACCCCAAACCTTCACAGAAAGGCCGACCTGCAGGGCGGACGGACCCAGCACACCTTGTTTGGTTCCCGTTACGACCGTCTCGCTGTTCAGGTGGACCTTGGTTCCGCTTACAGTAATCGCTGTGACAGGCCCGTTTCCGCTCGTCTCGATACTGCTGATTGATCCCGAAAGGAAAGCGGTGTCATCGGGATCATCTGGATCATCTGGGTCATCTGGATCGTCGGGATCATCGGGGTCATCGGGATCATCGGGTCCGTCGGGATCATCCGGGTCAGTTGAATCACTTCCGATTTTGATTTCGATCGAGTCGGCCTGGACCTCCTGGTTCGGGCCT
>CP070717.1:523557-526195 GCA_020350445.1 Acidobacteriota bacterium | reverse complement strand
GCACGAATAATCCATCCTCGGCAAAAACTTCACTTGTTTCTCCAGTGGCCAGTTCCAGATATTGGACTCGGAAGTTTGCACTAATCCCAAACCAGAAAGACTGGTAATAGTAGATCCCTCCAGGGGTCAGATCCCAGCTATTCCAGCTGATCCGGTCAGCCAACACCTCGACTTCCTCTCCACCCTCCACGGGTACCCGCCAGATGCCCGAGCTGTGTGCCTTTTTCGAGTAGTAAAGATACTGTCCATCCCAGGACTCAAGGCCGTAATTGCCTCCGCCCTGGGTTACCTGAGCCACCTCGCCCCCGTCAGCAGGTATTTTGTAGACCTGTTCCAACTCGCCACGGTTTGAAACAAAGTAGACCCAGCGACCGTCGCGGGAAAAGCTGGGCACAAAATCATTAGAAGTGTGATTCGTGAGCTGCTGTACCCGCCGGCTGTCTAACTCCACGACGTAGATGTCCGTGTTCCCGCTGTCGTTAGAGTCGAAAACGATGCGACGACTGTCTGGTGCCCAACGTGGAGTTCCGGCAAAGGTTTCCATTTCGGTCAACTGGTAAGGGTTCGATCCGTCACGATTGGCGATCCAAACCTGCGGTTTCCCGGTCCGCGTGGACTGAAAAGCTATCTGCTTGCTGTCGGGCGAGAAGGCCATATTCCCCTCTGGACGCGAAGATCGGATCAGAGGGCGGGCCGGCACCTGGCGGTCCACCGATAAGCGACCCGGCGCCGACCAAATGTTCTCTGGGTCTTGGGAGGCCTTGACAAACACAAGGCGTTCTTCGGCCAAGGTGACCGCTTGGTCGTTCTCGCCCAGACCAGGAACCTGACGAGGCTTTCCCTGGTCCAGTCTTACCCGGTATACCCACTGGCCTGTCCTCATTCCCGTATAGAGTACCTCTTCGCCATCAGGGGTCCACACGATCCCGTAGCAGGACTCGTACTGTTCGAAAGTGATCTGCCGGGGCGTACCCTGGACTTCTTCCAGATCTTGTACCCAGATGTCAAAATTACCAAAAACCGAGGGACTTCTGACAAAGGCGATCTGACTACCATCAGGAGAGAAGCTGGGAAAGAGGTCCCCGATTACTCCTTCTCCCCGTGGCGGCGAGGTAAAGTCAATCTTCTTCAGGGTTTCCAAGTCCAGCAGAACGATCCGGAAGGGTTCTTCGTCAAGGGCTCTTTCCGCATAGGCTAGAGTTCTGCCGTTCGGTGACCAGTTAGGGGCGGGAGGGTGTTGGGCGAGGCCTTCCACGTCGATAATCTTCTTCTCTTGGCCGCCTGCCCATGGGATCGTGTATATCGTGGCTCGGTCGTTTATGGTCCGAACAAATGCCAAGCGCTCGCCGTCCGGCGACCAGCCCCCGGGACCCTCCATCGCCGGGTGTGTGGTCAGACGCAAAACACTCGTATCGAGTCCAATCGGCTTCACATAAAGATCAAAGTTAAATCCGACCTGGCCAATAAAGGCCACTTTCTTACCGTCAGGAGAAAGGCGGGGGGCGTCTTTCCATCCCCCGTCGAAGGTCAGCGGAGTGATTTGTAATGGCACCGGAACTTGAGAATCTGCGCCACCAAACTGCCACCATACGAGTAAAATAAGCAGAAGGGTCAGCATCAAAGTGGAAACAATCACCATCGGCAACTGGCTGCGGCTTTTCTGGCCAACAACCATACGCTGGTGTCCAGAGTTTTCAACGAATTGCTGCAGATCGTTATGGACTTCCCGCATGGCCCCGTGGCGTCTGCCGGTTTCCTTAGCCATCATCCTGCGGAGAATGTGTTCTAAAGCTTCCGGCACGTCGTTGACATACCGGGTCGGAGGTGCGGGTTCGTCATTGATGATTGCGTTACAGGTGTCGGTCACCGATTCCCTGCGAAATGGGTGCACTCCGGTTAGCATTTCGTAAAGAACCACTCCAAACGAGAAGATGTCGGTTGCGGCGTCCAGTTCCTGCCCCCGCAGCTGTTCCGGCGACATGTAGGCCAGCGTGCCCAGGGTGGCTCCCGCTCGGGTAAGCGCCGAGGAAAGATCTTCTTCCGCTTCCTGTCCGGATTCCAGCCGCTTGGCCAGACCGAAGTCCAGCACCTTGGCATAGCCCTCCTCGGTGATAAAGATGTTGGCGGGCTTGATGTCTCTGTGGATGATGCCCTGGGCATGGGCCGCCTGCAAAGCAGCGGCAATCTGAGTGGCCAGTTTCAGCGCTTCATTGAGCTCGATTGGTCCTTCGTCCAGCCGGTGTTTGAGCGTTTGACCCCTGAGTCGTTCCATGACCAGGTAGGGTTGTTCCTCATGTTCTCCGACATCGTGGACAATACAGATGTGAGGATGACTCAGGGCCGCAGCCGACTTGGCCTCCCGTTCGAATCGCTTTTCGGCTACTCGGTCACCAAAGTAATCCGGAGGCAGGAACTTGATGGCGACTTCCCGGTCCAGCCGGATGTCTTCAGCCAGGTACACCACGCCCATGCCGCCGCCACCGAGATTCTCTTTGATCTCGTAGTTGCTGACCTTTTCACCAATCATTCAACACTCCTGATCCTTCCGAGACCCGAGGCCCGAGACCATTTCCTACTCCGTGGGGACAAGGCGTTTGATTTCCTCGAACCAGTTTTGGACCACAATGAACTCCTGTCG
>CP070717.1:508960-523457 GCA_020350445.1 Acidobacteriota bacterium | reverse complement strand
TTTTTTGTTTTGTTTGAGTGGTGCTTTTGTTTTGTTTTTCATACCCTCTAGTCTTTATGGTAAGGCTTATTTTTTTCCTTTGCGTTTTTGGTATCTATTTTTAATAAAAAAGCGACTCCAACAGACAGCAGAGCTAAGTCATAAGGAGTTTGTGAGATTCGGAAGCCTGGGGCTGGTTAGTTTCGCGGCAATTGTAATAATAATCCTGTTCAAGCTTGAACTGTCTGAAGATGCGTTCAAGTTCGCCACATTCACTGTGGCGTCCCTTATCGGTTTCAATCTCATTCTCTGGACAGTATTGGGAAGCGATGAATTCAAGATCAAGGCTAGGCCTATCGTTTTCCTTTCATTCCTCTGTGTAATCGTAGGGATGGTGATTGGAAAGTATGGCGCAAACGTGGGCCTTAAACCGTGGATATACTACCCGGTTCCACTGTTGATGAATATGTCGCTGCCGCCGATCGTCCTAAGCATGAATAGAAATCAGATAGTGGCCTACCTGCTGCTAAGCTTCTTATCTGCCCCGTTGATACATTCCACATTTTCTTTTTTCTTCAATTGGCCGGAGTACATGCCCTTTTTAGAGATTCCCCATTACAAGACACTGGTGAACTGAAAGTGTTTGACGTCAGGGGGAAGATTCTTACCAGCTGGGATACTCACTCCAGCCCCGCTTTGACCAGTCCGTCCATGAGGTGGTTGACCAACCCCTGCGATAATGCGTGCCGCTGGATCAATTCCGAGCGGATTTCCTCCGCCGGTCTTCCCCAATACTGCATCATCTCCTCCAGATACGGTCTCGCGTCCTCCACCCGACCTAATTGCCCCAAGGACGCCGCAACGAATAGCGGGGTTCGGAAATCGCCCGACATCTGGATACTCTCGGCCTCTGCCAAAGCCTGCTCGTACCGTCCGAAACGGTAGTGCGCATAAAAACGCCCCATGGAACTCCAAGGCGGCGGATGGGGATTGACTTCGATCGCTCTTAGGAACAGCGGCATACCCTGTTCAAAATCCTCCTGCTGTATGAGATACAGCCCCATCAATGAGAGCCACAGAGCATCGTTCGGATTGAGCTCAATGGTCCGAATTGACTCTCGTTTGGCCCTCTCGTAATCTCCAGTGAAATAGAGGACCAAGGCCATGGCGCCGTGGACCACGTGGCTGGTAGGATCGAGACGCATCGCCTTATCGGCATACTCCATCGCCCGCTCCAGGGAATCATACTGTTCCACTTCTTCGTTCCAGCGGTGGTGGTACTGCTCGCCGTAAAGGTAACCCAACCAGGCATGGCCGTCGGCGAAACCATGATCGGTCGCCAGGACCGTTTCAAGGCATTCCCGCGCTCCCAAATGGTTCTCAGGCGTGTGGACTTGCACGTACTCGTAAACTCGCAGGACGCAATCGTAACCATCCATACTGGCAGGCGGTTTGCGCCTGGCGCCGGGGAGTCCGACTCGGGTCAAGGCGCCGTAGCTGCCGGCGATTGCCTGGACCACATATTGGGTTAACTCATCCTGGAGGTCGAACAGGTCCTGAGCAGTCAGGTCCCGTTCAAACCTGTCATTCCAAACAGACCGGCCATCGACTGTATCGATAAGTTGGACAATGATCCGAATCCTGGCCCCGACCTTTCGAACGCTTCCCTGCAGCAGATACCGGGCACCCAGTTTCTCTCCTACCTCGCGAACATCGATCTCCTGGTCGCCGTACAATGCAGTGGAGGACCGGGAGATCACCGACAGTTCACGGTAGCGGGAAAGCTCGGTGCCGATCTCCGCCGCCAGGCCATCGCTGAAATAATCCTGGTTCGGATCACCGCTGGCATTCTCGAAAGGTAAGACTGCGATGGAGGGTCCCTTCGAGACTGACTCTGTTTCGCCAGGATTCCCGCTCTCATTACTGTCCATGATCTGCCACGACAAGATCGCAGCTGCGGCAAACAGGGTTACGGCTCCAAGAATCCATCCGCTCCAGTACTTGCGCGGAGCTGTTTGGGCGGGGTGCACCTTCGGAGAAGAGTCCCTTGCCAAACGTTTCAGGTCGGCCAACAAACCTGCCGCGCTCTGGTATCGCATCGCCGGATCCTTCTCCAGCGTCTTTTTGATGATCCGTTCAAGTTCCTCCGGAACCTTTGGATTGAGGCTGGCCGGCGCAGTCGGTTCCCGGTTGAGAATCGCATCAAACACCGCCGCAGAGGTACTTCCTGCGAAGGCTCGCTCTCCAGTGACCATTTCGTAGAGGACGACACCCAGCGAGAAAATATCGGTTCTGACATCCAGCTCCTTCCCGAGGGCCTGCTCGGGAGACATAAAAGCGATGGTGCCGACTACCGCTCCGGGAGCGGTCATAGCCAAGGCGGTAGGAATCTCCCCACCGGCGTCCGGCGTGCCGGCTGCCAGTTTGGCGAGACCGAAATCCAATAACTTGGCCTGGCCATGATCGGTAACGAAGATGTTGGTGGATTTGATATCCCGATGGATAATCCCCTTCCTGTGAGCGGCATCGAGAGCTTCGGTCACCTGGATGGCGTATTCGACAGCGGTGTCAAGCTCGATCGGGTTACCGCCTATCAGCTGCTGCAGAGATTCACCCTCCAGCAACTCCATAACGATGAAACGTCTTCTATCCGATTCGCCGATATCGTAAATCGAACAGATATTCGGGTGGTTCAGCGCCGAGGCAGCCCGGGCCTCCCTCAGGTGACGGTCCACCAGATCCGAATCACACTGCTTTTCTTCGGAAACGAGTTTCAGAGCGACGTGGCGATGCAGGCGGGTGTCTTCCGCCTTCCAGACTGTCCCCATCCCACCCTCTCCGATTTGTTCGATCAGGCGGTAGTGAAGAAGTTGGTGTCCTGCCTCAATTGCCAAGTACTCGTATCCCTCCAATCCGATTCAACGACCGATCCAATCCAGGTTATGTGAAATCGTGCGCTAGCTTAGTTAGGAGGATTGTATCAGTGTAAATGCGACGAAAAAACCCGGTCGAGGCGATAGGAGTTCGCTTTCTGCGAAAAGTAAGCATCTCTCTGGAGGAACGGACTCCTTATTCCCCCAAGTCAAAGAATGCTTGCCTCATCACAAGCTGCACTTTATCATCTAAACCACACTGCACTGGGAGGTGGAGTTGATCGAAACCGTGGTGCACATGCCACGGACCGCATAGCCCACGGGCAATCAATTGGAGAGATTAGCTTGTGATTGGCAGACAGGTTGCGCACTACCGCATCGAGGCGAAGCTGGGCGAAGGTGGGATGGGCGAGGTCTATCGTGCCGAGGACACAAAGCTCGGACGTCGTGTTGCCCTCAAGGTTCTCCCGCCGGTAATGGCGGCGGATCCGGAGCGAAAGGCGAGGTTCGAGCGCGAGGCAAAGGCCGTCGCAGCCCTCAATCACCCCAATATCGTTACCATCCACTCAGTGGAAGAGTTCGACGGCGTCCACTTCCTCACCATGGAGTTGGTTGAGGGGCGGACACTATCGCAGTTGTTGCCCAAACACGGATTCCCTCTGGGCGAGCTGCTGGAGATTGCCATTCCGTTAGCCGGCGCGGTTGCGAGTGCTCATCGCGCAAGTATCACGCATCGCGATCTCAAGCCAGACAACATCATGATCGACACCGACGGCCGCCTGCGTATCCTCGATTTTGGGCTGGCGAAGGTCCACGATCCTGGTTCCGTGGGGAACCAGGCGACCCAGGCGCCGACGGCGATCGTCGAAACCGGTGAAGGCAAGATCCTCGGCACAGTGGCCTACATGTCGCCGGAGCAGGCAGAGGGTAAGCCCGTTGACCAGCGAACAGACATCTTTTCGCTGGGTACGATCCTCTTCGAGATGGCCACTGGGGAGCGACCATTCCAGGGCGACACGAGCATGTCCACCATCGGCGCAATTCTTAAAGACGATCCGGCACCAGTCACGGACTACGATCATTCGCTTCCCCGGCACCTGGCACGGGTCATCCGCCGCTGTCTGGCCAAGGACCCTGAACGCCGCTACCAGACGGCCCTCGATCTTCGCAACGAGTTGGAAGAGCTCAAAGGTGAGAAAGACTCGGGGTTACACGCGGGTCCTACCGGCGAGCCTGCCCCGGCACGGTTGGGAGTAAAGCCCTTTGTTCTGGGCGCCGTTGCCGTGTTGGCCGTTGCCGTCCTTGGGGTGATGATCTGGCAGAGCCTGCGAGACAGTTCAGTTACGGTCTACACCCCACGGCCGATGACCAGTTCCAAGGGCCAGGAGGCGGATATCAATTGGTCTCCCGAGTCCGAGTTCATCGCCTTTGGGGAGATGCGAAAGGGAAGTTTCGATGTAATGGTGCAGCCCGTAGCCGGAGGAGAGGCCGTAGTTCGTGCCGACGGTCCCGGCTCAGAAACGAGCCCTTGCTGGTCGCCGGACGGCAGGTATCTGGCCTACGTTTCGAGCTCCGCGCAGGGATCTCCCGTGTTCCTCGTGCCGCCCCATGGAGGCGAGCCGAGAAAGCTAATTGATACAAACATTCGCACCCTCAACCTCGACCAACTGCAGGCGGCGCTGGGTGATCGTCCGTGGGCGGAAGACGGCAGGACGTTGCTTGTCGCTCGAGCGGACGAGTCCGGCAGATCGGCGATCTACCGGGTTCACCGAGACGATGGTCAGGCGGAGCAGCTGACCTTTCCACCGGCAGGCACTTCGGACCTCTGCCCGTCGTTCAGCTTCGACGGAGAGCAGATCGTTTTCAAACGAAATCGCAACGGCAAGGGTGGACTCATGACAATGCCGGCGGGCGGGGGCCAACCCAGGGACCTTCTGGTTGACAAGTGGGACAACCTTGAGCCGGCCTGGCGTCCTGACAACCGCCACATACTGTTCATCTCAGATCGGGCAGGAAGTGGCGGAGCCGATGTCTGGCAGATAGACTCCACCAACGGCTCGCTCCAACAGCTGACGTTTGAGACCAACCGTGTGGTCTCAGTTTCGGTGTCTGCGGACGACCGGGTTGCATATACGCCCTTCTGGCATTACACGTTCTTGTACTCGGTCGATGTCGAAACCGGGGAAACGCAGCAACTGACTTCGCAGAGTGCGGACAATTTTGGCGCCCGCTATTCACCAGACGGACAATCGATCGCCTACCACTCGACACGGACCGGAAACAGCGAGATCTGGATTCACCACCTGGACGGGCGATCGGAGACCAGGGTCACCGACAACGAGAGCTGGGATCTGTACCCAGACTGGTCTCCCGATGGGGAGCGGCTTCTCTTCGTTTCGGACCGGGACGGCTCCCGCTTCAAGGTCTACGTCGTCAACCGGGACGGCGGCGGAGAGCGGCTCCTCCTGGATCAACCCATCAGCCTCGACAGCCAGATCTCTCCGGTGATTGGGAGTATGGTCAGCCGTTGGTCCCCCGATGGAGGCCTGATTGCCGTTCTGGTCGAAGGCGAAAACAGCAGGGCGTTGTGGGCGTTTCACGCGAATGGAGAGGATTCGAGG
Source organism: Acidobacteriota bacterium (assembly GCA_020350445.1). Lineage (GTDB taxonomy): Bacteria > Acidobacteriota > UBA6911 > RPQK01 > JAPXNP01. The sequence goes on along the minus strand of CP070717.1, from coordinate 517,984 downwards.
CAGGTGCTCGCCGCTGCCACGGATTTCGATTGGTACCTCGACTCCCGACGAGGGATCTACGCCCGTCACTACGGTAGCGAGACCGAGCTCGTCGCCGTCAACCTCGAGACTGGAGAGGAGCAGTCTCTCTTTGTCGGTCCGCTGATCGAGATGGATGTGGCTCCCGACGGCAGTGCGGTCGCGTTCTGTCTCGGCCAGGGCCATATGGCCATGGGGCTCGCCGTGTTAAAGCTCGAAGCACCGGCCGATGCCGACGGTCTGCCGCGCGCGCTGGGCGAGCCCGAGCTCGTAGTCAGCACAGAAGGAACCTGGCACGTACACAACGGCGGCTGGTCGGCGGACTCGAAGCGGCTGGTCTACACGCAGGACGAGGATTACGGTGACATTTTCGAGCTGGTCGAGAGGCGCTAGGTGTTGAACCTAAGGTTCACGCCTACGCATTGACAGAATTGGTGGTAACGCATTTGACAGGTCTTACTTAGTCGTTCGATCCACATTTCCAGCTGAGGGACTGGAGACGGCCTTGGAGGCACGCTGTCTTTGGTGCTGCGACTCACTGCCCAACAGATTGGGCAGCAGGGAAAAGGGGGGAAAATGAATTTCGGCGAAATGAAGAGAAAGGACTTTCTCCGTGTTCTTCTTGGAGCACCCGTCTTTGGTGCCGTTTCGGGCCCGACCACATCCGCTCTCCATCAAACAGAGCCCGTCAGGAATGCCAGCAGGGAAGCTCCAGTGGTCGACCAGGGCAAGACGTCAACATTCTCTGAACAGGTAGCAGATGATGTGGGCAGAACGATGTTGGGTGCGTTGAGCTATCTTGGTGATCGACTCGGTCTGTTCAAGACCATGGCTGAGATGGATCAGTTTACGGCCAAGGATCTGGCTCGGGCTACCGGATACAACCAACGGCTGCTTGAACAATGGCTGAACGGAATGGTTTCACTTCAGTATGTCCTTTACGACTCAGTCGAAAAGCGGTTTTCGTTTCCGCCTGAGCACGCGGCAGTCCTGGTAGACGAAGACTCACCGTTCTTCATGGCGGGTGGGATCGAATATGCGATTCCGGCGGTACTCGCAATTCATCATGTGATGGAGGCTTTTCGAACCGGGGTACCGATCACGCCCGATGTGTTTCATCCAGACATCTGGGAAGGGATCGAGCGGTGGTCAAGACCCATGTACAGACACCAGCTGGTCCAGAATTGGCTTCCTCTGATACCTGACGTACTCAACAGCCTTCAAGCGGGTGCCTTTGTTGCAGATGTCGGCTGCGGAAATGGGCAGGCCATGATCACAATCGCCAGGGCGTTTCCGAATACCAGGACTCAGGGTTTTGATGTTTATGCGCCCTCAATAGAAAAGGCGCGCAGAAATGCACGAGAGGCCGGGGTCGAAGACCGAGCGGAGTTCATCGTAGGTGGAACGGGAGATCTACCAAAAGGGAAATTCGATCTGGTCACCAACTTCGCAGTCGTCCATCATTATTCTCATCCAGTCAAGGAAATGAAGGCGATTCGCCAGGCGCTGGGACCAAACGGAAGTTATTTGATCCTGGAGGATAGCCTTTCTTCTGAGCCGAACAAGAACATCAAACCGGCAGGGCGGATAGCTTACGGGGCTAGTACCCTGGCCTGCCTGCACGATTCCATGGCAAATGACGGAGTTGGGCTGGGAACAGTCAACGAAGACGTTGTGCGGCGGCTGGGTCAGCAGTCTGGGTTTGGATTCATCCGTCGGTTGCCGCTGGACGACCCCTATTCTGCCCTGTTTCAGTTGAAGGTTTGACAGGCTGAATAGGTGATTGCGGCCGATACTCTTGGACAAGAAAAGGCAGAATAAGCATTGCTGGCCGTAGCTCGTCAGCTCCATACCGATATTGAGTTTCGAGCGGGATCCGCCGATGCCTTGCCATTTGAGGACGAAGAGTTCGACGCGGTCGTTGGTAACTTCGTACTCCACCATATGGCGCGTCCGGAAATGGTTCTGAACGAGGCGTTCCGGGTGCTGCGTGGGGATGGGAGGATGGGATTCACGATTTGGGAGGATCCTTCGAAACTCGAGGCCTTCGGCTTGTTCTTTGCCTCAGTGGAAGAGCACTGCGGAGCATCGGAACTTCCGCATGGTCCATTATTTGGTGTCAGTGACTTTGAATTCCTCCATACGATGGTCCGCGATACCGGGTTCTGTGAGTCGTCGGTGCGAGAACTCGACATCGCCTGGCGACTGGGCTCGTTAGAGCCTTTCCTGGCTGCATTTGGGGCTTGGGCGAACATGGATGCGTTCCCAAGTGAAATCCGAACCGCAATCGAAGATACAGTGCGGGAGAGAGCCAACGACTACGTGTCCGACGATGGTTTCGTTATGCCGAACCCCGCGATACTCATTTCGGCAGTCAAATAGGAAGTTCACACCGTCTAGCGCGGGGATGAAGCTGTCTCGACCTGAGCCGAAGACGAAGCAACCTCCCGGGCGCATATCCGCGTGACGGGAAGCTCGAGGGCAGCTTGTGGACAAGTGCACCGACATTTGAGCTTTCGGCTGCGTACCGTACGAAATGCTGCTTGACGTCAGCGGACAAGAGTGACGGGAAGAGTGGTAAATCGTTTCCCCACTTCCAGTTCAAGACCGATCGCAGCAAACCTGCCGGCTCGAGCTCGCACCTCGAGAGTTCCGGTAAAGTCTGCCGTAGAAGCGGCCGGGAAGAGTTCCTGAATGAACTCAGCGATTCGACCATTGGCAGGGATTTGCCTCGTAGCGACACCATTCGGCACACGTTCGCCAGCGTTCGCGAGAGATAGGTCAACATCGATGGCGGAAGCCCCCACGTTTCGAATTGCCACGCCGGTACTGAGCGCTTCGGATCTTCTCACGGGAAGAATAACCCAGTCCGCAACCTCACCGTGACCGACACCGGCGACACCGGTTCCCTGTAGATCAAATCTGATCATCCCCGAAACGGGGAGTGTAGTTGCAACCTTCACCGACCCAGTGTTCAGTGGCCCGGTCGAAGGGCCTCGCAGCGTCACACTTGCAAGAGGCTCCAGATTGAACGCAGTTGTTGTCAGATTGGGGAAGAGAACAGCGGTGTCCAACAACTGGCCAACAGGATCAAAGACGTAGATATCGCCGCTTAAGGTCCGATTTGTATAGGGATTCGTGATCACTATATCCGAAGCTACGCCGGCGCCCACTCCGAACTGCGGGAGGTGCTTCTCAAAGTAGACGGTCCAGCCCAGTTCAGCAAGAATGCCGACAGCGATCGGACCTGGATGATGGTTGGATTCCCCCAGAGAAATGCCTGGTGTCATGAGGCTGTCGATTCCTCCCGGAGGAAAAGCGATTTCGTCCAAATGGGAAACACTCGAGACCCATGAGAATGAACGAGGGGCGTAGAGGGGGATCGGAACGACCCGGCCGGAGAGAATCGCTGATATCGGGCCAAGGAAGTACAGCTGGTCAGAAGTCAGAGCAGCTGCAAGCTCCACAGAGCCCGACTGAAAGGACTGTTTGTCAGACAGAGCCGGAGCGTCTCCGGTCAAGGCAATTTCCCGGGCGTCGCAAACGAACGTATCGAATACGAGAGGCAGCGGCTGATCTGGGCTGGGGGGATCCGTTTCATAGCCGTAGTATCCTTTTCCATCTCCTCCAACAACGTAAGAGGAAGAAATTCCCAACCCATGAGCCAATTCGTGAACGATGATCGAAACGAAGTCCAGCTTGTTAGCGGGGGTTGCGCCATCCAAGCCAAAATAGAATTCCGATTGATCCCTGCGGACTGCGACCACAATATCCGGCTGACCAGGCTCAGCGTCGTATCCGATGATATGGTCGGTCAACGCTGCAGGAAGGAAGACATCCTCCCCGCTCAGGATCCAGGGGCCAGTGAAAGAGATGGAAACAACAGCCGCGCCCGAAGCCGAATCGTCAACAAATGCGTCGATTACGATGGGAACGTTTGAAGATATCAGGTCGGCCCAAACTAACACGGCGTGCAGGAATGCAGTTTTCGCTTCCGGGGAAAACCCGCTGAAGTTGACGACCCACTCACTCTGAATTGCCCCCTGTACCTTCTCGTCAGAGGATTTCCAGGTTTCAAAGGGCCGCGAACGAAACCATTCGCTTCGATAGCCCCCCACCAACGGGGAAGCCTGCTCACGCGAAAGGCTCTGACAGACAATTCTCGATTCGTCCGTCAGGCTCATAACGTTCCAGCGTTCCGAAGTGGCTTTTAGAAGCGGCAGCTTCTCCGCTCGGATTTCTCCAATCGAAGAAAGCAACAGGAAAAAAACAAGAAAGTGGTAGCTTTGCTTCATGAGTTTCCTCCTTAACCCAGAGCCCTAAAGAGATCTATTGTCGGAAGATGTCAAACAGCTCATCGCCAGCCTGCTGAGTCCTCCTTTCTCTCAGCCAGTTGCGATTGAGGAAGCTAGTAAGCTCCTAGGCATCGGAACCACGATCGGTCCCAGGTCTCAGTTTTACATTTTACTAATGTTAGGGGGGGATTCCTAGGGGCTGCGCCCTACCTCAGACTTTCAAAGTGTCTCTTAACGAGAAGCCGTAATGTGTCCCGATCATGCTGAAGTCAAACATACAGGACTCCGAACGCATGTCCTAAGGTGCTGGCCTTGCCTTAGAAGGGTCGAAGCCAAATGTTGACATCAAGGTGCCGATGACTTCCTGGGAGCCCATTCCCCCGGTGTCCTGCCGAATGCTCCTCTCGATTTGCAGTATTTCGTATGGATCGGTCGTTTGGCTACCGATCCTCTTGAACTTGGCCAGCATATCTTCCCAGTAGCGGATATCGGCTTGCAGTTGTTGATTCTCGGGGCTGCCGGGCGTTGACCGCCCCAGCTTCTGCCTCAAGTTCTTCAACATCATGTTCTCGATTTCTTTGGCGGATTCGCGGCACTTCGATTGAACCTTCGCGATATCTCCAAGGACCGGGTCGCCCTGTATCTTGGTTGTCTTAACGTTCACGACCCGACCAATACTCGCCATCTCTTCCGGGGTAAACTGACTGAAGTCAGGGTTACTCCCCAGCATTCCCTTGTTCGCGAACGCTTCCTGGTGAACACTGGTTGTCAAGGCAAGTTCAGAGCGGCTCGCGCTGAAGCCTGTGACCGAGTGATAGGACTCGTTCAAAGCTCGTTGGGCATCCCGCTGCAGTTCCTCCAGGCTGACCGGACGGTTGTTCTTGAGGATTCGCATATTCGGCGCTTCCTGGAGGGCCAGATCAAGGTCCATGCTGGCAGACCCTGCACTCGACGCATTGCGGAGGGGTCTGAATCGGAGGTTACTCGTGTCATAGCCCATCGATTCGAGGCGCTGGATCATACCCGGCATCATCTCTTGATAAGACTGGTCGACCAGGCTGCTAAACGCTCGCCGTACCGAGGGATGGGTGTCATACTTGAGGAGCCACTTGCAGTGGTAGGAGGAATTGAGTGAGGCGGCGAGTTGTTTCAACTCTCCCTCCAGTTGGGCCAGCTGGGGCGAACCTGCAGGATGCTCCTGTTGCGCCCTCAAGAAAGCAATTCGTCTCTCCTTGAAGAAGCCGATCAAGGAACGTGCGTCGTCGACGTCCTGCTGGAACTTGGCTGCCGCAAACTGTTGCTTGACCGCAGGACTCGCCTGTACAACGGGCTTGAACAGGCGGCTGTTGGGACCGCGGAAATGGAGAGCTGTTCGGGTCACCACGCCAACGCCGAGCTGCATCGCTTTCCCGATCAGGTAGCCTTTCCCCGCTTCTACAGCGCCCGCCCACACCCTGTCGCCAGCCTTCGAGTTAGGATCTTCAGCAACTCGGTTGTAGCCATCCAGGAAAGAGGTTGCCATGAATCCGATTGGATGTACCCAGTTGACAGTCTGCTTGACACCCTCAACCGGCCCGCCGGCGATAGTGCCTGTTACACCACCGTAAATCCCGCCGATGAGGTGGGGCGCCCACAAGGAAAGGGCTGCAGTTTCACCGAAGGTCGCGATGATCTGGGCGGAACCGAGGCCGACGACAACCGTCCCAGCGGCCATCACGCCAGCGTTGATGTAGGTTTCGTACTCCTCAGCATTGATCGCCTTCTCATCCTCCCGGGCGGCGACCCCCTGCCAGTAACCCTGGACCTGCTCATTCAGAGCTGAAGCCACCTTTCGGGCGCGCTCCACATCCCCCGTCGCGATCGTTCTTGAGTCAAGAATGGCCCGGGCCTTCTCCCGCATTGTCGCCTGGACTTCCCAGGGGAGCAGTTCAATCTGTCTTTCCACCCCCGCGGCGATCCGGCGGACTGCGTCAACCCGGGCCGCTTCCTCCTGGATGCGGCGAACGAACTGTTCACTCGCCATGACATCGAACGCCGATCGGGTGTGGACGATACGGCCAGTGGTATACGAGGCGATCAAGTCCTGCTCCGCCTGGATATCAGATTGAAGCTGGATCACCCGGAACATCAGCTGTTTGCGGCGTTTTTCCTCGGTCTCACGGTTCAGTTCTTCCACCTCTTGCTGCAGGTTCCGGTTTAGCAGAGCCACCATCGATTTATGGAAGTTGACGGTCTCTTCCAAGGCCGCCCGCTCCGCGGCTTTCGGCCCCAAGAGAGTGGCACCCGGCTGAGGCGTGGGTCCGGAATCCGAGGCGGGAACCGCGCCGGCTAATTGCTGCTGGAATGAGGAGTAGCGCTGCCTGAACGACTGCCTGTCGGACCAGTCCAAGGTGTCTCCCAGGTCCGCGGGAGGGTTGTTGAGCCAATCGAGACACGCCAGGTGAAAAGCGTACCTGAGCCGGTTGTAGGATTCGATATACGATATGGCCCGGGTGTACTTGTCCAGCTCGAGGGCAACTGAAACGTCATGGGCAGCTCCCGGTTGCTGGTTTGCCCTTGCGTCATCCGCCAACTTGTCACGCTGTCTTGTCAACCGGACGGCATCCTCTTGTCGCAAGCCTTCAGCAGGTTCCGGGATTTCTTCGGAAACCCGCACGGAATAGACGTGAACCGTTCCCTCCTGGCCGTCGATGTCGGCAGTGTAGGAATACTCCAGTTCGTCCCCATCCACTCCATCGAGCATCTCCTGGGTCCAGTTGATTTCAGCTGGATCTCCCCCACCTGAGAATCCAAACCCCAACAGACTACGCATCGGCTGGGCTGAAAAGGGATTCTGCCCTCCAGGGAATAGCACCATGTGAACGACTTGTCGGGGCAGTTCGGAAGGGTAGAGGTCCGATTCGGAATAGCCCACCCATTCCCCTGCCAGCACCCAGGGACCATCGGGTGTCGGCTTGGCTCTGTCGAGTGATCGTTTGAATCGGCGCTGAGCTTCGCACTTGGCCGCGAATGGATTCGGAGGATTACCCAAGGCCTGGATTCTGCCGGCAATCTCCAGCAGACCGGCTTCGAGGGATTGGATCATCTCGGCTTGTCGAAAGGCCGATTCCATTGCATCGAAGTAGCCCTGGCGGGAGTCCGCGATAACGGCCAATCCACTGTCGTACATGGTGATTTGGTACGCCGCTGTTGCCCGTGAAAAGGCTTCGCTTCCAGCCAGGAATTGACTGAGGAGGGGATTGAGTTCATTGAGATACTCGGTCGCCTCCTCGGTCGGGAAGTCGAAAAGAGGTGCCCATACATCGTGGAAACGCTGCTCTTCCTCGAGAGGCATCTCGCCATAGACGAGTCGCATACCTTCCATCGCAGTGGAAACAGCTCCGTTGTACTGCATGGCTGACATCGTATTGAAATCGAGTAAGGGTGGCAGTGTGGCTGGCTGGACTCCCTGCAGGAAAGGAAGCGGCGCGGAATCTCCCTTATCCCAAGGCAGGCCCGGAGGCGCATTCCGCGCCGCCTGGCAAGGATCATTTGCCACGAAAGTGACGGCGGGAATCGAACCGGGAACGGGACTCGGGCGGGCGGGTTCTGGACGCGTATCAGCGGAAACGCTGTTCGAACCGCCAGTCGAGGCTGCCCTCTCAACCCTCTGACGCAGTTTTTCGAGATTGGCCCGCGCGTACCGGTGCTGCGGGTCCAGTTCGAGAGCCTGTTCCAGGTCGCGCCTGGCGGCATCAAAATCACCCCTCGCCATCAGTGCAAGGCCGCGGTTGTTGTATGCGTCGGGAGAATTCCCGATCAGTTCCAGTGACCGTGTCGCGTCCTCTATCGCCCCCTCGAAATCTTCAACGTAGTACCTTTCCAGGGCACGATTCCTGAGGGCCACGGCATTGGACGGATCGAGTTCAATGGCCTCGCTGAAGAGTGATATGGATCGTTGATGATCCTTTTCCCTTGCGGCCAGATTGGCCAGGTTGTTATATGTTTCGGTACTTCTCGGATTGATCCGTAGCGCCTGTTTGTAGGCCGCCTCCGCTCCCCGCAGGTCACCCGATGCCGCTTTGACGAGGCCGAGATTGGTGTAAGCCCCGCCATAGTCTGGGTCGAGGTCCAGGGCTGTGGAGAGGTCCGCCACGGCCTGTTCGTTATCCCCACGCCGATGGTGGGCATAGCCACGTCCATTAAAGGCCATCTTGTTGGCGGGATCCGCCTTGATCGCCCGGCTGAATTCCTCCACGGCGGCCTCGAAATCGCCGAGCATGACCCAGCACCATCCTTTTCGTCGGAATGCCTCACTCAAGAGGGGATTGAGGGTTGTCGCCCGATTTGCAGCAGCCAGGCTATCGCGATACTGGCGGGCCTGGTAGAGTTCGTTGGCCTGCCGGAGGTAATCGTCGGCTGATTGGGCCGAGACTGAAGGAAGGACCGCACCTAACAGAAACACCAGTATCAATGCGCGCAGAACCGCTCCAAACATGGCACCTCCATGGCATCCAATGCAATACAGGTTCGAAACGGGGACTTGGTCATCGTAAGTGACCCACTGGATAAGGGTCAACTGTCGCCGCCAAAAACTCGATTGTCTCTGGGTGATCGCCGCGCTTGGAAGAGACAAGCTGGAAGCTTGTCGTACGACAACCGTCTCGGTTGTCTCTGGGGGGCGGTGGGAAAGAGACAAGCTGGAAGCTTGTCGTACGACAACCGTCTCGGT
>CP070717.1:487729-508860 GCA_020350445.1 Acidobacteriota bacterium | reverse complement strand
TAAACGGAATTCGATGGAAGCCGAACAACACGATCTCGATGAGCGTTAACGCCAGAACGAGAGAGAACCCGAATTGAAGGACTGCAAGCGTCCAACCCCAAAGATAAACATGAACCGGCGTCAACAGGAGAAGTAACGCCACGGCAGCTGCAACCATCAACTTCCTGGCGCCAGCCAAGTATCGACTCCCGGGAGAGTCAAGGGTCAAAAGGAAGAGCCAGCGGGCGGCAGGCTCAGCCGGATCAGAGAACGCCGTCCTCATCCCGACAATCAAAAAGAACGTTAGTATCTGAGGAATCGCGAAAAGGTCCCTTTCGATGCCGTCAGCGAGCACTGAAGATGAGAACGGCCAACCTGACGCCATCGAAAGGCCTAGACCAAGTCCTACAAAACCAACCAAAATCAGCCGCTGTCGTGGACTCCGCATCAATGTCTTGACCAGAAAGAAGACTGTTCCACGCTCGACCGGGGTCCTCAAACAGTACCCCGTCCAAAAACGATTGACCGCACTCTGTACCCCACGCAGAAACACGCTTCCCATGTCCTGGTCGGAGAGTCTCTCTTCTCTCCTAACAGTCAACTGAAGAGCGCTTCCAAGGAGGAGGACGAAACCGAGTGCCCACTGAGCCAACAACCCGAGCCTGACCAACTCAGGTTCATTCGCTCCGGCCACAGTCTGAGCAAGCCCCAGAAACCAGAAAGGAGGAAACAGGAACTGGACCCACGATAACCTTCCCGTTACAACCTCCCACGATTCAAAGAGGCTCCCGTACAGTGAGAAGAGAAGCATCAGGAGCAGTAGGATACTCATCTGTACGAGGCGCAGAATCGAACCGGCTCGCCACCTGCACAGAGAGAGGATCACCCCCTGCACAGTCACGACCAGGAAGAAAACAAAGAGGCTTCCGCCGAATACTCCGGCAGCATGTCCCCAGAAAAAGTCCAGTCCACTGCCAGGTTCAACTGCCCGAAACCGGGCAACACCCGGGAAAAGGATGACCGAGAAGAAGTTCACGGCTCCGGTGAAGGTGGCGGCATAAAGGAATAGCGCCACCAGTTTCGAAGCATACAGTTCCACCTGCGGGATTGGCAGAGGCTTCAAGATACTGCAATCTCTACCTGTCAGGAAGAGTCGGTCCCAGTGCACCAGCGCCACACAGCAGGCGAGTGCCATCGACAGGGTAATGAAGAAGAACTGATGGTAGCGAATCACCAATTGCTGCGTTTCGATGGGGTAGGCGGCCAGTCCAGCGTAAACAGGGAGTAGCCAGAAGAGCGGAATAAAGAGCCCTGGAGCAGTCAAAACAGCCAGAACGGGAACTGTCGAGCGGTAACCTTCAGAACCTGGAACAATCGATTCACTGACAAAGAACTGCTGAATGAAATGCCTCAGCAGAACACGGAATACCCGCAAGTGGGGCAACAGCACGGTCAACCCCCTTCCTCCACGAGTTGGACTATCTGGTCGGCAACATCGCAAGGATCTTCTTCGAGAGCCAGATCTGAAAAGACTTTCTCGAACGTTGAATCACCCTTGAGCCTTCGGATCGCCTCTACTTGAGTGTCCGCTATGAGTTTCCCCTTCTGGATGATGACCACCTTGGTACAGAGCTTTTCAACGGTTCCGAGGATGTGGGAACTGTACAGGACGGTCTTGCCAGACAGGGCCAGTTTCGGCAACAGGTTCTCGAGGACCAGTACCGAGTTGACATCGAGTCCACTGAGCGGTTCGTCGAGTACAAGCAAGTCGGGGTTGTGGATCAAAGCGGCACAGAGAAGGACTTTCTGCTTCATGCCCTTGGAATAGCTCCCGATTCGACGAAACCTCATCGGGAAGAGGGAGAACAGTCTGAGAAGTCTCTCAATTCGGGTATGGAGTACCTGCTCGTGAATGCCCCGTAGATAACCCACGAGTTGCAGGTACTCCATACCGCTCAGATAAGAGTAGAGGTGCGGTTCTTCGGGGACATAACCCAACCGGCCTTTGAATCGAAGTTTATCGGATCCAATCGGGAGGCCGTTCCAGAAGATAGACCCTCTCGTTGGCTCGATCAGGCCAGAGATCATCTTGATCGTTGTACTCTTCCCCGACCCGTTCGGGCCGAGAAGACCCGTCACCGTTCCGGGCTCGATGCTGAAAGAGAGATCAGCGACCGCAACCTTTGAACCAAAGTTCTTCGAAAGACCTGAAACTTCGAGTCGCATGAGAACCGCCTCCGCCTTCTTAGACAACAATCGATCTAAAAAGTGCCGCAGGCGGTCCTGAAGTTGAAAGCTAGGTCTGCAAAGCCCATGGGGCTCGGTACTTCCGGCTCAAGAGGGCGTTTGCTTCAATATCGTCACCGAATCTCTCTGTCTTGGGATTAAACCGGATATCACGGCCGAGGTGGTACGAGATGTTCCCCAAGTGGCACAGGGCAGTGCTGCGCCGTCCGATTTCGATATCAGCATTTGGAAGATCGCGGCTCTTGACGGCATCCAGGAAGCTCCTGGTGTGGGAACTGCCTCCCTGCCGCCCCATCACTTCATCTTCGGCCGAGAAGATCTCCGCCGGCTTACCGTCCTCACCCGGACGAAACACCTGCCAACCCCGGTGATCGACAATCAGGGTTCCTTCCGTACCGTAAAAGGCCGTTCCCGCATCCGTTCCCTCAATCGGGTGGTGACGCTGAAAACTCCGCAACTCCCAGACCAGCATCAAGTCTCCATAGTCGTAGGTGACCGTCTGGGTGTCGGGAACTTCCTTGGCATCGTCAAGCCAGTAGATCGCCCCATGCCCACTGATCCGACTGGGGAGATTGTTATCCAGCCCCTTCATCTCCGCGATAGCCCACAAAGCAATGTCGAGCATATGGATGCCCTGGTTTCCCAGTTCACTGTTGCAGTAATCCCAGAAGAACCGCCAATTGTAGTGGAATCGAAGCGGATTGAAAGGTCTAAGCGGAGCCGGACCCAGCCACATGTCGTAATCCACTCCAGCCGGAACCGAGCCATCGGGAGGGTTGCCGATGCTGTCGCGCACCTGGCACATCCAGGCCTTCATAAGACAGACCTTCCCGAGCTTCCCTGAGGCCACATAGTCAACTGCGCTTTTGAATTGAGAAGCACTCCGCCTCTGGGTTCCAACCTGGACGATCCGTTTATTCTTTCGAGCCATGTCCCGCATACGATGACCTTCTTCGATCGTCGTACAGAGCGGTTTCTCGACATAAACGTCCTTCCCCGCCTGGCAGGCGGCAATCGTCTGATAGGCGTGCCAGTGATCGGGAGTTCCGATCAAAACCGCGTCGATATCCGGGTCTTCGAGGACACGGCGGAAGTCCTTTTCAAACCGAGGCTTCCTCCCCTGCGCCGCTTCGATCTTGCCCCCGATTTCTGCCAGGATCGCATCATCGATGTCACAGAAGGTTTTGATTTCGGCTCCATCTCGAACCGAGCTCAGAGCGATATCCTGTCCCCGGTTGCGCCCTCCAATCAGGGCCAGAACGATCTTCTCGTTGGCGCCGGATACCCGATTGCTGAAGGCTGGAGATGCTGCCACGGCCGAAGCCATGGCGGTCTTTTTTAGAAATGATCGGCGTGTTTCCTGCATGGACCTATTCTAGGTCTGTTTGAGAGAAATTGCCCAGATTTGATGCAGTACGATTAGAATAGCCTCAGGAGGGAGAAGATTGTGAAAGCTGTCTGGCTACTTTTTGTGTCACTCACCTTCGGCTCAACGGTCTCTGCACAGGACTGGTCTCAGTGGCGAGGCCCCAATCGGGACGGCGTCGCCTCCGCCGTACAGTTGCCCAAGTCCTGGCCCGGACAACTCATTCTCGAATGGAAGGTCGAGGTCGGTGAGGGACACTCGTCCCCCGTGATCGCTGGAGAGTTCGTCTATGTCCACACTCGACAGGGAGACGACGAGTTCGTCACCTGCCTTTCACGTTCGGACGGCCAGGTCGTCTGGAAGAGTGCACCCCGGCCTGTCCCCTACCGGATGAACTCTGCCGCCGATGGTCACGGAAAAGGTCCGAAATCAACACCCGTCATCTCAGAGGGCCAGCTTTTCACTGTCAGCATCACTGGAGCGGTGACCGCATGGGATGCCACGACAGGCAAGGTGCGGTGGACAAGGGGCTTCAGCCGAGTTTTCGAGCAGACCTCGCCGCTCTACGGAACGGCAACCTCACCACTCCTCAATGAGGGACGAGTGTACGTCCATGTCGGAGGACATGACTCGGGAGCCCTGAAGGCGCTCAACGCGAGGACTGGTGAAGATATCTGGAGCTGGAATGGGGACGGGCCGGGCTATGCTTCGCCAATCCTGACCAATGTCAACGGTACCCGACAGCTCGTTACCCAGTCACAGGAGAAGGTTGTCGGACTCGACGCCGCTGATGGTGCTCTCCTCTGGGAGATCACCTTCAAGACCCCCTGGTCACAGAATGTAGTAACTCCCGTCGTTTACCAGGACCTGCTCGTCTTCTCAGGTCTCCAGAACAAGACATTTGCCGTGCGGCTCGAGCAGGATGGGGACCGATGGAATCCGAAGGTTGCCTGGGAGGACTCTAGACACAGCATGTATATGAACTCACCTGTCCTGAGCGGAGAATCCCTTTATGGAATGGCACACCAGAGGAGTGGCCAGTTCTTTTGCCTGAATGCCGCAACCGGGGAACTCAATTGGGTCAGCGAGGGCCGTGAGGGAGAGAACGCCTCGATCGTCCGAGCGGGAGGGGTACTCTTCTTCCTGACAGATGAAGCGAAACTCATCGTCATCGAAGACAACTCCTCGGAGTACAAGATCCTGGCAACCTACTCCCTGGCGGATAGCCCCACCTGGGCCCACCTGGCCGTTCAGGGTTCCCAGATCCTGGTGAAAGACAAGACCCACCTGGCATCCTGGACCTGGGATGATTAGGTTGAATCCACTCAATTCGAAGACGGGCAGGAAGAATCTACCAGGCTGAAGTATGCGCCTTCGCAACCCAGGGAAAGGGGAAAGTCGTACAGCTGATTCAGTCGGTAATCAACCCCAGATCACTCCACTCCTTGATCTGGCTCTGAATGGCGCCCCTTAGTTCAGTGGGCACCTCCGACTCCTTCGCCAGCCCCAGGAATTGTCGAAACTCTTCAGCCGATCTCTGGAATTCCCGGCGCTCTCGATCAATCATGGCCAGGTAGAAAAATGTCAGCGGGTAATGTTTCCCCTGGGCAGCGGCAACGAGTTCCAGCAGGCTCGCCTGAGCCCGCTTCAAGCGTCCAGCGTAGAAGTGTGCGATCGCATCGAGATAGAGGGCCTGCGGCAGGTTGGGGGCGAACTCAACCAACCTTCCTGTTACCTCACAGGCCGCACCCCAGTTTCCCGCTCCGACCTCGAGTCGCGCCAGTTCAAGGTAAGAAGCAGTATGGGCCCGATCTGTTTCTGTCGCCCGTAAAAGCGCTTCTCGTGCGCTCTGCGTCTCATTTGAACGCAGCCGCACGAGGCCCAGCAAGTACCAGGCTTCAGTAAAGGATGGATACTCCTCCAGGGCCCGCTCCAACTCCTGGACAACCCTGGGATAGGAGGGATTCGGCTTCGCCAACTCCTTCTGCGCTTTGTCCAAAGCTTTCCTGGCCTTCTGAGGAGCCCTGAGCGTGGTTACACTGACCGGGGAGATCCGCTCCCTGGTTCCGATCCGGTGCACGACGATTGTTCCCAGGTCGGGATGTGAACTCACATCGATCGAGGACAGATTGATTCCCCTGGCCTGAAGCCCGGCTCTTGGTGCCAGACGGAGTTCGCAACCCCTCAACGCTGCAGGGGTCAAAGCCATGATGGTTCTGGGTGTCCAGAGCCCCGCCGTGGGTGAGCCAAGATTCCCAGCAACTGCAGAGTCAAAAGAGTCGCTTCCAACCATACTCCCCATCTCAAGTCCAAATCTTCCTTTAGAGTCGACGAGAGCTTGCTTGAGTATTCGTCCATGGCAGGCCAGCTCAACCCAGAGATCGCCGGGAAGAGCGCCGCCATCTTCCATGACGATTCTCCCGGTGAAATGTGCTTCACTGACGCTGGCCACCGGACGCCTGCCAGCCGCGCCCTCCCCGTCCGGTTGTGCATCTCTGGTGGGGCAGGGATCGGCAACTTCCTCCTGGGCCTCCTCCTGTCCGAAACTCATCGTTGAAACCTCTAACAGAAGAATCGGAATAAGGAAGGCCAGCCTCAAAGCCGGGAAACCGAAACGCCACATCATGGGCCTCCTCTCTGCCGGGACGCCGGCAATTGGATGCTCGAGAAGATCGACAAAGACCCCTTCAGAACCTCGACAGGCACTTCGATACGCCAACCCCGATTCTTCGCCGATGGATGATGGGAGGATCAGGATTGGAACTGAAGAATCTACCCATTTGATCAGGATTGCAAGGGAATTCTTTGGGGCAATCTCAGGTCCGGATCAAGTCCCTGAATTCTCTCAGTCTTTCGAAAGGACATGGCGTCAAGCACTGGGGGGAGAGACCGCAAGACCTCCTTTATGTCAAGTTTAAAATCTTCTATAATTTTACTTTTACGTTCGTCCTCATCATGCTATATTTGCAGTGACTGGTGGTGGTTGGCTAATCCCCTGCGATGTCATTCTGCGTGTCCAGATTGAGGGCCTCAACGGGCTTCACGCACGAGAGTTGAGACCCCAATGCCCCGCCAACTCTAGGCTCTAAAGAGTTGCGCCCAATGGCCATCAACCTGAACTGCAGAATGAGTCCAACTGGCGGGGACTCCCCATCAAAACTGAATCCAAAGGAGGACAATTCAATGCAACGTCTGATCGGCAGTGTTGTATCGGTCTTGCTGGCAATTTCAACGCTGGCTTCACCATCAAGAGGAGCCTCGATCGGCGAGGACCTCGAAGGCTCGTGGGAACTTGTGGTGGCACAGAATCAATCGCCTGGGGGAGAACTTCAGACATGGATTCCAAGCCAAAAGGCACGCGCCATCAAGATTCTGAATGACTCGAGATTCACGGTTATAACCCACAGCCAGGATGGCACCTTCAGCCATGCAAACGGGGGTATTTACCAGTCGGACCTCGGGACCTACCACGAAACGATTCAATTCTCTTCGAGACCCGAATGGATCGGTCAGGAAGGTAAATTCGAGTCAAACCTCAATGACGACCTCTGGCATATCAAGGGCGAATTCGGTGGCACCACTCTCATCGAAACCTGGAGAAGGGTTAAGAGCCTCAGGGGGCTCGGCGGGTTGCCACTTGGCTCCCTGATCGCCGTTCGAGAGGTTACGCTAAGAGAGGGAAGGACAGCCGGGGACTTCGAAAACTTCGTTCGCACCACCTTTCACCCAGCGATGCAACGCCTGGAACCGGACCTTCAGCTTGTTGTAATGAAGGGAGATCGCGGTGTGCGGAGCGGCCAGTATCTTGTCGTGATGAACTTCAAAGATGTTTCGACGAGAGACTACTACTTTGAGACTGCGGAGGCGGAGGACTACCCGATCTTCCAGGCTGCGCTCGGGGCTGACGGCAAGATCTACAACCAGCTCTTCGAGTTCATCGAATCTCCCACCTTCACCGATTACGAGGTACTGGGCGGTCAGGATGCCGCAGCCGGAGTGTCCGCAGAGATGTTCGGCCTCCACACCCTCAAAGTCAAAGCGGGTAAGGAACAGGAATTTGAAGAGCTGGTTTTGACCAAATGGGCTTCCGCGTGGAGCCAGCATGTCCCCGGCACCAAGGTCCTGATCTTGAAGGGTGAACGGGGAGAAAATGCTGGTGGTTATCGGATGATGTTCACACTGAACCCGGCAAGCTTGCGCGACTTCTACATCCCCGACTCTGGAACGGTGACAGACATCTACAACCAGGCCTTCGAGCCAACCGCACCTCTCTGGGACGAAATGGCCGAACTCGCCGAGGTGATGCTTGGAAAGGAAGGCAGTTCTTTCACGGATTATGAACTGATCCGCTGATCAAGCCCGAGAAGTACTAAACCTGGAGGATCCAACAATGAAAGGCATGCAACTCACCGCAATCATCGCTGTTTCTGTTGTATTGAGTATCAGCTTACCGACAGAACTGATCGGGGCAAAGAAATACTCAGGAAAGGGAAAGAGCCTGATCACTCCCCACAGCAGGGAAGAGCACACACTACCCGACGGGCGTATTCTGCGGTACGCACGTAACCAGGGGTTTACTCTCTCTGATGATCCCGATCATCCGCAGAATATGGCCTCAGTCGATTGCTCGAACATTTTGCTTCTTGAGCCCGACGGTCAGAAATGGTCGGGGAGTGGAACCTGCATCTCGATTGATCGAGACGGTGACATGTCATGGTCATGGTGGGAAGGCACCCAGGAAGGTGTCAAATGGGAATACCTGAAGGGAACTGGGAAATACGACGGTGTAAAAGGGTCCGGTACCTCAACCCTCGACATTCACAATTTTCCCAACGGCAAATGGATTGAGGAGTGGGAGAGCACCCTGGAACTCAAATAGACATGTCGGGCTAAGACCCCCGGAAGTACAGAGCTCTCGAGGCAAGAATTGAAACGGTTCAGATCCAGCCCAGAGCCTAGTCGGTGATCAAACCTTCTTCGGACCAGGCCACCAACTGCTGTTCAACAGCGGACCTGAGGCCCGCCGGAGCTTCAGACTCGCCCGCAAGCTCGAGGAACTTCCGGAATTCCTCGGCAGACAGCTGGAACTCCTGCCGCTCCCGGTCAATCATGGCCAGAAAGAAGTAGGTCATTGGAAAGGGTGCAGCCTGTTCATGCGCGACCAGACTTCGAAGGCTCAACTCGGCGTAGAGGGTATCGCCCGCATAGTAATGGGCCATGCCGTTGAAATAGAGAACCTGAGGAAGGGCGGGCTCCAATTCAAGGAGTTGGCGGGTCAACTCACACGCTCGCGGCCAGTTGCCCTGCCCCATTTCGATTCGGGCAAGTTCGAAGTAGGAGGCGATATGTTTCTCGTCGGTCTGTATCGCCCGTTGAAACGCCTCTCGTGCACCATCGCGGTCCTGCTCTCGCTCGCGAGCAAGACCCAACAGGTACCAGGCCTCAGTGAATCCGGGATACTCTTTGATTGCTCGTTCGGTTTCCTGAACTACACGCCTGAGATCCGGCTGTGCCTTAATAAACTCTTTCTTGGCCTTCTCCAGTGACCGGCGGGCCCTATCGGGAGCCTTCAAGGTCGTAAGGCTGACTGAAGAGACGCCGGTTCGGGGCCCCTGCTTGTGCACGACAATGATTCCGACATCAGGATTGGCTCCCAGATCGAGCGAAGAAACGTTGATACTGTCCGCTGTATAACCCACGATCGGGGCCAGCCGGAGTTCACAGCCCCGTAGGGCGGTCGACGTCAAGGCGATCGTGTAACGAGGTGTCCACAAGCCAGAGGTTGGAGACCCGGCATTGCCCGAAACCGAGGGATCGGCCCAGTCAACATCGACCGAGCTCCCCAGTTCAAGCTCAAAGCCTCCCTGCGGATCGACCGGAACCTGCTTCATGATCCGCCCATGGCAGACCAACTCAATCCATAGTTCACCCGGCAAAGCTGAGCCATCATCCATAACAAGACCGCCGATGAAATGGACGGATCTCAGGTTGGGAACGGGTCTCCGGCCAGCTGGCCCTTCCGCATCGGGTTGGGCATTCTTGGAAGGCCTCGGGAGCGGCGACTGCCGCTGCATGCACCAGACCCAGTCCGGTTGAAGCGACAACGAGATCAGAATAGAGAGGGCAGCCAGGCACACTAGTCTGGGACCATTCAACGATGGCCCTTTTCTGGTATCCGAAAGTGCGGAAAACATGGCTTTTATATCCACTTCCTTCCCCCCGACAAAGGCTTCAGACTCGAGACTCGCCCCAGCAGACAACTCGCAGGTCAGCGCTGCCTGAGCAGTTTCGAATCTTTATTACTATTGTATACGGTGGATTCAGTCTTTGTGTCACCGCCAGAAAACTGAAAAAGGCTTTCCCTCTTCCCTCGCATACAGACCAATACCGTATTCAGCAGTGGATCCCCGCTTCAACACTGTATTGCTCGTCATATTGATGCTTCTTCTGGCCACCCTGCAGGGCCAATGGGGGGAGGACTCTGCAGTCCCAGCTCTCCCCTGACACCTGAGGTCGTGGAGCCAATCGAGACAATTGTGAGGTACAAGTGGCCGGGATGAACGGATCGATGTCGACGATTTCCCTGCCGGAGTTGAATTTAACTAACGCCCGCTGAAAGCTCTCAGTCCTGCTGAATCCGCATGATGACAATGATATGATCGCTCAATTCAGCGTATGTACGCAGTATTACAACTCCTAGCGATCCTGGTGCTTGGTTTCTTGAGCTCCCATTTCATCTTTGGGAAGCTTCACAAACACCTCTATTTCATCACCGGCGTCGAGTACATCATTCTCGGAATTCTCTGTGGCCCCCGGGTGACCAACATCATGACCGACGAGGTGCTGCTTCAGCTCAGTCCCGTCGCCAGCCTGGCCATTGGGGCCCTCGGAGTGCTCTACGGCCTGCAGTTACGAGGAACGCAATGGATACGAGTCGAGGTAGAGTAGTACCGCATTTCAATTGTGGAGGTGTTCTTTACCTTTCTACTCATTGGCGGTCTCTTCTCGGCGATCTTCTGGTACGCACTGGGTGGAGAGGGGCTGCTCTTGCCGGTTTTTGCCTCGGCAGCGGCCCTTGCAGCCGCGGCCGCGGTCTCCGCACCGACGGCAATCGACACCATGGTCCGCGTCTACCAGGCAAAGGGGATGGTAACGAACCTACTGAGCTTCCTGATCAGTCTGAACCAGATCATCGGGATCATTCTGTTCGGGCTGATCTTCTGTATCTTCAGGGTTGGGACAACTCACGGAATTGAGATCACCCAGACCGAATGGGTCGCGATCAGCCTGGGTTTCGGTCTGATCCTGGGACTTCTTTTTTATCTGTTCCTCGGAGGAGTCCAGAGTGAACAGAGACTGCTCCTGGCACTCATCGGGATCGTCGTTTTTTCGAGCGGCGTCGCCTACTACCTGCACCTTTCACCCCTGGCGATCAATCTCTTTCTCGGGCTTGTCCTGGGCATCACGTCGAGTACTCGGGAGAAGCTCCTGAAGGTGCTCCTCTCTCTGGAGCGGCCGCTCTATGTACTGGTTCTCATCTTCGCCGGAGCTTCGTGGCGGTTCACTTTGCTCGATCCTCTCTACATTGGGATCGGGCTCATCGCGTTATATACCCTCGTCCGAATTCTCGGTAAGTACCTTGGTGGATGGATCGCGCAGAGGAGTTCGGTGGAAAAAGAAACCATTCCACCACGGATCGGTCTAGGCCTTGTTTCACATGGAGCCGTTGCGGTCGCGATGGCTGTCAACTTCCAGCAGGTCTATGACAATGCCTTTACCGGAATTGTCGTGAGCTGCATTCTGGGTTCGGTGATTTTCAGTGAGCTTTTCGGACAGCGCCTGACCCGGAACATCCTGCTGGATGTATCGGAAGTTTCGATCGACAAACCCAGTTCTGACCTTTCCGCAACCCGTTCGGAACCAACAACATCATGAAGACAATAGTCATCGGCATCGGAGACACCGGGCTTCACATCGCGCGAATCCTCTCCCGGGAGAATCACGACGTTACGATAATCGACGAAGATGCCGATCGGATTCGGAAGGCTGAAGAGTCGATGGATGTTATGGCACTCCAGGGCCATGGCGCCAGCCTGCGGACGCTGCGTCAGGCCCAGGCGGCTGAAGCCGATCTCGTCATATCGGTGACAAGTTCGGATGAGGTCAATGTCCTGGCAGCTTCTACCGCAAAGAAACTCGGAGCGAAGAGGGTCGTCGCCAGGATTTCCACGAGCACTTATCTCGGAACCGAGGACCACATCACTGGCTGTGAAGTGGTGGGAGTAGACCTGATTATCAGCCAGCAGACACTGGCGGCAAGCGAGATTCACAGGCTGGTCAAGAGCTATGGTGCGATCTCGGTCGAGCTCTTCATGGACAACAGAATCGAGATGATCCAGCTCCCCGTGGTTGCTGACCTTTCGATTCTCGAGAAACCGGTTCGAGACCTCGACCTTCCGCAGGGAGCGCTTCTGGCTGGGATTCTTCGACAGGGGGAAATCATCATCCCTACAGGCGTGGACACCTTACTGGAGGGTGATGAAGCCTTCCTCGTCGCCGAAATTGGCGTGATCCCTCGGGTGGAAAAACTCTTCGGCAAGACAGGTGAACGGCAGGCTCGGAAGGTCATGATCGTCGGAGGCGGTGAAATCGGTCTCTCGGTGGCTCGACTGCTCGGCCAGGACGAGATCGAGGTCATATTGATCGAAAGTGACAAAGGCCGCTCCAAACTGCTGTCCGAACTCCTTCCGGATGCGGTCGTAATCCACGGTGATGGCAAGAATCTGGCCCTTCTCCAGGAAGAGAGGGTCGAGAACTGTGATGTGTTCGTCGCCGTCAGCGGCCAGGATGACACGAATCTCATGGCGACACTCCTGGCTCAGCATCTCGGAGCGAAGAAGACAGTCTGCCTGGTTTCCCAGAGCGACTACGTTCCTCTGTACGAAGCACTCGGAATCAACTCTTCAATCAGTCCCCGGCTCACAACGGCAAATCGTATCCTCAAATACGTTCGGCGGGGTGAAGTGGTGTCGGTGACCCAACTCGAAGAGGGGCAGGCGGAAATCCTTGAAATCGTGACCTCAGAAGGGAGCAGCATAGCTGGTGAACACATTCGTGACGCCTCGTTGCCGCACGGAGCCTTGATCGCCGCGATCTCCGGCGCCAAAGGCGCCTTCGTGCCGCGCGGAGGTGATGAAATCATCAATCCGGGAGACACGGTCCTCGCATTTACAACGCCCAAGGCACGCGAACGTGTCGAGCGACTCTTTCGCAGGAGACTTCTTTCGCTTTGACGACAAAGTTTTCCACCATGAGAACGGTTTCAAGCGGGATTGATCCGAGAGGATTGCGATGAATTACCGTACGGTGGCCCGTCTCCTGGGAATCCTGCTGGTCGTCGTCGCGTTCTGCATGGCGACATCCATCGGCTGGGCAGCCTACTATGCCGAATGGGGAACGCTCTGGGCTTTCGTCAGTGCTTCCCTTTTGACTCTCCTGATCGGAGGAGGACTCTACTTCTGGGGGAGGCGGGAATCGGGCACGATTGGACGCCGAGAAGCGCTCCTTGTGGTCACCGCCGGATGGGTCATGATCGGACTGACCGGGGCCCTGCCCTACATGTTCGATGGGGCCTTCACCAACTTTGCCGACGCTTTCTTCGAAACCGTCTCGGGATTCACAACGACCGGTTCGACCGTCCTGACCAATATCGAAGGAATCTCGAACGGCCTCCACTATTGGCGGGCCCTGACTCACTGGCTGGGCGGAATGGGAATCGTGGTCCTGTTCATCGCCATCTTTCCCCAACTGGGAGTCGGTGCGAAACATCTCTTTAAGTCTGAAGTTCCTGGTCCCATTACCGACGGTCTCAAGCCCAAGATCCGGGAGACGGCATCTGTCCTTTGGAAGATCTACGTAGGATTGACAGCACTCGAATGTGTTCTTCTCTATTTCGCCGGGATGAGCGTCTTCGATGCTGTCTGCCATTCCTTTGCAACGATGGCAACGGGCGGGTTTTCTACGAAGAACGCGAGTGTCGCCCAATTCGAAAGCGTACCGATCGACATCATCATCACGCTGTTCATGTTGCTGGCAGGTATCAACTTCGCGCTCTATTTCGCGGCGCTTAGAGGCCGGCTCTTCAACTTCTTCAGAGACGCTGAATTCCGGGTCTACCTTGGCCTGGTCGTGTTGGCCACTCTCGCAGTCAGCATCGATATCCTCTCAATCCACGGCGACCCGCTGCAGGCCCTGCGTTACGGAGCATTCCAGGTAGTTGCAATTGTTACGACTACAGGGTTCGGAACCGACAACTTTGACCTATATCCATCGTTTTCGAAGATCCTGTTGGTCGCGCTCATGTTCGTCGGAGGCAGTGCAGGCTCTACAGCCGGGGGGATGAAGATCTCGCGGATCATGGTGCTCTCGAAAGCCGCCTTTGTCGAGGTCTACCACATCTTCCGGCCCCAGGCAGTACGGACCGTCCGGCTGGGAAGATCGATTATCCCCGATGAGGTCACCCGTTCAATCTTTGGCTTCTTCGCACTGGCCGCTTTTGTCTTTGTTTCTGGATCCTTGTTCATGGCTCTCCTGGGTCTGGATATTGTGAGTGCAACAACCTCAGTGGTTGCAACGCTGTTCAATATCGGTCCGGGCCTGGCCAAGGTCGGGGCAGTCGAGAACTTTGCATTTATTCCAACTCCAGGGAAGATCTTTCTCTCGTTCTGTATGATTCTGGGAAGGCTGGAGTTCTACACAATCCTGGTGCTGCTGGTACCAGATTTCTGGAAGAGGTAACAGGCACGAATGCGACGCGTTCTGGTCATCGGATTATTGCTCGGATTGATGTATGTCCTGCCCTACCTGCAGGTTGAATCGGATGCCCAGATCAATCCCAAATCCCTCGCGTCGGTGGGGTTCATTCTACTGGCGGCTTTTACGCTGGGGGAACTCACCAATGCGATCCGGTTTCCACGCATCACGGGTTACATCGTCGCAGGCGTCCTTTTCGGACCTTACGTGGTCAATCTCTACTCGACCGGGGTGGTTGAAGATCTGACCCTTATCAACGCGCTGGCCATCGGATTGATCGCCTTGACCGCAGGCGGAGAGATGAAGATCGAAGGCCTCAGGAAGGTCGCAAAGTCTCTCTCTCTGATCCTCCTCTTCAAATGTGGACTGATCCTCGCTGCAACCACCGTCGCGGTCTGGCTACTTCAGCCGATGATCCCCTTTTTGGAACAGGCTGCGCTCCCCCTTGTCCTCTCGGTGGGCTTCATCTTTGGCGTGCTGGCACTCGGGACTTCGCCCGCCGTCACGATTGCTGTGATCAATGAAACCCGCTCGAGCGGCCGGCTCAGCGACTTGCTCCTCGGTGTCGCGGTGGCCAAGGATGTGGTCATGGTGGTGCTGCTGGCACTCGGGATTTCGATGGCCAATCTCTTCCTGACGCCAGATGCCGTCTTCGACAGCAGTGTCCTGCTCAAAGTTGGGGAAGAACTGCTGTTTTCGATTGGCGCCGGCTGCCTGGTCGGAGGTGTAGTCATCGCCTACATTCGGTTCGTCAATGCCGAGATGTGGCTCTTCATCATCGGACTCGTCTTCCTTTCGAGCACCGTCGCGAGTGTACTTCACCTCGAAGCTCTCCTGATGTTCATCACCGCCGGGTTCGTTGTGCAGAACTTCTCCAAGTATGGCGAGAAGTTCATACATCCAATTGAGAATGTGGCCCTTCCCGTCTACGTCGTCTTCTTCTCCATCGCTGGTGCAGGGCTCGATCTCTCGGCGTTGGCCCAGGTTGGACTCGTCGCCTTTATCCTGGTTGTCACCCGTCTGGCTGCAATCTACCTCGGGACACGGCTCGCGACTGGACTTGCTCGTGAGTCGTTCGAGGTTCGGGACAATGCCTGGTTGGGCTTCATTCCACAAGCCGGAGTGGTACTCGGCCTCTCGATAATCATCGCAGAATTCCTGTCGATCGGACCTCAGATGAGACCGATCGTCATGGCGGGACTCGCTATGAATCTGGCCCTTGGCCCGATCACTCTGAAAATGGCACTCGCCAGAGCGGGAGAGACAGCAGCGCGGGACCCGAAACCTGAGAGCGTCGATGAGCCCACGGTGCTTGCGCCCCCTGAAGAGAGGGAGATCGGCGTAACTCCCCTCGATACCCGGCTCGTAGTCCCCGAGTATGAGGCCCCCCGGCTCGGCCAGTTGGCATCCACCGTCCGAACCAGCCTCGTGACAATCGAGCAGGATTTCTTCGATTCGGTTGTCGTGGCACAGGATGCCGAGTTGGAGAAGTTTGCCGAGGGAACCCTCGATGAACTGCGCAAAATGGGCCGGGAGTTCCAGCAACAAGCCGCCTCCCATCCAAATCCTTCAGCAGGAGAACTGATTGCCCAGCTGAGAAATCACCGGGCAACTCTGTTCAACGCTTTAGCGGGTCGCCTCATCTCGTTCGCGGCAAAGGAACAGCGACTGGTCCACCTCAGCGCCGCCTTCGACAGCATGTTGACACTTTTTCGGAAGGTGGGAGACACGTCTCCCGCAAAGCTGGAGGTCCCACAGGAGCAAGCCCGGCTCGAGAGCCTGCCGGACGAGGCGGCTTCAGTGCGCGCGATCAAGAGCTTAAAAAGGGTTCAGAACCGCCTGAGCCTGCTGACAACGAGTACGCCTCTTCAGCGCGTCATTCGGTTCCGCGAACTCTGTAGATATCATTTCGCGGGGCGTCTTCCATCGACAGTTGTCGGCACCGCAAACTTGCTGGGTAGTCAAGGCAGCTTCACGTTGACGCGGTTTCACCAGATTTTTGACCGCATCGACCACGACATCGACGATCTCCTGGAGGGCCTGTCTGCCGGGACGTTTCCTTCAGCCCAGATTGGCGCTTCGGTCGAAACCGTCCTGCGTGACATTGACACCGAGTTCGAGGCGTTCCGTCGGGATCTGGAAGGTCGGAGGATGGATCTGCGACGGTCACTTATTGAGTCCATCAGTCTGTCGTTCGACGGATTCACAAAGCATCTTCACCGAGCAGGAACGTTTGAGCTGCCCGCCCGCAAGTACCGGTTTTCGAAGGTGTTCAAGTCCAGTAGCGAGGCCCGCCGTTCCATCGAGAAGGATTTCGAGCGCTGGAGGATTGGCGAGGAGGGCCTCTCGGGTAACTCGGCCAAACACTTGGAAGTCCTGGGATTGTCAGACCGGGTCAGCGTTGAAATCAATCGGCGACTGGTCCGGCCGCTGGACGATGGGTGGAAACAGTGGAATGCTGCCATTTCTGCAGCCATTTCCCAGTGTGAGGAGAGCCTCGCCTCTCTGCGGAAACAGTGGTCAAGCAAGGAACTGGACCTTGAACTCGCCAACAGCACGGTTCAGAAGGAACAGGGCCTTCTGACCTCAGCCGTGGGTCGAACGGTTCGCCTGCTCAGGGAGGCCATCCGGCAACAGGAGACAGCGGGGGTTGTGGACGAAATAGTACCCGCATTCGGCCGATTGACAGACACCCTGGCGGAAAATTACCGCGTCCTCGACCTCAAGGATCGGTCGAGGATTAGGCTGGATGGATCGTCACCACGGGAATTGAGGCTCAAGACGGCGCCCGTGAAGGCTGTGGCCCGGAACTATCTCGAGGTCAAGGTCACTCGCAGACTGGCCGAAGTTGACCGACTCACACTGGAAGGGCTCGAGGCTTCGATTGAAGCCCTCTCCGATACCGACCGCTCGATCCGATTCAACTGGAAAACCGCTCAGGAACAACTGAGCGGTGACATCGACAGCGAAACACGTTCCCGGGTTGAGAGCATCCTGGAAGGTTCGATCGAACGGGCGGTCGCCCAGCTTGAGTCGATCCACTCCGCGTTGCAGGAACTCGCCGAGAATGCCCGGACCCAGATTACCAGCCTGGCTGAGGAAGAGCGCGAACAGTTAGAGGAAGTCATCCTCGAGAGTAGTACGTTCGACCTGAAGGTCCAACTGGCTCAGGAAGGCGCAGTAGGGAAAGGTTCGGCTACGGTCTCCCGGGTGGTTACCGCGGCCAGGCGAAAAGCCGCTGTCCTGCTTAGAAGATTCACTCCCCTGGGCAAAGAGGTCGTACAGGATCTGAAGTCGACGCTCGGACTGTCTCAGTACTCCCCCGTCGAGATCGTCTCCTTCTGTGACGCGGCGTCGCCCGAGCGGTTGGAACGATCAGAACTTCCTTTCATCTACCGGAAGCTGTTCGATGTCGTCCCCTTGGAGGCCGAAGAGTTTCTGATCGCCAGAGATGACGAACTGGAGCTGGTGAAAAACGCTCTCACCAGATGGTCGAACGGAATGAAGTCCTCGGTGTCGATCATCGGTGAATTGGGCAGCGGAAAGACCAGTTTCATCAACGTCGCCCTGGACACCGTCCTCTCAGGCTACCCCTGTCATCGACTCAATTTTGACAGCACCTGCATAAAGGAACGGGACCTCAGCCAGGCAATCGGCCGCCTGCTGGGCTCCTCGCGAATCGAGAATTTCAACCGGTTGCAGGCGCTCGTAGAAGGACTGCCGGGACGCCATGTCGTGGTCCTCGAGGACATCCATAAGCTGTTTCTCCGTTCGATGGGTGGTTTTGAGGGATTGAGAAGCCTGCTCTTGCTGATCGCAAAGACCAATCAGAAGATCTTCTGGGTCCTTTCACTACGGGAATCGTCCTGGCGCTACTTGAGTACTCCGGTAGATTTGGCCGACTTCTTCACCTTTGTCATCAATATGGAAAACCTCTCTAAGGACGAGATCGAGTCGGTCATCATGACCCGCCACAGACTCAGTGGTTTTGACCTCGAATTCCTCCCAGATCGTTACACTCTCGAACGACGAAGGTATCGGCGGGCCAAGAAGTCGGATCAGCAGGCCATGCTGCGCAAAGAGTTCTTTGGCCAACTCAGCAAGGCATCCGAAGGCAACATCCTGGCGGCGATCTTTGGCTGGCTGGGCTCGATCGGTGAAGTCAGAGGAAACACGCTGGAGATGAAGCCCTTCAAGCGCATGAATTTTGACTTCCTCCGAAGAATGGACGTCGATGAGTTGCTGACACTGGGAATGGTTATCCAGCATGGCAACCTTTCTCCTGCCGAGCACTGTTCGATCTTTGGCGGGAGTGCCGAGGAGAGCCTGTCGACACTAACCTGTCTGGCGAACATCAATCTCATGGTCTGCACAGAAGATAAGGCCGGGACTCCCCATTTCTCCATCAACAAGATCGTCTACAAACCCCTGTCACGGGAACTGAGGGAAAGAAACATTCTGCACTGAGAGCACCCCTATGCGGAGTCAGAAAACACAAGTGAATATCATAGCCGCCCTCGCCATGATCAGTTCTTTCGACTGGAGTTGGGCGGCGATGGAAGTCGTGGCTGAAGAGCCTTCCCGGTCAACCTGGCTGGAGAGCTTCCCCAGGGTCTCAGACCTCTTTGGCACGCTGTCCACTCACCGTCTCCTCTTCTCGGCCTTGATCCTGTCAGCAACCTACCTGCTGACGGTTCTGCTCAAGCGTCTCGTCCACCATATGGTCAGCGAGCGAGTCCGTTATTCGGCCGGGATGCGGAAACTGCTTCCAGTACTGAACCTCGCTCTCTGGGTCATTGCGAGTTGGATCGTCCTGATTGTCCTCATCGGAGAGTCGCCGATTGCAGTTATCTTGATGGCTGCTATCGCCGCTATCGCCATTGCAGCGGCTTCATTCCGTTTCCTGCAGGATGTTGTTGGCAGCGTCGTCATTGTCTTCGAGCGTCCGTTCAAGATCGGGGACCGCGTGAATGTCGGAGACAGGGAAGGAGAGGTCATCCATATCGGGTTGCGTTCCTTTCAGATCTCCACACTAGATGGCTCGATCACCGTCATTCCCAATTCAGAGGTACTGAGGAACTCGGTCACCAATACCAGCCATGGGGCTCGCGAAAGCCAGGTCACTGTCGACATTGCCTTGCCGCAGGGATTCGATCTGAATGAGGCGAAACGCATCGCGTCGGAAGCTGCCTTTGTTTCTCCGTTCACGTTCCTCGGAAAGCCCGTCGAGGTCGAGATTGATCAGTCGAAGCGGCTCGACGCTGACCTCGTTGTGCGGGTGAAGGCGTACGTTTTCGATGCCGAATACGCCAGCCGTCTGCGCAG
The DNA here is from genome assembly GCA_020350445.1 of Acidobacteriota bacterium. GTDB lineage: Bacteria > Acidobacteriota > UBA6911 > RPQK01 > JAPXNP01. The sequence continues at coordinate 489,131 of CP070717.1, read as the reverse complement.
TGATCTGATTGAATTGACCCGAAATGGAGTCGACGAAGCTGCCAGAATTGTGGCGAGCAACCAGGACGAGAATCACTGATCCCTCAAGGCAAACCGGTGCGACTAGTCCCTGGAGGTTTGCGATTACGAGAAGGAAGGTGCTGCCATGAAGTGGAAGTCTCCAAGTGTTCCCTGGCGAATGCATGGGGTGTTATAGAGCATCCGCTGTGCTTCTACATCGCAGGTCACTCATTAATCGCCAATCGCCCGCCAAATCCTGTCCCCGGGCTGGTGGCAGATGATGCGACTGAAGTCCATTGGGGAAAGGCGGCGTCTCAGGCCGCCGCACTCCAGGTCTAATCGATGGGAAGGGGTACCTTTTTCTTTGTGGTCCAGTCTCTGACGTAATCGAGGTAGAGGTACTCGATTCCCACCGTCTGGAGCATCGTCGTCAGGGTATCGTTCAGCATCAGGTACTCCTTTTCGACCCGGGCGACGTTCTCGTCGATGAACGACTGCAGCAGCGCGACCGCTTCGTCGTTCTTACCCGCCTGGATCAGGCTGAGGGCTTCGGCCTCACTTCGTTGCTGACGCTGGATTTCCCACGCCTCGGTCCGCGAGAAAACGGCTTTGACAGTTGGAGAGAGAGCCTGATGGTTGAGATCGCAAAGCAGTTTCACCCGGTTTGCCCACCACCAGGGAGAGGCCTTCGAATAGGTACTGGTCCCCTCGGCATACTGTTCCGGAACCCTGGGGCCATTCATGTAGAAAGGCTTGAACACGTTGCAGCAGGGATTGGAAAAGCCGGCCCAGTAAACCTGCCTTAGAAGCGGAGGCATTTTGGCTCGCAGATGAGCCACCATCGATGCAGCACTGTGATAGCCCGAATGTGCCGTATCATGCATGCAGGGCGTGGCGAAGAAGGTTTCGGAAGCCCCCCAGCGAGGCTCGGCAATCGTCCCCTCCAGATGGCTCCGGTTGATTGCCATCATGGAAGCAGGAGTGACGTCGCCAAAATCGCGCTTCAGGCACGACAAAGTCATGTTCCGCCTGATCTGCATGTTGCCCGGGTTCTTAGCTCCCTGCCTCCAGTAGTCACCGTAGTCGCGGGCGAAGTTGAACTCAGACGCTGAACGGGTCCAACCCATCTCGACAGCGTGTTCGACCAACTGAGGATGAGCTTCATCCCATTCGCTCTCGATCGAGTAGATATTCGAGATGGAATACACGCCACGCGTCAACCGCTTCGCAACCCAGTAGCGTCCAGCAGTTTCCAGGACCCAGGCCTCTCGCGGATCGGCAAGGATAAAGCTGTTGTGGTAGTTGGCCTTGCCCCACTCGCCTTCCCTTTCACAGTCGCCGCTCTGACCATATTTCTCGAGTAGCCCAGTTATGACATGCATGGCCTCGTATGCCGTCTTGC
>CP070717.1:481420-487629 GCA_020350445.1 Acidobacteriota bacterium | reverse complement strand
TCGAACCCGACGTTGAACGGTCAAGTTAACATCGTGAAGGGTGCAGGCAATTCCAGCGAGATCGAGATTCAGCTGACCTCCCAATAGAAGTCAGTCAACGACTAGTAGTAGGTGAAGGTTCTATACGTCACCCAAGTGGTGGTCTCGCGGCCAGACGATTTCCGTGTCTCCTTTGTCCAGTTCCCCCTATCGTCAAACTCGTAGCTGTAGGTTACCGTCTCAGTCGATTCAAGTCCTTCCTCCACTTCCTTCTCCCGAAGTCCTTTCTCGTTGTAGGTGAAGGTTCTTTGCGATACGAGCTTGCCGGATTCGTCAAAGTTCGACCCTGAGGTTAGCCGGCCCTCAGTGTCGTAGACAGCGGTACCCCTATAGCTGAGGTTGCCCTCTTTGTCGTAGCGAAGCATCTCAACGGTTTTGCCGAATTCATTCTTCTTCGTGCTTTCACGCAGGTTCCCGTCCGAGTCATAGCGCTTTGACTCGCCCGCCGCAGCCTGGCCGGAGTAGGAAGTCTCAACTCGCCGATAGATCTTATCCTTTCTCCAAGTGGTCGACTCAACTTCCCGGCCATCGGCATCATAACGGTTCTCCTCGCGCTCGGTTACACTCCCTTCCGCATCGTAGGTTACGCGTTCGAGTAGGTTCCCATCTGAAGCGTAGCGGTACATGACTCGTCCAAGTCTCTCCCCCGTCCCTTTCACCTGGGCCTGTGCAATAACGTTCCCCTGATCGTCGAACATTGACAGGAGTTTCCGGTCAAGCGATTGATCCCGGAAACTGTAGACGTAGCTGGTTCGACTCGTGGTGTTTCCCTCGGGGCTGATTTCTTCCTCCAGGATTAACCGGCGCACGTAATCGTCCGTTTCCCGCTCGATAACCATCGTCTTGGGATTCCCTTCAAGGTTGCGCTGGGCATTAAGCGATGCCGCCAGGCTGGCTGCAACGGCTAGAGGGAGTAGGGCGAACTTAATTGATCGATTCATCTGCTAAGCTGTCTCCTAAACTGTGATTTTCGGAATACGGATTCTTCACGCGACAAGAACGGATGGTCTCGCTGAGACCAGCTCTGCAGGTAGGGTAGCACACAGAACGCTTCTCTCAGGACAACTGCCTCCTTTCTGAAGTGCGGCAGTTCCACTGCAGCTTTCTAGAAGGGAGGTACTCTCCTGTAAGAACAGAGTACCCTGGAGGAACTGAAAATTCCTCAACGGGAGCTGAAGTTGCGTTCCGCACTTCAAGGGAGCGGCTGAACTGGAGTTCAGTGATCCAACAGAGAAATCGCTACTGGACCTCACCATTCCAGGATACTTCGATTTAAGTGGTGCTGGGTCACGTCTTCCAGCTTGACTCTTTTACCGGCACGTTCCTACTATCGAAGGAGTTACTGAAGCAGGATTGTTCCATCATCCTGATCGACAGAAGCGAGGTTTCAACAAAGGCATTATGCAAGATACCGCTGTGAGCGAATCCTTCTACATTGACAGAGAATCTCGAATCTCGACTCCGCTGATTGCGGCCGCGATTCATGACGGACATGATTTGCGGCCTGAACTCCACCAACTGATGGCCCTCAGCGAAGAGGAACGGTTGAGGGAGGAGGATCCGTACACGGAGGAATGGACCGCCATTGCCGGGACACGGATCGTCGGCCTTCGTTCGCGGTTTGAGGTCGACCTCAATCGTCCGCGTGAAAAGGCGGTCTATCTTGAGCCGGACGATGCCTGGGGCCTCACGGTCTGGAAGGCCCCACTGGGCGCCGGCCAACTCGATGGATCCCTTTCAATCTACGATGCCTTTTACCGGAGTGTGCACACTTTACTGGACGAAGCACTCAGCATCTTTCCGGCTCTCGTTCTGTTCGATCTTCATACCTACAACCATCGAAGGTTGGGGACTTCGGGACCTGAAGCACCTCGAGAAGAGAACCCCGAGATCAATGTCGGAACTGGAACGCTGGATCGTAAATACTGGTCACCCGTAGTCGAGCGTTTCCTCGCCGATCTCTGGGCCTCTGATTTCTTGGGCAGGCGTCTCGACGTCAGGGAGAATATTCGATTTCGAGGCGGGAACTTTCCCCGCTGGATCCATCAGAACTTCCCTCAGCGTGTTTGTGCCTTGGCAATTGAGGTTAAGAAATTTTTCATGGACGAATGGACGGGTCTCGCCGACCGCCCACAGGTGGACGCCGTCGGGGCGGCGTTGCGTTCAACAGTTCCCGGAATTCTCGAAGAGTTGAAGAGGTATGACTAGTCCGTTGAGAGGACCCGTCCCGGAGACGCGATGAAAGAGGAAACCGTTCTTTCGGATGAACAACTGGCCGAAATCAAACGGAGATTCTCCGACGGTCGGAGTGTTCGTAGCAGCCTGCCTCAGGGGGGAATGATCCATATCGAACGTCCCCTGCCCTTCTTGTTCGTTCACCGCAGATCACCAAAAGATATTGAACACGACACTGCGCGCCTTATCGTAGGTGAACCAAGCTACATTGTAGCCTCGACAGCCCGGGGCCAGAACCGACAGGTGGCCCAGTTGATCCGGCACCTTATTGCGTCCCGGTCAATTCGATTCGGGGCCTTCCTATTGGTAGAGATCTGGCCGGGGGAACAACCGAGTCCTTCCTTGCCTGATCAGGTGCCCCGTCCAGCTTTCAGACTTTTGACTTCGAAGCAGAGACCTCCAACCGTCACCCTGGAAGCTTTGGAGAAAGGCCTCAAGTCGATACGGATTCTCAAGCAGAAGGCCCGGGTTAGGGTCGAGTATTCCAATCATCGTGGACCTTTTGGCCTCACTCCACTGCTCCCTTTGAGTAAGGCCCGGAAACTGAACTGTTTTGTGCTGGGTATCGAGGTAGCACCAAGCTATTACAATGTTGAGACCGGTGAGGTCTTTCCACTTTTTCTGAGAAAGCTGCAGGCCGGTGTCTCCACCGCACTGAAGCAGGCGGCTTTCGCCTTCTCCCACCACCAGACCAGCTATCGACCAGACCATTACCACGTCCTTGGCCGCCGTGCTCTGGTGAAGTCGGTCTGGGAAATCGATCGAAAACTCGCTGAAATCAGCGAGCAGTTTGACTTCCTGTTGATGGTGACCCCGGTTAATGTGGCGCCCGCGTTTCAGAAGTTCAAACAGCAGAAGCGGCAAAAGGAACCCACGCTCTTTTACCGTCCCCGGCCGATTGAGCCGGGGGTCCTCAAGCGCAGGCTCTTCGAGATCCCCTTGGAACGTGTCGAAGATCCGACTGTGGCGCAATTGTTCAGGGAAAAGCGAACCGAGTTGGACCGTCAGTTGAGCATGCTGGAAGATCGCGGGACGCCCCGCTTTCTCTACGGGAGTCTTCAGCTGTTCGGGGGTGTCGGCCCAGCGTTGCTCTCCCTGGCCCGAGAGATCCTCGAAAAGGTTCCGGCCCGGAGTCGGGAAAGCCGGCGGGACGAATATATGGGGGCCCAGCAATTCGCCCAACTGGCTGAAGCAGAAATTGAACACTACTGTTCGGTCTATCCTGGTCTCACGGGTCGGGTCCAAATCCGCGATGACTCCGTTGGACTCATGGTGTCTCGAGGGAACCTCCTGATCGGTCGAGAGGCCAGAATCGCCCACTCGAGGGCCGAAGCGCTGCTCCAGCATGAAGTTGGAACACATATGCTGACCTACTTCAATGGGAGGGCACAGCCTTTCAGACAGCTGTATTGTGGCCTTGCCGGTTACGAAGAACTGCAGGAAGGTCTGGCCGTGCTTTCTGAGTATCTCGTTGGAGGGCTCAGCCGGCCTCGTCTCCGTCTGTTGGCCGGTCGCGTGATTGCAGCGGCCAGCCTCTTGGATGGTGCTGACTTTATCGAAACGTTTCGTGAACTCAACATCCGGTTTGGATTCTCTCAGCGGGCGGCCTTCCTGGTCACGGTCCGAATCTACCGCGGCGGAGGTTTCACCAAAGACGCCGTATACCTTCGGGGACTTGTGGCCCTTTTAAAATACCTCGGTGAAGGAGGTGAGATCGCCCCCCTTTACATCGGGAAGATCGCAGCCGAGCACCTTCCGCTCATCCAGGAACTGCGCTGGCGGGGTATACTGAAGCCACCTCCCCTGAAACCTCGTTACCTGGGCGGCGAATTGGCTCAGAGGCGACTCGAGGAATTGAAGAAGAACGTTTCCGTGCTCAATCTTGTGAAAGGCAGAATAAGATGAAGATCGGATTTGTCGTCAACGACGTCCAAACTGAAAAGAGCGGGTATACGACTACCCGGCTAGCGATGACTGCCGTTAACCTGGGGCACGAAGCCTGGGTGATGGGAGTGGGAAACCTGGCCTTTGATTCGGACGACAAGGTCCGAGCTTCGGCTCGGCGGGTTCGAGGAAGTCGCTATCGCTCGACCGAGACTTTTCTGAAAGAACTGCAAGGTAAGAAGTCCGAACGAGGCCGCATCACAGTTGATGAACTGGATGTCCTGATGTTACGGAATGATCCGTCCGAGGATGTTGTGCAGCGGACCTGGGCTCAGTCGGCGGGTTTCATCTTCGGGAGGGTAGCCATGCGACATGGGGTCATCGTTCTGAATCACCCCGACAGCCTGGCCAGCGCCCTGAACAAAATGTACTTCCAGCTCTTTCCCGAAGAAGTCCGTCCGAAGACCGTTATTACGCGCGATCGGGGCGAGATCCGCGACTTCGCCCGAGAGCAGGGGGGCAACATTGTTTTGAAACCGCTTCAGGGTTCCGGTGGCCAGAGTGTGTTTCTTGTCAAGAAGGATGATCTTTCCAATCTGAACCAGATGGTTGAAGCCGTCGCTCGAGACGGTTACGTTATTGCTCAGGAGTATCTTCCCGACGCAGCGATCGGAGATACGCGCCTCTTCTTGATGAATGGCGATCCTCTCCGCTACAAGGGCAAGTACGCTGCCTTCAGACGCATTCGCCAGGGAGATGACATGCGCAGCAACGTCCACGCTGGAGGCAAGATCGCTCCAGCCGAGATTACCGATGTCCACCTGCATATCGCCGAGATCGTTCGGCCGAAACTGGTTCAGGACGGTATGTTCCTGGTCGGACTCGATATCGTCGGCGACAAATTAATGGAGATCAATGTCTTCAGTCCGGGCGGTCTGGGCAGCGCGCAAAAATTCGAGAAGGTCAATTTTACGAACGCCGTCATCGAAGCGATGGATCGGAAAGTTCGGTACATGAAGTTCTATCGGCGCAACTTCGACAACATGGAAATGGCCACTCTGTGACACAGGCCTCCGGCCTGTGCGGGTCAGGTTCTCTGGAATTGGCCTGTGTCACACTGAGCATCAATCGGTCCCGACCCCGGTAGCACTGATCTCTGTCTCGAGAGCGCGAGCCTTTCGAAATACCTTGAGATCATCGAGAATCGGCCACCATTCGTAAAGGAAGACGTGGATCGGAAACCACATCGACACCCAGCTGAGAATCGAGAGTCCTTCAACCAAATATTCCCAGACAAAGCCGGTGTAGTTCGAGGAGATGTAATGCACCGAGGAAAGGCTTAAGAAGAGAAATCCCAGACCCGTAAGCATCGCCTTTACGCCCTTCCTCAGGGTACGTCTCAGTTCGATCGCCTTGAGATGGGTTTCAAACTCGAAGTGGTTGAGGACCGATCCAACAATGCGTTCATGGTCGACGTCACCCGGGTTGCCGTCCTCGATAAGAATGTTCAGTTTCACAGGGCTCTTCAGGGGGATCTCTCGAAGCGAACCGATAATGTAAGAAACAATATCGTCGTGCAGATCCCGGTTCCGGAGCGGCGAAGGATCCCGTTCATCGAATAGAAATGAGAGATTCTCGACCTTGATATCGATCAGGTAGGTCTTTCCATCCCTGCGATATCGAGATTCCACGGGGTTCTTGAAAAACGGTAGTACCGGCATCGTGAACTCGAACCCCAGAAGCTTACCACACCCCGCCTTTGACCGCCTCTTGGAGCGCGACAGTTCCACTGCGGCTTTGACCCAGGCAGTTTCACTTCGATTCAGAAACGGACAGCTGCTTTCTGATCGTGATAAATTCTGCTTGAAGCTGCGGGGCGGCAGACCGCCTTTGAGAAGAGGGGGCTGATGAACTGTAGGAGGAATCCCGAGACCGGCCTGAGAATATTACTGGCAGTGTTATTTCTACTGTCACCGATTGCTTTCTCCGCCGTTGAGTCCTGGCATTACCCCCTTTACGTCAGCGGTGGAGACTACTGGCGCCAGCGAATC
>CP070717.1:478704-481320 GCA_020350445.1 Acidobacteriota bacterium | reverse complement strand
GAAGACTTTTCAGTTCGCACTTTCTGCATGTCAGACGTAATTACCAGTGTGCCCTGAACTGACAGACAAGTGTGATAGCTATAACAGGTACCCTACCTATTACTGGCTTATCATGGGGACCGATATGCAGAATTCACCCTTGAATCTACAAGATATGTTGAGAAAGCTGGTTGATCTGAAAGGGAGTGATCTGCACATCACTTCGGGCTCACCGCCGAGGCTCCGCCTGCACGGAAAGATGACCGCGCTGGATCACCCACGACTCGGCCCGGAAGAGACCAAGAGCCTGCTTTACAGTGTCATGACCGACCAGCAGAAGTACCGCTATGAAGAAGCCCTTGGGGTCGACTTCAGCTTTGGCGTTAAGGATCTGGCGCGGTTCCGTGCGAATGTCTTTACACAGAGGGGTACTGTTGCCGGCGTATTCCGACTGATCCCGTTTGAGATCCTGAGCCTTGAGCAACTGGGCCTACCGCCCGTACTCAATCTTATGACAGAGAAACCCCGCGGACTGATCTTGGTGACTGGACCGACTGGCTCGGGAAAGACGACGACGCTGGCGGCGATGATCGACAAGGTAAACCGGGAACGCTTAGGACATATTCTCACGATTGAAGACCCGATTGAATTCCTCCATAAGCACAAGTCCTGCATCGTCAATCAGCGGGAGGTCAATCACGATACGACCTCCTTCGCGGATGCGCTGCGAATGGTACTCCGCGAAGACCCTGACGTGGTACTCATCGGAGAAATGAGAGATCTGGAAACGATTGAAGCGGCCCTGAGAATTGCCGAAACGGGGCACCTCACATTTGCAACGCTCCACACCAATTCGGCTCATGCCACGATCAACAGAATCGTGGATGTCTTTCCACCGCATCAGCAGCAGCAGATTCGAGCCCAGTTATCACTCGTCCTCGAAGGGATCATCTGTCAGACTCTTTTGCCGCGGACTGATGGGAACGGGCGGGTTGCCGCCACCGAGGTCCTGGTCCCGAACAACGCGATCCGAAACCTCATGCGAGAAAACAAAATCCACCAAATCTATTCCATGATGCAGATGGGACAGGACCGCCACGGGATGCAGACAATGAACCAGTCCCTGGCTCAGCTGTATATTGAGAAAAAGGTTTCTTACGATACATGTATCACACAGTCTTCAAACGTAGACGAGTTGAAGGGTCTACTGCAACGGGCAGGCGTTGCGATTCGACCTTCGGCTGCCGCCGGCATGTAGGAGATCGTTTTAACCATGCCAAGTTTTGAATTCAGAGGCCGTAAGTATCAGGGAGGGGGCATCGTTACCGGCGTCCGCTCAGCGCCTACCAAGCAGGCTCTGGCCGCGATGCTGAGAAGCGAGAGCATTCTTCCTGTTCAGATCACCGAATCGGCTAAACAGAAGACGAAGAAGAAGGCGGGCCGTGCCGGCTCCAAGGATATTGCCCTGCTTTCCAAGCAATTCTCCGTCATGCTGGATGCGGGTTTGCCTCTCATCCAATGTCTGGAATTGCTTGCCGAGCAGCAAGAGAAACCGTTGCTGAAGGATACGCTCCTCGAAGTTCGGGAATCGGTTGAAAGCGGTTCGACACTGGCGGATGCAATGAAGAAGCATCCTAATGTTTTTGAGCCCCTGTTCGTCAACATGATCGCCGCCGGAGAGGCTGGGGGTGTATTGGACGTCATCCTGCAGCGGTTGTCATCGTTTGCTGAAAAAGCCGTCAAGTTGAAACGGTCGGTTGTTTCGGCGTCGGTGTATCCTGCCGTTGTCCTTGCGGTGGCCGTCGTCATTGTATTCATCATCATGGTGTGGGTAATCCCGGTGTTTGCCTCCCTCTTCACGGGCCTGAACGCCCCACTGCCCGCACCCACGCGCTTCGTCATGGCGATCAGCGATTACGCAGTGACATTCAGTCTTCCGCTGATTGTTCTCGTAGCGGCTGGAGCGGTGGGACTTCGCTATTTCTACCAGACCGAGGAAGGAAAGCTTTATCTAGACGGCCTGCTACTCAAGACACCACTCATCGGCATCGTTCTCAAGAAAATCGCCATCGCCCGGTTTTCTCTGACACTTTCCACCCTCCTCACCAGTGGTATCCCCCTGCTTGACGCATTGGACATCACCGCGAACACAGCTGGGAACTCCGTCATAGCGAAAGCACTGCTGCAGGTTCGCCAGGAGGTCTCTGAAGGTAAGACTCTGGTCGAACCCCTGAAGAAGAGCACCCTGTTTCCTTCAATGGTGATCCAGGTCGTCAGCGTTGGAGAACAGACGGGAGAACTGGATCAAATGCTGGAGAAGCTCTCCGTTTATTATGAAGATGAATCGGACGCGGCCATCGCCAACCTGATGACGATGATCGAACCGATCCTGATAATCTTTTTGGGTGTGGTAATCGGAGGCATTGTCATTTCGATGTATCTTCCGATCTTTACTCTGATCGGAAACCTGTCGCAGCAATAACCATGTTTGTGCAGACCCTAATCAAGAACAGACAATTGACCGGTGACGCATCGGTTCCCTTTTCCCTTCAACGGTTTAAAAGAAAAGGTTTAACTGTGATTCGGGTCACCGACCCTTGTCAGCCTACCGAGTTATAAATTCACTTGCAGATTGCG
>CP070717.1:475514-478604 GCA_020350445.1 Acidobacteriota bacterium | reverse complement strand
TGCTCTCCCAGCACCCCAGGGAGATCTCTCCCCTTGACACATGCTTTCTTATCATGGATGTCCTACAGTGTTTTTGCGTAGATCACTTTGGAGTCCGCAGGTCCGTAGAAGTCATCGAGCAGCGCCACTTGTGAATAGCCGCAGCGCAGATAGAACTGTCGGGTGGGTTCGTAGAGTGGCTTCGAGGAGGTTTCGATATAGACCCTGGTTCCCCCCATCTGTCGAATTGTCCGTTCGGATTCCTCGAGAAGCAGCCTTCCCAGACCCCCGCCCCGGGTGGTTTCATCCACTGCGATCCAGTAGAGGTCGTAGCTGCTCTGGGTACAGGGGATTGGGCCGAAGCAGGCATAGCCTTCAGTTCTGTCATTACGGTCGGCGAAGACGAAGAAATACCCACTCGCGTCCCCTTTTTCGAGGTGTTCCTCAGCCAGGGATACCGCTACCTCCACTTCGTCATCCCGGAAGAATCCGCTTGACTCGACGATCGCTCGGATAGCGAAGGGGTCGGTCTGTCTGACTTCTGTGCGGAGAGACCATCGACTCTTTTCCATGATCTTCAAACCCTACAACGTGGTGTGAGCTGCGGCCAGAATGCGGCGGATTCCCTCTGGAAAGCCGATCCGCGACTCTTCGAGTGCTGCATAGAATCCTGCGTCGGGTGACAGGCAGGGATTGGCGTTGACTTCGAGGACCCAGGGGTTGCCCGAGCTGTCGACTCGGAAATCGACTCGGGCATATCCTTTCAGAGAAAAGAGATCCCAGCAGTCCAGGGCTATTCTGCGCAGACTTCTGACGAGGCACTCATCAGATGCCGGTAGATCGAATGTACGGACAGTGTTCCGGTACTCAAAGGAAGCGGTCTCCCATTTCGAGGCATATCCCAGGATTCTGGGCTTGCCGGCGGGAAAGTCCAAAAACCTGATTTCGGAAACCGCGATCACCTCGGGTCCGGACGGACTGTCCAGGAGTGAAACATTGAACTCTCGGCCATCGATGAGGGTTTCGGCAAACCACTCTCCTCCGAACCTCTGAATCGAATCGGTTAACACTTCCCGAACTTGTTCAAACGAACCGGCATTGACAACAGAACTGTCGGTCAAGCCGACGGAGGCGTGCTCCCATACCGATTTGACAATCCACTGCCGGTGATTGGAGGAGTGTACAGGCTCGGGTCCCGCCTTTCCGTCGGAAGCGATCCAGTCGGGCGTCGGGATTCTTCCCATTCGCATGATCCACTTCGCGAGGGTTTTGTTCGAAGTCGAGTAGATACCTGCTTGCGGTGCCCCGGTGTAGGGCAACTGCAGGCTGTCGAGGAGGGCTGGAGCGAGATGAATCAGGCTCCCTTTGCCCTCCACCGATTCGACGAGGTTGAAAACGAGGTCAGGACAAGTTGCAGTGAGGTAGTCACTGACCGTGGCGAGACCCAGGTGAAACTCACTTCGCTCAACTGAGTGCCCCACTGCGCACAATGTCTCCTCGATTGCATTCGCCTGAACCAGGGCGTCTGTCTGATCGGCGCGGGAGTCCGAGTCGATCTGATCGTAAAGGATGCAAACCTTCATTTGCCGACTGCAATCCCTGCCCTGGTCTGCCACCTCTTCGTCATGATGCTCTCGACACCCACAGGCAGGCCGGGAGTGCGTTCCAGGGCAGATTCCATGATCTTGCGAATCAATTCCGTGTAGGAGATTCCCGAGAAACGGCAGAGCATGGGAAGATCGGAATCCGTCGGATTCAAGCCTGCGAGCGGGTTGACCTCAATGAAATGGGGGCTGTTGTTGCCGTCTGAGCGAAGGTCGACACGCCCTCCATCCCGACATCCCAGACCTCGCCAGGCGGCCAGTGCGACAGCCGCCGCTTTTCGAGCCTCTTCGTCATCTACCAGCACATATTCGATTCGTCCCCGCCAGTTTTCCTTGTTTTCAAAGGAGTAAGCGGATTTCTCCGCAGTGGGAAGCAGGATGACTTCCATGACTCCCAGCGAGTGTGCCTTGGGGCCGGTTCCCGCGATGCCAACCGTGAACTCGCGTCCCGGAAGATACGTCTCGAGAAGTACCGGTTGCTGGAACCGATTGAGCAGATCCTTAACTACAGAGCGCAACTGCCGGGTATTCGAGATCCTGGAATCGGCGGAGATTCCCTTGCCCGTCCCTTCTGCCGCAGGTTTTGCAAACACGGGGAAGGGCAGCTTGAACTGGTTGAGATCGGAAAGATCTTCCACCACCTGGAAATCTGGTGTCGGAACCCCCTGAGACCTCAGCACATGCTTGGACATCCCTTTGTGAAGGGTCAGGCTGAGTACCATCGGATCGGAGAAGGTGAACGGGATGTCATAAGCTTCGAGCAGGGCCGGGACCTGGGCCTCGCGACCGATACCTCTCAGCCCTTCGGCAATGTTGAAGACAAGGTCCCAACGCTCTCCCCGGACCAATCGAGCGGCCAGAGACTTCACGTTACCGATCCTGACCGGATGGTAGCCCAGTTCCAGCAGGGTTCCTTCAATCGCTTCGATCGTTTCAGGCTTGTCAAATTCCGCTGTTTCCTCGAGGCCGTGACCGGCGGCGAGGTAGTCATCTCTCAGGTCGTATGTCAATCCAACAATCATGATAGGCCCCCCTTCGGAAGTGGGTCGGGATAGGAGTAGGTCTTTCCTTCAAAGTTACGGATCAGCAGAGAATCCCCGTCTCTGCCTACCACATATTCGGGAAGCAACGGGATCTTTCCTCCGCCTCCCGGAGCATCGATCACGTAGGTCGGAACAGCGTACCCGGTAGTGTGGCCCCGCAGGCCTTCGATGATCTCGATTCCTTTAGCAACCGGAGTACGGAAGTGGCTGGATCCCTGAATGGGGTCGCACTGATAAAGGTAATATGGGCGAACGCGGAGCTTGAGAAGTCCGTGTACCAACCGCTTCATTGTCTCGACATCATCGTTTACACCGGCTAATAAGACCGTCTGGCTTCCCAGTGGGATACCAGCATCAGCCAACAGGGAGCAGGCCCTGTGGACCTCCGGCGTGATCTCATCCGGATGGAGGAAATGAATGCTCATCCAGAGGGGATGGTAGCGGCGCAGCATCTCGGTCAACTG
>CP070717.1:472483-475414 GCA_020350445.1 Acidobacteriota bacterium | reverse complement strand
TAACTTTAGCTGGAGGACGAAAACGGGCGCAAACAGCTCGGAATCAGTTTCAACCACCTTTGGCTAAGAAGAGGATGGCCGACACCCTTGACTTCAGCGGCCCGGAGCCAAGGCTCGCTCGAGTCGCTTCTCCTCGTCGGCGTCGAGAATCAGCTTGCCCGCAGCCGCCAGTCGCAGCTTCGAAGCGGAAATCCCCGTTCTTTTGGACAAAGTTTCTAGTTCAGATCCGCTGAATTTCGAAAGACCGACGTATATTCTCTTGGGCATTGGTTACTCCTTCCAATCCTGGGTTATCGATGTCAACGCCGATGTCGCAGTGTAAGGAGTAGGCTAAGAAGTTGCAAGTCTTTCCGGTGATTCCGGCAGCGCCAGATCCCTGGGTTGGCGAAAGCCAGGGATGCTCCGCAATTTTTCTCCGGTGAGAATTGGAGATTTTCCGGAGACCTTCCTTCACTCCTTGTCAGTCGATTTCCTGGTGGGCTTGACGGACTCAACCTCGATGGTGGCGCCCCGATCCACCGAGCGCAAATGAAGGTCTCGCTGCGGAAACGGAATCTCAATATTGGCTTCCGCCAGGGCCTTGTTGACTGCTACCGCAAGTTCACTCCGAACGACGAAAGCAACATCGAACGTACCGACCCACGCCCGCAGTGAGAAGTCGAGCGAGGATTCGCCAAATCCCATGAAGAGAGCGGCAGGTTCGGGATGGGATAGGACCATCGGATGGGCTTTCGCAACCTCGAGCAAGAGTGAAATCACCCGCTCCGGATCGGTCCCGTAAGCGACGCCGATGGGTAGTTCGACGCGCCTTTGCATGTCCGAAAGCGTCCAGTTGATGACTTCGTTGGAAATCAGGTTCCCGTTGGGAACAATCACTTCCGCACCATCGAACGTTCTAATCGTACTCGAGCGTGTCCCAATGCGGACCACTTCGCCGGTCAACTGTCCGGCCTGAATCTTGTCGCCAATTTGAATGGGCCGTTCGAAGAGTAGGATCAGGCCCGACACGAAGTTGTTAACGATATTCTGAAGTCCAAAACCGATGCCAACACCGAAGGCTCCAGCCAGGAGTGCGAAACGACTCAGGTCCAGTCCTGCTGCTGAAACAGCGACGAGGAAACCCAGAAACAGAACCACGTAGTAGCTCAGCCGCGATATCGTTGCCGGTACGCCTCGGGGGAGGCTGAGACGGGGGAGGAAGTCTTCATCGAGTACGAAGCAGATAAAGCGGGCAATCTTGAAGGATAGCCAGATGGAAAGGGCAAAGATCAGGACATCTGCTGTTGAGATCGAGATCTCTCCGACTTCCAGGGGGGTCGTCAGGATACTCCTGAAGGCGTCTCCGATGGGCAGGACTTGAGTGATACGACCGCCGACAAGAAGGAGCCAGAGGAGAATCGCGACCCCGCCGATGATGCGCGAAGCTCTCCTGAGGATCACCTCATGGTAAAGGCGTGCCGAACGGAGTTCCTGGACCTGTTCAGTCTTGAGTAAGACAACGAGCATCCCGCGAACGACGGTCACACCGACCCAGAAAAGAAGAGCCAGGTAGAGATTCCGGATCGTGTGACTCGTCAGGAGCTTGGAAAGAGCGGTGCCGCCGAGGCTCGCCGTGATCAGAGAAGCGCCCAGGGTCGTATTCGCGATCCATGAGCCCAGGACCATTAATCGTGTCCACTGCCGAGGTATGTTCTCGGTTTCCTTGATCCGGCGTCTGAACCAGATCGTTGCCACAAAAGCTGCACTTGCAATCGTCAGGGTCAGCGTAAATCCCAGGGCCGTATTGCCTGGAATGGGCCCGTTGAAGAGTTCGAGGATGCGGAATCCCAGCAGGAAGTACAGTACCGACAACACCTCACGTTGAACCATGCCCGGAAGTAGCCAGGCTAAGGCCGCACCTGTCACGAGGAATGCGCACTTGAACCAGGCGGCTGGAGCATCGCCGTGCAGTAGACCGGTGACCAGAGCCGTCACGACTATCGCGGATGAGATGGGATGGGTCAGGATGTACTTGGATGCGTTTAATTCCGGCCTGTCGGCGAGTCTCTCTCCGACTGCGCGCTTCAAGATGAAGAGGAACCCGATCATAACACAGAGCAGGATCAGGTCGAAGACGAACCGTTTTGGGCTCTTTGAGAAGTAGTCCTGAAGAGAAAGATAGTCTCTTTTGATTTCATCACTGAGGCGCGAGGCCATTTCGTGCGGGGCGAATCTGGGTACACTCCAAAGCGAGGGGCCATCGAAGGCGAGCAACTGTGCCAGCTGTTGCTCAGATGCAGACCGAATCTTGTTGAGACTCTCCTGGGCGATGGACCGCAGGCCGACCACTTCGTTCTGAAGCGTTAGTAACCGGGTGCGCTGCCTCCGGAGTTCACTCCCTGTGGACGACATCTGGTCCAAGGTTTGTCGGATATTTTCGCGGATCGTCGAGGGGAACGCCTCAGCGTGAGTTCTTCCGCGGGCGTCTTCCCACTGTTCGACGCGTTGTTGGATCTGGGAAAGGGATTCGTCGATTCCATTCCCTTCTGCCACCAGGTCTTCCAGCCAGCCCCTGAGGAGTCCGTCCCGCCGCCGCCAGGCTGCTTCAAGGTCTTGTATGGAATCCATTGTTGGCTGAGCCTGCAACTCCCTCTTGGTCGATTCTTCCAGGTCACTGGTCTGTTTACGAAGGTCGGGGAGCTCCGACTCGAGCCGTGTGACTCTTGCTGAGGACTTACTCTTCAGCCCCGCAATCTGCAAGAAGGCTGATACCTCTTCAGATTCGGACGGGATGTCGCTGGCTGATAAGGGAGGATAGACCGGTTCTGTTTCCTGTCTTACATCTTCCTGGGCCGTCTCCTGTCCGCTGAGCGGCAGAAACAAGCACAAGAGGACAATCAACAGTGGCGCTGCATATTGAGTGTAACGGCGCATCAAATTCTATGCCCCCTC
>CP070717.1:467967-472383 GCA_020350445.1 Acidobacteriota bacterium | reverse complement strand
GCCTGCACCTTTCACGATGTTAACTTGACCGTTCAACGTCGGGTTCGAGAAGCCGAGACGGATTCTCTCTCCTCCTGAAGCGGTCACATTCTCGGTCATCCGAAAGCCGTTGAAGAGGATTTCGGACTCGTAGAAATTCCTCGACGTCTCGACCGAGTCCCTCGAGGTCATGGTCAGTCGGCATCCACGATCCGTCGAAGAGACGCGGATCGAATCGAGTGTTTTCGGAAGCAGGAGTTTCAGAGTCGATCCAGCAATCCCCCCACAGGAATCGGGTACTTCTTCTGAGGAAGTCTCCGCCTCTGCTGAAGCCTCACCGTCCATCTCATTCAGAGATTCCGAATCCAATCCTGAAGCTGTGAACGATACCTGCTGTTCTGCAGCCATGCGGCCCAGACGCATACTACTCCCGTCACCGATTTGCAGGTGGTAGCTTGATCCTGTAATCAGTTGCGATCTTGGCCTGAGTGAAACCGAGTAGCCGTCGTGAGAGGGGTAGCGTTCAACTTCGACGGGATTTCCCTCAGGATCGGTCAGGCGGATGGCACCCTCCGAGAGTCCTTCGAAATCGACGGGACTGTTAAACGTCACAGTTATGGAATCACCTGAGGTCAGTGTCTCGCCGTCGGAAGGTGTGGTGTAAAGAACTCGAAGTCCGCTTTCCAAGACAATCGGGAGGTCCGCCAGTCCCCAGTTGAAGCCGTCCGTAACCAGCAGCATAAGTTGCGGGGCGGATCCCTGCTGCAACTGATCGGGCTCCAGCCTGAAAGTGGTCTGACTCGTGGCAAGGATCAACGGAGTCCAGGTTGAACCATCTGGGCTGTAGTAGAGCGAATAGACCAATTCATCCTGGTTGAGATCCGTCCCTTCCCAAAGCAGGTCGATGGGGCCAGCAACTCGGAGTCTTCCACCTTGACCGGAGAAGCGCACACTGGGTTCGGCCGTGCTTCGCGCGATTTCATGCAGGGTACGTCCTTGAAAGTTCAAGACGACCTTCTGGGTTGCCGGGTTGGCGGGCACAGGGATACTGAACGGGGCAATCTCTTCCGAACCAGGTGCCGGGTGATATCGTTCCTTTTCGGGCAGGTGAAAGCTCCGAGAGAAGAGTCTTCGGGCGTCTGCATCCAGAACGACGATTTCAAAAGGGCCGTCGGAATCAACCTCGAGGTCCCTTTCCGTGGTTGGTGCAATCTGGGTGATGAGGCCTTCGGTCCCGTTCCGCCGGGCGACTCCTTGCGCGATCCATTGATCTTCGGTAAAGGGACTGGATAACTCTTCACCCGGTCGATTCTGGCTGGATCCAAGCGTTCCCGAGGCTGCCAGGAGAAACGACTGCAGTTCGGGGAACTGGGTCCAGGGCGATACTCCCGACGCAAAATGGAGAGGGGAAACCATCCTTTCCTCTACTCCCACGCTCTTCGTGAAAGACTTCAATGCACTCTGCAGAGTCTTGTAGTGTTCGGGAAGAATGAAGGTTCCGCTGTCTCCCAGGGCACTCGGATACATCATCGAGATCACCGAACCGGGAGTCCGTGAGGCCTGCTGATTACCCTCCGCCCTCGATTTGTTCCATCCGTAGGTCCCCGAAAGATCGATCCGGAATCCTTCGATGGGGTCGGAAAGCCCTTGAAGGATGCACGAGTCGATTTCTCCGTCGGGGCAGGTGGATTCGTGTTCCAAGCCAAAAGTATGGCCGAACTCGTGAGCCACCGTGTTCACGTTCCCACTCTTGCTTTCCCCTGCGGCATGCAGGAACACCGCTACGGTTCTACGGGAAGCCGATGAATAGGCGTAACCTGCCAGGGAGGGCTGCAACTCTCTGGGGAGAAAGGCGAGAATCAAATCGGCGTCTGAACCCGTAGCATCGGCGACTTCAGCAATCCGTCTCCCTATTTCCCAGTCAATTCCCAGCTCAATGCTGGTGGGACCGTAGACCGACACCTTTCCGGGCAGAGATATCAGGGCTTCGTCGACAAACAGGTCGCCCCGGTTTCGCGCTGTAGTCTGCGTCACGGGGAAGGTCTGTGTCGTGAATTCCGCTCCTTTTCGAGCGAGCTTGTGCCCCAGGATTCGGAGATCCGTCGGCACCCCTTCCTGCCAGCTGCCAACTCGAACAAAGAAGTAATCAATGATCAACTGAGGAGAAGCCTCGTAGAAAGTGATCTCGGTCTGTCCTTCAAACTTCTTCGGGTTGTTTTCGGGCTGGGGAAGCTGCTTGACCGTTGCAATCAGCGGTCCTGATTCACCCCCTGTTGGATCCCAACCGAAGAAGTTGACGCTGGAACGGGCATGCTTCTTCTCCTCGTCCGAATATAGATCGGGACGCTTCACGCGTTCGGTTTTGGCCTGAGAATAAAGGGCCCTACCGGAACCGTCCTTGATCGAAACCTCGACAAGGGTCCGTTTCGTCTGGCTGTCGGAGTGGACTTCAGGTTTCTCGCTCCAGTTCACGAAGACCCGGGTGAGAGTCGGTTTGCCAGGAACGAGCGGGGCATCCTGGATGACCTGATAGGTACTCAGCGTCACACCGTTCAGCGAATCCTCGAAGCTCAGCAGGGTTTCGAACTCCCATTCCACCTCATCCTCGAGGGTTTCACCTCGCAGGCCCTTGATGCCGTCCGATCCATTCTCAATCCTCGCGCGGTAGATCACTCCGTCTTTAAGGTCCTCGAGAGGAATGAACTTCACGGTCCGGTCATCCATTCCCATCATGAATCCGGGAACCTCTACATATTCACCGTCCTGGCGACGATATTCGACCTTGAAGCCGCTAAAGAAAGAGTCGAGGTCATACTCGTCCGAGAGCTTGATCTCGATTTCGGGGTTCTCATAATCGACAAGGGTCTTCGTATCAAAGGCCTGCTGGCTGGGACTGTCAGGGCTCGACCAGGTATAGCTTTCAACCGTAAGGTTCTCCGCCGGATCGCATAGGTACCAGTCGGGGAACTCTCCCTGCAGGAAGTTCCGATTGACTGCGTGGGCGAAGGAACCACTGACCGAAATCGTTCTTGGAGGATAGTAACGTTCATCCTTCGGGTCGATGATCTGCACAATCTCCAGGAGACTCATCGAGAAGGTTCCCTCAATCCGGTCTCCGTCATAGTAGGTGACTTCGACACTGCCGCCTTTGGACTCGAAATCAGGTGTAGAAGGATTGTCCGGAGTCCCCGTTGAGATTTCAGCGGTGCCAAAAAAGAGACCGGGCCTGGCGAGGTGGCTCTGAGGCCACTCAACGATCGTCTGATTCTCCTCCCTGATAGCTCCGATGGGGTAACTGCCAACCTCGATGCCTCTGGGAAAGGCTCCCGATAGTCTCACTGCCGAACCGTTCAGAGGAAGAAAACCAGAACGGTTTCCGATTCCGATGGCGCAGAATCCCGATCCTTTGGCGGCGTTCTCGCCTTTGAGGAGTTTCGCGAAGTCCAGACGAGGGCGGAACTCACCGTCCGGGGTCACAGGGACCCCGGTCAGGTAAGGATTGTCATCCGGCTGATCCCCGCCTCCTAACGCACCGCTGATTGTGTATTCGAGCCCTTGGCCAATGATGACCGTCTGTGTTAACCGGTCGGTCCCGCCATCACCGTCATCAACAACCAGACTGAGCAGGAAGGTTCCTGGGTTCTGATAGATATGTTCAGTGTTTCGCTTGTCTGTCCCTTCCTGTGTCTGGCCATCCCCAAAGTCCCATCGGTAGGTCAACTCATCCTTTCCGGGATCTATGACAAGGGAAGTGAAGGTGATTGGCGATCCCTCCGACGAACCTCCGACACGGACTATTTTTCGAATTTCCGGGGCGACATTCTTGACGGTGATCGTCAGATTCCGTTCCACCGACCGTCCCCTGGAGTCTGCAACGGTAAGTCCCACAGAAAACTCCCCCTGGTTGCGGTATCGGTGGTGAATCTTGTTCAGGGTTCTGCCCGATCGAAGGGGCGACCCATCGCCGAAGTTCCAGGTGTAGGTCAGGATAGATCCCTGGGGGTGGGAGGCGGCTGCGACCAATCGAAAGCTGGTGCCATCATCGCCCGTTGCAGGCTCTGCCGTAAGATTCTCAATTACTGGGCCGCCGCCACTCGATTGACTCCAGACAGAGGGCGCGGTGAGGAGCAGGGAAAGGAGGAGACACAATCGCAGAAACTTCATTATCCAGCTTCGATCCATCGAACACCTGGTTGGGGGAAGGCACAGCGGCGGCCAGGGCCGCTGCGCTCACAGGAAGATGTTTACGCCAGCGCCTGCTCCAGGTCGGCCAGGATGTCTTCAATATCCTCGATACCGATGCACAGGCGGATCGTGTCGGGCGTTACCCCGGCCGATACGAGTTCATCATCAGAAAGCTGGCGATGGGTCGTCGATGCGGGATGGGCCGCCAGTGATTTCGCATCCCCGATATTGACCAGCCGTTTGAACAGGTTC
>CP070717.1:464894-467867 GCA_020350445.1 Acidobacteriota bacterium | reverse complement strand
CCGATTACCGGCTCGAGCGCTGAAGCTCAGAGGGGGGGACGGTCCCCTTCGACGAAGATGTCCACCCGTTTGCTGATCGACTGTTCGCTGGGTGAGGTCGCGGTGAACAGCAGGGGGACTCTCTGAAAATCCTGCCCGCCGGGAATCCGACTCGAGTTGCCGCGCAACCGAATTTCGGCCGAGGCGGGTCCTGGAACATCCTGGACAATTTCGAGGGGTCCGTCCAGGAACTGTTCATAGCCGGGAAGGATGGTCGTGGAGATTACCCAGTCTTCCGGGTCCACGCTCCCATCTCTTCCGGGGCCGAAAACCGACACCACAAGGGAACCGGTCGAGGACGATGATGCCACGGGTTGAAATGCCTCTGGGCTTACGCGCAAGTGCCGCCCGAAACCCCGAACCTGAATATAGGAATGTAATTTGACAATACCGGATGGGTACGCTTCTGGAGGCGCATCCGGGCTAAATTCTGCAACGCCGACAACGTATTCCTTGATGTTGAATCCCGGCATTTCGTCGGCTCCAACCAGTGTTAGGCTGAATTCACTCTCGGATTTCGTTTCAAGCTCCATCTCTGATACGACGGCGTTTGAGATGAAACCTGGCTCACCAATCTGCCAGAGGCGGGTCGTGTCGGCGGTTTGAGAGGCAGAGAGGGTTCCCTCCCGGAGGGCCGACAGGGCGGCGGGGGCACGTCCCTGCTCGAAAATATTTGTGCTTGATAAATAAAAAAAGACGAAATAGTGCAACACGATAACGGAAACTGCGATCCTCTCCTTTGGGGGTAGGTCGATGATCTCCTGTGCGAATGCGAGAGCTTCAATTACCACTGATGTCTTCAACTGCATGCAGCAGGAAGCCTTAGCCTCTGCTTTCATCCCGTCTACCACGGTCGGTCCATTTGCCAGGTTACTCAAGGCGAGAATGAGAAGAACTGCTCGTAGTTTTCGACTTAGGTAATTCATCGATGTTTCTCCGCGATCAGTCGGGATCCGAGGCGCCTGCTTTCTCGACCATTAACGAGGAAAGCATGTCGCCAGTCTCGATTGGAGTTGATTTCAGACGGGCCAGGGCGGTGACCCTTCCGTTTGAAGGCCAGTCAAAACTTGGACCCGAAAGGCTCCACGACTGATGAAAGAACTCCCGTAGCATCTGGGTTCTCACATCCGGGTACTGACGGTCCAGAGTGAGGCGGACCCCAACCCCTTCGTTCAGGGGTTCGAGCATCATGAACGCAGAGGATTCTGGATAACCATACCCTGGTCTAAACATCCCGATCCGCGCTTTGCCTTCCTCCACTGATTCGACTTTCAGTTCGTAATGATCCCCATCCCACTGTTCCTCTGGTTTCCAGAGACCCTTTCCGATCGGACTACCCACGGAAAGGTCATCGATGTCGCAGTTGAGCCCAAACAGATTGATCTCGAACCAGTAGACGGCGAACTGCCCTGGCTCCTGCTCGATGACCAGGCTGATCTGGTTCCCACTTTCGAGGGAGCTACTCCCCGATTCAACCTTGAACTGAGGTGAGAACAAGGTCACGAAATCGTAGGGATTCGACGACTCCTCACCCTTCCAGAGCGTGATCTGTCCGTCAGCCAAACGTTCGGGTGCCAGAACGTGAAGAGTGTTTGGGCCAGCAGCCTGTGCAGGCACCTTCTCCCGGTTTCCCCTGAATGTGGGAAATTCGACTTCTATCGGACTGTCACCAAAACCGGAACCCATGATGGTAAGAACTGAGCTAGCCATCGGGAAGACCGGTTCCACCTGGGAGATCATCAGTTCTGTTGAGGCCTGCTGGGTCAGGATGTTTTGCTCGTCCACTATGGAAGTGAATCGATCAAAGCCTGGGCGTGTCGAAACCGACGAGAGATGAGTCGTGAGTCCGTGCTGGCCGGCTGTTTCCGGAGATCTGAATACGCCGGGTGGAAAGTAGAAGTGCGTGACGGTCTCGTACATGCTGTAGGAAAAGGGTGCGGAGAAGAGGTTGAGATCTATCGTTACACCATTACCGGCATGCGGGGTCATCACCCCTGACCCGACGACCGATATCTCGTCGAACTCGCCAATCTCCACGATATCCAGTTCGACCGGATCTGTTCTGACCAGTACGAGGTCGACAGTTCGGCTCTGCCCTCCGCCGAGGTCGTAGCCGCCACCAGCGATGTAGCCGTATCCGATCTTTTGGAGGGGGGAGAGGTTGCCAGTGTTCAACTGAAGTCCTGAAGCCTGCAACTGGAGTTGCCGAATGCCGAAATCTCCCGCGGCTTGTCGCAGCGTCCATCTGTACGAAGGTGCTTGGCCGGGCAGGCTCTGAGAGGGTATCAGCTCAGAAGGTGGTGCAAAACCACGCTGTCGCGGCATAATCGGAAGGGCGGTTAACTTGGTGCCAGCCTGGCGTAGACTCACTGGAGCCACGTAATCCCAACTCGTCACGCGAATCACGCCTTCGAATTCTCCGATGTCCGGGACCCATTCGAAGAGCTCATTGAAGAAGACCGCTTTATGGTTCATTGAGTCTAACTGGAGTGAAACCCCAGCCGTTCTGCCTGCCTGATCGTGCGCGTAGAGGTCGAGATCGAGACTGATGGTGCGTCGTTCCGATTCCGGGACCGGGTTGACCAGGGCGATGCCGGTGTTGGCTTGCCCGATGCTGTCGGCAATCAGGATGAACTCCTGCTGTAATGCAGCTGAGGAGACACCCACTTCCGTCTGTAGATTGCCCTGATCATCGTCGAGCGTATACAGAGCGGTCCCCTCGATCGGCTGATCCATCGTGACTCGGGCCCACCCTGCCTGGAGAGTGCCGGCCGCATCCGTTGTCAGGCGGTATACCCCTCCCGCCGGTATTGTGAATTCAAAGGCGGAGCCCTCGCTGCCACCTGCTGTCAGCGGCATTACATTGCCGTCTGAGGCGAAGAATTCAACCTGGCCTACTGTTGTCTCTGTCGTATTGTTGATCAGGATTACACT
>CP070717.1:458677-464794 GCA_020350445.1 Acidobacteriota bacterium | reverse complement strand
CAGCCCCTCCCTTTCATTTCCCACGGCTGGGCTGATGAGAACCAGTCTGTCCCTTTTCAGTCCTTTCCGGTCAAATTGCCAGCGATGACAGAAAAGGAGTCTTTCCCTTCTCGGACGGCGAAGACTGCGAAATGAAAACCAGCCTGTCCCCTTTTCGGATGCTAGGTTGGCGAGAACCAGCCTGTCCCTTTTTGGATACTTTTTGGACGGTGGGGACACGGCGGGAAACAGGCTGTCCCTTTCTAGGGGATCAGGCGGGCGGCGACGGAACCCCGGGCGAGGATTTCGAGCTTCTGAGAGTATCGCATACGCCCCGCATCATCCGGAGCGTATTCCTCAGCCCTTTCCAGGTGTTCAACGACCCTCTTCATATCACCCAGCCGAGCGTATGCACGAGCCAAGGCGTGATGAAAATGGTGTTCTTTCGGCTTTATCTTCACGGCCATTTTGAACTCGGCGAGCGCTGTTTCATAGGCACCCAACGAAAGGGCTTCCTCGCCCAAAGCAAAATGATAATAGGGGTTCTTTTGTCGGAACTGCTCCACCCGTTCAAAGAGACGCTCCGACTCGTCGATACGCCCCACCTTTTCATACAGAGTCGCAAGATTCGTCAAGGCAATCATGTTGTCCTCTTCCAGCGAAATCGCCCGGAGATAGGACTGCTCCGCATCCTGCAACTCACCCCGATAGACCTGGGCTGCACCAAGATTGGCCCAGATAAAGGCCGCGTCCGGCGCCAGCTCAAGGGCAGACAGGAACCGGTTGATCGCTCCGTCGAACTGCCCTTTTGAAAACAGATCGGCGCCTCTGTTATTCAGGTAGTGGGCGGTCCCGCGCTCATCCGGAATCAAGTAACCGGCAATCTGAATTGCGTTGACCTGAGGAAACAGGTCGATCAGGTACATCCGCACCCCGATGAAAGCGACAGCATCCACGTGACGATTGAAGACGACTAGTCCCCCACGCTTACTCCACGTTGGGGCAACTTCCACTTCACGAAACTGCAGGTCGAACCCTAAATGTCTCCCAACGGCGATGAGCAAGAAAGTGAACGAGAGGCAGTCGCCGGCGGCGGCATTAAAGGTCTCTGCTGCGGACCGGGTTGCGTTTTCGTAGCGAAATCCGAGCCCCTCCTCATCGAACATGGCGTCAACCAGAGCTTGCAACCTCTCGATTGGGGGCAGGGTCCGAGGAACCCTTTCTTCGAAGAAGGATTGCATCTCGGGTGTGATATGGAGAGGATTCGCCTCTGCGATGACCTGTTCGGAACACCCAAACGCCAAGACAAAGAGTACCCAGAGCATTGTAGTCCTCCATGAATGAAACAATTCGAGGACACACCACCACACTCAATCTCTTAGACGTTGAAGACCCCTATTCGGTTCAATTCGGGACGTAACAAAGATGGGAACGACTATCCCTCAGGCATTCAGATGATGATCGATTCGTTCGATCGCCTCGTCGATCTCAGCGGTTGATTTGTAGCCGATTGTCACGGCATCCACCGTTCCGAGGTTCAGGACAAATCGCAATGAAGCATCGCGCTCTTCTGGCGTTTTAAAAGCCCCTTCACCGATCAGCTTCATTCCGATCACACCCGTGCCCTGTTCATGAACCTTCGCAATATGCCCGACAACCTCCTGGACGTCGCCCTTCACCTTCGTTTCATCTTTCAGGTTGTCCATCAGCGTACCGTTGTGATTTACCCGCAACAAGGCCACATCCAGCCAATTCGCCCCGGGGAAATCCCTCAGGGGAAGCAGACCGTGACAAGACGCTCCGTGAGCCAGAATGACCTGCTTGTGCTTTGCTTCGGAGAGTTTGTCCTGCAATTCCTTAAGCTCGTCCCCCCAGCCCGACGTTCTCAGGCAGTGCATCAGAAGGATGTCGAAGTAGTCGGAGTTGAGTTCTTTCCGAAAGCGATCGATCGCAGCTTCGGGAGCTTCGTCGCTCCGCCAGCGAATCTTGGTCATCAGTCGGTAGGAATCTCTCGGCAGACCTTTCAACGCGACAGCCAGCATCTCGTGCATCTCACCATATGCGTCTGCAGATTCAAAGAAGCGGATGCCCCGGTCATACGCGTGACGAACCAGGCGGGTGAACTCCGCCTGCCCCAACTCTCGCTGCACGCGACCTGCATAGGTGCCCGTCCCAAAGGCCAAACGGGTAACTTCGACCCCAGAATTACCCAACTTCACCCAGTCGGTTGCTGACCTGCGGGCGGCCTTGGCTGGAACCACCACACCACCAGCAGTTCCCACGGCTACAGCTACTGAGGATTTGATGAACTCTCGTCGCGTCACTCGTCCCATGATGCGTTCCTCCGATGTTTTTGATGAAGACAACAGTACCACACCCCCTTGCACTTGTACTCCGGATGTTTGACCATGCCTGCAATGAGAATGGTCAACGCCGCACCGATCGTGACTGTCACACAAGCATATTCTTCACAGATTGCAGTCCGAGACAAAACGGGTACCTACAGCTATACCGAGTTGCAAACTCGAGCACGCGAAGTCGCTGCAGTCTTAGTGGATCGCGAGGGATGCCTCCGAGGTTCGCGCATCGCTTTTATGGTGACGCCGGGCTTTGACTACGTCGCGATTCTTTGGGGGATCTGGCGGGCGGGGGCTGTCGCGGTCCCGATTGGCCTCGGCTACCCTGAACCTGAGATCGACTACATCCTGGCCGACACCCAGGCTGAGCTGGTGATCTCGGATGACAGCCACGACACCCCTCTCTTCAGCTTGGCATCCCGTCGAGAATGCCGATCACTCAATGTGAAAGAGATTCGTTCCCGAGCGCAGGGAAACCTTCCTGACGTAGGACTCGATCAACCTGCCCTAATCTTGTACACCAGTGGGACAACCAGTAAGCCAAAAGGGGTTGTGACAAGCCACAGAAACATCACGGAGCAGATCAAGAGTCTGGTCTCCGCCTGGGAATGGCGTCAGGAAGACAAGATACTGAACGTTCTCCCCCTCCACCACGTCCACGGCATTATCAACATTGTGTGCTGTGCACTGTGGTCGGGAGCAAGCTGCCAGTTTCTCCCAGGATTCGACGTAACCGAAACCTTTCGGACGATCAGCCAAGGTCACCTAACCCTGTTCATGGCGGTTCCCACGATTTACAGCAAACTCATCGCAGCATGGGAGCAGGAATCGGGAAAGGGACAGGCTCGTTTTACAGAAGCCTGTTCGAAGATGCGGCTAATGGTCTCGGGTTCAGCCGCACTCCCAGTTCAGGTCTTGGAGAAGTGGCGTTCGATCACCGGCCACACTCTTCTGGAACGATACGGAATGACCGAAATTGGGATGGCTCTTTCGAACCCACTTCACGGTGATCGAAAGCCCGGAATGGTGGGATTTCCACTGCCTGGTGTCACGGTTCAGTTGTCCGATGACCAAGGGAGGGAAATCCAGGACGATGGGATCTCGGGAGAAATCTGGATAAAGGGACAGACTGTTTTTCAGGAATACTGGCAGAGACCTGAGGCGACACGAGCCGCATTTCAGGACGGTTGGTTCCGGACTGGCGACATCGCTGTCATCGAGGATGGGTATTATCGTATTCTCGGACGCGATTCAATCGATATCATCAAGTCGGGTGGATTCAAAGTCTCGGCTCTGGAGATCGAAGAGGTTCTTAGAGGACATCCGTCGATCGCGGAGTGCTCGGTCGTGGGAATCCCCGATCCAGAATGGGGAGAGCGGGTGGCGCTGGTAGCAGTGCTTCAGCCAGGGCAATCTCTCGAGTTGAATGTCCTAAGGGGTTGGGCTCGGACTTACCTTTCCAAAGCCAAGATTCCGACCCGGTT
Organism: Acidobacteriota bacterium; assembly: GCA_020350445.1. Lineage (GTDB taxonomy): Bacteria > Acidobacteriota > UBA6911 > RPQK01 > JAPXNP01. Next base: position 460,974 of record CP070717.1, on the reverse strand, counting down.
AGAGGTCGTAAAGGAGCTTCCACGAAATGCCATGGGAAAGGTCGTGAAACCGGAGGTTCGAAAACTCTTCGAATAAGCACGGGGCTTGACGAAGACTGAGACCCAGAGATCAAAACAGTCTGAATGCAGCACTAGGGAGACACCACGAATGGACTTCTTGACCGGCATGGCCTACTGGGGGATTCTCGCTCTCGTCATTGTCAATGCCATTCTCGTGGCCCGGATGAAGGTCACCATAGAGGACTCGGACGACGATGATTCACCCGATGCTCAAAACCGGGAGTGTACCAATCCATCAAAGAGGATGTGCCCTTGAGATACCTTGCGGAAAACTGGCTCATCCTGACGATGATTCTCTGCTACCTTCTGGTCTGTCTGTCGATCGGATGGTATTTCAAGTTGCGCGCCAACCGGGGCGTCAGCGATTTCTACCTGGCACGACGAGAGATTCCCGGATGGGTCATATCCCTGGCGTTTTTTTCGACGTTTGCCAGCACAAATACTTTCATTGGCCAAGCGGGAAACGCTTTCTCCGCCGGTCTCTCCTGGGCCTGGGTCGGCGTCTTCTGGACAATCTTCTGTATCATCTCATGGCTCGTCCTCGGGCCCAGGCTTCGTCGGCAGACTGCCACTCTGCAATCCGTCACGATTCCAGACTACCTTGACTTCCGCTATCAAAGTTCGCTCTCGAAGGCGCTGCGGATTCTCTCCGCCTTTGTGATCCTCTCTGCCACGATCTGGTATATGGCCGGGATCGCCAAAGGCTGCGCCCACTTGCTCAGCTCAGTTCTGGAGATCCCCCACTTCTGGGGAGCATTTCTGATTCTGGCCGTGACAGCCGTCTACACGATCTGGGGAGGAATGTACAGTGTTCTTTGGACTGACGCGATCCAGGGAATGCTCATGTTCGGGGTTGCCATCCTGATGGTCCTCCTGCCCTTCATCTACGTGGGAGGTGTCGACCAGCTAATGGCAAACATCTCCGACACGACCCACGTGACCCGAGACGGTGTGCCAATGGGCAACGGTCTAGTGACCTTCTGTTCCCTCGTCTCGTTCACCTACATTCTGGGGATTGGCCTGGCGGTGGGGATGAAGCAGGTCGCTGAACCACGATGTCTCATCCGCTTCTATTCCGTGGACAATGCCAAAGGGATGAAGTTCGCCATGATCTGGACGCCTGTCTTCCTGGGAATCTCGCTCGTCTGCGTAATGGGCCTGGGAGCTCTCGTTCACGGCATGACAACCGAAGCGGAAGCCGCATACTTGATTCACCATACGGACGAGGTTGTCGGGTTCATGCTCGCCAAGTTCGGCAATCCCTGGATCAGTGGAATCTGCCTTGCCGGCTTAGTTGCGGCCGGGATGTCCTCCCTGGCATCGGTCATGCTGATCGTTGGGACAGCCCTGATCAGCGATATTTGGCATGTCTGGCGACCAATGGAGGAAGAGCAGTTGGTTCGACGCACCCAGGTTGCCATCCTCGGTTACAGTGTCCTGGTTTTCTTAGTCACCATCTTCCCTCCTGCCGGGATCGTCGAACTGACCGCCTTCTCCGGAGCGATCTTTGCGGCCAGCTTCTTCCCTTCGATCTATGGCGGACTCTACCTGCGATGGGGAACCGGACAGGCAGCCTTCTGGTCGATGCTTGTCGGTATGCTGGGCACCCTGGCTTGGCGCTTCCTGTTCAGGTTCAACATTGCCGGACTCAAAGATGTCCATGAGATCATCCCAGCCTCGATCGCGGCAGGACTTACATACTACGTGATCAGCCGGGCCACCTCGGACAAAGTCCCGCCGGCGCAGCACCTTGATCGGCTCTTCCCTCGAGACAAAAGCTCTGCTAGTGACTAAAGCCCACTCGAATCGAAGCTCTGAGAAGCCTCTTCGGCAATATCGAGATGGAGGCCACACTCCTGCTTGATCCCTCGAAAGCGCGTGTCCCTGTCATGGGTGTCACCTGCCTGCAGCGGGCGACTACTGTGCCAATCACCGACCGAGACGTATCCCTTGTCAGACAACGGATGAACCGGCAATTGGTGGTGATTCAGGTAGTCATGCACGTCTCGGGAAATCCAGTGCAGGATCGGGAGGATTTTCCTGTATCCTCCCGAAGCGTGAATCCTCTTCAGTTGTCCCCGATGAGTCGTTTGACGGGATCTCAAACCTGTCAACCAAGCCTGGGCATCCAGGCTCTCTAACGCTCTCTGCATCGGCTCTACCTTGCGAACAAAGTCGTAGCGATCCAGCGCCTCCCGGCTATCTTCACTCCACAACTTGCCCTCCAGTGCCTCCAT
>CP070717.1:449190-458577 GCA_020350445.1 Acidobacteriota bacterium | reverse complement strand
GTAGGCTTTGCGTATTGGCGCCGCTGAAAGGAAGCGGACGAAGAAGGTGTTGTAGATCTCCTTTTCTCCTTCGATACCACTGCCGATTCCCCCGACTACATGGGTGAAGGTTTCCTGCCTTGCCCACGAAGAACGACTCAGAACGTCGATCGCCTGCTTCAGGCTCCACTGCTCGAACGATTTCGAAGTCGAGGCGACTCCCGCACAAATCGAAACCAGAACTATTGATATTGCCAGGATGCTCTTTTTACACATCTCTCCCATGACTCGGATCGGTCGAAATCCCAGAACCGCTCGAAAACCTTTCTTAGTATGCGTTCCAACGCCGACACTTGGCAACCCTCAAGTACTGCGAAAGTTGATGGTATTGTGACGTTCACGAAACAGTTCTTGTATGATTACTGTCACAGTTACCAGACAGCATTCGCCCCGAAAAGGATTCGGCCCTGGTCCAACTTCCGATCGTTCGGATTTCTGGCCTCGGAGGAAGAGTGAAAGCCCGTTTTCGAATCAGATCAGTTGTCTCCATCAGTCTCACCATGCTGTTCGTTCTGGGAATCCGGGGGCAGAGCAGCGAGGAATTTCAGACCCAGGTGGCCCGCTTGATGGCGGATTTTAGATGGGAGGAGGCTCTGCAGCTCGCTGAGACCGGTTTGGATGTCTACCCTTCCGATACCCGGCTCAATCTCGCGCTTGCCGCACTCTATCTGCAGTCTGGTCAGACCAGCCGGAGCCTGAACACCATTCAACGGGCGGTTTCCCGTAATCCTTCGGATCCAGAGATTCTGAGACTCTTCGGGGAACTCCAGATGGCCGCAGGGCAGTGGGATTCGGCCGAGAGGGTTTTGGTGCGGGCACTGCGGTTAGGTCCAAACGACGGTATCACTTACTCTCGACTCGCTCAGATCGCTGCCCATTTCGGAGATGACGCGAAAGCGGCTGAGTTGATGTCACAGGCCGTGGAACGGATTCCAGAGAATGCTGACCTGAGACGCTTCTACAGCTACCTTCTCGACCGTCTGGGGAAACCGGACGAAGCCTTCACCGAACTGAAGAAGGGTAGGACGCTGGATCCGAAGGACGCCAGGATTCTGTTGCGTCTGGCCGACAAGGAGAAACTGGCGGGGCATCCGAACCAGGCCATTGAGTACCTCGATCTGGCTTCGGGAGCGGATCCTGAGAATCCACTCTTCTATCAGGAGCTTGCTGAGCTCTATCACCAGACCGGGCAGTTGAGTGAGGGCGAGGCAATGCGTGTCAAAGCGGAACGGCTGCGACTGGCCTTTGAACGCTATGCGGAGACATTTTCCCAGGTGGCTTCTGGCGAAGTTGATGAAGCGGTGAAGGGCTTGGAACTGGTATGGGCCGAGAACCCCGAGTTTTTGACCGGAGCGATCGCGCTTGCAGACCTATACAAACGCGTCGGCCGGGAACCTGAAGCTCTGGCTCTCTACGAAGAGGTGCTGGCCCGAGATCCGAATCGAGATTCGATCCGGGAGTATGCGGCCTGGTTGAAAGCAGACGCAGGGGATATCGATAGTGCGATCGATCTCCTTTACGGGGCTGAGTCGGTTTCACCGAATGCCTACCTGTTGCGAGGCTACCAGTTGCAGTTGGAATCGGATTGGGATGGAGCGTTGGAACAGTTTCAGCTCGCCAGCCGGGAGTATCCTCTCGACCCCGGAATCTTGAGGCAGATCAGCTTGTGCCTCAATTCGATGGGACGTGTCAGAGAAGCGCTCGCCTCTCTCGAAAAGGCTCACACCGCCAGGCCGGGTGATCCTCGTGTTATCGAGCAGGCACGAGCGGTTCGTTTCGAGTACGCCCTGGGTCTGGAAAACCAGGGGAACTGGGAAGAGGCCCTCAAAGTGCTTGCCCGTCTTGTTCTGGAGGAGGAGAAGGCAGAGTTTCTATTGCATAAGGCCTATTGCGAGCAGAACCTGTTCCAGTATGAAGAGGCAGTGCGGGACTATCTATCAGGGTTGGAATTGCATCCGGAGGCGGATTGGGCGCGGATCAACCTGACAACTTCTCTCTATGCCCTGGGACGGTACGATGATGCTGCGCGACAATGGGAGTTTCTCGTTGAGAAGTCAGATCGTCCCGATTATGTCTATCAACTCGGCTTGAGTCGGATCAGGCAGTGGAAGCTGACCGAAGGCTGGAGCTTGGTACGAAAGGCCGCTAATCGGGGATGGGAACCCGCCCGGCAACTGCTGAAGAGAAGTGGTCAGGAAGTGCCGGTCCCATAGCTGTGTCTACCCCCTGCGGCATGGTCCGGCTTATAATTGACCTGTGCCTGCAAATCTGACACCCCAATATCATGATGCCGAAGAGCGGTTTAAGTCGGCGGAGACAACGGAAGAGCGGATTGACGCCCTGGAGGAAATGCTTCGACAGATCCCGAAGCACAAGGGCACCGAGAAGATGCAGTCCGATCTCAAGCGTCGGCTCTCGAAACTGAGAAAGGACCAGCAGAAAGAGAAGTCGTCAGGTGCGGCGCGTAAGCCCTTTCACTACGTTAAAAAGGAAGGGATCGGCAGGGTTGTGGTTTGTGGCCCGGCTAACGGTGGGAAGTCGAGCTTTCTGGTCAAGCTCACGCATGCAGAACCTGAGGTTGCCAACTATCCCTTTACTACTCGGATTCCCCTTCCCGGGATGATGCAGTTCGAGGACGTTCAGATCCAGTTGGTGGATACACCCCCCCTCGCTCCAGAGACACTCGAACCCTGGCTGCTCGCCATGATTGAACAAGCGGATATCGCCCTCCTGGTCTTCGATGTGACCGATCCGCTGCTTCTCGATCAGACCGATTATGTCCTCAAGCAGTTCGAGGCGCGAGGAATCAAGATTCAGGCCGAGAACAGGCCGAAAATCCTGGTCTTGGGAAATAAGGTAGACAAGCCTGGTGGCCAGGAGAGCTACGACACCTGGTGTGAACTCTATGAAGACGAGTTCAGTCCAATGGCGTTCTCGACAGAATCGATTGGTGATCTCCGGCAACTAAGCCGGAGGCTCTTCGAGATGCTGAATGTCGTCAGGGTCTATACGAAGGCCCCTGGTGCAAAACCGGAAAGTGAGCCCTCACCCTTCGTACTCAAGAAGGGCAGTACTGTCTTCGATGCGGCGGTCACGGTCCACAAAGATTTTGGTGAGACATTCAAGTACGCGAAGATTTGGGGAGAAGGTGTCTACGATGGTCAGATGGTTGAGCGTGATCACATCCTCCAGGACAAGGACCTGATCGAGATTCACCATTAGCCCTAGATTGTGCGTTGAATGGCTGGGCCAGCGTTTGGTCGTTTCGCTCGCCGGACTAGAATGTAAGCGATCCCCTGAAGCTCAGTTCCGTGATGTCCCAGGTCTGGACGATTCGGTGATCGGTTCCGGGCATTGTGAATTCGAACCTTAGCATCGATCCGTCTGTCGAAACGATGTCAACCCCGTCGACTTTGCGCGGAAAGACGAACTTCGCTCCGGTCCCATCCGGTGAGGGTGGAGAGTAGTGCTCAAGTTCAACACGGTCGAAGGTGGAACTTGAAAGGAATGAAATGCGCTTCATCTCTGGAGTGCTGAATTGCTCGAGCCGGCGATCGATCTCGAGGGCGGTTTCTCGATCCGTTGCATCGAAATCGAGACTGATTACGATCTGTCCCCTCCGTTCGCCGACAATGACCGGGTGTTGTCGATCGAAGGCCGCCTGCTCCTCACGAGTGAGGTCCGCATATCCCCGAGAGAGTTGCAGGAGACGAAGGTAGGCCGCCTGAACAGGGTAGGCACTGAACAGCCGCAGCGTGTAGACCTGTTGCTGAGAAACGTGGCCTTCACCCGGATGCTGCCCCGGCAGCGGTACCCGGATCTGTCTGGCCCAGGGAGAATCCTCGAGCATACGTTCCGCAGCGCTTCGGTCCCACTCGCTGGAGGGGAGGTTCCACTCAGACTGGGATGAGGCCCAGACCGTGATGAAAACGAGTCCGACAACTAAAATCCCAACGTGTTTTATCGTGCGAGCTATTGTAGTTGCTCCTTTCTCCCAGTCATTCAGGGCCTAGCTCTCGATCAGCTTACGATGTTCTCCGAAGACCGGGCTACCGATCAGTGTGTCGGCCAATTCATTGTACACGGCGCTGACCTGCCGGTAACGCTCAACGCTGTTGGGTTTCGGGGCACAGCGGGTGGATTCATCGAGCTTGACGTGTTCTGCAGCCAGCCGTTGGATATCCTCGCCCGTGTGGGCCCACATGGCCTGAATCGCAGCGCCGAAAGCGGGTCCCTCTTCATTGACCGGTGAAACGACTGAGACATTGAAGATATCGGCGGCCATTTGTCTCCAGACGGGACTCTTGGCGCCCCCACCGATGAGCCGGATCTCTTTCGGGGTCATCCCGAGCTTCTGCAGGCGGTCGAGTCCATACTCGAGCCCGAGAGTCACTCCCTCCATGGCAGCTCTTGCCAGGTGGGCCGGCGTCGACGTAGAGGGACGGAGGCCGAGAAGAACTCCAGTCCCCTGCGAAACCGGAGGCATTCTTTCTCCTTCGAGATAGGGAAGCAGGATCAAGCCTTCGGCTCCCGGAGGAATTGAATCGACGGCTTCAGAGAACGCCTGGTGGTCAACGTTCAGCAGACTCTTGCGAATCATTTCGGTTGCCACCGTCACGTTCATGGTGCAGCCCAGAGGGAGCCAGCCTCCGGTACTGTCACAGAAAGCGGCTATCTCTCCCCCGGGGTCGATCACCGCAGTGTCACTATAGGAGTAGATCGTCCCCGATGTGCCGAGACTAACGGTCATCAGCCCCGTCGAAACATTGCCTGTCCCGATTGCTCCCATCATGTTGTCGCCGCCGCCCGAACTGGCGATCGCTCTCTGAGGAACCCCCCACCGCTGGGCCAGTTCTGAACGCAGCTGTCCGGCAGGAGTCGCCGAGGAGATCAGGTTCGGTAGTGCCTGGGCCAGATCGCGATCCGGATCGATCGCCGTCAGTACTCCTGACGACCACCTGCGGTTTCGGACGTCAAAATAGCCCGTACCCGAAGCATCTCCTGCCTCAGCGACCTTCTCTCCTGTCAGGTAGAAGTTGAGGTAATCATGGGGCAGGAAGAAGGCAGCAATCTTCTGATAGTTGGCCGGTTCGTTCTCCTTGATCCAGAGCAGTTTCGAGGCCGTGAATCCCGGAGGGAGACTGTTGCCGATCTCAGCCCGGTAGGCATCGAGGCCACCGAAGGCCTCGACGATCCGGGTACACTGCCTGTCAGTACTCGTGTCGTTCCAGAGCTTGGCGGGACGGATGACTTGATCATGGTCGTCCAGCACAACCAGCCCGTGCTGCTGGCCCGAGATTCCAATCGCTTCAACCCCAGAAATGAGGTTGGTCTTCTGAGCGAGCTCAGCCATACACTGTTCGAGGGCGTCGATCCAGACCTGAGGATCCTGCTCCTTGTGACCCGGTGGGAGATTGGAGATCAAATCATACGCCCGGGAGGCGGATACAAAGCGACCGGTACCAGCTTCCCATGCGATAACTTTCAGGCTCTGGGTGCCGCAGTCAATTCCTAGAAATACCATGGGGAAATGTTAAGGAATTCGGCGGTAAAAGGCGATAGAAAGATGTGCTGAGCGCCGAGAGTCGCAATCCTATAAACTGTCTTCTCTTTTAAGCTAAGCAGGAAATGTATTAGATGGCAGGCTCGAGACGGGACTTTTTCAAGACGCTGACCAGTGTGCCTCCTCCGGCAGAAATGGAACTGCTGCGGGTGGGCCGTCCTGCGATGGGAACCCGCTTCGAAATCCTCTTTCGGAGTGAACATCGGACGCGGATCGAGGGCGTGCATCGCGCCCTGGACGAGATACGCCGTCTTGAGCAGGTCATGACCGTCTTTTCCGACGAAAGCGAAATCTCACGATTGAACCAGCATGCCGCCTTCCATCCGGTGACGATCGGGAGGGATCTCTTCGCGGTGATACGCCGGGGATTGGAAATCAGCCAAGAAGTGCAGGGAGCCTTTGATCCGAGCGCTGGAGCTCTCTGGAAATGCTGGGGCTTTTACAGGAAGCAGGGGGCTGTCCCTTCGCCGCAGGAACTCGAGCAGGCCAGGCAACGATGTGGGGCCGAGTTTGTCCACTTGGATGAAGCTGATTCGGTCGTTCGCTATGCCCGGGATGGGCTCGAACTCAACCTGGGAAGTATCGGAAAGGGCTTTGCACTTGATCGCGCGGCGCGAATACTGCAAAATGCCGGACTGGAAGAGGCATTGCTGCACGCCGGGCATAGCTCCTTTTTGGCCATGGGGGATCCATCGGCCAGGGGGCGTGGTTGGAGGGTCAGTATTAGACATCCGCTCGAGCCTGAGAAGAGTTTCGCTGTTCTCGATCTAAAAGAGGTCGGCATGGCGACGTCCGGTGCCGGGGAGCAGTTCTTCGAGGTGGATGGGAAGCGCTACGGGCACATTGTTGACCCGAGGACCGGAGTCCCACCGGATCATATCCTGAGTGCAACCGCCCTGGCCCCCGATGCGGCTCAGGCCGATGCGTTGGCAACGGCCTTTTTCGTGATGTCGCTCGACGAAATCGACGACTATTGTCGGCGGCACAAGAGGGTCGGTGCCATAGTGGTTCCGGCCGCTTCCGGGGAAAGTCCCCTGGAGATGCATTGTTTTGGTGGCGCATCGAAGTATTTGGTCGACAGATGAATCGGTGGGTTCGGAGGTGAAATTTGTTTACTGAGTCTGAAGAGCTTTCGGGCTGGAAGAAGCTGATCCTGGTCGTGACCAGGTTCGCAATTGGCTGGCACCTGTTCTATCAAGGCTTTGGGAAGGTTGTCGAAGGCGATTGGTCTTCGGTCGGGTATCTTAAAGCGGGTTGGGGGCCTTTCCCGTGGATTGCAGAGCATCCCACCTTGTTGTATCTGACCGATCTTGCCACCGTCTGGGGGTTGATGATCCTTGGAATTCTGCTCATGGTGGGCCTTTTCACCCGAGTGGCGTCCATTCTGGCAATCCTTCAGCTGTTCATGATTTACGTGGCGATCCCACCACTGGACTATACCGGCTTTGTCACGACAACCGAGCGCGGAAGTGAGCTCTACGTTAACCAGACACTGATCGAGGTTCTGGCGTTGATGATTCTCGCTTCGTTCAGGACTGGGCATATAATGGGTTTAGACATCTTGGTTCGCCACTATCGGAGGAATCGATAATGAATCTCACGCCGGAAAAGAAAGAACTCGGAAGAAGGAATTTTATTAAGGCCGTTGCCGCGACACCGGTCGCAGGAGCGTTGGTGTGGAAAGCTTCCTCCATGACTCCTGTCCGAGCGGGAATTGTTGGAATTGGAGGGCAGGGTGGAGTTCTGCTCGAGAATGCTCCGCCAAGCCATATCCGCATCTCCGCGGTTTGCGACATCTTCCCGGATAATCGGGAAAGGGCCCTGAAGATCGCCCAGGAAAGACATGATCCCAATGCCAAGGCCTACTCCAACCTGGAAGATATGTTGAATCAGCGGGATCTCGAGGCGATCATCATCGCAACCCCTCTGTGGATGCACGGTGAGATGTCGGTGGCGGCCCTGAATGCCGGCAAACATGTCTTCTGTGAAAAGAACATGGCGAAGGGAATCGATGAGTGTCGCCAGATGCTCGATGCTGCGAAGGCAGCCCGAAGGAATCTGCAGATCGGCCATCAGCGGAACTACAATCCGCTCTATCACCAGGCCAAGCAGATGATCGATTCAGGGACGATTGGCGACATCTACCATGTCCGAACGCTTTGGCATCGGAATAACTCCTGGCGCAGGACTGTACCGGAGACCGACTTCGATCCGACTCCCTGGGGCTATGAAGATCTCGAGCACTACAAGAACTGGCGCCTCTACAAGAAATTCTCATTGGGCCTTATGGCGGAACTGGCATCCCATCAGATCCAGATCGTCAACTGGTTCTCTGGTCGGCTGCCGGAACGGGTCTTTGGGACCGGCGGGACCCACCTGTACAAGGATGGACGCGAGATCCCCGATCATGTGTACCTGATGTACGACTATCCGGATGGTTTGACCCTGACCTTCTCATCGATTCAGTCCAACGCGTGGGATCACTACTACGAGGTCTACTTCGGTACGAAAGGAACGATTCTGCTGAGTGGTGAGCGTGAGGCGATGCTCTTCTACGAAGGCGGTCATGAGCCTTCAGAGCTCAAGGTCGAAAATGTTCAGGGGGATGCACCGGTTATGCAGGCTTCTGAAAGTCGTGCCCGTGATGCGGCGGGAACCGCTGTCTCTGGTGGTGCGGCCGGTGGATTCAATGCCCTGACCGCGTATCGCCTGGAACTCGAGGGATTCGCTCAGACGATTCGCGATGGGCGTCCGAATCTGTGCGATGGTGTGGAAGGAATGAACGCCGCGATCGCCACGATTATGGGTTACGATGCCGTTGAGAAGCAGATTCGAAACGATATCCGACCCGATATCTACCCCTCTTCGAATCTCTCCTGAGCCGGAGAGTCTAATGATCATCAAGGCGGAGGCACCGTAAGGACGCCTCCGCTCCTTCTCTCTTCTGCGGCTGGTCGCTCTCACAGACCGCTAGCCTATCCTTACAACCATGGGCACGGATCTCTGGATTACCCTGGCGAAGCTATTGCCGCACCTAATCTCTCCCCTGGGAATTGCACTGGGATTGATCCTCTTGCTCACGTTACTAGCGGCGTTGGGTAGAAGGTGGCGGGAAACAGCGGTGGCCTCAGCGGCCTTTCTCCTGCTGTTTCTGGGTGGCAGTCCCTGGGTTGCCAAAGGGTTCGTTCGGACACTTGAGTCGCAGTATCCCCCTGTGGCGGTGAAGGATGCTCCTTCTGCCGATGCGATTATCTTGCTCGGAGGAGGAGTTACGGCAAGTCTCCCACCCCGTCTTCGGGGTGATTTGAATGAGGCAGCTGACCGGGTTCTCTTTGCATCCCGACTCTATCGGGCGGGAAAAGCGCCGTATGTCATCGCCAGCGGAGGCAGTGTCTTCCCCCAATCGAATGGGCGGCCACAGTCCGCGTTTGCTTCTGAATTGCTGGTCGAGTGGGGGGTGCCAGAAGATGCCATTCTCGTTGATACCGAAGCTCGCAACACTTACGAGGAGGCGGTTTCTCTCAAGCAGATGGCGGCTGAGCGCCGTATGCAAACGTTCTTACTGGTGACCTCTGCGATGCACATGCCGCGCGCCCGTGCTGTGTTTCAGACGGCTGGGCTGGATGTGATACCGGTCCCCACCGATTTCGAGGCGGTCGATCGGGAAATGCCGTTTTCCTTGCTGATCACTCCGAATGCGGACGAACTGGAAAAGACCACGCGAGCCCTGCGGGAATACCTGGGGATCGTCGTCTACCGCATGCGGGGCTGGATCGATTAAGGGC
>CP070717.1:439179-449090 GCA_020350445.1 Acidobacteriota bacterium | reverse complement strand
GGCATGGGAAAGCACTCCTTTCGATCCAGACAATAGTTCGGAGAGGGCAAAGCGTCAAGAAGAGGTGGCAAGAGACCGTCCGCCGGAACGCGGCCGTCCGCCGGAACGTGGCCGTCCGCCGGAACGTAACCGTCTCGGTTGCGAAACGGGTTTGGCAAGCGGGGACGCTTACCTTCCGGAACGCGACCGTCCCCGGTTGCGAAGGGAATTCACCAAGGTGCCAGGCACCAAATCCCAAACAAGTATCAAGGCCCGAAGTCACAAGAACCAGACGGTGAAGGCGCCGTGCCTCCGGCCACAGTCGGTAAGAGAAGGAACGCGACCGTCTCGGGTTTGGGTGGTTGTTGGCTATTGGCTGTTGGTTGTTGGCCGTTGGCGGCAAACGGTGGATGGCGACCGCCCGCCGGAACGCGGCCGTCCGCCGGAACGCGGCCGTCCGCCGGAACGTAACCGTCTCGGTTGCGAAACGGGTTTGGCAAGCGAGGACGCTTACCTTCCGGAACGTAACCGTCTCGGTTGGGGGTGGTTGTTGGCTGCTGGTTGTTGGTTGTTGGCTGTGAACGGTGGAAGGCAAGCGGGACGCTTGCCTTACGATTGGGGTAAATGTTCAGATAGAGTGACGCTCAAGAAGTGATCGCCTATGAAAGAAAGCAAAGAGATTAAGAAGTACCTCGACCGTGCGGACGTCATTATCCTCGTCCTGGATCTCGAGGGAGAGATCCAGTTGATCAACGCCAAGGGATGTACCATTCTGGGGTATTCCGAAGGGGAGTTGCTGGGTAAGAACTGGTTCGACCATTTTATCCCCGGTCGGCTCCGGGCCTCGGTCAAAAAGGCCTTCCAGCAGATCACCACGGGAGATCCCCGGCAAGTTGAATTCTTCGAGAATCCCGTCCTGACTGGTTCAGGGGATGAGAAGCTGGTGGCCTGGCGAAATGAGGTCTTACGCGATGAAGAGGGTCGCGTCATCGAGATCCTGAGTACAGGTGAAGATGTCACGATCCGTAGACAGACCGAGAATGCACTGATCGAAAGCGAAGCAACGCTGCGAGCGATTCTCGATACCTGTGTCGACGGCATTATCACAATCGATGAGACTGGCAGAATCCTCTCTTTCAATCCGGCTGCTGTCCGGATCTTTGGATATCGACCCGACGAAGCCCTCGGCAAGGATGTCAGTCTGCTGATGCCCGATCCTTATCGGACGTTGCATAACGAGTACCTGCATCGCTACCTCCGGACCCGGGAAGCCCGGATCATCGGACGGGGACGTGAGGTCGTGGGCCGGCGGAAGAATGGAAGCACCTTTCCGCTCTACCTGGCCGTCAGTGATGTCAATGTCCGGGGCCGAAAGATGTTTACCGGGGTGGCCCGTGACTTGACTGATTTCAAGAAAATGCAGGAAGAGATCATTCAGTCCCAGAAGCTGGCTGCGATTGGTGAAATGGCGGCCTCTGTCGCCCATGAAATCAAGAACCCTCTCGCTGGAATCAGCGGCGCGATCGAAATCCTGAGAGATACGTTCGAAGAGCCTGACGAACGCCGCGAGGTCATGGAAGAGATCCTTCTCGAGGTCAAACGACTGGACAATACGGTTCGAGACCTTCTGGCATTTTCGCGGCCCTGGAATCCCGATACCCAGTGGTGTGATCTCCGGGAACTCATCGAAAGGGTGACCCGGCTCTTTTTGGAGCAGGATGACCTGGGAGACCTGGAATTCAAGGTCAATGACTCTTCGGAAATCCGGGTCAAGGTGGATCCCTGGCTGTTCGAGAAAGTCCTCTGGAACCTTCTCGATAACGCGTCGGACGCCATGGATGGCGAGGGACTCATTGAGTTTCATTTCGAGGAGTCCCCCGGCTACATCACGGTCACGGTCGAGGACAATGGCGCGGGGATCCCGATCGATCAGCAGGACAACGTCTTTCGCCCCTTCTTTACGACCAAGAGCCGTGGAACGGGGCTCGGTTTAGCGATCTGTAAAAAGATCATGGATGCCCATGGGGGCTCGATCTCCCTATTCAGTATCCCGAAGAAGGGGACTCGGGTCAGTGTGAAGTTTCCCGCGGAAGCTGCACCTGCGCCAGCATCCTGACACCCCCGCCCGACCTCCTGGAGCGCCGGACTGTCCGTTCCGCACTGACTGCGGAACTTCGGTTCCGCCTTCCCCGCAGCCGAGGTGAAACTTCGAGGTCGCTCAGACTGTTCCGGGCGGTGGGAATCGAGGTCCAAAGGGGGAATCGGTCCAGGCGGGAGTGAAACTCCCTCGGTCAGGGCGGGAGTGAAACTACAGCACTCCACGGAGCGGTCGGGACCTACTCGGTTGTCTCATTCCTAAGACTCCATCTTCTGGAGCGGCACCGTTGACAGACGATGGAATTCCCGCTACCTTTTAGGCAGGAACTGGGCCATATCACCCACCCAGGATAAGAGAGCACTGATTCTAAAGGCTTTTGAGGTGCTCGTGAAAGCGGCATCAAAATTGCTGTACGGGAAGGCAACCTGAGTCATTTTGCGTAAGCAGTTGGGAAGTAGAGTATGAAGACAGTCTTAGTCGTTGATGATGAAAAACTGGTCCGGTGGTCGATCCGTCAGAAGCTCGAATCTGCCGGCTACCAGGTCTTTGAAGCGGATACCTGCGCTTCAGCGATCAGCCTGTTCCAAGAAAACGTTCCCGACTTGGTCACCTTAGATGTGCGACTCCCCGACGGGAGTGGGCTCAAGCTTTTGTTAGACATGAAGAAGCTTTCACCTAATACCCCGGTCATTATGATCACGGCCTACGGGGCCGTTGAGGATGCGGTGAAGGCATTGAAGATCGGGGCCTATGATTATCTGGAGAAACCGATCAATTTCGACCGGTTGCTTCATTCTTTACAGAACGCTTTCGAAACCAGCACGCTGCGGGAACAGGTCGATCGGAGCAAGAAGGAACAGCGGGATACCTATTCACTGGAAAGCATCATCGGAGTTTCGGGCTATATCCAGTCGGTCAAGAAGCTGGTTCGCAAGGTAGCTGTCAGTGAGGCCAACACCATTCTCGTCCAGGGCGAGAGTGGCACGGGAAAGGACCTGGTCGCCAAGGCGCTGCACTATGAGAGTAACCGCAGTCGTCAGCCCTTCATGATCTTGAATTGTGCGGCGATACCCGAGCAACTCCTCGAAAGCGAGCTCTTTGGGCATGAGCGCGGGGCCTTTACCGATGCCAAGGCGATGAAGAAGGGTCTGTTCGAACTGGCCGACGGCGGTTCGATCTTCTTCGATGAGATCAGTGAGATGGCGCTTAACCTGCAGGCCAAGCTCCTTCGGGTGCTGGAGGACCAGACATTCCGGAGGATTGGTGGCGTCAAGGACATTCATGTGGATGTCCGGGTCATCTGTGCCTCCAACAAGGATGTTGAAGCGATGGTGGCCAAACAGGAGTTTCGCGAAGATCTCTTCTACCGCCTCTCAGTTATCCCGATTACCCTGGCTCCCTTGCGTCTTCGACGTGAAGATATTCCGATCCTGATCGACCATTTCATCAATCTTTACAACATCCGGTTCAATAAGACGGTTGACGGATTGACAGGAGAAGCCCGAGACGCCCTCGAGGCGTACCACTGGCCGGGGAACGTCAGGGAGTTGAGAAATGCTATCGAGCGGGCCATGATCCTGCAGGATGAGGGGACACTGACACTGGATCTCTTCCCGCTCAGGATCTCGGAGTTCAAGGGTCAGAGTCGCGGGACCGTACCGAACGATGGCTTCAATATTCCCGAAGGGGGCATCAACCTGTACGAAGTCGAGAAGGGTCTGATCCAACAGGCACTGGACCGTGCTGCAGGCAACCAGAGTAAAGCTTCTCGGCTGCTCTCGATTACACGGGACACATTACGTTACAAGATGAAGAAGTACGAGATCCGCAGGGGCGCCTCTCAAGAGGGGGTGAGTAGCTGATGGCGCCTGGCTGCTGGCTGTAGTCCGGAAGTTGCTGGCTGATGGCTTCTAGCGATTGGCGGCAGACAGCTAGTCGCGATGAGCGAGCAGCCAGAGGCGAAGCGGTCCGCCGCTTGCCAGAAGCTGCAAGTCAATGGAGGTCTAGATCGGTGTCGGGTCACACGATTCTGGGAATCCCGAAGGAAGGCGAAGTCGTTCGAGGGATTGAGGAGCATCGTGTCGGACTTTCTCCCGCCGGAGTCAGGGATCTGGTCGAACTGGGGGCGGGAGTCTTTGTCGCTTCCGGCGCAGGGGGTGCCGCCGGCTTCCGCAACGGAGAGTATCGCTCAGCGGGTGCCCAGGTTGTCTACTCGAATGAGGAGGTCATCCGCCGGGCAGACATCGTCATCCAGATCGGCCGGCCGGCTGAGGCTGAATGGCCTTTTTACAATCCCGGAAGCACCCTGTTTTCTTTCCTGATCCTGAACCTTCCCGCCCCTCGCCTGATGAGGATGCTGGTCGAGAAGAAGATGACCTCGATCGGCTACGAAGCCGTACGTCTGGATGACGGGACCCGGCCGATTCTGAGAGTCTCGAGCGAGATCGCGGGAAAGATGGCGGTCCAGATCGCGGGTCGACTTCTCGAAACGACGTCGGGCGGAAAAGGGGTATTACTGGGTGGAACACCGGGGATTCCTCCGGCGGATGTCGTCATCCTCGGTGGCGGTACTGTCGGTTATTTTGCCGCCCGAACCTTCCTGGGGACAGGGGCCAGCGTCTATATTCTCGACAACGACCTGGAGCGCCTGAGAGAACTGGACGAACTCTTCCAGGGACGGGTTGTTACGGCGGTTTCGAACCAGGCGAATATTGAAAAGCACGTGGCCTTTGCCGATGTGCTCCTGACCTGCGCGCTGGTCTCCGGCAAACCAGCACCGGTTCTCGTCTCGGAGAAGATGGTTGAGCAGATGTATCCCGGGAGCGTCATTATCGATTTCTCGATCGATCAGGGCGGTTGTGTTGAAACCTCTCGTCTCGATACGAGTGAGAACTTCCTGTTCAACCAGCATGGTGTGGTCCACTTCTGCGCTCCCAACATCCCGGCGATGGTAGCCCGTACCTCGAGTTACGGACTGACCAATGCGCTGCTTCCCTACCTACGGCAAATCGTTTCTGACGGATTGGCTGAAACGCTGAAATTTGACCGCTCGCTTTGTCGCGGCCTTTACACGTTTGACGGTTATCTGGCCGGCTCCCTTCCCGAAGTCGGCTTGCCGCAAATGGACCTGGAGCAGAGAATAAGTGAGATGGATTGAAGCCTATCGAGAACGCACCTCGACGGCTGACGAAGCTGTTCGACTGGTTGAATCGGGTGACAACATCTATGTCAGTGGAAATGCAGCTGTCCCGTCGGTTCTCCTCCGCGCGCTCGTGAATCGGGCTGACGAACTTCATGATGTCGAGGTCACCCATGTTCTGCTGATCGGTGATGACCCGATTTCGACGCCTCGGGCCCGGGAGCGCTTTCGACACAATTCGCTCTTTGTGGGTCCAGCCGATCGCGAAGTGATCAACCAGGGAAGGGCCGGGTATGTTCCCGTCCATCTTCACGAGATTCCTCGCCTCTTCACCGAGAGAGAGCTTCCCCTGAACGCGGTTCTGATCCAGACGGCTCCGCCTGATGAACATGGTTTCATGAGCCTCGGTGTCGAATGCCTGGCCAACATGGGCGCGATCAACAGTGCGCCGGTGATCCTGGCGCAGGTCAACGAGAACATGCCTCGGACATTGGGAGATTGCTTCATCCACCTTTCGCGGGTGACGAAGGTCGTTGAGGTATCTGAGAAACTGCCCGAACTGGAAAGGCCGGGATTTGGCGAGGTCGAGGGCCGGATCGGGAGATTTGTCTCCGAGATTGTCGAGGACGGGAGCACGATCCAGCTCGGCATCGGTGCGATTCCCGACGCTGTTCTCGCTTCACTCCGCGACAAGCGCGACCTGGGAGTCCATACCGAGATGGTGTCGGATGGCATCATGGAAGCGGTTGAGGCGGGGGTCATTACCGGTGCCAGCAAATCGATTCACCGAGGCAAGGTGGTCTGCACCTTCGCGCTGGGGAGCAAGCGTCTTTACAGCTTCCTCGACAACAACCCGCTCTTCGAGTTCCATCCGGTTGATTATACGAATCACCCGTTCACGATCTCCAGGAATGACAACATGGTCGCCATCAATTCGGCCATCGAAGTCGATCTGACGGGGCAGGTCTGTTCCGATTCGATCGGCACGATGATCTACTCGGGCTTCGGAGGGCAAGTCGATTTCATCCGGGGTGCAGCCCACTCAAAAGGGGGACGGCCCATCATCACAATGCCGTCGACGGCCAGAAAGGGGACCATTTCAAGGATTGTCCCGACACTCCGTCCGGGAGCCGGAGTCGTCACCACCCGCGCAGATGTCCACTATGTCATTACCGAGTTTGGAATCGCGTACCTTCATGGGAAGAACCTCAGAGAACGGGCCGAGGCTCTGATCAAGATTGCCCACCCTGATTTCCGAGAGGAACTACTCCGTGCCGCTCATGAAAGGAAGCTTTTGCCATCACAGGTCAACTTTGGGCTATTGACCTGAGTCAAGGAGAGTTTTAACCTCTTGCTCACAATTGGGTCGAGGAGGATTTTGGATGACTGAAAGAGAGATGCTCCGAGGATTCGAGCAAGCCCTGATTGATCGACGCAAACAGATCCTGTCTGAACTAGAACACTACGAGGAGGCTCTTTCGTACCTGGAGCAGAGCCGTCCTCCCGAATTTTCGGAGGAGGCGCAGGAAGAGGCGGCAGCCAACAGCCTCAAAGCGCTCAGCCAGAAGGATCGGAGGGAGCTCGCCGACATTTCCCTGGCTTTACGGAAGATCGAAGATGGTACCTACGGCCACTGCGAACGATGCGAAACGGCGATCGATCAAAGCCGCCTTACCGCACTTCCAATGGTCCGGTTCTGTATCAACTGCCAGAAAAGACTGGAAGGACGAAACAGCTTTCGTTAGCCCCAGTGGAAGGATAGAGATCGACCTCTGGGTTCAGGGACACCGCGGCAGCGGCCAGCGCTGCCCCAATCGCTCTAGCTATCCCCAGGGTGCAGAGTCAACACGGGACAGGGGGCGATCCTGATCATCCGTTCGGTCGTACTCCCCAACAACATATGCTCGACCCCCGAGAGTCCGTGGGTCCCGATTACAATCAGGTCCACCTCGTGACGAAGGGCAAACGACTTGATGTCCCGATGGACCCTTCCATCCCCGTCACCTACCTCAACGTGAACCGAAACGCCCTCCATACACTCTTCACCCAACGCCTCGAGCAGAGAACGTCTTGCACTGGCTACGAGCTCGGGTTTCTCCAGATCGACTTGCTGCTTCCACGCCTCGTAGTACCCGGGCAGGATCTCCTGCTCGATTACGTACAGGATCTTCAGATCGGCCCCATAAACGCGTGCCAACTCCTGGGCCCGGCAAACAGAAAAGCGGGAATGTTGTGAGAAGTCGAAGGTGGCGAGGATCGTTCGATAGTGGGGATTATCCCTATAGTCAGCGCGTTTTGGCGCAACGGTAAGGACGGGAATCATGGAGTGCCGTACCACCCGCTCGGCCACACTCCCCAGGAAAAACCGTCCCAACGCAGATTTCCCATGCGTCCCCATGACAATCAGATCGATCTCATGTTCGTCAGAATACTCCAGAATCCCCGAGGCGGGAGAAACGTCGCGGTGAATCAGGCTGTTCACCTTGACGGCCTCAATACTCTCTGACCTCTTCCTGAGTTCCTTCTCAATGAACTCCAAGTAACGGTTCTCGTCGAAAAAGTGATACTCCTCAGTGGCGGGGTCATCCGCATAAGGCGTCCGAACATGGATCATGGTGACTTCGGCACCATAATTCTTGGCGAGTTCAATCGTGTGCGGAAGCGCGTGATTGGAAGCTTTGGAAAAATCGGTAGGGAACAGGATTTTCTTGAGCCGTTTCATTCGGCCTCCTTTCTAACTTGCCTCTCAAGCTCTAAGGTGACACTCTCCCAGCCCGAGTTCAAGCCCTGCAGCCGGTTATTCAAAAACAGGGCAAACTCATCGCCAAGAGGACCCAAAATTCCTTCGGCACGGGATGCTTTGGAGGGGCGATTTGTGAAATCATAGAGTGCTTAGCGACAGATCAACTGATATCTAGAAAAGAGAGTTCCTATGAACGAGCGTATCTATCCTACCCCCCGTCTTCTCATGGGTCCCGGGCCTTCCGATGTTTCTCCACGCGTGCTCGCCGCGATGAGCCGGCCCCTGGTGGGCCATCTCGACCCCGAGTTCCTGAGCCTGATGAACCGCATTCAGGATCAGTTGAGAAAGGTATTCCAGACCTCCAATCAGCTGACCATTGCGGTTTCGGGAACCGGCAGTGCCGGGATGGAGGCAGCCGTTGTGAATTTCGTCGAACCGGGGTACCGGACCCTCGTCGGAGCCAACGGTGTCTTTGGACAGCGGCTGGCCGAAGAAATGCGGCGCAGCGGTGCCGAGTGCACCGTGGTTGAGGCTCCGTTCGGGGAACCGCTCGATATCGAAGCCATGAGAAAGGCGGCGGCCGAATGCCGTCCCCAGGTCATCGCGGTAGTTCAAGCCGAAACGTCTACCGGTGTGCTGCAGCCCATCGAACCGATTCGGGAGATCTGTGATGAACACGATGCACTGCTCCTCGTTGATGCAGTCACCTCGCTGGGGGGACACCCTGTGGAGATCGACAAAAGACGAATCGATATCTGCTACAGCGGAACACAGAAATGTCTGAGCTGCCCACCCGGGCTGGCGCCACTGACCGTATCTGAGGCGGCGCTCGAACGGCTCAAGTCGCGGAAAACGCCCTGTCAGAGTTGGTACCTCGATTTGAAACTCGTCATGAATTACTGGGGGGAAAACCGCGCCTACCATCACACCGCACCGATTTCGATGAATTTCGCTCTGTACGAGTCCCTCGCGATCATCCTGGATGAGGGACTGGAAGCCCGTTTCACCCGGCATCGGAAGAACCATCTGGCACTCGTTTCAGGGATCGAGGCAATGGGACTGAAGATGCATGTCGCCCCGCTATACCGGCTCTGGACTCTAAACACCGTAGCGATTCCAGAAGGGATTGACGACCTGAAGGTCCGCAAACAACTCCTTTCGGAATACAACCTCGAAATCGGAGGAGGCCTTGGTGCCCTCGCGGGGAAGGTCTGGCGCGTGGGCCTGATGGGTGAAAGCAGTCGAGCCCGTAATGTCCTGTTCTTCCTTTATGCTCTCGAGCGCTGCCTGGCAGCCCAGGGATACAGTTGTGCAGCCGGCTCAGGTGTCGCAGCCGCTTCTGCCGTCCTTGAGGGCCAGTAAGCGCATTCTTGGCACGCAAATTGCTTTAGTTCCTCAGTATTATTTTGGTTAATCGTCGCCCCTTTTAGGGTGGGCGAAGTATGTTTACTTATACGTCTTATTGAGAGGTAGTTATGCCCCGGAAGTGGAGCTTGCCGTTGGTGCGCGTTTTCGCCACGAACTGGATTACGATATTTGGCGCAAATATCACAACGATCAGCGCTATTGCGATCATCGCCTTCCTGGTTATGGGTCTCCTGGGCCTGGTGGATTCACCATATATCGCTCTTATGTCTTTAATGGTTCTGCCCGGAGTTTTCGTGGCAGGCCTTCTGTTGATTCCGGTCGGACTCTTGTGGGAGCGACGCAAGAAGCGTAGTCCAGAGTACGAAGAGGTCGACGAACGCGAATACCCGGTGATCGACCTGAACACAGTGAAGGCCCGGCGAATCACGGTGGGTGTTATCACTTTGACCGTTATCAACATCCTGATCATCTCAATCGTCAGCTACGAGGGTGTCGCCTATATGGAATCGACCGAGTTCTGCGGCCAGGTTTGCCACTCGGTCATGGATCCCGAATACACCGCCTATATCCGGTCGCCCCACTCC
>CP070717.1:435593-439079 GCA_020350445.1 Acidobacteriota bacterium | reverse complement strand
CGTGATGCCCACGGTAGCGGATTATCTGGGGCTGTCAGCGGGCGAGCTCGTACAGGGTGTCAGTCTGATTCCGGCGATCGAAGGATCGGAGAAAGCTGCATCGGTCTATGCCTATCTCGAAACCCTCTACCCGATGACACACATGGGCTGGTCGGAGCTCCGCGGCATCCGGACCGATGACTGGAAACTGATTGTGGCCCCAGAACCGGAGCTTTACGATCTCCGCAAGGACCCCGGAGAACTGAAAAACGTCATCAAAGACTTTCCAGCTGAGGCGGAGCGCCTGGAGAAGGAAGTTTGGAGAGTTGCCGGGCCCCGTGAGGACTTGGGGAAGCTGGAGTATAAAACCCTCGATGAAGAGAGCATGGCGAAGCTAAATGCTCTCGGGTATGTCAGTGCCGGGATTCGCCGGGACCTCCAGCTGGATATGAGCGGACCGGATCCGAAGCATCGCGTCAAGGTACTCGACGTGTTCGAGCGGGCCGGAGAAGCGATGAATGCCGAGAGATTCGGGGAAGCGGCGGTGAAGTTCGAAGCCGCTCTTCAGGATGACCCGACCAACCCGATCCTGTACCAGCATCTGGGGCTGTGCCAGACCCGGCTTGGCCAGTATCGTCAGGCGCTGACGACTTACGAGAAGGCGATCGTTCATGCAGCGGAGACGGATGAGACCTTTGCTGACATGGGGGAGATCTATCTTCGTCTCGGCGATTTGAGCCGGGCGGTGGTCGCCATGGAGAAGTCTGCGGATCGGAATCCCGCCAACCTGCAGAACCTGACGAATCTGGCGACTGCCTACATCCAGTTGGCCGAGATCGGTGAAGCGGAAAGAGTGCTGCGGGCTATCCTCACGCAGGAGGAGCGCCATGCGGTCGCATACAACCTGTTGGGGATTCTGGAAATCCAGAAGGGAAACGATCAAGCGGCCAAGCGATATTTTGAGAAGGCCGTCGAACTGGACGAATACCTGGCCCAGCCGCACATGAACCTGGGAATCCTGGCCCAGGAGTCAGGGCAGCCCGGACAGGCTCTGGCCTATTTCAGAGCCTTCGTTGAACGAGCAACGTCGGCGGAGGATCGGCAGGTGGTGCAGCAGGTAAAAGCTGTGATTGCCGAGTTGGAACGAACCCAGTGAGAACGGGGCTCGTGACTCAGAATCCGACCGGCACCGCGAACCTCCGTTTCCTTGATAGACTAGGGCCGATGGCTGACTTAGGCTCCAAGACCACAATCGTATTTCCTGTTCAAGCTCCTGCTCTCATCGGAATTCTAGTGCTGTTCCTATCGGTGGCGTGCTCGACGGTGGAGGTCGGCGATACCCCAACCGGAGGTACCGAAGCGGAAGTTGGTACCGTCGGCGATGCCAGCAAGATGCAGCCGGCCGGTCCCGAAGAGCTGGTGCGTTTCGATGGCAACGTTCTGCTGGTAACGATAGACACGTTGCGAGCCGACTATCTTTCCTGCTACGGGAACAAGGTGGTTTCGACCCCGAATATCGATGCCCTCGCCGAACGGGGCGTCCTTTTCGAGCAGGCGGTGGTTCAGGTGCCGTTAACCCTGCCTTCCCATGCGTCGATTCTCACGGGGGCTTATCCGCGGGTTCATGGAGTACGGGATATCGGTGGATTTGTCCTGGACCAGCGGATCCCGACCATTGCCTCAATTGCTTCGGATGCAGGAATGGAGACCGGAGCCTTCGTCGGGGCGGCGGTCCTCGACAACCGTTTCCAGCTGGCTCGAGGGTTTGACACCTATGTCGATGACATGACGGCCCCGAGTGAGGATGAGAAGCTGCCAGGAGTGATTGCAGAGGTGCGGGCGAAGCTGGTCAGCGATCGCGCCATCGAATGGCTCAGGGGGAGACTGAAGGCTGGCGTCGGTAAGGAGCCGGGTCAACGGTTTTTCATGTGGGCTCATTACTATGATCCTCATCGCCCCTTTGATCCCCCGGAACCGTACAAATCGAGATACCGGGATGATCTCTACGCCGGCGAATCGGCCTACACCGATGCGGAAGTCGGTCGACTCCTCGATTTCCTCAAGGAGCAGGGGCTCGAGGACTCTACGCTGGTGGTGCTGCTTTCCGACCATGGAGAGAGCCTGGGTGAGCACGGAGAATTCACTCACGGTGTGTTTCTTTATGACTCCACGATGCATGTCCCGATGATCATGGCGGGCCCCCGGGTCAAGCCAGGTCAAAGGGTCAAACAGCAGGTGCGGTCCATCGACGTGATGCCCACCATTGCATCCTACCTCGGTCTGTCGGCCGGCGATCAGGTGCAGGGTTCCAGCTTGTTACCGCTCCTCCTCGAAGGGAGACCTGTCGACCTGGATGTTGCGTTTATGGAAACGCTCTATCCGAATACCCATCTGGGTTGGGCCGAACTCCGAGGCGTGCGGACCGATCAGTGGAAGCTGGTGGTGGCGCCGAAGCCGGAGTTGTACGATCTCAAGCAGGACCCGAAAGAGGCTTCGAACCTGATCAAGCAGTACCCTGAAGAAGCTGCGAAACTCGAAGAAGAGGTTTGGGAGATTTCGGGCAAACCCGGGGAGCAGGATGAACTCGACTATCAGCCTTTGGATCCGGCCAGAGCTGCACAGTTGAGGGCGCTCGGCTACGTCAGTGCAGGGGTCCGGCGGGAGATTCGGCTCGACATGAGCGGCCCCGATCCAAAAGATCGCGTCAGGAGTCTCGCCGTTCTCGAGGACGCCGGAGAGGACATGAATCAGAACCGGTTCACCGAGGCGGCGACGAAGCTGGAAGAGTTGCTGCCGACGGATCAGACCAACCCTCTAATTTACCAGCATCTGGCGCTCTGTTACACCCGTTTGGGACAGTACCGGAAGTCGCTCCAGATCCATGAACAGGCGATCGTCTACGCCGTTGAGACGGATGAGACGTTTGCTGAAATGGGTGAGATCTACATCCGGCTGGGTGACATGAGCCGGGCCGTAGTGGCAATGGAGAAGTCTGCCGATCGGAATCCGACGAATCTACAGAACTTGATGAACCTGGCGACGGTCTATCTTCAGTTGGGAGAGTTGGGCGAAAGTGACCGGGTACTCAGGTCCGTGCTGACCCAGGATGAGGAGCATGCCCTGGCGTACAACCTGATGGGCATCCTGGAGATCCAGAAGGGGAACACCGGGCGGGCACGTCAGCATCTCGAGAAGGCGGTCCAGTTCGATCCAGAGTTGACCGAGCCCTATATGAATCTCGGGATCATGGCTCAGGAAGCCGGGGAAATCGATCAGGCGATCGGATACTTCAAGGAATTCCTCAAGCGGGCCTCCCGGGAGGAACATGCGGCAGTGATCCCACAGGTGGAAGCCGCCGTCGCTGAACTCGAACGATCCCGCTGAACCACAAAGAGTACGACAAGCATCCTTGCTTGTCCCAGGCGTTCGTCGCATCCTTGCTTGTCCCAGGCGTTCGTCGCATCCTTGCTTGTCCCAGGCGTTCGTCGCATCCTTGCTTGTCCCAGG
>CP070717.1:431248-435493 GCA_020350445.1 Acidobacteriota bacterium | reverse complement strand
GCTGAGAGTTCCAGGTAGTTCAAACGAAAGCTCAGAGTATTCCCCGAATGGAGCAATGAGCATCACCCCGTAGCCGGTCGTAGTCGCCTCAATGACAAGGCTCGGGTCCGAATCTGGATCCTCGGTATCAAGCCCATAGAGAATCATCCGTTCGGAATCTGACGACTCCACAACGAGATCGATCCAGCCTCCGTCTCCGAGCTCATTACCCGAGGGGGAAAGCAGGCGTGAAGTTACTGTCCCTATAACGGAGCCCACTTCATGACCGGCGGTGATCCACTCGCCTCCTTCCGAATGGACCGCAATTGCCAATGGCGCCAGTTCACTCGATTCCTGCTCCACCGATAGGGTCAGAGCTGCATCTGCTCCAGCAGAAGTATCGGATAGGCTGGCCGAGGCCCAAGGACGGAAAGGAATCGAAACTTTGTAAAGATTCGATGTTCGCCCGGCAGCCTCAACCTGGAGTTCGGATCCCTTCACTCCAGGCGGAACGAATACGGACAGTTCCGTCGCTGAATTGGTTTCCACGTCTCCGGACCCGAGCAGTACACCCGAGACGAAGACCCGGTTTCGCGAAGGATCTGCAGAAAAGCCGCTGCCCCGAACCGTCAATGCATTCCCGGCGGCGGACCGAGCGGGTTCGACGGCATCAATCCGAGGAGAACCGCTAGCTACACCCGTTGTCGTTTCAAGCTGCGAGTCTCTGGGACTCAGGAGGACTTGTGAATCATCAGTCCGGAAAGCGTCGAAACGTTGTTCGATCTGGAGTTCCTGGCCTTCTCCGTCCGGCAAACGGAACAGCCCTGAATGGAAGGTGAATTCATGTCGCTGTGCGAGAAACAGAGAAGGTGTCCCCTCGAGCAGAATCGGATTTGACTTGAGGACCATCTCTACTCCCGTGTCCACGTTTCGAATCTGACCATTAAACAGCTGAAGGTTGCTCTGATCGACACCATAGATGACGAAGAGGTCGGCGGAGTCTCCCGTGACATTGGTGACAAAGATCTTCCCGGTGTATCGAACGAGCATCGAGGTGAGAAACGCCGTACCGATCACATCCCCTCCTCTGAACTTAGAGAAGTCAAATGCACCTGCGCTGATCTGGATGGCTGCCCGGTCTATCGCCATTTCCTGGGAGTATTGACGCCAGCTTAGCTGGAAGTCCGGAGTCGATCCTCCGAGCAGTGTCGCGAATTCGACATGACCTTCAGGTGAGAAGATCGGTTTATATGGCGCAACCGGAAGTGAAGTCATCTGGGCACCACGGGTCCGGAGCGTCATGCTGTAAATAGGGATGTGAAGGAGTTCGCCAAGCTCCGATCGTGTTTCGATCTGCAGACGTCCCTGGAATGAACGACCCTGTATCGACGGGACATCGGGAAAGAGTTCCGACAGGAATAACCCTGAGTGCGAAAGAGGCCCCAGCTGAACTGTTTTTTGGGCGAGCGGACTATCTGTCCGTTGCCTTTCAGATGCAGCTACCTCATCGAATAGCTTCAGGTGTGCCCGTACGACATCTTCGGTTGGGTTTGTCAGCCCCACGCCAGTATTGATTCCACCCTGGACTTCGGAATAGAAGATGGTTTTCGGACTCGACATGGAACTGGGGACACCGACCTCGGCCACGAACGCCCGGCTTGCCGCTTCAGAAATGGTGAAGGCCGCCCCTCCTGCAAGCGGTATGTCTGCCGTAACCCGGGCCCATCCAGTGATCCCGGGAGAGGCCAGCCCATCACTGACCAAGAGGACAGCACCCCCAGCTGGCACATCGACATCGATATAGGATTCGGCTGATCCATCAATCGAAAGGGGGAGTTCGTCACCTGAGGCAGTAAAGAACTCAACCGACCCCCAGGCGGGTTCCGGGGAGTTGTTCAACAATATCAAGGTCGATTGGAACTTCAGGCCTCCAAAACGGCCATCTCCAAGACGAGCTAGACCGAACTCTGCGGGCTCCTCCAAGTCCGCCTGTCTCGGAGCGATGGGCAACGAGGTCATTCTGGTACCCCGTGTGAGAAGAGTTGTAACTGATATCTCCGGTCCCGCACTCGATACTACCAGCACTCCGTGAAAGTCCTCGAGCGGTTCTCCGGAGAACGTTTCGGTGATGAACTGGGACTTCTGCGACCCAGGTAAGAGCGTTGCAGTCCTGGTGGCTATCGAATTTCCACCTAGATCTCGCAGTTCGAGGGTGAGATCGACCGTTTCTGTTGGGCTCGGATTGGCCACGGCCCAGGCCGTATTCTTCCCGGCAGATGTGTCCGCGAAAAGCATGACGGACGTCGACTGAGGAGATTCGCCGATCCCGACTTCGGAAAGAAACTCACCTTGAGAGGTCGAAATCTCGAAGGTTCCAGTTCCGGTCAGGGGAATGTCAGTGACGACTTCGATCCATCCTGTCTTCACAGGACCCGTGCCGTCGGTTTCCAGCCGGAAGGTCTCGCCAGGAGGGAGAGAGAAGTCAAATTGACTCGATGTGCCCAGATTCGTGCTCACAGAATATGGGGAGCCGTCAGCCTGCCTCAGAAAGAGCCGTCCTGCAGCGGGAAGTCCGGCGTTATTCAGTAAAAATACGTTTGAACGAATAACCAGCCCGCCACCTTCGCCATTGGCAGTATGAGGGAAAATCAAACGAAAGCTCTCACCTGCCAGCACTGCATCACGCTGGGCTCCAATACGCTTATCGGTGTTAAACCGGAACAGCGCATTGAGGCTTCCGTCGCTGAACCTGGAGACGTAGGCTGCCCCAATCTCACGAAAGGGGAATGGGAGCTCGTATGGTATTGATCGAACAAGCTGGCTTGGGCTCCACCCCGAGTTGCTGCTGTTGAAGACTGAGGAAGCGGTTAATAGAACTAGAGTAACCAGGGCCGTCAAGATGCCCAGGATTCTCAGGCGGGTCATACTCTCTCCTCCCATTGAGTCTGGCTTTTCCAACTGATCTAGCGAATAGGCGATCTCCTCCCCCCAAAAGATATGCTCTTCACAGTTTTTAAGGATAGTGGAACTTGCCGCAAGGGAAAACCCTCGAACTAGTCGGAGAACCAGGCTCTATATGGTAGAGTTCATTGATGTAGGAGCCGAAATGGACTTTTGTGGCTTTGATTGGCGCCATACCCTTATCGTGCTTTTATCTGCAGGGTCGATGTCCTGCCTCTTGGATTCTCGCCCGTTGGAAGAACGGCTCCAGGTGGCCCTCGATGAGCGCTTGCGGAGATGCGAGGTGAAGGGCGCCTCGGCTGCGGTTATCCTTCCCGACAAGACCCTCTGGCGAGGGGCCAGCGGCATCTCACACGAGGCGGTGAGAATGAGTCCTGACATGTCCTTCGCCATCGGTAGCATCACGAAGAATGTGGTTGCTGCCTTGGTCCTCCAACTGGTCGAAGAGGGGAAGCTCTCTCTGGAGGATCCAATCAGTAAGTGGCTACCTCCTTTTCCCCATGTCGATGGAGCGGTCACTATCCGGCAATTACTCAACCACACCAGCGGGATCTTCATGTTCTGGGAGAACCAGCAAATCTGGGATGATCTGATCCGGGACCGAACCCGGGTATTCACGCCCGAAGAGGTATTGGGTTATCTCAAAGAACCCCATTTCCCTCGTGGGGAAGGCTACCGCTATTCGAATACGAACTTCCTTCTGGCGGCGATGATCATCACCCGGGTAACCGGTTCCACGCTGGGTACTGAAATGCGGAATCGTTTCTGGAAACCGCTGGATCTCGACGCTGTCAGTTTGCCCCTCGAGGAGCCGTATCCAGAGAATCTCGCTCACGTGTGGGGCGACAATTACGACAAAGATGGTTCCTACCGGGATATCACCTTCCTTCCCCGGGCATCGCACGACAGTATCGGTTACGGTTCGTCCGGTCTGTTTATGACGGCAGAGGGACTGGCCCGTTGGACGCATGCCCTCTTCAACGGCAGGGTCATCGGGCCGGAGTCGCTCGAGCAGATGAAGGGCGTTGGATCGGTGGACGGTTATGGGCTCGGCCTGGGTCGGTTGGGACAGGGAATCGTCGGATGGCTCAGTGCCTACGGCCATGGAGGAGGAAATATCGGGTCGTCTTCATACATGGCCTATTTGCCTGACCAGGGAATCAGCCTTGCCGTTATGGTCAATCATTTCGGGGGTGACTGTGCAGGACTGATGGTTAGGGATCTGGCCAGAATCTCTGCACTCTGGGTCAAACCCGAATCCGCAGTGGGTATTCTCTGGAGTGTTGAAGGCCTGTTGTCGATGGT
>CP070717.1:427713-431148 GCA_020350445.1 Acidobacteriota bacterium | reverse complement strand
GTTTCCCGGTGTAATCATCCACGTACCAGCCGAGCCCTCCGTCAGGCATGACGATGATCATGGGGGGAATATCGCCGGAAAGGATCCCCTGGTCGGCGATCCGGTTGGCTTCCCCAAACTGGATCCAGCCGGTCTCATCGTCGGTAAAACCGTGGAGCAGGTAAACCACCGGATACCGGCGTGACGAGCAGTCGTAGTCGGGAGGGAGGTAGATCGCGTACGCGACGTCTCGACCCAGAAGCTCGCTCGCCAGTGCACGTCCTTCCAGTACGGTTCCGCTCAGACAGGAATTGGACTCGGGGTTTGAAGCCAGAGCTGGAGTAGTCAGCCAGACAGCAACGAGGAAGAACAACTTCAAGTATCGGGACATCGTCAAGCTCCTTCACGGCCAGCCCAGCCGGACCGTGCGCTGCATTCTATTTGATTCCCGCCGCTGGTGCTACCCGGCTCAAGGGTGGCGCTCGACAGCTGACGGAAAAAGACAAATCCGATTGCAGAAGCGGGGACTCGCCGACAAGAAGGGGTTGAAATGACGTGATCTGAAAGAGACACTTGAGAACTATGACGACGAAGAAGGTGAGAGAACTCGACGTAAGTGAATTGCGCTGCATATGTGATCCGGAGTCGCTGCCCTGCGACACAACCGACGAACTCGAGCCGCTCCAGGGAATCATCGGGCAGGAAAGGGCATTGAGAGCGATCCAGTTTGGCCTGCGCATGCGCAGCTTCGGATACAACCTTTTCGTTGCAGGGAGTCCGGGGACGGGAAAGAAGACGCTGATCCGGTCGCTGGTTGAGGAGATTGCCTCCCAGATGCCGACACCGAACGACCTGGTGTATGTCTACAATTTCGATCGTCCGGAGCGACCGCGGGCGATCGAGGTGCCACCCGGTGTGGCCTCGAGATTTGCCGGTTTCATGGAGAGCTTGATTTCAACCCTGGTTGAGGAGGTCCCCAAGGCATTCAAGAGCGAGGATTTCGAGAGCCGGCGCAGTCAGATCATCCAGGAATTCCAGATCACTCGGGCTGAACTGACCGAGCGGGTCCAGGTCGGAGCCAAAGAGCGTGGACTGGCAGTAAAGTCGGTCGGGAACCAGATCATTACCGTTCCCGTTCTCGAAGGAACTGAGATTTCTCCCGATCAGTTCAATGGGCTCTCCGAGGAAGTACGGGCCGAGATCCAGAAGAACCAGATTGAACTGGGTGATCAGATTCAGGAAACCTATCGGCAGATCCGGATTCTGCAGCAGACGACACAGGAGAAACTCAAGGACCTGGACCGAACGGTTGCCATGATCGCGACCGGACGCTATATCGATGAACTGCGCAGCGAGTTCAAAGAGCATGCTGAACTCCTGGCGTATCTCGAAGAGGTCCAGCATGACATCATCGACAACATCGGGGACTTCCTCGACATGGAGGAAGATGAAGAAGGAGCCGAGGGGCTGTCAGTGGCCGGATCCTCCGAAGAGGACGCGCTCAACCGCTACGCAATCAACGTGATCGTCGATAATTCCAAACAGCAGGGAGCCCCGGTGATCACCGAGAATCACCCCACCTTTCGCAACTTGATCGGGTACTCCGAACGGGAAGCCCGGATGGGCACATTGCACACCGACTTTACCCTGATTCGGCCCGGATCGATCCTGGCAGCGAACCATGGCTTCCTGATCCTGGACCTGATCGATCTGCTCTCAACCCCCATGGCCTGGGATGCCCTGAAACGGGTGCTTCAGGCGGGTGAAGTGAGTATCCAGGACCCGACCGATCAGTACGGTCTCGTGGCCACATTGGGCCTTCGTCCGAGTCCGGTCAAGGTGGATCTCAAAGTGATTGTCCTCGGCAGTGCTCACATCTACAACCAGCTCTATGCTGTCGATGAGGACTTCCAGAAGCTGTTCAAGATTCGTGCCGAGTTCGATACCGTGATGAAGAAGAACAGCAATCATCTGATCGAATACGCCCGTTTCATCAAGACCCTCTGCGACAAAGAGCAACTGCGGCACTTTGACCGCGGTGCTGTCGCAGCTCTCGTTGAACACAGCTCGAGGATGGTCTCGGATAAGACGCGCCTGACGCTGCGGTTCAGTGATGTCGCCGATCTGATTCGGGAATCGGACTACTGGGCCAGGGAGAACTCGCGATCCGTGGTAATTCGAGAGGATGTTAAGAAAGCGATCTCAGAGAAAGCCTTTCGATCCAATCTCTTTGAAGAACGGTTACAGGAGATGATCGATGAAGGCTCCATCATGATTGGCACAGCCGGAGAAGTGGTGGGGCAGATCAACGGACTCTCGGTTTACCAGATCGGTGACTATAGTTTTGGTAAGCCGACCCGCCTGACCGCTCAGACGAGTGTGGGAGAAAAAGGAGTCGTTAACGTGGAACGGGAAGCCCGGATGAGCGGCAATATCCACGACAAGGGAGTGCTGATCCTCAGCGGCTATCTTCAGGGGAAGTATGGGCAGCAGCGTCCACTCAGCCTGAATGCAAGCATCTGTTTCGAACAGTCCTATTCGGGCGTGGACGGAGACAGCGCTAGCTCGACCGAGCTCTACGCCATCGTCTCGAGCCTCGCTGAAGCCCCTCTCAAGCAGTCGATTGCGGTGACCGGGTCGATTAACCAGAAAGGACAGATCCAGCCGATCGGCGGGGTCAATGAGAAGATCGAAGGCTTTTTCGACACCTGTGAAGCGGCGGGTTTGACCGGCGACCAGGGAGTGATCATACCGCATCAGAATGTCCAGAACCTGGTCCTGCATCAGCGGGTCATCGATGCCGTCCGGGAAGGGAAGTTCCATATCTACCCGGTTGAGACGGTGGACCAGGGACTCGAAATCCTTACGGGGTGTTCCGCCGGCGAGCCGTCAGCGGAAGGGGGCTTTCCTGCAGATACCCTGCACGGAAAGGTCCAGCTGAGGCTTTCGGAGATGGCCGATATGGTCGAGCGCAAGTATCGCGGTTCGGAATAACTGCAAGACTGCCCCGTCACGGAACGTCCCGGCGAGCATTCACGGCCTGGGCAGAACCTCGGGATTGACGATGTTTGAGGGATTCGGCATCTCCCCGTGCAGGAGTGCGAGCGTTTCCTTGAGCATCGTATCAAGAATCCGCTGCTGCGAAATGGGACTCCGGGCGGCGACATGACCGGTCAGGTAGCAGCGCGGGTCCCGAAACAGAGGATGTGATGTGTCCGGAGGTTCATCCGGGAAGACATCCAGGCCAATCGCACCAAAGATACCCTGCTGAAGGCACTCATGGAGGAAGTCGAGGCCTTCAATTACCGGACCCCGGGCCGTGTTGATCAGAGTGGCCCCTCTCTTCACTTTCTCGACATTTCGCGCGTTGATCAATCCCGTTGTCTCCTCATTCAGGGGAACGTGGAGCGTAATGATGTCGGAACGGGACAGGATTCCGTCGAGATCGACAAACTC
>CP070717.1:421641-427613 GCA_020350445.1 Acidobacteriota bacterium | reverse complement strand
GGGGTTCGACCAGCATGACCGGGATACGTATCAAATCCTTGAGACAGGCCCCAGACTTCAGATCAACGTGGTTCCAGCCCACCCGGGTCACGGCCCCGTTGGGGCCCCACCAGGCCTTGACGCGGATCGTACACTCGGCCGGCAGGGTGATGTTCTTGGCTGGATTCGGGAGTTCCATCACCGAATGCCATTTCGAACGGTTCTCGCGGCGGTCGGAGGGCTGTTTGGATGGAGCAAACACATCAATGATCGGTGGGGCGAAAGAACCCTTCTCGAGCATATGGGTAAACTCGATAACGTCATCGTCGGGAATCACTCCCTGCCCTGGCACCAGACGCTGGGCCCGCACGATCAGCGTGAACTCGGTCTGCCCGTCCGCCGGGATGACGATACGGTCTCCCTGCTTGAACTCGGCCGGCTCGGTGTCCCATTCGATCATGACATCGGAAATCCGGACGGCGCACTTCCTCAAGAGTTCTCCTCCCGGGAACTGCGTCTGATCGAGGGCCTGCATGGGACCCACCAGAACTTCCATCTCGACCGGCTCATCGGGCAGCTTGCCTCCCAGTTGGGGATTGACGTTCACTTCCACGTCGGCGTTGGTATTGCCCGGAGTGAAGCTCGGAGTCGAGAAGACCAGGGCCTGAGGCTGGCCCGGAGCCATCCGTGGCGACACGCTGCGCAAAGGCAATGCGCCAGCACCGGTAGTAGACGTCTCTTTCAGCCCGGCATCGATCACCAGCGTGCCGAAATCCTTCCCATCGGCTGAGAAAGGCATCCTGAAGACCTGTAATTTAGGATCGGCCATTTCGCGTTTTCCTGCTATTTCGTCATCTAAGGCTCGAGAGCCTGCCCGGCATCCAGATCAAGGTCACCCGAGAGTTCCAAATCAAAGCGTCGTACCGAAAAACTGACCGAGGCTGAAACGGGAATCCCATCCACCGTGGTCGATACCTGAACGGTCGGCGCATCCAGAGCCGTCCCCTCGGGGATCGGCTCCTGGCTAAGTCTCTCCAGCCGGCTGATCGAGGTTGGGGGAGTGGACTGGACCGGAGTGAGCCGGAGCCACCTTTTTCCGGACAGGAGTTGAAAACTGACCGGCACATCGCGAGAGACGACTCCCTTTTCCGACTCCTCTTCAACCCAGGCGGCCAGGTAAAGGCTATCGAGGACGTCACCGTAAAACACCACCCGCTCTTTGTCCTGGCTGTCACGCACGTTGATCTGCACCCGATACTGCTTGGGAGTTGCATTCTGGGCATCGGCATCCTGCCCGGCCACGGCGTCCTGGGGTGGGAAGACGATTGTCTTGATGGCAACGCCGTTGACCAGTACGGTTACGACCACTCCAACTGTAGTGCCCAAACCTTGGGCAAACCCGGGGGTCCGCAGTCAGTCTTCGGCCCGGGTCCAATCCTGGTTGCAGTCGTCGGCGAAAACGGTGGCTGGAAAGAGGATCAGAACTGCCGCCAGCACCAGCTCTAAACAGATCAAGCCCAGGGCCAAACGACGCAGGCGTCTACTGCATGAATATCGGCGAATCGAGCGGATCATCGCGTCCCTCCAGGGGTCGGGTTCTTGCCCGTACTTTTCGGGCGCACCAGCGGTGTACGAAAAAGGACATAGGTCAGCAAGGTGCTGATCACTATCGTTCGGAACAGGTATTCAAACTCGGTGTAACGGCCGTAAAGCTGGTTAGCCACCAGGAAAGGAATGGCAAGACCGAGTCCCAGCAGGACCATCCTTGGAATCTTGGTGATGTGGGGCTGCAGCTTGAGCAAGAGTCGATCGGTCCAGGGCCGCAGCACCATCAAGGCGAACGGAAGGGCTACCATCGTGACGCAGGTCTTGGTGTCGGGCGCGGTTTCCGCCATGCCTGAATACCAGTACCAGACGGCCGCCATCGCCCCGCATCCGCCCAGGGTGATGATGTCCCATACGATCTGCCCCCACCCGACCGGGGCGACACCGACCGGGGCGTGATCGGCTTTGGAAGAGGATCCCCCGGTTGAAGAGGCAGGCTGGGTGGCGGCAGGCTGCGACTGCGCGGCGGAGGCGGAAGATTCGATCGACTCCCAGATTGAGCCGTTCCAACGGAGCCAGCTTCCTGAATTCGGATCGAGCTGCCACCAGGTCCCCGCTTCATCCTGTACCTGCAGTTGATTGACTGCTTCGGCGTACTGAGCCTCGGTGATCTGGCCGCTTTCAAGTTGGGCCCGAAGCTGCGTAAACCTCTGACCGGCTTCTTCAAACGTCATTGCTTTACTCCACTGAAAGAGGCCACCGTTCTCAATGATTCGACTCGGCTGATGCCTTCCTCGGTACCCATCCTGAACACCCCGTCCGGGTCCTCCACCATTACCTTGACCTCCCAACCGGCCAGGCCGTCTTCGGGAGTCAGCACCTGGTGCCGGTCGTCGTCAAAGATCACGATTCCGTCGTATTCCGAGCCGACCCAGAGACGGCCGCGGGAATCTTCGAAGAAGGAACGGACCTTCTCTCCCGGCAGTCCCTCCTCCATGCCGAGTTGCCGCCAGCTGCCCTGGGATAGCAGGCCGATACCGCCGCGACGCGAGAAGCCTGTCCCCACCCAGATCCTGCCCTGCCGGTCTTGCAGCAGGTCGTTGACGGTGTTGTGAGGAAGGTGTTCTTTCGAAGTAAAGCTTGTCCAGCTTTGACCGGCGAGCCTGCTGAGCCCACCTTGCGTCGGTGAGGCGGAACCGAACCAGAGGCTCCCCTCGCGGTCCTCGAGGATTACATCAACGGAGTCGAGGCCCAACCCCGAATCCCTGTCAAAGAACTGCTGGTTGCTGTCGGAATACTTCAAGACGCCCGTCTCGAACCCGATCCAGATAGCACCGCTCGAATCCTCGAAAAGGGATTTGGCAGCTCCGGGAGGAGCGCCTTCGACCGTTCCCAGCACGCGCCAGCTACCGCCCGAAAGGCAAAAAGCCCCCTGGCTGGCCGCCACCCACAGGCGCTCCTCACGGTCCCTGAGGATGTCCACTACGTACGAAAGCTGGGGAGTTCCTGACGGCAGCGAGAGGAGTTGCGAACTCTCCCGGTCTATCAAGAAAAGCCCGTCCCGTCCTCCCTCCCAGAGGTTCTCGCCATCCAGCATCAATGCCGAAACTTCGTGCGGAGGACGCAGGATGGCCCAACCGTCCGGCAGAGTCGAGGTCACGTAGGCTTCCTTAGCCTGGCTGAGAAGCAGGCTCATTGCGTAGACGGCGACAATTCCCGCTACGAACTGAAGCAATAGCCGCAGCCTACGATTCTGAAACATGGTGACTTTCAATCCTCAAAAGAACTGTGTCGTCAAAACCAACGGAGACAATAACATCGCGGCCAGAATCGAGCCGATCCCTCCAATGATCAGCAAGACGGCCGCCTTAACCGGGTCGCAGCCAATCACGGCCCTTATAGCGGTAAGACTGGTGACGATCCTCCAGATACCGAGGACAGTCGCTATCATTCCCAGGAAACCGAACACTCCGATCGACTGGGCGTAAGCCAGGGGCCGGAGGACCTGTCCAAAGGAGACCTTGACTCCGGCGATCGAGGGGCTGAGGGCACTGATCAGAGCAGCGCCGGCAGCCATCCCAGCGACTTGGATCCCTGTCATCAAGACGATTG
The DNA here is from genome assembly GCA_020350445.1 of Acidobacteriota bacterium. Classification (GTDB taxonomy): domain Bacteria; phylum Acidobacteriota; class UBA6911; order RPQK01; family JAPXNP01. The sequence continues at coordinate 423,977 of CP070717.1, read as the reverse complement.
AAATCAACTGGGACACGCTGGGCACAGTGAAGTAGATCAAGTAGGGCCCGATTGAAGTCATCAAGAATACGAACCCCAGCGCCAACCAGGCATCGTTCGTTCCTTTCTCGTCTGCGGCCGCAGCCCGGTAGGCCCTCTGATCGAGCAGGCATCCTCGGATCATTGCCTCCAGGATTCGCAGTGGCTGCGAACGGCGCCGAGTCTCAGCATCTCCCAGCGAGGCTGACAGGGAGTCTGCTATTTCGGCCGTCTTCTGCTGAAATTCCCAAGGCGGGACAGCCGGTGGCAATGATCCCTCGTCAAATTGCGGGCTTGCCACTGGGGGAGGAGATCCAGCCGCGAATGATGGTGGGCGCTGCTGCGCTGTCACTCGATTCTGCTGAGTCGACAAGGGCGGAGGTGATGGGAAGCTGGGGATCTTGCCGTAATTCACCGGAGCTTCAGCCACAGGCGGACCGGGACGCGGTGGCGGTGCACCTTGAGGTGCTGATCGAGGAGCAGCCGTCGCCTGACGCGGAGGGCCCACCGGGTGCGCTACATTTCCCAGATTCTGCGCGTCTCTGGGACTCGGTACCGGTGCTCCACTCACACCCGGCTTCGCCGTTACTCTCGGAGGCCTAGCCGGAGGAGTCGGTTCAACCTGTCGCGGCTGCTCAACCGGCGGTGCACTCGGAGTACCACAGGAAGGACAAAAACGCGCTTTCGGACTAACTTGAGTTCCACACCCCCCACAGAATCCCACGAAATTATCTTGGAGGAGTTAAGGTCGAATTACAAGAATCCTATCAGCAAAAACAACGACCTTTTGACTATTTTGGACTCTCCGGATTCCCCAACTGAAGACCCGTGGAGTTGTCTGAGCTGGGAGGGCGGCAGCCGCGAACTCGTGTCACTGGTTTTCGACGCTTCACCTGGGATGGAGCCAGAGCATCCAGCCCTTCTTTCCTTCCACGGGGATTCTTTCGCCGGGATCAAACCGCGCCCTCGACTGGAAACCAGTGATCGGCTTCGACTCTATGACCGTGTTTTCTGGGTTGAGCCCCAACACGTCCCAGTCAACTGAAAGGTCGACGGAGACGGTCTCCTCCGACCAGTTCGCCAGTGCCACCATCGCTTCGGACTCCTTGGTATAGACTGTCGCCAACACGTCTTCCCGGTCCGTCTTCACAGGGCAATCCGGGACCCAGTAGCCGATCATCTGGGAGTCCTGCATCCCGAAGGAGTCCCACAGTTTCCACATCTCCCTGGTTTCAAGTACCCTGGGCATCCGCCCCGTCATGCCAAAAACCATCCCTCTCCAGGGATTTCCTCCACCTTCCAGCATTTCACCCATGAGACCGAACGGGATTCCCGCAACCTCGACCATCCAGAAGTCAGGCTGAGAGTCGTAGTCGAAATACTCTCCAAACCAGAGTCGATCCAGGAAAGGAAAGTGCTCCAGGTACAGGTTGGCGCTATTGGCGAAGCCATCACGGACATTGAACTGGTTCGCCGAGTGAAGATCAATCAGGGCTCCCGGACGCCCCCGGTCCAGAATCCTGCGGACACGCTTCATGACGACCCGGTCGAACGCTACATCGTCGATGTAGATGCCATCAATGCCCACATTCTTCACCAGCCATTCGAGCCCTTCCAGATAGTAATTGTGCCAGCGAGACGTCCCACTATTAATGATGGCAGCATCTCGGAGGGAAGGAACGTACCAGCCGGCGATGTAATTGGCACCCAGGTGTTCCTGCATCCAGGAGGATCCCCCTCCCGGCCCATAGGCTAAGACGTCATCGCCAAGGCTGCGCAGGGCAAACACTTCTGGAGCACGATTGGAGAGTTCTCTGACCGTGTAGTAGATCTTGACCTTGAGGTCCTCGGCGTGAGCCTGGTCGATATAGTTTTTCAGCTTCTCGACCGAGAGAAACGGGTAGTTGATGTAGGGGTTCAGCACATTGGCGTGGTGAATATTGATGACGTTGGCACCCTGCTCTCTGATTGTCTCGATCGGTTCATAGTTGTGGTAAAAGCGGGTCGCCCATTGCCTGGGTGGATCGATCGGTTTGAATGGCGTGATCAAAAGCCGGAACCTGAAATGCAGGGGATGCCCGGGCAGCAGGTTTCGTCTTCCCGAAAAGGTCCGAATCCTGTAGTTCTGCCCGGTATGACGTAACTCACACCCACCGGCTCCCTCGTTGTACCAGGAGGTAGGCATCTGCAGAGGTTTCAACAGATAGAAATTGGTGTTCAGGGGTCTAACGTAATTCTGATCCTTCCAACTCACCTGCAACCCGGCATTGACATCTCCCAGCCATACCGAATCCTGATTCTTCGTCGGATCCCACTTC
>CP070717.1:408342-421541 GCA_020350445.1 Acidobacteriota bacterium | reverse complement strand
GGTTTCTTCTCCTTTCGAGGCTTTTCCAATCAACCTCTGTAGAGCAGTAACGTCCGAGTTTGGAAATCTGCGAGATTTTGGACGAAATTTCTCAAAAAAGGGTGAGTGTCCCTTTGTCGGTGCAAAATTCAGTGCCCCTATCTCGAAGCATGCCCCTATCTCTCGAAGCATCCCGGATGATGGCCTGGCGAGGGTGTTCTGACTCGGGCACAAAAAGAGTGTCCCTGACTCCGGCTCCCTGAATCCGGCACAAAGACAGAGTCCCTAAGTCTCATGCCGAACAACCAAAAGAGTGTCCCTTTGATCCTTTGGCCCTTTATTGAACAAAAAGAGAGTGTCCCTTTATTGAGTACCGGTAAACAGTGTCCCTTTGACGCAGTCCCTTTGACGCAGTCGTTTCAGAAGCTTTCAGCCGGGCAGGATACGAAGACAACCGGATCAATCTTGCAAGAATCACCCTTTCCAGATTATTCTGCGTGTACAAATCTCTTTCCCAAATTTTGGAATTTAATTTGATCGGACAGAAGATCGGGCACTACGAGATCACGGCGAAGCTTGGCCAGGGCGGCATGGGTGAGGTGTATCGTGCGCGGGATACCCGGTTGAACCGGGACGTCGCTTTGAAGCTGCTTCCTGAAATGTTTTCGAATGATGAACAGCGCATGGGACGCTTCAGTCGGGAAGCGCAGGTTCTGGCATCGCTAAACCACCCGAACATTGCCGCCATCTACGGCCTCGAAGATCTCTATTTCGATAAAAGGCCCGAAAATCGCGAGTCGCGTATGGAAAGCCTTCCGGAAAGCGACACCGGTCGGTCGACCGAACAGGCATTACCCGGCACCCAATACCGAAGACCTAGAACTGGCACGAAGTGCCTCGTCATGGAACTGGTGGAAGGCGAAGACCTCTCAGAACGGATCTCCCGGGGGCCGCTCCCATTAGACGAAGCGCTGCCGATTGCATTGCAGATCGCCAGGGCCCTGGAGAATGCGCACGACAAGGGAATTATCCATCGCGATCTGAAGCCGGCCAACATCAAGCTGATGTTTGACGGAACGGTCAAGATCTTGGATTTTGGCTTGGCCAAGGCGCTCGAAGATCCGGTTGGTGGAACTCCGTCTTCGATTTCAGGTCTCTCCCAGTCTCCGACGATGTCGATGGCCGCTACCCAGGCAGGGATTATCTTGGGCACGGCGGCCTACATGAGCCCAGAGCAGGCCCGGGGAAGACCGGTTGATAGACGAGCCGACATTTGGTCCTTCAGCGTGGTGCTCTGGGAAATGCTCACCGGACGCCCTGTGTTCGAGGGAGAGGATCTGTCTCAGATTCTTGCGTTCGTGATCAGTCGGGATCCCGAGTGGAGCCAGGTGCCGAAGGTTATCCCGGCTCCCATAAAGGATCTTCTGAAGCGGTGCCTGCGGCGGGACGTGAGTCAACGCGTCCAGGCCATGGGTGATGTCCGAATTGCTCTTGAAGAATACTTGGCGGATCCATTCGGGCATCAGGCCGGTTCACTGGCAGGGCAGAGCCCAGAACCTTCTTCCAGAAAAAGAATAGTGGTTATAGGGGCGGCGCTGGGGTTAGCGGTAGGGATCTTCCTTCTGGGATGGATGCTTCGGCCCGACGCTCCAGTAACCCGTCCAACCTCGCGGTTTGCGGTTTTCCTGCCACAGGATCAGCAGTTTTCCTACCCGGGCCGTCACCAGGTGGCGCTTTCTCCCGACGGACAGGACTTGGTGTATGTCGCCAACAGCCAGCTGTACCACCGTGCTATGGACAAGCTGGTGGCTGCACCTATCCCCGGAACACTCGAGGGAGGAGGACGTAGCCCCTTCTTCTCTCCCGATGGCCGATGGATCGGCTTCTGGGCTGGAGGGGAATTGAGGAAGGTCCCATTGGGTGGAGGGGCCCCAGTGACGTTGTGCCGGTCCCAAAACCCGTTTGGGGCCAGTTGGACCAGTGAGGAGTTCATCCTTCTGGGGCAGGGAGCGGAGGGGATCTTCGAGGTGCCGGCCGACGGCGGTGATAAGAAGTTACTGATCGAGGTGGACGCAGCTGCGGGCGAGATGGCTCACGGACCGCAGTTACTGCCGGGAGGGCAGAACCTGCTCTTTACATTGGGCGTTCGTGGTAACTGGGAGGATGCTCAAATCGTGGTTCAGTCGCTAAAGAGCGGTGAGCGCCGGGTTGTGGTTGCTGGCGGAAGGGACGCCCGTTACCTTCCCTCGGGGCATCTCGTCTATTCCTGGAAAGGCTCGCTTTGGGCCGTGCCCTTTGATCCAATTCGCCCAGAGGTGAAAGGTGCGGCGATTTCGGTGATCGAGACAATCAGTGAATCCGGCAGCGCGTTCACCGGCGCTGCCCACTTCAGCGTCTCCGAGTCTGGATCTTTGGCCTACATCCCGGGAGGAGGCTCGGGCACGATCGTCAGTGAACTGGTCTGGCTCGATCGCTCCGGGCAGGGCAACCTTTTGGCGGACGATCAGTTCTATGCATTCCCGCGGATTTCACCGGACGGTAAGCGAGTGGCTCTGACCGCAATCAACTCGACTGGTGGAGATATCTGGATCCATGGCCTGGAAGGTTCGATGAGTACCCGACTTTCGTTTGATGGCCTGAATCAGATTCCGATCTGGTCGCCTGACGGGAGAACGGTCGTGTTCAGTTCAAATCGCGACGGCGAATCCCATCTCTACCGCAAGGCGGCTGATGGAACGGGACAGATGGAGCAGCTCACGACAGATTCCGGCATTCTTCAAATCCCGGGGACGTTTTCACCGGATGGAAAAACGCTGGTGTTCCAGAGATTGGAATTCGAGACGTCCACCGATCTTTACCTACTCTCCCTGGATGCGAATAACGCTGTGCAGCCTTTATTGAGAACAAGATTCAATGAAAGTGAGCCGGCCATCTCTCCCGACGGTCGATGGATTGCCTATTCATCGGATGAAGCCGGCCGAGTCGAGGTTTTTGTCCGTCCATTCCCCGAAGTGGAACGAGGACGTTGGCAGATCTCAGCCGGTGGAGGAAGGGACCCGCTCTGGGGACCTCAAGGAAAGGAGTTACTGTTCCTCAGTGGAGGCTACCTTATGTCTTCAGCCGTAGAGGCAGGGGAAACGTTCACGGCGGGAATTGCGCAGCGGTTGTTCCAGTTGTCCGACATGGTCGTGAGCGACAGTTCTGAGTGGGGAAGGGATTGGGATCTCTCGCCCGATGGCCAACACATCCTGACCGTACGCGACGAAGTACCTTTGTCGGGGCAAACCCAGCTGGTAGTGGTGATCAACTGGTTCGAAGAATTGGAACATCTGGTGTCTTCGAACCCTTAGCACCAGCAGAACAGTGCCCCCAAAGAAAGCTCCAGCCAGAACAGTGTCCCTAAATCGCCTATGGCCTGTCCTGCCGGGAGTCCTGATCCGAAACTCGGTCGAATGCTGTCAGCCCTCCCAGCGCTCCGAGACCCATCGATTCGACAGCAGTTGACGGAACGATGATCATGGAACCCTTTTGACGGAGGCCCTCGTAGACCATGTTCATCGCGCGCAGATGAAGCGCCACCGAGTTGTTCTTGTAGTGTTCCGAGGCCCTGGCGAACTTTTCGGCGATCTCGGTCTCGGCGGTACCGAGGATGATGCGGCTTTGCCGTTCCCGTTCCGCTTGGGCCTGCCGTGACATGGCATCCTCCAGTCCCTTCGGAATGATGATGTCCCGGATCTCGACAGCCTGCGTTGTGACGCCCCAGGCGCTGGTTTTCTCGTCGAGGAGCTTCTGGATTTCCTGACCCAGCCGGTCTCTTTCCGAGAGCAGCACCGCCAGGTCATTTTGGCCAATGGCATTTCGCAATGCGGTCTGAGCCGACAGAACAACGGCGTCTTCGAACTGTTCGACTTCGAGAACTGCCTTTTGCGCATCCCAGACCATCCAGAAGGCGATTGCATCTACATTGACGGGGACGGTATCGGCAGTCAGTGTCGTTTCCGCACTAAAATCGGTCACCCGGATTCGCTGGTCGACGAACTGCGCCACCTTGTCGACGATGGGTACCAGCAGGAACAACCCGGCCTTTCGAAGCCCTCTGAACTTCCCGAAACGAAGTACAACCGCTTTCTCCCACTGGAGAGCAATCTGAACTGCAGGAGAGACCAGTAGCGCGCAGACAACCGTTCCCAACAGAATGTCGCTGGAGGGGCGCAGTTCGAGGTAGATGAAGAGGCAGGCGGCGGTCCCGAGGATGACTACCGATTCCCAGACTTGGGTGATCCGTAAGCCGATTGCCAGTCCAAGGGCAGACCCGAGGGCGAAGGTGACGGCCTTGACGCTGAATTCGTAGGTGTTCAGGTGGAGGACCAGGCCAATGACGAAGATCAATACCATTAGAAAGGCATTCAGAGGAGCGAACCTGAAGTCGGCCCGGAGGGAGGTTGCGAATCCTTCGAAACTGAATCCCCCCAAGACCTTTCCGGTGCTCTTAGTTCGGTGACTCATGACGAACTCTCCTTTCGACGCCCAAGGCCATCAAAGACCTCGGCGACAGTAAAGCCATAATCAGATGCTCGAGCCAGGAGTTCCGTAAGGATCTGGTCGAGCATCCTTTGCCTTTCCAGTTCATCCACTTGAGGCTTTCTTTGACCAACAAATGTACCGGAGCCTTGTTGGGTCTCAATGACCCCTTCATACTCGAGCTCCCGGTAAGCCCGTGCCACAGTGTTGAGATTGATCTCAAGGTCAACAGCCAGCTGCCTTATCGTCGGGAGCCGGTCGCCGGGTTCGAGATCACCCCGGGCTACAGAGAATTTCACCTGTTCAACGATTTGCCGGTAGAAAGGAACGCCGCTTCGCTGGTCGATCGAAAACTGCACAGCCTCAACCTCGTGAGAATTGTAGTGGTCTAATAAAGTAATAGTACATTAGTACAATCTGAAAGGCAAGAAAAATGGGATGGAAAAGGGACTTCGATTTGAAGGCGGCCTCCTGGTTCGTGCTTCGGGCGTATAAGTCCGCTTCAGAGGTGGGCACCTGAGGAGTTTCTCTCGCGGATTCCGGCCACTCTTCAGTTCAGCGAGGTATTGACGGTGGGGGAGGTTCCGCGCTCAGTTCGCCCAGGATTGGATGGTCGGGGTCAGCCGACTGGAGCATCTCAGCGAGTTCGGACGCCAACTTCTCCGCCTTGCCGGATGATCCCAGTTTTCGGTACACGCGGATCAGATCCATTGCGGCTTTCTGCCAGATTACGATCCCACCGACCCAAGTCCGGTTTCGGTCGGCAATGATCTCCTCGAGGCTTTTCCTGGCTTCCTCGAGGCGCTCCTCAATCAACAAGTCTCGGGCCAGAAACCATCGGACGCCAAAAAAGGCCTGGGTATCCTGGCGGTAGAGGATGCCAGAGTGTCGATCGAGCCAGGCTCTCAAACCGTCGATCCGTTCGGTGGTACCGAACGTCAGGATTCTTGCCAACTCCTCCCATGTCTCGCCTATCCGATTGTCGGGTTTCCAAGCGGCCGCAAAGCTACGGTCGAAATACATCCTTGGCCAACCGTCTACGGTCTCGCCCCGCGGCCTCTCCCCGGTCTCCTCCAGAAAGGCCAGCAGGATTCCTGGTGAACAGATCCACGACGCCCAGTTTTCAACCTGATAGTGCAGGTTGTAGCGCTTCTGAGTCGCCCGGCCCTCCTGCAGCAGGCCGAGGCCAATCTGCAGGCCTGCCAGATAATGACCATAGCCGTTTGTGGAGACGTCCACACTGCTGGCATCGAGGTTCGAGACGTGCCGGGCAAGGGTCTCGAGTAGAACTCGGGCCTCGGCGTACCTCTCTTGCTGCCAAAGGCTCCAGACGTCAAACGCCCAAAGCTCAGCGAGCGAAGCGTGGGGAAGGTCCTCAACTGTGGCGGCAGTCAACGCGTCTGCCATTGGATCCGATTCCGCCCCCAGCATCATTCCCGCTCGTTCGCGTATCTCTTGAGCGGCTTCCAGCTTCCCCGCTGTCTGTACGATGGTTCTGAGGGCCCATCCCTGGAAATCCCGCCTCCCGCGATATAAGTGCATTTGGCCTTCAATGTAAATGTCGCTGTCGTCCAGAGTTCTTCCCAATGCCGCCAGATTAGCCGCTGCCCAGTGATGTTCCGGCTCCAATTCAACAGCCAGTCGATAGTAGGGCACGGCTTCCCGATAGTCCCCTTTCCAGTTCAGGTAGCAGCCCTGGATGAAGGCCCTCTCGACCAACGAAGCATATTCGCGGGCGCTCATGGCTTGTTCCATAGCGTCCCAGGCGGAACGGGTCACAACGTCTTCTCGGCCCGTCTCCACAGTTCCGCGATAGACGACCTCGACTTCTTGTGGCCGTTGAGGATCATGACGATCCATCATGACTCGACTCCAGGCCAGCATGAGGTGTGCGGAGGAGAATTCCGGATCGATCTGTGTCGCTTCTTCGAACAGCCGAGCCGCTGCGCCGTACTTCTGAAAACGCTTCGGAAGTGGATCATTCTGGCGCTGGGTTTCAAGGTATTCAGCCACGCCGCGGGTATACAGACTCAGTGCCTCGATCGACGTCGTCGTGACCCGCTCAGGCTTGTCTGTTCGATCAGGCCCTTCATCACCGAGTTGTCCGATGAGCCAGAACGCGAGTTCGTTGACGAGGGTTAGTAGGCCCTCACGAGAGTCGGTTCCCAGATCGTTCGATGCCACCAGTTCGTGAGATTGGCCGTCCAAAAGACGTAAGGTGACATGATAGCGGGAGCCAAGATCATCGATCTGCCCGGATACAAGGAAGTCCACCTCGCCGTCGCGCAGGCTGACCTTACGAGCCAGCCCCGTGCTTAAAGGAGTGTTCGGAGGCCAGCGCATGAGCTTGAGCGAGTCCTCCACACGCGCTCGGGAAACCACTTGGACCTTACCTGAATCATTGAGACGTCCTTCCAGCACTACCTCCAAGGTACCGTCCAGAAGCAGGTCCCCCGTTCGGTTGTCGAGTGGTGCCAGCAGGACTGTTGGGCGGTCTGCCGAACCTGCGGGCGCCGGGCCCTTATCACTTCTTCCGACCCACAGGGCCAGAACAATTAGGAAACCGATACCAATGAGAATCCCGGCTGCAAAGAGCCAGCGGCGATTAATGCGAGCATTGGGTCCGGGATCCGACCTTAACTCCGAAAGTTTTTCAACGGCTGCCTGCAGACGGTAGCCACGCCTCGGCACTGTCAAAATCAGCTTTGGATTCCGAGGGTCCTCCTCCAGCACCCTCCGCAACTCGGAAACACACTTCCAGAGGGCGCTATCCGTAACGAAGGTGTTCGCCCAGACGGCCTCAAAGATCTCCTCTTTCGATGCGGTTGTCCCCGCCCGGGAGGCTAGAAAAACGAGAAGATCCATCGCCCGAGGCTCTATGTCGCTGGACTCACAGTTCCGTTGGAGCCGATTACCTTTTGGATCAACAGTCCATTCCCCGATCCGGAATCCCTGTTGCAGTCTATCGATGTTCATTGAGAAAAACTTCTTAACGCCAATGGTAAGGCAATCGTAAGGAAATGGAAAGTGTTCCTCCTGAGGGCTGCCGTTATAAAGGCATCAAATCTTTTCACGAATGCTCCATTTGAGAGTGCGAATTTACAAAGTCAGAAAGTCGTCAGATGGTCTTACACCGTTCGGGCGGCAAATCCAGCAAAGGAGAAAGTCGACGAATGAAAATCCAAAAGTACTATTTTGCAATCCTGTCAATCCTGATGCTTTTGATCCCGGCACCGTTGTCTGCGGCGAAGGGCGGCCAAGGAGGAGGCAAGCCGGGTGGAGGTGGTGACGGAGGAGGCGGAACCTGTGAGGCCACCTCGGGCGTGCCCGCCCTTGCCACCCTGATCGACACGAGTGACGCCGAACCACAACCCATCGTTGGAACCCTCAATTTTGACGGTTACCGGATCGGTAGCCGCGCTATGGATGCTGTCAGTCGTGGATCTGATGTTCTGGTTGCTGTCTCATCGTCCTCGACGCCCAATGTCGATACCAGTGTCAATCGAGTACTCGTCTTCACTTTTACCCCCGGGACCTCCGGAACCCCCGGGAGCTGGAACTTTCTCCAGGAGATTGCACTCGGTTCAGGAAACGGTGACTACGATTTGGACACAAATGACGGAATGAAGCTGATCGACTGGGATGGTAATGGGCTCTACGATATCGTCATCGCTTCGATTTCCACAGACCAGGCAGCGATCATCTGGGATGTCGACGGTGTTTCGCCGAGTGTTGATCCTCTTCCAGTTCCAGCGGATGCCCTGACATTTGGCCGGTCTGTCGGCTTTGGTGATGTCGATGGAGACGGTGTCGGCGAAGTCCTCGTCGGTGACGTCGGATCAGACGCTGTTTACGTCTATCATTCGTCAGATGCTCTACCAGATAGACTCTCCAGTCCGGAAGGTGGTGACTTCGGCCAGTCGATCGCTGTGGGGCCAGACGGACTCTACGTGGGTGCAGATGCAGTGAATGCGAGCAGTAAGCAGCGCGGCGCCGGAGGCGTGTATCACTATCCGCTTCCCCTGAGTTGCTTCGGAGGTAAACCACCCTACACCTGCACCCCCAGTACGTCACCAGGTTTCGTGACCCGGGCCATCAAGAACGAGAATCTTGGGCATCGCCTGACGCTTGCAAACTCGTCCGATGTTGTAACAACACCTGCGATTAACGGGAACAGTATTGCGGTATTTCCTTACGGCTCGACACCGAGCCTGAATCTCCCGGTTCCGGACTTTGGAATGATGGACAATGTCAGTGCCGGGGACCTGGACTTCTTTGGCTCTGATGAGATTGCGACGGGAACCTCCAACGCCGGAGCCGACTCGGGTCAATGCTACAACGTCGGTGCGGTCACGCTCTTTGTGGACCGCGATGAGACGACTCCCATCGTGTTGAGAAGCAACGACGTCATCGATAAGGACAACCTCTTCTTCGGCCGCAGCACGGCCATCGCCGGAGGCTATCTCTTTGTCGGTGAGATGGGAAGAGACATCGACGGCAAGGGCACCGACGACGGCCAGATCTACGTCTTCAGCCTTCCATGATCAGCAGCCGGGGCCGATGCTGCCGTCGACCACTAGTCGAATGCATCTTCGGCCCCTTCTCCGCGGGAGTACAGGAAATTGGTGCGCGTGGCCACCTGCCAACTTCGGTCAATTCCCCTTGCCGTTCTTCTTGCCTCCATCGTCTCCCGACTCGTCGTCCTCTTCTTCGTCGTCCTCTTCTTCATCGTCCTCGAGGTCGTCTTCTTCGTCGTCCTTCTTACTCTTTTCCGCTTCAACTTTAACTTTCAGACGGGCCTGAGCACCTCCCAGTTCCTGCGGTGCCAGAGCCTGAAAGACAACTCTTCCTTCCTCGGCTCCAGCGGTTACCAGGATCGATGCTACGGTAACTCCAGCTGGAAACGAGACGGTCATGGATGAGAGAGAAGCAGTGGAAGCAATCCCTTCCAGCACACTGATTGTCACGTCGAACGGGTCCGGGGCCGGTCTGTGCAGCACCAACTGGACTGAGGTGTTATCGCCTGGAGCCAACTTGAGCTCAGATGGAGACCACTGAAGTTTGATCCGTTCCTTGGCCTCGGGATCGCTCGGGACGAGTCCAATTTCGAGGTCATCGGAATCACCACCAGCAATCTCTGGCAGTGTGGCTCGAATGCGGCCGCTGCCTGAATCGGTGAGGAACTCGATTCTGAATCGGACCTCCCGGCTACCTTCGGGGATGACGACTGATCCAGGGAAGCTAATAGCTGAGGGATCCTCCGTCCAGTCCAGCAGCTGCAGGGGTATCTCGAGGTCAGCCGGTGCAACACCATGTTTGAGCATGAGACGGACTTCAACCGAGCCGTTCGGTGCCGCATGAATCACCCCCGGAGTCCATTTGACCTCGAGTTCGTGGTCACCCTCCTCGCCCTCTTTCGCTTCTTCGACTTCCACCTTCAAGACCCGGCTGTTGGCTTCAGCCCCCTCTTGGGTTACCCGGATGACGGTTTTCCCCTCGATGTCTCCTGCCTGAACCTGAAAGCCTCCGCTGGTGTCACCGGCCGGTATGGTGAGGATCGGAGGTGCCGGGCTCGTAACCTCGGCAATCGTCGGATCTTCGGCATCGAGGTTCAGGACGAGGTCAAAGTCCAGTTCCTGAGCTAGGACGACCAATACATCCCGTGACTCACTAAACTGCAGGTGTAGTTCATCGGGCACTAGTTCGAAGAGTTTTCGGACGCGGATTCTCAAGGCTTCCACCACCAGGTCCGAATTAATGAAACCCTTCAGCTGAACGAGAGCGCCGGGAGTCACCTCACCTCGCATTTCCGTTTCAGTTGTGACAACGACCGTTAGGACTACCCCATCTCCGAGGTTGAGTTCCAGGGTGGACCCGTCAAAGCTCTCAACTGTGCCCTCCAGGCTGATCGAGACGAATCGGCTCAAGACTTTGATCGTTTTGGCGATGATGGCTCCATTGTCGATCAAGGCCTCCACTTTGACCGTAAGGCCCGAGGAAGATTCGTCCACCATCTGCTGGAATGATGCGAGATCAACCCAGCGGCCGAACTGGTCCCGAATCCGGGTGATGCCTGTGACGATTTCCAGTGCAAAACCGTTGACCATAAGGGTATTCCCCACCAGGGATTCGACCGGACCCTTCAACTCGAATTCGCTTTCCTCGTCCTGGATTTGTACTTCGAGAGCGACCCACCCCTCACTGGTCAGGATCGCCTCGATCTCCACTTGATCTCCCGGTTTCACATCGGTGTCGAGAACTGGGAATCCTTGTTCGTTCTTTACTTCAGTGAAGTTGGTCACCTTAACGCTGATCTCGTATCCCCCCGAGATAGAAAGTTTCATCGAAGCCGGAAGGCCCCCGGATGGGTCCCACTCCAAGACTTCGGCTCCAAATTCAATCGGAGCGGCGAAAGTGATTGAGGCAAGCAGCCAGACAACGGTCAGCAGGATGGTAGGATTTCTCATGGTTAGCGTTCCTTTCTGTAAAGATCCTTCTCTGGCGGGGGCTGGAGGGCAGTGGGGTGGTGCCGTTCGAGGAAGGCGCCCCAGCGATCAGTCCCGGCCTCCGCTGAGAGTTGTCTCCCCCGAAAAATGGTTTATTCCTCATTCTACTGCATTCGAATGTTGGGGTGAGTGACGAAGATCACTCGTCGGGATTACGCATCTGTCGAGAATAGACGCCTAGGGAATCGAGGCAAGGTCCAGATCCAGGTGCCAGGGGGGCACCGACTGGGCTGGGGTGGATCAAGATACGATACAGTTCGATCCGTTGTATGACCGTTCCCAGGGCGGGGCTAGGTGTGGTCAAGAGATCTCGGAGGTAATAGGCATTCGTTCTCTTCCGAGGCCCCGCGCTCTCCGGATTCCTGGGAGGAGAGATCATGCAACGAATATTTCTTGTTGTCCTGTATTCAATCATCCTGATCCTGGCCTCAGCAGCGACCAATGCGCAGGTTGCAGAGATCGTTGACCTCGGTCTTTCATCGTCTGGCACTCGATCGGAGGCCGTTGATGTGAATGACGCCGGAGAGATCGTTGGGTACGCGACTTATGCGAGTGGTAGAAGTGTTTTCTACCGTGATGGGGATGGTCAAATCGAGCACGATATTCGGCTCTATGGTGAGGCGAGTCCTCTCGGAATCAACAATCTCGGGGATGTCATCGGGTGGTCCCGAACCGAGGATTTTGCCTACCACACCTTTCGATGGAACGATGGAGTCATCATTGATCTGGGCACCTTTGGAGGGCGTTACAGTCAACCCAGGGGTTTCAATGACGTGGGACAGATTGTGGGGGATGCCTATGCCTGCACGAACGACTGCCCGTTTGCAGCCATCTGGGAACCCGGCGCCCTGGGCCCGAGCCACCTGGGTGGGAATATCTATAGTTTCGCGCATGACATCAACAATCTGGGAGACGCAGTGGGGATGGACTGGGTCTACATCAGCGTCAACGGTTACGGGCGGCGGACACACACTCCGGTTCTTTGGAAGCGAACGGATAACGGATACGAACGCATCTTTTTGACTCCGGGGTTGCCGGGACAAGCCGTGGGTATCAATGATTTGGGTCAGATTATCGGGTATTACCAGGATCCCGAATTCAGTTACGTCACATTTGTCTGGGAAAACGGCGTTCTAACGACACTTGGGGAGGACGGGAGCGGCTTTCTCAGCAGTCCTAAGATCAATAACGCCGGGCAGGTCATCGGTACTATGGGCCAGACCGCGTGGTTGTGGGAAGCGGGTGAGTGGACCAATCTTGGGGGACTTGGCAAGTCGGGTCTGAACACCATTCCCACGGCAATCAACGATTTTGGCCAGATCGTAGGATCCAGCTACACGGACGATTACAGGAGCCATGCGTTTTTGTGGGAGAACGGGGAGATGATCGACCTGGGAACACTCGAGGGAGATACTGGAAGCCTGGCCAGGAACCTCAGCAACTTCGGTCTTATCGTCGGGTTCAGTTCCTCCAATGCGGGCGGCCAGCAGGCTGTTCTCTGGAAGGTGCCGGCCTCGCCTCGGGCCGCGGTGCCGGAGATCGATAGGATCGTGGGGATGATAAGAGCCCTCGTTGAGAACGGCAGGTTCGATGAAAGGATAGCTGACTCAGTCCTCGTTCAGATGGAGTTGGTCAAGAAGATGCTGACCGATTATCGGGTCACAGGTGCCTGTCAGTTATTGCAGGCGGTCGCCACAAGGATTGAGGCTCTGGTGAAATCAAGTCAGCTCCAGATAGCAGATGGGGAAGGCCTTCTTGAAGCTATCGCTGGCGTCGGGACCTGCCAATGATCTGTCGGTGAGGCAGGGCTCCACTGCCCGGGCCTAGGACCTGTACTTGTCATTGAGGCCAACTTTCGAGCGAATCATCGGCAGGATCTTCTCCAGCCGTTTCTGCTTCGTGCCGGCTCGCTTGGCCTCGGCAATGAACGTTGCGTACTCCTTACGTCTTCCCGGGGTCAGCGATTCGAACGCCGACCTGAGCTCGGAGTCGTTAGCGAGTACAGCGGTGAGTTCGGAGGGGATTTTGAGATCCCCTCCGCGTTCCACCTTGATCTCGAGACCACGCTTCTGGTTCAGGACGGCCTCTGCCACGTATGCAGCAATCAGCTCTTCGTCAAGCTCCTCGCCTCTTTGGAATCTCCACTGACGCTGCGCTTTTGTCCTTCCCGCCTGAGCATTGACGAGTACTCCT
>CP070717.1:403148-408242 GCA_020350445.1 Acidobacteriota bacterium | reverse complement strand
GGCCCGTCCGCCGACATAGTCGATCACCTCACCTGCAATCGGATCGTAAAAGAGGCCATTGACCGTAAAGTCACGGCGCCGGGCATCCTCCTCGGCATCGGTGAATTCCACGCCAACCGGGTGACGGCCGTCGCTGTAGGCCGTGTCCCTCCGAAAGGTGGCCACCTCATAGCTGTGCCCGCCCAACACCACAATCATCACGCCGAACTGCTTACCGACGGGAACCGTGTGCTCGAAGATTGACTCCAGGTCCTCGGGGCGAGCCGAAGTCGCAACATCAATATCGGAGGTGTCCTGATCGAGGAGCATGTCGCGGACGGCACCACCTGCAAAGAGCGCCTCGAAACGGTGCTTCCGCAACGTTCGAACGATTCCGAGCGCCCCTTCGAGCAATGATGGTTCAATTCGCGTAAAACGGGCCATTCCAATCCTCACGGCATGGTAGCATAGCGCTGATTATGAGGCCTATCGCCCTGCTCCTGTCCGCCCTGCTCCTCCTGACAGCCGGACTGGGGGTCTATTTCACCCTTTCTCAACCCGACCCCATCACCTTCGTCCCGGCTGATACTCCGGCACTGATCCTGGTCAATCGGCTTCCGTCCTCACTCAACTTCGTCGAAAGGACCCGGTTCGCCGGTCTGGTTGATCTCGATACCGGGGAGCTGCAGGCAAGATTGAACGAGGCTTTCAGTGGAATCGGCCTGGAAGCGCTGAGAGACAACGTCTCGCGGGCCTGGCTCTGCATTCAGGGCCTCGAAGCAAAGGAATCAGGCAGTTTCAGAATCAACTTCTCTGCGGTGATCGAACCGGCCGGCTTTACCGACTCGGAGTTGCGCACCCAGATCGAACAAGCGGTGAGAAAAGCCTTCGGCGAACAGAAGATCCGAGTCAACCGCCAGGACGAGACGGCCATATTCGAAGGTCCGGAACCAGGCCAGTTACTTTATACCGGAACCCGCGAGGGCTACCTGCTGCTGGCCAATAACGTCGCCGGTTGGCGCGACCTCGAACTCACCCTTTCGGGACATCACGCGTCCATCGCCAACAACGAAGTCTTTCAAAGGGTTACTGCCCGTGTGAATCCTGAGATGGACCTCTTCGTCTACGTCAGCCAGGAGCTTGCTCCCGGCATCATCCCCGGCTTCGCCTACGGAGTCACCATTGTGGGTGAACAGGTGACCGAGTCCTACGCCGAGGTGGAAGAGTAGAGGGGGTGGCTTCGCCGTGAGGGCCGGTCGCTGCGCTCCCGGCCTGGTGAGGCTGCGCTGGTGAGGCTCGCGCCTGCGGCGCATTGCTGGTGAGGCGCCTGACGGCGCCGGTGACCGGACGCAGACCTGCCATACACTCCGGAAGGTAAGCGTCTCGCTTGCCAAACCCACTTCGCAATCGGGACGGTTACGTTCCGTTGCCAAACCCAGCTTGGTTGTCAGGTGGTTTCGCAACCGGGGACGGTTACGTTCCGGTGTCAGGGCCGGGTCGCAACCGGGACGGCTACGTTCCACCCGGTCACTCGGTCACCCCCCGACCGTTGGATGCCGGAGACAAGCTGGAAGCATGTCCTACGCCAGCAGGAAGGTCATGGCGATCCAGATCGGACCGAGGATAAGGCAGCTGTAGATCATGTATCCGAAGAAAGACGGCATCTTTACTCCGGCCTGCTCGGCGATACTCTTCACCATGAAATTGGGGCCGTTGCCAATATAGGTGTTGGCTCCCATGAAGACGGCTCCCAGGCTGATCGGGATCAGGAATGCTTCCATGATCGATCTTCCACCAATAACCTGGACGACACTGGCCCCAGCTTGAGCCGGAAGTGCCGCCGCAGTCTCGAAGAAGACGACGTAGGTGGGCGCATTATCGAGAAAGCTGGAGAGAATGCCGGTTGCCCAGAAGAAGGAGATCGGGCTGCTGATCCCCAAGCTGCTGCCTTTGACATTCAGAATCTCGATCGGAACCTGCATCGTGATGAAAATCCCGAAAAAGAGCGCGGCTACCTCGACGATCGCATGGTAGTCGAACTTATTCCAAAGCCGGAACTTTGCGTTCGTCAATTGCAGGGAGAGGATCACCAGGACGATCATCAGCATGTCACGGAAGAAGTTCGGGGTCACATAGTCTGTCCCGAAGAGATGCTCTCCCGGGATCACAAAAGCGACGCAAAAGACGACGCCCAGAATGAGCGGGAAATTGATCAAGCCGGAAAACCGGAGGGGTTCCACTTTCGATTCATCGCGGATTATCGCCTTGACCGGCTCCCGGGAATAGGCAATTCGATCCCAAATGTAGTAGATGATCAACAGCGCCAGATTGACCGCCAGCCAGTATGGCCAGAGCTGGAGTGTCCAGGTGAAGGGGACGCCCCTCAGATACCCGAGAAAAAGCGGCGGATCTCCGATCGGCAGTAGTAATCCACCGCAGTTGCAAACCGCAAAGATGAAGAACAGCACGGTATGGGTCTTGTTCTTACGCTCGGCATTGGTGGCAAGCAGTGGCCGGATCAGCACCATCGCTGCTCCCGTCGTCCCGATAAAACTGGCCAGCAGTGCCCCCGATCCGATAAAGACGCAGTTGATGAACGGATGGGCAGGCAGATCACCTCGCAGGTTGATCCCACCGCTGATCACGTAGAGGCTGAACAGCAGAACGATAAAGGGAATGTATTCGGAGAAGAAGGCGTTGCTGAAAGCCGCCCTTACCGTATCCAGTCCCGCTGCACTCCCTCCCTGATGCGTCAGGTGGTTTTCCAGTCCTCCGGGATGGGCCTTTGCGTAGTAGACCAGGGTCACCAGGGCCAGTGTCGCCGCCACCACGAAGCGATTACGATTCGATTCCCACCAGTGCGCCGTTACTGAGATCAGCGGCAGGACTGCGATACAGAGCAGCAAGGCGACGAAAGGCAGCACAGCCCAGACAGAAGGCACAAAGTGTTCGACGGGGGCCTCATGGGACACGGCTGCCGCCTCTCCTGGAATCTCATGATGAGCGGCAGGAATGACGCCAACCGCCAAAGCAACAAGATACAGGACGATGACAGCTATCAAGCCGATGGAAACCTGGCGCGCTGACCTACGAATATCTGGAATGGAAACAGCATGACTCATGTCGAACTCACACCAGAAAAATCAGTCGAAGGAGGGTTACTGCAAGGGGGCAGAGGAGAGACCGGCAGGCGCCCTACCTTGCTGTATCAGGGAATTAGTTAATCTTCTCCACCACCATGGTGATCTCTTTCACATCGCCCTTATTCTTGTAGTACACGTGGACGAGGGCACCCGGCCCAAAATCACCACCCTTGATCGAACTATCGACCAATGCGAACTCCATATCGCCTTTTTTCGACTGAATAACGACCTTGTCCTTTGTAACCGTTTCAACGGTCCCATATACATCGAAAACCTTGTTCTCGAGCGGTTCATCCTTGCTCCAAAGTTTCCAAAAGCAGGCTGCCTGAAACTGCAGCAGCAGGAGAGCTATGATCAAAAACCCGAACCGTACCGGGTTGCTCGCTTTCTGTATTTTCACTATCGCCCTCAATCCTCGCTATGCGTTCAACGCGCCACTGATCAAACTCTTCACGCGCTTCTCAATTTCATTTCGAACGCTTCTGAATGCCAGAATCATATCAGTAGGATTTCCCCTGACCTTACCGGGATCCGGAATCCCCCAGTGATCAATCCGCACTCCCGAAGGAACCTGGCGGCACGAATCCTTCGACTCAGGCCCCAACGTCACCACATGAGTGAACGATGCGAGATCTTTACTGGTCAACGGATCGATCGAGAAATGCGTAATGTCAATCCCGGCCTCGTTCATCGCCCACTGGCAGTAGGGATGGGTTGCAGCCGATACAGGACCTGCACTCTCGACGGAGACCGCCGCACCCGCGAGATATCGGGCAAAACCTTCCGCCATTTGACACCGAGAGAGACTCTCTTCACAAACAAACAAGATTCGAGGTTTCTTAGCCATAGCGTTCCCGAGCGTTAATCAGTCAAAATCCAAAGCCCATATCTTAACACTTCACAGGCAGAAGAAAAGTGTAGCCGCAACTCTCGCCCCGAAGGGTGGCGTTCTTGAACTGGAACGGATGACCTCTTATCATCTCGTGCAGCGACCATGAGAAAAATATTCCTCTACGGACTGACAACGATCCTGGTTTTGGGTGTCGCCCTCGGCGCGGACGGTGCCCAGTGGAACATCCCCTCCCGTGACCGAGAAATCCTGATCGATGGTTTCACTTCGGAGTGGGCTGGGGTTCCGACCTTTCAGATAACGCCCGAAAGAAAGGACCTCCGATCCGGAGGCACCTTCAAGGAAGGCGATGTTGCGCTCAGTATCCAGGCACTCTGGGATGAACAGTACCTGTACCTGGCCCTCCGTTGGTCGGATGACGTATGGGACATCAAAGAAGTCGGACGAAAAGACGCTGTCTGGGTCGATTCAGAGGGTAAGCGCCGGGACCGGATGTATTTCTACGACAACCTGAAGTTCCATATCCGGGCCAGCGACTACGACTACACGCTCTGGCTCTCTCCCCGAGTCAATGAAGAAGGCCCCTTTGTCTGGGCACGCCTGCTCGAAGGCTACAAAGGGATGGAACGCGCCACCGCCACTCCGATGGTCTCTTCGCGGGAACAGAATGATGGCTCGGTAACCATGGAAGTGATGCTGCTGTGGAAGGAACTCCGGCTCAAGCCAGGAGACGACTTCTCGATGCCATTGACCCTGGTTCTGTCAGATGGAGACCATCCCGGACGCATGCTCGACTACAAGGTGGAGTTCCTCAAGTGGCTGGGCTGGGTCGGCAAGCTCACCACACCCGAGTAGGACAAGCGTCCTCGCTTGTCTCTGAGGACTGGGGACAAGGGACTGGGGGGAGTGAAATGCCAGGCGTTTCTTCAGTTCCTTCGAACGGGCCCTGCTGTTTGCCTGGGGTTTAGGGGATTGGCGAAAAGGGTGGAGTTTTCGCAACCGAGACGGTTACGTTCCGCTTGGTAGGTTGCGATCCGATTGTTAGATCCGATTCGCAACCGGGACGGTTACGTTCCGCTTGGTAGGTTGCGATCCGATTGTTAGATCCGATTCGCAACCGGG
>CP070717.1:397835-403048 GCA_020350445.1 Acidobacteriota bacterium | reverse complement strand
CGCCAGGTCAGTTTTATCTTGGCCAAGGAGTTGTCCGGAATGGGATTGACGATTGTCAGCGGTCTGGCTCGAGGAGTTGATACACAGGCTCATCGAGGTGCAGTGGAGGGGAGTGGGCAGACGGTTGCCGTCCTGGGTACCGGTATCGATGTTGTCTATCCGAGAGAGAATAGAAAGCTCTTTGAATCGATTCTAAAGTCAGGTGTCATAATCTCGGAGTTTCCTTTAGGGACGTACGCGGCGCCTCAGAATTTTCCGATTCGGAATCGAATCATCAGTGGGTTATCGCTGGGGACGCTGATTCCCGAGGCTGCCGAGTTCTCCGGTTCTTTGATCACAGCTCGATTGACCCTCGAGCAGAACCGGGAACTCTGGGCTGTTCCCGGGAACATCACAAACTCGGGAAGCTACGGCCCGAATTATCTGATCAAGCAGGGGGCCAAGCCGGTGATTTGTGCGAGAGATGTCCTCGACGAGCTTCCGGTGGAAGTACTGGAAAAGCTCCACGAAGAACTGGGGAACGACGAAGTTCCTGATCGAGAAGACAGTGAGCTGACTCCCGAGAAGAAGCGGCTGCTTCGGTTGATCCCGGTGGATGACTCCATCCATTTCGACCAACTGCTTTCGAAGGGAAGCCAGACAGCAGCTGCACTGAACATGCACCTTCTCGATTTGGAAATGGAGGGTAGAATCAAGCAGATACCGGGACGGCATTTTGTTAGGCTGTTGTAGATAAGGGGGGCAATTTGGCCCGCCAATGGTTGATGTTTACTTGATTTCTGAACGCAACCAGAGCACAGAGTTCGGCGTCTTTGTGCTATAGATTTAAAACTTGAAGTTTTGGTTTTGCTAAGGAGGAAGGTCAGTTGAAACGCAGATCGATGGTCATTGTGGAGTCGCCGGCGAAAGCCAGGACGATAGGAAAATACTTGGGAAAGGAGTATTTCGTCCGGGCTTCTGCGGGGCACATCATGGATCTTCCTCAACGGGCGCTCGGTGTCGATATCAAGCATGAATTCAACCCAACCTACCGTGTGATTCCAGGCAAGGAGAAGATTGTTAAGGAGCTTCAGAAGGAAGCCAAGAAGGTCGATTCGATCTTCCTCGCAGCCGACCCCGATCGCGAAGGGGAGGCGATCTGTCAGCACCTGAATTACCTGTTGTCTGCGGAGGGGGATCAGGAGATCCATCGAGTACTGTTCAACGAGATCACCAAGAATGCGATTCTCGAAGCCTTCGAACACCCATCGCGGATCGATCAGCACAAAGTGGAAGCGCAGCAGGCCCGACGCATACTCGATCGGATAGTCGGTTACAAAGTCAGCCCTTTGCTCTGGCAGAAAGTCCGTAAAGGGCTTTCGGCTGGCCGTGTCCAGACGGTTTCCGTCAGGCTAATCGTTGACCGGGAACGGGAGATTCGGGACTTTGTTTCGGAAGAATACTGGGAATTCAAGGCGATCTTGACCGGTAGCCAGAAGCCGACCTTCGAGGCAAAGGCAGTTCGCCTCGACGGTGAGAAGTTCAAGGTCTCGAATCAGGAAGAAGCCGATGCGGTTCTCCAGGACCTGGAAGGAACCGATTTCGTCGTCCGTGAGCTGAATCGGAAGGAGCGCAAGCGACGTCCGACGCCTCCCTTTATTACCAGTAAGCTCCAGCAGGAAGCCGTTCGGAAGCTGGGCTTCACGGTGAAGAAGACTATGAGCGTCGCCCAGAGACTCTATGAAGGTGTGGAGTTGGGCGAGGCGGGCTCTGTCGGACTGATTACCTACATGAGAACCGACTCAACACGGATTTCTGATTTGGCGATGGAAGAGGTTCGAGGCTACATTGGCAGCGAATTCGGTGATTCCTATCTTCCGGGAAAGCCGGTCCATTACCGGACAAAGAAGGGCGCCCAGGATGCTCACGAAGCGATCCGTCCGACTTCGACATTGCGTGATCCTGAGACGATGAAGCCTTACTTGAGTCGTGATGAATTCCGCCTTTATTCATTGATTTGGAAGCGATTCGTCGCCTCGCAGATGACGCCGGCCCGTTTTGACCAGACCGAGATTTTAGTGGATGCGGGTCGAGTCGAGTTCAAGGCGGTCGGTTCGATCCTCAAGTTTGACGGTTTCCTGAAGCTCTATCGGTCTGTCGATGAGGAGGTTGCGGCTCAGGAAGAAGGAGCTGAAGGGACGATTCTCCCCGACTTGAAGAAGGGTGAACAGCTCAAGGTCAATGAGATCGTGAGGGATCAGAAATTCACCCAGCCGCCGCCGCGGTACAACGAGGCCAGTCTGGTGAAAGCCCTTGAGGAGAAGGGAATTGGCCGGCCATCGACCTATCAGCAGATCCTGTCGGTGATCATGTCACGGGATTATGTCGCCAAAGAAGAGAAACGGTTTATCCCGACCGAACTTGGCGAGATCGTAAATGATCTGCTGGTCGATCATTTTGATGATGTCTTTGATTACGATTACACCGCCAAGCTCGAGCAGGCACTCGATCGGATTGAAGAGGGACAGGAAGACTGGGTGGAAGCGCTCGACAAGTTCTATGCGAACTTCAAAGAGAAACTCCTCTCCGCCCGGCAGGAGATGAAAAACCTGAGGCGTGAGGAGGTTAAAACCGACGAGGTTTGCGACAAGTGTGGCCATGAAATGGTCATCAAGTGGGGTAAGTTCGGCCGGTTCCTCGCCTGTAGCGATTTTCCCAAGTGTAAGAATACCCGCGAATTGAATGGTGCAGGGAAGCCGGCGGACGATGGTGAATCGAAAGTTGATGCCGGTCAGACTTGCGACAAGTGTGGCCGCGAGATGGTTCTGCGCAGGGGCCGCTACGGCTCGTTTCTGGCCTGCTCGGGATATCCGGAGTGTAAGACCACGAAACGAATTGTCCAGGTGAATGGAGAGGCCCGGCCTGAGTCCGTCGAGCAGTTAGACGAGAAGTGCCCCGAATGCAGTGCCCAACTGGTGAAGAAAGTCGGACGCTTTGGCGAGTTTACTGCCTGCGGTAATTATCCGAACTGCCGGTATATCAAGCCCGTCCAGACAGGTGTTACCTGCCCGGAATGTGAAAAGGGAGAGCTGGTTGAACGGAAATCGCGTCGGGGGAAAGTATTCTATGCTTGCGACCGGTATCCCGACTGCAAATACGTCGTCTGGAAGAAGCCGGTTCCTGAGAAGTGTCCCGAGTGCGATTCCCCCTTCTTGCTCGAAAAGACCACTAAGAAGGATGGGACCGTGTACTTCTGCGGGGATAAAGGGTGTGGCTACCAGCGGTCCGTAAGTGAAGAAGCCGCAGTCGATATGGGTGTTGCTTAGTCGCCTGTTTTGACAGTAACAACGAAAGGGAATTTGATGAGTAAAGCGCGTGTTTCCGCTGGGTTGCTCGTTCTTCTTGTACTGCCTCTGTTGTCCGTTCTGCTCTTTGCAGCGGGTGACGCCGAGCAGGGTAAAGCAGCGTTTATGAAGCGTTGCAAGATGTGCCATGGTGCCGATGGTCAAGGGAATCCGGCGATGGCCAGGATGCTGAAGGTCGAATTCAAACCGATGGATTCAGACTACGTCCAGAAGAAGCCGGACTCTGAGATCAAGGAGATTGTGACCTCGGGCAAGGGAAAAATGGTGGCAGTGCGAGGCGTCAGCGGGGACGAATTGGAGAACATCATCGCCTACATTCGTACGTTGAAGAGTGCCGAATAGCTCTCGAAGCGGGCATCCGTTCGGGTTTCATAGCCTGTATCTACCTGGTTACTACTGGTCCTAACTACTACTTCATCGTTTCTTTCTTTCTGAAGGGGCGAAAGTCCACCTTGCAGCCGTGGGTCGAAAGAAAGCGGAGGAAGCTCCTGTATCCGCCGGGGGGGATGTTGAATAGCTCGGTCAATTTCCGGTAGTTGCCCCCGGTTGCGATCAGGCCGCGGGTGATAATCTGGATGACGTCGTCGGTGCAGATTTCGCGGGCCAGATAGGGTTCCTTGACCGCCGTGTCAAATGAGACACCTTGAGAAACCATCAGGTCCCACCGTGTATCTACCTGATAGCTGGATCGTCTGGGGTTCACCCGCTGGATTCCAGTTCTCGAGTTGATCGTGTCTGCAGTGATCTCCTGAGCCTTGGTGCCGTGGTAAAGGCGTTCCAGGAGATTTCGCAATTCCCGGACATTTCCTGGAAAAGGGTATCCTTCAAGCAGTTTGACGGCATCGGAGCGGATTCGAACGGATCGGCCATTCTCTCGAGACAGGATCGAGAGGAAGTAGTGACAGAGCATTGGGATGTCTGAGCTTCGCTCTCTCAAAGGTGGAAGGTTGATTTGAACGACATTGAGGCGATGGTAGAGGTCGTGACGAAATCGCTTGGCTGCGACAAGCGCCTTCAGGTCTTCGTTGGTCGCCGCAACGACTCTCGTATCCACCGAGATTTCGCGTGTCCCTCCGATTCTTCTAACTGTTTTCGTGTCGAGTACACGGAGAAGATGTGCCTGTATCTGTAGTGGCATTGTCGAGATCTCGTCGAGCAGAAGCGTCCCGTTCGTTGTCACTTCGAACATTCCACCTCTGGAATCGTTTGCCCCGGTGTAGCTCCCCTTGATGTGACCAAAGAGCTCATTCTCCACAAGATCCTCACCCACCGTTGCGCAATTCACGGCGAAGTACCGCTGATCGGCACGATTGCTCAACTGATGGATGGCTCGGGCAATCAGTTCTTTACCAGTTCCACTCTCACCAGTGATGAGCACCGTCGCTCGGGTTGGCGCGACTTTTCTGACCTGGTCGAGTACGAAGAGCCAGCTGGGGTGTTCACCAACGATGCGTTCACCTTTACCGAGTCGGATACTATCTCCCACCGGCGCTTGAGGAAATGGGGTCCGCGATCTTCGATGATTGACCGAGAGTTGAGCCATCAGGGTCATGACACCCATGTAGTCAACTTCAAATTCGGTGAATTCCGACTTCATCCGCTCGACATAGATCATCCCCATTGGGATGGCACCTGTCCAGAGAGGCACACCGGCGGAGGCAATTCCGTCTAGCCGTTCTGTGATGATCGTACCCAGTATGACCGTGGGGAGCTGCTTGAGTAATCGTCGTCCCGTCCGTCTACAGCTTCCCGAGGAATGGAGAAGGGAGAACTGCTCGCTCTCGGAGAGGAGAAAGAGATTTGCCCCAGTGTGGGGTACCTCTTCGCTGAGTTTGGCGAGGAACTGCTTTCCGATGTCGATCGGTTCTT
>CP070717.1:395190-397735 GCA_020350445.1 Acidobacteriota bacterium | reverse complement strand
GGCGCCACGAAGAACGCAATAATCCAGGGGGACGGTTCGGACCTTGTTGGCAACCTCTGAGATCGGGACTGAGCCAAGTTCACTTCCCCGCATGACAACAAGCTGACCGAAAGTTCCCGAAGACAGCAATTCGAATGCGCGATAACCGAAGCGCGTTGCCAGTAGACGGTCGTACGGTGTCGGACGCCCTCCACGTTGAATATGGCCGAGAACCATCGAACGACAGTCGAGCCCCGTCAATTCGGCTACGCTGTCGCTGACAAACCGGGCGACACCACCGAGACGGATCGGATCGGGAGAGGACTCGTCGATGTGGTCCACGAAACGTTTCCCCCCGACGGGCTTCGCCCCTTCCCCGGCGGCGATGATAGTGAATTTCTTACCGTGCTTACTACGCGCCACGCACCCCTCGGCCACCCGCTCGATCTCGAAAGGGATCTCCGGTATCAAGATGACGTCTGCGCCTGAAGCCACGCCCGCATGCAGTGCAAGCCATCCGGCATAACGCCCCATCAACTCGACGACCATGACCCGATGATGGCTGCTGGCCGTATCGTGAACTTTGTCGAGGGCTTCAGCGGCGGTAGTCACAGCCGTGTCGTGACCAAAGGTAACATCGGTCGACCAGAGATCGTTGTCGATTGTCTTCGGAACGCCTATGACCTTCATGCCGAGCTTGATCAACTCGGCTGCACCACTCATCGTCCCGTCACCTCCGATTACGACAATGGCATCCAGGCCCGCCTTTTCCGCATGCTCCAGCACCTGTGTTCGAACATCCTTTTTCACCCATCCCCCTGAGCCGTCGGGAACAGCATAGTCGGAAGGATTGGCCTTATTGGATGAACCCAGGATCGTCCCTCCAATCGTCAGGATGTTGCTCACATCGTCCATCTGCAAAGGACGCATACGATCTTCGATCAGTCCGAGGTCTCCATCTTCGATGCCAATAACCTCCATTCCGGCATAGATCGCCGGTTTGGCAACGGCACGTATCACTGCATTCAAACCGGGGCAATCACCCCATCCCGTCATGATTCCTATCCTGCCAGGCTTTTTGCCCATCTCGTTCTCCTTGGCATCAACGCTATACCAAATCCAGGGTAAACACCAAGTCGGAACTCAGGCGCTCGAA
This sequence comes from Acidobacteriota bacterium, assembly GCA_020350445.1. Classification (GTDB taxonomy): domain Bacteria; phylum Acidobacteriota; class UBA6911; order RPQK01; family JAPXNP01. The sequence goes on along the minus strand of CP070717.1, from coordinate 396,600 downwards.
TTGGGAAGCTTTTCCGCCGGCCATCCCGCCCTGAATAGGCAGAAGAGGAGTGGGCGAAAAGGGTTGACCCAGTTGCGCCGCGGGGTTCGATTCCACACAATAGTTGCAGACCCTCGTCGGGATAGTGAAGCGGTTTGGTGAAAGAACATTAGAGGAGCGAATGATGCGAGTTGGCGGAATCGAAGGGGGAGGGACGAAGTTCGTTTGCGCGATTGGAACAGGCCCGGACGATATAGAGGCTGAAGTTCGATTCCCCACAACGACCCCGGAGGAAACGCTCCGGAATGCCATCGAATTCTTCTCCTCCCAGGAACGTCCGGTCGATCGAATCGGGATCGCCTCCTTCGGGCCGTTAGACCTCAACCCCGAATCCCCCAGATTCGGATTCATTTCGCAGACACCCAAAGTCGGATGGCCAAATACGGATGTCCGTGGAACCATTTCCCGAGCACTCGACGTACCGGTCTGGATTGATACTGATACAAATGCCCCCGCCCTGGCCGAACATAAGTGGGGCGCCCTGCAGGGACTCGACACCTGTCTCTACATCACGGTGGGCACAGGGATCGGAGGAGGAGGACTGGTCGGTGGAAAGCTGATGCATGGACTGGTCCACCCCGAAATGGGGCATATGCGCATACCCCATGATAAGGCTGTCGATCCTTTTGAAGGAGCCTGTCCCTTCCACAAAGACTGCTGGGAAGGACTGGCAGCCGGTCCAGCGATCGAAGCCCGTTGGAAATGCCGGGGAGAGAATCTACCGGACGAGCATCCGGCCTGGGCCCTGGAAGCCCGTTATCTCGCATTCGCACTGCAGAATCTTATCCTGACCCTCTCCCCCCAGAGAATTGTCGTCGGTGGTGGGGTGATGGATCGGGCGCATCTCTTCCCGATGGTCAGGCAGGAGGTGGTTTCGCTTCTGAATGCCTATGTGCGGTCACCGGCGATTCTGGAGGGAATCGACACTCTGATCGTTCCCCCGGCACTCGGCAATCGGGCAGGAGTACTGGGAGGGATCGCCCTGGCCCAGGCAGAGCTTGTCGGACCTGTCGGACTTGTCTGACCTGTCTGACCTGTCTGACCTGTCGGACTCGTCTGACCTGTCTGACCCACTACCTTCTTCGGGAACGGGTTCTGGTCAGGTAGAGGTTCTCGGTAAAGCCACCCTTGTTCGAGAATTCCCGTGCCTGACTTTCGACTTGCCGCCTCAAGAGGTAGGTTGCCTGATGAATGGCGCAGATCATGGCATTGGCAACGAGTTCAGGTTCAGCCCGCGCCACGAATTCTGCCAAACTTGATAGCCCTTTCAGTCGGACGATTCCTTCCCGCCTGGCAGGCAATTCGTCACACCGGTCTCTCCTCAGCCGCTCTCGCATTGCCCGCGCCTTTGGCAAATCCTTGGGCCAGATC
>CP070717.1:391738-395090 GCA_020350445.1 Acidobacteriota bacterium | reverse complement strand
GCGAGGATGGTGTCGTACTGGAGAATGATCCGAAGCGCAAATTCGCGGTTGAACTGCCAGTTCCATTTCGAACGGAAGATGTGGTTGTTGAAGATGCTTTCGTTCGTGTCGAGACTCGTCAGCCGCGAGAGGATATAGGTATTGTCATTCCGCAGGTGTTCATTCGGCCGCCAGGTAAGAACGAGATCTGCGGCTGTTGCTGCAGCCAGGCTCGGCTTCTCCCCTGCAGGAGGAACCAGGTTGATCTCTCTTCCGAACGACAATCTGCCCTGGATGTTGAACTGCGAGAAGTACTGCGAATTGAAAAAGACGCCCTGTGCCTGCCTGGAAAAGTCGATGCTTTCAGTCAGGCTGTTGAAATCCTCCGGCCGCAAACGTTCACGACCCGGTGTATAGAACAGCCCGAATGAGGTCGGTCCGATGAATTCCCAAGAGAGTTGCGTCTCGACTTGCCAGTCCAATCGGGTTCCCTCATGATCCCAAATCCCGCTTCCGGTGATGGAAGGTCCCCAGGCGACCAGGTAATCCCCTTCCGGTCTAAACTGATATTCAGCTTCATGGCTTATGCTGCGGATGTTCGTTCGCCGGACAAAACCGGTCTCCGTACGAAAGTCGGGACTAATATCGGAGTACTCAGTCGTTTGAACGAACTGTCGGCCCTCGCGTCGAAGGGTCGCCAGGAAGGCTGGGCCCGTCTGGGTCTCCCCGTCCTGGAATCGCGTAGAACTTGCGGCAGCCTGCAGTGCCGAACTCCAGTTCGGCGAGAGCTTGAACCGGGTATCGACTGCCGCCACTCGATTGAATCCGTTCTCATACTCACGATCGGTGAACAGTACCCCGAGTGTCGCCTCTCGAAAGAGGTCGCGATTTACCCGCAATACGGCAAACTTGGCCCGTGATCCGCTCAACGGGTCCTCGGGCAAAACTGCTTTTCCGGGGGCCTGGTCATCCGCGAACAGCGCTCCAATAGCATAGGGGCCCTGTTTTCCGGTCAGTCGAACACCGAACTGAGGATCAGCGATCCGACGGCTGAAGAAAAGCCGAATGGGTGTCTCGAAGAAGTCAGCATTCTCCAGGAAGAAAGGGCGCCGTTCGGGAAAGAAAACCTCGAAGCGTTGATTGACCGTCACCTGGGGCTCATCCGATTCCACCTGGCTGAAATCGGGATTCACAGCCATATCCAAAACGAGGCTATCCTTGAGAACGACCTTGGCATCCAACCCGGCATCGGGTTCGAATCGATCAGTGACGAACTGCGCCTGTTCGGGATTCCGTGTGTCCAGCACACGATAGGAGCGCATAAACCCGAACGGGATCAGTTGAATGCTTCGCCCCGGAGAAATGTCTTCGATGCCCAGGAGAGTGGCTCCCTGGTTGAGTCGACCTTCAATGCGCGTAGAGGCCCAGGGCCAGGTGGAGGATTCATTGTTTCTCGGAATCCAACGGATGATAACGATTCCCCACTCCTGCTCTTTCCTGGAGGGGAACCGGAGACTTTTCAGAGGGATTTCCATCCAGGCGATCCAGCCCTGATCGGTAATCTTCGCCTTCGAGTGCCAGAGGGCGTTGAATGATGAGTCAAAATTGCCGCCTGCCCGGCTCTCCGTCCAGCGGCCATCCATCTGAACACCGAGGGGATTGACAGTGAAGACATAGCCCCTCCGCTCATCGTGAAAGGTATCAAGGAAGAGATCGACCTTATCGTCTCCTCGAAAGCTCTCCCTCGGAGTCATCCGCCCACGAATCAGTTCGGGGTTGGTATCGAAATTGAGAAAGACCGCGTAGAAATGCTTGTCGTCGTAGGCTAGATAGGCTTCGGTGCGCTGACTGACCGGCTGACCATCTCGGGGCAGTCGCTGGGTAAAGCCCGTTACCTTGGTCATCTTGCCCTCAATCTCCCGGCTGGGCCTCATCCCTTGGAAATCCTCGAGAGTAGGTACACGGTCGATCCGAGGCACTGAGATCGTGGGGCGGACTGGAGGCCCGGCGTCCTGCCCGAAAGATGAAGGAAGCAGGCCGCTGACCAGCAACAGAAACAGACACCGATACACGATACGAAAGGGACTCAGTGCCACGACCACTCCTTGCCACATCTCTGCTGAACACTTCATTTCTCTGCTGAGGAGAAGCATGCTGACAGGAGTTGGTGAAAAGCTCAAGCACGAACCGGGCTCTACGTAACCCGCCGCCTGAAGGTTACTGGGGCCCCTCCGCCGGTGTCGCAACAAAGACACCGTTGGGCTGTATCAACTGGATCTCCGTAACCCGTTCCGACTCGTCGAGGACAAATCGAACACTGAATCCGGATACCCCCTTCAAATCGAATTCGACGCCCCGTCGGGGCACGAGTTCAAAGACTGGCTGTCCCGACACACTCGCAAACAGGGTACTGCCTTTCAACTCAACCGTGATGACTCCTGTGGCCAGGGTGAACTTACCAGTCAGCTTCGAGAGAAAATCCGGTTCAAAAAGGCGGGCATCCGGCTTCCTCTGGAAAACAATCGATTCTACTTCCGGGTCCAAGGCCACTACCAGGGCGTCCACTTCTCCGCGCGTGTTCAAACGGAATTCGAACTTGAAGTTCTCAAGTACAGGGTCTTCCGACTCCAATCCGTTGAAAACGTCGTAATGCCAGTGTTCCAACGCTGTGACTATTTGGTTATACGTGGCTATCAGCTCCCCGTTGAGCAACTCGACCGCGGCCACCCCGTACCCGGGATGCTCGTACTGACCCGCATAGTCGGAGAGTGGATGCGAGGTCGAGGTTCCCTTCACCCGGGTCATCTCCCGTTTCTTTTCAGCCTGCTCCACTGCCTCCAGCCCTTTGTTCCGTTTCACAAGGGCCTCCGCCAGCCAAGGCTTGGTCTCCAATCCGAGGATATGGTCGACCACATGGTTGACCAGCAAGCCGTTGATTCCTGCGCCACTCTTGTTGGCCAGCACGACAATGCCGAGACCATCCATTGGAAAAAGCGAAACCAGGGCGCTGAAACCATCGATTGCACCTCCGTGCAGGACGTTGTAACGCCCACGATAGGACTGAATCATCCAGCCAAGGCCATAGGTGGAGAGGAAGGCTTCGGGCTCGACGGGATATCCACCCACAATCGTCTGGGGTGTATGCATCTCTCTCAGGGTGCTCTGCTTGATCAGTTCCTGGTCATGCTGCTCCAGGTTCACCTTGATCCATTCCAGCATTTCATTGACGGATGAGTTGATTGACCCGGCAGGTCCGATGTTGTCAAGCGGGCGAAAGGGGACCAACTTAAGCTCCCGATCCCTTTCGACGTAGGGTGCCGCAAAGTCAGCGTCCTTGAGAGAATCGGCAACCGAGAAGTTGCTGCGTTTCATC
>CP070717.1:388122-391638 GCA_020350445.1 Acidobacteriota bacterium | reverse complement strand
ACCGCCAACCGACAATCGCCAACAGCAAGTCCCCAATCGTCACTCGTCAATCGTCACTCGTCACTCGTCAATCGTCAATCGCCAATCGTCAATCGCCAATCGCCCATCGTCCATCGCCAATCATCAATCATCAATCGCCTGGAGGTGACCATTGACCAACAATGATCCCCCATCCAACCTATTGATCTTGATCGATCCCTCCAGCGGCGTGCCGGTCTATCGCCAGCTGATGGATCAGATTAAGTTCCTGATCTCGAGCGGGGTCTTGAAGTCGGGCCAACCCCTGCCTTCGACCCGCTCCTTGTCCACCGAACTGGGAGTCAATCCGATGACGATCAGTAAAGCCTATTCCTTCCTCGAGCGTGAGGGAGTCGTTGAACGGCGTCCAGGACGCCCCCTTGTTGTCAAAGCGGTCGATGCGGTCGAACTGCACGACCGGAAGATAGAGCAACTCAAAGAAAGCCTTTTCCCGAGTGTTGCAATCGTCCGTCAGCTGGAGATTCCCGCGGCGGAGGCACGGCGGATCTTTACGGAGATGCTGGAAGGGGTTAGCGACGAGGAGGAATGGTCATGAGTGTCGTTGAGTTTCAGAACATCCATCGAGCCTATAAGAAGGGAGTTCCTGTACTCGAAGGGTTCAACTTGAGTCTCGAACCGGGTGAAGTGGTCGGACTTCTGGGAAGGAATGGGGCAGGGAAGACGACGCTGATGCGGATCGCGATGGGAATGCTGGAACCCCAGCAGGGAGGGGTGAGGGTTTTTGGCATTGAACCGAGGCAGAATCCCATCGAGGTGAAACAAAGAGTCGGATATGTAGCGGAGGATCAGGTCTTGCCCGAGTTTCTTCGGGTGGAAGATGTCATCGGCCTGCATCGGGAACTATTTCCCCGCTGGGATTCCGATCTCGAGCGGGAGCTGAGAGAAACCTTCGATGTTCCATTGCGCAGCAAGATCAAGGAGTTGAGCAAAGGGCAGGCCCGGCAGGTGGCGTTGCTCTGTGCCATTGCTCATCGCCCGGAACTACTGTTGCTCGACGAACCGGCCGGGGGACTCGATCCGGCGATTCGTCGCGAGTTCCTCGAGACTGCAATCCAGTATCTGACCCAATCGGGTTCGACGATCCTGTTTTCATCGCATCACATGGGAGATGTTGAGCGTCTAGCCGATCGTATCGTCATCCTTGACCGGGGCCGTGTACTGATCGATGAATCGCTGGACGAACTCCGGGAAGGGTTCTCGCTGGTTTTGCTACCCCTGGACATCGAGAGTCGCGCCTCCGAGCTGCTCGAACTGGAGGAGTGCCTGACGATCCGGAAGCGTCCGGAGTCTTTCCACGCAGTCTTCAGAGCGGATTGTTCCCGAGCGCGAAGCTTATTGGCCGACCGTTTCCAGATCGGGAATGCGAAGTGTCGGACGATTCCGCTGGAAGAAATGTTCATCGAACTGATGGGGAGGCGGAAATGACCTTCAAGCTTTTGCGCCTCGATCCCAATGTGAAAGGGTTCTGGGCTCCGGCGCTGTTCGGAATCGTTGGTGGATTGTTCCTGCGGACGGTCGCGATGCGGTTGCCTCGAGATCTGAGTACGCTGAACGACGAACAGAGCGGGTGGCTCCTCTTTACTGTGGGGACGGCCTGGGTGAGTTGCCTGCTGATCGTTCTTTTCAACAACCTGGTCTTCGTGAGTCGGACCAGCCCCTTCTTCATGGCTTTACCGATTCGGGCCGTCAAACTCTGGTGGATTCGGATGGGAACGATCCTGCTGGCAATCGTTATCCCGGTGGCGATCGCTACTGTCCTGGTGTCGATGCGAGTTGCTGACGGTGGGAGTGGCGTCCAGTTCGAATCGCTATACCTGTTGGTAGGGGCGCGGGGGCTGGTTACATTGATTCTTGCGGCTTTTCTCTTTCAAAGCCCCTGGCCTGAACTGGTTAAGGTGAGATTCCGCTTTGAGTACATGCTGTTTGTCGTCTTCGCCTCGTTTGTCTTGCTGGTTCTGGTTCTGGTGGCCCCCACAAGCCTCCTTCTTACGCTCGGTCTGGCCGGAGTTGCCACAATACTTGCAATTCGTCTTCATCGCTCGATTCCGGCTGCTTTCCTGCTATTGCCAATGGAGCCAGATGAGTCGCCCGGTGCTGAAGACGTGTCGCTGCGCCCCGAAACCGGTGAAACGGCTGTACGGACAACAAGAAAGGGCTCGCAGCTTCACCGCATGCTTTTTCGGGCCCTGAGCAGCTACTGGCAGATGTGGGTCTTCGCTCCAATTACTGGACTCTACGCATTCTTGCTCTGGGATGCTTTTCTCGAGGGACGGAGCCCTTTCCCCAGCCTGCTGTTCCTGACGGTCTGGCCTTTCATCCTCTTCCACCAGGGGCTGATTCGGTTGAATCGAGTTGATGGACTTCCTATCAAGCGGCGGCTGTTGTTCCCTTACATTTGTCTTCCGGCCCTTATCCCGATCTTCGCGGGCTTTATCGTCGGGGGGCTGACAAAGCTGCCGTTCAGTGAGGACCGCCTGGAGTGGTGCTGCGGAGAACATGGGGTTCAGGCCCCGCAGGAGTTCTGGAGAGTGGGCTGGGATGGGCAGATACCGTCGCTGACCGCGGCCTGGGGAGAGACGGTCCAGCCTGAAGCACTGAACGTGGTCCCGGGGCTGCCGGTCGCGGTCTATTTTCCCTATCGGGCGGGTCCTTCGAATTCAAAGCGTTTCTTTGCCTGGCAGGCGGCCCGGGTTCAGACCGACGTCCTGGGAACTCCCACCCTGTCGCCGGATCGTATTGCGGCCCTCAGCGAAGAGAGTCCTGAGATTGCCGGGTTGGTCACGACAGAGGGGGACGAGTGTTTCTGCCGTTTCGAAGGTGAGGTCACTGCTTCCGTCCTACGCAACCGGACGTGGCTGCTGGGAGGAATCCTCTGCACCTGGATTACGGCGGTGATCTTCTGGATCTGGCTCCTGCAGTTTCGAGTCAGCCGGTTCGAGTCCGCGTCACGGCTACTGTTCTTCCTGCTACTCGGACTTTGGGGGGGCTTCCTGCTGCTGAATCTGCTGGGACCGATTCTCGGCATGCACGACGCACCCGCTCAGGGATTGTTTCTGATGGCGATTCTGCGTGGACTGGCCGAATGGATCCCTGTAGGAAGTACCTTCCTCTGGGGTGGATTGATCGCCTCTTTTGGAGTCCTCTACCTGGTTGGCCAGCAGCTCTTCGAGCGAGTCGAGGCCCCCCTGGGCAAGATCAAATCGGTCTGGCGTGACTATGGCCAGTGCTAGGTGGGTATTGGGTGCTGGGTTTTGGGTGTTGGGTGTTGGGTTCTGGGTTTTGGGTCGTGGGTTTTGGGTTGTGGGTTCTAGGTTTTGGGGCCTGGGGTTAGCGTACGACAAGCATCCCTGCTTGTCTCTCCCGGCAGGCCCTGGGTCTCGGATCGTGGCCCAAAGTACGACAAGCATCCCCGCTTGTCTCTTACCGCAGGCCCTGGGTCTCGGATCGTGGCCCAAAGTACGACAAGCATCCCTGCTT
>CP070717.1:381710-388022 GCA_020350445.1 Acidobacteriota bacterium | reverse complement strand
GAACGTAACCGTCCCGGTTGCGAAACGAATCTCACCATTCCAGCGCTGCCATCCAACCCCAACCCGGTTGGCAAGCGAGACGCTCGCCGTCCGGAACGTAACCGTCCCGGTTGCGAAACGAACCGAAAGGCACCGTCCCGGTTGCGAAACGAACCTCACCATTCCAGCGCTACCATCCAACTCAACCCCGTTTGGCAAGCGGGACGCTTACCTTCCGCTGGCATACACACCAAACTTACTTCTTACCGGCTCGGGCCAAAATAGACCTCTCCTCCGCCTTCCCTACCGGTACCCTCTAATCGAATCCGCAACTGGTAGTTCGCACCCTCCTGGACCTCACTTACCTCCAGGAAATAGTCGGGCTGATCAAAATCCCATCCAGCGACGCCCAAATGATCATCACTGCTGATAAGACGGTCACCTTCAAAAAGGGCGCTTTCATGGACCTTGATTTTGGCGTCCTCCCACGCCTTCTTTCGGAAATAGACGCTGTATCGTCCTGGGGCCTTGATCCTCTCAGAAACATCAATTGAGATTTCCTGGATACCGGAAGCCAGCTCCCTTCCCGACCATTCTGCAACGGGCTCTTCCCAAAGGATCGTACCCTTTTGCTGAAGATAGTGACGATGAGGCCCCAAGCGGGACTCGAAATCTTCCCAGTCTCTGGATTCACCAGCAGACCACCCGCGCTCGGCTATCGCCAGTACCCTGGGATAGAGCATGGCGTCAACCCGGGCCGGGGTCCGGTCAATGGCGGACCAGAAATTCGCCTGGAGTCCCATGATCAGTTCGGCCTGGCCGGCAGTGAGACTCTCTGGAACCGGTTCATACAAGTACATCTCCCGGATCGGTATCTGGACGGGAGAAAAGTCGAGGTAGCAGTGGGTGACGGGAGACATGACTACCCGGTGCCCGGCCGTAGCCCCCTCGATTCCGCCCTCGATGCCGCGCCAGCTCATCACTGCAGCCTCCTGGCCGACATTACCTTCCAGGATCTCATCCCATCCGATCAGCTTCCGGCCTCTGGCCCGGAGCCAGTCCCCGATCTCCTCAATGAACCAGCCCTGCAGTTCCTCTTCATCCTTTAACCCCTGCGCCTTGATTCGCGATTGACACTTGGGGCACTTCTTCCAGATCGTTTTCGGAGTCTCATCCCCTCCAACATGGATGTACTCGGAGGGAAAGACCTCGAGCACCTCTTCCAAGACCCCCTTGAGGAAATCAAATGTCCGATCATTCCCAGCGCAGAGCAGGTCCTCGGTGATGTTCGGACCAAGAAAGAACGGGAAGACCTCGAAGGGGCCTCCCATGCAGGAGAGGTCCGGATAACAGCTCAGTGCGGCGATACTGTGACCCGGCATCTCGATTTCCGGGACGATCGTAACCCCGCGCCTCGAAGCGTATTCGACAAGATCCCTCATCTCCTGCTTCGTGTAGAAACCCTGATTCTGAGCCGGTTCCTTGAATCGCTCGGCAAACTGACTACCGTCACTGGTCAATTCAGGAAAACGCTCAATCTCCAGTCTCCACCCCTGGTCATCCGTCAGATGGAGCTGCAGGACATTCATTTTGTAGTAAGACATATGATCAATCGTCTTGCGAAGATAGTCCAATGACTGGAACGTCCGGGCGCAGTCCAGCAGGAGGCCCCGCCACTCGAATCGAGGCTTGTCCCGGATGGAAACACACGGGATCTCCAGCCCAGGGGATGCCCCGCTTGAGCCTGAACTCTGGTGGCTGAGGATCTGTTTGAGAGTCTGGACACCGTAGAAGAGTCCGCTGACCGCTGTCGCCTTCAGGATGACTCCCTCGGGAACAACCTCCAATTGATATTCCTCTGGAGAGGACCCCGGGCCGGGCGCTTCGAGATCGAGAACGATGCCATCTTCTCGACTGTCAGTTCCCTGCTCTATCGCGAGGTTCAGGCCAAATTCCTCATTGAAGTAGCGACTCAGACTCTCAGCCAGTTCGCTCGCATCTGGGTCGGCCAGGATTGTTGTTTCCGCGGTCACCTTCAGCGTCCCTTCCAGCGGCTGGACCGATTCAGGGTATGGAATGAGGGAGAGTTCAAGCGCATCCTGACCCAGGTCAGGGTTTTGACCTGTCTGGCAAGAGATCAGGGTCACGCATACAGCCAGAGAAAAGAACCATGTCATCTTCATTCAATTCACCTCAGGGTGTCAGGCTAACTGAACCGCAGCTAATTGTGAACACTCTCCCTGCGCCGCCGCCCGCCGAACCCGAAGAACCTGTTGAGCCTGTTAACCTTCGCAACCTCACCCCATCGTCAATCGCCCAGCGTCAATCGTCAATCGTCAATCGTCAATCGTCAATCGTCAACAACTAGTCTCCCCTCATCCACCGCTTCCCCGTGCCGAAACGTGCCGAAACGTTCGTCGTGCCGAAACGTGCCGAAACGTCCGTCGTGCTGAAACGTGCCGAAACGTTCGTCGTGCCGAAACGTCCGTCGTGCTGAAACGTTCTTCGTGCTGAAACGCTTCAATCCCGGTAAACTGGTCGCTCACGCTTTCGTACAGGAGTAGCTTATGACCCGGGAGCTGTTGCCACTCGTTCTTCTTGTCACCATGGGTCAGTCGGTCGGACAGTCCGAACTGGCCTTTCCCCAAATCGTTGTCGGCGAGTCTTTCGAGACGGTGGTTCAGGTTTCGAACAATGTTGCCGTCACCGATTCCGTCACCTTCGAGGTCTTCTCCGGAGAGTCAGCTGACCTGGCCAATGGTGCTCCCCTGGCCGTCCAGGTCGATGGTGCAGTACCTTCCGCCACGTTTGTCCGTCAGCTGAGTCCGTTCCAGGACCTTTCCCTGCGGCTCTCCCTGGCCGATTCCGGCCTGCGGGCAGGATGGCTCCGCATCCGTTCAAACACCCCGGGCGGCAAGGTCTCGGCGAGCCTCTTCTACCGGATCAGGCAGGGGACGAAGGTCCTCGATTCAGTCGGTGTGACGAGTGCCGAACGGTTTCGCTTTGCCCAGATCCAGTTCGATGACCGTGAGGAAGCCGCCTCGACGGGAGTAGCCTTCATCAACCCTGATGACACGCCCGTCGACATCGCAATCGATCTCTACCGCGGCGAAGAGCGGCTCGAGACCTTGACCCTTCAGTTGGCACCCCATCAACATTTCGCCCGGCTGGCGTCCGAGCTCTTCCCTCAACAATCGGCCGACCTGGCGACGATGGTGATCGAGACTTCGGCCAGCCGATCGATCCCAATTCTCACCCTGCGACTGGATGGCACCCAATTGACCAGCATGCCGGTGCGTCCCTTCGGTTTCTCTCTGCAGTATGAGATCCGGGATGAAAGCGAGGCGCTGCTGGAGACCGGTTACTGGGTCTTCGATTCAAACGAGTTCAAGCTCATCGGCAGTGGGACCCGGACCGACCTCTCTCCGAATGAATCCTTCACGGTTGTCGGCACCTGGTTCGGCAACAGTTTCCAGTGCTTCCATCGCCAGGCCCTCGAAGACGGATCGTTTGGAACAGTCGTCTTCAACGGCACCAGCGAAGGTGTCGAGAAGACGGCGGGAGCCCCAATCGTGGGAAGAGTGACCCACCTGGACGGTGCGGGCAACGTGCTTTCTGTCAATCAATTCTCCGCCTTCTCCAAATTCTAGGTTTCAATGCGTAAATCCCAGCATCTATTAATTAAATTCACCTTTTCCAGACTCACCCTGCTCACTCTTTTCATGCTCGGACTGATCACCCCATCCGGCTTGGCGGGAGTCCATCAGATCTGGGCCGTCGGCGATGGTGAAAGAGTCGAACAGGATTACCTTTTCAGCCCGCTGAAGGCGTCAAACTCGATCTGGAATGGTGGGGAGATCGTTCTCTACGGGGCCCGGAACGAGATTGTCGCATTCCAAGTGATCGTCGAAGCGGACACCGAGGGAATCGCTCAGCTCTCGGCTTCCCTTCCGAAGCTTGTCCATACAACCACCGGTTCGAAGATTACCTACAGACCGCCCGCCAGTGACCCGACCGATTACACTGACCGGGATATCCAGCTCTTCTCAGTGAATTACATGCAGGTCAACCAGGCAACGCGGGCCAGCTGGATGTATGAAATAGGTCCATCGGCCCCCGCCGATCCCCTGGGCAGCAAGCCTGTTCAAATCATTCCTGAAAACGCTCGCGCCGACCGGGGCGGTTTTCCCCTCAGGGTCAGTCGACGATACAACCAGTCGATCTGGATCGAGATCTACACCGGAAGGGACCGTCCGTCGGGGTCTTACCAGGGAACGCTCGAGGTCACGGCTGATTCGACCCTCTACACGATCCCGGTAACGCTGAATCTCTGGGATTTCAACCTGCCCGAGACGAATTCTATCGATGCCATGATCTACTTCGAGAGCGGGCAGCCGCTGCTCTATCACGGCCGCCGTCTCGATACTGAATACCACCGGTTCGCTCATCGGAACCGGATCGAACTGGTCCACAGCTACTCGATCGCCTCGGCAACGGATAACCAGGGGCGCTTCCACGGGACTGATTTCACCGGCCCAAGGGGCTACCGTGGTCCCGGTGAAGGGATCGGTAACCGGATCATCCCAGCCACATTTTACGGACCGGGGTCCGCCTTCAATGAACGTGGGTCGGCCTGGCAGACTTCGGACGCATGGATCACCTTTCTCGACGGCTTGCTCTCTGACTATCTGACGTTCGTCTACCTGCCCGACGAGCCCAACTCCTCTCAATGGCCCGAGATCCGGAACATCGCTGACAACATCCACTCCAATCCCGGCCCCGGAGGCCGGCTGCCAGTCTTTGTCACGTCAGCGTATACGCCAGCACTCGACAGTTGGATCGATTACTGGTGTTCCCCACCCCAGCGCTACGATCGATCCCGGGCGCTGAAGGAGAGAGCCAAGGGCCATGAGTTCTGGACCTACAACGGGGGCCGGCCTTATCTCGGAGCGATCGTCATCGATGCGCCCGCCACCGACGCACGAGCGACGATCTGGGCCTGCTTCAAGCACGAGATCTCACTCTATTTCTACTGGCACAGCGTCCACTGGCAACACAACCACCAGCTTGGGCCGGCAGTGGAAAAGAACCAGAACATCTGGCTCAACCCGGTCACCTTCGACAACGGAGGCTCCTACGGCAACGGCGACGGTGTTCTCATCTATCCGGGCGAAGAAATCGTTCATCCTGACCAGGATCGCGGTGTCCCCGGACCGATCTCCTCCTTCCGGCTTGCCAACTTCCGCCGAGGCCTGCAGGACCACCAGTACCTGACCCTGGCCCGTCGGATGGGTCTTTCCGGCCTGGTCGACGAGGTGATCGACGAAGTCGTTCCGCGGGTCTTTTCCGAAACCGACGGCAACCTGGGATTCACCGAAGACGAGGCGACCTTTGAATCGGCCCGTCGCCGCCTCGGTGATGCCATCGAAACCGCCCGCTCCCACCGCCGCCGCCGCTAACGTACGACAAGCTTCCAGCTTGTCTCTTTCGACCTTGTCTCTTTCGACCTTGTCTCTTGCGAACTCTCCACAGAACAATCGTCCAGTTTGTTAACGGCGCAGCAGACCCGGAGACAACCAGGATGGTTGTCGTACGTGAAGCATCTGCCGCCGCAACCCGGACGGTCGGTATCAGCTCGAGCGGTTCGACAAGGATCTTTCGCAAATCCGGGATTTTCCCGGTTGTCTGGCCGTTATAGATGTCCGAATATTACTTGTATTGGAGGAAGCCAAGGTGAGTAGAGTCGGTTCTGTCATCTTGATCTTGGTGTTGTTCCTAGCCAGCCATGCCCCCGTTTCACCATCTTCGCCCCAGGCTGCGGATCAAAGAGCGAGTCAAATCTCGGAATGGAAGCAACAAGTGTCCAAACGGGGTGTTGGTGAGAAAGCTAGATGGGAGGTCGTACTGGCAGACGGAAGAAGGATTGATGGCTACACCCTTTCAATTGAGGACGAAAGCTTCACCCTCGCTGACAGAAAGACCCAGGAGAATTTTGAAATCGCGTACTCTGAGATCAACGGCTTAAGGCCCAAAGTACACACCTCGCGGGGGGTGAAGATCGCAGTTATTGCAGGGGTCGCGGTCGGCGCAGTTCTGGCAATCGGGGCTCTTGTTCTCGCCAATTCAAAGGGTGACTAACTGAGTTCCTTCTGAAACCAGGCCCCGCAGCAGTTGACTCATTCGATTGATGAAACTACCTCATCAACGACTGAGCCGTCCCGCCTCCGCCTACTCGACCGGGAAAACCATCAACTGGCTCAAGTCTTCCTCTTCCCCCAGTACGACCCAGCGCCCATCTTCACTGACGGCCATGCTGGAAATCTGAAAACCACG
>CP070717.1:372311-381610 GCA_020350445.1 Acidobacteriota bacterium | reverse complement strand
CCTATCCTCTCCTGCATCCCTATCCTCGCAGACCTTTCCATCCGGATCTTCCTCTCCAAAACCGGGGTTTCCGGACGGGAACTAGCTAACAACCAGCGGCCAGCAGCTATTCGTCATTAGCCGCCAACCGCCCGCGGCCAATAGCCAACGACCACCAGCCAACGACCTTTTCCACCAGCCAACGACCTTTTCCACCAGCCAACGACCTTTTCCACCAGCCAACGACCTCTTCCACCAGCCTCAGTCAGGCGGTGAACAGGGATTCGGCAACGCGTTCCGCTGCGGCCTTGCCCGTCTTGATACAGTCCGGGACTCCCACACCGCCCCAGTAGGATCCGGCCATATAAAGATTGGGATCGTCCTTGAGGCTCTCGCTGATCCGTTCCAGTTTCCGGCTGTGCCCGACCAGTAACTGGGGGAGAGAACCTTTCACCCGGAATACCTGGGACAGGCAGGGGTTACTGTCGATCTTCAGGAGCCGGTGGAGTTCCTGGTGGACCGCTTCGACGAGGGCTTCATCTGAAAGGTCGGCCCGATGCTTGCGGCCGCTGTGGATAGCGCATCGGATCAGGACGCGATCGTCACTGCAGCGGCCGTCCCACTTGGTGGACACCCAGGTGCAGGCGTCAACGGTTCCGGCCTCCCGTGAAGGCACGATGAATCCAAATCCATTGAGATCGTGGGTAAACCCGGATCGTTCATAGGCCAGGTAGACGAGGTTACTGGAACCATAGGGGATCTCGTTGAGTATCCCTGCGGTCTCTGGGAACGGGTCTTGAACGATCGATGCAGTCGCGTGCGCTGGAGTACAGAAGATGATCGAATCGAACTCCCCTTCGAAGGCGTCTGAAACGAGGGAGTAGCTGCCGTTAGATTTCTTCAACTTCAGCTGTCCGCAGCTGTAATGGCTCTGGACCTGGCCGAGCTGGTTGACCAGGCCCTCGATGACCTGCCCCATTCCATGGCGCATTGAATTCAAGGTGGAAACCGTCGCCGGGATGTTGGCAAAGCGTCGCATCCCTTTCCAGAGGCTGCCGGTTCGCTGTTCGATGCCGTACATTTCCGGCAGGGCGCTTCGGGCACTGACCTTTCGGAAATCGGATCCCAGGATGGCTGATATGAGAGGTTCGACGACTTCTTCGGTGAACTCGCTTCCCAGTCTGCGTTCGAAGAATTGCTGGACGGAGAGATCTCCCTTGCTGCGGCTGATGAAGGGTTCGAGAGAGGCCCTGAACTTGCCCCGGATACTGATCGGCGCCGAGCGCCAGAATGAAATCGGGTCGACGGGGGCAAAGAAGGCCATCCCTTTGGGAAGTTCAGTCAATTGTCCTTGATTGACGATGAAGGTGCGTCGGTGAATGTCCTTCGATCCAATCAGGTCCTGCTGCAAGCCCAGGTCTTTGACCAGGACTTTGGCCGCTGGCTTATAGGAGGCCCATCCCTCGGGGCCGCCTTCCAGAAGAAGTCCGTCCTTGCGAACTGAACGGATGACTCCTCCGGGCCGGTCACAGGCTTCCAGGAGAGCGATCTCCAGTTCCAGTGACTGCTCTTCCCGGATGCGATTCAGGTAATACGCCGCAGTCAATCCGGAGACTCCAGCACCTACGACGGCGATTCGTTTCATCCTTGGCATCAGCGACATTCTACCCTAACCACTGAATCGGGGATTCCCCCACTGTCCCCGCCGGAATTTACGTTAGATTAACGGTAAATTCCCTTGTCCCCGACTGGGGGTTAGTATTATTCTCAGGTTGCGAGAAAAGCTTAAGAGAGGATGTTAGTTTGTCCGGTGGGCTTGGGGAAGTCCGCCGGGTTAGTGGTTGGGGCCGATTGACTGGCTCAGGTATCGAGGACTGACAACTCGAAACGAAGAAGGGGGAATTTTATGAAGGGAAGTAAGAGCATTACCAGGCAGATCTGTCTGGTCCTCGCACTCGTTCTCCTGTCAGTAGGGCTCTCCGCAGCGGTGGTAAAGAATATTGATTATTCCTACACTCCGCTCGATAAGGAGTTCTATCTGACTGATGAACAGGTTGCCTTTGTCCGACCGGGGTTGGATATTGAGATCACCGATTGGGCTATCGCTGAAGACGGTACGGTGTCCGTGACAGTAACTGTGGCGGACAATGCTGGAATGCCGTTGGATCTGAATGGTGTAATGACCCCGGGTTCCATCCGGCTGAGCTTTGTCCTGGCCACCATCCCTCAGGGGAGTGACTGGTACAGTGCTTATACGCTTCGAACGGTAACCAGTCCGATCACGGGAGATACCGCGGTCCAGTCCACCTCGGATAGCGATGGGGTATTCGAAGAAGTCGAAGTGGGTACCTACGTCTATACGTTTGGGACCAAGCTCCCGTCTGACTACGATCGAGATGCGACCCATTCGATCGGCTTCTATGCCGAGAGAGACCTGAGTGAATGGGAAATGGGCGCTCCGATGGATGACGGAGTGATCAACTTTGTTCCCAGTGGTGGTGAAGTTGAGACCATCCGCAGCCTCGTAACGAATGAGGCCTGTGCCAATTGTCACGATCCTCTACGTATGCATGGCCGTCGACACAGTGTCGAGCTTTGTATCATGTGCCACTACGAGGGCATTATTGATCCTGACACGGGTAATACCGTCGATATGCGCGAGATGATCCACAAGATCCATATGGGTGAAGAGCTCGAAAACGGCTACACCATCATCGGTTACCGCCAGTCGGTCCATGATTACTCGGAAGTCGTCTTCCCGCAGGATCATCGAAACTGTACCACCTGCCACGTCGACGAGGCTGTTCAGGCAAACAACGCGTTCACGAACCCAACCCGCGCGGCTTGTGGCTCCTGCCACGACGGAGTGGTATGGGCTTCGGGTGAAGGCCATTTGGGTGGCCCGCAGATTTCGGATCGTTTCTGTGCGAATTGCCACTTTGAAGAAGGCGAACTCGAATTCGACGCTTCGACCAGAGGCGCGCATACGATTGAATCCAAATCAGCCCAGCTCGCTGGTATCAATGTCACGGACGTTGTTGTTACCAATAACGGGCCGGGTGGTTCGATCGATGTCACCTTTACGATGACCAACGATGATGGTACGCCGATCGACATGGCTGAGATGAATCGTATGAGACTGCAAATTGCAGGCTCGTCAGGTGATTACACCTCTTCCTGGCGGGAAGATGTGATGGCTGGGGCCGTGCCGGCCGCTGGAGGAAGTTTCCGCCAGGGCACCGGAACCTATACATTCAGCTCATTTCAAATGCTGCCGGAAGACGCTTCCGGAACGTGGGCCGTCGGCTTTAATGGTCGCCGAATCGTCACGCTGAATGCTGGGACCACGAAGGAGCGGGAAGTCCGCGAAACGATGGAAAACGTGGTCTACTACACAGCGGTCACCGACGCGGAAGCGGTTCCACGGCGCACCATCGTTGATGATGCCAAGTGTGAAGAGTGTCATGAAAACCTGGCGATGCATGGTTCGAACTACCACAATGCTTCTGGCTCTTGTCAGTTGTGCCATAACCCGATGCTGGGTGGTGGAAATCCGGAAGAACCCGGTGATTCCGCCAATTTCCCGCTCTTGATCCACCGGATTCACAACGGAGCGAACCTGACCCGGGATTACTTCGAGGGTGAATTTAGCGGTGTCCACTATCCGGGTGATCTTCGGAACTGCGCGAAGTGTCACGTGGGCGACAGCTGGATGAGTGGCCGTGGCGTCGCGGCGACTCCGACGCCGTTGGAGCTCTTTAGCCCGATGCCGACTACGACAGTGGCCTGTCTCGGCTGCCACGATGCAGAAGGGACCCAGGCCCATGCCTACTTGAATATCGCGCCCTTCGGCGAAGCCTGTATGGCATGTCATGGCGACGGCAAGGATAACTCCGTCGCCAGAAGTCACGCTCGCTAGGCGGGGTATGACTCGAACAGCTTGACTCAATAAGATGCCGGGGGGTTTGAATGCCCCCCGGTATCTTATTTTGGAGACCCATCTTTTATGATCCAAATTCTGATCCTTCAATTCTTACTGGTCGGTGCGGCCGGTACTCAGGAAGAGACAGCGGAGCTCATCGGCCGGGATATGTGTCTTGCATGTCATGAGGTCACCAACGGCTTCCTCAGTTCCACACACGGAGACGCCGAATGTGAAGGGTGCCATGGACCGGGCAGTCTGCACATGGATTCGGGTGGCGATACGCCGCCGACCTTCGAAGGAAAGGCACCCAACTGGGTATCCGATCAGTGCCGCAGTTGTCATGGGAAGGCCGAGGATTCACTCTCGCTCTTCAGGCAGGGTCCGCATTCGAGGAACCAGGTCAGCTGTATCGAGTGTCATCAGATCCACCCTGTAAAGGCCAATTTCGGCCTGTTGAAAGAGGGACCGGTGGAGCTCTGTACGAGCTGCCATCATTCAGTTGAAGCGGCTTTTCGAAAGCCGTTCCACCATCCCGTTCTGGAAGGAGGGATGACCTGCTTGGAATGTCATAATCCGCATTCCGACCCCGAACAGTCGTTTAGTCGTCTCGAGGTATTTCCGAAGAATGGATGCGTATCCTGTCATGCGGATAAGCGAGGTCCCTTTGTCTTCGAACACGCCTCTTCTCGAGTCAACGGCTGTATGGCTTGTCATCAGCCTCACGGGTCATTCAACTCGAAATTGCTGGTCCGAAACGAAGTGCACCAACTGTGTCTGGAATGTCACAGCATGACTCCGAATATCGCGACGGCACAGCCTCCCGCGATTCACGATCTGCGGAGTCCCCGGTATCGCAATTGCACGACCTGTCACCGCGAGATTCATGGTTCAAACGTTAGTCCTGCGTTCTTTAGGTAGGAGGAAGCTTATGTGGAGTATCAGAAAGACGCGCGATCTCAGCTTCCTGGTGACCCTCCTGGTCCTGGCGGTTTCAATGACTGCTCCGATCTTTGGGCAGGATGACGATGAATACCAGATTGAACTGGATCTGGGTTACCGCTGGAAGGCCGGCTTTCGTGGAAGTGAAGATCTCTATCGATCCCAGCTCGACTTAGGGGAAGGTCCCAAGCTGTTTGGAGCTAACCTGTTCTTCGCTCCAGCCGAGGGCAAGGATCAGTACTTTGACCGGCTGGAAATGCGGCTGGATAACTGGGGCGGAGAACCCTACAACACCGCCCAGGTGAGAATGGCCAAGAATGGCCTCTATGACTTGAATTTCTTTTATCAGAATTACGCCTACTTCAATTCGATCCCATCCTTTGCGAACCCCCTTCTTTCAAAGGGTAGCCTGGAAAGCCAGCACAAACAGGATGTCTCGCATCGGACCTACGGGTTTGACCTGCAGTTCAGGCCGGGAAAGAACTACTCTCCGTTTATTTCCTATCAGAGGGTAGGACGTTTTGGACCTGTCAAGACGACGATCACAGAAGGGGGAGATGACTTCCTCCTCCAGTCGGATCTGGACTGGAATGCGGACGACTTGCGCGGTGGAATTCTATTCAGTTTTCCCAAGCTTTCGCTGCTCGTTGAGCAGGGTGGCATCTGGTACCGCGACAATACGACGTTCTCCGCAAGCGGTTTTCAGCAGGGGAACTCCTCCCGTAAGATCTTTGGGCGGGACATCTACCTCGACGATTACGAGGGACAGAACGATTTCCGGTCGAGGGTGATTCCCTACTCGGCAGCCAGCCTGACCTACCAGCCGATCGATGAGATTGCACTCAAGGGAAAGATATCCTACTCGATGGCCGATACCCGGATCGATTTCAGGGAGAACTCGAGTGGGAACTTCTTCTCCTTCCCTGAATTGAGGGCGTTCTATTCCGGATCCCAGCAGCATACCTCCGGAATCGCCAGCGGCCCGAGTCTGATGGTTGATGTCGGAGGGGAATTCAAACCCGCCGACTGGATTCTCGTGACCGAAAGGTTCCGGTCCCGCCGGTTCCATGTTTCAGGCTCTTCTCTGAGCTCGATGTCGCGGTTCAATGTTGATCCGCTGCTGAGTTCCAGGATTATTGATCGACTCGACACCGAAATCCCGCTCTATGGCTTCATTGGAATGGATCTGGATATCCAGGAACTGATGGGCCAGCTGTTCGTGAATCCCAATGTTGCGATTCGTGTCGGCCATCGGTTCGAACGGAAGACGATGGACCGGCTGGACTCTTTCGGCTACGACCGGAACGTGGTGATTGTCGGTGCGTCCTATATGTTCAACCGCCGGAACCGGATTATCGTTGACTACGAACGAGGCCGGACCGACCAGGCGATCATGCGGACCGATCCGGTGGACTTCGACCGGGTGAAGGTCCAGGGACGCTTCTCTCCGATTGAATCACTGGAGATCAGCGGGTCGGTTACCCTGTTTGACCACCAGAATGACGTGCTCGACTACTTTTCAGATAATCGGGGCTATAGCCTCCAGTTGACCTATACCCCAAACGAGCGGATGTCATTTACCGGGCAGTGGGATCGGACCGACATCGATACAGCGATTCCTTATGTTGTCCCACAGACGTTCGAGATCGATCGTTTCACCTACCGGGAACTGGGGAATTATGGGAACTTCTACATGACCCTGATGTTGATCCGGAATTCCCAGTTGAGCATGGGATATTCGGTCTGGGGGAACTCGGGGAATGTTGGAGTCAACTACCATCAGCCGTTTGCACGGTTTGAGGTCCCGATTGGGGAACGGATGGTCGGTTACGGACAGTGGAATTATTACGATTACAACGAAAAGATCATGAGCTATCCACAGGACTACCAGACCCATATGGCGGTGCTCGGCGTGCGTGTGACTCTGGGGAAATAGACGAGCGCTGAATTGAAGCCGGGACTGGGAAAGAAAGTCCCTTGTTTGAGGTCAAAATTACCAATATTCTGCAAAGGTCTAGATAGGAGGGAGGTTTAGAGGAAACAGACAAGTTTGGCTGTTCTCAAGGTTGTGTGGAATGCTGAAGTTCCTACAGCCAAAAGAGGAGTGAATTTAAGAAGGGGGAATCTATGAAGGGAAGCAAGAGTTTGGCGAGGAAATTGAGCCTCGTACTCGTACTGACGCTCGTCTCGGTAGGCCTCTCTGCAGCGGTCATCAAGAGTATGGATTACTCTTACTCGCCGCTTGACAAAGAGTTCTATCTGACACAGGAGCAGATGATTTTCTTGAGGCCTGGTCTAAACGTTGACGTCACGGAATGGGCGATTGCTGAAGACGGAACCGTGACTGTTCGTGTTGAGGTCACCGATGACTCAGGTCAGCCTCTGGATCTGAATGGTGTTTTCACCCCGGGTTCGATTCGTTTGAGTTTTGTTCTCGGAACGATCCCACAGGGCGGACAGTGGTACCAATCCTATATAACGCGGAATGCTTCCAGCGATATTACCGGTGAGACCGCTGTACAGCCAACCTCTGACAGTGGTGGAAACTTCGAGGAGATCGAACCGGGTGTCTATATCTACACTTATGGGACGAAATTGCCTGCTGGCTATGATATGGACGCGACGCATTCCATCGGTTGGTACGCTCAGCGCGATCTCTCTGACTGGGATCTGCCATCAGCGGTCAGTGATGGAGTCTTGACCTTTGTTCCCAGCGGGGGCGAAGTGGAGACAATTCGCAGCATCGTTTCAAACGAAGCTTGTGCCCGCTGCCACGATCCTCTCATCCTGCATGGACGCCGTCACAGTGTTGAGCTCTGTATTATGTGCCACTATGAGGGCGTAATTGATCCCGACACGGGTAATACCGTTGACATGCGGGAAATGATCCACAAGATCCACTATGGTGAGGATCTGACCAACGGATATACGATCATTGGATATCGGAATTCCGTCCATGACTATTCCCATGTGGTCCTCCCGCAGGATATTCGCAATTGCGAGACTTGCCATGACGCGGAGACCGCCTCCCAGGCGGAGGCCGCGTATCTGAATCCGACCCGTGCCGCCTGCGGATCCTGCCACGACGACGTCATTTGGGAGAGCGGTGAGGGTCATGCGGGTGGTGCCCAAGTCTCGGACAATATGTGCGCCAACTGCCATATGCCCGAAGGTGAACTCGAGTATGACGCGTCGGTCAAGGGCGCGCATACGATTGAATCCAAATCGGCCCAGCTGGCTGGCATCAATGTCACGGACGTTGTTGTTACCAATAACGGGCCGGGTGGTTCGATCGATGTCACCTTCACGATGACCAACGACGATGGCACGCCGATCGACATGGCTGAGATGAATCGTATGAGACTGCAGATTGCAGGCCCGTCAGGTGATTACACAAGTGGATGGCGCGAAGATGTGGTAGCTGGGGCTGTGCCGGCCGGTGGAGGAAGCTTCCGCCAGGCCACGGGTACCTATACACTCAGCTCTGCCCAGATGCTGCCGGAAGACGCTTCCGGAACGTGGGCCGTCGGCTTTAACGGCCGCCGGATCGTCACGCTGAACGCCGGGACCACCAAGGAACGGGAAGTTCGCGAGACAATGGAAAACGAGGTGTTCTATACGGCGGTTACCGACGCGGAAGCGGTTCCACGGCGCGCCATCGTTGATGATGCCAAGTGTGAAGAGTGTCATGAAGACCTGGCCATGCACGGCTCGAACTATCACAATGCTTCTGGCTATTGTCAGTTATGCCATACCCCGATGCTGGGTGGCTCGGACGAAGAGGAGCCCGGTGATTCTGCGACTTTCCCGCTCTTGATTCACCGGATTCACAACGGAGCGAACCTGACCCGGGATTACTTCGAGGGTGAATTCAGCGAAGTCCACTATCCAGGTGATCTTCGCAACTGCGCGAAGTGTCACGTAGGCGACAGCTGGGAGGGTGGCCGTGGTGTTGCTGCAACTCCGACGCCGCTGGAACTGTATTCCCCGATGCTGTCCACATCTGTGGCCTGTCTGGGATGTCATGATTCCGAACCGGCACAGGCACATGCCTACCTGAATACGGCGCCGTTTGGTGAAGCCTGTACTGCTTGTCATGCTGATGGCAAGAAGTATTCGGTAGCCAGCCGCCATGCTAGATAGCAGGTAGCTTATCTGAGCTTGAACTGCTCAACCGGGGCGAATCGCTTCGCCCCGGTTTTTTTGTGCCGATTAATCCCGCAACGTCGAAGGGCTGCAGGCTGTTGGCGATGGGTAGGGATCTGGAACAACGGTGGGGTTCGAATTGCGCCAATCAGCCTCGAATTGGCGCGAGCGGAACTCGCTCGGAGAGGGCGGCAGAGAAACTGCCGCCCTCCAAGGAAACTCCCCGGAGAACGAAATTCCAAGGAAGCTAGTTGGAGAAAAGAGTTCCAAGGCAACCCCCTGGAGTGCGGAACTTCTGTTCCGCCTTGTT
>CP070717.1:368941-372211 GCA_020350445.1 Acidobacteriota bacterium | reverse complement strand
TCCTACCTCCTCGCGAGCCCATTATACCGAGCAGCAAAGCTATCGCACGCCCGGAACATTGACGCCTATGTACACCCAAGCTACACTGTTTGAGACGGAGGAAAGGTGATTGGCATTGGCTTTCCTGGCTGTGGGGCTGGTACCAGGTCTCTGAAGCAGATCGTGGTTGAAGCGCTTAGATTGAGCGTTCTGGGCACGGCCTCCCCCCCAGGCATCACAGTTTTGGTGTTTCTCCTGTTGACTTCCCCTCTCGAGGCCGAGAGTCCCGGGGCAGCTGCCACTGAATTAGTGAGCCGCCACCTGACAACACTGGGTCCTGCCCTCTTCATGACGAGCCGCTCCCTAACTGGAAACGCCACTTTTTCTACCACAGGGCCCAACCCCGTTAAGTCCACTGCAAGCTTTAGCCTCTCGGACGGCCCCGACCGGCTGCAGGTTCGATTCAAATTCGACGGCCGCATGAAAGCATTGGACGGGTTCTCGCTGACCGAATACTCACAGCGGTTCGAACCGATTCAGGAAGGCGAGACTCCCTTCTTTGAACTCCTCGAGTCCGCTCCTGCACTCGTCGAATCGGGCCTGCTGTTTGGAAGCCTGACCACCCGGTGGTCTCGAGTGCTCACATCACTGGATTCGGATCAGATGAGATACGTCGGAATCACGCAGATCGATGGTGAAGAGCTGCTCGAAACCGTAGTCACTCTTCAATCCGAAATGGAAGCTCGGATCTACCTTGATCCGACCGGTTTTCAGCACCGACGTACCCGCTACAAGATTCCTCGAGGCAGCCCTGCGGATTCCGAGAAACGATTGTTCCTCTATGTCGATGAGGAATTCTCGGACTTTGAATCCCTCAAGGACGTCCCGATCCCGCGCAAGTGGTTCCTCACAGCAAAATATGAAAATCAGACCAGCCGCTGGGGCCTCCAACTGCGGAAAGTACAACACCAGAAGTTCCAAGAGACAATTCCTGGAATCATCCTGCAGCATCAGGACGCATTGGGATCTTGGGATCGGCTCGAACCCACGAGTATGCGCCGAGGCTTTGGCCGGGTTCGGATCGAGCTGCCGCTCACACCACAAACACTACGCGGGATCGCTGAGTTCAAAACGAAGGGGACGGAGTACCAGACGTTCCTGGAACTCAACCCACCCCTTGGCGGTTACGCTCATGATGCCTTTATCGCCACGGACGGTTTTATACGCTTCGATACGGAAGGCATCTTCAAGACATTCCTGCCCGCATTCCAGGGCCCCGTCTTCTTGAGATTACTGGGAGGCGTCCTTACAACCGCCTGGGCTTTCCTTGACACCGACTTCATCGCTGACAAAGTGGAATATGGAGGTCTTACTCAAGAGCCCTGTCACTGTGTCACCCTGAAATACGAATCACAGCATCTCTCGAGTCTTCTCTACTTCGAGCTTCCCTCGCTTCGCCACATTGCCACAACCCATCGACTCGGACTCAGTTTCAACACGACCTACAAGAAGATCGAAGAGACCTTTTCAGATTTTCGAACCTTCAACGGGATAGAGCTCCCTCGGCGCTGGAGGATTCGATCCATTGACAGTTCAAACCCGGGGGAAACCCTTTTCGAGTTCAGTTTCTCCACCTTTACCCAGGAAACAGCCCGCTGAACGGGCCCCCAGTCGATTGACTCTCCACTTCCAAACCCATAGAATCACCCAACTTTCTCTCAAACTTGCTTTTGTGGAGGTCTCATGAAGGTCCGGTCCAATCGTTTACTGGTCTTAGCTGCTGTTCTTCTTATCCCCTGCCTTTCCTTTGGCCAGACCTCGCTCAGAGAGCCGAGTGCCAACGATGATTTTGTCGTTCGCGATGTGATGATCCCTATGCGGGATGGAGTTCAACTCTTCACCGTGATCCTCACTCCGAAGCAGATCGATCGTCCACTGCCAATTCTGTTAGAAAGGACCCCTTATGACGCATCCCGAATCGTGGGGGGAACTTCAACCCAGCTCAAGGTGATGATGGGGCCCAAATACGTGGGAGGCGGCTACATCTTCATCGCCCAGGATATTCGAGGCCGGTTTAAATCGGAGGGTGAGTACCACATGTACCGTGTCCCTCGTGGAGCCTACAACCAGACCGAAACCGATGAGACCACCGATGCTTGGGATACGATCGACTGGCTGGTCAAAAACATTCCCGATAACAACGGGAAGGTCGGAGTCTGGGGAACTTCCTATCCCGGTTGGCTCACGCTGGCCGCGGAAAGGGATCCTCATCCCGCACTTGCGGCTGCCGTACCTTTCAACCCCGTCGTGGATGTCTGGAAGGCCGACGACTGGTTTCACTGGGGAGCCTTCCGTGCCAGCTACGCATTCGAGTTCATCTACAATATGGAGACAAAGAAAGGCGCGAGATCCAGCTATCCCTATGAAAAAAGGGATCTTTACGACTGGATGCTCGGCCAGGGATCCGTAGCCGGCTTCATCGGATCACGACTGGACGAGCGGCACGAAATGTGGACGAGGATTGTCGAGAACCCGAGCTACACCCAGTACTGGAAGGACTGTGCAGCCGACCAGTGGTTTGACTCTCCCAGCCGCCTCGTACCCACCCTGCATGTTCATGGGTTCTGGGACCAGGAGGATATTTACGGTTCTCCTGCCGTCTATGAGGCGATGGAGCAACTTGATGCCGACAACGACCTGAACTTCTTCGCCGCCGGGCCCTGGTACCACGGCCAGCACTTCTCGAACGGGAGTCATCTCGGAGCGATCGGCTTCGATGAGGACACAGCCCTTCGATTCCGGGATGAAGTTCTGGAACCCTTTCTGAGCCGCTTTCTGAAAGGCGAACAGGTGGACCTTCCCGCCCCGGTCACAGCCTTCGAGACGGGATCGAATCGATGGAGGAGATTCGACAACTGGCCGCCAAAATCGGAGACTCGAAAGCTCTACCTGCAGTCCGGTGGACGCCTGTCCTTTGAGCCACCTCTGGAATCAGAAGCGATTACAGGCTATGTCTCCGATCCGGCAAAACCAGTACCTGCAGCTCCCCGCCCATTTCTCGGGTACAACTACAGCAA
Organism: Acidobacteriota bacterium; assembly: GCA_020350445.1. Lineage (GTDB taxonomy): Bacteria > Acidobacteriota > UBA6911 > RPQK01 > JAPXNP01. The sequence goes on along the minus strand of CP070717.1, from coordinate 369,155 downwards.
CTCCTCGGTCATTGCCCGATGGCAGCGGTGGCTCGTCGAAGACCAGCGCTTTGTCGATGGCAGGCCTGATGTAGCGACCTGGGTCAGCGAGCCCCTCGAGGAGGATCTGACGGTCAGAGGCGGAGTCATTGCGAAGCTCTTCGCCGAGACGACCGGTACCGACGCGGACTGGGTAGTCAAATTCATCGACGTCTACCCGGACCAGTACTCAGGC
>CP070717.1:365374-368841 GCA_020350445.1 Acidobacteriota bacterium | reverse complement strand
CGAGATTGACGCGGAATTGCGTGCCCAGATCAGACTGGCCCAGAAGAAGGGGGTCAACGTTCAGTACCTGGATACGCATTACCTAACCGCCAGTAACGATACCTATCCGGGTCTCGGCGATTTAATACGCAAGATTGCGGCTGATTTTGACCTTCCGCTCTCTGGTACGTTTGGCGAAAGGGAGTTCGGGATATACGAAACGCCGGTTTCCCAAAAGTTGAGCGAGGCAGTTGAAGGCGTCCGTGAAATGTCCCCCGGTTTATGGCTCTGGGTTTGTCACCCGGCGATCGACTCACCTGAACAACGCGCACTGATTCACTCCAGACCGGAACATATCCAGGAAGGGGGAGGTGTCGGCGTTCACAGGGCAAAAGTCTTGGACGTGCTCCGAAGCATTGAAGTCAGGTCGATGATCCTGAAGAAGCGCATTCGGCTGACAGACTATACAGAGATTTGGGCGACTGAGAAACAGAAATAGGCTTCGAGTAAGTGACGAACCAGGAGTGAAGAGATGTCTGATTCCCGCCTGAGTCGGCGAAAGTTCATCCGGCAGACTGGCCTTTCCGCTCTTGCGGCTTCAGCCGCAGGTGTCGGGCAGGCACTGAATTTGAGTGCTTCAGCCGCGGAAGCACAGAAGATCGTGAAGGTCGAAGCGATTACGTTTCGAGAGGACCTCAGAGTTGGGGGCGGCTCGGGCGGATCGGGTGAAACGGAATTCTGGTGGCTTCGACTGACGACTGAACAAGGGCTCGTCGGATATGGTGAGACCTATCCATTTGTGGCGGCCGAAGTAGGCGCCCTGGAGGACGTTGCCGATCAGCTCTTGGGTCGAAACGCTCTGGATATCTCAGGGATCTGGAAGTATCTCTACCATCGGATGACGATGCGGAATGCCGGTGGGGCCGAAATGCGACTCTTGAGTGCATTGAATATGGCCCAGCTCGATATCTTGGGGAAGGCCTCTGAATTGCCTCTTTATCGCCTTTTGGGTGGCAGGACGAGAGATCGAATCAGGGTCTACAATACGACGACCGATTATTGGGCGATCAACGAAATGAGAATGGGGCCAGATACCCTCAGGATCGTCGACTTTCTCCTGGAACGGGGCATCAATGCCATGAAGATCTATCCCTTTGACGGGGGAGGTGATTCGATCTCTGCCCAGGAACTCGAGAGTGGGCTCAAGTGGATCCGAGATATTCGGGATCGCTCCGGGACCCAGATGGATATCTGTGTGGACTGTTGGGGCCGTTGGGATCTGCCAAGCGCACAACGGATTGCGAAGGTCCTTGAGCCTTACGGAATCATGTATCTCGAGGATGTGATGCTCCCCAACAGTGTCGAAGCATACGCCAGGCTGGCCGCTGAAACCTCTGTGCCGATCTGCATGAGCGAGACTTATGCCAGCCGTTATGAGTATCGGGAACTACTCCAGCAGAGGGCCTGCGATGTCGTCATGTACGATTTGAGCTGGGTTGGAGGGCCGTGGGAAGGGAAGCGGATCTCCGATATGGCCGACTCGTACCTGATACCCACATCGCCACACACTTGTGGGGGGCCTCTACTCTATCTGGCATCGATTCATCTGTGTGCGGCCATACCGAACTTTCTGATCATGGAAAGCAACTACTGGAAGTATACGCACCAGTTTCCACATTTTCTCGATAACGTACCCGTTCCTTCAGAGGGCTCAGTGCAGCCTTCTGATGCTCCAGGTCTCGGAGCTGAGATTCGACAGGAGCTCTTCGATTCAGGGGACGCCTCGGTACGGACAATGGCTGCGCTGGACTGATGGCATAAGATTGCCAATGTAATCCTACCAGCGGATACCGATTCGGGCATGGCGAGAACCAGCCTGTCCCCCTCTGGCTTCCCCTTCCCGATTCGGGCATGGCGAGTACCAGCCTGTCCCCCTCTGGCTTCCCCTTCTGGCTTCTACCCCGGGGACTTGAGCAGTAGCAGCCTGTCCCTTTTGGGTGCTGGCTCTGCGATTGGAACTACGATTGGAACCAGCCTGTCCCCTTTTCGGTGATTTATGACCGCTGGGGGTGGCAAGCGGACGCTTACCTTCCGGTTCCCGGGAGAACCAGCCTGTCCCTTTGTCTCGGGAGCAGGCGAAAACCAGCCTGTCCCTTTTTGGGTTCCTTTTTGGGTTAGGTGGTGCGGGTGTTTGGTGGGCGGGAATAGCGAATCGCTGAGGCGGCGATCCCGAACTGGCCGAGCCAGTACGTTGCCATGATGATGAATCGGGCGAATGGGAGATCAAACAGGAACAGCCGAACTGCGAGGATCGAGTCGCTGATGAGAAACAGCAGGGCTCCGGCAAGTGCCAGATGGGTTGCGATCGAACGTTGATCCGATCCCGTGTCAACCGTCCAGGCGCGCCAGACCATTGCACAGATCACGATCATGTAGATTATGACCGGAATCTCTAATCCGCGTTCCTGGATCAGTTGGCTGCGCAGCAGGGGCATGAGAATCGCACTTCCGAAAGCGTAAACGGGCAGTGCACGAATCAGGTTGAACTGCTGGCTCCTCAGCAGGAAAGCTCCGATGTAGACGAGATGCCCCAGCAGGAACGCGATCAGCCCTGGTAGAAAAGTACGATCGGGTGCTTCCAGAAGGATGTCGCCAAGAGCGCCAAAGAGAAGCCCCACTCCGATCGTCTTTGCATAGCGGTCTAACCCATCCGTTCCGAATACCCAGAGAGCCAGGCAAACGACCGGGACCGGTTTGACAAAGAATTTCAGAATACCAAGGTCGAGAAAGGCTCCAGCAGCGTACGTTCCGACTGAAGCCAGAGCTATGGCGCCAAGAACCAGGTTTCGAGCGGTGGCCAGACCGCCGGCAGTGGGATGCATCATCTTCAATTGGAGCATTCTAATCCGCTACCTGTGTCAAAAGGGATGCTAAAAACGCCGGTTCGTCGGGGCAGGAGCCAGCAACGGTCCAACTGGTCGGGTGGATTTCCCCAGTAGTTCGGGCTGAGGTGTTCTGCCCCTCTTCGGCTTCACCGAAACGTAAAACTCAAGAGTCGGTCTTGATCCCTGGATTAAAGGGAATTCGGAATTGGTAAGCGAGATCTTCATCCGCCTCCGCATCAAGGACGTCGAGACCATAGTCGACCTTTCTGGGGTCATCGTAGACCATCGTGCCAAAAATGCGATCCCAAATGGAGAAGATATTGCCGAAATTTGTGTCGGTCCAGGGCCGCTCGAAGTGGTGATGGAACTTATGCATGTTGGGGGTGACGAAGATCAGGCTGAGCGGTCTGTCCAACCAGAGCGGAACTGCAATGTTGGCGTGGGTCAGATAGGTGAAGAGGACCGTTGTGATCCGATAGAACAGGTAGAACGGAAAGGGCATCCCGCTGAGCAGAACAACGGCGAGAGAGAATACTTCTCGGATCAGGTAGTCGCCCGGATGGTGTCGAGTGCCCGTTGTCGCGTCAACCTTCGTGTCACTGT
>CP070717.1:361644-365274 GCA_020350445.1 Acidobacteriota bacterium | reverse complement strand
CTGCTCTCTCCATCTAGAGGCCCTCTATTCCCCCTCTGGCTTTTTATAGGCTTCAAGCTGGCTGCCGACAGGCCCCTTGCCGGTTCTCGCAAGAAGCGATTTCTCCTCCTCCCCTGAGAACGGCTCGAAGGTCTTGCAGGCCAGTACATTTTCTTCCAACTGGGCGACCGTCTCGACACCACTCACCAGGGTGTCGATGTCCTGGCTCCAGGCGAACCGCAGGCATTCGGAGATCGAGGCGACTGAGTTCTTGGCAATTGCCCCCATTGCATTCGACTTCATGGCCAGCAGCCCCAAGCCCTTTTCCCGTACTCTGGGCAGAACATTCTCGAGGAAACTGAGATAGTGCGGGTCGATCAGGTTCACCGGGTGCTGAACAGTCTCCCACCCGTCGAATGCTTCGAGTAACCTGAGATGGACCTTCGGATCCCGGTGTCCGGTAAACCCTATATGCCTCACCTTCCCCTCTTCTTTTGCCTGGACAAAGGCTTCCAACGCTCCATCCGGGCCCAGTATCTGATCGACTTCCTCCATCTCACTGACTTGATGACACTGCCAGAGATCGAGGTAATCGGTCTTCATGCGCCTCAGGCTGTCCTCGAGCTGGCTGAGCGCTTCCCTCTTGCTGCGTTTCTCAGCCTTGGACATCAGAAGGACCTTTTTGCGTAAGCCTCCCGAAAGGGCCCGGCCATAGATCTCATCACTCAGTCCGTCGTTGTAATGGTGGGCACTATCGAAGAAATTCACACCCAGTTCGATCGCCCGATGAATGATCTTCGTGGCCTCCGCCTCTCCGTTGACGGCCATGTGGTAACCGCCCACAGTGAAGCGCGATACCTTCAGACCGGTCTTCCCCAGTACGCCCATCGGCATCGGCTGGGCAGCCAACCCTTTGATCGTCGATCCAACGGCTGCAACGGAAACCTGTAGAAACTTCCTGCGATCCATACATCCCTCTCAAGCCGATAAAAGTAGCAGAAATATCCTTCGACTCATGAGTCGGTCTCACATCGTCTCTGTGGCAGAAACACCCTTCGACCCTCAAGCCTTTCTGAAACAGTCAAAAGGAGCCGGCTGAAGCTCGCCGGCACGAAACCATTCAGCGCACCGATCCACCGGTCAGAACACACCATCCAGACAGCCCCTATTTAAACTCAAACCGAATGCCCAATCCAACCCTTCCACAAAGGGACAGGCTGTTCTTCCCAGCACCCTCCCACAAAGGGACAGGCTGTTCTTCCCAAAAACCCGCCACCAACACCCGGAAGGTTAGCGTCTCGCTTGCCAATCCCAATGTGGCTACCGGAAGGTAAGCGTCCTCGCTTGCCCAACCTAACGTCGTTCCCGCCCCCTTCGCAACCAAGCCGGTCCTGTTCAATAGTCAAAGGGACAGGCTGGTCCACTCAGGTTCAAGTCGCAGCGTTTTCAATTCATCTGTGTGGTGTTCGAAAAACCCTCGAACTCAAAGCTGGACCCATCGACTTCGGTTTTGGTTTTCTGCTAAACTTCGTTCTTCCACAGAGTGCGCCCGTAGCTCAGCTGGATAGAGCGTTGGCCTCCGGAGCCAAAGGTCGCGCGTTCGAATCGCGCCGGGCGTACCATTTCAAACCCCTGCCTCCACTGCTCTCATCATCGTGTAGCTAGTTCACGTACATGCCGTTGGCTTCCTTGGTGGGCAATAAGGTGGGCAGTTCGCAAAGACTTCCTTGCTCGCCAGTTCGACACAAGCCAGGGTTCCTCGTCATCCAGATGGACGTAACACTCTGCCGTGGTGTCCATCCGGGCGTGCCTCAGGGTCTTCTGGATCAGCTTGAGACTCCCAAAGTCCTTCCAGCACGATCCGGATCTTCTCTTCAGCGGAAAAACGGCGGCGGGTGGCTATGCGGATCTGTCAGACAACCTTCTTGGTCATGGTGTCTTCTCCTGCTCTCGCTTGCGCCATGACCAGCTTTGAAAAGCCTGACAGATCTGTCAAGCTAGGGTTCGTGAGGAGGGGACGCCGTCCCTCCTCAGACCCTTAAATTGTCTCTTACCGAAAGACCGTATTCTGTCCCGTTCATGCTGACATCAAACAGGATTGAGACGTTGAGAAGCAAACGAAACACCGCGCCGGGAGGTCGATGAGATATCCCGGCGCGGAAGAAGCTCGGCCGGCCGTCAGGCCGGCTCTCAACCCGGCTGACCGGGCTGAACCGGTCCGACTCGGAACGGGCGCATCATCTCGTTGTCCTCGTGTTCAACGATGTGGCAGTGCCAGACAAATTGCCCAGGATTGTTGAACTGCGCCCGGACGCGGGTGACTTGGCCCGGATAGGCTGTCACCGTATCCTTGAAGCCGGTCTCCCAGGGTTCAGGTGGAGTGATGACACCGTCAAGCTGGATTGGCGGGCCTCCATCCAGGATTAGTCCTTCGCGGTTCACAACTTCGAACACGATCTCGTGGATGTGCATAGGATGCGCATCACCGGTTGTATTGTAGAATTCCCAGACCTCCGTAGCCCCCACAGCCGGGTTCTCCGTAATCGGTTCCATCCATTTCCGTTCCGTCCAAACACCTGGAAGGGTATTAGGATTGATTACATCGGGGCCAACCGTGCCCAGAAGCGCCTCTACGGGCCCTTCCAGATCCTGGTTCCCGTCGGTTCCTGTTCCCATCTTCTCGATCAGTGCCAGGGGTCGAGTCACCGTTGCAGGCGGCAAGACCGCAACCGGCGGCAGGACCAGAAACTGAGGCGGAGTCGTCAGATCGGGTGCGAGTGCCGGTACGACCCGGAACTCCATTACCTGGCCCGTACTCGCGGGGTCGGCGACGGCAAAGTCAATCCCGGGGACGCCACCGCCGAAGGGCTCGTCCGGACCCACGTTCCCGAGCACATAGTTGCCGACCGGAACGTTAGTAAAGTCAACGATCAGGTCGGCACGCTCCGCCAATGCCATCAACAGTCGGTTGCCATTGGCTGCGGTGAGGTTTACCGGCGCAGCCAGAAATCCGCCTTCGTTGCCGATGGCCCAGACCTCGACTCCCGGAATCTGATTGAAGTCTAGAATCAGGAATCGCGACTGGCAGCCGTTCAGGAATCGGAAACGGTAGCGGCGCTGCTCGACAACCTGGAAAGGCCAGGTATTGCCGTTGACCATCATCATGTTGCCGAAGAATTCCGGGTTCCAGATCGGAGAAAACTCCTCGGGCGTCGAACCTTCCGGTATGTAAGGCCCGACGATCCCGTCAAAAAACTCCCGAGTGTCCGGGTAGAATAGCGAACCGTCCGTGTTGAACGAGCGGTCCTGGATGACGATCGGGATCTCATAATAGGTTTTGTTGGGAGGGAATTTATCATTTTCCTTGGGTGCCGGACCAGGTAAGACCGCTGCTGTGCCGAAACGCGAGTCGAGCACACTGTTGTCTCCGTCCGGACCGCCGCGGATAATGAAGAAGCCGGCCGGGCCTGCGTATACATTGAGGCGAGTCATCCCCATGGTGTGGTCGTGATACCAGATGGTTGAAGCCCGGTTGAGATTCGGAGACTCTAAGGTCGCATAGCCGGGGCCCCAGGTTTCGCCATAACTGGCTGCCGCCTTTCCGGCAACGAAATCGTACCAGGTGCCTTCCGTGGCATAGTCATTGGGAAT
>CP070717.1:358833-361544 GCA_020350445.1 Acidobacteriota bacterium | reverse complement strand
CATGTAGAACTCCTCCTATGCTTGTATGAATTGAATTCTCCGCCCAGGGAAGGACGGAACTCAGGTAAGACAAGGGATATGGAATCTTGGCGAGAGGGTTTCCGACCTATACAGGCCCCACCATGAAGTTTGGTGCTCCCCGTATCCGCAGAAATCATTTCGAACTGTTCTCGAGGCAATAACTTGTCCCGATGCAGGTCGACGAAGACCCTAGATGAAACAAACAACTAAACGCATCTGCGAGATGCCCCCAGCCACCCTTGACATCGAGCGCCGGCTGCACTTCTCAGCTGGCTACTTCGATGTCGATGCGCTCCTTCTCCAAATAGAAGCGCGATCACTGCATGCATTTTCTCTCGCAATTAACGTGCCAAGACGGTAGCAGGAAGCGCCAAAGTTGAACGACTCGGCGCTAAAAAGCGGTGTTTTCAAGAAGGGGGAAACCGAGGCTGAAGAAGAGGGGGCGCTTACGACGGGATCGGTATCCAAAAGTTTGAATTCTGAAACAAAAAAAATCCAAAAAAATGGCGTAGAAATACAAAAAACGAGCTGCCGAAAAGAATCCTGAGCCAGGGGAATCTGGGACCCACCAAAGGCCCCGAGCGGGCTCTTCTCAGTCCCTATTGGTGGGCTCGTGCAAACGCCCTTTGCGCCACCTGGATTGCAATTCTCCCTATCCCCGGTTCGAGTTTCCGGGCTGCAGAAAGGTGCTCGGCAGACAGCGCAGACTCGCCCTCTTCTTCGAGTACCTTTGCCAGATAGTAGTGTCCAAGCGCCTGCCGGTCGTCCTTGTTAATCCGGTTGTAGTTCTCGGAAGCGCCTTCAAGCATCAGTTCCGCTTCTTCCCTGAGTCCGGCCAGGGCTTGTTGGGAGTCCTCAGTGCGTCCGAGCTCCTTCAATGCCAGAGCCTGGTAATAGGTCCCCAGGGTCGGATAGTCGCTCTCTTCACGGGCTGAGTCCTCCAACAGCTTGCGTGCTTTCTCCGCATTTCCAAGCTTCCCGTACAAACGGGCCATCGGGACATAGAGAAAACCCCTCAGATTAGGTTCACGCGGCGCCACCTCCAGGTTGGCCGGATAGGTGCAGGCCTTTTCATAGTGGGCCAGAGCCAACTCGGGATCGCGTTCCTGTTCCGCGAGTCCGATGTTTGCCTCTATGAAGGAATTGTGGATTCCGTAACCGCCTTCCCACGAGTTGAAATGGTTGCCTTCCAGGTAGCCGAGAGCCGCTGCGTACTGCTGGTCTTCGATAAGTAGATCGACAAGACTGCCGATGAGCGCGTCACGCTTGCGGACAGTCTCTTCATGCTGTTTCAGAAAGGACAGCTGCGCTGCGGAAGGAACGTCTTGAGCCTTTTGAACAGCCAGGTGCTCCAAGAGGATGCGGGAATCGTCCGGAGCTGACTCCAGGGCCTTGGAATAAAACTCGAGAGCTGAATCGAGCAGAGCCTTTTCCTCGGTTCCCTCGGCGTCTTTCGCCTGAACCGACATCGCCAGACCAAGATCCCGCCAGGTTCTTGCGTTCTCAGGATCACGCCGCGTCGCTTCCTTCCAATAGCGAACCGCCTGATCGATTTCGGAAACCTTGGCATAAACGAGGCCCAGGTAGTAGGCGGCCCTGCCGTCATCCGGGTTAGATTGCAGTGCAGTGGTGAATACATCAACAGCTTCCGAACGAAAAGCAAAACTGTAGTCGGGAGTCAGTTGGCTCCCCTGAGCAAACAGTTGTTCCGCTTCCTCCGTCTGCCCTGACCGTGCCTTGAAGAAGCCGCGGTAGTAAGAAGAGAGAGCGTCCTCTGGGCCGAGTGAAAGCAGGTCGAATGCATCTCCGTAAAGGCCGCAATTTGCATAGTTGAGGGCGACCTCGATCGCAGTCTGAGTGTCATGCAGTAGTTGCTTCACCAACCTGTCTTCTTCGCTCCTGCTTTGCCCCAGTTCTTCTTTGGCGTGGCCCAGCTCTCGTGCGGCCCAGGCACTAATCGGGTCGAGTTCGAGGCCTCTGACCGCAGAAACCGCTGCCTCCTCGGGCATCTCGCTCAGCCGTTGGGAGATCGCCCGGATCACCCACAGGTCGGGGTTGAGAGAGTTAAAGCGAATAGCCTGATTCACATGCTCCGTCGCCTGCTCCGGATTTCCCTTTCGCAATGAGAGCATGGCCAGACGCTGATACGCCCGGGGTAGATGGGACTGGAAGTGGGTCGCCCTGTAATAGTGATTGTAGGCTGCGTCGTACCTGCCGAGCGACTCTTCAGCTAAGGCCCGGAGGTAGAAGATCTGTCCATTATCAGGGTCTCGAACTGCGGCCACATCCAAGTGCTGCAGGGCCGCATCGTACTTGAAGTGCTTGATGGCCAGTTCTGCGAGGGAAATCCGAGAGCGAGAATCATAGGGGTCCCGGCGAAGAGCCTCTTCAAAGTACTCGATCCCTTGAGAGGTGTTGCGAAACTTGTAGGTCCAGTTCCCGGCGTGCCAGAGTTCGTCGATCGTTTCGATCTCCCCAGGATCGTCGTAAGGCTTCCGCGGTTCCGGGAGTTCGACCTGATCAAGCCGCTGAGGCGAATAGCGTAGGAGTTCCTCGCCATCGGTAGTCACAACCTCCAGCTGAAACGTGTCACTGGACGCCTCAGCCCCCGAGACGGTCAACTTCTCGACGAGCGTGTTGCCCGGATCCAGGTTCTTTGTCGATCTGTAAACGGTTTCGCCGTTCTGGGT
>CP070717.1:340111-358733 GCA_020350445.1 Acidobacteriota bacterium | reverse complement strand
TACTGGGTATTGTGACCTGCATTGACCCATCGAAGCTGTCGACCTGTACTGTCGAGAATGCCGAAAAACAGGGTCAGGTAAGTATTGGACGGGGTGGCGGCATCAATTTCTGAATCAAGCTGTCGAGCCAGTTCTGCAAGATCCACGTTCTCTGACAACTTGGCTCGAAGTGTGGCCTGAACGTTCGCCATGAGAAGAGCAGCCGCAACACCTTTCCCGGACACAACACCGATCAGAACTGCGACACTCCCATCGGGCAGAGGGAAATAGTTGAAAAAGTCACCGCCTACCTCGCGGGCAGGGACCGACACACCCTGCACCTCGGCAAACGGGAGCCTGAGGGGATTCCTGGGAAGCATCTCTTCCTGAATCCGGCGGCACATCTCCAGCTCCTTCCTGAGCCTTTCCTGTTCCACCAACCGGGCCTGATGTGCCTTGAGATCCTGCCCCATTCGATTGAAGGTCGCAGCCAGTCGACCAAATTCATCCTTCGACCGAACCGGTACCTGGACATCGAGGTTCCCAGATGCCATTTTCTCAGCCCCTTCGGCCAGGGTGGCGAGGTTCCGAGTCATCCGGTTTGAGAGGGGGAGGATTCCCAAAAGAGCTAGACAGACCATCCCCATTCCCCAACCGAAATTGCTCATCGCCGCCTTTTGGATCTCCTGAAGCCCTGCCCCGATCGGCCGGGCAATCCCGAAGGTAATCCCCGAATCATTGTGTTGCCGGGCAACCAGCAACCACTCTTCGGGAACTTCACGAATCACACGGGAGTCTCCCATCGAAATCTGGAGTTCCTCGAGCTGTTCGATATCCGCAGGCCTCTGCGTATAGACCCGCCCATCGTTATCAATGGAGAAGGGAATTTCCCCTTCCCTGGTCTTAGTCCGGGACAGCACACTACCCAGCACCTCGCGAGCATTGACCTGGGCCTTCACTTCGCCGATCCGTTCACCAGACATTCGAACCGGTGCAGCGAAATCGAGACACTTGCTCCGATCACCCGCTACCATCTTCCAGTCCTTCTCTAAATCCTTGACCTTTTCCTGCTCGACTTTCAGCTTCTCTTCAGCAAGCTTCGTTACAGTTTCCAGATTGTTCTCATTGATCATCATCGAAACTGCGACAGCATGCCGCTGGGCCTTCTGGACGATCTCCCGAATCCTGATTTCATGTCGTCGACGATAGCCTTCTTTCTTCAACTGGCCGCCTGCTTCAGGATTCAGCCCGGGTACGTTCACCGTTGCGGGGCCTGACCGATAGCTGAGAACGATCCTTTCGTCCCCCATATGAAAGGAAAAATCGTATTCACCATTCGCCTCCGGCACAGCTACTTCATCTCCGGGCACCTCCTGTTCCGCCAGGACGATCACAACGGGCTCAGCCGGGCTTCCCTTGATCGGTGGAGGGGGTGGGGGCAAAGCAGGCCTGGGGAGATCCGGTTCCAAGGGACTCCCAGCGTCTCCTTCGATTGCTGGCGGGGCGGGTGAGAATTCGAGCGACTCCAGATAGACTGCCGCGTCCCCAAGGGACGAGAGGAACTGCGAATAGGTCTGCTCAACGTCCTTTTCAAGCTCCTTCACTGGTGCAGCCGAAAGGGCATAGAACGGTTTCAGTCCAAGGCTCTGGATCTTGTAATCCAGTTCGCTTCGAACCCCTTCCATCCGCCGTGTCATGTCCTGGGCCAACTCTTCTCCTTCGTCTTCGACTGCCTGGCGGTAGGCTTCCGAAGAGGAGACGTAGCTATAGACGGTGATCCCCGTAAGGGGGACGACCGCCAACAACAGAAATGCGAGTATTAACTGGGTTCTCAAGGTCATAACGGTTCGCCTTTAGATGCCAAGTGACAGTGCTCCGAGTCCGGAAGTACCGGAAACCTCCCTCCTATGCTTCTTATTCTTTCTACGTAAAATATAACGGAAAATTTCGAAAATTTCGGAAATTAGCAGCTCCTACTTGACCTCTTGACCACCTCAAGGGGAGGCGATAAACTCCGCTCGTTTTGCTGAAACCGGAGGGGATAGAGAACGGTTCTCGCCCCCAAGCTAACTCGGAAACGGAGTGAGTTAATGCCGCTTGAATCACCGTTTCATCCGCGTACGAGCCGGATCTGTACCAGCCATTCCTGGAAGGACTGGGCGGGCTTCCTTGCCGTTTGCCGCTATGGTTGCAGCCTCGACTCCGAGTATTTTGCCATTCGAGAGTCTGCCGCATTGATCGACGTTACCCCGCTGTTCAAGTACGACATCTCCGGCCCGCAGGCCGAGACCCTGCTCTCGCGGATGACCGTCCGCGACGTCAAGAAGATGAAGGTCGGTCGCGTCGCCTATACCTGCTGGTGTGATGACCGCGGAATGGTGGTCGATGATGGCACCGTCAGTCGGCTCGACGAGAACACCTACCGGCTCACCGCAGCTGACCCCACCCACCACTGGCTGACCCGGCTCGCAGCGCGATACAAGGTTGAAATCGTCGATGTAACTGAAAAGATTGCCGCGCTCGCCGTCCAGGGGCCCACTTCGCGTAATGTGCTGGAATCCTGCCTGGACCACGATTTGAGCGGTTTGAAGTTCTTTCAGACGATGCCCGCAAAGATCGGTCAGGTTGATGTCTGGGTGAGCAGGACGGGTTATACGGGGGATCTGGGCTATGAAGTCTGGGTCGCCGCCGATCAGGCCGTGCAAATTTGGGACGCCATCTTCAATGCCGGCCGGGCCCACGGCATTCAGCCAACAGGCCTCGACGCACTGGACATCTCTCGTATCGAAGCCGGATTCATTCTTCAAGGCATTGACTACTTCAACTGCTTGAGAACCCAGATAGAGTCTCGCAAGACGACTCCCTTCGAAATCGGTCTCGGCTGGTTGGTCGATCTGGATCGAGACCCCTTTATTGGACAGGAGGCGCTACGAAAGGCCGCTGACGCGTCAAAACGGCAACTGGTGGGTATCGAAGTGAACTGGGAAGACCTCGAAGCCCTGTACGATAGCGTGGATCAGCCTCCTCAGCTTCCTGCCCAGGCCTCTCGCAGTTCGATTCCGGTTTACAGGGAACGGCGTCAGGTCGGTCGCGTCAGCAGCCATACCTGGTCCCCTCTTCTGAAGAAGAGTATCGGCCTTGCAACTCTAGAGAAGGATTTCTGCCAGCCGGGCCAGACCGTTGAAGTGGAACACACCGTGGAATTCGAACGCCGGACCGTCGCTGCGAAAGTGGTTAAGATGCCGTTTTTCGATCCGGAAAGAAAGAGAAAACCCTGATGGCAAATCAATACGACGCGATTGTGATCGGAGCCGGCCACAACGGACTTTGCTGTGCGGCCTACCTGGCGAAGGCGGGTCAAAAAGTCCTGGTACTCGAAAGGCGCCACATCGTCGGAGGAGTCACTACCACAGAGGAGATCTATCCCGGGTTCAAGTACTCCTCGTGTTCCTATGTCTCGAGTCTCCTTCGTCCCTGGATCATCCGCGACCTGGACCTGCCCAAACACGGTTACGAGATACTTCCGCTCGAATCGACTTTCACCCCGTTTCCGGATGGCCGCTATCTGCTCCGTGATGCCGATGCGGAAAAGACACGCCGGGCAGTTTCCGCGTTCTCACAGCGCGATGCTGAGACTTATCCACAGTTCGGGCAGGCCATGAGCGAACTCGGGCGAATGGTCAAGCCGATCATCGATGCCCCAACTCCGCTCCCGACCTCGATAAACCCGAAGGATCTTCTGCAGACCCTTCGACTCGGTCGTCATATCACCGGACAGGGAGCCGACTGGATGACCGGGCTCCTGAAGTTGGGAACCGCCAGTGCAGTTGACCTGCTGTCGGAATGGTTCGAGTCGGATTACCTGATAGGACCGATGTCGGTCAGTGGAATCATCGGGACGCATCTGGGAGTCCGTTCTCCCGGAACAGCCTACGTTCTGCTTCATCACTACATGGGGGAAATCGACGGCAGTTACCGCGCCTGGGGCTTGCCCAAGGGAGGGACGGGAGCAATTGCGCTGGCGATCGCCCGATCGGCCGAGAGCTTTGGCGCCACCGTCAAAACGGCCGCTCCTGTCAGTCGGGTTCTGGTCAAGAACGGCCGGGCAACCGGCGTAGTGCTCGAGAACGGCGATCAATTCGATGCCAGGATTGTGGTCTCGGGAGCAGATCCTCAGCGAACGTTCCTCGGCTTCGTTGGAAAAGAGCATTTGGAATCAGACTTCGTCGACCAGATCGAGAGGTTCAAGATGCGCGGCAGTTCAGGAAAGGTGAATCTCGCGCTGGACCGGCTGCCCGATTTTGCCTGCCTCCCCGGTGACGGCCCCCACTTACGGGGCGATATCACGATCGCCCCCGGCGTCGCCTATCTCGAACGAGCCTACGATGACTCGAAGTACGGCAGATACTCGCGTCAACCATTCATGGATGTCGTGATCCCCTCCCTCAGCGATCCCACGGTGGCCCCTCCGGGAAAGCACGTCATGTCGATCTTCGTGCAGTATGCGCCTTACCACATTGCCGAGGGACCGGAGAACTGGCCACAGCAGAAGGAAGCCTTCGGGGATACAGTCATCGATACCCTTTCCGAGTACATCCCCAATCTAAAGGACATCATCCTGCATCGGTATGTCCTGACTCCCTGGGACCTTGAACAGGAATACGGCCTGACCGAAGGTAACATCTTCCACGGAGAACTCAGCCTCGAACAACTCGGGTTCCTGCGACCGGCGGCAGGATGGGCCCGCTACCGGACCCCACTCAAAGATCTGTGGCTCTGCGGGTCAGGTGCCCACCCCGGAGGCGGAATCATGGGAAGTCCCGGAGCCCTGTGTGCAAAAGCGATTCTCGAGGAGCGGTCCCTATGAGTACGGATGTAGTTGTAATCGGTGGCGGTCACAATGGGTTGACGGCTGCAACGTATCTCGCCAGAAGTGGAGCGGGAGTACTGCTCATCGAACAACAAAGTCAACTGGGGGGGCTCTGTGCACCCCGGGAGTTTTCAGCTGGCTTCACCGTTCCGGGCCTGCTTCACGACACCGCATGCTTCAGAGATTGGATCGTCAAGGATCTCGGACTCAGCGAGTTTGGCCTGGAAAGACAGAAACCATCGGTAATCGCCGTTCCCGACAGCGGAGAGTCAATACTCCTGCTCGATCCTTCAGACCCCGCCCAGGCCGTCCCTGATCTAGCGGACTGGCGCAAGGAAATCGCCGCCGTTCGTACAGTGATTCGAGACCTCGTGGATCAACCACCGTTGAGCCTGGAGCCGAGCGGTGTCGGTTCCTACCTGGAACTGCTGCGCCAGGGATTCGGAATCTTTCGACTCGGCGACCGGGACTTTCACACGCTGGCAAGAATCCTTCCGACGTCTCTCGAGGACTGGTTACTCAGGCACACCTCGGACGGACCAGTTGCCGAGGCCCTGGCGGCCGACGCGCTTTTCGGCTCGTTCACCGGGCCCAAGGCAGCGGGAACCGCTGCCAACCTGCTCATTCGAGAGTGCTGCGCAGGCGAGCCGATCTCCGGGGGGCCCGCCGGCTTGATCGCTGCGCTCGAAACAGCCGCCAAGGCTGCCGGAGTCCAGATTCGTACGGGAATGGCGGTCCAGCAGATCGAGGTGTCCGGAGGAAGAGTCACCGGAGTGCGCCTCGAAGACGGAGAACTCCTGGAAAGTCGAGCGGTCCTGGCCACCTGTGATCCCAAGACGACCTTCATGCGTCTCGTCGATCCCGCTCAGAACACCCTCTCGTTCGAGACTCGAGTGAACAACATCCGCTCACGAGGTACAGCGGGAAAGATCCATCTAGCGGTAAAGGGAGCCTTCAACCCCAATGGAAGCCCGGAACCTCTGGAGCATATCCGCTATGCAGGCGGAGGTTTCAACGCCATCGAGCGGGCCTTTGATGCGTTGAAGTACAATCAGATCTCCGAGTCGCCTTACCTCGATATCTGGATTCCATCGGCCTCGAATCCCTCACTCGCTCCAGAAGGGCATCACGTCGTCTCTATCCTGGCATACGGTGCGCCTTTCGAACTCACGGGAGGATGGGATGACAGTGCCCGAGAACGGCTCACAGAGATCGTCCTTTCGAAACTCAACGAAATCGCACCAGCGATTCAGGACCAGGTTGTCGCGATGGAAACACTCGGCCCAGCTGATATTGCCGCTGCCTACGGCGTGACCGGAGGCCAGCTGGGACATGTCGAGTACGCACTGGATCAGTTCCACGTCATGCGACCTGCACCCGAATGTGCCCGGTACGCGACGCCGATAGCGGGACTCTTCGTCGGAGGAAGCGGTTCTCATCCCTCGGGTGGGGTAACCGGAGTCCCCGGAGCACTTTCAGCAAAGCAGCTCGAGCAGGCCCTTTGACCTCGAGATCCTTGGGTCAGCCTCCTGAGATCTGGTCTCGGAACTCGCCGCGCAGTTCAGTCAGGTAATCGAGTACGAGTGCCGAACTGTAGTCGGAGAACGTCCAGGGTAGTGCCTCGAAGCGCCGTTTGCGAAACAGGAGTGTCACCTCGCAGAAAATTCCCTGGCCCATATAGAGACGATGCCCGTAATTCTTGACTGTCGACAGCACCACCTGCCATCCGTTCACATATCCGGGGTCGATGTTTACCGTCCGGCACACGGCGCCCTCGCGCTCGACAGCAAACTCTTCCTGAATCTTCTCGACCGACAGTTTGATCGGGATGATCTGGTCAGCCGGACAGGGTTCGGCCAGGGAGACGAGATACTTCCAGACCGGCCCCGTCATTTCCACATCGTAGTATTGACTGAATTTCGAGAACTCATAGAGGGCAGACCGGGAACCCAGTGGCCCGAATTCTTCCTGTAAACGATCTTCACAGGCCCTGTGATAGCCTTCGGTGCTGGTGGCAATCGCGAAAAAGACTTTGACCAGCGGCGCGGACTGAATCCGGTTCTTGCGGGAAAACATGATGACGTCCTGTCGTAACCGGTAGTAACGCTGTTTCCTCAGAAATCAGCTTTCACCGGCCAGTTCGAACAGTTCCTCCTCTGAAAGGATCTGGATACCAAGAGCCTGCGCCTTTGCCAGCTTCGACCCAGCATCAGCCCCTGCCAGAAGGTAATCGGTATTGGAACTGACCGACGACCGCACGAGTCCACCCCGGGAAACAATGAATTCGGTCGCTTCCTTCCGGGATAACGTCGGGAGGGTGCCGGTGATCACGAAAGCCTTCCCAGTGAGAACGCTCTCTCCGGCATCGGGTTCCTCGGTCGACCGTATCTCCAGCGCCAGGCCCGCCGCTCTGAGCTCTTCAATCAGTTTCCGGTTGTCATCGCTTTCGAAGTAGTGAACAACACTCGATGCGATCTCGGGGCCGATGCCCTGGATCCCAGACACGGCCTCAATATCAGCCGCCATTAGTGCATCAATGGTACGGAAGTGCTGGGTTAACAACCGCGCAACCGTTTCTCCGACGTGACGGATCCCCAATGCGAATACGACCCGTTGCATCGGTTG
This sequence comes from Acidobacteriota bacterium, assembly GCA_020350445.1. Taxonomy (GTDB): domain Bacteria; phylum Acidobacteriota; class UBA6911; order RPQK01; family JAPXNP01. The sequence goes on along the minus strand of CP070717.1, from coordinate 351,259 downwards.
CTGTTTCGCGGCCTCGAAACTCTCAATCAGGTTGTCGACAGATTTCTCTTTAAAGCCTTCCAACGTAAGCAATTGGTCCCGTGTCAGCTTGAACAGGTCGGCCGGACTCTTGACCAGTTCCGCTTCGACGAGCTTCTCGAGCGTCTGGGGACCCAGCCCACGGATATCGAGTGCCCCCTGACTCACAAAATGTTTCAACGCTTCGAGACGCTGTGCGGGGCAACTCCGATTGAGGCAGTACGCCATCGCGTCACCCTCTTCACGGACAACGGGAGCCTGGCAGACAGGGCACTGGCCGGGGTATTCGAATGGCACTTCCGATCCATCCCGCCGCGCAGGTACCGGGCCAACGACCTGCGGTATCACATCACCCGCCCGTTTGATGATCACCCAGTCTCCAGCGCGAATGTCCTTACGCCGGATATCATCCTCGTTATGCAGGGTCGCCGTCCGGATGGTGACACCTCCGACCTCAACCGGCTCTAGAACAGCGTAGGGATTCAGGGCACCGGTCCTCCCTACATTCAGCCGGATCTCCAAAAGCTTGGTAGTTGCAGTCCGTCCGGGAAACTTGAAAGCCACGGCCCAGCGGGGATCTCGTCCGACAGTCCCCAACCGCTCTTGAAAATCGAGCCGATTGACTTTGACCACGATTCCATCAATCTCGTAATCGAGACTGTCTCGTTTCTTCTCCCAGGTTTGACAGGATTCGAGCACGGTTTCAATGGAAGGGTGATGCTCAAAAGCGGGATTAACGGGCAGTCCCCAGTTCTTGAGAAGCTCGAGCACCTCTACCTGGGTTGCCGGTTCTTCACCTGCCAGCCCCTCCAGGTAGCCAATGGCGTAGCCGAAAAACGCCAGGGGACGAGTCGCCGTCACCCTGGGGTCGAGTTGGCGTAAGGCTCCGGCCGCCGCATTACGCGGATTGGCGAACAGCGCTTCTCCCGACACTTCCCGTTCCTCGTTGAAACGCTCAAACGCCGACAGCGGCAAATAGGCTTCGCCCCTCACCTCCACCAGGGCGGGAACACGCTCCCGGCGAAGTCGCAGAGGGATCGATCGAATCGTCTTCAAGTTGGCTGTCACGTCCTCCCCGACCGTTCCGTTTCCTCGGGTAGCTCCCCGTGTCAAAACCCCATCACGGTAGGTGAGTGCAACGGCTAACCCATCGATCTTCGGCTCGGCGACATACTCGACGGCCTCGGCGCTGAGCCATCCGGAAATCCTCTTGTGAAACGCTTTCAGGCCCGCTTCGTCGAACGCATTCGCCAGACTGAGCATAGGGGCTGCATGTTCCACCTTCTGGAATCGCTCCTGGGGTTCGGCTCCCACCCTCTGGGTTGGCGAATCTGGAGTCGCCAGTTCGGGATACTCCTTCTCCAGGCGAAGCAACTCCTGGAAGAGCCGGTCGTACTCCTGGTCCTCGATCTCGGGAGCATCGAGTACGTAGTAACGATAATTGTGAAATTCGAGTTTTTCGCGCAGTTCTGCGATCCGGCGGGAGGCCGATTCAAGCTCTTGGCTCACGATCAGGAATATAGCATAGCCATCGGACGAGCCTGCTTCGTCTAGTCCCCAGGTTCTGCTATGATTGAGCGAACGATGAGCACGCCGGTTGTTCACAAGATGCTGTTCACAGTGTTGTTCCCGATGCGGGATCCTGGGCCCCGTCACATCCCAAAGCTGAAGCTCCATTCGCTAGCCAGGAAACAGCTTTCGGATAACGATGTCATCGAGACGGTCGATCACCTTTTTCGCTGCCAAAAGTGTTTCGAGACGTATCGCTTTGTCAGGGCTTCCTACCTGAAAGTATGACCAGTTAAAGCCGGAAAACACAGGATATGAGGATTGACCTTCCCGCCTTTCGCTTCCTGATTCGCGGACGATTTTGGCTGCGACTTTGGGACGAAATCAACCGTGACAACTGTTGGGGGATGGCTGCTCAGTTGAGCTACTACTTCCTGCTTGCGTTCTTTCCCTTTCTCCTCTTCCTGAGTGCCTTGATCGGATTCATGCCGATCCGCCAGGACCTGGTCGAGAACTTCATCATGGAATTCGGAGCGTTCATGCCCGATCGCAGCTTCGATATGGTGCACCAGATCTCGACGAACCTCCTCCAGTCCAAAGCCCAGGGAGCCTTGACCTTCGGTATCTTGACGGCCCTGTGGTTTGCCTCACTGTCTCTCAACGGAATGATCAGCCTGCTGAATCTGGCCTACCAGGCAGAAGAACACCGTTCCTACTTCCTGACCCGTTCTCTGGCGATTATGGTTACGGTAATCGTCTCAGTTTTCCTGGTCGCCTCGGGGGTTCTGCTCTTCTTCGGGGATTGGGTAAGCCAGGTATTGGTCAACAGCCCCTTTACGCTACTGGCCTACTCATTTGTCCGCTGGATCACCATCTTTGTCCTGCTCAATGTCGGCATCCAGATCGTGTACTACGCCCTGCCGGCGAAGCGGTTTCCCTGGAGATTGATCTCTCCGGGCGGTGTGGTGGCTACAACGGGATGGATCATCGGTTCAATGCTGTTCCGCTACTGGGTCAATCACTTCGGGAACTTTCAGCAGCTCTGGGGGAGCCTGGGAGCCCTGATTGCGCTGATGATATGGTTCTACATCTGCAGCTTCTGCCTGCTGCTCGGAGGCGAAATCGATTCCGAAATCTTCAAAATGCGGCGGGAAATACACGACCCGAATGCCTGAAACGAAACCCAGAAAGAGGAAGTGCCGGGACCTTGAAGCCTCTAAAGGCATCAGGGGAGGAGGAGGTATGGGTCCGACACTCCCTCAGGTGCTCTCTACACTGGTATAGACGTTTTTCCACGCAAAAAGTTCACTGTAGGGATCGAATGACTCGCTTCAACCGGGCACTAACTACTCACCAGACGAGGCCTGAAACTTGCGGATGAAATCGGTGTATTTCTGGGCCGCTCCAGTATTGAAGACCACTACCCGATCCTGGTCCCTGATCCACCCTTCGGCACGCAGACGCCTGAATGCTGCCCAGCAGGCCGCGCCCTCCGGGCAGTACAGCAGGCCCTCAGCCCTTCCGACTTCAGAGGTCGCATCGTAGGTCTCACGGTCGGATACCGCTACGGCACACCCCCCACTCTCACGGATCGCACGCAGGATCAAGAAGTCCCCGACGGCAGCAGGGACTCGGATTCCGGCGGCATAGGTTACCGGAGACGGCCAGGCCGGGGCATGTTCCTTTCCTTTGAAAAAGGCGTCTACGTTCGGCGCACAACCGTCCGACTGCACCGCTACCATCCTGGGGCGGGTAGAGCCGATCCAGCCAAGTTGCTCCATCTCATCAAAGGCCTTCCACATCCCGATCAGTCCGGTACCGCCTCCCGTCGGATAGAGAATCACGTCGGGCAAGGTCCATTCCATCTGCTCGGCGATTTCATATCCCATCGTCTTCTTGCCTTCAATCCGATAGGGTTCCTTGAGCGTGGACAGATCGAACCACCCTTCGGCGTCCTTGCGCTCTCCGACGAGACGACCGGCATCGGTGATTACCCCTTCCACCAACTCGACCTTCGTTGAGAGTATTTCGGCTTCGAGCACGTTGGCGTCCGGCGTTTCACACGGGACGAAAACATAGCTTTCGAGTCCGGCGCGCGCGGCGTAAGCAGCCATGGCACCACCAGCATTCCCCGCCGAAGGAATGGCCAGCTTCCGGGCCCCGAGTTTGCGAGCCATCGTCACCGCAGCTGCCAGCCCCCGAGCTTTGAAAGAGCCCGTTGGATTCAAGCTTTCATCTTTGGTCAGCACCTGGCGTACACGGTATTTCCGGGTCAACTGGGGCATCGGGAGCAGCGGAGTAAAGCCTTCGCCAAGGGTAATCACCTCATCTCGTGAATCGACCGGAAGAACTTCGAGATAGCGCCACATATCGGGAGGACGGTTGGCCAGCCGGCCCCTCAGATCGAGTTCGCGAATTGCGCCCAGATTGTACCGGACCAACAGAGGTTTCGCGCAGTCAGGACACAGACTCCACAACCGCCCCGCAGGAAATTCCTCCCGGCAGGAACCACATTGCAGTTTCTCGACATATGACATCCCAGCCCCTTCCAGATCCATGTTCAACCCATGGTTTTCGATTGCCCGATTTGGCTCAAAGCCAAGGCAAATATTATACTTTTTGTGATGGCAGATGTCCGTAGAACAACAGTGCTTCTGGTTCGCCGAGACGGTCAGGTCGCACTGGCCGCCGACGGTCAGGTGAGCTTGGGTGACACGATTCTGAAAACTTCGGCGCGAAAACTGCGTCGTTTACAAGACGGTCGTGTTCTCGCTGGCTTTGCTGGATCGACAGCGGACGCGTTCTCGCTACTTTCACATTTTGAGAAGAAGTTGGAGGAATACGGAGGAAATCTTAAGCGCGCATCGGTTGAACTCGCCCGTGCGTGGCGAACGGATAAAATGCTCAGGCAGCTCGAAGCCCTCTTGATCGTCACCGATCAGCAGGACTCCTTTCTGATCTCAGGTCAGGGAGATGTGATTGAACCTGACGACGGTTTGATCGGGATCGGATCGGGGGGAGCCTATGCACTGGCTGCGGCCCGAGCCCTGATGCGTTCGACCAACCTGTCGGCCACTGAAATCGCTGAGGCTTCGCTTAAGATTGCAGGTGAAATCTGTATCTACACCAATTCCCACATCATCGTAGAAACTCTCTAAGGAAATAATGATCGATAGAAAAGCCGTCGAGGGAGAGGCGCAACCCGTGCGTCACCTCGATGATATGACCCCTAAACAGATTGTCGAGGAACTCGACGTCTACATCGTCGGCCAGTCAAAGGCAAAACGTGCCCTCGCCCTGGCGATCCGGGATCGACTGCGTAGACAGAAGCTGCCCAAGGACATCGCTGACGAAATCCGGCCCAGGAACGTGATCTTGATCGGCTCGACCGGAATTGGAAAGACCGAACTCGCGAGACGGCTCGCCAAACTGTCTGATTCACCCTTCATCAAGGTGGAGGCGAGTAAGTTCACCGAAGTTGGCTATGTGGGACGGGATGTCGACTCAATTATTCGGGACCTGACTGAAAACGCTGTCGAAATGATTCGGCAGAAACGGGTGGCGGAAATCGGAGAGGCGGCGGAACAGAACGCCGAAGATAGGATCCTGGAGATCCTGGCGAAAAAGAAGCGGGGACGGAAAAAGGCCAAAACTGCTACCTCGGCCAAGACGGAGGTGGCAGAAAAGAACAGCGAAAACCGCCTCGAAAAGCTCCGCAAAGATCTGCAGGCCGGCAAGCTCAATAAGCGCGTAGTCGAACTCGAGGTTCAGGAACGCTATTACGAAACCGTCGACTCGATCACGATTGATGGCGATGATGAGATGGAGATCCCCCTGAGAGACCTCTTGGTCGGAATGCTGGGTAACCGGACCTTCAAAAAGAAGATGCCGGTTGAAGAAGCGATCGACTACCTGATCACAGAAGAAGAAGCCAAGCTGATCGACATGGAGCAGGTGACGAAGGACGCGCTCGACAAGGTCGAGCATTCCGCAATCGTCTTCATTGATGAACTGGACAAGATCGCCGGCCGTGAGGGTGGGAACGGTCCCGAAGTCAGTCGACAGGGTGTCCAGCGCGATATCCTTCCGATTGTCGAAGGCTCCTCGGTTGGGACTCGATACGGAACGGTTCGAACAGACCAGATTCTCTTTATTGCTGCCGGGGCATTTCATGTTTCCAGTCCGTCCGACCTGATCCCTGAACTTCAGGGACGATTCCCCGTCAGGGTAGAAATGGATTCTCTGACCGAGGAGGACTTCGTGCGGATTCTGAGTGAACCCAAGAATGCGCTGATCAAGCAGTACACAGCGCTTCTGGAGACGGAAGGGATCAAGCTCGAGTTCGAAAAGGAAGCGATCGAGATGCTCGCCCATTTCGCTACCACCGTGAACCAGCAGACCGAGGACATCGGTGCACGGCGACTGCACACGGTGATGGAGGCCCTTCTCGAAGAGATCTCATTCGAAGGTTGTGACTCCCAGAAAGGACAGATTGTCATCACGGCTGCTTATGTCAAACAACGGCTGGCTGAAATTGTGAAGGACAACGACCTTTCGCGATATATTCTCTAATCGGATGGACTTTCAAGCTACACGCGGCGTCTGCCACTGCCCCAGCCGGAAGAATTCCTCTCGGAAGAAGGTGTTGTGGCTGAGCTTGGCCCTGTCGAGCCTACTCGGCGCGGTTTCCTGCGCAAAGGTGGGAGACCCCTTACCTCCGCTGATTCAGATCCCACCCAAGGCAACGGATGTGCGGCTGGTGCAAATCGGGCAATCCCGGGTGGCCCTCGTGTTTCCGACTCCTTCACCAGAGGAAGTCAGCGCAGTCGAACTCGCTCGCACCTGTGATCTGATCGAAGCAGACTCTCTATTGGCGGTGGCAAGGATTCCTCTGAATGAACTGCCCCAGTGGGCTGATCCCGAACATCGGGTAATTGAGGATCCTTCCCCCGAAGCCGGTCAACCCTGTCGCTACACCTTGAACCTGATCAACCTGAAGGGGAATCGTTCGACACCTTCAGAGCCGGTCAGCACATTGGTGGAGCCCGTCGCCGGGCCGCCGCTCCAACTCCGGGTCCAGGTCATGGAAAACGAGATCGTGCTCAACTGGGATCCTCCAGCCCGTTCCGGAACGCAAGCAGCATCGGAACAGTACCTCGTCAATTCCAAACATGTTGTCGATGGGCGGACATTTCGGGAAACCGACTTTGCCTTTGGCGAAGAGGTCACCTTCCTGGTTCAGACGATCACTCGGCTCCAGAATCCTACGATCCTGAGTGAACCCAGCGAGGAGGTCTCGATCACACCACGAGATACCTTCCCGCCAGCTCCCCCCGGAAACCTGACAGCCGTCGCCGTGGATGCCAAGGTCCAACTGATCTGGGATCAGGGCAGCGAGCAGGATCTCGCGGGATACCAGGTCTACCGGAGTAGCGATGGCAAGACCTTCACCAAGCTGTCCGACCCGGTCACGTTAAACCGATATGTTGATGAGGCCCCCCAGGTCGGAGCCATCAACTACTATGTGGTTACCACATTGGACCAGTGGGGCAATGAGAGTGCCCAGTCCGACCAGGTATCTGTTTCCGTCAACTGAGGAGGCCAGAGGAGGCAACCGTCCATGAAATTCTTTCTCGACACAGCAGACATCAACGAGATCAGAGAGGGGGCGACTCTCGGAGTTGTCGATGGTGTCACGACGAACCCTTCCTTGATCGCTAAGACCGGCCGCCCGGTCGAAGACGTGGCACGAGAAATCTGTTCGATTGTTGATGGTCCTCTCAGCCTCGAAGTTCTTTCGGTCACTGCAGAAGAAATGATTGAAGAGGGCCAGAAGCTTGCCGCAATTCATCCCAACGTCGTTGTCAAGATTCCGATGATCCGAGAAGGCCTCAAGGCATTGAGAGGGCTCTCGACGAAAGGCATCGCGGTTAACGTCACCCTGGTCTTCAGCCCGCTGCAGGCCCTTCTGGCCGCGAAGAATGGCGCAGCTTACGTGAGTCCTTTTATCGGCCGACTGGATGATATCTCCGCGGACGGGATGAACCTGATCTCGGACATTATTGAAGTCTACGATGCCTACGGGTTCGAAACCGAGGTCCTGATCGCCTCCGTCCGGAATCCGATGCACGTCCTCGAGGCGGCCAAGATGGGCGCTGATGTGGCAACGGTCCCGCTGGCCGTTCTGGAACAGATGTTGAAGCACCCACTGACCGATATCGGTCTCGAAAAGTTCATGGCTGACTGGCATCGAAGCCAGCAATCAAAATCCTGATCCCTTCGTTCGACTGTCGAGAGGACTATGGATCTGGAAGAGAAACTCAAACAACTCGAGAGTAAACATCGCGAAGCCGAGCAGGGTGGAGGTGAATCCCGTATCGCTCGCCAGCACCAGGCTGGAAAGATGACCGCTCGAGAGCGTCTGGGAATCCTCCTCGACGAAGGCTCATTCGAAGAGATCGACAAGTTTGTTGTTCACCGCTGCACCGACTTCGGAATGGCTTCGCAAAAGGTCCCCTCGGACGGTGTGGTCACCGGATATGGGCAGATCGATGGCCGCCACGTCTACGTCTTCGCCCAGGACTTTACCGTCTTTGGAGGGAGCCTTTCTGAAGCCTACGCGGCCAAGATCTGCAAGATCATGGATCTCGCCATGAAGTCCGGAACTCCGGTCATCGGACTGAACGACAGCGGTGGAGCCAGGATTCAGGAAGGGGTAGTCAGCCTCGCTGGTTATGCCGATATCTTCCTGAGAAACACCCTGGCCAGTGGAGTCGTACCACAGATTTCAGCCATCCTCGGCCCCTGTGCAGGCGGGGCGGTCTACTCGCCGGCGATCACCGACTTCATCTTCATGGTCCACAAGACGAGCTATATGTTCATCACCGGACCCGACGTCATCCGGACCGTCACTCACGAAGACGTTACCAAGGCCGAGTTAGGCGGGGCGACGGCACACAGCGAGATCAGCGGGGTTGCGCACTTTGCGATGACCGACGAGGAACACTGCCTGCTGGGGATTCGTGAACTCTTGTCCTTCATCCCCTCAAACAATATGGAGGATCCTCCTACAAAAGCGACGAGTGATCCCCCTGACCGTACCGATCCGGCTCTGAACCAGCTGGTACCCGTTGATCCGAACCTTCCCTACGACATCAAGGATCTGATCCGCTCAGTTGCCGACGATCATTACTTCTTCGAAGTCCACGAAGATTTCGCAAGGAATATCGTAGTTGGCTTTGCACGGCTCAACGGGCGCAGTGTCGGTATCGTCGCCAACCAGCCGGCGCATCTGGCAGGAACACTCGATATCGATTCCTCAGTCAAGGGTGCCCGCTTTATCCGCTTCTGCGATGCCTTTGGCATTCCTCTCATCGTCTTCGAAGATGTTCCGGGCTTTCTCCCTGGGGTCAGCCAGGAACATGGTGGGATTATCCGGCATGGTGCCAAGTTGCTATATGCGTTTGCAGAAGCCACGGTCCCCAAAATCACGTTGATCACTCGCAAAGCCTACGGCGGAGCCTACTGCGTGATGGCCTCGAAACAGATTAGAGCTGATATCAATTACGCCTACCCGACGGCTGAGATCGCCGTGATGGGCCCGACTGGAGCCGTCGAAATCCTCTACCGTAAAGAGATCAAGGAGCATTCAGATTCCGACTCCTTCAAGAAAGAGAAGATCGAAGAGTTCCGAGAGAAGTTTGCCAATCCGTACGTCGCTGCCGAGCGTGGGTACGTCGATCAGATCATCGAGCCGCAGTTTACCCGTCCCAAGCTGATCCGGGCCCTCGAACTGACGGCCAACAAGCGCGATACGAATCCGCCCAAAAAGCATGGGAACATCCCCCTGTAGGGAGTAACGAGACCTTGGCTGCTACCCCCCTCTTTCGAAAGATCCTGATCGCCAACCGGGGAGAAATCGCCGTTAGAATCATCCGGACCTCTCGTGACTTGGGAATCGAAACAGTGGCCGTCTACTCTGAAGCCGACGCCAATGCTCTCCATGTCAGGTTAGCGGACGAAGCGGTTCCGATCGGCCCGTCCCCCTCTGCCGAGAGCTACCTTGTCGTTGAAAAACTCGTCAACGCCGCTCTGCGATCGGGAGCCGAGGCGATCCATCCTGGTTACGGTTTTCTGGCGGAAAACGCCGGTTTTGCCCAGGCCTGCAAGGACCGGGAAATCTGCTTCATCGGTCCGCCGCCGGATGCGATCGTCTTGATGGGGAACAAGATCGAAAGCCGATTGGCCGTTCAGAGTGTTGGGGTTCCGGTCGTGCCCGGCAGCAAGGGATCGCTTTCCACTCTTGACGAGGCTCAAAACGTTGCCGCAGAAATCGGATTTCCACTACTCATTAAGGCGAGTGCCGGAGGGGGTGGAAAGGGCATGCGACTCGTCCGATCCAAAGCCGAACTCGCTTCGGCCCTCGAAACCGCCTCGGGCGAAGCCAGGGCAGCCTTCAACGACCCCACCGTCTACATCGAAAGGTATGTCGAGAACCCGCGCCATATCGAAGTCCAGATTCTTGCCGATCATCACGGCAACGCGATCCACCTGGGGGAACGGGAATGCTCGATCCAGCGACGTCATCAGAAGGTCGTGGAAGAAGCCCCATCCCCCTCCGTGACTCCAGGCTTGCGCAAAAGGCTCGGTGAAGCAGCTCTCGCGGTGGCAGAAGCGGCAGGATACCGGAACGCCGGAACGGTCGAGTTCCTGGTCGAAGGAATCGGAGATCCTGAGGATTGGAACTTCTACTTCCTCGAGATGAACACCCGCCTTCAAGTCGAACACCCCGTAACTGAAATGGTAACTGGACTCGATCTCGTCGAACTGCAGATTGCAGTCGCCGCAGGCCAACCACTCCCACTGACCCAGGGACAGGTTCAGCTTGCAGGCGCCGCCATCGAGTGCCGAATTTATGCCGAGGACCCCTATAACGACTTCCTCCCATCTCCAGGCCGGATAACCTCATTGCAGGAACCTGCCGGGCCCGGGGTCCGGAATGACAGCGGCGTCTACCAGGGCTTCTCAATCCCGCTCGAGTACGATCCCCTGATCTCAAAGCTGGTGACCTTTGGCGGAACCCGGGAACAGGCGATCCAGAGGATGAGGCGGGCACTCAGCGAGTACAAGGTCGGAGGAGTCAAGACAACCATCCCCTTCTTTGAACGGCTCCTGACGCATCCTGCCTTTCTCGAGGGACACCTGTCCACCCACTTCATCTCGGACTACAACCTGTTGCAGAATTCGGCGGCCACTGAAGAAGACCGCATCCGCGATATCGCCATCGCCGCTGCTTTCTTCGAACATCTCAGCCAGACGCCGGCAACCAGGACGAAGAGGGAGACTTCCAGTGAGTGGAAAAACTCGTCTCGGAGGTACTGGCAATGAAGTGGGAGGTCTCGGTCGAAGATCGCCTCTTTGAAATCGACGTGCAGCCCGCTAAGGGACAAGGCACAGCTGGGCATCACCACGTGACAGCCCGGGTTGATGGAGAGGAGCATACGGAAGAGATCAGGATCCTGAGTCATTCCGTTGACCAACTGACACTTCTGATCGGTAACCGGGTCGCCGTCTTCTCGTGCTTCAGAAATGGTGACGTCATCGAGATCGGCCATGAGAACC
>CP070717.1:337224-340011 GCA_020350445.1 Acidobacteriota bacterium | reverse complement strand
CCTATGCGCTGATCAAAGGGATAAACGAGCACATTGAAGCGGACACAGAAGAGGCTCGACAACTCGTGGATCATCCGATCGAGGTCATCGAAGGCCCACTGATGAACGGGATGAATGTAGTCGGCGATCTCTTCGGGGAAGGGAAGATGTTTCTTCCCCAGGTTGTAAAGAGTGCTCGAGTCATGAAAAAGGCTGTTGCCTACCTGGTTCCCTTCATTGAAAAGGAGAATGCCCGCAGTCCCCAGATGGGGGCGAAGGGAAAGATCCTTCTGGCAACGGTTAAAGGTGATGTGCATGACATCGGAAAGAACATCGTCGGCGTCGTTCTGCGGTGTAACAACTACGACGTCATTGACCTCGGAGTAATGGTTCCCTCGAGCCGCATACTCGAAACGGCCCATCGCGAAAACGTAGATGTGATTGGATTGAGTGGTCTGATCACACCGTCGCTCGACGAGATGTGTCGAATCGCCCGAGAGATGCAGCGGGAAGGCTTTCAGACGCCGCTCTTGATTGGAGGAGCAACGACTTCGAAAGCGCATACCGCTATCAAGATCAGTCCCGGGTACCAGGGTCCTACCGTCTATGTTACCGATGCGTCGAGAAGCGTTGGAGTCGTCGCAAAACTTATCAGCGAGAGCCAGCGGGACGAATTCATCCGGGAGACAGCGACCGATTACGAAGAACTCCGGCGGCGACATGAGGGTCGCGTGGCTGCGGCAGCCTTTCGTCCGATCACCGAAGCCCGGGAACGGAAACTCCAAGTCGATTGGACCCAGTATGTACCACCTGTTCCCAGGCGAACGGGCATATCGGTATACGAGTCGATCGATCTGAAGCGACTTGTTGAATACATCGACTGGACTCCGTTCTTCCACACCTGGGAACTGCAGGGACGCTTCCCTTCGATCCTGGAAGATGCCACCGTTGGTGGTGAAGCCCTCAATCTCTACCAGGATGCGCTCGAAATGCTTGACCAGATCGCCTCAGCAAAAAGGCTTCAGGCCACGGCAGTGGTTGGGATCTTCCCAGCCAATTCAAACGAACGGGACGAGATCGCCGTCTATGCCGATGCAGAACGCCGCCAAGAGCTGAGTCGTTTTCACTTCCTCCGCCAGCAATCGGCCAAGAGTGGGGACCGACCACACACCTGCCTGAGTGATTTCATCGCTCCGGCTGAAACGGGGCTGACAGACTATCTGGGCGCTTTCGCAGTAACAGCGGGAATCGGCGCGGAGGAACTGGTCCGCGAGTTTGAGGCGAAGGATGATGATTACAGCGCGATCATGGTCAAAGCGCTGGCCGATCGCCTCGCCGAAGCCCTGGCAGAGTACCTGCACGAAATCGTGCGGAAAGAAATCTGGGGCTATGCTCCCGAGGAGAGCTTAGAGAATCGGGAACTGATCCTGGAGAAGTATGCGGGAATACGACCTGCTCCCGGTTATCCCGCCTGCCCCGATCACACCGAAAAGGAGGCTCTGTTCAAACTGCTGCAGGTGGAACAGAACGCTGGGGTTTCGCTGACTGAAAGCTTCGCCATGCTCCCGACGGCATCGGTCTGTGGGTTCTACTTCTCGCATCCGAGTTCCCACTATTTCGGAGTCGGGCGCATCGACCGAGACCAGGTTGAAGACTATGCCCGCCGAAAAGAGATCTCAGTGGCAGAAGCGGAAAGATGGCTCGCGCCCGTCCTCGGTTACTAGAGCGGAGCTGCCGTTCCCGCAATTCTTCGGGCTCTCTCAGCGAAGAGCATCTTCCAGCGCAGTCGCCGAATCCGTCCTCTCGTCCCGGTATTTGACAATCATGGGGCAGACCAGGTGAAGACCCTGCGCCTTTCCAAAGCCATTGTTCAGCACCGGCCGAGAGCCCGGCACGACAACCGCGTTTTCCGGGATTTCAAGAGGGCCGGAACTGGACTTTCTCAGAACTCGTTCATGCACGAGGTCATAGACCGGAGTCGATCCCGTGAGAATGACCCCCGCGCCGATCACGGCTCGCCTCCTGACAACCGTCCCTTCGTAGACGCCCGAATTGCCCCCGATCAAGACATCGTCTTCGATGATCACCGGTAACGCCCCAACCGGTTCCAGGACCCCGCCGATCTGGGCCGCTGCGCTGACATGGACTCTCTCGCCGACCTGGGCACAGGAGCCGACCAGAGCGTGCGAATCGATCATCGCATTCTTCCCGACATAGGCCCCGACATTGATATAGGCAGGAGGCATGATGACCACACCGGGGGAAACATAGCTCCCTGTACGGATACTGGTTCCACCGGGGACAATGCGAACACTCCCTTCGAGACTGCCCGGCCTGAGCGGGTAAGTCGACTTATCGAAATAGCGGAAGCCTGAGTCGATCGAATAGTCCTTCAGCTGACCTCTTCGGAATCCAAGCAAGATGGTCCTCTTGACCCAGGAATTGACCTTCCAGTCCGAACCGTCCGGCTCCGCCGCGCGGATGACTCCCCGGTTCAAGCCGTCAATGAAAAGGGGAAAGAGCCGTTCAAAGTCCGCTGAGGATTCGGCGGAATCAGCGGAACAGAGCGCCTCGAGTTCAACCTTCAACTGTGCGATATCCATAGAACTCACCTTATACGAGAGCCAACTCTTCCAGTGCAGTACGCAGTTTCGAACGATTTGAATCTGAGATCGGCACCAGAGGAAGGCGGAATCGCTCTTCGATTCTGCCCATCATTGCCAAAGCGGTCTTTACCGGAATCGGATTGGATTCGATGAAGTTCAGATTCATGAGACTCAAATACCTATAGTGCAAGCCTCGCGCCGT
>CP070717.1:330766-337124 GCA_020350445.1 Acidobacteriota bacterium | reverse complement strand
CCTGAACCCGGATCCGGTCCGCGCTGCAACTACCGGGGAAGGTCCAGTTACTGCGGGCCGTTGGGCTTGCAGGGTGCTCCCAATCGACTTTATCGGAATCGAGGTGATGGCAGGTTTGAAGACGTTACGGAAGCGAGCGGCCTGGCAGATCTGAGTCCGTACTTCTCGCTGGGAGCCGTCTGGAGCGATATTGATGACGACGGCGATCTTGACCTTTTGATCGCCAATGACAGCACTCCGAACCACTTGATGTTGAACCTCGGCGATGGGACCTTTGAGGACATCGGACTTCGGAGTGGCCTCGCCGCCAATGCCGATGGAAGGTTTCAGGCAAGTATGGGTGTTGATGTGGCGGATTTTAACAACGATGGTCTGCTCGACGTTTACGCCACTCACTTTGCCAGTGACTACAGCACTCTTTATCGAAATCGAGGCGAGCTCAGTTTCCTGGACGTCTCCACGATGGCCCAGATCGTTCAGCCTGAATGGCTTCTGGTCAGCTGGGGCACGCGATTCGTCGATCTCGACCATGATGGGTGGAAGGATCTCGTCCATTCCAACGGACATGTGTATCCGTTCCTCCAGACGGCCGGCTGGGCGGAGCAGTACGGACAGCCCCTGTCTGTCTATCTGAATCGAGGGGACGAGACGTTCCGGGATGTGAGCCGAGATCTGGGGGAAGATGCCCTGGAACCGACGGTCAGCCGGGGTGTGGCTTTCGGTGAGTATGACAACGACGGCGATACCGACTTCGCGGTAGCCAACCTCGACGGGAAGCCGCAGCTTTTTCGTAATGACTTCGCGACGGCGAACCATTGGGTGATGTTCCGGCTGCGGGGGACCGCGGGGAATCGGGACGCGATCGGCGCACGCCTGACGCTCGAGACGGGCGGCCTGACCCAGTTATGGGAGATTAAGCGGGCTGACAGCATTTACTCAGCCAGTGATCCGCGAGCCCACTTTGGCCTGGGCGGCGAGTCTACGGTCAAGAGGTTACAGGTCCGTTGGCCCGGTGGCCGGACCGAGGAGTTCAAGGATCTGACCGCCGATACCCACTACTTAATCGAGGAAGGGAAGGGCCTCGCGAAGGAGTTCCCCTGAGCCACGGGCTTCTCGATGTGTCGGTGCCCTGGCTCTTCATTCCTTTCGGGTGGAGTCGAAGCGGAGGGACGAAGGCGGGGCCGCGATCTTCTGCTCGTAGAGTTCGACAGCCCGGCTGAGAAGTTCCTCGGCCTCCGCGGTACGACCGAGCCTCTCGAGCATATTGCCCAGAGCATAGAGGGGCCGGACATCGGAGGGGTCCAGACGCGCGCTCCTGCGGAAGGCCTCTTCAGCCTCGGCCGTTCTTCCAAAATGGTCGAAACAGCGGCCCAGCCTGTATACGGCATCGCCGAATTCGGGCATTCCCCTGGTGGCGACGGTCAGATCGGCGAGTGCCTCATTCCAGTTTCCCTTGTAGAAGTGAGCGAGGCCGCGAAAGTAGTAGCTGCGAGTGTGACCGGGAGTTTCGTTGATCTGCTGATCCAGGACCGCAACCGTCTCATCAAACCGGCCGAGTGCGTAAAGAGCAACGCCCTGGTGGTAGCGAATTGTGGGGGTTTCGGGATTGAGATTGAAAACGCGATTGAATGTCGTCAGGGCGTCGCTGCTGAGTTGCAGGTTGTGTTGGGCCCGGCCCAGGTTGGTCAGGGCGTCGAGGTCTTCGGGCGCGAGTTCGACTAGCCGGCTCAGAGCATCGACTGCCCTCCGATCTTGACCCTGATCGATTGCGTCGAGACCGAGGCATCGCAGAGACTGGACCAGGTTGTTCTGGATTCCGTCCTCTTCAGGCCAGCGGCGATGGGCTTCTTCAAAGACCTGGACGGCTCTTTCACACTCCCCGTTTCGGGCCTGGTGCAGTCCAACGGCGTAATAGAATCGCAGCTCACCGGGGAAAAGCTCGAGACCCCTGGAGGCCATCTGGTAGAGCTCTTCCCCCTGGCCTGTTTCCTGGTAGAGTCCGCTGAGCCAGAGATACGGACGAATATCGCTCGGATTCTCCGCCAGGCACTGCTTCAGCAGTCCCTCGGCTCGTTCCAGGTTGCCCTGCTGGCGGGACTGGGCCGCTTGCAGGCAAAGATCAACAGGCTCAGGCTGAGTGGCGACCAGCAGTAGAGCGAATGCTGCGACCGTTAGCAACATTGGCACCACCCGGATTGTCGAGTAGCTGGAATGGTTGAATGTAGGAACGCAAACAACACGCGTTGGACGGCTGTGCTGCAGAATGGACTCTTCAAGGTTGACGTCTCTGCAGTCACGAACTCCGGATCAGGGGCGATTGGCCACCTGGAGTCCGGTGCCGGGAATGTCTGCAATTTCAAAGTGGTCTTCCAGGGTAGTGACCTCGTTCTTGATCTGGTCGCGGACCTCGATTCTAATCTGGTATTTGCCGGGGCCGAGCCTCTGAATCGGAAGCGACTTGACGAATACGGTCCTGCCTTCGGAAAAGAAGTGGAGCGACTCATTGTTGTGTTCAACCAGCTTCAAGACCGTCTTTCCTGCCGACAGGATCTCGTACTTGGCCTGCAGGCTGGGCTCGAGCCGCGTTTGATCCAGAGCCATGTTGTAGACGTGGAAGAAAGCACCCATCGCCTTATCGTTCTTGAATACCTTTCCGAGGTTGGGATGGATCCAGACGTCGCCGATGACAAACATCTGTTCAGACATTGTCCAGTTGGTCCCTGCCTCGTAGGAGTCTGACAGCATCAGGGAACTCGAGGCCAGCTTCTCGTCGCCAAAGATCGGGGGGAGGATCGCCTCGGTCAAGACACCCACTTTATTAGTATTGAGGTCCTTGGTGACGAAAGTCAGTTTATAGCGCTTCTTCGATTCCAAAGTGATGATCTTCTGGTAAAGCGAGTGTGAGGCCAGAGCCGAGTCGAAGTTGGAGATGGGGACCCTGTTCTCCATGTCGTCATCGAATTCGGTAACGATCTCCCGCGTCATCCCGGTCACGATGCCGTAAACAGCAACCCTTGCGACCTGGAATCCCCCCTCCTCGACGAATGACAAATCCTTGTTTTGGGCCTCCATCGAAATGGCAGCCAGTGTTTGGTCTTCGGAGAGGCGGAAATAGTCCACCTGCACTTCAAAGGGAAGTCGCCCGAAGGATAGATTGACCTCGACAACTTCGCGCAGTTCCGGATACTTCAGTGCGGGGGGGTGATGGATCCGGTTCCAGACCATGAACCGATCGAACGGGCCATCCCTGAGTCGGCGGTATTCTGGATAGTCGGACGAGGGATCAAAGAATCGACGCTGGGATTTCGATGCCATTCCCCACCGTTCGGCATCTGTGGGCCCTAGTTCTCCGACGTAGAGTAAGGCATCCTTTTCCTCGGGCTCCAGGGCCAGCTTATACTCACCGGTATAGGAGCGGTCCACGAACTCCAGCATGATGTCTGAGCCGATGCCTTCGAGATGGCGATAACGCCAGACTTCGAACGGAAACGTGACGGTCTGGCCGCCCCCTTCCCAGGGCATACGGTCATAGGGGCCCCCAGTTGGATGGGGGTCGATTTCATCGGGAGGGCCGTGGATGATGTATGTCTTGCCACGGTCCGTTCTCCATCCCGGCAAGCCGCTGCCGTAGCGCTCGTTGACGTAGGCGATCCGGCGGTAATGCTCTTCTTTGAACTCGTTATTGGAAGTCCTCGGATCGGGGTCCCTCCGCAGCCAGAACTGTTCGATGAACATCTCTCGTTCTTCGTCGGTCGTCAGGCCTTCAAAAACGGACTTCTCATCGCCGGTAATCACCCAGATCACATCCTCTTTCAACCACTTTTCGTAGTAATTCTCGGATTCCTCCTGGCGGACTCGGTCCATATCCTCGTTCTCCTGGCTGGCGAAAGCAACCAGGGAGGATGGTCCAAATGAGAATGCCCCCAGCAAGAGGAAGACTGCTGTGTGGAATAAAAAGATATGCCGTCTGTTCTTCATGCGTTCCTTCAAACTTCAGAAACCTCGATTCCTCGCAGTTCTGCGATCCGAAGTTTATTCTACCCGAGTGTATCACTAAGGCACCAGAGGGCTTTGGACAATGGATTCCCGGCGCAAAGTGCTTTCCGTCAGGTTCTCTGCATGATGGGGCTGGAATCTGCTTGGAGTTGATCCCCTGATGCGATACCTTGCCCGTTGGACCTGGATAGAAGGATTCCCCAAACTGGGGGAGAGTTACTTGGGAGAATCGTGATGGAGTCTTTGTTGAGATTGGCTGGAGTCGTCCTGGGGATTTTGACTATTGTGGGAAACGCATCCGTCTCCGGCGAAGAGAAGCCTGCGGGTCAGAGGCCTTTCTTCGATCTCCGCCATCCATCGAGCGTATTCTCCAGCGATCGGGACTTTCGGATCTTCCTGCCTCCCGATTACGCGGAGAGTGGAAAGCGCTACCCCGTGATTTACTACTTTCACGGCCACAGCGACCGCTACACGCTGGAACACTACGATGATGGCACCGGGACCGTTCCGGATATAGCCAGTTTTGTTGAACAACAGGATGTCATCGTGGTCTCGGTTGACGGGTACGTTGCCGAGCATTACACCGGGTTTTATGGCGGCACTCCCTGGGATGTACGGGAACCAGGAGGTGACTACGACTTCGGGGAGTACTTCCTGGAACTGGTCGATTACATCGATTCCACCTTCCGGACGAAGACGGACCGGCGCCATCGGGGGACCTCTGGCCTCAGCATGGGTGGTTTTATGAGCCTCTATCTGAGCGCTCGCTATCCGGATCGGATCGGTAGTGCATCGGCATTCAACCCGGGGCCGGAATTCTACGTTGGTGAAAAAGGCCGTCGTCTCCTTTGGCGACCGAAGGATCATGTCTCCAGCCATCGGGATCGCTGGGTGCGTCTTGTGCGTGCCAGTGGCGACTACATCAGCCAGTACCATGAAGAGACCCGACTCGCCTACGCCCGTGCCGGGAGGGTCAAATTCGAGTACCGTCGCGATGAATATCACAAGCACGCCGCGACCTCGATCGGTGAGACCTTTGCATTTCATATGAGAGCTTTTCGCGATCCCACCCTGAACAATGTCCCGTGGGAGTGGAGTTATTCCAGCGCCTACCCGCGCTTCGAGGTCTGGGACTATCAGGTCGAGACGTCGGGTGACGAGAAGGCTATCGTCTACCTGGAGGATGTCGTGCAGGGCGGGCTCAGGGTCCGGACACGACGGTGGGCTCCCGATGGTCCACCGGCCGACGGTATCAGCGTCAAGATTTCGTCAGCTCCACTCTATCGGCCGGGAGCTGAATACGGACTGCTTGTCTACTCGTTAGCGGGTGGAGGCACCGTACGTCGTTCAGTGAGCGCGGGGCAGGACGGAAGGATCACCTTCTCAGTTGATGGGTCGGGTCATCAGATCGGTATTGTTGGTCCCGGGACCGGGGCTCAAGCACCCGTCTTGTTACCGATGAGCGGCCGCGAGCAACTCTACGTCCCGCCCCGTGAACGGGTAAGGCTCCCGATTCGGGTCTTCAATCCGCGGGGAGAGGCCATGACTGATGTGACCGTCACGCTTACGAGTGAGTACCCGACGGTTGAGGTTACTGAAGATGCTTATCGGATTGAAAGGATCGATCCGGGAGTCGCGGTCGAGCTCTCTGAACATCTGGCTGCACGATTTATCTCAGGTGGGGGCTATTTTGCACCGGCGCGGCTCAAGTTACACATGACCTTTGACGGGTGGCATGAACGGACGGAAGAGATCGATCTGGCGATTGCGCCTGAAATTGCTCCTGAGCCATTTGACATCCAGGTGCTGGACGGTCGCACAGTCACTTTTGACGTGTTCCGGCAGACTGGAAACCAGGGAGGGGGGGCGTCAGTCGAGCGGACCGTAACGGAGGGGAGAGGTGATGGGGACGGCATCCTGGAACCGGGTGAGGAGGCGACGATCTGGGTGAAGTTGGAGCAGGGAATGGACCCCTTTGACAAGAATAACTGGTACCGATGCAAGGTCAGACCCGATTCTCCGTGGCTTGTTGAGGTTGGTGATATCCAGGAGCAGAAGCAGCTGGAATGGACGAGTGCCATGAGTCGAACCAGCCTCGTGCGACTTTCCTCAGAGGCTCCATCCGGGGCCCGGATTCCGCTCATTTTGGAGAATGAGTCCTGGAGTTACCATTACACTCCGGACGTTCGCTACGGGACGGAACCGCTGTACCAGGCGTTTCAGCTGCATACCTTCCATCTGCATCGTCATGATTTGACTGTTCCGTGATTTTGGCCTCCAGTGCCTTTCCTGTTCTACACCCCTCTGTTAGCATGAAGGCGGAGGTAGAAGACGTGAAGACCAGACAGTTCGAGGCTTTATT
>CP070717.1:326787-330666 GCA_020350445.1 Acidobacteriota bacterium | reverse complement strand
TCTGGACAAAAGATGTCTACGCGAGCTTCATTCGGAAAGACGCAGACGACCGCCATTACCTCAATGTCGGAAAGGCAGCGACTCTTGGGCTCCTTGTCTTTGGTGTGGCCACATCCCCTGTCAGTAGCGCATTTCCAGGCATATATGTTGCGGTCCAGACGTTTCTTTCGTTCTTCCAGGGGCCAGTGTTCGCAGTGCTTCTCCTGGGGATTTTCTTCAAGCGAATCACGCCCTGGGGAGGGTTTGTTGGCCTGGTGGGCGGAATCTCCGCTTCTGCCCTGATGTACCTGTTCAAAGAAGGCCTCTTTACGATCGAAGACCCGTTTTTGTACGTGTCTTGGTGGTCCTTCGTAACGGGAGTGATCCTCACTGTCTTGGTCAGTGCCGTTACCCGTCCCCACCGCGAGGAGGATCTCACCGGTCTCGTCTATGGCATCGAGGAGGGGCGGTGAGAGGGGGAACGAGGTGCTGAATTTTGAGTGGCTTTCAAGTCTGTCGATGAGTGCGGCAAAGGGCGTCTTCCTCGGGCTTTTTCTGCTAATCGGAGCTCTTGTTGCCTTAATCCCTGAAAGGCAGATCTACGACGGCGTTGAGGAGCGACGGTGGTGGCACAATCTGAAGCTCTGGGCTTGGGGAGTGCTTGCCGTGATCTTCGTGACCTACTCTATCTTCTGAAAGGGCTGAAACGAGGGATGAAGGAATCTGCGAAAGATGTTCGCCAGAAGCGGGAACGGGACGAGAAGGCTTATGCGGCCCAGGTGAACCGGGCGTTGGGTATATTCCTTCTGTTCTTCGGTTTGATAGTGATGGCCTCGTTCCTGATGACCGAAACACCGATTGGGAAGGCGGTGAATCTGCTTGCTGGAGGTATCATCACGCTGATCGGTGGATTACTGTTCGCGAAAGGGCGCTCCGCTGGCCCAGGTTCCGGTATGCATCGCTGACCGAAGCTGAGGCAGACCAGTCAGAGCCAGACCACTTCTCCGGTGCGGGACGATTCATACGCGGCATCGACGATGCGCATGACGGTCATTCCCTCTGCGAGCCCGGGAACCGGTTCCTGCCGGGTTCGAACGCATTCAACGAAATGCTCCATCTGCCGCGTGTAAATGACCTGATCGCAGTGCTCGCGCCGTCGCGGAAAGTCAGAGGTGAACTCAACGATGCTTCGCTCAGGGCCTTCGATCTGAACACCCTGGGTGGGGAAGAGACTGAGAAATCCATCGGAACCCGTCAACCGGGTTGCCGCTTCGGGTCCATCAATCTTAGGGTGCCACCAGCCACTCTCAACGATTGACGTTACTCCTGAATCCCAGGTGATGAGAACGATTCCCGTGTCATCCACCTCGTAGTCGCCGAAATGGGTTCCGATTTGGGCAAAGACTGATTGAGGTGCAGGATCGCTCAGCAGGAATCGGACGGTGTCGATTGCATGCACTCCCATGTCGACTAGTGCACCCCCTCCCGCGAGATTCCTGTCGACAAACCACCCGGAGGGTCCCCAATTCTCGTGGATACCATAGCCGTGGGTTTTGAGTACCCGCCCTATCTTGCCGAGTGTGATCTGATCGAGGACCCACTGTGCCTCCACATCGAACCTCCACATGTGTCCGACCATCACCAGTCGGGAGTTCAAACGGGAGGCTTCAACGATTTCTTCCGCCTCAGTGGAGGTCCTGGCCAACGGCTTTTCGATCAGGAGATCCTTTCCGCGACGCAGGAACTCTATTGCGTGATCTCGATGGAAAAGGTTTGGAGTGCAGATCACAGCAAGATCGATGGCTTGAGATCCCCATAGCTCCTCAACGCGATCCGTGAGACAGTCGACCCCGAAACGATTACCCATCGCCCGTAGGGTTTCGCGGTCCAGAGAGCATATTGCGCCAATTTCAACACCGGGGATTGAGCGGATCGCCTCTGCGTGATACTGGGCTATGTAGCCGGAACCGACGATGGCAACGTTTAGGTGTTTCACTCCACTGTCCTCCCGCAACACCCGAACTTCTAGGTCAAATCCTCGGCGTGTCTGTGGATCTTTTTGATAGCGTCTGCGATCTGCTCCATATCACTTCGAGGCCCCATGAGAATCGCAAAATGAAGACAGACGGATTCGTTGTCGTAGGCTCTTTCACAGTTGGGTAACTTGAACATCGCCGGGGCAATGGCTTCCCAGTACTCCGCAGAGAGTCGATGCCGAGAGGGCTTTGTCTGCGGGGTGTACAGTTCGCATCGGTTCAATGGCTCATAACAGCCTTCAACGGTTGAACCGAGTTCGGCCTGAAGAGCGCTACGGAAGGTCTGAACCCCAAGTCCTTTGAACGCTTCCGAATGAAAGCGAAAGGCGATGTTGTAGTAAGCCTCGAGTGTCTCCCTGTCATCTCGATGCATAGGTGCGATCCCGGGAATCTCAGCCAGAAGCTGATTCAGGTACTTCGCATTTTGGTCCCGTAGAAGGTTCTGCTGCGGCAGTCGCCGCAGAGACTCTAACAGCAGGGCCGCTTGAAAATCGGTTATTCGGTAGTTGCCCGATTGTACGAAATTACCTTCAGATCCGTAGATCCCTGCTCCTTTCTCGTAGTCCTCAACTCCCTCAGGACGTCTTCCGCAGTTTCGAAGAGCATCGAGGCGGGCGAAGAGATGTGGTGAACTGGTAGTCAGAGCCCCACCCTCGCCGGCTGTCATGAGCTTGGAAAGCTGGAAGCTAAAGCTGCCAATGTCCCCGATACTGCCTGCCTTTCGTCCGTTCCATTCCGCACCGTGTTTGTGGGCGCAGTCTTCGATTACGAACAGCCGATGACGTTTCGCGATCTCCATAATCGCGTTCATGTCGGCGAAAGAGCCATAGAGATGGACAGGAATGATGGCCTTGGTTCGAGGCGAAATCGCCTGTTCAATCTCATTTGGGTCGATACACCAGGTGTCCTCGCACACATCGACCAGAATTGGCGTGGCGTTGACGTCGAGAACTGAAGCGGCAGTCGCTTGCCAGGTGAGTCCGGGCACGATCACTTCATCTCCCAACCCGACCTGGCAAGCCTCCAGTGCAAGTTGCAGTGTAACCGTGCCATTGGCCGCGCAGAGGGCATAACGGGATCCGATGAATGCCGCGAATTCCCGGCAGAATTCCTGCTCCTTCGGTCCGTTGTAAGACCAGATCCCACTGCGTAGAACTTCGATTAACCCCTGTTCTTCTCTCTCATCAAAGGTCGGCCAGCGAGTCCACGGATCCGTTTCAACGTTTCGGGTAGGGGTTCCACCGAGAAGCGCAAGTTCACTCATATTTGAAGCTTATCCTTTCAGTGAGAAGCGTTTGACATTCCAGCCCTCGATCCAGGGGGTAATCTCCTTGGCCTCTTGAGGAAGAGCCGCCAGCAAGTGACGGGTTTCTCCTGGCAGGAGGGTGATGTAGTTGTCTTCCCAAAAGGTGGGCAGAATGGACTCTCCAGACGGAGAATCTACACCCAGTTCGAGGAAGAAGGCCAGTCGCGTTCCGGGATTATGGAGGGCAATTCGCAGATTGTTGCCCGTGAGTTCGTATGAGGCCTCCAAGTCTACCGGTGCAAGACTGTTGAGAAGCCGTAAATCCGCGAATGACTTGGTTGGAGTGTAGAAGGCCCAAGGCTCGATTTTAGCCTTGTAGTCGAGTACGTCCGGCGTTGTCGACAGCCAGTACAGATTCTGGTCGAGCTCCGTCCCCCCCTTCCGATCGACCAGGCGCAAATCCAGAAAGTAAGCTTCTGAAATACCCGGGCATTCGGGCAGATCGAGCACCGACTGGCTCGATTCGGCGGGAGCGCCAACGTCTACTGTCCCTTCGAAGTGAATACTAGACTCAATGTCGTAGATCCGGACCCTGACCGAGAGCGCTTCGACGTCATC
>CP070717.1:322938-326687 GCA_020350445.1 Acidobacteriota bacterium | reverse complement strand
TCTTTCAGGCCTATTTGGCACTGGAACGTAACCGTCCCGGTTGCGAAACGGATCTGCCAGCCACTGCTTCCCTGGCAAGCGGGACGCTTACCTTCCGGAAATGGTTGTCTGGGTTGCGAAGGGGGCTGGCAAGCACTGGGGGATTGGCAAGCGGGACGCTGACCTTACGAGAGGTGGTCGTCTGGATTGCAAATCGCAGAAAAACAGTCTGTCCCTTTAACGATGGAAACAGCCTGTCCCTTTTCGGGCCTGTTCTTGCCAGGCGATGGCAGGGGGAGACCAGCCGGTCCCTTTAACCCTGGAACGCGACCGCCTCGGCTGCGCAAAGGATTTGGCAATCACTGGGGGGCTGGGCAGGCGGGATGCTGGCCTTCGAGAATGGGACCGTTTCGGTGGCGAGACTGCCCCCCCGGAAACAGCCTGTCCCTTTGTCGGGTCGGGTGCATTTGTCGGGTCGGGTGCCTTTTCCCGGAGGCCGCAGAATGGGGCAGAAAACCAGCCTGTCCCTTTCTTTCTCCCTTTCGGGTCGGGTGAGAACCAGCCTGTCCCTTTCTTTCCCTTTCTTTCTCCCTTTCTTTCGGCCGCGCGGCCGATGGCGGCTAATGACCAGCGACGAATGACGAATCGCTCCTGGCTACTGGCTGTTAGCTGTTCACACCGGAACGTAACCGTCCCGGTTGCGAAACGGATCTGCCAGCCACTGCTTCCCTGGCAAGCGGGACGCTTACCTTCCGGTTTAGTCACTCCGTGGAGTATAGGATCGAAGCGGAATTGGACAGCTCACCTTTCAGGAACCGTTCTCGAAGCTCGGCTCGCATGATTTTTCCTGTGCGCGTTCGTGGGATCGTCCTGGGTCTGACGAGGACGACTCTGCCGGGTCTGAATCCAAGTTCCAAGTGAATGTGGCTGACGATCTGACGACCTATCAGCGCGTATTCCTCTTCCTCCAGAGAGGGCCTCCGAAGTTCCGCAAAGACGACCGCCTGTTCGCCAGAGCGACGATGCGTTTCGATGCCGACTACCCCGGAATAGCGGACGAATCGAATCTCATCGACGACCTCTTCAATCAACGCCGGCGGAAGATTCCTGCCGGCCTGAATAATCAAGTCTCGCAGCCTGGCCGTGACGAAGAGCCGTCCTGACTCGTCGAGATAACCGCAATCGCCGGTTCGGATCCAATCATCCTCGTCAAAAGGCTCCGAACTGCGAACAAACTCATCCAGGTACCCAATCGTATTTGACGGGCTTCTCACCAGGATCTCGCCCCCTTCACCGCTTTCTGTCGTGGTCTCGGATACCTGAATCCTAATGTCGACGTTAGAGAAGGGCTTCCCGACTGAAACCCGGCCAATCTGATCTGTCCAGATCGGCTCGCCTGGCTCACAACAAGAAACTCCCGCCGTTGACTCTGCCAAGCCGTATGCGGGCACAATCACTCCATGTAGGCCAAACCGACGCTCAAAACTAGTGATGGTATTTGCCCGGACAGGTTCTGCGGCGTTCAACGCAAGCCGCAAAGAACCCAAGCGGTACTTAGAGGACTGCCTCACGGCATACAGGCAATATCGATATCCGAAATCGGGAGCAGCTATCACCGTTCCGCCAAAGTCAGTGATCGAACTCAACCAGGCGTGCGGGCTACTTCGAACCGGCAGCAAGACGAATCGAGCCCTCTCCAAGAGAGGGGTCAACGACATCAGCACCAATCCCATGTCGTGAAATGTCGGCAGCCAACTGATGAAAACATCGCCTGAGGTGATCCGCATGCGCGAACTCATCATCCGAAGATTGGCCATCACATTTGCGTGTGTCAGCTGCACAGCCTTGGGATCTCCGGTACTCCCGGAAGTCATCAGCACAAAGGCCACGTCTGACGCTTCTACCTGGGGGAACCTCTTCGGGACAGGAAAGGAACATCTCTGGCCGATCGCGAGCAACTGGACCGGCTCCTTCGATTCGAGAACCAGAGCTTCATTTTCCCGCTCCTCCTCGGCGCGGGCTAGAGGGAGACTGTCGAGCAAGACACCTCGAGCTCGGTACGTGGCTGCTGTCTTGCCAAGGCGCCGTAGACTCTGTTCGGGAGAAACCAGTACCGGAACTACACCGACCAGCTGGCAGCCGAAGAGTCCAGCAAAGAACTCGACCCGATTTGGGATCGCGATAACCAGCCTGTCCCTTTTCTGAAAACCCTTTGCTGTGAGCGTCGCGGCAAACCTCCGGGTCTCCTCCCAGAGTTCGCCATAAGTCCAGGATTTCCCTTCGACAAAGAGAGCTTCGCGGCCAGCATCACAAACGGCTCGATACTCCAGCAGTTCGATCAGTGTTTGAAACTCACTGCCCGACACCCGGTCTCCCTTCAACCTTGACTTCGCGAAACGCCTTCCAAAGATCCTCCAGTGTGGAGATTTCCGCTATCTCATCGTCTTCGAGAACCCGTCCGGTGAATTCCTCGAGGCGTGCCACAATATTGACGAAGTCAGCCGATTGCGCACCAAGATCTTCGACGAGGCGCAGCCCTGGAAGTAACTCCGTTACTCCCAGCTGGAGCGAGACAATCCTGCAGACCTCTTCGTACGATAAGACGTTCATCCAGCTTCTCCATCACCGCACAGCTGGAACAAACCGGCCCGCCGATGATTTGCAACAAGGCTCAGGGGTTCGTTCCGTGCGCCGACTCCGAGTTGGCCAACCATTGGATCAATTCCTGTTCGAAACGCTCCAAGACCCTCTTAACCAGGGCAGGCTCAGTCTCGGGCTCAAGAAAGAGAAAATCAATCTTGAGTCGACCGCCGAAGACCCTGGCCTGCGCGGTACAGGGGGGACCAACAGGAAAATTGGAGACACAGGCACGCCAATCGACCAGCTGAAATGAACTGCGCTCCTCGACCAGCCCGGAACGGCCCGAAAAACTCAATGCAACATCCGCCATCCGCTCCCGCGAATTCCGCAGGGCCAATCGCATTGTCATCGGACTCAGCAGTAGGGCCGAGTATTGGTCCCCTCGCCGCAGCGCCTCGTACACCTGTCCATTCACAGCTTCCGCCAGGCTCTCCATACCGCTCCCACCGTCGAGTCTGGCCCCAAGGCGCAGCATCGAGAAATAGCTTGATAGCGTTACTTCCTCCTCAACCAGCCCCAGATTCGGCCGCAAATCCGCCACGGTGATGAAGCGCCCGTACTGGGCCCGCCCACCGTAAAGTTCCCGATCCACCGCTCGGAGCATAGCAGCGATCAACAAGCTATTGATGGTCAGACGCCTGCGGCGCCCCTGCCGGGTCAATGCGGTAGTGATCGAGTGCGAAAACTCTAACGGATACAGCCGTCAGCGCACCGATTCCTGCGGCAGCAACCGACTTCCCTTCTCTCGTTTTCGCCGATAGAAAATCTCCTCTCGAATCTGCCGTGACAGAAAGGAAGCAACATTGCCGAGGCTCCTGATTCCCCGATAAGGCCTGGGAAAAAGCCGCTCTGCCCGCTCTGGAAACGGGAAGGACTGGTCCGCCGGGACCACTTCACCGCGCTGAAGAGCATCGTAGGTCTCCAGCAACTCGTTTAGGAATCTCGTCCCCGATGCAACATCGATAACAGCATGCATCGCGGACACGACAAGGTCGTCCCACCCACCCGCATTCTTCACCAGGATGCATTTGAGCAGAGGCCAGCTCCCAAACGGCAGGTTGAGACAATCTTCCGCAGCTTCAATCCATGCATCTCGATCGGTGCTGTAAAGGCGATGAACGGGGGGCGGG
>CP070717.1:319866-322838 GCA_020350445.1 Acidobacteriota bacterium | reverse complement strand
GTACCTGGATCGCCACCCATCTCGCGGCAGGTTTCGGCAGGCAGGAGGAGAGTGTTCTTCTCATCGATACGCAGGTACGTAACATTGGACACCGTCTCGACCTCAATGACTTGCTCAGGCAAACGGACGAGACTCGCGAACCCGATTCCGCCTTACTGGCCTCAATTGGCGGCTGGTTGAGGAATTGTGGGAATGCTGCCGAAAGGTTCTTCCATAGAGCCGCGCCGAGAAAGGGAAGAGCCTGGCTTTCATTTTCCTCCCTCCTCCGCTCCTTCTATGCCTTCTGGAGGAAGCGGGTTGACGGCCTGATTTGGGGAGATACTCCAATCTCAACGGGGCCGGCCAGCGACTTGAAGAGCCGTATCGGAACCGGACCAGACACGGATGCTGGCTTAGGCGACTTCCTGGAAGATCGAGTGAACAGGTTCGAAAGCCTGGTGAAGCCCTCCGTTCTTCCTGGTGTCGATTACATTGGCAACAGCGTCCAGCCCGTAAGTCCGGACCGTCTGAACTCCATTCGAATGTCCGATTTGCTCGAGTCAGCTTCTCAGCAATACGGACTCGTGATCCTTGATGGCCCACCTGCTTTACCTTACGTAGACGCTGAGATTTTGGCTCGCTGGGTGGATGCTATCGTGTTTGTGGCCCAGAGCCGCGGGTTTCGGGCAGCAAAGATCCGGCAGGCGCTCGCCAAGATGAAGTTGACCGGGGTTCCAGTCACCGGCTTGATCTTGAACGGGGCCAGCCGTCTGTATCTTCGGATTGAGTAGCAGCGTCTCGAGGGGATCGATTTGAAGATTCTGGTCATCAGCAACCTGTTCCCTCCGCACGTACTCGGTGGCTACGAGATTCTCTGTGGACAAGTCTGCAACGAACTGCAGTTGAGAGGCCACTCGATTACGGTCCTGACGAGTACGCATGGACTGGAGGCAAACCCAAGGTCCTCGGAAAGCACGGGGGTCTATCGAACTCTTCAACTTTACCTACCCTTCGACCAGCCGGCTCGCCTGATGCGGACGCGACGCTGGAACATAGGACGACAAAATTATATTGAGACCCGGAAAATACTGAAACATGAACGGCCCGACCTGATCTTCATATGGAGTCAGTTGAGGCTCACGCTGGGGGCAGCACGTGCAGCTCAGGATTCAGGTATCCCGGTCGCATTCACGCTCAACGATGAACACATCGCAGGTTACCTGCCTTCACCGTTCGGTTGGTCACCGAAGACTTTTTTACGGTACTTGGCTGATCACTGGGTCTTCCCCTCCATTACGCTTCGAGGGCTCCAGCTGAAAGAGTCGACTTGTATCAGCCAGCGTCTCCAGACAAACCTGGTCGCCCTTGGCGTTCCTGTGTCATCGTCAGAGGTCATCTACCAGGGGATTCCGCTAGAAAGGTTCCCCTGCAAGGAGAACCTCGGAGAAATCGGCAGCCCGGTCAGGATTCTCTATGTGGGCCAGCTTCATCCTTACAAAGGCGTACACACTTTGCTCGAAGCTGTGGGGCAGATTGCCCGAAGGTCAGATCGGACTGGCGATCCATCGACGGGTCCTCAAATCCACCTTACTGTCGTCGGTACAGGACCCGAAAACTACATCAGAAAGCTCTCTGAGATAGCCCGTTCGATCCCCGCAGAGATCCATTTTGCAGGAAAGTTGTCCCACGAGGAGCTTCCGGAAATCTATCGTAGCCATCATATCTTCGTCTTTCCCTCAATCTGGCAGGAACCGTTTGGCCTCACTCATCTCGAGTCGATGGCATCCGGTACGACTGTGATTAGTACCGCCGAAGGTGGACAGGGAGAATTCCTGGAACACGGACAGAATGCTCTGGTCTTTCAAAAAGAGGATTCGAAGGAACTGGCTTGCCATTTGGGCAGGCTGTTGAGTGAGCCGGGGCTGAGTTTTCGTTTGGCGCGACAGGCCCGTTTCATGGTCGAGGAACAATTCAGTCTGCAGAAGTATGTCTCCAGACTCGAGGAGTTCCTTCGAGCTGTTGCTGTCCGTCGGGTGGGAAAGCAATCCGGGGCAGGCGGATGAACGTAGTCCAAGTGCCACGCCGTTTCGTCCTGAGCGATTGGGGAGGAACCGAAACGGTCCTCCTGGAAACCAGCAAGCGGCTGCTTGCTCTTGGACACCACACCGAGATCATCTGCCCGAACGCGCTGGCTACCTGTAACGCCTAGGTCATTGAAGGGGTCAAGGTCACTCGAGTCCCTTACTTCTATCCTTACTTTGCGCTGGGCGAGCAAGCAAAGCGTAGACTCGACCAAAAGGGTGGAAACCTGTTTTCCTTCGCGCTGATGAGGGCCCTATCGCGCTACCCGGGACTCCAGATGCTCCATCTGCATACGGGTAAGAGAGTCGGTGGGATTGTTCGGCACGTAGCGCGTAAGAGGGGCATTCCATATGTTATCTCCCTGCACGGCGGTGTCTTAGACGTCCCGGAAGATGAATCAGCCACGTGGACCAGTCCCACGCAGGGCGCATGGGAGTGGGGCAAGATTCTCGGGTACTGGGTGGGATCCAGGAGAGTCCTGAATGATGCGGCTGCGGTAATCTGCGTGGGGCAGGAGGAACAACGCCGAATTCGAGAGCGATACCCCGCCCAAAAGGTGCACCATCTGCCGAATGGCGTGAATGCCCGGAAATTCAGTCGGGGGGAAGGGGCCCGTTTCCGCTCACGTCATCAGCTGGCTGCCGATGAACGAATCCTGCTGACGGTCGGTCGCATCGACCCTCAAAAAAACCAGCTGTTTCTGATTCGGTGCCTGCCCGAGATTCTGAAACGGGAGCCGAGGGCCAGGCTGATTCTAATCGGTCACGTGACCAACGATGACTACTATCAGAGTTTGCTAACGCTGTTTTATTTGCTGTGATTTTAGCGTAAGATATTGTAATATCAAACGCTGAACCTTGTTGTGATGTTTCATCATCATATTTGATTACACAACTATTAAAAGTTCCATT
>CP070717.1:316795-319766 GCA_020350445.1 Acidobacteriota bacterium | reverse complement strand
ACACCCGATGGGGAACGTTTCTTGTTCAAATTTCCAACCGGGGGGCATAAGAATCAGCAGATCCATGTGCTTCTCAACTGGCAGGCGCTCCTCGATTGAAGGCCACGTCATCGGATCAAACGCCCCAGATTCAAGCCACCTTCTGGCGTGCGGCGGACCCAGGACGCCGCTTTGACCCGAGGGAGTCGTACTCCCGCCGGAGAAACGAGTTAACTCGTTAACTGGTTAACTAGTTACCGGGTTAATGCCGTAACCCTGACCCCCGAGGTCCTGATCCTCCCGACCCCTCTCCACTCGAACCGCACAGGCCTTGTATTCGGCGGTTTCGGTGATCGGGTCGTGAGCATCGGTCGTCAGCAAGTTGGTTTGAGCCTCGTCGGGGTGATGGAAACTCATAAATACCACGCCGACGGGTGATCGTTCAGTGATCTTGAGCGGAGCACGGACACTTCCTCTTCGGGAGGTCACCGTCACAACCTCTCCGTCTTCGAGGCCCAAGTTCAACGCGTCTTCGGGGTTGATTTCCACCCATTCATGTTCGGCCAAGAGGTTGAAGCCCGCGGCTCTCCCTGTCTGAGACCCTGTGTGATAGTGGGCCCGTCTCCGCCCGGTCGTCAGGATCAGTGGGTAATCATCATCGGGAGGTTCCGCGACTGGTACATGCGGCACGGGCTGGAAGGTCCCCTTTTCGGTGACGAACTGATCCTTGTGGAGAAACTTCGTGCCCGGGTGGTCCAGATCGGGACAAGGCCATTGGATTCCCGTATCATCGATCCGCGCATAGCTGATTCCCGCAAAGATCGGGGCATTGCGAGCCATCTCATCCCAGATCTCGGTGGGATGGCCGTAGGTCATCGGGTATCCCATCATGGTCGCCAGTTAACTGAGGATCTTCCAGTCTGCTTTTGCCTCACCCGGTGGATCGACCGCCTTTCGCACCCGCTGTACCCGTCTTTCGGTATTCGTGAAGGTGCCGTCCATTTCGGCAAAGCAGGCTGCAGGCAATACCACATCAGCCAGTTGGGCCGTCTCGGTCAGAAAGATATCCTGTACAACGACAAAGTCACAGGACTCGAGAGCCCGGCGAGTTTTCGATGCATTGGCGTCGGAGACGACGGTATTCTCTCCCATGATGTAGACTGCTCGGATCTTGCCTTCCAGCATGTGATCGAGGGCGGAAAGCTTCGTAATCCCGGGATGTGCATCAAGTGGGACGCCCCATTCCCTTTCCCAGCTTGCTCGAGCCTCCCGAACTCCAACTCGCTGATAGCCGGGGAAGTAGGCAGGGAGACATCCGGCGTCGCCGGCGCCCTGGACATTGTTCTGACCCCGAAGCGGGTTAACCCCGGCACTCTCCCGACCGAAATTGCCGCACAACAGTGCCAGATTAGCCAGGGACTGGACGTTGTGAACGCCGCAGGAATGCTCGGTTACGCCAAGGGTGTAGATGATGGCAGCCCGCTCGGCGCCAGCGTACTCACGGGCGGCCAAGCGGATCTCGCTGGCGGGTACGCCGGTTATCTGCTCGGCGTACTCGGGAGTGTAGGTTTCAACAAACTCCCGGTATTCATCGAAGGCCGTGGTCCGTTGAGCGACGAACTCCCGATCGAAAAGCTCCTCCTCGATGATGACATGGCCCATGGCGTTGAAGAGCGCTATGTCGCTCCCCAGCTTGAGACGCAGCCAGCGATGGGCGAACCTTGTCAACTCGATGCCTCGGGGATCGACCACAAGCAACTTGCTGCCGTTGGCGACTGCCTTCTTGACGCGCAGTGCTATGACGGGATGACTTTCCGTAGTGTTGGTTCCCACAGCCAGGATGACGGGGGCTTTCTCCAGCTCTTCGATCGAATTACTCATCGCTCCGCGCCCGACCATGACCGCCAGACCGGCGACCGTGGGGGCGTGTCAGGTACGGGCACAGTTGTCGATGTTGTTGGTTCCGATCACCGCTCTAGCGAACTTCTGCATGAGATAGTTGCTCTCGGTTGTGGAGCGCGATGAACTCCAGAAGGTGAGGGCGTTGGGCCCGGACTCGTCCTTGATCTGCGTAAAACGATGGGCCACCAAGTCGTAAGCCTCACCCCAGGTTGACTCGTGCAGAGTGCCGTCCCCGCCCCTGATCAGTGGACGGGTCAGCCGGTCGGGGCTATGGATAAAGTCGAGTCCGAACTGACCTTTCACACAGAGCGAACCCTCGTTGGCGGGGCTGCCCGACACCGGCGTCACCCCCAGAAGCCGGTCCTCAGAGACGTGAAGCTCGATACCGCAGCCGGTCCCGCAATAGGGGCAGATCGTCGATACTTTTCGACGTTTCGCGCCCGCCCGCTTCAGCTTGCGATTCGAGAGGGCGCCCGTCGGACAGGTCTGGATACACTGGCCACAGAACGTGCAGGGACTGTCCAGCAGACTGGAGTCGAAACCCGCCACAATCCTGGTCAGGTAACCTCGTCCGGCTGGCGCAATTGCTGATACCTGCTCCAGTTCCTGGCATATCCTGGTGCAACGGTAGCAATGGATGCATTGCGTGTAATCTCGAAGGATAAAGGGATTGGAGTCCTCCAGCCGGGTACCGCTGGTAGCGTATCCATCATAGCCTCTCTCCACGCCCAGGCGATGCGTCAGTGTATGAAGTTCACAGATTAATCCCTGGTCACATTTCGTACAGCCTTCGGCTGGATTCTCTGACAGGACGAGTTTCAGAATTGAACGTCGCCAACGGTCCAGATCGGGATCCTTTGTTGTGATTTCGGCGTTGGCTTTCAACGGGTGTGCGCAGGAGGCAACCGGTTCCCGGTAGCCATTGATTTTTACGACACAGAGCCGGCAGCCAGCAACGGGACTGAGGCGAGAATCATCGCAGAGTGTCGGGATCTCGATGCCGGTTCGACGTGCGGCCTCGAGTATCGATTCCTCGCCCTGCAGGGGGACCGTGATTCCGTCGATGACAGCTTTCTGACTCATTTCGCTT
>CP070717.1:311967-316695 GCA_020350445.1 Acidobacteriota bacterium | reverse complement strand
TCTGAGCCGTTTTCGCCAACGTCACCTGCTGTTCATCACTTACGCCAAAAGTCGTCGCATACCAGGAGTTGTAAAGCACGGGTCGTACCCGCTCCCTTGCCCCTTCCGGAAGAACGTGGTTTCGGATATACCGATGCAGCCTTCTACTCGCTCCACCCGGGCCTTCTGCACAGGTCCCCGTGATCAGAACCGGTGAGGTAAAGCGTCCCCCCGGCTCCAGCGTCCAGGCGGAATCCCAGAAGTTGATGCCCCCGAGGATCTGGAGATCCCCTTCCGGAGTCTTTTCGAATTCGAGCCTCCAGTTCCCACTCCAGGCCAATGACCCGAACCAAACCCGACCCGATTCTTCTTCGCTCTCGCCACTCGGTCTGACCATGTACCAGGGGGAGAGGTGATGAAAACGCTGGCCTCGTACCTCGAGCACCTTCGAGCCACCAGTCAAGGTTGTTCGCTCGATGTTGAACTCCTGTCCCCAACGGCCTGAAGCGTGGAGCAGATCGTAGGAGCCTCTATCGAGAACGAGACTGGCTGAGGCCAACTTCTCGAGGGTGACAACAGAGTCTCCACGGTTTTCCACCTCTGCCCAGCGCTCGATCAAATCCAGTTCGGGATGGACTCGGAAACCAAGGACGACCTGGAAGTTTCTCTCAGAGTCCTCCAAGGTGATCCGCAGTTCAGGGCTATCTCCACCCTCCTGAACCTGATGGGTAACGTATCTCAGACGAGTGCCCCGTACGCCATCGCTGAAACGGATTTCCAGTAATGAGGCCAGCTGGGGGAATCCCCCGCGAACAGGTGCGACCTGTCGAGCTCCCGACTGCCTCAATTGCCCCGTCACCGCGTCGGCAGTTTGATCAACAAGTGCCGGCGCATCCCCTTCCCAGAGAGAGACGAGTATCCCTTCCTGATCGACACCAAGGACCGTCGCCGAGTTTCTCGTCACCAACGAGAAGCGGAGCTGATCCTGGTCGACGGAAACCCCCAAGTGGTCCGACGCAATCGCAGGAGAACTCGCAAGGGAGATAAGAGAAACAATCCAGAGACATCTCTTCAGAGTGGTTCGCCATTCAGTCATGCGGCGAGTATTGCGCACCCCCACACGGGGGTCAATGCTCCGATCGCTCTC
Source organism: Acidobacteriota bacterium (assembly GCA_020350445.1). Classification (GTDB taxonomy): domain Bacteria; phylum Acidobacteriota; class UBA6911; order RPQK01; family JAPXNP01. The sequence goes on along the minus strand of CP070717.1, from coordinate 315,569 downwards.
ACAACCGGTAACCGAACCCGTCTGCGTATTCTGGGCAAAACAGAGGAGTGTTCAGCGGTGCAGCGCCCGGAAATTGTTAGCGAGGCTGGCTTCGCTGAGCATTGCCCTGCGGATACTCTTCAAGAATCCCAGATTAAAGATTCCAGTCGAATCGACCGAGTGGCATTCGGAGGAAGTCCTTTTGTCGCGACTCAAAAAAATCAAGACGGCACGTTTTCAATCCCTGAGTCACCGTTTCTTTCGAGCTAGAATTGAAGAATAGTTTCCCGTTTGTCGATGGTGAACAAGGGATTTCCCCAGGAAAGGGCGATTTGAGCCCCCTCGGGTAATTGTCTCAAAGGAGGATTTCTATGGCTGAAAAGAAGGTGATCGTTGTTGTTGGAGCCACGGGCGCGCAGGGGGGAGGACTCGTCCGTGCCATTCTCGCTGACCCTGCTGCAGGATTCGCGGCTCGGGCGCTGACCCGCAATGTTGATTCTGAAAGGGCGCGCCAACTGGCCAGTATGGGAGCCGAGGTTACACAAGCTGACCTGGATGATCCGGAATCATTGCGAAGAGCCTTTGAAGGAGCGTACGGCGCCTTCTGTATTACCAATTTTTGGGAACACTTTTCTCCGGAAAAGGAACTGGCGCAGGCAGAGGCAATGGCGAAGGCGGCTCATGAAACCGGACTCAAACATGTGATTTGGTCAACGCTCGAGGATACGCGGCGCTGGATCTCACTCGACGATGATCGGATGCCTACGCTTATGGGACATTACAAGGTCCCCCACTTTGATGCCAAGGGTGAGGCGGATGACGTGTTTCGCAAGCATGCGGTACCTACGACCTTTCTGCTGACTTCCTTCTACTGGGACAATCTCATTCATCTTGGGATGGGGCCCAAAAAGGACCCAGAGGGGCGGGTTTCCTTCACTCTGCCGATGGGAGGCAAGAAGCTTCCCGGTATTGCAGCCAAGGACATCGGAGGATGTGCATTCGGCATTTTCAAGGCAGGCAGTCAATACATCGGCAAAACCTTGGGAATCGCGGGCGAACACCTGACGGGCCAGGAAATGGCCCAGGCACTCTCAAAGACACTCAATCGAGAAATCCACTTTAACGATGTGAGCCCCAGTGTCTACCGCAGCTTCGGCTTTCCCGGGGCAGATGACCTCGGCAACATGTTCCAGTTCAAAAGTGAATTCTCAGAAGTTTTTGTAGGGAATCGAAATCTGGAAGAATCGAGACGCTTGAATCCTCAACTTCAGACATTCGCAGAGTGGCTCAAGGAGAATGCCTCTCGGATTCAGCTCGATCCTGAGTAGCCCAGAGCGTCAGTCACGCAGGTCATTAGACGATTCTTGATCCAATGGACTGGACACCCAAGGCGACAGTAAAAGGTTAGCTTGAGACGGTGCGGATTGGAGAGTCGTCCCTTTTGTCTACGCTAAGATGATCATGTCAAAGTCAGTAGCCTACCGCACTCTAATTGCAGGAGTTCTGTCTCCAATCCTTTCTGTCATCTTGGGCGTGGTCGCCTACTCGACGCTGACCCGCGCCAGTGCCGACCGCGATGCCGATTTTGTCTTTCGCCTGACGATGACCACAATCGTGATGCTACTCCCTTTCGCTCTGACGTTGTTGTCAGCACTCGTTGACCAACGCCGGGCGGCATTGACCCGGTGGGGCAAGGTCGGCGTTGTCTTCGCCATTCTCTCCCTCGGCCTTGCCTGGCTTCCCGTCAAGAGCCTTTACGAACGCTCCCGCCAGGCCGACAACCTGGCTCTGAGCGGAGTCGAAGCACCCACCTTCGACACTATCGATATTCACGGGACCCGCCACAGGCTTGCGGACCATTCAGGCAAGGTCATCCTTATCAATATTTGGGCCACCTGGTGTTCACCCTGTCTTCGCGAAATCCCAGAACTCGACCGCCTGTATAAGGAACGCAGGGACGATGGGTTCATGATCTTTGGCATCTCGAAGGAAGACGCCCTCACACAAAAGGGCTTCGCCGAAAGAATCGAGGTGAGCTATCCCCTGCTAACGGTAGAAGGTGAGGTTCCCGAGATCTACACCCAAACTGCTCGCTACCCTGCAAGCTTCTTAATCGACCGCCAGGGAAACCTCCGGCCGGCTCCGAGCGTAGACGAGCCGTTCGAGAATCTCGAGGCTGCCGTCGAGGGGCTTCTGAAGGGTACCGATGACGGTGACTGATCAAAGGCTCCGGATCTTAATGTTGCGGAACCAGACCAGGTCCCGGTGATCCTGCAGAACGATGTGTCCTTTCCTTTTGTGCCCGAACCCTGGCAGATCCTTGAATTTGCTCTTTTCGAAGAGCGCATCCATCTCGGGAGTTCCCAGGTCATACTCGAGGACCTTGGTCCCATTCAACCAATGCTCACCGTGATTTCCCTTGAGGATGATCACCGAATGATTGAACTCTCCCGCCGGCTTCAGCACTTTGTTCCCGGCCGGGATCAAATCGTAGAGACTACCCGTCAAATGGATACCATCACCCGCTCGGTCGGAATAGTGCGCGTCATCGATAACCTGGTATTCAAAACCGCGGGCCCGATGATTCCTATCCGGCCTCGAAATCTCTTTGGAAACGTTGTATTTGAGTCCGCTGTTCCCCCCTGGACTGATCTTCCATTCGAAGGAAAGCTCGAAATCCTCGAACGTTTCCTCGGTGAAAAGATCAACGCGACGTCGCTCGGAACCATCTCCCGGGACCGGTAGCAAGTCCGGATCTTCCTTCTTGATGCAATCATCTTCGATCACCCAGAAACCGCGCTTTACAGCGTCGATGTCCAAACCTCCCCACCCCTCGAAACTCTTTCCATCAAACAAGAGTTCCCACCCTTGAGCCTCTTCTTCCTCGGTAAGCCTGTTGGGAGAGGAGTCGGCCTGGGTTCCAGACGCAGCAAGCCATAATGAAGCCAGGAAAAGAAGTGCGGTCGACATTGCTTGAAAGTAGCCGCGAAACGCCTAAAGGTCAACTGAAAATGACGCTTCCCTGCGCCGACTCAACCTGCGGCAGTACCGTGCCGCCATTTAATGAAGAACACCACACCCAGAAACAAAGCCAACAGACCAAGTGGGATGAGAACATGGTCAAGGGGCAGGCTACCTTTCGTCGACACAAATCCTCCGGAAGTTGCAAGGCCGCCGAAGATGATCATGTTCAACCATTTCTTTCTGCGGATTCCGTAGATCACGACTCCCACTCCCGAGAAAATCCATACCATCGACAACAGGCCTTCAACACTCCAGAGAATACCCACTGCGGATTCGGGTTTGACCCAGAGTGCAGAGATTCTGGCCAGATCCCTGACCATCAGTCCTGCACAGTCACCCCCGAAATGATTGACCATAACGGCAAGGCTGATTTCCTGGTCAGGCAAATAGGCCATGTATGAAGTCGACCCGATATTTCCTCCTCCATGGCCGTAGGCACTGAGCCATCCGACGATTCCCTGTCCCAACCGGTCCAGGCCGAGCCCATAACCGTCCACCGATCCAACGCCCTTCATCTGCTCGAGCGACTCCGGCCCGATGACCCTGCCGTTGAAGAGGGCATGCGTCCAACGGGCCAGTCCCTCTGCCGTCATAAACAG
>CP070717.1:306414-311867 GCA_020350445.1 Acidobacteriota bacterium | reverse complement strand
CCGTTCGTACTGCAGTTCGACCAGCCGCTTCAAGATTTCTCTTCGGGTGATGTTCTGTCCCACCTCGAGCATGAGAAGCATCCCATAGTAGGCTTCGGGCGATCCCAGGCCATAGATGCAACTGACACTGCAGACGATTACGCAGTCGCGACGTTCAAAAAGCGCACGAGTCGCCGAGTGCCGCATTCGATCGATTTCGTCATTGACGGTGGCCTCCTTTTCAATGTAGGTATCCGTTGCAGCAATGTAGGCTTCCGGCTGGTAGTAATCGTAGTAGCTGACGAAGTACTCGACCGCGTTTTCGGGAAAGAAGTTGCGAAACTCCTGGTAGAGCTGGGCTGCGAGGGTCTTGTTGTGACTCAGGATCAGTGTTGGCCGATTCAGCTCAGCAATCAGCTTTGCCATGGTAAACGTCTTTCCGGATCCCGTGACCCCGAGCACGACCTGTTCTCGTTGATCCGTTTGAATCCCTTTGACGAGTTCCTCGATGGCTCGGGCTTGATCCTGACTCGGGACGAACTCAGAAATCAGCTGAAAATCCCTTGAATGGGAAAGGGCCTGACCGTAGGTGATGCCCGAATATGAGAAGTCCGATTGATCGTTCACAATGGTTAATTATAGGAAATACGTGGGGAGCGTCTTGAGAATGAGAAGATTTTTCCGCGGGGCCACATTAGAATCGGTCCTTTCGGAAACAGTGGTCTCGATCACAATTCTGGGCGATCTAGAGTTGCATAATTTGGGAGAGAGTCGATGAATCGAAGAGATTTTGTCAAGGCATCGACGGCTGGCCTGGCTGCCGTGTCTAGCGGAGGGGCATTGCAGGCAGAGGTGCATTCGGGTGGAAGGCCGGCAGTCATCTCGAGCAAGAACGGTCTGAGGGCAACCGGGAAAGCGATGGAGATGCTCCGCCAGGGAGCCGACACGCTCGAGGCGGTCGTCGCCGGTGTCAACATTGTCGAGGAAGATCCGAGCGATCAATCCGTCGGATACGGTGGGCTGCCCAATGATGAAGGGGTTGTCCAGCTGGATGCCTCGGTTATGCATGGTCCGACCCATGGCGCGGGTTCGGTTGCCGCACTCGAGGGGATCAAGACCCCGTCGAAGGTAGCGAAACTGGTCATGGAGAGGACTGACCACGTTCTGTTGGTTGGAGAGGGAGCCTTGAAGTTCGCGCTGGCAATGGGTTTCAGAGAGGAGAACCTTCTGACAGACGAGTCTCGGGAAATGTGGTTGAAATGGAAGCGGGAACTCAGTCCAGAGGATGACTGGATCGACCCGTCGGATCGACTCCCCCGGTCCGTGACTGCTCAGGAGAAAAGACAGTTTCAGAAGGTGTTGTCAACCTATGGCACAATAAACTGCAACGCTGTCGACGAAAACGGCGACATTTCGGGTGTAACGACCACCAGCGGGCTTTCCTACAAGATTCCTGGCCGTGTAGGAGACTCTCCGATTATTGGTGCCGGTCTCTATGTAGACAACGAAGTGGGGGCGTGCGGGAGTACAGGGAGGGGTGAAGCGAACCTGAAGTCCTGTGCTAGCTTTATGGTGGTGGAGTTCATGCGGCAGGGACTCTCCCCGGAGGAGGCGGGTCTCAGGGTTTTGAAGCGGATCGCAGAAAACACCGTCGAACCCTATCTTTTGGATGAAAAGGGACGTCCGAATTTCGGACTCCTGTTTTACGCTATAAATAAGAAGGGTGAGTTTGCCGGGGTTTCCCTTTGGGGAGGCCGTCAGTATGCTGCCCATGACGGCAAGGTCAACAGGCTTTACGATGCGGCTTCTCTTTATAATGAGGTGTTGGATGCCTAGCCGCCAACGTCTTGGGTCGGCATTGTGTGCGTGAGCTCGGAAGGATTGGAGGCATTAATGTTAAATGAAAGAGGCTCCAGCCGAGTTGGGTGTTTGCTGATCATCTTCGTGATTCTGTTGATCAGCGTCGTCGGGTATCATATTGGTCCGGTCTATCTGGACAAGATTGCCTTTGAGGATGCACTGAGTGGGATCGCGAATAAGGCGGGTGCTGAGGCATGGGCTGAGAAGACGATTGTTGAGCATGCCGTCTCGACCGCTCGCTCCTTCCAGTTTAATCTCGATCGTCGGGATGTGAAGATTGAGGTTGCTTCTAGATTTCAGTCGGCCTCTCGTTTGATGATCCGGGTGAAGGTAACGCGTTCGATAGACGTCTTCGGCTATCGACATACTTTTCAGTTTGAACCGGAAGTCGAAGCCTTGCAGGGGCGTTTGTAAATAAGTTTGTAGATGCCTTGACACGAAACAGGCACCACGAGAGAGACATCTCCCAAAGCGGATGAGAGAGGGGAAGCCCGTGGATAAGATTTTAGTGACCGGTGGGGCGGGGTACATAGGGAGTCACACCGTTCGTGAACTGGCCGCCCAGGGCTTTGAACCGGTAACACTGGACAACCTGAGCGAAGGGCATCGGGAAGCTGTCGTCACTGGACCGCTCGAGGTAGGTGACCTGGCAGACGAGGCGTTTCTTGATGATCTGTTCTCCCGGCACTCAATCTCAGCGGTGATGCATTTTGCCAGCCGCTGTTACGTCGGCGAGTCGGTGACCAATCCCAAACTTTACTATGAAGAGAATGTCGGCAACGCCATGACTTTGCTGGGCGTCATGCTCAAGCATGATGTGAAGCGTTTCATCCTTTCTTCGACCTGTGCCACTTACGGTGATCCTATCGAGGTCCCGATTTCAGAGAGTCATCCGCAGGATCCAGTCAACCCCTACGGAGAAACAAAGTACTTTATTGAGCGAATCCTGAAACAGTACGATCGGGCCTACAGTCTGAGGTTCGTCAGCCTCCGCTATTTCAACGCAGCGGGGGACAGTCTGGATGGCCTGATTGGTGAGTCCCATGATCCGGAAACGCACCTGATACCCCGAATCCTCCAGACCGCCCAGGGGAAGTACGATTACATTGAGGTGTTTGGCACCGATTATCCAACACCCGACGGAACCTGTATCCGGGACTATATCCATGTGCTGGATCTCGCCGCTGCTCATATCGCCGCTGTGCGGTGGCTCGAGGCGGGGAAGGCGAGCGACTTCTTCAATCTGGGAACGGGCAATGGCTACAGTGTTCGTGCGATGCTCGAGATGGCGGAACAGGTGACAGGAATGAAGATTCCCGTCAAAATGGGATCTCGTCGCGAAGGGGATCCCGCGGAGTTGGTGGCCGATGCGTCGAAGGCGAACCAGCAATTGGGATGGACCCCCCAGGTGTCCGATCTGCGCACGGTCATGGAAACTGCCTGGAACTGGGAACTGAAGCGACGCTACTGAGTCGCCGGGACAGGGAGGGAAGATGAGAGTTTTGGTGACCGGTGGGGCGGGGTTTATCGGAAGTCATCTTTGCGAAACCCTTCTCTTGGATGGGCATGAAGTCATCTGCGCTGATAACCTCTTCACGAGTACCAAGGAGAATATCTACTCATTCCTGGCACATCCTCGATTCGAGTTCCTCCGGCATGACATCATCCATCCGCTCTTCGTCGAGGTGGATCAGATTTACAACATGGCCTGCCCGGCCTCCCCGATTCATTACCAGTACAACCCAGTCAAGACCGTGAAGACGAACGTGATCGGTACGCTGTATATGCTGGGATTGGCAAAGCTGGTCACGGCCAGAATCCTTCAAGCGAGCACCTCGGAGGTGTACGGCGACCCGCAAGTGCATCCTCAGAAAGAGGATTACTGGGGTTTCGTCAACCCCATTGGCCCGCGCAGTTGCTACGACGAGGGCAAGCGGGTCGCGGAAACCCTGATGATGGATTATCACCGGCAGAATGGCGTGGAGGTCCGGATCGCGAGAATCTTCAACACCTATGGGCCTCGAATGTCAGTCGATGACGGAAGAGTGGTGAGCAATCTGATCGTTCAGGCCCTGAAGGGTGAACCGCTTACGCTGTATGGAGATGGCGAGCAGACGCGTTCATTTTGTTTTGTGTCCGACCTGGTACTTGGCTTGAAAGCCCTGATGGATCAGGACAGTACAATCGGGCCGGTGAATCTGGGCAATCCGCATGAGATTACGATCCGGGAATTGGCAGAGACCATTCTCGAGCTGACGGAGAGCTCCTCCGGGATCGAGTACCGACCCCTTCCCGTTGATGATCCGGTTCGGCGTCGACCCGATATCTCCCGCGCGAGGGATATCCTGGGGTGGGAACCTCGGGTGGGTCTGCGGGAAGGACTGGCGGCGACGGTGGACTATTTCAGGTCACATCTCGAGAGTTGAAACCATCGGGTGGGCATCCCCTCTTCGGGGTGCAGAATTCTTGTGATTGGGCGATACTGGTGGCGGTAACCTGAGAGATGGCTGGCAAAGACTATTACCGGCGCCTGGCGCTTTATTCCGGAATCGTGTTCATACTTCCAACGACCATCGTCGGGCTCTTTCTCTTCGGCCAGTATCTGGATAGCCGGTTCGAGACCGAGCCGTACCTCGCGATCCTCGGTTTCTTCGTGGGGGTGGCGGTTGCTGGTCTCGAGCTCTACCGGATCATCGGGGCGGGGGAAGCGGGGAAAAAATGAACCGACCGTTGCAGCCGGCTGAGTCACCCAATGAGGCCGCAGGCTGGGTTTCTGATCGAGACCGAACGATCACCCGGCTGATCCGTTTGGCCACGGCTCTGCTCCTGGTTATGGCTTGTGTGACGCTGGTTTTGTGGGGCTTTGGGTTCGCTGCCTCCGTTTTGATCGGGGGTGCGTTTGCCATCATCAACTTCCGTTGGATGAAGCTGGGTGTTGACCGCATGCTCGGGTCAGGCCAGAGCCCGGCTACGAGCTCGGTTATGGTGAAGTTCCTGCTGCGGATCGTGTTGATCTTGGTAGGTCTGTTTGTTATGATCCACTTTTCTTTTTTCAGCCTCTACGGAGCGGTGTTGGGCCTTTCCATTTTTGTCCTGGCCGGCACCATCGAAGCGGTGGTGTTGCTGGTTCAAAACCTAAGATAGATTTAACGACATGGAACATCACGAGTTCTTTGTTTCAACGGTGTTTAACCGTTACATAGCCAATCCGATCGCGCATTTGCTGGGTTACGAGACGCACCATGATGTCCTTCCGGCTCATCTGGTGATGGTTTTGCTGGTTGCTTTCGGGCTGATCTTGCTCGCGTTGACTGTGAGAAAGCGGCTCAGTCTCGAAAGTCCCGGTGGGTTTCAGCAGGTGCTTGAACTGTGGGTGGAAGGGATCGTCGGCTTGTCGCAGGACATGATCGGTCCTCATGCCCGCAAGTTCTTTCCCCTTTTGGGGGCTCTGTTTCTCTATATCCTGGTCGGAAACCTGATGGGGCTTGTGCCGGGATTCATGTCCCCGACAAGCAACATCAACGTCACCGCGAGTTGTGCGATCGTCGTCTTCATTTATTACAACTACGTAGGGTTTCGTGAGAACGGCTTCGTGAAGTACATGGCGCACTTTG
>CP070717.1:300955-306314 GCA_020350445.1 Acidobacteriota bacterium | reverse complement strand
TGTCCCAGTTGGCGGGATTCCGCTCTCGGTCAGCTCTTTGAACTCACCCAATATTCGCTTCCACCGGTATCGACCCGAGTTGAGGTCAATCGCATTGAGCGTGCCCCAGGGAGGTTCGACTGCAGGGTATCCTTCGGGGTCGAGAAAACGGTTGTATCCCGTGTGGCTGTAGGGACTTCGAGACTTACTATCTTCTTCCTCTTCGCCTCCAGCCGATTCTTCTTCGGAATCGAGTAAGAAGGCAACCAGCGCTTTCTTCTCAGCATCGGGAATGAAGGCAAAACCCGGCATGAAACCCTTTCCATGCTCGACGACTGCCATCAGATCGGAAGCCGTGTAGCGCTGCGATAACCCGGTCAACGGCGGATAAGTGTTCTGCGAGTCTCCCTTGCGGTCAGGGCCATGGCACACCCCACAATTCACCGAGTAGGTCTCGGCCCCCAGGCTGCGCATCTGAGATTTCTCCTGCTCAATGTCGACCATCGTCAGGATCCAGGGCATCTCGTTGGAGTTGACGTAAAGGACACCTGTCTCAGGATCGAAAGCAGCACCGCCCCATTCCCCACCACCATCAAATCCCGGAAAGATCATCGTTCCTTCAACACTCGGAGGGATAAACTGCCCCCCGGTCCGGATCCCCTCCATCTGCTCGAGAACGGCCGAGTGCGACTCCGGCGAAATCTTCGTCGCATCTTCAGTGGTAAAGACCTGTCGAGCAAAGGGTTCGGGTACGGTTGGAAAGCGCTGGGCCGGCCAGGCCTGTTCCCCCTTTAAATCGGATGGCGGCACTTCAAATTCTTCAACGGGAAAGAGGGGCTCCCCCGTTTCCCGGTTCAAGACAAAGACATGCCCCGACTTCGTAATCTGGGCCAGGGCATCGATCTTTCGCCCTTCCCGATCGACTGTAATCAAGTTCGGTGGAGCCGGAAGGTCGCGATCCCAGAGGTCGTGACGAACGATCTGGTAGTGCCAGATACGCTCACCGGTTTCAGCGTTCAGAGCCAGGATACAGTTGCCAAACAGGTTCTCCCCTGCCCGGTCACCTCCCCAGAAGTCAAAAGCTGGAGAACCCGTGGGGGCATAGACGATCCCCCGTTCCTCATCGAGAGCCATTCCCGCCCAACTGTTGGCTCCGCCTGCGGTCTTCCAGGCCTCTTCGGGCCAGGTTTCATAACCGAACTCCCCGGGTCGCGGAATCGTCCGAAAGACCCAGGCCAGCTCTCCGGTCCGGACAGAGTAGGCCCGAATATGTCCCGGCGCAGAGGGTCCGGGACCCTCCGACACCCGAGTGCCCAATATGACGAGGTCCTTATAGATAACTCCGGGAGAATTGGAACTGACAAAGAGTCCCTCGGCCGGTCGATCCAGATGCTCACGAAGATCTACCTTCCCACTCTCACCGAATGCCGCAATCGGTTTCCCACTCTCCGCATCGACGGCATGGAGATGGGGACCGGCGGTAAAGAGAATCCGCTTCTCCCCACCCGATTCCCAGTACATCACTCCCCGGCTGACTCCAAGCGAATTGGTGTAAGCCCCGCCTTCAAAGGGGTCATACAACCAGATCTGCTCACCCGTTGCCGCGTCGAGAGCAAAGACCTTCAGTGTCGGAGACGTCGCGTAAAGCCTCCCCTCCACGATGATGGAATTGCACTGGATCTGGGAACGATTATCAGCCGCAGCATCACCGGTGCGAAACTCCCACGCCAGTTTCAGTTCGCTGACATTCGCGCGGTTGATCTGGTCAAGTACTGAGTGCTGGTTCCTCCCGGATCCCCCTTGATAGCTGGGCCAATCCGCATCGGAAACCGGTCCGGAACACCCCCACCCGAAAGCGCACAGGGAGAGGGCCCCGAACCCAACCAGGAACCTCGAGCGAAATTGTGAAGAAATGGTCGACTCCATCCAGGTTAATCCTCTGATATGTTCAGCAAACTCCGAAAACGAGGATACGTTGCAAGGAGTTTAGTGTTCCCGCCGCTCGGGTTCAAGAAGAGTCCCCCGAAACGACCGGATTCGAGTGCATCGGGCATCCGGAACGCAAGCGTCTCGGTTGCGAATCGGGCTTATGAACGGGCCGTCCCATGCCAGGTTCAAACCTGGCGAGACTCAACCCCTCACATTCTGAAGAATCTTTTCGAGGTACCGAGAGCGGACCTGTTCGAGGCAGAGGCCTCGTTTTACAGGCGGTAATCTCAGGATTGCACCGAATATGGCGCCCATCACCCGGTGACTCACCAGATCTGTCCTGTCGAACAGCAGGTTCTGGAGTTTCCCTCGTTCTATCGCCATTACAACCGCCCTGTGGACACCATTCCGAGGGGGAATCACGCGCTGACCCCTCTCCACGAGCCTGATTGCGCCTTCGTCGCATACCCTCACGCACACCCCGCAACCAAGGCAGGCACCCTGATCAAGCCTTGCCCTCAGGCGTTTCCGTTTCTTGGGATCGTTGGCTGAGACCATCCCCATCGCCTCCACCGGACAAGCTCTCGCACATGCCCGACAGCCCCTGCAAAGCTTCTCGTTTATCGTTGGAATGTAGTTGGTCGTGTGAATTGGCTTGAGAACGCTGAACCTTCGCTGAGCGATCATAGCCTCACAACAACAACCGCAGCAATTGCAGATGAAATTGACCCCTTCGCGGCAGTTTTCGCCAAATTGAACAAGATTGTTCTCATAGGCCTGATGAAGGAGTTCCATGCCCTCCACTTTGTCAATCTTTCGTGCATACCCGTGGCGGGACAGGCTGGCGGCCGAGGTGTTGAATGTCATACAAATCTCGAATGGCGCGTCACAAGCGGATGCAGCGTGCTTAGCTTTGTGCCGGCAATAGCACACACCCACCGCCATTGGGTCTGCAGTTTCTATCACCACGCTCGCACGCTCCCAATCGAGGACGAAGAGCCCATCATCCGATGGGAGAGAAGGTTCCCTGACAAATGTCCGTCCGAGTTGGGTTTCACCCTGGCAGAAGAGGTCCAGGGCGAATTCATCCTCGACGGTAATGTACTGATGGAAGAGTTCGGCCAGTACTTTCTGGTCCACATCATCACGGATTCTCATCATCGAAAACTCAAAGAACCCTGCCATCGGTGGAGGAAGAGCGTAATGGACCTCGCCATTCTCATTCGAAATGTCTACCAGCAAGGCACGATCAGCAAGCGTTTCAAGTTGCCTTCTGGCCTCGGATATCGGGACTTTCCAGATCTTGGCAGCGGTCTTGGCTTTGAATGGTCTGATGGGAAGGCCTGCAACCAGCTCAGCCTCTTTCTCACTGAAGAGCATTTCGAGTATCTGGTATAGAAGATCTGTAGGAGGGGCACCCTGGGGGAAGCGGTTCAAGCGATCCGATAGCTGCTCATATGCCGCCCGGACAGTCCGATGTGCCATGCAACCCTCCTTAATTAATACTCTATCCACTTCTACTGAATGAAGAAAGCCAATTAGGGCGGCGATCCAACCAACAGGAAGGCCCTTTCTGGCGAAATGAGAAGGTCCAAGCCGGCGTCAATCAACTGAGTGGAGCGCTTTTTGTAAACCGCAGTGGGACGCGATCGTCTCGGTCCTCGTCCGGTCAAAGCTTACTGTTGCGCCAAGAGTTTAGAAGGTTTAGAGCCGCAGCGGTGCAGATAAGAAGAATCCCTCCGACCTCCAAAACACAGTGCACCAACATTCTCGTGAGATGTCCTTTCGGGAAAAAGCTAACGTGGTGAAAGGAGGCGGCCTGAACCAGGACAAACACCGACAGAGTGAGAATCCCGGCTAAAGCCAGAAGGTTCTGTCTCAGGACACGCCGAAAAGCGAATAGAACGAAGGTCCCCACTCCGCAAGCTAATGCTGTAAAGACAAGCACGAAAATAGCCTGAAAGAGCCGCCGATCTGCGTACCAGCCTTGACTGGTGGCGAGGTGCCTGCCAACCGCGGTGAACCAGGACTGGAGATCGAGTTGCTTATTGAAGCCCATGAACAGCATCAGGATGGCAATTCCGCCCCAGAACCAAATCAACAATGGCCGGTTAGATGTGGCCTGAAGACTCTGCAGCAGGTTCAGGCAGCAGAGAATCAGACAGATCAAATACAAACCAACGGTCAGCCACCCCAGCAGACTGGGATCACCGATCTTGAAGTGAAAGGGCGTATTCTGAATTGATTCTATTAATGCGCTCACTGTTGTACTGTGCTCCATGAAAATGGACTCGCACACTGAATCAAGCACGATTGTACGCTAATTCGAGCACCAATCTACGGTCTGGAAACATCGCCGGGGTCCGTCCCCGACAACGGTAAACCATCACCCTGGGACCTGGCCCGGTTGCAGGGGAACACCATCCGTTGGCCTTTTTCGGCTCGATGGTGGTAAGGTGCAGCTTTGCGGGTTGGTATTCGCTTTCGCATCAAACAAGTACTGGGGGAAAATAAGATGTCCAAGTCTCGGCTATCCTGCTTTGTGCTCGGCCTGTTGCTGGTCGGGTCCTGCTTCACTTCAGACCTGGCGGCCCAATCGAAGCTGAAAGCTCTGATCGTCGACGGTCAGAACAACCATGCCGTCTGGCCCAAGTCAACCGTCATGATGAAGCAGTACCTTGAGGAGACCGGACTCTTCGAGGTTGATGTCGAACGGACAGATTTCACCTGGCAAGCCCAGCGAGAGAAGGACTACTTGCCGCTGGCTGGAGCGGGAAACTCCACGGATCTGGAAGAACCGAAGACCGACCCGTCTTTCAGCCCCGATTTCTCCCGGTACGATGTGGTGATCTCGAATTTCGGCTGGAGAGCAGCCGATTGGCCATCGGGAACCCAGCAGGCGCTGGAGGCCTTTATGGAGTCGGGCGGAGGTTTGGTCGTGGTGCATGCGGCCGACAACTGCTTTCCAAGCTGGAAGGCCTATAACCAGATGATTGGCCTCGGCGGCTGGGGAGGCCGAAATGAGAAGGATGGCCCTTACGTCTACTTCACCGATGAGGGGGAACAGGTCCGCGACGACTCGCCGGGACCGGGGGGAAGCCATGGGGCTCAGCACGAGTTTCCTATCACGGTCCGCAACCTCGACCATCCCATCACAAAAGGTATGCCCAAAGTCTGGCTTCAGACCAAAGACGAATGCTACGCGCAACTGAGAGGTCCGGCCGAGAACCTCACCATACTGGCGACCGGTAGAGACCTTACGGAGAATGCTCCCACCCAGCGCCACGAACCGATCCTGATGGTCCTCGACTACGGTCAGGGCCGCGTCTTCCACACGACTCTCGGCCATGACGACTACTCTGTCGAGAGCGTTGGCTTCATCGTTTCGTTTAATCGAGGTACCGAATGGGCCGCCACCGGGAAGGTCACCCAGGAGATTCCCGCCGATTTT
>CP070717.1:289103-300855 GCA_020350445.1 Acidobacteriota bacterium | reverse complement strand
GGTATTGCTCGGAGGCCGATTCCGCTTCGAAAAAAGCCCGCTGGCGGCCTTCGGGAATGTCGGGATCAACAGCCAGGATGGCATCAGCGACTGGATAGACAATCCGGGGGACACCCTTCTGCTTCGATACCAACTTGATCTCCCGTGGTTCGGTCCCCCGGAGGAACCACTCCCGTCGATCAGAACCGGTCAGCACGTCACTGAACGTGGCCTGAATAAGTCCGTCCGGAGCTGTACCTGGGTGACTGGACTGGCGACGGTGCAGATAATTCATCACTTCGACCCAAACCGGCGCCGCCCCGGTTATGCCACTCACATTCCACATCGGTTCACCCGAGAAGTTGCCCACCCAGACCCCCACCGTGAAATCGGAAGAGAAGCCGACACACCAGTTGTCCCTCATGTCCTTACTGGTCCCCGTTTTCACCGCCGCCCAGTACCGTGTGGAAAGAGGACTCTCCAGGTCGAAGGTGGCATGCCGGCTTTCCCGGTCCGATAGGATATCGGCCACGAGAAACGCCGTATCAGGTTCGAAAACCCTTCGCTCTCCTCCTTCCTGCGGTCCATCTCCCAGGTCCAGCGGCGACCAGAGACCCCGATTCGCCAGGGTCCGGTAGGCATTCACCAGGTCACAGAGCCTCACTTCAGCCGCTCCCAGGGCCAGAGAGGGGCCATAAAACCCGGCCGACAGCAGCGCTTTGAACCCCAGTTCGTGCAAACGTTTGAGGAACGGCTCGACACCCACGAGGTCCAGCACCCGTACCGCTGGAACATTAAGCGAAGAGGCGAGCGCAACCCGGCTAGTCACCGGGCCGCGGAAGAGACGATCATAATTGTCGGGCCGATAGACACCGCCGCTGACAACGAGCTCGAGCGGAAGATCATCGAGATAGGACGCCGCCGTCAGCAGGCGCCGTTCGAATGCCAGGCCGTAGAGGAATGGTTTCAGGGTGGAACCGGCCTGGCGCAGTGCGGTGACACCATCGACATGCCGGGCCGATGTGAATGGATCTCCGTTCCCAACATAGGCGAGAACATTTCCCGTTTCGTTCTCGACAACCAACACGGCCCCATCCTGCACATTTCGGCGAGCGAGTTCCCTGAGCCGGTAGCGCATGGAATCGGTCGCAAACCGCTGCAAACCTCCGTCCAGATGAGATGGGATCGCTGTTCGGTCTCGACCCTTTGCCGCCGCGGATAACGAAAGGGCGCGGGCAACGTGGGGTGCCCAGTCGATCGCCAAATCGATCCCCGCCGGCCTATCGACGGCCAGGTTCAGGATCCGTTCGAGATCTCCACCACCCGATTCTCCTCCCAGATTCAGGAACAGCTGATCGGCTCGGGCCATGAGCCGATCCTTCGATGCGTTAGGCGATCGTATCAGGGCGGCCAGAATCACGCTTTCCGAAAGGGTCAGTCCATGAGGGACCTTCCCGAACATTCCCCTTGACGCGGCACCGATGCCTTCGAGTTCACCTCGAAAGCTGACCAGGTTGAGATAAGCCTCGAGGATCTGCTCTTTCTCCCAGTCGACTTCGAGTCGGAGAGCGGCCAGGAGTTGCAGGAACTTCTGGCCCACTGAGCGAAACCGGCCCGAGCGCCTCAAGTCTTCGCGCACAAGGCCCACCAGCTGCATCGTGATTGTGCTCGAACCTCGCGGAGTCCCCGTCTCGATCCACTGCCAGAGACCCGCGGCGACCGCCTGCCAGTCCACTCCGGAGTGTTGAAAGAACCGCTTGTCTTCTGCCAGGACCACCGCTTCAATCAGAGCCGGCGAGATCTCTCCGTGCGATACCCAGCCCAGCCGCCGCCCCTGGTAATCCTGACGGAACTCGTGGATCACAGCTCCATCACGGTCCAGCAGGTAGGATTCAGACGTCCGATAGCCGGCGGCAACGGACTCGAATGTCGGGACGGAAAGAAGCCCATCCACAGCCCAGGCCCCAAGTAACAGGACCAGAGCCAGTCCAGCTCCGCCGATGATCAGTCGACTGCGACGCATGATCACTGGGAAACCTCGATGTCCTGATTCGGGGCTTCGGCGAACATCTCGGGGAAGTACATTGCCTCAACCCGAGTCGGCGGAGTCTGAAAACTCCCCTCGCTGTTGAGCCGAACCGTGTATTCAATCACCCAGGCTCCAGCAGGAACAAAGCGGTAGTACGCCCGAAATGCTTCAAAGGACCGTTCTTCGAAGGTCGGCCAGACCCAGCCCTCTGCCTGCTCCCCTTCGGTCACCAGCTCGGAATCTCTCCCGAGACCCGACCCCAGGATGAGAGAACCGGCAGGCACCGGGTCACTCACCACGACCCAGGTCATCTGGTTCTGGGCTTCTATCTCCAGCCGAACCCTCAACACATCCCCCACGGTGAACCGTCCCTCGTTCTGCTGCTCCACGAAGGTGATCTGCTTACGGACCGAGAACCCACTCTGCACCGGTTCTGTTAAGGGGACGGCGGCCCGGCCCTCGTAAAGTGCCCAGGGGTTCCCGGCTCCGCGATGCTCGATCCGGAGCGGCTGGGGCGTCTTCGGCCAGTCGAACGCAACCCGGCCGCCCGGCTCTCCACCGGGCCCGCCCTCAGCCCATCCCTCGGTTCGCTCCTGCCCATCGAGGATCAGCTGAGTCGATCCCTCGACCGGGACGGCTTCGAAGACCTCGGAGAAGCGCTTCACGGCCAAAGCTCCCCAGGCATTTGCGGTTGTCAGATCCCAGTGCCCCTTCACCTGGCGGGCGAAGAAACCCCGCACCAGACGCGGGATCTCTTCCCGCCACCCTTCCAACTCCAGGGCGGTCAAAAGCAGTCTCGCCAGATTGCCGTCACCGGAGATCATCAGCCACCAGAGTCGGTCACCCTCCTCGGTCGAGAGGGTCGCAAGGCTCCCCTGATAGACCAACCGGCTTCGCAGTATCTGCTCGGCCTGCCGCTGCATCGCCTGACGGTTAGCCAGGCCTGTCGTCCTCCTCAGGATTCCAACCCAGTCGAGTACGGCCGACGTCGGCCAAAGCTCCGGCCTTACAGGAATCGTCGTCAAGAGTGCGGGATCACTCCGCCCATAACGGGACAGTGCCTCAACCGCTGCCAACTTGCGCAGGGTCAGATCGGGAGCCGCAATCGCCCCCGATTGAGTAATCGACCCATCCACGAAAGCGGTCAAGGCAGCCAGCATCCGTTCCCGACTCGCTTCTGGGATACTCCAGGACGCTTGATCCGCCAAGGCCAGGACGTAAGCCGTCAGGACCTCGCTCCCGTCCGACGATGTCGCGAAGTATTTCAGGAATCCATTGGGGTCTAGATAGGCCGGCAGCACTTCCATCCACCGATGCCAAGCAGCCTCATCACCCTCGGCGACGGCCTTCGAAATGAGCTGTTCCAGGCAACTGTACGGATAGTCAGCCATGTAGGAACGCACTGAATCAAGCCCCTCGGTCAGACTCCCTTTTAATGTGACTCGTACATCCCCCCGATCTGCTAGAGCTCCTTCAGGCGGGGCGACCGTCACGCTGAACGGCTGCTCCAGCGAGGCAAGTGAGGCCGCTACTGTTCGGACCGGGACAACCGGCCGGACCTCTTGACGGACCCTCAAACGGTCCGACGCGCCTCGAGAGCTACTGGCATCGATTTCATATTCGAGGAGCCCAATTCCAGAGGGCACTGCGATCTCCCAACCGACTACCTCGGAATCGCCGGCTTCGAGTTGAAGGGTTCTCGAGTCGAGCCCCTGCAGCTCCGGGGTTATCCGAACCTCCAGCTGGACATCCATCCCCTGATCTGTCGCGTTTCTAACGGTGAACTCCGAACGAATACGGTCACCTTCACGGACCAGGGGAGCGATACCTGAAAACAGCACCAGATCCTTTGTCGTACGGAAAGATGTGGAGCCGGTTCCGAAACGGTCGGCCTCGGCCGTGGCCACTGCAACGGCCCTGAAACTGGTGATCGAATCATTCAAAAGGATCGGAATCCGGGCCCGACCGGAAGAATCGAGATTCACCCGCCCCTTCCACAGCAGCAACGTGTCAAACAGTTCCCGGGTACTCTGCTTCCCCCCTCCGCCACCGTCGGGCAGCGCCTTCAGTCCGAAATGTCTCTTTCCGACAACGTGCATCTGCGCTGTCGAAGTCTTAACGCCATGCCGCCGGCGCCCCATCATGGCATCCAGCAAATCCCAGGTCGGATTCGGCAAGAGTTCCAACAGGCCCTCATCGACAACGGCCAGGGCGATTTCGGCATCCTTCGGCAGGGCACCACCATCGGCGGCCGTGACCGCGACCTCCACCGCGGCCTCGTCGCCTACTCGGTAGACTTCCTGGCTCGATTCGACCGAGACCCGCAGTTCATGAGCCTTCCAATCGACTTGAATCTCTCCCAACCCGAGCTTATAGGCCGGTTTACCCAGATCAACGATCGCCGTCGGCTGAACATCACCCACTCGGCCTCGAACAACCAGTACAGATATGAAGGCATTGGGTGCGTACTCCGGTTTCACCGGCACCTCGAGTACCGGCTCCCTCCCCGAGAGTTTCGTGATGAAACTGTCCGTAATCCCTTCCCGCTCAATCGTGACCAGGGCCGTCGCCTCCCTGAAGGGCATTCTGACCTGCAACCTGGCCGTCTCGCCCGGTTCATACCGTTTCCTTTCGGGGATCAGGTCGATCCGGTCGTGGTCCTCTGCTTCGAACCACCAGTCCTCCTCGCCGACAATCCACATCTCTCGATGAGCAGAAGAGACATTCCCTTCCTCATCCGTTGTCCGGGCGACCAGCACCACGTTCCCCGAGATCGGAGATTCAACACGACACTGCAAAACACCCGACTCATCGACCCGACCGCCACAAATCGACCCGTGCAGACCGGTCTCGGTGAAGTTCTCAAAAGCGTAGAACCCACCAACAAGCCTCTTTCGGTGAGAGTAGGTCTTCTTCTCAAAAAGGGTCACGAGAACTTCCCGACCGGAGGCCGGCTTCCCGTCAGTTCCAACCACGGCGACATCAAACGACACCTGCTTCTGTCTCTGGTTCCAGCCGTCGGGCTTGATCCCGGCAAGAAACCGGGCGGGCCAGACCGGAAACTGGGAAGAGACTGTCTGAATTTCGCCATTCGGATCCCGATACTCCAACTCGGTCCTGAGACCCGAGACCTGCTCACTACGTGGGATATCCTCAACTCGAAAGGTGCCCCATCCCTGCTCATCCAGTTCCAAGCGGTGACTCTGGAGCGGAGGCTGTGACTCTTCTCCGGAAGAGCCTCTTCTCTCAACCCCTTCCTCCACCGCACCATTCGAAAACACGAACCCTTCGAAATCGGGAAAGGTTTGACTGATTGAAGGGGTCACCTGATATCGAACCCTGACCGGCAGGCGCTTGGCTTTTCCTCCGGCAAGATACTCGACCGAAATGCCCAGCTCGGTTTCGGTGGCGGCTACCAACTTTTCCTTCGGAGGGTAGAGAACCCCCTTCATCAAAGGCACTCGAAAGTCTTCAACGCGGAAGGAACCCGAACCGGATCTCAGTCCCTCGGGGGACTCGAGCTGCACGCTGTAGAAACCCAGTTCCGCGCCGGCGGGAATGGTCCAGTCGATAACAGCGCTCCCCTTCTGCCAGTCAGTCTGAACCGAGTACTCGGTCCCGGTGCCAAGGTGCGTAATCACTGTCGTATTCGGATAGGTCCCGTCCGGCAGGAAACGCAGCCCGCGGTCAGTGCGTTCACGCACGATGTGTTTCAGGTGTACCGTTTCGCCGACTCGAAAAAGAGGACGGTCCAGAATCGTGTGCGCCGTAGTCAACTCGCTGTTCCACTCTTGCGGAACCGAGAAACGCCAGGGTTCGATTCCCTCATTCCAGTCGGAATGAACGAAGCTGAGATCAGAACCCTTGCGGGCAGTGACGAAGAGACCACCATCCAGCCACGACCAGGAGCAGCGCAGTGCATTATCGGGTATGGGAAGCCGCTCGGGAACAGCGATCCCTCGATCGTCGGTCATCCCTTCCCACAGGAGGCCACCCTCGCAGTCCCGAACCTCGACCTGCGCACCCGGAACCGGCTGAGCATCTGAGAGGGAGGTCACCCAGACCAGCGAAGAGGAAATCCCCCATTTCAAGTGCACGGACATGTCCGTTACCAGGGCTGCGGTTGAAACATAAACTGGTGCGGGCTTATCGAGCAGGGATTCACCGAGAAGTTGACTCTTCAATTCAACGATGTAGAAGCCCTTTTCCTGCAGCGGAATTCCGAGGACTTCAAACGCCTTTCCACCCTCGGGGCGGGGCAAGCTGAACTCCCGGGCCTGGGTCATCGAAACACCAAAGACCGACTGCTCACGATCCGAGTCACTTCGCTGAATCAGCTTCCTGAGCCAGTTCAGAATCTGCTGTGACTCATGGGGTTCGAACTTTCGAATCCGCCCCGAGACCACGGGAGGCCCTTCCACCTCCACCACACCCAGTTCGAGATCCGTCTCGAGACTGCGCACAGTCAAAGGCAGCACCGGAGCCGCTTCGGCTTCCAGGATGCCAAACGAGGCCGAAAACTTGGCGAGAGGAGGATAATCATCGGTCCTTACTTCGAGGGGAAACTGATGCTGGTTTTCCAGTTCTCTCCCGGCATCATCGACAATGCCTGCAGGCAGTTCGAGTCGAAAGACCTCGGCCGGCGGAAAGGGGCCTCGGAAAAACAGGGAGTTTACGGACTCGTCTTCGACCGGATCAGGTTCCCAGATTCGGCCTCCCGGTCCAACAAGTCGAGCTCCCTCTACCAGGCCTGCGTCCACCGTCGCCGACAACGTGAGCCGCATCCCCGTCAGAGGAATGCAGTCCTTCCGCGCATTCTCCCGCTGGCAGGTGAAACTTGCCGTAAACGCTTCCCGGGTTCGAAAGGCGAGCGATTGCTCTCCGAACGTTCGGAGGCCACTTTTCGAACGGACTCCGCCACCCCACACGAACTGGAGATTCACCCCGGACGGAAAACGCTGCAGCGCCTGGAGGAGCAGGCGGTGCTCGGGCGGAGTATCACCGTAAAAGTAGCGCGTCTCGAGAATCTCCTCACGGAGTGATCCCTCAACCACACGAACTCCTACCTCACTACTGATCCCTTCAACAACGAAGTAGGCATTGGCTTCAACTGAGGCCTGGTCCACTTCCCCGTCCAGTTCGAGGATAAAGACCTGGTCCTCGTTGACCCACCGGCTTCCCTCCCAGGGATCAGATCGAACGATGGCCGGCCCACCGGTGTCAAAGTAGAAAGAACGTCTCCCCTCCAGTTCGACTCCATCGAGAGTGCGGCTACCGGTCTTCACGTCAAATCGACAGCGGGCTCCGGCCGGCAATTCTGCAGCAAAGTCGTAAACCCAGGTGACCCCGTCGATCCAGCGTCCACTGCCCGGATGGGTGCAGTCGATGTCAAAGGGTTCTGCCGGCCCGAACTGGTCCCCGAAGGCCACCATCTGATCGCTGAAACGCGCCTGCACCTGGCGGACATTCTTGACAGTCCCCTGCGGTGAAAAGGCTTCGACCGCTGGGGCACCTCGAGTCTCAGGTTGCTGGCCGGGCAACGTCAAACCCCAAAGCAAAAGAAAAGAAAGTAAGGGAGCTGTGGAGGTCACCATAGCTCCTAAGGATACATGAAGTATCCTCAAAAGACCGGTCTAATCAGAGGGTAAATAACGCTTGGCGATATCCCTAAAGGACTCAACCTGTTCGCTGACCCAGTCCGGCCCCATGGAAAGCTCAGCCGCCATTAATTCAGCCACCCGGGGGGCCATCTCAATTGCCTTTCGGGCATCGAGCAAAAGGGTCCGTGTTCTTCGCGAAAGAACGTCTTCGACCGTACAGGCCCACTCGGCGTGAACGGCTTTCAGAACATCGGCAGCAGGTAACCCACAAATCTCAGAGTTCGTCTCAGCATTGCCATCGACGGCACCTCGCTCCAGCCCTCCCGCGAGGCCACGAGCATCCTCCGTTTGCTCGAGAGAAAGAGATTCGGTCGTGCAGGCCCTCCCTTCGAGTCCGGCAACTCCCACTACCCGGTCCACCGTGTCTTCCGCCATCTTCCGATAGGTCGTCCACTTTCCTCCGATGGTCGAGACGAGTCCCGAGTCGGAAACCAATACGACGTGATCGCGAGACAGAGCTGAAGTGGCGACTCCACCACGGGCCTTTACCAGGGGACGGAGTCCGGCGAACATACTCAAGACATCTTTCGTCTGCGGCTGTCGTGCCAGCAGTCGCCCGAGATGTGACAGGATGAACTCGATCTCCTCCTGCATCGGACTGGGCTCCAGTTCCGGACTGGGAACGGGTAGATCCGTCGTCCCTGCCAGTACCTTGCCATTCCATGGAATCGCAAAAAGCACCCTTCCGTCGTCGGTCCTGGGAATCAGAACGGCCGTTTCCGAAGGGAGAAAGCCGCGATCCAGAACCACGTGCGAACCCTGGCTGAAGGCGATCAAGTCTGGCGAGTCGGCTGAATCGAGTTTTCTGACTGTATCCGAGAAGATGCCCGTCGCGTTGACGACACCCCGGGCGCGGAGCGTGAATTCTCTTCGAGAGAAACGGTCCCGGGCTTCGACCCCGGTAACCTGCCCAGAAGATTTGATGAATGATTCCACCCGGAAGTGGTTCAGCACCAGTGCTCCCTGGGCGGCCGCGGCCGATGCAAGGCGGATTCCCAGTCTCGCATCATCGAACTGGGCATCGTGAAAGAGTATGCCCCCTCGAAGCCCGTCCTCGCTGAGACCGGGTACACGCTGCATGGTCGCAGACTTCGACAGGAACCGGGACCAGCCGATTCGCAGCCCGCCGGCGAGGAGGTCATACAGGTTCAAACCTGTCAAATAGTACGGCACCTGCCAACTCCGGTAGACCGGTATCACCATCGGCAGAGGGTGCACCAGATCGGGTGCATTCTTCAGAAGAAGCCCCCGTTCATGCAGGGCATCCGAGACGAGCCGTACGTTCCCCTGGGCCAGGTACCTCACCCCTCCATGGATGAGCTTAGTACTCCTGGAGGATGTGCCCTTACAGAAATCATCCTGCTCGAGCAGCAGCGTCTTATAACCCCGGGAAGCAGCGTCAAGGGCCACGCCAAGTCCAGTCGCACCCCCTCCAATGATGAGGATGTCCCACATGGTCTCTGCTTCGAGTCGTGCCAGGAGTTCAGAACGCATCATCAGGTGCCCAGCATAAAACAATCCAGTACGGTTTCACAGCACCGGGCTGCGGACTTGAGGTAGGACTCTCAAATCTGAAAAGATATCGCCATCGTGAAACTTACAGGGACACAGAGAAAAGCACTTCGAGGTATGGCGCACGGTATTAAACCGCTCATCCATGTCGGCAGGCGCGGCCTGACTGACGAACTGTTGGAAGAGCTGAGTCGGACCCTCGATTCCCATGAACTGGTCAAGATCCGTTTCTCAGATTTCAAAGATGACAAGAAGGAACTCTGCGCTGTCATTGAAGAACGCCTCTCAGCCGAAAACGTCGGCATCATCGGTCACAACGCAATCTTCTACCGACAGCAGGAAGATCCCGAGAAGCGGAAAATAGTTGTGTAGCTGTTGGTTGTTGGTCGTTGGCTATTAGCGATCAGCGATCAGCGATTCACACTCGACACCTTCAGCATGATGTAGTCGGCCAGCCTGGTGGAGATGCGGTTGATCAGAAGCAGGAGTTTGGCCGGCCACGTCAAGTGGATCTGGCGCTTCTTCTTGCGAACCGCCCGGACGATCGCCTGGCCAACAACGCGGGAACTCTGACCCTTGAGCGGGCGGGAAGTCTGGGCCTTGTTGCTCTCGACTGCGGCCACTTCGTGAAACTCGGTCTCGGTATAGCCCGGACAGATCACACTGACACCTATTCCCTTCTCCCGAAGCTCTCCCCAGAGCGCTTCACCAAGACCGACCTGGGCAAATTTTGTTGCACAGTAGGGTGCGGAGAAAGGCATCCCTTTCTTTCCGATAATGCTGCTGACCAGGACGATGTGGCCGGAACCTCTCTGAAGGAAGTGAGGCAAAGCCGCCTGGATCGACTCGTAGGCGCTTTGAAAATTCACCTGCCACATCCGCGCCATCTTCTCTGCCGAGTAGTCTGCGACCGGAGTGAAGCACCCGTAGCCGGCATTACAGACGAGGACATCGATCTTCGACATTCGTTCCAGGGCGAAGGAGACCAGGCGGGCACCTTCCCCCGGCTTGCTGAGATCATGAGCTGAGATCTCGGTCCGGGGAGCCCCCAAGGCCAGGCATTGCTCTGCGACGTCCCTGAGGCGTTCTTCACGGCGGGCAACCAGGAAGAGTCCTGAACCCTCCTCGGCAAATGAGATGGCCGCCGACCTTCCAATCCCCGATGAAGCTCCGGTGATCACTACGACTTCTGACATTCGCTCATCTTATCGAAATTGAGAGCTGGGAAACATCACCCGATTTGCCGTGATCTCCCGAATGACCGATAATCCGCATCAAGACTGTTGGAATTTGATCGAAGGGAGAAGGCCCCATGGCAGACAAGGATTTGCGCTCGGAAGAAAACGTCGAAGGAAAGTTTTACGTCGATCAGAACTGTATCGCCGCCAAGTACTGTCTCAGTGTCGCGCCTGAGAACTTCAGGATCGATGAAAGTGGTGGATACGCCTACGTCTGCAAGCAACCCGAAACGCCTGAAGAGGAAGAAGCCGTCCGAGACGCCGTCAATGGGTGTCCGGTCAGCGCGATCGGAGACGATGGGGAGTAAGTACTAAGATCCAAAACCTAAATACCAGGCAAGGTTCAAGAAGCAAGTTTCAAACTCCAAACGAAGGCTCCAAGAACCAAGTGAAGGCTGTACGCTCGGAGACCTTTCCAGCCTCATCCAGAAAACCACCCTCACCCCGTTTGAACTTTGCTCATTAGAATTTGCAGCTTGTTTGGAGGAGCAATTGTCAAATGTTGTGTATGGCAACGACCAAGCGGGCTACCTGCCATACACTTCGTCACCCGTTTGCCACTCATCTTCGTGAAGATGGCTATGACATCCGTACTGTGCAGGAGCTCCTCACACAGAAAGATGTGCGAACGACGCCGATCAACACACACGTTCTGAACCGTGGCGGTCTAAGTGTCATAAGCCCCGTAGATACTTTGTGAATCCTGATGGCGACTGAGTCTTATGAGGAAACCCCAACACACGCTTGGGGTCAGGTCGCAGTGTTTCAAAGTTGCGACGCCGGGCCTGGCCCCAATCATCCACGGGGAGTATTATCTAGAAGCAAAGCACAGATAGCGGACTTATCTGGAAACCAGATAATCAGTAGTCAGACGGGTTGATTCGGGTTGGAAGGAGGGAGAGATGTCACAGGGAGTCGTTGCTGTTGACGGGGCTGAACTCAGTTACGTGCGTGAAGGGCGAGGACCATCTCTCCTGGTGATTGGGTCGGCAACCTATTATCCCAAAGCATTCTCCCCGCGACTCCGCCAGCACTTCGACTGCATCTTTCCGGATTCGCGACATTTTGTGCCAAGCTTCATCCCTGATGAATCGGCGGCGCCGCTCACCATAGATGACTGTGCTGAGGATGTAGAGACAGTGCGGCAACACCTGGGCGTCGAGAGGATGGTAGTGCTCGGGCACTCCGTTCATGCCCAAATAGCGCTTGCGTACGCACGCCGGTATCCGAGCCAAACATCGCACTTGGTACTTGTCTGCGGAGTTCCATACGCCTTCGCGGAGTTTCAGGAAGCCGCAGCCCGTTTCGTCGATGACGAGGCCTTGTCCGAGCGG
>CP070717.1:286280-289003 GCA_020350445.1 Acidobacteriota bacterium | reverse complement strand
GGGATCAATTTCCGGCTTCAGAAGACTGAACGACAACTGGCCGTCGAAACCTGGACAGCTACCTTGCTCAACGTTGGAGTGAACCTGAACGGTTTCAGCAGAAACCAGGATGTCGGGGATTTCACAGGTCTTAGCAATTCGAACATTCTCGTTGATTCCTCCAGCTCGAACCGCCTCGATTTGGCGGTCGGGGACGATGTGGATGACCCAGACTCTCGAATCACAATCGAGGTCCAACCTGGCGGGAATATCCAGGGCACCTACACTCTTGCGAGTCCCACGGGTATGCCGGATGTAGAAGGGATGCCAATCGATTTCAACTTCAGGCTCGACGGACTGACGTTCACCCAGAACTCACAGGACAACCCGCCACTAGTTCAGGCGACAGCGATTTCGGTCGCGTTGCAACCTGGCGGAGGTGAGACTGGAATCGTTACCGATCAAGGCTCTATGGTCTTCTAGGCAGGCCCCTGAGAAAAAAGGAAATTCTAAGATGTTCAAAGACAGCAAGATCAGAATCTTAAGGCCTCAGGCGATGGTTTCTGTCCTGGCGTTGATTATTTCCGGCACATGGCTTTATCTGGCTAACCTGGGATGTCTGGCCGAGGAACTCCTCGATGGCATGGCAGTCGTTCTCACCCCTCACCGACTTACACTGGCGCCAAACGCAACCGTAACATCTGAAGCCAAGGTTGTATGGGGATCCGAATCGGTTGGTCCTTCGACTTGGGAAGTCGATGGAAAGGGCATCGCCGCGTTCCAGTCTGTGTCACTTTCCCCCAGGAAGGGTCACGAGACGACCGTCTCCGTAACGGGGGCTGACTACGACGCAGTTTATGACGAGAGCAGATTCTCCTTCTCGAGCTTCAGCGAGTACTCAATCCCTATTTCAGCAACATTCGACCACCCCGTCGTTTCGGCTGCCCTGGGAGGGGGCGTCCCGGTTACCCGCCAGAAGTATCTCTCTCTGCAGGCCGCTAATCCTCAGATGGAACTAACCGTACCGGCATTCGCTCCCATCCTCCATGCCGAGTCAGATTTGTTGAATGGAGGTAGCTCGGTCAGGGGCCTGGTCTTTGCAGCCAAAGCCGAGATTAAGAACGCTCCGTCCAATTGGAAGTACAAGTTTGACTTCTACCTGAGGGTTGAAGCGCACGGCAGCGGCGGTGGCAATACAACCGTACATCTGACCCCCAAGGATCTTTCGCCAACAACAGCTCCCAGCGGCCAATTGGCGACGCTCAAGTTCAACAACTTGAATCTCGGAATGGATGACCGGTTCAATGATAGCCTGTGGGCCTTGAGTTCCATTTCTGGACAATACCTGATCTACCTCGACGTCGAAGCCGTTCAAGTGGCAGGTGGAGACGGGACGTTCTGGCAACAGGAGTTTCTGAGATATCCTTTATACATAAACTCGAATTAGATAGGCTCTGGGTGTTGGGCGTTGGGATTCCTTTTCGCGAAGAGAAACTTAGCAGAGAAAACTGTGGATAGCCATTCTTGATATCGACTCGGAAGACCGGCGCGTGTGGTTAAGCGTCCCTTCGCGACCTGAAGGGCTGGTTTCCAACCGGCCGGCATAGCCATCCCCCTGACAGGCTGTACATTCTGATAGTCCAGCCGCTGGAGAGTGACGGGAGCCCGGGCTGCCAACTCATCGGCGATTACAATCGAATAAACCTCAGCCACAACTCTCGAAAGGACGGCTGCCTGGTAACCGTAACCCGTAGCGATTTCTGACGCCCTTTCGGTCGGCTCAGGCCAGGCCAGCTGTGTCATCAGCGCCACACTGTGGGTTGCGAGATTGTCCGATCCATTCCGATCGCCAGTGGCGAAGCAGGGTTGGAATAGTGCCTCATCCCCTCGGGAATAAGAGCGTGAAGCGAGACCCTATCGAAAGAGATACTATGACGCGGCTGACCGAGAACGAGACCCCTCTATCCCCGACTCCTGGCATCCAGGAGGCGGGTAGACCGGAATCTCCGAGAGCACACTAGACGAGTCCTGGCATATTCGAATCCTCCACCTGGAGGGCAGCGACGACTCCGAGTGGTTCGAGAGTTCGGCGCCCGATCACCGACCATCCACTCGGTAGACTCTGCCGACATACCCGGTCTCAGGGTTCAGGCCCATAGCAAACAGTCGTTCCACACTTCGCCCTCGATTCCATTTGATGGCGACCCGGCCGTGGTTGCCGTTGGATTCCCTTAACAAGTCGACATAATGGGCAGTCGCAACTCGTGCATGGGACGTTAGTTCGAGCAGGTCTTCTTTGTCCAGTAAATCTTAACTTCCCCTGTCACGTCGCGATTTGATGTGAAGATGATCCTTTGACTGTCAGGCATCCAAATTGCTGGGCCTCGGTCTACATCTGTATGAAAAGTAAATTGGCTGAAGGTGTTTCGGAACAGAGAATAGATCCATATGTTGACCTTATCTCCAGAAGTTAGCTCTAGCGCAATTTGGGACCCATCCGGTGACAGGCTAGAACTGGAGTATGCACCCGGTTCTAGATTCTCCAAAACCTTTCTGCCCCCCTCTCGATCAATCCAAACAAATTGTCTCGTCGTCATCGCATCAGAACCAGGCCGAAAACAAAAGGTCCCCTCCTCAGATACCGAGAAATATCCAAGACCGAAGTCGTTAATGAAGGCAACTTGCTCAACCACCGGGATTTTCTTATCGGTAAATTCGAGGCGATCTAGATCAAATGCCTGAGC
>CP070717.1:282038-286180 GCA_020350445.1 Acidobacteriota bacterium | reverse complement strand
TGAAGTCGTAATAGTCTCCACCGACCACCTTCGCAGGTTCCATCCGGGTGACGATATCGAGATTGTTGGGCGGAGGAACATGGGTGCTGAGGAGTTCCCGCTGAACCTCAGCCGCGAGTTCCACATCGCGCAGGAGTTCATCCCTCTGGCGCCTGGCCGTCTCGAAAAACTTATGCCTGGCTCGACCCAATCGGTGGAGCAGTGTCACAACACTCAGGAAAATGCCCGTCAGGACCCAGTCTCGAATGACCAGAGCCCAACTCGAGAACTCGAGAGGGCCGAAGACCTGTCGCAAGACGACACAGAGTACGATGAGCCCGGCAGTTGTCCGCCAGCGAAACGAAAGAGCGCTGTAACTCAACGGCACTAGATAGAGATATCCGATTGAGATCTCGGGCCCAAAAATGTAGTCACCACTGGCGATTGCCCCGATCGTTAGTGCGATCAGGATTGATTCGACCCGGACAATTGTTTTCTCAAGCGTCGTAATCTCAGACATGGACGATTTCGGTAGCCTCCGACCTGGGGCTCAGGTTTACATGCTTCCAAGATTGTACCCCACTTGCTCGTCAAACTCGGAACTTCATGCAGAATGCAGGCTTATGGGCAATGATGCAGGTCGTGTGGACAGGGAGACTTTACATCGCCTGCCAAGTCAAAAGTGTCAGGCTGCCACAACCCGCCACAGGCCGAAGGCCTGTTTCACACGATGTGACACAGCCGTCCCGGCTGTGCTCAACCTGGGCCATAGAACTTGGCCTCGATGCGGCGGATGGGGTCATCGGGGCAGTCCCCCCTCAGGAGTTGGCTCGTCCCCACGGGGTGCTGCTCCATTCTCTCCTGGTACTTGAGGCTGATTCGGTTGAAGTCACAGAGAAAGTCGGGTATCCGGTGAGGGTCGGCATTCCCGGGGATCAGCGCGATCGATACCGGGCAGACAAAGCAGCGTCCCAGGAAAGGACAATCGGAACACCGGCCAAAGGAAGAGGCTTTGAGCCTTTTTTCGTGAAGGAGCGGGTTTCTGGCCAGGCGGGACCGGTATTGAGAGAGTTTCTTTTCCATGTCTGGATCAGAGATCCGGCCAATCTCGAAGGCCCCTGATTGATCGCTGTCGAGAAGGGGACTCGTGTGGGCCTGATAGGACCGTGCAAACAGGGCGCAGCCGTACAACCGTCCATCGACATCGACGGCTGGAGTTCTGGCTGATGCCGCTCCGCAAAGTGGCTTCATTCCAATCTGAGTCGTCCGGCTGGATCGGACACCGCGAAAGATAGATAGAGGTTGGACGCCGGTCTTTTCAGCGTGTGTCAGGCACGCTTTGAAGAGTACAGCAAATTGCTGATCCAGTTGTTCCGCAATCGAGGGATTCCATTCACTCGAGGGATTCAGGATCGGATTGATCCCGAGATCCCTGACATCCTTTTCCAGGAAGTACTTGACAGAATCGGCAAGGAACGGAATCGAGGCCGGACTCAGGGTGATATTGACTGAAAACCGGTTCTGAAAGAACTCGGAATGATCCCTCGGCAACCGTTCGAGTAACCGATCCAGAACATCGAATGTGTCCTTCCCCCTCAGGTCCTGAGACGCTCGAACTCCGTCAAAGCTGATCATTGTCTCGAAGTTGTGCTCACTTAGGAATTCGACGGTCGGCGAGTCCATCAACAGGCCGTTTGTGACCAGGACGTAGGTATACCGTTTCGTCAGAGCCCGACCCTGCTCTAGATACTCGACCGCCTGTCTCAGGAGGGGAAACTCGATGAGCGGTTCCCCTCCATAGAAAAGGACGGTGAAGTCTGCGACTGGTGAAGTCCTCGCCAGATCCAGTGCTGGGAAGAGCTCTCGCCGGCTCATCGTTCTAGAGGTTTTTCGGTTCTGGAAACAGTAGGTGCAGTTGAGATTGCAGCGCGAGGTGAGGATAAGGATTAGTCGGTCGAGAGATCTCAACATGATGCTCCGAGCCCGCTTGCACCCATTCTCATGATGTTGTTGACGGTCCAACCTCGCGATCGAGCCACTCGACCACTTCTTCGATCACGTGCATCCGTCTGACCAGGTCGGTGACCACATCCTTGAGAATGGGGACCGGAACGATGTCGATTTCGACAGCGGAATCGACAAAGCATCTGCGCCCGATGATTCCCAGTGGCGGAAAGGTGAATGTCTCGCAGCGTTTGGCTACTATCCAGGGGACGGGTGGAGGTAAAACAAGTTCCGGGTGCATCGTGCTGATGTCGATCCCTCTTTGAGCCCGGAGGTCGTCGATGATATCGCCGAGCCTGTTTCCTCCTTCGAGACACTCCAGCACGCCTCGAAGCATATTGATACGGGCTGATAGGTCGTTCAAGGCAGCTGTGAGTTCATTAACTTTGATGTGTTCTCCGTTCGGCATTTCTCACCTCGTTTGTTTTCAGAAAACGCCATTGGTGGACTCGATAAGCCAGATATCACCTCTACGATTCTCCCGGGTAAACAATAGGATCTCCCCATCTGAAGAGGCGTCAAAGAGAGGCAGATCTCCGGTCTTCCCCAGGACCAGTGGGGGGTTCAGCGGCAGAGCCTCTCCCGTCGTCAGGGACACAGAGCGAACGGACAGATTGTCTTCACCCCAGAGACCGCTGACGAGAAGGCCGCCGGTCCGTGCGTCATAGCGAACCCGCATGGCTTCAGCTCCTGAAGTCAGTCGCCGGGCACGGGCTCCTTCTTCTGTTTCGACGAGCCACACCTCGGATCCTTCGGTGTCCCTTCCCACGAAGGCGACTGCTGACCCGTCGGCAATCCAGACCGGGGCATATGCAAGGTCCACCTCTCCTACATCCAGCGGGCGACTCGAACCGACCGGGAGGCCGTTTTCGATGGAGTTGATCCAGACACTTGGCCGGCCGCCACGATCCGAGACGAAGACCACTTGGGAATCGTCGGGGGACCAGTCGGGATGCATCTCGGTCGAAGGAGTCTCAGTGAACCGCCGCGGGAGTCCTTCCTCGATTCCAATGACGTAGATATCCCTCTCCTCTCCAATGATCTGGTAGTACGCAACCCATCTTCCGTCATTGGAAAAGCGGGGATGAGAGGGGATTCCTTCCTGCGCACCAAGGCGGCGAGGCGTCTTTTCGGGATGCCCCCCTCGCAGGTCTTGAAGGGCCAGATTGAGTTCCGCCCCCCATCGGCTCGAGACGTAGACCACCTGCGAAGCGTCTCGGTTGATCGAAGCCATCCAGTCATCGCTGATTTCGGAAAGGACAGTCTCGTTGCCCGAATCACGGTTGTAGAGAAGCAGACTCCGATCCGGAGCCCCGGTTGAGTAGACCATCTTCAAAGCACTCTGTGAAATATCGGGATGGCCCTCTTGCCCTGTCCCGACCGTAACGCGTTCAGCCAAACCCCCGCTCGATGGAATCCGCCATAGGGCCTGAATCCCTTCTCTCTCCGATGCGAAGTAGATGAACTCTCCATCCGGCGACCAAATCGGAGAGAAGTCATGCTCATTCTGGCTGGTCAGTCGGTGTGCCGGGCCCCCTTCTCTGGGAACGATCCAGAGATTGTGGCGGGCCGAATAGCAGATCCACCTTCCGTCCGGTGACCAGGCGGGTTCGAAATGGTCCCAGAAGCCGTCACCACTGCTCGTCAGCAGGATCGAGTCGGCCGGGTTTTCCAGACTAGCCACTGCCACCCGGTAGGTTCCTTCTTGATCTGGCCGAACGAAGGCAATCTTCTCACCATCGGGAGAAATGGCCGGCTGGGCTCCAGCAGGGATGAGGAGTACAGGATCCCCTCCCAGTTGTCCGACCTTCCAGATTCCTGTCTGGCCGCCGCGGTCTGAACTGAATGCCAGGGCACTTCCATCGGGAAACCAGGCTGGATCACGGTCTCTGGCCTCACTGCTCGTCAAGTTTTGTGGATACCCACCGCGCACATCGATGAGAAAGATGTCGGAATTCCCGGCTTCGTTGGATGTGTAAGCGATCCGTCCGCCGTCAGGCGACAAGGCAGGCTGCCCCTCCCAAGCGCTCGAATGGGTGACCTGGGTCGGACGAAACTCAGGCAACGGCCGTGAGGAAAACCAGCCTCCCCACCACAATCCCAGACCGACGACAACCGACACGGCGGCCAGTGCGGCCACCCAGCGCATCAGATGAGCC
>CP070717.1:277799-281938 GCA_020350445.1 Acidobacteriota bacterium | reverse complement strand
GGACTGGATGTATGTGAACTGTTCGGCGACCGCCCAGCGCGGTGCCCTAGACTGGAAGCCGAAGTTCAAGAAAGCCACACTTCCGGTCTTCGAGGAACTCTACCAGCGAGTCAAGAGTGGCGCCGAAACCAAACGAGTCATCGAGTCGTGCGGTTCAGCCGACTACCAGGATAGATTGGGTGCTGAACTTAAGGAACTGGGATCCTCCGAACTGTGGAAAGCCGGAAAGGCGACCCGATCCCTCCGCCCGAAGGAAGCGGCCAAGGCCATCACTGTGGACACCAAGGGCGTCAGCGGCCGCGACGTCTAACCCCCTTTTTCTTGGAGCGCGGCAGTTTGACTGCCGCACTCCTCGAGGGAGTTCCACTCCCGCCGATCCCGGAGGCTACTGGTTCTGGCTGATGGCATTGGATGGCTGGCGGCCAAGAGCCAGACCGTAAGTCTTAGGCTGAACTGGCGTTCCTCAAACAAGGCGGGACTCGAAGTCCCGCACTCCAAGAGGAAGCTCCTCGCCCCCAAAAAGTCGTTACTTCGCTCTCGCAGCCCTCGCCACTTCAGACACTTCACCCAGTTCGCTCGCGTAAGGAACCAGAGTGTAACTGTAGGAGTAGTCTTTCGGTTCGAGGCGAAACTCGGCATGCGTCATTGCTCCCCAGGAGTTGTCGCCACCGACTCCCATCTGTTCGAAATCGACATTGAGCGTAACGAAGTCCCGTTTCTTCAGCAGGTGTCCGTAGAGAACACTTTCCAAATCGGAATCCATGTAGTTTCGGGCACTGAAATTGACTGTCGGGTGGCCGGCGACAATGAGTCCGACTCCTTCGTCATTCGATAGACAGAGCCAACGGACATCGGTTTTGTTTCCGTTTTCCTGTGGTTTCGAGTAGTTCACGAACTGTTCATCAACCGTACCCCAGAACTCATCGACGCGAGCACCCCTCTTGCGATCCCACTGTGTTTCCTGAGGCCCGCGGCCATACCAGCTGACGACCTGGAAGGATTCAGGCAAGGTGAACTTCGTGCCGAATCGGGGCATCTCGGGGAGGTCGGCCTGGCCAGGGCTGAAGCCAACATTGACCGCCACACTTCCTTCAGCTGAAACCTGGTAACGAATTGTCATCCTGGATCGAATTCTCGCCAGGGTACCTTCGACGACGACCTCGACGTCTCCGTTCTCCAGTCGACGGCTGTTCCAGTTCGCGACGTGCCAGGAATCGGGTGCATCTTTCCAGATCGCCAGACGTTTGGGCATGTTGTTACCGTCGTCGTTATCGGTGGGTGCTCTCCAGAAGTTCGGGGCGGGGCCACTCCGGAGCAACTCGGTCCCCTGAAACTGGAAGGAATTGATTCCTCCGGTCTTCTTGGCAAACTCCACTTTGAAATCTTCGCCGCTGACGCCGAAGATGTAGGTGGAGTCCTCCACGGTCAGAGACTTCGACCGGTTCGAAAGCGGACTCTCTTTCGGTGCCGCAGCAGGTAGAGCGAGCTGTTCCCAGGCGAGTTCATATCCGTTCGGCGCCCAGCTCGTTGCATGGTTCAGTCGGAAACTGAGATCAAGCCAGTACTCGGCGCCCGGTTTCGGGTTGATCGTTTCGTAAGGGATCTTCAGCTCCTGGCTTGCGCCTGCGACGAGACTCAAAGCGGGCAGTTCACCGCTCTGCAAAACTTCACCATCCTCAGACACTGACCAGTAGATTCCGAGATGGGCCAGGGTCGAAAAATCGTAGCGGTTCGTAACCTTGACCATTCCCGCATTCAGATCCGCCCCTTCAACCTTGACCGACTGGTAGATCTTCTTGACTTCTGACAGGCTCGGATGTGGGTTTCGGTCTGGATCGACGAGGCCGTTCATACAGAAATTGTCGTCGTTGGGTAGTTCGGGTGGACCGAAGTTCCCTCCGTAGGCGAAGTACTCCTGCCCCTCATCAGTAGTTGTTCGGAGACCTTGATCGACCCAGTCCCAAATAAACCCTCCCTGGAGCTGCGGGTACTTGTCGATCGCATCCCAGTACTTGAACAGGTTACCCATGCTGTTTCCCATGGCATGGGCATACTCGCAAAGGATCAACGGACGGTCGGTATTGTTCTCGGCGTAGTGGATGATCTGTTCAACCGATGCATACATGGGAGCAACGATATCGGTATGGGGACGCTGTGCAGCCTGTTCATACTGGACCGGACGGTACGGATCACGCTCGTGAATCCACGCGCTGGTCGCCTCGAAGTTGACCCCGTCACCCGACTCATTCCCGAGAGACCAGATGATGATCGAAGTGAAATTCTTATCCCGTTCCACCATCCGGATAGTCCGATCCAGGTGCGCTTCTTTCCATTCCGGGTTGTTTCCCAATGTCCTCGAGGGGGCATAACCCATTCCGTGAGCCTCGATGTTGGCTTCATCGACGACGAACAGGCCGTATTCGTCACACAGGGCGTACCAGTCAGTGACATTCGGATAGTGGCTGGCTCGAACCGAGTTCATATTGTTCTGCTTCATCAACACGATGTCTTGAATCATCGATTCCCTCGATACCGTGTGCCCGGTATCCGGATCGTGTTCGTGCCGGTTCACGCCTTTGACAACAATGGCCCGGCCATTGACCTTCAGCTGGCCGTCACGGATCTCGACCTTTCGAAATCCAAAGCGTGAGGCCGTTACCTCGAGGACAGTTCCTGACTCATCCTCGAGGGTGAGGAGAAGTTGGTAGAGATTGGGATCTTCTGCCGTCCATTTCAAGGGGTTCTCGATCTCTGAGCGCAGGCTGACCGCTGCGCTCGCACCGGGTTCAGCCGTGAACTCCCCGGTCAATTCTCGAGAGAAGCCGTGCCCCGAGATTTCGAGTTTCACCGAACCGCTCTGGCGGCGATCGCCTGCGTTGCGGATTTCAATGTCACTGAGGAAGGATGCGTCCCGGTAGGTCTCATCAAGCTCGGCCCGATTCCAGAAATCCCAGAGGTAGACTTCGTCGGTCGAGTAGAGGTAAACATCGCGGAAGATTCCGCTGAGCCTCCAGAAGTCCTGATCCTCCAGATACGATCCGTCGGACCAGCGGTAGACCTCGACGGCGAGCACGTTTTCCTCCCCTCGTTTCAGGTATTTCGTCAGGTCAAACTCCGCCTGCGTTCTACTGTCCTGGCTGTAGCCCACCTGCTGACCATTCACCCAGATGTAGAAAGCCGACTCCACCCCGGCAAAGTGGATCACAACTCTGCGATCTCCCCAGGCCTCGGGTACGGTGAAGGTTCTGCGGTAGGAGCCAACCGGATTGTTGTCATGCGGGATGAAGGGGGGATCGGGTGGTCCAAAGGGGTAGCGAATATTGATGTAGATCGGGATACCGTATCCCTGTAGCTCCCAGTTGGACGGAACCGGTATCGTGTCCCAGTCTTCGGTGTTGAAGTCGGTCTCGAAGAAATCCATCGGCCTGACCGATGGCCGGGGAGAAAAGTGAAACTGCCATTCCCCGTTGAGTGACTTGACGAAGGCCGACTCGTCGCGGACACCTCTCAGTGCACTTGCTGGAGACATGTGGCTAATGAAGTATGCATGCGGCTCCAGCTTGTTTTTCCCGAAGACCTTTGGGTTTTCCCAGTCATTTCCCTGGGCCTTTACAGCCATGGACGAAACACCTGTGAAAACCAAGAGTGTAACGATGGTACGCACTATTCTGAGATTCATACGACTCCCCTTTCCAGACGTTGATCGTATTGAAACACTTCCTTGATCTCAAGACAAAGCGTACGGGAAGGGAGGTCCATAGGTTTCGGCACGTTTCTGCACGTTTCAGCACGTTTCAGCACGAAGGGGATTCGGGGGCGCGATGTTATGGGGTCCATTTCGATCCCGATCCCGAAAGCGATTTCAACCCCCGCCAAACCGTGGTCCCTTGGATGATTGATCGCCTTGAGACAATCCCCCGATCTCAAGACAAAGTCTACGTCAGGGGAGGTAAGACTGTTGTAAGATCGGGTTGAGGGGCCAGTGTGGATCGGTCTTTAAGGAGAAGGGCATGTTTGAAACTGAGTTGAGTCGGTCTTTTGAACGGGAGTACGGTAGTTCGCCGTTGTTGATAGCCAGTGCGCCGGGCCGTGTGAATCTGATTGGGGAGCATACCGATTACAACGATGGCTTCGTCTTC
>CP070717.1:271118-277699 GCA_020350445.1 Acidobacteriota bacterium | reverse complement strand
CGGGGATGTGGGAAGTCACCAGAGCGATCCAGTCCAGCCGGACTGCGTTCATGCGTTGGCGCGTTGGCGCGTTGATGTCTTCGCGGAAAGCCTGTGCGAATCAATATCAGGTGGGACGGCGAGAGCCACTCGGGGTTCTCCAAAGCGCGAAACGCGCTACCCGGAACGCGGAACGCATCTAGCAATGGTCCACACCAGTTGCCGGTGATCGACCGGCTGCAGGACCTCTCCCGTCACCCACTCCAGGAAGGCCGCCACGCGTTTGGCCTGGCAGGAGGGGAAGAGTTTTGGCTTAAAAGGGGCCTTTTTGAGACACACTGAGGCGTGGCTCATCCTGGAAAAGGACGCCGTCACGACCTGGAACGCTCCTTCCATTCTGGGATCACGGCATCTAGGGCAGAAGACAGAATGCTATCCCATCTGCTATCTCCAGTTCGTGCGCCAGGTGATCATTCGGAATCTCGATGAATCGACGGTGGCCGCCTTGAAGGCCAGAGCGGCGGCAAATGGCAAGTCGCTCGCACAGGAGCTAAGGTTCCCCGCGCTGAAAGGGTCAACGCACGCAGGCCCCGCGTAACGGGTCCCGCGTGCCGCGTACCGTGGGAACGGACGTCTCGTCCGTTACTGATCAGCTCTCGAATCACCTGTTCTTTGGCTGAGCAGTCCCGGGCGGGAACGCCCGGGCCACGGGTTTTGAGACGGCCTGGAGGGCGCTTGTCCTAGGGCTCCG
This sequence comes from Acidobacteriota bacterium, assembly GCA_020350445.1. Lineage (GTDB taxonomy): Bacteria > Acidobacteriota > UBA6911 > RPQK01 > JAPXNP01. The sequence continues at coordinate 276,969 of CP070717.1, read as the reverse complement.
GCAGGAAGTTTGACAGGGCCCAGACTTCGACCAGGTCGCGCTTGGCCACGGTGAAGATGATCGTCTTTCCATCGGGTTGCATCTGGGGGGCTTTGATCGCGGCCTCCATCGTCACGCCGATTTGAACTGCCTCTCCACCGTCGGCAGGAATGCTCCAGATCGATTGGCCGTGTTCATCTTCTCTGACATAGAGAAGCGCAGACTGATCGGTCGTCCACTCCAACGAATTGAAGCGGGACCCGCCGTTGACCCGAGAATCCCGAAGCAGCTCCCGTGTCTCACCACTTCCCAGGTCTTTCACCAGTAGCAGCAACTCTTCTCCAGCCGTCTTGTGCAGATAGGCCAGCTGCCGGCCATCCGGGGAGACGGCGGGATTGTAGAAACCTTCCTTATCACCTATGACACCGTCCCTCTCTTCAATAACCGTTTCGACACCGGTTGCGAGATCCAGGCGCACGAGTTGAGTGGAACCCTTGTCCTGGTAATAGACCGACCGACCATCGGGAGCTTCTTTGAATCCGGCACCAATTTCCCCGGCGGCCTCTCTAATTTCCCCTGTTTCCAGGTTCACCTTCGAGAGGAATGGACGGGGACGCTCATTGTGCCTTGCGGCCACCAGGATCGCCTTTCCATCGGGCAGCCAGCCGGGACCTGAGCCGTAGAGTCTCAAGACGTCCAGTTCCAGAGGGAAGACACTCTCTCGCCCACTCCCGAGATCCTGAACGACCAGGACCGTCTCAGGCCGCTCTGAGTAGTACGCGACTCGTTTCCCATCAGGCGACAAAGACGCTCCCCAGTTAGCATTCACGAATCGATCGGTGAGCACTGACGGGGACCCGTCAACTCGGCCGTCTGGACCCAGGGATACCCTGTAGACATTCCGCTGTCCCTGTTTCGCCGAAAAGTACAAGGTTCCCGCTCGCGTAACACCCAGCGGCCGGACATCTCCGATATCGCTCTTGAGCAGAATGGGCTCACCAGCCGGCCGCCCTTCTCGGACAGCAATTGCCCAGAGCGAAGGCACCGCCGTCCGGTCGCTCAGAAAGAGAAGCTGCTTGCCGTCGGGTGACCAAGCGGTCGAATGGTCGTCGGCCGGGTGTCGCACCACGGCTAATTCATCGCCTGAACCCAGGTCCACCACAAAAATGTCCCGGGCGGGACCTTCGCCGACGGGAGTGTCGTAGGCAATGTAGCGCCCATCCGGCGACATGCTGACGTCTATCCTTCCGAAATTCAATGACTTGATCTCTTCGAATGCCCCATTCTCAATCGAGAGAATGCCGATTTGCCATGGTTCTTCCTTTTGCGTTCTGGTCACCAGCAGGCCCAGACCGTCTGGAGTCCAGGCCCTCGGCCAGAGTACGGCGGAGTCCCGCCGCACGGTCCGAGGCGTTGCCCCGCCGCCGATGGGGAGGATCTGAACCACCACCTCCCAGGACTCGGTATCGACCCAGGCATAGGCCACCTGGCTCCCGTCGGGAGAAACCGCCGAGGCGTCGACCCAGGAACCCGGGTCGTGTCGGAGGTCTGTCAAGACCTGATTCGTGCCCGAATCCAGGTGCCGGACGGCAAGCTCTCCCCGACAGGGCCCTTCGGCACCGGGCACACAGCTGCTCCAGTCGGTGAAGGACAGAAACCGTCCGTCGGAAGAGACGGTGCCGTTGACCCACGGTCCACCCTCATCCAGCCAGACTTGTCGAAGTGCCAGCCTCTCCTCGTCGACTATCGCTGTTCTCAAAGTCTCCAAGCGGGCCTGGGCTGTGGCCACGCTGTCCGGTTGATCGGCGTAATCCCGGATTACCTGCTCGTAAATGACACGGGCCTGGGCAACACCCAGCTTTTCATAACAACCGGCCATCCGGACCAGCGCTTTCACTGCGATCGCGCGGTCACTGCTTGCGGCAATTTCCTGATATTGCTCGATGGCACTTTTCAAGTCTCCCTCTACCGTTTCGGTCTCCATGGCCGCCCTGAGAGCGAACTCCGGATCAACCTGACTAAAGCCAGCAGGAACAAAAAGCAGGCCCACCAAAAGTACATTCGCAAACACTGCAAACCTCTTCATCATTCTATTCATTAGTTTTACCTCCAGGGCCCCAGTCTGGAGGGCAAGGGTTAAACGATAAGCAGCTGTCTGTTAAGAGTCTGTCAGCTTTCATTTCTCAAACCGGTAACCCAGGCCCCGCACGCCGATCAGATGCCTTGGCTCCGACGGAAACTGTTCGATCTTCTTGCGCAAGTTGAAGACGTGCGTGTCAACGGCCCGATCGGTAATGGCCGTTCCAGTTCCCCAGGCTGCATCGATCAGTTGGTCGCGACTGAGAACCCGACCCGGATTTCGCAAGAAGACTTCCAACAGGCGTAACTCCTGCGGAGTAACCTCGACCGGTCGGCCTTCCCGCTTGAGCTCAGCTCTCTCAAAATCCACCTCGCAGTTTCCAAACTTCAGGACTTCTTCAGCCTCCCAGGAGGTCCGCCTCAACTGCGCGCGGATGCGCGCCCGAAGTTCACGAAGGCCGAACGGCTTGGTGACGTAATCATCGGCGCCCGAGTCCAGACCCACTTCCTTATCGGCTTCCTGGGTTCGTGCCGTGAGCATGATGATCGGAGTCGTGACACCGGCCTTCCGTAGTTCGGAAGCCACGTCGAACCCGTCTATCCTGGGAAGCATCACGTCGAGGATGATCAAGTCCCAGCCCCCTTTCTTGCCCAACTTCAGGCCCTGGTCTCCGTCGGTGGCGGTTTCCGTCTCGTATCCCTGTCGGTGAAGGTCTTCTTCCAGGCTGAGAACCAGATCCGGTTCGTCTTCGACAATCAAGATTCTTGCCATGGTTTACGCTCCGCCGAGCCGTGCCTCGGCCTCTAACACTGACGGGCTTTCAGCCCTTATTTCGCCTGATCGCCCTCCCCGCCCGTTGACATGGGCAAGACCATCCGGAATGTGCTTCCCTTTCCCTCTATTGATTCCAGTTCTACCTTCCCGTGGTGGGCCTGGACAATGTGAGAAACCATCGCCAATCCCAGTCCAGTGCCTTTGATGCCAAGTTCTCCGGCCTTTTGTCCACGACCAAACCGGCGAAAGACCGCTTTCTGCTCAGCGACTGGGATGCCCAGCCCCTCGTCTTGGATAGCGACGGTGACATCCTGAGCATTCCGCTGGACTGAAACTTGTACCCTCGCTCTTCCCGGTGAGTACTTCACGGCGTTGTCGAACAGATTCCAAAGAGCGCTTGAAAGCGCATCCGGGTCGCCTAGAACCGAATTCCGCCCCTCTTGACCACTCTCCGAAACACACTGTCCCTTACTGTCAAGAAAGAGGGAGATCTCGAGACCTCTTGACTCAGCCTCCCGGCGGAAATCGGCTACAGTACTCGCCACCAACTCTCCCACATCTATCGGGCGGAAGTTGAATGGTTTTTTCTTGCCTTCCATCCGGGCGAAGTCGAGGAGCGATTCCACAAGGCGGTGCAGCCGCTCCGTATTGCGAGCCAGCGAATCGTAGAAAGCCCGGCGCCGTTCGGGCGGAACATTGTCGTCTTCCTGCATCAGTTCTGTAACATGCCGAAGCGAGGCCAACGGAGTCCGGAATTCGTGTGAAACCGCCGACACGAACTCGGTTTGGAGGCGGGCAATTTCAAGCTCCTGCCGAATTACTCGCCACAGCAGGTAACTGCCTCCGGCAAGTAACAGAACAATGGAAGCCAGCCCCAACATCAGTAGGCGCCTCCGCCCCGCGAACTCCTCTAGGACGGGGGCGTTATGCCGCGAACTCAATACTAGAGTCCAGGGCAAACCGGTTTCGGAAGCGAGGCGTCTGACTGCGGAACTCCCCGGCAATGGCTGGGCGCCTGCCAGGAGCTCTCCCGACGGTGTCAGCAGACTGAGCCGTTGACTTTCCCCATTCTCCGCTCCCAGAGCACCGGCCACGAGTAATTGAAGCGCCCGTGGAGCAATGACAGTGACCTCTGTTCCAACGGTGGAGAGGTTACGGAGTAAAGTCACTTCACCAAACGTCGTTTGACGGGGAATACTGCGGATGTCCTGTTCGCGACCCTGCTTCTCAAGATCCCAAAGCCAGGCCGCAACAGCAGAAAACAGCCGCTCCTCTTCGCCATCAGGCAGAGGGCTGCCCGTCCATTGTTCCAGTTGCCGAACGGTCAGTTCCCAGGCCGGGCGATCGAGAATCCACTTCCCCGAGAGAAGCGCCCCCTGCAAGTCCGAAGCTTCGCCAAGTAATTCCTCTTGTCTGCCCGCCTCCTCGAGCAGTGCGCAAATGGAACGCCGCGCCAGTAGATCCGCAGGCATGCCGTTGAAAGCGATCTGATCGATCTCAGCCAGCTGGTGATACGCTTTCAAAGCCTTGTCCCCCTGTCCCGTGCGTCGCTCAACTCGTGCCACACGAAGCAGAGCTCCCGCCCGAATCCCCTCATCTGAAGAACCCGCCAATTGGCGGTAGGCTCTCAGAGCCCGTCCCCTGTCCTCCTGGAACTCGAGCAACTCGTACTCCACGAAAGGCTGGGGATCGGCTTCTTCCAATGCGTTGCTCACCGGGTACCAGAAGATTCGATCCGGCGGGGTGGCCAGGATTCCCACAGAAGAAACTGAGAGCCGCACGAGACCTTCCCGCAAAGACTCCGCCGGTGTCTGTACGAGTTCGGCAATAGAAAGCTCCAGGGAACGAACGATTTGAGCAGCGGCCGATTCCCGTCGCTCCAGCTCGCGCTGAGCCAAGAGAGCCCTGTCTTGATCCAGTAACTGGAGGCCGAGCCACACCAGCGTCACCGCTGGAGGCACGACTACCCCCAGGAATAGAAACGCCAGTCTGCGCGAACTGCCGGTCGAGAAGCGAACACTCATAGGATTGTCTTCTATTCAACCACTTCCCGGTCAACAGAGGAACCGGCTTTGGTTAAGAAACGGTTAGGGAGAGCCTTCGTGGCGTCTATATCTGAGAGGGCTCACGCCCTGAGCTCGGCTCTGTCATCTCTTGGGAATCCACTCTTGGCGCGCGTCATCGTGCCGACCAGACACGACGTTGGCATCGGAGCAAGGCGGTGCCTGCCCGTCGGCCTTTACAGCTCTGGTTGAAGCTCCCCGACTCATCGGGAAGGCTTTCAAGATTGCTTGCGAGCTGAACCACCCTGTTTACGACTGCCTGTATCTCGCCCTGGCGGAAATCGAAAAATGCGAGCTTGTCATGGCCGACCGGAAGTTCCTGCGCAAGGTGTCAGCCACCCTCTGGGAGAAGTTCGTTGAGCCGTTGTGAATCCGGTTCGCGTTATCGGGGCTTGGGAATGGGGGACGTCCGGAAGGTCGCGCGCGGGGCGGAAGCCCCGCATTCCACTGACGGCTGACACCCCTGGCTAGCCGCCATTGCTTCTCCGAGACTTCCCCCTTCTACTATCGACCTCGGACGTTCAACCTTGGACGTTGGACGTTTCAACGTGTTGACCTTAATCGATCTCGCGGATGTAGATTTGGCGGTACTGGACCAGGTCACCGTGGTCGGCGAATCCGAAGAAGCCGGAAGTCCGGTCCTTGCCGGGATGGGGTCGGTCGCCCATAAACTCGGTCACCGTCGCGACATCGCCATCCAGAATCACGGTTCCATTCAGCTCGACCTTGATGCGGGAGCCTTTGACAGTGACTTCCTGGAGGTTCCACTCCCCGACCGGGCGGAGGAGCACGTGGCGGCCGCTCCCAGAGATTCAAATGATGGAAAATCTTGCGGATGACGGTCCACTCTTCGATGAAGGCGATGATCTCCATCCGGCTTCACTCCTCCACTCCCCTTGACAGTCAACAGGAGAGTTTTCTATACTCGTATGGTCAATCAATAGGAAGAGAAGGT
>CP070717.1:266751-271018 GCA_020350445.1 Acidobacteriota bacterium | reverse complement strand
TCTCATCGGTGGAGTGCCTGGCTCAGCGTAAGTCAGCAAGGTTTTGAATCTCTTGCCACTGCACTCGACGTTGGCGCCGATACCGATTTCATGTGGCTAGGAGTCGGCGAACGCCTGATCCGCTTGTCGGAAGAGGTTGCGACGGGATCGAATGGGATCTCCTCGACTCGTGTTCTGGAGCAGGTGGGGCGGGAACTGAGAGCCTCGGAGGATGGATCTCCGGAGTGGGCTTTCGAGCTGGCCAGTGAAGATGGCCGGGTCTTTCTGGGAGCTGTTCAGCAGCTGGAAATCGAACAGGACCGGGTTCGCTACTGCGTCGTTTCGGATCGAGCCGTTCTTCTTCAGGACATGCAGGGGCCGGCTTCGACGAAGATCTATGTGTTACTGGTTCTTTCGGGCTTGGGGCTGGTTGGATTGCTGGTAACCGGGGGGCGCGCTCTGCGCCAGCGCCGAGCGGCAGGTCAAGGTCAGGGGTACCGTCATGCCGAGGAAGAGGCATTGCTGGATCTGATTCAGTCCGGCGAAAGTGAGCGGCTCGAATTCAAATCGACCATGCGTTGGAATGTGCGGGCAGACCGTCCGGGCAAAGAGGTGGAACTGTCGTGGTTGACAGCCGTCGCGGCCTTTCTGAATTCATCGGGTGGAACGCTGCTGATCGGTGTCGATGATGACGGCAATACGACCGGAATCGAAGCCGACAAGTTTCCCAATGAAGACCGGTTTCTCCTTCATTTCAACAACCTGGTCAAAGAGCATATCGGGTTGGAATTCGCGGGTCTGATCGATTTCGAGATTCGCACGGTCACCGGATCGAGAATCATGGTTCTGGATTGCCGGCCGTCCGATCAACCGGTCTTTCTGAAGAAGGGGAACCAGGAAGACTTCTTTATCCGAGTTGGCCCAGGGAGTCGGAAGCTATCAGCCAGCGAAATGCTGGAGTTTCTGAAGACCCGGTGACCCACCTCCTGATAGAATCGCATTTCCAGTTGGCAGAAGGCGGACAGACCACTGTCCTCGAAGGGGGCAGTGGAAGGAAGATGGTGGGCGATACTGGACTCGAACCAGTGACCTCCGCCGTGTGAAGACGGCGCTCTAACCAGCTGAGCTAATCGCCCAAGGAAGGCGCTATTTTATTGAACGGGGAAACTGTGTGTCAAATGGACAAGAAACTTGATGTGATGGTGATTGGTGCCGGTCCGGCGGGGCTGGCTGCAGCGATTCAGGCGCGGAAGAGAGGGCTCGATACACTTCTGGTGGAAAAGGGCTGCCTGGTTAATTCGATCTACAACTATCCAGAGAACATGACCTTCTTTACCACCGCCGAACTGCTCGAGATCGGAGACGTCCCTTTCGTGGTCCATGCCGAGAAGCCGAAGCGCGTGGATGCGCTGAAGTACTACCGGCGCTGTGTGCAGGAATATGGCATCCCATTCCGCGATTTTGAACGGGTGATTTCCGTGCGGGGCGAGGATTTTGATTTCACCGTTCAGACGCGGAACCGCATTGATGAAGTCTCTGAATATCGAACGAAGAAAATTGTTGTCGCGACCGGGTACTTTGACAATCCAAACCTGTTGGACATTCCAGGTGAGAAGCTCTCGAAGGTCAGTCACTACTACACCGATCCGCACCCTTACTACCGGAAGAAGGTCGCTGTCATCGGAGGGAAGAATTCGGCGGCAATCGCGGCGCTCGAGCTCTACCGGAATGGTGCCGAAGTAACGCTGATTCATCGCGGAACTCAGATAGGACGGCACGTTAAGTACTGGATCCTGCCCGATATTGAGAACCGCATCAAGAATGGGGAAGTAACGGCCTATTTCAACTCCCAGGTCAAGGAGATTTCTCAGCACCAGATCGTCATCGACACCCCCAAAGGTGAGAAGGTCCTGGAAAACGATTTCGTGTTTGCCCTGACCGGCTATCACCCCGACAGCAGCTTCCTGGTTCGCATGGGGATTGAGGTCGATCCGGAGAGCTATGTGCCCGCCCATGATCCTTCGACCCTCGAAACGAATGTAAAAGGAATCTACCTGGCCGGTTCGATCATCTCGGGTAAAGAGACGAACCGGATCTTCATTGAGAACGGGCGTTTTCATGGAGAACAGATCCTGGCCCACCTGGAGCCATCGCTCAAGCAGGGTCGTGAGTCGTGAGTCGCGGACTATGGGGCTAGGTTTTAGGGTTTGGGGTTTTGGGTCGTGGTTATGGGGCGTGGGTCTTGGGTTTGGAACGCAACCGTCTCGGTTGCGAAACTGTATGAGTGAGTTTCGAAGTCAAGGTTTGGTGGCAAGCGAGACGCTTACCTTCGATTAGCAATTAGCATTTAGCAATTAGCATTTAGCAATTAGCAATTAGCAATTAGCAATTAGCATTTAGCGATTAGCATTTAGCCCTTAGCCATTTCTCTATGTACCGAGTAGCCATTGTCGGAAGACCCAATGTTGGAAAATCGACCTTGTTCAACCGTCTGAGCCGGACGCGAAAGGCGTTGGTGGGCGATGAACCGGGGATCACCCGTGACCGGATGTTTGAGATCGTCAAGTGGCGGGGCAAGCAGTTCGAACTGATCGATACGGGTGGAATCATTCCTGACGACAGTGAACTGATTCCCGAGAAGGTCCTTGAACAGGCCGAGGTCGCGATTGCGGATGCGTCGCTCATTCTCCTGATGGTTGATGCCCGTGCCGGCGTTACGCCGCTGGACCTCGAGGTGGCGGCACTCCTGAAATCGCGGGGAAAGGAATTCCTGGTTGTCGCCAACAAGGTCGATGTTGATGCCGTGGAACCTGAGATTTACCAGTTTTACCGACTCGGTGTTGAACTGGTCTATGCGGTTTCTGCAGAGCACAATCTGGGTGTCGATGACCTCATGGATGAGGTTCTGGACCGGGTCCCGGAAACCGAGGTATTACCCGACATTGACGAGATCCGGGTGGCGATCATCGGGCGTCCGAATGTCGGCAAGTCATCGCTGATCAATCGGATTCTCGGTAAGGATCGGGTGATTGTGACAAACGTTCCGGGGACCACCCGGGATTCGGTGGATACGCCGTTCGAGTACAATGGGCAGAACTATCGGCTGATCGATACGGCGGGAATTCGGCGCAAAGGGAAGACTGAGTTGATGGCCGAGAAGCTGAGTGTGGTGATGGCTCGAAAGAACATCGAGCAGGCTGATGTTGTCCTGCTGGTGATCGATGCCGAGGAAGGGGCGACAAAGCTCGATGCCACGATTGGTGGGTATGCTCATGATGCGGGACGATCCCTGGTGATTCTGGTTAACAAATGGGATTTGGTCGAGAAGGACACGCATACCGTAGTCAAGTTGGAGCAGGATTACCGCGATCGGATGCGTTTTCTTGATTATGCGCCGATGATCTTTGTTTCAGCTAAGTCGGGCCAGCGGGTCTCGAAGATCCTCGACTTGGCGAAGACTGCCTATGAAGGTGGATTGGTGAAGGTGACCACCGGTGAACTGAACCGGCTACTCGAAGAGACGATGCGGACCACGGTCCGGCGTAAGGGCGAAATGAAGTCGCCGGTGAAATTCGGCTGTCAGATGTGATGAATGCATGCTTGGCTGTTTCTGAGGATGATACGCTCATTTTTCCATGAGCGTTACTCATTTCCCTTCCAACTGCGGGAGATGCATTGTATGTAAGCTTAACGAACATATGCATATATGTGTCTAGTTAAGGTTACAGGCGCCTCTCTTAACCCAACAATAGGTAATCAGATAAGAGAGGCAGGATCCCAAATACGGGAGGCGAAATGGAAAATTGATAGAACCCGCCAGAACAGCAGTTCATAAGACTACTAGGCTGAATCCTCTCTCATATTTTTCCTACTTATTGTTTAGTCGGAGGTGGCGGTGGTGGAGGCGGTGGTGAAGGTTCGATACTTTCTGTTTTATCCTCCACAATCTCCTCAAAGGTAACCTCATCCTCTGATGCTGCTGGACTCTCCTCCACAATCTCCTCAAAAGCAACCTCCTCATTGGATTCTAGTGGTTGTTCAGGAGGTCGTTTCCTTTTCCTACTAGGAACCATATAACCTACAATAAATCCTATCACAATCACTGTGATTACGACTGCGATTATTATCCATAACCACCATCCCTGTTCTTCTTCACTGTCAGTAGCGACGGAGGGATCATCTGGATCAATTGGACTTGTATTATCCTGGAACTCATCTAGATTTGTATGACCATCCCCATCGTAATCGTCCTCAGGTCTCTGAGCTAAATTACCGAAGTGATTCTGTT
>CP070717.1:260757-266651 GCA_020350445.1 Acidobacteriota bacterium | reverse complement strand
TGGACCGCGGCGGCTCTAGCTGCCGCACTTGAGACCCCCAGCTTCACAATACCCCACTGACGAAAGCCACCCCGCGCGTCAAGACAGAGGCGGATCTGTCAGGCAGGGGTTTCCGAACCGAGGGCCCCGTCTATGGCCGGCGCACTCCAAAATGGCCCTTTAGAAATGGTTGGCTGACACGTATCCTTTGATCCGAAGTGTCAAAAAGGGGGAAACGTAATGCAGGGCAAAGGATCATCACGCAGGGGCTTTCTCAAGGGATTAGGTGCCGGTGTAACAGTCGGAACGTTGGCTGGGCCCAGTGACGCGATCGCAATGCAGGGCGGGGAGCCCGCATCTGCGTTAGCGCTACCTCAGGTTCATCATCATCCTCAGGCGGAACTGGACATCGCCGGTTCCCGCGATTCAGAGAAGTGGAAGGCTGTTCCCGACGGGATTCATGGCTCCTTTGCTTCGAAGGATGAGACCTATCCCCGAGACGAAGTTCCCGACATTGGTCGTTCAATCGAGCGGAAGCTGGTGGCCTGGCGCGGAGAAAGGGTGACTGCGTTGATCGTCCTTCATACTCGGACCGGGGCCGAACAGGTCAGATTCGAGGCTGGCCCGCTCAAGAGTTCGAAAGGGGTAGAAATCCCTGCCGACAAGATCACTGCGCGCTTCGTTCGATACGTATTGACCAATCTCCCCTTCGATTCTTCGGAGGGTAACTGTGACCCGGAAGACATGACGAAGGCATCCTTGATGCCCGATGTTCTCGAAACGGTGGACCGCTTTGACATGTCCGCTGAGTCGACCCGGCCCGTTTGGATCTCGATCGATGTCCCGGTTGATGCGTCCGCGGGGCTCTACCGCTCGGAGATCAAGATTCTGGCAGCGGGAGGGCACAGGCTGGATTTCACCCTGGAAGTCGAGGTTCAGGCCGAGACCTTACCAGCACCGAAGGACTGGGAGTTTCAACTCGATCTATGGCAGAACCCCTGGGCAGTCGCCTTCTATCACGGGGTTGAACCCTGGTCATCGGCTCATGTCGAGATTCTCAAGCCCCATCTGCGGATGCTGGCTGAGGCAGGGCAGAAGTTCATAACCACTTATCTCGTGCATTCTCCCTGGAAAGACGACACCTACGTTGCCGATTCCACGATGGTGGAGTGGATTCTCAATCCAGATGGCTCGTGGACCTTCGATTACACGATCTTCGACCGCTACATCAAACTCGCGATGGAGTGCGGTATCACCCAGGCCATCACCTGCTACACTCCGCTGCCCTGGAAACACCGGGTCCGATATCTGGATGCCAAGTCCGTTGATTACATCTGGAAGGAATGGGCTCCGACCTCACCGGAGTTCCAGGCATTCTGGGCTGTCTTTCTGAAGGATCTGAGGCACCACCTCGTCCAGCGAGGCTGGTTCGAAAGGACCTATATTGGGATCAATGAGAATCCAATGGAGGACACCCGGGCGGCGATTCAGGCGGTGAAGAGAGATTCGTCAGACTGGAAACTGACGTACGCCGGAAACTGGCATCCGGAGCTGAGTGATTCGCTTGACGATTACTGTGTCATCATCGATCAACCTCCGAGTCCTGAGCAGTTGAGCGCTCGAAAGGCGGCGGGGAAGACCACGACGTTTTATGTCTGCTGCTACCCGGGCAAGCCCAACAACTATCCCTTTTCTCCGTCAGCTGAAGGGGTCTGGATGGGATGGCATGCAGCCAACATGGGTTACGACGGATTCCTTCGCTGGGCCTATGACAGTTGGACGGCCGACCCGCTTCGTGACACCCGGCATGTGTTCTGGCCCGCGGGGGACTGTTTCATGGTCTATCCCGGCTGTCGCAGCAGCATCCGATTCGAGAGGCTGCGGGAAGGGATCGTCGATTTCGAGAAGATCCGAATCTTGAAGAAGCAGGCCGTTGCCCGGGGAGATGAGGAGAAGATCGCTGCGTTGGACCGGATTCTCGGCCGCTTCACCTATGCGGAAGTGAATAATGCTTCCGCGGCCAAACCCGTCAACGCCGGCAAGACCCTCTTGACCCCGTAGGGGGCCCTCCGGGTTGTCTCCTTCGGTCCCCGAGGGACAAGCTGGAAGCTTGTCGTACGACAACCCTCCGGGTTGTCTCTTCCAATCCCTCGAGGGACAAGCTGGAAGCTTGTCGTACGACAACCATCCCTGGTTGTCTCTTCCATGAATCCCGGAGACAAGCTGGAAGCTGGTCCTACTTCTTCAGGAAACCTTGCAGGGCGTACAGGTCGTCTGCCCCAATCAGATCTACACCGGCGTTTTGGAGTTCGCGCCAGACCACGGGATAATCGGGCGTCGCCCAGAATCGGAGGCGAAATCCCAAGCGATGGGCCGCTTCGACGATGCGCTTCAGCAGTTCCCGTTCCTCTGCCGGCATCTCCCCCCTGCCCTGCCAGGAGAAATAGCGGGTAAAGTCATCACTGATCCAGGGCATCTGAGCTGGCGTCAGGCCGAGAGTCAGGTCTGCCAGTCGACCGTCGAGCCCAGCTAGACGAGTACTTTACCTTAGCATCCGCGACGCCGATCGGTTGCCTGAAATAAGAACCGTAACGGCTCCTTTTTGGACTTCATCATCGGAGAACTGGGTGAGGATCGAACGATACTCACCGAGTAAGGTCTCAAGCTGTTCCCAGGTTTGATTCCCATCCGACTTCACATCGATCAGCAGGCTGAAATCACAACCTTGACCCTGAACACTCCCCCTTTGCCCGACCCTCTGCCTCAAGGGTTCGAGATAGAGAGCTTCGAGCGTTCGGCCCCGGATCAACTCTTCCTCATCGTGCCCGACCAGCAACTGTCCGTCAACCAGGAAGATGTCTGCTTCGACACTGCAGAAACCATGGGAAAGGGCATCGAGCAAAGGCCGGGGGTGGTAATAATCGTTGTGTGCGTGCGCTCCGGTCAGCCCCTGGGCGAGGACCTGGAACGGGAGCAGGAGCAGGAACAGAACAATAATGGGCCAAGGTACAGTTAACGTCTTCAAGAAACTACCTTCAGAACTCGCTAATACTCCGCGGACAAACTGATTACCGATCGACTGAATAGTATCAGAAACCGTTCCCCGGCTTCCGGCAACTCGAAAGAATGCCCTGCTCAACCGATTTCCCTGCGATGTGCTGTTCCAACCTGCTCGAGCGCTCGATATGATAGTGTCTGAAATACATAATCCGAGTCCGACGGGCCGCATGAGTCGTGAAACAATCGTAGTCATTGAAGATGAAGCCGACATTCTCGAAGTGATTGAGCACAATCTCGTTCGGGAGGGCTACCAGGTCTATACCTCGGCCGACGGAGAGGAGGGTCTGAAGCTGGTTAGGCAACTCGTGCCGAACCTGGTTCTCCTCGACCTCATGCTACCGGGCATGGATGGCCTCGACATTTGCCGGCGGCTCAAGGAGCGGCCAGACACGCGCTCGATTTCAGTTGTGATGGTGTCAGCCAAGGGAGAGGAAAGCGACATCGTTCTCGGACTGGAACTGGGGGCGGACGACTACGTGGCAAAGCCGTTCAGTCCCAAGGAACTCCTGGCCCGAGTTCGAGCGGTTCTGCGACGTGGTCCTCTCAAGCAGGACCGAAGTGAAGGAAGGATTGTCCGGGGAGACGTGGTGATCGATACGGACCGTCATGAAGTCCGAGTTGATGGGGATTCCGTTAGCTTCACGGCGACCGAACTGCGACTACTCTACTTCCTGGCTTCTCATCCTGGCCGGGTCTTCACGCGAGATCACTTGCTGAGCCAGGTCATCGGGCGAGACGCTTTCGTTGTCGACCGGAACATCGATGTTCATGTTCGATCCGTAAGAAAGAAGCTCGGCAATCATCGGGACCTGATCGAGACCATTCGAGGGGTGGGTTACCGATTCCAGGATGAAGCCTGATGATTCGCATGCTCCGCTCCCGCTTCCTTTGGAAACTCTATGCCGGTTACACGGCCCTGATCCTGGTGGCGTGCGCTGTCATCGGTCTGATGATTGGCCAGAGGGTAGAGAACGATACGCAGAGGGAGCTGCAGCGGTCGCTCCGAGCCCAGGCGGTCTTCCTGAGGGAAGCTGCAACCCGCTACCTCAAGGCTCCTGCGGACCCTTCCTTCCAGCAACGGGTCACCGATCTTAGCGCTGAGATCGGGACTCGCCTGACCGTCATCGCATCCGATGGAACCGTGATCGCCGATTCGAATGAAGATCCCGATTCGATGGAGAACCATGGGCACAGGCCCGAGATGGAGGCTGCTCGTTCATCAGGTGAAGGAACCGCCACTCGTTTCAGCAGCACTCTCAGGATGCGAATGATGTACCTGGCGTTGCCGGTTCGGGTAGACGGAGAATTGCTGGGCTATGTCCGAACTGCCCTGCCGCTCGCTGTTGTCGATGAGCGCCTCCAGCACCAGCGCTGGGTTATCGTGTTGGTCGCGGGTCTTTCCGCCCTGGTTGCCCTAATCGTCGGCCTGCTTCTCACCTGGCACTCCGTCAAGCCGATTGAATCGATGACCCAGGTCGCTGATTCGATGTCGCGGGGAGACTTCCAGATACGATTGCCGGCAACGCGTTCGGATGAGATCGGAGAGCTCGCTCGAGCACTGAATCGAATGGCTAGAGGCTGTAGTGAACGGACCGAGACAATTAACGCCGATCACAACAAACTCCTGGCAATCCTCTCAGGGATCGCTGAGGGAGTAATCGCCGTTAACCAGGCTGAACGAGTAGTCCACTTGAATGAGGCCGCCTTCAGATTGCTGGGGATACGCGACGGAGAGACTCTGGACAAACCGGTCTGGGAGATTACTCACCTCAGGGAAGTCCGAGAGATTGTCAGAGAGGTCCTCAGGACGCAGTCAGAAGCTGAACGAAGTGTGAGGGTTCCCCGGGGATCCTCAGACCTCTTCATCAAGATGCACGCTTCACCACTGCGGGATGGATCGGGCAAGCTGGCCGGTGCAGTCCTGGTGTTACACGATGTGACCAAGCTCAGGGGGTTGGAGACGGTCCGGCGTGAGTTCGTCGCCAACGCCTCCCATGAACTCAAGACGCCCATCACCGCTATTCGAGGTTTGGTCGAAACCCTGATCGATGACAGGGAAATGGCACCGGCCCAGGCCGACCGTTTTCTCAGAAAGATCAAGTCGCAATCGATCCGTCTTTCCTCCATTGTCACAGATCTACTCGCCTTGTCCCGACTCGAGGCCGAAAGGACCGAGATTGAGAGGCAGGACTTTGATCTTAGAGACGTGGTCCTGGATACAGTCAAGTCCTTCAAGGCCCTGGGGGATGAACGACACATTACACTCGAAGCTGAGACACCTCCGGACTCCGTCGAATTCTTCGGAGATGAAGAAGGATTGTGCCAGGCGGTCAGTAACCTTCTCGACAATGCACTCAAGTACACCCCGGAACGCGGCCACATCTGGGTCCGTCTCAAGCAAACTAATGATCAAGCGCTGATCGAAGTGCAGGACACAGGGCTTGGAATTGAGCCGAAAGACCAGGAGCGGATCTTTGAACGATTCTATCGCGTCGACAAGGCTCGTTCCCGGGAACTCGGGGGTACGGGGCTGGGGCTATCGATTGTGAAACACCTCTGCCTCGCTCACGGTGGATCAGTGACGGTGGAAAGCACGTCGGGCGTCGGAAGCACCTTTCGCATCCTCCTACCGATCAAAGCACATCTCAGCCAAACGTCTACCCAGAGTTAGCTGATACGAATTCACCCTGTCTTTATCGACCCTTACCGGACATCTAGTAGCTGGGCAAAACAGCACGCAGGAAAACACGAACGAATCATCAGCGAAAGATGAACAGGAAGATCCTTCGACTCAAGCCAATCTCTACCTTTCTAACTTCTCAACTGATTCTGCCGCGTTGCAGCGAACAGCAGGG
>CP070717.1:255832-260657 GCA_020350445.1 Acidobacteriota bacterium | reverse complement strand
GTTGAGGAAGAGTTCTATCCAGTTCCCTCCGAAGAACGGCTGATCCAGCTACCGTCCGCCTCTGCCAGCACCGTCGGCGTCACCTTCAGAGTTAACCCCCTCACTGTCCCCGATTCCGCATCTGTCTACCTGGCGGGGAACCTCCAGACACTGGGCGAGTGGATCCCCAACGGCATTCCACTCGTCGAGCAACCGGATGGCAGTTGGGAACGAAGGTTGTACCTGAAACCTGGAGAAGAGGTCGTCTTCAAGTTTACGCTGGGACACTGGAACACGCAGCGACTGACCGAGGAAGGAGAGATTCCCGCGGCTTTCCGCCTGACCCCCACCCAGGATCAACTGTTCGAGGTCGAAGCACCGGGCTGGGGCCCTCCCGAACAACATCTGATTGTCCAATTCAACCTGATCTATGTCGGAATCCTGATCACTGGAGCCATGCTGCTCATGTACGGCCAGTTCATCCTGGCTTGGGAAAGCAGCTACTTCGAGGGGCTGATCTCGAGACCGGTCAGCTTCCTGCGCTACTTTCGTGCGAAGTTCTTCCTGCTTCAGATAGCGGCGGTCTTCTGCTTTCTCTTGTCTCTGCCGTACGCCCTGATGGCGTCCCGCCTCCTTTACCTGAACACCGCTCTCTTCCTCTACAACCTGGGAGTGAACTCCTTCCTGGTACTCTTTCTAGCAACACTTGCCCGCAAACGATTCTCGCTGGATGCCGGAATCTTCTCAACCCAGGGGAAAGGGCCTTCCCAGTTCCTGGCAGTCTTTCCTTTCATGGTTCTGCCTTTCCTGATCTTCCTTCCCTTCAGGCTTTTCGGTTTCTCCGAACTCGGGTTCGGAGCCCTGGCGGTTCTGGGCCTTTCGGGAATCCTGTTCAACCGCCCCCTCCTGCGACTGGTGGTGCGGCAGTTTCTACGCCAGAAGCACAACATCAATGCCGGCTTTCGAACCGGATAGACGATGAGGCTGAAATGAAGTCACCCTTGATCAAGGCAACCGGACTCAATAAGAACTACGGTACATTGACCGCTCTCGACCTCTCGGACCTGGAAATCTTCCCCGGAGAGTCCTTCGGACTGGTCGGCAACAATGGAGCCGGAAAGACCACTTTCTTCAGCTTGCTCCTCGACCTGATCCGGCCCAGTGCCGGAAACGTGTCCTCGAAAGCCCTGAACGTCATGGGAAACGAGGATTGGAAATCCTATACCGGTTCCTACCTGGATGAAGGGTTCTTGATCGATTTCCTCAATCCAGAGGAGTACTTTGAGTTTGTTTCCGACCTCTACGGTATTGATCACGCTTCCTACCTCTCACGGCTTGATGACTTCGCGGAATTCTTCAACGGAGAAATCCTCGGCCGGGGTAAGCTGATTCGGGAACTCTCCAAGGGTAATCAGAAAAAGGTGGGTATTGCCGCGGCGTTGCTGCCAAATCCCGAGGTCGTGATCCTCGATGAACCCTTTCCGAACCTCGATCCAAGTAGCGTGAATCGTTTGAAGAAGATTCTCAACCAAACTCGCGAGGCCCATGATGTGACCTTCCTGATCTCGAGTCATAACCTCAACCACATCACCGACGTTTGCGACCGAATCGTTGTACTGGAAAAGGGAAGGATCGTGCGGGACCTGCAGACGGACACTTCAACCCTGCAGGAACTCGAGGAGTACTTCGCCATTTGAGGAACCTGGATGGCTTCAATCGGCCTGAAAAGTTCAAACGTGATCTTTCAGTTCTTTAAGCCAATTTCCCAAGAATTCGTAACAAGCAGATGTTAAGATGATTGCTGCTCTAGAAGGGATGGAGGTGTTTTTATGCGAAAGAATTATTCGCTCCTAGCGATTCTTGCCTGTTGTCTTATTTTTCTTGCTAACTGTGGGGGGGATCCCAACGAAGAGCTAATTGCAGCAGCTCAGTCCGGGAACCTGGAGAAGGCGACTGCAGCACTTGGGAAGGAAGTCAACCTCAACGTTCAGACACCCGAGGGGAAGACCCCTCTGATGTTGGCCGCCGAAGGCGGATATGGGGAAATCGTTTCGGCTTTGCTGGCCGCAGGTGCATCTGTTGACGCCGCCGACCGGTCCGGCAGAACAGCACTCGCTCTGGCTCTGAGGAAGGGTGCTCCCGCGATCGTCAAAGCGCTGGTTGATAAAGGGGCTAATGTCGAATTAGCTGACTTCGATGGCTTGACACCCATCATGCACGCATGCGAAACCGGTCAGAACGAAGCTCTCCAGGCGCTTCTCGAAACCGACGTCAAGCTCGATGCGGGCGATGGGCAGGGACGTACTCCTCTGATCTGGGCGGCGGGAGGCGGTCACACCGAGGTCATCAACACGCTGCTCGACAAGGGAGCCGGGATCGCGGTCACCGACAAGGAAGGCCGGACTCCCCTGATGCATGCGGCGATGCGGGGACAGCCCGCCGCTGTTAAGCTCCTCCTCGAAAAAGGTGCCGATTACAAGACCACGTCACGAGATGGGCGCACAGCCCTCCTTTTCGCAGCGACCGACGGCAAAGCCGAATGTGTCAAAGCGTAGCTCGAAGCAGGAGCTGAAGTCGATGAAACCGGCGACGATGGCAAAACAAGCCTGGCTGCGGCCGCAGCTGGAGGCTATACCGACGCGGTTAAGGTGCTCCTCGAGGCTGCTGCTGAAGTCGACGTCAAGGATGGGTCGGGACGCACCGCCCTGATGTGGGCCGCTTACAAGGGTGAACCTGCTGTCATCCAGGCACTCCTGGCGGCAAATGCGAAGATCAAGCTCAGCGACAAATCCGGCTCAACCGGCCTGATGTATGCCGCCCGGCAGGGAAATGCCGAAGGCGTCAAACTTCTACTCGAAGCTGGAGAGATGATCGATGCTCGCAATAATGACGGCTGGACGGCCTTGATGGCTGCTTCGTCGAATGCACATACCGATTCAGTGAAAGCTTTGCTGGATGCCGGAGCCGACGTTGATGTTCAGGCGAAAGGCGGCTGGTCTGCATTGATCGGAGCCGCGTCGAAGGGCGATCTCGAGAGCATCACTGCCATTCTCGACAAGGGTGCCGACCTTGAGGCCGGAGACGACAACAAAGCGACGGCTCTCATCCATGCTTCATCGCAGGGACAGAACGAGGCCGTGAAGCTTCTCCTCGAGAAGGGTGCAGATCGAGCGGCGCAGGATATCATGGGCAAAACAGCCGCCGATTATGCGACCGAGAAAGGTCTCACGGAAACCGTCAGAATTCTGCAGGGCGGCGCAGCACCCGCCCAGCAGTAGGGGTTATCCCACCATATGGAAGCCCCTCGCCCGAGGGGCTTCCAACGTACGACAAGGTCCCAGCTTGTCTCTTCCCGATCCCCAGAGGACAACCAGGATGGTTGTCCTACAGTGCTTCCCGGCAAGCCGAAAGGGACGATTTCAGGGCATCGGCTGATTTCCAGCTGGCACTGATCAGGAGTTCAAGCAGATCGATCAGCTTGACCAGTGATCCGCGAATCCGGTCCAGATCCAGGACGGTATCAACCGGCGAAGCCACCAGATGATGATCGACCGCTGCCAGGAAGAGCAGTTCCTCCCGCTGTGCCGCCGAGACGGTCACACCGGTGATTGATGCGACCTTGTTTCTCAACTCGACACAGCGGGCGGTCCGGTCTCTCCATCCCTGATAGAACTCGGGCTGTAGACTGGGTAGCTCTGCTTCGCTCAAAAGATCGAGAATCTGCATCAGGCTGAGCTGGCTGCCGCCTTCCACAAGGGCTTGACTCGCGTTGGGTTCATCACTCCAGGTCTTGAAGTAGTCCTGAACCCAGGGATCGAAATCCTTGCGGCGCGGGAATATCCTCGAGTAGAAAAGAAGCCCCACAGCATGCCAGCCCCAGAACAGTCCGGCCTTCAACCCGCCAATGGAGGCCCCGTCTTCACGCAGAGCCCGCTCCATCTGCCGGATACTGTCCAATGCATTCCCTTCAGGTGAAAGGGTGTATGTAGCCACGGGTCACCTCCTACTCGTTGTAGCGCTGCTGATACATCCTGCGCAGACGTTCTGCCTCTTCCGGACTCAAGCCCTTCAGCCACTGGTGTTCTTCCCGCGACAAGTGTTCATCAACCTTCTGCTGCCATTTTCGCCCCATCGCACCACTCTTGGCCTCGGCCGCCTTGATCACCGCGGGGAGGAACTTCTCATAGTAGTGCTTGGACACTTCATACATACCGTGCCAATGGGTATAGTCCGGTCCCATCATGCTGGCGCCATGCCGGGCCCGCCGTCCCTCGTGGTGCCAGAGTTCCCAGTAGACCCACTGCACCTCGTGTTCGAACGGTGCATCCTGATTGAGGACACCGTCAGCGATCAATTCGTCCATCATCGCCTTCGCCGGCTTGGCAAACTTTTCGTTGTAGAGGACGACGAGGTCGTCGAACTGCTTGTAGAAGTTGTCGACATAGGTGTCGTTGTGGCAGTTCAGACAAGCGCCCTTCATCACCCGGCGGCGCTCCTCCCAGGTCACGATGCTCGCGACCTTGCGAGAAACCGTCTTGGAAACGAGCTTTTCGTCTTCAACTACCTTTTCGCTGGTATCAATAGTGTCCCCCACCGCCGGCAGTTCGCGGGTATCCGGATAATCCTCTTTGTAGCCGTCCTCATAAACGACAAGGTTCAACTTCGTACTGATAACCGGTCGCAGGGTCCAGCTGATCCGTTCGCCGACATCATGACTGTTCGCCACGTACTCCCCGTTCGGTGTCATGTAACTCGAAATATGGCAGGTAGCACAGGTCGGAGCCGCCGAGTAGTCCTTTCCCAGCACCCAACTTCCCCGCTTGTCCAATTGCATCCGGTCCCGATT
>CP070717.1:251167-255732 GCA_020350445.1 Acidobacteriota bacterium | reverse complement strand
CGGTCGATGCGAGAAAGTACAGGTACTTTCCTGACTTGTCCCAGACTGGACTCACCGCGTCAGCCATGCCGCTGGTCAGTTGGTGAGCTTCGCCGTTCTGGGTGTCATAGACAAAAATGGCCCTTAACTGGTTGTCGAGCCTCCTCGAGTAGGCGATCCAGCGAGAATCTGGTGACCAGACTGGGTTCATTGACCTTTCCGGATGGGCATAACGGTCTGTGTCTATGTGATTCAGGGTCCCCGAAGCGATTTCAAGAACGAGGACACGGTAATCAGTATCGGTAAACGCCAAATGTGACCCATCCGGAGACCAGGTTGGAAGGAAGAAGAATGTGGGGCGAGGTATACCGAACTGTCTGGCTCCGCCACCGTCCTGGTTTGCCACGATGAGCTGGTATTCTCCACTCTGATCACTGAACCAGGCGATCTGCTGTCCATTCGGGGACCAGACAGCATGGCGATCTGCCACGCCCGGGCTATTCGTGATGTTACGCCAACTCCCCTTTTCTGCGGGAACTGTAAAGAGGTCGCCCCGGTATTCGAATAAGGCGCGTTTACCTGTTGGAGAGAGTCGTGGATTGCGCAAGTCTGTCGCCTTAAGGTCGACCCAGCGAGGTCTCGCCCAGTTAAGGTCGGCTGCCACACGAATCTCAATTCGACTGTTGGTGCCGGCAACAGGATCTAATTCGTGCAGGTATCCGCCCTGTTCGTATACCACAACACCATGGCCTGCTCCGATACTTTTTACATCGAAGTCGGAGTGAAAGGTGAGCTGATTCTCGGCACCGTCTACTGGATTCCAGGACCAGATATTGGCAGCCCAGTCTCTCTCAGAAATGTAGTAGACAATTCCGTCCATCCAGACCGGATTCATCTGCCGTTCTCCCTGCCAGGGTGGAGTGCTGCGGTCCCAGGTCTTTGTCGAGACAACGCTGATTGGCTGAGCCTGGCCTCCCCTGTAGTTTCGCCACTCGGGATCCCAGAAGCCGATCTCCTGGTATGCGAGCCACTCGCCATCTGCGCTCATCTCACCCAGATAAGCCTGTGGCACTTCTATCGGTTTGGGAAAACCGCCTTCGGTGGAAACCGTGTAGAACTTCCAGAGACGAGTCGGCTGTCTTTCGCGGTCGGAGCGGAAGAGTATCTGACCATCCTGAGTCCATCCCTGTACAACATCTGTGGCGGGGTGCCAGGTGAGCCTGCGCGGTTCTCCACCGCCCGAAGGCACCACGAAAACATCCGTGTTACCTGAGTACTGACCCGTGAATGCAATCCATTCTCCTCCTGGAGAGAATGCTGGATCGGTTTCGCCACCTTCAGCGCTGGTCAGGCGCCGAGCATTGCCACCTCCTCGGGCTACAAGCCACAGATCGTTGGCATGGACGAAGACGATTTCATCTTGACTCACGTCGGGATCTCGTAAGAGTCGAGTTCCCTGAGGGTAAAGGCTGGGTGATATCGAGGTCAGGACAACCAGGATAACAAATAGCTCAAAACTGAGGGCATGTCTTCGATAATGCTGCGTAGCCATAATGGTGTGTATTATGGCACCAGGATTACCCGATCTAAACCGTAGATAGGTATGTTCCATTCCCACTAAGAGTCCTGAAGGTCTTGCCAGGAACCCAAAGCAGCATACACGCTGGCCAGGCAGCCAATCGTCGAATTCTAGAGCTGCCCGTTAGGACCTGGTGTGTACAGAAGCGGTTGCAGGTGGTGAATGAGGGATGTCGGTTTACTGGCCTTTGAGCAGGTCATGCTCTCAGGTAGAGGCCTCATTTGAGGCTCCCGGGCATGAAGCACACTCTCCGAGGTCACAGCTGCGGCCAGTTCGAAGCGCAAGGGCCCCGGTGGGACAAGCCTCGACTGCCCGGAGAGCCGCCTTCGTTAAGCCTTCTGCGAGGGGTCCGTCGAACGGAACCCCCATTGCGACCTGGAAACCTCTCCCAATGGTTGTCACTCCCAATCCTTCGCCTGCGGCCGCGGCAATCCGAACACACGCGTCACACATGATACATTTACCCGGTTCGTAGATGACCTCGGGGTGGCTCGTGTCCTGTGAGAACTGGCGCCTTTCTCCGGCAAAGCGATAAGGGTCAGCCTGGTATTCCGTTGCATACTGACGCATGATGCAGTTTCCGGCCTTTCGGCAGCCGCAGGTCATGCATCGGCGGGCCTCATGGCTAACTTGTGCATCAGTAAGACCCAGGTCGATTTCATCGAAACTTGTAAGCCGTCTGCTACTTTCGATCAGATTCAGTTGCGGACGACTGCTCAACTCTATTCTCCGGAAGATCTCAGCTCTTTCCCTTTCGCTGACAGCCCGCATCTCCACAGCGGCTTGTTCCTCTAAGCCCACGACAGGTTTACCTTTCAGGAATTGGTCGATCGAGGTTGCTGCGACGCGACCAGCCGCAACGGCTCGGATAGCCAGGTCGGCTCCCAATACGGCGTCTCCACCCGCGAAAACGCCGGGGATATTGGTTTCCAGGGTCTTCAAATCTGAAGCGATACCCCAGGCTGAGACTTCGATATTCTGCTCCCGCGCGAGAGAAACCTCGACGGACTGCCCGATCGCGGCCACCACAGCTGTGCACTCGACCTGGAAATCGGAGTCTGGGATGGGGACGGGTCGCCGCCGGCCCGAACTGTCTGGCTCTCCAAGTTCCATCCGCTGACAAGTGAGAAGGAGCTGGTCTCCGTCTCGCTGCAACTTGACCGGTGCCAAAAGGTAATCGATGCTGACTCCTTCGAGTTCGGCTGCCTCCACTTCCTCCATCAAGCAGGGCATCTCCTGGCGAGTACGGCGGTAGAATGTCCTGACTCTACGGGTTCCGAGTCGGATTGCCGTGCGGGCTGCGTCCATGGCCGTATTGCCACCGCCGACAACGATCACCTTGTCGCCCAGGTACGGTTTTTCTCCTTTGGCCACCTGTTCGAGAAGGTCAATTCCTGAAAGGGCGAGTTCGTCTCCCTCGCAGCGAAGTCGCTGTGATTTCCATGCTCCAATCGCGATAAAGACCGAGTCATATTCTTCCCTCAGGTCCTCCAGGCAAAAGTCCTCTCCCCACCGAGTGTTCATCTGAAAGTGGACTCCAAGCTTCTCAATCATCTCGATTTCGAATTCGAGGGCTTCTCGAGGCAGCCGGTAGGCTGGAATTCCGTAGCGAAGCATTCCTCCGGGCTCGTCCTGCGCGTCATAAATCGTACAGTCGTGCCCTTTGATCTGAAGGTAGAACGCGGCAGCAAGTCCGGCGGGCCCTGCTCCTATCACCGCTACTCGTTTTCCAGTGGACGCCGCCCGGCCGGGCACGAACGGTTCGGATTTCTTTTGTTCCAGATCGACCGGATAGCGATGGAGACCGGCGATCGCCAGACCTTCGTCAAGATCACATCTTCGACAGCCCTGCTCGCAAAGTCGCGGGCAGATCCGTCCTAGTGATCCAGGCAGCACAAGCGAGTCGAGAATGACCTCCAGTGACCGACGGGGATTGCCACTAGCAAGTTCGTATACAAATCCGGCGATGTCTAGCCCCGCCGGGCAGCGCGCCTGGCAGGGAGCGACGCAGTCACCTGCGTGGTCAGAAAGGAGTAGTTCCAGTGCCATCTTGCGAGAAGCCCTGATATCTGCGCTGTCTGTAGTCACCTCCATCCCCTCGCATACAGGTAAAGCACAGGACGGGGAGAATTTTGTCGACCCTTTGACTGCACCGCGCACATAAAACAGGATGCCGACGGCTCCAGGTCGCGGACGAAACACAAGGTCGGAATCTCGATGCCCAGTTGTCTGGCAGCTGCAAGCACCGTTGTTCCAGGTTCAACTGTAACCGACTGGCCATCGATTGTGAGTCTAATCATCTAGACGACCTCCACAGCATTGTCCTGGCAAGCCTCAAGGCACATGCCGCAACGGGTACAGAGCGAATCATCAATGGTGTGTTTCTCGTAGGGTTTGAAAGGTATTGCGTCAACCGGACATGCCTGTGCGCACAGAGTGCACCCAATACAGGCATCGTTGATCTGATAGGTAATCAGTGCCGGGCACCGGCCAGCCGGGCACCTCTTCTCATTGAGATGGATCTCGAACTCCTCCCGGAAATAGCGCAATCCTGTTAGTACCGGGTTTGGTGCAGTCTGTCCCAGACCGCAGAGGCTGGTCCGACAGATCCTGTCACCGAGTTCCTCCAGCAACTCGAGATCACCTGGCCGCCCTTTTCCTTCACAGATACGATCGAGGATCTCCAGCATCCGCCTGGTACCTATCCTGCAAAATGTGCATTTTCCACAGGACTCCTCCTGCATGAAACTGGTAAAGAAACGCGAGATATCGACAATGCAGTCACGATCATCCAGGACTACGAGTCCACCGGAACCCATGATTGCTCCAGTTTCTCTGAGGGCCTCGTATTCAATCGGCGTATCGGCAAGAGATGCTGGAATGCACCCTCCCGAGGGACCGCCCAACTGTACGGCCTTGAACTGGCGTCCATTCTTTCTTCCTCCACCGATTTGCTCGACGATATCGCGGATTGTGATTCACATGGGTACTTCGATCAGGCCACCGT
>CP070717.1:246795-251067 GCA_020350445.1 Acidobacteriota bacterium | reverse complement strand
CGTTCAACAGCTGGACCTCTCGATTTCCAGTTCCCGGCAGCGGCCACAGGCGCAGGACCTCATCTCCCCAGCTCGTGGCCAACCAGCGGGAATCGGGACTGAAAGCCGCAGGTCGGATGATCATCGCGTAGCCGTCAAGAACACTCACCGGCCGAGCTGGCAGCGGCCACAACTCCATACGGTCCATACCACAGCTGCAAGCCATCCAGTCACCGGAAGGGTGAAGGTCGCATTCGGCGACGTACCAGGATCCGCTCCGGCGGAGGTTGACTGGCCGTGAACCCGGCAAGGCGTCGAGCGACCAAAGCTGTGTGAATGTGCCGGGAGGCTTCCACATCCAACGACCCGAGGCATCCGGCAGTATTGATTCGGGCGCCGTCTCCGGCTTCGGGATTTCGACCGGATCTTCGAACTGAGAACCGTTGAAAGTCCAGATCCGAGTCAGACCGTCTCGATGGCGTGCCCAGAGCTTCTCCTCCCCGAAAAAGCCGAACCATTCGACATCGGAGGTGTGCCGGCTGAATTCAATGTCCGGCCCCTGCCCGACGGGCAGCGGCCGCAGGAAAAGCGAACTGCCCTTCTGGTAGACAAGCCCCTTTCCGTTCGGGGTGAAATCGAAGTTCGAGGCACCGAGCCGCTTCCATTCCAAGCTGCCCAACTCTACCGGTTCTCCGCCCGGAAGAGCCCAGCTTCGCAGGGCCACAATATCTGCCAGGTTCTCCTTTTCCGGGATGAAAGGGGTGAGGGAGAAGAGCTGCTCCGGAGAGACTCGCCAAACGCTGGACCTGTCGAAATCGATTGTGCGAACTTCGCGGCCCTCCGGGAAAGACCAGAGACGAATTCTGTCGGCAGCGACTGCGTCGGTCAGAAGCAAGTCCTCGCTCGTCCACTGAGCGTTGGCCCCGCGTCCCGCCGTGTGGCCCGGCAATCGAGCCAGGAGAGAACCCTCGTCGTTCCAAACCCCGACTTCGGCGGAAATAGTCCCCAATGCGAGGCGCCGCCCCTCCGGGCTGAAACGGGGTCCGGCCATGAGGCTCATTCCATGGTCCAGCTCATAGGCCGGCGGACCTTTAGCCAGAGCCGTGACCGCGAATAGACGGCACGCTTCTGTATCTGCGAGTTCCAGGCTGGCAGTCGTATATGCCAGCGCCTCGGTCGGATCGTCTTCGAGCTTCAGCTGCGCAAATGCCAGGAGCTTGCTCGCCTCGGATTGCCGCGCGGCATCTACAGCTTGCTGCCGAGAAACTCCGATGGCTGCTGCCACAGCTACGACAATGAGAAACGCGGCCGCGACCGCTTGTCGGACCTTTCGCTTCCACCGCCTCGCCTTCTCCGCCATTGAATGGGCAAAGTCCTCTTCGACCGCAGTCAACACTCCCGCGTAGCGTTCCCTCCACAACGAGAACTCAAGGTACGCCGTTCCCGTCCAGAGTAAGTCAGGGGAGCGCCCATGCTGATCCCAAATGCGGGCGGCCTGGCGCAGCTCATCCAGCAGTTGCGCTCCCTCCTTGTCCTGCGTCTGCCAGCGAACCAGCCTGGGCCAGTTCGCAATCAATGATTCGTGTGCAATCTGTATCTTGTTGCCGCCGGCAATTCCGTCACTCGAGAAGTCACGAAAAGAGACTAAAAGGCGTGCATCGACCAATGCCTCCAGGATCCTGGCTGCATCTATTCGCTCCGATTCTTTGAAGACGGATAACAGCGCCTACCGCTCTTGAATCAGTCGGGTTCCTTCCGCTGTCACTAAATTCCGGAACAGCTCTCGTACCAGGGGAATCGGTTTCTCCTCGATCTCTTCCAGTGTGAATTCGGCATGGCGGGCGAGAGAACCGGAGACTCCGCCAATGATCTCGTAAGCACTTCTCGTCAGCAGCTTACGGTTACGGTCACGGCAGTCCCAGAGCCGAGCCGCTGTAAAGGCAAAAAGCGGTAGCGCTCCTCGATCGCTTCCTACTTCACCCAGTATCTGGTCGACCAGGGCCTCGTCCTCGAAATGGAATCCGCACAGGGCCGCCGGATTCACCAGGGCTTTTCTGAGAGCGGTGCCCGTCGGGGGACTGATGGGAGTCAAGGCATCAAAGACAGATTTCAGTGCATCCAGGCCATGCAAGTGCATCAGAAAGTCGTCCCGCATCGACAAGAGTACTCGGACCCCTGCCTCCTGGATGAGTCGCCCCAAGAGATCGGCAAAACCTCTTTGTACCTCGGGAGGGTTCAGAGTGAACAGTTCCTCGAACTGGTCTATTGCGATGAGTGCCTCCTGACGCTTTCGCCGCCAGTGGGATACCACTTCAATTGCAGCTTCTGGATCCTCGATGCCAAGCAACCGCTTCTGAGCTTCCTGGTCTTCGGCCAGAACATCAAAAAGGGCCAGCGCCAGTCCCGCTAAGGGTTTCGTCCCCGGAGTGGCAACGACCACAGCCCAACCTTCGGGTACCGCCGGTACCAGACCAGCTTGAATAAAGGAGCTCTTCCCGGAACCTGTCGCTCCGATCACCCCGAGCTGAGAGGTTCGCTGGATCTTCTCCCACAGGATCTCGACTTCGATTTCCCGGCCGAAGAAGAACCTGGCCTGTTGAGCCGAAAACGAGATCAACCCCGGATAAGGTCGGACCTCTTCCTTGGTGTTCTGAGGCGACTCTTCATCCGGACTAAACCACGAGGATTGTTCTATCCGCTCTTTCCTCGGGTAGTGGACTTCGGCCACCATTTGGTAGCCACGTTTCGGGATGTTTCGGATGAATCGGGGATCGCTGGCGTTGTCACCGAGCACCTTGCGGAGCGAGACAATTGCATACTTCAGGGCATCGTCTGTGACAAAGGTATCGGGCCACACCGCCTGAATCAGCCGCTCCTTGCTCAGGACCTCTCCGGCGTGTTCTGAAAGGTAGATGAGAACATCCATGACCTTGGGTTCGATGGACTTCTTCTCACCATTCCGATTCAGCTCGTTGACGTCCGGCCGAACGAGCCAGTCCCCGACGCGAAAATCACCCTGCACGGTAGCCCTCCAGGTCCGCGACTAGAAATCAGTTTACCAGTACCTCTGGTGCAAGAAAAGATCGCAGAAGTTCCTCCTCGCCACAATCTCGCCAAACCCCTCCTTGATCCTCCTGACTCCCTCACCGGCCGGCAGCTATTCCTGAGGAATGAAAGCACCAGGATGCGTCTCCACCCGGCTGCTACTGCACCTTACCTCATTCATCTTCATTGCCCAGGCATCAGCTGCGGGATTCGATTCTTCCCAGATCACCGGAACTGTTCCTTTCCGCATGCATGAACATCTAATTGTCGTTCAAGGTTCTGTGGGAGGATTCCGCGACCTCAACCTTGTCGTGGATACAGGTTCGACCTTCACGGTTCTCAGCAAGAGGGTCGCGAAGAAGCTCAAGCTCAAAGGGACGCCGGTCACAGTGTCCGCGTTTGGGGAAAAGGTCACGATCGAAAAGGCATTCCTTCCCGAGTTGGCACTGGGTGAAGTGACGTTCGAACAGATCGAAGTCCGGATCTGTCAACTGCCCGATGTCGACGGCTTGAGGATCGACGCCTTGATCGGAATGGATCTTCTCAGGCGGACCTCCCAGACGTTCGATTTCGAGAAAGGCAATCTTGTTCTCGGACAGACGAGAGAACTCCGCTACAACACTCAATTCTATCGAGGTCTGGGTTTCGTACCCGTAACAATGACGGTTCAAGGTCAGGCGCTTCGTCTGATGCTGGATACCGGAGCGTGTGGGCTGGTGCTCTACGCAGACGCGATCCAGGATCGCTTTCAGACGCGCCGATCCCGCCGGATTGAGTATCGCAGTTACGTCGGCGGCCGGACCAGAATGGAGAAGATCACTCTCCCAGATGTTTCCCTGGGGGATTCTCTTTGGGAGGAACTCCCCGCCTACCTGATCGACCGTCAGAAAAGCGGGAATGAACATGCCATGGGGAATCTCGGAGTGGTAGCTTTAGGACTGAAAACCCTTCAGCTCGATTTCGAAAAGGGCCACCTCGCCTGGGAGTTCCAGTGACGGGCACGATAGACTTCCCCCCATCCCGCCTTCGCCGAGCTTCGCCTCGAAGCGGTAGTGAGCAATTGGTTTGCCAATCACAGCAAACTCCACCTTTTCATTAACCTAAACCCTCTGGGGGAAAGCTAGGCCAGAAATTGTAAATGCCGTTGGGGAGAGGAAATCTTCGAAAACAGCCAACAACTCACCAAACAATCTGCCCCAGCAGAAGGTCAACTCTGGCAGCAACCCGAAGATCAATTGTCTTCAGTCT
>CP070717.1:227151-246695 GCA_020350445.1 Acidobacteriota bacterium | reverse complement strand
GAGGAAGCGATCAACTGGGCCAAGAGGGCTGGCCTGACAAACCTGGATATTCAGGGCTACTGGCTTTAGGACCAAGCTGGGATGCTTAGTGCCTGGAGGGGTGAAGACGCATTCCGTCAACATCTTCAATGCCACTGACTCAAGTCTTCGCGAGTAGCCCGGAGCTGGCGGGTCCGCAGTTCAAAACCAGGTCCAGTGCAGAGAGATTGGGCAGGAATCTCCCCCACAGTTGGGGGTAAACGGGGGCGTAGAAGGGGGTCTTTTTGACGCGAATTCCAGACTTTGACAGAGCGGCTTCATCCAGATACTTAACTGCCATTGGGAAGGCCAGATAATCCGTCGCGCCGAGTCTGTCGCAGATGTTGACGATGAGGTCTGGCCCCCGGCCTTCCACCCCGAGTTCCGATTGAAGGATCAGGTCGCGGTCGGGAGTCAGGATACTCCAGAGCAGGCGGATCAGTGCGAGATTCAATTCGATGAGGTAGATCGGCTCCGTCTCATAGACTGCTTGGATCTCGGAGAAATACCGATCGAGATAGGGTGACCGGGCGTAGAGCTGTCCGATGGTCCGCAGGTGTTTGCTCCTCCATCCTTTTCCGGTGAAGATCTCAACGTCGGGAATGCCCTGTAATCCCAGACCTTTTCGTTTAACCGGTACGGTTAACCACGTCGGTCCCTGGTCGCTCTTTAGCCGGTTGCGGCTCATCCAACTCCGTCCCCTTGGGAACTGCACATTGTCGAGAAGGACAAGACAGTCGGCATTCATCGCTTTGAAGAAAAGGCCGGGCCAAGGCAGGAAGAGGGGTTGGTGCGTAGCAACAACCATACATCAATGGTATCAACCCGTGGCACACATCTGCTCTATATTCAGACAGAAGTACAGTCCATAGCAGATCTGGGAGAACATTGATGCGAATCGACCGGGCCATTCTTTGTATTGTGATCGTTCAGTTACTTTTTTCTGGGCTTCTCGCGCAGGAGTTCGATGAGACTGAACGAATGATGGCTGATCTGACGAATGCGTTCGGACCACCGGGTTACGAGGATGAAGTGGCCGAGGTTTTCATTCGCTACATACGCCCACTCGTTGATGAGATTCGTCGAGATGGCATGGGCAACGTCATTGCCGTCAAGCACGGGGCAGAATCGGCGCCGAAGTTGATGTTGACGGCGCACATGGACGAAGTCGGGTTCATGGTGAAGTCGATCGACAAAGACGGATTCCTGCGCTATCAGCCCCTCGGCGGGTGGTGGAGCCAGGTCCTGCTGAGTCAGACGGTCAGGATTCGTACCCGAAAGAACGGAGATGTCCAAGGGATCTTCGGGTCAAAACCTCCCCATCTCTTGAGCGATCAGGAGAGGGCGGAGGTGATCGGACACGACGAGATATTCATCGATATTGGTGCAAGTAGCGCCGAGGACGCGAGGCAGCGGTTTGGGGTCATGCCGGGTGATTACATCGTCCCCGATGTCGACTTCGCAAAACTCAACCAGTCGAAGGTGTACAAGGCGCGCTCGTGGGATGATCGGGTTGGACTTGCCGTCATGGTTGAGGTGCTCAAGCGACTAGAGGGAAGAGACCTGCCGAACAATCTTTACCTGGTGGGCACCGTGCAGGAGGAACCCTGGCTGCGAGGGATTGAGCCGGCAGCGAACGCGGTTGATCCAGATATCGCGATCGCTCTCGAGATCGGAGTTACGGGGGACACGCCGGGGATCGAGGAGCATGAAGCACAGGGCGAGCTGGGAGGGGGGCCGCAAGTCTTCTTCTTTGACCGAAGCCTCATCCCTGACAGACGCTTTCGGGACTTCATCTGGGATGTCGGCAGCGAGATGAACATGGCTCTCCAGTACACATTCTTGCCGGGCGGTGGGGTGGATGGAGCGGTTGTCCAACGGGCAAATGACGGAGCGCCAGTCGTTTGCATCGGAGTCCCGACACGCTATATCCACTCGCATAATAACCTGATTCATCGAGATGACTTCGACGAGATGGTTACACTGGTCACTGAGCTGGTGCTTCGGATCGATCGTGATCGACTGGGGCAGCTCCTGCCACCAGTCCCCTGAGTTTGAATGAGGCGGCGAGCGCCGAATGCCTCATTTCTCCTTAATTTTTGATCCCGGATGCACTACAGTAACGGGATTATCGCCGACTGGAGTAAGGGTGGACATCAATATGGGGAGTGAATTGAGATGAACCGACGCGACTTTCTGTGCAGTGCATTGGCAGCAGGTTTGTTGGCCGCGAATCTGCGAGGGGAGGACGCTGTCAAGCGTTTCAAACTTGGTGTCATCACGGATGAGGTGGATCGCGACCTCGCCAAGGCTCTTGAATTTGTGAAGGAGTTCAAGCTGGAATGGATCGAGCTCCGCAATGTCTGGGAAACGTACATCATGGATTTCAGCCCCGAACAGATCAGCCGGGCCAAGTCGATGGTTGACGAATTGGGTCTGAAGGTTTCCTGTATCTGTACCCCATTTCTCAAGAGCCAGTACCCAGGTTCCAATCCGATTCGGGACAACTACAGAAAGAGCACCCTCGAAGACCAGTTCGAGATCCTGAAGCGGGCAATCGATGTGGCGCACGCCTTTGAGGCCAAGAATATCCGTACCTTCAGCTTCGCACGTTGTCCAAATCCGAATGACCTTTTCCAGGCCGCTGTCGACAACATCGGGAAGGGCGCGGAGATGGTCCAGGCGGAAGGGTTACGCCTGGTTCTCGAGAACATCTATGACGGCACCATCTGCACTGGAGAGGAGTGTGCCCGCCTCTGCAAAGCCATTCCAAACAAGGCGTTTGGATTGATTTGGGACCCGCCAAACGCATACGGGCTTTCCGGGGAACAGCCTTACCCCGGAATGTATGAGGCGCTGGATCCTTCCCGCATCTATCACGTACACCTCAAGGACGCCGTTTGGAAGGGAGACCATCATGAATGGGCGGTTGTGGGTGAAGGTGAGCTCGATCTTCTGGGCCAGCTGAGAGCTCTGCTGGCAGACCAGGTTGACTGCTCGGTTTCGCTGGAAACCCACGCCAACTTGAACGGAAGTCGCGAAGCTGCCAGCCGTGCTGGCATGCCGGTTCTCATCGACTTGATGCGGCAGGCTTGAGTGGCTCACGGGGATGGGCCTGTTCTGGCGGATCCTGCCGAAGAAAAAGTTTGAACTCCCTGCGCTGGAGGTGATTCGTCGATGTGGACAAGAATAGTTCTCGTGCTCTGTGGGTTGACGTTCAGCCTTTCAGGGTGTCAATCCTCATCCGACCCTCCTCCCCTTCGTATCATCGGGAAGGTACCCTTTGATGAAACGCGAAGGCATCAGACAGACTTTCCGGTCAAAGACACCTGGGAGCAGCTAAGCGAGAACCTGTTTCTGATCAGGGACACCTGCAACGTCTATCTGATTAGGCAAGGTGACGATGCAGTATTGATCGATTTCGGCTCCGGATTGGCGCTCAACGTCGCCTCCGAGCTTGGGATCAACCGAATCTCACGAGTTCTCGTCACTCATCACCATCGTGACCAGGTGCAGGGCTTGCTAGATCTGGATCCCGACCGGGAAATCGAGGTTGTCGTCCCCGAGAAGGAGGCGCATCTGTTTGCCGGAGTGGAGCAGTTCTGGGAGGGTGTTCGACTCTATCTCAACTATGACCTGCGATCGCATTTCAACACGATTCGTCAGAGTATTCCGATTGATCGCAAGGTCAATGGTGGCGACATCATTGAATGGGGGCAGATTCCGTTGCGGGTTTTCGAAACGCCGGGTCAGACGGAGCATTCGGTCTCCTATTCAGGCTCGATCGATGGGCGTCGGGTCGTCTTTTCAGGAGACTTGATTTCTGCCCCGGGAAAGGTACACAACTGGTTTGACCTGCACTGGGATTATTACGGATTCACCCAGGGAATTGAAGCCAGCGAAACGTCCTTCGAGCGCATCGAGCGGGAGGATCCCGATTTGCTACTTCCCTCACATGGAGAGCCGATAAGTACCGTTTCGAAGGCCTTTGATGCCAACCGGGCCGTTCATCGGATCCTGCGGGAGATGCTTCCACCGAATGAGTTGCACCGGACCATAGGGGAGATGCGCCAGATCACTCCTCACCTGGTGCACCTCGGCGGAACAACTGGGCAAGCTTTGGGGAATCTGACAAGCTACGCCATCCTTTCGGAAAGCGGCAAAGCGCTGCTCTATGACTACGGCTATGCAAGTCTGGAGCAGATTGAACTTCTCAAGGAGAAGTATGGGGTCAGCACCATCGACGTCGCTACCTTCAGCCACTACCATGACGATCATCTGATCAGGGCTCACGACCTTCTTCGTGACCAGAGGACAGATTTCTGGGTCTTCCAAAAAATGGTGGATGTCTTGGAACACCCTGAACGTTATCGGTTGCCCTGCCTGGTCCCATTTCCAATCCGGGCCGACCGCATTCTGAAGGAAGGTGAAGTTGTTCGCTGGGAGGAGTATGAGCTGGAGTTCTTCCACCTGCCCGGACAGACTGAGTTCCACCAGGGGCTGGTGACGTTGATCGATGGCAGAAAAGTTATGTTTGCCGGCGATAATACCTGGAACAAGGCCGATCCAGATCGCAGTCGAAACGGGCCGCTGGTGCCGCAGAACGAGTACTTCCTGGACGGGGGCTTCATAACCTGCGCGAAGAAGATGCTCGACTACATGCCCGATATTGTCTGTCCAGCCCACACGGAGGAATACTATCCAACTCGTGAGGATCTCAATGAATTCCTGGACTGGGCGTACAGGTTGAGAGACACAATGACAGCGTTCATCGATCAACCGGATCCGAATTTCGGGATGGATTACCGCTGGTGTCACTTCTATCCCTACCGAACGCTCGAGACGGGGAATGCGGAGTTTCAGCTCGAGTTGGTTATCCGCAACCATCTGTTCAAGGATGCGGACGTAGCAGTAGCGCTTCAGGTGCCCGCGGATGTTACGGGGGCGCACTTGTCACGGTCATTTAGAGTGCCAGCCAAGACAGCGGTTGCGGTGCCATTTCAGCTGCGCAGGACTCTTGGGGACGGACGTCGAATCATTACGGCCGATATCGTTTTCAACAATAAACATCTCGGCGAAGTAGCAGAGGCTGTACTCGATTAGCCCAGATTGACCGTTGTTCCCGGGCCGGAATAGAATGGAACGCGGGGGAGGCGTGCAATGCAGTCTTCAAGGAGGTCTCGTATATGTCCGCCTGTATTTCGCCGTCTCAACTCTTTAGGAGCGGATTCCTTTTCGTACTTGTTTTCTGCTCCGGTCTTGCCGTTGCCCGTGACGCAGCGGTTCTGACCGCACCTCACCAACTCTCTTCGGGTGGTCTGTCCTCGTTCACGCTGACGACATTCGACTCGGAAGGGCAGTTGCCGATTGACCGTTCAGTCACCGTGCGCCTGGTAAGCTCCGATGGCGCCCAAACCGTCTTCCTGTACTCCGGTTCAACCGGCAGCATTGGCCAGGTTCGGTCCAGTTTCCAAGTGCCAGAGGACTTCCCTGAATCAGTTGTCATTGAGGCGGTGGTAGCTGGGATTTCAGCTCCCCTGAGGATCTCATCGCAGATCCAGAAGAACGTGGCGGTCCTGATTGAGACGGATAAGCCGATATACAAGCCGGGTCAGAAGATCCTGGGACGGGTTGTCCTGCTGAATAGCGTTCTCCATCCCGCCCTGGGTGAGATCGAGTTGTCGGTCCACGATGCAAAAGGGTTACGGATCGCACGCCGGAATCTGGTTGCCAATCGATTTGGAGTTGCCGCGTTTGATCTCGATCTGGCGGGAGAACTCAACGAGGGGACGTGGAAGTTACGGGCAAAGAGCGGTTCTTCCGAAGCGGTCAGGGACGTAAGGGTCGAGAAGTACACGCTCCCGAAGTTTGAGTTGGGGATCGATCTGCAGAAGTCCTGGGCGCTTGTCGATGAAGCGATCTCGGGTTCTGTGAATGCCGCGTACTTCTTTGGCAGGCAAGTTGACGGTTCGGTGGTCCTTTCGGCAAAGAAGTGGATCGGGGTGTGGGAAGAGTATGCAAGACAGGAGGGCGAACTGACCGACGGTGAATGGGCATTCCGCTTGCCGGCTGCGGGGTTCGTGACTGGAACTGCGGGAGGTTCCGGACAAGGTCTGGTGACGCTCGAGGTGGAGGTCACTGACCAGGCTGGTGATCAATTGTCCACGACGTCTATCGTAACCATCAGTGCAGCTCCGGTTGTTCTTTCACTGATCCCAGCTTCGGAATCGGTCAAGCCCGGGATCCCCGGACATATTTTCGTCCAGTCGAAGGTGCCCGATGGCACTTTCCGGGACTCCGTCGTGAGTACTATCACGCGCTTCTATTCCTGGGATGGGACCCTTCTGGATGAAGTGAGCAGGGAGATTTCCACGGAGAATGGGGTCGGGACTCTGGAGTTCACCGCGCCGGATAACACTTCCTGGGTCGACGTCGAAGGGACGACGAAAGTCGATGGCTACACCGCCCGTTCGAATGTCCGAGTGGGGAGCGCCTTCTCTCCGTCGGGGAGCTTCATCGCCGTGACAGATCTTGGCGATGCGATCAAACAGGTTGGACAGCCTGCGACATTCAAGGTTGTTTCCGCCGGGAGGGGCACCGTCTACTACGAGGTCTACGCCGGAGGCCGCACGGTGCTGTCAGATGCGACGGAAAGCGATTCATTCACGGTCAATATTGGCCCGGAGATGGTTCCTCGCGCCAAAGTCATTGCATACATGATTGCGGAGAACAATGAGATTAGTGCGGATAGCGTAGCCTTTGATGTGGCCTTGCCCGTTTCGGTCCAAATGGTTGCACAGTTTGGCGAGGATCTTGTAAAGCCGGGCGATAAGGTCGAACTGGTCTTGGATGCCGGGACCGGACAGGAGACGATGCTCGGTGTCTCGATCGTCGATGAATCGGTTCTTGCATTAGGGCGCAGTCGACTGCATCTCCGTGAAGTCTTCGATCAACTTGAGAAGACCTTTTTGGAACCCCTGGTAGAGGTCCACGAAGGTGGCAATGGTGATCCCTTACCGGGAATAGGCCCCTGGGCCCCGATTCAGACGCCGGGTGCGGCGGAAGTCTTTAGCGACCTGGGGCTGAAGATTGCTGTTAGCGAAGGTGTCCTGGTCCCTTCAGGTGGACGCCTCGATTGGTTTGATGTGGAGGTCCCTGTCTCCGGTGGTGGGGCAGGTAGAGCCGATGATCCATCCGAATTGCCCCGATTGAGACAGTATTTTCCTGAAACCTGGATCTGGGAGCCAATGCTCCTTACCGATGAGAATGGTCGGGTGCAGATGGAGTTGACGGCTCCTGACAGTATTACGGGATGGAAGTTGCAGATCGTCGGCACAACCCCAGGCGTTTCAGTCGAGAGCCCGGGTATCGGGTTCGGTGATTCCGAGTTGACGGTCTTCCAGGATTTCTTTGTCGAGCCAACGCTTCCCGTTTCCCTGGTCCGTGGAGAGAAGATTTCGCTCCGCACAAGCGTCTTCAACTACCTGGATCGAAGCCAGCAGGTGAAACTGACCATCGAACCCGCCTCGGGTGTCGAGTTGCTTGGAGAGGAAGAGACCACGGTCAATGTCCCCGCAAACTCAGTCTCGGCCGTCTACTTCGATCTGCGACCGACGGAGGTCGGCGAGCACCCGTTGAGACTGATCGCTCTCGGTGAATTAGCCGGCGATGCCGTGGAACGACCGCTTCGGGTCATCCCGGAGGGAAGGCCTGTGGAGTCGATTGCGAACGGTGTCCTGGTTCCAGGGGAGGAGGCCCCAATCGAGGTGTCGTTTCCCCCTGAGGCGATTAGAGACAGCGCCCGGGCTTTCCTCTACCTGAGCCCAAGTCCCGTTGCTCAGACCATGGAAGGTGTCGGGGATTTGTTGGGGATGCCTTACGGTTGCGGGGAGCAGAACATGATCTTCCTTGCTCCCGATGTTGAGATCCTGAAGTACCTCAGAGAACTCGATGAACTGGCTCCGGAGATTCGGGCCAAGGCGGAATACTACATCAATGTCGGGTACCAGCGGCAGTTGACCTACCAGACAGAAGATGGATGGTTTGCTGCTTTCGGAGGACCGGAGGGCAGCCTTTGGTTGACCGCTTTCGTTCTTTCAACATTTGCCAGCGCAAGAGAAGTTCGAGACATTGACGAAGCTGTGATGGATCGGGCCGCACAGATGCTGCTCTCGCGCCAGTTGAGCGACGGGTCGTTCGAGACGGACGACTTCCTGATTCACCAGGAGATGGACGGTGGGGTTGAAAACCTGTTCGCCATGACGGCTTACGTTGCCAATGCGTTGGCAGACTATGGTAGTGCAGACGTCGCCGGAGCTTTGAGTGCGGCTGCCGATTATCTCATCGAAGCGTTGGATCGTGTTTGGGACGATCCCTATTCCCTGGCGATCGCCGCTGTTACGTTTCAGAAAGTGGCAGGCTTCGAAGATGTCGCTGATCAGACAATCGCGCGGTTGCTCGAGTTAGCCGTCGACGATCGGTCAGGGCTTCACTGGGAACCCTATCCTGTGGAGACCACCGGTTATGTCGTTCTGGCATTACTCGGGTCATCAGATGCGCTCCACCTTCAGGCTGCCTCCCGTGGAGTGGATTGGCTCTCGACACAGCGGAACTCGTTGGGTGGATATGGGAATTCCACTCAGGATACCGTCCTGGCGATGAAGGCGATGTTCCAGGCGGCGCGCAAGGCGCATCGTGAAATCGATCTTCGAGTTTCTCTCTGGCAGAAGGAAACGATGCTGCTGGAGAGTCATATAGGTCGGGAAAATTTCGATGTTCTTCAGCAGTTTGAGATCCCTTCCGGTGCTGAGCTTCTCACCCTTCGCTCTGAAGGTTCGGGCAATATAGCCTTCCAGGTCGCTCAGCGATTCAACGTCCCCGGAGACTTCTTGCCGCCGCCCCAAAACGTGGAGTTCCTCGTAGAGTACTCTGCCGCACATGTCGAGGTCGACGATCTGGTTGATGTGCGTGTCTCTGTCCGTTACATCGGCGAGAAGGAGCGGACGGGGATGGTCATCATCGACATCGGTGTGCCGACGGGTTTTGAACCGGTTGTCGACACGTTAAAGGCCCTCGAGGAGAGGGAAATCATTGAGAGAAGTGAGATTGCCGGCCGGAAGGTCATCCTCTACCTGGATGGCCTGGATCGAGAGAAACAGATCAGTTTCAGCTTCCAGGTTCGAGCCCTCTACCCGATCGAGGCGGAGGGGACCGTCTCACAGGTTTATGAGTATTACGACCCTGATGTGCTCGCGTTTTCGGCTCAATCGGGAATGCTGGTTGATGAGAAGCCCCGCGTGCCAGAGATAGATACGCTGTCGAGAAGGGAAGGATCTCCGGGTGAACGTCTGATTATTCGGGGCAGTGGGTTCAGCGAAGGTATCATCGGCATCTGGGTAGGTGATCGGTTGGTGACGGACTTCGAGGTCATCGATGACACGACGTTGCAGATTATTCTGCCTCTGCTTCCGGAGGGAGAAGTTGATCTCCGAATAGAGACCCAGGATGGCAGGGTAACCCTGGCCGGACTGGATAGTGGACTCACGGTGCGCACGCGTACGCTCTACTTTCCGATCTACCGTTCGAGGGGTGTCGAATTCACCGGGTTTGCATTGTCAAACCTGGAAGATCAGACAGTGCCGGTCCGATTCACCGCTTTCCGTGGAGTTGATGGCCAGCTTGCGGCATGGCCGTTGAATCCTTCGAATCTCAGCATCTCACCGGGTCAGCAGTTTGCCCGGCTGGGTGAAGAAGTGTTCCAGCATCAGGAAGATGCCGAAGGCATTACCTGGGTACGGGTTGACTCCGATTCACCTGGGGTCGCAGGCTGCTCACTCGTTGGAAATGGGCGGGCCCTGGACGGAGCGGAGGCCTCCCTCGGCCCGGCGCAGCGACTCTACTTTCCCACCGTGGTTCAAGGGGACAGCCTGGTTTGGGGCCCCGCCGCGCAGACGACCATCAACATCGCGAACCCGAACGCCGATTTCGTTGAAGTGGAGCTGATCTTTCGCCCCGATGACAACCGCAACCGGCGGACATTTCGGAGTGTTCATCGACTGGAGAGCCTGAGTATGCTGCAGGGCAGCATCTCGGAGTTGGTCCCGGGTCTGACCGCTCCTTCCTCCGGCTACCTCGAAGTCGCTGTCCAGCACGGCGGAGGTGTGGTCGCGGCCGGGACTCTCGAACTGGATGAAGGTCGGACCTTGCTCAATCTGGCTGCTTCTGAAGTTGGACCCAGCCCCAACCGTTATGCAGCCTACGTAGCGGAAGGTCCGGGTGTCTCCACACGGCTGAGACTCGTCAATACTGCCCAAAGTCGACGGACGATGGATGTCTCGGTCCTGGGTCCGGAAGGTTCGGTTGAGGCCGGACCGGTTCAATTGGTCCTCGAGGCAGGAGCCAGTTTCGATGGAAGTCTTCGTGACCTCTTTCAAGAGGTCGACGACGGACTCATCGCCGGGGCTTTGAAGGTTGTTCCACGAGGTGGCGGAGTTTTGGGAGACGTTATTTGGGTTGAACGGCATGCGCAACGCTTTGGTGCTGCGATGAGACTACGAGATGCTGGGACCCGAAGAGGGGTATTTACCCATGTCGCAACCGTCGGCGACTTATTCACCGGTTTGGGCTTGTTCAACCCCGGGCAGGTTTCGAGCGCAGTCGTAATCCAGGTCTTTGACCGTGAAGGTCGTACGGTGGGGTCCAACTCGATCGAACTGGCGTCCGGGCACAGCCTGACCCGCCTGATCGGTGAACTGGTTCCAGAGAGTAGAGATCTGGTGCAGGGATACATCCTGGTGGAGGCTTCTGAATCTCTGATCATCCAGGAGTCCTTCGGTGATCGCCGAGGGAGATTCCTGGCTGCGATTGCGCCGTCGTTAACCGGGTTTTGAGTTTCTTCGCCAGAGCCAGTCGAATCGAGATGCGGAAGACACCTCCTTCCGTGAGGCTTCTTCTCGGGTGCGAAGCACGATTGTTGCGCTTTGTCGCACCGGCAAGAATAGGGTCGACTTTCAGACCGGAATCGTTTGAAATGAAGGGGCATTTCAGCGAAAGGAGCGTTCATGCAGAAGAGAGAACTGAGCCGGCGGGCCTTCTTTGTTAAGACCGGGGTCTCCGTCGGGGGGGCGGCGCTGCTCTATAGTTGCCATGAGCCGGGTGAGACTTGGAGCTTCTTGACCCCGTCGGAGGCTGAGCTCCTTGATGTACTGATCGGCCGGATCATACCCGCGGATGAGGATCCTGGGGCTCGTGAGGCGGGTGTCATCTACTTTCTAGACCGGCAACTTGCAGGAATCTACGCGCAACATCAGCAGTCTTACCGCGAGGGCCTCAAGAGTCTCGAATCAACCGCACAGGCTGTACATGGAAAGTCTTTTGTCGATTTCGAAGAGGCTGAGCAGATCGCATTTCTGGAGCGGCTGGAGCAAAACGATGTCCCCAGGGACCACTGGACTGACCGGTCCCCCTCCTCCTTCTTCGGGATGGTTGTGGATCATACGATGCAGGGATTCTACGGGAGCCCGATTCATGGAGGGAACAAGAATTACGCGAGCTACAAGATGCTGAAGATCGAGATGCCCATCGACTATGAAGGAGACACGGTATGAGTCTCGACAAAGTAAACACCGTGGTTGTGGGAGCCGGTGCCGGCGGGGGGATCGTCGCAAAGGAACTGGCGGAGGCGGGACTCTCGGTCGTGTTGCTCGAACGAGGTCGTTGGCAGACGTTCGACGACCATGGAACCGACGAACTGATCTCTCAGCGAACGACGGTGCTGGGTAATGCGTTTGGGCCGGATGATGAACGCCACCGGCGGGTCGTGCGGAACGATGATGGCAGTTGGCGCGTTGTACTTCCGAGTCAGTGGGACTACAACAACGTGGCGGCCTGTGTCGGAGGGGGAACGCTGAGTTATGGCGCCATGGCCTGGCGGTTTATGCCGCAGGATTTCAAAATGCGTTCAACCTACGGGGATCTCGCGGGCTCTACGCTCGACGATTGGCCGATTTCCTACGACGATCTGGAGCCGTTCTACGAGAAAGCGGAGTGGGAGATCGGGGTGTCGGGAGATGACAGTCAGAATCCTTTCGCTCCGCCTCGACGCAAGGCTCATCCCATGCCGGCATTCGAATACAACCGTGACGGAAAGATGTTTGAGGAGGCTACCAGGAGACTCGGCTATCATCCGTTCCCGATTCCCATGTTGAGAAACTCGGTTGATTACAACGACCGGCCGTCCTGTATGCACGTTCGGCACTGTGTCGGTTTCGCTTGTCCGATCGACGCCAAGAATGGAACCCAGAATACCGTCATTCCGAAAGCGATCGATACCGGGCTTTGCCAGCTTCGAACGGGGACGATGGCTTCTCGCATCGAATTCGATGACCAGGGAAAGGCCTTGGGGGTCCACTATTTCGATGAAGCGGGCCAGGCGCAGTATCAACCAGCCGATCTGATCGTGGTAGCAGCTTCCGCAACAGAGACGCCGCGACTGCTGCTGAACTCACCCTCAAAGCTCTTTCCGAATGGTGCCGGGAATAACAATGATTGGGTAGGTCGAAACCTGCAGGGGCATGCCTACACTGGGGCTTCCGGCCTCTTCCCTCATGAGGTGTACGAAGACGAGGGTGGTCCAGGCGCATGTATCGCCATCTGCGATTTTAACCATGGGAATGAGGGGTTGATTGGTGGCGCGATGCTCTGCAATCCGTTCATCACCCTGCCGTATCTTTTCAGCCGGTACCGGCCACCGGGCGAGTCGAGATGGGGGTTGAGCCACAAACAGTATCAGCGTGAATACTACAAGAAATTCACGATGTTTCGTGGGCCAGTTCAGGAAATGCCCGTTTACGAGTCCCGGGTTGAACTCGATCCCGAAGTGAAAGATGACTGGGGTATTCCTACGCTGCGGCTTTCAGGCAATCCTCATCCGCACGATCAGGAGATCGCCCAGTTCATTTCCGCCCGTGCCGAGGAAGTCCTCAAGGAGGCGGGTGCCATTCGGACTTGGAAGAATATGCCTGGAACGGGGGGACCCAGCGGAGGGCAGCATCAAGCGGGAACCTGCAGGATGGGCGATGATCCGAAGTCCTCAGTGACCAACCGTTACGGACAGGTGCACGAGATCGACAATCTCTTCGTGGCCGACGCAAGCCTTCATGTTACGAACGGAGGCTTCAATCCCGTGCTGACGATTATGGCCCTGGGTTACTGGGTCGCGGACTATATCAAAAAGGAGTGGAAGGGCACTCAATTCAAGTAGAACACTCTTCCGATTACAGCTATTGCTTTGACTTGACGAAAAGCCCAGCGATTCCTCCGAAGAGTCCACCGATGACTGCCGTGGTGGCGATCCATACCGTAAACTGTGGGATGAGTCCGGTCAGGAACCACTCGGCCATCCAGTTCATCCCTTCCATTTCCGGTGGAGGGGCGTCGTAATGGGTCCCCCAGTCGCCCAGGATCGCGAAGAACATGATTATGGCAACCGGGATTCGGGCCGCAAA
Organism: Acidobacteriota bacterium; assembly: GCA_020350445.1. GTDB lineage: Bacteria > Acidobacteriota > UBA6911 > RPQK01 > JAPXNP01. Next base: position 233,172 of record CP070717.1, on the reverse strand, counting down.
TGCGTAGAGTACCAGGGTCTTGAAGAGTTCTGGCCAGCTGGATTTGACCAAAAACATCACTCCCACCGCGGCGAGTGAAGTGATGACCAGTCCAGCAGCCGGAGTTGAGGCCAGCAAGATCATCGCTCCAGCGCCAATCACCATCATCAGGATGAACGACAGAATTGCCATCCCGATTAGTTTCCCGCAGCTCTTAGCCGGAAAACCGCTGCGCGAGAGCGAAATGGCGAAATAGATGCCAAAGGGAATCAGGATCCAGGAGATGCCGACCAAAGCTCCCCCTCCCCCGGCCTGCCGTCCGAAGAGAAGCTCGGGTCCACCGTAAAGTTCCCCCAGTAGTCGCACAATCGTAACGCCCAGCGTGATAATGGCAGGCACCAGGATCAGTTTCCTGTAGTCTGGTTGGTTCGACATCTTCATTTCCCTCGCGAGCGGGGGTAAAACAAGCCCGCCTTTGGTAGTTTCTGGGTTAACAAGGGTTTGTTATTACCTTAGACCTCAACAGCCCATGTTGTCGAGAACAAACTGTGAAAAACCTCGATTTGGCGGGGCTTCGCTTGAAAATGGTCCGCACAGGTGATGAAGTGGAGGGGTGATGGAAGACCTGCTGCTGGGTACCTACCTCACCAACGCCGTCGTGCTGATCATCCATGAGATTGACTCCGCTTATTGGAGAGAATGGAGGCTTTTTGGACTTCCAGGGGGAGTCACTCTTTTTCTGGTACTCCATTTTCCTCTACTGTTCATCGTCCTGTCTGGTCTGATCCTCGTGGCCAGAGGGGAACCAGCGGGTCTGGTCTTCTCACTGATTCTGAGCCTGGGGGGTATCGCTGCATTCCTGATCCATTCCTACTTCTGGAGGAAGGGGCATCGGGAATTTGACGTCCCATTGTCTAAGGGAATTCTGGGACTGACCCTCGCCTTGTCGGTCTTTCAACTGACGCTCACGGTTCGATTGATGCTGGGTTAGGTATTTCCCGGACTACAGCCTACGGGAATAGACCCAACTGGATGAGGCCTGCGAGGTTATCCCAGGTCACCCACTCTTCTGCCAGTTTGCCATCCTGAACGCGAAAGACTCCTGAAATGTCCACTTTCATGAACTTTCCTGTTGCAGGAAATGGCCCCATCACACCTTTTTGGGTTCCTGAGAATGTACCCCAGAATGCAATCTTGTCTCCTTCGCTGATCAGCATTTCCATAACGACGTGCTGATCGGGGAACGTGGCCACGGTCTCACGAAGGAACTCCTTGAAATCCTCGCGAGAGTTAACGACTACATCTGGCGTTGCTTCGCAATGGCGTACGAAATCCGATGTCATGATGTCATCCAATGCGTCCAGGTCGACGCTGTTTCCAGCTTTGACGAAGCGCCGCATCAGATCCTTGTTCCGGTCACTCACCTGCCACCTCCTTTGGCCTTCACCTCAAGTCTTACAGATCTGAATCAGGTTCCCTCCCTCAAGTGTCATCGAAGAGCGCACTTGTAGGTCAGGCCCTCTTGGTGGTTTTCATTGTAAACCTGACGCCCAGTGTATGCATCCTTTCGAATTCAGCCTCGAGATCCTCTGTGGCGAAGGCCGTCAACGAGATCCCGGATTCGAACAGCACTTTTTGAAAGGTCTTCGCTGCTGGATGCTCGTTCGGTTCCGGTACGAGTTGCCTGGTTTCCAATGAATACGCTTGCGAGTTGGATTCTCAGGGGGTAAAGCACCCCCCCCCCGTATTGCTTGGGCTACATTTGTTCCGTGGCTTCGGTTCTCTCTGGTTCCTTCGGGACAAGTATCCTGACTGGGCCAAAAAGACCCGAAGGGAGTTTCTCGTCGGTCAGTTCGTTCGAACGTGTGTTCGTGATTCCGATTCGGAGAACGTTCGTTCCCTTCAAGACCTCCGTTTCGGCTTCAAAAAGAAACGGTTGCCAGAGACGAGTGCCCAGTTTTTGACCGTTGAGTACGACTTCGGCAGATTCCGCGACCTTGCCGAGATCGATCCTGACCGGCTTCCCGTCAAGCTGGATCGTGCGTTCGTACCAACCAGTGCCAGAAAAGGACTCCACCCCATCGAGTCCAGTCCAGGAACCCAGTGACACGTCATGGAAGGTCTTTTCTCTGATGGTAAGTTTCCAGCCCTCGGAGGGAAGATCGAGAACCTTGACTGGCTGTACTTTCGACGCAGGGCTTGCCTGCGCAGCTGGCCCGTCCAGGTCGGGAAAGGCGATGATCGTGGAACCGGCTGGATGGAGGGTTAGCTGCATCTGAAGCTTCCCGCTCACGATCTGCGGGTCTACGATTGCCCGGACCTCTCCCGATTCAGGATCCCATTCTTCAGGGAGGCGGGACTGGTTGAGAGTCAGGATCCCAGAATAGGGTTCGAGTCCTTCGTTTGTGAAGAAATAGAAGTGATGAGGCCCGATTGTCCGATGGCTGAATCGGATGTTTGGAGCGTTCTGTTCAAAGCGGACATCGAACTCGTTGCCACGCAGCAACCGGATCAACTCGGCTTCTCCCGAGACCTGCTTCAACCCGGGCAACTCAGCTCTAGAGGTCCGTCCCCCAGGGGGTGACTCCTGGGTGGAAGTGCCTGTTGAGGTCCGTCCCCATGACACCGGGTGTGCCGTTGAACTCCGTCCCCACTGTGCTGTTGAACTCCGTCCCCAGGTGGTGAGCGGATGTGGCTGAAGTTCCGAATTGAGCGCCAGAAGCTGCAGGCCACCGTCGAGCAATCTCAGGAGCCGAGCTCGCGTTCTGGGCCGGACAAAGTCCACATTGTCGAGGATCACGGTGTGGTACTTCGCCTGACCGATCATCAGCCTTCCGCCCTTGATTTCGGCGGTATCCACCAGGTCCTCAGGCAGATACTGGAAGTCGATCTGAGATTCGAAGAGCGCTTTCGCCGATCTCCACTCGGCCTTACCGTCAATCGCCAGGATAGCGACCCCTGTAACGGGGGTACTTTCGCGGATCAGCCAGGACAGCCGGTTGGTGTATTGGCTGAACTGGCTGTATTGAGGCCACCACAGGTTGTTCCAGGCCAGATCGGGAGGCCGCTCGAAGAGACGCTCACCTTCGACTGAGTAGTAGAAGGCGTGAGGCATGAGCAGGTTGGCCCCTCTGACGAAGAGCCAGTCGGAAAGCCATTTCATCTCCTGCATCGTCAAACGCCATCCGAATGCTCCGAAACACTCGTTGATGACGGTGGATCGTCCCAGGTTGACAGCCATGCTGCTCGCGGTCTTCCCAGTCAGGCTCTGTTCCCCCTCGGTAGCTGTCGGCCCGGGCAGGACCCATCGCCAGACAACATCCTGCCCTGGTTGCTGGAAATAGGTCTGTGGGTCGAGGTCCCCGCCACCCGCCGGATGTCCAGTCAGGGCTATCCCGTGTCTATCGCACCACTCTGAGAGGGGATGGTAGTAACTTTCGTTCAGTAACGAGGCGATCGCCCAGTCAAAGTCAGCCCGGACCACTTCCTCGAGTCGATCCTCTGCCTCAACCCAGAGGAAGGGCAGAAAGGGGGCGAATTCGTAGCCAACCTTCTCGCTGATTTTCGCGAGAAGATTCGTCGACCAGGGACGCAATCCGCGCCGGGCGCGACGACCTAAGATAGATGGCTCATCGGTGAAAATCCCTCGAATCGTGTGGCCAAAGTGACGTCCCAACGTCTGAAAGTAGCGATCGTGGGTTTCTGAGATGAAACGCTGGGTTGCCTCCGGATTGAGTAGATCCGCCGAAGGTGGCGCGCCGGGGAGGTTATCCTCCTCATCGAAGTGGATACCTCGGATAACACCTCCGCTGGGAACCCGGGAGAAGCGAAAGAGTTTCCAGTCACCTTCCGGCACCTCAACTCGATCTCCCGCCTGAAACGACCGGCCTTGAGATAGATGCCGGTCTCCTTTGGGTTTCAGAAGAACAGCGGCTTCGATGGAATCGTCCAGTGCGATTTCAGTAGGCCCTGTGATCGTTACGGACTGCATCGTCAGCCCCTGCGAGGCCAGATCGGCTCTTCCCTCAACGACCCTGCCATGGGCCGAGCCTGAAGGGTACATACCCTCATCATAGAGGTAGACGATCATGTTTCGACGCTCCGCTTCTTCGACCGCGAAGCGGACGAGAGCAAGCCAGCGTTCCGTCATATAGCCGACCTGTTTCGACAATCCCATCCGGGCGTGGATTACGAAGCCGTAAACGCCTTTCCCCTCCATCGAAGCGATTTGCTCGTGGATTCCTCCTTCGCTGATTTCCCCGTTCCAAAACCAGAAAGGTACCTGGGTGTATTCGCGCAAAGGCGTCCGAAACTGCTGACGAAGATCGTCTAGTTCCGGGAGGGGAGAAGCGACAATCGATCTCTGAGCACAAAAGAACAGGGCCAGAAGCAGGAAGAGGGTGAGGTCGATTGCCCGAATGCAGGACAGTCTCCGGAGGTGAATATCTTGTCGCGAATGGGTCCCTTGCATATTTCCAACGATGATATCACTCGCCCCAAACCGCGCAGGGCGAGGATTATCATCGGGCTACGGTCCCGTTGCGCCGACACCAACGTCGGGCTTAATTTCTCAGGAAGCCTTCCGGAATCGGGGCTTTCTCGGTCTCCAGCGTTTCTCCCCGGGTAGAGAGTCTTCTGCGAGATAACGTTTCATCGTCCGTCGCGCCGGCCGGGTCTCAAGTGCCGCCTCAGGTTGAGCTGGCGAGACCGGGATTGTCTCGAATCCCGTCAGAACCTTCCGCTCGATCGAGGCTCCGATTCTCTTCTCGACCATTCTGATCATACGGTGATCGTCATGAGTCACAAAGGTATAGGCTTTCCCTTCACGTTCTGCTCTGCCGGTGCGGCCGATTCGATGGGTGTAAGCGTCGACGGTGGATGGCATGTCAAAGTTGACCACATGCGAGACCTGCTGCACATCAATTCCGCGGGCAGCGATATCAGTCGCTACGAGGATGTCATAGCGCCGCTTGCGGAATCCTTCCATCGCTTTGACCCGTTGCGACTGAGTCATATTTCCTTGCAGGGCGACGGCGCGGTGCCCTTTTCGAGAGAGTTGCTGTGCCAGCCTCTTCGCACGATGCTTCGTCCGGGTAAAGACAATTGCGGAAGCAATTTCCTCTTTCGAAAGGAGGTTCTCCAGCAGAGCTGGCTTATGACCGTTTTCCACTGGGTAGAGAGCGTGTTCAATCGTCGACACTGGTCGTGAATTGTTGAGATCGACGACATGCGGATCATGCAGAATGCGGTCTGCCAGGGCCCGAATTTCCTCGGGCATTGTAGCCGAGAAGAGCAGGTTCTGACGTTTTGCCGGTAGGGCCGCAATGATACGTCGGATATCGGGAAGGAATCCCATGTCGAACATATGATCGGCTTCATCCAGAATCAAGATTTCAATCTGGTTGAGAGCAACCTCTCCTTGACGATGAAGGTCGAGAAGTCGACCGGGGCAAGCCACGATGATTTCAGGATGCTTTCTTAGTGCTGAGATCTGAGGCTGTGCTGAAACACCGCCAAAAATCGTCACGGTCTTTATCGAAGTGAACTTGGCAAGCATCTTGATCTCTTCTTCGATCTGACCGGCCAGTTCGCGGGTTGGGGCCACGACCAGGACTCGAGGGCCACCCCGTTTGCGGGATTGGAGGATTCGCTCGAGAGCTGGAAGGGCGAACGCCGCTGTTTTGCCGGTCCCGGTCTGGGCTAGACCCAGGATGTCGCGACCATCCAGCGCCGCTGGAATCGTGTGCGCTTGAATCGGCCGGGGATTCACGAATCCGGCCTCGGAAATCCCGCACATCAGGGTGCGGTTCAAATAAAAGTTATCGAACTCCTTCACGGGTTCGGAATGGAACTTGGACATATTCATAATATCTTTCAAAGTTGGCCGGGAAGAATCTGCGCTGTTATCTCAGGCGGAGACGCAAAACGACCGTCGCTTTCCTACCCACACAACAGCAGTAGACAAGGTGAATTAAGAGCGGTGCGATCTTGTGAGAACCTGTTGTGCACCGCAGACTGAAGGACCTCAGTCGAAGTCAGCTT
>CP070717.1:223361-227051 GCA_020350445.1 Acidobacteriota bacterium | reverse complement strand
CGCCAGATTTAGGATCTGGTGGGGTAACACCCGTGGGGGTTCGAGTCCCCCCTTTCGCACCAGAATGGTCTCGGGTCTCGTAGTCTCGGGTCTCGAGTCTTGAGACCGCCCTTTCTGCTTGCCTCATTCGGGTCGGCCCCTTATCATCGAAATCAAGCTGCACTGGGAGGTGGAGTTGATCGGAGTTGCGGTGAGCATATTGCTAAGTGTGTCTGGGGAGAGCCTGCCGTGATTGGCAAACACGTTGCTCATTACCGCGTGGAAGAAAAGCTCGGTGAAGGCGGGATGGGGGAAGTGAGTAGCACAATGATCGGTGAAAGGTTCAGCCAATACAGGGGCACAGTGAGACTTCTTGGAGAATGTGAGAGTGTTAGAGGAGTAGGAACGATATGAGTATGAACCTTGTAGAGCTAAGTACAGAGCAGCTGACCAAGAAGAAGAAGTTTGCAACGTTCATTCCGGGTGTTCTTGTCGGTGTAGCAATCATTGTTATCGTCACGGCTATGTCGACCGGTAAGTACCAGACCCTGCTTGCCGCTGTTGGACTCGCGGCCGTGTCCATACCCATGATTAGCGGGCTGCGCCGTATCAATGATGAGTTAAGCAGAAGAAGCGAAGACAAGGCTTAGAAGGAGGATCTTAGAACTTGTCTTATTTGCCTCCAAAGCGATCCAATAACCTTAGTCAGAAGCCATGCTGGAGCGCCAGTGCATGATCGGTCAGACCATATCCCACTACGAGATCACAGGGAAGCTCGGCCAGGGCGGGATGGGTGAGGTCTACCGTGCACGCGACACGAAGCTGGAGCGTGAGGTAGCCCTGAAGTTTCTTCCCCTGGAATTGGAGCAGGACGAAACCGCTCGCCGGCGATTCATCAGAGAGGCCAAGGCTGTGGCGGCCATTGACCACCCGTACATCTGCTCGATTTACGAGGTCGGTCAGACCAACGAAGGTGCCAACTACATTGCCATGGAGTACGTGGCGGGCCAGACGCTGCAGGAGAAGCTGGAGGACGGTCCCATTCCGCTGGAGAAAGCCCTGCCGATCCTGATCGAAGCAGCTGAAGCGATCGAGAAGGCCCACAGTGCGGGGTTCATCCACCGGGATCTGAAACCGGCCAACCTGATGCTGACGCCGGAAGGTCACGTCAAGGTGATGGACTTCGGTCTGGCCAAGCGGATCCTGAAGGACGCTGAAGTCGAACAGGCGATCACGGCCGGGCTGACCCGGAAGGGATCGACACTGGGAACTCTGGCGTACATGTCCCCGGAACAACTCCGAGGCGATGAACTGGACACACGTTCCGATCTCTTTTCCTTCGGCGTGGTGATGTATGAAATGCTGAGCGGTGTCAATCCCTTTCGCCGGAAACAGTCGATGGAAACGGCTTCGGCAATCTTGAACGAATCAGCGCCTCCCCTGGGCCGCTACCTGGCTGACGTGCCCTATCGACTCGAGCTGATCGTATCGAAGCTCCTGTCCAAGGAGATGCAGCTTCGGTATCAGCTGATTCATGACGTCAAGACAGATCTGGGAGACTCGAAGCGCGAGCTGGAGTCAGCGGGCATAGTGGGTCATCCGTATTCATTATCCGGTGAGCCTCGGGCTCTGAAGTGGTCACAAATTGTACCGTGGGTACTAGTGGGGATCCTGGGTATGGCTCTGTTGGCGACGCAGTGGTTGGGGGAAGCCATCGATCCTCTGCCCGCACATCCACGCCGTATGAATGTGGATCTGGGAGCTCGAGTGAGGCTTGATAAGGACGAAAGCACGGCGGCTGTCTTGTCCCCTGACGGGTCGATGCTTGCCTTTTTGGGATCCTCCGAGGAAGAAGGTCAGACGCGACTGTACTTGCGACGTCTGGACGAGCTTGAAGCCAGAGCGCTCCCGAACACTGAAGGTGCAGCTCAGCCCACCTTCTCGCCGGATGGCCAGTGGATTGCCTATCGGTCGGGTCAGGAGTTGAAAAAGACTGCTGTGTCGGGCGGTACCAACGTCACACTGTGTGAGACAGGCGCCAGTCGGGGTCTCGACTGGGCGGATGACGGTTCGATAGTGTTTGCGTCGAATAATCAGGGTGGACTGTCCCGAGTGTCCGAAATGGGCGGCCACCCGGAGACATTGACGCTGACGGAGGGGGAATGGACACAGCGCTGGCCTCAGGTTCTTCCGAGTGGCGGTGCGGTGCTTTTTTCATCTCCCGCCAAGGGGAGCTTCGACGATGGGCAGATTCTTGTTCAGCGGATTCCTAACGGAGAGAGAAAGCTTCTGTGGCAAGGGGGCTATCATGCCCGCTATCTTCCGACGGGCCATCTCGTCTATCTGAATCAGGGAACGCTCTTTGGCATTGCCTTTGATTTGGATGCGCTGGAGGTCCAGGGGAAGCCTGTACCGATTCTGGAAGGCGTCGTTGGAGACCCAGACATCGGGACTGCGCAGTTCTCCTTTTCTAACGATGGCAGTCTGGTCTATATGAGGAGTGAATTCAGTGGGAAAGAGTCCCTTCTGGAGTGGCTGGACCGGGAAGGCAACCGTGTACCCGTGCCGCTTCGGCCTGCTCGATACGGAGGATTCCGGCTGGCTCCGAACGGACGACTGCTCGCCGTTGAGATCTACGACGGACGGCAATGGGACATCTGGCTTTACGACTTTGAGCGGGAAACCAGTACCCGGTTGACGTTCGACCCGGCTGATGACAGGCGGCCGGTTTGGAGTCCATTGGGTGAGAGCGTCTTATTTGCCTCCAACCGACACGGAGGCAATCTAAACCTCTACTGGAAGCGAGTAGACGGGCGAGGTTCGGTCGGGAAGCTGACGGAAAGCCCAAACGAGCAGTGGCCCTGGTCATGGCATCCTGGAGGCCAGTTCGTTGCTTTTACTGAGCGCAATCCCGAGACGCAATGGGACATGTGGATTCTAGGTTTGGAGGGTAATGACCGATCAGGCTGGAAGGGGGGCGAGACGACAGCTTTGTTGAGCACGCCTTTTTTGGAACTCGGCGCCGAGTTTTCTCCGGATGGGAATTGGCTCGCCTACTTTTCGAACGAATCGGACACCTATGAAGTCTTTGTCCTGCCTTTCCCGGGACCGGGAGGGAAGCGGCAAATCTCGAGCGGAGGAGGTGTACAGCCTCTCTGGTCACCGACCCGAATGGAACTGTTTTATGCTCCTCCGGCTGCGACCATGATTCTCGGCGGATTTTCCCTTTCAGAAGCCCGTCGGCAGCTGAGTATAGTCCGATACCGAGTCGAAGGGGGCAATTTTGTGACAGATCAGGCCGAGAAGTGGGAAGCAGGAGTGGTTTACCGACTGCCTTTCCTCTCAAGCATGGCCTTCCATCCCGATGGGCATCGTCTGCTGGTTCGAAAGAGCCTTGGCGAAAATGACTTCGACCTCAGTCGAGTTGTTCTGTTTGAGAACTTCTTCGCCTACCTGGAGCAGCAGGTTCCGGTACCGTAGCTGATCGCAGCTTTCAGTGGACCTGGATCTCCCTCCATCCGGTGTACCGTTCCATCCAATAGCCCGGCGATTCACACAGGATCAGGCCGGGGGAACTTTCCGTCTCCTCACATCAAGGAAGCATGATTCCACCCCTCGGCGATTTTCTAATTGCCTGATCCCTCTCTGCCCCTTATCATCGAAATCAAGCTGCACTGGGAGGTGGAGTTGATCGGGATTGCGTTGTGCCTT
>CP070717.1:212432-223261 GCA_020350445.1 Acidobacteriota bacterium | reverse complement strand
TGCGGCGTTCGTACTGTCTCCGGCTCCCACAATGTCCAGGGGTCCGGTGAGCCGCAGGGCAGGGATTTCCGAGTACTCCACCCCATCGAAGACGCCGATTCCCCTACCACCCAGGGTCAGGAAGACCGGACGTCCCGTCCTTGCAGCCATCTTCCGGGCGAGATCAGCCGGAGAATCGCTGCCTCCCCCGAGTGCTTCCCCTGCCTCAGACAGGTTCGGTTTGACGAGGACACTGCGGTAGAAACCAATAAAGCGGCGTGAATCCGCGAGGATGACAGGTCTCGACTGGGTTCCCCTCTTCATCAGGGCATCGCGGACAGCGGCGGTAACGGTCCCACATCCTTCCTCTTCGACCTGATCCATGATCGCGATACCATCCACCTCGAGCGAACGCTGCTCGAGACTTCGAATCACTTCTTCCTGCAGCGCTCGGGGTGTCCTGGACCGGTTCTTGATATCGAAACGGTTCATTTCGGTTTCTGAATTAACGGAATTCTGACGCATCGGCTTGGTGTAGGTTGGCGTGAACCGGCCGGGTGCACTGATCAGCCGATCAATATGGACACCCCGATACGTCAATGCTTTCCGCAAAGCGTAACCATTTCCATCGTCACCGATGACCGACAGGGCCTCGACGGAGCCCACACCGAGTGCAACCAGGTTGTTAGCGACCGTTCCGGCAGCTCCGGGGCTCTGTCGTACCTCGGTAACCTGATGGGCTTCGAGCCCGGTCTCTACCGAGTCTTCCGCCAGTCGAGGGTCAACACTCCAGTATTGATCGAGAAAGAAGTCCCCCAGCACGAGGATGCGGAGATCTGGCAGTCGATCCAGGACTTCCCGCAGGCGGCTGGCCTTCAATTTCCTCCTCCAGACGATGTTTCGATGATCGCTTTGAACAGGGTGGGGAAGGTCTTTCGATGATCCCCTTGAAAGTAGAGACTTTCACCGCCATCTCTGACGGTTCTTACCAGAATGGTCTTGAAGGGACGAAAGTAGTACCTCGGATCGTCCTTCGAAGGTTCAGAATCCCACTCCTCACCGATACCGACGAGATCGAAAACCGCCGTCGTAAAGCGACGGATTTCACGCCCTTCCTGGTGGGCGGTATTCCGCGCCATGGCCAGGGCCTTCAGGTAGACCTCCGGTCCCATCACCGATGAACCGAAGTTCAGGAGGACACCGCCTTCCAGACGCGAGACCGTTTCGACGAAGATCAGGAAGTCGTCGTCAGAGGCTCCCGCCATCGAAGCCGCGTGGAAGTTGGGATGTTCGTGAATGATGTCGTAGCCGATCCCGATATGAACGGTTACCGGGATTCGAAGTCGATAGCCCGCTGCGAGGACGCTGATCTCACGGTTCGGAAACGAAGCCTTTTCGATTTCACGGCCGATCGACTCTCCGTAACCCAGACCAGCTTCGTGTCCGGCCTTGACGATATCGTTGATCTGCCCGGTTTCCCTCCAGAGCCCGAACTGCCCCTCGGCAATGTAGCGGGCGACACTCTCCGTCGTCGCACCGATCAGGGCCATTTCGAAGTCATGAATCGGGCCGGCTCCATTCATGCAAATATGCGTGATCCAGCCGCGCTCCATCAGTTCAATCAAGAGCCGGGCTGTACCCGCTCTGAGCAGATGAGCTCCCATCATCAGGATGACAGGCGCTTGCCTGGAGCGGGCTTCGAGAATCCGTCGAGCGAGGCCCTGGTATCGTAAATCGGGCTGGCTCGCCATCGCCTCCGTTCTCGAGATCAGCGAGGTCAGGTCGAGTAGATGCTCCCGTTCATTGAGGGATTTCACCTTCTGTCGGCTGCGGTTGAAACGACGGTATCTATCCATTTTATATCGATTATATAGGCAGTTGAGTCCTAATTAATCAGAAGATAGTTGAGCAGTTCTGCCTGCGCTCGAAATTCCGGGATAATGATATCGGCACCAGCCTTGAGAAGTCGAGATCGCTTCCATTCGTCGGTTCCAAGACAGGTTTGTTCGTTACTTGCGACTCCAACCGCGATCCCGCCAACCTCTTTCGTGTTTTCGATTTCAACGTACCCGTCTCCAAAGCCGACCAACTGGGAACCGGAGAGGTTATAGTCGGCAAAGATCTGACGGATCAGCATCGCCTTCGAGAACTTCTTGTATTGGTCGAGGGCGGCAAAGATACCTCCATCAAAGTAGTGATCGATCTGTAGGAGGCGGGCTTCTTTCAGGACAAACTCGTAATCGGTACCACTGGCGAGATATAAGCGAATCCCACGGTTCTTCAGGTTTTCGAGGATCGCTCTCGATCCAGGTAAAAGCCAGTTCTCGGGATCTTCGGTTCCGGCTTCGAGTCCTTCGACGCGGGAGCGGATGATTTCCCAGAGTCGTGAGTTGTACTCATGTTTGTAGGCGAGCGGCTCCAGGGCGGTATGCCCCCGCTTTTCCACTTCCTCTGCGAGTCGGATCGTCTGATAGATGGTCTGTTTTCCCGTCAGGTGCGCGACGAATTCCGAGACAAGCCTGGAGAGGCTGGTCCTCGATTCACCCGTACCGAGCGACTCGAGAACATCAACAAAGTAGGACAACATCACCTGTTGCCAGCCTCGGCGAATAAGGGAGAGGGTTCCATCGAAATCGAAAAGGGCCACCTGGGCGGTTCCCCTCGGGATTTCGGTGTTCACAATCTCGATTGAACTTGAGCGATTCTGTTCCGTCATACCACCTCGAATTCGCAACCTGAGAGTTGAAAGAATGTGTATTCTAACAATGGTAGCTGCAAGGTTGGAGAGAGGGCCTGTGGTGAGGCCGTTTTGGAAAAGGAGAAGTCCATGGCACCGAGTGACCGGATCGAAGGAGATATTTTCGCCCGTGTGGATTATCGGCGCCTCATCGCCTGGCCCGAAAGGATCAAAAGGGAAGCGCCGCTTCTGTTGAAAGTTCTTGGCCGGGCTCCTCTCCAGTCGGTGCTCGATCTTGGCTGCGGCCCTGGAGAACATTCCCGTTTTCTCTGCGAGAACGGCTTCCGAGTCCTTGGGATCGATAGGTCCCCGGCGATGCTGGAGAAGGCGAGGGAAGAGGGGTGTCCTTCAGGATTGCGCTTCGCGGAGGGGGATCTGACTGAACTGGAGGCTGTGGTCCATGAGCCTTTCGGCGCGGCAATAAGCCTGGGAAACACGCTTCCGTTTCTACTCGATGTGGATAAGATGAGGTGCTTTCTCAAGGGGCTGGCTTCCAGCCTGGCTCCGGGCGGAGTCTTTCTTTTACAGATCCTCAACTATGAAAGGATCTTTGAGAAGAAACTGCGTCACCTCCCGATCAAGTTCATCCAGGGGAGCGAGGAAGGTACGGAAACGATCTTTCTCCGTTTGATGGAGCCGCTCGGAGGGGGGCGAGTGCGCTTCTGCCCGACGACGCTGAAGTACTGTCCCGGGGCTGACGAACCGCTGGTAGTCGAGAACAGCAGGGTCGTTGAGTTAAAAGGCTGGGTCAAGAGCGAGTTGGAGGAGTTGCTGGGAGAAGCCGGTTTCCACCCAACCCAGACTTTAGGGGATATGCAGGGTGGCGAGTATCGCGCGAGTGAATCGACCGATCTCGTCATCGTGGCGACGCTGCAAGTTTGAGTGCAGGCCCTGTCAGGATGTGCTAAGTTTCCAACGTCAGTGCCGGATTCACGGCAGGCAGGAGAGTCCATCGTAATCGCTTTTGTGGAGGGATATAGAGGATGACGACGAAGTTGCAGAGAAGAGATTTCCTGAAATCAGCTGGTGCGGGTCTGGCAGCGGTGTCCACGGTTGCCGCGACAGGTTCGGTCGTTTTTGCCCAGGAAGAGCCGAAACGGCGTTTCAAGAAGAGTCTCAAGTTCGGGATGGTCCGGGAGGACCTTTCGATCAAAGATAAGTTCAAGTTGTTGAAGGACCTGGGATTCGATGGCGTAGAGCTCGACAGTCCCAACGACCTCGATCTGAAAGAGGTCCTGACCGCTCGCGATGAAGTCGGCTTTCCGATTCCGGGCGTGATTGATTCGGTGCACTGGAGGAAGACCCTGTCCCATCCAGAAGCCCCGGTTCGAGCGGAGGGTGTTGCCGGGTTGAGAACCGCTTTGAATGATGCGAAGGCCTACGGTTCGACGACCGTGCTTCTGGTCCCGGCGGTTGTCAATGAGACCGTGGCCTACGATGTCGCCTACTATCGTTCTCAGGACGAGATTCGCAAGGTGCTGCCTCTCGCGGAGGAACTGGGTGTAAAGATCGCGATTGAGAATGTCTGGAACCAGTTCCTGATGAGTCCGCTGGAGACGGCGCGCTACATCGATGAATTGGAGAGTCCCTGGATCGGCGCCTATTTTGATGTCGGCAATGTAGTCAATTTCGGACAGCCGGAACACTGGATTCGGATCCTGGGGCATCGCATCTTCAAGTTGGACATCAAGGAATACAGTAAGGATCTGAGGGACAAGGAAGGACCAGGTGCCGGTTTTCGGGCACCCTTGGGGGAGGGAAGCGTCAACTGGGCTGCCGTTCGAGCCGAACTCGCCAGTATCGGCTACGAAGGCTGGGCATCCGCAGAGGTGCGGGGAGGCGATCGTGTCCGGTTGAAGGAGATCTCCGATCGCATGGACACGGTTCTTGGTCTGGCCTAGTCCAGCCGGCGTTTTGCCAGTCGAACCGAAGAGGACAGAGCCGTGAAGGTGCGTTTGGCTTACGGGCGGTCGGGCCTGGATCTGGAGTTGCCCGACCACTGCACGACGGTCATTGAACCGACACAACTTCCCGGGTTACTCGACGAGTATCGGGCAATCCGGGAAGCCTGTCGGCACCCGGTTGATTCTGCCCCGCTGCAGGAACTGGTCTCGGCCTCCCAAAAGATCGCCATCTCGATCTGCGATGTAACGCGGGCGATTCCGACGGGGCGTATTCTCCCGGCACTACTTGAATCGATAGGCCCCGTTGCTCCCGAGAACGTTACCTTGCTCGTGGCGACCGGGACGCATCGGGCGACAACGGATGCCGAACTCGAGCGGATGCTGGGTGCCGAGATCCTGGGCCAATATCGAGTCCTCAACCACGACTGTCAGGCAACGGATTCTCTAGTCGATCTGGGTCGGAGTGATGCGGGAGTGCCGGTCTGGCTCAATCGAACCTGGATGGAGAGTGATATTCGGATCACCGTCGGCTTCGTTGAGCCGCATTTTTTTGCGGGCTTCAGCGGGGGGCCAAAGATGGTGGCACCCGGGTTGGCCGGTCTCGAGACCATTCTTGAACTGCACAGCGCTCGCTTGATTGGAGATGCACGGTCAACCTGGGGTGAGACCGGGCAGAATCCCATTCACAGTGAAATTCGAAAGATTGCGGCCCGTTCTGGTGTGACCTTTGCGCTCGATGTAACACTGAACCGGCGGTTGGAGCTGACCGGGGTCTTTGCTGGAGAGCTCTTTTCGGAACATGGTCAGGCCTGTGCAAGGGTCAAAGAGACGGCCATGCAGCAGGTCGAGGCTCCTTTCGACATCGTTGTGACCACCAACAGCGGATATCCGCTCGACTTGAATCTCTATCAGTCGGTCAAGGGGATGTCGGCAGCCGCGCGGATCGTTAAACCGGGCGGTACGATCATCTGCGCCGCGGAATGCTCCGATGGCGTTCCCAACCACGGTGAGTATGGCCGGTTGCTGGCTTCGACCCAGGGACCAGAAGAAATCCTCGAACTGGTCAACTCCCCGGGTTTCTCCTGCCAGGACCAGTGGCAGGCCCAGGTCCAGGCAATGGTGCAGTCTAAGGCCGAGGTCCTGCTGAAATCGAGTGGACTGGAGGAGCAGGCTGTCAGACAGGCGCAGTTCGTCCCGATCGACTCGATCGAGGAGGCGGTTGCTGAGCGCCTGGAGCGACTGGGACCGACGGCGAGCATCTGTGTCCTGCCTGAAGGCCCTCAGACGATTCCCTATCTCGAGCCTGCAATCTGCTGAAGTCTCGTTACCCAGTCGCCTTGTTTCGCCGGATCCTGCCTCACATGTTTACGCGATCCCCCGGGCGGGATATTATCTGCGGGTATCTGTCAAAAGGAGGGTGGAATGAGAAGCTTGACACGCCGAGACTTCGCTCGTTCGGTTGCTGTCGCTGGAATCAGTGGGGCGGCAGCGAGAAAGGTCCTGGGTTCGAACGATCGGATCAAGGTCGCTGTAATAGGGATTCGGGGACGCGGCGGCAGCCTGGCCGAATATTTCGCGGAACGAAACGACGTTAATCTCGCCTATCTCTGTGATGTTGATACGCGGCTGTTCGAATCGCGGACCGCAACCGTTGAGAAAGCGGGCGGGGCCAGACCCGAATGCGTTCAGGATTTTCGGCGCGTTCTGGATGACACGGAACTCGATGCCGTAGCCATCGCGACGCCCGACCATTGGCATGCTCTAGCCACGATCTGGGCTTGCCAGGCGGGGAAGGATGTTTTCGTCGAGAAGCCGACCAGTCACAGCATCTGGGAAAGCCGCAAGATGATCGAGGCGGCGCGGAAGTATGATCGCATTGTCCAGGTCGGTACGCAGAGCCGAAGCGGTGAGTATTGCCGGTTGGCGCTCGATTACATCAAGTCAGGTGAACTGGGTGATGTCCATTTCGTCCGGGTGCTCAACAGTAAGGAACGGCAGAGTATCGGAGAGAAACCGGTGACGAAAGTACCGGAAGGCGTTGATTACGACATGTGGCTCGGACCAGCTCCCATGCGGCCTTTCAACGAGAATCACTTCCACTATTCATGGCACTGGTTCTGGGCCTACTCGGGAGGCGATATCATCAATGATGGTGTCCACCAGATCGACCTCGCCCGCTGGCTCTCGGGAGTGACCCTGCCGACCTCCGTCTCATCGACCGGCGGAATTCATTTCTTCGAGGACGATCAGGAGACGCCCGACACGCATGTCGTCAACTGGGACTTTCCGGGGATGACGATGGTCTTTGAACAGACTCTCTGGACGCCCTATATGAAGAAGACGCCGATCGCTTTTCGGGATACGGACAATCTTCCATTGTGGCCCTTCTCGGGTACCCGCATCGAGCTGTATGGAACGCGTCAGCAGATGTTGTTGAGCCGTCATGGAGGAGGCTGGGAAGCCTTTGAGCCGGACGGCAAGTCGGTCCGGATTCAACCCGGGCGCTTTACGAATCGAGAACATGTCGAGAACTTCATTTCCTGTGTCCGAAGCCGCAAGCGTCCCGTTGCGGATATCGAAGAGGGGCACCGTTCGACCCTGCTTTGTCACTACGGCAACATCGCCTACCGGTGCGGGCGGAAGTTGAGGATTGATCCCGAGACCGAGGGCTTCATCGATGACGCTGAAGCGAATGGGTACACCAGGAGAATCTATCGAGACCCCTGGACTGTCCCTGAAGCTGTGTAGTGGTCTGGGCCGATCATTCGGTAAGAAATGTTGAAGGAGTCTGTGCATGAAGAAGTCTGAAATCTCTCGCCGGGAATTACTAGCTGCGGGGTCAGCGGCCGGCCTTGGAATGGTGATGGGGAAAGCGGCAGGGCAGGAAACTGTGCCGACGAAGCCTGATAAGGTCCAGGTTTGTGTTTTTTCCAAGCATCTCCAGTGGCTGGATTACGACGGAATGGCCCAGAAGGCGGCTGATGCCGGCTTCGATGGGCTCGATCTGACTGTTCGACCCGGTGGGCATGTCGAGCCCGAGAATGTTGAGCGGGACCTTCCCAGGGCCGTCAGAGCCGTCCAGCGGGCGGGGCTCTCGGTTCCGATGATGACGACCTCGGTCAACAGTGTTTCCTCTGAGACAAGAAAGGTACTGGGGACCGCTGCAGAGCTGGGCATCGGGTATTACCGCATGGGCTACTTCCGGTATCGCAACGGGGGTGATCTCGAGGATACGTTGGATCTCGCCAGCCGCGAACTGGAACGGTTTGCCCAACTCAATGAAAGCCTTGGGATTCGGGGCGGGTACCAGAACCACGCCGGAGAAGGGTATTTTGGGGCCTCGATCTGGGACCTCTGGTACGCCCTGCGCAATGTGGACCCGAACTGGGTTGGATCGCAGTTCGATTTGAGGCATGCCTCCGTGGAGGGAGCCTTGAACTGGTCGGTTGACTTTCGTCGCATCGCCCCGTGGGTACACACCCTGGCGATCAAGGACTACAAGGTCGCGTCTGAGAACGATGAATTGCTGGTCAGTAACTGTCCCCTCGGGCAGGGGGTTGCGCCCTTCCGGAAGTTCCTTTCGATGCTGCGGGGTGTGAAGTTCATGGGACCCGTTTCGCTGCACCTCGAGTACCCGCTTGGAGGAGCAGATCAAGGAAAACGTGAACTCGAGATACCTGAGTCGGAGGTCATCGCCGCCATGAAAGCGGATCTGACTACGCTCCGCTCCTGGCTTCAGCGGGTGGGGCTGGCGTGAAGCCGGCAAGGTTTTTCAGAAGAGGGATTCCTCCCACCGGGGCGGTGCTGGTTCTGGGATTCCTCGGTATCGTTTTCCCGGTTTTTGCGAATATGGAAGAGGCAAGTCGGATCTCTCTATCGGAACGGTCGCTGGTGCTGGAACAGAATGAAGAGGGGATGAATCTCTGGAAGCCACTGGATCGGCTGCGAGTGTACGATCCCGGTAAGGTGGCGTTGCTGATCTGCGATATGTGGGACAAGCATTGGAGTCATGGCGCGACGGTCCGGGTCGCTGAAATGGCTCCGAAACTGAATCAGTTGGCCAGCCGGCTGCGTGAGGCGGGTGTCCTGATCATCCACTCACCCTCCGATACGATGGACTTCTACGCGGATTCCCCGGCCAGAAAGCGAGCACTCGATGTCAGGCGAGTCTCCGCCCAAGTGCTTCGAACGATCCAACTTCCCCCCCTGCCGATCGACGACTCCGATGGGGGATCCGATACGAATGAAAAACCGTGGTACAAGGCCTGGACCAGGCAGCATCCGGCGATCGTGATCGATGAGGAGCGCGATATCATCTCGGCCGACGGTGAAGAGATCTATTCGTATCTCCATAAGCACGAGATCCGGACAGTCTTCTACACCGGAGTTCATACGAATATGTGTGTGCTGAAGAGCCGGAGCTTTTCGTTGAAACCGATGGCGGAGATGGGAATCCGGGTCCGGCTCGTCCGCGATCTCACCGATACGATGTACAATCCGGCCCGGGCGCCATACGTCAGTCATGACGAAGGGACAAGACTGGTCATCCGCTACATTGAGAAGTTTCTCTGTCCAACCGTCTCTAGCGCGGACTTCTTTGAAGATGAGGAATGAACTGAGGTCTGTTTACGAATCTGGACCCAACAAACGTGTCTCCAGGAAGGGGGAACCCGATGCATTCAAGTAAGAGTCTGAATCGCCGCGATTTTGGAAAGGCTGTTGCCGGATTCTCGGTAGCTGCGGCTGCCGGTTCAACGTTTCTCTCGGCTGCTGAGCGAAAGATGACGATCGACCTGGTCTGCGGGGCGATTGGAGTCGGGGCCAATCAGGTCGAGGCGATTGACTTGGCTTCCCGGTATGGATTCGAGTCGGTCGGTGCCGACGTTGGTAATCTCACCAGGATGTCCTCAGCTGAACGCAAGTCAGTCGTTGCCCTGCTCAAAGAAAAGGGGCTGGTGTTTGGAGCGGCGGGGCTTCCTGTCGAGTTCCGGCGCGATGAAGAGAAGTTCAAGGCCGATCTGTCCAACCTTCCGGCTGCCTGTCAGGCGCTGCAAGAGGTAGGCGTCACACGGGTGGGAACCTGGATCATGCCGAATCACGCAACGCTGACCTATCGCGAAAACTTCAGGCTGCACCTGACGCGGCTCAAGGAAGTGGCCCTCATCCTGAACGATCACGGGCTGCGCTTTGGAATGGAGTATGTCGGTCCACGAACCCTCTGGTCATCACTCCGCTACTCCTTCATTCATACAATGGCGGAGGCGAATGAACTCATCGCCGAGATTCGGATGCCCAACGTGGGCCTGGTTCTCGATTCCTGGCATTGGTATACAGCGCAGGAGACCGAGGCCGATCTCTTGAGTCTGAGCAATGAGGATGTGGTCGCAGTCGATCTCAACGATGCCCCGGCTGGGATCGAGGTGGCTCAGCAGGTCGACAGTAAGCGGCGATTACCGACGGCCACCGGGGTCATCGATGTGGCGACGTTCCTGAAAGCCCTGGTCAAGATCGGTTACGACGGACCGGTCCGGGCCGAACCGTTCGATGCGACGCTTCGTGAGATGGAAGATGAGAAAGCCGTCGCCGAGACCGCCGCTGCGATGAAGAAGGCATTCAGTCTGATCGCTTGAGAAAGGAATTCGAATATGAGGTCTCTAACCTATGTGTTGACCGGGCTGGCACTGGTGGTGGGAATGGTTGGCTGTGGGGAGGTGGACTTGGGTGAATTTGAAGCCGCAGTGGATGTCGGGGCCGTAAGTCTGCCTGGCTCAGCCGAGTTTGAGGCGAAGACGGGGCGCTACGTGATGACCGGGAGCGGCGCGAACATGTGGGACACCGAAGACCAGTTCCAGTTTCTCTACCGCAAGGTCTCCGGTGACTTTACGGTTTCGACCGATCTGGAATTCATCAGCGAAGGCGGCGATCCCCATCGCAAGGCCGGCATGATGGTGCGCGAAAGCCTGGAAACAGATGCGGCCTACGCCGATGCGATCATCCATGGCGACGGGCTGATCTCGCTGCAGTATCGCCGGGTCAAGGGTGGACCGACGGAAGAAATCCAGACACCACTCAAGGCGCCGGTCAGATTGCGTCTGCAGCGTGACGGTGCGCTGTTCAGCCTGAGTGTTGCCCCCGGAGGAGGAGACTTCCAGCCGGTAGGAGCCCTGCTACTGGAGCTTCCGTCGGAATCCCTGCTGGGTCTGGCAGTT
>CP070717.1:205201-212332 GCA_020350445.1 Acidobacteriota bacterium | reverse complement strand
GGGCTCTGCGGTCGACTCCGACTATCTCGATTCCTCCCGCTCTCACGCCGGTCGATGTTCCGCTCGATCCCGCCCTGGCAATTGCCAACCGTTTTGGCGAATTGGCCGAGCGTAAACTGGTTAAATAGCTCCTTTTTTGCCCAGTTGGCTGAAGTCACCCAGAATTCGCACGGTCATATGAAGGTCCCCTGCGTGCTTGCCGAATCCAGGGATTGACAAGCGTTGTGTGATCTGAGGGTGAAGTGTTTTCAAGGACTGCACCGGTTTCAGAATCGCCTGAGCCTCGAACCTTAGCATCGCAGACGCTGACCACTTTGTGAAGATACTGCTGCTCCAAGACTCTCTCTTGGCATTGACCCCGTCCCAGGCCCCAAGCCCCCAGTCCATGCTTTGCCGTCCTCCGCGGCTGACGGGCTCGGGCTCTTCAGCTCCTGTCGGTCCAGCTGCGTCTCATTCCTGCGCTCAATTCGAGTTGATGCGCCCGCTCATCAGCCCGGAGTCCCCCCACGGGGCTTCTCTCCGGCCAGATCCTGCTTGAATCTGGAACCCACCCGAACATTGAAGCGCCTTTACACATCAACTCGGCCCCGCTATATTCCCCCTCGTAGAATGCAAATCCCTATCGGTAATATGGATACTCTCTTCGATCCACTTTAGGTGGAGCAGAGTTTGCCGCGAAAGCGACTCCTTTCCGAGTCGGACATCCGAGAGGAACAGGCGCTCCTTATGTTGACCAAGGCAGCACATCGAGCCGCGCTAGCGGATCTGGAAGCACTCGTAGCCGATTCTGTCAACACTGAAGGCTCAGACTATGCAGTCCTTTCCGCAGTCCGGATCCATTAATCTGGGAATCGGGCATTCATGTAGCACGGATCCTGTGATGGGGTGGTCCGAGTGACACGGGTCAATCGGAGTTTCGAAGCTAGGCGAACAGGGATTAACTTCCTTAGGGACTCGGTAATCCTGACTGGCCTGATTGAAGGCTGGGGTTAGATCCAGAGTCTGATAGTGTGAATCGAGGTGAAACGAATGGGTGAAATGACAAACGAGCTTGCGATTCTCCTTCTCTCCTGTGAAGACCGGTCCGGTCTTGTTTCCCGAATCTCACATTTTGTGTTTGAAAGGGGAGGTAACATCGTTGACTTGGATGAGCACGTTGCTGCCGATGAAGGAGTCTTCTCCGTCAGGGTTGCCTGGGAACTCAGAGGGTTCTCGGTTAGACCTGAACACCTGAATGAAGCGTTTGCGCCTCTCGGACGAGAGTTCGAGGCGGAATGGAAGATTCATCTCACCGGCGATGTGCCCAAACTGGCTGTTTTCGTCTCCAGATACGATCACTGTCTGCAGGATCTTCTCTGGCGACACAAGGCGAGGGAACTCGATTGTGAACTTAAGCTGATTATCTCTAATCACTCAGATCTTGAACCGCTCGCCCGCTTCTACGATATCCCTTTCTACGTTTTCCCCAAGACGAAGAAGAACAGGAAAGAGCAAGAAAACGCTGAGTTGAGACTCCTGGAGGAGAATGAAATAGATACGGTTGTCCTTGCCCGGTATATGCAAATCCTGTCCGAAGAGTTCGTTGCGGAATACCCAAATCAGATCATCAACATTCACCATTCGTTTTTACCAGCATTTATTGGGGGTAACCCATATAGACAAGCTTACGAACGGGGCGTAAAGATTGTCGGCGCCACGAGTCACTATGTGACTGCTGATTTAGATGAAGGTCCGATTATCGAGCAGGACGTGATCCGAGTGTCGCACAGAGACGCTGTTCAGGACATGATTCGCAAAGGCCGTGATTTGGAGAGAGTTGTTCTTGCCCGTGCACTGAGAGCACATCTAGCGAGACGTGTCCTAGTTTCAGGCGCAAAGACGGTTGTTTTTGAATAAATGAGCTTTTCAACAGCAACGAGAGAAGTTTGCCGTTTGCGGCTGTGAGCATATCTCTGAAAAATGGTGAGTAGAGGGCAATCTCAAGTTGTTGAG
The DNA here is from genome assembly GCA_020350445.1 of Acidobacteriota bacterium. GTDB lineage: Bacteria > Acidobacteriota > UBA6911 > RPQK01 > JAPXNP01. The sequence goes on along the minus strand of CP070717.1, from coordinate 210,340 downwards.
CTAGCAGCGAATTCGAGGCAGAATGCACCCGGAGTCAGGTCCTACTCACTGGGAACTCGTCATCTCCCTAGTCTTTGAACGCTGATCGCCAAGCCGTCGACGATCAACCGCTTTCAAGTGGGGCGACCAACACGGAACAGATTCTGAACCTGACGTTGCGCGGCGAGAAATCGTTGAGCCTGTTTGATTGAATTGAATCGCTGCGCCTGGCGCTCCTTCTCGAGAGAATGTTGATGGTAGACCGTAGTTCTGTTGGTCTCGTCTTGACCTGTTCAACGTCTGACGGAGGGGAAGACATCACGAAAGCTAAGTAGTGAAGCGGCGGTATGTCCAAACTGAAAGACTGATGATTCAGGCAGGAAATCGGCGACCTTTTCAGCTGCGGGTCATTGACCGATTCTTACTGATGACATTGATCCCACCGTGCTAACTTGACAGTACTCCTTGTGGGCCGTGCTCTCCTACTTACCTCGTTTGAAATGCAGATCTGCGAAATCCATGAAGCGCTCCCAGTCATAGAGCGTGACATCATGCTCGCCTGGCCGGATGTGGTAGCCGATGGTGTTCATGATCGGCTGGCTGAGATCTGGCATCTGGTTCGAAGGCAGTCCCTTAGCCCCGAGCAGGTCGTAGACCTTGCTGGCATTGTAGGCTGCGAGGAATTCGCCCCGTGGATCGGCCCAGAGATCCTCCTGGGCTGACGCCACATAGACCGGGCGTGTGGCGATCAGGGCAATCAACATATGCTGGTCGACCGGCAAGTCGTCTTCCCGATTGTTGTATTCCTTGAAATTACCGCAGAACCAGTGCGGAAAAGAGGTGTTGATCCGTTCGAGGGTTTCTCCAAAGCGCCGACGAAACAATGCGGCACCACCGCAGCCGGAGTTGTTCGAAATAACGAGGGCGAAGCGTTCATCCTGAGCTCCTGCCCAGAGTGCCGCCTTCCCCAGTCGGGAATGCCCCATTACAGCGATTTTGCGCTTATCAACGTCGGAATCCTTCTCCAGGTAGTCCACCACCCTGCTCAGTCCCCAGGCCCAGGCGCCAATTGATCCCCACTGGTCCGGAGCCGGACGTCGCTGCCCACCGCGGTAGTAATAGGGATGGATACCGTTCTTGAATTCATCATCAAAGTCGGGATCGATGTCGCCATAGTACAGCGTGGCCAAACCATAGCCGCGCTCGAGCAATTTCTCGACCTGCCAGCGACTGGCCCGGACTCCCCGTGTTGATTCCGGAGCCTTGTTGTCGGTGATCCCCAGTTCTTCATTGTTCCTCACCCAACTCTCGGTGACCGTGATTCCGGGGTCGGAGTGGACCGTCTGGTTGCCGTAGAAATTCAACCCAAGAAAGACCGGGACCGGTTTAGGCGCATTCCGGGGGAGGTAAATGAGCAGATTCATCGCCAGTCCCGACTGGTTGCTCGTGACGTAGAGCGTGACTTCTTTTCGAATGGCCTTTCCACCGAGCGCATCCATTGAGATCGATTTCTGCTCCCAGTTGAATGTTCCAGGTCTACCCGGCGCCTTCCCGTAGACGTGCTCTTCAAAGAGCCGCATAACTTCCTGTCGTCTTCTGGTCCACCACCTCGCCGCCGTGACTTCACTTCCGTCGTTCAGTTTGAGAAGGTCGGGCAGGGTGAACGGCGGAACCTTGCTCTCGTCGTAGTTTGGCTTGAATTCGGTCGTTTGGGCGAAGGCCGTGGACAGCACAGTCAACAGGCCCAGGATGGTGATCACTTTCTTCCCAGCTATCATTTCAGGAATTCCTTCATCGGACTACGGGATAAGCAGCTTCTGGCCGCGTCGGATCTGATTTGGGTTTCGAATGTTATTTACCTGCTGGATCTCAGAGACCGAGGAACCGTAGAGTCGGGCAATCTTCTCCAGCGTATCCCCGCGACGCACGACATGGTTGGTTGGAAGGGCCTGCCCGGAACCTGGGATTACAAGTTCCATCCCGGGGTGGATCCGATTGGGGTTCGAGAGCGCATTCGCTGACTGAATATCGCGGACCGTCGTATCGAACCGCCTGGCGATGACTGCCAGATTATCCCCTCTCCGGACCTCATAGCGTGCAGGTGGGGCTGGGTCAGCGGCGGCTTGAACGGATGGTGAAACCGGTTCCGGCTCCGACGGGGCTGCCGGAGCAGCTGCAACCGTCGACTCGGTAGGCTTGGAGACCAGAAGTACCTGCCCCGGATAGATTCTATTCGGATTGGAAATCCCATTGAGCCGTTGCAGGTAACCAGTCGATGTGCCGAACTGCGAGGCAATCTCTCCGAGAGCATCCCCGTGCTGAATTCGATAACGGATCGATCCGTCGGAAGCCACCATCAGCTTCGCCGACGAAGGCCGGGCGCTTTCGAGAGCCGACTGGAGTGATCCGCCCATCCCTTGAGGAACCCGTACATGAATCCCGGCGGGTACCACTCGCGAATGGGATGCAAAGATGCGGCGCAGGTGGGGATTGTAATCACTGAGTACTTCCTGGGAGAGTCCGGGTACAGTCGTGAAGTAACTCGGATCGTAGGCCCTATCCAGCGGGATACTGTCGTATTCAAGAGGGTCTTCGAGTACAAGTGGACCAAAGTAGTATTCCGAGTTCCGGGATACGTCGAGTGCGGCGAGGAACTCGGCATAGAAGTTCCGACTGGCAAATCCAAAATACTTGGAACGGTAGTTGTCGACGATCATCCTCAAGTCGTCGCCATACTGGCTCTTTGCCCGGCGCATGCCATTCCGGCCATGGTTGTAGCTTGTGACCGTCAACGGCCAGCTTTCCAGTAGGGTGTGATTATCCCGGAACAGTTTCGCTGCAGCTTCAGTGGCCTCGATGGGATCGAGCCGTTCATCAATGTATCGGTTAATCTTCAGGTATGATCTGCCGGTTCCGCGTGTAAACTGCCAAATCCCCGCAGCTCCCGCCTTAGAATAGGCGTTGTAATTGAACGATGATTCGACGTGAGGCAGGGCAGCGAGTTCAGTGGGAAGACCGTAGTGGGTGAAGACCTCTTCAATCTGATCAACGTATCTCCCGGATCGGATCAGACCGGCCATAAACTTGTCGCGCACCCCTCTCTGGTAGCGCATATTGTCACGCAACCGGCGGAGCAGACTTGACGTGATCTTGTAGTCTGCGTCTTCGAGTACCTTGATGATCTTTCGGTGTTCCCCGGTCAGGCGATCCGATGTCGTCCCATGCTGTGCAATATCATCGAAGAGACTCTGTACCTTCTTTGTCGTGTTCTTGAGTATCTTGCGCTGGCGACGGGCTTCGGATGGATTGCCCTCGATCCCACTAGGAAAGGTCTGGTGGTAGTAGACCAAGCGGAGATCATTCTGATCGTGAAAGATGATTTCTCGACTCTCGTACTGAGCAAAAACCGATTTCCAGAAGGCGACCTCGTGTTCAAACTCCTTCCAGGGAAAGATGCTCGAGACCTCATCCAGATGGAATTGCCTATCAGCACCTGACGCACTGGAGGTGACCATGGCCAGGATGACCAACAACTTCAAACAGCTCATCTTGATTTGAGACATAATTAACCGGCTAGATTTTAGCAGATGCCTCCGAACGTTCTTCATTGATTAGTGATGCAAGGAATCAAGGCATTTGTAGAATGCTGGAAACGAGACCGCGGCGCAGTCTGGATCATCCAGGCTGACTCCTTCTTCAGAGATGAGGCCTGCCACGGCAAAGGCCATAGCGATTCTATGATCGCCGTAGGTTTTTACCTGACCGCCGCGGATCTTCTGTTTGCCCGGAATCCGAAAGCCATCTTGGAATTCCTCGACCATTACGCCCAGGTTGCGCAGATTGGAAACGACCGAATGGATGCGATCGGATTCCTTCTTGCGCAGTTCTGAGGCATCCCTCACCGCCAATCCTTGTTCGAGTTGGGTCCCCAGAACCGCCAGGATCGGGATCTCATCGATCAGGTTGGGAATGACGTCACCTTCAACGACATTCGGGAAGCGGGCGAGAAGTCCGGGGTCGTAACTGACCCGGAGGTCGCTGACCGGTTCGCCGGATGCCACGGTGGTCTCCAGTCGGTGGATGTTGGCTCCCGACTCGAGGAGGAGTTCCAGGAGGCCCGTTCGGCTTGGGTTGGCTCCGATTCCCTGGAGCATTATTGACGAATCTCTTACAAGCAAGGCGGCAACAACGAAGAAGATCGCCGACGAAACGTCTCCGACGACCCTCACCGTCGCCCCTGTCAAACGGGAGGGGCCCTTGACCGAGAGATCAGTTCCGTTTTGCCGGAATGGAGCACCGAAGATGGGGAGGGCTCGCTCCGTGTGGTCCCGTGTCTGGATCCGTTCAACCACAGTGGTCTCCCCTTCGGCCATCAACCCTGCGAGCAGGACACAGGACTTGACCTGGGCACTGGCCACGGGTAGATCGTACCGGATACCGTGAAGACCGCCGCCCCGAATCTTCAGAGGTGGGAGCCCACCTTCAGCTGTCTCGATCGAGGCTCCCATCCGGGTCAGCGGTGTGACGATCCGTTCCATCGGCCTTCGGTTGAGGGATGCGTCACCGGCGATCACGGTTTCGAAAGGCTGGGCCGCCAGCAGGGCGGAGAGCATCCGGATCGTTGTGCCGCTGTTTCCCGCGTCCAGTTGTCGGGAGGGGGCACGCAGGCCCTGCCAGCCGGGACTCTGGATGGTGACACTGGATCCTTTGACGTTGACCTGGACTCCGAGTTCTTCAATACAGTGAAGGGTGGAGTGGCAGTCCGCCGAGGAGGAGAAGTTTGAGATCGCCGTTTGCCCCTCGGCCATGGCGCCGAACAGGGCGTAGCGATGTGAAATCGATTTGTCACCGGGAACGGAGAGTTCACCGGATAATCTTGTTGCGGGTTCAATCCGCATGATCATGGCCTCCTACGGTCAATTTCAACTCCTGCAGCTTCTTGATCTGATCCCGCAGCTGTGCGGCTCGTTCGAACGCGAAATCTTCGGCGGCTTTCCGCATCCGGTTTCTCAATACCTGGATTTCGGATTCGATCTCGGCATCCGTTTTATAGGCGGCGACCTCTTCCGAGACCACCGGGCCATCATAGTAATCGAGATTCGCCATTCGGAGAAGCGCGGTGTCGACCGGCTTCAGGATGGTCTGTGGCGTGATTCCGTT
>CP070717.1:199807-205101 GCA_020350445.1 Acidobacteriota bacterium | reverse complement strand
CCACGTAAACCCGGCCTTTCGAATCAACCACGAGGTCCATGTTCATAGAATTCGGATCAAACTCATCGGTGGCGATGACGGCAAGAAGTTCTCCAGCACTATTGAGGACCTTTGCCCGCGGGCCTGCCTTCTCAGTCACGTAGACATCCCCCTGGCCCGAAACGGCCACATTCGTGGGGTTGCAGCACCCCTGGAACCCCCTGGGATCGATTCCGCCGAACCGGCCGATATGTCCCAGCAGTTCTCCGTCGAGGGTGTAGCGCTCCACCCGATGCTTGCCCGGATTACAGGCATGGATCACGGAATTGTGGTCCACTGAGAAATCGAGCGTGCCGTTCGGGATATTGAACCCCTTCATCCGATTCTCTTTGCCGATATTGTTTAGGAACTGCCCGTCTTCATCGAACCGACGGATACTGCGGTCGCGAGCATCCGCGACCAGGATACTGCTGTCCACAACCTGGATTGCGGTCACGGCACCGAGGCGATCCGGATCCTGCCACCGATTCAGAAGATTTCCTTCCAGATCAAAGATCTCGAGCTGCTTTTCCTGTCCGACATAGACCTTGCCGTTCGATACAGCCACACTCAAGCCGGGCGATCCCGTCTGCCATCGGCGCTGTAAACGACCCGAGGCATCGTAAACCTTCACCTCGGAATCGCCCACCGCGAAGATGAGCTCTCCAGGGCCAATCGTGATACCAGCAAGCGAGCCTGAGAACTGCTCGGGAGCAGTCCCTCTGCCACCAAAGGTTCCTACACTGCGATACTGCATGGTCCCAGGACCTTTCTTGACTCAGAACGCCGCTTCGCGTTCCTCCGGACCGACGGCTCAGATCCAGCCGCGCCCGTTCCCCTCTTATTTACCCACTTGGATACAGACCATCTTGGTCAAATCTCTCAGTACCAGTTTGCCATTTGAGAGAGCCATTGGCCCCCACACATCATGCCCACTCAAGACCGGAGCGCTCGCCAGTTCCTTATACTCCGTCGTACTGGCCTCCAACAGCCTCAACATCCCAGTCTTACCATCGAGCACGAAGAACATGCCATCGGCCAGCAAAAAGCTCCCCAGATCGAATGACGCCTTGCCGTCACTTGTCCAGATAATCTCACCCTGCTTATTCAGGCAGGTGAACAGGCCTCGCCGGTTCCTGCCGACAGCAAACAGATGATCCTTGTACAGAATCGGCGTATGGACCTCCGAGTTCCACTCCGCAGGTGTCTTTTCAAAAACTTTCTCGGCACTGAACTTGGCGCCGCTCTTGGTCACGCGGAACATGGCCGTACCCGCATTGTAGCCGGAGGTCAGAAAGACGAGTTCGTTATCCACACCCAGCGGCGACGGTGCGACGGCAACGTTCAATTTGAAAGGAGCGGTCCACAGCAGGGATCCATCCTTGGCATCAAACCCGAAGACACCCTTCAATGTCGTGTACAGATACTGCTTGACTCCGCCCAGGACCGCCGGCATCGGTGAGGCGTGCGTCATCGGTTCGTTCTCTGGGTTTGGTGACTTCCAGATCACGTTCCCCGTCGCTTTGTCGAGTGCCACCAGGAGCGTCTGTCCACCGGTGGCAATGACAATTCGGTCGCTTTCCATGAGCGGACACTGTCCGTTGTACCACGGCGGGATCTTCGCTCCAAACTCCTGGACCAGTTCCTTACGCCAGAGCTCCTTACCAGTTTCCACATCGAGGCAGTGGAGGATTGCCTTCGGATCGAGGGCAAAGACGTACTTATCATCCACAGCGGGAACTGTCCGCGTGATCGCATGGTTGGGACGAATTCTCCTCTTTTCCCGAAAACGCCAGATCTCCTTGCCATCTTCGAGCCCGAAACAGCGCACCAACCATTCGTCCGTGGCATCGTCATAGTCATTGAGGTAGACACGCCCGTTGACAATCGCCGGGGATGCATACCCCTCACCAACGGGAACGGTCCAGAGAACCTTCGGCCCTCCGGCCGGCCACTGCCTCAGGAGTCCCGTCTCCTTGGAAATCCCATCTCTATTGGGACCCCGAAACTGGGGCCAGTCGGCAGCAAAGCCTGTGGCGGTGAGCAGGAAGAAAAGAAAAGGAATAACACGGCGGCCAGCAATGGCACTCTGCCGAACGACACACCAGTCTAATGAAGCAGAAAGAACACTCATCGTAGGGTAATTATAGCGAGTCGTCCGATTCCCGTCGAAGGTTTCATTCTGCCGGCCGTCGACAGGGGGCTGTCAGTTCACTCACCGAGCGCTATCAGATGCCCCCTCGTCCTGAAAAAGAGCTGCCCCTGTGAAACCGCAGGTGTCGCCATCAAAACCTCGTCAAATGAATTCACTGCCAGGACTTCAAACGCCGGTCCGGCCCGGACAACATAGACATCTCCGGTTTCACTGCTGAAGTAGATCTTCCCATCGGCGGCTACGGGTGAAGCGCTAAACCCACCCGCACCTCTCCCCAGTCTCTCCTGATAGATCAGCTTGCCTGTCTTCGCCTCGTAACAGCTCAAAACACCGTTGTCGCGACAGTTATACAGGTAATCACCGTAGACGAGAGGGGTCTGCATATAAGCGCCGCCACGGGCAACGCTCCAGGCAATCGATTCATTCGAGCTCGCCCCATCATTCAGGGAGATATCCCCCTGGGCCTCGAGTCGAACCGCATAGATCGGTGAAGCGGGACCATGCGCGTTCGTGATAAAGACGAGACCATGTCCAACCACAGGAGTTGGAACGGGGATATCGCCTCCTCCCGTCAACTTCCAAATCTCTTCCCCCGTCGACGCATCGTAAGCTCCGATATGCTTCCATCCGTTTACGATGACTTGGCTGCGCTGACCAACCTGCTGGACCGTCGGGGTGCTCCACGTCGGAACATCCTTTCGGGTTGTTCTCCAGAGCTCGGATCCATCATCCAGACTGAACGCCGCGACAAAGGAATCCCCCAGGACATCGATCTGGACATAGACACGGTTCTCCTCGATCACGGGGGAACTGGCAAAACCCCACTGAGCTGCGGGGGCAACAAAGAAGGCCGAATCGAGTACTCCCAGGTCAACTTTCCAGAGCAGATTGCCCTCGAAGTCAAAACAGTAGAGCCCTTCAGAGCCAAAGAACGCGACGACCCGCCGGCCGTCAGTCGCAGGGCTCGGGTTGGCATGGGTCGATTTTGGATGCCGCTTGATCTTCGGCACACCCTGGTGGGCCGTCTTTTCCCAGAGAACCTCCCCAGTCTTTCGATCGATTCGAAGAACGCACCAACGATGAATGGAATCGTCCGCTACAGGTGCGATATCACCGTACAGTCCCACCCGAAGTTCCTGATCGGGCCGCTCGCTCAGTGCCGTTGTCACAAAGATGCTGTCCCCCCAGACAATCGGCGAGGAATGAGCCAGACCAGGAATGGGGACCTTCCAGAGCACGTTCCAGGACTTCTCGAGATCCCAAGTCGCAGGAGTCGGATGCCCCTCTGCAATACCTGAAGCTCGACGCCCCCTGAAACCGGGCCATGACTGGACCTGGACCTCTTTCGAACTGCCCGCAATGCAGGCGGAGAGCAGGCAAAACAGGGCAAATACGACCAAAAAGCAGCGGTTGATCATCGTGAACCCCCTCCGTGCAGTCTTGACTCAACTGACTCTCGAGTGTATACCTGCGGCACCTCGTTTTGAAGGGCGAGGTACAAGAGGTTCTCAATGGAATGTCTCAGACAACTACGTGCAGCGCTACCTTTCCTCATCATCATATTCAGTCTCTCGGGCCTCGTTTTCGATGCGACCAGTTCGGCTCAAAAGCCAGGAGATTCACCGACAGCAGGGGGATCGATTTCCAGGAATGCGGTCTCCACAATCACAGGATTACCGACTGAGTGGGACCTTTCCGAGGGCAGGAACGTTAAATGGGTTGTTCCACTCGGTTCAGTGACGTACGGAACACCGGTCGTCGCCGGAGGGATGGTCTTCATTGGCACGAACAATCAAGGCCTGAGAAACCCTTCAGAAGATGGTGACCGTGGTGTCCTTATGGCGTTCCGCGAAGCCGACGGGGAGTTCCTCTGGCAGGCAACTTCCACGAAACTTGACGCTGGAATGGTCAATGACTGGCCCGAACAGGGCATCTGCTCCACACCACACGTCGAGAACGACCGTCTCTACTACGTGACAAGCCGCTGTGAGGTCGTCTGTCTGGATACCCAGGGATTTCAGGACGGCGAAAACGATGGCCCCTTTCAGGAGGAAGCGTCGCGAGAGGCTATAGATGCGGATATCGTCTGGGTTCTCGACATGATGAAGGAACTCAAGGTCTTCCCGCACAATATGACGTCGTCGTCGCCGGCAGTATACGGCGACCTCCTCTTTGTCGGCACGTCCAACGGTGTCGATGAAGAAGGGCATCTGCCTTCGCCCGAAGCCCCGACGCTGCTCGCAATCGACAAGAAGACGGGGAAGGTGGCCTGGTCGGATAACTCCCCCGGCCCGAATATCCTGCACGGGCAGTGGTCGTCACCCGCAGTGGGTGAAATCGGCGGCATAGTGCAGGTGGTGATGGGAATGGGTGATGGTTGGATTCGGGCCTTCGAAGCGCAGTCAGGAAAGAAACTCTGGGAGTTCGATACGAATCCCAAGGAATCGCAGTGGCCCCAGGACCGGAACAACGTGATCGCAGCCCCGGTGATTGTGGGTGATCGCGTCTACATTGCCAATGGACAGGACCCGGAGAATGGGGACGGAGTCGGACACTTCTACGCGATCGATGCAACCAAACGGGGAGACATCACGGAATCGGGGCGCATCTGGCACTATGGTGATATCCGGCGATCGATCTCATCGGCTGCGGTCGACAAAGACCTGATCTATATCGCCGACTTTGCCGGCTTCCTCCACTGTCTGGACGCCGAAACGGGTCAACCCAAATGGGTTCACGATACGTTTGCACCGGTCTGGGGCTCACCTCTGGTCGCTGACGGAAAGGTCTATCTGGGGGATGAGGACGGAGACGTCGTCGTTCTGGCTGCGGGTCCGGAGGAGAAGGTGTTGGCAGAGATCAACATGGAGGGTGCTGTCTACACGAACCTGGTCCCGGCCAATGGGGTCTTGTATGTGGCGAGTCACCGGCAGCTTTTTGCACTGCAGGTCAAGTAAAACAACCTTCCAGGTTGTCTCAGGGTTTGCTCGACAGAGTACGACAACCTTCCAGGTTGTCTCCGGGTCTGTAAAGCTTGAGAAGCCCAATGGCCTGTGTTTTGGAAGAGACAAGCCGGAGGCTTGTCCTACGGTGCTTTGGAAGAGACAAGCCGGAGGCTTGT
>CP070717.1:196047-199707 GCA_020350445.1 Acidobacteriota bacterium | reverse complement strand
CATCGCAACTGACAGGGCAAGAAATTCGGCGTGAAGGTATTCCGGGCTGCCGGTTCTGAGGCCGGCCTCCCCGGGAGACTTCTTTCAAAGGTCCAATCGCTGTCCTTCGCGCATCGGATCTGATTCCGTTCAGGAATCACACCCAACCACCGTGGGATCTCCCGCCCCGGTTGGCACTCGGCTCATAGCCGAGTTTCCTGATGCTCGTTCAGTGTTGATCCTATTCTTCGGAACCGCGCATTTCCATCCTCTTCCGTGTCATAAACTGTGTGGGAAACTCTTTACATAGTCTGCCGCCCATTCCTCGAGAGGAGTGCCATCTACTGTCGGCTGGGCACTCACGATCTGCTGACGGAGCCAACGGCGGCTCTTCTCTACAACCGCTTCCCACTCCTCCCGGCGTTCAGCGAAGTGCTCCTCCAGGATCGCCAGCGCCAGCGCTGTCGGGATGAGGATCTGCCAGTCGACTTCCCCGGTTGAATTCCGAGCCGTACTGCGCAGAAGCTCATCCTCATCGATCCCGAACGGGTCCGTCCAGGAGCACTCAAAACTCAAGCCCCCTTCGGCTCGCTGCTGGGCGAGGATTGAATGCAAGAGATCCGGTGCAAACCCGCCAGCTCTTCTCTCAGCAGGTTGCTTTCGGTAAACGAGCTTCTGGAGGAATGTCTGACTTGGACCTCGCGGTGCCTCTCTCTCCGATCTCTCAGGCATCGGACTCGCTTCCATAAGAGCGTCAAAGCTGATGCACTGGAGTACATTTCCGGAACCGGCGAACGACTGCTGAGCCGTCATCGGCATGCCCACACCACCGAAACGGTGGTCCAGGCCATGCCAGCCAGCCGTCACCATCACAGGAACTTTTCTGACCTGCGCTTCATCGTGCGTCAATTCCTCGCCGCTGCGCTCTTCCACTGCCACGAAACTGGCATAGCGTGAAACCAGGCCGAACTCTTTCGACAGATCGATAATCTGGTTCCGAATCTGGGCGACCTTGCGCGCGGTCTGACGGCTCCCCCGACCGGCTATATCGGGGTCCTCTTCCAGTTCCCTGATCCGCTCCCGAGCCCATAGGGTGGCGATCAAGCTCTTCCCATCCTCAATTCTGCTGACCGGAATTTGTACGTCCCAGTCCGAGTCTCCGATACGGCCTTGGACCCGAACCGTTTCCTGCGTATCCTCTCCCCTCAGTCGAACAAAGATAGTGCGTGTCTCTCCTGTGAAGAGCGTGACCTTTTCAGGAGCCTGCTTGCCTCCTCCCTTTACACCGATGCTGATCTTCTCCACCGATAAACCCCGCAGCTTCCGAAACAGCCGCAGCGTTCTTGCCTCGATGCGCTCACCCGGTGCAATCATGTCCGACGCTCCATGCGAAGAACGCGCCAGTTGTCGGATGAAGTACTCATTGGGACCGTGCCCGATTCCGATCGGGAAGATGCGGGCACGCGATGCTTGCTGCTGCACCAGCTCAAGGATCTGAGCTTCGTTACCCACTTCTCCGTCAGTCAGGATCACCACATCCACTTTCTCGCCGCGACCCGAATCTCCTTCCAGAATAGAAGCCAGAGGTTTGAAGATCTCTGTACCGCCCAGGTCTGCGTCCACTTGGGACAGCCAACTGAGCGCATCTTCCAGGGTCTCCTTCGAGTACTCCCGGCTGCTCTTGAACAGAGTCTCGTACGTACTGCCAAAACGCACGATGTTGAAACGTGTGCCCTGATCCAAAGCCTTGAGCAGGATAGAGAGGGCATTCCTGGCCTGCTGGATTGAACTGCCGATCATCGAGCCAGAGCAGTCGAGGAGAAAAACGATCTCCCGCCCCCCCGATCTCTCACCCAGGATGCCAGGTGCGCAATCGACCTGGACAAACCGGCCCCGTTCGTCTTCCCATACTTAGGCCCGGTTCTGGAACGCCTCCCGGTAGTGCACGTTCACCACGAAATCCCGGTCCAGCTTGCCCTCTTCAGCCGTCAATCCAATCTCAAGGGTGTCCTCACCGAAGCTCTGTTTGATGCTATGGGATGGAGATTCCACCGATTCGATCCCGTCTCGGCCATGCACCCGCAGCTGAACCCGCAACCCGTAAGGAACGTCCAGTTCAAATTCCGGATTCACTTTAGCAGCTGCAGGGATGCCATCTTCATCCGGCGCATCTGCAGGCAGGTATCGCGGGGAAATCGTGGTTGGAAGCGAAAACCGCACCTCCCTGCCGTGAGTCTCGAGCAGGGTAACGTACTCAATCTCAAGTACGGCCTCCGCTCCGGGATTCAGATTGCCCACAGACAACGTGAAGATATTCGGCCGCTCTTCATCCAGGAGGTATCCTCCGTGACCCGCTTCGAGCGCCTCGTCGTACTTCTCGAAGGCTTTCTCGCGCTCCTCGATATTGCCTTCGATCACCTTCTCGCCCACCCGGGCCCGAAAACCACAGATCGATGCGGCTTCCGTCAACGGAAACTTGTAGACAGCCTCCACCGGGACCTTCTCCCGATTGCAGAACTTCTGCGAGATCTTGACCCTGGAGCTCCGACCCGCGATCTCGGCATCAACCTCGACTCCGGTCAGCGGCACCAACGCGGCCGTCTTGCAGTCAATCAAACCCACTGGTTCACTCAATGTAGTTGCCATTCTGCTTTACTTCCTTTCCTCTAAGACTTGCTGGATGATCCGAATGATGTCGTCGACAATCTGGGATTGTTCCTCCTCTGCATCTCGCCGGACTTCCAGCGTCAGCCAGGGAGCCAACTCGTAACGAGCCCACAGACGTCGCTGCGGAACCGCCAGAGACATGCTCTTCTGTGTCCGTTCCTCTGCGCCCTCCTGCCCCTGCAAATAGCCGGCGATTGCCGAAAGCCTCATGCCCTTGTCTTGGAGCGCTCGAATCGCCAAAAGACGAGTCAAGTGACTGTCATAATAAAAACCACCCCGTCCCCGGCCCGCAGGTGGCTCCAAAAGCCCCTCTTGCACGTAATACCTAATGGTTCTGCGAGAAGACTTTGTCCGTTCCACCAGCTCATCGATTGTGTATTTCTTTTCGTCCACGGAATTCATTATAACACTTGTACTGTCGTTATAAGACAAATATTCTGCTTTATGACACTGTTTTGGTGAATTCTGCCCGTGCCCCAAAACCTTTCTGCCGCAAGCGGGACGCTCGCGTTCCATATGACACAGAGAGGTCTAGGGGAGGGAGGGTTTTGCAGCTACAATTTCAACTGACTGGAGGATAGGAGCTGCGATGATGAGAATAGGCGAATTGATAGAACTTGAATCCCGTGAGAACTCATCCATGGCGAGTACCTGGACCGAGTACCTGTGCCTCTCAAGGCTCGCGGATGAAACATTCGAACTCTCCGTACGAACGTACGATGTGCTTGGTGCAGCGGCCGATTACGTCAATGAAGAAACCGGAGACTGGGATCTCTCCGAGACGATCGAGGGTGCGTTTGTTATGGGCGTCGAGGATGAATGGGTCATCGGCGGAGAGTTGGTGGATAACAACGGCAAGTCAATCGAATTCCAGCAGTTCGACCGGAAAGTCATCCTCGACTTCCTGGAATCGGTCGACTGGCTGGCCGCCGACGTCTGGCTCGCCCACGGGATCCACATCACCGACCAGGAGATCATGCGGCTCGGCACCGCCGGTGTCGGGATCTCCCACTG
>CP070717.1:191855-195947 GCA_020350445.1 Acidobacteriota bacterium | reverse complement strand
CCTTCGATAACTCAATCCTCCTGAATCTCCAAGCCCCGGGAGGGAGAGAGCTGCTTGAGCTCGGCCTCGGGCCTGCCGAATCGGTTCCTTTCTCCTTCCTGACCGAGGAGACGGGCGTTTTTGAATTGAAGGTCTCAAACGGGGATGACCGCGAGTCTCATAAGGCCGGTTACCACCTCGAGCTCCAGGAGGTCCGCCAGAGTAATATCCGCGACCCGGTCCGGGTCAGAATCGAGCGGCAGCTCCTCAAGGCGGATCACCTGGCTTCCAGTTGGAGTCGGACCTCGATGGAAGAGGCCCTGGGAATCCTGCAAGAAAGCCTTGAAGAGGCGAGATCCATGAACGAGGTATGGCTGGAGGTCAGGATCTCGAGATCACTGGGAATCCTGCATCGTCGGCTGGGAGCAAATGAAGAGGCAGTCGAGTGCCTGACTGAGGCAGTCGACCTTGCTGCGTCCGCAGGGCACTTCATCGAACAGGTCTGGCTGTTGGGGCACCTTGCCCGGATCTATGGGGATCTGGGGGAGATTGAAAAAGGCCGGGAACTTGCCAATACCTGTCTCAGTATCAGCGAGAGAACTCAAGACGATCTTGCCCGGGCAGTCTGCAACGAAGCGATGGCCTATGTAGTCAGTCTCATTGAGCCCAGAGACGCGGTCGGTTTCGCGAAAAAGGCGTTGGAGCTCTGGCGTTCACTCGCAGACCGACGAGGTGAATCCCGAGTACTGACCGAGCTGGGACACAACTACTCTGCCATCAGTGAAGAATACCTGGCACGAGAATCGTTCACTGCGGGCCTCAACCTGGAGGAGATACTGGGCAATCCTGAACAGTTGGCCCGGGCTCTCCAGGGTTTGGCAGCCCACCTCAGCAAGCTCGATGAGAAGGATGAGGCGCTGGCCCTCTTCTATCGGGCACGAGAGATCTCATCCAATATCTACGCACCGCGGCTCAGTGCGGCCGTCCTCAATGGACTGGGGATGCTGTTCCTGGACGGGCAGGAGGAGGAAGCTGCCATCGAGTACTTCAGAGAGGCCCTCAAAGCCTATTCTCAGGTCGGGGATGTCCAGTCCCAAGGATCAACCCTGGAATTGAACGGCTGGGCACAGATCCGGGCAAGCCAATTCCAGGCGGCTGTCGACAGCTTCGCTCAAAGCCTGCCCTTCTTTCAGCAACTGGGGGATCTCCGAAACCAGGCTATCGTCCTGCACTTCATGGGAGAAGCCCAGTTCGAACTGGGTCAAGTCGAGAACGCAGAAAATTCGTTGAACCGGGCCCTTGAAGTACTCGAGGAAACTGGTGACCACTACTCACAGTTCCTGGCTCTACTTGCTTTGGGTGTGATTCATCAACAGTCGGACGCCTATGAAATCGCGCTGGAATACCTGAGTAAGGCCCTTCAGCTCTGTCAGGCTTCAGGCTATCGGCAGTATGAAGGACAGGCCCAGTATCGGCTCGCCACAACTCTTGCGAGACTCGGGAGGGTTGAGGAAGCTCTGGACCACGGCCGAGCGGCCCTCGAGATCGCTGAAACGGTCCGGGCCGATCTTCCGGGGGACTTCCGAACATCCTACCTGGCCTCGATCCATCACTTCTACAACGCCTACGCAGACCTCCTGATTGAAGGGCATATGCGGAACCCGAAGGCAGGTCTGGATGTCCAAGCATTCCAGGTCAGTGAACGGGCTCGTGCCCGATCGCTATTGGATACCCTGGGCCGGGAGGACGTGGTCGTAAACCGGGGTGTCGACACAGCCCTCTTGTACCAGGAAACGGACCTTCGGACAAGGCTGAACCATCTGGCGGAGGATAGGCTGGGCATTCCCGTGGACGCCCCGAACGAGGCAGAAAAGATAGACGATGAGAGTGCCCGTCTGTCGGCTGAGTACACGCACCTCGAGGCACTCATTCGAACAAGGTATCCCCGGTACGCTTCGTTGACGAGTCCCGCCATCCTCGGTCTCGATGAGGTTCAGGAACAGTTGCTGGATCACGAAACTCTTTTGCTCGAGTATCAGCTCGGAGAGGTTCACAGCTACCTCTGGCAAGTTTCCCGCAATCACCACCAACTCCATCTCCTCCCCGCCCGAAAAGAAATAGAAACCCTCGTCATGAACCTGCTCGAATCCCTCAAAGCCAGGGAAACGAGGCCCGGGGAAACCGTACGGGAACGCCGCCTGAGAATCAGGGAAGCAAATAGGATCTACTGGCAGGACGCTCAAGAATTGTCCGAGATTCTTCTCGGGAAAGTTGTCTCTCGATCGATATACAAGCGGCTCCTGATTGTTAGTGACGGCGCCCTCCACCTCCTTCCCTTTTCCGCCTTACCGATACCCGGGAGAAGAGCCGACGACAGTCCGGCACCCCTGATCCTGGACCATGAACTGGTACGGATACCTTCCGCTTCAATCCTGGCTGCACTTCGGACACAACCGTCGAACCGCTCTCCTTCGAGGAAGGTGCTCGCCGTCCTCGCTGATCCAGTCCTGCAACCTGACGATCCTCGGCTTCCCGGACAGTTTGGCAGAGAAACGCCAAACGGGACTGCGCGGGGCGGAGACAGGGAAACAGACCACGGGCCCGACCTTGGGAAGTTTCCCCGGTTGCCCGCCTCGAGCTTCGAGGCTGAGGCGATCGTTAGGCTTCTCCCCGAGGGCTCCTTCCTGAAGGCGACCGGTTTTGAATCGAGCCGTGCCGTTGCAACCAGCGAAGGACTCAGGGATTTCAAGATCATCCACTTTGCCACGCACGGCATCCTGAACCAACAACATCCCGGGCTCTCCGGTGTGGTGTTATCGATGTTCGCACCCGATGGGACACCCGTGGAGGGATTTCTGAGACTGCACGACATCTACAACCTCGATCTGCCCGCCGAGATGGTTGTTCTCAGTGCTTGTGAATCGTATTTGGGGAAAGAGTATCGAGGTGAAGGTCTCGTCGGCCTCGTCCAAGGTTTCATGTACGCTGGCGCCAAGAGAATTGTCGCCAGCCTCTGGAAGGTCGACGATCTGGCAACGAAGGAATTGATGGTGGAATTCTATCGAGCGATGTTCGCGGGTAAAGAATCCCCCGCCGCCGCACTTCGTTCAGCGCAAATGAAAATGTGGGAAAGCGCCGAATGGGACTCACCCTTCTATTGGGCTTCCTTCATCATTCAAGGCGACTGGGTGGATGGAGGTATCCTTCAGTGAATAACAGGGAGCTAGAACCGATTTCGAAAGGGAACCGGGAATTTCAGAACCTATTGGACTTCCTCGTCTGTAACCGTTCCCTCGAAGGCCTCAATCCCAGGGAAACGGAGGCTCTGCAAGGCCAAGTTTACGAGGAGATCAGGCGTAAGATGATCGGCTTGTTCAAGTGGAGAGGTTCAGACCGACCAGAGGAGCTGGTTGATCGGACGTTTGACCGCGTGACGCGGAGACTACCCACAATTACAAGTTATGTCGGAGATCCCTCGCACTACATCTGCGGGGTGGGACGCCTGATCTTTCTTGAATCCCTCCGGGAGAAGCCCCCACAGCCTCCCGCGCCGTCCGAACCGGCGGAACAGGAAGAAGCCTTGGGTTGCCTGGAAGACTGCATGGAACAGCTACTGGATCCTTTGGAGTGCGAACTCATCCTCGAATACTATCGTGACGAGAAGAGGACCAAGATCGAACGGAGAGAGAGAATGGCCCGGCAGTTGGGGACGAGTGTGAACTCTCTGCGGATCAGGACCTGCAGGATTAGGATCCGTCTGCGAAAGTGCGTTACAGATTGCCTGAAACAGAAATGAAAACACCAATTTTTACATCTTCGGTTGAGGATTCGAACACATGAAGGTTGGAGAAGCAAACACTTGAAAAGCGGGGCTGACATGGAAAGAGACGACCCAGTCGAAACAAGGTTCAAAGATTACCTGCTGGGACAGTTGAGCGCGTCGGAAGAGCAGCACTTTGAAGAACAGCTTATGGATAACGACACCCTCTTCACTCGGGCCGAAGGAATGATCGATCTCGTAGAAGACGAGTTGATCGAGGAATACCTGAAGGATCAGCTCACCGAATCCGAGCGGGCAGCCTTCGAACTGAGGCTCCTACATTCTTCAAGGAT
>CP070717.1:189084-191755 GCA_020350445.1 Acidobacteriota bacterium | reverse complement strand
GAACTGACCGGCCCCTATCTTGAAACCTTGACGCTCAGTATCTTTCCCCTCTTTCTCTACACTTCCGCCAGAAGATACCTGCAGGCGCAGTCACATGTCGGCATCGTCATGTTTACCCTGGTATCGGCAAATGCTGTCAACGCGCTGGCCAACTGGCTCCTGATCTTTGGCAATCTCGGTGCTCCTGCACTCGGTGTGACGGGAGCGGGCTGGGCCACACTGATTTCGCGCATCTACCTCGGGGCTGTACTCTTCCTCTACATTGCCTGGCTCGAACGGTCTCGGTTGAGATCTCTCAGCCGAGACTTCCCTCGGTTCAGCCGCCCCCGCATTCAGCAACTGGCAAGTCTCGGCTTTCCTGCCGCACTGCAGGTCACCCTGGAGGTGGGGGTCTTCGCCCTGGCAACAGCCCTCGCCAGCCGGCTCGATGCGATCTCGCTGGCAGCGCACCAGGTGGCTCTGGCCACAGCGAGCTTCACATTCATGATCCCACTCGGCGTCTCATCTGCTGGAGCGGTCAGGGTGGGCCAGGCCCTTGGCCGCAGAAGCACCGACCAGGCGGAGGAAGCCGGATGGACGGCTCTTCTGATCGGAGGCGGATTCATGGGGCTGGCGGCAATCGTCTTGCTGGTGGCACCTTCATCGATCCTCCGGCTCTTCACGACGAACGTGGAGCTGATCGCTAAAGGCATTCCGCTCCTGGGTGTGGCCGCGTTTTTCCAGATCTTTGACGGTCTTCAGGTGGTCGCGACCGGAATCCTGCGAGGAATCGGTGAAACGCGCATCCCCATGATCACCAACCTCATCTTCCATTGGCTGGTCGGACTTCCCGTCAGTTTCGTCTTCTGTTTTGTCTTCGGTTGGGGGGTCACCGGTCTCTGGGTAGGACTCTGCATCGGCCTTACGGCCGTCGCTCTCCGCCTGGTGTGGGTCTGGGCAAGAATGATCCTCGAACTCAAGGCAACTGGAGTGCCCGTTCCCCTTCCCCCAGCCTCATGACGTACCGGTCTAGCTGTCGGTGGGCTTAATGAGTGGGGCGACCGCCCAGGCCAGGACCAGCTGAAACAGCCTTCCGATCAGTACCCCCTTCAGCATTCCGCTGGAATCCACATTCAAGATCGGGGCTATCAACTGGTCAACCAACCGCTTCCGCAGTTCACCGTCCAGTTCCGGTTTGGCAATCTCAGAAAGCCTCCAGATCTGTTCATAAAGCGTCCAGCCGGCCGCACTGAAAGTCGATTCCATCTCAGCTTCCCAGGCTTTGATATGCTGGCGAGTTCCCAGGGCCATCAGCCCCTCGCTCATCAACGTTCCGAAAAGACTGCGCGCCAGTTCTTGACCAGATTCCGATTCAAGAATCTTCTCCAGCATGACCCCGCCCAAAGCGGAAATATCGAGCAGTGAAGCGTACTGGCTGTACTGTCGGGCAGTCATCCGGGCGTTCAGATCACTGAGGAAAGTGTGGAAGGACTGCAGAATTCCCCAGATCGGCGATTCGGCTTCCAGGCCCGAGGCTAACAGATGGGACCTAAACTCCCACAGCGAGTGAGGCGTAGGTTCGGACAGAACACGATTCAGGGGTTCGCGGATATCCATACTCCAACAGTTAAGCACGGGTCTGCCCCAAATTCCATGCGTTTCATGCCCGCGGATGCTTCGCCCGAGATCCTGCAAGGTGATAAGCTGGGAAGCCAAGCCTTCGTTCAACGCACTCAGGACCACGATGATTGACTGGAAGAAGATACAGACGGTGCTACTCGACATGGACGGGACCCTGCTCGACCTGCATTTCGACGACTACTTCTGGCGGGAACATGTTCCACAGCGCTACGCTGAGAAGTATTCAATCGAGCCGGAACAGGCCAAATCGGAGTTACTGGAGCGGTATCGCAGCTTCGAAGGCTCCCTGGAATGGTACTGCCTCGACTTCTGGTCCAAGGAACTGGGCCTCGATATCCCGGTACTCAAACAGGAGGTTGAACACCTGATTGCTGTCCAGCCCCACGTGGTGGAATTCCTCGACGCGGTGCGACAGCGCGGGATTCGGGCCGTTCTGGTCACCAATGCCCATGGGAAGAGCCTGTCCCTCAAAATGGAGAAAACCCGGCTCGGCGGGCACCTCGACGCACTCGTCTGCTCCCACGACCTCGGTCTCCCAAAAGAGGACCCAGCATTCTGGAACAGGCTGAATGCTGTCGAACCCTTTGACCCGGCCCACACAGTTCTTGTGGATGACAGTCTGCCGGTCCTGGAATCGGCGAGGACGTTCGGAATCCACTACCTCATCGCAATCCTCCAGCCCGACCGCAAGAGACCCATGCGCTTGATCGAAGGCTTCGACGCGATCGATACCTTCGACGAGATATTCCCTGACTGAGCTGGTCCCCTTGATTCGAGAATCCGCGACAGCGGACCGGAACTGGCTCTCATTCGCATCGGAAATGCTGCGTTTTTCCGTTCAACCCGTTATCCTTGTCCTTAGCCCGTAAATGGAAATCTCGGAGGATGAAGATGGGAAGGAAGAAGACCGGAACAAGTCGTAGAGAGTTTCTTGCAACCACCGCAAAATCGGCAGCCATTGCAGCGAGCCTGCCGGGACTGAATCGTACGATCCTCGGGGCCAATGACCGGATCCGGATCGGGGCCATCGGTCCCGGGGTCCGTGGACAAT
>CP070717.1:185120-188984 GCA_020350445.1 Acidobacteriota bacterium | reverse complement strand
GCGCTAAGCAGACCTTTGGGTTTCCAGGTAGGGCCTTACGGTAAACTTTCAAGCCTTGAAAGGCTGGAGGACAGATTTAACCGCTAAGCCGCAAAGGCGCTAAACAGATTTCTGTGTTTCTTCCAGTAGGACGCCTCGATAGGTCACCACAAGACCTTAAACCGAGATCTTCCAACACGTCCCACATGGAACCCTAAAGAATCTTCTTTTGCGTCTTAGCGTCTTTGCGGTTCTAATACTCTTAGGAACCTCCCTCAGGCTTACACTAAACATCAGGCCGAGATCTCCCAAAGCGTCCCACATGGAACCCTCAGAATCTTCTTTGCGCCTTTGCGTCTTAGCGGTTCAACCTTCCGGGGGTCTTTGCGGTTTTAATGATCTTCACGCTCGCTGAACGCCTTGATCGCCTGTTGAAAGATCCGGCCATAGGAGGCGAGCTTGGCTTCACCGACCCCGGTGATCCGCCGCATCTCAATGTCGGTGACAGGCCGAAAGCGAGACATCTCCCGGAGCGTGCGATCGGAGAAGATCAGGTAAGGCGGAAGTCTGCGACGTGCCGCCAGATCCTTTCGAAGCTGCCGAAGTTCCTCGAAAAGCCGGATATTAACAAAAGAATCGCTTTCGAATCGATGCCGTTTCGAAGGCTTCTCCCTTTCGAAGACGTAGAACTCCTCTTCACCCTTCAGAAGTGCCCGGGAGCGAGGAAGGAGCTTCAATACCGGGTATTGTCCATCGGAGGGAGTGACGTAACTCTGGGCGATCAGGTTATCGATGATCCCGCGCCAGTACGGCTTGTTTCGATCGGCTCCAAGCCCATACATCGAGAGCTGATCGTGGCCGAATCTTCGGATCTTCTCCGTGTCTGCTCCGCGGATGATATCGATGATCTGGGCCATCCCAAACCGCTGGTCACTCCTGTAAATTGCCGACAAAGCGATCTGGGCATCTTTCGTGGCTTCAACGGTTCTGACTTCACCTGTGCAGACATCACAGGTTCCGCAGTTCGCCTCCTCATACTGCTCTCCGAAGTAGGAGAGCAATCGGCGGCGGCGGCAGGCGTTGATCTCGGCCAGTCCTGCCATTTCGTTGAGCAGGTGCAGTAGTCGCTCCCGTTCCTGATCGTCTTCGACCTTATCGATGAA
Organism: Acidobacteriota bacterium; assembly: GCA_020350445.1. Taxonomy (GTDB): domain Bacteria; phylum Acidobacteriota; class UBA6911; order RPQK01; family JAPXNP01. The sequence continues at coordinate 187,842 of CP070717.1, read as the reverse complement.
ATAGCGGATCTTGAGAATGTCCTGCCGTCCATAAAAGAGCTGGCAATAGGCCGGTTCTCCATCCCGCCCGGCCCGTCCGGTTTCCTGGTAGTAGCTTTCGATGTTCTTCGGAAGATCTCCGTGAACGATGTACCGGACGTTCGATTTGTCGATTCCCAGTCCGAAGGCGATCGTGGCGACGATGACAGGAACCTCGTCGCGGTTGAACAGGTCCTGGTTCTCCTTTCGCTCTTCGTCTTCGAGTCCGGCGTGATAGGGACGAGCCACAATCCCGTTTCGCTCGAGCCTGGCAGCCGTCTCTTCGACATTCTTCCGTGTGGTCCGATAGATGATTCCCGATTCGCCTTGATGTGCCAGAACGAAATCAAGAATCTGGTCATTGACATCAGCCTTTGGAGTGACCCGGTAGAAGAGATTTGGACGGTTGAAGGAAGCCCTGACAATGTGTGGTTTGCGCAGTCCGAGCTTATCGATGATGTCCTGCTGCACGCGATGGGTGGCAGTGGCGGTGAAGGCCGCAACGGGAACCGCGGGAAACATCTTCACGAGTTCTGACAGGCCGAGGTAGTCCTTTCTGAAGTCGTGCCCCCACTCCGAAATGCAGTGAGCTTCATCGATGGCGACCAGGTTGAGATTGACTCGCTTGAGATCCTTCTGAAACTCGGGCATCGCGAAGCGTTCAGGGGAGATATAGAGCAAATCGAGCTGTCCGTTGATCAGGGCATGAAATGCCTCGGATCGTTCCACTTCACTTTGTGAACTGTTCAGATAGGCAGCTGCGATTCCGTTGTCGATAGCAGCATCCACCTGGTCTTTCATCAATGAGATCAATGGACTGACCACCATGCAGGTGCCTGGAAGAACAAAGCCGGGTAACTGGTAGCAGAGCGACTTCCCTCCCCCGGTTGGCATGACGACAAACGCGTCGTTCCCGGCAATCAGCGCCTCCACCACTCCCGCTTGGTTCGGTCGGAACTCCGGGAATCCAAAGACTTCTTTCAGCGCTAAACTGATCTCTTTCCGAACAGCGTTTTGAGACATTGCGTTTTACCTTACTACCTATATACGTCTCAATCCGGAAATCTGCGAAGAATAGGTTTGAACCGCTAAGGCGCAAAGACGCCAAGCGGATGATTCTCTTATTTTAGTAGGGCACCTTGTAAGACACTCCCAAAGATGAATAAACCGGAATCTAAATCGACGTCCTGCAAGGAAAAACCAGGAAGTCCGCTTAGCGCCTTTGCGTCTTAGCGGTGGAACCTCTCCTGCAGCCTCTCAAGCTTGGGACACCTACCGCAAAGCCCTACATGGAAACAAAGTAATCCGCTTAGCGGCTTAGCGGCTTAGCGGTGAAGGATCCCCCCGGCCTCCAGTCTCCACATTGTCAGCCATCCAAGACAGTCGGCACCGGTGTTGGCAGATCATCTTCAGGTCAGAATGCATATTGGGTATCGCTTCCAGGTCGTCCTGCCGTTATAATGCGGCTATTGACTGAACGACCCGGTCCAGGGCGCTAGTGGAGAAGCAAGATACTTGGGAGTTTCGTCACCCGTTCGGACTATATGGTTGTTCCTACTGAAGTTGAATTTGATGGTACGGAGATTTCTTAATGCTTATGAGTCAGGCTCTCCCTTCTGAACTACCGACCAGTAACTCTTTTTCAAGCATGGGTTATATAGCCAAGAGTTGGAATCTCCGACTGAAAGCGGGAGTGATCGGGTGTTTGCTCATGTTGATGATTGCCCTCGTGACAGGCACGGCGCAAGCGCAGAACCCAGTAAGTTTCAGTAAGTCGTTCTCACCCAGCACTGTTGGCTGGGGCAGCGTGAGTAAATTGACTTTCTACATCACAAATAACACTTCGAACCCAGCTTCAGATCTAGCGTTTACAGACAACTTACCCGTTGGACTGGAAATCGCCAACCCGGGGAGTGCGACGACCAATTGCAACGAAGCAAGTCTCAGTGCTCCCGATGGTGGAACGACGATCAGCTTCAGCAGTTCTCGCCTGGGGGCTGGCGCATCCTGCACCGTCACGGTAAACGTTGTTGCTAATTCCAGCGCTACGAACACGTCAGGTGACCTCATCTCCAGTCTTGGAAACAGCGGATCCGCAACCGCCAAAATCGACGTAGCATACGACCGTCCAGGTTTCAGTAAGACGTTCGTCCCCGATACAGTTACAGTTGGGCGAACGAGTACTTTGACCTTCAGCATCGAATACTTTGAGGCTGCTACTGAAAGTGCCGACTTTCTAACCTTCGAAGACATACTTCCGACAGGGATGGTAGTTGCGGCTCAGCCAAACGCCTCAACCGATTGTATCGGAGGCACATTGACTGCCGTACCCGGATCCAATGTCATCAGCTACTTTGGAGGGGCAGTCAATGGTGGATCTAGCTGTAGTTTGAGCGTCGACGTAACAACTGGTGCGTTGGCCGGCCCGTTTATTAACACGTCCGGTGATTTGAAAAGCGGGATTTCTGCGGTCTCTAGCGGTTTGGCTACAGCCAAACTCAATGTTCTGAGAGACTTCCTGAACAAGTCGTTTACAAATGATCCGGTTGTGCCCGGTGGCACTGTCAACCTCGAGTTCACGATTCAGAATCCAGATCGAGTCAATTCAGCGACGAGCATCGCTTTCAGCGACAATCTGAACTCGACTCTGACAGGTCTCGTGCCGAGCGGCCCCCTGCCAGCCACTCCCTGTGGAGGAGGTTCG
>CP070717.1:162517-185020 GCA_020350445.1 Acidobacteriota bacterium | reverse complement strand
GAACGTGGCGTTAGCGCTCCATTCTCCAGGCAATATGGTCCAAGTCGATTGGAAGGTCGCGTTGTATCTCGACGATCGGGCAGACGACGCGCAGAAAGACGCACTGACGATGATCTTCTCGGGCCAGGCCGGGGGGCACCCCGCCGTCCTGTGTGAGCACGTCGGGGAAGTGCTGGGCGTGTCAACAGCCTCCGTTCGTTATGAGCAGAATGGAGATCGGAGAAAGCTTCAGGTGGGCGATGTCGGGCTTGCCGAGATTGAGACCTTCTTCGGTCAGAACGGCGAACAGGTGACGGTCTCGAATCATCCTGTTGCTGTGGCTCCGGGGTTTCCCGCGGAACTGGCGAGTTCAGTTCAAATGAAATACGAAGATCATGGCTATAGCTGGGAAATTTCTGACCGCGGTGCCATCTTCGCTTCATTCGAGTATCAAGGTCCCTGAGGTCATGGAGACTGTCTTTTCGAGAGACCGGACGATCGTTCTCGCGGGGATCGGTGCACTCACTGCCTTATCCTGGTTCTATACGATCCAGATGTCATTGGATGTCTCGCATATGGCAATGGGGCATCATGGCCACGCCCATGAGGGATTCTTCTACACCTTCATCATGTGGTCGATCATGATGGTGGCGATGATGACCCCGACAGCCACCCCGATGGTGCTGACATTCGCCCGCATTAACCGGAAGCGAAGGAATCGGGGCCAGCCCTATGTTGCGACTTCTGTATTCCTTGCGGGCTATCTGGTGGTCTGGGTTCTGTTCAGTGCTGTGGCGGCATTTGCTCAGCTTGAATTACAGGAAATCGCTCTCGTCAACGCTATGCTGGCGAGCTCCAGTCCGATCTTCTCTGGAATCCTCCTCCTAACGGCGGGAGTTTTTCAGTGGACTCCACTCAAGCAGGCCTGCCTCAAGCATTGTCGGACACCGCTGAGTTTCATACTGACCGACTGGAAAGAAGGCACCACCGGAGCCTTTCAGATGGGTCTGAAACATGGAGTCTTCTGCACGGTCTGCTGCTGGTTCTTAATGGCACTTCTTTTCGTGCTCGGGGTGATGAATATCCTATGGATGGCCCTGATAACCGGAATAACGCTGGTTGAAAAGGTGGTGCCCTGGGGAGATAAGTTCAGCCGTGTTGCAGGCGTCGTGCTTGGCCTTTGGGGGCTGCTGATCCTCGCTGGCATCTGAGCTCCGACCTGTCTCTCCATTCCGGCCGACTCAATTCGCAACAGCGCCTGCGGCTGTCTTTCGACTGTTTACATAAATGTGTAGATGAGACTCATTGTTGCACTGAAAGGGAGCTTTCTTCTACACTGAGGCCAACCAAAAGGTGATTTCCACCACGTTTCTTTTCAATATCAGGAGGGATCTCAAATGAAGAAAGCTATATGGTTTGCAGTTGCGTTCTGTCTACTCGTCAGTTCCCCGGGGCTGGCTCTGGCCCAGGATGCCGAGGAGATCTATTTCGCTGGTCAGCAGTGGGATGTTCCGCGGGCGAAATGGGGTGAATTCAAAGCCTACTTCGACAAGTACGAGAAGGCGGTAATGGAGAAGCTACTGGCTGATGGTCTAATTGTCGAATGGGCGCTCGCCGCAGAAGGGCTGCACAGTCCAGACGGCTACTCGCATTCAACTTGGTTTGGGGCTCGAAGCATCGCCGATTTGGAGAAGGTCTTCGATGCTTACCAGGAAATCCTCGGCAAAGCTACAGCAGGTGAAGGCGATGCTCTGCTCGCCAAACTCGTGACCAAACATGAAGACCACGTGCTTCGATCGGCGTTCTATGCAAATCGTCCCGTCAGCATAACCAAGGGCTATCTGCTTGGATCCAGCTGGCAGGTCAAAACCGGGAAGGGGTCCGATTTCCAGAAAAGTTGGGAAGCCAGGCAAAAGCCGGTCTGGGATAAACTCCTCGCTGATGGTGTGATCGCCAGTTACTCGCTTGAGACCGAACACTTCCATACGGACAAGCCGGGCCGCTGGTCGATCTATTACGCCATCGACGATATGGCAAAAGACGAGGCTGTCAGCGCTGCATTCGAAGCGGCACAGGAGGGTGTTTCAGAAACGGAACGCACCGCCCGCCGGGCATTCTTTATGGACATTATCGAGCCCGGGGAGCATCGGGATACGTTTGACCGTCTGATCTACTTCCAGACGAAGTAATCCAGCTCTGCTCAAAACGAATCTGGCCATCAGGTCTTGGCAGTGATCCTTGCAGCCAAGGCCTGATGCCTCCTTCCTCCGCGCCCTCACGGTCGCAGCCGCCCTCCCCGTTCTGGCTCATACTCCCAGCCAAGCATTTCAGTGCCCGTGGTTCTGATCAGGTGGACAACGGTTAGGGAGCCATCAAGGTCTGACCGAACTTCCCATCCTGTCGGGTTTCTCGTCATTCAGCTAGACTGATGAGTGATGCGACTTGCGATTATTGCCTCGCTAACCGTCCTCCTCTCCCTGCTCACGGGATGTTCCGGGCCAGGTTCGAGAGGTGAGCAGCCCAACGTTGTTATCCTGATGACGGATGATCAGGGGTATGGCGATTTGGGTGTTCACGGCAATCCCCTGCTTCAGACTCCACACCTCGATAAACTGTACAGGCAGAGTGTTCGCCTCACAGATTTCCATGTCAGTCCCACCTGTGCGCCTACGAGAGCTGCCCTGATGACCGGAAGGTACTCAAACCGGACCGGTGTTTGGCATACAGTCATGGGCCGGTCATTTCTGGGGCGTGCAGAAAAGACCATGGCGGAGATCTTCGCTTCCCATGGCTATCGGACGGGAATCTTCGGGAAATGGCACCTCGGTGACAACTATCCCTTTCGGCCTCAGGACCGTGGATTCCAGCAATCGGTAGTGCACGGGGGTGGTGGAGTTGGCCAGATCCCCGATTTCTGGGGCAATGACTACTTCGACGACACCTACCTTGATCGAGGGCAGGCCAGGGCTTTTGAGGGGTACTGTACAGACGTCTGGTTTAGTGAGGCGATCGACTTCATTGAGCAGCATCGGGAGGTGCCGTTCTTCTGTTATCTTGCGACCAATGCGCCGCACAGTCCCTACCGTGTCGACGATCGGTATAGCCGTCCCTACGGTGAGTCGGGAGTCACTTCCAGTCGTGCCTCCTTTTACGGGATGATCACGAACATTGACGAAAACCTGGGCCGCTTGATTAGTCTTCTCGATCGCCTGGATCTGACAAGAAAGACGATCTTCATCTTTCTGACCGACAACGGGACCGCGGAAGGAGCCGCGCTCGACAGAAACGGATTTGTCATTGACGGATTCAATGCGGGAATGAGAGGAAAGAAGGGTTCTCAGTTCGAAGGCGGGCATCGGGTGCCCTTCTTCATCAGGTGGCCGGATGGGGGCCTGGAAGGTGGCCGCGACATCTCAGAGCTGACCGCCCATATCGATGTTCTTCCAACAGTGATGGAACTCTGTGGAATTCCTTTCCCCGATTCCGTGAACTTTGATGGTGTGAGTCTCGAAAGGCTGCTTACCGGAAAGGTTCAGTCGCTTCCCGAAAGGGTTCTGGTGGTGGATTCACAGCGGCTCGAGTACCCGATCAAGTGGCGGCGCAGTGCCGTCATGTCGTCCCGCTTTAGGTTGATTGACGGGACCCGGTTGTTTGATGTCCGCTCCGATCCCGGACAGGTGAAGGATGTAGCAGCGGAATACCCACAGGAAGTGGACCACCTGCGGTCGGCATATCAGAAATGGTGGGAGGGTCTTGGCCCGTCCCTGGCAGCGGTCGAACGCATCGTAGTCGGGAAGAATGCGGGTGAGATCAGCCGACTGACGTCCCACGACTGGCACTATGTCGAACTGCCTGACTCCTTCGGCTCGGAAGGGGAGCGAAACCCGCCCTGGAATCAACGTCAAGTCACTCGGGGATACCGGGCCAATGGGACTTGGACTCTGGAGGTTGCGCAATCGGGAGCTTATGAGATTGTCTTGACGCGCTGGCCGCTCGAACTGGACTGGACACTCGGTTCCCCTGGCGAAGCGGGGTCAGAATCTGAGGAAATCGGGGTCTCACTTGCAATCAGTGGAGCGCGGATCGAAGCCGGCGAGCGGAGAATTGAATGGATGGTGGATCAGGGTGATCGTGGCGTGGTGCAGCAGATGCGTCTGGACAAGGGAGCCCTGGATCTCAAAGCGTCCTTCCTTCTCGGTGATGGAGATACGGTCGGTGCCTACTATGCGTACTTGAAACGGCTTGAGTAAGGACATGAGGAGGGTATATGTCTTTCAATCCTTTGCATTGGTCTGTTAGAGAGAGTTGCGGTTCAGGCCGTCGGGCCCTGTATGCAACTACCGTACTGTGGATGGGGCTTGTCCTGCCCGCAGCGTGGGCCCAGAAGAGCCCTTTGGATTCGCTTCCTTCAAATGTTCAGGTGCTGACGAACTTCGGGGAGCGCGCGGTTTGGTCTCCGAATGGTCAACGGATTGCTTTCGTTCATCGAACGCTGGGTGATGCGTTCGAGATCGATGTCGAGACCCGGGAACTTAGCTGTTTAACCTGCGCATTCTCCCACGCGGGGTTTTTCAGGGTGCACTACCTTTCAAGTGGCGATTTCATCCTGATCGGGCCTTCCGAGGCAGTTGACCGGGGAAAGGCTCGCTGGAACGAGTCGGAGCTCTGGTTTCTGGCCAAGGGTTCCAGCGGCCCGCCGACAAGACTCGGGCAGAAACTGAATGAAGGAATTGCTGCTTCCCGGCAATCGCCTCGGATCGCCTGGTCTGAGAGCTCGAACCAGTACCCCGACGAGATTTCCGAGGGAGTTTCCCGGCTGGTAGTGGCTGATGTCCAGGTGGAAGGAAAGGACGTCAGTCTCGTCAATAAGCGAGTGGTTCACAGCGATAAGTGGCCCCACTGCTGGCTCGAAGCGCAAGACTTCCGTAAGGATGACTCGGAGCTCACATTCTCCTGCTATCAGCCGGAGAATGAAGCGGAAGTCATGGGTGTCCTCCTTGCCGATGGCAAGGTGGTGAACTACACGAATTCGCCCGGAGTTTATGACGAACCCGAAGGGATCTTTCCGGATGGGGAATTCACTACAGTCGAATGTGACCAACAGAATGACCGGGGAGACCACTTCATCGATATCTGGAAGTTGCGGCTCGACGGGACGGGAAAGGATTACACGCGGCTGACCTACTTTAGTGATTTTGAGGGTTTTAAGGCATCCAACCCGGTGATCAGTCCCGATGGGAGTCGGATGGCTTTCCAGATTGCCATGAGCAAGGATGAGGCCGGTGTCGGTTACGGAATCCTGCTTATGGACCTGGCCGAGACAGCCCAGCGATAGCCGCCCCTTTTTCCGAAGGAGGACATTTCTGATGAAGGTTTTTTGCCAAGTTACGATGCTGTCACTTTTATTTTTTTCCCCTGTGTGGGGAGCTGTCGAAGTATTCCCTCAGTTTGCCGCCGGTCCCGACATGAGGACCTCATACACCGTGCACAACCCGGGAGAGGGCGCTCTGACATTGACAGTAGAACTCTTCCGTACGGCCGATTTGGGAGGGGGGAAGTTCTTCAGCGAAGATGTCGAACTAAGTCAGAAGATGACTCGAACGCTGGAGTTTCGGAGTGAACAAGCCGTGATTGGTTGGGCGAGACTCTCGTCTGACCGGAGTTTCACGGCGACATCGTTTCTTCAGCTCTACTCGAATGGCGGACTTGCTGGACAGGTGGGGGTCCTTCCGGCTGAGGCCAGTCGCGATTTCAAAGTGTTCGGCTACCGCGATCTTGAATCGAAAACAAATACGGGGATCGCGGTGGCAAACCCCAGTAGCACCGACTCAGTGGAGGTGATGGCCCGCCAGCTGGATCATTCGGGTGCTGAACTAGCCACAAGTGTGTTTGTCCTCGAGCCTGAGCAGCACCTGGCCCGCAATATCAATGAGCCGCCGTTCTTCGAGGGCACTGGTCAGTACGAGGGAACGGTCGAATTTGAGACATCGGCGCCGATCGTGACCCAGACATTGCGTCAGGACGGGCTGCTGACAACCAGTACGCCTGTGATGCAAACGGCAGCGCCGGCTGCCGAAGTAAGTCTCAGTTCACCGCTGTTCGGTCCCGGAGGCCTCACCATAGGTGGGCCTGCGAAGTGCAGGAGTACCTCGAGTAATCGCTCCTGTTCTCTGTTCGCTACCCTGACGGGACCGGAGGAGCCGTTGAGCCGCCGTGGGATGGATCTGTGCTTTACGATTGAATCGCTTGAAGAGAACGTTTGTTCTGCAGAACTGCAGATCTCGCGAGCGATTACCAGTTCTCCGCAGACAAGGAAGGTCACTTTGGGGACGGAGTTCGGCGGGAGCTATTGCGATTCCGATGTAACCTCGGCTACCGTGGTCCGGGCCAGCGGAGCGCCGCGCGACTGTCTACTGTCGATTCAGTGGCGGGCCGATTCAATCGAAGGCCGGTAGCACTCGTACCATCGCCTAAGAAGACGACGACCGGGTGAACCTCCGGGCCAGCATAACTCCTCCGATAGCCAGAACAGTACCCCACCATTGTGTGGTCGTCAGCGACTCCCCCAGCCACATCCAGGCGGTGAACAGAGCCACCGGGATGCAGAGGTTCGAGTAGATTGAGGTCCGGGTGCTCCCGAGTTTTGTCACGCCATGATTCCAGAAGAAGTAAGAGAGTGCGATCGAGAAGATTCCGGAAAAGACCAATGCCAGCCAGGCTGAAGAGGGTACTTCCCGCCATTCGAGGGTCACGAGTGTTGGCGTGGCAATCAAAGCGAGGGGAATTGTCCCTGCGGCCGTACTGACTGTTGTGACCGTGGTCGAGGGATACCGCCGAGTGAGAGGCCGAACCAGCAGCGTGTAACATGACCAGCAGATTGTCCCTGCGAGAATCAGAAGGTCCCCTTTCAGGCTGGGACCTCCGAGGTGGACTTGAGCGGCTCTGTCACTTCCCGAAATGATCAGCAGTATTCCGGCAAGGGAGAGCCCGATTCCAAACCATCCCTTTGAACTCACCTTTTCGACACCGGCTGCACTACCCATCAGGGCGACCAGAGCCGGTGAAGTCGCAAGGATCAAGGAAGAGTTTTCGGCTGTCGTGTGGGCAATCCCAAAAATGAAGAGAATCTGATAGGCGGTGTTCCCGATTAGACCCAGGCCGATCAAGTAAGGGAGATCCCGCCTCCGAACCTTGATCTCCTTCCCAAGCGACTTGGCGACTAGCAGCATCGTTACCGTTGCAACAGCGAAGCGGATGCTGTTGAAGGCAAGCGGAGGGATTCCAGAGAGGGCGAACTTGACGATTGAGAAATTAACCCCCCAGAGGGTGGCTGTCACTAGCAGCAGAACATCTGCTGAGGTTAATCCGATCGCGTGGTCTTTCTTCTTCGAGTGAGAAGAGATCATTCTTCCTGCTTTGATTCTAGCTATCGTTGGCTACACGAACCCGGCCTTGGGCGGGGTGCTTTGAGCCCCGCCCGACCTTGATTTCTCGATTAGTTTTGAACTGTTAACTAGGCGTCCGATCCGAAGTCGGATTTGAACGCTTCCACCAGCTTCAGTCCCCAGTCCTCGCCCTTCGGTCTAAGCTTTCCGAAGAAGAATCGAAGGACCGGAGGTTCATGAGTGAACTCGAGTCCCCCCACGAGATCCCGATGATTATAGAGCCATTCCAGTCGATCCACAGCATATTCGACGTGCGACATGGTATAGACACGACGTGGGACCGCGAGTCGGGCCAGTTCGAGGTCTGAGGGCACGTCATTCCCATCTCCGTCGCGCTCCATCGAAACAGTTCCCCGCTCCATGCTGCGAATGCCGGATGTCAGGTAGATGGCCGCAGTAAGCGAGCCGGCCGGGTAATCGAGTTGGGGAATGTGAGGGACGAATCGGGAGGCGTCGACGTGACAGGCCAGTCCTCCGGGTGGTGTGACCACCGGAATGCCTCGTTCGTCGAGTCGATTGACGAAGTACTCAATCATATCGACTGAACTGCCGGCGACTTCAAGCTCGGTCATCTCGCGGATTCCTACCGCCATTGCCTCAATCTCTTTTGTCGACATCCCACCGTAGGTCAGGAATCCTTCATAAACAGGAAGACAGGGCATGATCCGGTCGAAATGGTCTTTGTTACTGGTCGCAATCATTCCTCCGCGGACGCTGCAGCTCTTTCGCCCTGATAGATACATGATGTCTGCCAGTGACATGATCTCGCGGATGATCTCGAGAATTGAACTGTCTTTGTATTCTTTCTCCCGCATCTTTATGAGATAAGCGTTTTCCGAAATCAGACTCCCATCTACGACCAGGGGAATGCCGTTTTCAGCTGCCATCTTCTTGACGGCTTTCAAGTTCGACAGGGAGAAAGGTTGTCCCCCGATCAGGTTCGTGGTGGCCTCCATTCGAACGAAGGCTACTTTATCGGCGCCATACTTCTTTATCGTGTCGGCGAACTTATCCAGATCCAGGTTGCCTTTGAAAGGCTCCTGGCTCGACGTGTTCAGAGCTTCGTCAGTGAAGATCTCGAGGATCTTGCCGCCAAACGTCTCAAAATGGGCTTTTGTCGTCGTGAAGTGGTAGTTCATGGGGACGACATCGCCCGGTTTGACGAACAGTTTTGAGATGAGGTGTTCAGCGGCGCGACCCTGATGGACAGGAAGGCAGTATTCGAAACCGAAGACATCCTTCACGGCGTCCTCTAACTTATAGAAGCTTTCTGAGCCCGCGTAGGCATCGTCGGACACCATCATTGAGGCGAGCTGATTGTCGCTCATCGCGTTGGTCCCGCTGTCGGTCAACATATCCATAAAGATGTCACGGGTTCGAAGGAGAAATGTGTTGTACCCGCCCTCGCGGATTGCCCGAAGTCGTTCCTCGATCGGAACAAGATAGGACTTCTGGACAATCCGTACCTTGTGGGGTTCAACAGGGATCTCCCTTCCATCAGCTAACTTGAGTTTCATCGTGTGTTCCTTTCCTCTTGACTAGCAAAATTAGTTCAGCTGTGGCCGCTCACTATAAGGGAAAGTCCGATTCGATTCCAGTTTCACTTCCAATCTAGGATTTGTCAGATTTTTTCAAATCAGCATTCTGGGCACATTGGCTGTGCTCGGAAAAAGTGGCGGCTTACAGATGCCCCAGGAGTTTGTTGTGCCAGCCTTGCAGGACGTGTAGCATTCAGCTTCCTATGCGTTTTGGACCAGATACGAGACTGATTCCCCGACCGATCTCGATGGCTTCGCTGGAGTATTCTCCACTGAATCGCTCCCGCGGTTTTGTTGTCTTGGCTATAGCCATGATTCTTTTGACCGGCAGGCAGTTGGAGGCCTTTCAATACCAGGACCGACCAGATCTTCCATCCCCGGATGAGCTCAATGTCCACGTCATCCCTGGTGGTGAGACGATCAAGCTGGACGGCGTTCTCGATGAAGAAGTCTGGCAGCGGGCTGTCCCCGCCGACACGTTCTGGCAGTCGAGGCCACTCGACCGCGAGCCCGCGACTGAGCGAACCGAAGTCCGGGTGGTACAGGATGAAGAAGCTCTCTACTTTGGAATCCTCTGCTTCGATTCTGATCCGAAAGGGATCATCACGCTTGATATGCGACGGGATGCCCCGTTGTCCAATGACGACTACGTGGGCCTATATCTGGATACCTACCACGATCATCGGAATTTCTACTACTTCTCCACCAACGCATTGGGGACCCGAAGAGACGGAATCGTCACCGATGCTCGTTCCTACAACACGGCTTGGAACGGGATCTGGCAAGCCAGGGCCCGAATCACGGATGAAGGATGGAGTGCCGAGTATCGCATTCCCTTTTCGACGCTGCGCTTTGGAGGGGACCAGCCGATGACATGGGGTTTCAACATCAGTCGAGCAATTCGGCGGAAGCAGGAATCGGCTTACTGGGCACCGATTCCCCGCGAGTTGGGTCGTTACGGGACCTGGCGGGGAGAGTTTTTCGGTCAACTGGTTGGAATTCAAACGAGTGAGGCCTATGCGAAATGGGAAGCTGAACCCTATATCCTGGTGGGCGGGGAACAGCGGTATCGTCCTGAATCTTCCGAAGGTAAGTTCAACGCTGGCGGAGATTTGCACTACGATTTCACCCCGAATCTCAGGGGTGATCTTTCCATCCGAACCGACTTTGCCCAGGTCGAAGCGGATCAGGAGGTCATCAACTTCACCAGGTTTCCCCTCTTCTTCCCTGAGAAACGGGAGTTTTTCCTCGAGAATGCCGGCCTTTTTAACGTTGGCTATGAGCAGGAGATGATGATGTTTTACAGCCGCAGAATCGGCCTGTCCCAGGGGCAGGAAGTTCCGATTCTGGCCGCTGGAAAGCTTTCTGGAAGGGCAGGTCCGTACTCGCTGGGAGTGCTGAATGTACAGACCGAGAGTACTGAGTTGACCAGTCCGGAAGGGAGTGCATTTTACGAACCTTCCACCAATTACACGGTTGCCCGTTTCAAGCGAGATCTCTTCACCAACAGTAGTTTCGGGGCGATTTTAACGAACAATCAGTCGAGTAGTTCAAGCTACAGTCGACTGGTCGGCGTGGATGGGAACTTCTGGTTCAGTCCGGCGTTGAAAGGGGAGGTTCTCCTTGCACATACCTTCAATCCTGAAGGAGCTGAGAGCGACTTCCTCGGGATCGGAAGGCTGCAGTTTTCCCAGCAGAACCTCGAAGCGGATGTCCGCTACTATGCCGTGGGTCCCCACTTCGTACCGGAGATGGGATTTGTCTTGCAGAACGATCTTCGACGCTCCTCTGTGGAGGGTGCATACACGCAGTGGGTCAACTCCAGGGGCGTCAGAAGTGTGATCTACAGTGGATCCCTGGTCTATGACACCCTCTATGACCACAGCTTTTTCGGCAGGCGAGGGACGGCCGGGGTAAAGGTGAACCTCGAATCCAATGACAACTTCGGCTACACGTTTGGCCCGGCCCGTGAAAGGATCTACGACTCCTTTAGTGTTGGGCCCATTTCGATTCACCCTGGTGACTACACGAATCGAACACACGACTTCCTGTTCGAGTCGAATGCAAGTCGCCCTTACTCGGTGATTGTCGATTACAGGATCATGAGTTATTGGACCGGTGATCGGCAGCAGTTTCTCTTTTCAAACAATTTCCATCCCATCGCCAACCTGTCGGTCGACTTCATCTACACCTATAACACGGTGGACCATCCGCAAGCCTCCTTCAATACGACGACCTTGAGTAACCGGATCCTTTATGCGTTTACAACGGACCTGTTCATCAAGTCGTATATCCAGTGGAACGACCTGGAAGACCGATTCTCAGCAAACTTCCTGCTGGGCTGGGAGTATCGCCCAGGTAGTGAGATTTACCTCGTCTACAATGAGATTCAGGACCGATTCGACTCTCCACAATTGGAGCCAAGGGATCGTATGTTACTGCTCAAGTGGACCTACAACTTCCGCTTCTAACAGCCTGTCCCTTTCCCGATTCCCCCCTTTCCGGTTTGGAGTGGGCGCCTGTTGCCGCCGTCGAACTGAGGGTTGATGCGTGACTCACTCGAGCATCTATGCAGGTGCTTGCAAGTTCATTTGCATTCGATATGATCGCTGACTATGAAACACCTTCTAGAGTCAGCACTTCGAGCTTGTCCAGTGTCCTCCGGTTTGTGCCGCTTCGGGATGGCAGTTGTTTTTTCTCTATTTGTCTTAGTCCTGGCCGGTTGTGGGAGCGGCGATCGAGCTCCAGTGGCAGATTACATCTTCACGAATGGAAAGATCATCACAGTCAATGACCAGTTACCGGTGGTGGAAGCTGTGGCGATTCAGGGGGACCGAATCCTGGCTGTTGGAGAAGTCGGCCAGATCGAACAATTCTCGGGGCCGCAGACTCGGGTTATTGACCTCCAGGGCTACGCGATGGTTCCCGGCTTGATCGAAGGCCACACTCATCCTATTTCTGCTGCCCTGGCAGAAAAGGATGGGGTAATTCCATCCATCCACAGCTTTGAAGATATCCGCAGTCATATTGCGAATGTCGCCAGTGAGCTTCCGGATGAGGAACTTATCTTTGTTCCGAAGGTCTACTCGACTCGGTTGAAGGAAGGGCGTTATCCAGACCGGTATGAGCTGGATGAGATGAGTGAAGGGCATCCCGTCATGCTTGACAACGGTTATGCCTGCGCCCTCAACAGCAAGGCGCTTGAACTGGCGGAAATCACAAGAAACACCCGGGATCCAGAGAACGGGAAGATCATCCGTGACCAGAAACGAACCCCGGTGGGGCTGGTGTTGGGAGCCCGGCAACTGGTCTCGAGCCTGCTGAAGCGAAGAGTCTTTACGGAGGAAGACAGGCTGTGGGCACTCCGTGAAATGCAGAAGGCTTACCATAAGGTAGGGATCACCGGAATGGTGGACGGAGCTCAGGATGCAGAGGGGCTGCGTCTATACCAGAAACTGCGCCGCGAAGGCTGGTTAACTGTCAGAACGACCGTTACGGTCCGAGTCAACTCTGAAGCTCCCATCGAGGACGTTAAAGAGGAGATCCTCAGCATTGGGGCCCTTTCCGGATTCGGGGACGAAATGCTCCGGATTGGACACCTCAAATTTGCCCTCGACGGTGGGATCTTGATTGGAACTGCCTACTTGAGAGAGCCATACGGCGAAAACACCGAGGTCTATGGGTTCGATGACGCCGAATATCGGGGTGTCTTGCGTGTTTCGAGGGAAAAGACAATTGAGCTGGTTAAGTTTGCGAATCGATTGGGTTGGCGAGTTACAGCTCATTCCACAGGAGGTGCCTCGACAGACGTTTTACTTGAGGCATTTGAAGAAGCTGACAAGGAGATCCCTATCCGCGGCCGGAGGTTCAGTGTAATTCATGGCAACTTTCCAAATCCTGATGCTTTGGCTCGTGCGGCGCGGTTGGGAGTTGTACTCGACATGCAGCCAGCATGGTATTCACTGGATGGCCCGGCTCTTTCAAAGGTCCTTGGGCCCGAGCGCATGAAAACCTTTCATCCCTACAAATCTGCGTTTGATGCTGGAGTTGTCGTTGCGGGGGGCGCAGACCACATGATCAAGTTTGATCCCAGGGAAGCGATTAATCCATTCCATCCATTTTATGGAATGTGGATGGTTGTATCACGGGAAACCTGGGATGGTCAGGTGTTCAACCCGGAAGAGCGTGTCACGAGGGAACAGGCGCTCAGAATGTGGACCATCAATAATGCTTACAACACCTTTGAGGAGGACATCAAAGGCTCTATCGAACCAGGCAAATTAGCTGACTTTGCGATCATTTCGAAGGATTATCTGAGTTGCCCTGAAGCAGAGATCAAGGATATCGAGACCCTGGCAACGATTGTTGGCGGGAAGGTGATGTATCTTGCAGATGACGCCGATTTCCTGGGATTGGATTGAATCAGGGCCAGGCTGGGTCGGAGTAACGGGAGTTCAAGCTGATCCAGCTCAGCTTAATGAATCGACAAGCTGATAGCACCTCTGGACTTCAGCGAGCATCGAGTTGGCGGTCCTGGTTTAGCCCCCTGCTTGCATTAGTGCGCGTGCCGTAGGGACGATGCGGACAGAGTCAAGCTTGCGAAGTCGGGCTAGAAGTGCTTCCAGATATCCGGGGCTGATCGGTCCCCAACCTTCCTCATCGAGCCCGTGCAGGTTGTAGACCATCCATCCAGCCGGTTGTGCCAGCAGCGCTTCGACGGTCTCGTCAACATGCTTTTCGGCACTGTCAGGTCCCCAGCCGCCAGTGGTAATCTTGATCGTCGATTGTGTCGGCAGAGGGTTGATCATCCCACCGGTGGTGCGGAACGCTCGAACCACCGAAGGTAGCCATTCCTCTAACTCGGGCGAAGACTGGTTGTATGGAAAATTGAACACCGCCTTCATTGGGTCAAAACCCCTGAGTTCCTTCGCGAAGATCTCTAAGCAGCGAAGCACCAGGTCCTTCGCTTCCGCCAGTGGAATACTCGCAAGATGAGCGTGCTGATAGCCATGCGGCATGATTTCGTGACCTCGGTCCAGAAGTTCATTCCAGAGGCCGAAATCGCCAAATAGCTCTTGCTTCATGTAGTCATCTCGAACCTTGTTTCCAGGCATGTGTGCCGAAGCTATGATGTTGAAACAGGCAGAAAGCCCGAACTTCTCATAGGTTTCTGCAATTCGAATAAATGACTTCCTGAAGCCGTCATCGAAACTCAGGCTCACAATATGGAGTCGCTCCCCGGTCCCCCACAGACGAGTATTGGATAGCGCTGTAACAGCCGCGCCAGTACATGCTGTCATGAAATCTCTACGCTTCAACGAGCAACCCTCCCCGTACGGGTATTAAGAACACGGTGTTCTTCCAGCCTGGAAAGAAAACCCCCAGACAAGCAATTGTAGACTGATTCCTTTCCCATCGAAAGAGCATAGCGACGCAGATGCACCCACCGTTCCCATTGAGGCAAGCATCCCGCTGGCCACCACCCCGGGCACAAAGGGCCAGGCTGGTTTCTCGGGTTTCCAGTAGCGCAACCGAGACGGTCGCGTTCTGTTCCCCGCTCCGTTCAGGCCAGCATGGAGCGGCGAGCTGTAGGGGTAAAGGGGTTGCTCGTCGACTCACCGCTCATATAGGCAGCAAATGAATCACGAGGCAGGGGACGGCTGAACAAGAAGCCCTGGGCTTCATCGCAACCGAGAGACCGCAAGAAGTCGAGTTGTTCCCTTGTCTCAACTCCTTCTGCAACCACACGGAGGCCTAGTGACTTGGACACTGCGACGACAGCTTTCACGATAGCCCTGTCTTCACGCCCTTGTTCAAGTTCCTTCAAGAATGACTGGTCGATCTTCAGGATGTCTATGGGAAGTCTACTCAGATAGCTCAACGAGGAATAGCCAGTGCCGAAGTCATCCAGAGCGATACGAACGCCAGTTTCCTTCAGCCGTGTCAGGAGGCGGACGCATTGGTCAAAATCGTCAAGCAGGATTCCTTCTGTGATCTCTAGTTCAAGATTCGCCGGATTCAACTGTGTCTCCTGCAACACGGATTCGATCGTCTTGGCGATCTGAGGTTTCTTGAGATGGGTCGTAGAGAGGTTCACCGCCATTGTGAAATTGCGTCCAAACTTAGCCTGCCACTCCTTCGCTTGCGCACAAGCTGTGTGCAGGATCCAGTCGGTGATAGGGATGATTAATCCGTCCTCCTCGGCAACCGGAATGAACTCTGCTGGCCCAATGGAACCCGGAGTAGAGTCTGGAAGCCGAAGGAGAGCCTCAGCGCCAATGGCTGCCTCACTTCGGACTTCAATCCGCGGCTGATAATGGAGCGCAAAGGCCTCTGTTTCGAGTGCGTTCCGTAGCTGACTCTCTATCGTCAGGCGCCGAGAAGAAGAATTGTTGATGCTCTTTGAATAGAAGGAGATTGAATTCCTGCCCTGCTGCTTGGCGTGGTAGAGGGCCGAATTGGCATTCTGCAGCAGCGACTCGACTGTATCACCATCCTCTGGGAAGATGCTCGTGCCCACCGTTGTCGAAACGAAGATATCCTGCCCATTTAGTCTTATCGGGGCAGCCAGGGCATGCTGAATGCGCTGGGCGATCTTCGTCACATCATCACTGTAGCCAACATCGGTCAGAACCAGTAGAAACTCGTCTCCCCCCAAGCGAATCACAGTCTCCATCGATTCAGCCATCCGAATGTTCTCACTGGGGGTTATATCGCGTGCGATACAGTCAGCTTGTCGTAGGAGGCTTTTCAAACGTGCGGCAACGCCACAAAGCAAGGTGTCTCCCGTTCGCTGTCCGAGGGAGCTGTTGACCCGCTCGAAGTTATCCAGATCCAACGCCAGGATCGCGATTCGTTCGCCCGTTCTCCGAGCTCTTCCAAGCAAGTATCGAAGATGCTCCATCAAGAACGCCCGGTTGGGTAGTCCGGTCAGATCATCGTAGTAGGCGAGGTGAATGATCCGCTTCTCAGCCTTTCTCAGTTCGGTGATATCCTCATGAGCCACGACGATCTTTGATCCGCCTTTGGTGTCGAATCGAGTCACACTTACTGAAAACCAGTTTGGATCAGCTTTGTCTGATGAGCTGTACTCAAATCTTGCGGACTCCTGTCCCTGGATTACCTGTTGGACTGCCTTCGAGACCAGTAAGCCTGACGATTTCCATTCATCCGTCACCGACTCACAGCGGCTGATGTAATCTGACCCTAAATCAAGTGTCGGGCCGAACAATTCTGACTCAGACGGGTTGTTCCAAGTTGAGTTGACTTCCAGAATCTTGCCGGTATTGTCGAGAATCGCCACAGCGGTCGAAAGCGAATCCAGGGTGGACTGAAGAAACCGCTGAGATACCTTCAGCGAATCAACTCGACTGTGGTTGATGCGATAGGAGTAGTACATGAGCATGATCATGGGTACAGCAATCGCAAGAGACTGAAAGCCGAGTTCGGGGAATGCCAGAAACATAGCCGCAACCGCCAAAACGCCAGTGAGATTGGTCAGAGAGGACCAGAAGAACTCCTTCCTCCAGACTTCGAGCCAGGAGAGGCCGAGGCTCAAAGAAACAGCCAGAGATGTCAGGCCAGAATTGAGCAGAGAATACAGCAGGGCACTCGAGAAGAAGAAACCTGCGAGTAATGCCAGGTCGTGCTTTGCATCGAAACCGTAGGGAGGCGGAGTTTTCGCCAGGGCATAGAACAGGCTGCCAGCCAGAAAGGTACTTACAACGGTCACTCCAAGGTTAACAAGGGTGCGGAATCGATGCTTTGTTCTAACGTTTCCAATGATGCAGTCCAGTGCTGCCAGGCAAGTCGCCCCTTCAGGTGAGATCAGCAGGATTCCTGAAAAGACGAAGATATCGCTGGCGGTCACCATGATCGAAGATTGCTGACTCCCGAGGCTGGGGAGACGCACAGGGAAAACACTTGCGAGGGCAGTCAGAGCGGCGAGAATGACGAATCTGAGGTCTAAGAAAGCGGTCTCGACTATCGAATAGAGCAGGATCGGAAGGCCGGCCAGTAAGAGGCCCGCAAAGAAGGGGTGGTGCCCCTTCTTGCCGGATCTTCCGACAAATCCAATCCAGTTCCGCAACCGAGCCAGTGACCACATACGAAGTCAGTATAGGTCGTTTCCACCTGATAGATCGTGATTCTAGTCACGCCCTCGAGTAGAAAATGATCGTTTGAAAAACCCTTTGGAAGTGTAGAAGTCGTGAGGCAGTCGAGTGGTTTCTCTTTAGACCGCCACCAGTTGCTGAAGGTCGTTTGGCTGAATCGGTTGAGCAAACTCGACACCAAAAGTCTGCGGGAACAGGCTGATATCTAAGTGCCGAACTGTTGCCTGCACCGTTCTCGTCAGAGCATCCCTGCCAAGAATGACTTTGACTGAGGAGTCCTTAGGGGGGAACTTATCAATTGCCATCAGGCGGGCTCCACCCAACGAAAGGTCGGCCGTCTCGCTCCTCAATCGACCGTTTTCCCATTCTATCTTGCAGGGAACCGCCCGCAGGAAGCGTCGGTGATGACGCCGTTCCAGGTATTCGTTCGCTGAGGCCTTTTCCTTCTCCAAAATTGACGCACATTCGGAGATAGCTTCTTCTATTATCTTTGAAAGGCTGCGGTCCAAATGGGAATGCTGACCCGTAGCAGCTGAGAGTCGCAAGTTTGCTTTCGTGGCAACTTCTTGGACCTTGATTCTGGCTTCATCAGGAGAACGTGGGTGAGAGTCGACAAGGGCAAGCAGTTCCAGGGCCGAGCTCACCCGGCCCTTTCTAATCAAGAGTTGGGCCACTCCGGTCAATAGGATCAGCGATACCGGGTGGGATTCAATCTCCCGGCTCAGGGTCAAACCTCTTGAAAGATAGTCAAAAGCGGAGTCCTCTTCCCCCAGGTGCAGTGAAGCTGAGGCCATGTTCTCAATCGATCGAGCCGCAGCTTCCATCAAGCCCATGTCGCGAAACATCTGATAGGCTTGATGCGACAGAGCTCTCTATCTTCCAAGATCCCCCTTTTTCTGGTGGATTAATCCAAGGTTCCCCAGACAAACGGCTACACGCCTGCTGTCGCCCAATTCCTTCGAGAGGCGGAGCGACTCTTCAAATCGACTCACCGCTTTGTCGAGCTCTTCCCCAAGAATCTCAGCTCCGCCCAGGTTGATCAGACAACGAGCGACGCCTCCCTGATCCTTTTCGGCTTCGAACTGTTCGAGCGCACGTTCAAGATGGGAGCGGGCGGCATCGTAATCGCCCTGTGCGGCTACGATACGACTAAGCTGCAGGAGCGCAGTAGCCTTTCCGTGCATGTCTCCCAGAGCATCCAGCCGCTCAATAGCTCCATGCAGCTGACGGCTCGCGGTTGCGAAGTCTCCCAAATGGTAAGACAGGCCGCTGAGGTGGAGGAGTCCCAACGCAACCTCTTCTTCCTCGTTGAGGTCCTCAGCCATCGACAATCCATTCTTGAGATACTCTTCGGCTGTTCTCAGCCTGCCCAAGGCGGTTTCGAATCTTCCCAGGCGGGAGAAGAGACGAGACCTCAGTCGCAAAGCTTCTGTCCCGTCCAGCCTTTCTACCGCTTGAGACAACATCTTCTGCCCTTCACTGTAGTTTCCGGTAGCCGAAAAGAAGAGCCAGAGGCCTTCAAGAGCAGCGTCAACCAGATCCATCCTTCCGTTACTTACGGCCCAGTTCCAGGCCGCCCGAATGTTGTCAAGGTCTTCGCGAAGCTGCTCAAGGGTCTTCCTCTGGCCAGAGCCACGAAGATCCCGGCGGGCATTTGCCAGGAAGCCGAAGAAGTATTCACCATGGAGACGTTCTGTGGACTCCGGCTCATCCGGAAGCTCCTTCAACCGTTCGGAAGCAAACCGCCGGATCAGGCTGTGCGCTCCAAACCTTCCCGAGGGCTCTCTTCCCAACAGGGACTGGTCTACGAGTGAAAGTAACGTCGCTGTATCAGCGCCGGCGACCTGCTGAGCGGATTCTGCAGTGAAACCTCGAAGGGCCGATAATCTGAACAGCGCGGTTCGCTCATTCTCTGTCAGTAGTCTAATCGAAGATTCAAAAACCCGCTCGATACTTCGATGTCTCTCTGGGAGGTCCGCCATCAGACTCTGAGGAAAGGTCGCTTCTTCCTCAATCTTCTGCAGGATCTCCTGGCAACTAAGGACGCGCAGCCAGTTCGATGTCAACTCGATTGCAAGGGGATGTCCTTCCAGTCTTCGGCAAATCTTCGCAACGATTTCTCCATTCTCGTCGGAAAGGAAGAAGTCATCCTTAATGCGTTGGACCGACTTGATGAACAGATCCACGGCTTCGAAGTCACCAGGGTTTTCGCCAGACTTTCCCTCCGGTACGAGCAAGCCCTTCAATTCGAAGATCCATTCCTGCTGCAGATTCAGCCGCTTACGACTCGTGACCAGAATTTTGGTGCGAGGTGCACGGTCTGCGATTCGGCTCAGCAGTGCCGCTTCCGCCGTCAAGTGCTCGAAATTATCGAGGATTAGCAGCGTCTCCCGCGCAGCGAGGAAGCCCAGGATGGACTGTTCAGGATCACTGCCGGGATCGAGAGCCAGTCGCAGGTCTTCTGCCAGCTTTTGTGGGAGAGACCCTTCGGCAGTGTCCTCCAGGCGAACAAAGTAGATGCCATCCTCAAACTGTCTGGCCAATCCAGCGATCCGAAGCGCAAGCTGAGTTTTTCCGACACCTCCCGGCCCAATCACCGAAACAATCCGGCAGGCTTCGTCCTGGAGGCGTTCTTGAATACACTCCAGTTCTCTGTCCCGGCCAACGAAATGCCCTGCAGATTTTGGAAGTCCTCGTGGTCCTCCCTTTGACCTCGCCTGAAATCCTTGAGCTTCATTCGAGGGGCCAATCCGGCCTTCCCGGATCCCTTCGAAAAGTTTCAGCGTCTGTTCTCCAGGGAAGACACCTAGTCCTTCCTTCAGAAGCTTTGCACAACGATGGAACTGCTGCAGCGCTTCGGACCTTCTACCACCCCTCGCATAGAGTTCCATAACCCTTCGATGCACATCTTCTGCATGGGGGTTGAGGTGGAGGTGCTGATGCAGAACATCGATCGCGGTGTCGATGTCTCCCGCCCTGAGATGCTCGGTAGCGAGTCGATCGAGCAAGAGGTAGAAATCCCGTTTCACCACCTCTCGTTCAAGAAGGAGCCAATCTTCAAAGCGATCTCCATCAGGAAGACTGAATCCTTCGAGGAGTTCTCCACGGTACAGCGCAATACGGCGCCCTATCTCTGTTAACAGATCACCAACTGAGACATCAGAGCGCACCTTTGACGCGAGATCTCGCAACTCCTGGACATCGACCCAAAGGAGATCGTGATTGAGTCCAATCGAACTTCGGTCCGCTACGACAAACCGGGCACCCAGGTGTTTCCTCAAAGACCGCAACGTTCTCCGCAATGCGGCTAGAGCACGTTCGTTCTCGAGATCGGGCCAGAAGAACTCGGCCAGCGTACTTCGCCGTCGCTGCCCTCCTGAGCTTGCAAGATACGCCAGTAGGGCAACTGCCTTTCTACGACTCAAATTGACAATTGACCCATTCAACTTGATCTCTGGCAGACCAAGTATCCGGATCTCAAGTTCGGCCATTTCCCTAACGATACAACGGCTTAGGCCCTCCTGACAATCCCTTGCAACGTTTTCGCAACGCTAGGGGGAACGGTAGTGGGACGGTCGGTTCGTACACTGCCACCGTGACCCGAAGACGAAGAATCTCTGTTTCGGGCCAAGGGGTAATGATGATGACGACAATTTTTGAAACATCCAACAGCACCGTTTGGAAGATTTGCCGGACCGCAGGCTTGCTTATCCTGCTGTTTGCTCTTCTTGCTACTGCGCAGACATATGCTCGTCCCCAGGAGCGGGACTCTCTTTCGCTTCCTCTCAGGGAGGAGGTGGACTTCTTGAATCGGAATCCGCAGTACGATTACGCCATTCCGGTTCTCGTTCAGGTCGATCCCGAGTCGATGCCTTTTCGAGGTCGCAGGGGCGCGGGAGCGCTGAAATCCGCCGCCGCCTATGCTGCGAACTTAACAGCTCGGCAGATTGCCGTACTGGCGAACTCCCAGCTGATTAAGCGAATCACTCTCGATATGCCGGTCAAGGTTAACGGGCGCAAAGTTGTCAGGGAGGACCATAAGAGCCTGCCGAACATGCAGCCTGAACTTGAGACGATCGGCGCCAGTCAGGTCAGGGCGGAAGGTCATTCGGGACGGGGTGTTACGGTAGCAGTATTTGATTCCGGAATCGGTTTCCATCCGGATCTCCCGCACTCCAGGATAAAGGCTGCCGTCGATTTCACTTCAGGTCGTGCGATTGAGGTCAATCGAAATGTAGACGAGTATGGTCACGGAACCTATGTGGCTGGAATCCTGGGTGGAGCTGGGAGCTCTAGCCTTGGACAATTCGTTGGGGTTGCCCCGGAAGTCAGGTTTGTCGATCTGAAGGTAGTCAATCACGATGGTGTTGGGAATACCAGCGATCTGATCCGGGCGATTGACTGGGTAATTGAGAACAAGGAGAGACTGAATATCTCATTGGCGAATTTCTCTGTCAGTCATCTTCCGATTGAATCGTACAAAGATTCACCTCTCTGTGATGCGGTGCAGCGGCTCGTTGAATCGGGTGTGATTTCCATCGCTTCCGGAGGCAACATGGGGAAATCCGAGCGCTACTCGAAGATTTACGGTGCCATCGGAAGCCCGGGTTATTCCCCAGCAGTGATCACCGTTTCGCCCGTGAACACCCGCGGAACGGTCTCTCATGCTGATGACATCGCTACATCATATGGATCCAGAGGCCCCACGTTTGCCGACAATCTTTTTAAGCCCGATTTGACAGCTCCCGGGAACAAGATCTTTTCGCTGCTTGCCCGAGGGAGCCGAGTCGGTCAGGTTGCAGATATTGAAACGGTTGCTGAACGTTACATCACTCTGAGTGGAGCTAGCGCGGCAACTCCGTTCGTAGCAGGTACAGTCGCGTTAATGCTCGAAGCGAATCCAGAGCTCAATGCAAATATGGCTAAAGCCATTTTGCTGCTCTCGGCAGTCAAGTTAACGAATCCTGACGCATTTGAACAGGGAAACGGTCTTCTGAACAGCTACGCTTCGGTCAAACTCGCAGCTTCGATCGACATGAGTACGCGGGAAATGAAACAGCCCGTGTCTCCTGTCTGGTACCTCAGGGGTGAGCCGGTTTGGGCCGGAGGTGCTTATGTCGCCGGGCAACGGCTCGTGTACTCTCCCCTGGCAGCTGCGGACCGTGCGGATGGGACCCTTTGGGGAAATGGCCGCGATTGGAACGAGTACATCGATAGTACTTATAGACAGCTTGAGGCAGACGGCGTCTTCTGGTCCGACGGTATCTTTTGGTCCGATGGCGTCTTCTGGTCCGACGGCGTGTTCTGGTCGGACGGCATCTTCTGGTCAGACGGCGTGTTCTGGTCGGACGGCATCTTCTGGTCAGACGGCGTGTTCTGGTCGGACGGCGTCTTCTGGTCGGACGGTATCTTCTGGTCGGATGGTGT
>CP070717.1:158511-162417 GCA_020350445.1 Acidobacteriota bacterium | reverse complement strand
CGACAAATTAATGCCCAACCCCCGGTTCTCGAAGACCGAGTTCTGAGAGAAGCGATTCCTGACGGAGTCGGCGCTGCCCCCCAGGACAATACCGTCGCCCCCGCTGAAGGCGATCGTGTTCCCCTCTATCAAATTCCCCTCGGCCGGCCCGCTGAATGAGGATCCCGTCAGCCGGATGCCATTTCGTCCATTGGATACTTTCTCTTCACCTTTCGGGGAGCTTTGGACCGGACCTACTGCGTCGGGAGCAGTGCCGATCAAATTATTGCGGATCACATTTCCAGTGCCGTAATACAATTGGATCCCTTCTTCAGGATGGCCTGAGATCAGATTGGCTGCACCTTCCGATTCACCTCCGATCAGAGTTTCCGCGGCGTCGGAGAGGAGAATACCGGTGCCCGTGAAAGCCTGGAAACTGTCGTCGAACCAGGGGAGCGCCACGGCTCCCGTTTGATCGGTGCCCAGGTAGTTTCCCTGGATCACATTACCGCGGGGAGGATCTGAGGTGGAGCGATCCTTTCTGATCCGAATGTTGGAACTCCGACTGCCCGTGATGAGATTCCTCGCTGTTGGGGACGTACCCCCGATGAGGTTGTTGCTGCCTCCGCGGATCATGATTCCATCATTTCCCCCGAGCCCGGGATTCTGGCCGGGGCCATCAGGATCGGTAACCATGCCTGTGGGATCGGTCCCGATCAGGTTCCCCTGGACCGTGTTCCCATCGGAGTAGATCAGCAGAGGGGCGAAGACCCCGCCGATGACATTGCCTTCGCCGGTTTGGGTGCCACCAATCCGGTTTCCGGAAGAACGGCTCGCAATCTCGATACCTCCCGCCGACAACCTTTCGGGGGTAGGATT
The DNA here is from genome assembly GCA_020350445.1 of Acidobacteriota bacterium. Taxonomy (GTDB): domain Bacteria; phylum Acidobacteriota; class UBA6911; order RPQK01; family JAPXNP01. Next base: position 161,559 of record CP070717.1, on the reverse strand, counting down.
ACTTCCCGTCGGTCCCAGTCCGATGTAGTTTCCAAAGACCTCGATCTGATTGCCTCGCAGGTCGAGAAGAGGGCACTGGTTCGCTATGTAGTTGCGGCCCTCCTGGGCCGGCCCGCCAAAACGGGTTCCGTCTCCGCTGATCACGACCCCGAGACAGACCGTAGACCCGACTGGGGGGGGCTGTGGGCCGATCCCGAAAAGATTTCCTTCCACCACCGAATCCGCTCCGAACACTTCCAGCACAGCAGTAGCCGAACCGTCGACCGATTTGGCATGGAAGCTGATGCCGCGTACCATACTTCCCGCACCCGCAACACGCACGGAGTCCACTCTCTCGTCGCGGAAATTGAATACCTCGACGGTCGTTCCGCTGCCGCCGTTCAAGAAGACGGGCCGAAAAGCCCTCCCGGAGCCCGCGGCCTGGGCGACCGAAAAGTTGATCTCGACCAGACCCTCTGCGTCGATCTCACTCAAGTGGCTCAAGGCGGCCGTCAGTGTACATTGCGCTCCCGGCTCGTCGGGAAATCCGTCGCACACGTCGTCCGACAGATTGATGTCATTTCCGCTCCCTCTCGAATCGTTGACCGTGACAACCGCAACCGGAGTCGTCTGCATCAGGATGAAAGGATCAAGCCCCGAAGAGAGTAGTAGAAGATCGCTCTGAGCGTCCCCGTTCACGAGGCTGAAAAGAGCCTGCGAGATCCGACCGTCAATCTGAAATCGATAGCTGTTCTCCGGTTTTGACTGCACCCATTCGAGGGGCGTTCCCTCGTTCCAGGCTTCCGATCGTCCGACCAGAACTTCGATTTCGCCGTTGTCACCAATTATGACAAGATCCTGGTAAGGAGCTGCCGATATGCGGGCTGAAAGTAGTGGAGAAGATCCGGCTCGCGGTTCAAGAATCCGACCTATTTCCGTTTGCTTCGAGGCATGGAGTTTGAGTGATGTCCCCAGGTCCTCTCGCCGGAGCAGATGCAGCTGACCGTCACTGGTGAGGGTCGCAAGCTCGCGGCCGGGCTCGGGAGAAAAGTCGCCCTCCGTCAGACCGATGAGACTGTCGGAGAAAGGGAAAGTAAGCCATTCACCCAAGACTTCAGAAGGTACAGAGGGCCCCGACGGTACCATGACCAGGACATGAAGAGAGGAGCCTGAAGCGATAGCGAGGTCCCAATAGGAATCTGAGTCGTCATCAAAGGCAACGACACCCGTGATCGGGTCCCCAAAACTGAAGTCAACCGGCCTGGCGACCGCGGCACCCGAGGCATGTCCGAAAACGAGCAGCCTGTATTCAACTTCGGTTTCCACCACGACGACAAGATCTTCGAGTCCGTCTCTGCGGCCGACTTCGGCGGCGGCGAGAAACCTGACATTACCCGGGACTTCAATCGTCTCAGCCCCTGAAAAAGAGCCTGTGCCGTCTCCGGCAACCCAGAGTAGGCGAGCCTCACTGGAACTGGCCAGGGCGAGATCTCTGTGACCGTCGGCATTGAAATCTCCGGCCGCCAGAAAATCCGGTGTGATCGAAACGGTCAACTGGCTCGCGAGCGGATGGAATGGATCGGGAGAAGCTCTACTCTGAAGGCGTTGCTCACCGGCCATCGACCCGAACGGATACTTATGGTCTGCATTTCCTGGAGCAATGCCGATCGTAAAAGAGCTGCCGCTCATTAATCCGATAGCCAGGTCCGAAATGCCGTCCTCATCGAAGTCGGCCAGCGTCATCGATAGGGGCTCAGCTTGGACGCCCGCCGACCGAATCTCCGCCGAATCCAGTAGTCGGGGGTACGTCGCGAGTAATCGAATCGGAGACAACCGGCCCGACAATTCACCCAAGAAATCTCCTGCCGGCCCAGCGGGCCCCTTTTCAGCCAATCCTTCGACAGTGCCGAAAATAAGCATTGCAGGGAAGATCAGTGCACCAGAACAGATTGATAATACCGATTTAGGCAAGATCCGACTCCGAACAGCATACGACTATAGGTTGGACTTAAGGAATTACGCTAGAGTGTAGCGGGCGCTTGGCCGAGATTCAACCGCTAAAGGAGCTGTGCGTGCCCAATTGAAGTGTGGAAGCAGCAAATGTCCAATCGAGGAACCGGGGATAAGTCCAGGTGGGAGGCTCGAATGCTGGATGGGAGGAAGATTCGAGGGTATGGCTCGGAGATTCAGCACGAGGGCTGCACCCTTGTGGATGAAAAGCCGGAGGGGTACTCGATTTGGACTGCGCGGCTAGAGAGGCTTTGAAGCCTCTGACTCATAGTTCTCAAGACGGTTTGATGTCCCTCCTTCGGTGGGAGGATCGATGTCAGGGAAGGATCAGCCAGAGGACATCTTCATCGTGTCAACCCCGATCGCCCCGGGCGTTCTTGCCCGGTTCTCGCGGGATCAACAAGTGCTGATGATTTCGAAAGAGATGAATCGGGCCTCGCGCTTGCTCTCGAAAGGAGACTTGCCTGGTAGAACCGGGGTCTATGAACGTGTCCTTCGCCTGGTGAATCTTTCGGTCCAGACTTCGCAGAGCAGGTCGCTTAGACGCGAACTTCTGTGCTGGCGTGACTTGGGAAGCGAACGCTACCTTTTTGAAACGGTGAACCCTTCCGCTCACCTCGCGGCGCTGCGCATCCTGTTGCAGATGACTCCGGCCTCGGCTACCCAGATCCCCTGCCTGCTCGGAGCCCGCAGTTAAGAGGAACATCGTTGCCTTTGACGGCAAGCCGTTCATCCTCCTATTTCAATCCATCTTCCGGCGAGGCCTTTCTTAACCGGCCAGACCGCGAGAGCTCGACCCCGCGTGTCACTACCGATTTGGATCGTCTCCCCGTGCCAACCCCAAAAAGTAGTGGTGTGGGCCGGCCCCAGATCGACGGGAGTCGACCAACGATTCCCCGAGAATTCGAGATAGAAGACATGGGAAGCTCCCAACAAAAGCGCATGGAAACGCCCTGCCCCGGCAGAAGCCAGTCGCGGCTCCCAAGGCCCGGAGGACGAAAAAGGCAGCGGGATAGGAGCACTCCATTGGCCTTGGCTAATCAGCCAACTGGCGTCATG
>CP070717.1:154291-158411 GCA_020350445.1 Acidobacteriota bacterium | reverse complement strand
GTGAGAATCCCAAGCAACTGGATGTTTCAATCGTCAGCTTTGGCTTCAAACGGGGGCTTCCACTGCATGCCGATCTGGTGTTCGATATGCGGTTTCTGCCAAATCCGAATTACATACCCCATTTGAAGAGTAAGACAGGCCTGGATCAGGAGATTGTCGACTATATGATGGGGTTTAGAGAGACCATCGAGATCATTCATAAGGTCCAGGACATGCTAGAATACTTGCTTCCGCGCTTTGCGCGGGAGGGAAAGTCTTACTGTACGGTTGCGATCGGATGTACCGGCGGAAAGCACCGTTCGGTCATGGTGGCCCGTCAGTTGGCTGCAGCCCTCGAAGATGAGGGTTTTGAGATCAATCTGGTTCATCGAGATCTACATTTGGAATGAGTGGAGAAGAAAAAGTTGGAGGCCTTCTGGTCACTCATGGCCGCCTGGGCGACGAACTGCTCGTCGTAGCGGAGAAGATCGTGGGTGAGAAGGTGGAACATATGGCTTCGGCTTCGATCGGCTGGGACGACGATGTCGAAGAGTCGAAGGTGAAGATCGAGAACTGCATCGCCTCATTGAACCGAGGCCGGGGAGTGATCGTGTTGACCGACATGTTTGGGGGAACCCCTTCGAATGTGTCGCTTTCCCACCTGGGGAGTTCCGTCGAGATTGTTACCGGCGTCAACCTTCCCATGGTGATCAAGGTAGCCACCCAGTCCGGCAGGGAATCGCTTTCGGAATTGGCTGAAATGGTTAAAGAGCGCGGCAAGAGCCAGATTTCGGTCGCAAGTGAACTGCTGGGAGGATGATAGAGCGGGCCGTCTTCATCGAAAATGAGCTGGGCCTGCATGCACGGGCGGCAGCAAAGCTGGTGCGGCTCGCTTCCCAGTTCGAAGCCGATATCAAGCTGTCCCGAGCCGATTCCGACCAGAGTATCGATGCCAAAAGTATCCTCGGTGTGCTGCTGCTCGCCGCTGCCAAGGGAACTGAGTTGAGGCTGACCCTCGAAGGGGTTGATGAGCAGGAAGCTGCTGACAGGTTGATCGAGCTAATCAGGAGTAAGTTTGGTGAGCAGAAATAGCGGAGAGAATGTTGAAAGGCATTCGGACTGGCGCCTGACTGGTACCGGTCTCGCGTCAGGTTCGACGTTCGGAACCGCCTACCGGATAGACGCCCAGTACCCGACCTTTTACCGAATCAAGATCCAGTCCGATGAAGTCGAGTCTGAAATGAAACGATTTCAGGACGCTGTGGACCGGTCCCGGGAACAGTACCTCTCAGACAAGCGGAAGTTTGAGGAGGCAGCCGGGAGAGAGCACTCCTATATCATCGAGGCGCATCTGCTGATGCTCGAGGACCGGCATCTGCTTAGCGAAATCGAACGCCTGGTTCGTGAAGAACTCGACAGCTCTGAAAAAGCTCTGATTCATGTGAGCGATCAACTGCTCGCCGCCTACCATGCGATGGAAGACCCGTTTTTCAGGGAGAGAGCCTTCGATTTCGAAGAGGTCATCGAGCGGGTTCTGGGCAATCTGATGGAACTGCAGCCTGAAGAAGATGTGGAGACGCCGGATGACCTGATCCTGGTCGCCCCCGAAATCGGGCTTTCAGTCCTGGCCCGTTATCCGCTGGAAAAGGTGCGCGGTCTGGTCTTGACCCGTGCCGGGAGAACCTCCCACGTTGCGATCATCGCCCGCTCATTTCAGATACCGATTGTCTCGGGGATCGAGAACCTGAGAGAGAAGATACGCACGGGAGACACCCTGTTTGTCAATGGGACCGAAGGGTTTGTTGAGATCTGCGGTGATCCGCTCGTCACCCTGCAGGAAGAGCCTCTGAAGGATAAGCGTGAGAAGCTGGCGAGTCGAGCTGACCGGGAACCCTGCGTCACCCGGGATGGTCAGAGGATTCACCTGCTCGCCAACACCGAATTCGGTGCTGAGGTATCGGGCGCGTTGGGGCTGGGGGCGGAGGGAATCGGCCTGTTTCGGTCCGAATACCTCTATCTGCGCCGGAAGACCCAGGCTCTCGACGAGGCCGAGCACTGCGAGGTCTATCGTTCTCTCGTACAGCAGTTGCAGGGACGACCGGCAACGATCCGGACCCTCGACATCGCCGAGGCGGAACAGCTCTTTCCCCTGGCTGGTGAAGAAGGAAGTGCCGCACTGGGATTACGGGGAATCCGGTTGAGCCTGCGGAATCCCGAACGGTTTCGATCCCAGATTCGGGCCATCCTGAAGGCCCGCAACGGCGCTGACCTTCGCGTGGTCCTCCCGATGATCTCGAGTGTCGATGAAGTCCTCGAAGGGCGACGGTTGATTCGGGAGGTCGAAGCGGAACTGGGCGGCGAGGTCAGCCAGGCCCCTCCGATCCAGGTGGGAGTACTGGTTGAAGTCCCCGCCGCTGTGCTGACGCTCGATGCGATTGCTGCACATGTGGACTTCCTGGCCGTCGGGACGAATGACCTGATTCAATACACGCTGGCTGCCGGACGTGTGAACGAAGAGATGGCCGATCTCTACAACCCAGTTCACCCGGCAATCCTGATAAGTCTGAATCGAGTCGTTGAGATTGCGCGGCGTTATGATATTTTGGCCTTGGTTTGCGGTGAGATGGCTGCGAATCCACTTTACGCCCTGGTCCTGATCGGTCTTGGCTTCCGAGACCTGTCAATGACTGCGATTGCGATTCCCGAAGTTAAAAGGGTTTTGAGATCGCAGTCGGCGGAAGAGTTGGGCCGGCTCGCCGCGGAGTTAATGGAACTGAGAACTCTTTCGGAAGTCCAGGAGTTTATCGAGACGAAGCTCGAACCCCTGGTCATTTCGGAAGGAAGTGAATTGCTGGTTCGATCATAGGTTTAGAGGAAGAGGGGTTGGTTTGTCTTTGATGGTTTCGCCGAACCAGTTGACCGTTTTGAGGATGGCATTCGTCCCGATCCTGATCCTGATGGTGGTCTATGAGTACCTGGGGATCGCGATCCTGGTCTTTTTTGCCGCCGGAATCACCGATATGCTCGATGGCCTGATCGCTCGAAGAATGGGCCGGAAGACCCCTCTCGGGACCTATCTTGACCCGATCGCGGACAAGCTGCTGCTGGTCAGCTCCTTCATCACCCTTTCCTCGACCTCACTCGATCTTATCGTCAGGATTCCGCTCTGGTTGACCATTACTGTCATCAGTCGGGACATCCTGTTGGTTCTGAGCGTCCTCGTCTTCAGCCTGGCGATTGGTCGACGACAGTTTCCTCCATCAGTACTGGGGAAGTATACGACCGCCTGTCAGCTCTTTTACGTGATGGTGGTGCTCGTCAGTAATTTTATCGGCAAACCAGTTCCCCTGATCACGATAGTCTCCTATGTGACGTTGGCTCTGACCGTTGCGTCAGGTCTTCACTACATGTCCCAGGGGATGCTGCTGATTCGCAGTGAGTCGGCGAACGAAGAGAAATGAAGCGGCCGGGAAGGTGAGTGGAGAGCCGGGAAGCATTCTTTCGCTCCCGGGGAACCGTCCCGAAGGCCTCGACTCAGCCCGGGTCATTGAAGGTGCTTAAACCCAGATGCGGCAGGAGATATCACAATGAGAATCCAGAAAGTCGGTGTTGTCGGTTGCGGGCTGATGGGTAGTGGAATTGCCCAGGTTTCGGCCGGGGCGGGATTCGAAACGTGGATCTGCGAAGCTGACAGCGAACGGCTGGCCGCAGGCGCCGCTGCAATCTCAAAGAATCTCGAGAAACAGGTCAGCCGGGGAAGGCTGTCTGCCGAACAGCGCCAGGAGATCGAAGGTCGGATCCATCAATCGGAAGTGCTCTCGGGTCTGAGTGAATGCGATCTGATCGTCGAGGCGGTGACCGAGGATTTCGAGGTCAAGCAGGTGGTCTTCCAGGAGTTGGACCGGCATGCCGGGGCAGGTACGATCATGGCCACCAATACCTCGTCGCTTTCGGTGACGCAGTTGATGACGGTCTCGGGACGTCCCGATCGGTTCGTGGGACTACACTTTTTCAATCCCGTGCCGGTGATGAAACTCGTTGAGGTGGTCGAGTCCCTGGCAACGGCGCCGGAAGTGACGGATGAAGTCTGCGCCTTCGCAGAGTCCCTGGGAAAGGTCGCCGTTCGGTGCGCTGATCGGAC
>CP070717.1:147816-154191 GCA_020350445.1 Acidobacteriota bacterium | reverse complement strand
CAGCACTCGAGAAGGTCAATCTTGAACTCCGAATGTCGATTATCCCCAGAGCCATCGTGACGAAGCAATTCCGCTCAAGGTCCTGGTACAGTACCGCATTTGTCTTGAAGAGCATCGCTGCAGGATCAACTTGAGTCTGAGAGAAAGAACGTAGCAATGTTCTCGTCTCTGCCATGATCAGTGCCGAACCAAAACCGTGTCCGCTTACATCACCGACGGCCACGGCTAAGCCATTGTCACCAATTCTGATGAAGTCAAAGTAGTCCCCGCAGGTGGCACTCGCCGAAAACACCCCACCTGAGATGTCAAAACCCTCGATCTGGGGGAAATCGAGCGGAAAAAGCTTTTGCTGAATCTTGGCGGCCAATTCCATTTCGATTTCCTGTTCCTGCATCTTTCTGCGCTCAGTCATATCCTTGCCCACGGACACGAAATGGGTGATTCGGCCGTTATTGTCTACCATCGGCGTTATGGTCTGTTCGTTGTAAAAGAGGCTTCCGTCCTTCCTCCGGTTGATCGTTGTTCCTCTAAACACCTCTCCACTGGTGATAGTCTTCCACAGTTCTTCGAAGTGTTCCTTACGATGTGCTCCTGAATTGAGTATCCGGGGGTTTTTACCCAGCATTTGCTCCATCGTGTAGCCAGTCGTTTGTTCAAAGGCCGGATTGACGTACTCAATACTTCCCTTCTGGTCGGTAACAAGCACACAGTCCCCGGTCTGTTTCACAATATTCGAGAGCCTTCTCATCACTGCTTCTGATTCTTTCCGATGGGTAACATTCCGGAATACCACTACGCCCCCTGTTAGCTCACCAGAGGGCTTCTTCAACGGGTTCCCGGTGATGTTGAGAATAACGTCGTCCGAACAGTACTGATTACGAATCAGGAGTTCCTCGTCGAGCACCTTCTCTCCCCGAACTGCGCGGGCTAATGGGAGTTGATTTGGTGGGTAGAGTTCTCTGGTGTCGTACCGGTAGCAGCCGTACTGTTCAGACCACTGTTCCGGAGGTGCTTCGTATGGTCCGGGTCCCAATATCTTCGCAGCGGCTTCGTTCGTTAAAAGAAACCTTCCCGATGAATCAGAAACCACAACTCCGTCGTTCAGACTCAGCAACACGGTTCGGATCGTCTCTGCTTGACTGTAGAGGGCGCGGTCCCTTGAACGCTTCGCCAACAGAAAAAGAAATCCGCTGAGAAGTGCCCAAGTCAGGCAGACCCCCCCACCGGCAAAGACAGGCTGGTGGGTTCGCCGTGACTGAAAGTAATCTGGGGTAGGGTAGGCGACCATTTTCCAGGTCTGTCCTCCAAAGACAATAGATCGCTCAAACGTACCGACTCGAAGGGCTTCGGCGGGATCAAATTCAAGGCAGGAGTAGATCTCAAAGCCTCCCTCGGATGCGTCCGTAGCAAGCAGTCTAAAGTGCCACAACTTGTCAACGTCAGCTCCGCTTATGAGTCCGGCTTCTCGGAGCAATTGTTCGGCCTGGAATACAACTAGAACCAAGCCTCTTAAGTCTTTGTGCCGCGATTCAACAGTTGTAGGCTCTCCCTCATAGCTGGCCAGAATGAGCAGAAAACCCCAAGTCTCTTCAGCGTCCTGCACCAGCCTTATCGGCTCGGACAATACCTCTCCAGCCGATTCTATGGATCGGATAAGCGCCCCTCGACGGATCGAGTCACTCCCCAAATCGAAACCAAGAGCTGCTTCATTCCCTTCGTATGGTTCCACGAAATAGACAGGAAAGTAGGCGATCCGCTCAGAAGCGCGGACTATCGTTTCGTTGTCACTTTGCTCAGTAATCTGGTAGTTCTGCAATCCACTTTCGCGAGCCTCCAATTCATGCTCTCTACGCTTGGAGCCTTGGATCTTTGGAATCCATTCCAAGGCTTGTATAGCCGGATGTCTTTTAAGCTCCGGTTCCACGAACCTGCCAAACTCCTTCCGGGTAACTTCCGTGCTGCTGTCGAAGTAGGCTTTCAGCGCCAGTAGGGTCTCTGCAGTATATAAAGTCTCCCTCTCGAGTCTGAAGGATCGGTCGGAGATGAACTCCTGGAATTGCTCTGTGGCCTTTCCAGATTCGTAATCGGTAGAAATCTTAAATGCCGCCAGGCCCAGTAGCGGCGAGATCAAGAGAAGAACCAGTGCCCACCCCCATCCGTTTGACTGGAATTCGGCCTTCACATCGACCTCACTTCTCCGATTCCGCCTTGGACTATTTCTGCAATCGCCCGGTGATGCGATATGGCTTGACCGATCAAGCAGAACCTCCCTGTGATCCTTCATGGTAACCAACACGGCGTGGTGAGGCAATCGTTACTTAGTGAGTGGAAGTGACCGCGTGTCTCACAATCAGTCACTTTTTTCAGCAGTTTAGAGGTGGGGCTGGACGGCTTTCTGAGAGCCCTGGGTTAATTCGACGTCTGCGGTTCGCAGCGAGTATTCGGGAGATACTGGCATCCTTCTGCGCGGCCCGTAAAAGAATCGGTCTCTGCTAATCAGGGTGAGCAAAGTCCGAACCTGCCCTGCCGGTGTTTCAATTCCTCTGTCGCCCCTCAAGCGCTGCCGTCTGTCCTGGAAACGCCGGTTGAGAAGTGAAGCGGTAAAGAGGGCGGTGTACTTCTTCGCCGCCGCTTCCACTCTCAACGATAAGCCGCAACCTGGTCGAGTAGCGCAGCCATTCGGCTTTGCCCTCACAGATCCCAGCGTGCGGCTTTCCCGCACTGGGCTCCTCCCAAAGGTAACCCGAGTCAAACCGTCCGAGACTTCAAAGAATGATTGAGCTTGGGAGCGGGCAAAGGGAACAGGTTCAGCAGCTCATTGTAGCGCGCCCAGCTCAAGTGGCGCTGGGTCCGGCGATTCAACGCTCGGTACCAGATTCGTTGCACCTGGGCTGAGAAACGAGACAATGAACGATAGTTGCTGGACAGCCCAAAGTAGGCATAATGCCCGCGCAACACCCGGCACAACCACTGGTGCTGGCTGCCGATAGGCAGATGCATCCGGCGCTTGGCTTCCAGCCGCAAGGCCTTCAGTTTGGCGGCCAACCGTTGGCGATCCGTCCGGTACTTCACCATGAAGCGACCGTCCCGGGTCCGACCGCAATAGTGCGTCAAACCCAGAAAAGAGAACGTCTCGCAACGCCGTCGCCCCTGTTGCTCCCGCGACAGACTCGGCCACCGCCCAAAGGCGAACAACCGGGTCTTCTGCTCGTGCAGCGTCAGGTGAAACTTGCCCAATCGCCGCTGCAGATCCATCAGCATCTGCTCTGCTTCCTGGCCGGACTGGAACCCCATCACGAGGTGAGTCGCCCGGGGGAATCTCACCCCCAGGCGCTCGCAGAACCGTACTTGAACCTCTCAGCTCATACGGCTCCCATTATCCAGCCGAAGGCCGCAGCCCCAACAGGTACCAATGGGCAAACAGCCTGGGTTCACGACGGGCAATGCCGCCCAGCCAATACTCGGCCCGGCGCCGATGCCCGCGCAGCCTCTTGTACTTCCGCATGGCCCACCGAACCAGCAGACCATTGAAGTGCCGGAAAACCGCGTACAGGGCGGATGGGTAGAAGCGTCCGTAGTACTGAATCCAACCCCGAAGAACCGGGTTCCACATGCGCGCAAGATCATCGATGGCCTTGTCGCTCCGCAGATGGATTCGCCAACTCCGCATGGTCTGACGCATCTTCTTCGCCGCTTCGTTGCTAACTGCCGGTGAGAAGTTGATGAAGCACTTGCCCCATCGATTCTTCGACCGTCGCGGCCGAAACGTGTATCCGAGGAAGTCGAACTTCTCTTCGGGATTCCGCCCAGCACGGTCTTCATCCCTGCAATAGACGATCTTCGTCTTGCCGGGATGCACCTCCAGTTTGCACCGTCGAAGCCGCTCGTCGATACGGCTCAGCACCTGCTTCGCCTGCTCCTCCGTCTGGCAGTGCGCCACAACATCATCTGCATATCTCTCGAACGGTACCTCCGGATGCTCATGAGCCATCCAGGTATCGAACGCCAGGTGCAGGAAGATGTTGGCCAGTAAAGGACTGATCACCCCACCCTGTGGGGTGCCCTGATCTCGCTTGACCAGTGTTCCCTCTTCGACTTGGACCGGGGCTTTGAGCCACCGCTCGATGTAGAGCAGGATCCACCGGCAATCGGTGTACTTCCGCACGGCCCGTAGTACGAGCTCATGATCGAGATTGTCGAAGAAGCCGCGGATATCGAGATCGATCACCCAGTCATATCGCCAGCACCGTTTCCGCGCCCTTGCCAGCGCTTGGTGGGCTGACTTGCCCGGCCGGTATCCATAGGAATCCGGGTGGAACTGTGGCTCCACCTTCGGCTCCAGGTACATCCGGGCCACCGCCTGCGCGATTCGATCCCCGACCGTGGGGATCCCCAACCTCCTCTCGCCGCCATCCTTCTTCGGTATCGCTACCGACCGAACCGGCGGCGGGAAGTACGTTCCCGACGACATGCGATTCCAGATCTTGTAGAGGTTGTTCTTGAGATCCCCCTCGAACTCCTCCAGGGATTCGGAATCCACTCCAGCCGCTCCTTGATTCGCCTTGACGCGTTGGTACGCCTCCCAGACAACCTTCTTGGAAATCTCAAACGACTTTGCTTTGCTCACGTGCTCCTCCCACTTCGTGGTTGGCCCATGACCTCCGCTGGATAACACGACCCCTTCGCCTCGCATCGGTACTCTCATCCTTGTGGGACCTCCACTTGGATTTCTCCCTTCGCATCGAGGCGGAAGGTTCCCACGTTCCGCACAACCGCCTGATCCAGGCTCACGCCACCTCTATGCCGGGCGCCGCACGGGCAGTAAACAGGTCTCCCCCGTACTGGTCCCAGAGTAACGACTCGCTCTGGTTTCGACGCCGTCCCTACGCTTTCGACACGTTGCCGGTGGTTCATCCGCTTCGTCTTCCCGGACCTCACCTGACGCAGTCTAGCCGCGCCTTTTCCATCACGCTCACCACCATGGCTTTTGACCACAGCAGCTGATAGTGGTTTGGAGCCTGCTCCTGCAAGCCGACTCCGAGGGGCCCTCCCTCATCAGTTGTGCAGCACAGCTGCATGCAGTTGGCCATCACGGCCTCCTTCCTGCGCCTTCGTGGCGCACAGTCGTCGGCATAGCGCACGATGATCACCTGATCTCGGGCTTTCCGTCGTCTCCACTGATGAACCCACAAGTCCAGCGCATAATGCAGAAAGACATTCGCCAACAGCGGACTAATCCCAGCTCCTTGCGGAGTTCCTTGCTCCGTCTCCTTCCACTCACCTTGCTCCAGAACGCCGGCCCGCAGCCACTGGCTAATCAGCCGCAGCACTCTTCGGTCAGCGATCCGGTTTCCCAACATCCGCAACAGCCACTCGTGGTCCATCGAGTCGAAGAATTTGCGAATGTCGGCGTCCAGCACCCAGTTTACGCTCCGGCTCATCAAAGCCGTATGCAGTGACCCTAATGCTTGGTGGCAACTTCGCCCGGGTCGAAACCCATACGAAAACCCCAAAAAGTCGACTTCATAGATGGTACTTAAGATCTCGGACACCGCACTCTGAAGCAACTTATCTTCAACAGCGGGCACGCCTAAAGGTCTTCGGGTTCCATCCGGCTTGGGGATGTACACTCGACGGACCGGCTGTGGCCGGTAGCGTCCCCGGTGGACCCGCTCACAGAGATCCTGCAGATTGCTCTGCAGGTTCTCCTCATAGCTGGCCACCGTCTCCCCATCGACTCCCGCACTGGCCTGCCGCTTCAGTCGGCGAAAGGCTCGATTGAGCGCTTCCACGTTGACGTGATGCAGCAAGGCCGTAAACTGAGCCTTTCGGTCTCGTCTGGCTGCCTCGTTCACTCGAGCCAGAGGCGGCAAGGCTGCCCGGCTCTGCGTCCGGACCTTGGCTTTCTCGCTCGAGTTCCCTTTGGGCCGATCCCTTCCCTCCACCATCTCGTTACCTTCGATCGCTTCCTCGGTATTATGAATCGGTCCGACTCCCGACCTCAGCTCGGTACCACGCTCCGGTCCCCCCTCGCGCTGCACCCCCAGAGTTGACCACTCCCCTGGACCCGGTCGGGCCTCCCAGGTTCCAACGGTTCCCTTTCCTACATGATGTGGTCCCCGACCCCGACGGAGCGAAATCATCTCGCTTAGCGATGATCCACATGCTGTCTTCATTGATGGGAATCAACTCGACCTCCGCAACCTTGCACCTTTCGAGGCTCACTTTCCACACCCTATACGACTCCTGTCTACGCTTCGAACCCCACGTTACCGTGACGCTCGCAAGACTCGGTTCCGACCTGCCCGCTACAGCTTTGGCCGGACGGGACTTTCACCCGCAAGCAACCGCCAGCTTCGCCTGGCGCACTCCCAT
>CP070717.1:139915-147716 GCA_020350445.1 Acidobacteriota bacterium | reverse complement strand
TGGCTGTCTCGACCCGGAAGCCCTGGCCTCACAGGAGAAGATCGATCGTGCTCTGGCCTGGCTCGATCTTCATCCCAGCGTTGGGGATGTCCTGATCACCGGCGGGGACCCGCTTGTCATGAACGATGGGCAGGTTGAAGCGCTCCTGAATGCACTGTCTTCAAAGACACAGGTCTACCGGATTCGAATCGGAACACGTACTCCCGTTGTGCTGCCGATTAGGTTTACGGATAACCTGGTTGAAATACTGGCTGAGCACCATAAGCCTCCCGAACGTGAGATTGCTCTCGTGACCCACTTCGAGCATTCTTACGAGATCACCCCAGACGCCCTCGAGGCGGTCCAGAAGATTCGCAGACATGGAATGAGCGTCTACAACCAGCAGGTCTTCACTGTTGAAAACTCGAGGCGATTCGAAACCGCCAAACTCAGGCGCGATCTGAAGGCAATCGGTGTAGACCCCTACTACAACTTCAACATGAAGGGGAAAGAGGAGACCCGGAGATACATGGTACCGATTGCCCGCATCCTGCAGGAGCGGAAGGAAGAGGCCCGCCTCCTTCCCGGTCTGGATCGGACTGATGAATCGGTCTTCAATGTTCCCCGCCTTGGCAAGAACCACTTGAGAGCCTGGCAGGATCATCGCCTCGTCATGATCCTCCCGACGGGATCAAGAGTCTACGAATTCCACCCCTGGGAGAAGAACATCTCAGCCGTCCCTCCCTACAACTATATCGATGTTCCCATTTACGACTACCTGGAAGAGCTGGCCAGCCGGGGCGAAAACATCCGAGACTACCGGACGATCTGGTACTACTACTAGGCAGAAACGCCAAGAGACGTCGGACCGATCGCTCCAAAGGGCAGCGGCCTCTTCACCGACGGCCCGAGCCCTCAGCCCGTCGGTGAAGTCATCCAAGACGCCAGGCCCGGATCGTGCTGACTGACAGCGTCAAAACCGTCAGCGGGATAACAAACCAAATCATGGCGAGATTGAACGTCGAGAGCGATTCATGGTGAGTCGCGGCCAGGACCAGATACAGGACGTAGGCCACATAATATGACAGGAAAAGTCCGCCTTCCCAGCGAGCGATTCGGTTCCCGGTGAAGAAGATGGGTAGACAGGCCAGGGCAACCGCGATCATGGCTGGAATGTCAAATCGCAGAGCGGCCTCCGAAACAGCGATACCCCGGGGAGAGAGTGCACTCGAAAGCCCCAAAACAGAGAGGATGTTGAAGATATTGCTACCCACAACATTCCCCACCGCGATATCTCGCTCTCCTCGAATGGCGGCGATAACAGAGGTCGCGAGTTCGGGAAGTGAAGTACCTGCAGCCACAACAGTTAACCCGATGATGAGTTCAGAAATACCGAAGTAGTGCGCCAAGTCGACTGCCCCGGCCACGAAAAGCTGTGAGCCGAGCACCAGCAATCCGAGGCCAACCGCCACGAGCAGTAGGTTCACCAGCCAGTTCCCACTGACTCGCGGACCCTCATGACCCGACGAATCACACCCTTCGAGCTTCGACAGCTCTCTCTTCCCCTGAACTATCAGGAACACCGTGTAGGCAATTGCCAGACAGAACAAGACGGCACCGTCAACGCGCCCCACTGTTCCATCGAGGCTGATGAAGAGGGTCAAAAGGGACACCATCAGCATCAAGGGAACATCGATCCGTACCAACTGCTGAGAAACCACCAACGGGCTGACCAACGCTGAGATCCCTAGGATCAGCAGAACATTAAAGATGTTGCTGCCGACAACGTTCCCCAGGCTGATGTCCGGCTGCCCAGAAAGGACCGAAGCGGTACTCACAACCATTTCAGGCATACTCGTGCCGTAGGCGACCACGGTCAACCCGACAACCAGCCTGGAGATCCCCGCCGCGACAGCGAGCTGTGAAGCGCCTCGGACCAGAGCCTCTGCACCGAGAATCAGAAGGCCCAGCCCCAGGATGAAAAGGAACATGCTCATAGCCTGCCCTTTCGGAAGATCTCCCAGAAGAACCGGATCGCAAAGAATCCCACAACTGCCCAAGTTACCAGCATCAGGATCCAGGCACCTCTTGTCATTGTCCGTCCCCTTGATTCCTTCGGTTTCGACTCAGGGCCCACCAGACGAGCACACAGATACCCAGGAACAGGAGTGTCAGTACCGCTCGCGTTCCATCCTGAACAAACGCACGGGTCAACGAACCGTCTTGATCAACCCAGCGGTATTCCTCATACCCGCTGTGAATGACCCGTCCAATCACCGAATCCCCCGAAAAGGTCCAGCCGGTTCCTCCCACCAGGCTTTCCAATGCAGCGGTCCAGGTATCTTCAGGTTTGAAGAGAGCTCCGATGAAGACCAGGCACAGGAGTGCCGGAGTAATGAACCGCAGTACAACCTTGAAGACCTTCGGGATCACCAACTGAGCGCCTCGGTTGATCTCTTCCCAACCCTTTTCGATCCCGAACAGATAGCTGAAGATTACTGACTCAAGAAGAGCAAAGAGAACCAGTACAAAGGTTCCGGACCAGAAGTCGAATTCGTCAAACGAACCACCGGGATAGAAGAGAATACAGAAGGCCCCCAGCACAATCAGGATCCCTCCGAAACCCAGGGCGGATTTCCGCCGGTCCATCTGGAGCTCATCTTCCAGGAAAGCGATCGCAGACTGCCCCATCGCCAGAGACGAGGTGATTCCAGCGAAGAAGAGGAGACCGAACCACAGCACTCCGGCAATCGGTGCGAACCACCCCCAGCCCTGGAAAAGTGTCGGAAGAATTAGAAAACCAAGATTGAAGCCACTGCCAGAGGAGGTCGCGTCCAGAACAGCGTTCAAGCCAAGATACGCGGTTGCAATCGGAATGATTAGTGATCCCCCGAGGATGACCTCGACGAATTCATTGAGCCAACCCGCTGACGCGGCGTTCAACGCTATGTCTTCATTCGCCCTCAGATAAGACGCATAGCAGTGGACTGAGCCCATGCCCAGAGACAACGTAAAGAAGACCTGGCCCGCCGCAGCAAGCCAGATCGACGGGTCCCAGAGGCCCGAGAACCTGGGCTCCCAAATGAAGTTCAAACCGGTCAAAGGGCTTTCGATCACGCCGGGGTCTCCAGGGGTCAGGGTCAGCCCCCGAACGACTAGAATGCCTGCGAACAGGATCAAGAGCGGCAGTCCGATCTTTGCCGCCAACTCAATCCCCTTGGCAAGCCCTCGGGACAACACCAAGACATTCAGTCCGACTGTGACGAGAAACCAGAAGATGGCCTGAGCAGGAAACACCAAATCGGTTCCTCGATCCGAACCGACATAGGCTCCGAAGAACTGTCCCGGGGTTTCCGTTGCGAAGGTACCCACTGCGGAGTGCCAGACATAGGCCAGCGCCCAGGACTCGATGTAGACGTAATATCCGGCGACGGTAATGCTGGCAAACAGGCCCAGGACACCGATGTACTTGAGCCACCGCTGTGTACCGAGCACCTGGAACATCCCGGGGGTGGAATGGTGCCCGTACCGGCCGCCATGGCGTCCGATCGCCCATTCCACCCAGACAAGCGGAATCCCCATCAGGACGAAACAGATCAGGTAGGGGAGAATGAATGCTCCCCCACCGTTCTGAATCGCCTGCGCAGGGAACCTCAGAAAGTTGCCAAGTCCGACGGCATTGCCGGCCATTGCCAGAATAAGCCCGACTCGGCTTCCCCAACGTTCTTTCCTGGCCACCACTAATTCTCTACTTCTTGTTAGTGGAGGGCTTGACCTCGGAATCGGAAGAGTGCCGACTCCGAATGTTCAAATACAGGATTGACCCAATGGCAAAGGCCATCAAAGCTGCGAATACCACTTGTTCTACTGACATCTTCAATCTCCTCCTGCCCGAAATGGGCAGCATCTCTACAAGGCTGGGCACAAATCAGGTCCGGACCTGGATCGACCAAAACAGAGCAGCGGATTGCGCCTTCGATCCGAATCCGTCTCAGGGGCTAGCGGGGCTGTAGAGGGAGAGGAGGACCCCGCTGAGGATCTATTGCCCCGGGAAGAATCCACCGCAGAGCAGTTGGGACGGAGCGCATGTATCGAACAGCGCTTCCCGATAGCCGATTCAGAGGGGTTACCAGCCGGACAGAAGATGAGGCGACGAGGGTTGTCCCGATTGTCGCTTCACCCTTCAGGCAGTAATCCGGAGCCACCACCGAGATGTCTTTGCATAAAGACAATTCTGCAGGGGGAGCAACCGATGGCAGGCGTGTCGACCAGATGCTCTGAGGGGCACCCATCCCCAGAAACAACAGGAGGATAAGGGCCAGTTTGAGTTCTGGCCAAAGGATGTGTTTGGTAGTGGAATAGTAAAGTTTGCTCAAGTAAAAGAAGGGCAAATTGCCCTCCTCCTAGACCTGCAATTATCTCACAAAGAATGGAGCCGATGTGCAAATTCAGCTATTCGTGGATGGCAGTGATAACTTCCCAGGATCAAGGATTCCGACTACACCAAACAACCGCGCCTACTAGTGGGAAGCGACTCCATCGAAGAAACTGACGACTCCTGTCTCGAGGGAGTATTCCGCTCCGACTACCAGCAATCCATCCTGCTGAATGAGGCGCTCCAGAACCTCCGAACCATGCCGCAGCTGATTGGCAGCCATGCGGACATTGGCTCGGACAGCCTGTCGGGTCAAACCTGCCGGGTCCTTTCGAAGCTCCGTTTCGAGCAGGCCCTCCACCGCGGGTCGAATCCGATCAACGATCGAGGAGAGGTGCCGGGAATGTCCATCGGTCGGCTGCTGAAGTTGCTGCAGCGTCGCTCCAACCGCGCCGCACTGCGTATGACCGAGAACCACGACGAGCCGAGAGCCAAACTGTTCGGCAGCGAATTCCACACTACCGATCTGGGAAGGCGCCACGATATTCCCCGCCACCCGAATGACGAAGAGATCTCCCAATCCTTGATCGAAAACGAGTTCCACGGGGACACGAGAATCGGAACAGCCGAGAATCACGGCAAAGGGCTCCTGCCCTGAAACGTAGTCACTCCTTCGGGTCTGACTCATTAGGGCTTCGAGGCTGCGGACCCCAGATACAAAACGCTGATTCCCTTCGCGAAGTCGTTCTAAAGCTTCAGTAGCTCTGATCAAGGATCCCTCCCAGGATATATTCGGTTCGAGTCTTCGAAGAAATGATACCGCAGCCTGAGCCTCCAAAGTTGGAGGAACTGGGGGGGCTGGCTCCGCCAAAGCAGGGTTCGTCAGCGCGGGACCCGTGAGTTCCAGTTTTGGCAGACGCATCACCCGGAGAATCGTGGCTCGCCGTGGATCTCGACTTCTTCGATATCAATTCCGGCCCGTTCACTGCGCGGCAGGCGTCCGGTCAAGTTGGCCCAGGCCCAGAACAGTGCAGTTGTCGAACTGAGGATACCTGAAACGACCCCAATTACCCTCGGGCTGTAGTACTCCGAGGCGAGTCCAGTCAAAGCCATCGAGAAGATCATCGTCGACCAGACCATTGATTCCAGGGTGGAAAAGACCCTCCCTCGCAGTTCATCGGGAACCCGACGGAGCAATTGAGTGAAGTTGAGAACTGAGCTGACTCCAACCCCGGCCCGCGACACGGCAATAAAGACCAGGGCCCAGGCAAAGCTTTCTGCCTGGCTGAAAAAGACGTAAGCTCCTCCGTGGACCAGGTAACAGACCACGATGGCCCACTTGTAGGCATCGAAGCTGAGACGGGTCCCCAGCCAGTACGCGAGGGTGCCGCCAACCAGCAGCCCGAATCCGGCAAAGCCCCAGATCGTACCGATCCCACTGGCACCTCGCTCAAAGACGATCTCACCGAAAAGGCTAAATAGAATCTGTGCGGCCCCACCGCCTGTCGCCCATCCAACCCCAACAAGAGCGATTCCGAGAACGAGGGGATTGGAACGCATATAGCGTAGCCCGTCTACATATTCCGTCCAGGGCCGGACAACCCGCGTCTCCGTCAGCGGCTCAGGGATCTTTCGCGGTGCACGAGGAGGCAGATCCAGCCGCGAAATCGACCAGGCCGAGAAGATGAACGAAGCTGCATTCACAAGGAAGGCGCCTTTGTAACCGAAGTGAGCGACGGCCCCTCCGGCGGAAAGGGCTCCGAGGGTCAGTGTCACCCACTGCGTGGTCTGGCTCAACGCATTGGCTGAGTGGAGTTCCTCGCCTCGGACGATGCTCGGCAGGATCGCCGAGCGGCCACTCGTGAAGAAGGGTGAGGCAAACATCAGCAGGCTGCTGAGCAGGTACATCAGCCAGGTTTTCGGACTATCGACAGTAAAGATGAAGCCGATCGCGATCAGAGCACGAACCAGATCGCTCGTGATCATGATCTGCTTTCGATTCATCCGGTCGAGCAACACACCTGCAACCGGCCCTGCCAGTACAGCTGAGACCCCCCTCGCCAGCATGACCCCGGTTACAACCAAGCCTGAATGTGTCTGGGCCAGGACCAGGCCAAAGACCGCGATATTGTTGAAATGATCGCCAATCTCGCTGACCACCTGTCCCATCCAGGTTAGGCGGTAGTTTCGATTACGCCTCAACAAACTGATTATCAATGATTAATCCCCAACGGAACGAAGGCTCAGCCAACCGGTGCCACCTTAGCCCCTGACTGGCTCGAAGCCCCGCAGACCGCGCATTAGTATAAACCTCGGCAACGAGAGAAATGGTAGAAAAACTGGAAAGCTCGAGGGAGGGGCTCGTTTCCACTGTTCCGCCGTGCTGTAGTCGCAGAACTACAGTGGTTCCTGGAGCGAGAGCTTTCGACGACTCTCAAGCGTGACAGCCCTCCACAGAAGCCTATAATGACTAGCAGTACTGGAGTAATTGATGCCCAAGGTCAGCGTAATCATCCCCGTCTACAACGGCGAGAAGTATATCTCCCAGGCAATTGAGAGCGTTCTCAGTCAGTCCTTCCAGGATTTCGAGATCGTCATTACCGACGATGGTTCAACCGACGGGACTGTGGCTGCCATCAAGCAGTTTGAAGATCCCCGGATCCGGCTTCTTCATCTCCCCGAGAACCGGGGAGTTGCCGTGGCGACGACTAGCTGTGTCACTGCAGCGGCGGGCGAACTGATTGCGATTATCGATGCCGACAATGTCTTTCTCCCGCAAAAACTGGAAAGGCAGATCGATTTTCTCTCCCGGCATCCGGAAATCGGTGCAGTGTTCACTCAGGCCCGTCTGATCGACGATGAGGGTGAACTGGTCGAGGGAGACGATCATCCCTACAGCAACCTCTTCGATGAGCCGAACCGTTCCCGCCATGAATGGCTTCGGCACTTCTTCTTTAAAGGGAACTGCCTGTGTCATCCCAGCGCTGTCATCCGGAAAGAGTGCTACGAGAGAGTGGGCTACTATGACCCGCGACTCTCCCAGTTGCTGGATCTCGATCTCTGGATCCGCCTCTGCCTGGCCTACGAGATCCATATCCTGTCGGAACCGCTCTTGAAGTTCAGGATTCGAGGTGACGATTCGAATCTCAGTGGGCAAAGCGAGGAGGCCGTTGCGCGTCATGATTGGCAGGCGAGCCGAATCCTGGATCGATATCTCGGGATTCCGAATACCCGGGAACTAATGAGCATCTTTCCCGAGGCCGTGAGGTTCGGATCGGAGCTTGATGATGAACTGATTCCTTACTATCTCGCGATGCTTGCATTCGATGGTCGCTACACGCCAGCCAAGGTTTGGGCCCTCGATACACTGCACGATCTTCTCGGGACCTCGATGCGGGAGAAGTTGAAGACCGTCGCCGGATTTGCAGAAATCGACTTCATCCGGTT
>CP070717.1:130513-139815 GCA_020350445.1 Acidobacteriota bacterium | reverse complement strand
CGTGGTCGAACTCGATCACTGAGGCTCCGGCAGGATGGGAATGAGAATCGATCAATCCCGGCAGAACTGTCTTGCCGCCGAGGTCAACTACTCGTGTCTCTGGCCCTCTGAAGCGGTTGATCTCCTCATCGCTACCGGTACCGAGAATCCGGCCTCCGCCAATCGCAAGTGCCGAACGAACCGAGAAGGCTTCGTCCACCGTAAGGATCTTACCGTTGACGAAGATCGTTTCAGCTGTGTTCTGCGCTGCTAGTCCACCCGAGGTCAACGCCACAAGAGCCAACAAGAAAAGTAACCTGGATCGATTCATCGGATTCGACCTCCCAAATCAAGACGGCAAACTCCTAGCCATACTCAAAACCGGAGAGTGAGAAAACCTCCAGCGGCCTCCCCGGTTTCAAATTCCGCCCCCTGAACATCCTTTTGAGGACACGGAACCCACTGAAGCCGAGCGAACTGAACAGCTCTACGGCCGGCGTGTTGTGTGAGATCAGATCGACAATAACTGTCTGATCGCTAACCTGCTCGAGCAGTCCGACAACGAGCTCGGAAGCGCTCCCCGGATCAGCAGCGACGATTGGCCCGATCTGGAATGCGTTGGAACCAGCCCGACCGAAACCATAGCCTGAGATTCTCCCCTCTCGCTCGACTACACCAGTCGGCGCTCCGTTATGCAGATACCATCGGAGCAGACGGGTCCGATCGGCCCCAAAAACGTCAAAATCCGAGCGGCGGAGACCCTCGAGTGTCGCCTCCCTGGCGGGGCACAATCCCGGCAGATCTGTCTTTTCAAGAGGCCCCGGATCGCGTCGCCAACGCTCGACCTGGTACTCCACCTCGAATCCCATGCGCTGATAGACTTCCGCTCCTTCCGCAGTGGCATCGAGCTTGATACAGCGGCAGGAATTCCGTTCGAGGTAATCGATCGAGTGCTGCATCAGGAGTGTGGCGATCCCCCGTCTTCGATATTCGAGATCGACCAGGATCATTCCAATCCAGCCCAGATCGAGTCCATACTGGATCGCCGTGGCCGTAGCAACCACCTTTCCATCGACTTCCGCAACGAAGCAGCCCTCTGGCTCGAGCTGCAGAAAGGCTTCCCAGTCTGCACGGGTCTGGTTCCAGTTGGGAATCGCCTTGAGGCGCATGCCCACATCGAGGTCAGCAGGCCCCATTCCCCGGATGAAAACGGTTTCCCCTGTCTTTTCAGCTCCCATTCCGCCCCCCGGGAGGTTTTCCCGAAGCAAGAACGAACTCTCACTTCGGGATATCGTTTCAAGACGCTAGTCCTCTGGCAGGTCTTTCCCCTTGGTTTCCGGTGCCCAGATCAAGGCGACCATGCCTAGAACGTAGATTCCACACATCATAATCGCCGCATTCCTGAATCCAAAACTCGTACTGAGGTAACCCAGCAGGATGGGAGCCGGCGCTGCGAGATACCGGACGGTGTTGTAACAGAAGCCCACACCCGTACCGCGGAGACGTGTCGGATAGAGTTCGGGGAAGTAGATCGAGTACCCGGCAAAGACGGCCAACTGAACGGCACCCATCATCGGCAACATCCAATACGCGTCGGTTGCCGAATCCAGTGAGTTGAAGACGAACATCGTGACCGTGAGACAGCCGATGAAGGCAAGCAGGAAAGCCAATCGGCGACCGACAAACGTGGCCAGGAAGGTGAAGATCAACATCCCGATGAAGGCCCCAACATCCTGTAGCGCAGTCGCCTTCGCGCGTACTTCATCAATGACCTGCTGGGACTCCCCGGCCAGCGCCGTTGAGATTAACTCGGGAGAGAAGAAACCGATTCCCCAGAGGCCAATCATTCCAGCAACACCAAGACAGAGGCCGACAATCGTGTTCTTGCGCCAGCGTGGTGAACGAAACAGTTCAGTAGGCGAGCCTATATTCTTGTGGGTTCCACCTTCCTTCGCTTCCTTGCGGGCGTCCAACCAGGCCTGGGGCTCTTTGAGAACTGTGACAATCGGGATCACCAGCAGCGCGGGGAGGATCCCCACAAAGAAGAGGACGCGCCATCCGGAGAAGTCGAACAAAAGGTTCTCTTCTCCAGGACGGATCCAGAAGCTTACGGTCGAACCAATAATGTTGCCCGTCGCCGACAGCGCCTGGAGAGACCCGAGAGCCATGGAACGGAACTTCCCGGGAACGCTCTCTGCAACGAGCGTTGTAGCCGCCCCAAACATCCCGCCGACGCCCAGGCCGACGAGAAACCGATAGATTGTGAAGTCAATCCAGCTCTGCGCCGTTCCCGAAAGGCCGGTGAAGCCGGAATAGATCAGCAAGGTAACGACCATCGTCTTAACCCGGCCGACACGATCACTCATCATCCCAAAGATGATTCCTCCAGTCGCCCATCCCAGGATCATTGAGGTTGTAGCGTAGCCGAGATACTGCTTGATCATGGCCTGAGCCGCTTCATTGCTGCCCAGCAACTCAGTCAGTGCCGATTCGCGGGCCAACACGAAGATCCGCTGGTCCATGCAGTCAAACAGCCAACCACAGGACGCAATAATCACAACGAGCCAGTGATACCCTGTCACGCCTTCCAGAACACCCTGCCTATTCAAGCTCGTGCCATTCCCCACCTTAGTCTCCTCTCCCATTTACAAGTTCGTTTTGGCCTGCTGCCACCTGGCCCTGGACCGCCCACCCAACAAAATCGGGCAGATCTGCTCGTGCTCATAAGAATACAGCACCGGCAAAAGATCACAAGGCAAAGTTTTTCCCGGGACAGAATTTGCAATTCCCGCCCTTTTTGTCAGCTGACGCGGAACTTTTTGCCACCCTATTGGATCTAACTGATTAAAGAACAAATCCGTGCGAACTTGGGATTGGATGCTGACGCATGGCTGAATTAACTCGTACCATCGCTTCTGAGGCCTTTGCAGACCGGGATGAACTCGTTGTCAGGCTGAAGGAAGGGGACGAGTCGGCCTTCGACGAAGTGTTCCAGCTTTACAAGGATATGGTCTATACCCTGGCCTTGAAGCTGTTGGCCGACAAAGGGGAATCGATGGACGTGACCCAGGAAGTCTTCCTTACACTCTTCAGGAAGATCCATTCCTTCCGCGGTGAGTGTTCGCTCAAGACATGGCTCTATCGAGTGGCAATCAACCAGGCAGCGAACCGTAACCGCTGGTGGAAGAGACATCTCCAGAGCCGGACGGTCTCCCTATCGATTTCGAACGAACCCGACCGGCCGGCAGTGAGGGAACTGCCTTCGAACCAGCCATCGCCGTTGCGGGACTGTTACTCAGCAGAACTTAGAAAAGCTCTTGAGAAGACCCTGAGTGAGCTCCCTTTCGAGCAAAGGGTCACAATTACCTTGAGAGACGTCGAAGGCCTCGCCTATGAGGAGATAGCGGAAGTCACTTCCACATCTATTGGGACTGTCAAATCGAGGATCGCCAGGGCTCGAATACGCCTTCGAGATCAATTGCAGAAGTTCAAAGGAGGCGAAGAGCTATGAGATGCGAGAGTTTTCACCAGAACCTGCACGAGTTCCTTGATCTTCAACTCGATGCACAGGCCCTTTCACGAGCCGAAAACCACTTGGAAGCCTGTCCGAAATGTCAGGATCTGGTCGGCGAATTCAGACTGGTCCAGTCGATCGTCGCCCGCCGGGTCGTGCTGCCAGACGGGATTACCGCACGAATGTCGGTGGAGTTGAAGCGGAATCGCCGTCGAAGCTGGAGAGATCGCTTCTTGGATCTTTGGGATCGGATTCGAACCTCCGTCAGGGATATGGAACCGATTTCGGTCTGGACGAAGGCGACGGCAATGCCGGTAACCTGCCTGATCTTCTTCCTCTTGCTGCAGCACTTTGCCCCGGTGCAGATCGAGAGTCTGGCGTTCCTGATCGTTTCAGCAGAGAGGCAGACTAGTGAGATCAGCTCTCCTCCGCTCATGTTCAGCATTCAAGTAGAGCAGAATCGCTCTGAACTGAATGGGATCATCAATGCCGCCAGGAAGTTGCCGTACGAGGACTCATTGACGCTCGTGGCCGAGATTGATCCCGACGGTCGAGCTGAAATCGGGGATGTACTCGAGTACCCGAAGAGCTACGACCTGTTGAACGCAGTCCAAGTCGCGTTGAGCACGAGCCAGTTTAAACGAACCAGCGAAGTCGCCAGTCCGGTGGTGATCTTCTCTCTCCAGAAGATCGATGTCTACGAGGACAGTCTCTGAAGCAGTTCGATGACAGAAGAGGGCTCTCCTGACAGTTGCAGCGAAGTCACTCGGTCGACACATTCACGGGCCGTCTCCATCTACGATCCCGAGAAGCTCTGTCAATGAGTCAATCACGAAGTCCGCAC
Organism: Acidobacteriota bacterium; assembly: GCA_020350445.1. Classification (GTDB taxonomy): domain Bacteria; phylum Acidobacteriota; class UBA6911; order RPQK01; family JAPXNP01. The sequence continues at coordinate 135,478 of CP070717.1, read as the reverse complement.
CCGACTCCTGAAGTTCCCGCGAGGTGTCCGCTCCCGTCGTAATCCCGATCGCGAATGCCCCGGCGCTGTGAGCCGCCAGAACATCCTGCACGGTGTCTCCCACCAGAACCGCCCTGCTGGGCCCGATGCCAAGCTGTCTCAAGGCGAGCATGACCGGTTCGGGATCAGGTTTGAAACGTTCGACATGCTCCGCTCCGACCACCGTCGAGAAGTGATCAATGAGCCCGAATTCCTTGAGCAGAACCAGTGTCCCACTGCCGGAACGGGAAGTGACAATCCCCAGCTTCCTGGCAGAAGAAAGCGACTGTACGGTAACCGCCGCTCCCGGCAAAAGCGAAGACTGCCCCGGAGCCTCCCTCGAAAAGACCGAACGGTACTCCGCCACGAGTGCCTCAACCGACACTCCATTCGCATAGGAGGCAAACATCTCCCTGAGAGGTCGGCCAATCAACTTGCGTACCTTCTCATTCGATTCCCTCTGTATCCCGAGGTTCGAGAGAGCCTTGTTGAAACAATGACAAATGATATCGGCGGAATCGATCAAAGTTCCGTCCAGATCGAACAGGACGGCATCGACTTCCGGAAGCAGTCTTTCACCTCTCACATATTCCCCCTAACGTCTCCGGGTTCGAGCAAGACCTTGAGGGCACCTCGCTCAGAGGCCGCTTTGAACGCTTCCAAGCCCTGCGCAAGTCCGTACCGCCCAATAACCATGTCAGTCGGATCGATGACACCCTTCCCTAACAACTCGATCGCCGGTCGAAATGGCCCGCACCGTGAACCGATGAGCGTCACTTCATCCACCACAATCCTCGAACAGTCCAGAGAAGCCTTCCCAGCATAGGTGCTTTTGAGAACAATCGTACCTCTTGGCTTGACGGCCTTGAGCGCAAGGTCCAGACCCGAAGAGGAACCGGAGGCTTCCACAACCACATCGATAGACCGCTCCCCGATAATGGCCTCGTCGATCACCTTCACTCCGACCTTCTCGAGAAGCTCGACCTGAGCCGAATGACGGGCCACAACAACCAGTTCGGAAACAACCGGGGCCAGGACCCTCCCGATCAACTGCCCCAGCTTTCCAGCACCAATCAATAAGACCCGGTGCTCCGGCTTCAAGTGCACCTGCTCGCGAATCTGGAGTGCGGCGGCAAGCGGTTCGACAAACACCGCCGCCTCATCTGAAACAGCCGGCGGCAGTTCGATGAGATTCTCGAGGGGAAGTCTGAGGAACTCGGCAAACGCTCCATCCCTGCCAACGATCCCAAGGACACTCCTTTCGGCACAGTGGTTCGATAGCCCAGCGGCGCAATACTCACAAGCTCCGCAGACCACGTTGATCTCCCCGACAACCCTCGAGCCAACTCGCGATGGCTGCGACGGGGCCTCAACGATGGTTCCAACAAACTCATGTCCCAGGATCCCGGTATAGGGATAGTACCCGCGAACCAGTTCCAGGTCGGTGTTGCAAATCCCCGCAAGGGTCACCTTCACCAAAGCCTCACCACGGTTGACCTTTGGACACTCCAACCTGTCTCGGAGACTTAACGCCCCGTCCTCCAACCAGATCCCTCTCATCATCGACTCCATCGCTTAACTTCTGAATTCATTCCTGAAGTGGTTATAATACCGCTCTGTTAACCAATCACCAGAACAAGCACCAACAAAAGGATTTCAATGAACCTCGACTTCTTTGATCGGTTTAAGACCCATTTAAAGCGAGACCCGAACCGCGTCGCCTTTCTCAGTCTGTCGGCCGGTGGAAGAGAAGAGTTCAGTTACCAGAAGATGGCCCACGAAATTCGACTGGTCAGTCGGTTCCTCAGTGAACAGGGTGTACAGTCGGGAACAACGGTTGCCATTTTAATGGAGAATCACCCCCGATGGGGGATGGCTTTTCTGGCGGCGCAGAGTGCTGGAGCGGTTATCTTACCGCTCGACGTCAACCACAGCGCTGAGACTCTGAGTTTTCTGATCGATCACGCAGAAAGCCAGTTTGTAATCTGCTCCGAGCAGATGCTACCCACCCTGGAGAAGATACAGGGACTCAGGAAGGAAGCCCTTCCAGCAGTTGTCGTCGGGGACTCGAAGGACCGCTACCCTGAATGGGAGAAGATCATCGGGTCAAACAGTTCAGAAGGCATCTCCCTTCCCCTGGTGCAGCGGGATCTCGATGAGCGACTGATCCTGATGTATACCTCTGGCACAACCGGAGATCCAAAGGGAGTTGCACTCAGCCAGCACAGTATCTACGAAAACATCTATCTGGCTCTCAACATCATTGAAGTCAGACCCGAGGACCACTTCCTGGCGATTCTTCCGCTGTACCACATTCTCTCGCTCCTGGTGAACTTCCTGGCTCCCCTATGGAGTGGTGCCCAGGTCACCCTCCTCGATGATCTCGATGCCCAAAAGATCATGAAGACATTCCGGGAGGAGAAGATCTCAGTCTTCGTCTGTGTACCCCAGTTCTATTACATGATCCATCGCCGGATCACCCATGAAATCGCCAAGCAATCCTGGAGTAAGCGCTTTGTATTCAACCGGTTGCTTGCCCTGTCAAAGTTCAGCCGCAAGTATTTGGGCTACAACCTGGCAAAGACGGTCTTCCGGAGTATTCACGCACCCTTTGGCGAAAGTTTCCGGTTGTTCGGAGCGGGTGGGGCACGGTTTGATCCCGCCGTGGCACAGTCACTGACAGATCTGGGATTCGATTTCATCCAGGCCTACGGGATGACCGAGACAGCCTGCATCGTTTCAGTTACACCTCCCAGCGACAACGAGATTGGATCGGTCGGCAAAGCGATGCCAAACTGCGAGGTTCGCATCGACGCGCCTGACGCCGAAGGGATTGGTGAGGTTCTCGTCCGGGGCACGAACCTGATGCAGTGCTATTTCAAGAACGCTGCTGCCACCGAAGAAGCTATCACTGAAGACGGATGGCTTCACACCGGAGACCTCGGCTACCTCTCGGAGCGCGGCAGTATCTACATCACAGGCCGTAAGAAGGACGTCATCGTACTCAGTTCGGGTAAGAACATCTTTCCCGATGAGATCGAACATTTCTACCAGTCAAACTGCTCGTTTATTAAAGAAATGTGTGTCCTGGGGATCGAGGATCAGGCCTCGGGCGGAATCCATGAGAAGCTCCATGCAGTCATCGTCCCTGACTTCGATCAACTCAAGAAGGAAGGAATCGTCAATACAGCTGAGATGATTCGCTATCTTCTCGAGACGCTGTCCCAGAAGCTTCCTTCGCACAAGCGGGTTCTCAGCTTCGATGTCCGGCAGACACCGCTACCGCGGACGACGACGCAGAAGATCAAGCGATTCCAGGTCCAGGAAGAGCTGCAACAGGGAGAGAAGGTCGCGCCTGAGAAGGAAGAGGCCTGGAAGCCTGAAACCGAAGTCGAAGTCAGGATTGCCGCGCTCCTGCACGAAGTCAAACCCGGAGCGTCAGTTTCACCGAATGCCAATCTGGAACTCGATCTCGGATTTGAGTCCCTCGAGCGAGTCGAGTTTCTTTCCAGTGTCCAGGAGACCCTCGACATTGACATTTCCGACGAGGAAGCCACCTCACTGTTCACCGTTTCAGATGTCATCGCCTTTGTGAACGACCGGCTGGAATCTGGGGGCAATGGCGGCGCACATCGAAAGAAGACCTGGGACGAGATCTTGGATGAACCTCTGGATGCAGATGAACAGGCGATGGTCCAGGAACGGCTGAGACGGAGAGGATTTGTCGAATTCCTGTTCGTCTTGACCACCTGGATTGCATGGATCCTGGGAAAGCTGCTGTTTAGACTCAAAGGAAAAGGTCTGGAGAATCTCCCCCGTGACTATCCCTTCATGATCTGCCCAAATCATGTCAGTTTCCTCGACGCCTTTCTGGTTGCAGCTCTCTTGCCGCCTCGGGTGATTCGTCGCTTCTTCGCTCTGGGTTACTCTGACTACTTCGCCGAGGGGATCACTTCCTATCTGGGCAAACTGGTCAAGACCATCCCGGTCGATCCCGATCGCAAACTGCGGCAGGCACTCCGACTGGGGGCTGAGGGACTGCGGCGGGAACTCGTTCTCTGTGTCTTCCCAGAGGGGGAACGCTCCATTGACGGCACTCTCAAAACGTTTCGAGGTGGCCCGGCAATCCTGGCCACCAAGATGAAGGTTCCGGTTGTCCCCGTCGGAATCATCGGTGCCTACGAAGCCTGGCGGCGAGGCTCGAGCGATATTCGCCTCCATCCGATCGAGATCCGCTTTGGAAAACCGATTCAGCCTGAACCCGAGGAATCGATCGAAGATTTCAACGCCCGTCTCTTCAAGGCGGTCGAGAAATTGGTGGCAGGAGATCACTAATCGATTAGCGATAAGTGATTAGCGATAAGTGATTAGTGATTAGCTGTCAACCACCCCCATCCCTTCGTGGAGGATGCGTGCGGCCAGGATACTGGTCTGGTTGTTGATGTCCTGGGTCGGATTGACCTCGACAACGTCCATCCCGATCAGTTTCCAATGGAATGAATGGAACAGGTCCAGTACCTGGCGTGATAACAGTCCTCCGGGAACAGGATGAGATACACCCGGAGCGAATGCCGGATCAATCCCATCGAGATCAACGGTCAAGTAAACCGGTTCCCCCGCGGGAATATGGTCCAGTCGAATCGGCTCCAACCCCATCTGACTTGCGGTCAGGATAAAGAGTCGGCCGCGATACTGAGCGGCATTCTGCCGCTGGGGAGAACTCATGCAGCGAATGCCCAACTGAGTGACTGAAGCGACATGGCGCATTTCGAGGAGTCGGGCAGCCGTGCAAGCATGGGAATACCGGTCTCCTTCATACTCGAAATAAAGATCTGGGTGAGCATCGACCTGAATCACGTGGATCGGCTGTCCGTGGGACTCGAATCCCTGGACAAGGGGAATCGTTACCGAGTGGTCGCCTCCCAGAAAAAAGGGGACTTTCTCCTG
>CP070717.1:122735-130413 GCA_020350445.1 Acidobacteriota bacterium | reverse complement strand
CTTTCCGGGCTCTCAAGAACGGCAGTGAGGCTGGAGTTTCAAAGTGTTAGAATGACCCTGCTGTGGGACTGACCGCTTCAAACCTTTCCAAGACATTTGAGATGGGTTCACACCGAGTCGAGGTCCTTGAGGAGATCTCTTTCAGACTCGAGAAAGGGGAAGCCCTCGCCATTACCGGACCTTCCGGCTCGGGTAAATCCACGCTCCTGCACTGCCTGGGCACATTGACGCCACCGTCTTCGGGAACCATCGAAATCGAGGGTCGAAATCCATTTCTTCTCGAGGAACAGGAATTGGCCCGCTTCCGGAACAATGTTGTCGGATTTGTATTCCAGGATCACCATCTACTACCCCAGTATTCGGTCCTCGAAAACGTCATGCTTCCTGCGCTCGCATTCCCCAGTAAGGGGCAGGGTCTCGAGGGACGTGCACGGAAGCTGCTCGAGACCGTCGGCTTGAGCCATCGCCTCGATCATCGACCAGCCCTTCTGTCAGGTGGAGAACGCCAGCGAGCGGCCGTGGCGAGAGCGTTGATCAACAGTCCTCAGCTTCTACTGTGTGATGAACCAACCGGGAATCTTGACCAGAAGAATGCCGGGACAATCGCCGATCTGCTCTTCGAACTCCACGAAGAGGAGAACGCCATTTTGATCGTGGTGACGCACAGCCAGGAGTTGGCCCACCGGTTCTCCCGTCACTTCGCGATCCGGGAGGGACGGTTATTCGACGAAGCCTGATCCATTACTGGAGAATGCACGTTGCCGTTCTTGCGGGGGCGGCGGTCACTTCGGCAGTACTAACCGGAGCTCTCCTCGTGGGCGATTCCGTTCGGGGAAGCCTCCGCGATCTCGCATTGAATCGCCTGGGCAGTACCGACCAGGCCTTTCTTGCACACCGATTCCTTTCCGCTGAACTGGCCACCCGTTTGGGAGAGGAATGGAATCTGACCGGCAGGGGCAGACAGGTCGAGCCGCTCCTGAGCCTCCAGGGCTCGGTCACTCACGTGGATTCCGGACGCAGGGCATCCACCGTCAGGATCCATGGAGTCGATCCCACGTTCGAGAGCCTGTTCGAGTCAACCGAGAACGGCCTGAAAGAGATCTTCGCATCGTCAGCAAGGCAGGACGGGATCGTCCCACTGGCGATCAATGAATCTCTGGCTGTGGAACTCCAGGCCAGAGCCGGAGACACACTCATCATCTCATCTGCTCTCCGGCAGGATGTCAATCCAGAATTCGTTCTGGGCCGTCGTGAAGCTGCGAACCTCCTGTCACGCTTCAGAGCGGAAATTGTCGAAATCGTTCCCGATGAAGGACTGGGACAGTTTTCGCTCGAACTCCATCAGGGGACACAGAAAAACGTCTTTCTGCCCCTTCCGGCTTTTCAGCGACTGTTGGATGCCGAGGGTTCGATCAACACGATTCTGATTTCCGGACCTGACGCCGCAGCCAGTTCGGGAGAGACCACCGAACGCACGATTCAAAACAACCTGTCACTCGAGGACTACGGCCTCAAAATTCGCGAAAGTGAGGATCATCTCGTCCTCGAAAGCCGGGAGATGATCATCTCCCCTGAACTCGAGGATGCGATCGGAGCAGCCGCTGCGGAACGTCAACTGGAAGTCTCGCCGGTCATGACCTATCTGGCCAATCGGATTTCATCTGAACAGGGCTCTGTCCCCTACTCCACTATCACCGCGATGAATGTTCAACTGGAGGAGAACGGGGTTCTGACTCTGCGCAGCCCAGGTGCGACGAATCCAGGCCTGGCCGAAGATCAGATCCTGTTGAATGCATGGACAGCCGCCGAGTTGGGAGTCAGCGCAGGCGATCAGGTGGAAGTCACCTATTACACCGTCTCCTGGGACGAGTCCTTGAGCACGAAAACAGAGACCTTCGAGGTTGCAGGCGTCGTGAAGATGCAGGGACTTGCTCTCGATCAAACGCTGGCGCCTTCCATCCCTGGAATCGAGGGAGCCCGCAGCATGTCCGATTGGGACCCCCCGGTCCCGATCGACTTGAGCCAGATCCGCCCGGTCGATGAGGACTACTGGGAAGAGTATCGAACAGCACCCAAGGCTTTTGTCAGCTACACCAGTGGAGCCGCACTCTGGCAGAGCCGATTCGGGAAGGCGACTTCACTGCGCTTCCGAAAAGACCAGCTCACGCAACAGGACCTTGAAGCGTCGCTGACAGCACACTTCGGGATAGACCTGGCAGGATCGCTTCTTCCTGTAAGAGATCGGGCGCTCAGTGCCTCAACTGGAGCAACCGACTTTGGCATGCTCTTTATCGGTTTCAGCCTTTTTCTCATCGTCTCTGCCGTGATTCTCGTGGCGCTGCTGTTCCGGCTGGGAGTGGAGTATCGGTCGCATGAAGTCGGACTCTTGCTGGCAGCCGGGTTTCCGGCGTCTCGGGTCCGCAATCGGTTCCTGAGCGAAGGAGCATTGCTCGCGAGTTGTGGTGCCCTGCTCGGACTCATCGGCGGTCTCGGATATGCCTCGCTCCTGGTGACGGCGCTCAGAACGATCTGGGTGACAGCCGTGGGGTCGGCCTTCCTGCAACTTCACATCGGATGGAGCAGCCTGCTCGCGGGCTTGCTGATTTCCGTTCTGGCGATCCTGGGATCGATTGCCTGGACCATGCGAGATCTCGTCAGGCGACCGGCGACCACTCTTCTTGCTCGAGATCTCGAGTTACAGCAGGCTCCGTCGGGACGCGGCTCAAAATGGGTCCTGGCTACCGGATTGCTGGGGGCGCTGGCCATGACCGCCGCCATCTTCTGGGCTGGGCTGGACTCTTCAACCGGTCTGTTCTTTGGTCTGGGCACGAGTCTGCTCTTGATGGGGATGTCCGCCTTTTCACTGGCACTGCTCCGAACTGGGAAGAATCCAATCAACCCGGAATCTCGGTTCGCACTCCTCCAGACTTCATTCCGAAACGCGGCCAGAAACCGAGGACGCAGCATCCTCAGTCTGACCCTCATCGCCTGCGCTAGCTTTGTCATTGTTGCGGTGGGTGCAAACCGGACCTATCCGGGAGACAAACTGCTGGAGCATGATTCCGGCGGGGGCGGCTTCGCCCTGAAAGCAGAGTCGGACGTTCCCCTGGTGAGAGATCTCGACTCGGCCGACGCCCTTTACGACCTGGGATTCAGTGACCAGGAGATCGATGCACTCGAGGATGCTGACGTCATCTCGTATCGACTTCTACCGGGCGAAGATATGAGTTGCCGCAACCTCTACCAGCCGGGCCGGCCACGTGTCCTGGGCGTTCCCAGCGAACAGATCGAGCGCGGTGGATTCCGTTTCCAGTCGCTCGTTTCGGGAACCGACGCCCCTTGGACACTCCTGGATCTCGATCTCGGACCCGATGTTGTCCCCGCCTTTGGAGACGCCAATTCGGTCCTCTGGATCCTTCACAAAGGGATGGGTGACGATGTTGTTATGACCAGCGATTCAGGAGAGGAGATACGCCTGAAACTGGTCGGCCTTCTCTCGCGCAGCATCTTTCAGAGCGAGCTTCTGATTTCCAACAGCAACTTTCAGAAGTACTTTCCAGACCGCAGTGGCTTCTCCTACTTCTTGATCGATACGCCTCCAGATCGAGTCGGGGACGTCTCAACCCTGCTGGAAGATCGACTCTCTGAGTTCGGCTTCGATGTGGCACCAACCGCACAGGTTCTGGCCGGCTTCCTGGCGATCGAGAACACTTACCTCTCCACGTTCCAGATGCTGGGGGGATTGGGCCTGCTGCTGGGAACTCTTGGCCTTGGGATCATCCTGGTGAGAAACACCAATGAGCGGCGTGGTGAACTCGCAACCTTAAGAGCCTATGGTTTCCTGGAAAGTCGCATCTCAGGGATGATCTTCGCGGAACACTCCCTGCTGCTGGCTCTGGGAATCTTGCTGGGGGCAGTCGCCGCCCTGCTTGCCGTCGCCCCCCACATCGTCACCAACGGTGGGGATGTCCCCTGGTTCTCACTTCTGGCAGTCCTGCTCGGAATCCTTCTCGTTGGAATGATCGCGACAGCTGTCGCTGTGAAGCTGGCAATGCGCCGCCCGCTTCTGTCGGAGCTCCGCCAGGAATAGACTCCCGTCGCGCTCAGGGTGCTAGTACATCGTAGCGGGTCAACACGCCCTGGTTGCGAATGTAGAGCCTGCCGCCTGAAACGACTGGATGGGCCCAGCTCGGCCAACCCTGGTCTTCGATCTCAAAACGGCCCTTTTCCTCGTATCCCTTCGGCGAAGCCAGGGCCAGTCCAACAACATTGTCCTCACCCATGAGGTATAGATGTCCATCGGCGTAGGTCAGCGATCCCTTCCCGACACTGCGGTCTCTCCAGACCAGTTCCCCTGTCGCGAGGTTGATGCAGGAAAGAATGCTGTTGGAGAACCCGTAAATGTGTCCGTCCAGCAATATGACCCCACCATGGTGGTTTTGCATCTCACGAGTAAAGTAGACCTCCTCGACTCCGATGCCGTCTCCGTCCGGGAGCATGCGAAGGAGGGCTGCGCCCGTTCTGTAAGCTGAGCTGAAGAAGACTCGGTCACCCTCGACTACCGGGGTCGCAACATTGGCGGTCCGGTTGGCGACCGGCTCGTACCGCCAGAGCGGCATACCGTCAGAAGCTCGTAACCCAACCGCGGCCTTTGCAGTGAAAGCCAGGATCAAGCGGGTTCCATTGAAATCGGTGATGATGCTCGATGAATAGCTGGCCGAATCACTGAGCCCCCGGCTCATCCACACCACATCTCCGGTCGTCTTGTTCAGGGCGACTATGGCAGCATCGGGACCACCGGGAGAAACGATCAGCCTGTCCCCATCCACCAGGGGCGACTCGCTGATGAGCCACTTGGGATTTCTGCCGCCGAACTTGTCCAGGATGTTGAACTGCCAGACAGTCTGGCCACTTTCGAAATCGGCACAGACCAGGTTCCCGTTCTCGGCCAGGGCATAGACACGATCTTCATCCAGTGTCGGCGTGCTTCTCGGTCCCCCACCCCGTTCATGGCTGAGGCTTCGTCCGAGTGTGAGGGTCCAGAGGATCTTCCCATCTGCAGCATCCAGTGAGAACAGCGTGGAGTCCCCTTCCTTCACACCCAGGAGGAAGATCCGTCCATCCCGGATCGCCACGGTCCCATAGCCGCTCCCCAGGTCAGACACCTCCCAGACTGGCTTCGGTCCTCCCTCCGGCCACTGGGTCAGGAGCCCGGTCTCCGTGGATTTTCCGTCCCGCAGCGGTCCCCGCCACTGCGGCCAGTCCTCCGCCCAAATGGTTTGCGAGGCAATCAGAAGAAGAGAGGAGAGAAGGATTAGCGATCGCCGCAGATTAGCACTCATAAACAGACCCTCCGGGAAAATACTCAGAACCGTCCGATCCGATCGCGGATCGTCACTCCCTTCGAAACTGCCATCTTCGAGAGCAAAAAGCAAGGGTTGGCGAAGCGGCTGGCCACCCCGGAAGGTCAGCGTCCTCGCTTGCCAAACCCACTTCGCAACCGAGACGGTTACGTTCCGGAAGGTAAGCGTCCCCGCTTGCCAAACCCACTTCGCAACCGGGACGGTTACGTTCCGGAAGGTAAGCGTCCCCGCTTGCCAAACCCCCATCACAGCCGAGACGGGTACGTTCCGTTTGCACCCGTCTCGGTAGGACACCCCCATCGAACCTCAGTTCGAACCGAGGAAGTTCTCGATCACCCAAAGGTCGTATCCAAACTCTCCGACAGTGAATCCGATAGTCTGGCCATCGGGATGGATCTGGAGATCGGCGATCCTATGCTCGGCTCTGATTCCCGTCGATCGGGCCTCGCCTCCGGCCGCGGGCAACAAGAGTAACTCGGAATAGGCTTTTGCCCTATCGGAGTAGTGCACTGAAAACAACAGATACTGGCTGTCCGGCGTCCAGGCGATGCTGCGTCGATTACCCCACCACTCAAAGCTGACGCCTTCCGGGCTTCGGTAGACTTCCCGATAGGTTCCCGTCTCGATATCGACGATATCGATGCTTTGGATGATCGGCCCATTCGTGTCGAGCCCGTCATGCCGGCGTACGAAGGCCACTTGTTTTCCGTCTGGAGAAACAGAGACGGCACGAATTCTGGCGTCCACGGGATTTTCGAATACGGTGCGTTCCGTGCCGGTGGGCATTCCCCTGGCCATCACCTTCGTTCGATTGACCGCAGACAGAATGAGATTGCCATCGAGCGTCCAACTGGAGCGGCCAATCCAGGAGCGATCGACCGCCAACCGGGTTGTTGCACCCGTTCGCAGGTCAAACTGGAACAAGCTGTCGAAGGGATCGCCTTCGTTGCGTCCGACGGAGAATAGCTTGCTTCCATCTGCGAGGACGGTTGCGGAATGAAGCGAATTCAGCTCAACCGGCGGGGCGACATCCCACACAGCTCCGCTATCCAAGTTCCGAATCGTGATCTGGGAGGTCTCGATACCGGCGGCCCCTCTCCAAGTCAGATAGGCAAGGATCTTCCCGTCGGCTGACCAGGATGGGCTTCGGCTGAGACGCTCGGTGATCCGCCGGGGCTCTTCCAGAACCTTACCTGTCACCGGAGTGATTCTAGCCTGAAAAGCGTGCTGGTCATTTCGGGAGACGACGTAGTAGAAGGAGCCATCCTGAGAAAAACCAGCCCGTCCGATCTCTCCAACATCGGCACTCACGAGGACGGGGGCTTCCACCGACCGGCCGTCTTCCAGCTCAACACTCCAGATTCCGTAACTTCCCGAGCGATTGCTGAGAAAGAGCAGAGTACTGTTGTCTGGTGCCCAGTCCAGGACGGTATCCCGCCAGTTTCCAGGTGCGACGACTGAGACCGCTTCGCCAGCCCGGGAGATGATCTGAATCTGGGTTTTCGTCGATTCCGGCCTTTCCGGAGCGGTGTAGGCGATAAACTTCCCGTCGGGTGAGAAAGCGGCGTTGGTAACCAGGCGACGACGGGTCGCTGTCATCTCTCGCAGCACTTCCGTTGAACCGTCTTCAGCACGGGTCAGGACCAGCTTATCTCGGTATCTCTTGTGCCCGTCCTGCTCTACCGTTCCTCGAATGAAGGAAAGGACTTGCTTTCCGTCCGGAGACCAATCCTGGGGTGCTGCCCACTCGTCCTCGGGGAGATCGACCAGTGTCCTCGAGTGTCGACTGCCAACTTCAGCCAATCGAAGTTCGGGTGAAGTACCTCCCTTTTCATAGAAGGCATAAGCGACATATCGTCCATCGGGTGAAATGACTCCAGTATCTGTGAACCCCTTGGCCGCATCCCAGGTGCCATAATCCGTGGCGAGTTTGAAGCTCCCATCGCTAAGATCATAGACGGCGGCGTTCCCGGTTACGGCGTCAAAGGAACCGAGGTAGCGCCCGTCGCTACTGAGACTGTATGGGAATCCTCCGCCCCTCAGATTGTCCAGGACCTTGCGGATCGTCATCCCCACCGGAACTGTCGCTGCTTCGATCTCCGAGATTGCAGCCTCGGCCTTCGACACCAGCGATGTCATCGAGTTTTCGCCGCTGTAGGCCCGCACCACGTTGCTGTAATGGGCGTGCGCTTCCGGCAGCCTGCCTGTCTTCCTGAGTAGCGTCGCCAGGCGGAGTTCAGCTTGTGCTGCCACACTCTGCTCAATTACCGGTTCAGCCAGGACTTGACGATACAGGTCGATCGCCTGAACGACAT
>CP070717.1:118436-122635 GCA_020350445.1 Acidobacteriota bacterium | reverse complement strand
CGGATCCGATCCTGCGGCACCAAGCTGCAGGTAGTCCATGACCTGACTGGGAAGGTCCCTTTCGATCTCATACTTCTCGATGATCTCGAGGCAGTCGCCGAATGTCGTCGGGTCAGGGGATGTCGGTCCCGAGGCGATGCTCGGGAAATCGTCTCCGATCACGTCGGAAAGGACCAGGGAAATCACCCTTGCCCCATTGACGAACTCGAGGAGTCGTCCGCCTTTTACCTGAGACAAGTGTTTCCGAATCGTGTTGATCTCCTGGATGGTCGCACCACATCCGATCAGAACCGTGGTGGACCTTTGCTTATCCTCGAGACTGATTCCCCGGGCTGGCAGGGGAAAGAGGGCTGAACCTCCGCCCGAAATCGCCACGAACAGCAGGTCGTCCTGGCCGAATTCGGAACTGAGGAATCGGGTGACCGCCCCTGCGGCTTCAACCCCACGGTGATCGGGCTCGGGATGCGAAGCTTCGAAGACGCGGGTCTTATCCAATGTGCCGCCGTGCCCGTCCTTGACAATGACCATTCCCGACGAGAGGCGCCTTGCGCAATAGCGCTCCACGGCCCGTGCCATTGGCACTCCCGCTTTGCCAAAACCGATCAGTCCGATCTTTCGATAGGCGGACAGGTCGGGCTGGGTGTCCTGCAGATATCGCCAGACCGCGGCTTCCGGATCGACAGCTGCTAGAGCAGCCCGATAGATCCGTTCGAGGCTTTGCTCAAGGTTATTACTCACCATTCTGACAGGTTATCTGAAGGGGGGGCTGCATGATAGAGGAGATTCAATTGAGGGAAGGAAGGCAACCTAGCAGGAACGCAACCGAGGGGAATGCACCAAGATGCCAAGGTGGGTATTGGCTGCTGGCTATTAGCAATTAGCGATCAGCAATTAGCAATTAGCAATTAGCAATCAGCAATTAGCTAATCGCAATCGCGACGCTTGCGTTTCGTGACAGGTTAGACGCTTGTTCTACGAGTTCTTTTGCTGGCCCTGTATCAGTGGCCGGATACGCATGATCAGACGACTGATGAAGGAATTGAGAAAGAAGACGGCGATGCGGTTCTTGAGCCCGGGAATGACAATGGCTTTTTCACTTCCCAACCGCCTGAGCGATTCGTCAACAACTTCTTCAGCCGTCATCCAAACCCACTTGGGCAGGGTCTCCCTTTCTGTTCCCTGATAGTCTGCGGAGTTATGGAACTCAGTGTAGGTGTAGCCGGGGCAAAGTGCCTGGATGCGAACTCCCTGGTCTCGAACGGCCCCATCGAGATTCGTCGAGAAGGAGTTCAGGTATACCTTGCTGGCGCAGTAACCGGGTCCGGCACCGACCTGAACCCAGGCGGCTATCGAACTGACGTTGATGACGAAACCTCGATGGCGGGCGATCATCCCTCTGAGTGCTGCATGGGTCAGCCTGACGGTCGCCGTGATATGAACATCGATCATCCGCTGGTGTCGGTCGATAGACTGCTCCACGTAATGTCCCGAGATTCCAAAGCCGGCGTTGTTGATGAGTAGTTCCAGGTTCCCGGTTTCTTTGATGACCGCTTCGAGCTTCTGGATCTCCTCCAGTTGGCTGAGATCGGCTGGGGTACAGGAGACAGCAATGCCATAGTCACGACGCAGTTCCGCTGCCAGTCCCTCGAGACGTTCAACCCGGCGAGCACTGATAATGAGGTCGTAACCCAGTGCAGCCAGGCGACGTGCAAAGGCCTCGCCGATGCCGGCGGAAGCGCCCGTAATGAGAGCGGTCCGTCGCTCTCCACTGCTTGCACTGCTCAATTCATGCTTTCCCATGCTGTTCCCATTTCCCTTGGATCGAATTGGTGTGTCAAATCTCGTTCTAGTTCAATCCTAAAGTCTCATCCGTGGGAGGATTCTATCCGTATGCCCTGATCTGTAACTCCCGCGAATCAGCAAAGGATAATCCGCAGACCTGATGATGCCAAGATCAAGAGTAGTCAATATGAGTGTCGTTGTTGACCCGAATAGGCCTGCTCAATACAATCAACCGAAAGACTTCACCATTTGTTTCCGGATGGGGAAACCGGAACTGAGAAATGTTTCGGACAGCGGCAGTGATCCTGACGGAGGGAACTTTTGAAAACGCTATGGCGGCTGGGACTGGGAATTCTGTTCCTGCTGACGGGTGTCGTAATCATGCTTACGGGGTGTGGAACGAGTCCATCGGTCAGTTTCAACAACGAGATCCGCCCCATCCTCAACGCCAAGTGCGTCAACTGCCACGGAGGCGTGAGGCGGGCTGGCAACCTCAGTTTACTCTTCCGCTCGGAGGCTCTTGGCGCGGGAGACTCAGGCCGAGTGGCGATTCTGCCCGGAGAGCCTGAGGGCAGCGAGTTGATTGGCAGAATCAACCATCCCGATCCAGAGAAGCGGATGCCTCGCGATGGCGATCCACTGACGGTTGAAGAAATCGAGTTGTTCGAACGCTGGATTAAGCAAGGCGCAGAATGGGAGCAGCACTGGGCCTATATCCCTCCGAGTTTGGCCGAACCTCCGGCGGTAACGGGAAACGGTTCGCCGGTGGGGCCGATTGATCGATTTATCCTCGACAAGCTGAACGAGCAGGGGCTGCAACCCGCTGGGCCGGCTTCGAGAAACACGTTGATCCGTCGAGTCAGTCTGGATCTGACGGGGTTGCCGCCGAAACCTGAAGAAGTGGATGCATTCGTCAACGATGGGGCCCCCGATGCCTACGAGAAGGTCGTTGATCGGTTACTTTCGTCGCCGGGCTATGGAGAGCGCTGGGCCGGGATGTGGCTCGACCTCGCACGCTATGCCGATACGAAGGGGTATGAAAGAGATCCGGGCCGGGAGATCTGGCACTATCGAGATTGGCTGATCAGGGCCTTTAACCGGGATCTTCCTTTTGACCAATTCACAGTTGAGCAGTTGGCCGGCGACATGCTCCCCGAGCCGACCTCGGACCAGTTCGTGGCAACGGCATTCCATCGCAACACGATGAACAATGATGAAGGTGGGACCGATAATGAAGAGTATCGGACCGCCGCAGTCATTGATCGAGTCAACACCACCTGGGATGTCTGGCTGGGTACTACCTACAGCTGCACTCAGTGCCACGGACATCCGTATGACCCGTTTCGACAGCACGAGTATTACGAGGTGTTGTCTTTTTTCAACAACACTCGAGACGAAGATACACCAACAGACGCACCCGTCTTTCGTTTCTTCGAGGACTCCGACTGGGTGGAGATCCGGCGGATCCAGGACTGGATTGAAAAACATGCTGCGGGTGATGATGCTCAGAAACAGGACAAGGGGCGGGAAGTCGTTGACTTGATCCGCTTTGCTGAGCCAAAGATCCACCCTCATTATTTCGAGATTGTCCGGAATGGGACGCACGCCGACACCAAGTATCTCGAGATGTACCGGGACGGACTGGCAATTCTCAGAGATTTCGATCTGAGCGGGAAGGTGCAGCTCCTGGTTAACCTGAACTGGGCAAAGGACGGCACCAGCTTCGAGATTCGGCTCGATGACCTCGATGGCCCCCTTTTCCTGCGGACCCGGCTCGGCGAAAATCAGAAAGGGCACTACCTTTTCGATGTCGGTCCCGTAGAGGGGCGCCACGACCTCTATCTGCGCTTCGACAATGCGTCGCTCGAACCGGACATAGGTACGGCTTCGTTCCTGTACTTCATCCTCCTCGAAGCGTTTCCCGGGGCCGGTCAAAACGGCTATCAGGACATCCGGCAAGCGCTGCTGCGGCTGCTCGACCAGAAAACCCCGAGCGTGCCGATCCTTGTCGAAAACAGAGAAGGATTCCGTCGTAAAACACGCCTCTTCGAAAGGGGGAACTGGCTTGTCAAAGGGGAACCGGTTGATCCGGGAGTACCCGATGCACTGACTTTTTCCGATGAGCCACCGCGCGACCGGCTTGGGTTTGCCCGATGGGTGGTGGCGGTGGAGAATCCCCTGACGGCCCGGGTCGCCGTCAACCGTTTCTGGGAGCAGATTTTCGGGACCGGTCTGGTCGAAACGGTTGAAGATTTCGGGACCCGCGGAACACCACCGAGTCATCCGGAACTTCTGGATTGGCTGGCCGTGCAGTTTTCGACTGAGTACAAGTGGAGCGTGAAGCGACTATTGAAAGAGATCGTACTCTCATCAACCTATCGACAGTCTGCCGCCGCATCGGCAACAGCTCTCGAAGT
>CP070717.1:113510-118336 GCA_020350445.1 Acidobacteriota bacterium | reverse complement strand
GAGAGATTGATTCTATACGGACCCCCTTGAGCCTGGGGTGGGCAATTCTGGGCCTTACCGCTTGGGGGTTAAGACCAGCCAACATTGAACTTTTGATCGATCAGGTACTCGAAGGTGCAAGCGTATCTTTCGAATCGTTTAGCACCGAGGAAATCTCAGGACTCATCCTGGCAGACTGCAAGTCGTCCGGTCTAGCTTTACCAGCCCTGGAGGTAGCAAAATGAGTCAGAAGCCACAACGAAAGTTCTTCCCAAATGTATCGCGTCGTGGATTCCTCATTACTGCAGCGGCAGGAGTGAGTGGAGGTATCGGTCTTCCCTGGTATTACGCCAAACGCTATGAGAGCGGATGGCGGGCAAGCGTTTTCGTAGGAAGGGCGGAAAGCTATCAGGATGACCTGGAAAAGAAACTCTCCACGGGAATGCTCGAGCTGGGAATCGATGCGAATGTGATCCGTGACCGCAGCATTCTTTTAAAGCCCAACCTTGTCGAACCTTATCGAGAGGCGAGACATATCAATACTCACCCCCTGTTTGTCGAAGCTGCCGCTAAGACTTTTTTGAGAATGGGTGCGGAGACCGTCATCGTTGGTGAAGGTGCTGGTCATCGCAGAGATTCGAAGATGGTCCTTGCTGAATCGGGCTTCGACACAGTTCTTTCGAGATCCAGGTTGCAGTTCATCGATCTGAATGTTTCAGATGTGTACTCGACGCCAAACCTGGGGAATAGAGGAAAACTCAGCGAGTTCTGGTTCCCAGAGATCCTTAGAAAGGTCGACTTCGTCGTTTCGATCGCAAAGATGAAGACCCATCACTGGATGGGTGTAACACTCTCAATGAAGAACCTCTTTGGATTGATGCCCGGGATCGTGTACGGGTGGCCCAAGAACCTTCTCCACTACAACGGTATTGAACAATCGATCCTCGATATCTGCGAAACCGTGAAACCTGACCTGGCCATTGTCGACGGCATAACTGGAATGGAGGGCGACGGTCCCTTGATGGGAGAACCTGTCGAAGCCGGTGTGTTTGCAATCGGTAGGAACCTCCCCGCTGTCGACGCCACATGCGCAAGGATCATGGGAATCGATCCATCAGAAATCGGCTACTTATACCTGGCCTCCGGGGCACTCGGCCCAATTCGCACTGACCACATCGAGCAGAGAGGTGAAAACCCGGCAGCGGTCAGAACTGACTTCCGACTGCTTGAAGAGATTGCTGCCCAAAAGGGGATCAGGTTGGTGTAGGATACGTCATGACTCTTAGATCCAGAGAGGCCTGTGTCAGGTCTGGCAGCCTCGTCCCCATTCTGTCACTCCGGAAGGACTCTTTCTAAAAGCACGGCGACCTCGCAGTCGAGAAGCACCTTCCATCGATCAGACTCTCTCGCTTCGGTTACGGAGTCATCCTTCTCCAGGTTCTTGAGCAGAATGTAGTGAACGAAATACTCTGTCAGCCTTTCCTCACAGAAACATCGAAAAAGGCTGCAACATAGTCTTTCGAGACCTGTTTCCCGTACTTGTTCATTCTTCGGTCCAGTAAGACTTTGACTTCAGTTCAAGACGCCAAAAGAGGTAGTCTCCAAGCTCCTGATCGTTGATAACTTTTCCGGATAGCTGCTGCTCTTCCGTGGAATCGGCAGCCCCGATTGGCGTGGCGGCATAGGCCAAGTAGCGCTCAACTGTTTCTCCCGCCAAGTGATCTCGAACTCACGGAGAGATCAGGACAATCGACAAGACTGACATACAGAGAATCGTTACATCCAGAAGACTCTGAAGAATGCTACTGAGGTCTTTCTGCGGCTCAAAAGTATCCTGGCCCACTCTGTAGCCCAAACGTGCAACGATTGGAATGCTGCCTGGATCCGTATACCTGTCAGTCATCTCTCAATGGCGGATAGTGACTACCTTTCCGGAGTTGCCGACCTTTCTACAGGTTGGGGTTTCATGACCCATGAGAACTTGTCCCGGCGGTTGACCGCATCTGCATGCTCTCTTGAGATCGCTTTCCCGACGGGAGACTCGGAGAGAGCCCTTGGGTTGGATCAGTACCTCTTCAAAGCCAGCGGCCTCCTGGCCATGAACCCAACCGACAAGTTCCCCGTCTACGTCATTGGAAGGTATCTCCATTCCTTTGGAGGTACTGTTCGTGAGAAATCTGAGCGAATACTAGCGGTCGAATTGAACCTTCAGACGTTTCACCTTCACCAAAAAGGATTCTTTGTAGCGGCACTTCCCAGCTTCGCCTTCAACCTGAACCAGGATTTCAGGATCTTTTCCGTGGGGCTGGTAGTGGGGCGGGTTTTGAACCGGCGGCTTGCGATTCAGGGCGGATAAGTACAGCACGTAGCCGGCAGGACTACGTTCGGTCGAGCGTTTACTGTGCGACTGGTGTTTCTGCGGGGCAAGGACAATGGTCGGGAGGCGCTCCGAAATCACGGAAGTTCCAGATGAATCTATTGTAGATGCTGGAGAAGGCGATCGCCTTGCGCAAAGAACGCGCTAAAACAATCGGGTGGGTTCCAGATTCAAGTAGGAGCTGACTGGAGAGAAGCGTCTGGGGCCTGACGTAGCGATTGGAGTTCTGACGGTCTCGACTTTCAACAAGGACACCCTCGGTCGATCAACTGGATGGGTAAAAGTAATACGAACCTTCGATGAAGGCAATGATCTCCCTTCGACTTCCGTTGCGGGGGCAGGTCAAGGCGCTGGAGTAACCCGTCCCCAGTCGCGAGTCCCGAGTCTCTGATCTGAGGCAGTCTCCGACCTTGCCGATGGCGGCGGGCAAGTTTCAGCCGGGGGAGGGAATCAGCCCCGGTGGTCCCGGGACGGGCGCGAACTCTTTTGCAGAAAAGAGGAGCGACTGTTTTCGGTCAAGCTCCAGACACAGCCATACTTCAGAGCAGACCGTCCTAAGCTCCTGTTTTCAACTGCTTCTTCCTGCCAGGAGCGGTACGACTACTTCCCACCCGACTATGCTGTGTCTCCCGATGGGCAGACTTTTGTGATTGCCGAGACTGATTGGCCCGAAAGGGATGATCAGGTTTACCTGGTTCTCAACTGGTTCGAAGAACTCAAGCATCTCGTTCCCAGCGAGAAGCGATGCCAATGACGATTTGTGCTTGAGGCCGTGCAGAGATGCGCTCTGTCCGGGGGTACGTTGACAACTGTGGGATTGGCCTAACGGCAGCGTTGGCTGCTTATGAGGCCAAGTCCCATGCAACTGCAAATTCCATTGCCCGGGCAAACCTCCGGAAACCTTCAATTCAAGAATTGAGCGCTTCTTTTCTGACAGCAGAACTGATAGGACGTTCCAGCCCTTTTACTGTCAATTACCTTTCAAGACTGTCTCGCTAGACCAGACACCGAGGGACCTCAGGTGATGGTATCACTGTGCCGGCCAGGAGTAGGGACTCCCGAGCTAGCGGAGGGCCGTAGGTGGAACGGCCGAGAAGAGAACAATCCCACTCTTGTCAGTTTGGGCAAAGAGCAATTGGGCGATGACGGGCTGCTCTGCCCATAGCCTGACATAGCCTCCGGCCTGGCCCGCGGAGGCGGGCACGAACTCACTCACCAAGCGAGAAATCCGCTGCCCTGCTCCCAGTGTGAATTCAGTCGCTCCCACGCGGGTGCCGTTAGCCGAGAACACCTCGATACGTACGGAGGTCTCGACTGATTGGAGATTGAAGATCGCCAGCCCCGTGAAGAAGTTGCTCAGATTTGCGACCTGATTGAAGACGCCATCGTCGAAGGGCTCGCTCTGCAACGGCAAGGAGGCTGCAAAGCGCAAGCGCTCGGACTCACCAAACGGGACATCACCCAGGACGAACCGTGAATCGACCTGGATGATCAGTGATCCCACCAGCGTCCCGCCAATGTCGGTCTCAGAGAAGAGGTCCCGCGCATCCTTCTCAATTGTTGCGCCAGACGGCACTTGGACAACAACAGGTGCGGACAGGGGCTGGCCACTCTCCCCGATGGCTGTGAGAATGGCCGAGGCCTCCGAACTGCCAAGGTTAATCAGCTTGAGGCTAGTGAAAAGACCTTCTGTACTCGCCAACTGAGCGGAATAGAGAAGGTAGCTGCCTTCCGGAGAGCGGCCTGGAATTCCGACCGAAGTCGAGCCGGAGCGGATCTCGACGAAACCGGCCAGGATTCCCCCCGGAGCGGAAGCACGAAGATATCCCCCACGCATCTCCTCATCTCCGAAGAGTTCGGCCAGGGACGTGCGAAGAAATCCGCTAGCTGAAATGCTGTGGCTCGCAGTCACCCGGACTGCTCCGTGCTGATCGATCCAACTCAGCTCAACGTCTTGAACTTCCGACAGCAGGTTTACCAGGTTCAAGATCGTCTCAGCAGGCTGACCTCGGAGGACATCGGCCCCCTGAAAGACACGGGTGAAGATTAGCTCTGAGCCCGGTTGCGTCGCAGCCACAGCTCCGTCCAGAAAGCCCGGGCCGCCGAACTGAAAGAAGCTTCCTATCCTCGGATTGTCGGTTTTCAGTTTTACCCAGGCCGAAAGACTGGAACCCGGCTGCTGCTCAAAAAGTTCAGAGGCCAGCCGAGCTAACTGGTTGTCGGGTTCGAGTTCGCGGACCGAAGGATTGCTGCCGAGAGGAATCAATGCTCCGTTCTCATTGCGGGCCTCGAACGTTAAAGTGGCGGGCTCGGCAGAGAAATTGGAAACGGCAAACCCACTGAACTGGCCGGGAGTCGACTCGACCCGCGGGAAAATGAGATCGACAAGCACCGCCGGGCCTCCAAAGGTCTCGATCGATCCGTTGACGTCTAAGTCGTGGTCGCCCCGCTTTCCATCCACAAAATGAAT
>CP070717.1:110430-113410 GCA_020350445.1 Acidobacteriota bacterium | reverse complement strand
TTCTCGAAATGCCTTCCAGTTGTCACCCCGGATTTCCAGCCAGCCTTCTGAGCCAAAGAAAAGGTTGCCGACTTCCTGCCCCCGGCTTCCCTCGTGGTTCGTGTATCGGCCACGTGCTTCGAACTCGAGCATCGTTCCATCTCGATACTTGAAGACCGCAGTCTGGGTATTGGGCGTTTCCTGGAAGGTCTTGTCTCTTCCATAGGTTTCGACTGAGCCATAGACCATCTTCCCGGGGGTCTGATCTGCTGGTGCTGATTCATCCTGTTTGAGGCCGTAGAGGCCACCAGCTGAATAGACCGAGACTGGATGCTCATTCTTGTTCATGCCCCAGCGGGCGATATCGAGCTGGTGTGGTCCGGTGTTGCCGGTATCTCCGTTACCGGTATCCCAGTACCAGTGCCAGACATAGTGGCTGCGCTTGACGTTATATGGACGGTAGGGTGCAGGTCCCAGCCATAGATCATAGTGGAACTTCTCTGGCGGCTGGCTGTTCTTCGCCATCCCATAGGAATCCCGTGCCTTGAAACAGAGCGCCCGGGCCATGAAGACCTCGCCGATGCCCCCGTCATGCAGGAACTGGATGGCTTCTCTGACACTTTCCGACGATCGGTTGTTCAGACCAACCTGGACGATACGATTGTATTTGTTGGCGGCTTGAACCATTTTTCGACCTTCCCAGATGTTGTGGGAGGCTGGCTTTTCGACGTAGACATGCTTCCCGGCCTGGCAGGCCCAAATGGTCGCCAGAGCGTGCCAATGGTTCGGCGTCACGATCGAAACCGCATCGATCTCCTTATCCTCAAAGACTTTGCGAAGGTCCCACTCGAGCGTGGGCTCAACAGCTGTCTGTTCTCTGACAATCTTTGCGGCGGGTTCGAAGAGCAATTCATCGGTGTCGCAAAGAGTCTTGACAACAACGTTCTGGCTCTCTTTCAGCCGGCAGACATTCTTGATATGAACGGTTCCCTGATTCCGAATCCCGATAATCGCCATATTTATGCGATCATTTGCGCCGATAATTGAGGCGTATGACTTGGCACTGAAGCCAAGGCTCGAAACCGCGATTCCGGCCGTGCCGACGACACCCTGTTTAATGAAATCTCTTCGTTTCGTCATCTTACCCTTCCTTACTTTTTCGGTAATGCCACTTTCTTTCGCGATGGTGGCTCCAAGCGTGGCACTGTTCCAGAGTGCGGTCAAGATGTAAACACCAGAAGGGCGTACCTACCATCCTGGGGACGGACCTCAACAGACCTATCCTGGGGACGGACCTCAACAGACCTCTGGGGACGGAGCTCTACGATCCTACGATCACTACGATCATCGCTACGATCATTGGGGACGGAGTTCTACGGATTGATGGGGCATGCTGAGGCTGGCGTTAATCGGGACTATTCTCAGAAGAATGCGCTGCGAGCGTCCTCAGCAGTATGCCCTTTGAGCACAAAGACGCTACTTTCAAGATAGAAGAGGATCGGTACGATCATTGCGATGTGGGTTACCCAAGGCCCACTGTCCGTGTAAAAGACGAGCAGAAACCAGAAGAAACCTGTCCAGCCCGTGAGCTTGCCTGTCCAGAGGTGAAGAAGCAGGATCTCGTTCGTCTTGAGGTAACTGAGCAGAAAGAAGACGAGTGCTGTCACCAGAAGAATTGGCAAGTAGACGTGCAGTAAGCCACGGAGTTCGGTAGCTTTCCAATAGACCCAGCAGATCAGTGCGACGCCAAAGATAATGTCGGCGATAGCGTCAAACTTGGGACCCAAGGTCGGCCGAGACAGTATCCGAGCGAGATGCCCGTCAAGAAGATCGGTTACAGGTATGAAGACATAAAACGCGAACACCCAGCCCCAGTGATCATTCCCTAAAGCCCACGTGATCGGTGCCACCATCAGGATACGCATACCGGTGAGCAGGTCAGGCCAAGGTATCTTCATACAGAATTCGGACAATCCAAAGCTAATTCGATTTCAATCAACAGACGGCGTGATCGGTAGACTATAACATCTGGCAGACGCCCAAGGCCTCATTCAATTTTCGGAGAGGGCGTGTCCCCTCGAAAATAGCCGATTTTCCCGGTGATTCTCGGGCGAGGCGGCCGACGCGAACACCTCTCTAGGACCTTGACTCCAGGGTCCCGAACCCGGATGATTGGTAACCCGCCCCTCATGGATTGGCAGCGTTTCAAGTGCTTTAGCGAGGTTATTCGCGCCTTGAGGAGGAGATCTTGCAGTCGGAAAGGAAACTTATGCAGAACCATTCTTCGGAGAGAAAAGTCGCTCTTGTTACGGGTTCGTCCTCAGGCGTGGGAGCTGCGACCTGCCAGCAGTTAGCCGAGAGGGGCTGGAACGTAGTCATCAACTACACACGCAGCGAGCGGGAAGCGCATGAAGTTGAATCCAGCTGTTCTTCCCTGGGTGCCGAGACTCTGGTCTCCAAGGCGGATGTTTCAGAAGACTCAGATTGCCGACGAATCGTGAACGAAACGATCGAAAGGTGGGGGCGACTGGATGCCCTCGTTAACAATGCTGGGATGACCAGGTTTTGTGACTACTCCGACCTGGAGGGCCTGACAAAGCAGGATTTCCTCGATATTTACGCTGTCAACGTTGTGGGGACCTACCAAATGACTCGTGCGGCGACACCTCATCTCAGGCAGTCGGATGACGGCGTCATCGTCAACACGTCTTCGGTCGCTTCCCTCACGGGGCAGGGGAGTTCGATGGCGTACGCTGCATCGAAAGGGGCGATGACGACTTTGACCCTGTCTCTTGCCCATTCACTTGCCCCGGAAATACGTGTCAATGCCGTCTGTCCGGGTTTTATACAGGGACGGTGGACTAAGAACTTTCTGGGTGAAAGTTATGAGGAAGTCCGAGCCTCCGTTGAGAATGCCTCCGCCTTGAAGAGATCGGCTCTTCCCGAAGATGTCGCTCGTTCCATTGTGCACCTCGTCTGTGAAGCACGACTCGTAACTGGT
>CP070717.1:106176-110330 GCA_020350445.1 Acidobacteriota bacterium | reverse complement strand
TGAGAGGGAACTCAATGGAACGAAGAGAGATTCTTGAACAGACTCGGGAATATGTCCGCAATACCCTCGCGGGCGAAGGGACCGGGCACGACTGGTACCACGTCGATCGCGTGTGTCGTTTGGCGCGAAGGCTGGCGGAAGAGGAAAAGGGGACGGATCTCTACATCGTCGAACTGGCGGCTTTGCTCCATGACATCGCGGACTGGAAGTTCCATGACGGGGATGAATCGGTCGGTCCGGACCGTGCGGTCGAATGGCTTTCAGGTCTCGACGTGGAGTCGGACATCATTGATCGCGTTGTCCAGATCATCCGTGAGGTGAGCTTCAAGGGAGCTGGCGTTGATCACCGGCCGTCTACACCAGAAGGTCGGGTCGTGCAGGATGCTGATCGCCTCGATGCCCTGGGAGCCATCGGCATTGCTCGAGCGTTTGCCTATGGTGGCTATCGCAGCAATCCGATCCATGATCCGCTTCAGCAGCCGCGCATGCATGAGACCTTTGAGGAATACAAACGATCGGACGGAACTTCGATTAACCATTTCTACGAAAAACTACTCCTTCTCACTGACCGAATGAACACCGAGGCTGCAAAACGTTTCGCGGTAGAGCGGCATCGGTATATGTGCGACTTCCTTGAGCGTTTCCTCGAAGAGTGGGATGCTGAAAGGTGAGTCGTGGGAGGTGACTCGGTCGGAATTCCGGAAACCTTGAAACACTCGAGAGGTTTTCGGCATCGAGGTTGCTAGAGCTTCGGTGTCTGAAATGAGTGTTTACTTACCTGGGGGGGATGATGCTACTTGATCTGATTTCTGGTTCGTTGGGGGGGGCCGCTGTTCGTGATATCAGTCGGCAACTCAAAACGGATGAGGGGACCGTTAACAATGCCCTTTCTTCAGCGCTTCCTCTCTTGATGGGAGCTTTGGAAAAGAATTCTTCGACCTCGTCTGGAGCCGAGTCGCTGCTTTCGGCACTCGACCGGGATCACGATGGGAGTGTACTCGATGATCTGGGAGCACTCCTGGGACAGGGTGGAAGCACTTCGGGAGATGGAATTCTCCGCCATCTCCTGGGAAACCGCCGGCCGGCGGTCGAGGCTGCAGTCAGCCGTTCCAGCGGGATGGATATGCAGTCTGTGGGGAAACTCCTGGCTATCGTTGCCCCGTTGATTATGGGAGCACTTGGGAAGACCAAGCGGGAACGTTCGCTTGACCCCGGTGGTCTGAGTAGTCTGCTCGGTGCCGAGATGCGATCGGTAAAGAAGAATCAGTCGGGTGATCTTGGCCTGTTATCCCTTCTCGATTCTGACGGAGACGGGGACATCACTGATGATGTCGCCAAGCTGGGAGGAAGCCTTCTCGGAAAGATGTTCGGAAAGTAAGACGCGACTGAAGTTGCATGTCGATGGTGTCCTTGAAAAGCAGTTTATTGGTTATGTTTGGAGGTAGTAATGGGTCTGATTGATTTTGTGAAGAATGCAGGTGCGAAGTTGTTTGGTGGGAGTGAAGAACCGGCAGCTCCAGCTGTCGACCCCGCCGAGGTAAAGCGGAAGGCTGAAACAGCGAAGGCTGATGCTCTGGCCAGGCAGGTCAAGGCCAACAACCTGAAGGTCGAAGATCTTCGGATTGCGTTCCGGGACCATGTCGCCACGGTGCACGGGACCGCAGCCAGCCAGACGGAGCGGGAAAAGGTCGTTCTCGTCGTCGGGAATGTGGATGGTGTCGGACAGGTTGACGATCAACTGACCGTCGAGAAGCCGGAACCTGAAGCCCAGTACTATACTGTTGTTCGTGGCGATACGCTGTCTAAGATCGCCAAGCAGTATTATGGGAACGCGATGAAGTATCCGGTGATCTTCGAGGCGAACAAGCCGATGCTGAAGGACCCGGATAGAATCTACCCGGGTCAAGTGCTTCGGATCCCTCCGATTGAATAGCGCCTGACGGCGTAGCGGTCGAATACGGGGCTGATGAATCCAGGAGTCTGTTATGGTTCAAACGAGAAACACCTCAAACTCAAGGAAGCGTTACAGCCCCGACATAAACCTGAATCTCAATGTCCGTGGACTGGGGCAGTCCGCCACGCTGGAGATCAATGAACTCAGTGCAGAGTTGATCCGGCAGGGGCGGGAAGTCTTTCGCATGGGGTTGGGACAGTCCCCGTTCCCGGTTCCACAGGTCGTCGTTGACGAGCTGAAGGTCAACGCTCATCAGAAAGCGTATTTGCCGGTTAAGGGCTTGGAAACGCTGCGAACTGCAGTGGCTGAGTACCATCACCGGCATCATGGAATTGATCACTCAGCGGATAATGTTCTGATCGGGCCCGGTTCGAAGGAGCTGATGTTCATCCTTCAACTGGTCTATTATGGCGACCTTGTCATCCCCACCCCAAGTTGGGTTTCCTATGCCCCGCAGGCGCACATAATTGGACGGCACATCCGCTGGCTTCCAACTTGTTCGACAAACTGCTGGAAAGTGACTCCCGAGGAAATCGAACGGCTGTGCGAGTCTGATCCTCAGCGCCCCCGCATCATCATCCTGAACTACCCGAACAATCCAAGCGGTTGTTCCTTCAGCGCATCGGAGTTGAAAAAGCTGGCACGGACCGCGCGCAAGTACCGGGTTGTCCTGCTTTCGGATGAGATCTACGGCGAACTGCACCATGAGGGCCACCACGTATCGATTGCAAAATTCTATCCCGAGGGAACCATTATCAGTTCGGGGTTGAGTAAGTGGTGCGGTGCTGGGGGCTGGCGGTTGGGAACCTTTCTCTTCCCGGATTCGCTCAAGTGGCTTCTCAATGCGATGGCTGTTGTAGCGAGTGAAACCTATACGGCTTCCTCGGCTCCGATCCAGTTTGCCGCGATCCGGGCCTTCAACGGAGGCCTCGAGATCGAGGATTATCTCCAGCGGTCGCGAAAAGTACTGCGCGCGTTGGGGCGATCTTTGGCTTCCAGGTTGAAGGAAGCTGGTGTCCGGATCTCGCAGCCGCAGGGCGCCTTCTACCTCTTTCCCGACTTTGACGGGTTTCGAGAGCAACTGAGGTCGAAAGGGATTGAGAACAGTGTTCAGTTGAGTACGCGGCTTCTCGAAGAAACGGGTATCGCGGTCCTCCCCGGCTCCTCTTTTGGCTGTGATCCAGAGCTGCTGACCGTACGTATGGCCTATGTGGATTTTGACGGAGCTCGGGCACTTGCGGCCACGAGGGAGGTACCCCTGGCAGAAGAACTCAGTCAAGAGTTCCTCCAATTCTACTGTGGCGGACCCATCGAAGCTGTCAATCGACTCGGTGACTGGCTTTCGGAGCTCTCGGCGTGAAGCCGTCCAAGGATCTGAAGACGATATGGATTCCAGCTTCGGATCGCCGGGAGAGCAGCGCGATGACCCGGTTTACCAGGTGGCTTGCCGAGCGAACCGGAAACAGCTTCTCAGACTATCGCCAACTACACCAGTGGAGCGTCGATCACCTGGAGGAGTTCTGGGCGTTCTGTCTCGAGTATTCCGGCATCCAGTGCGATGGCTCTCCTGATCCAGTTGTCTCACAGCTCGAGATGCCGGGTGCGCGCTGGTTTCGTGGACTGAGCTTGAACTATGCGGAGAACCTTCTGCGGGGTGATCCGTCGGCGACAGCCATCCTTTACCAGGTTGAAGGACAGCTTCCCCTGGCAGGCGATGGTGGGCGAATAGGTAAGATCGATTTCGGTACCCTCCGGACGGAAGTGTCGCGTTGTGCGGGCGCATTGGCCAAGGTTGGAATCCGACGCGGGGACCGGGTTGCTGGATACCTGGCGAATGTTCCCGAAGCGATTATTGCAGCATTGGCCTGCGCTGCGATTGGCGCGACCTGGAGCAGCGCCTCCCCCGATTTCGGATTAGATGCTGTGTGCGATCGGTTTTCCCAGGTTGAACCGCGGGTCGTTTTTGCCAGTTCGCACTACCGATACAGTGGCAAGACCTTTCATACGGACTCGGTTGTGACCCAGCTGAAGTCGCGTCTCCCCTCCGTGAGAACCATTGTTTCGGTCCCCTATCCTGTGGGGGAAGCTCGACCGGCAGGTGATGTCAACTGGGAGGGTTTCCTCGAGAGCGGAGAGGGGACAAGCCTCTCGTTCGAGCGGTTTCCCTTTGACCACCCATTGTTCATTCTCTTCTCATCTG
>CP070717.1:101552-106076 GCA_020350445.1 Acidobacteriota bacterium | reverse complement strand
TGGAAGATGGGATCTTCAATCGCGTCGGCTTCCTGGGAAGGGGGCTGGAACTTCCAGACAACGACTCCGCATTGAGGGCATTCCTCAAAAGCAGCTGTCTGCCGGAACAGACATTTGGGACAGACTTGGACTGATCGATTATGTTCCCGATCCATTCACATAATGATCCAGGTTGAACGACTCCTGGACTGCGTCGCTTTGTCAGGCTACGTTGACAACTTCGACTTCAAACTCAAGGGTCTTCCCCGCCAGGGGGTGGTTCATATCGAGGGTTACTGAGGATTCAGAGATCTCTGACACCACGGCACTGAACCGCTGACCCTGCCCGGCATCCCCTTGAATCACCATGCCTTCGGCGATCTTTCCCACATCCTCGAAAGCACCTTTCGGGATTGCCTGCACTGCTTCGGGATTTCGAACTCCGTATCCCTTCTCCGGCGGGACAACAACGGAGGTCTTGACCCCGGCCTCGAGCCCTGACAGATGCTCTTCCAGACCCGGAACGATCTGGTTCTCCCCCTGGGTATAGGTTAGGGGGCCGCGGTCTTCCGAGGAATCAACCATGGTCCCTTCGACGGTTAGTTTGTAGTGAATCGTGACCTTTGATCCGTTTTCGATCATTGTTCGTTCCTTGGTGGAGCCTATTCAGGCAAAAAGAGATTGAAAGAACGCTTCTCAGGGTTGCCAAGCGACTAAGGACAATCTCCCATAGCCTGCCAGAGATGTCAAACCTCCGGAGGGGTGCTCCCTAGGAATGGTTGGAGATTCGACCTATGATTAGGGGTATAGGACTTGAAGGAGATTTGCCTATGGGAAGGATACCAGGAGCAATCTTGATCGTTCTGCTCTGGACGATAATGGGGGTCAGAGCTGAGCGTATTGTCTATCCTCAGGCTGCGGTTGGACCGATCGGCGGCCAGACCTTTGACCTCGAACTTCGGTTGGGAAACCTGGACCCGAACCAGACCTGGCAAGGAGAGGTGAAGATGCTTCGGCAGTCCGATCTTTCCGGGACCTCGGGCCTGCAGGTTAGAAGTAACGGGCAAGCCGTGGAGGCGGAGCAGGGGGCCTGGGCTGTCACGATTCCCCCCAGTGGCTCGGTTACTTATCAGGTTACGAGTGCGTCGCTGGAAATCGGGGTAATGGTCATTGAGTCCGATTCTTCTGCGCTGGGGAATCTGGTTCCATCGTTCTTCTATCGCCTCGGCAGTACTCAGTCAGTGCAGGACCTGATCGCAGTCCAGCCTGAGCGAAAGCCTGTACTTGCATTCAATTCGATGATTTCCCAGAAGACCGGGTTTGGCTCGGGGCTGGCGTTGGTTTCCGAAGAAGCGCTGGCCTCCCCGCAGGGCGATCCTATCCCCGAGACTGAAGTCTCGCTGCAGGTGATCACCGGAGACGGTCAGGAATATTCTGTGGTCATTACGTTGGGCGGCTCCGAAGCGGCTCAAAAGGCGGTCTTTCCGGCGCAGCTGATTCCGGGTCTGCCCAAGACGTTCGAAGCAGCTCGGTTATTGGCAACGGCTTCAAAGCCGATCTACGCTACGCTGTTGGCGGTCGGTTCGCCCCCGCTATTCGAGGATGTGCAGATTGGCGCGACTCCAGTACAGCCGCAGAGCAATAGTCGGTTCTCTTTGGAGCCGGGATGGCAGTTTGCAGAGAGTGGGCAGGATCTTCTGACGAATGCGTTTTGGGGCTGTAGTTCTTCGGCGATCCGTGAGGCGACCGGAGGGTTTTGGTGTCAGGCGATCGACGGGTTTCAGACGGTCTACAATCAGACCGGGCCGTACCTCCGTGTGAATCGAGATTTCGGGGTGCTGGGAGCTCTTCATGCATCGCTGCAGAGTAATGGGAGCATCTCGATTGTGGGACGCTTTCCAGCGGGACCGGAATGGTGGAGAGGGCTGCGGCGGATTGATCTCGGGATAGAAAGCGGCCAGGTCTTCGTTCAGATCTTTAACAATCGATCGACGCCAAAGTCCTATGCCTATCTCGAACCAGGGACGCTCTCGGGATTGACTGAACTGGGAATTCTGCGAAGGGGAACGGCGTTTATCATTCTGGCGAATGGAGAGGAACTGGGAGAGATTCCGGACGAAGGGATCTTCGTTGACAACGTGGCCTATCTGGGTTCAAACGTTGGACCGGGAAACACGTTGACAGTCTATGGCTACGCGGCCGTTGTTCCGGTTGGACGGGACGGAAATGTCGAGGTTGTTTTCCCGGCCTATTCTGAGCAAGTCGAACCGGTCGAGAATTCGTTGAGGGCCCTCGCCCAGCTTCGTGGAATCAACCTGGGGTCCGCAGCTTCACCGGGATCGGTCGATGGAGAGAGGACCTATCGGCGCATTCTGGGTCAAGAGTTCAATATGCTGACACCGGAGAATGAGACGAAGTGGTCAACCATCCATCCCTCACCGGGTACTTACAATTTCTGTCCGGCTGATACCCTGATGGCATTTGCCGGGGCAAACGGAATGAAGGTCCGAGTGCATGTACTTGTCTGGCACAGCCAGAATCCGAGTTGGCTCGATGAAGGTACCTTCAGCCGGGAGGAGTTGATCGAGATCCTTCGAGAGCATATTACCCGGGTGGCAGGGCGCTACCGAGGCCGGATCGCGGAATGGGATGTGGTCAACGAAGCGTTCGAAGAGAACGGGACCTTTCGGAAGACCCTCTGGTTCGAAGGGATTGGACCGGAGTACATTGAGCTGGCGTTCCAGTGGGCGCATGCTGCTGCACCCGATGCAAAGCTCTACTATAACGACTACAACATAGCCGCCAGAAACCCGAAATCGGACGCGGTCTATGCGCTCGTACAGGATCTTCAGCAGAAGGGGATCCCGATAGACGGCGTGGGTTTACAAGCGCACGTAGGAGTACAGCCCTGGCTGCGACCTGTAAAATCAAGTGTTGTCAGCAACATAGCTCGATTCAATGCCCTGGGCTTGTCGGCAATTTTCACTGAACTTGATGTCCGAATAAACCTTCCGACTGATGCCGATAAACTCGAAGTTCAGGCCACGGTCTATCGGGAACTTCTGGAAGCTTGTCTCGAAAGTGAAAACTGTCCCAGCTTCGTGATTTGGGGTTTCACCGATCGGTATTCCTGGGTTCCGACTACTTTCCCGGGGTATGGGGATGCCCTGCTTTTTGATGCGGATTACCAGCCCAAACCTGCCTACGAAGCGTTGTTATCAGCCCTTGCGGTTCCCTGAGGACGGTCCTCTCTTTAGTCTTCGCACCCATCCCAACAGTAGGTACAGAGTCGTTCCTTCGGGAGTCCAATCGCCTCGACGAGGTCGTCCAATCGTTGATACTTCAAAGAAGTCAGCTCGAGCCGGTCGCAAATAAACTTGATCATTGCAGCATACTTCTCCGAATCGGGATCGGCGTACTCGGCGAGGTTCTCACTGTTATCGGAACCCTCGAGCTGGACGATTGCCTGGCGAGAGGCGAGATCGAGTTCCGACCGGGATCGTGAAAAGTTCAAGTACTTGCACCCGAAGACCAGCGGTGGGCAGGCCGGACGCATATGGACTTCCTTCGCACCGTACTCGTAGAGCCGTTCGATGATGTCGGTGAGCTGGGTCCCTCGGACGATGGAATCTTCACAAAACAGGATTCTCTGCCCGGCAATCAGATCCCGGATTGGGATCAGCTTCATCTTTGCCACCAGGGCCCTGACATTCTGGTCCTGCGGCATAAAGCTCCGAGGCCAGGTCGGGGTGTATTTCACGAATGGGCGCCGATAAGGTACTCCGGCTTCAACGGCATAACCAATGGCATGGGCTGTACCGGAATCTGGAATGCCCGCCACCACATCAACTTCGACGTCATCATTGCGGGCGAGAGCAGCGCCGCAACGATTCCGGACATCTTCAGTGTTGATCCCCTCGTAACTTGAAGCCGGGAAACCGTAGTACACCCAGAGGAAGGAGCAGATCCTCATCCTCTCGTTGGCAGGCTTCTTGGGGATCAGCTTTTCAGGCGTTACGAGAACAATCTCTCCGGGTCCGAGATTATGTTCGATTTGGTAGTTCAGATTGGGGAACGCACAGCTTTCGGACGTCACGGCCCGGGCGCCGTCCTTTTTTCCAATAACCAGTGGTGTGCGGCCAAGTTTGTCTCGTGCTGCGTAGATTCCTTCACGGGTCAGCAGGAGCAGCGAGCAAGATCCTTCAATAGCATCCTGTGCACTGGCAATTCCATCCTCAAACGTGGTTCCCTGGTTGATCAAGGTTGCCACCAACTCGGTTGGATTGATCTCTCCCCTCCCCATCTCTGAGAAGTGAGTCGTGCGTTTCTTAAAGGCCTGCTGTGCGAGTTGCTCGATATTGCGCACGACGCCAACAGTCACAATTGCGTAGGTGCCAAGATGTGAACTGATCAGAAGTGGCTGATCCTCAAAGTCACTGATGACTCCGACTCCCTGCCAGCCTTCCATTCTTCCGACGTCGCTTTCGAACTTTGATCTGAACTGGGCATTGGTGATGTCGTGGATAAAGCGAGTGAACGACTCGT
>CP070717.1:96980-101452 GCA_020350445.1 Acidobacteriota bacterium | reverse complement strand
CCCCAGAAATATCCCTCGTTCGTTGAGGAACTGAAGGCTCGTACCGAAGCTGCAGAACAGAAACTGCGTGAGCGCCTGGAAAGGCTCGAAGAAGAAAACGCGGCGTTCAGGGAACGTCTAAACAGTCAGATCGAGAAGAGGGTTGCGAAAGAAAAAGCGGATTTCGTGATGCCTCTTCTCGAGATTATTGACAATCTTGAGCGGGCAATAGATGCCTCTGAAGATAATTCAAGTTGCGAATCTCTTCGTGAGGGTGTCCAGCTTAACCTCTCCCTGTTTCTTTCGAGACTGCGCAGTATCGGCGTCGAGGTAATCGACAATCTGCATCAACCCTTCGATCCTGCAGAAGCTGAAGCCATTAATATGGTTGAAGTAACGGATCCGGCACTCGACCACAAGGTCGTCGCGATCATGCAGAAGGGGTACCGGATGGGAGAACAGATTCTCAGACCCGCAATGGTTGGCGTTGGCCGTTACAGTGCACCCTAGCGATATTCGACGCGTATCCGTTTAATGGTCTGCTTGCCTGCCGGACGGTTCTTCATCGAGGGATGGGTATCTTTTGAAAGGGGCGCATCGGCGATCTCTTCAGCAACTTCGATTCCTTCGATCACTCGGCCAAAGGCATTGTATTGACCGTCCCAACTTGGCGCTCGTTTCAGGGCGATAAAGAACTGGCAGCTTCCGCCATCGTCTCCACCGGGAGAGCGACCCATAGCCACCGTCCCTCGGTCAAACGCATGGTCGCTGAATTCCTGCGGTAACATTGCCCCGCTGGACCCCTGTCCGTCATTGTAGGGATCACGGTCCCGGCTGTAGGGATCTCCTCCCTGGATCATCTGCCCTTTAATCACCCGATGGAACGAGGTCTGGTTGTAGAAGCCCACCTCAGCGAGTTCCAGGAAGTTTCTGACCGTCTCCGGAGCGATATCAGGGAGGAGTTCGATCGTGATCTCCCCTTTGTCGGTCTCGATAATGGCCGTCGGCGGTCCTGAAGGCGGCGCTTCCTCAGCAGGGAGCGCTTCCGCAGTTTCCTCGGCTGGCTGTGTCTCCGGAGCGGTGGAACAGGACCCGAACATCGCCACGAGTCCGGTTAAGAACAAAGCTTGAATCAACCCGTTTTTCGCCATAACAGTCCCTGATTATTGTACAGACGGCTCACCACTGCCAGCCATTTCTCGGGAAGTCGATCGACGGGCGCTTCGACTACTTCTGAACCTCGTAGGATCGCCACCGGCGCTGCCGGCGCTTTTCTTGAGAGCCGTTAAAAGCCTGACACAAGGCCAGGGCGAGTGCATCGGAAGCATCGTGGGGTTCCGGCAGCTGCCTGAGATTGAGTAGGCGCTGGACCATCATCTGCACCTGCCCTTTATCGGCCCTGCCGACTCCCACAACCGCTTTCTTGACCTCGAGGGGGGAGAATTCAACGATCGGGATGCTGCGAAAGGCTGCGGCAAAGAGGATCACACCGCGAACGTGGCCCAGGGTCAGAGCGCTCTTGATATTGACGGCGTAGAACACTCCTTCTACAGCAACGACTTCGGGACGGTGTTTGACCAAAACCGCATCGATCTCTTCGTAGATCGTCTTGAGCCGATCGGCGATAGGCGGGGTCTGCCGGCCTCCCCGGATAGTCCGGACAGCCCCGAAGTCGACACACTGCACGCGGTTCCCTTCCAGACTGATCACACCCCATCCGGTCACCCGGCTACCCGGGTCAACGCCCATTACAATCATAGGGGGATCATACTAGGGGAATATGACCGGACCCGATCCAATTGGATCGCACAGCGGATCGTCAGGCAGATGCGAGAGATTCGAGTTCCGCCTCATCGATATCGAAGTTGGCATAGACGTTCTGGACATCGTCATGCTCTTCGAGCGCGTCCATGAGTCTCATCATCTGGGCGGCTGTCTTCCCTTCGATATGGATTTCGTTCTGTGGGATCATCGTCAGTTCGTTCGAATCCATGGGGATCGACGCGTCGGTTATCGCCTGCTTAACGGCTTCAAAGTCTTCCAACGGCGTATAGATCGTAAACTCATCCCCATCTGCCTGAAGGTCTTCCGCCCCAGCTTCAAGTGCGACTTCCAAAAGCGCAACCTCCGAAGTGGCTGACTTCTCGACAGAAATAAAGCCCTTCTTGTCGAACATCCACCCAACGCTGCCACTTTCACCCAGATTCCCGCCATGCTTCGAGAAAAGGTGACGAATCTCGGCCACTGTCCGGTTCTTATTGTCGGTCAGCGCTTCAATATAGACAGCGACACCACCGGGGCCGTAGCCCTCATAAGAGATATCCTCATAGCTCTGCCCGGGCAACTCACCGGTCCCTTTGAGGACTGCCCGCTTGATGTTTTCGTGGGGCATGTTGGCGTCTTTTGCAGCCTGTATGGCGGTCCTCAGGCGAGGATTTGAATCCAGGTCACCACCGCCGAGACGGGCGGCGACGCTGATTTCTTTGATCAACCGAGTAAACATCTTGCCGCGCTTGGCATCAACAGCGGCCTTCTTATGTCGAATAGAATGCCATTTAGAATGTCCAGACATATGACATCTCCTGTTAGACTTTTGAATCGGAGACGTAATTTTAGCATGGAGAAGGGCGTTGATCCTACTGCCTGAGGCGTCCTGAACCCTCCATTCTTTAAGGCTTTCATCAACGGAAACCGTCACTCAGAGCAATGCCAGAGAGATCAAATCAACCTGAAGGGGAGATGCGGCAGGCCCCATCGAAGCGTTACAAGGTGACGGTCCGTTACGTCGGAAGCCGCTACCACGGGTGGCAGATCCAGCCAAAGCACCTGACAGTTCAACAGGTCATCGCCGAGACCGTCAGTCGATTGGCTGGCCAGCCGGTTTCGATCATTGGGGCCAGCCGGACCGATTCCGGGGTCCATGCGATGGGACAGGTGGCTCACTTCGATTTTCCACACCGCCCATCGGTACCGCAGATTCAAAAGGCCCTCAATGCCCTGCTCCCCTGGGATATCCAGATTCTAAGTCTCAGGCCCGTTTCACCAACGTTTCACGCCCAGAAGGATGCGATCCGAAAGCGCTACGTTTACCGGATCTTCAATGGAATGAACCTTTCCCCATTTGACTACGAGAGGGTTCTGCAGATTCGTCATCCACTCGATGTGGAAGCGATGCAGCGCGCCGCGGCGGCGTTGCGGGGCACGCATGATTTCACCTCATTTGCGGCCGCGACGACAACGGTGAAAAGCAAGACTCGCACTCTCTTCGATTCCCGACTTGTCAGAAGGGGTCGTTACCTGACGTATCACGTGGAAGCAGACGGCTTCCTTCACCACATGATTCGTAACATTGTGGGAACCCTGATTGAGATCGGCCTGGGTAAGCGGAGACCGGAAGCAGTCCAGCCTTTGATCGACGCAAAGAACCGCGATCTCGCCGGTCCTACAGCTGGCCCTGAAGGCCTCTACCTGATGCAAATCTGGTACTGAAGCGGGCCGGGGAAGTGTACCGGCGGGCATTTCTTCGACTGCCGCCAAAACCCATCAGTGGGGCTTTTCGGCCAAGTTGTTTGAGTCTGCCTCAAGTGGTAGATTACCTGCAGTTGATGGCTGACTTATTTGAGAATTTCCGAGAGATCGTCGCACCCGACAGTCCAGAAGCTGACCTGCTCAGCAGACTCGACCCTTCGCGTCTGCCACGCCACATCGCGATCATCATGGATGGGAATGGCCGCTGGGCAGAGCAGCGAGGCCTCCCGAGGGTTGAAGGGCACCGTGCCGGCAGTGAATCGGTTAAGGCGGCCATCGAGTATTCGGCCCGCCTTGGTATTAAGCAACTGACCCTCTATGCCTTCTCCGCAGAGAACTGGAAGCGTCCCGTGGATGAAGTGAACACCCTCTGGACACTCCTGCGAACCTATTTGAGGAGGGAACTCTCGACCCTGATGAAGCATGAGATCTGCTTCCGGGCCATCGGGCGGCTTTCTGAGCTGCAGGAAAACGTCCGCTCGGAACTGGTCCGGGCCGAGAAAAAGACCGCCAAAAACACCCGGATGAACCTGGTGATAGCTCTCAATTACAGTGGTCGCCTCGAACTGGTCGATGCCTGTAACAGTATCCTGCGCTCGGGGGTCAGAACACCCGTGACCGAGGCGGATCTGGCAGATCACCTGTACACCGCCGGCTTACCCGATCCGGACCTGATGATTCGAACCAGCGGAGAGCAGCGGCTGAGCAACTTTCTTCTCTGGCAGGTCGCTTACTCCGAAATCTACTTCTGCAGCCTTCTTTGGCCTGATTTCCGAGGTAAGAGCCTCCTGGAAGCGGTCTTGGATTTCCAGAAACGGGATCGCCGCTACGGCGGCATTCGAACGACTTATTCGACGAGCACTCCATGATCACACGCATCCTGACCGCCGCTATCCTGATTCCCTTTGTCGTTGTGGCGGTGTTTTTCTTTCCCTTCGCGTTGTTCGCGATCCTTCTCGATGTTG
>CP070717.1:94168-96880 GCA_020350445.1 Acidobacteriota bacterium | reverse complement strand
TGTCTGGTTCGGACCTCGTTTCCGGAACCCTTGACCGATTCAAAACCACTTCGTCGCTCAACCCTTCAGCCTATATACGGGTGCTCTCCCAGCACCCCAGGGAGATCTCTCCCCTTGACACATGCTTTCTTATCATGGATGTCCTACGTACGACAACCATCCCTGGTTGTCTCTTAGCGGGCGCCCCCTCCGGGACAAGCTGGAAGCTTGTCGTACTTATCGCAGGATTTCCACCGCATTCGCGGTCATTCGGACACCGGTAACCCCGAAGGGCAGATCGAATGGCTCTGTGATATCGACGTGGGGTGGCTGTCTGGAAGACAGGGCACTAATCACCTGGTTCACCACCCAGGCGGGGACGGAGACTCCGTTGAAAGAGGCCTCTTCGACCGTATACGTACCTTTCGTTCCCTGGATTTCGAGTTTGCCGACTGCCTCGAGTGTCTGGATGCCGCTGAGCATACTCTTGAAGACGGAGATCGAGAAACCAGTCAATTCGACTTCGTCCATGTTGATCTGTGCAGTGGCACCAATCCAATTGCCGGGCCGAAAATCGACCTCGACATTCTTTACACCGAGCCGCTTCTTACTCTTTACCACCACCTCGGTCCAGGCGTTGACATCCTCTTCGAGCAGCTCAAACCGCTCCGGGTCGGTCCCCTCCTTCGGAGCCTTTAAACTCACCAAGACCTCATTTACTCTTCCTGCATCCCCGGCCTCAGCAATTGATGGCAGGACCGAGAATAGAAGGCAGCAGACCAAGAACCGATTAAGCATCTTCCCCACAGAATTCATAGCCTTTCTTTTTCTAGCGGATCACCCGCTTGATCTACGGGGTCTCCGTCGCTCCCAAGTTGAGTATCAGAACCAGCTGAAGCTGGGTAGCGGCTTGAACCTCCATACCCACTAAATAGGTTCGAAGCCAGGAATCTAAGAAATTCTGTGCGTTCTTTGGGCAGAAGCACTTGAATTACTTATCGACCCTATTCCTCTACTCGATAGTTGGGGGCTTCTTTGGTGACCAGGACGTCGTGGACATGGGATTCACGGAGGCCGTGGCTGCTGATCTTGATGAACTTGGCCTTCTTTTGCAGTTCCAGAATAGATCGGACACCGCTGTATCCCATTCCGGCGCGGAGCCCTCCGAGAATCACCGGAACCATTGCTTCAAGGCTGCCCTTATAGGGTACCCGTCCTTCAATTCCTTCGGGTGCCACCTTCTTGAGCCCCGACTCTACGGAATGCCCGTAGCGGTCCGACGAGTGACCTTTGGCCATTGCTCCCTGTGAGCCCATTCCACGATAGCTCTTGTAGCTCCGATTCTGGTAGAAGACCAGTTCGCCCGGAGCCTCATCGGTACCAGCGAAGAGGTTCCCGATCATGACCGAACTGGCGCCAGCCGCCAGGGCCTTGACGATATCGCCCGAGTACTTGATCCCTCCATCCGCAATGACCGGCATATTCAGCTTGCGAGCTGCCTTTACCGTCTCGACGATCGCGGTGATCTGAGGTACACCTGAACCCGTAACGACACGCGTCGTACAGATACTTCCCGGACCCATCCCGACCTTGACTGCATCCGCTCCGGCATCTCCCAAAGCTTTTGCTGCATCTCCAGCCGCGATATTTCCGGCCACGACATCGGCCTTCTTTAACTTCTTCTTCAGCAGTCGCACACCCTTGATGACGCGGGTGCTATATCCGTGGGCCGTATCGATGATGATGACATCGGCCCCAGCCTTTTCCAGCTCTTTTGCCCTTTCCACGAAGTCTCCACTCGCGCCGACAGCTGCTCCGACCCGTAGCCGTCCGAGGCGATCCTTGGCGGCATCGGGATAGGTGATCATCTTCATGATGTCTTTGACGGTAATCAGTCCTCGCAGGTGAAACCGTTCATCGACGACGAGGAGCTTTTCAATTCGATTCTCGTGGAGCTTCTGCTTGGCGTCCTCGATCGCGATTCCCTCATGAACCGTAACGAGATTATCTTTCGTCATCAGCTCCGATGCCTTCAGCTCGAGGTTTGTCGCAAATCGGAGATCCCGGTTGGTAAGGATTCCGAGGAGCTTACCTCTTGAGTTTGTCACGGGCACCCCCGAAATCTTGTAGCGGCTCATCACTTCGAGTACATCCCGAATCTTCGTATCGGGTCCAACTCGGATCGGATCGACGATCATCCCCGACTCCGATCGTTTGACTTTATCGACCTCGTGGACCTGCTCCTCGATCGTCATGTTCCGATGGATGATCCCAATGCCACCCAGCCGGGCCAGTGCGATCGCCAGTCCCGATTCAGTCACGGTATCCATCGCAGCTGAGGCGAGAGGGATATTCAGCGCGATGTTTCGAGAGAAGAGCGTCGTGAGATTTGCTTCCGCCGGCATAACGTCCGATTTCGCCGGCATCAACAGCACATCATCAAAAGTGAGGGCTTCTACCAGTTCCATTGAAGGATTATAGCAGGACAAGCCGGGAAATCCAGAACGGCCGCAGACGGCCGCTTTGGAAATATGGGCCTTTGTTCGGCGGACAACAGTGAGATTTGGGGACTTGGCTCGCAGTCGGCAGAGAGAGTTGGAACGCAAGCGTCCTATAGGTGGTCACAGGTGAACACCTCTTATTCTTTTCCAACACCTGATAGAGAATGAGAGGAATGATCCGCCGGGTTACGAATCGCAAGCGTCGAGTCGCCGAAACGACTAAAGCGGGACA
>CP070717.1:87821-94068 GCA_020350445.1 Acidobacteriota bacterium | reverse complement strand
TGCCCTTTGTACGGTACTCCCAGGATTCCCCATCCTGGAAAAGACTGTATGTACTGGGGCTTCAAAGCCCCGAACGCTAAAAGGCCCCGGGAGCCTGTCGCAGACTCCCGGGGCCTCATCTAGATATTAGAACTCCGCAGATTCGACTTAGAAGTTAAATCGAACCCCGAGCTGGAAGGTTCTGGGTCCCCAACGATTCCCCCAGATCTTACCAAAGTCAGAACTGTCGATGTTCGTACTCGGGTTCCCCATTCCGGCCCGGTTGAAGAAGTTCATTATATCGGCTCGGAACTCGAAGGACATTCCTTCGCGCCATGGCAACGCCGTGCGCTTGATGATCGAAACATCCTCACTGAAGAGTGCCGGTCCCCTTACATTCGGCAGATGCCGAGGAGCGGTTCCAACCCTCAACGGTATCCAGCCATCCGTACCCGGCGGCGAGCCAAATGCCGCTGGATTCAGATACTGGGACCCGTTAGAACCGTCCGGACTGCTTGGCAGACCCAACGTCTGGGAGTCACCACCCAGCAGGACATCACCGCGCCAGCCGCCCGACGGGGATCCGATGTACCAGTCGTTCCAGTGGTAATTACCGGCAACGATCGAAAGCGGATCACCAGAGCGGTACTGGTGGATGGCACTGATCGTCCAACCACCGATAATCGCGTTGACCCATCCCTGATCGCTCCCCCAGCGCTGACCTTCCCCAAAGGGCAGATCGTACATCCAGGTGAGCTTCAAGCTGTGCGGACGATGGAAGGAGGTCAAAGAGCGCTCGTTCTTCCGATTGTAGAAGTCCTGACCCTGGTAGCTGTAAAGCCCAAGGCCGGGGGCATCGGAGGAACCGATCGCCTTCGAGAATGTGTAAGATGCCAGGAAGCTCAAACCGCTCGCAGCACGACGGGTCGCTGTGACCTGCAACGAGTTGTAGATCGAAGTCGCGCCCAGGAAGTGCGGATTCCGCACACTGTAGTACTGCGGGAACGGCTTAACCGCCTGATAGACCGGGACCCAACCCATCTCCGGAGAGGAGTTGTTGGGCAATTCCGGATGGTCATTGATGTCATCGAACAGCGCATTTCCAAGAGCCAGATACTCAAGAGGCATCTGGTTCTGGTTTCCGGCAAACAGACCGTCCTCGAGCCGGGTTCCCTTACTACCGATGTAGTTCGTTTCGAGAACCGTTTCCCAAGGCAACTCATACTGGATACCCACGTGCCAGTTCTGCGAATAGGGCATCCGTAGACTGTCGGCTGCCAGGTACTGCGCCGAGCTCCCGTTCATCTGAGACGGATCATAGTTTGGATACACGCTCAGGTCGTAGGGCGGAAAGCCGTTGTCCCACCACAGAGCCGGCCCTTCTGAGAACTCCGCGCTACCGCGACGGATATTCTCCGAACCGTTGAACCCCTGATGGAGGTCCATATCCCAACCATTGGCGATAGGCGGACTGTAGCTGAGTCCGTAACCACCTCTGAGGACGAGCTTTTCCGTCGGGTTCCAGGCAAATCCAACACGAGGAGCCATGTTCCAGTAGTACGGATCCTGGAAGCTCTGCCCCTTACTCAGGAAGACCAAGGCACCCGGGATTCCTCCAGCATCGGGATTCGGTGCTGTGAGGTCCAGTCCGGACAGCTTGCCGTTGACTTCCTTGAACGGACCCGGAAAATCCCAGCGGAAGCCGAGATTGACCGTGAAGTTCGGTCGAACTTTCCAGTCATCCTGGACATAGAGCGCGTTGTACCAGACCCGAGCGCCCGGTGACACCAGCGGCAAGTACAAGCCGGCGGTATCCGCGGCACCCATCAGGAAGCTGGCATAGGCGAATCCGGTCACACTCGAATACTGCCCCGGAAGTGAGGTCGCCCGCTGGTCGAAAGCAAACGAACCAGCGTCCATAACATCCTGATAATTCTGGTGATAACGTCTCACCTCGAAACCGACTCTCAGACTGTGCGAACCCTTCATCCAGCTCAAGTCATCGGTGAAGATGAAGCTGCGATTGGCTTCCTGACCACTGTTCCCTGAACCCAGGCGGGAATAATCACCTGTGAAGGTCGAATTCCGACCATTAAAGTTGATTATTGGGAAGTTTGTCTGTCCAACACCCTCAAGACCAATATTGCTGGCCCAGTCTTCACCAAAGACATGCGACTTGTTCTTATTGACGAAGCCGTTGACGCCCATGGCAAAGTGGTTGAGCAAAGTCGGGCTGATCGCCCAGTCTTCACTGAGACGGAAGATCTTTCCAGGTGTCTGCTGCCACTGCCACGAGGATGACGCCGGAGCTGGCCACGGGAGATAACGTCCGCTGCTCGGTCCATTCGTCCTGCTCCGCTGTTCAGACATGTAGAAACCGGACAACTTGTGCGCATCGTTGATCGAGTGGTCGATCTTCACACTGAAAGTCCTGATTTCGCGAACCGGACGACCAATTCTCCGCGTGTTCCGGCGGAGGATATTGTCGAAATCTGGCGCCGGCGTGTCCGCCTGAGCGAGGATCGCGGAACTGATGGAACTGTAAGCACTCGTTGGAATCTGGTTACCCACGAAGGGATCCAGAATCCAGCTTCCGTCTGCCAACTGACGCGCGCTCGTCGGATCATAAATCTGTCCGTAAATGACGTCACGTCCAAGCGCATCCTGCCCCACAACCGATCCCGACTGAGGATCCTGCGTAAACGCCGGATCAAAGAGCAAGGAAAAATCACCGCGCTTGAAGGGCTCGGAAGGCAGGCTAACCGTGCCTGAGACCGACCGATCTGAGAAATCTTCACCTTCAAACGAGAAGAAGAAGTGAGTCCGGTCCTTGATGATTGGTCCGCCAAACGTACCGCCAAAGGAATCATCAGTGAAAGGCTGCTTATTCGCTCCTGTTCGATTCTCCGACCAGGAATTAGCCCTCAGCGCTTCACTCTGATGGAACCAGTAAACGGTCCCATGGTAGTCGTTGACCCCAGACTTCATGACGAAGTTGGCCACGGAGGTCTGGGTTCCACCATACTGAGC
Organism: Acidobacteriota bacterium; assembly: GCA_020350445.1. GTDB lineage: Bacteria > Acidobacteriota > UBA6911 > RPQK01 > JAPXNP01. The sequence goes on along the minus strand of CP070717.1, from coordinate 91,059 downwards.
CGACAGATTTCCCTTCTGCAAGCTGAACTGGCTGGTCGCATCAACACTGGGGCTGAACTCATTGTTGCTGCCCCCGGTGAGGTCAAAACGGCCAAGCGAGATTCCATCGATCAGGATCTCATGGGTGTAAGCCTGCCCACCGTCGATACTTCCTTCAAACGTACTTCCTTCTACACCAGGCATACTCGTGAAGATGAAGTTCTGCAACTGCCTCTGCCCGTCAGAAATGAAGATCGGCCAAGTGTGGAATTCGAGTTCTGTCGTGTCCGCGCCAATCTCTGAAGACGAAGTCTCCAGCAGGGGTGCTTGAGACGAGATCGTGATCGTCTCGGTGAGTTCACCCAATTCAAGCGTGAAGTCAACCGTAACGGTCTGGGCTACTCGGACGAGCACATTCTCAGCAACCGCACTCTTAAAACCAGACAAAGCTGCCGTCACACCGTAAGTGGCGGGTGGAAGATACGGAGCTCGATAAACTCCGGTTTCCGACGTCACAACGGTACGCGCAACACCGGTTGCCTGATTTAAGATGGTGACCTCAACCCCTGGGATGACCGCTCCGCTTTCGTCGGAAACGACCCCCGTAATCGCTCCTCTCTCCCCTTGACCGAATGCAAGAGGAAAGAAGGCGAATGCTACGACGAACATGAACAAGAAGATTGCGAACAATCGCCTCATAGCAAGAAACCCTCCTCGTAATGCCAAATTAACTTCGCTAATTTCCCCTCCGTCCAACGATTATCGACCGAAAAGACGGCGAAGACTCCCTCGGTTCCCTATATATACTTATCCCCTTTGCATATCCCAGTCTCAAGCAGGTAAAGGCTGTAGTCAAGCAAAAATCTGTTCACATATGGATAATTATGCAGTTGTTCCCGGGGAGCCCAGTCAAAAGCCCTTTAAACGGCATCTCGTCACATCCCCATTCTCGGATGTTCCCACGGCCCAAATCGCTGGACAGGAGACTTCGATTCGGACCTTCCGAATCTTCACCCTGAGCCATTAACTGCCTACAGACATTGTCGAATACGAGACTAATCCGGCCTCGGCCCAAGGCTGACAAACTCGATTCCTTCTTGTCACACTCATCCCCGAACTAACCCGAGACCCTCTCTCTGCCAAGCCTGATACCGAAGGCAACCTACAGACTCCTAATTGACCTTTTTATCAACCCCCTCTTCAGTGGGGCGCTTTTCAAGCGACTACCGATAAAACATTGCCCGACCTCTCGTTTCCAAGGTCCTGCGGGATGTCGAAACGTCGGGTTCCTTCTCATGGTTATCCCTGTCGAAGAATGTCTGTTCTGCTCCCCGGAAACCCCCGTTATAATGCCCGGGGTGAGGTATTCGAACTCATCGTACCTGGGCATGTTATGCGCTCCGTTCGATGGAGAGGGTTCGGGTTTCAGCCTCCTCCTTTTAAAGTAATGATGAGATATACCAGCGGAATCAGTCTTCTCTTGATGATCCTCCTGACTTCGCCTGCGAAGCCGGGGAGTTCTCTTTCTGCACAGGAGGCCCATCGCGATAGGTCCTCCCACTCCGGGACCGCGGATGGCCCTGTCACATTCGTTGACGTCGCCCGAGAGTCGGGCCTGACTGTTGAAAACGTCTGGGGAGGAGTCGAGCAGAAGCGGTACATAATAGAAGCCAAAGGGAGCGGCCTGGCCTTCTTCGATTACGACCACGACGGCTGGCTCGATATCTTTGTCACCAATGGCGTCCGTTTCGGTGAGACCTACACCGACGCGAACCGTCCGACATCCCGTCTCTATCGGAACCGGCGAGACGGGACCTTTGAGGACGTCACGGTTACGGCCGGTCTGGATCGAACCGGTTGGCAGACAGGCGTCAGTGTCGGCGATTATGACAATGACGGATGGGATGACCTGTTCTGCGGATTCTGGGGCCATGACGTCCTGTTTCGCAACAACGGAGATGGAACCTTCCGCGAGGTCACCCGGGAAGCGGGGTTGTACGATTCGGAAATTCGCTGGAGTTCCGGTTCGGTGTGGCTCGATTTTGATCGGGACGGCCACCTCGACCTGTACGTTTCCCGGTACATCGAACTCGATATCGACTCGCTCGCCACCCCCGATGGGGAGGGTGCCTGCCTGTGGAAGGGCATCCCCGTGCTGTGCGGCCCACAGGGTCTGCCCGGCGGTCAGGACCGGCTCTTTCGCAATAAAGGCGACGGGACGTTCGAGGATGTCTCGCTTGCTGCAGGTATCCTCGAGCCGGGACCGTACTTCTCCATAACTCCCGTCTCCTATGACTTCAACCGCGACGGTTGGCCCGACATCTATGTCGCCGTCGAGTCCCAGCCGAGTCTGTTCTTCGTGAACCAGGGGGACGGTACCTTCGAGGAATCGGGGGTCATCGCCGGCTGTGCCTTCAGTGAGAACGGACAGGAGCAGGCCGGTATGGGTATCGGTGTCGGCGACTACGATCATGACGGCTGGCTCGATATCTTCAAGACGAACTTCGAACACGATGTCTGCAACCTGTACCGGAATAACGGAGACGGGACCTTTACCGATGAGAACGCACTGTCAGGCATCGGCGTCAATACCCGGTACGTCAACTGGGGAGCCGGCTTCCTCGATTTTGACAATGACGGATGGACCGATATCCTCCTGGTGACCGGTCATGTCTATCCCAGCATTGAGAAACACAATCTCGGGATTTCGCTGAAGAGCCCGCGGGTCGCCTACCGAAACCTCGGACGGGGCCGCTTTGAAGATGTCTCTTCCCGGTTGGGTCCCGGCATATCCCAGGAGTTCGCCAGCCGGGGCTGTGCCTTCGGTGACTACGACAATGATGGAGACGTGGATGTCGTCGTTCTGAATATGAACGACCCCCTGTCGCTGCTGCGGAACGATGGTGGCAACCGGAACAACTTCATCGCGATCAAGTTGATCGGAGTCGATTCGAACCGGAGCGCGATCGGCGCCCTTGTCCGGGTCCTCAGCGATGGCATCAGCCAGATCGATGAGGTCCACAGTGGCGGCAGTGTCATGTCCCAGAGCGATCTGAGACTGCACTTCGGACTGGGCAAATCGGAGAAGGTCGAACTGATCGAGGTCAAATGGCCGAGGAGTCAGAAAACCGAAACCTTCAGAAATGTCGCGGCCAACCAGTTCATTACGATCAAAGAAGGCGAAGGGATTCTTCAGCTGAAAGAACCCGGCAGATAGCGGTGGGTCACTCACAACGAAAGGCAACTGGCCATCGGTACC
>CP070717.1:77261-87721 GCA_020350445.1 Acidobacteriota bacterium | reverse complement strand
CCGGACTGAACCGAGACGGAGACCGGCTCGCTCAATCTCCCGATCCCGGGTAAGGACCCATCGATAAAGTAAACGCCATCGGCCGTACCTTCAACGGGAGCAATGAAGGCTTCTCCACATGGGAGATTTCCCCAGAAACCGGGTTTGTCGAAGATTCCTCCCTTGCGACCGTGAGCCTCCCGTCCAGCGATCGAGAACACCAGGTGGGTTCCGAGGGAAGTCCTGATCTGGACTGTTCGACCCTGATCGAGTTGATCCGCGAAGCGGTTCACCCGGGAACGGATCAATGCGTAATCTGCTGGAAAGTTCCTCAGCAGGATCTCGGGTGTTATGCCGGGTAAGGTTGCGATCCTCACCCCTCGATCGGTCGCGTTCCGGCGGGCCGTCGTCCAGGAAATCGACTTCGCCAGCGGGGCGACCATCACGTCACACTCCAGCATCCATTGGGCAGCTTCTCGAGGGGGTTCCTGCCCGTTGTAGTCGCCGGGAGGGATCTCCAGCAGTTCTACCTGGTTGCTCAGATTCCGGGCCGCTTCCAGGAAGGTACGGCCGATCTTCTTCAGCCGGGAGTCCGTCAGAATGAGGATCTTCTCATTTGGACGAACTCCCAGATTCTGTGCGAACAGCGAGGAGCATGCCTCGAGCAGGTTCGCGTGATTCAATGGCATCCTGTCCAGCCCTAGTCGGGAAACCCTCGTGGCCTAGACCTCCTCGGGTACGACGAACGGATAACGGTAGGCCCGGCTCAGCAGCCGGTTGGCTTCGTCGTCGCCGAAGAAATTCTCCCGTTCCGAATCGAACTCGAGCGTACGGCCGACCCGGTAGGCAATGTTGCACAGGTGGCACATCGATGTCGAAAGATGCCCCTCGAGCACATCCGCCCTGAGGATCCTCCGGTCACGGGCCCGTACGGCATCGATGAAATTGTAAAAGTGGGGTTGGTCCCGTCTCCCGCGAGTGTTGAGTTCCTCGCTCAGCTGGGCTTCCGCTTCTTCCCGTGTCATGCTGGGACCCGGTTCATTCTTCCGCCCATAAAAGGTTTCCCACTTGTCCTCGGTGACACGCATCCAGCCTTCGGTCCCATAGAACAGCGTCCCAAAGCTTTCTCCCGTTTCACTGTTGGTGTACAGGTTGCGGACATCCAGTTGTACAAGAGAGCCGTCGGCGTACTGCATTGTCGAGTTCTGGGTGTTAGGGGTTTCCTGGTCGCAGTCAAATCCGAAATAGCCACCGACACTCTGGATCTTGCGGGGGTGGTCATATTTCCTGAGAGCCCAGCGGGCCAGGTCGCAGACATGGGGTCCGTTGTTTCCGGTTTCTCCGTTGCCGGTATCCCAGAACCAGTGCCAGTTGTAGTGGAACCGGTTGTCGATAAATGCTCGCCACGGAGCCGGCCCCAGCCACAGGTCAAAGTTGACGTCAGTCGGGATCGGGACAATCTTTCCCCGACCGATACTGTCCCGCGAACGCAGTATCAGAAGCCGGATCAGGTACAGGTCACCAAGTTTTCCGTCGTGCAGATAGTTCATCGCCGAGACAAAGAAGGGGTCACTTCTTCTCTGGGTGCCCGTTTGAACGATCCGATCATACTTTCTTGCGGCTTCAATGGCCTTTCGGCCCTCGAAGATATTGTGGGAGATCGGCTTCTCGAGGTAGACATCCTTGCCTGCTTGACAGGCCCAGACAGAGGTGAGTGAGTGCCAGTGGTTCTGACTGGCTATCGAGACCACGTCGACATCCTTGTCTTCGAGTACTCTGCGCAGATCCGTCTCAGTTTTTGGACGGACACCTGATCGTTCCTCAACGTCGGCGACTCGTTCTGCAAACAGACTCTCGTCGGGGTCACAGAGGGTCACGACCTTGACATTCGGGATCTGGCAGAAATTCCGTGCATGGGCCCAGCCACGCCCCCGAATCCCGGTGATGGCGACATTGATTGTTTCGTTGGGACTCTGTGCTAAGAGTCCACTCTTAACCAGCGGTGCCGTCGCGGCCATCGCCGCTGTGCCGGTACTCGCAGTCTTGAGAAAGTTCCTTCGATTGATTGATTCCACTACGTTCCCACCTCCTTGCACTGAGATCTTAACGATGAAGCCGACGAATGACCAGGGTCGCTGGCGAACCCTTCAAGCCAAGTGCTTTCAGTCCGTCGACACGACTGTTCCGTCCCGATTGACCTGTGGACGTTCTAAAGAGACCAACCCTCACGATACTTGGGAGTAACCCACTGGTTTGCGGACTCGTTGTTGGTGACCTTCATAGCCTCGCCATCCCAGAGAATCTTCCCTTCTGTTCTCTGGGCAACGTTTCCAAGCAGGACGAACTCGGTCAGGCGGGTCGAGTACTCGAAATCGGCGCTGGACCGTGGGCCGCCCTTGCAGGCATCGAGCCAATCCCGGTGGTGTCCTTTGGATCGGGGGATGGTCTGGGCCGGTTCGGGAGTACTCTCCGCCAATGCCTCGGGCAGGATCGTGGGTGCTCCACCCCATCCAGGGCAGATGATCTTTCCCTTCGAACCGATAAAGATGACCCCGTTGCCGTCCATTCGTGCAGATCTTCCCAACTCTTCTGGCCGGGGAGGCCTGCGGTCTCCATCAAACCAGGTCACGGTCACCGCGGGCAGCCCTTCTCGCTCCGGGAACTCATACCGGACGGTTGAACTCTCCGGCGTGATCTCTGGATGAATGGGAGTGTCGATCGCTTCCACCGACGTGGGATGTCCAAGTTTCAAGGCCCAGAAGGCTGGATCCATATTGTGACAGGCCATATCTCCGATCGCTGCGGTTCCGAAATCCCACCAACCTCTCCAATTGAATGGTGCGTAAGTCGGATGGTAGGGGCGGTACGGAGCGGGTCCGAGCCAGAGGTCCCAGTTAAACGTCCGCGGCACCGGCGGTGTTTCTTTCGGGCGCCCATCCATCGCCCAGCCTCCGGCCCCTGTCCAGGCCTGAACCTCGCGGATTTCTCCGATTGCGCCTGCCCAGATATACTCGCAGGTCTTGCGGATTCCTTCTCCCGAATGCCCCTGGTTACCCATCTGGGTGGCAACATCTGCCGCCTTGGCTGCTGCCGCGATCTGGCGGGCTTCATAGATTGTTCGCGTCAGAGGCTTTTCGCAGTACACATGTTTCCCCAGTTTCAATGCGGCTATCGTGGCGACGGCATGGACGTGATCGGGTGTGGCAACCAGCACTGCATCGATCGACTTCTCACGTTCCAGCATTCTGCGATAGTCAATGTAGTCCGCACACTGGACTCCATCCCCTTTTCCGTTCGACTGATGTCGCTTGATCAGATCGAGGGCGGGCTTTCGACCTGCCGTTCCTCCGTAGTACCACTGGCTGTAATCGCTCTCTTCATTGGGATCGGCGATCGCAATGACCTCGACATCATCCTCCTTGAAGAGCTCTCTCAAGTTGACAAGTCCCTGTCCGCCGGTACCGATGACTGCTATGCTGACCTTGTCGCTTGGAGCGACAAATCCCCTTCCTCCCAGCACATGCCGGGGAATGAGCATTGCCGCCCCCGCCATCGTCGAGTAGCCAAGGAATGTCCGGCGGTTGATCGTCTTTTTAGGCCCCTTCGAGCGTGACTGCTTCATCTATACTCTCCTCGCTTTACTCCGAGTTCCGCATTCTTCATCCGTTCGACTGGACCGGATTCCGATTTCACCCCTCGATTCAACGTTCAAATTGGGCCGGCGTCAAGGACAAAACGAAGATTTCGTACCCAGAATCGGAATAGATCGAAGCCTTCCTTTGAAACCATCCTCGCGAAGCTCGCTTCTTACAGAGAGTATGAGCATTTTTCGATCAATGAGATTCTGGTTCCCGCTTGTGTTTGCGCTTTGCTGGTGCGGCGGGATGGCTTCGCTGCTGCTCGGCTCGGTGGGAGAAGCACCTTCCGTCGATGAGATCCTGGAACGTGCCTTGCAGCGGGCGGACTGGTATAGAGAAGAACGGATTGAGCATCGGTTCACAGCGTCGGTCCTCCGGACTTCGGAGAAGCTGGGAAAGGATGGCGAGGTTGTTGAATCCGAGGAAATGCTCTATCAGGCCCTCCCCATCGACGGCTACCTTTTCGAACGTCTGGTTAGCAAGAATGGCCGGTCTCTCTCTGAGAAAGAGGTCAAAGAGGAGGTGAAGCGGGAAGAGGAGTTCCGCGAAAAGATCCGAAATGGAGAAGATCCCACCAGGGACGAGAGATCTGTCAATTTTGATCAGAAACTCGTCAACCGATACGTATTCAACCTCGAGAGCCCCGTGGAGATCCGCGGAAGACAGGCCCATGTATTGTCGTTCAAGCCGAAAGGTGAAGATCTTCCCGTTGAGACCCGGATGGATCGCGCTCTCAATAAAGCCGAGGGGCGAATGTGGATCGACAGAGAGACCTTTGAGATCGCTAAAGTACACTTCCAGCTCAAGGAGTCAATCCGCATCTGGTGGGGCTTGATCGGTTCAATCTCGGAGCTCGACGGCACCGTTGAGCGAGCAGAAGTCGCAGAGGGAATCTGGCTCCCCAATCGAGTTCAGATCTATCTCAACGGTCGGATTCTTTTCATGTCACTTCACCGGAATGAGCGGATCGAGTGGACGGATTTCGAGCCCAGTTCCGGTTCTAAGGAGCAACTCGTATCCAGTCAGTAGGTGCCGGCCTTCGAGCGGGCTCTGCGATTCGTCTGAAGCTGTTGTCTTCCCTTGCATCTTGCCCGGTGCGGTTTGCGGGCGAACAGTGTAAACTCAGTTCAGAGCGATGGCGAATCAATTCCACTTGGAAATGCTGCTTCAAGGGCCCGATAGCTGGAATGAATGGAGGCGGAACAACAGTGGTGTCCGTCCCGACCTCCGTGAAGCCAACCTTCTGAATGCTGATCTCAGCCGGGCCGTTCTCGACGGTGCGGACTTGCGGGGGAGTGACTTGAGCAAGGCGCAGTTGAGTCACGCCTCGCTGCATGGAGCGAATCTGGAAGGGGCCACACTGAGTCTGGCTGACCTTCTGGGCGCTGTCTTGAATGAGGCGAACCTATGTGGTGCCAGCTTCTTTGGCGCGCTCCTTTTTGGAACCCGGCTGAAGACCGCGAATCTCTCCGGTGCAAATCTGCTCGGATCGACCCTGATGGGGGCGGACCTGAGCGGAGCGGATCTGTCGGGTGCTCATCTTATGGGAGCCAATTTTCATGAGGCCAATCTTGAAGACGCCAACCTCGAAGGTGCCAATCTGACCGCCGCTCTCCTGGTTGGGACCCGAATCGAGGGCGCCCGCTTTGTCAACTGTTCCGTCCACGGCATCTCGGCCTGGAATCTGGACGGAGAGGCCGCGGTACAGCAGGGTCTCTGCGTGACACCGAAAGGTGAGCCCAGGATACTGGTCGATAGTCTGGAACATGCAATCTTTGTGAATCTGCTTCTGGATACGCGACAGATGCGCGATCTCGTCGCCGGGGCGTGCGGAAATGTCGCACTCTGCGTTGGACGCCGTCGATCCGATAGTCTGAATCTGCTTCCCGAGTTGATGCGCCTTCTGTCAGAGGAAGGCTATCTGCCTATTCTGTTCGATGTGGACCATAGCTTCGTGAAGAAAGGTCTCGAGATGCTCAAGACCTTGGGGAAGTTCTCGAAGCTGTTGATTGCCGACCTCACCGGGATTCTGTCGGGAGCGGCGATTCTTGGTCAGCTGTCAGAAGCTGCACCTCATCTGTTCATCCAACCTCTGGTACGGCCCTCAGGAAAGTCCGTCGAGTCGGGAAGCCTGAACCCTCAAGGCCGTCTCCACCCGCTGATTGAATATCAGTCCCGGGAGGAGCTGTTTCGCCGACTCGATCTTCAGTCTCTCTGTCGCTCTGAAGAGCCTTAGCCCAGATCCGATGTGCAGGCCCCGCACTTCGTCGCCTTGATCGGGATGGACGTCAGGCAATGCGGGCAGTCCTTTGTCGTGGGTTCCTTCGGCGGAGCTTCTTCCTTCTTCTTCATCTTGTTCAAGTTTCGAATTACGAGGAAGACCGCGAACGCTACGATCAGGAAACTCACGACGGAATTGATGAACAACCCGTAGTTAAGGGTGACTGCACCAGCCTCTTTCGCGGCTGCCAGGGTAGAGTAGGGTTCCGCCTGTGAACCCGCCTGTAATACGACGAATAGTTCTGAAAAGTCGACGTTGCCAAGAAGCAGCCCAATGGGAGGCATCAGGACATCACTGACCAGAGATTTGACGATTGTCCCGAAGGCTCCACCGATAATGATGCCGACTGCCATGTCGACAACATTCCCCTTGATAGCGAATTCCTTGAATTCTTTCCACATTTCGGCCCCCTGCTTGTTGTTCGGAGCAAGCCGTGGACACAGACCGGCTGCTCGGTGAGTTGATGCTCCGATTCTGCATCACCCGGCCCCGAATGGCAATCGGTTTTCACAAAACGTGGAAGGGCTCAACCCCGCCTATCCCGCTACCAGGAGCGGACTGAAGATGACGTAGAGGACCAGTGTGAGAAGAATACACACGATCCCGGCATTTCGTGCCCCCTTTGAGGTCTCGAGATTGAGCGAAGTTTTCGCTTCGAACTCGATCGCTTCCTTCATCGGTTTCAAAGCCGTCATGATCAAGATCACCAGGATGCAGAGCGCGAAACTGATTGCCATTCGATTCAGGAACTGGATTGAAGGCGCCAGGAGTTTCAAGAGCCCGTAACTTCCGATACTTGTCAGGAGGCCGACGATGCCCGATGAGCGAGGAGCTCTTCGAAACACCAGGCCAAGGACGAAGATCGCCAGAATTCCCGGGGAGATGAATCCCTGTGATTCCTGGATGATGGTGAAGATCGAGTTGCTGATATTGGGATTCCCCAGTTGGGGTGCCAGTAGGAAGGCTATGACGGCAAAGGAAACGACGCTGATTCGACCCAGCAGAACGATCTTGTGCTGGGATGCCTGGACCATCACGTACTTGTTGCAGATGTCCATCGTGAAGATGGTCGAAGCCGCATTGAGCATCGCCGCCAGTGAACTGATGACGGCTCCGAGCAACGCCGCCAGAACGAACCCGAGGATTCCGACATTCTTGGGAAGGACCGAACCGAGCAGGAGGCCCAGCGCCGTATCATACTTGTACGCCACCAGGGCCTGTGAACTGGGAATGGTTCCCGCTGCCGCTGCCGCCGCCTCGGTTGTAGAGTTGTAACTCTGGATCTCAGCTGCCAGTTCCGGATTCACATGTTTCCAGGCGTGGTCTTCGCGGGCACTGAAGATCTGGTACTGGGCAGGCTGAAGGGCCTCGTAGTCCGCTTTTACCATCGGAATGACGAATGGATTCGACAGTTGGGCGGCCCTCAGTTCCTGGTCGGTTCCAAACAGGGCAATGACATAATCGGGCCCCGGATGTTGCCGCAGGGTCGCTGGATCAGGACCCTCCTGGGCTTCGACATAGGCCGTCTGGGGATTCGATTTCAGATAAAGTCCCATCGCTCGGCCGACATCACCCTGGGCCTTGAGTTGCATGTCGGAGTAGAACAAGTTGAAGGCGATGATGCCGGGAATGACGACTACAAATGGGATCAGAAGTTTCAAGAAAGCTGAGAAAACAATGCCCTTCTGCCCCTCGGCCAAAGAGGAAGATCCGAGCGTTCTCTGCGTAATGTACTGATTCAGCCCCCAGTAATAGAAGTTGGGAATCCAGAGGCCGAGCAACAGGGCCGTCCAGGGAAGGACCGTATCGGTCTTGGGTAGGAACATGTTCATGCGGTTGCGATTCAGATCCATGAAACGGTCGATCGGGCCTTGCGCGGGATCCAGGGTCTTGATCACCACCTCACCAGTACCGACATCGACTACCGTAGCCGCCTGATCCGCTGTTCCCAGTTGTACAAAGGCGAAGTACATGATCATGGCGCCGCCGAGGATCAAAGCTGACCCCTGGATCAAATCTGCCCAGACGCTGGCCTTCAGTCCCCCTGTTACGACGTAGATCATTGCTATCAGTGCGATGAAGAACGAGCCCGTGTAAAGACTGACTTCCCAACCCATGTCACTAAAGAGCGTGCGCATCGTCAGGGCCCCGGAGTAAGTGACAGCAGCCAGCAGCAACATGTAGATCAGGACCGTCGCGGCTGCCATGACCAGCCGTGCCCACTGGTTGTAGCGATACTCGAGAAACTCGGGAATCGTGTAAATACCTACACGCAGGAAATAGGGAAGGAAGGTGAAACCGACGATGACGAGCGTGATTGCCGCCATCCATTCATAGCTGGCGATCGCGAGACCGACGTGACTAGCCGCATTCCCACTCATGCCGACGAACTGTTCGGTCGAGATGTTGGCCGCGATCAGGGAGAACCCGATCAGCCACCATTTCAGACCCCGCCCAGCGAGAAAATAGTCCTGAGCATCCTTTTCACCCTTCGATCGGCTCTGCCACAAAGCCAACGTGATGACTGCGAGAATAAAGACCACAAACACGGTCAGATCGATAGTCGGCATGCTTTCTTCCTTTCTATGGGAGAAACCCCGGATCCGAGCCCTGCCGGTCCCATTCCCCTGAAAACCCCGGGGGAGAACACTGCGCAGGCCGCTGCTCGTTGAAACTCGGAACTCATACTTCGCAAGAGACCGCTCAATGCTAAACCTGAAGGTCTTAAAAGGCAATCACTGCCGTTGAGCTGTGCCTCGAATTGTTCCCCAGTTTGTGGTAGATTGCTATCCTTTTCTTATGGGTACGGATTGAAATGAGTAAAGATCGCGTCAATGTCGTTTGCCCTTGCTGCCAAGCCAGTCTCGTGCTGGATCGGAAGACGGGGTTGGTGATTCACTCCGAGAAGAAGAAACTTGACTATTCTCTGGATGATGCACTGAAAGAAGAAGAGTCCCGCCGCAAGAAGAGTGATGAACTCTTCGCCAAGGCATTCGAGGACGAAAAAGCTCGCCAGCAGAATCTCGAGGCGAAGTTCCAGGAAGCACTGGATTCGAAGGATGAACTGGATGAGCCTGTCCGTCGGCCGTGGGATTTTGAATAGACCCTGCCAGATATAGAAATAAGACAACACTTCTAAAGTAAGAAACCCCAAGATGAACGAAGAGATAAGGCACGTTTGCCCGCCGGAGGCGGGAAGTCCTTTCTCTTTTGCAGAGACAAGGGTGAGCAGTTTATGAGAGTTGAGATTCCCAGTTTCGATCATCTTCCCCAGCGGGTTAGCCGGTTGGGGGAATTGGCATATAACATATGGTGGTCCTGGAATGCAGAAGCCCGTCGGCTTTTTCGTAACCTGGACCATACGCTTTGGCGACAAACGTCGCAGAATCCAGTCCGGATGCTGGTTGAGATCAGCCAGGAACGACTCGCAGAGGTCGCCTGTGACCTGGCATTCGTCGAGAGTTACGATCGTGTCATTGCTGACTACGATAACTACATGACGAAATTCGATACCTGGTACAACCGGACATACCAGGACCGGGTCGATGAACTGATCGCCTACTTCTGTGCTGAGTTCGCTGTCCATACCTCGGTGCCGATCTACTCGGGCGGATTGGGCCTGCTGGCCGGAGACACCTGCAAAGAAGCCAGTGATCTAGGGATCCCATTTGTCGCAGTCGGGGCTTTTTACCCCGAGGGCTATTTTCGACAGCGGATTGCCGCCGATGGCAGCCAGGAGTCACACTACGAGCGGCTGGAGATTGCCAACAGCCCTCTCCTTCGAGTCTGTAAGGATGATGGCTCCAACCTGATTGTCGATATTCCTCTCGATGGACGGGTTGTCAGGGTCGCAGTCTGGCGCCTCCAAATCGGAAGGGTTCCGGTCTACCTGATGGATACCGATATCGATGAAAATGAACCCTGGGACCGGGATCTGGTGGCCCGGCTTTACGGAGGCGACAGTGAGATGCGTCTGCGGCAGGAGATCATTCTCGGCATCGGGGGGACCCGCGTTCTGAGAGCCCTCGGCTATGACCCCGGTGTATTTCACCTCAACGAGGGGCATGCCGCATTCGCCGCCCTCGAGCTGATCCGGGAAGGAAGGACGAAGGGTCTGAACTATGCGGAATCTCTGTCCGCTGCCCGTCAGAAACTGGTCTTCACCACGCACACACCCGTACAGGCAGGGCATGATGAGTTTCCCTTCTACATGATGGAAGAACACTTCCGTCATTTCTGGGAATCGATCAGCATTTCGCGGGAAGAGTTCCTCGCGCTGGGGACGGCTCCCGGTGGCCAAACGTACAGTATGACCGTGCTGGCACTCCGGATGGCTCGCGAGGCCAATGGAGTCAGTGCGAAACATGGGGAGGTCTCCCGGTCAATGTGGCACCATCTCTTCCCAGACCGGACCGTCGAGCAGGTTCCGATCAAGTCGATCACAAACGGAGTCCATGTGCCGACATGGGCATCCCGGGGGTTGGCGGGATTGCTGAAGCAGTATTTCGGACCCGACTGGAGAGAGCGCTATGATGAGCCGGGTTTCTGGGACCGGATTCTGG
>CP070717.1:74324-77161 GCA_020350445.1 Acidobacteriota bacterium | reverse complement strand
TCCTTGAAAGTACCTTTCAACTTCCTAGATACAGCCCATGTCGGGCACACGAAGGCGGAACAGAAGTTCCGCACTCCAGGGAGCCTGGGCGGTCTCACTCCAGAAGGCCGGGGCCGGCGCACTCCAGGGAGCTTGGGCCGCGGCAGTTCAGGTTTACAGTGCCAGGACGGCGGAGATGTCGGCTATCGAGGGCTGGTCCTTCTGATAGGTGAAGGGTGCCGGGTCAAGCCATTTCAGTAGATCGTCCTTGATGGCGAAGGCGAAGAAATGATTCCCCGCCGGAGCATAGTGGCCGTTGTAGTATCGCTTGAGATACCGGTCCAGGGGGAGGCTGAACTGCTCGTAGTCTTCGACATGCTTTTGGAGAGAGTCGACATAGGGCACTTGCTCCCGATTGAGATAGTCGATGAAAACCTGGTCGAGTCGCGGCTCCTGCCGGCAGGCTGCTGCGACATCGCCTCCCCTATAGCTGACCAGGAAAAGGAGTTTTTTCTGGTTTTCATCCGCCCACTTCCGAGCCCACTGCACGATCACCTCGCTGGCTTTCATGCCGGAATGCCAGAAGAGCTGTTCGGCAGACTTTGAAATCGCTTCCTGTGAATCCCAGCGGGCCTCCAGACCCACGAGCTCCGCCAGACGCTTCATTCGCTCGAGATTGGGCGGATTCCCGCCATCCATTGCGTACTCCATCTGGAGGTAGAGATCATCCCGATAGTTGGAAACCACGTATTCGGGATCACAGATCAAGTAAAGATCCTCAGGCTTCGGGTGGGTGTTTTCAAACTCTCTCAGTTCCCCGCTGTCGAGATCGAAACGGACATGACACCAGGGGTTGGCGTGAAAGTAATATGGGGACTGCAAGCCCGCGATGAGATCGCGGAAGAAGCGGATATGAAACCACCGGACACTCATCATGCTGCGACGGTGATCATCGATCCAGACATTGAAAAGCACGAACGGCGCCGAGGAGTCCGTGCCTTCTTCCCTCAACATCCTGCGATAGGCCTGGTAGACACCGTAGCCCCCGGTCCCGAAATTCCGGACCGGCTCACCGAAATGGGCGGCCAGGTACTCCTGCCAGGTTTCACCGTCACTGACCTGGTCACAATGGGTGAAGCTGTCTCCGTAGGTATTGATCCGGCAGGGTCGATCGGCGAAATGGATCTTCCTGCGTTCGCCCGAGGGCTCCATCCGATAAATGCAGTAGCTTCCATCGATCCCATCCTTCATCACTGCATTCGAATGCCGGTACCCGACGAGGGGATCGAAGGTCGCCCAGTTCGGCTCCGAAGGATCGAGAAACTGATCGATCGCCGCCTTTTCCCAGGCCATGCCGGCGACGTAATCTTCATAACTGGGCAAGGCTTGAGCGGAGCCAAGACTCAAACGCGTAACGGGCAGAGCTCCCATGGCGGCTAATAAGGTTCGGCGGTTGATCGTCTTCATTGATAACTCCTTACTGGTCGACTGACGACGTTCTACGGTCGACGGGATCCGTTACTCGTTACTCGGTACTCGGTAGCTGCATTCAAGAGACAACCAGGATGGTTGTCGTACGTTTCGGTTTACTTTTCATTGCTCACGGCCAAGTGGGCACGCAGGAACTCGATGACTTCCTCCATCGCTGCTTTGACATCGGGTTCCGAGGCGGCGCCGTGATCGAAGCCGTGACCCCTCCCCTTCATGGTAATCAACCGATTCCAGACCCCATGTTCCGAAAGCTTCTTCGACATGCTGACCGAAAGCTCATAGGGAACATCGGTATCCTCGTCGCCATGAAGGAACAGCGTCGGCGGGTAGTCGGCGGTGACGTTGTCTTCCGGAGAGTAGGGCGCGAACTTCCCGGACTCGGTAATCGGATCGAAACCGGCGACTTCCCTGGGCCAGAGTCCATTCTGACGAGTGTAGAGGTAGAACTGGCTTCGAACCGTCGGCCAGTAGGCCTCGGTGATGGGGTCCTTTCCGACAGAGCTCAGAGCTTCTTCACGCGACACGAGAGGCTCTGTTTCCCGGTAGAAGGGATCGGGTTTGGAGTACCAGTCGCCGATAATGTCGCCGTAACCGTAGAACGGTACGAGTGCCTTCGGACGAGGTTCGAGGCAGAATCCCGACATCAGGGTCAGATAGCCGCCAGCAGACTTGCCGAGTACGGCGATCCGGTCGGGATCGATATTGAACTCACTCGGGCCCTTCGATCGCAGCCAACGGTAGGCATCCTGAAGATCTTCAATGATCTGCGGCAATCGGGTTTCGGGCGCAAGCCGATAGTCGATCGAAACGACGGTCAAACCCGCATCCAGGAACAGCCCGACCTGTGCCTGCATCTCAGTAGACTTCGTCAGTTCGGTCCTGCTCCCCATAATCAACGCTCCTCCATGGATATAGAGGATGACGGGCTGGGGATCTGAGGTGGGCACCTGGAAGACGTCCGCATGGATCTTGCAGCCCTCGATCTCCTTGTAAACGTAGGTCTTCGGTGCGGGATTGTCCACGAAAGCTTCAACAGTCGCTGGAGTGAGTGGGTGAATTGCCGGCAAAACCAACAAGAACAACAAGACAACGAAGATCAGGCCAAACTGAAGAACCTTCATAACTCCTCCCGTTCTGGGGCCGGGTTCAACATCGCGCGGTCCCGTCTTCCGCGTTTCAGCTCATCACTTTACCCTGTCCGGTTCAGCTTGTCTCGGTCTTTCACCAGTTGCTTGATGACTGCGCCGCGAACCTCATCGGGCACGTCAGCCCGACAGGGTTCCGCATCCTGGCAGGTTTTTACACCGAACCCCTCATCTGTCCGCCCGCTCCCGACCAAAGAGCCGGTCCGCAGGATTCAACGGGCC
>CP070717.1:71456-74224 GCA_020350445.1 Acidobacteriota bacterium | reverse complement strand
TATTTCCTAGCTTTTCCTAACTTTTCGGCTCATCAGGTTTCGTTCTGCAAAACCTTTATTCAGCGGTTCGAATCCGCTCGCCGCCTCCACATCTTTCCTCCGTCTCTGTCTTCTGAATCTTCTCCTCGTGGATTGGTGGGTACTTGTTAGGCTAAGTGCCGGTGGCGCTCTGGGGTGAGGGCCGTTCGGCCTGGTGAGGCTTTGCTGTGAGGTTCGTGCCTTCAGCACTTCGCTGGTGAGGCCTGTCCTATGAAGAGCCGATTGTTCAACTTCGCACCCCGAATTGGATCTATAACTAATGGAGAATTCAATTGAGGAATTGAACACAAATAGGATCGCTGCGATCTAATTAGGCAAGGACTGAGACAGTCAAAGTCACTGAATAAGCCACCTGGAACTCCCTGCGGTGGATCTCGAGGAATGCAGCCCGTTACAGGTGTTCAATAGAAGAAAGGAATATCAACATGAGATATAGCAGAGTCATCCGATTGGGTTTGTTATCGATGGCCTTCGTACTTCTGGGAGGCCTTCACGCCTGGGCAGCTCAGCCTCAGCAAACGCTGACTCCGTTGGAAGCTAGTGTTCGTCACGAACTGGTGATGTTGCCGTACCACTCCATCTTTGACAACCTTGAGTTTCAGGTGGAGGGAGGGCAGGTCACACTGTCTGGACAGGTAGTGCGTCCGACGCTAAAGAAGGCTGCGGAGCGCGTCGTGGCGAAGCTTCCGAATGTACAGAGTGTTGTCAACAACATCGAGGTGTTACCGGCTTCGCCCTATGACAGCCAGATTCGACTCGCTGTATACCGGGCGATCTATCGCAACCCCAACTTCGTTAGATATGCCAATCGGGCTTTACCGCCGATCCACATCATTGTGAACCGGGGGAATGTGACCCTGGTTGGTGCCGTCGGTTCGGAGATAGACCGGGTGATCGCCGGGATGCGGGCCAGCTCGGTCCCATTCGTGTTCGAAGTCGATAACCGCCTGGCTGTGAGCTAGCCTGTCTGTCGAGTCTTGGTGCGCGGCGGCTCAGGCCGCCGCACTCCCTGGGGATGACGGGATTTGAATCGGACTTCCTCGTACGGACTCGACGAAGCGTCTAGAAGCGGGGCAGGCAAGCCCTTCAGGTGTCGGTCGAAGAACTGCCTGACATAGCCATTCTGTATTTCGAGAAACCTCAAACCGTCGATCGTGCCAAGCAGGCTTTGTGAGCCTTCTGAGAGATAGCGTTTGAGTGCTGATAAGTCGGTGAAGTTCCCATGCGTCGCCTTGCCGATTTGGACCATGTAAATGCTGCTTTGCGAGTTATGGAAGAGTAGATCATTGATCGGGAGACAGTCCTTGCACCAGGGTTCGATCGACTCCATAACCATGAAAGGTACGGTCAACTCCCGGCTCGCGATCTGCCCGAACATGAAGCCGCTTAGATTGACCCCAGCTTTGCATCTCTCTTCTGTGAGACAGGTCTCTCCGGCTGCTGCTCCACCCTTCGAATAGCCCATGACGCCAACCTTCTCCAAGTCGAGCCTGCCTTTAAAGAAGGGGTCCGTCCGGTTCGCCAGGTCGAGCTGATCTAGAACGAACCCGACATCCTGTGCCCACAAATGGATGTCGCTTACCTGCGTTGGCATGGCTTGATTGAGGGCTTCCTGGAGCGATTTCTTTTCCGCCGCGGTTTTGGCGGCAGTCAGCGCTTCCTTGATTTGGTTGACGCCTTCAGCAGTCTCTTCGGCCCACATCTTCCGGTTGTAGTTATCGCCCTTCTGGTCTCGGAAGGAGATCTTCCCATCAGCATCAAAGTAGTAGGCACACCAGTGCGGATGGCCCAGCGCCAGAACCACGTAGCCTTGACTGGCCAGTTCCTCCGCCAGAAGAATATTGGCATCCATCACACCTGAGGCAGAGTAGATGACCAGTGGAAAGGCAGGGGCCGAGTTGTCGATGGGCACATCTAGAAATGAGTGTGAGGGCCTTTCGGCAACCTCGGAGACAAATGCGTCGGTGAAGAGGCCCGATTTCACCCAGAACTCGGCCGCAGAGCGGTCATTGAAAGACTTTGGTGTTCCCTCTGTCGGGCTTTCGGCCGGGTACCAGACCTGGACCGATACGGCCCGAAAATCGTCGGGCTCTTCGGTGAACTGATTCGGTCGGCCAGTGTCAACCCAGTACAGGAAACGTGTCCCCACGGTGAAGGGGCCACCGGGTGTCGGCAACTGAAACTCACCTGCCGCCGGTGCGCTAAAGCCTAGCACCGGAATCCAGACGGCAAGTGTCAGGGTGCTCGTGATCAGGATTCTACTGAATGGCTGCATGTCGATGCCTCCGTCGGAATTGAGCTGTTTACTTTGCCCGCGCTCTCTATCCTCCATTCGAATGACGAGCTATGGCTTGTTAAGGTTTAGTCCGCACGGCGTTGTGTGAGCCATGTCTTTCAAAGCCTCCATCGCGTCATGAGTCCGCCGTTCCCAAGTCGAAGGTGAGAACATTGGCTCAATGGGATGCCACCATCTCGGGCGAAATGTCGGAGTCATTTAGCTTATTGTTCTGTCAATCTCCTCTCACGACAAAACCTGACGGATGAGGTACTCTAGGGGTACAGTGGGTTTCTATTTTGGGGCCGCACTCTCTTTGCAGGTGGCCCTGGAAAGGAAGGGGTTATGGCAACAGTCACTGAAATCGGCCCAGACTTGTATCGAATCTCGATCTATGTCCCGGAGTTTGACCTGCAATTCAACCACTTTCTAGTGAAGGACGAAGAGCCGCTTC
>CP070717.1:67233-71356 GCA_020350445.1 Acidobacteriota bacterium | reverse complement strand
TTTCTCTATGAGTTCGCCCCACTGGAAGATGTGTTTTTCGCGAATAGGTCTGATTACGGGGGATGCACATTGGAGAAAGGGCACCCTATCGGCTTTGAGTCTAAGGAGTCGGCCTCCTGTTGGATCAACAGATGCCGGATTTGTACGTCTTCAGCGCCGACGGGCAAGCGTTCTTCCATTGAGTCTCCTTCTTCAGTTTAGGATCGAATCTCTTCTGCCAAAGTAGACATCGTCCAGGGTAACGTTTCCGAGAGCCTCGTGATATCGCCGACAGTTGTAGTAGTCGATAAGAGAGACGATTTGGCGCGTGAGTTCCTCAGGGATCTCCCAGACGATCAAGTTGATCCGCTCCTTGCATGATCGCCGGCCATCTCGATCACTTCACTGACATCGGTGGGCGGTTCAAAGGCTGATGCACAGTGAGCGGCAATTTGCTTCCGAGAATTGGGGACGCCTGCTCTTTCTCGCAGGCCCGAAATCCGTGACTTTTCGTAAAGGCCGTTCACTTCCCAAAGGACTACGCAGATCGGGAGTGCATCGAATAGGATCCCGGTTCTTCCACCATCAACTTAAACCCCTGAGTCGGCTCTTAAGGAAACAAAGAGAGAGCCTTTCTCCATTTTCAGGATCCCTGTGAGGGAATCGACATGCTGGAGGATTTTGGGTCAGCAGACAGTAGAGACCCCCTCTTCGGCCCATGTCTTTTCATTTTTCTGAGACTAAGTTGTCACCTTCCGGCCAGTTGGACCGTAGACTGCGACGACATCAGAATGAAGGGGGATTGCTATGGGGTTTTTAATGCGGTTTGCAGTGAGATTGACATTGTTGGTGAGGCTTCTTGTTCCGGTTCTGGCAGGCGAGGAACACGGGTGTCCCGTCTTCGTTTTGCAGCGCGAAGAGTCGGGCCTAGTGATTGAACAGCACGAAGTTCCCTCAGGGGAAGTGAAAGTCTTCACCGGCGGCAGCGCGACCGGTGTTGTCGGCGTGGTGCTTCCTCCCGGCCCCGGAGGATCCGGCGGTTTGATCAACCTTGATGAAGAGAACCTCCAGATCGTACAGTGCGACGGAGAGACGGTTCGGTGGCAAATCCGGGACAATACCGGCGAGACACTGATCGATTACCCGGGGCGGTCCCTCGAGGACTTGCGTCAATATGACATCCGTGTCAGCGTCGCTGGTGGTGGCGGAATTCTGAAGGCATTCCTGATCACCGCCTACAGGGAGGTTCAAGACGATCCAGGCCCCGTCCAAAACCTGCTGGCGCAGGCCGGATTACCGAAGGGAGAAAACCAGTTCGTCGTGACCACCGATACCTACCTTCATGCAGTAGGAGCTCCGGTTTACGGAGAATTCCAGGTTGAGTTGGCCGGGCATCCATTCGCCAAAGTGAAGAGACACGACGGCGAGGAAGTCTGGTTTCTTGTAGACATCGGAGCTGCGGAAACGCTGGTGGAGAGGAGTTTCGTGCCTGAGGGTTTGGCGGTGAAAAAGTCGCACAGAGTGGAGTACTCCGGAGCCGGAAGACGTCTGTTGGACTATGCGCCGGGAGGAGCGACCGGCACAGTGGGAGGGATTCAGGGCCATGCCGATCTGCCGGATTTTCAGGTGGGCGAGATGCATTTCCCCAACGTTTCTGTGGCTGTGATAGAAGAGATGCCGGAGTTGTTCGATCGGCCTGTCTCGGGAATTATTGGGATGGACCTGCTGCGCCGGCCTGAACGCCTTTTATTGAGATTCCCTCCCGACGCTCGAGGATCTGGAACTTTTGTTTTGGCCGGGCCCTCTTCTGAAAGGGAGAGTGGGTCGGGCTTTCTCGGCGAAGTCCCCTTTTCTATCGTGAGTTCACATCTTCTGGTCTCCGCCGAGGTGAACACAACCGATTTCTACTTCATTCTGGATTCCGGGGCTCCTCGCGTTTTACTCGACGGTCCGTCTGCCGAACTGGCCGCCATCTCCACATCGGCGACGCCTGCCAGAAAGTTGGGAGGACTCGACGGAAACAAGATCGACTCGTTCGAGGGGCGGATCCAGAAACTGAAGCTGGGCGAGGTAGGTTTTGAAGCAATTCCCTGCTCCATTGCTCCGCTGAAAGTATTTGCTTCCCTTCGCGGGCAAAGCCAGCCGATTGGACTGCTGGGCAACTCATTCTTCGGTCGATTCGACAGAGTTGAGCTTGATTTTATCGAGCGACGCTTGCGAGTTTACGGCCCCCCTGATGCGCAGATCACAGCAAGGTCAGAGGAAGCTAGGTAGTATGTTTCCAGTCTTTCGAGCCGACGGCATTGCATTGGGAGTGGCTAGTCGATCCGATGACCCTTAAGCGATTACTGCGTGACAAGAGACATGCCCGGCTACTTTCCGCGGCCTCACGAGGTGATGCCGCGGCTTTTCAACGACTCTATGGGGAACTCTTCGGCCCTGTCGCCAGCTTCTTCTATAAGAGAGTGGAACGGAGGGAAGACGCCGAAGAGTTGATTTCAGACGTGTTCCACCGTCTTTTGAAGAACCTGAACCGTTTCGACCCCAAGCGCGGCAGCGTCCTCTCCTGGCTGCTGACAAGCGCGCACAACGCTCTGGTGGACTACTACCGGGGACGGAAGCAAATCGCCTCGTTGGATGACATCGTGGAGATCCTGGCTTGCAGAAGGGCCGATCCGCTGGAAGGACTTCTACAGAGCGAGCGGATCCGTCGCGTGCGTGACTTGCTGGACGAGTTGCCAGCTGATACTCGACATATGTTTGCGCTCCGCTTCGAGCACGAACTGCGGTACAAGGAGATAGGTGAGTGCATGGACCTGAGCGAGGCGGCAGTCAAACAGCGCTTCTCGAGAGCAATGCGTGACCTTCGAATCACCTGGCTCGAAGATGCCCGGAAACCCGGGGAGGTGGACTATGCGCTCTAGAAGGTTGTTCGCGATTCTGAGGATGCTTCACCGAAGCCAAGGGGAGGACAATACTCGGTTTTACAGTGAGCTTGAAGCGGACCTTCTCCGGCGCCACTCTGAACTTTGGGGTTCCAGGCGGCGGGTCGGTGGGCGATTGAGCTGGTTGCGGCCTTTGCCGGTCAGCGCGGCTTTGCTCGCGCTGTTGGGAGGCGCGGCCTGGATTCCTGTTACTGTTTCTCTCGATCTAGGTTTCTTGATAAACGTCCAGGGCCCTCCCGATGTCTTGCAGGGCCTGACTCCGGCGTCATTGGTGGGCGTGCTGGAGGAGAAGAAGGTGGCCGAGTCTGTTTCCGTATCCGTCTCGCAGGGGGACCGGGAAGCTCGAATGCTCATTCTTCTCCTCGGAGAGCAGACTGAGCCGGCGCTGGCGATGCAGGAAATCCGGCGGGTGATGCCACAGTTGGAGGAAGCTGATTTCGAGACCGACAGGCTCCGAGGCAACTTACGCACCTCCCTCGCACGCAGGATCGGTCACAACTGGCTGGCAATCGATATGCGTTCCCTGGACCTCGATGCCGCACGATTGAAAGTGCTAGAGGCTCTTGGGGCCCGAGGGTATTCGAGTCCGCAGGTTGGCGTTCTTGAGCAAGAAGAGCACCGGGAGATAACGATCGAACTGGAATAGGCGGCTGGTTGGGAGATTCAGGAAGGATTGACAGGGTGGGCGCCGTCAGGGGCATGGTGACGGGTTCTCCGGGTGGATGGATTGGCAAATCGACCGGAATCAGGGTCGAAAGCAGACGCAGGGGGACCAGGAACCCCAAGAGCCCAGGCTCTTCAACCTTGGTAGACGGGCACATCGTCCCAGAAGACAGAATCAGTCGAAGCTCGAACCTGTTGACGCTGGCGGGAAGAGACTGTGGCCAGAAAAGCCTCCAGTTTGGGCAGCAACAGAGAGGGTGGCGAGCAGACAAAAAGGAGTGTCCCTGACTCGGCTCTCGGGGACGCGGGTCTCTACGACTGAATGCCGAAGGCATGCCAGAGACGAGCCCAGGGTGGAGCGAAGCGCGACCCTGGGACAGACCGCCCAGAGAGTCAGCAGAGCGCCGTAGGTGCTGCAGAGCAGTCACCGTTGCTTGCGCCCCTGCACCCTGCTGACTAAGATGGAAACCTGAAACGAGGGGGAAAATTGATCGGTGAGACAATTTCCCATTACCGAGTGCTGGAGAAACTCGGCG
>CP070717.1:64455-67133 GCA_020350445.1 Acidobacteriota bacterium | reverse complement strand
GACGGAACCCCTGCCCGATAACTTCTTCCGGCACTTCACCCATTCAGACCTGGTTCGCGTGCGGCGGGGGCGCACCAGCAGCACAATCCTTTCCGGTGACTCGCGTCTCTTGTCGTTGCACAAGGGGGAAGCCGTTTTGGAGGCTCTCCGTTTCGCCTCTGCCTTCTTTGGCAAGGGACAGTTCCGTGGCGAACGTCTCGAAGTCAGAGGGCAGAACGTATCAATGGAACAGCGATTGAACGGCCCCTATTATCAGCCCCTTCTGCCCCAACAGCGCAGACCCGATGGAAGCTGGGGGCGCGGAGACCGCGATCTGCGTGAAAGGTCAGAAGAGCAGGAACTCTTCTCTCGCACTTCTATCACCGAACAGGATGGGACATTCACAGTCGAGATCAGCGTGAGCCGTTGTGCAGGGGTTCCGTTTGCCCTGGAATTTGGATTCCGTCCCGGCGGGCAATTGAGCGGCGTTGACCCGGTTCCGGGCATCGAGAAGGCATTCTTCCTCAAGGAAGGCACTGGTGAGTATCGAGTCGGAGACGACATCATCCGCTTCGGTCCCGGACTCCATAGTCATACCTGGACCACCTTGCGAGGGGCAGAAACCAAGCTGGACGGTCTGAGCGTCTACCTTACCGGGGTGACCCCGGTAACGATGACTTTAACGATTTCCTGAACGAGATTTACCGAGAATGATGAACACAGTGAAACGGGCGCTATTCCTCACAACACTTCTTCTTTGGGCTGCGTGCGGCTTTGATACGGGAACGAGACGGTCCGAAGAACGGCCCAATGTCTTGATCGCGATAAGTGACGATCAGTCCTGGCCGCATGCTTCGGCGTATGGCTCGGGCTGGCTGGAAACCCCGCACTTCGATCGCATTGCCAGGGAAGGTATTCGTTTCGAAAACGCCTTCACGACTTCTCCCGGATGCGCTCCTTCGCGCGCCTCGATCGTCCTCGGACGCTTCCCCTGGCAGAACGAACATGCGGGTAACCACAACAGCCTCTGGCCCGCAAAATACAGGCCCCTTCCGGACCTGCTCGCCGAAACGGGGTACCTGGTTGGATACACAGGAAAAGGAGTTGGGCCGTTTCACTGGGCATTGGCCGGACGCTACCAGAACCCTGCCGGAAGCGAATACAACGGAGCGCGCTTAGAGCCCCCTTTTCAGTACATTTCAGACATCGACTACGCTACGAACTTCCAGCAATTCCTGTCCGAAAGGGACGATTCACAGCCTTTCTTTTTCTGGTACGGGGCAACTGAGCCTCACCGCCGCTACGACATCGGAGCGGGGGAAAGAAGTGGGAAGTCCCTCGACTCAGTAAACGTGCCCTCGTTTCTGCCCGACAGTGAAGAGGTTCGCGGAGATTTGCTCGACTACGCGGTCGAAATCGAGTGGTTCGACAAACATCTGGGAAGAATCCTCGAGATCCTCGAAGCGAGTGGAGAACTGGACAATACCCTGATCATTGTGACCTCCGATAATGGGATGCCCTTTCCTGCCGCAAAGGCGAATTGCTACGAGTACGGCACACATGTACCGCTCGCCATTCGATGGGGTCGCGAGGTGACCAAACCGCATGTCGAGAATGCCTTGATCAGCCTGGCGGACCTGATGCCAACAATTCTCGACGCGACCAGCGTCCCGTACCCCACAGAGTTTCCAGTTTCCGCCCAGTCCTTTATCGGGCTGCTGCGGGGAGATTCGAATCTGCCAGTTCGTGAGGAGGTCTTCTTCTCGAGGGAACGGCACTCGAGTTCACGATGGAGCAACCTCGGCTACCCACAACGGTCCATCCGAACCCAGGACTACCTATACATACGTAACTTCACGCCCGAACGATGGCCTGCGGGAGCCCCAGTACGGCTGGCCGAGGATGGGGCTCTGAACCCGGGATTTCATGATCTCGACTGGGGTCCGGACTCGGGGAGATCAAGCGGGTTTCTGGTGAAACACAGAGACAATGAGCCGATGCGGCCTCTTTTCGATCACGCGCTGGGAAAACGGCCTGGCGAGCAACTGTTCGATGTTGTAAAAGATCCGGAATGCCTGAACAACCTGGCAGAGGATCCCAGATTCGCTGGGATACGAGCCTCCCTGTCCGCCAAGCTCGAAGCGTTTCTGCGAGAGACTGGAGACGCACGAATTGTGGGCCCTGATCCGGACATATTCGAAAGCTACCCTCGTTATGCCGGCATCCGGACCTTCCCCGAACCTGACTGGGTCCGAGAGATCGATCCAGCACGGCTCGCTCAATTGGTCTCCAGGGTAGATTCCGATCACAGCCCGATCCGACCGCCTGCGAAGATCGGAGACTGGGGATTGGAGGCCGGACCCTGGCGACTTGAGAAGGAATCCGACGGGAGTTGGAATCTGACCCCTGCGGACGGTTCGAGCCAAAATGACTTGAATCGCCAGATGCCGCGGCTCAAGAGTCAACTGATACGCCTCTTTGAATGGTTCTCAGAAGCTGATACAGGGTAGTCTCAAATCACGGCCCGACAGTCGTCCAGCCAAGCGATGTCTCACGAGTTGAGTAGGCTGACTCCAAACATCCTAAAGACTGAACTCTCCGATAGAGGCCTCTGCTCCATTGGCGCAACAGCAAGAACGGAACAGCACCCACGACCGGTCCTAGGTCAAGATCAGTAGGCCAAAGCCCCAACACAGGAG
>CP070717.1:57876-64355 GCA_020350445.1 Acidobacteriota bacterium | reverse complement strand
GATATCATCGCTCCCCCTTCGCACGATACGGCGAGTGCCGTTGTCGCCGTCCCGGCAACGGGAGAGGACTGGGCTTACCTGAGTTCGGGAACCTGGTCGCTGATGGGGATCGAAGTTCCCAAACCGATCATCAGCGAAGAGTCCCTGCGCTTCAACTTCACCCATGAAGGAGGGTATGGGAACCGGATCCGATTCCTCAAGAACTCGATGGGTCTGTGGATTCTCGAGCGTTGCCGGCTCGCCTGGAGTCGAGACGGCCAAGAGTACAGCTATTCCGAACTGGCTCAATTGGCAAATGAGGCGGCTCCCTTTCGATCCACCATCGACCCCGATGACCAGTCCTTTTTCAACCCAGCCGACATGCCTGCGGAAATCATGGGTTACTGCCGGCGGACCAGCCAGCCCTGCCCATCGACAATCGGTGAATGCGTCCGCTGCATCCTGGAGAGCCTGGCACTGAAGTACCGCTTCATCCTGGACCAGATTAACTCGATGAGAGGGACCCGGATCCGCGTCCTCCATGTGGTAGGAGGTGGTTCCCAGAACGATCTTCTCAACCAGTTCACCGCCGAGGCTCTCGGCATCCCTGTCCTCGCCGGACCGGTCGAGGCCACGGCCCTGGGAAACATCGTGGTCCAAGCCATCTCCACCGGGAGACTTGCCGACCTTGCCGAGGCCAGAAACCTGATCCGCAAGAGCTTTGAACTCAGGCAATACGCACCGACGGCTCCTGACCAATGGGAAGAGCATTATCAGAAGGTCAGGAACTCATTTCATTAACAAGGGTACAGGATGAACGGTTTCCAGCGCATTATGGCCGCACTGAGCGGCCGGAATCCGGATCGAGTCCCGGTCATGCTCCACAACTTCATGCTGGCCGCCCGGGAATATGGTGTCAGCCAGCAACAATTCCGGTCCAGCCCCCGGACCATTGCCCGTGCAATGATTCAGGCAGTTGAGACCTACGAGCTCGACGGAGTCCTGGTCGATATCGACACTGCAACTCTGGCGGGCGCCGTCGGCGTACCGGTCGACTTTCCCGAAGATGAGCCCGCTCGGGCAATCATCGGTTGTCTGGACAGTCTCGAAGAGGTCCCCGACCTGGGGGAGCCACAAATTCGCGGGGATTTGCGGATCGAGACCTGGCTGGAAGCCGTCCGTCTTCTGGTGGATCACTTCAAAGACGAAGTACTGATTCGAGGCAACTGCGATCAGGCGCCATTCTCACTGGCCTCCATGATGAGAACGCCATCTCTCTGGATGATGGATCTGCTCGACGACAGGTTCCGGGAAGAACTGGAACAGTTGCTTCAGTATTGCACTCGGGCGGTTATCCAGTTCGTGGAGCTCATGGACCAGGCCGGGGCCCACGTTCTTTCAAACGGGGACAGTCCGGCCGGCCCCGACATGATTTCCCCCCAGATGTACCGGGAGTTCGCCCTTCCCTATGAAAAGCAGGTCGTCGAAGCCGCACACCGACTCGGCAAGCCCTATGTCCTCCATATCTGCGGCCGGACCGATCCGATACTCGATTCAATGGTTGAAACTGGTGCAGATGGGTTTGAATTCGATCAGAGGACCGATTCCCGTGAAGCAGGAAGGGTGCTGGCCGATCGAGCCACCTTCTTCGGGAACATCGATCCAAGCGGGATCCTGCGATTCGGTTCAGTCAGAGAGGTTCAAAGCGCGACACGTGAACTGATTAGACAGTTCAAAAGCAATCCCCGCTTCGTTCTCAACGCCGGATGCGCCATTCCTCCCGATACCCCAGTCGAGAATATCCGGGCCATGGTGGAATGCGCGACCCGCTCCCGCTTGCACTAGCGACCGAGACTACTCGGGTGCGTCCTCCAGGACGGTCCGGGACTCGATATGGTCTCTCAACTCTTCGGGCAGCCACCAGGTCGGCTTCATCTGCCGGCTCGAGAGCAGTTGTTCCGCCTGATCAGCAAAGTGCTGTGAATCGGCCCGGTCACTCTGACCCAGTGGTGTCGCTGACCAGCTCTTGATCGGCTTGCTGAGAACGACAACCTGAGTTGCGGTCTGACCCGCCATGCCCCATCGCGTACCGTCCTCGCGCTTCGGACCATAGGAGATGCTCCTCAACGTTGAAGTCCCATACCTTCCGCCGCCGCCCATCGGCCAGGAGAGATCTCCCCGGCCAACTCTAAAGGCATCGCCGTAAGTTCGGCCCAGATCGCCTAGATCGGACCGGAGCTGATTCATCCCATCAGCGAAGGCCTGGACCAGCATCCGGCTCTCCGAGTTTGACAAACCAATCTCGGCTGAAGGCTCACCCACCGATTCAAGGAAGTTGTCGATCCGCCCCGAAAGGCCTTTCAGTTCCCCCCCGTCCTCGAGTAACGAGACCTGCTCACGCCAGTAGTAATACTTCAGTGCAGCCGTGGATTCAGCGGTCAATTCGCCGTCCCATCCGAGGAGTTCGTCGAGTGCTGCCGATTCTTCAACACCGAGCCCGGAACGGCTCTCCGCCTTTGCTTTGGCCAGCCTCAGGGCCTCCAGCCATCGAGCCGAGCTGAAAGGATGGACATCGAGCGCGTGCTGAATTGCCTCGGCCGCAGAAATCGAATCATCCTGGCTCAGTAGTTCAACCGCCCTGGCACCACGCGGGTTGCTATGGCGACTGTCTGCGCCATAACTGACTTCGCTGTAGATGTAGCCTGGATAGCGATCCGGAGTCAGCGGGCTGCCGGGCATCATGACGTCGGGAGGAATGTTGCAATTCTGCATGAATCCGGTCTCAGGGTTCAGAAGCTGTACCAGGTCAGAAGACTTGTGGAACACCTCCCATTCGGTCGTTCGAACAGAACCGTCAACCGGTCGCGTCCAGTCATAGCCCTCGGCCCTGACAGGAACCCGGCCGGTCCGCTGGTAGTAGGTATTACCGGAAGTGTCAGCCACCATCACATTCTGTGGAAACGGCCCCAATACCTCCAGGCCCTTTTCGACACCGGTGTAGTCCTGGCCGAGTACGAATTCCCACCACACATCCATGTAGCGGACTTCACTGGCGTAGGCAGTCCGAAGCGCATAGGCCTTCCCCTCTTTGACAGCGACGACCGGCCCGTGATGGCTGTACTGGATCACCAGGGAACGGGGCCCCTCACCGTTGACTTCGATGACGATCTCACGCCTGCTCAGCGGACGCGACTGTCCATCGAAATAGTAGCTGCCGGGATCCTCTTCCCCCAGTTGGATCTCGTAGACATCGGCCGTATCCGGCCCACCGGTTGTCATGGCCCAGGCGAGATGTTCATTGTGACCCAGCCCAATCGTGGGGAAACCCGGCAGGGTGAATCCACTGCCCTTCATTTCCCCTGCATGGATTCTGAATTCCCAGAAGCGCGAAGCGCCAAACCAGGACAGATGAGGATCGATCACGAGAATCGGAGCACCTGCTGCGCTGCGTTGAGTCGAGATAGCCCACTGGTTTGATCCCCGCGAATCCTGGCCGAAGTTTGGCTCAACGCCACCGCGACGAAGATCATCGAGACCCTGTCCGATTGACCAGGAGTTCAGGAAATACCTGACAAAAGCGTGCACCATAAACTCGTCGACGTGCCGTCCCTTCCACCACTCGGGCTCGTCTTCTGGATGCGCTCGATAGTAGTCGTTGACTCCCATGACAAAAGCTACGGTCGATGTCCGGGACCGGGGAGACAGTCCGCTGATGTAACGCTCCGCTACCCCGTAGTTATCAAAAATCCGAGCGATGAGGTCGGACTGAAACGCCGATTGGCCTTCGATCGAGGAAAGCTCACCCATGCCGCGCAGAAAATTCTTCAGAAGTTCTTCGGGGCGATCCTGGGCCTGAGCCCAACCGATGGCGTAAGCTCCCGCCTCAGCCGTCGGTGCGTAAATGTGCGGTACCCCCCAGGTGTCCCGGTAGATCACGGTCCTTCCGCTATCAGCCCCTGCCCCCGGGAGTTCCTGCCCGGTCTCCGCACATGCAGCCCAGGCTAACGTAAATGCGAGAATCCCAACCTTAACCGTTCTATACATCCAATTCTCTCCCCTCAAAAGGCCACTGAATCTCTTGGTTGAACGGATCGTACACCGCAGGGCCTCTGCGGGTCAAAATGGGCCAGCACCTTCGAATCAGTCTGGCTGGCCGCCCCGATAACGGTTGACAGCCTCGAAGAGGGCTATCACATTCTCAGGAGGAACTTCAGGCAGGATATTGTGCACCTGCTGAAAGACGAACCCACCACCTGGCCGCAGGGTCTGAATCTGCCGGCGAACGTGTTCACGGACCTCATCCGGGGTACCGGAGGGCAAGACCCGATGCGTATCGCAACCCCCACCCCAAAAGGTCAACCGCTCCCCAAAATCCCGTTTGAGCTGGTCCGCCTCCATCCCGCGGCAGGAGACCTGAACCGGGTTGATCGCATCCAGACCTGCATCAATCAGATCGGGCAGGAGGGGACGTACACCTCCACAGCAGTGCAGCATGATCTTCACCTCAGCCAACTCCCTGGCCCGCGCCCACAATCGAGCGTGGCGGGGTTTGAAAAACTCGCGATACATCGCCGGGGAAATCTGCGGTCCGGTCTGCATGCCAAGATCATCACCAAAGACAATGATGTCGATGAAAGGACCGACAAGTCCCAGAAAGCGTTCGAGCTGCGAAAGGTGTCGCTCAACCAGCGCATCCAGGAACGTGTGGGCCTCATCCGGCTCGGCTGCAAGCAGCATCAGGAACACGTCATTGCGGAACAGGATCTGGCCCGATTCCAGCAGGTTGCCTCCAAAAAGACCCAGAATCGCCCGATCGCTCGAGTTCCGCAGTTTCCGAGCCTTTTCGACAAGTTCCCTATCGGATACCGGCCCGGGAGGCGCAGCAATCGTCATCCACATCGCCTCATCAAAGGCGTCATCAAGACGTGAATAGTCCCGATCATCGGCTTCCTGGTAGGGATAGTAGACCTGGTCGAAGTAGTAGCCCCCATCAGGCATACGCCCCACTAACCGTCCGCTCTTCGATCGCAGTATCCAGTCGCCTCCCTCCCGTTCGGGAATCGACCACGACGGGACCTGGCAGGGCGTCCCGTCCGGCAGGACCCAATCGCTCCAGTCGCTTTCAGACTGAGAAAAGCCGCGGCCCAGTTCAATGGTATCGATGCCGAACAGATCGAGCAGATCCGGGTCGATCACCGCCAGTTGCTGGATAAGGTCATAGACCCTGACGGGTCTTTCGGGCAAACCCAGCAGCGAACGAACCTTCGGATAGAGGGATGCGGAAAGGCCGGAAGACCGGTGCCCGGAAAGATCCACCGGCACCCGATCCGTCTCCCGATGCTCCAGTGCAGCCAGAACACGCTCACGTGAGGTCATGCAGCGTTTCTAACCAGCGCCCCAACCGGAGTCAAGAAAAAAGGGGCTCCCGAAGAAGCCCCTTCAGAATCACAAAGGAAAGTAAGACTCTACTCAGCCGTTTCTCCCGGACCCAGACGATGCGGTCGAGGGGGAATCAGGCCCAGGTCATGAAAGGCATGGACAACCGGCTGGAGAGCTGCCGCGTGACGTACCGCCTCCAACTTCTGCAACTGTTCTTCATCGAGCAGCGCCTTAATGTCTTCGACAACTCCTTGACGCAACTCCTGAAGCTGTCCTTTCAGTTCGTGGATTTCAAGAACCAGCGCTCCCACGATCGCTTCGGATGGATCGTCTGAGTTGATCTCGACACGCAGCGCTTCCTCCGCCACGCGGATCGATTCCCGGAGCAGTTGGGAATCTACGCGGGCCGCGTCCAGAATCTCTCTGACCGCTTCGCCCTGTTGCTCAGTGAGCTTCAGGAAATGGGCAATGATCCGAACTGATTGCAGGGGCCTCCCGCTTCGGTGGTCACCAGGCTCACCGCCTCCCTGGAAACCAGCTCCCGCTTCCGGAGGTGCCTGAGCGCCAGGCCCACCGTGAGGGCCTCCGCCCATTTGACCCAGCATCAAACCTGTAGCGAACAGCACAACCAGGGCGCCGACCAAAAGCTCTCTTGCATTCATCTTCATCATCGATCTCTCCTTTAACGTAAGCCTGTTTTCGAGTTTTCGGTCTCTTAGTCCCCAGTCAAGGCAAACCATATGACAGTCTGCAGAGAATTGTCCGAAACTGCAAGTCATCCTTGCGGCAGGTGTCGCGAATCGGGTACAGAAGTCCTACGCTGAGTTGTTACGACTCTCCCAGCCTGTCCTTATGATCGCCGGATTGACCCGGCCTTCCAGAAAAGATAACTTCAAAAACAACGCATTTGAAGACAACAACTTAAGAGATCTTCTGGCAGCTGGAACCTCGCCATTTCGAGACTTTCAGGCATCCCTCCACCTTCTTTGGCACACCGGTTGCTAAAGGCAAAGGCGTTGAACCGTGCCGGCCCGTTTCGAACAGACCGGCACAAACTTGATAGGAGATCATGCAGAAGAAGATTGCACGAACCAAGAAGAAAGCCGCGCGGAGGATTCGCG
>CP070717.1:54004-57776 GCA_020350445.1 Acidobacteriota bacterium | reverse complement strand
TCGCTACGCCGTGGATGGACGAAATCCGAACTCCTACTCAGGAATCTTCTGGGTCATGGGACGCTACGATCGTCCATGGGGACCGGAACGGCCTATCTTCGGAAAAGTTCGCTACATGAGTTCAGAGAACACGGCCCGGAAATTCAAAGTCGAGCGATATATAGAACACCATAGGGGTGGTTTACTTTTCTGATCAGTCTCTCTAGACTGCAGATCATCTTTTGTGAGATGAGCAGAATGCGATACGACGTCCAATGCTACAGCAGATCTCAAAGCAGAAACACCAGTTCTGTTGACTAGTGAACACTAACGGGAAGACTCAAAAGACGAAGATTCTCCTTACGGGGACAACAGGTTATATCGGTGGCCGGCTGAGGCGCACACTGGAAGAACAGGCCATTCCGGTGCGCTGTATGACGAGAAGACCGGAGTTTTTGAGACCACGAGTCTCACCGACTACTGAAGTGGTCAGGGGAGATGTCGCGGATCTCGACTCGCTGCGTATCGCCCTCGAAGGGATCGAAACCGCCTTCTACCTGGTCCATTCGATGGAATCGAACGGCGACTTCGAGGAGAGCGATCGGATCGGGAGTTCCAACTTCGCCCAGGCCGCAAAGGAATGCGGTGTTCGTAGAATCATCTACCTCGGAGGCCTGGGTCATGGCGAGGACCTCTCCTCCCACCTGAGCAGCCGCCAGGAAGTTGGTGAAATCCTGCGGAATTCAGGGATCCCAACCATCGAGTTGAGGGCTTCGATTGTCATCGGCTCGGGAAGCCTTTCGTTTGAGATGATCCGGGCCCTGGTCAATGAACTCCCGGTAATGATCACTCCTCGCTGGGTTTACGTTAAAGCCCAACCCATTGCTATCGAGGATGTCATCTCTTACCTGGTTGAATCGATGGAAATCCCGCTCGAAAAGAGCGAAGTCTTCGAGATCGGCGGCGCTGACCAGGTCTCCTATGCCCAGATCATGCATGAGTATGCACGCCAGCGCGGGCTGAAACGCCTGATCATTCCGGTGCCCGTCTTGACACTGCGCCTGTCATCCCTCTGGCTCGGCCTCGTGACCCCGATCTATGCCCGGACGGGGCGGAAACTGATTGACAGCGTTCGGAATGAGACAGTCGTGAACGACGATCGGGCCTTGCGGGTCTTCTCGGTTCGTCCCCGAGGAATCGGCGGTGCGATCCGGCGGGCGCTAATTAATGAAGACCAGGAATTCGCTGAAACCCGCTGGTCCGATGCACTGTCCTCGAAGGGCTACACTTCTCCCTATGGAGGGAAGTTCGGAGCGCGCCTGGTCGATTCGCGGTCCCGCTACATCGATGTGAGCCCGGCCGAGGCCTTTCGCCCAATCCAGCGCATCGGTGGAGACACCGGCTGGTATTACGCCAACTGGCTGTGGACGCTGCGGGGCTTCCTCGATCTCCTCGTCGGAGGCGTCGGTATCCGGCGGGGTCGCCGTCATCCGGAGGAGATCGCACCGGGAGACACCATCGATTTCTGGCGCGTGGAGTCGGTCCAGCCCAACCGGTTGCTTCGGCTTTTTGCCGAGATGAAGACCTCGGGCAGGGCCTGGCTTCAATTCGAGGTTGAGAAGTCCGGGGAAGGTTCCACCATCAGGCAGACCGCCGTGTTCGATCCCAGCGGATTGACCGGCCTGCTCTACTGGTACGCCCTGTATGGGATTCATCACTTCGTCTTTTCCGGAATGCTTCGCAATATCTGCCAAGCCGCTGAGGAAGGCGTGAACAAAGTCCACTCAGGCGTCAACCTCCAGAAAGTTCAAGCGAAGAAACCTTAACCCAAAAGCATCCCCCAAAGTACGACAACCATCCTGGTTGTCCCTTGGCACCCACAAACCCAGTGAAGCAGTGAAACAGTGCCCCACTCACGTGCCAACGCTCTAACCCACTAACGCTACAACCCGCTAACGCACTAACCCACTAACCCACTAACGCTCTAACGCGCAAACGCGCAAACGCGCAAACGCTCTAACGCTCTGGCAACCGCCCGCTGGAAGCTTGCCCTAGTTGAGGAGTTCGGCTACGCGGGCCGGATCGCTGGTAGGAAACTGACAGATGTAATCTTCGCAGACGTATGCGGTCGGCTGGCCTCCGATCGGACGAACGCTCTTCAGAAGCTCAAGTTTCTCCCCCAGGCGCTGATGCGCCTCTCCTCGGTCGGCCAGAAAGAGGACCCGGTTGGGGATAAAACGCCGGTGCACCTCTTCGACGAGCTCCGCCGTTCGAGGATCGTCCTTTGCGCCGGCGATGACGATCTGCTTCTTTTTCGCAAGAAGAAACTCCATCGCCGCCTTCAATTGGGGCTTCGCTTTCGGACTGCGCTCAAACCGATCGGAGAAGGCCGCGACGGCCTTCCTCGCCTTCCCCCCAAGGTCCTCATCCTTCATCAGGACAGACAGACGGGCCAGGTTCAAGGCGGAAACACCGTTCGGTGAGGGCTCGACTCCATCGTAGAGTTCCTTCACCCGAACCAGCAATCTCTCGTCAGAACCCGGTGTATTAAAGAACCCTCCGCGTTCCTCGTCCCAAAACAGGGTCAACTGCATCTCTGCAAGGTCAATGGCGAGCAGGAGCCAGCGATCGCTGAAGCCACTCTCGTAAAGATCGAGCAGGCCCTGGATGAGAAGCGCGTAATCATCGACGAATCCTTCGCCGGAAACCGCCCCTTCCCGGTACCGGCGCCGCAGGCGGCCCGATTCTCTGTCCCAAAGGTGTTCGGCGGCAAAGGCTGCCGTCTCCTCCGCCGCGTTGAGATAACGCGTTTCTCCGAATGCCTGGTAAGCCCGCGCCAGCGCCGAGATCATCAACCCATTCCATCCGGCTAGTTGCTTATCATCGACACGGGGCAGTTTCCGACTTCTGCGCACTTCCAGGAGTCTGTCGCGGAGCCGGCCCAGCGTGGCGGGAACCCGACTCCGCTCGATCCCAAAGCGCTCGGCCACCGGCAGGTCTGAAACCGGACGAAACAGAACGTTTCTCCCGCTGAGTTCCCGGGTGTCTTCGAGTCGGATATTGCCTCCCCTCTCGACGCCAAAGGCAAAGGCAACCAGGGGGTAGTCATCTCCCAGAACGCTCTTCAGTTCGCTCTCGGACCAGGTGTAATAGAGGCCCTGGCAGATCTTCTCAGGGTCAGATGGGCAGGCATCCGCACCGTCGATCGCTGAATAGAAGCCTCCCTCTCCCTGTCGGAGGTGCTCCAGGGAGAAATCCAGGATCTCACGGGCAACCGCTCCGAGTTCGGGTTCACCGCTGAGTTGGAAGGCCTCCGTATAGGAAACGGCCAACTGTGCCTGGATAAAGAGGAGCTTCTCAAAGCGGGGGACAATCCAGGATTCATCCGTGGAATAGCGATGAAAGCCTCCGGCCAGGTGGTCTCGAATTCCACCCTGAGCCATCTTCTTCAGGGACTGCACAGTCATCTGAAGCGGGCCTCTCTTTCCGGTACGCAGATGGTATCTCAGCAGGAAACTGAAGACATCGGGAAACGGGAACTTGGGAGCCTTCCCAAACCCGCCACCCCTGGGGTCATAGGACTTCACGTAAAATGCATAGCTCGATTCGAGCAATTCCCTGTAATCCGTCAGGGCATCTGGACCAGCCTGCTCACTCAACTCTCTGAGAAGAGCCGTCACCCCACCGGCAGAGTTCAGAACTGTGTCCCGGTTGGCTCTCCACTCGTCGGCGATCTTGCGAATCTGACGGTCAAAGGCCTCCTTTCGATAGTAGCCACCACCGTAAAACGGCC
>CP070717.1:46432-53904 GCA_020350445.1 Acidobacteriota bacterium | reverse complement strand
CGGAATGGGTAGGAGGTGACTCTGAGACCACTGCGATGAGCCGGACGGGGTAACATCACTTGTCCGGTTCTGCGAGGGCTGGGGAGGCAACTGGAGCCGTGTGCGGCCAGGGCGAAACTGTGAACCCACTCTGCAACCGAAAGGGCGGAACTGGAAACCCTCCACCTAAAGCTGCTCCTGGCTCCGGAAGCTCCCCTTCTACTCGAGCGAGGGTTCACCCTCGGGTTCGATCGTCGGCAACAGCGAACCGACAACCGGGTCGACCGCATGACCGAGTGTTGGTGTTAAGACATTCCGACGCATCGGAGTGCCGAAGGCACGATAGAGACGAGCCCAGGGTGCCAGTGGCTGTCTTGAATCCCTCGGCGGAACACTCGAGATCCCAGGTTCCCGGTCGAATCAGGGTTCGGATGAAAACCCCTCACGGTTCGTTCGGGCTGGGTCTAGAGTCTTTTCAGCGTCGTCACTGGAGATGAACCCGACCTGGGCACGATGGATCGGGAGGCCTGAGGCGCTCTTGACGGAACCGGTCAGGGTGCTGCTTTGCGGAAAGGCAGGGTCATCACTTCCGAAGGTCCGGTCCGGCCTACTTCCCGACAACGAACAGATGTTGTTCGCCGCGAAGCAGCAGTCGATTGGCCAGCGGGACTGGAGAGGCAATCATCTTCTCGCTCATCGTGTTCTCGGAGAGCAGGCGAAATCCGTCCGAGATCTGGGCCACAAAGACGGCCCCATCTTCACGGGCCGCATACAACCTATCCCCCGCAATCAATGGAGAGGCGTAGTAGTTTGAGCGGTGTTTAGGAAATTCCGCGGTCCAGAGTGTTTCGCCCGATTCCGGGTCGATACAGAGGATTTGGCCGCGATCCTTCAGCACATAGACTTTTCCGTCATAGACGGCAGGCGTCGGCACGAAGGAGCCCAACTCCTCCCGCGTCCAAAGGCGGTGTGATTGGGTGACATCGCCACTCCCTCCGAGCCGGATTCCAGCGAGGTAAGCGCCCCGGCCATAGGGGACGACCAGGACATCACCGGCAACCACCGGAGAAGCCACCGATGGCCAGTTCTGCCTTTGATCCGGATTGAAGCCCGCTGAAGACCACAGGAGCCCGCCGTCGCTGACATTGTGAGCCGTAACGTGATCGGCACCCCAGACGAGGATTATCTGCTTTCCTCCCTCTTCAATCACGAGCGGGGTTGTGTAGCTGTCACTGTTCTCGGTCGGTGTCTCATAGATCCGGTCAACCTGCCAGACGATGCGACCGGTTGGCTTGTCGAAGGCAACCAGGCCGGACTTGCCCGAGTGCATGACGGTCGCGACAACAGCGTCCTCGGTCAGGACCGGGGACGTGCCAACATCCCAATACAACCGGTCCTCACCGAAGATATCTTGAAGATTCGTTGTCCACTGAACCTCCCCATCGAAATCAAGGCTCGCAAGAGTGCCGCTTTTGAAATAGGCAAAGATCAGGTTTCCGTCGGTAACGGGAGAGGGGTTACAACCAGAAGCATTGCGGTGCCGGCCGCTTCTCTCCGGAGTCAGGAATTTCTGCCATACCAGCTTTCCGGCCAGGTCCAGCTTCAGGACCCCATCCCTTCCATCGACCGGAGCGGTGACAATGATCTGGTCTCCCCAGACAATCGGAGTGGAGAAACCCTTTCCAGGAAGTTCAAAACTCCAGGACAGATTCTCCTCGTTCGTCCACGTTACCGGGAGTTCCCTTGAATCGGTACTCCCCGAGAAGTCGGCTCCTCTCCACTGAGGCCAGTTTTCGGATGTACCCTCGGAGGCTTGAACGGCCGCGACAGACAAGAAAATTGAAGCTAGGATGGCAGAACACTTCCACATTGCAGATACCCCTCCAGTCGAGATTCTTCGCTCGACGTAGTCTATAGCCGCTCGAAGAGATCGACAAGCCCGTCACACCTGCGGTTGCACGTAGGACTCCTCAAGGGGGCCGGGCGGGCCGGCATCGAGCCTCTACCGCCGAGCCCAGGCAGAGTGGAAGTTCCCGGCCTGCACTGCCCTTGCGTTTTGGCTGCCGATTAGCTAGAGCTAAGGGATGCAACTGAAGCGCACCGTCCTCCTTCTTACCCTGGCCTTCGCTTGCGCCTGTTCCGATAAACCGTCGCAGCTCGAGCGTGAAGAGATTCTGATTCCCGGTCTTAAACAGCCGGTCGAAGTATTTCGGGATCCCTGGGGAATCTCACATATCTATGCCGGTAGTGAAGAGGATCTCTTCCTGGCCCAGGGATTTGTCGCTGCGCGTGACCGGCTCTTTCAGCTTGAAATGTGGAGGAGAAGAGCCGCCGGAACCCTGTCCGAGATCCTGGGCGAAAAGGCACTTCCTCAAGATGTCGGGGCACGACTCCTTCGATTCCGGGGGGATCTGGCGGAGGAGATGAGGCACTATCATCCTCGAGGGGAATCGATCATTACCTCGTTTGTCCGCGGTATCAACTCCTATATCGAGTTAACTGAGAAGAACCCCGGGCTGCTGCCCCTTGAGTTTGAGCTGCTCGGCATCGAGCCGGCTCGGTGGACCCCGGAGATTGTAGTCTCGCGGCACAACGGGCTCTTCAGGAATGTCTCTTCCGAAGTTGAATTCGCCCAGGCGGCGGTAGCGTTGGGCGTTGAAAGACTCTCGGAGCTAGTGAACTTGAATCCTAAACCTCAGCGATTC
Source organism: Acidobacteriota bacterium (assembly GCA_020350445.1). Classification (GTDB taxonomy): domain Bacteria; phylum Acidobacteriota; class UBA6911; order RPQK01; family JAPXNP01. The sequence continues at coordinate 51,220 of CP070717.1, read as the reverse complement.
GTCGCGCCTGAAGGTCTCGATCTGGAAGGGATCAACCCGAAGGTTCTTTCACTGTACAACGCTTCGAGGGCTCCTATCCCGTTTGGCTCCGAAGACCTGGCGAGCCCGCGCTTCAGGATGGAGGCCCAGCAGCAGACGGATTCCCCTGATAGCCAGCTGGTGGACCGCGGAGAACAGGGCAGCAACAACTGGGTCGTCAGTCCGGAGCGTACTGTCACCGGATACCCATTGCTGGCAAACGATCCCCATCGGACACAACAGGTTCCCTCGCTGCGCTACTTCGTTCACCTGGTCGCTCCCGGCTGGAACGTGATCGGTGGAGGAGAGCCGGCTCTGCCCGGGGTCTCGATTGGGCACAATGAATTCGGCGCTTGGGGATTGACGATCTTCTCCATAGATCAGGAGGACCTTTACGTCTACGAGTGCAGCCCGGATATGTCCCGCTACCGGTATCGCGACAGCTGGGAAGATTTCAGGGTCTTGACGGAGACGATTCCGGTAAAGGGAGGGGACAGGCGGCAGGTTGATTTGAGATTCACCCGCCACGGACCTGTCCTGTTCGAAGACCCTGAAAACCATCGGGCCTTCGCCCTTCGGGCCGCCTGGCTGGAGAAGGGAACGGCGCCTTACCTGGCAAGCCTCCGCTTTGACCAAGCCAGGTCCTGGGCTGAATTCCAGGAGGCCTGCAGCTACTTCCTGGCTCCATCAGAGAATATGGTTTGGGCGGACCGGGAGGGAAACATTGGCTGGCAGGCAACCGGAATCACGCCGATCCGGGAGGGCTGGAACGGGCTGTTACCGGTTCCGGGTGACGGGCGCTTCGAGTGGAAGGGATTCCTTCCAGGTCTGCAGTTACCTCATGTCTTCAATCCGGAGGAGGGCTTTTTCGCAACGGCCAATCAGGAGAATCTGCCGCCCGGCTACCCATTTCAAGTTGGCTTTCTCTGGACCGATCCCTTCCGTTTCGCACGCCTGCAGGAAGTTCTTGGGAGTGAGAGACTCTTCTCAATGGCTGACATGATTGCCTTACAGCAAGATGAGGTCAGTCTCCCCGCCCGCTCGCTGGCGCCGTTGCTCGCGGGGCTACAGAACCCGGATCCGGATCTTTCAAAGGCTCTCCAGTCTTTATCCTCCTGGGATTTTCGACTCGATCAGGATTCCTCGGCTGCTGCGATCTACATGGCCTGGCAACGGAAATTGTTGGACAGAGTCTGGCACTTGATGCTTCCCGGCGATTCTGGAGAGTTCCTGAATCGCAGATCGGTCGAGCTTGCCCTCAAGTGGATCCTGAGTCCTGGTCCGGAGTTCGGAGTGAATCCCACCGCGGGAAGGGATCAGATCCTCCTGGAGACGTTGAGAGAGGCCCTGGAGGATTTGAAAGAGCGCTTTGGCCCAGACCCGGCCGACTGGCGCTGGGGAGATTCCCGGCTGCACCATATTGAATTGAACCATCCACTCAGCACTGCAGTGACCGAGTCGTTGAGACGCCGTCTCGACATTGAGCCGATGCCTCGAGGAGGTGGTGGGGCGACAGTCAACATGACGGGCGACGGCGATCGGCAGACCTCAGGCGCATCGTTCCGGGTCCTTGTCGACCTGGCGGATTTCGACCGGTCCCTGGCGACGAATTCCCCGGGGCAGTCTGGGAATCCCGATAGCCCTCATTACCGGAACCTTTTCCAGATGTGGGGTGAGGGTCAGTATTTCCCCCTTCTGTACACCCGGGAGAAGGTCGAGGCGGCCGCCGAACACATCACTTCATTGAAACCGGCAGATTGAGTGACTTCTTCTTCAGCAGTCGACCGGCGTCGACCGACTTTCAGCCATGCCGAATCCGGGTACGGAGAGCGAGGCGGAAGTCGAGTCAGGGACACTCTTTTTGGTGGGCGAGTCGAGTCAGGGACACTGTTCTTGTGGGGGGCAAGAAAGGGGGGAGTCGAGTTAGGGCCAATAAAGGGACACTCTTTTTAGTTGAGGCGAGTCAGGGACATTGATCTCTTGGGATGGCCTGGTCGGGCACTTGGGACAGCTCTGGGCCAGGTTTTACAGTCCCTCGCTGTACTCACTCAAGTACTTCGCGAGTACCTCGTCGGGAAAGTTCAGCCTGGCCAACATCTCCTGGAACCGCGGTTCCTGATGCAGGTCGCGATAGACCACGACTAATCCCATATAGGGAAGATTCGGGTCCGGAATCTCGAAGGCCCGCTCCAAGTAATCCAGGGCTTTTTGTTTCTCTCCTGCTGCCGCCCAGTTGAAGACCGAACCTGTTCCTGGACCTTGAACTTCATCCTTCCATTGGGCCAGTCTCAACATCGCCCCGGAGAATCCGCCGTCTTGATAGCCCCGTTCCAGAGCTTCTACCGCATCAGGCCGTGCCCTGGCTGTCCAGTTCGCCACTGCAGCCTTGTAGCAGTCCTCGAGCCTTCCGCTTGCATAGTAGGCTTCGACAAGCCGTGCCCAAGCGTGCGGACTATTGGGTATCGTAGTCAGAACCTCTTCGGAAAGGGCGATTGCCTCGTCGAACTTCCTGGCTCCCATGATTACCACAATATTCAGCCATTGGAGCAGTTCATTCAGTGGATCGAGTTGAAGTGCCAGTTCCATCTCGGCCATCGCTTCGTCCTGGCGCTTCATAATCATCAGGAAGTGAGAGTAATAGGCTCGAACCTCAGCGTAACTGGGATTGAGTTCAATCACTGTTTTGAACGCGTCTTCAGCCGCCTCCCAATTCCAGGCTCCCCAGGTCTCATCCACGGCGAGAGCGTGATGTGCTTCCACATCTTCGCTGTCGAGTTCAAGGGCATTCTGTATGGCCTCTCGTATTTTCGGATTGGCTTCGCCAGGCAAAGTGATTCCCATTTGTCGTCGTCCAATCCAGACCAGGGCGATTCCCGAATAGGCCGGTGCGTAGTTCGGATCCTTTTCCAGGGCGGTTTCAAAATACTGGAGAGAGATCTCGAGATCCCCCGGGGTCACCCTGTAGAAGTGAGACTTACCCTTCAGGTAGGCTTCGTACGCTTCCGGGTTGACCTCACGATTCGCGGCCAAAAGGGTCTCCTCTTCCCGACTTAAGGTCACGCGGATTTCCCGGGCGATTGCCTGGGCGATTTCCCCCTGCAGTGAAAGAACGCTTGCGAGGCTCCGTTCGTAGCGATCGGCCCAGAGATTCTGACCCGTGGTCACCTCGATCAGTTGGGCAGTGATCCCGACCTGGCCCGCTTCGCGAAAGACCGATCCTTCGACAAGAGCTTCGACATTCAACTCTCGAGCGATTTCGTCTATTGGTTTGTCAGTCCCCTTGTAGCGCATCGAAGACGAACGGGCGATTACCTTCAAGGCCCCGATCTTCGAGAGGTCTGTAATCAGCGCCTCGGTCATGCCATCCACAAAGAATTCCTGATCCGGATCACCCGACAAATTCTTGAGAGGCAGGACTGCGATCGAGGTGATCTTCGAGTCTGTTCCACTCGACTCCTGACGCAGGTCCCACCAGCCCAATGCCAGCACGAGGAGAATTGCCGCAGCGCAAGCGGCGACGACTTTTAGCTGCAACCCACTCGCCAGTGGCGTCGGGGTCCCGATCCAGGCGGACGTCGGATCAGCCAACTGAGCCGCCACATCCGCGACTGACGAGAACCGGTCTTTCGGGTTGCGAGACATCATCTTCAAGACCATGCGTTCCAGTTGTTCAGGGATGTCTTCTCTGTAGCTGGTTAAAGGTTCTGGGTCATCGGTCAGGATGGCGCTCGCGGTTTCGATGGGCTGATTCCTGCGAAAAGGATGAACCCCGGTCAGCATCTCGTACAGGACAAGCCCGAACGAAAAAACATCGCTCCGGGTATCGATTGAAGATCCTTTCAGCTGCTCGGGGGACATGTAGGCCAGTGTGCCGAGTGTGGATCCTTCGCCCGTCAATGCTGTCAGGGTGTTCTCCTGTTCTCCTGATCCCTCGGTCAGGACTCGCTTGGCGAGACCGAAATCCATGACTTTGGCATGACCCTGCTGGGTCAACATGATATTTGAAGGTTTCAGGTCGCGGTGGACAATACCCTGATCGTGTGCGAGTTCGAGGGCTTCGCAGATTTCCAGGGCAATCCGGACCACCTCTTCGACGGGGATCGGGCCGTCCTTCAGTTTCTCACTGAGTGTCTGTCCCTCGACATATTCCATGACGATGAACTGACGACCGTCATCTGTCTGGGAGAATGCCTTGATATTGCAGATGTACGGGTGTTCCAGGGACGCCGCTGATTCAGCTTCACGGAGAAACCGTTTGAGGGCGTCCGTGTTCTGCTGCATGTGGGGTGGGAGAAACTTGAGCGCGACGTGTCGTTTCAGGGACGAGTCTTCTGCCAGGTAGACTTCCCCCATCCCGCCTTCACCCAGTTTCTTCTCGATCCGGTAATGAGTGATGTTGTCGCCGATCATCAAGTGCCCCCCACCAGCTGTACCACTTCCTCTCCCAGGCTGTCTGTAATGTTAAAGGTGCTTCCGAGGAATGGCAACATGTACGGAAACATTGAGCGAGCAAGTCAGGGACACTCTTTTTGGCGAGAGCAAGTGGAGCAGCAAGTCAGGGACACTCTCTTCTGTCTGAGCTTTCCTTTTCGCTGCCTGTGGGCGGTGGCTTCAGTGGGGTGCCGGGCTGCGCTTGTGTCTGCCGAGCCTTGGGTAAAGTCCAGTTCAGGAGACCATTCTTGATGTTCCGAAAGCTGGTGAATTCCAGTGTAACCAGTCTACTGGCCGGAAACAGTGTCCCTTTTCGGGCTCGGAAACAGTGTCCCTTTT
>CP070717.1:43052-46332 GCA_020350445.1 Acidobacteriota bacterium | reverse complement strand
GGTCCTCTTCAGCGTGTTCTTCATCCCCTTCCAGGCGGTAAGGCATCTCTTACCCGTCCTTCCGGCCCTGATCATCCTGCTGTTCAAGTTCTTCGAGAATACGGGTGGCGTAACCGACCGGCTCAGGCACTCGCTGGCGGGAGTACTGGTGATCCAGGCGTTCCTGGGGGTGATGGTGCAGATCGCCGACTATGAGTATGCCGACTCGTATCGCGATTTCTCGGTTCAGGCGAAGGGTGAACTGGCCCGTGAGCCGGGAACGATCTGGTATATCGGTCACTGGGGCTGGAAATTCTATGCCGATCGGGAGGGCTTCCGACAACTGCACCGGGATGGTCCAGATCCGGAGGCCGGGGATCTGCTGCTCTGGCCCAGAAAGGTTCATATCGGGGATGTTTTTGATAATGATCGAGGCCTGCGGGATCGAATGAAACTCGTCAAGGCCTTTCCCGAAAAAGGGGTGATCCCTTTGAGAACGCAGAGCATGGACTCGAAAGCCGGGTTCTACGCGACGATGAGAGCCCGGTTGCCGTTCCGATTTGAACCGACCGAGTTACTGGAAGACTTTCATATCTATCGAATCGTCGAGGGTAATGGAGAGGGGAAGTAGATGGTTGAAAAACTGGTGGAGATCTTTTCACAAGGTGTGGGCTTCTGGGAGGTGGTCGGATTCGTAGGGCTCGTCGTCTTCTCCTCGCGATTCATCATTCAGTGGATCGCTTCTGAGAAAAAGAAGGAAAGCGTCATCCCCGTATCCTTCTGGTACCTCAGCATCGTCGGAAGTTTGTGCCTGCTCGCCTACGCCCTTGTCAGGCAAGACCCGATCTTCATCCTGAGTTATCTTTTCAATGGGTTCATCTACTTGAGGAACCTCTACTTTGTCTACTCAAAGCGAAAGGCCGCGGAGGTGTCGGACTGAAGGCGGGGAGAGCGGCGCTTGTTCTTCTCGAATTCCAGCTTTGACATAATGGCCGCTTAAAACAGAAGAGGAGGAGGCTTGCAGGAAGCAGCAACTGGGATTGTTTTTACACCACTGGACTGGGTCTGGACGATCATGCTGATTCTTCTGATGATCGTCTGCGGCGTGATCTTCTACCGTCTTGGTAAGCGAAGTGAGTCCGATTTCTTCCTGGCCGGACGCGGTCTGCCCTGGTGGCTTCCGGCCACGTCGGTCTATGCGACCCATACGGCAACCGATACCCCGATGTGGATCACCGGGGCGATCTATCAATGTGGTGCCCGAGGCATCTGGTATCCCTTCTTTGCTGCCTGGACCGCGATCTCGGCGTTCGTATCGACCCGGATCTTTCGCCGGAGTCTGGCGATGAGCCAGGCTGAATGGCAAAACCTCCGCTATTCCGGACTCGGCGCCGAACTGCTGCGCGGCTGGCTGGCCGGATGGCAGACATTCATGAATATGTTCGTTCTGGCCTGGGTTTCCGCTGCCATGGGGAAGATCTGTGTTTACCTCTTCGGCTGGCCTAACTGGCTCGGTGTCGTCCTGTTTACGTCGGTCTGTGCAGTCTATGTGCTGGTGGCGGGGTACTGGGGTGTCATCATGGCCGATTTCCAGCAGGGAGTGATCAGCTTCCTCGTCATTACCCTGGTCTCCTGCTGGGGCGTCTACGTTGCAGGCGGCCCCCTGGGTATCGTCAGCAAACTGGCCGATCTTGGCGAAAGCTGGCGAATGAACCCCTTCCACTTCGATGGGTTCTGGGGCTTGGACAGCGGATCCTTCTATGCCATGGATTTCATCACCCTGTTGATCATGTCGACCGTTGGTGGACTCGGGATGGGGAATTTCATCGACTGGTATCCGGAAGCCCAGCGAATACAGTCAGCCAAGTCGGTGCGGGATGCCAGCTACTCGATTTGGGCCGGCGGTTTCGTTTCTCTGATCAGAAACAGCATCTGGGCGGTCGCGATTCTCGCCTTCTTCGTGCTCTATCCCAATATCCAGTCAGAGGCTGAATATGAGATGGGCTGGTTCCGCCTCGGCTTCGAGTATCTTCCGGCCGGGTTGATCGGAATCTTCTTCGCCGGGATCATCGCGATTCATCTTTCCACGGTCTCGACCCATTTGAATCTGGGCTCCCTGTACGCCACCCGCGACCTTTATCACCACTACATCAACCCTGAGGCGACTCAGGAGCAGTTGGTCAAGGTGGGACGCTGGAATACCCTGTTTCTACTGATCGGTTCGTTCGTTCTCGGATTAACCATGCAGTCGATCACTTCATGGCTGATCTTTGCCCTCTGGCTCCAGGCTGCCGGAATCTGGATTCCTTCAATTCTGCAGGTCGTCTGGTGGCGCTTCAACTCGTGGGCCTACCTCTCGAGCTGGATTGCCAACCTGGTCATGAGCTGGCTGGTGGTGTGGGTCCTGCCGGAGTTGGGCCTTTTGCCTGATCTCCCGAACTGGGTGAATTTCTGGCTGCTGGCTGGCTTGGTCGCGCTGGTCTATATACCCGTAACGTTTATGACCAAACCGGATGATCGGGATCACCTGGTTCGATACTACGCGATGGCCCGTCCACTGGGATTCTGGCGTCCGGTCCATGAGGATGCGGTCAAGAAAGGCCTGATCGGTTCCTGAGGTATTGCGATGGAAATCTTTAAGAAGAATTGGACAGCAGCTGAAGCAGACCGGTGGACCGTTCATGATCTACTCGCCTCACTCTTTGGAGTCGTAGCGTTTCTGTTGGTCACGGTGGGTGTCATCGGAGCCTTTCTGCTGCAGGTCTGGGGCTTTGTCTGCGTAGCGGTCGCGTTGCTGCTTGCCTGGCTGATGTACCGAATCATCGACCCGAAACTCAGGGCGATGTCCGATGCTTTCGAGGCGCGGCAGGCGGAGTACCTGGATGATCTCGAAAAGACCGTTCGCTGGGAGGAAAGAAGTGGAACTTAGTCCCGCCGCCGGAAAGATTCTGGGAATGTTGATGGCCTATGCCGTCAGTTCACTGGGGCTGTTGCTGGCTTACTATAACTACCGCAAACGGATCGTGAAAGCCGATGTGATCTTTACCAGGACCGCGCGCTGGATCATCGGCAGTGTCGTCGCCACGGTGATTGGAGCTTCCATACTGGGTGCTGCAGCCGTTGGTCGGGAAGGGCAGGGACCGCTTGACGCTTTACGCGACAACTGGGTTGGAATCGTGGTCCCAGTGGCAATCTTTGCCTTCTCATTCTGGATGACCTGGCTGCTCTACCGCCATTTCGTCGGTGGAAAAGAATAGGACAACCATCCCTGGGTGTCGTACGACAAGCTTCCAGCTTGTCT
>CP070717.1:38092-42952 GCA_020350445.1 Acidobacteriota bacterium | reverse complement strand
ACGGCCCCATCACTGAAAAAGTATCCACGCTCTTTCCAAGCGTCCACTGGCTGACCCTGCCCTGAATATCCCGTGCCGACACATCATTAAAAGTCATGTACCCGGCAACATAGTCCAGGGCCCTCTCCTGGGAAACACGGGTGGCCGGTTTCGAGATAACAAACGCCAGCTCCACTTCATAGTCTGCTCGTTCAACCTCATGCGGAATCTCAATTGACTCACCTGGCCCGATCACTTTACCTTCCTTGGTAAAGACTGTCGGATACTCCGGGATTTCATTACCTGTTTCTTCTGCATGCGCCCGGTAGTTCAAACCAATCGCAAGGATATGAGGCGGATTTGGAAGAGGAGCCAGCAATTCCACCTCTGAATGCTCAAACAACACTCCGTCATCTTTTAAACCCTGCTTCCCACCTTCGGCGAGCACCTGTTTGACATGGGCGATTGCCTCCTTCGCGGCGGCAAGGGACTGCCACTGGCCCCGCAAGAGTTCAAGCACAGCAGGGGGAACCAGCGCCTCAGCTTTCGCTTCAGCCCTTGGTGTCTGCGACTGGGCCAGAAGGTTCAAGTACCCCCGATTCAAATCGACTATCCCATCCTCCAGCCATGCTCCCGCCCTCTCCTGCCCTCGAAACTTGTAGGTAACAAGCCGCGTTGCCTCCAGCGACGTAAATGCAAAGTGAAGGACGAGAAACAGGACTGTTGTCTTTAAAGTGTTCATATTGGCATCCCTCAAGCAAAAGGTTACACTGCCACGGACAGATCCTTCTTTTCCAGGACTCTGGAGTGATCAGTATTCTCAGCAGGCGCTGCCACAAACTTACCTTAGTACGGGGGAGAGCAACACCACTGCACTGCTCTTACTGCCCCGGGAAACTTCTCTTGGTAATTCAGCATAGGCTCACTCACGAGTTCTGTACACCTTGGACTACCAGCTTGAACTACTGGAACCATTGCCCTTATCCTTATTCGAAACCTCCGATTCCAATGAACAAGGATAGCGATTTTGATTGGTCGATCGATTGCTCACTACGAGATTAGTTCCAAGCTCGGGCAAGGCGGTATGGGCGAAGTTTATCGCGCCAGGGACACCCGCCTGAACCGCGACGTAGCGTTAAAAGTACTTCCAGAGGTGTTTGCCCTCGACGAGCAGCGCATGGGCCGCTTTAGCCGAGAGGCTCAGGTCCTCGCTTCGCTCAACCATCCCAATATCGCCCAAGTCTACGGGTTGGAGGAGATGGACCCGAGTCCTGATGCTCAGGAAACTGCGCCAACGAAGACGATGGCATTAGTCCTTGAGTTGGTGGATGGCGAAACACTGGCCGAACAGATCGGTCGCGGTCCGATCTCAGTCAATCAGTCCTTGGGGATTGCACTTCAGATAGCGGAAGGTCTCGAAGATGCCCACGAAAAGGGTATCATCCACAGAGATCTGAAACCCGCCAACATAAAGATCACACCGGAAGGCAAGGTCAAGGTCCTTGATTTTGGGTTGGCCAAAGCCCTGGAGGACCCACTGACAAGTCTTGATTCCTCGGCCTCGGCCATCTCTCAATCACCCACGCTGTCGATGGCAGCCACGCAGGCCGGGATCATCCTGGGAACCGCCGCCTACATGAGTCCCGAGCAGGCGCGCGGCAAGTCAGTGGACAGGAGAACAGATATCTGGGCATTTGGTGTTGTCCTGTTTGAAATGCTGTCGGGCCGACAGATGTTCACTGGCGAAGATCTTTCGATGACGTTTGCGAACGTGATGACCAAAGAACCTGACTGGGGAGTTCTGCCAAATTCAGTTCCTCGTGCTATTCGTAGATTACTCGAACGCTGCCTGACAAGAAATCCTCAGCGCCGCCTGCGTGACATCGGAGAAGCCCGCATCGCTATTGAAGATGCTCTGAACGGTTCGGAAGGAGGGGACAGTGTAGATACGCCCCGGGCTTCTGCATCGTTCTGGCAGTACAAGTGGCACGCTCTGGGGCTCGCAGTGGCGACTGCCCTTCTGTCGGGCCTCATCACCTGGAAAACCGTCCCTGCAGTTGACGTAGCACAGGCTCCGCTTCGAACCTTTGAACTAATGAGTGGCTGGGATGTGAGTCAACCGGTGATTTCTCCAGATGGGACAATGGTTGGATTCATGCTGGATGATCAGCTTGCGGTGCGAGACCTGAAGTCACTTGAACCCAGGATTCTAGAAGAAGCTCAGGGGATCCGTGCTGTCTTCTGGTCTTCAGACAGCCAGCATCTCGGTTACGTAATTGGCCGCGAAATCCGAAGAATCCCTGCAGCAGGTGGACCAAGTACTCAAGTCTGCCGGCTTAGCGGAACCTTTCTCGCTGCTGTTTGGGGAGTACGCGGCCAAATCCTCTTCACGACCGCCGGTGGGGATCAGCGGCGCGGAGTCTGGAGTGTTTCGGCTGCCGGTGGTGAACCCGAAAGAATAATCATCCCCGAACGCGAGAAAGGCGAATTCGATTTTCACGGAATGCAGTTCCTTCCTGATGGAAGCTTGATCCTCGAGATCCACCCGACTGACAGCACGTGGAGTTTTGCCAGACAATTGGGCGAAAACCGAGAGATTTTCTTCTCTCGATCTGAAAGCCGAATATCGGACCCTTTGTTCTCGCCGGCGACTAACCATTTGCTCTTCTCTCAGTTCATGCCAAATCCTGGCGTTTGGGCCGTTCCATTTTCGCCATCAGGAGGTCTGGTAGATGGCACACCGCAGCTGGTAGCCCCAGGGGGGAATTCGCCTAGCGTGTCTTCCGACGGAACTCTTCTCTACGTCGGAGGTGTTAAGACCCAGGGATATCAGCTCGCCTGGATCGACCGACAAGGTAGAATCCTGGGCCCAGTCGGCCAACCGAAAGGCGGACGAAACCCCGAACTTTCGCCCAATGGAAAGCTAGTGGCGACTTCGAGTAATGGCATCTGGATTCTTGAGATCGACCGAGGAACGGCTACGCCAATTACGTCCGAAGGTGCTCGAGTTCCGGCGTGGTCACCGCAAGGAGACCAGATTGCGTATCTTAAGAGAGGCGAAGGCCTGCTCGTTCAACCCTCGAGCGGTGAGGGCAATGCACGTCTACTTGTGGAGGGCTCACCCGAGGGGTGGCCCACAGAGCCAGCCTGGAGTCCTTCGGGAGAGTTAATCGTATACTCGCTTGTAGACCGAGATAGCCACTCAGATATTTGGTATGTTTCATCGTCCGGCGAGGATGAACCCATAAAGCTCCTGGTCACAGAAGCTGATGAGCGCTCTCCACAAATTAGTCCAGATGGGCAATTTGTCGCTTACGTCTCGAACGAGACTGGCGATGACGAGGTTTACGTCAGACGCTTTCCCGAAGGAGAAGGGCGCTGGAGGATTTCAACTCAAGGAGGCCGCTTCCCCAAATGGAATGGTGATGGCTCAGAACTGTTCTTCGTGGAGGGTGAACAGGGCGCAACAACTCTGATGTCGGTACAGATCGATATGGCTGGCGAATTCAAAGCTGCGCTTCCCGAAAAGCTGTTCTACGGGCCAAAATCCCAAACACCTCTCTATATATTTGGCGACGCTATGTACGATCCCGTTCCGGATGGACAACAATTCGTTGTCTTCCGTCCCTTATTTGAGGGAGAGCCAGTGGTTACTGTCGTCCAGAACTGGGCAGCGATCCTGGACTCCCCTTGAGTAACGTGGTTCTCGAATCAAATCAAAGTTAAGCCAACTGAGCGTCGAGAATGGATCATTACGTCTCGATAGGGATTTCCTTTTTCCCGGATGGCCGTATCTCTGCGAAGTTGGTGAGTAAAGCTTGAAACGAGCGGATTGGTGGAGCGGTTCAAGCCGGATCCGGCCGGAGGAAAGCCCCTGGGGCCTGGTGTGAGTTTTCGAGATGGATGAAGTCGGCAGATCAGCCGGAATCGGAGTGAGAAGTGGACGCAGCGGGACCAGGAACTGAAGAGCTTGGGCTCTTCAGCCGCGGTAGACGGGCACATCGTCCCAAAAGGCAGAATCGGTCGAGGAGCGAACCTGTTGCCGTTGCCGAGGGGAGAATGTGGCCAGGAAGGAGTCCAGTTTGTGCGGCAACAGAGGGGGCTGAGGAGCACCCTGAGGCCGCTCCCCGAAATTCAGATGCTGGAGAATCTTGCGGATGACGCTCCACTCTTCGATGAAGGCAATGATCTTTATCTGATTTCCGCAGCGAGGGCAGGTCAAGTGATGCACCCTGTAGATCTTTTTGAGTATTCGGGCCCAGTTGCGGCGCCGTTGCCGGGCAAAATGCCGGGTGGGTGAGTGGGTTGCGGGGAGCTTTCGTCGGCAATCGCCCCGGGTGGCGAGTGGCCTTGTTTTCGTCTCTTGCCGCGGGAGGCGTTGGAATAACGGCCGTAGTAGCGGACCATCTGCTGGTGGGAATCGGGGATGTGGGAGGTTACTAGAGCGATCCAGTCCGGCGCATCCATGTGTCGGATCAAACCCTTCGTGGTGCGGTACTCGATCCGTCCGTTGTCAGCATCGTAATGCAGTCGGGTGCCGGCGAAGCTGGGACGCAGGATATAGGCGGGCAGCCGTTACATCGCCGGTTGATCGTTTCGATCAACCGGCGGACCACAGCACACCTGAAAGCCTGACGGGTGCCAGCAGCGGAGCCGATCGGCAATCTCCCGGCTGTGGCGGGGTTGGGAGTTCTACATTTCCAGGACGTGGTGCTGGAACAGCCGCGTCAGCACGCTGCAATCGAGTGGGCCGAAGGGATGGAACTGACCAGGGTCTATGTCAATACCCGACAGACCATGCTGACAATGGTCTATAAGCTCCGCCGCAGTGCTGAGAAGAGATGGTGTCTAAGAGGCTACAGGCGTTTGGGCGAAGTCATT
>CP070717.1:31063-37992 GCA_020350445.1 Acidobacteriota bacterium | reverse complement strand
TATCTCGAGATCCTGGGCCGACGTCAAGACGGATATCATGAACTGCTGACCGCCTTTCAGATGGTGGACCTTCATGACGACCTCACATTCGAACCGACGCAGTCCGCTACCTCGCTGCGGATCAAGGGTCGTGGGCTTCCCAAGGGAGACGACAACCTCGTCTTGAAGGCGATCTCACTTCTTCGTCGGGAGGCAGGCCTCAGCCAGGAGTTTTCTATCTGCCTCGAGAAACGGATTCCGGTCAGTGGAGGAATGGGGGGCGGATCCAGTAACGCCGCTGTCACATTGCTGGTAGCCAACGAACTCGGAAAGTGCGGGCTTTCCGTCAAGGAACTGGGCCAGTTGGGGGCACAACTCGGTGCCGATGTCCCCTTCTTCCTGTATGGAGGGACGGCTCTCGGGACAGGTCGAGGAGATACGATTCTACCCCTGCCGTGTGGCCCAGTCTTCGATCTCATCGTCGCCACTCCTGCCTTTGGGGTCTCGGCCGCGGAGGCCTACCGACTGTTCAGTCAAGGGGCTGGCCAGCGCCTTCCCAGGTTGACAACGAGGCACGCGAATACTACAATTCGGCGGTTCCGTGAACTAACTGCTGGCCGAGAATGGCCCGAATTTCGGAACGATCTGGAAGAACCGGTTCTGCTTCAATACCCAGTCCTGCACGAACTCAGGGAATGCATGCTGAAGGCGGGTTGCAAGACTGTCCTGTTGAGTGGGAGCGGCTCTTCTATATTTGGAACCGGTGATTCCTCAGCTTTGAGAAACGCTCGTCTGCTGCTTCAACAGGCCGGCATGGAAGGAGTCTTAGAATGTCGGACCCTTTCAACTGAAAGCTACAGGGAACGCTTAATCAGGAATGGATTGGGCCTGGGATCATTGAATCCCAAGGCATGATGGCCCCGGACACAATCTCCGAAAAACATAATCTCGAACAGTCAGTTCTCTTTAAAGTTTTCAGGTAACTGTTTATGTCGTCGCTAAAGGTTTTTTCAGGATCGGCAAACCTTCCCTTGACTCACGAGATCTGCGAACACCTCGGAGTTCCCGTGGGCAAAGTCAAGCTGAAGCGATTCAGTGATGGTGAGGTCTGTTTTCAGATCCTCGAGAATGTCCGCGGTCAGGATGTCTTCCTGGTCCAGCCAACTGGGCCTCCGGTTGCGGAAACGCTGGTCGAATTGCTGGTCATGATCGATGCCTTCAAGCGGGCTTCGGCCAGGCGAATCACAGCGGTTCTTCCCTACTATGGCTATGCCCGGCAGGACCGTAAGGACAAACCCCGGGTTCCCATCTCGGCAAAGCTGGTTGGCGATCTGCTCTCCGCCGCCGGGACGAACCGGCTGCTGACCATGGACCTGCATGCGGACCAGATCCAGGGGTTCTTCAACATTCCCGTCGATCATCTCTATGCGACACCTGTCCTCATTGAACACTTGAAGACGGTCCAGTTTGAACGGCTGGCGGTCGTATCACCCGATTCCGGGGGTGTCGAGAGGGCCCGGTTCTACGCAAAATACCTCAAGGCCAATCTGGCGATCATCGATAAGCGCCGAGTCGCTGAGAATCAGGCCGAAGTCATGAACATTGTCGGGGATGTAGATGGGCGTGACGTTATCATCGTCGACGATTTGATAGATACGGGTGGTACCCTGGTCAACGCCACCCAGATGATGCGTGAGAAAGGTGCGCGAAGGCTCTTCGCCGCAGCCACGCACGGAGTGCTTTCCGGCCCCGCAATCGGGCGGATCAGAGAGTCGGAATTCGAGTCTTTGATTGTGACCAATACGATTCAGCTGAGTGAAGAACAGCGGATTTCAAAAATCAAGGTGTTGAGTGTCGCCAAGCTCTTGGCGGATGCGATTAAGTCGATTCATGAGGAAACCTCGGTGAGCCGTCTTTTTGTCCAGGTGTAGTGACGGGACCCGTTTGCTTCGAACCCAGATTCAAATGTCGCTTTAGTACACTCAAACTTGGTAAAATACTGGGTTTTTACGAGTGGGAGTTAGTCAGAAATGTCTGAATTTCTATTAGAAGTCGAAGAAAGAAGTCAATTCGGCAAGAACGCAAACCGGCGTTTGCGCACGGCTGGGAAGATCCCGGCTGTCGTCTATGGACCGAAGTTCGATTCAGTGGGTGTGGCAATTAGTCCGAAGGATCTCACTGCAGTACTTCAGTCCGAGTCTGGCCGAAACACAATTTTCGGGGTCAACCTTGCGGGCAAGAAGACCGATGTCATGATCCGAGACTACCAGTTAGATCCCATCAAGGGGACGCTGGTCCATGCGGATCTACTGGCCGTCTCGCTCGACCAGGTCATGGAATTCCAGGTCCCGGTCGAGGTCACAGGGACTCCCGTGGGCGTGAAGACCGAGGGTGGAATCCTCGAGCACGTGCTCCGCGAGATCGATGTCTCCTGCCTGCCCGGAGATGTACCGGATAACATCAGCGTCGATGTCACCGAACTCGAGATCAATGATTCCATCCGTGTCTCCGACTTGCAGGTCGATGGGAAGATCACGATCCTTTCCGATTCCGATCTGGTTCTCGTGATGGTTACGGCTCCGAAGGTTCTTGCTGAGGATCTCGAAGAGGAAGTCGAAGAAACAGCCGAGCCAGAACTGATCCGGAAGGGCAGAGAGGAAAGTGAAGGCGACGAAGAGTAGGTCCCTTCCGACTGCCGGTAGACGTGGGCCTTCGCTTGGGCGGTGTAGTCTTGCATCTGATCGTTGGGTTAGGTAACCCGGGTCACCGTTACCGGAAAACTCGGCATAACGTAGGCTTTATGTTGCTCGATCTCATTGCAGATCGAGCCGGTTTGGCGTTCAGAACGTTCGCCGGTTCTTCGCTCGTTTGCGAGGCGAGAATCGCGGACACAGAAGTCGTTCTAGCCAAACCCCAGACCTTCATGAACCGCAGTGGCTTGGCGGTTCGTGATCTGATCAGGCGGTTTGGCGCTGAAACGGCAGATTGCCTGATCGTGTACGACGAAGTGGCACTCCCTCTGGGGAAGATCCGTTTCAAGAGAAATGGAAGTGCGGGAGGCCATAACGGTATGCGCTCGATTATCGATGTGCTCGGGACACCGGAATTCCCTCGGCTCCGAATAGGAATCCAGGGAGAATCCGTCATCGATGATCTGTCTGATTATGTCCTGAGCAAATTTAAGCTAAAGGAGCGCCGTCAACTCCGGGAAATCCTTCCAATGGGGGCGGACGGCATCGAAGTGTTCATTTCCGAGGGAATAGATCGGGCGATGGCTGCTTACAATTAGCAGCCTGCTCCGAACTGGGGGTACAACGTTCTTCTTTCCTTGCCTGTCTCGAAGGGATAGGTCGTACAGGAAAGGCCAATTCGTTCAACACGATGTGTCCGACTAGCTCTACCTCCAGTGAGACCGGCCGGGCACCCTGGGAGGATCCATTCATGACTGGAATGACAGTTCTCTACCCGATTATCGGGCTCGTCGGGCTCATCTCAGCCGGGTTCATTTACCTTTCGATTCGCAAAATCGAAGTCAAGAATCCCACCATGGTCGACATCTCTGAGGCAATCCACAGAGGAGCGATGGTGTTCTTGCGCAGAGAATACACAATTCTTGCAGTATTTGTTCTTGCCGTATTCGGCATTCTCAGTGCTTTCATCACAATCCAGACAGGGCTAGCATTCCTCGTCGGCGCCTGCAGTTCGATGCTGGCCGGCTTCTTTGGGATGAAGGCGGAAACCCGTGCCAATGTCCGCACCAGCCAGGCCGCTAACGAATCCGGCATTGCACGAGCGTTGAGTGTGGCCTTCTCGGGTGGAGCTGTAATGGGGCTGTCAGTGGCGAGTCTCGGTTTGATTGGAGTCAGTATCGCCTACATCCTCTACACGAATGGCATCATCCAGGCTTCTGATATCAACGGGTTTGCCATGGGTGCAAGTTCCATAGCCTTGTTCGCCAGGGTCGGTGGAGGCATCTACACCAAGTCCGCCGATGTGGGAGCCGATCTGGTTGGAAAAGTCGAAGCTGGAATCCCGGAAGATGACCCCAGGAACCCGGCAACCATCGCTGATAATGTGGGTGACTGTGTAGGTGATACGGCGGGAATGGGTGCCGACATCTTCGAGAGTTATGTCGGGTCGATCATTGCGACGATCGCCATTGCCGCCGCCGGATCTTCGGCGGTCCTGAACATTACCGAGGAGAACAAACTCACCTATATCCTGCTGCCGGTCCTTCTCGTCACGATCGGACTGATCGCATCCCTGATCGGAGTGGGCTCAATTCGGGTCTTAAAGAACATGAATCCGGCGGCTGCGCTGAGGACTTCAACAATCCTGAGCGCTGTTCTGATGCTGGCAGGAGCCCTCTTGGCGGTCAACTCACTGGGGCTGGAGTTGGGGATCTTTGGAGCGATCTTCATGGGAACCCTTTCCGGTATCGTGATCGGATTGCTGACTGAATGGTATACCGGGGGAAGCCCGGTTCGCCGGATCGCAGATTCCTGCCGGACGGGTGTTGCGACCAATATCATTTCGGGATTGGCCGTTGGTATGCAGTCAACTGCCGCTCCGATCCTCATGATCGCTGCGACAATCCTGGTTGCCTACAACTTCGCCGGCCTCTATGGGATCGGAATCGCCGCCGTCGGAATGCTCGGTACAGTCGGGATCACCATGTCGGTCGATGCTTACGGCCCGATTGCTGACAACGCTGGAGGCATCTCCGAGATGAGTGGACTGGGCAAAGAAACCCGCAGTATCACCGATAGTCTCGATGCCCTCGGTAACACCACTGCCGCGATCGGTAAAGGATTCGCTATCGGCTCGGCGGCCTTGACGGCGCTTGCCCTCTATTCGGCCTACGCAAAGACGGTTGGACTGACCAGTATCAACCTGATCGACCCCCTCGTTGTTGTCGGACTCTTGCTCGGTGGAGTCCTGCCATTCTTTATCGGAGACCTGACCATGTCATCTGTCGGTAAAGCGGCCTTCGCCATGGTCGAAGAAGTCCGGCGCCAGTTCAGGGATATTCCGGGCCTCATGGAAGGTAAAGCCAAGCCCGATACGGCCCGCTGTGTGGACATCTCAACCCGTGCGGCACTCAAGGAAATGGTCCTTCCCGGCCTGGTGGCCGTTCTGACTCCGGTCATCGTTGGCCTCGGATTGGGGCCCACGGCTCTCGGAGGCATGTTGGCCGGTGCCACATTGAGCGGCGTACTGCTTGCACTCTTCATGGCCAATGCCGGTGGTGCCTGGGACAACGCCAAGAAACTGATCGAGAATGGTTACCTTGGCGGGAAAGGATCAGATGCACACAAAGCGGCAGTCGTGGGTGACACTGTTGGAGACCCGTTCAAAGATACCAGCGGTCCTTCGATGAATATCCTGATCAAGCTGATGTCGATCGTTTCGCTCGTCATTGCGCCGCTGCTATAAGACTTACCCTAGATGGACGGACTTGCGGGCCCGCAAGTCCGTCTGTGGTAAGATATTGCGTTTTAACAATAAGGAGAATTAGACCATGAGACGATACGAAGTAGTATTCGTTCTCGCTCCCACCCTGGCCGAGGAAGAGGTCGAACAGCAGATCGAGACCTTCTCCGGTGTAGCCGTAGAGATGGGGGCCGAAATCGTAGATGTTGATAAGTGGGGTAAGCGACGCCTTGCCTTCCCAGTGAAGAAGCACAGCGAGGGTTACTACACCATCCTCAGCCTCCATGAGACGGAAGCTGCAGCGGTTTCGGAACTGGAACGAAGATTCAAAGTCAATGATGCCGTTATCCGCTTCCTGACGGTCCGGGTCGATGAAGACCTGAAACGAGCTGAACAGTTTGAGAGGCGCCGTGAGGCCCGGCAGAAACGGCGTGGAGCGCGGGCTCAAGCCACCGCTTCCACTACGACTGAAGAATCGGCAGAAGCATAAGGAGTATGGACCGATGGTAAGGCGAAAAAAATTCTGCAAGATGTGCGTTGGGAAATACTACTTTGACTACAAGGATGCACGGTTCTTGAGTCAGTTCATTACCGAGAACGGTAAGATCATCCCACGGAGAATCACAGGGGCGTGCGCACCCTGCCAGCGCAAAGTCACAACCGCAATCAAGAGGGCCCGCCATTTGGCACTGTTGCCCTATGTCAGACGATAACGAGGTGAGTTCTAATGCGAGTCATACTTACAGACGACGTTTTTGAACTTGGCCGTCGGGGGCAGGTTGTCAGTGTCAGCAGTGGCTACGGGCGAAACTACCTGATCCCCAAGCGTCTTGCCGTGCTCGCAACACCGGGTAATCTCAAGGTGGTTGAAGAGCAGCGCATCGCGATGGCCAAGAAAGAAGCCAAGCACGTGGAAGAAGCCCAGATCCTGGCCCAGGAACTGGGACAGGTCCACGTCCTGATCAGCCGGAAGGTCGGCGAGAAGGGTGTCCTCTTTGGCTCGGTCACTTCGAAAGATGTTTCGGATGTGCTCGAAGCCAATGGAATCAACCTGGATCGACGCCGGATCGTGCTGTCACAGCCTATTAAGACGATCGGGAACTTCCAGGTTGCCGCCAGACCCCACACGGATGTCGAAGCCACGATCCTGGTTTCAGTCCTGCCTGAGGGCGACCAGGAAACAGCGAAGACCATGCCGAGGGGTGAGGAGAGCGACAAGGTCGTTGCCGAAATCGAGGCCAAGATCGAGGAACTGTCTCCTGCTGCGAGTACCGCTGCGGCGGCCGTTGCAGACCAGGAAGCTCCCGAAGAATAAATTTCCGGTCAGGAATTTGAGAATACTCAGGCCCGGTCTGGATTTCAGACCGGGCCTTTTTTTTGAAACAGTTCAAAGACCCATTCGAGTCATTCACGATCTTCGAATGGTTGCTTATAATGAGTTTCCACATGGCCAAAGAGATATCAAGAGAGAGATCTCTGCCCCATAGTCTCGATGCTGAACGAGCAGTGCTCGGTGC
>CP070717.1:26011-30963 GCA_020350445.1 Acidobacteriota bacterium | reverse complement strand
CTGCCCGAGCGGGCGACCACCAAGAGACAACCCGGAGGGTTGTCGTACGACAAGCTTCCAGCTTGTCCCTGGCCGAGCGGGCGACCACCAAGAGACAACCCGGAGGGTTGTCGTACGACAAGCTTCCAGCTTGTCCCTGGGTAGAAGAGTACGACCAGCTTCCCAGATTTCCAGATTTCCAGATTTCCAGCTATCCTTGAACTAAGCGAGGTGACTATGGTTTTTCTGAGTCTCATCCTGCTCGGGGGGTGGTTCTGGGCGAACGAAGACGTCGAGATCATACCGATTCAACACGCTTCAATGATCCTGAAATGGCAGGACCAGGTGATCCATGTCGACCCCTGGAGCCAGGGCAACTACGAGGGACAGCCTCAGGCGGACCTCATTCTTTTGACCGATGTCCACGGGGATCACCTGGACTTGAAACAGATTGCCGAGGTGAGCAAGCCAGATACGGTTGTCATCTCCCCGCTCTCAGTGCAGGAAAGCGTCACCCAGGCTGGTATTCTTCAGAATGGAGATTCAACTACGGTCTACGGGATCGGGATCGAAGCGATTCCGATGTACAACCTGAAGAGGGGGCCCAGCGAGGGGCGGCTTTATCATGAGCGTGGCCGGGGAAACGGCTATCTGCTCAAGCTCGGCACAAGCCGCGTCTATATTTCGGGAGACACCGCCTGTACACCTGAGATGAAGGCCCTGACTGATGTTGATATCGCGTTCATCAGCATGAACCTGCCCTATACGATGACTCCGGAAGAAGCCGCCGAATGCGTGAATGCTTTCAAACCCAGGATCGTCTATCCCTACCACTATCGCGGATCCGACCTGGAGAAGTTTCGCAGTTCGGTCACGGCCCCGGGCGTCGAGGTGGTGCTGCTCGATTGGTATGGGAAGTGAACTCGCTTCCTCCTGTGTTGGGAGATTTCACTTGACCCACCTAAGAGCCCGATTTAACGTTTAGGGAAAGATCGAGCGCGCGTTCTGTAAAGGGGGAAAAGTGTCGGTTGAGGTGATCGGGCACTACCGGATCGAGCGGAAGCTGGGTGAAGGAGGAATGGGCCAGGTGTTTCTGGCCCAGGATACGATCCTGGAAAGAAAGGTCGCAATCAAGTTCCTTTCCCGAGCCGCGAAACAGAATGAGTTAGCCCAGCGAAGGTTCATTCGGGAGGCAAAGGCGGCTGCCGGGTTGGATCACCCCTTCATCTGTGAAATCCACGAGATTGGCGAGGAAGCCGGAAACTCCTACATCGTGATGGAATTCGTCGAGGGGCAGTCGCTGGCTCAACGGCTGAAAGAAGGTCCCTTGCCCCTTCGTCAGGCACTGCGGATCGTCCAGGAGATCGCAGAAGCTCTCGAACTCGCCCACTCCAGGGGAATCGTCCATCGCGATCTCAAGCCGGCAAACGTGATGTTAACTCCTCAGGGGCACGTGAAGGTCATGGATTTCGGTCTGGCAAAGAGGGTGGAACCGGCTAAAGGAATCAGCACATCGGACATCCAGACCCTTTCGAGCAGCATTACGAATGAGGGAACCCTTCTCGGCACTCCTGCCTACATGTCTCCCGAACAGACCCGAGGTCTCGATGTTGATCAAAGGAGCGATGTCTTCTCTCTCGGCGTCATCCTGCATGAACTCGTAACGGGTAATCACCCATTTCGCAAACCGACACTTACAGAGACCATCACATCGATCCTGCGAGACCCGCCACCTCCGCTACAGACTTCCGGCGTGGCAACTGTCTCAGAACTGGTTCAGATCCAGAAGATGGCCCTGGCCAAAAGCCCGAACGACCGATACGCCAGTGTGGATCAATTGATCGAGGACATTCGACACGTCAGGGAGAGGATTGATCGGAAGGGCCGGCGACTGACCTGGGGAGGTGCTGTCGCGGCATTTGCGTTACTGCTCGTCGTTGTCTCCACAACCTGGTGGTTAGCCACGAAAGAAACGGCGGACATCCCGGCAGAGCAGAGCATCCTGAATGTCCTGATCACTTCGTTCGAGAATCAGACCGGGGAAATCGTATTCGATGGTGTGGTGGAAAGCGCGCTGGGTATTGGCCTGGAGAGTGCCCCTTTTGTCAAACTCTACGATCGTTCCGCTGCGCTGGATGTCCTGCAGAAACTGAATCACCCCACCCAGGTTCTCGATCTTGAATCCGCTCGTCTGATCGCTCACCGCGAAGGGATCGAACTGCTGATCACGGGACGGATCCTCGGCCGAAAGGACGGCTACACGATCGCAGTGGATGGAATCCGAGGAAACGACGGTTCCGAGGTCTACAGCAACGCGGTCACAGCTCGCACGCGGGATGAGGTCCTCCCCTATCTCGGTACGCTCGCGATCGAAATCCGGGAAGCGCTGGGTGATGCATCGGTACCGACCCCGGAGGGAATTGAGCAGGAGACGTTTACGGCGGCCTCGCTCGAAGCCGCACACTACTATGTCGAGGGGCAGCACTTACAGTCGACCGGACTCTGGCGTGAGGCTATCGAACAGTTCAGAAGGGCCACTGACCTGGACCCTAACATGGGAAGGGCCTATGCGGGAATGGGTGCCTGTTACTCAAACCTCGGCGAAGTCGAAGAGTCGCGCAGGCACTTCCAGGAAGCCTGGGCCAGGATCGACCGGATGACGGATCGGGAGAAGTACCGGACCCGGGGAGGCTACTACCTCCATCAAAAGGACTATCAGAAAGCAATCGCCGAGTACTCGGCCCTCCAGGAGCTGTTCCCGGCAGATCCGGCAGGCCCCGCCAATCTTCCAACAGCCTACTTCTTCGCCCGGCAAATGGATCAGGCCGTCCGGTTTGGAGCCGAAGCGGCCCGACGCTATCCCAACATGGTGACCCCCCGAGCAAACTTCGCCCTGTTCTCGATGTATGCGGGAGATTTTGAGGCCGCCGACAGAGAGGCTGTCGAGGCGCTGAAGTTGAATCCCGAACACCCCACGGCGCCGCTTTGCCAGACGATGGCGGCGATGGCTCGGCAAGATTTCGAGACCGCCTCCTCAATCTACACCAGGCTCGCTTCCGTACCTGGCCGCGGAGAGGTTCTTTCGACGATCGGCCTGGCCGACCTGGAGCTGTTTCAAGGCCGCTGGAAAGAGGGTATCCGCCTGCTAACCGAGCGTCTGCAGGAGAAAGAGGGAGTTCTTCCCAATGAGACCAGGGCAATCATGTACACCATGTTGGCCCATGCACAGTTCCATTCAGGGAACCCGGCCGAGGCATTAAGTGCGGCCGAATCGGCATTGGGGCTCTCCCAGGTCGATCGAGTACTCTTTGAAGCGGCTCACCTGATTCGAGAAGCCGGAAGCCTGTCGCGGGCCCGTGAACTCTCTGAACAGCTCGCGGCTCGCTTGCAGCCAGAACCGCAAGTATACGCCCTGCTCATTAAAGGAGAGATCCTGCTTAGCGAGGAGAAGACTCGTCCCGCCCTCCAAGCCTTTGAAGAAGCTCAGAATCGGCTCGACACCTGGCTCGGAAGGCTTCGACTTGGTGTTGCCTATCTCGAGATCGGCGCCTATGCAGAAGCCTATTCTGAATTTGAACAGTGCCTCAAGAGGAGGGGC
The DNA here is from genome assembly GCA_020350445.1 of Acidobacteriota bacterium. Taxonomy (GTDB): domain Bacteria; phylum Acidobacteriota; class UBA6911; order RPQK01; family JAPXNP01. The sequence continues at coordinate 27,386 of CP070717.1, read as the reverse complement.
GAGGCGACATCAGTCTACCTGGACGACGTCCCAACGTTCTGGTATTTCCCCCAGGTCTACTACTTCATGGGTTGTGCGCAGCAAGAGCTGAGAAGTCCGGCTGCAGAAGAATCTTTTGTAGAGTTTCTACAGCTACGGATGGACTCACCTCAAGACCCCATGGTTCAGGATGCGAGGCTCCGCCTAAGCCGACTGGCGCAGACCCCCGGCTAGAATCTCCTTCAAGCGACCACCCGATTTCGGTTGCCAAATAAATGCCCTTCTGCGCAAGTTGGGATATTCGAAATCTCAGTGATCTGTGGTAGCCTCGTTGCCCATGTCTCAAGGACCAGCTTTACATCGTCGCCTAGGAGTCTTCAACGCAACGACTGTCAACATGTCGAACATGGTGGGTATTGGCCCCTTTATCGCCATCCCCATCATCCTTTCGACACTGGGAGGCCCCCATTCCTATCTGGCCTGGGTCGTTGGAGTCATCATCGCACTGGCCGACGGCCTCGTCGTCGCCGAACTGGGTGCGGCGCTGCCCGCCTCGGGTGGAACCTATGTCTTTCTGAGAGAGGGATTTGGGCCCAAGACCTGGGGTCGTATGCTGGCGTTCCTCTTCGTCTGGCAGGTGCTGTTTGCCGGACCTCTCGAGATCGCCAGTGGCAATATCGGTCTGGTCCAGTATCTGAAAGTCTTCTGGCCGGGAATGACCGACCTGCAAATGAAATTGACAGCGGCTGGAATCGCGGTTTTTCTGATCTTTGCCCTCTACCGCAAGATTACGGATATTGCCAAGATCATGGCCGGTCTCTGGATCACGATGATTGTCACGACGGGCTGGGTGATCGTCACGGCAATCTTCTACTTCGATCCGGCGGTCGCCTTCAATCTTCCCGCCGACGCCTTCAAGTTTGATCTCGATTTCATGCAGGGACTGGGTCAGGGAACCGCAAATGTTCTCTACCTCTTCCTCGGCTATTACCAAGTCTGTTACCTGGGTGCCGAAATCAAGGAACCGGGGCGAACGATTCCACGTGCGGTGGTCTATTCGATCATCGGGGTCACTATCATTGACGTGCTGATCTCATTCGGCTTCATCGGCGTTGTCCCCTGGGAAGAGGGAATGAAGTCGGAATCGATCGGTGCCGCCTTCATGGGCGCTGTCTATGGCCCCTGGGCAGAAAAGTTACTGGCTGGAATGATCGTTGTAACAGCCTTTGGATCGATTTTCGCGCTCTTACTGGGCTACTCCCGCGTGCCCTATGCCGCTGCAAAGGATGGGGTGTTCTTCCGCTGGCTCGGAGTCCTGCATCCGACGAAGGAGTTTCCACACCGGTCGCTGCTGCTGATTGGTGCGGGTGCCATCATCGCGAGTTTCTTCAGCCTG
>CP070717.1:15538-25911 GCA_020350445.1 Acidobacteriota bacterium | reverse complement strand
CTCTTCAACTGCGAGCTGGTAGTTCCTCAGGACTTCGGCATTTGAAACGGTTTTGTCTGGCTCACCATTGGCATTCACAATGTTGTAATCGAGAACCCAGGAAACTCCTCCCTTTTCGACGGTCTGTGGTCGGTTGTCGACATTGATCCGGAAGGAGTTGACCGAATAGTTTTCTCGTTTTGAACTCTTCAGCCTGAGGACGGAATTGGGGAATGGTGCGATCACGGGGTGTTCTAAAGTTTCCTCGCCCGATTGACCTTGAACTGGAACCCCGCTGCCCAGGATCAGCAGTGTCAGTACAACACCGAACTGGACAAAGTGTTTCAAACCCATTCTCTTCAAATCGCCTCTCCTATTGTCCATTTGCAGGTGATTATGCCAAACGTACCGAGCCCTGCCAACCAACGACTCCTGGTTTTCAAATTGGTATGATGCTGGTCAGATGGAGCCGAAACTGACACGATTTCGTCAGCTCTGGAAGGGTCTTCCACTCGCAATCGGGAAGACCTTCGTTCGGCTGATGGCCCTGCTTTTCCTGATACAGCTGGCCTTGGCCGTCTTGGGAATTCCCGGAGCCATTACCTGCTGGATTGAGGCAGTTGACGTTCAGATGTCGGGAATGCCACGCTACATCGTAGTTCTGGGCGGGGGAGGGATCCCGAGTGCATCGGGTCTGATGCGGACCTTTTACGCTGCCAAGGCCGGTCTTCAGTTTCCCGAAGCCCTGATCATTGTCGCGCTGCCGACGCACTCCGATCCCGCTTCCAGCCATATAGGACGCATGAGCGATGAACTGGTTCTCAGGGGGATTTCGGCAGATCGGATTCGGATGGAGTATCGTGCTGTAAACACTTATCAGCAGGTGGCGAATATCTGTTCAATGTTGGGACAGCAGGCAAGCAGGGAACCGATTCTTGTTGTGACCTCGCCTTATCATTTGCGAAGGGCTCTTCTCTGTTTTCATCGGCAGGGTTTTACGAATGCTGCCGGAGCGGCTGTAGTGGAGATGGAAGTCGACCCTGAGACAGGCAGGAGGGAGACCGTGACGGTGAGCTACTCGCTAGCGGAGACGGGAGCCGACTCGGACGCAGATATGGGGGAGGCCTTGATGGTGAGGTACTCGTTCTGGTTGACGCTTCAGGACGAGGTCGATATCGCACGAGAATTTGTCGCACTCGGCTACTACAAGCTTCGCGGCTGGATCTAAGCTGTTTCTGGGCGTCTGCCTTCTAACCGTTCGATGGGATTCGATCGGTGTCAGTCAATCGGGTACTCGCGCATCTCCGCCAGGGTTTCATAGAGTGCCAGCACATTCTCAACCGGGACTGCAGGCTGGACGTTATGAATTGTGTTGAAGACGAAACCGCCGCCCGGGCCGAATGCACGAATTCGATCCCGCACTTCAGTTCGCACTTCCTGGGCAGTGCCGAACGGGAGGGTTTGCTGGGTATCGACTCCGCCACCCCAGAAGGTGACTCGCTCGCCAAACTCCCGTTTTAGTTCAATGGCGTCCATGTCCCTGGCACTGCACTGGACCGGATTGAGAATATCGAAACCGGCGTCAATGAAGTGGGGAATCAATGCTCGGACGGATCCACAGGAGTGAATGAAGGTCTTCCAGGGCGTATTCTCATGGATCCAGTCATTTAAGCGGCGCTGAAACGGTTGATACAGGTCGCAGTAAGCCTCTGGTGAAATAAAGGGCCCGATCTGCGTGCCGAAATCGGTTCCGGTCATGAAGACCACCGAGACCTTGTCGCCGACCGTCTCGTAACAGCGCTTCAGATTGGCCAGGGCGATTTCGCACTGACGGCTGAAGATCTCTCGGACATATTCTTTCCGGATTACGGTACTCATGTACCACTCGCTGACGTCTCGAATTCCCTTTGGGTTCTTCAACCAGGGAGCGGGAACGAGGGCGATGTCACCGAACGCGGTTCCCCCGAAATTGGCGAGAATGGCCTTGTCGGTCGTGGAATGGAGGTGGGTGATTCGGCTGCGGAAGTGCTCGAGTTCGTCATCGGTAATCAGACCGAATTCCTCCAGATTGTCCTCGACGTCGAGGTTGCCCTCATCGATCGGCGGCTGTCGGATGATCGAGTCGAAGTAGTACCCCCCTTCCGGCATTCGCCCACTGGCCGGTGCGCATTTGTCTCCTTCCGGATAGGCCAGTAGGTCGCCGTCTGGCTCGACGGTGGTATTGAACGCTGAGGGGACCAGGACGGGAGTGCCATCGAACGTCGTCCAGGGTTTCCACTCCTCGTTTCGCCAGCCAAACAAAGTCTTGGTAGGCCAGACGCCGATCACATCGACTCCAAGAGCTTCCATCAAATCAGGCTGGATTTCCCCCAGCAGCTGGTATGGCTCGATAACTTTTACCGGAGTGCCTGGAGAGTCCAGCTTTAGGGCCTGCCTTACTTTATAGACGGTGCTGACATGCATTCCACTCACCGCTGAAGACCCTAGATCCAGGGGAATGCTGTCGGGTTCGACATGGTTGAGTGTACGGTTGATTCGTTCTCTTGAAGTCATACGCTTACCTTCCGCCTGCATTCTGTCTCAATCGATCAGGGAAGACAACCGCGGTTGTCTTCGAATGCAGCGTAAGGATTAGTGCCAGGCTGTAAAAGCTTCTCTCAGGGCTTCCGCGACGCTTTCGAACGGGACCGGATGCCCCACTGCTTCAGAGACGGAAATCATGCGCGACCTGAGGAATTCTTCAGGATACTTGAGAACCTGGCTCATCAGGCGGTAATCGATGAGCAGAGGGATCGAACCGTGCTGGAGGAAGCTCTTCCTGAGGCGTCGCTGTGCGCTCCCGGCGATTTTCCGACCTGTGGCTGTGAGTTCACTGCGTGATGCGGTGCTGAAGCAGGGTGAGGATTGTAATGCATTGCGTTCGAGTCCGGGATCGGTCTTTCCCCGGCTCAGTACGGTTTCTGCTCCGATCCTCTCGAGGCCGGCCTGCAAGGTTTCACCAATCTGCTGATAGGTTCCTCTGATATCCAGCGTTCCGAAAAGTGAAGAGTCATTCGAAGCAACGGCATAGGTGAGTTCGTCGGCGTGCAGGACCGCCCGCCCCCCGGTTGGGCGATGAATAACTGGAATTCTGGAATCCTGGCAAAACAGGAAGTCTATCGAGCGTTCTGGAATCTGGTGTTTCCCGAGAGAAACTGTCGGCCTCTCCCAGCGGTAGAATCGTACAACAGTCAGCGGAGTGTCTGAATTTTCGGCTTCCAGCAGGAGCTCCCAGTCGGTACGCATATTCTGCTCGCCGGAAGCTGGCGGATCGATTTGCAGCCTAAGGTTCCTGCGTTTCAACGACAGAAGCCCCTCTCAACAGATTCCCGACCAATCAGAGCAGGGAATCGATCGGCGTGTAGGTCAACCCCTGATCCTCGGCCACAGGCGCACAGGTGATATGTCCTCTGTAGACATTGATTCCGTTGCACAGGTGGGGATCAGCAGTGGCCGCCCGATCGATCCCATCTCGTGCGATGGTTCGAGCATAGGGGAGTGTGACATTGGTCAACGCCCGCGTTGATGTCCGGGGCATCGCTCCCGGCATATTCGTCACGCAGTAATGAAGTACGCCATCGACTTCGTAGACAGGGTCACTGTGGGTTGTAGGCCGCGTGGTTTCACAGCAGCCCCCCTGATCCACGGCAACGTCAACGATGACCGATCCGGGCTTCATGTTGGAGACCATCTCACGGGAGACGAGCTTCGGCGCGTTGGCACCGGGTATCAGTACACCCCCGATCACGAGATCGGCATTTCGCAAGGATTCGGCCAGGTGAAGCTTATTTGACATCAAGGTCTCGACGCGGCCGAAATAGAGGTCATCGAAGTATCTGAGCTTGTCGACGTCGACATCGAGAACACTGACCTGAGCTCCCAGTCCCATCGCCATCTTAGTCGCGTTCAGACCGACAACTCCGCCACCGATTACGACAACGAGTGCCGGCCGCACGCCGGGAACTCCCCCGAGAAGGACGCCTCGACCTCCCCGCGGTTTCTGCAGGTAATAGGTGCCGACGATTGTGGCCATTCTGCCAGCGATCTCGCTCATCGGAGTGAGGAGAGGGAGGTGGCCATCGTCGTTCGTGATCGTCTCATAAGCGACGGCGACGACATTCTTCTGCAGAAGGACCCGGGTGAGTTCCGGTAGGGGAGCGAGATGGAAGTAGCCGAAGATGATCTGCCCATCATGCATCCGATCATATTCTTCAGCGACCGGTTCCTTGACTTTGATGATCATCTCACTCTCGCGCCAAACCTCGTCGGCGGTGTCGATCAGGACTGCTCCGGCATCTTCAAACTCAGCATCACTGAAGCCGGAACCTTCACCGGCGCCTCGTTCGACGAGTACTTTATGGCCGTCATGTGTCAGCGTAAGAATCCCAGCGGGTACCAGGCCGACTCGGTATTCATTGTCCTTGACTTCTCGAGGTAATCCGATGTTCATCATGGTGGTGGATTCTATCGCGAATGGGGAGTGGGTGGAACCGAAAACGGAAAGCCCGTGGCCTGATTTGGGAGAGGCCACGGGCTATTGATAACCGGTCAAAGCCGAAGCTTCGACTAACGCTCAGGGCTTGACAAACGACGTGAAGGCGATTGATCTTTGTCCATCGGGACTGCCCTGAATCACCCTCAGAACTACACCTGTCCCCGGAGTGATATCGGTGACTGCATCCTTGAAGGCACGTGCAGTTGGAACCGCCACGCCATTGACATGAGTGACAACCAGTGAACGTCGCAAGCCGGCATCATCGGCAAGACTGCCCGGAGTGACATCCAGGATCAGAACACCCTTGACATCATCCAGGTTCAACTGGGTTGCTTCACGTGAGGAAAGGGTCTGGAATTCGAGTCCGATCTCCTTCGGCTTCTCTTCTTCGTCCGGCTCTTCCTCGAATGACAAGCCTTCATTCTCGGCTCTCTGGCGGGCTTCCAGGGTTCGTTCCGCCAAAACAACATTGAGTTCGATCACTTCACCATGGCGGACGACGACCACAGGTACCTCTTCTCCAGGCGGAGTGTTAGCAACTGCAACGCGAAGGTCATAAAGGGTTTTGATCTCCCGGGGGCCGAACTTGACAATCACATCTTCCGGTTTGACCCCGGCCTTTGCCGCAGGTCCCGTCGTTGCCTGGTCGCCGTTCTCATCGATCAACTGAGTGATGACGACACCGTCTCCATTCTTGATCCCGTCTCTATCATCTCCATTTACGCCAAAGTACTTGGCGAGTTCCGGGGTCATCGGGAAGGTGTTCATCGAGACACCGAGCCAGCCGCGTTCGATCTTTCCAGTCGAAACCAACTGGTTGTACGAGTTCACGAACACAGAGGACGGGACTGCGAATCCGATACCAACGAAGGAACCGGTATTCGTGCTGATGAAGCTGTTTATTCCGACAACCTCACCCTTCATGTTGACCAGTGGCCCACCGCTGTTCCCGGGGTTGATGGCGGCATCCGTCTGGATGTAATCGCCGAAGATGCGGGTCGAGGGAACAATCCGCTGGGTCTGAGAAACGATTCCAGCCGTCACGGTCTGTTCGAGTCCAAATGGGCTGCCGATGGCCATCACCCAATCGCCAATATGGAGTTTCGTGGAGTCGCCGACCTGGGCAAATGGAAGTGGTTTGTCAGAACTGATCTTGAGGACAGCCAGATCCGATTCCGGATCGACCCCAATGACCTGGGCTTCGTAGGTCTCGCCGTTGTGCATCTGGACTTCGATTTTGTCGGCATTCCTGCGGACACCCCTGCGTTCAATCGGGGCGACAACGTGGTGGTTGCTGAGAATGTAGCCCGTACTGTCTACAATGACTCCAGAGCCCAGACTCGTTCTCTTCTGCTGGCGAGGTGAATCAGGGGAGCCGAAGAATCTTTCCCAAAACTCATCGCCGAAGAACTCGCGCAATTGCTCGGGGTGTGGATTCTGCGCCGATGAGGATTCGACGATCGACTGCGTGCTGATATTGACGACTGCCGGTTCAACGGTTTCAGCAATCCTCCGGAAGCCTTCCCGGAGACTTATTTCTTCATCCAACACGACCGGAGACCCCTCTCCGGTGATCTTGAGCTTGTGAGGCTCTGTCTGCGAAGCCTTCGTCACTTCGTCCGACAGGATGGAACCGATTGTGATACCCAGTCCCAACGTAATCAGAAGCGCGAGAAAGGTCAGACCTTTTCTTGAAGTCAGAAAAGCGTCAAAGTTGGTCATGTATTCCTCCAGTTTAAATCGGATAGCGAATCCGTTCCGAATTGGCTATCCATGCACTGCGAACCATCTATAGTCTCTAGTTTACAACAGCGGAGTTTAACAGGCCGACGAACTCATTTGAGTTAGAGTCCGCGATTACGAATCTCTTTCAACTCCGGCGCACTTGCGGTTGCAGTTTATTTATACGCTTCAATTCAGAAGGGGTTCGAACTTACGGGAAGTTCCGCTAGGCCAACTGAAGTTTTGCGTAGCTCTGCAGCATCTTCTTGATGCCCTTGCCTGGAAACTGAACCGTGATCTTCAGATCGGAACCACTCGGTTCGACAGAAAGGACTTTCCCCCGTCCGAATTTACGATGCAGCACAAACGATCCCGCCCGAAATCCCGAAGCGGTCTTCTTCGCGGCCGGCCACTGCTTCAGTGCTTTCTGAACGCTGTCGACAGTGTTGAATGTCTTGCCCGGGTAAGGCCGACTCGGCTTCTGAGGTGCAAACAGCGATTCAGAGCCCAATTCCACGGCCCCCCGGAAACCGGGTGAAGCGCTTCCAAATGCGGGATAAAGCGATACCTCCTCGACAAGATCCTGGGGTATCTCCTGGAGGAAACGGCTGGGGCGATTCAACTCCTCACTCTCACGGCCAAAGAATCGCCGCCGGCGGGAGAATGTCAGGTAGAGTTTCTGCTGAGCTCGCGTCAGGCCTACGTAGCAGAGTCGACGTTCCTCTTCGAGATCGTTCTCGGCAATCGATCGACTGTGAGGGAATAGCCCTTCTTCGCAGCCCGCCAGGAAGACCACCGGAAACTCGAGGCCCTTGGCATTGTGGAGGGTCATCAAGGTGACTTCAGCGTCTTCGTCGAAATCATCGATGTCGGCATGCAGTGCCACCTGGTCGAGGAACTCCTGGATCGGATTCTCCCCTGTGCCTGTCTCTTTGGCCACATTTACGAGTTCGTGCAGGTTCTGGATACGGCTTGTATTGTCCTCGGATCCGTCACTAAGCGCCCGGATATATCCACTGCGGTCCAGGATCTGCTCCAGGGCCAGGTACAGAGGCTGGTCGAGTACCGACCGACACCGCTCGATTAGAAGTTTGAATTGCTCCAACTTCAAGTGCGCTCTACCCGGGAAAAGATTCTCTTCCAGGGCAAAGCAAAGAGCCTGCCAAAAGGTGAGGGAGTGCTCTCTTGCCAGATCGAGGATCCGGTTGCGGGTGACATCCCCGATTCCCCTGGGGGGCTCATTGAGTATGCGCGTCAGGGAGATATCGTCATCCGGGTTAACCGCCGAGCGCAGGTAGGCGACGGCATCTTTGATTTCCTTGCGCTGGTAGAAGCTGACCCCTCCCACCAAACGGTAGTTTATGTTGTTTCTCCTGAAGATCTCTTCGAACTGGCGGGACTGGAAGTTTGTACGATAGAGCACGGCGACGCTCGATGCCCCCGAAAGCAGGTGCTCTCTCGTCTTCTGGGCGATGTAGTTCGCTTCTTCCCTTGCGTCCTGGGCGGCGAGAATCCGAATTGGATCGCCTCCGGAAGCCTTAGTCCACAAGACCTTCTTCTTTCGATTGACGTTATTAGAAACAACGGCTGTCGCGGCTTCGAGGATTTTCTGGGTTGAACGATAGTTCTGTTCCAGCTTGATCACCCGCGCACCTGAGAAATCCTTTTCAAACCGCAGGATGTTTGAAATGTCGGCCCCACGAAAACCGTAGATCGACTGATCTTCATCCCCGACGGCACTGATGTTTTCGTGGTGTGCGGTCAGCTGGCGAACCAGATCGAACTGGGGTGCGTTGGTGTCCTGGTATTCGTCGATCAGCAGGTATTCGTACCAGGTCCCATAGCGCTCTCGAATGTCAGGGTTTTCCTTGAGGACCTTGACGGTCATCAGGATGAGATCGTCGAAATCCATCGAATTCAACCGCTGTAGCGTGTCCCTGTAGGCCTTGAAAACCTCGTAGACGACCTCTCCAGCGGAATCTCGATTCTGATTCAAGTACTCCTCGGGACTCCACCCTTTATTCTTGGCATGGCTAATCAACCGGCGAGCCGTGTCGGTGGAAATCACTTCGTCATCGAAGCCGAAATCCTTGAAAAGCCGTTTGACAACACGCTTCTGATCATCCGTGTCGCAGATCGTGAAGTCGGGACGGAACCCGATGCACTCGGCATGCCTTCTGAGAAGTCGAACTCCGAGAGAATGAAACGTGCAGACCAGGGGCAAGGAAGGGACTGAACCGAGAAGTTGCTCCACCCGGGAACGCATTTCAGCCGCGGCCTTGTTCGTGAAGGTAACCGCCAGAATCTGCTCGGGCCGAGTAATCCCCTTGGCAATCAGGTAGGCGATCTTGTAAGTAATCGTCCGGGTCTTCCCGCTTCCTGCGCCCGCCAGGATCAGCAGAGGACCACCGGTGTGTTTGACGGCTGTCTGCTGAGGTTCGTTCAGATCTAAGAGTAGTTGGTCGAGGTCAATCATTCATCTGCCGTTTCTATAGGATCCATATCCCTTCCGGGACCGAGCTGAAAACGTCCACCATACCATGAGATGACGACAGCTGGATTGGCCGCTGTCAGGTGAGCGAAGATAGAAAAAAAAGGCACGCCTGCGGAAGTCATCGACTCCGCGCGACGTGCCTTGAAAACAAAGGCAGTCTCAGACTGCTGAATGGACTATCCTACGCGATCCAGAAATTCTTCCAGACCGGCAAGTGAACCGTTGTGTGTCCCCTTGTAGAGGCGCTCAAGCTGTTCTCTGCAGGGCTTGGCATGGGGCGTTCCCGAAATCTTCGATCCGCGGGCGAAAGACTCCATTGCGGGATCGATCATTTCACGGTTCCACAAAGACATGCCAATGTAATAGTAGCTCTCGGCCCTTCGGACCTTGTCCTTGGCATTCAACTGCAGTGAAGAACGATGGTTCTTCTCAACCGAAGCCCATTTCTTCGATTCGAAGGCCTGTTTGCCAAGCACTGTGTAGCATTTGGACTTCTCATCTTCGACGTAGTTCTTCCAGACGTCATCGGCGGCTTCCGCAGGCTTGGGAACCCCATCAAGCGCTTCGATCGTCTTCTGCGCATATTCACTGGCCTTGGCCCACTGTTTCTTGCCTGCATAATGAGCCGTGATCGTAGGAAGCAAGTCGTAACAGTCCTTCGGTTCAACCGTACCGCAGTAAGATTCAATCATCGGTACCGCGTGGTCGAGATCCCCCGCACTGTGGTATGCACGGGCCAGGATCGACAGGAAACCTTCAGTTTCCGGCCGAGCATCATAGACTGCCTGCCCATACTTGGCGGCCTTCGGCCAATTGCGCGTGAGATAGGCCGAGAGTGCCGCATAGTACTGGGCGGCAAAATTGCTCGCGTCTATATCGGCAAGGAAGTTCTCGGCTCTCGACAGGGTCTCATCATGCTGCCCACTCTTATAAGCCTCCTCGATCAACCCGAGGTAATGTCGAATCCCGTACTCTTTCGTCAAGTAAGAATCGGGGTTCTCTTTGATGAATGTGAGAAGCGTACCCGGTCCACCTTCGACAGCTTTCTGATAGTCGTTATACTCGCCAGTCGTGTACTTGGGTGCCGGTTCTCCCTCTTCCTGTGCAAAAGCGATTTGGAAGCTCAGAATCAGCATCATTAGGAGAATGACCAGAAACGGCTTATTCTCAAGGGTTTTCAAACACATTATGGTCAGCGACCTCCATCTATAAATTTCGTTTATTCTTAGGCCAGAAATCCAGCGGCGTTGCTACCTGCCCTCGTGTCGACCAAAACGGACGAAATAGCAATTGTAAGCACCTTGTCTGTTTATGGCAATAGTTCTGATGAATTTCGGAGTGCAAAGTTGCGGCTCTATAATGGAGGGCTTCTATGGAGAGTTCAAAAAATCAGATAGTTACCCTGGTCCCCCTGAGGGGACTCGATCTGGCGGACCGAACCTTTGCGGTTGCTCCTAAGGAATTCGATCTTGTGTCTTCCTCACTTCTCGATTCGATTCGGAAGAGAGGAGTCTTGGTACCGGTTCGCCTGGTGGCGATCGGTGGCGGAAGGCTCAGGATCGTCTCCGGTTTCCGCCGAGTTGCGGCCGCCCTGGACTGTGGTTGGGAGGAGATTCCGGCCCTGATCGAGGAAGAACCGGAAGA
>CP070717.1:5229-15438 GCA_020350445.1 Acidobacteriota bacterium | reverse complement strand
CCAGTTATCTGGGTAACGGACCGAGTAGAGTCCACTCTTGGCTTCAAACGTGGCGAGACTTCGCGACGGCGGCTCGAGTTGTGGAACGGTCGTTTCTGGCGATTCCGTTTCCCGGGGCGGTTGGCCATCTCCACCGTTGGACGCTAAGTCCTTCATCGAGGGTGCCTTGGGCATTTTTTCCATGTCCGCCTTGATACTCTCGAAGTTGCCGGTGCTGCCGCGGGGTTGCAATTTGAGCAAGCGGACTTCATCAGCGACATACTGGGCCCGATCAGCGGGAGCGGGGTGACTGCTGAAGAAGATCTCCATCTTGCTGGGATCCTTCCCCTGGAGTTCCCGAAGTTTGTCAAAGAAGGTGGACATGGCCATTGGATCATAGCCGGCCCGAGCCAGGATCTGTGTTCCCATCAAGTCAGACTGCTTCTCGGCGTCGCGCCCGAATTTGAGAAAAGTGGCGTTCAGTCCAAAGCCCCCGATCATATTGATCATCTGCGTCGTCGTTCCTCCGCCTCCACCCAGGATTGCCCCGAGGATGCCGAGTCCTGCCTGCGCCAGGTATGCTTTAGACGCCTGATTCGTTCCATGTCTGAGCGCGACATGAGAAATCTCGTGGGCCATGACACCAGCTACTTCTGCTTCATTGTCAGCCGCTTCGATGAGTCCGCGGTGTACGAACATGAAGCCGCCCGGCAGGGCAAACGCATTGACATCCGAGACGTTGACGACCTTGAACTGATAGGGAAAATCAGGTCCATCAGTCGCCTTTGCCAGCCGTTCTCCGACCTCGGCGATGTAGTTCTGCACGCGTTGATTTCTCAGCACTGGCATCTGCTTCTCGATTTCTTCGGCCGATTTGGCCCCGATCTCTACATCCTGTTGAAGGCTGAAGAGATTGAAACCGGGTTTTAGCTTGGTCTGCCCCTGGAGCGGAACAGTCAAAGCCAGCAGTAGGAGCAGTGTAAGCCCAGTTTGCAGGTGAGGTTTCTTGCCCATTGTCATCTAATTCTCCTTGGCCGGATTTCTTAAGATCCCCTGGATCCTGCCCGTACCTTGATTGATGCAATTGTCGGCCTAAAGATTCGTAACTCGCCCAGATATCAGGCCCTTTCAATAGACTCAGACGTCGAATGGAAGCAGTGTTGGCGATATTGCAGGTTGTTGTGACGTTTCTGGCTGCTCGAGAGATCGGGAGACTGATTGCTCGGAAGTGCGGGTGGGATTTCTCTCATCCAGCTCTACAGGGAGCGGTGGAAGCTGCTGTCGGGCTGATCGTAGTCTCTTACTCGATATTCGGTGTAGTTCTTCTTGGACAAGCCGGCTCCCGGGCTTCCTGGTTCTTTCTGCTGGCCGGAGCAGTGGTCGGAGTGGTTCTTCCGGGTATTCGCGGCCGATTCTCCGCCTTGTTGCAGCTTTCGCAGCAACCTATGTCGGTTTGGCTTCTTTCTGGTGCTTTTGTCCTGTACGGGATCTGGATCGCTCTGCAGACTGCTTTGCCCCCGATCGGAATTGATGAGTTGACTTATCACCTTGCCGTCCCGAAGGCTCTGCTGGAGAGTGGAGGCGAGCAATGGTTTCAGGATAATGTCTACGCTTATTTCCCTCAGCTCGTTGACATGTTTTTTGTCCTCGGTCTCCCCCTCGGAGGAGAGATGGCGGCCAAGTTGTTTCATGCGGGCTTTCTGCTTCTGATCGCAGCCGCGCTTTTTGGCTACGCCCGCAGTTTCATGGAGACGAACTACGCTGCACTGACAGTGGCGGCCTTCCTCTCGATCCCATCGGTCATGTTCATTGCAGGCCTGGCCTACGTCGATTTGGCGTTTACACTGTATTGCTTCCTCGCAGTGATTGGGTTGATCCGCCTGATGAAGGCCCCTTGTTTTGGCTGGGCGGCCTTTACAGGGGTAATGGTCGGCGGTGCGTGGTGCATTAAGTACACTGGACTTCAGCTGCTTCTTCTACTCGATCTCGTGTTCTTATTGGACAGTCTTATCAGCAAACGACGGGTGTACTCCGGGAGCTACCTCGTGGGGCCGATGGTTGCGGGGCTCCTGGTTGCCCCCTACCTGATTCGAAACTGGTTGATCACGGGCTGGCCGCTCTTTCCGTTTAATATCGGACCATTCAACCTGGTCTCCGCAATCAACTGGGACCTGGAGCGGAGCCGACTCTTTCTGGCCTGGCTGGCGGGTTTCGGCGGTGGCGAAGGAACCCTGCTCGACGCTGTTCTGGCACCTGTCCTGGTGTTCATCCGCGGCCGTTTTGGAGACCTCCATTTCTATGACGGGATTCTGGGCCTGGTCTTCCTGCTTGTTCCGTTTCTGCTGATCCGCGCGAAGCGCACTCGTGAAGTCCGCCTGTTCATGCTTTTTTCGATAGCCTTTCTGGTTTACTGGAGCATTACGACCCGGCAAGTCCGATTCCTTCTTCCTGCAGTTGCCGGACTTTGTTTCCTTTTGTCCTGGGGAGCCGCTCATTGGAAGTCTCCTGCCCTCAATGCCGTCGTCCTGGTCCTGATCGGCTGGAATCTGCTCTCGGGAATTCAATATCAATCCACCTTCAACCCTTCGCAGTACTGGTTTGGCCTCGAAGGCCGCGAGACCTTCCTGGCAAAGCGCATTCGGGGCTATTCAATCTACGAGACTGCAAACCAGCAAGTTGCTGAGAACGACAGGCTCTACCTTGTCAACATGGGTAACTTCGTCTACCTGCTCGACTGCAATTGGAGGTCGGACTTTGTCTTCGAGTATTTCAGACTGGGTCGCGAACTGGAAAAGGCGAAGGTTCCCGCAGATTTACTCGACTTCTTCAGGGGGCAAAAGGTCTCTCATCTACTGATCAACGAGGGCCTGACGCTCTCCACCGTTTTTCTTCCTGAACGGGAACTCAACCTTCTTGCGCAGTTCCTGAAGGAATACACCTCGGTGATCGCGACCGACCCTGCTGATTCGGGTCAAGTTCTGCGCAGAGTTCATTTCGATTGAGCGAGACTTATGGATCTTTGGTCTTGGGTCCTGGGGCATTCGGACACGGACGGCCCAAGCCGGGCTTCAAGAAACGTTGACTGACCATCCTGACGCCCGACGACTTGATCGGTAAGTATCCAATGCCTACTAGCTGGTGAGGGCCGCAGCCAAAGCGTGAGTTATTGGCGGGGACCGGACTCTCATTCGTTGGATGGTGTCCCATATCGGGGTGCTTCATTTGAGTCGGCTGGCCGGGCATCCCGAGTCCCATCTGATCCTGTTGCGAACCTTTCGGGCAGTGTCTCCGTTTAGGTAAGAGTAGGAATTGAGGAGGAATCATGTTGAGAACCTTACTGCGTACCACCTTACTTGCAAGTTTGATTTGTTCCGGCAGCCTTCTACTGGCGGCCGATGACCTTTCGGCCAACTTTAATGTCGAACCGGGCGGCTTATTGAAGGTTGAGGCCGAACACGGTTCAGTCGAGGTGACAACGGGTTCGGGAAGCGAAGTTTCCCTGGAAATCGATCTCAAGAACTGGGATGAGGCGGAATTCTTCGATGAATTCACGGTGGATTTCACTCGGAATGGCAACACCGTCAACGTGCTGATCGATTCGAAGAAAACCTTTTCCAGTTGGTTTAATTGGGGCAGGTCAAAGGGTTTCGTGTTGAGGGCTGAGATCCCGTATCGGTTCAACGTTGATTTAAGGACTTCGGGAGGAAGTATCGACCTGGGTGATCTCAAGGGTGAAGCTCGCAGTGAAACTTCGGGCGGAAGTCTTAGGTTCGGCAGTATCGATGGCCCTATCTGGGGGAGGACTTCGGGAGGCAGCATTGACCTCGACGGAGCTACCGGTGGGGTCGATGTGGAGACTTCGGGTGGAAGCATTCGGCTGGGAGAAGTCATTGGGAGGATTGATGCCAGCACGTCGGGAGGATCGATCTCTGCTGAAGCGATCTCTGGCGAAGCCGAACTTGGCACCTCGGGTGGGGCTATTAACGTACGGCACGTTGCCGGTTCCCTTCGGGCCGAGACTTCTGGAGGTAACATCAGCGCAGTCTTTTCTGAGCAGCCTTCCGGGGATTGCTATCTGAGCACTTCCGGTGGCGGCATAGCAGTCCGGGTCGCATCCCAGTCACGGCTGGATTTGGACGCTCGTGCTTCCGGCGGAAATGTCAGGTCAGACCTCGACCTGCAGGTTCGGGATAAGACGAAGTCGCACCTGGAAGGGACCCTGAACGGTAGTGGCCCCCGGCTGGTTCTGAGGACTTCTGGTGGAGGGATCTCGATCGAGCGCTATTGATGATTCGAGTCCTCCCGGGCATCGGCGAAAAGGCTGTCGAAACCCGATACAATGGGCGGTATGAAGCTGCCAATCTATCAGGTCGATGCTTTTACCGATCAGCTTTTTGCCGGTAACCCGGCCGCAGTGGTCCTTCTGGATCGGGAGCTACCTGACAAAACGCTCCAGCAGATAGCTGCCGAAAACAACCTGTCAGAGACCGCTTTCCTACTACCGGGTAAAGAGGTGTACAGCCTGCGATGGTTCACACCTGCGCTGGAAGTCGATCTCTGTGGGCATGCAACTCTGGCCAGTGCTTTCGTTCTGTTTCAGGAGAAACTGACCCGCGGTCCGGAAGTCCGATTCGAGACCCGGAGCGGCGTGCTGAAGGTCAGGCGCGACGGCGATCTCATGGAATTGGACTTCCCGTCTCGACCTCCTGTGCGAGTCGAGCATTCCGCTGAATTGGCCGCGGCACTTGGGGCCGAGCCGCTCGAGTTGTATCACGCCGAGCGCGATTGGATGGCCCTGATGAGTAGTGAGAGGGAAGTCCGTCACCTGAAGCCCGATTTCTCGAGGCTGGGCCAGATCGACTGCTTTGCCGTAGCTGTGACTGCCGCGGGTGAAGAGGTCGACTTCGTCTCGCGTTTCTTTGCTCCGAGAGCAGGAATCCTCGAAGATCCTGTCACCGGTTCGGCGCATTGCACGCTGACTCCGTTCTGGTCCGAGCGACTGGGGAAGAGGCGTTTGCAGGCCAGGCAGGTCTCTCAAAGGGGCGGGGAACTGGTCTGTGAGATTCGGGGTGACCGGGTGGCCATCTGTGGCCGGGCGGTCGAGTATCTCCGAGGCCAGATTACGATATGAAGCGTCATTCGGAGGTTGTTTCCCATGATGTTCGAGCGAATCCGGCCCGTCCGATCTGCTTTTCGCTGTTCGTCATCCTCGTCCTTGCTGTAATTGGCTGCAGTCAACGCACAACAGAAGACTGGACAGCGCTCTTGGCCCGCATCCGAAGTGAATTCCCTGCCGTGGATCAGCTCCCCACCGAAGAGCTCGCCAGATGGCTTGTGGAAGGGCGCGAAGTCGTGCTCCTCGACACACGATCGAACGAGGAGTACGAGGTGAGCCATCTAGAGGGAGCACTGCATGCGGAAACCGTGGAGCAGGCGACAGAGATCCTGGAAAGGTCCGCGTCCAGCCCGATTGTAGTGGTTTACTGCTCGGTTGGTTATCGCTCCTCAGCCCTGGCAACACAACTGATGCGGCGTGGGTTCAAGGTCTACAACCTCGAAGGATCGATATTCAAATGGGCCAACGAAGGGAGGCCCCTGTACCGGGATGGACTTCCAGTCGAGGAGGTCCACCCGTATGATTCGACCTGGGGGCGGTTCCTGTCTTCCCGCCTCTGGCAGAAGGACTCCTCTCAATGATCGAGTGACATCAGTTCGATCGGGTTGAGGATCCCGTCATAGGCGGCTTCCAGCCGTGACCGATAGGGTTCCAGTGACTCGGTAATAACCTGAGGCAGCCCATCCTGCCAGGGTACCCGTCCGGGTTGTGAATCGAGCTTCTCCATCTCTTCCCGGACTGCAGTAATCCACTCCGGGTTGGAATCGGAATCCGGTTCGCCACTCCGGTCCAACAGGTTCTGATAGAAGGAGCGGAACTGGGCGCGAGTCGCCCGGCCAAAATAAATGGCCCTTTCGTCACTTACATCCTCAGGATTGCGCTCCGGGTCCCAACTCGTATTGTTGTCCCTGCCGATCGTCAGAAATTGCGGCCCATCTCCGATCGGTTTCTTCAGGAAACAGTGGTAGGAAAGCACATAGACGTAGACATACTCGCCCAGAGGCTGGCCCTGTTCGAGCAAGGCCTGTGCCCTCTCCCCGTGGAACTTGGCCAGAAGGGGAATCGTACCGGCTCCATCTCTGATCAAATTGATTACTTCCCAGACGCCCGGTTTCTTGCCTTCTTCGAAGGTTCCGATCTGAGATTCAAGCTCGACGATCCGGCCACTGATCTCACTTCGCGTTGGCTCGGTGGTGCTCCTGACAGACAGAAAGTCTTCGACCATCTTGGGGGTGATCCGTCCATCAGCTCGAGGTGTGTAGTCCCTGATCTCACCATACTCGTCCGTTACTTCGCTGATGGTTCGACCGATGTCCTCCGCCTCATCGATTACATTTTGGACCAGCAAGTAACCCCCGTAGCCAACTAAGGCGAGGATCACGATCAACACGGCGCAACCGATTCCACATCCGGTCAGCCACTTCGTTCCATCTCCATTCATAACAATCAATGATACGCCTGGAGGGCAAGAATCCTTCAAGGATTTAGTTCACCCGAAGCGAGTCTCTTGGTCCAACACGTCTCATGTTAACCGGTAGGAGTTTGCTTTTTGCGAGGAGGAGGAAGGGGCCCCTCGGCTGATCAACTCTTTTTGGGCGCTTGGGTTCCCAGCGTTGTGCCTTCCTTCGTACGTTCGGGTGGCGGCACTGACCTCGTGTCCGAAAGGTAAGCGCAGGAAGGGCAATTCTCTTCAAAACAAAGCTCTCGACGATCCCGCTTCACTGATACTGTCCAGCCAGAAGACATCTTCTTCAAGGCTGGACGCGGCTATGGTCACCTCCCCAAAAGAAACTCCGCCTGTTTCCTCAAAGCAATGTCTAAGCGCCAGAATGCGGCTCAGTGCAGACATAGATTTAGATCAAACAAACGATCGGGGGGGCAGCCCATCTCAATTAAGAGAGAGACTGCGCGGGGGAGTATAGCTGGAACGAATGGGTAGGGATCCACCTGTTCACTCCGTTGCGCTCACAGGCTTCCAGCCATTCGCGGCTCGCCGCCAACGACTAACAGCCAGTGACCATTGAGGAAGGAAATTAGCCCCATCTATTCGATCTTCATCAGTACCTCGCGCTGCTCACGGATTTGAACCAGGATCGGGTGATCCTGGTCAGCGAGGCTGAGAGTTTGCTCCAATTCGCTCTCAATAGCCTCAGCCTCAGCGATGTGGCCCAGTTCCCGATCGACGAATGCCAGGCTGGCCAGTACCCTCTGGTACAGCGGTCCTGTATAAGACCACACCATTTTCCTCTGTCTGGCGGCATCATGCAGCACCTGGCGGGCGGCCAGTAGTTCCTTTTGCTCAATCAGTAGGTCAGTGAGGAGTTCGACGCTCATGAAATAGTTCGAAAATGCAGCCCAGTCACCATAATCCCGAAACCAGTTGCGGCTTCTAGTCAGCAGCACCCGGGCTTCTTCCAGGTGGCCTTCAGCGAGCATCTGTCTGCCCCGTACCAGGGTCAATCTGGCATTTTCTTCCGGCCCGGAGAACAACGGATCCGGAGTGTCCGCCAGAGCAGTCACTCTCATTGCACACTCAGGATCAAGGGTAGGGATCAACACACCGAGAGGAGTATACAGCCCAATATAGTGACTCAACCGCGTCCTGGGATCGGGAAAACTCTCAAGTTGCCTCCGAATAAAATCTTGCAAGTGCCCCTCAAAGGCGGTCTGATCACCCGCAAGGAAAGCGGACCAGGATCGAATCGGCGTGCGATATCCAGTTTCTTGGGCCAGTCTCTGGGCTTCTCGAAAACGCCCCAGTGCGAGGTGGAAGCAGACCAGTCTTTGAGTAATAGACTCCAGAAGGGATGAATTCATCGAATCCCGCGCGGACTCCACTCGCCGAAGTTCGCTCAGGACTTCGGAGAACCGTTTCATTTCGAGGTGTTCCTCGGCTGAGAAGAATTCGGTAAAGACTACCGCAGTAGTTCCGCCGAATTCCTCGAGAAGTACATCTCCGTCAGCAATAGCTGTCCTCATCAGGTCGACATAGGGTCGGGCACGGTCAAAATCCGCTTCCAAGAAAGTAAGTGACTCCGCTGCTAAACCGGTCCAGCCTGGCCATACATCCACCGCTTGAGCCCACCTCAGATAACCCTCGCGCTTCCCCAATCTCGATCCGCAATTAAAAGCGGCATTGCCCGCAGCCCAGGGGTGGTCCGGAAAAAAATCTGCCAGGGTCCCGTAAATCTGGCAGGCTTTTTCGTAGTCCCTCTCAATCAAGTCGTAGTAAGTACCCTCGATGAAATAGCGTTCCTGGTCGCTCGTCGAACCGGCAAGCTCGAAGGCACGCTCGAGAAAAGACCGAGCCTCGTCCTCAGAACTCTTCCCCTGGTGGTACATGGACCAGAAAGCGAGTACATTCGCCGATGCGAATTCAGTATCCTCCTCAAGCGCTTGCCGGAAAAGAGACTCGGCCTCGGCCATCTTTCCCGGTCCGAATCGACCACGAAAAACACGCATGCCTTTCGAATAGAGTTCCAGTGCGCGTAGGGAAGGTGTTGTAACCTTTTCGAGGGGATCTTCATTCCGCCTAATCCGTGCCAGTTTTTCACCCAGGCTCTCCCTCAGCCAGTCACTCAGTCGGTGAACCGCAGGCAGGACTTCGGCCTCTCCCGGTGCTTCCTCTTCGACACTCGCTACAGTCCTTCCATCGGCAGGATCCACCACCTCGAGACTGAGTAGGTAAGTTGAGCCAAAACTCTCCACGCGACCAGTCAACAGGGCACGAATGCCTCCGTAGCGCAGGCAGATCTCACGGCCCAGCACCGCATCGATTGTCATATCCGGAGCTTCTTTCATCAGAGCCAGTGTGTTTGCGATGCGCTCGGGAGGCACTACCAACAAATGGCGGGAATTAGCCAACTCCCTTCGTAATGCCGTTTCAACGGTCCCGTCGAACCGGTCCTCTCCCGAACGGTTGTCAAAGTCGGTGATCAGAACCCAGGGCCGTTCCTCGACAGGAGCACCCGGCGTATCCAAAAATGAGTTCAGTCGGAGGAGTAAAGACGCGCCAACCAGAATCAGAACGAAAACGGCTCCAATTCCGACCAGAACGACCATTCTGGAGGAGCGGGGACGGGTTGTTTGGAGTGAATCCGAGCAGTCGGAGCGGATCCATTCGTCGATCTCGGCACGAAAAGCATAGACGGTTCCCCGTTTACCTTTTACGCCACGATAAACTGGCATTCCACCGTTGTCTGCCCAACGAATGACTGTTCGGACGTCTCTCCCCAGATAAGCAGCAATCTCTTTCCAGGTATCGAGGCGTTCCTCTACCTGAAGCCGTCCTGAGCCCTGGCCGCCACCTGTTGCGAGAGGCCCCTCACTCCCGCCCATGCTCAAAGTCTATACGAGCTAATCGCCCGTAGCAAACGTATGGCAAAAGATGGCAATTAGTGACATTTACGCGTTCTTGCGGATTTTCGTTTGTCGAAAGTTGTTATCTCCAGTAGGTTTACAAATATGGTGATGTGATTCTCGAAACGGGCTGGGGTTGGGCCTTTCAGTGAGTCGGGGGCAGCCTCTTGTCCAAGCGAGTTTGAGGGTGGAAATCGCGTCTGTGCCCAGAGAACACAACAAGAGAACGGGGAACCCTTCGACTCTCGAAATAGCTGAGCGCAGACGTGCTGGATGAGAAGCAAGGAGGACACTATGATGCGAAGTCTGAGCCAAAAGCTCCTTCTCTTGACTGCTTTGTGCCTGGCCATCGGTCTCGTCACAATGCCAGTGGAAGCGGGAAAGACCAAAGTTGAGATCTGTGATAACGGCCGGGATGATGACAGGGATGGGTACGTTGATTGTGATGATGCTGATTGTTCACAGTCCCCTGCATGCGCGGGCGGCTGCGTGCCGACAGCAGAGACCTGCGGCGATGGGGTGGATAACGACTGCGACGGGGTTACGGATTGTGCTGATGGTGATTGCGCCGGTGACGTGGCCTGTGCCGAAGAACTCAGGTGCAGGAACAGCTATCGTGCCGTATTCGAATCCTTGCCTGGGGACTCCGTCCTGAATGATGATTCCGATTCCGGAGGTGCTCCTATCCCATACGTTGACGGTGTGGATAAGGTCGAGATCTTCTCGGGTCCAAACGCGCTGAGGTTTAACACCGG
>CP070717.1:0-5129 GCA_020350445.1 Acidobacteriota bacterium | reverse complement strand
CCTTTCCGCTGGTGGTGGGGCCCTTGGGGTGGCCAAGCCGGCTATCCCTTCGCTGAGAAGACGAGGGTCTCCAATATGGCGGTGGAGCTCCCCCTGGACACGCTTCTGGGACCGACCTACGACGGAATCGATCTCCTGACGACAGCAGGAGAGGAGGAATCCAATCAGAAGGCATTCCATCTCTGGAGAATGCTTTTGAATCGAGGCTACCGGGTAGCGGCAACAGCCTCTTCAGACAGCACTTTCGACCGGCCCGGCGGGGGGCGACCGGGCAGCGTACGAACCTATACCTATCTGAATGAACCGTTTTCGCTCGGGGCAGTTGCTCGAGCCACTGCTTTGGGTCGGACATTTGTAACCAGTGGGCCGTTGATTGTCGCCTCACTGGAGGGGTTTCCACCGGGATCCTCTACGGCCGCGGACGGAACGAACAGGAAACTCCGAATTGAGGCGTGGGCTTCGGGTTCCGATTCGGTCGGATTGTCTGAGTTGGAGTTGTACCGAAATGGTGAGGTCATCGAGCGTCGCCGGTTTGACCCTCCGGTCTTCGACCTCGAGGTATCCCGAGAGGTCACAGAAACTGAGAGCGCTTGGTACTGTATTCGTGTCCGAGGCGGTGAGCAGGGCCTCCAGCAGGCGATTACCGGAGCATTCTTCCTCGACCCGTCGGAATTTCACCCGCCTGAACCGGTACCGGTCCGAGTTGCCGTGAATATCTCTGACCGGGAGACGGGACAGCCGCTCGAAGGAACTGCGCACGAAATTCGGTTTTTGGGACCTGTCAGCAGGAAAGAGGGCAGCCACCTGGTCCCGAAGCAGGGGGCGCTGCTGGAAATACCGGGCACCGTTCGGCTTCAGGTCGAAGTTGAGGGATACCAGCCTCTCACCCTGAGCCCCATCCTGGATTCTCCCCAGTTGCTCGAAAGAATTGCCGATTTGACACCCGAGCAGTTGGAAGAGTGGAGGATCTTTGAGGAGATTCGCACCCTGCTGGGTGAATTGCGTTTGGAGTTCTCATTACACCGTTAGCCTTCCTTCGTCGAAAACCGATCGGTCATTCCAGAATCCCAGCCCCAGGCGATAGCAGCAATTTGTGACTGGAGATACTGGTGAGAATCGTTATTATGGGAGGCATAGTCCTCTTTCGGCGATCAGGTGGCGGAGAGATCACCGCATGAGGGGTGGCTGTTGGGCCACAGCTGGGGATAATTTCGAAGGGAATTGAAATGGAGGTTCCATGAAGTACGTTTGCGCGCTGGTTATTCTTCTAGTCTGCATGGTGGGGACGGTGTCCGTCGTTGCGCAGGATACCCCGGCTTCGATGCTCGAGGCTGGAGCACTGAGCCAGTCTTATAACCCGGTCCTGCTGGACTACCTGCTGGAAGAAGGGAAGTCACAGTTACCCGAGGAACAGCACAAACAGGCGGTGGACCAGTTGCTGACGGCGCTGAAAGCAAACGTCCAGGTCACGCAGGGGGAGCAGTTGGCAGCCAGTTTGACAGCGCTGGGAGGATTGCTGATCGGAGGCGAAGTCGGATCTGCGCTTTCAAGTGCTGAATCTGAGATCTGGGATTCCTGGATCGATTCCGGATTTGTTCTGCTGCGCGCCGGGTACCGGGAAGAGGCCATCGCATTCTTTGATCAGTGTGCAACACAGTTTCCCGGTGAAGGTGAACGCGGCCGGTGTATTGTCGGCCTGGCGCAAGCACAGCCTGACAGGGCCCTCGAGATCGTGATGGGATTGCTCGAAGAGGGTTCGGTCGAACAGAAGAACATGGCTCTGCGCATGATGGGAAGAATGGCGGGGAGTGAGAACTGCCCTGAAGAGCAGAAGACCGTCATCCTCGAGGCCCTGACAGAAAAGAGTAAGGGGATGATGAATTCGTCTTATTATCCTGGCGCTGCATTGGGGCTGACCTATGCGAATGATCCCCGGGCCGTTGAGCCTCTAATGGATCTCAAGGGGGGAATGAAGCAGGATGAAGTCAAACAGCTCGCCAAGCAGGGACTGTTATTGACCTACAAGGCGGAAGGGATCGCCGATGAAGTCGCCAAGAGTCTCAAGGGGGGCTTCATGGCGAAGCCGCCGTCAGAACAGTTTTGGGCTGCAAGGCTCTTGATTCGTGCTGGAGACGAACGCGGTTACGAATGGGCGCAGGACGAACTGTCGAAGAAGGAAGGCGGAGGACTCTTCTCCAGCAAGAACGAAGTGAACTACTTCGATGAGATGCTCTGGTTCCTCGTCAGCGTCGGAGGTGAAAAGGCCAAGGAAGTCATGACACAGGCCCTGAAGAAGGGGAAGGGAAAGGAACTGCGTAAGAGCTTGCTGGCAATCGGTCTGGCCCGGCTCGGTGACCCTTCAGAGCTGGATATGGTACGAGAAGCATTGGCCAACGACAAGTGGAACCATACCCGCTGGCAGGCTGCCGTCGCCCTCTCCGTACATGATGACTATTCTGGTATTCCCGTCCTCAAGACCCTGTCAGCTAAGACTCCCAAGGGTGTTGAAGAGGATGTCTTCAGACGACGAATCGCCTGGGCCCTGGGACAGATCAACCATGCCGACGGCGTTCCAATACTTGTCGACCTTCTCAAGGATGCGAATGAAGGCGTTCGTCTGTCAGCCGTAAACGCCCTGCTCAGGATGACGGTTCCGGAGGCTGTCCAGGGCATGGAAGCCGCCCTGCGAACGGACTTTGGCGAGGATCGACAGGGTTCGAGAAACCCGATTGTACAAGCCAGACTGGTCCGGCGGGCACTGGGCCAGTTCCAGGATCAGGGTGCGCCGGTGATTTCCGGTGGGTCACAGTCCGGCTTTTCATCAGTGAAGTTCCTGGCACTCGTGGCGGGACAGGGAACAAACTAGATAGCAACTAGAAAAGCCCACAGGTCTACGATCCTTCTCGTTTCGCAATCAAGGAACACTCGGCTCGTAGACCTGTGGGCTTTTATCTCTTGATCCCGGTGGTTCTATCTTCCGAAGCCAAGACTCAGGGTCAATTCAGGGCCCCTGAGCAGGGAATCAGCTGATCCAGCACCTCCGATAAAGCGGTATCCCCCTCCGACACCCAGTCGGAGCCAGGCAGAGATGTTCGCGTTGAACTTTACGTGTGGCTCGACGACCAGGAAGGTTAGGTTAGGGAGCCCGCCGGCTCCAACGAGCGCCCCGAAGGAGAAATGGGTCGCCCGGTCCGACCAGGGAAGATACTCGACTGCGACACCTCCGTAACCCATCGGAACGTTCTCGGGGATCGGCATGCCATAGCCTCCCAGTCCGATCATGAACTTGTGATTGAGCATGAGTCCAAAACGGGCTCCGACCAGGTTTCCAAACTGGTTGTTGACCGAGGTGAGTTTGACCTCGGGGACAAAGACGAACGACTTGCTGTCGCCATTGTCAACGATGGTTTTGGGGGGCTGGCCCGCTGCAAATGTAATGCTTGACCAACCGAGCGAAGTGAAGAACAGGAAAGCCAGGAATAATCGTCTTTGAAGTCTCATTCAGCACCTCCAATTCAAGCACCTCCATTGACTCCCCTGATCTGTTTCTAAGATCAATTGCTTAACACTTCTGTATAGAGAGAACTGCGACTGCAATTGTTCACTATTATTTGATCGATTCTTTTAATCAGCCATTGAGCGATTTCAGTTACGGTGATTTCCCATTGTGAACAGCAGGCGTCTCGGGCAAACTTGTCCGGGCGGGGCCGGTTCTGGCAGGTTAGCGAGCGGTCCCGGTGAATGGATTCAGAGGTGAATAAGACTGGAAAGCTGCTCGAAGTACGGGGAATTGGAAAGTCCTTCCCGGGAGTCAGGGCTCTCGATGACGTGTCCCTTGGCCTGGACACAGGTGAAGTGCTGGCCCTTTTGGGTGAGAACGGTGCCGGAAAGAGTACGCTGATCAAGGTTCTTGGCGGCGCCCATCTCCCCGATCGGGGGGAACTTTTGATCCGGGGGCGTCGGGTTGATCTGCCGGACCCCGTCGCCTCGCGTCGGGCCGGGATATCGGTCATCTACCAGGAGTTCAACCTCGTTCCGATGCTCACCGTCCGAGAGAACCTCTTTCTGGGGCGTGAAGAGACCCGTTCGGGGTTCATTGCCGCTGCCGAAGAGCGACGGTTGGCAGGTCGACTGTTCGAGCGAATTGGAATTCGCATCGATCCTGAGGCGCGCTGCTGTGACCTGACGGTCGCACAGCAGCAGACGGTGGAGATTGCGAAGGCTCTGGTAGAGGATGCCCGCATCATTGTCATGGATGAGCCGTCGGCCTCACTTACCCGGCAGGAGGTCCAGCACCTCTTCGAGATGATTCGGGATCTCAAGAAACAGGGAATTGGAATTATCTACGTGACCCATCGGCTCGATGAAGTGTACGAGATCGCCGACCGGCTCATGGTACTGAGGGATGGACGCTATGTCGGCGGGAAACCGGTTAGTGAGACATCTCGAAACGAGCTGATTGAAATGATGGTCGGACGTCCGCTCGAATCGGAGTACCCGGAAAGGGTCAGCCGGAGGGGAAGCGAGCGTTTGCGTGTCGAAGGGCTTTCTCGCGGCCGGAAAGTACAGGATGTCAGCTTTTCAGTGCGCGAGGGAGAGATCCTCGGTTTCGCCGGACTGGTCGGGGCGGGAAGAACGGAGACCATGCGGATCATTTTTGGCGCGGACACGCCGGATGCTGGAACGATCTTCATCAGTGGCAGTCCGGTCCGTATCTCGACCCCCATCGACGCGATTCAGAACGGGATCTGCCTGCTGACTGAAGACCGCAAGGGGCAGGGGCTCGTCCTAAACCACTCGGCTCGGGAGAACTTCGGGCTCCCCAACCTGAACCGTTTTGCCCGGGGACTCTGTGTCGACCAGACCCGGGAGAGGCAGGAGTTTGCCGCTTTCATCGAAAGCCTCAAGATCAAACTGACGAGCCAGGAGCAGTTGGCGGGCAATCTCTCCGGCGGAAACCAGCAGAAGGTTGTGCTGGCGAAGTGGCTGGCGGGGAATGCGAATATCGTGATCTTCGATGAGCCAACCCGCGGGATCGATGTCGGAGCGAAGTACGAAATCTATCTTTTGATGAACCGACTTGCCGCCGAAGGGAAGGCGATCATTATGATCAGTAGCGAACTTCCGGA